>UBRU01000033.1:0-4627 GCA_900468015.1 Hyphomicrobiales bacterium
ATGATGACGAGATCGAGCGGCATGTGGCTGGCCAGCGCCACCTCCAGCGCCTTCGCACCGTTGCGGCAGGCGGGACCAGCATGATCGTCATAGCAGGTGGTGCGACCGCCGAGACCCTCGGCGATGACCTCGACCTTGCCGCCCAGACCGGCCTTCAGCACATCCGGCCAGCGAAACTGCGCGGGATGGCGCAACCCGGTGGCGGGATCGGCACCCCAGGTCAGGCTGTCGCCGAAAGCGAGGATCGTCTTCATGACCGCCTCATCTTACGCGGTTGTTGTCGATGAAGGTGAAGTCGATGTCCTCACCCAGACCCGGACGATCGGGAACATGCACAAAACCATCCGCGTCCATCGGGTCGGAAAGCGACTTCAGGTAATCGAATCCGTCGTCATATTCCAGGAATGGATGCAACAGGCCGCGTTCGTACCAGCGGCAATTCTTGGTGGCAGCGACGACATGCAGGTTCATGGCCGTGTTGCCATGGACTTCACACTCCACACCGAACGCTTCGGCCAGATGCATCGTCTTCAGCGCGGGGGTTATGCCGCCGACATCGTTGACCCCGGTCCTGAGAATATCGCAGGCGCCAGCCTTCAGCCACTCTGCGCGATGCCAGTGCTTGCCCGCCGCGCTTTCGGGACCGACGACCGGAATATCGAGATTATCCGCCAGCCATTTGTAGGAGGACATGGATTGCTCGTCCATCGGCTCTTCGATCCAGTCAAAATCGAGCTTTTCGAGGCCGCGACCGAGCGCAAGCGCGTCCGTGCGGGAATACCAGTGGAATGCATCGATCATCAGATGAATATCGGGACCGACAGCTTCGCGCACCGCCGCGCAGGCCTTAAGGTCCATCTTGACGTCAGGCGCCCAACTGACAGGCGGCATCCACGTATGGAGCTTGATACCCTTGTAACCGCGCTTTACCAGCGTTTGCGCAAAACGTCCGTAGTCGTCAGGGGTCGCGAGGCCGTTTTCCAGCTCGTCACCGCACATGATGGAGCCATAGGCCAACACCTTGTCACGGTAACCACCAATCAACTTGTATACAGGTTGGTTGAGCGTCCGTCCGGCCAGATCCCACAGCGCACAGTCAACGACTGCAAGTGTGCGGTCGGTCAATTGCGCCGCAGAGCCCCGCTGCCAATGGGCCAGATCCTGCCACAGGCGTTCGCGGTCGCGGTGGTCCTGCCCTATCAGAACCTTCTTGACGAATTTCTCGATGACATGGGGACGCACGATCTCCGGTGCCGTAAAGGAATGCCCCTCTTTTCCGTCTTCGGTGCGGATCGTCAAAATGGCCTGCTCGACCTGATGCGCCGGGCCTGGGTGAGCGTGTCCGGCACTGTCGGAATGGCGACGCGTCGTCGTCTTGAACACCCGCACATCGACGTCGGTAATAATCATATGTCCTCCCAAGCAGCCCGGCGGCCAACAATCTGTAATGCATCCTATTAGACAGATATCTCCATAATTGTCAAACATGTATGACATGTCGTTTTAAGCACGCCAGCCAGACTTCGGCATTTATATTCGTCAAAAGGATCGAATTGGGTTTTCTGCGGTTTTGTATCCTGCGGCAATCGTTTAGAAACAATGCACAATCCCCAGCAGCAATCTGCGCGAACACAGAGCCTTCCCATGCCTCCCCAATCTGTCGGTTATCTCTACGCGTTAGCGGCCTTCACCATTTTTGCGGCGCAGGACGGCATTTCCAAGCATCTGGGCTCGGCCTATCCACCCGTCTTCGTGGCCATGGTGCGCTATTGGGCTTTTGCGATTTTCGTCATCATTCTGGCGATGAGATCGCAGGGCGGCATCCGGCAGGCTGCCTCGACGCGTCGTTTCTTTCTTCAGGCAGGTCGCGGCGCGCTTCTCGCCATTCAGATCGTTATGTCGATCATCTCCTTTTCCATCGTCGGCCTTGCGCACACGCATTCCATTTTCGCCTCTGCGCCGCTGCTGGTTGCAGCACTGTCCGTTCCGATCCTTGGAGAACAGGTGGGATGGCGACGCTGGTCCGCCATTCTCGTGGGCTTCGTGGGCGTCCTGATCATTCTCAAGCCGGATGAGAGCGGCTTTGACATGACGCTGATAATCACATTCGCCGCAGCGCTCATGTCGGCGATTTATAGTGTGATGACGCGACTTGCCAGTCGGACCGACCCTGCCATGACCAGCTTCTTCTACACCGGCGTTCCCGGCGCAGTGGTTTTGACACTCATAGGCCCGTTTTACTGGGTAAATATGGCGCCTGCCGACTGGGGCTGGATGTTGGCTCTGTGCATCACTGGCATGAGCGGCCACTACCTGTTGATACGCGCATTCGAGCTTGCGGATGCGGCGTCCGTGCAGCCCTTCTCCTATTACCAGTTGGTTCTGGTCTCCATCGTCGGCGTCACGATCTACGGAGAGGTGTTGAGCGTGCACATGGTGATCGGTGCTGCCATCGTCATTGCAGCCGGTCTCTTCACGATCTGGCGTGAGCGGAGGGCCGCCCGCAAGGAGAGGCTCTCTACGCCGTAGCCATCTCGATCTTGGACTGTGCTGTCGAGCGCAGCAGCATGCCGTAGAGATCGCGCGGCTCATCAGGGTCCGCCAGCAGATCGAGTTCCGCATAGAGACCGGTCGAAGCCAATTTGGACCTGACATAGCGGAGCGCGGAAAAGTCCTCGATTGCAAAACCGACGCTGTCGAACAGCGTGATCTGCCGCTCGTCTTTGCGCCCCTCAAGGTGACCCGCAATGACTTCCCAGAGTTCAGTCACCGGATGATCTGCGGGCAACTGCTGGATCTCACCTTCGATGCGGGTCTGCGGCGGATATTCCACGAAGATATCGGAGCGCAGCAGGATATCCTTGTGCAGTTCCGTCTTGCCGGGGCAATCACCGCCGATGGCGTTGATGTGAACGCCGGGACCGACCATGTTGTCACTCAGAATAGTCGCATATTGCTTGTCGGCGGTCACGGTGGTGATGATATCCGCGCCCTCGATCGCATCTTCCGCCGTGTTGCAAACAGTGATCGTGAAGCCGAGGCCTTCGAGGTTTCGCTGGCACTTCAGGCTGGCATTTCTGTCTACATCATAGAGCCGCACATGATCGACGCCAAGAATGGCCTTGAAGGCGCGCGCCTGAAATTCGCTTTGCGCGCCATTGCCAATGATGGCCATGGATTTTGCATTTGGGCGCGCGAGGTATTTCGCCGCGAGTGCCGATGTCGCAGCGGTTCTAAGCGCGGTCAGGATTGTCATCTCCGAGAGCAACATCGGATAGCCATTGCCGACATCCGACAGAACGCCAAATGCCGTGACGGTCTGGCGCCCCTCTCTGGTGTTTTTTGGATGACCATTCACATATTTGAAGCCGTAGAGTTGCCCATCACTCGTGGGCATCAATTCGATCACACCGTCCAGCGAGTGAGAAGCGATGCGCGGCGTCTTGTCAAAACTTTCCCAGCGCCGAAAGTCGTCCTCGATTGTTTGGGCAAGCTCCCGCAGAAACGTGTCGATGCCGACGTTCAGAACGAGCTTCATCATATTGTCGACGCTGATGAAGGGGACGATGTTGAGATTGGGTATTGCGGTCATCGTGGCTTCCTCCGTCAACCGGCTCTCGTCGGTCTGTCCAACACGCGCTTGCCCATCAGGCTTGCCGTGAGGTCCACCATCAGGCGTGCGGTTTTTCCGCGTTCATCTAGAAACGGGTTGAGTTCAACGAGATCGAGGCTTGAGACGAGACCGCTATCGCAGAGCATTTCCATCACGAGATGCGCTTCGCGGAAGGTGGCACCGCCCGGCACCGTGGTGCCGACGGCTGGCGCTATCGCCGGATCGAGGAAATCGACATCGAGACTGACATGCAGAAGCCCGTTGGCGGCAACGACCCTCTCCAGAAAGGCGCGCAGCAAAACGCCAACGCCATGTTCATCGATCATTCGCATGTCGTAAATGGTGACGCCGGTTTCGCTCAAGGCGGCGCTTTCTGCAGGATCGACGCTGCGGATGCCGATCATGCAGATATTGGCGGGATCGACCGGGTTCGTCACTGGTGGGAAATAGCCATCGAAGCCGTGGCAACCACTGTAATAGGCGACCGGCGTGCCGTGCAGATTGCCGCTGCGCGTCGTGTCCAACGTGTGATAATCGGTGTGCGCATCCAGCCAAAGGACGAAAAGGGGCCGGTTGCGTTCTGCGGCGCGCCTTGCCACACCGGTCACGCTGCCCGCTGAAATAGCGTGATCGCCACCCAGGAAGAATGGCATCGCATTCTCGCTCTCGCGATAGGCGACGTCCGCCAGCGCTTCCGTCCAGGCGACAGTTTCCGAAAGGTGATGGACGGCATGATTGGGGTGAGAAAATTCGCGCATGGGGGCTGGCGTCACATTGCCGATATCGACGACGACATGCCCCAAATCCTCAAGCGAGGTCTTTAACCCGGCAACGCGCAGGGCACTCGGCCCCATTTCACATCCCAGTTGCCCGGCACCTATTTGCAGCGGAACTCCGATCAGCCTGCATTCCATCCAAATCTCCCTTCGATTTAAGGAAATTCAAACATCTGACGATGGCGAAATGAACGATATATATTGGCAATATAGGCGAAACATTCTACCATTTTGGCTG
>UBRU01000032.1:0-2801 GCA_900468015.1 Hyphomicrobiales bacterium
GTGTGCGTCCGGCCAAGTCATTTCGCGAACTGAGCCATCCAGGCGATGATCTGGCGTTAGTACCAGCATTAATGCTGGGATTAGATCGGGATCTTAGAGGTTTGCATGGCTCGCATGGAGATTATTTCAGGCATTGAACGCAGGCGGCGCTGGCCGTTGGAGGTGAAGTTGAGCATCCTGGCGGAAGCGGCTCAGCCTGGCGCACGCGTCTGCGATGTGGCACGTCGGCATGACGTTCATCCATCGCAAATTCGTGTCTGGCGCAGAACTCTCTGCGGTCTAGATGACTTGCCGTCGTTGTTGCCGGTTCGTCTTGTTGACAACGATCCTTACCAGCAAGTGCCATCCACTGTGTCCTCGGAAACGTTTGTACGGATCTCGCTGCGCAACGGTCGCGGCCTGAAGGTACCGGCAAACATCGAGCGAGAGACTTTGGCATCATTGATCGCTTGTGTTGAAGCTGCATGATCGGGCCGTCAGGGAATGTACAGGTTTATCTGGCCTGCGGAGTGACTGACATGCGTCGCGGTATCGACGGTTTGTCGACACTGGTCGAGGGGGTGATCAGGCAAGCGCCTGGTTCTGGCGCGATCTTCGGGTTCCGCGGCAGGCGCGCTGACCGGATCAAGCTTTTGTGGTGGGACGGTCAGGGGTTTTGCCTGTTTTACAAGGTTTTGGAACGCGGATACTTTCCATGGCCGGCGGCCAAAGATGGCGTTGTGAATCTGACGCAGGCTCAGTTGTCGATGCTCGTCGAGGGGATCGATTGGCGGCGACCGACATGGACGTCAGCGCCTCATCGCACGGGCTGAAAGTGTTATTTTGCAACGGTGTCAGGGGTAAAATACTGGCGCTAAAGGGCCAAATCAGTTACATTTTTGGGTATGGAAACAACGCCGCCACAGGGTCAGGACGAGCTATCTGCACTGCGTGCATTGGTTGCTGAACAGGCGGCGAAACTCGAGCGACAAGACGCGGAAGTTACCAAGCGCGATACCATAATCGACATTTTGCGCGCGCAGTTGGAGTTGCTGCGCCATCGACAGCATGGGGCCTCGTCCGAGAAAATAGACCGCAAGATCGAACAATTCGAACTGATGCTCGAGGAGATTGAAGCGTCCCGCGCCGAGGCTGAGGTTCGCTCTGGAAAGACACCTCTGCCGGAGCTGGAAGATGCCTGCGAAAAGCCAAAACGCAGACCTTTGCCGGATGGGCTGCCGACAGAAGAGCGGATCTATCCGGCGCCGTGCAATTGCCCGACCTGCGGCGGGACATCGTTCCTGAAAGCACCGGATAAGGTGGTCAAGGTCATGGAGCATGTGCCGGCATCCGTGAAGATTGTTCGCCATGTCGAAAAGCGCTTCGTTTGCAAGGACTGCGACACATCGGTGTCTGGCAAGATGCCGACCTTGCCGATCGAGCGCGGCAAACCCGGTCCCGGATTGCTTGCCCATATCATGGTCGCCAAATTCGATGATCACATCCCACTTTACCGTCTGTCGGAGATGTACGATCGGCTTGGGATCGATATCTCCCGTTCCGTGATGGCCGACTGGATGGGGCGTGCATCGGCTTTGCTCGGCCCCCTGATTTTGCTGATCAGAGCGCATATCGCGGCCGTCGATCGGATCCATACCGACGACACTCCGGTCGATGTTCTCGACCCTGGACGAGGAAAGACCAAGACCGGGAGGGTCTGGGTCTACGTCTTCGATGGCCGTGGCTATCAAGATCCCCGGCCCGGAGCGATCGCTTATTATTACAGCCCTGACCGCAAGGGGGTGCACCCGGCTGAACATCTTTCCAACTTCAGTGGCGTGATGCACGCGGACGGCTATGCTGGCTACAACAAGCTGTACGGCAATCAGATCATAGAGGCTGCCTGCATGGCGCATGTACGCCGCAAATTCCATGACGTGATCAAAGTCAAGCCATCACCGATCGCGCAGGAAGCGCTGTCGCGCATTGGTGCTCTCTACGATATCGAGGATCGTATCTGTGGCATGTTGCCTGACGAGAGGCGGGATTTGCGCCAGCAGCATGCCAAACCCATCCTGGCCGAGCTGAAAGAGTGGATCGAGGATGTCCAGACAACACTGCCACAGAAACAGAAGCTGGCGGAAGCTATGCGGTATGCGCTGTCACGATGGGCAGCATTGAGCGTCTATCTTGATGACGGCCGGGTTGAAATCGATAACAACATAGCTGAGCGTGCCATGCGACCACTGGGAATTGGCCGTAAGAACTGGTTGTTTGCGGGCTCCGACAAGGGTGGTGAGCGCATCGCAAATATCCTGAGCATCATCGAAACCGCAAAGCTTCATGGCCACAATCCGGAAGCCTATCTGACCGATGTCCTGGCCCGGATCCAGGATCATCCCAAAGACCGACTTGAAAATCTTCTGCCTTGGAACTGGACGCTGGCAAACGCTCGGTGCGAGGCTGCCTGATGGCACGCTCGAGGTTCATTTACACACTTAACCAAGTCGCCGGCATGATCGGCGAGAACCTCGAACTGATCGAAGAATTGACGGTCAACTCGGACAACATCTCCGAAGGCGAACTGGTGTACGTCAGCGATGGCACTGAAGATGGCACCAAGGGTCTGACCGAGAACGGCACCAAAGAACTTCAAAGCCTACTGGCCGACATCAGGACGTGGGACGGCGGTATCCGCGAGTTCCTCATCGACACACAGTGCGATCCTGAAATAATCGACCGCATCATGGCCGATGAGATGAAGCGCGGCCTTTAGATTCTATCTCGCGACACCCGAAAAATGCTTTCGCCGGACGCTCACG
>UBRU01000031.1:0-1179 GCA_900468015.1 Hyphomicrobiales bacterium
CATGGCAAAGAGCAAGTTTGAGCGCAATAAGCCGCACGTCAACATTGGCACGATCGGTCACGTTGACCACGGCAAGACGTCGTTGACTGCTGCGATCACGAAGTACTTCGGCGAGTTCAAGGCGTACGACCAGATCGACGCTGCACCGGAAGAAAAGGCCCGTGGTATCACGATTTCGACGGCCCACGTTGAGTATGAAACACCTGCTCGTCACTACGCGCACGTCGACTGCCCCGGCCACGCCGACTATGTGAAGAACATGATCACCGGTGCTGCCCAGATGGACGGCGCGATCCTGGTTTGCTCGGCTGCTGACGGCCCAATGCCACAGACCCGCGAGCACATCCTGCTCGCTCGTCAGGTTGGCGTTCCTGCCATCGTTGTCTTCCTCAACAAGGTTGACCAGGTTGACGACGCAGAACTGCTGGAACTGGTAGAACTGGAAGTTCGCGAACTTCTGTCGTCCTACGACTTCCCAGGCGACGATATTCCAATCGTCAAGGGTTCTGCTCTTGCTGCTCTTGAAGATTCCGACAAGAAGATCGGCGAAGACGCCATCCGCGAGCTGATGGCTCAGGTTGACGCCTACATTCCAACGCCTGAGCGTCCAATCGACCAGCCGTTCCTGATGCCAATCGAAGACGTGTTCTCGATCTCCGGCCGTGGTACGGTTGTGACGGGTCGCGTTGAGCGCGGTATCGTCAAGGTTGGTGAAGAAGTCGAAATCGTCGGCATCAAGGCAACGTCGAAGACGACTGTTACCGGCGTTGAAATGTTCCGCAAGCTGCTCGATCAGGGCCAGGCTGGCGACAACATCGGTGCTCTCGTTCGTGGCGTACAGCGCGATGGCGTTGAGCGTGGTCAGATTCTTTGCAAGCCAGGCTCTGTCAAGCCGCACAAGAAGTTCATGGCTGAAGCCTACATCCTGACGAAGGAAGAAGGCGGTCGTCATACGCCGTTCTTCACGAACTACCGTCCACAGTTCTACTTCCGTACGACTGACGTGACTGGTATCGTTTCGCTTCCAGAAGGCACGGAAATGGTTATGCCAGGCGACAACGTCACTGTTGAAGTCGAACTGATCGTTCCGATCGCGATGGAAGAAAAGCTGCGCTTCGCGATCCGCGAAGGCGGCCGTACCGTCGGCGCCGGCATCGTCGCTTCGATCGTCGAGTAATC
>UBRU01000028.1:0-4803 GCA_900468015.1 Hyphomicrobiales bacterium
GTCGATGGCGTTCATCTGGAGGCCGAGGCGACAGCGCAGATCGGGCGGGCACTCATTGCGCCCGTTCATAGACTTCTTTCTGACAAGCGCCGCGCAGAGGAGCGCGGTCTGGTCTCAAATTAAACGCCGTCATGGATGAGCGGCTCATGGGAGGAAAACATGAAACAGTTTTTTGCAACAGTGGCGCTCGGCGCATTGCTGATCGGTGCCGTGCCGCTTAACGCGTTTGCCGAAACGCCTAAGGATCAATTGGTCGTCGCAACGACCATGAGCAACATTCTGACGCTCGACCCCGCAGCCATCACAGGCCGCGAGACGGTGCAGGTGCTGAACAATGTCTACGACACGCTGGTCGTCCTGTCCGATAAGGACCGCAGCATTCAGCCGCGTTTGGCCGAGCGCTGGGAAGTCTCGCAAGACCGTAATTCGATCACCTTCTTACTGCGCAAAGATGCAAAATTCGCCTCCGGCAATGCGGTCACGGCAAATGACGTGGTGTGGAGCTTGAAGCGTGTTCTGTCCCGCAACCTTGCTCAGTCATCTTTCCTCAAGACCCGTGGTTACAAGGTCGAGGATGCCGACAAGCTGTTCGTTGCCAAGGACGAGTATACCTTCGTTATCAACCTACCAAAGCCCGATGACACGAACCTGCTTTTGATGATCCTCGGGCAAAACGGTCCGGGCTCGATCATCGACAGCAAGACGGCGCTTGAGCATGAGAAGGATGGCGACCTCGGCGCCGCGTGGCTGACGCTGAATTCGGCGGGATCAGGCCCCTTCAAGCTTGGTCAGTGGAAGTCCAACGAATTCATCATTCTGACCCGCAATGACGATTACTGGGGCGAAAAGCCTGCCATGAAGCGCGTGCTCATGCGTCACCTGCCGGAATCGCAGTCGCAGCGGCTGATGCTGGAAAAGGGCGATATCGATGTCGCCTATTCCCTGCAGGCGCCCGATCTGAAATCGCTGGAGGCAGACAAGGAAATCACTATCGAGTCGACGCCCGGCTCCGGTTTCTATTACCTCGGCGTATCGATGAAGGACGAGCGCTTCGCCAACAGGAAAGTTCGCGAAGCCCTGCGTTACCTGATCGATTACGAGGGTCTGGACAAGGCTGTGATGCCTTATTACGGCAAGCTGCACCAGCGCCCGCTCAGCACCGGTGTCCTCGGCTCCCTTCCGGATCAGGGTTTCAAGCTCGATGTTTCCAAGGCTAAGGCGCTTTTGGCGGAAGCCGGTTACCCGGATGGGTTCAAGACAACATTGCGCGTGCTGTCCGAAGACCCGTTCATGAAAGCGGCGACCGCGATCCAGAACACGCTGGCGCAGGCCGGTATTCAGGCCGAACTGATCAGTGGTTCCGGTGACCAGATTTACGGTGCGATGCGCGAACGCAAGTTCGAACTCCTCGTCGGTCGCGGCGGCGGTGGCCAGCAGCCACACCCGGACAACAACCTGCGCGCGATGGCCTATAATCCCAACAATGCGGACGAAGCGAAGCTCACCAATTATCAGGGCTGGCGCACGAGTTTCTTCGATGAAAAGCTCAACAAGATGATCGAGGATGCGCTGGTCGAGCGTGATGCCGCCAAGCAGGCAAAGGCCTATGAGGATATTCAGGCCTATATGGATGAGATCGTTCTATCGATCCAGCCCTTCTCCGAAGTTGTCGACACAGCCGCATTCCGCAGTGACGTCAAGGGCATGATCGTCAGCCCTTGGTATTCGCGCTTCGACGTGGTGACCAAGGAGCGGTAATCGTTCGACTGGCAGTCCAAAAACACAAAGGGCGCGTCGAGTACGCGCCCTTTGCATTTGAACCGTGTGGTCAAGCATTGAGCATTTTATAGCGCTCCACGACCGTTGAGAGCACCTCATCGATGGGCCGTCCATTCCAGTCATGGGAAAAAATCTCCACTTCCTGCGGCCCAAAGAAACCTGCCTTTTCGATCATCCGGCGGAAGCCTTTCAGGTCAATAACGCCGTCGCCCATCATGCCGCGATCATTGAGTGAGTCCTTCGTCGGCACCAGCCAGTCGCAAATGTGATGCGCCAGAATCTGGCCGTTTCGCCCAGCCCTTGCAACCTGCTCTTCCAGGTCCGGGTCCCACCACACATGGTAGACGTCGATGGCGACACCAGTGCCTGCACCAAGCCTGTCGCACAGGTCGAGCGATTGTTTCAGCGTGTTGAAGCAGGCACGATCTGCCGCGTAAAAAGGGTGGAGTGGTTCAATCGCCAGTGGCACGCCCATCTGCCGCGCATAGGGCAGCAGTTCGGCCATGCCGTCCTCCACCATCTGCCGCGCACCAGCTATGTCTTTCGAGCCAGCCGGCAAGCCACCCACAACTAGTACCAGACAATCGGCCCTCATGGCGGCTGCTTCATCTACCGCACGCTTGTTGTCTTCGATAGCGTTGCGGCGCCCCTGTTCATCGCTTGCCGGGAAGAAGCCGCCACGGCAATGACCACTCAGGCGTATGCCGTTCTGCTCGACAATGCGCGCTGCTTCGGACAGGCCGACACCATGCACCTGGTCGCGCCAGGGAGAGATCGTCGTGATGCCGTGAGCAAGACAGGCGTCCACCAGCGTTGCAAACGATCCACCCTGTTTGATGGTGGCGAAATTGATCGAGAGACCGTCAAGGCTCATGTCTTCTCCCCTTGTCGAAGTGTCTGAAACGTGGCGCGCGCTGCGCTTTCTTCAACCCCCAATCCTTTGGCGGCGAGAACGGTGAGCAGCGACAATTGACCATTCTTGATACTCAGGCGGGCACGACCCTGATGGTTGGCATAGAGATCGCCGTGGGTGGACATCCACTCGGCATTCTCAGGCCCTGATGCGCCGTGCATGCCGTCCACATAGTGGTGGCCGTTGCGCTCGATGTGATCGAGACCGAGAATGGCGGCGAGTGCGAGATCCTGTTGCAAGGCAATACCAGCCTGCGTCGTCAAATCTTCGGCAGACATGAAGTAACCGCCGCTGAAATGATTATTCCATTTTTCAACACGCATTCTATTCAGTACGGATCGATAGAACCCTTTGCAGGATTTGGATGAAACGCCCAGATATCCCTGCTCTTTCGCCCGCAAGAAGGCATCCTGCGTGCCATCGGACTCATCAATTTCGAGCGCGATACGCTTTGCCAGTCTGTTGACGGGTTTCGACAGCGCCACGGTGCGAGTGATCGGCTGTTCCACAAAAAGCAGCTTCTGCCGCAGGCGTGTGAGGGATGGATCGGTTTCAATACGGTCCATCAGATCGACGACCGCATCCTCGTCGGCAAATTGCTCGTTGCCATCCAGCGTCACCCGGTAATCCGGCAGGGGCGAAATGACAGCCGCAATCTGCGTCAGCCGATGGGCATCTTCCTGCGGCCTGCCGGAGAGTTTCAGCTTGAAATGGCGGATGCCGTATGCCTGAATTTCCTCACTCAGGCATTCCGGCAAGCCGTCATCCCGGCGCGGCCCCTTTATCTCGTCAGGGGTCAAGGGATCGATGTAACCGACCGTATGGCGCAGATGAATGGTCGGCTGCGGCTTCAGGTCACGCAGAAAGCCTGTGATATCGAAGCCATCGAGATCCCGCGTGGTGGAGGCATCGATTGCGGGAAGATTGGCATTGACGGCTTGGGTGATGGTCAGGTCGTGCAATCGACACAGTGCATCCAGAATAGCGCGATCCACCAGCGCCAGACCGAAGGAGGCGATCAGCCCGTTCAAGCCATCGCTGGCTGCCTGCGCATGGTGTTGCGGCTCCAGTGTGGCGTGCAGACCAAACGCCGTCGCGGGCTTGGCCTGTCTGGCAAGTGCAGCCGCCATATGGATCGAGCGGCGCAACTGATCCTCGTTGTCAGCATTGCTGAGCGCCGGGTTCTTGTCGAACCATTTCGGTACCATCAGTTCGGCGGCATAGCCATCGGCGGTTCGTCCTTGGGTATCCTCGATCACCAGATGGACGAAGATTTGCGAGGCTTCCGTGACGGTCGCTGCACCGAAGCGAAACGGCATGCGCATGGACAAGCGGCGCTCGAATATAGCGGCGTCTTTCACGCTCACAATGGGCGCGCCTGTCATGTCAGTGCACGCCTCTGACGCTGAGAAACGCCTTCATGCGCCGGGTGGCGTCATCCGGGTTTGCAAGCACATTCGCCTTGTCTGCAAGCCGGAACAGCTCTGCGAAATGCAGAGTCGAGCGCGTGCTTTCCTGTCCGCCGACCATCGTAAAATGGTCCTGTAAGCCGTTGAGATAGGCAAGGAAGACCACGCCGGTCTTGTAAAAGCGCGTGGGTGCTTTGAAGATATGGCGGGAAAGCGCAACGGTCGGCTCAAGAATATCGAAGAATTCGGTATTGCGACCCTGTTTCAAGCTGTCCAGCGCTTTGGAGGCGGCTGGTGCGATTGCGTCGAAGATGCCAAGCAGGGCATCGGAATGACCGTGTTCGTCACCAGCAATCAGCTCCGCATAGTTGAAGTCGTCACCCGTATACATGCGCACACCTGGCGGAAGGCAGCGACGCATCGCGATTTCCTTTTCTTTCGACAAAAGAGAAATCTTGATGCCGTCGATCTTGTCGGCATTCCCGGCAATCATCTCCAGGCAGGTGTCCATCGCCGCCATATGGTCGCGCGCGCCCCAATACCCCTCCAGTGCGGGATCGAACATTTCGCCCAGCCAGTGGATGACCACTTTTTGATCGGCCTGCAACAGTACGCGGGCATAGGTTTCAAGATAATCATCCGGTGACCTGGCGCTTGCCGCCAAAGCACGACTGGCCATTAAAATGACCCGCCCACCCTGAC
>UBRU01000026.1:0-3689 GCA_900468015.1 Hyphomicrobiales bacterium
TTGGTTGCGGGGGCAGGATTTGAACCTGCGGCCTTCAGGTTATGAGCCTGACGAGCTACCGGGCTGCTCCACCCCGCGTCCAGCGCATTCGGCTCTGCCGAATGTCGCGGCTACGTCATCGTTTTCGCGATGACGGACTGTGCCGGAGCAAATCCTATTGGATTTGTCTCCTGTAAGGGACGCACCATTATAGGGCGCGTCTTCTTCTTTTTTCCGGCTTTGCNNGTTGCGTTTTGCAGACCTGGCAGCGACCTACTCTCCCGCGTCTTAAGACGGAGTACCATTGGCGCTGGGGCGTTTCACGGCCGTGTTCGGAATGGGAACGGGTGCAGCCGCCCCGCAATAACCACCAGGTCGGCAAAACGCAACATATGTTCATGTGGAACACATGAACATATGATTGCTTGTGATTGGTGTAGCTTATCCTGTTCGCTTGACGCTCACAGGGCACACCAATGGTCGATACGGCACCCTTTGTGAGGATGCGTTCGACCAAAGCAACATGTTCATGATTTCACATGGAAACTGTTGTTTCGAGAAGCTGGGGTGGCATCGCCACTTTTTGTCTTAATACACGTCTTTCTGTGACCTGTCCGTATGGTGCCTTGCTCGATGTTCGAGCATGCCACCCTACAGGACGATAGTCCGTCGCGCCTCGTGGCGCGCGCCGTCCGCAGGCCTTTGGCCGTGAGGACAGAACAGTTGATGTTTATCTTCGATAAACATGAACATAATCAATGGGAACGAAGAAGTCGCTCGAGCTATTAGTAACGGTAAGCTTCATGCATTGCTGCACTTCCACACCCGTCCTATCAACGTGGTCGTCTTCCACGGCTCTGATAGGGAACACTCGTTTTCAGGTTGGTTTCCCGCTTAGATGCCTTCAGCGGTTATCCATTCCGTATATAGCTACTCTGCTATGCCCTTGGCAGGACAACAGATCCACCAGAGATACGTCCATCCCGGTCCTCTCGTACTAGGGACAGATCCTGTCAATATTCCTACACCCACGGCAGATAGGGACCGAACTGTCTCACGACGTTCTGAACCCAACTCACGTACCGCTTTAAATGGCGAACAGCCATACCCTTGGGACCTGCTCCAGCCCCAGGATGCGATGAGTCGACATCGAGGTGCCAAACAACCCCGTCGATATGGACTCTTGGGGGTCATCAGCCTGTTATCCCCGGCGTACCTTTTATCCGTTGAGCGATGGCCCTTCCACACGGGACCACCGGATCACTATGACCGACTTTCGTCTCTGCTCGACTTGTCAGTCTCGCAGTCAGGCTAGCTTATGCCATTGCACTCGACGACCGATTTCCGACCGGTCTGAGCTAACCATCGCGCGCCTCCGTTACTCTTTCGGAGGCGACCGCCCCAGTCAAACTACCCACCATACACTGTCCCGGATCCGGATAACGGACCGCGGTTAGACATCCACGAAGATAAGGGTGGTATTTCAAGGATGGCTCCACGGGAACTGGCGTCCCCGCTTCAAAGCCTACCACCTATCCTACACATGCCTTGGCGAATGCCAGTGTAAAGCTATAGTAAAGGTGCACGGGGTCTTTCCGTCTGACCGCAGGAACCCCGCATCTTCACGGGGAATTCAATTTCACTGAGTCTATGTTGGAGACAGCGGGGAAGTCGTTACGCCATTCGTGCAGGTCGGAACTTACCCGACAAGGAATTTCGCTACCTTAGGACCGTTATAGTTACGGCCGCCGTTTACTGGGGCTTCAGTTCAGAGCTTGCACCCCTCCCTTTAACCTTCCAGCACCGGGCAGGCGTCAGACCCTATACGTCGTATTGCTACTTCGCAGAGCCCTGTGTTTTTGATAAACAGTCGCTACCCCCTGGTCTGTGCCACCCCATCATACTTGCGTACCATGGGGTCACGCTTCTTCCGAAGTTACGCGTGCAATTTGCCGAGTTCCTTCAACATAGTTCTCTCAAGCGCCTTGGTATACTCTACCTGACCACCTGTGTCGGTTTCGGGTACGGTCTATACGGTGGAGCTATTTCCTGGAACCTCTTCGCCGCACATTCAATCCAATAAGAATGTACAACACACGAGATCCGTCACTACCACCAGGCCCACGAATATTAACGTGGTTCCCATCGACTACGCGTGTCCGCCTCGTCTTAGGGGCCGGCTAACCCTGCTCAGATTAACTTTAAGCAGGAACCCTTGGTCTTTCGGCGAGGGAGTCTCTCACTCCCTTTATCGTTACTCATGTCAACATTCGCACTTCCGATATCTCCAGCAGCCCTCACGGGTCCGCCTTCACAGACTTACGGAACGCTCCGCTACCACAAAACAGCCACTACGACTGTCTTATCCTCAGCTTCGGTGCATGGCTTTAGCCCCGTTACATTTTCGGCGCAAAGACCCTTATTTAGACCAGTGAGCTGTTACGCTTTCTTTAAATGATGGCTGCTTCTAAGCCAACATCCTGGTTGTTTTGGGATCCTCACATCCTTTCCCACTTAGCCATGACTTGGGGACCTTAGCTGGAGGTCAGGGTTGTTGCCCTCTTCACGACGGACGTTAGCACCCGCCGTGTGTCTGCCGATTAGTACTCCTCGGTATTCGGAGTTTGGTTAGGATCAGTAAGACGGTGAGTCCCCATAGCCCATCCAGTGCTCTACCCCCGAGGGTATTCGATCGACGCACTACCTAAATAGTTTTCGCGGAGAACCAGCTATTTCCGAGTTTGATTGGCCTTTCACCCCTAGCCACAAGTCATCCCAATCTATTGCAACAGATATGGGTTCGGCCCTCCAGTTGGTGTTACCCAACCTTCAGCCTGCTCATGGCTAGATCACTCGGTTTCGGGTCTAATGCAACAAACTAAACGCCCTATTCAGACTCGCTTTCGCTACGCCTACACCTACCGGCTTAAGCTTGCTTGCTACACTAAGTCGTTGACCCATTATACAAAAGGTACGCCGTCACTCTTTCGAGCTCCGACTGCTTGTAGGCATCCGGTTTCAGGTTCTATTTCACTCCCCTCGTCGGGGTGCTTTTCACCTTTCCCTCACGGTACTTGTTCGCTATCGGTCATGCACGAGTACTTAGGCTTGGAGAGTGGTCTCCCCATGTTCAGACAGGATTTCACGTGTCCCGCCCTACTCAAGGACAATGCCTGTTCTACGTCTACGGGGCTATCACCCGCTACGGCCACCTTTTCCAAAGTGTTCGACTTTATTCAGCATTGCCACTGGCCTGGTCCGCGTTCGCTCGCCACTACTTACGGAGTCTCGGTTGATGTCCTTTCCTTCAGGTACTTAGATGTTTCAGTTCCCTGAGTTCGCTTCTTACACCCTATGTATTCAGNNTAAGGTGGGTTCCCCCATTCGGAAATCCATGGATCAAAGCTTATTCGCAGCTCCCCACGGCTTATCGCAGCGTATCACGTCCTTCTTCGCCTGTGCATGCCAAGGCATCCACCAAATGCCCTTAATTCACTTCTTCGTTCTCATTGTCTATGCTCATCCATAGTCGCTTCCAAAGGAAGCGACGACCTGATTACCTTTTACAATCAAGCCACTTCATGATGACATCGACGTGTCGATACAGTCCTCTTTGAAGGCACGCCGGTGCACTTCGAGGCCGTATCATTAAGACCAGCTTCTCGAGATATCATCCGGTGATGCGCGGTCAGGCAACACCAATCCAGCAT
>UBRU01000034.1:0-1922 GCA_900468015.1 Hyphomicrobiales bacterium
GAACCGGAATTGCCGCCGCCCTATGCCCGCGACTGGGCCGAACGCAGCGGCGAGGACCGGCTGATGGCGGCGGCAATTCCGGTTCGTCACCGTACAGCGCTCGCCATATGCCGCGCACCAGCCCCAGACAATCGCAGCCCACACCGATGGTGGAAGCCTGATGCCGATAGGGCGTGCCGATCCAGCTTTCGGCCACGGCCAGCACACGTTCTCCCATATCGCTCATAGGTACAGCGCCCCGCCATCATGTTGCGTCCGGCTCGTCACATAGGAATAGGCAAAATCCGCCCCCGGCATATGCGGAAAGCCTCGAAAATTCAGATGATTGGCAAACTTCGCCTTGCAGGTCGCAAAGCTCTTGTCGCACCCTGCCGTCACCGTGAACGTGTCTCCCTGCTGCGGCAAAACCTCCAGCGGCAGCCACAACCGAAACGTCGCCACGCCATCGCGCAGCGCGTGGTCATCGAGGTCGAAACTGCGGCCTTTGTTCGCTCCGCTGGTAAAACGCATCTTGCCTTGCTTGAAAAACCCATCCGCAAAGGCAGACAGTCCAGACACCGTCAGCCGCCCCGCCGCATCGGTTGAAACCACCGCGCCACCGGCCTGAAACGCCGCCACATTGGCACCGCACCTGCCATCGCCCAGCGCCGCATCGCATCGCCTGCCATAGACCCGCCCCTGCGGCTGGCTCAGCCTGTGCGCGAAGCTGCGCAGCTCCGCCGTAAAGGCTCCGCCCGCCCCGGTCACGTCGCCAATCTCGCGCACCTTCAGCAGAATGTGCTGCTCCGGTGCCTGCCAGTTCACGAGGTAAAGCTCCACCTTCGCGCCGTCATAACGCCCAGCCGCAAGGTCATCCTCGCTCACCGCCTCGCTGGAAAAGCCGCCTGCGACTTCGCCGCTGCTGGCCGCCAGTCCCGTCTCGCTGTCGTTTTCGCTGGCCTGAAAACCGCTCGCGGCCAGATAGGTCACGCCGCCGAAGGTCAGCGGCTCGTCATGCTCGGTAAAGCCCATGATAACGCCATCGCGCAGGCTCACCTTCCAGCAATGGCACGTCGTCGTCACCTCGCCCGCCAGATGCGCAGCGAGAGCCGAAGGCACGGTCTTCATGGCAAGATCTCCACCAGTGGAATGGACGGAATACGCCCGGCCTCGAAGGCGCTGAGACTCACGTCGATGCGGTCGATATCGAACCGCACAGGCACGTCGAACTCGAACCCCGCCCGCACAGCCGCCCCCGCAGCGGGCACATGCCCCGCCGCAAACGTCACGATCCCGGTCGCGTAATCGGTGCTAAAATTCGTGGTCGCCACGCCATTCACCGAAACCAGAACCGACCCCTCCACGGGCTTCGCAATACCCCGCGTCCACCCTCCGCCCGCATCGGCATAGGTCTTCAGCAACGGAAATGCAGCCGTCACCCCATCGCCGGTGCCGAGCCGCTGGTCCATGGCGGTGGGTGTCGTCAGCGGCGGGCAGGACCGGAAGTCAACCGGATCACGAAACCGAAACCCATAAAGCTGCCCGCCCCGCGCTTCGAAAAACTCCAGGACGGCATAAAGGTCATTCACCGAGCGCACCCCCGACCCCGCATCATACGCCCGCCGAGAATTCCGCCACCGCTGGTTCCGGTTCTCCCGCCCATTGGACAAATTGACAATATCCGTCCGCCGCACCGGCCCCCCACTGGTCCCCAACGCCAACCGCAACGGAAACCGCACCTCATGAAATGCTGCCATGATTTTGATTTTCCTGGATTAAAAATGAAATTTTGAGAGAAGATGCAGTCGGCAGTCGGCGCGGCACACCCCCCTCTGGCCTGCCGGCCATCTCCCCCACAGGTGGGGAGATCGACTTGTGGAGGCCTCTCGGCCATCTCAAAGGCTGCGGACAGAACGGGGAGCAAGCGCCCAGCCGATCTCCCT
>UBRU01000024.1:0-6388 GCA_900468015.1 Hyphomicrobiales bacterium
GCGAATCCGGCTCCGGCAAAACCACATTGCTGAACTGCATTTCGGCCAGATTGGAACGCTCCTCCGGCAGCATCCGGTACCGCATGCGTGACGGGCGTTTTCCCGATCTGCAAGACCTGTCCGAGGCCGAACGTCGGTTTTTGGCACGAACCGATTGGGGCTTCGTTCATCAGAACCCAGCCGATGGCTTGCGGATGCGGGTATCTGCCGGTGCCAATGTCGGTGAACGACTGATGGCGGTGGGTGAGCGCCACTATGGTGACATTCGCCGCACCGCCACCGAGTGGCTGTCCCGCGTCGAAATCGCCGCAGACCGCATCGACGACCAGCCGGTGGCGTTTTCCGGCGGCATGCGTCAGCGCCTTCAGATTGCCCGCAATCTGGTTACCCATCCCCGGCTGATTTTCATGGACGAACCGACGGGCGGTCTGGATGTTTCCGTTCAGGCCCGCGTGCTGGATCTTCTGCGCGGTCTCGTCAACGACCTCGGACTTTCGGTCGTTATCGTCACCCACGATCTTGCGGTCGCCCGGCTGCTGTCGCAACGCATGATCGTTATGAAGAGCGGTCGGATCGTGGAGCAGGGGCTGACGGACCGGGTTCTGGACGATCCGCAACATGCCTACACCCAGCTTCTTGTCGCATCGATCCCGGAGAGCTGACGTGACATCTCATCACGCAACCGCAACACAGGTGCAAGACGTCGTTCTGTCTGTTGGCAACGTCGCCAAATCCTTCACCATGCACCTGCGCGATGGCATCGTGCTGCCTGTCGTGCGCAATGTGAATTTCGAGCTTCAGCGCGGCGAATGTGTCGTGCTGGGCGGCCCTTCGGGGGTCGGTAAATCGTCTATCCTGCGGATGGTCTACGGCAATTATGCCATCGACCAGGGCCATATTCTGGTTCGCGAAACGTCCACCGGCACGATGCAGGATCTGGGCAGCGGAGATCCCCGGCTGGTTCTGGAACTGCGCCGCACCAGCATTGGTTACGTCAGCCAGTTTTTGCGGGCCGTGCCGCGTGTATCCGCTCTGGAAATCGTCGCTGAACCGCTGACGGCAAGGGGTGTCGCGCGGGATGAGGCGATTGACCGGGCGAGCGCGCTGCTTTCCCGTCTCAATTTGCCGCAGACCCTGTTCGGCCTGCCACCGGCTACTTTTTCTGGAGGCGAGAAGCAGCGCGTCAACATCGCACGCGGCTTCATTACGGATCACCCAATCCTTCTGCTGGACGAGCCGACAGCATCTCTCGATGCCGAGAACCGCGATGTGGTCGTTTCCATGATCCAGGAAAAACTCGCAAGCGGCACGGCAATTCTGGGCATTTTCCACGATCTGCCGGTGCGGGATGCGGTGGCAACACGTATTCTCGATGTCTCGGACTTTTCAGCACGAAGGGCGGCAGCATGACCAAACTGTCTTTGGCGCCACTCATAGATCCGACTGCGCAGGTCACGGACTGCGTGCTGGGCCGCTACACGGAAATCGCTGCGGGCTGCCATATCTCCGAGACAGAGATGGGCGATTATTCCTACATCGAGCGCGGCGGGCAGGTGTGGTGCACGACCATCGGCAAGTTTGCGAACATCGCAGCCAGTGTGCGCATCAACGCCACCAATCATCCCATGGACCGCGCCAGCATGCACCACTTCACCTACCGCGCCGGTGACTATTGGGAAGGTGTTGATGATGAGGCCGAATTTTTCGCAGCCCGTCGCGCCCGACGTGTCGTAATTGGTCACGATGTCTGGATCGGCCACGGTGCAACGCTGCTGCCGGGTGTGCAGGTTGGCAACGGCGCTGTCATCGGTGCCGGTGCCATGGTCTCTCGTGATGTCGCGCCCTACACGGTTGTCGGTGGTGTGCCTGCGCGCCTCATTCGGCAACGTTTTGAAGGCTCCATCGGTGAGCGCATGGATAGGCTTGCCTGGTGGGATTGGTCGCATGACGCGCTGTTTGAAGCACTTCACGACTTCCGCGCACTCTCTGCCGCAGATTTTCTCGGTCGCTACGGCGGCTGACATAAAAACTTCATGCAACTGTCACCGTACGATCATCGAAAGCCGTCCAATGTCCTTCGAAATGACCGGCACAAGGAGCAAGCAATGACTGCGATCACCGTGTCAAATCTGTCGAAAAAATACGGCAATACACGCGCACTCGACAATGTGAGCATGACGCTCGAGCGCGGCGAGATGGTGGCGCTGATCGGCGCATCAGGCTCCGGCAAGAGCACGCTGATCCGCCACATTGCGGGCCTTGAGACCGGCGACGGGCAGAACGGACGGGTCGAAATTCTTGATACCGTCTCGCAAAAAGGCGGTCGCCTCACCGGTTACGTAAAGCGCGGGGCGGTCTCCGTGCTGTTCCAGCAGTTCAACCTCGTCGGTCGTCTGTCTGTTTTGACCAATGTCCTGATCGGGCTTCTCGGTCGTGTGCCCCGCTGGCGTGGAACGCTTGGTCTGTTCAATGCAGGCGAAAAGGCTGCAGCGCGGGCTGCCCTTGCGCGTGTCGGCATTCCGCAGGTCGCGGTGCAGCGCTCCTCCACGCTATCGGGTGGCCAGCAGCAGCGCGCTGCCATTGCCCGCACGCTGGTTCAGGGCGCTGAAATACTGATCGCGGACGAGCCCATTTCTGCGCTCGACCCATCGTCTGCGCGCCGGGTGATGGATGTGCTGGCCGATATCAATGCGCAGGACAGGATCACCGTTCTCGTCTCGCTGCATCAGGTCGAATACGCCCGTCGCTACTGCAAGCGCACCATTGCGATGCGCAACGGTGCCATCGTCTTCGATGGCCCTTCGACATCGCTCTCCAACGCATTCCTCGCCGAGCTCTATGGCTCTGCATCGGAAGAACTGGTCCTGCCGGATGCCCCGGCGGAGCAATCTGGTCCCGTGGTGACCACGGGACTGCCCAACCGTCAGCCGGTCCTCACGACCGCCTGACTTCCCCTTTGATATCGGAGACTTCCATGAACGCGATACTGAAAAGCATGGCGGCGATGTCTGTCGCCTTGACGATGACGACTGCCGCACTGGCACAGGACACACTGAACTTCGGCATCATTTCCACAGAGTCCCAGCAAAACCTGAAAACCAACTGGGAACCGCTTCTGGCCGACATGACCAAAAAGACGGGTCTGGATGTGAAGGCGTTCTTCGCATCCGATTATGCCGGCATCATCGAAGGCATGCGCTTCAACAAGGTGCAGCTTGCCTGGTACGGCAATAAATCCGCCATGGAAGCCGTCGATCGCGCCGATGGCGAAGTCTTCGTGCAGAGCGTACCCGTTGCTGGCGAGCCGGGCTACTGGTCCGTCATCATCGTTCCCAAGGACTCGCCGATCCAGACGGTCGATGACGTTCTGAAATGCGACAAGTCGATCAACTTCGGCCTCGGTGATCCGAATTCCACATCCGGCTATCTTGTGCCGATGACATTCGTGTTCGGCGCCCGTGGTATCGATCCGAAGACCTGCTTCAAGAACGTTACCAACGCCAACCATGAGACCAATGCCATGGGCGTGGCGAACAAGCAGCTCGATGCTGCCGCCAACAACACCGAGAACATGGCGCTGATCAAGCAGAACAAGCCCGATGCCTTCGCCAACATCCGTGAAGTCTGGCGTTCGCCGCTCATTCCGTCCGACCCTATCGTCTGGCGCAAGGATTTGCCTGATGCGACGAAGGAGAAACTGCGTGAATTCTTCCTGACCTACGGCACAGACAAGTCCACCGGTGATATCGCAGCGGAAAAGAAAATCCTTGCCGGTCTGAAATGGGCACCGTTCCGTGTATCCACCGACAAGCAGCTTCTGCCGATCCGGGTCATGGAACTGTCGAAGTCCATCGCGCAGGCGCAGGCAGATACCAAGCTGTCCGCTGAAGAAAAGACCGCCAAGATCAAAGACCTGACCGAGCAGAAGAGCAAGTTCGAAGCCGAACTCGCAACGGCTTCCAAGACCTGATCCTCACCTGCAATCTCTCTGGGGGTGGGCCCGTCGGCCCACCTGCTTCAGTACGGAACGATGACCATGAGCGACACATCTCTGCACGATAAGGCGATCCCGTCCGCCGCTTTCAAACAGCCCGGCGGTTTGCGCAACGGCATGCTTCTGCTCGCATTGTTGGCAGCACTTGCTGTCAGCTGGGGTCCGGCGGAGATGGGGCGCTGGACCTATCTGTTCAGCGATAGCGGTAATATGGCGACCTACGCCAAGGACTTCCTGAAACCAGATTTCACCACCTGGCAATATTATCTCGAAGAGATGGTCGTCACGGTTCAGATCGCGGTATGGGGCACGTTTCTCGCTGTTCTTCTGTCCATCCCGTTCGGCATTTTGTCGGCACACAATATGGCGCCATGGTGGGTCAACCAGCCGGTGCGCCGACTGATGGACATGTTCCGCGCCATCCATGAGGTCGTCTTCGCGGTGCTGTTCGTCGTTGCCGTCGGGCTGGGCCCTTTTGCGGGCGTGATGGCGCTGTTCATTCACACCACGGGCATTCTGGCCAAGCTGTTTTCCGAAGCCGTCGAAGCCATCGATCCGCGCCCTGTCGAGGCCATCAAAACCACCGGCGCATCGCGCATACAGCAGGTCGTGTTCGGCGTCATACCGCAGGTCCTGCCGCTGTGGATTTCGTTCTCGCTCTACCGGCTGGAATCGAACGTTCGCTCGGCCACGGTGCTCGGGTTAATCGGCGCTGGCGGTATCGGTCAAGTTCTGTTCGAAACGATCCGCGGCTTCTATTACCCGCAGGCGTCGGCCATCATCATTATCATCGTTCTCACGGTTACAGTGATGGACCTTATTTCCCAGCAATTGCGCCGGATCGTGATCTGACGCGCGACGTTTAAATTTCTCCCACGTTTTCACGCGCGCCAGCGCACCAGCCCGAATGAAATCGCCATGCAAAAAGAACTCGTTTTCACCAATTGCGCCATCCTAACAGCTGATGAGATCATCCACGGCACTTTGCTTGTCCGTGACGGCAAGATTGCCGATATCTCACAGGGACACTCGGCGTCCGGCACCGATCTCGACGGCGATTATGTCATTCCCGGCTGTGTTGAGTTGCACACGGACCATCTGGAAACGCATGTGCAGCCGCGTCCGAAAGTGCGCTGGAACCTCGATGCCGCTCTTCAGGCGCATGACGGACAGATTGCCACCGCAGGCATCACCACCGTTTTCGATGCTCTTCGCGTCGGCATGGATGGCGATACCGAACTCGGCTCCGATGACATGTCGGCCATGGCGCAGACCATTTCTGCGGCAACGGCGGCAGACAGGCTGCGGGCCGAACATTTCATCCACCTGCGTTGTGAAGTTTCCATGCCCGATGCCGTGGAGCATTTCGACCAGATGAAGGGCAATGATCGTGTACGCTTGGCATCGCTGATGGACCACGCGCCCGGCCAACGTCAGTTCGTCAGCCTTGAGGCATATCGCATCTATTATCAGGGCAAGAAGAAGCTGTCCGACGCGGATTTTGCAGCTTTCAGCGAAAGGCGCATTGCGCAATCGGATGCCTATTCGGCAAAGCATCGCCGGGAGATCGCGCAGCGCTGCCACGACGCCAACATATCCATCGCATCCCATGACGATGCCACGGCAGAGCATGTTGCGGAAGGCCTGGAACTTGGAATTTCGCTGGCTGAGTTCCCAACGACCGTATCGGCAGCCCAGCTCTCGCGCGATGCCGGATTGCAGGTGCTGATGGGTGCGCCGAATGTGGTGCGTGGGGGTTCTCATTCCGGCAATGTTTCGGCGCTCGAACTGCTGGAAAAGGGTGCGCTGGATATCCTGTCATCCGACTACGTGCCGTTCAGCCTCGTTCAGGCAGCGTTTCTGTTGTGGGAGAAGCAAATCATCGATCTGCCCCACGCGATCAGGCTGATCTCCGCCAACCCTGCGGATGCTGCTAAGCTTTCCGACCGGGGCCGCATCGAAGTGGGGCGGCGGGCGGATATCGTCAGAGTGCGGGCAACGGCGGGATTGCCGCCCTTCATCGCAGGCGTCTGGCGCGAAGGCATGCGCNNTGGCGTGACGCTATAGCCTCGCTCTGGTTGAGCGCGAGGTCGAGAGCAGCAGACTCGTCTCGCTGCCGGTGATGCCCGGAACCAGCCGAATCCGACGCAGGATGGAATCGAAATCGCTCAGCGTTGCGGCGCTGAGTTCGACGATCAGGTCCCATCGCCCGTTGGTGGAATGGACCTCCGATATCTCGGGAAAGCCGCCCAGCGCCCTGATGACCCTGTCGGTCACATGGCCCTCGATCTCGATCATCATGATCCCCCGCACCGCTTCCTCGACCGCGTCGGCGCGCAGGATCACCGTATAGCCGATGATAGTGCCGTTGGCCTCCAGCCGCTCGATGCGCGC
>UBRU01000023.1:0-136585 GCA_900468015.1 Hyphomicrobiales bacterium
ATCCTGCCCCCGCAACCAAAAATGGTGACAACTTCCAGTCAATCTAAACCGCTCGAACGCGCCCAAGTGCAAGCTTCTCACTGAGATCCCTGAACCCATCCGCCATAACAAGGTGGCCTAAGCCGCTTGTGGGCGTCTCGCGCGCATATGAAAATTATCAGCAGTACCAATGATTTGTTGAACGAGCTTTGCCGTCGATCCAAGCTGCGCGATGTTTCGTCCGCGCTGCTAGCTTGATCAGTTTTTCAAATTGTTCAGCCGCAAACTTCCGAGAAAACCATCCTACATGGCGGCGATTGATGATGACGAAACTTGGTACTCAACGCTCGCAGGAAGTATGGTCGCTTCTCTGCTAAACATTGTCCGGTCTAGCAACGTTTGGCCCAACGAGATCGGCTGACTCTATGCTGGTTAGATGCACTAACCCAATCGCGAAACAACGGAATCAAAAAAGGCCCCGAACTGAGTTCGGAGCCCTTTTTATGATCGAGGCCATTATGCCCGATCAATCACGTCTTTGACTTTTTCCTTCGCGTCGCCCTTGGCCTGCTGTGCATGACCCTTGGCTTCCTGGGCCGCGCCCTTAGCTTCCATCTCGTGGTTGTCGGTTGCGTCGCCTACTGTCTGGCGAGCTTCGCCAGCGATTTCGTTAGCCTTGCCTTTAACCTTGTCCATGGTGCTTCCCATTGTCGTTCTCCTTATATGAGCTGTATTGCTCGATTGGTAAAACAACGGGTTAGGGCGTGTTATGGTTCCTTGGAAAATTTGTTGGCCGCTTCCATTTTGCCAATCCCGATCTGGTTGAAGGTGGCACAGTCGAACGCCATCGCCCCATTGGCAAGCGCTTGATCGAAGCTTCAGGACGTTCTTGGCTTGGCCTTTCGTTTACCTGTAGATAATGGCGCTGCTTCCTCAAACGGCATATCGCGCTGCATTGCCTCGACCCGCCGTATTTTGGCGCTGCCGATGTGGCGGCGCATCATGATTTCGGCGAGGTCGGCGTCGCGGTCGGTGATGGCGTCGTAGATGCGCTTGTGTTCGACCACGGCACGTTGGCGCAGAACGAGACTGTCGTTGCGGCTGCGGTAGAGGCGCAGAAGCGGGTAGAGTTCTTCGCACAGCAGCTTTATCAGCAAGTCATTCTGGCTGGATTGGGCAATCTGAAAATGAAAGTCTCTGTCGACGGTGCCCAGCGCATTGTGCTGACCAGGCTCCAATCCAGCAAGGCCTGCTTCGTGATGCTCGATGGTCTCGCGCAGCTTGAGGAAATCGGCTGACGTCATCTTGACGGCGGCTTCGCGAGCAGCGAGGCCTTCCAGCATTTCACGCACGGAAAACAGTGACGACAGTCGTTCCGGTGTCGCTTCGGTCACGCGCGCGCCCTGATTAGCGGTGCGGGTGATCAGGCGGCGCTCCTGCAGGCGGTGCATCGCTTCGCGAAGGGGGCCGCGGCTGACACCGAAACGTTGAGCCAGTGCGGGCTCGCTGATTTTCGAGCCGAGCGGAATTTCGCCCAGAAGAATGGCCTCGGTCAATTGGTGGAAAAGCCGTTCCGCCAGCGTTCCTTCCACTTCCATAGCGCGGTCCTGAATGCCTGCGCCCAGCGTGTCGATGCGATCCATGCTCAATGCCAACCTCGTTTATCTCGCGCGATACTAGCGCATCGGCCCGAAGACCGGAATGGATTTTCGAAGGCGTATGCGTCGATTCAATGACTTAGAGCGTCATGACCGATCATCTTTCCCTGCGAGAAGACGGTGAATGGAGGGCCCAGCGAGAACGACGTAGATAGTGCGGAAGACGTGACAAGTCACGACGAAGGCGACCTCGATGTTGGCTGCAAAGGCGATGATGCTCATCTCGGCAAAGCCGCCGGGCGCAAAGGCCAGGAACAGCGCGGCAAAGGGTTGGTCAACGAGGACGCTGGTGATCTCTGCCGCTCCAAGTGCCAGAGCGATGAGGATCGATGTCCAGAAAACGCCCTGCATCAGCGCAAGTCGTGCCTCGTGAAACTTGATGCCGGCAAATCGAGCGCCTGTGATGCAGCCGATGACCACCTGCATGCCCGCCACCAGCCACGCGGGCGGTGCAATGGCAGTGAGGCCGGTACCATGGGCGATGGCACTGAACAGAAGTGGCATGATCATGATGCCGCCGAATGACCGCAGCGGTCGCCCGACCAGATATCCGAGGCACGCGCACAGGAGTAAAATCAGCCAGTCGACTGCGCTGGCAATGGCGTGATCACCGAGAGGTGCAGCACCTTTTACCAGATTGACATCGGTCATCAGCGTCAAAAGAAACGGCACGGCAGAGACGACGATGATGATGCGCACGGAATGCACAAGCACCAGCTTGCGAATATCGGCGCCGAACTGCGCACCCAGCAACGTCATCTCTCCCAGCCCACCGGGCATCGAGGCGAAAATGGCCGTCGAGCGGTCGTAGCCGAGCAAGCGAAAGAAGTAGAAGCCGCAGGTCGTCACCAGCAGAAAGAACAGGATCAGTATCGGCACCAGCATCCACCAGCCGGTGATAGTCTGGACGACCAGCGGCGTAAACGCGCTTCCGGCCATAACGCCTATCACCGGACGCGCGCCATCGCGAAAGATGGTGGGCAGAACCCGGCTTCGGTCGTAAAAGGAGAGAAGGGCCGCACCGAACATCGCCCCCAGCGTCCAGGGCAGGGGAAGATGGAGCAGGCGGAACAGAATTCCGCCTGCTACCCCAGCTGCCAGCACCAGCGCGACATTGAGGATTTTTGCCCTGGGAGGCATCAGTTCGCAGCAAGACCTAATTCGCCGAGGATTTCCTTGGCGCTGTCAGTCTCTTTCTTGATGAAGGCCTGATAGTCGGCCTCGTTCATATACATATCCAGCCAGCCGCGATCTTTCAGGATCTGCTTCCAGCGTGGCGTCTCCTTCATTTTCTCCACGAAAGCGGCAATCGTCTTGGCCTGGGCATCATCGAGGCTCTTGTGTACGGAGATACCGCGCCAGTTGGCGAACACGACGTCAACGCCGAGTTCCCGCAAGGTCGGCGCATCGACGCCCGGCAGGCGCTCCGGTGCGGCAACGGCTAGAATTTTCATCTTTCCGGCCTGCACCTGTGTGAGGAAGTCCTGCAAGCCGCCACCGACAACGGTCGCCTGTCCGTTCAGCGCCGAGACGACGACCTCACCGGTGTTCGGATGCGGAATGAAGTTCACCTGTTTCGGCTGAAGACCGGCCTGCTTCGCCAAGCGTGCGAAGAAGATGTTTTCGGTCGATCCCGGCGATCCACCGCCCCAGGCAACGCTGCCCGGATTGGCCTTGAACTTGTCCATCAGGTCCTTGAAGGAGGTGAGTTCGGAGTCGGCGCGGGTTGCGATGACCTCGTATTCACCCGCCAGGCGCGCCAGCGGACGCACATCCGCCAATGTCACCGGGGTCTTGTTGGTCAGCGGGAAGAATACCGTTCCGGCACCCTGCACGACAACGGCGTTGCCATTGCCTTCCTTGCTGGTTACGAATTGCGAGATGGCGACAAAGCCGCCGCCGCCGGGAATGTTGGTGACCTTTACAGACGGTGCCAGCTTTTCATGGCGCACCGTATCTTCGATGGCGCGTGCCACCTGGTCCAGTCCGCTGCCCGGTCCGCCCGGCACAGTTACGTCTAGGGTTCGGATGTTTTGCGCCGCGACGGGTAGTGCGGGCAGGGCAAGCGTAGTGGCAAAGGCTGCCAGTAATAGTCTGCGTGATATCATCGAACGTTTCCTCCCATGTCGATGGTTTCTGAAGATTGTGTGGTGGAGCGCGCATTTTGGCGCTGGACGAGGCGTGTTGCCTCCTCCCGAAACTCGATTTCACTGGCCATCATGCCATTGAGATTGACGAGTTCATTGTAGTCATCGAGCCGCATCAGCCCCGTTTCGACTGAAGACAGCGAGCCTGCCGTGGCAAGCGATCGCAAGGTCGCATCAACCGCGTGGGCGGCGGCAAACAGCGCGATGGATGGCATGCTGATGGTGGCAACGCCCTGCGCCTTCAACTCGGCAATGTCGGTAAAGCGTTGCTTGGCTGCCTGCGACAGGGTCGCGGCGAATTCGCAGGGGATTTCCTCCATGCAGCGGGCAATTTCCTCCGGCCTGTCGACGCCTTGTGGTTTGGCGAGGTCTGCACCTGCTTCGAGATAGAGATTGCACCGCATGATCGCTTCATCCAGCCCGAAATCGCTGCGGCTGTCGGTGCGTGCAATGATGACCAGATCAGGATCGCGGCGGGCTGCGACGGCGGCACGTATCTTGGCGATCATTTCCTCGACGGAGATCACGTCCTTGCCCGGTAGATATCCACAACGGTTGGGAAAGCTCTGGTCGCCGATCATGATGCCGGAAACGCCTGCCGTTTCGAAACTGCGCACCATCTGCGTCACATTGTGCACATCACCGAAGCCTGTGTCGGCATCCACTGATACCGGCACGTTGACCGCCGCGCAGATGCGACCGTAATGGTCGGCATAATCGCGCATGTTGGATTGGCCCATATCCGCACCACCCAGCATGGTGCCGATGGCGGCAAAGCCACCGCCGCCGATCAGCTTGAAGCCTGCGCGTTCGGCAATTCTGGCAGACAGGGCATCGTAAACGCCGGGCATGACGTGGCCTGCGCGCTCGCGGATCAGTTTTCGATATTCAGCTCTTAGCGACATGGTCATTTCCGTTCTTTCAGGGCGCTTCGGCATTGCCGGGAGCCGGGTCGTTGGACCGGCGAAGACGCATAAGGGCTGGAATAAAGATGATGGAGGCTGCCAGCGCCAGCATGAGTGCCGAGGCCGGGTGTGTCAGAAACACGGTCCAGTCACCCTGGCTGATGGCCAGAGAACGGCGCATCTGCTGTTCGATCATCGGGCCCAGAATGAGACCGAGAATGCAGGGCACGATGGGCACATCCAGAACCCGGCAGAAGAAGCCGATGATGCCGATGATCCAGAGCAGGAAGATATCGATTGCATTGCCGTTGATGCTGTAGGTTCCAAGCGATGCCAGCACCAGAATGCCGCCATAGAGCCAAGGCTTGGGGATCGACAGCAGCTTAACCCATATGCCGACCATGGGCAGGTTGAGGATGAGCAGCAGCACATTGCCGATGTAGAGGCTGGCAATCAGACCCCAAACCAGATCGCTGTTGCTTTCAAACAGCAGCGGGCCGGGACGCAGGCCATATTGCTGGAAGGCGGCCAGCAGAACTGCGGCTGTCGTGGAAGTCGGCAGGCCGAGCGCCAGCAGCGGAGACAGGGCACCAGCCGCCGAGGCATTGTTGGCAGCTTCCGGCCCAGCGACGCCTTCGATGGCACCCTTGCCGAATTCTTCGGGGTTGCGAGACAGCTTTTTTTCCAGCGTGTAGGACAGGATTGTCGGCAATTCGCTTCCGCCCGCCGGAATGGCACCGATCGGGAAGCCGATGAGCGTGCCACGCAGCCAAGGCTTCCAGGAGCGAGACCAGTCCTCACGGCTCATCCAGATCGAGCCTTTCAGCGCATGGATTTTGTCGGCCACACCGCCTTCACGCGCCGCGACGAACAGCGTCTCGCCGACAGCGAACAGGCCGACCGCCACCACCACGGTGTCGATGCCATCCAGAAGCTCGATAATGCCGAAGGTAAAGCGCTCCTGCCCTGTCTGCGGATCGAGGCCGATGCAGCCGAGAAACAGGCCGAAGCAGAGCGCAGCGATACCCTTGCCGATCGACCGCCCGATGACGGTTGTTACCGTCGCCAGCGACAGGATCATCAGTGCGAAATAATCAGGTGCGGTCAAAAGCAGGGCAACATTGACCAGCAGTGGCGCGGCAAATGTCAGGCCGATGGTCGCGATCGTTCCGGCAATGAAGGAGCCGATGGCAGCGGTTGCCAGCGCTTGCGCACCGCGCCCCTTGCGGGCCATGGCGTTACCGTCGAGCGCCGTCATCATCGCGCCCGCTTCACCGGGCGTGTTAAGGAGAATGGACGCTGTCGAGCCGCCATACTGCGCACCGTAGTAGATGCCCGCAAACATGATGAAGGCCGAGATGGGATCAAGGCCGAGTGTCAGCGGCATCAGAAGTGCCACGGTGGTCGCAGGGCCGATGCCGGGCAGCACGCCGATGGCGGTTCCCAGTGTGACGCCCAGAAGCGACCAGCCGATATTGGCGGGTGTGAGGGCAACGGCAAAGCCGTTCATGAGATCGAAGAAAGTATCCATTTGAGCCGGGCCTACTGGTTGGCAGGAAGGATCGGCGCGAGAATGCCGAGCGGAAGATCGAGGCCGAGCCCCCAGTTGAAGGCGAAGAGAATGATGCCGGACAGCACGAGGCCGAACACAGCATTCAGAAGCAGCCTGCGATCACCGAAGGCCCAGGCGCCAGCCACGAAGACAAGCGTTGCCATGGGCACCCAACCGGCCTTCTTGATCAGCAGCGCCTCGATCAGCACGGCTGCCGAAATGACGATGACCGGCCAGATGTTTGTTTTCTCGTCGCTATTTGTCGCGTCGGCATCGACGCTTAGGCTTTCGAGGCACATCAAAATGGCAGAGACCATGAAGCCTCCACCGATCATCATCGGGAAGACAGCGGGGCCGACGGCGTCATAGCCAAACCCGCCCTGAATGCCGCGTGCATTGAAAAACACCGCAATCCCGATTGCGAATATGGTGATGCCGAATGTGGCCAGTGGCCAGTTTCTGACAGTCATAGCTCCTCCCATGCCGTCATATTAATGTCATCTCACTTAAGCCCAAGACTTGCAAATCTGTCAACACTATTTACAATAAAATCCAATTAAAGACGAATAGATGCGTTAATACCGATAGAATGTTGACATAAAATCCATGCTATGGAAAAACGTGCGGCAGTGTTTCAGGGAGGTTTCACATGCATCTTCGCCCCACCGTCATATCCGGTCGCATGAGTTCGGAGCTGCGGCGTCAGCTGCGGGAAGACCGCAAGCCGCTGGTCGGCATCTCAGGCGCAACGCCGCATCATGCGCAACTGACGGAAGCGGCAGGCTTTCGTCTGTTCTTCCAGTCCGGCTCACAGGCAGCGGCCCACATCATGGGCATGCCGGATGCGGGCCTGATGACGTTGACAGAAGCGGTCGATAATATCCGCCGTATCTGCCAGTCCATTACCATTCCTGTCATAGCCGATTGCGAAACGGGCTTTGGTAATGCGGTCAACACAACACGCGCCGTGCACGAATTCATCACTGCTGGTGTGGCGGGTTTTTTCCTTGAGGATCAGACTTTTCCCAAGCGTTGCGGCTTCACCAAGGGTGTCGAGGTTGTGTCGATCTCGGAGGCCAGCGCCAAATACCGCGCCGCCTGCGCCAAGCGCGATGAACTGGACCCCGATGTCGTCGTTATCGCCAGAACCGACTCGCGCGCAGCCGTTGGCGGCAGCGTCGATGAGGTCTTGCGTCGCTGCGAGGCCTATCTGTTATGCGGCGTCGATATGCTGATGGTGATGGCGCTTCAGAGCCGCGAAGAAATGCAGCGCGTGCTGGAAGCCTTCCCAGAGGCGGATATTTACATCAACGCAAGCTCGATCAAACCTGCTCTGTCGGCTGCGGAATATGAGGCAAGCGGTGCCGCAGTCTACAATATTTCCATCTCGAAAGTTTCCCAATTGATGATGGAAGCATTTTTGCGCGATTGCAAAGAGAGAAGCGCTGACGCTTTCAACAACTTCATGGAAACCCAAAAATCCTCGAAACTCGGCACCTTTTCCTATCTCGACCTCACCGGCTTCCCGGCGGTTCTGGACATCGAAAAGCGCTTCCTGCCGGAAGAAAGCCTTGCCAAATATGCCGGTTCCTTGGGGGAGTATGACCCGAGGGGATAAGCTGGTCGCTCTTGTGCCGCGCCGGTGGCCGTTCGTCTAGAACGGGCCGACCAGGCGTCGGTATTCTGCTTCGGCAGGGCCATAGGTGCCGCTTGCAAAGCTCTCCAGACCCTGTCGATCCAGTATCTTGATCTGATTTCGTTCCGCCGAAATCAGATGTTGACCCTCCAGAACATGGAGTGCGGTGGTGACGCTTTGGCGCCGCACGGCCAATACCTCTGAAATGAACGCATGTGTGAGGCCGATGGCCTCGCCATTCGATCTGTCATGGCACATCAGCAGCCAGCGAGCGAGGCGCTGCTCGATGTTATCAGTGGCGTTGGACAGCGCTGTAAACGCCGTCTGAACGGACATCACCTGAGCAAATCTCAACAGCAGGGATCGAAGATTGAAGCTCTGCTCCATGGCATGGGACACATGGATGCTCTGGATTCTGTAGCCGTATCCGGCAACCTGCATAAACGTCGAATAGGGCGCAGTCGGATCGTGCATGATGAGCGAGGTCGGGAACATGCCTTCCGAACCGAATATGCCGATCTCCGCCTTCCGCCCTCCGCTGACTTGCGCAACGACGGACGCTATTCCTCGGTCGAGGAAATAACAGTAGTTGGCAATTTTGCCGGATGACGAGAGCTCATACAGCCTCGGCAGTTCCAGCTTTTCCAGATGGGGGGCAAGGCGGGCGAAATCGACCGGGTCCAACGCCGAGAGGAGTTTATTATGAACCGTCGATTGTTGAAGATTGCTCATATTCTTAACCTCAGTGAGGGCAAGAGCAATGATCATCTCCTAGCCGTTCGCGCCATGAAGTTGCGAACGATGAGTCGCTTTAAGCCATTGGCGTGGCGGATGTATGGCGGCCTTGGAGATCACTATGCAAGGCCCCCAGACTCCATGTCCGAAATGGGACAATTCGGCATGACTTTTAATAGAAATCGCTTGATATCACAGATTACAACTTCGATCTGTGAAGTTATAGGCACAGCAATTTTTAGTAACCTTAAGTCTCAAAAACTGTGTTGTGGATATACTGTTTCCGGCTCGTTCTCGTTGTATTCTTTTATCGATCGCAAAACATTAGAGATTTCTAATTCAATCCTTGTGCCTGCTATGTTGCAATGAAAACCACACCTTACCCTACGGAAGACGCTGATACTCAGTCCGAAATCGGACGAACACAAAAGGCTAGGTGTTTGAAACCCATGCGAGCATTGCTCAACTGTGGTACGTGAGCACCATTACCTCAGGCAGACGACTCAGTTGCCAGCGGATGCTTCGGTATCCCGAAAATATCATAGAGCGTCGCGAGGAGATGAATAGCTGCCGAGGAATTGCAGGAGTAATAAATCGTCTGCGCATCCCGCCGTGTACTAACGAGATTGGCATCTCGAAGTTTTCCCAGATGCTGTGACAAGGCAGACTGGCTGAGGTTCACCATCTCGGCCAACTGACCGACGGGCACCTCCCGCTGGCTTATAATATCGAGAATATGCAGGCGCTTTGCATTGGCCATCGCTGCCAAAATGCCCGCAGAATCCATTACCGCACGGTCATCGGAGAACGTAGTTTTCATAGGCAATTCCCGTCACGGGAGGACGTCGTTCAGATTGAAAAGAAGCGATACGAGAACCAGTGCGCATGCGAATCACTTCGCTTTCGCATGTGACCGCTTATCCAGCGGTGAAACGAAGAGTGTCACCTTCCGAGCGCGCATGCAATACAAGTAATCACATATATGTCCGATATCGGACATTGTGCCGGTCAGAAGCGACATGCCCTTGGGACGGCAGTCAGTCTAGCGATACAAGCTTACGCAGCGAAGCAATGACATGGTCTGGCTGATACGGTTTCGGGATGAAATGTTCTCCGATACCGAGCGTCTGGTCGCGCAGATGGTGATGACGGGATGTCATGATGATCTTGATCGGTGGCCATCGATCCCTCACAAACGCTGCAAGTTTCAGGCCGTCTACATCACCGGGAATATCGATGTCGGTAAACAGGGCGCGAATGGCAGGGTTGATTGCCAACACGACGATCGCTTCCGTTGCGTTTGCAGCCTCAAAGACCTCAAAGCCCTCTGCTTCCAAATCCGCAACGATAGCAGATCGAATGAGTGCCTCGTTCTCAACGACGAGTACGGCAATCCGGTCCTGGGGCACGAAGGTCTCGCTTCGGTAGGAGGCAATTCACGAACGGTGGTGTACACCACTTTAATGTCCTTTATCGGACATTAAAGATCCGACCTCGAATAGGTTCCACCTTATCTTTCCGCCAGGCCTATGGTTTTCGCCAACGAGACGCAATCCGTGTGCTGGCGATACACCACCGGCATGGGGCTGAATGGTGCGCGATGCAGGTATTTGGAGGGGCATTTGTGAGAAGGTGTGTGCGCTAGAGACGACCAACGTCTGCCGCGCTAGGGCACTTGAGCACAATAGCGCAATCGATCACCAGCCCTATATGGCGATCATTCAGAACCCCGTGACTCGCCTCTGGCAGACGCGATTCTGCAATGAGACCGGAGCTGGCCCGTTCACCTAGTCTGTCACCGTAGGATGAGTCGCGCTGACGTTGATGAAACAACACGCGGCGCGGGTTCTGACGGTTGGTATCTCCAACACCACAACGCAAACGCCATCGGCTCGGCATTCATTACGAGGCCAAGGCCGACGGAACCAATGACACACGCCTAAAGGCAGGATTCAAAGCTGAACCCCACTTTTGACTAGACGGTCTTCTCGCACTTGCCAAAAGGCAAGTGCGGTCACGACGAAGTGCTGATCGAGTAATTAGGTCGTAGAAGCAGGCTTGGCCTGCGGAGCAGGCCGCTGCTTCTTCGGTGCTACGATGCCCAACTCGCGGTTCAGCTTCTTCTGAGCGAGTTTACGGACTCTGCGGATGCCTTCAGCCTTTTCGCGGGCGCGCTTGACTGATGGCTTCTCATAGCTTTCACGGAGACGCATTTCACGGAACACGCCTTCCTGTTGAAGGCGCTTCTTCAGTACGCGTAGCGCCTGATCGACATTGTTATCACGGACGAGGACTTGCAAGCTTTAGCTCCTGGGTAACATTCTGGCAATTATGCACAGTCCATACCCTGCGATTGGGGCTTTTGGCAAGTGTATCGTCACATACTGAGCATAACATTGCGTAATGAGCATGCGATTGGACGATAAATAGGGTGGGAGCGGGAGCCACACTAGGGTGCTGGTGGCTTCGGGGGCTCCGGAACCAGCTTGAAAACTAGGGGCGCACTAATACGCCTCGGCGTTTGCGGCATGTCCTTGGTGAAGGGAAGAAAGGGTACGGCCTTGGCGGGAACCTCCAATGCGGCCGCATCCAGGGCGTCATCCCCTGACCCCTCCATAAGACGCACATCGGAGACCGACCCGTCGGACTTGATGGTAAAGTCAATTTTTAAGGCGTAGTCCCCCACAATTCCGCGCTTGCGAGCTGCATTCGCGATTGGAATCGAAGTGCGTCTCAGTCGCGCACTCACATATTTGTTCCACTCAGTCGCGTTTTGCGGCAGCGGTGCGGACGGCGCTTCCGCAGAAGTCGCTGAAATATCTGCAGTAAATGGTAAGGCGAGCGCCAGCATCATAACTACACCGACTCTAGACAGCTTCATCTCGATCCTATCAGCAGTTGTATACGATCCCACCACACTACATCGCATAGCCCGCTCGGCACAACATTTGTCGCGCCCTGATTGCGGATCAAAGATCAGCCGGCTGCCATCGTCTTGGCCTCCACACCAATCGTAATGGCCAGCATCAGCGCGACGACACTCGCAGTGACGAACGCCAGAATGAAAGCGCCCGTCGCCCTGACCGCGCCCATGTGCATATCCCTGATAAACCATCGTATCTGCGTCTGCGCATACCAAGCTATGGCAATCGTCAGCGTCATGGCACCAATCATCATCCCCTGTGCGTGGGGCATGAACATGAAGTCAAATCCCAGGCCCACGACGAATGCAAAAGGTGCCGCGACATAGCACTGACTGAAAAAGGGCGGGCGCAGCGAGTTCCGGGTGATTCTCGCCGACCGCTGTCGCAGCGCTGTAACCGACATGCACAGCGGAAAAATCCCGAAGACAACGCCGCGCGCGATGAGCAGGTTAGAACCAGACCCCAGTTCCTTGGCGGCAGCGGCGGTATCATAGGCAGAGGGAAAAGCGGATGAGACGCCCTGTGACAGGAGCAGTGTGATCAGCAGAAACAGGGGAGGGCTCAAGGTATCGTCGTACTGATCTTCAAGCCGGTCGGCGAGCTCCGTATCGGCATAGCGCATCATGCTCAGCGGCCTCACGACAGATCGCCACATGGTGAGCGGGTAAAACAGCAGCCATGTCACCAGCTCGTAAAGCAGCTCTTCAAGCGACTTCAGAAGTTTCATAAAATCCAAATCCGCCTCCTGTCACCGCCGCCAGTCTTTTAAGTAGCTCGTCTGTTAGAGATTGCGAATACGGAAATGCGGTCCTTCATTCAAATATCCATCGGAACATGCCGTAGTGCATCCACTCGATGCTCGGCATCGTAATGGACTGCATATGCTGCCTGTGCCGTCCGCCGATTTCTCCAACACAGTTTGAATCTCGTCTTAATATCCGGAGCTGACGGGATATCGATGAAGCATGCAAGGCTGTAATATTTTTTGCTACTAATTTTCTGATGTGTCACTTGACGCGAGCACCCTCACTGGTTACAGAAAATAAAACAACAACCTTTGAGGGTATTGATATGGATCCCATGCTCGGAATGATTTACTTGCTCCCGTTTTCATGGGCCCCGAACGGTTATAGCGTCTGCCAGGGGCAGACTGTCCAGGTCATGCAGTATCAGGGGCTCTATTCGCTTATTGGGGAAACTTATGGTGGTAGTCTTGTCAACAGTAATTTCATGCTGCCGGATTTGCGCGGCAGAGTGCCGCTGGGGGCGGGCGTGAGCCCTACTCTTGGAACTTTCCCCTTCGCAAGTTCCCAGGGCGAAACCGCGCATACGCTTACTCAGGACCAAATGCCTGTTCACAGCCATCAAGCCAGCTTCGCTCCGGTCTTAACAGAGCAGAATGTAACAATTCCAGGCGTTCCAAGTACTCTCAATGTTGCCGTTGATGTGGATGTTTACGGTGCTGTCGGCGATGCAAATTTACCAAGCAGCACGAACAATATGTTGTCCGGCGTTGCCAGTACAAACAACAGAATGTACGCCTCTCCCAAGACTGCCGATCTCGTGAAGTTGAGCAACGTCAACACGAAGGTCACCGGCGATGCAGGTTCACCCGGCGCAACGGTAAAAATCAACGCTCTCACAGGCGGTGCCGTGACCATAGCTGCCGCGGGCAAGAGCGAGTCGGTGTCCCTGATGCAACCGTATCTCGCCATGAACTTCGTCATCGCCATGGTCGGCATTTATCCGGATCGACCATGACGCTGGACATGGCAACGATAAGGGCTTCATTGCTTCAACCCTATGTCGGCGAACTGTTCCAGATGGTGCATTCCCCCGATCTCGCCATCCCCGTGCAATTGAAACGATGCAGTGAATTTCCCGAAGGAAAGATGCAAGGTACACCTCGAACGCCATTTTCACTGGAATTCGAGGCTGAAGATGAAACTGTGCCGCCTTTTCAATGGGGGGACTTCTCGTTTTTTCATCCCGATGTTCCCGCCATTGGACCGGTTCACGTTTCGCGTATCCTGAACCCTACAGCCCCGACCAGGGCTCTGTTTCAAGTTGTATTTGGCTAAAACAATGGAGCAGCCAACATGGCAGCGCTGAACGGCTCATTTCCAATGCCCGGCAATCTGGCTTTGCGGTTTGTCCAGGCTCAGGATCAGCCATTTCTGTTGCAATTGCTTATCGAGGCCAGGCCGTGGCTGTCCTGGGTTGATGGCAAGCCGGATTTTTTACGCATGTTGCACAAGCAACAATTCGATACTCTGCGCGAAGGGCTGGGCAACGCCTACCCTGAGCATATGGACATGGTTATTGAAGATAATTGCAACCGCGTTGGAAGACTTGTCGTTTCGCTGGGCTACAGCAACTGGCGCCTGTCGGAGTTGCAAGTCATGACCGCAGCCCGAGGTAAAGGCATTGGGACCAATGTGGTGCGGGGGCTTCAGGCCGCTGCTGAAAATATGGACATTCCGATCACTCTTTCCACGCCCATGTTTGGCACAAGCGCCAGACACATCTACGAACGCCTTGGCTTTCAGCTAACAGGCACTGAACCTCCACACTACCACATGCGATGGTTACCCCGCCCACAGGTTGTATCGAAGATGCAACAGTAGAAAAAACTAATACACTTTTCTTGAAACCAAAATACCACCTGTACTAGAAATCGATAAATTACGTGATAGTAATTTTTGAGATACGGGGCAGTGGGATAACGACTCGTGGTTGCGGTTCCGCGTGTATTTTGGGGAAGTTTCGTGCAGAAGAAAACGTCTAACGATGCGTTTCATAAGGTGGCGTCTGCTCTTTCGTTTCCGACGCGAAAATCGGCTAAATTTCTTCTGTCTTTGGCCATTTTCTTTGGTGTCGCGGGCCAGGCGCAAGCTCTGAGTTGTCAGGATGTGAACTCGGACTGGAGCAGTGGCGTAACTTTGGTCAATGGAGTCGACGATGACATATATTCAGTATACGACTTTAAGGCCGGTGAAAAATTAAGCTGGACGGCAACGTTTACCGGAACGGGTTCGCCGGTTAGTTACGCAGGTGCTGTGGTTGATGTGTATGATTACGCCCTCGTTTTAAACGCTGATAACAAATCAGGAAACCAGACGGTCTCTTCAAGCTTCGTATTTCCATTCGATGCGACGGCCGAAGTGAGTCTGACTTCAATGGCCAATACTGGCTCTACCCTCATACTGGCGTGTGCAACGGCTTCATCCGACGCAACACTGTCAGCACTTGCGCTCGACAACGGCAGTTTAGATCCTGGCTTTTCGTCTGCGACAACCAGCTACATGGTCTCAGTCGCCAATTCTGTAAGCTCCATCGCCGTCACCCCAACGGCCAATGATGGGAACTCAACCATAACAGTAAAGGGCGTAGCGGTCACATCCGGTGCCGCATCATCCTCTATCCCCCTCAACGTGGGTACCAACGCAATCCCTGTTGTGGTGACCCCGGAATATGGCAGTTCAAAAAACTACACAGTCACGGTTACGCGCGAAGCGGGCCCCGTTATTTCATCCATATCTCCCGACAGCGGTTCCACCAATGGTGGAACGTCCGTCTCGATCACTGGCACCAATCTCGCCTCAATCAATAGCGTCAAATTCGGAACGGAAGCTGCCACAAATTTCACCGTCAACAGCGCAACATCTATCAGCGCAACCACGCCAGCTCATGTAGCTGGTGCTGTCGATGTCGTGCTGTCGGATGGAACGAACACGGCGACGCTCTCAAGTGGATTCACATATAATGCCGCAACCTTCACCTTCTCGCCACCCGCAGGAGCCCTCACAGCAGGTACGGTAGGCACAGCCTATAACGAGACAATCGCGGCCTCGGGCGGTACGGCGTCCTACACATACGAGGTCACATTAGGTGAACTCCCCGCAGGCCTCGACCTCAACTCCTCAACCGGCGTCATTTCCGGCACCCCGACCTCAGCTGAAAGCGAGACCTTCACCATCACCGCAAAGGATGCAAACACTGCACAAGACTCGGCGGCCTATACGCTGGTGATTGGGGTTGAAGCTCCTGTGGCTAGCGCCGTCTCGAAGACAGTGGCTGCCAACTCGTCGGCCAATGCCATCACTCTCAACATAACAGGTGGCGCTGCCGCATCGGTCGCCGTGGATACGCAAGCCAGCCATGGCACGGCAACGGCATCCGGCACTACCATCACCTACACGCCGACGGCAGGCTATTCCGGCACTGACAGCTTTACCTACACAGCGACGAATGCGAGCGGGACATCGCCAGCTGCAACGGTCTCCATCACCGTGTCGGCCCCGACCTCGTTCACCTTCTCTCCACCCCGGGGCGCTCTGACAGCAGGCACGGTAGGCACGGCCTACAACGTGACCATCGCGGCCTCGGGCGGTACGGCGTCCTACACATACGAGGTCACATCAGGTGAACTTCCCGCAGGCCTCGACCTCAACTCCTCGACCGGCGTCATTTCCGGTACGCCGACAGCGGCTGAAAACGCGAGCTTCACCATTACCGCAAAGGATGCAAACACTGCACAAGACTCGGCGGCCTATACGCTGGTGATTGGGGTTCAAGCCCCTGTTGCGAACGCCGTCTCGAAAACAGTGGCTGCCAACTCGTCGGCCAATGCCATCACCCTCAACATAACAGGTGGCGCTGCCGCTTCGGTCGCCGTTGATACGCAAGCCAGCCATGGCACGGCAACGGCATCCGGCACCGCCATTACCTACACGCCGACGGCAGGCTATTCCGGCACTGACAGCTTCACCTACACGGCGACGAATGCGACGGGCACGTCGTCACCGGCGACCGTTTCCGTCACCGTATCTCCCCCGACCTCCTTCACCTTCTCCCCACCCCGGGGCGCCCTGACAGCAGGCACTGTGGGCACGGCCTATAACGTGACCATCGCGGCATCTGGCGGTACAGCGTCCTACACATACGAGGTCACATTAGGTGAACTCCCCGCAGGCCTCGACCTCAACTCCTCGACCGGCGTCATTTCCGGTACGCCGACAGCGGCTGAAAACGCGAGCTTCACCATTACCGCAAAAGATGCAAACACTGCACAAGACTCGGCGGCCTATACGCTGAGCGTCGTCATCGCTACGGCAGAAGATCTCGTTCTGTCTCCCTCTGAAGGTAATCTGACGGATGCTATGGCTGGAGAAACATACAATCAACAGATCACGGTCTCAGGCGGAGCCGCCCCTTTCGCCTTCAATGTCATTTCGGGCACCTTGCCGGATGGGCTCACATTGAGCACATCCGGTTTATTGTCCGGTACATTGGCTGACAACACGCAGAACGACTATGTTTTCGAGGTCCAGGTCAGGGACGCGCAAAACATGATCGGAAAAGCTCGATACAATCTGACGGTAAAGGAGCAATCCGTTCAGGTTGTAAGCCAGACGATCACTGTCGAGGCGGGTTCCTCTCCCCCAGATACGCGTCTCGACAAGAATGCGACCGGCGGTCCCTTCGATAGTGGAGAGCTTGTTTCCGTCGTGCCGTCGAATGCGGGCAGGGCTGTTCTCACCATGGGTGACTATGCACAATCCGGTCCGGTTTCTCCGGTTGGCTGGTATCTGAAGTTTACTCCGACGCCGGGCTTTTCCGGGCCTGTCGTGATCACCTTCAGCCTCACGAGCGGCCTTGGCAGCAGCACGGGAACCGTGACCTATAACCTTGGTTACAATCCAGCCGAGGTCGCAACCGAGATCGATGGCCTCGTCAGGGATTTTGTGAGATCGCGACAAAGCATGATCTCATCAGCCATCAACGTGCCGGGTCTTCTGGAAAGACGGAACGCAGAGAACGCGAACGAGCCGGTGACGACGAGGATATCTCCCTCTTCCAATGGTATGACAATCGGCTTTTCAACCAGCTTGGCCCAAATTGAGGCCTATCGAAACGGTGCTGGCGATGCTTCCGGGCAATCCCTCGGCGGAATATCGTCGTCGCCATTCAATGTCTGGCTGAGCGGTGCATTTCTGATGCACAATCGCGATGATGACGACGATCGCAGGTGGGGTAGTTTTGGCATGCTCTCGGCGGGCGCTGATTACCTGATCACCGACAAGGCACTCGTCGGTCTATCGTTCCACCTGGATAGAATGACCGATCCGACCGATGCGGATGCAAAACTTACGGGCAATGGCTGGCTGGTAGGGCCCTATAGCTCACTGGAGATTGGCAAGGGCGTGTATTGGGATACCAGTATTCTCTACGGCGGTTCGGCCAACGACATCGACACCGCCTTCTGGGACGGGACCTTCGACACCAAGCGCTGGATGGCTGACACGGCGATCAAGGGGCAATGGCGTTTGGATGAGGTAACTGTGCTGACGCCCAAGTTACGCGCTGTCTATCTCTCCGAACAGGTCGACGATTACACTGTGTCCAATGCCGCAGGCGATGAGTTGACCCTCGATGGCTTCACTTCCGAGCAACTGCGAGTGAGCATTGGCGCCGAAGTGGCGCGAAAGTTCACGCTGAGCAATGATACCACGCTGACCCCGAAGATTGGCCTCACAGGCGGGTTCGCTGGCCTTGACGGGTCCGGTGCTTTTGGCACGGTGTCAACGGGAATATCATTGGCAACTCCCGACGATTGGAACCTCGATTTTAGCCTGCTTTTCAATGTGGAAGGCGATGGCGACAGGTATGGAGGGGCACGGGCAAGGATGAGTAAGCGATTCTGATCTGAGGTTCTCACCGGCGAAAAGGGTTTCGGCGGTTGCCGGTGCCTGTCCTGCTTTCCGAGCGTTGGGCATACCGAAGTGTTCACGCGGCGCGTGGCGTCCGTGGTGTGCAGTCGTTCAAACCCGGAGAGCACACGCAAATGCGGTGATGTCTCTGGTATGGTGGTCTATGTGTCCGCATTTGCGTGGCCACTGGGTTGTTACGTCCGTCTGTTTCCTCAGCGAAAGCCGAGGGGAGGGGTCGTCAGGGGCATTAGCGCACCCGGACAAACCCTCCATCCGTCTCGCCACGCAACCAGACATCTTGGCTTGCCGGAGCTCTCGATGGGTCCGGGGCCGTCGGCTGGGGTCGTGGCACCGATGTCTCGGTTTCGACCGCACGTTCCGGCCAGACCCCAAACACCACTTCCAGCCGCCATGATGTCTCGCGATACATCCTGCCGATGGAAGCGAGGCAATTGTAGGCACAGCTCCGGGGACCATTGAGAAAGCTTTTGTCGATTTTTTGCGTTTTTTTGATAAGGCTTTGATTTTGAATGGATGTTTTTCAAATGACAATCAGAGGCGGCATGGCCAGATCTATCCGCTTCTGACGCCGGAAAGCTCGAAGATTCTTCAATGCGTTGATTTTATTTATTTTTTTTGATTTTTACGTGAAACATCATGGATGACCTGGAGAGGGGTCACGGCTTTTGCCAAAAGCCCACCCAGGTCCTGCAAGCCGACGACCGGGGCGCACCGCACCCCGGTCGTTCGAGAATTACAGCTTCACCCAGCTGCCATTCTGCTTTGACGAGGCGATGCAGGCCTCTACGAAAGCGACGCCTTTAACGCCATCGTCGATGGTGGGGTAGGTGACCGCCTTGTCCAGCGCCGTGCCGTTACGCCGTGCATCGATGGCGTTTGCTGCTTCGGTGTAGATGGTGGCGAAGGCTTCGAGATAGCCTTCCGGGTGGCCGGACGGGATGCGGCTGACGCGGGCGGCAGATGCACCGGCACCGGCGCCGCCACGGGTGATCAGCTGCTTGGGCTCGCCAAGCTTGGTGAACCACAGATAGTTCGGATCGGCCTGCGTCCACTCGATGCCGGCCTTGCTGCCGTAAATGCGAACCTTGAGGCCGTTCTCGTTGCCAACAGCCACCTGGCTGCACCACAGCAGACCCTTGGCAGGTGCTTTGCCATCTTTGGCCTTAAAGCGCAGCATGACGTGAGCGTTGTCGTCAAGACGACGCCCTTCCACGAAGGTGTGGACGTCTGCGGCCAGTTCGTCGGTTTCGAGGCCGGAGATGAAGCAGCCGAGATTATAGGCATGCGTTCCGATATCGCCGGTGGAGCCGCCAGCACCCGATTGCGCCGGGTCGGTGCGCCATACGGCCTGCTTGGCACCGGTCTGCTCTACGGGTTCTGCCAGCCAGTCCTGCGGATATTCCATCTGCACCAGCCGGATATCACCCAGCGCGCCGCTTTCCACCAGTTCCCGCGCATGGCGCACCATCGGGTAGCCGGTATAGTTGTGGGTCAGCACGAACAGCGCATCGGACTTGTCCGCCACCGCCTTCAGTTTTTTCGCATCCTCCAGATTGGAGGTCAGCGGCTTGTCGCAGATGACATGGATGCCGCGTTCCAGAAACGCCTTTGCTGCCGGGTAGTGCACATGGTTGGGCGTGACGATGGCGACGGCTTCGATGCCATCGTCGCGGGCTGCTTCCTTTTCGGCCATCTCTTCGAAGGAGCCGTAGCAGCGGTCCTCCTCCAGTCCCAGTTCCAGACCGGAGGCCTTGGATTTTTCAGGGGTGGAGGACAAAGCGCCTGCCACCAGCTCAAAGCGGTTATCCAGTCGTGCCGCCATGCGGTGCACACCGCCGATGAAGGCGCCTGCGCCACCACCCACCATGCCAAGGCGAATGCGCTTGCTCGCCTTGTCGGTCGTCTTTCCTTCAATAGCCATGAAATGTCCTCGAAATGATTTATAGGCCCAGCATGCGGCGGTTGGCGGCATCGTCTGTGCCGCTTGAAGCGAAGTCGTCGAAGGCCTTTTCGGTGACGCGAATGATGTGCGCCTTGACGAATTCAGAGCCTTCGGCAGCGCCGTCTTCCGGGTGCTTCAACGCGCATTCCCACTCGACCACGGCCCAGCCATCGAAATCATTGGCGGCCATTTTCGAGAACACGGCGCCGAAATCCACCTGCCCGTCGCCCAGCGAGCGGAAGCGGCCAGCGCGGTTGACCCAGCCCTGATAGCCGCCATAAACGCCTTGGCGACCGGTGGGGTTGAACTCCGCATCCTTGACGTGGAACATCTTGATGCGGTCTTTGTAGATGTCGATATTGTCGAGATAGTCGAGGCATTGCAGCACGTAATGCGAGGGATCGTAGAGCATGTTGGCGCGGCTGTGGTTCTTCACCCGCTCCAGGAACATTTCGAAGGTTACGCCGTCATGCAGGTCTTCGCCGGGGTGAATTTCGTAGCAGACGTCCACACCCTGTTCATCGGCATAATCGAGGATCGGCGTCCAGCGCTTGGCCAGTTCATCGAAAGCGGCTTCCACCAGACCGGCAGGGCGCTGCGGCCATGGGTAGATAAAGGGCCATGCGAGTGCACCGGAGAAGGTGGCATGGGCATTGATGCCCAGATTGCGCGATGCCTTCAGCGCCAGCTTGACCTGCTCGACGGCCCAAGCCTGACGCGCCTTGGGGTTGCCGCGCACTTCGGGTGCAGCAAAACCGTCAAAAGCTTCATCGTAAGCAGGATGCACGGCGACAAGCTGGCCTTGCAGATGGGTGGAAAGTTCAGTGATTTCGACGCCGTTGCTCCGGGCCACACCGGCAAACTCGTCGCAATAGTCCTTGGATTCGGCTGCTTTCTTCAGGTCGATCAACTGTCCGGCCCATGTGGGCACCTGCACACCGAGATACCCTTTATCAGCCGCCCATTTGGTGATGCCGTCCCACGTGTTGAACGGTGCAGCATCGCCTGCGAACTGACCGAGAAAAAGCCCCGGTCCCTTGATCGTCTTCATAAATTGATCCTCCTGCATCGATACAGATAAGCGGTTTGAGCCTCCACCCACCACCGGTGCTCAAGCTAACTGCTGATTATTTTCGCGCAACCCTCAATCATCATTGCGGCATGAGAATTTGCATTTTCACCTCTCCGGCAGGCGCGGATGCGGCGAGGTCGAAGGCCTTGATGCTGTCTTCGAAATCGAAGGTGCGGGTAATCAGCGGCGCGACATCGATGGCACCGGACGCCAGCATATCGACGCAGCGGCCAAAAACGTTGGCATAGCGGAAAACATGCTCGACACGCGCTTCACGAATTTGCGCTGCCACCACGTCATAGGCGACAAGCTTGGTCGGCATGCCGACGAACACAACCATCCCCGCAGGTCGCAGCGGCTCGAACACGCGTGTAATGGCGGTTTCGGCACCGGAGCATTCGAAAATGACATCCGCACCCCAGCCGCCGGTGGATTTCAGTACCTGCTCGGCAAGGTCGTGCTCGCGCACATTGACGGTTTCGACCGGTCCCAGACCACGGGCCATATCCAGCTTCACCGGATCGACATCCGATACGATCACGCGGGCGCAACCGGCAGCAAGGGCGGCCAGAACGGTGACGAGACCGATGGGACCTGCGCCGATGACGACGGCGATATCGCCCGGCTTGACCTTGGCCTGCGTAGCCGCCTGTACGCCGACTGCCAGCGGCTCCACCATCGCGCCCGCCGCGAACGACACATTGTCCGGCAGCTTGAATGTATAGGCAGCGGGGTGAACGACGGACGCACGCAAAACGCCGTGGATGGGCGGCGTTGCCCAGAAGCGCACCGCAGGATCGAGATTGTAATGGCCGATGCGGCTTGCGCGGCTGATCGGGTCGGGAATGCCCGGCTCCATGCACACGCGGTCCCCCACCGACAGGTTCGTTACGCCGGAGCCAACCTCGGTTACGGTACCAGAGGCCTCATGTCCCAGAATCATCGGCTCACGCACCACGAAATTGCCGATGGCACCGTGGGTATAGTAGTGTACATCGCTGCCACAAATGCCGACGGTATGGATAGCGATGCGCACATCATGCGGCCCAACCTGCTCTTCCAGCGGAAACGGACGCAGCGAAAGCTTGCCGATTTCCTCCAGAACGAGTGCGCGTTCTTCGCCGGGTTTCACCTGTGATTGCATCGTATCCTCCTCGACTCTCAACAGCATCTGCTTAGATAACAAAATCGCGAAGAAGGCGAAGAAGCAAGGTTTAAAAGCAACTTTTAGAGAGTGAGCATGTTTGCGTCCCAGACACCCACCGGAGGAGACCGACACATGTTAATGACCAGACGCGCCATCATGGCGGCCACAGCAGCCACTGCCGCAGCATCCGCCCTTTCCGCGCCATCCATCGCACGCGCCGCCCTGCCTTTGAAGCAACCGGCTTTACCATTCGCGGAGGACGCGCTTGCCCCGCACATTTCGGCCAAAACCGTTGGTCTGCACTACGGCAAGCATCACAAGGCCTATTTCGACAAGCTCAACACGCTCGCCAAGGGCACGCCCTATGCCGATATGGAGTTGGAAGAGATCGTCAAGGCTTCCGCTGGCAAGACCGCCGACAAGAAGATTTTCAACAACGCCGCCCAAGCGTGGAACCATGTGGTCTATTGGGATCAATTCGTGCCGGGCGGCCCGAAAAGACCGGATGGCAAGGCCGCAGAGGAGCTAAGCGCAGCATTCGGTGATTACGATGCCTTCATCGCCAAGGCCGTCGCCACGTCAGACGAAGTTTTCGGCACCGGCTGGGTTTGGCTGACGCGAGATGATCAGGGCAAGCTGGCACTGGTCGGCTATGAGGATGCCAACAACCCGGTTGCCGTCGGTCGCCCGGCCTATCTCGGCATCGATATCTGGGAACACGCCTATTACGTAGATTATGAAAACCGCAAGCCAGAACACATCAAGGTCGTGCTGGAAAACCTCGTGAACTGGCGGGTCGTGGGCGACAAGATCGCCAAGGCGTAACACCCTCGAAAAGCGTCTGTAGCGCAAAGCGCCCCGGTTTCGCTGGGGCGCTGACGTAAAATTGAGGCGTCAGCCGCTTTTTCCATTCTATTGATTTTCGCGCCCGCGCCGACCGCGAAAACACAGTGTTTTCGACCAAAAAGCAGTGGTTAAATACTGTTGCAGGAAACATATGATTCTAATCCCTGCGCCTAAATTAGTATCAAAATCGCCTGAAGTTGAACATTTGGTCAAAAAACCACCTGAATCGTTTCGGTTGGCCGCTTGAGTATGTGCAAAGTTTCTTATAACCAAGTTGCATCGGTAGTCGCAGAATAAGCGAGCCGGATACAAAAATTGGGAGCTCTTTGATGAGATACAAACTTGGCCTAATCGCTGCAGCCTTGCTTTCGGCGACGTGCTTTGCACCTGCCGCTGCAAGCGCAAAAACCTTCGTATATTGCTCTGAAGGTTCCCCGGAAGGTTTCGACCCCGGTCTCTACACCGCCGGCACCACATTCGATGCCTCGGCCCACACCGTTTACAGCCGCCTTCTGGAATTCGAACCCGGCACCACCAAGCCTGTTGCTGGCCTTGCTGAAAGCTGGGAAGTTTCGGAAAACGGCACCGTCTACACCTTCAAGCTTCGCAAGGGCGTGAAGTTCCAGACCACAGAATTCTTCACGCCAACGCGTGACCTCAACGCTGACGACGTCGTGTTCTCCATCGAGCGCCAGATCAAGACCGACAACCCATGGCACCAGTATGTTCCAGGCACGTCCTGGGAATATGCCGAAGGCATGGGCTTCCCCAAGCTGATCAAGTCGGTTGAAAAAGTCGACGACATGACGGTCAAGTTCACCCTGAACCGCCCGGAAGCACCGTTCCTCGCCAACATCGCGATGCCGTTCGCTTCGATCATGTCGAAGGAATACACCGACAAGCTGGCCGCTGAAGGCAAGCAGGCGCAGTTGAACCAGATGCCAGTCGGCACCGGTCCCTTCGCTTTCGTCGGTTACCAGCAGGATGCCGTCATCCGCTTCAAGGCCAACAAGGACTATTGGGGTGGCGCGCCAAAGATCGACGATCTGGTTTTCGCCATCACCACCGATGCCGCCGTTCGTTTCCAGAAGCTGAAGGCTGGCGAATGCCACCTGATGCCTTACCCGAACGCTGCCGACGTCAAGTCCATGAAGGAAGACAAGTCGCTGACGGTTATGGAGCAGGAAGGCCTCAACGTTGCCTACCTCGCCTACAACACCACGCAGGCTCCTTTCGACAAGCCGGAAGTCCGCAAGGCGCTGAACAAGGCCATCAACAAGAAGGCCATCGTTGACGCCGTGTTCCAGGGCATGGCCACGCCTGCCAAGAACCCGCTGCCGCCAACCATGTGGTCCTACAACGACAAGGTCGAAGACGACACCTACGATCTGGAAGCAGCCAAGAAGATGCTGACAGACGCAGGCGTAAAGGACCTGTCGATGAAGGTCTGGGCGATGCCGGTTTCGCGTCCATACATGCTCAACGCCCGCCGCGCTGCCGAAGTCATCCAGGATGATTTCGCCAAGATCGGCGTCAAGGTCGAGATCGTATCCTACGAATGGGCCGAATATCTCGACCGTTCGAAGGCAAAGGACCGTGACGGCGCCGTGTTCCTCGGCTGGACCGGCGACAATGGTGACCCGGACAACTTCCTCGACACGCTGCTCGGCTGCGATGCCGTTGGCGGCAACAACCGTGCTCAGTGGTGCGACAAGGACTTCGACGCTCTCGTGAAAAAGGCCAAGATCACCACCGATCAGGCTGAGCGCACCAAGCTCTACGAAGAAGCTCAGGTCGTGTTCAAGAAGCAGGCTCCTTGGGCCACCATCGACCACTCCCTGTCCGTCGTTCCGATGCGCAAGGAAGTGACCGGTTTCGTCCAGAGCCCGCTGGGTGACTTCACGTTCGAAAACGTGGATATTGCCGAGTAACAACCCGACGCATAGAAAAATGCCGCGTGTCTTGTCTCAAGGCGCGCGGCACTTGCGTTTTGAACAATAAAAGTAAGAAGCAGGCCGCAAAGGTCGCTACCCGCGCATAGGTTCCGGCCGGAACAGATCGAAGGTTTCTCATGATTGGCTTTCTCGTGCGGCGCATTGCCGTGCTCATCCCGACATTCATCGGGGTTTCCATTATCGCGTTTCTGTTCATTCGGCTTTTGCCGGGCGATCCGGTCGCACTTCTATCGGGCGAACGTGTCATGTCGCCGGAGCGCCATGCGCAGATCAGCGCGGCACTCGGCATGGACCGTCCCATGATCATCCAGTATCTGGATTACCTCAAAGGTATCCTGATGGGTGATTTCGGCACGTCCATCGTGTCCAAGACGCCTATTCTCACGCAGTTCAAGGCACTGTTCCCGGCCACCGTGGAACTGTCCTTCTGCGCCATGATCATCGCCATCGCCATCGGCATTCCGGCAGGCGTCATCGCGGCCATCAAGCGCGGATCGATCTTCGATCAGGGCGTCATGGGCGTGGCACTTGTCGGTTACTCCATGCCGATCTTCTGGTGGGGTCTGCTGCTGATCATCCTGTTTTCCGGTATCCTGCAATGGACACCGGTGTCGGGACGCATCTCGCTGATGTTCTACTTCCCGCCGGTCACCGGCTTCATGCTGATCGACTCGCTGCTATCCGGACAGAAGGGCGCATTTGCATCAGCGCTCAGCCATCTGGCGCTGCCATCCATCGTGCTGGCCACCATTCCGCTGGCGGTCATCGCGCGTCAGACGCGGTCTGCCATGCTGGAAGTGCTGTCGGAAGACTACGTCCGCACCGCCCGCGCCAAGGGTCTTTCACCGTTCAGAGTGATTGGCATCCACGCGCTTCGCAATGCCATGATCCCTGTCATCACCACCATCGGTCTTCAGGTCGGCGTCATGCTGGCCGGTGCGATCCTTACCGAAACGATCTTCTCCTGGCCGGGCATCGGTAAATGGATGGTCGATAGCGTCTTCCGCCGCGACTACCCTGTCATTCAGGGCGGTCTCCTGCTGATTGCGGGCATCATCATGGTCGTCAACCTCATCGTTGACCTCATGTATGGCCTCATCAATCCGCGCATCCGGCATTAAAGAAGAGGATCGTTTCATGGCCGATACCGCCATCATTAAAAAAGCCGAACCGGTTTCCTCTTCCGCCATGCGCAAGCAGATGCTGAAGGAATTCTGGTTTTATTTCTCCGAAAACAAGGGCGCCGTCATCGGCCTCTATGTCTTCGTCGCCCTCGTGATTGTCGCGATCCTTGCGCCTGTCATCGCACCGCATTCGCCGTTCCAGCAGTACCGCGATTTCGTTCTGCTGCCGCCAGCATGGATGGAAGGTGGCAACCTGTCCTACCTCCTGGGCACCGACCCCGTTGGTCGCGATATCCTGTCGCGTCTGATCTACGGTGCGCAATATTCGCTGTTCATCGGCGTTTTCGTCACCACACTGTCGCTCTCCACCGGCGTTATCATCGGCGTTCTCGCCGGTTATTATCGCGGCTGGCTCGATACGGTCATCATGCGCCTGATGGATATCATTCTGGCCTTCCCCTCGCTGCTGCTAGCGCTGGTTCTCGTCGCGATCCTCGGACCGGGCCTGACCAACGGCATGATAGCGATTGCGCTCGTTCTCCAGCCGCATTTCGTGCGCCTGACTCGCGCAGCCGTCATGGCAGAAAAGTCCAAGGACTACGTGACCGCTTCGCGTCTGGCCGGTGCCGGACCGCTGCGTCTGATGTTCCGCACCATCCTGCCCAACTGCACCGCACCGCTCATCGTGCAGGCGACGCTATCGTTTTCGAACGCCATTCTCGATGCCGCAGCACTCGGCTTCCTCGGAATGGGCGCACAGCCGCCCGCACCGGAATGGGGCACCATGCTTGCCGAAGCGCGTGAGTTCATTTTGCGCGCATGGTGGGTCGTTACTTTCCCCGGCATTGCCATCCTCGTGACCGTTCTCGCCATCAATCTGGTGGGTGATGGTTTGCGTGATGCGCTTGACCCGAAACTGAAGAGGTCCTGACATGGCACTTCTGCAAATCGATAATCTCGTCGTCGAATTCGAAACCGCCACCGGCTGGTTCCGCGCCGTCGATGGCATCTCCGTCTCCGTCGAAAAGGGCGAGGTTCTCGCCATCGTCGGCGAATCCGGTTCCGGCAAATCGGTCTCGATGCTGGCCGTCATGGGGCTTCTGCCCTGGACGGCGAAGATCACTGCCGACCGCATGCTGTTCGAAGGTCGCGACATCCAGACACTGACCGCTGCCGAACGCCGCAAGCTCATCGGCAAAGACGTCGCCATGATCTTCCAGGAGCCAGTGGCAAGCCTCAACCCGTGCTTCACGGTCGGCTTTCAGCTGGAAGAAGTCCTGCGCATCCACATAGGCATGGATAAGAAAACGCGCCACGCCCGCGCCATCGAGCTGTTCAATCTGGTCGGCCTGCCTGACCCGGAAGAACGGCTCAAGCACTTCCCGCACCAGATGTCCGGTGGCCAGTGCCAGCGCGTGATGATCGCGATCGCGATCGCCTGCAATCCGAAGCTCCTGATTGCCGACGAGCCGACGACCGCACTCGACGTGACGATCCAGAAGCAGATCCTCGATCTGCTGATGAAGCTTCAGGCCGAAAACGGTATGGGCCTCATCATGATCACCCACGATATGGGTGTGGTGGCCGAAACGGCAGACCGCGTGGTGGTGCAGTACAAGGGTCGCAAGATGGAGGAGGCCGACGTGCTTTCGCTGTTTGAAAACCCGCAGAGCAACTACACAAGGGCGCTTCTGGCTGCACTGCCTGAAAACGCGACGGGCGATCGCCTGACCACCGTGTCGCAGTTCTTCGATGGCACACCGACACCGGCCCCATCAGTTGCGGGAGAAACAGCATGACCGGCAACAACACCATGCTCGAAATCCGCAATATGAAGCGGGATTACCATATGGCGGGCGGCTTCATGAAGCCTTCCAAGACCATTCACGCCGTCAAGGGCGTGTCCTTTGCGCTAGAGACCGGCAAGACGCTGGCCATCGTCGGTGAAAGCGGTTGCGGCAAGTCCACGCTGGCCCGCATGCTGACCTTCATCGATGAGCCGACTTCCGGCGAGTTGCTGATCGACGGCCAGAAGGTGGACACCCGTCCCGGCCATCTAACGGCTGAAATGCGCCAGAAGGTGCAGATCGTGTTCCAGAACCCCTACGGCTCTCTCAACCCGCGCCAGAAGATCGGCGACGTGCTGGGCGAGCCGCTGCTCATCAACACCAAGATGTCGGCTGCGGAGCGTCGCGAGAAGGCAAACGAGATGCTGGTGCGCGTGGGTCTGGGGCCTGAACACTATAATCGCTACCCGCACATGTTCTCTGGCGGCCAGCGCCAGCGTATCGCCATTGCGCGTGCGTTGATGCTGAACCCGAAGCTCCTAGTGCTGGACGAGCCTGTCTCGGCGCTCGACCTTTCGGTTCAGGCGCAGGTGCTCAACCTGCTGTCCGACCTTCAGGACGAGTTCGGCCTGACCTACGTCTTCATCTCCCACGATCTGTCGGTGGTGAAGTATCTCGCCGATGAGGTGATGGTGATGTATTTCGGCGAAGCCGTGGAATACGGCACGCGTGAAGAGGTGTTCAACAACCCCCAGCACGCCTACACCCGCACCCTGTTCGCCGCCACCCCTAAAGCCGACGTGGATTCGATCCGCGCCCGCATGGCAGCGAAGAACATGGCCAAGGCTGGTTGAGGGATAGGAGGAGCCCGGTTATGGCCGGGCTCTGATGTTGGGGTGGTTGTGGGTTATGCCTGCTGTCCGCCGGATAGCAACATTAGCTGCCGTCAGCCTCTGGCTCGTCCCTGATATCTGCCACGTCGTATCCGCAGAAGCGTGATTAGATCCTCGGGACAAGCCCGAGGAAGACGGAGGTAGTGGATGTTTTGCACCTTACTCAGGCGATGCACCATCACCCGCCCGAAATCTCATGCAAGCCCTAGATCACCGGATAGAGCGACCAGAAGAACAGCTCGTGTTCCTGATCCTTGTCGTGTTGTTCCGACTCGTCTTTGGTTTTCGTTTCCGTGGTGAAGCCGCGCTCGCGATTGAGCTTGTCTTCCTGGGCCTTGCGACCAAGTCCGAACAGGTCGAAGGATAGCATATTGAAGCCAGCAACCATTTTTGTCCCTCTTCGTCACAGTGTTTAACGACAGGTAAAGTTTTGCGCGTTGCCACGTTTTCGTCAAGATTGCCGAGGGAATTAGTCTGTTACTCCTGTGGATGAGTTGCGAGATTCCATTCTTGAAAAGCGCTAATATGCGAAGATTCATTCCAACGTCGCGAAATGCCGCTCAAAAGCTCCCTTACGAGCGGTAGGATTGTACGGCGGCGTGCAGGGCCTGATCGAGATTGACGGTCTGGCCTGCGGCTTCGAGCGCGCGGGAAAAAGCGGTCAGATTAGCGAGCACGGGCTCTTCATTGGCGCGCTGTCCGGTGTGGTTGAGGCGCACCAGCCGCTCTGTTCCAGGACCAACACCCGCGGTGATATCGGCACCGGCTATCGTGCGGCGTGAAAGGAAAGCGTCGCGGTCGATATCCGGCGGCAGAACGACTGTCGTGACGAGGGCGGATGCGGATGGCTCCTGTGCCCAGAGTTCTGCCCCCAGCGCCACAAGCCCGGTTCGTGTCGCACGCTTTGCCAGATCATGTCGCCGCAGCACGTTGTCCATGCCCTCAGCCTCAATCCGGTCGAGCGCGGATTGCAGGGCGAAGAATTCGAGCGGGGCGGGGGTTCCGGGAATGGTGCCACGGCCTGTATCGAGCCATTGCTCCCTCTGATCCAGCAGCGATAGGATGGAGGTTCGGGGCGCCGCCGCGTGGTTCAGCAGGGTCCATGCCTTGGAGCTAACCGAGATTGCCGAAAGCCCTGCCGGTCCCGCGACTGATTTCTGCGGACCGATGACGGCGATGTCGATCCCTAGTTCGTCAACATCGAGCGGATGGCCGCCGATGGAGGCCACAGCATCAACGATGGTGAGGATGCCACGGTCCTTTGCGAGGGCAACGATCTCTTCCAGCGGGTTGAGAATGCCGCTCGCGGATTCGGCGTGCACGAGGGCAAGTGCTGCTATGTCGGGATTGGCGTCCAGTTGCGCTTGCACTGCCTGCGCGTTGATCGGATGACCCGGCTCTGCGGACAGATTGATGACATCGGAACCGCCGCGTTGCAGCCAGTGGCCGAACCATGTGCCGTATGGGCTGGTGACGATGTTGAGGGCACAGAGGCCGGGACGTGCAAGGCTGGTTGCCACCGCTTCCAGCGCGACCACCGCCTCGGCCTGTATCAGCAGGACATCGTTTTTCGTGCCCATCACATGCGCCAATCGGTCTGCCAGCATCGCGTAGCGTTCTGCGGGAAAGGGCGGAATGTCGAGCAGATGGCTCCAGTCACGGTTGGGCATGGTCAAGGTCCTTATCAAACAGCAAGGCAGGAACAGCGCCGACGAGGCGGCGGGCAGTCTGCGATTGCGGGTTGGAAACGATGCGTTGCGTCTCTCCATATTCCACGATTTGCCCTGCCTCCATGATGGCGACGCGGTGGCAGACGGCACGGATAACGGCAATGTCGTGGGAAACGAAAAGACAGGCAAGGCCGGTTTCGCGCTGAAGGGAAACAAGAAGCGAGAGGATTTGCGCGCGGACCGAGACATCGAGCGCCGACACCGCCTCATCCATGACGATCAGCGATGGGCGGGTGGCGAGTGCACGGGCGATGGCGACACGCTGCCGCTGCCCACCGGAAAGCTCCAGCACGGGCCGGGCCGCGAAATCGGCTGGCAGACCGACACGCTCCAGCAGCCGCGCAACCTCTGCCGTCCGCGCTTTTGCCGAAACGATCTCGTGGATGCGCAGTGGTTCACCGATAACGGCGGCAACCGTGGAGCGAGGGTTGAAGGCGGCGTGGGTGTCCTGAAACACTATCTGCATATGCCGCCTTGCATGGCGCAGACTGCTGCCGGATAGGGCGAGCCAGCTCTCGCCGCGAAACGTCACGCTGCCCGCATCCGGTTCGATCAGGCGCATGATGAGGCGCGCAAGCGTGGATTTGCCACAGCCCGATGGTCCGGCAAGCCCTAGCGTTTCGCCTCGTTCCAGCGTGAAGGACACGTCGCGCACGGCGTGGGTTTCGCGTGTTCGATCGCGGTAGGTCTTGCAGAGGCTATTGACGGATAGGAGAGGGGCCATCAGCGCACACTCTCGATCAGCGGTGGCGTGGTAATATCAAGATGCGCGGCGAGCAGGCTTTTCGTGTAGGCATGCTGCGGGGTGGAGAGCACACTTGCCGCTCTACCCGTCTCGACCAGACGACCGGATTTCACCACGGCAATGTCATCCGCAAGCGACGAGGCCAGCGCGATGTCATGGGTGATGAAGAGCAGCGTCATGCCGTTTTGCTGCACCAACCTGTCCAGCAATCGGGCGATGGCAGCCTGCGTGATGGTATCGAGCGCACTGGTGGCTTCGTCCGCAATCAGAATTTTAGGCCTGGCGGCGATGGCGGCGGCAATGGCCACGCGCTGACGCTGCCCGCCGGATATCTGGTGCGGATAGGCGTCTAGTAGGGATGAAGGGTGGGGAAGCTGCACCTCGTCCAGAAGGTCGCGGGCGTGGGCAAGGCCCTGTTTCCAAGACAGGCCCAGATGACGGACGGCACCTTCTGCCACCTGTTCGCCAATGGTCAGCACGGGGTTGAGACTGGCACCGGGATCCTGAAACACATAGCCGATATCACGTCCCGCCAATGGCACGGGGATGCCGGTTTCCAGATTCCAGACGACGTCGCCGGAGGATTTAGCACCAGGCGGCAGGAGATGCGCCATTGTTCTGGCCAGCGTGCTTTTGCCCGAACCGCTTTCGCCGATGATGGCCAGACGACGGTTAGCGGCTATTGATAGCGAGACATTCTGCAGGGCAGGACTGGTTGCGCCCGCATAGGTGAAGCTGAGGTCATGGATATCGCAGATCGGGTTCTGGCTCATGTCGTCTGCACCTGTCTTGCCAGCGCCTTGTTGATGCCTTCCGCAAAGAGATAGACGCCGAGAACCGTGACCAGCAGGCCAAGACCGGGAATGATGGAGAGATAGGCGGCGGAGCGGAGCACATTGCGGCCTTGCGCAATCATCGAGCCCCAGGTCACGACGTTGGGATCGCCAAGGCCGAGAAACGACAGCGCGGCCTCGGTTAAAATGGCCGCGGCGACGATTATGGCAGCGAGCGCCAGCACCGGGGCAAGCGCATTCGGCAGGATTTGCCGCAGGGCGATTTCCAGCGGATGCATGCCGATGGCGCGCGCCGATGCCACGTAATCGCGCTCGCGGATGGAAAGCACCTGCGCCCGTGTCAGCCGGGCCGGGTCAGCCCATGCGCTAAGCGCGATGGCCAGCACGACGATGGGCGTTGACGCGCCGATGGTGCTGACGAAGGCCAGTGCCAGCAGAAAGCTGGGCACGATCTGAAATGCATCCGTGACCCGCATCAGCGCCTCATCCACAAGCCCACCGGCAAAGCCCGCAAGCGTGCCGACGACAGCGCCAATGATGAGGGCTGCGGTGGCGGCACTGATGCCGACAGTCAGCGAAATGTGCGCGCCGTGAAACAGCCCGGCCAGCACATCGCGCCCCAGACTATCGGTGCCGAGCGGCAGGGCGGGATTAACAAAGGGTGCGATCAGAGGGGCGCCGACGATGGACAGTGGGTCCCTGGGAAACAGAAAGGGCGCGGCGATGGCGGCGCTGGCGATGAGGAGCAGGATGAAGAGGCCGATCAGGCCTTCTGCACTGCGTGGTATCTGTCGCAGAAGGCTCATGCCTTGCCCTCCTGCGCGCCGATGCGCGGGTCGAGCATGGCGTAGAGGAGGTCGACCACCAGATTGATCAGGATGACGAACACGGCGCTGGTCAGGATAATGCCCATCAACAGCGGCGTATCGCGCCCGCTGACGGCTTCCTGCGCCAGCCTGCCGAAGCCCGGAACGGCAAAGACGCTTTCGATGACGACGCTGCCGCCTAGCATGGCTGCGGATTGAAGGCCGAGGACCGTAACCAGCGACAAGGCAGCGTTGCGGGCGACGTGGCGCAGTACGATGCGGCGATGCGATAAGCCTTTGGAGCGTGCGAAATCAACGAATTCCAGCCGCCAAATCTCGGCCATGGCGCTGCGCACGACCCGCAGAAACAAAGCGAGATAGATGAAGCCGAGGCTGGCAACGGGCAAGACGAGATGCCGGGCGATATCCAGCGCTCTTTCCAACCCCTGTTTGCCGGACGCGATGGTTTCGATGCCCGATGTCGGCAGCCAGCGCAGTTTGACGGAAAAGGCGATGACCAGCACCAGCCCCAGCCAGAAACCCGGCATGGCATAGAGCGCCAGCGACAGCGTGGACAGTGCCCGATCCTGCACGCTGCCGGGCTTCGCACCCGCAATGATGCCGAGCGTGGAGCCGAGCGCAAAGGACAGTGCCGTAGCACTTCCCATCAGCAGCAACGTGTTGGGAAGACGCTCGAGGATCAGCGACAGAACCGGGCGGTCGAAGGCGACGGACCAGCCCAGATCGAGCCGCGCCACTGACGAGACGTAAAGCCACAGGCGGGCCAGCATGGATTGGTCGAGGCCGTATTGGCTGCGCAATGTCTCGCGAAGAGCGGCATCGCCACCGCCTATCGAAACGAGATAGGCATCGACAGCATCGCCCGAGGCGTTTTCGAGCAGCAGGAAGGTCAGCAGCAGAATGATTGCCAGCACCGGAATGGCGCTGAGCAACCGACGGCCTATGATCCTGCCCGAACCCTTCACCGCTATGCCTGCAACGCCGTGTCCGCCCAATTGGAAACGGCCCAGCGCGGATTGCTGGCGACGTTGTTAACGGTATCGCGGGCAACGGTGATGAAGCCCCATTCCGCAACATTGATGAGCGGCAGGTCCTGCGTCACCTGTTTCTGGAACTGCTTGTAAAGCTCCGTGCGGGCCTTTTCATCGATGGTTTCAGCGGCCTTGTCGATCAGCGCATCCAGCTCTTTGTTTTCATAACCACCCTGATTGGAGAAGCCGACACCCGCAGGCGTGCCAGACTTGACCAGAATGGTGGTTGAAATGGCAGGGTCGCCTCTGAAGACGGGTGGTGCAACGGCCAGATCGAAGGCGTGGTCGGTATAGACGGCCTTCTGATGGGCGGCGGCGTCGTTATTGACCAGCTCCGCGTCGATACCGATCTCTGCCAGCGCCTGACGCAGATAGGCGCCGAACTGCTTGGTCTCGTTGAAATAGGGTGCGGGCAAAAGCTTCAGAGAGAAGCGGGTGCCGTTGGCGGCGCGCTTGTAACCCGCCTCATCCAGCAGCGCATTGGCCTTGGCGATATCGAAATCATAGGTCTCGACATCCGGTGTGTAGAATTGCGGCGCGTTTTTCGGCACGGGGCCGGTGGAGGCGGTGGCGTAGCCTAAAAAGACGGTGTCAACGACGAGCTTCTTGTCGATGGCGTGGGCGATGGCCTGACGGACCTTCAGGTCTGCCAGTTCCTTGCGGCGATGGTTGATTTCGACCACCAGCTGATAGGTGAGTGCCTCGTAACCACCAGCGATGACCTTGATGCCCGGCTCCTTGGCAATGCGTGCAAGGTCCGACAGTGGCACAGCGGAAAAGGCTGCGAGCTGGATTTCTTCGGCTTCCAGAGCGGAGGCTGCACCCGCCCGGTCCGGCAGGACGCGGTAGATGATTTCATCGAGCTTCGGCGCGTCTTTGACCCAATAGGTCTCGTTGCGCGTCAGCCGGTAATATTCACCCGGCTTGTATTCCGCAAACACGAATGGACCCGTGCCAACGGGCTTTGTATTGGCCGGGTTGGTGGCGATATCGGTGCCTTCGTACAGGTGCTTGGGAATGACGCTGGTCACGACCGGCAGGGCGTTGCGCAAAAGCTGGAACGGTGTCGGCTTGGAAAAACGGAAGATGGCTGTGTGTTCGTCCGGCGTATCGACCGCTTCGAGACTGGCGAAGACGAGACGTCCAAGGTTTTGCAGCGGCTTCCACACAGAAAGTGCCGAAAACGCAACATCCGCCGAGGTGAATGGCTTGCCATCATGCCACGTCACGCCTTCACGCAGTTTGAACGTGGCGCTGAGGCCATCGTCAGAGCCTTCCCATTCCGTTGCCAGACGTGGCTCCAGCCCATCCTTGCCTTTGAAAGATGCTTCGGCAAGCGGCTCTACGATCTTGCTGGAAATGTAGAAGACGCCGTTGGAGGCGACGATGGCCGGGTTGAGATTTTTCGGCTCCGAATCCGCCGCCACAACGAGGCGCCCGCTGCCGCCCGCTGCCCACGCAAAGCCGGGGCGAACAAGCGTTGTGGAGGCTGCCAGAAGGGCTGCGGTCTTGATGAGGGAGCGTCGGGAAAGCGACAGGGTCGGCATGGATAACTCCAGAAATGGAACAGGCGCAGGCAACACCGCAGGACGCAGTGTAAAGCCTCGGCAAGCCCAGTGTCCACGACAATTAAGGCCGGTGACAGCAATGATTTTACCTCCGCAGAGCAGTGGCGGGATCATTGTTGCGAAGCGTCTGATGCATTTGGAATTGTGTACCCACAACCAGATGGTGCCCTTGAGAAGCTGCTCCTCGGGAGTGCTTCTGTTTATCGTTTCAGGACACCTGCGGATTTAGCGAAAAGCAAATATTAGTGAACTCTAACTTTAAGACTTCTAAATTAAAGGTGATGCTTATATATTATTCGTCCCAGTGGGTTAGGAGAGCTTATGTCCAGCGAGCCCACAAGGAGGAGGAGAAACCAATGAGAAAAATAACATCTTCTTTGTTCGTCACAGCTTGTCTTGCGCTGCCGTTTCAGGCGCATTCACTCGATGTGAGCGTGGGCGGGGTCAGCGCCAGTGTTGGCGGTAATGATCGCGGCGGTGTGAGTGCCAGCGCCTCCGTGGGAGGGAGCGGTGGTATCAATGCCGGTGCGGATGTCGGCGGACGAAGCGGCGGCGGTCTTGGTGCCGACGTCAACGCTTCCGTGGGCGGAAGAAGTGGCGTCAATGCCAATACCAGCGCCAGTGTCGGCGGCAAAAGCGGCATCAACGCCAATGTCAACGCGTCTGCTGGCAAGGTCAACGCCAATGCCAAGGTGGGTGTTGGCACGACAACCGGTGTCGGCGTGAATGTCGGCGTTGGTATCGGCACCCCGGGTGTTCCCGGTGGACCGATCAGCCCCGGCACGACACCTCCCGGTGCTGTCAGAGATGCCATCATCTCCTACAACAACATGTCGCGCACTCAGCAGGTCAGACTGGCCAAGCGCTGCGTGGACATTTTGGGCGGCGGTTATGATGCGGCCCTGACGCAGCTGTGCCGGATGATCCACACGGCATCGCGTTGATAGGAAGCAGCAACGGAAAGGGGTGGGTTCAGGCCCACCCCTAACTGAAATGTAGAATACTCGCTGCCGCAAAACGTTGACTTTTGTGGCAATAGTTTTTGAAAAGTCGCGATCCCGATTTTTGCGAAAATTTTATTTATGCGACAGCTTCGGAGCGACCAGCGCACATTATCTCGATGATTTTTTCGAGGCGGGTAACCACGTCGTGGGTTTCCAACAGTTGTTGCTTCTCTTCGAGACTGATCGACAGCAAAGGTGCGACTGTGTCAGCCAGCAGGCCCGCATCGCCGATCGAGGGCAGGCCAAAACGGGCTTTTGATCCCGGCGGAAGTGCGGAAAAATCGACATTGGCGTAGGTCTTATAGGCATCGAGAACTGCGTTCGAAAGCGCGGCGGCCTCCTTCGACTGGCCGCTCAATTCTTTAATCGGATTAACCTCTGCCGCCAAGAACTCGCCATCGATAAGGCAGGCGATGCCCGTTCGCTCAAGCCCACAGACGGTGACCTTGAGAGTTCCGTCTACCTGTGTCTGGCGATCGACCACGTTTGCTATGACGCCCACTGGATGGAGTGCATCAAGAGTGGTCGGACGATCGTCGGAGCTGTGCCTCTGGGAGACAACGACAACGCGTCGATCACCGACAAGAGCGTATTCCACCGCTTGACGAGTTTTGTCGCGCGCCACGAAAATCCGCGAGATCATGTGTGGAAACAGGACCATGTCCCGCATAGGAACAACGGGAATCTCCGCCTTGGCTGGATAAGGCGTGTTGGCCTGGGCCGAGGTCGTGGACGACTGAGTCGCTTGGATCCTTGCGGCCAATACATTCCAGTCTCGATAACCAAGAATTCGAGCAATGAGCTCCTGGCTCTCACTGTTGGTGAAGGTAACTGATTTGGCGTGAAGCGCTTCACGTAGCGTTTTCGCCATAGTTTTGGCATCGCGGAAATCGCGCATGAGATGATCCTCTGCATAAACGAACGGAGAGCATCAGGGGCTTGCGTTGCTGAGCCGTTCGTTCGGGCAAAGAGAGCCATAAGTGGCTCGATACATTCACCGTACCCCTACGGGGCGCAAGCAGCAGGTTGTATCGACCTAGCACCGATTGTGCGCGGAAGCTCTTTCATTGTCAATATTCGGTTGTTTGAGCGATATCCAATGCCGTTGCGCTAAAAATCGCTTCGCTATGTCTTACGTCTAGCTGCCGTTCTTGCGGCCCAGCGACATGATGCGCTCGCGCAGCACTTTGGCAAGATTGCGGGTGTTGCGATACATGTGGACTTGTGCTGCGACCTGGCGCACATCGCGGTCGTTGTTCTGGGCAAGGCCGATGACGAGCGTGCCCATCTCCGATTTCTCGCCCCAGAAGCCCTCCAGAGCGCCATCTTCATCGGCACCACAACTGTCCGTGCGCAGAATATTGGCGTCATCCAGATGCCATTCAGTCAAGCGCTGCAACAGCAGGCGGTCGATGGCGTGGCGCTGGTGATTTTCGTTGAAGGCGAGCTTCCAGACGTAAGCCTCGCCCATGGTCACAAACACGACGGCAGATGCGATGGCGGCACCATCGAGATTAAGCGTGTGAATACGGACAGCGTCGATCTCGGCCAGATTGGTGATGGCTTCGCGCGCAAAGGCGGCGCGGTATCTGTCGCTGACGAGGGCCGAACGGCGACGACCTTTCGAGCCACTGGCTTCCAGCGCAAGAAATTCTTCCGTGCGCAACCTGATGTCCTGCGGTTGTCTGGCAATGTCGTGCGAAAAGTTGCCCGTCGCCTCCAACTGTTGCCAATGGCCACGCAGGGTCTGCAATTGCTGTGCCGACATGGTGTTTTGCAGATAGAGGCTCGCATCCACGTCGCTTTCCAGCATCATGCGGCGGTGCGGTTCTGCGGTGGCAAGCGGCAGGTTGCGGCTAAGCGCTATGGCCTTGACCATGCGCACGAACGCACCATCCAGCCGCAATTGCGGCAGCACCAGAATTTCGGGCAGGCGAAGTTCGGGCTGGGACAGGGCATCCAGCAGATTGTCGATGGTTTCAGCAGCACCTTCCGAATCCACCAGCGGCGTGCCAAGCGGTCCAAAGGGATTGGCCCAGGCCCGCAGAATAGAAGGCCCAACGGAAAAGCCGGGCTTTTCAACGGTAAACGGCATGAGGAAACGCATGCGACTGCGCGCGCCGTTTTCATCGCGCATCAGTGCAAACCGAACGGATTTCTCATCCACGCGCGGCATGGCCGGGGCCAGAAGCTTTCCCGTGAAGAAGATGTTCGGTTCCATGACCCGGTTTGACAGGAAATCTAATTCTTCCTGAAGGTCATAGCCTAACTGTGCCGGATAGATACAGAACTCGCGACCGGTACGACCGACGCGGATGCTGCTGTCTGCGGCGGGACGTTCCGACACGGCTTTGGCGAGCAGCATCGCGAAACGGCTGTCTCGCATATCTGGATCATTCGGATCGCTTGCCATGCCTGCCTATACCGTCTCTGTCACCCATGTCGTGACAATGTAGTTGTCAAAAGCAGCCCGTTGAAGAGGCACGGCGATTTATACGACAACCGATGAACACCAGACTTTTTCTTCGGTGAAATTTCAAACCGTTTCAATCATACATCGAAACATTAACAATGTTGAGAGCATCGATGCAGTAAATTAACCGTGTATGATAAACCGTTTAAGCGTCACTTTGGTTCAAGGCAATATCAGCCTATTTTTACGCCTTGGATAAAGTCCCAGAACCAGTGCACAACCCAGGATGATGATGCCCGCGCCGAGAAGCTGGAGGGCAGAAAGCGGTTCATCCAGCACCACGGCACCGACGATGACGGCGATGATGGTGACGACGAATTCGACGCTGATGGTCTTCGTCGCGCCGATCAGCGACACCAGCCGGAAATAGGTGATGTAGGTCAAGGAACTCATGAAGATAGCCAGACCGAAGAGATAGGCAAAATCCACAAGGTCGGGCGTTTTGGGCAAAGGCACGACCAGCAGAAACGGCAATGTCAGAATGCCGCCCGCCAAAAATGCGCCGATGGTGATTTCCCACGCGCCGGAACCCTTGAGGTGACGACTGGCGTAATTGCTGCCGAAAGCCGCGCAGATGCAGCCCAGTAGCGAGGCGATACACCCGATGATGAAGGCGATGGTAACGGGGACCGCCGGAAAGCCCACGAGAATGACGATGCCGCCGAAGCCGAGGATCATGCCAAGCAGGCTTTGCGGCGATATTTTCTCCAGACCCCAGACCTGTCCGATCAACATGGAAAACAGTGGAATGCTGGCCACCAGAATGGCTGCCATAGCCGTGCCGATGATGGGAGTTGCGTAAGACAGGCCGATCAATTGCCCTGCAACTGTGGTGGCGCCCACCACGGCAAAAGCGCGCCATCCGGCACTGAAATCGAGTTTTCGCCCGGTGGCACGGGCGATGATGAGCAGGGTGAAACTGGCAATGAAGCACCGCAACGTGACCGCGCCCACCCAGCCAAAAGCCGCAACGGCATGCAAAACGAGCAAAAACGAAAGCCCCCACGCAACTGCGAGGAAGAGATAAGCGGCCAGTTCTGCGGGTTTCATGGTGTCTAGGTCCAACAAGGGAGATGCGAGGCGAACGGTTAGAAGAGAGTGCATCCCGCGTCAAACGAATTGTGGACAGCCTCCGGTCCAGCAAGCCTCAGCCGCACGCATGCGACAGGACCCTGTCAGCGCTTAGCGAGCAAACGCGGCGCGGACGCGCTTCACGATCTTCTCGAACAGCACATCCAGCTTCTTGATCTCCCGTCGCATACGACGCTTGGTGTTGGAGACCAGAGGCTTGTTCTTCCAAGGCGTGTTCTGCCTCTGTGTGATGTAGAGATCACGGGCAGGGTGTTCGCAATGGGCGAGGTGAGGTTTGCGCCACGTGTAGTGCAGAACCGCGGCCTGGAAATAATGTTCTCTTGGAAAGTCGGTGGACACCAGTTCGGTGAAATTCCACTTTTTCTCGATCTCGACCCAGCTGTCACCCAGGGCAACATTGAGCGCGTCCTGATCGGGATAGCCGGTCGACGTGTGGTCGAGATAGGCAAGGCATTTTGCGCCCAGTTCGTCGCTGCGCCATTTTTCGAGGTCGATCAGCAACGTTCCCGAATTGAGATAGCGCGCGTTTTCATCACGGTTGAGACGCAGGTTACGGCGCCTGATGTTGTCGGGCCGACCGGCATCGGGCACGGCACCGACGGCAGAGCCGTTCATCGGCATGTCGAACAGCGGGCGAAGGCTTTGCAACACCACCATGTCGCTGTCTAGGTAAACCATCCGGCCCGTGTCGCTGATCAGATCGGGCAGAAGCAGGCGGCAATACATGGCGCGCGACCAAGAGACCGTGCGGCGGTAGGAGGAAAGCTTGCCCTTCACCTCATCTTCGATCTTGATGAAAACGACCTCACGGCCCATGGCGCAGGCGCGGATGTTTTCCCGGTCCTTCTCGCGAAGGTCGAAGTCACAGATGATGATTTTTGCCTCTGGAACGTCGCCGTTCATGACAATGGAATTTACCAGTACGCCTGCAAGCTCGGCGTAATTTCGGTCTGTCGCGCAGGCAATAATCATCTTTGGCTCTGTGGCTGAAGGTATCGTCAGAGTTGTTTTCGACCAGACTTACGCCTGATCGAAAATGCCGTGGCAATGCTTGTATTTCTTGCCGGAGCCGCATGGGCAGGCTTCGTTGCGGCCGATTTTGCCCCAGGTGGCGGGGTTGTTCGGGTCGCGCTGTTCCGGTGGAACGAAGGCTAAGGGGGCGTCCTCATGGTTGGCGAACTCGTCTTCGCCGGTGACCGGATCGATATGGTGCGCGGTCATTTCGGGAAGCTCGGGCTCGGGCTGGTCACGCACCAGTTCGACGCGCATCAGCTGCGCCGTGACGGCTTCGCGCAGGTTGGCGAGCAGGGCCTGGAAGAGCTCGAAAGCTTCGGCCTTGTATTCCTGCAACGGATCGCGCTGTGCATAACCACGGAAACCGACGACGGAGCGCAGGTGATCAAGGTTGACGATGTGCTCGCGCCACAGGTGGTCGATGGTCTGGAGAATAACCGAGCGCTCGACATAGGTCATGACCTCGGGGCCAAAACGTTCAGCCTTGTCGGCGACGACCTTTTCAGCCGCTTCGGTGACACGCTGAAGAATGTCGTCTTCGGCGATGCCTTCTTCCTTGGCCCATTCGTCGACGGGCAGATCGAGGTTGAGCGACTGCTCGATGGCAGCCTTCAGACCGACGATATCCCATTGTTCGGCATAGGCGTTTTCAGGAACGTGCTTGGCAACCAGCGCCTCAATGACTTCGTGGCGCATATCGGCAACGGTTTCGCCGATATTGCTGGCTTCCATCAGCTCCAGACGCTGGTCGAAGATGACCTTGCGCTGGTCGTTGAGGACGTCGTCATATTTCAGAAGGTTCTTACGGGTCTCGAAGTTGCGGGCTTCGACCTTCTTCTGGGCGCGCTCGAGCGCCTTGTTGATCCACGGGTGCACAATCGCTTCGCCTTCCTTAAGGCCAAGCTTCTGCAGCATCGAATCCATACGGTCGGAACCGAAGATGCGCATCAGGTCATCCTGAAGCGACAGGTAGAACTTGGAACGACCAGGGTCACCCTGACGACCGGAACGACCGCGCAGCTGGTTGTCGATACGGCGGCTTTCGTGGCGTTCCGTTGCGATGACGAAAAGGCCACCGGCGGCGAGCGCCTTTTCCTTGAGAACCTTGATTTCTTCGCGAACGGACTTTTCTTTCGCGGCGCGCTCTTCTTCGGACTCGATGCCCTCAAGCTCGCGTTCCAGGCGCATGTCGACGTTACCGCCGAGCTGAATGTCGGTACCGCGACCGGCCATGTTGGTGGCGATGGTGACGGCGCCGGGGACACCGGCCTGCGACACGATATAGGCTTCCTGCTCGTGATAGCGGGCGTTCAGAACCTGGAAATTCTCAAAGCCGGTCTGGCGCAGCATGGTGGCCAGAAGTTCGGACTTTTCGATCGAGGTCGTGCCGACGAGAACCGGCTGGTTACGCTCATGCGCGGCCTTGATCTCTTCGATGATCGCCTTGAACTTCTCTTCGCCGGACCGGTAGACTTCGTCGTCTTCGTCGATACGCTGGATAGGCAGGTTCGTCGGCACTTCGATGACGTCGAGGCCGTAGATATTGTTGAATTCTTCAGCTTCGGTCGAGGCCGTACCGGTCATGCCGGACAGCTTCTTGTACATGCGGAAGTAGTTCTGGAAGGTGACGGAAGACAACGTCTGGTTTTCCGGCTGGATCTGCACCTTTTCCTTGGCTTCGAGAGCCTGGTGCTGACCTTCGGAATAACGACGACCCGGCATCATGCGACCGGTGAATTCATCGATGATGACGATTTCATCGTTACGGACGATGTAGTCCTTGTCGCGCTGGAACAGCTTGTGGGCCTTCAGCGCGTTGTTGATGTGGTGAACGATGGAGACGTTCTCGATGTCGTAGAGCGATTCGCCCTTGAGAAGACCGGCGTCGCGCAGCAGGTTTTCGAGCTTTTCGGTGCCTTCTTCGGAGAAGTTGGCAGAACGCTGCTTTTCATCGATCTCGTAATCTTCCGGCGACAGCATCGGAATGAAGGCGTCGATGGTGTTGTAGAGATCGGAGCGGTCGTCCAGCGGGCCGGAGATGATAAGCGGCGTACGCGCTTCATCGACCAGAATGGAGTCGACTTCGTCGACGATGGCATAGTGGTGGCTGCGCTGCACCATCTGCGCCTTGTCGTACTTCATGTTATCGCGAAGATAATCGAAGCCCAACTCGTTGTTGGTAGCGTAGGTGATGTCGCAGGCATAGGCCTCGCGGCGTTGGTCGTCATCGAGACCGTGGATGATGACGCCGGTGGTCAGGCCGAGGAAGCTGTAAAGGCGTGCCATGGTGGCGGCGTCGCGCTGTGCCAGATAGTCGTTGACGGTCACGACGTGAACGCCCTTGCCTTCGAGCGCGTTCAGATAAACCGCGAGTGTCGCCACCAGCGTCTTACCTTCACCCGTCTTCATTTCGGAAATATCGCCAGAATGGAGAATCATGCCGCCCGTCAACTGAACGTCGAAGGGGCGCATGCCCAGCACGCGGCGGGACGCTTCCCGCGCAACGGCGAATGCCGGAACGAGGAGGCTGTCCAAGGTTTTTCCATCGGCAAGCTGCTGGCGGAACTCCACCGTCTTTGCCTTCAACGCTTCGTCGGAGAGTGCTTTCATCTCCTCTTCGAGCGCGCCTATGGCACTGATATTGCTACGATAGGAGCGCACACGGCGCTCATTTGCCGAGCCGAACAACTTGCGGGCGATTCCGCCGAGACTGACCATCTTAGTGGCCCTTTCTGAAATTCCGTTTGCCACGTCTTCGGGTTCTGACATTGCAATAAAGCACAAATGACAGACTTGACCCTGAAACGTATCTGGACGCGAGGTTACGCGACAGATAAGAGGGGGGGCAAATGATGTCAACGGTTCTGCCCGTTACAGAATGGCCACATTCCGGTGTTTGGAAGTTTTTTCAGCCGGAAAACCACGTCTGGAGCCGGCATTGTCTCCGAAAGGTTTAATATGTTGCGCTATAATAGAATTGCGGCTGCTGTGATCGTGGCCACCCTTGGTCTTCAGTTTCCCGCTTTCGCGCAGGAAGATGCCGTTGTTGCCAAGGTCGGCGATCTGGAAATCCGCCAGTCCGAACTCGACCTGGCCATGAGCAACCTCGATCCGCAGCTGGCCCAGCTTCCCGATGAGCAGAAGAAAGTTGCTGCTTTGTCCGGCGCTATCGACGTCAAGCTGCTGGTGAAGGACGCGACTGCCGAAGGTCTTGAGAAGACCGAGGACTTCAAGAAGCGCCTCGCTTTCATCACCGACCGCGAACTGCACAACGCCTATTTCCGCAAGCATGTGGTTGACGCTGTGACCGACGCAGAAGTCAAGGCGCGTTACGAAAAGGAAGTCGCCGCCCTGCCGCAGGAAGAGGAAGTCAAGGCTTCGCACATTCTGGTTGCGACCGAAGAAGAAGCCAAGGACGTGATCAAGCAGCTGGATGCCGGCAAGGATTTCGCAGCGCTGGCCAAGGAAAAGTCCACCGACTCCAACAAGGATGACGGCGGCGATCTGGGTTGGTTCGGCAAGGGCCGCATGGTTCCTGAATTTGAAGAAGCTGCCTTCAAGCTTGAGAAGGGCGCCTACACCAAGGAGCCTGTGAAGTCGCAGTTCGGCTTCCACGTCATCAAGCTCGACGACAAGCGCGTTGCACCGCCACCGGCATTCGACCAGGTCGAAGCTCAGGTTCGCCAGCTCGTCATGCGCGACAAGTATGTTGCGCTGATCGAGAAGGCCAAGGCCGAGCAGAAGATCGACATTCCCGATGAGGCGATGCGCAAGGCTTACGATGAAGCCAGCAAGCAGCAGGCAGCAGAGCCGCCTGCACCTGCGCAGCAGTAATTCTCCGCAATTTACGGGGCGGCGCCAAGCCGCCCCGTTTTCGTTTTATCTTTTCCGAAAAATGCAGGTTCTCCGCCAATGTCCACTGCCGTTTCTCCGCTCGCCCCGAAATCATATCCAGACATGCCCGCACTTCGCGGTGTGCGAATGGCAACGGCTGCCGCTGGCATCAAGTACAAGAACCGCACCGACGTTCTTTTGATGGTGTTCGATAAGCCTGCAAGCGTTGCAGGCGTTTTCACCAAATCCAAGTGCCCGTCCGCCCCGGTTGATTTTTGCCGGGAGAACCTTGCAGGCGGCGTTGCGCGCGCAGTCGTCGTCAATTCCGGCAACGCCAACGCATTTACTGGGACAAAGGGCAAGGCAGCGACGGAGCTGACCGGCAAGTCTGCCGCCGAAGCTGTGGGCTGTGCGACAAGCGAAGTCTTCCTCGCCTCCACCGGCGTTATCGGCGAGCCGCTGGACGCGACAAAGTTCGCAGGCGTTCTGGGCCAGATGAACACCGACGCCACTGATAATTTCTGGCAGGAAGCGGCCAAGGCGATCATGACCACGGATACCTATCCGAAGGTCGCGACACGCAGCGCTGAGATCGATGGCGTCAGCGTCACGATCAACGGCATTGCCAAGGGTGCGGGAATGATTGCACCCGATATGGCGACGATGTTGTCTTTCGTGGTCACGGACGCCGATATTGCGCCGCAGGCCTTGCAGGCACTGCTGTCTGCCGGTGTCGGCCCGACCTTTAATTCCGTAACAGTCGATAGTGATACATCCACTTCCGACACGCTGATGCTGTTTGCCACCGGTGCTGCCAGTGCAGATGGACAGGCGCGCGTGGAAAGCGCTGACGATGCGAGACTGGGTTCCTTCCGTGATGCGCTGAACGCGCTGTTGAAGGATCTGGCGTTGCAGGTTGTTCGCGATGGCGAAGGTGCGCGCAAGATGGTGGAAATCACGGTGACCGGCGCTGAAAACGATGCTGCTGCCAAGAAGATTGCTCTTTCCATTGCCAACTCGCCGCTGGTCAAGACGGCTGTCGCAGGCGAAGACGCCAATTGGGGCCGTGTCGTCATGGCCGTGGGCAAGGCTGGTGAAATGGCCGACCGTGACCGTCTGGCGATCTGGTTCGGCGGCGTGCGCGTGGCCGTCAATGGCGAGCGCGACCCGGATTATTCCGAAGCCGATGCCAGCGCTGCGATGAAGCAGCAGGATATTCCCGTGAAGGTCGATATCGGTCTTGGCGAGGGAACGGCCACGGTCTGGACCTGCGACCTGACCAAGGAGTATGTCGAGATCAACGGCGACTACCGGAGCTGATCGGTGAGTTCTTTCGATAATAAGCGCAATCTCACCGTCAATCTTCCCCTCGTGCGGCGTCTGGAAGCGGTCAGCTTCCGGGCCTGGCCTGCGTCTTCGGTTGTTTATGACGGCAGCTGGCAAGTGCGGTTGACGGGGTCTCACCCGTCCAAGCGGATCAACTGTGTGGTCCCTCTCGACCCCTCGGATTACGGCCAATGCGATCTCCGCCTAGAAAAGGCGCGCAAACGCTTCGAGGATTTCGGGCGCCCGCTGATCGTTCGGGAAACGACCCTGATGCCACCGCAACTTGTGGAACATCTGACCGGCGATGGCTGGAGCGTGTTCGAAGAGGTCGAGGTGATGACAGCGGATATCACTGACGCGGAGCTGCCGGAAACAGTTGCTCATATTCCAAGCCACGACATTGGCCGCTTCGTAGAGGCCAGCCTGAAGATATCAGGCGAAGACCCGGCTCTGCGCTCGGCGATTGCCGAGATCGTCAGCTCCATCAAGCCGACGCTCGGCCTCTTCACCAAGGAAGAGGTGGAAGGCGAGCCGCAGGCGACCGTGATCTGCGTGCAGGACAACGATCTGGCGGGCATCCTGTCGCTGGATGTCGCGCAGGAACTGCGCCGACAGGGCACGGCCACGCAAATTTTGACCTCGGCGCTGCGTTGGGCCCGCATCAGCGGTGCCAAGACCGCATGGTTGCAGGTGGTCTCGACCAATCGTCCGGCCATCGCACTCTACGAAAAATTCGGCTTCACGACGGCCTATACCTACCGCTACTGGCGCAAGGACGCAGCCTGATGGTGGAAACCGGCAGAAGAATTCTTCTGGTTGCCGCCTGCGCGCTTGTCGATACGGATGGCCGCATTCTTCTGGCGCAAAGGCCGGAGGGAAAGTCTCTGGCGGGCCTTTGGGAATTTCCCGGCGGCAAGGTTGAAAGCGGCGAAACGCCGGAGGAAACCCTGATCCGCGAGCTCGAGGAAGAGCTTGGCATCAAGACCAAGGTCGCCTGCCTTGCGCCGCTGACCTTTGCCAGCCACACCTATGAGACCTTTCATCTCCTGATGCCGCTTTACGTTTGCCGACGCTATGAAGGCATTCCGCATGGGGCCGAGGGACAGGCCATCAAGTGGGTAAAGCCGCAGGCACTACGTGAATACCCCATGCCGCCCGCCGACGAGCCTCTCATTCCCTATCTTCAGGACCTTTTGTAAACATTCCCGTGAATTAGCGGGTTCATAACGCGTCGAATGCCTCAAAACGGGTCAATATTAACCTTTCGTTTAGCACCCTCTGCCAAATTCATAGGCTGAACAATTGGTAAATGGCGCGTAGCGAGGCCGAGATTATGAACGAGGATTTCTGGAAGACAGTCGAGGATCGTCAGTCCTATTCGGAGAAATCGCGCAGAATCGGTGTGCTGAATGTTGCCCTGCTGTTTGGCATGGTGGCGATTGCCCTGTCGCTGATCGTCACGCCGATGCTGGCAGGCAAAACACCCCCAGCCCGGTTCGCCCAGACCCCTGATAGCTTCGATATGATCAGCACTGGCTCGATCAACCGCGTCGAACCGTCCAACAAGTCCTACAGCATCCGCCGCAGCGTGACCCAGCCGATGCCCGGCTCTGTCTGCATCGTCGATGGATATTCCAACGGTCGGGATTGCTGAGTTTGTCATCCCGCACGTGATGCGAGAATAAGGGAAGGCATATGTAGAAACGCCGCAGACGATGTCTGCGGCGTTTCTGTTTTCATCAATGCTGGACCGGTACCGGCTCGTCGGGTGGCGTCTCCACTTCCGGTCGTTTCGTTCGCATCAAAGTGAGGACGAAGACGAAGAAGGCGGGGACGAAGAAGACGGCTAGGATGGTGGCCGAAATCATGCCGCCCAGCACGCCGGTGCCGATGGCGTTCTGGCTGGCGGCGCTGGGGCCGGTGGCGATGGCGAGTGGAACCACGCCCAGTGTAAAGGCCAGCGACGTCATGATGATCGGGCGGAAGCGAACCTTTGCGGCAAGCACCGCGGATTCCAGCAGAGATTTTCCTTCCGCGTAATAGTCCTTGGCAAATTCCACGATCAGAATCGCGTTCTTGGCCGATAGTCCGATGATCGCGATCAAGCCCACCTTGAAGTAGATGTCGTTGGGCATATCGCGCAGCAGAACTGCAAGCACCGAGCCGAAGATGCCGAGCGGAACGACCAGCATGACCGCCAGCGGAATGGACCAGCTTTCGTAAAGACCGGCAAGCAGCAGGAACACGAAGAGAATGCTCATGCCGAACAGGAACGGTGCCTGCGAGCCGGACTTGATTTCTTCCAGCGCCTGCCCGGTCCACTCGTAGCCGATGCCGCCGGGAAGTTCGGATGCCAGACGTTCCATTTCGGTAATGGCAGCACCCGTGGAGTTGCCGGGCGATGGGGCACCGGAGATACGGATGGTCGGATAGCCGTTGTAACCGACGACCTGCGGCGAGCCCTTCTGCCACTGTGCGATGGCAAAGGAGCTCAAGGGCACCATGCCGCCACTGGCATTGCGGACGTTAAGTTTCAGCAGGTCTTCGACCTGAAGGCGGTCACGATCCTGCGCCTGCACGACGACGCGCTGCATGCGGCCCGCATTCGGGAAGTCATTGATATAGGACGATCCGAGATTGGCGGTGATCGTGTTGTTGATGTCAGCGAAGGTGATGCCGAAAGTATTGGCCTTTTCACGGTCGATCACCAGCATGATCTGCGCAGCATCGGGCAGGCCTTCTATGCGCATGCCAGCCAGAACAGGGCTTTTGCTCGCCTTCTGCATCAACTCGCCAGCCGCAGCCGAAAGAGCGGCTTGGCCGATGCCATTGCGGTCCTGCAGACGGAAAGAGAAGCCACCGGAGGTGCCGAAGCCTTCGATGGGCGGTGGAGACAGCGCGAAAGTCTGCGCGTCCTTCAACCCGAACAGCTTCATGTTGGCACGGTTGGCGATATCCTGCGCAGAGTTGTCGGCTCCACGTTCGCTCCAGTCCTTCAAGGTGATGAAGGCCAGCGCCGCGTTCGCTCCATTGCCGGAGAAGCTGAAGCCCTGAATGGCGACGACATCCTTGACCGAAGGTTCTTCCGCGAAGATTTTCTCGATCTGCTCGATAGAGGCCACTGTACGGTTTGCACTGGCTTCCGGCGGACCCTGGATGTCTACGATCAGGAAGCCCTGATCCTCATCCGGCACGAAGGCGCTGGGAAGGCTGACGAAGAGGTAGCCGAGACCGGCGACGAGCGCGAGATAGATGACCATCATGCGTCCGGCACGACGGGCACCCCCGGTCGCGGCCTTGGTATAGCCGTTGGTCATGCCATCGAATTTGCGGTTGAACCAGCCGCCGAGCCCGCGCTTTTCATGATGGCCCTGCTTGATGGGCTTCAGGAAGGTGGCGCACAGGGCAGGCGTGAGCGACAGAGCCAGAAACGCCGAGAACAGGATGGACACGACCATCGTCAGACTGAACTGACGGTAGATGATGCCTGTCGATCCCGGGAAGAACGCCATCGGAATGAAGACGCAGGCCAGAACCAGCGTGATGCCGAGAATGGCGCCGGTGATCTGCTTCATCGCTTTTTGCGTCGCCGCTTTCGGCGACAGGCCTTCCTCGGCCATGATGCGCTCTACGTTTTCCACCACGACGATGGCGTCATCCACCAGAATCCCGATGGCGAGCACCATGGCGAACATGGTCAGCACGTTGATGGAAAACCCGGTGGCATACATGACCGCGCAGGTGCCGAGCAGCGCCACGGGCACGACGAGCGTGGGAATGACCGTGTAGCGGAAGTTTTGGAGGAACACGAACATGACGACGAAGACCAGAACGATGGCTTCGATCAGCGTGTGCAGCACCTTCTCGATGGAGGCGGAGACGAAGGGGCTGGTGTCGTAAGGCACAGCATAGGCAACGCCGGTGGGGAAGAAGCGCGACAGCTCCTCGAGCTTCGCCGAGACGGCTTTCGATGTTGCCACGGCATTACCGGTGGAGGAAAGCTGAATGCCGACGGCAGCACTGGCCTGACCGTTCAGACGGCTGGAGAAGTTGTAGGTTTCGGCACCGAGTTCAATGCGGGCAACGTCTTTCAGGCGCACGCTGCTGCCATCGGGGTTAGCGCGCAGCACGATATTGCCGAATTCCGCAGGGTCGGTCAGTTGTCCCTTGACCAGCACGGTGGCGGTCAAATCCTGACTGACGGGGTTGGGGGCAGCACCGATCTGGCCAGCCGCGACCTGCGCGTTTTGAGCGGTGATGGCGCTGTTGATATCGCCTGCTGTGAGATTGAGGCCCACCAGCTTGTCGGCATCGATCCAGACGCGCATGGCGCGCTGGGACGAGAAGAGCTGGGCGCGACCGACACCTTCGATACGGCGCAACTCGCCCAATACGTTGCGGTTGAGGTAATCGCCCAACGCCACCTCATCCATGGTGCCATCGGTGGAGGTCAAGGTGATGAACATCAAAAAGCCGGAGGCAGCCTCTTCCACCGTCACGCCCTGGGCAGCAACGGCAGAGGGAAGGCGGGCTTCGACGCGGCGGATGGCGTTCTGCACATCCACCGACGCCTGATTGATGTTGGTGCCGGCCTCAAACGTGGCGTTGATCGAGACCTGACCCGACGTATCGGAGGTGGACTCGAAATACATCAGCCCCTCGACGCCGTTCAACTCATCTTCGATAAGCCGGGTGACGCCTTGATAGATGTCCTGCGGCGAGGCGCCGGGATAGGTGGTCGAAATCGTTAGCTGCGGCGGCGCGACCTTGGGATACTGCGCAATCGGCAGAAACGGCAGGGCGATGACGCCCGCAATGGAGATGAACAGCGCGAAAACCCAGGCGAGGATCGGCCGTCTGATAAAGAGCTGTGCCATGAAGGGACCTTACTGCTTGGGTGCTTGCGCCGATGTGTCGGCTGTTTTTTCCGGCTGCCATGGCTCCGGCTTGATCTTGCCGCCGGGCTGAACCTTCTGGGCGCCATCAACGACGATTTTATCGCCAGCCTTCAGACCGCTCTCCACCACCCATTCCGAACCCATCGCCTGACCGAGTTCGATCGGGCGGGCTTCCGCAGTATCGTCCTTGGCGACATAGACCAGCGGTTTGCCATCCGCAGTGCGCACGATGGAGCGCTGCGGCACGGTGATGGCGTTTTCACGCACCGCCTGCTCGATCCTGACGCGCACATACATGCCGGGCAGAAGATCGCGGCGGGCATTGGGGAACTCTGCACGCAGGGTAACCTGTCCAGTGGTCGCATCGACGCTGGCGCTGGCAAACAGCAGACGTCCGGCATCCGGGTATACGGAGCCATCATCAAAGACGAGCTGAACATTGGCCTGATCGGGCGCGGAGCTTGCCAGCTTGCCATCTGCAACGGCACGTCGCAGCGCCATCATGTCCTGCGCAGACTGTGTAAAGTCGGCGTAGCTGGGGTCGATCTGCTGGATCAAGGCAAGGTTCTGCGTGCCATCGGCTGTGACCAATGCACCTTCTGTGACCAGAGCGCCGCCGATGATGCCGGTGATGGGTGCGCGAACCTCGGTATATTCGAGGTTGATGCGGGCTTCATCCAGTGCGGCCTGCTGAAGTGCGACATCGGCATCGGCCTGCGCCAGATTGACGGCTGCCGTATCGTAATCGATGCCGGTCGATACGTTGCGCTCGCGCAGGTTCTTCTGACGTTCCAGTTGCTGGCGGGCGTTGCTTTGAGTGGCGACGGCGCGCTGCAGCGATGCCTGTGCGCTTTCCACCCGCACCTTGAAGAGGCGCGGATCGATGCGGTAGAGGACGTCGTCCTTCTTGACCAGGGTTCCCTGCTCGAACACGCGCTCCAGCAGAATGCCCGAAACGCGGGCGCGCACTTCGGCCACACGGGTGGCGGCGATACGACCGGGCAATTCGGCAACGACCGGAACCGATCTGGATTTCAGCTCCAGCACACCGACCGCAGGTGGCGGCATCTGCGCGCCTTCCTGCGCGTGAACAATCGTCGTTGACGCCAGCACGAAAGCGGCAGTCATCAGGGTTAGCAGTCGCGGCAGCGTGGTTCTGCTGTGCATCTCAGGTCCTCGTCATATCACCCGCAGGCGATCGTCATGTTTCGTCGGGAAAGGTGGTGTAGATAGCGCGAATACCATCGAGAATGGCCAGTCTGTCCTCTGGCTCCCATTGGTGAAAATTGAAATATTCCGTGCAGCAAAAGCCGGTCAGCGCCAGATAGGCGAGCAATGCTGCCGTGGGCCTCTTGCCTTTGTTCATGGCGACCAGATCCTTGCGGGTCCAGTCTGTCATTCTGTTGTGAATCTTGTCTTCGCTGGACATGGCAGCGCTGATGGCAAGGCAGACGGCCTTGTCGGTATCATCAGGCGCTTTTTCAGCCACGGAGATACGAGCGAACAGTTCCGGGTGTTCCATGTGGCTGTTGCCGTCGACGGCAGCCTGCACACGCTCTTCCTCAGCGGCAAGGCGTCGTTCGATCAACGCTTCCAGCAGCGCGGATTTGGACTTGTGATCGTAAACCACGCGCGATTTGCTGACGCCCGCCTCCTGCGCCACGGCATCGATGGAAAATCCGGTCGCACCAGCACGCACGACAACCCTTTCGGCGGCGTCGAGAATATCGTCTGCGCTGATTTTACGTGTTCGTGCCATATGCCTAAATCCTAAAGTGATTTTTAAATACGAACGTTCGTGTTTTTAAGCAAGCGTAGAAAGATCACGATAATTTGTATATTTGGATCAGTGTGTTGCGGCGAATTTTCCCGGTTGCATTTCGCTCTTTGTTTCGCGCATGCGCTCTGTCGAGCGCCTGATAACCTCGGAGATTTCTCGCAATTGCCTGCTGAGAGGCGTGGAGTTTCGCCAGATCATGCCGATGCTGCGAACCGGGGCAGGCGCGTCGAAATGCGAGACGGAAACATGGGCGGAGCGGGTTTCCATCGACACGGCCATTTCTGGGATCAGGGTGATGCCGATACCAGCGCTGACCATCTGCACAAGCGTGGAGAGTGAGCTGCCTTCCATGACTTCGCGCGGCTGCGAAGAGCCGACATGGCAAAAGGACAGAGCTTGATCACGGAAGCAATGGCCTTCTTCCAGAAGCAGAAGCCGCATCTTCGGCAGCGCGGTCCGCTCCGGCACGGGCTTGCCTTCATCTTCGCGGCCCCTGACGAGGACGAATTCCTCATCGAACAATTTCAGTTCGGTCAGGGACGGTTCGGATATCGGCAGCGCGACGATGGCGAGATCGAGATCGCCCTGCTTCAGCTCCTCCAGGAGACGGGCGGTCTGGGTTTCCCGTATCTGGATTTCGATGCCCTCGAAGGTTCTGTTGAGGTCATTGATGATGGTGGGCAACAGGTAGGGCGCCACGGTGGGGATGACACCGATGCGAAGGCGCGACAGGAATGCGTTCTTGGAGGCGCGCGCCAATTCTGCCAATTCATCGACGGCACGCAGGATTTCACGCACACGCACCGCAAAGGTCTCGCCGAATGCCGTGAGCTTGACGTCCCGTGCGCTGCGCTCGAACAGTTCGTGACCCACGTCCGCCTCCATCTCCTTGATCTGCATGGAAAGCGCGGGCTGGGAAATCGCGCAGGCGTCGGCGGCCAGCCGAAAGCGGCGGTGACGCGCAAGCGCTTCGAAATAGCGCATCTGCTTTAGTGTCAGATTTTTCATAAGCTGAGATTATCGCATCGATCAGTAAATCCAACTTAAATTTATCGCAGTCAGTCGTTAAAAGGTCTTGAGGCGAGGTTACATTTTCGCTGAGGTCGTGGAAACGCGATCAAGGTCGACTGAAATCCTGCAATTTTAACAGCAAGAGCCTTTTCAAACGCCCACTCAAAAGTGACATGGAGACCATTATGGACCAGAAAACCGATAGCGCGGGCCAATGTCCCGTAGCCCACGGCCAGACACCCAAAGCCGTTCGTGCAAACCGGGACTGGTGGCCGAACCAGCTCAACATTCAGATCCTGCACAATGGCTCGTCCCTTTCGGACCCGCTGGGCAAGGATTTCGATTACGCGGAAGCGTTCAAGAAGCTTGATCTGGATGCGGTGAAGCGCGACCTGCATGCTCTCATGACCGATTCCCAGGAGTGGTGGCCAGCAGACTTCGGCCACTATGGCGGTCTCTTCATCCGTATGGCGTGGCACAGCGCGGGCACGTACCGCATTACCGACGGTCGCGGTGGCGCCGGTGCCGGTCAGCAGCGTTTCGCGCCGCTCAACAGCTGGCCTGATAACGCCAACCTCGACAAGGCCCGCCGCCTGTTGTGGCCGATCAAGCAGAAATACGGCAACAGCATTTCCTGGGCCGATCTGATGATCCTGACCGGCAACGTCGCGCTGGAATCCATGGGCTTCAAGACGTTCGGTTTCGCAGGTGGCCGCGCCGATGTGTGGGAGCCGGAAGAATTGTTCTGGGGCCCGGAAGGCACGTGGCTGGGCGATGAGCGCTACAGCGGCGAGCGTGAACTGGCAGAGCCGCTGGGCGCCGTGCAGATGGGTCTGATCTACGTCAACCCTGAGGGACCAAACGGCAACCCCGACCCGCTGGCGTCTGCCCGCGACATTCGCTCGACCTTTGCCCGCATGGCCATGGACGACGAAGAAACGGTGGCCCTGATTGCAGGCGGCCACACCTTCGGCAAGACCCACGGCGCGGGCGATCCATCGCTGATCGGTGCTGAGCCGGAAGGCGGCGAGTTGGAAGCGCAGGGTCTGGGCTGGAAGAACGCCTTCGGCACCGGCATCGGCAAGGACACCACGACCGGTGGCCCCGAGGTGACGTGGACGCAGACACCGACGCAGTGGAGCAACTTCTTCTTCGAAAACCTCTTCGCTTTCGAATGGGAACTGACGACGAGCCCCGCCGGTGCAAAGCAGTGGGTGGCCAAGAATGCCGAGCCATCGATTCCTGATGCCTATGATCCAACGACCAAGCATCTTCCAACAATGCTGACGTCCGATCTGGCTCTGCGTTTTGACCCGGCCTACGAGAAGATTTCGCGCCGCTTCCTCGAAAACCCGGATCAGTTCGCTGACGCCTTTGCCCGCGCCTGGTTCAAGCTGACCCACCGCGACATGGGCCCCAAGGCACGCTACCTCGGACCGGAAGTGCCCTCGGAAGACCTGATCTGGCAGGACGTCGTTCCGGCTGTCGATCATCCGCTGGTGGATGATGCCGACATCGCGCATCTCAAGGCAAAGGTTCTCGCGACAGGTCTCAGCGTCAAGGAACTGGTTGCGACGGCCTGGGCCTCCGCATCGTCGTTCCGTGGTTCGGACAAGCGTGGCGGTGCAAACGGTGCGCGTATCCGTCTGGAGCCTCAGAAGAACTGGGAAGTCAACGAGCCTCAGCAGCTTGCGAAGGTGCTTGGCGTTCTGGAGGGCGTCCAGCGCGACTTCAACGCGGCCCAGACCGGTGGCAAGAAGATTTCGCTGGCCGACCTTATCGTTCTGGCCGGTGCTGCCGGTGTCGAGAAGGCTGCCAAGGCTGGTGGAAACGACATCACCGTGCCGTTCACGCCGGGTCGTACCGATGCATCGCAGGAACAGACGGATGCTGCGTCCTTCGCAGCGCTCGAGCCGCGTGCGGATGGTTTCCGCAACTATGTCAGCAAGACCCGTCACCAGTTCATGAAGCCGGAAGAGGCGCTCGTGGACCGGGCCCAGCTTTTGACACTGACGGGACCGCAGATGGCTGTTCTCGTGGGTGGTCTGCGTGTGCTCGATATCGGTGAGCCTGCTAGCGGCGTGTTCACCGACCGTGTGGGCGTGCTGAGCAACGACTTCTTCGTCAACCTGCTGGATATGGACCTCGAATGGTCGCCGGTGGCTGGCCAGACCGGCGTTTACCAGGCACGCAGCCGCAAGACCGGCGAAACGAAATGGACCGGCACACGCGTCGATCTGATTTTCGGTTCGCATTCCCAGCTTCGTGCCCTGTCGGAAGTCTATGCGTCCTCGGATGCGAAGCAGAAGTTCGTCAAGGACTTCGTGGTTGCCTGGAACAAGGTGATGAACGCAGATCGTTTCGATCTGGTCTGATGCGGCGCCGGGAACAGCGATTCGCTCAGAGTGTGCCGTTGCTGGAAGGCAGCGGCACGATACCCCCTCAGATTTAACCGTAGATAGCACCGGGCGTGGCGACTGCCACGTCCGGTGGCTATGTCTTTAATTTTCCTCAACCATTTTCAGATTTTTTTACGATTTCGCTAACCGTGATCACAAACATTAGATATCCATTATCATGCTTTGGTGCTGTCGCGGTCTCGGCTGAATGCTTGATCTGACGTCCGGTTCTTCAGCCTGCACTTTGGGAAAAAATCTCATCACGCATATCGTGAATTGCTGATATAAGGTTTGAGCAGGATCCGATGTTTGACGGAAGTCAGCCCGGGCGGTTCTATCGAGGGAACAAGTCTATGCCTATCGTGCGGTTCATTCTCAGCGCCATGTTGGCACTCACATGGCTGTCTTCTGCTCATGCGGACAGTTTGCCACAGCCAGCGGGCAAACCCATTCTGTCGATCTCCGGCAACATCGCCAACACCAACGGCAAGGGTGTCGCGACATTCGACCGCGACATGCTGGAGGCGATCGGCCTTGTCACGGTCGAAACGCATTCGCCATGGTATGACGGGCTGACGCGATTCGAAGGCGTGCCGTTGAAAAAACTGTTGGAGTTCGTGGGTGCCAAGGGTACGACAGTGACGGCAGTTGCGCTCAACGATTATGTCAGTACGCTGCCCATGTCCGACATCGACAAATTCAATGTCATATTGGCCATGAAGCGGGACGGAAATTATATGGAGGTCCGTGAAAAAGGCCCACTCTTCGTGATATATCCCTATGATACTTCTGCAGAGCTTCAAACACAAACATATTACACCCGCTCCGCGTGGCAGGTTGCAAAGCTTAAAGTCGAATAAAGGTGCCGATTGCGCAAAGTATTGGCGGTTATCATTTGCTGCTTCGTTCTGGCGACGGGCTATATAGCCTATGTCATTGCGCAGCGGCAAACCGCGCTACAGAAATTTGCCAGATATAATGACTCATGGGCGGTAAGCCAGACCGTTTCGGAATATCTGCGCCTCCAGAACAATCTCTATGGCTTCCTGATGGACCCGGAGCTAGTCACGCGTGACAATCTGCGCCTGCGCATGGATTTGATGCTGGGTAGGCTGGAGCTTCTCAACCAGGGCAATCTGGGAGCCTTCATTGCCGAGCGACCCGAGTGGAAGGAACTGGTCGCTTCGCTGAACACCGTTCTGCATGATCTCGACGGCCAGATCGACACGCTACAGCCCGCCGCCGTCAAGCCGATGCTGGAAACGATGCGGGAGCTGGATGGGCCCCTGACGACCCTTGCGTCCTCCTCCGTTGCCTATGATGTCGCCGTTGTCGATAACGCGCATTCCGAAGTGCGCGCGTTGCACATGATCTTCACCGGGCTGGCTGGCGGCCTGATCGTCTGCGGTGTCGCGCTCATTCTTCTGCTGAACCGCCACAACAATCTTCTCGACCGCGCCCACAAGGATATGCGAGGCCTCACCGACGATCTGCGCGCAGCGACGCTGGAGCTGAAGGAAAACAATGCGCGGCTTGAGCACGACGCCTATCACGACGCGCTGACAGAACTGCCCAACCGGTCCTTGTTCCGCAAGGAATTGAACGACAGGCTGGCATCGGCAGACAAGCGCACGGCGACCATTCTTTTGCTGGACCTCGATGGTTTCAAGGACATCAATGATACGTTGGGCCACGACGTCGGTGATGCGCTGTTGCAGGCGGTCGGAACGCGGTTGTCGTCGCTGTTGGGCAATGGGGATATGGTCTGCCGTCTGGGTGGCGATGAGTTCGCTGTCATCACCAGCGGTCTAAACGAAGACGAGGCGATTGGCTTTGCCGACACGCTGATAGCGCAGATCAGTCACCCCTATAATCTGGGCGAGCTTGAAATCAAGATCGGCACCTGCGTGGGCATTGCCGTGTCGAGCGATGTCACCAATGCCGATGAGTTGTTCAAGCGCGCCGACCTTGCGCTTTACGAATCCAAGCGGATGGGGCCGGGCCGCGTCAGCGTGTTCAAAGTCCACATGCAGCAGCAACTGACCGAGAAACGCTCTTTCGAGGCGGATTTGCAGACGGCTGTGCAGAACAACGAGATGGAAGTTTACTACCAGCCGCAAATGCTGACCAACAGCCGTGAAATATGTGGCTTCGAGGCTCTGCTGCGCTGGACGCATCCCGTGCGCGGTAGCGTGCCGCCATCCGCCTTCATTCCCGTGGCTGAGCGGACCGGTCTTATTCATTCGCTGGGCAAGTGGGCGATGGATACGGCCTGTCAAGAAGCCAAATCCTGGAAGGGGGACCTGAAGGTGGCGATCAACCTGTCCCCGGTTCAGTTTCACAGCACGAGCCTGATCAACAATGTGGTTGACGCGCTGGACAAGAGCGGGCTGGATGCCAGCAGGCTGGAACTGGAAATCACCGAATCCGTGCTTCTGAACCGGAGCGAGCAGACACTCGACACGCTTCAGAAGCTGAAGGATGTCGGCATCCAGATCGCCATGGACGATTTCGGCACGGGCTATTCGTCGCTGGGCAATCTGCGCGGTGTGCCCTTCGACAAGATCAAGATCGACCAGTCCTTCATGCGCGATGTTGCGACCGACACGGATGCGCTGGCGATCGTCGAATTCGTCGTCGGCATGGCCAAGAGCCTGCGCATGACGACGATTGCGGAGGGGATCGAGACGCAGGAGCAATTCGACTGCATGACCCGTCTTGGCTGCGACCAGATGCAGGGCTATCTGATTGGAAGACCGGCACCCGCCGACAGGCTGAATGTCTTTCGCCGCGCGATTTGAACCATCGATAACTGGCTAATGTTCGGGCGTTGCCCAAAAGGAATTTTGAAAATGGAACGGCTTGACGTGCACGGGGTGAAACTGGATCTGGCAAGAACAGAGGTTTCTCCCGTCATCTGGAAAGCGCTGGAGGATGGCAGCTACGAGGCGAAAGAGGCCCGCAGCATTCTCAAAGCCATCAAGCCGGGCGATCGCGTGCTGGAACTGGGCTCCGGCATCGGCATCATCACCTCCATCATTGCGGGTATCAAGGACGTGTCTGTCTGGGCTTTCGAGGCCAATCCGGGAACGGCGGCGCTGGCTGAGCGGGTCATCAAGACCAATTGCCCTGATAATGTGGTGTTTTCGCAGGGCCTGCTGACGGCCCACGCGCCACATGTGCATCAGTTTTACGTGCGCAAGGACCTGTGGATGTCATCCATGGATGAAAACCAGGGGCCTTACGAACACCGGATCGAAATCCCCTCAGAGAATATCGACGCGTTCATTGCCCGACATCGCATCAATGCGCTGGTGATGGATATCGAAGGGGCCGAGCACGACCTGTTGCAGAATGCCAAGCTGGAGGGCGTGGAGCGTATTTTCGTGGAGTTGCACGATCACCTCTACCATCTAGCAGGCATCCGCGACATTACACAGGCGCTGGCGCTGAAGGGCTATTCCTACGATCCGCGCGGCTCACGCGGACCCTGTGTGCTGTTTTCGAAAGACGACACGCCGAGAGAATACGATCCCGACGTGGATTGAGGCTCGTCTCTCAAGCGTTCGCGCCCTCATATTCCAGCGATGCGCCAATGAGTTCGCGGGCGTAGGGGTGCGTTGCGCCATTACCGGCAATCGCGCTTCGTGGCAGGATTTCGGTGACTTCGCCGCGCAGCATGACCGCGAAGCGGTCGCACATATGATCCACTACCGCCAGATCATGGGTGACCATGATGTAGGTGAAACCGCGCTCCTCCCGCAGGCGCTGGAGCAGGTTGAGGATTTCCGCCTGCACGGAGACGTCGAGCGCCGATGTGGGCTCGTCCAGCAACAGCAGTGATGGTTCAAGGATAAGCGCGCGGGCAATGGCAACACGCTGGCGCTGACCGCCGGAAAGCTGGTGCGGAAAGCGGTCCAGAAACGACACGGGCAAGCCGACATCGGTGATGACCTTGCGCATCCGCTCTTCTTTGTTGTCGAGCTTGTGGATGGTCAGGGGCTCGTTCAGAACGGTGCGCACCGACTGGCGCGGGTGCAGCGAACCGTAAGGGTCCTGAAAGACCATTTGCAGGGTGCGGCAACGGTCTATCAGCGGTATGTCGCGGATCGATTTTCCGTTGATCAGAACCTCGCCCTTCCAGAAATCCGTGAGCATGGAGACGCAGCGAAGCACGGTGGATTTGCCTGAGCCTGATTCACCCACCAAGCCAAAGCATTCGCCTGGTTTGACCGAAAAAGACACCGAGGGCAGGACTTTGACGGCGGCTGGGCCATCGCCGAAGGTGATCGACAAGTCTCTGATTTCAACGGACACTGACATCAGACTTTTTCCTCCAGCCATTCCGGGCGACGGTCCAGCACGGCGAGCGGCGAGCGGCTGCCGCCGATGCGGGGCTGGGCTGCCAGAAGGCCGCGTGTGTAGGGATGTTGCGCGCTATCCAAATCGCGGGCCGACAGGGTTTCGACCACCTGACCGGCATACATGATGAGAACGCGATCGCAGAAATTGCGCACCAGATTGAGATCGTGGCTGATCATGATGAGGCCGATGCCACGGTCGCGAACCAGCCCGTCGAGAATATTGAGAACCTGCAAACGCACCGTGACATCGAGCGCCGAGGTCGGTTCGTCGGCAATCACCAGATCGGGGTCTGCCAGAAGCATCATCGCAATCATCACACGCTGGCCCATGCCGCCGGAAATCTCGTGCGGATATTGTGCATAGACCCGTTCGGGATCGCGGATTTTGACCGCTTCCAGCATGACCAGCGCCTTGATCTTGGCTTCCGCTTTCGTGCATCTGAAATGCCGCAGATAGGTTTCGGCCACCTGATCACCGACGCGCCTGATAGGGTTGAGCGAAAACTTCGGGTCCTGAAGGATCATCGACATGCGTCTGCCGCGGATCTTCAGCATCTCTTTTTCAGACAGCGACAAAAGGTCGACATTGTCGAAACGAAGCGTATCGGCGGTGATCGTCGCACCCGGCAGGAGGCGCAGGAGCGCGCGTCCGACGGTGGACTTGCCGGAGCCGCTTTCGCCGACGATGCCCAGTCTCTCCCGGCCCAAGGTGAAGGACACGCCGCGCACGGCTTCTGTTGGGGAACCGCCGTAGCGAATGCGGAGATTTTCGACGTCCAGAATGGTCCGTTCCATGGCTTATCTCCGGTTCATCTGCTTGGGATCGAGTGCATCACGCAATCCATCGCCCAGAAGGTTGAAGGCAAGGCTGACGGAGAGGATGGAGACGCCGGGGAACGTGACCAGCCACCAGTTATCCAGCATGTAACGGCGGCCCGTGGCGATCATCGCGCCCCATTCCGGCAAGGGTGGCTGTGCGCCAAGGCCGAGAAAGCCGAGACCGGCGGCGGTCAGGATGACGGTTGCCATGTTGAGCGTCAGGCGGATGAGGACCGACGGCAGGCACATGGGCATGATCGATTTGACGATGATGCGCATGGGCGACGCGCCCTGAAGTCGTGCGGCGGCGATATAATCGGCGTTTCGGAATGTCATGGCTTCGGCACGGGCGAGGCGGGCAATCGGCGGCCACGACGTTAGCGCGATCGCGATGATGGCGTTGTTGAGGCTAGGGCCCAGCGCGGCCACGAAGGCCAGGGACAGGATGAGGCTGGGGAACGACAGGAAGATATCGGTGATGCGCATCATGACCGTATCGAACTTGCCGCCGAGATAGCCCGACGCGGTGCCGATGATGAGCCCGATGGGGCCGACCACGATGGAGACCAGAAAGATGATGGTCAGCGTGATGCGGGCACCGAAGATAAGGCGGCTGAAGATATCGCGGCCCAACTCGTCCGTACCGAACAGATGGCCGTCGCCGGGTGCTTTCAGCACATTCGTCAAGTCCTGCACGTAAGGATCATGCGTGGCGATCAACGGTGCAAAGATGGCTGCGAGGATCAAGATGGCAAGAACGATGAGGCCGAAGGTCGAGGTAGGGCTGCGCAACAGGAAGAGAAAGATGTTCTTCAACGCGTTTACGGAGGCGGGGAGCCTGATTTTTTCTACTTGCGCGGTCATCAGCGTGTCCTCGGGTCGAAGAAGCGATACAGAATATCGGACAGGAGATTGAGGGCAATGAAGATGACGCCGACGATGAGAACGCAGGTCATCACGGCATTCATGTCACCGGTGATCAGGTTGCTGGTGAGGTACTGGCCAAAGCCCGGCCATGCGAACACTGTTTCGATCAGCACCGCACCTTCCAGAAGCGAGCCGTAGGCAAGCGCCACGATGGTGACGAGCTGTACGCGAATATTGGCAAAAGCATGCCGCCAGATGGTTTGGCGGCTGGAAAGCCCCTTCACCCGCGCCGTCGTTACATATTCCTGCCCCAGCTGGTCGAGCATGAAGCTGCGGGTCATGCGCGTGATGTAGGCGGACGAGGAATAGCCCAGAAGTGAGGCGGGCAGGATGAGGTGATTGACGGCGGACCAGAAGACATCCATGTCACCGGCCAGAAGGCTGTCGATCAGCAGGAAGCCTGTGCGCTCATCGACGAGGCCGATGTAGAACTGGTCCATGCGACCGCTGCCGCCCACGAGGTCGAGCTTTGCGTAAAAGACGATCAGCGCGATCATGCCCGTCCAGAAGATGGGCATGGAATGACCAAACAGGCTGACGACGCGAACCAGATGGTCGGGCCAGCGATCCTTGTTGACGGCGGCGAAGACGCCCATGGGCACGCCGAGACCTGCACCGATCATGATGGCGAAGGTGGCAAGCTCGATGGTGGCGGGCATGACATGCAGGATATCCTGAATGACAGGTTGTCCGGTTCTGATGGATGTGCCGAAATTGCCGGTAAAGACATCGCCGAGATAATAGAAGAACTGCTGCCAGATCGGCTTGTCGAGACCCAGCGAGCGGAAAACCTGCTCATAGGTTTCGCGGGTCGCATCTTCACCGACGATAGCGCGGACGGGGTCCGCAGGCATCAATCGTCCGATGAAGAAGGTGAGCAAAAGCAGGCCGAGCAACGTGATGGCGATGGTGCCGATTTGCCCGACAGCGCCGGCAAGGCGCGGGCTCCGAATGGTCATTGTTCCTCCCTCTGCCAGTCCTCCGGAAGCGAACGCTTCATGTCTGACAAGTTTCGCAAAACCTGTCACATGTCGTCTTATCTGTCAAGCGCGGCTCATAGGGTGGTGACATGTGTTGGAAAGACGTTGCTAGGCAGGGGTCTTGCGGTTTTTGCATTTCTCCCTTCCCGGTAGAAGAAAGATTCCGCGCGGCATTGCCATGTGCGGGTCAGAGACCTGATACCATGGGTGTCGGTGAAGCTTTTTGAGGCTAGTCGGCTGGTATCAGGCCTTGTCTTCCACATGCGCGGCTTTGGACCGCAGAAGAACCTTGTAGCGTTCCAGACTTCCGCGCAGATGGATGCGCATCTGTTCACGCGCACCCTCCGCATCACCCTCGATGATCGCATCCACGATCCGGGCATGCTCTTCCTGCAAGTGCAGATTATAATCCTTCGGGCGTGAGCCCGGCTCGGCACCCTGCAATTCGCCACGGGGGATGATGCCAGACCGGATAAGGCGCAAAAACTCTGGAAAACGGCGGTTCTGCGTGGCTTCGGCGATCTTGAGGTGAAGGTCGAAATCGCTGTCGCGTGTCGGGTTTCCTTGCGAAAGACAGTCGCCGATACGGTTATGCGCATCCAGAATGGCTTCGATCTGAGTAGCGGAGCGGCGCGATGCGGCAAGACCGGCGGACTCGACCTCAAACACGGTCCGCAATTCCAGAAGCTCTATGACGGAGGAGATGCGCTCTGTCGTCAGGTCCTTGAAGGGCTCGTCCTTTTCCTGGCGAACCTGCAAGGCAAACACGCCAGCGCCCTTGCGTGCCTCGACCAAACCATCGGCACGCAGGATGGCGATGGCTTCGCGCACGACGGTTCGGCTGACGGAATATTCCCGTGTCAGCGCGCTTTCGCTCGGCAACCTGTCGCCGGGCAGAAACACGCCGCCGACCAAGTCACGCCGCAAGGCGGTGCTGATCTTGGACGCGAGGGAAGTCCCTCGCTCAGTCGTGCTTGCTGCGTCCATTGTGTGCCTCACCTGCCTGTTACCTGTCTGGCATGTTAGCGACTCAGCGCCACAATGCAAGTTTTCTTGTCTACCTCAATTTCCACTGACACGGTATGAGGGTTTACAGCGCGGGCAGGCGGCGACTACCCTGACTGTGCGCTGAAAAATCCGTGGCCTGCCGGTTCGTTACCTCCACGGGCGCTCTCGCGATAATGCATCCCGGTTGGGCCCGGGGCCATCCTGATCGCGGATGATACCGGAGCTGTGTGGATTGCCGGTATCGTCGAACATATTGCTTGGGCCCGCGGAATTTAAACTTGGTCGAATTTTCGAAGCGGTCACCGTTGCAGCGTGAAGCTGCCGCGGCAACGCCTGCTCTCAAATGGGTTATCACGGCAACGGCCCTGATCAGCGGCGTCGTCAACCTTCTGGCGCTGACGTCGCCGCTCTTCATGTTGCAGGTCTATGATCGGGTTCTGGCGAGTGGCAGCGTGCCGACTTTGGTGGGGCTTGCGGTGCTGGCTGCGGCGATGTTCACGGTGCAGGCGGCGCTGGAAATCATCCGCGCCCGCGTGCTGCTGCGGGTGGGCGAGCAGTTCGACAACAGATTATCGGGCCGCGTCCATGGTGCCGTGGTGCGCCTGCCATTGCTGACACGCATGCCGGGCGACGGGTTGCAGCCGCTGCGGGACCTCGACAATGTCAGGAGCTTCCTGTCCGGCCAAGGCCCCAACGCCTTTTTCGACCTGCCATGGATGCCACTTTATCTCGGCATCTGCTTTCTCTTCCACTTTTGGATCGGCATGACGGCGCTGGTCGGCGCCGTGGTTCTGGTTACGCTGACGCTTCTGACCAATGCGCTCTCCAACCGGCCCGTGCGGGAAACCATGACGCACAACATGCGCCGCAATGCCCTGCTGGAAGGGGCGCGTCGCAATGCCGAGGTGGTGCAGGCCATGGGCATGGAAAGGCGCATCGCGGCGCGCTGGAGCATGGCCAATGGTGATTATCTGACTGCCAACCGTGCGGCGGGCGATATTTCCAGCGGGCTTGGCGGCGTGTCCAAGACGCTGCGCGTCATGCTGCAATCGGCCATTCTGGGCGTCGGCGCCTATCTCGTCATCGGTCAGGAGGCGACCGGCGGCATCATGATTGCCAGTTCGATCATGATGGGTCGGGCGCTGGCGCCTGTCGATCTGGCCATTGCCAACTGGCGTCCGTTTCTGATGGCGCGGCAAAGCTGGAGCCGTTTGCAGGACCTGCTGGCCAATGTGCCCCAGGACACGGACCTGACGGCACTGCCGCCGCCGGTGAAGGAATTGCGCGCCGAAAACCTTGCCATCGTTGCGCCCGGCGAAAAGCGGGCGACGGTCATCGGCGTGAATTTTTCGCTGCGGGCGGGCAGCGCGCTTGGGATCATCGGTGCCTCAGGCTCGGGCAAATCCACGCTCGCTCGCGCCCTCGTCAATGCCTGGGCACCGGCATCGGGCAAAGTGCGGATCGATGGCGCAAGCCTCGACCAGTGGGACCGGGAAATGCTGGGTCGTCACATCGGCTATCTTCCGCAGGGCGTGGAATTGTTCGATGGCACGATTGCCGAAAACATCGCCCGTTTCGATGACAATGCCGAAGACAAAGCCATCGTCGATGCCGCAAAGGCCGCTGGTGCCCATGATCTCATTCTTCGCTTCGAGAAGGGATATGAAACCCGCATCGGTGAGGCGGGATCGTCGCTTTCGGCGGGGCAGCGCCAGCGCATCGGGCTCGCCCGTGCGCTCTACCGGCTACCGTTTCTGGTTGTGCTGGATGAGCCCAATGCCAACCTGGATTCGGAGGGCGAGGCTGCCGTCGTCAACGCTATCGCTGCCGTTCGCAATCGCGGTGGCATCGCGGTCGTCATCGCCCACCGTCCCAGCGCGATTGGCGTGGTCGATCTGGTGCTGGTCATGGATGGCGGCCAGCAGAAAGCGTTCGGGCCGCGTGACGAGGTTCTTGCCAGGGTGCTGAAAAGCGCAAATCCGCCTGAACCAGGGCCATCCAAGGGTTTTCCGGTCACTGCCTATGGCGTCAAGCCGCTGCGTGCAACAGCGCAAGAGACCATCGAAACACGGGAACGCGACGATGCCAAATCATAGGGTTTACGACATCAGCCGCTCCATTCGCCACCACCTTTTGGCCGGTGCGTTTGCTGGTGTCGTGCTGGTGGGCGGAGCAGGTGCATGGGCAGCGGGCACTTCGCTATCCGGTGCGGTCGTTGCATCAGGCCATTTCGTCGTGGATTCCTACGTCAAGAAAGTCCAGCACCCGACCGGTGGCGTCGTTGGGGAAATTTTGGTGAGGGATGGCGATATCGTCAAGGCCGGGGATGTCGTCATGCGGCTGGATGCGACGCAGACCCGCGCCAACCTTGCCATCGTCACCAAGCGGCTGGATGAGCTGACGGCACGGCTGGCGCGGCTGGAAACCGAGCGGGACGACCTCCCGCAGATCGATTTTCCCGATGAGCTCGCAAAGCGGAGCGATGACCCGGATGTCGCCGCCGCCATTCACAGCGAAAGACGGCTGTTCGAGTTTCGCAGACAGTCTCGTGAAGGCAAGAAGGCGCAATTGCTGGAGCGTGTGGCGCAGTTTCAGCATGAGATCGACGGGTTGAAGGCGCAGGAAGTGGCGTATACGGATGGCATCGCGGTTTTGAATACGGAGATCAACTCGCTCACCAATTTGAAGCAGCAGGGCATCGTTTCCGACCAACGTCTGAATGGCTTGAGGACACAGATGGCGACATTTGGCGGGGAGCGGGGCGAAAAGATCGCCTATCAGGCGCAGGCGGCGGGGCGCATCTCCGAGACGCGGCTGCAAATTCTACAGGTGGATCAGGATCTGAAATCCGAAGTCGGGCGCGAACTGAGCGACGTGCAGGCGCAGATGGGCGAATATGTCGAGCGGCGGATTTCTGCGCAAGACAGCCTGAAACGCATCGATATCATCGCACCGCAATCCGGCATCGTCCATCAGCTTGCGGTTCATACGGTGGGCGGAGTCATCAGTCCGGCGGAGGCCATCATGTCCATCGTGCCGGAAGATGATCAATTGACGCTGGAGGTGCAGATCGCGCCGAAGGATATAGATCAGATCAGCCTCGGACATGAAGCAATGTTGCGATTGTCTGCTTTCAACCAGCGAACGACGCCGCAGGTGAAGGCGCATGTGACGCGAATCGCAGCCGATCTCGCGACCAACGAGAGGACTGGTGCTAGCTACTACACCGTCCGGCTCATGGTTACGAAGGCTGAACTGGACAAGTTGAAAGGCTTGCGGATCGTCCCAGGCATGCCCGCCGAGGCGATGATCAAAACGGAAGATCGAACGGCGCTGTCCTATCTGGTCAAACCGTTGACAGACCAGATCAACCGCGCCTTTCGAGAGGAGTGAGGAACGTCCTCATGCTGCGCTTGGCTTTGCCTCGCTCAATATGTTTTCAGTCTTGTTTCCACCGCGCAGTTTGTCGAGCAGAAGATAGATGACCGGCGTGGTGTAGAGCGTCAGCAACTGGCTGACGAGGAGCCCGCCGACGATGGCGTAGCCGAGAGGCTGGCGCAGTTCCGAGCCTGAGCCGTGGCCGATGGCGAGTGGCAGCCCGCCCAGAAGCGCTGCCATCGTCGTCATGAGAATGGGGCGAAAACGCATATGGGCTGCCTTCATGATGGCGTCTTCGCTGCTGAGGCCCTCTTCACGCTCTGCCTGAATGGCGAAGTCCACCAGCATGATACCGTTTTTCTTGACGATACCGATCAGCAGGATCACCCCGATCATAGCGACGAGCCCGAAATCGAAGCCTGCGATCTGGAGGGCAAGAAGCGCGCCGAGGCCAGCCGAGGGCAGGGTGGACAGGATGGTCAGCGGATGGATGAGGCTTTCGTAGAGAACGCCGAGGATGATGTAGACCACGACAAGTGACGCGAGGATGAGCAGGGGCACCGTGCCGAGCGAATCCTTGAAAGCCTTGGCGCTGCCGGAGAAACTGGTTTGCAGTGAAGCTGGTGGCTGCATCTGCGCAACCGCGTTTTCAATGGATGCGGTGGCCTGGCCCAGTGCAACGTCTGGTGCCAGATTGAACGAGACGGTGACGGCGGGTGACTGTCCCTGATGCGAGATGGAGACCGGCGAAACGCCGTCCGTCGACCACTTCGCAACATTGGAAAGCGGCACCAGCGTGCCGTTGCTGGCGCGCACGGAAAGCCGTTCAAGGGTGGCGATGTCTCGTTGCAGACTGGGCAGGATTTCGAGGATTACGCGGAACGTGTCCGTCTGTGTGGAATAGGACGCGACCTGCCGCTGGCCGAAGGCGTCGTAGAGCGTATCGTCGATGGCAGACGGCAGCACGCCAAAGAGCGTGGCGGCAGCGCGGTCGATCTTGATGGACAGATTGGGCGCTTCGGCCTGCTGGTCGCTGCCGACATCGCGCAGTTGGGACAGGCCCTGAAGCTGACTGGTGATCTTTCCTGCCCAGTCTCCCAGTTCTTCGATATTGGCATCCTGAAGGGTGAATTGGTATTGCGTCTTGGCAGGGCGGGCGCCGATATTGATATCCTGCGCCGATTGCATGAAAAGCTTGATGCCCTGCTGCACATTGAGCGCCGAGCTCAGCCGGTCGATCACCTGCTTGGCGCTGGCATCGCGTTCGTCCAACGGTTTCAGGGTGATGTTGACGTGCCCCTGGTTGAGCGCATTGCCGCCATTGCCGCCGCCAATATCCATGAAGACGCTATAGACCGCAGCGTCCTTCATGATGATCGCGCTGACGCGTTCCTGCAACTTGGCCATTTCGGTGAAGGAAATGTCGGGCGATGCCTGCGAGAGACCGGCGATAAAGCCGGTATCCTGTTCAGGAAAGAAGCCCTTTGGCGCGATGACGAAGAGGTAGCCCGTGGCCGCAATGGTGGCGAGAAAAACCGTCAGCGTGATGTATCTGTGGCGTATCACGGGTTTCAGGCTGCGAATGTAGAGCGTAGTGAGGCCCTCGAAAAAGGCTTCACCGGCCTTGTAGAAACGGCCACGCTTGCCCTCATCGACTGGGCGGATGAAGCGCGAAGCTAGCATGGGCGTCAATGTCAACGAGACGATGGCGGAGATGATGATGGCGAGGGTGAGCGTCACGGCAAATTCGCGGAACAGGCGTCCGACAATGCCGCCCATCAACAGAATGGGGATCAGTACGGCGATTAAAGACAGGCTGATGGAGACGATGGTAAAGCCGATTTCGCCCGCACCTTGGCGTGCCGCAGCCAGCGGTTCCATGCCGTCTTCGATATGGCGGGTGATGTTTTCCAGCATGACGATGGCATCGTCCACCACGAAACCGACGGCAACGACGAGCGCCATGAGGGACAGATTATCGAGACTGAAACCCAGTAGCCACATGGGCGCGAGCGCACCGACAAGCGCAATCGGCAGGGTCAAAACCGGAATGATGGTGGCGCGCAGATTGCGCAGGAAGAGGAAGATGACGACGACAACGAGGCCGATGGTCAGCACCAGCGTGAACTGAACGTCCTCCACAGATGCGCGGATCGTCGATGTGCGGTCTGTGACGAGTTCGAGTTTGACGGACTTGGGCAGCGATGCCTGTAAGGCGGGCAGTTGGTCCTTGACCGCGTTGACCACGGCGATGACGTTTGCACCGGGTTGGCGGAAAACATCGAGCGCTATGCCGCGTTCTCCATTGGTCCAGTGTGCCATTTTGTTGTCTTCGGCACCGTTGACCGCCTGCCCGATATCGCGGATGCGCACCGGGCCGCCATTTCGATAGGCGATGACGGCATCGTTCCATTCGGCGGCGGTGCCGATCTGGTCGTTGGTGTAGATCGGGAAGGTGCGGGTGGCGTCGTCTATGTTGCCCTTGGGCGCACTGAGACTGAGATTGCCGATGGCGGTTCTGACGTCTTCCATGGTGACATCGGCCTGCGCCAACCGGCCCGGATCGACCGCGATGCGGATTGCGGGCTTTTGCTTTCCACCGATGTTGACGAAGGCGACGCCGGAGACCTGACCTATTTTGGAGGCCACATTGCGTTCGATATATTCATCCAGTTCCGGCAGGGTCAGCGTGTCGGAACTGGCAGACAGCTGCATAACGGGCGCATCGGCAGGGTTGACTTTGCGAACGGTCGGAAGGGAGGTCATGTCCTTGGGCAACTGACCAGCGGCTTCGCTGATGGCGGTCTGAACATCGCTGGCCGCCGTCTGGATGTCCTGATCTAGCCCAAACTGCACGGTGATCGACGTGGTGCCGAGCGAGCTGTTGGAGGTCATTTCCGTGATGCCGCTGACCCGAGAAAGCGCCTCCTCGATTGGCTGGGCGACGCTGGAGGCCATGGCGTCGGGCGATGCGCCGGGAAGATTGGCGGCAATTTGCACCGTGGGGAAATCGATTTGCGGCAGTGCCGATACCGGCATGAAGGGGTAGCAGATCGCCCCGAGCAGAAAAATGCCTGCCATGATCAGGCTGGTGGCAATCGGGTGCAAAATGAAGAAATCGAAGAAACCTGCCTTGGTATTGTCTGGTGCTGGCTGCGGCGTTTCGGTCATGGCTTGGCCTGTTCCGCTAGCTCGCCGGTCGGCGATCCCGTCCATGGGGTGACGGTCACCTGATCGCCATTACCGATGCGCGACTGGCCATCCATGACGACCTGATCACCATCGCCGATACCCTCCGTCACCAGAGCACGCGCGTCCGTGACATAAGCCGTCTTGACGGTTTTCTTCGCGACCTTTCCCTTGGGGTCGACGACATAGGCGTAGAGCCCGTCACGGCCCCGCGCCAGTGCCTTGTCGGGAACGACCACGCCATCCTTTTTATCGACGGTCAGGATCGTTGCCACTGGAAGGCCGGGCCACAATTTGCCGTCCTTGTTGTCGAAGGTGGCGCGCAGGTGAATGGAGCCGGTGGAGGCATCCACTGCGTTGTCCATGGTCGTGAGGTTGCCCGTGGCCAGCGTCTGACTGCCGTCCGTGCTGACCAGCTTCACCTGTGCAATGCCGCGCTTCATCGCTTCGCGGATATCGCCGAACCGGTCGCCGGGTGCGACGAAGGACACTGCGATGGGGTCCATCTGCGTGATGGTGACGATGCCATCGGTGGAATTGGCGCTGATGATGCTGCCGACATCGGTTTGCTTGAAGCCGGTGCGGCCCGAAATCGGCGCGGTGACGGTAGCGAAGCTGAGTTGCGTTTCGGCATTCTTGATCTGCGCATCGTCATACTGCACCGCTGCCGCATATTGCTCGCTGGCTGCGTTTTTCTGCTCCAGCGTCGAGGCTGAGGCGACACCCTTTTCGGCAAGGGCTGCATAACGCTGGGCATCCGTGCGTGCACTGTTGAGCTGCGCTTCGTCCTGCGCCTTCTTGGCCTTGGCGGAGGTGAGCGAAGAGACCAGTTCGCGGTCATCGATCGTCAGCAGCGCGGCTCCCTTTTCCACGAATTGGCCTTCGGTAAAGGCAATATCCAGAACCTGACCATCGATGCGCGGGCGCACATTGACAGACTGCAACGGCGCCACCGTTCCAATGCCGTTGATGACGCGGTCGAGTGTTTCGGTGGTTGCCTTTATGGCGGTGACGGGAACTGCGGGGGTGTCATCGGCATGCGATGGGTTGGGGAGAAAGGCCGCGATTCCAGCCAAGAGAGAAACCCATTTGCCCGTGCCTGACAGGGCACGCAATTGAACCAAAGGTCTTTTCATGCATGCCACTCCGTGAAAGCGCTCGATAAACGCTGCGGCATGGCATTTGGTTCAGCCGGGAGGGTGCCGGATAGCCCGAATTCTGCTTTATGACCAATAATTTAGAAACGCTTCAACCCCCAGATGCTCAATTTGATGAAGGCATGATGAAGCTGCAATTCTGGGCGGTGGGCGCGCTTTGGGTGCGGCTCAGAGCACGCCCCATGCGCGGAAACGACCGCGCCCCGTCATCTCACGCAACTCGAGCTGGTTGGCGAGACCCACCGCGCCCTGCGGCGTAGTGCCCAGTGCTTTGACAATCATCGAGGTGGAAACGACCGGGCGGGCCAGAACGAGCGCGATAAGATCGGGCAGGCGCGAATTGGAGCGACGTCCGACGAGCTTTCGCTCCATGCGGCTGCGGGCGTTCAACAGGCGGTCATGTTCCTTCATGCCAAGTGTCGCTGCTTCATGGATGCCATCCAGAAATGCGGTGAGCCGTTCCGGCAGGCTGGCGGAATTGCGCCTCTCTCTGGTAATGGCGCGCAGACCGGTGTTGAGCGTGATGAGATGCGCCTGTGTCAGCCCATCTTCCCGCAGCAGAGCCGCTGCGAGTTGACGCCCCAGCCATGGGCTGCGTTGCAGCACTTCCAGCCGCTGCCAGGCATCAAGAGCGATGACGGCACGCAAAGTTGCCGGAAGCCCTGCCGTAGATTTGAGTATAGTTCGCCACTCATCCAGCCGCTCGTCTTCGTTCCAATCGGGATCACGTGTCAGAGGCTCTGGCGTGGAGTGTGACGGCGGGCGCTCGTCTCTGGCGATGGTTTCCAGCGTGGCGGTGCTGCGCGCAATGAGCCTGTCGATGGCGGAGAGTTCGTCGCTGAGGAGGGTGTCCTCGGCCTCGTCATCCAGATATGCGATCTCTTGTGGAGCCGGTGTTGTCTCGGCCACCGGCTCTTCACCGCGCAGACGCGACAGGCCCGGCGGGCTGAGAGCCCATTTCGGTTCATAGGTGAAAATCTGCCGTCGCGCCCGCAATATGCGGTTGGCGATGGTCAGCTCGTGGGTCGGGGCGCGGATGTCCATATGGGAATCGTGGAGAACGAGGTCTTCGATATGGACAAGCTCGCCATCCACCCACATGGAGGCCGCTGCGTCCTGAAAATCCTGTCGCTCCAGAAAACCCTCCCTAAAGGGCGAGCGTGAGATGCGTTCATCCAGCCGCGCCAGTGCATCCGTTGCGCGGGCGCAGGGCGACATCAAGGTAGCGAACGGCAATCGGTTCACATCGTAAAGCATGGGATTTGATAGAATGCGGGCGATATGAAAACAATCTGGGAATTGACTTTCATAGGTTTTATGCCCGTCTTTATCAGTTGGGCAGTGTGACCTTCACTTCAAAACCGTCATTGCGGCCGGTGGCGGGGGAAGCGAGGTGCAGCGTTCCATTCATCTGCTGAACGAGGTGGTGGACGATGGCTAGCCCCAACCCGGAGCCGGTGGCCTCGGTTGCGCCACGCATGAAGCGGGTGGTCAGCTTCGGCAACAGCGCCTTGTCGATGATGGCGCTGTGGTTGACGACGCGGAACGTATTGTCCGTGCCGATGTGGACATCGACGGTGCTGCCGGACGGGCTGTGGACCAGCGCATTTTCCAGCAGATTGCGCACCACGATGCCGAACGCATCGGCGTTGATCATGCCGCGAAGATGGCCCTCGGCGGGCAGATGCAACTGAATGCGTTTTGCGCCAAGTTCCGAGCGGCCAATGTCTTCCAGCACCAGTTCGACGATCGGCAGCAGGTCGGCCTCGGTATCGGCGGCCCCGATGCCTGCCTCGGCGCGGGACATCTGCAATAGCTTTTCTGCCAGTTGCGCCAGATGCGACAGCGACCGCTCGATCTGGCCGACGCGGGGGGCAAACTCCGGGGGGATATCGGCCTGCAAGCGCTGCGCCTGTGCCAGTGCACCGGCAATCGGCGTTCGAAGCTCATGGGCGCTGTTGGATGCAAAGGCGCGCTCCGATTCCAGTGCCGCCCGCAATCGCTCCAGCAACAGATTGACCGAGCGGGCGATGGGGTGCAGTTCGGCGGGCAAATGCGTGTCATCGACCGGCACCATGTTGCCGCTGTCCTTGCGTCCGATTTCGTCACGCAGGGTCTGCACGGGCGCGAGCGTTCGCCTGACGACGAGGACGACCGCAATGATGCTGGCCGGGATGAGAAGCAGCAGCGGCAGGATGAGCGCGGTACCAGCCTCGACGATGGCTTCGCGGCGATTGGCGAATGCATCAGCCATTTGCAGGACCATGCTGCCGTCTTCCGTCGCGACCGTGTAGATGCGCTGGGTCGCGGTGTCGGCAAAGCCGGGTGTCAGCGGCACGTCGAAGGGTTCGTACGCGCTGTCGCGGGAGCGCAACAGAACCTCGCCCTCGCTGTCGCGCACCTGATAGGTCAGGTATTCCTCGCCGACGGTCGGCTGAACCAGCGCGCGTTCTGCTTCGGGCGTTCGTTCCTTGAGATCGTCGGCGATCAGCGGCAGCAATCTTTCGGCGGTTTCCTGCACGCTGCTGTCGAAGATTTCGGCGAATTCGTCCTGCATGACCATGATGCCCAGCGACGATGCGACGAGCCATGAGAGGGCCACGACGCTCGTCAGCGCTATCACCATGCGGCGCGTCATGCTGTCGCTGCGCTTCATCTGTCTACCTGATCGTGTAACCAAGGCCACGCACTGTCTCCACCCTATCGGAGCCGATTTTCTTGCGTAACCTGCTGACATAGACCTCGACCGTGTTGCTTTCGATCTCGGCGCCGAATTCGTAAAGCGTCTCGTGCAGTTGCGCCTTGGACACCACGGCGCCGGGCCGCTCCACCAGCTTTTCCAGCACGGCCCACTCTCTGGCGCTCAGCGTCAGCGCCGTGCCATTGACGACGATGTTGCGAGCCACCTGGTTGATCTCGATGCCCGGCAGCTTGACCACCGGCGCAGACCGTCCCTCGTATCGACGCGAAACTGCCAGCATTCGCGCGGTGAGTTCGCCCAGATTGAACGGCTTCACGAGGTAGTCGTCGGCACCGGCATTCAGGCCCTCGATGCGGTCGGATACCTGATCATGGGCGGTGAGAATGATGACCGGTACCGGATCGTTTCGCTGCCGCAACTGCCGCAGGATCGTCAGGCCCTCGCCATCCGGCAGGCGAAGATCGAGCAGGATCAGGCCATAGCCGACGGTCTCGGTTGCTGCGATGGAATCTGCCACGGTCTTGAACCAGTCCACAGCGTGACCGGCGGCGGCCACGTGGTCGCGCAGCGCTTCACCCAGAACATGGTCGTCTTCGACAAGCAGAACACGCAAGCATACCTCGCTTTCAGACCAGAATATCCATGGCCCTGATAGTGGGTATGCTGCGTGATTTGCCCCGTCAAGCGTCGTGTTTCTACGACGAGGGTCGGCGTTTGCAGGCACTGAACACATCCAGCGAGGGATCGTAGACCGAAGTCGATATGTTCATCATGCCCAGAATGCTGTGGAAGAAGTTGTCGTGCGAGCGTCCGCCCGCCTGTGCTTCCTTCATCATGCAGGCGGCATCCAGCCCCATCGACTTGGCAAAATCGTCGTCGAACCAGACAAGGAATGGAACATGGGTCTGTTCGGCAGGGGCGAGGAGATAGGGCGCGCCGTGCAGGTAGATGCCGTTTTCGCCGAGCGATTCGCCATGGTCTGATGCGTAGATCATGCCGGTGGCCAGCTTGTTGGAGCGTGCCTTCAGCTTGTCGATGACGCTTGCGAGGAAATGGTCTGTATAGAGGATGGTGTTGTCGTAGGCGTTGACGATTTCATTGTCCTTGCAGTCGGGCAATTCGGCGGTCTGACAATCCGGCGTGAACTTTCTGAACTCGTCCGTATAGCGCAGGTGGTAGGTCGGGCCGTGGCTTCCCAGTTGGTGGAGAACGATGACGCTGTCCTTGGTGATGTTATCCAGCCAGCTGTCCAACCGATCGAGGAAAATGTCGTCACGGCATTCTCCGGTGGGGCAGAATTTCGGGTCGAGCGACGCCGTCAGATCGAAATAGGGTATGCGGTCGGCAACGTTCTTGCTGCCGGTATTGTTGTCCCACCAGCGTGCATCGACACCGGCATGAACCAGCACATCCAGCACGTTCTCGTTGGAAAGCGCCTTGCTGTGGGTGTATTCCGAACGCGGAAAGCGGGAGAACATGCACGGAATGGAGATGGCGGTAGAGGTGCCGCAACTGACCGTGCTGGGGAAGTAAACGACGTTGCGCTTTTTCAGCTCGGGGTTCGTTTCGCGGGCATATCCATTGAGCGAGAAGTTGACGGCACGTCCGGTCTCACCAGCCACGATGACGGTGATGCGCGGTTTGGTAACGCCGCCCAGCGCTGGCATGACCTTGGCGTCCTGACCCGTTTGAGAAACGGTAAGCTTTGCTTCCTTATCCGCCAGCGAGAAATAATGGATCGTCGAGGAGATCGGCGTCATCGGGTTGAGGCTCTTGACGATATCCTTGTGTTGGCGAACGGCGGTGGTGAAGGTCTTGGAGTTTGCTGCGGCAACGGCAACCACGACGGCAAGGCAGCAGATGATGCTGAGCGAATTCCACAGGACCTTGCTGAAAAACGGCCTGTGATCGATCTTCACGATGGCGAGTAGGAGAAGCGGAACGCCGGCAAAGAGCGCAAGATGCAGCGCGAAGGCTGGCGTCATCAGGTTGCCCGCTTCGGCCTGCGTCGTCTCGAAAGCATTGCGCACCATATCACTATCGATAACCGCGCCGAACCGATCCATGAACCATGACGACACGGCTGAAATAACGATCAGCACCGCGAAGATGGGCTTGGTCAGATACTTGACCGAAAAGAAGATGAACACCGCAGAAAAAGCTGCGATCATCGCGATGTATAGGCCGAAAATGGCCACTGGATAGGCGGAAAGGTAGGTGTGAACCTTGGCCCAGAAGGTGTGATTGGTAAAAAACAACAGGTAGAGCGCGGTGATGACGCTGAGTGTTACGCTGCCGACAACCGGGCGTCTGACCTCGCTGCGCCCGCTTTTAATTCCCTGAACCGAAAGTGCCATATGTCTTATCTTTCCACTGCCTGTGCCATAGGATGCGCAAGGCACTGGGTGCTGGCATCATCGGCGAATAGGCAGGGGATGTGTCATCTACCTGACATGAAACTGAACGAACCTGTCAGGTGCAGGGTCGGCAGCATGCTGCGCTGCGGAAAATCAGCCTGTTAAGGATTGTTAAAATCTACCCTTCAAAACGCGCCGTTTTCCTTTGGCGGCATATCTGTAAAGTCATTTCTGCGTGATCTTCCCGTCACGTTTTTGCATTGCACACACGGCCAAACTTCTCAGGTCACGTCCCGCCGCTATGAATGGAATTCAGATGGCTCCGTTGGTTCTGTCAAAAAAGCTGCTTTTGCTCGCCCCTTTGCTGTTTCCGGTTGCGGCGTCTGCGTTCGATGAAGTGCCGCGCAAGGACCAGATTGCGCTGATGGCAGAAGCCAAGAAAACCGACATGACAGGCGTTGCGCGAAAGACGAAATTGGTCGATGCGCGTCCGGCATCGCTGGGTGAAATCGTCATAACCTTCATTAAGGGACAGGGCGTGGAAACCCGATCGAAGCCTGCCGAAGACGGCGATTGGGTGGTGCGCAATCGCTGTGAGGAAACCGGAAACGAAGAAATTCTGGTCAAGGCGCGCAATTTTCCAGCGCGCTATGGCGAACCTCTTACGGAGCCCGATGCTGCCGGGTATCGCACCTTCGAACCCAAGGGCAGCAATATGCGCTACTTCATCGTGACCGATGAGATCGGCCCATTCAACTTCCGCGCGCCGTGGGGCGAGACGATGATCGCGTTACCCGGCGACGCCATCGTGCAGGTGGAAGACGATGAGAGCGACACTTACCGTGTCGCTGCCGAAGCGTTTCAGTGCACATACGAGATTATCGATCCCGCAAAGATGGTGGTGGACGTGTCGCTTCGTTGACGCAGCTTATGGCAGGAATTCCAGCAGCCTGCGCTCATCGGCCCTAAGCCCCGTTATCGTTTTCAGATCGCTGCCCAGAATTTTTTCCAGACGCTTGACCGACTTTTCTTCCGTTGCAAGGTCCAGCACGGCGGGGTGGACATAGCTTTTGCGGCAGATGGCGGGTGTGTTGGAAAGCTCTTCGGAAGCGGCCACGCACATGCCCTTGATGGTTGGGCGCTCGGCGCTGCCAAGGGCGCGGGCGGCATGTCCAAAGGCTGCAAGCGTGCCGCCCCAGGTACGGAATGTCTTGGCGGAAATGCCTTCGCCAGCGCTCTGCGAGATATAGGCGTTGAGCGCGCTTGAATCGACGGGGTGGACCATACCGCTTTCATCCTGCCAGACGAACAGCTGCCTGCCGGGAAGATCGGCGATGTTTTCCAGAATACGTTGCAGGCGCGGATGCTTGAGCTTGCGCTGAACCTTCTGTCCGCCCTTGGCTGCAAAACGCAGTTCGATGGTTTCTCCAAACGACACGTGCTTTTTCAACAGCGTGGTTGCGCCGTAGGTGCCATTGGTTTCGAGATAGGTCTTGTTGCCGACGCGTAGATAGGCTGCATCCAGCAACAGGACGAGGGCCGCCAGCGTGACATCGGCGCTACGTGCATTTTTCGAAAGATCAGCGGTTGCGCGTCGGCGGATGGCGGGCAACGCTTCTCCAAACGTTTTGAGCTGATAGAACTTGTTTTCGCCGCGCAGCGCATGCCAGTCCGGGTGGTAGCGATATTGCTTGCGACCACGCGCGTCGTAACCGGTGGCTTGCAAGTGGCCTGAGGGATCGATGCAAATCCACACGCGCTCGTAGGCGGGCGGCACACCGAGGGATTTCAGGCGGGTGATCTCGATCTTGTCGGAGAGAAGACCGCCATCCGGCAGGCGGTAGGAAAAGCCCTTGCCGCGTCTTTCACGGGAAATACCTGGCTCCTGATCGCTGACATAGGTCAAGCCGACTTTTTTCAGGATGCGAATTGGAAGCTCGTTCATGGGACTGTTTTGCTCCTCACCATTGTGAGGAATAATGCGCCTGCCCCTGCGTCAGTTCCCGCCAGCGGACAGAAGGGAAGCGACCTTGGTCGCTTCCCTCGTTTTCGTGTCTCAGGAGTCGGGTGCGAGCTTGAGAATCTGCGACTTGCCACCGCCGCGTTCTTCGGTCACGGCGTAGATGGCGCCGTCGCTGCCGATCTTCACATCGCGAATGCGGGCTTCAAGCGGGAAGCGTCCCTCGGAGACGACCTTGTCGTTTTCGATCTTCAGCACGACGATGCCTTGGCTGACCAGCCCACCGATGATCAGCGAGCCCTTCCACTCTGGAATGGCGTCCGAATCGTAATAGACCATACCGGACGGGCCAATGACGGGGTCCCAGTAATAGACCGGCTGTTCCATACCGTCCTTAGCCGTCGCGCCTTCACCGACTGCGCCGCCGCTATATTCGATGCCGTAGGTAATGACCGGCCAGCCGTAGTTGAGGCCAGCCTTAGGCAGGTTCAGCTCATCGCCGCCCTTTGGGCCATGCTCGACCGTCCAGAGACGACCCTGTCCATCGATGGCTGCGGACTGGATGTTGCGGTGGCCGTAGCTCCAGATTTCCGGTAGCGCGTTCTGCTGACCGATGAAGGGGTTACCCTCAAAAGCCTTGCCTGATGTGTCGATGCGGAAAACCTTGCCTAGACCGCTGGCCAGATCCTGAGACTGGACGCGCGGTTCCTTGTCAGAGCGTTCGCCCACGGTCACGTAAAGCTCGTTGTTGGGACCGAAGGCGAGGCGCGAACCGAAATGCTTGTCACCGTCATAGGTCGGCATCTGACGGAAGATGACTTTGGTGTTCTCCAGCACGGCCTTGTCGCCGCTCTCGACCAACTTGGCCGATGCGACCGACGTGCCGTTGCCGCCCTCACGGGGCTCGGAGAAGGAAAAATAGATCATTTTCGAGGTGTCGAAATCGGGGGCGAGTGCGATGTCGAGCAGACCGCCCTGTCCGGCAGAGGCGACCTCTGGGACACCTTCAAGTGCCGGGCCTGGCTTGCCATCCTTGACGATGTGCATCGCGCCTTCCTTGGCGGCGACGATCATGCGGCCGTCTGGCAGGATTTCCATGGACCAGAGGTGGGGCAGGTCATCTGCGACGACGGTCTTCTGCAGCGATGGCATCTTATCCGGCTGGGCCGCGCGGGTCTGGCCTTCAAATGCGGGCTTCTGGTCCGGCGCATTGGCCTGCTTGGTTTCTGCGGGCGGTTGCGATTGAGCGTGGACTACCGGGGCGATGAGAAACATCGAAAGAACTGTCGTCGTCAGCAGATGGATAGCGCGTGGCATAGGTCTCCCTTCCATGGATGAGTTGCGAGCAGCAAACATGTAGGTGAGATTTTCGTTTCATCGCCCGGTCTCAACAAAACTTGATTCCAAAGTGTAAATGACCGTCCGCTTATATTTTGCGGGCGAGAACTGGTGAGGAACATAACGGGCCTGAAATTGTTTTGTGTCGTCGAAATACACAGGAGGACACCATGCAAGTCATAGACAACAGGGAAATAGAGGCGACAGAGATAAAGCCTATTCAGAGCGTGGTCGAGTTTTGCCGTCGCTACCGCCTTGATAAGACAGAGGAATCACGGCTGCGCACACTGTTTGGCGATTTCGCATCGCGCCACGAGCTTTTGATGAATGCGCAACGCAAGGCGACGTTCCGCTAAGATGAAGTCAGACCGGTTTTTCGGCCAAGATCATAAAGACGTCATAACGCGTCGATTTTCCAAGAAACTGATGAGAGGGTTTGCGGATGCCGGGCATAGGCTCGGCACGCAAGGGCCACTTCAAGACGACCCGCTTCGTCGCATGGGCCAGAGCGATTTCCATCAACTCAGCCTGATCCAGATCAGCACCCACCAATTCCCGCAGAACCCGCATTTCTTTTTTGACGAGCGCCGTGTTTTGGCGTGGCGGGTGCATGGGGTCTATGATCACCACTTCCGGCGATAGCGTGGGGATGAGCGTACGGGAATCACCATGCAACAGGTTCATACGCGAGACGATCTCCCGGTAGATGCCACCTTCTGCGTCTGCCCGTGCCATGGCATCGGCCAGTAGCGAATGCATGCCGGGTGATCGCTCGATCAGCGTCACCTCTGCGCCGAGGGAAGCCAGCAAAAACGCATCTCGTCCCAAGCCCGCCGTGGCATCCACGATCTCAGGGGTTTTGCCGTTTTTCAGCCCTGCGGCCTTTGCCAGCGCCTGACCGCGTCCTTCGCCCGACCGCAGACGGTGGCCCACGGCCCCGCCTACGAAATCGATGGTAAAGGTCTCGTCGCGTTGTTTGTCAGTCATGGTCATCTCAGAAGGGGCAGGGCACGGTGAATGTGACATCGTGGCCATCGGGGTGGCGGAAACCGAGTTCCTGCGCGTGCAGCAACAGGCGGGAAGAGGCAGCAAGCGCCTCACCGTCACCGTAGAACGCATCGCCCAGAATGGGATGGCCAATGGCCTGCATGTGAACGCGCAACTGGTGGGTGCGACCTGTCAGCGGGTGAAGCCGCAGGCGGGTGTCGGGCAGCGGCAGGCGTTCGATAACGTGCCATTCGGTCTGTGCGGACTTGCCACCTTCATGGTCCACGCGGTGGCGCGGCTTGTTGTCGGGATCGATGGCAAGCGGCAGATCGATATGGCCGTCGTCTTCGGCAATGTGCCCCCAAACCACAGCGGTATAGGATTTGCGGGTGGTGCGGTTTTCGAATTGGGCGGCAATGAAAGCATGCGCCTTGCGGTTCAGCGACATCAGCACGATGCCGGATGTGTCCTTGTCCAACCGGTTGATCATCAACGCTTTGGGAAACGTCTTCTGGACGCGCGTGGCCAGACTGTCGAACAAAGCGGGGTCGCGGCCTGGAACCGACAGCAATCCGCTCGGCTTGTCGAGAACGAGGAAATCCTCATCCTGATGCACGATGGACACATAGGGTTCCGTCGGGGGATTGTAGATCGGATTATCAAGCTCAGATGTCATGCCGCCTCATAGCATGGTTTGTGGCAGTGGCGAGTGCCGTGCTCATCGTTCTGGAAGCGGAACGGTAACACGCCCGCTGGTGAGGTCCATCACCATTCTGGCGACATCGTCAGCGCTGGCGACGGGAATGGAGAGGTTCAGCCGCGCGCCATCTGCCGTGAAGGCTTCCTTCTCGATGGTCAGGTCGGGCACGCCAGCCAGTCTCGATTTCACCAGCGCCAGATCGGAAAAGCCACAGTCGATCTCCGTGGAGAGCGTCGGGATGACAAGGGTTTTCTCACCGTTGCGAAGGCAGGTCGCAGCCGTGCCACCATAGGCCCGCATCAACCCGCCGCTGCCCAGCAGAATACCGCCGAACCACCTAATAACGACGACGGCAACGGCATCCAGCGACTGCCCGTCTATGGCCTGGAGGATCGGTTTGCCTGCGGTGCCGGATGGTTCGCCATCATCGCTGAAGCGATAGACCTGCCCGATGCGCCATGCCCAGCAATTATGGTTTGCAGTAACATCCGACTGTGCTTCGATAAAACGCTTCGCTGCCTCTTCATCCGCGACCGGGCTGGCGACGGCGATGAAGCGGCTTTTCTTGATGTCTTGCGAAAATGTCTCGGTGCGATTGAGCGTGAACATGGGACCGTCAATAGCGCATGTACCGCAGCGGGCAAATCGTTATAAGGCGGATGTAATCAAACCGCGTTGGAAATTGTGTCATGCATGGCAGGCAAGTGGCGATCATTGGGGGCGGACCCGCAGGGCTGATGGCGGCGGAAGTGCTGTCGGCGGCAGGCATTGCGGTGACCGTCTATGAAGCGATGCCGACGGTGGCGCGCAAATTTCTGATGGCCGGTAAATCCGGTCTCAACATCACCCACGCCGAGGCCTATGTCGACTTCGTCACCCGCTTCGGACAGGCGGGCACACGACTTCGCACGGCGCTGGATGATTTTACACCGGCCATGCTGCGTGACTGGGCGTTATCGCTGGGGCAGGAAACATTTACCGGAACGTCAGGTCGGGTCTTTCCGGTGGCGATGAAGGCATCGCCGCTGCTGCGTGCCTGGCTGGCGCGATTGGAAGCGCAGGGCGTGCAGATCAAAACCCGGCATCGCTGGGCCGGCTTCGAAGGCGATGCGCTGGCTTTCGAGACGCCAGCGGGGCCGGTTACGGTCAACAGTAACGCGGTGCTTCTGGCGCTGGGTGGTGCAAGCTGGCCAAAGCTGGGCTCGAATGCGCAGTGGGTGCCCTGGCTGCGGCAGCGAGGGATCACGGTCAACGACTTCCAGCCTGCCAACTGCGGCTTCGATGTGCGCTGGAGCGATTACCTCCGCGAGCGGTTCGCGGGTGTTCCCGTGAAATCCGTCGCCATCACATCGCCTGCCGGACGTTTCGAAGGTGAATTCGTGGTGACACGCCACGGCGTCGAGGGCAGTCTGGTCTATGCCCATTCGGCGGTTTTGCGAGACGCTTTCGACGGGTCGCACAAGCCTGATATGATCGTTGATCTGATGCCGGGGAGAACGGTGGAGCGGTTGGTGACGGATCTGGAGCGGCATCCACGCAAGGACAGTCTTTCCAACCGGTTGCGCAAGGCGGCTGGCCTGTCGCCTGTCAAAGTCGCCCTGCTGAGGGAGTGCCGCCCAGACTTGACAGCCCTGGTGCCCGCTGAGCTGGCCGCGCTCATCAAGGCCGCGCCGATTGCTCTTGATGCGCCAAGGCCGATTGCAGAGGCGATTTCCAGTGCTGGCGGCATCGACTGGAAAGAGATCGACTCACATTACATGCTGACCTCAAGCCCCAATGTTTTTGTCGCAGGCGAGATGGTGGATTGGGAGGCGCCAACCGGTGGATACCTGTTAACCGCTTGTTTTGCGATGGGAAAAGCCGCCGCAAAAGGCATTATTGCACAGCTTGATCATGCGCGATAACCATATCGTGCAGGTGCCTATTGCGTCCGGCCTAAAAAAACGCTTGATAAGTTTCTTCGAATAAAGTGGGTAAGTTTCTGGTCAGTGATTTGGCCGAAGCTCTGGGTGGATGAAAGCCTTGGCTTTCGTTGGTGATGATGATGACTGATATTTCTGTATTCGGCACATGGCCGATTGGTGGCGGTGTGGCCGGTGCGCTGGTGCGCGCCTTCGACTGGTCGAAAACCTCGCTCGGTCCCATTGCATCATGGCCCGCCAACCTTCGCCACAAGGTCAATTCCGTCGTCAATTCGCCCATACCGCAGGTGCTGATGTGGGGCCAAGACCACGTCATGATCTATAATGACGGCTACATCGAAATTGCCGGGAATTATCACCCCGCCGCACTGGGTAGCACCGTGCCTGCCATATGGCCCGAAATCTGGGACTGGAACCAGAAGATATTGGAAGCCGGGTTTCAGGGAGCCGTGCAGTCCTACCGCGACCAGACGATGGTGCTGAACCGGAACGGAAGGCCGGAGGAGGTCGTATTCGACCTGTTTTATACCCCGATTCACAATGAGGATGGCACTGTCGGCGGTGTGCTGTGCACGGTGCTGGAAAACACCGACAAGGTGCGCGCCGTCTCCGATCTGGCCTCCAGCCGCGAAGAACTGAGCCGTCTCACGGACGCTTTGCCCATTCTCGTCGGCTTCATCGACCGGGACCACGTCTACCGTTTCGCCAATCAGGGATATCTCGACTGGTTCAATCAGCGGCCTGAAGATGTGCTGGGTCGCAAGGCTGCGGATGTGGTTGGCGCGCACTTCTATCAGGAACGTCTGCCGTTTATCGAACGCGCGCTTGCTGGCGAAACCGTCATCAACGACACGACGATTCTCTGCCCGGATGGAACGTCGCGGGCAGCGGAAATTCGCTATGTGCCGCGCTACACCTCCAAGGGCGATATCGACGGCAGCTACGTTCTGATCATCGACATCGACGCCCGCAAGCGCGTGGAAATGGAGCTGACCGTCAGCAACAACCGCTTCCGCGCCGCCGTTGACGCGGTTCACGGCGTGTTGTGGACCAACAGTCCCGATGGCAAGATGCTTGGTGTCCAGAACGGCTGGGCCGGGCTGACCGGCCAGACGCAGGAAGAATATCAGGACTATGGCTGGGCCGATGCCGTCCACCCGGATGACCGTGAGGGGTCGCTGGCAAGCTGGAACGAAGCCGTTGCCACCAAGTCCACCTATATCTGGGAACACCGCGTTCGCCGCTGCGATGGTGTTTACCGCACCTTTGCCGTGCGCAGCGTTCCCATTCTGGATGCGAATTTTCAGATCATCGAGTGGGTGGGCGTTCACACTGATATAACCGACCAGCGTGCCGCAGAATCCGCGTTGCAGGAGCACTCGGCCAATCTGGAGCGTGAGATTCGCCATCGCAGACGTGCGGAAGATCAGCTTCGGCAGTTGAACGAGGGGCTGGAAGCGCGTGTTGCCTCTGAAATCGCCGAGCGTCGGCAGGCCGAGCGCGCCTTGCAGCAGGCGCAGAAGATGGAATCCATCGGCCAGTTGACCGGTGGCGTGGCGCACGATTTCAACAACCTGTTGCAGGTCGTGGCGGGCAATCTCCAGCTTCTGGTCAAGGATGTCGCAGGCAATGAACGCGCCGAGCGGCGGGTGGGCAATGCGCTTGCCGGTGTCAGCCGTGGTGCGAAACTGGCCAGCCAGTTGCTGGCTTTCGGTCGCCGTCAGGCGCTGGAGCCCCGGGTCATCAATGTCGGTCGTTTCGTGGCGGGGATGGACGATCTGCTGCGCCGCTCCATCGGTGAGGCTGTCGAGGTCGAGGTCATCACGGCGGGCGGTCTGTGGAACACATTCGCTGATCCGGCGCAGGTGGAAAACGCTCTGCTGAACCTTGCGATCAACGCACGTGATGCCATGGATGGCTCCGGCAAGCTGACCATCGAAGTCGGCAATGCATCGCTCGATCAGGATTACGCACGCACTCACGCCGAGGTTGAGGCCGGGCAATATGTCATGTTGGCTGTGACCGACACCGGTTCCGGCATGGCCCCTGATATCGTCGACAAGGTGTTCGAGCCGTTCTTCTCGACCAAACCGGAAGGCAAGGGTACGGGTCTTGGCCTTTCCATGGTCTATGGCTTCGTCAAGCAATCCGGTGGTCACGTCAAAATTTACAGCGAGATAGGGCAGGGAACGACGGTCAAGGTCTATCTGCCGCGCTCGCTCTCGGATGAAGATCGCGAAGTCGTGGTGCAGGATGGCCCTGTCGTGGGCGGTAACGAGACGGTTCTCGTGGTCGAGGATGACGACGAGGTCAGAAGCATCGTTGTCGAAACCCTGACGGATCTCGGTTACCGGGTGCTGACCGCGCGCGATGCGCAGGCTGGTCTCACCGTTGCGGAAAGCGGCATTCCTATCGACGTCATCTTTACCGACGTCGTGATGCCGGGCCCGTTGAAGAGCAGTGAAATGGCACGGCGCGCCAAGGAGCGACTGCCCAACCTCGCCATTCTCTTCACCTCCGGCTATACGGAAAACTCCATCGTTCACGGCGGCAAGCTGGATGCAGGCGTCGAGCTGCTGTCCAAGCCCTATACGCGCGAAGCCCTGGCGAGACGTCTGCGCCACGTCATTGCCAACCAGAGGCAGCGAGCAGAATCGAGCAAGGACCGCGAAGCCAATCAGGATGCGATCGCCAAATTGCGCTCGCGGCCTGCCGTGCGGGTGTTGCTGGTGGAAGACGATGACCTGATCCGCATGAACACCACCGACATTCTGCTTGAGGGTGGCCACATCGTGGTCGAGGCGGCGAACGCCACGCAGGCCATCGATCTCATCGATCGCGAAAATATCGATGTGCTTGTGACGGATGTCGGCCTGCCTGACATGAGCGGCGCCGATCTCGCGGTGCTGATCAAGGAACGGAAGCCAGAGATCGGCGTGGTTTTCGCCACCGGCGACAACTTCCTGCCCAGCAATGCGCCAGCCGGTTCGGTACTGCTTTGCAAGCCATACAATGAGAGCGACGTGCGCTCTGCTATCGGGCAGACGATGGGCGCGTGATCATCTCGCGCGTGGGGTGGCGCGGTTCCTGACGTGTCAGTAGCCGCGCGTCATATCCACGGTCGCTGGCAGTCTGCCCGTTTCCCGCCATGCTCTGATGTTTCCGGCCACGATGCCGACCGATGTCTTGCGGTTGGTTGGGGCGGAGATGTGGGGTAGCACCGTGACCTTCGGGTGGGTCCAGAAGGGGGAGGCGCGATCCAGCGGCTCCTGTTCGAAGACATCCAGAACCGCATGCGCGATATGGCCGCTATCCAGAGCGTCCAGCAAATCGTCGGCCACGATTACGGCTCCACGCGCGAAATTGATGATGGAAGCCCCTGATTTCAGGGCGCCGAGACGGTGCCGGTTCAACAGGCCTTTCGTATCGGCAGTGAGTGGGACGAGGCAAACGAGGATATCGCTGCGGTTCAACAGTGCCGTCAGCCCTTCCTCGCCCGCCATGCTCTCGACGCCCTCGATCTCTTTGGGCGACCGGCTCCAGCCGATAGTGTTGAAGCCAGCCTCAAGCAGCCGCTGCGACGCGACTGCACCCAAGGTGCCGAGCCCGAGAATGCCGACCGTGAGTTCGCCGGGGTGGCGATATTCGATTTCTTTCCACACTGTGCGCTGCTGGTTGTCCCTGTAGGCTGGCATGTCGCGGTGCAGATAATAGGTCCATGCCAGCACGGCTTCCGCCATGACGCGGGAAAGTTCCGGGTCAGTCAGGCGCACGATGGGGGGTGCCGATGTGCCGAGTTCCGCAACGAGACGCTCGACGCCAGCCCAGAGGCTGTGAATCCATTTGAGCCCAGTCAGCTTGGCAATATCGGCGGGGTCGGGATTGGCGACGATGGCGATTTCCGCCCGAGTACGCTGCTCCTCGCTCATCGACTTGATCGACATAACGGTCTCGCCCGGCAGTGCTGCCGACAACATCTCCAGCCACTCCGCCTCATTTTCTGGCGTGGTGCGGGCAACGAAAGCAATCGGGTAGGCCATGGGGGAAATCCTGCGCTGGTGTCTGTACCGCGACATCAATGCGGAAAAGCCGGTGTCAAATCCAGCGATATTGGCCGAAAGCGCTCGAAAAAATGCCCGCTGGATGCGGGCATTTTCGTTTTGATGATCAGGCCGGTTCTGTCACCGGCTTTTTGGCATCGCCATAATAGGCCGAGAACTGCTCGTGATAATGTTCCGAGCCACCCGGGTCTGCGTAGCGCTGCAACTCGGTCATATCGGTCTTGTTCAGCACGATGCCCAGCGTCTTGTTGGCGATCTGCGGCTCGTGGCTCATGAGGTTCTGGACCATCTGGATCGGCGTCTTGCCCCATTCCGTCACGAACACGAAACCGTCCACCTGCGATGCGAAGGCCTTGGCATCGATAACCGGTACCACGGGTGCAAGGTCGACGATGATGTAGTCGCAGGCTTCACGTGCCTGTTCCATGAACTTGCGCATGCCGGAGGAGGCAAGTAGCTCGCTGGAATGGGCAAACTGGTTGCTGGTCGAAACCGGCAGAATGCCCATCTTGGTGCGGCTGTCGACCTTGACGGCTTTCGTCCACGGCACTTCATCGAGCACGACTTCCACCAGACCGGCGGACTGGCGCGTGGTCAGCATGCGGCTGAGGCCGGGATTGCGGATGTCGGCATCCACTACCAGCGTGCGCTTGCCGGTCGTGGCGATCAAGCCAGCCAAGTTGAGGGCAACGACGGACTTGCCTTCGTTGGGAAGGCAGGACACCACGCCGATCACCCGGCATTGCTTTTCCTGAATGACCACATCAGCCGTTAGTTTGACGTTGCGCAGTGTCTCGGTGAAGCTGGAACGAGGGCTATCCACCGCAAGCCGCAGCATTTTCTGGAACGAGACCTGACCGTTATCCTCGATATCGCTATCGGGAATTTCCGGCGTCGCGGCACCCGTTTCGGACTTTCCAGTATCGACGCCCTTCTCCCCGATGAAGGGCAGGTAGCCGAGGAAGCGCATGCGCAGATTATCGCGCACATCGTTTCCAGTGTGGAAATACCGGTCGCGGAACTCCAGAACCGCGGCTACGCCACCACCCAGCATCAGACCAAGCACGATGGAAAGCGCCATCGTCATGGTCTTCTTCGGGCTGGACGGCGAGGTCGGCAGACCTGCCTCGGAAATCACGCGGGCCTTGGCAATCGGGAAGGACTGCTTCTGCGCGGCTTCCTCGAAGCGACCGAGATAGGATTCGTACAACGTCTTCAGTGCCGCTGCTTGCTGCTCGAGTTCGCGCAGCTTGACCAGCGTCATGTTGGCTTCGGAGTTACGTCCGGCTACGCGATCGATATTGTCCCGCAGAGACTGAACGCGAGATTGCGTCACGTCGTAATCATTCTTGAAGCTGCCGGTGAGCTGCTGCAATTCCTGGAAAATCTGACGGGAGAGATCGCCCTTTTCACTTTCAAGTGCAATGGCCTGTGGATGGTCCTTGCCGAACTGCTGCACAACACCGCGTTCCCGGTCGGAAATGGCGATGTAGCGCTTCCGCAGATCCTGAATCACGGTGTTATCGGTATCGCGCGCCGAGACGATGGCGTTGTTTACGGCATTGTCCGGGCCCTGATCGATGATGGATTTGTACTGCGTGTAGCGGGCCGACGCCGTGGCGGCATCTGCCTGGGCGGCAATGAGTTGGCCGTTGAGATCGGACAGTTGGCTTTCCGACATCAGCTCGCCACGCGACGAGACGATGTTGTTGGCAGCCTTGTACTTCTCCACCGCAAGCGAGGCGGCCTGCGAGCGCTGGTTAAGGTCTGTCAGACGTTCCTGAAGCCAGACGGATGCACGTTCCGTCGCATCGAAGTTGGCGTTGAGCTGTTCGGTCAGGTAGGAATTGGCATAGGTCTTGGCGATTTGAGCTGCCAGTTGCCGGTCGATAGAGCGGATGGAAATGGCAATGACGGAGCTTCGTCCCACGCGCTCAACCGTCAGCGCCTGTTGAATGACCGCGGCGGCCTTCTCACGACGTCCATTGCGCATCGCATTTTCAGAAGCAGGTGGGTCGCTCGGGGTCAGAAGATCAACCAGACCCTTCACAGACGCCTTGACGAGATCGGCAGGCGACATGGGCGGGTTGACGATGGTTTCGTTCTCGTCCAGCCGCGCCTTGTCAACGACAGTGACGGCCATTTCCTTGGATTTCAGGATTTCGACGGCGCTGGCAATGCGGTTATCGATGACCTGCGCCGCGGGCACCGGCGATTCTTCTTCGGCGTAACGTGACAGGCTGTCATCGAGCAGCACCTGCGTCATCGCCGTATAGACCGGCGTTGCCATGACGAGATAAGCCCCGGCAAGCACCATCGTTGCGATGACGCAGGCCGCAATGATGTTCGCACGTCGCACCACGGCAGCCCAAAGGCGGTCGAGGTCGATAAACGTGTCGGAATCCTTGGACTGATCCGGGAAATTCATGTTCGATTTAAAGGTCTTGTGGTGCATGGACCCACCTTGTGATTAAAAACGGCGAACGGGAAGGCCGTTCTCCTGCCTCCCCGTCTCCCACTACTGTTTGTTTCAGGCCGCTTTTACACGGCTTTCATGGTTCAGAACCAGTTCTTTGATGGAGGCCAGAACCTGGGCTTCCATATCCGAGCGCATCAAGGAAAATGCAACATTGGCGGCGATGAAGCCCTGCTTGCTGCCGCAATCGAATGTACGTCCTATAAATTTCTGGCCATGGAATGGCTGTGTTTCGGCCAGACGCTTCATACCATCCGTCAACTGAATTTCATTGCCCGCGCCGCGTTCCTGCTTCGCGAGAATATCAAAAATTTCCGGTTGCAGAATATAGCGACCGTTGAGGTAGTAATTCGAAGGGGCCTTGGATGGTTCCGGCTTCTCCACCATTTCAGTGACACTGAAACCATGGCTGACCGTGTTGCCGACGCCGACGATGCCATAGGACGAGGTTTCCTCGGGCGAGCATTCCTCGACGCCGAGAATGTTTCCGCCCACTTCGTCGTAGAGTTCCATCAGACCGGCGATGCAACCGCGTGCACCATAGGACACCATGTCCGGCAGCAGCAGCGCGAAGGGCTCCTTGCCCACCAGTTCGCGCGCGCACCAGACGGCGTGGCCAAGGCCAAGCGGCACCTGCTGGCGGGTGTAGCTGACCGTTCCGGCAACCGGCAGCATCTTTTCGAGCTGAAGCACCTGCATGGTCTTGCCGGATTTCGTCAGCGTGTTGACGAGTTCGGGCGCGCTGTCGAAATAGTCTTCGATGGCGGTTTTATTACGACTGGTCACGAAGATGATATGCTCGATACCGGCCTGCATGGCTTCATCGACGGCATATTGCACAACGGGCCGGTCAACGATCGTCAGCATTTCCTTCGGCATCGCCTTGGTTGCGGGCAGGAAGCGGGTTCCGTTACCGGCAACAGGGATAACAGCCTTTCTGACAGTCCTATTTAGGTCCATGGCATTCTCCTTGATCATGTGTCGGGTGGGCGGGCTCAAGAAGCCTGCCTTTTCACGTCTGTCTGGACAGAGGGCGTAAAGATGGTGTCCCGCAGCTTTCTCAACCGCACCTCGATCGGCATGCGCAGATGCCGCAGGGCGACGGGGTCGCGCACGGCGATCTTCAGCACATCCGGCAGAGACCGGCGTTTGATGCCGGAGACGAGCATGAGAAAATGCCGCGCTTCGATGAGGCTGCGGCTGCGCTGCGTTTGTGCCATGCGGGCGGCTGGTGACAGCGGATACCGGGCGAGAAATTCCGCATCCGCCGCTATCATCGCATCGACATGGCGAAGCTCCAGCACACGGGAAATCGAGCCTTCACGGATGTTGTAGACATAGCCGGATGTTGGCTCGATCGCGCAGATGCCACCCACCGCCAATGCGGAGGCCAGCAGGAGGTAATCTTCGCCGATGCGCAGGGTCGAGTGGAAGCGTAGGTCGTTGGCGGCGAGAAACGCGCGGTCAAACATCGGCTTCATGTAGCCGAAATTGAAGGTGGAGCGGAAAAGGATGTTCGAGGCTATGAAATCTTCCAGCATCAGCGTTCCGCGTTGCTGGAGGAACGGCTCTTCGAACATCGTTTCGGTCGGACGCCCATCGGTATAGACGACATCGAGATTATCGACGGCGATCTGCGCCGACATCTGTTCTGCCCGCGCGATCATCCGCGCCGTTCGGTCTGGCCGAATAACATCGTCCGAGTCCAGTACCGCGATCCATCGCCCGTTCGCCGCATCGATCCCGGCATTGCGCGCGCCGCCGGGGCCGAGATTGGTTTCGAGCGCGATCAGCCGCACACGTGGGTCGCGCGCCGCAATTGCACTGACGACATCGCGGGTGGTGTCTGCCGAGCAATCGTCAACGACGATGACTTCCAGTGTCACCGACTGCTGCGAGAGTGCGCTCTCGATGGCCGGAACGATGCAGTCGGCAGAATTGTAGGCTGCGATGACGAAGGTGACGTCGGGATTTAGAGATGCATCCATCACGTCGCCTCCACCGTGCCGTACTGGCGGATTTCCCGCACGCCGATGGCGCCGCTGACGGAACCCATGTGCAGGGCAACGCGCAGCAACTGTCGGCTACGGCGGACCGGATCGAAGACGGCTATCAGTGCGAGACCTGCACAGGCGACGACCTTGGCGCTCGCCGTCAGCACCTGCGCGATGCGGCGAATGCCGGGCTTCATCTCGGCCAGCAGACGACCATGGGTCTGCCCGGAACGGAAGCGGCGCTTGGCCAGCCACATGAAGCTGGCGCGCGTGTCCGGCACCGGTTCGATGAGCACAGCCTTTTCGGCAAAGGCGATGCTGCCACCGGCGGCATGCATATGCGAGAAGAAATGCGTGTCTTCACCACCGCTCTGGCCCAGTGAAAGGGCAAAACGACGACCGGCCAATGACGGGGCGGCCATGCGCAGCAAGGTATTGCATGTGTAACCGGTTATGATCTCGCCATTCACCCAGACCGGGGCTGTGGAATGAAAGTCACCGTTGCGCATCCAGTCCGGCACCGAAGGTTTGTATACGGCGGTCACGGGACCGAGAACGGTTTCCGCACCGGTTTCCTGCGCGGTTTTCAGAAGTTCGGAAAGCCACTCGCGGGGAGCCGTTTCATCATCATCGATGAAGCCCAGGAAGTCCGCGTCGCAGGCGGAAAGGCAGGCATTGCGGGCAATCGAAATATTCGACTTGGGGCAATGGACATAGATGATCTCGAAGGGTGATGCCTCGCGCAGGCGCTCTATCGATGCCTGGGCCGTCGGTTCAGCGTCGTTGTCGGCAACGATCAGGCGCACCGTCACGCCTTCGGGGATGTCGAGATTGAACAGTGATTGGAGCGTCGCAACCACGGCGGGACGGCGGAAGGTGCATATGCCGATGTCTACTCTCACAGGGGTGGTTACGAGCGATGTGCCGGTCATGAAACTGCCTTTCCCGGCACGGGGGCCGGTGCACTGAACGAGCCCGCAAGCTCCAGCCAGAAGCCGGTGGACCAAGCGAAATGCATGACCATGGCTGCAAATGCCGCCAGGGGGCCGAGGGGATTTTTCTGCGCGATAGCCATCCACAGGCCGTAGCCGAGGCATGCGGCAATCCAAAGGCACAGCGGAATGACCGCCGCCCAGTGGAAAACGCCGAGCAGCGCAAAAAGCGCAACCGGCATGACAGCCAGCGGAATCATCTGGCGCACCTTCGGCAAAGAGCGGTGCTTGATCAGGTTTTTCGCCCGTCCGCGGCCATAGGCCATATATTGCTTGAACAGTGGGCGCACATTGGAGCGAGGGTAATAGGTCATGCGCGTCTTGTCGGTCATCCAGATGCGGAAACCGGCCTTGCGCAAGCGATAATCCAGCTCGGCGTCTTCATTATGGCTAAAGCTCTCGTCATAACCGCCGACCTTGGTGAAAGCCGATATGCGCATCAGGGCATGATGGCCGTGGTCGATCCAGTGACCCTTGGCACCTTCGCGGTGCTTGGAGCCGCCATTGCCGAGCTTTGAATTCTGGGCGATGGCAGTCGCCTTCTGGAATGTTCCGTGACCGACCGTATCCATGGCAACGACGACCGAGTCCGCGCCGGTTTTGACGGCATCCTCGATCAGGCGATGGCAATAGTCATCGGGATAATCGCCGTGGGCATCGATGCGGATGAGGTAGTCGTATTCCGCACCGAACATTTCAATCGCGAGGTTGATACCGGCGCTCTGGATACGCTTGGGGTTGGCCAGCAGAATGACGCGCGGGTCCTGCATGGAAAAGTTCGCGACGATATCGCGTGTGCCATCCGTGCTGCCACCATCTGCGACGATGATGCGGTCCTGGGCGTGGTTGAGCGTGCTGGAAAACTTCAGCAGGAGATCGTCAATCGTCCGTGCCTCGTTGAGGCAGGGGATGACGATGAGCGTTTTGACATCGGGAATACTGGTGAGTTTCATGGCTTTAACCCCCGTCAAGCTGGTGAGAGAGACGCTTCCACGGCGCGGCCATCATGCGGCGCTGCCAGGGAAGCAAGTTTATGAACGAGCTGAATGCAATCCGACTTGTCAGTGACCCATTGCTGACGGTCGATTGCTGCAAGCTTGTGACAATCATCGAGATAAGCCTGTTCGCTGAGGCCACGAAACAGAGCTTCGAGCGTGGCGGCATCCGTTGATGGCAGGATGCGACCGATACCTCTCGTCTCGAGGAAGCGAGCCGTCTCCGTTTGCGTGACTGCGATGGGCAACGTGCCGTAGAGGCAGCCTTCATAAAGACGGTTGGGCAGCAGCCAGCTGGAATTCTGGCCTTCCTCAAAGAAGTCGATGGCCCAGGTGAATTGCACCTCGTTATAGATCGATGCGAGATCCTCCGGGTTCTTGTAAGGCCCCCGGAAGCTGAGATGCGGCGCGTTGGCGACGAAGCCATCGAAATCATCGAACTCAGAATAGGCCGGACGTCCGCGCAGAATGACTTCCACCTTGCCATCCATACGCTTTGCGAAATCAGCGAGAATTTCGAGGGATTTGCGGCAGCGAAGCGCGCCGAACCAACCGATTTTCCAGGGCTCTCCGGCTTTTGGCAGGCGCGGGGCAGGTGCCACCAGCGTGGTCTGATCCAGCATCAAAACCTTGTTTTCCTGCAGCAGAACCGGCAGTTGCAGGCCGGAGCGCGGCGCAAAATATTGGCTGACAAAAGCGGGGGAACTGGTGATCAGCAGTTTTGCATCGCGCGCGAAATAACGCTGCGCCGCATTCACCAGCTTGCCGACAACACCATCATTCAGCAGCAGACGGTGGATGTCGAGGCACTCGTAGACGACCGGCACGCTGCGACCGTAGATAGCCGATGCCCGACGTGCGAGCGCCAGCATTTCGAGATTGCGCGCGATGATCACATCCGGCTTGGCCACGCCCTTCAGCGCGCTGCGCAGCGCAAGGCTGGACTTGAGGATAGACAGGATGCGCTGGGCAAACCGTCCATCCGCCGTCTCGCCCAGCACGACGGGGGAGACACCATCGACCGTGGCCAGCGTGTTTTCGCCCCGGGTGAACCCGGCAAGGCTTACACGTGCTCCACCCGCCTGCAACGTCATGACGCGCCGGCGGATGGCCGGATCGGCAAGGTCGTGAGCGAGGTAAAGAACGTGCGTCATACAGATGTCCTGGGTGATAGGCTGAAAAGGGCGATCGAAGTTCGTCGTGTCGTCAGTTCGTCACGCAAGCAACGGACTCAGGGAACTGGCACTTGTCGCCAATCGCTGTGAACGCCATGCGGTCGACACTCATGATGGTCGGGCCACTATAGGCGAACTTGCCCATCCAGCTTTTCAGCGTGTCCGTTCCCCAGAGACTGAAGAAAATCTTCTGCGGGTTTTGCGGAATCTTCGAGGCATCCGTCACCTCGTGGACCATCTTGCCGTTGACATAGTAGCGCAGGCGCTGCGGTTCCCAGACGAAGGCATAGTCATTGTAGGCCTTGTCGGCACCACCGGCGACATCCACCAGCTTTTCATTGCCGCCCTTTGCGGAAACGTACTGGTTGAGTTGGACCTGAGACGTGTTCTTGCCCAGTACCTCCATGTCGATTTCGTCATGCGGCTTCTTGTCGGTTGGACCGATGTAGGTGAAGAAAGCCGAATTCAGGCCCGATCCGGTCGCGGTTTTGATGCGCGCTTCATAGGTGCCATAGCGATAGCGGCCCTTGGTCTGGATTTCACCGCAGGAAAAATTGCGGTCGCCCGCTTTACCCTCCTTATAGCCCAACTGGAGCTTGCCCTCTTCGAACTTCACCAGCTTTTTCGACCAGGTACAGTTCTGGTGCGGGCCATTGTTCCAGCCATCAGACACGTACCAGAAGGACCGGTCCATACTGTCGAAATTTTCGACGAAGGATTTCCCATTGTCTTCCTGCGCCAGCGCGGTAGGTGCGCCGAGGCTGAGGGCCAGAAGAGTGGATGCAATCATGCGTGATGGGACGCCGAGATATGCAGTCATGAGTTCACCTCTGTCTTTGATAGGCTGTTTCCGGTAAGGGCTGCGCAGGTGCGGCCTTTACGGACGTTGAATTCGGAGCGAGTGGTTTCTGCTTCTTGCTTCTGCTGCCCGTCAGCACGCCGTAAAGCATCGGTAGCCGCGCGCGAACCTGCGCATTGCTGACGATGAGAATGGCGAAGGACAGCAGGACCGCACCCACATAGAATGCAGGATAGAAATCCGGTCCACCCCTGTTCCAGACCATCCACATGATCACGAGAAGCGGATAGTGGGCGCAGAAAATCCAGAAACTGAGACTGCCCGTTTCAGACAGGCGACGCCCGGTGCGGCTCTGGATGAGCAGCGAAGACGATGCCCACAATCCCATGGCACCGAACACGGCGAGCAGGTTGCGCAGAAGGTTCAGCTCGAACGTGAATTCCGGCCCAGTGAAATAAAGACCTGTCGCCAGCGAGGCGGCGGCCACGAGAACCGCGAGCGTGATACGGCCCGCATAGGGATCGAGCGTTTTCAGGTCCACCTTGTGGAGCGCAAGTGCGATGCCGAGAGCAAAGCTGAACAGGATCGATTTCTTCTGCACAATAAACAGGGTCAAATCAGGCCATGCGGTGATGATCAGCAGCACTGCCAGCGTGACCAAGGCAAAGCGTTTGACGAAGAATGCAAGAATGGGTGACAGCAGAATGCAGACGAAGAGGTCCCGCAGGAAGTACAGGGGAACGTTGACCGGGAGCTCTTCCAAGGCTGCGCTATGGCTGATGATTTCACGCGTCGTTGCGTTCCAGAGATCAGGGAAGTAACCCAAGCCGACTTCGAAACGCTGGAGCAGCAGCACGGCAAGAAACAGCGCGCCGTTCCATAGGATGAATGGCAGCAAAACGGTCTTGGCCTTGGACTTAACCGTCGCCAGATAGTCGAACGCGTGCATGCCACGACGAAACAGCAAATAGCCGGAAATCGCGCTCAGGCAGGGCACGCCGATGCGAAACAGGGCGTCGCCGAGAAACACGCGTATCCAATCAAAGAAACCGTACACCCCGAGAAAAGGGCTGGTTTCGGGATTATGCGGCACGTGAACGAAGACAATGCCGGATATCAAAATAATACGCATCAAATTGATGCGGGAAGATAGGTTCTGATCAAAAGTCACATCAGTTCCCCTTATTGGGCGGCGTCTCCCTTCACCGCGTTACAACCAGAGCGAACGTAAGCCCGATTCAGACTCTGGTTTCCACTTTGGGGTAAAATGTGGCGATGCGGGAAAAAGACAATTTGAAATATGAGGGGTAAATCTCTGGCGCGACACGACTTTCGTAACGTAATGAAACCCAAGTTGATGATTTTTAATCGTTTTTATTTTAACTGTTAACTGGCGATCTGACGGTGAGCCGCTGTTGATAATCGTGTTTTATGCTGCGTTGCAAAATGAAATCCGAGATTTGCTCACGAACGCGTGAGGAAGGGTGTTCCAAAGCTGGCGGATTTGTGGCGAAATAAGGCTTGTAAAAGTTGCAGATATTACGCCACGGCTTGCTTGGCTTTCCGGTCTCGCACCATACCGATGATTTTACGCAGCAGCGCGCGCTCTGTTAGCAGAATCAGCACCGCATAGATCGCGCCACCAGCGACCGCTCCCACCGCCACCTGCATATAGGCGTGTGGCAGGCTATCGGCAAAGACGTACAGGATATAGCGGACCGCAAGCGCCATGACGAAGGACGCGATCATGGGACGGCTGCTGATATAGAGCCCTTTCAGCAGCGGCATTTCGCTGGCCTTGAACACGGCCCAGGAATAGGCAAACAGCGTGACAGCATTGACGATGCAGAGCCAAACCATCGCATCGATCAGCGTGCCATAGATCGCGGCGAGCCAGACGGCGGCTGTTGTGACAACGGCACGGATCGTTGCCGACCAGAACAGAACACGGCCGTAACCGGCACCTTTCAAATAGGGTATGAAGGTGCTGCATGGGGTCAATATTGCCTTTGAGAGTGCCAGAAGGCCAAGCACAGGCCAGGCATAGGCCCAGTTTGGCCCGAAGATCACCAGCATCGCGGGTTCTGCAATCGCCCACAGGCCGAACATCATCGGTGCGAGCAGGACGGTCAGCACCTGTGTTGAGAACATCAGCGCATCTCGGCGGCGCTGCTTGTCATCCATCATGCGGCTGAAAGCCGGAAACAGCACGCCCATGACGGCAGACAGGACGACCTGGTTGGGAATGCTGGCGAAGCGGTTGGACGCGGAGTAGGCACCCGCATCTGCAAGGCCGAGATAACGCGCGATGATGACCATGGGTGACTGGAAGGTCACGAAGTTGGCGATCTCCGAGCCCATCAAACCGGAGCTGAAGCCCAGCAGCGGAATCAACCGCTTCGGCTTCATCACGAAAGCAGGCTTGTAGCGCGATACGGCGTAAAGACCGACAAGGCGAATGAGTGCTGCGGAAAACAGCTGGATGATCAGCGCCCAGACGCCGTATCCAGCAAGGGCAAGACCAACGGCGAGGATGGCGGCGGCACTTTCAGACGTCATGCTCCAGATGGCGTCCTTGCTGAAATTCATGCGTCGGGCCAGCAGCGAGTAGGCTACATCGCCCGCCAATTGCAGCGGAATGAGAAACGCCATGATGCGCAGCAGATAGGCGCTTTCGACCGCGCCCAGCAATTCGCCGAAGAACTCAGCCCCGAAGAACAATATCGCGGCCATGGTGCAGGAAATCGCAAGATTGGCCCAGAAGACGGTATGGATCGTGTCCATATCCTCTTCCTTTTCCACAATCAGCGCGGAGGTCAGGCCAGCGCCTGCAATCATGGTCAGGAACTGCACGACCGTCAGACCGACAGCGACGACACCGAACTCTTCGGGTGTCAGCAATCGGGCGAGAATCGGAACCGTGACAAACTTAAGCCCGAATGTGCCTGTTTTTGATAAAACGCTCCAGCCGACATTTGCGGTAATCGTCTTGACGCTCGGAGCTGGGGGCATTCGTGCATCCTATATGGTTTGGAGGCCAGCAGGGTAGTGGGCTGGCGGGAGATTTGCCACTCATCGGGGCCGCTCTTTTATCGGGCCCGACACTTCTTGATCAACACAAGGGGCGAAACAATGGCGAAATTTACAGTCGTTATTCCTTATTATCAAAAACAGCATGGCGTACTTGGTCGTGCATTGGCATCGGTTTTTTCCCAGTCTCTTCAGGATTTCGACCTCGTCATCGTCGATGATGAATCGCCTTATCCCATTGAAAAAGAACTAGAAGAGCTGACTGAAGTGCAGCGAAACCGCATCAAGGTCATCAAGCAGGCCAATGGTGGCCCGGGCGGTGCGCGCAACACCGGGCTCGACAACGTACCAGCGGAAACTGCCTATGTCGCATTCCTTGATTCGGACGACATGTGGACGCCGGATCACCTGAAAAACGCCGCCTACAGCCTCGAAACCTTCGGCGGTGAATGCTATTGGGCATCGATGCAGGCGAGCGACGAGTTCTATTATCACTTCGCGATTTCCGAACTGGAAAACAACGAAGGTGCGACGCGGCTGAACGAATCGCCCAAGGTGATCGAGTTGCCGGATCTGGCCAGCGTCATGCTGCGCAACTGGAGCTTCCTGCATTTGTCCTGCATGGTCATCGGCAGGCCGCTGTTTGAAAAGATCCGTTTCGATCCCGTTTTGCGGCTGGCGGCAGAAGACGTGCTTTTCTTCTGTGATTGCATTCTTGCGTCGAAGCGTTCGCTCTTGTGCGATGATGCAGGCGCCATGCGCGGCATGGGTGTCAACATCTTCCACAGCATCGATAACAGCTCGCCGGAGTTTCTGCGCCAGCAATTCAACACCTGGGTCGCGCTCGACACGTTGCAGGGCCGGTTTGCCAAGCGGCCTGCCGACGTCGCCTCCATTGCATCTTACAAAAACACCGCGCGCAAGCAGGCGCTGTGGAGCCAGGCGGGCAAGTTGAAGCAGCGCAAGGCACCGGAACTGGGCCTGCTGTTCAAATGGATGATGCGTGATCCTGCCATTTTGCGTGCAGCACTGGAGCTTGGGACTGGCAAATTTGCCCGCCCGAAGTGACCCTGACGCAACCACATTCTTATTTCAGGAGTAGCCCATGAAACCATATCACTGGGAATCGCACCACGGTAATTTCGGCGATGACCTCAATCTCTGGCTTTGGGATTTTCTGCTGCCCGGCCTGCGGGATGTCCACCCGGATGTGCTGCTGGTGGGCGTCGGCACAGTGCTGAACGACGTCCTGTTTCCGCCGCAGCAGCGCAAGCTGATCATCGGCAGCGGTTATGGCTACGGTGCCGTACCGGATATCTCCAATAAGGAATTGTGGGATATTCGCTGCGTGCGCGGTGAGATGACGGCTGGCAAACTCGGTTTGCCCGCAGAGATGGGTATCGTCGACCCTGCGGTGATGGTGACGGAGATGGCGGAGTTCCGCAATCTGCCGAAGCTTCATAAGAAGACTTTCGTGCCCCATTGGGAATCTGCGGAATTCGGCATGTGGGAAACGGTCTGCGAGCCTGCGGGCCTGACCTATCTCGATCCGCGCGGTGAGGCGAAGGCTGTTATCAAGCACATTGCCCAGTCGGAATTCATCGTGGCCGAGTCCATGCATGGCGCCATTTTGGCAGATGCCTTCCGCGTGCCTTGGGTCGCCGTCAGCACCTCAACCTCCATCAACAGCTTCAAGTGGAGCGACTGGGCAGGCACCGTGGGTGTGAAATACGAGCCGCGTTATGTGCCGGTTTCCACCCGTGCCGAAGCTGCGAAGAAGGGCTCCAAATTCTGGGGCATGAGCTTCCCACCGCCGCCGCCAGCACCCGTCGTGGAACGGCCAGCCGAGGCGTCGCATGATGGTGAGTTGCTGGTGCGTCCGCATCAGGAGCAGCGCTCCCTGCGCAAGCTGGCAAAGCAGGTTCTCGCAGCACCATCCACGCTTGCCCTTTGGCAGGCAAGCCGGGCAGAGCCTCGACTCAGCCCCGATGGCCGGTTGGAAGAGCGCAAAGAGCGTTTTCAGGCCGTGCTTGAAACCATCAAAAGAGACTATTTCTGATGTCGGCGGACGCCGCTCGATTGTTCAAGAATTGAGCGGCGTTGCATTCAACAGATATCGAATATCTGCCACTTGCTTTGGCGCTGGGCGATATCGGGCGGTTTTATCGCGAAAGATACCTTGTGCGATAGCCGGGACGGCAGGCAAGCGCTTCAAGGCGTGGGACAGCGCGCCGCCCATGCCCCCCTTGGCCTTCGCATCGAGAAAATCCCGCAACTCGAACTTCTCGCGAATATGCAGCTCGTGTTCTTCAAGTAGCGCTTTTTCAGGCGGCGTCAGCGAATATTGCGCAAGGATTTTCCGGTCCGCCTCGTAGAGCTGGCGCAAGTCATCCGTGCGGTGGCGGCCACTCAAGGAATCGCCACGAACGATGGCGCCATAACCGCAATTTCGGATGACCTTGTAGCGCGCACCGCAAGCCAATGCCCGCACGTAGAGCTCGTAATCTTCACCCAGCCGCAGGGCTTCGTCGTAACGCAGGCCATTTTTCTCAAGAAATGCGCGGCGGATCACGGGTTTCAGGAAGCCGGTCTCTCCACGCTCGATACCGCGCTTGGAAATGTTGCCCTGAACGAATTCGGACAGTGTGAGGAAATGCTCCTCCGGTGCAAAACGTGCGGGCTGCATGGAGGATGCACCCGTTACGGACTGCTGGATGAAGGCAATATTGTCCGCGACCAGATCCCAATCGTCGCTTTCCAGCATGGCGGAGAAGCGGCCCCGGAAAAAGAAATCGTCCGCATCGAGAATGCTGATGAGCGGGGCGGACGAAATGGCGATGGCGTGATTACGGGCAGCGGAGGGGCCACGGTTGATGTCGAAACGATCTACCTTCAAGCGTCCGGTGCCGTCATCGCAGGCCGACGCGATTGCGGCTGTCGCGTCCGTCGAGCCATCGTCGATGACGACGACCTCGGACACTTCTGGCTCGGTTAGCGCTGATTTGATCGCCGTCGCGATGGTATCGGACGCGTTTTTGGCAGCGATAATCACGCAAATGGATCGCGAATCCCCAGTCATGCCAACTCCTGCTTCGTTACGTTGCCGTTTTTTCGACGCAGAAAATGTCAGGGATAAGGACGCCGCACGATTATTTCGCACCTGCGAGAAGTTTGAGGTCGGCGGCGGGCAGGCGGTTTAGAAATCGCTGAGTTTCGGCGAAGCGACGGTAATGGCCTCCGTCACGGATTTCTCCGGCAACGGTGTCGCTTCCTTCTGGAAATTCAGCGTGGCGCGCATCTGTCGCTTCTCTTTTGCTACAAGAACAAGCACGCCTATAAAGTAACCAACCTGTATAATGACAAGACAGATCAGCGTCTGGACGAAAGTGGTCAAGAAAGAGCCGTGGATAAGATATGTCGCGACAGCGAACACCAGCAACGCGCAGATCATACTGATGAAAACGCGCGGGGCGTACATATCTTTCTCCTCCGCTAAGCATTGTCCCTCGGTGGAGAAATGCATGTTCTTGGCTTTCTTTTCTAGAGAATTGTATTACGAAACGCTTATCGTTTCAACACAGTTATACTTCTCTTAGAGCGTGCAGCATGAAATTTCAGTAATCTTTATTGGTAAAATTTGCCCAAATTTTTGAGATTTGGACGGATGTCTACCGTTTTGATCTGCGCACTGTTCTCGCAAGGTTTATGAAACGTGAATACTGCGCGATGGCAGAGCAGCACTTGCGGCCTGACAGTAGCATTCCATAACGCGATTCTTCGCTGACGCTGGGTGCAATGCGACGGCGCTGCAGACTTCGTTAACTATGTCACCGGTAAAGATAGGTGGTGATTCCCGAAGCAGTAAGGTGTGCGTGTGACAGAGCGTTCAGAAGTAATTGCGTTTCCCGCCAAAAACCGCGTCGCTGACATAAAGCGCTGCGTTCAGATGCTAGAATCGCTTCACGGCGAAGAAGCAAACCGCTTCTGGCGGGATGAGTGCCGGGCCCTTGCCGCGCGTCTCGTCAACTTGGGTTATGACGATACGGCCATGCGCCAGGAAGTCATGGCGTTTCAGGGTGCGGTGCAGACCGAGCTTTGGGGCCGCTGCCAGCAGGAAGAACCTGCACGCCGCGACGCTTACTAATATAAATCACCGCTTTCGTTATCTGTGGGTCAGCCGCCGTGCTGGCGCGCCCACGGAATTGCGAACGATAAGGTCAGGCGTTAGCAGAATTTCCGGCTCGTTCGCCTGCCCACCGCCTAAAAGATCGAGCAACAGCGCCATGGCGTGTTTGCCGATGGCCGTTCTGGGCTGACGAATGGTCGTCAGGGCAGGGGACATGAAAACCGCCTGCGGAATATCGTCAAAGCCCGTTACCGAAAAGTCGCGTGGAATATCGTAGCCGCGCGCAGTCAGACCGATCATCACGCCGATCGCCGTCTGGTCGTTGACGCACATGAACGCCGTCGGCAGCGTATCGCGCATAAACAGTTGCTCGATGGCAAGCCGCCCACTCTCCAGCGTTCCATCTCCCTCGATGATCAAGGCAGGCGCCGGTATCAGCCCCGCTGCCTGCAAGCCTTCGTCATAGCCCTTCCGTCTGCGGCTATAGGCGAGCCGGACGCGGGAATCGCCGATGAACGCGATCCGCTCATGCCCTTCGGCGATCAGCATATCAACGATCTTGCGGGCACCCTTGGTGTCATCGACGCCGACATAGGGAATGCCACCATTATAGATGGGCTCGAAAACACCAACGCTGGGCGGTAGTCGCGCCGTCATGGCCTGGTGGCCAAAGGGCAGGATACCCGTAAACAGGATTAGACCTGCGGCTTGGTTGGAATTCAGAAATTTCAGATATTCGAGCCCGCGCTGCGCGTCGTTCTGCGTATGGCCGATCAATATGCCGTAGCCATGGGAGCGCGCTTCGTTTTCCAAACCAACGAGAATGTTCGAAAAGTTGGGGTCGCCAATGTCAGGCGCGACAACCAGGATCATATTGGAGCGGCCCAGGCGCAGGCTGCGGGCCATGGCATTCGTCGTGTAGCCGGTGACGGCAATGGCCTGATTGACCTTCAGTCGCGTCGAATTCGCCACCTTCTCAGGCGTGTGGATGGCGCGTGACACGGTGGCGATGGAAACCTCCGCAATCCGGGCGACGTCTTCGATTGTGGCTGATGCGGGAATAGACAATGAGGGCCTCGGATGTATGCGCGACCGGACACTACACAGACTTTGCGCTCCGTCAAATACGATCACGCAAATCTGTTCTTAAGAGCTTATGTAAACCTTTACATCGCCAGTGTAAAGGTTTACATGGATTTCAGACGTAGGGAGACGTCTGGAGGAAATCATGGAAAATGAGATTGCTGACGTCGGCGGTACGTTGCTGTCTGCGCGTCGTATTTCCAAATCTTTCAATGGGGTACAGGTCCTCTTTAGCATCAATTTCGATCTGAAGGCGGGGGAAATCCATGCGTTGATGGGTGAGAACGGCGCGGGCAAGTCTACTCTCGTCAAGGTCCTCTCAGGTTTCGAACAGCCAAGCACCGGCGAGATACTGCTGGACGGTAAACCCGTGAAGCTGCCGCCCAACGGGCTGGCCGAAGCGCTCGGTATCGTCATCATCCACCAGGAATTCAATCTGGCCGAACATCTCACGGTGACCGAAAGCCTGTTTCTAGGCCGGGAGCTGACGAATTTCGGTGTGCTGGATCGCAAGGCGATGCGTGCAGAAACGCGCCGCGTGCTTGATCTGCTGGGCTGTCATGTCGATGAGAACGCGATGATCGGCACGCTGTCCGTCGCTGAAAAGCAGATGGTGGAAATTGCCAAGGCCATCAGCCGAGATGCGCGCATTGTTTTCATGGACGAGCCGACAGCTGTTTTGTCGCGTGAGGAAACCAATTATCTGTTCCAGCAGGTGCGCAAGCTGCGCGACAAGGGCACGAGCTTCGTCTTCGTCTCGCACAAGCTGGATGAAGTCATGGAACTGACAGACCGGGTGACGGTGCTGCGCGACGGACACTGGGTGAAGACCGCGCCCACTGCTCTGCTGGATGGCGAAGCGATTGCGCAGTTGATGGTCGGGCGTGAATTGTCGAGCCTCTACCCTGCCAAACGCGAGCCTGATGTGGATGAGAAGGTCGTCCTCAGCGTTCGCAACGTCTCCACCAAATATGTGCAGGATGCCAGTTTCGATCTCAGAAGAGGCGAAATCATCGGCTTTTCGGGTCTGATCGGCTCTGGCCGTACCGAATTGGCGGAAGCCATCGTCGGGCTGCGGTCGCGTCTATCGGGGGACGTCGAAGTTAACGGTAAGATGCTGCCACCGCATGACCTGCATGCCAGCATCGACGCCGGGCTTGCCTACATGACCAAGGACCGCAAATCCAAGGGTCTGCTTTTGAATTCTGGTATGGCGCTGAACCTGACGCTGCAATCGCTGGAGCGTCACGGAAAATTCGGTTACCTCAGCTCATCCAGCGAAGCGAATTCTTTAGAGCGCGCGCGTCGTCGCTTCGACATTCGCGTGCGTGATGGCAGCGTGGTGGTGGGCCGCATGTCCGGCGGCAACCAGCAGAAACTGTTGCTGGCCAAAGTCATGGAGACGGAACCCAGGATCATCATCATCGACGAGCCTACGCGCGGCATCGATGTGGGGACCAAGCAGCAAATCTATCATTTCATTTCAGCGCTCGCGCGCGATGGCCACTCGGTCGTCGTGGTGTCCTCTGAGATGCAGGAGGTCATCGGCCTTTGCACCCGTGTCGCGGTCATGCGCGAAGGCCGGGTGGTGGGCATGCTGGAAGGCGACGAAATCAACGAGCGGGAAATCATGCGCTATGCGGCGGGGCTGAAAACGAAGGCGGCGGCGTAGCGGCGGCTGAAAAGCCGATGTGACAGGGCGGGAGGTCTGTTTTGGGTATGAGTGCAAGTGAAGACAGCAAGGAAAAAAGGGCCGCACGGTCGCTTCGCGATATAGATTTGCGGGCAGTTGCGCCTTTCATCGCACTGTTTCTGCTGTTGATTGTCGGGGCGATGGTCAATCCGAATTTCATCAGCATCAACAACCTCGCCAATGTGGCGACACGCAGCGCCTTCATCGCGATCATCGCTGTCGGCGCGACCTTCGTCATCTCGGCGGGCGATCTAGACCTGTCGGTGGGCTCGATGGTGGCCTTCGTCGCCAGTTTGATGATCCTGCTGATGAACTCAGGTGCGGTGGCTGACCCGGCGCAGATGCTCGTGCTTGCGGTGGTGTTCACGCTGGTGGCGGGCGCACTGTGCGGCCTTGCCAATGGATTGATCACCACGGTCGGCAAGATCGAGCCGTTCATCGCGACGCTTGGCACCATGGGTGTGTTTCGTGGCCTGACCACGTGGCTTTCGCAGGGTGGGGCGATCACCCTGCGTGAACCGCAGTTGCAGACCATGTACCGTCCCGTCTATTTCGGATCGTTCATTGGTATTCCGATCCCCATTCTCGTCATTCTGATCGTGACCGCTATTGCAGCCTTTATTCTGTACCGCACCCGCTACGGACGGCATGTGACGGCGGTCGGGTCCAATCGCGATGTCGCCAAATATTCCGGCGTTGCGGTCAACCGTGTGCGCACCATCGCCTTCGTCATTCAGGGCCTGTGCGTTGCCATCGCTGTTCTTCTCTACGTTCCGCGCCTGGGTTCGACGTCTGCCACCACGGGTATGATGTGGGAATTACAGGCGATTACGGCGGTCGTCGTAGGCGGAACGGCGCTCAAGGGCGGGGCAGGCCGGGTGTGGGGCACCATCTGCGGTGCTTTCATTCTGGAACTCGTCGGCAACATCATGCTGCTGTCCAACTTCATCAGTGAGTATCTGATCGGGGCAATTCAGGGCGCAATCATCATTATCGCCATGCTGGTGCAGCGGTCGCTGATGAGGCGTTCATAAGGTTACCGGGTTAACGGGTCGCCCGGTTTAGAAAATCGAGACCTTTGTTTGTGTGGGAGGAACAACACATGCGAAAGAGACTGTTGGGAGTGGCTGTGGCGCTGGTGGCGCTGAGCGGGGCAGTACAGGCACAGGACAAAAAGGTGACGATCGGCGTTTCCATTCCTGCGGCTGACCATGGATGGACAGCGGGCGTGGTGTATCACGCGGAACGTGTGGCGAAGCTGCTGATGCAGGAACACCCGGGCCTCAATGTCATCGTCAAGACATCGCCAGATGCGGCCACGCAGGCAAATGCCGTGCAGGATCTGGAAACACAGGGCATCGATGCGCTCGTCATCCTGCCATCCGATCCCGATCCACTGGTCAACGCCATCAAGCAGGTCAAGGACAATGGCAAGTTCGTTGCCCTCGTTGACCGTGCGCCGAGCGTCAATGACGACACCGTTCGCGATCTCTATGTTGCTGGCAACAACCCTGCTCTGGGTGAAGTGGCGGGGAAATATATCGCTGATACCACGCCGGAAGCGCAGGTCGTGGTTATCCGTGGTCTGCCTATTCCCATCGACCAGCAGCGTCAGGACGGGTTCGACAAGGGTATCGCCGGTTCGAAGGTGAAAATCCTCGACCGCCAGTTCGGTAACTGGAACCGCGACGATGCCTTCAAGGTCATGCAGGACTATTTGACGAAGTACCCAAAGATCGACGTGGTCTGGTGCCAGGACGATGACATGGCCGTTGGCGTTCTCCAGGCCATCGAGCAGGCCAAGCGAACCGACATCAAATATGTCGTTGCCGGTGCAGGCTCCAAGGACATGATCAAGAAGGTCATGGACGGCGACAAGATGATCCCGGTCGATGTGCTCTATCCACCGGCCATGGTGGCAACGGCTATGCAGCTGACCGCCGCCAACTTCTACGATCAGGTCCCCGTTCGCGGCACCTACATCCTTGACGCCACGCTGGTGACCAAGGACAACGCCGAGAGCTTCTATTTCCCTGACTCACCGTTCTAACACGCTGAAATCGATGATGAGGCCCGTTCGAAAGAGCGGGCCTTTCGTTGTTCAGGAGAAGCGTCCAGGTCTGAAAGGATCGACCGAAATGGCGGTTTCCTCGCCCTTCACCAATTGCGTGACAAGCCGTGCGGTCGCAGCAGATTGGGTGAGCCCGAGATGTCCATGGCCGAAGGCGTAGATCACCGAACGATTGTTGCGCGACGGGCCGATGACGGGCAGGCAATCCGGCATCGATGGGCGGAAACCCATCCATTGTTTGCCGCCTTCGGTTTTCAGGCCCGGCAGGAATTGACCGGCCTTCTTCAGCAAGGCTTCCGACCGCTTGAAATTCGCAGGCAGATCGAGCCCACCGAGTTCCACCGCGCCGCCCACGCGAATGCCCGAAGACAGCGGTGTGACCACGAAGGCATGGTCGTTGAAGTAAAGTTGGCGGGTTAGATCGAAAGAGCCTGCGGGCAACGTGGTATTGTAGCCGCGCTCAGTCTCCAGCGGGACCATGTTGCCCAGCGATGCCGCAAGCGGCTTCGACCATGCGCCACAGGCAATCACCACCTTGTCGGCTCCGATTTTCTCTCCATTGGAAAGTGTCACGATGGTGCTTTCGCCGACCGTATCGACGCTGACGGCCTCGCCCTGGCGAAGCGTCGCACCGCGGGCCATCACCAGATCGGCGATCGCTCTGGTGAATTCGTAGGGGTCTCCGACCTGCAAGCCGCCGGGCGTGAAAACCGCGTTTTGGAACTGCGGTGCGAGACCGGGCTGTAGTCGCTCGATCTCCTCACGTCCGATCCGGGAGAAATCGAAGCCTGCGCGCTCCTTCTCATCCCAGTCTTTTTGCGCGGCATCGAAACTCGTTCTAGTGTCGTAGAGGTCGAGGGTGCCGGTGTTGGTGATGAAGCGGGAAAGCTCCGGCATATCGGCAACGGCCTGCATCTCGCGCGCTGCCAGTGTCATCATCGCGATCTGGACATTGAGGCCGTGGCGAAATCTGTCGGGAGAGCTGGCTTTCCAGAAGCGCCACAGCCATGGTGCGATCTTCAGGGCATAGGCAGGCGGCACGCTGAGTGGCCCGAGCGGATCGATCAGCCATTTCGGTGCTCTTTTAATAATGCCCGGCGCCGGAATGGGGATGATTTCGGGAAATGCAAGAATACCGGCATTTCCGGCACTGGCCCCGCGCGCGATTTCGCCCCGTTCCAGAAAGGTCACCGACTTGCCGGCATTTTGAAGATACAAAGCAGACATCACGCCGATGATGCCGGTGCCGATAACCAGCACTTCGCATTTTTCTGATGAATTCATGGAGCATCCCGCCAATTGATGCCTCCAGATATCACGGTTAAATGCAAACTGTCGACAGGATTTATGTCTAGTCCCTGACGATGTTGGCCGGTCTGACGACCGCATAGTTCAGCCGCAGCATTTTACCCTTGATTGGGTAATACATGGGTACGCTCAGCGTTGATGTTTTCACATCCTTCACCTTCACGTTCAACTGGCCTTCGATCCATTTAGACAGTTCGGGCGACTGATCGTCATCACCGATCCAGGCCATCAGCGCCGGATGCTCATCGGTAATCGTGAACGGCGGATCGTAATCGTCGTAGATGGCGGTGGCGACGGGGACGTCATTGAATAGGAAACGCAGGTTGCCGCCAGTCGGCCAGTTCAGCGTGACGATAACGGAGGGCGACAGTTTCTCCGTCTCGACGATCTGGCGTTTGAAGGCCTGCCAATCATAGTTTGAGCTGGATGTTTTGCCCAGTGAAGCCATCAGCGGATACGAGATCAACAGCGCGACCGGTACCAGTGCCAACATGATGAGCGGAATGGGCAGGAAGCGCACGACGAAGCGGTCAGCATCTGCCACGTAGCGCTCCAGATAGAGCGCGGCCAGAATGGGTGCTGGCAGAAGCAATGGCAGCAGCCAGCGGTCGCGCAACTCTGTCATGGTCGTCATGAAGATGACCAGCGCCATCAATGTTGCAATGGCGATGAAATAGTGGAGGAAAAACCTGAACCACGCACTTTGGGTTCTGCGTGGCAGCTTCTGCTCCCGAAGGGCGGTTAGCCAAAGCAGGAGTGCGGGAACCGCGACGATAATCAGCGACCCGGCAACGAAACGGGCAAGGCCGCGACCGACCTGTAGAAAGCGGTTGTCTGGCGCATCTTCTGCCATGCGCTTCAGCGTCACTTCGGAGGCGAAAACGATGTTATTGACGAGCCAGAAGAGGTGGGGCAGAAACACCGCGACACTGACGAGGACGGTCAGCAAAAAACGCCGGTCCAGCAGTCTGGCGCGGCCCTGCGGATGGAACCACACGGCAACCAGCAATGCTGGCAGTGCCAGGGCGAAATTGTATTTCGACAGCATGCCGAGCCCTGCGACCACGCCAACTAGCACATAGCCCATCAATGAAGGGCGCTGGATGAGCCGGATGCTGCTGTAAAGCAACATGGTGAAGGTCAGCATCAGCATCGCGGTGTGGGTCAGGTCACGCTGCGCCTGCCAGAAAACCTGCGGGATGACAAACAGCGCCAGCGCGGCGACGACCACGAAGCGCTTGTTTTCCAGCACCAGTTCTGCTGTTTTTACAAAGGCGGCGAATGTCAGGAACAGGATGAAGTTCTTGGCGAGGGCGATGGTCGCCATCGACGTGCCGAAAGCCGCGAAAACGGCCTGTTGATACCAATTGTACAAGGGCGGTTGCGCGTCGTAACCGAGCGCAAGCCACTGGGCGAACAGGACTTGTTGGGCCTCATCGACGCGCAATGCCGGAGGAACCAGCTGACGGACGATGATCTGCAACAGGAAATAGGCTCCGAAAAGCGCAATAACGGCATTCGGATTGCTCGTAAGGCAAAACGCAAACCTCTTCAGCGTGCTCTCGGTCTCGATTTTCACCGGCGCCCCCGCCGATTTTTCGTAAATGTCCATGCCCGTCCGTCTCATTGCCAACGGCAGAATCCTTTGCCGCCCATTTTCGTTGAGTGACAAAACTGAACTATGTGGCCGAACCGTGGATGAGAACGGTTACCCACCGGCTTTTTGGCAATTCTGTGGAGGGCTGTGCCTTAAATGCATTCGGTAGGCGCAATTTGCTGCGCCTGCGCAAGCGGATCGTCTGGGATCAATGACCGGCGTTGTAAGCAGCAATCGCGGCCATGTTGACGATGTCGCTGTCCTTTGCGCCCATGGCCGTGATCTGCACGGATTTGTCCAAACCGACCAGCAGCGGGCCGATGACGGTGGCGCCACCCAGTTCCTGCAACATCTTGGTGGAGATGGATGCAGAATGGATCGCAGGCATGACCAGCACGTTGGCTGCGCCGGAAAGACGCGCAAACGGATACTGGCTCTGCATCTTGTGATGATTGAGCGCAACATCCGCCGCCATTTCACCGTCGATCTCGAAATTCACGTTGCGCTTGTCCAAGATGCGCACCGCCTCGCGAACCTTTTCGGACCGTTCGCCCAGCGGATGTCCGAAGGTGGAGTAGGCGAGCATCGCAACCCGTGGCTCGTAGCCAAACTTACGAGCCAGACCTGCCGCTTCCACGGCAATATCGGCCAGATCTTCGGCGGAGGGCATGTCGTGAACGGCGGTATCTGCAACGAAGACCGTGCGGTTGCGCGACACGACCAGGGAAACGCCGATGACGCGATGGCCCGGCTTGGTGTTGATGCAGCGGCGAACATCCTCGAGCGCCGTCGCATAATTGCGAGTCGTGCCTGTAACCATAGCGTCGGCATCACCCATTGCCACCATGCATGCGGCGAAATGGTTGCGGTCGTTGTGCACCAGACGCTGCACGTCGCGCAGCAGGAAGCCCTGCCGTTGCAGGCGCGCGTAGAGATAATCGATATAGGTATCGACACGCTCCGAAAGACGCGCATTGGTGATCTTGATGTTCGGGCGGTCCAGATCGATGCCCGCACGTTCGGCATTCGCCCGGATGATATCGTCACGGCCTAGCAGGATGGCGGTGCCGAGGCCCTGCGCGGTGAACGAAATCGCCGCGCGCATGACCTGTTCTTCTTCCGCCTCTGCAAAGACGACGCGCTTTGGCGAGCGGCGAACACGCTCGTAAAGGCGCTGCGTTGTCGACGCCATCGGGTCGCGACGGGCAGACAGTTCGCGGGCGTAGGCTTCCAGATCACCCAACTCCCGACGCGCGACACCCGTTTCGATGGCGGCCCGGGCAACGGCGACCGGAATGGCCGAGATGAGGCGCGGATCGAAGGGTACGGGAATGATGTATTGCGGCCCAAAGCGCGGGCGCACCCCTTGATAGGCGGCAGCCACGTCGTCTGGAACATCTTCACGGGCGAGATCGGCCAGCGCCTTGGCCGCCGCGATCTTCATCGCGTCGTTGATCTGGCTGGCACGCACGTCCAGCGCACCGCGGAAGATATAGGGGAAGCCGAGGACGTTATTGACCTGATTGGGGTAATCGGAGCGACCCGTCGCCATGATCGCGTCATCACGGATGCGGGCGACCTCTTCCGGTGTAATTTCAGGGTCCGGGTTGGCCATGGCAAAGATGATCGGTCTTGGTGCCATGGACCGGATCATGTCTTCTGTAAATGCGCCCTTCTGCGAAAGGCCGAAAACGACATCAGCGCCCTTCATGGCTTCTGCCAGCGTGCGGTTATCGGTTTTGACAGCGTGTGCAGATTTCCACTGATTCATGCCCTCGCTACGGCCCTGATAAATCACGCCCTTCGTGTCGCACAGGGTAATGTTGGTCGGGTTGAAACCCATGGCCTTGATGAGGTCCATACAGGCGATGGCGGCAGCACCGGCGCCGTTGCACACCAGTTTCGTCGTCTTGAAATCGCGGCCCGTCAGCGCAATGGCGTTGATGAGACCGGCTGCGGCGATGATGGCTGTGCCGTGCTGGTCGTCATGGAAAACAGGAATGTCCATGAGTTCGCGCAGACGGCTTTCGATGATGAAACATTCCGGCGCCTTGATGTCTTCGAGGTTGATGCCGCCGAAGGAAGGGCCGAGATAGCGCACGCAATTGATGAATTCATCCGCGTCCTCTGTATCGACTTCCAGGTCGATGGAATCGACATCCGCGAAACGCTTGAAGAGAACGGACTTGCCCTCCATGACCGGCTTGGATGCCAGCGCCCCCAGATTGCCGAGGCCGAGGATCGCCGTGCCGTTGGAAATGACGGCGACCATGTTGCCGCGTGTCGTATAATCATAGGCCGTATCCGGGTTTTCGGCGATTGCCTTGACGGGCACCGCCACGCCTGGAGAATAGGCGAGCGACAGATCGCGCTGCGTCGCCATCGGCTTTGTGGGTGTGATTTCCAGCTTGCCGGGCCTGCCCTGCGAGTGGAAATCAAGCGCTTCCTGGTCCGTCACAGATGTTTTGCCAGTCGTGGATTTCGTTTTGTCGGACATGTCCCCCACCTTTTCTCATGCTTCGTAAAATGTTGGACGTAACTATTGTACTTTCTGGCCGCACGCCAAGCCTCGAAGGCGTTTTAAGTGGAGAAAACAGAAGATACAGGGGGTTGGCGAACGCTTCAATCGATTAGCCGTCTCCGGTTTTTCGGGAACCAGAGCCGAAAATACCCGTTCGCTGACTGCCGCCCGAGCCGTTACCTCTGTTTGTGGTACAGGACAGGGTTGCATCGTGCTGGGAAATACGACCTTGGCAATTGTATCAGCACATGTTTTGCTGGCTGGCGTTACAAAGTGGACGAATTGGAATTTGAAAGGGCATACCGTGAACACACAAAATCGAAGAATTATCCCCGTACTTCTGGCAGGCGGGGCGGGATCGAGATTGTGGCCGGTGTCGCGGGATCAGTTGCCGAAACAGTTCCAGCCGCTGGTCGGTGCTTTCTCGACCTACCAGCAAACGCTGAAACGCGTCAGCGACGTGACGCTCTACGATGAGCCGCTGGTGATTACCAACGAGGACTTCCGTTTCTTCGCCCGCCGTCAGGCAGAAGAGGTCGATGTGACAGCGACCGTCGTTCTCGAACCCGCCCGCCGCGACAGCGCCGCCGCCATGGCCGCCGCCGCCGTTCTGGCAGAAAAGCGCGAGCCAGGCTCGCTCGTTCTGGCGCTCGCCGCCGACCACGTCGTTCTGGACAATGACCGTTTCACCGACGCCGTCAAACTCGGTGCGGAGGCAGCAGAGCAGGGCAATATCGTCGTATTCGGCCTGACGCCCACTGAGCCCCGCACGTCCTACGGATATATCAATCCCGGCCAGCCGATCGATGGAAACGAAGACCTGTGTGTCGTCGAAGCTTTCGTTGAAAAACCTGATGAGGAGACGGCCATTTCCTATGTGGAAAAAGGCTATCTCTGGAATTCCGGCAACTTCCTGTTCCGCTCCGATGTCATGATTGCCGAATTAGCAGCCCATGCTCCTGAAATTCTTGAAGCCGTTACCCAATCGGTGGAGAATTTCGAGAACGATCTGGGTTTCGTGCGCCTGCACAAGGAGAGCTTCGAGGCGTCCCCAAAGAATTCCATCGACTACGCTGTGATTGAAAACACCAAACGCATGGCTGTCGTGCGCGGGCATTTTCGCTGGTCGGATATCGGCAGTTGGGATGCCATCTGGGAGATCGCCGATAAGGAAGAGAACGGCAACGCTGTCGAGGGGCAGGGCATCTTTGTGGATTCGGAGGGCTGCCTTATCCACTCGAACAGCCTTTTGACGACCGTTGTCGGCGCCAAGGATCTGGTGGTGGTGGCGACCAAGGACGCCGTTCTGGTGACACCCAAGGACCGGGTGCAGAGCGTCAAGGGACTTGTGGAGGCGCTGAAGGAAAGCGACCATGCCCGCAAAACGGAAATCCACAAGCGGGCCTATCGCCCTTGGGGCCATATCGAGCAGACAGATTCCGGGGCCCGCTTCCGCGTCAACCATCTGAAGGTCGAGCCCGGCCACAAAATCTCGCTTCAGCAGCACCATCACCGCTCCGAACACTGGATCATCGTGAGGGGTACAGCGACAGTGACGATCGACGGCGACACGCGACTGCTGACGGAAAACGAGTCCGTCTATATTCCCTTGGGTAAGCCACACCGTTTGGCCAATGACGGGAAGATTCCGCTCGAGATTATCGAGGTACAGACGGGCTCCTATTTCGGCGATGACGACATCAACCGCTTGCAGGACGATTACAAGCGCGCTTGACCCTTGTTGAGCGTAGGCGTCGCTGACCGCGTGTCGGCGATGCCTCGCCGGATTCTTGAAGTAACCAGCCCCAAACCAGTTGCCCTAACAGCGCCCTAATGGGCTTTTAGCCGTTCGTCATTCTCGGCTGTTTTGAAAGAATCGATCTGTCACAAATGAAGTGGATCGATTTTTCGGAACAAACGTTAACACTGCGCCATTCAATATCCGAAAAGGGTAAGCGGGCTGCTGCGGGTTAAATAAAAAAATTCAACAGGAGAAAATACAACATGAAAAAGGCTCTAGCCGTAACCTTCGCCGCAATGACAATGGGCCTCGGTGGCACTGCCAGCGCAATTGCCGCAGATTTGGCATATCCAGAAGCCACCTATCAGGACCAGGACGACCGTAACGGCGTCAAGATCGGCTACCTGACATGCGAAGTCGGCGGTGGTGTGGGTTATGTCATCGGTTCTGCCAAGGAACTCGATTGCACATTCCAGTCCACAGTTGGCGCACGTCGTATTGATCATTACAGCGGCGCAATCCGCAAGATGGGCGTAGACCTCGGCTTCACCACGCAGGGCAAGCTCGTTTGGGCCGTGCTCGCACCGACAGCCGGTTACCACAAGGGTTCGCTCGGCGGCCTTTATCAGGGCGCAACGGCTGAAGCCACAGTTGGTCTCGGCGTTGGTGCAAACATCCTCGTTGGTGGCACTGCCGGTTCGATCCAGCTTCAGACAGTGAGCGTGACCGGTCAGGTCGGCCTCAACCTTGCTGCGACAGGCACGTCCGTCACGTTGAACCCAATCAACGGCTGACACCTGCCTCAGTCAATCTGACGCATTCAACGACACGCCCTTTTCGTCCTATAGACGGGAAGGGCGTTTTGCATTTTTAGCAAAACAGGCGGCTTCTGGATGACGATCATGCGGACATGGCTCTCAGCGACTTTCTTAGTGCTTGGTGTTTCCACCGCGTTTGCCGATGGTGATGCGGCCAATGGGGAGCGCGCATTCAGCAAGTGTTCCGCCTGCCATAGCATCGAAAACCCACGCACCCGCATGGGGCCGCATCTCATGGGCGTTGTCGGACGGTCAGCAGGCTCCGTTGCAGATTACAAATATTCGCAGGCCATGACAGACGCGGGAGCGGGCGGCATGGTGTGGACAGAGGACAATCTTCGGGAATTTCTCTCAAGTCCCAAGAAGAAGGTACCCGGTACCTCCATGCGTTTTTTCGGCCTGTGGAGCGAAAGCGAGATCAACGATCTCATCGCCTACCTCAAGACGGTGCAGGCGCCGCAATAAGGACTATAGAGCGCCGTTTGCTAGGATGTCCTCGGCCTCGTCGGTTCCCATCCTGTAAACGCGGCTGGCGATTTCGAAACTGTAGCCATTGCGTGCGAAAGCGGAAATTTCCTTGTTCATACGCTTCTGGTCTGCCTCTTCCCGTCGGAACGGGCCGAAGCGGCGTTTGCGTGCCATGATCACGGCGGAGTAGAGATCGTCCGTCTCGCTCAGCGCCTGCTCCGTGATCTCCTTCGCGACGCCCTTGATCGTTAGCTTCTGCGCAATCGCCCTGCGTGATTTGCCGCCCCGAATAGCAGAACGCGTGGCGATTTCGGCGTAGGCCACGTCATCCAGCGCCTTGATGTCGTAGGCAAACTTCACCGCAGCCTGGGCCAGAGCCTCGACCTGCTCGGGGCTGATACCCTCGAACTTCTGCTTGGCCTTGCGCGTGATGGCGTCAAAAAGCTGCCGCTCGGTCATCATGCGCCGCTCCAGCCGGTAGATGGTGGAGTTGCGGACCCATGTCAGCATTCTGGCTGTCGGCACCGTCGATGGTGCTTCCACGTCTTCCGTCACCAGCACTCGATCTCCATACGGCTTCGTTTCGTCAGATTGTGTCTAACGCAAAACAGGCGATGCGTTAAAGTCCAAACGACGAAGTCTCAAGGAGAAGTCGGTTGTGGCAGCGCAAATACATTGACGGGCGTATCAAGACCGCGAAGCGTTTGCGCGCCGATGCTCTCAAAATTTCGGATATTGCCCGCCATTTCCACGAAGGTTTCCGACATCAAAACAGGCCGCTTGATGGTCTTGGTCAGGCTTTCCAACCGCGAAGCGATGTTGACGGCAGGGCCGATGACTGTGAAATCCAGACGGCTTTTCGAGCCGATGTTGCCATACATGACATCACCGACGTGAACGCCAATGCCGTAGCCCAGAGGCTCGTGACCCCTGGCGATATTGGCAGTATTCAACGCCTCCAGATGCACCTGCGCCTCTTCGATGGCGGTAATCAGGTTCGAACATGCGTCGGGATCGCTGAGCGGGAAAATCGCCAGCAGACCGTCGCCCATGAATTTCAGAATTTCGCCGCCAAATTTTTCGATGGGGTCGGACATTGCGTCGAAATAGGCATTCAGCAGCTCGATCACGTCGTCGCGTGGCCAAAGGTCGGAGATGTGGGTGAAATCACGAAGGTCGCAAATCAGAATCGCGGCGCCGACCGTCGTGCCGCTACCGCGCGTGGTCGCGCCGTCCAGAATGGCCTGGCTGGCATGCGGTCCCACATAGGTTTCAAGAAGAGTACGGGCTATCCGGTTCTTCAGCCGAATTTCCGAAACGAGGGAGACCGCTGGAACCAGCGTCCGTAAAAGCTCGATCTCGGCATCGGTAAATCCGCCGGGCCTGTCGCTGGAAAAGGTCAGGACATGGCGCTTGCCGAGTGTATGTTGCAGCGGCCACGCACAATATTCAGTCAGTCCTTCCGCGCGCAGATCGGAGTAGATGCTGGATTCGCCCGGCTGCGGCGGGACATCCAGCCGGTAACGGATTTCCGCTGCCCCGGCGTGGATTTCGTAAATAGGGCTGTTGCGATACTCGGCGGTGTTTTCCATGCCGTAAGCATAGGTTCTGAATTCAGCTTCGCTCAACCCGCGAGACCACAACATGCGCGCGCCGCGCCACTGCGGGTGCTCGACCATGAAGCTTATGGAACCCCGCGCTACGGAGATGCCGGCATGATTCAAGCGCTGGCAAAGTTCGACGAAGATATTGTCGATGAACCGCTGCTCGCTGGTTTCCAGCATCAGCCAATTCAGGATGTCATGGCGCCGGGATGGCCAAAGGTTTTTCGCATCGGGAGTGGTGGACAGGTCAGCGGAATGTGCTTCTGCCATGGGGAATCTCACAGTCAGGTCTCGAAAATGAATGCGCCCTGCATGTGGTATGGGGAAATGTGGATTATAAGAGGCGTGGTGAAATCGCTGACCGATTTGGTGGATTTCTCGCCCGCTCTATACGGAGCAATAAAACTCCGGCGCGACGGGCGAGGCATGACCCTCCGATGGGAGAGCGAAAAAAAGCCGCTTAGACGACGGTCGAAAGCGGGATTTGCAGAGCAGCGGCAACGCGCTGGATATGGGACGGATTGATATCGGACCCATCCTCGAGTGCGCTGATTTCCTGCGCGGTCAGACCGCAGGTGATGGCCAGCTGATCGACAGTATAGCCACAGCTGCTTCTGGCCTCCGCGATTTTCGACGCAAATGGCGCATGGGTTTCATTGCTGGAATAAGGCTCGGAAACAGATATTGTCATTATAATCTCCCTAGAATGGACATTGAATGGAACCGGGGTCCATGGAGCTACCGGCATTTAATGCGACAGCGCTGCGTAAGGAGAGGCTATGCTGCAGCGCAAAACGGAAAATACCCATCTTTCCCCCGTGAGCAACAGTTAAATTTTCGTAAGGATTTTACGGCTTGCGCGGAGTATGGCGCAAGCCGTTGAATTTTTTACGAAAAGTTACATCAAGTCCCGCTTCAGAACCTCGTCCAGCTCATAGATCGCGCAGACGATGTGGTAGAAGGTGCTGGCCGGTGCCGGTTCATCGATCATCGGCGCGTCATGCGGCCATTTGTCGAACCAGAGGCCGGAGACCGGGGTGTCGAGAAATGGCTGCAACGCGCCCACCGCCCGCAACGCCGATGACAGATAGCGGTGGTGCTCTTCCCCATGGGTGGCAGCTGCCAGCCGAACGGCGGCCTTCAGCCATTCGGTTTGTGGCCACAGGCGGGCGAGCGCGTCATGGACGGTAAAATCGTCGTATAGGCTCATCATCGCCACCTTGCGACGCGGGCAGATGCCGTATTTTTCGCCGATATCGAACATGCGTTTGGCTTTCGATAAGGCAGAGCTATCGCCGCGCAAGCTTCCCCAGCGCGTCAGCAGCCAAGCCCATTCGAACTGGTGACCCGGCTCCATGATGCGGCCTTTTTCACCCGGCATCGGATTCCAGTCCCGGTCGAAGAACTCCCGCAAACCGCCGGATTGCGCATCGATGAATTTGTCCATGGCAAGGTGCGCGATGTCATCTGCCAGCCCATGCCATGGTCCCTCGGGGTCCACCTTTTCCCATGCCAGCATCGCCTCGAAGAAATGCATATGCGGATTGGAGCATAGCGGCTCAACCGGCGGATTGGCTTCCTCGAAGCCTGTGACAGGGTGAGCGTAATCCCGCTGTAAGACGTCGAGAATGCCTTGCGCGCGCTCCAGCATTTCGGCTTTGCGCTCTGGAAACACCCTGGCGGTCTCGGCGGCTGCAAACAGCGCGAAGGCCTGATTATAGAAATCGAATGTAGGGTCGATCAATTTGCCGGAGGAGTCTGCGAGGTTGCCGTAGAGGCCGTTCTCCAGCCGAAACACTTTGTCAAACCAGTGTAGACCATGATCGACGGCCTTTTCCCATTCGCCGTTCCAGCCCTTTTGTCCGGCAGCAGCGTAGCAATAGGCTTGCCGCGGCTGAACGCGGGAACGGCGGTTATCGCCGAGCATCGGCTTTCCGTTCTGGTCGATGCGCTCGTAAAATCCGCCATCGGGCTTTCCTGCTCCGACTTTCCACCACATGGGCAGCGCGTCCTCATCGAGCCAGCGCCTTAGTCTCTTGGCTTCGTCTGAAAGTTGGCTGGTTACGCTCATCACTTGATCTGCCATTTCCATTCCATTTCGACATGCGTTTTAAAGCGGCTTCGCTTGCCTCCCACAACCCCCAATTCCTGTCTTGCGGCAAAGTTCCATCGGCAAGTCGCCCATCGCACTGCAGGAGCGACAACATACGACCAAGTTTTCATGTTGCTAAATCGTGGTGCTCACGTATTTCATGAACATGGTTTGGTCATCTCTGATTCGTTGTGCGCGCGACCTTGCCGGCATGCTAAATGCGGCGGGCGCGGCGGTGGGAAAGCCCGCTGCCTATGTTCTATTGCCCGGCATTGCACTGGCGCTGACCGGCTGCAACAATCCCGGCGGCATCCGCGCATCCGGCGCGCCTAAAATGCTGCCACCGGAAGAAGCACTGATTTTTCCGCCACCCGGTGGGCCAGAGATCATCAACGTCATCAGCCGCACCTTCTCCAACGCCGTGCAGCAAGAGGTTATCTTGCGGTCGGACGCGAGAACGCCGGGACAGAACTATTTCAAGATCGAACTGTTCGGCCCGCAACGTGCGGAAGATACCGGCAAGGATGGTCTGGCGAGCAGCAGCCTGCGCGCCTCTTCCATCTCGCGTGAGATACGCTCCGCCTTTCCCGGTGCACAACTGGCAACATCGGCCGAATATCTGCAAAACGCATATGGTGCCTTCTCCTACGCCTCGGGTCACGGCGCGGGTGACGATTCCTGCATTTACGCCTGGCAACGCATCCGCTCGCCGGAAGACATGCGACAGGGCTTTAAAAATCTCGGGCGGATCAATGTCACGCTCAGGCTTTGCCAGTCCGGTGTGACCACCCGCGACCTACTGGCGGTGATGTACAATTACACGATTACCGGCAGCTACGATTCCGAGGGGTGGAACCCTTACGGCACGGCGCAGAAACCGCCGGAAGGCATGGGTCGCTCCGGCAATCCTATTTATCCGGTTACTGCAACAGAAGTTCCGATGCAGCCGGGCTCGCAGACACCAAGCCGTCCACCCGTACAGGCCGCACCATCCGTCGTGCGCCGCGTCGTCGTTCAGCCCGCACCTCAGCCGCAACTGCAGCCCATCGTCTCACCTGCACCAGCGCGGGTGGTGATCCCGTCGCCAACGGGGACGGCGCCTACATCCACTCGCCCCGCAGATGTGCCCGCACCGGCCAATCGCGCGGAAACGAGACGGGTCGTCATTCCTTCTCCCGACTGCGTGTCGTCTGGAGAAGGTTCGCAAAGATGCAATTAACCAATTTAGTATTGTCTTGGGTATAAGGCATCATCCCGTGGCATCGTCGCAAGGCGGTGAGTCGGGAATCGAGGCATGTAGCCTCAGAGCGAAACAAGGGTTTGCAGATGAGCAAGGCCATCTCCGTCATCATCTGGATGATCGTGTCGATTTGCGTTCTGGTCATCATAACGCTGCCAGTCAGTTTGCAGACCCACCTCATCGCCACGGCAATTTCGCTGGTCTTGCTCGCCACCATCAAATCCCTCAACGGCAAGGGCGCGTGGCGTTTGATCGGCCTTGGCTTCGGCACGGCCATCGTGCTGCGCTATGTCTACTGGCGAACCACCAGCACACTTCCGCCCATCAACCAGCCGGAAAACTTCATTCCCGGTTTTCTGTTGTATTTGGCGGAGATGTACAGCGTGTTGATGCTGGCGCTCAGCCTTGTCATCGTGTCCATGCCGTTGCCGTCCCGCAAGACCCGACCCGGTTCGCCGGGCTATGTGCCGACGGTCGATATTTTCGTTCCGACCTATAATGAAGATGCCATTCTGCTCGCCAACACGCTGGCGGCGGCGAAAAACATCGATTATCCCGCCGATAAATTCACCGTCTGGCTGCTGGATGATGGCGGGACCGTGCAGAAGCGAAACGGTCCCAGTGTTCCAGATTCGCAGGCCGCAGCGCGTCGTCATGAAGAACTGAAAGCGCTGTGCGACGACCTCGGCGTCAACTACCTCACACGCGAGCGCAACGTTCACGCAAAGGCCGGTAACTTGAACAACGGGCTAGAGCACTCCACCGGTGAACTGGTCGTGGTGTTCGATGCCGACCACGCGCCCGCCCGCGATTTTCTTCTGGAAACCGTCGGCTATTTCGAAGAGGACGAGCGGCTGTTTCTCGTCCAGACCCCGCACTTCTTCCTCAACCCCGATCCCATCGAGCGCAATCTGCGCACCTTCGAGACGATGCCGAGTGAAAACGAGATGTTTTACGGCATCATCCAGCGCGGCCTCGACAAATGGAACGGAGCCTTTTTCTGCGGTTCGGCAGCCGTTTTGCGGCGGGAAGCGCTGAAGGAAACCGAGGGTTTCAGCGGTGTCAGCATTACCGAAGACTGCGAAACGGCGCTGGCGCTGCATTCGCGCGGCTGGAACAGTCTCTATGTCGACAAGCCGCTGATTGCCGGGTTGCAGCCCGCGACCTTCACCAGCTTCATCGGCCAGCGCAGCCGCTGGGCGCAGGGCATGATGCAGATTCTGATCTTCCGCCAGCCGCTGTTTCGTCGCGGATTGTCGTTCACGCAGCGCCTTTGCTACATGTCATCGACGCTGTTCTGGCTGTTTCCCTTTCCGCGCACGATCTTTCTTTTCGCGCCGCTGTTCTATCTGTTTTTCGACCTCCAGATTTTCGTCGCCTCTGGCGGTGAGTTTCTGGCCTACACCGCTGCATACATGCTGGTGAACCTCATGATGCAGAACTTTCTCTATGGCAGTTTCCGCTGGCCGTGGATTTCCGAGCTGTACGAATATGTGCAGACGGTCCATCTGCTGCCCGCCGTCGTGTCGGTCATCTTCAATCCGTCGAAGCCGACGTTCAAGGTCACGGCCAAGGACGAGTCGATCAGCGAGGCGCGGCTGTCCGAAATCAGCAGGCCGTTTTTCGTCATCTTCGCTGTGCTGATCATCGCCATGATTTTCGCCGTCTACCGCATCTATGCCGAGCCCTACAAGGCGGACGTCACGCTTGTGGTGGGCGGCTGGAACCTGCTCAACATCATCTTTGCGGGTTGCGCTCTGGGCGTGGTCTCCGAGCGTGGAGAGAAGTCGGCGTCGCGCCGCGTTACCGTCAAGCGTCGGTGCGAATTGCAGATCGGCGATAGTGATCGCTGGCTGCCCGCCACCGTCGAGAACGTGTCGGTCAACGGCATGCTCATCCATATTTTCGAACAGGGCCTGTCACCTGTCGAGCAGGGAACGAAGGCGACGATCCGCGTCAAGCCGCACAGCGAAGGTGTGCCGGAAACCATGCCGATCAACATCGTTCGCTCCGTTCGCCAGGATGGGTTTACCTCCGTAGGCAGCACGTTCTCGCCACAAAAGGCGGTCGATCACCGCCTGATCGCGGATCTGATTTTCGCCAATTCGGACCAGTGGAGCGAGTTGCAGCGCAGCCGTCGCAAAAATCCCGGCCTTATCAAGGGCACGGCGACGTTCCTTGCCATTGCCGTCTACCAGACGCAGCGCGGTCTCTTTTACTTCTTCCGTTCCTTAAAGCCGCAACGGAAGGTCAAACCGGTGCTGGGAAGGGCGAAATCATGATGAAGGCCTCGCTTTTCGTCGCGGTGCTTCTGACCTCCATCTCAAGCATTGCCCTGGCGCAGACCACACCCTTCGATATGTCGCCGGAAAAACCGGCTTCGCCACCGCCTGCCGTCCGCCCGGCACCGGTTGCGCCCCAAGCGCCGCCGCTCACAGCGCCGATCCCGCAACCGCCCGCTGCTGCCCCACGGCCTGCCACGGGCATCACTGTGCCTACAGTTGCGCCCGCGAAGCCCGCCGCATTGCCTGTCGCAAACAATCAAGACGACCGTCGTCGCTATATTCTGCCCTTCGCCGAAATGGGTTTTTCAGGCGAAATCGACCAGCGCCAGTGGACGCTCTATCTGACACCGGAGCAGGCGAAGTCTGCGACGGCCGTCAATATCGGCTATCAGAACGCCATTGTCGTGGCGCCTGAAAGTTCGAACCTTGAAGTCTCCGTCAACAACGTCGCGCTGGAACGCAAGAGCATCTCCTCACCGGATGCGGAAGGCGCTGTCTCCATGGCGATACCGGCTGGCGCCCTGCAAGCCGGTGCCAACGCGATTTCGTTCGGTGTCCAGCAACGGCACCGCACCGACTGCACGGTACAATCGACCTATGATCTTTGGACCGATGTCAGTCCCGCCAGTACCTATCTCGCCTTCGATGCCGATGTCGCCAACCGTTTTGACACCATCGATGACATTCAGGCCACGGGTGCCGATGCGGCGGGTTTGACGACGATCAACATCGTGGCGCCCGGCCTTGCCAACCCTGTCGCGGCACAGCCGCTGCTGAAGCTGGCGCAGGCGCTTGCCCTGCGCACGCAGATGCCCAACCAGCAGATCACTTTCGACACGAGGCTACCGGCCGAGCGCAAGCCCGGTACCCTCACGGTTCTGGTTGGCACCTCGCGTGAGATTGCCGCCACCACCCAATCCGTTCCGCCGGAGGCGCTGGCAGGTCCCTATGCCGGGTTCGAGAACGACATCGTCAAAGGCGTGTCGGCGTTGATCGTCAGCGGCCCGACGCCGCAGGCCCTGCAACTTGCCATCGATACGCTGTCGACCTCCGTCGAGCGTCCGTCCGGTTCGTCGCGCGCGTCGCTTTCCACCAGAGCCTGGCACACGCCGGATGCGCCGCTTGTCATGTCAGACCGGCGCCTTGCACTGTCCACTCTGGGCGTGAAAAGCAGCGAGTTTTCCGGCAGGCGGTTCAGAACCGATTTTACCATCGGCACGCCTGCCGATTTCTATGCCTCTGCCTATGGAGAGGCACAGTTGCTGCTGGACGCTGCCTATTCCAACGAAGTTCTGCCCGGCAGCCATATTGATGTCTACGTCAATGGCAACATCGCCTCCACCGTGCCGATCTCGAACCGGGGTGGCGGCATTTTCCGGCATCTGCCTATCAAGGTCACGATGCGCCACTTCGTTCCCGGCGTGAACACCATCTCCATCGAGGCCATTCTCGTCACCGATGCGGATGCGGCGTGCCTTCCGGGCGCACCGGCTGCGCAGACACCGCGCTTTGCGCTGTTCGATACGACGGAAGTGCACATTCCGAATTTCGCGATGATCGGTCGCGCTCCTGATCTGGCTGCAACGAATGGTGTGGGGCAGCCTTACCGTGCCAGCGCCGAGCCTGTTGCCGTCTGGCTGGAGCGAGTGGATACCGACACCATGTCTGCTGCTGCCACTTTGCTCAGCCGTCTGGCGCTTGCGGGTGGACACCCGATTGCGGTCGAACTGGTTGCCACGCCCGCATCTGTCGGCGAGAGAAACGCGCTGTTCTTCGGCACCCTTGGGCAGATGCCGCAGGCGCTGGTCAGCCAGCTTGATCTTGCACCCGCCAGTCAGGTTGCGTGGAAGGAAACGGATAGTGCCGGGCGTCCGGCCCAGACTGACCAGCTTTTCGATGACTGGCGACAGCGGGTGGACGGCGGTCTGTGGCAGGGGCAGGTTTCTTCGCTCGAAGAATGGATGAAGCGCAATTTCGACATCAGTTCGGATACTTTGCGCTTCCTGCCCGGCGCCGAAGAAATCTACTCGCCGCCCGCCAATGTCACATTCATGCTGGCGCAGGGCATGAGCCCGGGTGGCGAAGGCGTCTGGACCATGGCAACGGCACCCACCGCCGCTGACTTGCGCACCGGCATGGCCGCCATGGCCGAGAAGAAGCGCTGGAGTATGCTCACCGGACGCGTTGCCACCTATGACGCTACCGCCGATAAGGTCGAAACCATTGCCGCAGAACAGCCAAGCTTTATCGTGACCCGCGATTTCAGCTTCTGGAACTGGCGTCTGATTGCGGCCAACTGGCTGTCGACCAACACCTTGTCCTACTCCCTCGTCTTCATCGGGTTTCTAACACTTCTGGGATGCGTCACATTCCTGATGCTGCGCGGCATGGGGCGGGGCAAATGAGACAGATGGCCAGCTTCCCTCTCAAACTCCTGATGGTGCTGGCAATCATGCTCGTTCCGCTTACCGCCAAAGCCGCCTCGATTACATCGGCTGAATGGGGTGCTTACAAGACCGCGTTTCTCGATCCAGCCGGTCGCATCGTGGATACCGGCAACAACAATATCAGCCATAGCGAAGGTCAGGGCTACGGCATGTGGCTGGCTGTGCTGGCGGATGCTCCCTCGGATTTCGAGCTTATCTGGACTTTCACGAAGACCGAGCTTCTGGTGCGGGACGATGGCCTTGCGGCATGGAAGTGGGACCCGCAGACGCAACCGCATATTTCAGACATCAATAACGCCACCGATGGCGACATTTTGATCGCCTATGCGCTGGCGCTTGCGGCCGAGCAATGGAACAAGCCTGATTATGCCGAGGCTGCCGCTTCAATGGCGAAGACTATTCTCACCAAGGCTGTCGTCGTCAGGGCAGGGCGCACTCTGCTGTTGCCGGGCACGGCAGGATTTTCTGAAAGTGACAGGCCCGATGGTCCTGTCGTCAACCCGTCCTATCTGATTTTCGAGGCGTTTCCGGTTTTGAACGAACTGGCGCCATCGCCGCTTTGGGCTGCCTTGAGCAAGGATGGCGTAGCTCAGATCAACGCCTTCGCATTCGGTCCGCGCCAGCTTCCGGCAGACTGGGTCTCGCTCAAAACCAAACCGCGCCCGGCGGACGGTTTTCCGCAGGAGTTCGGCTACAACGCGGTCAGAATTCCGCTTTATCTTGCCCGCGCGGGTCTTGGCGATGCGGCGTTGAACGAGCGTTTGCGCTCGGGAATCACTGTTGACGGCGGCAATATGGCGACGTTCGATTTGCGCAGCGGGAAATCCAAAGACGTGCTCTCGGATGCGGGTTATCGCATCATCCCGGCGCTAATTGCCTGTATTGGCAACAAAACACCCCTTCCAGACGACCTGAAACGCTTCACGTCAACACTTTATTATCCATCTACGTTGCATCTCTTGGCATTGTCATTCGCGACTCAGACGCGTCAGGATTGCTTATGATCGGTAAACCGATTTTCATAGCCGCCGCGATATTGGCCGTTGGCGGGGTCACCGCCTACCAGTGGCGCGATGAGCTTCTGGGCAGGGTTGCTGCGGTTCACACCACAGGCTCTATTAGAACCGGCGCTTCCGACAACCGCGTTCTCGCGGTTAAAATGCCTGCGACGAACACGCACGTGGCGCAAAACGACATCGGCTTTGCTCCGCCCGTGACCGTGCCCGATCAGACACTTGCGCAGGTCTCCCGCCCAGCACCGTCAGCGCCACCTAGTGTCGCCCCCGCCGCATCACAGCCTGTCGTGGTCGACGAAAGTGCGCTACGCTATTTCGCATCGCAGGGCGATACGGCCCGTCTTCAGGCAGAAATCGCGCGTCTGAAAGTGCTCTACCCAAACTGGACGCCACCGGCAGACCCGCTTGCGGTGCCGGAGCAGGGCGATCCGCAGTTGGAAACCATGTGGCAGCTCTACGCCAATGGACGTTATGCCGAGGTGCGCAGGGCGATTGCAGACCGGCAGGTGGCAGATGCAAGCTGGCAGCCGCCCTCAAATCTGACCGACATGTTAAAGCTGGCCGAGGCGCGCCAGCGGCTGGTCAATTCGTCCGATCTCAAGCAATATAACGCGGTGGTGGAAACGGCAGCATCCAACCCGGAACTGCTGACATGTAGTGAGGTGGATGTGCTGTGGCGTTTGGCCGAGGCCTTTGCCCGAACCGATAAGCCCGAACGCGCCCGCGACGCGTACAATTATGTTCTCAGCAACTGCGATGGCGCGAGCGACCGGCTCGCCACCGTTCAGAAAGCCTCTGCGCTGCTGCCCGTGGATATGATGGATGATCTGCTGGCAAAGGAAAAGCCAGGTCCTGATGGACAAATGGAGTTCGACCCGGTCAAGAATGATCTCGCCCGACAGTTCGTCGCCAATGCAGGAGAGAAGAAGGACGTCGTCGTTCCTCCAGCCTATTTGATGCGGTTGGAGCGATTGGCAGAAAGCGATAAGCTGGCCAGCGATGCCCTGCTTCTTGGCTGGTACAACGTCCGTCGTGAAAACAACGTCGATGCAGAAAAGTGGTTTCGCCGCGCAAGGGATGCCGAGGATTCCGCATCCGCGTCGCAGGGGCTTGCGCTCGCGCTTGTCACCCGTGGCGATCCGCAGGAAGCCGAAGAGGTCATGTATAAGTGGCGCGACTCGTCTGAGGATGCCCGTAAGACCTATCTTGCCGCCGCTGCCAATTTGCTGGCGCTCGATCCGCCCGTTGCGCTGGAGCCAGACGTCTTGAAGCGTGTGGCGGAAGAAGCCGTAGCGCAGAAGGATGCGGCGACGGCGCAGGAGTTCGGCTGGTATTCGCGTGCGTTCCAGCAGCCGCAACTGGCCGTCCAATGGTTCACAACGGCACTGGGCTGGAAAGCAGATGACGAGCCATCGGCCTACGGGCTGGCGTTGACCTATCAGGACATGAACAACGTCACCGAGGTCCGGCGACTTCAGCAGCAATGGGGTGCGCAGTCGCCACGCATCCTCGATATCGGTCGCCCCGAGCGCGATAGTTCGCAAAGCGTGGCAAGCAGTCAGCCGGTTCGCAGCGCCGTTCGTCCGCAACCTGGCACGATGGAGCCGACGGAGGTTGTTTACCGGCAGGTCGCACCGGCAGCTGCGCCGCGCCAGAACCGTGTGGTAACGCAGACGCAATCGTCACGCAAATCCAGCCGTTGCGGCACGACATACAACCCGGATGGTCTACCCCCACAGCAGGCCTTGCAGCAGGGTTGGTGCCTGATGGATGCCAACCGTCCGGCAGAGGCGTTGAAAGCTTTTGGCGCAGCGCTGAAAAGCGGACCGGATAGCATTCGCAGCGATGCGGCCTATGGCCAGAGCCTAGCCTATTTGCGCATGGGTCTGACGGACAATGCCGCCGTTTCCGCCACCAAATCCGGCATGGACCGGACAAAGGCAACGGAACTCCAGATCGCCATTTTAACCGACCGAGCGCTGGCCGCCTACAACAACGGTCAGTACGAGAAAGCCCTTATTCTGCTTGATCAGCGCGCCCGCTTTGCAACGGAACGAAACGACCTGATGGTGATCAGGGGATATGCCTATCTCAACCTGAAGCGGTACGGTGAAGCTATTCAGGTGTTCGAGGGTCCGGCGTCCACGGGCCAGAGGGATGCCGTTCGCGGGCTGGCAGCAGCGCGGGATGCGCGTCCGAGCAAGGGTCCGAGTGGGGGCTGAGAATGCTCTCCCGGGTATTTTTAGACAGTTTTCATGGAATTCATTGAAAGTTCATGTGCCGGACTATATGTCGTTTCCGATAATCCTATCTGAAAGACGACGATGCTGACGAAAAAGGGCAAATACGGGCTGAAAGCCCTGATCGATCTCGCGGGACTGGCCCAGGGAGAGACCGCGTTCGTCAGCGAAATCGCCGCTCGAAACAACATCCCTAAAAAGTTTCTCGATGCCATTCTGCTGGAACTTCGCAACGAAGGCATGCTTCGCTCGAAGAAGGGACCTGGCGGTGGATATGCCCTGTCGAAGTCCGCTTCTGACATTTATATCGGTCAGGTCATCCGCGCCCTTGATGGCCCGCTTGCACCCATTCGTTGTGCAAGCCGCACGGCTTTCGAAGCCTGCGAGGACTGTTCCGATCCGCAGACCTGTCAGGTGCGCCGGTCCATGACCGATGTGCGCGACGCCATGGCATCCGTTCTCGACACTATGACATTGGAGCAATTCGCCTCCAACAAGGCTGACCAGCCCTCGGAGCGCACGGCCTGAGGGCGGAGTTCTCCTATCAGACGCTGGCAAGACTGGCGTAGCGACCACTGTGATAGACCAATGGCGAACCGTCGCTTTGCTCGACGGACAGTACCCTGCCGATGATGATCGCATGCGTGTGGCGCTCGATCACGTCTTCGACGGCACAGTCGATCGACGCCAGAGCGTCTTTGAGCGCCAGCGCGCCGCTTTCCAGCGTAAACCACTCAGCATCGGCGTAACGATCGACACCCTTCAGTCCACCAACGCCTGCGAAACGCGATGCCACATCCTGTTGATCTTTGGACAGAATGTTGACGCAGAAGTGGTTGTAGCGCGCGATGATCGGCCATGTGGACGACGACTTGTTGATGTTGACGATCATCGTTGCGGGATCCATGGAAAGCGCCGTGGCAGAGGTGACCGTCGCGCCCGTGCGGTTTGAACCCGTGCCTGCCGTAATGACCGAGACGCCGCCTGCAAGGCTGCGCATGGCGGACTTCAACGCTTTGGAATCGAATGCCGCTCGTTCACGTTCATCGTGAAGGTATGTCACCGTTGCCGTCATCCTGTTCTCTCCATAGCTTTTGTCCCCAGTCTCTGAACGATATCAGCGGGGATGGAGGGCAGGGAGCGAAAGGATTTTATTGTTTAGTGATTTTGTAGAAATCTGTTGTGGTCTGCGACCGTTTGACGCGCATCTCTGATCGGTTATCAGTGCAGACGCTTTGGCGGCATGCCTGGATCATTCTTCTCCGGCTCCGTCATCGCGAACATCATCGAGCCATGCGAAGCCTCGGCAGGTACGAATGAAAGTTGGAGGCGAAGCAGGGCGGATCGTGCCTTTTCGGCATATTGCATGTTTGCCATATCGTCCGAATGATAGTTTTGCAAAGTCTCGAAAATGCCCGCCGCGTCTAGCCGCCTGCCTGCCGCCGTCATCGCGACCCCGCATTTGTAGAGGGCTTCATGGTGGAAAGGTGCGCGGTTGATGACATCCTCGAATATGCTGGCAGCACCCACATAATCCCGTTGCGCAAGTCGCGTGTCACCCAGTCGCAGCAGGGCGGGTAACGGGTTGGCGACCTTTCCGCTGATGGTGAGATAGGCCTGTGCCGCATCTTCCAGATTACCCTTTTCGAACATCAGATTGGCGAGGCCGAATTCCGCACCGCTGTGGTCGGGTGCTGCATCCAATACCTGGCGGAAAGCCACTTCAGCCTGCCCTTTGGCGCCCTTTTTATAGAGTTGCAGAGCCTGCTGATAGACAAAGCGGATCGATAATGGATGAAGCTTGCCCTGAAGATTGTCTCCAGATCGGGTCTTGAACATTGTGGAGGTAATCGGTTGGTCTTGACCGCCCAGCACGTATTTATAGGGCTCGTCCCCGCGCAGGAAGTCATAGGTCTTGAAACCCAGTGCAATGGCGCGGCGAATACAATAGCCATGGAGGACGACACCGGGTGCGGGACGCGCCCAGCTTTCATCACGGCCCGTAATGTAAAACAGGATCGCGCTCTTCTGCCGGTCGATGATGTGGGCCAATGCTCCCAGAGCCCGGTCCTCATGCCATAACACCGGCACCTCCAGCGTTCCATCGTTGAAACAGTCCATCAGCATTTCGCGTGTGGCGGAAATCAGTGTCTCTGCTCGCTCCGCGCCTTTGGATGGCGCCCATTTTATGCGCCATAGATCGAACAGCGCCGTCAGGTCCCGCTCTATGGTCTCAGGTGTGGATATGGTGATGCGATAGCGTTCGTCGCCTTCCACTTTTCGCAGGGACTTCACCATTTCCCGGCTCTGGCTGCGCATCGATGTGTTGAGATACTCGTCAAAACTGGACGGCAACGTCAGGGCCGGACAGACGCTATTGTTGATGTTGTTCACAATCGCCGGTGCGCTGTCGCGAAACATCACGAGGGGACCTTGCAACGCGCGTATCATCGCTTCACGGCGGGCAGGTGGGCCGCACAGATTGTCCAGTTTCAAATGGGTCCAGCGCTGTTCTTTGAGGAAAGCGCAAAAGCCAGCGACGGCATGGTCTTGGTACTCGGGCAGGGTAATGAAGCCGGTATAATCGGCGGCAGAATTTCCGGCCATGATGATGTCATCGAAAAACCGGCCGGTCTTCTTGTCCTGAAGGGTCACGACACGTAGCGGAAAGAACGCCACGTAGGGTGCACCCTCCTGCTTTTCCCGCAGGGCGAGAACGAACCATCGACCGCGCCGCTTGAGATAGGCTCTCAGCCATATCCAGGACTGAAAATGCGTGGCATGGGGATCGGCTCCATAGACCGCATCCCAGTTCTGCCGAAGAGCATCGAATCTGCTCCCGGTATCGATAACGTCAATGCGCATGGTCCCCTCCCAACGACGATGTACCTAAACTTGGGAGGCTTCATTCTATTCTGAAATGTCGGGTGTCAAATATGCCGTTCGGGTGAGGCTGGGGCATCAATTCGGGCTATGGGGCTCTCAAAACGCGACAGGCCTGCGCCGGGATCACCGGGCAGGCCTGTCGTTGGGATGTGGGTTGCAGACTTATTCTGCTGGCTGCGGTGTGGTTGTCGGTGCGACTTCACCGATAACCGGCACTTCCTCGCCACTGAGTACGCGGGCAAGCTGCGCCTCGTCGAGTTCGCCTTCCCACCGGGCAACGACGATGGTGGCAACCGCATTGCCGACGAAGTTCGTCAGTGCGCGGCATTCCGACATGAAGCGGTCGATGCCGAGGATCAGCGCCATGCCTGCAACCGGGACCGATGGTACGACCGAGAGCGTCGCAGCAAGGGTAATGAAGCCTGCACCCGTGATGCCCGCTGCACCCTTGGAGCTCAACATCGCTACGAGCAGCAGGAGGATCTGCTCACCGAAGGACAGGTGGATACCCGTTGCCTGCGCGATGAAGAGAGCTGCCAGCGTCATGTAGATGTTGGTGCCATCGAGGTTGAAGGAATAGCCGGTCGGAATGACGAGACCGACGACGGAGCGTTTGCAGCCCGCCTTTTCCATTTTGCTCATCAGGCCGGGAAGGGCTGCTTCGGACGACGATGTGCCGAGAACCAGCAGAAGCTCTTCCTTGATGTAGCGGATCAGCGCGAAGATGGAGAAGCCGTTGTAGCGGCAGACTGCACCGAGCACGACGACGACGAACAGGATCGACGTGAAGTAGAACGTGCCGATCAGCATCGCAAGGTTGGTGACGGACGAGATGCCGTATTTACCGATGGTGAACGCCATGGCACCAAAGGCGCCGATAGGTGCAGCCTTCATGAGGATCGCGACGAGCTTGAAGATGGGGTACATCAGCGCGTGCATGAAATCGACGACAGGCTTGCCGCGATCGCCCACGATGCCGAGCGAAATACCGAACAGGACCGAGAAGAACAGGACCTGAAGAATGTCACCATCCGCAAATGCGCCGACAATCGTCGTCGGGATGATGTTCATCAGGAAGCCGGTAATGGACTGTTCATGGGCCTTTGCCGCGTAGGTCGCGACGGCAGAACCATCCAGCGTGGCCGGATCAATGTTCATACCAGCGCCCGGCTGGACGACATTGGCAACGATGAGGCCGATGATAAGGGCCAGTGTCGAGAATGTCAGGAAGTAGATCATTGCCTTACCGGCAACGCGACCCACCTTCTTCATGTCGTTCATGCCGGCGATGCCGGTTGCGACAGTCAGGAAGATGACGGGTGCGATGATCATCTTCACCAGGCGGATAAAGCCGTCGCCTAACGGCTTCAGCTGTTCGCCAAGCTGCGGGTTGAAATGGCCGAGCGCAATACCGGCGATAATCGCAACGATGACCTGAAAATACAGGTGGCGGTAAAATGGCAATTTGACGTGGCTCGAGGCCACGGCGGTGCTATCAATCATTTTTGTTCCTCCTCGGTCATAACCCTGCCTGCTGGCCTCCCGGGTCTGCCGTTCGTGGTTCACGGCCAATGACCGTTCGTTGAGGCATCTTGCAAAGACCGTGCCAAAAACGTGATTGAAATTATAAACTGTTGAAAAAAAATGATTTTAAATCCGCTGGCGACAATGCAACACGGGCCTGTGCGGATTTCCGCGCGTGATATCTTGCATTCTGTGCGGAAACCCACACAGTAAGGACAAGATATAGAGAACATATATGAATGCTCGTTTTGAAAATTCGCGGTTTCGTTGGATTGCGTTCGGCGCGATGTGGCTCATCATCGCCTTCGGCGCGTTCGTGGCTGCGGATAAGTTCGGACGCATACAGGCGACGAAGACGCTGCTTGCCACTGCCAGTACCGACGGGGAGCTGAAAACTGCGCTTCTGAATGTTGCCTTGGAGCGTCCGCGTGTTCTGCCGCTGGTGCTGTCGCGAGACAGGGATATGATCGAAGCGCTGGAGAATGGTGGCGCGACGATCGAGCAGCTGGACCGCAAGCTGGAGGAACTGATCGAGGGGACGCAGGCTTCGGTCATTTATCTCACCAATCTCGATGGCGTCACCATCGCCTCCAGCAACTGGCGAACCCCGGAAAGCTTCGTCGGCTCTAATTATGCTTTTCGTGATTACTTCAAACGCGCGCTGGATACGGGCCGGGCGGAGCATTACGCGCTGGGTAATGTCAGCCGAAAGCCGGGACTTTACATTTCACGCCGTGTGGACGGACCCGATGGCAAAGCGCTGGGTGTCGTCATTGCCAAGGTGGAGTTCAGCCGCCTGGAAGCCGACTGGAACATTGGTGGCCGCCCCGTCTACATCGTCGATAATAACGGCGTGGTGCTGATGACCAGCATACCCGAATGGCGGTTCAAGACGGTGGCGCCGATTGCCGAGGCGCGCCGCAAGTCGATTGCGGAAAGCCTGCAATTCGGCGACGAGCAATTGTCGCTGATGCCGGTCACGACGTTGTCCTCGCCGGGACCGCAGGTGGCGATGGTCAATGTCGATGCGCCACGGTCTCTGAGAGGTGAATATCTGCGGCTTGAACTGCCGGTGCCGACGACAGAATGGAAGCTGCATTATCTTCAGCCGGTGGACCCGACGGTCAATGCTGCGGTCCGCGAAAGCCGCATCATTGCCGCCGCCGGCCTGATGCCGCTTCTGGCAATTTCTGCGATCTGGCTGCGGCGCAGGCAAAAGGCAGCGGAGGCACGGGCCGCTGCCGAGCAGGACAGGGCGGAGCTGGAACGGCGTGTTCAGGAACGGACCATCGATCTGACCATGGCGCGCGACCGGCTTCAGGCGGAAATTGTGCGGCACGAGCAGACCGCCGAGGAGCTGCAAAGCGTTCAGCACGAGCTGGTCAAGGCCAACCGGCTGTCAATTCTGGGGCAAGTCGCGGCGGGCGTGGCGCATGAGATTAACCAGCCAGTGGCCACAATTCGCGCCTTTGCCGATAATGCCCGTGTGTTTCTCAAGCGGGATCGCAAACAGGATGCCGATGAGAACCTTGAGAGCATTGCCTCGCTGACGGAGCGTATCGGTGTCATCACCAGCGATTTGAAGATACTGGCGCGCAAGGGCCGCACTGCCGCCGAGCCCGTCAGCATGCGCCTCGTCATAGAGGGCGCCGTGGTGCTGTTGCGAAGCCGGTTTGCAGGGCGGATGGATGCGCTGGATATCAAGCTGCCGGAGGAGACTGTTCTGGTGTCGGGCAGCCGCATTCGGTTGGAGCAGATCGTCATCAACCTTCTGCAAAACGCGCTCGAGGCTGTGGAGGACGTTGAGCAGGGGCGCGTCGAGGTACAGACGCAGGTGGTGGGCGATAAGGTGGTGTTGACCATTTCCGACAACGGCCCCGGCATTGCGCAAGATATCCATGAACAGCTGTTTTCCCCCTTCAACACCTCCAAGGAGGGCGGGCTGGGGCTGGGT
>UBRU01000035.1:0-1698 GCA_900468015.1 Hyphomicrobiales bacterium
TCGACTATGTTGTTGTCGAGCTCGATGCGGCCGTCGGTGAGAAAGCGCTCGAAGATGGAGCGACGCGAAGTGGCATAGCGGATCGCCTCGGCCAGCTTCGACTTGCCAGAGATCCGCGGCAGGGTCGTCTGCCAGAGGGCGAAGAGCTCCGTGACAACCGCAGCAGATGTCGTCTGGCGCGCGGCGACACGGGCGTCAGGGCTTTGCCCGCGAGCTGTTTCTTCCACCTGCCAGAGCTTCGCCATCAGTTCCACCGTCTCGGTGGCGATCTTGGAGCTGTCTGAGGCGTGGAGCTCGTAGAACCTGCGCCTGCTATGGGACCAGCAGTAGGCCAGCATCACGCCGTCTTTGCCTCCGTCAGATCTGGCAAGCTTGTTATAGGCACCATGTCCGTCAACCTGCAGAATACCGCGATAGCCACTCAGATGCCGGGCGACCCGATCGCCAGCACGGCTATCTTCGAAGCGATAGGCAACCATCGGCGGGCTACTGCCACCGAAGATTCTGTCATCGCGGGCATAAGCCCAAAGCCAGGCCGTCTTGGCCGATCCGGATCCGGGCGCGAGTGTGGGCAACGTCGTCTCGTCAGCGAAGATACGCTCAGCCTTCTTGATCTCGGCGAGGATGTAGTCGGCCAGGATATCAAGTTCAAAGCCGAGCTTACCCATCCATTGAGCCATCAGCTTCCGGTCAAGCTCGACCTTGTCGCGGGCATAGATTGCCTCCTGCCGATAGAGCGGAAGGCCATCGGCATACTTCGAGACGGCGATCTGGGCGAGAAGCGCTTCCGTCGGAATGCCCGCCTCGATAATGTGCGCGGGTGCGGCGGCCTGAATGACGCCGTCTTCATTTTTGAAGGCATACTTCGGTCGGCGTGTGACGATGACGCGGAACTTCGCCGGCACGACGTCAAGTCGCTCCGAGACGTCTTCTCCGATCAGCACCTTCTGTTTGCCGACGTGTTCGGGCAGTTCATCCGGCTCGATCACCACTTCGACCCGTTCCAGATGCGGTGCGAAGCCTTTGCGCGGCCGCGGCGGACGTTTGCTGTCGGGATGGGTTGCGCCCTTGTTGACCTGGGCTCGGATCGCCGCGATGCCGGTCTCGATTTCCTCAAAGACAAAGGCCTGCTGCTCATCATCGATGCCTGGAGAGCCGAGTTTTTCTGATCGCCGGCCAAAGCGGGCACGATCAAAGGCTTTCAGGATCTGGGTCAGTCGTTCGATGCGTTCATCAGCATCGGCGTTTCTGGCCTTCAGGTCTGCGACCTCGCTCTCAAGAGCATCGGTGCGCGCTGCCTTCTCGGCCATGGCAAGGACCATAGCTTTCAAAGTCTCTATATCATCCGGGAGCTGCAGATCGGGCGGCGTCATAACGTCTACTAGAGCATATTTTGCTCCGATTTTCCTGCCCTTTCAGGCGGTTGATTCACTTTGCCGCAGGCATTTACCCAACAATCTCCGGCGGCTTCACCGCCACCGAGCGCACCCGTTTCCAATCCATGCCGTCAACGAGCGCCATGAGCTGGGCATGGTTGAGCTGGACTCGGTTGTGGCCTATCCGCGGCCAGCAAAACTGCGCCTTCTCCAGCCGCTTGGCGTAAAGGCAAACCCCGGATCCATCCCACCAGACGATCTTGATCCGGTCGGCCCGTTTGGCCCGGAAGACATAAAGCGAGCCGTTGAACGGATCAGGGCC
>UBRU01000009.1:0-230345 GCA_900468015.1 Hyphomicrobiales bacterium
AGTGTCAAAACCAACAAACCAAAACTCGAAAGTTTCAATCCTCAAGAACCAACCAACAAAGCCAATTCTCAGGTTTTCTCCAGAACGAAGGACATCGTCGCTAGCAGCGCCGCCGCCCTCGTCAGTGAGCGGACTTATAGAGGACACACACGAAACAAGTCAACAGTACCCCAGTAAAAAAATAGACATATTTTTTAAGTAATTGGTTTCGCTAGAAAATTTGCGTAATTCTTGTGGAGCGCCCTTGTTTGCGCTCTAAACGCCCATACTGGTTCTCTCCTCGAAAACATGCGATAGGTCGCCTTACACTCTCCGGTGCTTGTACACCGGTTGCTGCCCTATAGAGAGATTGGACAATCCCGTGCGCGTTCTTGCAGAAGCCGTCATTCCAGAACTTCCCCAGTACTATCGCGGCAAGGTTCGCGAGAATTACGACCTTGCGGACGGCACGCGCGTGATCATCTCCACGGACCGCCTTAGTGCCTTTGACCGTATCCTGACCTGCATTCCTTATAAGGGGCAGGTTTTGACGCAGACCGCACGCTACTGGTTCGAGCACACGGCGGATATTTGCCCTAACCACGTCGTCTCCTATCCCGACGCGAATACCGTTGTTGGAAAGCGGCTCGATATTCTGCCGGTGGAGGTCGTCGTGCGCGGCTATCTTGCAGGCACCACGGGTACATCTATTCTTACGCTCTATAAGAAGGGCGAGCGTTCGATGTACGGCGTCACCTTCCCTGATGGCATGAAAGACAATCAGGCGCTGCCTGAGCCGATCATCACGCCGACCAGCAAGGAATTCGATGGTGGTCATGACGAGCCCCTGACACCTGCCGAAATCATCGACAAGGGTTTGCTGACACAGGAGCAATGGGCAACCCTCTCCACCTATGCTCTGGCGCTTTTCAAACGCGGTCAGGAGATGGCGGCGCAGCGCGGTCTCATTCTGGTAGACACCAAGTACGAGTTTGGCACCGATGAGAATGGCACCATCATTCTGGCCGACGAGATCCATACGCCCGACAGCAGCCGCTACTGGATGGCTGACAGCTACACCGAGGCTTTCGAGGCTGGCACGCGTCCGCAGAGTTTCGACAAGGATTTCGTCCGCGCGTGGGTAGCCGAGCGTTGCGACCCTTATAAGGATGATATCCCCGAAATTCCTGAAGAACTCGTGCGGCAAACATCCCGCGTCTATATAGAGGCGTATGAACGCATCACCGGCCAGACATTCGTGCCCGACGATAGCGAAGCATCGCCGCTGGAACGCGTGCGAAATAATTTGGAGCCTTTTTTCCAGGGAACGTGATCGTGACGAAAGCCACTGCCCCATCGTCGAAGGATGAGCCGGTCGTACGCAAGGCCCGCACGCGTCGCTCAGCCGAGGAGACACGCCGCGATATTCTTGCCATGACCGAACGGCTTTTCCGAGAGCGGGGCTTTGGTGCTGTCTCCATTGCGGATATTGCCGCCGCACTCGGCATGTCGCCAGCCAATATCTTCAAGCATTTTCACTCCAAGAATGCGCTCGTCGATGCGATTTTCATTCATCAGATCCGTTTGCTCGAGCAGCAGATCGATCCTTTGGACAACAGCCACCTTCCTTTGGACAGGCTAAGGCATCTTGCGCGCAACCTGATGGAAAACCATCGGAGAGACCTGAACGCCAATCCCTACATCTTTGAGATGGTCTTGATGACGGCCAAACGAGAGCTTGCATGCGGCCGTTATTATGAGACAGTCATGACGGCGCAATTGGCGGATATTATTGCAGACGGGATCAGCGCAGGTATTTACGTAGCGACGGATGTCGAAGCGGCTGCCAGCACGGCACTTGTTGCACTGACGAGTGTTTTGCATCCCGCGCTGATTGCCCATGACGAGGTAGACATTTTAGCAACACGCTGCGACGAACTGACCGCATTTATCGACAGCGCGCTTCGATATGGGATTGCTAAGTGACGATACCGCATATACGTCACTTGTTCGCCCTGCCAATACCGCGGGTGCGTTTGTATGCGCTAAATTGCAAGACGTTTATGCACCGACATTGATCGGCATCTGAAAAACCGGGGTTCGCCCGCTGAACATGAGAAAAACGATGAAAAGACGCTTCCACCCGCTCCTCACATCCTTGCTCATGGCGGGCGTCCTGGCAGGATGCAGCGACAGCGGTGAAAACAAGCAGGCGCCAGCCCAGGCCAGCCAGCGTCCCCCTTCTCCCGTCAGCGTCGTTTCCCTGAAGAAAAGTGAATATCCGCTGACGACCGTTTTGCCGGGCCGCGCAAGCGCGTTCCAGACGGCTGATATTCGTCCCCGCGTCGGTGGCGTGATCAAGCAGATCGCCTTCAAGGAAGGCAGCTTCGTGAAATCAGGCGATCTGTTGTACAAGATCGATGACGACACCTATCAGGCATCGTTTGCGGAAGCGCAGGCTGCTCTGGAACGAGCAGAGGTCAGCGTGCCCGCTGCGGAAACCAACCTGCAGCGCTATGAGCGTCTGGCCAATTCCGGCGCCTCGCAAAAAGAATTCGAAGATGCGCGCACGACACTGCTGCAGGCGAAGGCCTCCGTGGCCGAGGCCCGTGCAACCTTGCAGACGGCCCAGATCAATCTGTCCCTCACCGAAGTGCGTGCGCCCTTCGATGGCGTGACATCCGCCACCAACTTCTCCATCGGAAACGTAGTCACGGCCAGCCAGGCCGACTCGTTGATGACGCTGCGCAAGATCAATCCGATCTACATCCAGCTCAACGAATCGAGCGTCAACCTTCTTCGTCTGCAGGCTGCGATCAAAACCGGAAAGCTGGAGCGGAGTGACAATAGCGAAACGACCGATATCCGGCTGAAGCTGGAAGACGGCTCGGAGTATCCTGGTGTCGGTAAGCTCGACATGTCCGAAATGGCCGTTAGCACCACGACTGGCACCGTTTCGATCCGCACCCTCTTCGATAATCCTGACAACATCATCCTTCCTGGCATGTATGTTCGCGCAACCATCACGATCGGCAAGGAGATCGGTTATCTCATTCCGCAACGCGCAGCAGGGCGTAACGCCAGTGGCGAACTGACCGCGAAATTCGCGACGGCGGAAAACAAGGTGGAAACCAGAACATTTCCGACCAGCCAGCTCTCCGGCAACAACTGGCTCGTGACCGAGAATGTGTCTGATGGCGACAAGCTGATCGTCGATGGATTTCAAGGCATTGCCAACAACGCTGTGGTCAATCCTATCCCAGCCGAGATAGACGACAAGGGATTCATAATAGAAAAGCAGAGCGCCCAGCCCGCTCCGGCGCCGAAATCATGATGTCTCAAGACATGCTCGGCAACATCGTGATCAGGAACTAGATTATGGCACACTTCTTTATTCGGCGACCGATCTTTGCTTGGGTCATCGCCATCGTCATCATGCTGGGCGGTGGCCTTGCAATCACCACGCTGTCGATTTCCCAATATCCGGAAATTGCGCCCCCGACGGTGCGCATCAGCGCGAGCTACACCGGGGCAAGCGCCGACACTGTGCGCAAAACCGTGACGCAGATCATCGAAGACGCAATGACCGGCCTTGACGGGCTGACCTACATGACATCCTCGTCAACCACAGGGTCCGCAAGCGTGACCCTGACCTTCGACAACAGCGTCAACTCCGACATTGCCCAGGTTCAGGTTCAAAACAAACTGCAACTTGTTACCTCGCAGTTGCCCTCTGTGGTTCAGGACCTCGGCATTTCAGTCACCAAATCCACGTCGAGTATCCTGCTCGTCGGCGCACTTGTGTCGACGGATGGCAAGCGCTCTTCCGCTGATCTAGGCGACATCTTCTCCACGCAGATCGAAGATCAGGTGAAGCGCCTCGAAGGCGTTGGCGACATCAATGCGTTCGGCTCCGCCTATGCCATGCGCATCTGGCTCGATCCGTTCAAGCTGAGGAAATTTCAGCTGACGCCAGCCGATGTCACCTCGGCGATTCAGTCACAGAACACGCAGGTTTCCGTTGGTTCGGTCGGCGGGCTTCCCGCCGTGGAAGGCCAGCAGATCAACGTCACGATGACGGCACAGAGCCAGTTGACGACGGTACCTGATTTCGAGCGCATTCTTCTCAAGGCGGACACGACGGGTGCAAATGTCCGCCTCAGTGATGTCGCACGCGTCGAGATCGGTCAGGAAACCTACTCATCGACATCGCGCTCGAACCGCCAACCCGCGTCTGGTTTTGCGGTGAACCTTGCAACAGGAGCCAACGCGCTCGATACGGCGGCACTCGTCAAGTCCAAGCTGGACCAGCTCGCACCGGCGCTGCCGCAGAACGTCAAGATCATCTATCCCTATGACACCACGCCTTTCGTTTCGCTTTCCATCGAGAAGGTCGTTCACACACTCATCGAAGCCATCGTGCTTGTCTTCGTCGTGCTGCTCGTTTTCCTCCAGAACCTGCGTGCCACCTTCATTCCGATGATTGCCGTTCCAGTCGTTTTGCTGGGAACGTTCGGGATTCTGGCCCTGACCGGATATTCGATCAATACGCTGACAATGTTTGCGATGGTGTTGGCTATCGGCCTTCTGGTCGATGACGCCATCGTCGTCGTTGAAAACGTCGAACGCATCATGTCGGAAGAGGGCCTGGGGCCGCTCGAAGCGACCGAGAAGTCGATGGGGGAAATTACCGGTGCCATCATCGGCATCGCACTTGTTCTCACCGCCGTGTTTATTCCAATGGCCTTTTTTGGCGGCTCGACGGGTATCATCTACCGCCAGTTCTCCATCACCATCGTTTCGGCGATGCTGCTGTCTGCACTGGTCGCCATCGTGCTCACGCCTGCACTTTGCGCAACGATGCTAAAGCCGATCAATCACGACAAAAAGGGCCGTGGGCCCGGCGCTTGGTTCAACAGGGGATTCGATCGCACAACGAACGGATATGTCGGTTCGGTTGGGTATCTGCTGAAGCGACCCTTGCGTGTCCTCATCATGTTCGCGATCGTCATGGGCGGATGCGCATGGTTCTTCACCCGCCTCCCCACGTCCTTCCTGCCGCAGGAGGACCAGGGCGTCTTGATGACGATCGTCCAATTGCCGAATGGTTCGACCAGCCCGCAGACCGCCAAGATCATCGAAAAAGTCGAGAACTACTATCTCGACGATGAAAAGGACGTCATTGAAAGCGTGTTTGCGGTGAACGGCTTCAGCTTTACCGGCAGTGGCCAGAGCTATGCGATGGTTTTTGCTAAGCTGAAAGACTTCGATCTGCGCACCGACCCGAAAATGGCGGCCTCCGCCATCGTGCAGCGCGCCATGGGTAAATTCATGACCTTCCGCGAAGCGCAGGTCTTCCCGATTCTGCCGCCAGCTATCCAGGGAATGGGCAACTCCAGCGGCTTCTCCATGTATCTTGTCGACAGCGGAAACCAGGGCAGCGACGCGCTCGTTGCAGCCTCCAAGCAGGTCATCCAGACTGCAAATTCCAGTGGCAAGGTGGCAGCAATGCGCGCCAACGACCGCGATCAGGAAAGCCAGGTGAAGCTTGATCTGGACCAGGAGAAGCTCGGTGCCATGGGCCTGAACATCTCCGAGGTCAATTCCATGCTGACCACGATTTTCGCCGGTAGCCGGGTCAACGACTTCACGCTCAACAACAAGATCAAGAAGGTCTACGTCCAGGCGGACGCGCCCTACCGTATGCAGGCGGAAGACCTGAAATACTGGAATGCCCGCAACGCAGGCAGCGAGATGGTGCCGTTTACGTCCTTTGCTACCGCGAAATGGGTAAACGGCTTGCCATCGGTCTCCGCTTTCAACGCGGCTAACGCCTTCTCGATGGAAGGGGCAGCACCTCCTGGCGTCAGTTCGGGCGATGCCATGAACGAGGTTGAAAAGATCGTTTCGCAGATGGAGGGTGGTTACTCGGTCGCCTGGACCGGCATTTCCTATCAGGAACGCCTGTCAGGCTCGCAGGCACCGTTGCTTTACGCCCTTTCCGTTCTTATCGTTTTCCTCTGCCTTTCGGCGCTTTACGAAAGCTGGTCCATTCCGTTCTCCGTCATCATGGCGGTGCCGGTCGGCGTGTTGGGCGCGCTTTTTGCAGCCGATATCTTCGGTCAGTCCAACGACGTCTATTTCAAGGTTGGACTGCTGACGACAATCGGGCTTGCGGCGAAAAATGCGATCCTGATCGTGGAGTTCGCGAAAGAGCGGCAGGAACACGGATTGAGCTTGCTGGATGCCACTCTGGAAGCAGCAAAGCTGCGTCTGCGACCGATTATCATGACGTCTTTGGCCTTCATTCTGGGCGTCGTGCCACTGGCAATCGCCAGCGGCGCGGGCTCTGCGGCGCAGAATGCGATCGGTATTGGGGTGTTGGGTGGTATGCTTTCTGCAACACTGCTCGGAATTTTCTTCATTCCGTCGTTTTTCGTCATGATTCGACGCCTATCTAAACGTTAACAAACCAAAAATGTGCTAGCAAAGCAGGAATAGGCTGTTAGAAATGTCGCGAATTATGAACCGCAATTTCTGCAGCACATAAGCAGCGCTACGCTCATTTCGACTGAGGGTGCAATGTGCGCCAAAATAAATTGGGATAACTTCATGCCGTCTATTCGCGCTACCATTCCTCTGACGTTGCTTCTCCTGTCAGGCTGTGTTGTCGGCCCGGACCATAAAGCACCGGACATTCAGCTTCCCGCCAAATTTGCCGAGGGCGGAAAAGCCTCCAACGGTGATGTTGCGACAGTGGCATGGTGGAACGCGTTCAACGACAGCCGCCTGAACGGATATGTCTCGACGGGTCTGGCGCAGAACCTGACCGTTTTGCAGGCAATCGAGCGTATCAATCAGGCTGAGTCCCAGATCACTGTTGCTGGTGCAGGCGCTCTTCCAAGCCTGACCGGTTCCGGCAGCCACACGACGTCGCAGACGAAGGGCAGCTTCCCAAGCACGAACCGCAGCGTCCAGAACACATCCAGCGGTGCGCTTGATGCGTCATGGCTGCTCGACCTGTTCGGCCAGTACCGCCGCGCCAAGGAAAGCGCTTCCGCTTCGCTCGACGCCGCCTATTCCACCGCAGACGTTCAGCGCCTGACGCTGATCTCGTCGGTGGTATCGGCTTATATCGACGTTCGTTACTATCAGGAGCGTCTGGCTATCGCCCGCGCAAACCTGAAGTCCCGCCGCGAAACACTTGATCTGACCAAGCTCCAGCTGGAAGCTGGCGCAGCGTCGCGTCTCGATGTTGTCCAGTCCGAAGGTCTGGTCAACTCGACACTTGCCGACATGCCGGGTCTGGAAACAAGCTTCCGTCAGGCGGCACACCGTATCGCAACCTTGCTCGGCATGCCGGCATCGTCGCTGGTTGTCGAATTGCAGCGCGGCGCACGTCAGCCTGTTGCCCGCAAGACGCCGCTTACAGGCATTCCTGCAGATCTCATTCGTAACCGTCCTGACATTCGTGTGGCCGAGCGCAATCTCGCAGCAGCTGTCGCAGAAATCGGCGTTGCCGAATCGCGCCTCTATCCAAGCATCACGATCAGCGGCTCGATTTCGCCAAGCTACGTGAACCTGTCCAACAACGGTTCGCGTGGTACATCGAATTCCTGGTCCTTCGGCCCAAGTCTCGTTCTGCCGATCTTTGATGGTGGCAGCCTGCGCGCCAATGTCGATATCGCCAAGTCCTCTGCTCGTGAGCAGTATCTGGCATGGAAGGCAACCGTTCTGAACGGCATCGAAGAAGTCGAAAACGCGCTTGCCGCAGTCACCCGCGACAAGCAGACGGAAGATGCGCTTCGCAGAACCGTCAAGTCCTATCAGGAAGCCCTCTCGCTCGCGACAGCAAGCTACCGCGACGGCGCGTCTTCCCTCCTCGACGTTCTCGACGCGCAGCGCCAGGTCTCGACAGCCCAGGCCAATCTCGCAACTGCGGTTCAGACGACAGCTCAGGACTATGTGCGGTTGAGCGTTGCGCTTGGCGGCGGTTATGCCGTCGGCGCCCCGACGACATCGTCGAACAGCATCATAGCGGCCAACACGCCAAAGGGAATGTAAGAGCCGCCATCAGGGTCTCGATCACATCCATCCCGCAACGAAAGTTGCGGGATTTTTTGTGCCCGATGCAGACAGCAAAAAGCCCCGGATCGCTCCGGGGCTTTTTCAAATCAACGATGGTCGAATAATCAGTTCTTGGCGCGTTCGACGTAGGAATTGTCTTCGGTTGCGATAACGACGCGAATACCAGCGTCGACATGCGGAGGCACCATGGTGCGAATGCCGTTGGACAGCATGGCAGGCTTATAGGACGACGACGCCGTCTGGCCCTTCACGACCGGTTCGGTCTCGACGATCTCAAGCGTGACATGGCGAGGAAGAATAACGGCCAAAGGCAGGCCTTCATGGATCGACAGAACGCAGGTCATGCCTTCCTGAAGATAGGCCTTCTGGTCACCCATCGTTTCCGCGTCAACGACGACCTGGTCGTAGTTTTCCGGGTTCATGAAGTGGAAGCCTTCACCGTCTTCGTAGAGGAACTGGAAATTCAGGTCTTCAACGAACGCGCGCTCAACCTGCTCGGTCGTGCGCCAGCGCTCGGAAACCTTCACGCCGTCCGAAATGCGGCGCATATCGACCTGCGTCACCGGTGTGCCCTTGCCGGGGTGGAAGTTGTTGGCGGTAAGAACGACATAGAGCTTGCCATCGACGTCGATGACATTGCCCTTGCGAACGGATGAGGCGATAACCTTGACCATATGATTTCCTTGTCACTCAATGAAATGCGTCGTAAAGGACCGCGCGGCTGCACCGGCCCGATGGACGTTTTGTATGTTTTCTGGGGCGCAACTACCTTAAATCCGGGCCGAACGCCAGCCTTGTGCAGCATCGAAGCGAAAACTGTGGTGCTGTTTTCCGATAAAACACGCTAAGGAAAACGTTTGAAGCTGCCGCGACAGTACATTTTGCGCCGCTGAGCATAAAACCGACCGTAAAGAAGACTGAAGAATGGGTAACAGCCTCAACATGACGTCTCCCTGGTGGACACCGGATGTCCACATGGATCGCCGTCCGTTTCTTCTCGGACGTAACGCCATTCAGGCTGCCTTTCGAGGCTTTTTTGCCAGACAAGATTTCATCGAGGTCGATACCGCGACCTTGCAGATTTCGCCCGGCAACGAAGCCCATCTTCACGCCTTCGCAACAACAGGCATAACGACCAGCGCCGAACAGGCCCCGCTTTATCTCCACACCTCGCCGGAATTCGCCTGCAAGAAACTGCTGGCCGCCGGTGAAAAACGGATTGCCTGCTTTGCCCATGTCTATCGCAACCGGGAGCGCGGGCCGCTGCACCACCCGGAATTCACCATGCTGGAATGGTACCGTGCAGGCGAAACGTATGAGACGCTGATGCATGACAGCGCACAGTTGCTGGGGCTTGCGGCTGAAACTGCGAAGACCAAAACGTTCAGCTACCTCGGGCGCGAGGTCGATCCCTTTCTGGAGCCGGAACGCATCAGCGTTGCCGAAGCATTTGAGCGTTTTGCCGGTATCGACCTTCTGGCGACCGTCGACCATTCCGGCGAGACCGATCGCGATCATCTCGCCCTCCGCACGAAGGCGGCAGGCATCCGAGTCTCGGATGACGACAGCTGGGCCGATATCTTCAGCCGCGTCATCCTGGAACGTGTCGAGCCTCAACTCGGCTTTGGACGTGCGACTATACTGGATGAATATCCGACCAGTGAGGCGGCGCTTGCGCGGCGATCTCCCGGCGACAGCCGCGTGGCAGAGCGTTTCGAGCTTTACGCCTGCGGGGTGGAACTGGCCAACGCATTTGGTGAACTGACCAATGCTGGCGAACAACGCCTTCGCTTCGAAACGGAAATGCGTGAGAAACAGCGTATCTACGGAGAGACCTACCCTATCGATGAGGATTTTCTGGCTGCCCTTGCCATCATGCCGGAAGCCAGCGGCATCGCCCTCGGTTTCGACCGTCTGGTGATGCTGGCCACGGGCGCACCGCGCATCGATCTGGTCATGTGGGCACCCGTTGCGGCCTATGGCTCATGACGACACGCAGCCTGAAATCAGCGCAGGACTTGTTTGACGCCGGTCTGGTGGACGAAGCCGCCTTGTCGCACATCCGTCCCGTGGCCGATCGCTACGCCGTGGCCGTCACGCCTGCGATGGCCAACCTTATCGACATCAAGGATGAGGCCGATCCTATCGGCTTGCAGTTCATTCCAAGCGAAGAAGAGCTTCATCACACACCGGATGAGCGCGCCGATCCCATCGGTGACGAGGCCCATAGCCCAGTACACGGCATCGTTCACCGTTATCCCGACCGCGTGCTTCTCAAGGCCGTTCATATCTGCCCAGTCTATTGCCGCTTCTGCTTCCGTCGCGAAATGGTGGGGCCGCAGGGCAATGGAACAATGACTGGCGACGAACTGAATGCTGCACTCTCTTACATCAGGGCGCATGAGGAAATCTGGGAGGTCATTTTGACAGGAGGGGATCCACTCGTCCTGTCACCACGTCGGTTGGCGTCCATCATGGAAGGCCTGCGGGAAATACCGCATGTCAAAATCGTTCGTTTTCATACCCGCGTTCCCGTGGTCGAACCTGACCGTATCGATGCAGACCTGATCGCAGCGCTGAAATCCAGCGGCAAGACCATTTACGTCGCGCTCCACGCCAACCACGTGAGGGAACTAACGGATGATGCGCGGGCAGCTTGCGGGCGGTTGATCGATGCCGGTATTTCCATGGTCAGCCAGACCGTGCTGCTGAAGGGTATCAATGACGACCCGAAAATCCTTGCCGACCTGATGCGTGGTTTCGTGGAAACGCGTGTGAAACCCTATTATCTCCATCACCCCGATCTTGCGCCCGGCACCAGCCACTTCCGGGTGGATATCGAGGAAGGGCAGCGCATCGTTGCCGCCATGCGCGGGCGTGTGTCGGGTCTGTGCCAGCCAACCTATGTTCTTGATATTCCCGGCGGACATGGAAAAGCCGTCATCGGTCCGAATGCGGCGACGAAACATGCCGACGGTTGCTATTCGGTTTCGGATTTCAACGGCAGGGATCATGTCTATCCCCCACGGGAAAATTAATCGCGAGCGCAAAAGTGCGGATTTCCGGGGGCTTTAACGCAACCGGCCCAAAGAAACAAAAATTTCATAATTCCGCCCCCGTCCTGTCATCATAAAGAAAAATATTCTACCTATATTGATAATCATTGATTACGCCGGGATTCTGGAGTATCAGTTACTCAACCGGAGAGTGATTCTCCGGTGTTCCGGTTCAATACCAAAGCAGGGAGAGTGCCATGTCTGACTTTAAACGCATTGCCGCGATCCTTGATCCGCGGTTTTCAGATGCCGGACACACAGCCATGTGTTCCCGCTGCTGTCGAATGTGACCTGACGGTCAACCCATCTTTCAAAATTCGATTCGACGAAATGCTGTGAAACAAGCCACAGCGGGAGTATGACTATGCAAAAGCAAGTTATTGAATTCGCGGGTGAACCCGTAGGTATCGTGGTGCCGGACGAAAACCGTCTGAAGTTCATTGCAGTTAAGTTTCACGTTCATGACCTTGACGATCAACGCTTCGATAGCGCCGACGATGTCCGCCGTGCCATCGGCAATCTGGTCAGAAATCGTAAAGTGGCAGCACTGGTCTGAAGATCGTCCGGGCGCTGGACAAGTTGACCAATTGTGCTCTGAATTATCGCACCATTCAAGAAACGCCAAAGGCGTTGCCTGCAAACCGGGTCAACGCCTTTCGTATGTCTGGACGAGGCGTCAGAACGCCGTAAATGTCAGCGTCGTCAAGGAACGCACGATGCCGGGAATGCTGACGATATGCTCGTTGATGAACTTTCCTGTGTCCTGTTCGGGCGACAGGTAGACCTTCAGCAGAAGATCGTATTCTCCGCTGGTGGAATAAATCTCGGACACGAGTTCCGTCTTGTAAATGGCGTCGGCGACTTCATAGGTCTTGCCGGGCGTGCACTGAAGCTGAACGAAAATAGGCTTCATGATCTTTTTCCCGTCATCAATTGATATATCCCACACAGGGCTGCGCGCCTGTTCCCATACACTATTGGCCGAGCAGCGCAGATGTTTCAAGCCTGCGCTACCACCACCAGCGAAAACCGCTCTGATATTCCTCGCTTGCATCACATGATGTCGATATGTCGGTTTCCACGCCGTAATAGCAACTGTAGACTGCCGTTCGCGCAGTGCGCATGACCTCTCCGCTTTCTCGGGTGATTTCGATGTACAATGATCCTCGCTCCCACGGCCTGTGGGAAAAAACCGCGCCGAAACCACCCGTCACAACGCCGCTGGAAAACAACGCAACAGCAGATGTCGTCGTCGTAGGCGGCGGTTTCACCGGCCTTTCCGCAGCACTTCATCTGGCGCAACGCGGCATTCGCGTCACGGTTCTGGAGGGCAAGGAGATCGGTTTTGGCGGGGCGGGGCGCAATGTCGGTCTGATCAACGGCGGCATGTGGGTCATGCCGCAGGAATTGCCGGGTGTGTTAGGCCCTGTCTATGGCGAGCGGCTGCTCGATCTCCTGGGCAACGCGCCGTTTGTCGTTCGCGAGCTGATCGAAAAAAACGACATCCAATGCGAGCTGGAAAAGAACGGAACGCTGCACTGCGCCGTGGGCGAAAAGGGTCTCGCGGAAATTCGCGAACGCTGCGTGCAATGGGCCGCGCGCGGTGCGCCCGTGCGTGTTTTGAATGCCGAGGAAACCGCAGACCGCATCGGCTCTCACGCCTATAGCGGCGCCCTTCTCGATGAGCGTGCCGGAACACTCCAGCCCCTAGCCTATGTGCGAGGGCTGGCACAAGCGGCACAGCGCGCGGGCGTCACCATCCACACGTCCAGCCCGGTCATCGATGCGCAACCAGACGGAGACGGCTGGACCGTCAAAACTGCCAAAGCATCTGTGCAGGCCGACTGGATCATCGTCGCAACCGAGGCCTACAGCACCGGACCCTGGAAAATCATTCGTGAGGAACAGGTCTACCTCCCCTATTTCAACATCGCGACGCGGCCCCTTGGCGATAATCTGAGGAAGACCATTCTGCCGAACCGCGAAGGCTGCTGGGACACCAAGGAAATCCTCTCTTCCTTCCGCATGGATCAGGCCGGACGACTGGTCTTCGGCAGCGTGGGTGCGCTTCGCAACACCGGAACCGCTGTCCACCGCGCATGGGCCCAACGCTCGCTCAAGCGCCTCTTCCCGCAACTCGGTGACATCGATTTCGAATGCGAGTGGTACGGCCAGATCGGCATGACGGATAACGCAGTGCCGCGCTTTCATAGGTTCGCGAAAAACGTCATCGGCTTCAGCGGCTACAACGGACGCGGCATCGCACCCGGCACCGTCTTCGGCAAAACCCTCGCCGCCCATGTGGCTGGCGACATCAAGGAAGACGATCTGCCCCTTCCAGCCACGGAGCCCAAGGCGCAGAACCTGCGCGCCATCAAGGAAGCCTACTACGAGACCGGCGCGCAGATCGCGCATTTTACCGGTGAGCGGTTTTAGCATTCATAAAGACGCCGGTGGCATGTCGATTGCGGTGCAAGATTGCCTTGGCATTGGCGTAAAGAGTCAGACTATCGCAAATAGCCTGATTTTGTAGCGTTGCAAAAATCAGGCTGACATTCCGGGCAAATGTCGGTGCATTGCGACAGGAAATTTATGGGAGACCTCCATGAAAGACCTTTTTATCATCACCCACACCGAATCCATCCATCATGTGGAGAACAAGGTCGGCGGCTGGTACGACACGGACCTGACTGCCCGTGGCATGCGGGATGCAGAGGCCACCGCTGACCGTCTGGCAACGTTGATTGGCCAGAAAGAGATTGAAATCTACAGCTCCGACCTTCGCCGGGCGTCTCAAACAGCGGCTGCAATTGCCCGACGTTTCGGTCTCTCTGTGACGGAAACTGCCGATTTGCGTGAAATCAGCTACGGCGTTGCGGGTGGACAACCGCAGGAATGGCTCGATGCTCGCTACAGTCCCGCCCCGGATGACGATCGGCTGGACTACGATTGCGGGATCGAAGGCGCAGAAACCCGCCGCGATGTTGCAACCCGCGTATTTCCTTGCGTGAATGCGATCGTAGATCGATCGTGCGAAACTCAGATCATTGTGACCCACGGCTTCACGCTGAGTTTGGTCATCGCAGCATGGATGAAGATACCGATCGATGCGTGCGGCTTCATACACTTCCCCGCGAGGTCGGGGAGCATTACGCACTTGCGTCAGGACGACTTCTTCCGAAACCGAGCCGTGATGGGACTGGTAGACATATCCCATCTGGCCGACACCTCCGCCCATGAAAAAACTTGTCCGAAATAACCAAACTGGAAAGCCATCTCGCCCGGCAATCGACACTCTTTTCCGCATCAATCGATATATTCTTGAAAATATAATGAATGCCGTTTATGAGCGATATATTCTTTTGAATATGACGAATGGAGCGGGCTATGGGGATTTTTCGGCGCATTGTGATGAAGGGCGTTCTGGCAGCCATGACCGGCGTATGGCTTGGCGCCATCACGCTTTCCAGCCCTGCTCTGGCGCAGGATAAGGTGACCGTATTTGCCGCTGCCAGCATGAAGAATGCTTTGGACGCGGCAAATGCCGAATGGGCCAAGGAGACCGCCAATGAGGCGACCGTATCCTATGCCGCAAGTTCGGCGCTTGCCAAGCAGATCGAGGCGGGTGCGCCCGCTGATGTCTTCATCTCTGCCGATCTGGCGTGGATGGATTATGTCGCAGGTAAAAAGCTGATCAAGGATGGCACACGCGTCAATCTGCTTGGCAACCGTCTCGTGCTCGTTGCCCCCGCGGACAAGGCAAAACCTGTAGATATCAAAAAAGGCTTCGACCTCGCGGGCCTCGTTGGTGACGGTAAACTGGCCATGGGCGCGGTCGATTCTGTTCCTGCCGGAAAATACGGCAAGGCGGCTCTGGAGAAACTCGGCGCCTGGTCTGCAGTGCAAAGCAAGGTGGCCGGTGCGGAAAGCGTGCGCGCGGCACTCGTGCTCGTCTCGCGCGGCGAAGCGCCCTACGGCATCGTCTATCAGACGGATGCGGCAGCCGACCTCGGCGTGAAGATCGTCGGTACATTTCCGCAGGACAGCCATGAACCGATCATCTACCCGGTCGCCATTCTGTCTGAATCCAAGAGCCCTGCCGTAACGGCCTATCTCGACTTTCTGAAATCTGCAAAAGCCGCCCCCTATTTCGAAAAGCAGGGCTTTACCATTTTGAAGTAATATCGAAACAGTGCATGCAGGTTTCCATGTTCGAAAAAACAGGAAGCCTGCGTGTTAATGCGCAGCTTGCAATATCATTCAACTGGAACGTCGATTTGGACCTGATAGCGCTGAGCGCGGAAGAATGGACGGCGATACGCTTGAGCCTTTGGGTGTCCAGCATCGCCATGCTGGCAAGTCTTCCCTTCGGCATTCTCGTTGCGCTTCTGTTGGCGCGAGGGCAGTTCTGGGGAAAATCGCTGCTGAATGGTATCGTTCATCTGCCGCTAATCCTGCCCCCCGTCGTGACCGGTTTCATCCTGCTGGTGCTGCTGGGCAGGCGCGGTGTTATTGGCCAGTTTCTTGATCAGTATTTCGGCATCGTCTTTTCCTTTCGCTGGACCGGGGCCGCGCTCGCCTGCGCAGTCATGGCATTTCCCTTGATGGTCCGTTCCGTTCGCCTCTCTATCGAAGCGGTCGATCGCAAGCTGGAGGAAGCGGCAGGCACCCTGGGTGCCAGCCCTTTCAAGGTGTTTCTAACGATTACCCTGCCGCTCACCCTGCCCGGCATTATCGCGGGCATGATTCTGGCCTTCGCCAAGGCGATGGGTGAATTCGGCGCGACCATTACCTTCGTCTCCAATATCCCCGGCGAAACACAGACGCTGTCTGCCGCGATCTATACCTTCACGCAGGTTCCGGGCGGCGATGCTGGGGCGATGCGACTGACGCTCGTGGCCGTGGCGATCTCGATGATCGCGCTGCTGGCATCAGAATTTCTGGCGCGCATCGTCGGCAAGAGGGTGGCTGCCGAATGACGTTGCTTGTGGATGTCAAACATCGGCTTGGCTCCTTTGATCTGGAGGCAAAGCTAACGGCGGGGGACGGTGTAACGGCGCTTTTCGGACGCTCAGGCTCCGGTAAAACCTCCGTCATTCGCATCATTGCAGGACTGACGCGACCGGATCACGGCACAATCAAACTGGATAGAGAGGTGCTGACCGATAGCGCCAGCCGCACCTTCATCCCCACCCATAAACGGCGCTTTGGATATGTTTTTCAGGAAGCACGCCTGTTTCCCCATCTGAATGTGGAGCAGAACCTGCACTATGGCCGCTGGTTTTCAGGCGTATCGGACAACCCGGCAGAAGCGGCCAGAGTGATCGAGATGCTCGGCATCGGAGACCTGCTGAAGCGTCGGCCTGAAAAACTTTCGGGTGGAGAAAAACAGCGCGTTGCCATCGGTCGCGCATTGTTGTCATCGCCGCGCCTGCTGCTGATGGACGAACCGCTGGCGGCGCTGGATGAGGCCCGCAAAGCCGAGATCATCCCCTATCTGGAGCGCATGCGCGACGAAACGAAGATACCGATCATCTATGTCAGCCACGCGGTTGGCGAGGTCTCTCGCCTTGCAGACAGGGTGGTGGTGATGAAGGATGGCAGGGTGGATGCGCAAGGCCCCGCCTCGGAAATTCTGTCCCGCCCCGCCTTCAGCTCACATCTGGAGCGACGGGAAGCGGGAAGCATTCTGTCGGGACGGTTGGAGACCTTTGATGAACGCCATGGCCTTGCCACCGTCCGCCTGACGGGAACGGCGTTGCAGGTTCCAGCAAAATTGGCAGAGGTCGGAAAGACGGTTCGCGTTCATATTCCTGCGCGCGATGTTTTGCTTGCGACGGTTCGTCCAGAAGGATTGAGCGCGTTGAACATTTTCGAAGGCACCATCAAGGACATTGAGCCCTCTGACGATGGCATGGCCATGGTGCATGTGGATTGCGGCGGTGACATCATCATGTCACGTATTACGAGCCTTTCCGCAGAACGGCTGTCGCTTGCATCCGGTAAAAGAATTTTCGTCATCGTCAAATCAGCTGCGCTCGATCCTTATTGATCGCCATGTTGCCGATTGGCCTCCAGCCAGTCGAGATCAGCGCCAAGCGCGTCCATCACGCGGCTCTCCATACCGCGATAACGCGCCAGCAATTCCACGCCAAACGCCGTCAGTCCCGCACCGCCGCCCTGTTTGCCACCCCGCTGCGATTCGATCACCGGCTGCGTGAACATGTGGTTCAAGGCGTCCACCAGCAACCATGCGCGGCGATAGGACATATCCATGGCACGACCGGCAGCGGAAATGGAGCCGGTGGAAGCGATCCGTTCGATCAGTTCGATCTTGCCCCGTCCCAGGCGTTCACCGGGCGGGAAGTCGATACGCAGGATCAGTTTCAGGGGTATCGCTTTGTCGGTCATCGGCGCGCATCTCCGAAACGGTCCTGCCATGATGGCTGGGCACCCTCATGGGGAAGGGCCGTCGCCTCGAAAACGCCTCTTGCGATGGCGCGGGCGGTCACGAGCGTCGTCAGGTGGCAAAGCTCGGAAAAATCTGCCGCAGCGCTTAGCGGCTTGCGCCCCGTTGCGGCTGCAAACATCGTGTCACCATCGCTGGACAGATGAGATGGCAGAATGGCCCTTGCCAGACCGTCATGCGCCATGATCGACAGACGATGAGCCTGCGCTTTCGTCAGGATCGCATCCGTCACCACGGCGCCAATCGTGGTTGCGGTCAAGGTAACACCCTTGATCCGCATCGCCTTGTCAGCATCCGAGAACGTGGTAGGTAAGCCATGCCCACCAAATTCGCCGCTGTCTTCAAAGGGCGCTGCCCAGAAATGCTGACCAGCACCGACAGTTGCCGAGCCCATGGCATTGACGGCAACGATGGCGGCGACACGAAGACCGTTAGATGTTTGAGCGCTGGCAGAACCAAGGCCACCTTTGAAGGTTGCCGTCGTGGCACCCGTTCCCGCCCCCACCGTGCCAAGGGCAAAAGGTGTGGCTGAAGCGGCCTTGAACGCTTCATATCCCATGTCGCGGTATGGCGAGTGCAGGCCCCAATTCTTGTTTCCGCCATTCAGGAGGTCCATCAGGATCGCCTGCGGCACGATGGGAACCATGGCCGGACCGACCTGAAAACCACGACCGATCTCGCGCAAACCTGATTGGACGCCACCCGCAGCATCCAGCCCGAAGGCCGAACCGCCGGAAAGAACGAAGGTATCCACGGCCTCGACGGTCATGGACGGATCGAGCAATGCGGTATCACGACCACCCGGCGCACCACCCAGCACCGAGCCGGACGCGATGGCAGGCGTATCGAAAATGATCGCCGTAACGCCGGACCCCAGCACGAGATCCGTCGCATGGCCGACGGCAACGCCGTCGATATCGGTCAGAAGATTATGCAAGAGCGGGCATCCCTCCATGTCATGCCGGTATCCCGCCCTTGGCCTTCCTTGTCAACGGATCACGAAAACACAGCCGTTCCAATCATCGGCGTGGATGGAACCGCCATGTCACGCGGTTCCAGCATGCCGGAAAGATAGGCCTCGCGGCCTGCCGTGACCGCTTTCGCAAAGGCGCCCGCCATCAGCACCGGATTGTCGGCACCCGCGACTGCCGTGTTGAGCAGCACGGCATCGAAGCCAAGCTCCATCACCGTTGCGGCATGGGAGGGGCGGCCAAGGCCCGCATCCACGATCATCGGGACATCTGGAAAATGGGCGCGCATGGAGCGCAACGCACTGATGTTGAGCGGCCCCATGGCACTGCCGATGGGCGCGCACCATGGCATCAGAACCTTGCATCCGGCATCCACCAGCTTTTCTGCCACCACCAGATCGTCGGTCGTGTAGGGAAAGACTTCAAAGCCGTCATCCGAGAGAATGCGCGCTGCCTCCACCAATGCGAAGACATCCGGCTGGAGTGTATCGTGGTGGCCAATCACCTCCAGCTTGATCCAGTTTGCCTTGAAAACCTCCCGCGCCATCCTCGCCGTCAGCACGGCTTCCTTGGCCGTATGGCAACCGGCGGTATTGGGCAAAACCAGTCGATCCAGTTCGCGGATCATCTCGAAAAACTGCCCGCCCGTTTTCCCACCTGCGGTTTCGCGGCGCAGCGAGATGGTCAGAATATCCGTGCGACTGGCGCGAACGGCATCTGCCAGTACTGCCGGAGACGGATAGCGCGCTGTGCCGAGAAGAAGCCTGGAACTGACCTCGCGTTCATAAAGCGTCAACATCGATCAGCCTCCCTGCATGGGTGAGAGAATTTCGATCCTGTCAAAATCCTTCAGACGAAAATCAGAGCGATCTTCTGCATGGACGAGATCGCCATTGACGGCGGTCGCCAGCCAGTCGCCCTCGTAGTCCAGCATCGCCAGCAGTTGTGACAGCGTCGCTGTGGCAAGATCACGCTCTTGCCCGTTCACCAGAACCCGCATGGGAAACCTCCTTGTTTTCTATGATGTCGGCAGCCTGTTTCGCCATTGCGGGCGAAAGCAGGAAGCCGTGCCGATAGGCACCATTGATGTGCAGCGTCTTGCCGTTCTCTTCGATGCCGGGAAGATTGTCAGGAAAGGCAGGACGGATGCCTGTTCCCATCTCGATGACTTTCGCCTCCCCGAAGGCCGGATGCAGCGCATACGCGGCGTTGAGAAGTTCCATCAGCGACCGCGCCGAGATCGGCCCGTCATCCTGCGATTCGATCATCGTCGCGCCAACCATGAAGCGACCCGGCTCACGCGGTACGATGTAAAGCGGAATACGCGGGTGCAACAGCCGTACGGGGCGGGAGAGCGATACCTCGCCGGTGGAGAGATAAAGCATTTCGCCCCGCACCCCGCGGAGTGCTGGAAGCGTGCCGACTTGTGCATGGCCCGTGCAATCTATCACACGGTCGAAGTCTGCTTCCGCTACGCCTTCTCTACCAAGGTGGAAAGCCACACCCATGGCGACCAATCGCTGATGCAAGGCCAGCAAAGCGAGCCTCGGATCGAGATGGCCTTCATCCGCAAACAGAAGCCCCTGCCGGAAGCGGCCCGCCAGATCCGGTTCCAGTTCGCCGATCTCATCCTCAGCCACGAGCCGGTAGTTGCGCGTGCGCGCGGCAAAGCGGGAGAGTTCCGCACGGTCACGGGCCGGAGCCACGACCAGCGTGCCGTTTCGCACCACGAGGCCCGGCGTGGCCTCATCCCACCAATCGAGCGCAGACTGCCCCAGCGCGATGACGGCTTCATCAGCGCTTTCCCGTTCGCACCAGGGCGCCAGCATGCCACCGGCATACCAGGACGCGCCGCGACCGACCTCGGTGGAGATGTCGAAGACCTCCACCGAAAAGCCGCGCTCTGTCAGTTCAAGCGCAGCCGTCAAACCGACGACGCCTGCGCCTTTGACGAGAATGCGCATGTCACTCACCCGGTGTTGGTTGCGCAAGCGGCAGATAAAGCTCACCGCCTTGCTTGAATTTCTCGGCCATAGCCTCGAATCCTTCTTTCTGAGCCTCGGCGCGGATGTCGTGCGAAATGCGCATGGAACAGAATTTCGGGCCACACATGGAGCAGAAATGGGCAACCTTGTGCGCCTCCTTCGGCAAGGTCTCGTCATGGAAGGACCGGGCAGTCTCGGGATCGAGCGACAGGTTGAACTGGTCTTCCCAGCGGAACTCGAAGCGGGCACGCGACAGGGCATTATCGCGGACTTGCGCTGCCGGATGGCCCTTGGCGAGATCGGCCGCGTGGGCTGCGATCTTGTAGGTGATCACACCCACCTTCACGTCATCGCGATCCGGCAGACCAAGGTGCTCCTTAGGCGTGACATAGCAGAGCATAGCCGTACCGAACCAGCCGATCATGGCCGCACCGATGCCCGACGTGATGTGGTCGTAACCCGGCGCAATATCAGTCGTCAGCGGCCCAAGCGTATAAAAAGGCGCTTCGCCGCAGACCTTCAACTGCTTATCCATGTTCTCCTTGATCTTGTGCATCGGCACATGGCCGGGGCCTTCGATCATCACTTGGCAATCTTTAGCCCATGCGATCTGCGTGAGTTCGCCCAGGGTTTCCAGCTCGGCAAACTGCGCAGCATCGTTTGCATCGGCTATCGAGCCGGGACGCAGGCCATCGCCCAGCGAAAACGACACGTCATAGGCCCGGCAGATGTCGCAAATTTCCTCGAAATGCTCGTAGAGGAACGATTCCTTGTGATGATGCAGGCACCACTTGGCCATGATCGAGCCGCCACGCGAAACGATACCGGTGACGCGATTGACGGTGAGCGGTATGTAATGCAGTCGCACACCGGCATGGATGGTGAAGTAATCGACGCCCTGCTCGGCCTGCTCGATCAGCGTATCGCGGAACACCTCCCAAGTCAGGTCTTCGGCAATGCCGTTCACCTTTTCCAGCGCCTGATAAAGCGGCACCGTACCGATCGGAACCGGCGAATTGCGGATGATCCACTCGCGAATATTGTGGATGTTGCGCCCGGTTGACAGATCCATGACCGTATCTCCGCCCCAGCGGATGGCCCAGACCATTTTCTCCACTTCTTCCGCCATGGAAGAGGTGACGGCGGAATTGCCGATATTGGCGTTGATCTTGACCAGAAAGTTCCGACCGATGATCATCGGTTCGGCTTCGGGGTGGTTGATATTAGCGGGAATGATGGCCCTGCCGGCTGCCACTTCCTGGCGCACGAATTCCGGCGTGACGAAATCGGGAATGTGAGCGCCGAAGCTCTCGCCATCGCGCACCATCTTTTCTTTAAGGGCTTCCCGGCCCAGATTTTCGCGGATCGCGACAAATTCCATTTCAGCAGTGATGATGCCCGCCCGCGCATAGGCGATTTGAGTCACCGACTTACCGTCGAGCGCACGCAGCGGCTGATTTCGAACGGGAAATTCCGGCGTGAGACGTTCGCCCGTGGCAAAGCCGTTGTCTTCGGGTTTGACGTGTCGGCCCTCATAGGCCGCGACATCGCCGCGTGCCAGAACCCAGTCATGGCGAAGGCGCGGCAAGCCGCCTTCGATATCGAGGCGGTGGCTTGGGTCGGTGTAAGGACCGGAGGAATCATACACCGTGACAGGTGGTTCGCCTGCGGTCGGATGCACTGCGATTTCGCGCATGGGGACGCGAATGTCCGGGTGAAGGACACCCGGCTTGTGCACCTTGGTAGAGGCGGGCAGCGGACCGGTGGTCACGTTGGGCGAGATGGTTTTGGCAACAATGTTCATCGTGAGGCTCCAAAGCAAAACAGTGGAGACCCAGTTCGAGCATGAAAGACGAAAAATCACGGAGGAGTGGATGAGGGATATCATCCGTCACAGCCAGGCTGCGCTTTTCCGTGTTTGCACCGTCCCTACGCCAGTATGAACTGGATCAGGTTCAACGGGTCACTGCGCATCGTAGCAGTATCTCAGCCCCTTGACGGGACACCCCTGGTGAATGCCTCAATCAGAAACCCGACACCGGCTTTTGTCAAGTCGATATCTGAAACGTGTCTGGCCGTGGAGCGTGGTCACGACAAATTAACCTAAGCGTTTATTCGAATGTTATTTTTTGAAGCGTAATTCGGAGAATGAGCTATGATGGCAGCCATTCGACTGGAGACTACTTGAGATGAATTCAACTATTCGTGAAATACTATCGAAATTCGGTCAACTTCCCGTGCCTGTCGATACAATTGCCGATGATGCCGATCTTTATACAGTAGGCCTTTCTTCCTTTGCGTCCGTCCAGTTGATGCTTGGATTGGAAGATGCCTTCGACATCGAATTCCCTGACAGCATGCTCAACCGCAAATCCTTTGCCAGCATCGCGGCCATCGAAGCGACGGTCAAAGCCATTCTCGATGGCAAAGAGGCAGCCTGATGGACGCGTCCATCGCGTCCACTGAAGCGGCATTGTCCGTGCGGGCGGCGCGGGTTGCAGCCATCGCCGCAAAGCACGCCGATGATGTCGATGTAGCCGGGCGCTTCCCGAAAGAGGCCATCGACGCCCTGCGTGCCGAACGGCTGCTTGGCATTCAGATTCCACCCCATCTCGGCGGCGAAGGCGCAAGCCTTCTCCAGATAACGGATATATGCTGCACTCTCGGGCAGGCGTGCTCGGCAACGGCGATGATTTTCGCCATGCACCAGATCAAGACGTCGAGCCTTGTCGAGCACGGGGAAGACAGTTCATGGCACAGCGCTTTCATGCGCCGCATGGCGGCTGAGCAGTTGCTGCTGGGCTCCGCAACGACCGAAGGCGGCATCGGCGGAAATCTGCGAAACTCCATTTGCGCCATCGAAATCGATGGCGAGCGCTGCCGCTTGCAAAAAGACGCCACCGTCATTTCCTACGGCAGCGAAGCAGACGCGATCCTCATCACATCTCGCGCCAACGCGGATGCCGCACCGACCGATCAGGTAATGACCGTTTTCCTGAAAGACCAATACCGGCTCGAAAAAACGCATGTTTGGAATACGCTGGGCATGCGCGGCACCTGTTCGGATGGCTTTCTGTTCGACGGCGAAGCACCAGCCGAACAAGTCTTTCAGAAGCCCTTTGCCGAAATCGCCGCGCAGTCCATGCTCGCCACATCGCACCTATTCTGGAGCGGTGTGTGGTACGGAATTGCAGCCGATGCGGTTGCCCGCGCGCAGGCTTTCGTTCGCGCCGCGGCCCGTAAGTCCCCCGGCGTTTCCCCTCCTGGCGCCATCCGACTGGCAGAAGTTTCAAACAAGCTCCAAATCGTCAAATCGAATATCATTGCAGGTCTGAAAGCCTACGATGAAACCAGAAATGACCCCGAAAAGCTGATGTCCATGGCCTTCGCAATCGCCATGAACAATGTGAAGATCTGCTCTTCGGAAACCATCTTGGAAATCATCAATCATGCCATGCTGATCTGCGGCATCATGGGTTACAAAAACGGGACGCCGTTCAGCCTCGGCAGGCACTTGCGCGATGCGCATTCGGCGCAGTTGATGATTTCAAACGATCGCATATTGGGCAATTCCGCCAACCTCCTGCTTGTTCAGAAGCAGGACACGAGCCTTTTGGGATAAGACCATGGACATGCAACCTTCCTTTCTTGATCGCCTGTTCGACAAGGGGCTGCTGATAGACACCGGCGTGGATGGTCTCTATGGCCGTAGCGGCCAGTTCGAGGACGTCATCGTAGCGTTCGAGCGACTGATCGACACCGTCGGTGGTCCCGACAAGGCCGAAGCCATTCGCTTTCCGCCCGGCATCAATCGCGCTTATTTCGAAAAAAGCGGCTACATGAAAAGCTTCCCGCAGCTTGCAGGCACGGTGCATTCCTTCTGCGGTTGCGAACTGGACCATGTCAGCCTCATCAAGAGCATGGATGAAGGCACGGACTGGACGAAAGACCAGAAGATTACCGATATCGTGCTGACGCCTGCCGCCTGTTACCCGCTGTATCCGACAATCGCAAAGCGCGGAAATCTGCCCGCCACCGGTGGCCTCTACGATATTCAATCCTACTGTTTCCGCCATGAACCATCGAAAGATCCCGCCCGGCAGCAGCTTTTCCGCATGCGCGAATATGTGCGCATGGGCACAGAAAGTGACGTGACAGAGTTCCGTCAGCTCTGGATGGATCGCGGCGTCGAGATGATGGAAAAAATCGGTCTCGACGTGAAGATCGATATCGCTAACGATCCTTTCTTCGGGCGTGCTGGCAAGATGCTGGTCAATAACCAGCGCGACCAAAACCTGAAATTCGAACTGCTGATTCCGGTGACTTCGGACACCAATCTGACGGCCTGCATGAGCTTCAATTACCATCAGGATTCGTTCGGCACGAAATGGGGTCTGCACCTTGAGGACGGCGCGGTTGCGCACACGGCCTGCGTCGGCTTCGGTCTGGAGCGCATCGCTCTGGCACTCTTTGCCAAGCACGGTCTGGATGTGGACCAGTGGCCGCAAGCGGTTCGCGAAACGCTTTGGGGTTGAGGCTTGCATGACGGCAATATTTCCGGCCTTAAGCGCTGACACCTATGTTCCGCATCCGCTGCATTCATCTGAGCGGATGTGGCCGGAAACAAATTGCTATGTCGATCTGTGGATCGAGCTTCTGTCATCGAGCGGACGTCCACCGGAAGCCATGCTCGGCTTTACGCTGACACAGGATTTCGAGGGCGATCAGTTCACCTTTTTCAAGGTGCCGCTGGAAGACCTCGAAGCGCTCTACGGCATTCGCGTCACCGAACTTGCGATCTTCGACAGGCTCGAAAGCCACATTGCGACCCAGTTGCAGCGTGGCCGCATCTGCCTGATCGAGATGGATAGCTTCTACATGCCCGACACGCACGGCACCGCATACCGTAGGGAACACGGCAAAACGACGGTCGCGATCAACCGGATGGATGTGGAAAACCGCCGACTGGAATATTTCCACAATGGCGGCTACTTCGCGCTGGATGGAGACGACTTTTCCGGCATTTTTCAGCATCATCTTGGGGATGCCGACCTGCCCTTTCTTCCCTATACCGAATTTGCGAAATTTCCAGAGATGCCTTCGAAGGAGCCTGATATCCGCAACGTGGCGGAAGGTTTACTTTCTGTCCATTTCGCACGCCGCCCCAAACACAATCCCATCCGTGCTTTCGCTGATGTCTTCCCGGCACAGGTCGCGCAGGTTGCCGACCGGCCCTTCGACTTTTTTCACAAATACGCCTTCAACACGTTGCGCCAGTTCGGCGCCAATTTCGAGCTGGCCGCCAGCCATCTGGAATGGCTGGGTGGTGAAAGCCGCTTCGGCGATGCGAGGCTAAATGCCCTTCGCATATCGGAAGTCGCCAAAACCGTGCAGTTCCAGCTCGCTCGCGCTATTGCACGCCGCAAGTTCGATACGCTCGCTACCGCCCTCGACCCCGCCATCGCAGCCTGGGACGGCATGATGGGCGCGATGGAAACAACTCTAGCCAAGCCGAGTGAGGCGGCGTGACTGCGCTGTCCGGCATTCTCCTGAAGCAGGGACAATGTCTCAGCGAAGGCTGGACGCTGACCCTCACGCAGGCGGATGCCTTCCAGACCCCGGCAGATATCCCGTTTGACGCGGAAGAGATGACGGCCCCGGTTCCCGGCACTGTCGCGCAGGCGCTGGAAGCGCTCGGTCGGTTCGACCGACACAATCCGCACCCGCTTAACGGACATGACGCATGGTACCGTCTGACGCTGGTGTCCGACCAGATCGGGCCCGCAATTCTGCGCTTTCACGGGCTGGCAACGGTGGCAGAAGTCTTTCTGAACGGTCAGCTCGTCGCCAACGTTACCAGCATGTTCGAAGCGCTGGATGTGCCCTTTGACATGTCCGGTGTCGATGAACTCGCGCTTTGCTTCAGGGCCCTTGCGCCACGTCTGGAAAGAACCGGCCCGCGTGCGCGCTGGCGTCCGCAGATGATGAACTCTCAAGGGTTACGGCTGATCAGGACGACGGCATTGGGCTATATGCCGGGCTGGTGCCCGGAAATCCATGCCGCTGGCCCCTGGCGCGGAATCAGCCTGCTGACGAAGCCCGTTTTTGAGGTACTCTCGTTCCACTGCGAACTGGACGGTGACGGAACGGGCCGGATTCAGCTTAGCCTTCGTGCAGAAAATGAGAACTCGCGTGTCAGCATCACGTGCAACGGCGTCTCGGCGCCGTTGGAGCATCGCGGCGAAAATGTCTTCGAGGGCAGCTTGGGGCTTCCCGGTATCGAGCCATGGTGGCCTGCGACCCATGGCGAGCCTGCGCTGTTTAACGTCGACATCGACATAGACGGGGAGAGCCATTGCCTCGGCAAGACAGGGTTTCGCCGGATCGAGATCGACAAGGGTCGTGACGGCAGAGGTTTCGGCCTGAAGATCAACGGCCAATCCGTTTTTTGCCGAGGTGCCGTCTGGACGAATGCCGACATCGTCCGCCTGCCGGGCAACCGGGCAGACTACGAACCGTGGCTGCGCCTTGCCGCAGAGGCGGGCATGAACATGGTCCGCATCGGTGGAACCATGGCCTATGAGACGCCCGAGTTTTTCGCGCTCTGCGACGAACTCGGCATCATGGTCTGGCAAGACATGATGCTGGCCAATTTCGATTATCCGGCTAAGGATGAGGCATTTCTTGACCATATCGAGACCGAGATAACGCAACTTTTGCAAGCGACGAGCCTTTCGCCTTCGCTCGCCGTGCTGTGCGGCGGCAGCGAAATGTATCAGCAAGGCGCGATGCTGGGGCTGTCAGAGCAATTCTGGAAAGGCCCGCTGACGGAAGAGATACTGCCGGCTCACGTCAAGCGGCTGCGCCCTGATATCGCCTATGTCCCGAACTCCCCTTTCGGGGGCGCACTGCCGTTCTTTCCAAACGAGGATGTCGGCCATTACTACGGTGTCGGCGCCTATTGCAGACCGCTGGATGATGCAAGGCGGGCAGACGTGCGCTTTGCCGCCGAGTGCCTGGCTTTTTCCAATGTGCCGCAACAACGCACCCTGGAAGAACACCTGCCCGCAAAGCCGGTTCACGACCCCAGATGGAAGGCGCGTGTCCCGAGAGACCGGGGCGCTTCCTGGGATTTCGAGGACGTCAGAGACCACTATATCAAGCTGCTCTACGAGGTCGATCCTGCCGTTCTTCGACGGGAAAACGCAGATCGCTATCTTGATCTCTCACGAGCGGTAACCGCAGAAGTCATAGACGCCACATTTGCGGAATGGAGGCGTTCCGGCTCCAGTTGCCAGGGGGCTCTGGTCTGGACATTGCAGGATCTGCTGCCCGGTGCTGGCTGGGGCCTGATCGATTCGACCGGCGAGCCAAAGTCGGCTTGGTACGGTTTGAAACGGGCGTGTCGCCCTCTACAGATCAGCCTGATAGATGAGGGCACGAATGGCCTCGATATTCATCTCATCAATGAGCGACCGGAACCTGTTGATGTAGACGTCGAGATCGCCTGTCTGCGGGACGGTATTCAGTCTGTCGTTTCCGGCAAACGCGCGCTGACGCTCGCGGCCAGAGACAGCCTCACTATTCCCGCGACCGATTTGTTCGGCGCGTTTTTCGACACGACCTATGCCTATCGCTTCGGACCGCCCTCGCATGACGTGACGGTGGCGAGACTTCGCGACCGGACATCGGGGACGTTGCTCGCGGAAGCATTTCACTTTCCAATCGGGCGCAAAGCGGCGCAGCATGCAGCCACACTTCAGGCCACACCTTCGCAACATGGTGAACGCTGGTTTCTCAACGTGACGGCTGACCGGTTTGCCCAATCCGTGCATATCAGCGTCGATAATTTTCGCCCCGCCGACGACTGGTTTCATCTGACGGCGGGCGAAGGAAGGCATGTGGAATTGCTGTCGCTGGGCCTGATGCGAACCGAAAAACCCCATGGCGAAATTCGCGCGCTCGGCAGCGGCCACGTATTTCGTTTTTAAGGAATTGCGCTATAACGCGTTGTTCGTAATATCAGCGACGACAGGGGCCGCGCCTGTGGCAGCGCCCTATCCCGCCCCTAGTCTGTAAAATACGCATATCATTCATTTTCGACAGGACAATCGCCGCCATTCCCCAGCGGCTTTGACGCCATCGAAAACATCAATTACCTTCCAGTCCGGCAAGGCGCAGAAATCCTACATGGAAAAAAGTTTAACCCGCTATATCTGGAACCACACGCGGCGGCAGCAGCTTTTCATTCTGCTGATCGTGGCACTGTCGATGATCCCGTATTTCCTGGCTTTCGACCTGCCCAAGCAGATCGTCAACGGGCCGATACAGGGTGACGGTTTCGAGGGCGTCAACTCCACCCAGCTCTTCATGCATCTGACGCTCGATCTGCCCTATATGGGTAAGATCACGCTGTTTCCGGGTATCGAGCTGACCCGCCTTGGCATGTTGATGGGCCTGAGCCTGACGTTTCTGGCGCTCGTCATCATCAATGGCCTCTTCAAATATTACATCAACACCTACAAGGGCCGCCTTGGCGAGCGCCTGCTGCGCCGCATTCGTTTTCAGCTGATCGACCGTATTTTGCTGTTCCCTCCGTCTCATTTCAAGCGGGTGAAGGGGGCGGAAATATCCAGCATGATCAAGGATGAGGTGGAGCCCCTCGGCGGCTTTACCGGCGATGCTTTCGTTCAGCCTGCGCTTCTGGGCGGACAGGCGCTGTCGGCACTGTTCTTCATTATCGTACAGAATTTCTGGCTCGGCCTCATCGCCGCCTTCATGGCTGCAATCCAGGTCGGCATCATTCCCAAGATGCGCCGTCGGCTGATCGAACTCGGCAGACAACGCCAGCTCAGCGCCCGGCAACTCGCTGGACGTATCGGGGAAATGGTCGATGGCATCGGCACCATTCACGCCTATGACACCTCAAATTACGAGCGAGCCGATGCTGCCCACCGTCTCGGCGAAATCTTCAAGATCCGCTACGACCTTTACCAGTGGAAGTTCATCGTCAAGTTCATCAATAACTTTCTGGCGCAGCTGACACCCTTCTTTTTCTACGCGCTGGGCGGCTACCTGACGCTGCGCGGCAGCCTTGATGTCGGTCAGCTTGTGGCCGTGATCAATGCTTACAAGGAACTTCCCGGCCCCCTGAAGGAACTGATCGACTGGGATCAGGCCCGTCAGGACGTGCAGGTCAAGTACGAGCAGGTGTTCGAACAGTTCGATTCACCGACCATGATCGACGGCAAAATCCAGGCACTGTCGCCAGAAGCGGCTGCGGCCATCACCGGACCGCTGGTCATTGCCGGACTGTCGCTCGATGACGATAGCGGCACGCGCCTGCTGGATCAGGCTTCCTTGACGATCAATCCGGGTGAAACCATTGCCATCGTCGGTGGCTCCGGTGCCGAAGCTCTGGCGGATGCGCTGGGCAGAACGCTCTGGCCGACATCCGGCAAGATTACATTCGGCGATGCCGACCTGCACGAACTGCCCGAATCCGTTACGGGGCGGCGCATTTCCTATGTGTCTGCCGATACGTATTTCTTCCATGCAAGCCTGAGGGAAAACCTTGTCTACGGCCTGAAACACGCGCCCTTGAAAGCAAGGGATTACGAAGGCGCGGAGCTGGAGCATCGGAAATGGGAAATACGCGAAGCTAAGCTGGCGGAAAATCCCGACATCGATATCAACAGTGACTGGATCGATTATCAATCCAGTCCGGCTGGCAGTGATGACGAAGAGCAGTTCCTGAAAGCCATGCTCTCGGTTCTCGATACGGTTCAGCTGTCACCGGATATTCTCGAATTTGCCTTACGCTCCTCCATCGATCCGCTGACCGACCTGCATCTGGCCGCCCGTATCGTTGAACTGCGGCAAGCCTTGCGCACTGAACTGGAACAGGAAAATCTGAGCGGCCTCATCGTGCCCTTCGAGCCCAGCAGCTACAACGCCGAGGCGACGGTTGGTGAAAACATCATGTTCGGCACCTTGCGCAACGGGTCTGCTTCAAGCCGCCAGATCATCGACAGCGACTATTTCCGCTCGTTGATGCGCGGCAGCGGCCTGTCGGAAACGCTGTTCGACATGGGCTACACGATTGCGGAAAACGTCGTTGAAATCTTCAGCGACCTGCCATCGGATCACCCTTTCTTCCAGCAACTGACCTTTATGACCGCGGACGACATACCCGGCTATCAGCAGATGCTGCAACGTCTCCAGGGCAAGAGTTATTCGGAAGCGACCGAGACCGAACGGCGCGCCATGTTGCGACTGGCCTTCTTCTACATCGAACCACGCCAGCGTTTCGGCCTGTTGACGCAGGAGGTGATGGACAAGATCATCGAGGTTCGTCACATGTTCCACCAGAACCTGCCGGACGATCTGCGCAGCTGGATCGAGCCCTACGATCCCGAACGTTACGCGACATCGACCAGCCTTCTGGACAATATTCTGTTCGGCAAGATCAGCCATCGTTACGCGGACGCGTCACGCCGCATCACCAAGATCGTGGCCGACGCCATGAAGAAGCAGGGCCTTTATGAGAAGGTGCTGGCCGTTGGTCTGGAATTCAACCTTGGAGCGGGCGGCAAGCGGTTGGGGCCATTGCAGCGCCAGAAGCTCAATCTGGCACGCGCTCTGATCAGAAAGTCGGATTACTACGTGCTGAATCGACCGCTGCCCGGTCTCGACCATCGTCTCCAGCAGGAAATCGTCGATAACGTCATCGCTTTCCTCAGAACCGATGGCGCTAACCCGGCAGTGCTGTGGGTTCTGTCCAATCCGTCGCTGGCGAAAATGTTCGACCGCGTAATCGTGGTCAATCACGCAACGGTTGTCGCAGATGGAACATACGAGACTCTTGTGGAAGAAAACGGTACATTCAAGGAAATGATCGCTGCCTGAGTGGTTTAGCGGTCAAACAGGAACACGAACAGGACAAGGCGATGCTTTTCAAAGACGAAATTCAGATGCTGAAGCGCGTTCCCTTCTTCAGCGGGATGGAACCATCGAAGCTCAAGCTTCTTGCTTTTGCATCCGACCGGGTGTCCTACCACGCGGGAGACGAGCTTTTCCGCCAGGGCGATCTGGGCGATGCGGCCTATGTGTTGCTGACGGGTAAGGTGGATGTCCTGATCGATTCCCCCTCCGGCCAGATCAAGCTGACCGAAATGAGCGGCAATGCCATCGTCGGAGAAATCGCCATCCTTTGCGACAGCGTCAGAACGGCGACCGTGCGCGCTTCCACTTCGGTAGAGGCACTGCGCATCGGCAAGGAACAGTTCTTCAAGCTGATGTCCGACTTCCCCGACGTAACGATCAAGGTGATGCGCGTTCTGGCCGAACGTCTGACACAGACGACAACGGAACTCAGCAAAGCAAGATCCGGTTCGAATGTTTAGTTGGAACAGCGTTCTTCAGCACTGCTTTTGAAAAGAAAAATAAAAGTGGTGCTTCTGTAATAAAACTGAAATGCTGAGTGGACTAAAGGCGGAGGCGAATATGTCTTCCGGGAATTTGGGGCAAGGACAAGAAAGATAACACGACACCTACCGGAGGATAGTTCGGGTGTACGTGGTAAATTGGGGTGTGTCATGGCGTTGCATTCCGACGATTTCAGTCGGGACGAAAAACAGGAATTTCGGGTTAAGATTTGGGGAGCACGGGGAACGCTTCCCGTCTCGGGAGACAAGTTCCGAAAGTACGGCGGCAACACGATCTGCATCGAAGTGAGATGCGGAAAACACGTCTTGCTGTTCGATGCGGGATCAGGCCTGTTACCCGCCGGTCAGGCCTTGAAGGCAGAGGGCATCGGGGACGTCAATATGTTCTTTTCCCACTGCCATTATGACCACATTGTCGGCTTTCCCTATTTCAAGCCATTCTTCAATCGCGAAAATGACGTGCGCATCTGGTCCGGCCATCTCGCCGGGCAGAAGACGACGCGCGAAATGCTGAACGAATTCATGAGCCCACCGTGGTTCCCCGCTCCTCTCGACATTTGCTGCGCCCAGATCGTCACCAAGGATTTCAAGGCTGGGGACGTGCTCGCCGTCCACCCCGATCTCAACATTACCACCGGCATGCTGAACCATCCCGGCAATGCCATCGGTTACCGCATCGACTGGCAGGGTCGTAGTTTCGCAATCATTACCGACACCGAACATGAAAATGGCAAGCTCGACAAATCCGTTCTGAAGCTGATCGATAATGTCGACCTGTTTCTCTACGATGCGAGCTTCACCGATGCGGAGATGGAAACCTACCGGGGCTATGGCCACTCGTCATGGCAACAGGCCGTTCTTTTGGCAAAGCAGGCCAATGCAAAGAGCGTCGGCCTGATCCATCACGCGCCCTTCCGCACCGATGACGAGCTTGATGTCATCGAGGCCGATGCGCGCAAGGAATTCGACGGTATTTTTGCTGCGCGTGATGGCCAGACGATAGAGCTGTAAGCGCCTAGCCTCACGAATGCCGATGACGTGATCCTTGATCTCTTCTGCTTTTCGCAGCATTGACGTATAGCCATGAAAGGCAATTGGCGGGGCCGTCTCCCCCGGTCATGCGCCCGAGGCACATAAGCGAGCCAATCGGAGACAGCAAGCATGGTGAACATCGTGTCGGAAACGTCGCTCAGACGTGCACGATTGCTGTCTGGCCTCATCATGCTGAGTTTCGTTTTTACTCATCTATCCAATCACGCTTTGGCACTGATCTCGATCGACGCGGCGGAATACGGACGCGCCTGGTTCACCCTCGTCTGGCTCAACCCGCTGAGCAGCCTTGTTCTTTACGGCTCGGTCATCACCCATATCGCGCTGGTTCTGCGCGCGATCTATGTCCGACGCTCGCTTAAAATGCCGCTGCGCGAAGCGTTGCAGATCATTATCGGCCTCGTCATACCCTATCTGATCATCGATCACGCGAGCGGCATTCGGCTGGCGCGGATGCTCTACGATGTCGATATCGGCTACGACACCGTCATCTATAATTACTGGATACGCAATCCGATACTGGGGTTGCGTCACAGCATCGCGCTGGTTCTGATTTGGGCGCATGGTTGTCTGGGCGTGTTTTTCTGGTTGCGCTACCGCGACTGGTACAGGAAAATTTCGCCCTATCTTCTCACCATCGCCGTTCTGCTCCCCATTCTGGCCTTGCTGGGTTTCAGCGATGCAGGCCGCATTATGGAAATTAATCCGCCTCTGCCTCGCCCTGTCAGGCCCCATCAAGCTGAGATGGATGCGACAGTCGATTTGTTTACCGGCACGTTGAAAGTCATATTTGGCAGCTCCATTCTGCTGATGTTTGCCTTGCGCGGCATGCGGAGCTGGCGGCAGAGATCGAGCTCGTTCGAAATCCGCTACGATCACGGAGCGCTGGTCCGCGCACCCGCTGGGCTGAGCATACTCGAAGCCAGCCGGTTTGGTGATGTCTCGCACTTTTCCGCTTGTGGCGGAAAAGGACGCTGCTCCACGTGTCGCGTGCGCATCGTTGGAACAGACGGTCCGCTGCCGGAGCCGTCCACGATGGAAAGAGCCACCCTCCAGCGTATCCATGCCGATTCTGACGTTCGCCTCGGTTGCCAGTTACGGCCCAAATATAATCTTCGCGTGGCTTTGCTGCTGGCCTCCAAGCAGCAAAGCGACATCCCGGCCAGCGGCGAAACCATCCGTCCCGGTCGCGAAGAGGAAATCGCAGTCATGTTCTGCGATCTGCGCAGCTTCACGGCACTGTCTGAAGCCCGGCTGCCCTATGACATGGTGTTTCTGCTCAACCGCTACTTCACCGTTGTCGGTCAGGCGGTCGAGCAGGCTGGTGGCAGACTGGACAAATTCATCGGTGATGGCGCAATGGCCTTGTTCGGGCTGGATGGCAACGGCAGCACGGCGAGCCGAGATGCGCTGAAAGCGGCGGCTCTTATCTTGCGCAACATAGAGACATTGAATGAGGAACTGGAAAAGCAGTTTGCCGTCAAGCTGCATGTCGTCGTCGGCATTCACGCAGGGCCGTCGATCGTCGGCGTCATGGGCTACGGCGCAGCGAAGACGCTGACGGCCATTGGCGATACTGTCAATGTGGCAAGCAGGCTGGAAAGTGCGGCCAAGGAATTCGGCACCGATATCCTGGTGTCGGAACCGGTGCTGGCACAATCCGGCCACGACGCCGCACCCTTACAAAGCAGAACCATCCCCATCCGCGGCAAGAGCTCGCAGATGAAGGTCTTCCTGATATCACAGACAGAAAGTCAGCTGTTTTTATAGGCCGCCTAGACCTTGCGGTAGAGAAAATACCGGTCTTCCGGTACCGAGGCCGGGACAGGAATGGGGTTTAGGCTCTTATCTTCCAACGGAAGCCCCGAGACGGCCACCCCACCCTTGGCGAGCATTCCCGCAACCAGTTGCGGCAGCCATGTCAGCGTCACCGCATCCTTTTCGGGGTACCCCGTGCCGATATCCGCATGCACCAACGATGCCTCGACCCCGACATAGGCCTGCGCCGTCTCGGCGATCTCGCCAATGACCAGATCCTTTTCATCCGGCACGGAGGACGCATGGGCGCCCATCGCGCGGTCGAAAGCGACGATGCGGCGGTCCGGGAAGAGCTCGCGCAGATGGTTGAAGGTCCGCCCGTTGCCGAGCCCGATCTCCATCACCGCACCTTGCGCCGGTAGATCGAGATCGGCGTGCACGTGGTTGAGGATATCGCGCTGCGCCGTCAGGCGGCGAATGAAGCTGTCCAGTCTGCTCATCTGTCGAGTACTTCCGTCAGGCTTTGATAATGTGGCTTGCGACGATGCCACGTCGGGCAAAGGCGTTGCGCGTATCGATGATCAAGGGTGCCCATTCGCTGAGGCTTTGGTAGTCGATGTTGTCGTGATCTGTCGCGATGAGCACGGCATCGAAAGCGCCAATCGCCTGTGCGTCCCACGTCGCGGACTTCATGCCTAAGAGGTCGCCGTACTCACGCGTCTTGGGAATCTCCGCGACATAGGGATCATAGTAGGACGGCTGGCCGCTGCGTTCCTTGATGAGTTCGATCAGCTTCAGCGACGGGCTTTCTCTGATATCAGGGACGTTCTTCTTGTAGGCGAGGCCAACGATCAGGACCTTCGAGCGGCTCAATGCCTTGCCGCGATGGATATCGAGCGCCTCTGCCAGCCGACCGACGATGTGGCGCGGCATGCCCGTATTGATCTGCCCGGCAAGCTCTATGAAGCGCGTCGGCAGTTCATATTCTCGGGATTTCCACGTGAGATAAAAGGGATCGATCGGAATGCAGTGGCCGCCGAGGCCCGGGCCCGGATAAAACGGCATGAAACCGAACGGCTTTGTCTTTGCCGCATCGATAACTTCCCAAATATCGATGCCCATCGCTTCGTAGACGACCTTTAACTCGTTGACGAGTGCGATGTTGACGGCCCGAAAGACGTTTTCGGTGATCTTGACGGCCTCTGCCGTAGCGTTGGTCGACACGGGAACGACGGTCTTGACGACTGCGCCATAAAAGGCCGTCATCAACTGGCCCGCATCCTCACCGTCGCCCGCCACCACTTTCGGAATGGTCGAGGTCTGGAAATCACGATTGCCTGGATCTTCCCGTTCTGGAGAAAAGCCAAGGAAGAAATCCGTGGCGGACCGAAGCCCGGTCTTTTCCAGAATGGATTTGACGATGCCATCCGTGGTGCCTGGATAGGTAGTCGACTCAAGAACAATCAATTGCCCGGGGCGCAACGTGGCGGCGATTTCCCGGCAGGTGTTTTCGACGTAGGACAGATCGGGATCACGGTATTTCGTCAGCGGCGTCGGCACGCAGATCGCGATCACATCGCACTCGCCAAGCTTGGCAAAGTCGCAGGTCGCGGTGAACAGGCCGTCAGCGCGCGCGCCGTTCAAAACATCGTGTGGAACGGCCTCGATGTAGCTTTCGCCCGCATCGATGGCCGTGATCTTGCCCGGATCGATATCGAAACCCACGACCTCGAAGCCGGAACGGGCGATGGTCATGGCGAGCGGCAGGCCGACGTAGCCAAGGCCGATAACCCCGGCCTTCGCCTTTTTAGATTGGATCAGATCAAGAAGTTGCTGTGCATTTGAAGAGGAAGTCAAAGCTGATTGCGCTCCGCGCATGAAAAACATGCCCTTCAGTTGGGCGAGAACCAACACAGTGTCAAGGTTGACGCGGCCAAATTCCCATTGACGAGACGCGCAGTCGCACCGCACAACACGACGATGAAAATCGCATTCTATGCACCGCTGAAATCGCCGCATCATCCGGTGCCATCCGGCGACCGTTTGATGTCACGCCTTCTGATCAAGGCGATGCAGCTTTGCGGGCATGAGGTGACCGTCGTCTCGGAGTTGCGCAGCTTTCTGCGCGAGCCGGACGGAGATGCACATGCCTCACTGCGGGTGGCAGCCAGTGCTGAAAAAGAGCGCGTCATCGCTGATTGGCAAGCGAATGGCAGGCCGGACATCTGGTTTTGCTACCACCCCTATTACAAAGCGCGGGACCTTCTGGGACCGGACCTGTGCAGGCGCTTTGAATTGCCTTACGTCACCGCAGAAGCGTCCTATTCCGCCAGACGCAACGCTTCGGGCTGGGCCGATACACAGGCAGGACTTCTCGACGATCTGCGTTCTGCCGCTGTGAATATCTGTTTCACACGTCGGGACCGCGATGGGCTCATCCACGCGGATCCAAACCTCGCATGCACCATGCTCCCTCCCTTCATCGACGCCTCCACCTTCGTCAAAACTGCTCCAAGACCGGCGGACAACCGGCTCGTCACGGTCGCGATGATGCGTTCCGGTGACAAATTCAGCAGCTATCAGGCGCTGGCCAGCGCCCTTGCTCTTTTGCCACAGGATTTGGACTGGACCCTGGATATCATAGGCGATGGCCCGGAGCGCGACGCGGTGCAGCATCTTTTCGAAACCTTCGTTCCCCACCGAATCGTCTGGCACGGCGAGCAAAATCCGACCGATATCGCAGACATTCTGTCGCGCTCATCGCTTTACGTCTGGCCCGGCCATGGCGAAGCCTATGGGCTCGCCTATCTGGAGGCGCAGGCGGCTGGCTTGCCGGTCATCGCAGAGAATATTGCTGGCGTTCCAGAGGTTGTGCGAGAGGGCGAGACCGGTCTACTAACAGCATCAGGAGATATCAAAGCCTATGCCGACGCGGTTATGACACTGCTTACGCAGCATGATCTACGCCGGGACATGGCACGCAAAGCGCGCCAGTTTGCGACGGAAGAACGCTCCCTTGAAAAGGCAGCGGCGACGTTGAACGACATCCTCACAAACCTGCCGGAGCAGACATCATGACGGAGAAACTGCTGCTCGATACCCTGGATGAGTTCGCCAGCCGAGGCGTTATCGCCGATCTCTGGCTGCGGGATGACGATGCCACGCAGCCGAGCGCAGAGCTTGACCGTCTGCTTACCCTTTCGGCTGAATTTTCTGTTCCCATGACAATCGCGGTTATTCCCGAGCCCACAGATACATCGCTGGCACATCGTCTCTCGCAGACTGCTAGTGTCGATGTTGCGGTTCACGGCTGGGCGCATCGCAACCATGCTACCACCGCAGAGAAAAAACGCGAACTAGGACTGCACAGGCCGCTCGACGCCGTCATGGACGATCTGCGCCGTGGATTTGACAAGCTGACCTCGCTGCATGAAGCGCGCTTCGTGCCCATGCTCGTGCCACCATGGAACCGCATCGATGACGCGGTGATCGCCGCGTTACCTGAAATCGGGTTTAAAGCCCTGTCGGTCTACGGTCCTGAAAAAAGCAGCGCGTTCCCCCTCTTGAACACCCATGTCGATATCATTGACTGGCGCGGGACGCGGGGTGGCAAAGACCATGACCTGCTGTTTGCCGAAACGGCGACATGCATGCGGGAGGCACTGGCGACGGGTGGAATGACCGGCATCCTCACCCATCATCTTGACCACGACGAGAGCGTTTGGGCGTTTCTTCAACGCCTGTTTTCGCTGACCGCTGGTCACCCCGGTTGCCGCTGGCGGTCTTCGCGCCAATGGCTTGCGGGCATCTCACCATGATTTCCAGGCGATCAGCAGGCCATCGCCATTGGCATCGCCGCGTTCCCTGATCGCTCCGACCTCGCTGAGAGAAGACCTGTCGGGCACGTTGGCCGCAACGAAATCGCCGCCTGCGAGACATACCGAACCCGCGCGTGCAACGACGGTGAAAATGAGCGGACCCGTTGCCCACCAGGCCGGTGCTCTCGGCAGTCGTTCAAAGATTTCGGGAAACGCATCCAGCATGCGCTTGAAAACAGGATGGCCTGGCGGCGTTGCTATGAACGAGTTGGCCAGGAGGATGCTACCCGTTCCGGTCTGACGCGGTACATCCTCGCCAAAGGCCGTCAGCCCGATCATCGGCAGGACGTCGCTGAAGCTGATATCGTCACGCGCCGGGTAAAAATCACAATCCAGATAGATACCACCGAACGCATGCAAAATGATGTAGCGCGCAACGTCGACGGCACCGGGATAATCGCCATCAGCCAGCATGCGCGCAAAAATGGGGTGAGCCAGAATCCCGGCCGCTTCAAGATCGGCCTCACGCCACAGACGGTAATCCAGACCGTGATGGGCGGCGTGGGCAGCCCAGGCTTTGGTCGATACCGGGACTTGCCTCTCGCCGATCCATATCTGATGGAGAATTTTCGGAACCGGCTCCCGGTTTCTGGCAGCGATCTGGCGCCGGTCTTCGAGCGAAAAACGGCCATAGGGTTCAAACACGTCAGGCGGCGGCACCAGTAGATATTGGTAGCCGGTTTTCATGACCGCATCGCCTTGGGCCTTGGCCAGTCGAAGATAAGCAGAGTGAAGCTTGCGCGGCAAACCGAGCGCCGTCTTCTCACCCATCAGGTGTCGCTCACTCGCCTGCGAAAGCTGCCCGAGAATATTGCGGGCTTCATCAAAATCCGCCCGTTCGATTGCCTGCCTGGCACCGGCCAGCTTTTCGTCGAAATAGGCTTTGTCGGGCATGACAGCTCCTTAGATATTCATCATCGAGACATATCTGCGAAATAGACGTTTCTACGCAAGGCCGATCGCTTTGGAACTTCCTGATATTTTCGATGTTTCAGGAGCATAGACAGAACTAAAGGCCTGCGATAACGTAAATTTTGATGGCCCTTAAATACATGCCACAGCAAAATAAGAAAACGGTGAGGACACCCTTGGCATGAGTTCAGGCGCCGATCTGCTTCGCATTGAAGACCTGCAGGTTTCGTTCTCTCTGATGGGCGGAAAGATCGATGCCGTCAGGAACACCAGCCTGCGTATTTTGCCCGGCAAAGTCACCGCACTCGTCGGCGAATCCGGCTCCGGCAAATCCGTCATCGGTCAAACCATCATGGGCATTCAGCCACGCACCGCGAGCGTCAAAGGCCGCGTGCTGTTTTCCGATCCCGCACGCCCGGGCAAAGAGCCGGTGGATTTGCTGCGACTGGAACAGGACGGCAAGCCCATGCGCGCCATCAGGGGCAACCGCATCGGTCTGATTTTTCAGGAGCCGATGACATCGTTTTCCCCGCTCCACACGGTCGGCAACCAGATCGATGAAGCCTTGCGCATTCATTCGGTGCTGACGCCAAAAGAGCGGCAGGAAAAAATGGAGGAGACGCTCGACCTCGTCGGCTTCTCCAATCCGGTTAAGATTTGCACGATGTACCCGTTTGAACTGTCTGGCGGCATGCGGCAGCGCGCCATGATCGCCATGGCGCTCATCTGCCGGCCTGCCCTTCTGATCGCCGACGAGCCGACGACGGCGCTCGATGTCACCATTCAGGCGCAAATCCTCAAGCTGCTGCGCGACCTGCAAAGCCGTCTCAATATGGGCATGCTGCTGATTACCCACGATCTCGGCGTCGTCGCCAACATCGCCGATGAGGTCGCCGTGATCTATCAGGGCGAGATCATGGAAGCGGGTCCGGTAAGCGAAATTTTCCGCTCGCCGTCGCACCCCTATCTCAAGGGCCTGATGGCAGCGGTTCCGCATTTCGACATGAAGCCGGGCGAGCGGCTGAAGGCTCTGCGTGAAGTCATCGTTGACAAGGAAAGCCTCATCGGCAAGAAATCGGCGACGGTGGACAAGGCCCAAGGCGTTCTTCTCAGCGTCAAGAATGTCAGCAAGACTTACACCACCCGCAAATCGAGCTGGTTCACCTCCGGCAAATCCAGCGCCACCAAAGCCGTGGACGGCGTAAGCTTCGATATTCTGCGTGGCGAATGTCTTGGTCTGGTGGGTGAAAGCGGAAGTGGCAAGACCACCGTCAGCAAAATTCTGATGCGCGCCGTCCGCCCGGATGACGGCTCCATCACCTTCCACAGCCGCAATGGCGACATTGACGTTCTGGATGCGAAGAAAGACGATCTTCGTGAGTTGCGCACCAAAATCCAGATGGTGTTTCAGGACCCGATATCGTCTCTGTCGCCGCGCATGACGATCAGCAATATTCTGAGCGAGCCTCTCGAAATCCACGGTCGTGGCGATGCGAAATACCGCGCCGAGAAAGTCCGCAATCTCCTGAAGGCCATCGGTTTGGGGGAAAGCGCGCTGAACCGCTATCCGCACAGCTTTTCCGGTGGCCAGCGCCAGCGCATCGGCATTGCCAGAGCCCTGACGCTCGGACCAGAGCTGCTCATCTGCGATGAGCCGGTGTCTGCACTCGACGTATCTGTGCAGGCGCAAATCCTCAATTTGCTGAAGGATTTGCAGAAAGATCTCGGCCTGACCTATCTGTTCATTTCCCACAATCTGGCTGTGGTGGATTACATGGCGGACCGCGTGGCGGTGATGTGTGAGGGCAAGATCGTGGAACTGGCACCGCGTGAGACGCTGATGCGTCATCCCGTCCATCCCTATACCAAATCCCTGCTGGCTGCCGTTCCATTCCCTGATCTGGACAGACCTCTGGATTTCAGCACCATCGCCAAGATCAGCGCCACCGGTAAATTCGACTGGGGCAAACAGTTCCGCGACAGTGACGACGGTGGCTTGATCACAGCCGATCTCGGCGGTGGACATCTGGTGCTGGCCAATGGAAATGTCGATGTAGCGGAGTTACGCTCTTGATCACGCGCCGCACAACACTTGCACTGCTGGCTTCCGTTTTCGCCCCGTGGAAGGCCTTGGCTGCTTATACCGATTCCGATTTCTTCAAGGACAAGCGCGACAAGGGCGATCTGCCGCCCATCGATCAAAGGCTGCCCAAAAATCCTCGCGTCATGAACATGCAAAATCTTGGGCGTCAACCGGGCAAGCACGGTGGGTCGGTCCGCATGCTGATTGGCGGTCAACGCGATATCCGGCTGATGCCGATCAACAGCTATGCCCGGCTGGTGGGTTACGACGAGCAGTTCAATTTCCAGCCGGATATTCTCGAAAGCTATACGGTCGATGAGGAGCGCGTCTTCACGCTGAAACTGCGCGACGGTCACAAATGGTCCGACGGCAGCGATTTCACCACCGAAGACTTCCGATATTTCTGGGAAGACGTGGCGCTGAACCTCGAAATACACAAGGGCGGTCCGCCCATCGAGTTGCTGGTCTACAACAAGCCGCCTGTGGTCGAGGTTATCGACCGCTTGACGGTTCGCTACACCTGGGAAGGCCCCAACCCTGACTTTCTGGCAAAGTTGGCAGGCGCTTCACCCGCGCGCATTTCTCTGCCCGCCGCCTATATGAAGCAGTTCCACGCCAAATATCAGACGGCGGAGAAGCTTGCGAAATTCATGAAGAAGAACAAAGTCGAGGATTGGAGCAGCCTGCACATCAAAATGTCGCGGCAGGTGCGCCCGGAAAACCCTGATCTTCCGACACTGGATGCCTGGCGCAACGTTACGGCGCCGCCAGCGGAACAGTTCATTTTCGAACGCAACCCGTATTACCACCGGGTCGATGAGAATGGGCTGCAACTGCCCTATCTGGACCGCTTCCTGCTCAACGTCACCTCATCGGAAATCATCGCCGCCAAAACGGCATCGGGTGACAGCGACCTCCAGTTTATGGGGCTCGATTTCAACGACTACACCTACCTCAAGGATGCCGAAAACCGTTTTCCTTTAAAGGTGAATTTGTGGAAGCGCAGCCAGGGTTCGCGTGTCTGCCTGCTTCCCAACCTCAATTGCGGCGACGACGTCTGGCGCAACCTGTTCCGCGACGTGCGCATGCGCCGCGCTTTGTCGGTCGGCATCGACCGGCATGAGATCAACATGGTCTGCTTCTATGGGCTGGCCAAGGAAAGCGCCGATACGGTGCTGCCGGAAAGCTCGCTTTTCAGACCGGAATTTGCAAAAGCCTGGGCCGATTTCAATCCCACCATGGCGAATGCGCTGCTGGACGAGTTGGGACTGACGAACCGCAACGAGCGGGGTGTGCGCCTGCTGCCCGATGGGCGACCTGCTCACATCATTGTCGAAACTGCGGGCGAAAGCACGCTGGAAACCGATGTGCTGGAACTGGTGACCGACCACTGGCGCAAGATCGGCATATCCCTTTCCAGCAGGCCCACGCAGCGCGACGTGTTTCGCAAGCGCGCGATGGGTGGCGAGGTCATGATGTCGGTCTGGTTCGGCATGGACAATGCCGTTCCAACACCGGACATGCTGCCCGCAGGGCTTGCGCCCACGGGTGACGATCAGCTTCAATGGCCGGTGTGGGGCGTGCATTACCTCTCGGGCGGTCGCGAAGGCAAACCACCGGATCTGGCGGAAGCAAGCCAGTTGCTTGCACTGTTGAAAAAATGGCGCATCAGCGTCACTGATGAGGAGCGTCGGGACATCTGGCTTGAGATGCTGTCGCTTTATTCGCAGCAGGTCTTTTCCATCGGCATCGTCAACAGCGCGCTTCAGCCAATCGTCCACACGGCGAAAATGCGCAACGTGCCGGAAAAGGGGCTCTATGGCTTCGAACCCACCTCCTATCTCGGTGTCTATATGCCAGACGCGTTCTGGTACGACGGAGACGCATGACATGCTCAGATATATTCTAGGGCGCCTGCTCGTGATGATCCCGACGCTCATTTTGATCTCGATGCTGGTTTTCACCATCATCGAATTGCCGCCTGGTGACTATTTTGAAAGCTACGTTGCCGAGATGCGAGCGATGGGTGAGACCGCCAACCTTCAGGAAATCGAAGACCTGCGCGTGCGATATGGCTTCGACCAGCCAGCGCCGATCCGGTATTTCCGTTGGGCAACCGGCATGCTGGTGGGCGATTTCGGTTTCTCGTTCGAGTACCAGCTTCCCGTCAATGAAGTGGTCGGCGACCGTCTGTGGCTGACCATGCTGGTGTCCTTCGTCACCATCATCGTGACATGGATCATCGCGTTTCCCATCGGCATCTATTCGGCAACCCACAAATACAGCTGGGGTGACTACGGCCTGACCTTCCTCGGCCTGCTGGGCATCGCCATTCCCAACTTCATGCTGGCGCTGATCCTGATGTATTTCGCCAACATCTGGTTCGGCACCTCCATCGGCCACCTGATGGACCGCGAGTATCTGAACCAGGCGATGAGCTGGGCAAAGTTCAAGTCCATTCTGGAGCATCTCTGGATACCCGTTCTCATCATCGGCACGGCAGGAACGGCGGGTATGATCCGTCGCTTGCGCGCCAACCTTCTGGACGAGTTGCAGAAGCAGTATGTCGTCACCGCCCGCGCAAAGGGCCTGCATCCGTTCAAGGTGCTGACGAAATATCCGCTTCGCATGGCGCTCAACTTCTTCATTTCCGACATCGGCTCCATCCTGCCAGCGATCATCTCCGGCGCGGAAATTACCGCTGTCGTCCTGTCCCTGGAAACAACGGGTCCGATGCTGATCCGTGCGCTGCAAAGTCAGGACATGTATCTGGCAGGTTCCTTCCTGATGTTCCTCGCATTCCTGACGGTGATCGGCGTGCTCATCTCCGATATTGCCCTTGCCATTCTCGATCCGCGCATCCGCTTTGGAGGTGGTAACATCAAATGACCACGTCCCTTCCAAAGCCCGGCGAAGCACTGCCGCACTATGTATCGACGGCACCGTTCGATCCCAATCTCGTGGAACCTACGACATCGGGGCTTGCTGCCTTCAGCAAGGCATCGCAGTTCAAGCTCATGTGGTGGCAGTTTCGCCAGCACAAGCTTGCACTCTATTCCGGCGCGTTCCTGCTGTTCGTTTATCTGTCGATCCTGATCTGCGAGTTTTTGGCGCCCTATAATCTGCACACGCGCAACGTCGAAAACATCTATGCGCCACCACAGGCGATCCATCTGTTTCACGATGGCCAGTTCATCGGTCCGTTCGTCTATGGACGGTCGATGAGCCTCGACATGGAAAACCTGCGTCGCGTCTATTCGGATGTTCCAACCGATGTACAGAAGCTACGTTTCTTCTGCCGTGGTGATGATTACCGTTTCTGGGGCCTGTTCGACAGCAATGTGCATCTGGTGTGCCCGGCACAGGGTGGCGAAATGTATCTTCTGGGAACCGACAGGCTGGGTCGCGATGTCCTGTCCCGCATCATCTACGGCGCGCGTATTTCGCTGACGATCGGTCTGCTGGGCGTTGCCATGAGCTTTGTTCTCGGTATCGTGATCGGTGGTCTTGCCGGTTATCGCGGCGGCATCTTCGATCTCATCGTTCAACGCATCATCGAGGTTCTGCAATCGATCCCCAGCATACCGCTCTGGCTGGCGCTGGCCGCCATCATGCCGGTCACGTGGAGCCCGATCCTCGTCTATCTCGGCATCACCATCATTCTGGGTCTTCTGGATTGGACCGGACTTGCCCGTGCGGTGCGCTCCAAACTGCTTGCGCTGCGCGAGGAAGACTATGTTCTGGCGGCACAACTGATGGGTGCCAGCACGCCGCGCATCATCGGGCGGCACCTCATTCCCGGCTTTATGTCACACCTCATCGCGTCTGCAACATTGACGATACCCGGCATGATTCTGGGCGAGACGGCGCTGAGTTTCCTTGGCCTCGGCCTGCGTCCACCGATCACAAGTTGGGGCATTCTGCTCACAGAAGCGAGAAGCGTCAGCGTGATCGCCCTGTATCCATGGCTGCTTTTGCCAACCTTACCTGTGGTACTTGTCATATTGGCCTTTAATTTCTTCGGCGATGGACTACGTGATGCGGCAGACCCTTTCAAATAACCACGGACGATCCATTGATACATCGACCCGCCAAGACGAACAGCCGCAGCATGGACAAGAGGTGCAGCAAGTGAGCACTCGTCTGAACGACGCCCGCATCCTCATGTACAGCCACGATTCCTTCGGGCTTGGCCATCTGCGCAGATGCCGCACCATTGCCCACGCCCTAGTGGAGGATTACCGAGGCCTCAATGTGCTGATCATCTCAGGCGCAACGATTGCCGGAGCATTTGATTACCGCGCCCGGGTCGATTTCGTCAAAATCCCCAGCGTCATCAAGCTGAGAAACGGCGAGTATACATCGCTCGACCGCCATATCGATCTTCAAGAAACACTGAAGATGCGCCGCTCGATCATCTATCACACGGCCGAAAGCTTTCAGCCGGATATCTTCATCGTCGACAAGGAGCCGATGGGTCTGCGCGGCGAGGTGGAAGAAACGCTGACCTATCTGAAGAACAAGGGCACCAAGCTAGTCATCGGCCTTAGGGATGTCATGGATGCGCCCCAGCTTCTGGAAGCCGAGTGGAAGCGCAACGATGTGCTGAGCAAGATCGAACGCTATTACGACCACGTCTGGGTCTATGGCCCGCCCGATTTTCACGATCCGCTCTTGGGTCTCGATGTGCCGCCGAAAGTCCGTGACAAGATGGATTTCGTCGGATTTCTCCAGCGCTCGAAAACGCAGTCGGAAAACCCGTCGCAGCGTGCCGACGGTGATTACATTCTGGTGACGACCGGCGGCGGCGGTGACGGTAGTGAACTGATCGACGATGTGATCAATGCCTATAAGTCCGACCCGGAACTGACGCAGAAGGCGTTGATCGTGCTCGGCCCCTATATGCCGGGCGAGCAGCGCCAGCGCTTCATGCAGAACACCTCCGACATTCCCTATATCGAAATCATCGAATTCGATAACCGCATGGAGGACATCGTTGCCGGTGCGAAAGCCGTCGTGTCCATGGGTGGCTACAACACCGTCTGCGAAATCCTGTCCTTCGACAAACCGGCGCTGATCGTACCGCGCATTGTGCCGCGTGAAGAACAATTGATCCGGGCGACCCGCGCTTCGGACCTCGGCCTCTTCGACATGCTGTTGCCGGAGGAAGCCGAAAATCCGTTGTGTATGGCGCAGGCGCTCAAAGACCTCCTGAAACGCGCGCCACCATCGGCCAACGGCAGAAACCTCAAACTCGACGGGCTGGAAAACATTTCCAAACGGATTGCCGAGTGGCTGCAGCCGGATGATGCCCAGACCGCACTGCCCGCCACCGCCTGATTGCCAGTCTTCGAGACTGAGAGAGGCACGCATATCGTGACCGCCAAAAAGAAAATTCTGGTTCTTCTGAAGGGCTATCCGCGCCTTTCGGAGACCTTCATCGCGCAGGAATTGCTGGGCCTGGAGAAAGCCGGGCTGGAGCTGGAGCTCATCTCCATGCGCCGCCCAACGGACAAGAAGCGCCATCCCGTGCATGACGAAATCCGCGCCAGCGTTTCCTATCTGCCTGAGTATTTGCACGAAGAACCGATACGTGTTCTGACGGCACTCTGGGCCTGCCGGAAAAAACCCGGCTTCGGCAGAGCTTTGCGACAGTTTTTCCATGACCTGCGCCATGACGTGTCGCGCAATCGCTTCCGGCGCTTCGGGCAGGCTGCGGTTCTGGCGCACGAATGGCCTAGTGACGGCGGGTGGCTGCATGTGCATTTCATCCACACACCAGCATCGGTTGCCGCTTACACGCACCTTATCACCGATATTCCCTGGACGATTTCCGCCCACGCGAAAGACATCTGGACATCCAGCGACCGGGATTTGAGCCACAAGCTGGACAGTGCGCGCTGGGCCGTGACCTGCACTGCGAGCGGATTCCGGCATCTGCAAAATCTTGCAGCCGACAAATCGCGTGTACACCTCAGCTATCACGGTCTCGACCTGACGCGGTTTCCGCATTTTGAAGGCCCACGCGCTGAACGCGATGGCTCCGGCGCGTCAGATCCCGTTCGCATTTTGAGCGTCGGACGGGCGGTGAAGAAAAAGGGCATCGATGTTCTGCTGCGGGCACTGGCCGCACTGCCCCCCTCCCTTCACTGGCATTTCACCCATATTGGCGGCGGTGACGAGCTTGCGAGGCTGAAGCCTCTTGCCGACGAACTCGGCATTTCCGACCGCGTCGTATGGACGGGTGCGATGGACCAGAGACAGGTTTTGGAACACTACCGCCAAGCCGATCTGTTCGCGCTTGCCTGCCGGATCACCAGCGATGGCGACCGGGACGGATTGCCCAATGTGCTGGTGGAAGCCGCAAGCCAGAACCTTGCCTGTATTTCCACCAATATATCGGGCATTCCCGAATTCTTCGTCGATGGTGAAAACGGCCTTCTGACCGCACCTGACGATCCATCCGCCTTCTCGCAGGCCCTGGCGACCGCAATCGCAGATCCCGCCCTGCGCAATCGGCTGGGTCATACCGCCGAGCAGCGCGTGCGCACATCGTTCGACCACCGCAACAGCATCACCGAATTGAAGGCGCTGTTTGAGCAAGAATGGGAGAAGAGCTCTTGAACGGCAAAAAATCCACACCGCGTGTCTTCTTCTACGTTCAGCACCTTCTCGGAATAGGCCACATCGCCCGCGCCAGCAGGGTTGCCGCAGCACTCGTGGCCGATGGTTTCGATGTGACCATGGTGACGGGTGGAACACCTGTGTCCGGATTTCCCGGCGTGGGTATCCGCCATATCGAACTCCCGCCGATTGCGGTCAGCGATGGCAGTTTTTCCGGGCTGGTGGATGCGACCGGACAGCCTGTCGACGATACCTTCAAGGATAACCGCGCCAGCATGCTTCTTGGCGCTTATCAGGGTACACGACCTGACATCGTCATCATCGAAGCCTTTCCCTTCGGCCGAAGACAAGTGCGTTTCGAACTCATGCCATTGTTGAGCGCCATCGAGCACAGCACGGAACGGCCGCTCGTGATGACATCGCTGCGAGATATTCTGCAGGAGCGCGCTAAGCCCGGTCGGGACGAAGAAACGATTGCCCTCGTCAAGAAACACTTCGATGCCGTTCTGGTGCACGGTGATCCGAAATTCGTGCGGTTGGAAGACACCTTCCCGCTTACTGACAAGATCAGCCAGCGCGTGATCTATACGGGTCTCGTCGCGCCTGCAAAACCAACTCGGCCGCAGGACCGTTTCGATGTCGTTGTTTCCGCGGGCGGCGGGGCTGTGGGCTCTGCGCTGATCCGCGCGGCACTCGACGCTGCACCCAAAATCGACCGCGTCAAAAGCTGGTGCCTGATCACCGGGCCCAACATGCCCAAGGCTGATTTCGAGGAGATTTCGGCACGGGCTGGCGATGGCGTTTCCGTTTTCCGGTTTCGGAAGGATTTCGCCAGCCTGTTGTCGGGCGCCCAGCTTTCCATTTCGCAGGCAGGTTACAATACGGTCTGTGACATACTGCAGGCAAAGTGCCGCTCGCTGCTCATTCCTTTTGCCGCCGGTGGAGAGACGGAGCAAGGGGCACGCGCATCCCGCCTCGCAAAACTGGGGCTCGCCCACGTTCTGGAAGAGAGCGCAATTTCCCCTGACACGATGGCGCAGTCCATCGATGCCGCCTTGGATTTGCCGGAGCCTGATCGTGTCGATCTCGATTTGGATGGGGCGCAGGGAACGGCGAAAATTCTGCGCCGTCTCTACGACGAACGGGAATTCGACAGGCTTAATATCTGAGCTTCTCGCGCCGCAACCCAAGGCCGATCAAACGACCGGCGAGATGCGCCAGCAGTGGAAAACGCATGATGGCGAGCACGAAAGCAGGCGGCCCCTTGGATCGCTTCGCGTCGGCATGATCCTGCCTGTTGCGGCTGCGCATCATCAATTGCAGACGCTGTATCGCGCGTGTCGGGAACGACCGGCGCTTCTCGATGGCAGCGAGATCGGCATCGGTGATCGACTGACCTGACCCCAGGAGCGGTATGAGCACATTGGCGACCGCTACGGCATCCTGAATGGCCAGATTGACCCCGACGCCACCGATGGGCGACATGGCATGGGCGGCATCTCCGATGCAGATCACACCCGGCTTCCACCATTGCTTCAACCGGTCGATCCGAACCGTCAGCAGGCTCGCATCGTCCCAGCTGCGAATTTCCAGCAGACGATCACGCGGCAGCGGGCACACGTCGGCGACACGTGCGCGGAAGGCTTCCAGCCCTTTTGCCTTCAGATCGGCGAACGTTCCCTTGCGAACCACAAAGCCGCACTGCCAATAATCACCTCGATCAATCAGCACGAAACCCTGCTGGGGGCCTGCATGCCCCATGGTTTCGTTGGGATCACCGGGTTGTTTGGAAAGCCGCATCCACACCACTTCGGTCGCGATACCAAACCGCTGGATTTCCAGTCCGGCCTTATCTCGAATGATGGAATTGCGACCGTCGGCCCCGACAACTAGATCCGCCTCGATGGTCAAGGGGCCCCCTGGCGTCTCGACGCGAAGGCCGGACACTTTGCCTGCCTGCTGCACAAGGTCCATGACGGGTGCATTCATCAGCAGCCGAAAATTATCGAACTGGCCAGCCTTGCCTGCGAGGAAATTGAGGAAATCCCATTGCGGCATGAAGGCTATGAACTTGTGTTTCACCGGCAGCCAGGAAAAGTCGGCTATCGTGATTTTGCGACCAGCAATGTCCGCATGCAGCTTTTCCGCCCGCGTGTGCGGCAGGCTAAGAAATTCCCTGATGAAACCGAGTTGCTCGATGATGTCGAGTGTGGAGGGATGGATCGTATCGCCGCGAAAATCACGCAGGAAATCGCTGTGCTTCTCCACCACCACGACATCGACATTGGCCCGTGCCAGAAGCAGGCCCAGCATCATGCCCGAGGGACCACCACCGGCAATCGCAATCGTCGTCTTGATGGTGGTTTCCACAGGCGTCTCTCTCATCGCTTCGAGGGTGGGGCATTTTTCGGATGCGGCCAGCCGCTTTCATCGTAGCGGAACAACCACTCGGACCGGGCGAAAATGAAGGCAAAGGCCATGGCTGTCCAGGTGCCCAGCAAAAGTCCAGCCGCAACATCGCTGGGATAATGCGCCCCGACGATGACACGCGATACGCCGATCACAAGGGCAAGCCCGATAAAGACCACGCGGAAGCGCGGTACCAGCATCAGGAAAGCGCCGAAAAACGACCCGGCAGCGGCAGAATGTCCCGATGGGAAACTCTCATAGAGATTGTCACCGGTAAACGGCGTCAGGCTGTAGGCGCCCATATCCATGAAAAGTTCTGGTCGTGCACGCCCGATCAGAAATTTCAGAAGGTGAACAAGAACGCTTGCAGTGCCGATGGTCAAAAAGAAATACAGCAACAAGCGCCAGAGGGTTCTGATCCGGCTGCCATAGGACGACGCGGTGAGAACGCGGGCCGCCACATAGGCGACGATAGCGAGCAGACCGGTGCTGTAGAGCATCCAGCGAAAGGTGCCGAAATCGGTTATGGCTTTGTTGAAACCGACAATGGTCCCTGGGAGGGCCTGGGCCTTTTGTGAAAGAAACGGATCAAGCGGAATGAACACCAGAACCAGAACGAATGTCGCTGCGAAAATCCACCCGCTGGAAACGAAAAAACGCCGCATGCACAAGTCCTCTGCCTTCATTCATCGCGATCTCGAACCGCTAATGCAAACAGCACTAAAGCATGCCGTTTAACGCTTCGCAGCTTTTTTACGCCCGAACCATCGTAAATCCTTTTTGAACTGCATCGTGACAGCCACATATCGTTCCAACCGGCTTTCTCCTTGTTCTGCTCACCTTTCGCGAGTAGACGCTTGGGAGAGAAAAATAAGCAAATTCGGATCGACATGATGCAGAAGCCGGAACCGACATCGCCACACAAACTGACCGTGCTCGGTTCCACTGGCTCAATCGGCACCAGCACGGTGGATGTCATAAACCAGCTCGGCGGTCGTGACCGGTTCGAGGTGATGGCGCTGACAGGTGCCGGAAACATTGCGCTTCTGGCAGAGCAGGCGCGTGCGCTGGGTGCCAAGCTTGCCGTCACATCCCAAGACGAGAATTATCAGGAACTTCGCGAGGCACTGGATGGCACCGGCATCAATGTCGCATCGGGCAGAAGCGGCCTGCGGGAAGCCGCCAGCATGAGCGCCGACTGGGTCATGGCGGCAATCGCTGGCACGCCCGGTCTTGAGCCAACGCTGATCGCGGCGCAGCGCGGTGCCAATATCGCGCTTGCCAACAAGGAATGCCTCGTTTCGGCAGGCGACGTCTTCATTCGGACCGTTGCTGAGGGCGGCGGCACGCTGATACCGGTCGATAGCGAACACAGCGCCATTTTCCAGTGCCTGGAGCCAGCCAATAAAGCCAATGTCGAGCGGATCGTCCTGACGGCATCAGGTGGCCCGTTTCGGACCTTCAGCCGCGAGCAGATGGCAGGCGTCACCGCCGATATCGCCCGTGCTCATCCCAATTGGTCCATGGGTTTGAAGGTGTCCATCGGCAGCGCGTCGATGTTCAACAAGGCGCTGGAAATGATCGAGGCAAAATATCTGTTCGATCTGAGGCCGGACCAGATCGAAGTCATCATCCATCCGCAATCGATCATTCACTCGATGGTCGCCTATACGGATGGATCGGTCATTGCCCAATTGGGTTGCCCGGATATGCGCACCGCCATTGCCTACGCCCTAACCTATCCGTCCCGTGGCGAGATCGACGTGGAGCGGCTGGACTTCGCCAAACTGGCGCGACTGGACTTCGAAGCTCCCGATGAGACCCGCTTCCCTGCGCTTCGACTGGCCAGAACAGCACTGGAGCGCGGCGGCGCACAGGGTGCTGTGCTGAATGCGGCGGATGAAACCGCGTTTCATGCTTTTGTCGATGGCCGCATCGGCTTTCTGGATATGGCCGATATCGTCGAAACCGTCATGGACAGGATCAATGACGGGCGAAGTGCCGAGACGATCGAGGACGTGCTGGCCGCAGACGCGCAAGCGCGTCAGTACGCTGATGATGTCATCCAGCGTATGCAACAAGCCGCCTGATAAACTCCCTAAAACGTCGATTTGATCGCTGCTGGAAGAAGACGCGGTCAGGTGTCGTATCTCCGCGCCGATTTTCTTAAAGAAATGCGGGTTGCCTCCATAGGGAATTAACGCTAGATCACATTTGTAATGTTATTACATGACAAGCTCTCATTGAGAGTACACGTGATTTTAGGGACCGTTTACATGATCAGAAAAGCTCTCGCTCTCACCCTTGGCTCCCTGTTGCTGCTATCGACCGTAGCAACCGCAGAAAACGCCAAACACAGCCACAACCATGACCACTCCAAGGAGTCGAAAGGCATTTATAACGGCTATTTCGACGATGCGCAGATCAAGTCGCGCGACCTCTCGGACTGGGAAGGCGATTGGCAGTCCGTCTATCCCTACCTTCTCGACGGATCACTTGACGCCGTGATGGAACATAAGGCAGAGCATGGCGATAAGACCGCTGCGGAATATCGCGAGGAATACGCGGTTGGGTACAAGACGGATGTGGACCGCATCGTCATCGACGGCGACAAGGTGACCTTCCACCGTGCAGCCAAGGCCGTTGCGGCAACCTATGTTTCGGATGGCCACGAAGTGCTGACCTACAAGAAGGGCAATCGCGGCGTTCGCTACGTCTTCAAAAAGAGCAGCGGAGATGATGCGGCACCGCAGTTCATTCAGTTCAGCGATCACACCATCGCGCCGACCAAAGCTGGCCATTACCATCTCTACTGGGGAAATGATCGCGGAGAGGTCCTGCGTGAACTCACCAACTGGCCGACATATTACCCGGCATCCCTCAGCGCGAAACAGATCGTCCAGGAAATGAACGAGCACTAGGCACCGAAGCAAAAAAGGTCGCGGCTCGATCAAGCCGCGACCTCCAATAAAGGTATCAAAGGCACGTTGCTGTCAGGCGACCGCACGCGCCAGAGCGCAACGCGCCCAGAGCTGATGCAGCGCATCCACCAACTGCGCCATGTCGGCATCGCTGTGCAGCGGTGTTGGTGTGATCCGCAGGCGCTCCGTCTTGCGCGGCACCGTCGGATAGTTGATCGGCTGGACGTAGACGCCGTGATCATCCAACAGGATATCGGATATCCATTTGCATTTGGCAGCATCGCCGACCATGACAGGCACAATGTGGCTGGGATTATGGATATGCGGAATGCCCGTCTGATCCAGCAAGGTGCGAAGAGTACGCACGCGCTCCTGATGACGCGACCGCTCGAAGGGGCTAGCCTTCAAGTGCTGAATGGACGCGACAGCGCCAGCGGCCAGCGATGGCGGCAATGCCGTGGTGAAGATAAAGCCAGAGGCAAAGGAGCGGATGAAGTCGCAGAGCGCTTCCGAAGCGGCGATATATCCGCCCATCACGCCGATGGCCTTGCCCAGGGTGCCCTCGATAATCGTCACGCGGTGCATCAGTCCTTCGCGCTCGGCAATGCCACCGCCGCGTGGACCATACATACCAACCGCATGCACTTCATCGAGGTAGGTCATCGCGCCATATTTGTCGGCGAGATCGCAGATTTCTTTGATCGGCGAGATATCGCCGTCCATGGAATAGACGGACTCAAACGCAATCAGCTTCGGTGCAGAAGGATCGGCCGCTTTCAGCTTCGCTTCGAGATCTTCAAGATCGTTATGCTTCCAGATGACCTTTTCGCAACGCCCGTAGCGAATGCCTTCGATCATCGAAGCATGGTTGAGCGCATCGGAGAAAATGATCAGGCCCGGTATCTTCTGACCCAGCGTCCCAAGTGTCGCCCAGTTGGAAATATAACCCGACGTGAAGATCAGCGCCGATTCTTTTCCATGCAGATCGGCGAGCTCGTGCTCAAGCTGCACATGGTGATGATTGGTGCCAGAGATATTCCGGGTGCCTCCCGCACCCGCGCCACAGTGATCAATCGCCGCTTTCATGGCCTCGATGACCTTGGGGTTCTGGCCCATGCCCAGATAGTCGTTGGAACACCACACGGTCACATCGCGCTTTTCACCTGTTGAAGTGTGGCGGGTCGCGCGCGGGAAATTTCCCTGATGTCGCTCGAGATCGGCGAAGACGCGGTATCGACCTTCCGAATGCAAACCATCCAGCTCAGTCTTGAAATATGCCTCGAAGTCCATTCCATGCTCCAGAATTCTTGCAGGCGTTGTCGGCTCACCTCCCTGAACCGTCAACCCCATCGACGCCATTTCGGAAAAGCTGCGTCAATTCGCCCCTAGTTTTGAACCATTCCAGGAACACCTATAAGATATTTAGCAAACAGCAAAATTGATTCACATCAAACCCTCGGCGAATTGGAACTTTTCCTTTTGAACCACGTTGAGAAGGGCACAATCGATTGGGGCGGGGAGCGCAGCCTGTAAGGGGAGGCTTCCATTAACACACTCGACTTGTTAGATATCTGTTGCGGTCGGAGGTAGCAGTCGCCGCAGATAACCTATGGGACGCCTACCAAGAGCCATAGAGCTCGTATGTAACGTTGGAGAGAGTTCATGAAAAAGGCTATTATTTTTGCCGTCATCGGTTTGACGCTTGCAGGCTGCACGCAGACTGAAAAGGGTGCTTCGATTGGTGCCGTATCCGGTGCCGTTATCGGTGGCGCAGTCACCGGCAACGTCCGCGGCGCAGCCGTTGGCGCGGCTATCGGCGGTGTTGGCGGTGCGCTGATCGGTAACGCTTCCGAGCCAGGCTATTGCTACTACCGCGACCAGTACGGTCAGCGTTACACGGCACGTTGCCGCTAACAGCTCAGTTTGGTACACGAGAAAGCCCCGGTTCGCCGGGGCTTTTGCGTTTGCGTCGTAAAAAGTGCTTTTCAGGGTGCCATTCTTTCAGTTTATAACTAAGCTGGAATATTAACGGACGGGAAACCGGTGGGGCCGATAATAAATGCTCAACCATAAAGTAGCGTATGCCAAAGCGACGGACTGACCCAAAGAAAAGTATTGCGTACTGGAAGGCAGGCACCGCCATGGCGGTAGCGGCAACGATTGCCCTGTACCCGGGTTTCGCCAGCAATGCCTATGCGTTCAAGCTCTTTGGCATCAATTTCTTTGGTTCGGATAAGGATGAGCAACAGGTTCTCGATCCGGTCACGTTCTCGATCACGCTCAATGCGCCAGGCGCTGACACCAAACTTACCCAAAGCCTGACCAACAGCTCCCTTTTGGCGTCAGAACCTGAAAAGCCCGCATCGGGAGATCTTGGCCTGCTCATACGGGCGCGTGACGACCGTGAGCGGCTGATCGCTGCGCTTTACGAAAACGCCAGATACGGCGGAACGGTCAAGGTGACGGTTGCCGGGCAGGACATCGATTCCATCCCGCCTAATCCGTCCTTCAACCGCTCAGGACCAGTGCCTGTCGTTATCGATGTTGCTCCCGGCCCCTCCTTCACGCTTGGAAATGTCAGGCTCGAAGGCGATGTCGCAGGGCGTGATCTCGAAAAATATGGATTGGTCACCGGCGGCGACGCTGGCTCGCTTGCCATCATACGCGCCGGCAACAAGCTCATCGATGATCTCAAGGCCGAGGGTCGCCCACTTGCGGAGCTGACGAAGCGCGAAGCCGTGGCCAATCACGCCACCAACACTGTTGATCTGACACTGTCTGCCGCAGGCGGACCCATCGCCCCCTTGGGTGCAGTGGCCGTCAAGGGTCAGCGCACCGTCGATCAGGACTTCATTCGCCGCTATTCGCGGCTGAACGGCGGCGAGCCCTATTCGCCTGAAAAACTGCGCAAGGCATCGGACCGGCTGCGAAAGCTTGGCGTTTTTTCCAGCATCACCATTAAGGAAGCCAGTGCCCTCGCCCCCAACGGGACGATACCGCTCACAATTGAGGTGTCGGAAGGAAAGCATCGCTATCTCGGCGTCGGCGCACAATATTCGACGACCGAAGGCATTGGTCTTCAGGGGTATTGGGGCCATCGCAACCTGTTTGGAAAAGCCGAATCCCTGCGCATCGAAGGCGCTGTCTCGCGGCTGGGCGAGGCCTCGAATGTGCAGGATATGGATTACTCCGCCGGGATCATCTTCACCAAACCCGGCGTCTTCAATCCGGCCACCACCTTTACCGCAAGCCTGAAGGCCAAGACCGAGCATCCCGACACCTATGATGCGCGATCCGTTACCGGATATGGCGGCTTCTCCTACGAATTCAACGATTACGACACCGCGTCCGCCGGACTTGAGGTCGAGTTTACCGATACGGACGATGCCTTCGGCAACAACCAGTATCTGACCACCTCGATCCCGTTGGAATTCGTGCGTGATATGCGGGACGACAAGCTCAACCCGACAGAAGGCTTCCGCGCCTCTGTCTCCGCAAAGCCGAGCTATGAAGCGCTGAACGGCACGTTCTTCTCGTCCTTCGAAGGATCGACTACCGGTTACAAGGGGTTGGGCGCAGACGATCAGGTTGTGCTGGCGGGAAAGATCGCGGGCGGCGTGCTGGTTGGCGCAAGTTCGCTGCAGGACGTTCCAGCCACCAGACGCTTCTATGCGGGCGGCGGCGGATCGGTTCGTGGCTACAGCTATCAGGAAATCTCGCCCTATAATGACGAGGGCAATGCGACCGGCGGACGCTCCTATGTGGTCAGCTCGCTTGAGGCACGCTTTAAGGTGACAGAGACCATCGGCCTTGTTCCCTTTGTCGATGCCGGCGTGGTATCGTCGGATTTGGCGCCTGACTTTTCCGATATTCGCGCCGGTGCGGGCATCGGTCTTCGTTACGCGACACCATTTGGACCCTTGCGTCTTGATGTCGCCATGCCGCTCAAAAAATATGAGGGCGGAAGCAGCTTCGGCATTTACGCCGGTATCGGCCAGTCGTTCTGAGGCGCGATGCCTTTCTAGACAACCAGCAGAGTGAATTACGTTTGATGACCGCATTGATTCGACTGTTGACCTGGATCATCTACGTTGCGCTTGGCGGCGTGGCTTTGCTGGTGCTGGCGGTCATGTTCATCGGGCTGACGCGAACGGGGGCACAATTTACGGCCACGCAGGTTTCCTCACTGATCTCCTCCCCAGATCAAACCATCACCATTTCACCACCGTCGGGTCTGCTCACGGGTGCACTGCGGCTCGACACCGTCACGCTGGCGGACCGCGAAGGACGCTACGCGCAACTCAATGGCGTGGAATTGGACTGGTCGCCGCTGGAGCTGTTGCGTGGCACGTTCCATGCCGAGCGAATCAGCGCCCTGAACGTCGATGTCGTAAGAACGCCTGTCCCCTCGACCGAACCATCCCAGAAAAGCTCGGAGGGTTTTTCCCTACCCGTCAACGTCAGAATCGACGATTTGGCACTGCCGGATATCCAACTTGGTGAAAAACTCGCAGGTCGCCCGTTCCAACTCGCGGCCAGAGGCAACGGCACCGCAAGCACCGACACGATTGCGCTGTCTCTCTCAGCCAACCGCAAGGATGCGCCTGACGCGACGGTGACGGCGGATATCGCCTTCGTTCCCAACCAGAACGTGCTGAAACTGGATGCATCTCTGAACGAGCCGCAGGGTGGTCTGCTGGCTACACTTTTGCGCTTGCCCGACGCCCCCGCCGTTGCCTTGAAAATCAACGGCGAAGGTGCGCTTTCGGATTGGACCGGAAAGCTGAACGGCGCAGTCGGCGGCAATGCTGTTCTAGAACTCACCGGTCGTCACCAGCTATCAACGGATGGCATGAGACGCATCGAACTTCATGGCGGCGGTCAGCCGGACATGCTGTTGCCCCCTATGGTGCGCCAGCTTTTCGAAGGCCAAACGAAGCTGGACCTCGTCGCGACTCTTGCGCCGAACGGACGTATCAGCGTCGAGAACGGCAATCTGGAAACGGGAAAACTGCTCCTCACGGCATCGGGTGCCATCGATCAGCAAGGCCAGAACGACCTGTCCGCAAACCTGATCGGCACAAATGGCCCTGTCGACATCAGGCTGCCCATGGAAGGTGGTGAGATTGCTGCACTGGTCAACGGCGTCGATCTATCCCTGCGTGGCAATGCAGACGCAGCCAAACTCAATTTGTCCGCCTCCTTGCGCTCCCTCGCACTGCCGCAGGGTCGTGTTGACGACGTGAAGCTGACGGCTGTCAGCGATGATCTCGACCTTGCCAGCCAGACTGGTACGGTAAAGACCTCTGTCAGTATCGCGCAATCGGCGCTGGTGGCACCGGAACTCGAACGGGCGATCAAGGCTCCGCTGACCCTAAATGCACCGCTTCGCATTTCACCACAAACCATCGCATTCGAAGGCGCTACGCTGGAAAGCGCCAGTGTTGGCGGCACCGGAAGCGGCACCTATGATCTGTCCGCAGGGACCATCGCGACAAATCTTCGCCTTTTCGTTCTGCCTGCCGTCCTGCCGCCTGCGCTCGCAGAAAAGTTCGACACGACCATCGCAATCGACGCCTATGTGAACAGCACTATTGGTGGTCGCACGAGTGTCGAGAACCTCGTCGTCAAATCCGGCACAGTAGAGGCCAATGGCGATATCGCTCTGGAGAATGGCAACGTCACTGCAAAGCTCGGCGGTCGTCTGCCTGCACTGGAAAAACTGACTCCACAGGCGGTCGGAGCGCTGGGCTTCGCACTCGAAGCGAGCGGCCCCCTAACCGCCGCCGATTTCAAGCTCAACCTCAACGCAGCAAAAGCTACACTAGCAGGCCGCGCATTGGAGGGGCTGACCCTATCGGCAACAGGCAAAGCCGATGCAAACGCTCCGCAAGCCAAGCTTCAGGCCAGTGGTTCACTGGACGGCCAGGTCATCGATGCCTCCGGCGAGCTCGTCCAGGGCCAGAACGGAACAAGCGTTCCGCAACTCGATGTCAAGGTCGGGCGCAACGTGCTGACCGGCCAACTTCAATTCACACCGGAATTTTTGCCAACGGGGAGACTGTCCTTCGATTTCCCTGACGTCTCGCTGCTGGCAGCACTGGCCGCGCAACAGGCCAGTGGCGATATCAAGGGCAATGTCGCGCTGTCCAATGCCGATGGAAAAATCGCAGCGACGATTCGCGCCTCGGGCACCCGCATCGGACAGGGCACAACAGCGGTCTCAAAATTCGTCGCCGATCTGAAGGTCGATGACCTCCTGTCACTTGCCGCCAACGGCAAAGTGACGGCAGAAACGATCAATGCAGGTGCAGCCTCCATTTCAGGTATGAACCTCGATATCGACCATGCCGGGACAGCCACCACATTCGACCTCAATGCCCGCTACGACAATGCGCCTCTCGTGTTGAAGGGCAGTGCCGACACAGGCACAGGCGCTCTGGCCGTCAAAATCGACGCTTTGTCCGCCACACCGCTTGGTATTGCCGTCAAGCTTGCGCAGCCAACGACGATAGCCATTAACGGTGGCGCGGCGCGCGTATCGGGCCTCGTGATCCAGACCGGCAATGGACGCGTGGAAGTTAGTGGCACGGCAGGTTCAGCGCTCGATCTCACCGCCAACATCCGTGCTTTGCCAGCCAATCTCGCCAATGCATTTTCACCAGGTCTTGAAGCGGCGGGAACCATCTCCGGCACTGTGACGGCGAAGGGTTCCGCGTCTGACCCGAGTGTTGACTACGACCTGACATGGTCGGATGCAGCGGTCAGCCAGACCCGTGCAGCGGGAATCGGCGCGCTCGGTATCAAGGCAAATGGACGCTTTGCTGGCGGAACCTTGCGTCTCGACACCAATGTCACCGGTCAAGGCGGCCTGACCCTCTCGGGTGGCGGCACGCTGGGCATCGGCGGCAATCGCCCGCTCTCCATGGCATTCAAAGGCAACCTGCCCTTCGGCGCGGTCGCTGCCCAGACGGCAGCACAGGGTTTCGATGTGAACGGCAAGGCAGCTGTCGATGTGAAGATCGAGGGCACGGTGGCCGCGCCTATCATTACCGGCAGGATAACCACCGATGGCACGCGCGTGACGGATGTGCGCCGAAACCTGACCATCAACAATCTCGGTGCAACAATCGATCTCCAGCGTGACCGGGCGACCATCTCGCGTCTGACCGGGCGACTGGCAGGCGGCGGCAGCATTTCCGGTACCGGTACGGTCGGCATCGCACCCGGCTCGGGCTTTCCTGCGGACCTGACGATCACGCTGAACCGTGCAGCCTATAATGACGGCACATTGTTCACGACCAATGCCAGCGGCACCTTGACGCTCAAAGGTCCTGTTCTGAACTCACCCGTTCTAGGCGGCACGATCACGCTTGAGAAGAGCGCAATCACCATTCCAGAGCGCCTGCCTGCTTCGCTGGCCCAGATCGACGTCAAGCACAAGAATGCACCGCCGGCCGTGCGTGCTCAGGAGAGAAAGCTAAACGCCGATAAGGGTGGCTCCGGGAGCTCATCCACCATCGCGCTCGATCTTCAGATCAATGCGCCAAGCGGTATATTCGTGCGCGGTCGCGGTATCGATGCTGAGTTGACGGGTAGCCTGACGGTGCGCGGCACGGCTGCGGCTCCTGCCGTGTCCGGCGGGTTTGAGATGCGCCGTGGCAGGCTGGAAATCCTAACCCGCCGCCTTGATTTCACAACCGGTGACATCACCTTCGGCGGCGGACTCGTGCCCGTCCTCAATATGGCCGCAGAATCAACCGCTGGCTCTACAACGGTCACGGTATCGGTCACCGGAAATGCCAACGATCCGGCCTTTGCCTTCACCTCCTCACCGGCGCTGCCGCAGGATGAAGTCATGGCGCAGCTGATTTTCGGCCAATCCATGTCCAAGCTGTCTGCCTTGCAGATTGCCCGGCTTGCCGACGCTGCCGGACAGCTTGCAGGCGGCCGTTCGACATCCCTGTTCGATAGTCTTCGCAGCAATCTCGGCATCGACGATCTCGATATTTCAACGGATTCCGAAGGGCAGGCCCGTGTTTCTGCCGGTAAGTATCTCAATGATCGCACCTACCTTGAACTGGAACAAAGCGGTAGCTCCGGTGCCAAGGCCATCATCAATCTTGATGTCGGCAGAGGTGTAAAGTTGCGTGGCGAAGCCGGTGGCGATGGTGAAGGTGCGGCGGGTATTTTCTATGAAAAAGAATATTGAATTCCGCGAGCCATCAGCCTCGAATTCATCGACAACTAAAGAAGTGCTTAAGCACGGAAGCGAATTCAGATATTCTTAAATATGATCTTGTAGATGAATTGTTGTTGCCTTGAACAGTTGGCTCGCCCGCTGATCACGCCCCGCACGCAACGGCCTAAGCTGCATCGGACACCTCAGCCTGTCCCTGCGATGGAGTTCATCTAGTGCTATCTCTCCTCGGAACACATGCAAAAGCTGTTCTTACCGCCCTGGGCCGCTCCCAGGCGATGATTGAGTTTGATACCAGCGGCAAAATTCTCTCCGCCAACGAAAACTTCTGCCGCGCCATGGGTTACAGCGCCGAGCAGATCGTTGGCAGACATCACAACATGTTTTGCGAGCCTGCCTATGCCCAGAGTGCGGATTACAGCACCTTCTGGAAAAATCTAGGCGACGGCAAATCAGACGCCCGCCAGTATAAGCGCATTGCCAATGGTGGACGAGAAGTCTGGATACAGGCGTCGTACAATCCGATCATCCTCGGCGGCAAGGTCAAGAGCATCGTCAAGCTTGCAACCGTCATCACCGAAGACAAAGCCAGATCTGCCGAAGATGCCGGAAAGCTAGCTGCGCTTTCGCGTGCGCAGGCGGTAATCGAATTCACCACCTCCGGCGACATCATTACCGCCAATGAAAACTTCCTGAATTGCCTTGGATATGGCCTGCATGAAATTCGCGGCCAGCATCACCGCATGTTTTGCGACGATCAGTTCCGCAACAGCCCTGATTATGCGGAGTTCTGGCGCAAGCTTGCAGCGGGCGAGTTCATCTCGGCGGAATTCAAGCGCATCGGCAAGGGCGGCAAGGAAGTCTGGATTCAAGCGTCCTACAACCCCATCATGGATGCGGATGGAAGGGTCTTCAAAGTCGTGAAATTCGCGACCGATGTGACCGAACGGGTGCGCGCTGTGGACGAACTGGCCGGTAGCCTGACCGCACTTGCGAATGGTGACCTCACCGCGACCATCGAGACCCCTTTCATTCCCACGCTGGAGAAAGTTCGTCAGGACCTGAACAGCTCGCTGCAGAAACTTCAGGGCGCGATGCGCGAAGTTGCCGAAAGCGCCAGCGGCATTGCAACGGGATCACGCGAAGTCAGCGAGGCCTCCGACAATCTGGCCAAGCGGACTGAGCAGCAGGCAGCCGCGGTGGAGGAAACCTCCGCAGCGCTGAATGAAATCACCAGAACCGTTGCGCAGAACACCGTGCGGGCCGAACAGTCTGGCGAGCTCGTGGCTAAGACGAAGGCTGGAGCCGAACATTCCGGTGCTGTGGTCGGCAAGGCGATTGAGGCAATGGGCCGCATCTCGCAGTCCTCCAACGAAATCGGCAACATCATCAGCGTTATCGACGACATTGCGTTCCAGACCAATCTGCTGGCTCTCAATGCCGGTGTCGAGGCAGCGCGTGCGGGCGAGGCTGGCAAAGGCTTTGCCGTCGTGGCGCAGGAAGTGCGTGAACTTGCGCAGCGTTCGGCCCAAGCCGCCAAGGAAATCAAGACGCTCATTAACACCTCTGCACAGCAGGTGAAGGACGGTGTCGAACTGGTGGGAGAAACCGGCAAGGCCCTCGACACGATCGTTTCGCAGGTCGCGGAGATCAATGTCAATGTCGGCGCGATCGTCGAGACCGCGCGCGAGCAAGCCAGTGGCCTGAAAGAAATCAACCACGCCGTCGAAGCCATGGACACCAATACGCAGCAGAACGCAGCGATGGTGGAAGAAACGACAGCCGCCAGCCACAGTCTTGCCCATGAAGCAGACGTGCTGAGAAATTTGTTAACGCAGTTTAGATTTGGGAAACATTCTTCTGCTACGAATCAAAGAATGAAGCCGGAGAATAAAGCTCCGGTTGTTCGTACACCAGGCAGGATGCCAAAGTCCGGATACGCAAGCGTCGGTGCGCTCGCACTAGCCCAGAACAAGGATTGGGAAGAATTCTGATGGTTACGATTAATTCTACGAACTTCGGCGGCGATACCCTCGAAATCATCGCGTTTCGTCTGCACGATCAGGAGTTCTGCGTCAAAACGACCACGATCCGTGAAATCCGCGGCTGGGCTCCATCCACCCCTCTTCCGCACGCACCGAAGGACGTCATAGGCGTGATGAACCTTCGTGGCTCGGTTATTCCTATTATCGACCTGGCCTACAAGCTCGGCATGAAGAGCACCGTTGCCAATGAGCGCAGCGCCATCGTCGTAGCTGAAGTCCACAACATGGTCATCGGCATGCTCGTTGATCGCGTGTCTGACATCCTGACCATTCCGGCAAGCCAAGTACAGCCCGTTCCTGAAGTGTCCGCATCCTTCGACAAGTCGTTCTCGGAAGGCATCATTGCCAACGAACACGGCATGATCTGCTTCCTCAACCTTGCAAAGATGTTCAAGGGCGCAGAACTGGACGACTTGGCCGCTTAAGCGCCATTATCCAGACACCGGCGAATTTAAAGCGCCACCCGGAAAAGGGTGGCGCTTTTTCTGTTTTATGCTTCTTTTGAATGTTTTGTTTCCAAATATAACAATCAACAACAAATCTCATTTGTAAGAAGAAAGGAGGAAAAAGAGCTATTTAGACTTAAATTGAACATAGACTCGACTTGAGATCACTCTTTTGTCAACTCAATATTAATATTACCAATGTCTAATTCAATCAAAGACTGAATAAATGCTCTAAATTAACCCCATTACAAAAATCGCACGCGACACTGAAGTCACTGCCGCGGCATTTTAAGCTCACTTGGAGATGACATGCTTTGGCTGGGAAAAAGCGCGGATGACCGCAACATTTTGGGGGCGATCTCGACCTCGCAAGCCGTGATCGAATTTGACCTCAATGGCAACATTCTCGCGGCGAACAAAAACTTCTGCACTGCTCTGGGATATGACCTGAGCGAAATTCTGGGCAAACATCACAGGATCTTTTGTGATCCCGAATATGTCGCGTCGCCAGCCTATCAGGATTTCTGGTCAAGCCTTGGCAGCGGCAAATACGATGCCCGCGAATATAGACGCATCAGGAAAGATGGTCGCGAAATCTGGATCGAGGCATCCTACAATCCGGTCTGTCGCGGCGGTCAGCCCTACAAGGTCGTCAAAATCGCGACCGACATCACAGCAAAAAAGCTGAAAGCAGACGACGACAAGAGCAAGCTGGAAGCGATCTCCCGTTCGCAGGCCGTCATCGAGTTTACGCCATCAGGTGAAATTCTCACGGCCAACGACAATTTTTGCAGCACGCTAAACTACACCTTGAGCGAAATTGCAGGCAAGCACCACCGCCTCTTCTGCGAGCCGGGCTATGCAGCATCCAGAGAATATGCCGATTTCTGGAAACGGCTGGCTGCCGGTGAGTTTATTTCCGACGAGTTCGTGCGGTTCGGCAAAAACGGCAAGGAGGTCTGGATACAGGCGGCCTACAATCCCATTCTCGATCATGCTGGCAAGGTTATCAAGGTCGTCAAATTCGCGACGGATGTCACACCGCGCATGAGCGCCATTTCGAAATTGGGCGACGCCTTGCGCCAACTTGCAGACGGCGAACTTAGGCAGCATCTCGACAAGCCTTTCGTTCCGAGCATGGAAAAGCTGCGGGCCGATTTCAACGAGGTCATCGAAAAGCTGCGCGAGACCATGCAGACCGTCGCTCAGAACTCCGCGACCATTGCATCCGGCTCTGCCGAAATCCGCGTCGCCGCAGACCAACTCGCCCGCCGCACGGAACAACAGGCTGCCTCGCTTGAAGAGAGTGCCGCAGCATTGGAAGAAATCACGACAACCGTCAAGGATTCCAGCATGCGCGCAGATGAAGCGGGCAAGCTCGTCAGTTCGACCAAGGAAAGCGCAGAGGTCTCAGGCGATATCGTCCACCGCGCCATCGGCGCCATGGACCAAATCTCCCAGTCTTCGGGCGAAATCACCAACATCATCGGCGTCATCGACGACATTGCCTTTCAAACGAACCTGCTGGCACTGAATGCTGGCGTAGAGGCAGCGCGAGCTGGCGAAGCTGGCAAGGGCTTTGCGGTGGTCGCGCAGGAGGTGCGTGAACTCGCTCAACGCTCAGCCAATGCTGCCAAGGAAATCAAGCAGCTCATCAACACCTCGCGACAGCAGGTAGAGAACGGCGTTGATCTCGTGAACCAGACAGGTGATGCGTTGAAGCAGATCGCCAGACAGGTCGGCCTGATCGATGTCAACGTGGCGGCCATCGTCGAGGCATCGAAAGAACAGGCCAACGGCCTTGCGGAGATCAACGACGCCGTCAACCTGATGGATCAGGCCACGCAGAAAAACGCCGCCATGGTGGAGGAAACCACCGCAGCCAGCCATGGCCTTGCGCGTGAGGCGGAAAGCCTTCGGCAGTTGCTGACGCAGTTCAATGTCGGCACACCAGCGCAAGCAGCGCCCCAGCGTCCCACCGCAGTGCCTGACGCGTCACCCGTCCACAAATTGGTAGCATCCGCCCGCCAAGGCATGGCGGCGGCACAATGGTCTGAATTTTAAAACCTCAAGTTCTCCAAAAAATAAAAAAGGCGGCACAAGTGCCGCCTTTTCTTTTCGAGCTCATCTGATCAGGTGAACAGAACGAATGTCTTCTGCAAGGTAATCCAGATACCCCAAACGATCGGAATACCGACGACTGCCCAGGCAATTGCTGCTTTTGCGTCAAAGCCGCCCTTGCCGATGCCGAAGGAACCTGTCGGGCCGCTGCTGGCAGCAGATGTCTTCGCCTGAAGGGACGCAACTTCTTCGTCGGACATGTACCACTTGTCTGCGAGTGGCTTGACCATCAGGTTGGCAATGAGGCCAAGAACCAGCATGCCGGCCAGAATATACATCGTGAAATCGTAGACCTGAGCGCGCGGAATGCCAGCTGCGATCTGCGCTTCACGAATGTAGTTGACTACGACAGGACCGATGATGCCAGCCGTTGCCCAAGCCGTCAGCAGACGACCGTGGATGGCGCCGACGAACTGCGTACCGAAGATATCGGCAAGGTAAGCCGGGATGGTTGCAAAGCCGCCGCCATACATCGAAACGATGATGCAGAGCATGCCGACGAACAGCGCCTTGTTGCCAAGACCTGCAGCCCATGGAGCAGATGCATACAGCACGATGCCAAGCGCAAAGAAGGTGAAGTAGGTCGCCTTGCGACCGATGCGGTCAGACAGCGATGCCCAGAAGAAGCGGCCAGCAATGTTGAAGACCGACAGCAGACCGGTGAAACCGGCAGCGATGGCGGCGATCTGCGCAAGCTGCTCGGGCGTCAGATCGGCGAACTTCACTTCGGGAAGACCGATGAGGGAGCCCGCGAAGATTTCCTGCAACATGGGCGACGCCATGCCGAGAACGCCGATACCAGCTGATACGTTGAGGCACAGAACAAGCCAGATCATCCAGAACTGTTTGGTCTTGTGCGCGTTCTTGAGGTGTACGTGGCGGGTCGTGATCATCGAGTTCTTGGCAGCCGGTGCTGTCCAGCCCTCTGGCTTCCAGCCAGCAGGAGGAATGCGGTAACCGAATGCGCCAGCCATCATGAAGACGAAATAGATTGCCGCCATGACGAGGAAGGTTTCCCAAACGCCGATGGACATATCGGTGCGGAAGTGGCGCATCAGGGCGTCAGCCAAGGGCGCACCAATCATCGCGCCGCCGCCGAAGCCCATGATAGCCATGCCGGTTGCCATGCCGCGACGGTCAGGGAACCACTTGATGAGGGTCGAGACCGGTGAGATGTAACCAAGACCAAGGCCGATACCGCCGATGACACCGGCGCCGAACCACATCAGCCAGAGCTGGTGCGTCATGATACCGATGGCGGCAATGGTCATGCCACCGCACCAGCAGATCGCGGAAACAAAACCGGCCTTACGTGGACCCGCGCGCTCCAGCCATCCGCCCCAGATGGCAGCGGAGCAGCCGAGAAGCACGAAAAACAGCGTGTAGATCCAACCGAGATCGCTCACACGCCAGTCGCAGGTAGTGGTGAACAGAGCGGAAGCAAGGTTGAGGTCAGCACAGGCAACGGTGGAGGTAATGCCGATTGCCTTGGTCAGCGGAAGCCAGAAGACCGAAAAGCCATAGGCCATGCCGATGCAGAGATGGATTGCCAGCGCTGCCGGTGGCACCAGCCAACGGTTGAAGCCGGGTTTAGCGATAATGCGTTCACGGTCCAGAAGACCGGCACCCGCAGCCACCGGCGCGAGCGTTTCGTTGGTCGCAGTCATGTGTGTCCCTCCATTCACCGCGTTGCGCGCTGAATTTCGATGTTGTTGTTAGCTTCACGGAGGTGAGGCGCAGCCCGTAATCGCTACGGCTGCGCCTTCATCCCTTGAAACAAGGTCCCAAGCCCACATGTCCGAATGCGTAGGCGCTCCTTCTTTGGGACGCTCGCACGCAGGGACATTTGTGTTGCTGAAAACAACGCAGCAATTCCTGTGCCAAAAATGAAATTGTTATTTATCAATACGATAGTCTTATCCATACTATCGCCCGAGACAAATTGTCTCACTTGAGCGACAAAATGTCCGTAATTTCGCTTTTATTTCGCCATTTTCTGATGTGCTCAGCCCTCGCTGTCAGACAGCATGAGGGAGCCAGATTGTAAATGCGGTTCCGGTGCCAACAACACTTGTGACAGTGATGTCTCCGCCTTGCCGCGCCACCAGCATCTGGCTGACCGAAAGGCCCAATCCCGTGCCTTCCTGTCGTTTGGTCGTGAAAAATGGATCGAAAATCCTCGCGACGACATCCTCGGCCATGCCGACGCCCGTGTCCGCGACGGTGACAGCCACGCCTTGCGAACCGTGACGTTCCTCGTCTGCACTGGTCAATGTCAGCGTTCCGCCTTGCGGCATGGCATGCGCAGCGTTGACGATAAGATTGACGAGCACCTGCTGCAACTCGGTCCGGTTCATGGCGAGAAGCCCTTGCGCTCTGTCATTCCTGACGACCTCGACACCGGCTCGGTTCAGCACATGCTTGACCAGCGGCATGCAGTCCGAGATCACGGTCGCCGGGCTTTGGCGCTCTACATACCCGGCAAACTCTTCCGGGCGGGCAAATTGCAGGAGCTTGCCGACGATACGGCTGATGCGGTCCACCTGCTCATCGATGAGGTTGAATTCGGTCGTAGCAACGTCCGCCCCATCACCGAGCATGCTGCGCGCGACCTCTAGATTGCCTTGGATGACGGCAATGGGGTTGTTGATTTCATGCGCAACGCCAGCTGTAATTTCGCCGATGGTCGCCAGTTTCTCTGACATGACGAGCTGCTTGGTCGTCGCTTCCAGACGCAGATTGGCCAGTTGCAATTCCTGCGTTCTCTGCTCGACCCGCACGTTCAACTCCTCGTTCCAGGCGCGCAGCTCGCCTTCGCGCTGTTGAAGACGATCGAGTAATTCATCGAGATGCACAGCCACCCGGCCAATCTCGTCGCCGGTGGGTGGCAGGCCTGTGCGGGCGCCGAGATCACCGTCATCGACCTTGGAAATCGTCTGCGTCATGCGTTCCAGAGGTTTGAAGATACCCCTCGCCCACCGCAGGAACACCGGAATGCTGAGAATGGTGATGCCGAGAAAGGCCGCGATCACCGAACCGAGAGTCTCGTATTTCGCCTGCGCGAACGGCGCTTCCAGAAAGCCCACATAGAGCATGCCGACACGCTTGCCATAGCTGTCAACAAGCGGCTCATAGGCAGAAATGTACCAGTCGTTGACCACGAAAGCGCTGTCCAGCCAGACCTGCCCCGCCCCCAAAACCGCCGTGTGCACCGCCTCGGACACTCTGGTGCCCAGCGCGCGACGATTTTCGAACAGGCGGACGTTGGTGCTGATGCGAACGTCATCCAGAAAAAGGGTCGCCGTGCCCTGACTTCCCTCCGGCAAACTAGCTTCACGGTAAACGAGATCATTGATCGTATCGATGAAATCGAGATTCTGGTTGAGCAAGCGCCCACCCACAAGCGCCAATGCAGTACTACCCGGCAAACGCATCGGACTTGCGGCATGGATCATCATGCCACGTGTCTCAACAGTCCTGTCCCCTTCATGCGCTGATTTTGTCGGCACGAGTTCCAGATGTGCCCGCTCTGCGAGGGTTGGAGAAAGCGCCGCCAAATCTTCCTGCGAAAAGATATCGATGGAATAGGACGCCTTTCCGGCAAGTGCCGTGGCACGAACCGGCCAGTCGACCCGAAGCCGCTTCGCATCCGTACCGGCGCTGGCCGAGACATTCCCCACGCCATCAACGACGAACAGAAAATCCAGACCGAGCTGCTGCCGGTTTTCTTCGAGAACCCCGGCAAGCGAGGATTGGTCGCCATTGACAACGATATCGCGCAAGCGTGCAGAATTTGCGATGGCGTCCAGCCGTTCGCCGGTATTTTCCAGAATGGTCGCAAGATATTGGTGAGCCACGGTCAAGTCGCTATTGACCTTCGTGATCAAAAGCGCGTCGAACTTGCCGCTCCAGCGCACCATTGTCACGCCGAGAAGAAGCGGCAGAATAACCAGCGTTGGCAAAAGAGCGATCGCCAACAGCCGGAAACGAACGGACCTGACAGCGTACCAGAACGGTGTGAGCGCCGGTTTCTCAGCCATGCCAGGACGACATTTTACGGTCGATGGTTTTGCGGGAAATGCCCAAACGTTTTGCGGCTTCGTCCCTGTTGCCGGCCATCTCGTTCAAAACAGCGAGAATGTGACGGCGCTCAATCTCTTCAAGTGTACCTATTGCAGGAGTGACGGCATTACTGCCCCGCAAATCCAGCGGAAAGCGCCCGAGGATGAGGCTCCGTTCGATGAAATTGCGCAATTCTCGCACATTGCCCGGCCAATGATAGGCAAGCAGCATTGCGCGCACCGTATCATCGATGGCAACAGGCGGCATGCCAAGCTGCTGTGATAACTTATGCATGAAAAGGTCGGTCAGTTCGACCACATCACGCTCCCGGTCCCGCAGTGGTGCTAGATAGATCTGCATGACGTTGATACGGTAAAACAGATCAGCGCGGAAACGTCCTTTTTCCACGTCCGCCGCCAGATCCGCATTGGTCGCGAAGATGAAACGGATGTCGATCGGCACTTCTCGCTCGGCACCAACGGGTCGTACTTTGCGATCTTCGATGACCCGAAGAAGCTTGCTTTGAAGCGCCATCGGCATCTCACCGATTTCATCCAGAAACACCGTGCCGCTTTGGGCGTGAAGAAAGAGCCCCTCCCGCCGACTATCGGCGCCCGTGAAAGCACCTTTGACATGGCCGAACAGCTCCGTCTCCAGCATATCGGCGGGAATGGCTGCGCAGTTGATGGGCACGAATGGTTTGTCGGCCCTATCCGACAATTCGTGAATGGAATGAGCCAGCACTTCCTTGCCTGTTCCCGACTCACCCGTCAGCAAAACAGACGTCGGCAAAGGCGCAACGCGACTTATCATGTCGCGGGTCTGCTGGATGGTCGCAGAACTGCCGACCAGCCGGTCGCGCAGGAATATGTGTTCTGACGCCGTTTTCAGCTGGTACCTCAACGCCGAGTTTTCCTGCTGCAGGTTGGACCGGTCGAGTGCGCGAGAAATGGCATTCAGTATCTGGTTGGAACGAAACGGTTTCAAAACAAAGTCAGCCGCACCTGCGCGGATGGCCTGAATGGCGGTGTCCAGATCGGCATAGGCCGTCATCAAAATCGCATCGGCATAAAAGCCGATGGCTCTCTGCTCAGCCAACCATTCCAACCCAGTTTTCTTCGGCATAATGTTGTCGAGAATGACGACGTCGAAATGCCGCTCGTCGAGTTTTCGGCTGGCTTCGAGGGTGTCGGCGGCTTCATCCACGAAGGCGCACCGCGTCTCCAGCGTCCGCATCAGGAAATTGCGCATGCCGGGCTCATCATCGATGATGAGGATCGACGCTTTCGCCAGCCAGGGTCCGAAATCGGTTTCCTGAACGGCATGCCGCGTCTTCGAGATCAAGTCATGCTGCATTGTCGTCTCCCGGAAACGTCGTCGCGACGCAGCCCGTCAAATATGGTTCTGGGAATGCACACGGAGACCACTGGCACGGTGGCAAGCGTCCGTTGATATCCAGTTGACGAATATCAAAGCAGAAGCAGAAAGCAAAAGGAATGCGGGCAATCCCTCAAGATTTATCGTCACGCATATTCAAAACGATCCGATCTGGACGGGTGAAGATTTCCAAATCTTCGCCCCTCACAAGCGCGACGAGCGTCATTCCAGCCTTCTCAGCGGTTTCGATTGCAAGCGCTGTCGGGGCTGAGACCGCTGCGAGTATCGGACTGCCCAAAATCGCGGCCTTCTGCACCATCTCCACGGAAATACGGCTGGTGACTACAACTACGCCAATTGAACCAGAGTGACCACTTCGTAAAACACAGCCAGCGAGCTTATCCAAGGCGTTATGTCGGCCAACGTCTTCTCTGGCAGCAACCAAGCCGCCACCCGGAAGATAGAAGCCTGCACCATGCACCGCCCGTGTATGCCGAAAAATGACCTGCTCTCCATGCAGAGTATCCATCGCTTTGACAAGATCGGCTGTATGGAGACACAATTCGACGAACGACACATCGGGTATCGGGCGCACGGCCTGCTCGATGGATTCGATCCCGCATAAACCGCAGCCGACTGGACCCGCCATGTGACGCTTGCGCGCCCGCAATGCGTCCGCCTGTTGATCGAACAACGTGACCTGAACATCGAAGCCCTGGTCCGTTTCGAGGACGTCAACTGCTTCAATCTGTGAGGCCTCCGAAATGATACCTTCGGTCAGGCTGAAACCATAGGCGAAATCTTCCAGATCGACCGGTGATGCCATCATCACCGCATGGGTCGAACCACCATAAGAAAAAGCAACAGGAATCTCTTCTGGAACGTCGCGGCTATCTTCTTTGATGGCGCCATTTTTAAGCGAGATGCGCTTGACCGCACGATAGGCCGGAACTGGGGACATACGAAATACCTTTGTGACATCGCTTGCCAACCTAGCGACGCATAATCGCTATAACCCAGTTTGTGGGTTTAACGAACACAACGCTTGAAAAACAAAAAGCGGCCGAATTGGCCGCTTTTCGTATGTTTTAGTAGGCAGTCATTCCTTGGAACCTGCCCGGTGCTTTCAAGCGGCGACGAGGACCTCATGAAGGTTCGTCAATTCATAAAGATGCTTTTCAAGCTTCGTCAGATGCTCGTGGTGATGGTTGCCTTCCTGAATTTCAGAACGGGCAGCATCGATACGCTTCTGCAAATCGTCCGGCGTGATGTCGTCAGCAGCCGTTGCGGATTCGGCCAGCAACGTGCAGCCGCTCTGAACGATATCCGCGAAGCCACCGAACACGACGTATTTATGCGTTTCGCCCGAAGCAAACTTCACGGTAACAAGACCTGGCTTGATCGTGGTCATGACAGGCGCATGGTTCGGCAGAACAGTCATTTCGCCAAGCGTGGCAGGAATGACAACTTCAGTGACCGTCTCGGAAACAAGCAGGCGCTCTGGGGAAACAAGTTCGAATTTGAAACTGTCGGCCATGGCTATTTACTTCTTTTTCGTTGGGCGGCGGACGAAAGCGCGTGGAAGCCACGCGCTTTCAAGATGATCAGGCGGCTTCAGCAGCCATCTTCTTGGCCTTTTCGACGGCTTCTTCCATCGAACCAACCATGTAAAACGCAGCTTCCGGCAGGTAATCGTACTCGCCGTTGACCAGACCCTTGAAGCCCTTGATCGTGTCTTCGAGAGCGACCAGCTTGCCTGGGGCGCCAGTGAAGATTTCAGCCACGAAGAACGGCTGCGACAGGAAGCGTTCGATCTTACGAGCGCGCGCAACGGCCAGGCGGTCTTCTTCAGACAGTTCGTCCATGCCGAGAATGGCGATGATGTCCTGGAGAGCCTTGTAGCGCTGCAAGGTCATCTGAACCTTACGGGCAACTTCATAGTGCTCTTCGCCAACGATCATCGGGTCAAGCATGCGCGACGTGGAGTCGAGCGGGTCAACAGCCGGGTAAATACCCTTTTCAGCGATCGAACGCGACAGAACCGTCGTTGCGTCCAAGTGGGCGAACGATGTTGCTGGCGCCGGGTCGGTCAAGTCGTCGGCAGGTACGTAAATGGCCTGAACCGAGGTGATCGAACCCTTGGTCGTGGTGGTGATGCGTTCCTGCATCTGGCCCATGTCGGTCGCCAGCGTGGGCTGATAACCCACAGCGGAAGGAATACGGCCCAAGAGAGCCGACACTTCGGAACCAGCCTGCGTGAAGCGGAAGATGTTGTCCACGAAGAACAGAACGTCCTGACCCTTGTCGCGGAAGTCTTCAGCGATGGTCAGACCCGTCAGGGCAACGCGAGCACGCGCGCCTGGTGGTTCGTTCATCTGGCCGTAAACGAGCGCAGCCTTGGAGCCTTCGCCACCGCCCAGCTTGTTCACGCCGGATTCGATCATTTCGTGGTAAAGGTCGTTGCCTTCGCGGGTACGTTCACCCACGCCAGCAAACACCGAGTAACCACCGTGCGCCTTGGCAACGTTGTTGATCAGTTCCATGATCAGAACGGTCTTGCCAACGCCGGCGCCGCCGAACAGGCCGATCTTACCGCCCTTGGCGTAAGGCGCCAGGAGGTCGACAACCTTAATGCCGGTGACCAGAATCTGGCCGTCTGTCGACTGCTCGACGTAGGAAGGTGCTTCCTGGTGGATGGCGCGCATGCCGGATGTGACCAGCGGACCTGCTTCGTCAACCGGCTCGCCGATGACGTTCATGATACGACCAAGCGTCTCAGGACCGACAGGAACGGTGATCGGAGCGCCCGTGTCACGAACGGCCTGACCGCGAACCAGACCTTCGGTCGAGTCCATGGCGATTGTACGCACGACGTTTTCGCCGAGGTGCTGCGCAACTTCGAGAACCAGACGGTTGCCGTTATTGTCAGTTTCAATCGCGTTGAGGATCGCAGGCAGGTCGCCTTCGAACGCCACGTCGACAACAGCGCCGATAACCTGCGTAACCTTGCCGGTCGCGCCAGTGATCGCTGCGGTTTTCTTTGGGGTAGCTGCCTTAGCCATTATCCTTACCCTCTTTCCTTAACCTCAGAGCGCTTCCGCGCCCGAAATGATTTCAATCAGTTCCTTGGTGATCTGAGCCTGACGCTGACGGTTATAGGAAAGCGTCAGCTTGTTGATCATTTCACCGGCGTTGCGCGTGGCGTTGTCCATCGCGCTCATCTTGGCACCCATTTCGCCAGCCACGTTTTCGAGCAAAGCCCGGAAAACCTGAACCGAAATGTTGCGCGGAATAAGGTCTTCCAGAATGGAAGCCGCATCCGGCTCGTATTCGTAAATCGCCGTCGTTGCAGACTGCTCGACCTCGACCGCGGGAGCCGCAGCAGGAATAAGCTGCAGACCTGTCGGGATCTGGCTGATGACCGATTTGAACTCGGAATAGATCAGCGTGCAGACATCGAACTCACCGGCGTTAAAACGCGCGATGATCTTCTTGGCGATGCCGTCGGCGTTCTCGAAACCCATCCGCTTCACGTCACGCAATTCGATGCGCTCGATGATGTTGGACGAGAATTCGCGACGCAGGCTATCGTAACCTTTTTTGCCGACAGTCATGATCTTGACCGTCTTGCCTTCTGCAATCAGCTTGCGGGCACGATCACGAGCAAAACGGGAAATCTGTGCATTGAAACCACCGCAAAGACCACGGTCAGCCGTGCAGACGACGAGCAGATGCACGTCGTCCTTGCCCGTACCGGTCATCAGAACCGGAGCAACGTCCGCCTCTACCGCCTGAGCGATATTGGCAAGAACGGCACCCATGCGCTGCGAGTAAGGCCGGGCGGCCTCCGCAGCTTCCTGGGCGCGCCGAAGCTTCGCCGCGGCGACCATTTTCATCGCCTTGGTAATCTTCTGCGTCGCCTTTACGGAGGCTATGCGGTTTTTCAGATCCTTTAGTGAAGGCATCCGTTATCCGTCCCAGTCACGAGGCTAATCAGGAGAAAGACTTGGCGAAGTTCTCAAGAGCAGTCTTCAACTTGCCCTTGGTATCATCGCTAACAGCCTTTTCCGTGCGGATGGTGTCGAGAATGTCCTTGCCTTCGGAACGAAGGTAAGACAGCAGACCCTGCTCGAACTTGCTGATGTCAGCAACAGCAACCTTATCCAGGTAACCGTTCACACCAGCGAAGATCACAGCAACCTGTTCTTCCGTCTTGAGCGGAGAGAACTGCGGCTGCTTGAGCAATTCGGTCAGACGTGCACCACGGTTCAGCAAGCGCTGTGTGGAAGCATCAAGGTCGGAACCGAACTGGGCAAACGCTGCCATTTCACGATACTGGGCAAGCTCACCCTTGATCGAACCGGCAACCTGCTTCATGGCCTTGATCTGAGCGGCAGAACCAACGCGAGACACCGACAGACCGACGTTAACAGCCGGACGGATACCCTGATAGAACAGGTCGGTTTCAAGGAATATCTGGCCGTCGGTGATCGAGATCACGTTGGTCGGAATGAACGCGGAAACGTCGTTACCCTGCGTTTCGATGACCGGCAGAGCCGTCAGCGAACCATTGCCAGCATCGTCGCCCATCTTGGCGGCGCGCTCGAGCAGACGCGAGTGCAGGTAGAAAACGTCGCCAGGATAGGCTTCGCGGCCCGGAGGACGACGCAGAAGAAGCGACATCTGACGGTAAGCAACGGCCTGCTTGGAAAGGTCGTCGTAACCGATCAGCGCATGCATGCCGTTGTCACGGAAATATTCGCCCATCGCGCAACCGGCGAACGGTGCCAGATACTGCATTGGAGCAGGATCGGAAGCCGTTGCAGCAACGATGATCGAATACTGAAGAGCGCCACGCTCTTCCAGAACCTTCACGAACTGCGCAACCGTCGAACGCTTCTGGCCGATAGCGACGTAAACGCAATACAGCTTTTCAGAGTCCGGGCCGCTGTCGTGAATGGCCTTCTGGTTCAGGATTGTGTCGAGAATGATCGCTGTCTTGCCGGTCTGACGGTCGCCGATGACGAGCTCGCGCTGGCCACGACCAACCGGGATCAGAGCATCGATGGCCTTGAGGCCGGTCGACATAGGCTCGTGAACCGACTTGCGCGGAATGATGCCGGGAGCCTTGACGTCAACACGCGAACGGCGCGTTGCGTTGATCGGGCCCTTGCCGTCGATCGGGTTGCCGAGAGCGTCGACCACGCGGCCGAGAAGCTCTGGACCGACAGGAACGTCAACGATGGCGCCGGTCCGCTTGACGGTGTCGCCTTCCTTGATGTCACGGTCAGAACCGAAAATAACAACACCGACGTTGTCGTTTTCGAGGTTGAGTGCCATGCCGCGAATGCCGCCTGGGAACTCGACCATTTCACCGGCCTGAACATTGTCGAGGCCGTAAACGCGGGCAATACCGTCACCGACGGAAAGCACCTGGCCGACTTCCGAGACTTCTGCCTCGTTGCCGAAATTTTTGATCTGGTCTTTTAGAATAGCGGAAATTTCCGCGGCGCGGATATCCATCAGCCAACCTCTTTCAGTGCAAGCTTAAGGGTGGAAAGTTTGGTGCGAAGAGACGTATCGGTCTGGCGCGAACCAACCTTGACGATAAGACCGCCAAGAATGGATGGATCGATGGTCAGAGCGACCTTCACATCCTTACCAGTAACGCTCTTCAGCGCCGCTTTCAGTTCAGTTTCCTGCGCTTCATCCAGCGCATGAGCCGAGGTAACCTCGGCAGTAATCTCACCGCGATGCGCGGCAACGATTTCACGATAGGCAACGACCATGCCGGGAACGGCAAACAGACGACGATTGCCCGCAACGACTTTCAGAAAGTTTGCAGTCAGGCCAGCGATACCGGCTTTTTCTGCAATGGCGGAAATAGCGCTGGATTGCTCTTTCGCCGAAAAGACGGGGCTCGCAACCAGACGCTTCAGATCGTCGCTTTCATCAAGCAAGCCCTGAAACTTTTCGAGGTCGGCACCAACCGCTTCAATGACACCCGCTTCCAAAGCAAGCTCGAAAAGCGACGACGCATACCTTTCCGCTACACCGGATGTTCCATGGGAGGTATCTGCCACGGGCACTTTTTCCCTGCTAATCGTCCAAGAAGACGGCGCCAATTGCTCAGCTTTCCAAATTCTTGAAATCGTTTCAATTTCCCCGAAAAAGGCCGGAATTCCCCCCTGCCTTATCTCGATTTCGCGGTCCGTCTAGCATAGGAAGCCGGGACTCGCAACACGCGTAGTAACGGAAAGTGGCGTTTGAGCAAGAGCCAAGCCGTTAAATTTTCCGACATCACCCCGCAGAAGCCCATATCAGCGGCATGAATGCCGCATCGGCTTTTTTAAACCAACCCGAATACGTAAATCAGAGGCAGCGCGGCCAAGGCTGAATGAACAACCAGAAGTAAGCAATTTCGCATTGTTGCGCCCCCGTCCGACAGAATCGACAGGACCGCACCGAAAGCAGCGAGTGCGAACGAAAAACCAAAGGCCATGTACACTAAGAATTGTCCTAGTAACATCGCCGTCGCTCCAAACCCCAGATAAAGGCCCGCAAGAGAAGAGCGTAACAAGACTAGGCCATCCCGGCGCTCCGCCTGAAATTGCATACCGAACAGACGAGACGTCACGCCAGGCGCAAACATGATGACCAAACCAATGATGGCAGAGACGGCTGCGGCAGAAAATGCCAGTTGCTCGCCGAACTCGGTCGGAAAATAGAATTCCATTGTTGTCCCCAAATCAGGTGTTCCCCGAAAGCCTTATGGCATGACGGGCTGTAAGTGGAAAAGGCGTCACAGAAAACTTTGCGGATCGATATCGATCTGGACGTGGATCGACCCACGCTCCTTGGGTCCGTTGCCCAGCATCGCCCGCATGAAGGCCTGCATGTCGGAATTTCTCTTGCCATGAACCAGAAGCCGGAACCGATACCGCCCGCGAATGAGCGCAAGCGGTGCTTCGGCTGGGCCAAGCAACATAATGCCGGATGCCTGCGGCGCGGAGGCCCGCAGGCCACGCGCATGCGTTTCGGCCTCGGCGCGAGTATCGGCGGAAATGATGACCGATGCCAATCGCCCGAATGGCGGAAGCAGGGCTTTCTCCCGCTCCATCACCTCTCTGTCATAGAAGGCAGCCGCATCACCCGAAACGATGGCCTGCATGACAGGGTGTTGCGGCTGATAGGTCTGCAAGAGACCATGACTTTTGAGACCCGTGCGGCCTGCACGTCCTGTCACCTGCGACAGGAGCTGGAAGGTACGCTCCGCTGCTCGCGGATCGCCATTCGCCAGTCCTATATCGGCATCGACGATACCCACCAGCGTCATGAGCGGAAAATTATGACCCTTGGCTACGAGTTGGGTGCCGATAACGATATCCGCTTCACCCTTGACGATGGCTTCGAGCTCTAGCCGTAAGCGTTTTACGCCCATCAGGTCGGACGACAGCACGATGGTTCGAGCCTCGGGGAAGTGCTTTTCGACCTCTTCCGCGATTCGCTCGACACCGGGACCACAGGCGGCCAGATGATCGAAAGTGCCGCATTCCGGGCAATGGTCCGGCGTCGGTTGATTGTGACCGCACTGGTGGCATTGCAATTGGCTGCGAAAGCGGTGCTCGACCAACCAGCTGGAACATTGCGGGCACTGGAAACGGTGACCGCAGACCCGGCACAGAGTCAGCGGAGCATAACCACGCCGATTGAGAAACAGCAGCGATTGCTCGCCCTTCTCCATGGTCTTGGCAATGCCACGCAATAGCACCGGTGACAGGAACCCGCCACGTTCCGGCGGGTGTTTGCGCATATCGACCAGATGCAGGTCCGGCATGGCCGCATCGCCAAACCGCGTGTGCAAGTGGATCGTGTTGTAACGGCCCGAGGTGCCGTTCACCTGGCTTTCGACAGATGGCGTGGCAGACACCAGCACGACCGGGAAGTCGGCGATTCGCGCACGCACGACAGCCATATCGCGCGCATTATAATAGACGCGGTCTTCCTGCTTGTAGGCCGGGTCGTGCTCCTCATCGACAATGATAAGGCCAAGATTGTCGAACGGCAGGAAGAGTGCGGAGCGCGCGCCCGCCACCACGCGCACCTCGCCCGTCACCGTCTGGCGCCAGACTTTTTCGCGCAGACGCGGCGAAAGATCGGAATGCCATTCCGCCGGTTTGGAGCCGAAGCGGTCCTGAAAGCGGTCCAGAAAAGATGCCGTCAAGGCGATCTCGGGCAGCAGGATCAGCACCTGTTTGCCTTGCCGCAGGGTTTCGGCCACGGCTTCGAAATAGACCTCAGTCTTGCCGGAGCCCGTGACACCATCAATCAGTGAAACGGCGAAGCCGCCTTTCCTCACATCGTCCAGGATCTCGGACGCCGCCTGCCTCTGCGGCCCCTCCAGACGGGGCTCGACATAGTCAGGGTCCGGCTCTGCGACCACGGATGGGGCGGGCAGAAAGACCGTTTCAAAAATGCCCTGCTTGGCAAGTCCATCGATGACGCTTGCCGAAACACCCGCCGCGTTGGCAAGCCCGCTCTTCGTCCAGGCATGACCCTCGGCGGCTAGTTCCAGGACCCGCGCACGGGCAGGCGTTGAGCGTTCCGGTCGCGCTTCCGTGAGCCGCAGGCCTTCGATCATCGGCTCCGGGTCGAAGGCGGCTGGAGCACGTAGAGCCATGCGGGCCACGAGCCCGGGCGGGGACAGTGTGTAAGCGGCCACCCAATCGATGAAGCGGCGCATTTCATCGCGCATTGGCGGACAATCGAAGGATTTGGTGATGGGCCGAAGCTTTTTGGGATCGACGGAAGCTCCATCAGTCTTGTCCCAGACGACGCCGATAACCTGCCTCGGGCCCAGCGGTACTTGCACGATGGACCCCGGCTCCACCACCATGTCGGCGGGCACCGAATAGCTGTACGGACCCGGCGCAGGCATGGGCACCAGAACGGGCACCGCCGCAACGGGTTTGGGAAGAGCGGGCTTGTGCTGGTCGAACAAGGCCGCAAACAGATCAGTCGAATCTTTTGCCATAGGCTGGCGACAATGCACTCTGGGAACTGGGAAAGGAACCTTTAGCGGAGACAGTCCCTGCCTGTCATCCGCATTTTAACCAAATGCAGACGGCAACTGGTTTAGTCTTGCCGCAAACGATGGGATTCTACCATGGACGAGATTTTGACCTTTGCCGACCCGGAGCTTTTGGCAGAGCGGCAGGTCTGGCTTTCCTCTCTGGCCGGCGAGAGACGCCTCGCAGATAACACCCTCGAAGCCTATGAGCGTGACACCAGACAATTTTTGACGTTCATGACCGGCTATCTCGGCAATCCGACCAGCATCGGCAATGTCAGCAATTTGCGCCCTGTCGATCTTCGCGCTTTTCTCGCGTCACGCCGCAAAGAGGGTGCGGGCGCACGCTCGCTGGGCAGACATCTTGCCGGGTTGCGGTCGTTTCTCCGGTATCTCGAGAAAAAGGGCATGGTCAACGCAGCTGGTGCAACCGCCATGCGTGCGCCGAAACAGCCGAAATCTCTGCCGAAACCGCTCACAGACCGGCAGGCCCTGAAAATCACGACAGCTGACGCACAGCTTTCGGAAGAGCCATGGATCGCCGCCCGCAATGCTGCGGTGCTTGCTTTGCTGTACGGTTGCGGCCTGCGTATCTCCGAGGCGCTGGGGCTAACCGGGGCTGATCTTTCGCACGGTGTGCGCAGTCTTCGGGTGACGGGCAAAGGCAACAAGATGCGCATCGTACCGCTTCTTCCCGTCGTCTTGGAGGCTGTAGAGACCTACCGCACGCTCTGCCCCTATCATATCGAAGACGACGAGCCGCTGTTTCTCGGTGCGCGCGGCGGCACGCTCCAACCCGCCATTGTTCAGCGTGAGATGCAGAAACTGCGTGGCGCGTTCGGTCTGCCGGAAAACGCAACACCGCACGCCCTGCGGCATTCTTTTGCCACGCATTTGCTGGCTGGCGGCGGGGATTTGCGCACCATTCAGGAATTATTGGGCCATGCCAGCCTGTCCACAACGCAGATTTATACCGGCGTCGATACCGCACGTTTGCTGGAAATCTACGACAATTCCCATCCTCGGGCATAAAAGATTTAACGCGCAAGATTTGCTTAACTATGCCCATTAACCGTCCGTCCAAATCCCCGGACTTATAAGTGCTGCCAGAAAACGGGGTGATTCGATGATCGATCTTTCCAGGCCTCAAAACCTGACATCACTTATTATGGGCCGCATGGGCGACGCGTTGCTGTGGCTGCTGGCCGCAATGCATGTCGCAGCGATTGCCGTTCTGGTCACAACCTTGCTGTCCGTTGGCGAAGCTCATGCTGCCGACGACCCGATCGAGTGCAAGGGAACCAATCTGCTGGTCGAGATGCAGAAGAAGGAACCTGCGCGCTACGACGCCATTGTTGCCGAAGCGAAACAGACGCCCAACGGCAAGGGCGCATTCTGGAAAATCGAGAAAACAGGCGTCGAGCCCTCATGGCTTCTCGGCACAATGCATATTTCCGATCCGCGCGTGCTGCAAATGCCCGATGGTGCAAAAGAGGCTTTTGCAAAGGCCGACACTGTCATTGTCGAATCCGACGAAATCACCGATGAAAAAAAGGCTGCCGCATCTCTGCTGGCGCGCCCGGAACTGACCATGTTCCTCGACGGCAAATCGATGACCGACCTGTTGTCGCCTCAGGACGTTGCAAAGCTGGAGACCGGGCTGAAAGAGCGGGGCATTCCGCTCGATGCCGTCGTCAAAATGAAGCCGTGGATATTGTCCAGCTTCGTGGCACTTCCCACCTGCGAATTTGCCCGCAAGGCGCGTGGCGCGAACTTTCTGGACATGAAACTTGCCAAGGATGCGGTAAGCGAAGGCAAAACGCTCGTCGGTCTGGAAACGCTTCTGGAACAGATCACCGCCATGTCCGACCTACCCTTGTCCTTTCACGTGCAATCGCTGATCCAGATGCTGGAACTGGGCGACCGGATGGATGACGTCATGGCGACGATGATCGATCTCTATGTGGAGGGCGAGATCGGCATGATCATGCCCATGATGAAAAGCATCGATCCCGAGCATGACGATCTGGGGAAAGATGGCTATGCCGCCTTCGAGCAACGCCTGATCAATGATCGCAACCACGTCATGGCGAACAATGCCGCACCGCATCTCGAGAACGGCAATGTCTTCATGGCCGTTGGCGCACTGCATCTGCCGGGCAAAGTCGGCGTCATCGAACTGCTGCGCGCAAAAGGCTTCACCTTGACGGCCGTCCACTAAAGACAATCGTGACGTAAGCCACTGTATAATTAGAATTTTCTAAATTTATGCACTCACAAAATATGCAACTATTTGGCGCGCAATTCATTCTCCGCTCCGCATAGCACTGCCAAGGCAGCGCTTGCTTTCTATGTGGATTTGAGGGGACTGACATGGCTGACGAAGACGCTTCGGAAAAGAAACGCGTGGGTTTGACGGAGGGTGTCAACAAACCCGTCTTCCTCTGGTCTGTTGGGCTGACGCTGGTTTTCGTCATCGCCGGTGTCGTCACCCCGCAGGGGTCTGCCGCCCTGTTCAGTGGCATGCAGTTATGGATCGTGACCGAACTGGGCTGGATTTACCTGCTGTCCGTCGCCATCTTCCTCATCTTCATGCTCTATCTCGGTTTTTCCAGTCACGGCAAAATCAAGCTCGGCCCCAACCATTCCGAGCCCGATTACAGTTATGGCGCATGGTTCTCCATGCTGTTTGCTGCGGGCATGGGCATCGGCCTTGTCTTCTTCGGCGTCGCCGAGCCAGTCAAACACTTCACCGCGCCACCGACTGGCGATCCCGCCACCATCGAAGCCGCCCGCACGGCCATGGAAATCAGCTATTTCCATTGGGGTCTACACGCCTGGGCGGTTTATGCCGTCATCGGCCTGTCGCTCGCTTATTTCTCGTTCCGTCACGGTCTGCCGCTCACCATGCGTTCGGCGCTTTATCCGCTGATCGGTGATCGCATCTACGGGCCGATTGGCAATGCTGTCGATATCTTCGCCGTCATCGGCACGCTCTTCGGTGTCGCCACATCGCTTGGTCTCGGCGTGCTCCAGGTCAATGCCGGTTTCAACCATGTGCTTGGCTGGCCGATCAGCTTCTGGATACAGCTGCCGCTAATCGTCGTCATCACCGGCATGGCAACCGTGTCCGTTGCGACCGGGCTGGATAAGGGCATCAAGTTCCTCTCGAACCTGAACATGCTGATGGCTGTTGCCCTGATGCTGTTCGTCTTCGTCATGGGTCCAACGACATTCCTTCTGCGTGCCTTCGTGCAGAACCTCGGTGCCTACCTCGATCAGTTCGTTCTGCGCACATTCTACATGTACGCGTACGCCCCCGATAAGGGACCGAGCGAGTGGCTGGGTGACTGGACGCTGTTCTATTGGGGTTGGTGGATCGCGTGGTCGCCATTCGTCGGCATGTTCATCGCCCGCATTTCGCGCGGTCGCACCATCCGCGAGTTCATCGCAGGCGTTCTCCTTGTTCCCGCCGGTTTCAGCTTCGCCTGGATGACGGTGTTTGGTGATACCGCTCTGTCCATGCATCTGACCGGCGCAACGACGGCCGTATCCGAAGCGGTGGCCAACGATGTGACGCTCGCTCTCTTCGTGTTCCTCGAGCAGTTTCCATTCGGCGTTTACGTCTCGTGGTTTGCCATGGCGCTAATCGTGTTCTTCTTCGTCACAGGTGCCGATTCCTCAGCGCTCGTCATCGATACGCTGACATCGGGCGGACGCGAGGACGGACCAACGGCACGGCGTGTTTTCTGGGCCATCGTCTCTGGTGTCATCGGCGCTATCCTTCTCTCGACCGGTGGACTGGATGCTTTGCAGACCGCCTCCATCGCCGGTGCCCTGCCCTTCACCTTCGTCATGCTGTTGATGTGCTGGGGCCTTTGGAAGGGACTGCAAAAAGAAGGTCTTCGCCAGAATGCCTTGGTGCAGAGTCTGCGGCCACGCCAATCGGCAAGCTGGCAGCGACAGTTGCAGGGCATTCTCAACCACCCCGGCAAAGCTGAAACCGAACGTTTCCTGCAGGAAACGGCAACACCGGCATTGGAAGCCGTCGCGCTTGAGCTTGAGAAGCGCTCCCTCACGTCGCAGCTGGACAACAAGGACGACAGGCTGAAGCTGACCGTTACGCCGGGAGAAGCGGAAGAGTTCATCTACGGCATCCGCATGCGCCGTTATGAGACGCCCGGCTACAGCTTCTTCGAAAGCCAATCCAGCCGCAAGAAAGCCGAATACTATTATCGAGCAGAAGTCTTTCTGTCGGATGGCGGGCAAGATTACGATGTGATGGGCTTCACGAAAGAAGAGCTCATTCAGGACGTGCTCCTGCAATATGACAGGCACTTCCAGTATCTTCACGCCATAAGAACGTAATACGACGCGCAAAAAGCACGTATAAAAAAAGGCCGCAGTCCGTAAAGACTGCGGCCTTTTTGTTGGCTTGAAAGCTTACATGTGGATCGGCTTGAAGAAGGTCGCGAGTGCCGCTTCCTTCACCGCTTCAGACATGGTCGGGTGCGCATGGCAAGTACGGCCCAGATCTTCCGAAGAACCGCCGAATTCCATCAGCACAGAAATTTCCTGGATCAACTCGCCAGCGCCGAAGCCGAGGATATGACCGCCGAGAACCTTGTCGGTTTCCTTGTCAGCCAGAATTTTCACGAAACCGTCCGTGACCTGCATGGCGCGAGCGCGACCATTGGCCGTGAAGGGGAATTTGCCGACCTTGTAGGCAATGCCCGCAGCCTTCAGTTCCTCTTCCGTCTTGCCGACGGAGGCGACTTCCGGCTGAGTGTAGACCACGCCGGGAATGACATCATAATTCACATGGCCGTGCTGACCAGCGAGAATTTCCGCCAGTGCGACGCCTTCGTCTTCCGCCTTGTGGGCCAGCATCGGACCCTTGACCACGTCGCCGATGGCGTAAATGCCGTCGACATTGGTCTTGTAATGACCGTCGATCTCGACGCGGCCACGGCTATCCAGCACAACGCCTGCTTCCGTCAGACCGAGACCCTCGGTGAAAGGCTTACGACCGGTGGAAATCAGCACGACATTGGCGTCGAGCGTTTCAGCCGCACCGCCCTTGACCGGCTCGAACGTAACCTTAGCGCCATCACCAGCCTTTTCGACGGCAGTGACCTTGGCGCCCAGCTTGAAATCGATGCCCTGCTTGGCAAACAGACGCTGCGCCTGCTTGGAAAGCTCGCTATCCATGCCAGCGAGAATATTGTCAAGATATTCAACGACCGTGACCTTGGCGCCCAAACGCGACCAGACCGATCCGAGCTCGAGGCCGATGACACCGCCACCGACGACGATCATCTTTTCTGGAACCTTCGTCAGCGCAATGCCACCCGTAGAGGAGACAATGACCTGCTCATCGATATCGACCTGCACGCCCGGAATGCCCGCGATGTCGGAACCGGTCGCAATGACGATGTTCTTGGCTTCGATTTCCTGAACCTCACCTGCATCGGTGGTGACGGAAACCTTGCCGGCAGACACGATCTTGCCGAGACCCTGGAAGGTGTCGACCTTGTTTTTCTTGAACAGGAAGGAAACGCCATCGACGTTGGCCTTCACCACACCGTCCTTATGCGCCATCATCTTGTCGAGGTTGAGCGTCGGCGCAGCAACTTCAATACCAAGGCTATCGACGCCGTGGGCCACATGCGCGAAAACTTCCGATGCGTGCAGAAGCGCCTTCGAAGGAATGCAGCCAACGTTCAGGCAGGTACCGCCATAGGTCGCCCGCTTCTCGATAACGGCGACCTTCAAGCCAAGCTGTGCCGCCTTGATCGCGCAAACATATCCGCCGGGGCCTGTGCCGATTACAACTACATCATATGCCATGTGTTCGTTCCTGATAGATTGGGGGCGGCGACATGAGCCGCCCTACTTTCGTTTGACCTGAAAAATCAGGCCGACTTTTCCGTTGCCAGTTTGATGCCGAGCGCGATGAACACGACGCCGCTGGTCCGGTCGATCCATTGGCTGGCGCGGGCAAAGGCTGCGCGCATGCGTGGCGTCGTCATGAACATGCTGACGCCGACGAACCAGAGTATGAGGCAGCTTGCCATGACGAAGCCGTAGCCGAATTTGATCGGAACTGGCGTGTGCGCATGCACCACCGTCGAGAAGATCGACAGGAAGAAAAAGACCGGCTTCGGGTTGAGCGCATTGGCAGCAAAACCGAGCGTGAAGGCTTTCAATCCGGACTGGCGTTTCGTCTGAATGATCTCAGCGCCATCGACCTCCGGCATTTCCATCTTGCCAGCCCGCAGGGCTTTGACACCGATATAGATCAGATAGGCAACACCGAGCCATTTGACGATGTTGAAGAGGTAGATGGACTGCGAGATGATCAGCCCGAGACCAAGGATCGTATAGGTCACATGGAACATCAAGGATGTTCCGACGCCAAAGCTGGTGATGATCGCTTCGCGGCGCCCGTGGGTCATCGCCTGGCGCATGACCATGGCGAGATCGGCGCCCGGAGACACGATGGCGAAGAAGAAGATTGCCATCAAGGATGCAAGTTCAATGAGATATTGGTGCATCAGCTTGCCTCCTAGAACAACAACACGAAGAGCATGAGCAAGAGGCCGATCATGGAGCCGACCCAGACCAGCGACCGGATATAGGGAATTCCTGCCAGATACAGCGGTATGTAGACGATGCGGCAGACAATCCAAATCCAGGCGCCAATTAACGCAAGGCCAACCGGGTCACCTGCCATGATGACGCCGAAGGCCAAGGCGACGAAGGCGACGTAGGTTTCGAGAAAATTCGAGGCTGCGCGCTCGGCGCGACCAGCGAGTTTGCCTTGCACTTTTTTGCCATCGTCACGCGGACCGGCATTCCAGCTGCTACCAAGCTCTTTCGTCGCGATCATAGCCTGCAGCGCGATATGCATCATAAGAATGAGCACACTGACCCCTATGAGGGGTAGAAACGGTGATGCGGCGAGGAAAGTGGGTTGCACAAGCAAGCTCCTGAGACAATTTCAGCGGGATTTCACTTGAAACCCCGCTGACCGAAAAAGCAAGTTCGATCAGAGATCGAGAACCAGACGCTCGGGATCTTCAAGGCTTTCCTTGACGCGGACGAGGAAGGTCACGGCTTCCTTGCCGTCAACGATGCGGTGATCGTAGGAGAGCGCCAGATACATCATCGGACGGATGACGACCTGACCGCCGATAGCGACCGGACGCTCCTGGATCTTGTGCATGCCGAGAATACCGGACTGCGGTGCATTGAGGATCGGAGAAGACATCAGCGAGCCGTAGACGCCACCATTTGTGATGGTGAAGGTGCCGCCCTGCATGTCGGCCATGCCAAGTGAACCGTCGCGGGCTGCCTTGGCAAGACGACCGAGTTCCTTCTCGACGCCAGCGATAGAGCGCTGGTCGGCATCACGAATGACCGGAACGACAAGACCCTTGTCGGTGCCGACAGCCATGCCGACGTGACAATAGTTCTTGTAGATGATGTCGGTGCCATCGATCTCCGCATTTACCGCAGGCAGTTCCTTCAGGGCATGCGTGACGGCTTTCGTGAAAAAGCCCATGAAGCCGAGCTTGACGCCATGCTTCTTCTCGAACACGTCCTTATAGCGATTGCGCAGTTCCATGACCGCAGTCATGTCCACTTCGTTGTAAGTGGTGAGCATGGCGGCTGTGTTCTGCGCATCCTTCAGGCGGCGGGCGATGGTCTGACGCAGGCGCGTCATCTTCACGCGCTCTTCGCGAACAGCATCGCCTTCGGAAGAAACCGGGCGGGGTGCAGCGACGGCAGCCGGGGCTGCGACTGGGGCAGACGTGCCCTTGGCAACAGCGGCCAGAACGTCGCCCTTCAAAACCTGTCCGCGCTTGCCGGAACCATCGACCTGATCGGCAGAGAGGTTGTTTTCTGACAAGAGTTTGCCAGCAGCCGGTGCAGGCGGCATGGAGCTTGGCGCAGCAGACGAAACAGCAGCAGCAGGTGCGGCAGCAGCAGCAGACTCAGGTGCCTTTGCAGGCGCAGCAGCCGGTGCGGATGGAGCAGCGCCCGCAGTACCTTCTGCGATCTGGCCAAGCAGAGCGTCAAGACCAACCGTCTCGCCATTCTGGGCAACGATTTCTGTCAGTACACCGGAGGCGGGTGCCGGAACTTCAACGGTTACCTTGTCGGTTTCCAGCTCTACCAGCGGCTCGTCGGCCTTGACGGTATCGCCAACCTTTTTGAACCAGGTTCCGACAGTTGCTTCGCTGACGGACTCGCCGAGGGTTGGTACGCGGATTTCAGTGGCCATGATCTAGTTCCGTTTCATCAAATAGCTGTTTTGAGAGGGTGCGGTGGGAAGAGTTTTCACTCTCCCAACGCGTCTTCCAGGAATGCCGCGAGCTGCGCGAGGTGCTTGGACATCAGGCCCGTCGCTGGCGATGCAGCTGCCGGGCGACCCGTGTAACGGACCTTCTGGTACTTGGCATCGATGTGGGCCAGAACCCATTCCAGATAAGGGTCGATGAACGACCACGCACCCATGTTCTTCGGCTCTTCCTGGCACCAGACCATCTCGGCGTTGCGGAAGCGGGACAGCTCGTTGATGAGCGCCTTGGCCGGGAACGGATAGAGCTGTTCGATGCGCAGCAGATAGACGTCGTCAATGCCACGCTTTTCACGCTCTTCGAGCAGATCGTAGTAGACCTTACCCGTGCAAAGCACGACGCGACGGATTTTCGAATCCTTCTGCAGCTTGATCGGACCGTCCTTGATGACCTCCGCATCGTCCCACAGCAGACGGTGGAAGGAGGACTCGCCACCCAGTTCCGTCAGCGAAGAGGTCGCACGCTTGTGGCGCAGCAGGGACTTCGGCGTCATCAGGATCAGCGGCTTGCGGAAGTCGCGCTTCACCTGACGGCGCAGGATGTGGAAGTAGTTAGCCGGCGTCGTAACGTTTGCAACCTGCATGTTGTCTTCGGCGCACATCTGCAACCAGCGTTCCAGACGAGCGGACGAGTGCTCGGGACCCTGGCCTTCATAACCATGCGGCAGAAGGCAGACGAGACCGGACATGCGAAGCCACTTGCGCTCACCAGACGAGATGAACTGGTCGAACACGACCTGCGCACCGTTGGCGAAGTCACCGAACTGGGCTTCCCAAAGCGTCAACGCATTCGGGCGAGCCAGCGAATAGCCATATTCGAAGCCGAGAACAGCTTCTTCCGACAGCATCGAATTGATGACTTCGTAGCGCGCCTGCGTCGGTGCAAGGTTTGCAAGCGGAATGTAACGCTCTTCCGTCTCTTGATCATAAAGAACCGAGTGGCGCTGCGAGAACGTTCCGCGCTCGCAATCCTGACCGGAGAGACGGATTTTGTGACCGTCGACAACCAGCGAGCCGAACGCCATGGCTTCCGCCATCGCCCAATCCAGACCTTCGCCAGTCTCGATCATCTGCGCACGGTTTTCCATGAAACGCTGGATGGTCTTGTGTGCCTTGAAGCCTTCCGGAATGGTCGACAACTTGCGCCCGATTTCCTTCAGCTGCTTCATCGGCGCGCCGGTCTTGCCACGACGCTGCTCATCGGCATTGTCGGCGGCACGAAGACCGGACCACTGACCGTCCAGCCAGTCGGCCTTGTTCGGCTTGTAGCTCTGGCCGGCTTCGAATTCCTGCTCCAGATGCGCGCGCCAGTCGGCCTTCATCTTTTCGAATTCGCCTTCGGTAATCAGACCTTCGGCAATCAGACGCTCGGCATAGATATTGGCAACCGTCTTGTGCGCACGAATGACCTTGTACATCTTCGGCTGTGTGAAGGATGGCTCATCACCTTCGTTATGGCCAAAGCGACGGTAGCAGAACATGTCGACCACAACAGGCTTGTGGAATTTCATGCGGTATTCGGTCGCGACCTTCGCTGCATAAACAACAGCTTCCGGATCGTCACCATTGACGTGGAAAATCGGTGCTTCGATCATCTTAGCAACGTCGGATGGATAAGGCGACGAGCGGGAGAAGCCCGGGTTCGTCGTAAAGCCGATCTGGTTGTTGATGATGAAATGCATGGTGCCAGCAACACGGTGACCGCGAAGACCGGACAGTCCGAGAATCTCAGCAACCACACCCTGACCTGCAAAAGCAGCATCGCCGTGCAGCAGCAGCGGCAGAACCTTTGCGCGCTCGGACAGCGGAATGGTGTCACCATCCCATGCCTTGGCCAGTTGGTCCTGCTTGGCACGGGCCTTGCCCATGACAACAGGGTTGACGATCTCGAGGTGCGATGGGTTGGCCGTCAGCGACAGGTGAACTTTGTTGCCATCGAATTCGCGGTCGGACGATGCACCCAGATGGTACTTAACGTCACCGGAACCTTCGACATCGTCAGGCTTGAACGAACCGCCCTTGAACTCGTGGAAAACGGCGCGGTGCGGCTTGCCCATGACGTTGGTCAAAACGTTGAGGCGACCACGGTGGGCCATGCCGAGCACGACCTCTTCAAGGCCATCCTGACCACCACGCTTGATGATCTGTTCGAGCGCCGGGATCAGCGATTCACTGCCATCGAGACCGAAGCGCTTGGTGCCCTTGAAGCGAACGTCGAGGAACTGCTCGTAGCCTTCGGCTTCGACGAGCTTCGAAAGTATAGCCTTCTTGCCCTCAGCGGTGAAGGCAACGCCCTTGTCCGGGCCTTCGATACGTTCCTGAATCCAGCCTTTTTCGTCCGGGCTGGACATGTGCATGAACTCGACACCGAGTGTCGTGCAGTAAGTACGTTCGAGAATTTCGATCATCTCACGAACGCTGGCATATTCGAGGCCAAGGACGTTATCGATGAAAATCTTGCGATCGTAATCGCTTTCCTCGAAGCCATAGGACTTCGGCGACAACTCGTTGTAGTCCTCAACCGCGCTGGCGATGCCGAGCGGATCGAGCTTTGCGTGCAGGTGGCCGCGCATGCGGTAGGCTCGGATCATCATAATGGCGCGCACGCTGTCGCGTGTCGCCTGAAGAACCTCTGCTTCGCTGACGGTCTTGCCGGTTTCAGCGCCCTTGGCTTCAGCCTTGGCCTGAACCTTCTTTTCAATGGCCTTTTCGACGGTGGCCCAGTTGCCATCCAGCGCCGAAATCAAGTCGCCATTGGCAGCAATCGGCCAGTTAGAGCGCTTCCAGGAAGCACCCTGCGCGGCTTTCTTCACATCTTCTGGATTATCGGAAAGCCCCTTGAAGAAGCTCTGCCATTCTGGCGATACGGAGGATGGATCCTCCTCATACCGGGCGTAGAGCTGCTCGATATAGGCTGCATTCGCGCCGTCCAGAAACGACGTGATCGAAAACTGCTCGTTGGCTTCTTGCCTTGCCATGGTGCTTTCGCGGACGTATTCGCCCGCCTCCTCAATCCCGTTGATGACCGTTGTCGGTCTGCCGCTTTAGTCTCCGATGCGAAAGCATCGACTCTTCTTCCTGCGGCTTCGGGCAGGCTGCCGTTTCCGACCCCTGCCCGCTGCCAGATTTTTGTTCGTCTTAGCCCTTGAGGACTTCGACCAGCGTCTTGCCCAGACGTGCTGGGGATGGCGATACCTTGATACCAGCCGCTTCCATGGCCGAAATCTTGGATTCCGCATCACCCTTGCCGCCGGAAACGACAGCACCGGCGTGGCCCATGGTGCGGCCCTTAGGCGCCGTACGACCCGCGATGAAGCCAGCCATTGGCTTCTTACGGCCCTTCTTGGCTTCGTCGATCAGGAACTGTGCTGCTTCTTCTTCCGCTGCACCGCCGATTTCGCCGATCATGATGATCGACTGTGTCGCTTCGTCAGCCAGGAACATTTCCAGGATGTCGATGAACTCGGTACCCTTGACCGGGTCGCCACCGATGCCGACAGCCGTCGTCTGGCCAAGGCCTTCGTTGGATGTCTGGAACACGGCTTCATATGTAAGTGTGCCGGAGCGCGACACAATACCAACCGAACCCTTGCGGAAGATCGAACCCGGCATGATGCCGATCTTGCACTCTTCCGGCGTCATGATGCCCGGGCAGTTGGGCCCGAGCAGGCGCGAGTTGGAACGGTCGAGGCGAGCCTTGACGCGAACCATGTCCATGACCGGAATGCCTTCGGTGATGCAGGTGATGAACGGAATTTCCGCATCGATCGCTTCGATGATAGCATCGGCAGCACCGGCTGGCGGAACATAGATGACAGACGCGTCAGCGCCGGTCTTTTCCTTGGCTTCCGCAACGGTCGCATAGATCGGCAGGCTCTCGCCTTTGGAGCCAGTCCAGGTTTCGCCACCCTTCTTCGGGTGAATACCGCCGACCATCTGCGTGCCGTAATAAGCAAGCGCCTGTTCGGTGTGGAACGTGCCGGTCTTGCCGGTCAGACCCTGAACGAGGATCTTGGTGTCTTTATTTACAAGAATAGACATTATTTCCAGTCCCTCAATTAGCCGTTGATCGCCGCAACGATCTTCTTGGCCGCATCGTCCAAGTCATCAGCAGCCGTAATCGCAAGACCTGATTCGTTCAGAAGCTTCTTGCCCAATTCGACATTGGTGCCTTCGAGGCGCACGACGAGCGGAACCTTGAGACCAACTTCCTTCACCGCGGCGATAACGCCCTCGGCGATGACGTCGCACTTCATGATGCCGCCGAAGATGTTGACGAGGATGCCCTCGACCTTCGGGTCAGCGGTGATGATCTTGAACGCAGCCGCAACCTTTTCCTTGCCAGCGCCACCGCCGACGTCGCAGAAGTTTGCAGGTTCTTTGCCGTACAGCTTGATGATGTCCATCGTTGCCATGGCAAGACCGGCACCATTGACCATGCAGCCGATGTTACCATCAAGCGCCACATAGGCGAGGTCCCACTTGGAGGCTTCGATTTCCTTGGCGTCTTCTTCGGTTTCGTCGCGCAGCAGCTTCACGTCGTCGTGACGGAAAATCGCGTTGCCATCGAAGGACATCTTGGCGTCGAGAACGCGCAGGTGACCGTCGGTCATGACGATCAGCGGGTTGACTTCGAGAAGAGCCATGTCCTTTTCGACGAAGGCCTTGTAGAGCGCGGGGAAGAGCGCCTTGGCGTCTTCGGCAGCAGCGCTCGAAAGCTCCAATGCCTTGGAGATCGCTGCGATGTTCTCAGCCGTTACACCGGCTTCTGGTTCGATCGCGATCGTATGGATCTTTTCAGGTGTGTCGTGGGCGACAGCCTCGATGTCCATGCCGCCTTCCGTGGACACCACGAATGCGACCTGGCCAACGGAACGGTCAACGAGCAGCGAGCAATAGAGTTCGCGGTCGATGTCTGCGCCGTCTTCGATGTAGAGACGGTTGACCTGCTTGCCGGCATCGCCCGTCTGCGCTGTGACCAGCGTGTTGCCGAGCATGTCCTTGGCGTGGGAAACAACCTCCTCGATGGACTTGGCCAGGCGAACGCCGCCCTTTGCATCGGGGCCGAGTTCCTTGAACTTGCCCTTGCCGCGACCACCAGCGTGGATCTGGCTCTTGACCACGTAAAGTGGGCCAGGAAGCTGCTTTGCAGCGGCTTCGGCTTCTTCGACCTTGAGGATAGCAACCCCTTCAGCCACCGGCGCACCATAGCCCTTCAGAAGAGCCTTGGCCTGATATTCATGAATATTCATGGATTAATCCCTGTTTGTGCCGAAAGGCAATTACTTCAGCGACGGAGCAATGTTGACGCAGGCTTCGCAAAGACCTGCAACCGCGCCAACGGACTTCTGGAAGGCGGCTTCCTCGTCCTTGTTGAGTTCGATTTCGATGATGCGCTCGATACCGCCTGCACCGATTATTGTGGGAACGCCGACATACATGTCGTTCACGCCGTACTGGCCGGAAAGGTAAGCAGCAGCAGGTAGAACGCGCTTCTTGTCCTTGAGGTAGGACTCAGCCATCTCGATAGCGGATGCAGCAGGTGCATAGTACGCCGAACCGGTCTTCAGCAGGCCGACGATTTCCGCACCGCCATCACGCGTGCGCTGAACGATCTCTTCCAGACGCTCGGCAGTGAGCCAGCCCATCTTGACGAGGTCCGTCAGCGGGATGCCGCCAATGGTGGAGTAGCGCGCCAAAGGCACCATGGTATCGCCGTGGCCTCCGAGAACGAATGCCGTCACGTCCTGAACGGAGACGTTGAATTCTTCAGACAGGAACAGACGGAAGCGGGCGCTGTCGAGAACGCCAGCCATGCCGACGACCTTGTTCTTCGGCAGACCGGAGAACTTCTGGAGAGCCCAGACCATCGCGTCGAGCGGGTTGGTGATGCAGATCACGAATGCGTTCGGAGCATATTTCTTGATGCCAGCGCCGACCTGTTCCATGACCTTGAGGTTGATACCGAGAAGATCGTCGCGGCTCATGCCGGGCTTGCGGGCAACACCGGCGGTTACGATGCAAACGTCTGCGCCTTCGATGGCAGCGTAGTCGGAAGCACCCGTCAGCTTGGCATTGAAACCTTCGACAGGACCGGACTGGGCAATATCCAGACCCTTGCCCTGCGGAATACCGTCAGCAATATCGAAGAGGACGATATCGCCCAGTTCTTTCAGGCTGGCCAAATGCGCCAGCGTGCCGCCGATCATACCAGAACCAATAAGTGCAATCTTTTTGCGAGACATCGAATGCTTCCTCTCGAGCTTCAATTCAATTTCGCCGCTGATGTATGGCGGCTTTAAATTGTCGCACTCGACTTAGCTTTATTGGCCTGAAATGGCAACCGATTCTTTTGAACCAAGTATTTTCAATCGTTTAGATCATAAATATCTTACGTAAACGTAAGATATTTAGTAACAGAAATGTCATGGAACGGCACGTTTCTCGTTGTGCAGTGCGAGGTAGTCGGCGCTTCGCATCTCAAACAGGCGCGATGCGGTGCGATCAAATTCGAAACCTTCCGTACCCTTTCGCTTACCCAGCAAATCTTCCGGCATCGCAGCAGCCGAGGCGAAGACCCTGACGGTACGATCATAAAAAGCATCGATGAGAATGATGAAACGCTTCGTTTCATTGCGCTTATCGGCATTCAGTAGCGGAATATGGTCGATGAAAACGGTATCGAAACGGTCAGCGATGGCCAGAAAATCCGAAGCACCAAGCGGCTTTTCACAGAGATCGGAGAATGAAAAACGCGCTACGCGACCGGCAGCCTGCGGCACGGGCACCGAGCGTCCCTTCCTGGCAATCTCGGTGGGTGCGCTGACGTGACCTTCTGTCAATTGCCGCCAGGCTGCATCCATGGCCTTGTCGGTGGCCTCGCCCAATGGCGTCACATAGACCGGCAGGCTCTTGATCTTTTCCATCCGATAGTCGGTCGGGCTGTTCAGCGTGACGACCTCGACATGCTGCTGTAGCAGATCGACGAAAGGGAGAAACAAGCTGCGATTGAGCCCATCCTTGTAGAGATTGTCCGGCAAGACGTTCGATGTTGTCACCAGCACACAGCCATTGGCGAAGAGTTCGGTAAACAGCCGGGCAAGGATCATCGCATCGGCAATATCCGTGACCGAAAACTCGTCGAAACACAGCAGTTCCGCCTCGGCCAGCAATTGTGCGGCAACAGGCGGAATAGGGTCGGCCTGCTTGGTCTCGCCGTTCTTCAGTTTCTGACGATGCGCATGGACGCGATTATGGACGTCGGCCATGAATTCGTGGAAATGGCAGCGGCGTTTCTTTTCGATAGGCACCAACTGAAAGAACATGTCCATCAGCATCGTCTTGCCGCGACCGACACTTCCCTCGACGTAGAGACCTTTGACGGACGAGGCAGGTCCGGCCTTCTTGGCAAACATCCAGCCCAGCGCGCTTTTCTTCTTGGCGGGTTTGCGGATTTTGAGATCGGTCAGAATTCGATCCAGATGAGCGGCCACATCCAGTTGTGCGGCATCGGCTTTCAGCTCGCCAGAGGCGGTCAATGTGTTGAGTTGCTCAACGACGCTATGATTGTAGTCCGGTAATGGCTTCATAAACAGGCCTCAGACGCGAGCAACGTGAAACGCTGCCCGCGTGACAAAAATTATCGGCTGAGGCTGAGGGGCTGACCGCTGTTGGTCGTGCCGTCATAACGGGTATCGCCGGTCTTGTAGACACGGCCGATGGTATCGCCGGCGCGGTTCTTGAACTGAACCATTTTGTTGGAGACTTCCCATGATCCCATGGACGACAGTTCACCCGAGCAACCACGCGTACCACCACGCGAGCCGCTGCCGAGGTTCGTCAACGTCAGGAACATATCGCAGCTTGCGCCACCATTGGACACGCGCCAGTTGCCGACCATGGCTTCCTTGGTGACATCCATCGCAGCCGCCGGAGCAGCGGAAGCAACGTTGGCACCACCGGGTGCTGAATTGGCAGGCGCATTCGGGAACTGTGCGGAGCCGCCAGGAGGCGGCAGGGCGCCAGACTGCACGGAAGGTACCGGCTGCGCCTGAAGCGGCGGGGTGTAACCGGGATTACCGCTTGGAGCGCTATTGTTGTTGTAATCGAAGGAGGTACGCTGGCAACCGGCAAGGCTCATAACGACCGCTAGACCCGTCACCACATATCTGAACTGCATTTCAAGCTCCCGATTTTCTGCTTCGGCAGGACCATGTCTACACAAAACGGCTGAATTATTACCAAAGCATTAGCTAACGCAAGCCGCTACCGCGATAATTGCAATTTCAGTCGATTTTTATAGAAATTTCCAGCCCCGTTATTATCAAACAGGCCACGACGGGGAAGTCGCGGCCTGTTCACTATCTTCGATTATGAGCCACCTTTAAACGCGACGCTCGACCATCATCTTCTTGATTTCGGCGATCGCCTTGGCAGGGTTAAGACCCTTCGGGCATGCCTGCGCGCAGTTCATGATGGTGTGGCAGCGATAGAGGCGGAACGGATCTTCGAGGTTATCGAGACGTTCGCCCGTTGCCTCATCGCGGCTGTCGATGAGCCAGCGGTAGGCCTGGAGCAGAACGGCAGGACCGAGATAACGGTCGCCGTTCCACCAGTAGCTGGGACAGGAAGCCGAGCAGCAGGCGCACAGAATGCACTCATAGAGACCATCCAGCTTCTGGCGGTCGTCATGGCTCTGCTTCCATTCCTTGGCAGGCGTTGGAGACACTGTCTTCAACCATGGTTCGATGGAGCGGTGCTGAGCGTAGAAGTTGGAAAGATCAGGAACGAGGTCCTTCACAACCGGCATATGCGGCAGAGGATAGACCTTCACTGTGCCGGTGATTTCTTCCATACCCTTGGTGCAGGCCAGCGTGTTCGTGCCATCGATGTTCATGGCGCAGGAACCGCAGATACCCTCGCGACAGGAACGGCGAAGCGTCAGCGTCGGATCGACATTGTTCTTGATGTAGAGAAGCGCATCGAGAACCATCGGGCCGCAATCATCGACATCGATGTAATAGGTATCGATGCGCGGGTTCTGGCCGTCATCAGGGTTCCAGCGGTAAACCCGGTATTCGCGAACATTCTTCGCGCCTGCCGGCTTCGGCCAGACCTTGCCTTCGGTCATCTGAGAGTTCTTGGGAAGAGCAAGTTCAACCATGTCCAGTTCCTCTCAAATCAATAGACGCGTGCTTTAGGCGCGATCTTCTGGAGATCGATACCCTCGGCAATGAGATCGGTGTGAACCGGACGGTAATCAAGCTTCACATCGCCCTGCTCGTTGACCCAGGCCAGCGTGTGCTTGCGCCAGTTGACGTCGTCACGACCACCGAAAGGACCGTCGACGAAGTCTTCACGCGCATGGCTGCCACGGCTTTCCTTACGGGCTTCCGCGCCGTAAACGGTCGTGATGGCATTGGCCATGAGGTTTTCCAGTTCGAGCGTCTCAACCAGATCGGAGTTCCACACCATCGAGCGGTCGGTGACCTTGATGTCAGGCAACTCTTTCCAGATCGCCGAAATACGCTTGCAACCGCTTTCCAGCGATTCCTGCGTGCGGAACACGGCGGCATCGTCCTGCATGGCGCGCTGCATCTTGTCACGCAGCACGGCGGTGGGTGTGCCGCCATTTGCGTTACGAAGACGGTCGAAGCGATCCATGATCTTGTCACAGGCCGCGACGTTCAGCGCCGGAATGGCACTGTTGCGGTCGATAACCTCCGCTGCACGAATGGCAGCGGCGCGACCGAAGACAACGAGGTCGATCAGCGAGTTGGAGCCGAGGCGGTTCGCACCATGAACCGAAGCGCAACCGGCTTCGCCCACAGCCATCAGGCCTGGAATGATCCGCTCTGGATTTTCGCTATCGGCATTCAGCACTTCACCCCAATAGTTGGTGGGAATGCCGCCCATATTGTAGTGAACCGTTGGCAGAACCGGGATCGGCTCGCGCGTCACATCCACGCCTGCGAAGATCTTGGCGCTTTCGGAAATGCCCGGCAGGCGCTCGTGCAGGATAGCAGGATCGAGGTGGTCAAGATGCAGGAAGATGTGATCCTTGTTCTTGCCAACGCCACGACCTTCACGAATTTCCATGGTCATGCAGCGCGAGACGACGTCACGCGAGGCGAGATCCTTGGCGGATGGCGCATAGCGCTCCATGAAGCGTTCGCCTTCGGAGTTGACGAGGTAACCGCCCTCACCACGCGCACCTTCGGTAATCAGACAGCCTGCGCCGTAAATACCGGTTGGGTGGAACTGAACGAATTCCATGTCCTGAAGTGGAAGACCGGCGCGGGCAACCATACCGCCGCCATCACCTGTGCAGGTATGCGCCGATGTTGCCGAGAAGTAGGCGCGGCCGTAACCACCGGTCGCCAGAACGACCATCTTTGCCGTAAAGCGATGGATCGTGCCATCGTCGAGGTTCCAGGCAACGACGCCCGTGCAACGGCTGCCATCATCGGACATGATGAGGTCGAGCGCGAAATATTCGATGAAGAATTCAGCATTGTTGCGCAGCGACTGGCCGTAAAGCGTGTGCAGAATGGCGTGACCGGTGCGGTCGGCGGCAGCGCAGGTACGTTGGACCGGAGGACCTTCACCATAGTTCTGCATGTGACCGCCGAACGGGCGCTGGTAAATCTTGCCTTCGGCGTTACGCGAGAACGGCACGCCGTAATGCTCCAGCTCATAGACCGCCTTCGGCGCCTCCATGGCCAGATATTGCATGGCGTCCACGTCGCCCAGCCAGTCGGAACCCTTGACGGTATCGTAAAGGTGCCACTGCCAGCTATCCGGCGTCATGTTGTTGAGCGAGGCGGCAATACCGCCCTGCGCCGCAACCGTGTGCGAACGCGTCGGGAAAACCTTGGTGATGCAGGCTGTCTTGAAGCCCTGTTCGGCCATGCCGAGCGTCGCGCGAAGACCCGCGCCACCGGCACCGACGACGATCACATCATAGGAGTGGTCGACGTAAGTATAGGCCTTGCCGTTCTGAGTAGGTGAACTGATCGATGCCATGACGGATTATCCTGCGAATGCGATTTTCAGAACGGCGAAGAGACAGAGACCAGCCATGATCACCGAGAAGAAAGTGTTGAGCATCAAAAGAACCAGCTTCGGAACTTCCGCGTGCACATAGTCTTCGATGATGACCTGCATGCCCAGCTTCATGTGTATGATGCCGGAGACGACGACAAGAACCATCGTCACGGCAACCAGCGGGTTCGAAAGAGCCGAGGCAACCACGTCGTACGGCTCACCGCCATACATGACCAGAAACACGACGAAGAAGATCAGCAGCGGCACGTTGGCAATCGCGGTGACGCGCTGGCGCCAGAAGTGCTCGGTGCCTTCCTTGGCGGAGCCCAGACCGCGAACCTTATTGAGCGGTGTACGCATATCCATGACAGTATCTCCTCAGCGCACGATCAGGGCGATAACCCAGATCAGCGCGGTCAGACAGATCGAAACCACCCAAGACGCCTTGGCGATCTTCGTGGTGAAATGCTTGTCGAAGCCATGACCCAGATCCCACATGAAGTGACGAAAACCGCCCAGCATGTGATGAACCAGCGCCCAGGTGTAGCCGATCAGAACAAGCTTGCCGATGATGGAGCTCATGGCCCACTGAACCCAGCTATAGGCATCGACGCCCGACGCCGTCGCGATCAGCCACCAGGCGACCAGCAACGTGCCAAAATAGAGCGCAGCACCGGTAATGCGATGCACGATCGACGCAAGCATGGTTGGAATAAGCTTGTAGACTTGAAGATGCGGCGACAATGGCCGATTGCTTGTCGTATTCGCCATATAAACCTCACGGCGTTCCTGCGCCTCGAATTGCGGGCGCCCCCAAACAACGCACATAAAGGAAAAATGTGCATTGCACCAACCGCGACCTTTAATAGCACGGAGCCATGACCACAAGCGCAATTGACCTTCGAAACGAATTTAATCGATTGGGTATCGAAGAATCTTTCGTGTTTCACGGATCGAAAATAAAATATCAAGCGTTTCCAAGTGTCACGGATCAAAATATCTTACGTAAACGTCAAATTTAATCCCGATTTACGACCCAAGAAAATGGAGCGATACATTCATGTTTTATATCCGAATCATGCTCGCTTCGGCTCTGGTGGTAACGTCGTTTTCAACGGCCACGAATGCGCAATCCTTGGAGACGCGTGGCCACATTGACTATTCCCACACCAGACATCAAGGCAAATCATACTATGGTGGAGATGGGCTGCCATCGCATCTCAAAAGCGTCGGGACCTATTCAGGCGCGTTTTATGCAAGCCGCGCTCCACGCAACGGGAATTATTTCACGGTTGAAGGCTCAAGAAAAGGCGTCCGCTATCGTGATGATACAGCCTCACCGAGGATTATCCATGTCGATAGTAGAGCAGGCGGTGAAAATTGCTCGTATGAAGCAGGCGTATGCGTCATCAGGCCCTGATGATCGATCAGACGAACTCCCAGACTGTTGTTTTCTTCACGTCGCTGTCTTCCAGCGCCCGCGTGACCGGCACCTCGTAGGTCGCACAGGCCCTCAAGCGATCTAAGGGCAAATATGCCCGACCCGGGTCTCCAACCAGAACCTTCACACCCTTCATTGCAAGTGCGGAAAGCCAGGGAGTCAAAGCTTCGGCAAAAGCACCATCGTAAAAAACATCTCCAGCCAGAAGCACCTCGGTGTCCATGTCGGAGCCAATGACATCGCGACCTGAGAAACCGATGACAACGTCGTTTTCGCAGGCGTTCAGCTTTATGGCTGTCTCAGCCCACGGGTCTATGTCAACAGCCGTTACCTGCATCGCACCAGACTTCGCAGCGGCGATAGCGACCAGCCCGGAACCGCTTGCGAAATCCACTACCCGCTTGCCTTGCACCGTCTCAGGATTATCGATGATATAACGCGCAAGCCCCTGCCCGCCTGCCCAGGCAAACGCCCAGAACGGCGGCGGCAGGCCGATTTCCTGTAGCTCTTCTTCCGTCTTCAGCCACAGATCATGCGCCTCACTCGCCAGATGAAGCCTGACCTCCGGCACATGCGGCGGCACCATGATGCTCGTATTGTCGCGGATGAAGGTTTCAGGCTCGGTTTTCAATCGACATCATTTCGTGCGTGGCGGCTTGTCGAGCTTACCCATGCGGCAGACTTCCAGATATTCGTCTTCTGTCACCGGCTGCACGGAAAGCCGCATGGATGTGACCAAAGACATATCCGCAAGCTTCTGGCTGGCCTTCACGTCCTTCAAGGACACCGGCTGCGGCATGTCGCAGACTGCTTTGATGTGGACACAGTCCCAGCGATGATCACCCTCTGCCGACGAATCCGGCTGCGATAACTGGCAGACCTCGACAATGCCGACGACTTCCAGGCCTTCATTGGAATGGTAGAAGAACCCCTTATCGCCAATTTTCATGGCGCGCATATTGTTGCGTGCCTGATAATTGCGAACGCCGGTCCACTCTTCTCCCGCATCGCCCTTGGCCTTTTGCTGCTCCCAGGACCATGTCGCCGGCTCGGATTTGAAAAGCCAGTAATTCGCCATCTGTCTTACGCTCCAGGATTGTTGAAGACCCAATTATAGGGCTTCACATCGACGCTCTCGAACAGACCGGCCTTTGCATAGGGGTCAGCATCCGCCAGTGCCCGAGCAGCGTCGATATCTGCTGCCTCGACAATCACCAGACTGCCATTTGGCTTGCCATCGGCATCTAGAAACGGACCTGCCATTTTCAAGATGCCGTCGGCATTGAGCTTGTTGAGATGCTCCAGATGCACGGGACGGGTTTCCATGCGCACATGCAGGTGATCGGGCTTGTCTTTGCAGATGAAAGCGAACAGCATTCTCGTCTCCTCTTGTCGCCCTATTCGGTGGTGATCGGGCGCGTCATCAATTGTTGTATGGCGGTTTTCACATCCAGCCGCCCATCGATAATGGCAGCGACCGCACTCGTCACCGGCATCTCGACACCAAGGTCTGCGGCGATCCGCGACGCGATGGAGGCAGCATAGGCGCCTTCGACAAGCCCACCGTGGAAAGAGGCGGGATCACCGCCCTGCCCCAGCAGAATGCCGAAGCGCAAATTGCGCGATTGATGGCTGGTGGCCGTCAGGACGAGATCGCCGAGCCCGGAAAGACCGCGCACGGTATCCGCCATGCCGCCCATGGCCGCAACCAGACGCGACATTTCCGCCAGTCCTCGCGAGATCAGCGCTGCCCTGGCGGAATCGCCAAGCCCTGCCCCTTCAACGATGCCGCAGGCGATTGCCAACACATTCTTCAGCGCACCACCAAGCTGCACGCCTGTTCGGTCCGTAGAAGCATAAAGCCGGAACGTCTGGCCTGAAATCGTCTGCGCCAATCGTTCCGCCACGGCACGATCGCCAGCCGCGACAGCCATGGCCGTCGGCAGGCCGCTTGCGATATCGGCAGCAAAGCCGGGGCCTGAGAGCACGCCAACCGGATGGTTCGGCAATTCATGCTCCAGCACGTCGGTCAACAATTGCCCGGATGAGCGATCGATGCCCTTGGCGCAGGTTACGACGACAGCATCTTTGGAGAGATAGGGGCCGTAGGACCGCGCCGCATCCGCCTGCGCCTGCGAAGGCATGGCAAACAGAACGATATCGGCAGCATGAAGCACATCGGGCTCTGCGGAATAGTGAAGCGCATCCGGCAAGGATATCCCCGGCAATGCCGCGTCGTGAACACCGAGGTTTCGCAAGTCCGCCATCAAAGCGGCATCGCGGCCCAGAAGGGTCACATCGTGGCGGTTCTCCAGCGCGACCACGACGGCGATGGCCGTTCCAAAAGCACCTGCACCGATGACGACAAGCTTTTCCCGGTCACTCATGCCTTGGCCCCGCGCTTGCCAAACCCGATCAACGTCTGCGCTTGCGCATCCAACGGCCAGCGCGAACGCGGCTGCACATCGAGCCCATCAGGTTCCATGCCCTGTGCCATGCGCTCCAACCCTGCCCAGGCAATCATTGCAGCATTGTCGGTGCACAGTTCCAGGGGTGGCGCGACGAAGCGGAAGCCGTTGGTATCGCACAGGGCCTGAAGCGTGCTGCGAATCTCCTTGTTGGCAGCGACACCACCCGCAACCACCAGCGCCGGGTCGCCCTCGACAGAGGGAAATTCACTCGAAAACCGTTGCAAGCCGCGACCGATACGGTCCTTCAAGGTGCGCGAAACTGCTTTCTGGAATGACGCGCAAATATCAGAGATATCCTGTTCAGACAGCGGAGCAATGGCGGTAGCGGCCTGCCTTACGGCTGTTTTCAGGCCAGAGAAGGAAAAGTCCAGACGCGCTTCGCCGACCATGGGGCGCGGAAGTGCGAAACGATCGGGATCGCCATTGGAAGCGGCCTTTTCGACCGCGGGCCCGCCGGGATAGGGTAATCCCAAAAGCTTCGCCGTCTTGTCGAACGCTTCGCCCAGCGCATCGTCAATCGTCGTGCCCCAGCGCTCATACTGCCCGACGCCACGCACGAGAATAAGCTGCGTATGCCCTCCGGACACCAAGAGCATGAGGTAGGGAAACGACAGTCCATCCGTCAGCCGCGCAGTCAGCGCGTGGCCTTCCAGATGGTTGACGGCATAGAGCGGTTTGCCCGCCGCCTTGGCGATGGCCTTGCCTGTCATCAGGCCGACGATCAGACCGCCGATCAAACCCGGACCAGAGGTGGCGGCGACGGCATCGATATCCGCCAGTGTCACACCGGCCTTGGCCAATGCTTCTTCTATCAACGTATCGAGCGCCTCGACATGCGCGCGTGCTGCAATCTCGGGCACCACGCCACCATAGGCACTGTGCTCCTCCAGCTGCGACAAAACGACGTCGGAGATGATTTCCCCACGCCCGTCAGCATGCCGAACCACCACGGATGCGGCGGTTTCGTCACAACTTGTCTCTATGCCGAGGATACGAAGAAAGGGGGTCATCAGCCGGTTCGTTGATTGCGGTGCTCAGGAAACTTGGGTACGAACACCTCCGGTAACAATGGATAGAAGCGGATGCAAACAAAACCTTTCCGAATCGGCACACGCGCCAGCCCGTTGGCACTAGCGCAGGCACACGAGACGCGCGATCGCCTTATGGCGGCCCACGGTCTTGCGACCGAGATGTTCGAGATCGTGCCGATCTCCACAAAGGGTGACCGCATTGCTGACCGCGCACTTTCGGAAGTTGGCGGCAAGGGTCTGTTCACGGAAGAACTGGAAACACAGCTTCTGTCCGGCGAACTGGATTTCGCCGTTCATTCCTCCAAGGATATTGCGACAAAGCTGCCTGATGGATTGTACCTGTCGGCATTTCTTCCGCGCGAGGATGTCCGCGACGCCTTTATCGGCCGCGCCGCGCCGAAGCTGACCGAATTGCCACACGGCGCGACCGTAGGCTCCGCATCGCTGCGCCGACAGGCATTGATCCGCCGCGTCAGGCCTGATCTCAACGTCATCCTGTTTCGCGGTGCGGTGGCCACGCGTCTGCGCAAACTGGAAGATGGCCAGGCAGACGCGACATTGCTCGCCTTTGCCGGACTTAAGCGGCTTGATATGGCGGACGTTCCCACGCAGGTGCTAGAAACGACGGACTTTCTACCAGCGCCCGCGCAGGGCGCCATCGGCATTGAAAGTCGCATCGGTGACACGCGCATTGATAGTCTGCTGGCTGCCATCAACCACTGTCCCACCTTCGATGCCGTATCCTGCGAACGTGCGTTTCTGTCGGTTCTGGATGGCTCCTGCCGTACACCCATCGCCGGCTACGCGACTTGCGAGGGGGACGATATGCATTTTTCCGGCCTTATCCTCACACCGGATGGTCGCAGCGAACACAGTGTCGAGATAACGGGCAAATGCACGCAGGCCTTGGCACTCGGCAGACAGGCAGGCGAACAGGTTCGCGCTGCCGCTGGCACTGGTTTCTTTGAAGGCTGGACTTGACCATGCGCGTCGTCGTCACCCGCCCGGAAGCATCAGGGCTGAAGACGGCGGAGCTTTTGCGCGAACGCGGGCACGACCCTGTGATGCTGCCGCTGACCAGACCTGTCCATAATTCTGACGCTGTTGCATCAGCATTTTCGAAACGCTTTGACACACTGGCGATAACGAGTGCCGAAGCTATCCGAGCCATAGTGGCGTGCGGCGTGGATATGGACACGATCCGACACGCAACGCTGTTTGCGGTCGGAGAAGCATCGGCCAATGCAGCGCGTTCTGCAGGCTTTGAAAACGTCGTTGCGGGCAAGCGCGACGGCCATGAACTGGCGCAGACCATCTCTGACATCGGCATCGAGAGACAGGCGGGCACAGTTCTTTATCTGGCGGGCTCTGTAAGAGAGGTCGGCTTCGAAGAGCGCCTCTGCGCGCTGCACATTCCATTTGAAACCGTTGAAGTATACGGGATGGAGCCGGTAGACTGGGACCGTGCCAATTTAGAAGCCATCCTTTCATCCAAACCAATAGATGCCGTTCTTTTTTACTCCAGCGAGGCCGTTCGAGGTTTTTTCGATCTGATGCATCGCACTGGCGTTCAGATTGTTTCCGCTCACGTCAAATTCATCTGCATCAGTGATAAGGTTCTCTCTCTCATTCCAGAACCGCTGCAAGCCAAGGCATTTGCAGCCAGGACACCCCGTGAGACCGAAATGTTTGATCTGCTTGATCGGATGACGGGAACCTAATTCCCTCTTGCCCCTTTCCTTTGCCGTTATCACTGACTAGGTTTAGGGAAATGCAGGCAGAATGAGGTTGTCATGGTATCGGGAAAGCCGCCACGCCACTCCAAGTCCACCGCCGAGCCGGTCACGATTGATCTGGACGCCAAAGACGTGAAAGAAATCGGCAAAGATGCGGATACTGCGGTCGGTTCAACCGCTGCAAAAACCGATACGGTAGAGACACCTACCCCTGCTCAGAGCGGACCTGCGACGGCACCTGATGAGAACCCCAAACCGATCTGGGACCAGCAGGTCAAGAAGCCTATCGAGCCTGAGCCGAACATTCACAAGGCCGATGATGCCAAACCCGCGCCCGACACGGCGCAGGCATCGCCGAAGGCGACCTCGGTACCGCCTTTAAAAAAAGATACGCCGAAGCCTGACGACACAAAGAAGGAACAGCCCAAGGCGGAGACGAGCAAACCTGCAGTGGACACGAAATACTCTTCGACGAAAGCGCCCCCCCCGAAAACAACGGCACGAAACGAAGCTGGTAGTTCAGGCCTTCTCCTTGCAGGCATCGTTGGCGGTTTGATTGCGCTTCTGGCAGCGGGAAGCATGCAATATGCCGGTTATCTACCGCCGTTCTCCGACAACAATACTTCTTACGACGAACTCGCGACGCTCAAGTCTCAGGTCTCAGCACTTCGCGAGCAGGCGGCAAGTAACCCAAACTCGTCTGCCGATACATCTGCACTTGAAACGCGCCTCGCCGCTCTGGAAAATTCCGCGTCGACCGCGAGCGGTGATATCGCTGGTAAAGTCACCGCACTCGAATCCACCGTTGCTGCGCTACAGTCGGAGAAGACAGCGCAGGATGCCGCCAACGCCGACCTGACGCGACGTCTGACCGATGTTGAAACCAAGATCAATGAACCTCGTGACGATATTGAAGTCGCCCGCGCCATCGCCTCAGCCGGTCTGAAAGCTGCGATTGATCGCGGTGGCCCGTTCCTCACCGAACTGGATACGCTTTCCAAGGTCACCCCCGATGACCAGGCGGTTCAGTCGCTTCGTCCATTCGCTGCGACGGGTGTGCCGTCCCGCGCCGAGCTCACCCGCAATTTCCCGGATGTGGCGAGTGCCATGCTCGATTCGCTGCGCCAGAGTGATCCCAACCAAGGCGTCCTTGACCGGTTGACCGAAAGCGCCCTGTCGCTGGTGAAAGTCCGGCCTGTCGGGAACGTAGAAGGTGAAGGTGCCGAAGCGAAGATTGCCCGGATGGAAGACAAGCTGCGAAACGGCGACCTCAAGGGTGCGTCACTGGAATGGGACGGTGTTCCCGATGCTGCCAAGACTGCATCAGCCGATTTCAAGAAGTCGCTCGATGCCCGTGTTCAGGTGGAAGACCTCGTGAACGGAACGTTGACCCGCGCCATCACTCGCACTGGCCAGCAGGGATAAGATATGACCAAGATCATCAGCTTCGTCGTCTTCATACTTGTCGTTGCCTATGGCTTTTCCTGGCTTGCAGACCGCCCGGGGGAGCTCTCCCTGGTCTGGCAGGGCCAATTGATCGAAATGAGCCTCATGACAGCAGCCTGCGCCGTCGCAGCGTCGATTGCCGCGGTCATGATCGTCTGGTGGATGTTCAACACCCTGTGGAACTCTCCACATGTAGCGCGTCGTTACTTCCGCTCTCGCAAGCGCGACCGTGGCTATCAGGCGCTCTCGACCGGGCTTATCGCTGCCGGTGCTGGCAACGCTCTGCTCGCGCGTAAGATGACGGCACGCACACAAGGCCTGCTAAGCGCCGATCAGGAACCACTCATTCACTTGCTGGAAGCGCAGGCCGACCTCATCGAAGGCAAATATGATGCCGCGCGTCGCAAATTCGAAGCGATGGCGCAGGACCCTGAAACGCGCGAGCTAGGTCTTCGAGGCCTCTATATGGAAGCCCGTCGCCAGGGGGCAAACGAAGCCGCTCTCGAATATGCCGAGGATGCAGCCAAGAATGCACCGTATCTGCCATGGGCCGCGCAGGCGACCTTGGAAAGCAAGTCCCGCAATGGAGAGTGGGATGATGCGATCCGTTTGCTGGATCAGCAAAAAGCCGCAAGTGTCATCGAGCGTGGTGAGGCGGAACGTCTCAAGGCCGTACTCCTGACGGCAAAGGCCGAAGAAAAATTCGAGAGTGACCCGAAGGCTGCACGCGAAGATGCCAAGCATGCGCTCAAGCTATCGAAGGCGCTGGTCCCGGCTGCACTCGTTGCCGCGAAGTCGTACCTGCGCGAGGACAACCTGCGCAAAGCGGCAGCGGTTCTGGAACCTGTCTGGAAAATCGCGCCCCATCCGCAGATCGCACAGCTTTATGTGCGGGCACGCAGCGGCGATACCGCCGTTGATCGCCTGAAGCGTGCGGAACGGCTGGAAAGCCTGAAGCCTAACAACGTCGAGTCACTGTTTGCCGTCGCGCAGGCCGCTCTCGATGCTGGCGACTTCACACGGGCACGGATGAAAGCAGAAGCTGCCGCTCGAATGGAATCGCGCGAAAGCGTCTTTCTGCTGATGGCCGATATCGAAGAGGCAGAAACGGGCGATCAGGGTCGTATCCGCCACTGGATGTCCCAGGCATTGCGCGCACCGCGTGACTACGCCTGGGTGGCGGATGGCGTCGTCTCGGAGAAATGGCTCCCCGTCTCCCCAGTCAACGGGCGTCTCGATGCATTCGAATGGAAGACACCGTTCGGTCAGATGGAAAGTCCAGTTGAGAGCGTCACGGTCGATCACGCGCTGTCATCGCTGCCGAAGATCACCGAGCCGGAAGTGCGCGAGCGGATCATCGAGATACCAGTTCCGGTAAAGTCACCTGAGCCTGTCGTCGTTGCTGAACCTATCAAGACTGCAATTGTTGAAAATCCGCCCGCACCGCGAAAAGAAGAACCAAAGCCCGACGCTGAAAAGCGGCCTGAACCGGTACCTTTTTTCGGTGGTTTGCCGGATGATCCCGGTGTGAAAAAGCCCAATGCCGAGCCGGATGAGAAGACCCGCCTCAAATTGTTTTGATCGATTTCAAGGAAAATCATGTTCGATCGCATCCAGTCGTTCTTTCAAAACCTGACCCACGGCGGGAACCAGCAGGATTTCGCACCCGACGATCTGAGGGTGGCAATTGCCGCCCTTTGTTTTCAGGTCATGGAAGCAGATGGCACCGTTTCCGACGTCGAGCGTAAACGCCTGCGTGAGCTGCTGCAGGAGCACTATCAGCTTTCCTCCGGCAAACTGGAAGCCTTAATGGACGCTGGTCGCGAGGCTGGCCGAGAAGCGGTTGATTATTACCGCTTCACGGCAGATATCCGCCGCCACCTCGACGAAGAAAAACGCATCGAACTCATCGGCATCCTCTGGGACATCGTCTATGCCGACGGAGAGCGCAACGAAATGGAAGATCACGTGATCTGGCGCGTTGCCGACCTGCTCGGCGTATCTGTCCGCGACAGAGTGTTGCAACGCCAACAGGCTGCAACCCATGTGAACATTTCCGAGGATAGCGAAAGTCACAAAGACGCAGTTTGACACCAAGTCTTGCTGGCGCCGATCCTGGCAACAATTTCCTAAGTTTTATGGCGGTGGTGTGGTCGTGCCGGGTAAAGCGTTGCCGCTCTCAAAGCTCCTCATGAAAGAGGCCAGTTAACCAAGCGCGACGGGCACATTGGCGCTTCCACTTGCCGGTTGATCTGCGAATGTCTAAATGTCACTCAACAACGATTGGAGACATTGATGCTTGCCCTGTTTCAGACAATAGATCTGGCCCTGAACCTCTATACATGGGTGCTGATTGCCAGCGCTCTCTTCTCTTGGCTCTACGCCTTCAACGTCATCAATTCTTCGAACCAGTTCGTCGGCTCGATTGGCAGCTTCCTTTACAATGTCACGGAGCCAGCGCTGCGTCCCATTCGCCGCGTTCTTCCCAACCTCGGTGGCATCGATATTTCGCCCATCATCCTGCTGCTCCTGATCTTCTTCATTCGCTCCTTGATGTGGAACACCATTTATCCTTTGGTCGCCTAAATCTTTATTCCAGACACAAAAAACCTCCGGATCGGCGACGACCCGGAGGTTTTGATAATTCTATCCAGCCTTGACCTTAAATCAGGCCTGAGCCTTGTAGCGCTCGATGGCTTCGATGATCAGCTTCTTGGCAACGTCCACGTTCTGCCAACCGCCCATCTTCACCCATTTGCCGGGCTCAAGATCCTTGTAGTGCTCGAAGAAATGCTCGATCTGCTTCAGCGTAATTTCTGGCAGGTCGGTATAGTTTTGCACTTTGTCGTAGCGCTGGGTGAGCTTCGGCGCAGGAACGGCGAGAATCTTCTCGTCTTTGCCGCCATCGTCTTCCATGATCATCACGCCGATAGGGCGCACGTTGATCACGCAACCTGGAACGAGCGGACGCGTATTACAGATCAGCACATCGATAGGATCGCCATCTTCCGACAGGGTATGGGGCACGAAGCCGTAGTTACCCGGATAGGTCATCGGGGTGTAGAGGAAACGGTCAACGACGAGAGCGCCCGCATCCTTGTCCATTTCGTACTTGATCGGGTGTCCGCCGACCGGCACTTCCACAATCACATTGATGTCATCCGGCGGGTTCTTGCCGATAGAAATTGCATCGATACGCATTCGCTTCCCTCGATTAGGTGGGTTTAACTGGCATGTCGATACTGGGAAAACGACCGCTTTGCAACACAACATCGCCCATTCGACGCAAACTCATCGAAGCAAATACAGGTTCAATTGCAGTGATTTGGCGCGCAAATAAGCCATCAGAGGCGTGGGCAACAATATAGTGCCATGGACTTTTCAGAGAACGTCATTCGACGTACGCAGCACAGGTGAGACGCCTGCGATGCAAGAAGAAGCCTCGGAATGCCCGTCGCTCCTGCTTACTTAGAGACTTTGAACCGGTCTTCGGAATCAGAGATCAATGATTGTACCGCGACCATCGTTCCAGACGCGCATGGTCTGCTGCTCATCTCTGCGGGTCTTGACCGGAATAGGCTCTTGCTTGAGACGGGAAGAGGCCAGTCTGACCACGCTAATAACGGCGAGTACGCCTACAAAAGCGACCGTTAGAGAAGCGGTCAAGAGTGCGACAAGCGCCAGAACTGCGATGCTCGAAGCCGCGATGAAGAATGTACGTATGCCCTGCATTGTCCAAACCTTTCTGTCCTGACGAATGTGGTCCTTCCCTGCAACGCTTGCAAGAGGAATCACACTGTCTATCTTCTTGCGAATGTCACAAAAGGTTGACACAAGTGCGGCATGGCCGATTTTTATCTCGACAATACTGTCCGTCCGCGCCGCTCTCTGCTTTCGGTGCCATCTATCAATTCACGCGCATTGGCAAAGGTGCCGAATCTGGATTGCGACGGCGTGATTTTCGATCTGGAAGATTCCGTTGCACCTGACATGAAAGACGACGCGCGCCGCAATCTCCTGTCTTTCTTCAAAGAGACACGGTTGAACGAGCGCGAATCCATCATCCGTATCAATCCGCTTTCCGGTGCTGCGGGACGTGCTGATCTCGTCGCGGTTCTGGAATGCAGGCCCAGTGCCGTGCTGGTGCCGAAGGTCGATCACCCCTCCGATATTCACGATATCGCAGACATTCTGGCGGAAGCCGATGCGCCCGAGGACATAAAAATTTGGGCGATGATCGAGACGCCGAAAGGGGTTCTGAACGCAGCAGCGATCGCCGAAGCGTCACATACCCAAGGCTCTCGTCTTGGCGGCTTCATCGTCGGCCTCAACGATCTTCGCACGGAAACACGCGTTCCTGCCCGACCGGGGCGCCATACACTGATGCCTTGGCTCATGCAGATCGTGTTGGCCGCCAGAGCTTACGGGCTCGAGGTCATCGATAGTGTTTCCAACGACTTCAGCGATCTGGACGCCTTCGCCAGCGAATGCGAACAGGGCCGCGCCATGGGCTTCGATGGCAAAATGCTGATCCACCCCGCACAGATCGACGCCGCCAACCGGGCGTTCGCACCGACGCATGAAGAGTTGACCGAGGCACAACAGATCATTGCCGCTTTCGCCAAGCCGGAATCTGTGGGATTGAATGTTATCAACGACAATGGGCGAATGATCGAGCGGCTTCACGTCAGCGAGGCTGAAAGACTGGTCGCTCTGATGAAAGTCATTGCCCGAAGAAAAGGACAGGAAACATGAAAGTCTATCGTTTTATCACGGGCCCCGATGATGCAAAGTTCTGCCATCGCGTTACCGAAGCACTCGACAAGGGCTGGGAATTGGCAGGCTCCCCAAGCTATGCGTTTAACGCGGCGGCAGGCATCATGCATTGTGGACAGGCCGTCACGAAAACGGTCGAAGGCAAGGAATACAACCCGGATATGAAGCTAGGCGAGCAGTAAGGCTCAAAAATGCGGCGCAACGGCGGATCAGCGATCCGTCGCTGCCTCGTCTGCGCTTTCTTCGATCCGCTCCATATCGTCGTCGGACAAGCCGAAGTGATGGCCGATTTCGTGGATGAGGACATGGGTGATGATGTCACCCAGCGTTTCCTCGTTTTCGGCCCAGTAATCCAGGATCGGACGACGATATAGCGTGATGCGGTTGACCATCTCGCCGGTTTCCATGGTGAAACGCTCGGAGATGCCACGCCCTTCGAACAGGCCGAGCAGGTCGAACGGCGTTTCAAGCGCCATGTCTTCGAACACCTCATCGGTCGGAAAATCCGCGATTTCGATGATGAGGTCCTTCGTCAGCGCACGAAACTCTTCCGGCAAATGGCCATATGCCTCGATAGCAAGTGATTCAAACGCTGAAATTGTCGGCGCGTGGCGGTCCCGCCAATCGTCGGTTTTGTCTATGCGGGCCATTTCTGCTCCTTGTTGTGACGCCCATATAAACCCTTGGCGAAAAAATTTCGAGGCCTGTTTGCCACAAGGGTTAAAATCACAGGCGATTCTTGCTCGTCGCCTTGTTTTCAGGGCCTTTTGATCTTGACAGAAACGGCGACCTCGCGTATTTCGCAGCCAAATTGATGGCGTATTGCGCCTTCTGTTTGCATCGCTTTGTCAAAAGCGGTTTCACCGGCAGGGTTCCAAGAGGCCTCAAACCTCCCAAATCTCCGCTATTCGACTGATAAAAAGACGGCCAGCACGCATTTGCGCGCAGAGCCGGAACGAACATGAAAGGGTAAAAAATGTTCGCAGTCATCAAGACCGGCGGTAAGCAGTACCGTGTAGCGGCCAACGACGTGCTCACAATTGAAAAGTTGGAAGCAGACGCTGGCGCAACTGTAGAATTCACCGAAGTTCTCGTGATCGGCGTTGGCGCTGACGCACAGTTCGGCGCACCTTTCGTTGCTGGCGCAACGGTTAAGGCTGAAGTTGTTGAACACAACCGCGGCAAGAAGGTCATCGCCTTCAAGAAGCGTCGTCGTCAGAACTCCAAGCGTACGCGCGGACATCGTCAGCATCACACCGTCGTCCGCATCACGGACATCGTTGCTGCCTAATCGGCGCGACACGGGAAACTAGGTTTAAAGGAGCAATCCAATGGCACATAAAAAAGCTGGTGGTTCTTCGCGTAACGGTCGCGATTCCAACTCCAAGCGCCTTGGCGTAAAGAAGTTCGGCGGCGAAGCTGTCATTCCAGGCAACATTATTCTGCGCCAGCGCGGCACGCAGTGGCATCCGGGCGCCAACGTTGGCCTCGGCAAGGACCACACGATTTTCGCGCTGACAGCCGGTAACGTAGCCTTCCGCACGAAGGGCAATGGCCGCGTTTACGTGTCTGTGGCACCGAAAGCGGAAGCAGCAGAATAAGCCGGTCGCGTCATATGCAGCCGGTGTCCCAATGACCCGGCTGAGACGTAACAGGTTCAGTCACAAAAAAGGGGAGTTGGGGCACCACCCAACTCCCCTTTTTTCTTAACCTCATGGAGGGACTGAACCATGCAAGCTGAATTGTTAAGGGTAGACCAATCACGGTCACCCGAAGAAAGTCCGAGACCTGATAGGTCAAGGAGCGATTGCCCCGTCTTATTGTCGCAAAGGCTCGTTCTGCGTAAGCCTCACGAAGAAGACATTGACGCCCTTGCCCATCTTGCCAACAACGCCAACATTGCGACGATGGTGTCGCGTATGCCGCACCCTTACACGGCCAAAGATGCCGCGGATTTCGTGCGACGTGCAAATGTGGGCGAGATTGGCAAGTGCGTCTATGCGATTACCCGCATGGAGAACGGCGAGTTTATGGGCTGCTGCGGGCTGGAACCGCAGGAGGACGAAAAGACCCTCGAAATGGGCTATTGGCTGGGCGAGCCCTACTGGAACAGGGGTTACACCACCGAGGCGGCCCATGCGCTGATCGACATGGCGTTTCGGACCCGTGAGATCGACCAGATCGATGCGCGATGCCGGGTCACCAACCTTGCTTCGCGCCGCGTCATACAAAAGTGCGGCTTCCAGCTTCAGGGTTCCGGCATGGTCGGTTCGCTGGCGCTTGGCGGCATGGTTCCGGTCGAATGGTACAGGCTGGATCGCAAGACATGGGTATCGCTCAGAAGCTGGGGAGATATGCGATGAGCACGGCTCAATCGATGCGTTCTCCAGCGGCTGCGCAAAGCCCCTGCCCGACATTGAACACTACCCGTCTGGTGCTGCGTCCGCAGCGCCTTTCGGATGCGGGCAGCATTGCGGAATCGCTCAGTGATTTTCAGGTCACGCGCATGTTGGCGCGGGCTCCGGCGCCCTATTATAAGCAGGATGCGCTGGAGTGGTTGGTCCTTCGCACATCCGGCACCCTGCCGGATTGGGATTTTGCGATAACCTGCGGCGATGACACTCTGATCGGCGCGGTCTCGATCGAGAGGCTTCATGAAGAGTGGCGCCTTGGCTATTGGCTGGGTCGCGCCCATTGGGGCAAGGGCTACATGACCGAAGCCGTGGCGGCGGTCGTTGAGCATTTCTTCGAGCACAAGCCCGGCGAAGTGCTCTATTCCGGCATGTTTGCTGACAACCCGGCCTCATTGCGCGTGCAAGACAAGATCGGTTTTCACATCATCGGATGCAAGGAAGTCTACGCCGTTGCCCGGGCAAGCATGGTCACGCATCTGGACACCGCACTGACGGCAGAAGCATTTCTCGCGGCTCGACCGTGAAGAAATCGAAACAAGGCCGGTTTCAGCGCAAACCGGCCTTGCCCTATCAGCTCTTGCGCCACGATAATCTTTGACCTTGAGAGCCTGCGCCTATATTTGGATCGGCAGATCCTTTTTTTTAAAAAAGCAAGACCGCAAGCCACTGCTGGAATTGCCACGAAGCTGACAGAACGGCCAAGACGATGAAATTTCTCGATGAAGCAAAAGTTTATATTCGCTCCGGTGATGGCGGCGCAGGCGCCGTGTCGTTCCGGCGTGAAAAATTCATCGAGTTCGGCGGCCCTGATGGCGGTGACGGCGGACGCGGCGGTGACGTGTGGGTGGAAGTGGTCAATGGCCTCAACACGCTGATCGACTTCCGCTTCCAGCAGCACTTCAAGGCCACCATCGGCCAGCACGGCATGGGCAAGACCCGCACCGGCGCCAAGGGTGCAGACGTCGTCCTGCGCGTGCCTGTCGGTACGCAAATCTTTGAAGAAGACAACGAAACCCTGATCATGGACCTGACCAGAGAAGGCCAGCGCTTTCGTCTGGCCGCAGGCGGCAATGGTGGTTTCGGCAATGCCTATTTCAAATCCTCGACCAACCAGGCACCAACCCACGCCAATCCCGGTCTTGCGGGCGAGGAAAAGACGATCTGGCTTCGCCTGAAGCTGATTGCCGATGCCGGTCTGGTCGGTCTGCCCAATGCGGGTAAATCAACATTTCTGGCTACGGTCACGCGGGCGCGCCCGAAGATCGCCAACTATCCCTTCACCACGCTGCACCCCAATCTGGGCGTTGCCACCATCGATGGACGTGAATTCATTCTGGCCGACATTCCCGGCCTGATCGAAGGCGCGCATGAGGGTGTCGGCATTGGCGACCGTTTCCTCGGCCATGTCGAGCGCACCCGCGTTCTGCTGCACCTCGTTTCGGCGCAGGAAGAAAACGTTGGCAAGGCCTACAAGACGGTCAAGAAAGAGCTCGATGCCTATGGCGGCGGGCTGACGGAAAAGCCCGAGATCGTGGCGCTTTCGCAGATCGACGTATTGGACGAGAAAGAGCTGAAGAAAAAAGCGAAGGAATTGGAAAAGGCCTGTGGCCGTCCTCCGCTTCTTCTGTCTGCCGCAGCTCATATAGGTATGCTGGAAGCCCTCCGCGAGCTTCGTGACATCATCGTATCCGACAGCCGTGGCGGCGACACTGCCATGCCGGATCGCTCCATGCCAGTGGAAGACGAGATCGAGGATGGAGACGACCGGCTATGACGCTGGCTCGAAAACCTCTCGGCAAACATCACCGCATCGTCATCAAGATCGGTTCTGCCCTGCTGGTTGACCGCACAATCGGCCTCAAGACCGATTGGCTGGACGCGATCTGCGAGGATATCGCGGCGCTGAAAAAGAATGGTGCGGATGTGCAGGTCGTATCGTCAGGCGCTATTGCGCTGGGTCGCACCGTTCTGGGCCTGCCTTCCGGCGCCTTGAAGCTGGAGGAAAGCCAGGCGGCGGCAGCGGTTGGCCAGATCGCGCTTGCACGCGCATGGTCGGAAAGCCTCTCCAAGCACGATTTCGTCGCCGGACAAATTCTGCTGACATTGTCCGACACGGAAGAACGTCGCCGTTATCTCAACGCACGCGCGACCATCAACCAGTTGCTGAAGATCGGCGCTATTCCGATCATCAACGAAAACGACACGGTTGCGACGACGGAAATTCGCTACGGCGACAATGACCGTCTGGCAGCACGCGTGGCCACCATGACGGGCGCAGACCTTCTGATACTGCTGTCTGATATCGATGGGCTCTACACCGCTCCGCCGCATCTCGATCCCGACGCGCAGTTTCTGGAAACCATTGCCGAGATTACGCCTGAGATCGAGGCCATGGCCGGTGGTGCCGCTTCCGAATTGTCGCGCGGCGGCATGCGCACCAAGATCGATGCGGGCAAGATTTCGACAGCAGCCGGTTGCGGCATGATCATCGCATCGGGCAAGACGCTCAATCCGCTGAAGGCCATTGAACATGGCGCGCGCTCCTCGTGGTTTGCACCGTCAGGCACGCCCGTCACTGCCCGCAAGACCTGGATTGCCGGGCAGCTTCAGCCTGCCGGTGAGTTGCATGTGGATGCGGGTGCCGAAAAGGCGCTTTACGCCGGAAAAAGCCTCTTACCCGCCGGTGTGACGCTGGTGAAAGGCAATTTCGGGCGCGGCGATGCGGTTGCCATCATGGGCGCACAGGGTCGCGAAATTGCCCGTGGGCTTGCCGGTTACGATGCCGAAGAGGCACGGCAGATCAACGGACACAAGTCGAACGAGATCGAGGCGATCCTCGGTTATGTCGGTCGCGCCGCGATGATCCATCGCGACGATCTTGTCATGACGGGTGTGTCCGTCAAAGTAAACAATACGAAGAAGGATGAGGTCGATGCCTGAACAGGCCGTGAAGCAGAGCCATGATTTGGAAACGCTGATGATGTCCATCGGCGCTCAGGCAAAGGCTGCTTCACGACCGTTATCCATCGCCTCTGCCGACCAGAAAAACCGCGCGCTTCTGGCCATGGCCTCCGCCATCGAAGCGTCGCGCGACCGCATCATGGAAGCCAACGCCAAGGACGTGGCGGCAGCGACGGAAGCAGGCGTTGCGGCATCTTTTATCGATCGCCTTAAACTGGACGAGGCGCGCGTTGCTGGCATCGCAGAAGGCATCCGCTCCATCGCGGCGCTCGCCGATCCCGTGGGCGAAGTCATCGCCTCCTGGGATCGTCCGAACGGCCTGAAGATCGAACGTGTTCGCACCCCGCTCGGCGTCATCGGCGTGATCTATGAAAGCCGCCCGAACGTGACGGCGGATGCAGGTGCTTTGTGCCTCAAGGCAGGCAACCCGGTGATCCTGCGTGGCGGCTCCGATTCGCAATATTCATCGCGTGCTATCCATGCCTGCCTCGTTGAAGGTTTGAAAATTGCCGGACTTCCAGAGCATGCTATCCAGCTCGTGCCAGTCACAGATCGGGCAGCAGTCGGCAGCCTTCTGGGCGGTCTCGGCGGCACCGTCGATGTGATCGTACCGCGAGGGGGAAAGAGCCTTGTCGCTCGCGTGCAGTCCGAAGCCCGCGTTCCCGTCTTCGCGCATCTGGAAGGCATCTGCCACGTTTACGTCGACAAGTCGGCTGATCTTGATATGGCGAAAAACATCGTGCTGAACGCTAAGATGCGCCGCACCGGCATTTGCGGTTCGGCAGAAACACTGCTGGTCGATGCCGCTGCCGTATCGATGCATCTGGAACCATTGGTCAGCATTTTGCTAGATGCCGGATGCGAAGTGCGTGGCTCCGAGATCGTGCAGCAAGCCGTCGAAGGCGTGAAAGCGGCGACGGAAGAAGACTGGCGCACGGAATATCTCGACGCCATTATTTCGGTCAACGTCGTGGATGGTATCTCAGGTGCCATCAAACATATCGGTACATACTCTTCCAACCACACGGAAGCCGTGATTGCCGAAGATCCCGAGGTCGTTGCGCGCTTCTTCAATGAAATTGACTCGGCGATCCTTCTGCACAATGCCTCGACACAGTTTGCCGATGGCGGGGAATTCGGCATGGGCGCGGAAATCGGTATCGCAACCGGCAAGATGCATGCGCGCGGCCCGGTGGGTGTCGAGCAACTGACATCCTTCAAGTACCGAGTGCATGGCACCGGCCAGACGCGGGCCTGATCATTGGAAGACAATGCCGGTTTGGACAAGCGCTATCTGACCATGCCGCACACCGAGCGCGGCATGGTGATCGGCCTGTTCGGCGGGTCCTTCAATCCTCCCCATGCAGGCCACGCACTTGTTGCCGAAATCGCCCTGCGGCGGCTTGGGCTCGACCAGCTCTGGTGGATGGTCACGCCGGGTAATCCTTTGAAGAACAAGGCCGATCTCGCGCCGCTAAAGAACCGTATCGAAGCCTGTGAAACACTGATCAGCGATCCGCGCGTCAAGGTCACGGGGTTCGAGCAATCTCTCGGCGTCAGCTACACCGCCCATACGTTGGCCAAGATCAAGGCACGAAACCCGCATGTCCGTTTCATCTGGATCATGGGGGCAGATAATCTGCGCACATTCCACCGCTGGCAGAAGTGGCGCAAGATCGCTGAAACATTCCCCATCGCCGTAATCGACAGGCCCGGCGCCACCTTGGCCTACCTCTCATCCACCATGGCGCAGGCGTTCAGCCACGCCCGGATCGATGAAGACGACGCGGGCGTTTTATGGACGAAGACCGCACCCGCCTGGGTTTTCATCCACGGCCCTCGCTCCACGTTGAGTTCCACGGCCCTGCGCAACGACAATAGATGAAGTATGCAGCGTACAGTCCGGGGCCACATCTTGAAAAGTTAAGACTTTGATGCCAACTTTAGTTTGTGGCGTAAAGAATCGCTGCGCAGTATCTGGTTTGTCATTTTCGGAAGGGAAAACCACTGACAACAGTACACACCAAGGGAAGAGCTTTCAGCGTTCTCCCAAAAGGCCCGGAGAGTGGCGATTATGCCGCCCGCCGCGCCCTTGACACCGTTCTCGCCAGCGTCGAGGACTCCAAGGCAGAAGACATCGTTTCAATAAACATTGCCGGTAAGTCGGCGCTTGCGGATTACATGGTCGTAGTCTCCGGGCGGTCGAACAGGCATGTTTCCGCGATCTGCGAACACCTGATCTCCGACATGAAAGATGATGGTTTCGGCCATTCCCGTGTCGAAGGCCTTGAGGCCGGAGACTGGGTCGTGATCGATGCCGGCGATGTCATCATTCACGTGTTCCGTCCCGAGGTCAGAGCTTTCTACAACATCGAGAAGATGTGGGCTGCACCTGATATCGAGGAAGAAACGCTTCACTGATGCAGCTTCCAGGGCCGACACCAACTGTCGGCCACATGGAAATCTGTTGCCTGTCCTGATAGAAGCGCGCCTGACAAGGTTTGCGATAGGGATGGATGTGTGAATGCGGATTTCAATCTTTGCTGTGGGACGACTCAAATCCGGCCCTGAGAAAGACCTTGCATCGCGTTATCTCGACCGTTTTGCAAAAACCGGCCCGGCCATCGGGCTGGAATTCTCACGTGTCATCGAAGTGGCCGAAAGCAGGGCCTCGAACGCAGACACCCGCAAGCGCGAAGAAGCGGCGATGCTGGAAAAGCATCTGGCCGACGGTGCTGCTCTTATTCTGCTGGATGAGCGGGGCAAGGCATTGGACAGCCCAGGCTTTGCAGACCTTTTCGGAACGATGCGCGACAGCGGCAAGCGCGACCTCGTGATAGCCATAGGCGGAGCCGACGGGCTCGACCCATCCCTTTACGACAAGGCATCGGCGGTGCTGTGCCTTGGCAAACTCACCTGGCCGCATCAACTCGTGCGCATACTGATTGCCGAACAGATGTACCGTGCTGTCACGATTTTGTCGGGCCATCCGTATCATCGGGTATGACGGCCATCATCTCGACATGCTGAAAGTCCCTATTGGCGCAAATCGGCGAAGCAGCGTATGGTCGCCAATCCCGTCGATTGCGAAGACCCGGTTGCGATGATCCAGACATGCAGAAAATACAAATGGGCAGCTCTTTCGAGCCTGATCCTCACTGCATGCACGGTTGCTTTTCAGCCGTCCGTCACCTTGGCGCGCGACCCGGATGACCTCAGCGCTCCATCGGCCACACAGGAAAACCTGGCGCCAGACGAACTGGACGCGCTTGAAAAGCGCCGCGACCAGAACCGGCAGGATTTGCAGGAACTGGTCGACAGCATCGGCCTTTCCGAGGACAAAACCCGGCAATTGCAGGAAAGCATAGCGGCCCTTAATCAGGACACCGTCCGCATCAAGGATGAATTGATCGCGTCCGCACAGCGTCGAAAAGATCTGGAAGACAAGATCAATGATGGCGAGGACCGTCTGGCCAAGCTGAACATCCGTGAGGATGACGTCAAGGCGTCCCTGCGGGAACGGCGCGGCGTGCTGGCTGAAGTGCTGGCCGCGTTGCAACGCATGGGCCGCAACCCTCCCCCCGCTTTGCTCGTTTCGCCGGAAGATGCATTGGCATCCGTGCGCAGCGCCATTCTTCTCGGTGCCGTCGTTCCGGGCATCCGGTCGGAGACCGAGAAGCTCGTCTCCGCTCTCAAAGAGTTGACCGACGTGAGACAGGCCATAGCCGGTGAGAAGGAACAGTTGACCACCACGATGACCGCGAGCCTCGAAGAAGAAAAACGGCTCGATCTTTTGCGTCTGGAAAATGAAAAGCGCAATACCCAGACCGCAAGCGAACTGGAAGCAGAACGCAAGCGTTCTGAAGAACTTGCGAGCAAGGCGACCAGTCTGGAAGGGCTGGTGTCATCGCTTGAAAACGAGATATCCTCTGTGCGCGAAGCCAAGGAAAAAGAGCGTCTGGAACAGGAAAGACTGGCCGCTTTATCCCAGTCTGAACGCGATAAAGTACAGGCCCAGACCGACGCTGGAATGCCCGATAAAAACCGCATTGCGCCCGCATATCCGTTTTCGACTCTGAAGGGTAAATTGGCTTTGCCGGTCTCTGGAGATGTGCTTCGACGGTTCGGCGATGCCGACGGTACGGGCCACTTCTCAAAGGGAATGGTGGTGGCGACAGGCCCTGAAGCTCTGGTAACGGCGCCCGCGGACGGCTTCGTGGTTTTTGCCGGAGAGTTTCGCAGTTACGGCCGCATGATTATTCTCAATGCCGGTGACGGCTACCATTTGGTTCTGACGGGCATGGACAATGTGAGGACGAGGCAGGGCATGTTTGTGTTCTCTGGCGAACCCATCGCATCCATGGGCGCAAAAAGAGTGGCAAGTGCTGCTGCATTGGCGCTGGAAACTGACAGGCCGACGCTTTACATTGAATTCAGGAAAGACGGCGTACCGGTTGATTCTCAGCCATGGTGGACCGCAAAAAATACCGGAAGGGCGCGTAATGATTCGTAAGGCTTCACTTCTCCTCATCGGTGGACTTATGGGTGCCACAGCGATGAGCGTCATCTATTCGGCAAGCATGCCAGCACAGGCTGCCGGTCCTTCGACTTACAAGGAACTGTCGATTTTCGGTGACGTATTCGAGCGCGTTCGCGCCCAGTATGTGACGCCCCCGGACGATAAGAAGCTGGTCGAAAACGCCATCAATGGCATGTTGAGCTCGCTCGATCCGCATTCCAGCTTTCTGAACGCGCAGGACGCCAACGACATGCGCACCCAGACAAAGGGTGAGTTCGGCGGTCTTGGCATCGAAGTCACCATGGAAAACGAGCTGGTCAAGGTCATCTCGCCGATGGATGACACCCCTGCTGCGAAAGCTGGCATTCTCGCTGGTGACTTCATTTCCGAAATCGACGGACAGCCTGTCCGTGGCCTGAAGCTCGAAGAAGCCGTCGAAAAGATGCGCGGCGCGGTCAAGACACCGATCAAGCTGACGATAATCCGTCAGGGTGCCGACAAGCCGCTCGACATCAGCGTGATGCGCGAAATCATCGCCGTGCGCGCCGTCAAATCGCGTGTCGAAGGTGGCGACGTCGGTTATCTGCGTGTCATTTCCTTCACAGAAAAGACCTATGACGATCTCGAAAAGGCGATCAAGAAGATCAAGGAAGACGTGCCCGCCGACAAGCTCAAGGGCTACGTCCTCGATCTGCGTCTCAACCCGGGTGGTCTGCTCGACCAGGCGATCAACGTCTCAGACGCCTTCCTGGAACGTGGCGAGGTTGTCTCGACCCGCGGTCGTAACCCGGAAGAAACCCGCCGCTTCAACGCGACGGCTGGTGATCTGACCGATGGCAAGCCGGTAATCGTTCTCGTCAACGGTGGTTCGGCATCTGCTTCCGAAATCGTGGCGGGTGCGCTTCAGGATCTTCGTCGTGCGACGGTTCTCGGAACCCGGTCCTTCGGCAAGGGCTCCGTGCAGACGATCATCCCACTCGGTGATACCGGTGCGTTGCGTCTGACGACGGCGCTCTATTACACGCCATCGGGCAAGTCCATTCAGGGCACAGGCATTACGCCTGACATCAAGGTTGACCAGCCTCTGCCGGAAGAGCTTCAGGGCCGTGTTCGCGCCGAGGGCGAATCGAGCCTGCGCGGCCATATTCAGGGCCAGAGCGAAACGGACGAAGGTTCAGGTTCTGCGGCCTATGTGCCGCCGGAAGCCAAGGATGATATCCAGCTCAACTATGCGCTCGATCTCTTCCACGGCACGAAGACCGACCCTTCATTCCCGCCAAACCCGGACAAGGCCGTGGTCAACAAGCAGTAAGGACAGGAGGCATGGAGAACGCTCCATGCCGTTCGCCCCGCGATAACGTCAGCCACGGATAGTTCATTGCCTTCAGACCTGCGCAAACCGCTTATGGGTCGACAGAGAAAGAAAAGCGCCGGATCGTTCTGGCGCTTTTCTGCGCTCAGTGCTTTGGTCGTGATCGCGATTGGCGGAATTGGCGGCCTATCCGTTTACAGCGCGCTATCTCCCGGCAATCTCCAAAGAGCCTCTACCGCGCCCGATGTTGCGCTGGACAACGGTGAGACAGATACATCTGCGCAAACGCAGCCTGACAAAAGCTCGGTCGATCCGCTTGCGCCTCAAAGCGGGCGGTCTGGCGCGAATGTTCAGAGACAGACGATGCCCGACGGCAACGTGGTTTCAACGTTTTCTCCACGGCAGCGTGAGGGCGACGGCCCCGTCCTGATGACCGGCCAGACCTACGGGCAAGACCCCAGACTTGCTGCGCAGCCCAACGAAGATTTGCTGGAAGACACGGCCTTCGGAAGGTTGCCGAAAGTCAGCGCAGACGGTCTACGACCGATGGAGCAATATGCAAGACCATGGTCCGGTGCCAGAGGAACGCGCATCGCGATCATCGTGGGTGGGTTGGGTCTCAGCCAGACGGGAACCCAGAAGGCGATCCGCGATCTGCCGCCTGAAGTAACCCTCGGCTTTGCTGCGAGCGGAAACAGCCTGCAACGCTGGATGCAGGAAGGTCGCCGCGAAGGCCATGAAATTCTGCTTCAGGTGCCGTTTGAGCCCTTCGGTTATCCCGGCACCAATCCGGGCCCTGATACGCTGCTCGTCGCCGGGCCAGCCAAGCTTAATCTGGAACGTCTGCACCGCGCTATGGGTAAGATCACCAATTACACCGGCATCATGAATTACCTCGGCGGGCGGTTCATGGCAGACGAAAAGGCTCTGGAACCCATTATCAAAGACATCGACCAACGGGGTCTTCTGTTCATCGACGATGGTTCTTCCGCGCAGTCGAAAAGCGGGCCCGTGACCAAGGCGCTCTCCACTGCCGCTGGCTTTGCCGACCTGCAACTTGACGACCAGGTCAACGAAAATGCCATTCTGCGCAAGCTCGATGATCTGGAGCGCATCGCCCGACGCAACGGCACCGCCATTGGCGTTGCCTCCGCCTTTGACGAGAGCATTGGTGCCATTTCGAAATGGTCAGTCGAGGCCGCAGCCCGAGGCATAGAAATCGTCGGCGTTTCCGCGCTTGTCTCAGAGAAGACCGAACAGTAAGTCTCAGCCACGTTCAATCTTAATAAAGGCCGATACGATGATCAAAGCAGACGATCTTCCCTACCGTCCCTGTGCCGGTATCATGGTGCTCAATGCCGAAGGTCTGGTTTGGGCCGGACGGCGTATTTCCCAAGGCAATTCCGAGTTCGATGGTTCTCCGCAACTGTGGCAGATGCCGCAGGGAGGCATTGATGAGGGCGAGAAGCCTTTGCTCGCTGCCATCAGAGAACTCTACGAGGAAACGGGTATGAAGACCGTGTCCCTTCTGGCGGAAGCCAGCGACTGGATCCATTACGACTTGCCACCGCAGCTGATCGGTGTTGGCCTTCGAGGAAAGTATCGCGGACAGGCGCAGCGCTGGTTTGCGTTCCGCTTTGAGGGCGATGAAAGCGAAATCCAGATCAACCCGCCACCGACAGGTCATGAGCCGGAATTCGATGCCTGGGCGTGGAAGCCGATGGAAAGCCTGCCCGACCTGATCGTCCCCTTCAAACGCGGGGTCTATGAGCAGGTGGTGGCCGAGTTCAGATATCTCGCAGACTGATGATACAAAAAAGGCGGCACGAATGCCGCCTTTTTCGTTTTAACGATGACAGTCTTATTCGGATTCTGCAGCGTCAGCAGAGTCAGCGTTGAGCTGACCATACTTGCTCTCACCAATCTTGTTCAGAAGGTCGAGCTGTGTTTCGAGGAAGTCGATATGGCCTTCTTCGTCGATGAGGAGCGTTTCGAAAAGCTTCATCGAAACATAATCACCCGCATCGTGACAGATATCGCGTGACTTCTTGTAGGCAGTGCGGGCGTCGTATTCGCCAGCAAGATCGGCTTCCAGCACCTCCTTCACATTCTGACCGATGCGCAGTGGCGCGACGGTCTGAAGGTTGGGATGGCCTTCGAGGAAAATGATACGATCGATGATCTTGTCGGCGTGCTGCATCTCTTCGATGGATTCGGCACGCTCTTTCTTGGCGAGCTTTGTGTAGCCCCAATCGTTCAGCAGCCGGTAGTGCAGCCAGTACTGGTTGACTGCGCCGAGCTCGAGGAACAAAGCCTCGTTAAGCTGCTCGATGACTCTTGTGTCGCCTTTCAATGTCCGCTCTCCTGTTGTCTTCATGCAATTGTCTCAGGCGGGACATAAAATCAAAAACATCGGCTTCCGTCGAGTGGCGACGTGCATGATATTCTTCTGTGGTCTTGATAATCAGCTCGACGACAGTGGGAAAGCAGCCGCAGCAACGGCCACGCTTGGCCATAGCGTGGTAAACTTTGGCGGGCACGATCAACTGCCAACAGTCCTCATCGAGCATCTCGTTGATGACGTCACGAATATCGTTATCGGTGATGTAATTGCAGCTGCAAACGAGCATGGATCATTGCCTGTGTGACGCAACACTTTGTTTTCACTCTTAAACCAAAACAGGACACTGAGTGTCAAGTAAAACCTCTAATATTAAGGAATACGATATATTAGACTCGTTCTAAACATTACAAAAATCCTCTTATTTTCATTTATTTAGCTGTCATTAATCTGCAAAAAATCATGATCAAATTTACATGAAGTGAGCGCCCACCAGCCTTGCGTGATCACGGAAAGTTTACTGGATCATATCTTTTGCCCCCGCGGGCTCACGCAAAATACTGCCCGCCATTGGCGGTGAGCGTCGACCCCGTAATGAAGCCCGCTTCGTCAGAAGCGAGAAACAGCACGCAGCGGGCAATCTCTTCCGGCTCACCCAGCCGCCCCACCGGTATCTGCGGCAAGATACGGTCGTTCAGCACGTTCTTAGGGATGGCGCGCACCATTTCTGTTCCGATATAGCCAGGGCAGATCGCGTTGACGGTGATGTTGCGCGATGCGCCTTCCTGCGCCAGAGCCTTCGTCAGGCCAATGTCTCCAGCCTTTGCTGCGGAGTAATTCGCCTGTCCCGCCTGCCCTTTTTGGCCGTTGATGGAGGATATGTTGACGATACGCCCAAAGCCACGCTCCCGCATTCCCGGCCAGACGGGATGCGTCATGTTGAACGCGCCGGTCAGATTCGTGTCGATCACATCCCGCCACTGCTGCGGCGTGACCTTATGGAACATGGCATCACGGGTTATCCCGGCATTGTTCACCAGAATCTCTACTGGACCAATATCGCTCTCGACCTTGGCAATGCCCGCCACGCAGGCATCGTAATCTCTGATATCCCAGCAATAGGCCGGAATGCCGGTATCGCGACGAAACTGCTCGGCACGATCCTCGGTGAAAGCGTAGTTGACAGCGACCCTGTAGCCAGCGGCATGAAATGCCTTCGCAATCGCAGCGCCGATGCCGCTGGTTCCGCCCGTTATCAATGCAACCCGGCTCATATCAAGGCCTCCTGTGATTCACTGTGTCAGCCTTTAGCGCATGTCGCCTCAAAACCTGTTGCTGTCTTGCGATAACGGCGTGCGTCACATTGGAGGCCATCATGGCATTTCGATGATCGGGGGCGATCACATGCCTTCGATGCACATCGCAACACCCATGCCGCCGCCGATGCAAAGGGTAACCAGCCCCTTCTTGGCACTGCGTCGCTTCATCTCGAACAGCAAGGTGTTGAGAACGCGCGCGCCGGATGCGCCGATGGGGTGACCGATGGCAATGGCGCCGCCATTGACGTTGACGATTTCGGGGTCAAGACCCAGATCACGCACGACGGCGCAGGATTGCGCGGCAAATGCTTCGTTTGCCTCAATCAGATCAAGATCGGAAACAGCCCAGCCAGCCTTGGCAAGCGCCTTGCGAGACGCAGGTATTGGACCCGTCCCCATGATTTGTGGGTCAACCCCGGCGGTGGCCCACGAGGCGATGCGACCCAAAGGCTGAAGACCACGCTTTTGCGCTTCGGCTTCGCTCATCAGAAGAACGGCGGCGGCGCCATCGTTGAGGCCTGATGCATTGCCAGCCGTAACCGTGCCTTCCTTGTCGAAAGCAGGCCGCAGTTTCGTCAGCGTATCGAGTGATGCACCCGCACGAATATATTCGTCTGCATCAATGGTAACGTCGCTTTTCCGACCCTTGATGATGAAGGGTACGATCTCGTCTGCAAACCGCCCGGCGGTCTGCGCCGCCTCCGCACGGTTCTGGGAGGTGACGGCGAACTGGTCCTGATCGTCTCTTGAAAGCTGCCACTGCCGGGCGATGTTTTCAGCCGTTATCCCCATGTGGTAGCCGTAGAAGGCATCGGTCAGGCCATCTTTCAGCATAGTATCGACCATTTTGAAATCGCCCATTTTGACGCCGCCGCGCAAATGGGCGCAGTGCGGCGCCATGGACATGGATTCCTGACCACCTGCTACAATAATCGACGCATCGCCGGTGGCAATCTGTTGCATGCCAAGAGCCACCGCACGCAGGCCAGAACCGCAGAGCTGGTTGATACCGAATGCCGTCGCCTCCTGTGGCACGCCTGCCTTCATCGCCGCCTGACGGGCCGGGTTCTGGCCCTCGCCCGCCGCCAGCACCTGACCCAGAATGACCTCATCGACCTCGTTGGGTCCAACGCCTGCTCTTTCCAGCACCGACTTGATGACCGCGGCACCAAGCTCATGCGCGGGCGTGTTGGCAAAGCTGCCGTTGAAAGAGCCAACTGCCGTGCGTGCTGCACTGACAATGACGATTGAAGTCGAGGTCATAACTGTATCTCCCATTTTGCGCCGCGAGATTGGCAAAGCTTTGCACGCAAGTCAAACAGCCATGAATGTCCCTGTCGACCATACTTTCAGGGATGTCGAACACGAATGCTGCGCAAAAAAAGTGACTGCTGCATCGCACAAACCGTTTGTCAGAACGGTTGATTTCAGCATAGTCTTAAAGATGGGAAGAGCAAAAACACCTGATAAAAAGAATGTACCGGCATCGCGAGGAGGCGAGCATGGCAAAACACAGTGGCGAGACCATCATCAAGAAATATGCCAACCGGCGGCTCTATAACACCGGCACCAGCACCTATGTGACGCTGGAAGACCTGGCGAAAATGGTCAAACGCGGGGAAGAGTTCAAGGTTCAGGACGCCAAGACATCTGAGGACATCACCCATGCGGTGCTGACGCAGATCATTGTCGAGCAGGAAGCCAAGACCGGAAACACCCTGCTACCGACGGCTTTCCTGCGGCAACTCATTTCCTATTACGGCGACCAGATGCAGATGGTCGTGCCGACCTTTCTCGAACATTCGATGAAAACATTTTCCGAGCAACAAAGCCAGATGCAGGACCAGATGGCGAAAGCTTTCGGTGACACATCGGCGTCTAAAAACTTTGCGACACCCTTTGGCTTCATGGAAGAACAGGTCAAGCGCAACACGGAACTCTTCCGCCAGGCCATGCAGGTCTTCACGCCATTCCCGGTGCCGCCTGCACCCAAGGAAACCAAGAAGCCTGATGCGTCCGAAATCGATGAACTGAAGTCCCAGTTGCGCACGCTCCAGACCAAGCTCGATCAACTCTGACGCGCCTCGGCTTTCTCTGGGACGCGCAGCAGAAGAAGGAAGCCGGCACCCAGGAAAATGGTGAGCATAGCCATGCCCAGATGGGCCGAGCCGGTAGCGTAGGTCACGATGGAAAAGGATAGCGTTGCCATGAAACTGGTTGCCCGACCGGAGAGCGCGTAGATTCCGAAGTACCGGCCCGCTTCCGCTATCGTCACGTTGCGGGCAAGATAGGAGCGCGACGATGCCTGCACGGGGCCGAAAGCAATGCCGACCAGCATGCCGTAGACCAGATAGGCTTTCTCCGCGCCGCTGGAAAACAGTCCTTCATGAGAGCCCACGGGAAGCGCCAGCAGCCCGAACAATGTGGAATCGGTCTGGGTGGAGACGATACCAAGCGTGGCCGCCAGGAGCAGCGTCAGAGCGATCAGCACCGTGTTTCGCGAGCCGAGCCGCTGGTCCACACGGCCAGCGGCAAGGCAACTGACGATAGCGACGATGTTGAGGATGATGCCATATATGCCGATTTCCATCGTGCCCCATCCAAACAGGCCAGCGGCGAAAGCACCACCAAGGATCAAAACGCCGTTGACGCCGTCCTGATACAGCATTCGGGCGATGAGAAACCGCGTGATTGTTGGCCGTCCCTTGAGCTCCCTGACGGTCGCTTTCAGTTCCGTGAGGCCGGAATGAACGGCTTTTGCCAAAGGCAAACCCTTCTTCACATCGGGCGTGAAGAAAAACATGGGCAGGATAAAAACCAGATACCAGAGCGCAGAGATCGGCCCGGTGATGCGCGCATCTTCTCCCGCTGCGGGATCAAGCCCGAAGAGAGGCGGAATTCCAAGGATGGTCACGCCCGTGCCGGGAGACGCCGCCAGAAACAGCACCACGAAAATCAGCACCACCATGCCGCCGAGATAGCCAAGTCCCCAGGCCGTGTTGGAGATGCGCCCGACATTTTGCGGCGTTGTCAGCCTCGGCATCATGGAATCGTTGAAAACGATCGAGAACTCCGCCGCAATCGACGCCAGTATCATGAACGTAACAGGCCAGATGATCGCAGAGCCGGGTGCGGCAAACCACAGCATCGACAGGCTGGCGATCTTGAAGGTCGCGAAGAATGCGATCCACGGCTTTCTCGACCCGGATTGGTCGGCAATGGAGCCGAGTATGGGAGAAAAGATGGCGATGACCACAGACGATATGGTCGCCATATTGCTCCATGTCGTCTGCGCGGAAATCGGATCAGCAGTCAACCGGGCAACGAAATAGGGCCCGAAAATGAAGGTGGTCACGACAGTGAAAAAGGGTTGGGCCGCCCAGTCGAAGAGCATCCAGCCCCAGATACCGCGTTTCGTCACGGTCTCTTCGGTCGCAGGGGAAGATGAGGCCATGCGTCACCCTTTCGGCCGCTTTGGTATTCGTAAAACTGCCCGGCATTTTCGCCGGGCAGCCAGCGTCTGATATCAGACGTTTCGCGCCTGGACTATATCCGAAAGCAGACCGGCGGCAACAGTCAGACGTGCAAGGTTCGTGTCACCGCTGTCGCTCAAGGCCGCAAGCTCGGAGACGATGCGATTGACCCGGACGCGATCGGCTGCATACCAGGCCTGAACCGGGTTTTTCTCCTTGGCATGTTCCGTCAGCGCAGAGATGACGATGCGGCGACGTGATGCGGAAATCTGGTCCTGACTGCGCAACAGAGCAAGACTTTCATAATGATCCGCAGGCGTAACGCGCTGACCGGCATCGAGAAGCCGTGCAACACGGAAGGTAACGGAAACAGCGCCATAGCTATCCGCCGCACGGGCAAGGGTCGTACTGGCCTGTTCGGCAATCAGCATGATTTCCGGCACGTAAACGAGAAGGGAAAGCGTTTCCAATTCCCGCACCAGTTCCGGCGCAACGCCGTCGATCTGCGTAAAGCCAACCTCTTCCTTGTACTTGGCGGCACCGGGCGAGAGCGACTTTATCGCCGTCTTCAACTTGCCGATCTCATCGGTCATGGAGCCGGAAACGGTATTTGCCGTCTGCAAATAAAGCCGCGTCGCGTCCGTGTAGATGCGCGCAACCATGGCATAGAGCCCGTTCTGCACATCGCCCGATATCTGGCCGTCGAGCTGATCGATTTCGCTCCAAAGCCGTTTAAGACCAAAACCATCCTCGACGATCATTGCCGCCTTGACGACGGCAGGTGCCAGCATGCCGCTGGCATCTACAAGCTTCTGCACGAAGCCCGGACCACCCCTGTTGACGATCTGGTTGGCCAGCGATGTCGCGACGATTTCCCGGTGCAGGCGATGGCCGGTGATGTCAGCCGCATAGGTCTTTTGCATCTTGCTCGGGAAATAATCCGTCAGCAGATGCTGCAGATAGGGCTCGTCCGGCAACGTGCTTGCCACCAGCGTATCGAACAGCGTCAGCTTGGCATAGGACAGGAGAACGCCGATCTCGGGCCGGGTCAGAGGCTTTGCCGCCGCGTAGCGTTCGGCAAACTCGGCATCGTTTGGCAGCGTTTCCACCTTGCGGTTTAACTGACCGACCGCCTCCAGAGCGCTCATCAAGCGACCAAGCTCCTCGCGGTTTTCCGTTCCCCGGCGCTCCGTCAGCGATATCGCCAGCGACTGAAGGTAGTTGTTGCGCAGCACGAGCTGAGCCACCTCCGTCGTCATTGAGGACAGCAACTGGTTGCGCTTGGCCAGGGTCAGACGACTATCATTGACGGGCGATGCAAGGGCGATCTTGATATTGACCTCGACGTCGGAGGAATTCACGCCCGCCGAATTGTCGATAGCATCCGAATTGCATCGGCCACCGGCAAGCGCGTAGGCAATGCGCGCCTTTTGCGTAATGCCCAGATTGGCCCCTTCACCGATGACCTTGGCGCGCACCTCTGTCGCATTGACACGGATCGGGTCGTTGGCGCGATCACCGACCTCGGCATTGGTCTCCACCGCAGCCTTGACGTAGGTGCCGATGCCGCCAAACCAGAGCAGGTCGACTGGCGCCTTGAGGATTGCCGTCATGATCTCGAATGGTGTTGCCACCAGCTTGTCGAGACCGATGGCACCAGCCGCTTCCTGCGTGAGCGTCACGGATTTTTCCGACCGGGAAATAATCATTGCGCCTTGAGAGAGGGTCGAACGATCGTAATCCTGCCAGCTGGACCGCGGCAGGTCGAACAGGCGCTTGCGCTCTGCAAAGGATTTGGCGGTGTCGGGTGTCGGATCGATGACGATATCGCGGTGGTCGAACGCGGCAATCAGCTCGATTTTTTCAGACAGCAACATGCCATTGCCGAAAACGTCGCCAGACATGTCACCGACACCGACGACCTTGAACGGGGTCGTCTGGATATCGGTGTCCATCTCGCGGAAGTGCCGCTTCACGGTTTCCCAGGCACCACGCGCAGTAATGCCCATCTTCTTGTGGTCATAACCGGCAGATCCGCCGGATGCGAAAGCATCATCCAGCCAGAATCCTGCCTCCCGCGCCAGACCGTTGGCTGTATCCGAAAACGTCGCCGTTCCCTTATCCGCTGCGACGACGAAATAGGGATCGTCCCCATCCAGTCTCAGCGTGTCGGCAGGCGGCACGATATCATCGCCGACGATGTTGTCAGTGATCGACAGCAGCGTGCGAATGTAGGTCTGGTAGGCGTCCTTACCGGCAGTGAATATTTCATCACGGCTACCGCCAACCGGCAAGGTCTTCGGGAAAAAGCCGCCCTTTGCACCGACCGGCACGATCACGGCATTTTTTACCTGCTGCGCCTTGACCAGTCCCAGCACTTCCGTGCGGTAGTCCTGACCGCGATCCGACCAGCGAAGACCACCACGGGCAACCTTGCCGAAGCGCAGATGAACGCCTTCGACCTCTGTGCCGTAAACGAAGATTTCCCGGAACGGGCGCGGGTCCGGTAGGCCGTCCAGCAGCTTCGGATCGAATTTGAACGCCAGCATCGCCTTCGGCGACCCATCTGCATTGCGCTGGAAATAATTGGTGCGCAAGGTGGAGTCGACAGCGTTGACATAGCGGCGGAGCGTGCGGTCCTCATCGAGATTTGGCACGCCGGATAGCGCCGCTTCGATTGCCTTGTGCACATCGGACAGTTTGCGCAGACGTGGCTTTTCGCCCAGCTTGGGGTCGAAGCCATGGGAAAAGAGTTCGAAAATCTGCGCGGCGATGGCGGGATATTTGAACAGGGTTTCGGAAATATGCTCCTGAGAATAGACGATCCCCGTCTGGCGCAGATAGCGGGCGTAGGCACGCAAGACAGAAATTTCGCGCACATCGAGACTGGCTGCGAGGATCAGGCGATTGAAGTTGTCATTATCGACACGGCCATCGAATGCGGCGAGAAACGCCTCTTCCAGCCGTGGTCCATAGATCGCTAGATCGAGCTTGACGCCCGGCTGGGCCTTCAATTCCATATCATGCAGCACGATGGTGCGCGTCTCATCGCCAGAGACGACACCCACATCGAATGTACGCTCGCTGATGACGCTGAAACCGAGATTTTCGAGCAGGGGCACACGCCGCGAAAGTGGCAGATGACCATCCCGGTGGAAAATCTTCAGGGACAGCACGCCATCTGCCTGTTCCTGACGACGATAGAATTCGATACGAACGGGCTCGCCGCCAGCGGTGGCCAGGATATCGGCCATGTCGCCGATGGCTTCATCGGGGGTGAAGGCTTCCTGATAGGCCTGATCGACATCGAGCACCGGTGCACCAGATGGCGAGAGTGCCACGAAGTGATCGATCCAGCGCGCCGCGATATCACCGACAGCATCCTCTAGCTTGTCTTGAGCAATCCGCGGCGTATTGTCGTTGGTGCGCCCGACGATGAAATGCACCCGCGCGACTGCCCCTTCCGGGAAGGCCGGATAATAGGCCGAGATGTGACCATCATAGACATCAGCCAGATACTCGCCGATCTTCTCGCGGACGTAAGAATTATATTCTTCGCGCGGCACGAAGATGATGACCGAGACAAAGCGGTCGAAACGGTCGATACGCGGCAGGACGCGGACGCGTGGCCGATCGCTCAACTCCATGATCTGCTCGATGAAACGGATCAGGAGATCCGTATCGATCTGGAAAAGGTCGTCACGCGGATAGGATTGCAGCGTGTTATGCAGAATGCGGCCGGAGTGGCTGTTGGGGTCGAAGCCGAAATGGTGTTCCACCTCTGCGACCTTGGCACGCAACAGCGGTATCTGGCGAACGGAGTGGGTATAGGCCGTCGCCGTGAAAAGACCCACGATGCGAAGCTCGCCCACGACATTGCCATCCTCGTCGAACCGCTTGATGCCGATGTAATCCATATAGGCACGACGGTGGACGATAGATTTAACATTGGCCTTGGTGACGATCAGGAAATCGGGGCCATCGAGGAAAGCAAGGATTTCGGGCGTTGTGGTCACAGCATCCTTGCCAAGCCGCAACACGCGAACATTAGGGTCGGTCAGTGTGCCTAGGCCACTGCCTTCGCCGCGCTCGACACGGGCGTTCTTGCCCGTGCCGGAATAGCTGTAGTCGCGCATTCCGAGGAAAGTGAAGTTATCGTTGCGCAACCACTCCAGAAAGGCGACGGCTTCATTCCGCTCCGGCTTGCGGCGACTGGAGCCACGGGCTTTCAGTTCTTCAAGCGCTTCATCGAGTTTTGCCAGCATCGGCTTCCAGTCGCTGTAGGCCGACTGAACCTGCGACAAAACGAAGCGTATTTTTTCTTCAAGAATGTCGGCGGCCTGCGCGGTCGCAGGTGCAATGTGAAGCTGGATGACACTGATATTATCTTCTGGCGCATCCGTCTCTGGGTCAGCCAGACGATATCCCCCCGGTGCCGAGGCATCAGAAACCATAATCGGATGGATTGCCAGATACAGGTTACGATAGCTGCTGGTGACTTCGCCCATGACGGAATCATACAGAAAGGGCATGTTGCGACCGATGACGGTCAGAACAGAAACCTGAACATCACGCGGATTGACGCCTTCTACTTGCGAAATTCCAATATAAGGCTCGTTCTTTTTCCAGTGCGCCAGTTGCGCTGCTGTATGCGCCGCTGCGGCTGCCAGCATTTCCGGGGAATAATATTGAATATCATCTCCACTTGCCCGGCCGAAGACGACGGTCGGGTCGATGAAGGGCTTGCCGGTTGCTTCCGCCAGTTTTCTGGATTTTTGGAGTTGTTTGTCGCGTTTTGGATTGTTCCGGTAGCCCATTTTACCTTTTTCCTCCCGAAGAGTGAGGGTTTATGAAAGAAAATCAAAAAATCCTGTCATTTCCATCAAATTCGAATCGGATATTGGCGCGGAATTATGAATAGTTTAAGTGGGCAGCAATGCTTAAAACGACATCTGCAAATTTTATTCGATTGAAAGAGCGGCTCATGGGCCGCGACTGCATTTCAAAAGTATCAATTGAGCATTTTCTGTTAATGTCCAGGCGACCCTATTGTGACGCCATAGTCACGGTTGAAGCAAATTATTGATTTCCACGTATTTTTGTGGTAGACCTATGAAACTGATCCACAGCGTGGCATTTGCGTGCCCAAAAACACCACGAAAGCAACTCATCACTTGCACGCGGTTTCCGTGACATATCGAACGTTTGTGTTGTCAACCTTCCGGTTGCAAGGTGATTTATTTTTGAGCGCACGTCTGTACCAGTACGAAGTCACCTGACGGTTTCCCCCGTCTCATCCGGGCCTGACCGACCCGACCCCCGGAAACACCGGGTGTATGTAACAGGGAGTTTTTAGAACGAATGACAATCCAGCAGAAAAAATCTCCAGCGCGTCACGGTTTCAAGACCGGCGAAGCGATCGTTTATCCCGCTCATGGTGTCGGTACTATCTCGACGATTGAAGAACAAGAAGTCGCGGGCATGAAGCTCGAACTTTTCGTCATCGATTTCGAAAAAGACAAGATGCGCCTGAAAGTTCCGGTGGCAAAGGCTGTCAGCATTGGCATGCGCAAGCTTTCCGAAGGGGATTTCGTCGAGCGCGCACTGAAGGTTGTTCAGGGCAAGGCTCGCGTCAAGCGTACCATGTGGTCGCGCCGCGCGCAGGAATATGATGCGAAAATCAATTCCGGCGATCTGATTGCCATCGCTGAAGTCGTTCGCGATCTCTATCGCGCCGAAAATCAGCCTGAGCAGTCCTATTCCGAGCGTCAGCTTTATGAGGCTGCTCTTGATCGTATGGCCCGTGAAATCGCGGCTGTGAACAAGATGTCTGAAACCGAGGCCGTTCGTCTCGTTGAAGTGAACCTCAACAAGGGTCCGAAGCGCGGCAAGACCGTGGAAGAAGACGACGCACAGGAAGAAGAAGCCGCGTAAGCGATTTCTATCCGCTCCATCAAACCCGGCCTTTGAATTATNNATAATTCAAAGGCCGGGTTTTTTATTCTGAGATGATTTTGACCCGCTCACCCGGCTGAATGACCGATGTCGCACTCATCGCGTTCAACACACGGAAAAGCTCGACCTTGCGGTCCGTGCCCATCATACGCGCAGCCAGTGAAGCAACGGTGTCGCCCGGCTTGGTGGTGACCACACGCACCCGCAGCGGTTTGAGGGCGGTTATCTCAGCCGGTGTCATCTTACGGAAGCTCGTGCGCAGGACATTGGCGACGCTATCGAGCTGCGCACTGCCTTTCGGCACTGCCGTCAGGAACCGGAATATCTGCTGGCCGACGCGAATGACCGTGACATCGAAATCCCATTTGTCCGCAGTCGCACGGGCGGTCGCGGCAGGAAGTCCGTTGATCTCGGTCTCACGCACCGTTTCCGGCACCAGTCCGGCAACCCAGCCACTCGTCAGATAATTGGCAAGGCTCGTCTGCTTGGGATCGGCGACACCATCGAAACGGATGGCCATTTCGCCTGGTCCTGTCGCGAGAACGGCCTCGACCTTGTTGTCGATCTGAAAGCCTTCAGGCACATCGAACCGGATACCCAGAGTGCCGTGCAGGAACGTGTTGCCGCGCACATACCCTTCCTGCGGACTATCCCCGTACAGAAGACCGTCGATACCATTGAGGAACCAGTCGCGTCCCTTGTCACCAACCTGCCCCTCCTGACCGAAGGCGCGCGCGTGGCGTTTCGCAAGCTCGATGCGCTGCGGCGTGTTCGGGTGGCTGGACAGGAAGTCGAGGCTTTGGTCGCTGTCGGGGTCCGCCGATGTAAAGCGCGCATAGGCTGCCATGGAATCGAGGAAGCGCGGTGACGCATAGGGGTCGTAACCCGCTTCGCCGAGCATGCGCACGCCAATGACATCGGCTTGCAGCTCCTGCTGACGCGAGAAGGCTGCGAGACGCAGCTTGCCCCGAGCCAAGGCCTGCTTTCCGGCCAGATCACTCGAAAGCACCTCGGCAACGACGCGGCTGGCGATCACTTCGGCCTCTTCGCGACGCTGACGCTCAATGCCGTGATTGGCCGTGACATGGCCCATTTCGTGGGACAGTACCGCCGCCACCTCCGACGCATCATTGGCAAGCGCCAAAAGACCGCGCGTGACGTAGAGATAACCGCCGGGCAAGGCAAAGGCGTTGATGGCAGGGGAGTTCAAAATCGTGATGCGATAGGACTGTTGTGGATTTTCCGATACCGCCGTCAGCGCGCCAGCAATGCGGGCAACGAGGCGTTCCGTCTTGTCGTCGTGATATTCGCCGCCGTAGCTGGCAACGATGCGGGGATGCTCGCGGGCACCCATTTGCGCGCGCGGATCGTTTTTCTGCACCTGCTCCACCGTCTGCGGATTATCCGACGGCTTGAGTGTGGATTGATAGGAAGGGCTGAAGAGAGACTGGCACGACGACAGGACAAGGCTAGCGGTTACCAGCGCCAGAATGCGCTTCGCCGTCTTGCCTTTATGCCACACATTCTGACCGGAGGTGTGGCTCTGCAGAGCCTTCACACACGTCATCATCCTGCTCGTCTGCTCCTAACGTTCCTGATCATCCGTTATCTGCAGACCAGTGTACCATATAACCCCTAGGGGCATGTGAATGCGCAAACAACGAAAACGATCCTTCACGCGGAAATATTTCGTATGGATCGATTGTTTGCATCGTTTTTCAAGCAGTTGTTAATAATGCGCAAGTGCAAAAATCACGGGTCGCCTGTGTGATTTCGCAGACTTGACAGCAGGCCGCGTCCAAATTGTGACGCTTACTGTCCCGCAGCCCTCGTCGTGAACCCGTTAGGCCGCCAGAAACGCCCTGATGTCATCCAGATGCGTTGCTGCGAAGAACGCCTCGGTGCTTCCTTCAAACAGGACGCGGCCCTGCGCGAGAAACACCACGGCATCGGCCAGACGACGGATATCGTCGGGGTGGTGCGTCACGAGAAGAACGGTATTTTCCAGTTCTGCATGGAGGTCTTCCAGCAGCTTCGCCATGCCCACGCGCAAACCCGGATCGAGCGCCGCAAACGGCTCGTCCAGCAACATCACTGCGCGTCGGCGCACCAGCGCCCTTGCCAAAGCCGCTCTCTGTCGCTCACCGCCGGACATCGTGGATGGCAACCGCTTTTCAAAACCATCCAGACCCACGCGCTCAAGTGCGTGAGCGATGGCGATTTTGTCGTCTGCCGACAGCCTCAGGGAAGGGCTGATGCCGAGCCCGACATTGGTGATGATATCCAGATGAGCGAAGAGATTATTGTCCTGAAAAACAACCGAGACGGGCCGTTGCGATGGATCGAGCCCTCGCATATCATGCCCTTCGATCATCACACGGCCAGCATCCGGCGCTTCGAAACCTGCGACCAGATTGAGAAGCGTGGACTTTCCAGACCCGGAGGGGCCGACGACCGCCGTCACCTTGCCGCGCTGGAAGCTGCAATTCAGTGCAAAATCCTGCTGACCGAGTTTCAAAGTCACGTTCTCAAGGCTCACGCCCTTGTCCTGCGTGGTCATGTCATGGCTTTCGATGGCTGACGCGAAACGCCGCCTGCTGCAAGGAGAAGGCAGATAACGCCGAGAATGAAGGCGTAACCCGCTGCATCATTGGTTCTGTAACTGCCCATATTGCTATACACCAACCACGGCAACGTCACGAAGCTTTCCGAGCCGAACAGGGCGACGGCGCCTAGGTCTCCCAAAGACAGCGCCATGGCGAAGGACAATGCCATCGCCACGGGCCGCCACAAAACCGGCCAGTCCACGAGGCGAAGTCTGGAAAAGCCTGATAGTCCAAGACTGGCCGAAAGGCGTCTACTGCGGGCCTGATGGGTGATGAAGGCAGGCTCTAGTACGCGCATGACGAAGGGTAGTGCCATCAGCGTGTTGATGGCGCAGACAAGCGCCGGTGCAAATATCGACACATCGCCGAAGGGTCGCAGCAGCAAAAACCAGCCGCTGCCCAGCACCACGGGCGGCACCAGCAAGACGAGTGACGAGCCTGCTCCCATCGCAGTAAACAGCACCCGCAATGTCAGCGATGCGTCTCTCTTCGACGCGATGGCCTGACGGGCACGGATAAGCGCAACCGACACCAGAATGGAGAGTGAGGCCGAGACGATTGCGATTAACAAGCTCGTCATCGCCGCCTTGCGAAACGTGGCTGCGGTCAACAGGCGCAACAGATCCGCTGTGAGCCCCGATGAAGCGACGGCGATCAGCGGAAGACCCACAAGCAACAGCATCAACAAAATGACAAACCCGTCCCATAGCCGCGCGACACCGCCTTCACCATCGAAACGGCGCACCTGCCTGCCCTCTGTCGATGCCTCCGCATTCGCGGATGGAAGGCTGGCCAGCAGTGCCAGAAGAAGGCCGGTCATGGTGATCTGCATCAGCGAGAGCGCAATGGCGCGCGGTGGATCGAAATCGAAGCGAAGCGCTTGATAGATCGCCACCTCGATCGTCGTTGCGGCAGGTCCTCCGCCCAAAAGCAGAACCAGAGTAAAACTCGTGGCGCAAAGCATGAAGATAAGCCCGGCGACACCGGGAATGAGCCTTGCCACCGCGGGCCATTCGATAAAACGGAAGGTGGAGACGGGACCGAAATTGAGACTTGTGCCCATGCGCCAATATTCGCCCGGCACCCGTTCGAGACCTGCCATAAAAAACCTGACAGCGAGCGGCAGATTGAAAAACACGTGGGCGATGAGAATGCCTGAAAGGCCGTAAATACTGAAAGGCTGCTCAGCGCCTGCCGCCAGGACGATCGTGTTGACGATGCCCTGCCGTCCCCAGATGGCGACGATGCCCAGTGCTCCCACGATAACCGGAAGTCCCATCGGGACCGCCATCAAACGGATGATCCATATGCGACCAGGAAATTCCTGCTGGCGGGCAAGAGCAAGCGCCACCGGCAATCCAAGGCTCACGGAAAGGGCGGTAGAAAGGGTTGCCTGCCACAGCGTGAACCGCAAGATACGCAGGGTATAGGCGTCGAAGAGTGACCCGGAAGTTACGCCCGCGTCAAAGGACAGAAGTGCGGTGACAGCAAGCCCCATGAAGAGCAGAATGGCTGCACTTGCCATCACTCCGCCAACTATGAACCTGCTGATGTCGCGACGATCCATCACCAAGGGTAACGCCCGCCGTTACTTCACGCTCATGGCCGACAGCCATTCATCGATCCAGGCCTTACGATTCTTTGCCACCTCTTCCGGCGACATCAGGAATGTTTTTGTGGGCTGAACGAGCTTGGAAAACGCCTCCGGCAACGGTGTCGATGTCTGGGAAACAGGCATCATCCAGTTGTTTTCGGGGATGGCATCCTGAAAACCAGACGTCAGGGAAAATGCCAGAAATTGCTTTGCCAGTTCCTTCTCCGGTGCATTCTTCAGCACACCGGCAACCTCGATCTGGATATAATGTCCCTCTTCGAAGGCTGCCGCCTGATACCGTTCACTGTGTTCCGCAACCATGTGATAAGCGGGCGATGTCGTATAGGACAGCACCATCGGAACCTCACCCTTGGTAAAGAGCCCGTAGGATTCCGACCAGCCGGGCGTTACCGTCAGAACGCGGTTCTTCAACTTCGCCCATGCTTCCGGGGCCTTGTCACCGTAAACGGATTTCACCCACAAAAGCAGACCGAGACCCGGCGTTGATGTGCGAGGATCCTGAATGGCGATCTTCTGCGACGGATCACCCTCGACCAATTCCTTCAGGCTTTTCGGCGGGTTCTTGATTGTCTGGGTGTCATAGATGACGGCGAAATGACCGTAGTCATAGGGCACGAAGACATCGTCCTTGAAGCCACCCGGCACCTTCACCGCTGCGGTATCGATACGCGATGCTTCAAAAAGCCCTGTCTGTTTGGCTTCCGCAATCAGGTTGGTATCGAGACCGACGACGACATCGGCCTTCGAACTTGGTCCTTCCAGCTTCAACCGGTTGAGCAAGGCCACGCCATCTGCCACGCCCACGAAATTGACGACGCAGTTACAGGTCTGCTCGAAGGCGGCCTTGACCTTGGGCCCCGGACCCCACTCGGAAACGAAGCTTTCATAGGTATAGACCGTTAGCGTCTTCTTGTCCTGCGCATGGGCAAGGCCCGATAGCAGAAGGGACGCGGCAATCAGAGCACGGGTTAGAAAATGACGATGCATCAGACGAACTCCTCGAATGGACAAGCGGGAATAGGCGTCTGGATGGAAGCCGTCTAATCCCTCCGCCGGTGTTAACCGGATCAGGTTCTTCGGGTTGGCAAATGCCTCTCAGCCCTGTCCCTCAAGACAAAGCACCCCGTTAGAGCTGGCTAATGCTGTAATCTGTCGTTGCCTGCTTGGCAAGATGTCAAGCCGTCAGGCTTGCTCGGTCATGTGAACCAGTTCCCACACGTGACCATCGGGGTCCTGAAAGCTGCCGCCATACATGAAACCATGATCCTGCACCGGCTTCCATTCCCGACCGCCGGATGCGAGCGCCGTCGCCAGCATCTTGTCGATTTCTTCGCGGCTCCCGGCAGACAGGCAATTCAACACTTCCTTGGTTCTGGTCGCATCGGCGATGTCGCCATTGATGAATTCGCGGAAGCGATCTTCCTGAAGCAGCATCACGAAGATGTTCTTCTCAACGATCATGCACAAGGTGCGCTCGTCGGAATATTCCGGGTTGAAGCTGAAACCCAGACCCGTGAAAAAGACCTTGGATGTCTCGATATTCTTGACCGGCAGGTTGATGAAAATCATGCGCATATCTGAACTCCTCCATGGGCGGATAGGAGAACGCACTTTTGCTTCGCTGTCAAAGCGGCAGTCAAACGCGACTGCTCAGCTCTCCATTTCTTCGCGCAGCATTTCCAGCTCTAGCCATTCTTCTTCCATGGCTTCCAGCTTTTCGCGCAGCTTCGACATTTCATCTGCCAACGTGTTGAAGGCCGTCGGGTTCTTGGCAAAAAGTTGCGGATCGGCCATGCGTTCTTCACGCTTGGCGATTTCGGCTTGAGCCTTTTCCATCTCCTTGGGCAGGTTCTCCAGGGCGAACTTCTGCTTGAAGGACAGCTTTACCTTACCCTTCGCGGGCTCCCCCCCGGATGACGTCGAGGTCTTTGCCTTGTCCTGCTTTTCCACTCTCTTCTTTTCGTCGGACGCACCTTTGCGCTGCGCCATCATGTCGGAATAACCACCGGCATATTCGACCCACCGACCGTCAGGCGCATCCGGGTTAGCGGGCGCTATCGTCGATGTCACGGTGCGGTCGAGGAAGTCGCGGTCGTGGCTGACCAGAATGACAGTGCCAGAGAAACCAGCGACGATCTCCTGCAACAGATCGAGTGTTTCGATGTCGAGATCGTTGGTCGGTTCGTCAAGGATCAGAAGATTGGTCGGCTTTGCCAGAATACGCGCCAGCATCAAGCGCGCGCGCTCGCCACCGGACAATTTGCGAATGGGGGTGCGGGCCTGCTCCGGCTGGAACAGGAAATCCTTCATGTAACCCGTTACATGCTTCACTTCGCCATTGACGAGAAGGTTTTCGCCACGCCCGTCGGTCAGATAATGGGCGAGCGTATCCTCAAGATTCAGGTCTTCACGCTTCTGGTCGAGGGTTGCGATTTCCAGCTTGGTGCCAAGCTTCACCGTGCCGCTGTCAGGCGCCAACTCGCCCGTCAGCATTTTCAGCAATGTCGTCTTGCCTGCACCATTGGGACCCACGAAGCCGATGCAATCGCCCCTATGTACTCGCAGCGAAAACGGCGCGACGATGGTCCGCTCGCCATAGGATTTGGTGATGGCCTCGGCCTCGATGACCAGCTTGCCGGATTCGCGACCCTCGGCTGCCGTCGCCTGAACGGTGCCTTGCGGGCCGTTGTGACCACGGTAGGCAGCCCGCATATCGCGCAACTCACCCACACGGCGCATGTTGCGCTTGCGGCGGGCGGTAACACCGTAGCGCATCCAGTGTTCTTCGCGTTCGATGGCCTTGCCGAGCTTGTGCTGCTCCAGCTCTTCCTCTTCCAGCACCTTGTCGCGCCATTCCTCGAAATGGGCAAAGCCGCGGCTAAGACGACGCGACGTACCGCGATCGAGCCAGACGGTGGCGGTGGAGACTTTTTCGAGAAAACGACGGTCGTGCGAAATCAGAACCAGCGCGCTGCGCGTCTGCTGCAATTCGCCTTCCAGCCACTCGATGGTCGGCAGGTCGAGATGGTTGGTGGGCTCGTCCAGCATCAGAATGTCAGGTTCGGGTGCCATAACGCGCACCAGCGCTGCGCGGCGCGCCTCTCCACCCGAAAGGCTGGATGGATGCTCCTGCCCTGTCAGCCCCAGATGCTCAAGCAGATAGGTGACGCGATAAGCATCGTCGCCCGGCCCTAGACCCGCTTCCGCGTAGGCTTGAACCGTCTCGAAACCGGCAAAATCCGGCGCCTGCTCCAGATACCGGATCGTCGCAGACGGATGGCGGAAAACCTCGCCGGATTGCGCCTCCACCAGACCGGCGGCAATTTTCATCAGCGTCGATTTGCCCGAACCATTGCGTCCGACCAGGCAGATGCGGTCGCCCGGTTCCACTTGCAGGTTCGCGCCGTCGAGCAGCGGGGTCACGCCAAATGTCAGCTTGATGTCGTCGAGTTTCAGAATCGGGGGTGCCAAGGCATCAGGCTCCGGTCAAATCATAGGGACGGGCAAGGACGATGGCCTTGCCGCTTTTGAGGCGAAGGCGCAAAGGCCCTTCCGCCACGTTGGAAATAGTGCGCGACGAGCCAAAGGCAAGCGCAAATTCTGCAAGAGGGTATCGCGCATTTTCGATGTCGAGACCATCAAGAGCCGTGAAACCCGCAACGGAAAACAGCGATCCGACAGGCAGATCGAGCGCAAGCTCGGTAGCCAGAAGCGGATAGGCTTCTTCCGTGCCGGAGGTCAATACAACATCGAAACCGCGTTCCGCCAGCGAGACGGCGTAGAGCAGATGGAACAGGGCGTGATCGGATCTTTCGCCAGCCAAAGCGCCGACCAATGTCAGCCGCTTCGCACCACGCGACAGAGCTTCCGACACCGCAATTTCCCCATCCGTCACACCTTTTGCGGCTGGAAAGGGCTGTTGTGGCGTATCGGGCCATTGCGACATCAGGTCGGCATCCGAGGAGTCGAAGTCACCTACCCAAAGCTCAGGCGTCAGCCCCAGCACGGAGGCATGGCGCATGCCGCTATCGGCAGCGATCACACGCGTCCCAGCCACCGCCTTTTGCAGGCGATCCGTGACGGTGATGGTTCCGCCGAGCAGAATAGTGAAATGCGCCGAGGTCATGTCCTGCCATAGCCCGGAAAGGTACGACAAGGAAAGGCCGAAACGCAGCCAATGCGGCGATATTGATTTTCGCCGCAGACAGGATTATGACACCTGCCAGTGGTGATTTGCCGACCGGCTTGCAGCCACTTTAAAGAAGTTGCTAAATGGTCGAGGAAACAGGCAATTTCCGAGGACCGGCTGCGATTTCGCTGCCGGTTTTTTGTTTTCTGGGCCGGCGCTGCCAGGAAAGTGAGAGTTCGAGATGCCTATTAAGATACCCGATACGCTGCCCGCATTCGAGACCCTCGTGCATGAGGGTGTGCGGGTCATGACGGAAACAGCGGCGATCCGACAGGATATTCGCCCGCTGCAGATCGGGCTTCTCAATCTCATGCCCAACAAGATCAAGACCGAGATACAGATGGCCCGGCTGGTCGGCGCATCGCCGCTCCAGGTAGAGCTGTCGCTGGTGCGCATCGGTGGTCACCGCGCCAAGAATACGCCAGAAGAACACCTTCTGTCCTTTTACGAAACCTGGGAAGAGGTGCGCCACCGCAAGTTCGACGGCTTCATCATAACCGGCGCACCGGTCGAAAAACTAACCTATGAAGACGTGACCTATTGGAACGAGATGCAGAAGATTTTCGATTGGACGCAGACCAACGTCCATTCGACGCTCAACGTCTGCTGGGGCGCGATGGCCGCGATCTACCATTTCCATGGCGTTCCCAAGCACGAATTGAAAGAGAAAGCCTTTGGCGTCTATCGCCACCGCAATCTTTCCCCTGCATCAATTTATCTCAACGGTTTCTCGGATGATTTTCAGGTGCCGGTTTCCCGCTGGACGGAAGTGCGCCGCACCGACATCGAGAAGAATCCCGACCTCGAAATCCTGATGGAGTCAGAGGAGATGGGGGTTTGTCTTGTGCATGAACGCCTCGGCAAGCGGCTCTACATGTTCAACCATGTCGAATATGATTCCACGTCGCTTTCCGAAGAATATTTCCGCGATGTGAATTCAGGCGTGCCGATCAAGGTACCGCATGACTACTTCCCCCATAACGACCCGGACCTAACACCGCTGAACCGCTGGCGCAGCCACGCCCATCTCTTCTTCGGCAACTGGATCAACGAAATCTACCAGACAACGCCGTACGACCCGCAGGACATCGGCAAGACCAAAGCCTAATTCAGCAATTGCGCGGGCGCGGAAAATGAAGCAACGTCCGGCCCTGTTTATTGATCGGGAGAGTGACACGATGAGCGAAGCTGGCGCACGGGAAAATTTCGGCATGACGTCGAAGGGCGAAAAGGTGGAGCGCGTGACGATTTCCGCCGGTGGACTGACGGCGCACGTCATCACCTGGGGTGCGGTCATTCAGGATCTCCGGCTCGAAGGACACCAGCCGTCGCTGGTTCTCGGCTTCGATCACTTCGATGATTACCCGAAATATTCGTCGTATTTCGGCGCGACACCCGGTCGTAACGCCAACCGCATCGGTGACGGAAAATTCAGCATCGATGGCAAAGCCTATCAGCTGGAACTGAACGAGAAGGGCGTCACCCATCTCCACGGCGGCAGCGACAATATCGGCAAACGCAACTGGATGATCATGGAACATGGCCCAAGCCACGTCGTGTTGCAGATCGTCGACCCGGATGGCCGCGCCGGTTATCCAGGAAATTGCACCGTACGAGCGGCCTATACGATCCGCGAAGGCGGCGTGCTTTCCGTAGCCTATGAAACCACCACCGACGCGCAGACGATTGCCAACATCTGCCAGCATTCCTATTTCAATCTGGATGGCGCAGAAACGGCACTCGGTCATGAGATCGAAATTGCAGCCGACCATTATTTGCCAACAACCGAGCGGCAAATTCCGACCGGAGAAATTCGCCCCGTAGACGGCACCGTCTTCGACCTGCGCACATCCACCCCGATGCGGCGTGAAGAAAACGGCCAGCAGGTTTCCTACGACCACAATTTCTGCCTGTCGCCACAGCGCGTGGCAAAGCGCAAAGTGGCACGCGTCTATGCCCCCGCCTCAAACGTCACGCTAGAGGTCCACACCACCGAACCAGGTGTGCAGTTTTACTCGGCCTTCAAGCTCAACGTAGCCGTACCGGGCCTTGATGGCCGCCACTACGGACCGTTCGCAGGCTTTTGCCTGGAAACGCAGATTTGGCCGGATGCAGTCAATCACGAAGGTTTCCCGGACGCTGTTCTACAGCCCGGAGAAACGCTGCGGCAGGAAACGGATTATATCTTCAAGAAGGGTTGACCATTAGCTATGCGCAGGCAAGCCGCGTTTGATTGATCGAGATGGCAGAGAAATCGTTTCATTTTCAAACACGTTGGAAAGAGGAATTGGTAGTTTCGGGGAGCGGCGGCTCGTTCGTTCTCGAAATGCCAATCGGCGTACTCTCTGTCTACCTTCCAACGGAAGCAGAATGGGAGCGGCGTGCCCCCGCTTGGGCTAAAAAGCTTTGGCCAATCTTGAGGCGGGAACTGGAAGACTGGTGCCAGGAACATGGCGCTAAATTCTATATCGATCACACCGCAGGCATCTGTCCGGTATGACGCAGAACCTTATGAAAACGAATATCGTTCAGTCCAGCACGCAGCCGACATAGGCGCCGGAACCACGGGCTCGTCTCTCGATGAGCCCGGCCAGCCGCTGCATGCCGCGTCCGGGTTTGCTGGCGACACGGTCGATGGGGTTTGGGAGTGCCACGGCCAGAAGTGCCGCCTGCCTGGAACTCAGTTTCGAAGCCGGAATTTTGAAATGGTGCTGAGCAGCCGCCTCGATGCCGTAAATGCCCGGACCCCATTCGGCAACGTTGAGATAAATTTCCATCATCCGTCTTTTCGACCAGATGAAATCTGAAACGACTGCGAGCGGCAATTCCAGACCCTTTCGCAGGAAAGAGCGTCCATTCCATAAGAACAGGTTTTTTGCCGTCTGCATCGGAATGGTGCTGGCGCCGCGCGTGGATTCACCTTCCAACGCGCTGTTGACGACGGTTTGCATCTGGTTCCAGTCCACGCCGCCGTGCGAACAGAACTGTCCGTCCTCCGACATCATTACCGATTGCACGAGGCGTGGTGAGATGTTCTCCAATGGCACCCAGCGGCGATCATAACCCTGAAACGTCACCAGATCGGCCAGCATCAGCGTGGAAACGGGGCGCATGAAAGGCAGCGCATAGACCGGGATCAGCAGATAGGGCAGGACAAGCAACGCAATGACGATCACTAAAGCGCGTTTCAGAAGACTTCTAACATCCACTTTGGGTCTGCTTTCCCCGCGAGCAAGCGCTTCGTCGTTCGTCTCGCTGTCCGGCATACTGCTCAAAAACCCTGTCCCCACTTGGCCACCGCTCAGAACCTTTCATATTCCGCGTGCGTCATCAAGGCGAGTCCTGATCATCAAGTTCCCCAACCCCTTCACAAAAACGATTGCCAGCCATTTTTCCCCATGCCAAACAGCCACCATATCGAGGAACTGGCGCTATGACATTCGAGACACGGCTGCGAGACAATGCAGCGCAAACCGAGGCCTTACTGGCTGAATTGCTGTCAGGCGAAAGCCGCGCCGATGAGATCACCCGCCCCCGCAAACTGCTTGACGCCATGCGACACGGCGTTTTGAATGGCGGAAAGCGGCTGCGGCCCTTTCTGGTCATCGAGTCAGCAGCACTTTTGGGCGGAGATGCAACGGCAGCCCTGAGAGTGGGTGCGGCGCTTGAGTGTCTGCACTGCTATTCGCTGGTGCATGACGACCTTCCCGCCATGGACGACGACGACCTGCGCAGGGGCCAACCCACCGTTCATAAAAAGTTCGATGAAGCGACCGCCATCCTCGCTGGCGACAGCCTGCTGACCCTGGCATTCGACATCATCGCCGCTCCGGAAACAGAACTGCCCGATGACCGCAAGGCCGCACTCGTTCTGGCGTTGGCAAGGGCTGCGGGCATAGGAGGCATGGCTGGCGGGCAGGCCCTCGATCTGGCAGCCGAAAAGCATGCCCCGGACGAACCAGGCATCGTGACGCTACAGTCCATGAAAACTGGCGCGCTCATCCGCTTCGCCTGCGAAGCCGGAGCAATCATCGCCGGAAGTACGCCACCGGAAAGGCAGCGCCTGCGTCATTTCGGGGAAAAAATCGGCCTCGCCTTCCAACTCGCCGATGACCTTCTGGATCTCACATCCAACGCCGTTGCCATGGGCAAGGCAACCGGCAAGGACGCCGCACGCGGCAAGGGTACGCTGGTGGCTCTGCGCGGACCCGAATGGGCGACCACCCGCCTGCGTGAACTGGTAAAGGAAGCCACCGATTTGCTGGCACCTTATGGCGAGCGTGCGGGTATTCTGATAGAGACGGCAAGATTCGTCGCCGAGCGGAAGAACTAAAAGCAACACTAGGCCATCACGGTCTTTCTTCGCGTGCAATCACCCGTCCCGATCTTGAACGCCCTTATCGCTATCTAAAAACCTATCGATTTCCGCTTGAGAAACCCTCTCCGCCGGGTTATGCGTGTTTATGCACGATTCCTCCGATTGATTCCTGATGTCAAAAACCGATCATTTCGTCAGCGAGCGCCAGGCTCTGATTTACGCGCAGTTGCAACGGCATGGTCGTGTGCTGGCGCAGGAGCTTGCGCAGACGTTCGACGTGTCCGAAGACACGGTGCGTCGGGATTTGCGGGACATGGCGTCGCGAGGGGAATGCGAACGCGTCTACGGCGGCGCACTATTGGCATCTGGCACCACCGTTCCGCTGAAAACCCGCATGAGCGAAATGCCGGATCGCAAGGCGGTACTCGGCCAAGCCGCCGCTTCGCTCGTTCAAAACGGCTTGATCGTCTTCCTCGATGCTGGCTCTACCAATCTGGCCATCGCAAAATATCTCGCCGTTGGCTTGAAGCTCACCGTCGTCACTAACACGCCCGCGATTGCCGCAGAACTTGCCGGTAACGCAGACATCGAACTCATTCTCATCGGCGGCAGGGTCGATCCTGCCGTGGGTGCCGCCATCGATACGACCGCCATTCGCCAGCTTGAGCAAATCCGGCCCGATCTCTGCATTGTCGGCGTCTGCGGCCTGACTCTGGATCGGGGTCTCTGCGCCGATATCTATGAGGATGCCGTGTTCAAACGGTTGGCCTGCGAGACCAGCGTAAAAACACTGGCCGCCGTGACCTCCGAAAAGCTGGGTGCCTCTGCCGCGTTTCAGGTCGCATCGCTGTCCTCCACGCTCACCCTCGTGCTGGAACAGGACGCCGACCGCGACATGATCGGCAGTCTGGCGGACACCGGCGTCAAAATTCATCAGGCCGGATCATCGTCCGGCATATCATCTCCCATGCACGTACCGAAGGACCAGTCCCGATGACCGGCACTGCCACGCCAACGACCGCCCGATTGCCATATATGACGAGAACACGCCTTGGCGTGTCGTTGCTGTTCCTGATGAACGGTTTCATGATGGGCTCCTGGGCACCGATGATCCCCGAATTCGCCAGACGCTTTGCGCTCAGCGAAAGCACCCTGGGTCTCGTCATCCTTGTCTATGGCTTGGGCTCGTTGTCCTTCATGCCTATTGCCGGTTCACAGATCGGTCGTCTCGGGTCGCGAACGGTGACCCTGACCGTCGCTCTCGTCATGGTGCCGACGCTTTTGTTGATCACGCTGGCAAATTCGCTTTGGGCTGGCGTCATCGCCGTCTTTCTGTTCGGCGGGCTGACGGGTGCCATGGATGTGGCCATGAATGCCAACGCCGTTGTTGTGGAACGCAGCATGCGCCGCGCCATCATGTCGTCCTGCCACGCATTCTGGAGCCTGGGCGGCTTGCTCGGTGCGGGTCTTGGCGGTCTGTTGATCACCAAAACCGGCATCTACGGCCACGCCATCACACTCACCATCCTCGCAGCCGCCATGCTTGCCGTTGCATGGCCACGGGTGCAGGTGGATCGCCCTCATCCGGAAGAGGAACGCCCCAAGGGTGGCCTGCCGATGACACCATTGCCGTGGATCATCGGGATCATGGCGCTGTTTTCAATGATCCCGGAAGGTGCCATTCTCGATTGGGGCGCGCTTTATCTGCGCAATGAACTCAGCGCATCCGTCACACTGTCCGGCTTCGGCTTTGCCGCCTTCTCGCTCACCATGGCCATCATGCGCTTTGCAGGCGATTTGGTGCGTGACCGTTTTGGGGCCGTCCGTACGCTGCAATTTTGCTCGAGCATATCGATTGTCGGCCTGCTGATTGCCGGTTTCGCGCCCAATGCCTTCATTGCCATCGCAGGCTTTGCGATTGCGGGCATCGGCATTTCCAACATGGTGCCGATTGCCTTTTCGGCGGCTGGCAATATGCCGGGCATGGCACCGGGCATCGCCCTTTCTGTGGTCACGACCATGGGTTATTCCGGCATTCTCGTCGCGCCATCGGCCATCGGCTTCATTGCAGAACATACGGGGCTTGCCGCCGTGTTCATCGGCCTGCCGCTTCTGCATGTGGTGGTTCTCATGCTGTCGAAACTCGCCCGCCATGCGGATGGTGCAAGCGGGCATTGATATCCCAATTTCGCAAAAGTGAGATGCCTGCCACCGACAAGTCTCGAATTTCGCCATGATTGCGGTAAAAGTGGAGTTGATCGCTTCGATGTTGACAAGGCGCGCGCCTTGTTCCACCTGAATGATCAGATTGATCGCAATTGTTCGAGAACACCATGACGTCACACGCCGATTATGATCCCAAGCCGCGCCGGTCCTCGGTTGCCGTCGATGTTGGTGGTGTTATCGTCGGCGGCGGGGCACCAGTCGTCGTGCAGTCGATGACCAACACGGATACCGCCGATATCGACGCGACCGTGCAACAGGTCGCAGCCCTGTTCCGCGCAGGCTCCGAGATCGTGCGCATCACCGTGGACCGCGACGAAAGCGCTGCTGCCGTTCCAAAAATTCGTGATCGCCTTTTGCGCCTTGGCTTGGATGTGCCGCTGGTCGGCGACTTCCATTATATTGGCCATAAACTTCTGGCAGATCATCCTGCCTGCGCCGAGGCGCTGGCGAAGTATCGCATCAATCCCGGCAATGTCGGCTTCAAGGACAAGAAGGACAAGCAGTTCGGCGATATCGTCGAAATGGCGATCCGTTACGACAAGCCGGTGCGCATCGGCGTCAACTGGGGCTCGCTCGATCAGGAATTGCTGACGACCCTGATGGACAAGAACAAGGACCAGGGCTTCCCGCTGTCGGCCCGCCAGGTCACCCGCGAAGCCATCGTCCAGTCGGCCCTGATTTCCGCTGAGCTTGCCGAAGAGATCGGCCTGCCGCGCAATCGCATCATCCTGTCGGCAAAAGTCAGCCAGGTGCAGGATTTGATTGCCGTCTACTCCATGCTGTCGGAACGCTCCAACCATGCGCTGCATCTGGGTCTCACCGAAGCAGGCATGGGCTCCAAGGGCATCGTCGCCTCTTCCGCCGCCATGGGTTACGTCCTGCAACACGGCATCGGCGATACCATCCGCGTGTCACTAACCCCTGAGCCGAATGGTGACCGCACCCGCGAAGTACAGGTGGCACAGGAAATCCTCCAGGTCATGGGCTTTCGCCAGTTCATTCCCGTCGTTGCAGCCTGTCCCGGCTGCGGGCGCACCACCTCCACGGTGTTTCAGGAACTGGCGCAGAACATCCAGAACGACCTTCGCAAGAACATGCCGGTCTGGCGTGATAAATATCCGGGCGTGGAAGCGCTCAACGTCGCGGTCATGGGCTGCATCGTCAACGGCCCCGGCGAAAGCAAGCATGCCGATATTGGTATCTCGCTGCCCGGCACCGGCGAAAATCCTGCCGCCCCCGTCTTCATCGATGGCGAGAAAGCCCTGACGCTGCGCGGCCCCGATATCGCCAAGGATTTCGAGGCGCTGGTCATCGACTATATCGAAAAACGTTTTGGCCAAAAGGATGCGGCGGAGTAGGTTTCGACCGTGAAAATGCCGAAATTCATCTGTCTTACCTTACGTGAACTCACGGAGCACTGGAATTCATGATCAAGAAGTTTATCGTTCTTGCGCTTGCCGCAACCTATCTTTCCGCCTGCACGACCACTGACCCCTACACAGGTGAGCAGAAGGTTTCAAACATGGCTGGCGGCGCTGGCATCGGTGCTCTTGCAGGTGCTGTCGGCGGCCTTGCCATCGGTGGCGGCAACAAGGGTCGTAACGCCTTGATCGGTGCTGGTATCGGCGCTCTGGCCGGTGGCGCTATCGGCGGATACATGGACAATCAGGAATCCGAGCTTCGCCAGCAGCTTCAGGGCACGGGCGTGTCCGTCACGCGTCGCGGCGACAGCATCGTGCTGAACATGCCGTCCAACGTTACCTTCGCGACGGATCAGGATCAGGTCATTCCACCATTCTACCCGACGCTGAATTCGGTCGCGGTCGTGCTCAACAAGTTCAACAAGACCTATATCGACATCAACGGCCATACCGATTCCACAGGCAGCCTTGCGCATAACCAGGGACTGTCCGAACGCCGCGCCGCATCCGTCGCCAACTATCTCGGTGATCGTGGCGGCGTCGACCAGCGACGCATCTCCACCATGGGCTTTGGCCCATCGCAGCCGATTGCCTCCAACGCAACGGCAGACGGCCGCGCCCAGAACCGCCGTGTCGAAGTGCTGATCTCGCCGCTGACACAGAACTGATCTGCGGCTTTCAAACGAACTGCTATCCAGCAAAAAGCCCACCTTGCGGTGGGCTTTTTCGTCTGTGCAGTAATGCAGCTTATTCGCCGTAGGCAATCAGCAAATCCTTGGCGTCGATCTGGTCGCCCGGGCGCACCAGAACCTCGGCCACCTTGCCGTCGCGTTCCGCATGGAGAGCCGTCTCCATCTTCATGGCTTCGATCGACACAAGCACATCGCCTGCCTTCACATCCTGTCCCTGATTGATGAAGACGCGGGAAATGACGCCCGGCATCGGCGCGCCGACATGGGCGGCATTGCCCGGCTCGGACTTGCGGCGCACGGCAGAACCCGTTGCGCCATGAGCGCGGTCCGGCACCTTGATACGGCGTGGCTGGCCATTGATCTCGAAGAACACTGTGACCATGCCCTTGTCGTCGATGCCGGATGAAGCCTGATTGACGATGACGAGCGTCTTGCCGCGCTCGATATCGGCAAACAGTTCTTCGCCATCCTGCATGCCGTAGAAATAGGCGGGTGTCGGCAGAACCGAGACCGGGCCATAGGTCTCAGACGCCAACGCAAAGTCGGTGAAGACCTTCGGATACATCAGGTAGGAGGCAAACTCGAAATCATTGACCGGACGCTCCAGCTTGGTCTCGATCTCCTTGCGCTCGGCATCCAGATCGGCATCTTCCAGAAGCGAACCGGGACGAACCGTATAGGGCTGCTCGCCCTTCAACGCCTTTTTCTGGATAGCCTGCGGCCAACCGCCCGGTGACTGGCCAAGATCACCCTTGAGCATGGAGACGACCGAGTCGGGGAAGGAGACTTCCTTCTCCGGGTTTTCGACGTCCGCAACCGTCAGGTCCTGGGACACCATCATCAGCGCCATATCGCCCACCACCTTGGAAGACGGTGTGACCTTGACGATATCGCCGAACATCTGGTTGACGTCGGCATAGGTCTGCGCGACCTCGTGCCAGCGGCTTTCGAGACCCAGCGAGCGGGCCTGTTCCTTGAGGTTGGTGAACTGGCCACCGGGCATTTCGTGCAGATAGACTTCCGAGGCTGGGCCCTTGAGATCGCTCTCGAATGCCGCATATTGGCCGCGTACCGCTTCCCAATAGAAGGAAATGCGGCGGATCCATTCCGTATCGAGGCCCGTATCGCGATCGGTGCCTTTTAGCGCTTCCACGATGGAGCCGAGGCACGGCTGCGACGTGTTGCCAGAGAGCGCATCCATCGCCGCATCCACGGCATCCACACCGGCCTCAACTGCGGCAAGAACCGTAGCGGCAGAGATGCCAGAGGTGTCATGCGTGTGGAAGTGGATCGGCAGGCTGGTCGCTTCACGCAAGGCCTTGAACAGAACGCGCGCCGCAGCAGGCTTCAAGAGACCCGCCATGTCCTTGACCGCAATGATATGCGCGCCTGCCCTCTCGAGTTCAGCAGCGAGGTTGGTGTAATATTTCAGATCGTATTTCGGACGGGCAGAATTCAGGAGATCGCCCGTATAGCAGATGGTCGCTTCGCAGAGCTTGTTCTCTTCTGCGATGGCATCCATCGAGACGCGCATATTCTCCACCCAGTTCAGGCAGTCGAACACGCGGAACAGATCGACGCCGCCCTTGGCCGCCTGACGGACGAAATATTTGACGACATTGTCTGGGTAGTTCTTGTAGCCAACACCGTTGGCGCCGCGCAGCAGCATCTGCAGCAGCAGGTTTGGCGCGCCTTCACGCACCAGCGCCAGACGCTCCCACGGATCCTCGGTCAGGAAGCGCATGGACACGTCGAAGGTCGCACCACCCCAGCATTCCAGTGACAAAAGCTGCGGCAAGGCCTTGGCGTACACGCTGGAAACGCGAGCGATATCATGCGTGCGGACGCGGGTTGCCAGCAGCGACTGGTGCCCGTCGCGCATGGTGGTGTCGGTGACCAGCACGCGCTTTTCGTTGCGCATCCACTCGGCAAAGCCTCTGGGGCCGAGCTTGTCGAGAAGCTGCTTGGTACCGTCGGGTGTCGGCTGGTCGATATAGGGCACGATGGGTGCCGGTGCATTGGCGGCAGGCTTCACGCGACCCTTGGTTTCGGGATGGCCGTTAACGGTGACATCGGCCAGATAGGTCAGAAGCTTGGTCGCGCGGTCCTGGCGTTTGACCTGCTCGAACAGTTCCGGTGTCGAATCGATGAAACGCGTCGTATAGGTGTTTCCGACAAAACTCGGATGGCTGATGATGGCTTCGAGAAATGTCAGGTTCGTCGCCACGCCGCGAATACGGAATTCGCGCAACGCGCGGTGCATGCGGGCAATGGCCTCGTCCGGCTGCGGTGCCCAGGCCGTGACCTTGACCAGCAACGGATCGTAATAGCGGGTGATGATCGCGCCCGAATAGGACGTGCCGCCATCCAGACGAATGCCGAAGCCGGAGGCCGAGCGGTACGCAGTAATGCGGCCATAATCCGGAATGAAATTGTGTTCAGGGTCCTCAGTGGTGATACGGCACTGAAGTGCGTGGCCGTTGAGACGAATGTCCTTCTGTGCCGGGACACCCGATTCCGGGGTCCCGATTGTTTCACCTTCGAGAATATGGATCTGCGCCTTGACGATATCGATACCGGTGACGACTTCGGTCACCGTATGCTCCACCTGAATACGCGGATTGACCTCGATGAAATAGAATTTGCCCGTATCGGCATCCATCAAATACTCGACCGTGCCAGCCCCGACATAATTGGTGGCACCGGCGATCTTTAGCGAGTAATTGGCCAGTTCCTGACGGCGTTCTTCCGACAGGTAAGGCGCTGGCGCGCGCTCGACCACCTTCTGGTTACGGCGTTGGATGGAGCAGTCACGCTCGAACAGATGCACGACATTGCCGTGGGTATCGCCGAGGATTTGGCTCTCCACATGGCGGGCGCGCTCCACCAGCTTTTCCAGATAGACTTCGTCCTTGCCGAAGGCGGCCTTTGCCTCACGCTTGGCTTCCGTCACCTCACGGGCAAGATCTTCCTTCTTGCGGATGGCGCGCATGCCGCGACCGCCACCGCCCCAGGATGCCTTGAGCATCACCGGATAGCCGATCTCCTCGGCCATGCGCTCGACCTCCGCCATATCGTCGGGCAAAGGCTCGGTCGCAGGAACGACCGGAACGCCAACCGAAATGGCGAGATTACGTGCGGCCACCTTGTTGCCGAGGCGGCGCATCGTATCGGCGGTCGGGCCGATGAAGATCAGACCCGCCTCGTTGCAGGCCTCCACGAATTCAGGGCTTTCCGACAGAAGGCCATAACCGGGGTGGATCGCATCGGCACCCGAAAGCTTGGCGACGCGGATGACTTCCTCGATCGAAAGATAGCTTTCGATCGGTCCCATATCTTTGGCAAGATGCGGGCCTCGACCGACCTGATAACTCTCGTCCGCCTTGAAACGATGCAGCGAAAGCTTGTCCTCTTCAGCCCAGATCGCGACCGTTTTTATGCCAAGCTCGTTGGCGGCACGGAACACACGGATCGCAATCTCCGAACGATTGGCGACAAGGATTTTCGATATTTTCAAGACGGCCTCCCAAACCTCGCGAGCACACATATATGCTGCACCGCGAAATTAAGCAGTAAATCTCACCGTTGGAAAGGGCGTTTTTGGCAATGGCCGTACTGTGTCACCCACCGGAAACGTTTCAGGCGATAAAGCCGTGACGAAGTGCGATGGCCACCACGTGCTGGCGATTTCTGGCCCCGAGCTTGCGCTGAATGCCGTTGATGTACCAATCCACCGTATGGCTGGAAATCGAAAGGCTCTTGCCGATCTCAGGTGACGTGAAGCCCTGCGTCAGCAGGGTCAGCACGTCCAGCTCCCGTTTCGTGAACTGCGTACCGGCCAGATCGGGCATGGAGAGGACCTCTTCGGACTGGCCCGAAAAGTCTAGAAGACGCCAGAATGCCACGCGCATGGCCGTGTCGATGATGAAGAGTTCCGATGTCGATAACAGCCTGCCATCGCCGAAAATGAAAACGCCACCCAACAGTCCGCTGCGACCATGAATCGGGAACGCATAGCCTTCCCGCAGGCCGAACCGTGCCGCGTCCTGAAACAGCTTGGCGGCGCGCTTGCGCTGCGTCGCCTGCGGCAGCATCGCCACCACGTCACGACAGCGAAATGGCTGATGCAGCAATCCCAGCGTCCGCTTGACGGGATCGATGGCACCGTATTTCTTGGCGTGGTAAACTTCTTTCCAGCCGCTGGGCAGATGCTCCGCCAGAACGGTACCGGTAAACGTCAAATCTTCTACATCACGCTGCATGATGCGATAAAAATTGAAACCGAGACGACGTATCAGCTCATGGAATGAGGAAAGAAAATCGTCCTCGGTTTTTGCCTCGTAACACTGAGTCAAAAACTGAAAAACATTGTGCATAGAAGCGATTACCCTGCAAAAAATGAAACATGTGCCGACTTTTGCTGAAAGACGCTCCTCAAACTGGGAACGCGAACTGCCTGGATGAATCGCCTGCGTTAAATTCTACCTTATAAGGTAATCAATCCTTAAAACCATACCGCGAAATCTTGCATGGTCGTCATGGGTCGAATTTACAACCAACTGGTCTTTTTTTGCATCAGCCGTCACGGAGCACCCCGCCGTTAAGCGCGCATTCATGTAGAAAGAGCGATAAAACAACAGCTTGCATAGTCGCTTACGCTTATATGCACCCACCTGACGCCTTGACCGGCGCTGCTTGACGGACATGAAGACGGGATTTGGGAATTGACACTGTTTCAGGTTTATACTCGCGCCCTGCGCTACCTCGCCAACAACAAGTGGCGTGTCACCATCGTCGTTGTCGCAAACATCATTCTTGCCGCGATCACCATCGCGGAACCGGTGCTGTTCGGCCGTATCATTGATGGGCTTTCATCGGGCTCCATCCCGGTCAACATCCTCATTATCTGGGGAGCTTTTGCCCTGTTCAACACGGTCGCCTATGTTGCCGTCGCGCGTGAGGCGGACCGGTTGGCCCATGGGCGCCGTGCGTCCTTGCTGACGGAAGCCTTCGGGCGGATCATCTCCATGCCGCTCTCATGGCACCACCAGCGTGGTACGTCCAACGCGCTGCATACGCTTTTGCGCGCCAGCGAAACGCTGTTCGGCCTGTGGCTGGAATTCATGCGCACCCACCTTGCGACATTCGTTGCGCTGATTCTTCTCATCCCGACTGCCATCTCCATGGACCTGCGCCTAAGCTTGGTTCTGATGGCACTGGGCATCGTCTATTGGTTTATCGGCAAGTGGGTGATGGAGCGCACCAAGGAAGGTCAGGCATCCGTCGAAGAGCATTACCACACGGTCTTTGCCCACGTCAGCGATTCGATCAGCAACGTTTCGGTCTTGCACAGCTACAACCGCATCGAAGCGGAAACAAAAGCTCTGAAGTCATTTACCGAGCGCCTTCTCAGCGCGCAGTATCCGGTTCTGGACTGGTGGGCCTTTGCAAGTGCGTTGAACCGGACCGCTTCTTCGGTTTCGATGATGATCATTCTCATCGTCGGCGCTATCCTGGTGAAGAACGGCGAATTGCGGGTGGGTGACATCATCGCCTTCATCGGCTTTGCAAACCTGTTGATCGGCCGCCTGGATCAGGTGCGCGCTTTTGCCACCCAGATTTTCGAGGCACGCGCCAAGCTCGTTGACTTCTTCAAGCTCGAAGATTCCGTGCAGGAGCGTGAAGAGCCGACAGGCGCCATCGAACTCGGTCAGGTCTCGGGCAAGGTCGAATTCCGCAACGTCAATTTCGGCTTTGCCAACACCAAGCAGGGCGTTCACGACGTGTCGTTCACGGCCAATGCGGGTGAGACGATCGCTATCGTCGGCCCGACAGGTGCCGGTAAGACGACGCTGATCAACCTCCTGCAACGGGTCTACGATCCCAATGGCGGTCAGATTCTGGTCGATGGCACCGATATCTCGACGGTCACACGCCAGTCTCTGCGTCATTCCATCGCTACCGTTTTCCAGGACGCCGGTCTTCTCAACCGTTCGATCCGCGATAACATCCGCCTTGGTCGAGATACGGCGACGGACGATGAAGTTGCACAGGCAGCCGCGGCGGCAGCGGCGACCGACTTCATCGACAGCAGGCTGAACGGCTATATGACGCAGGTCGGTGAACGCGGAAACCGTCTCTCCGGTGGTGAACGTCAGCGCATCGCCATCGCCCGCGCCGTCCTGAAAAACGCGCCGATCCTTGTTCTCGACGAAGCGACCAGCGCGCTCGATGTCGAAACGGAAGCGCGTGTGAAAGATGCTGTCGATGCGCTGCGCAAGGACAGAACCACCTTCATCATCGCCCACCGCCTGTCCACCGTGCGCGATGCCGATCTGGTACTGTTCATGGACAATGGACGTATCGTTGAAAAGGGCACATTCGATGAGCTCAGCATGCGCGGCGGTCGCTTCTCGTCACTGCTGCGCGCCAGCGGCCTGTTGAACGACGACGAAAAGACCGGTGCGCCGGTGCTGTCCCTGCCTGCAAAGTCGGCCTGATCGCTGACTTCGTCCACGCCACAAGCTCAAACAAAAGCCCCGGTCGATGCCGGGGCTTTTTTCGTATCTCGATGGAGATGAAGATCAGTAGTTGTCTTCTTCCTCGTCGTCCTTGCGGGTCGACTTGAGCGAGCTGAGCTTGGCGAAAACGGCGTTGGCGTCGATTTCTTTTTCTTCTTCGCGCTCGTAGTTAAAGCCGAGGCCTTCGGTCGCAGCGGCTGGCTGCAACGTTGCGTCCAATTCTTCCTGCGTTGGCAGCGGACGACCGCGCGATGCGCGCTCGACTTCAAGGTCGAGATCGATCTGGCTGCAAAGGCCGAGTGTAACAGGGTCCATTGGTGTCAGATTGGCCGAGTTCCAGTGCGTGCGGTCGCGAATCTGTTCGATGGTGGACTTGGTCGTGCCGACGAGGCGCGAAATCTGCGCGTCCTTCAGTTCGGCATGGTTACGCACCAGCCACAAAATGGCGTTCGGGCGATCCTGACGCTTGGAAACCGGCGTATAACGCGGGCCGCGACGCTTGGATTCAGGCACGCGAACCTTTGGCTCGGACAGCTTGATCTTGTGGGCAGGATTGGCTTCAGCCTTGGCGATCTCGTCGCGGGAAAGCTGACCGGTGGAGATAGGGTCCAGACCCTTGATGCCCTGTGCAGCTTCGCCATCGGCGATTGCCTTGACTTCTAGCGGATGCAGCTTGCAAAACGTCGCGATCTGTTCGAACGACAGCGCAGTGTTGTCCACCAGCCAGACGGCCGTTGCTTTCGGCATAAGCAGTGTTTGAGCCATAGATACAGTCCTTCTGTCCGTCCGCTCCGGGGGCGCGGGCCGTGGAGGTTAACCACTAATTTCCGGGATATGAGCGGTCTATAGCCGCATTGCATCAGAATTGCAATTCTTTGCGAAACAAATGACCTTTGTCTAATTGCCTGAGGTCACTGAACTGCTATGAATCTGGCACATGACTGGAGATGAGGAGTCTCTGGTATCTTATAAGACGCAAGCGGCCTTGAGGAGGAATTCATGTCTGCCAAAATCTATCCGGTTCTGAAATCTGCAAAAACACGCACGCTGATCGACAATGACCGCTATTTGAAATGGTACGAGCAGAGCGTGGAAGACCCCGATGCGTTCTGGGGCAAACACGGTAAACGGATAGACTGGTTCAAGCCTTACACCAAGGTCAAGAACACCTCTTTCAAGGGCAAGGTGCCGATCAAGTGGTTCGAGGATGGCCTGACGAACGTCTCCTACAACTGTATCGACCGCCATCTTAAAACCCATGGAGAGCGTACCGCGATCATCTGGGAGGGTGACAATCCCTATATCGACAAGAAGATCACCTATAATCAGCTCTATGACGCCGTTTGCCGCCTTGCCAATGTGATGAAGAAGCACGGCGTCAAGAAGGGCGACCGCGTCACCATCTATATGCCAATGATACCCGAGGCGACCTATGCCATGCTGGCCTGCGCCCGCATCGGCGCGGTTCATTCGGTCGTGTTCGGTGGTTTCTCCCCGGATGCGCTGGCAGGCCGCATCGTCGATTGCGAATCGACCTTCGTCATTACCTGCGATGAAGGCGTGCGCGGCGGAAAGCCCATTCCGCTGAAGGAAAACACCGACAAGGCAATCCACATTGCTGCCAAACAGCATATCATCGTCAACAAGGTTTTGGTGGTACGTCGCACCGGCGGCAAGACCAACTGGGCGCCCGGTCGCGACCTCTGGTACCATCAGGAAGTCGCCAGCGTAAAACCCCAATGCGAGCCTGCGAAGATGAAGGCGGAAGACCCGCTCTTCATTCTCTACACCTCGGGCTCAACCGGCAAACCGAAGGGCGTGCTGCACACCACCGGCGGCTATCTGGTCTACGTCTCAATGACGCATGAATATGTTTTCGACTATCAGGACGGCGAGATCTACTGGTGCACCGCCGATGTCGGCTGGGTCACGGGTCACTCCTATATCGTCTACGGACCGCTCGCCAATGGCGCGACGACACTGATGTTCGAGGGCGTGCCGAATTTCCCGGATCAGGGTCGTTTCTGGGAGGTCATCGACAAACATCAGGTCAATATCTTCTACACGGCACCGACCGCATTGCGCTCGCTGATGGGCGCAGGCGATGAATTCGTCAAACGCTCTTCGCGTTCCAGCCTGCGTCTGCTCGGCACGGTGGGTGAACCAATCAACCCGGAAGCATGGGAGTGGTATTACCATGTCGTCGGTGAGGATAAGAGCCCTATCGTTGACACATGGTGGCAGACGGAAACCGGCGGCATTCTGATTACGCCGCTGCCGGGCGCGACCGACCTGAAACCCGGTTCGGCTACCCGCCCCTTCTTCGGCGTCCAGCCGCAGCTGGTCGATGCGGAAGGCAATGTTCTAGACGGCGCCGCAGATGGCAATCTGTGCATCATCGATAGCTGGCCCGGCCAGTCTCGTACTGTTTATGGCGATCATCAGCGCTTCATCGAAACATACTTCTCCACCTACAAGGGGAAATATTTCACCGGCGATGGCTGCCGTCGCGATGAGGATGGCTATTACTGGATCACCGGTCGCGTCGATGACGTGCTGAACGTTTCTGGCCACCGACTTGGAACGGCTGAAGTGGAATCGGCGCTCGTATCCCACAATCTGGTGTCGGAGGCCGCCGTGGTGGGCTATCCGCATTCCATCAAGGGTCAGGGCATCTATTGCTATGTCACCCTGATGGCGGGGCATGACGGGGACGATGCCCTTCGTAACGAACTGATCAAGCATGTGCGCAACGAAATCGGCCCCGTGGCGACGCCAGACAAGATCCAGTTCTCTCCCGGCCTGCCGAAAACCCGCTCCGGCAAGATCATGCGTCGCATCCTCCGCAAGATCGCCGAAGACGATTTCGGCGCGCTCGGCGACACATCGACACTTGCCGATCCAGCCGTTGTCGATGACCTCATCGAAAACAGACAGAACAAAGCTGCGTAAATCGCACTTTGATGTCTAGATTGTGACCCGGTCGTCTCGCGATGACCGGGTTTTTCTATCCGTGCATGTCGCTTCAATTGCGGTTCGCAACACGACAGACCGGTTATGCCCTTCCCCGCTCTTTCGGCGGCACCTGAAATGTGCACAGTGCGGCAACGGGAGGAAACCGACATGAACACCAGAGATCACAACATTGCTTTCATCGGCACCGGCCTGATGGGTGGTCCCATGGCACGCAATCTGCTAAAGGCGGGCTTTGGCGTCCGCGTCTGGAACCGCAGTGTCGAAAAGGCGCAAGCCCTCGTCGCCGATGGCGCTGTCCTGGCAGCGTCACCGGCAGACGCGGCAATGGGTGCCGATATCGTCATCACCATGCTCAGCGATGGCGCAGCCGTTGGCGACGTTCTGTTCGACCATGGCGTTGCCCACGCGCTTGGAAAAGGCGCCGTGGTGATCGACAGCAGCTCCATCGCGCCGCCCATTGCCCGTGAGCACGCTGCGAAACTTGAAGCGCTTGGCATCCATCACATCGACGCCCCGGTTTCGGGCGGAGTCGTTGGGGCAAAAGCCGGAACTCTCGCCATCATGGCCGGCGGCGAAGAAGCATTGATATCAAGCCTCTCCGAAGTCTTCGCAGCCATGGGCAGGCTGACCTATGTCGGCCCTTCCGGTGCCGGACAACTCTGCAAGCTCGCCAACCAGCAGATCGTCGCCATTACCATCGGCGCGGTGGCCGAAGCGATGATGCTGGTGGAAGCAGGTGGCGCCTCGCGTGAAGGCTTCCGCAACGCCATTCGCGGCGGCTTTGCCGAAAGCCGCATTCTGGAATTGCACGGAGAGCGCATGGTCAAGCGGGACTTCGAGCCCGGCGGCCCATCCAAATTCCAGCTAAAGGACCTGAATGGCGTTCTGGCGACGGCAAAGGAGCTTTCGCTGACCCTGCCGCTCACGCAAAACATCACGCAGGCATTCGATGATTTCGTCAACGATGGCGGCGCCGATGTCGACCACAGCGGAATTCTTCTATATCTGGAAAAACTGAACAACCGCGAGAGATAGGCCGTCCACGCGGCAATCTCATCACCTGCATATTCGCGGTCTTATTTATTTGCCAATCTTGTCATATGGTGACTTTTATCAAGTTATATTATGACATATGGTCGCCGCCAGCTTCGAGGCACCGACCCGTGCCGCATCATCAATGACCTCTCGGTCGTCTCATAAACAGTGGGGTGGCGTGTTTAACCGCCCGTCCCAGCATCAAGGAGCAAACAATGACCATCCATCAGAACCTTATCAACGGCGAGTGGATCGGCGCCGATACGTCGAAAAACATCAATCCATCCGATACCAACGAAGTCGTCGGCCTTTATGCGCAAGCGGGTGCCGAAGAAGCCAAGCAGGCCATTGACGCCGCCAAGGCCGCTTTTCCGGCATGGTCGCGCTCCGGTATTCTCGAGCGTCACGCGATCCTGAAGAAGACTGCGGACGAAATTCTGGCCCGCAAGGAAGAGCTTGGTGCCCTACTGGCGCGTGAAGAAGGCAAGGTTCTGGCAGAAGGCATCGGCGAAACCATCCGCGCCGCACAGATTTTCGACTTCTTCGCTGGCGAAGCTCTGCGTTTGGCCGGTGAAGTCATTCCTTCGGCACGCCCGAATATCGGCGTCGAAGTGACACGCGAACCGCTCGGCGTCATCGGCATCATCACGCCTTGGAACTTCCCGATTGCCATTCCGGCCTGGAAGATCGCACCGGCACTCTGCTACGGCAACACCATCGTCTTCAAGCCCGCCGATCTCGTTCCCGGCTGCGCATGGGCCATCGTCGATATTCTTCACCGCGCCGGTCTGCCGAAGGGCGTTCTCAACCTCGTCATGGGTCGCGGTTCCGTCGTTGGTCAGGCCATGCTCGACAGCCCGCACCTCTCCGGCATCACATTCACGGGATCGACAGGCACGGGCCAGCGCGTCGCTGCATCCTCGCTGCCGTTCAACCGCAAATTCCAGCTGGAAATGGGCGGCAAGAACCCGTTCGTCGTGCTGGATGATGCCGATCTCGATGTCGCCGTAGAGGCAGCCGCCAATTCCGGCTTCTACTCCACCGGACAGCGCTGCACCGCATCGTCGCGCATCATCGTCACCGAAGGCATTCACGACAGGTTCGTGGCCGCCATGACCGAGCGCCTTGCCAAGATCAATGTCGGCAACGCCATGGACAAGAGCACCCATGTCGGTCCGGTGGTCGATGAAAAGCAGCTGAAGCAGGACACCGATTACATCGAAATCGGCAAGCAGGAAGGCGCGAAAGTCGCTTTCGGCGGCGAAATCGTCAAGCGCGACACGCCCGGCTTCTTCCTTCAGCCAACGCTTTTCACCGAAGCCACCAACAGCATGCGGATTTCGCAGGAGGAAATCTTCGGGCCTGTGGCCGCTGTCATCCGCGTCAAGAACTACGACGAAGCGCTGGCCACAGCAAACGACACGCCCTTTGGCCTCTCCTCCGGCATCGCCACCACCAGCCTCAAGCATGCAACGCACTTCAAGCGCAATGCAGAAGCGGGCATGGTTATGGTCAATCTGCCCACGGCAGGCGTGGATTTCCACGTACCCTTCGGCGGTCGCAAGGCATCTTCCTTCGGCCCGCGTGAGCAGGGCAAATATGCAAGCGAGTTCTTCACCACGGTGAAGACGGCCTACACGCTGGCCTGATCTAAGCTGTGCTTCCATGAAATCCCCGGCACAGTCCGGGGATTTTTTTGCCCCTTTCCCAGCCGCGATTTTTGCCTATGGTGACGCCGACGAAATATCATCTGCGGGAAGAGCATGACAGACATCACGATGATTGAAGCGGCACGCCAGCGCATCGGCTCGCAGGCAATCCGCACACCACTCTTGTCATCGCATTTTCTGGATGAAATCGCAGGACGCCGGATTTTTGTGAAAGCGGAATGCCTGCAACGCACGGGCTCCTTCAAGTTCCGCGGCGGCTGGTCGGCAGTATCGGGGCTGGAACCGGCGGTGCGTCAACGCGGCGTGATCGCCTTTTCATCTGGCAATCATGCCCAGGGCGTCGCACTTGCTGCGACATTGCATGGCGTCCCCTCCGTCATCATCATGCCCCACGACGCGCCGAAAATTAAAATCGAGAACACCAAAGCCTATGGCGCGGAGGTCGTGCTGTTCGACCGCGCAAAGGATGATCGTGACGCGATCGGTGCCAGACTGTCACAGGAACGGGGTCTGACGCTGATCAAGCCTTTCGATGAACCCCTCGTCATCGCCGGTCAGGGAACGGTCGGTCTGGAAATTGCCGAGCAGGGACAGGAACTGGGAATAGAGACAGCCGATGTTCTCGTGCCCTGCGGCGGCGGCGGCCTGACATCGGGTATAGCGCTGGCGCTGGAAGCTAGGGCACCGCAATATAGGGTGAGAACGTGCGAGCCCGAAAAATTCGATGACGTCGCACGCTCTCTGGCATCCGGCAAAATCGAGCGGAACGACGCGTTGTCCGGCTCGGTGTGTGACGCCATCATCACCCCTCAACCCGGCAACATCACCTTTCCGTTGATGGCGGGGCGTTGCGGCAAAGGCTTTGCTGTAACGGAAGACGAAGCGCTCCGGGCCATGGTGCTGGCCTTCCTGCGGCTGAAAGTGGTGATCGAACCCGGTGGTGCGGTGGCACTTGCTGCCGCGCTTTTTCATGGCGGCGAATTTGACACCGACACCGTGATAGCCGTGGCATCGGGCGGCAATGTCGACCCCGACGTCATGGGGTTGGCACTGCAACGCTTCGCTGTCTGAGCATGATCACGGCATCGCTATTTAAACGTTACTCTTGCGTTAACATTTGAGTTGAACCAGAGGCCGTGCTGCGCGTTAGTTTCTCGAAATCGGGTAGATCGATGCGGGTTGGGAGGCTTTCAACGATCCATATTTTTCCCGATTGGCCCAACATATGGAAAATCATCTCTACAGAAATAGTCGGAAATAGCGATATTCTAGCATCCATAGTCGAAACGCCGTTCATTCGGCTGAGGTCAACGAGGGAGGGTTCGATGTCTTATTCCAAAACCGGAAAAATCAGAGATTTCACGCCATCGTCTGCACCAACAAAGGGCTGGCAGGCTATTGTCCATACTGCCCTTATAGGCGTGTGCTTCGCCTTCGTCGGCGCTGTGATATTCGGCTTGGTGCCCTAATAGCTCAATAATTTTAGACAAAACGGCTGGTTTTATGACCAGCCTTTTTTTGTTTACCTCTCACGCCTTCAAATAATCTTCAGCAAGCTCGACCCAAAACGCCGTGCCGATAGGCAGAATGTCGTCGTTGAAATCGAATTTGGGGTGGTGCAGCGGCGGATCATTCTCCGTTCTCTGGGTGCCGAGAAAAAAGTACGCGCCAGGACGTTCCTCAAGCATATAGGCGAAATCTTCTGCACCCATGGTAGGGCGCGGCATTTCCATGACCTTGTCGGCTCCGGCAAAGCGGGTTGCCAGATCGACGATGTAATCCGTCTCCGCCTTGTGGTTGATGGTCGGGTTGTAACCACGTTCGTAGTCGAGTGTCACACTCATGCCATAGCTTGCCGCCTGTCCTTCGGCGATCTGGCGAATGCGCTTTTCAAGTTCATCTCGAGCAGCAGCATCGAAAGAGCGGATCGTCAGCAACATTTCCGCCGTTTCGGGAATGACATTGCTCGCCACCCCCGCATGAAAGGCCCCTACCGTCACGACCGTTGGCGTCAATGGGTGGATATTTCGAGAGACGATGGTCTGCAACGCCATGATGATGCTGGCGCCAGCGACGATGGGATCGAGCGCGTTTTGCGGTTCAGCACCATGCCCACCATAGCCGTTGACGGTGAGCTTGCATTCGTCCACTGCAGCCATGATAGGACCATCGCGCAACACGAAGTGACCAAAGGGCAGACCGGGCTCATTGTGGAGCGCAAACACCGCATCACACGGAAAGCGCTCGAACAGCCCGTCCTCGATCATCATGCGCGCACCACCGAAATTTTCTTCGGCAGGCTGGAAGATCAGATGCAATGTGCCATCGAAATTTCGGCGTTCGGCGATGATCTTGGCGGCACCCAGCAGCATGGCCGTATGTCCGTCATGCCCGCAGGCATGCATGACGCCCGGATTCTGACTGGCGTAATCCGCACCTGTTTCCTCATGGATGGGGAGTGCATCCATATCGGCGCGAATGCCGACCGACCGATGACTACTGCCGTTGCGCAAGGTCGCGACCACACCGGTGCCAGCCAACCCACGCGTCACGGAGTAGCCCATGGCCTCCAGCTTCGATGCCACGAAATCCGAGGTCTTGAATTCGGAAAGACCGATTTCCGGGTTGCGATGTAGGTGCTGGCGGATTTCAACGACATCAGGCATGTGGTTGGCAATAGCTGCGGTGTGTTCTGGCTGTGTCGTCATTTCTGCATCCGGCATGTTTCGGCAAGGGTAAATTTTAACGATCTCTGCCTAGCAGTATTACCACCTCCTGATAAGACCGAAGGAGGTCTTGCAGACTACCGAACCGACTTTGACGATGTCAGCACTTGTAAAAGCGGCAGCGGTTGCATGGAACCGAAATTGCCTGAAGTCATTCCTTGCGTAGGCCAGCCAATTGCCGTTCAGAAAGGCTGGACATCCGGGGGATTTCATGACGAGATGGGACAAAGCCAGCATGGGGTGTTTTCGCGTTTGGGGAGTGTGCGAAAATGGTTCATGAAGCGGCGGTGCGAGTGCGCGCCACATCACATCCAACTCCCCAAATGATTGATTTTCTTGGAGACGAAGTTGCCTCATGCAGAAAAATGCCATGATAGTTGGTAACAGACGTCATGCAATCATCGCTCGCTGGTTCGCGATGGTTCAGCAAAGGTTCAGGATCAGCACGAAATAAAGCGTCCAAAGTTGTTTCAATTTCCAAAAGCAATCTGAAACAAGTTCCGGTTACATAGACCAGACCCTCACAGAGTGCAGAATACGAGCCGATGTCATTTCATATTACGCCGACCGCCGCCGCCCGTGATTCAGAAGCAAAGCAGATCGATCACAATGATTCGATACGCTCCGTCTACTTCACCATCGAGGAGTTGAGGGATTGCGGAGCCGAACTGTCCAAATCCGGGGCCGATGGCCTGCCGGGTTTCATGGAGTTCGATTTCTTCGCGCGCCATCGTGAAAACGAAAAGGAGATCCTGCGCGTTTATCGCACGACGGCGGTCGATGCCGAAAATGGCGCGACAATCACGCCCGCTGCGGAATGGCTGCTCGACAATCACTATGTGATCGAAGAGGCCATTCAGGAGGTTCGCCGCGACTTCCCGCGCAAATTCTATCGCCAGCTGCCGACCGTGAAGATCGGCAATGTCGAGATACCGCGCGTGATGGCACTGGCATGGCTCTATGTTGCCCACACACACAGCACGATTTCACGCGAAAGCATGACGGCGCTGGTCGAGGGTTACCAGACATCGCAGACGCTCCAGATCGGTGAACTCTGGGCCCTGCCCTCGATCCTTCGCTTCGTTCTCATCGAAAATCTGCGCCGCATTTCCATACGCGTCGAGCGCTCGCGCCGCATGCGCCAGCGGGCAAACGAGGTGGTCGATGAGATCATCCGCCTCAACGATGCCGAGGCGTCTGCAACCGTCCTGAAGCAGATCGACCAGCTGGTGGATGATCCCACCTTCTCGACCCAGTTCCTCTATCGGCTCAGAAACGGTTCGCAGACCTCCGGTTTTGCCCTGAACTGGCTAGAAGAGCGTCTTCGCAGCGCTGGCACGGATGCGGAAAACATCATGATGGCGGAGCACAACCGCCTCGCCTCCGGCAATGTGACGATGGGCAACATCGTCAGAAGCCTGCGCGAAATCGACGACACCGAATGGTCTGTCTGGTTCGAAGAGGTCAGCCATATCGATAAGGTTCTGCGCGAGCAGACCGATTACGATACGCTCGACTTCGGATCGCGCAATACCTATCGCAACACCATCGAGCTGCTGGCCCGCCGTTCCCCGAAGACGGAAATCGAAGTGGCGCAGACCGCGATCGATATGGTCGCAGAAACCGCCAGTTCCGATCAAAAATATCCGCATGCACCCAATGTCGGCAGCTTCCTCATCGGCCAGCGCCGCAAGGAGCTGGAAGAGCGGATCGGTTATAATCCACTGTTTGCCCAGCGCGTCGTGCGCTTTATGCGCCGCTTCAACTGGATGTCCGTCGCTGTGCCCGTCATTGCGCTCACGGCACTGGCCATGGCCATCGTCGGCTGGTTTCTCGCAGATGCGGGCATGCCGTGGTACGTGGTTACCGCGTTCCTGCTAATGTTCGCGCTTCCCGCCTCCGAAGGCGCAACCGGCCTGTTCAACACGGTCGTGACGTTCTTCGTCAAGCCATTCCGTCTGGTCGGATACGAGTTCAAGGAAGGCATTCCGCAGGATGCGCGCACCCTTCTTGCCGTTCCCTGCATGATCACCAGCCGCGACAGCGTGGACGAAATGGTCCGCAATATCGAGGTGCACTATCTCGCCAATCCGCATGGAGACATCTCCTTCGCGCTGATCAGCGACTGGCGCGATGCGCCATATGAGCAATCGGCTGAGGATGTCGAAATCCTTGAATACGCCAAGCGTGAAGTCGCGGCCCTCAGTGCCCGCTATGCGTTCGATGGCAAGACGCGGTTCTTCCTGCTTCACCGCCGTCGCCTCTACAACCCCGCAGAAGATTGCTGGATGGGTTGGGAGCGCAAGCGCGGCAAGCTGCATGAACTGAACATGCTGCTGCGTGGCGACAAGGACACGACTTTCCTCAACGGTGCCAACATGGTGCCGGAGAACGTCAAATACGTCATGACGCTGGATGCCGACACGCGCCTGATGCGCGACGCCGTCACCAAGCTCGTCGGCAAGATGCACCACCCGATCAACCGTCCGGTTCACGATCCCGAGACAGGCCGCGTGATCCATGGTTACGGCCTGCTTCAGCCACGCGTGACACCATCGCTCACCACCGGCAAGGACGCTTCCGTCTTCCAGCGTGTCTTCTCCATCAATCGCGGTATCGACCCCTATGTCTTCACCGTCTCCGACGTTTATCAGGACCTAACCTCTGAGGGCACCTTCACCGGTAAAGGCCTTTATGATGTCGACGCCTTTGAAACCGCGCTGAAGGGCCGTATCGATGAGAACGCGGTTCTGTCCCACGACCTTCTCGAAGGTTCGTTTGCGCGTTGCGCGCTGGTAACGGACGTCGAGCTGGTCGAGGATTTCCCGACCCGTTACGAAGTCGAAGTCTCGCGTCAGCACCGCTGGGCGCGTGGCGATTGGCAACTTCTGCCTTACATCATGGATATGAAGCGTGGCGTGACCGCTATCGGCCGCTGGAAGATGATCGACAATCTGCGTCGTTCGCTGACACCGCTTGCCTGGTTTGTCGCCTCCGTTCTCGGCTGGTACTTCATGGGCCCGCTCGGCGCGCTGATCTGGCAGATCCTGCTGATCTTTTCACTGTTCGTCGCACCGACCCTGTCGCTGCTGTCTGGTCTCGTTCCACGCTCCACCGATATCGTACCGCAGGCGCATTTCCACACACTGTGGTCGGAAGTCCGCGCCACCAACGCGCAGGTCGCACTCCGTATCGTCTTCATTGCCGACAGCGCCTGCATGATGGCGGATGCCATTGGCCGCTCGCTCTACCGCCTGTTCGTCAGCGGCAAGCTGATGCTGGAATGGCGCACAGCCGCCTCCATTCAGTCGAGCGCACAGGGCACCATCTTCGATTATTACCGCCAGATGTGGCATGCCCCGGTGGTTGCCCTTTTGGGTCTGCTGTTCGCATCCCTTCCGGGCGACAACGCATTCCTCGTCGGCCTGCCTTTTGCACTGCTGTGGGTCTTCTCCCCTGCCGTCGCATGGTATGTCAGCCAGTCTGCCGAAACCGAAGATCGCCTGTTCGTGTCCGAACACGTTTCCGGCGAGTTGCGCAAGATCGCGCGGCGCACATGGCGTTATTACGAGGCTTTCGTCACCGCAGGCGAAAACTATCTGCCGCCAGACAACTATCAGGAAACGCCAGAACCCATCGTCGCCAGCCGTACCTCGCCAACCAATATCGGCGTCTACCTGCTGTCGGTCATCTCCGCGCGCCAGTTCGGCTGGATCAGCTTCTCGGAAACCGTCGAGCGGATGGAAAAGACCATCGAGACGGTCGAGAAGATGGAGAAGCATCGCGGCCACCTCTATAACTGGTACCACACGGATACGCTCCAGACACTGGGACCTCGCTACGTCTCTGCGGTCGACAGCGGCAACCTTGCCGGTCACCTGATCGCGATCTCGTCGGCGTGCCGCCAATGGGCCGAAGCACCGTCCGCCCACCTTCAGGGCAATCTCGATGGTATCGGCGACGTTGCCGGTATTCTGCGCGAGACGTTGAAGGAACTGCCGGACGACCGCAAGAACCTGCGTCCCCTGCATCGCCGTTTGGAAGAGCGCATTATCGGCTTCTCCAACGCTCTTGCCTCCGTCAAACGCGAGCACGAGTTTGCCTCGATCCGCGTCATCAATCTGGCCGTGCTCGCCCGTGACATCCAGAAGCTGGCCTCCAACCTCAACCTAGAGGTCAAGTCGGAACAGAGCGCCGAAGTTACCCGCTGGGCGCAATCGCTGGTCGATTGCAGCGAAGCGCATATCTCCGACAGCGCCTTCGACCTCTCCACCATCGATCCATTGCGTGACCGGCTCAACTCGCTTCGCGATCGCAGCCGTAATCTCGCCTTCTCGATGGATTTTGGGTTCCTTTACCGCAAGGACCGCCGTCTGCTTTCCATCGGCTACCGCGTGGACAGTCAGGAACTGGACGAAGCCTGCTACGACCTTCTGGCATCGGAGTGCCGCCTGACCAGCCTGTTTGCCATCGCCAAGGGCGATCTGCCGACAGAGCACTGGTATCGTCTGGGCCGTCAGGTCGTTCCGATCGGTGCGCAGGGCGCGCTGGTCTCCTGGTCCGGCTCCATGTTCGAATATTTGATGCCACCGCTCGTCATGCAGGAGCGTCACGGCGGTATCCTGAACCAGACGAACAATCTGATCGTCAAGGAACAGATCAGCCATGGCCGCCGTCTGGGCACACCATGGGGCATTTCGGAAGCGGCATTCAACGCCCGCGACCATAATATGAACTACCAGTACACCAACTTCGGCGTGCCCACCCTCGGCCTCAAGCGCGGCCTTGGCCAGAATGCCGTCATCGCACCTTATGCCTCGATCCTTGCATCGCAATATGATCCTGAAGGTGCACTGGAAAATCTCGACAAGCTGCGCAAGCTGGGCGCACTCGGCAAGTTCGGTTTCCATGATGCCGTGGACTTCACGCCGACCCGCGTGCCGGATGGCAAGGTCTGCGCCGTCGTCTACAACTACTATGCCCACCACCACGGCATGTCGATTGCGGCTGTTGCCAACGTGGTCATGGACGGCATCTTGCGCGAACTCTTCCATGCCGATCCGGTGATCGAGGCCGCCGAACTGCTGCTTCAGGAAAAGGCTCCGCGCGAAGTACCCGTCGTAAGCTCCAAATACGAACCGGAAACTCCCGGCAAGGAACAGGCAGACCTTCTGCGGGCCGAAGTGCGCAGCATTGCCGACCCTGCCGTGCGCGACCGTGAAGTCGTGTTCCTCTCCAACGGCCACTATTCCACCATGCTTACCTCAACGGGTGCGGGCTATTCCAAGTGGAATGGTTTGGCGATTTCCCGCTGGAAGGCCGATCCGACCGAAGATCGCTGGGGTACGTTCCTGTTCCTGCGCGATACCGTGTCCGGCGACTGGTGGAGTGCGACCGCTGAGCCGCGCGTTGCTGCGGGCGAAAAGACCAAGACCGTCTTCACCGACGACAAGGCAGAATTCCACAAAACCGTGGGCGATCTGCAAAGCGTGGTCGAATGCATCGTTGCGACCGAGCACGATGCAGAAGGCCGCCGCATCACGCTACTCAATGTCGGCTCGGAAGATCGCTACATCGAAGTGACCTCCTATATGGAGCCCGTCATCGCCAATGATGACGACGACAATGCCCATCCTCTGTTCTCGCGTATGTTCGTGCAGACGGAAATCGGCAAGCGTGGCGACGTCATTCGTGCCTGGCGCAACAAGCGTAGCCCCGGCGAGCCGTCAACGGTCATCGCACATCTGGCTGCCGACAATGCAGGCCCAGCACGCCCGACGGAATTCGAAACGGATCGTGCCAAGTTCATCGGTCGTGGCCGTGCACTGAGCGAAGCGGCAGCCTTCGATGCCGGCGCAACGCTCTCCGGGACGGACGGCTTCACGCTCGATCCTATCCTGTCCCTGCGGCGCGTCGTGCGCGTTCCCGCAGGCAAGAAAGTCAGCGTGATCTTCTGGACCATTGCGGCACCGAGCCGCGAGGATGTGGACAAGGCGATCGATCGCTACCGCCACCCGGATGCGTTCGCCCACGAACTCGTCCATGCCTGGACGCGAACACAGGTGCAGATGCGCCATGTGGGCGTAACCTCGCAGCAGGCAGCGGCCTTCCAGCATCTGGCGCGCTATCTCGTCTATCCCGACATGCATCTGCGTGCGGATGCCGATACGCTGAAAACCGGTCTTGGTTCGCAGCGGTCGCTGTGGCCGCTGGCGATTTCGGGCGACTTCCCGATCTTCAGCCTGCGTATCAACGACGACATGGATATGGATATCGCCAAGGAAGCCTTGAGTGCGCATGAATATCTGCGCGCCCGCGGCGTCATCTTTGATCTCGTGATCGTCAATGAACGCGCGGCCTCATACGCTCAGGACATGCAGCACGCTCTCGACTTCATTTCCGAAGCGCAGCGCCGTATCAATCCGGCAGATGGCGGCAGACCACATGTCTTCTCCGTTCGTCGCGATTTGATGGATGAGGAAACATGGTCCGCTTTGCTGGCTGCGTCCCGTGTCGTTCTGCACGTGCGCAACGGCAAGATCGTGGATCAGGTCAACCGTGCCGTCTCGCTGTTTGCCGCCCATCGGGGGCCGGAAGGCAGCGAATCCGCTCAGGCTCGCCTGCCCGCTCCGGCTTTCCCGCAGGGTGAACCGGTGGAAGATGCCAACGATCTCGACTTCTGGAACGGTTTTGGCGGCTTCACTAAGACCGGTGACGAATACGTCGTGCGCCTGCACGGCGGCCAGTCGACGCCGCACCCATGGATCAACGTCATCTCCAACGAGAAATTCGGCTTCCACATCTCCGCCGAGGGCGCTGGCTTTACCTGGAGCCGCAATTCGCGCGACTATCAACTGACACCGTGGAGCAACGATCCTGTCACGAACCGTCCCGGTGAAGCGATCTACGTCGCCGATGTCGAAAGCGGCAAGATCCACTCGCCGTTTGCCGCGTTGTCGCGCAATCCCGAAGCGGTGTTCGAAGCCCGTCATGGCCTCGGTTACTCTGTCTTCCGTAGTGTCGATGAGGGCCTCGATATCGAGGTTACCCAGACGGTAGACCGTGAACGACCCGTCAAGCTGTCGCGCCTGACCATTCGCAACGTCGGTACAGAAAACCGCCGCTTGAAAACCTACGGCTATGTCGAATGGGTGCTGGGCAACAACACCCAGAAATCGGCGCCGTTCATTCTCAGCGCCCAGGACGAGGCAACGGGAGCGCTGTTCGCGTCCAATCCCTACAGCATCGATTACAATGCACGCACGGCCTTCCTTGCACTAACCGAACCGGCTGCCAGCTTCACCACCAGCAAGCGTGAATTCATCGGTCGCTATGGCTCCATCCAGGCACCGCAGGCTATCGTGTCGGGTGCTGCCCTATCCGGCAGCGTTGAACTGGACGGCGCTCCGTGCGCCGCAGTGATGCAGGAAATCCACCTCAAGCCCGGCGAAGAACGTCGTATTCTGTTCTACATGGGCGATACAGACACGGTCGATGACGCCCGTGCGCTGGTCAAGGACATCCGCACCGCAGATTTCGATTCGGTGCTGGCCGAGAACAAGACTTTCTGGAACGGCTTTACCGGCCAGTTGCAGGTGTCCACACCGGACGCAGGCTTCAACCACATGGTCAACAGTTGGCTGCCCTATCAGGCATTGGCGTGCCGTATTCTCGCCCGCACGGCCTTCTACCAGTCGAGCGGCGCGTTCGGTTTCCGTGACCAGTTGCAGGATACGCTGGCCTTCCTGCTCTACCAGCCGGAGCTTGCTCGCGAGCAGATCCTGCGTGCGGCCGGACGGCAGTTCGCCGAAGGCGATGTTCAGCATTGGTGGTTGCCGCTGACTGGCGCCGGTGTGCGCACGACGATTTCCGATGACGTCGTCTGGCTTGCTCACGCCACCCATCAGTACATCGCTGCCACCGGCGACAAGGCAATCCTTGATCAGACAATCCCGTTCCTCAAGGGCCCCTCGCTGACGCCCGGCCAGCACGACGCTTTCTTCCAGCCGGAAACAAGCGAGACATCGGTCAGCCTTTACGAACATGCGGCACTGGCGCTTGATCTCGCCATCCACCGCACCGGTGAAAACGGCCTGCCGCTCATTCTGGGTGGCGACTGGAACGACGGTATGAACCGCGTCGGCGTTGCAGGCAAAGGCACCAGCGTCTGGCTCGGCTGGTTCCTGTCCGGCACCCTTCGCGATTTCATCGATATCGCCGAAGAACGGAACGATCTCGACCGCGTCGAAAAGTGGAAGACGCACCGCGACAAGCTGCGCGCTGCGCTGGAAACAGCCGGCTGGGACGGTGACTATTACCGTCGCGGCTACTTCGATGATGGCACCCCGCTCGGCTCCATCACCAGCGAGGAATGCCGTATCGATTCTCTCGGCCAGAGCTGGAGCGTGCTATCAGGCGAAGGCGAAGAGCAGCGCTCGGGCCAAGCCATGGATGCCGTGATGAAGGAACTTGTCGATGAGGAGACGGGCATCATCCGCCTCTTCACACCTCCCTTCTCTCGCTCGCCACAGGACCCGGGCTATATCAAGGCCTATCCGCCGGGCGTGCGTGAAAACGGCGGCCAATACACCCATGCCGCAACCTGGGTGGTTCTGGCGCTGGCGAAAATGGGTCGCAACGAGGATGCATGGAAGTGCTTCTCGATGCTCAATCCGGTCAACCACGCGCTCGACCGTCCGTCGTCTGAGACCTACCGTGTCGAACCCTATGTGGTGACGGCGGATGTCTATGGCGCAGGCGCCTATTCGGGCCGCGGTGGCTGGAGCTGGTACACCGGTTCTGCCGGCTGGCTCTACCGCGCCGCCGTCGAAGGCATTCTCGGCATCACCCGTGTCGATGGCAAGCTGCACATCGCCCCATCGCTGCCGCAGACCTGGGACGGCTTCTCGGCCAAGATCACGTTGGAGGGTAAAGTCCGCGAGGTCGCCGTGAAGCGCAACGAGGGCTCCACGGATGTCGAGGTTTCGATCGACGGCAAGCCGGTCACCGGAACCGACAAGGCCATCGCCTTCGATTGATATCAAAAGGGGCTTAGGCCCCGACCAAGCAACAAAAAGCCACGGCACCGAAAGATGCCGTGGCTTTTCTGTTTGGTAACATGCGTCGAACGCAACATGCAGCTGCAGTAACGGTGGCTCGTGACGTGAAGCCACACATTCCGCCCTCATGCTGAGGTGGGAACGAAGCGACCCTCGAAGCATCCGCTGCGCACTCTGTCCCAAGCCCGCAACCCTCGCCCTTCGAGGCTCCTGCGGGGCACCTCTCCTTCGATAAGCTCAGGATGATGGATGAAGATTGCTTGTTGTGCCTTGAATCGAAAAGACCTCAGCGCGTACCGAAAATTGCCGACCCGACGCGCACGCTGGTCGCGCCGAATTCAATCGCCGTCTCGAAATCACCCGACATGCCCATCGACAGTTTTTCCAGGCCACATTCCTTGGCAAGCTTCGCTAGAAGCCCAAAATGCGGACCGGGATATTCCTCTGCGGGCGGAATGCACATCAGCCCTTCCACATTCAGCTTCAATTCGTCGCGGCACATGGCGACGAAAGCCACTGTCTCGCGTGGATCGATGCCTGCCTTTTGCGGCTCCATGCCCGTATTGACCTGTACGTAAAAGCGCAGCGCCCGGTCCTGTTTGGTGCATTCATCCGCAAGCGCCCGGGCAATCTTTTCACGATCGACCGTTTCGATGACATCGAACAGCTCAACCGCATCCGCCGCCTTGTTGGATTGCAGCGGCCCGATCAGATGCAGTTCGATACCATCCGTTTTTTCCTTCAGCGCTGGCCATTTGCCCTGCGCTTCCTGCACCCGGTTTTCGCCGAAAATGCGCTGGCCGCAATCGATCACCGGCTGGATCGTGTCGCCATCGAAGGTTTTCGAGACGGCAACAAGATTGACGGTGCCCGGTTTACGATCGGCTTTTTCCGCAACCGCTGCAATCCGCTGCGTGACATCTTCAAGACGCGCTTCGATTTCCATGTCAAACCTTCACTTTATCAAGGGATAAGGGTTTCAGTAGCCGCCGCCTGCCTTGATGCCAAGCACCATTGTCACCATTTGAACGCTGTTGACCAAGATTGCGTCCATCGCAAGCCCTGCCAAACTTGACGCATAGGCCGTTTCGTGGTGAAGGTCAGCGCGAATTTTCCCCTTGATACCCGGATTTCAGAAGTATGGCCATCGAACGTTATAATCCTCGCGACGCCGAGCCGCGCTGGCAGCAAAAATGGAACGAAGACAATGTCTTCGTGACCGACAACAGCGATGCCCGCGAGAAATATTACGTTCTCGAGATGTTTCCATACCCCTCTGGCCGCATCCACATGGGCCATGTCCGCAACTATGCCATGGGTGACGTCGTTGCGCGCTACAAGCGTGCGCGCGGTTACAACGTGCTGCACCCCATGGGTTGGGACGCATTCGGCATGCCGGCGGAAAATGCCGCCATGCAGAACAACGTCCACCCAAAGGACTGGACCTACCAGAACATCGCCACCATGCGCGGCCAGCTGAAATCCATGGGTCTGTCTCTGGACTGGACCCGTGAATTTGCGACCTGCGATGTCGAATATTACAGCAAGCAGCAGGCGCTGTTCATCGACTTCATGGAAAAGGGTCTGGTTTACCGCAAGCAGTCCAAGGTCAACTGGGACCCGGTCGATCATACGGTTCTGGCCAACGAACAGGTCATCGACGGTCGCGGCTGGCGCTCCGGTGCGCTGGTAGAACAGCGTGAATTGACGCAATGGTTTTTCCGCATCACCGATTTCAGCCAGGATTTGCTGGATGAGCTGGATGTTTTGGACCAGTGGCCGGAAAAAGTCCGCCTGATGCAGAAAAACTGGATCGGCAAGTCGGAAGGCCTGTCGCTGCGCTGGCAGACGGTGGCGTCGACCGCGCCTGCTGGTTTCGATGACGTGACCGTCTACACGACGCGGCCCGACACGCTGTTCGGCGCATCCTTCCTCGCCATTGCTGCCGATCACCCGCTGGCCCGCAAGCTGTCCGAATCCAACGCTGAGATTGCCGAATTCTGCGACGAATGCCGTCGTCAGGGCACATCTCTGGCTGCTTTGGAAACGGCAGAAAAGCGTGGCGTCGACACCGGCGTGAAGGTCAAGCATCCGCTCGACCCATCCTGGGAACTGCCCGTCTATATCGCCAATTTCGTGCTGATGGATTATGGCACCGGCGCCATTTTCGGCTGCCCGTCCGGCGACCAACGCGATCTGGATTTCGCCCGCAAATACGATCTGCCAGTCGTCGCCGTGGTCATGCCGGAAGGCGAGAATGCCGAGACCTTCGCCATTGGCGACACGGCTTTCGTCGATGACGGCGTGATGATCAATTCGCAGTTCCTCAACGGCATGACGACGACCGACGCCTTCGAGGCCGTCGTGTCGAAACTTTCGGCCCAAACGCTGGGCAACGAGCCACAGGCCGAGCGCAAGGTGAACTTCCGCCTGCGTGACTGGGGCATTTCCCGCCAGCGTTACTGGGGTTGCCCGATCCCGGTCATCCATTGCGAAGTCTGCGGCGTCGTACCGGTTCCGAAGAAGGACCTGCCGGTCAAGCTGCCGGATGATGTGACCTTCGACGTGCCTGGCAACCCGCTGGATCGTCACCCGACATGGCGTCACGTCTCCTGCCCGCAATGCGGCCATGCCGCACGTCGCGAAACCGATACGATGGACACCTTCGTCGATTCGAGCTGGTACTTCACCCGCTTCACAGCGCCGTGGGAAGAACAGCCGACCGACCCGAAGGTCGCCAATCGCTGGCTGCCAGTCGACCAGTACATCGGCGGTATCGAGCACGCGATCCTGCATCTGCTCTACTCGCGCTTCTTCACCCGCGCGATGAAGGCCACCGGGCATGTCGACGTGAAGGAGCCCTTCAAGGGCCTGTTTACGCAGGGCATGGTCGTGCACGAAACCTACCGTCTCGGCGAAGGCCAGAACGGCCAATGGGTCGTGCCTGCGGATATTCGCATCGAGGAAGTCGATGGCAAACGTCGCGCCTTCCTGCTGTCGGATGGCGAAGAAGTGCAGATCGGCTCCATCGAAAAGATGTCGAAGTCGAAGAAGAACGTGGTCGACCCGGACGATATCATCGCCTCCTACGGCGCCGATACCGCCCGCTTCTTCGTTCTATCGGATAGCCCGCCGGACCGCGACGTCATCTGGTCAGAAGCCGGTGTCGAAGGCGCACATCGCTTCGTCCAGCGCGTCTGGCGCATCATCGGTGAAGCTGCCGAAGAGCTGAAGTTGGTCACGCCTGCGCCTGCAAGCGAAGGCGAAGGCCTTGTCGTCTCCAAGGCCGCCCACAAGACGCTGAAGGCGGTTCAGGACGATCTCGACAAGCTTGCCTTCAACAAGGCTATTGCCCGCATCTACGAACTCGTCAACACGCTGGCCGGTCCTTTTGCCGAGGTCGCCAATGGCGGCAAGCCGGACGATGTGAAGGCTGCTGCCCGTGATGCCGCGGAAATTCTCGTGCGCCTGATTGCGCCAATGACGCCGCATCTGGCCGAGGAATGCTGGACGGCGCTAGGCAATGAAGGTCTTGTCGCCCAAAGCGCATGGCCTCGTTTTGTCCCTGCCCTCATCGAGGAAAACGATGTGGTGATGCCGATCCAGATCAACGGCAAGAAGCGTGGCGAATTGACAATCGCGCGCGATGCGGATCAAGATACCGTCCGCGCGGCCGTGCTGGAACTGGACGCCGTCAAGGCGGCACTTGGTGGTGCCGCGCCGAAGAAAATCATTGTGGTTCCACAAAGGATTGTGAACATTGTTGTCTGATGCCTATTCCAAATGGGGCCGCATAGCAGCCGCAATTTCCGTTGTCCTGTTTGCCGGGTTGCTGGCAGGCTGCCAGGTTCGTCCGCTCTATAGCGAGGCTTCCGGTACGCGTCAGAAGCTGCTGACGGTCAACTTCGATTCCGCTGGCGACCGCGTCACGCAAGAGGTCCGCAACCATCTGATCTTCCTGGCTTACGGCGGTGCTGGCGCACCGACGACCAAGGAATACGAGGTCAAAATCGTCGTCAAATCCAGCGCAACCTCCACGGAAGTGACTGACGACACCAGCCTTTCAGTATCAAAAAGCAACTATGACGGTCCCTTCCCGGGTCGCGTCAGCATGACCGGTAACTATGTGCTGACCCGCATTTCCGATGGTCAGGTTCTGCGTTCCGCAAGACGCACCGTCACTGCCATGCTTGATCTCCCACAGCAGGAATTTGCGAAAATTCGCGCCATACGCGACGGTGAAAACCGTGCAGCACGAGAGCTTGCCGAGATCATCCAGACGGATATCGCGTCCACGCTCAACCGTTGAGAGCCAGATGACGGAAATCAAGTCGCATGAATTCGAACGCTTCGCCGAAAAACCGGCGGAGCGTTTTCGCGTATTCGTGCTCTACGGTCCCGACCGTGGCCTCGTCTCGGAACGGGCCACGCTGATCGCATCGAAGACCGGCATCGATCCGAACGATGCCTTCGCATCCTTAAAACTCACAGCCGGCGATCTCCAGGGCGATCCCGGTCGGCTGCTGGATGAGATCAACTCCATCGGACTCTTCGGTGGCGAAAAGCTGGTCTGGGTCAAGGGCGCCGCCAATGAAAAGGCACTGGTGGATGCGCTACAGGTTCTGTCCGACAATCCGCCCGAAGCGAGCTTCCTAATCGTTGAGGCGGGTGACTTGAAAAAAGGCACGGGCCTTCGCAAGATCGCAGAACCATCCCGCGCCATTGCGGCCATCCCCTGTTATGCGGACGACGCACGGGCACTGAATGCGCTGATTGATCAGGAACTGGCAACCGAGAATCTGCGTATCGCCCCCGCCGCCCGCCAGCGCCTGACAGAATCGCTCGGCGGTGACCGCATCGCCTCACGCAACGAAGTCCGCAAGCTCGCGCTCTATTGCCGTGGTCACGACGTCATCGAGGAAGACGACGTGATGGCGATCATCGGTGATGCCAGCACCGTTTCCGCCGACGATGCCGTGGACGCGATCCTCAAAGGCGACCGCAACGCCTTCTTTCACGCCACCCAGAAAATCATCGCCTCCAAGACGCCGATCTTCCTAGTATTGCAGGGTTGCCTGCGGCAGTTCCAGTTGCTGGATCAGATGCGCGCGGAAATGGACGAGAAGAAATTACAGGCCGGGCAGGTCATGCAGACGCTGGGACGCGGCGTTCACTTCCGCCGCAAACCCGTTATCGAAAGAGCGCTGCGGACATGGCAGCCAGCGGCGATCGCGCGCGAAATGAACCGTCTGCAATCCGCCATCCTCCAAAGCCGCCAGCGGCAAAGCCTGGAGGAAAGCGTGGCACTGCTGACGCTGTTGTCCACGACATTGCAGTCAGGACGCGCTGGGTAGATGTTCCAAGAGCAATAAAAAGCCTCCCTAGCAAAGGCCGGGAGGCTGAGACTTGGACGTTATCGTCCTCGGGCATGTCCCGAGAATCTAACGAACCACAACAAAATCGTGACCAGATCCTCGAGACAAGCCCGAGGAAGACGTCGTAGACGGTTAGTCGCCCTTGCCGGGCTCCGCCGAGAAGTAAAGATCGAGCTTACCGGAAACGCCGTCCATCTCCTTGGCTTCCGGCATCGGGTCCCGCTTGACGGTAATGTTGGGCCAGATGGCCGCATATTCGGCGTTGAGTGTTAGCCACTTGTCCAGACCTGGCTCCGTGTCGGGCTTGATGGCTTCCGCTGGACATTCCGGTTCACACACACCGCAATCGATGCACTCATCGGGATTGATCGCCAGAAAATTTTCGCCCTCATAGAAGCAGTCGACAGGGCAGACTTCAACACAGTCGGTATATTTGCAGCGTATGCAATTATCGGTCACGACATACGTCATGATGGACTCCAGAATATGCGGGCCGGGTCACTGGGCTCTCGAACACAAGCCATTGCCCGGCATTAAGACGGGGCACTTTGGCAAGTGAGGTAATGCCTTTGTCCCGAGATAGCAAGGATAAACGATCCTGAAAAACATCCGGTTTCTAGTCGATTATTCCATCGATGCTTGGCCAAGTTATGCAAGAGTTTTGACTATGACCTTCAGAAACATCCGTCGCTCGCCGACGACAATCCTTCGGAGGCCGCTCAGGTGTCTCATTCTTCGTCGCTGTCTGTCATGAAACGATCGAGCGCACGGCGCTCCTTTTTCGTCGGGCGGCCACTGCCGGGCTCTCGCACCGCCTGTTCGAGCAGCGTCAGGCGCTCGCCGGGCGGACGTGGCGGCGTCTTGTCATCATAGAGAAGTCTGGCTTCTTCATAGGGGCCGCGACGCTCACCGGCAGCTTTGACCACAAGAATGCGGTCCATGCGCTCGAAACTGATGTCGAGCCTGTCGCCAACTTTCACCATGTGGCTCGGTTGGCGCACCGGCGTGTCGTTGACGCGCACCTTGCCGGACTGAATGTAGGTCTGGGCAAGCGAGCGCGATTTGACCATACGGGCGAAAAACAGCCACTTGTCGAGGCGCTGTCGGCCTGAGTCATGTGGCTGTTGTTTCTCGTCCATCGGTTACTTCTTCAGCTGCTCCTTGAGCGCAGCGAGCTTGGCGAAAGGCGAATCCGGGTCCATCGGCTTTTCCTTGCGCGGTGGCTTTGCTTCAAAACGCTGCTGACCCTGCGGCTTGCCGCCACGGTCGTTGCGCTCCGGCCGGTCCTTGCGCTCGCCACGGTCAGGACGCTCGTTGCGATTGCCGTTGTTACCGGGACGACCACCTTCACGCTTGCGCTCGCCGTCACGTTTGCGGTCGTCGTCGCGGTTGGCGTTGCCACGCGGTTGGCCCTGACGCTCTTCGCCACCCTCCGTGCGACGCTCGCCACGGTTTTCACCGCCACGATTGGCCGGACGGCGATTGTCGGTGCGCTGGTTGTCATTGCGACCACCGGGACGCCACAGAAGAACCGGCTTGGGCTCCGCGACTTCGACAGGCGCTGCCTCAGTCGCAGGTTCCACTGCCGTCTCTGCCGGAGCATCTTCGGCCTTTACCTCTGCTGGCGCTTCGGCAACGGCGTCGGAAGCAGCAGGCGTCTCGGTCGCAACCTCGGCATCGGCATCATCAGGCGAAGCGGTCTCTTCGGCAGGTGCTGCCTCGGTCGTGGCTTCAGCCTTCGAAGCATCGCCGCTTTGGCCGCCAAGGAAAGCCGCAGCCTCTTCGGCGCTCACCTGATCGGCGCGGTAGCCAAGACCCTTGAGAATTTCTTCCATGTCGTCGAGCGTTGCGCCGAGAATGGAGAGCATCGCGGTCGTCGTGGTGAAGCGGCGGCCATCATAGGCACCCTCCGGGCGCGGCTGCGTGCCGGGCTTCCACTGCAACAGCGGGCGGATGAGGTCGGCCAGACGCTCGAGAATGTCGATACGCACGGCACGCTTTCCAAGGAAGCGGAAGCCTGCGAGCTTGTAGAACATGCGCTCATAGCTGCTGTCAGTGACAACGGATGTACGACCGGCGGCCAAAACAGGAATGAGATCGCCGTAGCCTGGCTTTCCAAGACCGTCGTTCTTCAACGCCCAGAGCAGCGTCACCAGTTCTGCCGGAGCAGGCTTGAGCAGCGCGGGCAGGAACACGTGATAGGCGCCGAAGCGGATACCATAGCGGCGCATGGAGGCGCGCGCATCCTGATCCAGCGTCTTGACCTCTTCGGTCACGTCGCGACGGAAGAGAACACCGAGATTTTCAACGAGCTGGAACGCCAAGCCCTTCGCCAAACCCTGAAGATCTTCGGCGCGGGAAATATCGTCCAGAGGCTTCAGCACGGTTGCGATCTGGTGGTTTACGAATCGCTCGACGCGGGCAACGGCGTGATCGCGGGCATTGCCGCTCAACAGTTCGTCGGCCAGCATGATGACACGCGGCTTCATGATGTTATCGCCAGACGAAAGACGCGCGACAGGGTCGCCTAGCCAACGCACCGTCCCATCGGAGCCCAAGGCAAGGTCGCCATTGCCGCTGGCGTGCAGACGCGCAGCACGCGCCTCATATTCCAGCGCAAGCGCCTTCTGCGCTGCTCCTTGCACAGCCTTGGCATCTGGCCCCTCGGCTCCGGCTACCGGTGTAAACCGGAAACCCGCCAACTGGCCGACATGATGTCCTTCAACAAAGACATCACCATTCACACTGATTTCAGCTTCAAGCATCGCATTCTCTCTTAGGCGCCTCATGAGCACAGATGTCCTGCGATCAACAAAGCGTTTCGTCAACCTTTCATGTAGAGCATCGGACAATCGATCTTCGATTTCCCGAGTCTTTTCTTGCCAGTGTGTCGGATCGGCAAGCCATCCTGGGCGGTTTGATACATACGTCCATGTTCTGATCTGCGCAATCCTTGCAGAAAGCGTATCGATCTCACCGTCGGTGCGGTCCGCCCGCCGCACCTGTTCGGCCATGAAGTTCTCGTTGACGGCCCCGTGTTTGACGAGGTCGAAATAGAGCGTCGAAATCAGGTCGGCATGCTGGGCGGGCGCGATGCGGCGAAAATCCGGCAAAGCGCAGGCCTCCCACAGCTTTTCGACCCGCTCGGCGTTAGAGGTAATGTCGACAATTTCGGGATAACGCGACAGATGTTCCAGCGCCTGCTGGTCGATAGCCGGCAGCGCGCGCGCCAGACCCTGAATGGTCGGCGCAGCATCCAGGCTTCCACGCAAATTGGCGATGGAGGAAAAATCGAAGTTCTTGGTGCGCCATTGCAGCACTTTGACCGAATCGAACTGGTGCGATTCGACCCGCTCGACAAGTTCGTCATCGAGAGGATCGACCTGACCGGTCACGCCAAACGTACCATCGCGCAGGTGACGTCCGGCACGGCCCGCAATCTGGCCCATCTCACCCGGGTTGAGATTGCGGAACTGGTAGCCGTCGAATTTCCGGTCCTGCGCAAAAGCCACGTGATCGACATCGAGATTAAGCCCCATGCCGATGGCATCAGTTGCAATCAGATATTCGACATCGCCATTCTGATAGAGACCAACCTGTGCATTGCGTGTGCGCGGTGAAAGCGCACCGAGTACGACGGCGGCGCCACCACGCTGGCGGCGTACCAGCTCGGCAATCGCATAGACCTCATCAGCTGAAAACGCGACGATAGCCGTGCGTCGTGGCAGGCGGGTGATTTTCTTCTGCCCCGCATAAAACAGCTGCGACAGCCTTGGCCGCTCGACCACGACGATACCGGGAAGCAGCTTTTCCAGAATGGGCCGCATGGTGCCCGCACCCAGCAGCAGCGTTTCTTCCCGCCCGCGCAGATTCAGGATGCGGTCAGTGAAGATATGGCCGCGCTCCAGATCGCCTGCCAACTGCACTTCATCGATGGCAACGAAGGCCGCAGTCGTTTCGCGCGGCATCGCTTCCACGGTACAGACGGAATATTTGGCCTTGGGAGGGGAAATCTTTTCTTCGCCGGTAATCAGCGCCACATTGGGCGCGCCCACCTTTTCCACCAGCCTCGTATAGACCTCACGGGCCAGCAGACGAAGCGGCAGGCCGATGACACCGTTGCCATGCGCGACCATCCGCTCGATGGCATAATGCGTCTTGCCGGTATTGGTGGGTCCAAGAACGGCCGTAACACCGCGGCCGCTCAAGATCATGGGGCGAAAATTCAACGTACTATCCGTGAAATCGACTAACTGACTGTTTTACAACGCACTCGAAACATATCCGCCCGCGTCTTCCACCACACATGGCAATCGCGGGGATCAAAGGCAAGGAAGGAATGGACAAAACCTGAAATTGCGCCGATTTTTGCGTCATAAACACTAACGAGGGCGATTCGGAACAGGCTGAGAACGAATCAGCGACGAATCGCTGACTCCGTCTGATTCAGCTTTTGTTCACGGCTATATCTGGGCCGCAGCAACTCTCCGCTCTACAAGATCGTGAATCGTGTCGTCCCAGGCTTTTGTCACATTAGAGCGGTTGGCCAGCCAGCAATCGTGGCCCGTCCTTATCTGCCGTTCCCGCCGCCTGTCCGATGAAATAGGACTTGAGGCCGGGAATCCGGTCCACGAGCCCCAGGCCGAAATCGCGGGCGATCCTGATCGGCCCGACATCGTTGGAGAACAGCCGGTTCAGCACATCGGTGGTGATGCCCATCCGCACCGTATCGAACCGCCGCCAGGACTGGTAACGCTCCAACACATTGAGGGAGCCGACGTCGAGACCGAGGCGATCTGCCTCTATGATGGTCTCCGCCAGCGCTGCCACATCCTTGAAGCCGAGGTTGAGGCCCTGGCCCGAAATTGGATGAATGCCGTGCGCCGCATCGCCTGCGAGCGCCAGACGCGGCGCCACGAAGGCTCGGGCAAGCGTCAGGCCCAGCGGAAAGGCCCGCCGTGGACCCACAGGCTTCACGGTCCCCAGCTTGTGGCCGAAACGACGCTCCAGCTCCTCCTCGAATACCAGATCGTCGGACGCCACCAGACGGTCGGCATCTGCGGTTCGCTCAGTCCAGACGAGCGAGGAGCGATTGTCCTTCAGCGGCAAGATGGCAAAGGGGCCAGACGGCAGGAAATGCTCCTCGGCGCAGCCATTGTGCGGACGCTCATGTTCTACCGTCGTCACGATGCCCGACTGGTCATAGGCCCAATGCACGGTCTTGATACCGGCCATGTCCCGCAGCGCCGAACGCACACCGTCACAGGCCACCAGCAGACGTGTCTCTAAGGATGAACCGTCAGAGAGAGCAATGAGATTGCTCTGCGGACCGGCCTCGAAACCCGACACGCTCAAACCATGGCGAATCTCGATACCCAGCCGTTCGCAGACACCACGCAACGCACCCACCATCGCGACATTGGGAATCATATGCGCAAAGGGCTGGCCCTCCGCTACCTCTCCGTCGAAGGTCAGAAACACCGGCCGCACGGGATCGGATGTTTTCGAATCGGTCACGATCATCTTGTTGATCGGCTGCGCCTCTGGCAGCAGTTCCTGCCATATGCCAAAGACATCGAGCATCCGCGTCGCTGCTGCGATGATGGCGGAGGCGCGCATATCTTTCTTCCAGACGTCTTCCGGTGCGGCTTCGATCACCTGCACAGCCAGATGCGGCGCAGCCTGCTTGATGGCCACGGCAACGCTCAGGCCCACATATCCGCCGCCTGCAACAACAACATCCAGCATCACGACCACTCCCGCATTCTTGTGAATCTCACGTCTGCACTATAGACCATCCATTTAGGTCTTCCTACAGCCGGAGCATATCGAAAATGTCGCGCCCTCTCGAAAATACAGCTCCGCTGCAAAACCTCATTTCCACGCTCGATCTGGAAAAGCTTGAGGAAAACCTGTTTCGCGGCACCAGTCCGCAGGTCGGCTGGCAGCGCGTGTTCGGGGGTCAGGTTATCGCGCAGGCCTTGATGGCGGCGCAGCGCACGGTAACGGAGGACCGCTTCGTCCACTCCCTGCACGCCTATTTCATGCGGCCCGGCGACCCGAAGGTGCCGATCATCTATCAGGTCGACCGCATCCGCGACGGCGCAAGCTTTGCCACACGCCGCATCGTTGCGATCCAGCACGGCCACGCTATTTTCTCGATGTCGGCATCATTCCAGATCGATGAAGGCGGCTTCGACCATCAGGCGCAAATTCCCGACGTGCCGCAGCCGGAGCAGTTGATGAGCGAAGAGCAGATGCGCGATGCCTTCCTCGCGAAGGCGCCACCTGCCATCAGGAAATATTGGGAAAACAAACGTCCGATTGAAATCAGGCCCGTCTCGCTCACCCATTACATTTCCAAGGAAAAGCTCGAGCCCCATCAAAACGTATGGGTGCGTGCGGTCGGCGACGTGCCCGCCGACCGGCATTACCAGGCCGCCGTTCTAGCCTATCTCTCCGATATGACCCTGCTGGACACCTCACTCTACGCCCACGGCACCACGATCTTCGACCCTGCCGTTCAGGCTGCCAGCCTCGATCACGCCATGTGGTTTCATCGCCCCTGCAAACTGGATGACTGGCTGCTGTACACACAGGATAGCCCCAGCGCGTCAGGAGCTCGCGGGCTCACGCGCGGCAATCTGTTTACGCGCGATGGCATTCTGGTCGCGTCCATGGCGCAGGAAGGCCTGATCCGCAAATTGGCAAATGATTAAATAATAGTCATTTTTATTTTTTTGCACGCTTCTTGAGCGCAGCTTGCGCATTTGTATGCCTATTTTCCAGACTTATTTATTAAATCCAATATTTTTCAATAGCTTATCAAAACACCATCAAACTGGCACGCGCCTTGAATGTAGAGGTGCAGTCGCTGTTGTTGATCTGCCAGCGTCGGGACATGTCGGCTCTGCGCCGAGGCAAACAAAGGATGGGAAACCAGATGAAAATTGTGATGGCCATTATCAAGCCGTTCAAGCTGGACGAAGTGCGCGAAGCACTGACAGCTGTCGGCATCCAGGGCCTGACCGTGACCGAGGTGAAGGGTTACGGACGCCAGAAGGGACATACCGAAATTTATCGCGGCACCGAATACGCGGTCAGCTTTCTTCCCAAGTTGAAGATCGAGATCGCCGTCGCTTCGGATCTAGTGGAAAAGGCCGTCGAGGCCATAGCATCCTCCGCAAAAACGGGCCAGATCGGTGATGGCAAGATTTTCGTCTACTCGATCGAACAGGCCGTGCGCATCCGTACCGGCGAAACAAACACAGAAGCGCTTTAAGCACGCCTGACAGGGGAGTTTTCAAACCATGCAATTCAACAAGATTTCCACACTCAGCGCGCTTGGCGCCAGTGCGGCGGCCCTTCTGGCCCCGATTGCAGCCTTCGCGCAGGACGCCGCCGCCCCGGTTGCCGCTGCTGCTGCCGCAGCCCCGGTGCCTGAAAAGGCCGACACCGCATTCATGTTCCTCGCCACCATCCTGGTGCTGTTCATGATCATCCCGGGTCTCGGACTGTTTTATGGTGGTCTGGTTCGCAGTAAGAACATGCTGTCCGTCCTGATGCAGTGCACGGTCATTGCTGCGTCTGTCATGATCATCTGGGTCATCTATGGCTATTCTTTCGCCTTCGGCGGTTCCGAAAGCCCGTTCTTCGGCGGCTTCGCCAAGATCTTCCTATCCGGCGTCACCAAGGACAGCACGGCTGCGACCTTCTCGCAGGGCGTCGTCATTCCTGAATTCATCTTCGTGATGTTCCAGATGACCTTTGCCGCCATCACACCGGCACTGATCATCGGTGCCTTTGCCGAACGCATCAAGTTCTCCGCCTCCATCCTGTTCTGCATCCTCTGGGTGACGTTCGTCTACTTCCCGATCGCTCACATGGTCTGGGACGCAAAGGGCTACCTCTTCGGCCTCGGCGCTCTCGACTTCGCTGGCGGCACGGTCGTTCACATCAACGCCGGTGTTGCAGGTCTGATCGGCGCGATCATGGTCGGCAAGCGTACCGGCTTCGGCAAGGACATGATGGCCCCTCACTCCATGACGCTGACCTATGTCGGTGCAGCCATGCTCTGGGTTGGCTGGTTCGGTTTCAACGCCGGTTCCAACCTCGAAGCCTCCAGCGGTGCGATGCTTGCAACCGTCAACACCTTCGTTGCAACGGCAGCAGCCATCCTGTCGTGGTGCCTGGTCGAGACTTTCACACGCGGCAAGGCATCCATGCTGGGCGCAGCATCCGGCATGATCGCCGGTCTGGTTGCCATCACACCGGCAGCCGGTATCGTTGGCCCTATGGGCGCCATCGTCATGGGCGCGATCGTATCGCCACTTTGCTACTTCTTCGTCTCCGTGGTGAAGAACAAGTTCGGTTATGACGACACGGCAGACGTCTTCGGCGTTCACGGCGTGGGCGGAATCTTCGGCGCGCTCGCAACCGGCATCTTCGCAAGCGCATCGCTCGGCGGCATCGGTTACGCAGGCGAACAGACGATGAGCGGCCAGTTCCTGGTTCAGGTTCAGGCTGTTGTCGTCACCCTGCTGTGGACCGGTATCGGCTCTGCGATCCTCTACAAGGTCGTTGATCTCATCGTCGGTCTGCGTGTTCCTGTCGAAGCCGAACGCGAAGGTCTCGATCTGGCATCGCACGGCGAAGCAGCCTACCACTCCTAAGAACTGTCGGATGGGGGCGATTGTCTCGCCCCCTCAAACGTCAAAAGCCCGGTCTTGCGCCGGGCTTTTTTCGTTTTCGCAGCCGAAGTCATCTCTGAATCTGCATGGTTAATGCCATATTAACCTCCCTCCCGCTATTTTGGCCTGTCATCCCGTCTGCGCCACCTTGGCAAGACTTCGGAAGCAACGAAAAAACGACAGGTTCAGCATATGGACAGAGTGACGTCTCCGACTTTCAATGGTCGTGATAACCGCTTCGTACTGACGGCATTCGTCGTGCGCCAGTTGATGGCGTTGTGCGGTTTCGCGGTCTTGGCCGTATTGGCGCTGGGCATCACGGCACTGGCCACATGGAATGTCGCCGATCCGAGCCTGTCCTACGCCACAGGCAGCGAGCCGACGAACCTGTTGGGCCGCAGCGGTGCGATCTTTGCCGATATCATGATGCAGTTTCTGGGCCTATCGGCACTGATCGCCATGCTGCCCATGCTTGCGTGGGCCTTCATGCTGATTTCCGGCCGCAAGTTCAATCGCATTCCTGCCCGCCTCGTTGCATGGCTCGCCGGTGCCTTCATCGCCTCTGCCTCCCTCGGCTGCTTTCCCGCCCCTTTGACTTGGCCGCTTCCCAACGGCATCGGCGGCGTGATCGGCGATATGATCCTGCGCTTCCCGGCACTCTTCATCGGTGCCTATCCGACAGGCACCTTCGCTACCGTTCTCGGCGCCATCTTCGCGGTGCCTGCAGCCTGGCTGATGCTGTTTGCCTCAGGCCTGCTGGGTGCGGCTGAAGACGACGATGAGATAATCGTGTCTCAAGCTTCCGCGCCAAGCAAAGCCCGCAAGGTGCAGGAGCTGGACGAAGACGACGACGAAGGCGATGGCTTCTTCGGCAGCCTGATGGCCTTCGGTGCCCTCGCCCATTACTGGTATATAACGCAGGCCCGCTTCCGCCGTCTGTTCGGTCTGAAGCCCAAATCCATGCGCAACGATTTCGAGCAGCCCTACGACTTCAACGATTACGAATTCGGAACGCTGAACGAACCGTCGCGCCTGAAAACCGCCATCAACCGGCTGGACCAGCGCGCCGAGCCATCCTTCGAAGAGCGCGCAGAAGCCCGCGCCCGCCGCGAAGTCTCCCCGCCGCCCATCTCGATGGGCGATGATGACGATTTCAGCGAGGACGATGCCCTGCCGGACGGCGTTCTCTCAGGCGATACCAAATTTTCTCCGCGCCCGGCACCGGGCCAGACACGCATCACCGCCCCGCCTGCCCGCCCAAAGCCGAGCGACCGCGTCGCCCGCGATGCGCAGGGGTCCTTCATCGCGCCCGATGGCTTCCAGCTACCGTCCATCCACCTTCTGGCCGAACCGAAAAGCGTCGTGCGGGACGCCACGTTGAATGCTGAAGTGCTGGAGCAGAATGCCCGCAGGCTTGAGGGCGTCTTGGAAGACTTCGGCGTCAAGGGTGAAATCATTCACGTTCGCCCTGGCCCGGTCGTCACGCTCTATGAACTGGAGCCAGCGCCCGGCATCAAGTCGTCGCGCGTCATCGGCCTTGCCGACGATATCGCCCGTTCCATGAGCGCCGTCGCCGCCCGTGTGGCGGTCGTGCCCGGTCGTAACGCCATCGGCATCGAACTGCCGAACCGCACCCGCGAAACCGTTTATCTGCGTGAACTGATCGGCTCGCGCGATTTCGAAAACACCAAGGCCAAGCTGCCCATGTCGCTGGGCAAGACGATTGGTGGCGAAGCCGTGATCGCAGACCTTGCGAAGATGCCGCATCTGCTGGTCGCAGGCACCACCGGCTCCGGTAAGTCCGTCGCCATCAACACGATGATCCTGTCGCTTCTGTACCACATGACACCGGAACAGTGCCGCCTGATCATGATCGACCCGAAGATGCTGGAACTGTCGATCTACGATGGCATCCCCCATCTTCTGTCGCCCGTCGTCACCGATCCGAAGAAGGCCGTCGTTGCACTGAAATGGACCGTGCGCGAGATGGAAGAGCGCTACAAGAAGATGTCCAAGATCGGTGTGCGCAACATCGATGGCTTCAACACCCGCGTTCAACAGGCGCTCGACAAGGGCGAGGTACTGACCCGTACCGTGCAAACAGGCTTTGACCGCCAGACCGGCGAGGCCATGTACGAGACCGAAGAGTTCGACCTGAAGCCCCTGCCCTACATCGTCGTCATCATCGACGAAATGGCCGACCTGATGATGGTTGCCGGCAAGGACATCGAAGGCGCTGTGCAGCGTTTGGCACAGATGGCGCGTGCCGCTGGCATCCACGTCATCATGGCCACCCAGCGCCCGTCGGTGGACGTCATTACCGGCACCATCAAGGCGAACTTCCCGACCCGTATATCCTTCCAGGTCACTTCCAAGATCGACAGTCGAACCATTCTGGGCGAGCAGGGCGCCGAGCAGCTTCTGGGCATGGGCGACATGCTCTATATGGCGGGCGGCGGACGCATCCAGCGCGTTCACGGTCCCTTCGTTGCCGACAACGAAGTCGAAGAAATCGTCTCCTACCTCAAGACACAAGGCTCGCCCGAATACCTTGAGGCCGTGACCGAAGAAGATGACGAGGAAGATGGCGGCGGCCCCGCAGGAACGGGCAACATGGCCGATTCGGAAGACCCCTATGATCAGGCGGTCGCCGTCGTGCTGCGGGATGGAAAGGCCTCCACCTCCTACGTACAGCGCCGTCTCGGCATCGGTTATAACCGTGCCGCATCACTGATCGAGCGCATGGAGCAGGAGGGCATCATCGGCCCCGCCAACCACGCAGGCAAACGGGAAATCCTCGTGCCAACGGAGAGTGATTGATCGCGCAGCAGGCATCGGACAAACATCGCGAAGCCGGTTTCTGAATACCGCATTGCCTCACGCAAATATCAGCAACCAAGGTGTGATTTTGGCGTTATAGGAGACGCGAAGCGAAGTCATGAAGCCGCCGCGTTTTTTTGGCACACGGATGCGATGAAGGAGAAAAGAATGAAGAAGAATACCCCGGTCGTATCAGCCCAGTCCCATGGCCTTGAAAGCCAGATGACCAGACGCGGCGTCATGACCCTGTTTTCTGCAACGGCAGCTTTTGCGGCGCTTCAGCCCGTGTCTGCATTTGCGCAGGCGGATGCTACCGCGCAGAAAATCGCCAACCATTTTTCCTCCGTCAAAACCATGATGGGCGAGTTCGTGCAGTTCGGCCCGCGCGGTGAGCAGACGGGCGGCAAGTTCTACATCGCGCGCCCAGGCAAGCTCCGCTTCAACTACGAAGACCCGTCGCCGATGCGTGTCATTTCCGACGGAAGAAACGTCGTCATCGGCAACAACAAGCTGAAGACCTGGGATCTGTACCCGCTGTCCAAGACGCCACTCAGCCTGCTGCTGGCCGAAAAGATCGATCTTGGAAACCGCAAGGTTCGCGACGTGAAGGAAGAGTCCGATCTCACCACCATCGTTCTGGGTGACAAAAGCGTCTTCGGCGATTCCACCATCACGCTGATGTTCGACCCAAAAACCTTCGATCTTCGCCAGTGGACGACCACCGATGCGCAGAACAAGGACACGACGGTCATGATTTTCAACGTCCAGACCGGCGTTGCGCTTGACGACAAGGTTTTCGCGATCAATTACGAGGAAGTCCGCAGCCGGGGCTGATCTCCGGCGGTCGACCAACAGAAAACGATTCCCGTTTCTGCAGCGATGTTATAAGCCTGCCTCACCTTTCCAAAGGATGAGCGGAGCCGGACAGCATGACATTCTCGATAACCACTTGGAACATCAACTCGGTGCGCCTGCGCATGCCGATCGTGGAGCAGTTTCTGGTGCGTTACAAACCGGATGTGCTGTGCCTACAGGAAACCAAATGCCCGAATGGTGAGTTTCCGCTAAAGCCCCTCAAGGCGCTTGGATATGAGCACATCATCATTCATGGCCAGAAGGGCTATCACGGCGTTGCCATCGCATCGAAACTTCCGCTGGTCGAGGATCACCGGCAGGATTATTGCGGCATCGGGGATGCCCGTCACATTTCCGGCATCGTCCAGGTTGGCAACAGACGCATTCGGCTTCACAATTTCTATGTCCCGGCAGGCGGCGACGAACCGGATCGCTCGATCAATCCCAAGTTCGGCCACAAGCTCGATTTCATCGAGGAAATGAAGGCTCTCAGCGCAGACAGCGTGCCGGGCACGTCGTCCATCCTGGTCGGTGACCTCAATATCGCCCCGCTCGAAAACGACGTCTGGTCGCACAAGCAGCTTCTGAAAATCGTCAGCCACACGCCAGTCGAGACGGAAGGTCTGCTGGACATCATGAAAAAGGGCAACTGGCTCGACCTGATGCGCCTGAACGTTCCCGACACAGAGAAAATCTACACCTGGTGGAGCTACCGCGCCAAGGACTGGGAAGCCGCCAACCGTGGTCGCCGCCTCGACCACATCTGGTCCTCTCAAGACCTCGGCCCATCGCTGGACCGCATCGACATCCTGCGCGAAGCCCGAGGCTGGAACCGCCCGTCAGACCATGTACCGGTGACGGCGCATTTCAAGTTCTAGGTCCGCAACTAGGAAAGAGACGATGCTATCTCATGCTTCGCGGCACGCGCAAGAAAGCCGGAGCGTGTAAGGCCGTGGGCCTGCGCATAAGTATCGATCTCTTTCAATACATCTTCGGGAAGCGTGATATTCAATCGGATCGCCTTCTTGCTCTCGATTTTGAGAGACACAAGAATGGCAACGGCGTCCCGGTTGTCGGGATCCGCCATGATGGCATCCAGACTTGATGGTTCGGGAATAGCCTCGCCATCCTCCACCATTCCTTCGACATGAAGGGTAAGCGCCTCCTCGGCCATCTGCCTCGCGTCATCAAGATCGGAGCCGGCAGTCACGACACCGGCAAAATCCGGAAATGAAACGCCGAAGTCACTGTCAGCGTCCTTATGGATCAGTCCAATATAGTTGCGCATGATGATTACCTCAGTTTCAAACCCGACTGCTTCTCGATGCTTTTGAGAGTGCCGACTGGTAAATCTCGTTTAGGATGAGGGACAGTCACGCGACCCGGTAGACTGGTATGCTTGAACTGGACGTGGCTACCCTTGGTGGCCACTTCATACCAACCCGCCGCTCTCAATGCAGATATCACGTCGCCACTTCTCATGTGTATAAATACACATGGATTTACCTTGGTGTCAATTATCGTGGGGTCAGCTGAGGGAAATCTGCTCTAAGAAAACCGCCCCTGCATGGCCGTCGCGCCTGAAGACAGTGCTGCTATATTGTCTCGGATTCGGGTCATGACGACGTCGGCCACGTCAGGGAATTCTTCGATCATGCGGTGGAAAAGAATACGGGTGATGCGGATGACTTCGGAATCCTCTGTCGCCACTGCTGTGTACTTGCGTTCGCACAGGGTGAAGAGTGCGAGTTCCGAGAGCAGGGTACCAGCCGTGGTTTCCGCCTGGAGTTCGGCCTTGCTGCCGCGCCCGGTGGCGTAGAGATCGAATCCGCCGCGGGCGATGACGAAAGCGCATTCGGCAGGCGAGTGTTCTCTGAAAAGCGCTTGCCCTTCGGCAATCTTGCGACGTTCGGCCCCGAATGCGATCAGTCGCAGCTGGTCATCGGTGAACCCCTGAAACAGAGGCACCTTGGCCAGAAGCTGGATGTCGTCGTTGAGTGCCATCGCGTTCGAAACCCTGAAATCGTGTCGCAGAAACGGTTTTCGAACAATGGCGCGGCCAAGACAAGGGCCGCACCACCATATTTTCCGTTACGGCACAATCTTGTAGCCGCCATTCTCCGTCACAAGCAGCTCGGCATTGGACGGATCGCGCTCGATTTTCTGGCGAAGGCGGTACACATGAGTCTCGAGCGTGTGGGTCGTGACCCCAGAATTATAGCCCCAAACCTCTTCCAGCAGCACGTCGCGCGTCACGACGGCACTTCCGGCGCGGTAGAGATAGCGGATAATCGCCGCTTCCTTTTCCGTCAGGCGGATTTTCTTGCCGTCCTCGGTGGTCAGAAGCTTCTGGCTCGGCTTGAACTGATACGGCCCGACCGTGAACACGGCGTCTTCACTCTGCTCGTACTGGCGTAGCTGCGCACGTATACGCGCCAGAAGAACCGCGAAGCGGAACGGCTTCGTCACATAATCATTCGCGCCAGCTTCCAAACCGAGAATCGTGTCGGAATCGGTGTCGTGCCCCGTCAGCATGATGATCGGCGATTTGAAGCCGCTCTTGCGCATCAGCTTCACGGCCTCGCGCCCATCCATGTCGGGCAGACCGACATCCATGATCAAGAGATCGACCTGCGTCGATTTTGCGGTCTGGATTGCAGCATTGGCGTTGGCGCCTGTCAGAAGCGAGAATTCCTCGTAAGGAGACAGTTGCTCGGCAAGTGTTTCACGCAGGTCGTCGTCGTCATCCACCAGAAGAAGTGTGCGGGCCGTCATGGGATATCTCAGCCTTTCCTTTTGTCGAGACACGTCGCGTAAATGTGTTTGCCAGTTAGAGCGGCGACATGCCTTTCGCTTTCATGAACCAATTCAGCGGTTTGACATCGCTACGTCAACCCTTGGTCATCACATAACGCGGTGCTATGACGTCACGTGGCACACCTGCAAAGCAAAATCTCGTGAGAACGATGCCAAAGAACGTGAAAAAACCGCAGAATTCCCTGCCAAAAATCGTAGTTCGCCCCGCGCCGCGCCTCAAAAGCCGCGCGCTTGTGCAACTCGGCCATCTAGTTTTTCCGGCGGCAATCGGTCGCAAAGGTCGCACCGTGATTAAACGCGAAGGCGACGGAAAAACTCCGATCACAACGATGAACCTGCTCTACGGTTTTCACCGTGGCGAGCGGACTGGTACGCTCAATACACCGCTTACGATGCATCGTATACGAAGGACTATGCTGTGGTGCGATGCCGCCTCTGATCCCAATTACAACAGGCTGGTGAAAACGCCCTTCAAACCCAGCCATGAAGAACTGCAACGGCAGGACGGCCTTTACGATGTCTGTCTGGTGCTGGATTGGAACATCACGTCGCGGCGGCGCAATCTGGGGTCGGCCATTTTCATGCACATGATCCGCCCCGGTTATGAACCGACCGCAGGCTGCGTGGCGGTCCACCCCAGAGACATGCGCCGTATCCTGCCCTTTTTGCAAAAAGGCAGAAAGATCGAAGTTCGCTGACCGTATCAAACGTCAATAAAAGGCCGAAACGCGAGACGGGCTCCGGCCTTTCACATCAGCAATACACCTACGCCCAGTCGCGCACGTCAACGAAATGGCCCGCAATGGCAGCCGCTGCGGCCATCGCAGGGGACACGAGATGCGTCCGGCCCTTGTGGCCCTGTCGGCCCTCGAAGTTGCGGTTAGACGTCGAAGCGCAACGTTCGCCCGGACCCAGCCGATCGTCGTTCATCGCCAGACACATGGAACAGCCCGGCTCGCGCCATTCGAAGCCTGCGTCGAGGAAAATCCTGTCGAGACCTTCCTTTTCCGCCTGCTCCTTCACCAGCCCGGAGCCGGGAACGATCATGGCCGATACGGTTGGCGCGACTTTGCGACCTTCGACGACCTTCGCCGCTGCACGCAGATCCTCGATGCGCCCGTTCGTGCAAGAACCGATAAAGACGCGGTCGATGGCGATATCCGTGATCTTAGTGCCCGGCTTCAGGCCCATATAGTCAAGCGCGCGGTGCTTGGATGTGCGCTTGTTCTCATCGGCAATCTCTTCCGGGTCGGGAACGATACCCTGTACGGAAACGACATCTTCCGGCGAAGAGCCCCAAGATACGATAGGCGGAAGATTGGCAGCGTCCAGCACCACAACCTTGTCGTAATGCGCACCTTCGTCCGATTTCAGCGTCTTCCAGTAGGCAATCGCCTGCTCCAGTGTTTCGCCGGTCGGCGAACGTGGCTTGCCCTTAATGTATTCGAAGGTCGTTTCGTCAGGTGCGATAAGGCCAGCGCGCGCACCGCCTTCGATGGTCATGTTACAGACCGTCATACGGCCTTCCATGGACAGCGAGCGGATCGCCTCACCGGCAAATTCGATGACGTGACCCGTGCCGCCAGCCGTGCCGATCTCGCCGATGATGGCCAGGATCACGTCCTTGGCCGTTACACCGTCCGGTACCTTGCCATCCACACGCACCAGCATGTTCTTGGCCTTCTTCTGGATCAACGTCTGCGTTGCCAGAACATGCTCCACCTCGGAGGTGCCGATGCCGTGCGCTAGCGCGCCGAAGGCACCGTGGGTCGACGTATGGCTGTCACCGCAAACGATCGTCATGCCGGGCAGCGTAAAGCCCTGCTCCGGCCCTACGATATGGACGATGCCCTGCCGCTTGTCGCGCTCGGAATAATACTCGACGCCGAATTCAGCAGCATTGTGGGCCAGTGCTTCCACTTGAATGCGGCTTTCCTCGTTCTTGATCCCCTCAACGCGGTCAGCCGTGGTCGGCACATTGTGGTCGACAACCGCCAGCGTGCGGGTTGGCGAATGCACGGGACGACCGGCCATACGCAAACCTTCAAAGGCCTGCGGGCTCGTCACCTCATGCACCAAGTGACGGTCGATGTAGAGAAGACAGGTTCCGTCGGGATCGCGGTTGATGACGTGGTCGTCCCAGATTTTATCATAGAGTGTGCGAGGATTGCTCATGGCGATATCCATTGAATGTGAAAGGAAAAGAAACGGGTTCGCAAAAAGGCTGACAGCCTGTGCGGGAAGCTGTCAGGCGAACGTAAGTCGACTGTTCAGTGCGCCGGAAATATGCGCGAAAAAGCGTGCCGGCAGACGCTTGTGATCCTGCAGCACGAAAACATTTTGCGCGAGACATCCGAATTTCGATCCCATGCTTCTCTCATAGCAGATCGATTTTTTGTCGGCAATATCGTCTTCTGGCCAGAAATGGCCGAGACCGGAGCGCTGTTTGGCAAAGAGTGGGACTACAAGATCAAGCCAAGGGATAAAATCGCCGTTTCATGCGTTAGCACTTGCGCAATGCCCAGTTCACGGCGCAATAACGCATGCGTGAACGGCTTGGGGGTCTTCATCGTAAAGCGGCTGCATGTCATTGCGGCTGAAGGGAGGATACATCTTGGTATCTGAAAAAGCACTCATTTCGAAAATCACGTGGCGGCTGATGCCGTTTCTCGGGCTTCTTTACCTCATTGCCTATATCGACCGCCAGAACGTCAGCTTCGCGAAGTTGCAGATGGTGGGTGATCTGGGTCTGAGCGAATATGCCTATGGCCTCGGCGCATCGCTGTTCTTCATCGGTTATTTCATTTTCGAAGTGCCCAGCAACCTGCTGCTCACGCGGTTCGGGGCCAGCCGCTGGTTTGCGCGCATCATCATTTCCTGGGGTTTGGTGACGATTGCGCTGGCCTATACCAGCAGCCAGACGATGTTCTACATTCTGCGCTTTCTGTTGGGTGCCTGCGAAGCAGGGTTCTTTCCCGGCGTTCTCTATCTGCTGACCCTTTGGTTTCCGCGAGATTATCGCGGACGGATGGTCGGGCTATTCATGATCTTCAGCGCACTGGCCAATGCCGTAGGCGCTCCGCTGGGCGGCATGCTTCTCGATCTCGACGGTCTGTTCGGTTACGCGGGCTGGGAATGGGTGTTTCTCGCCACAGGCGTTCCGGCTGTCATCGCTGGTATCTTCACGATCTTCTATCTGGACGACACGCCTGAAAAGGCAACGTTCCTGAGCCAGGAGGAAAAAGACTGGTTGAAGAACCGCATCGCCTCCGAAAACTCCGACATGGAAGAACATGCCGAAAACGGCTTTCGGGCGCTGATCAATCCGCAAGTGTTGTTCATGTCGCTGTGCTTCGTCGGCTTTCCGCTGGCCGCCTATGGCCTCAGCTACTGGCTACCGACCATCGTCAAGGGGTTCGGCGTTTCCAACACCACCAACGGCTTCATCAACATCATTCCATGGATCGTGGTCGCCGTCGCGCTTTACGTCATCCCAGCGGCTGCCGACCGTGCTGAAAACAAGACGCCCTACATCGTCGGCCCGGCTTTCATCGGCGCGTTCTGCCTGCTGATGTCGGCGCTGGTGACGATGCCAGTTCTGCAATTCGCGTTCCTGTGTATAGCTGCTGCCGGTATTTTTGCGGGTCAACCGGTGTTCTGGAGCCTGCCGGGTCGTTTCCTGAAGGGTGCCGGTGCCGCCGCTGGCCTTGCCGCCATCAACTCGGTCGGCAATCTCGGTGGCTTCGTTGCCCAGAACGTCGTTCCGTGGATCAAGGATCAAACGGGAAGCACCATCGCTCCGATGTTCTTCCTCGCCGCCTGCCTCGCCGTCGCCGGCGTTCTGGTCATCATCGCCGGTCGGATGATTGCCGCACAAGCCGCCAAACAGGCTTCGATTCAGGCTTGAGATCAAAATCGAGGCCGGGGCAATCCCGGCCTCTGTTCCTATCCGATGTGCCTGTTGCGCATGGCTTTCTCGACACGGCGCAGGATCAGCGAAAGCCCCAGCGTCAGAATGAGATAGATATAGGCGACGATGGAATAGGTTTCGAAGAACCGGAACGAACCGGCTGCGTAGACTTTGCCCAGTTGGGTTATGTCCATCACGCCCAGAACCGATACCAGCGAACTATCCTTCACCATCGATACGAAATCATTCGAAAGCGGCGGGAAAATCGTGCGGATCGCCTGCGGAAAAACGACGAGCCGGAACCGCTGGACCCGATTGAGCCCAAGCGCCTTGGCCGCCTCCACTTGCCCCTGATGGACGGACTCGATCCCGGCCCGAAAAATCTCGGCTATGAAAGCGGCGTAGCAGATGGTCAGCGCCAGAATGGCACGCCATGTCAGCGAAAAATCGCGGACCAGCAGCGGCTCCACCCACCCGGCCTGCACCAGTGGTGACAACGCCCAGTTGAACAGGCTGACGATGGCCGGAGCGCCCACGAAAGCGATATAGAACAGCACCACGAGAATGGGTATGCCGCGCACCGTCTCAACGTAGAAGCGGGCGAATTGGCGCAGGACGATGCTATCCGCCATGCCCATCAGCGCTATCGACAATCCCCACAGGGACGCCAGCGCGAAAGCCGCAAGGGTCACGAACACCGTCATGCCGACGCCGTTGATGACGGTGGTAAACACCTGCGCATAAACGCCATTGACCGCAATGACGACCGCCAGGATGACACCAAGCGCGCCCAGCGCAACCAGCCACCACGGAAAATCCTCAGTCGCCGAGTGGCGATGGCGCGGGCTCACGGTCGCCACCGTCGAGGGGTGGAATTGGCGCGCTTACTGACCAAGCTTGTAGTCCAGAAACCACTTCTTATCGAGCCCGGCAAATGTGCCGTCAGCTTTCAGTGCTGCTATCGCAGCGTTCACGGGTGCGATCAGGTCGGAGCCCTTTTGAAAGATGAAGCCGAAATCGTCACCGCCGAGCGGACCACCGATCAGCTTCAACGTGCCGCCGGATGCATCGACGTATCCCTTGCCTGCAACGCCGTCGGTCAGCACCAGATCGACATCCCCTGCTTTCAACGCCTGCACCGTGGCACCGAATGTCTCCATCAGCTTCACGCGCGGGTTCTGCTCGTTGCCGTCGAGGATATCATAGATCGCAGTGTAGAACGGGCTGGTGCCCGCCTGTGCACCCACAAGCCCTTTGTCGAAGGCCGCAAAGCTCTTTGCATCGGTGAAGCGGGTTTCGTCGGCACGAACCAGCATGAACATCTCAGAGCGCATGTAGGGATCGGAGAAGTCGACCTTCTCCTTGCGGTCTTCCTTGATGCTGATCCCCGTCATTCCCAGATCGTATTGCCCCGTGGACACGGCAGGGATCATCGCATCCCAGGAGGCATTCTGGTACGAGACTTTGAAATTCAGCCGCTTGGCGATCTCGTTCATCGCGTCATATTCCCAGCCGATGGCATTGCCCGATTTGGGATCGATGAATTGCAGCGGGGGATAGGCGTTCTCGGTGACCACAACCACCTCACGCCCCTCGAGGTCAGGCAGATCGGCTGCCGATGCAAGCATCGGTGACAGGAGCGTGGCGGCAATGGCGGTGATGAACGAACGTCTGAACAAGGGGACTTCTCCTGCTGGCAACGCGGTGAAAATGGCACGGTTTGACAAGGCGAAGCAAGGCACGAGGCGTGAAAGAAAACGACCCTGCCCTTCCATGTAAGGCCCCGGACAGACCGGGACCGTGGCTGATCAACCGATCAGCAGTTCATCGTCGTCGAGCTTCTGGCCGCGTATATTGCGGAACATCTCGATCAGGTCTTCCACCTGCAAGCCCTTGCGGCTTTCGCCCGATACATCGAGCACGATTTCGCCTGCATGCAGCATGATGGTCCGGTCGCCATAGTCCAGCGCCTGCCGCATGGAATGGGTCACCATCAAGGTCGTCAGCTTGCGCTCCTCGACGTTCTTGCGGGTCAGTTCCATCACGAACTCCGCCATACCAGGGTCCAGCGCTGCCGTATGCTCGTCCAGCAACAGCACGTCCGAACCGGCAAGCGTCGCCATCACAAGCGAGACAGCCTGACGCTGGCCGCCCGACAGCAGGTCCATACGATCCTTCAAACGGTTTTCAAGACCAAGACCAAGCGACGCGATCCGCTCCTTGAAGAAGGACCGGCGTCCGCCACCCAGCGCTGGCAGCAGACCGCGCATCTTGCCGCGTGCGGCTGCCAGTGCCAGATTTTCCTCTATGCTGAGCGCGCCACAGCTTCCAGCAAGCGGGTCCTGAAACACGCGCGCAACCTGTCCGGCCCGGTTCGCCGTCGGCTTGCGGGTCACGTCCACGCCACCGATGGTTACCTTGCCTGCGGTCGGCAAAACATCGCCCGCGAGAACACCGAGAAGTGTCGATTTACCCGCACCATTGGAACCGATCACTGTGACGAAGGAGCCGTCCTCGATGGTAAGGTCGATCTTGGCCAAGGCCTGCTTTTGCAGCGGCGTTCCGCGACCGAAGATGACCTGAATATCGGACAGTGAAATCATGATGCTGCTCCCCCACGACGCAGGCGCGGCAGAATGAGTGCAACGGCAACCAGCACGGCGGTCACGAAATTGAGGTCGGATGCCTTGAGGCCCAGCGAATCGCTGGAAAGCGCCAGCTGAATGGCAAGGCGATAGGCGATGGAGCCGAGAACGCAGCCGATCAGCGCGATCAGAATGCCGCGCGATCCGAACAGGGTCTCACCGATGATTACGGCGGCCAGCCCCACGACAATGGTACCGACACCGGATGTCACGTCGGCAAAGCCGTTCGTCTGGGCGAACAACGCACCACCCAGCGCCACCAGCGCATTGGAAATCGCCATGCCCAAATAGATCTGGTTGCCGGTCTTGACGCCCTGCGCCCGGGCCATGCGCGCATTCGCACCAGTGGCGCGCATGGCAAGGCCTGCATCGCTTTCCAGAAAACGCCAGACGAGGATGACGGCGACAACAACGAGAATGCCGACAAACAGAGGCCGCAACAGATAGTCAGAGATGCCCAGTCCATAGAAAGGCTCAATCACCGTTTCCTGGTTTAGCAGTGCGACATTCGGCTTTCCCATCACCCGAAGGTTGACGGAAAACAGCGCGATCATCGTCAGGATCGAGGCGAGAAGATTGAGAATTTTAAAGCGGACATTCAACACCGCCGTCACCAGGCCTGCGCAAGCACCCGCAACCATGGCAATGCCCGTCGCAAGCCAGGGATTGAAGCCCGCCACGATCAACACCGCCGTCACGGCAGCACCCAGCGGAAACGACCCATCGACCGTCAGATCGGGAAAGTCGAGCACGCGAAATGCCAGATAAACGCCGATGGCGACAAAGGCAAAAACCAGCCCCAACTCGACGGCACCCCAGAAGGCGATTTGGCTCACGATAGAATTCCTTGGTTTGTGGCCCACGGTGACGTGGGCTGCAATTGAAACAGTCCTCAGACCGCCATGCGGGTACCGCAAACCTCTCTTTCGTCATGCTCGGGCTTGTCCCGAGCATCTGCTGCCGTCCAATTTTCATTGAACCTCGGTAGATCCTCGGGACAAGCCCGAGGATGACGAGAGGGCGGTGGTCTTTTAGTCGATAACCTTCGTCGCGCGCTTCGTCACACTCTCAGGGAACGTCAAGCCAGCCTTTTCAGCAGCCTTCTTGTTCAAGACGAGATCGGTGCCGACAGCAACACTCGCTGGAATTTCGCCCGGCTTTTCACCTTTGAGAATACGAACGACAACCGCACCCGTCTGCTTGCCCACGTCGAAATAGTTGAAGCCGAGGGCAGCAATGGCACCACGCGCAACGGAATCCGTATCGGCAGCAAACAGCGGAATCTTTGCTTCAGAGGCGACGCCAGCAGCAGCTTCGAAGGCGGACACGATGGTATTGTCGGTCGGCACGTAGATCACATCGGCCTTGCCCACCAGCGCGCGGGTCGCGCCCTGCACTTCGGCAGACTTGGTGGCAACGGATTCGACGACCTTGAGACCGGCCTTCTCTGCCTCGACCTTCAAAAGCTCCAGCGTCGAGACGGAATTGGCTTCAGCGGAATTGTAGATGTAGCCGATGGTCTTGGCGTCGGGCGTGATTTCCTTGATCAGCGCCAGATGCTCATTGACCGGCAGCGCATCCGAAAGACCCGTGACGTTGCGGCCCGGCTTGTCCATGGACTTGATCAGCTGCGCGCCGACAGGGTCCGATACGGCGGTGAAGACGATAGGAATGTCGCGGGTCGCAGCGACGACGGCCTGCGCAGACGGTGTCGAGATCGGCACGATGACATCAGGTGCGTCACCGACGAACTGGCGAGCGATCTGCGAGGCGGTGCCGGGATTGCCCTGCGCGGACTGATAGACGAATTTCAGGTTTTCGCCTTCCTTGTATCCAGCCTCGGCAAGCGCTGCCTTGACGCCATCTCGGGCGGCATCGAGGGCAGGATGTTCGACGATGGCGGTAACGGCCACCATCACGTCCTGCGCCTTTGTGGGCAAAGCCAGGGCAGATGCGGCGGCGAACGCCAGAACGAGTGCGCGCATGGGTAATTCCTCCGATTGTTTCGCTTTTCCGCCCCTCTTTAAGAAAGCGTCAAAACGAAATCAATCGCGCAAGTCTGAAGTCAACGATCAATTCTTGTTCTGAATCAGTCGTCAGCGCCGTGATTGGCAATCATCATGGCTTCGAAAGCCATGCGCTCGGTCTTGCGCATGCGCTCCGATTCCGACTTCAACTGGCCACAGGCGGCCAGAATATCACGCCCGCGCGGCGTGCGGATTGGGGAAGCATAGCCTGCATGATTGATGAAATCGGCGAACTTCTCGATCTGCGCCCAGTCGGAGCAATGGTAATTGGTGCCGGGCCACGGGTTGAACGGAATGAGATTGATCTTGGCTGGCACGCCCTTCAGAAGCTGCGTCAGCATCTTGGCGTCTTCCAGACTGTCATTGACGTCCTTCAACATCACATATTCGAAGGTGATGCGCCGCGCATTCGACACGCCCGGATAGTTGCGGCAGGCTTCGATCAGCTCTTTCAGCGGATATTTCTTGTTGATCGGCACCAGCATGTCGCGCAACTCGTCGCGCACGGCGTGCAGGGAGATCGCCAGCATCACGCCGATTTCATCGCCCGTGCGGAAAATTTCCGGCACCACGCCCGATGTGGACAGCGTCACGCGGCGCTTGGAGAGCGACAGGCCATCGCCATCCGTAGCAATCAGCAATGCGGTCTTCACATGCTCGAAATTATAAAGCGGCTCACCCATGCCCATCATGACGATGTTGGAGACCTTGCGGCCCTCTGCTGGCATGATCGTGCCCTGTGGTGCTTCGCGATCGGGAAAATCACCCAAACGATCCCGCGCGACCAGAAGCTGGGCCAGAATTTCCTCTGCCGTGAGGTTGCGCACCAGACGCTGGGTGCCGGTGTGACAGAACGAACAGGTCAGCGAACAGCCGACCTGGCTGGAAATGCAAAGCGTGCCGCGACCTTCTTCTGGAATATAGACCGTTTCGATCTCGACCGGACGACCTGCACCGCGCGGCGGAAAGCGCATCAGCCACTTGCGCGTACCATCATTCGAGACCTGTTCTTCAACGATCTCGGGACGGGCGATGGTAAAATGGTTTTTTAGCTTCTCGCGCAGGTCCTTGGCCACATTGGTCATGTGGTCGAAATCGGAGACGCCACGCACATAGAGCCAGTTCCACAACTGGCTGACGCGCATCTTGGCATGCTTCTGAGGCACGCCGACATCCAGCAGCGCATCGGCCATCTCTTCCCGCGTCAGGCCAATCAGCGATGGCTTGTCGGTCATCAGGTCTTTATTGGCCACCATCGGTGTCTTGATCGCCAGACCGGCAGTCGCTTCCAGTACGGACATCGTCTTATCCCATCAGCCATTGCAGAGCGAAACCGGCCCGAAAAGCGAGGCGGAACATCATCTGCATGTTGAGAAAAAATCAAAGGCGAGGCGCTTTTGCGCATCCACCTGTTTTTGTTGCCGCGCCTTTAGCATCAAAACAGCCAAAACGCAAATGGCCGGTCCAAGACCGGCCATCCGTCAATCCCGTGGAAATGGATTACTTGCAGCGCTCGATCTGCTTCAGCGCCGCTGAAATGCCTGAGAGCGAATAGGAGTAGGATGTTGCCGTGCCACGACCCGATGTCGCCTTGACGGTCATGGACTTGCCAACCTTCATAGCCGCAACGAGTGCAGGCTCTTCCGCCGCGTTCTCGACCCAGGCTGCCTTGTCCTTCGTGAACATCACGAAGTTTTTGTTGTCGATGGTCACGTTGACCTTGGAGCCCTCGCGAAGGGAATATCCCACCATTGCCTGTGGCTCGTAGGAAATATTCTGGCCCGGGCGCTGCGAGACGATGAAGAAGATATCGCCATGATCGACGCTGGCAGGCTCCTTCGCCGTCGGAATCGAAAGAACATAGCAAACGGTGCTGTTACCCGATTTGTACGAATAGGCACCCCATGCATTGAACTGCTGGATGCGCGTGGGCGACTGTGCAGAGGCTACATTGATGCTGGCCAGCAAAATGGCGACTGCGGTTGCTACACTTCTTACAAACATTGAATTTCCTGCCGGGTTATTGTCTTCCAGTTGGCCGAACGGCTACGCCGGGCCTTTGCTAGGTGAAGTCCGTCATCTTGATATTGGCTAAAGATCGGTTACCAAACCGTCAACACCAACGCTAAAATTCAAAATTTGCGTCGGAGTGTAACAGATGCGTCTCCCAGCGCCAGCGAAGCAAGCGCCGAACGCGCCTGCGCCATCAGCACTGACACAAGAATTCAGGCAAGAATTTGTCAGCACCCGGCAGGGTCGCAAAGGTGCCATCACAGAGCCGTTACTCGGCCTTCAACGCTTCCAGAGCCGCATCAGCCGCGTCGTAGTGCTCCATGGTGATATGGGCACGCACCATGGCCAGCGCCGCCGTCAGCACGGCAATGTCATCGGTAAAGCCGATGACGGCAAACACGTCGGGCACGACATCCATGGGCATGATGAAATAGCCCAGGGCTGCAAACAGCACACCCTTGGCACGAAACGGTGTTTTCGGGTCGGTCGCGCAATAGTAAGCCGCGACGGCATCGCGCGCGAACGGCACCTTGCTCATCACCCGCTTCATCTTCGGCCAAAATTTGGCGCGGACCTGATCTTCACGCTCCTCCTGCCTGTCGGGCTCGCCTGGCAACAGGATTTCACCAATTTTCACGTCATCCATGGTCGTGTGTCCTTTGGTCATGGACATGTATATAAGCGCCGAGTTCGCCCGTTCAATCGCTTCGCCCCGCAGCCGCCTTCTGCATGGCGCTCGCCAGCAGGAAATCCCGCTCGGTAATTCCTTGCGAATCATGGGTCGTCAGACACACCTTGACCCGCGAATAGACATTCGACCATTCGGGATGATGGTTCAGCTTCTCAGCAGCCAGCGCCGATTCCGCCATGAAACCGAAGGCTTCTCCAAAGCTCGCGAATTTGAACGCCCTGATGATCGCAAGGCCGTCTTCACGCAAAGACCAGCCTTCGAGCTTGGCCAGTTCACTGTCGATGGCATCTCTGTCGAGTTTCGGATATTTCATGGATGTCATCCTTTTCATTGGCTATGGTTTTCATGAAACGCACAGCGGTCCTTTTTGTTTGCATGGGAAATATCTGCCGGTCGCCATTGGCGCAGGGCATCTTCTCCCATCTTCTTCAGCAGCGAAACCTAGAGTAGCATTTCCGTGTCGATTCGGCGGGAACGGATGGCTGGCACGCAGACGCTCCGCCTGATTCACGTTCCGTCGCCATAGCCGGGCGCCACGGCATCGACATATCAGGCCAGAAAGCCCGCCAGTTCCAAATCGATGACGCCGAGACATTCGACATCATCCTCGCCATGGACGAGGACAATCTGGCGAGGCTTAGGGCGCGCTGCCCTCAGCAACAGCTGCACAAGCTGCACCTGTTTTCCGATTTCGCCCACGGTCGCCGCGACAACGTCCCCGACCCCTATTACGGAGGTGGGGACGGTTTCGGGACTGTTTACACCATGCTCTTGGCAGGCTGCATGTCCATGCTGGAAAAGCTGGACACTGGCCACGCCTCGCTCAGTGGGAATGCCTCTTCGACGATATAGGGACCGCCACCGACCGATTCCTTCGATGACATCAGCACGAAACGACCGACCGTGAAGGGCGACGTGCGAAAGTCACCGCGCCCCGAAAGGTAGTGCACCACATCATCCAGCCGTGAGTTTCGCAGCCGCGCCAAGGTAACATGCGGCGTGAATTTGCGCGGGTCCGGCGGCAGGCCCAGCCGCTGGCAGATGCGCTCGACTTCGCCCTGCAACGCCGTCATCTCAGCAGATGGAGAGACACCTGCCCAGATGGAGTGCGGTTTCTTGGACCCGAACGATCCGATCCCGGTGAGATTGACCTGAAATTCAGGTCTGTCGATCCGGTCGAGCCTGTTGACGACTTCGTCAGCAGTCCTGTTATCGATATCGCCGATAAAACGCAGGGTGATGTGATAATTCTCCACATCGATCCACCGGGCACCCGGCAGACCACCGCGCAACAATGAGAGGCTCATCGCCGCATTGCGCGGAATTTCGAGGGCGGTAAACAGTCTCGGCATGGCGAGCTCCCCGAATCTTTTGGCAGAACAAGTGTAGCGAATCATGCAACGCTGCCGGGCGCAAGCGCTTATTTTTTTTGCGCACCGATAGTCTTAATAAAGGCTTCGACCGTGGGCAGGGATTTCTCCACCATCACGGCTATGCCCTTGGTATTGGGATGCATTCTGTCTTCCAGTTGCAGGGCCTGATCCAGCACGACCCCGTCCAGAAAGAAAGGGTAGAGCGGCAAGCCATGCTTTTGCGCAAGGCGAGGATAGATCCCGTTGAACCGCTCTGCGAAATCACCACCCATATTGGGCGGCGCCATGATGCCGATCAGCAGAATCGGGATATTGCGTTTTTGCAGACCGGTGATGATGGCCTCAAGGTTCTTCTCCGTCTCATCGGGCGAGGTGCCGCGCAGCGCATCGTTGGCACCCAGCTCCAGAATGACGCCATCGGTTCCGTCAGGCACAGACCATTCCGCCCGCGCCAGCCCACCGGCGCTTGTATCGCCCGAAACACCGGCATTGGTAATGGCGACGTTGACGCCCTTGGCTTTCAACGCCGTCTCCAGTTGCGCAGTGTAGCTGTCGGTCGGCGGCAGCTGATAACCGGCCATCAGGCTGTCACCCAGACCCACCAGTTGCACGGGCTTCTCCTGCGCCTGCGCGGCGGTCACGCCAAGAGCGGTGGCGCAGATGACGATGAATTGAGCGACGACGGCTTTAAAATGCATGACGGCCTTCCTAATTTGACAGGCAGTGACAGGACTTTCAAATTTTCCAGACTGCCCTTCTTCTTCATATAGGAACGCGAATTGTGACGAAAAGCATCATTGAGCTGAATAAGGCCGATCTCACTCTGGGCAGTGCCGCCGCTTCCGTTCACGTTCTCAAGAAAATCGACTTAATGGTCGGCGAAGGCGAAGCTGTCGGCATTGTCGGGCCTTCAGGCTCTGGAAAATCCACGCTTTTGATGGTTCTGGCCGGGTTGGAGCGGCTGGACAGTGGCGAGATCACAATTGCGGGAACGGGGCTTCATAAGCTCGGCGAAGACGCGCTGGCGGAATTTCGCGGTAAGAATATCGGTATCGTCTTCCAGTCCTTCCACCTGATCGCGAATATGACCGCACTCGAAAACGCCGCCGTTCCCCTAGAGCTCGCCAACACTCCCAATGCTTTCGACATTGCCAAAAAAGAGTTGGTTGCGGTCGGGCTGGGAGAGCGACTGAACCATTATCCCGGTCAGCTCTCAGGCGGCGAGCAGCAGCGTGTGGCCATTGCGCGCGCCCTTGCGCCAGCACCCGCCGTGCTGATCGCCGATGAACCCACCGGCAATCTCGATACCGATACCGGCAAGCAGATCGCCGATCTGCTGTTTGCCAAACAGGCCGAGCGCGGCATGACGATGATCCTCGTCACCCATGACATCTCGCTCGCTGCCCGCTGCTCACGCCAAATCAAGGTCCGCTCCGGCACCATCGAAGGCGATAGCGCAGCAGGGGTCGAAAAGCAGGCGGTTTCAGCATGATCGGCGCCCTACCCTCGGCGCTCAACATCCGCAATGCCCTGCGTCTAGCCCGACGGGAAATCCGGGGCGGGCTTGGCGGATTCTACATCTTTCTTGCCTGCATCGCACTCGGCACAGGGGCGATAGCAGCGGTCAATTCCGTCTCGCGTGCAGTGACCAGCTCCATCGCCACGCAGGGCCAATCCATTCTGGCGGGCGATGTCCGTTTCGAATTGCGAAACCGCGAAGCCTCTGCCGATGAGCGCGCCTATATGGACGGGCTCGGTCAGGTCGCCGTTTCCACCGGGCTACGCTCGATGGCACGCCTTGCCGATGGCTCCCAGCAGACACTCGCCGAGGTCAAGGCGGTCGACGGCGCCTATCCGCTCTACGGCGCATTCGAGGCGGAACCTGCAGAACCTCTCCCGCAGCTACTAGCCAAACAGGGCGAAGCCTATGGCGCGGTCGCGGCACCCCTGTTTCTGGAGCGGCTGGGCATCAAGATCGGCGACGAGCTGCTTCTCGGCAATGTCCGCCTCAAGTTGTCCGGCACTGTCGTGACTGAGCCGGATGCGCTTTCCGATGGCTTCGGCTTTGCTCCGCGCCTGATGATCAGCCGTGACGCGCTTTTCGCCTCCGGCCTCGTTCAAACCGGCAGCCTTGTCGAGCACGCCTACAAGATCCGCCTGAACGACCCGTCGAAACGGTCAACGATCACCGCAGATACCAATGAGGAACTGCCCAACGCCGGATGGTCTATCCGCACCAGTGACCGGGCCGCGCCGTCGCTGACGGAAAACGTCAACCGCTTCTCGCAATTCCTGACCCTCGTCGGCCTCACCGCCCTGATCGTTGGTGGTGTCGGCGTTGCCAATGCGGTGCGTGCCTTTCTGGATTCCAAACGCACGACCATTGCCTCTCTCAAATGCCTCGGCGCACCCGCAAGCGTCGTCACCATGACCTATCTGTTTCAGATCGCCTTCATTGCCTGCATTGGCATTATCGTCGGGCTGACGCTCGGAGCGATCGCACCTTTGGTTGCCATGCGCTTTCTCGAAGGTGTGCTTCCCGTGCCGGACGAGCTTGCCTTTTACCCCGGCGCGCTTGGTCTTGCCGCCGTCTTTGGCCTGTTGACGACGCTCGCCTTCGCCGTTCTGCCGCTTGGGCAGGCGCGCGAAGTGCCCGCGACGGCACTCTTCCGCGAACAGGGGTTTGAAGAAAGCCGCCTGCCGTCCTGGCCCTATCTTCTCACCACGGCGCTGCTGCTGGCGGCACTTGCCGGTCTGGCGATCTTCTCCGCCGAAGAACGTTTCATTGCCTCCGTCTTCTTGGGGGCCGTCGCGTTCGCCTTCGTTGTGCTCAGGCTCGTGGCCTGGGGCATCAAGGCACTCGCGAAGCGAAGCCCGCGGGTTCATTCTGCGGCCTTGCGCCTTGCCATCGGCAACATCCATCGCCCTGGCGCCCTCACACCGTCCGTCGTCCTGTCGCTGGGTCTCGGCCTCACCCTGCTCGTCACGCTGACGCTGATCGATGGAAATCTGCGTCGGGAACTGACCGGCAGCTTGCCGGAGCGCGCGCCGAATTTCTTCTTCGTGGACATTCAGAGCGCAGACCGCGACGGTTTTCGCAGCTTGGTCGCCGAGCAGGCACCCGAAGGTGTGCTGACGGAGGTGCCGATGCTGCGTGGCCGCATTTTGGCGCTCAACGGGCAGGATGTAACGAAAATGGAGGTTCCCGCCGCAGGTCGCTGGGTGCTACGCGGAGATCGTGGCATCACCTATTCGCAGGATCAGCCCGAAAACGCCAAACTCTCGCAAGGCACCTGGTGGGATAAGGATTACAGCGGCGAACCGCTCGTGTCCTTCGCCAGCCGCGAGGCGGGCGAACTGGGCCTGAAGATCGGCGACAGCGTCACCATCAACGTGCTGGGCCGCAACATCACGGCCAAGATCGCCAACCTGCGCGATGTGCAGTGGGAATCCCTCTCCCTCAATTTCGTCATGGTGTTTTCAACCAACACCTTCCGGGGCGCGCCGCATGCCTGGCTGGCAACGCTCTCGGACCCATCCGCCACACCCGCCAAGGAAGGCGAAATCCTGCGCAGCGTGACCAACGCCTATCCCACCATCACCACTGTGCGGGTCAAGGATGCACTAGATGTGGTCGACCGCCTCGTCGGTCAGCTTGCCACGGCCATTCGTGCCGCCGCAGCCGTCGCGCTCATCGCATCCGTTCTCGTGCTTGCCGGTGCACTTGCAGCGGGAAATCGCGCCCGCACCCACGACGCCGTTATTCTCAAGACCCTCGGCGGCACCCGCGCCATGCTCATTCGGGCCTTTTCCTATGAGTATATGATGCTGGGTCTGGCAACGGCGATCTTTGCGCTTCTTGCAGGCGGCGCGTCGGCATGGTTCGTCATCGCACGCATCATGAAACTTCCGTCGAGCTTCCTGCCGGATGTAGCGATTGCGACCATCGTCATCGCACTTGTCATGACCGTCGGCATCGGCCTCATCGGAACATGGCGCATTCTGGGACAGAAAGCTGCACCCGTTCTTCGGCAGGCGGACGAGTGATCTGAAAAGTTGTGCGCCACTTAACTTTAACGTTTAATCGCAAACAACGATCTCTAAAATGTTATCGCTTTTCGCGCATATGGTGTTTTTTCGTTTTTTGAAGCTCTTGTAACTGAAACGGGATACCCTCATATTCTTCGTTAGGCTTGCTGTAGCTCCGCAGCGGCGCCTGGGATATAGTCGCATCGACGGTCATATCCCGACACCGTAGAAATTTCGGAGCTCAAAAGAGGAAACAATGGCTGACTTCAACAACTACCAGAACCGCGTGGCTCAAGGTCGTGCCCAGTCTGGTGCAATGATCGATGAAGGTCTTCGCACCTATATGGTCAAGGTTTATAACCTGATGGCCGTTGGTCTCGCGATTACAGGTTTCGCAGCATTTTTCACATCGATGCTCGCAACTACGAATGATCCTGCGGCAGCGGTCGCGACGATGGGTAACGGCACGATGCTCACCAGCATTGGTGCAGCACTGTACGGCTCGCCTCTGCGCTGGGTTGTCATGCTGGCTCCGCTGGGACTGGTGTTCTTCCTTAGCTTCCGCATTCAGAAGATGAGCGTTCCGGCGGCACAGGCGACCTTCTGGGGTTACGCCGCGCTGATGGGTCTCTCCCTGTCGTCGATCTTCCTGGTCTATACCGGCCAGAGCATCGTGCAGACGTTCTTCATCACCGCCGCCTCCTTCGGTGCGCTGTCGCTTTACGGCTACACGACGAAGAAGGACCTCTCGGGCATGGGTTCGTTCCTGATCATGGGTCTGTTCGGCCTGATCATCGCGTCCGTGGTCAACATTTTCCTGCAGTCGTCTGCCATGGGCTTTGCGATCTCCGCCATCGGCGTGCTGATCTTCGCAGGCCTGACCGCCTACGACACGCAGAAGATCAAGGAAATGTACTTCGATGGTGATGATGTTGCCACGGCTGGTCGTAAGGCCATCATGGGCGCGCTGACACTCTACCTCGACTTCATCAACCTCTTCATGTTCCTGTTGCAGTTCCTCGGTAACCGCGACAAGTAAGATTGGACAGGTTCGAATAGAAAAAGGCGGCTCACGGGCCGCCTTTTTTATTGTCTGGGATTTTCAGAAGCTCGCGCCAATCAGTCGATCAGCTTCAGCACCTTGTCGAACACTTTCAGGACCTGCGGCAATTCATGCCCGCGCTTGAGAATGCGCCCATCCACATTGATCACGCTGAAAGCGCCCTGCTTGGCGGCCAGCTTTGGGTTCTTTTCGATCCGATACAAAGGCATTTCGCCAGAGCGTTTGAACACGGAAAAGACCGCCTTGTCCTTTAGGTGGTCGATGGCATAGTCCCGCCACTCCCCCTCGCCCACCATGCGTCCATAGATGCGCAGAATGGCATCAAGCTCGCGGCGATGGAATGTGATGGGAAGAGCATCCTTGCTCTGTTTGTACTCTCTGAGATCAACGACAGATGAGCTGTCTCTATGAGATGAACCTGCACGCTGCAAATCCGGCTGATCGGTCATCAGGCAACCTCGCTCAACTGCAAATGACATTTCCAAGACAGTCTGCCGCCGCCCATCAAAAATTGCAAGCCTCGCATTCCCACAGCTATCGACCCTATCGGAAGCACAGCACTGTCACGGAAAAACGCGCGCGCCGGTAATCATTTGGGCAGCGCATACATCTGAAATTGCCCTATTTCGGTCAAACCATGGCCCGAATTGGGTGGAATATTGCTGAAGTCAATTGATGCCTAGGCACCAAGATGACCCGGTCCGGTGCATTGACCCTTTACCCCCAGCCCCCAATGCCCGGATCGGATCTCCGCTTTTTCAAGCCGAGCCTTTTACTCTCCCGAAGTCAGAAGAACGCTCGCGCCGATAATGGCGGCTGGATTTCCCTGTCCATCCGTGGTCTGCAACAGCACCGCGCATCCGCCGTCCTTGGACTTGCTCATGATGCTGGCGGGAAGTTTGACGGTCATGGATTTACCGTCCCACATGCCCACGGTCTGCACGTCATAGACGCTGTGCCAATAGGAAATCTTCTTTCCCTGATTATCGCCCTTCTGAACATCGACGATCTGTTCGCGCTTGAAATAAGCGACGACGACGTCGGCCTTGCCTTTGCCCTCACCGATATCGATGGCGATTTCGTCGCCCACATGCTGGGTTTTGACCGGCACGCTCAGACCTTCACCGGCCTGCTTGAAGGCATCCAGCCGACTGTAGATCGCCTGCATGTCGGCACCCTTGACGTGGTCGCGGCCATTGACCACCGCCTGTGGCGTATAGACGTTGTTGCGACCCAGAGCCCGCGCATAGCCATATTGCCGCTCGGTATTTTCCTTCGATGCCAGCGAGTCCGCCCAGCCCAGATAGTTCCAGTAATCGACGTGATAGGAGAGACCGACGACGTCACCCTTCTGGATCAGCTTGCGCAAGGCCTCGTCCGCAGGCGGGCAGGATGCGCAGCCTTGCGAGGTAAACAGCTCGACCACGCCCTTCAGCTGCTCCTGCGCCTGCGCGGATACCGCAGCAAGAGCGCCGAAGACGCACAGCGAAAGACCGAATGTGAGTGGCCCGTGTTTCAGAGACATTGCAAGAACCTTTGTCTGGACGCCTATCCAGACCATTGATGCTATCAACACTTGTCGGGACGCAGGCGGAAAATAACGCCATAGCCCCTTCAATAGAAAGTAACGATGGGGTGAGTGCCGATCAAGTCGCATCCGCACTCTGATACCTCATGTCGGAATGGCCTCGATGGAGGTGAAACACCCGGACATGCAAAAACGCCGGGATCACTCCCGGCGTTCTCGTTTTCAATCATTGCAAAGGCTTATGACGCCAGATCGCGAAGAACGGTCTGGAGAATGCCGCCATTGTTCATGTAGATCACTTCGTCCAGCGTATCGATGCGGCAAAGGAGAGGAACGTCCTTCACCGTGCCGTCGGCATAGGTGATCTTCGCAATCTTCGTTTCGCGCGGCTTGATATCGCCTTCGAGGCCTTCGATGGTCACGGTCTCGTCACCCTTCAGGTCGAGGCTTGCCCATGTTGTGCCTTCGGCAAGCGTGAACGGAACAACGCCCATGCCCACCAGGTTGGAGCGGTGAATACGCTCAAAGGACTGCGCAACGACAGCCTTTACGCCGAGCAGGTTCGTGCCCTTTGCAGCCCAGTCACGGGAAGAGCCGTTACCATATTCGACACCAGCGAAGATCACGAGCGGAACGCCCTCGGCCTTGTATTGCATGGCCGCATCGTAAATCGACATCTCGTTCTTGGACGGATAATGGATGGTGAAGCCACCTTCCTTGCCGTTTGGCCCAAGCATGTGGTTGCGAATACGGATGTTGGCGAACGTGCCGCGCATCATCACTTCGTGATTACCACGACGCGTGCCGTACTGGTTGAAGTCGGCAACCGCCACGCCATTTTCGGTGAGGTATGCACCGGCAGGGGAAGCAGCCTTGATCGAACCGGCCGGAGAAATGTGGTCAGTGGTGATCTTGTCGCCGAAGAGACCGAGAACGCGTGCGCCGTTGATGTTCTTCAAGCCTGTGCCGGTCTTGCCCATGCCCACGAAGTAAGGTGGGTTCTGAACGTAGGTCGACTTGTCGTCCCAGGCATAGGTCTGGCCCGGAGGAACCTGAACGGCCTGCCAGTTTTCATCGCCCTTGAACACGTCGGCGTATTTGGACTCGTAGAGTTCGCGCGTGACGTATTTCAGGATGAATTGCTGGATTTCGGCAGATGTCGGCCAGATGTCCTTGAGGTAGACAGGGTTACCGTCCTGGTCTTCGCCGAGAGGCTCAGTGGTCAGGTCCTTCTGTACCGTGCCAGCCAGCGCGTAAGCGACGACGAGCGGCGGGGAGGCGAGGTAGTTCGCCTGAACGTCCGGCGAGATACGGCCTTCGAAGTTACGGTTGCCCGAGAGAACGCCAGCCGTGATCAGACCCTTGTCGTTGATGGTCTTGGAAATTGGCGCAGGCAGCGGACCGGAGTTGCCGATGCAGGTCGTGCAGCCGAAGCCGACGAGGTTGAAACCGATGGCATCCAGATCCTTCTGAAGACCGGACTTTTCCAGATATTCGCCAACGACCTGAGATCCCGGTGCCAGCGACGTCTTGACCCAGGGCTTGGATGTCAGACCCTTCGCCACTGCGTTGCGGGCCAGAAGTCCGGCAGCAATCAGAACCGATGGGTTGGACGTGTTGGTGCAGGATGTGATCGCAGCGATGGCGACGTCGCCATGGCCGAGATCGAAATCCGTGCCTTCGACAGGATAGCGGTTGTCGAGCTGGCCTGGCTTCTTGTAGTCGCCTTCGAGCGCGGTCGCAAAGCCGGAGGCGATGCCTTCCAGCGAGATGCGGCCTTCTGGGCGCTTTGGACCGGCCATGGACGGCACGACGTCGCCGAGGTTGAGTTCCAGCGTGTCGGTGAAGACGAGTTCGGCACCATCACCGGTACGCCACATGTCCTGTGCCTTGGAATAGGCTTCGACCAGCGCGATGCGGTCCTTGGTGCGACCCGACATGGTCAGGTAGTTGATGGTTTCGCCGTCAACCGGGAAGAAGCCGCAAGTCGCGCCATATTCCGGGCCCATGTTACCGATAGTGGCACGGTCGGCCAGCGTCATCGAATCAAGGCCGGGGCCGAAGAACTCGACGAACTTGGAAACGACGCCCTTCTTGCGCAGCATCTGTACGACTGTGAGCACGAGGTCGGTGGCGGTGACGCCTTCCTTGACCTTGCCCGTCAGCTTGAAGCCGATGACTTCTGGCAGAAGCATGGAGACCGGCTGGCCGAGCATGGCCGCTTCGGCTTCGATACCGCCCACGCCCCAGCCCAGAACGCCAAGACCGTTGATCATGGTCGTGTGGCTGTCGGTGCCGACGCATGTATCAGGGTAAGCGATGGTTTCGCCGTCTTCTTCCTTGGTCCAGACGGTCTGGCCAAGATATTCGAGGTTCACCTGGTGACAGATGCCGGTGCCCGGAGGAACGACGCGGAAGTTCTGGAACGCCTGCTGGCCCCACTTCAGGAAGCGGTAACGCTCGCCGTTGCGCTGATATTCCAGCTCTACGTTGCGGGCAAAGGCGGTTGGCGTGCCGAATTCGTCGACGATAACCGAGTGGTCGATGACGAGATCGACAGGAACCAGCGGGTTGATCTTTTCAGGATCGCCACCCAGAGCCACCATCGCATCGCGCATAGCGGCAAGGTCGACCACGGCTGGAACGCCGGTGAAGTCCTGCATCAGAACGCGGGCAGGGCGGTAGGCGATTTCGTTTTCGACGCGGCCCTTGTTGTTGAGCCAGTCGGCAACAGCCGTGATGTGCTCCTTGGTAACGGTCTGGCCGTCTTCAAAACGCAGCAGGTTCTCAAGCAGAACCTTCATCGAGTATGGAAGCTTGGAAACGCCTGTCAGGCCATTGGCTTCCGCCTTTGGCAGGCTGAAATAAACATAGTCCTTACCGTCAACGGTAAGAACGGAACGACAATTGAAACTGTCTAGAGATTTAGCCACGGATAAAACCCCGCTTCCTCTGATAGCCAACACGCGCGTGCGGACACCAATGCACTGAAGCACATCAGGATGCGGGTACGGTCATTTCCGCTGTCCGCACGAGAAGCTGCTTTCGCAACCTTCAGGTCCGGCGCTGTATGATGATCACGCCGACCGCTGGCGTGGTTGACACCCATATAGATAATTTCTCAGAAACGTGCCAGACCGGAAAAAGACCTAAATCGATTTTTTTCCCATTGAGATGATTAAAATCTTAAACGAGATGAACCCATGCTGCTGACAGCAGAAAATCTATCCGCCCGACGCGGAGAAGATTTGATATTCATGAACGTTTCCCTCAAGTTAACGAGCGGCCAGGCATTGGTGCTGACGGGACCGAATGGCTCTGGAAAATCCACGCTGTTGCGCGTGCTTTCAGGGCTTTTGCGACCTGAAACGGGAACCGTAAAGATAGCCGGCGAAGGGATAGAGTCCGGCACCGGGGCGCCTGAAGCCAGCCACTATCTCGGCCATCGCAACGCCATGAAGCAGGAACTGACGGTTTTCGAAAATCTCCTTTTTTGGAAAGACTTTCTCGGCGATTTCAATGGCGGCACGTCCCTGCCCATCGAAGACGCCGCCGAAACGGTCGGTCTCTCAGGCATCACCCACCTGCCCTTCGGCTATCTTTCCGCCGGACAGCAACGGCGATTCGCAATGGCCAAGCTGCTGGTTGCGTGGCGACCGATCTGGATACTGGACGAGCCGACGGCGGCGCTGGATGCCAGCGCGGATGTGATGTTCACGGGGCTGGTGGAGACGCATTTGGCGAAGGGCGGCATTGTTATTGCCGCGACTCACCAGCCGCTTGGGTTGGGCAATGCGCAGGAGTTGCGGATGACGGGGTTTGCTGGAGTGGAGGCGGTTTGGTGATTGTCGAGTTTGCCGCTGCCCCCCTCTGCCCTGCCGGGCATCTCCCCCTCAAGGGGGGAGATCGACTCGTTGCTTCCTTTCGGCCCTCTCTCGCGTCGAGATTGAAGTTGTGTCAGAGCGCCCAGCTGATCTCCCTCCTTGTGGAGGAGATGCCCGGCAGGGCAGAGGGGGGTAACCCCGCCCACCCAATCCATCCGTCATCCACTCGATTCGGCCTATCCTCCCTCGGGAACACCACCCCATGACCGCCCTCTTCCTTCGCGACCTCAAACTCTCCATCCGCGCAGGCGGCGGTGCACTGATCGGCGTTCTGTTCTTCATGACCGTCGTTGCCGTCATTCCCTTCGGCGTCGGCCCCGACCTCAATCTGCTGTCGCGCATCGGCCCGGCCATCGTTTGGATCGGCGCGCTGCTCGCCGCTCTCCTCGGCCTCGACCGTCTGTTTCAGGCCGAACGGGACGACGGATCGCTCGATCTCATCCTGATGCAGGAGAACCCGCTCGTTCTGACCGTTCTGGTCAAATGCCTGGCACACTGGACCGCCACCAGCCTGCCGCTGGTCATCGCCTCGCCACTGCTAGGCCTCTTCATGAATATGAGCGAGGTGGCCATCGGTGCCGTCGTGCTGACCTTGCTGGTCGGATCACCAGCGCTGACTTTCATCGGCGCAGTCGGAGCAGCAGTCGCGGTGGCGCTTCCGCGTGGTGGGTTGCTGGTGTCCATCCTCGTTCTGCCGCTGTGCATTCCGGTGCTGATCTTCGGCGTCAGCGCGTCCTATGCTGCCGTTCAGGACCCCGCTCCTTTCATGCCGCCGTTTCTCATTCTCATTGCGATCACGCTCTTTTCATCAGTGGTCGGACCGTTCTTCGCGGCTTTGGCATTGCGCAGTTCCGTGGATTGATAAGGATCAATTGCAGCCGTGCTGCTCTGCCTGTAGAAAGACGCCATGACCAATACGAGCCTTGCCATGACCAAGTTCAGTGATCTTGCCAACCCGACGCGGTTTCTGGCATTGGCCGCGCGGCTTTTGCCCTGGTTGGCGGCTCTTTCGGCTCTGTGTCTTGCCGTTGGCCTCTATCTCGCCTTCACCACCGATAGCGATTACCAGCAGGGCAATACGGTGCGCATCATGTATGTGCATGTGCCCGCCGCCTGGCTGTCGATGATGTGTTATACGGTGATGGCAGCGTCCGCCATCGGCACGCTGGTCTGGCGTCATCCTCTGGCCGATGTCGCCCACCGGTCCGCCGCTCCAATCGGTGCAGCCTTCACACTGATCGCGCTCGTTACTGGCTCCCTCTGGGGCAAGCCGATGTGGGGTACGTGGTGGGTGTGGGATGCGCGGCTGACCTCCGTTTTCATTCTGTTTCTGATGTATCTGGGCCTCATCGCCTTTAACAAGGCGATGGACGATCCGTCCAAGGCGGCTCGGGTCAGCGCCGTCCTGATCCTTGTCGGCTTCGTCAACATTCCCATCATCAAGTTCTCGGTCGAGTGGTGGAATACGCTGCACCAGCCGGCAAGCGTGCTGCGCCTGAGCGGCCCGGCGATTGCGCCCGAGTTTCTCTGGCCACTGCTGATCATGGCCCTCGGTTTCACACTTCTGTTTTTCACCCTGCACATCGCCGCCATGCGCAATGAAATCTGGCGCAGACGCGTTGCGGCTCAACGCCGTTTGGCTGCGCGCATGGCAGGCAAGGACCGCGCAAAGCCATGAGTCACGCTTTCTATATCGGTATGTCCTACGGCCTGACCGGCCTGATCGTTGCTGCCCTCATTGCTTGGGTCTGGCTGGATGGCCGCGCCCGCAAGCGTGAAATGGCCGAGCTAGAAGCCTCCGGCATCCGCCGCAGGTCTCGGACCACACCGGTCAATGGAGCCTCGTCATGACCAAGGATATGCGCAGCGGCACCGCTTCGTCGGGCAAAAAGACGCGCTCTTTTCTGGCGCTTTTGCCCCTGCTGGCCTTCGCCGGTTTTGCCGCCATTGCCGCCAAGATGCTATACGAGCAGGATTTGAATGGCCTCGATGTCAGCGCCATTCCCTCAGCTCTCATCAATACCAAGGCACCATCGCTGGCACTGCCGCCCTTGGAGGGCTCGGGCCTTCCGGCTCTCACCGATGCTGCCATCAAGGGCAAGGTGACGCTCGTCAATGTCTTTGCGTCGTGGTGCGTGCCGTGTCGGCAGGAACATCCGATGCTGAAAGAAATGTCGAAGGACGAGCGGCTGAATGTCGTCGGCATCAATTACAAGGACAAGTCCGAAAACGCCCTGAAGTTTCTGGGAGAACTGGGCAATCCCTACGACGCCATCGGCATCGATCCGAACGGCAAGGCCGCCATAGACTGGGGTGTCTATGGCATTCCCGAGACCTATCTCGTCGGCAAGGACGGCACCATTGTCTACAAGAAGGTCGGCCCGATCGACGCTGCGAGCTATGAGCGCGACATCATACCGGCCATCGAAAGAGCCATCGCAGGCGACTGAGCCACAGGCTGATTTTCACGAAGCCGGAAGGGCGTTCTGCCATTCCTTGACGGCGTCGATGGGCGCGACCAGCATCAGCACATTCAGCGTCAGATTATCGCGGATCAGCCAGCCGGTGAAAATCTCGAAGACGATGGCGACGAGAATGGTCAGCCAGATCGGTACGCGAGCGGCGAAGAAGAAGCCGACCACCATGAACACCGTGTCCATGGCCGAATTCAAGATGCTGTCGCCGCTATAGCCGAGTGCCATGGTGGCGGTGCGGTAGCGGTCGATGATGATGGGCGAATTTTCGAGCAGCTCCCACGCAGCCTCGATCAAAACCGCGAATGACAGGCGCATTCCTATCGTCTGCTTGCGAAACAGCAGCCATGCCAGGCCGTAGAACAGGAAGCCGTGGATGATGTGCGACGGTGTGTACCAGTCGGCCAGATGCTGTGAATTGCCCGGCGTGTTCACGCCCGGTTCGAACAGCTTCACATAACCGCATTCGCAGATGGGAACGCGGCCCATGAAATACAGAATGACGATTTGCGCGACGAGCAAAGCCGCCGCGATACCGAACCATTTGTAGGAAGACGAACGCGACGCAGACATTTCACCAAGGGTCATTTCTTGTCTTTCGTCAGCGGCTCGATGGAGTGACGCATGATGAGCGGCATCTGGGCCATGGTGAAAATGACGGTGATTGGCATGGTGCCCCAGACCTTGAAGGCGACCCAGGTATCGGTCGAAAAGCCGCGCCAGACCACTTCGTTGAGGACGGCGAGGAACAGGAAGAAGAAGCCCCAGCGGAAGGTCAGCTTGCGCCAGCCTTCGTCATTCAGCTTGAAGGCCGAGTTGAAGACGTAGCCGAGAAGCGATTGACCGAACAGCAGGCCACCCAGCAGGATCACGCCGAAGAGAGTATTGACGATGGTCGGCTTCATCTTGATGAAGGTATCGTTCTGGAGATAGAGCGTCAGCGCGCCGAAGACGAGCACGACGATACCCGAGATCAGCGGCATCATCGGCAGGGTGCGGGTCAAAATCCACGAGACGGTCAAGGCCAGTATCGTGGCGATCATGAACAGGCCGGTGGCGATGAAGATCGGACCGCCGAATTCGGTCAGAACAGGCAGCTTCTGAGCCAGCCATTCACCTCTGGAATTGGCGAAGAAGAATACCAGCAAGGGGCCCAACTCTAGCACGAATTTCAGCAGCGGGCTGATCTCGCGCACCATTTTCTCGCTTTCGCGCTGATTGCTTTCCACGTCCATACTCAAACTCCTGCAATCGCTTTCGCGAAATCTTCCGCCTCGAACGGCTCCAGATCGTCAACGCCTTCGCCGACACCGATGAAATAAACCGGCAGCTTGTGCTTGGCAGCGATGGCGACGAGAATACCGCCGCGCGCCGTGCCATCCAATTTTGTCATTATGAGGCCGGACACGCCCGCAACGTTGCGGAAAATCTCGACCTGATTGAGCGCATTCTGTCCGGTCGTCGCATCCAGCGTCTGCAAGACGGTGTGCGGCGCATCGGGATCGAGCTTGGCCAGCACGCGCACGATCTTTTCGAGTTCGGCCATCAACTCGGTCTTGTTTTGCAAACGGCCAGCCGTATCGATGATCAGCACATCGCATTTCTTCGTGCGCGCCTGCTCGAACGCATCATAGGCAAGTCCTGCCGCATCCGCACCCAGCTTGGTGCCGATGAATTCCGAACCGGTGCGGTCGGCCCAAATTTTCAGCTGCTCGATGGCCGCTGCGCGGAATGTATCGCCCGCCGCCAGCATGACCTTGAGGCCCGAGCCGGATAGCTTTGCCGCCAGCTTGCCAATGGTTGTCGTCTTGCCGGTGCCATTGACGCCGACGACGAGAATGACATGCGGCTTGTGCGACAGATCGAGCTCCAGCGGCTTTGCGACCGGTGCCAGAACCTTGGTGATCTCACCCGCCATGATGCGGGCCACGTCTTCGCCACTGACATCCTTGCCATAGCGTTCCGAAGATAGAGCGCCGGTGATGCGCATGGCGGTTTCCAGACCGAGATCCGACTGGATCAGCAGATCTTCCAGCTCATCCAGCGTGTCTTCATCCAGCTTGCGCTTGGTGAAGAGGGCCGAAATCTGGCTGGTCAGTTGCGATGAGGTCCGCGAGAGACCGGCGCGCAGGCGCTGGAACCATGTCAGCTTGACCTCAGGCGTGGGCTCCACGGGCAGGACCCGGTCGCTTGCCGATGAAAAGCCCTTGGGGAGAGCACCGGATGGGGCGGCGGCAGCAGGCTCTTCGACACCGGCGGCTTCCGCCTGCGCCAGAATATCATCCATCGCATCGACATCGAGCGGCGCGTCGGCGGCAACGCCCTCCACGGTAACAGGTGGCTGCTCGTCGGCTTCGGCCTCTGCTTGTAGCAACGACAGCGGCACCATGCCGATATCACCGACCTGCTCCGGGCCCGGCAGAAGCGGCGCTTCCTCGTCCGGCTCGCCCTCCGCTGCGACAGCATCATCGGTAATGTCATCCGGGGCAGGTCCGCCTGCAGTTTCCATCTCGATATCGGAGACCGGATCGTCGGCGACGGGCGCATGCGCTTCGGCCTCGCTCAACACCTCTTCGAAGGTGGTGGGATGCTCGATACCGGTGCGATTGATCTCGTCAGCGTTCGGCTGGTCCGTTTCGGCCTTGTCCTTGCCGAACGAAAACACTTTTTTGATGAAGCCGAGGGCCATGACTGTTCCGTATCCTTGACGTCAGGCGGCTTGCGCCGACAGACATTGCATATGCAGGTGTTTTCCGTTGTGACCGGTAATCAGCACCTGCGCAAGTGTGCGGGCCTCAAGATCAGGTGTGGCAACGAGGGTGAAATTGTCGGTGTGGGCAAAGCCGTTATTCTCGACCAGCACGGTCTGCGTGGTGCCGACCATGCTAGTGAGATGCGCATCCCGCAAGGCTTCGCCACGCTGGCGCAGCCGTGCCGCCCGCTGCTTGATCAAGCCCCTGTCCAGTTGCGGCATGCGCGCGGCTGGTGTGCCGGGGCGCGGGCTGTAAGGGAAAACGTGCAGGTTGGAAATGCCGCATTCTTCCGCAAGGGTCGCCGCGTTTTCAAACATCTCCTCGGTTTCCGTCGGGAAACCGGCGATCATATCCGCGCCGAAAGCGATTTCTGGTCGCAGGCGTCTGACCTCGTCGCAGAAGCTGATGGCATCGGCGCGCATATGGCGGCGCTTCATCCGTTTGAGGATCATGTCATCGCCATGCTGGAGCGACAGATGCAGATGCGGCATGAAACGGGGTTCATCCGCGATCAGATCCATCAGATGCCGGTCTGCCTCGATACTGTCGATGGATGACAAACGCAGGCGCAAGATCTCCGGCACCTGCTTCAACAAGGTCTTTGCCAGATAGCCGAGCGATGGTTCACCCGGCAGATCGGCGCCGTAGCTTGTAGCATCCACCCCGGTCAGCACGACCTCTCGATAGCCGTTTTCCGTCAGCTTGCGGGCCTGATCCACCACGGCACCCATCGGCACCGAGCGGGAATTGCCGCGCCCGTAGGGAATGACGCAGAAGGTGCAGCGGTGATCGCAGCCATTCTGCACCTGAATAAAGGCGCGCACGTGCCCGTCAATATGCTTGATCATCTGCGGCGCGGTGGCGCGCACGCTCATGATGTCGTTGACGCGCAGCTTTTCTTCCGCCGACACGCCGAAATCGGGAAGGGCGCGGTAGGAGGCGCTTTTCAGCTTTTCCTCATTGCCCAGCACAGCATCGACTTCCGGCATTTCGGCGAAGGTTTCCTTTTCCGTCTGCGCTGCACAGCCGGTGACGATGATGCGGGCATGCGGGTTTTCCCGGCGGGCGCGGCGAATGGCGGCTCGCGCCTGACGCACCGCTTCGCCGGTGACGGCGCAGGTGTTGACCAACACGGCATTGTTCAGCCCCGCTTTTTCGGCCTCAGCCCGCATCACTTCCGATTCGTAGGTGTTGAGGCGGCAGCCGAAGGTTATGACCTCGACGCCACTCATAAGGCCGCCTGTTCTCGCGTCGCATCGCGGGTCCATGTGCCAGTAACGGGATCGACGCTGCCAGCCCATTCCCATTCGGCGGGGCCGGTCATGACGACGTGGTTGTCGTCGCGCCATTCGATGGTGAGCGGAATGCGCACCGGGCTGGACGCGACGTCGATCTCAACGGTGCGTCCCGTTCTGCCGGTGCGGGCGGCGGAGACGGCAGCGGCACAGGCGGCGGAACCGCAGGCGAGCGTCAGGCCAGCGCCACGCTCGAAGGTGCGGGTGCGCAACCTGCTGTCGGAGATGACCTGCGCAAGGGTGATATTGGCCTTTTCGGGAAACATCGGGTGGTTTTCCAGCAGCGGGCCGAAGCGTTCCAGATCGAACTCCATCGGGTCGCTGTTGACCCAGAACACGGCATGCGGATTGCCCATGGACATGACGGCGGGCGAATGCAGCACGGGGTTGTCGATCGGCCCGATCTGAAGCTCGATGCGGCTGGTATCGTGGAATTCTTCCGACAGCGGAATGTCGTTCCAGGCGAAGCGCGGCATGCCCATATCAACGGATATCATGCCGTCTTCATGTTCGCTGGCGTTCAAAATGCCCGCCACGGTCTGAAAGGTGAAGGTCTTCTTGCCGGTCTCGGATGCCAGCGCCTGCACCACGCAGCGCGTGCCATTGCCGCAGGCCTGCGCCTTGGTGCCATCGCAATTGAGGATGTCGATATAGGCATCCGTGCCGTGGGCGCGCGGATCGTGGATGGCCATGATCTGGTCGAAAACGGTCTCAACATCCGCATTCAGCGCAATCGCCGCCTGCGGGGTCACCATGTCCTTGCGGCCACGCATATCGACAACGAGAATCTTGTTGCCAAGCCCGTTCATCTTCGCGAATTCGACCGTGTTTGTCATGGTGTGGGACCTGCATAAGTGTTTTCGGGCGCACTGTGCCCGGTTTTGCCTTTATATGGCGGAATTGAGAGAGAATTACCAGTGTGGTGGCGCTTTTGGGTTGGCGTGGTGGTGGCTCACCGGGTGTGGCTTACCCCCTCTGGCCTGCCGGCCATCTCCCCCACAGGTGGGGAGATCGACTCGCGGATAGCTCTCGGCCATCTCTGCTGCTGCGGATAGAGTGGGCAGCATGCGGCTTGCCGATCTCTCTCCTTGAGGGGGAGATGGCCGGCAGGCCAGAGGGGGGAGCGGCGTGGGCCGACGTCTCGATAGGGCAGCACTCCCACACCCTCCGCCCTCATGCTGAGGTGGGAGCGAAGCGACCCTCGAAGCATCCGCCGCGCACCCTGTCTCAAGCCCGCAACCCTCGCCCTTCGAGGCCCCTGCGGGGCACCTCAGGATGAGGGTTGCTCTGTTGCGGCCTGCATCTTCCCCCAAAGCATTCCTCATACCTGCTCGCATTCCGTGTTGGTCCGGTATTGGAGAGGGCAACCACACCCACCGCCCTCATGCTGAGGTGGCGCGTAGCGCCCTCGAAGCATCCGCCGCGCACTCCTGCCTCAAGCCCGCAACCCTCGTCCTTCGAGGCCCCTGTGGGGCACCTCAGGATGAGGGTT
>UBRU01000008.1:0-131954 GCA_900468015.1 Hyphomicrobiales bacterium
ATATTATTTTCCCGCGTCATTGGCCTTCCGCACCGCTCCTGGCCGACCAAAGAGCGATGTGCGCGCCTTCCGGAACGTCATATTTCGACAATAACGGCGCCATACACCATAAGAGAGATCATATATCAGCCGCCAGTGGAATTAGCCGTCCAGTCCGGCAGATGTATTGATAAATCTTAGCTAGCGCAGCGCGAACACAGCCAGCTTCAAGCAAACATATTGTCGGTTTTCAGCTGCATTTAAACCAGCGCCCCGTGCCTGGCACTTCTGAACCAACTGCTCGACGTGGAGATTGCCCGACCGCGGCCGGATTTGCATCAACGTCCCGATCCACTCCTGGCACGCGTGTCCACGTCGATGAGAACGCCATTTATGAGGCTGGTTGCCGCAAGGCGGCGAACATCTGACACATTATCGATTCACGAGCGTAGCCTAGGATTGGAGTGATAGCTCGGCCTACATCTCCGACATGTCGTCCAACACATTTTGTGACAACTCGCTGATCGCGACTTCCGCTTCCTCTAACGTCCATTCGACGCTTTCCGCCTGCTTCGCACGTGCCATCAACTTGGGTGGCAAAGTACCGCCAGCCGCCGCCATAATATCATCCGGCTTGAGCCCTTGGGCGATTACCAGAAATTCTTGCTCCAAGGCCTCTTGGCAACCAATGTCCCTGTCAGGACAGGGCCCTGAGCTTTGTGGTCTGTTCAAAACTGCCATACGAACTTACTCATTTTTATTCGATGTAGTACTTTTTTGTCCGCATCCCCAGGGAGGAAGCGTTCTCTTATCCTGACTGAGCGGAGGCCCACACTGGCGTAAGCAGTAGGCGCCGACAGCGAGGCCGGTTTAGCTGGTGCCTTGTAGCTACCCTAATTGTTAAACTTCAGCATTGTCCTGCCGATCTCGCAGGCTTTTATACGCGGCATGGTGCAGTTTTTCATCGGCGCATTCTGTTGTTGGCTCGAGCCGTCCAAGAGATGCGCGTCACGCTCCTTCTCCCAATGGTTGCTCACTGTCAGCCTCAAGGATTGCGCGCCGTGACGATCCATGTCGCACCGTTGATCATTACCGACCGCTCACCGGAGCACCCCGAGAAGGCGGCACGAACTGCAACCGAAGCACGCTCGCGTAGTTCGTAGGGCTGATCAGTGAGCACGCGCGAAAGCGGGCCGACCTCAAGCGCCATCTTAACGGCGTCGTCGATCGCCGCCTCCCGTGTCGCGCCCTCTCCAAACGGGACCAAGGCATCAAAGGGAACGATATCGACATCGGCGAAGCCTGCCTTTGTCAGGATAGGATCTACACGCTCCCGGTCGCAGAACGAGAACGGGCCTGGCGCTTCGGAAGCGGCCGGTTGTATCGGCGGGATGATGCCTGTCATTGCGTCGACCGGAAGACGCATCCAATCGTTCTCCGCCACGCCACGCCAGCAGACAAAAGCAACCCGCCCGCCCGGCTTGAGCGCACGGCGCATATGGGCGAACGCCTCTGTTGGATCGTTGAAGAACATCACTCCAAAACGAGAAAACAGAATGTCAAACTTGCCGTCGGGCAATTCAGCCTTGCTGGCGTCGGCGACTTGGAAAACGACCGACATTTCCTTTGGCGCACGGGTGAGTGCACTCTCAATCATCGCTTCGGATATGTCCACGCCTAGAACTTGGCCTTGGTTGCCGACGAGGGAGGCCAGGGCCAGACTTGACTCGCCTGCGCCGCATCCGACGTCCAGCACGCATTCGCCCATTGCGGGCGCGGCGGCCTCCATCGCTGCTTGGCCGAACACCGCAAGCATGGAGTCAAGCCGGGCTTGATGGTAGACCCAGCGCTCTCCGCTCTGGTCATTCCAATCCGCAACCCGATCATCATTTTGCTCTGCCATCTTCACTTCCTGCCTCGTTACGAACCGTTGTTAACCAGGTTTTCCCCTTCATGGCCGTTGCCGCGGTGCGCAGCGACGAACATTTCGACGGCGGAGCGACAATAGGAATCGATCTCTTTGTCATCCAGAGCTTTTGCCTCGTCGAAGCGTGCAATCATCAGAAGATCGGATCCTTTGATTAGCGCGCCGAAAAGGCGAGCGGACTGAAGAGGATCGGGCACATTCAGAACCGCCTGCGTGTGCAACTGCCGCAACAAGATCTCAAGCTGTTCGATGACATGGGCGGGGCCGGCTTCGTAAAAGAGCTTGCTTAGTGACCTTTGGTTCGTCTTGTCCCCCATCACCGTCGCTTCGACGCTGAGGACATCCGGGCTCAGCAGAAGGCGCAGGAGGGATGATCCCGCTGTCATGAGCTGATCTTCGGCTGAACCGTCAATTCCTTCGATCGAAGCCTGAGGTGAAATCTGATGGCAGCGGGCTGCAATCGCCGCGCTAAACAGCGCCTCCTTGTTATCGAAGTGTTTGTAAATGCTGAGCTTTGAAATCTTTGCGCGCTTCGCGACCTTTTCCAGCGTCGTCGCTTGAAAACCGAGTTCAGCAAAGAGCTGGCCTGCGGCGTCGACGATCGTTTGACCAAGTGCCTCATTTGCAGGCCGGCCGCGTCGGGTTTGGACATTTTCATTCATGGCAATTGCGATCCTTGACAGTATCGTTATTCTCTCTTACGATACCATCCAGTATCTCAAATATGCAAGACAAATTCCACCGACCTTGATCACGAGGGTGCCATGCAACGACGAACACTGCTGAAGCTGGCCGCGTTATCCGCCATTGGCGTCCCTACCACTCAGGCCGCTGCAACATCCAATTCCACCTCTTCAATCCGTAACTCGGAGCGTATCACAATGGATCACGTCATTATCATAGGCGGCAGCTTCGCTGGCCTTGCCGCTGCTCTGCAGCTTGGCCGGGCCCGCCGCAAGGTCATCGTTCTCGACACTGGGCTTCAGCGCAACCGCTTCGCTGGCCGCTCGCACGGTGTGCTCGGCCACGACGACAAGCCACCGTCGGCGATCCTGGCTGAGGCGCGGCAGCAGTTGGCGCGCTATCCCGCTATCAGGATGATCAACGCCCGCGCCGACAGCATCTCCGGTACCATCGACAATTTCTCAGTTCTCACTGGCGATGGTGAAACTCTTAACGCACGCCGCCTGATCCTGAGCTATGGCGTCGTCGACCAGATGCCTGATATTTCAGGTTTCGCCGAGAACTGGGGCACATCCGTCATCCCATGCCCCTATTGCGACGGATTCGAGGTTGCTGACCAGCATTGGGGCCTCGTCTGGTCTGGCCCGCAGTCGATGAATCAGGTCAGGCTGTTTCATGATTGGACCGACAGGTTAACCGTTTTCGGCAATGGTCATGACATCACTCCCGACATACGAGCCGATCTGGCTGGTCGCCGGGTACCTTTCGTCGGTGGCCGGATTGCGGAAATCGCACGTCGTGGAGGCCATGGTGCCACCATCAAGCTCGATACCGGTCCCGATGTTGCGGTCGAGGTGCTGTTCGCGCATCCGCGCAACAAGCCGTCTGCGAGCCTTCATGAGGCACTGGGTCTCGCTACGGTGAATACGCCAACAGGCATCGCCCTCAAGACCGACGAGCGTCGTGAGACCAGCACGCCAGGCATCTATGCCGCCGGCGACCTTGCCAACCCCGGCATCGCCTCGGTCACCACGGCAACTTGGCAAGGTGCGATGGCGGGCATTTACGCCCAGCAGTCGATGCTCGTTTGAAAGCGTCGTTTGCGCTCTCGTGCCCCGATTCGCCAACCTGAGCGTCGGGGTGCCACGTTGAGACATGAAGGGAAGCTATTCTCGTGAATACTGACATTTTTGGAGCAACCCTGTTGACTAGCCTGTCATGGGGTACCGCTCTCGTTACCGATAAGCCTTGCCGAAAGCAGGTTTCCATGAAGGTTCCGCCAAATGAAGCGTAAATTCGTCATTGCTGTCGCTGCATTGATTGCATTGGCTTCAGGGGGCGCTGCGGCTCTGCTACTTCCACAGCAATCGACGGGAACTGAGGCCGTCGATCCAAGGACGGCTTCTCCGTTCGTAAAGATCGCTTTAGCGAAGTTGCCAGGAAATGCGAGCCGGAGCTTCACGGGTACAGTGGGGGCAAGGGTGCAAAGTAACCTTGGCTTCCGCGTTCCCGGTAAAATCGTGGAGCGCTTCGTTGATGTCGGGGAACAGGTGAGGAGTGGGCAACCCTTGATGGGCCTTGATCCAACCGACCTCAGACTTGCTTTAACGGCTAAACGAAACGCGGTTATTGCTGCGCAGGCAACATTCGTCCAAGCGCAGTCCGACGAGAAACGTTTTGCGGCTCTCGTCAAAACATCTGCGGCCTCATCGCAACAATATGAAAGAGCCAAAGCCTTATTGGACACCGCTATAGCGCAGTTGGCTGCGGCTCAAGCCGACGAGAAGGTCGCAGAAAACGAAGTTGGCTACGCCGTTCTTGTTGCAGATGCAGACGGTACAATTGTCGAGACACTAGGCGACCCTGGCCAGGTGGTAAGCGCTGGCCAGCAAGTCGTCCGGTTGGCCAAGGCCGGCCCTCGGGAAGCAATTGTATGGCTCCCGGAAAACTTGCGGCCGGGTATTGGAGCAGAGGCTTCAGCCTTGGTCTACGGCCAGAATGGTAGGGTCGACGCCGTGCTGCGCCAGATATCGGACTCGGCCGATCAGCAAACGCGCACCTATGAAACGAGATGGGTTCTGGAAGGCGCCGCAGCGAACGCACCATTGGGCGCAACGGTCACCATTGAAGTCATTAAACAAGGTGTTCAGGACCATGCAGAGCTTCCCCTTGGCGCTCTTCTGGATGACGGAAACCGCACTGGCGTTTGGATCTTTGATCAGCAGGCGTCCGTCGTGAAGTTTCGTGAGGTAAAGGTCGAGCGCCTGAGTGAGGAAAGTGTGGTGGTCACCAACGTCGAGCCGGGCGAGTCAGTCGTTGCTATGGGGGCGCACCTTCTGAAAGACGGGACTGAGGTCCGTGCTCACCGCGAAACGCAAGAGGTGGTATACTGATGAACCTCAACCTTTCCGCCATTGCGGTTCGTGAACGGGCCGTCACATTGTTCTTCATCATCCTGCTCGCGCTTGCTGGTATCTACGCGTTCGTAAAGCTTGGACGCGCCGAAGATCCATCTTTCACAATCAAAACGTTAACCGTTACCACCGTCTGGCCGGGCGCGACGGCGCGTGAAATGCAGGACCTGGTCGCCGAGCCCCTTGAAAAACGCATTCAGGAACTGACCTGGTACGACCGGGTCGAGACCACAACGCGTCCAGGCTTCGCTTATCTCACCGTGACTCTCAAAGACAGCACACCACCCAGCGCCGTGGAGGACGAGTTCTATCAAGCGCGCAAAAAACTCGGCGACGAGGCAAGAAACCTACCGCAAGGCGTCATGGGTCCGTTTGTGAACGATGAATACTCCGACGTAAGCTTTGGCCTCTACGCGCTGAAAGCTCCGGGCATGCCGAAGCGTGACCTTGTCCGGGAGGCGGAGAAGATCAGGCAAGACATGCTCCATGTTCCCGGCGTCAAGAAGATCAATATCCTAGGCGAACAACCGGAACAAATCTTCGTGGAGTTCTCCTACGAGAAGCTCGCGACACTCGGCGTTTCGCCTCAAGACATCGCTACCGCTCTTCAGCGGCGTAACACCGTGACCCCTGCGGGTTCCATTGACACACAGGGGCCTCAGGTCTTCATCCGGTTCGATGGCGCCTATGACAGCGTTCAATCGATCGCCGACACCCCCATCGTCGCTTCCGGCAAGGCTTTAAAGCTTTCGGATGTCGCGGAAGTGAAAAGAGGATATCAGGAGCCTGCGACTTACGTTATCCGGCATAATAGCGAGCCTGCAATCATGCTGGGCGTCGTCATGCAACAAGGCTGGAACGGCCTGGAACTCGGTAAAGCTCTCGAAGAGCGCTCCTCGCAGATCGCTCAGTCATTGCCCCTTGGCGTGACGCTCACCAAGGTCAGTGATCAGGCCGTCAATATTGACTCGGCCGTCAGCGAATTCATGCTCAAATTTGCAATGGCACTTGGCGTCGTATTGTTTGTCAGTCTCGTCGCACTCGGCTGGCGTGTGGGGATCGTGGTAGCGCTGGCAGTCCCGCTGACCCTTGCCGTTGTCTTTGTTATCATGCTGGAGACGGGACGGTTTTTTGACCGCATCACGCTTGGTGCGCTTATCCTTGCTCTCGGTCTGCTGGTCGACGATGCAATCATCGCGATCGAGGTTATGGTCGTTAAGATGGAAGAAGGCATGGACCGCATCAAGGCGGCAGCCTACGCTTGGAGCCACACGGCAGCACCTATGCTTTCCGGAACTCTCGTTACGATCGTTGGCTTGATGCCAGTCGGCTTTGCAAGCTCGGCCGCAGGCGAATATGCTGGAAACATCTTCTGGATAGTCGGCTTCGCCTTGATCGTGTCCTGGTTCGTTGCGGTAATTTTTACACCGTACCTCGGTGTTAAAATGCTACCCAAGATTAAGCCCATCCCAGGTGGTCACGAAGCGATCTACAATACTCCAAACTACAAACGGTTGCGCGGAGCCATCGCTTTTGTCGTGAAGCATAAGTTCCTGACATGCGGTATCGTCGGGGTCGTTATGGCCGTGTCAGTTGTCGGTATGGGGACGGTCAAACAACAGTTTTTCCCAACCTCCGATCGACCTGAAGTGCTCGTGGAAGTCCGTATGCCAGAAGGATCGAGCATCGAAACCACAACGGCTGCCGTCGAGAAGCTGGAAAGATGGCTGAAGGAGCAGCCGGAAACAAAGATCGCGACCAGCTACATCGGCCAAGGTGCTCCACGGTTCTTCTTCGCGATGTCGCCTGAATTGCCGGATCCGGCATTTGCCAAGATCGTAGTCCTAACAGCCGACGCGCATGAGCGTGAGGCGCTGAAGCTTCGCTTGCGTGACGCCGTCGGACAGGGTCTCATGCCCGAAGCCTTTGTTCGTGTGACCCAATTGGTATTTGGCCCCTACACCCCGTTCCCGGTTGAGTTCCGGATCAAGGGGCCTGATTCAAAGGAATTGTATCGGATATCAGATGAAGCTCTCGTGCTTATGAGCAAGGTCCCCGATGTTCAAAATGCAAACCGCGACTGGGGAAACCGGACGCCAGTCGTGCGCTTTGTTCCAGATCAGGATAGGCTAAACCTCATCGGCCTGTCGCCAGCAGAAGCAGCTCAGCAGGTGCAACTGCTCCTGAGTGGCGTACCGGTAACGCAGGTGAGAGAGAACATCCGCAACGTACCCGTTGTCGCCCGATCAGGTGGCGAGATCAGGCTCGATCCGTCGCGGCTGTCTGACTACACCCTTATCAGCAGAGATGGTCGCGCGATACCGCTCGATCAGGTGGGCCGTACTGAGGTGCGGTTTGAGGAACCGATCCTCAAACGTCGCGACAGAGTGCCAGTGGTGACCATTCGGTCGGACATCAGTGAGGCCACGCAACCACCCGAAGTGTCGCAACAGGTGATAACCGCGCTTCAGCCTCTGATTGCTTCGCTGCCGGCAGGCTACTCGATCGATGTAGGCGGAAACATCGAGGAATCCCAGAAAGCCAACGCTGCCTTGGTCAAGGTTTTTCCTCTGATGATCGCCGCTACGCTGATCGTGATTATTCTTCAGGTTCGAAGCATGTCGACGATGATAATGGTAGTGCTGACGGCGCCTCTGGGCCTGGCTGGCGTGGTGCCGACTCTTCTCCTCTTCAATCAGCCGTTCGGCTTCAACGCCATCCTTGGCCTTATAGGCCTATCGGGGATTCTCATGCGTAATACCCTAATCCTTACAGAGCAGATCAAGGACAACAAGGCAGCCGGTCTCGATGATTACAATGCGGTCATTGAAGCTACAGTGCAGAGAAGCAGGCCCGTGATTCTGACGGCACTTGCCGCTGTTCTAGCGTTCATTCCCCTCACGCATTCCGTGTTCTGGGGATCAATGGCTTATACGTTGATCGGCGGTACGGCTGTGGGCACGCTGGTTATCCTCCTCTTCCTGCCGGCCCTCTACGCTGCGTGGTTCCGTATCAAGCCACCGGTTGTCGAATCGACTTCTGGATACGGACACGTATATGATCAGCCGACACATTCGCTGGCTGCAGAATAGCAGGCCATTTCCCTTCGCAGCAATGTTGCTGCGAAGGGAAGCCGCGCTCACGTATGGGCCATTAGGGTGGCATCTGCAACTTTAACGCCGGTCGCCCGCGGACTGAATGATCGCAGCGACAAGTTCGAGGATGAATGTCCCGCCGTTTGCTGGATCAGCGGCCGGCCGGCCTTTGATGGCCAACATCGAGCGTCACCATATACCCGAACTGCTGGCGAAGAGCAGGACTTTCCGGCGAACCGGCCGAGCGGCCATCGTCTATCAGCTCCTCCAACCGACGCATGAAGCTAACCTTCGAGTGGGTTGTAAAGCGTGCTGTATAAGCTCAGGCTAAAGCCTTTTTGCTCGCCAAATTTCCCGAAATTCCAAGATACCCCTGAGAAAGCATCGCCAAGGAAACGCCGTGAGTTGCGCAGCAATGATGGCAGTCGGTGACTTTACTATACGCTGACATGTCTGCAATGCGGATTTTAAGATTGCCTTGACTTGGGAAGCTCGACTATCGGACGTAACGTCGATCATCAGGATAATGAGATGGCTCTCGTTGGGTTTGATTAGTTGGCCTTATCGGGGGAAAGTTCATCCTGACCATGGCAGGTTCTTTCTGCAGCTTTGACTAGAGACGGTAGTGACCAGGTGCAGGCGGCCACATAATTGTCGCATGTGCCGAGGTTTTGGCAGAAGCGCGATCGCACTAGCCGATCAGGAACTCATTATGCCTCGCTATTACGGAGAGCTGATGCAATGAATGACCTAATAGAAAGGTGCTTTGCCCCAGGCTGACTTCTGCTTCGGCCAAAGATTCACATTCCGTTTACCCAACAGCGGACGAACTTATATCGATTGTTTTTGATGTCGAGGCTCGCCTATGAAAGCGCCGGGTGTTGTTGCAGTCACCTGCCTGAACGCACAGGAAAACGCGGCAGTGCTCGAGAAGCCCGCGTCGCTCGCCACGACGGCGATTGCCTTGCCCAGCGCAAGCTGCTCCATGGCTTTTACGATCCGCGCCCGTTGCCTCCAGGATTTGAGCGTCATTCCTGTCTCCATCGGGAACAGACGGCTCGCAGTACGAACCGAGGTTGCGGCGCGCGATGCCAACTCGTTCAAATCCATGCGATTGCGATGATCGCCGAGAGCGATCTCAGCCACCCGCTTTGCTACAGGGTTGCTGGGTATTGGAAGGTAGGTCGGCGCATCTGACACTGCGCTCAATTCAAGGAGTATCAGCCTCACGACAAGTTCTGCTTTCACCGACGACGCATCGTCATCGACAGCCGCGGCAAGCAGGGACTGCAGCAACGGTGTGACCTTGGATGCGAAGGCGCGATCCGGGAAATTTGGAGGAGCCCAGGTTGCGATTGCAGATGGTCGCCACTGCACCATCCACAGCTCGGCGTCGGTTATGATATCCAGGCGATGGGGAACACCTGCCGGAATCCATGCCTCAAGCTGGGAGGCACAAGCCAGACACCTTCGTTCGTATGAAGCTGGATCATACCGGACGCAGCATAGGTGAGTTGCGCCTCATCATGACTATGGAGCGGCAGGGCTGAACCGCTCGGTTTGCTCATGCGATGGATATTGAAAGCTGGTTGCATGTGGAATGGCCTATCTGCGATGCGGATTGGCATCACATCGTGAAATTACGCGTATATGAGATAGCAGGTCAATATTCAGGAGAAGTGACGATGAGAGCTGCTGTTATCCGGGAGTACGGGTCCAATGATGTGGTGGAGATCGCTGAGATCGATTGTCCAGAGCCGGGCGCCGGCGAGGTCCTGGTAAAGGTTCAGGCGGCAGGCGTGAATCCGATTGACTGGAAAATTCGTGGTGGCATGGGCCAGCGCATGGGGATGAGGCTGCCGATCCACCTCGGCGGAGAACTTGTCGGCTCGGTCGAGAAGCTTGGCCCTGACATCGAGGCCTTCCAGTTGGGTGAGACCATCTTCAGCATGGTACACACCGGTGCTTTTGCAGAATATGCGATTGCCAAAGCAATTAATGTCGTGCGTACACCTGACAATGTCGACACCATCCACACAGCGGCCCTTCCATTGGCAGGCTCCACTGCGTGGCAGGCGCTTTTCGATGATGCAGGACTTGTCGCCGGGCAACGTCTTCTCATCACCAACAGTTCGGGCGGGGTCGGTTCTCTTGCCGTTCAGTTCGCCAAGGCCTGCGGGGCGCATGTTACAGCGGTAGCTTCAGGCAGCAACGAAGAATTCGTTCGCGCTCTCGGCGCCGACGAGTTCATCGATTACACAACCCAACCCTTTGAAGACGCGGCACGCGAAATTGATGTCGTTCTCGACACGATGGGCGGCGAGACGTTTCAGCGTGCGTTCAAAACCCTCAAGAAGGGTGATGCCATGGTGACGGTCGTAGCCTTTCCCAACGACGAAGCAGAGCGCTATGGGGTCAGCGTAAAGCGATCGTTCACCGTTCCGAGCGCGCGTAACCTGGTCTCGATTGCTGAACTGGTCGAGGCTGGCAAAGTGGTAGCACACGTCGATACGGTTCTGCCGTTGGCAGAGATCAGGCAGGCGCTCACGCTATCTGAGGCTGGTCGCGCGCGTGGTAAGATCGTTCTCACACCCACAGACTGATGTCCGCTGGCGTAAGTAGTTCCGTTTGCTAATAACCGCGAAGTCAAACTAGCGGCCATCGCAAGGCTAAATAATCGTGCAGCCGAGGAGATATAGCCCTGTCAGAAGATGATTTATGGGGTCGAGAGTTCGAAACCTATCAAGGCGATGGATTACCGTCAGTTTAAGACGCCAGAACATCCGCCTGCACCGTCACGTCGAGCGCCGTTGTGGGTTCATCTGCGATCGACAGATCGGGTTTAAGCGCCAGCGCCATAGCAATCATGACGCGCTGCCGATGGCCACCGGAAAACTCGTGCGGATATTTGCCGAGTGCCTTTCTCGGCTCCGGCAAGGCTACGCGCTTGAACAGACGCAAGGCTTCGGCCTTGCGCCTGCTTGTTGTCGATCCTATGCGTGTGCTCAGCTCATTGAGGTCCGAGACACCTGCATTACAAAATGACAAACCCCGACTACTTGATCAAAAAATCAGTTCACTTTGGCCCGGCAATGAGCTTAGGATAGACGCGCAACGTAACTGGAAATCTTATGTCTACTGCTGAGCTTCTCAAGGTGTCATCGCGAATAACGGTTCAGGACAATGTCTTCGAACAATTGCGCAAAGCGTTGATGTGGGGTGATTTTGAGCCTGGACAGGTTGTTACGATCGCCTCGCTTGCCTTGCAGTTTGGCACGAGCCATATGCCCGTTCGCGAGGCGTTGCGTCGGCTGGTGGCTGAGAATGGCCTTGAGATCGCTCATAACGGCTCGGCGCGCGTTCCTGCCGTTTCCAGGCAGAGGTTGGACGATCTTTGTCAAGTTCGGTCGAATCTGGAGGGTATGGCAACGTCGCTTGCCGCGTTGCGTATGAGTAAAGCGCAGATCGCGCACAGCCTCACCCTTGCGAAAGAACACGAAGCGCTTGGTCGCGACGGCCATGTGCGACAGATGCTGCGTAAAAACCAGGAATTCCATTTCTCGATCTACGACCAATCGGGCTCTGAAGTGTTGCCGCAGATGATCGAGACACTCTGGCTGCGCTACGGTCCTTACTTGCGGCTTTTGTCAAACCTGGTTGAACAGCAGCTCGATGCCGGTGTTATCCATCCCTATTCGACCTATCACTATGAGATGATCGACGCTTTCGAAGCTCGCGATGGCGAAAAGGCCGGAAAGCTCATGGTGAAGGATATCGAAGCCACACAGGTGCTTTTGCACCAAATGCTGAATACCTAATTCAACCTGTTGTTTTCGAACACCGCAGAGCACGATCGCTCGGTCATCAGCTGCGACATTTCCTGTCGTCAGGGCCGATCAATAACCCGCCCCCATACATGACGACGGGTCCTGAGCGGCGCTTAAGGATCACAGCGATCCAAAGAAGCGCTGAAGCCGGTTCATTCCTTCGGTTACGCGCTCGACTGATTGTGACCCGAAGCAGACGCGCAAATGACCTTCACCTGCTGCGCCGTAGAAGCTGCCTGCTTCGACGACAACGTCGGCTTTTTCAAGAATGGTTTCGGCCAGTGTCTGCGCTGGAACGCCAAGTGAGGCTATGTTTGGAAATGCGTAGATGGTTCCCTGGGGCCAGTCGCAGGTCACACCCGGCATCTGGTTGAGCCGACTTACTACGATATCGCGCTTCACCCGGTCTTCTTCGACCAACTGATTTAAGATTTCAGCTGGCCCCGTCACCGCTGCATAGGCGCCTTCCTGAATGAATGTGTTAACGTGGGTCACATCATTTGTCGTGATCTTCAGGATACCCTCAATAAGGTTAGCGGGCGCGGTCAGGTAACCGATGCGCCAACCATCCATGGCAAAGCTTTTCGTGAAAGCGAACATAGAGATTGTCCGCTCGCGCATGCCAGGCAGCGCGGCGATGGAGATATGGCTGGCATTGTCAAACAGGATTTCCTCGTAGACTTCGTCCGACGCAATCAGCAGGTCGTGCTTGATTGCGAGGTCCGCCAACCCTTGCAGTTCTTCTCGACTATAGACGCGACCTGTCGGATTGCAGGGATTGATCAACGCGATCATTTTCGTTTTCGGTGTGATCTTTTCCTCGATGAGGGAAGGATTAATGGAAAACCGGTTTGCAGCATCCAGTTTCGCAAACACAGGCTTGGCGCCTGCCAGCTCGATCTTGCCAACATGCTGAGGATAGTACGGCTCAAGCAGGATAACTTCGTCGCCCGGATCAAGAAACGCCATAAAGGCAGCAAAGGATGCGTGTGTCAGGCCGTTGGTAACGACAATTTCCTCTGCGGAATAGTCGAGACCATTCTTGCATGATAGCTTCTCCGCCAGCGCTTTGCGCAGTTTTGGAACCCCTTGAAAATGGGAATAATGCACGTCGCCAGAGAGGAGGGACCGGATAGTTGCCTGTTTGATTTCGTCAGGTGTGTCGGCATGCGGGCTGCCGAGTTCCATATGAATGAGATCCCGCGTGGTAACATCGACAGCGGCGGCCTTGGCATACATGCCGAACGACTTCTTCGAGCTCTCGGTTATTCTCTTGGCAAGATAGGTCATAAGAGTCTTTCTTTTAAAATTGCGTAGGAACGGTCAGAGTCCGTGGAGATGGTTGACAGCACCGAACCGGCGGGACATCGCAATCGCGAATTCGATGTCCTCGGGATGGTAGAAGCCTTGAGCGCATAGCGCCTCGGCAGCCATTCGGATTGCATCGGTATAGGCCTGAGCGGATGGAAAGCGATCAAGGATCGCAGCGCGCGGATCCCCCGTCAGTTCCTGTTCGTCGCGGGACTCCGGGAAAGGAATATAGCTTCCCGAAAAATCATGCAGTGCGCCGTAGCCGAAACCGCGATTTCTCAGATTCCAACCCGTATAGGTGCCGAGCGGTACCTGAACCATGGGCGCCATCAGCCCGGCGCGGTCATTGCCGTCGCAATCTGTTGCGGGCACCAACACGGCATAATGCTGGCTGCAATCAACCTCAGGCTCGGCGGGGCAGGGCGCACCCTTATCAAAATTCCGGCCATATTCCACATGTGGCAGATCATTGGGACCATGAGGCTGAAGAACGCCAGGGATGGCCGGAAAAGCGCTGCGCCAGTCTTCGAAAGTAACAAGCGTACCATTTGCTTTGAGTGGATAACGGCTTGGTGGCGGTGCTTCACCTTCAAGCCATCTTTGCATCAAAGTCAGCGTGCCCCTGAAGAAAGCCACGGTCGAAACGATGTTTTGGTGATTGGTACAAATACCCAGCGGCGGCTTGCCTGGTGTCGGGTCCGACCAGTGCTGCGAACTGGCCCAGTAGTAATATCGGACGGTTTCGGGGAGTTCGAGGTCGTTGCCCTGAGTGTCTGTGTGGACAAGCGAGCCGCGTCGATACCAATATTCAGATGCCGTCTGGGTATGGATTACCAACGGGTCGGTCGCGGGACGTTTCAGAATTGCGTCTTCGTTTCCGGTAATGTGGTCGCGGCTTGTCGCATAGGAGAACGGAAAACGGTCAGCGGGATTAAGCTTGTCCTCGAAAGCGCGCGAGGCGGCAACCACAAGGTTGGCAAAGCGGTTGAGCATGGTCTTGCCGGCGCCAGAAATATGCGGCAGCATACCATCAAATACCCGACGACCAGCGGCATCCGCATTGAAACCCCGATAGATGAAGTCGCGGATGCAGCGGCCAGATTGAGAGCGCCCCCAGGCGATTGCAAACCTCGGCAAGGCGTCGTTCGCATAAAGAGGATTACTCTCGCCGCGATGCGTCTTCAAAAAGCTGATCAATTCCCGCACCGCGATAAACCCCATGTCGAAGACGAGCGGTCGTGTCGCATCATAGGTCAGTTCGTATATCCAGCCTTGCTGAAAGCCTTCCGGCAGATAGATATGGGATGCGGACGGGATCAGTACCTGTTCGCCACCCTGCACGTCACCGCGTGACAGTCCTCCGCCATTGCCGACAACCTGTGTGAACGACCAGCGGTTGGAAGGGATCGTTTCCGCCGTGGAATTGGGATAGCGGCGTCTTTGCAGCACTGCGGCATCCTGGTCCAGCGAGCGGGCCGGATAAGTGTAAGTTCCTGTCTTGCCAGAGAGCGGAAGGCAGCTGACGCCGGGAGCGTCGCAGACGAATTCCACCTTGATGCGTGCCGAAATGGGCGTCTGAGGATCAAGCGCTTCCGGCACTTTGATCGTCATCCGGCCATCGCCCGCCAGCACGTCTGCTTGCCAGGCAGCGATGACGATCGTGTATCCCTCTCTCATGAGAAAGCCGTTTCCGCTATCGGCTGCCGTCGATGGCCGGTTGGTCGGCAAGCCGTTGTTGAAAAACTGCAGGCAGCGTTTGTTGCCACGGTTGACGAACTCAAACAGTATCGTGCCGTTTGCGCGGGATGTGTCCTTTGGTCGAAGAATCCAGATATCCGTCAACGCGCTAATGCGGCCGTCTGCGTCACGCTCCGCCAGCGAGATATCATAGGCATGGGAAATGGAAGGATCGAGCGGATCAACCGAAATCAGAGCCTTTCCCGATAGCATTTCGTAGGCGCCGACCTTTCCGAAAGCTGTGCCGTCCGCAAAATCTGTGGTTTGCAGATTTATGATCTCGATGTTGCTTGTTGCCATCATGTCTTTCATCCCTGCGCCACTGAGGCGGGTAGTGCTTTGAGAGCGTGGGTAAGTTCGCTGATGACCGCTTCAGGACGGCTGTGAGCCGCAGCCTTCCTCATCCGCTCGGCGATCGTTGCAACGACTGTAATATCGCAGTCGAGTTGGGTCGCTTGAAGCAGAAGGGCATCCAGATCCTTGGCAACCGTCCTGATTGAAAGCTGTCGGCGCGCGGTCGTGTCGTCAGTGTCGATCTCCGTGGTGACCATGGCTTGAAAAGTACGGCTGTCGGCGCCCGTACCAGAGATCATTGTCATCAGTTTTTGCGGCGCGATACCTGCAGCAGCACAAAGGAGAAAAGCCTCGCTGGACAACATCGCCATGCCGTAGCCCATCAGTCCTCCAATCAGGCGCAGCATATGACCGCTTCCTATCTCACCTGCATTGACGACGGTATTCGCGTAGACGTCCGTGATGCGCCGCATGCGCTCTACTGTTTCGGCAGAGCCGCCGCAAAGCAGTTTGAGGTCACCATTGCGCGCCAGCTCAGGCGTTCCCATGATTGCCGCATCGATAAACCCGCCGCCCAGTGCGTCCCAGGCAGATGCCAGCCTTTTGCTGGTATCTGGCAAGCCGCTGGTGTGATCGATGTGCAGAATGTCGGTTCTGCCGGGAAGCCCGGAAAAAACACCCGTCTTTCCAGTAAGCACAGTTTCAACATCGGCAGACGATGGGAGACATGTTATCAATACATCAATAACGCCCGCGAGTTCGGTGCCGGTCAGCACCATTTCACACCCCGCGTCGGCGAGTTCGGTGGGAAGAACGCCATTCGCACCCGGCGAGGATAGTATCGTCACGGAAAGACCTGCTTCGCGCAGCCGAAGGCAGATCGGCAGGCCCATTTTACCGACACCGGCAAATCCAATTCTGCATCCGTTGTCGTTCATTGCGTCATCCAGTCTTTCAAACGTGCGTGCGCGAGCGCCGCAGACGCGACGACAGGTGTGAAGCTATGGAGCGGCAGGGGTCGAGCTTTCACGGTTGGAATGGGCAGGGCGCTTAGAGGCTCGCCAAGTGCGGCCCGTGCCAGCACTCGCCCAAGTTGGGCGGTCATTGCAATGCCGCGGCCATTACAGCCGATGCCGCCGAAAAAGCCATCGCCGAATGCGTATATGCGTGGCAGAAAGTCTGGCGTCATTGCTGCGACTCCGGTCCACACGATTTCGGTGCCGGGGTGCGAGTCCAGCTTCAGCTCGGAGACGAGCCGATTGACGACCGCATTGCCGACCCTGTCCATTGCGCCGAGCGGAACAATGGCCATCCCGCCGCTAATCAGGCGGTTATCGCGGTCCAGACGGTAGGTGAACAAGTTGGACCGCGTATCACCGACTGGCCGCCGAAGAGGCGCGATGCGGCTGACTGTGTCGGGGTCGAGCGGGCGTGTCGCGACCTGATAGACCCGCAACGGGACCGTCGTTTTGCCCATCTGACCGGCTGCGCCACCGGTGAAGGCATTCGTGCAGAGCAGGACACAACCGGCCTCGATCGTCGCGCCACTCAGCGAAACAGACCAGCCGCCTCCGTTGCGGCGTATGTCCGTCACGTTGGCATTCTCTCGAATGGCGCCGCCGCGACGGATAATCGCGTCTGCAAGTCCCCGCGCATAGTTGAGTGGGTGAATCGTACCGCCAGATTCATCGAGAAGACCGCCTGAATAGATCGAAAGACTGGTCTGTTGTTCGATGTCTGCCGGGGACAGAAACCTGACTGGTCGGCCAAGCTTTTGCCAGTCGGCTGCACGTTTGGCCAGGAGATCGGCCGCAGCAGCGCCATAAGCGGGCTGCAACCAGCCGACCTGGCTCGCGTCGCACGCAATGTGTTCCTCGCGAATGGTTGAGAAAACTGTGTCCGCGCCGGACCCGACAAGCGATAGCAGCGCGTCAGCTTTGCTGCGTGGCAGTTTTTGGTAGACCGTTGCAGGATCGGCTTTGGCAAAATTGGGTACGACAAACCCGGCATTCATTCCGCTTGCGCCAGCGCCGACATAGTCTTTTTCGAGGACAACGACGGACTTGCCTGCTTTCGAAAGCTCGAGCGCTGCCGTGAGCCCGGTGAAGCCTGCGCCGACGATGACGACATCAGACTTTGAAGGAACCGGCTGATCAAATGATCTGGCAGGCGTGCCCGTCATCGTCCAGAGCGTCTTTTGGCTTTCTGCTTGCATCGAACTTCCCATCAGGCTGGCAGAGGTGCTTGCCAATGCAAAGCATAGTGCGATACGATCAATTGATCAAACCTAAAAATCCAAGGAGTTGTCATGTCTCGTCGCCTCATTTCCTCAGGTTCGCCGTTCGAAAAAATCGCCGGGTACTCCCGCGCCGTCGTTCAGGGTGATTTCGTCTTCATTTCCGGCACTGCCGGTTATGTCCCGGGAGAGACCGATGCGGATGACGTCGTGGCGCAGACGCGGAAATCCATCGAGATTATTTCCGAAACTCTGTCCGAAGCGGATGCCAAGCTCTCGGACATCGTCAGTCTTCGGGTTTTTGCAGCTCGGCGCGAAGACATCATGCCGATTTCCAAAGTTCTCGGCGAAACCTTTGGTGACATCCGACCCACCAACACCACCATTGTTTGCGGTTTCGTCAATGATGATATCAAGGTCGAGATCGAGGTCGTTGCGCTGAAGCATTGACATGGCGCGAGCAAATCAGGTTTGCTCGCATCTCCTTTCAGTTTATGTCTTCGGCACGATGACAGGCGACTTCCGTCTTGCCGAATATTCGGACGTCGGGTGCCTTTTCCGCACATATTCTTGTCGCAAAAGGACACCGGGTCCTGAAGACACAGCCAGAGGGCGGATTCATCGGGTTCGGCAGTTCGCCAATCGGTGCCTGAAGCTCCGCCTCTTCTGCGGTGATGCGTGGCACGGCACCGAGAAGCAGCCGTGTGTAAGGGTGCATCGGCTTTTTAAACAGTGTCTCCCGGTCCGCCAACTCCACCAGATTGCCGAGATACATCACGCCGATCACGTCAGACATATGATCCACCACTCCGAGATCGTGGCTGATGAACAGGTATGTCAGGCCAAACTGATCCTGAAGGTCCTTCATCTTGTTGAGGATCTGAGCCTGAACAGAGACATCGAGTGCGGACGTTGGCTCGTCGCAGATGATAAAACCCGGCTTGGAAGAAAGCGCTCTGGCGATAGCAACGCGCTGCCTCTGACCGCCAGAAAACTCGTGGGGAAACTTATCTGCGTCGGCGGGTGAAAGTCCGACTGTCGTCAACAAGTCGGCAACGGCTTCGCCGATTACTCTTTTGTCGGATTCAAGGCCAAGGGCTTTTATGGGATCGGCAATTGACCGTCCGACACGCCAGCGCGGATTGAGCGATGCATAAGGATCCTGAAAGATCATCTGCACTTCGCTCCGCTCCGGAAGCGACTTTTCGGCGATATCGGACATGTTCTTGCCACGGAAAAAGAAAGATCCGGACGTCGGCTTGTAAAGTCCGGCAGCGCAACGGGCGACTGTGGATTTGCCGCAGCCAGACTCACCCACCAACGCCATGGTTTTGCCAGACGGGATCTTGAGATTAAGAGCGTTAACTGCATGCAGGTAGCGCTGCGGCTGCCGCTTAAGCACCCGATCCACCCAGTTGGATTTGACGGGAAAACGCATCGAAAGATTGCGTGCAGTCACCAGTGGTTCCTGCGCTACGGTTACGGGTTCGGCAGTCACATCCGATCTCCTGGCAAGCTGGAATTCTGTGATGGCATTGCTTCTTCGTCGAGCCAGCATGCTGCATGATGATTGCCAGAACCGGATAGCTTTGGCCGTTCCGTCCGACAGCGATCTATGGCGACGGAGCAGCGGGGCCAGAAGGAGCAGCCGGTCGGTAAGTTGTCAGGGCGCGGCATGGCACCATCGATCTGTTGCAAGCGGCGCAAACGGTGCCCGATCTCAGGCACGGACTTCATGAGACCTCGTGTATAAGGATGGCGCGCATGGCCTATGACGTCCGCGGCGGGGCCGTTTTCGACGATGCGGCCCGCATACATCACCGCAACACGATTTGCTGTCGTTGCAACAACACCCATATCATGGGTGATTAGAATGACCGCCGTATTGCGCTCCCGACAGATGCGTTTCAGGAGGGTTATGATCTGCGCTTGAATAGAAACATCAAGGGCCGTCGTCGGTTCGTCTGCGATGATCAACTGCGGACGGCCTGCCAGCGCCAGGGCGATAACGACGCGCTGACGCATCCCACCAGAAAACTCATGCGGATAGCTTTCCATACGCTCGTGGGCCGCCGGGATGCCGACTTGCTGCAACAGCGTTATAGCCTCCTCGAATGCTGCGGCACCCCGCAATTCTGTGTGCTGGACAATTGTTTCGATAAGTTGCCGCCCGATCGTAAAGACCGGATTGAGTGAGGTGAGCGGATCCTGAAAGATCATGCCGATTTCAGCGCCACGAACCTTTGCCATGTCGCGGGACGAAAGCGTATCGATCCGGCGGCCATTGAGTAGAATTTCGCCGCCGGTGCGCTTGAGAGAGCCCTCCAGCAATCCGGTAATCGCCGTGCCCGCCATTGATTTTCCAGCACCGGATTCTCCAACGATGCCCAGAACTTCTCCTGGACGAATGTCGAAGCTGATTCCGCGTACGAGGTCGATCACGCGGTCCGGATGACGGAGCGACACCACGAGATTGCGGACAGAAAGCAGGGCATCTTTCGTGCCGCTGTCATCCGGATGGATCGGCACCACTTCAGTTCGCTTCGTATCGGCGAGCGGCGCATTTCCATATGTTGTCATTCTCAACTCACTCCCCGGTCGCGCCTCACCCTCGAAAAGGGGCGCGTTTTGCGGTGTTGTCCCGTACGGCAGCCCGAATGTGCGGAATTTTAGCCGCCTTGTAAAGTGTCTTGATCAAATGATCGTTTTGTGCAGGATGAGGGAGCCAAACAAGGAGATATAAATGACATTAAGGGGAACCCTGATCCTTCTGGCTACGACAGCGGCTATGGGCGTTGCCCAGCCTGTTATGGCTGAAACCTTGAAGTTTGCCGGCACCACGGCCGCGCTCACTTTCGATCCGCATTCGACGAATGACTTTGTAACCACCAGTATCGTTCGCCAGGTCTATGAAAGCCTGATCGAGCTGGATGAGGGTATGAACATCGTCCCTGGTATCGCCACCAAGTGGGAAAGTGTCGGCGACAATACCTGGCGTATTACACTCAGGCCGAACGTCAAATTTCACGACGGCAGCATTCTGACGGCTGAGGACGTTGCGTTCTCGGTCAAACGTCAATCATCGTCCGCTCTTTACAAGACGTTGTTCGGCAAGATTTCCGATGCGAAAGTTGTCGATCAGTCGACAGTCGATATCATCTCCAACGGGCCTGATCCGATTTTGCCCGTCAAGCTGACACGGCTGTTCGTGATGTCACAGAAATGGGCTTCGGATAATAACGTTGCGGCGGTGCCTGCGCTTGGTACGCAGGGCACAGAGGCATTTTCACTCCGCCACGCCAACGGCACTGGACCGATGAAACTTTCGGAACAGGTGCCAGGCCAGAAAACGGTCTTCAAAAGAAATGACGCATGGTGGGGTACGTTCCAGGGGAATGTCACGGACGCGGTCTACACGGCGATCGGTTCTGCACCGACGCGTGTCGCAGCTCTCCTCTCGGGAGAGGTGGATATGATCACCGATCTACCGCTTCAGGACATCCCTCGTGTCGAGCAGACGCCGAAAATGGCGGTTGTCGATGGTCCGCAGCGCCTGTTCATGGAAATTGAAATGGACGGCACACGGGATGTGGCGCTTGCGACATTCGACAAGTCGGGCCAGCCTCTCAAGGCCAACCCATTCAAGGACTTGCGCGTCCGCAAGGCGATCGCTCACGCCATCAATGCCCAGCTCATCGTCGACCGTATAATGCGTGGCAAGGCCAGGGTCGCCGGTATCGGTTCCGCGCCTGGCTTCTCCGGTTATCAGGCTGATCTGGACGTGCATTGGACATATGATGTCGATCTGTCCAAGAAGCTGCTTGCAGAGGCTGGATATCCAGCTGGTTTCACGACAACGCTGAACTGCCCCCTTGAACGTTACGTCAATACGGAAGAAATCTGCAAGGCGGTGTCCTCGATGCTTGCCCGCGTCGGCATTGAAGTCAAGGTCAACGGTATGGTCTGGCCCGAATTCGCAAAGATGCTGACCAATGGTCCCAATTCCAGCTTTCATCTGATCGGTGCCGTCGGGAATTCCGGCGATGTCGAAGACACGTTCGTCGGGATCATGGCCACGCGTGACAAAGAAAAGGGTCGTGGCCAGCAGAACTGGACGATGTGGAGCAATCCGCAGTTTGATGCCGTGGTGGACGAGCTTGTGAAAACACTCGATTCCCAGCGCCGTACCGAGCTGTACCGTGAGGGGCTTACGATCGCGCGCGATAATGTGCATGCGGTTTACCTGCACCAGCCGTTTCTGACTTGGGGAATGCAGCAGTCGGTAAAGGTCGCCGTTCGTGCCGACAGCACCGTGATGTTGCAAAACGTCGAAATCAAGCGATGACGACCATCGGGCCAGCTGCCCAGTCGGCTGGCCCGACCACTCTATCGATGGGACTGCCGAAGTGAATATCAGCTATTTGATCCAGCGCCTCATGCACGCAATTCTGGTTGTGTTTGTCGTCAGCGTCATCGCCTTTCTTCTCGGAAGCTTCACCGGAGATCCGGTTACCAGCGTGCTCGGTGTCGATGCCACGCCTGCGGCTCGTGCTGCGCTTCGCCTCCAGCTCGGCCTCGACGACCCGTTGGTGCTTCAATACGTTCAATACCTCCGACGCGTCTTTGTCGGTGATTTCGGTATGTCGTATATCGCGCAAAGACCGGTTCTGGATGTTCTTTTCGAAAGAATCCCGGCGACATTCGAGCTGGCGGCCACCGCGTTGATCTTTTCTCTCGGACTCGGCATCCCTCTCGGTGTCATCGCGGCAGTCCATCACAGAAAATTATGGTCGAGCGCCTTGATGACGACATCTGTGATTGGTGTGTCACTGCCAACCTTCGTTGTCGGCATTTTCCTTATCCTGATTTTCTCCGTCACCCTTGGGTGGTTGCCCTCTTTTGGGCGTGGTGAGGTCTATCGCGTGGGCGGATGGGAGACGGGGCTTCTGACAGCATCCGGCCTCCGGTCGCTGATCCTTCCAGGTATCGCGCTGGCAATCAGCCAAGTGGCTCTGGTCGCTCGTCTGGTCCGCGCTGAAATGCTGGAAGTGCTGCGTGCCGACTATATCCGTTTTGCGCGTGCGCGCGGCATTCCCGACAATCGGGTCAATTTCAAGCACGCGCTTCGAAATACGCTGATTCCGATCATCACCGTCAGTGGCATTCAACTTGGTTATCTCCTGGCTTTTGCAGTCGTCGTCGAGCAAGTCTTCCAGTGGCCGGGGCTCGGTACACTCTTCCTCAACTCACTGACCCAGGCAGACCTCCCCGTGGTGACCGCATTTCTGATGGTGGTCGCGTGTTTCTTCGTGTTCACAAATCTGGTCGTCGATTTCCTCTATGCACTGGCTGATCCCAGATTGAAGATGGGAGCAAAGGCATGAGCGCCATTCACAATTTCGATAAAGCCGAAAAGCGATGGCTCCCAACCGATGTTTTGAGGATGATTTTCGCCAACCCGATCATGAAATCTTTGCGGTGGCGCCCGGCAGCGCTCGTCGCGGGCATCATGATGTGCATTATCGTTCTGGCCGCAATCGTCGCACCCATCCTTGCATCGCAGGATCCGACGGACGTATCAAAGCTGGACCTTCTCGATTCACATCTGCCGCCCTCCTGGCTTGCCGGTGGTGACGCGCGTTTTCTCTTGGGAACAGACAGCCAGGGCGCCGATCTGCTCTCTCTCATTCTATACGGTCTGCGCACATCCTTGATGGTCGGTATTCTGGCCGTGACTGTTTCAGTTTCGATCGGCCTGACAATGGGGCTTTTGAGCGGTTATTTTGGCGGCATCACCGACGCAATTATCATGCGTATGGCCGATATCCAGTTTACGTTTCCTGCCATGCTCATGGCGCTTCTCATTGGCGGTATCAGCAAGTCTGCACTGACGCCCGCCCTTCAGGATCGCTATGCCATGCTGGTGGTGATCTTCGCCCTCGGCATCTCCCACTGGCCTCATTTTGCCCGGTTGGTTCGCGCGGCGACATTGACCCAGAGAAACAAGGACTATGTCGCGGCGGCGTGCCTGGTGGGGCACAGCCATCTCTCGGTCATTGCACGGCAAATCTTGCCAAATGTTTTGAACGCTGTTTTCGTGCTTGCAACCATGGATATTGCATTCGCGGTGATGACCGAAGCGACCCTGTCGTTTCTGGGTTTTGGCATGCCAACCAGCCAGCCATCACTCGGAACACTGATCAAGATCGGTTACGGTTATCTCTTCTCTGGTGAATGGTGGGTGGTGGTGTTTCCAAGCGGCTTGCTTGTCGTATTGCTGATTTCGATCAATGTCTTCGGTGATTGGGTGCGTGATTACTTCGATCCAAAGCTACGATGATCTTCGGTGCTATGGCATGGCATTGTAGTAGCCGATAGCCTCTTCCAGTTGATTTTGTTCGTAACCGAAATGCGAACGAACAACCTGGTCGAGCACGAGCAGGGTGGCCTTGGCTTCGGAAAAGGTTTCAGGGCCTGGCCTTGCCCGGATGGCTGGGACATGCCCGGCCAATTTCACAAGCAACTCGTGAATGACGATATGCTCTTCAGCAAGGCGAGCGATCACGCGCCTCATTCCATCGCTGCCGTTGGCGTAGATGACAGGAAAAATCGTGGTGTCCTCTGCGGTGTGATGAAAATCCAAAAATTTGCATTCCCGACCGCATAGATTTCCAAATTTCGCATAATTTCTCGTCATCCCCAATGTGTCGAGATGTTTTGCAAAATCCTCGATACGCGCTTCCCCAGCCTAGACTTGACGCATCATTTCCATGGTTTCATCAAGAGCTTCCAAATGCATGTCGTGGATCAGCGCAAGCCGTCGTCCTGCGGTGCGGTCTGCCATTGTGGCGCCTGGAATAAGTGGAGCTTTAGGTCTCTCTTCGTCGTTGAGAAGGTCAAATACATTCATGGAAACGGCCCATCAGTTGCGAGCCGTCGCAGCCCGCTCATTTGAAGGTTCTGCGAGATATCTTTGCTGGGCTATCCCCCCAAATATCGCGTTGTATCCGCAGGCAACTGGACTACCATCTAAGATGTTTAACAGACGACACAAGACGGTACTTTAAAGCTACGGAGGTTTCCTTGATGATACCGCATATCCTTGTAGAGCATCCTGCTTGCATACCCGTACGCGAATTGCTCTCGGTTATAGGGAGAAAGTGGGCGATCCTTCTTATTGGCGTGCTTGAAGAAAAACCGAAGTGCTATCTGTATGTCGCGCGCCGAACCACTGGCCGCAGCCGTTTGAAATAAAAATGTTCCATAAGATAGATTATGCGATCTTTGCTTGTAGCCGGGTACATTCTATTTTCAAGTGCGACATGCCAGTAATTTCAATGGCTTCACTTTGGAGATTTGGCATGTCCAGATGCTATTCGCAGCTCACCCTCGCCGATCGCCGACGGCTTCATCAGTTGATTGTAGCGAAAGTCCCCGTCAATGAGATGGCCCGTCTTCTGGGGCGTCACCGGTCAACGATCTATCGTGAGGTCAAGCGCAACACGTTCCACGATCACGAGCTGCCTGACTACGACGGCTACTACTGCAACCTTGCCAATGATCTGGCCAAGGAACGGCGTTGCCGGTTGAGAAAGCTGACGCGGCACCCCAGTTTGCGCAAAGAGATCATCAGCCAGTTGAAAGCCCGCTGGTCGGCCAGGCGAACATCACGTCACTCCAACTCGTCGAAAAATACAATAAAAAAATGCCAAACCACTAGACTAAACAGCACACCCCGAAGCATGAACGTAGCGACCCATTAGTTTAATAACCCATACGAAGTCGTTGACCTATCTCGGCTTTGCTGAGCCGCAGCTTCGCCTCCTCGACCCTTGGCACAAACTGTTGGAACGCGTCCGTAGCAGCACTCGGAATGAGGACGCCCTCAGACCGTGCAGAAGCACAAGCTGAATGATAGCTATCGGCAGCGTCGATAACCGCTCGATCCGAGTTGCCTGAACCAGCCCGCCTCAACTCACTTAACGCGTCTTCGATAACAGGCAGCCATCGGTGTTCGGCTAATTCACGTTGCGTAGTGGTGCGCATGCTTTCAAGCCCACTTAACAGTTCGGCTGGCAGATTTGTCCGCAACTGCGGATAGTCGTCACTGTTTTTCGTCACGTAATCATCAAAGGCTTGAATTCTAGCCAATGCAGCAGCCGGTTCGAGTGTCCGCCACTCGGACAGCAGCTTACGGCCCATCGAAGTGACTTTTTCTTCTGCAGCTGCGCGCTGCCTTCCTGCATACTCTGCATCGGCACGCCTTCTCGCTTCAAACCGTGCCGAATTATCGCCCCGCCTGTTTTCCAGTTTTGCCATCATCGCTTCATCAATGATGGATGAAACCGGGAAGCCCTCCATTTCAAGCTGGCGCCTTAAATCCTTAACGCTGTATACAAAGCGATCAAAAGCATCAGGGCTTTCAATCCAATTCGGGTTCTCAATCTGATTACGGTAGCGTTGAAGCTTTTTAACCCTCACCTGTTGATCATCGGCTTTGACAGTATCTTGATCTAGTTCCGCCAACTCTCGCTGCCCTTCATCATAGGCTGATGGCACGTCAGCTTCGACAGACGGCGGCCGTAAATCGCCCGGCCAGTCTTTTACCGTCATCGAAAAATGAGGCTTGCCTGCCTTATCTACGGAGACGCTGAACACATCCCCCGCCACCTGGAAGATAATTGATCCCAGTCGGTCAGCGACACGTGCGAAGACATTTAACCCAAGCGCAGCCACTCGCACCTGCCCGGTCGAAACATCTTGCCAGTTTCGTTTCCAATATGACCTGAACGCCGACACGGCATCCAGTGAGGCCTGTGCCAAGGGACGGAAAGCTTCAAAGACATCAATAATCGCAATCTTCACCGCCCGTGCGGCCTGCTTGCAGCGTTCAAACGCTCTCTCAAGCTTGCGCTCAGGCAGGAATTCCAAAGCTTCGTTGAACAGGCTTTTGATGCGATCAGAAAATGCCGGTTCGTCCGCCTCCCACCCATTTGACGCAGCATTCCGCTCGGCCTTTTTCTCCACCAAGTCACGCAGATGTCCTATCGTATCGCGATAATCGATCATAGCCAGTTCGAAGGTCGCAAGCGCCGATGCCTGTGCCGGCGTCAGGTTATCGAGCTCGAGGCGAGCCTTTTCTAGATTATCCAGGACGCTGCGTCTCAACCTTCTGGCTGCTTCCGAAGCTTGTACTTTCTCGGAATGCTCTTTCAGACGTTTACCAATGTGCCAATCAAACGCAGGGAGATCGCGGCAAAGTCGCCGCGGGAACCGCCGGCTGAAACCGTCGCGGCCGCTAATGTCCCCACCTGTTCTCACTTGCTGATATTTGACATCATGCTTCTCGCATATCGATCGTAATACCCGACGCTCCTCCATATACCGCGCTCTCCCCCGCTCAGCGTTCCCTTGTCTCCTCTGCCTGTCCAGGTGTTCGGCATGATCAGGCATCAGCTGCTCGACATTTTGCAACTGCCGGCTAACGTTATCTGGAAATTGTGTACGGGAGCCGATCCTGCGATCAATCTCCTTGGCACTGCGAGACAGAAGACGCTGCAGCGAACCAACAAACTCGCCGGCCTCAGTCGTGACGAGCCAGGCATAACTTCCAGCCTGAAGCTGAAGACCAAGCTCCTTCAGACCGGCCTCAAAGCTGTTTCGGTTATCACAACGGCCCCATATGTCGTTCACCATGTGACGCCGTGTAAGCTGATCTGTCTCGCTTCCGGCTTCATCATCCGCCTCCACGTCACGCAAGGTCTCCGCTTGAACGCGCTCCTGAGCGTGTCGTTCTAAAACAGCTTTGATGCGGGGATGGTGGTCCGACCAGACGCGTTTCACGACATCCTCGAGATCCTGTTTCTGTTTCCGCCCAATCGAAATCCGCTCTTGCCTGGCCGCCATGCGGACACGTTCAGACAGCACATCACTGGAGGAGCTCATGAGAACAATCTCTCGATCCGTCTGCCCGTCTTCACCCATTAGCCAATCTCTATTGGCAATAACGAACGCCGCTCTTTCGAACGGATGCGAGCAACGTGTCTTCACATCGTACGCGCGTTTTTTCTCGTGAGAATAGGCCTGGGCAAACGTGGGCCGATATGCGTCGAGCACCCGGTCACAGCTTGCGTCTGCCTCCGCATTCACCTCGGCAAAGACCGCTTCCAGCTCCGCCACATGCGCCTGCCCCAGTGCATCGTCACCCAAGACGGAAACGTCTCGAATGATGTCCTGCTCTGCCTTATACAGGCCGTTCAAGACCGGCCAAGCACTCCGGCGCTCCGCTTCGATTTCCTGGCGGGACTTGGAGACAAGGTCCTTGACCGCAAAACCGGAACGTCTCAACGCATTGTTTCTGACCCGCTGCTCGCAGTGAATTTTCCCGTGACGACGCTCGTAATCCTCAGCCCATGCCGACAACTTGAAGCGGTCCATCGATTTCGAAACGACCCCTGTAAAATCTGGTTTGATGCGGTTTACGATAACGTGGATGTGGTCGTAGAGCTTGTCGATATGCGAGACGAAAATTGCCTCGTGGTCGCTCATGCCAAGAAGCTCCAACGTCTTTTCGGCCGCCTCGATCATAGCTGCTTGATCTGGACGCTCATCAATCGCCCATGACAGAGAATAGCTGTAGACCGGATCCTTGAGAGGCCGCCCGCGCGCACCCTTCTTCATCTCCTGGTAGCGCACAAAAGATGCCTGCATCACGGCAAAACCCTCGCCAGGATCATCCGTCGCCAAATTGCGCGTCTCTGAAAAACCAACCCGACCGTTGCTCAAGTCAAGATCCGCGGCACTCCCGCCAAGCATATAGGACCGGATGCCGCCATTCGCTTCGCCAACCGATGCTGCTTTCGCCGCGCCGAGGTAATAGGCGCCTGCACCTACGAAACTTGCTCCGCCCTCTGCAATCTTGGGGACCATTCAAACCGCTCTTTAAACTTGCCAATCTTGAGCCCTAGCTTTATAGGCACTATTAAGCATATCTTGCTCTATATCCACCTTCTTACCCTTCTTCAAGCGCCTGAAAGATACTCGTGCGATGAACGTCATATTCCTGGATATCGACGGCCCCCTCCTTTCACGCAGAATGTGGGCGGCGGTCGACAATTTCGCCCTGCTTCGTACGCCGGTCGACGAGCGTATTACTCATCTCAAGTTCGATCCTGGATCGGTTGGATTGATCTCCAGGGCGTGCGAACTGGCACAAGCGCAACTGGTTCTGGCTTCGAACTGGCGGAGGACCTGGCCGGGTGATCTGGAGGCTCTGAGACAAAAGTTAGAGTATGAGGGTTTGCCACCTCATCTTTGGCACCAGAACTGGAAGCTGCCAGTTATACCGACCGGAAACAAGCAGTCGGAACTGGAGGTTTGGCTCGAGGAAAACGGTCCCGTGGCCAAAGCAGTCTTCATTGACGACGAAACATTGACCTGTCCAACGCCGGTCGTTCAGATCACTGTATCACTGGACGACGGGTTTGGCATGCAAGCCTACCGAGACACCATTTCTTATTTTGGGGTATCGGACCAACTGGACGCTGGCGCCCGTCTCCAGCGTACTCGATGAGGGTTCCGACTATTCGGTGTAAAGGTTGTGACCAGGGCTCAGCCGTGATCGGATGTAGGTTATCTAAATTCGCAGACGATTAGCCCCTAGTCGATGTTGAGGTGCCGTTATGAACGTCGCAGTTCCTTTCCAAGTTCGTTGTCTGCTCTGCAACACAGTTGCTCGGTCATATCACTACACCGATACCCTACCTGACGGTGAAAGAGCGGGACAGCGGCCCTGCCAGTGCGGAAACATCGAGGCAGATTCTTTGGGCGTCCCAGGAATAGGTCGGGTGCTGGAAAGGCAGCCAGGGACAGCGGAGATTATCCCAAACGAAGCACGCTGAAAGCGGTGTCATCGGCGCTTCACGCGCGGGGGCTTGCCAATATGGGATGGGCTATGTGAGTTGGCTCTGCCGCGGTCGATCCCTTTGGCTCACTACGGCGCTATGTGGGAGCGCGTTCGCCTGAGGGCCACGATAGGTGCGTCGCTTGTTATGATATTGCCTGGAGGCCTTTTTTTGGACCACCGTCAACAGGCGAAGCGCAGGGCCACCCGGCTTCTTGACGCCACGCTCCCAATCGGAAACTAGGCCTTTGCTAACGTTGAGGTAGCGGGCAAACACAGGCTGCGAGATATTCTCACTCTCCCGGATAGAGCGGATTTCCTCCGGCGTAAGTGCCTCTACTAACGTCAGGCAAGCGTCATCGAACTCCCGCATGGTCTGCTTATCAATCGCACCGGATTCGTGGAAGCCTTCCATCATCTCATGGATAGCGGCCATCGCTTCACCTTTATAAGACTTACTCATCAGATCTCACCTCTAGCATGCGGCCAGCTTCGACTTCAGCGTTCATCTGGTCGGCGCGATCCACAAGCAGACACATATTGATCTGTATGCTTGAGGCTTTCTGCAAACGGTGCCATACCCCCGAAACAGCAAGAAGATCGGGCTAATTATAATAAGCATGTCCCCATACTTGCATTGGCTGGCTTACTTCCTCATTTCCTTCGGGTGCCGTTGCGGATCAAACCACTGCTTTCCATCCTTCTCACCAAGTCGCGGGTTCCCGAACGCCCGCGTTGGAGGCGGATCGGCGGCGGTGACGTCGATATTACGCACAGCAGGGCGTTCACAGCGATGGGCACGCTGCTTGAACTGCTTGTCACTGTCAGCCGTAGTCCATCCACAACCGGGATTTTTTCGTTTGGAACGAGCCATGGGAATCACGCAACAGCGAGCGTTAAATGCCCGACTGAATCGGCCGCCGGCCGCACCGTAATTTCGATATCGTAGCCAAGACGGTTGAGTGCATCCATCAGCTTGCGTTCTGACAGATTAGCACTGTCACCGCGCAAAAGCGCCGAGACCTTCGGCTGAGGAAGGCCCATGCGCCGCCCCGCTTCCTCCTGTGTCAGGTCGAGCCGACGCACGGCCTTGGTGATCTCGATCATCAGTCCGGATTTTACCTTGAGCTTGTCAGCATCGGGCAAACCAAGATCGGCAAAGACATTGCCGGAGCTGGTCGTGACCTCGGTCCCATTAACGCCGCGCGTTTGCATCTCTTATCTCCTTGGCTAAAGCCTCGGCCACCTTGAGCCTTGCCCGAACAATGTCCATGTCCGCCTTCGGCGTGGCAATGCCGCTTTTGCTTTTTTTCTGGAAGCAATGCAGGACGAACACCGCTTCCTCGAACCTGACCGTGTAAACGGCCCGGTAGGTGCCGCCCACATCGTTCTCGACCACTTCCAGCACGCCAGCGCCGCCAAAACCCTTGAGGACCTTTGACGCTGGATGCTGTTCGCCGTTCTGCGCGAAATGCAGTGCAAACCCGACCGCCTTCCGCACATCGACGGGGAGCTGCATCAGGTCCTTGTGGCTGCTGCCAATCCACTCAAGCTGACGCTCTTCCTGCCTCATATAGGCTCTATACCTGTTCTGGTATATTTTTCAATCCCTATCATCAGGCAATCTTAAATCCATTAAACTATTTGCAAGCGTGTTTCCCCGATTCAGACAAATAAGACGACCACCTGACGATGGCTGTCCTTTAGTAAAGTGCGCGCTACGGCGCGTTAGCAAGTTCGCGGTCGCGCTGACGCGCAGCCATAACCTCTGTTAATATTTCGCTCTCAAGGCGCATGTGAAGCTCTTTTTGAAATCGCGTGATTTCCTCGTGAACAAGGTGATCGATTTTCATCTGCAAATCCGATGGAATACGGCTTTCGTCGATTTGCTTGAGCAAATTGCCCGGTAATGCGATCAGTCCCATCGACTGACCGCCGACAAGGTCGTGTTTCCATGTGCCTCTCAGCCCAAAACATATCGGAGCTGTATCAGCACTCGTACCGATACAGCGGATGTAGCCCTGACCCATCAATATCCGCGACAGGTTTGGGTTTGCTTGCTCGACCAGCAAGGTCGCGCCGTGCTGCCGAGCAATTTCCTCCAAGCCCGCCAGCAGCTTCTTGAAATGGCCTTTTCCGCGAAAGCGGGCGTGCAGTTCGACACGTGCGAGGACCAGTTGGGGAGGCTGATCATCAGCAGCATGAAACTTCCAACGAAACATCAGGTCACGATAGAGGTAATCCGTGTAAAAAAACCGCAAGTTGGTCGGCGCGGTTTTGGGAATTCCAGAGCCGACCATTTTCGATTTGATGTTCGTAATCCAGAACTCTACTGCCGAAAGTGCAGCGTGGGCGCTCTTTCGGTGAATATTTGAGACCGCCAGATGAGAGTCGGTGTCGTAGATCTCTATGTTCTGCGCGATTGTTTGATCGTCCATAATTGACCACCTCTGATTTGATCCTCGCGGAGGCCATACAATCGATGATGCGCTTTGAAAACATTTTTATATCTGATTGGATATATTTCAGTTTTGATAGAATGTGGTACGCATCGGCTGTCCGTGGTCCATCCTTTGTATGGAAACGGACACAATCGCTCTTCGAAAAATAGTAGCGCTCAACATGCGCGTTCGTCGTGCAGAACTCGATATTACACAGGAAGAACTCGCGCTGCGCACCGGGATCACACAAGCCTATTTGAGTGGTATCGAGCGCGAAAAGCGGAATCCATCACTCGACAATATTCAAAAAATTGCCGCTGCTTTAGAGCTGACTCCTCCGGCACTTCTGACACCGCGTATGCGATAAATGGATTGTGTTCAGCCTTAGTCCGCTCTCAGCCACCTCTATCAAGTTTTAGGAAGCACCGATCGAGGCTTAGACGGTTCCTCTACCTTGGCAGCCTCCCAAAATGATGCGCCGAGGCTCTCGCCTTCTGGGGCGTTCGGGTCATGGTAAAGCCTACCCTGATCCCGCATTTGGGCGAGTTCTCTCAAAGATGCTGTCTTTATTTCTTTCTCGGTCATTTCGCCCTCCTTTCTACGCTATTATCAAGCCTATAACACCGCGTATGAGTGACTATGAAACACTCATCGAACCGCACAGGGTTTGCCGGGCCCATTTCGCTTAAGTTAGGCTGTCATGGCCGGTGCGTCCAGCATGTCGTAGCGGACGCCTCCGAAAGCTCCCAATCCTTCTAAGGCGCGCCGGCCGGTCTCCCCTCCCCTACCGTACCGGGCCATTTAAAAGTGCAGGCGCCTGGTAGCCGCGGATCGTCTTTTGTCGCAAAATGTCAAGAAACACAATCAACGCGTCCTCCCTTCGCGCGAAGTGCTGTGTCCTGCTTTGGCCCCGGCAGCCAATCCTGCCCCAGGTCCGCGTGAGACATGCGTCTCCAAACAGAGTGGATGTCATATCGAGGACGTAGTAGCGCGCCATGTTTCGATGGGCGTCAATTCGTTCGATATAGACACGGTTTGCTTGTGTACTCATACCGGCAGAATCGAAAATCTGCCTGCCGATGTCCAACGACAGTTTTGAATCGGTTCATCTATACCGATTCATAATTTTGATGCGAACTGTTTATGCGCGATCTGTCACCGGACTTGGTAAAGGATTGCGATGCGATCTTTTGAGCTCAGGGATAAAGCCGCTGAGTGACCCGTGTTTATTTCGCGAACGGAATCGCGTCGTCCCGTTCGCGCGTTCCGGGTGGAAGGCCTTTTCGGTCATCGGCAGCCATCATTCCTCGGGTAGAGTAAATCAGGTTGAGCCAGAGGCGGTCCCACATGGCAGAACGGACACCTGAGCGATATCCTGCGTGTTCGCTTAAAGCCTTGTCGCGCCAGCGGTCAGCGATCTCGGGAGGTACGAGCGCGAAAAACATTGTATCGCCGTCCGTCGCATCAATCGACAGCAGAACCTTACCGCTTTCTTGGATGCTCTGCTCCAACTCGTTTGTGGCCTCGGCATATTGAGCCCAGACGAGGTCACGATAAGCGCTTATCGGTCCCGGCGGTTGTTCTCCAATGATCAGAGGGCCGAAAACGGCATTCGCGACAGGGCCGAGCGCGGTCTGGTTTATAATGCCAGCCTCCTGCCAGATCGAAAAAATATCGCTGGTGTACTTGTCTTCCACCGAGTGCAGCTTTCCTGCATTGTCCAACAGATTGACGGTGGCAAGAAACAACCGATGACGCGCAGGGTAATCCTCCACGCCGTAAAATCCGACGGTCTCCATATCTGTGGGTGGGTTGACCGCCATCTCCTGGGCCCGCTTTACGATGGTGGGATCACCTCCCGAGAAATCGGAGGCGAAGGCGATGATATCGGCATAATCTTCAGATGGCATTTGGGCTCCTGCAAATTGGGCTGTAGAAAGAATGCAGAACAGGGCGGCGATCGGAGAACCGTACCGCGCTAATATCTTAAGTTGGCTGATCACCTTCGTTAAAAATCCTTCTTCGAATATATTGGGTCGGAAGTGGCGCGCCGTTCGTTACACAGCATAGTCAACCTCTCACACCGATGACAGGATTATCAACGAGTGAGAACGCCGGGTAAGAAATGATGATAGTTGCGTTCTGGATGACCACCGTTCTGACGTCTGCGACGGTCCAACTGCCCCACGATGTCGAAGCATTGCTAGACCGTCGTGTTCAATGTGAACACTGGGCCGGAGAAGAACCATATGATGGTCCGCGTGCAAGAAAAATTGAGGAAGCAGTGCAACGACTACGATGCGATAGCCTTGAGACGGATGAATCTCGAATACGCCTTCGCTACAAACGAAACCCATTGGTGATCAAAGCACTCGAATCAGAACAGCCATAGGCTCTGGAGTGTGCAGGCTCGGAACATGGCTCGACGGACGTTGGCAAAAGTCTCAGATGCCGTGAGACAGCACCGGATTTCCCAACCCTACATGGATGTGTTGGCTCATCTTTCAGGTCGAGCAACCCGCCTATCGGCCCCGCGCGACCAAGTTTGCGAATTACACCGGCGGATTTCAGCCTCTCTCCCCTCGCCAGCTACGGCAACTGGCACTCAAATGGAGATCTCTGCTTCTTCTGACCTAGTCCTTGGCGAAGGTCGTGGCCGTATCGGCCGTACTCACCATCGTATTGTAGGTTGACACCAGCCACTGCAAATCCTCGCCAGCCCCTTTGCGAGCGTCGCCTTTTGCCTTCTCCAGCTTCTCGTCGAAATCACGCAGCTTCGATAAAAGCGACGCTGGTTGCGATTCAAAAACGTGGAACGAATCGGGATGCTCCAGCGCGTAATCATCGAACTCCCGCACAGCGCCCGAATAGTCATCCAGTGCTTGCTTAAAGTCGGTCATCTTCACGACTGGATGATCATTTGTCGGCATCAGATCCATCACCGCTTCTGCACGAAACATCACGTTGCGGACATGCCAACGAGACTTCTTACCCTCGCTTTGTTCCAGCGCGGCCAGTGATGCCAGATCCGCTTTCACCTTCTCCGTGCGGAGCGCGGCATCTACCGTCTTGCGACGCTCCTCAAATGTGGGAGCAAGCGCAGCTATCTCTTTATGGAAGCCCTTACCAGCCTCCATCTTATCGCTCTTGTAGTCCTGTCTCTCGTAATATTTGTTGGCGCGCTCAATCACCGGCGCAAGCTGCTGGTACGTCTCGACATAGGCGGCCATTGCAGCATCAAGCTCTGGCATCTTGGGGGCTGCCTGCGTAGCGGTGACGACGGCGGAAGCTTCATCTCGGACGTCGTAAAGCGAGTACAGGCCGTAGATGATCCTTTCTTTGCCAGTGGGTCCCTTTTTCATATCCACCCAACTGTCGTAGCGCTCCAACGACTCCGATGCTCTGAGCGTCCGGTTCAAGAATTCAACATAGGTGTTCAGCTTGGCTGTGACCTCTTCAGATACCGCGGCTTCCGAAGCAGTCTGCGAAAATGCCGGACGAGACACGAACCCCACTGCGAGTGGATTTTGCAAAACGAAAACAAGCGCTGTAGCGGCCATGAACTTCTTGAAAATCGGCATCAAAATCTCCCTGCAATCGTGGCTTTACATTCAATTTTAAAACGCGCGAGGTCAATGGCTACTGCCCAACTCTGGCGCATATTGCGATACACGAAGCCTATAGTCGTTCTGGAGCTTTTCTATATGCCATCGCCGACACTCGTGTTGACGCCTGCCTGAAAATCCTCTCTTTTCAACACGATGTGATTTGCGTGTCATCCGGGAGGGGATTTTGCTGAAAACAAAGGTTCTTATTGTCACGGCATTTTTGTCGACGGCTGCTTTTGCGGCAGAGCAAACCTTCACAGTCTCGGGCGGTTGACGGACGATGCCTGTACGAAGCTACAGGTGCCGAGCCTTGGAAACACACCGGATGGAAACTCCTTGAGTATGCTTTCGATACCAGCGTGCAAGGAGGGGCTCAGAGATAATACCCCGGGCAACGAAAATTGTGCCCGAAAGGAGGGGCTGGTCGAGCCAATAGCAAGAAGATTGTCGCGGGAGAGTTCGATTTCCAGAGTAGGCATGGATAGATCGAACAACTCGTCCGGCCAGGCCTCCATATAGGTGGCGCGGATATCTTCAGATATTGCCATCGTCAGATCTCATCAATCGTGCGGAGCCCTTCTATAAATTCTGGCAGCGAGTCCGATACCTTGGCAACACCTTGTGCATTGTCGCCTTCTCCTATCTGATCGAATGCGAGCGGCCAGAAATAGATCGCTCCGTCGTCCGTCGTTCCATCGACCATCAGGAAACTGTTTCCGCCATCTGCCGTACCAAAAACAATGTACTTCGGGTCAAGTCGGCCAGGAGTTTCTTCACTGACGACAAGCGTACGATGAAAGTCGATAACTTGATCGGCGTCGTTTATCATGATCTGGATTTCTCCGACCGTGTCAGTGCCATCGGGAAATCGGCCTCTAAAATAAAGTTCCTGATTTTCCAGGCTAATGCCACCCGACTCCAGAAACATTTCTTTCAGATCGGCAGGTATGCGCAAGCCTGTAACATCTTCCACTTCCTTGACGTCATCAGTCGACCATCTGAATTGTGGATATTCCTGAAAGCCCGGCTTTTCTCTCAAATAATCGATGGCAGACGAAAGGCGTTCATTCATCATATGCTCCTCAATATTCGGGATCTGTTGTCATGCTGTTACCACCGCTGTGAGCAACGCCCCCGCCGTTGGTCGCGGTATTGTGTATTTTACTATCGACGAGCTGCATGGTGGACCCATCCCCGACATGGTGCCAAGTAAGGCCGCGTTCGTCTACGGACTGATTCCAATTGCCATTGTTCTTGTCCCTCATCGCCTGTCTTGCCTGTGTAAAATCAGTCGGAACGTCCGCCCCGCCCTTCCGCTCCCCCATATTCGGAATGTAAACCTGCTCTTTGGCAAAGGGAGAAAAATCCGGCTCACCGTTTTTGACCTTCAAAAGCTCCCGCTGATAGTGTTTGTTTGAGCCAAACCTGCGACCTAACGGTGCATAGAGGTATTTTCGGGGCTGATCCCTTAATTTTGACACAATTATTGATTGCATTCTGTGCAGATTTTGACAGCTGATTGATATTTATCCACCGGGGTTCCCCATGACCGACCAGCCATTGTCGTCCGAGTTCATCCAGGCCAGCCGTGTTTTGAAGGTGAAGTCGCCACTCGGCGAGGACCAGTTGCTGCCCGAGCGGATGGTCATCAACGAGGGTGTCTCGCAACTCTTCGAGATACAGCTGAATGTCCGCGCCAAGAAAGAATCGGTGAAGCCGGAGGAACTGATCGGCCGCCTGATTGATGTCTCCGTAGAGGTGCAACAGGGCGAAGATGGTGGTGGCGTGCGCCGCCCGTTCAACGGTCTGGTGACGGATTTACATGAGGGACCGCCTATCACCCGGGGCTTGCGTTCCTACGCCATGACCATTCGCCCACAGATGTGGTTGCTGTCGCGCCGTTCCGATTGCCGCATCTGGATGGACAAGACCTCGGTAGATGTCGTCGAAACGCTGTTTTCCGAACACGGCATTCCAGCCCCTGATACGTCTAGTGTCCTTTCACCGCCACCTGCGCAGCACTACAGCACCCAGTTCAACGAGACCGATCTCGACTATCTGTTGCGCCGTTTCGAAGAGGACGGCCTTTTTTACTTTTTTTCCCACGAAGACGGTTCTCACAAGCTGCATGTGGCCGATACCGCCAATGGATGGCTGGGACCTTCGCCCTCAGCACAAGGCGAAGGCAGAGTGAGGCTGGCACAGGGCTCGTCGGATCGCAACCACATCAACGACTGGGCCCGCCGCTTCTCCTACGTGTCCGGTCAGCGTGCAGGTGCCGATTGGAATTTCGAGACGCCGGGCATGGTGCCGGGCACGATGACGCCATCGCTGGTTCAGATGCCGGACGCGACCAAGCGCGAGCTTTACGAGTACCCGGCGCGCATCAAGACGGTGGAAGAGGCAGAGCGAGCCCAGAAACTGCGGGCTCAAGCGATCGAGGCCGACCATGACCGTGTCTTCGGCGGATCGACATCGCGTATTCTGGAGGCCGGTCGTCGCTTCACGCCTTATGAGGAAGCGCACCCAGAACACGAATACGAAGAGCATGTGATTATCAGAGCAAGCCACACGATTGTGGATCGCTCCTATGAGACCAACAGCAACGAACCGGAATACCGCAACCAGTTCGAGGCTATCCCCGCCCGCGTACCGCTCACCCCGCACCGCACGACAAAGCGTCCGAAGATCGAAGGTACGCAGGTGGCGATTGTTGCAGGCCCCGAGGGTGAGGAAATCCACCCGGATCAGTATGGCCGCATCAAGCTGTGGTTCCCATGGGACCGCAAGGCCAAAAAGGACGGCACGGATACGTGCTGGGTGCGGGTCAGTCAGGCTTGGGGTGGAGGCACATGGGGCGCGCAGGTCATTCCTCGCATTGGCATGGAGGTGATGGTTGCGTTTGTGGACGGTGATCCAGATCGTCCGCTGGTGACAGGTGTCGTCAACAACCCAAAAAATTCGGTTCCTTACGACCTTCCCGCAAACAAGACCCGCATGGTGCTGCGTTCCAATACGCACAAGGGCGATGGCTTCAACGAAATCACCTTCGAGGACGAAGCAGGCAAGGAGAATCAGTTCTTCCACGCGCAGAAGGACCAGACCACGCGCGTTCTCAACGACCGCACCAAGCGCATCGACCGCCACGAGGTGGCCTCTGTCGGTGGCAACCGTGCAGTCGAAGTGTCTGGCAACCAGAAGCACGAGATTGGTGGGTCGGTGAACACCGTCGTTGGTGGCACTGGACCGATGGCGATGATGGCCGTGGCAGGCGTTCAGGCGCTATCTGGTCAGACGGCAGGACTGCTCAGTCAAGCCGCCCAGATTGCAGGCGGTGGTGGTCCCGGTATCGCAGCCTTCGCCACGTCCCTCGCGTCATCCGCCCTCGGCTTTCTCGGTGCTGGTGGCATGTCGTCGCGCGAAGGCGTTGTCTCTGGCCCAAGCCCACGATCTGATGCAGGCACGGCGCTTGCTGGATCTGGTACGGGTGTTGGATCGGATGCGTCGAGCCTGTTCCCACTCCCTGGCATCATGAACACCATCGTCTCGTCTTTTAAATCGGACAGCATTGGTGTCGCGCACGCCGAACAGATCGGTGTCAGCAAGGTCACAAATGTCGGGCAAACATCGTTGGAGAGCGTGGGGAAGACGAAAAAGCAAATGGTTGGTGAGCGCTACGAAATTACCGTCGGCAAGGCAATCCTCAGCCAAACGGAAAACCATACAATGATCGCCAGTGACAAGATCGTGCTTGCTGCACCGGGAGGCGTGGTTGAGATAAACAAGCACGGAGTTTTCATCAAATCAAAAGTCTTCGAAGTAAAGGCGAATGTAATCAATTTTAAGCGCGGCAGCAGTGGGAAGAGCACCAATAAGGCGTTCTCCGAAGATTGCTCGAAAAAGACTTGAGATGCCGCATGCTGGACAAAGTCGAGAACTGGATTGCTAGCCAATTGAACTTTAATTCCCCGGAGACCGATTCGTCCGGACAGCTCGCATCACAAAAAATGTATGCAATCGTCGATGGTTCACGCCAGCCCATGATCATCCCTGCTGCCTTAGAGGCAATGGCCAGCCGAGTGTCATGCTTGTACAGCGGTGGCGCGTTGAGTGAACTCGGCGACAACGCTGCCTGGGTAGTAGAGCTTTTACCCGGCGAAAGCACGCTGCGCTGGCTTCTGGAACATGGATTCGAGAAACGGTGGTTTATCTTTGCCAGCTCTGACTTAGGCCTTGAATCCTTCGTCCGTCACCTAAAAAAATTCACCGTCGTTAAAAATGAACGTGGCGAGACTTTATTTTTTCGTTTTTACGATCCGCATGTGCTGCGCCAATATCTACCAATGTTCAGCGATCAGCAGCGCGTTTCATTTTTCAAAAATGTAACAAAGGTTTTCTTCGAGGACACGACCCAAAGAAATAAAATCGTTCAATTCAGCCTTTCCGACACCAACCGCCTGCTGCAAACGACGGCGATGTGAGAGCGAACATCCGGGAGACGATGAATGATTATGAAATTCACGGACAGTCAAATGAGCGGAATGCTGATTGAAGACGCGGATTTCGCTGAGTGGTATGTTGAGGAGTTTATGCGCAAATATCTTCCAAACTACTATTACGAGCTTTCCGATGAAGGAAAGCGCGAAATGACCTTAAATGGTCGGAACTATGCACGCATGTTCGGCGTAGACGATCCCCAGTCCCAGGCGCATTTTGTTACGCTTATGTGGCAGGTTGGTCCGAATTTCTTCGAGTTTCCGGGTTTTCGTGAAATCGCACGCGATAAATCTTTATCTTCCAGGCAAAAGATCGACGCATTCTATAGCGTCCCAAAAGAAATGGCCATTGAGGCCATAACAAATCCCGACGAACGTTACTGGTACCCCTATATGCGTGAGACAGCGAGGTAAGTCTATGGGATCGCAGCTAAGTGCGGCAGGCGTCGACGTGAACCAGACTCGTTCTGCATTCAGCCAGATGCAGCAATTGAATGCGAAGTACGGCGAGCTTGCCACCGATGCCGGGCTGGCAGCAGGAGGCGCTCTACCACCTCCCTTTGGTACTGCCGTTGATGTTGCTTCACTCGGACGCTCATTATGGAAGGGTGACTGGGGAGGTGCGCTCATTGATGTCGTAGGCTTCGCTCCGTTGATTGGTGACGGAGCCAAGGCCGCAAAAGTAGCCAATCGACTGAATGATCTACGTCGCTCGCTAGATGTAACGAAATCGGCACTTCAAAGGAACTTAAATCTAACCAAAACGACCGCAGCCAAGTATTGGGACGATATCGCAAAGCGCAATCGTGCAGCATATGAGAAAGCCATTGAAGCTTGCGCCACAAAGGCCTGCCGCGATGCCAAAGCGTCTTTGAAAGGTCCGCAGTATCGCAATACTCCCACGGATGGACCGAATGGCAACTGGGTAGGCGAACGTGGAGACAGTGCTTGGCAACCGTCAAACGGTGGGCCACCTATTCAGTATAAGAACGGCTTCCCTGATTACTCCGCTCATTCGCAGGGTAACATCGACATTCCAATGAAAGGTAATCGGACGTCTGATTTCGACGCCGCGACTAACGGCATGCGTGAACAGCTGAACGATCCGAACTGGAGGCTTCCAAGAGATATGACTTGGCATCATCATGAGAACGGAACGACAATGCAACTCATACCAAAAAGCATCCACGCCACCGGTGATGGCGCATCTACACCTCATATGGGTGGAGCGTCTCTTTATAGCGGCAGCAACGCGACTGAATTTTAAGGAGTGAAGAATGGACGCGATCATTGTACCCGACGAAGGAGACTGGACCTCAGTCACCGACCCGACAAATGAAATATCCCGGTGGGAACAAGAGACTGGTAAAAAAGTACCGGATGATTATCGCAGTTTCATGAGACAATATAACGGCGGCAGGATTTACCCCTTGATATTTGACGTGAAAATTCCTGCCAGCGCGAACGCGATGCAGGATCCAGGCACATTTGTGAATGCCTTTTATCCTTGGGGTTTTGTCGAGGAAATTTGGAACGGCGGCACATTCGATAAGCGCAATCCGCCTGACATGCTGGTTATCGGCTCTGATCCAGGTGACATAGAAATTCTTTTGAGCGTTGACGAGGCAACTTACGGCAAAGTCTATTTGTGGCAGCATTCGCTTAGCGCCTGGGGAGCGGATAACAACAACAAGGTCTGGGAGCAGGCTGGCTCCTTCCGTGAATTCGTTAAATCATTTTATGAAAATAGCGATAAGGAAGGTTACAGCTACTGGTATATTCCAAAATACAAGGGACTGGAGAAGAAGGTCGAGTTCTAAGAAAATTAGACCTCACGCAACCTAAATTTTATCTAGTCGGATCGTTTCAGGGTGTATCATGACGCTGCCAGCGTATATAGAATCTACCTTCCTCGAAAACTGGCCTTCGGAGCTTTTATCACTCAGCATGCGCATGGAGAGTGTGCCGATTTCGTGGGATGATGTTGTGGCGCTCGGGTCCTATGACCCCAAGTTTCGCGAGGCGTTTGGCATAGATGAAGTCTTCGATCTTTCACCAGAATTGAATGATTCACTGGCGGTTGCCATTGCCAAGTTTCCTTCCGGTATAATGCCCCGGCTCGGGTACTGTAGCTGGAAGGCTTCATGCCTAACAAACGAACCTGTTACCACACTAAGAGAACTGATGGCTGTAATTACTCGGTCTGATGACCGGATCGTTAAGGTGTTGATCAATGCCGCAGCGCATAACCATGGACTGACAATTCATCTGCGCGAATGGGTGCCTATGCCGCCGAAAAGCGAATTTCGCGCGTTTATCAAGCACGGGAACGTAGTCGGGATTTCACAATATTTCTGGCGGGAAACATCTACCACCTCTGACGAGATATTTGAAATCAGGACACAGCTAACTACATTTCTAAGTGATTTTTTGACCGCTGTGCATTTGGACACGATAATTGCGGACATTCACGTCGGCTCGTCACCCTCGGACCGCACTATGCTGATCGAAATCAATCCGTTTGTTGCCAGCGCTGATCGCTGTCTCTTTCCGGGATCAGATTTCGACGGGCGACTACGATTTCGCGACTCCGGCCGAATAATGGCAGTAAAACTTCAATGATGTAATGAGGCAGCAATGTCCAGATCTTCACCAGTTACGCTCAAAGGCCATATGCACATATGCCCACTGGTCGATCCGGGTCCAAAACCTCATATAGGCGGACCCGTCATGTTGACCCAGCAGAGCTTTGTTACGGTCGAAGGTGTCCCGATCGCCACGGTCGGAGATAGCTTACTCTGCACGGGTGTGCCAACGACGTCCGATAAGATCACGGGGGGCTCGTCAGTCGCCAACATAGAAGGCAAGAAGATTGCGCGATTAGGCGACGCCTGCGCTCATGGCGGTAAGCTCGTTCAGGGCGTTTCCTGGATTACCTTCGAATAACAGGACGAACCCCACGATGCTCCGACAATGTTAAAAACGGTGACCCTTGGTTGAGGCACCTAAAGATACATCTTTCGCTTCGATGGAACTTTTGTGAGCGGATTGAGCAACGGAAACCTAACGAGGTAATCCTGAAAATGGACCCCAGTTCTTCCCATAAGAGATCCCAGAACTCCGATAGTGCCGATCGCGTGTCACAATTCCACGACGACGCGATGTATGCCATCAACCGGGTTGAAGCGGACCGACATGGTCAGAATGCCTGGCTGGTCAACTTTTCCCGCGGAGGAAGGACGTTTCAGATGACCTTCAGTGATGGCACCTATGGCGGTAATGAGCAGGCGCTGACCGTCGCCAAGGCTTACCGAGATGCGGTTTTGAGCGTTGTTCCGCCTTTGACGAAAAAGGATATGCGCATGCAGGTGCGCAAGAACCGCTCCGAGGGAAGCAATCTGCCTGGCGTCTATTACGTACAGCCTGGGAACCATTTCAAAGACGGTGCGTGGATCGCCCGGATTGAGGTGCAGGTTGAGGAAAATGGGAATGCCTCTGCAACAAAAAGACGCCGCAAAGCTATCAGCCGGACGTTCAACATCGGCAAATACGGCCACGACGAAGCGAGACGGCTGGCGGAGGAAGAGCGAATCCGCATGGTGCTTGCTGTTGAGAACGTCGACGAACCCGCTCTTCGCAGTCCCGACGCGCTCGCGCTGCATCGAAAATTGAGCGACACAGAATCTTGATAAGAAACGCCTCCTATTTCCTGCTCGTTCTGGCGATCAGGCTGCTCCCATCAGCTCGCGGCTAACCTTTCGGTCCGACAAATCGATAAAGGCCGGGGACGTTCTACCAAGTTCAGCACAAAGATCGACACCCCTCTTTCGGAATGTCCCATTGTCGCTTGAGAAAGGAGTAACCTGGGGTGAGTTGAGGAAAAATGTAAAAACTGGTCACAAGGGAATAAGGCCCAGAAAAGTACGGTGCGTGTTGGACTGACAAAAAATCCAAATCTCAATTTGTAAGCGCTCGCAACACCGCCTCCGGTTCTTTTTCCATCACACGCAGAAGCGTCCGAGCGGCGCCAGATGGCTGACGAGCCCCCTGCTCCCACTTTTTGTATCCAGATGGGCTCGTCCCAAGGAAAGCCGCCATCTCATCTTGTGTCAGATGCAGCTTTTGGCGGATCGCCTTCGCGTCAACAGTTTCCAGATCAACGGCAGTGACCCGCATTCCCGCAGGGTCCCTGCCCTGCGCATGCCCCAGAGCTTCGCTCATAGCCTGAATCAAATCCTCACCGAATTTTGTAATCTCGCTCATGGTTTGCTCCTGTACGTCGCTTTGATCGCCTTTGCGAATGCAGCAACCGCCTTGGCCTCTTCCGGCTTCAAATCCGTCTTTTCATTCTTGCCGTAGACGAGAAGCGCATAGATCGGCGCGTCGTCGCTGTACCAGTAATAAATAACGCGGGCGCCGCCCCGTTTGCCTTTACCCTTGGCCCCAAATCTCAGCTTTCGGACACCACCCGCGCCCGGTATTTCATCACCGGCCTGTGGATGGGTCGCCAGAAAATCAACCAGATCCTTGCGCTCGTCGTCCGTAAACAGAGCCGTTGCCTGTTTGACGAAGAGCGATGTTTCAGCAACTGTTTGCATAGTGATTATAACCCATTGGGGTAGTTATGGAGATCGAACGCGTTTCTGTCAATGGTCATTCACGCCGACCGCTTTTCGCCTTCCCCGTTCAACCTCAGCAGTGCCATGACCATCGGCCCCAGCGAAAACTCCCCACGTGCTGCCCGGTTGGTGAGATCACGCAGATATCCGCCGGCCGAATTGATGTGCCCTGCTCTCTCCAGGATACAGGCAATCGCAACCGCTGCATTTTCAGATCCCATTGTTTCGCAGGCCTCCTGATAAGCCGACGGGCTTACACCCAGCATCGACCTCACCACGACGGCGGCCGACATGAGATCGCGCCAACCACCCACAGCGCCGGCCGGTCCATAGTCGATAATCTGTGGGCATGCCTTCAGCACAACACCCAGAGGAAAGGCCTTCAGCGTCTCAGTTTGAGGTCCGCGTTTCTTGCTCGGCTTTTCGCCCTGCTCTTTTTCAGAGCTAGGTTCAAATTCACTAAAGGATTCGGATTTTGAATTCTGTATGTGCTGCTCAATATGAGCACCATTGGTGCTATGAAATTCTGAATTTAACTGCGTATCCAACAGATTAAGGATTTCCTCGCGCAGAAGCTCGAGTTCATCGAGGATACTGGCCACGTCAGCGATGGTCGGAGAGCGTGGAATGCGGGCTACGAGGTCGATGTACATAGCCTCGATCGCCATCCAGTCACCGTCAGCCCCCTCCTCTATCGCCGCAGTGATGAGCTTGCGGACATCCCGGCGGCAGATTGTCAGGTTTTCTTTTGCCTTGCGGAATGCGGAACGAGCAGCGACGACCTTTTGCGCGATGACAGCAAGCTCTTCAGACCGGGCAAGGATTGGCGAAAGGTCGAATCCAAACGCATGCTCGATCTCGCCGGAACCGTTCTTCCTCGCGTAGCGCTTGCCGTTGGCACTATCCTTGCGAACGATGAGACCAGCATCGACCAGAAGCGCGAGATGCCGACGCAGCGTGGCGCCTGCCATGCCGTGGGCTCGAAGGATCAGCTGAGCGTTTGACGGAAACACGACGAGCTGCGCGTCCTGGCGCAATTCGTTTTCCGGATAGAAGCTCAGAAGAGCGTCGAGCACAGCCAGGCTGTTCGACTGCAAGCCGAGTTCTTCTCTCGCTTCCGAGGCATCACGGAAGACTTTCCATTTCTCAACCGTTTTGCCTGCTTTGATATCGTTTGTTGCCACCTGGCGCTTCACCAAGGCAAGCGTCATTGGCCGCCGCCCAAAAGGCGTCGTCACACTTCCTATCTGCATTCTCTCACCCTCTAAAAAGCAAAAGAAATTTGCTCGCCAAAACAGCGCCAAAGACTCTTGACTGGGATTCGGGGAAATGCGATTCTCTCGTTGCGACACATTGAGAAGGGCTTCCACGACGGTAACGTTTGGGGGCCTTTTTCTTTTGCGGTTTAAATCTCCTGTTTGCGATCAATTGTCAGCTGACAATCGACCTAATGATTTGTTTCAGAAGCATTTTCTTTTTCGAACCGTTCAACCAGATCGCCCATTTGGGCGTCCAGAAACTGTGCGAAGGCTTCTGATGTGATGGTGACTTTCGCGCCTTTGTTCGTTCGCTCGATGGAGGCGAGGACGATCCCCTTGCGCGTGCGAATCTTTCCCGTGGCGTCCTTCTTCGAGGCTTTCGGGCCCTGAGCCTGATTCCAGAGACGCGTAAACCGTTCGTTCGTATCGCTTGCCGTAAACTGATCATCGGCGATAGCATCAGCCACGCGCTTGGAGGCCGCTCTGTCCTTCAACAACTCGGCAAAGGCCAACCAGCGTGGGCGACCGATTTTCGAGGCCGGGCCAATCGCAAGGATGACCTCTGTCGGGATGACATCCGAGACCTGCAGAAGCCGCGACGTTTCAGGCTTGTCGACCGAGAGAGCTTGCGAAATCCGGTCACGATCAAAGCCATACTGCTCGAGCCTTTTTGCGAACAAGGCTCGCTCGATAAAACTGAGATCGACGCGTGGTCCATTTTCCTGGCCTTGCGCGACAATAAGCTCTTCGTCGGAAAGCTGGCGCACAATCGCCTTGACCGGCCGTTCCAGAACAATGGCCGCACGCAGTCTGCGGTGGCCGTAGGCCGCCTGGTAGTGGTTGTCTATCGTCGGATGCGGACGGACCAAGATAGGAACCTGCTGGCCACTTTCGCGCATGGATGCGATCAGTTCATCCAGCGCGGCATCCTTTTCAATCGGGATACGATCCTGAATGAACGAGGCCTCGATCTGGGCCGGACTTAACTCGACAACCTTGTCCCCGGCGGCAAGCGCTGAGCGCAGCTCCTTCGCCGCAGCGGCTTCATCACCGAGACGGCCAAGGGACAGGTTCATGGCCCGCACCGCGCCAGCGGGCTTATGCTGTGGCTGCAATTGAATGGGTGCCTTCGCTGCTTCGTCGCCTGCGGAACTGACCATATTCTTGAGAATGTCACGGCCCTTCATGCACGCCCCCATGAGCTCTTGAGAAGAGCTTCCACCTCGAAGTTGACCCCATCCATTGCTTCCACCGCGCGATCGTAGGTCTGCCGGTTCATAGATTCCCGCGCGGCCTCGTAGATCGTCTGCTTGGAGAGGCCAGCATCAGAAATTGCTGTCGACTTCACCATCATGGACGTGAGCACACGATCGCCGAACAAGCTGCGCAAGAATGCAACGATTTGCGCTTGCGGACCATCGTTTGGCTCGTACCGCGTGACTAGGTACCGCATCCAATCATATTCCAGGTTACCGCCGGCGTCCTTGACCACTGAAAGAAGATCAGACGTCATCGCCAGAAACTGGTTCATGGACGCCACGTCGAGCATCTGGGGATGTACCGTTATCAGGACGGCCGTCGCAGCGCAGAGCGCCGAGAGCGTCAAGAAGCCAAGGGTCGGGGGGCAGTCGATAACGACGACGTCGTACCGGTCCGACAGATCCGCCAGCGCGTTGCCGACCCGCATGAAAAACATGTCGGTTTCGGTTCCATTGCGCTCAGCAAGGGCTCGTGGCGTGTCGTGCTCGAATTCGTGAAGTTCGAGATTTCCGGGGATGAGATCCAGACCCGGGAAATAGGTTTCGCGAACCACCTCCCCTACCGGACGACGAAGCTCATCGTACCGGATAGCCCCGAACAACGTCTCGTTTTCAGCGACGTCGAATTCCGGCTGATAGCCCAACATCGCGGACATCGAGGCTTGCGGATCGAGATCGACGGCGAGGACGCGGTAACCCCGCAGAGCCAGGTACTGAGCGAGATGCGTCGAGGTCGTTGTCTTACCCGATCCGCCTTTGAAGTTGGTGACCGCAATGACCTGCAGATGCTCGGTCTCGCGGCGTCCCGCCAGATAGGCTGGTTTTGTCTTACCCAGAATCTGGCGGATGGTGTTGATCTCAGACAAGGAGAAGGTCCGACGACCACCCGACGTCTTCTCGGAGGTAACGGAATCTTCCTGAGCCGCCAGATGTCGCACGTAGCTGTCCGTTACCCCGAGCAGTTTTGCGGCTTCCGTGCTGCTAAAGCGGCGAAGCGCCTTTTGCGCATCAGGTGAAAACAACCGGGCCGAAAGCTCTTGAAGATTGCTGCTGAGTTTCGCGGCATCATCGGCTATAGTCTTATCAATCGAGACGCGCTCGATTTTGTCGACTGGGGTGCTTTTTGCGCTCTTATTCGCCATTCACGGTAAACCTGACAATTCTCTGCGATTTGCGCAAATGATCTCATAGACCGCATAACCGTCAAGCTGTTTTTGGTTAACCGAAATTAATGATTTCCGACCAGCTAATTTCATAATACATTTCATGCGGTTAGCTGAATTGTCAGCTGACAACCGATTGCTGGTAAATAGCCGCTTTCATCCGACGGTTTCCAAGATCAAGAGAATCGGTGTTGGACTGAGGCACATTGGCCCGGTCTCAAGCGCCGTTGCAATGATTGTCGTCGCTGTTTAAAAGGTCTCAAAGCTGAGAGCGATATGGACCCCATCCCCGCCTCTATGAGGAGAATTCACACGGGCTTAATTGTAAATCAGCAGGGGGGTCCCAACGCCGATACGCATGATAACGCCTTGTGATTTCTCACGCTGACGGGGTCATTTCCGCACGCCTAATCACAGTTGTCCGGCCCCACGTAATCATCCACCGCTTCCGGCAGAGGCAGCAATTGCGAGCGGTCCGTTCCTGAAAGATGCGTCATGGCAAAGTATAACATCAACCGCTATCTTCAGGAATCGACGAGGAGTTTTCATACCGGAGAACTGCATGGGACATTTTAAGCTTGTTTATCAGAGCTATCCGCTCGACCTTAAAGTCCAGGAACCGCGCATCACCTTGCGAGCCACAAGTGGATCTTGGCCTGGTCAGAAACTGGAGGAGGACTACGTCGGCCTGAATTTAGAAGTGAAATCTCCGAAATTCTTCTTCGATCCCAACAATGACCCCGAGGATGACGTCTCGCAGTGGTTGAACCCGGGTTTGGATACACAGTGGCTAAAAATTCCGCTGAAGCGCTTTGAGAATCGCGATTATCGCAGTCTCCAAGAAATTCGGGCAGACTTCCAAGGCGAAGGAACTCGAAACGCTTTGACTGGGGAGGATTGGTGGGAAGCCCCCGGCCTTATCTCCACTTACAGCGAAGAGTTCTTCGCTCGTGCGGAAATCTCCATGCGTCACCATGGTGGCGGCACGTTTTTGGTTCAGCTTTCAGGAACCACCCAGTTCAACACGGCCTTTGACATAGCCTTCAGTGCTCCCCTGACTGTCAAGCTGGTCGGCTATCGCAACTCGTCGACCACAGATGATCTTTTAGGCTGGTTCGACCGCTTTCTCAGAAAAGACGACTTCACTTTCACGCGGCTGCAACGAGGTGAAGATCTCTATCTCAATGGTGCGGTCAAGTAACAGCCGCGCCAATCGTGCTGAGCGCTTCGAGTTCGAGGATGATCGGCGCAGATCCACAGATCATTTGACGGTCGAATCGGGATTATTAGGCCGCATGAAGTTTCGGACGCTCTGCCCGATTAAAGCGACACTTGTTTTCCTGACTTTTGCCACGTCGCAGGATAGGGAAATTTTGCGACAGCCACAATGTCCAGTGTTGGCGTAGAATGATTGGCCATCACTGGGATGTAACGGGCTTGTTTTCAAAGCGAATTCTAAAGTTGCGACGTTGGAAATCTTCTTTGAAACAGACGAAAATCAGTTCGAGATCTTGGAGAGCATCTTTCCGTCCCAGGAGGCTTAACGAAGCTACGATGACGCCGTTATAACCGCGAGTGATACGAAATGCTGCATTGCGCATTGCGATGGCATCAGGATCTCCACGATCCTCTCGACGGTCATAGACAACCCAGAACCGGGCTGCTTTCCACGTCACTTCCAGCATTTCTCGGACGTTTGCGAGAAATTCCTCAGCACTCATTGACGGTCCCCATGACAAAGGCGTCTCGCCGTCATCGTCCGCGACACTGAAATAGCCGTCGTATTCGCGACCGGTGTTCAGCGCTTCCTCGATCTTTGCAAAAGCCTTGTCTTCAGTGATCGTCGTTTTGAACAGGATTGCCATTACTAAGTTCCGAGCCTTTCCGTCACAGCATTCTTGCGGCTCGACCGCTGCGCCGTGTGGCATTGTTGTAGTAGCTGGATGCCTGCTGAACGGACCGGTGGCGTGATTGCTCCATCGCTTCGGGGAGGGGAATGCCACGGTTGGCGGCCTCCGTCAGATATCCGGATCGCAGGCCGTGGGCCGAAAACTCCCCCGGTTCCAGCCCGGCCAGTACCACACGCTGCTTCAGGATCGCATTGATGGCACCCGGTTCCAGCGCATGTTTGGACAGATTTCCCCAGCGATCGATCTTGCGGAAAATGCTTCCGCTATCGATCCTAGCCACCGAAATCCATGCATTGAGCGCGTCCACTGGCCTGCCCGTTAGATAAACAACGTCGTCGTTTTCACTTCCAGACGTTTTTGTCCGGCCAAGGTGAATCGAAAGCGAGGGGAGGGGAGGGGCGTTGTCGACCGCAATCGGCACTTCGACGGTCAACTGCTCTTTGCGCAGCCCAGCAATTTCGCTGCGCCGACGACCACCGGAGGCAAAGGCCACCATCAAAATTGCCCGGTCACGGACGTCGCGCAGGCTATCGGTGCTGCAGGTCGCCAGCAATTTCGCCAGCACGTCGCCGGTCACCGCTTTTGCGCTTTTGCGTTTTCGCGGACGCGGTGTGGCACGGACAGCCAGGCGTATCGCTTGTTTAAGGGCAGGGGAGGAGAATACCCCTTGGTGGCCGCGCCATTTCGTCAGCGTTGACCACGAGGCAAGCCTACGCTTTACCGTGTCGGGCGCGTGGGGACCAATGGACTTCAGAAACCCTTGCTCGCGCAGGAGATGATCGACGTTCTGCGGCATTCCGTGACCCAGATCACTGGTACGCTTTTCGGGATCCCATAGATGATGGGCAACGAATTTGAGCAGGAGCGCGTCAGGTGCCGGCCAGGGGAGGGAGGCGCCGGTTGCCGCGAGCGACCAGGCCTGCAGATAGGCAAGGTCTGATGTCAGTGCCCGTAGCGTGTTGGCACCCATCCCCTCGTTCACCAGATGTCGAAGCGTTTCGATATCCTGATCGGTCAAAAGCTCCGCAAGTTCGTCGCGACGTTCGAGCGGCAGAACCGCTGCAATCGTGTCGAGCTCACGCAGGCGGCGATCAAGACCACTCATATTGGCAATCCATGATCATCATAGAAATCATCGTGGTTGGATGTGGCGCCGACTGGAACGTTCTTGCGACCTTCTGCTGCAAGAGCTACGAACCTGTCCATCGCTTCTTCTTTTTTCTTGATCGGGATCAAGGTGGCAGTCGGCGTCCCGTCTCTACAGATCACGATCTCATCACCGAGGAGCGCCAGCTCAATCAAATCCTCAAGCCGTTCTGCGGCCTCCGCTATCTCGACAAACACTTTCATTCCTGCCTCACCAGATCCGTTCGTGCAGCACCGTGTCGAACACGACATCCGTTGAGATCAGCACGCAGTGTTCCAGTCTCGTTTGTGCTGCAAGAATGCGATCCCACGGCTCACGATGGTTCCAGTCGAAGCTTGCAGCCAGCTCAGCGTGCAGGTCGGTGATGGCAAGGGTTTGCAAGCCACTGGCTGTCACGGCTGCCCTCAACTCCTGTGGCTTCAGGTCGAGCTTTGTCAGCCGCATCTTGTTATCCAGCTCATAGAATGAAACGGCACTGACCAGAACGACATTCGTTTTGTCCTCGATCAGCGCTCGTGCGCGTGCAGAAAGCCTTTCGCTACCGATTGCCCACCAGTAGATCGCATGACTATCAAGCAATATCTTCATTGCGCTAATTCACCAGACTTGTCCTGCCAGACACCGGTCTCGTCGTTCCAGTCGCCCGCATCGATCGCAGCCTGCTCAGCATCAACAGTGTCGAACAGGTCCTCGGGAAGGCCACGATGGCGCAAAAGGCCAAAGGGACGTTTGTTGCCGTCGGCGGCTGGTCCAATGCGGGCATAGACCTCGTTGCCGCGCATGATGACAATTTCCTCGCCCTGATTGGCACGCTCGAGGACTTCCGCAAAATTCTTGCGGGCTTCGCTGATCTTGTAGCTGGTCTGGGGCATTGCGAGCTCCGAGTTCCTTATTGGGGGCGAGTATATCACGAGGTACCTAAGTGTACAATCAAGACGTACGTATGAGAATCGATAAGAGGTACTTATCGATGGTTATAACGTCAACCTAAAACCGTACCATGTGACGGACAGCAAATAGCCACTGGTGTCCGTTTAACAAATCACTTACCATGATTTCAATGCCTTACGATCTCGCAAAATTGCCCATATCCACGTTGCTGCGACCGATTTCGGACGCGGCGTCAGCCTTGTCCCGTCTCGACGAGCGGATCGCCCGCTCACCGGTCGGTGAGGGCTTTGTTGAACGTTCTCATTTCACCGACGCCTGCGCCTCGCTATGGATCGACGGTGAACTCGTGCACCTCGAAGACCTCGTCCTCCACGACGCTTTTCGCGATATCCGCGCCCCGACCCACGAACTGACCATTGCCCGCGACGTGTTGCGCACCCGGCGGAGACTGGTCTCGCAGCCGCCCGGCTGGGCTCTGTCCACCGAAGGTCTCAAAAGCCTCCGGCAGGCCCGAGTATGGCCAGGGCAGGCGTTGCCTGCAGCATTTTTGGGTGATGATCCATTAGTCGTGACTAACGACGACGCGCTGCCAGACAATGCGAACGGAGCAGGGGAGGGCAACGAGGATGAGGGTGCGAGCCCGCTTGCGCCCGAATTCGCCGCTATTGACGCTTTGCTCGCTCGCTCCAAGGCCGCGATCGAGGATGCCACGCAACCTGCACGCACCGTCGGCAACCGAGCGACGGCTAGCCGTCCGGCCGAACAAAATCCGATGATTTATGATCTCGACTGGGATGAGGATCAGCGGCTGGAGGAATGGCACGGCGTGGTAAGGCAGGCCGAAAATTTGCCGCCGGTGCTGCAGGCCGTGGTCGCCCTCGATGCCTGGAATGAATTGTCGGTTCTGCAGCATGCGCCTTGGCTTGGCCGGCTGCTGGCCGCTTCAATCCTGCGCCAGGCCGGCCTCACGACGCAAAATCATCTGGCTGCCATCAATCATGGCCTGAAAACCATTCCCGTTGATAGGCGTCGGCATCGCGACCGGGAGACACGACTGCTCGCGATCGCCCATGGTTTATTGGCTGCCGCAGAGCTCGGGCTAAAAGAGCATGACCGGCTGGCGCTGGCGCGAACGATGATGGAGCGAAAACTGGTCGGGCGCCGCACGTCGTCAAAACTCCCGTTGCTGATTGAGCTGGTGATGGCAAAACCGCTGGTGTCGGCCGGGATGGTCGCCAAAGAACTGGGTGTGACGCCGCGGGCGGCGCTGCGGATCGTCGAGGAGTTGGGCCTGCGGGAGATGACGGGCAGGGGGAGGTTTCGGGCGTGGGGCGTGATCTGATAGGTCCCAGCCATCCCGACAACGATCATAGGTAGGAGGGGTGCAGCGCATCACCCGCCGCTTTATTCACTCGCCGGCATTTACGATTTTGTTGCGTTCGCGGTGGCATGCGTGTCACGTAAGACCCTCCTTCCATGGTAAAGCATTAAATGGGCCACCACATTTTCTTTTCTTGGCAAAGCGATACTTCGAACGCCGTTGGGCGATCGCTCATCGAGCGAGCTTTAGAAAGCGCTATCGACAATCTGCAAGCGGATGCGGATATAGATCCGGCTAACCGCGAAATTGCGATGGACAAGGACACATTGAATGTGCCTGGATCGCCATCCATCGCGGAAACGATATTTGGGAAAATCGATCAGTCCACTGCTTTCGTATCCGATCTCACTTATATCGCCTTGCGTCCAAGGGGCGGCGGCATACCCAATCCCAATGTCCTCATCGAGCATGGATGGGCATTGAAGTCGCTGTCCTCGAGGCGGGTTATTTCTGTGATGAATACCGCGTTTGGCCATCCCGACGCCCATGAGTTGCCGTTTGACTTGCGTCACGTTCGCCGACCAATCCTCTACGAATGCCCAGCAGATGCGACGACGGAGCACAAGCGCGATGCAAGGCGCTCTCTGTCGAAGGCGCTCCATGCGGCGCTAAAGGCAATCTTGGCCGATGCGTCCATCCAGGAGTCATCAAAACATGACACGCCTCGCGAGCCCAATCCAAGAGACGTTGAACTGCTGGCCCGCGTGCATGAGCAATTGCCCGAGTCGTTGCGTCTATTCCTCCACCAGCATAATTTTGGAACCGCTTTTCGCTTTCGTCAGCTCGATCCGATCCATGAGATGAACGAGACATGGCGTGGTGCTCTTTACGAATTTGACGACGCAGAGGTTCAGAGTGCTTTCAAAGATTTGCGTCAGAAGGCATCAGCTTTCGGCAACCTGATCCTCGAACGCATCTTCCCGATCGACTCCAATCCGAAAATGGGTTGGCCGAAAACTGACATCGATATTCGGCACGGCGTACAGCCGACTACGGCGGAGGCTGTCATCGAAATGAATACAATGGCAGCCCGACTCTGTGAGGCTATCGACGAATTTGACCGTGTTGCCCGTAATCGCATCCCGATCGCGATCAATGCTGCTGGTGCTCCCAGCGTTATTCATGACCGTGAACTTGCCGGCGCAGCTTTGCAGGAGCTCGCGTTCGATGCAGGGCGGGGCAGGGTTCCGCAGATTGTCGGCAAGCCGCGTCTAACTTTGCGTCTTGTGCCATTCAAGGCGACGGAAAACCGTCGGCTGGATGCTAGGCGCGTCAGTGAACTTCTGCAGCACTTCGTGCCTTCACCCGAGCTAAAATTTGAATCCAACGCCGATGGTCAACAATGGTGGAGCAACGCGCCGCCCCGCCGCATTGGTGACGGCCTTAATCCCGAGACGTGGTGGCTCATGCGGTTGGTTCGGCCGGGGTACCTCGAATATCAGATCACGGCAAGCCGACGCATTGATGACGACCCAGATATCCTTGTCAATGGAAGGTTGATCGAGGCATTGGTAGTCCGAAGTCTAGAGCGCATGACGGCAATAGCGACTGACCTCGATCTCGCTGGTCCCGCGTTGGTGATGGTTTCTCTGAATGGTGTTGAAGACGTCAGACTCTCGGATGGTCCTTGGGCGGGAAAACGGATCCGGCAACCCGACATTTTTGTTCCGACGGCTGAGCTGACCAGCATGTCGCTTGATCTCGCCGACGCTCTCCATGAGCAAATGGATATTTTATGGCAGTCGGCGGGGAGATTAGCTGGGTCTCCCTCATTTGAGCAGGGAGAGTGGGCCGGATACAGCGACAAGGAAAGCTACTTTATCGATTATAGAGAACTTGCTGGCCGTTGAGTTCCTCGGAACTGGTCGAGCTCGTCATCGCGAGGCCCATGACATCGGCGGCATTCATGAGACCGCCCGGGGTGACGGAGGCTTGGGGGGTGGGATCAACGATTGCCCACCGCTCAATCGCATCAAGATGGGCAATCAAGATCGCTCAATTATCTCATGGGATCAAGCGCGCGCTGTAACGCTCGGGAGAGATATTTGCGCCGCCGTCAATTTCAATGATAGACAAGTTCACTTTTTGTTCTTATAAAATAAACCGGCTGCTAACCGCGACGGGCTCACAAGCAACATTGATTTTTTAACGAATCTCACTCAATGATGTTTTAATGCCGCGGAACGCCGCGGATAGCCGCGGAGTTTGAATTGGGCAAGGACGGCCGTGACGCAGAGCGCGTGACAACGACCCTCAGTAAGCGCCAGAAGGCTGAGCTAGATCGGCTAGCGAAAGCTCAAGGCGTCAAGGTTGCTTGGCTAATCAGGCGAGCCGTCGAACAGTATTTGGATGACGCGGCGGGAGGCCCAATGCTACCGCTCAATGTTAAAGGGGGCGAAGATGTTAAGCGCTGAACTCTTCGCTGGTTGCGGAGGGCTTGCCATGGGAATGTCCCGGGCGGGCTTTAAGCACACCTACATGGCGGAATTTGATTATGACGCGGTCGAGACTGTTCTCCACAACAAGAAAAATGGGATTGAGCATGTCCGCGAATGGCCAATGGGCCTCCAGGATGTTCGCGAGATTGACTGGAAAACAATCGAGACCCTTGATGTGATCTCCGGGGGTCCGCCCTGTCAGCCGTTTGGAATTGGCGGAAAAAAACGCGGCCAGGATGATGATAGAGATATGTGGCCTGAAGCCATCCGCGCTATTCGTGAGGCGGGGCCTCGCATGTTCCTGTTCGAGAACGTCAGAAACTTGGCTGGGCCCCGATTCCAGTCATACCTGAATTGGATCGTCGCGAATTTGGAGCAACCTAAAGTGCTGCGGCGTTCCGGGGAGAGCCACGAGGCCCATCTTGAAAGGCTGAGTATCTCTCGGTTGAAACGCGACTACCGTGTGGTTTGGCAGTTGGTGAATGCGGCGGACTACGGTGCCGCGCAGATTAGGCATCGGGTTTTGATTTTCGGGATTCGCGATGATCTCGGAATCGAGCCTAAGCGGATGGTGCCGACACATTCCCGCGACAGATTGCTGTGGGATCAGTTTGTTAGTGGCGACTATTGGGCGCGACATAAGCTTAAGCCGCGTGAGCAAGCTGTGCTGATGCAAGACCGACGCAGGGTGACCAAACTTAAGCGGCTTGACGTCGCGCCGGCAGGCCTTCCATGGGTAACTGTCCGCGACGTCCTTGCTGGACTGGGTGAGCCGAACGGAAAGCGCAATCACGTTCTTCAGCCGGGTGCCAAGGTTTATCCAGGGCATACAGGTAGCCCGTTGGATCTGCCCGCGAAAGCTCTGAAGGCCGGCGATCACGGCGTGCCGGGCGGCGAGAACATGATGGTCCGCGACGATGGCACGGTTCGATATTTTACTACACGAGAGGCGGCTCGACTCGTAGGTCTCCCTGACGATTACGAGTTTCCACGCTCTTGGAGCGAGAGCATGCGTCAGCTCGGCAATGCCGTTCCCTCGCAACTTGGTGCCGCCGCAGGCGGCTGGCTCGCGGAGCTTGTTGTTAGTGGGACTGCACGACCTGAAGTTTCTGGGCGACAGGCAGCCTAGCATTTTGCTATGTCGGAGGTCGGGAAAACGACTCGCGATGCAGTAGCCTCGCGTCGGCGTACCGCAGGGGGTTAATGGATGGCAGTACTGCCCGATCGAGCGGCAATCAATGCACTTGAGGATGCTCTCAACGCGGTTCTTGCTGCGGCTGGTGAAAACCCGCCGCCGGCGGTAGTGAAAAGAATTCGTGAAGGGCTCGCTTCCCATGCGAGCGCGGTGGAGGCCGCCAGATCCGCAACCGATCCTATAAGGATGCCGCGCGCTACGTTCGACCCGGCGGACCCGAAAGCAATTGGCCGTATGGTGTCGATCGCGCTTCTTGCTCAGCCGCTTATTCCCCTAACTGAAGTTCGCCCCGCCTACGGCGCTGGCGTATACGCGATCTACTATAGGGGCGACCATCCCCTCTATACCGGAATTTCGGGCTCTGAAACACCGATCTACGTGGGTAAGGCTGATCCAGCAAATGACGATGCGAGCACGACCCGTGAGCAAGGCGCCAAGCTCACGGCGCGGTTGCTCGAGCATGCCGGAACAATAGCTACCGCGGAGGGATATGCTGATCGCCTGCCCGCTGGGCTGCTGCCAATCCGCTTAGCCGATTTTGTTTGTCGCCGCCTGGTATGCGCGACGAACGCGCAGCTGGTCGCGGAGAAACATCTGATCCGAACGTTCTGGCCGATCTGGAATTCAGAAACCAAGGCTTGCTGGGGGATGAGTAAGCACGGTGACGCGGCGACCACTCGAGCGAATAAGCGCTCTCCGTGGGATGTCGTCCATCCCGGTCGCGCTTGGGCCTTAGACGCGCGCCTTGTCGACTCGCTGAGTCCCGCCGAGATTGAACAGCGGATCGCGAGCACGCTAGCGCGAGTACCCGCGAGGCAGGACCATGCCGCGTTGCTTGAGGAGATGTTAGAGGGCTTCCGACAGGACGATACCCCTAGTAAAGAACGAGAACAGCCTCCGGTCGGCGAGGACGCGGCGGGCCCTGATTCCGATGAGGCTGGCGGTGCGGACGACCCATGACGTCGACAGGGCGCGAAGCGCGCAAATGGCGCTCATCCGGGCGCGCGATACGAAGCCGGAACTAAGGGTTCGTCAGGCATTACACGCTGCTGGTCTTCGATCCCGGCTGCACGCCAAGGACCTCCCGGGCAAACCAGACTTGGTATTTCGATCCCGTCGCCTTGCGGTCTTTGTCCACGGCTGTTTTTGGCATCAACATCCGGACCCCGCCTGCAAGCTGGCGCGTATGCCAAAGACGAGGTTGGATTTCTGGCGCCCAAAGTTCGAGCGCAATCATGAACGTGATATCCGCACCCGCGCAGCACTCGAGGCGCAAGGCTGGTCAGTGCTGGAAATCTGGGAATGTCAAACAAAAACCGCTGAGTTACACGCGCTCGCGGACGAGGTGAAGCGCCTGCTCGTGAGGGGCGAGCCACCCGAGGAAGGGGAGAAACAGTCAAAATGAGTCAGGAATTCGATCTAACACCCGATCCTCGGGTCCTTCAGATGCTTGGCGAGATCAATCTCCCACAATGGCGTTGCCTCGCGGAGTTAATCGACAATTCCATCGACGGTTTTGTGCATGCCGCGCGCTCTGGCGCGCCGATTAACACGCCCGAGATTGGCGTGGCGTTGCCGTCGGCGGACAACGAGAACGCGAGGGTCACGATCAAGGATAACGGGCCTGGAATGTCGTTCGAGTCCTTAGAGAAGGCGGTGCGAGCCGGTTGGTCAGGCAACGATCCTCTATCCAATCTCGGATTGTTTGGGATGGGGTTCAACATCGCGACGGCGCGCTTGGGTCTCGTGACCGAGGTATGGACCAGCCGAGCGGGTGATCCGGAGGAGGTCGGGGTTCGAATAGATCTGGAGGAATTGCGTTCGACGCGAAGCTTCAAGGTCCCGCGCCAGACCCGTCCAAAGCCAGATCACAATGCTCACGGCACAACAATAGTCATCGGCCGGCTTAAGCCGGATCAAAGGGGCTACCTCGCGCGAGGCAACAACGTGAAGACGATGCGTAAACATCTCGCGCGTGCCTATTCCTCCCTACTCGGCCAGTCCGAGGCCGGGAAAATCCGGCTGATGGTGCAGGGTGCCCGGCTCGCCCCACGCCGGCATTGCGTTTGGGGTGAGGACAGAACAGTGTCGTTTCCGGATGGCACCGTCGCGCGCGCCGTTGAGCTAATCGACTTCAAGCTCGCGCCCCGCAGGTACTGCGTGCACTGCATGCGGACATTAGCGGCGTCGGAAGAGGTTTGTCCGACCGGCAGCCCGAGTTGCACAATCGTGGAGGCCGAGCGACGGGTCCACGGGTGGATCGGTCTGCAGCGATATTTGCACAACACGGAATTCGGTCTCGATTTCGTGCGAAATGGACGGAAGATCGAGATCGGAAACAAGGACCTGTTTGAATGGAGTGATGGCGATACATCAGAAGTGGAATATCCGACCGACGATCAGCGTGGACGCGGCCGATTTGTGGGCGAGATCCACATCGACCATTGCCGTGTCAGCTATACCAAGGATCGCTTTGAGCGGGATGATCCCGCCTGGAGCGAAATGGTCCGGGTCATCCGTGGCGACGGCCCACTCCGTCCAATCGTCGCCCAACAGCGCGGCTATACTGGAAATGACAGCCCGCTCTATCGTCTCTATCAGATATTCAGGCGCTCAAGTCCTCAGGGCAAGAACGGCCTGTGGTCGCGTGTGCTCGTGGTCAAGGACAACGACCGCGCGCAGCAGATGGCGAATTCCTTCGAGGAGGATGATCCGGACTATTTGACGGATGAGCGCTGGTGGCAGTTGGTTCTAGAGCAAGACAAGGAAGTGCTCGGCGAGAAGCCAGGCGATAGCGGCAATACCCCGCTTCCGGCTGGCTTTGTTGACGAACCATCCAGTGGGGGCCTAGGGGCGCCGCCACCTCCGGCAGGTGGCCAATCCCAGCCACAACCGGCGCCGCCGCCTCCAGCTCAGATACCTGCGCCACCTCCACCGCGCAGGCAAATTCATGAGCTCTCGCGAAAATACGTACACCCGACCTTCCGCGTCGAGTACGAGGTGCAGGCATTCGGCGTCGCGGCCAGCGATCCTGACCTGCCCACGGGGCTGCCGTGGGTTCTCAAGCTGGACGACGTCGCGACCCGCACATACGCGTTTCTCATCGATGCAGGCCATGATGTCTTCCGGTCGACCACAATGACCCCCTTGGATGGCTTGTTGACCGAGCTGACACACCGCACGATCGAGTTCTATAAGGGGCAGGGGCAAGATCCATCCGTGGCCGGTGTCTTGGCCGACTACCGTAAACAGTATTGCCTGGACACCCGTCTTGACCCGCAGGAAATCATCACGCTCGCTTCGTCAGTGCTGAGTGAGATGGCGCGAGCCGTGTCAGCCCTGATTAATGAGGGTCAGGGTGAGGTGTTGTTCAACGAGCTTCATGAGTCCGAGCGGGAGTCAGTGGCGCGAAGGATGGCGAACAGAGGCGTATCGGACCATAGGGCTATGATTAGTGATGGTCGAGCATGGGATTACGCCGACGTCGATTCCCTGAGGGGGCTCTTCAATCGTCATCCCGGTCTCTTCCTCGATGGGCGCTTCTGGAATGACGCGTATGCCGGCCTGGATTTCGGTAGCGTGGTGGTCACAGATCAGGCAAGGGCGACAGTGCGGTCGCGCTATGATGCTTACCTCAGCGACGCGGTTTGGCTGGCCAGCCAATCGGCGACGGACATTGAGCGCGCGAGCCGCGACGCGGTTATCCGCGCGACTTGTTCCGTCCGGCTTCTCAAATCAGACGTGTCCGACTGATGCGCGATCCCTTCCTCGACGCAACACGATTGTTGAAGGGCCCGTGGCAGGCCTTCGAGCGGGATGTCGCAAGATTGCTCGTCTGCAACGGCTTCGAGGATGTGAGATTGGTCGCGGGCTCCGGTGACCATGGCGCTGATGTGCTTGGCGTGAAGAATGGAGAGCTCTGGGTCATCCAGTGTAAGTTCACGACCGGCGGTTATCCATCGGCAAAGGCCGTGGATGAGGTTGGTGAGGCGGCACGATTTTACAAAGCGGACCGGATCTATGTTGCCGCGAGCCGAAAGGCTGGTCCCGCGACCTATGAGGCAATTCTTCGCTGGAAGGCCCTTGATATCGAAATCGGTGTGTTGGAACCAGCGATGCTGCTGGAGCTAGCTAGAAAAAGCCCAGAATATTCGATCCATCGCAGGCAGCTCCGAGACTATCAGGACAATGCGGTCGAGCAGTTTGTTGCGTCCTTGCGTGAGACAAGCCGAGGCCAGGTAGTGTTGGCGACCGGCCTTGGGAAGACTGTTGTGCTTGCTGAAAGTGTCGCGCAGCTTTTCCGCGATGATGCCATACCCGGCGGCCAGGTACTTGTATTGGCGGGAACCCGCGAGCTTGTCGATCAACTCCAGCGCTCATTCTGGGATCAGCTGCCGAAATGGATCTCCACGCATCGCCTAATGGGTGGTGAGACCCCGAGCGATTGGAATGGAATAACCTTCGCCACGATTCAATCCGCCGTCTCGCGTCTCGACGACCTTCCTGAATTCGGGCTCGTCCTAATTGACGAGGCCCATCACATTGGATCAGAGACCTTTAGGCGGGTGACGGATCATCTCGCCGGGGCGATGATTGGCGGGGTAACAGCCACTCCTTGGCGTGGCGATGGTTACGACATCGACGAGTTGCTTGGCCGGCCCGTGGTAAAGATCGGCATCGCGGAAGGGCTAAGGCGCGGCTTCTTATGCGAGGCCGATTATCGGTTGCTGGCTGATAATATCGATTGGCAGCTCATTCGATCGCACTCCCGAAACCGCTATTCGCTTAGTCAACTAAATCGCCTGCTCCTTCTACCAACACGGGATGAAGAGGCCGCTCGAGCAATTCGAGAAGCGTTTGACGCGGAACAGCGTCGATCGGTCATCGTGTTCTGCTCATCTGTCCACCATGCTAATAGTTTCGCGGCAACCCTCCGGCTGTTCGGATTTCGCGCCGAACCTATAACCGGCGAGATGACAGCTCGTGAACGCGATCGTGTCATGGCCGCGTTTCGGAAGGGAGGTCTCGATGTCGTCACCACTCGTGACTTGTTCAACGAGGGGGTCGATGTCCCGGATGTGGACATGATCGTCTTCATGCGAGTGACGCACAGCCGTCGGATCTTCGTCCAGCAACTTGGTCGAGGACTTCGCATTAGCCCTCGGAAGAAGAAGGTTGTCGTTCTCGATTTCGTTAGTGATCTGCGCCGTATCGCTGAGGTCGTTGAGCTTGAGAAGGCGGCTCGTGGCGACCTCGAGCGGCTGAGAATGCCTGGAATGGTTCAGTTCCGAGACGAGGGAGCGGGCAGCTTCATGCTGGACTGGATGCGAGACCAGGCAGATCTTTTTATGCGCGAGGGTGATCCAAACCTAGAGCTTCCAGCATTTGATTTTCCCAAACCTCATCCTGGTGGAACGGTTCAATGATGATGCCGGAGGACATTCGCGGTGGCGTTCGCGACAAGCTTTGGACCACAGCCGATGATCTGGGTTGGTCGACGCTAAACGATGCGGAGCGGTCGCGATATTACGAGAAATGGACGAAGGACGCGTCGATCGGCGGCCAACTCGCGCATTTCATGGATCCACGGAAGGTCCGAGTTTATATCAAGGACTCTTTAATAAAACCCTATGAGCGAGCGCGCCTGCTCGCGACCGAGGCTGAGATCTGGCCGGCTCTTGGCATGGTGGCGCCAACGGAGGTAGCGGAAACCTTCATTAAGCCGCACGGGTGCCAATTGGTCGACGGCAGGGTGGTATGTTGGGGAAAAAGCCGCGACTGGAAACTCGTCCTCATGGCTGTTTTCGAAAGAGGAAGGTCACGTCACGAGGGTCGTCCCTTTGGTGCTGCTCTTCTCGAAACAGGAAAAACTCCAGACGAGTCGACGCGCAATCTCGTCAAGGATGCCGCGACGCGGCTAGGCATTGAAAAACTCGCGTGGCTGGATTGATCTGATGCATGAAAAATATCCTGGATGGTATCCTAAAAAGCCAGATTCAGTCGCGAAGCTCTGGGATACCGCGATCTTCGTGCCCGACGCTAACGTCTTGTTGCATTGTCTGCGCCACACGACGGTCGTGCGGGATGAACTTCTGCGTCTATTTGAGGCGATTGGCGATGCTCTATGGATCCCATATCAGGTTGGCCTTGAGTTTCAGCGCAATCGGCTAGACGTCGAGTTTGGGGCGCTTGACGCCTACGATGCGCTGATCAAAGATCAGGAGGCGACCATCGACAAGGCTCGCGAACGGCTTCGTCAACTTCGAGCGCATCCCACAATTGACGTTCAAAAAGAGCTTGCAGCGCTCGACATGTTCATCTCAGATTTTAAAGCTCGCATGAATGCAGCACGTGACGCGCATCCCTCATCCGAAATTGATGGCGTTTTGGAGAAGCTCACCAAGCTGCTTGAAAACCGTGTCGGAGATAAGTGGCCGCCAGAAAAGCTGGCCGCGCTCAAAAAGGAAGGTGACGACCGATATTCGAAGAAAGTGCCGCCCGGCTATAAGGATCAGAAAAAGGACGCCGGCGAATACGACAAATTCGGAGATCTCATCATTTGGAAAGACATGATAGCGAAGGCCAAAGCCGAGAAACGGCCGGTGATTTTCATATCCGATGACGCGAAGGAAGATTGGTGGTGGATCCATAGAGGGAGGAAAATTGGCCCGCGCCCGGAACTTATCGAGGAGTTTCGCACAGAGGCGGGACAAGATTTCCATATCTATGAGTTCAGTCAGTTTCTTCGTTTCGCTGCGGAGCGCTTTCCAGATATCAAGCCCAACGTCGCGAAGGTCGAGGAAAGCATTCTCGCCGACGAGGAGGCTCGGCGGCGGCAGGACAATGCCGCAGTCGCTCTGGAGCGAGATGCTGAGCTACGTGGCTTAGAGGACGAGCGGGACCAGATCGTGACCGCTTTATCAGGCACGCCAGGCGGAAACGCGAAAATCTCGATCGCTGCTGATCGCGCGACGCTGCGGGTGCGATTGGACGAGTTGGACAGGGAAATCAGATCTATCTCCGAGGAGACTGGTCGGATCAGACCGATGAATTTTCAGGAGGATGACGCAAAACGCTGACACGGAACCGTCGAGTACTGCGGCAATAGCCCACCAATCGACGCGAAGCTGATCGCGATGCGTGTTCGTTTACAGCGGAAACGATCCTTTGCAGTCTGTGGGGGCGAGGAGATGGCTTGGACAAAAGCGTACTCAATGAATTCCAAAAAACGTCGACTTCATAGACGTCATGTTTCGGATGTCTTGCGCATCGACGCGGATGGCATTCGGCGCCGCCCTGGATACCCTACCGTTGGAGCGCGAGGGTGAGGTCAATCGGAAAGGTCGTCAAAGGCTCCGCGCCGCGATCATGTCGCAGACCAAGGAATTCGAGATGCTGCTGAAACTGGTTGGTGAATGAGGTTCGTTCCGGTTTCCCTTGGATCCAACTGAGAGGCTTCCTTGAAAGGCATTTTCGATACCAAACGCGACTCGGGGTATAAGGACGAGATCGCCTTCCGTTACCATTTCCCAAAACAATATAGGGGTATCGCTGAAACGTTGGTCGGTGATTGGATCATTTACCGGGAGCCTCAACGCAACGGCGGGCGCAGGGCATATGTAGCAAGCGCAAAGGTCGTGGCCTTGGAAAACGATCCTATCAGTCCCGGCTATACCTATGCCGTTATGGAGGGATATCAAGAGTTTGACGAACCTGTCCCATTCGTCCGCGATGGCAAATATTGGGAGACATCCCTTCTATCGGTTAGAGACCCAGCGCGGGTTGGGGCATTCCTCCAAGGCAAATCGATCCGCGCCATTCCCCAGGCTGATTTCTCGGCCATCGTACGAGCGGGTCTTTCCGAGACCCTCGCGGCCGAAAACGCAATTCGGCTAGAGCTCGATCCAAACCATCTCGACGGTCCCACAATGGCGCTTCTCGATCTTCCACTGACTGAGCAGGAGCGCCGCATCGAGCAATTTCTGACGAACCGCAAGATTCGGGAGGCAAGCTTCCGACGTAAAGTTTGTGATGCTTATGACAACCGATGCGCGATCACCGGGCTGCGGATTGTCAACGGTGGAGGCAAGTCTGAGGCACAAGCTGCCCACATATGGTCGGTAGCTGAGGGAGGACCGGACGTGGTGCAAAATGGCATCGCACTCTCGGCGACGGTGCATTGGCTCTTCGATAGACATCTGATCTCCCTGACCGACGACTATCGGATCCTGGTTTCCCACAACAAGGTGCCGTCGGAACTGAGGAATTTGTTCGCCAAGCAAATGGATCGGATTCACTTGCCAGGAGATGCTCGACTGTGGCCGCACCCGGCGTATGTCGCGCGGCATCGCGAACTTTTCAGCTCGGTTTGACGGCGGAACTAGCTCTTGAAAATGCCGTCGCCCCGAACGAGAGACAAAAAGTCTTTTGAAAACAACTGTGAGGCGTTGCTTTCTGATGCCGTGGATATAGCCTTGTGCATTATCTGGGGGACAGCATGGCAGACTTCGATTTCAGTAGAGAGACCGGCGACGAGCGGTTGTTGCTCATAGCCTTCGATAATCAGCGCTCGATGAGCGCAGCTCAACTGGCTACCGTCCTTCGTGCTTTGGACAGCGATTACAAAAGCATGACCGGACGAGATTTGGTTCTCGGCCATATGGAGCTAGGCTCCGTCTGGCTCTGGCTGATGGATGCGGCGATATACAGCAGTGGGGCCATTATTGGGACTGCCGCCGTCGCAAAGGGCGTCGAAGAACTCGCCATCTTTGCGAAAAGGCTTAAGGAGGGCTTCAAGGATGAGAAGCTTCCTGATGCGAATTTTCTTCAGTCCGCGCCGATGGTTGAACGCTCTGTGGTGGCGATAGCGAAAGTGGCCGTCGATACGAATGGCACTTTCCGAATGAAACACACCCGCGAAACTACCATCGCCATGGACACGATTGAGATTGAAATTACGCCCGCACAGGCGTCAGATGTCAGAAAGCGGATAAAGAGCAGGCCTAAACAGGGTCGTGTTTACGAGTCCCTGCCGCGCCTGATCGCGGAGCCGGAAGAAATCAAGCAGATCGCGCATACGATGCGAGCGCTTCCGCCGGTGACAACCGACATCGAAACCGTTATTCGGGCTCTCGTCCAGGCGCACATGATACATGGCAGCACCTACGTCTTAGAGCAGGTGGCCGCAACCCTGGAGTTTGAGGGCCGCTCTGACATCGCCAACATCATTCGCCAGCTCATCGGCAGGGATAAAGGCCTCGTTCATGTGGAGGTTTGAGGGGCGGGCCGATGAGCATTGAGATTGAGATATTTGCGACTCGCATCAGCAAGTTTGCCCTCAGGGTTTTTCTTGGCTCGCTGGGGGCAGGTCTCGGCGTAGACGTGGTTGATTCCATCGTAAAGAAGGAATCCGGCGACGTAGATAAGCGGCTTGCCAAAATCGAGGCCGCACGAGAAAACCTTCTTGAGGCTCTGACTGCCATTGATGACATCAAGGCGACGGCTCAGGAGCACAAGAAGGAGTTGGCGACCATCCAGAACTCGGTGGTCGAGATCGGCAAGGAGCGCGATAAACTCACTGCCGACAAGAATTTGCTATTGCAGATGACATCCGCCGAACGGGACAGGCTGAGGGATATGCTCGGTGTACCAACTCGGTTGCAATCCATCTTCATTTGGATCGGCACCTTCCTGTTCGGTGCTGTTACCTCATGGCTGCTGACCTATGCGTATGATGCCAAGATAAAAGCTTTGCTCGACGCATGGTCAAAGCAGGTTGGCGGTTAAGTTTGACCAACGATGGGTGTTGGCAGCGATTCTGCAAGTGATTGCCCGGTCAGGGAAATTTGATTCGAACGCCGCCAGCGAACGAGAGGGTCGCCTGTTCCTATCCCTTCAAGGCGTGAGGCGTCCACCCGATCACCGCGAATGACAACGAGAAGTTTAGCCAACCTCAGACGCATGCGCATACCTGCGTCTGAGGGATCGGGTCGCCAGAAACAAGACACATCGACCCGCTCTATATCACGCAGAGAGCCCACAGGTGGAGGAGTGGCGCGACACAAATACTAACCGATTGCTTTCGCGCACCTAAACTGGGCCACGTCTATTTTTTACCGTCGGCTTCAAACACCATTTGATGTTTCTGCCGGCGTCAAAAAATGCCTGAGGTAGCTCCTAGTAACGGCCTGGACTTCAATGTCGGCAATCCGCATTCTTCTTTCCACCGTTTGGACACAGGTCGTCAGCTCTAGGCCCTACGCATTACGATAATTACCTGACTAGTCCTGTAGAGGCTTAATAGCATCGACCCGAACGATGCCCTCAATGACACCTCGGGCCACATTCGTAAGACCGCGTTCGATCTCGATCACTGTGTAGAGCTTTTCATCGCGAAATGCGCTTGCGTTCGCAGTCGTGACATCTTCTGCCGGAGCGGAATCAATCTCCATAAAATCGACCTCGCGACTTAATGCAACAATTCGTGCATCGCCTGAGGTGCGAGCCGCCACCGTCACGGATCCGTTCGGTGGCATGCCCTGCCACCTGGGATCGTCGGGGCTAGCAGTCGGCTCCAACAGATAAATGTTGAGAAGTTCACCAGATGGTTCAGCTATCGGAGAGCTATCCCGGATTTGGGCTTGGCTTTCAACAGATTTACCGAACCGTGTATCACTCGTGTTTTCGCCGTCTGATCTTGTCACATTTGACATAATGGGCTCTCCACTTCGCCTGGCGCCGTATTCAAACCCAACTTTGGATGTGAGCAGGGGAGGCTTTGCATACCGGAATAGGTACTGACCACTAACAAGCTTGCACTCAAGTAGTTCCGTCGAGGGCAGCAACCACACGTCTGTAGGCGACTGAGCCAAAATTGCAAAAGGCGCTTTTCACGTCGCCGGATATCGCGGGCCGACGGACAAAGGCGCCGAGGCGCACCAACAGTGCTACAGAGGTCATTTTCTAAATGCTGTTAATCCAATCAATTATATGTCGCAGTCCGTCGCAGAATGTGTGGTTTGGCGTTCGGCGTCAGCGTATCGATAAGTTGTTCCCTGCACCGATCTTTTCGCCGACCTTTGCATGGCCAAAGCCTTGGCTTATTCAGATGCTACAGTCGTCATGCCGATGACTTATGCAGGTGCAGTTATTGACTTTACTCAGCTACTTATTGGATGCTGAGGCTATAGACAGCATCAACGCAGTCGGTATGCGTTTGATTTCGTTAATACGTATTCAACCTGTGACGATCGGGTGTCGAAAGGATCAAACCCACACCGAGTTTATGGTTGAAACACGCAGCGAGGGTTCGCCTAGACGTTTAGACAGCGGCACTGCTTGATTTCCCATGACCGATAACCCAGCAGATTTTACGGGAGCGGCAAAGCCCGCATCTAGAGATGTAACAGATTGTCCGATTCAGCCGTTTGCAATCGACGTTACAAAATGAACCTCGGCTGCTGTTGCCGATAACGCGGAGGATTTCAGTTAACCGCAATCTCAATATCGAGACTGTTGAGAAACTTTGAATGGGCTACCCGATCAATGGGGGGATTTACAATCAGCCGCGAAAATCGCCTTCGTTTGTTTCCCGCGCGTCATAGTTCAAATCCCAATCTTTTTTCGGGGACTTTGAAGCAGGTGGATTCTTGTTTACAGTCGCGTCCTCAGATCCGGTAATGACCGTGGGTTTTGCGCTAGCGACGCCACTGTTATCACTCTGCTTCAAGCCTCGTGCGTATTGTCCTTCTGCATCCTTGTGAATCTTATTCAGGGATGGTTCATCGTCGTTCGATCCAGTCATTTGAATTCCTTCTTGCCGGAGGTTTCTGTTTTTGAAAACCAAATGCACCGTGCGTAGTTCCCCGTCCTCTGAGAATTTGCGCGTTATCTGTCCAGGAGAACAAAAGGAGCGAATAAGTCGGTCTACCGTAGGCGATAAGCAGGGGTGATGCAGCTGTGTTAATACAATTATGGGGAGTAGCTGTTTTGATTGCTCGGTCCAGCTGTTTGCAAGGCTCTAGAGCGTCTGCATGACGCAATTTCGCATTTCGACATTTTTCAAAGTGATAGCTGGTGGGGTGGAGTAGCTCCAGAGGCCAAGCCGCTACAATGCGACTTGGCCAGGGTAGACACCAAACTTTTTAAGCCGTCAGAACGACCTTGATGCAATTATCCTTTTTGTCGCGAAATGTTTTGTAGAGATCTGGTCCGTCTTCCAGTTTCGCTCTGTGCGTGATGAGGAACGACGGATCGATCTCACCCTCTTCAATACGGCGCAGTAAGTCGCGGGAGTATCTGTTAACGTGCGTCTGACCTGTACGGATCGTCAGCCCCTTATTCATAGCTGCGCCAAAGGGAATTTTATCCAAGAATCCGCCATAGACGCCTGGCACTGAAACGATACCACCGGGTCTGCACGCCATGATGGCCGACCGCAGCGCATGCGGGCGGTCCGTGCCCAGAAGGGTGGCTGCCTTTACCTTGTCGACGATCGCATCAAATGAGGCAGTTGCGTGGGATTCAGAACCGACCGCATCGATGCATTTATCCGCGCCGTAACCATCGGTCATGTCCTTGATATGCTCAAGGATCGTCTCATCGATCTCATCGAAGTTGATGATCTCGGCACCCAGCGACTGCGCAAGAGCAAGGCGTTCTGGAACGTTGTCGATTGCAATCACTCTGGCCGCACCTTGCATGAACGCGCTCTTGATGCAGAATTGCCCAACGGGACCACAGCCCCAGACAGCAACGACATCTGTTGGCTCGATCTCGCAGTTTGCAGCCGCCATCCAGCCTGTGGGGAAGATGTCTCCCAAGAACAAGGCCTGTTCATCCGACATGCCGTTCGGAATGATGATGGGCGATACGTCGGCATATGGGACTCTGACGAATTCGGCCTGACCGCCGGCGTAAGCACCGGTTAGATGTGAGTAACCAAAGAGACCAGCGGTGGGGTACCCAAAAGCCTTGGTTGCGTTATCAGCCGTACTGTTGGTCCTCTCACACACTGACCAGTTACCCTTTATGCACTGATTGCATTCACCGCAGCTGATCGTAAATGGCACGACGACCCGGTCGCCAACTTTGAGCTTTTTATTGTCGCGCCCGACATCAACGACTTCCCCCATGAATTCGTGGCCGAGAATGTCACCCTTTTCCATGAAGGGAATGTATCCGTCCATCAGGTGAAGGTCCGAGCCGCAGATTGCGCAGGCCGTCATCTTGATTATAACGTCTCGGCCGTCCTCGATTTGAGGTTCAGGGACGGTATCGCAGCGAATATCGCCTTTGCCATGCCAGCACAGCGCTTTCATCTATTTATCCTTTTGTCCTGAGTACGCGGTGCCGACGGCACGCATTTCCGTTCTTAAAAGATCGTCAGCGAAATATGCCAATCGCGTAAATCCCAACCGTTGAGATCGATAACGCCACCAAGCTTCGTTGACTCTACTCCCCCTCGAGACGCTCCTTATAAGAGGTCAAAACTCACATGCAGGTAAGCGGAAAACCAGGTTCGTAGTGGGAAACAAAGCCGGGCGGAGGCACCGGTGTAAATCCAACGATCTTCAGACTGCGAACTTAAAGTCGAAGCAGAAGTTCCCAGCGGTAACGCTTATCGACGCGCATACGGAAATTAAGTGATAGCTTTTTGAGAATTCTCGCTTTTAGTCAGCCTTGACGCACGGAGATCTTGGGATGCGGTTTGGAGGCCCTCTTCGTCCATTATGGATGCCTGAAACTCCCTTCGCGCCATTCATACTGCAGACATAGCATTTCGACTTCAGAATTATGTTGTGACTCGGTCGTTTCGAGAGCCAGAAGTGGTCTTGCTGTTGAGTTTCAGCTGAATTTGGGCCACTTTTCCATTTCGCGCTGTACCATGTAGCTACGTTTATACTCTTGACGGCACACACTTTTTCACCCTGAGCGTGGATCCCCCGAAATGAAAAAGTGGCTCAAAATCGTGCGCAAATAAACCCCTTATCCGCAGCTAGCCCCAACGACGCGGCCGGAGGTGGGATCGGTCTCCACGGTCACTCTGTTATCTCGGTAATCATGGGTAACGGGCTGGCCGGGTACGATTCGACGTACCAGGGTCGCACCAGTTCGCCGCTTGGCTTGCTCGTCTGTCGGCTCCGGTTTGCCAACCAGCGCCCGTGCCGCTACCGGATCGCACCGACCACTGGGCCTTTCAGAGCCTGCGGAGCAAGCAACTAAAGCCGGGACGGTGCTGAGGAAAACCAGAATAGGCGTAACACGCAGAGCAGATTTCATTGACTTCGCCTCCTTCGATCGACGGCACATCGCGTCTTTGGATTGCCGTCAGCCTGTTTGTGCGGTGGAGTTATGTTGAAATCTTGATCGCTTCGACCTCGGGAAATGAGGCTGTCGGCGGAACTGGGGCGGGTTGCTTTGAGCGACGCCGCATAGGCAGAAGGTCTATGGTGCGCTTTCGCCGGGGGTAGTCGGTCCCGCCTTCCGCGATGCGGCGCTTCTCTAATCGGCGCGTCGGCGTCAAGCTCTGCTTGAACTTGTTCCAAGGCCAAACGGGGCAAGGCTTCTTTCCAAAGTTGGCCCGAAGCGATAGATTCATCAGCGGCATATGATGGACCCGGAAAGTCAACTTTCCGGGTCCTGAGTAGGAGCTAGATTAATTGGCCTACATCGATGCGGTTACCATCCGGGTCCTCAAATACGAAGGCCCGCAAACCGTAGTCTTTGTCTTGTAGCCCCTTTATGATCCGTGCACCTCGCTGCTTGCACCGCAAATGTAGTGCGTCGACGTCATCGACGAGAAGGTGAGCGACGTTGAAGTTCGCCGGCTTGTGGTTTGGCTGCAATGTCAGATGTAGCTCTCCCGCGTCTCTCTTTAATATCGCGAAGCCGACCGGGTTTCCATTCTCGAAAGTCTTCGTAAAGCCCAGCACCTCGGCGTAAAAAAACAAGGCTCTCGATATGTCAGCAACTGGAAGCGTGGCCGCGATCCGACCGAAGCGGACACCGTGATCTACGATTTCACTCATCGCAGAATCTCCATCTAAATTAGGAAGGCGCGTTTGCGGATCGAACGGTGCCGAGAACGAAAAGCGCTTCCGAGGTTATAAAGGGATGGACGGTGCCAACGGGATGGCTTTACGACAAATCAAAACCGGGTTCAATCCGCTTGACGTTATGTCGCTGGGGACTTCATTTTGGCTTTCCAGCCGAAAGCTCCTCTCCAAAAGAACAGGGTGCCCGTCTGTGTCCGACTCGTCTAGCGTTCAACGTCTTTTCGCGGCCCGCGCTTCTCTCCGGGATCGGCACTCAGCCCTCCCATGATGGGTCCACCTTTCGCCTATCATCGACTGCTTTGATGTTATGGTCATCAGCTGGTCGATTGGAACGCAACCCGATGCGGAGCTGGTCAACACCATGCTGGATGCAGCCATTGTGACCGTGACCGAAGTGGAGGAACGGCCAATCGGTCACTCCGATCGCGGAGCTCATTATCGCTGGCCAGGCTGGCTAACCCGGATCAGCGAAGCGAAGCTGGTTCGCTCGATGTCCCGAAAGGGTTGCTCGCAAGACAACGCCGCGTGCGAAGCTTCTTCGGCCGGTTGAAAACCGAACTCTTCTATCCCCGGGACTGGAAGGCCATGACAATCGAACAGTTCGTCGGCGAGGTGGATGCCTATATCCGCTGGTACATTGAGAAGCGCATCAAGATATCGCTGGGATCGCTTAACCTGGTCGAATATCGTAAAAGCCTCGGCCTGATCATATAAAGCAGTCCAACTTTTTATCCGCACCCCCATCGGGTTAAATCCTGATGAGATTTAACAGTCTGGCCTTAGGTCAGCGTCGTGCGGTGCTCAAAACTCGTCACGTGATGCGTGGCGCGAACGCCTTCTACCAGATCCCGGGCCCCTACCTTATGGCGGTCGGTTTTCCAACGTAACTCAAAAACACACTCATGTTCGCCTTGCTCAAGCGAGCGCAACGCAATGAACTGTGCCTCGCACCCGAACGGAAGCGACTTTGAGATGTCAGGAATGTCGGTTCCACTATGTGACCTGATGCCGATAGACGCCTTTTGCTCAACTGCCAGCCAAGCCCTGATAATTTTAAGCGGGGAAAGCGTCACAAACGCTATCAGCGCTGCAATAGAGCCGACGGCGATCTGCCCACCGCCAAAACACAAACCAATCGCTGTCATGAGCCACAGGGTGGCGGCGGTTGTAACGCCAGTCGTCACGTCGCCTCGCCGTAAGATTGCTCCGCCACCAATGAAGCCCACTCCGGTAAGTATACCGAGAGGCAGGCGAAGCACGTCCATAGACCCGTTAGCGATTTCGCTCGTAGAGAGCAGGATGTTGGCCTGGATCATCGAAATGCAGGCTGCCAAGCCCACGAGGACAGTAGTGCGAAGCCCAGCGGCATGACCGCCTCGTTCTCGGTTCACTCCTATGCAAATACCCGCCATGACCGTGAGCGCGACCCGTAACCCAATATCCGTCCAGTCAGGCGATAGGGGCATAAATTCTTGCAACGCTGGCAATTGCATCTCCGACAGCTCAATATTGGTTCATTGTACGATGGGAATGAAATTCAGCATGAAGATCTCACAGACTGAAGCAGCGTAATCAGAGCGGAACTTTCGTAGGGCTTCGAGAGCCAAGGCACATCGCGAAATGTCTCTGGCAGCGCAATCCGGTCAAAACCGGATACGAAAACAAAGGGCGTCTTTTGTTTGATCAAAAGCTCTGCCGCCGGGAAAACCATTTCCCCTCCAAGGTTTATGTCCAAGATTGCGGCATCAAGCTGAAAGCTGGGGTCTGAAAGAACTTCAACGGCGCGCGCAACATCCGATACCGGCCCATAGACCCGCGCACCCTCATCCTCAAGGGCTATCAGCAGGTCCGATGCAGCAAGGTATTCGTCTTCGACCACCAAATATTTTTGTCCCGAGAGGGCCAATCGTGACATATCTTTCTCCTCCATCCGCCAATTATGAACAAAAAGCATCGAGGTTCAATATACGGGCTCCTCTATGTTCGATAGGAACCGTTAGACCGGTTTTCTAGGCCGAGAGTTATCGCCAAAGCGGGCCAGCCGGACAACTGCCAACTCCAAGAGATCACGCTTTCGGAATACAACCGAAAAAACAGGCGTTGGTTCCTGCCGTCCTTTTCTCGAAAGTTTCGAGAGTAATTTCAGAGCCTTAGCAATACTAGCTCCTAGACCATCGGCTAGAACCATTCAAGGCGAAGACGCTCGCAAGGCATCCTGCTCGAGGCGAGCGAGGTTCACTCGCAGCGATGGCTTTGCCTCCTCAAGCAGTCGTTCACACCGACTTTCGGATTCCCAAATGGTCTGCAATCTCAACACGGTGGCGATTCATGGGGTGGTATGCCCGACTACTTTACGGCACGGAAGTAAGTAGCAGCCGATCAAGTTGCCATTCTCTTTCGGGGCGCGGCTCTTGCCAGAACGCGTCGTTCAGTAGGCCGGGTTGCGAAGCGCCGCAATCCATTCCCTCCTCAGGATGGCATATTGCATAGTGTTTCCGTAAACTGAATTGTAGGCTTCGTCTTTGGTGAAGGAGACGAACTCGATGAACACGCCTTCCCGCCGAATGCCGAGCTTTTCGCAGAGGCGTTGCGACGGGGTGTTGTGGTCTTCGACATAAGCGTAAATCTGGCGGAAGCCTCTCTCTCTCGGAAAAGATGAACGAGCAGGGCACCTGCGGCTTCGAATGCATAACCCTGGCCGCCGAATTCCGGGTTGAGGTTCCAGCCGACCGAAGTGGTCTGGGCGTCCTCCTCCTCTTCGGCCCCACCGCCGAAAAGATCGTCGATGACCTGTCCGGTCTCTTTCAGGGAAATGGCTACGCTGCCAGCATCGAGCGCCCGTTTTTGGACCTCGATTTCCGCTGCGGTCATGTCAGTGAGCGTCTTGGACAGAAAGCAGGTCGCGGTCGGCGCATGCAGATAGGCAAAAAGATCTGCTGCATCTCCCTCGGCAAATGACCTCAAGATCAGGCGCTTGGTTTCGATGATCTGCATGGGCTTTGCTCTCCAAGAATTGTTCAATGATGATTGGCGGCTCGCGCAAGTTGCATGGGATGAGGTGAAGCATACGTAATTTACGTTATGACAGAACTTGCGGCGGATTAGCTCGCCGGAACCAGGTCGCCCGGCATCAGGAATATGGGTTTGAAGGCGCGGGTTTCAGGTCCGATTCAGCTCAAGACCACCTGGAATAGTGCAACCGCTCGTGCGTCAGGCGCAGGTTGCGTCTGATAACTTGGTTCCAGGTTTGGGCGGAGCGGGTCCTGAAGCGCCAGGACCGACATTGTTGGCCCTTCCGGTGCCGTCTTGCAGCACTAGCAGCGCAGAGCCAGGCCAAACTGTTGCAGGGGTTTCCCCGCCTCTCGCTGCACGGCGCCGGATTATCGAATGTCATGATCGCTTGGATGCCAACAGCCGTTTTGGATGCATATCCGCAGTTGGCTTGCCGAGAATTTATTGTGAGAGGCGTGATATCCGGTCAGCTTGGGTCTTGCAAGGAGCGCCCCGCCAAACGAATGGCGGGGGCAGATGGTAATTGTCTACTTGTTCATGTCTGTGGCCATCTGAAGGTGGTGTTCAAGTGCCGGCCGGGTCTTTGCAGCCCAGGCCTTTAGCTCGGCATTCTCGCCTTCTTCGCCGTAGCGTTTGAAGAGATCAACTGCATCTTCATGTACATCCTCCTGGTCCGAATGATACTGCTTGGTGAAATCGTCTCCCTGAAGCTTCTTCAAGTCGTCCAGCATGCTCTGGTGTGAAGAAGACATCGCAGTTGGGATGGTTGCCTTTACTTTGCCTGAGGTAACCATAGCCTTCAGCTCATTGGATGTCTTTTGGTGATCCGCCAGCATCATCTGTGCAAATGCCTTGGTTTTTTCGTCTGCGCGTTCCAAGGCGAGCTTGCTGGATTCAATTTCAAACATGTCGCTGCTGGCGGCCTCAAGGACAAAGTCCTCAGTCTTGGGCGCAACACCGATGACAGAGTTCACGCCAGTCTTTTCGGCGGTGGACTGAGCTAAGGCGGCGGACCCGGCAGTTGCCAGAAGAATGGATGCGAGAATGAGACTGCGTTTCATGACGAATACTCCTGTTGATGATGGGAGCAATAACCAGCACAGGCTCGTGAAGTTCCGGGATTAAGGAACAATCCCATGCTCTTACGGTTTTTAGCAAGACAGGAGATCTATGATGACAGCTGACAAAATCTTGAAAGAGGACGTGTCGGATTTTGCGTCTCGCCTTGAGGCGATGAGGACAGATGAAGTTTTTGCCGCGATGAGCGCGCTGGAAGAATTTAGCGAAGCTGGCGATCGGTCTCGTGAGCCGACCTTCTCAAGGATTGCCCTTGTCGAGGACGAAATTGAGAGAAGATTTCCGGGGCAGTTGCTCGTTCCTTATCGCGATTGGAAGAAAGAGAGGACTTTCTCGTCGTGACGTTCGAGCCCTTCGGAATTGCCGACAAAGTCAGATTGGATGATGAATGAAAGAGCAACAGCAAACAATCTCCGCTGCTCTCGGTGTTACTGCCGAGTTCCCCGCAGCTGAGGAAACGAGCCGGCGCATTCAGTTCCTTTCCAGCTATCTGCGTCAGTCATCATGCCGGACCTATGTTCTGGGTATCAGTGGCGGTGTTGACTCGCTTGCTGCGGGAATGCTTGCACAAGCTGCGGTCTTAGCGCTCCGGGCAGATGGATACGACGCCCGCTTCATAGCGGTTCGACTGCCATATGGATCACAGGCCGACGAGGCGGATGCCCAGAAACCCCTAGCAGCGATCCAGCCCGACCGGGTCGTTACGATCGATATCAAGCAGCCGACGCCATACTTGCTGCCGTGATGGTCGATGCGACAGATCTTGTCGAGGCATCACGAAGGGACTTTCATTTGGGAAATATCAAGGCGCGTCAGAGGATGACCGCCCAGTATGCGTTGGCCGGGGGTACCAATGGATTGGTGATCGGCACTGACCAGGCGGCCGAGGCTCTCATGGGGTTCTTTACCAAGTTTGGTGATGGTGCAGCGGACATATTGCCGCTCGCAGGCCTGACGAAACGTCGGGTGAGGGCGATCGCCGAATATATGGGTGCTCCATCGGAACTGGTATTCAAAGTGCCGACCGCAGATCTCGAATCCGACGCACCGCTTCGTCCAGATGAAGATGTGTATGGCGTTACCTACGAGGAGATCGATGATTTTCTCGAAGGGAAACCTATTAGCGAGCCCGCGAGACTGCGAATTTTAAAGACCTATCAAGCCAGTGGGCACAAGCGCAGTTTGCCAGTTGTGCCCATCGGATGACGGCTTCTTCCTAGAGTTCCCTTTTGAATGGAGGAGATGATGAACGGGAGCAACTGGGTACATCTATGCATCGATATGCAGCGGTTGTTTGCTGAAGCCACGCCATGGCATGTTCCATGGATGCGACAAGTCTCTCCCCAGATCCAGGAGGTCGCAGGGCGCCATCCGCAAAAAACCGTCTTCACGCGCTTTATTCCACCCAGGCATGCGGCCGATATGCACGGAATGTGGCGGACCTATTACGAAAAGTGGGACGTAATGACACTCGAGCATCTTGGGTCGGAAATGGTTGATCTTGTTCCGTCATTAAAGGCTTTGGTCCCACCGGCGAGGATTTTTGACAAAATGACCTATTCGCCTTGGACCAGCGGCGAGCTTCATCGGGTGCTGGCAGGGGAGGGGGTCGAAACGCTGGCGATTTCCGGCGGAGAAACCGACGTCTGCGTCCTTGCCGCAGCGGTTGGAGCCATCGATCTGGGGTATCGTGTCATCCTCCTGAGAGATGCAGTCTGCAGCGGCGCCGACGATACGCATGACGCTTCGCTCGAATTGCTGGGCGACCGTTTCTCTGTCCAATTGGAAATCACATCTACGGAGGAGTTTCTCCGCCGCGTGTAACGACCGGCCTGTGCCCTCAGCATTAAGGGCTTTTCACCCAACCTTCACAACGGATCCTGTGATGGAAAACACTTCATCACTGAATCTTGCCATGGAATATATAAAGCTCGGTGGAACCCGAAAGCCGAACATTTGTTGCCGACGATCAATGACATTTAAATTTTAGAGACCCCCGTCGGCTTAGGAGGACCATATGTTCAGTCACATCATGCTCGGTGCCCGGGACCTCAAGAAGATGACGGCGTTTTATGATGATGTTTTGTCGCCTCTCGGCATGCGGCGTGTCGCGGGTACGGACGGGGCGGAGGAGGCAGGCGTCATTTGGCAACGAGGTGACCGGCGCTGGCCGCAGTTTGCCCTACGCTGTCCCTTTAACGGTCTGCCGGCGAGGTGGGGCAACGGCGTGCAATCAGTTTCGCTACACCCTCGGGGGCAGTCGTTGACCTGCTCTGGGCCTTGGCGATCGAGAAGGGCGCGCAAGATGAGGGCGCTCCCGGTCTACGGCTTCGGTACGCGGACGATTTCTACGCCGCTTACTGTCGCGATCCCGAAGGCGACAAGCTTTGTTTTGTCAGCGCCGAAGGGCTCTGAGTAGATTAGGCGCGACCCATGTCTTGGACGACGATTTTCGGGACAGCTCGAAATTTCTCGGCAAGAGCGACAATTGCAATTGACGTACGACCCGTGACCGCTGAGATGACGCTGCTCCGCCGCGTTTACCACCACGATCACGTATTCCCTATCTGTTAGACCGGAAATTATCGGTCCCAAGAACTCGTATTGACCAGCAGAGCCCTTATGCGGAAAATTACATCATGGGCCGGTTTGAAAAACGAAAAAACATTCATGATGAATTTTGGACCGTTATCGACTCTGTCACGGCAAGCCCGGCTACAGTCGATGAGCTTCCTATTGATGCACTGACAGAGGACGAGGCGGACGAGATGATCGTGCTTCTCGAAGCAAACCATATTCAAACTGACGGACCGGGAAAATAATCGATTCCCCACTAGAACGGTGACGTCATGCCAATGTATTTTTTCCGTATCCATTATGAAGACGGCGAGATGATCGACGAGCACGGCGCTGAATTTGCGAACGACAAAAATGCGTGTGTAGAGGCGATGAAGACTGCGCGAGAACTGGCTGCGGACAGAATGATTAACGGTGACGACCTAAACGGAATCTATTTTGAGATTGCGCGCTCGGATAGGTCTTTAATGGACAGGATACCGTTAAATTCAGTGTCCAGAGGTGTGATTGCTGAAAACGCGTGACGCGCTCCCGCTCGACCCATTCAGCCTCTCACCTGTATCCAACTCGGACAGATTTTTGTGGCACCCGTTCGAGAGCGCCTACGATCTTAGCTTCTTGACGAGAATGACTAGGGATAAAAAGAAACAAGCGGAATTTGTCAGGATGATAGGCCATTCGGTGCGCATCACCCCGAATGCGGTCCAGAGCGCAAATCCTGTAACCGTGAGACAGTACATTCCTGTTGAGATTGCCTTCGTATCGTCGGTCCTGACAACCTTGTAGACCTGTGGAACGAAGCTTGAGACCGAACACATTGAGGCGAGGTATCCGACCAAAAGAGCAGTATCCAATGAAGGTTTCCTTCGTCCCGAGGTTGCTATTATGAGGGGACCGCAGAAAGCCCCCTCATGCTGATTTTTGATACTATCGATCCATTGTTGCTCTGACGAACGACTAACTCGTTTCTTTGCTCTTTCGACTGGCCAGTATTTCCAAACCATCAGGTGAAGCCCGGGTTTGCATCATGAGCTCGTATTCTCGGACAGCTTGCAGCCAGTGTTCATGATCGCTTCCGTTTATTCGCCCGTTTTCTTCCCAGAGTGCATATGCGCGAGCGCTGATCCAGATATCCCGTTTCTCGTTCATTTGTGCTGCTCGGGTTCCTTTGTTGATGTTCGAGCCGGACTGGCAGGCCTTTCAACTATTTAGCATCAGCAATGTTCCTGGGGCTTGAAGAAACGATTTTCGTTTTTTGCAGCGCTCAGCGTGGATAGCATCAGTGAAAGAACGAGTTTCCAAATCACATAATTTGCTGGTCTCGTGAATATCGAAAGGAATAATCGTTGTTCTTAGGTTGATCCGCACGATTAACCGATTGCGATAGTCAGCCCCGCAATCTTGTGGGCTTATTGTCATCATCTCCATCGGGTGACCAATTGTGACAGACTGCTTCGATGCGGCCGAGTTTGACGTGACAACCGATGTGGACTGCGCGTCTGGGAACCAAACAACCACTCCAAGGTTGGAATGGCAGTTGTTCAGCTGGTTCGTGGCCGTTGATCATCCTGATAGAGATTGCTGGACGAACACACACTTTTCCGGAGGAAGATATGGCATTGAAGGTTCTCGCCCTCAACGGCACTCTGAAATCATCGTCATCCACAGAGACATCGTCGACCGCACATCTACTCGACCTCATAGCGGAGGAATTCAAGTCTTTCGATGCAGTGACAGAAACGGTTTGGCTGGCAGATCACGACATCAAGCCTGGCGTCACATCTGATGAGGGGGAGGGCGATGTTTGGCCCACGATAAGGACGAAAATTCTGAATGCGGACATCCTGATCATCGGCACCCCTATATGGCTTGGGCAGCCGGGAAGCGTCATAAAGCGGGCGTTGGAGCGCATGGATGCATTTTTAGAAGAAACCGATGACCAAGGCCGTATGGTTTCTTATGGAAAGGTTGCCGCTGTCGCTGTCGTTGGTAATGAAGATGGTGCCCATCATGTGTCTGCCGAAGTTTTCCAGGCTTTGAATGATGTCGGCTTTACGATCCCGGCAAACGCCGTCGCCTATTGGGTGGGCGAAGCAATGGGATCAACAAACTTCGTCGATCTTGAAGAGACGCCCGACACGGTAACGACGATGGTCGAAATGCTGGTACGGAACACAGCGCATCTCGCCAACCTTCTGCAAGAGCATCAATATCCCGGTGAGCAGTGAGTTTGGCCTCATGCACACCAGCCAACAACTTTTACCCCGCTTCGAGCGCTAGATTTTGGACATGATAGATGACGTCGGAGGCTAACGCTAATGAACGACAGCAAAACCTCGGCGGGCTACTCCGGGGTATCAAAGTTCTTGCCCGAGACGCTGAACAACTATCAATTCATAATATAAGGGAAACAGTTGGCGAACGAAGTTTCGGGCCTTTTTTGACAATCCCCGCGATCATCGAAATGAGCCCGATCGGTGGAATACCAGGCCTCCCGACCGTCATCGCACTTGTCATAAGTTTTTTTGCGATCCAGATCCTGTTCGGGCGAAAGCACCTGTGGCTTCCCGATTGCCTGGAGAAAAGAAAGATAAGTGGCCCGAAGCTTGAGCGTGGAGTTGAGAAGATCGAGCCCGCATCGCAATGGATCGACAAGCTAGTTCGCCCGCGAATGTCCTGGGCAACGAAACCACCTTTTCTTCAGGGGCTGGCGGGACTGTCTATCACTCTGTGTGCGACAGTGCCACCACTCGAACTCATTCCCTTTGCAAGCACTTTACCGATGGCAGCAGTAGCTCTCATCGGATTGTCACTCACTGCGCGCGACGGACTGCTAGCATGTCTAGCGCTGCTATTGGCTACCGGGACGGGCTATGCAGTGTTCAGAACCATGCCCGAATTGTAAGTCAGGGGTGCCGACCACCTGTTACACCTCCATGCGCGCGTGTCTATCTAACGTTGTCGGGCAACCTGTTTAGCCTGTGACGGATGTATTGCCACGATAGTTTCCGCAGAGCACTTATCTTCCAATATGTTGAGATTTGAATATACGGTTTCATGAATTCCGCGTTTCCCTTCTAGGGAAAGCGGTAGAAACGAATATGCTCGGTCATCGACATCATTGGGGAATATCACATGGACAAATGGCTTTTATCGTTTGGCATTGAACTCAACTTTTTTCCTCATCTGATCGCACTGCTCGTAGCTTATCTTCTTGCCCTTCCCATCGGATGGGACCGCGAACGAAATGAGCGAAGCGCAGGCCTCCGCACTTTTCCGTTGGTAGCAATTGCAGCTTGTGGGTTCATACAAGCGTCGGAAAAGATTACGATTGGGAACGCGGAGGCGACTGCGCGAGTGCTTGAAGGCTTGATCAACGGCGTAGGCTTTATTGGTGGCGGGGCGATCCTTGTGGGTAAACTGGGAACGCGTGGTACTGCAACGGCTGCAAGCATATGGGCGACCGGCGCGATTGGCGCTGCTGTCGGCTTGGGCTCATACGATACCGCGATTGTGCTCTCAGTTGTCACATTTGCCACGTTAAGATTGATGACCAACTTCAAGTCTGAGGGCAACCCAGTCGATCTCCCCGTCAATAAGACAGAGCCGGAGTAATTTCATACCGTCGAGAACCGAGCCACATGTACAAGTGATATGGAAGATCGAAAGCACGATGGGTTAGATGGGATCAACATCTAGGACCGAAATAGTTGAATTAGTGCCGGCGACGCGCTTCCGCCACCGCAGCCTCAAAAGCGGTGCGAGCCTCATCGACGGATTTATGCCCGGCTAATGCCGCCCGGCACGTGCTTCTTGCTTTCACAAAGTTCAAGCCTTGGACAGCCGGCCATTGTTCAGTCATATGGACCAGCGCGTCAAACGGGCCACTAACTTTATAGGATCCTTTTGATGGAAAATTAAATTCGACAGGTTCGCTCCAACGAGCACTCGGTCCAGACATGTAGCGACTCCTAAAATAACGCCGCTGTAAACGTCGAAGCTTTCTAGTGGTTCCGACACGAAATTGCTCACAAATTATTTTTTTAATCATGTCAAACCAGGCTTTTCAAGACAATGCGGACGCCGCGCAAGATCCTCATCCGAAGAGGTGAGGAAGCAGGACGGCTTCCACCGTCCCACTCCTAATCCTACTTAACGGGTGGAGATGCCTTGCCGAGCTTGACGGATGGCTCACGGCCCCAGACCCGGAGGGTGCCGAGCTTGGCGACGAAGTCTGCGGGGTCTTCATCCTGCGGCAGGGCGATGACGCCTTCGTCTAGCGCATCTGCCAGACCGGCCTTTTGCATGAGCGGCATGGCCGATTCGACGTAGCCGATGAACTTGCAATGCTGGAACGCATCGGCTACGAAATCGCGTGCGGCAGCTTCATCAACGAGGTCTTCGATGCCCTGCGGTGAGGTAAGCAACGCTACGGCATCGAACAACACCGATGGACCGCCATCGATCATGTGATGGGCCTCGATCAAGCTGCCATCGGACGCCTTCACGCCGCCGACCTTTGGCGCGATCAGTTCGAAGACAGCCTTTTCCTTCGTCACCGCGTCTGTCAGTGCAGATAGCAGACCGGCATCGACACCATCGGTGACGAGAATGCCGAGCTTGCGTCCCTCAAAACGCTTCGGACCGTTTTCAACGATGCTGAGCGCGGGCGATGGGTCGAGGTCCTGACGGGTCGGCATGGCCGCATCCGCAGGTTTCGGCATCGTCTGCATGCCCAGCTTCTGGGCCACGGTCGTTGCTAGCGTCTCATCAATGTTCAGCAGGTGAGATACCATGCGCTCGCGGATCGCCGGTATTTCCACTTTGCTGAGTTCGAAGGTCAGGGCCGAGGCGATGTGGCGCTGTTCTGCGCCCGTCTGGCTGATGTAGAACTGGCGGGCCTGGCTGTAATGATCGGCGAAGCTTTCAGGACGCAGGCGCGCCTTTGTGCCCTGTTCTTCCGCCGGGAAGTGGCGGTAACCGGCTGTGGGCGATTCGCGCGGTCCTTCGCCATGCGAGTTGGGCTGATAATTCACTCGGCCCACCGGGTTGCGCATAGCCATGTGGCCATCCTGCTGGAAATGCGCGAAAGGACACTTCGGTGCATTGATGGGCAGATGCGTAAAGTTGGGACCGCCCAGACGCTTCAATTGCGTGTCGAGATAGGAGAAGTTCCGGCCTTGCAGCAATGGATCGTTGCTGAAATCGATCCCCGGCGGCACGTTCTGCGTCATGAAGGCGACCTGTTCGGTCTCGGCAAAGAAATTGTCCGGCATGCGGTCCAGCACCATGCGACCGATGGCCTTGGGCGGAAGAATTTCCTCGGGGATGATCTTTGTCGGATCGAGAATGTCGAAGTCGAAGCTGTCTGCGAAGTCCTGATCGAACAATTGCACCTGCAATTCCCATTCCGGGAAATCGCCTGACTGGATGGCGTTCCACAGGTCGCGACGGTGGAAATCCGGGTCTGCGCCGTTGATCTTAACGGCCTCGTTCCATGCGACCGACTGGAGGCCGAGTTTCGGCTTCCAGTGGAATTTGACGAAGGTGGATTTGTCATCCGCATTGACGAAGCGGAAAGTGTGGACGCCGAAGCCTTCCATGAAGCGCAGGGAGCGGGGAATGGTGCGGTCCGACATGATCCACATGACCATGTTCATGCTCTCAGGTGTCAGGCTGATGAAATCCCAGAAATTGTCATGGGCTGTCTGTGCCTGCGGAAAGGCGCGGTCCGGCTCCTGCTTGGCGGCATGGATCAGGTCGGGAAACTTGATTGCATCCTGAATAAAGAACACAGGAATATTGTTGCCGACGAGGTCCCAGTTGCCTTCCTGCGTGTAGAGCTTGACGGCAAAGCCGCGCACATCGCGGGCAAGATCGGCAGAACCCTTGTTACCGGCAACGGTGGAGAACCGGACGAAGACCGGCGTCTTCTCGCCCTTGCGCTGGAAGATATCGGCTTTGGTATAGTCCGCAAGGGACTCATAGGTTTCGAAATAGCCATGGGCGCCGTAGCCACGGGCATGGACGACGCGCTCTGGTATGCGCTCGTGGTCGAAGTGGAACATCTTCTCACGAAAGTGGAAATCGTCCATAACCAGCGGGCCGCGTGCTCCGATCCGCAGCGAATTCTGATCGTCGGCCACGGGTCCGCCCTGGGCGGTCGTCATGACAGGTGTGTCGCCCTCAGCAAACTGGTGCAGCTCACCGCCTGAGCCACGCCGCATTTTCTGGTCGTGAATGATCACGACATCTGTCTCTTGCACTGATTTCGGGGCAGCTGGTTTCTTGGCCATGGAAAATTCTCCGGGTGTGTTTCGAGAGTGTGATGACGGAAGAAGGCTCCGATCAAACTAAAAAGGCCGCCCTCTGGGAGGCGGCCGTGTCTTGGAAGTCTGAAGTTAACTGGCCTTCTTTTTTGATCCTTTAGCGTTGGCCGAAGCCTCACCAAGGGCGGTCAGTTTCTGATCTGTCGCAATCTCTTCCTGTAGATTGGCATCCAGCAAAGGGACAGCGTCGGTAAGGCCCAGTTGTTTCGCCCAGGATTTGAGCGTGCCGTATCGCGCGATCTCGTAGTGCTCGACGGCTTGGGCGGAGGAAATAAGTCCAGCATCTAATGCGGCGGTACCCTTATACTCCTCCATGATCTCCTCGCCTTCGGCGATGATTCCTTGGATGGCCTCGCAAGTCTTGCCGCGGGCACTTTTTCCAAGAAGTTCAAAAACTTGCTCTAGCCGCTCGATCTGTCCCTGTGTCTCATCGCGGTGCTGAAGGAAGCCTGCCTTACCCTCTTCCGACTGTGCTGCGCGTGCCATTCTCGGAAGGGCTTTCAGGATCTGTTTTTCTGCGAAATAAATATCTTTGAGCGTGTCCAGGAACAGGTCGTCCAGCGTCTTTTCAGTGGCCATTGTTCAACTCCCATAATGTTAGAAGAGCCTCATCAACACGCGAAATTTATCAAAGTTCCCATTGTCATGATTATTGAGTGGCGTATTGCTGCGCCGAAATTTCAGAAATATCAGATCGATCATCGAACATGATACGGCGCTCAACACTGGTTTGAGAAGAAGTTCGATAACTGCTTTGCGATTTCCTCAGGGGCCTCTTCTGCCATGTGGTGCCCGCTTTCGATGCCTTGTCTCAGCACGATCCGGTCGCTCCAGTCGGTCCAAGGTTTTGCAGGGTCGCCGTAAAGGTTTTCCATGTCGTCTTGCCGTGACCAAAGAACACCTAGAGGGCATTGTAGACGTCGTCCGGTTTCCCTGTCGCGTTTGTCATCGTCGTAATCGAACTCAAGTCCTGCTCGATAATCTGCAAGCATGCCATGCACCACCTCAGGGTCTCGGGTGGCTTTAAGGTAATCCCGATTATTTTTTGACCCGATGGCTGCCCCCGCAGGATACCAGAGATCAGGATTGCCACGGATTGCAGCTTCCGCCTTTTCGCTTTGCGCGAAAAAGAACCAGTGCCACCAGCTCTTCGCAAAGCGCCAATCCGCGCGACTCAAGACCTCGTAGATCGGGATGCCGTCCATAACCACCAGACCTGCAACGCTTTCTGGAAAGTCCATCGCTATCCGGAACGCGCGATACGAACCGCGGTCGTGGCCCGCGACACCAAACCTGTCATAGCCGAGCGTTTTCATACACTCATGCAACGCCGCCGCCTTTGCCTTTCCCGAACTATCCGCCAGTGTTATCGGCTGGTAGCTCTGCCCAAACCCTGGCATATCCGCGCAAACAATGGAAAACTGGCGCATAAGTTGGGGAGCTACCATGAACCAAGTGGTATGCGTTCTCGGGTGCCCGTGCAAAAGAAGGATGGGAAAGCCGGACCCGCCATGCCGCAGACGGATCTCGCCGTAAGATGTAGGTACGAGGTGTTCAGTGAAATCGTCAAAAAAGTCTGCCAGTTTCTGTCCTCCGTGCATAGGTAAATTCCCTCAGGACAGTACGCTTTAGGAACAACGCGGTTCCTTGGGGTGACTGTGGTTGTCAGATCCCGGCGGGCGAGGTGGTCGTCTGACTGTGTGACATGCCCCGCACCAATGATCCTGGACCTACTCCAGCGTATGGATAAATGTGCCCGCAGCTAAAGAGAATGCCAGATCGAATAACATCGCTGCTGTAGGAATGAGGCTTCTGCAGTAGCCTAACCATAGATTCGTGCACTTGTAGTGTCAGATGCCGGCGAGGGCAAATGAGTGGTTAGTAGAAGCGCAGTAGCAATCCCGCTAGACACCAGCTTCGGTCTCCCTCACGAGACAGCGCGTGTGAGAACTTGTCGGTGAAAGGTCTGCAAAGCGATCAATTGTCTTCTATCATTATAGCGTTATTGAGGTCGGTTATTGGTGGATAGGATAGCCAATGCAGCTCACAGGTAACGGGCTGCCAGCTCGTTTCCAGTGGTCATCGCTAGGCTATGCGCGAAACGACAGTGGGCCTCAAGTGCGTCATCTCCAGAAACTACACCCGGAAGGGACCTGCCCATCACCGCACCGGTGAAATACGATGGAATTCCCGTATCATCCCGAATGCAGCGGCCAAATGCGACGAGTTCTCGAGTAGCGCTGTTAAATAGACGAATGCGATATGCACTGGAGGTTGGCTCTCCAGAAATGATGGCCTCATGAATGCGTTTTGCCATCAAAGGTCGGTCATGTTCCAATATTTTGGTCAATATTTGCTCGACCGAGATACCCTTTCTCAACGCGTGTTCAGGCATTTCGTAAAGCGCTGCAAAAATTGCGTCACCAAAAAGGATATTTTCGGGGGTCGCCCACGTAAAGAAACGCATTGACTGGCATGCGCCCCCCACAAATAAGTTGGTGTCACTTGCAATATTCATGATTTCTCCGCCCTCGAGCCTCCATGAGGAGTTGCTATTGTAGTTTAACCAAATTAAGAAATTCGGGGTTGAAGAAGTTCCGTATAATTTGTGCTTCGTTATCGTGCTCCAGTTCGTCCGCAGCGATCAAGCCAGTGATTGCTTTCCGTGCATTGCAGACTTGCCAGCGCGCGACCGGGAACATTAAGAGGCAAATCATGTATTCCAATACGTCTAAGGCACGCCTGCTAACGAATCTGTCCAATGCGGCCCGTCTCGAGATACTCGAAATTATCTCCGAAAGAGAGACTTCGGTGAACGAATTAGCGGCGAGATTGGAGTTGAGCCAGTCAGCTGTTTCGCAACATCTTGCTCGGCTACGCGTGGATGGGCTGGTGACAACCCGGCGTGATGCTCAGACAGTTTATTACCGCTGCGCAAATCCTGGTGTGCAGCGCGTTCTAGAAATGCTGAACGAAATTTTCAGCCCGGAGTTTGATGCAGCGAATGGCACTACCCTCGTAAGGCCTCGCAAGCTTGGCTAAAGCCTGGTTACCGCTAAGGGACGTTTCCAAGTGTCTGTGTCCTGTTTTACCTTGTGAGACACTGGGTTTCTCTTGATACCGACGTAAACCCAAGAAAGGCCCGTAGCGGCAAACTCGATGGCTCGCTTCGCAAACATCGCTGCAAGCAGAGTTGTAAAATTTTGTCGGTCTCTCGCGAAGGTCTGGCCTTAGCAATCGGCCAGTGTCTGGAAGTGTTTGACAATGAGTTCGAGATCGTAAGGCTTTGCTGCAAATCTCGCAGTCGGTGGAAGACTAATGTCTTCCGACACGATACGACCGGACGCGACCACAATGCCCGCTTGCGGGAAGCGCGCGGCCACCTGGTGTGCAAGGTCAACGCCAGAATGTTTGCCCGGCATTTGAATGTCTGTGAAAAGAAAATGGATGAGTTCATCATTTATGAGGTCTAAGGCATCGTCAGCAGTTCCTGCTTCAATGACTGTGAACCCAGCATCCTCAAGCGCATCTATGACCGCATCCGGATTAAGGCCTCGTCGTCCACCACCAGAACTTTGCGCATCAGCCTCTCCTCAGGTGGTCGTCAACCTTTGAAGGCACGAATTGTTCCCTACGCTGGCTTAAGTAGGCATCCTCGAACCTCGGGAACAATTAATCCGATGCGTCCTCTTCCGTTTAGAGATCGTGCTTTTGGCGGTCGTAACCATGCGTACGATAGTTGACGTGCGAGTGCGATATCACTTGATGCGAATAACTTTTTTCGAATATGTTTCGGCCAGAATTGCCGCTTTCGTCAACAAAGATATGCATCAAGCCCTTTCAGATGTTGCTCGGCCTTTCTCGATTCCTGTCCGGAGCAAACGGTAGGCGTTGTGAGACATAAACAACCTAGGTCGGGCGCGGAACCATTTAGCTTAAAAAGCATAAGTCGGAAGACTCTTCCTCGTAGATTGAAGAGAGCAAAAAAATCAAAAGGATGGTGGAATTCTCGGGTTGCTTTAGGTTCGATTCCGTTCAAGGCGCTGAGCATTTCTGTAAATTTCCATGTCCTCGCCGGTCTCGAATGAGATGCAATACAAAACTGCTTGATATGCAACTCCGTTGCCGAGGCGGCGCCGCAATCGGCCGCGTATAACCCCAAGGAATAGCCGCCTAAAAAATGCGACTTTGACATATACTCACCGTTCATTTTGACTGATCGCCAACAATAAGGAGGCGAACATGCAAAAACTGAATGCCCGGAAAACCGCAATGATGCTTGCCATCATGGGGGCCAGCGTGGCTCTTCCACACTTGGCGCACGCCGAGACATTGCGTGTCGGGATCAACGCCGCGGATATCTCGACCCTTGATCCGACCAGAGCCACCGCCACTGCAGACGTGTCGCTGGTGTCCTGGATTTTCAACGGACTGGTGCGCTTTCGGCCCGGTAGCGCCGATCCGGCGCAGATCGAGCCGGATCTCGCCGAAAGTTGGGAGTCGTCGTCAGATGGCCTGGTCTGGACTTTCAAGTTGCGGAGCGGCGTCAAGTTTCACGGCGACTACGGAACCCTGTCCGCCGATGACGTGGTCTTCTCGCTGTTGCGAGCCAAGGACCCCAAGGCATCTTCGTTTGCGAGCGACTTCTCGGGTGTCAAATCGATCGAGGCGATCGACCCTACGACCGTCCGCATCACGCTGAGCGAACCGGTACCCGGATTTCTCGGGCTGATTGCAAACTACCACGGCGGCAACATCATCAGCAAAAAGGCTTTCGAGGCACTCGGAGCCGAATTCAAAAGCCGGCCGATCGGTACCGGGCCATTCATGTTCGAGAGTGCTGTCACGCAGCAGGCCGTCAACCTCAAGGCATTTCCAGACTATTTCCGCGGCGCGCCGAAGCTCGATGGAATCCGTTTCGACCTCATCCCTACCGATTCCAGTCGTGAACTTGCCTTTCGTTCAGGCGAACTGGACCTGATCTATGGCAAGCGCGAACAGCGCTGGGTGGATCAGGCGAAAGCCTGGGATGAGGCGATTGTCGATATCTTCGCGCCAGGCGAATATCGAACGGTGTTCATCAACATGACGCATCCTCCCCTCGATAACGTCAAGGTTCGACAGGCTGTCGCTCAGGCGATCAATGTGGATCAGATCGTGCAATTCGTCGGTGAAGGCGTCGGGCCAAAAGGCTGCTCCGTCGTACCGTCGGGCTATCTCGGTGAAGACTGCAGCTGGACGTACACCTATGACCCGGCCGAGTCCAAGAAGCTGCTGGCGGAAGCGGGACATCCGAATGGCTTGAAACTCACGGCGGTCGTTTCTTCCAATTCGTCACAGTTGCCGATCATGGAAGTCATCCAGTCACAGCTATCGGAGGCCGGGATCGATTTGCAGATGAAGGTCGTTGATCACCCGACCTACCAGGAGCAGATCCGAAAAGACCTCGGCGACCTGGTGTTCTACGGCGCTGCCCGTTACCCAGTTGCCGATAGTTACCTCAGCCAGTTTTACCATTCGGATGCCTCTGTCGGCAAACCGACCGCGGTGACCAATTTCGCCCACTGCGATGCCGCTGATGTGGACATCACCGCTGCCCGCAGCGCCACAACCGACGCCGAGCGGCTCAAGCTCTGGTCATCGGCACAACAGAAGATCCATGAACAGGTCTGTGCCGTGCCACTCTTCAGCCTGATGCAGGTCTGGGTGCGCAGTTCCGCGCTCGACTACGGTTACGAGCTGAAGGGGTCGCTCAACCTCGCGCCTCCGATCACCGAACAGACAGTCCTCAAGCGCTGAAAACGCGCGCTCCGAGCAGTCCCGGTCCAGTCCCGCCAGTCATCGCACTGTTGGGGCTGGATCGGCGCTTTTAACGCTTGCAGGTGCGATCGACGTCGTCTGAGCAGCCGCGTGCGCCGCTGCGACAAAGTCCGCAACGAGGTTGCTGTTGCGAGCGCGGACGGGCCGGATGATCTCGTAGTCGAACCTTATCTCCGGTCTGAACGGCAGAACGGTAACCCGATCCGCCACAACCTCCATGCTGAAGGGGTCGCCTATCGACACGCCGAAGCCCGCTGCGACAAACTCGGCGACATTCGGCGCGGTCGTTGCCTCGATGACGATCTTCGGTCTGAAACCGAGCGCTTCAAAGGCGGTATCGACCTTCCTGCGCATCAGGCTGGATGGCGAGAAGGAGATGAATGGCTCTCCGTCGAAATCGGCGGGTGTGATTTCGCTCTTCCCGGAAAGACGATGACCGCGCGGCAAAATCGCGACCGCTGGCGGGCTGGTGAGCGTTTCACCGAGCACGGATGGGTGCTCCAGGCCGGAAATCACCATCACCACGTCGAGCCTGCGCAACAATACCGCTTCGGTAAGAAACTGTGAGCTTCGCGCTTCGACGGACACAAACACATCCGGGTGACGGGCACGAAATATGGACAATACCCGGGTGATGTATGGTCCCGACAAGGCAGGCATTGTGCCGACGACAAGATGGCCATGCTCCTCACGGCGAATGGCATCAACCGCACGCGCCAACTGGTGGACGCCACCGAATATCCGTTCGACCTCTTCGTAGAGCCGCATGCCGCGGCCGGTTGGTACCAGCCGTCCGCTGTCGCGTTCAAACAGTTGCAAGCCCGTGTCGGCCTCAAGATCCTGGATAAGCTTGCTGGCCGCCGGCTGGGAGATCCGCAGGATTTCGGCGGCTCGGCTGACCGTTCCGGCTTCGACAACGGCCATCAACGCTTCAAGCTGTCTCAAACTCGGGTTTCGCACGGTATAACCTCCACGAATACATCGCTAAAAAAATCGACTTTGACTTACTACCGGCCGTTGCCGATTGTGGCAAGCAGAGAAGGAGATCTTCGCGTGGATGCTGATGTCATCATAATCGGGGCGGGTGTCGTCGGGGCAGCTTTGGCCTACGGTGTTGCAAAAACCGGCCGGACTGTCGTCGTTCTGGATGGCGGCGATCGGGACCTGCGTGCCGCCCGCGCCAATTTCGGACTTGTCTGGGTGCAGGGCAAGGGATCCGATGCGCCAGCCTACAGTCTGCTGACACGCCAGAGTTCGGAACTCTGGCCGGAGTTTCGCAACGAGCTGGCGAACAGGTCGCCGCTGGCCCTGGATTATTCGCGGCCCGGCGGCCTTGCCTTCTGTCTCAGCGAGACGGAATACGAAAACCGCGCGGCGATCAACGAGCGCACGCACAATCAGGGTGCAGAAGCCGATACGGTCATGGTCGACCGTGCAGAGCTTGAACTTATGCTGCCGGCTTTGACGCTTGGGCCCGACGTTGTCGGTGCGAGCTACTGCGAGCTCGACGGCCATGTGAACCCGCTTCAGCTTTTGGCGTCGTTGCACCACGCCATCCCATCGATGGGCGGCAAGATTATGTTTCGCAATCCTGTCGAAAAGATCGTGCCGGTTGCAGGTGGCTTCAACGTCATTGCTGCCCAAGGTACTCTGCAGGCGCCGCGCGTCATCGTTGCTGCGGGCCTAGCGACACCGGCATTGACCGAGCCGCTTGGCCTGTCGATCCCCTTGCGCTCGGAACGCGGGCAGATCCTGGTGACCGAGCGTCTCGCGCCGATACTGCCTTTCCCCGGCAGCGGTCTCAGGCAAAGCGCCGACGGGACGATCATGATCGGTGCGACCAATGAAAACGTCGCCGATATCGGGGTCACGGTTTCGTCCGCGACCCAACTGGCGCGAAGGGCGATGCGGATCGTTCCGGCCCTTGGATCGGCGCGTCTGGTGCGTCAATGGGCGGGAATGCGGGTCCTGCCGCTCGATAAAACGCCGATCTATGCGGAGTCGCTCGATTATCCGGGTTTGTTTGCAGTTGCCTGCCACTCCGGCGTCACCCTTGCCGCAGCCCATGCGGCAATGATCGCGCCGGCGATGGCAAGTGGACATCTGCCGGACCAGTTCGCCCCGTTCTCAAATGGAAGATTCAATGTTCAGAAGTGTGCTTGAGGGGCCGACGGCCCAAGCCGATATGACCGTTCTCGTAAATGGCGCGGAAACGCCTGCCTGGGATGGTGAGACGGTTGCCGGCGTCCTGTTGCGAGTGCCCGGCGCAGGGCGCACATCGGCGCTCAGCGGCGAGCCTCGTCTTCCCTATTGCCAGATGGGCGTCTGTTTCGACTGTCTCGCCATCGTCGATGGGGTAGCCTCGACGCAAGGATGCATGGTGCCGGTCAAACCGGGCATGCGGATCGAAAGCCAGCAGGGACCCAGGGAGATCGGACGATGATCCATGATGTTGTGGTGATCGGTGCGGGACCGGCCGGCATGTCAGCCGCGGTTCAATTGCGGAAATTCGGCGCGTCCGTGCTTGTCGTCGATGAGCAGCCCGCGCCGGGCGGCCAAATCTGGCGTGGCATCGAACGGAACGCGTCCGGCCCAATCGCGGCCGCCCTTGGCCCGGATTATGAAAAGGGAAGGGCGTTGACCGCCGCCTTCCGGGCCTCTGGAGCGGAATATTCTCCATCGACGCAGGTGTGGCAGATCGAGGACGAGTGGACGCTATTTCTCACCAGCGAGGGCAAGGCGCGTCGGGTGAGGGCGCGAGCGGTTTTGCTTAGCAACGGCGCGCAGGAACGGCCCGTTCCCTTTGCGGGCTGGACACTCCCCGGCGTGATGACCGTTGGCGCGGCGCAGATCCTTCTGAAATCCGGTGGGATGCTGCCGCAAGGCAATGTATGGATTGCCGGCGCTGGCCCTTTGCCGCTTCTCTATGCAACTCAGGTCCTTGGCCTGCAGGGCCAGATTTCTGGTTTTCTCGACACTTCGAAAGGCCTGAACCTTGGGGCCTTGGCAAAGCTGCCCGCCGCGTGGCGGGACCTTCCGAGCCTTGCCAAAGGTCTCAGGTGGCAACGAGAGCTTCGCCGCAGCGGCAAGATCATCCGGGGCGTCAGCGAATTGCGGGCGGAGGGCGACGGCCGCCTCCAACAGCTGGAGTGGACAGCCGGCGGCGTGCGGCGCACAGCAAAGGCGGACGTTCTCCTGGTCCATGAAGGCGTCGTGCCGCGCATCCATGAAACCTTGGCCCTGGGATGCGCCCACGACTGGAATCCCAGTCAGAATTACTTTGTCGCCAGATCGAACCGGTGGGGTGAGACCAACCGGCCGGGATTATTCGTTGCCGGCGACGCCAGCGGCATCGGCGGATGGACGGCGGCCACCGTCTCGGGCGAGATTGCTGCGCTCGGTCTGGCTGGCCATCTCGGCATTAAGGTCGATACCGAGGCTTTGCGGCGCGAGAACCAACTCGACGGTCGCCGTTCGCGCGCGCTGGCATTGCGTCCCTTTCTGGACGCACTTTACACGCCTCCGACCACTTCTATTGCCGACGACGTCGTTGTCTGTCGATGCGAGGAGGTTACCGCCGGAACGATCCGCAAGGTTGCCAGGACGAGTGCCTCGGATCCGAACGCCATCAAGGCGGCCACGCGGTGTGGAATGGGTCCCTGCCAGGGACGGCAATGCGGCTACACGGTGCAGGCGATTCTGGCCGAGGTCCACAATCTGCCGGTCGGCGACGTCAGCTTCTTCAATATCCGGCCTCCGCTCAAGCCGATCACGCTTGGAGAGATCGCCTCCTTGGGCGAGCTGGAGAATGCCGAATGAAAGCGGACCTTCTCGTCATTGGTGGCGGGCTCCATGGGCTCTCCGTGGCGCTGCAGTCGGCACGGCGCGGCGTCTCCGTCATTCTTGTCGAACGGCATTTTCTGGGACGACACGCTTCCGGAGCAACAGCCGCGGGCGTTCGCACGCTCGGTCGGCATCCAGCCGAACTGCCGCTCAGCCTCGAAGCCGCCGCCACCTGGCATGTCATGAAGGATCTGGTGGGGGATGATTGCGGCTTCAACGCCTGCGGACAGTTGCAGGTCGCCGAGGATGAGGCTGCGTTGGCGAAAATCAGGGACAGGGTGTCTCGTCTCGAGGCGCAGGGTTTCACCCACGAACGGCTGATCGGTTCCAATGAGTTGCATTCGCTGGTGCCCGACCTTGCGCCCCATTGCCTGGGCGCTGCCTGGACGGTTGACGATGGCTCCGCCGATCCGCATCGGACGATCGGGGCGTTCCGCGATGCCGCGATTGCGGCCGGCGTCCAGATTCTGGAGAAATGCCTCGTCACCGGTCTGGTGCGGCATTCCAGCCACTGGCTCGCACAGACATCCAGGGGAGTCATCGAGGCAGGCCTCATCGTCAACGCCGCCGGCGCCTGGGCTGATCAGGTGGCAGCTCTTGCCGGCGACCCGGTGCATCAGGCGATCCGCACTTCGATGATGGTGGTGACCGAGCGGACCTGGGCGCGGGTCAAGCCGGTTGTCTCTTCGCTTGGCCAAAAACTGTCCTTCAAGCAAACTGCGCAGGGCACGCTCGTCATCGGCGGTGGCTCTCAGGGCAAACTCGCTCCAGACAGGCAGTCCGCGTCCGTGGATATGGTCGCGCTTGCCGCATCAGTCGGGGCGGCGGTCCGGCTCTTCCCGGCGGTTGAAGGGATCCGCATCGTCCGCACCTGGGCCGGCATGGAGGCGATGACCCCCGACCATCTTCCGGTTATCGGCTTCTCGCACCGGGTTGAAGGCCTCATCCATGCCTTTGGCTTTTCCGGCCACGGCTTCCAGCTTGTCCCCTCGGTCGGACGTGCCGTTGCCGACCTTGTCTGTCGGGGCAGCACCAACCATGATCTCAACGCGTTCGATGTGACCCGCATCGCCATAGAAAGGGCCGCCGCATGATAGGCTACGTTATCCGACGATTGCTTCTGGCAATCCCGACCTTGATTGCCATGCTGACCATGGTGTTCGTCCTGGTCCGTCTCGTGCCCGGCGATCCCGCCGTTGCCATGCTCGGCGACAGGGCAAGTGCTGAAACGCTGCAGACCCTGCGCGCCGAACTCGGCCTGGATCAGTCAATTGTCGTCCAGTACGTCCAGTTCGTCACCAAGACGCTCAGCGGCGATTTCGGCAGATCGATGACGAGTGGTCGAACTGTGCTGGAGGAGGTGGCCCTGGTGCTTCCCTATACACTCGAACTTGCCGTGGCGGCCATGCTGATCGGCACCTGTCTGGGGATACCGCTCGGGGTCCTCGCGGCCGTCCGGCGCAATCAATGGCCGGACTATCTGAGCCGGATATTGTCTCTCGTCGGCCTCTCCTTCCCGGGCTTCGTGTCTGGAATTCTCATGCTTCTTGCCTTTGCCGTCTGGCTGCAGTGGCTCCCTGTGATGAGCCGCGCCTCGTCGGATCCCATCAGCCACCTTCGCAATCTGGCCCTCCCGGCGCTCAATCTCGGGCTGATCATGACGGCTTACATTGCCCGCGTGACCCGCTCGTCGATGCTGGAGGTGATGGGTGAGGACTACATACGCACGGCACGCGCAAAGGGTGTGCAGCCGATGAAGCTGGTCGTACGGCACGCTCTCGGCAATGCGCTGATCCCGATTGTGACCGTCGTCGGCCTGTATTTCGGAACGTTGATCGGCAACTCCGTTCTCACGGAGATCGTCTTCACCCGACCGGGACTGGGCAAGCTCATCCTCGGCGCGCTTCAGTCGCGCGACTATACCTTGCTGCAAGGCCTGATGGTGGTGTTTGCCACGTTCGTGATCCTGGTGAACACGGCAACCGATCTGATCTACGCCCTCGTCGACCCAAGAGTGAGCTACGCCCGATGACCGATTTCGCTGTTTCCCAGAGCTTCCCGGAAAGACAATCGAACCCGGTGCTTGTGGCGCTACGCCGTAACAAATTTTCGTGGATCGGCATTGGCCTTCTGAGCGTGATCGTGCTGGCCGCGATCTTCGCTCCTGTACTTGCCCCCTATGATCCGATCAAGCAGAACATTCTGCACCGGCTGACCCCGCCTTCCGCGGAGTTCTGGCTGGGAACCGACAGCTATGGCCGGGACGTGCTGTCGCGGCTCCTCTACGGCGCGCGGATCTCGCTTTCAATCGGATTTCTCGCCGTGCTGATCGCCATGGTCGTCGGCTCCGCCCTCGGCATTCTCGCAGGATATATCGGCGGCATTTTCGATCAGATCGTGATGGGGATCGTCGACGTGATGTTGTCGTTCCCGACACTTCTCCTGGGTCTGATGGTCGCTGCCATGCTGGGGGCCAGTTTCGAAAACCTGATCATCGCGATCGCGATTACCGAGACCGCCCCCTTCGCCCGCGTTGCTCGGGCCCCGACCATTGCCATGAAGCAGCGGGATTTCGTCGAAGCTGGCAGGTCCCTCGGCTTCACGCCCCTGCGGATCATGCGGGTGCATATTCTGCCCAATATCATGTCGGACATCGTCGTTGTTGCGTCATTGTGGATGGCGTCAGCCATAAGGACCGAAGCGTCTCTCGCCTTTATCGGCCTTGGTGTCCTTCCTCCCACCGCCACATGGGGTGGAATGATCCGCGAAGGATTCGACAACATCTTGAGCGCCTGGTGGCTGGTCGTCTTCCCGTCACTCGCTATCCTGCTCACCGTGCTCGCGCTCAACATTCTTGGAGATGCGCTGCGCGATGCGATTGACCCCAAGACCAGGAGCCAAGGATGATACTGACAAGCGAAAAACCGATGCGTCCATCCGGAATTGAGTCGGTACCCGACGCCCTCGTATCGGCCCCGGTTCTCTCCGTACGTGATCTGACCACATCCTTCAGGACCAACGACGGATGGAAGTCGGTGATCCGCGGCATCTCCTTTGATGTCGCACCGCGGGAAACCGTTGCGATCGTCGGGGAGTCCGGCTCCGGCAAGAGCGTCACATCCCTGTCGATCATGCGGCTGTTGCAGCCGCACTCGAGCCGGATCGAAGGCAGTGTTCGCCTCAATGGGCGCGAGCTCCTGTCGCTGGAAGAGGAACAGATGCGGCGCGTGCGCGGCAACGGGATCTCGATGATCTTTCAAGAGCCGATGACCTCGCTCAACCCGATCTTTCCGATCGGCAAGCAGATCGCCGAGGCGCTGACGGTCCATACCGATATCAGCGAGGCCGATGCCAAGGCGGAGGTCATTCGGCTTCTCGACAAGGTCCGCATTCCCAACGCCCTGTCGCGCTTCGACGAATATCCGCACCATTTTTCCGGCGGTATGCGGCAGCGGGTGATGATTGCAATGGCGCTGGCGTCCAGGCCCAAGCTGCTGATCGCCGACGAGCCGACCACGGCGCTCGATGTGACCATCCAGGGTCAGATCCTCGACCTGATCAAGACGCTTCAGGATGAAGAGGGCATGTCGGTGCTGTTCATCACCCATGACATGGGTGTGGTTGCCGAGGTCGCGGACCGCACCATCGTCATGTATCGGGGCGATGCGGTCGAGACCGGTGAGACCAGCGATATTTTCCATCGGGGCCGGCATCCCTATACCCGCGCGCTTCTGTCGGCGGTCCCGAGGCTGGGTTCGATGGGCGGACGCCAACTGCCTATGCGCTTTCCCAGCATCGATATGAAAACCGGCGAACAGATGCCGCTTGCCGATGTCTGCGACACCGTTGCCCGCGACAAGCGGCCTGTGCTCGAGGTCAAGGGTCTGACCACGCGTTTCGAGATCCGCTCCGGTTTTCTGAGCCGTCGGTCTGGCGCGGTGCATGCGGTCGAGAATGTCTCCTTCGATCTCTACGAAGGAGAAACGCTGTCGATCGTTGGCGAGTCCGGCTGCGGCAAGTCTACAACCGGGCGTTCAGTGACACGGCTCATCACGCCAACCAGCGGCAGCGTCACCGTTGACGGCCATGACATGATGAAGCTCAGCCAGGCATCATTGCGGACCATGCGCCGATCGATCCAGATGATCTTCCAGGATCCATACGCATCGCTGAACCCGCGGATGGATATCGGTAATGCCGTGATGGAGCCGTTCATCCAGCATGGTCTTGGCAGCAAGGCGAAGGCCCGGGACAAAACGGCGGCGCTTTTGAACAAGGTCGGGCTGTCGGCGGATATGATGAAACGGTTCCCTCATGAGTTCTCGGGTGGCCAGCGCCAGCGCATTGCGATTGCCCGCGCCCTGATGCTCGATCCGAAGGTCATCGTGGCGGATGAGGCGGTGTCTGCACTCGACGTGTCGATCAAGGCGCAGGTCTGCAATCTGCTGCTCGACCTGCAGCAAAGCCTCAATCTAGCATTCCTGTTCATCAGCCACGACATGGCGGTTGTGGAACGGGTGAGCCATCGCGTCGCTGTCATGTATCTGGGCGAGATCGTGGAGATCGGTCCGCGTGCTGCCGTGTTCGACAACCCGCAGCATGCCTATACCAGAAAGCTGATGGCGGCAGTGCCGGTGCCGGATCCGGCGCGTCGGAGCGTGAAACGAAACATGGCGGTCGAAGAGCTCAAAAGTCCAATTCGCCCGATCGGTTTCCAGCCCCCGGAGCGGATCTACCGCGAGGCGTCCCCTGGTCACCTCTTCCAGGTGGGATAGCCGCAGCAATCGGGCGGCCGCGGAATTGCGCGGTCAATCTTGGAATACAGCGACGGTGCTTGGATGTCGCTTAGCAAAAAGGTCGGAAAACAATGCAGGTAGGCATCGCTGGCGCCGGCGCTATCGCCATGGGATATGCGTCATTCCTCTTGAGCCGGGGTCATGGCGCAACCCTCTGGTCTCCGTCTGGACAATCGACCGCGAGTTTCGGGAAAGGAACGGCTCTCGAGGTGACCGGTGCACTGGAGGCGGAATTCTGCCCCTCGATCTCATCCAGCGCCGCTGACCTCGCCAGCAACGACGTGATCATTCTCGCCTTGCCGGCATACGGTCATCGGATGGTGCTCGATAGCTTGATACCCCATCTGCAATCCCGCCACACCGTCATCATCAGCGGGCACCTGTCCTTTGCGGCACTGTACCTGTCGAAGGCGCTGAGGGAGCGCGGCATCGACATTCCAATCGGGGCCTGGAGCACAACGCTTCTGACCAGCAAGGCGCAATCGCCTGCCCATATCCGGATTGGTGCAATTCGCGCAAAGGTCGACATGGCGGCGCTGCCCGCGTCGCGCGCGAACGAGGTACTCGCGCTCAGCAATGAACTTTTCGGCGACCGTTTCCTGATCAAGGACGATATACTGACGATCGCGCTCAGCAATCTCAATCCGCAGAGCCACATGGGGATCGCGCTTTGCAATCTCACGCGCATAGAGCAGGGCGAAGCCTGGGGGCAGAACACCAATGTCACGGCGGCGGTCGCAAGATTGCTCGAGGGCCTTGATCGGGAGCGGCTTGAGATCGCGGCGGCCTTCAGCAAGACTGTGCGCACGATATTCGAGCATGCGAAGCTGACCCATGGGATTTCCGGAGGCTCGGTCGCCGAGGTCTACGCAAAGCTAGCGCAGCAGGGAAAGGATCCGGCAGGGCCCAAAACCATCGCCACCCGGTACGTGCTCGAAGACGTGCCCTTCGGTCTCGTTCCGACCATTTGTCTCGCCCGGATAGCAGGGGTTTCGGCACCCTTGCACATGAGCGGCGTCGAGATATTGGGGGCCTGCTACGGGCGCGATTTCACCGCCGACAACGATCTTCTGCCGGCACTGGGACTGGATGACCGCTATCTGCTCGTGGAATTGGCAACCCATGGGTATCGGGTAAGGTCGTGAGATTGGCTAAGGAGGGGAGGGCGATCCGCATGACCGACGATCCGTCCAAGACCATAGATGTGCCATGCCGCGAGGGTATCGTCGCGCAAATGGCATCCTATGTCTCGGGCGCGCGGCAAAAGCCTGCGCCAGAAGCGGCGCGGCAGGCAGCCTTCCGGTGTATTCTCGATCTCCTTGCGGCGACGGCAGCCGGGCTGGACGAACCGGGGACGATCGCCGTCCGTACCATGGCTTTGACGGTGATGGGATCGGGAGCGGTGCCACTCTGGTTTGCCGGGAGGACGGGCAGCGTCATGGGGGCGGCCTGGGCGAACAGCGCGGCAGCGTCGGCGCTCGATCTCGATGACGGTCACCGGATGGCGCGCGGCCATCCCGGTGCGGCGATCATCCCTGCAGCATTCGCCGTTGCGCATGAAACAGGGTCCTCACTTGAGGACATGCTGAGCGCGATCGTTATCGGTTATGAAATCGGCGTCACCATCGCCGCCGCGCGCACGAGCTATGGTAATAGCGGAACCTGGGCGGCCTATGCCGTTGTCGCGACTGCAGCCGCCTTGCGCCGCACCGACACGGATACTCTGCAACACGCATTCGCGATCGCTGGCGAAAGCGCGCCGAACCAGTTGTTTGCGAGCGCCCCGACGCCCCGTGATCCGGCACCTGAAGGCAGCGACGTCAAGGAGGGCATACCCTGGTCGGTGGTGACCGGACTTGTTGCGCTCGGCTTGGCCGAAGCGGGCCATACCGGCCCGCGCAACATTCTCGACAGCCGTCGCCATTACAATTTTGCCGAGGACCTGTCGCTCGGAACCGCCCTCCATGTTCGTAACACTTATTTCAAGCTATACGCATGCTGCCGACACGTTCACGCGCCGCTCGACGCTTTCGTGGACCTCATCAACCGTCACGGGATAAAGCCGGAAGAGATCGAGGAGATCGAGGTCGAGACCACCAGCGGCGCGTTGCGTATCTCGAACAGGGTAAGACCGTCCAATCTCACGGACGTCCAGTACAGCATTCCCTATTGCCTCGCGCTTGCCGCCATCGCAGGGCCGCAGGCTCTGTTGCCGCTGAACCGGGACGCTCTGTCACAGGACGGTGTGTCGCTTCTGGCAAGCAGGGTCCGGCTTGTACTCAATCTGGAATTTGATGCGCGGTTTCCTGCCGAAACGCTGGCGCGAGTGACGATCGTACGCGAAGGACAGAGAGTCGTATCAGATGTGAACGCACCTCTTGGAGAGGCAAGCAGTCCACTGTCGTGGTCGCAACTGGAGGAGAAATTCAAGGCGGCGACGGGAGGGATGGCGACCATGGCCCAACGACTGCGTATCCTAAATGCAGTTAACGATGCGCGGGCCGGCGACATTAGCAACCTCATAAGTTGCATTGAGGCACTGGCGCTAACGGTGCGGTGAATGTTGAGGGTACACTCTCAGTCGCTGCCGAAACTGCCATGGCGCCGTTTGTCGATCTAGTACAAACCGCCGCAAAAGCGCGATGAATTAGAAGCTTAGTGAAATGAGCTGATAGAATGTTGGTTCGTATCTGTTCAAGGCGAGGAGGACCCCATACCCAATTCGTAAACCTGTCGGTGCGTTCAACAAGAATGTGTAGTGGCAAGATCTGACAAATGATCGGCAATAAGCCGCTTCAGCGCGCGATTAGTTCGCATTTTTTAGCGTATCAGTAAGGCGGCTTATTAGGCATTGTGTGAAAGCTAGGCCCTAATTGTTGTGAACGGATGCCAATCCCTGGTCTCGACCGATGATTTCGCTTGCTCCATAGCTTACGTGTATGTGAAATTGATGGCCCACTAAGACAAGCTGCGATCATCGCGGGAATGAAAATTTGAGGACTTCACATGCCATTCTTCCTCGTAACCCAGACCTCGCTGGTTGAGGGGGAAGATGAGGTATCTGCCGCAGAGAAGGCGCTCCGTCAGATTAGGGACGCTGACAAAGTCGCTTTCTCAGTCAAATTTGATGAGCATACTATCACGAAGGTCTCGATCAGTGCGCCCGGCAAGATGCTTGAGTCGACCGCCTCTGCAAGCGCATATCCCCTAGGGCTTGCCGCACCGATTGGCAATGGGTTGGCGCCACCGCAGCCAGTTGTGCTCCCAGCATTGGGCCGTGATTTACCGTCGACGATTGCTCTTGTGACAACGGGGGTCGTTGTCGGCGCTGCCTGGAGCTACTGGTTCGGTTGAGGCAGTCGCTTCAAGTTATTGTGCCAATTGGGATCGAGTGTTTGAGGGGTAATAGTCAGGCTGAGATGGCTGTGAAACCAGGAAAGAAACAAAAGCAGACCATTCCATCCGCGTCTCGTGGACTGCTTACCCAGCTCGCAGCCATGCCCGAGCAACTGAAACGTGCTGATTTCCGCCAACAATATGCTGCGCTTTGCTTCCGGTGCTTTCCCGACCGCGATGACATCGAGATTTTGGTGATCACCTCGCGGGAAACTGGCCGCTGGATCATTCCCAAGGGCTGGCCGATGAAGAAAAAGAAACCGTATGAAGCAGCGGCGCTTGAAGCCTTTCAGGAGGCTGGCGTGCGCGGCCGTGTCGGCAAACGCGCAGTCGGTCGCTACACCTACCTAAAATGGCTCGATAACCAGCATGTCTCGCCCTGCATCGTTGAAGTCTTTCCGATCGATGTCACGGAACAGAAGGCCGATTATAAAGAACAGGGCCAACGCAAGCTAGCGTGGGTTTCACCCGACGAGGCTGCACGCCGGGTGCGCGAGGTCGAGCTTAAATCGCTGCTCGTTCATTTCCGGCCGAAGCGGAAGAAAATTTCTGGAGAATAGTCTAGGAGAAGCTGATTGCGATGGTCCTCACTTAGTCCATCAAATCACACTTGCACCATCTGTGCGGCACTCATCAGTTGTGGCAACGGCATTATTGTCAAACAATATCCAATCAGGCAGCAAGTCTGGCTCCACGAGGAGATATTTTGCGCGCGCTCGATACTGGATCGACATGGAATTGTGCCACAAGATTTAAAAGGTCTTTGGCCTCATTCGACAAAGCCGAGCTCGCCGCCTTTGTCTGTTCGACCATTGCAGCGTTTTGCTGTGTGCGTTGGTCAATTACATTGACGGCTTTGTTGATCTCTGTCAGACCGATGGACTGCTCCCTGGCAGCATCAACAATTGCTGCAACGTTCGTGCTGATCTCATTGACCTGTGTGACGATCTTTGTGAGTGCTTCACCGGTCTTATCCACGAGAGTGACACCGCGTTTCACCTGTTCAGCTGATGAGGCAATAAGGGCTTTGATCTCCTTGGCGGCTGTCGCGGACCTCTGGGCGAGCGATCGCACCTCCTGCGCGACGACAGCGAACCCTTTCCCTGCTTCTCCGGCCCTAGCAGCCTCCACGCCAGCATTCAGTGCAAGAAGATTGGTTTGGAACGCGATCTCTTCAATCAGCCCCACAATCCCAGAGATTTGGCGAGAAGACACATCGATTGCCCCCATAGCCACCATCGCTTCACTGACAACCTCTCCGGATTTCTGAGCATCTACGCGCGCCATTTCGACAAGATGACCAACGTCATCGGCTCGACGACTGCTGTCTGCTACTGTCGTTGTAATCTGCTCAAGAGAAGCAGCGGTTTGCTCCACCGACGCGGCCTGATCGTCGGTTCGGCGCGAAAGATCGTCGGCCGACAATCGAACCTCTGCTGCCGATGCAGCAATAGCCTCCGCGTTGCTGGCAACGGCTGAAATGGTCTCACAGAGACGTTGCGCTGCAGTGTTGAAATCTACGCGCAGGCGCTCGAGCGACGGTATAAACGGCTGCTCGATCTCTTTTGTGAGATCACCCTTGGCAAGATCATTCAAGCGAGCAGCAAGCGTTTCGACATTCTGTACTCTAGCTGTGACATCAGTCGCAAACTTAAGCACTTTTCGCACGCGGCCCGTCTCATCAAAAATAGGGTTGTAAGACGCCTGAATATGAACGAAGTGTCCATCCTTGGCGACACGCTTGAACTCGGATGCTATGAACTTACCATCCTTGAGCCGCTTCCAGAATTGATCATATTCCACCGATTGCACAATTGCCTCATCGCAGAAAATTGCATGGTGCCGCCCCAAGATCTCTTCGAGTTCGTATCCCATAGTTTGGAGAAAATTCTGATTCGCGCCGAGAATTTGGCCGTCCGGCGTAAACTCGATGATAGCCTGCGCCCGGGACAATGCCGCAACCTTGCCAGCATCCTCGGCGGCGCGGATTACAGTGCCCGTGATATCGGTCGCAACCTTCACTACTTTGTAGACCTTGCCCGCGCGCGAGACAGGATTGTAGGACGCTTCGATCCAAATTTCCCTGCCGCCTTTAGCTAGACGCTTGTACTGACGACGGTCGCTGTTGCCTCTTGCGAGTTTCGCCCAGAACATCTTGTAATCCGAGTGGGCTGCCTCATCGGAAGCGACGAAGATCGAATGATGTTGGTTGATGATTTCCGCCGCCTCGTACCCAATCAGATTGCAGAAATTTTCGTTGGCAGTGAGGACTCGCCCAGATGGATCAAATTCTATGATGGCCTGAGAGCTGCTTAGGGCTTGGAGAACGCGGGCAGCGTCAGTGGGTATGGAAAAGGCCATTTTTTTGCTTTCCGGAGGGTGAAGGTCGAAGCTCCCAAAAGCGAGAATTGCCGAGAATGTTCCATGCCAGCGCTCTGAGTAAGTGGTTCATGCTTTTTATAATTTACGGCCGGTTAAATCTTTCTTCTAATAGCTTCGTAATCAATTTAGTGATGCAGCCCTCTCTCCCTGTGTACGCTAATATTTTTTTGCAGGGTTAGCGGTTCATTTGCCTTGAAAGCTCATCGATCTGAAAATTGTGCGAGCTGGCTATAATTATGCTCGGGATGAGGCTTCAAATGTAGGACAACCATCTAGACGCGTGAAACTCGGCTCGCTTTTCGCGGACATTGGTCGTGACGCCGAAACGTCAAACAGTGATGTCGAAGCGCTGCAACAACAGCGCGACACGGCAACAGCAGTGCCGAAGACGTTTCGGGATTGCCTCAATGCCATCGAGAAAGCGTCAGACAATTCTACACGATCGCCTTGAAGGTGATGTTCTACCGATCTTTGACGGGCGCATTCTGCCCTTTAATGTAGGCACCTCCAAATTCTACGCGAACCTGATGGCCAGTGCCCGAACATCCGGAAAGGCGATTGGGAAGGCTGATGAATACATTGCCGCTACAGCTACACAGAACGATCTCGCGATTGCAACGCGAGATACAAGCCTATTTGAATCAGCCGGATTAAGAGTAATCAATCCTTGGGCCGACTAAGCCTTTACATTTGCAGGTCTCTGGTTCGAGATCTCATCAAGATCTTAAATCCATTCTGATTTGGTCAGGCGATCTCCGGTGTTTTCATTCATGGCGAAGGGGGCCATATCCGAAGTAAGTTTTGTGCACTGGTGTCGAAGCTGACAATGTCCCTCGGTTCCCGGGAGTTGGAGCCCCGACTACATAAGCTGCGGTACGTTGCGGGTGCTGAAAAATGCTTTACCCTGCGTCCTCGCAAAGCCAGAAAACGGGTTACCTGTAATGGAGTTTTTTGTGACGACAGAACTAGGGAAGGGCAGTAGGGATTTGCTCGGTGACAAGCATAGCCCGAAATTGGTCATGCGGAATATAACGATTATTGCCAGTGCCATCGTTTTCACGTGTTCGGTTCCTGCAAAGGCTGATCGACTTGTTTGTTCCGAGTCTGAGCATGTGCGTTACATGACAGTGGTCGGCGAGGTCGGCGAAATGGGTATCGACCTCAATCCTGTGGGGCAGGATCGTGCAATTTTTGAGAGGTTGACCGCAGCATATGAAAAAATCGACCCGAAGGGACCGGAGACGGCACTTTTCGTTGCGCATGTTCCCACCGGTCAATTTTACAGTCAGGCATGTGCGGACGAGCGCTGCACGATGGTAGAAATGTCAGCGCCAGAGCGAGCATGCCTCATCGAGCATATGAATCAGTGCAGCTACGTTGCACTCCGCTTCCGTGGCGAGGAGTTCTGCTTACTTCGTTCGCCGAAAGATTAGGTGCCAAAAATGGTCTTTTGGCACCACTCCCGAGTCACACTATTGCGTATTCAGGCGGCCCACAAAGTCAAAAGCCGCTTATCAGGGCGGATCGAGCAGCTGCAGAGCAAGCTGCGCCGTATTGAAAGCGGGCGCGACACGTGGGCTTTGCGCTGGCAGGCGGTACTCGCCGTGATCGATGTCAGCATCATTGCGTTCTTTATTTTCGGGCCTTTTCTGCGCAGTGGCCCGTCATATCTGATTATCGATTACCTCATCGCGGTCTGGATTCTCACTGAACTGCTTGCGCGAGCCTTCGCAGCCGGCTCAATCATGGCATTCCTGAAGCGACCGTTGACATGGATCGACCTGATCATATTGGCGACGCTTCTGTTTCCCGATGCATTGTTCAATTTCGCATTTTTGCGGGCGATGAGACTGTGGGCGGTCGGCGCGAGCCCACTCTTTGCCTTCGTTCTCAAGCGGCTGGGTTGTCATCGCTACAAGGACGTCGCTCGCGCGTCGCTGAACTTCTTCGTCTTCCTGTTCATGGTGACCGGGTTCGTCTACACCACGTTTTTCTATCACCAGAGCGGTCTGGTTGGTTTTGTCGACGCGCTTTACTTCACAGTCGCAACGATGACCACAACAGGCTTCGGCGACATCACCTTGCCTGGACCCTTGGGGAAATTAACGTCCGTCGTTACGATGATCGTTGGCATCTCGCTGTTCGTCAGGCTGGCCCAGTCGATCGTTCGGCCCTACAAAGTTATGTACCCTTGCGAACAATGCGGTCTCCAGAGGCACGAAGTTGACGCGGTCCACTGCAAGGCTTGCGGTCATTTGCTGAACATTCCAAACGACAATGATTGACCGTGGGATTGCGGTTGCCTTTTTGATGAGCCGGTGCGTCACGAGTGCGTTGAACCTCCTATCCGTGAAGCGAACACCAGTTTTGCCAGTTTCGGCATATCATTTTTGAAATATGGAAGTCGAATGACATCACGTTGGGTCTGGTTCTTTGCAAAGGTTGCGCGCCGCATCTGGTTTCGGGCGACCCTGTTTTCGATACTTGCCGTTGCCACTGCTCTCATCGCGATCGTGATCAGTCCTTATATTCCAAGCGACCTGCCGACCAAAATCGGCGCTGACGCCGTCGACAACATCCTCGGCATCATTGCGTCAAGCATGCTGACGGTGACGACATTTTCCCTCAGTACAATGGTCTCCGCTTATTCGGCGGCAACCAGCAATGTGACACCGCGCGCGACAAAACTTGTGATGGAAGACAGCACCACGCAAAATGTTCTGGCAACATTTGTCGGCTCGTTCCTGTTTAGCCTCGTCGGCATCATTGCGCTGAGCACCGGCGCTTACGGTGATCGCGGACGGGTTGTTCTGTTTGTCGTGACCATCGCGGTAATTGTTCTGATCGTCGTCACACTGCTGCGATGGATCGATCATCTCTCACGACTGGGCCGCGTGACAGAGACGACGGAGCGGGTTGAGACAGTGACCGTTGACGCGATGCGCGCCCGACGTCAAAGCCCATATCTTGGCGGCAAAAAGCTGACTGATGAAAAGGATATTCCAGTATCTGCCACTGATGTGTTCATCGACAGGATTGGCTACATTCAGCATATCGATACTGGCGCACTGTCCAAGATCGCCACAGATGCAAAGGCGCGCATTTTCGTGCGCTTGATCCCAGGGCAATTGGTCGATCCCAAAAGTCCGGTGGCGTCTATCGATTGTGTTGCAGAAGACAATATTGCAGACGTTCTGGCCTCGATCAGAACATGCCTTTCCGTTGAGGATACCCGATCGTTCGATCAGGATCCACGATTTGGCGCATCAGTCCTTGCCGAGATTGCATCCCGTGCCTTGTCCCCCGCGATCAATGATCCCGGTACTGCGATTGATGTCATCGCCCGTGCGCTTCGCGTACTGGCAGTATGGGACGAGCCTGTAGAGACTTCGGACCACGATGCCGTCCCATTTTCGAATGTCTACGTCCCGGCCGTCGGCCTCAATGATATTTTCGACGACCTGTTCACGCCGATCGCTCGCGATGGCGCAGCCATTGTCGAAGTCGGCCTTCGTCTCCAGAAGGCGTTTGGCATATTGGCACAGTTCGACGCGCCCTGCTTTCGAGACAATGCCATCCGACATTCGTCGGAGGCACTATCCCGATCCGAGCTCGCCTTGAGCCTGGAAAGCGACAGACAACGCGTGAGAGCCGCTGCTCAGACTGTTTCCGGCGGGTCAATCTGACTTGACTCCGCCGGAATTGTCGAGAACGATCAGCGCGGCTTGGACGCTATCGCAGCACGCCGCCGACCAGCCACGGACAACACAACGGCACCCAGAACCCCCGAGACCACCGAGCCCGCGAGGATACCGATTTTTACTCGGTCTTGAACATCTGGATCGTCAAACGCCAGAAGTCCGATAAACAGGCTCATCGTAAAGCCGATACCGCAGAGAAGGGCGGTACCCGCGACCTGAGCCCAGCTTGCCTGGGCCGGAAGATCGGCGACGCCGAGTTTCACCAGGAGTGCCACCGTGCCAAGGACTCCCGCCAGCTTGCCGAGTAACAGACCGGCGGCAATCCCCATCGTCAGGTGTTCGGAAAAGACAGACATGGAGATACCGGCAAAGGAAACGCCCGCATTGGCAAATCCGAAGATTGGCACGATGACAAAGGCAACCGGTTTGTGGATCAGGTGCTCCAGCTTGTGAAGCGGAGATTCGTGGTGCGCTGCCTCAGGAGTGCCAGGTGTCTGCTTGAGAGGGATCGTGAGTGCCAGAATAACACCAGCCAATGTCGCATGAACACCGGACGCGAGGACCAATACCCAAAGGACCGCGCCAAGTACGATGTAGGGCCAAAGCGTTCTAACACCCATCCGGTTGAAGATGATGAGGTTGCCAATCACGATGCCTGCAACCGCAAGGGCCATCGTATTGAGATCTGCTGTATAGAAGATCGCGATGACGATGACGGCACCAAGATCATCGATGATGGCCAAGGCAGCCAGGAATATCTTGAGTGAAGCGGGAACGCGGTTTCCGAGCAGCGAGAGGACACCCAGCGCAAAGGCGATGTCGGTCGCGGTCGGGATCGCCCACCCGCGCAACGCTACCGGATCGTTACAGTTGAAATACACGTAAAACAGAGCGGGAAACAGCATGCCGCCGGCCGCCGCCGCCCCTGGAAGAATACGACGGCTCCAGGTCGAAAGCTGGCCATCGAGCATCTCACGTTTGATCTCCAGGCCGACCAGCAGGAAGAACACGGCCATCAACGCATCGTTGATCCAGTGTTATAGGCTGAGTGGACCAATGTAGAGGTGGAGGAGATCGAAATAGGTTTGCGCCAGCGGTGAGTTGGCGGTGATGATCGCCAAAACTGCGACCACCATGAGAACGATGCCGCCAGATGCCTCGTTGTCGAGAAAATGGCGGAGAGTAGATTGGATACGACCGGGTCTTGTTGCTGAAGACATGGGTTCTCGCTCCCTTGTGAGAGGTTGATCGAAGTCTCCGTCAATTCCGGGAAAGGGCCCGTGGCGCACGCAGCACGCGCCAAGACGTTCAAACTATGAAAAATGAAACCCGATTTCTACAAAATTCGTCGTGTTTAGGCAGATAATTTGGCGGTCTTTTAGAAATTATGCGTTGTGTTAAGCCTAAGTCCGTAGGGCAGGGCCGATCAAGACGAGCCACGCCTTGACACTTAAGCTCGGGCCACTAGACCTCACGGTGAATTTTGGGTTTGGGAGTAACAACATGAAATCATTGGCAGCGATATCAACTTTTGTCGGCAAGACGTTTGCTGTTTGGGTCATTGTGTTTGCGGTCCTTGGTTACTTCTTTCCAGATACATTCAAACAGATTGCACCCTGGATCGTCACGCTCCTGTCGATCATCATGTTCGGCATGGGTCTGACCCTTTCGGTTGATGATTTCCGCGAGGTTGTGAAGCGTCCCGTCGATGTCACCATCGGCGTGCTGGGTCAGTTTCTGATCATGCCGTTGCTGGCGGTGGTGCTGACGCAGCTTATCCCCATGCCGCCGGAAGTCGCGGCAGGCGTCATTCTCGTCGGTTGCTGCCCGGGTGGCACTTCGTCCAATGTCATGACCTATCTGTCCAAGGGTGATGTTGCTCTATCCGTTGCCTGCACTTCTGTGACAACGCTTGCGGCTCCATTGGTAACCCCGTTCCTGGTCTGGATGTTCGCCAGCCAGTTCCTGCCGGTTGATGGTAGGGCGATGTTCTTGAGCATCGTCAAGGTCGTGCTCGTGCCATTGGCACTGGGTGCCGCCTTGCAAAAGGTGCTGCCTGGCGTAGTAAAGGCTGCAGTTCCCGCGCTGCCATTGGTGAGCGTCATCGGCATTGTTTTGATCGTTTCGGCCGTGGTCGGTGCGTCGAAAGGTGCCATTGCGCAGTCCGGCTTGATGATTTTTGCAGTCGTGGTTCTCCATAACGGTTTGGGCTATCTGCTTGGCTACTTTGCCGCCAAGGCAACAGGCCTGTCTCTCGCCAAACGAAAAGCGATCGCCATTGAGGTTGGAATGCAGAACTCCGGTCTCGGTGCGGCACTCGCAACTGCATATTTTTCGCCTCTTGCGGCGGTTCCGAGTGCTATCTTCAGCGTGTGGCACAACATTTCCGGTGCGCTTCTGGCGAATTGGTTTTCGGGCCGAAGCGATGAGGACATCGCCAAGGATACGGTCCGTCGTGCATAGCTGATATCGTTCTGGACCATTGGCCAGCGGAACCAGATTGCTTTCGCTGATCTGTTTGACGCAGCATTTCACCCTACCATCGGCCTTGAACGGTAACCCCATCGTAATTTAAAAGCCCGACGGCTAAACAATGCCTCATAGATTGGGAACCGGGGTTGAGCGACGCCGAAACGGCCGAACCCAAACGCCTATTCACCATGGTGGCCTTCGAGCGTTGTGCTGATCCCGGCTTGGTCAAAAAGAATTATTCAAGATAAAGGAATTGGTGCCAGTTTTTGGCACCAATTCCGGGTTTCACTAACCCGTCATTCAAGCGGCCCGCTGTCCTCGCAGAACGTTGTCAGAGCCTTGTCCACCACGCAAATCAAACTGCGCCAGCAACTGGTTGAGCGCAGCGGCTTCTCGAGCAAGGCTGTGGCTCGCCGCGGTGGACTGCTCGACCATGGCTGCGTTCTGCTGAGTGCCCTGATCCATCACGTTAACAGCGGTGTTGATCTCCTGCAGTCCCGTTGATTGTTCACGGGAGGTTTCCACGATCGCATTGACATGACGGCTTATTTCCCGGACCTCATCGACAATGGTGTCGAGTGAGTTTCCTGTCTGCTTCACCAAGCTGACCCCAGTCTGGACCTGCGAACCGGAAGCAGCGATCAGGGTCTTGATCTCCTTTGCGGCTGTCGCCGAACGTTGCGCGAGTTCGCGAACTTCCTGCGCAACAACTGCAAACCCTTTTCCGGCTTCACCTGCGCGAGCAGCTTCAACACCGGCATTCAAGGCTAGCAGGTTGGTCTGGAACGCGATCTCATCAATAACTGAGATGATGTTGCCCATTTCACCTGCGGATTTCTCAATAGCCATCATGGCCTGCACCGCGTCTTGCATCAACTCGCCCGAGCGTTCGACACCGCTTCGCGCTTTTTCAACCAACTTGCCTGCGTCGTCGGCGCGTTTGGCTGAGTCCCTTACGGTCGTGGTGATCTGTTCCAGCGCCGCTGCCGTTTCCTCGACAGATGCAGCCTGCTGTTCCGTGCGTCTCGACAGATCGTCAGCGGCGGATCTGATTTCATTTGCACCAGCATCGATGCCAGCCGCATTCTGTCCAACGGATTTCAAAACCGAATGGAGCTTTTCGACCGATCCGTTGAAATTAGAGCGAAGTTCGTCAAGTGTGCCAGTGAATGGAGTACGGATCCGGTGAGAGACATTCCCGTCGGCCAAAGCTTCCAGACCACCGCGCAGAGCGTCGACAGCGAACTTCGTGTTCGCTGCATCTTCCGCCTTCTGTTTTTCCCGTTCCAGTCTCTCGCTTTCAGACAAGGCACGGTCAGCATCCGTCTGTTTTTCAAGACGATCTTTTTCAATTGCATTGTCGCGAAAGACCGCGACTGCCGACGCCATACTGCCGAGCTCATCACGTCGATTGGTACCTGGAACGACTTCATTGACCTTTCCAGAAGCAAGCGACATCATCCGTGAACGCAGACGCTCGATCGGAGACGTGATCTCACGTTTCGCGACAAACACTGCCAAGACAAGCGTCAGTGAAAATACCCCGGCGAGGGTGAGAAGGGTATATAGGATGGTGTCGTTCGTCTTATCGGAGAGTTCTGCGGATCTAGTCTTGATGCCATCGCTGGTGCCATTGATCCACCTTCTCATCTCACCGATCGTGTTGGCGGCCTTCTCGTCTGCCCGCACGAGTAGCGCTTTCGCCTCCGCATCGCGATTGGCCGCTCCTGCCTCGACCGCCTTGTCGGTGATCTCGATGATTGATTCAGCCTGAGACTGGAGGCTGCCGAGTGCCTGGCTTTCTTCTGGCAATAGTTTTTCGGCGTTATCGATCAGTTCGTGAAGTCTGGTCTTGCTTGCAGCGTAGTCATCCGTCGCTCTCTTCATTCCTGCAGTACCAGCGTCATAGAGGAAGACTTGATACGCATCATAGACGATTGCAACCAAGCGCTGGCTGGCGATCGCCATATCGATCTCCGCGCTGCCGTCACTAGAGATGAAGTCGGAGTACTCGGTGTCGGCGGATTTAAAGTTGCTGGACACGTAGAGAGCCCCTCCAACGCCGATCAGGCATGTGGGAAGGACCAGAGACAGGACTTTCGTCCTGATCCGGAGGTTTTGCATGAGAGACATGGGAACACATCCATGAAAAGAGGTGGGAGACGCAAAAAAGGGGTGAACATCATCGTTCGCGTTTCAGAGCGGCTTCTGCCGTTCGCGCCTCTACCCCAAGATTATATAGGACAATATTCGCTCAAAACATTAAAGTGTTGTTAAGCTTATTTTGGGTTGAAATAGCTGCTTTGGATTGCTTTTAAAGCAACTCTAAATAAGCCTTTTGCGCTATATGCGATCAAATGGTAGGTTTTAACGCTCTGTTTCGAGCAGCGCCACAGTCCAAGTCCGTCTGAGGCGAAATCTAATAATCACGCGAGCGATTTCCCCAAGACAATCTTGCCGTGGAGCTCGAAACGAACACCGGCAGGATCATACAAAGTCCGTCCTTCTCCCTCGTAATAAGCGGCCACGATCTTGTTTGTCAGTCGAGATCCGAAGCCCGCCCGCGTGGGAACCACTACGGGAGGACCACCCATTTCCTGCCACACAAATAAAAACCTACCGTCTTTGTCGATCGCCCAGGAGATAGCAATTTCGCCCGTGTCGTTCGACAGGGCACCGTATTTGACAGCGTTGGTCGCGAGTTCGTAGACCGCTAGCGACAAACCAACGGCCTGCTGCGACGAGACGCGAATGTCTGGACCGCTTATGCCCGCCCTGTCAGGGCGATCGAGGTGTGCCGCCAGTGCCGCTTCGACGATAGCGTGGATAGGCGTGTCCTCAGAAGATCCATGCAAGAGCTCTTGCGCGCTGGCAAGCGCCGCAATGCGGCTGCCGACCGTGGTCCGCGCTTCCTCGAGGGTGACGGCTTGACGCAGCGTTGAGGACACGACGGCGGCGGCAACGGCGAGTGTGTTCTTGACGCGATGAACCAGTTCCATCTGCAAGGCTTCTTGCTTCCGGCGACCGATCACGGCAGCCGTGGCGTCCAGAGCAACGTTCACCATGCCCATGACCCTGCCTCTCTCGTAAAGTGGGCTGTAGGAAAATGTCCAATAGGTCTCCTCAGGGTAACCGTTCCGCATCAGGGTCAACGGAAGTTCTTCTGCCCAGGTGCCTTGTCCCGACATCGCCTGGTCGACGAAAGGTTTGATATCATCCCACACTTCCGACCATATCTCGCTTGCGGGCTGGCCAAGTGCTCCTGCTTCTTTCGCTCCGAGCAATGGCGCATAGGCGTCGTTATACAGCAGGTTTAACTGATCGCCCCAGAACATGCAGATTGCTTGTTTCTGGCCAAGCATCAGTTTGACAGTTGTGACAAGCGCCTCGGACCACGAGGAGATTGGTCCAAGGGATGTTAGGGACCAGTCGAAATCCGCGATGAGTTTACCCATGCGACTATCGCCGAAAGTTGGGAGTGTTCGAGCGATGCTCATTTCGTGTCTCGTCGCATGAGTGGTTTTACTTGGTTTAATTGGTGACAATCGGAATGAGCGCCTTTAGCGCGCAATGGATGTCCGCCGATTATCGATCAGAATTCAAAGGGATAATAAACTTCGTTGACCTCGGAACGCAACACTGGCTCAGGCCTTTAACGAGCATGGAAAATAAAACAGTCACAATGCTGCCTGAACCAATAGCGCTCGTTGTCGACGATGAGCCTGTTATTCGCATGGATACGGCCGACATTCTGGCAGATGCCGGATATCACGTCATAGAGGCGGCGTCGGCCGATGAGGCGTTTGAAATCCTGGAGAAACATAGTTCTTTGAAACTGCTTTTCACTGACATTCAGATGCCTGGGGAATTGGACGGAATAGCACTCGCCAACCGTGTCGGCGAGAGATGGCCGCACATACGTGTCATCGTGGCGTCAGGCGCAGTCGTTCCTGCAGAAGGCGCTCTGCCGGAAACCTCCCGATTTCTCAGCAAGCCGCTTGATGCTGAAGTGGTCCTGCAAGTCCTAAAAGACTTCCACAAATCTTGAATTGATGGCGTCGATTTCGACTCTCCAAGGATTACGACGATGGTAAAGCGGCCATCATTCCATCATCAGCTTCTCAAACCATTCAGCGCATGGAGTGTTCTTGGCCAGATATCGGTTGAAGTCAGGTGCCGCGTCATCCCACCAGACTGGACCGCGTTCTCCAAGGGCAACTTTGGCTGCATCCACTTTCTTTCGAGCTACGGCCACTGCTGGCGAACTGCCCGGCGTACAGTCATCAAATCCTCAACCATTTCAATCGCTGTGAAACATCGGATTAGCTATCTTCCTGAAATTCATTGCATATGGGCGCTTGCGCGTAAATCGGTCGGCGCTTCGTATCCTATCAAGGCGAAGACGCCTAATTGGTATTCTCTTGAGCCATATGCGGCTCGTCCGTAACGACCGCTTTGAGCCTTTTTTTGGACCGCAGGATTCCCTGAGGTGCTCGAAACCGGACATTCTACGATGGCCGGTATTACGCCCCTCGTGCGCCAAACGCGGATACGGGCCCGAGGGCGCGAAGCGGGGAACGATCCTTTGGTGGGAACGATTGTTTAGCCATCTTTTCGGGTTGCACGCGAAGTTGAAGGAAACCTGCTGGCTCGCTTCAACGTTGGCATAAACAACTACGATGGCGCGTCCAAATATCGCGCTAACTGGCTCGATGGAAAACGATTTTGCCGTTTTACTACCCGAAAACGCCAGTAAGGTCTCACGATTGGTCGATCACGATCCCGGCGGCTGAACAAGCTTGGCTGCAAAGCCTCGCGTTCTTTCGGCAAAGTCGAGCTCCAGCTCCGATTGGGGATTGAGGCGCGTGATGTAGTCCTCGATCCCCGCCATTGCTCGGTCCCTGAGACCTAGATCCGTTTGGCTTGCATGCTCTACCAGAGCCCCGATAACCGTATCGAGCGCAAGCTTGCGTGCGCCCTCGGCCGTGCCAAACCTGTCCGGCTGCTCATATATCGACATATGGTCTTTCCTTTCCTCGTGTAGCATTTCTGTTGTCCCAAGCATTTTCCTCGGCTTTAAGACCAAACTTCTAGTATTCGCCTCGCTTTCTTCTGATTTCCCGGAGCATTCTGAGATTTTCACGCGCCTGCTGCGCATTCATCAGCGCTCTTTCCTGGTTCATCAGTTGTTGGCGATCGCGATGGAATTGTTGCTGGTTCATGCACCCGGCATAGTGCCGCGAGTCGTAGCAGGCACGGTTGTCCTCAAAGTGCTGGTCTTGAGCGGATGTGCATCCGGCAACGATCAGTAATAGAAATCCGCCTCCGCAGCTCGTGGCGAGCGCTTTGAGCATGGATGTGTTGGATATCGTCATCTTGTCCTTCTCCAGTTGATCAGTCATTTCGCGGGTTTGAGTGTCAAGCCTGTCCAGTAGGCGGCGAATGAATAAAGGTCGGCAGTCTGCGCGATCAGCTTGTCGACCGGCAGCCCGCTCCCATGCCCTGCACGCGTTTCGATGCGCACCAGGCGCGGCTTGGGACCGAGTTCGGCCGCCTGCAGCAGTGCGATGTATTTGAAGGTGTGAGCGGGAACGACGCGGTCGTCGGCATCCGCCGTGGTGGCGAGGATTGCAGGATAGTCCTGGCCCGTCTTGATCGTGTGATAGGGCGAGTAGGTCAGAAGGTTGCGAAAAGATGCCTCGTCCGCCGGGTCGCCATATTCGCCTCTCCACAGCGCCCCGCCGGTAAACTTGTCATAGCGGAGCATATCCATGACCCCCACCCCCGGCAGCGCAACATCGAACAGATCCGGGCGCTGGTTGGTGACCGCGCCAACAACCAGGCCACCGGCGGATTCGCCCTGGATGGCAAGTCCCTTCGATGTTGTGATGCCCGATCGCTTCAAAAACTCGGCGGCAGCAATGAAGTCATCGAAGGCGTTCTGCTTGTTTTTAAGTTGACCCGCGCGGTGCCAGGCCTGGCCATATTCTCCGCCCCCGCGAATATTGGCGATCGCCAGCACCCCGCCCTGCTCCACCCACGAAAGTTGCAAGGGGTTGTAAAAAGGAGTCTGACTGATGCCGAACCCGCCATAGCCATAGAGAAGGGTGGGTGCCGGCCGGGTCACATCCTTGCGCCGGATGATGAACATCGGCACTTTCGTGTTGTCCTTTGATCGATAGAAGCGTTGCTCCACATGGACGTTGCTGAGGTCGATCGGCACTTTCGGCTCTGCCCAGGGTGTCACTGCCCTGGAGGCCAGGTCGTAGTGATAGATCGAGATCGGCGCGTCGTAGCTGGTAAAGACGAAGAAGGCCTGCCCGGCATTGTCTTCCAGAAATCGGGCGCTTCCGGGACCGGGCAGCTTCACGGTGCCATCCGGCCGTCCATCGAGGGTGAAGCGTCGCACGTCTGACTTGACGTCGATCCGATAGTTCACCAGCAATCTGTCTCCGGCAAGAACCGCGCTGTCTACGACCGCACCATCGGCAGCCTCGGCGACAACCTCCTTCGGCTCCGGATTGTCCCGGGCAAGATCGAGCGAGACGATGCGCACGCGCTCGGCCCCTTGCGTCGTGGCGAGCAACAACCTTTGCCCATCATTGCCGATGACAAACCAAGCCGAATCCATGTCTGTGACGACAGTGCGCGGCGTCCATTTCTTGGAGGCAAGATCAATGACGGTTAGGGCGCTTTCATTGGTCCCTGGCGTCGAGGAGATGGTGAGGTAGCGCCCGCCCGAAACTCTGTCGGCACCGTGCAACAGTTCAGGACGCTCTGGAGTGGCATAGATCAGCCGATCATCTGTCTGGTCTGTTCCAAGCCGGTGGAAATAGACGGCGTGGTTGGCGACAACAGCAAGAGCCGCGTCACCCTCTGGCTTGGGAACGCGGGAGTAGAAGAAGCCCGATCCATCGGGCGCCCAGATGATGCTCGTGAAGCGTCCCCATTCAACGACATCGTCACGTATCTTGCCGGTATCGACGTCAAGTACCCGTGTGGTCCGCCAGTCGGTACCACCTTTCTGCGTCGCGAATGCTAAGAGGCGGCCATCGTCTGACACGCCCCATCCGCCCAGTGCTTCAGCCCCGTCTTCCGACCAGCTTTTCGGATCGATGAGAACACGGCTGTCCCCAAAGACACCCTCTCGCACATATAGCGATGGCTGGTTCTCATTGCCCTTGATGACATTAAAGAAGTAGCGGTCTCCCCGCTTGCGCGGAGCGGTGTAGCGGTCGTAATCCAGCAACTCCGTCATCCGCTTGCGCAAGTGGTCGCGCCCTGGAAGCGTGTCGAGATAGGACTGCGTCACGACATTCTGCGCTTCGATCCAGGATTGGACATCGGAATCCTCGGACGCCTTGTTCTCCAGCCAACGATAAGGATCGACGACCGTCCGACCGAAATGTTGCTCAGTCACGTCAACACGCCTGGTGTCCGGATAGGAGGGTTTCGGCACCTTGCTGGCCGTGTGGTCAGCGGAATGAGCATCCACGCAAGCGAGAAGAAGGGCGATTGCGGCTGTAGGGGTTCGCATTGAAAACTCCGATAAAAGTCAGGACGATGATCGTTGATGCAACAATCAATAATGGCACTAAGTGTCATTATTATGACTCCATATTGGGAAGTGGAGTGGGCCGATCCGATCGGCTTACCTATGGATAAGCCATTGAATATCGGTTATAATTGTACCTACAGCGATATTGGGGGCGATGGATGAGTAGAACGATAGCGGCAAATGCCCATATTGAAGTGGCGCGAAGTGCCGCCCGCTTGTTTCTTCAAAAAGGCGTTGCCGACACGACTGGCGATGAGATCGCCGAGGCTGCAGGGATTTCTAAACGAACGCTTTGGCGGTACTTCCGCACCAAGGAAAGCTGCGTCGAACCGCTTTTTGCGCTTGCATCTCAGCGCCTTGCGGCGAGGCTTCGTAGCTGGCCAATCGACACCTCGGTAGAGCAGTTCTTGGAGGCGACCTACGACATGAGCAAGATGGGCGAACAGGAGATAAAAGACACCGGGCTCGTCATCCATCTCATCGCTCGTCTCGATGAAGAGCCCGCGCTTCTCGGCCCGTGGCACATGTCGACGCGAAACACGGAGGAGACGATGGCTGAGGTCATAGCCAGTCGACTTGACCTCTCGCCGCAGGATTATGACGTCATGCTCTGCGCCGCCACCGTCGCCGCAGCAATGCGCATCGTCGATGAGACCATCAGCCGAGGCGCGGTAAAATATGGTCAGGTCCCCACCGTGGCGGAAACGAACGACCGCCTGGCGCAAGCGATCCGGCGCGCTAGTACCCTGCCATTCTGCGATCCCATCACGCCCAGGCCCAGGTAAAGGATAAGCAATCTAAGCTCGCTCCGACCGCGATCGGCTACCGCGACTTCACCTTTCGAGGGAAGCGAGCGTAAGTCTGCTTAGGGCCGAACTCGGACAGCACCAAATGTCTGCGTTCGCCGTTCGGCACTCGGTTAGTCCGCATGCGGCGCCCGCTCCGAACATTATGAATGAACCAGATGCTTGATCTGCCCCGACTATCTGCCGGCACGCATCCGAAATAATAGCATGCCGGTGGTTCGACTCTCTTCAAGAGCGAGGTTTGGTCGAGCTCTTTCTGGGAATGAGTGTTGGAGCCGAGACGCGCACCCGATCTTCGCTAGAAGCTGTCCCGCTTACCAGAAGATCCAGGGCATTCGATGCAATCTGGTCAAAGGGCACACGCAGCGTCGTTAGGGGGGTTGGAAGGTGGCTGACTATAGGAATGTCATTGTATCCTACGACGGAAATATCGTCAGGCACAGACAGCCCCATACGCGACAGACCGGACAAGGCCCCGATTGCGGTATTGTCGTTCACGGCGAAGATTGCCGTTGGGCGATCGTGCAGGTTCATGAGCTGTTGAGCTGCATCGGCACCCGCGTCAATACCAAAGGTGGAGGGGATGATGTAATCCACGCTGGCAGATATGCCAGCCTCCTCAAGAGCCTGGCGATAACCTTGTACACGTCCAATTGAGCTGGAAGCATATGATGGGCCGGCAATCACGCCGATGCGTCGATGCCCCAGATCCAGCAGATGTCGTGTTGCGAGATATCCACCCAGTCGATCATCACCAACAGAGGAAAGGCTTCGACCATCACTGCGGAGAGCTAAAACAAAAGGTATCCCTCGCGCCATGAGTACCTCTGGGAAATCGTCGTCCTCGCGCGCCGTCGACAAGATCAATCCGTCCACCCCCCTCTTAAGAAGGGACTCCGCCGCAAGCCTGTCGGCTCGAGGCTTGTCGTCAGTCGTAGCGACGATTGCGAAGCGTCCTGTTTTGCTGCACGCCCTAGCCAATGCTTCGTACAACATCGCCATAACCGTATCCGTCAACCGGGGCACGATCACGCCAACTGTCATGGTGTTGCCGCGTCTCAGGCTTGCCGCCGAAACGTCGCGCATATAACCCATTTCTTCCGCGATTTCTCGCACACGACGCGATGTCGCGTTGTCAGACCGAGGCAGACGCTCGTCAAGAATCCGTGAAACTGTTGACTTTGAGACGCCTGCAGCTGAGGCGACATCAAGAATGGTTATTCGTGACTGCCTACCTGCCTCTTTAGACGCTGATTCCATTTCTGTTTTTCTCGCCACGGTTATCCTCACACTCGCTAATGCTGACCATGCATCAAAAAAACTATTGACTCCAGTAAAATCCAGATCGATATTGGGAACGTTCCCATTAACGATCCCACCACTGGTCGCGAGGCGGACAGTGGCTATCTGAGGAGGAGATATCCCATGCAAGCAATGGACATGAGAGGCCTGAGCCCGGCGCCGGTCACTGCATTTACTCGTGACGGCGAGGTCGATTACGCCGCCAATGCCCGCATTGCCAAATGGCTTGCCGGAATGGATGGCGTGAAGAGCCTGGTTATTCTCGGCCACGCCGGTGAAGGTACATTCCTGACGGAAGAAGAGCGCCTCAAGCTCATCCACACCTACGTCGACGCTGTCGATGGTCGCATCCCAATCATTGCCGGCATCACCGGCGAAGGAACGAGGGTCGCCGCGCAAGAGGCAAAGAAGTGCAAGGCTGCCGGTGCGACAGGCGCGCTCGTCTACCCAAACCATGGCTGGCTTCGCTTTGGTTTTCAAAAAGGCGCACCGCAAGATCGTTACAAGGCGATCTGGGAGGAGTCTGGTTTGCAATGCATCCTGTTCCAATATCCTGATGTGACCAAAGCCTCCTATGATCTTGATACCCAGCTTGCGATCGCGACCCAGGAAGGCGTCGTCGCAACCAAAAACGGCGTGCGCAATATGAAGCGCTGGTACGTTGAAATCCCGGAACTGAAAAAGGCCAATCCGAAACTTCAGATCCTGAGTTGCCATGACGAGTGGTTGCTGCCGACCATGTTCGATGTCGATGGTTTGCTCGTCGGCTACGGCAATATTGCTCCAGAATTGCTCATCGACCTGATCAATGCTGGTAAGGCACAGAACTACCCAGAAGCCCGTAAGATATTCGAACGTTTGCTTCCCGTCACGCGCGCCGTGTATCACAGAGGCTCTCACATGGAGGGTACCGTTGCGCTGAAACTTGGTCTCGTTCACCGCGGCGTGCTGGACCATGCAACCATCCGCGAGCCGCTCAAGAATCTTGGCGAAAAGGCTGAAGCTGAAATCTTCGCCGCCTTCGACGCTGCCGGTATCGGCCGAGTCGACCAGCTGATGGCGGCAGAATAATAACAACAGCCCCCGCCTGAAAGGCGGGGGCTGTTGAAACAAGGGGAGGGGATATTGCTGCACATCAGGGGTGACGTGCCGCAACCGCACGTTCGTAACGACGTGCATGCCTCACCGATATGAGCGGTGCTTTCCGAATATCGCCGTGGACGATTCCGGAAGTTGAGACGATCAATCCGTCAGGTTCGACGCCAGGCCGGGAGTGGGCTAGGCAAAGGGAGGAAATCATGAATATGGAACAAAGGATGACGGCGCCAACGCCGCTCGTCGATCCGCAAGCTGAAATTAGTGCACGCCTTGAACGATTGCCGGTAACTCGCGAAGTTTTCTGGGCTCGTAACATCGTCGGCGCTGCGACGTTTTTCGATGGTTATACCGTTATTGCCATCGCATATGCCATGCCGGTTCTGGTGCGTGAATGGAACCTCACCCCTGGCCAAACCGGTATGATCTTGTCCTCGGGCTATCTGGGGCAACTCATTGGAGCTGTCTGCTTTGGCTGGATGGCAGAAAAGATCGGACGTCTCAAAGTCCTGCTGTTTACGATCCTGCTTTTCGTCAGCATGGACATCGCTTGCCTCTTCGCAGCCGGCGCTGGAATGATGATGGCCTTCCGGTTTGTTCAAGGGATCGGCACGGGCGGTGAAGTTCCTGTGGCCAGCGCCTACATCAATGAACTGATTGGCTCCAAAGGGCGCGGTCGTTTCTTTCTTCTGTACGAAGTCATGTTCTTACTCGGCCTCGTTGGTGCGGGATTGATCGGATACTTCATGGTGCCAGTTCATGGCTGGAAAGCCATGTTTGTGGTCGGCCTTGTTCCTGCGCTCCTGATGATCCCGTTGCGTTGGTTCCTGCACGAATCCCCCCGCTGGCTGGTTGCCAACGGGCGCTATGAGGAAGCGGACAAGATCGTGACCAAATTTGAAAACAGCGCACGCTTGTCTGGTCACGAGTTGCTTGAACCAAAGATCGTTGCGGCTCCCTTGCACCGCAAATCCGACTGGCGTGAACTGTTCCAGGGCATCTATCTCAAGCGCACGCTGTCTATCTGGGCCATGTGGTTTTGTGCCTATATGGTCGCAAATGGCACGATTACATGGCTTCCGACCCTGTATCGGCAAACCTTTAATCTGCCGCTCGAAACCAGTATTTTTTACGGCTTCATGACGTCAGTCGGCGGCGTAATCGCAGCAATTATCTGCGCACTGCTGATCGATAAAGTTGGACGCAAGCGTTGGTATGTGGGAGCGCTACTGCTCGCACCCATTCCGCTCGTCGTTCTCGCCTGGTTGGGGGCAACATCGGCAACGCAGGTTCTTATCCTTGCTGGACTAGCCTATGCCATTCTACAGACGGTGACGTTTTCACTTTACCTCTATTCGGCAGAAATTTACCCAACCCGTCTGCGTGCGATTGGCACCGGGACAGGAAGCGCTTGGCTGCGCCTTGGGTCGTCAGCTGGTCCGATTGCTGTTGGTTGGGTGATGTCATCGATGGGTATCCAGTATGTTTTCGGCGCGTTCGCGGTCATACTACTCGTTGGAGCGCTAGTGACTGCCGTGTTTGCAGTGGAAACCAAGGGCAGAGTGCTAGAGGAGTTGTCCCCGTAAGAATTCGACGCTAACTGCCCGTTTTTGATTGACCCTGCATGAAAGTGCGGGGTCAGTTTTTCGCTTCCACCACCTTCCAACCACGCGATCAATGCGGTCTGACTAACGCTGTTTTTCCTATCTGGTGTAGCATGGCGGTGGTTCGCGTCCTATCAGGCGAAGACACTCGCACCTCCAAACAGAAACAGGTGAGACTTACGTCTGCGCGTGGCCATCGCGCCAATAGGATACCGCTAAGTGGTCTTCTTTCGGCATGCGTTTAAAGGAACGCCAGTCGGATCGTATCTTGCGAAACGTCGAGAACTCAGTGCCGGCCCAAGCGAAAACGGATCCATTCGATGGCAACTCGACGGACGCAACACGCTCCGCAAGTTTGTTGGGTGAGGCCGCACGACTGCGATACAGCCAGACGATATCAATACCATTACCGCAGCGAATTGGCTGCTCATCGCGTTGGTCCGCCACTTCGATGATGGCCGTACCGCGCGCGTCTGCCGGCAATGCCTCGATGAGGCGCGCAATCGCTGGCAGGGCGGTTTCGTCACCGGCAAAAAGGTTCCAGTCTGCAGGCTTTGCGCTGCCGCCTCCGGGTCCGATCATGCCGATCATATTGCCGACCTTGGCATTCGCCGCAAAACGGCTGCCGGGGCCGCCAAGGTCGTGGAGCACGAAATCGATGTCGAGCGTGCCGGATTGCGGGTCGATGTGACGGATCGTGTATTTGCGGATGATCGCTCGTTCGTGGTCCGCTCCCCAGTCGACTGTTCCGACCGGCGTTAGCTTGGGAAGACGGAGAGGAGCGTGATCGCGGGGAAGAAGAAGTTTGGCGTGAAGCGCCAGCGGGGTATCGAAACGTCTGAGTTTCGGTGCTCCGAACGTGATCCTGCGGATATGCGGTGAAAGGTCAAGAACGGCCAGAACCTTTAAGCTGCGGAGATTGGGAAGTGAGGCTATCTCTTCGCCATCCCCCTGCCAGAAAATGTCCGCTCCACTCTCGTGGTTGAATTCGCCTAGGTGACTGGCCAGCAGATATTTCATTTCCAGCAACATTTCTGCATCGGGCGCGGAAGTCTCAATCCGTAGGCTACCGCCATCGGCGATGATGCGGGCATCGCCATGGCTTGACGCAAGCGTCCATACGGTCTCGGAAACCGGGACTATCTCGTTGCCGTGTTCGACAAGATGCTCCGTCATGATCCGCCCGAGGCGGACAGCGTCAGGACAGATCACCCTTGTCGTGGCCGATAGCAACCCCGAAACCTCAGTCATTCTATTTCCTTCCTGATGACGTTTCGTGAAGGACCGAGCACATCGATCAGCAGCGATCCCCGCGCATTGACCGTCACTTCAGCATCGATCCCCCAGACAGCGGCCAGGATATCGCAGCTCAAAACTTCCACCGGCAATCCCTCGGCGACAATACGGCCTTTCGAAAGAACCGCGATGCGGTCGGACATGCGCGCTGCCAAAGCAAGCTCGTGCAAAACGACGACGACGATCGTCCCGGATGATGCCACGCTGCGGACAACGCGCATGAATTCGTCCTGATGGCGCAGATCGAGCGCACTCGTTGGCTCGTCGAGGAGCAGCACCGATGGATTGCCGACAAGCGCTTGTGCAAGTGCAGCCATCTGCTTCTGGCCGCCTGAAAGGGTGTCAATGTTCGAAAGGGCTATGTCGCCAAGGTCGAGTTTCTCAATCAGGGTTGCTGCCTGACGCTCCAACGACAGTCGTGAGATTGTCGCCCCGTGCTTGCTGACGATGCGAAGCGCCGCCAAAACGCTTTCGAACACGTTGAGGCCAACACCCCGGGGCAAGGCCTGCGGCATGTAGGAAATCTTGCCAGCGCGCTGAAAGGGTTTGAGCCGGGTAATGTCGTCCGCTCCAAGCATGATCCTACCCTTGACTGGCAGGAAACCTGCTATCGCCTTCAACACGGTGGACTTGCCGGCCGCATTGGGGCCTGTGAGCGCCAGGATCTGCCCGGGGGCAATATCGGCCAAGCTTACGCCATGCAGCACGGATTTGCCGCCGTAGCCCGCATTAACGTCCCGAAGTGAAAGCGCAGTCATCGGCGCTTTCCCTGCCGGAGGATCAGCGCCACAAAGACAGGCACGCCAACAAGGGCGGCGACGATGCCGACAGGCAGATTGGCGTCCGGGACCAGAAGCTTTGCGGCGATCGATGCGCCAAGCAGCAGGATGCCGCCCGAGAGCGCGCTGGCGGGTATGAGAAAGCGATGGTCCTCGCCGATGATCATGCGGGCGATATGCGGGCCGACCAAGCCGATGAAGCCGATCGTGCCGACGAAGGCGACGGCCGTCGCTGTCAGAAGGCTGACACGGATCAGCGAAAACAGCCTCAGGCGCCTGACGTCGACGCCAAAGGACATAGCCCGTTCCTCGCCGAGATGCAGTGCCGTCAACTGCGGTGATGCCAGCCACGAGAGCGGCAGCACGATCACAGTAACCAGCGCCAGGACGGAGACGTTCGTCCAGTCGGCTCGCTGCAGGTTGCCCATCATCCAGAACACCACCTGCTGCACGGATTGGGCCGAGGCGTAAAATTGCAGGAGTGAGATCGCAGCGTTGAAGGAAAAGACGAGGGCGATGCCGAACAGCACAAGGTGCTCGTTGCCGCCACCTCTGAGACTTGTCAGCAGTTGCAGCAGCGCGACGGAGCCGATTGCGAACAGGAAGGCGTTTGCGGACACGAACCAGTTTGCTCCGAGAAACGGAATGCTGGCGCCGGTGACGATGGCAACGGCCGCACCCAGGGCTGCGGCTGATGAGACGCCCAGCGTGAAGGGGGAGGCAAGCGGATTGTCGAGCACCGTCTGCATCTCGACACCGGCGGTCGCGAGTGCCGCTCCCACCAAAAGTGCCATCAGGGCAGCCGGCAGTCGCACGTCATAGAGAATGACAGCATCAATGCGATCAAGCGACGTGGGATCCATGAGGCCGCCAAGCACGGCGTGGGCGGTCAACCCGGATGGGCCGGTCACAATGTCGGTGAAAAGCAGCAGCAGGGCGGCTGCCAGAAGACTGATCAATATGAGCCCGCGCCTGATGGATAGCCGGTGATGGCTGGCGACGATCCGCTCGCCATTTTCACCCAGCATTGCTGCAGATTGACCCTTATGGACGCTCATGCGGAAAGGTCCACTGAGTAGGTTCCCTCGAGCGGCACGGCCAGAAAATCGCTGTTGATGCTGGCCATCGTCGCCCCCGGATCTACATCGCCAAAGAGTTCTGGATGAAGCCTGCGGGCAATCGCCTGTGCCGCGACGATATTGAACGGCGTGGCATGCAGCAGATGCCAGATGCCGCTGAGGTGCTGTTGCTGGAATGCAGTCAGAGGTGCTGTGTCCGCTGACTTTGCGACTGCCTCAAGACTAGCTGTGGCCGCGTCCGAGGTTACGCCCGGGCCAATGACAAGCCCGCCGCGGCCGGCAAGATGACTGCCACCGGTGACAAAAACGAATTGCGGATCCATCGTCAGGACAAATTCCCGCCGTGCCTGCACCCAGGGAAGCGACCCGAGCCGTGCGCCGATATTGTCTCCGCCCGCAAGCTCAATGAAGGCGCCGAGGCCACCGGCGCCGGGCATCCAGCAACAATCCCAGCCGGGAGCGCCGGCATTGGCCTGCAGCATGACGGTTGGGTGATTCGGTGTTGCTTCGGCAAGGCGGGTACGGATTGCCGCCATCGACGTCTCGTGCCAATGGGCAAAACGTTCCGCCTTTTCTTCGGCCGCTCCACCGAGAAGCTTGCCGATAAGCCGCATGCTCGCTGCCGTATTGGAAATCGGGTCTTCGTAGAAGTCTACGAACAGGACCGGGATCCCGGCGGCTTCCAGCCGCTTGACCACGGTTTCGTCTTCCGGCCCCGGTCCATAACAGCCGCCGAGCAGGACGACGTCGGGACGGCTGGAAAGAGCGGCTTCGACCGAAAAGGTCTGCGGGCTTGCCTGACCGACGAGCGGAACTGTCGACAGGTGAGGGTAGGCCGCTTGGTAAGTGGCAAAGATTTCCTTGCTGTGACGGACCAGATCGCCCTGCCACGCGCAGACGAGGTCGCCAGGTGTGTCATGAACCAGCGAAAGGGCAAGCAGCAAGTGGCCATCCCCTAACAGGATCCGCTTGGGTGGGGAAGGCAGGTTGGGCAGGGACGACGAGACGAGCGCCGCTTTCTGCGCATGCGCCGCACCGGCTGCCAACGCCATTGCGCCAGCCGTCAAACCCAGAATATCCCGTCTTCTCAACATCATTGCCTTGTCACCAATACCTATCCCTACCAGCGATGCGTCAGCGTTGCGCGGATCGTGCGGCCGGTTCCCCAGTAGCATTGGGTGACCGTGTTACACGACGCGACATACTCCTTGTCGAACAGGTTGGCGACATTCACCGCAACCTCCGACCCCTTCAGGTTGTCGTTAATGGCGCCCAGATCCAACCGCGCCGCGACATCGAACAGGGTGTAGGCCGGTGCCTCAAGGGCATTGGCGGTATCGCCGAAACTCGCTCCGGTGTAGCGTACGCCCGCGCCGGCGCTGAAGCCTTCCAAATTTCCGGAAAACGTATGATTCACCCACAGGGCCGCCTGATGGCTCGGGACGTAGATGACGCGTTTGCCCGTAGACGTCACGTTGGAGTCCAAATAGGCGTAGGATGCAATCATGTCCCAGCCTTCCCACATGTTGATCTTGGCTTCCGCCTCGATGCCGCGCATCTCGACGCGGCCGATCTGCTGGGAAACACCGCCGCTGGTGACGACGAGATTACTCTGTTCAAGATCAAAGGCTGCTAGAGTGAACAGATGGTCGGTTCCAAGCGGCTGGTATTTTATGCCTGTTTCCCACTGCTTGCCTTCATTCGGATCCCAAGGCTGGCCGGTGGTGCTGAGGCCCTGCGTCGGCTCGAACGAGGTGCCATAGCTGACATAGGGGGCAATGCCATTGTCGAACGCGTAAAGCAGGCCAGCGCGGCCAGTGAAGGCGCCGTCGTCGTTGACGGTTCGTGTCGAATTCAGGCGATTGTAGGTATCCATTTCGGCTGCGTCATAGCGTCCGGTCAGCGTAACGCGCCAATTGTCGAGTGACATCTCGTCCTGAAGGTAGAAGCCAACCTGATTGATGTTTTGCTTTGAGTTCGCCGTGTTGGTGATCGTGCCGATCGTCGCTTGGCCGTAAACGGGATTGTAGATGTTGAGCGGCGACGCCGTGCCGGTACCAAACTGATAGTCGTAATTCTGAATGAGAAGATCGACACCGGCGAGCAGATTATGCGTTACCGGGCCGGTTTCGACCGTGCCGGAAATGTTGTTGTCCATGGTGAAGGTTCTCGCAACGTCATGGATTGCGACTGCGAGGCGGTTAACCATCGGCGGAATCGCGGCGGCTGCAGGATGGCCGCGCACGACGTTCAGGTCATAATCGACTTCCATCAGCCGCGCTGACGAATTGAACGTGACGCCGTTATCGAATGTGTGTGCGAACTGATAACCGATTGCCGACTGGCGACGCTGGAAATCGTCATAGCCCGGTTCACCGATATAAGTATCGCGGCCGTAATAACCGTAGGCGCTGGGATAGAGCATGCCGGGGGCGGGCAGGAATTGCAGCGAGCCGCCGTCGTCGCGGATGTGATGCCCCGAAATGGTCAGTTCGGTGCCTTCTTCCGGCTTCCAGGTCAGCGAAGGCGCGATGAAGATGCGGTTGTCATCGACGTGATCCACCTGGGTTTCAGCGTCGCGTACCATGCCTGTCACACGATAAAGGAATTGACCACTTTCATCGATAGGACCGCTGAAATCGAAGGCAGCCTGCTTGCGCCACGGCTCACCGAGCGTGAACCGCACTTCGCGCAGCAACTCGTCGGTAGGCTTCTTGCTGACGAAATTGATGAGGCCGCCGGGCGGCGTTTGGCCGTAAAGGGCTGCAGCCGGCCCACGCAAGGCCTCGACGCGTTCGACCATGTAAGGATCGATCCGCGGCCAGGCATAGGTGGCGCGGGGCATGCGCGTACCGTCCAACAACTCTGGAACGATGAAGCCACGCATGCGGATCCAGTCCGCGCGTGGGTCAGCACCAAAAATCTCGGCATTGGTGGATGGCGTGTAGCGCAGCGCCTCGCTGGTCGTCGTCACCTGCTGCTGGCGAATCTGGTCGGCCGTCGCGATCGAGATCGATTGCGGCGTCTCCACAACTGCTCGGTTGGATTTGGTGGCGGTTGCACTCTGTTTAGCAACGATGCCGCGAACCGGACCTTTAGCATCTTCCCCATCTCCCCGTACAATGATCGGCTCAAGTTGGGTACTGGCTTCCTGCGCATAGGCAAGGTTAAGCATGAGCGGGAGCATTGCGGAACTGCCGAGCAATGCCAGGCTCAAGCGTTTGATCCGGTCGGAATTTGCAGAAAATGTCATCGGTAGCCCCCACGAATTCGGTGGTGGCATTTTAGCTGTGTCATAGAATGGTGAGCAATGGGCTCCACTTTCGTGATCCTGAGAAATGCTTTTGCGATCGTGTCACGAAATGCCACTGTCCACATTGGACGTCGCGCGGGGTATAAGGGAGCTGGGTGCGTAGCCAAACCGGCGGCGGAATAGGGTGGAAAAATGCGCTGCTGTGTAACCTGCTTCCGAGGCGACTTGGCTTACCGCGAAATGTCCGGTGGCTATCATTTTGTAAGCACGGTTGAGGCGATATTCCTGAACATAGCGATAGGGGGCCATGCCGTAGATCGCACGAAAGCCACGGTGAAGCTTAGATAGATTGATGCCGCACTGTCGCGCGACGTCCGTTAGGTCGGGCGGATCGATGGCGTGCGCAACGAGCAGGTCGCGGGCAGCGCGCACCCGCTCCTGATCCGATGGGGTTAGAGAGCCCGCAGAAATCCGGTCGGACGCAGGAGAAAAGCCATCAAACACCAGAGAAGCGAGTTCCAGTGCTTTCGCACACCGATAGAAGTCATGTTTTTGGTCATTGTCACCCAGCAATTGAGCACCGAGGGCGCGGATAGCAGTGTCCGCCTGCCTTGATCGCAGAACAAGGCTGCTGTGTGATCGATCCTGCGTGCCGCACAATAGAGATGCCGCATCGCGTTTATATTCCGTCTCGATGAGCGCACGGTCGATTTGCAGGAGAACGACGCTGAAAGGCGTGTCGCGCGAGAAAACCTGCTGGCGCCTGTTCTCCCCTTCGCTCAGAACCGCGAAAGTCGTTGGGGTGCGAATGTCTAGGAGCGGCGCATCGCCCGCCTCGAGCTGCATCCTGCCTTGCAGGACGACGATGATTCGGAGCCCATCATGAATGGGTGACGATATGTGAAGTGGTTCGGAAAAAATCTTCGTGCTCGTCTCCACAAGCAAATGACCCTGAAGATGGGTCGTGACCGTTTGGGAGGGAGACGTCGAGATAATCATTTCATAACATTATAAAATATGAGTGTGAAAATCAATATTTAAGTCCAGTCCGCTTGCTGAGTCATGGAAGCAATAATGACACTACATCGGTCGTCTGCCAAACATCTGTCTGACTGCCATATCGGCGTGATCAACTATTTTAGTATGATTGCTTGGATGCAGCACAGGGTCACGGGTTCGATACCTTTCAAGGATAAAGATCCCCTGTCGTCCGCGACAATAAGACGATTTCCGCCACAACGGCTTCCCCGGCTTGCCGCAGTACATTTATTAAAAAAGAGAGATGTCTGGCTTCGTCAACATCAACCAAAATATGGCTACCATGGCAAAGAACGCTGGAAAACCGCACGCGAACCAAATGCGATAGAGCCTAAACCACTCGGGCGGAAGTTCAGTGGCGGAGATTGCGGCGACGCGAGCTATGTCCCTGAGTTTTATCTGTATCCAAACAACAGGCAACCAGAATATGCCGACAAAAACATACAGGAGTAGGGACAAAAAAACCCAAC
>UBRU01000006.1:0-38328 GCA_900468015.1 Hyphomicrobiales bacterium
CCCCCGTCCGTTGCCCCCCATCACTCTGCCCCGCCAATCCCCACGCCGCCTGTGCCAAAGGCCAATCGCGATGCCTGCCAGCGGGTGCGGGAGATCACCTATCAGCTGTTCGTGGATATCGTTGATAGAGAGATGGTGCGCCATGACCGCCGCCATGCCATGGCCCATATCCGCCAGATCGCGCTTTACATCAGCCATGTCGCGCTGTCCCTGCCCATGTGGCAGGTCGCCATCTGCTTCGGTCGGGAGCAATCCACGGCCAGCATCACCTGCCAGAATGTCGAGGATCGTCGCGACGATGCGGGTTTCGACGAGTTCGTGCTGGCCGTGGAAGAGGCCGTCAAACCGCTTATCCCAACGTTGGAGATCGCACACGATGCCTGAAGCACCCGCAAAGCAAAACCGCGCCTTCGTGCGCCTGCTGCGTTTCATCGGTCGCGATGCCGCGCTGGTCGCAGACCAAGGCGCCTATGTGGAGATAACCCTCGAAAAGACCGGCGAGATCAGGCAGATCGACAGCGGCGTGCTGGAGCAAGGCCTTTCCGCCGGGCTGCTGCGCCGAGAAAACGACCGGCTTTTCGCTCAGCTCGCGGCCAGCGCGTTCTTGAAGCGCGCAATGATCAAGGAACGGGACGAGATATTTCAGGAACAGCACCGTGACTGCGAAGTCGTCTCCGTCGAAATCGAAGGCGAGCGCCAGACCGCAAGGCGCAACGACTTATCCTCGCCCCTCTTGGCCCTGCTGCGTCTGAAGGATCGCGATGGGAAACTGTTCTTTCCCGCCGATACGATCGAGGCGGGCGAAAGGCTGGCCAGCGATTTCCACCGGGGGCAACTCAGCCCGCGCATCACCGCAAGCTGGGAGCCGCGTCTGGCGAAACGCACTAAAGGGCAGGCCAATGGCGCTCACGACCTGACCGACACAGCCGTCGCTGCCCGCATGCGCTTCTCCCGCGCCGCCGACGCCATGGGCCCGGAGCTTGCGGGCGTCGCCATCGACATCTGCTGTTTCGAAAAAGGCCTCGAGGTCGTGGAGCGCGAAAGGCAATGGCCGGTCCGCTCCGCAAAACTCATGCTCCGCACCGCCCTCCAAAGCCTCGCCCGCCACTACGCCCCACCGTCAGCTCCGCAAAGCCGCAGCCAACACCATTGGGGCGCGGAGGGTTACCGTCCGGTTCTTTGAAGGGAGGCCCTCAAGCTGCCAAAACCTGCGCTTCTCCACGGATGCGGTTGATCATGGAGCGCAGGCCATTGGCGCGTTGGGAGGAGAGGTGCTCCACGAGGCCGATCTTGCCGAAGACTTCAATGGCGTCGAGGCCGGCGATTTCGGAGGCATGCTTCCCCGAGTAGACGGCCAGCACGATGGCCACCAGCCCGCGCACGATGTGTGCGTCGGAATCACCTTCGAACGTCAGCACTGGGTCATCGGTGCCATCGCTGTGGCTGACGACCCAGACTTGGCTGGCGCATCCCTGCACCTTGTTTTCGGCGGTCTTCTTCTCGTCTGCGAGATCGGGCAGGTCCTTGCCGAGTTCGATGACATAGCGATAGCGGTCTTCCCAGTCGTCCAGAAAGGCGAAGTCATCGAGGATTTTATCGAGAGAAGTCATGGGTCGGTCGTCCGTTCGTCGGATGCGTATAGGCAAGCATATAGGTCAAAGCCTGCATGAATTGAACAGCCGCAGGGATGAAAAAAAGCCCTGCGACGAAGCAAATTCGTGCAGGGCTTGCAAGTCGGGCAGTCAGGCGGCTCACGCATGAGCCGCAAGGGATGGTCGCGAGGCGGTTGGCCTCGGTCGGAAATCGTATGAACTCTTTTAGGTCAGAGCGCTGGGCGGCGCTGGGGCAGGGGCACGTAAGGCTGCGATTTGATGGTGCCGGTCTGGATCGCATCGGCCTTGACGTCTTCGATCGCCAAGGGCGCATCGACATGGGCGACAGGCGCTTCGGCGGCAGCGAGTTTTGCGGGCTGTTCGCTGCCTGCAAGCTGGGCATCGATCAGCTGATAGGCGACCTTGGCGCCTTCGCGGGCTCTTTCGCCAAGGGCGTGGAATGTTTCGGCACCCTTTTCGCAGACATCGGGTTTTTCAACGCAGATGGCGCTGACATAACGGTAGGCTTCGCTGGCTGCCGATACGGCGCCTGCGACATTCATCTGCGAGGTCGGTGTATTGCTGTCGCTGGAACCACCGAAATAGGACAGCGCCACCAGCACCAGCGAAAAGAAGATCGACCCTTTGATCAAAAACCACATTGCGACACTACCCTGTTTGACCGTTGCCCTTTGCGGGTCATCCGTGTTTGCCCTGTTTTTCGGGCTTGCAATCACCCTAGAGCCAACAGACCAACAGCCATTTGCAAAAACCGGCAGGATTTAATTCAAATTGTCTCTATTTGTTCCGTGGCTGGACGAAGATTGCGAATTCGAGACAAGTTTAACGGATGCTATTAAGCATAATTGCGGCGCTGGCCCGCAATTGCAGGGGATAAGCCCACCACGCCGTGCCTTAAACGTTAACGCGAAGGGAAAAATATAACGAAATCCTTCGCTTACCCGTCATTAACCATGAAATGCAAAGTCTGCCCCAAATGCCTCGAAATGGGATTCCACGGGGCTTTAACCGGGGGCAGCGGCTCCGCTTTTAGCCTTTCCTTAAGCCGCGGGCCGCTATTGTCGGGCATGGTTAAGGGCGGCCTCGCCCCTTTGGAATTCGGTGTTCAAGTATTGCGTAAAATCACGGAAAAAGCGATTGCGTTGATTGATCATGCCACCGGCATGTGGCTTTCGCGCATGGAAGAAGACGCCAGCATACGGGTGGAAACGGTCCACGCGTTGCGCCGTCTCGTGGCCTTCGGCATGGCCGCGCTCATCGTTTTGCCCGCCGTCTTTTGCCTGGCTTTTTCCGTATCGGTCGCCCTGCCGCTGGGCGTTGCGACCGTGTTTGCCATCTTCCTTGCTGCCGCTGCGTCCATGCTTGCCCTGCGTCGCCCGCAGAAAGCGCAGGACGTCGTGGCCTCTCCGGTTATCGGCAACATGGTGCTTGCGTCGCAGGTGCCCGGCCTGCTGCTGGTCTTCGATGAGCACGGCGTGGTCAAAAGCGTTTCGGGCCGCGATGTCAGCCAGTTTCCATCGAAGTTTCAGAACTGCGCCGGTCATTTCTTTGCAGAACTCGTGCATGTGTCAGATCGCATCGGTCTGATGCAGGCTTTCGATGCCCTTCGCCAGGGCAACGAGTCCTCCATTGCCGATCTGCGCTTCGACAATCCCGTTTCAGCGCGCCAGACACAGTTCCTTCATGCCCGCATGGATATGACCGCAGAGCGCGACGACTTCGGCAGACTGACCGGCGTTATCGGTCAGTTGCGCGATGTTACCGAGAAGGAATTGCTGCGCACCGAAGTTGCCCGCAAGGCGGCAGAGGCGGAATCGGCAAACGACGCCAAGTCGCGTTTCCTCGCTGCCGTCAGCCATGAATTGCGCACGCCGCTCAATGCCGTGCTCGGCTTTTCGGATGTTCTGGCGGGCGAATATTTCGGCAAGCTGCAGAACGACCGCCAGCGCGAATACGTCTCTTTGATCCGCCAGTCGGGCGCGCATCTCCTGTCGGTGGTCAACACCATGCTGGATATGAGCAAGCTGGAAGCGGGTCGCTACGAGCTGATCATGGAACCCTTCCGCATCGGCGATGCCATCGCTACCTGCGAAGGCATGCTGGGTCTTCAGGCCAAACAGAAGGGCCTGACGCTAACGAGCCGCGTTCAGCGGGATATCGGTGAAGTCGTTGCCGATCAGCGCGCCGTTCAGCAGGTTCTCATCAATCTCGCAGGCAATGCCATCAAGTTTACCGAATCGGGTGGTGTGGTCACCATGGACGCATCGCTGGAAGGCGGCATGCTGAAGCTCACCGTCAGCGATACCGGCATCGGCATCGCCGCAGACAAGATGGCGCTTCTGGGCCAGCCTTTCATGCAGGTGCAGAACGAGTATACACGGCGCTACGAAGGCACGGGCCTCGGGCTTGCGCTGGTCAAGGGACTGGTGGAGTTGCACGGCGGCAGCTTTGCGATTTCCAGCCGCGCCGGTGAGGGCACCATCGTAACGATCCTGCTGCCTGCGGATGGCTCTGGCCGCTCCGCTGGCGGTGACCGCGATGATGCGAGACACCCGGTGGAATTTCCGCCGCGTCTCAAGCAGGTCGTGGATGCAGATGAAATGACGAAGGAGGATGTTGCGGATGGCCGCGCCAAAGCGAAAATCGCCTAGGAAGACACCGGCTCGCAAGGAGCCCGGTTTCGTTTCCACGGTCGCTTCGGCCATGGGACGGCAACTGCTGCAGCATCCAAAACTGGTCGGCGGCTGTACCGCCTTTTTCGTCGTTTTCGGCTTCATCGCCGCCAATGCGCTGTGGTATCAGCCCGGCCACCATCCATCGCCCTTCCTGCGCACCCGCGATGAGGAAAATCCCAACGGTATCGCCGGTTATCGCGTGGCCTCCGGCCTTGGCGAAAATGGCCACGTCACCACCTTCCGCATCGAGCGTCAGACGGACACGCCGCAACCAGCAGCCCCACCGCAAGCGCCCGCGGCAGCTGCGGTCCCCGACGATGCGCCTGCCTTGCCACCGCTGGCGACGCCCCATCAGCCCTCCGAACTCGTGGCGGAAATCCAGCGTGAGCTTGCCCGTCGCGGCCTCTATGAAGGCGTTGCCGATGGCATGACCGGCCCGCGCACCACCGCCGCCATTCTCTTCTTCGAAGAAACCGTCGGCATGGAGCAGACCGGCGAGCCGACAAGCCGCATTCTGTCTGCCCTCAAGATCGATAGCGCCACGACGGTCGCCGCCATTCCCAAGGCGCTTCCGAAGGATCGTCCCGCCAGTGCCAATTCCGGCGGCGTCGCCATCGATCCCGTGGCCGCCGCCATTCGCAGCGCCGAGGAGAGCAAGCCAAAGGCACAGTCGGTTTCGTTGACATCAGGCAACGCGGCCAAGCCTGTGACGAAGGATATCGTCGCGAAAATACAGCAGGGCCTCGTCAACATCGCCTATGCGGATGTGAAGGTGGATGGCATGGCTGGCGAACAGACCCGCACCGCCATCCGCAATTTCGAAAAGCACTACCGCCTGCCGGAAACCGGAGAGCCGAGTGAAGCCGTGCTGAAGAAACTGAAATCCATCGGCGCCTTGTGATGCCAGCCTGGAAAGGCTCCTGCCATGCGCCTTAAATCCGAAATCGTCGTCTCCGCCCTCCTGCGCCGCGTCTTCTCCGCCGGTGATTTCGCCGCCATCGAGCGCAAGGGCGCAGACGCCGCAGGCGCCATCTTCATTCGCCAGCGCCTTCGCAGCGGCCTGGAAAACCTCTACGGCCCAGCCCCGCAAAGCTTCTGCGACGATGAAGAGGAGATGGCCGAACGCCGTTTCGAGCGCCGACTTGTGAATGCGCAGTCGCGGGATGTCGAGGCGCTGCTGGAGAAGGAATTGCGGTTCGATAGCGATCTGTGGGTGGTGGAGTTGGAGACGGAGACCGTGGAGGGGTTGTTTACGGTTGTTGCTTGAGGTTTGGGTGACGGCAGTAACAGTCTCGGCTGAAGTGATTTGCCGCTTTGGCAGACGGCAGTGGGTGAGGCTCACCCCCCTCTGTCCTGCCGGACATCTCCCCCACAAGGAGGGAGATCGGCTGGGCGCTCTGACACCACTTCACTCTCGACACGAGAGATGGCCGCGCGGTCTCCACGAGTCGATCTCCCCACCTGTGGGGGAGATGGCCGGCAGGCCAGAGGGGGGTGAGCCCCACCCACTGCCGTCCGCCAACTTACGCGCCCTCCTGCGCATCCCAGCTCTCAAACTAGCGAACGCTCAGCCAGTTACACCCTTCACCACCACGGGCCGCTTCCCGCGCCGCCACAATACAAAAAGCGCCAACGCTAACGCATCGACGCTTTCCCACTGCATCCAAATTTCCGCTAAAAATCAGCTCACCGCCTCACCACCATCCGTTCACGGTCCCGCTCGTCCTGCTGCGGCACCGCATTGTCCCGGCTCGGATCAACCGTATACCGGTCCGCGCGCCGCCAGCTCTCGATGCGGTCTTCGCATTGGGCGGCGTCCAGTTTGTCGAGCATGGCTTCCGCACGTGTCATGTCGTCTTGCCGGACTTTGAGGTGCGGGTAGAAGCATTCCAGCACGAAGGCAGCGTCGGCGAAGTCCATGCCGAGGCCGATCATGGTGGTGGCCAGTTGCTGGCCGGAAATGTCCAGCATGATGCGTTCCGACAGCCAGTGGCTTGCCGATAGGGAGTCCGACAGGGCTGTGGAAAACTGCCGGGCGTTGCGTTCGCGGGCAAAGCGTACGAGCAGCGCTTCCTGAACATCCGTCAGGCGCCGTACGCCAAGGCCATCGCTGACGGGGCGGTGAAGCTGGCGTGCCATGGTGCGCAACTGGCGGCGCAAATCTTCTTCGCGCTCGGCAATCGTCTTTTCCATGGTGCGGGAGACGGTGGGCTGCTCCATGGTCTGTGCCGTGGCAGGCGAGGGCGCATTGCGCGAATGGCGCAGTCCCACCAAGGCATCGATGACCGTAGGCGAAAGGTCGTCGCGGCGCACGATGGTGCGCGCATGCGCTCCGCCCTGGCTACGGGCGATGGCAATCAGCGTATCGTCATCGAGGCACTTCGACGACACCAGAAACGGTGCGGAAACGCCGATGGGCTGGCTGGCGATGAAGAAGGCGACCGCCGAGGGGACGTTGGGGTTCTGTGACAATGCCGCCACGGCTTCACGCTTCGCTTCCGGTGTGGAAGCGGTGAACAGCGGCATGAACAGCTCCGCAAACTGGCGAAGCTCGGATTTGGACGGATGAGAAAGCCCTTCAAAACTCGAAACAGTGGCCATCAGCACCACATCTTTCTTCCTCTCGGCACTAGGCCTTTCTAACTCTCGAAACCGGTCGGTCAACGCAATACCCAATGTGACGCAAAACAAAACGATCCGTTCAAACTATAACAAACGTGTTGACGCGCTGTTAACCAGCACTGGCGCAAAGAACTTTTTTGCCGCTATGCACAGCAAATTTTTAAGACAATATTTTTGGGCGTACAGGGAACTCGGATGGGCATCGCAACGTTGCGTACCCTCAGCGGGAACTCGTCCCATCGACCACTGGCCGATAAAGACGAGCCCCTGACCGCCATCATGTCGGCTGAGGCATCTTAGACAGCAAGCAAATGACGCCCGTCAAATTTATTGCGCTGCAAAAATAACCCGCAAATTTCTGGATTTTTCGGAATTGGTTATTGATTACAATGACTTTGGGAGAAGGTCCTTTTCTGGACTCACACAACCGTGAACTCAACCTTTACGGACGGTATAAATAACACACTCAATTTTAATGGCATATGGTTCAGAGCCGGAACATTAGTGTTAACGAATGATTAACTTCTGCGTGTTTGTAATCCCATAGGCGGCTTTCAGATTCGGTGTTAGATTTCGATAAAGAAATTTAGGCTTTACTGTAGCAAGCGACATGGTTTGCAGCGGCCTCTCGTCTCCCATGCCAGTCTGTGGACTGGAAATGCACAATGTTGTGGTGATGGCATTCCCGCGCGTTTCTTTAATTCTCCGCGCGATTATTCAACAACCAAGCGTCATGCCCCCTGAGAGGAGAAAACGATGACGGAAATTATTTCGTTTTATGCGGCGGCCCGCCGCCTCAGCCGACCGACGGATGTGCAAAAGTCGATGGGTGGTCCCGCCCAGCTTCTGTTCTTCACCGGCGTTCGCTATGAGCGCCCTGAGGTCGAGATCGATATTCAGGCGCAGAGAAAACCGAGAAAGCGCAAGGTCGTGTCGGTCACGCCGGATGCGGCTATCGGTTCCTGAGTTCAAACGTCAGGCCGCCGTTTACGACCACGGCGTCTGCTCGCATTTTGCCTCGCTCAGAAATCGCGTGGCTTCCTCGCTGAAAGAGGACTGCGGCACCATGGTGCGCAACACGGCATAGCCCTTGTTCTGCCCAGCTTCCACCAGGATGGACTTGGAAAGTCCCGATGGCTGCGCCTTGCGAATGGCAGCCAGTTGCACCTGGTTTGCCACCAGAATATCCAGCTCTCCGCCCGCTGAGGTGCGGTCGTTCATGCTGAAGATTTCGTTGGATGCGCTGTCGAAAACGGCAACCGACCAGAACGGCACAGCCCCGAAAGCCGCCAGACGCACGGGCTTTTCATCCACATCGAACGTGCACACGGCAACCCGCATGAACGGATCGCCACTGCCCAGAGCCTTCTTTTCACTGGCTTCATCCAACAGGTGAAATGCATTGGGCGCGCCTTCCGCCATCGCGCGCGTATAGGCATCGCGGTTCGAAAAATGCGGCGTTGCCAGCAAAATGACCAGATGAAGAACGGCGGCACCCACAAGCCCGACGAAGACGGCGAAAAGGACTTTAAGCATTGCCGCATCCTGTCGTCTTGATGTCCGGCATCTTGATGTCGATCAGCCCCGTGCTGCCTGCAACCGGCGTGTCGAGCAGCGTCAGCACCAGCTTGAAATGGCCGGTGGGTGGCACCGCCAGCCAGTTATAGGTCTGCGCAGAGGCGGCAACGCTGATGTCCATGCCGCCACCTACACCGTGCAACAACGTGCGGGAATTCAACGCCATGGGCCGCCCGGTGCCATCATCCAGAAGATTGCCCTGTTGGTCCGCGACATAAAGCGTCCAGAAGCGCGCAGGCGGCAGGGTGCCGGTCAGCCGGTAACGGCAGTCGCCTGATAGCCGCTGGCCGCTGCTGTCGGAGGCGGCAGAAAAGCTCAACCCCTCTGCCGTTCCATACAGAAGCTTGCCCGCATCCGCACGGTGCGATTTCGCGTAAGGGTCGGCCTCGATGGTCTGCGCTTCGGGAAACGCATCCCACGCGCCGATCTTGATCGAACCGAACCCTTCGGTTGCTTCCAACGCCGCAAACGTTGACAATATGCCACCGCCAAAGGCGATGATGAGCGAAATCGCGACAAGGAATGGAACTCGAAACACGCTGTTTTCCCGTTTTGGAACAGGCCAGCGTTAGCATTGATTTCGTTTCGGGGAAATGGGCAGAACGAAGCGGAGACAAGGCTTTACGCAAATGTCCACTCCCTTTGCTGGCAATGCGCTGAATTACCACCTCAACCGCCCGATGCGTTGAACAACAGGTTCAACAGTTTCTGAACTGCTGAAACGTGTCGGCTATCATGTCCTTGGGATGAACGAACAAACGCCGCCAACCCCAGGGGTTAGCGGCGTTTGCTGAAATGCAGCGTCAGTTCGCAGGGGCTGGCGTTGTTGGTGTCGGTGTTGCCGCAGGCGCCGGTGTTGCAGGGGCAGGTGTGGCTGCTGCGGCACCTGCCGTACCGGACACATCGTCCGTCGCCACCGGCGCTGGCGTGACCTTGCCATCGGCAGCAGCGACACGCCAAACCGTGTTGCCTGCATCGTCAGCCACAAGCAACGCGCCGGTGCCATCTATGCCGACGCCAACGGGTCTGCCTCGGGCCTTGTCGCCCTGAATGAAGCCGGTGACCACATCCAGCGTCTTGCCTGCCGGCTTGCCGTTTTCAAACGGCACATAGGTCACGCGGTAGCCGTTGAAGGCGTTGCGGTTCCAACTGCCATGCTCGCCGATGAATGCGCCGTTTGCGTAGGCTGCGGGCAGGGCGGAGTTCAGCGAAAACGTCAGGCCGAGTGCGGCGACGTGGCTGGACAAAGCGTAATCCGGCTTGATTGCCTTCTCCACCATATCAGGCCGTGGCGGGTGAACACGGGCATCGACATGGTTGCCGTAATAGCTCCACGGCCAGCCATAGAACGCGCCTTCCTTTACCGATGTCATGTAGTCGGGCACGAGGTTGGGGTCGAGCTCGTCGCGCTCGTTGATGACGGCCCAGAGTTCCTTGCTTTCAGGGTTGAAGGCTAGACCATTGGGGTTGCGCAGGCCGGACGCAAACAGCTTGAACGCGCCCGTCTGGCGATCCACCTGCAAGATAGCCGCGCGGTTCTTTTCCGCCTCGATACCGTTTTCCACGATGTTGGAGTTGGAGCCAACGGAGGCATAGAGGAACTTGCCATCCGGGCTCAGCGCCAGATCCTTCGTCCAGTGGTGGTTGATCGGCCCGCCGGGCAGAGGCGTGAGGATTTTCGGCTCAGCCGTAATCTCGTTCTGCCCCAACTCGTAAGGATACGCGACGATATTGGACGCAGTCGCCACATAGAGCGTGTTATCGGCAAAGGCGACGCCAAAGGGCGAATCCAGCTTCGTCAGCAACTCGTGGCGCTCATCTACCACGCCATCGCGGTTGGTATCTCGCAGCAGGGTAATGATGTTGCTTTCCTTGGGCGTACCGCCGGTTTCTCCATGCGCAATCGCCATGATCCAGCCGCGGATAATGTCTTTTGGCCGCGTCGGTGCCTCACCGGCAGGTGCACGGGACTGCACCACCAGCACATCACCGTTGGGCAGCGTGTGCACGGTGCGGGGATTGACCAGATCCTTCTGGTAAACCGAAATTTTCAAACCATCCGGCACGGTCGGCATCTCGCCGTCCTTCCAGCCGATGACCTCGGCCACCTTCAGGTCGGGAATGAGGTTCCGCGAAGGCTCCGGCAGCACAGGGTCGGCCCCGATCTGCTGGGCCGGATCGAAATTTGCGTCCTGCTGGTTGCATGCGGAAAGGACGACGGCGACACTGCCCATCAGGACAGCCGTGTGAATAAGGCGGCGCGCGATCATCATACTCTCCAAGCCAGACGTGCATATTTGCGGGTAGAAGCGGCAACCGCCATCAGCGAAACGACGAATGTCACCGCCGAAAGCAGCAACCCATAGGGCATCACCGCCGTCCAGCCATCACCGGCATGAACAAGACTGTTGGCGAAAGCCAGTACCAGCATAACCAGAAACAGAACGATCGCGAAAAACGACGGACGCATGGGCCGCGTGCGCGCCCGCAACACATCCACCACCCCCGCCAGGATCGCCAGCCCGCCGAACACCAGCCCGGCAAACAACAACCAGGCCGAAAAATTCTGCCACATCAGATTGGCCGTCTGCCAAAAGGCAATGTCGGTGCCCAGTGCGAGAGAAAAACACACGAAGGGAAATGGCACGAAAAGGGATTGAAAAGGATAGGCAGAGGCTTCTCTGCGAGACGCTTCACTCATGGATGGCTCCAACGGGATCGAGAAATACGCCCAACTGCCTGCACGGCTTAGACGTTTTGGCTTTATCGTGAACGGTTTGGAGATGTTTTGGTTGCAGGGGGTACGGCCAAGAGGCCTGCGCAATTTCCTCAACATAGCCACAATTAAAACACCCTTAAGTTGATGGTTTTAATTTTGGTTGAGGGGGTTCTCCATGCATCTGACGATTTGCCTAATTTTACTTCTGCTTGTTTCGGGCATTTTCAACGCGGTGTCCGCAGCACAGTTGGCTGGCGCTGGTGCTTGGGGCGAGGCGTCAAGTATTCTCATCGTCGGCCCCTTGTTCATTTTCTTTGGGGTGCATGCGATCATCTATTACGGGCTTCGACTGGTCCGTGAGCCCTCGAAACTAAAGTCGTTCTCAAATACGAAATTGACTTATATCGCGTTTGCAGTCGCGCTGATGGGCATCTTTGGTGATCTGGCGCAACGCTCAAATCCACCGCTGTAGAACAGTAAATTCCACGGAACGCGACAGTAGAGAGCGGCTTTTGCGGTAGATCAGGCAGAGTTTGATTGGTGAAGTAAACCATAGCCAGAAACAAACCGAAGCGGGTTGTCGGCCAGGTGGAAAACACCAGCCAAACGGATTGTCCGTCTTGGATCAAGGCCGGGAGGTTAGGCAATTGGATGAGAAAGGCGAGTTGCGCGCCAAACAGGAAAAAGCAGAAAATAACGACAATCAAGAGCATGTATAAGAGCAGCAGACCAACCGTTTTCATCCAGTTAGGCAATCGTTCATTCCCTGTATTAGATACATCTACGCTACTGTTTTTTTCTTTTGCCAATTCCGTCGCTTACAAAGTCGCTGTTTTCTAGAAGTCGCGGCGGTGTCGGACCTTCCACGAGCCACAGTGATTTTGCCTCCAGCAAAGTTAAGCTGCTGCATGGAAGCACGTCGCCAGAAGTAAGCTGCAATGTTTCGGACTGGCAAGCGAAGACACGTTTATCGTGGTCCGTTAAAAGAAGGCCTGAAACAAAACCCCAAAACAAAACAGCCGCAACCAAGACGAGAACACGAGGGATGTTCTGTCGCTCAGCCCGAAAAAACATCACGTGACAGAGAAACAAGCAGAAGATCGTCAACGCTGTTCTGAACGATATGACACTGAAAACGCCGAAAACGGGGATTAGCAGTAGCGCAATTCCACCGCATGTCAGGACTTTTAGGGCGCTTATGTTTCTAAGCCGGTGCAAAACATCGGACGCTCTTGGATCGCTTTCCGCGAAATTGCGTGCACGATCCCAAGCAAAAATGATCACCAGATTGTAAAAGCCACTGTAATGAGTGGGCCAAGTGGAAAACACCAGCCACACAGCATGCTTGTCGTGGACTAATATTGCAAGCTGGGGCAGACGGATGAGAAAGGCGAGCTGTTCGCCGAGCATGAGTGCCAGCACGACAAATATCGCAATGAGCACTCTTAAAAGCACCGGCCAGAACCTGGATATCGATAATATCAACCGCTGCCCTGCCACCTCTTTTCGCCCAGAATACTCGCTATCATAACGGCAAAAATTTTCAACCCAAAGGAATTTACACTCTTCAGGTGCAGCTAATGCGATATTATCAGATGAGCAAAACTATCGCTTCACGCCCAAATCCCCACCAACATCCGCCACCTTCTGCACCGTCAACGAAGGCGCAGATGCCTCCTTCAGCTGTTTGCCGATCGAGCGGATAACGCGTGTGGCCTCTGCGGAGAGAGAGCGGGGGCGGGTGAGGGCTGGTAGGGCGTTTGCGTCTGCTGCCGCCACTTCTGCGCCAGCCACTGGTTTGGGGCGGGAGCCTGATGGCAGCGGGTTCTGAATGCCGGGGATGGGGCGCAGTTCCATGCCTTGGTGGGCATAGTCCATCAGGCGTTTGAACGTCATGGCGGGCAGGGCGCCACCGGTCATGTTGTTCATGGAGGTGAAGTCGTCGTTGCCGAACCAGACGGCGGTGGTGTAATTGCCGGTAAAGCCCACATACCAGGCATCGCGGTAGGATTGCGAGGTGCCCGTCTTGCCGCCGGAGACGATGCCGTTGTCCAAGGCGCCGCGCCTTGCCGTTCCCTCGACGGGAATGGTCACCAGCATGCGGTTCATCTTGGAATTGGCTTCTTCCGACAGCACCCGGTGCGCGGGCGGTTCGTCGCGGTCGAAATCGTAGAGAACCTTGCCTTCGTAATCCAGCACCTGCTCGATGCCGTGGCGGCGGGATTGCATGCCGTTGGCCGGAAACACCGCATAGCCGGTTGCCTGATCCAGCACCGTCAGTTCAGACGTGCCGAGGGGAATGGTCTTGTCGGTGCGCAACGGTGTGGCCACGCCCATGGCCTTGGCGGTATCGGCAATGATCTGCGTGCCCAGCACGTCCTTGGCAAGGCGCACCGGCACGGTGTTGTAGGATTTCGCCAGCGCCACCTGCAAGGTCACCTTACCGGCATAGGAGCGGCCATAGTTCTGCGGCGACCAGCCACGCCATGTGACGGGCGCGTCCGAAATCAGCGTTTCCGGCTTGTAGCCTTTTTCCATGGCCGCGGAGTAGGTGTAGACCTTGAAGGACGATCCCGGCTGGCGCAGCGCCGCCGTTGCGCGGTTGAACTGGCTTTCGCCATAGTCGCGACCGCCGACCATGGCGCGAATGCCGCCGCCATTTTCGATCATCACCATCGCGCCCTGCTTGACCTTGTAGCCTTCGCCAAACTCGCGCAGGCTGCCTTCCATCGCCTGTTCGGCGGCCTGTTGCAGACCGCTGTCGATGGTGGTGCGCACCACGACGGTGTGGTCCTTGAGCTTGCCGTCCTTGGCCAGTTTCTGCACCTCGTCAAAGGCCCAGTCGAGGAAATAATCCGGTGCCTTCACGTCTTCACGGTCGATAACGGTGGCCGGGTTGCGGCGTGCGCCGACGACCTGACCTTCGGTCATCAATCCACCCTGCACGAGGTTGGAGAGAACCGTGTTGGCACGGGCACGCGCGGCGGGAAGGTTGACGTGCGGCGCATACTTCGCCGGTGCCTTGAACAGGCCCGCCAGAATGGCGGATTCCGCCAGCGTCACATCCGTCAGGTTCTTGCCGAAATAGAATTGCGCAGCAGCCGCCGCACCGAACGTGCCGCCGCCCATATAGGCGCGGTCGAGATAAAGGCTGAGGATTTCCTTCTTCGACATGTTGGCTTCCAGCCACAGCGCCAGAAAGGCTTCCTTGATCTTGCGCTCCAGCGAGCGTTCATTGGTGAGAAACAGGTTTTTGGCCAGTTGCTGCGTCAGCGTCGAGCCGCCCTGAACCACGCCGCCTGCGCGGGCGTTTTCGCTCATGGCGCGGGCAAGGCCGATGAAATCGATGCCGAAATGGTCGAAGAAGCGACGGTCTTCGGTCGCCAGAACCGCCTTGATGAAATGGTCCGGCATCTGGTCGATCGGCACGGAATCTTCATGGATGATGCCGCGATGGCCGATGGTGTTGCCGTATCGATCCAGGAATGTGACAGCGAAATCACCGCGATAGCGCCAGTCCTTCTTGGTCTCCTCGAAGGCGGGCAGGGCCAGCGCCAGCATCAGCACCGTACCGGCTGTGCCGACTGTCAGCGCATCGTCGGCAATGTTGATGAGGAATTTCTTCCACCCGCGCAGGTGCAGTTTGCGGGATGCGATGGTAACGTCTTCCCAGAAATCGAAAACGCGAGATGCAGCCGTCCACAGGCCGGAATCGATGAAGGAATCGATCCGCAGCAGGATATGGCGTTTACGACGCGCTTGTTTCTTGTCTTTATCTTCCTGCACGTAAAACGAATTCCTGTTCGATATGGCGAGCGGATGCTTGACGCAGCAACCTTGCGCGGGTCATTTCCCTCACCACCACTCCGCCAGATTTTAGAGTTATCTTAAAATCCTGAAGATTGCGATATGACAAAACGGGCTATGCCATGTTGCCGCCCGACGCCCCAAAATGAAACGGAAATGTTAACGATGAGTGACGCGCCATTCTGGAAAACCAAATCGCTGGCGCAAATGAGTAACAGCGAATGGGAAAGCCTGTGTGATGGCTGCGGCCTGTGCTGTCTCAACAAGCTTGAGGATTGGGACACGGGCGAGGTGGTGTTCACCTCCGTTGCCTGCCAGTTGCTGGATGGTGATAGCTGTCAGTGCTCGGATTACCCCAACCGGTTCGCTACGGTGCCGGATTGCATTCAGCTGAACCTCAAGCTCGTCAACGAAATCGGCTGGCTGCCGCCGACTTGCGCCTATGCGCTGGTGCGTGACGGCGAGGACCTCTACTGGTGGCACCATCTGGTCTCGGGCGACCCTGAGACGGTGCATGTGGCCGGCATCTCCGCCCGTGGCCGCACGGTGAATGAGTTGAAGGTGGAGGTGGATGATTTCGAGAACTACGTGGTGGACTGGCCATTGACGGTGGGCGAGCAGCCGGAGGCGCAGCAGCGGTAAGATCATCGTGTATCTACTCCACCCTCATTCCTGTGCTTGTCNNAGCCCAAGTCCTTGGGCTGAGAAGGCCCTCTCCGCCGCGCAGACGCGCGACGACTGGATTCCTGTCACAAGGACAGGAATGAGGGGGATATGGGCTCGTCCTATTCCTGCCCCATCTGCATCCTAATATCTTCCGACACCTTTAGACACGCCCGTTACCGGCGATGACGACCGGACATTCAAGGAAAATGCATGCTGCCCCGCTGCGCCGTTCTTAAAGCTCTGTGCCTGACCGCTTTCGGTTTGTCACCCGTTTGGGCCTATGCCGCCACCCAGCCTTATGAATGCACCTTCGTGACATCGGTGGAAACCGGCGCTGTCATTACCCAGCAGGGCACCTGCGACAAGCGGGTTTCCCCCGGTGCCACGTTCAAGGTCCCGCTGGCGCTGATCGGTTATGATTCCGGCATTCTGCTGGATGAATTCAATCCCGTCTGGGACTGGCAAAAGGGCATGGAGGCAGAGCCGCAGGAGCGCAAGAAGGTCGATCCGTCCACGTGGCAGAAGGAATCGGTCCGCTGGTACTCCCGCGAAATCACCAGCCGCTTGGGGCCGGAGAAATTCGCCAGTTACGTCAAACGTCTGGGCTTCGGTAATGCCGATGTGGCGGGAGAGGCAGGCAAGGATAACGGCCTGACGGACGCCTGGGTCGGCACGTCTCTTGCCATTTCCCCAGTCGAACAGATCGGCTTCATGCGCCGCCTGCTGGCCAACAATCTGCCATTTTCCCGCGATGCCCAGAACAAGACCAAGGCCATCATCCCAGTATTCGATGGCGCCGAAGCCTGGAGCGCCCACGGCACGACCGGCACTGGCAACCTCAAGGGCGACGACGGTCAACCAGACCCCAACCGCCCCTTCGGCTGGTTCGTCGGCTGGGCCGAACGCGAAGGCCAGCACATCGTCTTCGTCCGCTTCCGCGTGGCCGACAAACCGTCGGACAAGCCGATGGGAGAGGTGGTGCGCGAGGAGTTCTTGCGGGATATTCCACGGTTTTCGGTGCACCGATAGGGCAAGGTCACTTTCCGGCTTCAGGTCGTTTGACGTAGACGCCGGAAAAGCTGACGCCTTGTCCGCCACATCTGTCATTGTCTTCCACGACCATGAAGTGGGTTAGGGAACGAAGACGGACACGACAACCGTCATCAGGTTCAGGCGTGCCCATGGCTGGCTCCGTGCCATCATAATGGTTATCTTGATACCCGGCCAACATGCCTTCCGGCTGAAGAAACGCCGGTCCCATAATCGACCCGGTGTGATAGGAGGGCGGCCCGTTGCCAGCGTCCCCCTCAATCATCACGAAGCTGCTGTTCTCTCCACCCGATATCGTGATGGTGGAATTTCCAGTCTTCCATGAACCCTGCATTTCCTGTGTTTCGAACTTGGCGAAGACGTTGGTTTCGAAATCGAGGCAACGCGCTGGCAGAAGGCCCATTTTGCTGTTTCCCTTGGCGGAAATATACAGAACGCAAGACAGCTCGGCCGTTCCAGCGGACACGATCACCCTGTCGCCGGGGATGAGGTAGGCATCTTCTTCGCATTTGGTCCCGTCATTTGCGCATTGTTTGTCGGTCGCGGGATTTTTGACGAAATGGAGCTTACCCGTTCCATTGTCCAGCACCGTAGCGGTGTAGAGGTTCTTGGCCTGGACGACATCGTATTCGCTGGAGCAGGGCAGGGACTGGTCGCCGAACTGTATCCAGTTGGCATAGGCTTGGTTCATCATGGCAACTGTCAGAAGAAATATCATCGTTAAAAATCGCATCGCTGTTTCCAATCTCGCATTTGAAAAATGATGGTCATCCATATCGTTAGACAGTTTTAGACGGGATGATGATAAATACAATCACATCCCTTGACCTTCCCATCATGGGAAGCATTACATGAAGTCTCGAAAGGGGAAATCCCATGAACGAGACAGTCAAGACCAACATCCCGGCGGCGCCGATTTCCGTGTCCGTGGAGGGCATGACCTGTGCGTCCTGCGTGCGGCGCGTTGAGGTGGCGGCGGGCAAGGTGCCGGGGGTGGCGGCGAGTTCGGTGAATTTTGCGACGAAGAAGCTGACGGTGGAACCGGGGGACGGGTTTTCGGCGAAGACGCTGGCCGCTGCTGTGAAGAAGATCGGGTATGAGGTTGCGCCCCAAACGATCGAACTTGTGGCCCATGGCTTGAAGGGTGCGGATGATGCTGCTCGGTTGATCAGCGTGCTGGAGGCTGCACCGACCACCGTTAGTGTGGAGGTGGATGCGCACAGCGGCGCTGTGACCATCGCAAGCATGGGCGGTGCGCGGCAGCGTGAGGTGCTGGTGGAAACGGCGCGGCTTGCCGGATTTGCGTTGAAGGTTCCAGGTGCTGTTGGTCAAGATCACGCAGGCCATGAGCATATGAACCATGCCGGTGACGAGGCGACGTTGAAGCGGGATGTCATGCTGGCGGCCATTTTCACAGCGCCGCTCTTCGTGCTGGAAATGGGTGGGCATCTTTATGCGCCGATGCACCATTGGCTGATGGGCGTCATCGAGACGCAGACGCTATATTATGTCTATTTCGCTCTGGCGACGGTGGTGATTTTCGGGCCGGGCTGGCGCTTCCTGAAGTCCGGCTTTCCGGCACTTGCGCATGGCGCACCGGAGATGAATTCGCTGGTGGCGCTGGGGGTGGGTGCTGCTTATCTCTATTCGCTGGTCACCACATTCGCGCCCGGCCTGCTGCCGGAGAATGCCCGGCATGTCTATTACGAGGCGGCGACCGTCATCGTCACGCTAATCCTGATCGGGCGACTTCTGGAGGCGCGGGCTAGCGGCAAGACGGGCGATGCCATTCGCAAGCTGGCGGGCCTTCAGGCCAAGACGGCGCGGGTGGAACGGGGCGGTCAAGCCATTGATATTCCGGCAGATGAGGTTGCCCTTGGCGATATCGTCGTCATCCGCCCCGGCGAGCGTCTGGCCGTGGACGGCGAGGTGGTGGAGGGCGCTTCCTATGTCGATGAATCGATGATTTCGGGTGAGCCGGTGCCGGTGGAAAAGAGCATTGGTGCGCATGTGGTTGGCGGCACCATCAACGGCAATGGCGCGCTGAAATTCCGCGCCACCAAGGTCGGTGGCGATACGATGCTGGCGCAGATCACCGCGCTGGTAGAGCAGGCGCAAGGCGCAAAGCTGCCCATTGAGTTGCTGGTGGACCGGGTCACGGCACTGTTCGTGCCCGTGGTCATTGGGGTTGCGGTGCTGACCTTCATCACCTGGGCAATCTTCGGCCCGCAGCCCGCCTATACCTACGCGCTGATCAATGCCGTGGCCGTGCTGATCATCGCCTGCCCCTGCGCAATGGGCCTCGCCACCCCGACATCGATCATGGTTGGCACTGGCAGGGCTGCTGAACTCGGTGTTCTCTTCCGCAAGGGCGCCGCCTTGCAGGCCCTGCGGTCTGCCGGGATCGTGGTGGTGGACAAGACAGGGACGGTAACGAAAGGCAAGCCGGAACTGACGGATATGGTGGTGGCCGACGGGTTTGAGCGCCGTGAGGTGTTGGGGCTGGTTGCAGCGGTTGAGAGCCGGTCGGAGCATCCGATTGCGGAGGCGATTGTGCGGGCGGCGAGGGTGGAAGACGTTGCGACCCCTGCAGGACTCGAACAGCCCACCATCACTAATTTCCAAAGCATCACCGGCTTCGGCATCTCCTCCACCATCGACGGTCGTAAGGTTGATGTTGGCGCAGACCGGTTCATGGAAAAGCTTGGCCTCTCAATCGCATCTTTCGCTGACACCGCACAAAAGCTGGGCGAGGAAGGCAAGACACCACTCTATGCAGCCATCGATGGGCAACTAGCGGCTATCATCGCGGTGGCAGACCCGTTGAAACCATCCAGTATAAACGCCATCAAAGCCTTGAAATCCATGGGCATCGAGGTTGCGATGGTGACGGGGGATAACGCCCGCACGGCGAACGCCATCGCTGGCCAAGTGGGCATCGAAAAGGTGGTGGCAGAGGTGCTGCCGGACGGGAAGGTGCAGGCGATCAAGGACCTGAAACAGGGCGGCAAGACGCTAGCTTTCGTGGGAGATGGCATCAATGATGCACCCGCGCTGGCCGAGGCCGATATCGGCATCGCTATCGGCTCGGGCACGGATGTCGCCATCGAAAGCGCCGATGTGGTGTTGGTGGGTGGTGACCTGATGGGTGTCGTCCACGCCATCGAGCTGAGCCGCGCCACTATGCGCAACATCCGCCAGAACCTGTTCTGGGCCTTCGGATACAATGTCGCGCTCATTCCCGTGGCGGCAGGCGCGCTCTATCCCGGCTTCGGCATCATGCTGTCGCCGATGATCGGGGCAGGTGCCATGGCGCTGTCATCGGTCTTCGTGCTGGGCAACGCCTTGAGATTGAAAACAGCTGGGGTATCGTCATGAACATCGGTCAGGCATCGCAGGTTTCGGGCGTTTCGGCCAAGATGATCCGCTATTACGAACAGATCGGCCTCATCACGCCCGCCGCCCGCACGGGCAACAACTACCGAACCTATGGAGAGCAGGACGTGCACAATCTGCGCTTCATTAAGCGCTCCCGCACGCTAGGCTTTTCGCTTGAAGAAACGGAAACGCTGCTGAAACTCTGGCAGGACAAGACCCGCGAAAGCTCAGCCGTGAAGGACATAGCGCTCGCCCACATCAATGATCTCGAGCGCAAGATTGCCGAGATGAAAGCCATGGTCAAAACGCTCTCCCATCTCGCCCACTGCTGCGGCGGCGACCACCGGCCCGATTGCCCCATTCTGGACGATCTGGCAGGCATCGACGCTGCCGCGCCGCAGACGTAAGTCGCAACGATACAGAGGATACCACCAATGGAAACCACCACGTTCACCGTTCCCGACATGACCTGCGGCCACTGCGAAAAAGCCATTCGCGGCGCGCTGGCAGAGGCGCTTCCCGGCGCAGATATCGGCATCGATCTGCCCACACATCGTGTGACGGTGAGTGGTGATGCTGCGATGGCTGAGGAGGCGATACGAGAGGTGGGGTATAGCCCGGAACGGGCGGGATGATACACTGGAAAAAGAACAACGAATATGCTACTGAGTAGCATTATTCTTTCGATGGGAGAGTTGCGATGTCCGTGAAAGCGTCGGTTTCCATTTCAGATCAACAGGATAGCTTTGCACGCCAACTTGTTGAAGACGGCAGGTTCTCCAGTCTCAGTGCCGTGGTTCAACGCGGAATAGAGCTTCTGCGTCAGGAGACAGAGTTGCATGACGCCGAATTGGCCGCTCTTAAAGCGCTGCTGCGAGAGCGCAGCAAAGGTCAATTTATATCTCAGGAAGAAGGGGAAAAACGTACCGAGGCGATGATTGCCGCGAAAAAGATCGCTTATGGCCTATGAGATTGTTCGCTCTGACGATGTAGAGCGTGATCTCGCGCTGCTCTTTGATCATCTCGTAGAGTCTCATCTGGCTTTTGGCGACGAATTAACAGAAGCTTTTGAGCGGGCGAGCGTTAGGATCAGATCGATCAACAAAGACATCGAGCTTTTGGGGCAAGCACCGTTTCAAGGGACCTTATCGCCTCATCTTTTGCCCGGCCTGCGCAACGTCACGAAAAACAGAGCCATATTTTATTTCGAGGTCTTGGAAGATCGTCAGCAAGTCAAACTCCTTGCTGTGTTCTTTGGCTCTCAAGATCATCAAAGACATATTCTGAAGCGGTTTTTAACACGCGACATAAACGAAAAAGGGTGACCCGGAGATCACCCTTTTCGCAATTGAAATTTTTCGACAATCAAACCTCGTCGAACTTCCCACCTTCCATGGATGGGTTGCGGTCCAAGACCTTTTCCTCATCGTCGTCAGGCAGAGCGTCGTCGCTTTCCTGATAGGGATCGTCATCCGTTTCGGCCTCTTCGTCCCGCAGTTCCTGCTCGATCTGCTGGGAGAGTTCGCCGTCTTCGGGCAGGTCGTCTACCTCGAGATCTACGATGTCCTGATCAAGGGCGTCTTCGTTTTCTGTCAGTGGCTTGCGCGGGTCCATGTGGGCCTCCCTGAGGGTTTTTGTTTTTCTCATCAGTTAAACTGAATGGCGGGCCCTGAGTTCCGGCTGCGCATCAAAACAAAGTCTTGACCTCAACCATGGTTGAGGACCTATTTTCCTTGCCGACCTTTGAATTGGCATGGAGACGGCAGTGGTAAATGTGACGGAAGACAGCAGTTGGGCGGCATTGTTGCGGGGTCGCAATCTGGCGCTGCTGATGGCGATTTCGGCGGGGATCGGGCTTCATGCCTTCAACCAGTTCGCCATTGTCGCGGCCCTGCCGGTGGCGGTGGCAGATATTGGTGGCGCGCTGATTTATAGCTGGGCCTATAGCATCTATTTCGTCGGGTCTGTCGCAGGTGGTGTGACGGCCATTCTTCTGCGCGAACGGGTTGGCGCACGGGCGGCACTGGTGGTGTCGGCGCTGTTCTTTTCTCTGGGCATGTTGATCTGTGCTGGGGCTACCAATTTTCCCATTCTGATCGTGGGGCGCGGTTTGCAGGGCATTGCCGATGGGTTGATTGTTGCCGTTTGTTACAGCCTGATCCCCGCGGGCTTCCGGTCCGATCTGCTGCCCAAGGTCTTTGCGGTGGAGGCTGGCGTGTGGGCGGCTGCATCCGTCGCGGGGCCGCTTCTGGGCGGGCTTGCCACCGAACATGTGTCGTGGCGGGCGACCTATCTTTTGCCGGTGCCGCTCATTCTGTTGCTGGTCGTCTATACGTGGGTGTCGGTTTCGCCGGAAAAGCTCGCCCTTTACCAACGCAAGGCGACATGGCCGCTGGTGCTGTGCCTTACAGGCGCGCTGGCCCTGTCGGCTCCCGCCGCCTTCGAAGGTCTGGAGATGCGCATGGCCAGCCTGCTGCTCGGCGCGGCATTGCTGTTCACATCGCTGAAAATGGGCGTGAGGCCCGACGCCGGACTGTTTCCCAAGGATGCATTTAGGCCCGGCACGGTGGTGGGAAACGGTTTCTGGATGCTGTTTCTGATGTCTTACGCGCAGGCGCTGACCAGCGTTTATCTGGCGCTGATCGCCATCGGGCGGTGGGGCTATGAGCCGACATTTGCGGGGTTCATCGTGGTGGCCATGCCGTTGGCTTGGAGCACGGTGGCGGTGATTGTCGGCAGTTTGCAGTCGCAGCGGCTTCGCGATGCCTGCGTACATTACGGCCCGTGGCAGATGGCGCCGGGTTGCGTGCTGTTGGGCTACGGTCTGCTAACGGGAAGCTGGCTGGAAATGCTGGCGGGTCAGGCGCTGATCGGCTCGACCTTCGGCATGTGTTGGGCTGGTATCAACCAGAACGCCATGGAGGCTGCGCCGGAACAAGAACGGAAGATGACGGGAGCGCTGCTGCCAACCGTCGCCACTTTGGGCGCGGCTGCCGGGGCAGGGGCGAGCGGGACGATTGCTGCCGCCACAGCTCTCGTTCCCGCTCTTGAGCGCGGCGATTTATCGCCATCGCTATCTTCAATCTATGGAGTGGCGGCTGCGGTTTCGGTTGCCGCCATCTGGATCGGTCGGCGCGTCACGAAGGGTGTTGCGCCGTCGCCCTTATGACTGTGTGGTCGCGAACACGATCATTGCCAGATAAATGACGAAAGCCATGATGCCGACGCCAGCAATGATGAGAATAATGCCGCGACCGGCGCGTTTCTTCTCGCCCTTGTTCTCGTTGGCTTCGGAAGGAAATAGAATAGGATCGGTTTCCTGAATTTTGGTCACGCGGCTCTCCTCTGGATATTTTCGTTACCCAGAGAACGGTGTGGGCCCAGGAATGTTCCTACGCACTTACTGTTTTAGCGCCCAGATCGTGGCATGGGCCACTGCCCCATCGATGCTTTTCAGATGCGCGGCCCGCACCGGCTCGAAGCTGTCGATGCGCTTGGTGCCAACATAGCGGCCATGGTCAGCGAACACTTCGATGGAGCCGTAATCCAGGAAAATCCGCAGGCGGAAGGGGCGTGCACCCTCGGCGATGTAGCGCGGCGAGGGACCTTCGCGACAATCTTCATGGCGAATCCACAGGCCCGTTTCATCGCAGACAACGCCGAGCTTTACGCCGGGGTGGTCCAACTCCAGCTCGAAGGGCAGGCCGGGTTTGGTCAGTTCGAACAGCAGTTCGACGGCACCTGTCGGAAACTCCACGCGCTCTCCTGCCGCCAACCGTGTGCGGTCCAGAATGCGGTGACGCAGGCTTTCTGCCGCCCCGATGGGCGGTGTTAGCAGCGCGCCGTGCGAGAAATGCAGACGGCGCGGCAGGGTCATTGCTGTGGGAAAATCGATCTCCGGCGTTGCATCCGCCCAGTTGGCCAGCCAGCCGATGCCGACGATGGTATCGCCATCCAGAAAGGCCTGGAACGCGTAATTATCCGTGCCGAAATCCAGTTCCTGGCCGAATTCCTTGACGAACGTCTTGCCGTCGAACCAGCCCACATCGGCCATGGTCAGGTTCTTGCGGCCCGTGGCGGCATCTTCGGAATGCATGAGGCCATAGGTCAGCACCCAGCGGGTGGAGCGGGCATTGGCAGGGCCATCCAGCGGCAGCAGGCACGGGCATTCGATAGCCGTGGTCTTGTAGCGCGTTTCCACCCATAGCTTGCCGACATAAGTCCAGCCGGATGCGGCAGTCGGGTCCTGCGTCTCATAAAGCAGAATGACGCCACCGCCATCGCTCTGGCTGCCCAGCAGCATTTTCCACAGGCCATCCGGCCCGCGCACCACATAGGGGTCACGGAAATCCGGGGTCAGCCCCTGCCCATCCGGGCGGTGGCCGAGAATGACATCTGCCTGTCCCGCCATGATGAGATCCGACGAGGTGGCGGTGAGCTGGATCTGCTGTTCCGGCACACGATCCTGCACCTGCTCGGTAAAGAACACGCGAATGCCGGTGCCTTCCACCAGCGGAATGGTGGAGCCGGAATAGGCCCCGCCGCGCTTGTCAGGCCTTGTCGTCAGGTCTTCCGATGGGAAAAGGAAGATCGGCAGATGCCGCCAGCGCAGGTAATCCGAGGAAACCGCGTGGCCCCAGTGCATGGTGTTCCAGCGAAGCCCGTGGGAATAATGCTGATAGAACAGATGCGGACGCCCCTCGAAACGGCCAAAGCCGTTGGGGTCGTTCATCCAGCCGAAGGGCGGGCGGAAGTGGTAGCTATCGGGCAGATCGGGCGCTGCATTATCCGGCTTGGTGTGGACAACGGTAATGCCGGTTTCCAGAACATCGGAGGCGATGAACCAGTACATGACGGAGACCGCAGTGGTCACCGTATCATAGCTCAGCTCAACCCGCCCGCCACCAAACACTTGATAAATACGGAAATTATACTCATCGACATTGGTGGTGGAGACTTCACCGAACTTGCCATTATGATTGGAAAAGGACACCGAACCCGGCTCATCCGCCTTCTTCGCCTTCAGCCAGACGTGGAACGTGGCGTTGACCGGAAGATCGGTTTGTATGGTGCGAACGGCGCTCTCGATCTCTACGGGCAAAGCTGTATCGTTCATTCCAATATCCTTTCATCAATATGCGGTGACAGGATAGCAACGAAAGTGGCAGGTTAAAGTTCATCGCGGCAGGAGAGCCCGGATTGAGACGGGCTTCGGGAACACCTTAGATATAGGACGGCCTTTTGGGGTCGAAGATGGGCGGATAGTCTTTTTCGTCGAGCAAATCGAGAAAAGGATCCAGTCCCTTTGATTTTATGAATGCATACTCCGCATCGGAGATGAGGTGCACAGTCAAAATGTCTACCTTTTCGTTGTCCACAAACACCGTTTCGCTTAAAAGTTCGTCGTCACATATGATGGGTCTGAGAAAGAGAAAGGTCTTGAAGGGGCAATCCGACAGTGGCGGTGTCGGCATGGGAATGCGGTGTCCAAAGCCTATGAAGGTGTTGTCGATAAACGGAAACTGCGTCAACCACCGCAAGTTTGCAACGATCTCCGGTGTGGGTTCGCGGACATACCACATCAATTCCGCACGCGGTTTGATGCCCTCTTCCCCGGCACCTTCAGGTATGGCCATTTGCTGGTCGCTCATGCCGTTGCTTAGCAGAACATACCCTTCATCCACCGAACCTTCCGGTGCAAAATCACGACCGTAGGCCTCCACGAGGGTATCCGTGTCATCTTTACCCTCAAAGACATATTCCGGCTGTTCCAGGAACGTCTCGTAAGCCTCCCGGCGGTCTTTCCTATTGCGCGTCGGCACCGCTTTTCCGTTGCCCGATATCAGGCGCTTGAGACTTGAAAGCATGGTGGGAGACCCTTCTTCGTGAGGTGTGAACTTTGGTAGGGCACGGGCGCATCCGACTGCCATTAACCAACTGACGATGGCAGTGAGTGCCGTTCGGCGCCTAAAGGAAGCTGCCATTTCGGTTCCTGTTGCGTCGATTTATCAACTCGATGCGTACCGCAGCTTTTGCAAAAACACGTTTTCATATTGACCTTTGGTTGTAATTATTGATGGCTCGTTACAGCTTTTGTCAATCCGCTTGTCTCGGAATCGATACTTTTAAGGGGGCGCATGACCGAGTGTTCTGATTGTGTGATCCGGGTGGCCACAGTTTTTACCGCTGCGGATTTCTTGGTGACCACATCTTATCTCGAAGCATATGGCATCGTCGTGGTGGCGAAGCCGGTTCACGTCATCAACAATTTCCAGCATTACGCAAATGCCGTTGGCGGTGCCGGTGTTTTCGTGCCGGAAAGACAAGCGCAGGCGGCGGTCAATCTCCTGATTGAAGCGGACAGAGGGGAGACGGAAATGAAAGACGGTGAGCCAAAACTCATGATGCCGAAGACTTTGTTCGACAGTGTGATGGAGCTGTTTCTCTACATCTATATCGGCGGTGGAGAAGCCGCGCCGCCCTATGCGAACCGCCTCGTTCATGGCCAATGGCAGGCTCTGGGCAAAGAGGAAATTTAGCCGTGGACACCAAGGAGCGAGTTCTGGACATACGCTATGTTTGTATGCGGTCTGACTTCATTGCGGTCACCCGAGCACTGATCCGCAGACCCTTTTGGCAGACTGTGTTGAAGCTCGTCTTGTCACTGATTATTGCTGGAAATCTTTTCGTCATGGCATGGTTTTGGCCGGTCAAGGAGGGGGTGCCGACATGGTATGCCGAATTCTATTTCCGTTACTGGCCCATCTGGTTTCTGCCGCTTTTATTGACCGTTTTCAGCAGTCATCTGGCCGGTCTGATGGCGGCGATGGTGTTCAAAACAAGGGCGGCGGCCAATCAGGACATCGTCGTTGCGCTGTCAAAGGATGGCGTCAGGGCTCGTTCTGCGGATATCAACAGTGACATTTCCTGGAGTGGTATCGTCAAGGCGATACAAACCAGGACGCATCTCTTTCTGGCGTTGTCCAAACGCGAGGCGTTGATCCTGCCGCGCCGGGGTTTTGCGTCCGATGCCGATTATGCCGAGGGGGTACGCCTTCTTCGCGCGCATCTCAAACCCTCCGCCCCGTTCGTCAGGCACGAAGGGTTGCGCATTATCGACGTGAAGACGAGCGATGTGAAATGAAGCCTCAGCGTCTGCTGCTGGAATATTGGGCTAAACCCGCCCATATAGATGGAAACAGGGAGAGTACCCGTGATCCATTTTGACAATTCCTATGCGCGCCTGCCGGAGAAGTTTACGGCCGCGGCGTTGCCCACGCCGGTGGCGGCACCGATGTTGATTGCGTTCAACCGTCCGCTGGCTGACGAGCTGGGACTGGAGCTTGAAGGCGTAGATGATGCGCGTTTGGCGGCGATCTTTTCGGGCAATGTCGTGCCGCAGGGGGCGGAGCCGCTGGCCATGGCCTATGCGGGGCACCAGTTTGGCAATTTTGTGCCGCAGCTGGGGGATGGCCGGGCCATTCTTCTGGGCGAAGTCATTGATATCCAAGGAAAACGGCGCGATATTCAGCTGAAGGGTGCCGGGCCGACGAAGTTTTCGAGGCGTGGTGACGGGCGGGCCGCACTTGGGCCGGTTCTGCGGGAATATATCGTGTCCGAGGCGATGCATGCGCTGGGAATTCCAGCGACACGGGCGCTGGCGGCAGTGGCGACGGGTGAGCGTGTGCAGCGGGAAACAGGTCTGCCGGGTGGCGTGGTAGCGCGGGTGGCAGCGAGCCACATCAGGGTTGGGACGTTTCAGTTTTTCGCGGCGCGTGAGGACAATATTGCGATCAAGGCGCTGGCCGATTATGTGATCGAGAGGCACTACCCCGATGTCAAACAGGCGGAAAACCCTTATTTCGCATTGCTGCAAGCGATTGCGGAGCGGCAACGCGCGCTGGTGTGTCGCTGGCTGATGGTGGGGTTCATCCACGGTGTGATGAATACAGACAACGTGGCTATATCAGGCGAGACGATCGATTTCGGACCTTGTGCCTTCATGGATGAATATAATCCTAATAAGGTGTTTTCCTCCATCGATGCGCAGGGGCGCTACGCCTATAACAGCCAGCCCGGCATTGCGCAGTGGAACATTGCGCGGTTGGCGGAGTGCCTGTTGCCGTTGCTGGACGAGGATGCTGAGAAGGCCGTGGAACTGGCCAACGGCGTGCTGGCGGAATTTGCCAGCGATTTCCCCAAACGCTGGCTTTCCGGCATGCGCGAGAAGCTGGGGCTGACGACGCAGGACGATGCCGACGAGCAACTGGTGCAGGATTTGCTGGCGCTGATGCAGCGCAACGAGGTGGATTTCACGCTGACGTTCCGCAGGCTTTGCGATGCGGCGGATGGCAGCCCGGAGGCGTTTCGCGGCATGTTTACCGATCTGGCAGGTGCGGACGAATGGCTGGCCCGCTGGCGACAGCGGACGTGGCGCGAGAGTGCGACGGAGCACGACCGGGCGCAGGCAATGCGGGCGGTGAACCCTGCGGTCATTCCGCGCAACCACCGCATCGAGGAAGTGATTGCGGCGGCGGTGGAGGATGGTGATTTCGAGCCGTTTCATGCGATGGTTCGGGCGACGGCGTGGCCCTATGAGGAGGTGTCGGAGTTTGCGGTTTATATGCAGGCGCCGATGGGGCACGAGCGGGTGTTTCGGACGTTTTGTGGGACGTGAGGATTAAGGAGTGGGGGCGGTGAGTGGGGCTTACCCCCCTCTGTCCTGCCGGACATCTCCCCCACAAGGAGGGAGATCGGCTGGGCGAACGAACTCCGCTCAATACGCACCGTTGAAGATGGGCGAGAGCTTTCAGCGAGTCGATCTCCCCACCTGTGGGGGAGATGTCCGGCAGGATAGAGGGGGGCTAGCCACACCCGCTTCCGCCAGTTGGGTTATCCCACCTTCGCCAACCCCTCACGCGGCGCATAATACTGCCCGAACCTGTTGGCGAGGAAATCCGCCAAGCCGATATCCTCCTGTTTCACAAAGCCTTTCTGCGGCAGTTGGCCTTGGCTCAGCAAATCCAGAACTGTCGTGATTCCGGCTGCGGTGGTGATCTGGATGGCGCTCATCATGCGGCCTGAGACGGGACCAGCATAGACCTTGTGGGCATAGGTTTCCTGCATGAAGCGACCGTTCTTCGTGCCGCAGACAGTGACGAAGACGATGACGACATCCTGCATGGTGGCGGGCAGGGCGTTTTCGAACAGGTCTTTCAGCACATCGCGCCGGTTGCGCAGGTTGAGGTCGTTGAGCAGCGCCTTCATGATGGCGACGTGGCCGGGGTAGCGGATGGTGCGGTAGTTCATGGTGCGCACCTTGCCCTCCAGCGTGGAGGCGAGCGTACCGAGACCACCTGACGTGTTGAAGGCCTCGTAGGTCATACCATCGAGCGAGAATTCTTCGCGTTCTTCCAGCGCAGGCACGGCTGTCAGGCGGCCCTCAACGATGGCTTCGCAGGGCTCAATATACTCGTTGATGAGGCCGTCCGTGCTCCAGGTGAGGTTATAATTCAAGGCGTTGGACGGGTATTGCGGAAGGGCGCCGACGCGCATGCGCACGCTATCCAGCTTATCGAAACGCGAGGCGAGATCAGCGGCAACGATGGAGATGAAGCCGGGCGCAAGGCCGCATTGCGGGATGAGGGCGCTTTCGGACGTTTCGGCCAGCTTCTTGACCTTGCGGGTGGATTCGACGTCTTCGGTGAGGTCGAGATAATGCGTGCCGACGGCGACTGCGGCTTCGGCAATGCCAGCGGTGAGGTGGAACGGGGCGGCGGAGAGGACCGCGAATTTATCCTTCAACAGCGCCTGCAGGCCGAGGCGATCTGTGATATCGACGATCTCGGTATCGACGCGTTCATGGCTGGGAACGTTGGCGAGTTGGTCTGCGGACCGGTCTGCAACGGTAACGCGGTAATCGCCTGTGACGGCAAGCATCCATGCGATGGCAGAGCCGATATTGCCTGCGCCGATGATGACGATGTGTTTCATTCTGTCCCCTCAAGATTTTTGTTGAGGTAACAGAATGCCTCTTTTTGCAGACGATTCGTAGCTTCACAATGTGCGAAAGAGCGATTAGAATTGTGCAGATCGCCAAGAGGATTGTGCATAATGCTGAGCGAAAAAGATCGGGCGCTGTTATCGCTGCTGGCAGACAATGCGCGCATGCCGGTGGCGGAACTGGCGCGGAAGCTTGGCCTTTCTCGCACCACGGTGCAGGCGCGCATCGAGCGGCTGGAAGCGGATGGGGTGATATCCGGTTACGGTATCAAGCTGTCTGACGCCTATCTGTCCGCGCTGGTGCGGGCGCATGTGCTGATTACCATTGCGCCCAAGGCACTGGCGGGCGTGACGGCTGCGCTTGCCGCGATCAAGGAAGTCACGACGCTGCATTCCGTTAGCGGCAGCTTTGACCTGATTGCTATTCTGACCGCGCCTTCGATTGCCGATCTCGACCGGTTGATCGATGGCATCGGGGCGCTGGATGGGGTGGAGCGAACGTTGTCTTCGGTGATTTTATCGACGCGGATTTCGCGGTGAGGAAAGATTTGGGCTCGCTTGAGCTATTTATCCAACAGGCAAAAACAAGTGAGACCAATTTTCCGATTTCATCAGGAAAGGGCAACGGTCTCGGCCGCGTAGGAGAGAGATTTCTGCTTGATTGGCTTAGAGCCTTTAGAATGCGGTTCGTTCATCTCGCTGGCATCAAGAATTTTTCTGCTTCTGTCCGGCTGATGTAGACGGTGTCACTCGCCATGGTCAAGAAACGGTTGTCCACGACTCCAAGCATACGATAGCGGATGACAAGCGGAGTCTGTCCTATAAATGTGCTCTCACCAGTCGGGTGAATAAGCGTGAAGATGTCGCCTTGATATAACGATAATCGTTGAGCGAGCTTAGCACCGACCAGCGCGCCTTCGCCGCGTTTGAACTCAATCAACGCGTTATCGCTTATGGAACTCGAAAGAGTTTTGAGGAAATACATGTCTTCTGCTTCGAAACCGAGAACGAAAACTCCCTGAGTTCCTTGCGCCACTGAGATAAGGGCTTGTCCCTCAACAACCGAGCTTTCTATCTCCGCCCCGTGTGCGGGTTTCCCAACGAAGGAAGCACTCAAAAAGCAAAAAAAGACAAACCGCGCCCACAAGCGAGAGTCACAGAGTTTCATGGCGTTTTTCTGATTGCGATTACACAATGATATCAATGCTGTGACAATCCTCGACTGCAGTGGTAAATTGTATAATGAATGCATTGGGCGCGAAGTGGAAGCGACTTTAGAGCGCAAATCAAAGAGCCTAATGCCGACTTGAAATCATCATCCAATCCCCTATCTCGGCAAAGCTTCGACTGACATTTTGGATATGGCCATCAAACCGGGTCCGTACTGCCGCGTTTCGCCTTGAAAAACATCTTCAGCCGCTGGATTTCGGCTGGTGTCCAGCCCTGTGGTTGGGTCACTTCCAGCCAGGCGTCGATGTAGTGTTCGGGGGCGTAAACGTGGCCGTAGCCCATGGGCGCTGTTGTGGCGGCGGCGACGTCCAAGAGCAGTTGTAGTTCGGTGACGACGGGGAACCAGCGGAAGGAGGTTGAGACGTCGCGACCGCGCGGTTGCTTCATCCATTCCGGGCGGCGGTAGAGGGCGGCGGTCTCGAAGAAGGTGATGGGGTCACTGGCATATTGCAGATAGACGATGCGCATCGGTCCCCAGGGCTTATCCGGCATATGGGCGTTGGTGTACTGGTCCGCAAAGCGGATGACCGAGGAATCGCGGAATTTGGGCAGCCAGTAGGGCGAGCCGGAGGCGCGGCCAGAGGTCGCCATGCGCCATGTGGGGCTGGAAAAGGGCGGGCCGCTCCACAGCGCGCCCTGGAATGGGTCTGCCAGTACATCGTAGAGGTCGGAGGATTTCTGGCTGTTCAGCGCGCCGAGGCTGAGGCCGTGGAGGTAGAGCTTGGGGCGGGTGTCCTTGGGCAGCGTCGTCCAGTAGCCATAGATGGCTTCGAAGAGGGCACGGGCGGTCTCCACGCCGTAATCCGGTTCGGTCAGAAGGGCGATCCAGCTGGAGAGGTAGGAATATTGCACGGCGACAGTGGCGACATCGCCATTGTGCAAATATTCAAGCGTATCAATGGCTTCCGGATCGATCCAGCCGGTGCCGGTGGGGGCGACGACGACAAGGGTATCGCGCTCGAAACCGCCGGTGCGTTTGAGTTCTTCCAGCGCCAATTTGGCGCGCTCTGCCGGTGTTGCCCCGGCATTCAGCCCGGCATAAACGCGGATGGGCTCCATCGCCGGGCGGTTGGTGAAGGCGGAAATTTCGGCGCTGTGCGGGCCGGTGGCGACGAATTCACGGCCCCGGCGTCCCAGCGATTCCCACGACATGAGCGAGGCTTCGCTGCCGGTTTTCATGGGGTCGGAGGGGCGCGGCACATCCGGTTCGATGAGGCTATCCACCTGTTTCAGCGATGAGTCCATGAACCGCAGACCGACATCGACCACCAGCCCGTTGAGCAGGAGCACGGCGATGACGGCGGCGGCGGCAATGCCGACGACATTGGCGAGCGGGCGCGGCAAAAACCGGCGGCTGCGCAGGGCAAACAGCCGCCGCACGATCTGAAACAGGCGCCCGAAACCGATGAGCAAGGCAGAGACGCCAACGGCAATGGCACCGGTTTTGATGCGGTGGGCGCTATCCAGCGGGTCGAGTTCCATCAACACACGGATGGAGTTTTGCCACGTGGCGGCCTGCCACAGAAACCCGACCGCCGCGACGATGGCCGCCAGCGACACGACGAAGAGAATGCCGCGTTTATCATGCCGGGAGGGCTGCGGCAGGCCGAGATAGATGGCGATATCCTTCAGGAAAACGCCGATGAGATAACCGATGGCAAAGGAAAACCCGCACAGCACGCCCTGCATGACGAAGGTGCGGGGAAGCAACGACGGCGTGAGCGAGACGCAGAGCAACACCGTGCCGACGACAATGCCCGTGCTCGACAACGGCATGACCAAACGACTGATCCATCTCAAGATTTTGCTTCCTTCCCCGTATCCACTGCCTGAGTGTAATATGCTGCGAGAGGGGTTGGAAGAATAAATTTTGGATGTAATAGGAAAATAATCCTTGACGGCGTTACGGTCGTTTGGTAGTGTTTGGGTATAGTCGGAGAAGTGTGGGTGGTGGGGTGTTGCCGCAGTAGTGGACGCTTTCTCTATCACATTGTCTGCGTTGCGGGTGTGGCTTTACCCCCCTCTGTCCTGCCGGACATCTCCCCCTCAGGTGGGGAGATCGACTCGTGGTTAGCTCTCGGCCATCTCTCATGTTGAGAGTGGAGCGTAGCTCGTCCGCCCAGCCAATCTCCCCCCTTTAGGGGGAGATGCCTGGCAAGGCAGAGGGGGGTCTCTTGCGCCTACGTTTGATATTCTTACCAACAGGCAAGCCATGACATCGACAATCGACGACGACCTCTCGCTTTACCGCGCGTGGCCGCAAAGCCCTGTCTACGCGCCGCTCATAACGCTCGAAACCAAATCTCTGCCGCCTGACATCGCAACCGGTACCCTTCACGGGCCGGATGGGTTGTGGGGCCTGCTGAACGAGATGACCGCTGAAATGCGCGAGCAGTTCCGGTTCTTTCGTCAGTTGCGCGAAGGGGCAGGCGCTGCGCTGGAGGGCGTGGCGGATGAGGTGGCGGGCAAGGTGGCGCGGGCCGATGTGAAGGCGGCAAACGATGCCGTTTCGCTGATCGTGCGGACGCTGGAAAAGATAGACACGCTGCAACGGCAACTGGCCCGCGATCGCGAGGCGGCGGCTGAAGACGCGGCGGGAGCGCAAGATTATGAAGAGGCCGTCGCATTCTTCCAAAAGCGTATCGACGAACTCGTCCGGCAAAAGGTGCGGGCAAGGCTTGTCGCTGCCGGTGTTTCGCCGGACGAAGACACGGTTCAAGCCTGAAAATGAGGCGGGTCGGGCGTCGGTGCCTGTCATCGGCTCCACCGTTCCTGACATTCGCAGGCAGGAGATTGCACAAGGCATGGCAGCGCCGCTGGCAGAGAAATATCAACGGCAGCACATTGCCCGCTTCAACCGTGACTGGCGCTTCGTGGGCAACCACCCGCAGCAACAGCCGGATGGCGACTGGCGCAACTGGCTGCTGATCGGCGGGCGTGGTTCCGGCAAGACGCGGGCGGGGGCCGAATGGGTGCATCTGGTCGCTTCCATGGGTGACCGCTCCGATATGCGCATTGCGCTGGTGGCGGAAACGCTGGGCGATGCGCGTGAGGTGATGATCGACGGCGTCTCCGGCATCTGCCGGGTTGCACGGTTTCGAAGGCCGGATTTCGAGGCATCGCGCCGCAGGCTGGTCTGGCCGAACGGGGCGATGGCGCAAATCTTCTCCTCCGAAGACCCGGAAAGCCTGCGCGGGCCGCAGTTTCATTTTGCCTGGTCTGACGAGCTGGCGAAATGGCGCTATGCCCAGGAAACCTGGGACATGCTGCAATTCGGCCTTCGCCTTGGTGACAATCCGCGTCAGCTGATTACGACCACGCCAAGGCCGATACCGCTGTTGAAGACGCTGATGGCGGAACCGGCAAGCCGTGTGGTGCGAATACGCACCCACGACAATGCCGACAATCTCTCGCCCGGCTTCATCGACGCCATGCTGAAACGCTATGGCGGCACGCGGCTGGGGCGACAGGAACTGGATGGCGAGCTGATTGCGCAGCGTGACGATGCGTTGTGGAAGCGGGCCGATCTGGAAGCGATTTTTGATGACAGGCCGGATGCTCTGGCGCGGATCGTGGTGGCGGTGGACCCGCCAGCGGGAAGCGGCGAGGGCTCCTGCTGCGGGATCGTGGTGGCGGGCATGGGCATCGACGGGCGGTTCTGGGTTCTGGCGGATTGCTCCGCCGAGGGCGCGACGCCTGCGGGCTGGGCGCGGGCGGTTGTTGCCGCTTTCCGCCGTTTCGAGGCCGACCGGGTGGTGGCGGAAGTCAACCAGGGCGGTGAAATGGTGAGTGCCATGCTGAAAAGCATCGACGCCAACCTGCCGATTACCATGGTGCGGGCCAGCCGGGGCAAGTTCACCCGCGCCGAGCCGGTGGCCGCACTTTATGAGCAGGGTCGGGTGCGGCATGCGGACAGGTTCGAGAAACTGGAAGACCAGATGGCCGATTTCGGGCCGAATGGGCTTTCCTCGGGCAAGTCGCCGGACAGGCTGGATGCGCTGGTCTGGGCGCTGACGGCGCTGGCGACGGAGACGATGGCAGAACCGCGGGTACGGGGGATGTGAGGGGAAGATGACATCGTCTTCCGTCATGCCGGGCTTGACCCGGTATCCAGTGCGATCAAGTCCTTGATCGCGGACGAGTCTTTTCGCCGCGTAGACACGCGGCGGCTGGACCCCGCAGCACGTGCGGGGTGACGGAGTTTTGGGTTAGCGCTTCAGAACAAACGCAAAACGCCCGCGAGGGCCGATAAGGCGCATCACGGGCGGTTTCGAATTCCAGCAGGGGGCAGCATGTGCCCCTGCCAATTACTTCTTTGGGGCCTGCGAAGGTTTTGTCTGTGCGCTGACTTCGCGCATCTGACGCCATTCGTTTTCGAGACGGTCGTAGGTCGTCTGAGGGATCGTCGCGGTCATGGCATTCCTCCTTCGGGTTGGCGCTGTTCATTGCGCGGTGTGAAACAGAGTAGGGGGCCAGAGGTTCCGCAATTCAAGGTAAATTTTACCCTTAAAACGGTTCGCATAAAATAAAATCGATTAGGATTTTTCTAAATCGATTTAGGTACGGAAAGTTGCATATTAAAATCTGGGGTTTAGGCCACCATGATTCTGAGAGGTGATGATGCTGTTGGACAGACAACGTTTTTTCACGATGATTCGGGGTGCACCCTTTCCGGGCCGATTGAGTGCCACACAGGTTAGCGGCACGGAATTGGTGCTCGAGAAATTCGAGGCAAGAGCGCCGGATGGAGACCTTCGCCACCTGGCCTATATGCTGGCGACCGCGTTTCATGAAACGGCGGCGACCATGCAGCCGGTGCGCGAAACGCTTGCCGCGAGCGATGAGGCGGCGATCCGTATTCTGGACCGGGCCTATGCCGCAGGGAGGTTGGGGCAGGTGCGCACCCCCTATTGGCGGCGCGACGCGGACGGCAAAAGCTGGCTGGGGCGCGGGCTGGTGCAGCTTACACACCGGCGCAATTACGAGGCGATGTCTGCGGTTACGGGCATCGATCTTGTCGAGCGGCCCGAGCGGGCGATGGAGCCGCAGGTTTCCGCCGCCATTCTGGTGGAGGGCATGCTGCGCGGCAGTTTTACCGGCAGGCGGCTTTCGCAATATTTCGACGCATCTCGTGCCGATTGGGAGGGTGCCAGAGCCATCGTCAACGGCAATGACCGGGCGGCATTGATCGCCGGTTATGGCCGGACGTTTTACGCGGCCTTGACGGCAAGCCTGATTGAACAGCCAGCGGTGGGATGATAGCGATTTCTACCCCCGAGATTTTGCATGACAGGTGCCACCATGATCCGCCACATCGTTTTCTTCACCGTACCGGAAGCCAACCGCGACGCGGTGCGCAAGGGCCTCTCCGGCCTGACCGCAATCTCCCACGCTTCGAAGCTGGAAATCGGCGAGAACGTGAAGAAGGATCAGTGGGGCAATTCGGTCGACTTCATCGTCTACGGCGAATTTGAGAACGAGGCGGCGCTGGCGGCCTATAAGGCAGACCCTGCCTATGAGCTTTCGACCAATACGGTGAAGCCGCTCAGGGATACGCGGGTGGCTGCGGATTTTGATAGTGATCGAGCGGTGAAAGCTCCGATCAAGTAAGTCAGCTTTCTGGCCCTTCATCTTAGCCACCTGCAGGGTGGCATTTTTTGTTGTCTTTCAAAGGAAATATCCATGCGATTTTTTGGTCATCTGCCGTGGCGCCGCCCGGTGGGGCGTGAGGTTGTGCGCGAAGGAAAGGCGGCGGGCGGGTTTCTGGTGCTATCTGGCGAGGCCGGAAGGGCGCATTGGTCGGGGCGGGGCTATGGCGCGCTGTCCCGCGAAGGCTTCATGCGTAACCCGGTGGCGCACCGGGCGGCGCGGATGGTGGCGGAGGCTGCGGCGTCCGTCAGCTGGTTGCTGTATGAGGGTGACGACGAGATTGGCGAGCATGCGCTGTTGCGGCTGCTGGCGCGTCCCAACGGGCAGATGAGCGGGCCGGATTTTTTCGAGGCGCTGTACGGGCACCTGCTGCTCTCAGGCAATGGCTATATCGAACCGCTGATGGTGGGCGAGCGGTTGCGAGAGCTGCATCTGCTGCGGCCCGATCGGGTTGGCATCATCGAAGGGGCTGATGGCTGGGTGGCGGCTTTCGATTATCGCGCCGAGGGGCGTGCGGCGCGGCGCATTGCGGCGGATCGCGATGGGTTGGGGCTGCTGCATCTGAAACTGTTCAACCCGCTCGACGACCACGGCGGGTTTTCACCGCTGGCGGCGGCGGGTGCGGCGCTGGATCTGCACAATGCCGCCAGCATCTGGAACAAGCGGCTGCTGGACAATTCCGCCCGCCCCTCCGGCGCGCTGGTCTATCAGCCGAAGGAGGGTGGCAATCTTTCCGCTGACCAATATGAACGGCTGAAACGGGAGCTCGAGGATGGCTATGCAGGTGCCGTGAATGCCGGACGTCCGCTGCTGCTGGAGGGTGGACTGGACTGGAAGAGCATGGGGCTTTCACCCAGGGATATGGACTTCATGGAAGCCAAGAATGGCGCGGCGCGGGACATCGCGCTGGCGCTCGGCGTGCCACCGATGCTGCTGGGCATTCCCGGCGACAATACCTACGCGAATTACCAGGAGGCGAACCGGGCGTTTTACCGGCTGACGGTGCTGCCGCTGATCAATCGTACGGCGGCGAGTTTATCGGCGTGGCTTTCGCCGCTGTTTGAGGGGGCGTTGCGGTTGGAGCCGGATTTGGATCGGATTGCGGGTTTGGCTGGCGAGCGGGATGCGCTGTGGGCAAGGGTGGGGGCGGCTGGGTTTTTGAGCGATGAGGAGAAGCGGGAGGCGGTGGGGTATTGAGGGTGGCTGTGTCGCGCTATCGATCATATGTTTTCATCGGACATACCGCTCCATGTTATGCGGCAGCGGGTGTGGCTTACCCCCCTCTGTCCTGCCGGACATCTCCCCCTCGAGGGGGGAGATCAGCAGGATGCACCGACAT
>UBRU01000012.1:0-261096 GCA_900468015.1 Hyphomicrobiales bacterium
CCCTCATCCTGAGGTGCGGAGGCGCAGCCGGAGCCTCGAAGGACGGGGGTTGCGGGCTTGAGGCAGAGTACGCGGCGGATGCTTCGAGGCTTTGTCCTTCGGCCAAAGCACCTCAGCATGAGGGCGATGGGTGAGGTTGCCCTCTCCAATACCGGACCAACACGGAATGCGAGCAGGTATGAGGAATGCTTGGCGATGATGCGGGCCGCAACGCAGCAACCCTCACCATCATGAGATTGCCGAAGGAGGTGCCACGCAAAGGGCAGCAACAGAGCAACCCTCATCCATCATCCTGAGCTTGTCGAAGGAGAGGTGCCCCGCGGGGCCTCGAAGGACGCGGGTTGCGGGCTCGAGGCAGGATTATGCTGAGGTGCTTCGCCCTTCGGTCAAAGCACCTCAGCATGAGGACGGAGTATGCCGCTAGCCCCTCAATCCTAATCCCGCCTGAACAAAATACTCGCACCCCAGCCCGTCACCACCGCCAGCAAAACACATAAAAAGCCATAAACCACCGGCGTCTGATGCGCTGCATCCGTTATCGCCTGCTCCATGCCCGTTTTCACCACGCGCAGCCGCAATTCCTTCTGCGCAATCGGCAGGCCGCTCTTGAACAGATAGGCGCGGGCGGTGTGGACGCCGTTCGGCACGTTGGCGGGCAGGCGCAGCGTAGCCCAGAAGAGGCCGGTGCGCTCCAGACGAACACCCGTCGTGTCGTTGCGGTAGATGCCGCTCGACAGTTTCAGGCGGCGATAGGCATCCTGGAAGTCGTAGACATTGTCAGGCACGCCGGAAAACACCGCACTGCGCAGCGGAAGGTGGTCCACGCCCAGGCCCATAGCTTTCAGCGTGCCTGCCGTTGCTATGGTGTCGATGCTGCGCGTGCTGGCCATGGAATAGGATTCCGGCAACGGCGCGAAGGTGATCGCGCTGGTGTTGATCCAGATACCCGCCACGCGACTTTTCTTGCGCACGGTGGAGTAATCGTTGGGGCCTTCCAGCGTCACGACGATGTCGTATTGGCCGATGGCCAGCAGCAACTGGTCGGCATTGTTCAGCGCGCCGAACATGGTGAAATCCGCACCGCGAAAATCTGAGGCAATTGAGATTTCGGTGGTCGATGCGCCGATCTCGATGTTTTCCTGCAAGGTACGGGTCTGCCCGCGCGCATCTGGCAAAATCGCAAGCGGTGGCGTTTGCGCCTGGGCGGCGCTACAGCACAGGCCGAAGATCGCAGCGATGAGGGTGGCGCGGATCAATAGCCCAGCCCTCCGACAGCCACCGAAAACAGGTCTTCCGGTCGCACCACCAGCCCGATGGCAAGACGGATGCCGACGGCCAGAACCAGCAGCGCCAAGAGCGCGCGCAACTGTTCGCCGCGCAGTTTCTGCCCCACGCGCACGCCATATTGTGCGCCGATCACGCCCGCCAGCATCAGAATGAAGGCCAGCACGATATCGACGGAATAGTTCGTCGCCGCCTGCACGATGGTCGTATAGGCGGTAACGAAAATGATCTGGAACAGCGAAGTGCCGACAACGACATTGGTGGGAATGCGCAGGAGATAGATCATGGCGGGCACCATGATGAAGCCGCCGCCCACACCCATGATCGAGGTCAAGACGCCGATGCCGAAGCCGAGAACGATGATGGGGATGACGCTGAGATAGAGCTTCGATTTCTTGAACCGCATTTTCAGCGGCAGGCGGTGCACCCAATTGTGGTGGCCGGGGCGGCGCAGCGTCACTGTTTCATTGCGCGCCGTACGGCGAATGGCCGAAATGCTTTCCTTCAACATCAGCGCGCCGACAGTGGAAAGCAGGATGACGTAGAGCAGCGAAATGATGAGGTCGAGCTGGCCCACGCTGCGCAAAAGCGTAAACAGCCACACGCCGAGTGTCGCCCCACACAGGCCACCAATCAACAGCACGGTTCCCAGCTTCACATCCAGCGTGCCGCGCCGGAAATGGGTGATCGAACCCGAGACGGAGGAGGCAACGACCTGGTTTGCGCCGGTTGCCACGGCAACGACGGGGGGAATGTTGTAGAAAATCAGCAGTGGCGTGATCAAAAACCCGCCGCCGACACCAAACATGCCGGACAGAAATCCCACAGCCGCGCCCATGCCGAGAATGATGAAGATATTCACCGAAAGTTCCGCAATGGGCAGATAGACAGTCACATCAGGACCTCTGGCATGGTTCCGTGTAGAAAAGGCAAAGCGCCGTCAAGACAGGGCCTGCGGCGATTGGGCGGTCTGTGTCTGAGAGGCGAAGGCCTTGGCCATCCGACCTGACATCGGTCATGCCCGTGGTGGGCATGACTGTCAATTATTCAACGGCAAATACGTTGATAATTAGGAAAGATCGGGTCCGGCTAAAATTACTTGTTGCGCGCCAGCAACGCTGTGACCAACTCGTCGGTAATACGGCCATCCGGCGTCTGGCCCACGGACTTCTGGAAGTTCTTGATAGCCGCCACCGTCGCGCGGCCCAGCTTGCCGTCCGGCTCGCCTGCCTTGAAGCCATTGTTGTTGAGAATGGCCTGAATGTTGCGGATCGCCTTCTGCATATCGACGGACGATGTCTTGACCTCTTCGCCGCCGGTCCATTCGGCTGGCGGGTTGACCGAGTTCGCTTCGTCGTTGAGCGGCGTCACCTGCCATGCATCCACCTTGGCCTTGGCGCTGGCCAGTTGTTCGGGCCGCATGGCCTTGGCAACATCGTCGCGCTTCTGACCGGCATCGGCATCGCCATCACGAGCGGCAATCGCGAACCACTTGTAGGATTCTTCCAGGCTCTGGGGCACGCCGCTTCCGCGTGCATAGAGAATGGCAAGGTTGAACTGACTGTCACGGACGCCGAGATTGGACGCCTTGATGAACCAGTCACCGGCAGCCTTGAAATCCGGGGCACCGGCAGCATCGGAAGCCAGCAGCACGGCCAGATTATGCATGGCCCCGGCATTACCCTGGTCAGCCGCTATCTGGTAGTAGCGCTTGGCTTCGGAAAGGTTGCGCTCTACGCCGTTGGCCTTCTCATACATGTTGCCAAGGCGGTATTGGGCGGGTGCCAGACCACGGTCTGCGGCAAGCTTGTACCACTTGGCGGCCTCGGTGCGGTCGGCAGCAACGCCGCGACCATCGGTAAAGCGCGCGCCGATTTCAAACAGGGCCTGCCTGTCACCCTTGACCGCAGCATCCGCCAGGGATGGCGGCGTGATGCCTGCGGGAACGGCAATGATCTCTTCCAGCTGCAAAGGTTGCTGCTCGGCTTGTGGCTGCGCCTCGGGTGCCTGTGCGGCAGGGCGCAGATCGGCAATATCGGCCCCGGCTGATGGCGCAGGCGCTTCCACCGCCGGCGTTTCCGCGGGCATGAGTGCCCCGCCAACCTGCCTTGTGTCGATGTCAGGCGCGACCCGGTCGGCATCGGCCTGCATACGCTCGCCTGCGGCGCGCGCACTTTCGTCCATCGCTTCGGTTGATGGTTCGGTCACTGCTGGCGTGACGGAGGCTGGCACGGTGACGGCTGCTGCGGGCGCGACCGGCTTTGCCTGGGTGGGCAGAACCGGCAGCATCGACATGTCGTTGCTGGCCTTCGGTTCGGTCGTTGCGGCAGGAGGCGTGGTTTCACCGCCGACGAAAGACTTGATCGCAGGCATGGCCATCATCGCCAGAAGAATGGCGCCGATGCCCAAAAGCAGGGGACGGCGGTAGCGGGAAAGTGCTGAGCCTTCCTTCTGCTCGACACCCTTGCTGCTGCGCGATGGGCGCGAAGTGATGCTTCTGTCCGGTACGCTTTCCTGCGCTGCGGCCTGCGCTGCACGGCGGGCGGCGGCAATGAAGTCGGCGCGGTTGTCGCTTTCGCTCGCACCGGCGCGAGCCGCTGCCGTCTGGCTGGCACGCACGCGTTCCAGAATTTTCTTGATGTCGGGAGCGCCCGAGCCGGGCTCCAGCAGTTCGGTTTCGATATCGGCCTGCAGCACGTCGACAGGGTCGAGTGCGGGTGCCGGGTCGATCTGGGTGCGGGCCGAAACCTGCTCCTGCGGTGCATCTTCGGCCTTTGCCGCGCTGGATTTGAAACGGCGCGTCAGACCGGCCAGAAGGCCACGCTTTTCCTGCACGGCAGGCTTTTGCGCTTCTGGCGGCGTAAGCGTGTCGGTGTCGACGCCAGCCTCATGTTCGTTCTGCGCAATCAGGCCCTCTTCGGGAAAGGTGGCGGCAGGCATGCGGGCATTGCCGTCATAGTCAGCCCAGTCGCGGTCGGCATCGGCTGTTGCCGCCGTCGCGGGGCGCGCGCTGCCACGGCTGTCCAGATTGTCGAGACGACCGGCAATCTGCACCAGCGTTTCATGAAGCGCCTCGAATGTGCGGTGGGTGCGCTCTTCGGTGTTGCGGCTCAAACCTTCCAGCTTGCGCAGGTCATTGGCCAGCTCGGTCAGAATGGCGATGTCGCCATTGGTGGCGGTTTGCGCCAGATTGTTGCGCGTATGGGCTTCCAGCACGGCTTCCGCCGCCTGTCGTGCTGCTTCGATGATGTATTCGTCGCTCGACGCCATATACTCTTCGATCGCGGACATGCGGTCGTTGAGCTCCGGCGACATGCCGGAAACGACAGGTGCTGCCGGTGCCTGCGTCTCGTCCAGCTTGGCGGCAATGTCGCTCAGCCGGTCTTCCAGCCGCTTGAAGGCGGTGTCATAGGATGGGTTTTTGGCAGGGGCGGGCTGCGCCTCGATCTGCTCGATGCGGCGAGCGATTTTTTCCAGACGATCGGCCAGCTTGTCATTGACCGCACCACTGCCCAACTCGTCGATCTTGCGCGAGATATCGGTCAGAAAGCGCGTCAATTCAGGCTGACTGGACGGGCGCTGCGAACGCTCCAGCAACAGCGAAAGCTGATCCAGCCGTTCGCCCAGTTGCGCCACGTTGCGCTCGGCAGACAGTTCCTCGATGCGGCTGGTCAGTGCGTCGAGGCGCAGGCCAAGGGCTTCGGAAGGCTTGTCTTTTGCGCTCGCAAGGTCGTTCAGCACGTCCATCTGCGAAGACAGCGCCTGCAAGCGGTTTTCCAGACGCTCCGCAAGGGCCGGATCGACGGAGGGGGCAGCGCGGTTTCCGGCAGCGGCAATCGCCCGGCTGATTTCGTCCAGACGCTGGTCCAGACCGGAGAAATGCTCGCTATAGGCCTGATCGTTGGGCTGAACATGCTTGCCGATATGTTCTACGGCACTGGCAATGGTCAGAAGCTTTTCTTCCAGCGCACGCACCGTGGCATTGCTGCCACTCATCGAACCCAGCTGGCTCTTGATGTCATCCAGCCGGTAGGCCAGCGCCACAATTTCATCCTGAAGCGGAACGGTGTCGAAGCCGCTCAACCGGTCGTCCACGCTGTTGAAGCGGCTTTCCATGCGGTGCAGGCTGTCTTCGCGAGCAACCTGATCCATCAGGCTGCGAAGCTCTTCGAATTCGCTGCGCAGAGCCTCGACGTCAGGCGACGTCGTCTCGCCCATGCGGTCGATGCTGGCGGCCAGCCGGGCGACATCCTCGCGGATGTCCTCGGCGAAATCCTGGGTTTCTGCAAAGGTGCGGATGTTGCGCAGTTCGGAACGCACACCCTGCATCTCGCGAGCAACGCCTTCGGAAATCTCGTGCTTCAGTTCCTGACGCAGGCTGACCAGCGCTTCTGCCACTTCGCGCAGCGCCGCATCACCCTGGTTGGGCGCAACTGGGGCAGGGGCAGGCGGAGGCGGCGCACTGCGCTCGTAACGGGCTGTGGGACGCTGGCGGGCTGGGGGAATGGCGGTCGAGGCGCGGTATTCGCGCTCGCTGTAGCGGCGGTCCAGTTCCCGTTCAGCGGAAAGGTCGGTGCCACGCGGTGTTTCCGTCTGCTGGCGTTCCCAGCGGGCGTCGAGGGCCTGCTGGCGCTGGCGGATTTCATTGACGGGGTCGAAGCGTGGCTTGGATGCGGGACGTGCAGCATTGGCATTGCGCTCGGTCTCGGTCCGGGCAGGGGCATTGTCATATGTAGAGCGCGTGGGTTTTGCGCCCAGCAAATCCTCTATCCGGGCTTCCAGGCCTTCGATAGTGCGATTGAGCGCATCCAGAGACGATCTGTCGCTATGCTGCTGGGAATTCGATCGCAATCCGTTCATCGTCCTGCCCGCTTCGTCTTTGCCCGATGGTGTTCCCCCTTCTGGTCGACACCGTCGAGGCGAACATAGGTCTTTTCGATTTCATTAAAGGACCCCCACGATTCCCGAAGCAGTCCCCTGAAGAGGAACAATTGACGAAGTGTGGTTAATTATTTATTAATTAGAGGTTCCTTGTTTAACGATTTCTTCAGTATTTAGCTTGTGCGAAACTTGCCAAAATGGCGAAATTTCACCATTAAATTGATTTAGAAATATCTAATTATAATTATCTGATTGACGTAATCATCGTGCGTGAGGCTGGAAATGCACTGGTTTCCTAGGATTGTGCGTCCTCGTCGGAATCAACGCACCGCTTCGTACTCATTTAAGCCCTGCGCGCATCGCTTGCGTTAAGATTGCGCCATGCGGTTGTGTAAAAACTGCGCACCGCTTTCACGAAGCCGCAATGTTTATCGTCCAACATCCCAGCCTTCCCTGACGAAATTTTGTTCTGAAAGCCATTTGACGTTTACGCGCACGTCAAATATTGTTGGCCTATCTTGAGGCCGGACGATCTCCGGCGAGCGATGCGGAGGATCATCGGTAATGCCTGTTTACAAGGCCCCTGTTAAAGATACGCTTTTCATTCTGAACGACGTGCTCGGTATCGAGCGCTACAACAACCTTCCCGGTTTTGAAGACGCCACGCCCGATATGATCGAGGCGATAACAGGCGAAGCCGCAAAGCTGGCGGAAGAACAGCTTTTCCCGCTCAACCTGTCGGGCGACCAGCAGGGCTGCAAGCGGGCCGAAGATGGTTCGGTGTCCGTGCCGGATGGTTTCAAGCAGGCCTACGATGCCTATTGCGAAGGCGGCTGGACCGGCCTTGCCGTGCCGCCGGAATATGGCGGGCAGGGGCTGCCCTATACGCTGCATGCGGCCATCGGCGAATATATGTCGTCGGCCAACCTGTCGCTGATGATGTATCCGGGCCTCACACAGGGCGCGATCGCTGCCGTTCTGGCGCATGGCTCCGACGAGCAGAAGCAGACCTATCTGCCGAAGATGGTCGAGGGCACATGGTCCGGCACCATGAACCTGACCGAGCCCCATTGTGGCACCGATCTCGGTCTTCTGCGCACCAAGGCCGTGCCGCAGGACGATGGTTCCTACAAGATTTCTGGCCAGAAGATTTTCATCTCGGCTGGCGAACATTCCATGACCAGCAACATCATCCATCTGGTTCTCGCCCGCATCGAAGGCGCCCCCGAGGGGACCAAGGGTATCTCGCTGTTCATCGTACCGAAGTTCCTCGTCAATGACGATGGTTCCGTGGGCGCGCGCAACGGTGTGGTCTGTGGTGCGCTTGAGCACAAGATGGGCATTCACGGCAATGCCACCTGCGTCATGAATTACGATGAAGCGACCGGCTATCTCATCGGTGCTGAGAACAAAGGCCTGTCGGCCATGTTCGTGATGATGAACGAAGCCCGCCTCGGCGTTGGTCTTCAGGGCCTGTCGGTTGGCGAAATCGCCTATCAGAACGCGGTGGAATATGCTCGTGAGCGCATTCAGGGCCGCTCTCTCTCAGGCGCCAAGGCTCCGGACAAGAAGGCCGATCCGATCATCGTCCACCCGGATATCCGCCGCACGCTGATGACCATCAAGGCTTATAACGAAGCCAGCCGCGCCTTCCTTCTCTGGACCGCGCTGCAATCGGACATCGCTCACCGCGCAGCCGATGAGAAGGAACGTCAGGCAGCAGACGATATCCTCGGCCTCGTCACCCCCATCCTCAAGGGTGTGCTGACCGACAAGGGCTTCGACCACGCCGTCATGGCCCAGCAGGTTTTCGGTGGTCACGGCTATATCGAAGAACACGGCATGAGCCAGTATGTGCGCGATGCGCGCATCACCATGATCTACGAGGGTGCCAACGGCATTCAGGCGCTCGACCTCGTCGGCCGCAAGCTGGGCCTCAATGGCGGACGTGCCGTGATGGCGCTGTTCAAGGAAATCGGTGATTTCTGCGAGGAAAACCGTGGCGATGAAGCCCTGACACTCTACACCAAGGGCCTCAAGAAGGGCCTGAACGACCTGCAGTCTGCCACCATGTGGTTCATGCAGCACGCCATGGCCAAGCCTGACAATGCCGGTGCCGGTTCCACCGACTACATGCACCTCTTCGGTCTGGTCGTGCTGGGTTACATGCAGGCGCGCATGGCAAAGGCGGCTCAGGCTGCTTTGTCTTCGGGCTCTGCCTCTGACGAGCAGTACCTCAAGACCAAGCTCGTCACGGCGAAGTTCTTCATGGAGCGCATTTTGCCGGAAACGGCGGTTCGCAAGATTCGCATCGAGGCTGGTGCCGATACGATGATGGAATTAGCTGCGGAAGCGTTTTGAGGGTGGGAGAGAAAGCGATTTCAGCATCTTAGCTTCAGCTAAGTGCTAGAAATCGCAAGTGAGGGGTCCACTCACGGCCTCCAAAGATTTCGAAGGCATGCAGATGCCGACAGGGAGATGAGAAATGACCGACGTATACATTTACGACCACGTCCGCACCCCGCGCGGACGCGGCAAGAAGGATGGTTCGCTGCACGAAGTGCCGTCCGTTCGCCTTGCCGCCAAGACGCTGGAAGCCATTCGCGATCGCAACGGGCTCGACACATCCACCGTCGATGACATCATCATGGGCTGCGTCGATCCGGTCATGGATGCCGGTGCTGTCATCGCCAAGGGTGCGGCGTTTGAGGCCGGTTATTCCACCAAGGCACCGGGCATGCAGATTTCGCGTTTCTGCGCGTCGGGACTCGATGCCATCAATTTCGCAGCCGGAAAGGTTGCGGCAGGCGCTGACGAGATCGTCATCGCAGGCGGCGTGGAAAGCATGTCGCGCGTCGGCATGGGCATGTCCGGCGGTGCCTGGTACATGGACCCTTCCGTCAGCTTCCCAGCCTACTTCATGCCGCAGGGCGTGTCCGCCGACCTCATCGCCACCAAATACGGCTTCAGCCGCGATGACGTCGATGCCTTCGCGGTCGAAAGCCAGAAGCGAGCTGCGCACGCCTGGGAAAATGGCTACTTCAAGAACTCCGTCATTCCGGTGAAAGACCAGAACGGCATCACCATTCTCGACCGCGACGAACACATGCGTCCCGGCACGGACATGCAGGCGCTCGCCTCGCTCAACGCATCCTTCCAGATGCCGGGCGAAATGGGCGGCTTCGAGGCCGTCGGTATCATGGCCCATCCGGAAGTGGAGCGTATCAATTACGTCCACCATGCGGGAAACTCATCCGGCATCGTTGATGGTGCTGCGGCGGTTCTGGTCGGCTCCAAGGCTGGCGGCGAGAGCATGGGCCTGAAACCCCGCGCCCGCATCCGTTCCTTCGCCAATATCGGTTCCGACCCGGCGCTGATGCTGACCGGACCGGTCGACGTCACCGAAAAGCTGCTGGCGAAAACCGGCATGTCGATTGCCGATATCGACCTCTTCGAACTCAACGAAGCCTTCGCCGCCGTCGTGCTGCGTTACCTTCAAGCCTTCGACATCAGCCACGACAAGATGAACGTCAACGGCGGCGCAATCGCCATGGGCCACCCGCTGGGTGCCACCGGCGCGATGATCCTCGGCACGGTTCTGGACGAACTGGAACGCCGCGATCTCAACACGGCTCTGGTCACGCTCTGCATTGGCGCGGGCATGGGCACGGCAACGGTTATCGAGCGGGTTTGATTTTGTCTTAACCCTCCCCCTTGTGGGGAGGGTGGCCGGCAGGCGGGAGGGGTCTTTGCCGCAAATTCCCCTCCCCAACCCCTCCCCACAAGGGGGAGGGGCTTAACCCCGCCAGATCGCACCTGCTTGGAGCGGTGGCTGTCGAAAAGAAATTCAGGGAAGAGGAATCCCACTATGAGCACTTACACCAATTTCACCGTCGAAACAGACGCAGACGGCATTGCCCTCGTCACCTGGGATATGCCGGAAAAATCCATGAACGTCTTTACAGCCCAAGTGCTGGAAGAGCTGGATGCCATCGTGGATGCCACCGTGGCGGATGCCGCCGTCAAAGGCGTGGTCTTCACATCGGGCAAGAGCACATTTTCCGGCGGCGCTGATCTGTCGATGATCAAGTCCATGTTCTCCTTCTATCATGAGGAGAAGGAAAAGAACCCGGATGAAGCCGCCAGAAAGCTGTTCGACCTCGTCGGCAAGATGAACTGGCTGTACCGCAAGCTGGAAACCAACGGCAAGCCCTGGGTGTCTGCCATCAACGGCACCTGCATGGGCGGCGCGCTGGAACTGTCGCTGGCCTGCCATGGCCGCGTTGCCTCCAACGCCAAGAGCGTCAAGCTGGCGCTGCCGGAAATTAAGGTCGGCATTTTCCCCGGTGCCGGTGGCACCCAGCGCGTCTCGCGCCTCACCGATGCGCAGTCCGCTCTTCAGATGATGACGACCGGCCAGTCGCTGACGGCAAGCCGCGCCAAGTCCATGAACCTCGTGCATCAGGTGGTGGAGCCGGATCAGCTGATCCCCGCCGCCAAGCAGATGATCAAGGACGGCCTGAAACCCGTCGCCCCATGGGATGAGAAGGGCTTCAAGGCACCCGGTGGCGGCATCTGGACGCCCGCTGCCGCTCAGCTCTGGCCAGCCGCACCGGCCATTCTGCGCCGCGAAAGTGCTGGCAATTATCCGGCAGCACTCGCCATTCTCAAATGCGTTTATGAAGGCCTGCAATTGCCCTTCGACACCGCTTTGAAGGTTGAGCAGCGTTACTTCACGGAAATCCTTCGCTCGAAGGAAGCCTTCGCTATGATCCGCTCGCTGTTCATTTCCATGCAGGAACTGGGCAAGGGCGCACGCCGCCCAGCCGGTCAGCCGAAGAGCGATCTGAAACATGTCGGCATCGTCGGCGCGGGCTTCATGGGTGCGTCTATCGCTTATGTCACCGCCGTTGCCGGTCTCGATGTCACCCTCATCGACCGCGACGACGAGGCCGCCGCCAAGGGCAAGACCACCTGCGAGGGTCTGGTCAAGGACAGCGTCAACAAGGGCCGCATGACCCAGGAAGAGGGTGCCGCCATCCTCGCCCGCATCACGCCAAGCTCGGATTACGCTTCGTTGAAGACCGCAAATCTCGTCATCGAAGCCGTGTTCGAAGACCGCGACGTGAAGAAGGCCGTGATCGAAGCCGTGGAAGCTGTGCTTCCCGAAGGCGCGATCTTCGCTTCCAACACCTCCACCCTGCCCATCACCGGTCTGGCGCAGAACTCCAAGCGTCCGAGTGATTTCATCGGCATCCACTTCTTCTCGCCTGTCGAAAAGATGATGCTGACGGAAGTCATTCTTGGCAAGGAAACCGGCGACAAGGCGCTGGCCGTGGCTCTGGATTATGTCGCCAAGATCAAGAAGACGCCGATCGTCGTCAACGACACCCGCGGCTTCTTCGTCAATCGCTGCGTCCTGCGCTACATGGCCGAAAGCTATGACATGCTGATCGAAGGCGTGCCCGCCGCCATGATCGAAAACGCCGCTAAATTCGCTGGGATGCCGGTGGGACCGCTGGCGCTCAACGACGAAGTCGCCATCGACCTCTCCTACAAAATCCTCAAGGCCACCGTCGCCGATCTTGGCGAAAAGGCTGTCGATGTCAGGCATATGGAGCTGGTCAAGAAGATGGTGGAAGGCGAGGGCCGCTTTGGCCGCAAGAACGCCAAGGGCTTTTACGACTATCCTGCAAAGCCCGCCAAGAAGTCTCTCTGGCCTGGCCTGAAAGACCTCCATGCGCAGAAGAAGCCTGAGGATGTCGATATGGACGTGCTGAAACAGCGCTTCCTCGTCACTATTGCGCTAGAGGCGGCTCGTACGGTTGAAGAAGGCATCGTCACCGATCCGCGCGAAGCCGATGTAGGCTCCATCCTCGGCTTCGGCTTTGCGCCCTACACCGGTGGCGCGCTCTCCTACATCGATGGCATGGGCGTGAAGACTTTCGTGGAACTGGCCGAAAAGCTCAGCCAAACCTACGGTCCGCACTTCAAACCCACCCCGTTGCTGCAAGACATGGCCTCCAAGGGCGAAACCTTCTACGGCAGGTTCGATCCTTACGGGGCCGCCGCAAAAGCTGCCTGAGACCAAAATCACGCAACCATCAGCAGGCCCTTCGGGGCCTGTTTCTTTGTCGATCTCTCTCGATATCAATCTGTAATTGCGGAGCCAGTGTATAATATAAAAATTATATAGGGCTGTTACACGAAACGGCCGTCCTTGGCCGCGTTAACTCTGGTCGTAACATTATCAATTACTTGATATTATTCTGATGACATAATAACGGCTTTTCCTTTATATCCATTTTGGCAACGGCTGGGGCACCATTGCTTACCTGATATTGCGCGCCTCGATTCCAGAGGATTTTTCCATGAAAAGAACCATCTTGGCCGCCGCCTTTGTGCTGGCGCCGTTTTTTGCGCAGGCCGAAACACTCAAGTTTCCCAGCGACGCGCCCATCGCATCGGTCAAAATTCCCAATGACTGGGAGCCGAAGGAAACCGAATCCGGCGTCGACGCCACCTCGCCCGATGCCGCAATCTACTTCTCCATCGATGTTGCCAGCGACAAGACCATGGACAAGGTCATCGATGACGCCATCAAGTTTTTGACCGACAATGGCGTGGAGATCGATGCCAGCACCAAGTCGGATTCTGGCGATGTCGAGATCAACGGAATGCAGTTCGGCAGCATCGAATTCGATGGCAAGGATGAGGATGGCCCGGTCGAAGTCTCCCTCGGCTTCGCCTCGCCACGCGAGGGCAAGATGCTGGTAGTGACCTATTGGGGCACGAAAGCCACGCAGGACGCCCACCATTCGGAACTGGTCGGCATTCTCCAGTCGCTGAAGCCTGTCAAGTAAACGGCCATACGCTGCATGACGATACGACCTGACGCCGCAGTGAAAATGCGGCGTCAGTCCTGCTGGCTGTCCGGTTTTCGACGGACATAGCAGGTCCTCATAAAACACTGCATCCTTTTGCGCCTCTCTGCGTTTGCAAAACATCCATGATCCGGTCGCAACGTCGCGGCCTACACGCACGTGAGAGGAAAATTGCATGAGGGCGCCGATCCGTTCCCATGGGTTCGACAAACCGTCAGACCTTGAAGACGAACTTTCTCAACTGGACGATGACGTGAAAGCAACAGCAACAAAACCATCCGCCCGCGCCAAGCCGCCGCAAAAACCTGCCATCGATGCATCGTTGCGCCGCGAGATCGAAGACCTGCGCCGCGATATCGACACTATCCGCAAGCAGGTGGAAGAGCTTCAGGAGGCGCATTCGGGCGCACGGCGTTCCGCGTCACCCCGCCAGAACGCATCGCGCCACAGCGCAGATATCGCCAACTGGCTACCGGTCGTCCGCTCCGTCGCCATCACCTCGCTGGCAGGTCGCATTTTCGCATCCTCCCCCGTCATGGCCCTTCTGGTCGCAGCCGTTCCTTTCGCTCTCGGCCTTTCTGCCGGGTCGAAGTAAGCACTATTCCTGTCAGATTGACTGCAAACGGCCCGCTCAATGCGGGCCGTTTGCATGTCCACAGATGCGTTTTTTAAAAATATCTTTTTCAAAACAAATGCTTACTCAAAAAAAGCAAAATAATCCAAAAATCTTTCTCAATGGCACCAAAACCGCCCGCACAATGCCCCTGCTTCCGCCACCAAGCTATATCGCGCGACAGTGAGGTGGCGGGGCTGGTGCGCAATTGTCTGGCTGTAACGTGCGGTCAGATATGTCGGGTGCCATCGAAGGGCTGACCCGTCGACACCAGAAGGGCGTCGGGTCAGCACGACTTCTCATGTGCAAAACACATGGGAGGAATACATGCCTTGAAGGCAGCGCATGGTCCCGGTGTGTTGATCCGGCCAGGACGATGCGTGTTGCCTGAAGGTGTGGGTGCAGGAAATGAAACGGGGATAGCGATATCCCCGCAGTCCGAAGGCCACGCAAATGCGGATGCCAACAGACTTACCATACCAGAGATGACCGCATTTGCGTGCTCTCTCCGGGTTAAAAGAAAAGCCAGCCACGGGTGCTCGCACCGCATGACCGGCGAAGCATGCCAAAAATTTGGAAGGCCTGAACGACGGGAAAATCGAAGAGAAAATGCAATTTGATCATAAGCTTCCGTGACCTTTTCCCATGAAGTACAGGCCTTTCAAAGCCCATCCACGACCACCGCCAAAAAACTGTCAAAAAAGTTCAGCCAACCGCTTGCCATGGCCGAACAAGATGTTATAACCCCGCTCATTCCGGGGCAGCCAAGCTTCTCCGGCGCTGTAAAAAGCGAAGGTTCCACAAGAGCCTGTAGTGCCCGAATAGCTCAGTTGGTAGAGCAGCGGATTGAAAATCCGCGTGTCGGTGGTTCAAATCCGCCTTCGGGCACCATTTTATCTCATTGATATCGTTTGGTGTTTTGGCCTCCTACTATAAGTTGGTCCCATGGCGTCTAGACACACTTTCGCTTTTTTCTAGACGTTTGGTGTTTTCCTTCTGTTCACCTCCGCCTCAAAGTCAGCGATTGTTTCGGTCATCTTTTTCGACATATCGGCGCGGCGCGAATAGTGCCTGGCCATAGCCTCCGTCTTCTGTCCGAGCATCTCTGCGATAGCAGAATAGTCCTTGCCCATCTCCCGCAAGATTGTTGCGACTGTGTGCCGAAGCCCTTTAAGAGTCAGGCCTGGTTGGACTTGTCCAGCCTCTTCAAGTTTTACCCTCACTGGGCGCCATGACGCCCTGAAGCCCGAAACGGTCCACGGCTTTCCGTAGCTGTTGGCGCAAAGAGTTATGGCGGAATGCCCTGGCTGCTCGGTGATCGCGTCGACAACCGGCTTGGGTAGAGGCACCCACACCGCCACGCCCGTCTTCCCGCGCCGTGTGTCCAACTTCCCACCAGAAACGGCCGTACGTGGCAACCTGAGGGCATCCTGCGGATCAAGGCCGCAGTACATCATCAGCGCTATTGGTAGACGCATATGAGCGGGTAGGGCGGCTGAAACTGCGTCGCGCTCAGAATCCAACCAAGGCCTGTTCGCCTCAGGCGCATCGTTCGCTTTGCGGACGCGCTTGACCTTACTGACCGGGTTGGAGGACATCAACTCCTGCTCGATTGCGTGCTCAAACATAATCGACAGGACGGTAAGCGTGTAGTTCGCAAACTTGCGCTTCTTCTTCTGAAACGTCTTGTCTCGAAGGCGAGCAACCCAGCCTTGAGTGAGCTCGGTCAGAGGTGATTCCGCAAGCGGCCGAAGATACTCAAGGACTTTCTGATAATCGGACTTGCTACGCGTCTGCAGGGACTGGAAGCCAGCTGACTTCCGATAGGAAACGATCAACGCTCCCAACGTGCCAGGCTTCGCTGCCTCGCCTTTGGTGTCTGCCTCGATGGCTGCCAATTCCGCAAAGAATTCAGCAGAACCAAACTCTGCAGCGATGCGCCGACCGGACTTGCGATGATAGGCATACCATTTGCCAGTCTTCGGCTCAAAATACCGTTTGAGACCTTTAATGCGAACCACCGTCCCGGTCATAGCGAATCCAATAGTTGGTCGGCTGTGCGCGGTGCGTCTTCCTGCCCAGCAAGGCGATCGATCCATGCGTTGATGGCGTGGACGTCATATCGCTCCATGCGGACGCCGACACCTAACGCGATTGCGCGCACAGGGCACACTGACCCGAAAGTCGGCACGCTGAGCCCGCAATAAGTAGCGGCTTGCGACTTCGTCAGAAGCCGCGGAGGGCTGTTGTCATTTGCTACGCGCATGCGTCCTCCTCTTGTGTCATCACAGGGCGTCTTTTGGATTTCACATGCCAAAAGTCCACAACGGGCTCTAAATAAAGTTTGGCCCCACTCGACCGGTTGGGAGCAGGGCCGCGGCGGTTCGTTGCTGGTGAGGCCTAGGTGGTGACTACACCGCCGCTATCTTCGGTCGCCAAAGCATGGCGAAGTCTGGAATAAAAGACCGGGTCGCTAAGAAGCGCACACCGGCAAAGAGCCAGCCCGAAAGGACAAAAAGGCTGGCGAGGAAACTTTTAATGAGGCGCTGATAGAGCCTGGTGTCGCTGAAGTATGAGCGCTTCTGCATGCCACTCTTTATCGCGAAACGCCATGAGGTCAGACATCGCGCGCTCTACAGCTGGCCGCTCTGCGAGAATCACGCCTTCCTTGGCTGCAACCATGTCTGCGGCAAACCTCAGCTTTAGTGCGATGTCGCCTCGGCAACTGATTGGTGCGTTGATGATCGCATCACCCAGCGACATTGTTGCCTGTACTATTAGATCACAAACATGGTCTGGCATGTCGCCGTGGCGATCCCACGCGGTATTCAGCTCCGTGTACAGGGCCGTCATTCTCGGCAAAAAGGTTCTATCGGATTCTTCTTCAACCTGATTTCTCATGCGGCTTCTCCGTCGATTGTGACGCCGTGAAAGATTTCAGGCTCGATGATTTTTCCGATGACTGTGACGGCTTCACGCGTTATGCCACCGCTCGGAGCTTCGCGCCGCGGACCCCATGCGGATCGTTTTCCAAGGTGTCTGGGATAGTCTTCTTCGGTAAAGACCGTTTCGATTGCAATGCTGCCGTCATGGCGCAAGACAACGGCTCGCTCACCACTCAAGTTGTAACTGCCCACATCAACGAGAACGCGCTCCCCGTCGATTTCCATCGCGCAGCGATTTTGCCCCGCTGGTGGCGCATATGCACACATTGCCGCGCTGGATGTTTGGCTATGCTGCATTGCGGACGGTCTTCTGCCGACAAGTCGCCGAGGTAGCGCTTCAATGCGCTCGGGGACAGGTGTAGCTCTTCTGGATGCGTATGCCATTTCGGTGGTCTCCTCGGTTGCGGTGAAATAAGTAATTTGTTACAACACGATACAAAATAACTCGTTTGACCTCGAAGTCAATACAAAATGTGCATGGTTGTAAAAAATGTCTATTTCTGCTTCCCAGTGTCGCGCCGCTCGTGCCCTCTTAGGCTGGTCGCAGGATGACCTTGCAGATCGATCCAGTGTAGGTCGCGCTACTCTCGCGAATTTTGAGAAAGAAAAATCGGTGCCGTATGATCGCACCTTGCGCGATATCAAATCTGCCCTAGAGCAAGCCGGCGTAAAGTTCATCGACGACAACCAAACATCCGCTGCGGGTGGCCCAGGCGTCCGTCTCGCCGTGTCACCGAAGCCAGAAGTTCCCAGCCCAGAAACAGTGCAGTATCCAGAGAATATGGAGCCCGACGCGTCTACGGGGGCAGGCGGTTGACGATTCACTGAGCTACCGATAGCTTTCCCAAGCGGCCACCATCCGCATCACCGCATTGAGGAAATACTGACAAGCTTTCGGCATTTGTGCCGGCGGCAGTCATTAAGGGCTTCCCAACAAGATGTTGTGCCTGAAAGAACTTAAGGTGAACAAAATCCCTTGAGTGCTTGTCGTTTGCCAAACCTTTGTGGATTGTGATTCCATTAGTCGACAACCGATGTGATTCTTACGTCATAATCTCGGTTGGATTGCAAAATTGGGATTGGCGAAAGATATTGAGCTTAAGTGAAGATGAGTGGTACCTACTCGCAATTGGAGCTTTTGAGAAACCCAAGCGTATTTGCGCTCTAAACCCAGCTTTGTCCGTTTTGATTGGCGTTTCGACGGTGTCCATATGGATTAGCCCTGACTATATAAAGAAAATCAGGTTCAAGCATCGGACAAACGAAAGAGCGTTCAGCCACATTCCTACTATTCTTGCCTATGGTGAGGCTTACACTGACAGGGAACAGAACTGCATCCAATTCTTCGCTCAGATCGACAACCAGCTTTTCAGGCTTGTTCTAAAGGGCATCCAGACTAAAAACGAAATATGGGTAAGCACCTTCCATCCGGTTCACGCGAGCGACTACAGACGGCGGATCAAAAAAGTAAAGCGGATAAAGTAAACCCCGCCGAAGCGGGGTCTTTGTACGCCTGGGCGCCAAACACCCAGTATGCTCTACACCCTTGCGGGGAGGACGGCCTTGGCTAATTACCGCGTCTTGCGTACACCTTCGAATATGGTCAACTTGACGGAGCCGTCAATATCAACAAGGGGTTGACTTTACTGTTATTTTGTGGTATCGCTAAGCAGCTTCTTCGCTGAAGAGACGCTGTTGACGGACAAAATCTTTCGATTTTTTTGGTCTATGATGTCACTCAGTTAGATAATCAACCTCAAGCCCGAATCAACTACGTGCGGCCTCGGCCTCCGAGTGAGGTTTGCGATTATCTAGCGCGATGCGGACGTAATCAATCCTCCTTGACTCCCGCATAGATGAGAACATAATAGGAACATCGATTGACGATGCGGCCCGCGTTGATCGACGAAATTGAATTAATGTGGAGATCAAGCATGCGCCCAAAACCAGATGAGGCCGATGTCGCCGACTACATTCTAGATTGCCACAACGGTGACGCCAAGGCTGCGGTGCAGGCGATGCAGGACGAGATTGAGCACCTACAGCATCAGCTTAACCTTGCCGTCAAAGCCATGGGCAAGGGCTATACGAGAGGCTGGGTTCCGAGCGAGGAGCGCGATGGCTATAACCACCCGCTTTAGCCCGCTTAATCTACCTGCGATCCTGCCTATCGGAGCGCTCTGCCACCTCAAGCATCTTCATCAACCGGTCCATGCGATCATCACTACATGGTAGGTCCGTTGCCCGGCTGGTCCTTACGGCCTGCTTAATCATCCCGTCGCTAAGATAGCGCGACAGTTGATGCGAATGCTCTGTCATAAAAATGTCCTTGTTCCCCGCGCTGGAAACTAAGCTGGGGGATTTAGGTTCCTCTTAAATTGGCGGCTCCTAAATTAACTTCTAGTTCTAATCAGCTCACACTCGACTCTAGATTGCCGCCGTGCTTATTTCCTTGCGGGGATTTCATCGGGGGAAATTATGGCTGCAATTCTATATGCATTGGGACTGATACAGATTCTTGGCGGAATCGCTGTCGCTATGACGGCAAAATCTGCAATCCACGAAATATTGGGATCCATCGCATTCGGCATGGGGGTTTTGTCTATTGGTCTTGCCGCTGTTGTCTCAAGGTTGTCGTCTGTGAAGACCTCAACTGAAAAGCAGGCAGAGCTTTTTCAATCCATTATGGATAGCCGAAAGGCTTGAGGTCTCCCCAGATTTGGGGAAACCTTTGTTTTCCAACGGCTGTGAATTCAGCTGCGCGTCATTCTCTACCCCAGTTTGACGTTGCGTTTTTGAGCAGACCGAACGCCAGCCTCGATGCGGCCTTGGAGTTCGTTTTGCTGTTTCTGCATGACGCGTTCCAGCCGTGCGACAGCCTCTACCGATGCGCCGCGAGCATCAATTACCGGGGCGTAGTTGATCACCGGTGCTGTGTTGTTGTTCGCTGGTCGCATATTCGGTAAACTCGGCACCGAGACACCGACTGCACCGCCGTTGGCGTAGCCTTTGAGACCGCGTCGCATTGCTTCCATGGCAGCAGGACCGCCAGCAGCAGCAACCGCCGCTTTATCAAAGACATACTCGCCTTTATGAACGACGCCTGCAGGCTGATATTTGCCACCGTCGCCGGTGTAGCCGCCATCGTCGTACATCGGCACACCAGAGCCACCAGGCGCGGAAGGAAACTTGCCGCCGCCGCCAAACAAACTGAACAGACCGCTCAGAAGGCCACCACCGCCTCCGCCCAAACCTTGTATTTTGAACATGTTGTTGAAGATGTCGTCGAGCAGGGCATTGCCGACCTTCTTCAGCGAGTTGGCGAAGATGTCCGCAGCTTTCTCACCCTCCAGGAATCCATCCACCATTCCCCGCGTCACATCCTTTGCTGTGTCCAAGGCCTGCTGCGCGGATTCGCGAATTTCATTCTGCTTCTCAGCAAGTTGCTCAGCTGCCGAACCGGCCCGAGCGTACGCCTCCGCTGCTGCGTCGATTTCCGCAGCAAGTGCCGGGGTGACTTCTTTGCCTGCCTTCTGCGCAGCATTGATGAGGTCTTGCTTGGCAGCCGCCTTCTCAACCGCAAAACCATAGTCGTCGACTAACGGGTTGAGCGCTGCTTGCGCAGCATAGGCCGTGGTGAGCGCAGCGGTACGCTCTCTGATCTGTTCAATCTCGCGCTGGTACTCGTTTTCGCGCGTTGATTTGCTGCCGCCCGTTTTCGATTTGGTCGCAGTTACCTTGTAGTCGTCGATTGATACGGGATCGACCTTTGGTGCGGCCGGCAGTCGACCACCCTTCGGGATCTTCGGCATAGCCGTTTCTTCGAAGGCCGTGTTGATGCGGTTCTGAATGTTTTCTTGCTGGAGCGACGAGCCAATTGGGCGTCCAAGGAAGGCATCATTCTGTAGTTTCGAGATCTTGTCGAACACACCAGGCAAACCGCCCAGCGCGCGCTTAAGTTCGTTGACCTCCCCAACGCCGTTGGTGATCCATCCGACGAACCGACCAAGATCGCTCTCAGCGACATTGACCACGACCCGACCAAAGTCTTGAACAATACCAGCAAGCTCATTGATGCCAGCGCCAAGTTTTGCGCTTGATCCGGTTGCTTTGTCGATCTTGCCAGCCGTATCGACCATCACATTTTGAAGGCGAACAAAGTTGTTCGCTGTGGTGGATTGCGCTCCAGCTAGGCGCCCCTCAAGGGTGGCCGCACCAACATCGAAGGCGCGGAAGAAGGCCTGCGAAGAGACCTTTCCGTCGACCACAAGCTGGCGCAGCTTGGCGACTGAGCCTCCCGCTTCTTTCAGGCCAGCAGCTGCGGCCTGCGCAATTGTGGGCGCACCTTCAAGGACGGAATTGAATTCCTCAGCGCGAACCACGCCACCACCCAACGCCTGGGACAGCTGAAGCAATGCGCCGGAGGCTTCGGTTGCTGATGTGCCGCCCGCTCGCAACGCCATTGCGATTTTGTCGGTGAAGCCGATAAGTTCAGCCTGGCCAACGCCCAATTCATTCTGGGTGAGCGACAGTTTGGAGTAAAGGGTGGTCAGAGACTCTACCGGGGCGGCATTTTTCTGTGCGGACGCAAAAAGCTGCTCATAGACATCTGTCAGCTGCTGACCTGACAAGCCTGCTGTCTTGAGCGAATTCTCAATCCGCTTGGACGCGTCCATAAGTTGTACCGCAGCCTTGATTGCTGCGCCCGCCGCAAACGCTCCAGCGAAACTAGCTGCTGCAGCACCTGCCGCCTTGCCGATGCGGTCGCGCATGCCCTCGGCGCTCTTTTCAATCTTTTTAAAATTGCGGTCAGCATTGCGAGTCGCGCTGGCAATCTTCTTTTCGAAGTCCGCAACGCGGGCCTCGAGAAGAACGGCCAGCCGTTCGTAATCAGTTGCCATTTTTCTTCCTTGTGCCCCGGACTGCCTTGGACATCGCCCGTTTGATTTTCTTCGCGGCTTTCAACTTTGCCATCCGGAAGCCGACGAAGAAGTAAGGCTGACCGGTCGTGCCTGGGTTGGTTGTTCCAGCAAACTGCCCGCCATTGAGGTGGGCACGTGTGCCGAACTCGACGAGGTGCGCGTATCGAACCTTGGAATTGCCTGCTGTGATCATCGCCGCGTTCTCAGGAACGGCCGTGGCACCCCCAGGCTGGCTGTGTGGCGGGGTATTCTGCCCACCAGCGGTCACGACAATGCTGTCTCGCAATTCGCCGTCATCGACCGGTGCAAGCCGCTTCATGACATCAGCAACATCGTGTGCGGCCGACGTGATGGCTGGCTGGGTCTGCTCACGTACCGCTTTGGGTATCTTCTCGAGCCTGCGCTTAATCCGATCCCAGCCTTGGAGCGTTTTAGCCATCTGTTGGTTCGTCGCCGTCTGTGTCCGCTACGCCCTTGCCGTGGAAAAAGGCGTCGACGATCTTCACAACCAAGCCGAAGTTCTCGGCAGCAGGCCTTTCCTCGACATATGTGCGCACCATGCGCAATGCATCCGTGGGTGCCATGCCGCCGCCGATGAGACCGAGACGCACCAGTTCGCGGGTATCGATCAGGGCGGCAACACCGGTACGCATGATGCTGATAAGCGTCGCGTAGAGGCTTCGATCGGTCGACCGTTCCCATTCTGTGGCAAGAGGCCATGTCAGGCCGAATTTGTAGGTGCCGTCAGCGAAGTCGGCGTCGACGAGTGCAAATGGTTGTGCTGTCATTTTTGGATCCTTTTAAAACGCCCACGCAAAAGCACGCGCCGGGCGGGCGCGTGGTGCGGGGCGGTGGTGTTGGGGTGATTACGATGTCTGCTTGAAAACGAATGCGGAGGCTTCTCGCTCTCTCCACTCTGGCGTTGAGCCGACTGACACGTTGCCTGTCCACCTGACGCGGTAGACGCTGACCGCTCTGTCCGCAGGTATGCGCCGTGTGGTCGACCATGCGTAAGGCGAGACTAACGTGCGAATACCGTCATTCACCTGACCCACCTGCGCGGGCAGCGTAGTCAGAAGAACTTCTGATCCCGAGCTCAGGTCGATGATTTGCAGCGAACCTGAATACGGAGCGTTCGCTGTGGCAGCAAACACGCCTTTTGCATCAATTTTGACCCAAAACGCTTGGTCGGCGGCGAGGCCGTGGTTGAGAGTTAGGTCTACGATAGTGGTGCCGGCGCCTGTCCCAGGACTAGATGCAGCGACCACATTGACAGCCCCCGGGATGATGTTGCTCGTGCCAACCACCAGGTCGTCGATATTGGCCCCCTGAATGCGGGCGTTGACGATTTTCACCTGACCGTTTTCGATGGCGAATGGAGCTATGCCGTTTCCACTAGCATCCACCATTACGCAGCCACCGCAATCGGCTGGCCGATCACATCGCCGAAATCGTGGACGGTTTCAACAACCGCAGAATTCCTCGTGACCGTAGTGACCTGTAACGGGCCACCTACCATGACGTGATCAACGCCGGTGTCATCGCGACGAACAACCTTGTTTCGCTGCCACTGCGCAAACGGCAGCGCAAACGCGCCGAAATCCGTTTCGTCGACATTCCAAGGGGTAATCTTGAGTTTCAGGATGGTCTCATCTAGGGAGCAAATGTTGACGCCAGCGTCACGTTCCTGCCAGAGACCGGCAGGGAAATTCTCTTCGTCGCTGGACTTGGAGACGCCTTGCAAAATGAAGAACCCGCGCTTTTCCGTGTAGCCAGCCATATAGACGTTGAGCTTGCGTTCGCACGGTCCTGCCAAGCGCTCAGCGGTGATCACTGCGCCCTTGATCTGCATCTCTAGGAAGCCAAGGGAGGATTCGACGTCAAGCTGAGCGGTGATGTGCTTAAACACATCGTAGAAAATCGTCGCGGCGTTGCCGTTGCCGGTGCACGAAACAACAAGTGGCTGGCCGTTGGAGGCGGTGCGGACCTTCGAACCAAGGAAAGCAACGTTGCCTGCCTCATCCCAGCCAGCGCCATCGCTCAAGACTTTGATGCTATTTTCGAATTTGTGCATGTAAATCAGGGACATTGGTTTTCCTCAAAGTCGCACGGCGACTGGAACGAACGGCGACCGGCCGCGTTGTTGCACGGGGCAACAAACAGGGCAGACACATGGATGAAAATGATGGTGGTGATCTCGGACTGGCTGAAATCATCGAAAAGCTATTGGCGCTAGCCGATGAAGCGAAGTCGCTTTGTGAGCGACCTATCGAGCCGATTGATTTGGCGGAAATTGCGGAATAGAGGGCGGGGCTAAGCCAAATTGTTCAATGTTTTCTCGTGCGCGCGCTTGCGCACGCGTGAGGCAAAAAAACTGTGTTAGCATTTTAATTGCATTCCCCCGCCGGTCCCTGATCGAAGCAGGTCTGGACTTTTTTCATATGCCGGGGGGTGGCCGACCCTCATATTTTGAATTGGAAAAGTGCGCGCGTTTGACCCTCGCCGGTCCCCGGCTGCCGATGGCTCTGGACTTCGGAGGCACCCCGTTTTGGTAGGTCAGACCGGCCGCGCCAACGCGAGTTTGTCTTCAATGCGTGATGCTTGACCATTAACCCATAGGCGAACCGCTTCTAGTCGCGCTTGTTCATAGGTATCGAAGCTGCGCATGTTACCCACGCCATAGTCAAACTCGACTATGAATCTGTCACCCCACTTAGTAACAGCAGCGTACCCAGGAAACGGTGGGGTAATTGGCTCTTTGGCTAAGCCAAACTCTTCATCACCACACCAATCAAAGTAGGCATACATAAACTCTTTGTTCATGGTCTATCCTCACTAAACGCTGATGGTTGTGCCGCTGACAGCGCGGGCCGTGCCTTTGAAGCGAACGTTCTTGAGTTGAGTGCGTCCGCAATCAAGCTGGTGGCGGTCATACTCCAGCCGGTCACCGATCTCCGGTGATTTGCGGTCGGGCATCCATGACACATGCAGGAAGTCACCCTTCCTGTGTGGCTGGTCATCGGCCTTGACGAAGCCAAAACCTCTGTCTTCATTCCATGTCGCAACTGTGCCTGTGGTCATTCTTCATCCTCATATCTGTGAAGGGGGTGGCCAGCCGACGGGGCTCATCGACTGGCCTTTGATGGCAGGGATAGGAGCGACCCTGCCATCTGGATTGGTTAAGCCGCGTAGAGCGCGCCTGTAACGAACGCCTCAGGACGATACGTTGCCAAAGTGAGGCGCTCTTCGATCCTTACGGTGCAGAGGTTGCGCTCGAAGTCGTCCACGTTCTCCGTGGACAGAAGAACTTCCACGTCCATGCGGTCGAAGATCTGCGCGCCTTCACCGAACGCACCGGTCAAGAACTGGCCTGGTATCATGGCGTTCGTAGCGACCACCGGCAAATTCCAAAGCATTGGTGCCTGAAGACCAAAGGGCGACTGCTCGGCAATGTAGTTGCCACCGGCATCCTTGATGCCAATGATGCGCCGCCAGTCGCGCTTGTTCAGCACAATACCGTTCACCGCGATCTCGGCGTCTTCGGCCTGGCTGATGGCCTGGAGAAGTCGGTCAATAGCTGTGTCATCCGCGCCATTCCACTGTGGATCGAAGCCCTCAGCCTGGGGAACGATACCGTGCAGGTTCTGGCCTGTGCCAGAGCCAAAGAGAAGCTGCTGCTCTTCAACCAGCTTCAAGCCGGTCGTGCCGCGCATGCCGACGTAAGCAGCCAAGGCAGGCACGTCGTCAAGCATCTGTCGGCTGATTTTGAACATATGCGCGATCACGCGGACCGGCGCATTCTGGAGGTCAAAAGTCAGATCCGAATACGGCTTGGAGGTCGTTTCAGCCACTGGAGCGGCATTGTTTGTGAAGCCCGTTTCCTTCGGGTATTCCACCGCGCCGGCATTGGTACGACCCGCACCGATCAGGTCACGCACTCGAAGCTCGCGCTGATACGGAGTGATGATGTCGGGCAGTCGCTGCGATGGCACAAGCGAAGTGCCGGGGGAGCGACCCGCGCCGACGGTGGTGTTGGCAGAGGTGATAGCTGCGTTTTCGCCTGCCAGCTTGATGACGGCTTCACCGCGGAATGCAGAAGAGACAGCGCTTATCTTGTCAGAGTTGGCGATTGCAGCGGCGAGCGGGTTGGTCTCAGCTACCGCCTGATAGTCGTTTTCACCCATGCGGGCAAAGCGCTTTTCAAGTTCGCCAAGTCGGCCACCCAGGTCGGCTGCGGATGCGTCGAATTTGTCGCCAACTTCGCGGATAAGTGTTGCGAGTTCAGTCATTTTTTAGTCCTTGAAATAAGAGGGATTTTCTGCGCGAACACGGTCGCGTCGGGCGTTGTCGTCGGCCAATTCTTCGGCCAACGCAGTTTCCGTTGCTGCGACTGCGGCGCGGAATTCTGGGGTGCTTGCGGCCAGCTTTTCAGCCAGTCGTTCGCGTTCTGCGGTGCTGGCATAGTGTCGCTCCCAGACATGAGCGCGAGCAGCTGCGCCATGCTTCACAAGAGCCACGACATCGACCGCGGGGGATTGTCGGCTAGCCGCGTCTGCGGCCGCTTTGATGAGGTCTTGAATTGACATCAGTTCTTTCCAATGTGGATTAAAGCTGCCAAGGCATCAGCCTCTACTGGCGTCTGGCCTTGAAGTTCTGCGGCAATCGCTGTGATGGCTTCGCCCGGTACGATGCGCGCCGGTGACGCGCTGTCACGCGATGGCGGTTCGCCGAAAAGGACGTGCGCATTGTCAACCGTGACGGAAATGCCAGCGGGTGACTGTCGGACTATCAAATGCCGGACCTGCCTTCGTGGTCCGAAGAGCAATTCAGACAGGAGGGCATCGAAACGCACGCCGTCGGCGGTTGTTAGATCGCCGAAAGTTTTTGCAGCCTGCGAGCCTGTTCCTATTCCGCTTTCACCTAAAAGCGCTAAGAGAAGCGTGACGACTTCTGGCTCAGCCATATCAACGGGCTGCTTCCTGTCTGGACCCGCTGTTGAGACTGATCCAGCTTCTTGAAGTTTACTCAATATCGCCTGTACTCGACCGACCTTCGTTGAAAGCCGACGTGCAAACAGGTGGACGATTTCGTATCTGCGCACGACGCCTCCTATTCTTAATTTTGAAAGTTGTGATTGTGCGGGCTTTAAAAAAATCGCATGCGCTCCACCGTCTGCCCGAGGAGACAAAGACGAGGTGGAGCGCGCGATCAAACCGAGCTGGGGACAGCGTCGGGATTTCATGGTGGCAGTACATCCGTGCGCACCGTGATAGGGAATTGGTAGTGAGCCACCGCGCGCGGCAACCCACCTTCAGAGCGGTGACGGCCGCCCCAAAAACAAAAGGCCCGCATCGCTGCGAGCTAATCTCTCTTCTATAACCAGTGGTGGGGGAAAAAGGGGTACCCCTATGCGGCCAGCCTGTCCTGATTGTGCCAGTAGCGGTCCAATATGCCGAAGCCATCGAAGACGCGGGCTCGGGCTTCGCCCTTAGCTCCTTTACTGCCGGCACCCAGCCGCTTGCCGATTTCGTTGAGTGTCAGACCATCAACCACCGACCACTCGAACGCATCAAGGATGGCGGGAACGTAGGCCAGTTTTGCGCGGGCAAATGCCAATTCCCGCTTCGCGTCGATCGCCGCGAGTATTGGCCAGTCGCCATTCCACTTTTTCCGGACGGGTGCCGCCATGTTCCGACGCGGCTGCGTGTCGACCTGCGCTTTCTTGCCAGTGACGACCTTCACACCCTTGGGCCTACCTTCCTCGTCCTGGTTCTCGACTAGGAACAGGTTTTCGCACTCTTTGCCGATAAGCTGCGTGGGTCGTGAGGCGGTGTCGTGCAGGTCTCGGTAGCGGTTAGCGAGGTCAAGGCAATGGTCTTTCCTCTCGGTGCGTAGAAGCTTCTGGAGCGGCCAATCTTCATTGTCGTTTGCAGCTTGACCATTGAAACGCTCGGACGAATACCAGGCCGTCCCATTGGTGCGGAACTGCTCGACTTCAGCTGGAGTGGCAATCGAAAGGAAGATTTTCGGCAGGGGATCGCCTGCCATGAGAACGACGTCTCCGCGCTTCATCCGCGCGCGCCTTGGCGACCATTCGCCCTCATCAAGAATAGCGGGCAGCGTGTCGCGCCGGTCGAATACCGGGATATCTTTTTCCATAAGGCCGTCACCTTCGAAAGAGTAAAATGTCTGTGGTTGCTGTCAATTTTATTCGACAAAGACATTTTAGGTTTTTCGTCGGGAAATGCCGTGGGGTGATGTGAAATATTTTTTGGGGCTGCGGTACTGAAGCATGCAACATAGTTATGCAAAACAACAAAATAAATCTTTCGATAATACTGTGAGTAACTATGCATTAATCAGATAATCCTCTTTTATTCACGTACTGTCTTTGCGAAAGTATTACGCCGATGAAGAGGAGAGCCACAAATGGCAGACGCACATGTAACGTGTATTACGAAAAAAGATCGTCAAAGCAGCTACGAGGGTATCACCCACCTGGGTGGTCTTGGTTGGAATTGGACCAGAGCCGATGTGATTGCCTCCATCGAGGCGAAAACAAATACCTTTTACACGTACGTCGATGGAAATCGTGGTAACATTGGCGTTGTGAACGGGCCAAACGGTAAGTATGTGCGGACTTACGCTGATGGAAAGTGGAACGACAACCTTCTGTCGCTTCCCGAGTGTTAATATTTACTTTGGAGATTAGATTTGGCTTTACTTACTTTCGACTGCCCGCGATGTGGAGCACAACACGTAACATTTGACGTTAAGGCTCAAAAATCTCGGGGCATTGTACAGGCTGGTTGGGTAGAGCGCTTCGAAGTGTTTTCTGTCTGCCGACATTGCCACAAATCGACAGTCTTTGTTGTTGACAACGGCAATTATGAGGCCGCAGGTAAATGGAGCGATCCTGATGGTGCAGTAAAGTATCCCGGATACCTAAATGACGCTTTCAAAGTCATAGATTACGTCGCAACAAAAGATCAAAACGCGGACCCAGCTCCCGAACATTTGCCCGATGAAATAAAGGCTGTTTTTGACGAGGGTGCGACATGTTTGACTGTCCAATGCTGGAATGCGGCTGGCGCCATGTTCAGATTGGTGATTGATTTATCGACAAAATCCTTATTGCCTCCGGCAGAAGAACCACCAAATGCGAAAATTCGACGTTCTCTAGGGTTGAGGCTGGAGTGGATGTTTGATAATGGCCGCTTGCCCTCTGATTTGAGAGAACTCGCGGACTGCATCAAAGAAGACGGCAACGATGGCGCCCACGATGGTTCTTTGAGTAAGAATGAGGCTTTGGACCTTCGAGACTTCACCTTCAGCTTGCTTGAGCGTTTGTATACTATTCCTAAGCGCGTTGAGCTAGCTGCGGCTCGTCGAAACGAGCGCCGAGGACACTGAGATCCTGCGCCATTCAGGTATTAGGAAATTCCGAACTAGTTCCTTTTTGGGATCAGCTCACACCCCTGGCACCGCCACGAGTGCTTGGCACCGGTGAACCTCTTGCCGCATTCGTTGCACGTGCACGTGTAGTGACCGGGGGCGAAACCCTTGATGTTGTCATTGGCGGCAACGGGCGCAAAACTGCGTTGGTCGGCCAGCCTTCTTAGTTCATGCACAAGCTCGCTCTTTTCCTCATGAAAGCGGAACGGGTCGCGGTGGCTGGGTGCCAAGCGCGCCAGCCGGTCGGCCAGCGCATGCAAATCATTCGACAAGGTCATGCCGCCTCCTGCCCATCATCCAACGGCGCAGTGCCGATCATTTTATACCAACCGCTCCTAGGTGTGTTTTTCACGACATCGGCAAAGCGCGGGAAATTCCTTGCTACTTTCGGAGCCGGCACCCACGGCTTGGAACAAGAGATGAATTTGCCGCTGTTGATCATTAGGTCGACTTTCCTTCCAACCAGTTCCTCGGCGTGATCGACGCTTTCTAGTTCGACGGCTTCCAGCAATAGCCGAAGTTCTCTCTGGCCTCTGTCTTGTTCCGCAGCATCATCGCTGTGATAAACGAGGACCTGTTCGATCTCTTCGCCGCGATGGGTCCGGTAATAGATCGTCAGCGACTTCGAGCCGTCATCCGGATCCGTCCAATCTTCGACCCTTTCGATAGTGCCGCCGGCGGCCTGGTCTGGGTAGACGGTGAAGTCTGGTTTTTCCGTTGCGGGGATTCCCGTTTCGGGCTGGTTTGCGCCTCGGGAGGCGGGCTTAGGGCTGGCCTTGTCTTTGCCCTTGAACGCTGTCGGTGGATCACACTCGTATTCCTCGCGCTCAATCCATTTTGCCAAGGTGAAACGCGGCGCGTCGGCTTTGCCCTGCGCCGCCCATGATGACAGCCAGTTCTTTGCGGAACCGACCATACGCGTGTGCAGATCAACATCGGGAGCGGCTTTAAGGTAAGCCGCTTTTGCGTCTGCTTTCTTTTGACGATGTCCATACGCTTTCCAGAGCTCTTCGAATCCTCCTCCCGCATCACCCGCTGCGGTGGCCTTCAGGCCATCCGCGAGCGGCGGCGCAGCCGGGGCGGGATCATTTCTCTCTACCTGTATGTCGGCCTTGTAGGCCGCATACAGTAGGACGGATTCAGTGGTGTCCACTCCACTACTAGGGCTGCTAGTGGTGGTTTCCACGCCACCCCCTGTAGTGGTGCCCACGCCACTACTAGAACCGTGCAAGCTAGTGGTGGTGTCCACTCCACTACTGGGCTTGTCTTGGACGAAATCGAAATCGATGTCGTATTCGGTGGGTCTGGTACCAGAGCCCTGGCGGGCGACGTTAAACGGCCCGTTCTCAACGAGCCTTCGGGTGGACGCAATAACCGACTTTCGATCTGCACCGGTGGCGTTGACGAGGTAGCTAAGGCTTGCCCTGCTGTTCCGATGGTCTTTGCGGTAATTGTCGACGATCTCAAACGCGATGGACTTATCAAGGCTGGTTGCCCACGCGGATCGCAGCACGGCACCAATGATGCGCCACTGGAATTTGAGAGAATCCGGCTTGTGCTTTTCATCCATGAACAGCCCCCAGTGCCTCAACAGCAAGGGCGGTAAGACGCTCTGATAGTGGCTTGGAAAAGGTTGCCGTGCGGCGTGGACCGGATTGCGGCGCGAACAGGAAGTGCGCGCCGTCGGGCTGCCGAACCAGGCGCAGGCCGTAAAGTCTGATGTGCTCATTGAGCTCGACGTCTACAAAGGCGACGCAGTCCTTCGCGCCACATTCCCTGGTGGGATGGCAATACAAAATCTTCATGAGTTCTCCGTTCGGCGCAAGAAAGCGCGGCCCACCGGCGATGGCCGGCAGGCTGGTTAAATCTTTGATTGAGTGGATATATTTTGGACGGAATTAGGTGCCGTAGGTTCGATGCTATCGACCGCCACCAAGGTTTTGCCCTCTAGACAAACTTACGCTAACCGATTGCTTTCGGCGCGTCGTCTAGACAAATCCATGACTGTTATCGCATTGAAATCCACATCAACGGCCCGGATTGAAAATCCGCGTGTCGGTGGTTCAAATCCGCCTTCGGGCACCATCTTTCTTCAACAGTACACACGTTGTTTTGGTGTCGATATCGCCCCATCGATTGTTTCGCTGGCGCGGCGTTGAACGTAATTGCCGCCAAGTGGCCTCACATCAATCAACCGTCAGCACATCATTGCGCGAGAAATTCCTGTCCATTGTTAGTGCAATGAACTGGTCGAGTTTGCGGTTGAAATTGTGGGAGGCGAAGAGGTTGGCGCGGGTGTGGCACGCCTCTGGTGAGAATGCGCTACGGTCACTTTCGAACGTGTCGACTGCATCGATAATCGCTTTTGCGGTTTGGGTTGGGAACAATACGCCTGTCGCGTCGGGCTCGCCGTGTGGCACGACGATGTCTTGAGCGCCGCCCCTTTTAAAGGCGATCACCGGGGTTCCCGACGACAGGGCTTCGGCCATGACGATGCCGAAGTCTTCGTAGGCAGGGAAGATGAATGCTCTCGCGTTGCTTATCGTCCTGATAAGGTCGGTCCGGGGAAGATGACCGGCGAATGTGACATTCGGTCCTGCGCGCTCCCTGAGCCGATTCAGTTCAGGGCCGTCTCCACACACGATCAGTTTGCGGTTCGGCATGTCCTTGAATGCATCGACGACAAGATCGAAACGCTTGTACGGAACGAGCCGTGAGGCGCAGACGTAGTAATCATCCTTTTCGGGTTGCATCGGAAAACTGCCAACATCGACGGGAGGATGAAGGATGTAGGAACGGCGCCCGTAAATTTGCTCGATGCGACGTTGAACGACGGAGGAATTGGCAAGCAAAACATCCGCCCCTGCGCCGATCTGAAATCCCAGATGCGAAGCTTGTGGAGGGACTGCCGTAATATCGGACCGAATGGCAAGCGGGACATGGCTGTGCGGCGCATATACTCGAATGTCTGGTCCCAGGCATAGCGCACGGCGGTGTGCACATAGGCAATATGGCGTTGATGGGGGTGGACGATGACCCCTTTGGCGAAGGCCGCGCTGGACGACAGAACCAGATCATAGTCGGCCAGGTCGAAATTCTCTATCGCGGCGGGGCAGAAGGGGAATGTGTACCGATAATAGTTCTCTCTGAAAGGTAGCCGGTCAAGGTAACTCGTGAAAATTTCCTTGGCGCCGATTTTCTTCAGGTCGCCCTCATCAAGGAAATTGAACAATGTGTAGAGGTCAATCGGTCCAGTGCTTTGTATTATCGCCGACAATACTTGCTCAGCACCGCTGAAAACCGGGAGCCAGTCGTGAACCAAAGCGACTTTCATCATAAATCTCTAATAAAAAGCGAAAAATGGATTCTGTAGCAGGAAATTTATGGATTATTACTACTAGGAAGATGTTAAAAAACAACTATTACGGAAATTTGTTTTATACGCAATCATTCAATGTCTGTGTTGCGACGTGTAGTTTCGTCACTAGCCTGTAACCAGTGTTCCCAATGACTTGGCGCGCGAAGGCGACACCGGTGCTGGGGCTCGAGGAATATTGTGAGGTCTCGCGATGCAAAAAGCCCATCCATGAGACGGGCCTTTTGCATCGAGGATGTCTGCGCAGAAAACCTGACGAGGCTTACTCCTGATACAGCTCGCCCGCGGAGGTGATGATCTGCCATTTGCCGTCGATGTTGTTCATGGACAGCAGCTTGCTCTCGTCGGGGAGGACGGAGCCGATCTGGACGAGGAACATGCCGGATTTGTCTTCGATGAGGGCGCGGCCGTTGGAGACGTGGAGGAGTTTGAAGCGGGTGCCGCCGGGGAAGGGCTGGGACGTGCCTTCATTGGCGTTCTGGCCCTGGCCGGAGGCCTGCACCGTGGCGGTGGTCAGGGTGTCGAGGTGGCTGGCGGTTTCGTCGTGTTTTTCGGCAGCCAGACTTTCGTCGATATGCGGGATCACGGCTGTCACGCCGCCGCCTTCGCGCTGGGGCACATTCGTCAGAGCTTCCCAGCCATTGCCGGTCATGCCGAATTTTTCCGGGTTAAAGAAGACGTACCATGGCAGGGCCGCCGCCGCCGCCGCCACCGCAACGAGACCGCCGGTCAGAACCCGGTCGAAATCGCGGATGGAGCGTCTTTGTCGGGCAGCCTGCTCGGAATTGCCACGTGTTTTCTGTCTGCGGAATGACATTGTCATGGCCCCCGTCGCTGCGCTGGCTGAGTGTTGACCGGCGCGTTTCTCAATGCGTTGGCCAGTTCGGCATAGGCATCGATGACTGTGGGATCACCGGGTGATTGCTTGAGAACGTCGTAGACGAAGGGCACCTGCTTGACGGCCATGTCGAGCTCGGCATCCACACCGGGGCGATAGCCGCCGATGAGACGCAGGTCCTTCGTTTCCTCGTAATTGTGGATCAGCGATTTGAGCCGTGAGACCAGCTTGTGCTGGTCCGGCGTCCATGCCTTGTGGGAGAGGCGCGAAATCGAGGCGAGTGGGTTGATGGGCGGGTAGCGACCTTCATCGGCAAGCGAGCGGTCGAGCACGATATGTCCGTCCAGAATACCACGCGTCGAGTCGGCGATCGGGTCGTTATGGTTGTCTCCGTCCACCAGAATGGAGATGATCGCGGTCACGGTTCCCGTGCCCTCTTCGCCGGGGCCGGCGCGTTCCAGCAGGCGGGGAAGTTCAGTAAAGACGGATGCCGGGTAGCCACGTGCGATCGGCGGTTCGCCTGCGGCAATCGCCACTTCGCGAATGGCATGGGCAAATCGGGTTATACTGTCGGCGATGAAGAGAACATTTTCGCCCTTGTCGCGAAAATGCTCGGCGACCGTCATGGCCACCAGCGGCGCCATCTTGCGCAGCATCGGGCTTTCATCGCTGGTCGCGACGATGGCGATGGACTTCTTCATGTTGTCACCGAGCGTGTCCTCGATGAATTCGCGCACTTCGCGCCCACGTTCGCCTACCAGCGCGATGACGACCTTGTCGAAGGCATCGGCACGCGCCAGCATGGACAACAGCGTGGATTTACCCACACCGGAACCGGCGAAAATGCCGAGGCGCTGGCCCAGGCACAGCGGGGTGAAGATATCGATGGCCTTGACGCCGGTGCGGAAACCGGTGTCCACACGGCTGCGTGTCATGGATGGTGGCGGCAGGGTCATGACGGAGCGCTTCTTGGCGCCCTTCATCAACGGACCCTTGTTGTCGATGGGTTTGCACAGCGAGTTTATGGTGCGTCCGCACCAGCTGTCGTCAGGCTCCACCCGGAATTCGCCCTCGCGCAAAACGATGTCGTTGACGCCGATCGGGTCGCCCGGCTCGATAGGGCAGACATAGATCAGGTCGGGTTCCACACGCACCACTTCGCCCAGATGCAGGCCGGTCTCGCTCTTGTGCACCACGAATTCGCCAAGGCGAACGAAGGGCGACAGACCGCTGACGGTGTAGTGACCGGCAGCGATGGTCCTGACCCGCCCGCCGCGTGACATCGGCGTGCCGGATGCGACCTGCGCTTCCACCATCTGCGCCAAGGCATCGAGCCGGGTGAAGATGTTGGCAGGCTGGGCAAGTGGTGGTTCGACCACGGGCTCTGGAAGGGTGTCGATCTCGGCTTCGATGTCCATTTAAATCACACGCCGCTTACTGGCCGCCGCCAAGGGTGCGGATGGCTTGTGAGAAGGAATCCTCCGTGGACTTCATCAGCGAGGAAATGCCTTCGAAGGCGCGGTTGACCTGCACGAGTTGCGTCATCTGACTGATGGCATTGACGTTGGACTGCTCGACATAACCCTGGATCACGCCGATATCGCCGTTATCGACAACCGGCTGCGGGGCTTCTGAAAAGATGACGCCGGAGTTTTCATAGCGCACAAAGCCCTTGTTGGCGTCCGCCGTGAAGAGGCCCAGCTGCGCGACTGTCGCGCCGTTTTGCAGAATGCGGCCATCGGCACCCACGGTCGGTTCACCGGCGGCGGGGTTGAGTTGGATCGGCGCGCCGCCTGCATCTACAACGGGATAGCCCTGCGTGGAAACGAGCTCGCCGGTAATGCCCATGGAGAAGCGACCGTCGCGGGTCAAGACCTGGCCCGCAGGCGTGTTGATAGCAAACCAGCCGTCACCCTTGACGGCAAAGTCGAAGGAATTGCCGGTGCGGATCATTTCGCCGTTGCGGGTGGAAAGGTAGTCGCTGCCCTGGGTCACGAAGGAGACGTCGGCGTTCAGGTCGTTGTGCGTCTGGCTCATCACCTGGTCGAACTTCACTTCCGTGCCGCGAAAGCCGACCGTGTTCATGTTGGCAATGTTGTCTGCGATGGTGGTGAGACGACGTTCCAGTGCGATCTGCGAGGATATGCCTACGTAAATACCAGACTGCATGTCGGTCTCCTGTCCATAACTTCTAGAAAAGGCGCACTGGTGACACGGCAACCTCATGTATGTCCCGAAACTACGGACGCTTGCTTGTGCGAAGCTTTTGAACGGCAGCTTATAAAGAGAGCGAGCATGATGGGGCGCCGCGTGGGCCCAGCCGATGTTTCAAGGGGCAGGGGCGGGCGGTGCGACAAACCGCGTTCGCAAGCCAGCCTCGCACAAGGCATGTCACCTATCCCTGAAGTGCGAAATTGGCATCAGACGCGAGCTTCAGATGAATATTATTATCGGACTAGTGATTACCTTCGGCTGTATTATCGGCGGCTACATGGCCATGGGCGGTCACCTGGACGTACTTTTCCAGCCGTTCGAACTTGTCATCATCGGCGGTGCCGGTCTTGGTGGCTTCATCATGGCCAACCCGATGAAGGTTGTGAAGGACAGTGGTAAAGCCATCGGCGAAGCGTTCAAGTTCGCGGTGCCGAAAGAGCGCAATTACCTCGATGTTCTCGGTGTTCTCTACTCGCTGATGCGCGATCTGCGCACGAAATCGCGCAACGAGATCGAAGCTCACATCGATAACCCGGACGAATCCTCGATCTTCCAGACGGCACCGTCTGTTTTGAAGAACAAGGAACTGACGTCCTTCATCTGCGACTATGTCCGTCTGATCATCATCGGCAATGCCCGCAGCCACGAAATCGAAGCGCTGATGGATGAGGAAATCGAGACGATCCTCAACGACAAGCTGAAGCCCTATCACGCCATTACGGCCATGGGTGACTCCTTCCCGGCCATCGGTATCGTCGCCGCCGTTCTCGGTGTTATTAAGGCCATGGGCAAGATCAACGAATCGCCTGCGGTTCTGGGTGGTCTCATCGGCGCGGCGCTCGTCGGCACTATGCTTGGCATCATTCTGTCCTACTCGATCTGTAACCCGCTGACATCGCAGATCAAGATCGTTCGCACCAAGCAACACCGGCTCTACATCGTCGTGAAGCAGACGCTGATCGCCTACATGAACGGTTCGGTTCCGCAGGTTGCGCTTGAATACGGCCGCAAGACGATTTCCGGCTACGAGCGTCCTTCCATCGATGCCGTGGAGCAGGAAATGATGAACCCGGGTGGCGACCAGAAGGCGGCTTGATGATGGCGAATGCTGCACAATCAAAGACTTCGGCAAATGTAACGTCCATGGAACCCGCCCTTCTGGCAAAGCTGACGGGCGGTCTGGGTGACAGCAAGAAGGTTGCCAAGATCGGGTCGGATATCGGCCAGATCTACAGCCACTTCCTGCCGGATATCTTCCACAGCGAAACGGGCATCGCCATCCAGGTGGATTATCTGGGCTGCGAGTCCGGTCTGATGGTCGAACTTGTCCAGAAGCTCGGCAAGGACTTTGCCGTTGCCGATTGCTCGCTGCGCAACTGGTGCCCCAATTTTCTGATCGGCACCGGCACGGCCTTCATCATGGCGCTGATGGAGCGCATGCTGGGTGCGGCACCCGATACGATCATGGAACCCGAGACACGGGCGCTGTCGCATATCGAGCTCGATCTCGCTGCCCTCGTCATGGGCCGGATCGGCGATGTGCTGCGTTCTGCCGTCAACGCGCCGGGTGGTTTCGAAGCGACCATCGACCCGCCGTTCAACGGCAATGGCAAGACCATTTTCGAAGAAGCGATCTCTGCCCAGTTCGGCATGATGATCCGCCTCAAGGTCGAAATCGGCAAGGTTGCCTCAGAATTTGCACTGGTCATTCCGCAGCGCACGCTGCTGAAGACGACCATCGTCGCGCCCAAGCCATCGGCCCAGGCGTTGAAGAAGCAGGAAGAATGGATGGAGATGATCTCCGAACAGGTGAAGCGTTCACAGGTGACGCTGGAAGCCAGAATCCGGTTGCAGAGCCTGACGTTGAAAACGATCTCGCGGCTGGTGGAGGGGGATGTCATTCCCTTCCGCGATATCCGCCAGGACGACATCTGCGTCGAGGTGAGCGCCAATGGCGCGAACATGTACAACTGCGAGTTCGGTCGCGCAGGGGATAAATACACGGTTCGCGTGAAAAATAACGTCAGCACGGACGACGAAATTCTTAGACATTTGATGGGTTGAATGCCCGTTTCGCCTTCTCACAGGCATGGGCAGCTTGACGCAAGTTTCAAAGGGAATAATTAGCGCATGGCTACGAAAAAGACACCAAAACCCGAAGATGATTTGATGGCTTCGCTGGATGATACCGGCGATCTGGATCAGGCAATCGGCGATCTGCGCGGTGTTCTGAAAAGCGATTCGGAAGGATCGCTCTCGGACTTCGGTGATTTTGGCGACTTCGGTTCGACAGCGGTCGAGCCGGCGGCGACAGACGATCTGGCGGGCTTAGGTGGCGGAATGGACAGCTTCGGCATGTCCGATTTCGGCTCCTCTTCCGCCCCGCTGTCCGCTTCGCCCTCGCCACTGGGCAGCGGACTGTCCGACAACTTCGATCTGATCATGGATATCCCGATCGATGTCCAGATCGTGCTGGGCACTAGCCGCATGCTGGTGTCGGGCCTGATGGGACTGGAAGAAGGCGCCACCATCGCTCTTGAGCGCAGGATTGGTGAGCCGGTAGAGATCATGGTGAATGGCCGCTGCATCGCACGCGGCGAAATCACCGTGCTGGATGATGACGATACGCGTTTCGGTGTGAAGCTGATTGAAGTAATGAGTACGAAGAAAGCCTAATCCCTGTGGGGACGGAGAGGAAAGACCATGATGGACTTTGAGGATTTCGGTAACCCAATCGCTGGGAAACCGTTGTCTCAGGCTGATAAGGCCGCCGCCGTACTGCTGGCGATGGGAAAAGGCGTGGCCGGAAAACTCCTCAAGTTTTTCACGCAGGCCGAGTTGCAGACCATCATCAATTCGGCCCAGACGCTTCGGGTTATTCCGCCAGACGAGCTTGCGCAGATCGTGGCGGAATTCGAAGACCTGTTCACCGAAGGCACTGGCCTCATGGACAATGCCAAAGCCATCGAGAGCATTCTCGAAGAAGGTCTGACCCCTGAAGAGGTCGACGGTCTTTTGGGCCGTCGCGCCGCGTTCCAGGCATACGAGACCTCCATCTGGGATCAGTTGCAGGATGCGGACCCGCAGTTCATCGGCAAGTTCCTTATGCGCGAGCATCCGCAGACCATCGCCTATATCCTCTCCATGCTGCCATCGTCTTTCGGTGCCAAGGTGCTGTTGACCATTCCCGACGAGCAGCGCGCCGACATCATGAACCGTACTGTCAACATGAAGGAGGTCAGCCCTGCTGCCGCCCAGATCATCGAAAAGCGTGTCATGGCGCTGATCGCCGAAATCGAGGCCGAACGCAATGCTGGAGGCTCGGCAAAGGTTGCCGACCTGATGAACGAACTCGAAAAGCCGCAGGTCGATACCCTGCTCAGCTCGCTCGAAACGCTCAGCAAGGAATCCGCCAACAAGGTCAAGCCGAAGATTTTCCTGTTCGAAGACCTTCTCTACATGCCGCAGCGCAGCCGCGTTTCGCTGCTCAACGATGTCTCGGCAGACATTCTCACCATGGCGCTGCGTGGCGCCACGAACGAGATCAAGGAATGTGTGCTGGCCTGCATCAGCCCGCGCCAGCGCCGCATGATCGAATCGGATCTGGCCGTGCCGACCGCATCCCTCAACACCCGCGAAGTGGCGATTGCCCGCCGCGCGGTTGCTCAGGAAGCCATCCGTCTGGCCAATTCGGGCCAGATATTGCTGAAAGAAACGGCACCCGCCGATCAGTCAGCCGCTGCCTAAAAGCCATACGGGCCCATAAAACCTGTGTGGCAAGCCCAGGCGGCTTGCGGGCCAAAGCGCGCCCCTATACCCTCTCAATAACGGCCTGCCGGTTCCGGCGGGCCTTTTCCATTGAGGGGACGTGTCTTGTCGGACGAAGACAAAGACAGTAAAACAGAAGAACCAACAGAGAAAAAACTACGCGACGCGATGGAAAAGGGAAATGTCCCTTCATCGCAGGAAGCGTCGTTGTTCGCGTCCACGCTCGCATTTTACATCTATCTCGTGTTTTTTCTCCCCGATGGCGTCAAACGGCTGTCGCAAACACTGCAAGACATTCTCGAGCGGCCCGAACAATGGCGGATGACGAACGCCGCCGACATGGTTTCGCTTGGCCTGCATCTGGCAAAGGAAATCGGTTGGCTGCTGACGCCCGCCGCCATCCTCTTCTGTCTGTTCGGGCTGGCACAGTCCTTCGTGCAGAACCTGCCGCAATTCGTACTGGATAGAATCACCCCGAAATTCGAGCGCATATCGCCAGTCGGTGGTTTCAAGCGCATCTACAGCGTCAATGGCATGGTCAATTTCGGCAAATCGCTGTTCAAGGTGGTGGTCGTCGCCATCATCATGGTGATGGTTCTGAAAGCCGATTACTACAAGCTGCTCGACGCGCTGGTCACCGACCCGCACACCATGATCTACACCGGCTATGAAATTCTGAAGAAGATGGTGGTCGTGGTGCTGTTTTCGACCGGCATCCTGACCGTCGCCGACTACTTCTGGACGACCTATCGCTGGCATGCCGACCAGCGCATGTCGAAGCAGGAAATCAAGGACGAATACAAGCAATCGCAGGGTGACCCGGTGGTCAAGGCCCGTCAGCGCTCGATTGCGCGTGACCGTGCACGGCGCAGAATGATGGACGGCGTGCCGAGAGCCACGCTGGTCATCACCAACCCGACGCACTATGCGGTTGCGCTGCGTTACGTGAAGGAAGAAAGCGACGCGCCAGTCGTCGTTGCCAAGGGGCAGGACCTCATCGCTTTGAGGATCAGGGAGATCGCGACAGAAAACGGAATTCCGATTTTTGAAGACGTTCCGCTCGCCCGCTCCATGTTTGCACAAGTCTCGGTCGATAGTGTCATACCGTCAGTATTTTATAAGGCTGTGGCTGAACTTATTCATAAGGTTTACGCCGCACGCCAAAACAAAAGACGGGTAAACTGATCAATATGAAAAAATGCTCATATTCGGCTGAACGGGAAGAAATTTTGGCTCGCGCAATAGGCCCTGTGGCTGCCGAGCTTCGTTTAATCGATGCGGGAGATCTGATCTCCCTCCTGAAATTCGAGTATTACAGCTCCCTGTCGGATCTCGTCGATTCGGCAGCCGAGCTCTACTTCCATCCGGGCACGGTGTATTTCGGCATCGGCGGTGATTACAAGCTGGATTGGGATACCTATCCAACCATCACGCTGGATTTGGAAATCAAGCCGAAGGGCGTCACTATCTATGCACAGTTGTTGCTAGAGAAGGACCGCGCCGGGGTGAACATCAACTATATAAACTTTCAGAATCCATCCAACGACCCGAACGAAAATACCGCGTTCCTGGCCGATAGTCTGCGCCACGCAGCCTTCCAGCGCGCGAGCGAAGCGCCAGTCAGCAAAACAACACACTGATTTGGCGTGACAGGCCGCGACGTTCCAGTCACGGCTTCAGACGTACTTTCCTGACATAAAACCACTCGCCACCAACGATCCAAACGATCGCCGGTGGCGTTTGGTTTGCGTCAGATGGATTTGCCAAGAATATAGCTCGAGAGCCGGTCTGCGGCGTCTTCGATCTGTGCCGGATTGCGCAGGAAGCAGGCGCGCAGGAACAGTTCGCCGCCCGCACCGAAGGCTGTGCCGGGGGCAAGGCCGACGCCGACCTTGTCGACGATGTCGAATGCTGCGGCGCGGCTGTCTGTGACGCCATCGATTTTCAGGAACGCGTAAAGCGCGCCATCGGGCTTCAGCGTCTCGACCCGGTTGGTGGCGATCAGAGCATCGCAGAGAATGTCGCGCGATCTGGCGGCGCGGTCGAAGTTCTGGCGGATGAAGTCATCGCCGTTATCGAGGGCTGCAATCGCGCCCCGCTGCATGAATTGCGCAACGCCCGACGTCGAATACTGGATGAGGTTTTCGATGACCTGCCCGATTTCCGGTGGGGCCACCAGCCAGCCGACGCGCCAGCCGGTCATCGACCAGTTCTTCGAGAAGGAATTGGCAAACACGATTCGGTCGCCATCTTCCATGATGTCGAGGAAGGATGGCGCGCGGGTCCCGGCATAATGGTAGAGCGCGTAAATCTCGTCGGCGATGATCCAGAGACCGTGCTTGCGGGCAAGGGTGAGAATATCGCGCAGGTTATCGAGCGTCGCCGTCCAGCCGGTCGGGTTGGATGGGGTGTTGATGAACAGCGCCTTGGTCTTCGGCGTGATCGCCTGTTCCAGCTTGGCGATATCGATATCCCATTTGCCGTTCGTAAAATCGATACCGACAGGCACCGCCTTGGCACCGGCCACGCCGATGGCCGCGACGATGTTCGGCCATGTTGGCGTGAGGTACACGAGCTCGTCACCGGGTGACGTCAGCGCCTGCACGGCAAGGACGATGGCCTGCATGCCGGAACCGGTGACGTAGAAATGGTCGGATGAGAGGTTGGCCGCAAAGTGGCGCTGGTAATAGCGGCTGAGTGCATCACGCAGTTCTGGAATGCCGCGCTGCCAGGTGTAGAAGGTCTCGCCGCCCGCCAGCGCATCTGCCGCCGCCTGTGCGATGAAGGCGGGTGTTGGAAGATCGCCTTCGCCCACCCAAAGCGGCAAAAGGTTTTCGCGCGCATGGGCGTATTTCTTGACCTCGACGATACCGCTTTCCGGCGCAGCCAGAGAACGGGCACTTAGACTTTGCAGAACCGACATGAAAAAAGGCACTCCAGTGTGAGTGCCTTCTTTAGCGCATGAAAAGCCTGTCTTGCATGATATTCCGTGAAGAGATCACGGATTTTTCTGATGGATCAGATGCGATTGGTACCAGACGTTTTCAGCAGATCGCGGATCTCCATGAGAAGACGCACGTCTTCCGGTGGCGGCGCTGGCTCCTTCTTTTCCTCGACCTTTTGACGCTCGACCGACGAGCGCAGTTTGTTCACGCCCTTGACCATCAGGAAGATGATCCAGGCGAGGATGACGAAGTTGATGACGACGGTGAGGAAGTTGCCATAGGCGAAAACCGCACCCTGCTCACGCGCAGCGGCAAGCGACTCGGCTGTCACCTTCGAGCTGAGCGGCAGGAAGTAATTGGCAAAATCGAACCCGCCGAAGATGGCGCCGACGATCGGCATGATCAGGTCGTTGACCACCGATTCGACGATCTTGCTGAAGGCCGCGCCGATGATCACACCCACGGCGAGGTCCATGACATTGCCGCGGGCGATAAAGGTTTTAAATTCGTTGAGCATTCAGATGTCCCTCTTTGAAGCCCTCTCTCAGCCGTTGCAATCGCGACGGCCAACGCACAATAACATCCAATTTTCGAATGTGCAGATATACGCAACAAAAACACGATTGGTTCCGCCATCTTAAACTTTATGCCAAGGCCTGGCCAATTCTCATTTTTGTGGAACTGTCCTATGCTCGACCGCGAGGACGGTGGGGGAGAAGAGCCAGGTGCTTCCGGGGTGGGTCATATTCGGTTCGGCATTCGCCTATATTCTGCTGCTGTTTGCGGTGGCAAGTTATGGCGACGCCAAGAGCCGTGGCAAGCCGCCCTCGAAAAAGGGCAGGCCCATCGTCTATGCGCTGAGCCTTGCGATCTACTGCACATCATGGACCTATTTCGGCGGCGTGGGTCTGGCGTCCGAGCGTGGGCTTGAGTTCCTCGGCATCTATACCGGCCCGATCCTCGCCTTCACATTGGGCATGCCCATCCTGCGGCGCATTGTGGAACTGGCGAAGGCCGAAAAGCTGACCTCGGTCGCCGATTTCATCGCGGCCCGATATGGCAAGAACCCGACGGTAGCGACGCTGGTGTCCATTATCGCGCTGGTCGGGGCCATTCCCTATATCGCCTTGCAGCTGAAAGCCGTGTCCAACTCGGTTGCCGCCATGGTGGACCCGAGCGATTATGGGATCGGCAGCGGCAACCTCTATTTCCTCGATCTGCCGCTATTGGTGACGGTCGTCATGGCCGGGTTTGCCGTCATCTTCGGCACCCGCCACACGGATGCGACGGAGCATCAGGACGGGCTGATTTTGGCCATTTCAATGGAATCGGTCGTCAAGCTGGTCGCCATCTGTACGGCTGGCGTCTATGTCGTCTTCTTCCTTTTCGACGGTCCCTCGCAGCTCTGGGAGCTGGCGTCGCAAAACGAACAGGTCATGCAGGCCATGTCCTATCAGACACCGATCAGTCGCTGGATCGTGCTGACACTGCTGTCGGCCTTCGCGATCATTCTCCTGCCGCGCCAGTTTCATGTGACGGTGGTGGAGAACCGCACGCCGAACGAGTTGCGCATGGCGGGGCTGCTGTTCCCGCTCTATCTCATCGCCATCAACATCTTCGTTCTGCCGATTGCGATTGCCGGGCTGCTGACGCTGGGCAGCAGCGGTGACGCTGACCTCTATGTGCTGCAATTGCCGCTGGTGAACCAGATGCCGGTGGTGTCATTGATCACCTTCATCGGTGGCTTCTCGGCGGCAACCGCCATGGTCATCGTCGCATCGGTGGCGCTCTCCATCATGGTCTCCAATGATATTGTGATGCCGATTTTCCTGCGGCAGAAGCTGCTGAACCGTACCGCGCATCGCGACGACTTTGCCAAGACGCTGCTGAACATTCGCCGCACCGCCATCTTTGCGGTTCTGCTCTTGGGCTATGCCTATTACCGCGCCGCAGACAGCGCGTCGGGTCTCGCCTCCATCGGTTTGCTGGCATTTGCGGCGATCGCGCAGATGGCACCGTCTCTGCTGGGCGGGCTCGTCTGGCGGCGGGCCAATGCGCGCGGGGCCATTGCGGGCCTGAGTTCCGGTTTCTTCGTCTGGGGTTATCTGTTGTTTCTGCCCAGCCTTGGCGGGCCTGACAATTCCCACATCGCAACGACGGTTCTGAGCTTCCTGCTGCCGGGCGTGACTGTGTTCAGCGGTCCCGGCGCTGACCCGCTGGTCAACGCCGTCACGCTCAGCCTGTTGGTCAATTGCGCCGCCTTCGTGCTGGGGTCGCTGTCGCGTAATCCGCGTCCGGTGGAGCGCATCCAGTCCGGTATTTTCGTGAAGCGCCATTCGCGATCGCAATTTGCAACGCGCGGCTGGAAAACGCGCGTCAGCGTTGGTGATCTCAAGACGGCGGTGGCACGCTATCTGGGGGAGGAGCGCATGCTGCGCTCGCTGTCTGCCTACGAGAAGACCGCCGGGCGCAAGCTGGAAGACGAGCAACCGGCAGACATGGCGCTCATTCATTTCTCGGAGCAATTGCTGGGCAGCGCCATTGGCTCGTCTTCGGCGCGGCTGGTGCTATCGCTGATCCTGCAAAAGGCCGAGGACACCAGCGCCGATACGGTCTGGCTGCTGGATCAGGCCAGCGAAGCGCTGCAATACAATCAGGACATGCTGCAAACGGCGCTGGCGCAGATGGAGCAGGGCATTGCCGTGTTCGACAGCTCACAGCAACTGACCATCTGGAACCGCCGGTTCCGTACGCTGCTGGACCTGCCGGAACAGTTCGGAAGGGTCGGTCTGCCGCTGAATGAGATCGTTGCCATGCTTGAGGAGCGTGGCGATATAGCACCGGGTCAGCAGGCGCACACAATCGATCTGTTTCTGACCATGGACATGCCGTTTTCGCTGGTGCTGGCCGGAGGTGCTCGCATCATCGAGGTGCGCTCCAATGCCATGCCGGACAAGGGCATCGTGGCCACCTTCACAGATATCACTCAGCGGGTGGCGAGCGATCAGGCGCTGAAGCAGGCCAATGAGACGCTGGAGCAGCGAGTGGAAGAGCGCACGGGCGAGTTGACGAGGGTAAACCACGAGCTGGCAGAGGCACGGGCCACTGCCGACGAGGCCAATATAGGCAAGACGCGCTTCTTCGCCGCTGCCGGACACGACATTCTCCAGCCGCTCAACGCCGCCCGGCTTTATTCGTCGGCGCTGGTGGAGCGGGTGGGCGCGTCCGAGAACGGCTCCCTGGTCCAGAACATCGATTCGGCGCTCGAATCGGTCGAGGCGATCCTGGGGGCCGTGCTGGATATTTCTCGGCTCGACACCGGCACCATGAAGCCGCGCATGGCATCTGTGGCGTTGAATGACCTGTTGAAGCGCATCGAGACGGATTTTGCCCCGATGGCGCGGGAGAAAAACCTCGAACTCATCGTCATGCCGACATCGCTGACGGTGAAGTCCGACATCAACCTGCTGCGCCGCCTCGTGCAGAACCTCGTGTCCAACGCGATCAAGTATACGGTGACAGGCAAGGTCGTCGTCGGGGTGCGTCGCCACGGAAAAGACGCGATCATTCAGGTGGTGGATTCCGGCATCGGTATTCCGTCGTCCAAATTCCGCACCATCTTCAAAGAGTTCGCGCGGCTGGACGAGGGCGCCAAGACGGCGGCAGGCCTTGGCCTTGGGCTTTCCATCGTCGACCGCCTGTCGCGCATTCTGCACCATCCCGTCCACCTCTCGTCCGTGCCGGGCAAGGGAACGTCCTTCCGGGTCAATCTTCCGCGCGAGACGACCCAGAGCCGGGCAATGAAAGCGGTGGAGCGCGATGTGCCGCAGCCCGTTGCCCAGCAACTGCGCGGTTTCCGGGTGCTGTGCATCGATAACGAGCCAAAGATACTGGATGGCATGGAGCTTCTCATATCCGGCTGGGGCTGCAAGGTCAGCACGGCAGGCTCCATCAGCGCCGTCGATGCCTTGCTGTCGGCGCCCGGCGATGCGCCCGATATCATCGTCGCCGATTACCATCTTGACGATGGCGATGGCATCGACGCCGTCCTGCGACTGCGGCGCTTCTACCGCAAGGATATTCCGGCCCTGCTGATCACGGCGGACCGGACGCCGGAGGTGCGCGCGCAGGCGGAAAAGGAAGGCATTGCCGTGCAGCACAAACCGGTGCGACCTGCCGCACTCAGGGCCTATATCAATCAGGTTTTCAGCGTCACTCAAGCCGCAGCCGAATAAAAAAAAGCCGCCTGAGAGGTATCAGGCGGCCCTTTTGGATTTCGAGCGATGCAGCTTGGATCAAGCGGCGCGGCTGTAACGATCGCGCTGCTGCTCAGGCTGGATGCGGAAGCGCTGAACGAGACCGAGCAGGGCTTCGACTTCTTCCGACAGCATCTGCGTTGCCGCGCTGGATTCTTCGGCCATGGCTGCGTTCTGCTGGGTCATCTGGTCCATCTGGTTGACCGAGCCGTTGACTTCCTGAAGCGCAGAGGACTGGTCGGCGGTGGCGGTCGCGATGGTTTCGACGTGCTTGCTGACGACGATGATCTGCTCGCTGATGTCGGACAGAACCTGTCCCGCTTCCTGCACCAGAAGCGCACCTGTGCCGACTTCGTTGGTGGACTGGTTGATCAGCGTCTTGATTTCGCGGGCTGCATCTGCCGAACGCTGGGCAAGCTCGCGGACTTCCTGAGCGACGACGGCAAAGCCCTTACCGGCTTCACCGGCACGGGCAGCTTCGATACCGGCGTTCAGCGCAAGCAGGTTGGTCTGGAAGGCGATGTCGTCGATAACCTCGATGATCTGTTCGATCTTCTTGGATGCATCTTCGATACGGCCCATCGCGTCGATGGCGTTCTTGACGACCGAGCCGGAGCTGTCGGCGCTCTTCTGGGTGACGCGAACCGCCTGGTTGGCTTCACGGGCACGTTCAGCCGAAGACTTCACGGTAACGGTGATCTCTTCGACGGCAGCGGCCGTTTCTTCCAGCGATGCAGCCTGTGATTCCGTGCGGCGGGACAGATCGTTGGAGGATTCACGCATTTCCATGCCGTTGTGCTGAATGACCAGCGTTCTCTCGCGGATTTGCGCCAGAACGTCTTTCAGGTTGGCGAGCGAGTTGTTGAAGTCCGACCGCAACTGCTCCAGACGACCGGAGAATGGCGTATCAATGGTCTGCGTCAGATCACCCTGCGACAGGCGGGCAAGGCCACCGGCCAGCTGGGTGACGGCAAAGTCGATCTGACGGTCGGTCTCGCGCTTTTCGGCATCGTTGCGACCGCGTTCTGCCTCGGCTTCTGCACGCTCTTCGGCACTGCGGCCTTCGATGACCAGCTTTTCATGGGCATTGTCGCGGAAAACTTCGAGTGCGCGGGCAATGTTGCCGAACTCGTTCTTGCGCTCGACATAGGGAATGGTCGTGTCGAGCTTGCCTTCCGACAGCGACTTGACCGCGTTGGTCAGCACACCGAGCGGGCGAAGTGCGCGGTTGATGACGTAGTAGCCGAGAAGGCCGAAGACCAGCATGACGCCGAAGCCGCACCACAGCACGATGTCGCGCAGGCCATCGATGTGGGACTGATAGACCGTCATGGGAACGCCGACGAACAGAATGCCGACGGCAGCGCCAGACTTGTTGAGAACCGGAAGGTATCCGGTCATGTAATCGGTGCCGAACAGGCGGGCCTGACCGAAGTAGGCCTCACCCTTGCTGATCTTGGCATAGGCGGGGCTGTCGAGCGCCAGCTTGGTGCCGACGGCGCGTTCGCCCTTTTCATTTTTCACGTTGGTCGAGATACGCAGGAAATCAGACCCCTGAGCCTGAAATACCGTGGCGACGCCGCCATTGGAAATGCCGGTGCGATCCACGAGGTCGAAGTCCAACAGAGAGCCGATGCTGGGACGGCTGACGGATTTCAGTTCGCCGTTTTCGATGGCGACCTGCGCACCGCCGACCTTCATCTCATAAAGGATTGCCATGCTTCTGACCGCGCGCCGCGTATCGAGAAGAGCGCTTTCCATGACATCATCTTTCAACCGCATGTAGGTTGTGCTGCCAACGGCGACGATGCCCATAAAAATGAGTGCGATGGTCAGACAGACCATCTGCACCACGATCGATTTTGAAAAGAAACCCGTCATAACATACCCCGAACAAACTGAATTCCGCCACAATGCGGGAAAACCGTTAAGATTCAGGGAACATCGCGCCGCTGTAAATATGCGATATCACTCATCTTTTCGGCGGATTTGACAGGGGTCAAATATAGGAAATCATTGGATTTTCAGGGCGTGAATGGTTGTAGAAAACAAGCAAGCTGTTTTACAGCCTGTCAGTTTTCTGCAAAAAAGTATCGACATCAACGGGTTTTGGGGCGTCTGGCGCTCAAAGGCTCTGGCGACTGTTGGGGTCCTGTTCGGCGCGGTCGCGGTACAGTGCGGCGCGTCCCAGAAGCATCAGCGAGACCGGCGTGGTGATGGTCATGAACAGGCCGATGAAGATTTCATGGAAGACCGGGCGCTGGCCCGACACCGAGAAATAGATGATGGATGCCACGACGATGCCGCCCGTGCCCCAGCTCGTGCCAAGCGTCGGGGCGTGCAGGCGCTCGTAGAAGCTTTGCAGCCGCGCGAAGCCTATGGTGCCGACCAGCGTCAGCGATGAACCTAAAAGCACGAAGAATGCGACCAGTATGGCGGCCCAGAGCGGGAATTCGGCAGCGTCGCTCATTCGATGACCTCCCCGCGCATCATGAATTTCGACAGCGCAACGGTTGAAACAAAGCCCAAGATGGCAATCAGCAGCGATGCGGCGAAGTAGACGTCGTTACCGGTGCGCAGGCCGAAGGTCAGCACCAGCAGCATGGCGTTGACATAAAGCGTATCGACACCCAGCACCCGGTCCTGCGCGCGCGGGCCGATGGCGATGCGGTAGACGGAAATGGCCATGGCGATGGCAAGAAAGAACTGGGCGATGGAAAACGACCAGAACAGGATAACCGAACTCATTCGAATATCTCCATCAGTAATTTTTCATATCGGCTTTTGATGAGGTTCTGCCAATGCGCCTCGCTGACTTCGTCGAGAACGTGGATCAACAGGGTACCCTGCGAGGAGTTGTATTCCAGCCATGCGCTGCCCGGTGTGGCGGTCAGCACCACGGCCAGTGCCGCAAGGCCCATCGGGTCCCGCAAGTCGAGCGGAATAGTCAAAAAGCCCGCATTTGCCTTTCGGTCACGATTGAACAGAATGATGAAGGCAACCGCGAGATTGGAGCGAATGATATCGTAAAAAACGATGAAGCACAGCTTCACCACGAGATGCCAGTTGCGAATGCGCGGCTTCGGCGGGCGCAGCGAGGCCATGGCCCAGGACGCGACCATGGCGACGGCAATTCCCAGCAACAGATGACCGGGCGAAAAGCTGTTGATCGTCATCCAGAAGATGACCAGCGAGATCGTCAGCAGCGGGTAGGGAAAAATGCGTCTGATCATGGTGCTGCCTCCGGGGCAGTGGCGGCCCGCGGTGCCGTCATCACGCCCTGGATGTAGCTTTCGGGAAGCCCACCGATGCGTGCCGTTTCCTGCAGGTAGCGCATGATCGGCCCGGCAGCGATGGTCATGGCGAGCGTCATGCCGAGCAGCAGCAGGATCGGTGCGATTTCGATGACGAGAACGCGTGGCACCGTGCCTTCCAGCGAGCCCCAGAAAGTGCGGATGCCAGCGCGCGTCATAGAGATAAGCGAGGCAAGACCTGAGAAGACGATGAGGAACACCAGCCACCACGATAGCGTGGAGATGGTATCGTTTGCGCCAAGACCGGATGGGTTGAGGATGGCCGAGAGCATCGAGAATTTGGCGATGAAGCCCGAGAGCGGCGGCAGACCGGCCAGCAGAATTCCGCAGGCCGCAAAGCAGGTGCCGAGAACTGCCATGGTGCCGGGCATGGTGACGCCGACCTCGTCTTCCACCTCGTCCTCTTCACCGTCGCCATAGGCTTCCATGGTCACGGCCAGAACGTTGGCACCGGCATCCTGTCCGCGTTCCACAAGCTCGATCAACAGGAAGAAGGCACTGATCGTCAGTGTCGAGGAGACGAGGTAATAGAGCGCACCGGCAGCAACCGTTGGGTTGCCGGTACCCATGGCCGCCAGTAGGGTGCCCGAAGACACCAGCACCGAGAAACCGGCCAAACGCCCCAGCGCCTGCGAGGCCAGCACGCCGATGGTGCCGAAGACGATGGTGGCGATGCCGCCGACCAGCAGCGCATCATGGCCAAAGCCTGCGGATGCGCCTGCCGTTTCACCGAACAGCAGGAAGGACAGGCGGGCGACCACGTAGATGCCGACCTTGCTCATGATGGCAAACAGTGCGGCGACTGGCGCAGACGCGGCGCTGTAGGCGGACGGCAGCCAGAAGTTCAGCGGCCACATGCCTGCCTTCACCAGAAAAGCGATACCGAGAACGGCTGCGCCTGTTTCCAGCAACATGCGCTGATCCGGGTTGAGGCCCGCAATGCGCTGGGCGAGATCGCCCATGTTGAGGGTGCCGGTGACGCCATAGATCAGGCTGACGCCGATTAGGAAGAAGAGTGCGGCTACGAGGTTGATGGCGATGTAGTGCAGACCGGCCTTTACCCGCAACTGTCCCGAGCCGTGCAGCAGAAGGCCGTAGGAGGCGGCCAGCATGACTTCGAAGAAGACGAAGAGGTTGAACAGATCGCCCGTCAGGAACGCGCCGTTGACGCCCATTAGCATCAGATGGAACAGTGAGTGGAAATGCGCGCCCGCCTTGTGCCATTTGGCCAGCGAATAGATGAGCGATGGAATGGCGAGCAGCGCCACCAGCAGTACCATCAGCCCCGAAAGGCGGTCTGCGACCAAAACAATGCCGAAGGGGGCGGGCCAGTTGCCGAGCAGGTAGACGCCGGTCGAAATGACGGCGGCGACTTCCGTGTTGACGGTCGAGTTCACCTCGAGAAACAGGGCGATGGCGACAGCCAGCGACACGAAGGTGGCAAGGACACTGATGAGACCCTTGGCGGTACGCTTGCGCTCATCGATGAAGAGCAGCAGCGCACCGGCGATCAGCGGCACCAGAATGGGTAGGACGACGATGTGGGCGGGGAAGTCGTTCACTTGGTTTCCCTCCCGTCGACATGGTCGGTGCCGGTCAGGCCGCGTGCCGCGAGCAGCACCACGAGGAACAGGGCGGTGGTGGCAAAGCCGATGACGATGGCTGTCAGCACCAGTGCCTGCGGAACCGGATCGGTGAGGGTGGAGGTGATGACGCCATCCAGAAGCAAAGGCGGTGCATTGGTCTTGATGCCGCCGACGCCGAAGATGAAGAGATTGACGGCGTAGGACAGAAGCGACAGGCCGATGATGACCTGATAGGTGCGCGGGCGCAGGATGAGCCAAACGCCCGATCCGGTCATCACACCGATACCCATGGCGAGAATGAGTTCCATTACGCGTCCTCCGCTTTTGCGGCGTCTGGCGTACGTACCTTGTAATTACGCAGCGATTGGTGCGCCAATGCTATCAGAATAAGAACGGTCGCGCCGACCACCAGCGAGAAGACGCCGAGATCGAACAGCAGCGCCGTGGCTGTCGGCATTTTGCCGATATAGGGGATCTCCGTGTACTGGAAATAGGAGGTCAGGAACGGATAGCCCAGGAACCACGACCCCATGCCGGTCGATGCCGCCATCAACAGGCCAAAGCCCATCCAGCGCAGCGGCAGGATGCGGATACGGTCTTCCGCCCAGCGGGTGCCGCCCGCCAGATATTGCAGCAGGAACGCCACCGCCATCGTGATGCCAGCCGAAAACCCGCCGCCGGGCAGATCATGACCGCGAATGAACAGGAAGAACGAGAAGGTGACGATAACGGGGAACATCCACTGCATGATGACGGATGGTACCAGCAGATAGTCGCGCACCGTATCGCCCTTGCTGCGCTCGGGGCTATCGGCATCGAACGCGTTCTGGATGAGCTGTTGTTCCGGCAGGCCGATGCTTTCCTGAGCGGGGCGGAAACGGCGAAGCAGCGCAAAGACGGTGAGGCCGACGATGGCCAGAACCGCGATTTCCCCCATCGTATCGAAGCCGCGGAAGTCCACCAGAATAACGTTGACGACATTGGTGCCGCCACCTTCCGAATAGGCTTTTTCGAGGAAGTAATTGGCGATGGTGTTGGGCACGGGTAGCGTCATGACGGCAAAAGCGATGACGCTCATGCCGATACCGCAGAAAACGGCGAGCAGGAAATCCCGCCCCCGACGAAGCTGCGAGGGAAGTTCGTTGTTGTTGTCCACCTTCACCATGCGCTTGGGCAGCCAGCGCAAGCCAAGCAGAATGAGCACAAGGGTGACGATTTCGACCAGCAACTGTGTAATCGCGAGATCCGGTGCCGACAACCACACGAAGGTGAGGCAGGTGACGAGGCCGGAGACGCCAAGCATGACGAGGGCCGCAAGCCGGTGATACTTCGCCTGCCATGCCGCGCCCATGGCGGCAATCATGCCGATGGCCCAAAGAATGGCAAAGATCGGGTCGAAACTGGTGACGCTGGGCAGCGTCAGCGAAAACTGCGAAGCGGCGAGCGGCGAGAAACCGGCAATCAGCGCAACGAGGATCAACATGCGCAGCTGCGGCTGAAGACGCCGCGTGCCCAGCGTGCTTTCCAGCCAGCGCGCCCATTTCCAGGACACGGTGACGATGATGCGCTCGAAAATGCGCTGGCCGCGCAGGTGGCGAAAGATCGGTGGGCCGTCTTCGCAGCGCGAAAAATAACCGCCGAGCGCCGCATAGATGGCAACGCCGCCGATCAGCGCCACGAGGCTCATCATCAGCGGAACGTTGAAACCGTGCCAGATCGACAGGCTGTAGACCGGCGTCTGCGGACCCAGCACCGACAGCACCGCCGAATGCAGGAACGGGCCGATGGAGAGGCTGGGCACGATACCGACGATCAGGCAGGCAAGTACCAGAAACTCGATGGGAAACCGCATCCAGCGCGGCGGTTCATGCGGCTTGGGGTTGGGAATGTCGTGCGGCGGCGGACCGAAGAACACGGTGTGAATGAAGCGCAGTGAATAGGCCACTGCAAAGGCACCCGACAGGGTCGCGACATAGGGCAGGGCCTTGTCCAGCAGCGAATCCGCATGGGTCTCGACGGATTCGGCAAAGAACATTTCCTTCGACAGGAAGCCGTTAAACAAGGGCACCCCGGCCATGGCCGCACTGGCCGCCATGGCCAGCGTGGCGGTGGCGGGCAAGAACCGATAGAGACCGCTCAACCGCCGCATGTCGCGGGTGCCGGTTTCGTGGTCGATGATGCCGGCGGCCATGAACAGCGACGCCTTGAAGGTGGCATGGTTCATCATGTGGAAGATGGCGGCAACAGCGGCCAGGGGGCTTCCAAGGCTCAAAAGCGTGGTGATGAGGCCGAGGTGGCTGATGGTGGAGTAGGCGAGAAGCCCCTTCAAATCCTGCTGGAACATGGCGAAGTAGGCGCCGAGCAAGAGGGTGATAATGCCGCAGAAACCGAGCAGCCAGAACCATTCCGGCGTTCCCGCCAGAACCGGCCACATGCGCGCAAGCACGAAGACGCCCGCCTTCACCATGGTGGCGGAGTGCAGATAGGCCGAAACCGGCGTCGGCGCGGCCATGGCATTGGGCAGCCAGAAATGGAACGGGAACTGCGCGCTTTTCGTCAGCGCACCGATGAGAATGAGAACGAGGGCTGGCACATAGAGCGAATGGGCGCGGATATCGCCACCTTTTGCAATGATGGCGTCCAGATCGTAGCTGCCAGCCATGTGGCCGAGGATCAGCAGACCGGCCAGAAGGCAGAAACCACCGATGCCGGTGACGGTCAGCGCCATGCGCGCGCCGTCGCGGGCGGTGGCATTGTGATGCCAGTAGCCGATCAGCAGGAAGGAAAAGACGCTGGTCAACTCCCAGAAGATCGACAGCAGAATGACGTTGCCGGACAGCACGATACCCAGCATCGAGCCCATGAAGGACAGGAGAAAAGCGAAGAAGCGCGGGATCGGGTCTTCCGCCGACATGTAATAGCGGGCGTAAAGCACCACCAGAAAGCCGATGCCGGTGATGAGGATGATGAACATCCAGGCGAAGGCATCCAGTCGCAGCGTGAAGTTGAGGCCAAGCTGCGGCAACCATTCCACATCATATTTGATGACCGCGCCACCCTTGACGCTGCTGTAGAGAAAGATGGCGGAGAGGAGCGCAAACAGGGCAATGCCACCGGCCACTGCGGCAGGAGCGCGCGCGGCGCCATATCGCGGCATCGCGGCAGTGATGATGCTGCCGAGGAAGGGTAGGGCAATCAAAATGGGAAGTAGGACTTCAAGTCTCATATAGGCTGGCAATTTCTCTGGCGTTGCGGTTTGGCGGTTCTTGCGTCCGTCAGCTTCGCCAGATCCGTCGGGAGAAGACGGAAGAAATGGCCGTGACGGCTATGTGCTTGTTTTCGGTGGACCGCGAGGCGAGACCGTTCCGGCGAGACGAAAACCACGCAGATCAACGCGCAGGTCTTCAAGCCCGATTTGGGCCTTCCTATAGTCGGTTACCAGTGGCGAAACCGGTAAAATCCCATGAACAAAATTGTGATCGACCGTGTGCTGGCAGACATCGCATATGGCGACGTGAACAGCCAGCTCAGCGCTTGCCTCGGCACCGGAGGGCGCGGTCTGCTGCGGAAGATGGGAGCGTTCGAGACGGTGTGGTTTCAGAACCGGCGCGGCGTTTGCGGCAACCTGAATTCCGATGAAAACGAGCATGCCCGCGACAAAGACATCGATCAGCCTCGTGGAGTGAAGCGGGGCGCAACGGCTTTTCCCGATCCATGGCAAAATCATGTCTCCTTATTCGTCGTCAGCGTTTCGTTGAAACATCACCATGGAAGTGGATATCGTGTGATTTTGTTTTAGGGGAACGGTGTTGCCATTGTCCAGCGCGGGAGGCCTAAAAATAAGAAATCTTTTCCAAAAACGGCGATTCTCGAATGAATCCGATCCTGTTAAATGTTGTGAAAGATAAATTGCATAACAAATTTTAGCAATCTCAGGTGAAACCGCGCTTTCTTAACCTTCAAGCAAGGAATTAACCATAAAGATTGGACGTATTTCACGGCGGAATGGAGTTTTACCAATCTCCTTCCAGGCATGACGCCGCCCTGCCGTACCGGGTCGATCCGGTATTCTCTTTGATTGCAGAAGGCTCAGCAGCGTCGGTGCGCCACCATGTGTGGTGCGCGGGCTCGTGAAATATCCTCCCGGATACTGACATTCTCAATCGGTCATGAGCCGGTTTCAACCGGCGTAACTATCGGGGACGTCGCTTGGGGCAGGAATTGCCAACAGATCATACGCGAAAGGCCACGGGCGGTAGCCTGGCTGGCCGGTTGCGTTTTGCTGGTCTTGACCAAGACCAGTGCGATCTGCTGCGCCGTTACCGCACCATGCTGGAGCCCCACGTCAAGGCGGGCCTGCGCGACCTGATGGTGCGCTTCCAGTCCATGCCCGACTGTTCTCCATCCTTTGAGAGTGAAAACCAGCTCGACCGTCTGCACGATCTCCAGACCGCGCATTGGAGCGTTTTGACGGACGCCCGTTTCGACGCTGTCTATGCGGAACGGATCAAGGTTCTGTCCGACACGGAAAGCCGCATGGGTCTCGACCCGCGCTGGCACGTCGCCGGTCACGCGGTGGTTCTGGAAAATCTTCTGGGCGGTTTGATTGCCGACCATGCGCCGCGCTCGTTTTTGCCCGGCAATCGCAAGCGTCAGCGCGAACTGGCCGAGGCTGTCAAGGCTGTCGTGCGGCTGGTCATGGTCGATACCGAAATTGCCGTATCTCTTCGCTTCAACGAGTTGCGCCTTCGCCACACCCAGGAACTGGCCAAGCAGCGCGAAGGCGATCAGGCCGATGCCAAGCGGCTTCTGGGCGATGCACTGAATGCCTTTGCAGCCGGTGACCTGACCGCGCGCATCACCGGCGATATTCCCGAGGTCTACCGCGATCTGGCAGAGGCCTTCAACAGCGCGCTGGAAAAGATCGAAGCTTCTATGGCGCAGGCGCAGGCCGGTGTGCGCGATGCACAGACCGCAACCGAGCGCATGGCAGGCGAGGGCCGCACCATGGCCGCGCAGTCCTCGCAGCAGGCGCAAAGATTTACCGGTGCCTCCGATACGCTGGGCGCCGTTATCGGCGAGGTGCGCACCAGCAGCGAGCGCATTCAGGCCGCAGAAAATGCGATGACACAGGCCCGTACGGCGGCAACCGAAAGCGGCACCGCCGTCGGTGAAGCCATCAGCGCCATGGCCGGTATCGAACAATCCGCCGAACAGATCGGTCGCATCATCGGCTCCATCGACGAGATTGCCTTCCAGACGAACTTGCTTGCACTCAATGCAGGCATCGAGGCGGCACGCGCTGGCGAAAGCGGTCGCGGTTTTGCCGTGGTGGCGCAGGAAGTGCGCGCCTTGGCGCAGCGTTCTGCCGATGCCGCACGCGAAATCAAGAACCTCGTCAACGGCACGAAAACGCAGGTGGACGCGGGCGTTCGCATGGTCAACCGCACCCAGGAAGCCATCGGCGGCGTTGTTCGCCAGGTGTCCGGCGTCAGCGACATGATCGGCGATGTGGCCCGTCGCACCGGTGAAAACGTCACCAGCCTGCAAGGCGTTGCGGTGGAACTCAATGCCATCGGCGCGGAGACGGACCGTTCTGCCAGCCGCCTGACGACGGCTTCGCAGGACGCAGACGACCTGCACACAGTCATTCTCGAGCTGGGCCGGACCGTGCGGGAATTCCGCATTGCCCGCCAGATGAACGCGGTGGAGCAGCCGATCACGAGACAACATCAGCAAAACGTGGCGACCATGCGCGAAGAGCCCATGGACTATGGCTACGTGCACCAACAATTCAGACGCCAAGGAGTGATTTGATGGCAGGCAGGAAAGCAGCGCAGTCGACATTGAAATTGTCACCGGTGCTGGACCTCAATCAGGCATCCGTCTTGCACGGAAAACTGATGGAAATGAGGGGTGCCCCGCTTGCGGTGGATGCCTCCGAGGTCGAGCGCGTGGGCGTGCAGTGCGCCCAGGTCTTGATGGCAGGCGTCAAGGCTTGGGAAGCCGACGGCAAGTCATTCACATTTTCCAAGGCATCCGATGCCTTTGACAAAACCCTTAAACTGATCGGCATGGACATCGATCATATGCTCCCGAAGGAGATGCAGAAATGAAGAAGAAGGTTCTGACCGTCGACGACTCCAGAACGATCCGCAATATGCTGCTTTTGACGCTGAACAATGCCGGTTTCGAGACCATTCAGGCAGAAGACGGCATCGAAGGGCTGGAAGTGCTGGAAGGCTGCCAGCCGGATGTCATCGTCACCGACATTAACATGCCGCGTCTCGATGGCTTCGGCTTCATTGAGGGCGTTCGTCGCAACGAAAAGTACCGTGCGATCCCCATCCTCGTGCTGACCACCGAAAGCGATGCCGAGAAGAAAAATCGTGCCCGCCAGGCAGGCGCTACCGGCTGGATCGTCAAGCCGTTCGACCCTGCAAAGCTGATCGATGCCATTGAACGCGTAACTGCCTGATACGGGACCACACACGATGGATATGAACGAAATCAAAGAAATCTTTTTCCAGGAGTGCGAGGAGCAACTCGCTGAACTGGAATCTGGTCTTCTGAAATTAAATGACGGCGACCGCGACCCGGAAACCGTGAATGCTGTGTTTCGTGCCGTTCATTCCATCAAGGGTGGAGCGGGCGCATTCGGTCTCGAAGATCTCGTGGCCTTCGCCCATGTTTTCGAAACGACACTGGATTGCGTACGCTCGAACAAGCTCGAGCCCGATCAGGATGTTCTGAAGGTCATGCTGAAATCGGCTGACGTTCTGGCCGATTTGACCAATGCCGCCCGCGATGGTGGCAGCGTCGAAGAAGGCCGTACACGCGGTCTGGTCAAGGAACTGGAAGCGCTTGCCAACGGCGAGAAGGTTTCCCCGGGTGCAGCAGAACCAGCCGCACCGAAGGCCGCAGCGCCTGCACCGGTTGCAGCAGCACCGGCCCCGACCGACGACAGCGGCTTCCAGCCCGTCGCCTTCTCCTTCGGCGAATTCGAGGACGACACTGTCCCGTTGATGGAGACGCCGTCCTTCAACGTCGTCTTCAAGCCGCAGAACTCGCTCTACGCCAAGGGTAACGAAGCAGCACTTCTGCTGCGCGACCTCTCGCGCATCGGCGAGATGAGCATCAACTGCGACATGAGCAACCTGCCTGCGCTCGAAAACATCGAGCCGGAAGCTGCCTATTTCCAGTGGAAGATCACGATCAAGACGGACAAGGGTGCCGCTGGCATCCGCACCGTGTTCGAGTTCGCGGAATGGGATTGCGATCTGGAAATCACCGAGATCGTCGCCGAAACCCCGCCTGAAGAAGAACTGCCGATGATACCGGTGCCGTTCGATCTCTCGGTGCTGGATGAAGTTGCCGACGAACCCGCCGTCATGTCTGCTGGCGCAGAAGAGACGATTGCTGCAAAGACAGTTGCGACAGCCGTTGCCGCGACCGAAGTTACGCGCACCGTTTCTGCCGCTGCCGAGAAGAAGGAAGCACCGGCTGCCGCCGCTGCTGCCGCAAACGCCAGCGCCGGTCAGACCATCCGCGTCGATCTCGACCGCGTCGACCGCCTCATCAACCTCGTGGGCGAACTCGTCATCAACCAGGCGATGCTGTCGCAGAGCGTCATCGAGAACGATACGACCGGCACATCTGCCGTCAATATGGGTCTGGAAGAACTCCAGCAGCTGACGCGTGAAATTCAGGATAGCGTCATGGCCATCCGCGCGCAGCCTGTGAAGCCTGTCTTCCAGCGCATGTCGCGTATCGTTCGCGAAGTCGCCGACATGATCGGCAAGCAGATCCGTCTGATCACCGAGGGTGAAAACACCGAAGTGGACAAGACGGTCATCGACAAGCTGGCCGAACCGCTGACGCACATGATCCGTAATGCCGTCGACCACGGCATCGAAACACCTGAAAAGCGCGAAGCCGCAGGCAAGAATCCTGAGGGCACGGTCAAACTGACGGCGAAGCACCGTTCGGGCCGCATCCTGATCGAACTGGCCGACGACGGCGCGGGTATCAACCGCGAACGCGTTCGCCAGAAGGCTATCGACAACGATCTGATCGCTGCCGATGCCAACCTGACGGATGAGGAAATCGACAACCTGATCTTCGCGCCGGGCTTCTCCACTGCCGACAAGATTTCCGACATTTCGGGTCGTGGCGTTGGTATGGACGTGGTCAAGCGTTCGATCCAGGCACTCGGTGGCCGCATCAGCATCACCTCGCGTCCGGGCCTCGGCTCCACCTTCACCATGAGCCTTCCGCTGACGCTGGCCGTTCTCGATGGCATGGTGGTGACGGTTGCTGGCCAGACGCTGGTCGTGCCTTTGACGGCGATTGTCGAAACATTGCAGCCGGAAGCCGTGAACATTCACTCCTTCGGCTCCAACCAGCGCCTGATCTCCATTCGCAACTCCTTCTGCCCGCTGGTGGACGTCGGTCGCATTCTCAACTTCCGCGCCACCCAGGCAAACCCGGTCGACGGTGTTGCCCTTCTGGTGGAATCGGAAGGTGGCGGTCAGCGCGCTCTGATGGTCGATGCCATCCAGGGTCAGCGTCAGGTCGTGATCAAATCGCTGGAAGCCAACTACACCCACGTTCCGGGCATTGCTGCCGCAACCATCCTTGGCGATGGCCGCGTGGCTCTCATTCTGGATGTGGATGCCGTTGTCGGCGCGTCTCGTGGCCAGTCGCTCAAGCAAGAGATGTCTCTTGCGGTAGCCGGTTGAAAGTAGTGATGAATGACAGCGCTCAAGTTTAACGATACACGCCTATCCCCGGACGAAGTGCTGGCCAGCGGAGAATATCCGCTGACACGCCGCGACCTGTCCGAAATCGCCGCGATGATCTATGCCGATGCCGGCATCTATCTGAACGACACCAAGGCGTCGCTCGTTTATTCGCGACTGTCCAAGCACATCCGCAATCTGGGTATTTCCGGTTTTCGGGAATACTGCACCCTCGTGTCTTCCCAGGAAGGCGCCCATGCCCGTCGCGAGATGCTGTCGCATCTGACGACGAACTTCACGCGCTTCTTCCGCGAAAACCACCACTTCGAGAATCTGCGCGATGAGGTCCTGCCGGGTCTGATCAACCGGGCAAAGGCCGGTGGCCGTGTTCGCATCTGGTCCGCTGCCTGTTCCGACGGACAGGAGCCCTATTCGATCGCCTTGACGGTTCTGGGCATGTTTCCCAACGCCGCCGAATACGACTTCCGCATTCTGGCAACCGATATCGACCCCAAAATTCTGGCGCAGGCCAGAGCCGGGGTCTATGACGAAAACGCACTGGAAACCGTCACGCCTGCCATGCGCAAGCAATGGTTCCAGGACGTGGACGTCGCCGGTCGCCGCAAGTTCCAGATCAGCGACAAGGTCAAGAAGCTGATCACCTTCAACGAGTTGAACCTCATGACGCAATGGCCCTTCAAGGGCGGTTTCGACGTGATTTTCTGCCGCAACGTGGTGATCTATTTCGATGAGCCGACACAGGTGAAAATCTGGGCGCGTTTTGCCGGTCTTCTGCCGGAAGGCGGCCACCTCTATATCGGCCACTCCGAACGGGTCTCGGGCGACCCGAAGGCGTTGTTCGATAACACCGGAATCACGACCTATAAATACATCGGCAAACCGGGCGGGAGGAAAGCATGAGCGCACCCGCCAGAGTCCTCGTTGTCGATGATTCCCCGACGATGCGCGGCCTGATTTCGGCTGTCCTGAAAGCCGACCCCGATGTTCAGGTGGTGGGCCAGGCAGGCAACGCCATGGAAGCGCGCGCCGCGATCAAGGAGCTCAATCCTGACGTCGTGACGCTGGATATCGAGATGCCGGAGATGAACGGCCTCGAGTTTCTGGAAAAGATCATGCGGCTTCGGCCCATGCCGGTCATCATGGTCTCGACGCTGACGCATCGCGGTGCAGGTGCTTCGCTTGCGGCACTTGAAATCGGCGCGTTCGATTGCGTCGGCAAGCCAGCGCCGGGCGACAGCAGGCCGTTTGGCGATCTGGCCGAGAAGGTCAAAGCCGCTGCACGCTCGCAGCATCAGAGCTATCGCAGCGTCGAGGTGGAAAAACCCGTTGCGTCGCTGCCCATGGCGGTCAGCGATTACCGTGTCGGTCGCAAGATCGTCGCCATCGGTTCATCAACGGGCGGCGTCGAGGCTTTGATCTCCGTTTTGCAGAAATTCCCGGCCAATTGCCCGCCCACCGTCATCACGCAGCACATGCCATCGACGTTCACGAAAAGCTTTGCTGAGCGCCTGAACAGACTGTGCGCACCTGTGGTGGAAGAAGCAACCGATGGGGCGCGTCTCCAGACCGGGAAAATATATCTTGCACCGGGCGGAGAGCGCCATTTGCAGGTCGTTAATCATTCCGCACCAAGTTGCAGGCTTCTGGAAAAAGAACCTGTTAATGGCCATCGTCCGTCCGTTGATGTTCTGTTCGATTCCGTGGCTGAACTCGCCGGACGCAATGCCGTTGGTGTCATCCTGACCGGAATGGGACGGGATGGTGCTGCCGGACTGCTAAAGATGCGCCATGCCGGTGCGCGCACGATCGGCCAAAACGAAAAAACCTGCGTCGTTTATGGCATGCCACGCGTTGCTCATGAGCTTGGTGCCGTCGAACAACAATTTCCGCTCAACGCCATCGGCGAAGAAATTCTGAAACTTACTGCTGCCCGAAAAGAAGGTTCCGACTAATGTCTCTTGCAGAAAAAATCAAAGTTCTGATCGTTGACGATCAGGTCACAAGCCGCCTCCTGCTCAGTGATGCACTGACGCAGCTCGGCTTCAAGCAAATCACCTCCGCTGGCGACGGCGAGCAGGGCATGAAGATCATGGAGCAGCAGCCCCATCATCTCGTGATCTCCGACTTCAACATGCCGAAGATGGATGGTCTCGGCTTCTTGCAGGCGGTTCGCACGAACCCCACCACCAAGAAAGCAGCCTTCATCATTCTGACCGCGCAGGGTGACCGCGCGCTGGTTCAGAAGGCGGCACAGCTGGGCGCCAACAACGTTCTGGCCAAGCCATTCTCCATCGACAAGATGAAGGCGGCAATCGAAGCCGTATTTGGATCCTTGAAATGATCGAAACCGCAGCCAAGCGCGTACATATTATCCAAGGCGAGTATAAAATCGCCAATGATCCCGATGTGGTCCTGACGACCATTCTCGGTTCGTGCGTGGCTGCGTGTCTCAGAGACCCTGTTGCGGGCGTCGGCGGCATGAACCATTTTCTGCTGCCGGGGACAGGGGGCATGGGGGGCGGAGATGCAACCCGTTACGGGGTGCATCTCATGGAATTGCTGATCAACGGCTTGCTCAAGCAGGGAGCACGCCGTGATCGGCTCGAGGCAAAGATTTTCGGCGGGGCGAAAACCATTGCCAGCTTCTCGAATGTCGGCGAACAGAACGCTGCATTCGCGGTGCAGTTTCTAAAGGATGAAGGCATTCGTCTGCTGGGGCAGTCGACCGGGGGGGACTCGGGCCGCAAGGTAGAGTTCTGGCCGGTCTCCGGTCGTGCGCGTCAGCATCCGCTCAGCGGTGCCGAAGCACAGTCGACGGTCGCGCTGGAAAGACGTCCAGCACCGGCGCCGAAGCCAGTGGCCAACGATATCGAGTTTTTCTGACACGGCGTATAAGGGCGATTTGCTCACGCCGTACCATCATTTTTGTTTGAGTTTCGAACCGGGTAAAAACCTCTCGGTCCGCAATTCCGGCCACGGAGTATTTTATGCAGATCGCCGAGCACATAGATCTTTCAACTTTCGACGAGGCGCTGCCCGATGTGCTGATGCGGGTCGTTTCCGAATTGCACGACGTGGCCTATCTCATCGAACGTATCGAGCCGCAATTGCTCGAAGCGACCAATGGTGCGGTGACGACCGAGGGTATGCGGCTGTTGCAGGGCATCGACCTTGCCGTCCAGAAGACGCGCGGCCTTGCCGAATTCATCGACACCATCACCGGCTCCATTCCGATCGACTGGGTCGTGGATGTCTCCACGGCACTCAGCCTCGTCAAGCTGGCGGAAATGCAGAAGGCTCTGGGCGCTGGCCTGCGCCACGGTCATTCGCAGCCGCTCGACAAGGTCTCCGGCGACATCGACCTGTTCTAGAATGTGTCCCTACATGGCGGGCAAACAGATTATCTGCCCGCCTGATCGTAATTTCAGCAGCAATTCCATACAATTTTGAGTAAAGTCACGCTGATTTCGTGCAAGTAAAGCGCCGCACAAGCTTCGACGTATTAATCTCCACTCCGATTTAACACAGCTATTGGTTCGTTGCCCTTTGGGCACGCCAGCTCCGGGGTCTTGATTGATGAACAGTGTCGCAAACGTTGGTTCTTCCAGCTCGCTTTTTCTAAACCTTCTTGAACTGGCCAAATCTCAACGCCTTGCGCTGGGCGACGTGTTCAAGTTTGCCGAAAGCTTCAGCGCGGAAGGCCGCAAGGGCGAGGCGGTCGAGCTTTACAAGACGTGGCTCGCCTTTAACGAAGCGCACCCCGGCGCGCAGATGGTCTATTTCAACTATTCCGTCATGCTGCGTCAGCTCAATGACATCCCCGGCTCCATCAACGCCATGCGCGCCGCCCTGAAGATCGACCCCATGTTCGGGCCTGCCCAAATCAATCTCGGCCGCGCCTTCGAAGACAGCGGCTCTTTCCCGCAGGCGATCCAGCAATGGAGAAGCTTTGTCGAGAGCACGTCCGAGACGACGCCCGACCGCCTGTCCTACCGCGTCATGGCGATGCAGCACATAGGTCGCGTGATGGAAAATGCCGGACTTCTGGAAGAAGCCGAGACCATTCTGTGGGATGCCATGGAGCTTCGCCCGGAAAAGACCGAGACCGGACAGCACTGGAGTGCCATCCGTCAACGTCAGTGCAAATGGCCGATCATCACCTCCTCCAGCCATGTCACGCAACGCCAGATGATCGATTCCATGTCGCCGCTGACGCTGGGATGCTATGCCGACGACCCGATGTTCCAGTTGGCCCGTGCCTATGAATACAACAAGAGCTTCGTCGGTCGTCTCGACCTGCGCAATTTCCCGCGCAAAACGGTCAAGCAGAAGACCGGCACGGGCCAGCGCTTGCGTGTCGGCTATGTCTCTTCCGACCTGCGCGACCACGCCGTTGGATTTGCGCTGCGCGAAATGCTGGAACTGCACGACAAGACGAGCGTCGAAATTCACGCTTACTATTGCGGCGACCCGGTTGCCAACGATGCGACACAGACGCGCATGAAGGCGGCGGTCGATGTGTGGCACGACATCGGTACGTTGACCGACGAGGCTGCGGCCCGCCAGATTGCCAGCGACGAGATCGACATTCTAATCGACGTCAACGGTTATACCAAGCATGCGCGCACCAAGATTTTCGGCTACCGTCCGGCGCCGGTTATCGTCAATTTCTGCGGCTATCCCGGCTCCATGGGCTCGCCGTTCCACCAGTACATGATTGCCGACGCACAGATCGTGCCGCCTTCGAGCGAGATTTATTACTCCGAAAAGGTTCTGCGGATCGCCTGCAACCAGCCGATCGACCGCAAGCGTCTCATCGCCGAAAAGCCGTCGCGTGAAAAAGCCGGTCTGCCGGAAAACGCCTTCGTGTTCGCCTGCTTTAACGGCATGCAGAAGATCACGGCGGGTACGTTCGAACAGTGGAAGGCCATTTTGACAGCGACGCCGGGCAGCATTTTGTGGATGCTCAGCGGCAACGAAAAGGCCGACCAGCGTCTGCTGGCTATGTTCGTGGCAGCCGGTATCGACGCCGAGCGGATCATCTTTGCGCCCAAGGCTGCCAATGCCGAGCATCTGGCCCGCATCGGCGTCGCCGATCTCTTCCTCGATACCTTCCCCTACGGTGCGCACTCGACGGCAGCCGACTCGCTGACGGTCGGGCTTCCCGTGCTGACCTTCCCCGGCAAGAGCTTTGCATCACGCTTCTGCGCAAGCGTCGTTGCCGCAACCGGCGTGCCTGAACTGATCTGCGATGGTCCGCAGGATTACGTCGCCAAGGCGATTGCCTATGCCAAGAACCCGGCTGCGCTGAAACTGATCAGGGACAAGCTTCAGGCCAACCGCGAAACGAGTGCACTGCGCGACATTCCGGGTCTGGCCCGTCGTCTGGAAGAACTATACTGGCAGATGCAGGGTGAGGCCGAGCGCGGCGAAACACCGGTTCCAGACTTCCGCAACATGGATGTCTACTACGAAATCGGTTCGGAACTCGTTCTGGAAAATCTCGAATTCGTCGATGAGGCGACCTATCGCGCACGTTACCTCGAGAAGATGCGCGAGTGGCACGCCTTCTCCGACATTCCGCATGATGCACGGTTGTGGACGCCCGAAGCCTCGGCTACGGCTTGACGTCCGAAGTGTCACAAATCGATATCGCCCCGTAAAGGAATATCGCAAGACTAACGCAGCACACCTGCGCATCCCAGATGTGCGGGTGTGCGTGTAACATTTACAAGGCAGGTCGATGACGTCCCAGTCCAAGAAGATAGCCATTGTCGGCGCCGGGCTTTCCGGTGCCGTTATCGGTCGCGAACTCGCCGTTGCGGGCCATCAGGTCGATATTTTCGACCGGCGCGACCATATTGCAGGCAATTGCCATACGGAGCGCGATGCCGAGACAGGCGTGATGGTTCACGTCTACGGTCCGCACATCTTCCACACCGATGATGCCGAGGTCTGGGATTACGTCAACACCTACCAGACGTTCATGCCCTACAAGAACCGGGTCAAGACGACCAGCCGCGATCAGGTATTCTCGCTGCCGGTCAACCTGCATACGATCAACCAGTTCTTCAACAAGACGTTTCGCCCGGATGAGGCGAAAGCCTTTATCGAGGAACAGGCCGACAAGACCATCGAAGACCCGCAGACCTTCGAGGAACAGGCGCTGCGCTTCGTCGGGCGTGATCTCTACGAGGCGTTTTTCCAGGGTTACACGCAGAAGCAATGGGGCTGCTCGCCAACCGATCTGCCCGCGTCCATTCTGAAGCGCCTGCCTGTGCGGTTTAATTACGACGACGACTATTTCTTCCACAAATATCAGGGCATGCCGGAAACCGGCTACACGCCGATGGTGGAACGGATTCTCGATCACCCCGGCATTCGCGTTCACCTGAGCAGCAATTTCGGTCGTGGCGATATCGCAGGCTACGACCACACCTTCTATTCCGGTTCGCTGGATGGTTACTTCGAGTACGCCAATGGCAGGCTGGGTTATCGTACGCTGGATTTCGAACGCTTCACCTATGACGGCGATTACCAGGGCTGCGCGGTGATGAATTACGGTGAGGTCTCGGTGCCCTTCACCCGCATTACCGAACACAAGCACTTTTCACCCTGGGAAAAGCACGAAAGTTCTGTCTGCTACCGCGAGTTTTCGCGTGAATGCGGACCAGACGATGTGCCCTACTATCCCATCCGTCTGGTGACGGAAAAAGAGCAGCTTGCGCAATATGTGTCGCTGGCCAATGAGGAGAAATCCGTGACCTTCGTGGGTCGGCTCGGCACCTATCGCTATCTGGACATGGATGTGACGATCCGCGAGGCGCTCGACACGTCGCGGCTGTTCCTGTCGCTTGCCGAGGGTGAAAAGCCAATGCCATCATTCCTCAACCCGCCGCTGTGAGCTGACGACTACTCCAGATTGTCGTTCTCAATGATCGCCGCGCGGTATCCGCGCGGCTTTTTGCGTTTTTACGCATCGAAACTGCTCTGCCACGCTGCATGGGTGGGTTTTATATCGATAAAACTGACAGTTTCGCACAAGCAACGAAACCTAGGATTGCCGGTGACGAATGCCGTCTTCAGCTCTGCTGCAGGCCGGTTGCCTCGTCAGTCTGTTTTCGATCTTGAACTCGCGACCAAGGCCTGCAAATGACGTCGATCATTCCTTCCATGAGTGTTGCTCAAATCTCGAAATTATCGACTGCGGTAATTTCGAGTTGGACGACCGACGATGTGGAAGCGCTTTCGACGGAGCAGATCGCCGCTCTTTCCACTCGGCAGATCGGCGCCTTTTCTTCCCAGCATGTCGCTGCGCTGGAAACGGAAGACCTAGCCGCGATGTCAACGAAGCAGCGTGTGGGCATCACCGCCACCGCAATCGTCGGCCTGACGCTCGATCAGATCGCAGTGCTGGACAAACTCTCCATCGCCAGCCTCAGTGCAGATCAGGTCGCGGCCCTGACGAACTCGCAGGTCGCGGCGCTGGATCTAGACCAGACCGAAGCGCTCACGCCGAAGCAAATCGCGGTCATGAGCTCGAGCCAGATCGCAGCGCTGGACTATGATGAACTGGCAACATTTTCCAGCGCCGACATGGCGGCCATCTCGGCCAGCGCCATTGCGGGTATCAGTTCGGACGCTGTCGAGCATCTATCGACGGATCAGGTCGCAGCTATCAGCGCAAACGCCATTCCTGGAATGGGCCTCGACACCCTGACATCGCTGTCGGATGCGCAGTTGGCGGCGATCAGCACCGGTGCGATTTCCAGGTTGACGACAGACCAGATCGGCGCCTTGAGCGCAGACCAGATCGGCGCCTTTACCTCTAGCCAGATCGCATCTCTCAAGGCCGTCCAGATTTCAGCACTCGGCGCCGATTACATCGCCAACCTCTCTTCTTCCGGTATCGCAGGCCTCAGCACGGCAGCGATTGCCAGCCTGACCACGGCCCAGGTTGCGGCTCTTTCGACCGAGCAACTGTCAGGCTTGACGACAAAGCAGGTCGCGGCGTTGAAGTCGACGCAGATAGAGGTGATCGCTGTCGAGAATATCGCAGCCTTCTCGGCAGAACAGATCACCGCACTCAGCACCAGATCCGTCACGGGACTGACAACGGGCCAGATCGATAAATTGTCGACGCTTCAGGCTGAAGCCCTGAGTTCCCGACAGGTGAAAGTGCTGAGCTCGACGCAGATCGCGGCTCTGGGCAACGACGACATTGCGACATTCTCGACGGCGGATATCGCAGCGATTACCAGCGCGACCGCCGCTGGACTGACGACCGGCATGGTTGCAGCGTTGACTGAGGCTCAGGTTGCTTCGATCAGCGCCGGAACATTTGCCAAGTTGACGACCGAACAGATCGACGCTTTGAGTGCCAGCCAGCTTGGCGCGCTGACGTCTACGCAAATTGCATCGTTTACCTCTACGCAGGTTGCAGCCCTGACAGCGGATGACCTCAAGGCTCTGCCGTCGTCTGCCCTCATCTCACTCTCGGGCAAGGCAATCTCTGGGCTGAGCACTGATCTCGTGTCGGAATTGACGCCTGTTCAGATCGCCGCCCTGTCTACCGGCGCAATCGCCAAGCTGACGACCGAACAGATCGGCGCGCTCACGACGGCGCAGGTCGAGGCGCTGACATCGGCGCAAGTGAAGGTTCTTAGCTCTTTGCAGATCGCCGCGATCAGCGTTGATGGTATAAAAACATTCTCGACCGGCGATATCGCAGCCATCTCTACCAAGGGCATTGCAGGATTGAGCACGGCAGCCGTCGCCGCATTGGCGGCTGATAAGGTTGCAGCGTTCAGCTCGGCTGCGATCGCGGTGTTTTCAGCCGACCAGGTCAGCGCGCTCACCGCAGACCAGCTGGAAGCGTTGACGACGAAACAAATGACGGCAATCAAGGCTGCCCAGATCAAGGTATTGACGACTGAGGATGTCAGCAAGCTGACTCTGGAACAGATACCGTCGCTCAGCACCGGCGCCATTGCCGGTCTGTCGACCGCGCAGGTCCAGGCCTTTACACCACTTCAAATCGGCGCTTTTACACCGCAGCAGGTCAAGGCGCTCACCTCGGCGCAACTGTCGGTCCTGGGCGTCAACGATGTCGCCCAGTTTTCTTCGGAAGATATCGCTGCCATCAGCTCCAGGGCCATCCAGGGTCTGAGCACCGACGCTTTGAAGTCGCTAAAATCCTTTCAGATTTCAGCTCTCAGCCCGTCGGCCATAGCGGGCCTGACGACAGTTCAGGTCGACGCACTGACCAGCGAACAGCTTGGCTATATTTCGTCCGCTCAGGCCGCTGTTTTCAATTCTGAACAGCTTGGAGTGCTGGGTGTCGATGACATCGCAGCATTGAAGAATGCAGCTATCGGCGCGTTGAGCACGAAGGCGATTTCGGGTCTTTCGACGGCGTCCATCGCGTCCTTGACAGCAGAGCAGGTGGCGTCCCTGAGCACCAATTCTGTCGCCAATCTGACCACGGGTCAAATCGGGGCGCTAACCGCAACGCAGGTTGCGGCCCTTTCGACAGGGCAAGTGAAGGCACTTGCCTCCACACAGGTGGCAGCCCTTGCGTCTGACAGGATCAGCGTTCTCACATCCAACCAGATTGGCGCGTTGACGACAAAAGCTTTGGCCGGTCTCAATTCAGACCAGATATCCGACCTCAAAACAACACAGATTGCTGCGTTGACGGCTTCGCAGATTGCCTCGCTGACATCCGCCCAAATCGCCGGTTTGGAAGTCGAAGACATTGCGGCATTGAAAATCGCCGGGATTCAGGCCTTGAGCGCTTCGGGCGCTTCAGGCTTATCGACGGATATCATGACGAACCTCACCTCGCTTGAGATCGCAGCTTTGAGCACCGCCGCGGTTGGCGGTCTGACATCCAGCCAGCTTGCCGCGCTTTCGACAGGACAGGTCAATGCCCTGACGGAACGGCAACTCGGGGCTCTCAAGTCAACCCAGACGGTGGCACTGGGAACCGACGATATCGCGACCTTTGACTCCAAGGATATTGCGGCACTGACCAGCCGGGGTATCGCTGGTCTTAGCACCGCAGTCCTGGCCGCTCTGACCACGTCGCAATTGGTGGGTCTGTCGGTGGCGGCAGTTGCAGGACTGACGACGGACCAGGTAGATATCATGAGCTCGACACAGCTCAACGCTCTCTCACTGACGCAGATCGCGGCGCTGACATCCACGCAGATCGCCGTGCTCAGCCCGACAATTCTGTCCTCTCTGTCTGCCGACAAGATTGCCGCAATGCGCGAGAGCGCCGTGACCAATTTGACCGACACCCAGCTTTCGGCACTGACACCCGCCCAACTTGCTGGCCTCAACACTGCACAGATCGCCGCCTTTACCTCCACCCAGATATCAGCGATGAGCAGCGCGCAGGTTGCGGCGCTGACCGCAGAGCAAATCACAGCCATCAGCACGGCGGGTGTGACCGGCCTTTCCAGCAAGCATATCGCTGCCCTGTCCACAGCGCAGGCGCAGGCCTTGTCCAACATCCAAATTGCCAAGCTGACGGCTGAGCAGTTCGAAGGATTTGGGGCTGACGATCTCTCGACCTTTACGGACAAGGAACTCGGAGCCATTGGCTCCACAGCGATTACAGGCATTTCGCCCTCGCAACTGTCATTGCTCTCCCCCGACAAGATCGCACTGCTGAGCGAAACGAGTATCCCTGCCATGACGACGTCACAGGTCGCGTCGTTGACGTCGGGTCAAGTCGCGGCCTTGACGCCCAAGCAGGTCGCCGCGCTGGCCGCGGGGCAGGTTGCGGTGCTTCGCACGGATGACATCAAGGCATTGACGACAGCACAGGTGGCCGCGCTGGGTACGAGTGGAATTTCCGGTTTGACGACGGCGCAGCTTTCGGTGCTGGACACCGATCAAGCCAAAGCGCTGACGAAGGTCCAGATTGAAGCGTTAAGCTATACGCAGTTTTCCGCCATCAAGGCTGAGGGCATCGCCACGTTCTCCGATGAGGAAATCGGCTCTGTCAGCACCAGTGTGTTGAGTTCATTGCCGACGGCGACGATTGCCGCTTTGACCACGACCCAGATTTCCTACTGGAGCACTGCAGCCGTTGCCAGCCTGACCAGCAGTCAAGTGAGTGCATTGACGACCGGTCAGGTGGCCTCTCTATCGACAAAACAAATAGGGGCTTTGAGTTCACAACAGCTATCGGCTTTCGGAACGGATGATTTCAACGCGTTATCCACCGGAGCCATCGCGGCCATCAGCTCGGCGGCCATTGCCGGTCTGTCCACCACGACGATCGCCGGTCTATATACTTCGCAGATCGCTGCCATCAGCACCGGAGCCATCGCTGGCCTGACGGGCGCTCAGCTGGATGCGTTGAGTATCGTTCAAATCGGTAGTCTTTTAACGACACAGATCTCGAGCTTGACGTCGAGACAGATAACGGCTCTGGGCGTCGGTGGCACCCAGTCGCTGACAGCAAATCAGATTTCAGCCATTAGCTCCGCCGGTATCGCCGGGCTTTCGACCGCCCAGATCAGTTCCCTGAGAGCAGATCAGGCGGAAGCTCTGAGTCCCACACAGGTTGCCGTCCTCAGCTCCGCACAGGTCAGTGCCCTAAGTGCTAACAGTTTGGCGACGTTCTCCATCAGGGACATCATGGCACTGTCCAGTGTTGCAGTTGCCGGTCTCTCGACCGCAGTTCTGGCCGGGTTGTCGAATGACGCCATTTCCAGCTTGTCGAGCGCAGGTATAGGCGGTCTTTCGACAGCCCAGATCGCTGCACTGACGGCCTCACAGATCGGCGCACTGACGACGCTGCAGGTTTCGGCGCTTGGCTCAAAGCAGGTTGCGGCACTGGGTACGGCTGGAGCCATGGCGCTGTCCACCGCGCAGCTCGCCGCGTTGAGCAGCACGGGCATTCCCGGTCTTTCATCGGCGCAGATCGACGCACTGTCCACCGTTCAGGTCGAAGCGTTCAATACCACGCAGGTTGGATTTTTCACGTCCGGGCAGGTTGCCGGATTTAGTGCTGGTGATCTCGGTGTCTTTTCGACGGCGGAGCTGGCGGCGCTGACATCGACGGCGCTTCAGGGCATCTCTTCGGCCACGCTCTCCGGGCTGTCGGCAGATCGCATTGCGGTGCTGGGAACCGCAAGCGTCTCCGGGCTGACGACGGAGCAGCTTGCATCCCTGACATCGGTTCAGCTGGAAGCGCTGACCACCGGTCAGGTCGCTTCGCTCGGGTCCAAGCAGATTGCGGCGCTGGGAACGACCGGTGCCGTCGCCCTGACCACCGCCCAGATTGCCGCTTTGGGTACCGCTGGCATCGCGGGGCTTTCGACAGCCCAGATTGCCGCCTTGTCCACCATCCAGATAGAAGCACTGACATCCACGCAGGTTGCTGTGCTGACCTCGCTTCAAATCAGCGCAATGGACACCGACGATCTCGGTGTCTTTTCGACTGCCGATCTTGCAGCCTTGCCATCGAGCGCGCTTCAGGGGCTTTCGACGGAGATCATTGCGGGTCTTGCTACAGAGCGGGTTGCCGTCCTCGGCACGGCCAGCATTTCCGGTCTGACGACGGCGCAGATTGCGGCGTTGAAAACGGCGCAGCTTGAGGTTTTGACTACCGGCCAGATTGCGGCACTTAGCTCCAAGCAGGTTGCTGCACTGGGAACGGCAGGGGTTGCCGTCCTGTCCACCGCGCAGATCATGTCCCTCAGTTCTGGGGCGATTACCGGATTGTCCACGGGGCAGGTGGCGGTTCTCTCTACCGATCAGGTCGAATCTCTGACCTCGACGCAGGTGGCAGCGCTGAGTTCAACGCAGATTTCGGCGCTGGGGCTCGATGATATCGATGTCCTCTCCAACGATGATCTTGCGGCCATGCCAGCGCATGCGATTCAGGGGCTTTCAACCGCCGCCATCGCTGCCCTGTCCACCGGCAGGATCGCGATTTTGAGTACGTCCGGCATCTCCGGGCTGACAACCAGCCAGATCGCGGCTCTCAGCCCGGATCAGGTGGAGGCCTTCACCAGTGATCAGGTGGCCGCACTCGGCTCCAAGCAGATGGCCGCACTCGGTCTCGATGACCTCAAGACATTCTCGACGGCGGATATCGCCGCCATCAGCGCGGGCGCCATCGTCGGCATTTCGACATCCATGCTGGCCGCGCTGCCGACGGAGACGATCCACGCTTTGAGTTCGCTCGGCATATCCGGTCTTTCGACGGCGCAGGTTGCTGCATTGACGGTCGATCAGATCAGTACCCTTTCGCCCACGCAGGTGGGAGCCTTTACCTCACAACAGGTCGCAGCCCTTGAAACACTCGATATCGCAGCCCTTTCCACGGGCCAGATCGCGGCGATCAGCACCGCTGGTATCACCGGACTTTCGAGCGGCCAGGTCGCAGCATTCAGCCTTGAGCAGTTGCATGTGCTGACGACCGGGCAGATGGGTGCGCTAACCTCCACAGCGGTCTCCGGCCTGACGGCTGAGGAACTGGACACGCTATCTTCCGCACAGATTGCCGCGATAGGCAGCGCCGCAGTTGCGGGCTTGCCGACAGACTTTATCGCAGCACTCTCCCCGAGCGAACTTGCGGCCCTGGGCACAGCCGGTATTTCCGGCCTGACCAGCAAGCAGGTTGCCGTTCTCAGCCGGGATCAGCTCGACAGTTTGACGACCAGCCAGATCGCGGCGTTCAGCGCCGATGGCCTGTCCGGCCTGACGACTGATGGCATGGCGACCTTCTCCACCGCAGATATAGCCGCCATCGCGTCCTCCGCTATTCGTGGGCTGTCGACCGCCATCATAGCACGGTTGACGACAGACGAGATCAAGGTGCTAACGGCTGGTCAGGTCGGGTCGCTGGGCTATAACCAGATCGTGGCACTCAGCACCGGTCAGGTGGATGCCCTGTCCACGGCGCAGCTCAACGCGTTCAACGCCATTCAGGCAGCGGCGCTGGGCACCGAAGACATCGCCCTGTTCACCACCGAAGACATCATAGCGCTGAGCACCAGCGCGGTCTCCGGCCTTGCGACGAGCGTTCTTGCGGCGCTGACGACAAGCCAGAGCGAGGCGCTGACGCCAGCGCAGGTGGGGGCATTGACCTCGTCGCAGGTCGCGGCTCAGTCGAAAGAAAAACTCGCGACGTTCTCTACAGCCGATATCGCCGCCTTCAGCTCCTCCGGTGTCAAGGGATTGTCCACCGATACGCTGGTCAGTCTCTCCAGCCAGCAGATCGATGCGATCCTGAACACCCATATGGGCGCGCTGACGCCGGAGCAGGTTTCGGCAATCATCTCCGTCTACATGACGTGATAAAGCGCAGTTTGAGGTTTCCCTTTAAAAGCCATGAGGGAAACGCTCGCGCAAGCTTCGCCGTCTAATTTGGTATGGAGGCCAAAAGGTCTTCGTTTCTTTGAATGACGGTGCGGGACAGAATGAATCTGTTAAATCAATTCCCACAGGTTTTAAAAAACTTCGCGGCCCTTGGGCAGACGCGGCTTTTGGTGCTTGGTGGCGTGGGTGTTCTGTCCATGGCGATCATTCTTGCCGCTGCGCTCTACGTGAACAAACCTGCTTACGAAACACTCTACGTCGGTCTGGAAACGATGGATCTGAACAAGATCAGCGTTTCCCTTGCCGAATCCAATGTCGATTTTCAGGTCGGTACAGACGGAACGAGCCTTCAGGTTCCTGTCGGCATGACAAGCAAGGCCCGCCTTCTGTTGGCCGAACGCGGTTTGCCCGATAGTGCCAATGCCGGTTACGAGCTGTTCGACAATGTCGGTTCGCTCGGCCTGACATCCTTCATGCAGGAAGTGACCCGCGTTCGCGCACTGGAAGGCGAAATTGGACGGTCCATCCAGCAGATCGATGGCGTTGCCGCAGCCCGCGTGCACATCGTCATGCCCGACGTCGGCAATTTCCGCCGCGGCGAGCAAAAGCCGACCGCCTCCGTCATGATCCGTGCCAGTGCCACAGCCGGCCGCAAGGCCGCTTCTTCCATTCGCCACCTCGTTGCCTCGGCTGTTCCCGGCCTTGAAGTCGATGACGTGACGCTGCTGGATTCCACCGGCCAGCTTCTGGCCTCCGGCGACGATGTCGGCAATGGCGCTCTCAACCGCTCGCTCACCCTGTCACAAAACGTCCAGCAGGAACTCGAAACCAAGATCGACAAGGCGCTTGCGCCGTTCCTCGGCATGGACAACTTCCGCTCCACCGTCACAGCGGAACTGAACACCGACAGTCAGCAAATTCAGGAAACCGTGTTCGATCCCGAATCACGGGTCGAACGTTCTGTGCGCACCACCAAGGAAGACCAGAAATCGCAGGAAACGACGCCCGATACGGCCGCAACCGTGGAACAGAACGTTCCGCAGGCAGCACCGCAGGGTGGCGGCAGCGGTCCGAAGTCTTCTGACGAATCGGCCAAGAAGGAAGAGCAGACCAACTACGAAATCAACTCCAAGACCACGGCCACCGTTCGTAACGGTTACACCGTCGACAAGATTTCGATTGCGGTCGTCGTCAACAAGGGCCGCCTTGCCAAGATGATCGGCGACAACGCCGACCAGGCCAAGGTCGATGCCTATCTGGCGGAAATGCAGAAGATCGTTGCTTCGGCAGCCGGTATCTCCACCAACCGCGGCGACGTGGTAACGATCACCGCCATGGACTTCCTCGAAACGCAGCTGCTCGATCAGGCGGTTGCCGGTCCGGGCTTCATGGAAGTGATGAGCCGCAACTCCGCAGGCATCATCAACTCGCTCGCCTTCGTTGCCGTTGCCTTCCTGGTTGTTTGGCTGGGTGTGCGTCCGATGGTTCGCTCCTTCTCCGGCGGCTCGGCGGCAACCGCAGAGCTTGGTCAGGAAGCAGCAGGGCTCGAACTGCCGGACTTCTCCCCAGGACTGGGTGGCGCAAGCGCCGGTGGCGGTCTCATGGATGGTTTCGGCGCCGACTTCGGCTTCGACAGCACCGACGATCTTCTCTCCGGCGACAATGGCGATGGCGATTTCAATCGCCGGGTTCGCGAAGGACCGGAACGCCGTCTCTCGCGTATGGTGGAAATCAGCGAAGAGCGCGCCGCCAAGATCCTGCGCAAATGGGCAATCGAAAAAGCAGCATAATCACGGAAGGCCGGTCTCGTACCGGCCTTCCGCCGTTTTATCGCTTGCATCATACCGGCGCACATGTTCTGTTTTGGTGCAGAATTTACGATTTGTTCATCACGTCGACAATTTACGTTGGAATAATGAAATCAACTCTGTGCGAGGCCGAGAACATCAATATGCTTTTGGTGGTATGACAGGGAGATAAAGACGGGGATGTCCACCGCTGGTGATGGCGTTTTTCGTCGCGTCTTCCTAATATACAATGATTCGGTCGCCAGACATGCAAGCCACGGATTGTGATTGTGTTTCTGAATGGAAATGATTTCCATCCCGGTTAAGTGATCTCCGATAAGGAGAGTGAGAGGGCGTAGGCTATTGAAGGTGGATGTTGATGTTCGCAGGCTCATCGCTGCGCCGTTTGATAGGTCGGTGAAGTTGCCGCGCGATCAACTCATTCGGAACATTTCTGTCGCGGCTACTGACGGCAACGTTACAGCCGCCATTGAAATGCTTGCGTCCTTTGCGGGCGCTGCCCACTATCTGCTGGCGCGCGAAGATCTTTTGCAGGAAGCCGGTCTCAATTTCATCATCACATCCGACTGGCCCTTCGATCTGGTGCGCAGGTTGGGGTCGGAACTGACCAACAACCAGAACCGCGTCAGCGAGATGGAAAAGTGCCTGGCGCTTCTGAAGCCGCGTGTGCTGTTCCTGCCCGACGACGCCGTCGTGCCCCATGGTGTCGACCGCAAATATTGCGCCATGACCTTCTGCGTGGGGCGCGTGCGGTTCTCGCTGCTGCTGCTGTTCGAACTCGACAATGTGCCCGTGGACGATCGCCTGCGTGAGACCGGTATGTTGGCGGGTTACTTCGCCAGTTCCGGCATCGTGGCGGAATCGCGTGTCGAACGGGACATCGACCTGACCGAGCGGGAACTCGAATGCCTGTTCTGGATTGCCGAGGGCAAGACCAGCGACGAAATGGCGACGATCCTCGGCATCTCCCGCAACACCATCAACAACTACATCACCAGCGTCATGCGCAAGACGGCAACCAAGACCCGCTCCGAGGCCATTGCCTATGCGGTTCGAAACAATCTCGTATGAGGGTGCGTGAGATGGGCTATTACAAGGATTCCGAGGTCGCCAGCACAGACACTCTGGTGCCTGCGCGTGCCACGACAGCGGCTAGCCGCTCCGATCTGTTTCCCCGTCTTGTGGCTATACAGCGCATCCTGGGCGCCAAAAATTTTGTCGTGGTCAGGGCCGTCGCCTCGGGCTTTCCCAACAAGCGCAAGCTGTTCTGCGAGCTGGAAAACTGGGGCATCAATGCCAGCGATCAAAGCACGCGGCTGGTGCTGGCCATGGGCGAGCGTCTGCTTGAACATCTGGAGCGCTCGCTTCTGCCCGTCACATGGAAGAGCGAAAACGGCTCAGGCTTTGCTGACGTCCCCGATGTCGCCGCGCTGATGGTCCGGCTTGCCAATGACGATCTGTCCTATGCAGGGTTGGCGCTGCCGGTGCGGCTGGGCACGATCGGCAATGGTTATGTCGTGTTCTGCGGTGGAAACCTGCTGCTGGACAATGAGATCGTTCTGGAACAGCACATCAAGTGCACGGAAATCATGGTCGATCTTCTGGCGCTCGATGAGCGCCGTGTCACACCTGCCGAATCCCTCAGCGAACGCGAAGTCGCCTGCCTTCAGCTTGCCGGAGATGGCCGCATCAGCGAAGAGATCGCCGTGAAGCTTGGCCTGTCGGTTCACACCGTCAACGCCTATCTCGGCTCCGCGACCATAAAGCTCGATTCGGTCAACCGCATCCAAGCCATCGCCAAGGCGATCCGCATGGGCTACATCCACTGATATAGCGTTTCCAAGCGCAGTCTTGTTTCCGATATCGTCGGCCTGAAATCCCCTTGGGAGTTCAGGCCGTTCGCGTTTATCGCACCTCGAATGGGCCTGTCCGTGGGGGCAGGGCAGGGACGTCGAAGTGGTCCGGTGCTTCACCCGTTTTTGCCCGCTCGACCATCATTTCGTAAGCGGTCTCAAGGTGGCGGCAAAAGCGTTCGGCATCGAACAGCGGCTTGATGAAGCGGTTGGCATCGATGCGCGCGCGGATTTCCTTCAACGGTGCCTGATCCTGCGCATAGGCCACGGCCTTATCGACATAGGCGGCCTCGTCTTGCGCAATCAGTTCCGGCGCGCCGATGGCATGCAACAGGCTTTCGCTGACGCGCGAGGCGAAGTTGGTGCCCTTGACCGTCAGCACCGGCAGGCCGGACCATAGCTGTTCCGACGTCGTCGTGTGACCGTTGACGGGGAAGGTATCGAGGCCGAGATCGGCCACGGTGATACGGTTGAGGTGAAGCTCGAAATCCAGCTTTGACATGAAGAACACGCGCTTAGCTGGAATGCCCATCGCCATGAACTTGGCCAGAATATTGGCCTTGCTGTCCTGGCTGTTGTGCAGGATCCAGATGACGCTGTTGGGCGTGCGCTTGAGGATACCGCCCCAGATTTCGGCAACGCGCGGCGTGATCTTGCGGTTGGCGTTGAAGGACGCGAAAACGAAGGCATCTTCCGGCAGGCCGACATCGGCGCGGCTGAGCTGTTTGGCCAGCGGGCGGTTGACCGGGTCGTTCGGCTGATAGGTCTCGGGCAGGCGCGCGAATTTTTCGTAATAGTGCGGTTTGGAGCTGTCCGGCAGCACGTAATGGTCGCCGATGGCATAGTCCAGATCGACATTGACCGTGGAGCCGGGAAAGCCGATCCATGCGACTTGCACGGGAGCTGCGCCCATGTTGAGGATGGCTGTGCGGTTGCCCGCCGTATGGCCTTTCAGGTCGACCAGGATATCGATGTTGCGCGCCTTGATCTCGGCCAGTGCCTCATCATTGCTCATCTCACGGATCGTGACCACGTCACCCCACAGGCTGCGGTCGGCCTCGTTGGTCTTCAACAAATCCGGTGCTGAATGGCAAAACAGCGTGATCTCGAAGCGATCACGGTCGTGTAGCTCCAGCACGCGGCGAATGAGCTTCATGGTGGCATGCTTGTCGAAAAGGTCGGAGGAGAGGTAGCCGATCCGTATCTTGCTGGCCCATTCATGGGGCATCTGCCGACGTGCGACGCTCATCTCCGGCTTGAAGGCAGGCGTGTTGCTGCGCGCAAGCTGGTTGATGTGCTCATCGCCACTCCAGTGGAGATTAAAGAAGGTGCCATCCAGCGAGATGAAATTCACATCTCCGTTGGCAACCACCTCATCGATGATGGGCTGATGCTTTTCGATGGCGTCGAACTTGCTGTGTTCACGGCAGAAGACCAGATACATCAGGCGCACGGCCTGCTGGCGCGGCAATTTCGCCAGAAGCAGTCGGGCCGTCTCGATGTCTTTCGCGTCGAACAGGTCCCATGTGGTGATGGCAATGCGCGCGCCGAGCTTGATGTGCTCGATGTCGTCGCTCTTCATCAGAATGCTTTTCAGCGCACGGGCAATACGGGGCTCGCCGCGTTCCAGCAGCATCGTGCCGACGATGAAGCATATTTCGGGGTATTTATGGAAGCGATGGATCAGCTTGTTGGAGAGCGCGAGCGCCTTTTCCTTCTGGCCGCAATCGTAATAGAGCTTGATACTATCGACGAGATAGCTCTCCGCATCCATGCCATTTTGCTGGTAGGCCAGCTCATAGGATGTTGCCGCCTGTTCGGGCATGCCGATCTGCAGGCAGGTCTTGGCCAGCAAAGCATAGGTACGCGCGTCACGCTTGGTATCGATCAGCTTGTTCAGCGTTTGAAGGGCCTGCGTGTACTGACCGGTCTTGAAATGCTTCGAGGCGGCGGAATAGCTGATTTCGTTTAACATGTGTCCCGTTCTATTCTCTTGCGGTTCCGCTTGCAGACAACGGCCTTTCGGGCGCGCGGAGACTGCCGATTTAGAAATTCGACAGATACTATCGGGCGAAGCTTGCTTGAAACAGGTCTTCGCGCGCACGTACCTGTCTCATTCTGGTTAACCCCTCTAACCGGCTGTTTGCGCAACATTAACCATTAGAATCGAGGGGGAAGCCGATACTGCTAAAATTAAGGACTTGGAAATGCTTGCCGCGCATTTTGACTGTGCGTGACGGGTTTGGTGTCCATTAAAAAACGGAACCGAGTGGCATGATGCCGAACCGTTATCGCCGGTACTTGTAATCCGGCATGTCCCTCATCTTGTACCGCGTTTTAAAGGGGCAACTTATGTCTAGCATCAACTTCAATTCTTCTGCGAACAATGCACTTCAGACATTGCGCACGATCAACTCGAACCTCGGCAACACACAGGACCGCGTTTCGACCGGCCTGAAAATCGCCAACGCCTCCGACGGTGCAGCATACTGGTCCATCGCGACCACAATGAAGTCCGACAACAAGGCCCTCGGCGCTGCAACGGATGCACTCGGCATCGGTTCTGCCAAGGTCGATACCGCGTATGCCGCCATGGACAGCGCGATTGACGTCGTCAACGAAATCAAGACGAAGCTGACCACTGCCAGCGAAACGTCCGTTGACAAGGAGCAGGTTCAGCTCGAAATCAAAAAGCTTCAGGAACAGCTGACGGCTATCGGTCAGGCTGCATCCTTCAACGGCGAAAACTGGATGGTTCAGTCCTCGGGTTCGAGCACGACGGTTGTCGACGGCTTCATCCGTAACTCTGACGGCACCGTCAAGGTCACCAGCGCGAACTTCAGCGCCGGCGACTACGCCCTTTTCGACACGATTGCCGGCGGCGTTGGCAGCAACGGTCTTCTGGGCGGCGTCATGACAGTCGCTCTGACGGCTACCACGACACAGGGTGAAATCGACACGTTCCTTTCGACGGTCGAATCTGCACTCGGCGAAATGACCAAGGGTGCAGCTGCTCTCGGCGCTCTCTCCACACGTATCGACCTGCAGGATGAATATTCCAGCAAGCTCAGCGATGCGATGGATGCAGGTATCAGCCGTCTCGTAGACGCTGATATGGAAGAAGAATCTGCACGTCTTTCGGCCTTGCAGACGCAGCAGCAGCTGGCCGTCCAGTCGCTGTCGATTGCGAACTCCAGCTCGCAGAGCCTGCTGTCGCTGTTCCGTTAATACGGGCATCAACATACGATATGAGGGGTCGGACCTATGGTCCGGCCCTTTTTCGTTAACAAAGTATTATCAATTTATTTTAAAAATTTACTATTTGTTTATACAAAATTTGGAAGTCTTTAACCTTAATGAGGTTAGATCAGGTCATCGAAGCGACAGCCGAAAATTAACTATATTGTTCGGCAGGCATGAAGCTGATCGTCGTTTACCGGTAAGACCGGCATGTCCCTTCAAATATATTTGCCAAAGGGGCAATTAATACTATGACCAGTATCCTGACCAACACATCTGCTATGTCTGCGCTGCAGACTCTCCGCACGATCAACAACAACCTTTCCACAACGCAGGACCGCGTGTCCTCCGGTGAAAAGGTCGGAAAAGCTGCCGATAACGTCGCCTACTGGTCCATCTCGACAACGATGAATTCGGACAACAAGGCACTCGGCGCAGCCACCGACGCTCTGGGCGTTGGCGCAGCAAAAGTCGACACTGCCTATGCCGCCATGGACAGCGCGATTGACGTCGTTAACGAAATCAAGGCAAAGCTGACGACTTCCAGCGAAACGTCTGTCGACAAGGAACAGGTTCAGCTCGAAATCACCAAGCTTCAGGAACAGCTGACGGCAATCGGCCAGGCTGCATCCTTCAACGGTGAGAACTGGGCAATTCAGGCTGACGTCTCTTCTCAGACGACTGTCGTCGACGGCTTCATTCGCAACGAAGACGGCTCGGTCAAGGTTACGACGGCTACCTTCGACGCAGGCACTTACGCCATGTTCTCCACCATCGCCGATGGCGTTGGTAACGGCGGCATTCTCGGTAGCGTCATGAGCGTTGCACTGACGAGCGTATCCACACAGGGCGAAATCGACGCCTTCCTGTCGACCGTTCAGACAGCGATCGACAACCTCACCGACGGTGCGGCTGCTCTTGGTGCGCTTTCTTCGCGTATCGACATGCAGGACGACTACTCTTCCAAGCTCAGCGATGCGATCGAAGCTGGCGTAAGCCGTCTGGTCGATGCCGACATGGAAGAAGAATCTGCACGCCTCTCGGCCCTGCAGACCCAGCAGCAGCTGGCCGTCCAGTCGCTGTCGATTGCGAACTCCAGCTCGCAGAACATCATGACCCTCTTCAGAGGCTAATCATTTCCTTAATGAAACGGAAAAGCCGCGCCCACAGCGCGGCTTTTTTTATGAAAAAATTTCACTTATGAGATTTAGAAAATTCACATATTTAACAATGACTTAATGGACGTTAACGGGGTTTCTCGAGCTTAATGCTTTCTTCAACAAGGTAAAAGAACTCCTACTATTAAACCTTTGTTAACCAAAAACCTGTTTTCTGTGGTCATCGAAACAGCGCACCGAACACTACGATCGGTAAGCATGAAGCTGCCTGCTGCGTTTCCCGGCTTAAACCGGAATGTCCCTTCTTAAAAAATTTGCCAAAGGGGCGACCTACAGATGACAAGTATTTTGACAAACACCTCTGCAATGTCTGCCCTTCAGACGCTGCGCTCGATCAACACAGATCTTTCCAACACACAGGATCGCGTTTCGTCTGGTTACCGGGTTGGTCAGGCTAAGGACAACGTCGCTTACTGGTCCATCTCCACGACCATGAACTCCGACAACAAGGCGCTGAACGCGGCTTCGGACGCTCTGGGTGTGGGTGCTGCCAAGGTCGATACCGCCTATGCGGCAATGGAAAGCGCAATCAGCGCCGTCGACGAAATCAAGGCGAAACTGGTTACCGCCAGCGAACAGTCCACCGACAAGGCTCAGATCCAGCTCGAAATCAGCAAGCTTCAGGAACAGCTTTCGTCCATCGCACAGGGCGCTTCCTTCTCCGGTGAAAACTGGATGGTTCTGGGTGACGCCTCCGAGGCAAGCGTTGTTGACGGCTTCATCCGCACAGCCAGCGGCGGTGTCAGCGTCACGACTGCGAAGTTCAACATTTCCTCCTATGCCATGTTCTCGACCATCAACGCCGATGGCGTTGGCGAAGGCGGCATTCTCGGCAGCGTCATGAGCGTTGCACTGACGAGCGTCTCTACACAGGGCGAAATCGACGCATTCATGGACATCGTTGAAACGGCAATGAGCAGCCTGACGGACTCTGCCGCAGCTATCGGTGCCCTTCAGACCCGTATCGACTTGCAGGACAACTACTCGGCCAAGCTTTCCGACGCCATGGAATCCGGCGTCAGCCGTCTGGTCGATGCCGACATGGAAGAAGAATCAGCCAAGCTCTCTGCCTTGCAGACGCAGCAACAGCTGGCGATCCAGTCGCTGTCGATTGCAAACTCCAGCGCACAGAACATCATGTCGCTGTTCCAGCAGTAAAACTAGCATCCTCCCGATCCAAACCGCGCCCTCTGCAAAGGAGGCGCGGTTTTTTCGTCTTTCTGCGCAAGCGATTAAAAACATGTGGTTTTTCGACGTCGAACAGCCGTCACGCAAGTTTCGCCATAGCTTCGGCGCGTAGAAGACTTGCCACGGGTTTAGCATTTCGTTAACCCTTGAGCCGTGCGATGCTTCGTGTCTTTTCGCGCCTGTGCCTCTTCATGATGAGAGTGCGGCTTTACGCCAGAAAGTGCTGGCATGTCCCCGTTCCTCCCGGCCCGATGTAGGTACCATGACCAATATCCTTTCTTCCAGCAGCGTGCAGAGTGCGCTTCAGACGCTTCTGTTCAGCAACGACACCCTTCAAAAAACGCAGGAACGCGTGACGTCGGGTTACAAGATTGCGTCTGCTGCGGATAATTCCGGGTACTGGTCGACGGCCACCAACCTGACATCGGACGGTAATGTTCTGACCAGCATCGGTGATGCGCTCAATCTCGGAGCCTCCAAGGTCGACACCACCTATGAGGCCGTCTCCTCGATGATTGACGTCACGGATCAGATCATGACGCAGTTGACGACGGCCTATGAAACGGGCACCGACCGCAGCCAGATCAACAACGCTATCGGTGCGTTGAAGGACAATCTGTACTCGATTTCTCAAGCCGCGACCTTCTCCGGCGACAATTGGCTTTTCAATTCGAGCGAGCAGCTTCCTGCGGAAAAAGTCGTGCCATTCTCGTTCCACAAGGGCATCTCCGGCTCGATCTCGCTGGAGTATCTAACCGTCAACACCGCCGAAACGACGCTCGTAGATACGAACGACGCCAACCGGGGCCTGCTGACAAAGGGCGTCGATGCCAGCGCGCGTGACGCAGGTGGTGGCTCCTCGGCGCGCGAATATTACCTGCTCGACGCCAACTCTGCGACGGCGGCGTCCGGCACCGAGATTTCCGTTTCCGATGCGACCACCAGAGACGAGCTTGATGACATGGTCTATGTCGTTGGACAATTGTCCAGTCAACTCAAACAGTTGGGTGCATCGTTGGGCACGATGTCCAACCGCATGGACCAGCAGACGACATTCGTGAGTTCGCTGAAGGATTCGATGGACAAGAGCGTCAGCCGTCTGGTGGACGCCAATATGGAAGAGGAATCCACCCGGTTGACGGCCTATAAGACGCAGCGCGATCTGGCGGTCGAGGTCGTGTCCATGGCCAATAATCATCGCAAAAGCCTAGCCAGTCTGTTTGGGTGATGCGTGACGGGGTTCATCCTCGCACAAGTTTGACTCTCTATTTTAGAAAACTGAATTGCTGCCGGGTGTCTGTGCTTTCTCAATCAAAGCGACAGAATTCTGCCGGCCCTCTCTGACTGCCTTGCGGATGATTTCATGATTCTCTTCTCCATCGAAAAGACAAGCGCGATATTGGGCGAGGTGCGTCCATGAGCGGAGCGCTGGCGAGATATCTCAAGGACTTCAGTCAAGACACGACACCTGAACCTGTCGTCCATTTCGCAATGGAGACACCTGTTACGAGCTTCGAGAGCGACTGGCCGGCGGAACCCGAGGTCGTCATCGATATCGAAGAGGTAAAGAACAAGGCCTTTGCGGAGGGCCAGGAGGCGGGGAAGCGCGAGCAGCTTCTGGCCCAGGAAACCGAACTCGATGCGTTGCGCGCTCTCCACGATAAAGAGATGGAGGCGATGCGCACGCGCTATGAGGACGAGATCGCGACGCATCTCGCCACGTCGGTCACATCGATGAAGCATGCGATTGCCGGAAACGTCGAGTCCGCCTGTCTTCGCCTGTTCGAAACGGTTATGGAGCGGGAGCTGGCAAATACGGCAGCGACGGATATTTCGGCGAAGATCATCCGCGAAATACAGGACGGTTTTGCCGGAACGATCAAGATCACCGGTCCTGACCGGCTTCTGGCGCGCATCCGCGAAACGCTTGGCGATGTCGATAATCAGGTCGATTACGATGCGTCCGATGACATCGATATCAAAGTTCAACTGGATAGCTCGGTCTTGATGACAAGACTTTCGGAGTTCTTCCAGAACACGCGAGGTCTAGCCGATGAGTGAAGGCGAAAATCACCATCACGGCAAGAACGAGATCATTATCGTCAAACGCCACAAGGGTGGCCACGACGGCGCGCACGGTGGTGCGTGGAAAATCGCCTATGCGGATTTCATGACCGCGATGATGGCGTTCTTTCTCGTCATGTGGCTGGTCAATGCTGCAAACGAGCCGACGAAAGCCTCTGTCGCCAGCTATTTCAACCCCATCAAGCTGACGGATGAAAAGCCCGCGGACCGCGGCATGAAGCAGCCCGCGAAAACCGCCAAGGGCGAGCAGACGCAGCAGACGTCAGACACCAAATCCGAAAAGCCGCAGGACGCTGCCGCTGCGGCGAGCGGTGAAGACATGACTTCGTCTGCGGGCGACAACACCGCCTATTCCGAAGCGGCGTTGTTTGAGAACCCATATGCCGTTCTGGCCGAAATCGCGCAGGAAGTTGGCCAGCAGGCCAATGTCAGTTCCAAGGGCGAGGGCGGTGCCAGCAATTCCGGCCCTTCGACGGGCGCTTCGGGTGGTGAAGCCTACCGCGACCCGTTCGACCCGGATTTTTGGAGCAAACAGGTGGAAGTGCGCCCCGACCAGAATGGCATGTCCCTTCAGGACACGGCGCTGCCCGAAAAAGCGCAGAAGAAAACCGATGCGAAGGCTGTTGCCACGCCGCAGGATATGGCGAGCGTGATCAACGACAGCGAGCCATCGACGCCGTCGGCGATCAAGGCGCAAAAGGTCGATCCCGGCTCTGCCGATGAAATTGGCGAGGAATCTGCCAAGCCTGTCCAGTCCAAGGCGGCGAAGGCGGCAGCGGAAACGCAGGAAAAGACGACCGACGAATTGCGCGACGAGATTACCCAGCAGGTCGCAGGCGTTGCGGGCAAGCTTGCGGAAGGCATCGTCGTGACGCCAGCCGAAGGCGGAACGCTGATCACGATCTCAGAAAAGGCCAATACGGCCATGTTCGATGTCGGTTCGGCTGTGCCGCAGAAGGATCTGGTGCTGGCCATGCAGAAGATCGGCGAAGTGCTGAGCAGGCAGAAGGGCGCCGTCGTCATTCGTGGCCATACCGATGCACGGCCCTACAGCAGCGGCGGCAAGGACAATTGGACGCTATCGATGGATCGCGCCCATGCGGCCTATTACATGCTGGCGCGCGGCGGGCTCGATGAGACCCGTATCAAGCAGCTTTCCGGCTTTGCCGACCGCCGCTTGCAATCCACGACCGATCCGCTCGACGGTGCAAACCGCCGCATCGAAATCTTGCTCGAGGATAGTTGAGGCAGCGGATGATGAAAGCGACCCGCATAGCTCTCCTGTTGACGGGCATTTCGTGGCTGGCAAGCGCCGGTTACGCTGATGCCCAGAGCGACCTGCCGCCCGCCAAGATATTGCGGTCGTTGCAGTTCATTCAGGATTCGGTCGTCATGGGCGATCATTCCGCCCGCGAAATGCAGAAATATCTGCTTGAGACGATCGACACGACGCTGCGGACCGCTGATCCCTCGATCTTCGAAGATTCCCGCAATGCGGACGCGGCCCTTGCCTACATCATGAGCGGCGGCAATCCGCAGACGCTCGATTATCTGGTGGCGCGCGACGTGCAGGGGCACTTCGATTCCCGTGTCATCAACATCCTGCTTAAATACTTCAATGGACGCGGCGGGCAGGTGGAAAAAATCCTGACCGATATTCTTCCCGAATATCGAAAGGGTGTCCTCGGCCCCTATCTGATGCTGATCGCAGGCAACATCGCTGTTAACAGAGACCCGGTCGCATCGCTGGTGTTCTTCGACGATGCGCGGCTGACAGCGCCCGGCACGATCATCGAAGAAGCCGCATTGCGGCGCTCGATCATCGCGATGATCCAGGCCAAACAGCTGGACAAGGCGTTTGAATATAGCCGCAAATACGCGGTCAGGTTTCTCCATTCGCCCTATGCCTCGCAGTTTGCCGATCTCTTCGTCAGCTTCGTGGTGGAGAGCGAAGGTGGCGTGTCCCATGACAGGATTGCCGAAATTGCCCAGCTGATGGACCCTGAAAGGGCAGAGGAAATCTATCTGCGCATCGCCCGGCAAGCGTCCTTGCGCGGTGAGGTCGATCTGGCGCGTTTTGCGACGGAACAGTCCACGGCACTTACATCTCAGACAGGCGACGTCTCGCGCGAGCCTCTGTCGAAGCTTTATTCGGGCCTTGCCGGTGTTCCGAGCGGCGATGTCCATAGTGCCAGTGAAACCCTGGCAAGCATTCCCAACGATGAGCTGTCGTCGCGCGATCTCGCGCTGCGGGATGCAGCCAAGGCGATTGCCGAACAGATCGTCAGAAAGCCTGCCTTCGAGACTGCGCCGCAAGGCGCCGATAGCGCGGTCGCGGGTAACGACAATCCGGTTCTTCAGGCCAATAACGACGACATGTTGCCCCAGCAACAATCGGGACAGGCTGTCGCTGGTGCACCTTTGAGAGAATTCTTCGACAAGAGCCGGGCTCGTCTGAACGAGATCGACTCCATGCTGGAGCAGGAGGAGAGATAGTATGAATGTTGCGCAGATGATCGTTTCGGGCAATTCGGAAGCCACGAACAAGACGAGCAGGCAGGACCGGGATAGTTCTTCCAAGCGGGGAGGCTCGGGCTTTTCCGACACACTTGGCTCGATCGACAAGCAGAGCTCTTCCTCTTCCAATGCATCGAGCGCTCCGGCAAAGCCGAGTTCAGCTTCCAGCGCCGCGACGTCAACGACTACGACGACAGCCGCAGACGGTGCCCAGACCCAGACGCCAGCGCAGACTGCACCAGTCGCTGGCGCGCCGTCCACTCCAGCACCTGCCGCAGGCACCAAGGGCATTGTTGCCAATACCCTGTTTCTGACCGTTGGTGCTGATCAGACCGGGATTGCGGCTCTGGGCGACGTCACGCTGACCCAAGGCATGGATACGGCCAAGGTGCCTGATAATATCGCACAGCTGATCAAGACCGAGGGTGACGCCGCTGTTCTTCCCGAGATGAGCGACCTTGCCCAACTGGTGACGGCGCTGAGCAAGAGCATTGCGGCCCCTGCCTCAGGCGAGACTGAAGTCGTCGCTGATGGCAGCGAAGAGGCTGGTGACGCGGATGCGGACGCAGCAGCCGGTGATCTCGCAGGCGAAAGCATGGACCTGTTGTCGCTGCTGGCCGCCACCGCCATGCCGATCAACCAGAATACGCCACCGGCTGCGCAGGACGCGGGCCCAGCCCTGAGCGGTCTTTCCGGTACGGGGCAGGGCGTTGAGCCATTGGTGGACGCAGCCGTTGCAACATCGACCGTAGTGAGATTGCAGAAGCAGGATGTGCCAGCGATCGACTTCCACATCGAGACGCAGGAGGACGGATCAGCCACGCTTGATGTCTCCAAGGCGATGGGTGATGTGGCTGACGTTGTACAGGTCGTCGATAGCAGACGCTTCGTCGGCATGGCCGCAGCCTCCAACGCAACGGCAATCTCGAGCGCGATGGCGGCGGACCCTGAGTGGGCAACGACCATGGCGGGCCAGACCAGCAATTCTCCAATGATTTCAAGCACGGGACAGGTCGTTCATGTGCTGAAGATACAGATGACGCCAGTCGAGCTTGGCCACGTGACTGCGGCCATGAAGCTGGTCGGTGACGAGCTGAGCGTGCAGCTGACCGCACACACGCTGAAGGGCTATAGCGAGCTGCAAAAAGACAGTTCCGAAATTCTCGATGCCTTGAAATCGCAGGGCTTCAACGTTGACCAGGTCACAGTCACGCTGGCAAGCGGCGCAGACCGTCAGGATAGCAGCACCGGCAACCGCCAGCCGCAGGATGCGGGCCAGCAGGGTGCGCAGCAGGGCCAGCGCGGCAGCGACGACAGGCCGCAGGAGCAGTTTTACCGGCAGCCAGGCCGCGGCGCCCGTGAGGAAACAACAATTCATGAGACCACTTCACAGCCTGAAATACCTTCTCGCGTTAGCAGCGCTCGTCCTGACCACGTCTATCTGTGAGGCCTCTCAACCGGCCTCCAGGGTCGATTGCGAGCGCCAGATACAGGCGGCGGCGGGACACTACGGCATACCCGAAGGCATACTCTATTCGGTGGGTTTGACGGAGACGGGACGCAAGGGATCGCTCAGTCCCTATGCCATCAACATCGAGGGCAAGGCGTTTTTCCCTGACAGTTTACCAGAGGCTTTCAAGCTGGTGGACGATGCCCGGCGCAACGGCGCGAAGCTGATCGACATCGGCTGCATGCAGATCAACGTGTATTTTCATGGCGCAGAGTTCAAATCTGTTGCAGAAATGTTCGATCCGGCAAAGAACGTCGCTTATGCCGCCCAGTTCCTCAAACGGCTCCATGACCGCCACGACACGTGGACGATGGCCGTTGCGCGCTACCATGCCGGACCCAACAATGACCCTGCCCAACAACGCTACGTGTGCCGCGTTATAAGCAATCTGGTCGCCACGGGCTACGGTCAGTGGACTGCCAATGCGAGAACTTTCTGCCTCACCTGAACAACCACTGATTGAGTCACGGTTCCCTCGAGGGGTTCAAAACCAAATGTGGCAGGATTCATCCCAAAAATGGCAAGCAAGCAAAAAATGGGTTGACTCGCACTTTTCCACCAAAAAAATATACCGATTTTTGAAATCGTATACTAGATATAGATCAAATCGGGACAATATGGTTAATCAATTATTAATTATTGCCTGCGTTTTTTTGTAGTTGTGAGAGATTCACGCGATTCGTACACCTCACACTGTAGATTGGCTACACTGATTCGGAGGCGGACGAATGATCGTGGTAGTTGATGAGCGCAAGCTTGTTAAAGACGGATACACAGCCCTTTTTGGGCGCGAGGGAATTCCCTCAACCGGGTTTGATCCGGTAGAATTTGGTGAATGGGTAAATACGGCAGCAGACTCCGACATCGCGGCAATCGAGGCATTTCTGATCGGTCAGGCAGAAATGACCCAGGAGCTGCCGCGTGCCATCAGAGATCGCTCGCAGGCACCGGTGATTGCGGTTAGCGACCAGCACTCGCTGGATGCAACGCTTGCGCTGTTTGATTGCGGCGTGGACGATGTTGTTCGCAAGCCCGTGCACCCACGTGAAATTCTGGCACGTGCTGCGGCTATTCGCCGTCGCCTGTCGGTTCTCACCAACTTCACGGACGCAGGACCTATCAGAGTTTTCTCTGATGGACGCGATCCAGAGGTGAACGGCGAAGTTTTCGCATTGCCGCGCCGCGAGCGCCGCATTCTGGAATACTTGATTGCCAACCGTGGCCGTCGTGTTTCCAAGGCGCAAATCTTCAACGCGATCTACGGCATCTTCGATGAAGAAGTCGAAGAGAACGTCGTGGAAAGCCACATCAGCAAATTGCGCAAGAAACTTCGCAAGAAGCTCGGCTTCGATCCGATCGATTCCAAGCGGTTTCTGGGTTACTGCATCGACTGGAGCTAAACACGCTCTACCCCGAAATCCTTAAACAGGTTTTGGAGAAACACATGCAAATCTATCGTTGACACGCCGTGGGTTCAAACAGCCCGCGGCGTTTTTCTTTCAACCATTTTCATACATCACTTGCGGTCGCGGCCACCGACAGTTGCTCAAACACTCGACGCCAGGAATGGTTCCGCCCGGTTTTTTCTTTTTTCCAGATATTCTCAATCAGCGAAAAACAGACAGCCTCACGCAAGGCACACATCCTAGTTTCGCTATAGTTAAGAACAGAGGATTCGAGATGAGCCTTTTTGGAACGATGAAGACCGCCGTATCCGGTATGAATGCCCAGTCCAACAAATTGGGCACAGTCGGCGACAACATCGCGAACGCCAGCACGACCGGCTACAAAAGCGCATCGACAGCTTTTTCCTCGCTCGTCTTGAACACCGGCGGTGGCGGCGGCAACTACAATTCCGGCGGCGTCGATACAAAGGTGAAGTATTCGATTTCCCAGGCTGGCGCGACCGTCGCGACGCAATCTAACACCGACCTTGCCATCAATGGCGACGGCTTCTTCGTTGTTCAGGACTCGGCAGGCAGCATTTTCCTGACGCGTGCCGGCTCCTTTACCGCAGATGACAACGGCAACCTTGTCAACGACTCGGGCTTCACGCTTCTGGGTTACCAAAACAATGGAACAACGCCCACGACTGTCGTTAACAGCTATGATGGTCTGGTTCCCGTAAACATCGGTGCTAACGGTTTGACCGCGACCGCTTCCACGAAGGGCTCGTTGGAGGGTAACCTCAATCAGTCTGCTGAGGTCGTAAGCGTTCTTCCAAGTGACAAAGATGCCAATGTCGATCTCACTGAAAGCGGCATCTTGAAGACGTCGATGACCGGTTACAACGCCTATGGCGCAACCGTGAAATATGACTTTTACTTCGCCAAGACCGATACTGATACTTGGGAAGTGACGGTCTATGATGCTTCAAAATCGACCAATGGCGGCTTCCCATATTCTGAGGACCCGGTCGCTGGTCCTGAGACAATGTCCTATGATATCGGTAAACTAGCCGATCCTGAGACGATTACGATCGATGACGTTAATAACGATCTCAGTATTACCATTGACCTTTCTGCCATGACGCAGCTGTCGGGCAAATCAACGGGTGATGGCGGTAACATCAACGGTAACCCAGCGGAAGCGGTACAGTCCGTATCCGTTTCGGCCGATGGCACCGTTTACGCCAACTATGCCAAATCCGCTGCTCGTGCACTCTACCAGATTCCGCTGGCTGATGTCGCAAGCCCCGACAATCTGAGTGTCCTTTCAGGAAACGTTTTCCAGACGAGCGCGGAATCCGGTGTTGTGACACTTGGCTTCGCCGGGACCTCCGGTTTCGGCAACATCAATTCCAAGCAGCTGGAATCGTCCAACGTCGATACTGCGACTGAGTTGACGGAAATGATCCAGGCTCAGCGCAGCTACACCGCAAACTCCAAGGTCTTCCAGACGGGTTCCGATCTGATGGAAACTCTCATCAATCTGGTACGATAACGTTTTAGAGGACGGGTGAATGTCGCTAGCATCGGCGCTTAATACGACGAAGGCAACTCTGAGCAATAATGCTGTTCAGAGCGGCATCGTCTCGAACAATATATCGTCTGCCAGCAACGCGGATTATAATCGCCGGACTGCGATCACCACCACAAACACCTCGACAGGCGCGATCACGGTAAAGCTTGAGCGGACTGAAGATGCGGCGCTCTTGAAGCAGACGTTGTCTGCAACATCTGATGACGCAGGCAAGCAGACGTTCCTCGATGGCATGAACTCGCTGAGTGTTCTTCTCGGCGGCGATGAATATTCGGCAGCTCCGTCCTCTTATCTTGCTGCCCTCCAGGAGGCCATGCAGACCTATGCGGCATCTCCGGGCGACGTAACCCTGGCATCTGCTGCCATCAGCGCTGCGAGCGATGTTGCCAACTCGTTGAACACATCCACCCAGTCTCTTCAGCAGTTGAGAGCGGATGCCGATACGGAAATCGACACGACGGTCAAAAAGCTGAACCAGCTTCTGGCCGATTTCGAAACGGCCAACAACGCCGTCAAGTCTGCCACAGCCTCTGGCGGCGATCCGAACAATGCGCTCGACCAGCGTGAAGGCCTGCTGAAACAGATTTCCGGTATCGTCGGGATTTCAACGTCGGCTCGCGCCAACAACGATCTCATCATCTACACGGCAGACGGCACTACGCTATTCGAAACAACAGCTCGCAAAGTGTCGTTCGATTCACAGTCTGCCTATGACACGACCGCGACTGGCAGCGGCGTCTACATCGACGGCGTTGCGGTCAGGACAGGGTCCGGCAGCAATACCGATGCGAAGGGCAGCCTCCCCGCACTTCTGCAATTGCGCGACGAGGTTTACCCTACCTACCAGTCGCAACTTGATGAGATCGCACGCACCTTGATGGGTGCCTTCTCGGAAACGGACGCTGGCGGCGACCCCATTGCCGGACTGTTCACGACCTCAGATGGTTCGGACGTCGATTTTGGCACAGCTGAAATCGTGCCCGGTCTGGCCGGTCTGATCAAGGTTTCTGCGGACGCCCTGGCATCTCCGACCAAGCTTCGCGACGGCAGCATTGCCGGCGACACGCCCAACACCGAAAGCTCTTCCGGCTATTCCGAGCTGCTGTACAAATACGCCGCTGCGCTGAACTCCCAGGTGGACTTCGATCCCAAGGCTGGCATTTCCACCAATGTCTCGCTGCTCAGCTTCGCATCCGACTCCGTCGGCTTTGTTGAAGAATATCGCAGCAATGCGACCACGGCTGCCGAAAGCACATCGGCCATGTTGAACAAGTCGAAGGAGGCCTACTCCAATTCGACTGGCGTCAACCTGGACGAGGAACTGATCCAAATGCTGGATATCGAACAGTCCTACAAGGCTGCGGCGAAGTTGATGTCGACCATCGACGAGCTTTTGAAGACACTGATGGAGGCTGCGGGCTGATATGAAAACGACACCGATTTCTTCCCTTTCCATTAGCAGCGCCATGCAATTGACCGTTTCCAACGCGCAGACGGAGATCACCAAGTTGCAGACAGAAGCCGTGACCGGAACCTATGCGGATGTGGGCCTCGAGCTTGGCACACGGACATCCACCAGCGTGGACTACAACCGCGAAAGCAGCCGTCTGCAATCCATCATGGACTCCAATTCCATCGCCGAACAGCGTATGGATGCTTCGCAGCTAGCCATGGAAAACATGTCGTCTTCAGCGCAGAGCCTTCTGAACTCGGTCATCGCGCTGAGCGGCAACACCGATGCCAGCAGCTTGAGCGTTGCCAAGACGACGGCCATGTCCACGCTCGAAAATTTCGTCAGCTACTCTAACACTTCGGTCAACGGCGAATTCCTGTTCTCCGGCATCAACACCGATGTTCAGACGTTGAGCGACACGTTCATCCCCGACATTACTGCGGACTTCAACGCGGCATTTACGGCGCAATTCCCGGACCCTTCTTCGGTCACGGCGGATGACATGAAGACCTTCCTCGCCGACTACCAGGACGGCCTCGACTGGTCTGCTTGGACCGGCGCGTCCGAAGCCACCATGAACAGCCGCATTAGTACTTCGGAAACCGTATCTACATCCACCACGGCCAATTCCGACGGTTTCAAAAACCTCGTGCTGGCAAGTGTGATATCCTCGCAGCTGGTAAATTCCGGATTGAACGCAAGTGCGCTGGCCGTCGTCAACGACACCACCACGAGCCTGGCCGGGTCGGCTATTTCCGGCATCGACACCCAGCGCTCGCAGATCGGCCTGTCGCAGGAGCGCGTGGAAAAGGCGAATACCTATATGAGCGCCCAGAAGACCATCATCGACACGCAGCTGAACAACCTGATTGGCGTCGACACGTATGAGGCCTCCACGCGCCTGACGACCCTGCTCAACCAGGTCGAGACGTCCTACAGCATCACATCCAAAATTCAGGGCCTCAGCCTTGTGAACTATCTCTGACGAAAACACTCAAACGCCTATGACGGGTGCCGGTTAAGACCATGAAGGAAAGATGAATGTTCCAGTTTTCATACGCGGAGATAATGGAGGATGACCCCAATATCGCCCGGGATAGGGAAAGACAGGTTCTTGAACGATCGATTGAACTTCTTGCTGCCGCCAAGGCGCATGATCACTACGGTAAAGACGGCATAGAAGCCGTTTTCTACACACGACGCGTTTGGACCAGGCTCATAGACGACCTTAAACAGCCGGAAAATGAGCTGCCTGTCGAACTAAAAGCCAACCTGATATCCATCGCTATCTGGATTCTGAGAGAATGCGAGCAGATACGCAAACGTAATTCGAAGAATTATCAGGGCATTATCGACGTTACAACCATCATCAAGGATGGATTAAAATGAAAAGTACGCTGCGGATCTCTTTGAAGTCTGGGGAAAAAATCTTCATCAACGGCGCAGTTCTGCGCGTTGACCGGAAAGTATCCCTGGAATTCCTCAATGACGTAACATTCCTTCTGGAAAACCACGTCCTGCAACTTGAGGACACCACAACGCCATTGCGGCAGCTCTACTTCATCGTCCAGATGATGCTGATCAACCCGGAAGGCAAGGAGCAGTCCCTGACGCTGTTCCGCAAGTCGATCACCATGTTGCTGACGACGTTCAAGAACGAAGAAATTCGCTCGGAACTGAAGCGCATCGACGCCACGGTTTCCTCCGGTCGTCCGTTCGACGCCCTGAAGACCATCCGCGGCCTTTACGCCAAGGAAGAAGCCATTCTCAACAGTCACGAGATCACGCCAGCCGTGGTCAACGAACTCAAGCGGGAAATCGCACCATGGCGGTAGACGGCGTAACGGGCACCACGGCTGCCGCAAACACCGCGTCCACGACATCAGCGTCAAAGACGGATGGTGCGAAGGCATCGCTGGACTATGATAATTTTCTGCAGCTGCTGATCGCGCAGATGAAGAACCAGGATCCAACGGACCCTATGGATGCCAGCGAACAGGTCGCGCAGCTCGCAACCTTCTCGCAGGTGGAACAGTCCATCAAGATGAACACCAACCTTGAAAGCCTGCTTTCCGTCAACACGCTGTCCAATGCGTCTTCCTATATCGGCAAGACACTGACCAGCGCAGACGAGAAGACCACCGGCGTCGTTGCCTCCATCAAGGTAACATCCGAGGGCTTGACGGCCACCACGACATCAGGTGGCACGATCGCCATCACGTCCGGCATCAAAATTGCCGACACGCCGCAGACCACGTCTTAACGGCCCGTCGCGAATCATATACCGCTCTATGCAGACGGAAACGGCGTCACTGAAACTTTGAGACTTTCTTCGGCTTCGTGACGCCGATTACCCCGAGCGGGACTGAGATGAACGAGGCCGACGCTCTCGATATTATGCAGAATGCTATCTGGACAGTCCTGATTGCATCCGGCCCTGCCGTGCTTGCCGCCATGACCGTCGGCATCATCATCGCTTTCATTCAGGCGCTGACGCAGATCCAGGAAATGACGCTGACCTTCGTCCCCAAGATCATCGCTGTCATGGTAGCCATTGGCATCACCGCCCCCTTCGTCGGAGCTCAGATCGCCATGTTCACGAATATGGTGTTTTCCCGGGTTCAGTCAGGGTTTTAAGGTGAGGGGTGGCGTGGCAACGCCAAAGTCCATCAATTCTAAGCGACAGCCTGTGCAACCATATCCGGGTGCTGCCCGATGACGCGGACATAAGCGACGGCGAAATCCGGCGCCGTGGCTCTGGCCTGTTCCCAGTCACGAAGTGTGCCGACGGGAACACGGAATTTACTCGCGAATTCCAGTTGCGATAGACCAAGCGCGGTCCTCGTCGTGCGGATCAGCCGAGCGCGCTGGCCTCGATCTAAAGCCTCAGCCGTCACTTCGAAGTCTTCTGCATCGGATGAATCAGCAGGCAGAGTGATATGCTCGTTCTTCACCTTTATTGCTCCTTCTTACCGATATGAAACGAGGCAGATCGTCACGCCATACAAAGACACCTGTGAACGACTTGTGCTCGACAATGCCAACGACTTTGAAGCGCTCTTCACCATCGATCTCGCGGACCGACGGAATAACAAGATGGTCGGCATCCTCGAAAATGCGATCACCGAAATCCAACGGTAACCGGTGCTTCTCGCGATTAGCCGGATCGAACTTTTCGCTGATGCATAGAAGAATACGGGATTTCAGTATGCGGGGGAAGCTGAATGACGTCCGACAACATGTCATGACCTCCAAGGATTGTCTCTGATGACTCCATAACCAATTGAAATTATTGAAGTTTCCTGTATCGTCTCACCTTGAATTGTCTCTCCTGACTCCACAGGCCTGTCTCTAAATGTCAGTAGGCACAAAAAAAGCCCGCGAATGCGGGCCTGAACGTCTAAAATCCTGGAGACAAACCTAAGCGTTAGGCGGCAAAAGAGATGCCTCCGAGAGGTCTTCTTTTCGGTAGTAAGTTGCGATCTTTCCAGACGCTTCGAAAACGGGTTTCATCCCGTTTTTGTCGAGTTCGCCTTTCATTCGGGCGATGTTCCGACGCCATCCTCTGGCGATCCCGTAGAGGGAAAGATGACTGTCGAGAAACCAATCGACGGTGGATCGGTGAACGAATGCCTGCGGGCGCCGCGTCCGCAGATTTGTCCTGACTTCGGTCGGTAGAACCCCGTTACTGGCCAACGCAGACACTGTCGCATCCGTAGTCGCCAGCACGTTCTTGACCTCGGTCATGCTGAGGTAATCATCCGCGCTTCCGCAGGCACCCACCGATACGGGCAATTCCGCTAGGTCAACAAGGATGCTGTCCATGGTCCTCGAACCGTCTGCGTATGCGACACGGTCCAGACGCCCTTCAACGACCATCTCCAGAATATCGTCGATCGACAGGCTCTTTCGGCGGCAGGCCTGGGCTAAAGTAACGAGGTCCCTAGATGCGACGGGTGATCGTCCGAAAAGCCGTTGGCGGAACCTTTCGAATTCGGCGACCTCAACCCGGTAGAAGGGGCGGTCGCCCTTGACGCCGTTTTCGGAGAACGGGAGCATCCCCCGTTCGATGAGGTCGCGCACCCTGTCTTCATGCGTCTGCAGGGCCTCGGCCATCTCGGTCGTCGTCATAGATCGCACCGCGCCACCTAGCACGTTATCGGCATCGCTGACGGAGAAATAGACATGGCGATCCGAAAGACGAGATGGTTCGATAACTCCGCGCTCCTCCAAAAGCTTTCTGACCCTCAACCGATCCATGGAATATTCCAGCCCCGCCGAACGGACAGAATGAACTTGCCGCCGTTCAACGGTCGTGACGAAACTGTCGCCTGGACCGACGGGTACGTGGCGCTCCACGATGGTCTGAAACAACTCGATGGCCTCGGCATAGGAAGGAGCATTCACGTTGCGACGAAGGTGGCGCACCATCGGTCCGAAGAACTCGGTGATGGTCAAAGCGGCAGGGCGATGGAGATCGACCGCCGCCTTGACCACCGCCTCGATCTCGTCCCTTCCGCCCTTGACGATGTTGAACCCGACTGCTCTGATCCCCATGGACGAAGCCGTCACCCCGCCGATCCGGAAGTCCGGAAGACGGTTCTGTACGAGCCAGCCGACGAAATGGAAAAGCATAAGCAACACGTGGACCTCCTGACGGTCGATGAACGACCGGATTCTATTTCCTGCGATCCTGCCCTCGATGTAGGCGTCAACCTCGATCTCGCTCCCGGCCACAGGCGATCCAAGATCACACCTCAGGTGCCATCCTTCGGATACGAACAGCCCGACGTCGGACATCGGAGCGCCGTCTTCCGCTTCAACGAGCAACTCGCAATGACGGGTTCAGGATGTCACCGCCATGGTAAGCCACGCCGCCACTCGCCTGCCTCCCTGCTGACAGGCACGGCGAAGCGCCGCAGTTGGTCGGCTGCCACTCCGGACCACGACGACAACAGTTTGACTGCGTCCTCCTCTCCACGGAAGACGGCCCTGGCCATAGTGTCGCCAAGCAAGGAGGTTATGGATGGGTAAGCCATCGCCCGCGCAAGCCGAGACGCCAGGCTCAGAGGCGTCTCGGTCTCGGGGTGGAAGGTTACGGTGACGGGAAGCCTCATCCGCGTCCCCTTTTCGGTGGCGGCGGTGCGATATCGTCGAGCGCGTTGGCGGGCACGATCTCGCGCCAGTTGGCCGCCACGAACACGTTGTACCCACGGGCACACCCAACCATATCAGCGTAGACTTTCGTAAAGTCCGAGAGTTTTACCTGAGAGCGTCCGAGATCGGCCGCCCGGAAACACGCCTCCTGCACGAGTTCGACAAGCGATCCGAACGCACCGCTGGCGGCGCGGCAGAGCCTCTCTCTGAAGACGGCCGTTAGCGTGTCGTCGGCACGGGTCATTCCGCAATCTTCGCAGACGACGGCCTGGACGATCTTCTCGATCCATTGTTCGTCATCCGGATATTCGATCGGCTCGTAACGCATGACGTAGGATCGACGTGCGAGCTGACGGTCGCCCTGAAGGAACGTCGCGAGGGCAGGCACGCCGGAGTAGATCGTATGGATTGGCCAGCCTTCGATCTGGACGAGCGTCTTGAGCGTGTCCTGCACCTCCTGAACAGCCTTGGGCGTGTTGCTGCGCAGGACATCCTGCATTTCGTCAATCCAGATCGCCTTGACTCCTCGCTCTCGCAACTGCTCTTCGAGGAAAACATAGAGTTCGCGATCGGTCATAGCGAAGCAGGTCCCGGGCGTTAAAGAGATCGCTTGTGTTGAGAGCTGTCATCACGGAATCATTGAGTTTAGCGCCGGGAACGATCCGGTGATCAGTCCAGGTTTCAATATCACCATCGCGCTGTAATAGAGACATATGCTTGTGGAGCCTATCGAGATACCGCTCGTCGGCATGCGAGTACGAAATGAACGCGGTTAAGGCCAAGGTAGATTTCCTCCCATACGGAATCGGGCCACCAATTTAGAATTTAATAATATTCTAAGTAAACTGGTTTTTCGTCGGCGTGCGAAACGGAGTACAGTGTATGGAGGCCAACAGTATCGCTGTCTCAAGCCATTCCGTCATCTTCCAACTTATGGCGTTGATGATGGCATGTCGCTTGAGACTTCAAATGCCCTATCCGAAACCATGTACTATTTCAGAAATCTAAAATCTCGATCGTCTGGATCGGTCTCGGTCCAGTTTCTATTGGGCGATTTTGGCCTCAACGACGACGGGCAATTGATGTACCAGATATTCTCAATCGGCTGGTAAAGCCCCGGAAGGGGAAAGTACCCACCGATCGACATGAAATCTCTGATGTTCATCGTCGCGATGGGCATCTGGTGCGCGATGGAAAGTGCTGCGAAATGCAGATCGTGTCCCAGCTTGTCTTTCTTTTGCTCGGGAGGCTGTTTGTAGAAATGCCGGAGCGGTCCGACTGTCGTCATCTCCGCATATAATGACGCGGCCGTTGGCGTGAAGTCCGCGAACCGAAAATCCACCGATAGAATGTCCTCTATCCACGCATGAAGTCTCGCCGCTTTCTGTGGATCGTGTTTCTGCGCGAGATGGGCACCTCGTCTCAATTCTGTTATAGTGGGGTACGAGAGTGCCAGTGATTTCGCACCGACGGTTTTCATCCAGGTCCGCAGGCCCGGTGGTGGACGCTGCAGGTCGGCGTTGCTAAGTATATTAGTATCCATTAAATAAATTAGGTCTGCCATGATGGACCTCGCGGAAACGAATCACGAGAGCCTAGCCGGTTGTGACCGGTCTTCGTTAAAAGCCATAGCTTCAAAAGTTACGAGTCAAAAATCGGAGGTCGAGGTGGATGGCGGGTAATTGGTCGATCGAAGAAGCGAGCGCGGACCTGGCTTCACTGTTGGAGGCGGCGCGGGCGGCGACGCAGTATATCGTGGACGGTGACGATAGTTTCAGCGTATCGATCGTGCGGACTGGCCGTTCTCTCGAGAACCTGCTCAACAACGAAGGCCCATTTAAACCCGAAGACATCGAGGACATTTGACCCGTCGGAACCGCCGATCGACAACCCTTAAAGGTAGGACAGCATTATGTCCGGGCTGGGAAGTTGAGCGGTTCTGGGACTGTAGGATTCGAGTGCAGAGCAGGCATTCTGGAAACTCTCTTCGTCTTGATATTCGTCCCTCATCGTTTTCAGGTCCGCTTCGGTCATGGGGCCGTGCATCCGGTTCCACACATCCGATCCCAACTGCCAAACAAGCCGCTTCTGATCGCGAGAGAGACTCGCGGACGCGTGGTTCCAAAAACGGCAAAGTCGAAGCCTGTCAGCACCGAGGCTGAGCGTCGTGAAAAACTCGGCTTTAGATGACAGGTCCGCAGTCGCGTATCGACCGAAGCATTCCTCGTCCCATTTGCTTAGCGGAGAAGCGAGACGCTCGTCGAGTTTTCGGCCAAAGACGTCGTTTCGCAACGCCGCACGATAGTCCGAAGCGAGATAGCCGCCCCACGGAGCGGTGGATGGATGCGCGAGGAGGCTGTTCGCGAGATCGGGCCAAGTTCGTTCCCAAGCGTCGAGCTCACCCAAAACGGTATCGGAGTCGCATGGAAATCGGATGCCCCATTGCTCGAATTCGATACGAACCCGCCGCCCAAGCCTAGCGTCGATCCTATGCAATGCCTGGTTCCACAGAGCGTACGAAGCACTCGGATCGAGATCGCTCTCCATCATGGTGTTTCGCAGCTCGGTTTTCAGCGCGGAATAATCCGTTGTTCGGAAGGCGAGTTCTTTCATCAAGTCATCACTGATTACATCCATGCTCGGCAAAACTATCAGGTTCCGCCAAGCCAAACTTTCAGGTGGCCTTGTATTTATTGCCGTGCACGAAACATTGGACGAGGTCGGCACTCTAGAAGCACCTCCAAACCAACCTCGCATAGCCGTCAATCATTTCAACTCGCCTTTAAACGGACGATCAGTTAGCTCTTTCGGGATGACGTATTCTTTCCAATCGCCGTCAACTAAACTGAAGATGCGGTTGCCGTAGTCAAATACATGTAGTCTGTCACCTCTCGCGAAAACCGCCGATGGCTGTACACGTACGCTTCCCAATTTAAGTTTCACCCTCGGAGTGAAGGCGCTCGTCAGATGGCCATCGAAACTGAGTAGCTGGGAATCCGCTACCAAGACAAGAGTGTTTTCAAAATACGCAGCGTCGGAAAAATGTTTATTCCGGTCTGGCAGGGACGAAATCTCAGAGAAGCCGTTTTCGGGCGTTCCAATCATCACAAGGCCGTCCGAACCGACGACATAGTCGTTGTTGCGCTGGTCCGAGATAACAGCTGACACCCAGGCATACGGAGGGGCGGTTTGGGCAATCCGTGTCGGCAGCTCTTGGCGCTTCCAGTTATTAGGTGTTCCGGTGAACAGAGTAGTGAGAACCGGATAGGTATCCTTCTCCGCCCTTAGTTTCTTCTCCATTTCAAACATTTCATCATCCGACAATTTCTCGTCATATAGCGGATGGCCGGGATAAAGGATGAAGTGTCGCGGATTTGGCCTCTGGGTTGCGACGACATAGATTTCCCCAAAGGCGTTAGCGCCGCGAATCGACCATTCGGTCTTCGAGTATGGGTATTCCGTTTCAAGCGACGGAGGCACGTCCTCCCAAGATTCGTCTTTCCCGAGTTTCAGTACGTTTTCGCTACCTGCTACAAGCCAGCGGTTTTCGTAGGGGAGAATAGAGCGAAAATCGATTTGAGGGGCGGTTTCCGTTTCCGCTTGTGTGCTGGGAATTACAAAGTGCTGCGAACCCTCAGGGCCCACAACATAGATATCCCCTTGCAGGCTGATTGTTACATACGAAGGTATACCACCGCCTTTCGATGATGGTAGCACACGAATGTCGCGCAACTCCCTTCGCACGTCCGAACGCGAGAATGTCTGTTTCTCGGTGTCTCTGGTGAGAATTATCGTATAGGGATCATCCCACCGCGGTCCGCCCACCAGAACCGCGAAATGGCGGTCGTCTCCGGCCATGGCGGCGTGATAGAGTGTCGGCTCCCATTTACCGTAAAGCTCTTCGAAATCTACGTCGTCGTTCATGTCTCGTTCGGTCAGGGTTTGGGAGTGGGAGTTTTACTATTTTTTGATCGGCGGGTTGCCTTTAAACGGGCGGGCGGCCAGTTCGGCTGGGATGTTGTATTGGCTCCATTCCGCCCCGTCGAAGACGAAGTAGCGTAGCGAGTAGTCATAGACGTAGAGCTTTTCATTGAAGCTATCAATCGCGCTGGCTTGAACTACGAACGGCTTCTGCTTGACCTTAACTTTTGGGGTAAAAGGCGTTGGCTAGGTGCCCATCGAAGCGGAATAGCTCAGTTTCGGTGCTAAGTACGACCTCATTTCGCAAACACGCCCCCTGACGAAAATTTTTCTGTCTGTCACCTACGAACGAGATGTCTTTGAATTCCTCATTCGATGTCCCCCTCAACACCTGCCCATCCGTCCCGACTATGTAGTCGAATCCGCTGTCGTCACTGACGAGGTCGGTAAATAATGGATAAGGCGGTGCAGAGGTCGATACCCGGTCCGGAACGTCTAGTTGCGTCCACGCTCCTGGATGTCCGCTAAAAAGCGTGGTTAGCCGTGGATAGGCGTCCTGTTCGTCAAAGAGTTTCTTCTGTATTTCGAGTTTCTCTCTTCCGGTCATGTCATCGCTGTAGAGCGGATGCTCAGGGCCAAAATTGAAGTATTCAACACTTGGTTCCTGAGCGGCGACTATAAAAACCTCGCTACCTGCGCCTTTGCCTAAAATAGTCCACTCGGGTGGATTGTATGGTGTCTCCTTCGAAAGCGATGGCGCGACGTCGGCCCACACCCCATCAATACCAAGCTTTAGGAAGTCGTCGCTGCCAGCGACAAGAAACTTGCCTTCATACGGCAGAATAGACGAAAATGAGATGTCGTCCTCGGACTCTGCTCGGGTGCCGGGAATAATGGTGTGCTGCTTTTGTGGGCCAAATATGTAGATGTCCCCGTTCCGGCTGATCGCGACTTATGATGGATTGTCGTCCTCGTCGACCCGCACATCTGGCATCGCCTGTATTGCCCGCAATTCACGGCGGACATCGTCACGAGAAAACGTCTCTTTTTGCGTGTCGCGACGCAGTACGATCATATAGGGGGCATCGTCACGCGGGCCTCCGAGCAAAACGGCAAAGTGGTTTTCGCTCGCCATTGTCGCATCGTAAAGAGAAGGACACCATCGCCCGCAGAGCTCTTCGAAATCTTGGTCGTTGCAAGCCATCATTCGGGCCATCAGAGGGTGGGATGTTCAATGCGTTCCCATTCGTTTCCGTCGAAACGGAAGATATCTTTCTGCCCTACCACCCATAGAACGTCATCTATTGATTTTGCGTAGAATATATCTTCTCCACGCTGTTTTGGTAACCGCGGTGTGAACCGGTTAAGTTCGGAAGACGTCTTATCAACTTCGAAAAGTCCTCCCGGTCGAACGCTCGATGGCAACGTTAGCTTTCTACGGTAGGGTGTAATCATGTGAAAAAGATTCAACTGCTTGCGCAAATTTACAGGCGTAAAGCCACGCGCGAAACTCCCGTGTAACAAAGCACCCTCCCGGCCACAGACCCAGACGCTGTCGTCATTCTCAATGAAAATACCTGTTAATGCCGTGTCTTCAAGATGAACTTTCAACTCATTTAAGAAAACGCCATCCCAATAGAAAAGAACGGGCTTAGTACCCTCGACACCACAAACATATATTGAATTTCTATGATTGCCTGCGATATCGTGCAACGAGATGTTTCGTGGCCTATTGCTCTGTGAATCCATTAACCATTGAAGGAAGCCAGGATCGGTTGTCAATGGTGCGGTTTTATCAAGCTTGGCATCATGCTCTGGATCAAAAAGTATAGAATCTGTTAGCAAATGCCAGCCATCGTCGCGCCTAACGTAAATCTGGCCACCATTTCCAGAAGCGAACAGCGCGTGATCGACTCTGGCAAGCGAGAGCATCCTGCCGTAACCTTTGGCATATTCAATCCAAGTGCCCGCGCCGACTATCTGCTCGACCCGAGTTTCTCGGAAGATGTCAATAGTGACCTGCCCCTCTGAGGATAATACAATACAATCGCTTCGATCTTCGGAGGGGATAATGTTTGCGACATGGACGTCAATCAGCTTGGCTTCCCAGCCCGAACCGCTTTCTTGGGAATATCGCCACAGGACAGATTTTGGTTCGTACACGTCAGACGTGGAATCGACCGAAACGACGACGATCGATTGATCGCTGAGTGCACACGCTCTCGTAAGTTCCGATTCTTGCTTAGCGGTATCGATCATTTCTGGTACCTACCATTGGAGAGGATTTTCATCGTCGGTTCAGGTATGTCTTGAACGCGCTGTTTCGCACGCAGCAACTGGTTTTGGTTGCTATTCGCAAACTCACCATTAACAGCATCAATTATCTGTTTGGCACAATGTGGGCGTACCGCGGTCATTGCTTTGATGGATGCTAGCTTTACCATTTCAAGCGAGGCCGTAAAAGGCGGTGTTGATGTCCGTCCCAGCGCCTCAATCGGGCCGTCGGCAAGATGAGCTTCGTTATGCTCGGTTCCTGATTTTCGTGCATTGCCAAGGACGCAAATGGATTGTCCCCGCCAGTAGCCTGGCATTGTATCAATACGTTTCTCCCCCGCAATTGCCTCAACTCGAGTTCCCCAACGTAAAGTCCAGTCGGGGACGATGTGGTGAGCCTGCATTCCAATAGCTCGGCAGATCGGTTCCATTTTCTCGTATTTATCAACCCTGCACCGTTGCTTTTCCTTCTCTTGCTCGATTCGTACAGTCTCTGGGACGGGGGCAACTTGTTTGTCGGATTCTTCTTTGTTGCGTCGCTTGGTCTCGTTATAGTTGCGTAGTTGCTCTAGATACCATTCCTGGACCTCTTTGTTGTACTTGGCGTCAAGAGGGTCGAGTAGGTCTCGAGCTTGATTATTCAAGTCCTTTTCCACCGGGTCGGCATCCTGCGGAAGGGGTGGGATGAGCGGGGTATCGCCTGGTGTTAACAGGATTGATCCTATCGCCACCCCGTACCACCCAAACCTTTTCATCCAGCCGTAAACCGAAGACGGGTCTGTGCGTTGCGCGGGCTGAGGTGGCGATTTAGCCTCAAATGGAAATTGTATTACGTTATTGGTGTATGTTCTTGGTGGCGGCGTCCGCGATGTGCTTGGTTTTGACTCGGGAACTGTCGCTGATTGGTTTTTTAGTTGTGCTAGTTGCGCATACTGCGCACCCATAATCAGTGGTTCCGGTGAAGCATCGCTCATCACCCGGCCCGCGTCGGAACCGTTCTGCCACCTGAGTGATCCAGGAACCGGATCGTCGTCCTTCGGGGGATCGTAAGTTTGAGTGCTGCGAACGAAAATCGCTTCCCCTTCGGTGTTCTTGTTGTTCATGTAGAAGCGGTCGAGGTGGCGAATGACGTGTGAGCCTTCAGCGCGAACCTGATCGGCGTGACCGATAGGTTCACAGATGTCTCCGACCGTCCCAGATATGCGGCCCTTGCGGACGCCTGGCCTGTCGCCGTGGACGTGCGTCGTACAGGAGCGCATGACCATGGCTTTCTTGCGCGTGAACCGGACCGACGGCGTGTAGTTCTGGTCGTGCCCGCATTTATCGACAACCGGGTAGGGTATAGGCACGACGGACGAACCGACAGGGGTCCAGCATACATCCGGCGAGAGATAAACGATCTTCGCTTCGTCAAGGTCCCGCAGGCCCTCGCGTGGTTTCCTAGTTGTCCAAGGCTCGGGATATTGCGGCTCGCCAACATAGTCACGAGGGATGCTCATGCAATCTCTCCCTGATCGAACTTGACGGTCTCGGCTTCAGGCGGTCTCAGACGAACACGCGTCAAAGTGAGGATTGTCTCGCCTGCATCTGGCAATGGAAACCTCGCCCGCCAGGTCAGCAGAACACGCCCGTCGTCGCGCCAGTCGAACTGGACACCGTCGAGCTCCAGCACGTGCCAATCGTCTCGATCTTCGCGAGAGCAATGAACGCCGAGCGTGAGACCGGGCAGCTTGCCTCGGGCGACCGGGTGATGAGGATGCAAGTTCGAGAGCTCATAAACTTCATCACCCCGAAGATACGGAGCCGCGATCAGGTCGGGATGTGCGGACTGCCAGAAACGACGATCGAAATCGCGCGGCAAGAGAGGGTGACGTTTTTCCACCCAGTCATCGTCGTAGGTTCCCGCATGTTGCTGTCTAGAACGCCACCAAGGCGATACGAGACCCAGACCTTGAGGCTCCGGCGTTTGCCGCCAGTCCAGCGGCTGATTAGGTGCTGTGATCTGGGGTGCGCGAACTGGGTGAGTGTCGGAAGGCATATCGAGGTTGACGATGCCGCATCCGAGCGGGTTCCTGCGTTCAACATCGACAGGTATTTCCTTTTCAGTATCGCCCGTGCCTGGGATCGCTCCGCCATAGGCGTTGCGCCAGCATACACTTATGCTCCTTGCTGGTTCGGGTTCCGTCAGCGTCCAGTCGGCGATAACGCGTTTTGGCTCCTTTGCGGAAAACCCGGCCCACTTCTCCTTGATCACAGGCTCCCAGAAGCGTGGCCCGGAGACGTCGATCTCTTTGAACACCTGTCCCAGTTTCAACGATGCTCGCCAGGACTTCTCGGGCTCTCCCGAAGGAGACCAGGCATGTCCGAGAAACGTAACGTCAGTTCCAGGTTTGTCGGGGGTCAGATCGCTCTGGCGAAGAAGGACGGTTTGATGCGGATCGCCCTCGTAGGCGTCCTCCCACTGGAAGTTTTCCTGCTCCTCGGCGATCTCGATCTCGCCGTCCTGAACATGCGTTAATGTCGCGCGGACGGAGACGACACAATCCAGTTCGCCTTCGGTGTCGAACTGACGAAAAGCCATGGCGGGAAACGGAAGTCGATTATCAAGCTCCACGGGCCATCCCCTTAATCAGTTCAGATCGATGGGTTTGCCGCGAAGCTGGAAATGATCCGTCGCCACGAAATTGAACGTCTTGCCGAGGATGATGACCTCGCCGTTTGACTTCATGATGAACTTGGAATCGCCACACTCGATGACGAACTCTTCACCGACCGCGATCTTCTTGAACTTGCCCACACTTTCCAGCGAGGTCTGACCGACATTGGTGACCTTGCTGACCCCGATCTGTTCGGCATGCGCGACACCCACGCTATCTGATTTGAAGGTGCTGACGATCGTGTTCATGATGCCGGGGAGGGGGAACAGGCCAGATGCATCTGATCCAACACCAGTACCTGAGCCTGCAAGCGCCGTGCCTGCATCGGAACGTGGGCTGGGGCCTGAGACCACACCTTCACGAGAAGACATGCCGCCAGCGCCGAGGAAGCCGAGGGCGGAAGAGGCGAGCGTCGTTGCGAAGGCCGCAACACCGGGTCCCCCGCCGCCTGCGATCTGGGCGGCCTGCGACAGCAGCCCGGCGGTGTGACCCGATAGGGCCTGAACACCCGCCATCGCCATCATTGCCATGGGACCTGTCCCGCCGACCACGGTGTTTACCGATCCACCGATCTCATGCTTCTGGTTGCCTGAGACTTCAACGGCGCGGTTGCCACCAACTGAGGCGACTTCGTGGCGGTCTACGCGCTTGGTGCGGTCGTTCAGCACGCGAGTGGTCTGGTCCTTCTGCGCATGGAAGAACTGGTTTTCCTTGCCTGCTTCGTCCTCAAAGGTGATTTCGTTGAAACCATCGCCCTTGTGGGTATTGGAGCGCAGGACCATGCGCGTCTTGTTGGCGGGAAGGTCGTAGGGCACCGAATTTTTTGGGTTGTTCACGACACCTGTCACCAATGGTCGGTCTGGATCGCCATCGACAAAGGCGACCATCACCTCCATGCCAATGCGGGGAATGACCTGCGCACCCCATGTGCCACCACCCCACGCCTGACTGACCCGCACCCAGCACGTATCCGTGCCATCCTTCTTCGCCTTGCGGTCCCATGGGAACCACAGCTTGATGCGGCCGTACTGGTCTGGGTGGATTTCTTCACCCTCGGGACCAGCGACGATGGCCACCTGCGTACCTTCGATCTTTGGGCGCTTGGTCGTGCGGTGCGGGGTCAGCGGCACGCGGGCGGGAATGGCCTCGAATTGGTTGTGGTATTCCGGCTCGTTGCTGTTAGTCTCGTAGGAGCGATCCACGATGGTGTGGCTAGCCCGGATGATCACATGCTCTTCATATTCATGTTCGGGATGTGCGACTTCGTAAGGTGTAAAGCGACGGCCTGCTTCCAGAATGCGGGACGTCGATCCGCCGAAGACGCGATCGTGGTCGGCTTCGATGGATTGCGCCCGCAGCTTCTGGGCACGCTCTGCCTCTTCCACCGTCTTGATGCGGGCAGGGTATTCGTAAAGCTCACGCTTGGTCGCATCGGGCATCTGCACCAACGACGGCGTCATATTGCTGGGTACCATGCCGGGTGTCTCAAAATTCCAGTCGGCGCCTGCGCGCTGACCGGGCACATAGGAAAAGCGTCGGGCCCAGTCATTGATATGGTTGCGATCCGAAGAACCCTGTGCCAGCCTCACTCTGCCTTCACCCTGTGCTGAAGGCGATGGTCCGAGCCATCCATTGGCGGTATCGGCCACATGCAGCTTGTGAGAACCGTCCTCGTGGCTGAACCAGTAAAAAAGACCGTCCTCCTGAAACCGACGCAAGAGGTAATCGAGGTCCAGTTCATTGAATTGGACGCTGTATTCTTGTGCAGGCGGCGGTTTGATGATCCCCGATGTATCTGGTGCCGGAATGCCGTGTTCGGAAAATAGCGTTTCAACGACATCGATCGATGTCTTGTTTTGCCAGATGCGGCAGTCGGAACGGCGGGACAGCAGCCACATCTGCGGGCGGATGGTAAGAGAATAGGAGCGTAGGCCACGGGTGATGGGTGGTCCCTCATGCAGATCTGTCACCAGACCGTTGAACGGCCGGCGGATGCCGCCACCTTCTCCATCGGCTTGGCTCACCTCAATCGAGACGTCGACGAGACGACCGATCAGTTCCTCCGGCTTCACCGATTCCTTCTTGGCGCGGACATTCAGCTGTATCTCGAAGAGTTGCGAAACGCCCTCGTTGATCACCATCCGCTCCGGCAGCAACTGGTCCTCGCCGAGCGGCGACTTCACCTTCAAAACACGGCTGGCCTGGATGAAATCGGCGGACGATGGCTGGTCGGTCATGGGGAACCCCGGTGATCGGATTGGATAAAATATCAATCAGCTGTCAAAATCTGCACTGACTGCAATCAATCATTGTGGCAAAAGGATGGAATTGCGACCTTATTTGCAACCGCGACACCATAATCTTCGCGTTGCATCCCAAACTCGCCTTAATTTGCCGACTAATCTGATGGAGAGACGGATGAGGTCAAAGGCACATTCATGGCACTGGTGGATATGGACAGTGGTGTAGCAAAGAAACGTAGGAAGGCTCACAGCCCCGGGACAAAACACGATGCCGAAGGGTATGGACTCTCGCGCGAGGAGGCCAACGAACGCCGCGGCGCGGGTTGGTGGGTGAACCTGAGACGGCGCGGTCACAAGATTGTGCGGCTCTTCAAGGACAGCATCTATGGGACCGATGAAGCTGCCTACATTGCGGCACGCGCCTACCGTGACGCCATCATCGAAGCCATACCTCCCGCCACCAATCACGAACAGGCCGTTCTACTGCGTAAGAACAATAAGAGTGGCATCTCCGGAGTGCGCCGGGTTGAGACCCGCGAAGGCGATGTCTGGCAGGCAATGCTGACCACCAACGAGAGCGTTAAGCGAGAAAACTTCTCCGTGTCGAAGTTCGGAGAGCTTGTAGCCAAATCCATGGCCATTGCCCAACGCCGCAAATGGCTGGCCGATCTGCCCGTGACGCATCTTGCTTATGCCCATCACGCAGCCGAAGTGGCGGAAGAGCGTTTTGCCGATGATCTCATACCCGTCAGCGACGTCATGCCGGAAACCCATCTCACGGCTGACGAGATCGAAGCCCGCATCCAGTCGATCAACGATGACTTCGATAAAGCCCGTCCGAAGCGGCTCCGGGTCCGGGTTAAATATTATCACGGTAGCAGGCTCTCGGTATTCGTGTCCGATGCGGGCAAGCCTGCCAAGCGCAAGCTTGTGCAGATCAACACAAGAAGGATGGAAAAGCTGGAGGTTCTGACCGAGGCAAAAGCAAAGGTCGAAGCTGCCATTGCGGAGTTCTACGATCACGACACCGCGAAGTGGTTCATGGGCGCGCACGGCAATGCGTTGCTAAGTGAAGAGGGGTTTCATGTCCGGGAAGGATTCAACGTACTCGTGATGGTCGAAGCAAAAAAATCTGCCGTCTAACCGATAGTGCTGGATATTCGAGGACTGCCTCTCTCATTGATCGAGATGGGAACATTCCCTCAAGGGACGACCCACACACCGTCCCAGTTCTTCGAGGACGACGACGGAAAACAGCCCGCGAAACCCTCCGCCCGAAAGCGACAGGATTTGGAAAGCCGAGCGTGCCGGGGCCGGTCCGTTGGGGTTCGCCCGCTTCTTCACGCGCTCAGACCGCATACGGATCGACCACCTTCAATTCGGGAAGCTCGGAATGGTAGGGCTGTGCTTGTTCGACGAGTACGAGCTTCCTCTCGATGGCCGTGGCCACGACCATCCTCTCCACGTCCGAAAGATGCCGCATGCCGTCGTCGACCTGGAGGTCCAGCGCGGACAATTTCGCCCAGATAGACGCAGCGGGTTCGCCGAACACCTCAACCGTGGAATGGGTTCTCGCCATCGACAGGACACGGCGGAAGAGGCGGTTGAGCTGGTCGCGACCTTCGGTGACGCCCGTCTCGCGGATCGCCCCGTCAACGACCCCCAAGGAGATGACACTTAGGTAAACTCCGCCCCTCGGAACGCCGTCCGCGAATTCCTTGACTTCAGGCACTCCGCACAGAAGGTCCATGAGCGTTTGCGTGGCAAGGAGATACATGTGTAGTCACATACGCGATGAGGGAAGCTGGACGCGCGCTTCTTCAGGCTGCCTCAGTCGCGGCTGGTCGTTGCCCGCCTTGACCTTGATCCGACGTCCGAGAGTAGCGAAGCCAACCTCGTCGAGCGCGGAGCCGAAGGACATGTTCCTTCCCGAAGACGTGATCAGGGCCGCGAGGTCCTTGAGGGAGATGACGACCGCCATGTCCTCTGTCCTCTTTCCGATGACCTGCATGTCGCCGCCGCGAACCCGACCCAAGACCTTGGTAAAGGTGTCGCGTGCCGCTTTTACGGTCAACGATCCACCGGCCGCGACCGTCAGTACCTGCTCCAGTTCCTTCAGAACGTCCGTCTCATCGCTGTCGCCAATTTCCGAAAGCTGTCTTACGAGCCGCCCGTTCATTGTGTTTACTCCGATTTCGGTCTTGGTGGCCACTTTCATGTAATATGTGGCCACCGCGCGAAAATGGCAAGGGGCGGCCAGCGCCCGAGTACGTCGTTGACGACGTGGGGCTTCCCAGGACGATAAGGCTTGGAGGGTGAGTAGACATCCACCATAGCAGAAGCGGGAATGGGCCGCATCAACGCGAAGGCGTTGTAGAACGTCAACTTGTCCGACGCCTTGATGAGGGTTCTGTTACCATAGTAGCAATCTATGACTTCCGGGTCCGCGACCATCAGGTCGCACAACGCGACCCTGAATCTAATTCTCAAGGGTTGGGGTCTTCGGCAAATTCGGTGCGATTCAGACCATTGGCAGACAAGGCCATTTGCATTTTGCAGTTAAGTCAGCCGCGAAACCCCTCTTAGGACGGTTCGAGGGTGGACCTTGTAAGCTTCAGCTACATCGCGCACCGACGCGCCGCTGCTCAGGGATGCACGGATTTCCTCGCATTCACCAGGACTGAGTAACGGCTTGCGCCCAGGCAGTTTACCTCTGGCTTTTGCCGCCGCCAGACCTGCCATTGTCCGTTCACGGATCAACGACTTCTCGAACTGTGCGATGGCCGCGAAAATGTGGAATATCAACTGGCCGCCCGCCGATGCCGTAGACCACGCCACGACGATCGAAGAAAAATTTGGGAAAAGCATTCCGGAGATAACATTGGGCTCGCGTATCAGCGCAAGCAGCCCAGTGTACATCTTTGGTTTTAAATTAGGCTCAAACGGCAAAATTAATCTGTTTTACGGCTTGGGGGCTGTAATAATCTTGCTCTTCGGATTGTTCGCGTTTGTAGCCGAGCCTATGCCTAATAAATCGGGAAAGACAGCCACTGCCGAAATGACATCCTCTACGAGAGATGTTGGGTCTCGGCCCGCCTTACTCAGACAAATTAGTTTCTCTTGGATGTGCCAGTTTAGCGATTCAAGCCCTCAGAGACAAACCTGTGAGATCACCAGAGACACATCAAGGTCTGTAGAGACAATCCTTAGAGTTGATGACAACATTATGTGGAAGCATGTTTTGTGATGATATTAAATGGTGCTGCGAAAGAGGATTGAACTCTCGACCTCTCCCTTACCAAGGGAGTGCTCTACCACTGAGCTACCGCAGCATCCGATGCCGAAGCAGGTGCTTCACATCAAGTTGGGGCCTATTGCCATAGGTTTATGACGAGCGCAAGCCGCAATTTGAGACTTCGTCATTCCATTCAGTAAAAATCGATGGTGAGCCAAAAGCCGGTGGGGGCTGTTGAAAAGGCGGAAATTCGGCTAGGGATGCGGATATGGATAAGGATCACGATGTTTTAGCGGATAATGCGGCGGCGCCTTCTGGCCAGAACGGTCCCGGTGACCGTGCGAAGCGGCAGGAGGCTGAGCGCAAGGCGCGGGCGGCGAAGAAGCTGCGCGAAAACCTTGCGCGCCGCAAAAGCCAAGCGCGGGCGCGCCGGGCAGGCGAAGCGGATGAGACAATCGGTCTGCCTGCCGCAAAAACGGACGAATCGTGCTGACAAGAAATATGCATCAGAAATTTGAAATGGAATTGCGTTTCCTCTACTGCATAATCCAAGGGATCACGCGGCAGACCCGCCGCTTAAGCCATTTCAGCTAGATATCTCGAACGAACGCTCGTTCGTTGCAAGCACTCAGGAAAGGCGGGCGCAATGCCCGTAGGGACGTATGGATCGCATCAGAATAACCGGCGGGAACGAACTCAACGGCATCATCCCCATTTCAGGCGCAAAGAACGCAGCTTTGCCTCTGATGATTGCGTCATTGATGACGAGCGATACGCTGACGCTGGAAAACGTGCCGCATCTGGCAGATGTCGAACAGCTCATCCGCATTCTGGGTAACCACGGTGTCGATATTTCGGTCAATGGCCGTCGAGAAAGCCAGGGCGAAGGCTATTCCCGCACCGTGCATTTCACCTGCCGCACCATCGTAGACACGACGGCTCCCTATGAGCTCGTGTCGAAGATGCGCGCAAGCTTCTGGGTTATCGGCCCGCTTCTGGCGCGTAACGGCCAAGCACGTGTCTCCTTGCCCGGCGGCTGCGCCATCGGCACCCGCCCGGTCGATCTGTTTATCGAAGGCCTCGAGGCACTTGGTGCCAAGATGGAAATCGACGGCGGCTATATCAATGCCACGGCTCCATCAGGCGGCCTTATCGGCGCGACCTACACATTCCCGAAAGTCTCGGTTGGCGCAACGCATGTGATGTTGATGGCAGCCTCGCTGGCACGCGGGACCACCGTCATTCACAACGCAGCGCGTGAGCCTGAAGTGGTCGATCTTGCCGATTGCCTCAAGGCCATGGGTGCGAAAATCGAAGGTGCCGGTACATCCACCATCACCATCGAAGGTGTCACCTCGCTGTCCGGCGCGCGCCACCGCGTGCTGCCCGATCGTATCGAAACAGGTACCTATGCCATGGCGGTTGCCATGACGGGTGGCGATGTTCTCTTGGAAGGCACGCGGGCGTCGCTGCTCGACAACGCGCTCGATACGTTGAAGCTTGCCGGTGCGACCATCACCGAAACGGAGTCAGGCCTGCGCGTGGTGCGCAATGGCAATGGCATCCACCCCGTGGACGTGGTGACGGAGCCTTTCCCCGGTTTTCCGACCGACCTTCAGGCGCAGTTCATGGCGCTGATGACGATGGCGCAGGGTGTTTCGCATATTACCGAGACGATTTTCGAAAATCGCTTCATGCATGTGCAGGAACTGGCGCGTCTGGGCGCGAAGATTTCTCTCTCCGGTCAGATGGCCCGCATCGAAGGCGTATCTCGCCTCAAGGGTGCACCGGTCATGGCAACGGATCTGCGCGCCTCGGTATCGCTGGTGATCGCCGGTCTGGTGGCGGAAGGCGAAACGATGGTGTCTCGCGTCTATCACCTTGACCGTGGCTTCGAGCGTCTGGAAGAAAAGCTCAACCGCTGCGGGGCGCAGGTCGAGCGCGTCAGCGACTAATACTGCCCTCTCATCGAGGCCCGCTGGTTGCAGATCGGGCCTCGACTGCCTATCTCCAAGTCATATTTGGATATAGGCGAGCCTCTCGTGCAGAGGACTCCGCACAAGGAGGGCATAGACACGATGAGTGGCCTTAAGTTGATGGCGCTGGATGGGGAAGACCTCTCCGTTATCTCGACACACATGCAGGACAGCGTCTTCAAGCTGAAAGACGTGTCCTTCGACCGCAAGCACGGTCAGTTTCTTCTCTCCGCCAACCGTTTCGTGTGGGAAAGCGTGGCCAAAAAGGGTCAAGCGCCGGAACGCTGCCGCAGTGTGCTGGCGCTCAAGCGGGTCGGCAATGTGCGGTCCAACGGGTTCAACCGCGACAACCGCGAAGAGGTACATTCGCTGCTGGCGGTACAGTTCAGCCAGAACGGTGAAGGACCTGACGGGACGGTGGAACTGACGCTTTCCGGCGGCGGCGCAATTGCACTCGACGTGGAATGCATCGAGGCGCAATTGGCCGATGTCAGCGGTGGTTGGGAAACGACGTCCAAGCCGCACCACCCGGAAGACTGAACCAATCCATTTCTTATCATCCAGGCGGACAGGAATTGCCTTGCCCGCCTGTTTTAATTTATGCCACATACCCAAGAGCGCATGCGTCAGCATGCAGGACAAGCATTTTGCCCCGCCCATTGGACGGGGCCGCAAGAGGGTAGGTTACGTGGCAATCTGGCTGGAGCAGGCGTCTCAGGATTTCGAACAGGCTTTCGCAGCGTTTTTGACGACCAAAAGAGAAGTGTCCGAAGACGTCAATGCTGTCGTGCGCGAGATTATCGACGACGTCCGCAGCCGGGGCGATAAAGCGCTGGCCCATTACTCTTTGAAGTTCGACAAGCTGAATTTCTCGAAGACCTCCATGCGGGTTACCGCGCAGGAAATAGACGAGGCCATTGCACAGGTCGATCCCGCCGTTCTGGATGCCCTGAAACTTGCAGCCCAGCGCATCGAAAAGCACCACGCCCGGCAGATGCCGAAAGACGACATCTACGAAGACGATATCGGCGTGGGCCTCGGATCTCGCTGGACGGCGATTGAGGCGGTCGGGCTTTATGTGCCGGGTGGCACAGCGAGCTATCCGAGCTCGGTGCTGATGAATGCGGTTCCGGCCAAGGTCGCAGGTGTCGAGCGTGTGGTCATGGTCGTGCCGGCGAATGGCGGTGTCATCAACCCGGCGGTTCTGGCGGCGGCGCGCATTGCAGGCGTGGAAGAAATCTACCGCATCGGCGGTGCGCAGGCGGTTGCCGCTCTGGCCTATGGCACGAGTAGCATTGCGCCGGTTGCCAAGATTGTCGGCCCCGGCAATGCCTATGTCGCAGCCGCTAAGCGGCATGTTTTCGGCACTGTCGGCATCGACATGATCGCCGGACCATCCGAAGTGCTTGTCATTGCCGACAAGAACAACAACCCCGAATGGCTGGCCGCCGACTTGCTTGCGCAGGCCGAGCATGACGAGGGTGCGCAGTCCATTCTGATCACCGACGATGCCGAGTTGGGCAAAGCGGTGGAGCAGGCGGTGGAGCGTCAGTTGAAGCTGCTGTCACGCGAAAAGACGGCGACCGCCAGCTGGCGCGATTTCGGCGCAATCATTCTGGTGGATGATCTTGCGAAATCCGTCCCCCTGGCCAACCGCATCGCTGCCGAACATCTGGAACTGGCTGTCGATGAGCCCGACGCTCTGATTGCTGGCATCCGCAATGCGGGCGCGATCTTCGTCGGTCGCCATACGCCTGAAGTGATCGGCGATTATGTCGGCGGCTCCAACCATGTTCTGCCAACGGCACGGTCTGCGCGTTTCTCGTCTGGCCTGTCGGTTCTGGATTTCGTCAAGCGCACGTCGATCCTGCGTCTGGGCGCGGAGCAGTTGCGGCAACTGGCTCCGGCTGCGATTACGCTCGCCCATTCCGAAGGGCTGGATGCGCATGCGCGTTCCGTCGCCATTCGTCTCAATCTGGAAGGGTGAGACATGGGGGCAGGGGATTTCAGGCTCTGCGATGTGGTTCTGGACGAGAGCATCGGCCGGTCCACGCCCGACGTGGAGCATGAACGCGCCGTTGCCATTTTCGACCTCATCGAGGAAAACTCGTTTGAGCCCGCAGGCCATGCCGGCGGCCCCTATCGGCTGAATATTTCGCTGGTGGATGCAAAGCTCGTCTTCACGATCAAGACCGAAAGCGATGAGGCCGTTGCGACCCATATCCTGTCGCTCACGCCGTTTCGCCGCATCATCAAAGACTATTTCATGATCTGCGAAAGCTATTATGAAGCCATCCGGTCCTCTACGCCAAGCCAGATCGAAGCCATCGACATGGGCAGGCGCGGTATTCACAATGATGGCTCGCAGACATTGATGGACCGCCTATCGGGCAAGATAAAGGTGGACTTCGATACTGCGCGGCGTTTGTTCACGCTGGTCTGTGTGCTGTATTGGCGGGGCTAGAGATGCAGGACCCGGCGGCTGTCGACTTGAAAGACAAGGCGCCGCGCGCCATATTGTTCATGTGCGGCATGAATTCCATCCGCTCTCCCATGGCCGAAGTCATTGCAAAACAGGTGATTGCACCGGGTATCTACATCCAGTCGGCTGGCGTGCGCGCAGGTGAGCGCGACCCTTTCGTGGATGCGGTGCTGGATGAGGCGGGGCTGACGCTTGGAAAGCACAAGCCACGCACGCTGGACGAGATCGAGGACGACTTCTTCGACCTCATCATCACACTGACCCCGGAGGCGCACCACGCCGCACTGGAACTGACGCGGTCCAATGCGCTCGATGTCGTCTACTGGCCCACCATGGATCCGACGGTTGCCACGGGTACGCGCGAACAGATACTGGAAGCTTACCGTGAGGTGCGGGAGCACCTGAAAAAGCTGATTTCGGAGCGCCTTCCGCAACGCACAAGGCCATTTTCCGAGACACTTTAAAACGATTGACAATTTAGGTTCACAAATGTGCGGCGATTGTGTAGTTTCCGCGCAATTTTCCCGGACTGTTCAGCCCGGTAATATCAACAGGAAGAAAAACCCTATATGACCAAAGAAGAAGTCCTCGAGTTTCCGGGCGTCGTGACCGAACTTTTGCCGAATGCCACGTTCCGCGTGAAGCTGGAAAACGAACACGAAATCATTGCCCACACGGCTGGCCGCATGCGCAAGAACCGTATCCGCGTTCTGGCGGGCGACAAGGTGCTTGTCGAAATGACGCCTTACGACCTGACCAAGGGTCGCATCACCTATCGTTTCAAGTAATCGACCGGCTGATCGGACGACTGGCAGAGCATGACAGACGCAAAACAAAAGCTGATTCTGGCTTCCGGGTCGCCACGCCGTCTTGAGCTTTTGCATCAGGTGGGCATCGAGCCCGCACGTCTGATGCCGATGGATATCGACGAGACACCCGCACGACTGGAGCATCCGCGCACGCTTTGCCGCAGGCTTTCCATGGCAAAGGCCGACGCCGCCTATAAGGCGGTGAAGGGTGAGCTTGCCTGGAAGGGTGCCTATGTGCTGGGCTCCGATACCGTGGTTGCCGTCGGTCGTCGCATTGTCGGCAAGGCGGAATACATCGAAGATGCCTCTGCCGCACTTCATCTTCTGTCGGGCCGCAGCCACTGGGTCTATACGGGCGTCTGCCTGATTACCCCCGGCGGCAAGGTGCGCCAGAAGGTCGTCGAGACCAAGGTGCGTTTCAAGCGACTTTCCCAGCACGAGATCGAAAACTACATCGCCTCGGGTCAATGGCGCGGCAAGGCGGGCGCCTATGGCATTCAGGGCATTGCCAGTTGCTTCGTGCAGAAGCTGACCGGCTCCTACACCAATGTCGTCGGCTTGCCGCTGTATGAAACGGTATCGCTGCTGACAGGTGAAGGTTTCGAGGTGGCATCCGCCTGGCAGGAGGGTTGATTTCCATGACAGACGACAACAAATCCACGGTCACGCCGCTGCGCAAGGCTCAGCCTTGCCCGGAATGCAAACGGCCGTCCACACGCGAAGACTATCCGTTTTGCTCCGACCGCTGTCGCTCGCTCGATCTGTCGCGCTGGCTGAAGGGCTCCTACGCCATTCCGGTGGCCGACGATGAGAGCCAGGTCGACGGAACCGACGACCGCCGCCCGGGCGATGAGGATTATTAAGCTCACATAGCAGCATCATTGAAGCGCTTGGAAGAAGCCCGGACACCAGATGGCGTCGCGGGCTTTTTTAATGCTTATCTGGCTGAGAGCTGAGCGACTGCCAGAAGCGTGTCTGCGCTGATCGACGTGCCGGTGTTGCTCGTCAGGATCGACAGGGACGACGATGTCGAATTGCTGTTCTGGAGATCATAGAGCGCGGTGAAGCGCTTGAGAAGCTTGTTCACATATTCAGGGTCCTGAAGCTGCGTCAGGTCAACGAACTTGTTGACCATCTCGGCCTGCTTGGTCACGTCCATGTTGGCGATGGAGCTGGGCAGGCTGAAGGTGGTCTTGAAGAACTGGAACAAGGCGTCGTCGCTGAGGAAGCTGTAAGCGCTGGTAATGGTGGGCGCTGCGCGCTCGAAATACATGGCCAGCCGCACGCCTGCATTGCTTGCGCCCTGCTGCTCTTCCAGCGTCTGCTGGAAATAGTGATTGGTCGTTTCCAGAAGGGCGCCACGTTGCTGTCCGCCGATCGAGGCATCGGCGTTCAGCTTTCCCTTGTCATCGAAGTTGAAGGAGCTGACAAGCTCGGCGAACCTGTTGTTTTCCTGCGTGTTGACGAAGCTCTTCGGATCGGAAAGATCGGAAGCGAACATTCTCTTGAGGTCGGCAGGCTCAACACTCTTGGGGTCTACTCCGCTGCCCACAAGCATGAAGTTCGTCAAACGGCTGTCGGCCAGAAGTTCGTCCACCGTCTTGATGGACTTCATTTTGTCCTTGTAATACTCGACTTCCGTCTCGGCCTTCGTATTCGCCGCCTGTTTGGCCTGGCCTGAGAGGGTTCGCACCATGCTGGCCTTGTAGTCGTCAGCCAGCTTGTTGGTCATGCTTTCGGATTGCGCCAGCAGCGGTGCCTTCAATTCTCCATCGCTGGTGAGGTTGAAAGCCTTGTTGAGCTCCACGAAGCGCTCGTCTTTCAACGAGTTGACGTAACTTTTCTTGTCAGACACGTCGCTGGTCAGAACACGTTTCAATTCGGACTGACTGACCTCATCGGGGTCGATGCCGAACGCTCTCAGCGCAACGTCCCATACCTCGGTAACGTTGTTGTTCTTCTGGTCGTCGTCCTTTTTGTTGGAGACGAAGAAGTCATCGATATTCTCGTAGCTGGAAATCCGTGCCTCATAGTTGGCAACTGCGGCGGTGCGTGCCGCGGATTCGTTGGCGGAAAATGCCGTGTTGTAGAGTTTGGCTACGGCGCTTGTCTGCGTTGCCGTCTGCGCCGTGTCGCCAGCGGCCAGCGTGCCATCGGTCTGGAAATTGAACTGGTCGAGCAACGCGGTGTTGCCGTAAGTGGTCGCGAAATTCTCGCTCGACATGAGGCTGGCGACACTGCTGGACAGCATCGTGGAACTCAGACTGAAGGCCGTCTTGACGTAGGCCAGAACACGGCTGTCTGACACCAGTTCGGTCGCGGTCGTCGCCTTGGCAACGCTCTTTTCGAAATACCGATTGTTCGCATCGGACAGAGTCTTCGAATTGAATGTCGAATTGTTGAAGACATAGTCCAGCTTCAGGTCTTCGGTCTGGTCTGCCGTCTGGGCCGTGATGCCGCTATCGAGTGTGCCATCGGCATTGAAGTTGAAGGCTTCCGCAAGCGTCTTCCAGGCCTTGTTCTTGGCCTGATTGGCGACACTGTTTTCGTCATCAAGATCGCTGGTCAGGACCTGTTTCAGATAGCTTTTGGAAACGAACTCGGAATCCAGGCCGACCGCATCGAGCATGTAGGACTGAAGCCTGGTGTTTTTGAGCAGGTCATCCACACTGGTGATCGCGCCGATTTTGCTGGCGAAATAGGTCGATTCGTCCTTGATCGACTTTTCTTCTGCGGCAAACGAGGCTGTGTAGGCATCGGTCAAGCTGGTGGCCTGGGCGGAATTCTGCGCGGCCTTCTTGTCACCGGCGAAGTTGAAGACCTCGGCGAACTGCACATAACGCTTGTCGGTCAGCGAATTGGCAAAACTGGCGCTATCGGTAAGATCGCTCTCCAGCACCTTGCGCATGAAGGCTTTGCCGTAGGTCATGTCTTCAAGGCCATAGGCCTTCATCGCATAGGAATAGAGCTTGTAGTCGCCCAGAAACTCATCGACCGTCGTGACCTTGCCGATGTTTTCCTTGTAATACGCCGTGTCCTTCGCCACCGAGGACTGACTGGCCACCGTTGCAAGCGATGACTTCAGATCCCGGTTTACGGTCAGATAACTTGCATAGGTGGAAATCGCCATCGGTAGCCTTGCAGGGTTAGGCCTTACGTCATGGCCAGCGTGCACGCTCTCATCGCGCGAATAACTTCGCATAATATATTACAAAAATGGTGTGAACCAAAGCCTAAATTTGGGGTGAAGGGGTATGTTTGCTCGCAAGGTGGCATCCGCCAATCCATCCACTCTCGCGCAAGCTTGGATGCTTAAATGTCGGGCGTCGATCTCTGTCCAATGGGTCGGCAGGCTTTTCCATGAGAGAAAAGCCGTGATGCTTCTACAAGTTCTCATGAAGAGATGGAGTTAGAATGGCTGCGCCTTCGAGCATATTGCCCCTTCCCAAAGTCGCCGCACGCGGTCGCGACATCGGGTTTGCCGTCGGCATCGTGTCCATTCTGTGCATTCTCTTCCTGCCGATTCCGGTCTTCATGATCGATATGGGACTGGCGTTCTCGATTGCGTTTTCCGTCCTTATCCTGATGGTGTCGTTGTGGATTCAGCGCCCGCTGGACTTCTCGTCCTTCCCGACGATCCTTCTGATTTCGACCATGATCCGTCTGGCGCTCAACATCGCGACCACTCGTGTCATCTTGTCTCACGGCAATGAGGGACACAGTGCTGCCGGTGGGGTCATTGCGGGCTTCTCCAGCCTCGTCATGTCCGGCGACTTCGTCATCGGTCTGATCGTCTTCCTTATCCTCATTGTGGTGAACTTCATCGTCATCACCAAAGGTGCGACGCGTATCGCGGAAGTCGGCGCGCGCTTCACCCTCGATGCCATTCCCGGCAAGCAGATGTCGATCGATGCCGACTTGTCTGCCGGTATCATCAACGAAAAAGAAGCCCAGCTTCGCCGTCGCGAACTCGAAGAAGAAAGCGCCTTCTACGGTGCGATGGACGGTGCGTCCAAGTTCGTTCGTGGTGATGCGGTCGCGGGTCTTCTCATCACCGCCATCAACATCTGCGGCGGCATCATCATCGGTGTTTTCCGTCACGGCATGCCGATCGGTGAAGCTGCCGACGTGTTCGTCAAACTGTCGGTCGGTGATGGTATCGTCTCGCAGGTTCCGGCGCTGATCGTCTCGCTGGCCGCAGGTCTGATCATTACCCGTGGTGGGGCGCAGGGCTCCACCGACACGGCCGTCATCAACCAGCTGAGCGGATATCCAAAGGCCCTCGGCGTTGCCGCAGGCTTGATGTTCGTTCTGTCGCTCATTCCGGGCCTGCCCTTCATACCGTTCTGTTTCCTGGGCGGCATGCTCGCCTTCGGCGCATGGTTCATTCCCAAGCAGTTGGCAGAAGCCAAGAACGCAGAGCGCATCGCCGAAGAACAGCAGACGACCAAGACCGAGGAAGCCGAAAAGGACACTGTCAAGAACTCGCTGCGCACCACCGAAATCGAGCTGGCGCTGGGCAAGCAGGTCTCGCCACGCCTGCTGGGTGCGCACCAGGAACTGGGATTCCGTGTCGGCAAGATGCGCAAGAAGTTTGCCACGCAATACGGTTTCGTCGTGCCGGAAATCAAGGTCACCGACGATATCGCCATTCCCGACAAGTCCTACCAGATCAGAATTCACGGCACGACGGTTGCCGCAAGCACCTTGCGCGTCGGTGAAGTTCTCGTCATCACCGGCAAGGGTCGCAGACCCTCGGTTCCGGGTGACGAGGTTCGCGAACCCGCTTTCGGCATGCCAGCGGTCTCGGTGCTGGAAAACTTCGTGGAAGATTTGAAGCGCGAGGGCTTCCACCCCATCGACAATATTTCAGCCCTTTTGACCCACGTCAGCGAAGTCATCCGCAACAACCTGCCGATGCTACTGTCCTACAAGGACGTGAAGGTTCTGATCGATCGTCTGGACCCGGAATACAAGAAGCTCGCCGACGAAATCTGCTCCTCGCATATGTCCTATTCCGGTCTGCAGGCCATCTTGAAGCTGCTGCTGGCCGAGCGCGTGTCGATCCGCAATCTTCACCTCATTCTCGAAGCGGTCGCGGAACTTGCGCCGCATCTTCGCCGCACGGAGCAGATCGTCGAACACGTTCGCATCCGCATGGCGCAGCAGATTTGCGGCGATCTTTCCGACAACGGCGTGCTGCGCGTGCTGCGACTGGGCACGAAATGGGACGTTGTGTTCCAGCAGGCCATCAAGCGCGATCCGAAGGGCGAAGTCATCGAATTCGACATCGATCCGCGTCAGGTGGAAGAGTTCTCCAACGAGGCCAGCAAAGTTATCCGTGAATACATGGATGTCGGCCTGCCATTCGTACTTGTCACCTTGCCGGAAACCCGGTCATATGTGCGCATGATTACCGAACGACTCTTCAGCACGCTGCCGGTGCTGTCCCATGTCGAACTCGCCAAGGGCACGGAAATAAAGATACTCGGCTCGATCTCATGATCTCAGACCCGCAGGGAACGGTTGTGGCACTGTTTTTGGCATTTTGCCGGATCGGTGCCTGCTTGATGGTGATGCCGGGGTTCTCCTCGGCCCGCGTTCCCATGCAAATCCGCCTGCTGCTCGCCATGGCCCTCGCCATGGCGATTTTGCCATTGCTGTGGGACACGATCTATCCGGTGGTGAAGTCCGATCCCGTGACGATCCTCAAATTCATTTTCTTCGAATCCATGGTCGGCGCCACCTTCGGCATGATCGCCCATCTCTACGTGCTGGGAATGCAGTTCGCCGCAACGGCCATGGGCACGGCCATCTCATTTACCGGTCCGCCGGCTCAGGATGTGCTGGAAGATACCTCGGAAAACCAGCTGGCGAGCATGCTGTCCTACGGCGTGCTGCTGCTCCTGTTCATTCTCGATTTCCACCACGTCGTCTTCCGCGCCATTGTTGAGTCCTACGTGACCATTCCGCTGGGCGGTGCCATGAGCGTGCAGCGCATGCTGATCTCGCTGACGGATACGCTCGTCGCCTCGATGAATGTGGCTCTGCGCGTGGCGAGCCCGTTTATTCTCTATGGTTTCCTCTTCAACGTGGCGATCGGCCTTATCAACAAGCTGGCGCCGCAGATCCCTGTCTACTTCATCTCTACGCCCTATGCGCTGGGCGGGGGGCTGCTGCTGCTTTACTTCGGTATCGGGGCGCTGGTGAATCAGTTCGTCACCGGCTTCTTCCGTGTCTTTGGCAATATGTGAGGTCGGCGATGGACGATTCGAAATCCAAGAAGCTCAACCGTCTGGTCAAGGTGCAGGGTCACCTGAAACAGATGGCTGAAAACGAGCTGGCCATCACCACGCGTGAGCGCAACGAGATTGCCGAGAAGATCGACGCGCTGAGCGGTTATCTGACCTCGCTCGATCCGATGCACCAGCAGATGCTCAAGCATTACGCCACTCGCCACGGCAGGCTGATGTCGCGTGATGTGCGCCTGGAAGCGATCGAAAAGGCGCAGGAACAACATGTGCTGAAAGAGACGAAAAAGGGCGAGCGCCTGGAAGACAAGCGCGATGCCGCCCGCGCCGACGAGCAGCGCGTACGCGAAGACAACAGCGTCTATGAAATGATCGATCTCCAGATGAGTCTGAAAGACACCAGCCTCCAGCAAGGTTAGGCAGGTATCGTCATCCGATTAAAACGGAAAGGATGACGACGTGGCCATTTCTCCTACAAGCGATCTCGTGCTTGATGTCGTGAATGCGGCGGACCCTACACAGCTGGTCGCTGCGCGGGAAAAACTGAGTTCGCTCGGTGCTGCGCGTCAAGCGTCGGTGCTGACGGCCAGCAATGCGGGCTTCGAATCTGCCATCAACAGCATCGATACGGCAGCGGGCAAGGCGGGCGTCGGCAACATCCACCACGTCAAGTCCGACGAAAAGATACCCGAGACCTATCGCAAGTTCGAGGCGAGCGTTCTGTCCACGATGCTTCAGAACATGATGCCGAAGGAAAGCGAAGAGGTTTACGGCAAGGGTTCTGCCGGTGACTTCTGGAAAAGCATGATGGCCGAGCAGATGGCGGATGCCGTTTCCAAGCGCGGCGGCATCGGCATTGCCGAGCAGGCCTATAATCAGGCCATGCAGAAGGTGCGCAATGCCGAAGCACCCACCAAGATGAACGAGGACGACAAGAGCCTTGCCGTCAGCATGGTGACGGACTTCCAGCGGCGCACATTTTCTGTAGCCGAAACTAACAAGACTGAAAGCTAAGCGGCGGAGCGCTGAAATATCATGGAAATTGTAAACAACGACTACAGAACACAGGCTATTCTCGGCCGCCTCGAAACGGTGATCGACAACGAGAACCAGCGGATCGGCAAGGACCCGGATTTCGACTTCAAGACGTCCAACGCCCATAAGAGCCGTTGCCTCTACGAACTCAGCATGCTGCTGCGCGATGTCGACGGTGCTAAGATCGCTGCGGCGCACAAGCGTCAGATCCTCGACATCAAGGCAAAGCTTGCCATCAACACTCGTCGCGTCGAAGCCAATCTCTTCGCCGTCAAGGCCGTGGTCGATCTCTTGAAGACCGCTGCCAAGCGTGCTGAAGACGATGGCACCTACTCGCTGCAACAGTTCGCAAGTGGGGCGCAATGATCAAGCTGATCGCGACCGGGATATGGATTCTCGTCGTAACACTCGGCGGCGTCTATGCCGCCGTGACATTCGGTAATAAGGGTGGAGCAGACAAGAGCGCCGAAGTCGTCCAGCCGCCGCATTTCGTACAGAGTGAAACGGTGACCTTACCCGTGGTGGCCGATGGCAAGGTGTCCGGTTACTTCCTCGTGCGCGCCAGCCTTCAGGTCGATGAAGACGCGATGAAGGACTTGAAGGTTCCGGTTCCGACCTTTCTGACCGATGAGCTCTACACGCTTCTGGTCGGCGACAAGTTGGTGAACGTCAAGGACGCCGACAAGTTCGACGTCAACGGGTTCAAGGCAAGGATCAAGGACGGTCTTAACGCGCGGATGGAAAAGCCGCTCGTCAAGCAGGTCCTCATCGAGCAGATGGACTTCATCTCGAAGGAAGAGATCGAGGCGAGAAACCCCAATGCCAAGCCGAAGAAGATCGTTGTCGATACCGACCCCGAGCCGCCGAAGCCCGCCGGTGCTGCCAGCTCCGGCCACTGATCAATCAATCTTCATCCATGCAAATTCAGCCGCCCGAACTGCGTCATGTCAGTTCGGGCGGTTTTGTTTTATCTGGAAGGTTGATGATGAAAAAGATGGGGGCGGAGGAGGGCGCTGACACGGTCTCGTGGCGCGCGCTTCGTCAGTAGAACGATCTGACCAGCGAGCCGACCAGCAGGTTCCAGCCGTCGATCAGCACGAAGAACAGGATCTTGAACGGCAGCGAGATCGAGGTTGGCGGCAGCATCATCATGCCCATGGCCATGGTGATGGTGGCAACCACCATGTCGATAACGAGGAACGGCAGGATGATGAGGAAGCCGATTTCAAAGCCGCGACGGATTTCCGACAGCATGAAGGCGGGGATGAGGACGCGATATTGCGGCACAGTGCCGTTCATCGTTTCCTGCCCGCGCTCATTTGCGAGGTCCACGAAAAGCGCAAGATCCTTGGGGCGTGTATTGGCGACCATGAAGGTGCGAAACGGCTCGGCACCGCGCTCTATGGCCACGGCCTCGGTAATCTGGTTTTGCAAAAGCGGCTGGATGCCATCCTGCCAGGACCGCTCGAACGTCGGTGCCATGACGTAGAAGGTCATGAACATCGCCATGCTGGTCAGGATCATGGTAGATGGGGTGGTGCCCAGGCCCATGCCGGAACGCAGAATGGAAAAGGCAATGATGAAGCGCGGAAAGCTAGTCACCATGATGAGGATGCCGGGCGCGATGGACAAAACCGTCAGCAGCCCGAAGGTGCGAATGATCCACGAGGCCGCAGACCCATCAAGCGGCAGATTGAGCAAATCCGCCGGCGTTTGTTGGGCGAGCGCAAGTCCCGGTGTAAGGACTATGACCAGCAGAAGGAAAAGTTTTCGAATCATTCTATCACAAAGGTTCTGAAGAGAACCTTGGATACGCGCCCTTTTGATCTGAGGTCAACGATTTCTCTCAGGTCATCCCTAAGATATTGAAAGCCGCGCGGGCCCTGAAGCTGCTGGAGAGAAACGGTTCTGAGATAGGCCATCAGTTCCTGGTGCAAATCCTGAGCCATGCCGGTGTCGCCGGGGCCGTTGAATTGCAGCGCAAGTTCGAGCCTGATCCAGTTGTCGGTGGGGTAACCGAGATTGGTGACGATGGGATCGAGCGCGATCAGGCTGGGTCCAGGAGCACCCGCCGCGCCATGCTCGCCACCGGCAGCCGGGGCTGCATGACCACCCTCTGCGGCAGCAGCCGGGGCGTGTTCCGCAGCAGCCGGGACCACAGGTGTTGCGGCAACCGGAGCCGCCGGAACCAGCAGCGTGTTGCCCACGAACCAGCCACCGCCGATACCCAGAAGCGAGAGCACGGCAATGGCCCCCGCCGTCACGACGATGGACGGCTTCTTCGGTGCGGCAGGTTCGGTTGTCGTGAGGCTCATGATCGCTTCTAACGTCTGTCTTGGATGACAGCCCCTGCGGAATGCAAGGGGCCGGATGCACTTGTATCGCTGCGTCGATCAGATCGGCGAGAACATGTCCGCGATCTGCTGGCCCACCGGTGGCTGCTGGATTTCCGTGATACGGCCACGGCCACCGTAGGAAATACGGGCTTCCGCGATCTTCTCGTAGGAAATGGTGTTTTCGGAATTGACGTCCTGAGGACGCACGATACCGGCGACGTTCAGAATGCGAACTTCGTGGTTGACGCGCACTTCCTGCGAACCGCTGATCAGAAGATTGCCGTTCTCCAGAATGCCGGTGACGACGGCTGCCACCAGAAGCGTCAGCTTTTCAGCACGGCTGATGGTGCCTTTGCCGTTGGACTCGCTGGTGTTGTCGAAGCTGAGCGTGGAATCCGCCTGCGGCTTCCAGCCGAGAATTTCGGCATTCGCTTTCCAGCCGGTCTCACGGTTGTTCTTCTTCGTGCGGTCGGTCTCGTTGTCGAACGACGCCTTGTCGTTGATCTGGATGTTGACCGTCAGGATGTCGCCGATGTTGAGGGCGCGTGCATCCTTGAACAGGGCCGCCTTGCTGTCGCTCCACAGCGAGTAGCCGCTGGCCGCGCGCAATGGCTGCTTGGGATAGGAGGCAAGCTGCGGCGCCTGGCTAAACTGCAATCCGCTGCCGATCGGGCTCATGGCGGGTGCGTTGCCGATTTCCTTCAGCGTCTGGTTCTGCGTGATGCTGGAGCAACCGGAAAGAACGCTTGCAGCGGAAAGGACAAGAATAAGCGCTTTGTTCATGACGGATCTCTTGATGTGGTTTTGTCGGACGCGCTGGACATGATCCCGGCGACCATGGCTGCCTTCTTGGCATCCATTTCGGCCAGTATCAGGCCGGATTGTCGTGGCGGTAGCTTCATGATGATGGCTGCCGCAAGGATGGGATTGACCTCGGCGAGCTGCGGTGCGGCGGCATCCGCCTTCATCGTCTTATAGACGTTGACGAGGTTCGCGTCGGCCTGCGCCATGAAGTCGTTGCGGCGTTTCAGCCAGTCTTCATACTCGGCCTTGCGCGCTTCCATGACGGCAATGCGGTTGTCCACGTCCGCCTGCAGCTTTTCCAGATCCTGCTTTTGCAGGACATAGCGCTGGTCGCGGGCCTGATCGATGACATTGGTGCAATACTGCTGGATCTCCTGCCCACTGGTGTCGCCGGTGGTGACGCGCACCTGTTCCTGCGCTCTTGCAGAGGGGAGGGCGGCTGTCAGAAGAAACAGCGCAATCAGGGTGCGGCGAGGGGTGAGAATATCTGCGAATTTAGCCATCATTGTAGCACCAGTTCTGCTTGCAGCGCACCGGCTGACTTGATGCCCTGAAGAATGGCGATGATGCCATCGGGCTTGACGCCGATATTGTTGAGACCGGCCACCAGCGAGCGAAGGTTCGGGCCGTTGAGCACGGCAACCGGGCCGCCCTTGTCGATAACAGAGATATCCGTTTGCGGCTGCACGGCCGTCTGTCCACGGCTAAACGGCTGCGGCTGGATGACCTGCGGCGTTTCGGTAACCTGAACGGTGAGCGTGCCGTAGCTGACAGCCACCTGCGAAATGCGCACATCGGCGCCGATCACGATGGTGCCCGTGCGCTCATTGATGACCACCTTGGCGGGTGTGTCGGTGATGACGGCCAGGTTTTCGATGCTGGCCATCAACCGCGTCAGGTCTGCGGTACGAGGCTTCTGTATAAAGACGACCTGGCTGTCGCGCGCTTCGGCAATCGGTTCGCCGAACGTCGTGCGGGCATAGCCGTTGATGGCGTCTGCGATGCGCGTCGATGTCGAGAAATCCGGGTTGCGCAATTGCAGCACGAGATTGACGGAGTCCTTGAACTGGGATGGCAGCTCGCGTTCGATGATCGCGCCGCTGGGCACACGCCCTGCCGTCGTCACGCCCTGCGTCACCTGTGCGGCCTGCCCCTCGGCATTGAAACCCGATACGATGACGGAGCCCTGTGCGACGGCGTAGATCTGGCCATCGGCGCCGGACATGGATGTCATGATCAGCGTACCGCCACGCAGCGACGATGCGTCGCCGAGCGAACTGACATTGACATCGAGCCTGCTGCCGGGGCTGGCAAAGGGCGGAAGATTGGCCGTGACCATGACGGCAGCGACGTTCTTCGAGCCGGTCTGGTTGCCCTGCATGGAGATGCCGAGATTTTGCAGCATGGCGCGCATGGACTGTTCGGTGAAGGGAGAAGACCGCATGCTGTCGCCCGAGCCCTGAAGGCCGACGACGAGGCCGTAGCCGATCAACTGGTTTTCACGACCGGCCTGGAGGGATGCGATATCCTTGATGCGCGCATTCGCTTCGGAATAGGCCTGCGGCGCCGACACGAACAGCGTGGCGACGATCAAGGCGGCAGAGATGATGCCCTGACGGAAACTCATTTCTGGAAAACCTCCACAGTTCCATCCTGCATCGCCGTTCCGCTGATGGTGACGCCCGTATCGCGATTGCGAACGCGAACGATTTCGCCTGCCATTCCGTCTTCGACGGCGGTGCCGGATGCCGAGAGGTTCATGCCTCCCATGCTGTAGACGATACGGATGGTGGCCCCGCGCTGGATGGCGAAAGGATCACGAAGGTCGCCGACCGGAATGGTCCGGCCGGCAACCAGTGTGCGTTTGGAAACCTTGCCCACCACGGTCTGGATGCTTTCGGCATAGCCGGGCGCGAGATTGGGGTTGGTCACCAGAACTTCCGTCACGCGTTCGCGGGTGATGGTGTCGCCGGGGAAAATGGTGCCAGTCGGTACAACGGCGTGTCCTTGCTGCGAAAGTGCAGCCTGGGGCGCAAGCGCCACCAGACCGACCATGAGCGCCAGCGCCGTTGTGCAGAGACTGCCAGGCACGATTTTCGGGCGAAACTTCATGTTACCCTACCTTTGCGTTACTTCAGGTTCTGGCTGACGATCGTTGCCATCTCGTCGGCGGTGGTGATGACCTTGGAGTTCATTTCATAGGCGCGCTGCGCGGAAATGAGGTCGGTGATTTCCTTGACGGAATCGACGTTCGAGCTTTCGAGGTAACCCTGCTTGATGTAACCGAAGCCAACGGTCTGCGGTGTCGCCGTTACAGGATTGCCGGATGCTTCCGTCTGAGAAAACAGGTTGTCGCCCAGTGGCTTCAGACCCGCTTCGTTGGCGAAGTTGCTGAGGTTCAACTGGCCGAGTTCCGTCAGGGTTTCAGCCGTGCCGATGCGGGCCGAGACGATACCATCCGTGCTGATCGTGACCTGCGTCGCGTCGGTCGGGATGGTGATGTTAGGCTGAACGCCGTAACCATCGATCGTCACAAGACGCCCGGTCGAATCCTTGTTCAGGGCGCCAGCACGTGTGTAGAGCGTGTTGCCATCGGGGCCATCGACCTGAAGCCAGCCCTTGCCGACGATTGCGACGTCGAGGTCGTTGCTGGTCTGGGAAATTTCGCCCTGAATGTGCAGCTTGCGTACGGCGGATGTCTGCACACCCAGACCGATATTGGCGCCTTCCGGCACCACGGACTGGTTGGCACGGTTCATCACGCCCTGTGCGCGTTCCGTCTGGTACAAAAGGTCGGTAAACTCGGCGCGGCCGCGCTTGAACGCGGTCGTGTTGATGTTCGCGATGTTGTTCGCGATGACCTCAAGGTTTGTCTGCTGGGCATCCATGCCCGTCGCTGCGATGGCTAGTGCTCTCATTTTTTATGTCCTTCAGCGTCAAATCTGCATTTTCACGATGTCGAGATAGGCCGAGACGATCTTGTCTCGCAGCGCAACCGCGGTCTTGAGTGTCTGGTCCGCCTGCATGACGGCATCCACCACTTCACGCGTGTCGGCCTTGCCCTGAATGCCGGCAAAGGACATCGCTTCACCCTTTTTCAGGGAATCGATGGCATCGGTTGCCACGCCGCCCAGCACGCTGGCAAAGGTCGGGCCGGTGGCTACGGTTGCGGCGGTGGAGACGGCGCTTTCGGCGAGCGAGCCGAGGCTGGACGACACACCTTTGATGCTATCCATTGCGGAATTGCCCGTCAGTGATTTCAGGCTGCTAATTGAGTCGATCATCACTAACCCTTCAGTAAGTCGATGGTGGAGCTGATCAGGTCGCGGGTCTGCTTGATGACCTGAAGGTTGGCGTCATAGCTGCGGTTGGCTTCGCGAAGGTCGGCCATCTCGATCAGCATGTTGACGTTCGGAAGCTTGACCATGCCTTTTGCATCGGCGGCCGGGCTGTCTGGATCGTATTCCTGCGTGAAATCGGAACGGTCGACGCCTAGCTTCTTGACCTCTACGAGGTTCGTCTGGGTGGCGCGGTCCATTTCCGTTGCGAAGGTAATCGTCTTGCGGCGATAGGGATCGGCACCGGGGGTGTCGCCTGTGGTGCGAGAGTTGGCGATATTTTCCGAGACGATGCGCAGGCGCGTGGCCTGGGCTTCCATCCCGCTGCCTGCGATCTTCATTGAAGACGAAAGACTGTCCATTTTTATTTGCCCACCGCGGTCAACATCATGTTGTGAAAGGAGCGAACGAGCTGCGTGTTCAGGTCATACTGACGCTTGATCTCGCCCGTTTTCGCCATTTCGGTCGAAAGAGAAACGGAGTTGCCGGATTCCTGCATGCCGATTTCATTGGCCAGAGGCGCGTCCGTCAGGCCGATCTTGCCAGCACCGGTAACTGCCAGTTCCATGTGCGCTGCATTGGTACGTGCCATCTGCATGCCGACCGACTGCAACTCCGTGTCGAAAGGAACGATGTCCTTGGCACGAAACTTGGGCGTGTTGGCATTTGCGATGTTGCTGGCGACGACTTCTTGACGCACAGAAAGCCATTCGGCCTGCCGGGATGCCAGCGAGAAGAGCTGAATCGGCTGCATGACAATTCTCCGTGTTTAACTTGTCCCCGGTTTAGGTCGACAATCTTGCGCGGGACTTACCGGCAGGGGCTTTCTTGAGCAGGTTCGGAAATGCGGCCCGTCTGTGCTGTTTTGGCCGCTATTAACCATTTGTTTGCCTTGTCGCTTTAGGGTTCGTTTATATTTACACCAGCGGAATTCCGACCTGGACACGCTGTAACCCCATGGGTTTGCAATGGTTTTTGAGAGCAAAAGACTCGGCCTGCCGAATTGGACCGTGCTTCGCAGCAAGCTGGGGCCAGCGTCCCTGCGCCACTCTCTGCTGTCTGCGGGTGTTGTCGTCTCGCTGACGGCGTCCGGTCTTCTCTTGCCGGGCATGCTGCTCAACCCAGGACTTCAGGGTTATGTCTCGGAGGCCAGCGTCAAGGTTTCCAACCCGCGCGCCAACGCACCGGGCATACAGCGCCTTGCCGTTCATTTGCAGGAGACATTGCTGTCGCCGATGACGCTCGGCTTGATGGTGTCGGAGATGAAATTGCAGCCGCAGGACCTGACTGGCACCCAAGCGCCGGGCTACCTCTCCATCATCATGGACCTCTTGGCAGGCGGCGGACAGGATGTCACCACGCTTGCCGGTGCCACCGAAACGGCATTGAAGAAGGCAGTGAGAATTTCGGCTGCGCCTTCCAGCGATGAGATCGATATCGACGTCACCGCAGCCACGCCGGACGCATCACAGCGGATTGCCGACTATCTCGCCATCCGCGTCGTTAGGGAAATCGGGGCCGAGCGGCACGATCCGCAGCTTCAGGCCGTTGAAACAGCACGCGTGGCTCTCGACAGTGCCGAGGCGGCGCTGACCGGCTTCCAGATGCGGCATGGCAATGACGCCGTATCCCGCATTCAGGGCTTGCAGCAGAACATCCGCGAAGAGGAAGCGACAACCGCGACGCTTGCCGCCCGTGACCGCGAGCTTGGCGACGCCCTGTCGTCGGCGACCTCGATGAAACTTGACGATGTGTTGAGCCGCACCTTGCCTGCAATGGCGGAGTTTATGCCGCTGGAGGCCATCCGCCAGAGCTATATGACGGCAAAGCTGGCCTTGGCTGACGTTAGCGTCGATCACGGCCCGAAACATCCGCGCACCATTGCGGCCCAGACCACGCTGGATGCCGCACGCGCCACAGCGATGCCTGCCTTGCGCCGGGTGCGTGAAGCGTTGGCGCAGGAAAAAACGACGGTGAAAGCCGCACTCGATGCGCATGCCAGCGTCCGTGCCGATCTCGACAGCCAGTTGCAGGCCATGGGTGACGCGCCCGCCGATCTTGCGCGGCTGGAAACGGCACTCGAAAAGGCACGCAGCAATTATATCATCTCTAGTCAGGCCGCTGGCACCTTCTCGCCCTCGCCCCGCATCAGTGCTGCCGTTTCCGATGCAGCGCAGCCGGGCGTGGCCAACTACGACAGCTTTACCGCAACCGCCATGGCTCTGGCTGGCGGTGCCGCCGGTTTGCTGATGTCGCTTTTGATCCTCAGCTTCAAGCGCAGGCAGGAGAGCGAGCAGCAGGCCGAAACCACCGAAACCATCGTGGCGTTCGAGCCTGATGTGGTTGCCATTGCTGACGAGATCGAAGTCGAGGCGGCACCTGTTGCTGCAATAGAGCCCGGCATTTTCGAGGATTTGGCACCTTCCAAGGGTGAAATCGAGCCCGAGTGCCCTCTCTTGGTCGAAGACGTCGGCGAGACCATGGAACACGAGCTGCCAGCCTTCGATACGGATCATGATGAGCCCGCAAACGACATGCCGCTCGACCAGCGAGTGCGGCAGGTGTTGATGCGCAACGCCGTGCCTGCGACACCAACCGAAAGCGCTGCGCCGGTCTTCAAACTGCCACCATTGCTGGCTGCGGCTCTGGCAGGCAAGGCTGAGCATCCGCAGGCCGAGACGGCAGAACTGCGGGCATTGCGTCAGGAACTGGTTGTCCTTCGCGAACGTCTTCATGAACTTGCGCAGGAAGAGCGCGACCGCGGCCACGCCTGATTTCATCTTTTCCCTTGCATTCCCACAGGCCTCGCAGCATTAGGGCGATAGACAGCTATCTTGTTCTAAGGAGGCAGGCATATGGCAGTGGTAATCGACGGCAAGGCGAAGGCGGCATCTGTTACGGCAACCGTTCGCGAGGCGGCGGAACGTCTGGAACAACAGACGGGCGTCAAACCCGGACTTGCCGTTGTGATCGTCGGCAACGACCCGGCCAGCCATGCCTATGTGAACTCCAAGAGCAAGACGGCCAAGGAATGCGGCTTCAATTCCGTCCAGCACACGCTGTCGGAAGACACCACGCAGGCTGAACTTGAAGCGCTGGTCGCTACCTTGAATGCGGATGCGTCCATCCACGGTATTCTGGTGCAGTTGCCGCTGCCGAAACATCTTGATGCCGATCCCGTCATCCAGTCCATTCTGCCTGAAAAGGATGTGGACGGGTTGAGCTTCGTCAATGCCGGAAAGCTGGCGACCGGCGATATGGCAACAGGACTGATTTCCTGCACGCCAGCGGGCTCCATGCTCCTGGTTCGCAGCATCCATGGCGATGATCTTTCCGGCCTCAACGCCGTGGTCGTCGGTCGTTCCAACCTGTTCGGCAAGCCGATGGGGCAATTGCTGCTCAACGCCAATGCGACCGTGACGATGGCCCATTCGCGCACGAAGGACCTAGCCGCCGTTTGCCGCAACGCCGATATTCTCGTTGCCGCCGTTGGCCGTCCACAGATGGTCAAGGCCGACTGGATCAAGTCTGGCGCGACGGTCATCGACGTCGGCATCAACCGCATTCCCGCGCCCGAAAAGGGCGAGGGCAAATCGCGGCTGGTGGGGGATGTCGCTTATGATGAGGCGAGCACTGTCGCCGCAGCCATCACGCCCGTTCCGGGTGGTGTCGGGCCGATGACGATTGCGATGCTGATGGCAAATACCGTCATTGCCGCGCACCGCGCGCTTGGAAAACCCGCGCCGACATTCTGATCATAGGGGGTAGGTTCAGTTTTGTGCCGGGCCCGTCGATCCGCGCACCACGAGTTCCGCCTTCCACAACTCCTGAAGGCTGTCCTTTTCGCCGCTCTTGATCTGGCCGATCAGCCGCTCGGCAATCCGCGCGCCTGCCGCCCGCAAGGATGATCGGGTGGTGGTCAGCGGCACGGAGAAATTGACGGGTTTCAGCAGCGGCAACACGTCGTCATGGGCGATGATCGATATGTCTCTGCCGGGTTTCAAGCCCCGTTGATTGAGTGCCCTGACAGCACCGAGCGCCAGAGCCGTTGAGGCGCAGATGACCGCGGTGGGCCGATCTGTGCGCGACAGCAGCGCCTCCATCTTCACATAACCGGCCTCGTCGCTCATGAAGCTGTGGCTGACATTGTCAGGGTTGAGCACGCCGCCATGCTCGCCAAGCGCCGCCGCCACCCCGCGCTGGCGGCGAAAGGTGAAGTCGTAGCCTTCGGGGCCATTCAGCAGCGCGATATTGCGATGGCCGAGTTGTAGCAAAAGCGACGTCGCATCGCGAAACGCAGTCTCGTTATCGACGTCGAGATAGGGGTAGTCCGTTTCCACGCCCCAGGAACGGCCATGCACCATGAAGGGGATCGACAGGTTCTGCATCATCGCGATGCGTGGATCGTTCTTCTTCATATAGGCGAGATAGATGCCATCGACGCTGCCGCTTGCAGCAAGCTCCCGCAATGCCTCTTCCTCATCCGCCGGATCGGTGGGCATGATGACGAGGTGGAAGCCGTTGCGGGCGGATGCCTCGCCAAGCCCGCTCAAAAACTCACCGAAATGCACGTCGGATTGATGCTCCGGCCCGGTCGGCATGACCAGGCCGATGGACCCCATCTTGCCGGTTGCCAGGCGCTGGGCTGCGGCATTGGGTCTGTAACCGGTTTTCTGCGCGGCCTCGATGATCCTGCGCCGTGTTTCGGCGTTGACTTCGGGATAGCCATTGAGCGCACGGCTGATGGTGGTCTGGGAAATGCCGAGCAGCTGCGACAATTGCTTTAGGTTCATGGTGCGCAGCCCTCCTCTTTCATTCTCCACCCATGGAACCTTTGTTCGCCAAGGGAGTTCCCAAACCGCTTTGGAGATTAGCAATTCTTATGGATGGTCACAATTGGAAAGTGATATTTTCTGCCGCACAATCATTTTATTGCACTGCGGGAGACGGGCATAAGCCGTCATAGTTGCGCAGAGGTCTTGACTCCTGTTCCATCTCAATGAGATGAATAGGCAGCCAAAGCGCTTTGAAGATTTTTTGCGGGTGATAGCCTGACAATGTGATGGGAGGAAAATCACATGAAAAAGACTTTCTGGACGACCGTGGCCATCGCCACATTTCTGTCAGGGGCGGCCTTTGCGGCGGAGCTCAAATTCAAGCCCGGCGAAGACGCCAAGTTCAACTGGAAAAGCTATGAAGACTACAAGGCTGCAAATGCCAGCCTGAAGGGCGAGACGCTGACGATCTTCGGCCCATGGCGCGGTGAAGACGAGGCGCTGTTCCAGTCGGTCCTGGCCTATTTCGGCGAAGCGACCGGCGTCAACGTCCGCTACTCCTCCTCTGAAAACTACGAGCAGCAGATTGTCATCGACACGCAGGCAGGCTCCCCTCCCAATGTCGCGATCCTGCCGCAGCCCGGCCTTCTGGCCGACCTCGCTGCCAAGGGTCTGCTGACGCCGCTGGGCGATGAGACGGCGAATTGGGTCAAGGAAAATTACGGCGCGGGCCAGTCCTGGGTCGATCTGGGCATGTACCCAGGCAAGGATGGCCAGGAGGCCTATTTCGCATTTCCGTTCAAGGCCGACGTGAAGTCGCTGGTCTGGTATGTGCCTGAAAACTTCGAGGAAGCAGGCTACAAGGTTCCAGAAAGCGTCGAAGACCTCGTCACGCTTTCCGATCAGATCGTCGCCGACGGTGGCACGCCGTGGTGCATCGGTCTCGGTTCCGGTGGCGCGACGGGCTGGCCGGGCACCGACTGGGTCGAAGACTTCATGCTGCGCACCCAGCCGCTGGACGTCTACCTGAAGTGGACGACCAACGAAGTGAAGTTCAACGATCCCCGCGTCGTTGCGGCCATCGGGGAATTCGGTAAATTCGCCAAGAACGACAAATATGTCTCCGGTGGTGTTGCAGCCGTTGCCTCTACGGACTTCCGCGATAGCCCCAAGGGCCTCTTCGATATTCCGCCGAAGTGCTACCTGCACCGTCAGGCATCTTTCATTCCATCTTTCTTCCCTGAGGGAACGAAGGTCGGAACGGATGTGGACTTCTTCTACATGCCGACATTTGCGTCCAAGCCAGAGCTTGGAAAGCCGGTTCTGGGTGCGGGAACACTGTTCACCATCACCAAGGATTCCAAGGCCGCGCGCGCCTTCGTCGAATTCCTGAAGACGCCGATTGCCCATGAAGTCTGGATGGCACAGTCCGGCTTCCTGACGCCCTACAAGAACGTCAACCTCGATACCTATGCCAGCGAGCAGACCAAGCGTCAGGGACAAATTCTGACCGGCGCGACCAGCTTCGGCTTCGATGGTTCCGACCTGATGCCCGGCAAGATCGGTGCTGGCGCCTTCTGGACCGGCATGGTCGATTTCGTCGGCGGCAAGTCTGCGCAGCAGGTGGGCGACGACATTCAAAAGGCCTGGGACGGCCTGAAATAAGCAAATACTCCGCCCGGCAGTGGGAAGCCATTGCCGGGCCGTTCTTTGCAGGTGCCTGCATGGCGGCCATTGCGCGTCTTCAGGCATAGACGGAATAACGGGGAGGGAACATGATTACCCAGATCGTTTCGGCGCTCGGCGTGATGATCGTCGGCGTCTTCGCCTGCGCCGCCTATTACTGGCTTTCGGACAAGGCGCTGCAACTCATCTTCCCGCTGAAGGATGGCGACGTCATTCACGCCTCCCGCAACCTGAACCGGCGGGCAGCCGTTCGGCCATGGCTCTTCGTCGGTCCGGCGCTGCTGCTGCTCACCGTCTATCTCGTCTATCCCGTCATCGCGACCTTCATCCTGTCGTTCCATGACAGAACCGGTGATAATTTCGTTGGTCTCGCGAACTACCGCTGGGCATTTTTCGATGCCGGGTTCCGCCAGTCGATTTTCAACAACATCCTCTGGCTTGCCGTCGTACCCGCCGCATGCACATTCTTCGGCCTCGTCATCGCCGTCATGACCGACCGCATCTGGTGGGGCAACATTGCCAAGTCCATCGTCTTCATGCCGATGGCCATTTCCTTCGTGGGCGCATCGGTCATCTGGAAGTTCATCTATGAATATCGCGGCGAGGGGCAGGTTCAGATCGGCCTTCTGAACGCCATCGTTGAATATTTCGGCGGTAACCCGGAGGTGTGGATTTCCATGCCCTTCTGGAACAACTTTTTCCTGATGGTCATACTCATCTGGATCCAGACCGGCTTTGCCATGGTCATCCTGTCGGCGGCCCTGCGCGGCATTCCCGAGGAAACGGTCGAGGCGGCTGTCATCGATGGCGCCAATGGATGGCAAATCTTCTGGAAAATCCTCGTGCCGCAGATATGGGGCACCATCGCCGTGGTCTGGACGACCATCACCATTCTCGTTCTCAAGGTCTTCGATATCGTGCTGACCATGACCAATGGGCAATGGAACACCATGGTTCTCGCCAACCTCATGTTCGACTGGATGTTCCGTGGTGGTGGCGATAGCGGACGCAGCGCCGTCATTGCACTCGTCATTATGGCTGCGGTCACGCCGATCATGATCTGGAACATCCGTCAGGCCAACAGCGAAATGGAGGGCCGCTGATATGAGCATCGCAACCCGCATTCGCCGCGTCGGCCTGCCACGCCTCATCGTTCATATCAGTGTTCTCTTTGTCGTGCTGCTGTGGCTTTTGCCGACGCTCGGCATTCTCGTCAGCTCGCTGCGTGACAAGGATCAGCTCGTCGTTTCCGGCTGGTGGACGGCATTCTCCAGTTCCAGCCAGACGCAAGCATCACGCTTGGCCGACCCCGCAACGCAAAAGCAGGAAGGCGACCGCTTCGTCATCGCAGGCAACGTTTTCGAAAATGGTGCTGGCGGCAAGATTTCCGCCTTCGGTGTGCGCGTGCAGGAACCGGCTGCTTTCGAGGCTGGCACAACGGCTGATCTGGGCGATGGCGAAAGCCTCGTTATCAACGAAGACGGCACCTATCAATATAGCAAGAATGCGAGCTTCGAAGGCTCGCGCGCCAAGCGCGTCTATCTGGCCGTGGCGACGCCGCCGATCTTCACGCTGGATAACTACCGCACGGTTCTGACATCAGAAGGCATCGGTCAGTCCTTCGTCAACTCGCTGACGGTCGCCATTCCCGCCACCGTCATCCCAATCCTCATCGCAGCCTTTGCGGCCTACGCGCTCTCATGGATGAAGTTTACCGGTCGCTCGCTGATGATTGCCATGGTCGTCGGCCTCATCGTCGTTCCCTTGCAAATGTCGCTTATCCCGCTGTTGCAACTCTACAACTGGATTGGCAACGTCTTCGGCGTGCCATCCAAGACCTATGCAGGCATCTGGTTGGCGCACACCGCTTTCGGCCTGCCGCTCGCCATCTACCTGCTGCGCAACTACATCGCCGGTTTGCCGAAGGAAATCATCGAAAGCGCGCGTGTCGATGGCGCCAGCGATTTCGAAATTTTCGTGAAGATCATTCTGCCGCTGTCGTTCCCGGCGCTCGCATCCTTCTCGATCTTCCAGTTCCTGTGGACATGGAACGACCTTCTGGTCGCCATGGTGTTCCTCGGCACGCAGAAGGACGAGCTGGTGCTGACGGGTGCCCTGAATGCGCTGCTCGGCTCGCGCGGCGGCAACTGGGAAATCCTCACCGCATCGGCCTTCGTCACAATTATCGTGCCGCTCTGCGTTTTCTTCGCTCTCCAACGTTACCTTGTGCGCGGCCTGCTGACAGGCTCGGTCAAGGGAGGCTGATACATCCATGAATGCCCATACCACACAGGATACTGCAATGACGTCTTCTGCTCTCGTGCGCGATAAGGATTGGTGGCGCGGTGCCGTGATCTACCAGATCTACCCGCGCTCGTATCAAGATTCCAATGGCGATGGCATCGGTGACCTCAAGGGTATCACCTCACGGCTGGAACACATTGCCAAGCTCGGTGCAGACGCGATCTGGATTTCGCCCTTCTTCACGTCACCGATGAAGGATTTTGGCTACGACGTCTCCAACTACGTCGATGTCGATCCCATGTTCGGCACGCTGGCGGATTTCGACGGTCTGATCGCCGAAGCCCACCGCCTCGGCGTCCGTGTCATGATCGACCTCGTCCTGTCACACACGTCCGATCAGCATCCATGGTTCGTGCAGAGCCGCTCCAGCCGCCAGAACCCCAAGGCGGACTGGTATGTGTGGAGCGATGGCAAGCCGGATGGTACGCCGCCCAACAATTGGCTGTCCATCTTCGGCGGTTCCGGCTGGCAGTGGGACCCGACGCGCATGCAATATTACATGCACAACTTCCTCACCTCACAGCCGGACCTCAACCTGCACAATGAAGAGGTGCAGCAGGAACTGCTGAACATCACCCGCTTCTGGCTGGAACGCGGCGTCGATGGCTTCCGTCTGGATACGATCAACTTCTACTTCCACGACAAGGAGCTGCGCAACAACCCGGCGCTTGCCCCGGAACGGCGCAATGCATCCACCGCGCCTGCCGTGAACCCCTACAATTTCCAGGAGCACATCTACGACAAGAACCGCCCTGAGAACATCGCCTTCCTCAAGCGTTTCCGCGCCGTGCTGGACGAGTTCCTGGACATCGCCGCTGTCGGTGAAGTCGGTGACAGCCAGCGCGGTCTCGAAATCGTTGGCGAATACACCTCCGGCGATGACAAGATGCAGATGTGCTACGCCTTCGAATTCCTGGCACCCGATGCGCTGACACCGCAGCGCGTGGCCGATGTGCAGGCGGAATTTGCCCAAGCTGCGCCCGAGGGATGGGCCTGCTGGGCATTCTCCAACCATGACGTCGTGCGCCATATCAGCCGTTGGGGCGATGTGGTGGAAGACAAGGACGCCTTCGCCAAGGTTCTGGCAGCGCTGCTGATGACGCAGCGCGGCTCGGTCTGCATCTATGAAGGCGAAGAGCTCGGCCTGACCGAAGCCGATATCGCTTTCGAAGATTTGCAGGACCCGTACGGCATTCAATTCTGGCCGGAATTCAAGGGTCGTGATGGTTGCCGCACGCCGATGGTCTGGGATGCTGGCCATGCGCTGGCGGGGTTCTCGACAGCCGAAAAGGGCTGGCTTCCTATTCCGCCCGAACATAAGCAGCGCGCCGTCAGCGCCCAGCAGGGCGACGAGACATCGGTGCTGGAGCACTACCGCCGCTTCCTGACGTTCCGCAAACTGCATCCGGCCTTTGCAAAGGGTAAGATCGAGTTCCAGCCGGTGGTCGGAACGGTGTCGAGCTATACCCGCACGCTGGGCAACGAGACGGTGCTGTGCCTCTTCAACCTCTCGGCAGAACCCTCGGTGGCAACGCTGCCGGATGGTGAATGGGACGTTCTGGACGGTCACGGTTTTTCCGCAGAGCAGAGCGGCAACGAGGTTACATTACCGGCATGGGGCGCTTTCTTCGCCCGCCACGCCTGAAGATTGAGGGAGGACACCGCATGACTGGCGTTATTCTGAAGGATATCCGCAAATCCTACGGGCAGGTCAAAGTCCTGCACGGTATCGATCTCGACATCAAACAGGGCGAGTTCATCGTCTTCGTCGGTCCATCCGGCTGCGGCAAATCCACGCTTTTGCGTATGATTGCCGGGTTGGAAGAGATCACCGGCGGCGAGATGTATATCGATGGCCAGCTGGTCAACGAAATCCCGCCCTCGCGGCGCGGCATCGCTATGGTGTTCCAGTCCTACGCGCTCTACCCGCATATGACCGTCTACGACAACATGGCCTTCGGCATGAAGATCGCCAAGGAAAACAAGCAGGAGATCGACCGCCGCGTGCGCGCCGCTGCCGATATTCTGCAACTGACGCAATATCTGGAGCGTCTGCCGAAGGCCCTGTCGGGCGGTCAGCGCCAGCGTGTTGCCATTGGTCGTGCCATTTGCCGCAACCCGAAAGTCTTCCTGTTCGACGAGCCGCTGTCCAACCTCGACGCCGCGCTTCGCGTGGCAACGCGCATCGAGATCGCCAAGCTGTCCGAACAGATGGCCGATACCACGATGATCTACGTCACCCACGATCAGGTCGAGGCCATGACGCTGGCCGACCGCATCGTCGTGCTGAACGGTGGTCGTGTGGAGCAGGTCGGTGCACCGCTCGATCTTTACGAAAACCCCGCCAATCTGTTCGTGGCAAAGTTCATCGGCTCTCCGGCCATGAACATCATCTCCGGCAAGGTGACGACAACAGGTGCGCAGACGGCGCTGGTGCTTGCCGATGGCAAGTCGCTCATCGTCCCGATTGCGACGGCTGCGGGCGAAGAAGGCAAGGCCGCAGCCTTTGGCGTGAGGCCCGAAGACCTGTCCATTTCGACGGGTGACGACTACCTGTTTGAAGGCAAGGTTTCCATCGTGGAGGCACTCGGAGAAGTGACGCTTCTCCACCTCGAAGCACCTGCCGGGCAGGAGCCGATCATCGTCAAGATACCCGGCATCGCGCAGGCCAAAAAAGGTCAGACTTTGCGCTTCTCCGCACCCGCTGAAAAGCTGCATCTCTTTGATGCGAACGGGCAGACATATCGCCGCTAAAAACGCTTGCGGAACGGCTTGTTAACGATAAAGATGAGCCGTTCCCAATTGCTATTATCCATAACATTTGTACAAAATTGAAATTTATCAGCAGGTTAAGCCGCGTGACGTTGCGTAGGCGGTGATGAAGTTGAATTATCCACAGCAAGATTTCGCATGTGTTTCATATCGAAACGGCGACAGGAATTCTTAAGGAGTTCTGGCTAGTCTTTATCCGTGAAAAATAACAAAAAGGATGATGGCAGTGAACGCCCGGGCGGACATCGGTAAACCCACCTATCTCAGCAAGGAAGAATCTTTCATGTACGACCGGGAAGGTCGTTTCAAAATGGAAGATACGATGAACGCCGCGCGCATCGAATATACCGAAAAGGCCGTGATGAACATGGCGTCGCGCCGCTGTGACGTTATCAAGATTTCGTATTCGGAAGCGATCCTTGCGCTGATGACGCAGTACAATCTGCCGAAGCAATTCTATCTGGATATTCCAGACGCCCGCATCACCAAGATTGGTTGCGTGTTGTTGAAGGTCAATCCCAACAACACGATCCACGTTCGCTTCCTGCACCTTCTGAGCAAGAAGGACATGGACCGAATTTTCGTGTTCAGCACACATCCGGCGCACCGCGACCGCAAGCTCGATATCCGCGCCTGGTAGACCTTAATCTTAGCTGTAAAGCCTGGGCGTGCCGATTTTGAACCACGCCTTGGCAATCTTGCCGTCCACGATCTCGTAGATGCAGATGACGTCCAACTCGCCGGGGCCGTCCGCGAAGCTGCGTGTGACCGTTTCATGGTCGACCACGGTGTTGCCCATCACGATGCGATGCAGCAGCTCGCCGTGCAGGTTTGGCTCTTTGAACCGCTCGACGTGTCTCGCGCGAACCTCCTCGGCACTGCTGGCGACGAGTTGATCGGGGAAAACATAATACTCGCAATCATCAGCCCACCAACGCATGAACGCGTCGATGTCGCGGGCGTTGTAGGCCTCCAGCTGCATCTGTACCGGATAGGCTGCGTCGTCTGGCCCCATGCTCAATGGGAAAACACGCTCGCGCCGTGATCTGCGGCACCGACGCTGCGGCGGAAGGGGGCGAAGAGTTCGCGGCCCATGCCCCATTCGTTGCCGGAAAGATCTGCCGTAGCAGGTTCGCGCTTGGACAGTTCGGCAGCCGAAACCAGAATTTCCAGCGTGCCGGAAATGGCGTCAAGACGGACGATATCGCCATCGCGGATGAGTGAGATCGGGCCGCAATCGACCGCTTCAGGCGTGACGTGGATGGCGGCTGGGACCTTGCCGGATGCGCCGGACATACGACCATCGGTGACCAGTGCGACATTGAAACCACGATCCTGTAGCACACCAAGCGGTGGCGTCAGCTGGTGCAATTCGGGCATGCCATTGGCCTTCGGGCCCTGGAAGCGGACCACGGCCACGAAATCGCGGTTCAGCTTGCCTTCCTTGAAGGCGGCCTGAAGGCTGTCCTGATCGTGGAAGATGATGGCCGGGGCCTCGATGATATGGCGCTCTGGCTTGACCGCAGAAATCTTGATGACGGCCTTGCCGAGATTGCCGCTCAGCATCTTCACGCCACCGGTTGGCTGGAACGGCGTTTTGATGCCAGCGAGAACCTTCGGGTCATGGCTGACTTCCGGCGCGGCGGTGCGGGCTATCGCACCGTCTTCATCCAGTGTCGGCTCGATGGTGTAGGCTTCAAGCCCATGGCCGAACACGGTGCGCACGTCATCATGCACGAGACCCTGCTTCAGAAGCTGCTTGATGAGAAAGCCCATGCCGCCTGCTGCGTGGAAATGGTTCACATCCGCCATACCGTTCGGATAGACACGGGCCAGAAGCGGCACAACGTCCGACAGATCGGAGATGTCCTGCCATGTCAGCACGATGCCAGCCGCGCGCGCCATGGCGATAAGGTGCATCGTGTGATTGGTGGAGCCGCCCGTAGCGTGCAGACCAACGACGCCGTTGACGACGGAGCGCTCATCGATCATCTCGCCCGCTGGCGTAAACTCGTTGCCCTGCGCGGTAATCGCCAGCGCTCGCTTGGTGGCTTCACGGGTCATCGCATCGCGCAACGGCGTGTTGGGATTGATGAAGGAGGAACCAGGCATATGAAAGCCCATAATTTCCATCAGCATCTGGTTGGAATTGGCGGTGCCGTAGAAGGTGCAGGTGCCCGGACCGTGGTAGGATTTGGATTCGGCTTCCAGCAGTTCGGCACGCCCAACCTTGCCCTCGGCATAAAGCTGGCGAATGCGCGACTTTTCATCATTCGGCAGGCCAGATGTCATGGGCCCTGCCGGAATGAAGATGGAGGGCAGATGGCCGAAGGAAAGCGCCGCGATCACCAGACCCGGTACGATCTTGTCGCAGACGCCAAGGAGCAGGGCTGCATCGAACATATTGTGCGACAGGCCGATGCCCGCTGCCATGGCGATTGCATCACGCGAAAACAGCGATAGCTCCATGCCCGGCTGTCCTTGCGTCACGCCATCGCACATGGCTGGAACCGCACCGGCAACTTGCGCTATGCCGCCAGCTTCCTTGGCGGCTTCCCGGATCAGGTTCGGGTAGACCTCAAACGGCTGATGCGCGGAGAGCATGTCGTTATAGGACGTGATGATGCCGAGATTTCCGACCCGGTCGCCGGCAAGGATGTCCTTGTCGGCGGGGGAACAGACCGCAAATCCATGCGCCAGATTGGCGCAGGACAGAACGGAGCGATGCACACCCTTGGTGACCTGAAGCCGAAGCCTTTCGAGATAAATCTCACGATAAGGTTTCGAGCGCTCGACGATGCGGGCCGTGATAGCCTGAATACGTGGGTCGGCAGCCATGGGCGTTCATCCTGTCTTTGTGTAGATCATCGGCCAGACGCTTGGGACGTTGGCCGGTGATCCTGTTGCTGTTTAAAGCCTGGGCTTAGGGCGCCCAGTAGATATTCACCGGCGATTCCGCGCGGTTGAGGACGGCCCGGATGGGCATCTCTTCCTCGTCCAGATCGGATTTCGCCTGATCGAGCGTCTCTTTCTTGGCCGCACCTTCGATGTGCAGCACCAGAAAACGCGCATCGTGAAGAGCGGAAAGATTGAAGGTCAAACGATCTTCACCCGCAGTTTCCGCCGTCATCGGCAGAACGGCGCGGTCCTCATCCAGATCGAGTGCCTCTTCGAGATTGTCGCCGCCGGGGAAGAACGAGGCAGTATGGCCATCCGTGCCCATGCCCAGAATGACGACATCGAAAGGATCGCAGATCGCTTCCGTCTTAACGGTTGCCAGCGTTGCGGCATCTTCCGTGGTGGCGAAGAACTGGTAGAGCGGCACGAAATACGCGTAGGTCGCGGCGTTCTGCAACAGATTGTCGGCCACCAGCTTGTGGTTGGAACGATCACTTTCCGGCGGCACGAAACGCTCGTCCACCAGCGTCACGCTGATGTTCTTCCAGTCCAGCTGATGTTTCGAAAGCTCCTGAAAGAAGCGCTTCGGTGTCGAGCCGCCAGAGACGGCGATGCTTGCCGTGCCGCGTTCGGAAACCGCGTCTTCAAGACGCCTGGCGACGTCCTTCGCCAGTGTTTCTGCCAGTTCCTGGCCGTTTGCGAAGATATGCTCCTGCTCAATCATCTGCATATCCCCCTTAATCGGCTTCGTGCCATGTACGACCATCTCGCTCGATCAGTGCGATCGAACCGCTAGGGCCCCATGTGCCTGACGTGTAACCCTGAACGCCCTGGCCCACGGCTTCCCAGCTTTTCAGAATAGGATCGACCCACTTCCACGCAGCTTCCACTTCGTCGCGACGCATGAACAGGGCCTGATTGGAGCGGATGGTGTCCATCAACAGGCGCTCATAGGCATCGGGGCTGCGAACGTTGAAGGCCTGGGCAAAGCTCATATCCAGCGAAACCTGACGCAGGCGCATGCCGCCCGGGCCGGGATCCTTGATGAGCAGCGACTGCTTGACGCCTTCATCCGGCTGCAGGCGAATGACCAGCTTGTTGGCCTCGACCTTGCCAGCCGCATCATCGAAGATCGAATGCGGGATCTGCTTGAAGGTAACGACGATCTCGGAAACGCGGGTCGCAAGACGCTTGCCGGTGCGGATGTAGAACGGCACGCCCGCCCAGCGCCAGTTGGCGATTTCGGCCTTGATGGCAACGAAGGTCTCGGTGTTGGAAACGCCGCCTTCCAGCTCTTCCAGATAGCCCTTGACCGGACCACCGGCAGAAGCGCCAGCGCGGTACTGGCCACGCACCGTCAGCTTCTCGACATTGGATTCGTCGATCAGCTTCAGCGAACGCAGAACTTTCACCTTCTCATCACGCACGGCTTCCGCGTCCATGGAGGAGGGGGGCTCCATGGCAACCAGGCACAGCAATTGTAGAATATGGTTCTGCACCATGTCGCGCAGCGCACCAGCCTTATCGTAATATCCGGCACGGCCTTCGAGACCAACGGATTCGGCAACCGTTATCTGCACGTGGTCGATATGGGCGGAGTTCCACAGCGGCTCGTAGAGCGCATTGGCAAAGCGCAGCACCATCAGGTTCTGCACGGTTTCCTTGCCGAGATAGTGGTCGATACGGAAGATCTGCTCTTCCTTGAAGACATTGCCCAGCGTGTCGTTGAGTTCCAGCGCAGAGGCGAGATCGCGGCCAATCGGCTTTTCCACGACGATGCGTGTGGATTTGGTGATCAGCTTGTGGTCGCGGATCTTGAAGGCGATGTCGCCGAAAATGCCGGGAGCGACGGCGAGATAAAAGGCACGAATGCGATCCTTGCCTTCATCGAGAAGCTTCTTCAGCTTGTCCCAGCCACCGTCAGACTTCGCATCGACGGGAATGTAGAACAGGCGGGCGCAGAATTTTGCGACCTGTTCATCGTCATATTCGCCCTTCTTGAGATGCTCTTTGAGGGCATCCTGTGCGAATTTGCGATATTCCTCATGGGTCATGACCGAACGGGAGGCGCCAATGATGCGTGTCGGTTCAGACAGCTGGTTTTCCACCTGGCGGTGGTAAAGGGCTGGCAGAAGCTTGCGCTCGGCCAGATCGCCAGTGCCGCCGAAGACGACGCAATCGAAGGGCTCTACTGGAATGATTTGACTGCTCATACCGATTCTCTCGATCTTTCCATGTTGAGGGCATCCATAATCTAATCGATTTAAAAATGCCAGACGTGTTGTAAGAATTTATAAATTTTGCGTGCAAGCCGTTGTTTCTGTTCACTATGAGGATGTCTCACGAACATCTGCTCCAAACGCTCAATTAAAACCTGTCGCGCAATGCGTACCATGAAAGCGCCAGAAACAGCAGGGGTGCGCGCAATGTCGTGCCGCCCGGAAACGACGGGACATCCAGCGAGGCGAACTGGTCCAGTGCCTTGTCCTTGGCAACAACCATATCCGCATAAAGCTTGCCGCAATAGTTCGCCAGCATCACGCCATGGCCGGAATAGCCGCCGATGGACATCACACCCGGCATGACCTCGCGCACGAAGGGCTGGCGCGTGAGCGTAATGCCCACCGATCCACCCCAGGCATGGGTCATCTCGATGGCATTCAAGGCCGGATATATCTCCGCGATCTGCTTGCGAATGTGTTTGGAAATGTCACGCGGCGAATCCGCCGTATAGGCTTCGCGCCCGCCAAACAGCAGCCGGTTATCCGGCGTCTTGCGGAAGTAGCGCACCACGAAACGACTGTCGGCCACCGCTTCTTTCCCCGGAATGATATCAGGAAAATCATCCAGCGGCACGGTCGAGCCGATGAAGGAGCGGATGGGCATGACATGCGCCGCCGTGACTGGCTCCAGATTGCCGATATGGGCATTGGTGGCAATCAGCACGCGGTTGGCGGTGATGGTGCCGGATGGCGTTTCGATCAGCGTCTTGCCGCCCGACTGCGCAATGGACCTGGCAGGCGTCATCTCGAAGATTTGCGCGCCCGCCGCTTTCGCTGCCTTCGCCAGCCCAATGACGAGCTTCAACGGATGAATATGGCCGGTGCCGGTGTCGCGCACGCCGAAGTGATAATGGTCGGAGCCCAGCCGCTGCGCTGTTTCAGTCTTCTCCATGAAGGAAACATGGCTGTAGCCATAACGACTGCGCATGGCCTCGACGCTTTTGCGATAGTCCTTCTCGTAGGAGGCCTTGTGCAGGACGTTCAGCTGCCCCGGTAGGAATTCCATGTCGATGGCATGCTTACGGGCGAAGTCAAGCACGTAGTGCTTGGCGCTCTCGGCAATGTCGAACAGCGCCTTGGAGCGCTCAAAGCCGATGTCCTTTTCCAGATCGTCCGGCCATGCCCGCTGGCCTGTGCCGAACTGCCCGCCATTGCGACCGGACGCGCCATCGCCGAAACGATAACCCTCCACAAGCGCGACAGAAACACCCGCCTTGGCAAGATTATAGGCCGCCTGCAAACCGGTGAAGCCGCCGCCGATGACGGCGACATCAACCGTGCGCGAACCGTCCATCGCCGCGTATTCGGGCCGCTCGCTCAGACTGTCCTGATACCAGGACATGCCGGGCGCTATCGGGCTTTGCCATGTCATGGGTATGCCCTCACACGTTCAGCAGCAGGAATTCCCGCTCCCACGGGCTGATTACCTGCATGAAGGTCTCGAACTCGCCACGCTTCAAACCGGCATAGAGGCCGACGAATTCATGCCCGAAAACGCGCTCCAGCTGGGGTTCGCCTTCCAGCAGCGCCACAGCTTCCAGCAGGCCGCGCGGCAGTTCGATAGAGCCTTCGTTCGCCGTCTCGTAAGTCGGCTCGGTCGGCTCGATATTGTTCATGATGCCAAGCCAGCCGCAGGCGAGAGATGCCGCGATGGCCAGATACGGGTTGGCATCTGAACTCGGCAGACGGTTTTCCACGCGCCGTGCCGAAGGCCCCGAAATAGGCACGCGGAAGGCGGTCGTGCGGTTGTCGTAACCCCAGGCGTTGTTGACCGGGCATGCCATATCCGGCGTCAGGCGACGGTAGGAATTCACGTAAGGTGCCAGCATCACCAAGGCATTCGGCACATAGCGCTGCATGCCGCCGACAAAGGAGAAGAATTCCTTGGAGGGGCTGCCATCCTTGTTGGAAAATACGTTGTCGCCCGTTTCGATATCCACCACCGACTGGTGAATATGCATGGCCGAACCCGGCATGCCCTGCATGGGCTTGGCCATGAAGGTGGCATAGATGCCGTGTTTCAGCGCCGCCTCGCGGATGGTGCGCTTGAACAGGAACACCTGATCGGCCAGCTCTATGGGATCGCCGTGGCGAAGGTTGATTTCCAGCTGTGCCGGACCTTCTTCGTGGATCAGCGTGTCGATTTCCAGACCCTGCTTTTCCGAGAAGTGGTATATGTCGTCGATCAACTCGTCGAATTCGTTGATACCCGCAATCGAATAGCTCTGCCCGCCGACGATGGAGCGACCCGAGCGGCCCTTGGGCGGATGCAGCGGGTAGTCCGGGTCGTCATTCATGGCAACGAGATAGAATTCGATCTCAGGCGCAACGACCGGCTTCCAGCCCTTGTCCTTGTAAAGATCGAGCACGTTTCGCAGCACGTTGCGTGGCGTATAAGGAACGAATTTGCCTTCCTGATCCACCACATCGCAGATTACCTGTGCTGTCGGATCGCTTTCCCACGGCACGACGCAAAGCGTGGATAGGTCTGGCACCAGCTTCAGATCGCTGTCGCGCGGCTCATAACGGAAGTTCGCGGTTTCGTCAGGGTATTCGCCAGAAATCGTGTGGCGATAAAGCGCCGATGGCAGCGCCAGCGACGTATCGCCGGTGAATTTGGAGGTCGGCATCATCTTGCCGCGGGGCACGCCCGCGAGGTCGGGGGTGATGCACTCGATGTCTTCGATACCGCGAGCCTTCAGCCACTGCGCGGCTTCGCGCCATGTGGAGCAACCGCGTGTCGGAGAGACGTCAACTTGTATTTTCTTCGCCATGTTTGCCGGTTTTTTCGGATGGAGCATGGTTTTCTTGGGAGGCATAAATCACCGGCTTTGTGTTTCGATTGGCACTATCATAGTCAGACTTTGACAATTGGCGAGGGGGGAAGCGCCATTGACAACAGACCTGACTTCGAAAAGAGGAAGTACACCGAAACTAGGGAAACTCCATGACGGAAAAATGTAACGTGCTGATTTTAGGCGCAGGCGCCGCTGGCATGATGTGCGCCATTCGTGCCGGTCAGCGCGGCCGTTCCGTCATCATCATCGATCACGCCAAAGCACCAGGCGAAAAAATCCGCATTTCGGGCGGTGGGCGCTGCAACTTCACCAATGTCCATGCGGGGCCGAAGAATTACCTCTCCAGCAATCCGCATTTCGCGAAATCCGCCTTGGCGCGATACACGCCACGTGATTTCATATCCCTTGTGGAGAAGCACCGCATCCCCTGGCACGAAAAGACGCTCGGGCAACTGTTCTGCGATGACAGCGCCAAGGATATCATCCGCATGCTGCTGGCGGAGATGCAGGCGGTGGGCGTGAAACTACGGCTGCAAACCGAGATCGCTTCGGTGGATGCACTTCCCACCGGCGGCTTTCGCGTTGCGACTTCATCCAGCATCATCGAAACGGACAGTCTGGTTCTGGCAACGGGTGGAAAATCCATTCCCAAAATGGGCGCAACCGGCTTTGCCTACCGCATTGCCGAACAATTCGGCCTCGGCATCATCGAAACGCGCCCCGGCCTCGTGCCTTTGACGCTGGAGCCGACGCAGCTTGAAAAGCTCGCGGCTCTCTCCGGCATCGCCGTTCCAGCCGAAATTTCCCACGGCAAGACCTCGTTCAATGAGGCTTTGCTGTTCACGCACCGAGGATTGAGCGGCCCGTCAATTCTGCAGATATCATCCTACTGGCGCGAGGGTGATGAGATCAGCCTGAAGATGGAGCCGGATCTGGATATCATCGGCCACCTGAAAGCGGCGAAGAAAACCAATGGCCGCCAGTCAGCTCAAACCGCACTGGGCGAAATCCTCCCGAAGCGACTGGCGCAGCATGTGGTGGAGCGGGCAGGGGTTGCCGGCAATATCGGCGATATGTCCGGCAAGACGTTGGGCGTGTTGACTGCCGCCGTGCAGGAGTGGTCGATAAAACCCTCCGGCTCGGAAGGATATCGCACGGCGGAAGTCACGCTCGGTGGTGTCGATACAACCCATCTCGACTCCAAATCCATGCAGGCCAAAACCGTGCCTGGCCTCTATTTCATCGGCGAATGCGTAGACGTGACCGGCTGGCTGGGCGGCTATAATTTCCAGTGGGCATGGGCATCCGGCAACGCCGCCGGGGAATCTGTGTAAAGCCTCGACATCTTAATGCCTTATTAAGAGACGCGGAGTCATGCTGATCGAATGCCAGCACAACGCAAGTTGATACATGATGTCCCGCTGGACGCCGGAACCCGGCATCGATCGGTTATGTTTCTCGTTCAGGAAGCCGCTCATGATGATGTCCAGAAAACCCGCCCGCGCCATCGCGATTGCTCGCACTGCTAATGACACCGCCGCCTACGCCTTCCGCCTGACTCTGATTTCGGCGGGTGCGATTGCTGCGTTTCTCGTGCTGTTGCACTAAGTTCCTCATCGCAATACCGCAACGCATAATCACGGTTTTGACCAGCCGCCAAGGAGCTGACGCCTGCGCCGCCTCTGTATAAAACCTGTCCTCCTCCTCTCGCGCGTTTCGGGGCGTGTCGGGACGGGTAATCTTCAACAAAGCCAGTGCTGAATAAAGCTCTTGCATAAATGCCTCCGTATTTGAGGCTCAAGCATCAGCGATATTTTTTGATTTATATGCAGCCAAGAATGCCCTATGTTTTTCACTGATGAAAAACCTCGGTTGGGATGCATTTCAGATTTTCCTCGATGTCGCCCGCAGTGGTGGCCTCACCGGCGCGACCACGACGTTGGGCCTCAGTGCCGCGACGATCGGACGGCGGATGCTGGAACTGGAGCAGACGCTCGGGAAATCCCTCTTCATCCGCAGTCAGACCGGTTACGAGCTGACCGCCGATGGACGCGCGCTGCTGGACCAGCTTCAGACGATGGAAGATGCGGCGCGCAATATCGACGGCTGGCGCAAATCCGGTGCCGCTTCATCACTGGTGCGCATCGCCGCCGGTACATGGAACGCGCATCTGCTCACCACCAACTTTTCAGCCATTTGCAGTGAGCGGGATGATTTTCGGATCGATCTCTTCGTGGCGGAACAACGTGCGAGCCTGGCGCATCGCGAAAATGATATAGGCATCCGGGCTTTCGAGCCGGAAGAACGAAATCTCGCCGCCATCAAGACCGGCGACGTTGCCTATGCGGCCTATCGATTGCGCAATGCCGCAGCCTCCATCCGTGATCGTTGGGTGGCCGTTTCCACAGACAGCGCGATTTCCGCTTATCTGCGTTGGCCCCACGAAAACATGTCAGGGAGCATCGTGGTCACGGTCAACCGCCCGACGGCTTTGCTGGATTTGGCACTGGCGGGCGCAGGCGTGGCGGTGCTGCCCTGTTTCGTCGGTGATGCGGAGGCGCGACTGGTGCGCGAGGGTGAGGTCATCGAGGAACTGCGCCATAAACAATGGATCGTCATGAACAACGAAGACCGCCACCGTCGTGACATCAGGACGGTGGCGGATCGTATGGTGAAATTGATCAAGCGGCATTCCGATCTCTTCGCCGGACGGCACAACCGCCCGGCCTGAGAGGCTAGATTACGCCGCAGCCTTGCCCTGACTGGGATCAGCAATTTTCCCAGTTTCTGTGGTCGTTAGACAGCGAGCGTCATGCGGATTCATCAATTTAAGTTTTGCCGACGTCAAATTTGTAAATGCTGCAATTTAGGCGCTTGTTGTGCGGGGAATTTCACGTCTAATCTGAAAGCGTTAGGCTGCTTCCGATTGGCGTTTTTAATTTCAAGGAAAGCGATATGAGTTCAATTCATTCCTATTGGCCCGGCATTATGCTCGCTTTCACAACATATGTTGTTTCGGCAGTTAGTCCGGGGCCTGCGATGCTGGCAACGATGGGAACTGCCATGGAGTCGGGTCGGAAAGCCGGTATCGCGATGGGGCTGGGTATTGCGGCTAGTGCTTTGGTTTGGGGAATTCTTGCGTTTCTCGGTCTGTCCACTTTGCTCGTCGCCTATGCCGGTATTCTCGACATCATCCGCATCCTTGGATGTTTCTATCTCTTGTACCTTGCTTGGAAGGCATTTGCTTCGGCGTTCTCAAAATACGATATCGACGTGAGCCTCACTGGCAAAAAGGAATACAACACGATCAACGTATTTTTACGTGGCTGTGCTCTCAATCTTGCCAATCCAAAAGCAGTGCTGACTTGGGTGGCGATCATCGCTCTTGCCATCGAACCGAATGCTCCTGCCTGGACAATACTTGCCGTCCTTTCAGGCACGATTTTATTTTCCGTCGTGTTCTACACGTTAATTGCTATTCTGTTTTCGACACCGAAAATGGTGTCTGTCTATAGTCGGCTGCGGCGTTGGATAGACGGTACATTGGGGCTGGTATTTGCTTTTTCTGCTTACAAATTGGCCAGAGACTAACTTCAAAAACCTTCTGCTGCATCAACCTCGCATCGCCCCACACAAAAGTGGACCGCCACCGTCGCGATATCAGGACGGTGGCGGATCGTATGGTGAAGCTTATCAAGGGGCATTCCGATCTCTTCGCCGGACGGCACAACCGCCCGGCTTGAGATTGTGGTTATGCCGCCGCCTTGCCCTGCGCGACGATGACGGGGATCAGCAGATCACCCCAGTTTCCGTCGCCGCCATGGTGGCGGGCGGAGCGGACGAGTTCTACCGAGACACCGGCCTCGACCGCATTCATGACCGCCTGGTTGAGGCGGTGCAGGTCGTTGGCCAGCATGCGGATGGCGCTTTGCTGATCCTGGCTCATGGATGAGGATTGCTCCTCGGTGCGTTCCTTAACTCTTGAAATCGAAGCCATTGGTTTTCCTCCGTTCAATGGGCTTGCTTACTTATTCCGCAGCGGGGCGGAACTGGTCGTGTTCGGTCGATTCCTTCATCGCCGTGGTGGATGAGGTGCCGCCGGATATGGCGACGGAGACCGCATCGAAATAGCCGGTGCCGACTTCGCGCTGGTGCTTGGTGGCGGTGTAGCCGTTGATTTCGGCGGCGAATTCCGCTTCCTGAAGCTCCGAATAGGCTGCCATCTGCCGGTCCTTGTAGCCGCGTGCCAGTTCGAACATGCCGTAGTTGAGTTGGTGGAACCCGGCAAGGGTGATAAACTGGAACTTGTAACCCATGGCACCGAGTTCGCGCTGGAACTTGGCAATCGTCGCATCATCCAAGTGTTTCTTCCAGTTGAAGGATGGCGAGCAATTGTAAGCCAGCTTCTTGCCCGGATGTACCTTGTGCACGCCTTCCGCAAATCTCTTCGCCTGCTCCAGATCCGGCTTGGACGTTTCGCACCAGATCAGATCGCAATAGGGCGCATAGGCATTGGCGCGCGCAATGCAGGGTTCTAGACCGTTCTTGACCTGATAGAAGCCCTCGACGGTACGCCCGGCATCGTAATCCACGAAGGGACGGTCGCGCTCATCGATATCAGACGTCAGAAGCTTGGCGGCTTCGGCATCGGTGCGGGCGATGACCAGCGTCGGTGTGCCCATCACGTCGGCCGCCAGACGCGCCGCCGTCAGGTTGCGGATATGGGCCGCTGTCGGGATCAGAACCTTGCCGCCCAGATGTCCGCATTTCTTTTCCGATGCCAATTGGTCTTCATAGTGAACACCGGCAGCACCAGCCTCGATGAACGCCTTCATGATTTCAAACGCATTCAGCGGGCCACCGAAACCGGCCTCGGCATCGGCAACAATGGGCGCAAACCACGTATCGACGGATAGGCCCTTGCCCTCGGCAGTTTCGATCTGGTCGGCGCGCTGCAATGTCTTGTTGATGCGCTTTGCCAGTTCCGGCGCTGCATTGGCCGGGTAAAGCGACTGGTCCGGGTACATGGAAGATGCCGTGTTGGCGTCCGCCGCAACCTGCCAGCCCGAGAGATAGATCGCCTTCAGACCGGCGCGAACCATCTGCATGGCCTGATTGCCGGAAAGCGCGCCGAGCGCATTGATGTAGCTTTCCTCGTTGATCAGCTTCCACAATCGGTTCGCGCCCATTTCCGCCAGCGAATGACGGATTTCGACGGAGCCGCGCAACCTCTCAACGTCCGTTGTTGTGTAAGTGCGCCCAATGCCATCGTAACGGCCTTTGGGTGCGTTTGGAACCAGCTTGTAAAAATCAGTCATGTCTCTCTCCCGTGTCAGAACTGTAAATCCTTCCACACATCATTACTCCAATATGATGTGTGCTCCGATGTGACTGAATTTACCGTTTCGAAGATTTTTACGCCAGATAAAAAGGAAAATCAGTGACTTGAAAGAGGTCATGCTGTATCGTCTTTGACAGGATGGAGTTGTAAAATTGTAAATTTTGTAAAAATCGTGCATGCCAAATTTTGTGTGGATTTTGTAAAGGAGGAGGGTCTGGTGGAGGCCAAGATATTTGCGGGGCCGCGTGTTCGGCGTGTGCGCAACGGGTTGGGTCTGACGCAGACGGCCATGGCCGAGGCGCTGTCGATCTCGCCGTCCTATCTCAACCTCATTGAGCGCAACCAGCGCCCGCTGACCGTGCAACTGCTGTTGAAACTGAGCTCCGTTTATAAGGTCGATCTGGACGACCTGCAGGGCGAAAGCGGCGGCATTGCCAGCCAGTTGCGCGAAGTCTTTGCCGATCCGCTGCTGGCGGGCGAGGTGCCATCGGGGCAGGAACTGGTCGAGGTGGCGGAAGCAGCACCCAATGCGGCCAGCGGCATTACCAAGCTTTACCGCGCGTACAAGGAACAGGCACAGCGCCTCAGTGACCTCTCGGACCTTCTGGCGCGGGAAGGGCACCAGACCACACTGTCGGCCACTCGCCTGCCGATCGATGAGGTCAGGGAAATCTTCGAGCGGCGCGCGGCGCATTTCGCGCAATTGGATGTGGCGGCAGAAGCTTTTTATGCAGCGCTGTCGCCCGGTGACGACTTGGCGCAGGCGCTGAAAAGCTGGCTTCAGAAAAACCACGGCATCGTCGTGCGCTCCATGCCCGTCCACGCCATGCCAAACCTGCGCCGACGTTATGACCGGCACTCCATGCGGCTGTTTCTATCCGAGCGCCTGTCGCCGCAGGACCAGTTGCGCGAAATGGCGATGGAGGCCTGTCTTCTGGCGCTTACGGATGAGATCGGCGTCGAATTACAAGCGCTGGCTCTCTCTGGCGAAGAGGCGAAGCGCATCGCCCGTTTCGAGCTTGCCCGTTATGCCGCCCATGCTCTGATGATGCCATATGGTGCGTTCCTCAGTGCTGCCCAGCGAGCGCGATACGATATCGATATCCTACGCGGGCGCTTCAATGTCTCCTTCGAGCAGGCGGCAAACCGTCTCGTCACGCTGGCGCGTCCCGGTGCGTCAGGCATTCCGTTTTTTCTGATGGAAATCGACAGCGCCGGAAACCGGTTCCGCAAGGCGGGGGCACAAGGCTTTCCGCAGGCAAAGTTCGGTGGGCAGTGCGTCAAGCTCAATGTTCACGCCGCTTTTTCCCAACCGGGGCAGGTGTTGGCCGAACAGGTGGAGATGCCGGATGGCGGGGCTTATCTCACCATCTCGCGGTCTCTGGATGGACCGCAGGCGGGGTTCGGAGAGCGCATTCGCCGCACGGCTGTCATGGTGGCATGCGATTCATCGTTGGCGAAAGAGACTGTTTACGGCGATGTCGTTGGCATCAAGGCCGGTACCATCGCCATCGGCCCGTCCTGTCGGCTGTGTGAGCGTCAGGGTTGTCTTTCTCGGGCGGAGGCACCGCTAACGCGTCCGCTGGGGCTGGATGAAATGGTGACGGGCCTCAGCGTTTTCGATTTTCAGTAGCGGCTTTGAACACAATTGTTTGAAATTGCCGCGCTGCACATTTCCCGCTTGCCGCCGCAAGTTTTCCTTTCTAGTCTCTGGCAAAACAAGGGGATCACGCGCTTTCCCACGGCGCGTTCAAACAGGAGTTACCATGAAACATCGTTCGCTTCGTTTCAGCCTCGCCGTTGCCGCAGCCGTTCTGGCCGCTGGCACCGCATTTGCGCAGGAAAAGGTCGTCCACGTCTACAACTGGTCGGACTATATCGATCCTGCCCTTCTGGAAGAATTCACCAAGGAAACCGGCATCAAGGTCGTCTACGACGTCTATGACGGTAACGAAGTTCTGGAAACCAAGCTGCTGGCCGGTAATTCCGGTTACGATGTAGTCGCGCCGACATCGCCGTTCCTGGCGCGTCAGATCAAGGCTGGCGTCTATCAGAAGCTGGACAAATCCAAGCTGCCGAACCTCAAGAACATGTGGTCGGAAATCACCACGCGCTTGTCGCAGTATGATCCCGGCAATGAATATGCCGTCAACTATATGTGGGGCACCACCGGCATCGGCTACAACGTGGCCAAGATCAAGGCTGCACTCGGCGATGACGTTAAGGTCGATAGCTGGGATATTCTGTTCAAGCCGGAAAATGCGGCGAAGCTGAAGTCCTGCGGCATCAATATTCTCGATGCGTCCGACGAAACCTTTGCCATTGCCATGAACTACATCGGCAAGAACCCGGACAGCAAGGAAACCGCTGATCTGGAAGCAGGCGGCGATGTCTACAAGGCCATCCGCCCTTCGGTGAAGACGTTCAATTCCTCCGCCTATATCGATGAGCTGGCCAATGGCGACAGCTGCATCACCATCGGCTGGTCCGGCGACATTCTCCAGGCCAAGACCCGCGCCGAAGAGGCCAAGAACGGCGTTGAAGTGAACTACGTCATTCCCAAGGAAGGCACCTATATCTGGATGGATTCCTTTGCCATTCCGGCTGATGCCAAGAATGTCGATGCAGCGCACGCCTTCATCAACTTCATGATGAAGCCTGATGTTGCCGCCAAGGCGTCCGACTACGTGCAATATGCCAACGGCAATCTGGCATCGCAGGCCTTGATGGATGAAGCCGTCTCCAAGAACCCTGGCGTTTACCCAGACGCGGAGACGATGAAGAAGCTCTTCACCATCTCGCCTTATGGACCGAAAGAACAACGCGTGCTCAACCGCGTCTGGACCCAGATAAAAACCGGCAGCTGACCGGGTTTTCAAAAGGGGCGGGTGGAAACTCCTGCCCCTTTCTCGTTCAGCCTCTTCATACAGCAGATGGGACAGTTCATGGTGAAATCTCTTGGCCCGGTTAAACGCAAATTCTCTCCATGGACTGATCCGGCGGCGGCTCCGTTCATCCGGTTTGAGAATGTCACCAAGAGATTTGGCGATTTCGTCGCCGTGGATAATCTGACGCTGGATATTTACGAGCGCGAATTCTTCTCGCTGCTCGGCCCATCCGGCTGCGGCAAGACCACGCTGATGCGCATGCTGGCCGGTTTCGAGGAGCCAACGGAAGGTCGTATCCTCTTGCAGGGAAAGGACATCTCCGGCGTGCCGCCCTATAAGCGGCCCACCAATATGATGTTCCAATCCTACGCCCTGTTTCCGCATATGTCGGTGGAAAAGAACATCGCCTTCGGGCTGGAGCAGGATGGTCTGCCCAAAGCCGATATCAAGCTCCGCGTCGAGGAAATGCTACGCATGGTCAAGCTCACCGAGTTTGCCAAACGCAAGCCAAGCCAGCTTTCCGGTGGCCAACGGCAACGCGTGGCGCTGGCGCGGTCGCTCGCCAAACGCCCCAAAGTGCTGCTGCTGGATGAGCCGCTCGGCGCGCTGGACAAGAAGCTGCGGGAGGAAACGCAATTCGAACTGATGGACCTTCAGCAAACACTTGGCACCACCTTCCTCATCGTGACGCACGATCAGGAAGAAGCGATGACGGTATCCGACCGCATTGCCGTCATGGACAAGGGCATCGTCGCGCAGGTGGCCACACCGGCTGAAATTTACGAAGCACCGAACAGCCGCTACGTGGCGGACTTTATTGGTGACATCAATATTTTCGACGCCACCGTCACATCTAAGACAGGCCCCGCCGTGCAACTGGATTGCGATGGTCTTGATGTGACCGTAGAGCAAGAATGCGCCACCGCAATCGGTGACAGGGTGGCCTTTGCCGTCCGCCCGGAAAAGGTGCGCATTTCACTGGATGCACCTGCGGAGACATCGCCGAATGTTGCACATGGCGAGGTCTGGGATATCGGCTATCTCGGCGACTTCTCGGTGTTCATCGTCAAGCTGGATGATGGCCGGGTCATTCGTGCCGCGCAGGCCAATGTCTCACGTCTGGTCGACCGGCCCATCACCTTCGGGGATATGGTCTGGCTCGCTTGGAAAGCCGATTCCGGTCTGGTTCTCACACGCTGAGGGAGGGTTAACATGGCGATTTCGTCTCCGGAAAACCGGCAAAGCCCCACCCGCTGGCTGGTGGTGGCCATACCCTATCTCTGGCTGCTGCTGTTCTTCGCAGCACCCTTCCTTATCATTCTGAAAATCTCCTTTTCAGATACCGCCATCGCCATGCCGCCCTATACGCCGGTCTTCGAAGGCTTTGCCAGGATCGGCGATTTCTTTTCGCAGCTGGATTTCGAGAACTATCTGTTTCTGACGGAAGACCCGCTTTATATCGAAGCCTATCTCTCGTCGCTGCGCATCGCCTTCATCTCGACCTTCCTTCTGCTGTTGATCGGCTACCCCATGGCGCTGGCCATGGCGCGTGCACCCAGCACCATCCGCCCCACGCTGGTGATGCTGGTCATCCTGCCGTTCTGGACATCGTTCCTCATCCGCGTTTACGCGTGGATCGGAATTCTGAAGCCAGAAGGCCTCTTGACGTTGCTGTTCCAGACCATCGGACTTCTCGGGCCGGACGAACAGGTCAACATCTTCCGCACCGATACCGCCGTTTTCATCGGCATCGTCTATTCCTACCTGCCCTTCATGGTGCTGCCGCTTTATGCGGCGCTGGAAAAACTGGATGCGACACTGCTGGAAGCGGCCAACGATCTGGGTTGCCCGCCATGGAAAGCCTTCTGGAAAATCACCTTCCCGCTGTCGCTGCCGGGCGTTATCGCCGGTTCCATGATCTGCTTCATTCCGATCACTGGCGAATTCGTCATTCCCGATTTGCTGGGCGGGGCGGAAACGCTGATGATCGGCAAAACGCTCTGGACAGAGTTCTTCGGCAACCGTGACTGGCCGTTGGCATCTGCCGTGGCGGTGCTGTTGCTGCTGTTGCTCGTGGTGCCCATCGCCATCTTCCAGAACCAGCAGAAGAAGGTGGCATAGCGATGAAGCGCGGCAAGTTCGATACGACCATTCTCACCTTCTGTTTTGCCTTTCTCTACATCCCCATCATCATTCTGGTGATCTATTCCTTCAATGCCTCCAAGCTGGTCACGGTGTGGGGCGGCTTTTCACTGCAATGGTACAGTTCCATGTGGTCCAATCAGGGTTTGATGGATGCGGCATGGATCACCGCGCGCGTCGCCGTTCTCAGCGCCACCATCGGCACCATTCTCGGCACGCTGGCGGCACTCTCACTCACGCGGTTCTCCCGCTTTCCGGGTCGCATTTTGTTTTCCGGCATGATCTACGCGCCACTGGTCATGCCGGAGGTGATCACCGGGCTATCGCTGCTACTGCTCTTCGTGGCCGTGGGCGTGGACCGCAGTTTCTGGACCGTGGTCATTGCCCACACCACCTTCACCATGTGCTACGTGGCCATTGTCGTACAATCACGCCTGCTGACCTTCGACCGCAGTCTGGAAGAGGCGGCGCTCGATCTGGGTTGCCCGCCCGTCAAAACCTTCTTCCGCATCACGCTGCCGCTCATCCTGCCCGCCGTCGTCGCCGGTTGGATGCTGGCCTTTTCGCTGTCGCTGGACGATCTCGTCATCGCCAGCTTCACCACCGGGCCGGGCGCCACGACGCTTCCGATCAAGATCTACTCGCAGGTGCGTCTTGGTGTGACGCCTGAGATCAATGCCATCTGCACCATCCTGATTGCGCTCGTCACCATCGGCGTCATCTGCGCCTCCATCGCTTCTAAACGTGGCGAATTGCAGCGCATGCGCGATGAACATGCGGCGGCGAAAGGATGAACCGGCAACTGAGCAGCGTCTCGCGAAATCCGGCGAATAATCTTAGGAATTTGTTGTCCCTAAATGGTGTAGTCGCCCTTTAACCCTTTGTTAAATGGCCATGTTCCAAATGGTAGGCAACGTGGGTGCACTCAATGAGAGGGTGACCGGGCCGGTGGCTCAAAGACATGATGTTGTTTTATTCCGACTCTCGTTAATAAGCACAAACTCTCAAGGCAGCCTCGGCTGCCTTTTCTTTTACCCGGATGTGCCTGGTGACAAGTCAGGACTGCTCCACGTCCTGAAGAATTTTTTCCAGCATAAGGCGTCCGTATTCGACATTGGCGTGATAGTCGCCCGGTTGTTTCGCAAAGACGTCGAGCATCGCGCCATCTGCATCGTAAACCGACGAAGGTGGATGGTGGTAGGCGATGCCCATGTCTTCCAGTTGCGCCGTCGCGCGGTCGCGGAACCGGTTGTAGATAAACGCGATCTCGCTATCAGCGAATTGGGTTTTCCCGGCCAGCCTCTGATAGCTTGATGGTACAGGGCAACAGGAAGCAACCGAGAATTCAACGTTCATGCCACGCAGAGTGTGGAAGAACGACATGGGTTCTTTCAGCGTGTGATCGATGATCGCGTCAAAACCGCTCTTGGAGACGAACTGTCGGTCCTGAGACCAGATTGCGGCAGTGTGCGTCGTCCAGTGTTTCTGATCGAAACCAAAGCTTGGATAGAGCCCGAACATGAAGACGAAGCGTCGAGGATCGTTTCGGCAAATGACGGTCGGATGATCGGGATTGATTTTCTCGAATATCGCCTTCGCAGGCGCCTGGGTAAACGCGACGGTATCGTTGTCGACGGAAAAGAAAGGCTCCAGAAAGTTATAGCCGTGCCCCATCTGGGCGATACGCAATTGCCCATGACGGCTGTTGAAGGATACATGCTTGATCGCCTCCGCCAGCGCGATGATGTGCGAATCTCCGATGATTTCAAGCATAACCAAGCTCCTGCGCCTGCATCAGTTCCTCGCAGACGATCTCATGGTCGCCAATATCGATTGGCCTGCTTGTGATGGTGGAGGGTGCGGACGTGCCGCCCCGGTGCTCTTTGAAAAAATGTGACATGACGTAATCAACACCTGCGGGCGTTACCGTGCGCAGGTTGGGATCGTAGAAAATACCGCGCCCGCTCGGCGCTGCGATGATTTCGTAGGAGGGGAAGTAATCGACGAAATCGGCTTCATTCGAAAGATGGCCTGCAACCGCACGCAGGACGGACTTGGAATAGAGCGATGCCGCGAGAACGTGATCATCGCTCTTGGTCGCAGTCAGCGGAACGGGGGAGACGGTCAGCACGAATTTTATATCGGCATTGACCTCACGCCAACGCGTGATGATGGCAACGAGGTCTTCGAAAATCTCGAAGTAGTTGAAGTTTTTGAATTCGTATTCGCTCTCGTCAAACCGACCGGCTACGGTGCCGGGGCAAAGCGGAAAAACGGCGCCATCGCTTTTGGAAATCCAGGCCTCGGTCAGGCCCAGCGTGAAGACGAAGACTTCCGTTTTTGTAAAGAGCTCTCGTATCGCAGCGAAATGGGACTGGCGGGAGCGTTCCAGTTCGGCGATGCTTGAAAACGGCTCAGGTTCTAGCAGCGGACGGAATGGATCGACCACGCCTTCGCCCTTGCGCCACGCTTGCTCACCAGGCGTGAACCGGCCAAATGCCCGGTCAAATGTCTGGAGCAGCTGCCGTGCGCTGTAAATGTTGCAATAGCGGGCGGAATAGACCCCATAATTGTAGCTCTTTGCCTGCGCTGGTGGGAAAAGAGGTGGCGCGGGTTCGAAGTCCGTGAAGGCAAAACCGTTCTTTTTTAGCGATGTGGCAACATGCTGCGCAAAGCAGCTGCCGGCTGTCGCAATTGCCGTTTGGGGGAAGATGTCGAATTTCTTCTTGTACAGATTTTCCAACTGCAACGCATGGGTCTCTGCCACCGCTTTGCGCCAGATCGCCCGGTCGGGGAGCGCACTATAGGGGTGGGAGCCAAGCTCAGCGTTTGCAGAATCTGTTTGCGCGATACTCATGCGTGTCCTTCATGCCTCTTCTCTATCCACGTCGGAAAGGAAGGGCTTGAGGAATGAGCAGCATTACTTTCCTCGGCAAACATATTCGCCAAGGCTTTCTTCAGGCTGGTGCAGATGGCTGGATTACTGCCCGCCCGCCTCGCCTTTATGATCCAGCGACCGCGATACCAGTAGCACGGGTATCAGCCCGGCAGCGATGATGATGAGAGCGGGGATGGAAGCGTCCTGAACCTTGGAGCGCGATGCGTCTTCGTAGACGAGGGTTGCCAGCGTGTTGAAGTTGAAGGGGCGCAGCATGATGGTGGCGGGGAGTTCTTTCAGAGATTCGATGAAAACCAGCAAAGCCGCCGTGATGGCGGCAGGGCGGATGTTGGGGAGCAGAACGGTGATGAGGGTTTGCGCGCGGGTGCGTCCCAGCGTCCTTGCCGCCATGTCGATGTGAGGTGAGAGCTTTTGGAATCCCGCATCGATTGTGCCTTCCGCCAGCGTCATGAAGCGGACGCTGTGTGCGTAGATGATAGCAAAGGCGGTGCCTGACAACAGAAGTCCGGTCGAGTAATTCAGGTGCAGTCGAAGAAATCCATCCAGCGCATTGTCGAGCGCCGATAGCGGCAGCAGTACGCCGATGGCCAGCACGGTACCCGGTATGCCGTAACCGAGCGAGCCGATGCGACTTGCCGACCGCGCCATCGGCGAAGCATTGACCCGCTGCACATAGGCAAAGATGAAGCCGCAGATGAGGGTGATCAGCGCCGCAGACAGCGAGACTTCCAGACTGTGGGCGAGCGCCTTGAGCAGTTTGGGGTCCGAGAGCGCACCAAGCCGTTTCAACGCATAACCGCCCAGCACCAGCACCGGGATGGCAAAGCCCGAGAGGATTGGCAGCAGGCAAAACACCGTGGCAGCCCAGCCTCGTGCGGCTGGCAGAGGCTTGAGGGCAAAGCGCTGCGTCATTGCCGTGGACTTGGCGGCTGAAAATCGCTGGCGGCTGCGTGCCCGCCTTTCGGTGATGATGAGCGCCGCTACGATGAGGATGAGGACGGAGGCGATCTGTGTCGCGCCTGCCAGATTGCCGCGGTTCAGCCATGTCTCGTAAATGGCAAAGGTCAGCGTACGCACGCCGAGATATTCCACGGCCCCGATGTCATTCAGCGTTTCCATCATCACCAAGGCAAAACCGATGATGATGGCGGGTCTTGCCATCGGCAGTTGCACGGACAGGAATATGCGCAGCGGACTTGCGCCGAGTGTTCTGGCCGCTTCCGTTGCATAGCGGCCTTGCAGGCCGAACGCCGCTCTGACCGAAAGATAGACATACGGGTAAAGAACGGAGCTGAGCACCAGCACCGCACCGCCGAGAGACCGGATATCGGGAAACCAGTAATCCCTGATGGAATGATAGCCGAACAGCGTGCGGACGGCACTCTGCACCGGCCCGGTAAAATCCAGAAACTCGCCGAACGCATAGGCAGCAAGATAGGACGGAATGGCGAGCGGCAGCACCAGCGCGACCGAAAGGGCGCGGCGCAGCGGAAACTGGAAGGTGCTTACCAGCCATGCCGCGATGATGCCGAACACGGCGGCTGCAAGTCCTGTCATGGCGAGCAGCATCAGCGTTTGGCCGCCTGCGCGCGGCAAAACATTGACCAGCAGGTGGCGCCAGCCATCGGTGCCGCCCGTGGCCGCAATGGAAAAGATCGCGATCAGCGGCATGGCGACCGCCACCGCAAGAACCAGAGTGCCGAGCGAAAGCCACGAAGGTTTCAGGCTTCGGGCAACCGTGCGGGTAGGGGAAGCATGGGACAGCGGCAAGCTCTGATCCTTCCGGCACCAGCGGGCCGATGCGGAGATTAAAATGTGGGAGAGCGAATACCGCTCTCCCACATTGCTAATACCGCAAAGGGCTAGTTCGCAAGCACGCGCTGCGAAGGAAAGCTGATTTCCACCAGCGTTCCCTCATTGGGCGCCGATGTGATCGAGAAGTTGGCGCGGTTCGCATCCACCATCGCCTTGGTCAGCGGCAGGCCGAGGCCGGTGCCATCTCCCCGCACACGGCTGCTGGAGGCAGCAACCTGACGGAATGGCTTCATGGCTTGTTCCAGCTCCGCCCGGGTCATGCCGATACCGGTATCGCGAATGCGCAGCACGACACTGCCGTTCGCCTCATAGGCCGTGGACACCACGATCTGTCCACCTGAAGGTGTGAACTTAATGGCGTTCGACAACACATTGAGCATGATCTGCTTGATGGAGCGCAGATCGGCAACGATCGGCGGTACGGACTGCGACAATGCGGTGCGGATGATGACGCGCTGATTGTTGGCCTGCGGCTGCACGATGGAAACGGCCTCGGCAATCGTGTCGTTCAAGGCAACGGCCTTGAAGTCGACATCCATCTGCCCCGCCTCGATTTTAGAGATGTCGAGAAGGTCGTTGACGATGTCGAGAACATGGCGGCCAGAGCGGACGATATCGTTGGAATATTCGACGTAGCGTGGATGACCGACCGGGCCGAACCGCTCCGTCGCCATCATGTCCGCAAAGCCGATGATCGCATTCAACGGCGTGCGGATTTCATGACTGACGCGGGCAAGAAAATCCGTCTTGTGGGCATTGGCGGTTTCTGCAGCGCGTTTGGCGTTGCGCAAATCTTCCTCGGTGCGCTTCCATTGGGTAATGTCGCGGATGACCGCGCAGTAGCCGTTGGAGGATTTCAACCGACCAATGGTCATGAACAATGGCAAGAAGCCGCCAGACGCTTCACGACCGATAACCTCACGGCCATCGTTCAGCACGCTGGCAACGCCGTTGTTGGCAAGTCCGGAAAGGTAATCCAGCACGGCCCGCTGGCTTTCATGTGCAAACAGGGTGACGAACGGCTTGGCGGAAAGTTCGTCATGGTCGTAATTGAACAGCGCGCTGGCCGAACGGTTGAGCGAGCGAATGGTACCGTCTTCACCCAGCAGCACAACGCCGTCCGTCGCTGTTTCCAGAATGGAATGCAGCTCCTCGACCTGGCCTTTCAGGTCGGTGACTTCGGCATCCGTTTCTCCAACAGGTGCTTCGCTATTGCTGTTGGCGGGCAGGGGATGCGCGGCTTGCTCATCCGTTGGGATCAGCGACAGCATCAACGCGCCCGCATCTTCCCAGCGAATGGATTGTAGCCGTGCCTTGACCGGGATCAGCTCGTTATCGGCACTGACGGCAACCATACCGCCTGAGCGTTCCGATACGGCGTCCAGTTCGTCCCGTTGCAACAGCGCATCGAGCCCGCCGACCTCGGCCAAGTCTTCGGCTGTCGCATAACCCGTCAAACGTAGAAACTCCGGGTTGGCGTGGATCAACCGGTCACCGCTGTGGATGAGAAGCGCGAGCGGCATCTGGTCTATCGTCTCTGCCGTCAAGGTCGCGGCGGGACGCAGCGGCGCGCGCTGCCCGGAAAGTGCGTCGGTCGCCTCTTCAGCATCCGCACCGCGGGCGGAGGCGAGTGGCACAACGAAGCTGACCGGCTCATCGCCCCGCGTGTAATCTGCAAAGTCGTCATCTTCGGCCTGCGGCTCCACGACCGTCACTTCCGGGGTGGAAGGCTCATCCTGCGGCTGCACATCGGCCACGATTTCGGGCTCAGGGGCGATGATATCCGCCGTCTCCTGAGCATCCATTTCCTGATGCTCGGCGCCACCGTCGTCATCGCTGACCGCAGGCTTCAATGTGCGGGCAATTTCCTGAAAGGCCGCACGCTCGCTGACGGTCAATTGCTCGCGGCTTTTGGCACGCCGGTCTTCGAACTGCACCACCTTGTCGGAATAACGGCGGTTCGGCGTCTCGGTAATCCTCAGCGCAGGCACTTCATGATCGGGCGGCTCGTAGCTGCGCGGCTCGTCTTCCGCTACGTTTTCATTCACCGCGTCAGGAATGGAAGTGGGTTGAACCTCGGCTTCTTCATCCTCTTGCGGCAGGGAAAAGAGTGTTTCCTCGTCAACAGGCGCTGGGTCGATGGTCTCCGGCTGCACCTCTTCGGCAGACAGCGGTCCGGCAGCCAGAGACAGGCCAACCGCATTCGGGTCTTCCACCGCGTCGCCAATGCGCACGATGCCAAAGCCCCGGAAGCCGTCGAACTCGCGCGAGCGGGTGTAGGTCGGCAGCGCGGCCAGATCGATAGGAACGGTCAGCGATGTGCCCTCGACGGGCCAAAAGATCGTCTTGCCGGACCATGTATCGCGCCGGTTCAAAAGCTCGGTGATCTTGCCATCGGGGTCCAGATTGAACAGGGCGGCCAGATCGGAAAAGCTCATACCCTCGACATTGGCAGCCTTTGGTCCGACAGCATCGGAGAATTCACGCGAGATCGAGGTGAAACGCCCGGCCGCATCGATCTTCCAGACAAAGCGGGAGGCACGACGGTTCGGATCGAACACGAAGGGCGCGTCTTCGCTAGCCTGCGTCGTGTCAGGTTCCGCGTTTTCAACGGTGGCGACGGTAGGCTCTGCCAGCAGCGGCAACTCGGTCTCAGCCTCGACCACCTGCGCTTCTGGCTCTTCGTCAACGATCGGCATCGGTTCTGCTGGTTGTTCGAGCTCGTCTTCGGCCAGAGCCTCGTTCGCAACCTCCGGCTCTCCCGCTTCCAGGGCAACTGCCTCCGCAATCGCATGGGCATCATCATCAGCGTCCTGCGGCTCGGAGATATCATCGATATCCGCCACTGCATCCGGCGCATCGGCAATGGTCTGCGCTGCTTCATCGGCCATTTCGACAGGCGCAGTTGGCTCCGGTTCAGGCTCTACCTGCGGCTCCGGCTTCGTCTGCGTGAATTCGGCGGAAGGATCGAGCGTACCGATGACGGTCTCGACCACAAACAACAAATTGAGTTCCGGGTCCTGCGATAGCTGTCCAGCGGCGGCGGGCAGATAGCCTTTGCCTGCCGGCACAGGCCGCTTCACCAGCTTGCCCTGCTGGCTGGACGCCATGGAAACAAGGGTGCGCGTGGTGACCGGTGTGATGCCGAGCCCGGCGAACCCGGTGGATGCCACCAGGATTTTGCTGTTTGCATCCAGCACGGCCATGTGAATATCGGGATCGTCAAAACCCTCTATCATCCGGCGCGCGCGTTCCTGCAATGAAGGGATGGCAGCATCGACAGGGGCGGTAAACAGCAGGGCCTGCTCGCCGGCTTCCACCTCGATGATCTCGGCGGTTGCGATGACTGAAACGCTTCTAAAGCCGGAATGAATGCGGATCGTGAACTGGCCGCTATCGCCGGTCTTTACAAGACGCCCCGCCGTTGCGGAAAACTGACGGAAGGTCACGTCCTGCTGTCTTGGTCCGCGTTCCAGAAAATCATAGATCATCGGCGTGCCGAACAGTGCGGCACCGCGACCGTTTGCCCAGAGCGCACTTTGCAGATCCATCGAAAACAGGGCCATGGCTTCGCCGCGACCGAAATGGTCTCGAACACGCTCATGAACTGCAATGTCTATAAATGGATATTGTACGGCGGGCATGGGTAACCTATTCTGGGCACGACCTGACCTCACGCAACCGCTAGACCTCATCATGAGGAACCACACAGCCTGCATCGGCTCGATGTTAATAGAATCTTAAATAACTTCACAGGCCCAATAGGTCCATCATCTCTCTTGGGAATTGCCAATTACAGTTAATTCGCCGGGCCCACGAAAAAGTTCTGCACATCACGTAGAATGTGTGTTGGCAGGCCACCTTTTGCAATCGCCAATCACGCAGCGAAGCGTTCAATCCAAGCCTTTTTGCACCTGTTTAGTCACGCGGCCCGAACACGCTTGCTTTCCCAAGCTTTTTTCGCAAATATCACCGAAGGACTTGCAAAACGGAAAAACTCCCCGTATGTGAGCCTCCGTGACGCCGACGCGGCGTTTCTATGCGGTTGTAGCTCAGTTGGTTAGAGCGCAGGTTTGTGGCACCTGAGGTCGGAGGTTCAATTCCCCCCAACCGTACCATTTTTTCACAAAAAGCTTTTTGTTTAAAAGATGCCGATGTTTGGGCGGTCTGTCGCTTAACATGCGGCAATCTTTTGCGTTGTCTGATCCGCGTTCAGCTCCCAGTACCAACGGGCGATTTCTTTTGCGATTTTTTCGCTGGATTCCACCTTGAAGTGAAGAACGTCGACCATCCCGTCAGCGCCAACCAGGCTATCGACGTCCATCAGATCGACGCAGTCGAATTTTTCGGCAATGGCCGCCCAAGCGTCACTGATCCCCTTCAAACGCCTTTTGGTTATGCCATTAGTCTCCGAGTAAAACTCTTCGCCGTCCGGAGCTGCAGAGCAGACGACCAGCATTCGCTTGCCGTTTTCCTGAAGAAACTGCGCAAGCTTTTCTGCGCAAAATGGATAGAGCTTGGTTTCCAGCTCCGCTCGTTCTTCCTCCGGCCAAGGCATATCCATATAGTCGATACCGGTATGGTACACGAGAAAGTCCGGGAAATTCTGCACGCTGGGATCAAGACGGAGCATGAGCGGCAGAGCGAATACGCGCGGATAATTGTCGATCTCCGCAATATCCCTCAAGCCTGAAAAATGCGCGAAGGTGCCGGAATGGCAATGCGCCATAAACCGGATTTTTACCTTGGCCGGGTCGACCTCAATGTTTTTTTCCCTATCCAGAATCAGGGCTCGGATCGGGGCTGCGTTATAGTTTTCCTGCGTAATCCACGATGGAATGGTGGGCTCTATCGTCAAGGTAGGCGGAACTTTAAGATTTGGATAGTGTTCCATAACGTGCGCCAAAAACAGATTTTCCATGCCCATGTGCATGATGCGGCAAGAAAACGTCATGTGCAGCAAGGTGTTTTCTCGAACGTCGACTGCGATAAATCCGACAAGACCGTGATAGCCGAATTTGTCCCAAGCAAACAAGGCAAAGGACATGCGTAAGGATGACTCCGACAGGAATCTGGCCATGCTTCCAGGTTCGACGCGCGTCTTCAGGAAATTCAGCTGGTTCGTTCGATTGATGAGTTCTTCAATCCGATGTGCAAAGTCGACCACGTCGGATTCTCTGGCGATGGCGACACGAATATCGCAGGATTTCAGAAACTCTTCCCTGCTTCCCCCATGCAGTTGGTCTTCACTTACGCGATTCTCTAATGCCCGGTAGTCGTCCAGTCGCGATTTGGTGACATGACCATGCGCATCGAGCAGGGTCTGCAGGAAAACGTCGCAATCTGCCGCCGTTGCATCAAGGACTTGAAGGTCGGGGAGAGCGGCGCAAGCCTCTGCCAGATTAACCGCGTTATCATCGATGAACAGGCAGTTTTTTGGTCGCAACTGCATGTCCGAAATCATGGATTTCAAGGCATCGCCCTTTGGGACAAAAGCAATCCGAGGAAAGACGAATTCATCCCATATGCCGAGTTCGATCAGTTTGGCCTTTGCGGTGTCGAAGTCATTTTTGGAACATATGGCGGAAATCAGTCCGCATTTGTTAAGGCGCTTGATGGTGGCGACCCGAAACGCTTTGAGTGCCAGGGCGCCGACATCATCTAGTGTCCCGTCCCACAGCGTATCGTCGAGATCCCAGATAATCGCTTTGATACTTTTTGCGCGATCAGCCAGATTCTCTCTTGATTGTTGAGCTTCAGCAGCCTTGAAGGGCCCCAGTGCCGCAAAGGCTCCTTGCAAAAAATACATCGCCGCCAGAAGGCCGGAAGATGTCAGTTCCAGACCAGCCTCCGGACGGAAGCAGATCGAAACAGGAATGCCCGCTTCTGACAACGTATGAAACATCTTCAGAAAGTTCGCAGGTGGCGCGTGAGGATTGAGCCCCCCATGAACAAGAAAGACCGGCGGTAAGCTTTTGCAATCCATCGCGAAGTTTTCAAGATGCATGTTGAAGCTGATGGCGGCCGCGAACTTGTCTTCGCTTTTTAGGGCTTCACACAGTATTTTGTCGGCGGCTGAGCCAAACCCGATGAGTGCCATGCGCTGTTTGGGAAGTCCGAATTGCTTTTCCAGAACTGCCAATCGTGCCGGAAGCTCTGGTGCGTGCGGGAGTGGCACAATCGCAAATGCTGTCGCTGGAAGATGTTCGCGCCATCGTTCATAGGTTGATTGTGCATTGGCGTAGCCATCCGGGTCGTCATAAGTGAGAACTGCGAGGGTTGTCGCATTAGTCACTGACGCCGCAGGATATGACATTTCCAAAAGCATTTTGTACCTTCCATCGCGTCTAGAATTTAGTGGGCTATCCATGTTTGCACTCTTGGCAAACGTTTCTTGCCTAAACCTTGAGTAGGCGTCGCAACGGCGCGGAAGATTACGTTTATCCATGTTTCAAGGTGCAGATATTGTCGATTGTATCTACAAAGCACCCTTCATCCCGGAACTTACGACCTGACAGCACCGGAAAGCCGAGTGGCGTGGTCAATGTGTCTTGGCGAGACGATTCAGTTGTGAAGCGCATATTGTCGAAGACGGGAGTCGGGCGGCAATCGGAGCCGATAACCAGATTTTCCTCAATCGAAGGGCTCTCTCGTCAAGCGGCGGATTAGCCCGATTCCGCTTCGCGTCCTACGACAGCAGCGGGCTACAACGCCCCACCCAAAAATCGGTTGGCTAAAATGCCGGGCGCTGGTATGGTTGCGTCAACGTAACTTATGAACGCCAGCAGCATTGCTTTACGCTTTCGCGCGGCGGATATGGATAGAACAGTGACTGACCCCGGTAACGGCGTAAAGCCGTCGGAATCAGGGGCGTCGGCGGTGGAAAAGGGGAATGCGAAGCGTTCCCGTCGTGGCAAGAGCAGGCGCAGCGGTAAGCCCCGTGATGCGCAGGCTTTGCCGCAGCTACATCATGCCGATTCCCGCGCGGATTCCCCAAACACTGGCAACGCGGAGCGTGACTCCGAACCGCGAAAGCGTAAGCGACGCAGGCGTGCGCGCGGACAGGGAGGCGGCCAAGGGGGTGGCCAGAGCGGTGCTCAGGCGTCGCAGGAAACCGGCGCTGCTAGCCCGGCCACCGAGACATCAGGTCAACAGCAACCATCGCAGGGCAAACGCAAGTCGCGTGGCGGAAAACGGACGCAACGCGGACCGCAGGGCAGGCCGCTCATGCCGACCCATGCGCCCAAGACGTCTGCGCGCCAGAATGGCGCGGCAGCACCTGCGCATGCCCCCGCACCGACAGATCAGCAGCAACGCGGCCATGGGCGGTCGCAGGCGCATTACCGTGACGGCAGCGTGGATACCAATGCCGACATGTATGCCGCGCTCGATCTCGGCACCAACAATTGCCGTCTCCTGATTGCGCAGCCCACCCGCCCCGGACAGTTCCGCGTGGTGGATGCCTTCTCGCGGATCGTGCGACTGGGTGAGGGGCTGGTGTCGACGGGACGGCTTTCGGACGATGCCATGGATCGCGCGGTCGAGGCGCTGAAGGTTTGTGCGGCCAAACTTGCCGGACGCTCCATTCGCCGCATGCGGCTGATTGCGACGGAGGCCTGCCGCCAGGCGGTCAACGGCGAAGAGTTCCTGTCGCGTGTCACGCGTGAGACGGGGCTCGTTCTGGAAATCATCAGCCGCGAGACGGAGGCCCGTCTGGCGGTTTCCGGCTGCTCGTCGCTCGTGGGTCGCGAGGCACGCTCTGTCGTGCTGTTCGATATTGGCGGCGGCTCGTCGGAGATCGCGGTGATCAGCGTTGGCGAAAACAGGTCCAGTCGGCTTGCCAACCACATCACGCACTGGACCTCGTTGCCGGTGGGTGTCGTGACGCTGTCCGAGCGGCATGGCGGGCGCGATGTGACGCCGGATGTCTTCGCGGCCATGGTAGGCGAGGTCGAGGGCCTGCTGGACGGGTTCCATTGCCCGCCGCTGGGGGCGCAGGCATCGCATGAGGATTTCCATCTGATCGGAACCTCTGGCACGGTGACGACGCTGGCTGGTGTTCATCTCGATTTGCCGCGCTATGATCGCAGAAAGGTCGATGGTCTTTGGCTGTCGGATGACGAAGTCACCGCCATGCAGGACAAGTTGCTGGCCTGGGATTTCGAAGGCCGCGCAGCCAATGCCTGCATCGGGCCTGACAGGGCCGATCTGGTTCTGGCCGGTTGCGCCATCCTTGAGGCGATCCGCAAGCGTTGGCCATCGCGGCGCATGCGCGTGGCCGACAGGGGGCTTCGCGAGGGGCTTTTGACGGATATGATGGCAGACGATGGCGCGTGGCGCCGCAACAAGATTCGCCGTGCGCAAATGCAGGGCAAACCGGAACGAAAGAGTTGATATGAGCAAGGCGCCCACGAGTACCAACCGTACCGGACGCAAGATCGGGCAGAAGGTGAAGAAGGCAAAGCTGAAGCCTTCGTCCCGCCGCTGGATCGAGCGTCACATCAACGACCCCTATGTGCAGCGGGCAAAGCTGGAGGGCTACCGTGCCCGCGCGGCTTTCAAGCTGCTGGAAATCAACGACAAGCACCAGATTTTGAAGGATGCGCGCCGCATCATCGATCTGGGTGCTGCTCCCGGCAGCTGGTCGCAGATAGCGGCCAAGGTGACGGATTCGACCGAAGACGACATCCGCGTCGCCGCCATCGACTTCCTCGAGCTCGACCCCATTCCCGGCGTCAAAATCCTGCATCTCGACTTTCTCGACCCAAGCGCGCCCGACCTGCTGATCGAGTCCGTCGGTGGCACGCCGGATCTCGTTCTTTCGGATATGGCAGCGCCGACCACCGGTCACCAGAAGACCGACCATATTCGCACGATGCATCTGTGCGAAGTGGCGGCGGATTTTGCGGTGCAGGTGTTGGCCGAAGGCGGTCACTTCCTGGCCAAGACCTTCCAGGGTGGTACGGAGAAAACGTTGCTGGATATGTTGAAGCAGAACTTCAAGCAGGTCATTCACATCAAGCCTGCTTCGTCACGCTCCGAGTCCGTCGAAATGTTCCTGCTGGCCAAGCACTTCAAGGGCCGCAAGCCAGCGCCGGTTGCTGCCGAAGACGCCGAATAGAACAGATAGAACGCCCTAGAGCAGTAGAGAATATTGGCATCATGCCGCGCCCACTGCGCGGCATTATCTATTCCGCTGGCGAGGCCTTGCCCCGGTGGCCGGAGACGGCGGCACCGGCGCTTCGGTCCATGGCAATCAGCGGCGCGATGGCGACAAGCGATACGACGGCCACGATCATGAAAGCCATATGGAAGTCTGCCAGTTGCAGATGCGACCCTGAGATATAGCTGCTGACTTCGAGGATGGTGGCGGCAAAGGCGACGCCGAGCGCAAGGCTGATCTGCTGCAGGACCGATGCCATGGATGTTGCCTGACTTGCCTGTGAATCGTCGATATCCGAATAGCTGAGCGCGTTCGTTCCGGTGAAGAAAAACGAGCGCGCGAAACCTGCCGTGACCAGAAAGATCATGATCAGCGGGTATGGGGTCTGCTGGGTGAAGAAGGAGTTGGCCAGCGTCGTGAAGGCTCCGACGATGCCAGCGCCGATCAGAATGGTCTTGAAGCCCGTCGCCGCAAACACCCGCCGCGCCATGAACTTGGTGGTAATGGCACCAATGGCGCCTGCAAAGGTGATCATGCCCGACTGGAACGGGTTCAGCCCAAAACCGATCTGCAACATCAGCGGCATCAGGAACGGGATGGCGCCGGTCGAAATGCGAAAGATCGTTCCGCTGACGGAAGCCGCGCGGAAGGTCGCGTTGCGGAAAATACGGAAGTCGAGGATGGGCGACGGATGCCCCTTGGCGTGCCGGACATACAGGAAGCCGCAGATGAAACCGATCAATGTCGCCGCTATGCCAATCCACGGTGGAAGGGCAGGCAGGCTGACGACGGACACGCCGAAGACGACGCCCGATGCGGCGATGCCCGACAGTATGAAGCCCTTGGTATCCATTGGCGGCGGGCTGGTCGTCTCGATTTCCGGCAGGAAGATGGTCGCCAGCCAGATGCCGATGACGCCGATGGGCACGTTGATGAGGAAAATCCAGTGCCAGGAAAAATAGGTGGTGATGAAGCCACCGATGGGCGGGCCGGTCAGGGGCCCGACGAGGCCCGGTATCGTCAACAGTGCCATGGCCGAGACCAGATCGCTGCGCTTTGTGGTGCGCAACAGCACAAGTCTGCCAACGGGCGTCATCATTGCGCCGCCCATGCCTTGAAGGAAGCGCGACACGACGAACTCGACCACCGAGGAGGATATCGCACAGCAGATGGAACCGACGACGAAGATGGCGATGGCGATGCGGAAGATTTTCTTGGCGCCGTATTTATCCGCCATCCAGCCGCTGATGGGAATGAAGATGGCCAGCGCCACCATGTAGGCGGTCAGCGCGAGCTTGAGCGTGATCGGCCCGACATGAAGGTCGGCAGCAATCGCTGGAAGCGACGTCGCGATGACGGTCGAGTCCATTTGCTCCATGAAGAGAGCGACGGCGAGGATCAGCGGAATGATGCGGTTCATGGATCGATTGCGGCTGGCCGCATCCTGAGACATTGATAAGCCCTACCTACGCCCATGTTTCGCCTTTGCCAACTAAACATTACGCAATATTCAGCTTTCCATCACGTCTGTGTGAGGCCGCTTTTTTCTACACATTCTCGGCACTTTACGGGTGATAGTGCGTTGAGCATCGCTAATAATATATTGGAGGGTTTCATGAGCAATTTTTTAAAGATGAACAGGCGCGGGCTTTTCGCCACCGCAGGGCTTGGCGCCCTTGCGGCACCCTTCGTGCTGCGCGGCACCGCATTTGCACAGGCAACCCAGCCACAAACTTCCATGAAGGTCGATCACGTCATGCCACCAGAAACAAACCGTTTCAAACTCGGAAATTTTGAAATTCTCGTCGTCAAGGACGGCGCGCGGCCTTCCGGCAAGCCAAACGAGACCTTCGGCACCAACCAGAGCGCCGACGCGGTGGGTGAACTGCTGGACAAAAATTTCCTGCCCAAGGACCAGTTCGTTAACAGCTTCTCGCCTGCGCTGATCAACACCGGCTCCGATCTCGTGTTGTTCGATACGGGCTTCGGCGAAAGCGGTCGCGAGGCTGGCAACGGGCGTCTGCTGGAAGGTCTGGCGGCTGCCGGTTACAAGCCGGAAGACGTGACCGTGGTCGTACTCACACATATGCACGGCGACCATATTGGCGGGTTGATGGAGAAGGGCGCGCCGGCGTTTCCGAAGGCCAGATACGTCATGGGCCAAGTCGAGTATGATTTCTGGACGGATGCCAAGCGGGTGGGCACACCTGCGGAAGGCGGACAGAAGGGTGTGCTGGCCAACGTCAAGCCGCTGGCGGAAAAAGCAACTTTCATCGGCGATGGCGCAACCGTTGTGCCTGGCATCACCAGCGTTGCCGCTTTCGGTCACTCGCCTGGCCACATGATTTTCCGTGTCGAGTCGGAAGGCAAACAACTGGTGCTGACCGCCGATACTGCCAACCACTTCGTCCTTTCGCTTCAGCGCCCGGAATGGGAAGTAAAGTTCGACATGGACAAGGCCGCAGCCGCTGCCAGCCGCAAGAAGGTGTTCGACATGATCGCCACGGATCGCCTGCCGTTCCTGGGGTATCACATGCCATTCCCGGCGGTCGGTTATGCGGAAAAGCAGGACGTCGGTTACCGTTTCGTGCCGAAATCCTATCAGTTTGACATCTGATATCTGCTGCAACGCAGCAACATCGGGAACCCGGATCATGCGTCCGGGTTTTTTCTGTTCCCTTCCTGTCATGAACGTGTTACGAGCCCTCGCCAACTTCCAAGCAATCCTTTGCAAGGGCCGCCGGGGTGAACGTATCGTTCCGGAACGGCTATGCATTTTCAAAACAGGAATTTGGCCATGGCACGTATTATCCAAACCCCAACCGGTCTTGACGCCCTGACGTTCGACGATGTGCTGCTTCAGCCAGGGCACTCCGAAGTCATGCCCGGCCAGACGAATATCGCCACGCGCATCGCCCGCGATATCGATCTGAACCTGCCGATCCTTTCTTCCGCCATGGACACGGTGACAGAAGGTCGCCTCGCAATCGCCATGGCGCAGGCCGGTGGCATCGGCGTCATTCACCGCAACCTCACCCCCGTCGAGCAGGCCGAGGAAGTGCGTCAGGTCAAGAAGTTCGAAAGCGGCATGGTCGTCAACCCTGTGACGATCGGACCGGATGCCACGCTTGCCGAAGCGCAGGCGCTGATGAAGACCTACAGCATTTCCGGTATTCCCGTCGTTGAAAATGGCGGCTCCGGTGGTCATAAATCGGGACGTCTCGTCGGCATCCTCACCAACCGTGACGTGCGGTTTGCGTCTGATCCAGCCCAGAAAATCTATGAGTTGATGACCCGCGAAAACCTCGTGACGGTCAAGGAAAGCAGCGTCGATCAACAGGAAGCCCGCCGCCTTCTGCATAAGCACCGCATTGAAAAGCTGGTGGTCGTGGATGGCCAGGGCAATTGCGTTGGCCTCATCACCGTCAAGGATATCGAAAAGTCGCAGCTGAACCCCAACGCGACCAAGGACGCGCAGGGACGCCTTCGCGCCGCTGCCGCCATCAGCGTGGGTGCCGATGCCATCGAGCGCGCAGAACGCCTGATTGCAGCCGGTGTCGACCTTCTGGTGGTCGATACGGCCCATGGCCATTCGCAGCGCGTTCTCGATGCCGTAACGCAGGTCAAGAAGATGTCGAACTCGGTTCGCATCATCGCCGGTAACGTCGCAACAGCGGACGGCACGAAGGCACTCATCGATGCGGGCGCAGATGGCGTGAAGGTCGGTATCGGCCCCGGCTCGATCTGCACCACGCGCATCGTCGCAGGCGTTGGCGTTCCCCAGCTTGCAGCCATCATGTCGGCGGTCGAGGCAGCACAGGCAGCGGATATTCCCGTTATCGCCGATGGCGGCATCAAGTTCTCGGGCGATCTGGCCAAGGCCATTGCCGCCGGTGCTTCTGCTGTCATGATCGGCTCGCTGCTGGCAGGCACGGATGAAAGCCCGGGCGAAGTGTTCCTCTATCAGGGTCGCTCCTTCAAGGCCTATCGCGGCATGGGCTCCGTTGGCGCCATGGCGCGCGGCTCGGCAGACCGTTACTTCCAGGCGGAGGTTCGCGATACGCTGAAGCTGGTTCCTGAAGGCATCGAAGGCCAGGTTCCCTACAAGGGTCCGGTTTCCGGCGTCCTGCACCAGTTGGCAGGCGGCCTGAAGGCAGCCATGGGTTATGTCGGCGGCAGCACGATCAAGGACTTCCAGGAACGCGCCACCTTCGTGCGCATCTCCGGTGCAGGCCTGCGCGAAAGCCACGCCCATGACGTGACGATCACCCGCGAAAGCCCGAATTACCCTGGCGCGGTTTGATCTTTCGTCCAGATACGGAACATGCCAAAAGATACACGCTCTCCGAACAGACTGGTTCGGGGAGCGTTTTGCTGAAAGGAAGAGACGATGTCACCGACGACCGCGATGTTCTGGCCCATGATTGCCCACGCTTTTCTGGTTTTCGGTCTCTATGTGCTGCTTTTCCTGCGTCGTAAGAAATTCACCTTCACCAGCCGCGAAGCCATCCAGCGTTTTCGCGATGCGGGTGAGGAGTCCGAGCAGAGCAAGTTGGTCAACAAGAACCTGGCCAACCAGTTCGAAATGCCGATGCTGTTTCATGCGGTGTGCCTGCTGCTCTACATCACCGATGCCGACAATATCGCCACCATCATTCTGGCATGGATTTTCGTGGCGGGGCGTTATGCGCATTCCTACGTTCACGTCACCAGCAACCGCCTGCGTTACCGCGCGCCTGCCTTTGCCATCAGTCTTGCGTCGCTGATCCTGATGTGGGGCTGGATGATCGTCTGGTTGGCACTGGAGTAGGTCTCAGCGCGTGCTTTCGGATCGCGAAAAATTGTTTTGCCGATCCCAAAGCCCTGCATCCCTTTGCTTTCGTTTAGGCTAGTCTCGCCCGTGGCCGTTCACATGGGAGAAGATGATGACCGATAAGCCGAAGATTACGCAGGCAATGATCGATGCCTATGACGAATACACCCATCTTAGCCTCGACCGCCGCAAATTCATGGAAAAGCTGTCACTGCTGGCAGGCTCCGGGGCTGCTGCCGCCGTTATCGCGCCGATGCTGGCCGCAAGCGGTGCCCAAGCGGCCATCGTGCCCGAAACCGATGATCGCCTGACGGCGGAAAACGTGACCTATCCCGGCGCAAAGGGTGAAATGAAGGGTTATCTCGTCACGCCCAAAACCCCCTCTGCGCCGCTCGGCTCCGTCATCGTCATCCACGAAAACCGTGGCCTCAATGAACATATCCGCGATGTCGCACGCCGGATGGCTCTGGACGGTTTCATAGCGCTTGCGCCTGATTTTCTGTCGCCGCAGGGCGGCACGCCAGCCGACGAAGACAAGGCACGTGAAATGTTCAGTGGTCTGGATATGGCGGCCACCGTTGCCGACGCGGAGGCCACGCGCGTTTGGTTATCCAAGCGTGAGGGCGCCAATGGCAAGGTCGGGGCTATGGGCTTCTGCTGGGGCGGCGGTCTCGTCAACCGTCTCGCCACAAAGTCACAAGGCCTCAATGCCGGTGTCGCCTATTACGGTGCACAACCCCCGGCAGAAGACGTCCCCGCCATCAAGGCGCCCCTGCTTTTGCACTATGCCGGTCTGGACGAGCGCATCAATGCGGGCATCGACGCCTATCGCAAGGCGCTGGAAACCAATGGCAAGACCTTTGAAATCTTCGTCTATGACGGCGTCAACCACGCTTTCAACAATGATACGTCCAGTGCGCGGTATGACAAGAAGGTTGCGGACCTAGCGTGGGGCCGGACGGTGGATTTCTTTCGGAAGAATTTGGGGTGATTTGGTTGTTTTGATGCCGGGGCTGGAGCCGATGGATGGCGCGGCGGGTGTGGTTTACCCCCCTCTGTCCTGCCGGACATCTCCCCCTCAGGTGGGGAGATCGACTCGCGGTTAGCTCCCGGCCATCTCGAGAGTTGCGAATGAAGTGAGAAGCGCGCGCCCAGCCGATCTCCCCACCTGAGGGGGAGATGTCCGGCAGGACAGAGGGGGGGTAGCCCCACCCACCGTCACCTATTGTCTAGCGACCAAACACCCATCACCACCCCGGCGCCAACTGCCCCGTCCTCACCCGCGCCAGTTTCGGAAACTGCTTGATATCCTCATCCAACTCATCCGGCGGTGATGCCAGCGAGATGTTGTCCAGACACGCGGTAATGTGGTCGGTGATGGCGTTGATGAGTGACGGCGACAGGCCGGGGCGCTTCATCAGGCCGATCTGTACGGGCGGCAAAGGTGGGAAGCCATCTGCCGATGTCAGCACCTTCATGCCGGTTCGAAGTGTCGATTCCGGCAGCACAGAGACCGCCATGCCCGCCAGAACGGCAGCGGCGATGACGGTGGACGACCAGCTCGTGAACAGGACCTGATAATCGCGTCCATCTGCATCGAGCGCAGAGGCGGCCAGTTGACGCCACTGGCAATCGCGCCGTCCCACCGCAAGCGGTACGGGTACATCGTCCCGCAGCGGATGGTTGGCGGATGCCACCCAGCAGAGAGGCTCCGTGCGGACGATGTCTGAAGCGCGGGCGCGGGGGTTGTGGGTCACCAGCGCGATATCGAGTTCGCCACGACCCATTTTCTCCGCAAGGCTGACCGATGGCTCGCAGACGATATAGAGCTCGACATTCGGATGGGTCTTGGCGAAACGACCGATGATCTCGGGCATGTAGCGGTCCGCATAATCATCCGGCGTGCCGATGCGCAGCGTGCCTTCCAGCCGGTTGTCATCGAAGGCGGCGACAGCTTCGTTGTTGAGGCGGATGATACGGCGGGCATAATGCATCAGCTTTTCGCCTTCCGCCGTCAGCCGGTTGCCACGTCCGTCTTTGGCGAAAAGCTGCTTGCCCAGTCGCTCCTCCAGCCGTCGCATCTGCATGGAGACGGCGGATTGCGTCTTGAAAACCCGGTCTGCCGCCTTGGTAAAGCTTCCCGTGTCGACGATGGCGATGAAGGTGTGCAACTGATCGATGTCGAGTGGTGCGGACATGGCGGGCCATCCATAAGAATGATTGATGCGTGACATTAGAAACATTCGTTGGACTGATCAATGGTCTTGCGACATTTTGACGCTCGGAACAGCAAATAACCAAATGGTCATCCGCCGATGACCGAACTGGCGGCTTTCACGCATGGGTGTGAAAGCAGTGCCTCATCGTGCCTAAATGAAGGGATAGTGTCATGCGCACGGCAGAACGGAAAATGGAACTGGGTTTTCTCGCACCACGGGCTACCTCTTTCGAGGCAGCGACGATGGGCGCGGTGAAAGGTTTCGTGACGTTTCTGCGCCGCATTGGCAATCGCGTGCAGGCCAACCGTCTTCTCGAGATGGATGACCATCAACTCGCGGATATCGGCCTGACACGGGGCGAGCTCAAGAACGCGCTCGACACAGGCCTCATGGATGATCCCACGACGCAGCTTGCACGTTGCGCCAGAATGGCAGCGGCGCGCGCTTTGTAGTTGCCTTCTGCCAATCAGTTTCCCCGCAGGGTGATTGCCAATTAGCCCTGCCTTTTGCCCGGTGTTCGGCCCCAAGCCGCACCGGGCTTTTTTACGTCTCGATGTCAGTATTGATATTCGTCGAACACCGGCAGCACGGAGCCATTCCAGCGACCGTTGTAGAGCGCCAGCAGATCTTCCGCCATCGTCGTCTTCTTGGCCAGAACCTCGTCCAGCGGGTTGAGGAAGACGCTCTCGTCCTGCCCGTCGTCGTTCAGGCGCTTGCGGTTCTGCAGGCCCGTGCGGGAGATGGACATCGTCTCACGGGCGATGTCGAGCAGATCGTGGCCAGCCACTTTCGCCTTCAATCCCTGTGCAGGCACGGTATCGCGCATGGCGATGACGTCTTCCACGGCCCAGTTTGCGGTCAATTCATCGGCGGCGGTCAAGGCCGCATCGTCATAGAGCAAGCCGACCCAGAAGGCAGGCAGCGCACAGATGCGGCGCCATGGGCCGCCATCGGCACCGCGCATTTCCAGAAAGCGCTTCAGGCGCACATCGGGGAACAGCGTCGACAGGTGGTTGGTCCAGTCACCCAGATTGGGCTGCCATTCGGCAATCTGGCCCTTCAACGCGCCAGCCATGAACTGGCGGAAGGTGATGTCGGTACAGTCGCGGTATTTGCCATCGCGAACGATGAAATACATCGGCGCGTCCAGGGCCCATTCGACATAATGGCGGAACCCGAAATTCGCATCGAAGGTGAAGGGCAGCACGCCGGAGCGGCGGTTGTCGGTGTCACGCCAGATATCGCCGCGCCAGGACAGGAGCCCGTTGGGCTTGCCCTCGGTAAAGGGGGAGGAGGCAAACAGCGCGGTGGCGAGCGATTGCAACTTCATCGACACGCGCATCTTGCGGCGCATGTCGTCTTCCGATGAAAAGTCGAGGTTCACCTGAATGGTGCAGGTGCGGTACATCATATCCAGACCCTGCGTGCCGACCTTGGGCATGTAGCGGGTCATGATGGCGTAGCGCGATTTTGGCATCTGCGGGGTTTCATCGAGCGTCCACAGCGGGCTGCCGCCGATGCCGAGAAAGCGGATGCCCATCGGCTCGGCAATCTCGCGCAGCATTGCCAGATGCCGGTTGGATTCCTTGCAGGTCTCGTGCAGCGTCTCCAGCGGTGCGCCTGACAGCTCGAACTGGCCGCCGGGCTCGATGGAAATGGCACCCATGCCATTGGGCTCTCCGAGGCCGATGATGTTGCCCTCATCGATGATCGGTTCCCAGCCGAGCTTGGCCTGCATGCCCTTGAGCAGAGCGGAAATGCTGGCATCGCCGAAATAGGGAACAGGCGTGTTGTCGCCCTTGAAGAAGGCGAACTTCTCATGCTCCGTCCCGATGCGGAACTTCTCCACCGGTTTGCAACCCTCCGCCAGATAGTCGGTCAATTCCTGTGCGGAGGAAATGGGTGTCTGGTCGGTGGTGTCGCGGGCCATGAAATTACCTTGTGGTCGATGGTGCCTTTGAGGCTTTGAATTCGCTGATAGGGCGCGGCAGGGCCGCGCGCAAATGAATTTCTTTCAAGCATGGTACAGCAGATTTATTTTGTGCCGTTGCCGTGTCCGATCAAGCTCTATTTCCAGTCGCCAAGCGTGGCCTGAATGACCGCGAGCGCCGCAACCGCTGCGGTATCTGCCCGCAGAATGCGTGGGCCCAGCGGAATGGGCGTGACCGAGGGATGGTTGCGCAACATGGCCCGCTCCTCCTCGGAAAAACCGCCTTCCGGCCCAATCAGAAGGGCGATCTGCTTTTCGGTGATGCGACCTAGAATGGGCAGCGGGTTCTGGCCTTCGTCGCCTTCATCGCAATAGATGATGCGGCGGGTGGCAGGCCATGTCTCCAACAGGTCCTTGAGCTTGACCGGTTCTTCCACGTCAGGAACGGCCAGAATACCGCATTGCTCGGCGGCCTCGATGACATTTGCGCGCAGCTTGTCCAGATTGGTGATCTTTCCCTGCACATGCTGCGTCATCACAGGTTGCAGGACGCCTGAACCCATTTCCACGGCCTTTTGCACGAGATAATCCATGCGGCCCGTTTTCAAGGGTGCAAAGAGGTAGTGGAGGTCAGGCTTCTGCGGCTGTGCCCGCGTTTGCTCCGTTGGTGTCAGCAGGATTTTCTTGCGAGTGGGATAGGACAGCGTCGCCCTCCATTCGCCATCACGCCCGTTGAACAGCAATATGTCGGCACCATCGGTCATGCGCAGCACGTTGGCGAGATAGTTGAACTGATCGCTATCGGCCTCCACCGCACCTTTCATCACAAGGGCGTGGGTGACGAACAGCCGCTGCATTCGAAAGTTGGCGCGCATGTTTCTCTTCTATATCAATCGTTACGCAAACAGCAGATACAGGATGCCATAAAGTCCTGCCGCCAGTGTCGCGCTGGTGGGAACGGTAATAACCCATGCAGCAACGATCGTCATGAAGTGAGACCGTCGCACCAGATAACGACGGCGCACTTCGGACGAATTCTCGTTGTCGTCATCCCCACCGGTCTGGCGCGCATCGCCCTCGTCCTGTCGTACGGCTTCCAGGCGGCTGCGGGAACGCTGGGTGTACCATTCACGGAAAAAGCCGACCCCGAAGACGGCACCGATGGCCGTGTGGGTGGTGCTGACGGGCAAGCCAAGTCGTGAAGCGACCAGCACGGTGAGTGCGGTAGACACCGACACGCAAAAGGCGCGCATGGGATTGAGCTTGGTGATCTGCTCACCCACCAGCCGGATGAGGCGGGGGCCGAACAGCAGAATGCCGCAGGAGAGGCCGAAGGCGCCGATCAGCATCACCCATTCCGGTGCGCGCGCGGTATCGCCGACGACCTGGCCCTGCATAGCGCGCACGATGGCGACCACGGGGCCGATGGCGTTGGACACGTCGTTCGCGCCATGCGCAAAGGACATCATCGCCGCCGCGAAAATCAATGGCCATTGAAACAGCCTGCGCAGGGACTGGTTGCGATTTTCCAGCCCTTCGGACTGGCGGCGGATGAGCGGCACACTTAGCCGCCAGCCGAGAAGGCCGACGGCAAGACCGACGAGGCTTGCTGTGCCCATCGACACCGTCACCACATTGTGCAGGCCGACCCAGATGAGATAGGCGGTGAAAACCCCGCTCATGACGCCGATCAGAACCGGAACCCACAGCCGCGCCGCCGCGATCTTGTCGTCGCGGTAGATGATCTTTTCCTTGATGAAGGCGAGAAAAATGACCGCGAAGAAGGCACTGATGAAGGGCGTCGTCATCCACGCCAATGCTATCTTCGATAGCGAAAACCAGTCGACCGCACCGAAGCCGTAGGCCGCCGTTCCCGCACCTGCGACACCGCCGACAATGGTGTGGGTGGTGGAGATGGGAGCTTTCACGAGGTTGGATAGGTTGACCAACAGGCCCGCCGTGATCAGCGCCGCCAGCATGGCCCAGGCGAAAATGGCCTTGTCTGGAATGGTATCGACGCTGATGATGCCGCGCGAGATGGTTTCCACCACATTGCCGCCGGTGATCAGCGCGCCTGAAACCTCGCATATGGCAGCGAGGATCAACGCCGCCGTCAGGGGAATGGCCTTTGCGCCGACAGCCGGGCCGACATTGTTGGCCACGTCCTTCGCCCCGATGTTGAGGGCCATGTAAGCGCCGAGAATGGCAGCGGCCACCACGATCATGCCGCCCGGCTTGCCGACGACATAGGCGCTGGCGAAGATGGCGGTGACGATGAGGAAAAGCAGACCGGCCGCGGGTGCCGACAGGCGGTCGGTGATGTGGAAAGTCGCTTCCTCCACGCGCGTGAGCTTATCCAGATCCTTGTCCAGAGTCGGCTTCATGCGGTTAGACGGAGGTTGCGCCATCGGGTCTGCTTTCAATCGCGGCTGTTACCGCGTTTGCAGGCGCAGGAGCGGTGTTTTGTGGGGATTACAGGTTTACGGCTTTTTGAACCGGCTGCTGTTGTGTTTGCGCCATTTGCTTGCCGAAAGAAAGGAAAAGTTCCTTCAGTTCAGGCTCGTTGACGCGCAAAGATGCTTCCTGTGGGTTCACCCATTCCAGCCTGCGACTTTCCCGCTCGGGAAAATTCTTGACCAGATCGGTCACCTCGAGCAGATGCACCTGCACGCGGCACATGACCTTCACGCCGTTGCGCAGCTTTTTTTCGTAATCGAAAAATCCGAAATGATTTTTATCGACATCGCCGCGCACGCCAGCTTCCTCGAAAGCCTCCTGCGCTGCCACAGCATGGGCTTTCTTGCCATTCATCGGCCAGCCCTTGGGAATGACCCAGCGTCCAGTGTCCCGGCTGGTCAGCAGCAGGACTTCCAGCTCGTTCGTCTTCTTTTTGCGACGATAGCAAAGTGCTGCATATTGCTGGCGCGGTGGGCGGCGCAGCATCAGGCAGACATCATTTGCAAGTCGGGTGATAATGTTCAAAGTTCCGGGCGTCCTTGTGGTCGATGTTTAATATACGATATGCCTAATGTATAAGCCAGCCGCGATATGCTGCAGCTGGCATCAGTATTGAATGATTCGCTTAATTGTCCTGATGTCGCGGACCTAGGTCAATGCGTAGGCACTCGGCGCACACGCATTTTTGATGTTAAGCAGACATCACCTGTGAACGAAACAGATGGCTTTATAATGACAGCCAGTGCTTCAACCCGGAAATGATCCCATCGGCTTCTGCTTGGGAAGCACTATAGATGGTGTCCCGACCCTGCGCCAGAGCCTTCAGTTCAGGCAGCGCATTTGCGGGCGTAATGCCCCGCACGCCAGGGAGTTCGAACATGGCGCGGTCATTGCCCGTATCACCCGCCACGACCACTTCATCGAGACCGATGTCCAGATGGTCGCAAAGCCAGGTCAGGGCCGCGCCCTTGTCGGCAGCGCTTGGCAAAATGTCGAGATCACGATTGCTTGAATAGACGATGCGGGCATCGATACCATCGTTGCGCAGCAAGCTTTCGATGCTTTCAATGTCATCAGGCGAGGCGTCATGCAGGTACCAGCTCGACTTCATGCCATGCTGATACCGCTCGGGTTGAATGCTGATTCCCGCTATGCCCGATACCAGCGCGTTGATTTTCGCCGTATCGAAGGCCTTGCCGAGCGAGGCACTGTAGGCCTGTCGCAGTGAGGGCTGGTCACGACAGGACAGCATAGTGCCGACGCCGCCAATGACGTAATCGGGCGTCGGCAGCGGCACGGCGTCCATCAATTCGAACTGGTCATCCAGAAGGCGCCCACTGTTAAGCACCAGCAGGGGGCGGCTTTCCTCTGGCAGCGACTGCCAGAAGTCACGAAAACGGGCCGTCGCGGCGTCATCGCCGACGACGGTTCCATCCAGATCGGTGGAAAAGAGGCGAACCTGTTTCAATCGCCATCATTCCATGGTTCGGCCCAATCAGACTCTTCCAGGACAGGCATCATCGGACGTCCTTCGACGACGGCCAGAAGCTGCTGGGCAATGCCGGTCCAGGTGAACAGGCTGCGAGCCTTGTGGGCGCCCATGCGCGAAAGGCGACCATAGAGGCGTTCATGCTTGAACGGCTTCATCATGGTAATGCCGAGATCTTCCTTGTCGAACGGATCGGCAAACAGTGCATGACGGCCGTAGCTGACGGCACGGAACAGGCCACCGTGAATGGTGACGACAGTCGGCGTACCGCTCGCCATCGCTTCGATGGCGGTCATGCCGAAGGGTTCGTATCGGCTGGAGAGTACGAAAAGGTCAGCCGCGCGGTAGATATCCGGCAGGTCTTCATCCGCGACGTAACCGGAGAAGACGACCTTGTCCCCGAGGTTCAGGGACTTCACGCGATCCTTCAACTGGTTGAGGATCGTCGTTTCCTGCTCATCCATGTTCTCACCACCGACGGCGAGATGCAGGCGCGCTTCCGGCTCGCGCTCGGCCAGAACCGAGAAGCCGTCGATCAAGAGATCGTAGCCTTTGTTGGTGGCCAGACGCCCCAACGCAAGCACCGTTTTGCCCTCGAAGCCGAAGCGCTGACGCAACATCTGGCGTGAGCCTTCCGACACGGGGAAGAAGCGGTTGTCGTCATAACCCGGCGGGATCATGTGGATGTGCTTACGCTTGAGGCCGTAGTCTTCGATCAGCACGTCCAGCTGAACCGGAGTCGTCGCGATGACCATGTCGCAGCTGCGATAGATGATCAACTCGTGCTGGATACGTTCCTTGAAGTTGAACTCCAGCTCGAACGTATCGGCCTTTTCAGGATAATCCGTTTCCATCTGGCGCTTTTTCCAGATGCCGATGGAGTGAGGCGTGTGCAGATGCGGCACTTTCAGCGCTTCTGATAGCCGTTGTCCGGCGACACCTGCGTCCCAGTAATGGCTGTTGATGAAGGAGTAATTGAGATTGTTCTTCTTGATGAACCGCAAGGCGTTCTCGCACCATTCCATCAGATGGCGGTGCAGATACTCCTTTGGAATAAAGTCCTTGCCGCCGCAGGGAATGCGCACGACGCGCACGCGGTCATCTACCTCGTCAAACTCAGGCTGGTCCTCGAACTGGCGAGTGTAGAGATCGACCGTATATCCGAGCTGTCCCAATTTCTTGGCAAGTTCGAGGACATAAACGACCTGTCCGCCGGTATCTGCTGCGCCGAGAGGCGGTTGTGCGGCTACGTAGCCATGTGTCGATATGAGTGCTATCCGGGGATAGCGTTCAGTTTCGCTCGTGGTAATCATAGCGTCCCATCGTAGTAAAAATTTCTAATTAACCTCATGACAATCTCCCTCTTCGGAAAAAGTTCCATCAAGAGGCGATAAAATTTTCAGTTTTTGATGTGATGGAACCTTTCGGTGTTATCCCGATAAGTCGCTGAATTTTGTTTTTCAAAGCATATTAGCGAGCACTCGCGACGGACATGACGATGGAGTGGCTTGCATCATCATGCGAAACACTCATAGACTTTGCCTTACGCATCGCAAGGGAGGAGGCCTGTGGCGCAACCATGTCCCAACCCATAGAGTTTCTGAAACCCCGTGCTTCCGTGATCGACAGCCGGGACCGGATCATCGCCGATCTTGCCGACCTTTTGCCGCCGGACTGTCTGGTTCACGAGCCGCGTGAACTGGTGCCGTTCGAGACGGATGCCTTCGTCTCCTATCGGCGTGTGCCGCTTGCCGTTGTCTTGCCGAAGACGACGGAGCAGGTTTCCGCCGTCATGAAATACTGTCACCGCTATGGCATTCCCATCGTGCCGCGTGGGGCAGGGACCTCGCTGTCCGGTGGTGCGATACCGCAGGAGGATGCGGTGGTGATCGGCCTCTCGAAAATGTCCGCCATTCTCGACCTCGATTTCTTCAACCGCACCGCCACCGTGCAGGCTGGCGTCACCAATCTTTCCATTTCCGATGCGGCAGGCCCGGAAGGCTTTTTCTATGCGCCCGACCCCAGCTCTCAGCTTGCGTGCACCATCGGCGGCAACATCGGCATGAACTCCGGCGGGGCGCATTGTCTGAAATACGGTGTGACCACCAATAATCTGCTGGGCGTGAAAATGGTGCTGGTGGATGGCACTGTGCTGGAGGTGGGCGGCAAACATCTGGATGCGGCGGGTTACGATCTGCTCGGCCTGATCTGCGGTTCGGAAGGCCAGCTTGGCATTGTCACCGAAGCGACGGTTCGGCTGATCGCCAAGCCGGAAGGTGCGCGACCTGTTCTATTCGGGTTCGAAACCTCCGATCAGGCCGGTTCCTGCGTGGCGGATATCATCGCGGCGGGCATCATTCCCGTTGCCATCGAATTCATGGACAAGCCTGCCATCGAGATTTGCGAAGCCTTCGCCAAGGCCGGTTATCCCCTAGATGTCGGTGCGCTGCTGATCGTCGAGGTGGAAGGCTCCGAGGAAGAGATGGAGGCCATGCTGGCCGACATCGTCTCCATTGCCCGCAGGCATGCCGTAAAAACGGTGCGCGAATGCCAATCCGCCACAGAAGCCGCCGCCATCTGGAAAGGCCGCAAATCCGCTTTTGGCGCGACGGGGCGCATTGCAGATTACATCTGCATGGATGGCACGGTGCCGCTCAGCCAGTTGTCCTATGTTCTAAAGAAGACCGGCGAAATCATCGATAGCCTCGGCCTTCGCGTCGCCAATGTCTTCCACGCCGGCGACGGCAACATGCATCCGCTCATTCTGTTCAATGCCAATGACCCGGAAGAGGCTGCGAAAGCAGAAGAAGCCGGTAATCAAATTCTGCGCCTGTGCGTCGATGCGGGCGGCTGCCTGACGGGAGAACACGGCGTCGGCATCGAAAAGCGCGACTTGATGCGCCACCAATATTCCGATGCCGATCTGGCACAGCAGATGGCGGTGCGCTCGGCCTTTGACGAGGGCTGGATTCTCAATCCATCCAAGGTCTTTCCGCTGGAAGGACGGCCTACGTCATGAAGGACATGCTTCTACCCAGCACCGAAACCGAAGCAGCCGATATCATCCGCGATCATGCGCAGGCCAGTCGGGCGCTCGCGATCTTCGGCGGCAACACGCGCTCGGGCTTCGGCAACCGCGTCAAGGCCGACGTCTCGTTATCGTCGCGAGCAATCACCGGAATCGTCGCCTATAATCCCGCTGAAATGGTGATCACGGTAAAAGCCGGAACACCGGTGGCAGAAGTGGAGGCCGCCTTATCAGCGGCCAACCAGATGATGACTTTCGAACCCATGGACCACCGCGCCGTTATGGGCACCGTAGGTGAGCAGACAATCGGCGGCGTGTTTGCGGCCAACGTCTCCGGCCCGCGCCGCTACGTTGCCGGTGCCGCGCGTGACAGCCTGCTGGGCATCCGCTTCATCAACGGCCAGGGTGAAGCCATCAAGGCGGGCGGTCGGGTGATGAAGAATGTCACCGGGCTTGATCTAGTCAAGCTTCTGGCGGGCTCTTACGGCACGCTCGGCTTCCTCACCGAAGTCACTTTCCGCGTCCTGCCGGTGCCGCCTGCGCAAACCACGCTCGTCATATCCGGTCTTGAAGACGAGGCCGCAACCCATGCCATGGCTGCCGCCATGGCGACCAGCGTCGAGGTCTCCGGTGCCGCGCATCTGCCGGAAAGCGTCAAATCGCGGTTTCTGGATGGATCGCTGCCGGATGGCGCAGCAACCGTTCTGCGGCTGGAAGGTCTTGCCGCTTCGGTGAGGGCACGGTCGCAGAAATTGCAGACGATCCTTTCCGGGCTTGGTCCTTCCGCCTTTCTCTCCGAGGACGACAGCAAAACCCTATGGCGAGAGATCCGCGACGTGACGCCCTATGCAGCAAATCCTGCAAAACCACTCTGGCGCGTCTCGGTTGCCCCCTCCCAAGGCCACAAGCTGGTGGCGGCGCTGCGGCTGGAGGCAGGGATCGATGCGTTTTACGATTGGCAGGGCGGGTTGGTCTGGATGCAGATGGAATACGATCCAGAGGCGGACCTGATCAGCCACCACATCAGAGCTTTGGGTGGTGGCCATTCGACGTTGATAAGGGCGTTGCCCATATCTCGCCATGGTCTCGCAGGCTTTGAGCCGCTTTTGATTGCTGAGAATGAGCTTTCGAAGCGCATCAAGGCAAAGCTTGATCCGGCAGGGATATTCAATCCGGGGAGGATGGGGCGATAATGATAGTTGAATTTGTGGCTAACCCCCCTCTGTCCTGCCGGACATCTCCCCCACAAGGAGGGAGATCGACTTGCGGTGACCTCCTGCCCATCTTTGACGTCGAAGGTGAAGCGACGTCCGTGCGCCCAGCTGATCTCCCCACCTGTGGGGGAGATGTCCGGCAGGACAGAGGGGGGCGCATCCGCACCCACGCCCAACGAGGTCCAGCCTGATGCAAACCTCCTTCACCCCACAGCAACTCGCCGATCCCAACGTCGCGGAATCGGAAAAAATCCTGCGCAAATGCGTGCATTGCGGGTTCTGCACAGCCACCTGTCCCACCTATGTCACGCTGGGCAACGAACTGGATAGCCCGCGCGGGCGCATCTATCTCATCAAGGATATGCTGGAAAACGACCGCCCGGCGGATAAGCAGGTGGTGACCCATATAGACCGGTGTCTGTCCTGTCTGGCCTGCACCACCACCTGTCCGTCCGGTGTCGACTATATGCATCTGGTCGATCACGCCCGTATCCACATCGAAAAGACCTATCGCCGCCCGCTTGTGGACCGGATGATGCGCAGCCTGCTGGCCTTCGTGCTGCCGCACCCGTCGCGGTTTCGCCTGGCGCTGAAGCTTGCGCGCTTCGGCAGGCCGTTCGCGAGCCTGTTTCGCAAGTCCGCAACGCTAAAGCCGCTTGCGGCGATGCTGGATTTGGCGCCTCAAACAATTCCTGCCGCTTCCGCCCTGTCAAACCCGGGCACCTATTCGCCCCAGATCGAAAAGCGCGGGCGGGTCGCCATTCTGGGCGGTTGCGCGCAGCCGGTGCTCGATCCCGCCATCAATGACGCGACCATCCGGCTTCTGACCCGGCTTGGCGTGGAGGTGGTGCTGCCGGAAGGCGAGGGCTGTTGCGGCGCGCTGGTGCACCACATGGGGCGAGAGGAACAGGCGCTGGTCTCTGCCCGGCGCAATGTCGATGTCTGGACGCGCGAAATCGAGACCGGCGGGCTGGATGCCATCATCATCACCGCATCTGGTTGCGGCACCACCATCAAGGATTACGGACACATGCTACGGCTGGATGGGGCCTATGCGGAAAAGGCAGCGCGGGTCTCGGTGCTGGCGAAAGACATCACCGAATATCTTGCTAGCCTCAATCTCGCGCCGCTGGAGCGAAACGGTTTGACGGTGGCTTATCATTCCGCCTGTTCGATGCAGCACGGCCAAAAGATCACGGCCATTCCCAAGCTGTTGCTGAAAGCCGCAGGCTTTACCGTACGCGACCCGGCGGACGGGCATCTCTGTTGTGGCTCGGCGGGCACTTACAATATTCTTCAGCCGGAGATATCGGCGACATTGAAGGCCCGCAAGGTCAAAAATATCGAGGCGACGAAGGCCGACATCATTGCTACCGGCAACATTGGCTGCATGACGCAGATTGCCACCGGCACGGCCATGCCCATTCTGCACACGGTGCAACTGCTGGATTGGGCCTATGGTGGAGAAAAGCATGCCGTGATCGAAGCGATCTATAAAAAACGGGCGGTTTGAGCCGCCCGTTTTTCAATGTCCGGTCTGCTGCTATAAAGCGCGTCCGGCCCCCTTGACGTCCCCCGCCAAAGTCGATGGCCGGACCTTAACCTATCTTTTTCAGAGAGCAACTTTCTTCACGCCCGTTTTCTACTTTTGGGCGCAAGGAATGACTTCACCGTTGCTATCAGATCACAATCACGCGTGTGCCGACATTCACGCGCTCGTAGAGATCGGTAACATCTTCATTGCGCATGCGGATGCAACCCGAGGAGTTGTTGCTGCCGATGGTCCATGGCTGGTTGGTGCCATGAATGCGGTACAGCGTGGAGCCGAGATACATGGCGCGCGCGCCCATCGGGTTTTGCGGACCGCCTTCCATATAGGCGGGCAGGTAGTGTCCCTTGGCGGCTTCGCGGGTGATCATCTCCTTCGGCGGCGTCCAATCCGGCCATTCGTTCTTGCGGGTAATCTTGTGCGTACCGGCCCATTCGAAGCCCGGCTTGCCGACGCCGACGCCGTAGCGCCGCGCTTTGCCGTCTGCCATCACCAGATAAAGGAAACGGTTCGGCGTATCGATAACGATGGTGCCGGGCGCTTCCTTGCCATCATATCGCACCATCTGCGGCAGAAACTGCGGGGCGATGCGCAGGCGCGGGTCCCCGGTTCTGGCAGCCGCCGCCTGCGGGCGCGGTTGGGCCACGGGACGCTGGAACAGCGAAGGGGAAGCCGGACGCTGCGGATAGACAACGGGGCGAACCTGCCCGCCGCCAAGCTGCATGACCCATGGCGCGGTCAGGTCTGGGCTGACGACGACCGGCGGACGCTCCCGGTAGCGATCATTGGCAAGGGCTGGCACGGAGATGGCGGAGAGGAAACTCAGCGCCAGAACAACGGATTTCATCGACATCGGGTGGACTCTCTACATGACACCGGAAAATAATCATCACGTTCGCACCTCGGAGACAGCGAATGGTAAATGGCACATCATGAAAAGGCACGATTTGGATGAAACCTTTTAATAAGGTTAGCGCGCGGTTTTGAAACAGAGTGAATCAATGGTAATCACCGCGTCACCAACCACAAAGGCATCTGCTGCATGACTGAAACCGGCCTTATGACGGGCGAAGATGGCAAGGTCCGCTGCTTCTGGCAGCAGGGACTGGAAGACTATGCCAGATACCATGATGAGGAATGGGGCCGCCCCGTCGATGACGACAGGCGTCTGTTCGAAAAGATTTGCCTTGAGGGCTTTCAGTCCGGCCTGTCCTGGCTGACGGTGCTGCGAAAGCGTGAAGCGTTCCGCGCCGCATTCTGCGGTTTCGATTTCGACAAGGTCGCGGAATTCGGAGACGAGGATATCGAGCGTTGCGTTGCCGACAAGGGTATCATCCGCCATCGCGGCAAGATACTCTCCACCATCAACAATGCCCGCCGCGCCATCGAGATGCGCGATGAATTCGGGTCGCTCGCCCGCTATTTCTGGCGTTTCGAACCGCAGCCGGATGAGCGCCCGCCCGTGTTTGATTACGCCACCCTGCGCGCCAACCCCATCACACCCGCCTCCACGCGCCTGTCGAAAGACCTGAAGAAGCGCGGCTGGACCTTTGTCGGCCCGACGACCGTCTATGCTTTCATGCAGGCCATGGGTATGGTCAACGACCACATCGAAGGTTGCCACTGCCGCCCCCGCATCGATGCTCAACGGCTGGAGTTTTCACGCCCGTGACCCGATTTTTACACATTCTTCTGGCGTCTCTTCTCGTCATCTCGGCGACGGCTCCCGCCCATGCGGAAGGCCGTAATGTCGATGGCATCTGGCTGGACGATGGCGAGGCGCTGAAACAGGCGACGCTTCCCGCCTCAGGCCCGCTGGTGCTCAACGGCTGGACACGGCAGGGCAGGGGCGATGTCTACCGCGTCAAGGTCAAGGCGGGAGAAACGCTGAAGGTGACGCTGACCAGTCGCAGCGAATTCGTTGTGATGGCGATCTTCGATTTCGCCAAGCCCGAGGACGACGCCATCTTCTTCAGCGATGCAGGCAAGAACACGGCGGTGCTGACACCCAAGGCCGACACCGAATGGCTGATCCGCCCCATCCTCGTTCTCAGCGCATCCCGCCGCGGGCTTGGGGCGAATTATACCATTACGGTAGAGAGACAGCCTTAAGCTACCCTTTAGTGACCTCTGGTTTTCAGCCATTCTTTCATCATGGCGATCTCGGCTTCCTGCGCCTTGATGACCTCTTCCGCCAGTTTGCGGATTTCGGGGTCTTTGCCGTATTGCAATTGCACCTTCGCCATTTCAATCGCGCCCTGATGATGCGGGATCATGCCGCGCACGAAATCCACGTCGGCATCGCCGGTATAGTCCATGGCCATATCGCCATGCATCTTCTTGCTGGCTTCCATGAAGGCTTTCGTCGAGGGGCTTTCTGCGGCTGCGGCCTTTGACATGTCGTGGCCGGCATGGCTGCCGCTGTCCTGCGCAAAGGCGGGCATCATGAGCGAGACGGCAATTGCGGCGGCGAGGGAAATGGTCTTCATGGTGATCGTGGGTCCTTGTTCAATCCTGCGGAATATCAAGAAAATAGGACAATCATGTCAGTTCGCTGGCAACGACTTTGTGAATGATCTGATAATCGCGGCTTTCTTCACCAAACGGCACCACCGGCCAATCCCAACCGCGTGCAATCTTTGGAACGCTCACGCCATGCAACAGGTCTTCCTGCTGATGCCGCGTGCCGTTTTTATCGATGACCTCAAAGGCGGTATCGGTGATGATGCAGGCCTTGCAGGGAAGACCCGACAGACCATCCAGATGCGCCTGAATGAGCTGCGGCAAGGCATCCTGCGGCATCGCGGGATCAGGGTGCTTTTCCAGCCGATTGCGAATACCGGTGCCGATTTGCGACAGAAGATTGGCTGATACGACGAAGTCGAGATAGGGCACCAGACGCAGAAAACCTAACGGCTCCAGCGGTTTGCCTGCCTTCAGATCGCCATAGCCGGAGAGATCGCGGTGGTTCAGAACAACAGTTCTGCTGTGGCGGGCATAAAGCTTGGCGCGAAGGCTGGCGAGATGCACCAGATCGACCAGCACCACCGTATCAAAGGCCGCAGCCAGTTGCTGCAACGGCACATCCCGCAACAGGCCGGAGCCCAGCACGACAGCCGTGCGGCGCTGTTTCAGCCTGGCCGCAGCAGACAAAATGAAGCGCTTGCTATTGTCCTCATGCTCGGCCCAGGCTTTTCCGCAACGGTTGGCCCGCGCCCACAGATTGACGGAATAGCGGATATAGGGCCGAAATTCCGGCGGGGTCTTGCGGTATGTCGCGGCGTAGTTGATGGCTTCGAGGATCATGGTTCAGCGATAGACTTCTTGGGCAGGTGGCCGATTTCGATGACGAGTATGGACCGCTTTTGATCGTGAATATCGCAAATGAAACGCAAGCCGCTTTCCCAATATCGCCAGTAGTTGCCGAGATTTGCGCCGATTTTGCGCGGGTCGTCCAGGACCGCCACCTGCTCATGCAAAAACGAGCGGATGCGGTGGCGAAGACTTGGATCGATGTCTGCGACTTTCGTTCGAAAATCCGAGTGGTACTCAATTTTCCACGTCACGCCACATCTCCTCCGCGCTGATGATCTTGGACTGACCGCGCTGTATCTGCCGCGTCGCCTCTTCAGCCAGATACAAATCCTCCATATCCTCGATATGTTTCTCGATGGCCTCGCGAATATAATAGGCGGATGTGCGGCCCGTGCGCTCGGACAGCGCTTTCAGGCGCTCATAGGTGTCGTCGGGCAGGCGAATGGCGGTCTGTTTGCTCATTGGGTTCTCTCCCGGCAGTGGAGTGGGATGCGTGTATCCCAGCTAGCATCTTTTCCATCGCCACGCCAGTAAAACTGCACCGCTGCGGCCTTGCCGCACAGGGCTTCGTCCTCTATGACACCGGCTTGATTTCAAGAGATAATTGGACCGGCCCCATGAGCGAAAAAGCAAAAAAGCCTCAGAAACTGAAAGCCCGCCTGCCGCGCGGCTTCGTGGACCGCTCGAGCGCCGATATCCATGCCACCAACGAAATGATCGAGAAAATCCGTGGCGTCTACGAACTCTACGGTTTCGACCCCATCGAAACACCGCTGTTCGAATATACCGATGCGCTTGGCAAATTCCTGCCCGATAGCGACCGCCCGAATGAAGGCGTGTTTTCGCTGACCGACGATGACGACCAGTGGATGAGCCTGCGCTACGACCTCACCGCCCCACTCGCCCGCCACGTCGCTGAGAACTTCAACGAGATACAGCTCCCCTTCCGCACCTACCGCGCAGGTTACGTTTTCCGCAACGAAAAGCCCGGCCCCGGCCGCTTCCGGCAGTTCATGCAGTTCGATGCCGATAGTGTGGGCGCACCGGGCGTGTCTGCTGATGCTGAAATGTGCATGATGATGGCGGATACGCTGGAAGCGTTGGGCATCAAGAGCGGCGATTACGTGATCCGCGTGAACAACCGCAAGGTTTTGGATGGCGTGATGGAAGCCATCGGGCTTGGCGGTGATGAGAATGCGGGGCGGCGGCTGAACGTGCTGCGCGCCATCGACAAGCTCGACAAGTTCGGTGCTGATGGGGTTGCTCTATTGCTAGGGGAAGGCCGCAAGGACGAGAGTGGTGATTTCACCAAGGGAGCCCAGCTTAAGGACTGGCAAATTGATGGAATCCTTGCATTTTTGATGGTCGAACCAAGGACTGCAATTTTTGCTGAAAAGAAGCGGCTTTCTACCGACGAATTCTTGAAGAAATGGGGATCGAATCCTTCCTTTTGGTTTGCAAAGCTCGATTTGGAGAATGCCGCAGAAGAACTGAATTCTGTGTTTTCGGATTGGTTAGGAATCTTGGGCGAGCCGCCGAAATCCTTCGTAGAGGGAATTAAAGAACTCGCGTCTATAGGAAAGCTATGTGAGTCCTTTAATTCCGATGGAATTGAAAGGATTCGAATAGATCCATCCGTTGTACGAGGTCTTGAATATTATACCGGTCCTGTCTTCGAAGCTGAACTCACCTTCGATGTCACCAACGAAAAGGGTGAAAAGGTCGTCTTCGGCTCGGTCGGCGGCGGTGGTCGTTATGATGGTCTGGTATCGCGCTTCATGGGCCAGCCGGTTCCGGCAACGGGCTTCTCCATCGGCGTTTCGCGCCTGATGACGGCGCTGAAGAACCTTGGCAAGCTCGGTCAGGTCAAGCCGCTCGCGCCCGTCCTCGTCACTGTCATGGATGGTGATGTGGAGAGCATGGGACGCTACCAGCGCTTCACGCAGGCGCTGCGCAAGGAAGGCATCCGCGCTGAAATGTATCAGGGCAACTGGAAGAAATTCGGCAACCAGCTGAAATATGCCGACCGCATGGGCGCCCCCATCGCCATCATTCAGGGTGGCGATGAACGTGCTGAGAACGTCGTGCAGATCAAGGACCTGATCGAGGGCAAGCGCCTGTCTGGTGAGATCGAAGACAATGTTGCTTGGCGTGAAGCCCGCGTTGCACAGGAAACCGTGCCGGAGGTCGATCTTGTCGCCAAGGTGAAAGAGATTCTGGCGGCGCAGGCGGAAGATCGCCAGCGGGCAGCCGGAGGCAACTGAGCCGATGAGCATCCTCGCACTCGACCACGTGCAGCTTGCCATGCCTGCGGGCGGTGAGGAGGATGCGCGCAGATTTTATGGCGCACTCCTGGGATTATCGGAGCGCACAAAGCCCGACAATCTTGCCGCGCGTGGCGGATGCTGGTTTGAACGCGGCGCGGTGCGTGTTCATCTGGGCGTCGAAGCGGATTTCAGGCCTGCCAGGAAGGCGCACCCCGCTTTCCTGGTCGATGCCCTTGCCGATATGCGAAAAACACTTGAACTAGCAGGCTGCCATGTGGTTGAGGATGAGCCGTTGGAAGGTTATGACCGCCTTTACGTCTATGACCCTTTCGGCAACCGCATCGAACTGATGCAGCCGCGCGCACTGTGATGAAAAGTAGCAGCCCATGCCCCTGATCGACATGCCGGATTTTGCCGGTGAGCTTCTGGATGAATTCGTTGCGCGTCGCACCAACCGCGTCAACACGCCGGTCATTCAACCAGCCGAACCATTCCTCGATATGGCCGGAGAAGACCTGCGCCGTCGGATTTTTTTGACGGAGAGCGAAACGGGCGAAAGCCTGTGCCTGCGCCCCGAATTCACCATTCCCGTCTGCCTGCGCCACATCGAAACCGCCACCGGCACGCCCAAGCGCTATTCCTATCTCGGCGAAGTGTTTCGTCAGCGCCGTGAAGGTGCAAACGAGTTTTATCAGGCCGGCATCGAAGATTTGGGCGATACCGATGTCGCCAGCGCCGATGCCCGCGCGATCAGCGATGCAATCGGCATCCTGAAACGGCTGCTGCCCTCTCGCAAACTGACCGTGATGCTGGGTGACCAGCAGGTTTTCGAAGCGGTCGTCGCCGCCCTCGGCTTGCCGCAAGGCTGGCAGAAGCGGCTGGTGCAGGCCTTTGGCGATACCAAGCAGTTGGAAGCGCTGCTGCAAAGCCTCGTCAGCCCCAAACCCATGACCGGGCTCGACGCGCGGGTTGCCGGTCTGCTGGCAACGGGCGAGGAAAAGGTGCTGGTCGAGTATATCGACAGCGTCATGCAGGACACGGGTTATTCCACCAATGCCAGCCGCGCGCCGCAGGAAATCGCCCGCCGTCTGCGCGAAAAGCTGGCGCTCGCCGCCACCCGCCTGCCGGATGAAAGTTTCGAGCTGCTGAAACAGTTTCTATCCTTGCAAGCCCCGCTGTCGCAGGCATCGCAGACGCTGTCGGAGTTTGCCGATAAGGCAAAGTTGAAACTGGATGGCGCCCTCTCTGCCTTTGACGCGCGCGTCGCAGCACTTGCCAATGGCGGCCTCGATCTCAGTGCCATCACCTACGGTGCCGCCTTCGGTCGCCCGCTGGATTACTACACCGGCCTCGTTTTCGAAGTCGGCGTGGAGGGCGAAAGTGCCGTTCTGGCCGGTGGCGGTCGGTTCGATCGGCTGATGACGCTGCTCGGCGCAAAGGACAAAATACCGGCGGTCGGGTTCTCGCTCTGGCTGGATCGCATCGAAGCCGTGAGGGCCAAACCATGACCATCACCATCGCATTGCCCTCCAAGGGTCGCATGAAGGAAGATTCCTCCGCCATTCTGGAGCGCGCAGGCCTCAAGGTTGTCGCCATCGGCAATGACCGCTCCTATCGCGGCCGGGTCGAAGGGCGTGACGATATCGAGATCGCTTACCTCTCTGCCTCCGAAATTGCCCGCGAAATCGGCAACGGCACCGTGGATTTCGGCGTCACCGGCGAAGACCTCGTGCGCGAGGATTTGAGCGATGTCGAAAATCGCGTCGAGTTCTGCGCCCGCCTCGGTTTCGGCCATGCCGATGTCGTCGTCGCCGTGCCGGAGATTTGGCTTGACGTGGACAGCATGGCCGATCTTGGCGATGTCGCCTCCGAATTCCGCGCCCGCCATGGCCGCAGGCTGGCCATCGCCACCAAATACTGGCGGCTGACACAGCAGTTCTTCTCCCGCCAGCATGGCATCCAGCTTTACCGTATCGTGGAAAGCCTGGGCGCGACAGAAGGCGCACCGGCGGCAGGGCAGGCGGATATCATCGTCGATATCACTTCCACCGGCTCGACCCTGACAGCCAACCATCTCAAGGTTCTCACCGACGGCATCATTCTGCGTTCCGAAGCCTGTTTCGTACGGGCGCGCAAGCCGGAGCATGAGGGCGATGCGGTGGTGAAGGACATCATCGCGCGCGTGCAATCCGCCCTGTAATTTTGGTTTATCGAGTGGTTGCTCTAAGATGGGCTCCTTGGAGAAGGAGTTCGTCATGCATATCACAGGCCAGTGCCAATGCGGCCATATCCGCTATGAAGCAGACGCCGAAGCAAACCGCGTCGGCATTTGCCATTGCACGGATTGTCAGCGGCTGACCGGCTCGCCCTTCCGCGCCACGCTGTTGGTCCAGCGCTCAGCACTCAAAATCGGTGATAACGAGCCGAAGGTCTATAGCAAGACGGCTGACAATGGTCGTGTGCGCAACCAGCACTTCTGCCCGGAATGCGGTTCGCCTCTGTTTACAAGCGGCGAGGGTGATGACGCGAAGGAATGGGGTATCCGCTGGGGCAGCATCAATGAGCGCGACGCGCTGGTCCCCAAGTCGCAGATATGGACGCGCTCCGCTGTGGACTGGTTATCCGATATCGAGCATCTGCCGGGTTACGAGAAAGACTATACGGGATGAAAAAAAGCCGCCGGATCGCTCCAGCGGCTTTTTTAAGAACGGACGATCAGCTTATGCGCGAGCGAGGCTGAGGCCACGGCGTGCGTCGAGCGAATAGGCACCGGCACCGAAAGCGGCAAGCAGGATGTAGGCACCAGCCAGCGTGATGTTCTTCATCAACATGATACCGTTCAGGGTGTTGATCCATCCGAGAGCTGCGTCAGGCCAGCCGGGAACGGCAACGGTGCCGCTGTGGAAAACGAGACCGGTGAACACGCAGAATACGGCCAGCGCCCATGCGGCAATCTTCGTCTGGAAACCAACGAGGACGGCAAGACCTGTGACGAGCTCGAATGCGCCAGCGAGATAGGCAAGAGCGGTTGCGGCAGGCAGGCCCGCTCCGGCGATCATGCCAGCCGTGCCAGCGGGATCGGTCAGCTTGCCGAAGCCTGAGAAAATGAAGATGAAGGACAGAAGAATGCGTGCGATAAGCACGAGTGCGTTCTGGGTGTTGGACATTGCATGTCTCCGAAGAAGGCGCCTGATGGCATGAATTTATGCGCGGAGGTATGCGCCAAATTGTCACCCGGGAAAAGATGAACAAGTGGAGACTATTTGTTCACTATTTGAAGACAGTGATCCGCGGTCTCGGCCTTGGCTCAGTCGTACTGCCTGATCCCGCTTCGCATAAACCAACTTCCATGCCCAAGTGCCTCAATCTCGTGCCGCGCGAGATCTGTCAGCGCCACGAAGGTGGACGATTGGCCGTGTGCGATGAGCAATCCTTCGGCCTTTTCTATGAAGGAGTAAGCATCACACGGCACTGTTGCACCGGAGCGAAGCGGCACCGTCTTATCGGCCTCGCACTCAGTTGTTCTGTGTGTATTGGACAGGAGCATGGAAACTATCCATCCGCCAGCCAGCCATATCCCCAGAAACAGCACGTACCCAAGAGGTCTCTTAGCCAATAGCCTAGGCGTTACGTAGAACGCAATTCCGACCGCAAACAAAAACACGATACCGGAAAGACCGAAAATAAGGAGAAACGGTGAGATAAACACAAGCGGACCGATGATGATGGCAGCATAGGAATTTTTCAATATCCAGCCTGGAAAGTCCCATTTTCGCTTCTCGGCAGGGGGAGGGTCGAACATCTTGCCAAAATATGTAAGGGCATTGATGAGGACTATGGACGGGAAGCTGAAGACGGCGGAATACAGCAAGGCGGATAGAAAACTGACAGTGTTTGACGGTGCCGGCACAGGCAGGCTGATGATGTCGTAAACGCATGATCCTGCGGCAAACATAAACACCGCAGCGACCAAAAGAAGCAGTCGTTCATAAAAGAGAGACGATGGGATTCTGGTGCTTACCGCCACTGGCTCCGCTTCTGTTTCCGACACGTTACCTCCGTCACTTTGGTTGCGTATTCTGCCGTGCGCTCGTTTGACGATATAGTGGCTCCAAAATCACCACAACAAAAAAGGCGGCCCGCAAGGACCGCCTTTCCGTATTCCAGAAGATATCGACTTCTTAGAAGTCCATACCGCCCATGCCGCCGCCAGGCATCTGTGGCATTGCAGATTCCTTCTTAGGAAGTTCTGCAATCATGGCTTCTGTCGTGATCAGCAGGGAAGCAACCGAAGCTGCGTTCTGCAGGGCTGTGCGAACAACCTTGACCGGGTCGACGATGCCCATGGCAATCATGTCGCCATACTCGGAGGTCTGGGCGTTGTAGCCCCAGTTCTCTTCGTTCTTCTCGAGGATCTTGCCGACAACGATGGAGGCTTCGTCACCTGCGTTTTCAGCGATCTGGCGAACCAGCGACTGAAGAGCGCGGCGAACGATGTTGATGCCGGCTTCCTGGTCGTCGTTTGCACCCTTGACGGTGATCTTCGTGGAAGAGCGCAGAAGAGCAGTACCGCCGCCTGGGACGATGCCTTCCTGAACAGCAGCGCGCGTCGCGTTGAGAGCGTCGTCGATGCGGTCCTTGCGTTCCTTCACTTCGATTTCCGTGGAGCCGCCAACGCGGATAACGGCAACGCCGCCAGCCAGCTTGGCAAGACGTTCCTGCAGCTTTTCGCGGTCGTAATCGGAAGATGTTTCTTCGATCTGAGCCTTGATCTGGGCAACGCGGCCTTCGATGTCGGTCTTCTGGCCGGAGCCGTCAACGATCGTCGTGTTTTCCTTCGAGATCGAAACCTTCTTCGCCTTGCCGAGCATGTCGAGCGTGACGTTTTCGAGCTTGATGCCGATATCTTCGGAGATAACGGTACCGCCGGTCAGGATCGCGATGTCTTCGAGCATAGCCTTGCGGCGATCGCCGAAGCCAGGAGCCTTGACGGCAGCAATCTTCAGGCCGCCACGCAGCTTGTTGACGACGAGCGTTGCAAGAGCTTCGCCTTCAACGTCTTCAGCGATAATGACGAGTGGCTTGCCGGTCTGAACGACAGCTTCGAGAACAGGCAGCATGGCCTGAAGGTTCGAAAGCTTCTTCTCGTGGAGAAGAATGTAAGCGTCTTCTAGGTCAGCAACCATCTTTTCAGGGTTGGTGACGAAGTAAGGCGACAGGTAACCGCGGTCGAACTGCATGCCTTCAACGACTTCAAGTTCGGTTTCTGCGGTCTTGGCTTCTTCGACGGTGATGACGCCTTCGTTGCCAACCTTCTGCATGGCTTCGGCAATGTCCTTGCCGACCTGCGTGTCGCCGTTGGCAGAGATCGTGCCGACCTGTGCAACTTCTTCCGATGTGGAGATTTTCTTCGCCTTGGACTGAAGGTCCTTGACGACTTCGGACACAGCGAGGTCGATACCGCGCTTGAGGTCCATCGGGTTCATGCCGGCAGCAACTGCCTTGTTGCCTTCGCGAACGATGGCCTGTGCAAGAACGGTCGCAGTCGTGGTGCCGTCACCGGCAATGTCGTTGGTCTTCGAAGCAACTTCGCGGACCATCTGTGCGCCCATGTTTTCGAACTTGTCTTCGAGTTCGATTTCCTTGGCGACAGAAACGCCGTCCTTGGTGATGCGCGGTGCGCCGAAGGACTTGTCGATGATGACGTTACGGCCCTTAGGACCAAGCGTTACCTTCACTGCGTCTGCGAGGACGTCGACGCCCTTGAGCATCTTTTCGCGCGCTGTGCGGCCGAATTTAATTTCTTTAGCTGCCATTGTAGAAAACTCCCGGGCTCATTGCCCATTGGTTGTCATGGAAAGGTGAGAAGAACCGGCTAAAATCAGCCGATAACGCCCATGATGTCGGATTCCTTCATGATCAGAAGGTCTTCGCCGTCGAGCTTGACTTCAGTGCCGGACCACTTGCCGAACAGAACGCGGTCGCCAGCCTTCACGTCCAAAGGAACGAGCTTGCCGCTATCGTCGCGAGCGCCGGTGCCAACAGCGACGATTTCGCCTTCCTGTGGCTTTTCCTTGGCGGTGTCAGGAATGATGATGCCGCCCTTGGTCTTTGCTTCAGACTCAACGCGACGAACAACGACGCGGTCATGCAGCGGGCGGAAAGTTGTGCTTGTCATTGTCTAATCCCTCGATCAAATGACCTGTACGGACCCATATATCAGGTCCGAGTGATGATTGTTAGCACTCCTCATTGGAGAGTGCTAGCGAGGCAGAGATAGGGGTGCCGCTGTGACGAGTCAAGAACGGCCTGTCGGAAATATTTCACATAAAGTGGTTATCAGCGGTTCATGACAGATTTTGTAAGCCCGCCACCAACTGTTAAACCATCGCTCGCCGAACTCACATCGGTCTTCGCCCGCATCGGTTGCCTCAGCTTTGGCGGACCGGCAGGCCAGATTGGCATGATGCACCGCGTTCTGGTGGATGAGAAACGCTGGGTATCTGACGCGCGCTTCATGCATGCCCTCAATTATTGCATGTTGCTGCCGGGACCGGAGGCGCAGCAACTGGCCACCTATATCGGCTGGCTTATGCACGGCGTGCGCGGCGGCATCATTGCTGGAACGCTGTTCATCCTGCCGGGCTTCTTCGCCATCGTTGCGCTCGCCGCCGCCTATTGTCTGTATCAGGACACGCACTGGCTACCCGGCCTTTTGTTTGGCCTGAAAGCCTGCGTGCTCGCCATCGTCATCGAAGCCTTGATCCGGGTGGCGAAACGGGCGTTGGTCAGCCGCTTTCTGGCGGCCATCGCCGTTGCTGCTTTTGTTGCGCTATTCGTGTTCGGCCTGCCGTTTCCGCTCGTCATTTTTGCTGCCGGTCTGCTCGGCTTTTTGAGGGCGCGACGGGGTGATCAGAGCCAACAGGCAGAGACTGAGGACGACGCGGAGGCCACGCCAGTCACGCTCCTGTCGCGGGTGAGGGGGCTCGTGCTGGGGCTGGTGATCTGGCAGATACCGCTGGCCCTGATCTTTCTCTTCTCCGCGCCAGAGACGCTCGCGACCCTGCAAAGCTTTTTCTCGCGCATGGCGGTCGTTACCTTCGGCGGTGCCTATGCGGTGCTGGCCTATGTCGCGCAGGTGGCGGTGGAAACCCATGGGTGGCTCAGCCCCGGCGAAATGCTGGATGGTCTGGCGCTGGCCGAAGCGACGCCCGGTCCACTGGTGCTGGTGCTGCCCTATATCGGCTTTCTCGCCGGTTTCCGCCACGCGGAGTGGCTGGACCCGATGGTCGCCGGGATTCTGGGTGCGACGGTAACCGCCTGGGCGACATTCGTGCCCAGCTTCATCTTCATTTTTCTCGGCGCACCCTATGTCGAAAAGCTGCGCAATAATCGCGCCCTGTCGGCAGCTTTGTCGGCCATCACGGCGGCGGTCGTTGGTGTCATTTTCAACCTCTCCATCTGGTTCGGGTTGCATGTGCTGTTTGGTGAGGTCAAGCGCATCGCCATCGTACCCAGCTTCGGCCCAGGCATATCCTGGCCGGTCTGGAATACGCTCGACCCATTCGCGACCGGGCTTCTCGCCTTGTCTTTGCTGATGTTGATGCGCTGGAAAGTCGGCATGGTGCCGGTTCTCGCGCTTGGCGTCGCGGGCGGTGTTGTTCGCCTCTGGCTGATGTGAAGTGCCGCCGCGAAAGCACAGCGGCACCATCGGTTTACTTGCCCTCGACAGCAGGCCTCATCGTCGCCTTCCCACCGGGGCTGGATGACGTGCGCTGGCTTTTCGACGTGTAGAAGGGCCGCTCCACATATTTGTGCGCAAGGTAGGAGAAGGGAATGGCGGTGGCGAAGGTCAGCGCTGCCAGCATGGCGAAATAGGTGCCCTGGCTGAACCCCTGATCGTTCAGCACATACATCCAGCCATAGAGCGGAATCATGTGCAGCAGGTAGAGCGAATAGGACACCGTGCCGAGGAACATCATGACGGGATGCTCGAGGAACATTGCTACGAAACCCTTCTTGCGGCCCTTGTCGCGCACCATGATGGCGCTGGTGAAGACGAAAATCCATGCGCCGATGGCCAGATCGAAATAACCGACGATGGCCGCCAGTGGCAGGACCACGGGTGGCGACATGAAGGGCTGGTCGTCCCATCGCATTTTCCAGAGATAATAGCTGGCGATACCCGCCGCGAAATAGATCGCGTAATTGGCGAGGATCGCCCCGTTCGGCCAATGGCGGAAATACCAGACGCCGATAACGGAGGCGGCAACGAAGCCTGCGCGGACAAGATTGCTGGAGTGGTGAAGGCACCAGAAGGCCAACGGCGCGATGAGATAGAACTGGAACTCGGTGGAAATATTCCACGCCTGACCCAGAAATGCATAGGCCCCCAGCGGCAACCAGCTATCGGGAATGATGCCGTGCAGCATCGTCATATGGGCAAGCGTGTGCATTTCCCAGCTCTCGAAACTGCGGTCGAGGATGGCGATGCGGCCTGCATTGCGCACACTGTTGAAATCAGCGGTTTGCAGCGCCCGATAGGCGACCCAGGCAAAGGCGATCGACAGGAAAAACGCGAAAATATAAACGGGATAAATGCGTTTGATGCGGCGCGTGATGTAGGTGGAATAGTCTTCCGACAACGAGGACATCATGACGAAAATCACGAAACCGCTCATGATGCAGAAGATTTGCACCCGGATTTTCTCGTTGATCAGGGGTTTCAGCACACCCATGCTGTCTGGGTCGATGCCGGCTGCGGGCAGCAGGTGAACCAGAACCACCCATGCGGCCAGAAGACCGCGAAGACCCTCGAGTTGGTCAATTCTCTTCATCGATGGCTCCTCGGTTGAGTAAGCCAGCCCCACTGCTTTAAAACACGTCAGGCGTGTGATCGCAATATGTTGCAGTGCAATAAGGCGAGTTTTCGGTTTTACGCCTTGGGCACTGAGACACCTTTTTGCTTGTAATCGGCGTGCCGGTTTGCCATGTCACGCCCAAGCATTTTTGGAAAATCTGGCATTTTTGAAAGTCTGGAAGCAGCTCATGGCCCACCGCATTTCCACCCTTGGCGAAATCACGGATCGGTTCGATGTCGTTCTGTCCGATGTCTGGGGCGTGTTGCACAACGGCGTTGTCGCGTTTCCCCACGCCGCCACTGCGCTGGCAGCCGCGCGCAAGGCGGGTAAGACGGTCGTCCTCATTACCAATTCTCCGCGCCCGGCACCGGGCGTCATCCCGCAGTTGCGGGCGCTCGGTGTTCCCGATGGCGCCTATGACCGCATCATCACCTCGGGCGATGTGACGCGCGAATTGATTGCGCAAGGGCCGAAAAAAGTCTTCCTTCTGGGGCCGGAGCGCGACCTGCCGCTGATGGACGGTCTCGATGTCGAGATTGCGCCGGAAGCAGAGGCGACCGCCGTCGTCTGCACCGGCTTTTTCGATGATGAGACGGAAACGCCGGAAGATTACACGGATATGCTGAAGGGCTTCGTTGCCCGCAGCGTGCCGATGATCTGCGCCAACCCCGATCTGGTGGTGGAACGTGGCGAACGCATCATTCCCTGTGCCGGAGCCGTAGCAGCTTATTACGAGCAACTGGGTGGTGAGGTTCGCATTGCGGGCAAGCCGCATTCGCCGATTTACGAGGCCTGCATGACAGCGGCCAAAGAGGTGCGCGGCGACTTTGCCAAGGAACGCGTGCTGGCCATCGGCGATGGCATGCCGACGGATGTGAAGGGCGCCATCAATGCAGGCCTTCAGCTTCTCTATATCAGTGGCGGCATTCATGCGGCGGAATATACGCTGAACGGTGAGACGGACGAGGCGCTGCTGAATGCCTATCTCAAAAGCCAGAACGCCGCTCCCGGCTGGTGGATGCCACGTCTGGCTTAAAGCAGGGTTTGCCCATGACCGTTTTTCATCGCAATGAGCAGAAAGAGCCGCTGCCCGACAATCTCAAGGGCGGCGTTGTCGCCATCGGCAATTTCGATGGCGTGCATCGCGGCCACCGTGCCGTGCTGGATCGGGCGCTGGAACTGGCGCAGGCGCGCAACATTCCGGTTCTCGCACTGACATTCGAGCCGCACCCCAGAACGGTGTTTCGCCCGGAGATGCCGGTGTTTCGCCTAACGCCCGCACCCATCAAGGCGCGGTTGCTGGAGGCGGAAGGCTTTCAGTCCGTCATCGAATATCCGTTCGACCGTGATTTCTCACAGCGCTCTGCCGAGGATTTCGTGACATCGGTTCTGGTCGACTGGCTGGGCGCGAGTGCCGTTGTCACCGGCTTCGATTTCCATTTCGGCAAGGGGCGTGAAGGCGGCCCGGCGTTTCTGATGGAGGCCGGTCGCCGCAACGGCTTCGATGTCACATTGGTGGATGCCTTCCGCGATGAGGGTGCCGAGGTCGTGTCATCGAGCCGTATCAGGGAATTGTTGTCGCAGGGCGATGTCGCCGGTGCTGCGGGCCTGCTGGGCTACCGCTATACGGTAGAGGCAGAGGTGATCAGCGGGCAGAAGCTGGGCCGCACGCTGGGTTATCCCACCGCCAACATGGCGTTGCCACCGGAAACGGAGCTGAAGCCTGGTATTTACGCAGTGCGTTTCCGCCGGGCGGATGGATCGCTCCACGATGGCGTTGCCAGCTTCGGCTACCGCCCTACGGTCACCGACAATGGCGCGGCGCTTCTTGAAACGTTCCTGTTCGATTTTTCCGGCGATCTCTATGGCGAGATTTGTTCTGTTTCCTTCTTCGGCCATCTGCGCGACGAACTGAAATTCGACGGCCTCGAGCCGCTCGTCGCCCAGATCAAACGGGATGAGGAGGAGGCGAGGGCGTTGCTGTCGGGTGTCACACCGCTGGGCGAACTGGATGCGCGCATTGCTTTTTGATGGTTGTTGTCGGATTTGTCGAAAGACACGCGCACTCAAGCCGACAAACCTCTTCCTTTTTGCCGGGAAAACGCATAAACAACCGCCATGTACCAATTTCGGTTGACGTTCATTTCCCGAATTATTGGCCCGGCCTTTCGCGCGCAGTAAGCAGCCGAAAGGTCCGGGATTTCGGCGCTTGCCTTGAGCGCCTTCCGCTTCTGCCCTCTTGCACTCAAGACGGCGCGGCCTCTCAGCTTTTTTGAACGAGGGGGCGCCGCATAACGGTATGATCATGAACGACACCGCACAGACGATCGACTACTCCACCACGCTGTACCTGCCGCAGACGGATTTTCCGATGCGTGCCGGTCTGCCGCAAAAAGAGCCCGAAACCGTTGCCCGCTGGCAGCAGATGGGCCTCTACAAGAAGCTGCGCGCTTCCGCCGCTGGCCGCGAAAAATTCGTGCTGCATGATGGCCCTCCCTACGCCAACGGCAACATCCACATCGGCCACGCGCTGAACAAGATCCTGAAAGACGTCATCACCCGCTCGTTCCAGATGCGCGGTTTTGACAGCAACTATGTCCCCGGCTGGGATTGCCACGGCCTTCCCATCGAGTGGAAGATCGAGGAGGCCTACCGCGCCAAGGGCAAGAACAAGGACGAAGTTCCGATCAACGAATTCCGTCAGGAATGCCGTGAGTTCGCCGCTGGCTGGATCGTAAAGCAGTCTGAGGAATTCAAGCGTCTCGGCATCGAAGGCGATTTCGAAAACCCCTACACGACCATGAACTTCCACGCGGAAGCCCGCATCGCTGGCGAGTTGTTGAAGATCGCCAAGAGCGGCCAGCTGTATCGCGGATCGAAGCCGGTCATGTGGTCCGTTGTCGAACGCACGGCTTTGGCTGAGGCTGAGGTTGAGTATGCGGACGTTGAGAGCGACATGATCTGGGTGAAGTTCCCTATCCGCTTTGCGCCGGGAGCCACTGAGGTTGTGCCTGGAAGCTCCGAATTGGATAAACTGAACGCGCGGGTAGTGGCGCTCGGTGCACCGGTTTCACCCGATATGGCTGGTGCCTCGGTCGTCATCTGGACCACGACGCCTTGGACCATCCCCGGCAACCGTGCGATCTCGTTTTCCTCGCGCTTCCCTTACGGATTATTCGAAGTGGAAACCGCAGAGAACGACTTCGGCCCACAGCCCGGCGAAAAGCTGATCTTCGCGACGAAGCTGGCTGACGAAGCCGCTAAGAAGGCAAAGCTGACATTCAAGCTGGTTCGGCCTGTCACGGCAGAAGAACTCGGCGCGATCACCTGCGCTCATCCGTTGGTCGATCTCGGTTATGACTTCGATGTCCCGCTCCTCGATGGCGATCACGTCACCGATGACGCCGGTACCGGTTTCGTGCACACCGCACCAAGCCATGGTCGCGAAGACTTTGACGCGTGGACGTCCAAGGCTCGTGAAATCGAGGCGCGGGGCATCTCGTCCAAAATCCCGTTCCCGGTTGGCGACGACGGCTTCTACACCGAAGACGCCCCCGGTTTCGGGCCATCCGCCGAGGGTGGCGCTGCGCGCGTCATGGACGATAACGGCAAGAAGGGTGATGCAAACGAGCGTGTCATCAAGGCGCTGATCGGCGCCAACAACCTGTTTGCCCGTGGCCGTCTGAAGCACAGCTATCCGCATAGCTGGCGCTCCAAGAAGCCGGTTATCTTCCGCAACACGCCGCAATGGTTCGTCTATATGGACAAGGAACTGGGCGATGGCACCACGCTGCGCTCGCGCTCCCTGTCGGCCATCGATGACACCCGTTTCGTGCCAGCCGCTGGCCAGAACCGCCTGCGTGCCATGATCGAGAACCGCCCGGATTGGGTGCTCTCACGTCAGCGCGCCTGGGGCGTTCCCATCGCTGTGTTCGCGGATGAGCATGGCGAAGTGCTGCTGGATGAAGCCGTCAATGCCCGCATTCTGGAAGCCTTCGAGGCCGAAGGTGCCGATGCGTGGTTTGCCGATGGCGCACGCGAGCGCTTCCTGGGCAACCGTGCCAATGAACCATGGGTGCAGGTGCGCGATATCCTCGACGTCTGGTTCGACTCGGGCTGCACCCACACCTTCACGCTCGAAGATCGCCCCGATATGAAATGGCCTGCCGACGTCTATCTGGAAGGCTCCGACCAGCATCGTGGCTGGTTCCACTCGTCGCTGCTGGAAAGCTGCGCGACGCGTGGTCGTGCGCCCTACAACGCCGTCGTCACCCATGGTTTCACCATGGACGAGCAGGGCCGCAAGCAGTCCAAGTCTCTCGGCAACGTCGTTGCTCCGCAGGACGTGATGAAAGAGTCAGGCGCGGATATCCTGCGTCTGTGGGTCATGACCACGGATTACTGGGAAGACCAGCGTCTGGGCAAGGCCATTATCCAGACCAACATCGATGCCTACCGCAAGCTGCGCAACACCATCCGCTGGATGCTGGGCACGCTGGCGCACGATAAAGGTGATGACATTGCCTATGCCGATCTGCCGGAACTGGAACAGCTGATGCTGCACCGTCTGTCGGAGCTGGATAAGGTCGTGCGCGACGGTTACGACGCCTTCGACTTCAAGAAGATCACCCGCGCGCTGATCGATTTCGCCAATGTCGAACTGTCGGCCTTCTACTTCGATATCCGCAAGGATGCGCTCTATTGCGACGCCCCGTCGTCGTTGAAGCGCCGCGCTTCGCTGTCGGTCATCGCAAAGCTGTTCGATTGCCTCGTGACATGGCTGGCTCCGATGCTGCCGTTCACCACGGAAGAGGCATGGCTGTCGCGCTACCCTGATGCTGAATCGGTGCATCTCGTTCAGTTCCCCGAAGTGCCGGCGGAATGGAAGAACGAGGCGCTGGAAGCCAAGTGGGACAAAATCCGCAAGGTTCGCACGGTGGTAACTGGCGCGCTGGAAGTTGAGCGCCGAGAAAAGCGCATCGGTTCGTCGCTGGAAGCGGCTCCCGTCGTGCACATTGCCGATGCCGAGCTGATGGCCGCGCTGGATGGTCAGGATTTTGCGGAAATCTGCATCACCTCGGCCATCTCCGTTGTGTCGGGTGAAGGCCCGGCAGATGGCTTCCGTCTGAACGAAGTGAAGAAGGTTTCCGTCGAGCAGAAGCTGGCGGAAGGCCGCAAATGTGCCCGTTCCTGGCGCATCACCACCGATGTCGGCTCCGACGCGGCGTTTCCTGACGTTTCGGCGCGCGACGCCGCTGCGCTTCGCGAATTGGGTGTGGCGCTCTAAGAAAAGTACCGGGTGAATTGCACTTTGGCCGTTCATCCGGTAAACCTGCCTGAAATTGGCCGGAATTTTAGCATCAATGCGGGCTGCGGTCGTCGGGACGGCTAGGGCGGAAGGGTTTCAATGAGCATGACGCAGAGTTTTCGCATGTACAGCACCATTGCGGGCGCAATATCTGTCAGCCTGGCACTGAGCGCGTGCACCAGCCCAACCTATGGCACGGGCAAGACTGCTGCTGAGCAATTGGTAGACGACCTTGGCAACGCGACGTCCATTACCGGTGATCAGTCCAAGCGCAGTGTGAAATACAATCCCCGTCCGGGCCTCGTTGTGCCTGCACAGGCGCGTGGCGAACAGCTGACGCAGCCGCAGCAGAGCCTCGCCAACCGCGAGACGAACCCGCAATGGCCCGAGACACCGGAAGAGGCGCGTGAGCGTCTGCGCAAGGAAGCCGACGAAAACCGCGACAACCCGAATTACCGTTCGCCACTGCTCGCCGGTAATGGCACCAATGGCCAGATGACAGAAACCCAGAAGTGGGAAGCCTTCCGCAAGGCCAAGGCTGACGCGAAGGGTGGCTCGGTCGTCAACACCAACCAGCGCAAGTTCCTCACCGACCCACCGGTCGAATACCGCAACGTGCCGCAGGATCAGCTAGCCGATCTCGGCACGCCGGAAGCGAAAAAAGAAAAAGAACGCAAGAAGAATGCGGCCATGGCCAACACCGGCAAGAGCTGGTGGAACCCGTTCCAGTAAGGGTTAATTGACGGCGGCGATTACGTCTCGCTGAACGCGATTGGCTTTGTAGAAGCGTAAGCCCCAACCTCCCTCATATCAGGGCTTGACCCGAGGATCTGACGAACCCCAACATCCAACGTGTGCAGACCCTCGGGACAAGCCCGAGGGTGACGTCGCATCTGTGGTCAACCACCACCGCCTCACGCCTCACGCTTCCCCTGAAAAAACTCCCGTAAAATCTCCGCACTCTCCGTCTCGCCAAGGCCGGAATAGACCTCCGGCGCATGGTGACAGGTGGGCTGGTTGAAGAACCGCACCCCGCTTTCCACAGCTCCGCCTTTCACGTCGTTAGCGCCATAATACAGGCGACGGATGCGGGCAAAGGATATGGCGGCGGCGCACATGGTGCAGGGCTCCAGCGTCACATAAAGGTCTGCTCCCGCCAGCCGTTCCTGCCCCAGTTCTTCACAGGCCATGCGGATGACGGCGATTTCGGCGTGGGCGGTCACATCGTTCAATTCGCGGGTGCGGTTGCCTGAACTGGCGATGATGCGACCATCCAGCACCAGCACGGCGCCGATAGGGACTTCATCGCGCTGGGCTGCAGCACGCGCCTGCGAGAGGGCAAAGTCCATGAAATGCGTCGTTTCCGCCATCGTTCTTGCAATTTCCTCTTAACCAGTGCCGCACGAACTGATAGGACACGGCAAACAACAGGCAAACAACAAATGACATTCAAAGACAAGCCGCCGCGCGGCGGTGCCAAGACATTCGACCGGGACCGGAAGCCGAATTCCGCTGGCAAGCCCGATGCGGCGCGTGAGAAAAAGCCTTTCGTTGCGAAGACGGAGACCGTTGTCTCGGAGACCGCGCCGACGAAACCAGAGCGCATTTCCAAGATCATGGCGCGCGCAGGCGTGGCCTCGCGTCGCGATGTCGAGCGCATGATCATGGAAGGTCGCGTTTCGCTGAACGGCGTCAAGCTGGAAAGCCCTGCGGTCAACGCCACCTTGGATGACAAGATCGAGGTCGATGGCGAACCGATCCGTGGTGCCGAACGCACGCGGCTTTGGCTCTATCACAAGCCATCCGGTCTGGTGACGACCAATTCCGATCCCGAGGGTCGTCCGACCGTTTTTGATAATCTGCCGAAGGAGCTGCCGCGCGTTCTCTCCATCGGGCGTCTCGATATCAACACCGAAGGCCTGCTGCTGCTGACCAATGACGGCGGCCTGTCGCGCGTTCTGGAACTGCCGACAACCGGCTGGCTGCGCCGTTACCGCGTGCGCGCCTATGGTGAGGTCGATCAAGCTGCTCTCGACAAGCTCAAGGACGGCATCGCCGTCGATGGCGTGCTCTACGGCGCCATTGAAGCAACGCTCGACCGCACGCAGGGCCACAATGTCTGGATCACCATGGGCATTCGCGAGGGCAAGAACCGCGAAATCAAGAACGTGCTGGGCGCCATCGGCCTTGAGGTCAACCGCCTCATCCGTATTTCCTATGGTCCGTTCCAGCTGGGTGATCTGCCGGAAAGCCAGGTCGTGGAAGTGCGCGGTCGCATGCTGCGCGATCAGCTTGGCCCACGCCTGATCGAGGCCGCCGGTGCGAACTTCGATGCGCCGATCTACGATGCCGTCACCGATGATGACGAAGCGCCTGCCCAGCGTCCTGTGAAGTCCGAATGGACCAAGCGCGGCGATGCGGAGCAGAACCCACGCGGTGGCAATTTCGCTGAAAAGCGCGACAATCCCCGTGACCGTGCGCAGGGCAAGCCAGACGCGAAGCGTCCCGGCAAACCCTTCGCCAAGGGCCGTGAAGAAGATCGCGACGACGACCGCCCCAAGCGTCCCCAGATGGGCAGCAACCGTACCGCCAATGTGTGGATGGCGCCGGGTGCAAGACCAACGCGCGATGGCAAGGAGCGCAAGTCCGTGCGCGCCGAAGCCGAAAGCGTCTTCAAACCATCGGCAGAAGCCGATGCCCGTCGCGCCATCGTCAGACACAGAGACGGTGACGGCGAATGGATTCGCGCCGACAAGCCCGCGCAGGACGAAAGCCGTGGACGCGGCAGAGGCGAGCGCGGCGAGAAATCCTTTGGTGATCGTCCCGCTCGCGGTGGTGATCGCGGTGACCGGCCATCCGGCGACCGCAAACCGCGTGTCGTGGGTGAACGTTCAGACCGCCCGCGCGGCGAACGCTCCTTCGGCGACCGTCCGGCCCGCACTGACAGACCGTCTGGAGATCGCCCCAACCGTTCCGAGCGCCCGTTCAGCGACCGCCCGGCCCGTGGTGGTGAACGAAGCGACCGCCCATATGGCGACCGCAAGCCGCGCGATGCTGGCGAACGTTCCTTCGGGGATCGCCCAGACCGTGGTGATCGCCCAGCGCGGGCGGAAAGATCATTCGGTGATCGTCCGGCCCGTAGCGGCGAGCGCAGCGAGCGGCCATACGGCGACCGCAAGCCACGCGAGGAGGGCGACCGTCCCCGTGGCGACCGCCCGTTCGGCGATAAGCCACGCGGAGCAAGACCTTTTGGCGACAAGCCGCGTGAAGGCAGGCCTTCCGGTGGCAAGCCGGGTGGCTTCGGCGGCAAGCCTGCATTTGGAAGGCCGCGTGGCGAGCGTTCCGAAGGCGGCTTTTCCGGCAAGGGCCCCGGTAATAAGGGACCTGGTGGTAAAGGTCCGGGCGGAAACGGCCCAAGCAATGGTCCCGGTGGCAAAGGCCCCGGTGGCAAACCTTCTGGCGCTAGGGGAATGACGCGTAATGCGGATCGTAGGCGGTGAGTTCCGCGGCCGTTCCTTGGCCGCTCCGAAATCGAATGCAATCAGACCCACCATCGACCGTACGCGAGAAAGCCTCTTCAACATCCTGAGCCATGCCTATCCAGAGAGTCTGGATGGTACGCGCATTCTCGATGTTTTCGCGGGCACCGGCGCGGTGGGGCTGGAAGCCTTGTCGCGCGGTTGCCGGGTGGCGCTCTTCGTGGAAAACGGCGTAGAAGGCCGGGGTCTCCTTTGGGAAAACATCGATGCTCTGGGCCTGCATGGCCGCGCGCGCATTTTGCGTCGCGATGCCACCAAGCTCGGTAGCGTCAACAATATCGAACCCTTCAATGTGCTGTTTGCCGACCCTCCCTATGGCTTCGGCCACGGTGAGAAGGCGCTTCTGGCGGCGCATCTGGGTGGCTGGCTCGCGCCGGGCGCACTCGTCATCTTGGAAGAGCGTGCCGATGTGCTGGTGACCGTCGATCCGGCTTTCACGCATCTGGAAAGCCGCACCTTCGGCGATTCCCGCATGCACTTTTATCGCTACAGCGCTTAACGCGCGTCTTCGTTTACGGCGCGCACGCCTGTGCTGCGCGCCGTCACTCTCCTGTCGTCTTTGTGTCATAGAGCGGGGCATCTGATGACATGAAGGAGAGGCCCCTCTCTTGGCTGCTAAGAAAAAGAAACTTTCCGAAAAGAAGCGCAAACGCGATGCGGTGATCAAAGAGGTCCGCGACCCGACATTCGCGCTCGCATTGGGCGGCGGCGGTGCACGCGGCATCTGCCACATCAACATCGTGGAAGCACTGGACGAGCTGGGCATACGCCCCACCGCCATTGCCGGGTCGTCCATCGGCTCCATCATCGGCGCGGGCATGGCCGCTGGCATGCGCGGCCGCGATATCAGAGATTACATGCTGGAGCTGATGGGCAAAAAGGGCAGCGTTGCCAACAGGCTCTGGAGCCTCGGGCCCGCTGCCATGCGCCACACGGCCTTCGGGTTTCGTCTGGGCCAGTTCAATCTCGAACTCATCCTCGACGCTCTCCTGCCCGCAGCACTGCCGAAGAATTTCGAAGAGCTGTCCATTCCGCTCAAGGTGACCGCGACGGATTATTACGACCAGTCCGAAGTCATCGTAGAAACGGGCGATCTGCGCCAAGCGCTTGCGGCATCGTCTGCCATTCCGGCGCTCTTCATGCCCATCCGCATGAATGGCCGGATCATGATCGACGGCGGCATTTTCAACCCGGTTCCCTATGATCATCTGCTGGATAAGGCGGATATCGTCATCGGGGTTGACGTCGTCGGCGGGCCGGAAGGCGATGGCACGACGATGCCCAGCCGCTTCGAAAGCCTGTTCGGTGCCAGCCAGTTGATGATGCAATCGGTCATTTCGCTGAAGCTGCGTATGCACCCGCCCCATATTTTTCTGCGCCCACCGGTCAATCGCTTCCGGGTGCTGGACTTCAGAAAGGCGCATGAAGTGCTGGCCGAATCCGAGGTCAGCAAGGACGATCTCAAGCGGCAGATAGAGATGCAGGTGGAGCTTTATCACAGGGGTCATGGGGTAGAGGCGTAGGTAAACGCCTCAAATCCAGGTGAAATGCCGCTTTGGCCTTGATGCGGCAGGTGCGCCGCAATAAATGAAGGTCAACGAAAGGCTTAGCCCATGTCCTCAGAAATCGATTCCTCCAATCTTCTCGACCGTGCAAGCGAACTCGTGGACCTCGCGCGTCGTGCGGGTGCAGATGAGGCGGATGCCGTGATCGTGCGGTCCCGCTCGCAATCCGTTGGCGTGCGCCTAGGCAAGGTCGAGAGCACGGAATCGTCTGAGAGCGACGACTTTTCCCTGCGCGTTTTCGTCGGCAAGCGGGTTGCCAGTGTTTCGGCCAATCCGGGTTTCGACTTGAAGACGCTGGCCGAACGCGCCGTGGCGATGGCGAAAGTATCACCGGAAGACCCCTTCGCTTGCCTTGCGGACAAGGAGCGTCTTTCCACTTCCTATGACGACCTGCAACTGTTCGACCCGACGGAGGTTTCCGCGGATCAGTTGCGCGAGGCGGCACTAGCTACGGAAGAAGCAGCGCTTGCGGTTGTCGGTGTCAGCAATTCGTCGGGTGCGGGTGCGTCCAGCGGCATGGGCGGTCTTGTGCTTGTCACGTCGCACGGATTTTCGGGCAGCTATATGGGCAGCCGTTTCAGCCGCTCGGTCAGCGTCATCGCGGGCGAGGGCACGAAGATGGAGCGCGATTACGATTTCGACAGCCGTCTCTACTTCGCCGATCTGGATACGCCTGACGATATCGGGCGCCGCGCAGGCGAGAAGGCGGTCAAGCGTATCAATCCGCGTCAGGTCGATACCGGCAGCAATATCACCGTCGTGTTCGATCCGCGCATCGCACGCGGCTTCGTCGGCAGCATTGCCGGTGCCATCAACGGCGCATCGGTTGCCCGCAAGACCAGCTTCCTGCGTGACAAGATGGGCCAGCAGGTCCTGAAAAAAGGCCTCGTCATCACCGACGATCCACAGATCGTGCGCGGCCCGTCGTCGCGTCCCTTCGATGGTGAGGGTGTGCGGGGCGAAAAGCTCGTGATGATCGAAGACGGCGTGCTGAAACACTGGTTCCTGTCCACATCCACCGCCCGCGAAATCGGGCTGGAAACCAATGGCCGTGGCGTTCGTGGCGGTAATCTCGTCTCTCCGGCCTCCACCAATCTGGCGCTGGAGCCGGGCGATATCTCGCCAAAGGATTTGATGGCGCAGGTCGGCACAGGCTTTTACGTAACGGAACTGATCGGCCATGGCGCCAATCTGCTGACCGGCGAATATAGCTGTGGCGCAAGCGGGTTCTGGATCGAGAATGGCGAAAAGGCCTTCCCCGTTTCCGAAGTCACGATTGCGTCCAACCTCAAGGACATGTTCATGCGGGTCACTCCCGCCAACGACATAGACCGCAAGTATGGTGTAGCCGCACCGACGCTTGCCATCGAAGGCATGACGATAGCGGGACGCTGATAGCGGCATTCGACGGTTGATTTGACCGCCATGCCATGCACATGTTCTGCCATGGAAAACTTACCTTCTAAAGGTCGAACGACACACGAAGACGATATGACCGATGCAACGGGAGCCGACTGGCGCTCCGACCTTGACCTCATTCTGGATGCCGCGCGGCAAGCGGGGCAGGTGGCGCTGAAGTTTTTCCGCAAGGACCCGGAGGTCTGGTGGAAACAGGGCCACTCTCCCGTCAGTGCCGCAGATTATGCCGCCAACGAATTGCTGGAAACCGTTCTTCGCAAGGCGCGACCGGATTATGGCTGGCTTTCGGAAGAAACGGATGACGACGAGGAGCGGTTGTCGAAAGAGACGCTCTTCGTTGTGGACCCTATCGATGGCACCCGCGCCTTCATTGGTGGCAAGGACACATGGTGCGTCAGCGTTGCCGTGGTTCATCGCGGCAGGCCGGTCGCCGCCGCCCTGGTAGCACCTGCCTTTGACGAAGAGTTCAGTGCGCTCACTGTTGGTCCGGCCATGAAGAATGGTCAGCCCCTGTCTGTTACCGTAGCTGGCGAGGATATAAGACTTGCCGCGCCTGAAGACGTGATTGCGCGGCTTCCGCAGACGGTAAAGGCGCGGGTGCACCGCATTGCGCATGTGCCATCTCTGGCCTACCGGCTGGTCATGGTTGCCGATGGACGCATTGACGGTACGCTGGTGAAGGCCAATTCCCATGACTGGGATCTGGCCGCTGCCGATCTCATTCTGGAGCGCGCTGGCGGTCGTCTGGTGGATCTTGCTGGACAGCCATTGATATACAACCAGCGTGATGTAACGCATCCCGAATTATGCGCAGCCGCCGACCATGCGCTGCCTGTTCTCCTCAATCCCCTCAACCTGTCTGACAGAGGTTGATTTTCACGACGAAATCCCGCAAATGAGGGGCTCTGCGGGCAATTGACCATTAGAAAGAAGATACAAAATGACGGCAGTGGGCGACCAGAAACAGCTTCTTCACCTCGTATTCGGCGGCGAACTTGAAAATCTGCAAGAGGTTCAGTTTCGCGATTTGAAGGCGTTGGATATCGTCGGCATCTTCCCGGATTATGCAACGGCGCTCACGGCGTGGAAGTCCAAGGCCCAGCAGACTGTGGATAACGCCCACATGCGTTATTTTATAGTGCATATGCACCGTCTGCTTGATCCCCAGAGCAAATAATCGCTGCTTTCCTACTTCCTTTGTACTATACCAGACAGAGCAAAAGGTTGTGCGGCTCCCTCTAGGGTACGCACAACATCTGGGACCGCGGCGGATTTTTCGCAGGCCCGTTTGTGTTCTGAAACAAAAAAGACGCATTTTTATATGAAGTAGGCCTTCAGGCATCGAAGGGAAAACGCAGAGACGTTTTCGAAAGATGCGATGCCAAACAAAAAGATAGAGCAACTCGGGTCATCCCGTTGTTTGACGCTACGCTCTGGCAGGGTTCACAGGGGAAAGCATTGCGCGAAATGATCGAAGGCAGCATGTCATGAACAGCCGAATCGCACGTTTCGCCCTTTCGGGTTATAGAATTGCAGGCATTGCCGCCTATCCCTTCGCCCGGCCCTACCTCATGTACCGCGCTGCCAAGGGCAAGGAAGACAAGCGTCGCCGTATGGAACGCTTCGGTCATGCCAGCGCCGACCGTCCGCGCGGCCCCCTTGTCTGGTTCCACGCAGCCAGTGTCGGTGAAACGCTGGCGCTCGTGCCGCTCATTCGCGAGATACGCAAGCGCGATATTCACGTTCTTTTGACCACGGGCACAGTGACGTCTGCGGAGTTGAGCAAGACCCGCCTCGGCGACGATGTCATCCACCAGTATGTGCCGCTCGATATCAAGATTTCCATCAATCGCTTCCTCACCTACTGGATGCCGGATGCGGCCATCACCGCTGAATCCGAGATATGGCCGGTGACGATGATGGAGCTGGAACGCCGCCACATTCCGCAGATCCGCGTCAATGCGCGCCTTTCGGATCGCTCCTTCGGGCGTTGGCACAACCGGTCCGATTTTGCCGAGGCCTTGTTCAGCAAGCTGGCTCTCGTCGTCGCCCAGTCCGATCTCGATGCCGAACGTTTCCGTGATCTCGGCTCGTGGCCTGTCGTCGTTTCGGGCAACCTCAAGGGTGACACCGATCCTCCGCCGTGTGATGCCACAGTGCTGGACACCTATCGTCGCCAGATCGGCAACCGCAAGACATGGGCAGCCATCTCCACCTTCGAAGGGGAAGAGAAGGCGGCGGCCACCGTTCACAATGCGATCAAATCCCGCGATGGACAGTTGACGATCATCGTGCCGCGTCACCCGGAACGCTGCGACGATATCGAGACCATGCTGAAAGGCATGAACCTCAACGTCGCGCGCCGCAGCCGCAACGATGTGATCACGCCGCAGACGGATGTGTTTCTGGGCGATAGCATCGGTGAAATGGGGCTTTATCTGCGCCTGACCGAACTGGCCTTTGTCGGTCGCTCCCTGCTCGCAGAAGGTGGGCAGAACCCTCTGGAACCTGCCATGTTAGGCTGCGCGGTACTGTCAGGCGCGCATGTGCAAAACTTCCGCGAGGCCTATCAGAAATTGCTGCGGTCCGGCGGCGGACGCATCATCCGCGATGTGGAAATGCTGGCGAAGGCCGTGCATTACCTGCTGGTCAACGACAATGAACGCTACAAGATGATCGATGCTGGCGGCAAGGTCATTCAGGACATGCGCGGCGCGCTGTCCTGCACCGTAAAAGCGCTGGAACCCTACATCAACCCATTGACGGTAACGGCGAAACTCCAGCCCCGCAGTGCGGTCGGCTGATGATGCAGGCAGGCAGTGCCGTAAGATCGCCCGCTGCGATAGCGGCCATTCTGTTCGACAAGGATGGAACACTGATCGGTTATGATGCGAGCTGGGGGCCGGTCAACCGGGAGTTGGCGGCCATTGCCTCGCAGGGGGATGCCGCGCTGGCAGACCGGTTGCTTCTCGCCTGTGGCATGGACCCCGTCACCGGACACGTCAAACCCGATAGCCTGCTGGCCGCTGGAAACACGGTGCAAATTGCCGAGGGCCTCGTTGCCGCCGGTTCGCCCTGCGAAATCGTGGACCTTACCCGGCGTCTCGATCTGCTGTTCACGCAGGCGGCGGGAAAATCCGTCGCGGTTACCGATCTCAAAGCTTTGTTCGCGCGGTTGAAGGGCAGGGGTTACAAGCTCGGCATCGCATCCAGTGACAATGAAGCGTCTATCCGCGAACTCGCCAAGCGTTTCGGCTTCGATGCCGATCTCGATTTCGTCGCGGGCTATGATAGCGGCCATGGCACCAAGCCGCAGCCCGGCATGGTTCTGGGCTTTTGCGCTGCCACCGGCCTGCCGCCGGAACGTGTGGCAGTGGTGGGCGATAACAATCACGATCTCCACATGGGCAGGCACGCGGGTGCTGGCCTGTGCATCGCCGTGCTCACGGGCACGGGCTCAAGAGAAAGCCTCGCTGCGGATTGTGATTATTGTTTAGACGACATCACCGGTCTCGAGACCCTGCTGCCACCGCAGGTCACGGTTTAGCGGCAACCCACGCGCGCCGCCATTCTTTGCAAAATCCTTACCTTTCTGGCAGATAGCTGGTCTGATCCAAAGCCTGTCGCGCACAATCTGCGCTGCGCCGTGCTTGGAAAGGAACGCAGGAGTTCGGGGGACTGATGGTTTCGGAAGCGCCGCCATTCTGGTGGGAAAAGGCTGGTTGGCAGGCGTGGGCGCTGGCGCCCTTTTCGTTCGTCTATGGCAAAGTTGCCGGACGCACGATGAAAAAGGCCAAGCGTGCCTCCGTTCCGGTCCCGGTCATCTGCATCGGTAACTTCACCGTCGGTGGTGCGGGCAAGACTCCGACTGCCATTGCTATCGCCAGAGCCGCCCTTGCGAAAGGGTTGAAACCCGGCTTTCTCAGCCGCGGTTATGGCGGCACACTGGATGTCACCACGCTGGTCGATGCCGATCATCACCGCTCCTTGGATGTTGGCGATGAACCGCTGTTGCTGGCCCGTGAGGCCATCACCGTCATTTCCCGCAGGCGGGTGGAGGGCGCGCGCCGTCTGGTGGCGGAAGGCGTCGATCTCATCATCATGGATGACGGATTTCAAAGCGCCCGGCTGACGCTGGACTATGCGCTGGTGGTGATCGACACCCAGCGTGGCATTGGCAACGGCCATCTGGTGCCGGGTGGACCGGTCCGCGCACCGCTTGCCGAGCAAATGCGGCAACTCACCGCAATTTTGAAAGTCGGCAGCGGGCAGGCGGCGGAAGCCATCGTTCGCACTGCCGCGCGCGCCGGAAAGCCCGTCTTCGTCTCCTCCATCAAGCCAAGGCCGCAGCCGGATTTCGCGGATAAACGCGTGCTGGCCTATGCCGGTATCGCCGATCCCACCAAGTTTTATCGCACGGTCGAAGAACTGGGCGGGCAGATCGTCGCGCGCCGCTCTTTCCCGGATCACCACAATTTCAGCGACGAGGAAATCCGCGATCTGACGGAAGAGGCCAAGCGGCTCAACCTTATGCTGGTCACCACCGCCAAGGATGCCGTTCGCCTGAAAGGTCATCACGGCAGTGCTTCTGAACTGCTTTCGAGCACACTGGTCATCGATATCGACATGATCTTCGATGATCCCAATGCAGCAGGCGCCATCATCGACGCAGCGATCCGCAACTGCCGTCAGCGGAAACTGGCGCAGGCTTAGATTTGCGCGGAGAGCGCGAATATCGCACGGCGAAGGAACTATATGGCTTTTGCACACTTTCCTGATGAGAGATGAGCGTCACATTTGTGCGTTCTCTGGTTTCAGGAGGATTCAATGCCGCAGGAAAATACGGAAAAGAAGGTGTTTACACCGCGCGAAAGCCGACAGGGTTTTAAAGGCAGCCCGGTGCTGATCATTCTCGTCATCAGCCTTCTGTTGGCTGGCGCTGTCTGGATCGTTGCCGAAACCTGGGGTGAAAGCACCGCGCCTGCGACCACGGAGACACAGCCAGCACCCGGCCCGGCGACATCAGCGCCATCGGCCAACCCCGGTGCACAGGGTGGCCAGACCTTCGACAACAACACTCCATCCGGCGCGACGCCCCCTACCGAAGGCACGGACAGAAACCCTAGCTCGACGAATACACCAGCACCCTAAGAAAACGCCGGGCAAGAGCCCGGCCTTTTCATACGTCGTGTCTCAAGCAAAAACGACGTCTCAGGCATTCCGCTTCTGATTTGGTAAAGCCCCGGCCCGTTTTTCGGCTTCCATCGACGCTGCCGCGTCCGCATAGGGCTCCTGACGCAACACGCTCCAATAGCGCAGCTCATCGATTGGGATGTGTTTGCCAGTCATGGCACAGATGACGTGGGAGCCGGTCTGGACGATGCGCATATCACCATCGAGGTATTCCACCTTGGCCTCGCGGTTGCCGCCGCCTTCAAATCTGTTCATCTGTGCTCTCCTGACGTCTGTCTTTTTACTGATGCCGCCTGAAAAATACCAGCACGTTTTCTTCAGCTTCTGCCGAACAATCGTTCGATATCGGCGAGCTTCAGCTCGATATAGGTTGGGCGCCCGTGGTTGCACTGGCCGGAGCCGGGTGTGTTTTCCATCTGCCGCAGCAGAGCGTTCATTTCTTCCGGGCGCATGCGGCGACCTGCGCGCACCGAACCGTGGCACGCCATGGTGGCAGCAACATATTCGAGCTTGCTGGCCAGACTGCCAGCCGTGTCCCACTCGGCAATTTCGTCAGCCAGCTGGCGCACCAGCCCTTGCACATTGACCTCGCCCAGCATTGCGGGCGTCTCGCGCACGGCAACGGCACCCGGACCGAACCGCTCGATCGTCAGGCCCATGCTGTCGAAGCCAACGGCGTGTTCCATCAGCCGGTCGCAATCCTCTTCCGGCAGATCGATGATTTCAGGGATGAGCAGCACCTGCGAGGGCGGGCGTTTGGCGTGAAGCGCCTTGCGAATTTCCTCGAAAACCAGCCGCTCATGGGCCGCGTGCTGATCCACGATCACCAGCCCGTCTTCCGTTTGTGCAACGATGTAATTGGCGTGAACCTGCGCGCGCGCAGCGCCCAGAGGAAACCGCGAGGATTCGGCCCCGGTCACCACCGTTTCCGCAACAGCCTGTTCGGCGCGCGCGGTCGGCATGGTGATGTCGGTGAACTGCGATTGCGCGGTTTCCCGCAGCGCCAGCTCGCTCGAAACCGACAAAGGCCGAGACGGTGATGCGGCTGGCGTCCACGCCTGCGAAGGATAGGGGCGCACCGTCGAAGGGCTGTAGCCGGGGCGAAACGCGTTCATCATCTGCGCTGCACCGGTGGTGGCCGCCCGGTCTCCCTCGCGCAGCAAGCCCTGACGCACGGCCCCGACGATCAGCCCACGGATGAGGCCGGGATCGCGAAAACGCACATCGGATTTTGCCGGATGCACATTCACGTCGACCAGTGCTGGGTCGAGTTGCAGGGATAGAACCGCAATCGGGTAACGGCCATGGGGCACGGTTTCCGCATAGGCACCGCGAATGGCCGAAAGCAGCAGCTTGTCCTGCACCGGGCGACCATTCACGAACATATATTGATGGGCGGAGTTGCCCCGGTTGAAGGTCGGCACACCTGCAAATCCGGTCAGCGTGACGTCTTCGCGCTCCGCGTCGATCTCGATGGCGTTGTCCTTGAAATCCGCACCGAGAATCTGCGCCATGCGCGCCAGATGGTCGTCACCGGTTGCCGCAAATTCCAGTGTCGAGCGATCCGTGCCCGAGAGAACGAAGCGGATATGCGGGAAGGCGATGGCCATGCGCTTGACGATTTCGGTAATCGCCGCCGCCTCGGCCCGCTCCGTCTTGAGGAATTTCAGCCGCGCGGGCGTGGCAAAAAACAGATCGCGCACCTCAACGATCGTGCCGGTATTGGATGGCGCTGGCCGCACCGGCGAAAGCTTGCCACCCGCAACCGAGATAACCGCGCCTTCTGCCGCGCCCTGCTGGCGGCTGGTGATGGTCAGCTTGGCGACGGAGCCGATGGAGGGCAGGGCCTCACCACGAAACCCCAGCGTCCTGATATCGTCGAGCGTTGCCGAAATCTTCGAGGTGCAATGCCTGCGGATCGCCAGTTCCAGATCGGCAGGCGACATGCCGCAGCCATTGTCCGAGATGCGCACGAGCCCCTTGCCGCCGCCAGCGGTGGCAATCTCGATGCGCGTTGCGCCTGCGTCGATGGCGTTTTCGATCAACTCCTTGGCCGCGCTGGAAGGGCGCTCGATGACCTCGCCTGCGGCAATCTGGTTGATCAGGGTCTCGGAAAGCTGTTTGATGGACATGGCGCTATTTTCGTGGATTCGTCCGCCATGTGAAAGGAAATTCGCACAAAGCCCGGCAGATCGATTGGTTGTCCCGCTAAATTTTTGCAAACGACAATGTTAAGTGCCTTTTAAGGTAAAGCAGTTACTGTGCATTCAGCTTGAAATGAGTGCAGCATGATGTCCCTTCGGCGTGGCCAAGGGTGTGTGACGGGTAGCTGGGGCCGTCACATAACGCAGAAGGTCTGCTTCAAGTCGTAACCCCGTCTGTCTCATAATTTATCTATTTTCATGCGGCTATCGGTCGGGTTTTTGCTGTGAGTGATTATCGCCTTGAGACGTATGTGTGAGGAATTGCAATGAAGGAGGTGGGGTCGGTTTGCGCAGACATTCAGACTGCCATGTTCGACGCCGTTTGCGATGCGATCTCCTCCGCGCTGATCATTTATGACCGTGACGATCATATCGTTTTTGCCAGTCGCCGTGTTCTGAACCACTTTGCCGTTTGTGAGACCAAGTTCGCCGTTGGCACCCGTCTGCGCGATTTTCTGGGCGCACTCTACGATTGCCAGCGGGCATCGGGTGATGATTGCGCGCCCCATTGCGTGGAGCGCGAAGACTGGATTGCCGAGCAGCTGGCATCGCACTGGAAAGAGCGCTCCGAAACCGTCGAGCAGATCGCTGGAGATCGCTGGCTGCGCTTGATGAAACGGCGCATGCCCTCCGGCATCGGCATCTGCGTCATCACCGACATTTCAGAGCAGAAGAAGCGCGAGGAGCAGTGGCGTTCGGATATCGAGCGGGTACAGCTGACGGAAGAAATTCTCGATACGCTGCCGCTGTCGGTCTTCGTCAAGGACCGCAGCACGGCCTATGTTGCCGTCAACAAAGCCGGTTGCGCGCTTCTGGAAACATCCGCCGATCTCATCTTAGGGCGCACCGTTTCCGATATCCACTCCGACCCACTTGCCTCGCGCATCGATGCCATCGACCGTCACGTGCTGGCAACCGGCACGCCAGATATCTACCCGGAACGCGTCACGCGGCTGACAGGCGAAGAGGTTCTGGTCATCACGCGCAAACAGCGTGTGGGCAAGCCTGGCCGGTATTTCCTTGTCACCACCATGGATGATGTCACGGCCTTTTCAACAGCCGGAACGGATGGAAAGAGTGTCATTCGCGGGCTTGAACACATGTCCTTCGTGACCTCGTCCTACGTGGATGACGAGCATCATCAGGCATCGCAGATATTGAAGGGCCGCAGCATTCTGCTGGTCACGCCCAACGCCACGCTGGGGGAATTCGCGCGGCGCAAAATGGTGGCCGTGGGTGTCGATTGCGCGGTCGCCACCAGCCAGACCGAGCAGAGAGCGTTCATGGAATTCGCCGCATCCGCAGGCGTCCGGGTCGATCTCGTGATCGTTGACGTTCAACTGGATATTGCGTGCCTCGACCTTTCGCAGTCCTATGGCGTGGATTCGGTGGCAGTGGACGATTATCTGCTGGAAAGCGCGCTGATCCACCACATTACCCGTCATTTCCGTCTCACCAGCCAGGCGCTGTCTTCCCCCGAAAGCGATGGCGGCTGGGAAATTTCCACCGGCACCACGCCCGCGAGCGTGAAGAAAACCACGCTCGACGTTCTGGTCGTTGAGGATAACAACATCAACCAGATCGTCTTTTCGCAGATCATGGAAAGCCTGGGCATGAGCTACAGGATCGCCGCCACGGGCAAGGATGCGCTTCACCTTTACGAGCAGGAAAAGCCCGCCTTCGTCCTTCTGGATACGACCCTGCCGGACTTCGACGGCTTCGAAGTCGCACGCAGATTGCGCAATATGATGGGATCGCAGCGGGCACGCACGCCCATCATCGGCGTTGTGTCCCTGGCTTTCGAAGGCGATCGTCAGGCCTGCCTCGCAGCTGGCATGGACGATATGCTGCTGAAACCGGTCAGTCCCGATATGGTGGATGCTCTCATCAAACGACACATGCCACAACGGGAGTCCCGTGTGCGCAGTTAAATCGCTGCGCCAAGAGCGGTTCTACCCTCAAAATCGATAGCTATTTCGCAGAGTTCAGCGATAGTGATTGTGCAAGAATCATTCATGTCGACCTCGAAAATTCCTCACAATGCCCCGATCAGGATGCGCGAATGAAATCGCCTGAGCCCAATGCGCCGATGGTGAGCCAGCACGAGTTGCAGGCCATGGCCTATAGTGATCCGCTGACGGGTCTGGGAAACCGCTACCGGCTTCGCGACAAGGTGCGCATGCTGGCAACGGAACGGGCGAATGATCCTGCCCCCTTCACCATCGGTGTTGCCAATATCGACGGCTTCAAGCCGATCAACGATCTGTTCGGCGTGCAGGCGGGCGATGAGATTCTCTGTCAGGTCGCCCACCGCCTGAAGGCTTGCGTGCCGGATGGTGCCATCGTCACCCGTCACGATGGCGATGAGTTCGCTTTCGTCCTGCCACTCGTCTTCGAGCGAACCGGGGCAGAACGCGTCGGCCAGATGATCAAGGACGTCCTGTCGGCACCCTACGATCTGGGAGACCGCAATGTACGCCTGTCCTCCTCCTTCGGCTTTGCGATCTACCCTTTCGCGGGCGATGATTTCGAGGATTTGCTGAAGAGTGCCGAAACAGCGCTTTATCGCTCGAAGCGACGCGGGCGTGGGCAGATCACCGTCTATTCGCGCGAAATTGCGCAGGAAATGAAAAACGCAACACAACTCGAACAGGCGCTGCGGCATGCCATCATCAGCGATTCCGTCGATGTGCATTTCCAACCCATCGTGCGTCTGACGGATGCCACCGTCATCGGCTTCGAGGCTTTGGCGCGCTGGAACGATCCCGATCTCGGCTTCGTATCGCCCGCCGTCTTCGTGCCTCTGGCGGAAGAGCGCGGCTTCATCGATGCGCTCTCCGAAACCTTGCTGCGCAAGGCGGCAGAAGCGGCACTCTCCTGGCCACGAGAGCTGTTTTTATCCTTCAATCTCTCCTCGGCGCAATTGATGGACCCCGGCACTGCCGAGAACATTCTCTCCATTCTGCGGCGTGTCGGGCTCGATCCAAGGCGCGTCGAGTTGGAAATCACCGAAACGGCGGTCATGACATCCGCCGATACCGCACAGCGCATCCTGACCGAACTTCAGCACGCCGGCATCAGGATTTCCTTGGATGATTTCGGCACGGGGCAGTCCAGCCTCGGTCGTCTGCGCGACTTCTCCTTCGATAAGGTCAAGATCGACCGCGCCTTCGTTTCGCGCATCAGTACCGACCGTCCTTCGGAGCACATCATCAAGGCCATTGTCGCCATGTGTGACGGGCTGGATCTGGAAGTCGTGGCAGAGGGGATCGAAGACAAGAGCGAGGCGGAGAAACTGCGCAGCCTCGGTTGCGCCATGGGTCAGGGCTACTTTTATGGCCGTCCGGTGGATTCCGCCGCCACCCACCGCTATCTTCAGGAGAACTACCGCGACCTCGCATCCGCCAGTCGCCATCCCTGAGCCGATATCCCCGGGGCACGCCCGAGGATAGTCTTGCTGCATCAGTCGCGAACTTAAGCTTTGTACGCTGCGTCCAGCACGCCCTTGACCTCGATACCAAGATCGAATGTCGCGCCGTAAAGCGGGTTGGCCTTGATCACGTCGTCGTCAAGACCTTCGCAGGCCGAGGTGACGCCGATGCGATTGGCCGATGCGCCGAAGAAGACCGGGCAGGTGCTCTGCACGGCAGGCACTTCGTAGCGCGCAAGATGTTGACCCTGCGGCGAATAGTGGTCCACTGCGCCAACACCCCAGCGGGCATTCCAGATGTGACCTTCCGCATCGCACACCGCGCCGTCCATGCCGCCCTTTTCGCCAGCCTGATCGATGAAGACCTCGGCTTTTCCGGTTGGCAGGCCGGTGGCTGGGTCCAGTGGCACGCGCATCATGCGGTTGACCTTGGTGTCGACGTAGTAACCGGTCGCTCCGTCAGGTGAAAAGCAGATGGCGTTGCTGATGCTGATGTTTTCAAACAGCGTCGTAACCACGCCCTTGGCCACATGATAAATGGTACCGGCGCCCTCTTCGGCCTTCCTGCCCATCGTGCCGATCCACAGGGCGCCGCTCGGGTGGACGCGTCCGTCGTTGGAGCGATTGCCGGGCTTGGTCGGTTCGAAATCGACGTGAAGGAACAGGCCACCCGTCTCCCGGTCACGGATGAACAGGCCGTCGTCCGTTGCCAGCAACTGCCGTTTGTCATCGATGCGCGCCACGACGCTTGCCATGAAAGGCAGGGCGTGGACGGTCTTGGTTTCCGTCTTCAGATCGAGTTCGTGAAGCTCCTTGCCAAGAATGTTCAGCCAGCGCAGCGTGTTGTTGGTTGGGTCGAAGCTTGGACCTTCCCCCAGTGTCATCTGGGCCTTGTCCAGCACCTTGCCTGTAAACTTATGGATATCTGTCATCGCTTATCCTCCCATCGCAGCGTCATAGGCCTTGACGGTGGTGACTGCGCGCTGACGCACATCGTCCGCCGTCATGCCGGGCTTGTAAAGGCTGGTGCCGAGGCCAAAGGCCGTCACACCGATGCTGGTGTAATCGGTGAAATTTTTGTCCGAGACGCCACCGACAGCCGCGACCAGCGTATCCTTGGGCAGAATGGCTCTGATGGCACTGATGCCGGATGGTCCCAGAACGCTTGCCGGGAAGAATTTAAGGCCGGTCGCACCGGCTTTCAGCGCAAGCAGTGCTTCCGTCGGTGTCAACACGCCCGGCATGGTGACCATGCCCTTTTCGCGGGCGGCGGTGATGACATCGACATCCACATTCGGGCTGACCATCAGTCTGCCACCGGCAGCATCGAGCTTTGCGACATCTTCCACCGTCAGCACTGTGCCAGCGCCGATCAGCGCATCCGCAGGGGCAAGCTTGGCGGCAATTTCGATAGAGCGGAAGGCGTCAGGCGAGTTCAGTGGAATTTCGATGGCGCGCAAGCCGCTTTCCAGGAGAGCAGTGACAATGCCATCGGTTTCTTCAGGCCTGATGCCGCGCAAGATGGCGACGAGCGGATATGTCATGGAGGGGAAGGGAATACGCATGGTGTTTTTCCTCAGTGCCAAATGGCGTTTGCGGCTGCGACAAGCCCGCGGCAAACGGCTTCATCGGCGTCTATTGTTACGAATTCTATGGAGAGCGCGTCGAACGCAGCCTTGTAAAGGTCGCCCAGCGCACCCGACGCGATGAGAACGACCTTGGCATCTTTCGGTGCGGTGGAATGGGCGCCGGCAATTTCCAGCCCGATCATGGTGCCGGACAGTTTCGCCTTGGCATCGGTTGCGGAAAGGCCATGCAGCAACTGGCCGGATCGGACCGTGAACAGCCGGTTGGTCGCCATCTGCGGATTGGCATAGGCGTCCATCACGGCAGCACGGAAAGCTGCGAGATCGCCGGTAAAGGCTTCTGCATCAGCTACCGCGTGCGAGAGAATGGAGTGCTTCGAGATAACGTCGAACAGTTCGCCCGTCATGAAGGTGGAGAAACCGGTGACCTTGAGATCGCTGACGCTGACCCATTTGGAATGGGTGCCGGGCATGCAGACAAGTTGCTGGCCTGTGCGATAATCTGCGGACAGCGCGCCCAGCAACTGAGTCTCTTCGCCACGCATCACGTCTGGTGTTTCCACCGCGCGCTGGGCAAGGCCCGGCAGGATGCGCACATCGCTTGCCTGTCCCGACACCTGGACAGCACCGTTTAACACGTCAGAAAGATTGGCGGGAACATCGACATAACCGGCTTCGACCCAGCCCTGACGGGCGCCCGCCATGCCGCAGATGATGACAGGCAGGCCCGCAGGCGCGGCCAGCGCCTCGAGATGCGATGCCAGCACTTCGGAAAAGCCGGTGCGCATGGCCGTCGTCATGCCTTCAGCGCTGCGTCGCTCGCCAATGATCTCGCCGGATGAACTGATCAGCCAGAGCCGGAAACTGGTCGTACCCCAGTCCACGGCAACGAATGCGGCATCGGACATTATAAAAGACCTCCATCGATGATGATTGTTTGGGCCGTCATGGCGGCGGATGCCGACGAGGCCAGAAAAAGGCAGGGGCCGACGATGTCGTCTGCCGTCAGCGCGCGTTTGAGGCACTGGCGCGCAATGGTCTGGGTAATCGAACCATCGGTCAACCACAGCGCCTTTTGCCGCTCCGTCACGATCATGCCGGGCAGAATGGCATTGACGCGAATGTTCTCCGCCCCCAGCCGACCGGCAAGGCTCTTCGTCAACCCGATGATACCAGCCTTGGCGGCGGTATAGGCTGGCAATTCGCCCATGTTCAACAGATAGGAGATGGACGAGAAATTAATGATCGACGCACCCTTCTCATTGCGCAGATAGGGCAGGGCCGCCTGCGTGACGAAGAAGACCGGCTTTAGATTGACCGCATGGTTTGCATCCCAGTAGTCGCTGGTAACGGTGTCGATATCGTGCCGGTCATCCCAGGCGGCGTTGTTGATCAGCACCTTGATGCCACCAGTCGCCTGAGCAGCATCCGCTACGGCTTTTGCCAGTTGCGACTGGTCGCGAAGGTCGGCCTTGATGAAGAAAACAGTGTGCTTCGTCCGTGCCGACAGCGTTTCGGAAAGCGCTTTTCCTGCGGTGTCATCGATATCGATGAAAGCGACCTTCGCGCCGCGCTCTGCAAAGGCTGCGACCAGCGACGCGCCGATGCCGGAACTGCCGCCGGTGATCAGAACGCCCTGATCGACAAATTCGGAAAGCGTTTCGGAATTTTCCTCCAACATGACACCCGGCAACGATTGCAAGTTCCATTATTTGGAACTAAGTTTCATTTAACGGAATAGTGCCCTCGCCGCCAGCGCAATGTCAAGCGCGGCAATTGCGCACGTGGAGAATAGCATGGCCGCTCGAATCGATAAAACCGGCGAGAGCACGACCGGTACGCTGGGCAAGGCCATATCCTTGCTGGAACTGGTTGTGATGTCGCCGCAACCGCTGCGCTTCACGGATATTCTTCAGCGCTGCGGACAGCCACGCGGCACGCTGCACCGCCAGCTCGCGCATCTGATGGAAGAAGGGCTGTTGGAACAGCGCGGCGACCAGACATATGTTGCGGGTCTGCGTCTGCTCACTTTCGCCTCGCAGGCCTGGAGCGGAAATGATGTGCGCTCGGTGGCGCTGCCCCATCTGCGGCTCCTGCATGAGAAGACGCAGGAATCCGTCCATCTCGGTGTGTTGCGCGGTGCCGAGATCGTCTACCTCGACAAGATCGATGGCAAGCATGCGGTGCGGATGCACTCCCAGATCGGTCGCGTTTCCCCGGCCTATTGCACCGGCGTGGGCAAGGCGGCGCTCTCACTGCTCGGGGCGGCGGAATTGGATGAGACGCTGGCAGCCATCGCCTTCCACCCCTACACGGCCAACACGATCACATCTGCAATAAAACTGAAACATCAGGTTGCAGATATCCGCATGTGCGGTTATGGCTTCGATCTTGAGGAGCATGAAACCGGTATCCAGTGCATCGCCGTGCCTGTACCGGCACCGGGACGGCGCATTCACGCCGCGATTTCCGTGACCGGCCCGGCCTATAGATTAACCCGTGAGCGGCTTGAGAGTTGGGCGGGCATCGTTCGCGACGCCGCGCAGAATATTTCTCGTGATTTGATGGTACGCTTGCCCCCGTCGCAGGAATAGCAAACAGATATGACTTACTAATGTACAATAACAATATTCATCAGACAAAAGTGTGATTAATGTTACCAACAACTTTTGTTTGCAAAAAATTGATACATTGATATTCATGCCAGATCATTCTTCTGATACTGAATATTTTTAATATAAGTCTATCCGTAAAGACGACGCCAATGCTGAAGCCAGAGATTTCAACCTATTCTCATCCCGGTGCCGAATGCGCGCAGGAAGTCGCCGAACTCAATACCCAATTCGACATTTTCCGGTTTCTCAAGAGGTTGACCGAGGCCTGGGATTTCAAGGCCTTTATGGTGGTCAATCTGCCAAGCCACATTGCTTTGGAGCTGTCGCAATACACCGTCATCAACAACTGGCCCGCCGAATTGCTACACCAGTATGATCATGAGGGCCTTCTTCCTCGCAGCAATGTGATGCGCACATTGAAGCAGTCCTGCACGCCTTTCCTCGTTGACCCTACCTTCATGAAAGCAGGGCATGAGGAGGCCCGTGCGAAGACGATCGTTGAGCTCTTTGCACGGTTCGAAATGACCATGTCGCTGTGGTGTCCCGTTCAGGACAGTACCGGCCAAAGGGGCGCGATTTCGTTTCATGGCGAAAATATCAAGCTAGGGCCGAAGTGCATTGCGGAAATCGCCTATGTCTCGGCCCATGTCTACAGCCGTCTCGCTTATGTCCGCAGCCTCGATACGCGTATTCCCGGCACCCTGACCGACCGGGAGATCGACTGTCTGAACTGGACGGCAGCCGGAAAGACCAGCGCTGAGATCGCCGACATCCTTACCCTGTCGGAACACACGGTCAACCACTACCTCAACCGCGCGACCAAGAAGCTAGACACGGTCAACCGCACCCAGGCCGTCGCAAAAGCATTGCGTGTAGGCTTGATAAAATAGGAATATTTTCGATTTTTCGATTGTGATATGCTCAAACGTGCGCAATTCTCATAGGAGCTGGCGGCAGAGGAGATTCGTTTGGCAGCTTCGAAAAGCTTCAAGGCCGGGTTTTCTCCCACGGTGGATAGCGCGGTCCTCGTTGTTGCTGCCGAAAAGGGCTTTGCCGCTGACGAAGGCATATCTCTGAGACTGCTGAAAAAGCCTTCCGTGCAGGATTTGCTGACCGAATGGCGCAGCGGCGATCTCCAGGGCCTCCATCTTTCCGCCTCCTTGCCCGTTGCCAGTGTGCTCGGCGTGCCAGACCTTCCACCCGACCTCATCGCGCCCTTTATCCTTGCCACCGGCGGCGCCGCATTCGTGGTTTCGCAGGAATTGCACGATGATCTGGCGGAGCAGGGCATGAAAATCCCTGATCCCGGCACCTTGGCCCGCGCTGTGGCCCGCGTGGCTGCGTCCCGACAGTCGGCCCGGCTAAAGCCGCTGGTGTTCGGGGTGGAGCATCATCTGGCGGTTTCGGTGTTCGAGTTGCGATACCTGCTGGACAGTGCGCGTCTCAGCGCCGGTCAGGATTTCACTCTGGTCGAAGTCCCCCCTGCCGACATGCCGCAAATGCTCGAAGCAGGCGAGATCGACGGCTTCTACGGTTCCGAACCCTACGGCACCACTGCGGTTCTGCGTGGCACGGCGCGCATCGTCACCACGAAATCCCACATCTGGCAGAATGCGCCGGAAAAAGTGCTCGCCGTTTCCCGCGAATGGGCCGACGCCGAGCCCGCCACACTGGAAGCGCTGCTGCGCGCGCTTTACCATGCAGGGGAATGGTGCTCCAGCCACGCCAATATCGAGGAACTGGCAGGCATCCTGGCATCGTCGCAGTATCTGGACATGGATGGCGAGCTTATCCTGCCTGCGCTGACCGGCTTTATCTCGCACTCACCCGCCCGCATGCTGGAATGCCCCGGTTTCTTTTCCACCAGCGGCAAGGCGGCGAATTTTCCGTGGCAGAGCCAGGCATTGTGGTTCTTCAGCCAGATGCTGCATTGGAACGATTGCCCCGCAGAATTCGCGACCGATGCGAAGGCCTATGACGCCGCTGCCAGCGCCTATCGCCCGGATATTTTCAGAAAGGCCGTGCGTCCCATCTTCGCCCCCGTGCCATCGGCCAACATGAAGCTGGAGGGCACGTTGCAGGTGCCGGTCCATGTCGGCGCATCACGCTCCGGCCTCGTTCTAGGCCCCGATGCCTTTTTCGATGGGCGCATCTTCGACCCCGAGAAATTCGACGCCAAGACCGATCCGTGATGCCGCCTGTGTCGATATTGCGGCCAAACGTCCCCACTTACGCTTTATCATTGGCGAAATCGCAGCACTTGGTTATGGAGAACCTGCGGATGCCAAGCGTATGGAAAACGACATGACACAGGCCGACAAGAAGCAGATCGAACAGGCGCTGGAAGGCGTCATCTATCCCGGCAGCGATAAAAGCATCGTCGCGCTCGGCATGGTGTCAGAAATCTTCATTGCGGATGGCAAAGCCTTTTTTTCCATCACCGTTCCCGCAGATCAGGCCGATGACATGGAGCCGCTACGGCTGGCTGCCGAAAAGGCGGCACTCGCTGTGCCCGGCGTCAAGGCGGCCATGGTCGCCCTGACCGCAGACCGCAAACCCGGCGCATCCCCGACCCAGCGCCCGGCTCCGAAAGCACAGCCTTCGCCACCACCGCCCGGCCAGCCAGCGCGCACCAAGGCAGGCGTTCCCGGCATTGGCGCCATCATTGCCGTCGCATCCGGCAAGGGCGGCGTCGGAAAATCGACCACGGCGGTCAATCTGGCCTTGGGGCTACAGACGCTGGGACTGCGCGTGGGTATTCTGGATGCGGATATTTACGGCCCATCGCTGCCAAGGTTGCTCAAGCTTTCCGGTCGTCCGCAACAGGGTGAAGGTCGCACCATCATTCCCATGGAAAATTATGGCCTGAAGGTCATGTCCATGGGTTTTCTGGTGGAGGAAGAGGCTGCCATGATCTGGCGTGGGCCGATGGTGCAATCGGCGCTGATGCAGATGCTGCGCGAAGTTGCCTGGGGCGAACTCGACGTTCTCGTGCTGGACATGCCACCCGGCACCGGCGATGCCCAATTGACCATCGCCCAGCAGGTGCCTCTGGCAGGGGCGGTCATCGTGTCCACCCCACAGGATCTGGCCCTAATTGATGCGCGCAAGGGCATCACCATGTTCAAGAAGGTCGAGGTGCCGCTTCTCGGCGTCATCGAAAACATGAGCTACTTCATCGCGCCCGATACCGGTGCACGCTATGATATCTTCGGCCATGGCGGCGCGCGGGCAGAAGCAGAACGCATCGGCGTTCCCTTCCTCGGCGAAGTGCCGCTCACCATCTCCATCCGTGAGCTGTCGGACGCAGGAACACCCGTGGTCGTGGCCGAGCCAGACGGGCCGCAGGCGAAGATCTACCGCGACATCGCGCAGGGGGTGTGGACCCAGATCGGCGCCGGTCTGCGCAAGCCCGCCCCCAGCATCGTTTTCGACTAATCGCAAGATAATCGATGCGTGTTGCGCATAGCACTCGGTCTTTCGCACGGCTTGACAGCGCCGCGTTTAAGTAGAGCCTACAGTTGGATTTCTGGTTTTACGGGAATCTAACATGCGCTTGTTTTAATGTTCAACTGATTGATACATATGCATTATACGCGGTTTTTCCGCGTATCTATGGTTGGACGACGATCGACGAAACCGCGCCGATGAAACAACCACCCGACATTGGTTGCATGGTCACCCTGAAAAATACTCCTTGATTATTGCGGGCATAAAGAGCATAGGCCGCGCCGTTTGATCCGCCGTCCATTCTGGGCGTTTGCGGAAGCCACACATGATGTGTTAGAGCAGCCTTCCGGCATATGTCGGTGTGCTGACCGGAGAAACTGATTGATCAAGGCCTATCGCTCGAATTGCGAGGCAATCAGCCTGTCGGCGGACCCATCGGTCCAGCAGATTTCGGATGATATTGTCTGGATCGACCTCATCAATCCCGACCGGGCCGAAGAAATACGTGTCGAGAAAATGCTCGGCGTCGAGCTGCCCACCCGTGAAGATTTGAAAGATATCGAACCATCAAGCCGTCTTTATGTCGAGGACGGCAATGTCTTTATGACGGGTTCGCTGGTCTGGAATGCAGATAGCAAAGATCCTCGCCTGACCGATGTCGCCTTCATTCTGGCGGGCAAGCGGCTGGTCACGATCCGCTACGCCGAACCGAAATCCTTCAACCTCTTCATCGCCGCCATCACCCGTGTGCCGCATGAAATGCGCAGCGGCACGGCGCTGCTGTTGAAGCTGCTCGAAACGATCGTGGACCGCACGGCAGAAATTCTCGAAACCTCCGTCATTCGCATCGATACCGTCGCTGCCGGAATTTTCGGTGAGCAGGCGCGCAGCAAACGCAAGGCACCGCGTTATCTGGAAGACAAGCTTGCCGATATCTCCGGTTATCACCGCCTGATATCGAAAGTGCGTGACAGCCTGGCATCGCTTGCCCGTCTGCAATCGTTCCTGCAAGCCACGCCCAATGTGCAGCAGGACAAGGAAGCCAAGGAAACCGGGCGCTCCATCGGACGGGACATCCAGTCCCTGTCGGAGCATGCGTCCTTTATTTCAGGCAATCTGACGTTTCTGCTGGATGCGTCGCTCGGCATTATCAACGTCGAGCAGAACGCCATTATCAAGATATTCTCCATCGCGTCGGTCGTGTTTTTGCCGCCAACGCTCGTGGCATCCGTTTACGGAATGAACTTTCAGGTCATGCCGGAGTTGCAGTGGTCCTACGGGTATCCATTGGCAGTTTTCATCATGCTCATATCGGCCATCATTCCGTTCATCATTTTCCGTTGGAAGGGCTGGCTCTAAAGGGTCAGAAACACCATGTCTCATGCCTTGGATAAGGAAAGCCACGACAAGCCTGAAGCGGGTGATCACCGCATGAAGGGCCTGTTTGCGGCAATGCTGGGTTCGATCGGCGTCGTCTACGGCGATATCGGCACCAGCCCCCTCTACGCTTTTCGCGAGGCGCTGAAGCCGATCTCGCACGATGGCCTGACGGAAGCGGAGGTCATCGGCCTCATCTCGCTGATGATCTGGGCTCTCACCATCATCGTCACCATCAAATACATCTGTTTCCTGCTGCGTGCAGACAATGATGGCGAAGGCGGCACACTGTCGCTTCTGGCCTTGCTGATGAAAAATGCAGGTGCCAAGCGCGGCGTGCTGATCATGCTCGGCCTCATCGGTGCCGCCCTGTTTCTGGGTGACGCGATGATCACGCCTGCGCTGTCGGTGCTGTCCGCGGTGGAGGGGTTGAAACTCGTCACGCCGCAGATGGATGAGTTCATCATTCCCATATCCGTCTTTATTCTGGTCGGGCTTTTTGCCATCCAGTCCCACGGCACGGAAGTTGTTGCGAAGTTTTTCGGACCCATTACCGCCGTCTGGTTCCTCGTTATGGGCCTTACCGGGCTAATGCATATCTCCGATGATTACAGCATTCTCTTTGCCTTCAACCCCGTCCACGCTGTTGAGTTTTTGCTGGCGGAAGGTTTTTACGGCATCGTCGTTCTGGGCGCGGTCTTCCTGACCATTACCGGTGCCGAAGCGCTTTATGCCGACCTCGGCCATTTCGGGCGCAGACCCATTCAATGGGCGTGGTTCGTGCTGGTGTTCCCAGCCCTCACTCTCAATTATCTCGGGCAGGGCGCGCTGGTTCTCAAGGACCCCGCGGCGGCGGCCAACCCGTTCTATCTGATGTTCCCGCAATGGGCTCTGCTGCCTGCGGTTATTCTCGCAACGGCGGCCACCATCATCGCCAGCCAGGCCGTGATAACGGGCGCGTTCTCGCTGGTACGCCAGGCCATCCACCTCGGCTATCTGCCGCGCATGGAAATCCTGTTCACCTCGGAAACCAATACCGGGCAAATCTACCTGCCATCGGTCAATACCATCCTGCTGATCGGCGTGGTTGCCTTGGTGCTGACCTTCAAAAGTTCCGATGCGCTGGCAACGGCTTACGGCATTTCCGTCACCGGCGCGATGGTCGTGACCAGCCTGCTGTTCTTCCAGTTTGCACGCAGCCACTGGAAATGGTCGAAATCCCTGGCGATGCTGGTCATCTTTCCGTTCATTTCGCTGGAACTGATTTTCCTCGGCGCGAACCTTTTGAAGATTCACGATGGCGGCTACGTCCCTGTGCTGCTGGCGGTTGCTTTCGTCATCATCATGACGACATGGCAGCGCGGTTCGAAAATCCTGTTCGCCAAGACCCGCCGCACCGACGTTCCGTTGAAGGCCTTCGTGTCGTCAGTTGAAAAAGAAAGCGCCCATGCGCCGGTTCGTATTCCCGGCACGGCGATCTTCCTGACCGGTGACCCGGAAACGGCACCTGCGGCGCTGCTGCATAACCTCAAGCATAACCACGTCCTGCACGACAAGAACGTCATCCTGACGATCAGAACCGAGGACACGCCGCGCATTCATGCTGACAGGCGCTACACCATCACCAAGGTCAGCGAACGTTTCGTCGTCGTCGAACTGCATTTCGGCTTCATGGAAACGCAAAACGTGACGCAGGCCTTGGGTTATCTGCGTCGCACCGGGTACAAATTCGATATCATGTCGACATCCTTCTACCTCGGTCGTCGCAAGCTGGTGCCAGACCCGAAGTCGGGCATGCCCGGCTGGCAGAACCGGCTGTTCATCGCGCTGGCCGAAACGGCAGCAGACCCTTCGGACTACTTCCGGCTGCCCGCCAACCGCGTAGTCGAACTCGGTTCCCACGTCGTGATCTGAGCCATCGACATCTTATATGCAACATTCAAACGCCACCCTGCCAAGCCGGGGTGGCGTTTTTGCTTCTGGTACACGTTAACGTGAAACCGTACCCGGCCACGGCGTTAACCAAGCATCAAGGTTAATGAGAGATTATCCGGTCCTGTAGCAGTGAGTTGCGTTGTGTCCGGAGTACTGGTTTTGCGTTCAAAGAAAGTATCGCGTCGCGGGTTCTTCTTCTCGTATGAGAAATGGGCATCGCCTGTCATCTTCGGCATGGCCGCGTGGCTTGCCTTTCCCTCCCTTGCAGCACGGGCCGATCTGGCATCCTTGCTCGCCGGTCTCGATGCCGGGGGCGAGCAGTGGCGCATGGTGCTCACCAACTCACCTGCCGGTTCCGTTCACAGCGCATCGCTTGCATTCAACGAAGCCGATCCTGCCTCGGCACTGACCGGTGCCGGAATGATCACACCGGATGGTCGCAAGGTTGCCTTCGTCACCGCCAAGAGCGGCAAGGAAAGCACGCCGGATGCCGACCGCGTCAATCGCGCCAGCAAAAAGGGCAGGGTGGTCGCCACCGAAATCATGCAGCCGCCGAAAGCCTTCACGGCGGGGTCTGTTCTGCAACGCACCAGCATGCTGGACATCGAGCCGCTGAAGCGCAAGGACCGCACGGCCTTCGTCAAGCAGAAGAAGGAAAAGGACATCGAACTGGCGTCCTTCTATTTCCGTCGTGACGAAACCAAGAGCGAGAAGAATGTCTCGCCGATGGTGGCAGAGTTGATCACCAATCGCACACCCGACATTCTGGCCACCGCCTATGCCCCGGCCGAACCGGATTTCGCCCGCGAATCGCCCTTCGATGCGATTTTGAAAAAGCCTGAGACGGGCCGCTTCATTCCCCAGATCGCCGCAGACGACCATGCCTGGGCGGCGACCCCGCTTCCGGCAGAGGTGTTCTCCGCAGCCGAGCAGCAGTGTCTGGCGTCCGGCATCTATTTCGAGGCACGCGGCGAATCGGTTAAAGGTCAGGCGGCAGTCGCGCAGGTCATTTTGAACCGCGCGCGCAACCCGTCCTATCCCAAAACCATCTGTGGCGTCGTCTACCAGAACCAGGACTGGCGCAATCGCTGCCAGTTTTCCTTCGCTTGCGACAATATAAAGGACCGCATCAATTCCGAACGCCACTGGAAGATGGCCCGTGAAGTGGCTCTTGCCACGACGGCTGGCAAGATCTGGCTGAAGGAAGTCGGCTCCGCGACGCACTACCACGCCGTCTATGTTCGCCCTGCATGGGGAAAATCCATGAAAAAGGTTGGTAGAATCGGCCTGCACGTCTTCTACCGCACCTATGGCGGCGGCTGGAGCTGATATTCCGGCCTTTTCCACGGGATAACCGTGTCAAAATTGCCGATTCTGCGCGGCTGTGACGCCAATAATCCGCGAATATCAAATAACCAATTGTTTTCAATACACAATTTTGTATTCCGCTGAGGGCCATCAGTGCCTTGACTAGCGAAGTCCCTAAAACTATGTTGCGCGCGACTTCAGAGCGGGCTGGAACAGGCTTGAAGCCCTGCCGTTTACAACTCCAAAGAGTTCTGGCAATGCCAGTGTGGAGACAAAGGGTAGGATTTGGGTATGACCGGCAACCGTAACGATAGTCTGGATGAGCGCCGCAAGCGCCTTGCCAACGAACTGGCAAAGGTGAAGGCGGAAGACGACGCGGAACAGCGGACGGAGCAGAATGCAGCGGAGACCCGGAAGGGTTTCGCGATGGCGATCAAGCTCTCTTCCGAGTTCATTTCCGCAGTTATCGTCGGTGCGATGCTGGGTTATCTTCTGGACCATTTTGTTGGTACGTCGCCGTGGGGGATGATCGTTCTTCTTCTTCTCGGTTTCTGTGCCGGAGTGCTGAACGTTCTGCGTTCCGCCGGAGTGGTTGCCAAGCCGCCGCTTCTCGAAGGCGGGTTGGGGAAAGACAAGAGTGGTAAGCAGGGCGAGTAATCGCTTCGCTTCTATAGAAATAAAGTGCCGCTATCTGCGGCAAAAGGTAAAGAGGGCAGCCGGTGGCAAACGATCCGACGCATCAGTTCATTGTACAGCCGATCATCCCGATTGAGATCGGTGGCGTGGATTTTTCGTTCACCAACGCATCTCTCTTCATGGTCGCTACGGTTGCTGCTGCTTCCGGCTTCCTCTATTTCGCAACGTCGAACCGCGGTCTCATTCCCGGCCGCATGCAGTCCGTTGCCGAAATGTCCTACGAATTCATCGCGTCGATGCTGCGCGAAGGCGCTGGCAAGAAGGGAATGGTGTTCTTCCCATTCGTCTTCTCGCTGTTCATGTTCGTTCTGACCGCCAACCTTCTCGGCATGTTCCCGTATTTCTTCACGGTCACCAGCCAGATCATCGTAACCTTCGCGTTGTCGTGCCTGGTTATCGGAACGGTCGTCGTTTACGGTTTCTATAAGCATGGCCTGCACTTCCTCGGCATTTTCGCGCCGCAGGGTGTTCCGGCGGTTCTTCTGCCGCTTGTGTCGTCGATCGAAATCATCTCTTTCCTTTCGCGCCCTATCAGCCTGTCGGTTCGTCTCTTCGCGAACATGCTGGCCGGTCACATCACGCTGAAGGTCTTCTCAGGCTTCGTCGCTTCCATGGGTGCCCTCGGCGCGCTTGGTATCGGTGGCGCAATCCTGCCACTCATCATGACGGTCGCAATGACCGGTCTGGAATTTCTCGTCGCCTTCCTGCAGGCATACGTCTTCGCGGTACTGACTTGCATGTACCTGAACGACGCCGTGCATGGTGGTCACTGAGAAGTAAAGTCGCTGGCCCCGGAGGACGGGTGTCAAAAATAGCCGCAACAACCATTCTAAGGAGCTTAACATGGAAGCGGAAGCAGCAAAGTACATCGGCGCAGGTCTCGCATGCCTCGGCATGGCTGGTACGTCCCTCGCTCTCGGCCGTATCTTCGGCGATTTCTTGTCGGGCGCACTGCGCAACCCGTCTGCCGCTGACAGCCAGTTCGGCCGTCTGGTATTCGGCTTCGCCGTTACGGAAGCTCTGGGCATCTTCTCGCTGCTCGTAGCTCTCCTTCTCCTGTTCGCTGTCTAATAACAGCATCAGGTTTGGATCACGGCTCGCAGCAGCGTGCCGTGATCCTTCGCATTTGCACTACCCCTGGAGGTGAGCATGTTCGTGACCGAGGCTTTGGCCCAGTCAGCACCGGCGACAAGTGAAACGAATACCGGAACTCCGGCTGTCGGTCAGACTGCCCCGGAAGCAACACATACGGAAACGGGAGTGGCACATGATGCCGGTCACGCATCTGCTGTGTTCCCACCGTTCGATCAGTCCACTTACGCATCCCAGCTTCTCTGGCTGGCAATTTCGTTCGGCCTTTTCTACGTGCTCATGAAGAAGGTCATCGTGCCACGCGTCGGCGGAATTCTTGAAGACCGCCATGGCCGTATCGCACAGGATCTGGATGAAGCATCCCGGCTCAAGGCCGAGGCAGATGCCGCCATCGAAACCTATGAAAAAGAATTGGCTGCTGCGCGCGCCAAGGCTGGCTCCATCGCCGCCGCTGCGCGTGACGCTGCAAAGACAAAGGCCGATGCAGATCGTGCCGCAATCGAAGCCGAGTTGGCCCAGAAGCTGACCGCTGCCGAAGCGCGCATCGACAGCATCAAGCAGCAGGCATTTGCCGATGTCGGCACGATTGCTGAGGAAACCGCGACCGCGATCGTCGATCAACTGATCGGCGCCAAGGTCACCGAAACCGATGCCAAGGCAGCTGTATCAGCCGCATCCGCAGTGAAGGGGGCTTGATATGGCGTTCGATGCAACATTTTTTGCCCTTGTCGGTCTTATCCTTTTCTTCGTCCTGATTGCCTACCTGAAGGTTCCAGGCATGCTGGCAAGCTCGCTCGATGAGCGTGCAGGCAACATCAAGGAAGAGCTGGCGGAAGCCAAGCGCCTGCGTGAAGAGGCTCAGCACCTGCTGGCCGAATATCAGCGCAAGCGCAAGGAAGCCGAAGCAGACGCTGCCAACATCATCGCGGCTGCAGAACGTGAAGCAGCAGCGCTGACAGCGGAAGCCAAGGTCAAGACGGAAGAATTCGTCGCGCGCCGCAACGCACTGTCCGAACAGAAGATCAAGCAGGCAGAAACCGACGCCATCGGCGCCGTTCGTGCTGCCGCCGTCGATCTGGCTATTGCAGCCTCCGAAAAGCTGATCGCTCAAAAGACGACAGCCGCTTCGAGTGCCAAGCTGTTCAACGCCGCTGTTAGCGACGTGAAGACACGCCTCAACTAAGATTTCGCATCATCGTCGTCTGGCGACAGACAACGTCGAAAATTTCGAACCCCGCCAATCGATTGGCGGGGTTTTTGTTTTGTTTAGACACTGTTCGCGGCAGTCCAGACGATCCCTCTATAGGACAGTCATTCAATAGTCGGAATAAAATCCGCCTGAGGAAAGCACGGGCGGTCGGGAGTGGACGCACATGTGCATTACACTTGCTTATATCTGCAAGAATTCGAATTTTATAAAGTTTCTCTCGCACGCCGCTCTAGATCATTCAAAATTTAATCAAATTTCAATCATGACAACACACTGTATCGTTATATCAGCTGCGTAATTGCGCGTCTGCTCAACAGTATAATTTAAGTTTCGATGTTCTAGACCTTCCTCAATCCGGGTGATCTGCTTTGGCAGAGAGACCGCGTGGGTCGATGCAGCAGGTCAGGCACATCCCGACGGGGGACGTAACATGAAAATATCCATTGGTGTCGTACTTGCAGCCCTCTCTGGCATCATGCTGCTCGTGGCAGGTGTGCAAGGAACGTTTTCGATTTCGTCGCTCCAGCAGATCAGAGGCGGAATCGACACGATCGTCGGCGACCGCGTTCCAGCCTTCATATTGATTGGCGAGATCAGCACCGAAGTCGGAAACATCAGAAATATCCAGAGCTCTATCGTCAGTTCGGCAGCCGACAAGTGGCCGCAGTTCGAAGCGCAGATGGGGACATCACGGGCCGCACTGGAAGGTGATTTCGTCAAATATCAGGACTATCTGGTCGACGAGCTGGACAAGAAGCTCTTTCTGGATTTCGTGGCGAAATGGAAGATTGCCGAAAATGGCTGGAACGACGTCACAGCCCTGTTGAAAAGCGGAAAGCTGGATGAGGCGCGGGCGCGGTTTGTTGGGCCTTCTCTGGCTGACTATACCGCTGCAAACGCAATGCTCAAAGACACCGTCAGCGATATGGAGGCCGATGTCCGTCAGGAAGGTGAAAACACCACCGCGATCGCCGAAGATGCCGCCACGCTCAACTATATTTCCCTGGCCGTGGCGCTTGCCATCGGTGCGGGTGCCGCACTCTTCGGCAATATGCATCTGGCCCGACCATTGGTCCGCATGACGGATGTGATGCGCCGCCTGTCCGATGGCGACACCGAGATCACGGTGCCTGCGCGTGGACGCAAGGACGAGATCGGCGCCATGGCGGAAGCCGTCGATGTCTTCCGTCTGGCGGCAATCGAGAACAAGCGGCTTGAGCTTCAGGCCGAAACGAACCGCCAGCAGGCCGAACAGGATCGTATCGCAACGCAGCAGAAGGCCGAAGCCGATGCGCAGGCGCGATTGCAGATAGCCACGGCTGGCCTTGCGGATGGTTTGCGTCGGCTTGCATCCGGCGATCTTGCCTTCCAGCTCAACGACGCATTCGCACCGGATTTCGAGACGTTGCGGCAGGACTTCAACCGTTCGCTCAAGCAGCTGGGCGGCACGATGGCAGAGATTTCCCACTCCATCGACACTATGAACAATGGTACTCGCGAAATTGCTGGCGCTTCCGTGGAGCTTTCCAAGCGCACCGAACAGCAGGCCGCAACGCTGGAGGAAACGGCAGCAGCACTCGATGAAATCACGGTGAATGTGGCCAACTCCACCAAGCGGGTTCAGGAAGCACGTGGAGCCGCCACGGAGGCCAACCGCGCGGCCAAGGTTTCCGGTGAGGTTGTTGCGACTGCGGTGGACGCCATGCACCGCATCGAGCAATCTTCCGGCCAGATTTCCAACATCATCGTCGTTATCGACGAAATCGCTTTCCAGACCAATCTTCTGGCGCTGAACGCAGGCGTGGAAGCGGCCCGTGCGGGTGAAGCAGGCAAAGGCTTTGCCGTTGTTGCGCAGGAGGTGCGCGAACTGGCGCAGCGTTCCGCCAAGGCCGCCAAGGAAATCAAGGAACTGATCGGAAAATCGTCGGTCGAAGTGGAGAACGGTGTCAATCTGGTGCGCCAGACTGGCGATGCCCTGAAGACCATCGAGCAGCACGTGACGGTCATGAACCAGCATATGACCGCCATCGCCTCGTCGTCACAGGAACAGTCGACAGGGCTTGTCGAAGTCAACAATGCCGTCAACCAGATGGACCAGACGACCCAGCAAAACGCAGCCATGGTCGAGGAAACCACGTCGGCCACATCGGCACTCGCCAGTGAGAGCGATAAGCTGCGGACATTGCTGCAACAGTTCCAGCTGACTAGCTCGAATTCCTACGGTCAGCGGCACGAAGGATACGAGATGAGGCTTGCCGGCTAAAACCGAGGGTTTTGGCTTACTCTACGCGCATGGGACGAAAGCTCATGCGGTGCAGAGGGCAGGGGCCATTTGCCTCGATGGCACGCAGATGCGTCGGCGTGCCATAGCCCGCATGGGCTTCGAAACCATAGACGATATGGATCGACCCGGCTCTTTCCATCATTCTATCACGCGTGACTTTTGCGATGATGGAGGCGGCGGCAATCGAAACGGATCGAGCGTCGCCCTTGATCACGGCCTTACCGGCACATCCAATCCCCGGCGGAATGTCACGGCCATCGGCCAGAACCAGCGCGGGCGCAGTTTCCAGGCCGAGCACGGCCCTGCGCATCGCATCCAGACTGGCGCGCAGAATGTTCATCCGGTCGATGAGAACCGGGCCTGATGACGCGATCGAGACCTGCGACGTCTCCAGAATGCGCTCGAACAGAAATTCCCGACGTGCTTTCGAAAGCTTCTTCGAATCGTTGAGGCCATCGGGAATATTGTCCGGGTCGAGAATGACGGCTGCGGCAACCACAGGCCCGGCCAAGGGGCCGCGCCCGGCCTCATCCGTTCCGGCAACCGGCCATTCGCCACGCCGCTTCGCCTCAAGCTCCAGACTGAAATCAGGACCTGTTTCGGTAAAGTCGAAGAGCGCAGGAGAATCGGGTGCTGTGTTTCGTTTCATTTGGCGAAACTCGCACAGGCAACCGATCTCCTGCAAGCCCCCGGACGCAGGGTGTTTGCACCAGCCCACGGGGCGGAGGGCTGGTGCATGAGGTCTCATGACCTCCAAAGCTCTTCCAATCGGGGCGGAAAGAGCAGACCCATGCGAGGCGGCAGATGCCGGGGGCGCAACCCATAGCGCAGGGCATAGACGCTAGGGGTATTTCTGAGCGTCCGGCTGGCCCACAGGGCAGCAGCCGGACGTCTGTCATATCAAAGTAGCGAGAGTTGCACGCCTGCACCTCCCGGTGCGACGAACAGGTCATCCCGAAGGTGGAGGCCACGGCGCACGAGCCCCAGCCTCTTGGTCGTCATCTCGAAGCGACGGCCGATCTGCCACGCATAGGGGCCAGCGCCCTTCATGCGCTTGCCGAATTCGGCGTCATAGTCCTTGCCATCGCGCATGGAGCGAACCAGCGACATGACGTGCTGGTAACGATGCGGATAATTGCGCAACAACCACTCGCGAAACAGCGGACTGACCTCCAGCGGAAGCCGCAGCAGCACGTATGATGCTTCGGTTGCACCTGCCGCCTTTCCGGCCTCCAGCACCCGCTCGATCTCGTGGTCGTTAAGGGCAGGAATAACCGGCGCCATCATCACGGCCACGGGAATACCGGCCTCCGTCAGCGTCTTGATGGCTTCCAGCCGCTTGGCGGGTGTTGCAGCGCGTGGTTCCATGCTGCGGGCAAGCTTGCGATCCAGCGTCGTCACGGAAATGCCGACCTTCACCAAGCCCTTAGCCGCCATCGGTGCGAGAATGTCGATGTCACGGGTAATCAGACCCGATTTGGTAACGATGGCAACCGGATGCTCGGCCTTTGCCAGCACTTCGAGGATTTGCCGCATGATGCGCCATTCCCGCTCGATCGGCTGGTAGGGATCGGTATTGGTGCCGATGGCGATGACGCGGGCCTTGTATCCCGGCTTGCCCAGCTCCCGCTCCAGAAGCTTTGCGGCATCCGGCTTGGCGAACAGCTTCGCCTCGAAATCCAGTCCCGCCGACAGGCCCATATAGCTGTGGCTCGGCCTTGCGAAACAATAGATGCAGCCATGCTCGCATCCGCGATAGGGATTGACGGATCGGTCGAAGGGAATATCAGGCGAATCGTTGCGGCTGATGATCGTGCGTGGCTTTTCCACCTGCACTTCGGTGCGAAACTCCGGCAGTTCCTCGATGATCTGCCAGCCATCATCGACAGGCTCGTGCTGCAAGGTTTCGAAGCGGCCACCCGGATTGATGCCCGCGCCACGCCCACGACGACGGTCGATCTCGATCCGCAGACCCGATGCATCGGCCAGCGCATTGGCAATATCTGGCGTATGGCCCGGCTGGAATGCAGCCTGCCCCGAAAGCACATGTTGTCTCATCTGGATGCTCCTGACCGGCACGAACCGGCTTGTTGGATGCCCCGATTCTTAAACCAGATATGAGAACATTACAAGAACAAAATGCCGAAACGCGCCATAGCTATTTCTTTTGCATTGCGGTAGGAATTTGATCGATGAAATCTTGTCGCTTTGCGCGCTTTCTGTTTTATCGCTTCTAGGGGATCACACGCTGATAGACATATGCTGACAGTCATCATGGAATGCCGCGATCAAGAGCCGGAGCTTGCTCACACCCTCGCCACGCTCGTCTCGGGCGCCGTGGAAGGGCTGATCAGTGACGTCATCGTGTTGGATCATGCCTCCAGCGACGGCTCGGAACGTGTGGCCGAAGCCGCCGGATGCCGCTTTCATACGCACTGGGACATCAGGGATATCATCGGCTCGGCGCGCGGCGAGTGGATTTTGATGATGGAGCCGGGCAGTCGCCCGCAAAATGGCTGGATCGCTGACATCAGCGAATATATGGCGCTGAGCAAACTGCCCGCACGCTTCGCGCCGTCGCGCCACTATCGCCCGTCGTTTCTGTCACGGTTCATCCGCCGTAAACCGCCACTGGAATACGGCCTGTTGCTGCGCAAGCAGGAAGCATTTTCGATTGCCAAATCCGGTATGCCGCTCGACCATTTCCCGAAATCACAGAAGACCCGCCGCTTGAGCGCCGAGCTTATTCCTTCATGGGTGCTGCGCGCCGCGCGGTAGTCAGCCTTGCGCTTTCCCGCGCTTCAGATGCTCGTCCAGACGCGGCATGATTTCCACGAAATTGCAGGGCAGGTGCCGGTAGTCCAGCTGCGCCTTCAAGATGCCGTCCCACGCATCCTTGCAGGCACCGGGAGAACCGGGCAGCACGAAGATGAAGGTGGAATTGGCAAGCCCTGCGGTGGCGCGCGACTGGATGGTGGATGTGTTGATCTTGTCGTAGGAAATGCGGTGAAACACGGCCGAAAAGCCATCCATGCGTTTCTCGAACAGCGGTTCCAGAGCCTCCGGCGTCACGTCACGACCCGTAAAGCCGGTGCCACCCGTGGTGATGACGACGTCTATGTCTTCCGACAACGTCCATGCCTCGACCGTCTCACGAATAGCCGCTTTGTCGTCCTTGACGATGCCGCGATCCACCAGCCGGTGACCCGCCTCCGCGATGCGCGCAACCAGCGTGTCGCCGGATTTGTCGTCCGCCGGTGTGCGGGTATCGGAGACGGTCAACACCGCGATGCCGACGGGAATAAAGGCTCTTTCGCCACTCATGATGCAGGTTCCGATACGGTTCTCGTGGCCTGAACATACCAGCCGGGCCGCTGTTGGCGAAGAAAAACTGCGGCAGATTGTGCCTCGTCTGCCGTGGCATAAAGTCCGAAACAGGTGGCGCCGGAGCCGGACATGCGCACCAGCGCCGCCCCGGTTCGTGTTAGCAACGCAGAGGCTTCGCCTATTTCGGCAAGACGTGTCCGGGCAGGCGGCTCCAGATCGTTACGGCTTTTTGCGATGAAACTCAGCCAGTCCTCGCTGCCACGCTGAATGAGCGGTGGATTGTTCTTGTTGGCCAGATGCTTGAACACCTCAGGCGTCGAAACACCTTTCAAGGGATTGACGAGAACGAGGTGCAGGGTCGGCATATCCTCAATGATCTCGATGTTTTCCCCAATGCCGCGCGCGATCAGCGGCTTGCTGGCAAGACACATGGGCACATCTGCGCCGAGTTGGAGGCCGATCTCCACGAGGGTTGAAGGGTCCGGCGCAACACCCCAATGGGACATCAAAGCGCGCAGGGTCGCGGCTGCATCGGCAGAACCGCCACCGATACCGGAGGCGACGGGCAGATTTTTATGCAGGTGGATGAAGACGGGCGTGGCGCTGACGCCTGCCGCTGCTCTCAGCAGATCCCGTGCCTTCAGCACGAGATTGCTGGCTGGATCTGCCTCTTTCAGCACATCGGCGAAGGGGCCGGAAATCGCGAAGCCATCGCTTTCGGCATCGCCGATCTCGATCAGGTCACCCGCTTGCGTAAAGACCACCAGCGATTCGAGCAGATGATAGCCATCGGCCCGCTGGCCCGTCACATGCAGGGCCAGATTGATCTTGGCGGGAGCGGCCTCGGTCGTCACGACCGCTCCAATAGGCTCGCGCAAGAGCATATGGCCTTAAGACTTCTTGTCCGGGGCAGGGGCGGGCGCAACCGGCTGTGGCGGTGCCTGTTCCTTCTTGGCGGTGTTTTCCGCATCCTTTTCCAGAGGCGGCAGGCCGTTGGCGATCTTTTCCTTGACCTTGGCCTTGTCTACGTCGTCGCTATCGCCAATCAGGGCGCGGTTCCATTGGTAGACGGCCTCGATCTTGCGACCGACACGCCAGTAGGCATCGCCCAGATGGTCGTTGATGGTCGGGTCACCGGCGCGAAGCTCGATGGCGCGTTCCAGCTCCGTGACTGCCTCATCGAAAGCACCAAGACGGAAATGCGCCCAGCCGAGCGAATCGACGATGTAGCCATCATTCGGGCGAAGCTCCACCGCACGACGGATCATGTCCATCGCCTGATCGAGATTGAGGTTCTTGTCGACCCAGGAATAGCCGAGATAGTTGAGAACCTGCGGCTGCTCGGGGTTGAGCTCCAGTGCGCGCTTGAAATCCGGCTCCGCCTTGTCCCACTGCTTCAGGCGCTCATAGGCAATGGCGCGCTGGAAGAAAATGGTCCAGTCGGTCTTCTTCGGCACGGCGCCGATGACTTCCACGGCCTTGTCGTAATTGGCCGCCATCGCCGCATAATCCTTGGCGTCGGACAGAACCGAGCCATAGGCAAGATAGGAGCGGATGTCGGACGGATCGGATTCCAATAGTGACTTCAGGTGCTGGCGCGCCTCATCCACCTTGTCCGTCTGCGCCAGCGTCAGGCCCAGCTGCAATTCCGAAATGCGGTGCATCGGCGAATCGGCAGGCACTTCGCGGTAAAACGCGATGGCGCGGTCCGGCTGCTTCTGCGCTTCTGCGAGGCCACCCAGCAAAATCAGCGTATCAGCGCTTTTCGGGTCGAGCGCGCGCGATGTCTGGAGATAGAGCGTGACGATTTCTTCCGCACCCTCGCGGTTCAGCGCACCGGCGATGGAGAACATCACGGCAGCTGCACCCTCGACAGGTGTTTCCACCTGTTGCTCCGGCTTTTCACCCTTTTCGATGCTCTGGCGCAATGCCTTCAGCGGTGCATAATTCGGCGCGAACGTATCGCCAACGGAAATCGTGTCGAGTGCCTTCTGCTTGTTGCCAGCCTTGGCCTCCAGCCGCGCCAGTGCCATCACCGCGCGCATGTAGGTATCGGTTGCGGTTGCGCCGCCTTCACGGTCGGCCACGGCGTCGTTCAGGTTCTTGCGGGCCGCTTCCGTGTTGCCGGTCACCAGCGCAATCGCGCCTGCATGATATTTCTGGAAGATCGAGATCCAACCCGGTCCCTTCATGCCGTTGACCAGAGCCAGGGCTTCCTTACCCTTGCCAGCACCGGCACGCGCCCAGGCGGTCAGCAGCGTGTTGACCATGCGGTCCAGATCGTTGGGGCCGGTATATTTCAGGATTTTTTCCGCGCTGGAAAATTCCTTGTGCTTGATGGCAGCCAGCGCGCGGATAATGGTCGTCACGCGCTCGACGGACGAATCGTCCTTCAGGCTGTCGGCAATCTTCGCACCGGCTTCGAAATCACCGCTCAGCAGCTGCGCGATCATCAAGCGCTGGCGGATTTCAACATTTGCCGTGTCGAAGTCCAGGGCCTTTTGGTACAGCGTGATGGCGGTGGCGTAATCCTGATCCACATCCGCTGTGCGGGCCGCCAGAAACGCGCCGGAGAAGGTGTTTACCTTTGCGGGATCGAACGTAACGGTCTCGGCCGCCTTGTCTGCGGGCGTCGTCTCGGCAAAAGCGGTGGAGCCCGCACCGAGAGAAAGGGCGGCAATGAACGCCGCGCCGCAGAGAAGACGAAATGCTGGTTTGCGCCGCATGAAGGAACCTTTGCTTTTGTGCATATGCACCGAAAAATCAGTTTCCTGCCTTACAGTTCGGGGCAAAGTCGTTGCACCGGAACGCTGTAACGCTTGAATTGGACTGTTGTGCCTGAACCGGAATCAGTTCACGCAATCACACACCACGTCACGATAGAATGGCTTTTTTGGAGCAAGCCTGCAACAAATTCTGCCCGCGATTATGGATTCGTGAATTGTTGGGCATCGCGGAACGACGGTGGCTGTCGTTCGCGATACCTGGAAAGCGTTTTAGTTCACGCGCTCGATGCAGAAGTCGATGACTTCCATCAAAGCTTTCTTCCATGGGCTCTGCGGCAGCGGCGCCAGCGCGTCGCGCGCAATGGTGCCATAGTGGTTGGCGCGGGTGATGGTGTCGGCCAGACCATTGTATTTTTTGATCAGGCCAAGCGCTGTTTCCAGATTTGCATTCGTGCTTTCGCCCTGCTCGATGGCGCGTTTCCAGAATTCGCGCTCCTCCACCGTGCCACGACGATAGGACAGAATGACTGGCAGCGTGATCTTGCCTTCGCGGAAATCGTCACCGGTGTTCTTGCCCAGATCTGCGGATTTGCCGCCGTAATCCAGCACGTCATCCACCAACTGGAAGGCAAGGCCGAGGTTCATGCCGTAGGATTTCAGCGCACTGCGAGTGGCCTTGTCTGTCTTGGCAACGATTGGGCCAACCTCGGCTGCGGCAGCAAAGAGAGCCGCGGTCTTGGCGCGAATGACTTGGAGATAATCGTCCTCGGTGGTTTCCATGTTCTTGGCAACGGAAAGCTGAAGAACCTCGCCCTCGGCAATGACGGAAGCGGCAGTGGACAGCACATCCAGCGCATCCAGCGAGCCGACATCCACCATCATGCGGAAGGCTTGGCCCAGCAGGAAATCCCCCACCAGAACGCTGGCCTGATTGCCCCAGATGGTGCGGGCGGTGGATTTGCCGCGGCGCAGATCGCTCTCGTCCACCACGTCATCATGCAACAGCGTGGCCGTGTGCATGAATTCCACGCTGGTTGCCAGCTTGATGTGGTGGTCGCCCTTGTAATCGAACATGGCAGCGGATGCGAGCGTCAGCATCGGGCGCAGGCGCTTTCCACCGGAGGAGATCAGGTGGTTCGCCACTTCGGGTATCATCTGGACATCGGAACCGGCTTTGGAAAGAATAAGCTGGTTAACCCTTTCCATATCCGGGCGAGTCAGGTCGACAAGCGGCGTGACGGATGCGAGTTTGTTTTTGCTTTCTTCAAGCGGTATGACGACGCCCAACGGACCGGACTCCTGTTCGATATTGGGGCCGACAATAGAAAGCGGCGGTGCAAGCGGCAAGGGGCGAATTGCCTCATGCCGTTCAAAAAGATGGGATTTAGGGTGGAAACTGACCTATGCGTGAACTGATCCGTACAAACGACGCCGTTCTTCTGTCCTTCGCACAGAGCCTGATGAAGGATGCAGGCATCCACAGTCTCATCGCCGATCAGGGCATGAGCATTCTGGAGGGATCGCTCGGGCTGTTGCCACGCCGTTTTCTGGTGGAAGAGGACCGGGGCGATGAAGCGCGCCGCATTCTGATGGATGCCGGGCTGGCCGACGAGCTGCGCGAAGACAAGGCCTGAAACGCCATGGCGGCAACCGTTTCCGAGACAGTCGATGCGTTTCATCGCGGTCGCTTCGAGATCGTACAACCCAAGGGCAGGGGCCACAGGGCCGGCATGGATGCCATGCTGCTGGCCTCTCTGGTGGTTGATGATACCGCGTGTCGCGTGGCCGATCTGGGCGCCGGGGCGGGGGCCGCAGGCATGGCGGTGGCATCGCGTCTGGAAAAGGCAGAGGTCACGCTGTTCGAGTTTTCGCTGGAGATGGTAGATTTTGCGCAGCGCAGTTTGCAACTTCCCGCCAACAAGGCCTTTGCGAGTCGAATTCACGTCAGACAGGCGGATGTCACCCTGCGCGCCGACGCCCGCAGGAACACAGGACTGCTCGACAACCATTTCCACCACGTCATCATGAACCCGCCCTATAACGACGCGGGCGACCGCAAAACCCCGGATGCGCTCAAAGCCACCGCCCACGCCATGACGGATGATCTCTTCGAACACTGGCTCAGAACCGCCGCCGCCATCCTGATCCCCGGCGGCCAACTCTCCCTCATCGCCCGCCCCCAATCCATCTCCGACATCATAACCGCCTGCGGCCGCCGCTTCGCCGGCCTCGAAATCACCCTCGTCCACCCGCGCGCAGGCGAAGACGCGGTACGCATGCTGGTGACCGCCATCAAAGGCTCCCGCGCACGGCTGACATTCCGCGCGCCGCTGACGATGCATGAGGATGGTAGCCATGCGTTCTTGCCGATGGTGGATGATTTGAGCAATGGGCGGGTTGGGTATGGGCGGAATGATGGGCGGGATAAGAAGTAGTTCCGGCGGTAGCAGTCCTCATCCATCATCCTGAGCTTGTCGATGGATAGGTGCCCCGCAGGGGCATCGAGGGGCGCTTCCGGTGGAAACCGACTGATGCCGCAACGTCTCTCCGCCCTCATACCACTGCCCGCAACCCTCGTCCTTCGAGGCTCCGGCTTCGCCTCCGCACCTCAGGATGAGGGTTGCTGCGTCGAGCCCAGCGCCAAGAGGTGCCTCTTCCCGGCAGGTCGGTAGGATAGAGGGTTGCTGCATAGAGCCCGTGGCTCGGCTTGGGGTTTATGCGTGTTTTGAGAGTTTTTATGGAGTTGGAGTTATGGTTCCGCAACGGTAGCAGCCCTCACCCCACATCCTGAGCTTGTTGAAAGAGAGGTGCCGTAGGGGCCTAGAAGTGCGGGGGCTGCGGGCAGAAGCTGACTGACGCCGCGACGTGTCTCCGCCCTCATGGTGAGGTGCGTAGCCCAAAGGGCGGAGCCTCGAACCATCGGGGGCGGCCACTGGTTCAAGCCTTAACCACGGCAGGTCCCCTGCGCGAAAGCTCCGGCAGCGTCTCATAGGCCATCGCAATCAACGCTTCCTTCTTGCGCCGCGACCAGCCCTTGATCTGGCGCTCCCGTTCGATGGCGTCGATAATGCGGTCGTAGGTCTCAGTAAACACCAGCTCCACCGGGCGTCGTTTCGAGGTATATCCATCATAGACACCGGCGTTGTGTTCCCATACGCGGGCTTCAACGGACTGCTTCGTCAGTCCGGTGTAATATGATCCATCGCAGCAACGAACGATATAAACGGTTACTTCCATGGCGGAGATTTTGCCGAGTCATTATAGTCAATTCAATACTGAAAACTGCGGGTATTCCGCCCTTTGGAGCAAAACAACCCGCAGCCCCCGCCCTTCGAGGCCCCTACGGGGCACCTCAGGGTGAGGGCTGCTACCGCTGCGGACGACTACTCCATAAAACTCATGTAATCCGCATCAACCCAAAGCCGAGCCAGAGACTCTATGCAGCAACCCTCTATCCTACTGAATTTGCCCGGAAGAGGCACCTCCTGGCGCTGGGCTCCAACGGTAGAAACCCTCATCCTGAGGCGCGGAGGCGAAGCCGGAGCCTCGAAGGACGAGGGTTGCGGGCAAGTGGTATAAGGGCGGATAGCCGTCGCGGCATCAGTCGGCTTCCACCCGCAGCCCCCGCCCTTCGAGGCCCCTGCGGGGCACCTCAGGGTGAGGGCTGCTACCGCTGCGGAACCATAACGCGATCACCACCAACAGAAAGCTATGCACGAGACGTGATATAGAGCCGAGCCACGGGCTCTACGCAGCAACCCGACCTCAAAGCTACAACCCTCAACCGTCACTCGAGGCCTGCCGAAGAAAAGGTATCCTTGCGCTCCGACGGTAGTAACCCTCATCCTGAGGTGCCCCGCAGGGGCCTCGAAGGACGAGGGTTACGGACTGTAGTGCACTTGGTGCGCGCATCCCTCGCATTGATGGGTCCACCCATCCCTCACCAAATTATCACCACCCCCGCCATTGTCTTTGCCCCCGCCATACCCACATCGGTTCCAATAGGAATGACGATGAGGATAATATGGCCGGAATTTTGAAGCGACTGGTGCCGAAGCGGTTTCGTAAGACGGAGCTGATCATTCCTGTGGTGCGCATGCACGGCGCGATCATGGCAGGCGGCAGTCAGTTTCGTCCGGCGCTCAATCTGGCGTCCTACGCCCCGCTGCTGGACAAGGCGTTCGGCATGAAGGAAGCGCCCGTCGTCGCCATTACGCTCAATTCCCCCGGCGGCTCGCCCGTCCAGTCGCGAATGATCTACAACCGCATCCGCCAGCTGGCCGAAGAGAAGAACAAGAAGGTATTGATCTTCGTGGAGGATGTGGCGGCATCCGGCGGTTACATGATTGCGCTGGCGGGCGATGAGATCATCGCCGACCCGACCTCCATCGTCGGCTCCATCGGTGTCGTCTCCGGCGGCTTCGGTTTTCCTGAAATGCTGAAGAAGATTGGCGTTGAACGACGTGTCTATACGGCAGGCCAGAACAAGGCGATCCTCGATCCTTTCCAGCCGGAAAAGGAAGGCGATGTCGAATATCTGAAATCGCTCCAGCTAGAAATCCACAATGTTTTCATCGACATGGTCAAGCTGCGCCGCGGCTCGAAACTGAAGGACGATCCGGCGATTTTCTCCGGCCTGTTCTGGACCGGCATGCGCGGGCTTGACCTCGGCCTTATCGATGGCCTGGGCGATATGCGCGATGTGCTGCGCCGCCGCTACGGCGACAAGGTCAAGCTGCAACTGGTCAGCGGCGCGCGCAATTTCTTCGGCAAGAAACTGCCGGGCGTCGATCTCCACGCCCAGTCGATTGCCGCATCCGCCGCCTCGGGGCTTGCGGAAGTGGCGGAAGAAAAGGCATTGTGGGCCCGTTACGGATTTTGATGGACAAACGATAGATGGCCCAATTGATAACGCTCGCCCTGCTCATGTTCGGGGCGATCATTCTTTACAAACGCTTCGTCGGCGATGCGAAAAAACTGTCCGAGAAAACCAAACGGCAGGAAAAAGAACGCGAGACCGGCGCCACCGGCACGCTGATCAAGGACCCCACCACGGGCGAATACCGCGTGAAGAAAGAAGACGAGGTCTGACGTCCTAGAGTGCTGGCAGACTATGCTTGAAAGCACATTTCACTACGACCGGGCCCATTATCCCGCCGTCACCCCGGACTTGATCCGGGGTCCTGCGCGATCAAGTCCTTGATCG
>UBRU01000010.1:0-25092 GCA_900468015.1 Hyphomicrobiales bacterium
CGATGCACTCATGCCGTGGAATTACACGCGCTGAACGGTCTCAGCTTGCCGCTTACATAATATGAAGCCCGTGGAGCAAATCGACTTTTATATCATACTGCATTCGCGGAACTCGCGGAACAGACATTCGATGCTCAATTCGAGCAGACTGTTCGTCAGATTGTCGGTTCCTGTCCGTACCGGTCAAGGGACGCAAGTATTTGTATTTTGAGTGCCCGACGGATGAGGGTGAAAAACGCCGTTGCGTGGGACCGGAGCTGACGAAGAGATCACGGCTCGCCATAGGGAAATAAAGGGCGACATCCGCGAGCGGAGGCGGCTGGTCGGTGTCCCTCTACGCAGCGGCGGCATGTCCGTCCCTGATTGGTTCGCGGGCGAGGTGACAAAAGTCTTCGCGAAAACAGGCCTCTTGTGTGTCTGTGCTCTTCTGATCGGCTCTGTAGCATTCAGCTGTTGTTCGGTCCGGCAATTGCCGGGCGCTTGTTTACGCTTCTAGTGAAGTCGTTAGATGGGCGAGGTGGTCTGGCGTGCTCTTGCGGAGTTTGTTCTCGCGCAATTCAGCTTTTGCATCAACCACTTTTGGGTACGAAACCGATTCCGAACCCGAAAAGCCTGCCGATCTTTTCTAATGTTTCGAGCGTCGGGTTCCCTGTTCCTGTTTCGATCTCAGCGATTTGGCGCCGGGTAAGTGATAGCGTCCTGGCGAACTCTTCTTGCGTCATACCGAACCCTTTGCGGATTTCTAGCACAGCACTTGGCAGCCTTAAGTCCCCAGTGCGCGCGCGCTCCGCCAGTGTTCTCCGGTTCTCAAGGATTTCTTCTTTTGTGGGTTTTTTCCAACGAGCCATCACCTGTTCCCCGCCATCACTGGCATGTCTCTAAAACACTGTCCGCGACTTCGATACAGCGTCCCATCGCACGCTCTAGAATCTCCGGAGATGCTCCCAGATCTTTTGCTATGGCAGGAACTTGGCGCAGATGTTCGGCAAACTTGGCGAGCGCAGTTGCTAACACCTTCTGCTCGGCAGGATCAGGTGCTAATTCACCGCAAATGCTTCTCCAATCGGGACGATGATCGCGACCGCTTTCACGCATAGTCGCCCATCGAGTCGAGCGAACAATCCCCTCCCTGGCCAGCCGCATAGGGGCGAAATCAAAAAGTGGAGACAAACGTATCGTGCCCTCCTGGTGTTTGCTTAGCGCACTATTGCGGCCGTGATTATCAGGATTGCCAAGGGCTTGGTTTGCAATGTCGCGCTTCAAGTATTCAACTATGTCCGAGAAAGGATCAGCCGAATATCGACGTAGAACGTCGATGTAGGCCTCATGTGTGCCGATATGTCCGAAATCTGCCACGCCAATCGCTGAAACGAGACTCTCTTGCCCCAACCGCACAGTGCCACCGCCTTTTCTCTTTTTCCTGTCGAAACGGGGGATGATCAAGACGCCTTCGGCATAGGTCGAGGGTTCGTGGACATTAAGGCCGATCTCGCGAGCAATCCGCGAATAGAGAGCTTCTCCTTCGAGTATAAGGCGATCCACAGGTTCGTTGCTGCGCACCAGTTTGACTATGATATGGCGCACAGCCTCGTCATCCCTCACGAAGCTGTCAGGATAATAGAGCCCATTATCTGCCTGGGTCATTGAGACCTTCGGCCACTCGCCTTGCAAGCCACTGGAGCCTGAGGCGAGCATGCCGAAGCGGTCGGCTACTTCCATGAAGCGATCCGACCGTTCACGGATTTCCACTTCTGTTACCCCTTGGCGCGCAACACTGCGTAGCCGCTCTGTTTCTTCGTCTGACGCTTCTTTGATCCGAATATTGCCTATACCGCCTGTTGCCGATCGTAACAGTAGCGGGAGATCGGAGGCGCGCGAACCTTCAGCAAGGCTAAGGTGCTCCGCAAGCTTTCGCCTTGCATGCCCCTGCGGCATAAGATCCAGGAGGAAAGGCGGCCAGTTGCCGCTATATCGATTTTCTAAATCAACAGGATAACAGATCGATAAGGCGTGATGGTCGCGGACGGTTTTTCCGGCCGCGAATTCCGCCGATGCCACATTGACGAAATAGTCGAGATCGTAATCGACAATAGACGCGCCCCGGAAGCCGGCCGCGTCGTCTTTAAGTTCTAGCGTTGCGGCACGGTGCCACGCGTCGTCAAAATGGGTTTGGAGCGTGAAGCGCATTTATTGACCCTCTTAGTGGTACAAGTAACGCGATTTACGCATTCATTCAACCCATTTCAATGGGTGAATAGCACTTCATTCGGTGCTGGAACCGACAAGTTAGTGCTTGTTCCGACACTCGTCCCGACGGAAGTTTCGTTCGTCGACGTTTCTTATCTCGACAGTTTCGACGCGCCGAATGGCGCGATAGGGGCACGTTGAGAGAACGTAAATCTCGCGTCGCGCTTGGGGCTGGCAAGGCGCTTGACGGTGAGCCCGACATAGTGTCACTGATTGCGATGTTCGAGCGATGCGTGCACCGCGCTGCCCCAAAGATTTTCCACTGGTGAAGTGCTTGCTACGAGGGTTTTCAGATCCGACCAGAAAAACCAAATACAAAGGTGTGCGGTAATAGAACGACCCCTATTTCTCGTCCAGCGTCTATTCTTAGGCCCCCGACGAGGACACCGCTTCATCATCTTTTCGATCGACGCGCTGTCTCCACCGAAGCGATCTAAAACCTCGATGGCTTTTGGCAAACTCAGCTCGTAGACTTCTTGGAGCATTTCGACGTTGTATTGCTTGATCTCTGTCTGGCTCATGCAGCATTCTCCTTACCCAGATCAAATGCGATCGGTCGCCGACCGGTTCCAGTTGAGCCTCGTGCGAATTCTGACCTGTAAAATGTCTCGAATGTAGACCTTTATACCCAGTCTGTCGCTGGCTGATAGGCGCGGCTTGCACCGCTAATCGGTATATTTAGGAGTTACCAGCGTTAAAGCCCGGCGTGAGCATTTGTCTTCAACATAATGGAAACAAAGAAGGTGGGGCAACTGCACCGACCTTCTGTCGCTTGTCATCATCTGTCGCCGAAACATCCGTGGTCAACATGCAAGCGGTGGCGCCGCCACGCCACTAAATGGACACGAACCGATTATGACGGATTTCGTTCCCCTTTTGAACTATATCCACCGCCCTTGACCGTCATCTCGTCGTATCGCTGGTAATTTCGATTGTTGTTGCCTGATGTGGATGGGTGTTTATTTCATGGCCCATAACCTCTGCAAGACACCCGGCGAACCCTCTACGGATCATTTGTTGGAGTAGCAAGCGCCCTGATTTTTCTCAGTAAATCTTTCGTCGGAGCTAAGCGCTGTATGTCGACCTCCTGATCTGGAGGATATGCGCCTACGACCTGAAAGTCCGGCGAGGCCTTCAATCGCTTGGCCTGTGCGGGCAGGCAGGACCAGGCAATCTCGCTGGGATATCTCCAGAACGGGTCCATTTACCCACCGATTTGTAACGCAGCATGACCACGACCGATCCCTAAAATCTCATGGGCGCTGCTATGATAGTGAACTGCACCCCGTTTCGACCGGACAGTCGGCATAAGCAGAAAGGCTCAAGCACAGGCTTGGGTATGGCCGATCCTTCAGGACGTTCATCAGGTGCGCGCACTCTATGGCAAACGTGCCGCCACGTTTTTCTCCAACGCCGCCGGTGCTTAAATTGTTCGGTGTCAACGATATCGAAACGGCCGAACTGATCGCACGCTCCATTGGCAAGACCGATGCACGCTACACCACATAATTGTGGAGTGAAGGCAAAACCTCATCGTCGGAACAAGTCTCGGGGCGCGATCTGATCAACGCAGACGAGATCATGCGGCTTTCACCCGACGCCATGATCCTGCTGCGCCAGGGCGAGCGTCCGGCATGGGTCAGGAAGCTCAGATATTACGCTGACCCGGAGTTTAGAGGAGAGTTTGACGCGCCATGAACGATGAAACCGTCGACATATCACTTACCTTGGTACAGACCGGTAACCTGATCTTGCGAAGCCGACCGGGTGAACGACGGCGTATCGCGCAAGCCTATCGGGAGGCCCGTCTGCTGGTTGCTACCATTCCCATTGATAGCGGCGATGCACGTCCGCAGATCATCGCCTGTTTCGGGCAGTCTGATCTCCACCGGGAGGAAAACGACATTGCGTTTGTCGGCTGGATGGTGATGGCAATGGAGATCCGCGTGAAAGAGCAAAACCTGCGGGACTGGGAGAAGCTGCGTGACGTCGTGCGCCAGCTTGTCGACTTACTAACGGCTGAGGAGCTGACGGTCCATTGAACGGCCCGAAGTCCATCTCCAGACATTGCTATGCCGAGACTTTACTCGTTCATGGATCTGGGTTTTGAAAAGCGGACGCCGACACCGCCACCGTTTTCGGATAAGGAAAAGCGACGTGAAAACCGATGATGCGGTCAATCCTTGCGCTCGGACCCCGAAATTTTATTCTTATTAAGAATCGCTTCGCGGCGCTCCAGTTCGTTTTCGACAGCTTCTCGGATGAATGCCGAGATCTGGTAATTACCGACCAAAGATGCGATGCGCTTCTTAGTCTCGGAGGACAGGCGTATCTTAGTTTCTAAAAAATTAAGTGGCGGACGTCCCATTTAGATTAAACACCAGCCCATAAGTACCAATAGAAACAAAAAATGCGGCATAAAGGTCCCCGTTTATTGACAATATAAAAGGGTCCGTTTATTCTCGGTCCCCAAGTTGGCTAGAGGATGTGTTTGCCCACGCCCTCCAGCCTAACCACAACCTAGCTGTCTGGAGCTTAGATCATGGCTGATTCTGAGAATAGCAGAACTTTGTCTACAAATTCGCGCGGAAAAAAGAGATCATCGAGCGGTGTTCTCAAAAAAATGCCGTATGTGATGAATCGCCGAAACCTTCTGCCTGTTGCGGCACGCGTTTTGGAAGAGCGCTTGTCCGAAATTCCCCGACGCACGGTGGCCGGTCCAACACGTGTGTGCGAGCTTTGGCCCGATTGGTGGGATCTTCATCAACAGCGCCTGAACGCCACGGCCGTGCGCCAAAATCTCGAACAGCAATTGTTCGACGAGGTTGGCGGTCGTCCCGAGGTCGAGATCGAAATTGCCGGGGAGGATGAGCCGCGAACCTTACGGTCTTTGAAGGAGATCAGCGCGCTGACAGGCCAGATCGGAAAAGAGCCGGTGGCGCAGGCGAGGGCGCTGTTGCGGCAGCGTCAACGGGAATGGAGGGCAGCCAATCAGCGAGTTGGTTACACCGCAGCGCTTCTAGCAGAAGAGCACGTCAAAACTCTGGAAGGAATTGCAGGACGCGTGTTGCTCGTCATGCAGCCGTATCATCTCATCGAGATGGCTGCCAAGCTGCAATGCCTGTTTGTCATGAAGGATCCTGACCTGAAACTGGAACAGGATCCCTGGCCACATCTACGCATGATGCTGAAGGAAATCATCCAGCCACGTTTCACGTCGGCAGAACCGTCGGCCGTGGTGCTCCTTCCGTCACCTAAAAGCAATCCATCGGTTCAGCAGCTCGAGGGGTTGATGTCAAAAATCGTGGGTTAGGGCGTATTGGACTTTGCTTGGAGTTTTCTGCCGTGCAGTGATGAAGATGAGCGCCATTCTGCTGGCGAGAGTATACCTGCCGAACTCGTTCTCATCGAGCCAACAGGGCCGGAGATCCAGGCGAAAGTTTCATGATCGACGGAAGGCTTTCGATATCCGGCGGGGGCGGCTGGAGCAGTTTGTGGCCTGCCGCTGCTTTTGTGCTCTCGCGGTTCTGCAATCCTATGATAATAAAGCTTGCCGATGCCACGAGGGATGTCGACCATGCGCCCACGTCATGGCCGCTGTGGCGTCCTAACCCTTGCAGCAGGATAGCTGATGCGCGTGTTTCTTGTTCGCCACGGCGAATCCCTGGGCAATCTGGATGAGCGGGCTTACAGCCAGTTTGGCGATCACAACGTGCCGCTGACGCAATGGGGATATCGCCAGGCCACGCAAGCCGGGGCTGTGATCGCGGGTTATTTGGACGGCCTGACAGTACCGGGGTTGCAGAAGCTGCGCGTGTGGCACTCACCGTTCCTTCGGACCCGTCAAAGCAAGGACGCTCTGCTTGAGGCCTTACCTGTCGAGCGCGTCTGCAAGGTGCGCGAAGACTATTTACTGCGAGAGCAGGATTTCGGGCTCTTCACTGAGATTTACGATCACGCCGAGCGGAAGCAAAAGTTTCCCGATGAATTTGAAAAATGGGCAAGACTGCGCAGCAACAGCGGCAAATTCTACGCCCGGCCGCCCGATGGCGAGAGCCGAGCCGATGTCGCGCAGCGCATGCGGCTGTTCCTGCAGACCATCATGCACGAGGCCCGACATGGCCACGACAATGTGGTGGTCGTTGGCCACGGTGTCACCAACCGTGCCTTCGAAATGAGTTTCTTGCAGCATCCCGTCGACTGGTTCGAGCGTTCCGTCAATCCCGGTAATGCCGACGTCACTCTGATCGAGGGAACGCGTGAAATGGGATACACCTCGACGCTGCTGCATCATTCAAATGACCGTCAGCCTGGCCAGAACGATCTGCGCCAAGCCTATGGCGCAGAGGTCACGATACGGTAAGAGCCCGAGCCTTGAAACCCTGTGCAATGTGAGCTCTGGCCTCGCATATATCAGACAATGCTCGCTGAGCTAGGGCAGCGTTCGCTGGATGACGACACCCTTAAATTACGTGTAGCGGTTGTGTTGTGATGCTGTTGGATCACAGAGAACAACAAAGCGCTGATTTTGGTGTTTTTTGTTCCGCCGAGGCTTGAACAGTCGGATGCGTGCGGCATTTTGCAACCATGAGCCTGACGACAGATTTCATTGGTGACCTTGTTCGAGATGCCAATCGCATCGACCGTCTCGATGCGTTCCAAAAGCGCCGGATGTTGGAGCGTGCCGTCGCAACGATCAAGGATTTGCGCGAAGCAGTCGGTATTCCGAACGGCCCTGGCCGTGATGTCGTGCTTGATATTCACACGACCGCATTATCCGTTGAGCGGGGATGGCGCGATGACAGCCAGGTTCGAGACACATTTCTTCTCGCTGCTGGCATGATCAGGGACCTGCACATTGTTCTCAATAGTGGGACGACGGTGTCCCTGGTCTGAGATAGTCCGGTGTGTTGCGCTCATGCCTGAAACACCAGGTTCCTGTCAGCTCATACCTCGGTGTCGTCTTGCGCCACCATGCCGGTTCGCAGGAAATCATTTATCCGCTCCTGCCAACCCGGTCCATCTTCCTGAAAATATGCAAGAACATCACTGTCTATCTTCAAAGACACCAGTTCTTTCGTATTGGGAATAGCGCGTTTTTCGACGGCGGGTGCAGCCGCTTTCTTGGGTGCTGCAAACAGGGCTTCGGCGGCATCTCTGGGATCTAGCGGTCTGCGTGGTTTCGTTGCCATGATCGTGCTTCCTTGAAGTCGGTGTTTTTACGCAGGCTAACGCTGATGATGGAAGTGAAGTCCATTCAACTTTCTTCCAGATAGCTATTGCCAGTTTCTCTTTGCATCAGCAATGGCTTTTCAGGACATCACTTTGTTCCTGAGGTTATGCGGGGTCATGGCCCGGCGCGTTCCAGTTCCCGCCGTCATTTGAGCGAGAGCCCCTGGCTCATCGTCTGTCGCAGGGTTTCGGCCTGTTTGAGCGCTTCGGTCGTTCGTTCATGAGCAGCAAGTTGTTGGACTGTCCGCATGGAATTCCAGGCGGACTGGACCTCCGCCTTCTGGCCGACCGTCATGCCCGATGTGAGGGTCTCGAACGTCTTGCCATTAGTGTCTTTCGCGGCCGAAGACAAGAAGGTCCGCTCCCCGAAACGCTCGGACACAGCCTTGGCGAAGCCTTCGAGTTCGGCCTTCACCATTTTGTCGGCGAGTGCATATTCGAGGCCTGCGGGCAAATCGTTGCGATCGATGGCATCGCGGACCCGTTCAAGCGTTTGCCTGGCAGATGGAGAGAGCGCCGGGATGTCGACCGAAACCTTCAGTCGAACCGCGCGCTCGTGCGTCTCATGTTTGACTTCGGCCTCGGCCCGCTCACGAAGGTAGCGTTGAAGATTTCGGGCGAGTGCTGGCACATTGGCGATGGCCTTGTCCCTGTCCTGCTTGTCGCCACGGCTCGCGAAAAGACCGGTCTTTCCCTTGAGGGCACCGAAGCTTTCTGGCTCGTGCGCGATTTTTGCCAGCGTGGACTGCGCGACCGATTGATCCTTCAACATGGTGTCGACATCAATGGCCTTGAAGGCTGCTTGCGGGTTCGCATAAACGAAATGGAAGCGGGTCGAGACATCGTCCCATTGCGTCTTGAGGTCGAGGTCCGCGGCGACCTTGTCCTCGACAGCCTGGTCGAGCGATGTCTGGAAGATGGTGATGCCTGATACCATGGGCCTGGCCTCCTTGATTGTATCGGTGATGGCGTGTTTGTTGCTGCCGCGGCCAAGCCCGAGCGCTGTGCCGATGGCGGCAAGACGGGTGCCGAGATCGGCAAGTTTTTGTTTTTGCCGGACGGCCCATTGAAGACGATCATGTGCGATCGTGCGGGCGACGTTCATGAGGTGCAGGCCGCGGGTCTCGGCAAATCGCAACGCGTGGCCGTAGAACGACGCCTTCTCGTAATCGAGGGTCGTCTCCTTGGCGTTTTGGCGCGACAGGATCGGAATGAGGCCGCCCGCCTTGGCAAAGGAGCGACTGCCGTAGTAGACGGCGAGATCCTCACGATGGCGGGTCATGGCCACATAGGTGAGATGCCGGTCCAACGACAGCGATGCCAGCACTTTCACCCGGTCGACGGTGGTGCCCTGGGCTTTGTGGATCGTCGTCGCATAACCGTGATCGAGAGTGTTGTAGAGGCGCTGCTCGACCGTGACCTCGCGGCGGTGCTCGCCGTCTCCAACCTCGGCAACAATCCGGCCAGGACCGGCTTCAAGCACCTTTGCGAGCATGCCGTTCTTGACGCCAAGGCTGCCTTCGTTCTTGAGGAACACGATCTGGTCGCCGTTGGCGAACATGCGGGTTCCGTCCTCTGTCCTGAACGCAAATCCATCTTCGACGACGCCGCGTTCGACCAGCCTGGCGCGGGCCATATCGTTGAGCATTCGCACATCACGACGAAGGTGTGCGAGGATCAGGCTGGTCCTGGAAGGATCATAATCGCGATCCCAATCGGCGATGAGGCGCTCGACCGCTTGGGCCTTGAGGTCCGATCCCCTGACATGTCCATGTGCGCCATAGGCATCGACCGCCTGGCCGACGTTACCGCGCGCCAGATCAAGCGAAGCGTCGCGCATCCATTGCTGGCGCTGACGATAGATCGTCTCGAGTTCGGCATAGCCGATGCGATCGGCGATCGCACGGAAGGCGGCACCCGCTTCGATCGGCTGAAGCTGTTGCGGATCGCCGACAAGGATGAGCTTGGCACCTGCCTTGGTGATGGTTTCAACGACGAGCGCCATCTGCCTTGACGAGACCATGCCGGCCTCGTCGAGGACGAAGACGCATCTGTCGTCGAGCTGGTTGCGGCCCTTGTTCCAGCGCAGCTCCCACGACGACAGTGTGCGGGAAACGATGCCCGCTTCTTTCTCCAAACCTTCGGCGGCTTTGCCAGCCAGGGCACCGCCGACCACACGATAACCGGCCGCTTCCCAGGCTTCGCGCGCAGCCTTCATCATCGTCGTCTTGCCAGCGCCAGCGCGGCCGATGACAGCGGCAATCCGCGTGGGCGCAGCGACATGGCTGATTGCCGTTCGCTGCTCATCCGACAGACGGGAATGGCGTGCAAAGGTCGCCTGCAGCACCGCCTTTCGGACGCCGTGGGAGGTGCGACCGGACAGCCAGATCGCGCGATGGGCCATCTCGGCTTCAAGCCGGATCATCTCGCGCGTGGTGTACTTTGCTGGAGAACGAATGCCAGTCGTAAAGTTGATCCGCTCGCGCTCGAGCCGGAGCGCTTCAGGGCTCTGCAGAATGCGGACCATCAGACTTTGGAACAGGGCGAGATCGTCGATATAGCGTTGCAACACCTTCGCGACATCGCGTTCGTCGAACACGCTCTTCTCGCGCGTGATCAGGTCGAGCACGATCTCCGGACGGCGCTGGATGCGACGGGCGTTCTCGCTGCGACGCTGCTCCTGGATCTCGATGCGTTCGAGTTTGCTCGCAGCCCTTTCCTGCTTCCGATCGGTCTCCTCGGCCTTGCGCTCGATGGCTTTGGTGCCGACACCGAGGTGGATGGTTGGCTCAAGCTCGATCCCCTGCGTTTCGAAGGAACGGCCATCGACGCGCAGATCGAGACCGGCAAGCGCCAGATGTCTGTTCTGGCAGGCAAACCAGCCGTCGCGAAGCGCGTTGAAGTCCTGCGTGTTACCGGCCCATAGATGATAGACGATCTTGCCGGCATCATTTCGGATTAGCGTGCCATCCGGGCCTGTTACCGCAACCTTCTTCGATCCGAAGCCGTCTTCGGTCAGCGGGCGCAATGTGGTCATGAGATGGACGTGGGGATTGCCGGGGGCGTCGTGGTAGACCCAGTCGGCGACCATGCCCTTCGCGGTGATGTGGCTTGTCACAAAGTCACGCATGAGCGCAATGTTCTGCTCGGCCGTCAGCTCGAGCGGCAAGGCTATGGTGACGTCCTTGGCGAGTTGTGCGTCGGATCGCTTCTCGAAGTCCTCTATCCTATTCCAGAAGGCCTCGGATGCGCCAGCGACCGAGCGATCGGCCATCATGCTGCGCACCCATTCCGGCGCGTCATCAGGGATCACGAACGCCTCATGCAGGAGGCCCTGCTTGCGGGTGTAGTCGATCGTCCGCGCTTCCCGCTCGAACTCCATCCTGGCGCAATGCCGGTAGGCGGCCGACAGCACGGCGCTGCGGCCGGAGCCACGGGTGACGATGCTGACGCAGAAGTGAGGGACGGCCACGGCGGAGTTCTCTCCCGGTTTCGAACGACATCAAAGGGTTCGTCGGGAGCGGCGGCATGAACAGGCGCGCTCAGCAACACGTCGCGCCAGCGACGTATAATTGCGCCCTTGGAAGCCGTCCTTACGAACGGCCGGGATCATTCCCGAAAACATCGCCGCTGGCGATTGTAGGATTAACCGTAGTGCGTTGCGCACTCTGGTCCGAAAAACTGGGCTCGTATGACACGCTTTCGCACCCAGGGAGACGATCGGACATGAAGAAGCCATCCTCGAAAATACGAGACGAAATCGCCAAGCTGCAGGAACAACTCAAGATCGCCGAGACCAACCGAGCGGCTCTATTCCTGTGTGCTGAATGTGATTTCGCTATACAGCCCGAAGTCCCACAAGTTGACGTTTTTGCGGACGCAGGCCGAGCGGATTGCACCAGTACTGAGTGAAGTATGGCCGCGGGATACCAAGTTTGCCAGACGGTGTTTAAGCCGTCTTGATCGTGCTTATGTCGATGCCCGATACTGGCTCCGCTTATGAAATCAATTACGAGCAAATGGCTTGGCTGGCGCAGCGCGTCTAGCTGTTACAGCATGCGGTGCTGGATGTTTGTGAGAGGGCGCTTAAAGCGCCAATCTGAACAGCACGCGTGGGGAAGTAAGGTACGCCTGAGAAGCGGGACGATGGGTTTTCAATGGTTTGAGCTCTTCTACAGAACTGAACGTTTCCATCTGCGCTTATCGTCAATCGAGATCATGCGATGGGGGCAGAAGCGCCTCAGGTCCAAAGGGCAATATTGAGGTCGTCTTCCATGGCGCCTTGAGCAAAGCTCTTGACGATCAAGCCGCAAAAGCCAGCGCTTTTAAATCTCGTGCAAACCGCAGCGTGCGGGTTTCACCTGTCGCGTTCATTTCGGCTCGCCCGGTGTTAGCACCAAGAGCTTGGACGTTAGAGCCTCGGCGGAAAGCATCACGTGCTACGGTGATGGACCTCATCGATCGGAAGAATCGCGAAAATCTTATGGAGGGCTGGTTGGTACTGCTTGTCGACGGCATCGACGCCTGCCGTGAGAGCGCTACGCCATGAAGGACCTCGATCCCAGGCCTCACGGAGAGTATCAGCGAGGTTTGCGCCATCGCCTATTTCTTGCAATGCTTCAAATAGCATTCCGGCCTGGCGTAAATCTTTAGCTTTTTTAGCTCTTCCACCGATATCATCTTTACGACGACCGGCGACAATCAGCTTGTGGATTGCAAATCTTCGCGGATCAGGCACAACGACTGAGATGCCGGCACTGTGGAGCAGAACCGTTCGGACCGGATCACGCAGCAGGAAATCCATGAACCGCAGAGGTTCGGCCGACGCACCACCAAGAGCGGGCATCTTTGCCGGTTGGTCCGAGTAATCTTCACCACCTCGATTTGTCGTCAGGAATTCCACCCGGTAGCCAGATGAGTTGCGGAAGGCATTCGAGAGGGGCGAGCCGGAAACATGGGGCAGTGCGCGAAAGGAGGGATCGACGCTCTGCAGCAGATCAACAATGGGTGGTATCGAATCCTGTACTTCGCTTGAGATCGCGTAGTCTTGCGCCAAGTCTGCATCACCGGTCAGGATCGCGGCCATAGGCAGGCGGACACCGAGATGGGCAGAGTAGCATTGAAATGCGACCGTGCCGACAAGGACGCCGCGAAGACGGAATAGACCGGCCGCTGCTAGCGTTTCGATGACTGTGCCAGTGAAGCGATCAGGTGCAATCATGCCCGCCTCGCGCGTGAGAGCCGCGACCATCTTTCGACGGTTCTGGAAATCATCCTTTTCGCCCTTGAAGGTTTCGACCCGTGCCGTAATTTCCCGATCATCGATCGGCCCTACATATCGCCGTTTCTGACCACCCTGACCATCCGGTTGATCGAAATACCAATATGCACGATTATCGACCGTCACCTTGACGAAGCGACCTGTTGGCGGAAAGTCTGCCGACCATTGCGCATCGAAAGTCCGTTGCTGAAGCTCCGCGACCATTGTGCGGAACATGAGATCGATCTGCTTCATTGAAGATTCCTATAACATTTTCACAAATCTAGTATAGTAACCGAATTTGCGCAAGTTTGATCGTAGAGCGCCGTGACTGTTATAATCGTATCCCCAACCAATGGTGCCCGAAAGATATCGATGTTATCGATTGATCGTTTTGCGTAGGGTGAGGTTACAGCTGGCGCGTCTCTCGCCACGAGTTCGAAGGGCGCTCACCGTCTTTGTCCGAGATGTTCTTGTCGCCTCCGCGTGCAATAACGGCCCATTTCTCCGCAGCGTAGTCATAGTGTGCCCTTTGTCGTCACGCGCTTTAATGTCTGTGCCCAGGCCAATCAAAAAATCCATGAAGGCCACGTCTTCCGGGAAAGTTTGGCGAGGGAGCCAGCGGGGCTTGTCAGATTGTGAAGAAGCGTCTGTCGCCCCGGTTGAAGCGTCATGGGATCGACGCCTCTGGCAGCAATCATTTTGAAACTGACTTCATCGAAGCAATAGGCGAACGTTGGGATTTCGGAATCGGTCTCAATCGAGGATCAGATTGCGTTGAACTCGTGATTATGGGTTAGGGTCAAAGCGCTTTCGGGAGGCAACGACTGAAGCACGGTATGACTTTTGCAGATGTTCACCGAGTGCGTGCCCTTTTCTGCGTGGCCCGAACTCGCTGACGCGTCAAAGCTTGTGCCATGCCTATCTTCATAGCTTGGCAAATGTAATAAGAAATTCCGAACCAATGGAGCGCAGCTTGTGATCAGAGATACTCGCGAACAAGGCATCGTTGATGACTTATCCCAGCGACACGGCGTCAGCCAAGGTGTCATTGAGCATCTCACAATGGCATTGATTGCAGGCCATACCAATCAGGCCCAGTTCAATCACTCCGAACTTGGCGGGATGGGGCAATGGTCGAGCGGCGGCATGATCATGGTCGGCGACATGTTCAACAATGGTCTGAAGCATCGGGTCGATATGCTCTGCTCCGAGATTGCCGATTGCATAAGGTCGGGTAAGCTATCCGGCCCAAAATCAGATCGGCCTTATCAGTCTCAAAGCCAGGGAAATGGAAGCAGCTTTTTTTACCAGTCAAGTTCGCACAGCAGTTCGTGGCCACAAGATCTCGGCCAGGCTTCGTCGACTGGCGCGCAGAACAACCTTCGATACGCGTTCTTCCCGGTAAGCCGCAGGTTGGCAATCGATGTGAACGGAGAGATCACCGTTTATGATACTAAAGACCACAACATAGGTGGCTTTTCCCAACAGCAGAGCGGCGATCAGTCATTAACTTTCACCTCTCAGCATGGGCTCGTCCGGGTGGCTGATCTTGACATCGTAGCCGCCGCTGGCAGCCTGGAGACGCCTCAAGACACGCAGGGAGCGATGCCCAATCTGATGGAGGCAGCACCGGTTCTTTCTGTGACGCCTCCAAGCACGAACTTGGTCTCCGAGCCGACAGCTTTTCATCAAGATGATATTATCAGCAAAATCGAACGCCTCGCTGGTCTGCGGTCGAAAGGCATAATTTCGGACGAAGAATTCGCAGCGAAAAAAAAAGAACTGCTTGAGCGGCTGTAAAAGCAACAATGCGCACGTTTCCGAATATTAAGTTGAAGCTGGCTCATGGCAGGTGGTGCCTCCGTTGTCGCCCTTCCAAAGGGCCGGCCGCATAACAAACAGGTAAAAACACCTTTCACAGTCGAAGACGTTGCGCGCGGGAACGATTATTGCAGACTGGCTGTGGCCAGCATTCCAAGAATACGGAACGGGCGGTCGACTGGTATTTGCGGCGGGTGTTTTAAGGCCAGCCCTTGCAGGGACCGCGTTGTACCGAGAGGCTCGAGAACACTCTCGGTCAGGCCCCTGGCGGTTGCGGTCAGTTGAAGCCCTTAAAACTGTTAGGTCGGTGTTCTTCAGTGCGGGAAAGACACACGATTTGGCGTCAATCCCAATGAGAAATCGCGCCACATTGGGCCAGGGTCTTGTCCGGAAGGGCAGCGATGGTGCGCCATGCGGCAAACAAGAATCTCGTATGAGCGTTGGTCACATCGCATCAGAACAGCTGGAGACACTTTATGATGTTTGCTGCCATTGTCCGCGACCGCAGATCGGGTCGTACAACTGGCGCTAATTTTTAAATTCTGGAGGGGCCGATATGGATTCCCGCGCAATAAGGTTGGTCGCAAGCACGCGACTGCTTGGGGTGTCACTGTTGCCCGTTATTCGGCCGATAAGAATTTGTCCGCTCTGAAACCCCATATCGTAGACTGGTTGCGCGATGACGGTGATCGGAGGACTTGTGACGCTCGTCCAGTCTGCATCGTGAAAGGCAATGAGTGATAGATCGTGCGGGATCGACATTCCGATCTTGCGCACGGTCTTATAGACTTCAAGCGCGACCACGTTGTCTGATGCCAGTATTGCGGTTGGCCTTTCTGAACCCTTCAACAATTCTGCGATGATTTTTTCGCCAAGCCCGCGGCGCCCGGTGCCAAGGCGTATATATTGTTCGGGACACTCTATCCCGGCCGCTTGACTTGCGGCAAGCACCCCTTCGATCCGTTCCATCACGGTGCTCAGGCTGATTTGATGCGGACCCTTGTACAAGTGGTCGTCAGACTCCGTCGCCGAAATGTAAGCGATCCGCCGATGGCCCGCCTTGATGAGCATACGGGTGGCCGCCTCTGCGGCCTGCCGGTCGTTGGTCACAACGGAATCGACGGCAAGACCCGGAACTGTTCGATCCAAAAGCACCATCGGTCGTCCTGACCGCTGGACGTCGTGCAGGTGCTGTGTCTCAAATACCGACGCTGGGGTGACGACCAGTCCATCAACCCGTTTGCCCAGCAAAACCCGTATCGCAGCCTTTTCCTTCGCGACGTCTTCGCCAGAGTTGGACAAAATGACGTCGAAACCGGCGCCCCGAGCCGCATCGCTGATCCCTCTCACCGCTTGGCCAAAATATTGGTTTTCAATATCACCTACGATGACGCCGATCGTTTTTGACTTACCCGTCGTCATGCTGCGGGCAAGCTCATTTGCCTGGTAGCCAAGTTTCTTTGCCGCCTCGAGAACTTTCTCTCGGACGGCCGGGCTGGCCGTCCCGTAACTACCAAGAACGCGCGCAGCCGTTGCCTTTGAAACATTTGCGCTTTGCGCAACGTCCGTAATGGTCACCAGCCGTTTTTGGGTTTTTTGCATCATTGATTTAAGACATAGGTGGAGAAAAAATAGGCGTCAAGACAAAATACCATTGACACGTGAGACCGGTCTCAACTAGCTTTGATACCGGTCTCATTGCTCGATCATGATGTGCTTGCTGTTGAATTGGATTATGGGGGAGGGCGTCGTGATGATTGCGAAAAAGCTTCGTTGGGGTGTGCTGAGCACGGCTGGTATCGGCCGCGAGCACGTCATACCGGCCATGCAATCGGGAACCTACACCGAAGTCGTTGCGATCGCATCTCGCGATGGTGCCCGCGCGGCAAAAATCGCTGAAGAATTTGGAATTCTCCGAGCTTACGGTTCCTACGAGGAATTGCTCGCCGATCCTGACGTCGATGCAATCTATAATCCGCTCCCGAACCATCTCCACGCTTATTGGACAATACGAGCACTCGATGCCGGCAAGCATGTTCTTACAGAAAAACCGGTTGCTCTCACAGCCAGAGAAGCCGGAGACGTCCTTACAGCGCAACGCAGGAACGGACGGGTCGCACTAGAAGCATTCATGGTGCGGTACCATCCGCAGTGGGAGGCAGTGCGTGATATCGCACAAAGCGGCCGCATCGGCGACGTTCGTGCCATTCAGACAATTTTCTCCTATTTTCTGACCGATCCAAACAATATCCGCAACCAAGCGGATATCGGTGGGGGCGGGCTGTACGACATAGGCTGCTACGCGATTAACACCGCTCGCTATCTCTTCGATGGCGAGCCGGAACGGGTCATAGCCCTGTTCGATATCGACCCTGATCTCGCAACGGATCGCCTGACGAGTGGGCTTGCGGAGTTCTCCGGACATCGGCATCTGGCTTTCACCTGTTCGACCCAGCTATCACCTTGTCAAAGGGTGCAGATCCTCGGTGCCTCGGGTAGGATCGAAATCGCTATTCCCTTCAATCCGCCCGCTGGCGTCGAAGCATCTATCAGTATTGATGATGGATCGGATCTTTCAGGAAGCGGACGTGAAATCCTTCGATTTCCGATCGCCAACCAATACACGCTCCAAGGCGATGCCTTTGCATATGCGGTTCTTAATGCCAATCCGCTCGCCTGGGACATTTCGGATGCGGTCAAAAACATGCAGGTGCTCGATGCACTTTTTCTCTCCGGAAAATCGGGCCGCTGGGAAGTGCCCGGCCATGGGTCATCATGAAACGCGGTCGTTCCAGTTCGGGACAACCGCGATCTAACCGTAGTCAAGGACAAAACAACATGGTGTTGACAACCTCATCTTCAAAGCAGCGGGTCGCCGTCATCGGTGGCGGCATATTCGGTGTTTCCTCGGCGCTGCACCTGGCGAGGCTCGGCGCAAGCGTGACTTTGATTACGCAAAGCACGCTCGCGAGCGAGGCATCCGGCCGGTCGCTGGCATGGCTTAATTCGGCGCGCTTCCGTTCGACTGAGTATCATCGTCTGCGCATGATCGGTATCGATCGTTACCGGACTTTGGCAAGCCGCAATGAGGGTGCTGCGTGGTTGCGTTTCGAGGGTGGCCTAACCTGGGACGCCGACAATAGCTCGAACCGTATCGCCGAAACGGTCGCTTATGAAAAGTCTATCGGATACGACTGCCTGCACATTGATGCCGATGCAATCGCTAAAGTGACGCCAGGGATCAATGCTGCTGCGATTACGCCCCAGGGCGCGATCTTCAATTCAGGTGAGGGCTGGGTTGATCTGCCATCCCTGATTGCAATTCTGATTCAGGAGTTCTCCGCTCTTGGCGGCACCGTGATCACACATGCCGGAAAAGCATCTGTCAATATCAATGGCGGTCGAGCCACAGGTGTCTCCACTGCCGATGGCAGCTCTATCGAGGCAGATTCGGTACTGGTTGCAACGGGAGCGGCGGTGCCAGCAATGGTAAAAGAGGTCGGACACGTCATCTCCGATGCAACGCCGATCGCGCTGCTGGTCAAGTCCAAGCCGTTCGAGTGTGCCGTTCGTGCTGTTCTCAACACGCCTCACGTCGCGCTTCGCCCAACGCTTGACGGCGCGATCGTCTGCGATTCCGCATGGTCCGAAGAAGAGCTTAATCGCAGTGTTGATGGAACATACACAGTGAAGGATGAAACGGTTCGTCGCCTCCTTTCAGAAGCCTCGCATGTGCTCGAAGGCACCCCGGCGCTAGATATGGAGAGCTATCATTGTGGTCCTAAGCCGGTTCCGGGAGACGGGGAGCCAGTCATAGGGCCTCTGGAAGGTATTCCGGGCTATTTTGTTGCCTTCAGCCATAGCGGCGCAACCCTAGGCTTGATCACCGGCGAACTGATTGCTCGCGAGATCATGACCGGCGATGTGAGCCCGCTGCTCAACAGTTTCCGACCGGCGCGTTTCATGAAGCAAAGCCAGGCGATGGCGTTGTAGGCTCTAACGGATTGGGGGGTGAGGGATGACAGCAAGCGAAAAGCGTTCAGCGTCAAACGATATGGACATCGCTGTGGAGTTGTCCGGTGTCGATAAATGGTTCTCGATCGTGCAGGTGCTGCATGGCATCGACTTCACCGTTCGTCGCGGTGAAAAGGTCGTTGTCTGCGGTCCATCGGGCTCAGGCAAATCTACCATGATCCGCTGTATCAACCACCTCGAGAAACATCAAAAAGGTCGTATCATCGTCAATGGGATTGAACTGACAGAAAATAAGAAAAATATCGACCGTGTTCGCCAGAACGTTGGAATGGTGTTTCAAAATTTCAATCTATATCCGCATCTGACAGTGCTTGAGAATTGCACACTGGCACCGCGCTGGGTCAAGGGTGTTTCAAGAGAGGATGCGGAAGCTATCGCACACTCCTATCTCGAAAGGGTTCGAATCCCGGACAAGGCAAATTTCTACCCCGGTCAATTGTCCGGCGGACAGCAGCAACGCGCAGCCATTGCCCGGTCACTCTGCATGAACCCGAAGATCATGTTGTTTGATGAGCCTACATCGGCACTTGACCCGGAACTCGTACGCGAGGTTTTGGACACGATGGCTCAGCTTGCTAACGACGGCATGACCATGGTTTGCGTAACCCATGAAATGGGTTTCGCTCGTCAAGTGGCGGACAGGGTTGTCTTCATGGATGCAGGTCGGATCATCGAGACTGCGCCACCTGAGGAGTTTTTCAGCAATCCGCGGGAGGCCAGAACCAGAGCCTTTCTCAATCAGATCCTGCATTAATGGTTTTACTCCCGCAACGGAAGATTTGCGGCAAAAAGCAGACGGGCGGCCAACGTTCGGCACGCAGACAGTCAAACAAAGGGAACGACAGTGATGTACAAATCAACCAGCATGACCCAACTCGCAGCCGTGGCGCTAGCAGCTTTTTCGTTTCAGGTTCTTCCCGTCTCGGCGCAAGCGGTGCCCAAGGCGATCACGGATGCCGGCGTTATTCGTATCGGGGTAAAATGCGATTCTCCTCCATTTGGAGCGTCCGGACCCGACGGCAAATCGGCGGGCATCGAAATCGAAATGGCAAAACAGATTGGAATGGCCGCGTTCGGCTCTACAGACAAGGCTGAACTGAGCTGCGTGGCGACGGATGCCCGTATCCCATCACTCACGGGTGGAAAGATCGACCTGATCATCGCCACGCTTGGAAAGACGCCAGCGCGCGAACAAGTGATTGACTACTCTGATATTTACTACTGGGGCAGCAGCCGGGTGATTGTACCAAAGGACAGTAAGGTCCAGAAGCTCGCAGACCTCGATGGCAAGTCAATGCTCATTATAAAGGGTGGCTCGCAGCTGAAGTGGCTGAAGGAACGCATCCCAAGCCTTGAGTTCATCCAACTCAATACAAATGCAGACAACTTGCAGGCGTTGCAGCAAGGGCGCGCAGACGGTTATGTCGGTGACGCCATCACCATAGCGACCCTGGCTTCCAACTATCCAGAGTTTCGCATTCTCGACGAACCGGTCGACCTTGGCTTCAACGGCGTCGGCATTCGTAAAGGAGAGGACGAACTCAAGGCCTTCGTCAATACCGTCGTCAAAAAGCTAAAAGACGAAAAGTTCTATTCCAAGACAGTGCCGACCTTCGTCAAGGACCCCGTTGTTGCGGCCGAAATGGTCAAATCCTTCGAGACAGATCCGCCGACGGTGAAGTAACTGCATGATTTGGCCCTGGTGGCAACTGCCGCCAGGGTTCCATCTTCAGCAAGCTTTGTGCAGTCACCTTTGGAACGATGAACATGGATTTTGCCTACATTCTCGAAGCCCTGCCGGATTTGATGACCGGCCTCAAGATGACCCTGATCGTTAGCTTTCTCGCAATTTTGCTCTCCTGCCTAGTTGGCCTTCTGGGTGCAATTTTGCGAACGAGCGGCTTCAAGCCCTTGCGCTATGCCGTGACGGCGTATGTCGAGTTCGTTCGTGGAACACCATATCTTGTCCAGATTTTTTTCATCTTCTATGGCCTTCCAAGCCTTGGCATTCGGCTCAATATTTTTTGGTCTGGGGTCGTTGCGCTAACGACTTGGGCCAGTGCGTTTCAGATTGAGAATTTTCGGGCCGGTCTGGCCGCCGTTGGAGCAGGAATGCGCGATGCTTCCGCCTCACTCGGGCTCAAGAGCTGGCAACACGGGTTATTCATCGTTCTGCCCCTAGCGACTCGCTCCGCGCTGCCATCAGCGATGAACACGATCGTCGCCACTGTCAAAAACTCGGCCTATCTTCAAGCAATCGGCTTGGTTGAACTCACGTTCGTTGCAGTTGATCGCATAGCGTATGACTTTAGGGCAATCGAGATGTTTGCTTCAATCTGCGTGATTTACCTGATGTGCGTTTTCACGATGTCCGGCATTGGCTACATGGTCGAACGACGCCTTAACAGACCTTTCGGCGGGAGATAGACGATGCTGCTTCTAGAATTCCAGTCGTTCCTGCTTCAGGGTCTTCTCAACACCTTGCTTCTTTCCTCTGTCATGATTATCGGCGGATCGCTTTTTGCAGTCATTTTCGCGGCGGGCCTTTCCGCTAAAACGGGGTGGGTTAGTCTACCGATCTACGGCCTTGTTGAATGCCTTCGCGACATCCCGCTGATGGTCACGGTTTTGATGGTCTATTTTGTGCTGCCACACGCGGGCCTATCGCTTAATCCATTCTGGTCCAGCGCATTGAGCGTTTCCGTGTGGGGCGGGGCGAATGGAGCTCACATCATTCGTGCCGGACTCGCATCTGTGCCGGCCGGTCAAAAAGAGGCTGCCCTCTCCTCCGGTCTTCGGGGATGGAGAGGTCTGGTACTTGTCATCCTTCCCCAGGCGATGCCGATCATTTTGCCGCCTTATGTCAGTCTGATCACCAGCCTGATGCAGGCAAGCTCTCTCGGTGCGGTTCTTGGCGTCAACGAGTTATTGCGATCAGCTCAGATTTTGATTGAACAGACGACGATCGCCAGAGGCGGAAGCCCTGCATATCTGATCTACGGTTCGATTCTGATTGTTTATTTCGCCCTGTGCTGGACGATCTCAGCCCTCGGTGCGCAGCTGGAGCGATATTTTGCAAAGCCGTATCAGCGCAATAGTGGAGAGAGAAAACCAGAGCCAAATCCTCCTGCAATTCAGATTTCAACGACTTAAAAGTCGCTGGGTCAGGCTCGACATTGCTTCCCTTGCCATCTGCCGCACGCGATTGTGACCGATCAATATTCCCCCAAGTGAGGCAAGGCTGCTGCCTCTCAGTGAGGTAAAATTGGCTTGTTCTCAAAGCGTATTCTGAAATTGCGGCGTTGGAAGTCTTCCTTGAAACAGAGGAAACAAGATCGAGATCTTGTGAAGCGTCGATATGGAAATTTACCCCAACCGCCATGTCGGGTGTTGGCGCAAAAGCGGCCAAGCCGTCGCTGTCCCAACTGAGCTTTAGTCTGTTTTGGACAGCGATTAGACCATAAGAATAACGACTTCCCGCCCCTAAGATTCACGAGGGCTTAATCGGGACAGCCGCCGCTTGCGTTTGGAGTGTCATTTCCCCCTCAGCCTGAACCGATCCCAGACAGGCTCATCCACTGGCCTTGGCCGCTAACTTTTTTTGCAAATTTGTATCCAATTGGATACAAATAGCTCATGAGTACCTTCGAGAAATCACATCAGTTCGATAGCTGGTTGAAAGCCCTGAAAGGTACCAAGGGCAAGGTTCGCATCCTTCATCGCGTCACTGCTGCAGAGAATGGAAACTTTGGCGACTGGAAGCCGGTGGGGGAGGGCGTTTCAGAAATGCGCATTAATTTCGGACCGGGATATCGCCTGTATTACACGCGCAGAGGCGAAACGGTTTGTCTGCTGCTGATCGGCGGCGACAAGTCTACCCAAAAGCGCGACATTCAAAAGGCCATCGAAATGGCCCGTACCATCGGAAAGGAATGACCATGACAGAATTCAGCAAGTTCGATGCTTCGGAATATCTGGATAGCGAAGAAACCATGATGGAATATTTGATCATTGCCATGGAAGACGAAAACCCGGACGTTTTTATTGCAGCGCTAGGCCATGTCGCCAAGGCACGCGGAATTGCGAAGATCGCGGAGGTTTCCGGCCTTGGTCGCGAAAGCTTATACAAGGCCCTGAAGCCCGGATCGAAGCTTCGCTATGAAACGATGCACAAAATCATTCATGCGCTTGGCTTCCGGTTGGCCTTAAGCGCGGCGTAAGAACATTCGTGCCGGTCAATCACCACGTGAACGCTCCGCCCGCGCCCTGTGCCGTCTTAACCAAAGAGTATGGGGTTAGATTTGACATGCCGTGTCGTCGGAACACATCGCTGATTGATCGCATTTGCATGCGGTAAGGAGAATGCGAAATGAGCCAGACGAAAAGTAAAAAGTACACGGTAGAGAAGCTCCAAGAGGTTTATGCGCTGAGTTTACCGAAAGCTATTGAGGTTCTTGATCGCTTCGGTGGCGACAGCGCATCAATCGAAAAAATGATGAAGCGCTGCCTGCATCGAGAGAATTGAGGCCGGCATTAGGTGGTGCCAAAATATTTTGTCACGCTTTGACCTCCTCTGTCTGCGCTATAATTACATTTTTGCCAACTTACAGGTCGTTTATACCGACGCAGGTTTGGCTCTCGGGGCGGGCCGCGGCTTTTGGCGGACACTATCCCCAATGGCTTCACGAAGATCAAGGCCGTGATGAATATTGACAATATATGCGACGCTACCCATAATCTTACCGAGAACGAAAGGGTAGACGCATGCCGTCAGGTAGCATCCACGTTAAGGTCAGTGGCGCGTTGCAAGACCACATCCAACAGCAGATTAGTGAGGGTGGGCTGTATGAGAATGCCAGCGAATACATCCGCGCACTGATCCGTCGTGACCTACAAACCCGTGATGAGGCATGGGAGGCGCTGCAACGGGAGCTTTCTCCCGCAATGCGGGCGGATGACAGTGAATTTGTGGCAGTCTCTGCCGACGACGTCATCAGCCGCAATAAGCGCCGCTAATCATGCCCGGTTATCGTTTTTATGCGCCTGCCGATGTTGCGCAGGATAAAATCTGGGACGATACCGTAAAGCAATGGGGCGAAGCGCAAGCTGAGACCTATCTGCGAGGTCTACACGCGCATTTGCAGCGCCTCTGCGACAATCGCCTGCTCTGGCGTCGTCTACCCCAAGGACTTGCCGTGCCACGCGATATTACGCGGGAGGCATATTTCAGCCGCTACGAGCGCCACTACCTGTTCTTCCGAACGCTAGATGATGGCGATCTCGGTGTGATGAGCATTCTCCACGAGCGCACGGATATGGCAGTACGCTTGAGAGAAGACCTCGCTTCACTCGAAGCCAAGAACAGCGATTCCAACTGACTGTCCAAGCCAGGAGTTTCAGGGTGTTCAATCTGCCGTTTCTTGTTGAAGACTGCATCAATCCGCATTCTGCCGCTGCCACTGGTCTCTTGGTGCGCATCAATCGAAAACAACGTTTTGTTGACCTGGATACCGGAGAAGCTTTTCGCAACTATGGCTGTGGCCAGCTTCTGGAGGACGGCAGTGCTTTCGCCTTTTGCAACTCCTGCCATGATTTGTAAGAGATAGCTGTCACCATTGGTCCGCCTAAAACCATGGAGTTTTTCTCGCATGGTGCTGGAAGACCGGGCTTAAGAAGGCGATCAGGCCCAGAGCTACGATCGGATATTTCACCGTGTCTGATCCGATTGTTGGTAAAAACTGGCAGTATTGGATGTATCAGAATGTCGATCGTTTTCCTCTATATGTTAACGGCGGCGGAAGTGCCTCATGAGCTTGTGCAAGCGTTTCCAGCCATTCGGCCAAGTCGGCGGGAACGTTTTCGTTTCCTGCTTCCATAGCTTCGATCCATGAGAGTTCGCATTGCAGGGCGGACGCGATATTGATTGGTGTCCAGCGGATTACCCGCAGGCATTGGTTAAATCGTTCTGGTGACATGGTGATTTTGCAATTCTCCGTCAATTTATAAGAGGCTCCCTTACTTGCGGGCGCAAGTCAATCTGTTGCGCAACTTTTTGGGGAGAAGGAATGCGCTCCTTTGACCGGGCAATTTGCCTTACAGATTCAGTTGGATTTTTGTTTCTTGCATTGTATTTTATATACTTAATTGGATAAAATTATACATTACCAATGGAATTATGTTCCAACGTTCGATTTTTAGTCTGCCCGTTATTGAAGGCGTAAGTATGGATAAGATTCCGAATGGCGCACAATTAAATATATATTATGTGTTTTCCGGAGTTATGGAGAAACCGGACAAGGAGGTCATGAGGGGGTCCCGCAGGCAATAGTCGCTTATATAATTTTCAGCCATGGAGAGCGGTTATTTATATGGTTTCTGCAGTCAATATAGAAAGGATGAGGAGTGGGTTTGTGGATTTAGAAGGGAATCTGAATGAAAGTGAGCGGTCGAGTTTGACGGCTTGCAATTACAATAACAGTATCATGATACTGTTA
>UBRU01000002.1:0-488217 GCA_900468015.1 Hyphomicrobiales bacterium
ACAGGGCAATTTTCAAATTCAAAAAGAAAATTATAAGCCACTGTAATCACAAAGAAATTTTGAAATCTAGGCATTTTCCGCCTAAAAGGCCCCAGCAGCACCCCGGTTTCCGCACACGATTTTACACGGCTTGAGCCGATACCACCGGTCACGCCACGTTTTCGACAAGAGCGGTGCCTATCTGATGATCGCACGAGCCTTATGCATATAAAGCCGGGGACCAATCACATGCGTACAACGCACCTGTTTGACTCCCGACTCTGAAAGTTGCACATCTTCGGCTCAGGGTTTCTGGAGATCAAATGAACGACTGGTCGCGACAGGCATGATGACGGATCGAGACATGATCCGCTCGCTTGGTACCGAACCGCCTATATTGGCGGAAGGGCGGCGTGCACCTGACCGTCGCGAGATTTCGTTGCGCTGGCTCAGCGGCACGTTCCTCACAGGCATCACTTCTTCCATCCTTATGGGCGTCGCCCTGTTTGCAGCGCTGGATGGACGCCAGCAGCTGGCAATTCCGGCAGAAGCTTTCGCGCGTGCCGATATGGATCACGACGCATCCGAGACCGTGCGGCGTGGCACACGCCTTCTGGCACCCAATATTGCCGCAAGACCGTCAGACCGTTCTCTTATGGAAGTATCGACCGTCATTCACGACGGCGACAAGGAAGTGGTACGAAAAGTGCCCTTCTCCCACGTCAAGATCGCATTGGCGGCCAATTATAGTAATCAGGATGACTATCCGCCATTCGATCCGCTCAACATTTTCGCGACGAATGATGACGCATCGCCCGCGGCCAGCAAGACTGGCACCATCTATGGTTCGGAAGTCGAATCCGAAGTCAGCCTGAAGACCATCGCGTTTCCCACAAAGAACAGCCCCTTTGCCTATGCAGGCTCGATGAGCTTCGATGAGGTCGAAGAGGCGGTGCGCTCGAACGGCTCCATGCTGACCGATGGCAATGAGCAACTGGCCGCGCTTTACTATATCGACCCACGTCGCTTCGAAGCCACCGAAGATGTGGATATGACCGCTGGACTTGCGGCGCGCGTGGTCGAGCAGAACATGTCGGTGTCGACGCCGCAGGCCTCCACCGTCAAGGTTCAGGAATATGCCGACGACGTTATTCCTGTGCGACAGGCCGAAACGATGGAGGAAGCGCTGTTCGGTGCGGGTTACTCCAAGGAGCAGGCCAAGCAGACGGCGCTTGCACTCAGCACGGAAAACGGTTCAGCCGATGTGCAGGCCGGAGACGTGCTTCGGATCGGCATTCTACAAAGCGATGAGAGGAGCGAGGTGGTGCGCGCCAGCCTTTACCGCAAGGCCCGCCATATCGTGACGGTCGCGACCGATGACAGCAAGACTTTTGTCAAGGCGAGCGAGCCTCCGCATCTGGATGCCGTCGCGACCGCCTTCGACAGCAGCAATGCGCCTTTGACGGCCAATCGTGATCTGCCGCGTGTTTATGATGGCGTTTACCGCGCTGCGCTCACCTACGGCATGAACCAGACGATGGTTGCCCAACTGGTGAAGCTTCTGGCCAGCAGCGTCGATTTTCAGGCGCAGCTAAAGCCTACGGATTCACTCGAAGCCTTCTTCTCGGTCGAGGGGCCGGATGGCAAGGCGACGGATCAGTCCGAACTTCTCTATGTGAATGCCAAGTTCGGCGACAGCGAAACCCGCTTTTACCGTTTCCAGAACCCGGATGATGGCAGCGTCGATTACTTCGATGGCCAGGGCAAGAGTATACGGCAGTTCCTGATCCGCAATCCCGTGCCCAACGGTCGCATGACATCGGGCTTCGGCATGCGCCGTCACCCGGTACTGCGCTTCAGCCGCATGCATACAGGTACGGACTGGGCAGCACCGCGCGGAACGCCGATCATCGCTACTGGTAACGGCGTCGTGGAAAAGGCAGGCTGGGCATCTGGTTACGGCAACCAAACGCTGATCCGCCATGCGAACGGGTATGTGTCGTCCTACAATCACCAGAACGCTCTTGCCAAAGGCGTGGTCGAAGGCGCACGTGTAACGCAGGGTCAGGTGATTGGTTATGTCGGCTCGACCGGCCTTTCGACTGGAGCCCACCTGCACTACGAGCTGATCGTCAACGGTACGAAGGTGGATGCGATGAAGGTCCGCCTGCCGGGCGGAAAGTCTCTGTCCGGCGAAGCGTTGGCGCGGTTTTCAGACGAAAGACGCCGTATCGACACGTTGCTGAATATCGATGGCAAAACCGAACAGGTTGCCAGCCGCTAATAGAATTCTGCTGCAAATAAAAAGGGCTCCATCGCAGGAGCCCTTTTTCATTTCATCATGCCGCGTCGGCTGTTTCGATGCCGGACTGCTGAGGCCTAACCTTGAACAGCAGACGGTCTGTGCCGGACGTGACTTTCACGCGCGCGCCATCGGGGATTTCTCCGCCGAGGATCATTTCGGCAAGGCGATCCTGTACCGATTTCTGGATGATGCGCTTCAGCGGGCGGGCGCCGTAGGCGGGGTCGTAACCCTTGTCGGCTAGCCAGATCCGCGCATCTTCGTCCAGATCCAGTTCGATCTTGCGATCGCTCAGCAGCGACACGAGACGCTGAAGCTGGATATCGACGATGGCACCCATTTCGTTGCGATGCAGACGATGGAACAGGATGATGTCGTCGATACGGTTGAGGAACTCAGGCCGGAAGTGGCCGCGCACCCGCTCCATCACCATGTCACGAACGGAACCCACATCGTCATTGTCGCCCATCTGCGTCAGGAACTCCGAACCAAGGTTCGACGTCATGATGATGATGGTATTCTTGAAATCGACGGTGCGGCCCTGCCCGTCTGTCAGACGGCCATCATCCAACACCTGCAACAGGACGTTGAACACATCCGGATGCGCTTTCTCTATCTCGTCGAACAGCACGACCTGGTAAGGACGCCGACGAATGGCTTCCGTCAGAGCGCCGCCTTCCTCATATCCGACATAGCCGGGTGGCGCACCGATCAGCCGGGCAACGGAGTGTTTCTCCATATATTCAGACATGTCGAGGCGAACCATCGCGGTTTCGTCATCAAAGAGGAAGCGCGCTAGCGCCTTGGTCAACTCGGTCTTGCCAACGCCGGTCGGGCCGAGAAAGATGAAGGAACCGATCGGGCGATTGGGGTCCTGCAAACCGGCGCGCGAACGGCGAACCGCCCTCGACACGGCCTGCACAGCTTCGCCCTGCCCGACGACGGACTTGGCAAGATCGTCTTCCATGCGCAGTAGCTTTTCGCGCTGACCTTCCAGCATCTTGTCGACTGGAATACCTGTCCAACGCGAAACGACGTGGGCGATGTTGTCTGCCGTCACCACTTCCTGAACCATGGAGGCTGCGCCGCTGCTATCGCGTGCTTCTGCGTCGGCCAGTTCCTTTTCAAGGCCCGGAATGATGCCATAGGTCAGTTCACCAGCGCGCTGGAACTGTCCATTGCGCTGGGCTGTCGCCAGCTCATTGCGGGCTTCATCCAGTTGCTTTTTCAGGTCGGCGGCATGGCCGAGCTTCTGCTTTTCCGCCTGCCAGCGGGCCGTCAGCGCATCTGCCTTTTCTTCCGTATCGGCCAGCTCATCCTCGAGTTTCTTCAGCCTGTCTGCGGAAGACACATCAGTCTCCTGCTTCAAAGCTTCCCGCTCGATCTTGAGCTGAATAATGCGGCGATCCAGTTCATCCAGCTCTTCCGGCTTGCTGTCCACCTGCATACGAAGGCGCGAGGCGGCTTCGTCCATCAGGTCGATGGCTTTATCAGGCAGGAAGCGGTCGGTGATGTAGCGGTTGGAAAGCGTGGCAGCCGCAACCAGAGCCGAATCCGAGATCCGAACCTTGTGATGCTGCTCGTATTTCTCCTTCAACCCGCGCAGGATCGAAATCGTATCCTCGACGGTCGGTTCGCTGACCAGCACCGGCTGGAAACGACGCGCGAGAGCGGGGTCTTTTTCGACATGCTTGCGGTATTCATCGAGCGTGGTTGCACCGACGCAGTGAAGCTCGCCACGAGCCAGAGCGGGCTTCAGCAGATTGGACGCATCCATCGCGCCATCGGCCTTCCCGGCACCCACCAGTGTGTGCATCTCATCGATGAACAGCACGATGCCACCGGCTTCTGCCTGCACTTCACTCAGAACGGCCTTCAGCCGCTCCTCGAATTCACCACGATATTTTGCACCGGCAATCAAAGCACCCATGTCGAGCGCCATCAGCTTCTTGTCTTTGAGGCTTTCCGGCACGTCACCGTTGATGATGCGCAACGCCAAACCTTCGGCAATCGCGGTTTTACCCACGCCCGGTTCACCGATCAGGACAGGATTGTTTTTGGTGCGGCGAGACAGAACCTGAATTGTGCGACGAATCTCATCGTCACGACCGATCACGGGGTCCAGCTTGCCATCGCGCGCTTCCGATGTCAGGTCGCGGGCATATTTCTTCAGCGCGTCAAAGCCTTGCTCGGCGTTGGCGCTATCTGCGGTGCGACCCTTACGGATGTCGTTGATGACCTGATTGAGCGCCTGCGCCGTGACGCCAGCCTTTTTCAGGGTGGAGGACGTGGATGCCGATGTCTCAATAGCGAGCGCCTGCAACAGCCGCTCCACGGTGACGAAGCTGTCACCGGCCTTCTTGGACAAATCTTCGGCTGTCGAAAAGACCTTGGCAAGCGGACCGGTCAGCGACAGGCCACCGTTTCCGCCTGAAACCTTCGGAATTTTCGCAAGCACTGCATCATTGGCAAGCTTGGCTTCCTTGGCGTTGCCGCCAGCGCGCTCGATCAGCGCCGCCGCCATGCCCTGGTCATCGTCCAGCAAAACCTTCAAGACGTGTTCTGCGGAAAACTGCTGGTGGTTTTCGCCCAGCGCATAAGTCTGCGCGGACTGAAGAAAACCACGAACGCGTTCGGAATATTTCTCGATATTCATATCAAACTCCTCTTACCGCCCTGCCCGTATCGGCACAGTCCGGATTGTTAGGGTTGAGGCTCCCTCAAGCGGCAAGCCTCGTTACGAAAACGCCAGAATTGAATTTGCCGTTTTCGCCTTGAACGGATCACCGGGTGTTTCGCCGATCTTCCGTTCTGATGGGCTTGATATGGTGGGCAGTTTTAACGGTTTAAAGAGGGCGCCACGGGTACAGCGTTGATTTTTCACGGGGGCAACGAAGCATTCTTCTGTCGTTTTACCCTGGTTTACGAGCGCAGATCGCATAGCGGTGCTGAATGCCGCGGGCTGCGGCTTTCAAAACGTTCCAGTTCTTGGCTTGTGTCTTGTGAACTTCCCGCAGATTGGTATCGACCACGACATCCTCAAAGCCCGCGTCTCGCAACAGCGCTGCAACGGCATCGGCCCGCGCACCTTTGGAGAAATAAACGCGCGACAGAATGCTGTTGTGTGTGCCCATCATGTCCGCAGGCGCGTGCATCGGGTCGGCCTTCAGCAGTCCACGCTTTTGCAGCCAGTTGGCCAGATTCTTCAGCAATTTCTCTGTGAGGCCGACATTGACGAAATCGCCATCGACGATCAGCAACTTGCCGCCGGGCTTCAGGACACGCAGCCACTCCTGAAAGGCCGCTTCGGGATCGACGAGCGTCCAGACCAGATGGCGGTTGATGATGACGTCGTGTGCGGCATCCGGCTCCATCGTGTTTTCGGCGTCGCCCATGCGAAACGTAATCGTGCGTTTGCGGCTTTTTGCCTTTGCCTTGGCGCGCTCCAGCATGGGTTCGGCCCAGTCCAGACCCGTCACGCGGTAGCCGAGATCGTCCATCAAATGCGAGATGACACCGGTACCGGAGGCGAGATCGAGAGCGCTTCTGCCCTCACCCTTGCCGAGGTGCTTTTCAACGAGGCGAAGCCAGGCCAGCCGTTCCTCCTCGGAAAAAATCTCATGGCCGGGAGACAGGTCGAATGTCGCGGCCCGCACAGACCAATAGGCCTTGATTTCATCGCGAAGGCCGAAATTGTTCCCGTAATTGTTTGCGCTATCCATGACGTCCAACCTTCGCGATTGCCAGTTTCGAAATGCTCTAAAAGATAAAACTTGACTAACGCAATCATAAAACCATAAAGCGCGGACAGTTTTACTGGAGAACAATTCGATGCGCATTAGAGGCAAATCCGCCATTCTTGCAATGGGTCTTTTCGTTTCTACCGTACTGCCTGCATTTGCCGACAAAGTGACGATCAAGGATGTGACCGGACGCGATGTCGAGGTGAATGTTCCCGTAAAGCACGTCATTCTGGGCGAAGGTCGTCAGATCTACTTCCTCGCCGCTCTCGACAAAAACAATCCGTTCGAACACGTGGTTGGCTGGCGCGACGATCTGGCCAAGGCAGACCCGGAAACCTATGAGGCCTATCTGGCGAAGTACCCTGAGGTCGCCAAGCTTCCGACCTTCGGCGGCATGAAGGATGGCACCTTCGATGTCGAACAGGCCGTTGCCCTGAAGCCCGACGTCATCATCATGAACATCGACGCCAAGACCGCGACCGAAGAAGCCGGTTACATCGAAAAGCTCGGCAAGGTCGGTATTCCCTTGGTCTACGTCGACTTCCGTGAAAAGCCGATGGAAAACACCGAGCCAAGCATGCGCGTCATGGGCAAGCTGATGGGCCGCGAAGACATTGCCGAAGACTTCATCACGTTCCGCTCCGATAGCATCAAGCGCGTGACCGACGTTCTGGAGAAGGAAAAGCCCAAGCGCCCTGTCGTTTTCATGGAGCGCGCCGGTGGTTACTCCGACGATTGCTGCATGTCCTTCGGCAACGAGAATTTCGGCAAGATGGTCGAGATCGCCGGTGGCATCAACATGGCCAAGGACATCATTCCCGGCACCTTCGGCACGGTGAACCCTGAGCAGGTCATAGCCTCCAACCCGGACCAAATCATCATCACCGGCGGCAAGTGGGACGCATACGTTCCTGGCGGCAAGTGGGTGGGCGTTGGTTACGGCGCAGACCTGAAGGAAGCCCGTCGTAAGCTGGAAGACCTGACCAAGCGCCCGGCCTTTACCGGCGTCAAGGCTGTCGAAGACGGCAATGTGCACGCGATCTGGCACCAGTTCTACAACAACCCCTACCAGTTCGTGGCCATTCAGGAAATTGCCAAGTGGCTGCACCCTGATCTCTTCAAGGACTTGGACCCGGAAGCAACCTTCAAGGAACTGCACGCCCGCTTCCTGCCGCTCGATTACAAGCCCGGCTACTTCGTGTCGTTGAAGGACAACAAGTAAGACGAAACGGCGCAGGGGGAGCGCTGATCGGACATAGGGCGGAGCCGCAATCACGGCTTCGCCACAATGCATTTAAGACCGAAAGGATTGCCCATGCCGTTCAGGAATTTTAACCGGATCGCCGCCCTCATCCTGGCATTGATCGCAACGCCGGCACTCTCAGCCGAAATCATCGATTCCGCCGGTCGCAAGGTCGAGATCGACAGCCCCGCGAAACGCGTCATCGTCGGCGAGGCACGTCAGGTGCATGTGATTGCCGCGCTGAAAGGCGACAAGACCTTCGATACGATTGTCGGCTGGCGTGATGATCTCATCAAGAAAGACCCCGATAGCTACGCGGCCTATGTCGAACGCTTTCCGCAGATCGCAAAGCTGCCGCTGTTCGGCTATCTGCCGCAGGGCGAGTTCAGCCTCGAACAGGCCATATCGCTTTCGCCAGACGTGATCACGCTCAATCTGGAGGTGGAAAAAACCGCCAAGGAAAGCGGGTTCGAGGAAAAGGCCGCAGCAGCGGGCATCAAGGTCGTCTATCTCGACTTCCGTCTCGACCCGGAAAAGAACAGCGAAAATTCAATCCGCGCTCTCGGCACGATTTTCGGGGCCGAGCCGCGTGCGGAAGAGTTCATTGCCTATCGCCGCGCACAGATCGCGCTGGTGACCGACAAGCTTGCTTCCGTCAAAGATTTGAAGCGCCCCGGCGTCTTCATCGAGCGCGCGCCCGGCATCTCCGGCGAAGACGCCTGCTGCCGCACCTTCGGTCCGGTCAATTTCGGCACCATGGTCGAACAGGCGGGTGGGCACAACATCGCAGCCGACGTGATCAAGACCACCTTCGGTGATCTCAACCCCGAGCAGCTTCTGGTGTCCAACCCGGACCATGTGATCGTGACCGGCTCCAATTGGGCAGCCGAATCCGACATCAACCAGTTCGTGCCCGTTGGCCGTGGTGCCGATATGGCGCTATCGCGTGAACGTCTGGCCAAGCTGATGGCGCGCACGCCGTTTCCTGAACTGGATGCGGTGAAGAAGGGCCATGTCCACGCCGTCTGGCACCAGTTCTACGGCGCGCCTTACGAGTTCTTCCCCATCCAGCAATTTGCAAAATGGTTTCACCCCGACCTGTTTGCCGATTTGAACCCTGAGAAGAATTTCGAAGAGTTTCACCAGAAATTTCTGCCGGTGACCTACAAGCCGGGATATTTCGTCTCACTTGAAAAAGGCTCGAACTAAATGGCACCCATCGTGGAAACACAGGTCGAGACGACGGGGCGCGATCAATATCGCGCCCTGGCCGGTCGCCGTATCCTGATCCTGATCGGCCTCGTCGTGGCGCTGTGTCTCAGCGTCGCAACCGATATGGCGCTGGGCCCGGCGCGTTATTCGCTGTCAGAGGTCATCGGCGCGATCTTCGATCCTGCCGCCGTCGCCAACCAGCTGCGCGTGGTGATCTGGGACATCCGCATGCCGATTGCGCTGATGGCTGTCACCGTCGGTGCTTCGCTCTCGGTTGCGGGTGCGCAGATGCAGACCATTCTATCCAACCCGTTGGCCAGCCCCTTTACGCTCGGCATTTCGGCAGCGGCGAGTTTCGGCGCGGCATTGGCGCTGGTCGGCGGCGTGGCGATTTTTCCCGGTGCCGTGGAGTATATGATCCCCATCAACGCCTTCCTGATGGCGATGCTGGCGGCCATGTTCATTCACTTTGCCTCCACCATGCGCGGCGTCTCGGTCGAAACCATCGTGCTGCTCGGCATCGCGCTCGTCTTCACCTTCAATGCTGCGTTGTCCCTGCTGGAATATCTGGCGTCGGAACAGGCGCTCGCCGCCGTGGTGTTCTGGACCATGGGTAGCCTGACGAAAGCGACATGGGCGAAGGTCTACGTGACCGGCGCCATTCTGGTGTTGACCGTGCCGCTGTTCATGAAAAACGCCTGGGCCTTGACGGCTCTGCGGCTGGGTGACGACAAGGCTGCCAGCATGGGCGTGAATGTACGCCGCCTGCGTCTGCAGACCATGCTGACGGTCAGCCTTTTGGCCGCCATTCCGGTCTCCTTCGTCGGCACCATCGGCTTCGTCGGCCTCGTCGGCCCGCACATCGCCCGCATGGTGGTGGGCGAAGACCAGCGCTTCTTCCTGCCCGGCTCGGTCATCTGCGGCGCGTTGCTGCTGTCGGTCACCTCCGTTGTCAGCAAGATGCTGATTCCCGGCGCCATCCTGCCCATCGGGGTCATTACCGCACTGGTCGGCGTGCCCTTCTTCTTCGTTCTCATCTTCTCCAACAGGAGACGCGCATGGTAGCCCTCGCCCTTCAGGATGTCGGCGCCAAGTATGGCCGCGCCACCGTTCTTTCCGACGTCACCATGGACATGCTGGAAGCGGGCAGCGTAACCGCTGTCATCGGCCCCAATGCCGCGGGAAAATCCACACTGTTCAAACGCATCGCCGCGCTGATCAAAGGCCCCGGCGTCGTAACACTTTCGCAGACCGAACAAGGCCCGCGCACCATCTGCTACATGCCGCAGGACACAGGCGCGAATGCGGTTCTGACCGTCTACGAATCCATTCTGCTCTCAGCCAAACAGGGCGGCGGCTGGAAAGTGCATGATGATGAACTGGCCGAGATCGACTCGATCCTAAAAGCCCTCAACATCCACGACCTGGCCTTTCGTGGCCTTGGCGAATTGTCGGGCGGGCAACGCCAGTTGGTTTCGCTGGCGCAAGCGCTGGTGCGCAAGCCGGAAGTGCTGCTGATGGACGAGCCGACATCTGCGCTGGATCTCCATCGTCAGGTTGAAGTGCTGGATTTCGTCACCCGACTTGCCCGCCGCGAAGGGATGATCATCCTGATCGCCCTGCACGACCTGAACCACGCCCTGCGCTACTGTGAACACACCATCGTCATTGCGGGCGGCAAAATGGCGGTCAGTGGCCAGACGTCGGATGTGATCACGCCAGATATGCTGCGGAACATTTACAAGGTCGACGCGCGGATTGAGACATGTTCGCGGGGGCAACCGTTTATTCTGGTGGATGGGACGGCGTGAAATGGTGAGCACGCCATTTATCGTGCATGTGGGCCTTATTTTTATAGCTGAGGGCATTTCGTAAAGAGTGGCTGTGGGACCGAAGTCCTTGGGAACAACAGGCCCGAGCCCGGTTCTGCATCCTACAGTTCCGTCAGACTCAAGCGGTCGCAAAGACCGTAGTTACTGAGAACCTAGTCAGTAACCCACATTTTGCTTCTCAGCACCATCAAAGTGTTAGACGTCCTCGATTACAGCCATCTTCTGACCCGTTGGCGGTAGTCGAAGTACGGTTTGCCAAGGTCGTGGTCGAGGACACGCTCCTCGATCCGTACCTGCATCCATGCGGCCACAAGGACGCAGATGAGGATAGCAAGCTGCAAGCCTGTCGGGTGGGCGAGTACAAGGCCTGCGAAGAGTGTGATCTGGCCGACAAAAACGGGATTTCTGGAATACGCGAACGGACCGTCGGAGACGATGCTTCCCAACCTGCCTTCGGCCGCACCGATCCGCCAGGAATTGCCCATGTACCACTGAGAATAAAGCGCACCCGCGCCACCTACGATCATCAGCATGATACCGATCGATGCAGCGGGGGCGCCGAGGTTCAACGGAGTGATGGAGCCGAAGGGTATCAAAGAGCTCAATTCATACGGGTGTGTGGTCGCTGGTGTGGTCCCCTACTCTATGAGTTCCCGAACCTGGGCCGCCAGGGTCTCGACTGCGAAGGGCTTTGTCAGTACGGCCATACCAGGATCTAGCTTTCCGTCGCGCACGGCGGCGTTTTCGGCATAGCCCGTCACGAACAGGACCTTCAATCCAGGACGGCTTTGACGAGCGGCATCTGCCATCTGGCGTCCATCCATGCCGCCGGGAAGGCCGACGTCGCTGACAAGCAGATCGATACCGACGTCAGACTGCAGAATCTTCAAGCCTGTCGCACTGTCTGCGGCCTCGATGACCGTATAGCCAAATTCCTGAAGCACATCTGAAATCAGCATTCGAACGGTCGGCTCATCATCGACCACAAGGACGGTCTCCTGCGCCCGCGCACCACCAGGCGTGCGGGTGTCGACGCGTTCGTCTTCGATTTCCCCATCAAGGATATGATGAGGCAGGAAAATCGAAACAGTCGTTCCTGCATTCTGCTCGGATGATATCTCGACCTTGCCCCCGGACTGTTGGGCAAATCCATAGATCATCGAAAGACCGAGACCTGTCCCCTGCCCTAGCGGCTTGGTCGTGAAGAACGGTTCAAAAACCTTGTCCAGCACATCGGCTGGAATGCCTGTTCCAGTGTCGGTGATGCGAAGGCAAACATACTCGCCTTCCGGGAGGCCGTTCTCGTCGGCGCCTCGTGCGTCGAGGCGTGTATTTTCCGTTCTGATCGTAATGCGCCCACCGTCCGGCATGGCATCACGCGCGTTGATGCAAAGGTTGAGGACCGCGTTTTCGAGCTGAGATGGGTCAACGAGGGTTTTCCACGTTCCAGAGGCTTCGACGACCTCAATATCCACGGCGGGTCCGACAGTGCGCTTGATCAAATCTTCAAGTCCAGCAATCAACCTGTCGATGTCGGTCGGCTTGGGATCAAGGGTCTGACGTCTGGAAAAGGCCAACAGTCTGTGGGTCAGCGCCGCCGCGCGCTTCACAGCGCCTTGTGCCGCGGACAGATAGCGATCCAACTCGTTGCCGCGCCCTTGAGACAATCGGCGCTCCATGAGCTCGAGACTTCCAGAAATTCCGGCAAGCAGATTGTTGAAATCATGGGCCAGTCCCCCGGTCAACTGACCGACAGCCTCCATCTTTTGAGACTGGCGCAAAGCGTCCTGGGCTTTCAGCAACTCGGCTGTTCGCTCTGACACGCGTTGTTCCAACCCGTCGTTGAGCGCGCGCAACATGGAAATGGCACGGTCACGTTCAGCCTCGACCGCCCGGCGCTCCTCAACGTCGATCAAGACACCCGGAAAACTGGATGGAGTCCCGTCTTCAGCGAAATCGACACGCCCGTTTGCCTCAATCCAATAGTATTTCCCATCGCGTCGGCGAACGCGATACTGATGGGCGTAGGCACCTCCACGCGCAATAACTTCGTTGATGGCGCCAATCAGCCCGTCTCGGTCTTCGGGATGTACCGTTGCTATGATCTGTTCTAACGGCAAGCCTGTTCTGCCGAGCGCCTGATCGAGACCGAAGCTGTCTGCAAAGGCGGCATCGATGGTGAAGCGGTCTGTCGGCAGGTCCCAGAACCAGGTGCCGATGATCGCGCCGGCACCCAGCGCTAGTTGCACGCGTTCAGCATTCACCCGGTCGCGATTTTGTGCGACGACAAGAGCTGTCGTATCGTGGGCAACATTGAGGAAGCCAGAGACAACGTCACCGTCACGCAGGGGGCTGTAGGAAAACGTCCAATAGGTGTCTTCCTCATAGCCGTTGCGGGTCATCGTCAGATGCATGTTCTCCAACCGGATAGTTTCGCCTGCCATGGCGCGGTCTACCAGCGGTTTGATGTCGGCCCAGATTTCCGGCCAGACTTGCGCGATAGGTTGCCCTAAAGCCGCCGGATGACGATCGCCGAGGAACTCCGCATAAGGCTCATTGTAAAGAAATGTTCCTTCAGGTCCCCATGCCGCACACATGCCAAACCCGGAAGCGGTGATAAGATCGTAGGTGGTACGAAGAGCGACAGACCATTGTTCCTTGGGGCCGATCGGGGTAGCCGACCAATCGAAATCATCGAAGACTTTCAAACGCAATTACTCCTGAAGGCGCTCATACTATGCACTATGTATCCCAAGCCCGAACGTGATCATGCGCAAGATGCAGTAACAAGCCCACACGCATCGTGTAGTTCCAGGCAAACGCATAATTGTCCGCGCCACCAGATCTGCTTTTGGCGCACAGGTCGTTCTCGTATGCCAAACGATAACGACATGGTGCCCCTGCAGCAGATGTAGATCGAGATGCTATGCTCATGAAGGACTTTCAACATCGGCTTCGCTGACCGGAACGACAGGTGGCTTAGTCTTGGACGTTTTTGGAGCATGGGACATTGTCAGATGGTCGCGAGAAACCTGTTCGGAAAACAGGTCGAACTGTTCTACCATCGTCATTGTAAATATCCTGCCGCAAGTTGGCACCTTCAAACATGGGAGGAGCGGCAAATCGACCATGTTTGCGCAAGACGTAACCAAATGAGCGTTGGGAAGTGCCTTATCGTGCAGGCCAATTCCATGCAGGTGCATCGATCCCTTCCGCCACCGTTTCGCCCAGCACCTTGGAGAGCCGCACCATCAAAGCCTTTCCCTCAGCGCCAAGGTGCGACACCAATTCGTCCGCATGGGACACGACGAGCAGTTGGGACCGGTCACACGCCCGGATGATCAAACGAGACAAGGGTGCAAGGAGGCTGGGATGCAGACTGGTTTCAGGCTCGTTCAGCACCATCAGCGAGGGAGGACGCGGCGTGGTTAGAGCTGCCACCAGCAGCAGATAACGCAACGTGCCATCGGAGAGTTCTGTAACCGAAAGCGGTCGTAGCAAACCCTTCTGTCGCATCAGCAGTTCGAAACGCCCTCGCTCCGTCTTGATCTCGATCGTGCTGCCAGGAAAAGCATCTTCGATAGCAGCGTCAAAGCCCGCCGCATCGCCAATTTCCCGTATAGTCGCGATGGCGGCTGCCAGATCGGCGCCATCGGAGGAAAGAGCCGGTGTTCGGGTACCAATCTGCATCTGTCGCACAGGCGAAGATGGATCGGTTCGAAAGTGATCGTAAAAACGCCAGCCATTCATCTGGGCACGCAAATACAGAAGTTCAGGCAAGTTCTTCGGATCAGCGGACTGCGTCATCATGCTTTCGAATGATGCGAGATCGTGCAGCAACACCTCACGTTGACCGCCTGCGGAAAGAGCGGTCACAACCGGCCCTGCACGTTCTGCAAACACGTTTCGGCGGCTCAACGCTTCGCCTGCCCACACCGCCTCTGCCTTGATGACGGGATCAAGTGCAAAATAGCTCGGCGGGGGTGGAGCGACTGGCAGTCCAAGATCTATCGCGTAACCGTAATCATCTGATGCAAATCCAAGCTTGAGTGCGACCGGATGTTTCCGCACCGTCCCCTGCACGGGCGCTGTGCCGTCCTTCATGCTACGCGAAAAAGCCTCCGGTCCAGCCCAGATCGTCGACTGCAGCCCACCCTCTGCCGCCAATGATGCGATAGCCCGTCCCTGCGCGACATCTGCCAGAAGTCTCAGCGCGCGATAGAAACTCGACTTCCCCGCTCCGTTCCCACCTGTCACGACGGTAAGCTTTTCAAGCGGAAGGACGAGGTTACGAAGGGACCGATAACCCGAAATGGCGATAGTCAGGATCATGCGCGCCAAGCTCTCACGGTTTGCAAGGAGATGGCAAGAGGAGACCCATCATACTAAGTAAGATCAGATTTAAAACCGAAAGGTCCAATAGAGATCGGAAACGGTCTGTCAATCGGCCTCAAATTTTGGCTCTGACGCAGTTTTGGTGAGCATCAGCCTAACCTGCGCCGATCACTCGGGCTTGGAGAAGGTCGATGCCGATCACTGTCGGGGAACGAAACACGCATTCCCGCGAACCAAAATGCTGCTTTGGCTTCGATGCCACGCCCCGTTATGCGCGCATTGAGAGCTATCGATCACTGTTGTTCGGCGGGGCATGCGCGCTCCGTGAAAGGAGGCTTTGGGAGTTGCGCGCATCCGTTACTTCTGAGAACTCATCGCAACAGGCGAGGGTGAATGTCGTGCCCTTATCATGGACACAAGGCCAACACGTCTCAGTGCTCCGACAACAGGATCGACGCATCAAAAATACTGGCCATGAAATTGGTTGATGCTTTGATGGCGACGCCGACCTGAGCATTGAGTGAACCCCTAAGGATCCACTCAATGTCAAAGCGAGACATCATCCAGGTGAAGGAGCCTGATCGGACCTTAATAATTGGCGCTGTAGACCAGCGGCACCCAGTCGTAGTTCGTCTCGTCCCGCCGGACATGGCCAATGCCAGGAAAGGCGTGATGCGCGCCTGCAACCAGATATTTCTGATCTGCTGCCTCGGCGAAAGCAACGGAGCGTGAGGCGGCGGCCATCGGCTGGTCCACGTCGAAATCGACCGTGACCTCCGGATGGTCATATTGCAGCAAGTCGCCATGTGCGATGTCACCCCAGAAGATGATCTTCTCCCCCTGACTTTCAACGATAATGCCACTGTGTCCGGGGGTATGGCCAGCCCGCAGCACCGAGCCAAAACCGGATAAAGGGGCGGCATCGTCTTCAAAGGTTTCGAACTTTTTCGCATTGACGTAAGGGCCGACGCATTGCTCGGCCTGGGCAATCTGCGGACCCAAAACCTTATCAGCCTTAGCTTTGGTATCGGCCTTCAGCCAGAATTCGGCTTCGCGATGGTTGACGTGCAGGATCGCGTTTTTAAACACGCGCTTGCCATTGGCAATGAGACCGCCGGAATGGTCAGCATGGATGTGCGTGAGGATAACGTCATCGATCTGATCCGCCCTGTAACCCGCAGCCTCGATATTGGAGAGGAGTTTGCCAAGCGCCGGTCCCATCAGGTCACCGGTGCCAGCGTCGATCAAAACAAGCCTGCCGCCGGTGTTGACCAAAAAGGCGTTGACCGAAGTTTCCGAACCCGCCTGGAAATGACCTTCGAGGTAAGTTTCTGCGTCACTTTCGGCGATGTGCTTGTATATTTTCGACATCGGAAGTTTCACCGTGCCGTCAGAGACCGCGGTGATCTCGTAGTCACCGAGTTTCATGCGGTAGAAGCTGGCGGCTTGCCTACCAACCATTGGCGCCTTGGCCAAGGCGACGGTAGGCAAGGTGGTCATGGCACCTGCAGCGAGGGCTGCGCCTGCTGTGCTGATGAGAAGGGAACGGCGGGTTTGCATGTGAACTCCTGAGCGCGGCTTGTTGATGATGAGGTCTTGGAACTGACCTACAGAGGAAGTATGTGTGGCTACATCAGCAATCAAATCGATGCGGCTCATGACAACTATCGATCATTTCAATTTACGCTCTTTCGATCTCAACCTCCTCGTTGCTTTCGACGCCCTCATTGCGGAGGGGAATGTCACCAAAGCGGCTCGACGGCTGAAGATCCGGCAACCTGCGATGAGCCATTCCCTTTCAACGCTTCGGGTCCTCTTGCAGGACGAATTGTTCATTCGGGTGGGCCAGGTGATGCAGCCGACAGCGCGGGCGCGCAGTTTGGCCGCCCCTGTCCGCCATGCCCTTCGCCAGGCGCAGATGGCGCTGACCGGCAACCTAGCGTTTGATCCTGCGACAGAAGAACGAACGTTCCGCATCGCCATGTCACCCGAAATCGAACTGCTGCTGATTCCTGAATTAACGATGCGCCTGCGACGCGACGCACCCGGCATCAAGGTTTTGGCCAGAGTGTTTCCATACGAGGCGATGGAGCCTTCGCTAGAAGATGGCAGTATCGACATTGCCGTCGGCTGTACCTACTCGAAGACAAGTCGCCGATCCTTCGAAACACTGTACGAACCGGAAATGGCATGCTGCTACAATCCAGCGCTGCTGTCTCTGTCGAACCCGGTGGAGCTCTCCGACTATCTTTCCGCTGACCATGCGACCATCTCCCAGAACGAGACATTGCAGGGTTGCATCAAGGATGCCTTGGAAATGGCTGGCGTGGAACTGAACGTGATCACGGCAGCCCCTGGCTACATGTCGGTGCTATCGGCGGCACAGGTCGCACCGGTGATAGCCACGGTACCGAGCCGGATTGCCGATCGTTACGCGGCGCTTCTCGACCTCGAAGTCAGTCTGGTACCCGTGAGCCTTTCATTTCCGTCGGTGAAAATGGTCTGGGCAAGCCACGCCGACGGCGATTCTGCGAACGGCTGGCTGCGGCACCAAATTCGTGACATCCTTGGCAGCACAGCTATCGACAGCCGAAATTCAGATGGTTCGGTTAGCGGTGACAGCGTCGTTCTCCAGCATTCGTGAAACTACCGTTTTAGTCGCAAATATACTGTTGCTTTGACACCGTGCACCACGACACAAAGTGGTCGGAGCACTGTTTTTGAAAACATAACTCTAAATCGTTTTGAAGGGGTGTAGACATACTACGAAGTCAACGAACTGGCCTTTAATCTACGAAATCGGACGTGACAATTTCGTAGCCAACGCAATCAAACTTTTCGAAGTGTTAGATATCGGAGGTTCGCGTCGGTGACCTGAGCAACGCGATCATCGGAGAATTGATGGTCGCCCACGCAGCACAGCATGGCTTCGGCGGCATCTTTATCTTCGGTGCCATCCGCTGTAGCGAAGAACTGCTTTAAGGCTCCTTCCCCGTTTTCGCTGCTGGGGCCACTCACCGCGGCCCCTACAAAGACGGTCCCGGCGAAGTCAACGTACCCATCGCCGTCAATGACATGGTCATCGAACCCGGCGACCTTGTCTGCGGTGACTCAGACGGCCTTCTATCCGTCCCGCTGGCCTCAGTCCAAACCGTCTTCAAAGCGCATCGAAGAAGTACGCAGCAGAAACGAAGCAGATGGAAAACATCAAGCTCGGAAAGAACGACCCTACCTGGGTCGGTGCGTCTTTTGCGTGACTTGGCTGCGCTATCGAAGCTTAAAAAGCTTGAGGCGTGGAAACATCCGCACCTCAGTCACCCAAGCTCTTTAACGCATTGAAAGAAATCGAATTTCAACTCTCCTGACGTAGACAAGCTTCCGAATTTTATAACCCGATCGACCTCATTCTGCCGCCACCTTTTCATCCGCCTTCCGGCTCTCCCATTCCTGCGGCGTCAGTGTCCTGATATCGAACTGCTCGCGCGTGCGGGCATAGGTATGCCCGCCCATACGGCCAACGGCATCCATCATTTGCTGGTCAATATGCAGGTTAGACGCATTCACCGCATCACTGCGGACGAACACCCCGACAACCTCGCCGAGGATGATTTCGCGCGCGGGGCCGACCTGAAGCGTGGTGTGGCGGCGGCATTCCAGAGCAGCTGGAGCGGCCAAAATACGAGGGCTGCAGACCATCTGGCCGGCAACGGTCGCAAGGCCTGCTTCTTCCATCTCGTCCACTTCGGGACCGAACTTGATAGCGCAGATTTCCATCTGATCGACCAGCGCATTGTCGCAGATATGGACGGTGAATTCGCCGGTCTCTCTGATATTGCGGGCGGTATCCTTGAAGCGCATGTCGGAATAGTTTTCGACGCCGATGGCGACGATGGCTGGATCATGGGTGAGCACGTTGAAGAAACTGAAGGGACCGGCATTGGGTGTCCCGTCCTTGCTCACCGTCGTCACCAGCGCAATCGGACGCGGGATGACCGTGCCAATAAGGATTTTGTAGCGTTCGCGCTCGCTGAGTTTGGCGAAATCGAAATGGGTGTGGTCGGTCATATCAGGCCTCGGCAGCGATGCGGTGGGTTTCAAGCGGGGTGTGGCGGGAAAGGTTTTCGAACCCGTCCTTGGTGACGACATACATGTCGCCCACATTACAGCCTGCCGACAGCGGCTCAAGCCATTGCGTGTGCAGCACGAACACCATGCCCTCTTCCATCCGGTCATAATTGTGGGATGAGATGTTGAAACTGTTCTGTCCGCCAGCCATACCGACCGAGTGGCCGAGATTGGGGTTATGCGGCCCATACGTTGCCGGGTAAACATGCATGAGAGTGCGGCCCTGCGCCTCCCAGTCGATGTTCTTGACATATTGGCGTGGGATCAGACGGGCGCTGCCATCATCCATCGGAGCCCAGTTGTAAGGCATGGTGCGGGCTTCCGGCGAGGCCAGCATGCCGCGCTCGATCATCGGCTCGAAGGCGGCATTGTTGACATCACGCATCAGCACACCGGGCCGGATGAGCCTTTCGGCGCGCTTGACGCCCTCGGTGCAGGCAGCCAGCACCTCCTCCTGCCGCTTGGTGATATTGCCAACTGCGATCATGCGCGCCGTCTGGGCGGTGTAGCCGCGATAGGTGATGTTGGAGACGTAGAGATTGATGAGATCGCCCGGACGCACGACATGGCCATAAGGCTTGCCACAATGGGTGCCGAACTCGTTGATGCCGATCTGGTAGCCATCACCGGTCTCGCCGCCGAAGGAAAGCTGGGCTTGCGTGAAGGCAGCATAGATTTCATGGTCGGTGACACCGGGCCTGGCGACGTGATAAGCCGCCTGCGTGGCGATGCTGACGAGCTGGGCGGCGGCGCGGAACATCTCGATTTCGCGGGGCGAGCGCACCTTTTGCATGCGGTCGAGAATGGCATTGTCAGGTACGAACTTGGCCTTCGGCATGAGTTCATCGAGTGCAGACCAAAAGGTGAGTGACGTTCGATCACCGATACGGCCGATCTGCGCCTTAGCTAGGCCCATACCGGCCAGCAATTCGGCGCATTTCTCCGCTGTCTTGATGATGCTATCGCCGGGACGGTCGGCGTATTCGCGGCCAATCGGACCGATCTGCCAGATGTCTTCCACCAGCACCGGCTCACCGCCCGGCGGCAGAAGCACGGATTGCGTGAAGAAGGACAAAAGCACTATCGGCTTGTCAGCATCGGTGGGGATGATCAATACGCCTTCGCGCATCCAGTCGCAGATATAGCGCAGATAGTGGTTGGACGTATGGAACCAGCCGACGCCACCGGTGTGAACGATCAGCGCATCATGGCCAGCTTCGACGGCTTGGCGACGGATGCGGCGTAGGCGGTCTTCGAACTCTTCGACGGGCAAAGGCAGCGGCGCGACAAAGTCGAAATCCGGCTGGAAATCGGCCAGCAGCGATCCAACGCGATAGTTGCCTGCCTTAGTGGCGTGTATGTTCATTGGGTATTCCTTCCAGAAGTATTTTTATTGGTCAGCTTGCCGGGACGGTGCCAGCACGCGCCTCGCCACCAGCATCACGATGAGAGTCAGTCCAATCAGGATTCCCGACATTGCCGCGACGCGGACGTCGAGCGATTCCTCGATCAATGCGAACATGCGAAGCGGCAGGACGGTTGTTTGCGCATCGGCGAGAAAGAGTGAGACGGAGACGTTGTCGAGCGACTGGATGAAGACGAGAAAGGCACCGGCCAGAATGCCGGGCGCCAGCAGCGGCAGGATCACGCGCCGCAGCGTCGTGTACCAAGTCGCGCCCATGACGGTGGATGCTTCCCCCAGCGATGGGTTGATGCCCTGAGCGACGACCGAGGCTGCCCGGTACATCAACGGCCCGAACACCACGACATGGCCGATAACGGTAAGCCATAGCGACGGCTGAAAGCCGACGAAGTTCGCCACGATCAACGCTGCCAGACCATACACGAGGCTTGGCAGAACGAGCGGTGCAAGCAGAAACGGCTCCAGCGCATTGACCGTGCGGCGTCGCATCCGCGCCATGCCGATGGTGGCAGGCACCGCAAACAGCAGCGATCCCAGCACCGCAAGACCTGCGATCTTCAGCGAATTGCCGGCTGCGATATGTTCTGTCCCTGAACGCACAGGATCGATCAGCGCCTCATACCACCGCAGGGAGAACCTCTCCGGCGGATATTTGAGCGTCTGGCCAGAGGTGAACGACATGGTGATTGCGATCACAATCGGTGCCACAAGATACATCAGGCTGAGACTGCCGAAACCGAAGACGAATGCCTTGTAGAGGAAAGTCGGGATCGGGTTTTCGCGATGATTATGCATGGCCAACGAGCCTCCGGTGGCGGGAAATCATGGTCATGGCGACGAGAAGGATGCCGGTCGACAAGAGCAGGACGACGGCAATGGCCGAGGCCATAGGCCAATCGAACAGCGTGCCGACCTCGCGGTAGATCAATTGCGGTACATAGACATTTCGGGCACCGCCGATGACGGCCTGGGTAACGAAGGAAGCACTGGTGCTGGCAAAGACAAGAATCCAACCCGCCAGCAGACCTGGTAGCATCATCGGCAAGAGAACCGTGACCAGGATACGCCATGGCCCTGCACCCGAAACCTGCGCCGCTTCGGTGAACTGCACCGGCGTTCGCGACAGGATGGCGATCAGCGGCAGAATGATCAGGGGCAAGTCGATCTGGCACATGGCCATGACGAGACCCAGTTCGGTAGACAGCAGCGTGAACGGTCGTTCCGCAAATCCGAGCGCGACGAATGCCTCGCTGATCGGTCCCTGTCGTCCAAGAATGACAATCCAGGCGAAGGTTCGCACCACATTGCTGGTCAGCATGGGAACAAGCGTCAGAAAGATGATCACCTGCCGCGCAGTCTTGCCACTGTGCCAATAGAGAAGTGCAATTGGCACCCCCAGCAAGGTCGTGCTGGCGATGGTCTGGAGACCGAGTTTGGCGGTGTTGACCAGCACACGATAGTTGAAAGCATCACCCAGAAAGCGTGCATAGTTGTGGAGGGAAAGGCCATCGGGGCCGATGAAGCTAAACCCGACGAGAACGGCGAGCGGCGTCGCAAAGAACGCCACCGACAGCAAAAGCATCGGGATAACGTATGGGAAACCGCTCGCTTTCATTGTGTAACCCTCAACCGGCGACGAGAGCGTCGAACTGGCGGATCCATTCCGCACGGTTCTTGTTGATTGCAGCCCAGTCCGGATAGACCAGCGATGCCAGCTGTTCGCGCTTCACATAGGCCTCGATGCCCGGCGTCAGTTCGACTTGCTTGTTCGTCGGGAACATCTCCGTCGGCGGCATTTTGAGCTTGTCCTGCGCTGCCTTGGAGATGGCGGCGTCCATATAGGCATAGGCCGCATCGGGGTTCTTCGCACCCCCGGTCAGATGGATATTCACGGGCGCTGCTGGCGAACCCGTTTCCGGCTGGACGAATTCGGCCTTGAGACCCATAGACTTGAGACGCGCGACATTGCCGGTCGAACACATGAAGACGGCGATTTCGCCCTGCTGGAACAGCGTCATCTGGTTATTGGTGCTGGCGACCACGCCCTTGATCTGCTCTGGATTATCCTTGAACAGCTTGAACACGGCGTCCATGTCATCAGGACCCTTGCCGAATATCTTAGCGATTTCGGTATAGGCCATGACGCCCGTGTTGGACGCGAACCCAGTCCAGGAGACAAGACCCTTGTAGACAGGGTTTTCGAACAGGTCGCGATAACCCTTCGGAGCTGGCACCAGATCGGGGTTGTAGGCGATGCCATTGACTTCGACCGTCACGGTCGGGCCGTACTCGCCCTGAAATGCAGGATCGAGCATGTTCCAATTCTTGAGCTTGGACGGATCGATCTTCTGGATCAAATCATTCTCGATGGCGACGGCCATCTGGCCGGGCGACATCAGTAGGGTGTCGTAAGGCGGGTTACCCGGGCTGGCCATGACCTTGGCAAGCTGGTCCTGCGCCATGGCTGGCGCGACCGTCAGATCGAAACCGGCTTCCTTGACGAGTGGCGTCAGTACCGTGCGATAGCCGTCTTCCCAGTTGCCCGGAAAGGTTGCGGCAATTGCGGTGCCACCGGCAGCGCGGGCTGCAAAGGGGACGGTGACGGCTACCGCCGCACCGGCGGCAAGCAATCCGAAATGACGTCGTGTGATGTTGAAGTCCTGCATCTGTTCACCTCTATTGTTGTTGTTCATTCACTTGATGCTTCCGGTTCGCTCGGAAAGGCGTGACACCTTGCGGTGTCAATCTCGGCAAAGAGCTGTGCTCCCGGCTCGGGAATGAATGTGGCCGGTCCACGCACCTGCGAAACGCGCAGGCCCGTACCGTCCTCAAGAAGAAGATCGTGGACGAGCGTCGGCCCAAGGGGCACGGACACCGTCAGCCGTGCTGGCAGTACAAATTCACTTTGGTTCGTGGAAAGACTGACTTCTTCGGGGCGGAAGGTGATGGTGACCTTGGAGCCAACCGTAAAGTTCAGGCGACGCGGCAGAACGAGTGTCTTGCCGTTTGTGAGTGCAATGGTCGTTGCCTCTGCATCCAGTCCTTGCACCGTGCCATGCAGCAGATTGGCCTGGCCAATGAAGGTGTTGACGAACAGCGTTGTCGGCCGGTCATAGACGGCCATCGGTGTGTCGATCTGCTCGACATTGCCCTTGTTCATCAGCACCAGACGTCCGGCAAGGCTTTGCGCTTCTTCCTGATCATGGGTCACGATCAGCGTCGTGATGCCAAGGGTTTTCTGGAGATGCAGAAGCTCGACCTGCAAATCGAAACGAAGCGCCCGGTCGAGAGCGCCGAAGGGTTCGTCAAGCAGGAGGAGCGAGGGTCGTCCGGCAATTGCGCGGGCGACGGCCACACGCTGCTGCTGACCACCGGACAGTTCGCGTGGCAAGCGGTTGCCATAGCCCCTCAACTGCACGAGCGAGAGCATTTCCTCTACCCGTTCCCTGCGCTGCGTCCGTGGCATTCGCTGGCAGGCCAGCGGATAGGCGATGTTCTCGGCCACAGTCAGGTGGGGAAACAGGGCGTAATTCTGGAACACCATGCCGATACCACGGGAGCGGGCCGAAACATTGGCGAGATCCTGTCCACCGAGCTGGATCACGCCGCTCTTCGGCTGGATCAAACCGGCGATTGCCCGCAGCACAGTGGACTTGCCACAGCCGCTCGGCCCCAGCAGCGCTACGATCTCGCCAGCCGCAACCTCGAACGAGATATCGCTGATCGCGTTCTGTCCGCCATAGCTGTGGGTCAGGCCGCGAACGCTGAGCTGCTTGCCCTCTGCTGTCTTCAGGGCGTCTGCCATTGATATACCTTCAGGTTGCGCCGCGCCGTCAAAGCGCTCTGCGCCTAATTGCACTAAGCGGAGATGGGATCGGTCGGCGATGTGAACTTTTGTTCTGGTCATGCCAAGGGATTTGCAAACGGCATGCCAGTTTGGGAAAATCAAATGCCATTCATTTTCAACAATTTGATAAATAACATTTATTTTTGTTTTTTATATTTCCGAATATTTATAATAATATCATATCGGATTTATTTTCGAATTTAAAAAATGGGCACCGTGCGTCGGTATCGCTTATTCATTAAGCAAGATTTCAGGACCAAAGACGAGAATTTGCCGAGGATTTACGGAGGACATCAATGTAGATCATGAAGGTCGTCATTTAAAAAATTGACAAAATACCTCGTAAAAGCAGTGACTTAGATAGCTGCATGTTAATTCCGATCGTCGGCATCAATACAAGAGATTATTTTTTAATCAAAAAATTTTCGTAAGTTTATACGAATATTTCTTCGGAAGTGCTGCAGCCCGGAATCACTAAAAATAGTCCTTTGAAAACAGAACACTAAACATGTACCCATCAAGCTGGCATGCCGATTGCATCGTGACTTCTGTGAATTCACGCTGATAAAAATCAAAAAGGGGATCGCATGCGCAGCTTCAAGAAAAGTCTCAAAAACGGCCTGACCGGCATCGCCTTCGCACTGATGGCTACCTCTGCCGTTGCGGCAGAAGGTCCAGCCATCAAGATGGTGCCCGACGCAGATGTCGCAAAACTGCCGGGTTTCACATTCGACCAGAAACTGGCTGACCGCTTGCCAACTGCGATCAAAGACAAAAAAGTGCTGAAAGTGGCGACCGACCTGACGCCACCGATCAGCTTTCAGGCGGAAGACGGCAAGCTGATCGGAATCGATGCCGATATTGCCGCAGCCCTCGGCGTCATTCTTGGCGTCGATGTTCAAATGACCAATGTCGGCGCTGGCGCCGCAATCGTGCCGGCTGTCCTCTCCAAGCGTTTCGATATGACCATTTCCGGCATCAATGACGATGTGGAGCTGGAAAAGCAGGTCGATGTCATCGACTATATGTTTGATGCCACGACAATCATGACCATCAAGGGCAATCCGCTCGGCATCAAAAGCATGGAAGACCTCTGCGGCAAGAAAGTTGCCGTGCCGGTCGGCACGTTCCAGGCACGTATGGTGGAAGCCGCATCAGCAAAATGCACGACACCCATGAACATCATGTCTATCCCGAAAATGCCGGACGTGCTGCAAGCCGTGCGCACAGGCCGTGCTGATGCAACCGTTAACGGTTATGCAACCAGCGTCTACACGACGGAAAACCAGACTGGCAAGGGCGTGGGCCTGCAAGCGCTGCCCGATGTGCGCCTAGCGGTCGGCTATCTCGGCATGCTGGTATCGAAGGACAATCCGGACCTGCGTGATACGGTGATCGCCTCACTGCAACACATGGTCGATAGCGGTGCCTACAAGGCGATCATGGAGAAATGGGGTCTTGGCCCACTGGCCGTGAAGACCGTGAAGTTCAACGACGCCGCCAGCATGCCGGTGAATTGAGCCATGTCCCTATTCGCTCAACCCGTCAGCATGGCCATCGCCCCTCCGCTCGGCAAGCCGATACGGTGGGGGCAGATCACATCAGGCACCAGCGCGATCCTCGCGCTGGTGCTCATCATCCTCACAGTCGCACGAAACCAGACTGTTCAATGGGGCGAAATTCCCCGTTACATGGTCGATCCAGTCATTCTCGGTGGCGTCGTTCTGACCTTGCAACTGACGGCGGGCGCGATGGTGTTCGGTATTGCGTTCGGCTGCATCATCGCCATCATGTCAACAAGCCAGAACGTCGTCTTGAAAGCGATGGCTGTCGCCTTCGTCTGGTGGTTTCGTGGCGTGCCGCTGATCGTCCAGATTTTCTTCTGGTTCAACATCGCATTGTTCATACCTCAAGTGGGTATCGGCACCTATTCCATATCGATCAACGACCTCGTCACCCCTGCCCTTGCAGGCTTCCTGGCGCTTGGCCTGCATGAAGCCGCCAATATGAGCGAGATCATACGCGGCGGATTGACCGCCGTGGACCGCGGCCAGCGCGAAGCGGCCTCATCACTCGGCTTACGATCACTCCAAACCCTACGAACCGTGGTTCTACCCCAGGCGATCCGTCTGATTGTGCCACCAACCGGCAATCAGGCCATCGGCATGCTGAAGGCCAGCGCCATCGTTTCCGTCATCGGCATGCAGGATTTGCTGACCCAGGCGCAGGCCATCTACGCGCGCAACTTCCTTGTCATTGAACTGCTGTGCGTTGCCTCGCTCTGGTACCTCCTCATCACCACCATTGCATCGGTCGGCCAGCATTTTCTGGAAAAACATCTCGCACCCAAAGGCCGAGACGCCGGTGCGCAAAAAGATACCCGGCGACGCGCCTGAGACTCACCATCAATCAAACGGAAATGCCAGTGCAGCAAATCCGATCGGGAAACATACAGGAGAAGATTATGAGACTAGGCATAGACGGACAGAAACTGCCCGAAGCCAGAAAACGCGGGCCCATCAAAAGCCTTGAGCACGTCAAGGCACTCGGTCTCGGTGGCATCTTCTTCAGCACTGTCCTCGATATGAGCGAGACGCTGGACAAGGGCGAACTGGCAGATATCAGAGCAAAGGCCGACGAGCTTGACCTTTATCTCGAAGCAGGCGTCGGTAAGATCAACCCCTATTGCAGCGCCGAGGCCCCGGAGTTCCGCGCAATCGGCGGTGGCGATGTCATCTTAGGCTTCACGCGCATGATCGAAGCGAGTGCGGCCGTCGGCTGCCGTGAACTGTGGGTATCGCCGGGGAACTTCAAATCGGAATATCGCGGACGGCTGGCCAATGACCGGTTCCGCACCGATGTGACCTGGGACGAACAGTTGCTGGGTATCGAAAAGGTTCTGCTGAAGCTAGCACCCGTGGCGCGCGCAAATGGTGTTCATCTCAACATGGAAACCCACGACGAAATCACATCCTTCGAAATCCTGCGGCTGATCGAAAAGGTTGGTGAGGACTGCATGGGCGTCGTCTTCGACACGGCCAATGGCCTGCAACGTGCCGAACATCCCGTTTTTGCGGCAAAACGTGTGGCGCCCTATGTTCGCCAGACCCACATCAAGGATGCCTATGTTGGTCACGCCACGGGCGGTCTCGATTTCCAGACTCGCCCGGTCGGACGTGGCATTGTCGACTTTGCCACGATCATCCCCATTCTCGCCAAGGCAAAGCCGGACCTGAACCTCTCGCTAGAGGTCGCGGCCTCCGTCGAGGACAAGCCGCGCAAGGCCAATCCCCGTCAGTGTATCGAGATCGATGATCCGATCTGGCGTGCCGGTCATCCAGACCTGACGGCCGAGGAACTGGACGCCTATCTCGGACTGGTTGATACCTTCGAAAAACGTGTGGCCGCTGGGGAAATTCCTGATTGGGAGACATATGAGACCAGCCATTATGGCTACCCGACCTATGAGCATCAGTCCTATCGCTTCAACGAGGCCGTGACCTTCATCAAGGATTCTGCACGCCATATTGAAGAGGTTTGCCGCGACAATGGAATTTCACTTGCTACGGCGGCTAGAAAGCAGCAAGCGGCCTGAGATCAGCGTATGCTATCGAATACGTGTGTCATCAACTTTAAAAACCATGGGACGAACTGGGTTTTTAGGATCAAGCGCATATACGCAGGAATATTCCCATGAAAATAATCATATCGCTTGATCCGATCTGGAGACGACAATGAAGACCACAAGGCGACGTCTAAGCGCCAAGACTGCAACAAAAGCCAGCAGCCCGGTAGAGACGGCCGAAGCCGCCAATGACGACGTGACCGAGCGCATCCGCAACACACTGGCCGCAGCCATTGGTGAGGGCGCGCTCAAACCCGGCGTCAAGATTCTTGAGGACGCTATCGCCGACCATTTCGGGGTCAGCCGCACAGTCGTGCGCGGCGCGCTCGGCGTGCTGGAGAGCGATCATCTTCTGGAGCGCAAGAAAAATCGTGGCACTTTCGTGGCTGAGCCCGGTATCGAAGAAGCAAAGGCCCTGTTCGAGGCACGGCGCAAGCTTGAGCACGTTATTCTCGAACTCGTCATGGACCGCGCGACCATCGATCAGTTGGATGCGCTGGAAAAGCTGACTGACGAGGAAGAACATATCCATCACCATGGCGACGAAAAGTCGAAGACGGTGCTCTCTGGCAAATTCCACGTCGTTCTGGCTGATCTCGGTGGCAACGCTGTCATGACGGAAATGCTCTCCAAAATCGTCGCCCGCCTTTCCCTCGTCATGTCCCTTTACGAGGAAGAGCGCAAGGACGATTGCGGTGCCGATCACCACCGCTTGATAGTCACGGCACTGAAAGCGAAGGATCTGGCGCAGGCGCAGCAATTGATGGATCATCATCTCGCGGACATCGAGGGCCGGGTTCGGCTGACCGAGGGACAGGGAGATCGGCATACGTTCTTAGCGGTGCTGGAAAACTTTTCCTGACTAACCGTCTTGATAGGTATCGAAACCGCGAACCGTCATCATCAGTGTCGTAGAGCTACCGGTGGAGTATTGCTCTTAAAATCACTTCCTCAATTATATTTGCGACTGCGGATTTGTCTCCACATTGGCGCGATTACAGTGCCCATGACAGCCACGGCAACCGCACCGATGATGATGGCGAGTACGGCCTGCTGGGCAGATGTCGCAAGCCAGCCAACCAGCGATGGAGCAAAGGAAACGGCGGAAACAATGACCGCAGAAACATCGTGGATGAGGTGTTCTGGACCAGCGTAACCCAGCTGGGCAAACCCGTGCACCAAAATGCTGCCTCCGACCCACAGCATCGCCGCGGTGCCAACGGCTGCCAGCACCTTGAGGAAGATCGGCATGCCGTAGACGAGACCGCGACCGATGACCTGAAAGACCGATGAAGAGGTCTTGGCCATCGCGACGCCGACATCATCTGCCTTCACGATAATCGCAACGAAACCGTAGACGGCAAGCGTGATCAGAATACCCACGGCAGCGAGCACAAAGCCCTGCATATAGACACTGGACTGAGAAACATCTGCCAGAGTCAGCGCCATGATTTCCGCTGAAAGAATGAAGTCGGTGCGAACGGCACCGCTGACCTTCTGGTTTTCAAGAGCGACCGGATCAAGCTCTTCACCCAGAACCTGCTTTTCGTGACCATGCGCAGCATGCGGGAAGAAAACCGCATAGAGCTTTTCGGCCCCTTCGTAGCAGAGATAGACACCACCGACCATGAGCAGCGGCGTAATGACCCACGGCGCAAAATAGCCGAGAAGGAGCGCGGCAGGTAGAAGAAACACCAGTTTATTCTTCAAAGAACCAAGTGCGATGCGGGCGATGATCGGTAGTTCACGGGCGGGGCTGAGGCCCACCACATATCGCGGCGTGACGGCAGCGTCATCAATGACGACGCCTGCTGCTTTACCAGTGGCCTTGACCGTTTGCGCCGCAACGTCATCGAGTGACGCAGCAGCCAGCTTTGCGATTGCCGCGACATCATCGAGAAGCGCTATGAGACCTGTTGCCATGGAAAATGCAGCCTTTTTATTTTGAAATGAATGAATATGACTTCGCGTCTGTCACGGAACGAAGACGGAGATCGCCTTCTCCCTGATATGAAACGTCACCGGTGTGCTCGTCTTCAACTCACCATCGAGATTGACCGCGCGCGGCTTGCTGGTTCGAATGGTCAAATGCTTGGTCGAGAAAGACCGGACATCGTTCCAGTCACCATGCGTACCCTTGCGCAAACTTGGCAGCAGCGCCAACAACCGCCACCAATGGTCGACCTCGAGACTGTAGAAATCCAGCATGCCATCAGTCGCCGTGGCATCTGAATGAACGGTCATGCCACCACCATAAAAGCGCCCATTGCCGACAGCAACCTGCAAGGTTCGCAGTTCTTCGGTCTGGCCGTCATGCTCAAGCGTTGCAGTGAACAGTCGTGAGCTGGCGAGCAACCGGGCCGCAACGATTCCGTAGCCCAGCTTGCCCCAACGCTTCTTGGCCTTTTCTGTCAACGACATTGCCAGATCGGCGCTAAAGCCGACACTCGCCACATTGAAGAATGGATGCCCGTTCGCTTCACCGAGGTCGATCTGTGTCGTCTTGCCTTTGGCGATGACATCCACCGCCTGGGCAAGATCGAGGGGCAGACCGATGGTGCGGGCAAAATCATTTGCCGTTCCAAGCGGCAGAACACCCAAGGGAAGCCCTGCTTTTAAAAGCCCGCGCGCCGCCCCGTTCAGGCTGCCATCACCGCCACCGACGATAATACGATCAACCAAGCCTATATGCTCTTCAATCGCCTGGGACGTCGTACCCGCATAATTGGCAGGAAGCTCGGTGAAGTGGATTCCAGCTCGCTCCAGCAACCGTCGCACTTCGGGCAGGCTGTCTTTCCCTCTGCGGGAGTTTGGGTTGACCAGCAGCAGGGCCGAGTTCGATGTCATGCTCTCAGTTTCTGCGCATGCGCGCATTTGCGAACGTTAGGATAGTCGCTGTTATTAAATTGGAAAAACTATAGCTTTTATATGTGCACTGCAGCATCCGTCTTCAATGGCGTGCTTGTGCAGCATACCGGGCGTAACCATCTGAAGAAAAAATGGTATCCGATTGGCGGGTTTCATGTCTCGAATTTTCGCGATTCCGGCTCTCAATCTGCCTTGGTTTGACGTAAAGAGAACGGGAATGAACCTTGCTCTGCTATCCAGCAACCTGGCAACGGAAGCCTTATCGGCCTGACATTATTCGGCTTCAGGCCGTAAACCTGTTCTTGAAGGGAACGCGATGACAGTTGTCGCCTCATATATCTACCATGCGGGCAAACGGGCAGAGGACATTCCTTTAAACAATCAACCCTTTGAGACCGACGGCAAGGCATTCGCTTGGATTGGACTGACGGAACCTACCGCACAGGAGATGGCGAGCCTAAAGGCTATGTTCGGACTGCATCCGCTGGCCGTCGAGGATGCCTTGAAGGGCGGTCAGGTCCCGAAAGTCGAGGTTTATGGTGACCGGCTTTTCGTTGTCGCAAAGACTGCACATCTCGAAGGTGACAAGATCGCCTATGGCGAGACCTATGTTTTCGTGGGTCCAAACCATGTGGTTACGGTCAGACACGGGTCTGCCCGTGGGCACAAGGAGTTGCGGGAACAACTCGAACAGTCACCGCAGCTTCTGGAGCATGGCCCAGACTATGTTCTTCACGGTATTCTCGATTTCGTGGTCGATGGCTATTTGCCGATGGTCGAGAAACTGGAAGACCGGGTTCTTGAAATGGAGAAGCATATGTTAATCTCCTTCCTAGAACGCGACCAGATCAGACGGCTTTTTCGGATGCGTCGGCAAGTTATCCTGTTTCAGCGCGTTCTGGGGCCGATGTCAGAAATGATTGGCAGGATGACGCATCTAGATCTACCTTGCATCGACGACGATGCACGGCCTTATTTTCGCGATGTCCACGACCACGTCAGACGAGTCGAGGGAATGGTCTCAGGCCTGCGCGACGTGGTGACATCCGTTTTCGAGGCCAGCAATCTTCTTGAAATGCAGCGTCAGGGCACGATCACGAGACAGTTGGCAGCATGGGCCGCGATCCTCGCCGTCCCCACCGCCATCGCCGGGATCTACGGGATGAACTTCCAGCATATGCCGGAACTGGAGACACGGTATGGCTACTATGTCGTTCTGGCAGTCATCTTTTCCCTCTGCGGCATCTTGTATTACCAGTTCAGAAAATCTGGATGGCTGTGACGCTCTAATTTTCCAGACCAAGCATCTTCACTGGAGAGACGACGTACATGCAACCATTATCGTCGCCCTTCTAAATCAGATAGACCGACATCCAAAGACCCATCGCGAGGAAACCAAAATGCGGTTGGACAAAAAATTCCCTGTGAGCCAATGCTCCGTCCAACTTCGATTGCGGCTCCATAGAACTCTTCAAATTTGAGGCGTCTCGCGAGTTGGATGTCTCACTGTCCTCCGTCCTGATCGAAGGCATCGATGTTCGCAATTCTATGCGCTGAAGAACCGGAAAGTGCGAGTGGCGCTCTCAGTCGAAGTGAGCGTACGGTAACGCCGGACCGCCGGGTTAGCGCATCGTCTGTATCACGCTTGATGCCACGATGAATTGCTCGGAACCACTGACGATAGAGCGACCGTTTCAAGGGCAAGCTTGCCTCTGTAGGAGAGGCTTATATCGCCTTTGACCGTGTCTCTATCGACTGATGCTTGGCGAGGGCTTCCAAATGGCTTCGAAGAAAATCGGTGATGCTTGCGCCGTCGTGCCTATGAGCGGGTCTCGGTAGGCGGCAGCGTGGTCATATTGCGATCGAAGTAGACCAGAGGGAGGCTGCCTCTGTTGCCAGTCGCGAAATGAACGTTGCAGACAAAAATAGTGTGCGTTCCCGATTGAAGCGTTTCATGAACCGAACAGCTGAAATGCGCACATGCCCCCTCGAGCAAGGGCTGCCCCAGTTCGTCAGACGTCCACTTTCCTAGTTCGAAGCGCTTCTCGGGTGGCAGTTTTCCGCCAAATGCCGCAGCGATGTCACCATGCTCAGTCGAAAGAATGTTCAGGCTAAGCCGACCGTTTTCGATAACGGCAGGGTGCGCAGAAGCATTGGTGTTCACACAAACCAGCAGCCTCGGCGGCTCCTGGCAAACTGAGCACGCCGCCGTGACGGTCAGGCCGGCACGCCCTGCGCTACCGTCCGTCGTTACGACCTGAACCGCAGCTGCCATCATAGACATCGCATCTTTGAAATTCTGCGTATCCGCGCCCGGTTGAGTGTTCACCAGCATTTTTGCCATCCATTAATCGGAAAGAATAGGGACCCGGACAAAGCCGGGTCCTTGCGAATTACTCGGCTGCTTCGAGTGCTGGCCCGCTGAAAGCTCCCCGAAATGAGGCTCCGGGATGGCTTTCTGGGAGAAGCGATCCACGACCGAACAACTTGTCGCGAAGCGTGCCTTCGGCGTATTCGCTTTGTGCAAGCCCACGCTGCTGGAGAACCGGCGTGACATGGTCGATGAAGTCGACAAACGTCTCCGGGTGAAGTTGGCAGATCATGTTGATGCCATCTACGCCGGCATCCTGCCAACGCTCCAGTTCGTCCGCGATGGAATCGGGTGTTCCCACGATCCGGCAATTGTAAGACAGGGCATTTGCCAGATCCTTGACTGTCGCCTTCTCGCCCTCCGGCTTGCCCATCTCGATCATTCGGGCGTAGCCCTGCAGGCCGTCCAGCCCGGATTCGTCGACGGGTTTGTCGGGGTCAAGATTCGAGAGGTCAACGCCCATGTCCCGGCTGACGTGGGCGGCAAGGCCTTCATAACTGACCCATTCATCGATTTCCTTAGCCTTGCGTTCGGCTTCCTCCATCGTGCTGCCGACTACGAAGGACAGACCTTGAATGAATTTGATATCTTCGGGCCCGCGTCCCGCCAGAGCCGCCACCTGCTTGGTGCCGGAGATACCGATCCGAGCACCGTTTACATTCGGATAAAGCACGAATGTGCCCTCGGCATGCTGTGCTGCAAACTGGCTTCCACGTTTTGAGGCACCTGCCTGATACAACATCGGCGTACGCTGCGGCGAGGGACTGACCAGATGCGGCCCCTGAACCTTATAACGCTCGCCTTCATGGCTGATCCGATGAACTTTCGTGTGATCGCTGAAAACGCCACTTTCCCGATCAGCAATCAGTGCGCCCTCGTCCCAGGAGCCCTCCCAAAGCTTGTAGAGTACGTCCATATATTCGTCAGCCCAGTCATAACGCTGATCGTGCGGGACGATCTTGTCATGGCCGAAATTGCGCGCCGCGTTGTCGGTGACGCTCGTGACAATGTTCCAGCCGATACGCCCGCCACTGATATGATCCAGTGTTGACGCCTTCTTGGCAAACGCGAACGGATGTTCGGACAGAAGTGAACTGGTGAAAACAAGCCCCAGATCCTTCGTCACGCCCGCCAGGGCGGCGCACAGCGTGAACGTATCGTTGCAAGGCATATGAAGACCCTGCTGGAAATAGGCGTCCCACTTGCCGTCATAAGCCGGGTCGATACCAAGGATGTCGGCGAAAAAGATCGCGTCGAATTTGCCTTGTTCAAGTTTCTTGACCAGATTGGCCCATGTCGTGAAATCATTGAAATTGGCGAGTTCGTTTCTCGGATGCCGCCACGTTCCGTGGTAGATGTGCGATGGCACATTCATGGTAAAGCAATTGAAAATCAGACGCTTGCGCATAGCTGCTCCTGTTTGTTGTTTGTTCCCGGAAACAAGCTTATGCCGCAGCGCAATATGCGTCTTGGCTCACAGTGAACAGTTTTTGTGCTCACCGTGACAGTGCCCACAAAGTCATCCTTTTGATGATAACCGCCTCGCGCAGAACGCCCGCGGCCGTATGAGTTATGAAGCGGATAATCAAAGTCTGGCATGTTTATTGCTTTGCCATCTCGACAATGTCGCTTATGGAGGCACTGGAAATGACGGTTTGGAACGCAGCCGAATTGCCGCAGAAGGACCGTTTTCCGTTCTGGAAAGAAGTGCTCTGTCAGGAATACGTTGCTTTGAACTCGACTACCGAAGGCGATGCGCCGTTTTTCGGGCATGTTCGTGCCAACCTGCTAAACTCTATCAACGTCACGACAATTTCGTCGAGCAGACAAAAAATTCATCGCCGCCGACAGGAAATCAGCCGGATGCCCGAGCAGGTGTACTTCCTCAATCTACAGGTGGAAGGCCACTGCCTGATGATGCAGAACGGCCGAGAAGCACTCTTGCAGCGAGGCGATTTTTCGATTGTCGATTCAACCGAACCTTATCTCAACGATTACTGCAGCGACATTTGGACACAACATTCGTTCCGCATTCCCAAATCAATTCTGGAGCCTCTTCTGAAGCAACCCAACAGACAGATGGCCACAAAAATAAGCAGCAGTGATCCGATTGCGTCCCTTACCGCGGACTACCTTTCATCAATTGCGCTGAATGCAGAGCATCTCCACGCTACAACGTCGTCATCCATCACCAACCATCTTGTAGAGCTGGTCGCGATTGCTGTCGGCCTATCCAACCGCGAAGTAGACAGCGCCCGCACAACATTACGCAATCAACTTGCCTTTTCCTTGATGAATTACATCAGTTCACATGCGGCAGACCCCGCGCTGACACCGGCCAAAGCAGCCGACCACTTTCGTATTTCGGTCCGCTATGTTCACCGCCTATTAGAAGACAGCGGTGAGACATTCAGCAAACTCCTGCTTCGGCAACGTTTGCAAAAATGCGCGGATGATCTGCGCGCCAAAGGCAATACTCCTGTCGGAGAGATCGCTTTTCGATGGGGTTTCAATGACCTTTCGCATTTCAGCCGGTCATTCCGAAACCAGTTTGGCGTCGCGCCACGCGAATATCGAGCGCAGTAGTACGGAGAAACGGAGCGTTTGCGTGCATGGAATTTCGCGACTGGGTGGACAGCGACGGCTGCACCAAGGCAGCCAGACCTAACTATGCCTTGATGGGAATCGAACTTTCGACGCAAAAACCCCGTTCCCCGATTTATCGAGTTTCGGCATTAAGGTTTTTGATTTCCGGCCATAATTCGGCAGCGGCAGTTAATAGTTTGGGCGTTCCAGCTGCGATCCAGGGGATGCCCGATCCGGCTCGGACGCCAATCCGAACGTCGAGGCCGGCTTCGCGCGCAAGAACAGCTCCACCTGCGATATCCCACATGGTGGTCAACTTCTGAAGGTGCCCATCGAAAATACCGCGTGCTGCGAAGGCGAGCCCGATGGATGTAGAGCGGATCGATTCCACCACCCAGCCCGCATGGCGAAGACCGACATTCAGCGCCGCCACCTCCTCAGCGTCGGCCGCCGCACTGTCGCCCAGCGACATGACTTGGACATCCTCAAACGGGACATCTCGCGGACGTGGCTTGCCATTCACGCGCAGGCCAGTGCCATCGGCAGCGGAGTAAATCTCCCCTAAAACAGGGACAGCGACGATACCGATTTCCGGGCGACCATTGCGCACAAAACCGAGCGAAATGCCCCAGAGTGGCGAGCCGCGCAGGAAGTTTGCGGTGCCGTCGATGGGATCGATGATCCAGTAGGCATCGTCAGCAACGCCGCCCATTTCCTCGCCCAGAACGGTTTCTCCCGGAAATGCGGCGCCCAACCTGTCCCGCACGAGCCTTTCGACGCTGGTATCGGCTTCAGACACGAAATCCTGAAAGCCCTTTGTCCTCGTCGCAATGGTGCTGCGCGCTTCGAAAAAGCCCAGCGCGAGCTCCATCGCCTCCTCGATAACGAGGACGGCGCGCTCGAGGCGCGTGTTCATCGCTTCCATCACTTGGCACCATGATGGCCGCTGATGTGCAGCCAGTGTTTGAACGCATCCACTTCGTCAGTCTGGATGGCACCCACGCCTGCCTGCACAAGTGGTGCCCACACAGCATCGGGCTCGTCAAGCGCGCGGGTATCGTTGAAATCGAGGCAATAGGAAACGTCGAGCGTGTTGATCCAGAGGCGGGTGTTCTGACGCTCCAGTTCTTCGCGGCCTGCGGCGAGATCGGCGATGTCGGAGAACTTCACTTCGATCATCGGTGCATGCAGCGCCTCGATCTTGCGCAGATCGTCAACGAAGTGGCCGGGTCGCACGTCGAACATCGGCATATGCGGTATCTTGCCGAACCAGTCTGCATCGAGAATATCGAAATGCGCGGCTTGCGGATCGATGTCTGTTTTGACCAGCACCTGATCCTGAATGCCGAGCTTCAGCACCGTCTCCATGACCTGCGGCAGATCGCGCGTGAATTTGGTGTCGATGTTGACGGTGATCTTGCCGCGAATTTCTTCCAGCAACTCTTCCAGTGTCGGCACGCACTCATCGGTAACGGCTGCATCCTTGCCGCCAGCCCCTGCCCGCAGCTTCGCCACCCTCACGACATCGAACGGCAAGGCACTGACCGTTCCGGTTCCCGTCGTCGTGCGGTCGAGCGTCTCGTCGTGAATGACGACAAGTCTGCCATCCGCCGTGGACTGCGTATCGATCTCGATCATCTCAACACCAGCGGCGACGGCCGCGCGCACAGACGCCAAAGAGTTCTCCGCCGTGTTTTTCCAGCATCCGCGATGGGCGATCGTGAGGATGGCGGGGTTGCTTCGCGAGGACAGAGCCCGGACATCGCAGACGTTGCTGGCTGGAAAAGAGGCGGGACGTGTTTGAGACATGGTTTCGACTTTCGGATGTTTCGTTTGGGAGATTGACGCAAGGATTGTTCAGAGTTTCCCCATTCCGGCTGCCATCAGGTCGTCGCGCAGAATGCGACCGGCAATGATGAAGACGACAAGGGCGGGGAGAAGCAGGATGAAGGAGACGATGGAGGCCAGCGGCAGCTGCATCGAATAGGGATCGAGATACATGTAAAGCTTGATCGGCAAGGTCTCGACGACCGGCGCACCGACGATAAAGGACTTGTCGAATTCCTCGAAGCTGCCGATGAACGACATCAGGCCACCCGCCAGCAGCCCCGGCACGGCAAGCGGCAAAATGATGTGGAAGACGATGCCGAACGTGCCCGCACCCAGCGAACGCGCAGCATGGATGAGGTCGTCGGGAATGGTTTCCAGCGCCGCCGTCATCAGCCGGATCATCAATGGCAAGGTGCCGACGATCTGGACGAGGATGACGCCAGGAACCGAATAGGCAAGACCCATGACCATGAACACCTGCCCGATGCCCACGGCAACCACAATGCCTGGAATGATGATCGGCGCGAGGATGAAAATTTCCACCACCCGCTTCAGCCGGAATGGAAACCGGGCCATGGCCCAGGCTGTGGGCAGCGCAATCGCAGCCGTTGCAAAGGTTACCACAAAGGCGATGACAATGCTGTTGAAGGCAGCGCGTATAAGACCGCTATCTCCCAGAATGCTGGCCCAACGCGCTGTCGTATAATCCTTTGGCACGACCAGCGGCGGAGCCCAGCCATCGGCCACGCTCCACAGGAACATCAGCGCAAGCGGCACCAGAATGGCAAGGCCCAGCGCTGTGTAGAGCCCGATCGAAACGAAAATACGGTCTTGCGGATGGAAGGTGCGACGGCGGGGAAGACCGTGGGTTTCGGTGATGACGGCGGTCATTTACGTGTCTCCCCGATTCTGGCCAACACCGATGCGGGATGTCAGCGTGTAATAGGCAATGAGGACCAGAATGGCGAAGGCGCTCAACACCATGCCGATCGCATAGACCTGGTTGAACCGGCCCTGTTTGAACTCCTGCACCATGAGAACGGACAGTGGACGGGCCGTCGGCGGGCCGACAATATCCGGAATGGCATAAGAGCCCATGGAACCGATGAAGGTGAGAAGAATAGCGGCGGTGATACCGGGCATGGCCAGCGGCACCTCCACGAACAGAAAGGTCTTCAGCCGCGATGCGCCAAGCGTGCGGGACGCATAGCGGATATCTTCCGGAATGGCGGCAAACGCGCTGGTGATGATCAACGTCATGAACGGGATCTGCTTCCAGACGCTGGCGAGGATAACGCCGATGCCCCAGTCGTCACGCACGAGTTTGGGTAATGCAATTCCCAGCGGCGCAAACAGCCGGTCCATAAATCCACCGCGTTCGAAAACGACGATGACCATCAGGCCGACGATGATGCCCGGCACCGCCATGGGCAGCTTGTAAAGTCCGCTGAACAGCTTTCGACCGAAAAAGCTTTTGCGGATCAGAAGCGCCAGAGGCACCGAAACCGCAAGCGAAACGATGACCGGCATGACCCCGTAATAGATCGAAGTCGTCAGGCCGCGGATCATAGAAGGACGGGTGAAAATCCGCTCGTACAGAGACAGGGTGAAACTACCATCCTCAAGGCGGAAGCTGCCGATCAGCGCCGACAGAAGCGGGCTGCCGAAGAAAACGAGAAGATAACCGACACCGGGTGCCAGCAAGACAAGCAACTGAACGCGCCGGTCGCGCAGAAGGCCGCGCATCATGCAGCCTCCTTCACCGGTCGGTCATCGAGAAGATGGACCAGACCCGGAAATTGAACCGATACGCGGCTTCCGACATCGATCAGGCATACGGCACCGGACTGGTTGATGCGTATCTGTTCCTTGCCGATCTCGACGGTGTAGAGCGCATTCGGCCCCATGAAAGAAACGGCAGACACCGTGCCCGCACCGTTGTCGTCGGCAGCGATGACGATGTTTTCCGGTCGCACGGAAATTTGCGCCGCGCCTGCGGCCCGTCCGTCCAGCGTGACAAACTGACCCCAGGGCAAACGCGCCTCCTCGGTGCCGTCAGTCGTGACGGGCAGCAAGTTGGTCTGTCCCAGAAAACCTGCCGTGAAAGCGTGTTTCGGGGCGCGGTAGAGCTCGAGCGGCGTACCGACTTCAACAACCCGGCCCGCATTCATCACGACGATCCGATCCGACATCGCCATGGCTTCGGCCTGATCGTGCGTGACGTAAATACTGGTGGCGCCTATTCTTTTATGCAGTTCCGTCAGCTCGTGGCGCAATGTATCGCGCAGCTTGGCGTCGAGGTTCGACAGAGGTTCATCGAACAGCAGCAGGCTGGGCTGCATGACGATGGCGCGCGCTAGTGCCACGCGCTGCTGCTGGCCGCCCGACAGTTGGCGCGGCATGCGGTCCACGAGAGCTGTCAGATTGCAGATTTCCAGCGCATGGGCGATGCGGCGGGTACGCTCGTCCTTAGGCACTTTCTTCATGCGCAGACCAAATCCAAGATTTTTGGCGACCGACATATGCGGAAAAAGCGCGTAGGACTGGAAGACCATGGCGATATCGCGTGCTTCCGGCGGCGCCTGATCGATGCGTTTGCCACCCAGCCATATTTCACCGCCGGATGGTTCGCTGATCCCCATAAGGATACGCAAAAGCGTCGATTTTCCGCAGCCGGAGGGGCCGAGGATCGTGACGAATTCGCCGCGCTCCACGTTGATCGACACGGGGTGGAGCGCACGGCTTGCGCCGTAGTCCTTGGTGATGTTGTTGATGTCGAGTTCACTCATGACGATCTTCCTTGGCGATTGCGACAGGCCGGGACAAAGCCCGGCCCATGCGGGATTGAGCGCTACTGGTTGAGCACCTTTTCATCCAGCGCTTCGCCAAGTGCCTTCGCCATGTCCCAGAAGGCGGGAACCGAAAGGCGCGGATAGACCTCCTTGGGCAGGACGTGCAGCTGCGCATCCTTCGGCATCATGTCATTGGTGACGTCGAGACGCGGTGACCGCGAGGCCTTGTGTTCCAGCTTCCATGTCTGGAACTCCTTGCTCATCGCCATGTCGATCAGAAGCAGTGCAGCGGCCACGTGTTTGGCATTGACAGGCACGAACATGGCATCGCCGGAACCTACCTGACCCTTTTCCAGCAATGTCAGACGAAAGCTTTCGGGAAGTTGCTTGTTGCCGAGAAACGTCATGACCTGATCTTCCCAGACCGTACCGATATAGAGCTGCTGGTTGTTGATGAGGTTCAACGTGTCGGCATTGCCGTTGGTCAATTCGGCAACGGGCAGCAAGCGCTTATAGTAGTCCCAAACCGGGTTCAGGCATTCGGACGTCATCGCCCAGTCTTCGGCCTCCTGCAGCGTCTTGCTGTAATCCGTCAGCTGCGCGCGGCAGTCGCCGGTCAGATAGTTGAGAGCGACCGAATAGATGAAACCGCTGCCGGAACCGCCTTTGGCCGGAAGAGTGACGCCGAGACGCTTTGGGTTCTTTTCCGCCCAGGTGAGCAACTCTTCGAAGCTTTTCGGCAGGTCTTCGGGTTTCACGAAAGCCGAGTCATAACCGATCGCCGTCTGGTTCATGTGCACCAGCGGATAGGTGCCGCCATGGTCCTTGCCGAACAGTTTTTTTGCCAGAACCGGATCGTAATTGGCCATGTTGGGCAGGATGTCCGTCAATGCAATCTTGCCGACGACACCTTTGGAAGACAGAAGAGGGTATTCACCGCCACCGGCGAAATACGCATCCACCGGCGAATCCTGGCCTGCGGCATGGACGGCAATCAGCTGCTGGTTCGCCTGATCGCCGTTTACGTCGCTATAGGAGACCTTGATGCCGTATTTGGCCTCGAAGCTGGTGATCAGTTCCTTCCAGGTATCGGCAAAACTGCCGGCGAAATTATACATCGTCACCGAGCCCTCGGCTTTGGCGGCGGGAACGATGATGTCATAGAAATTGTCGCGCGTGACCTTCGACAGATCGAAGTCGAGGTTCTTCATATTGGTGTCTGCTGCCAGACAAGGCGCTGCCGTCGTCGCCAGTGCAAGCACGGCGATCGCAAGATATTTCATAGGCATTGATGGCTCCTCCTAGAGGTCCGTGGTCACTGGTTGTTTATTAATACACTTTAGGTGTAATATTTATGACAGTCCTGTGAAGAATGCTCTTAGGCGTACCCCGCCTTATTGCAGCAGCGTTGTGCAGCCGCTATCCAAGGCCATGACCCTCGACCCCAAAACGCGCCTGATGCTCGATCGCCACCCGCTCGCCAGCGGCAACGAGCGCCTGATCCTGGATATCGTCAGGCGTTACGGACCGATCTCACGGGCGTCGATCACCGGCCACACCAACCTGACGCAACAATCCGTGCACCGGCTGATCGACGGTCTGCTGGATCGCGGGCTGCTGCGCACCGGCGCGCCGCTCAAAGGCACGCGGGGCCAGCCAAGCCCGACCATAGAGCTGGTCCCGGAGGCCAGCTATTCGCTCGGCATTTCCATCAACACCGATTCTGTTGTGATCTGCATTGCTGATTTCCGCTGCGATATCGTAGTCGAGGAAAAGCTGGAAATGCTACCCAGTGATCGGAAGTTGACATTGGCTGCACTGTCTCTCGCCTTGGAACGCTTGCTCCGGCAATACAACATCCCACGCGAAAAGCTGATTGGCCTTGGCTTTTCGATGTCCGGATTTTTTGTATCGCAAGACCGCGCCTTCAACGCACCGGAGCCCTTAAGAGACTGGTCGCTGATGGATCTGAAGCCAATCCTCGAAGACAGGTTCCGCCTGCCGGTCTGGCTTGAAAACAATGCCACCACGGGGGCGATCGGCGAAAGCCTGCGCGGCGTAGGCTTATGGTGTCAGACCTTTGCCTATCTTTCCTTCAATTACGGCTTTGGCGGAGGTCTTGTTCTGGGTGGCCAGCCTTTTTACGGCTTTAACGGCAATGCTGGCGAATTCAGCGGGATTTATAATCCCGACGAATCTCCTAAGCGCCCTGCACTGCAATATTTGATCGAGACACTCCAAAAAAATGGCGTCGAAATACATTCCATTGAAGCGCTATATCGGCAATTTGATCCAACATGGCCCGGTGTCGAAGAATGGCTTGTTCGAACCATGCCTCAGGTGGACCGGTTGGTTGCCAGCTTGATCGCAGTCATCGACCCTCAGGCCATCGTCTTCGGAGGACAGTTGCCGCGAAAGCTCGGCCAAATGATGATCGCCCGCGTCCACATGCCCTCAGAGCGAGAACATCGCTACGACGTCGGCCCACAGGAAGCTAAACTGGTGCTCAGCGAAACCGAAGGCGATCCTGCCGCCATCGGCGCGGCCTTGCTGCCGTTGAGGATGCGATCCTTTTATTAGTTGTATGATCGACCATATTGTTGGCGCGTGTGCGGTCGTGAAATCGCATTTCGATTCCCTCTCCTTGATGGATATCGGAACCGTTGAAACGCCTTTGCATTTTCGGTTGTCCGGGTCACCTCTTAGAAGCTTTGCGCGTGTGGACACCGGGTTTCGATATGTCTGGCCAAGCCTCAGCCAGCGCTTGGTCCAGCCACAGGGGTTGCGTCCGTCGTCAGCCGATATTTCGCCATTTCTGCGGGCGTGAGATAATAGAGCTGGTTGGGCGGGGTCTCCAGCGCATGGATCCACAAACCGGCGCCGATACCCATTTCGTCGAGGTGTCGCGCGACACGCGCGGTCGTTGCCTGAACACTGGACATCGCTTGGTCCGGTGAAGGGCGCTCGATGCCGCCGTTGAACACCTGATGTACGCCCACCACGGCATCTTTTTCGGCCGATCGTGTCACGCCACCGGCAAAGACGATTGGGCAGGAGGAGGCGCAGAGCGCCTTCTCCGCAACCTTCGTGGCGATATTCTTTTCCCGGATCAGCTTGGACATCGCAACGGCGTCATCGACCGAACCTCCCGGTGAATTCAAAGAGACTAATTTGATATACTCGCCACGGGCTTCGACCTCGCTGGCAAAACGGCCGGCTGCGCCGGGGTCGATGGTGCCTTCGGCGACGAGCACGCCACTCGAGACAAGATTGAATGTCATCGGCTTGCGCAAGACTTCCTCCGGGCTTGAAGGTTGGACTGGCGGCGCGCCAGGCGCTCCTGGCGCGGTCGTCGGTGGGAGAAAGGTCGGCACGTCCGGCAACGTTTCAAGACCCGGTCGAGCCGCTTCAGCCGTGCTGATCTCCCGGATGTCGATCACCAGAAAGGCGGTCGCTGCCGCCAGCAGCACGTAGAAGGCGCCGCGCATCAGCACGCCGTCGTCCATGCTGATCACGGCCTTGAGCGCGGATGCCGGTTTCATGTCGCCGGACCTTTGCGGGGTGTTTTGTTCAGACCGAGACTGGTGATGTTGTTTGTCTCCGTGTCGTCCTTGTTGTCTTCGGCTTCAGCAATGGCATTTTCTGTGGCTTGTACTTCGGTGGCTGACATGGTTTCAGCGGCGATGGCCTTCTGCATCGCCAGCGTCTGCATCAGTTCTGCCACGGTGATCCGTTCGGCGAACGGCATGGTCTCTTCCTGCCTGCGGATTGCACCATTCACCACTGCCAGAATGAACACCATGACACCTGGCAACAGGTCGATGGAAATAGCCCCTGCCCATGCGGGAATGAAGTCGGAGGCATAACGCAGAACGGCTTCCGCCGACGAAAGCGGCACGAAACGCCGCTCGGCCACCGGAGCACGCGAGAGAATCTCGTCGGCAGCGTCGGACAACACCTTGGATTGGGCCGCAACCGAGGTGCGGATGGTTTCCATCACGCGATCCTGACGGCTGATTAGATCCTGTTCGCCACCGTCGGGGATCGGAGCGATGAAGCCGAGCGAAAGATCGTCGGCCGCACGTCGGATGGAAGGAGCGATCGAGGTTTGCCCCAACGATGCAATGACGCCGGTCAGGGCCACGACTTCCGACGAGAACTTGTCGGCGCGTGGTTCGACGACGCCGGGTGCCGAGACAAGACCACGCATCGTCTCGAGGCGTTTCTGGCCTTCGTTGAAGAGGCTGGTAACCTGCTCACGCGAGGCATTGATGCCGTTTTCCAGTTCGTTCAGTTGCGACGACATCTGTGACAGGAGAGAGACGACGCTGCCGGAACCGGTGGTGCCGGTTAGCGCGCCCGACTGCCGTTCGGATGCCGCAAGCTGGGTGAAACGCTCCTTGGCGCGTTGAATGTCCGGCAAAAGGCTCTGTGCTGCCAACGCATTCTGGTGCGCCTGATCCAGATCTTCCGTGTAATCCTCGACCGTTTCCGCAAGATGCTGTTCAAGAGCCGCCGATCCTGCGAGCGCGGCGGCATTCAACCAGCTCGACATCGCAAGGATCATCACGCAGCCAACGGCCATCACTGCCAGCATGGCGGTGCGGCTGGAACGGCTGGTGACGTGCGGATAAAACCGCGCCATATAGGACCAGAAGGCGTAAATGCCGACGGATACAGAGGCGGAGTAGATGATGGCGGCAAAAAACACCGCCGTTGGCGAGCCGTCCAGAATGCTGCGCACACCCAGATAGGTGTAGACGCCGGAAGCGAGTGCGAGAACGGCAAGGGCGAAACGTGTCATCGTTTCGACCGCCGCCAGGCTTTCCTGCAAGCGATGCGATGCGCCAAGCGCCATGGCCGATCTCCGAAAAAGGAATGTATTCCTTAACAGTGAATTAAAATTCGGCGAATTCAAGGCTGTTGAAATATGCGGCTTCCGCAGTGCACCATGGCCGGTCAACTTTCAGTTATTTCGGCCTGAAAACAGCCGCGGTAAGGGTTTTCTGGTTCGAAGGGAAAAGCGAGTGGCCCGGAATTGAGCCGCCGACTTCGGTTGAGTGGCTGCTGGCCATGGAAAGGCGGTTCTTCTTGGCACCGTCGAAAACGAGGTTCGGGCAACGGTTCGGAAGACGGATGAAGCCGATGGCCTTGCCTTGCGAATTCTACACCGTGACGCCGTCGGGGCCGCCATTGTCGTCCGACCGTCATCACAGCCATCTTATTGGACAGCTTGATACCGTCTGCAACAAAGTCGCAGCTTCAGATGATGCGGTGCCTGCATCAATGTGGAACTTCTTTTCGTCCGGGGAGAAAGCTGGGCCTTTAGGACCTTAAGTTCTGCCGCGAGCCTGTTTGAATTATGTCTAGCCCAGAAGCGTTCTTTAGGTGAAACCAGTAAGCTTCTGCATTGAAGATTGACGAGCGGCAATTACAAAAAGACTTCCGGAGTTGCCCAACTGGTCGTCGGCGTCCATATAGCTCAAATGACGCATGATTCGAAAATATTCGTAGGTCTTCGGTCCGCTCGCAAACGCTCGCCTTCGGTCAGCGAATCCACAGGCCCAAAATGCCAATGGGACGGGTGTGAAAAGAGCGGTTCTCACCGCGCGCCCGTGGGCGCGGGTGCTGAAGGTCTTTACCTGCTGTTCTGTCTTGAGCATGTGACCGCCTATAACAAGGGATACAGTTTCACGGCACTACCATCTAATCCCAACGTTGCCCGTTACCAGAAGGAAGCGACGACGGGTGCGCGCCAGACCTGGGGAACAAAGGTTAGCGCGGCAACTGAAGCTCCTCTACCGTCCTCAGTTCGTTCAGGCTCGGCAAAAGTGCTAAATGCTCGGAAGGCCGACGGGAAAGGGCAAACGAAGATCGGCGCCCAGCAACGAAAGCTCAAGGTACTGGAAGCCAAAGCTTTCGAAATACTCGGGCTTTCTCCCCAGGCTACATCCCAAGAAATCAAGAGCCGTTACAAGGAGCGGCTCAAAATGCACCATCCCGACGCCAATGACGGAGACCGCAATTCGGAGGATGCACTTCGATCCTCGATTGAAGCGTATAGAATTCTTAAACTGAACGGTTTTTGCTAAGTGTGTTCAATGGGACTGTGGATTGCTGGCAAATGAAGTACGAAATGAGAAAACGACGGCCGCAATCTCACGGTTAACTGCCAAACGACAAAGACTAACAGCGATAGTCAACCAAGCCTTAAGCCCATGGCCTGGAGTTTGATTTTCACGAGACGAATGGCCAACATGTCCAGTTGAACCGCTTGATAGCGTTCCTGCTTAGTTTCGCACGGAAAGCACTTTGACGATCGTCGGCAGGTGTCTGACAGTCGCCGCTAAAAAGATTGCTCCAGCCTGAACAAGGAGTTGTGTTGCGGAGTTCGCTCCGAGCGACAAGACCATCTGGCCGAGTTGCGTGATAAAGATTGCCGCCATGGCGCTTGCAATCACGCTTCCCCGACCGCCCGTAAACGGCGTTCCACCGACGACCACGGCAGCTACACCTGGCAAGAGATAGTCATTTCCGGCGGTATGGGTCGCGCTGCCGATGAAACCCGCAAACATCATGCCACCGAGGGCGAAGCAGATTGCCGCGAATGCATAGGCACCGATCTGGTAGAGCGTGACACGGATACCGGCATTGTCGGCTGCGACAGGACTAACGCCAACCGCGACGAAACGCTTGCCGTAGATCGTATAGTTCATCACGATCGCTGCCGCAGTCACCAAACATATCGAGAAAATGAAACTGAACGGCAAGCCGGCAATGCTCTGGTGGGCGAAAGCCCCAAGACCCGAAGGGGCCTGGATTGGGGTGCCGCTTGAAATCCAGCGGACGCAGCCAATCATCAGTGCGTTGGTAGCTAGCGTGGTGACTATTGGAGCGATGTTGACGCGGGTCACAAGCAGACCATTCAGCGCACCGAACAGAAATGCCACGAAAAGGGTTGTCGCAATACCGAAAAACAGTCCCCACCCATAGGTGACGAGGATGGAGACGATCATCCCTCCGAGCGAGAACATTCCGGCAGCCGACATGTCGATGCCACGCTGCTGGATAACGAGGGTTTGGCCAATGGCGACAACAGCAAGAATACCCGCAAATGGCAGCATCGCCAGAAGCGCTGACGCACGCAACGATCCAGGAGCGATGATGTAGCTCAACAGAAAGACCGCGACAGTGCCGATCCACACCCAGTGATATTCACCAATGCTGAATTTGCTGATCGCGCCTGTCGATCGCCGTGAAACAACTATATCTTTCATGACATTATCACTCATCGCTATACCTATAATGCAACCATCTGGCGGCTTTTTGAGTAGAAGGCGACGCTTGCAAGGATGACGAGACCGAGGAAAAAGAATTGCCACGCATCACTCAGCCCCAGGAAGGTCGCAACGACATTCACTTGATTGATGAGAATAGCGCCCAGCAGAGCCCCAAGAAACGAGCCGCGTCCACCCATCAGGCTGGCCCCGCCGATAACAACGGCTGCGACACTCGATAGAGTATAACTTCCACCAGCCGTGGGATCACCGACGCCGACCTGCGCGATCATCGTGATACCGGCGAGCGCAGCGAAAAAAGAGCAGCCGACATAAGCAGTGAGTTTGGTCATCCCTGGCCTTACACCTGCCACCCGCGCCGCCTCCTCGCGCGAACCCAGCCCGCGCAAACTGATTCCAAGAAATGAGCGGTAGAGTGCAAATTCGAGCACGAACGCGGTCAAAACGACAATGATAAACGTAACGGGAACGAAGCCGATGACCGTGCTGATCCTGTCAATCAGGTCGTAGTCAAGAAAGCCATCCGCCGCTGGCCGTAAGATAAGCGAAATGGCCTGCACTGCCATATAGGTGACCAGCGTTCCGACCATGGGGTGAAGGTTGAGGGGCTCTACGAGAAACCAGTTCGTCAAACCCACTGCCAGCGCAACTGTTATCATCAGGCAAAACCCGAAAATGAAGTCGCCTGCCGAGTTTTCGGCTGTCAGATAGAAAGAGCCGACGACACCGACAAGTCCCATCAAGGTGCCAACGGAAAGGTCGATACCGCCGACAAGCATCACAAGTTGCTGGCCATAGGCTACAAGGGCCAGGGTCGCAACAAGTGCCATGACCCCCATCATGTTTCGAGCGGTGAAGTAATACTCATTGACGCTGCTACCGTAGAGACCAATAGCAATGACTGCCGCAAGAACCATCGCCAACGGCGCGACGTTACCGGCAGCCCAGTTCCATATACCGGCAATATGGCGGCGTTTTCTGTCGCGCAGGGAGTTCGTCGTCAAAACTTCGGTGGTAATATTGTTTTCCGTTACGTTGTCGCCCTCCAGCTGGCTCACAACGTGACCACGAGAAAAAATAGCGATTCTGTCGCAAAGACCGGCAATCTCGGCGGCATCCGAGGATACCACGATGATGGCTGTTCCATTGTCGGCAATTGACCGAAGGATCGCATAGATTTCAGCACGCGCACCGACATCGACACCCTGCGTCGGTTCATCCACCAGGAGAATGCGGGGGCTGGTCTCGATTACGCTTGCGAGGATCAGTTTCTGCTGGTTACCACCTGAAAGAGACGATATCCGCGTTTCCGTTGAAGGGGTTTTGACCCGGAACGCCTCTATTGCCGCATTAGCACGTTTCCGCTCGCTCGAATGCGAGACGAAGCCGACACGGAGATCGCTTTCGATGCTTCTTATGACGAAGTTTTCACGGACACTGAGTTCGCTGAAAATAGATTCCCGATGACGATCGCCCGGCAAGAGGCGGATGCCTTCCTTGCAGGATGAACTGGACCCGGAAATCGGCACGATGCGACCGTTGACCGAGATGGTTCCGTCCCGAATTAGCTCAAGTCCGGCGAGCGCCCTTAGGAATTCGCGTTGGCCGTTATCGCTGACACCGGCGAGGCCCAATATTTCCCCGTAGCGCACGTTAAGCGTCACGTCCCTGAACGCTTCGCCTGACAGGCCGTTCACTTCGAGCACGTCCGCCTGACTTTCGTTTCCGGCACTTTTGGCTGGAAACTCATGTTCGAGCGCGCCTCCAACGATCAGTTCGACGATCTGTTTTTCGCTGAGACCCTGGGCCGTGTATGTTCCCTGCCCCTTGCCATCACGTAGAACCGTCAGGCGTTGTGAAACCTTCTGCACTTCGCGCAGGCGGTGGGAGATATAGACGACAGAGGCCCCGCGTGCAGTGACGGCTCTGATGCGGGAAAAAAGGCGCTCGACATCCTCGGCAGCGAGATGTTCGGTTGGCTCGTCAAGCACCAGAACTTTTGGCTCCGAGGCAAGCGCCTTGCATATTTCAACAATAAATCTCTGTTCCGGGTTGAGGCTGGCCACCAGATCGTCAGCCGACACATTGCTGTCGTCAGACCAGGATTTCAAAATTTGAGTGGCCTTTTCCGCAGCTTTTCCGGGTGGCGGTCGCAACCGTTCGGGGAGGCCCAGAAACAGGTTTTCCGCCACGGTCAAATCTGGCATCAGGGATGGTTCCTGACGCACGATCGCCAGGCCAAGATTGCGCGCCTGTTCCGGCCCGGATGAAAGGACGGTGCCGTTGATCTTTACGGAACCGTCGCTTGGTTTGAGCGCGCCGGAAGCGACGGCCATAAGAGTGGATTTGCCCGCACCGTTCTCTCCGACAAGTCCGTGGACTTCACCTGCGACAACGTCAAAAGAAACGCTGTCCAGTGCACGGACACCCGGAAAAAGCTTGGTAACATTCTCGATTTCGAGAAGTTTGGGCGTATTCGTCATTACAGCCATCACTTGTCTACGCGGGTTTCTTATTTGAAAATGGCCTTAAGCTTTTCAGGCGTCAACTGGCCAGAAAAGTCTGCGTCAAGGGGAGCCGTTTTGTCACACATGGGTTCCTTGTTGGCAAAACTGTCGGCATAGAGAACGGCGGCAACAGTTGTCGAATCCGGGTTTTTGGTGCCTTCGTAAATCGATATGCCACGACGCAACGCAATGCGGGTCTGTGTCGTGGTACTGTCGAGCGTCAGGTAAGGCCAGGCCTTGCCTTCTTTCTTCGCGTCCACCCACATGCAGTTCATCTCGTTATTACTGGCCATGCTGACGACGAATGGAACCTTGAGGCCAGCCTGCTGGAAACTGCGAATGACGGCGACGCCAACCGGGCCGACATCCACGCCGACAACATCGATCTGCGGATACTTCGCCATAGCGCCGGAGGCAGCCTTCTGGGCATCGGCGGGGTTCCAGTTCGTCACGATGTAATTGTCATCGAGCAGTTTGATGCCGGGATGACGCGCCACGTTTTCCTTGATGCGCTCCATGAAGTTCTTCGAATAGGCAGTGCCCGCGGGGCCGCTGAAATACAGCATGTTGCCAGTCTTCATATGATCGCCCAGCCAGTCCGACCATTTGGTTGCAATTGTGCCGACGTCCTGAACGACGTTTGCAGCGTAATCCACTCCCTCCTTGCCGGGAAGCTTCGCATTATAGGGTATCACAACGACGCCAGCCTTCGTCGCAGAGCGCATCGCCGGAATGAGCTGGGGGCCAAAATCGGGAGCAACAACGATAACATTGGCACCCTGTGCAACAAGGCTGTTCAGGTCGCTATTGGCCTTTTGTGCGTTGCCTGCGGCATCTGTGTAGAGCACCTTCGTGATATTGGGGCATTTAGCGGCTTCGTCCTTGAATTCCGCCAGAGCAATCTTGCGCCAGGTGTCACCGCCATAACCATCAGCAAGCGCGACCACGGCAGGTTTGGTGCCGCACATTGCGGCAATATCCGCACCACCGTTCATCGGCATCGGTTCTGCTGCGAACACCTGTGAGGAAAAAGCAACGACTGCCGTAGTCTGAAGCAGGCATCTTGTCATTCTGGATATACGCATTCGATCCTCCCGATCAAAAACTAAAGGTTGTTTATTTTCCATTCCATTCCAGGCTGTCCCGGTCTCGCGCCAATTTTGCCTGCGACATGCAATGCTGTGGTTTGAATTTAAGGGTACGGGGACAATCAGAGCAATCGAGATTTGGGACTTCTGATGTGAGGCCAGATCACATTACACAAGAAAATTCCAACCTCTTCCCGTTGGCCTCCTCCCAAACTACAGATCCATATTGAATTGGACTTTCCCGGCTTTTCCAGACGCTGACGTCTCGAAAGCATCTGTGAAATTGTCCAGGGAAAATTCATGGGTGCTGATATCTTCGATGTGAATTCTGTTCGTCATCAGAAGATTTTCGGTCGCGACCCAAGTCTCGTCGATCAGCCGGCCGTAAATGCCCTTGAGCGTGATCTCGCGATTGATAAGATATTTTGCAGCATCGATTTCAAGCTTCTTGTTCGGCAAGCCGGCAAGGATCAGACGCCCGCCAGGCTTCACGACGTCAAGTGCGCCCTGTATCGCCGCCTCACTGCCAGTGGCATCGATCACGACATCGACGCCGAGACCGTTGGTCAAGCATCTTATGTCGGCGAAGGTGGTATCCTGTGATGCATCCAAAGCGTGATCTGCACCGACTTTCTGCGAAAGCGCCAGTCTGTACGCCGAGACATCCGACGCGATGATCAGGCTTGCTCCAAGCGCCCGAGCAGCAGAAATCACGTAAAGACCTATGGGGCCACAGCCCATGACGAAAATCGATTTACCGGAAACATCGGCCTCCATGGCCGCGCGGACACCCACACCGAGCGGTTCCATAACCACCGCTTTTTCCAAAGGCAGCTCAGGCGCCACCACCCGCAGAGCCTGAACTGGCACGACGGTGTAGTCTGAAAAACAACCAAACCCGGATTTGCTGAAGAGGCGAAGATTAAGGCATGTATGCCGACGGTTCATTCGGCACTGCTCGCAAGCGTCGCAATAAAGGTGAGTTTCTCCTGCTACCCGTTGACCGACCGTCAGCGTCGACACATCACGTCCAACCTGGAGGACCTCGCCACAAAATTCATGCCCGAGGACAAGCGGTGGCTTATAGTTCCGGGCCGCCCAGTCGTTCCACTTATAGATATGAAGATCGGTCCCACATATCGCTGCCCTGTGAATTTTCAGCAGGGCATCTTTGGGGCCAACCTCCGGTGTCGAGCGTGTCTCGATATCGAGTGCGCCAAATTCCGGTGCAGTTTTGATGACGGTACGGGATTTATACATGCATTGTCTCTGGCTTGAAGGCGGGGTCAAAGAGTTTCATGCTTTTCAGAAAGCCCAGATCGGGTTCGGATCCAAACGATTTCTCGGAGGCAATCTGTGAGATAATTTCGCCTGTCCCTCCAGCATGGCCGGTGGTCAGGGCACAGCCGCAGATACATCCTGCTTTCTGGCAAATTCTACCTCAATGCCACGCTGCAAGGATCACCTACAGCAAACGAAGTGCAATCCCGACAAGATGTGATTTTTTCTCACAGAAACCAACGGCAAAATAGCTGCTAAAATGAGTTTGCGGAGGTTATGTCTAAAAGCATGCATATATCCGCGAAAATTGCGATGACGTGCAGACAGCGCTGGGGAATACAGAGGCATGCCGTATGAGTTCTGATCAGTTTGACTATATTATTATCGGTGCGGGGACGGCAGGGTGCCTGCTTGCCGAGCGTCTAACATCCGATGAGAGAACCACCGTTTGCGTTCTTGAGTCCGGCCCCATGGACAACAATCCCTTCATTTCCATTCCTGCCGGTTTTTTGAAAACGGTGTACAACCCCAAAACAAGCTGGCAGTTCGAAACACCGGAACTGGAAGCGCTGAACGGGCGCTCCATGAGCCTGCCGCAAGGTCGTGTTCTGGGTGGGTCGAGTGCAGTTAACGGCATGGTATACAACCGGGGCCAACGTCACGACTACGATCGCTGGGCGCAAATGGGCAACCGGGGCTGGGCCTATGATGACATTCTACCCTACTTCCGCAATTCGGAAACACGGATAGGCCCGTCAGACGATCATTACCGGGGTAAAAATGGCGCATTGTCGGTTTCTGATAACGACTGGTCTCATGTGCTGTTCGATGCCTTCATAGCAGGTGCCCAGCAAATCGGTATTCCACGCAATGCAGATCACAACGCAGGCGATCAAGCTGGTGTGGGCCTCTATCAGCGAACCATTAAAAACGGGCGGCGCGTCAGCTCGGCGCATGCTTTTTTGCGACCTGCCATGAAGCGGCGGAATCTTGACGTGCGTACCCACGCTCAGGTCTCATCCATTGTGCTTGAAGGCAAGAGGGCCACGTCCGTCAGATATGTGCGCTCCGGCGACAACGGTTCGCCGGAGAAAACCGTCCACGCGCGTCGCGAAATCATCCTTTGCGGAGGAACGATCAATTCTCCGCGTCTTCTCCAGCTTTCCGGCATCGGGCCAGGTGCGGTGCTTCAGTCTGCCGGAATTCACACACTTCATAACTTGCCAGGGGTCGGCGAGAACTTTCGCGATCACTGCGTACCCCGCATTGTCGCACGGGTAAAAGGCACATCGACCATCAACCAATATGCTCGCGGCCTGAGGCTAGGCATGGAAATCGCAAAATGGGCGGTCGGTCGGCCCTCGATACTCGGACTCCAGCCCGCGATGGGTCATATCTTCTGGAAATCGGACGAAGCGCTGGACTACCCGGATCTTCAGGTCACATTCACACCAGCGAGCTACAAACAGGGCTATATCGGTCTGCTCGATGATTTCCCCGGAATAACCTGCGGGGCCTACCAGCAAAGGCCGGAAAGCCGTGGGCACGTCAGGGTTACAACAAGTTCGTTCCGCGATGCTCCTGTCGTCGATCCCAATTACCTCAGTGACCCATCGGACCAGCGCGTGGCGCTCGCGGGTGTCAAGCTTGTACGCCGTCTCTTCGCCTCGCCGGCGATGGCGAAATATATCGATCAGGAAGTGCTGCCGGGCGTTGATGCGCAGTCGGATGACGAGCTTTTGAATTTCATCCGCAACTTCAGCTTTTCAGTCTATCATCTCATCGGCACATCCAAGATGGGACCGGCATCCGACCCAATGGCCGTTGTGGATGACGAGCTGCGTGTGCACGGAATAGAGGGTCTGAGGGTCGTTGATGCGTCCATCATGCCGACAATGCCATCCGGCAATACACAGGCTCCAACATATATGATCGCAGAAAAAGCAGCCGATATGATCAAGGCGGCAGCGAAGTGAACAAGGTGAGCGCAATGCTGATGAAGAATCGAATAGTCGTTATCACCGGAGCTGGTTCAGGCATCGGCAAGGCCGCCGCCATCCTGTTTGCGGAACATGGTGCTCATGTCGCTGCCCTCGATGTTAATGCCGACGCGGTCCGGCAAACTGTCACCGACCTCCCCCCAGGGCGGCATATGGCAATTTCATGCGATGTGACGAGCGAAGAACAATGCAACCAAGCCGCAAGAGTTGTTGAAACAGAACTCGGTGTTTCCGACGTTGTCATCAACAATGCTGGCTATGCCGAGCATGGTGACTTTCTCGATGTCAGTCTGGATCAGTGGAAGTCGATCATGAATGTCAACGTCTATGGCACGGTAAATATTTCCAAGGCCTTCCTTCCAGCGATGAAAGCCGCGCGCCGTGGCTCCATTATCAATGTCTCATCCGTGGCCGGACAACGTGGTGCCAGAGGGTTTGGCGGGCCGCATTACACTGCAAGCAAGGCTGCGATCATCGGGATTACCAAATCCATGGCACGAGAATTTGCCGAAGACGGCATCCGCGTCAACACCGTGGCGCCTGGTTTTACGGAAACCAATATTTTCAAGGGCCGCCTCGATGATACGATCCGCAGCAGCATGATTGCAGCGCTACCTCTTGGCCGGAGTGGACAGGCGGAGGACACAGCCGGTGCCATGCTTTACCTGGCGTCCGATCTTTCGACTTTCGTGACCGGGAGCACAATCGACGTCAACGGCGGCGGGAACATGCGATGACAGGGAAGCCGTAATCGCGCGTAATTTCAAGGGAGGTTTGCATGACTACAGATTTCAAGATCATTTCCTCGGAAATCGACTTTCCAGAGGGGCCGATTTACATGCCCGACGGCTCACTGATCGTCGTGGATATTGCCCGCGGAAATGTTGCCCGTATCGACGAAAAAGGAAAAAAGACGATCATTGCCACTCCGGGCGGTGGACCAAACGGTGCCGCTTTCGGTCCCGATGGCCATCTCTATGTCTGCAACAGCGGCGGGTTCCATTGGGAGCGCATCAATGGCGGCCTGTTCCCGACGCGGGCCGCAGATGACTACAGCGGCGGACGGATCGAGCGGATCAACATCGACACCGGCAAGGTCGAGGTCCTTTACTCCGATTGTGACGGTCTGCCGTTGAAAGGGCCAAACGACCTCGTATTCGACAAACACGGCGGCTTCTACATCACCGAACACGGAAAGCGCCGCAAACGCGATATGGATATCGGCAGCATGTACTATGCCCGCGCCGATGGCAGTATGATCAAGGAAGTGATTTTTCCAAGCGAGATGCCGAATGGGTGCGGGCTGTCTCCTGACGAAAAAACGCTGTATGTTGCCGAAACGAATACCGGAAATCTATGGGCATATGAGATCGCTTCACCGGGTGAGATAAAACACATAGCGCCCCATGGCGGCCGTTACATGAACGGTCCTCCGGGGTTCACCTCCTACGATTCCCTTGCGGTCGAGGAAAACGGAAATATCTGCATTGCCTCACTGGTCTATGGCGGCATCAATGTCGTGGCACCCGATGGCACCTTCGTGGAGTTTATCGAGCTTCCCGATCCGATCTGCACCAATATTTGTTTCGGCGGCCCTGATCTCAAGACCGCCTATGTTACCCTTTCCAGCACCAGCCTCGTGGTCAGCATGCCCTGGCCTCGCCCTGGACTGCGCCTGAATTTCGACCCTGCTGTCCATACCCCATAACAGGGGAAAACGGTCAATACTCCTGAGAGGTCGTTGACGGTACATATCACCGTCAACGGCACGATTACATTTTGATACAGAACCACATTGCTCAGGGAGCTTCGAAGATAAAACTGGGACCGTTTTCTCCGGATACGATCCTTCCGGCCGAGGTGTGGGCGAAGTGGCTGGCGAGAAGCGTGGCTTGCGACTGCAGGCAATACTCTATCAAGGCCAGCCTCGTCTTCAACGCCTCAGCAGGGTCGACGTCGCCACCGTTGCGAAGCCAAGGCTTGTCAATCTGGAGCGGGCTGTGAAGAGCATCGGCAACCAGCAGCACCTCGTTCTCATCGTCCCGTACAGAAATGCCGAACTGAAAAGGTGTGTGCCCGGAAAGCGCCCGAAGCTGGACGTTATCATCGTATGTCTTCATGTCTTCCAGGCTTTCCAGTAATACGGCCTGGCCAGCAGCGACCACCGGAGCTACGCTATCGACAAACGAGGCACGCGTTGCCGCAGAACCCGCGCCATTTGCCTGTGCCGCCAGCCAGAATTCATATTCTGCACGCAACATGACATAGCGGGCATTCGGAAAAGTGGGACGCCAGGCTTGCCCGTCCCAGAATGTGTTCCAGCCGACATGATCGAAATGCAAATGCGTCATCAAAACGAGATCGACGGCCTCCGGCTCTACCCCCAGTGCCTTCAGACGGTCGAGAAACGGCGTATCGAGATTTTCGAATTGTGTCTGGCCATGGCGAGCACGACCATTTCCACAACATGGGTCCACGAGAATATTGTTGTCGGGCGTGCGGACGAGAAATGCCTGTATATTGACCTCGAATTGCCGAACATCAGGATAGGCGTCTGCAATATTCACCAGTAACCACGTCGGAGACACTGCCAGATCCTGGAGTTCCAGCACACGATCGATTGTGGTTGAGCCAACCGAAATCTGTTTCATTCAGAACGCCCTTGTAAAATATCTATTCGGCCATACTTGGCGATGACATCGCGGACGATGCAAACGACGTCTGCTTCTTGGGTGGCGTCGCCCGTGTAGCCCAGGGTGTCAAAACCCTCCGCCCTCAGAATCTCAACCGTTTCCGCAACGCTTTCCGGGTTCATATCCACAGGAACGACGATGGCGCCATGGCGTGCATATGTGACCGCTGTCGCTTTTCCGTTGCCCCAGCCAGGACCGGACGATCCTGCTCCCATCACCAGGGCAACCTTGTTCTCAAGTCTCTTCATTTGAAATCCGCAGCGGTTCGGAAACAGGGCTCGCTATCCATAAGCCAAGCTTAGACCCTCGAACCCTCACCGCCACAATCGACTTCTCATTGCGATGGTGTGACTAAAAGTAACGGCAGGCATTATGCGTGCCCGCCGGTATCCTCATTCATAAGTGCCACCTGCTCGCGCAGCCACTTTTCGAGAAACCGCATTCCGGGCTTGTGACGTGCATCGGGCATTGTCCAAAGCTCCAGGTTCCGGTTTCCCGCCACAAAGCCAAAAAGCGAGATCAGGCCACCAGATTTCAGATCATCCTCAACCAGTATCCTCGGAGCAATCGCAACGCCCAGGCCGCAGAGCGAGGCCTGTATCATGACGTAAAAATGCTCATAAATATCTTTTGGTCCGGATACAGTATCCGTGTTCCCGGAGGCATCACACCACTCCTGCCAGGCCGCAGGCCGCGTCATTGTTGCGAGGATGTTCACGTTTTCAAGATCGGCAGGGGTTTTGATATTGTGCTTTCTGGCAAATTCCGGAGAGCAGACCGGCCCGAAATATTCCTGTCCAAGACGTTGAACACGCACATTTGTCGGAGACTGGACAACATCGTTGCGGATGGCGATATCGATATTGTCGCGTGCAAAATCAATGGGCCCATGGGAGGGGGACAGCTGCAACAACACATCGGGATGAGCCTGCCGGAACAAGGGTATACGCGGTATGAGCCAACGCATGGTCAGGCTTGCCGAGCAGGATAGAACCACAGGGCCTGGCCTTAGCGAGGCTATGCCTTCCGCCATCGTCGTAAAAGCCGCACTGAGCTTGAGCGCCAGTCTCTGCCCTTCCTCCGTTGGTTCGAGCGAACGCGGAAGACGCTTTAGAAGCTTGACGCCTACGTCGGCTTCCAGCGCCTGAATTTGCCGGCTGATAGCCCCATGTGTGACACAGAGTTCCTCAGCGGCTTTCGTCATACTTTGGAGCCGCGCTGCGGCTTCGAAGCTTCGCAGGGCAGTCAGGGACGGCAAACGGACCATCGTATTCCTCCACTTCTCTCAAGCCATTTAACGCCGGGTTCCAGATGGCGCAAGCTCGGAGATTTTCTCACACCTGCGAGAATAGAAGTCGCTTCACATCGCGGGTGATTGCTCTCATTGTCCGGGGTGTAAAGCTGCCACGTTCGCAACAGTAATGCCGGGAACCGCGATGCAAAATGTGCCACCATCCGACACGAGGCGACCGCCCATCGGTTTCTATGGAGACGATTTCACGGGCGGAACAGCGAACCTGGCGAACTTCCAGAAGGCAGGCCTGAATTCAATCATGTTTCTCGACACTCCTTCCCCGGACCTCATTGAAAAACATGCGGCGATGGTGGACGTCCTTGGTATCGCCGGAACCGGGCGGTCTCTCGCACCTGAAGCAATGATTGCCGAAATCACGCCGGCCTTAGATCTCTTCAGGTCCATCGGCTCGCCAGTCGTGCAGTACAAAATTTGCTCGACATTCGATTCGTCGCCAGAGGTCGGAAATCTCGCCACTGTCCTGAGCGCGGCACGTAAACTGTTTGGCGATTCACCTGTTGCGGTGGTACCGGCCTGTCCTGCTTCCGGGCGCTACACGATATTCAGCAATCATTTCGCCCGTTACAAATCACAGGTTTACCGGCTCGATCGTCATCCGGTTATGGCAGTTCATCCATCGACCCCCATGTCAGAGGCAGATCTGCGCAAACATCTTGAGCGCCAGGGCGATGTCAAGGTCGGCGCAATCGATCTCGATATCCTGCGGGCTGGTGAGAACGCCATTGAAGCCGAATTTCATGCGGCATCCATCCGGCGCGAGGACGCTGTGATCTTCGATGGCTGTAGCGAAAGCGATCTCGACGTCGCGGCACAATTCATCTGGAAAAAAGCCCAGGAACAAACGGTTTTTACCATAGCTGCGCAGGACCTGGCTTTAAGCCTCGGAAGACATGTCGCGCGCCTGTCTCCACCACCGCGTCCGGCATCTACATCGAACATAGCGCCGGTTGACCGGATGCTGGTGCTCTCAGGGAGTGCATCCGCCTTAAACGGAGAACAGATACGCTACGCTCTGGACCGGGGATGGGCCGGGATTTCTCTCGACGCGACAAGTCTTCTGACGGACGGCCCTGCCGCTATCCATGACGTTATCCAAAAGCAGGTCTCGGAACATCTGTGTAACGGGCGAAGCGCGATTGTCTATACGGCGCTCGGCCCGGATGATCCCACGCTTGCATGGACGCGACAGGCGCTGAAGGAAAACAACGTTGCCGCTACATTGCTCGTAGACAGGATCGGTGCGCTTTACGGAGCGATAGCGGATCGTGCAATTCGGGAACACGCTCTCCCCCGTCTGGTTCTGGCCGGGGGCGATACGTCCAGCCAGACGATGAGAAGGCTGGATGCCTATGCGCTCAGGATCGCGGCAGGCCATCCTTCAGGCGGCAATATTTCACGGATCTATTCCTCTAATCCGATGATAGACGGAACTCAGGTTCTCCTGAAAGGAGGGCAGGTTGGTGCGGTGGATATTTTTCTACAAACCCTCGAAGGCTCAGGATGGGTGCTTCAACACGAAGGTTACGCGGCATGACTGACCGTTTTTTTGCAACATATCTGATCGAGACCAGCGGGGACATCGAACCCGTCGTCGCGGAACTTGCGGGTGAGCAGTCCACGGCAACCAGGCTCCGGGTGCCTCTAGAAACAGATGCCCTGATTGAAAAATTTGCCGCACGGGTGGAAACCATAACAGTTGTTGGAGAAAGACCGACACCGTCGCTGGCATCGATCGGAACGAAGGGCGCTTTGTATGTTCAGGCCCGCATCGTCATCTCTTGGCCGGTGCACAATATCGGTTCATCTTTGCCGATGCTGATGACGACACTGCTCGGCAACCAAACGGGCATGCGCAGATTGTCAGGAATTCGCCTGGAAAGCATCGATTTGCCGCCATCGTTCATCCAAACGACTCCGCGTCCGGCTTTCGGCATCGGTGGCACCAGAAAGCTGAGCGGTGTGTTCGGTCGACCTTTGATCGGTAGCGTCGTCAAACCAAATATCGGTTTAAGCCCTGACGACACTGCACTGGTGGTGCGTGATCTCGCTGCCGCTGGTGTCGATTTCATAAAGGACGACGAACTCATCGCAAACCCGCCTTATTCGCCGATCAGCCAACGGGTTCCAGCTGCAATGCGCGTGCTGAACCAGCATGCCGAAAAGACGGGCAAGAAGGTAATGTATGCCTTCAACATAACAGGGGATACCGACGAGATGCGACGCGGCCACGATACCGTGCTCGAAAATGGTGGCACCTGCGTGATGGTCAACATGAACAGTGTCGGACTGGCGGGTCTCGTGGCATTGCGAAGGCATTGCTCACTACCGATCCATGGCCACCGCGCAGGTTGGGCGGCAATGACGCGCGCACCGATGCTTGGTCTGGACTTCGCCCCTTACCAGACAATTCACCGCTTGGCCGGCGTAGACCATATCCATGTCAGTGGCCTCGGTGGAAAATTCTGGGAAACGGAAGAGAGCATCGTCTCCTCCGCCAGAGATTGTTTGACGCCATTAAGTTTACCGGACCAGCCTGATGACCGGGCAATGCCCGTCGTATCAGGCGGATCAACCGTGCGCCAAGTCGCTCCCACCTACACGAAAATGGACACGAAGGATCTTATCTACGCCTGCGGTGGAGGTATAATGGCACATCCGGGAGGTCCTGCCGAGGGCGTCCGCAGCCTTATCGACGCCTGGGAAAGTGCTATGCAGAATATCGGGCTGGAACAATATGCAGCAACGAGACCGGCATTAGCGGCAGCGCTGGAGCACTGGCCCGCAGCGTAGAATATTGCTGCACAATGCGCTTGCCGCATCAGGCGGACGTTTCTGCTGTCCCTCTCTCCCGTTGTCTGGGAGCGTTTCTCCCTCTCCTCAACGTCTTCGTGGAAAGCCACTTGGAATCGACCAGGACGCGTCAACGTCGTTTAGTATTTCATTTCGGCCTCAGCTTTCTCTTGCCCGATCATCCGGGATCGTCTGTAATTGTGCTATGACAATCTGGATGACAACGTGCGCATATCATGGACATTTACCCAGCTTCGGGTCGTGGAGGCAGCGATCCGCAATAACAGCTTCGAGCGTGCTGCCGAAGAGTTCAACGTAACGCCAAGTGCCATCAGCCAGCAGGTGTCAAAATTCGAGAAGATGCTGGGCGTGCGCCTCTTCGACAGGCATGCGCGCGGCGTTGATGCGACACCAAAAGCGGCAGAACTGGCGCAACGCGTGGGCGTCGCGGTCGACATTGTCGAGCGCGCTCTCGAGGATTTTGCTGAAGAGAGTGCCAGTGGGCCCGTCCGTCTTCGCATTTACCAGACCTGGGCAACGCGCTGGTTTATCCCCAGACTGTCAGCCTTACACCAGGAGTGGCCGGACGTTCGCGTTCAATTTGAAACCGGTATGCAAAATGTCGACTTCAGCAAGTCAGACATCGATTTCTCCGTGCAGTTTATGCCGGATCCAGACGCCGGAGTGCTGGCAACACCGCTTTTCCCTCAAATCCTTGTTCCGGTGTGCACAGCCGGGGTGACCGCGCGCCTGAACACACTCAACGATCTTCGTGATCAGCCCTTGATTGCATCTGCGAACCGGCCAGATGATTGGCCTGTATGGTTGAGTGCTATGGGATTTAAGCAGGTAGCGCCGCAACCAAACCTTATTTTCAGCAACTCGACACTTGCTTATCAGGCAGCCCTTGCGGGAAGCGGAATTGTCATGGCCCAGGCGCATCTCATAGAAAGCGAGATCATAGCGGGCACACTGGTGGCGCCCTTCCCGACCGGCATTGACAGCGGGAAGGTTATTGCTCTGGTCGAACCCAAGGGCGTTCGGCTTCGCCCTGCAGCCCGTGCGTTCAAGAAGTGGATACTTGCGGAGGCCCCGGCAGCTGGTTCCACGCCGCTATTTCTCGATGCTATTCTTTAGGGCCGCGAACGCACATCATACAGAGTGTCGCTGGAGAAACTCGATAATTGTATTCGTGGTGGGAGACTGTTGGAACTCGGGGGCACCGTGACCGATCCCTTGGAGCTGAACCAGTTGACTTTCCACCCCTGCCACCCGCAGGTGAGCGTCCAGAATGACACCTTGACTGAAGGGAACCACCCGGTCTGCATCGCCATGAAGCACCAGAAACGGCGGGGCTTCTGAACTGATCCAGGTTACCGGGCTTGCACGTCTGGCAATATCTGGATTGTCGCGGACACTGGTGCCAAGGAGCTGATTGGCTGGGCCATCGGGCGCATCGTGATCCAGCCCACCCAGCATTGGTCCTGCCATTGCGATCAGGTCGCTAGGGCCATAAATCGACACGACCCCGCGGACTGGCGTCACTGGTCCGAACTCCGGTTCGCTCGTGGCAAGTGCGGCCAAACTGGCGAGATAGGCCCCAGCAGAGGCGCCAGCAAAGAACACGCGTTCCGGATCGATCCCATACTCGTCAGCGTTCGCAACAAGATGGGCCGCTCCGCTTCGAAAATCCTGGACCTGCGCAGGAAAGGGTTCATCAGTGGCGAGGCGATAGCCCGTACTCGCCAGAGCAAAACCGTGTTGCAGAACGTACATCATCCGTATGGCGAGCTTATTTCGCCTTACCCAAGCTCCACCGTGGGCGAAAAAGACGACGGGAAGACCCGGCTTCGCATCTGCCGGAAGATACAGGTCGTAACACTGCCTGGGGTGAGACCCAAATGCGATATCCCGCAGCACCGTGGTGCCCTCAGGGGGTTGTGGATCGGGAATCTCGGTTCCTTTATGGACATAGGCACCGCGGTCGGTTTGAAATGTCATGCGCACTCCTTTATGAGAGCAATTACTGCAAAAGTGGAAACCGGTTTTGTGTCAGGAAATGCTCTGGAAAAGCGAGCGCATCCATATGCGCCCGCATCGACAGGATCAGTTCAGTTTGACGCCAAGTTTGGTCTGGTACCATTGTGCAAGCCAGGTAAACGCCTCCGCGTCGAGCTTTGCAGCGTTGGAGAACTGCTTCATCGCGATGTCACCGGTGGACTGTGGATAGTCGCCAATTTCGGTTTTCGCTCTGGCGACGAATTCAGGGTCGGCAAAGATTTTCTCAAATGCCGCTACATAGGCCGTCCGCACCGAATTAGGTGTTTTGGCGGGCAGAACAAGCGCTTTTCCGGTACTGACAGACGCATTGAATAACGCGATCCAAGCTCGCTTTGCTGGCCCGTCTAGATCTTTTCCTTTGGTCTGGCGGTAAAGCTCAAAGAATGTCTGCATCTCCGGGAATGCCGGATCGCGGACGATCTCTCCATTGGCGTCGGCAAAGCCAAAGCTCATCAAAGGCACTGCCTGACCGGATGCGACAAGTGGCTTCACATTGCTGTTGAATGCCGCCGGCGACTGATGATCGACATTGAATTCTCCGCGTTCGAACGCAATACGTGCGGCCCCGCGCTGTGTTCCAAATACGGGTTTGACTTCTAGCCCAAGCAAATCAAGCGCAAGAATTACTAGAACGTCGGCGGATGTCGGAGAAGCTGCCCCATAGACCAGCGGCGCAGAAACGCCTTCGATACCCTTGCCAGGCTTGGCGCCGGTCTTTTCAGAAACATAGATCACGCCTCCAAGCGGCGACAGATAGACGGGAATGAACGAGTCAATTTCAAACCGAACCTGTCTGTCACGCAGAAGGTTTGCCATGAACACCGATGAGGACATGGCGAGAAGCTCGCTTCCATCATGTTCGGCGCTGCGGAAAAACTGATTGGTTCCCGGCAGGCCGCCTCCCCCAGGCTGGTTCTGAACGATGATGGACGGCGTCCCTGACAGGGTTTTACCCAGATAGGGCGCTATCATTCGAACCAGTGTGTCACTACCGCCACCTTCTGCGAAGGGTACGGTGATCGTCACCTGCGATGGCTCAAACGTCTCTTGCGCTTTCGCACCGACACTCTGGCAAGCAAATAGAGCGCCCAAGGCGAGTGCTTTTGTAAAAATCCTAAAATGTTTCATGCTCATTCCTCCTCAATGAGTTGCGAGTTCAACCAGAATGCCAGGCGGCATGTGGACAGATGTAACGTTGGCGAGGCCCCAGAACACCGCGACGGAAATCACCGCAGCGCTTAACGAGGCAATGATCGACGCTTTTGCCCGAACGCGCAGGAAGACAGTCAGCAGCAGTCCGCCTCCAATAAAGAAACCAAGGGCCCAGATCAGGCCGAGGCCAAGCAATATCCAAAGTAGAGGCTGTAACTGTCCCGATTCCCTGAGCGATTTGCCGGCCTCTTGATCGAGAAGCACATGGGGGCGACGACGAACCAGCCCAATTGTGACAGCCGTGATACAAAGGATGCCAATGCCTGCGACGGCCATGGGGAAGATTTGGCTGAGCGGCGAAAACCCGATCATTGCAACAATGCCGATACCGAAAACGCCAAACAACACGACCGGGATGGTAAATTGCGCGGCCGTCAATCCGCTGACCTCCGAGGCAGAACCGGCCGTGGTTTCGGTATCGAGACGGTGTGCGCCCAGCAGCGTTCTGCCAAGCGTGAAGAGAATGACAGCTGTTACGGCCAGCACGATAGGCCGCGAGAAGAACTCTCCGAAACTATAAATCTGAGCGCTCTGATAGAGGAGAACTTCAAGATTGTCCTGCAGAACGAAGCCGATGAGAAACGCCGGGCGGGCATAGCCGAACCGCCGTAGAAACACGCCGAGCACGCCAAACCCGGCGAGAACAACGATATCCAGAGGCGCCTTGCTGGATTGCAGTACCGCAAAACAAACGACCAGAAGCAGGATCGGCGCCAGCCATACAAAGGGAATCCGGGTTAGCCGCGCAAATGTACCGGACAGGAAATAGCAGGCCAATGTACCGATTACGTTTGCAAGCGCGAGAGCCCAGACAATGCTGAAGGTGAGGGACAGATTTCCCTGAACCATCGCCGGTCCCGGCTGTATACCCACAAGGATGAGGCCCGACAGGAACAGCGCTGTCGATCCAGACCCGGGAACGCCAAAAAGCAGCGTCGGCAACAACGCGCCGCCGAGGACGGCATTGTTCGACCCTTCGACGGCGATGACACCGCGAATGTCTCCTTTGCCAAACTGGCTCTTATCTTTTGCCGACCGCACGGCGTGACCATAGGCGAGCCAATCAACAACGGCGCCGCCAATTCCGGGAAGAGCACCGATCAGGCAACCGAGACCCGACGTTCTCAAAACCAGCCACTTATGCTCGATTACATCACGGATACCCTGGCGGCTGCCGCCCTTGAGCAGAGGTCGATCGGAAATCGTCGTGCCGTTGCGCAGAAGATCCACGATCTCGGGAATGACGAAGACGCCGAGAACACAGGCAATGAGCGAAAAACCGTCTCCGAAATGGTAGATCTCGAAATCAAGTCGATATTCGCCGGTAGCGGGTGCCGCACCGACGGCACCAATGAGCAGGCCCAGGCAACATGCCGCCAGTCCCTTCCCGAGGCTGGCACCTGAAAGTGCCGCCACACTCGCAAGCCCGAAAATAACCAGCATCAGCATTTCAGGCATGCCGAAATACAAGATGATCTGGCGAGCCAGAAGCAATGTTCCCGTCAATACAACCGCGCCGAAAAGACCGCCCAGCATTGAGGCGAAATAGGCCGCAGACAGCGCACGCCCGGCCTCACCTCGCTTGGCCAGCGGAAAACCATCGAGAATTGTCGCTTGAGATGATGCGGAGCCTGGAACGCCCAAAACGATGGATGTCACCGTGTCTCCGGTGGCGACTGTTGCCAGCATTCCGATCATCAGAGCAAGGGCAGACGCCTGATCAAGCCCGAAAATAAAGGGAAGCAAAAGTGACATCCCAGCCGTTCCACCAAGTGCTGGCAAAACCCCAACGACGAGACCGAGAGCTGCACCCGCGAGCAGGAAAAGCGGCGTATAACCGGAAAAAAGGAGGGCAAGCCCCCCGAAAATATTGTCGAACATGTTTCCTCCCTGCGCGATATTCACGCATCCTCGGGGGGCAACTTTTCGAATACGGCCTCAGAAAGCAACACAGCATCTCTAAGTCTAGGATTAGAAAACGTAATCCTAGACAGCTAACGCCCCAAGCAAGAGCCTATCGATTTGACTTGCTTTTCGTGGTTCGTGTCGACAATGGATGCGCCATAGACACGAGGTCTTATTGGGATGGAACAAAACAGGACAAACTCCGTTCTGACATCATGATCGAAGCGTCACGCGGTACGCTCTTTCCGGATTGACGTGCTTAACACCACGAGGTCAAAGCACTCTCCGCCGATCGGACCTCTTTTATGACCCTTTTCAAAACTGCGGCTATTGCCGTTGGGCTCACATTTGCAACTGCGCTTTTTGCCACGCCGGTGCTGGCTGCTTGCAACATATCCGATGCAAAAATTGAAGAGGCGATCTTACAAAAGCCGGAGTTGCGAGACCCTGAGAATCGCTATCTTGTGTTAGATCTTAGAACTTTGCGTGATGCAGCTTTTCTGCTGTGGACCTATGGACTGGAAGATGATTGCGAACGGCTCGTTGGCAACATCAAGGAGTTGATCGCATCCCCATCAATGGGCGGACGTGGCACGAGTGACGAAGATGCCGTCGATCAGCAGCAGGCCGCGGGTGAGCCGCTGCAACAACGGTTGGGCAAGGTCAAGGGCAGCCGCGGCACACTTAACGAAGGTCCCCTCGTTCCGATCAGTGCGCTGGATCCAGGCCTGCTGGTCAACGAGATCGTCGGTGCGGAGGTCAGAACCTCTGACGACAAAATCGTCGGTGAAGTCCGCAATGTCGTTATTGGGACAAAAGACCAAAAAGATTACGTGATCGTGGCATCCGGTGGCTTTTTCGTTCCGGGAAAAGACAGTCTAGTGGTTCCACTTCTTTCGCTGGTGATCGATCGGGCACGGACCAGCTTCTTCCTACCCATCACCAGTGCCCAGGTGAAATCCGTGCCTTTGATGCCCGATCAGGATTATCTCTGGCTTGATGACAAGGAATGGCGTGCCAAGAACGATGCGATTTTCCAGAGCCTCCTTTCCAATATTGCCAGTATAGACAAAACCCTGGCACCGACGGTGGGCACGAAACGACCGTCAACAGCCCAATAGCCGTGGTTGTCGAGGACGAGCCACGTGTTGCTCTTCAAACGCAGTGCCGATGGTGATGCAGCGATTGCGCGCTACTTTCGACAGTGGCGAAAAGATTTCACACAGAGCCAGCACTCTCATTTCATTCTCATGAAGATCGGGACCAACATGACCCAATATGCCGCTGAAACATCGGTTCTAGCTGAAATAGTTACGTTGAGGCAGGCTCTGCCAGGATGGATCGTCAGCACGGTCGAATTGGTCGAGCTTGCAGAAAATGCCGAGCGTGCCGCCCGTGCCGTCAATCCTCAAACAGCGGACAGGTCGAGCCAGCTCATTGTTGAAGTCGCCGAATGGCAGCAGAAATTGACAGACTGGCAAAAAGAAGAGCTGAGCCCACGCCTTCTTGCGGAACTTCGAATTCTCAAGGCTACGCTGGACGCCTCGATGGATGAGGCGAATGCAGCGGCAGCCGAGCTGAAGCTTTTCATCTGATCCGTGACGTACGTCGGTTGATCCAGGTCGATACTCTAGTTTGCCAAACGCTCTGGATCGACAACCAGTGTCACAACGAGGCCTTCCTGCGCCCAGTTATAATCTATCGACCCGCGCAGGTGCCCTTTTACGCTGCGCTCCACAAGCTTGCTGCCATAACCGGATTTGGACTGTGGGTGGACGACTTTCGGGCCTCCGTTTTCAGTCCATACAATCGTGACGGCCTCGTTTTGTGCGGAGCATGAAACGTCGAGAGTTCCGGTATCGACGGACAGAGCGCCGTATTTCAAGGAGTTGGTGGCTAGCTCATGGACGATGAGCGCAACGACGGTCGTGGCACCTTCCCCTACGCTCATCCGTGGTACTGAGACGCGGATACGCCCGCTGAAAGCGCCGAGATCGTCATAAGGTGCGAGAAGCACTGTCAGAAGATCGCCCAGCAGAGCAGATGGCGCTTCCGTTTGCCCAGGTACCGGTCGGACCAGATCATGCGCCCGTCCCAAAGCTGTCAGCCTGAGTGTCAATTCGCGGGCCATATCCTCGACCGTTGTCGTTGACCGCGAGGTAATGGCGGTCAGGCCAGAGGCAATGGCGAGAAGGTTTTTGACACGATGGCTCATTTCGCCTGCCAGCAATTCGCGACCTTCTTCGGCTTGCTTGCGCCCTGTGACATCAATGAAAATGCCGAACATGATCCCTTTGACCATACCGGCGTCGTCACCCTGACCGCGCGCTGAAATCCATTTGAGTTCATCCGCGATCATGATCCGGAAATCAATCTCGTAGGCACCAATGATGGAGCGTGTCGCTGTAAAGGCCGCACGAACCCGGTCACGGTCGGCCGGATGAATGTGCGCGGAAAGATCTTCGAATGTGACGTCCTTGCCTTTAGGAACACCCCATAGCTCATAAGAATGATCATCCATAGCAAAAGCGTCAGTGTTGACGTTCCATGACCAAAGAGTAACCCCGGCTGCTTCGATGGCCCGCACCAGATTCTTCGGCTCCCACAGAAGTGGTTTAAGTGTGTCCGGCGTCGTCGTCATGGGAACTCCATATTGCCATACGTTTCGGACGAATAGACCTTCGTCGTCACGCTGTTGAATTCCAGCTCTATAGCGAAAATACGACCGAATGTCAGAATAGCTTTGCAGTGGAAAATTTGTTGCTTTCTTTCGCATACCCTAATTAAGTGACTGTCCTGATTAAGACTTTTGATGAAAATCAAGGGGTGGGGCTGAAGCTATTATACCTGCTGAGCGAGCAGTTCGGGCATGCGTCCGATCGCGAATGCGACAAAACCAAAGTTACTCGACCTTCAGGTTGGTATACTCAATGAGAATGTTCGACGGATGTAGCATAGGACAATGCGGCGTCTGCACAAACCGCCCATCTATGTCCCTTCTGGCCAAATGCTTACTGAACACAACGCTATTGAGCGGATAAGATCCAGCGAAACGCGGTTCGTGCACGCTAAGCTTTTGACAATCCCTGCCACAGTATCCAAATGCCGCATGGCGCTAAATTCACAGCGCAGATAGTGTTTGAAATGTGTCGCTAGTGGCACTGTGGGGATAAGCCCATGCAACTGACCCAGAACAAGCTTCTCTGAGCATGGTGGGTCCGCCGCCGGCGGACCTTGTCCCCCAAGAACATTTGATTTTTCAAGGAAACAAGCATGAACTGCCGAGAGTTCAATCTTCTGATGGCCGCTACCGGAGCTGGCCTTTTCTTACCAATTCTGCCGCCGCTGAAGACGCGCAGTCCCTTCCCGACGGGACCGGTTTTCGTGATGCTGATCCATCCGAAAATGATCCTTTTGGATCTTATTGGTCCGATGACTGTGTTCAACATGACCAAGGGCAAGGTGCATCTCGTCTGGAAAGGCCAGACGCCGGTTTCAACGGATGTCGGGATTCCCGTCGCCGCTACGACGATCTTTTAGGACTGCCCGCGCAAAGCGGATGTCTTCTTCATTCCGGGCGGCCTCGCCGGCTCGACCGAGCTGATGGGGGATACGGAAACACTCTCCTTCGTTGTGTTTCGGCATGGAATATTGACCCCTCTGGCGGGGTGATCGGCTTCAAATTTTGACCCTCCTCCTGTTTCATCTGTCCGTTCGTCTCTTGAAGGCGAATGGAGGGGGAGTTGAAGCGAGTGGATACGATTGCACGTGTTCGTCGAGCCTTTCATGTTCAAGGCTGGTCGGTGAAGAGGATAGTCCGGGAACTGCATGTCTCCCGTAATACGGTTCGCAAGATATTACGGACCGATGAGACGGACTTTTCTTACGAAAGAGAGCGACAACCGTTACCGAAGACGGGTCGGTAGAAGGCCGAGATCGAGCGTTTCCTCGCTTTGAATGAAGGCAAGCCCTCTCTTGAACGCCTGACGCTGATCCGGATTTACGAAGAGCTTCGGGCGCTGGGTTATGACGGCAGCTACGATGCTATCCGACGCTACGCGAAAGGATGGTCGAAGGATCGAGGTGCCGTGACGGCCGAAGCCTATGTGCCGCTCTACTATGCACCTGGCGAGGCCTATCAGTTCGACTGGAACCATGAGATCGTTCTGATAACGGTGTGACGACCACGGTGAAAGTCGCTCATGTCCGCCTCTGCCACAGCCGCATGATGTTTGCCCGAGCCTATATGCGTGAGAGCCAGGAGATGGTCTTCTACGCCTACGACAAGGCCTTCGACTTCTTCCGTGGCACCTAAACGCGCGGCATCTACGACAATATGAAAACGGCGGTCGAGGCGGTCTTTATCGGCAAGGAGCGGCTGTACAATCGCCGCTTCCTGCAGATGTGCAGCCACTATCTCGTTCAACCGGTCGCCTGCACACCTGCATCGGGATGGGAGAAGGGTCAGGTCGAGAACCAAGTCGGCCTTGTGCGCGAGCGCTTCTTCACGCCGCGTCTCAGGGTCAAAAGCCTGGAGGAATTGAATGCTTGGCTCCTCGATAAATGCGTTGCCTATGCCAAGGCTCATAATCACCCCGAACAGACGACGCAGTCGATCTGGCAAATGTTCGAGGCCGAGCGTGGCAGCCTTGTGCGCTACGTTGGTCCATTTGACGGGTTCCACAGCGTCCCAGCCTCGGTGTCGAAGACCTGTACCGTCCGCTTCGACAACAACAAATATTCGGTCCTGTCGACAGCCGTCGGCCACCCGGTCGAGGTTCACGCCTAACGGGCGCAGTCGGCGACCGGCTCATGGGCAAGCCGAAGCGCATCCGGGATTTGAAGTGTTGCCGACGGAGCCGGATCGCGGCTTCGCGCCAGAATGTTGATGATCACCGAGGCCGAGCAGACGTCGTGATCAAGCGCTTCCTGGCAGGCAGCTTCGACGGCGGTAAGACCATCGGCAGGAACGCATCCGAGTATGGTGACCATCTGTCGATCACCGTCGTCCGCGCTCTTCAATCGCTTGCGGACCTTTTCCATCGCGGTTGGCAAGACCCATTCGCGGAAGGGAGCGCCATTGCGCAAGGCACCAGGTTTGCGAGCGAGGGCAGGAACATAGTGCCAGGGGTCGTAGACAGTGTCGCCACGACCAAAGCTGCGCCGGTGTTCAGCAACCGTCACTCCATCCTGTTTTATGACGATCCGATCAGCATACGACAGGCTCAGGGGGGCAAGTTGATGGAACGCACACAGGTTCTCGAACTGATGAGCACATTAAAGCTCTATGGAATGCGTAGTGCCTACGACGAGGTCATGGGCAACGGTATCAAGCGGCAGTACGAACCACCGCGCATTGTCGGTGACCTCCTGCAGTCGGAAATCGCCGAGAAGCAGGCACGCTCCATTCGTTACCAGCTCACCATCGCCAAGCTGCCGCTGGCGAGAGACATCGATGACTTTGATTTTGCAGATACGCCCATCAATGAATCCCTGGTGCGGGAGCTGGCCCACCGGCACCTTAGTCGCCGACCAGCGCAATGTCGTCCTTGTCGGCGGCACTGGAACAGGTAAGATCCATCTCGCCATTGCAATTGCGCGTGCGCTCATTCGTAACGGCACGCGTGGGCGCTTCTACAATGTCATTGACCTGGTCAACCGCCTGGAAATGGAGACACGCAACGGTAAACAAGGACGGATAGCCGATTACCTTATGCCTTACGTCGTCCGAGCAGAAATGCTTAATACCAGAAATGACAGACCCTACGCCCGAACAAATCGAAAAACTCGCTACCGCATTTGAGCGCTTTTCCCGTCGTTTCAAGGTCGCGGAGGCAGCGGCAGCCATGCAAAACTCGCTCAATCCTCTCGATGTCCAAGCACTTATTTTTATCGATGAGCATCCGGAGTGTAACCTGGGGGATGTTGCGCGGCACGTTCAGGTCGCTCTGACGACCATGTCGTCTTCGGCTGACCGGCTGGTCCGTCGGGACATGATTGAACGGCAGCGCCCAGAGGCAAACCGCAGGTCGGTGGCTCTGACGATCACGAGCAAGGGGCAGCAAGCGGTTGCTGGCTATATCGATGGATATCGAGCCTCATGCAAAGCGATGCTGCAGGCGCTCGATTCCGTCGACCAGTATCCGCCAATTGCGGGCTTCGTACGTTCGCTGTTACCATAACCTCTCGCTCAGTATCGGTAGTGGTGCTGTTTTGTGGGCAATGCGACATGCTGGCAATCCCGGCTTGGAGCAAGTCGATCACGTAAAGGAAGGTGAACCTGCCTTACCGCTCAAAATCATGGAGTAACGTATGTCCGAGAATTCCGAGTTGGTTGAAGACCTAGTCGGTGCGATCATCAATTCTGACCAAATCGAACAGCAGAACTGGCAGACGTTTTCGCTGGTAATTGTTTTCCAAGACGACAGGGTGAGCGAAACCTACGGCTATTCCTACGATGTTGAGGGAGAGTGGGAAGCATTTTCGGTTCGCCACGTTTGGTCAACGCGGAAGCAGGCTCATACAGGGATTGGCTGAAGCAGGAGAATGACAAAGCGGTTATCAAGATGCTCGTTCAGTTCAATCGAGCGAGCAATAAGTTCAATGTTGATTTCGAGTATGAAAATCCCGCACGCTGGAGCGTAACGCCTTCAAACGTGAACGAAATCACCAAGGAACTTCATCCACAACTATGAGGCTCGGTTTGGCCTGCAGATGAGCCGTAGGACGTATGCGTACTAGAGGTCCAAGGCTACATGTCCAACATTGATGCAAAAAGGTAGTCGGTCCGCCCGGCACTGTTAGGCCGGACGCTTTCGATGTCCAAGACACGGTCCTGATCCAACAACCAGTGAAACCAAATAAACGAAAAAGATCACCTTCTGAACTTTGCAGGTCAAAATTTGCCATAATGCATTTTCGTGAGATGGAGCAATTATGTCTGAGAACATGGAATATATGGGCGCAATCGCCAAGGCTATATTTAACTCCAAAGAAATGCAGCAGCTAGACTGGACGCAGGGCTCAATCGTCTTTGAAGTAGACGACGATGGTTATCTCACCGGCACGTATGGTTATGCCTATGATACATTCGGCAAACCCAACGCAGTGGCACCAGACATAGACGACGTCGAAGCGCCAGTCTTGGCCTATCGCGAGTGGCTACTCCAGAAGGGCGATAAAGGCTTCATCAAGTTACTTTTCCAGTTCGACAGGGTGAATTCGAAGGTAAACGCCGATTTTGAGTACGAAAACCCGGCACGCTGGAATGTCACCCCGGCAAATATCGACAGGATCATGGACGAATTGGCCCCCAAGTTCGGAGATTGATACGCAAGCTCGCGTTTCAGACTTCCTGCATTCAAACGCTGGCATTAGGCAATGACCGCTTTGGACCGATAGGGGACTTCGCTCGTTTGAGTGTCATTTCGCACTCATCCTGAACCGACCCTTTAAATGGGGGCAGCGTGAGAGAGACCGCCACCGTCAGATCTCGTCGATTGTCCGGAGACCCGCGATAAAGTCCGGAAGGGACCTCGACACTTTGGCAACGCCTTGGTCGTTGTCGCCTTCTCCGATCGGATCGAAGGCAAGCGGCCAAAAATAAACGGCTCCGTCATCAGTCGTTCCATCGACCATTAGGAAGCTATTTCCACCATCTGCCGTGCCAAAAACAATATATCTTGGATCGAGTCTGCCAGGAGTTTCTTCACTGACAACAAGCGTACGATGAAAGTCGACAACCTGTTCGGCGTCATTTATCATGATCTGGATTTCTCCAACCATGTCGGTGCCATCGGGAAATCTGCCTTTAAAATAAAGTTCCTGATTTTCCAGGCTAATGCCACCCGACTCCAGAAACATTTCTTTAAGATCGGCAGGGATGCGCAAGCCTGTGGCATCTTCCACTTCCTTGACATCATTAGTCGACCATCTGAATTGTGGATATTCCTGAAAGCCCGGCTTCTGTCTCAAGTAATCCATGGCAGACGAAAGGCGTTCGTTCATTCCGCTAGTCCCTTCTTCAAGCTAAAAGCCGAGGATACCGATCTGCGATGCCCTTTGCTACCTTCATGACGGCTTCGCGCCGATACTGTTGAAAAACTCTCCACACTCACGTCGGGTATTTTTTCACTGAAATGGAATTGCGCATCCGGCGGCCAACGAGACGAATGCCGCAAACCAATTTCCTTCTGTTTGTACGCAAGGGAATTTCATTTCAGGATGGTCTCGCCAGCATCGCTCTGCGAGCATTCCTCGGGAGTTTTCAACATTATCCGACAGGAGCGGTCATTGCGTCTCATCGCTGCACTGCGTAATCTGCGAAGGAGCGTACGGAAGTCATCGATATTAATCGACCCAAGCGGGGCTGGCAAAAGTCGTCTCGCCGCGCGGTTTGCGGCTGCGTGGCAAGAGGTGCGTTTGACGCAGTAATGCGGGAGGTTTTCGTGCGCGAGATCGCCATTATTATCGCCACGGTGGTGTCGATCTATGCCGGATCATCTGCTGCCGCTTCCGTGGAAATGACGGTCGACCGTCTCATCAGCATTTGTATGGCTTCTGACATCCAGGACGTGTCCGCCAAGGGCGACGAGCTCGGATGGCAGCGCATGTCCGAGGCGGATACGTCAGAATGGCGTTCGGCGTTCCAGCGATACAATGGGGGATCGGTCGAGGTGGTTGGCTGGAAGAGCGAGCAGTCCGACAGCACGGATTCGCTGTCGTTCTGGATCGCCGTCGGTCCCAATGGTCGTCAGGCGTGCACATACTCCACGAAGCACCCTGCTGGCCTTGTTGACGCGCTAATAGCCCGGCTCGGTTCTCCGGACGATTTCGAGAAGATGGAGGAGATCGAAAGCACAACAGCCTTCTGGAATAAGGAAGGGATAGAGTACGCTTTCTCGCAGACAGGATCGTCCGCGCTGATCCAGATCAGCAAGGCTCGATGATGGCTGCGGTCAAACGATTAACCTGCTAACTGTCGGGCAGGCTTGGGAAGTCATGTCCTATAGGCATGGTGTCCGCGATCCTCGACAATTCGGGGCTTTGCTGCCGTTGCACTACCTGCAGGTTCCGTCTAGCCTTTCGAAAGCAGGATAATCCTCTGAGGTCAAATCCATTGAACCCGATCGACGTGATATGGCGGTCTATAGAGCGCCGGAATCGCAAGGATTGGGTGTTGTTGTTGGGAGGGGTCCTTATTCTTGGCCTAGTTGGACTGAGCCTATTCCTACAGTTCCGCTAAAATAACATCCGCACGCAACGACAACGTTCGCAATGGCCGGAAGGCGCCTTCCGCTTCGCGCCACAAGCGGTCATTCTGTTTTTGCGTAGCTACAAACCCGATGGTTCAGGCGAGAGCCATCCACCGTGTAGTTGCTTTAGTTCGACAACTTCAGCCTCGGTTGTTGGAAAGAGATCAAAGCCACCGTCGTACGGAGCGAAAACTTTGCCAGTCTTGCGGCTGAACCACAGCGTTGGTCCCGTTCGATCTTTGGAAATGTCGACCAGTAGATCGTTGAACTTTTTGGCATTCCATACTACCGGGAGCGCAGATGCCACCCAATGAAAGTCATCTTCCGTGTCGCGATACCGAAGTTGAGGGTCGAGTTGAGCCGTGAGCGGCTTCCAATACGGTTTTTCATACTCTTCAATTCGGCATTGCACGAGCCAACATGGTTCGCCTTCGCCCAGAAATTCATTGCCCAAGATGATTGCCCGTTTTCGAACTTCGTTGCGCTCAAAACGATTTGACGGATACCGATCACTATTTGGCAAAGCATGAAAGCGAACCCAGGGTTTCCCTGACATCTCTCGCAGCTCGAATCCTAGCGGAGGCACCTCGCCATGAAACTCGACCCACTCTTGTTCAAACGAGTTCATACTGTCTCGCCTCATTGTAATAAGTACTCAGATAGTCTGTCACGACGTGGCCGCATCGCAAAGTCTGCTATTGGCCGATAGCGTCGCTCATTTCGCGAAAGGCGAACATGACTGCGCGGCTTGATGACGATCGATCCGGCTATTCCGAGCTAGGATTCAGCACTGTCCCTCGTCCGAGAGCGGACGTTACTGCCTGCTATTATATTGCTTCAACAGTTGGCAAACTCGTTCGACGTGCTCCCGGAGGTTCGCGTTCGCCTCCCTGTCTCTTCTCGGGTTTCCACTCCATATATAGAAATCGAAAATACCCCGTCCACCTGTTACAAACGGCCACCAAGCCTGACCGACAGATGCGATGCGCTGCTCAGGGGCAAAAGCTTCGTCACGTATCTCGGATATCAGTCCCTCAATGAAGCGAGCTGAACCATCTTGCGCCTGATGTAAGGTCTTCCAAATGGCGACGAGGTTCTGGTCAAGTTGTTCCTCGATCGTGTCGGCATTCATTGCCTGCTCCAAAGTGTGCCTTCGTTCGATATCCTATAAAGCAGAGTTATTGAAACGACAGATACTAGAAAACGTGTCCCGCACCCAAGCTGTCCGCTTGGCACCAACCACTGCCTTGGCAGCTGGATTTGAGAGAGGATAGTGTGAGTTCATTCGAGCCGGCGCTTTTTCGAACCGGACCTCTTTCGGCGCAAAGCAGCCAATGTGGCTGGTCTGGTAGCAGTTATTTTGGAGTTTTGTCCTTGAAATCCTCAGCCGCGACTGGCGCACGATACGGTGCTGCTGGGTGCAGATAATCCGGACAACGTATCCCACCGATTTACGGGAACAAATGCCCCGCTATCGTCGGACATCAGACGGCGTGAAACAGAAAAATCCCTGCGAAGCACGAATCTCAACTCTCCAGTCTGCGTGGTCGTTGAAGATTGAATAAGTTGCCCAACAGGATCAGACCCGCGCCAGTTGCAGTGAAGACATCAATTGCTTCCGCATACAGGAGATATCCGATCAATGCCGATGCGGGCACCCGGAGATAATCCATCGGCATCACTACTGTCGCGTCTGCATGAGCAAGAGCTTTGGCCATGCAAAAGTGAGCGAACGATCCCGTGAATGCCAACAGGAAGATCCATGGCCATGTCGAAGAAGACGGCCATGTCCAGACACTGAGCGCTGGAACGACGCCGATGATTGACTGGATAACAAGCATCCAAAACAGGATCTTTGTGGCCGCGTCAGACCGCGTGAGCGCTTTGGTGCTAACGAAGGATATAGCGAAAGCTACAGCGGCTCCAAGCGTTATGATATGACCTGGATTGAGCGGAGCCCCACCCGGACGGACAATCACAGCGACCCCCGCCAGTCCAAACAGAATGACGATGCCCTTCCGCCATGTCAGTGGTTCCTTAAGAAACATGGCGGCCAGAAAAGCGGCCCAGATCGGCGCAGTGAATTCGATCGAGATCACTTTGCGCCAAGGGTATTAAAGTCAGTCCCAAAAGCCAGGCGTATTGCCCCAAGTAGTGCGCGACATTGCGACCGATGTGTCTGAGGGGAATGCTGGTCCGCATTTCCCTGAGCCCACCCTCCCGATAGACCAGCGGTAACAGTATGAAGAAGGCGATGACAGAACGCATTTCCATCGCCTGGAAAACGTTGAGTTCGTGAGTAACAACGCGACCGGAGACTGACATCAACAGCAACAGCAACAGCGACAACGATAGCATCATCCATGCTGCCGCTTTCACGGTCGATTGCTTGCTACTCATAGCGGTGTCTTTCAGAAGGGAAAACGGACGGGATAGCCACGCTTGCATTAGGAGAAATTGGGAGGGAGCACTTAGACTCTAATAACATGATTGCCCCGCCTGTCACGCTATAGCAAGGCGTGGACAACGTCTGATTTCATACCTTGGATGAGCCAATATAAGTCAGCAAACTAACCGACATGCAGTAGTAGGACCGCTTTGCCGGTTGCTACCGCTATTTTGTTTGTGAAACCTAGACGCGATAACGGCTTAAACGCACAAGTTCTCCGTAGGTGCGCGTCCTGAAGACTGTCCACCTCGGAGCCATGTCCTTTCTTGTTGTTCCCACTCATACGAAGATCACCTCCTGATTGAACCTCCCGGCGTAGCAACTCCGCTTCCCAATAGCATATTCTGAATCTCACGCAGACTGCGTGATCGGGAATTGACACCGGTGCTAATCATAGATATTTTATATCCACGATTAGGAGATACACCATGAAACTAAGCGACGGCGTCGAACAGGCCATCCACTGCACGGCATTTCTGGCGGGGCTATCGGAAGATGGCGTGCTGTCGGCGGCGGCGCTGGCTGAACTCCACGGCGTATCGACGAGCTACCTGCTGAAGCATCTGCAGGCGCTGTCTGGCGCCGGGATCGTCGCAACGACGCCGGGTCCGAAGGGTGGATATCGGCTGGCCAAGGCGCCTAAGGAGATTAGTCTCCTAGACATCGTCCTGGCGGTCGAGGGACCGGCCCCGGCCTTCCGCTGCGCCGAGATCCGCCAACGTGGGCCGAACCCTCTTCCGAAGCGCTACTTCACCAAGCCCTGCCAGATCAACGCCGCGATGCTGAAGGCCGAGAGGGCCTATCGCGCAGAACTCGCCAAGGTGTCCGTCGCGGAGCTTCTGGCGGACCTCGGTGCAGACGACGACGGCGGTATCGCCGCCCGCGGATGCGCCTTCCTCGAACTCCATGAACGCAAGACGGGCAATCGGGCCTCGTCATAGGAGAAAGCACCATGACCAATATGAAGAAGGTCGTCGTCATCGGCGGTACGGGCCTGATTGGCTCGAAGGCACTGAAACTGCTGCAGGACGCGGCCACAAAGCCGTCGCCGCAAGCTCCCGCAACGGCATCAACGCCTACACGGGCGAAGGACTGGCCGAGGCGCTTGCTGGCGCCGACGCCGTCATCGACGTGTCGAATATGACGTCCTTCGACAAGGCCGTCATCACTGACTTCTTCGGCACGTCGAGCCGCAACTTGACGAGCGCCGAACGGGCCGCAGGCGTGCGCCATCACGTCGTCCTCTCGATCGTCAATGCCGACCAGCCCGCTGCCAATCCCTACATGGCCGGCAAGCTGGCGCAGGAAGAGACCGTCGCGGCGTCGGGCCAAGGGTACACTATCGTCCGCGCGACGCAGTTCCATGAGTTCATCGAGACCCTGGCCGGCGCCTATGCGGCCGACGGCGCGGTGAAGGTGCCGGATGTCGACTTCCAGCCGATCGCGGCCGACAACGTCGCCGCTGCTTTAGTGGAAGCCGCGCTCGGCGAGCCGAAGAACGGAACCGTCAACCTTGCCGGGTCTGAACGGGGACCGTTCGAATCCTTCATCCGGACCTATCTCGCTGCCAAAGGTGACGCTCGTCCGGTCAACGCCGACGCCTCCGTCGACTACTTCGGTGCTCCCGTTGTCGCCGACTCACTGGTTCCCAGCGGAGACTACATCAAGGGCGCGACCACGATCGCCGAATGGCTTAGAACATAGGAAGGAAGAATGATGAAGACTATCCTCTGTGCCGCTACGGGATTTGCGATCTCTCTGACCACGGCTTCCGCTCATGACGTCGCCAAGACTGGACTTGCATATGACTCGAAGGACGCGAAGGTGACGCTGGTTTACGAGCATCCCCTCCCAGACGTTCCAGGCAAGAGCGTCAAGGGCGTGCTCGTCGAGTACGGCCCTGGCGGCTACAGTTCAGCTCACACCCATGCAAAATCCGCGTTGATCTATGCGATGGTTCTCGAAGGCGCCATCCTAAGCGCCGTGAACGGCGGCGAGACGAAGACCTTTATCGCCGGTCAAAACTTCACCGAGCTGCCGGGCGACCGCCACGACGTCAGCACCAACGCCAGCAAGACCGAGCTGGCGAAGCTGCTCGCCGTCTTCGTCGTCGACACCGATGACACCGCCCTGAGGACGCCGCGCAAGCCGTGGCGCTACCTACCAGACCTACCCCCTCCCCTACTGCACAAGCAAAGAAGGTTTCTCCGGCGAACGGAGAGCCGTGTCCACGAGAAAGGAAAACAATATGTCCCGCATGAACTGGTCCGAAGTCGCCCCCGTTGGTGCCAAGGCGCTCTTCGGCGTCCATCACTACGTCACCAAGAAAACGAACCTGCCTGAAGAGCTTATTCATCTCGTATTCCTGCGGGTGTCGCAGATCAACGGCTGCGCCCATTGCATCGACATGCATAGTCGCGATCTGCGCAAGACGATGTCCGTCGATAAGATCACGCTTGTTCCGGTCTGGGACGAGGTGCCTCACCTGTTCAGCGAGCAGGAACGAGCAGCACTAGCCTGGGCTGAAGAAGTCACTGATGTCAGCCAGACCCATGCGTCGGACGAGGCCTATGCGGCCGCAGCGGCCGCCTTCGAACCGAAAGACCTCGTCGATCTGACGATTACGATAGCCGCGATGAACGCCTTCAATCGCCTCGGCGCACCATTCCGTCTTCCTGTGGCGGCCAAGGCCTGATCAGCGTCCGGTCACCGCGCGACGAACAACCCTGCCGGTCCGCCTGGGCCGTCAGGGTGTTCCGCTCACAGAGGCGATCCCAACATCCGCTTCGCCGTCTCCCAGAGACGGGCGGAGTTGTCCTCATCAACGGCGTATCCTGCCACGCCCTTGAACGGCCCCGGCCCGCGCTCGTTGACCACAGGGGCCTCCTGACAATCGTCGAAATATTTTCCGGAGATGCCCTTCACGAGAGGCGAAGCCGCAAGCAAGACCGACGTGGCCGCCCCCTGCTCTATCGTCTTGCGCAGATGCTCGGGCGTCCGAAGATCGCCGGTGTGCTTTTGCAGTCCCGTTGCAATCGTCCCGGGATTGAGCGCGTTAGACGTGATGCCGTCGCTGGCCCAGTTCTTGGTGATCCCGACGGACATCAGGATGCAGGCTGTCTTCGACTGTCCATAAGCAATCAGCGGATCGTATGGAATGAAGCGGAAGTCCGGATCGTCCCAGAACACGGGCGCGAAGAGGGTGCCGGCCGAGGCGACAGAAACAACACGTGCGCCATTCGCCTCCGCCAGATGCGGCCGCAGGCCGAGGGTCAGCGCGAAATGCCCCAGATAGTTCGTGGCGAACTGCATCTCCCGGCCTTCTGCAGTCCGCTGCAATTCCGGAATGGCCATAACGCCCGCATTGTTGACGAGGACGTGAAGAGGGTCGCTCCAGCTCTCCGCAAAATCCTGGACGGAAGAAAGATCGGAGAGGTCGAGCCGGCGAACACGCAGGCGGGATTCGGGCATTGCCTGCTTCAGCTCCGCGACAGCCTTTTCGGCTTCGTCCGGTCGGCGGGCAGCAATAGTCACGGCCGCCCCTGCTGCGGCGAGGGCGCGGCTCGTCTCTAGTCCAATCCCCGCTGCGCCGCCGGTCACGATGACGTTGCGGCCTGCGAGATCGACGCTCGCCAAGACATCAGCGGCGGTGGAAGAGAACCCAAATGGGATGGACAAAGTCATGGTCATTCTCCTTCGAACATTCTGGCTTGCCCCAAAGATAAGCACATGGCATTCGTGAACTAGATGGCTAAGCTTGCACACAATGATGAGATAATTCGAACAGTCGGCTCGCTGCCACCCGGTGAGCTAGCAGCCTTTCTTGCAGTTGCCGAGCATGGAGGATTTCGGGCTGCGTCAAGAATGCTCGGCCAGACGCCTTCGGCCTTGAGTCATGCGGTCGCGGGCCTGGAACGGCGCCTGAAGGTGAAGCTTTTCCACAGATCCACCAGACATGTTTCGCTGACGGAACCAGGCCGAAGGCTAGCGGAGCGCCTAACGCTGGCGTTCAGCGAGATAGGAATAGCTGTCGAAGAACTGCGCGAACAAGTCTCCAAGCCATCCGAGCTCGTCCGGATCAACTGCGACTCCAATGCCGCTGAGCAGGTTTTGATGCCTTTACTGATGCGCTTCATGAAGCTGCAGCCAGCGATGCGCTTCGAGGTCAAATCCGAGGGCCGATTAGTTGACATCGCCGAGGGAGCCTTCGACTGTGGTGTGCGGGCAACCGAACTCGTTTCCGGAGAAATGATTGCTATCCCGATCGGTCCGGATCAGCAGCATATTGTTGTCGCGTCGCCAGCCTATCTCAATGATGCGCCGCCCGTCGGAAGTCCGTTGGATCTCGCTCTGCACCAGTGCGTTCAGCTTCGCATGGCGGGTGGCTCGATTTATCGGTGGGAGTTTCAGCGTCGTGGTGAGGACGTTGTCGTGTCAACGAGTGGCAATCTCGTAGTCGACCAGTCGAGGCTTCTTCTGGTCGCTGCGCTGGACGGCTGTGGGCTTGCCTATGTAACGCGATGGATGGCGGCGGACGCAATTGCCGACGGAAGACTGAGGCAGGTGCTGGCAGAGTGGACGCCACCCTATCCGGGTCTGTGCCTTTACTACCCGAGGCACCGCCACATCGGAGCGGGAATGCGCGCGTTTCTCGACTTTCTAAGATCCTCGCGGTCCGATCCGAAGCCTTGAAACGAAACGAACCGCCGACACCCACTCCGATCTGGCGAAATGTCTGAAAAATAATGTAATTCGCGTCAGGTAGGATTCCTGTAGCGTAACCTCCGTAATGGAATCATTTTGTTTGGCTGGGCACGTTCTTTCGATCTTGAATGAAGGCATGCAGATTACGGGTTAGAAGGGCCCACGAGCCGACAGCCAGTGAACACTTGCGCAATTCCATTGAGCGGATGCTGTGCTGAAGAATTGCGCGGCGACGCACGACTTCGCCCCCCTCCCACCCGAGACCAGACATATTTTCTCTCAAGTTATGATGTCATTGAAACTTCTAATTATCCTTTCGCGTCGGGAGTTTTTATCCTTCAGCAACTGCTATCGAAAGGGCCCCCCGAAAATGAATGTCCATGCTGGAGAAATGCCAAATCAACTTTTGCGACTGCAAAAGATGCACAACGGCCAGAAAGTCAAACCCACATTCTCTGCTGAAGAAATGAGCCGTCGGCAGAACGCCATGCGTAGCATCATGGAAGAGCTGAAGCTGGATGCGGCTGTTCTGACATCATATCAAAACGTCTGCTACTTTTCTGATTTCATGTACTGCTATTTCGGCCGTAAGTACGCCTTCGTCATTACTGACCATAGCGCGACCTCAGTAACAGCGGGCATTGATGCCGGGCAACCTTACCGCCGCACATTCGGCGATAATCTGACCTACACTGACTGGCAACGTGACAACTATTTCCACGCATTGCGGCAGCTTCTTCCCGGTGCCAGACGCATCGGTATCGAGTTTGACCACGTATCGATCGACCTGCGACCTCAATTCCAAAGCGCATTTCCAGGCGTTGAATTCGTTGATGTCGGAGCTGCCACGATGTGGTTGCGGACGATAAAGTCGGATGAAGAGATTGCCCTGATCAAGGAAGGGGCTGCCACGGCGGATATTGGCGGCGCGGCTGTCGTCACCGCCATCAAGGAAGGCGTTCCTGAGTACGAAGTGGCACTCGCTGGCACCCAGGCCATGGTCCGTCACATCGCGGCACGTTTTCCACATGCGGAGTTGATGGACAGCTGGGTCTGGTTTCAGTCAGGCATCAATACTGATGGGGCACATAATCCCGTCACGTCCAGACAGGTAGAAAAGGGTGATATCCTCTCCCTCAACTGCTTTCCGATGATTGCAGGTTATTACACCGCGCTGGAACGCACATTGTTTCTTGACCACGCCTCGGACGACCATCTGCGCATCTGGGAATTAAACTGCAAAGTCCATCGTCGCGGTCTGGAACTGCTCATACCCGGCGCGCGATGTGGCGATGTAGCAACGGAACTCAACGAAATTTACCGGGAGGCAGGTCTCCTGGGCTACCGATCGTTCGGCTACGGCCACTCCTTTGGCGTGCTCTCGCATTATTATGGCCGGGAAGCGGGCGTCGAGCTGCGAGAAGACATCAATACCGTGCTTCAGCCCGGAATGGTAGTGTCGATGGAGCCGATGCTGACACTACCGGAGGGACTGCCGGGCGCAGGTGGTTATCGCGAACATGATATTCTGGTCATCGGTGAAACCAGTTCGGAAAATATCACTGGCTTTCCCTTTGGTCCCGAGCACAATATCATCCGTAACTGACTTTTTCTGACATCGAGCGGAGCGGGCTCGGCTACGGGCCCGCTGCTGCTTTTTCAAGGTGAACAGCCACGTGAGAAACATCCCGACCGATCTTCTGCGTACATTTCTAGCGGTCATCGACCTGAAGAGTCACACACGCGCGGCAGAGCAGCTTGGGCGCACGCAGCCGGCAATCAGTCTGCAAATGAAAAAGCTGCAGGAACTGCTCGATACAAGCCTCTTTGCAAAAGACGCTGCCACACAGCCGACGGAAGCTGGCGAGCTGGTTGCGACCTATGCCCGTCAGATCATTGCACTCAACGATGAGTTGGTGCTGCGGCTCTCAAAACGTGACGGCAAGGGCAAGATCAGGTTGGGGATTCCTAACGATTATGCTGATCATTTTCTGCCAAAGCTTATCCCTCGCTTGAAGGCAAGCGGACACGACTTCACATTCGAGGTCGTCTGCGATCTCTCGCACACTCTCTTGCAAGGCTTGCGCAACGGTCTCTTCGACATTGTCGTGGCGATGACACCCGATGGTCCGGCAGAGGGCGCTTTCATGACATGGAAAGAGCCTTTAGCCTGGGTGGGTGATGCAAGCGACACTCTGGTGACCAGCCCCGACGAGCATATGCGGCTGGTTTGCTATCCCGAAGGATGCCTCTATCGTCGTGCTTTGCTGACCGCATTGCAGCGCGAGGGGCGTGGCTATGAGTTGGTCTACACGAGCCCCAGCCTCTCCGGGTTGGAGGCAGCGGTAGGCTCCGGTTTCGGACACACCGTGCTTGCCCGCAGGATCGTTCCGCCAAAGCTAAAAATGCTGGATGTCGGGCTCAACCTCCCTCGGTTGGCAGACGTTGTTGTGGGCGTTTATCTGAGCGCCGACAAAAAGCGCTCGCCCGTTGCCGAAAGTTTTGCTGCCTATTTTGCAGATGCTTTTCTCGCCGAGTAGCTATGTTTTTCGTCGCTGACTGAAGACGGTGAGGATCACGAACAGACTGATCGAGCAGATGGTCAGAAGGCTTGCCGCTGCCATAATCGTGGGATTGATCTGGTCGCGTATGCCGGAGAACATCTGAACGGGCAGCGTCCTCTGTTCGGCGCCCGTCATGAACAGGGCCACGATGACCTCATCGAAAGACACAGCAAAGGCCAGCAGCGCGCCGGAAACCACGCCGGGAAAGATGAGCGGAAGGGTGACAGACCTGAAAACCGAGAAAGGCCCCGCGCCAAGGCTTGCCCCCGCACGTGACAAGTTGCTGTCATAGGTCGATAGAGACGACATGACGGTGACAACAACGAATGGCATGGATAGAGCGACATGGGCCAGAATGAGCCCCGTGCGCGTGTTGGTAAGCCCAAGAAAGCCGAAAAACAGATAAGCTCCGACAGCAACAATCACGACCGGCATGATCATCGGGGACAGGATGAGTGCCATGACCAGCTTGCGAACGGGAAAGCTCGGTCGTGACAGGCCAAGCGCCGCCATCGTGCCCAGTATGGTCGATATGACCGTGCTTGCCGCCGCGGTAACAAGGCTGTTCCACAGACTTTGCGTCCACCTGCTGTTCTGGAAAAAGTCGGTATACCAGCGAAGCGAGAATTCCCTGATCGGGAAGGTGAAGAAGGGATCTTTGGAAATGGAAAGGGGAAAGATCACCAGAAGAGGCCCGATCAAGAAAAGGAGCACCGTGCATGCGAACGCAATGACACAACATCTCACCACTTTTTCCGCACGGGTTGCGTAGACAGGAAGCCACATGACGTCACCCTAACCTTAAGCGTTCGGCACCGACCAGACGAAGGAAAATGAAGTAGATGGACAATGTCATCACCAGCAATAAAAGTGCCAGTGCCGCTGCCATGCCCCAGTTGAGATCGCGGTTTATATAGGTCGCTATGAAGTTGGAGAGCATCTGGTCGCGGGGGCCGCCAACGAGAGCGGGCGTAATGTAATAGCCCAGCGAAAGAATGAAGGTCATCAGGCATCCAGCCATTACACCCGGTAGTGTTTGAGGAACGTAAATCCGCCAGAACGCAGACAATGCAGGAGCGCCAAGAGACCGCGCGGCACGCATCTGCGCGGGAGGGATCGTCTTCATCACAGCTAGTATCGGCAAAATTGTAAATGGCAGCTGGATATGCGTCATCGCGGTTACGGTGCCAAAACGGGTCAGCATCAGCTGCAGCTTTTCGGTCGTCAGGTGAAACGCCATCAGCGCCTGGTTGATGACGCCATCCGTCTGCAAAAGCACGACCCACGCGGTGGTGCGCACGAGAAGGGATGTCCACAGGGGCAGCAGCACCAGAAGCGTCATGATGGAGGCCGTGCGAGCTGGCGCAATGGACATCATGTAAGCCGTTGGAAAACCCAGACACAGCGTGGCGAAGGTAACCAGAGCCGAAATCCACATGGTTCGACCAAGAATATCGATGAATACGGCCTGGTCATCGGGGACCTTGGCGATCCCGTTGTTCTCATCGATGCGAAGATCGAGCGCGGTCATAAGATAATAGGGCGTGAACTTCGAGCCGTTGCGCTGGATGATCCGCCAGATGCCCGGCTCTCCCCAGGCTGGATCAGCCGCGGTCAATTGCGGAGCGAAGGGTCCCGGTTGGAGTTGGTCGACCTTGCGCGTGATGGACATGATACGACTGCGCATGCCAGCGCTTTCATAATTGAGCCGTTTTCCCAGCGACGCAGCCGTGTTCTGCTTTTTGGCGACAGCAAGATCGGCGGCCAATGCTGCGAATGCGCTTTCCGGCGGGACCGCTTTACCATCCCAGTTGGCTAGTGCAGCAACGGTTTGAGGCAATGTCTCTCTTACCTCCGGGTTTCCTACGGACGTCAGCAGAAATAGACCGATCGGTACACCGAATGTGATGAAAAGAAACACGATTGCAGGCAGTGCGAGCGCGAATGCGCGAAGCCTGTGCGGCCGATCGGCGCGTCTCAGCGCAGTTCGTAAGGATTGTGGGGTCAGAAATTCGGATGCGGCTTTAGTCATTGCGTCAAAACCCGGCAGTCGTCTGGCGCGCACGTGAGATTCACATCGTTTCCGGGTTTCAGGCCAAGCGCGTCTTTTGGAGACATGGAGGCCACGATCTGCTCATAACCGAAAACCTCGACATTGAGCCGCACTCTGTCCCCGAGGAAGGTCGTGTCCAGGATCTTTCCCTTGATCAGATTTTGTTGACTCGCCTGTGCGTGGCCGGAAATATTCAATCGCTCTGGACGCATGGACACCGTGACGGCATCCCTCACACGTGCACCTGCCCCCGTTGCCCGCAACAAAGAACCATCGGCCATCTTCAGTAGATATCCAGCCGGCTCAACCTCCAGAACGGAACAATGCAAGGTGTTATTATCGCCGATAAAATTGGCGACGAACCGGTTTTCCGGTGCTTCGTAGAGCGATACAGGGTCGGACAGCTGCTGGATGCGACCCTCGTGAAATATGGCGATGCGATCGGACATCGTCAGTGCCTCAGACTGATCGTGCGTGACGTAGACCATCGTGATGCCGAGACGTTTCTGAATCTGCTTGATCTCAACTTGCATGTGCTCGCGCAACTGCTTGTCTAGGGCGCCAAGCGGTTCATCCATAAGAATAAGTTTGGGATCGAAAACCATGGCGCGGGCAAGGGCGACGCGTTGTTGCTGTCCGCCCGATAATTGCTGCGGCTTGCGGTCGGAAAGGCCATCGAGCCTAACCATGTCGACCGCAGCTTTTATCCGCCGTGCCGCCTCAGCGCCTTTTATGCCTCTGTAACGCAAAGGAAAGTCGATATTGTCGTGAACGGTCATATGCGGAAACAAAGCATAGTTCTGAAAGACAAAACCTATGTCGCGCTTTTCCGGCGGGAGACGCTCCACGGCCTGTCCGCCAAGTCTGATGTGACCACTGGTCGGCTGCTCGAAACCACCCAGCATCATGAGCGTCGTCGTCTTGCCCGATCCTGAAGGGCCGAGCATCGTCAGGAATTCGCCTTGCTGGACCTCGAGATTAAGATCACGAACGACCAGCGTTTTTCCGTCATATGTCTTCTGCACATTCTCGAACGAGACCATTGCAGCGCGGTTACCGGTGCCGAGTGGCTCGCTCCCAAGCCACTCGTTGCCTTTCTCAGTCGTATCCATCAATGCGACCACCGCTTAATTCGAGAGCCAGGTTGTGAACCGCTTGCGAATTTCATCTCCGTGGTCAGCCCAGAACGCATTGTCCAACGTCAAGGACGCGTGGAGGTTTTCAGGACTGGTCGGCAAATCCTTGGCATTGGCGGGATCGACATATTGGTTGGCGCTTGAGCGAACTGGGCCGTAAGGAATGTACTTCGTCGTTTGCGCAAGAATTTTCGGCTCTACGGCGAAGCGGATGAAATCCACGGATGACTGCATATCTTTTGCGCCTTTGGGTATGGCCCAGAAGTCAGTGTCCAGTATCTGATTATCCCAAACGATACCGAACTTTCGGCCTTCCTTGTTCGCATTGAAGATGCGTCCGTTCCAGGCCGAGGTCATGACGACTTCGCCCGATGCTAGCAGCTGCGGGGCCTGGGCACCTGCCTCCCACCATACAATCTGGCTTTTGATCGTATCGAGTTTGGCAAAGGCCTTGTCTACGCCCTCCGCAGTGCTGAGCGTCTTGTAGATGTCGGCTGGTGCAACGCCATCCGCGAGCAACGCGAATTCCAGATTTGTCGCCGGATTTTTCCAAAGCCCCCGCTTGCCCGGAAATCTCTTCAGATCAAAGAGATCTGCAAGCTTGGAAGGCGCTTCCTTCAGCTTTTCGGCATCGTAGGACAGCACTGTGGCATAGACCACCGTTCCCACGCCGCAATCTGACGATGTGCCGTCGATCCAGTCACTACGGTCGCCAATCTTATCCCAGGGAATTTGCTCAAAAATTCCTTCGTCACATCCCTGCAACAACGTCGGTGCGTCGACGTCGATGACGTCAAGCGTCGTATTGCCGGAATCGATCATGGCCTTGATCTTGGCAATCTCCCCACCGTACTCCTGCTCCGAAACGGGTCTGCCGGTCTGCGCGGTGTAGCTTTCAAAAACGGCTTTGCGCTGCGCTTCCTGATAGGCTCCGCCAAAGCTCATGACAGACAGTGGTTCGGCTGCAAAAGCGAGTGTGGTTGATAAAAGTTGGGTGGCAAGCATGGTTGTCGTAAAAAACGTCTTGTTCATTTTGACCTCTCTGGAGCGGTTTTAATGGAGTTTCCCGTCTTTGCGCGGGCTTTATCTTAAAGCGTAGGGCGTGCTATGTTGCAGTGCAAATAAGTTGCAGTCATTGACGCATCAGAAGCACTTATGGAGTGCTGCGTTTGACAAAAATCCTGCCAATCGTGTTCAACAGAAGCTGTGCCGCAAGAATGGCCGTCGATCCTGTGTGATCGTAATCCGGCGCAACTTCAACGAGGTCAACGCCGACAATCGATCCTCGCTTGGCAAGGCCGGCGATGATTTCCAGCACATCGTAATAGATAAAGCCGCCATGACTTGGGGTGCCCGTTCCGGGCGCAATGGAGGGATCGAAACCATCGATATCGATGGTTAGATAATATCGCTTGTTGGCCGGGATGCGTTCAAGCACACCCTCTACGCCGAGACGGCGGACCTGCCGCACTGACAGGATGTCAGAACCAACAGAACGTGCATAATCATAGCCCTCCTTAGCGGTGGATGAGACGTTGCGAATACCCAATTGCGTCATGCCCGTAACCCAAGTTTTTTCGGATGCGCGGCGCATGGGACTACCATGACCCAAACTCACGCCGTGTCGCTCATCGACAAAGTCGAGATGCGCATCGAACTGCACCAGATGGATGTCTTCCTGATCGGAAAATGCATCGATGCAGGGAATGTTGACGGAGTGATCTCCGCCAATAACGATGGGAAGAGCGCCGGCAGTCAGTATTTTGCGGACACCATATTCAATGTTCGCGTGGCTTCTCGACGTATCGGTGTGAACGATATCGGCATCGCCCATATCGACAATTCTAACGCCTTCAAGATAAGTGACATCGTCCTCGTGGTCGTAAGCCCCTGCGTGGCCAAAAGCGAAAAGGGTTGAAGCCTCGCGTACGCTGCGCGGCCCGAAGCGCGCGCCAGCCCGCCATTGTGTGCCAAAATCATAGGGCGCGCCCAAGACCGCGACATCTGCGTCGATCGCATCCCAGTCGGAAACGTAGGGGGTTTTGGCGAAGGTCGAGATGCCGACGAAGGGCAAATCCAGTCTTCCGTTTTCATAGCTGTGACCAGCCATTAGTTCTCTCCCGTATTCTCAAGCGGCGTGAGCGGTAGTGCAGGTGCATAACAGCATGGACATCGCCGGAGAAAAATCGCAGAGTTGTGGACCTTATATTAAAAAATCTGATGTAAAGGACTGTCATGCATCTTGGCCAATCCGACTTGCGTTCACTGGCGGTTTTCCGTGCGGTCGTTGAGCACAAAGGATTTGTCGGCGCGCAGATTTCGCTGGGATTGAGCCAGTCGGCGGTCAGTTTCCATGTCAAAGCGCTGGAGGACCGTTTCGGTTTCAAACTCTGTCGAAGAGGCCGCGCTGGCTTCGAACTCACAGACCGTGGCGCGCTTTTGTATGAGCGCTCGAAGCTGCTTTATATCGCGCTCAACGCGTTCGAGAGCGATATCGGCAAACTGAAGAACCGTATTACCGGAACACTCCGGCTCGGACTCATCGACAACACAATTACCGATGATGATCTGCCACTGCACAAGGTCATTGCCCGTTTGAACCTGAAGGCACCCGATGCCCGTATCGAGCTTGTTATCGACGCCCCGGATGCCCTGCTCACCGAGATTTCCAATGGTGGTCTCGACATCGCGATTCTTCCTGCAACGCAACCCTTTAGCGGTCTGAAGATGACCCCGTTCAAGGAGGAGCATCACTCGCTGTACTGCGCCAAGGGTCATCCATTGTTCAACGAGAAGGCCCAGGACATCACGAAAGAAAGCGTGCAAAGGTTTGATTTCGTTTTGCGCCCCTACGCCAATAAGCGTGAACTAGATTTTTTCCCCGATGCGAAACCCAAGGCCTTCGCGTCGAACATGGAAGCACAGGCCATGTTCATCATGTCCGGCAGCTTCCTTGGCTACTTGCCCGAGCACTACGCACGTAACTGGGTGGAGAAGGATATTTTCAAGCCGCTTCTGGTCCCAGCCACAAGGATCACATCATCCTTTGTGATTGCAACACGACCTGCCGAAAAACCATCGAACGTTCTCGACCTTTTCATGCGTGAGCTTGCAGGGCTTGCGTCTGAGGCTTTTCATAAAAGAGTGGCAGCACCTGCGGACGTGTGGTGAGGAGACCGTTATGCGTGATCGCATCATAAGGATAAGAAACTTGCATATCACACCATTATTGGCAGATTGGGCGAGCCACTGAGGCGCAGCAGCGAAACATCGAGACGATCGGCCATGCAATCGCAACGCAATCCTTCAGCATCCAAATCGTTAGCGCGGCTCAAGGTCGGGTTCATTCTCGGGCGGACATTTACACTGTCACCCTTCGCCCTTTTCGTTGATACGTTGCGGCTGGCTGGCGACGAGCTGGATCACTCCGGTCGGGTCCTGACCGACTGGGATGTTCTCGGCGATACGCGACATTTGATACGGTCAAGTTGCGGTGTAAGCATCGCTCCGACAAGCGATCTCGTCTCACCCGAGCGTTTTGACGTGCTGGTCGTCGTAGGAGGGCTGCTCGGCCAAGAGGTGGCCTGTAACCATCAGACCCTCGACTACATCAAGCGCGCAGCCACATTGGGTATACCTTTGATTGGCGTGTGCACGGGCTCCTTCATTCTGGCTGAGGCCGGTCTATTGAATTGTCACGAGACTTGCGTCAGCTGGCTTCATTTCGAGGCGTTCAGGGAAAGGTTTCCGAACTTAAATGTGCGACCGGATCGGCTTTTCAATTTTGATGGCAAGAGAGGATCTTGCGCGGGCGGTGCCAGTGCCGCCGATCTCGCCGCCTTTATCGTTCGCACCTGGGTCGGTCGCGACGCCGAGCGCAATGCTCTAGATATTCTCCAGATAACCTCACCGCGCAAAGCGAATGACAGCCAATCTAGAGCCCCCATGCAGCCAAAAAACGATGTCGGCGAGACAGATCAACGGGTCAACGCTGTCTTGTTGATGATGGAGCAGCACGTAGCCGAGCCTATTGACATCGAAAGTCTGGCCGAAGCTGTTCAGCTTTCACGTCGTCAGCTCGAGCGACTCTTCCATCGTGTGCTAGGCTACTCGCCAGCCGAGGCATACACCATACTTCGCCTTCGACGTGCCACACATTTGATCGTCAGTACCAACAGACCGCTAATCGACATCGCAATCGACGTCGGTTTCAGCAGTGCATCCAACATGGGACGATCGTTTCGTCGCACCTACGGAAAATCTCCCGGAGCACTGAGGGGGACGCTATAACGACACCGTATTAGTCTCGGTTAGATCCACTTATGCCGGATAAAGTTTTTACCGAACATTACAACAGTTTTGATGGATGAACTTGAAATGGAAAACGGGTTGAATTCTTCTGAAATTCAACGATATGGCCGGTGTGCCTGTTCTCGAATGTCCTGAACGACTGAATCAGAAATTCACATCGACAGAAGTGCCGGCTTTTCAACGATATCAGTTGGTAGCGAGTGGCAATCTCGCTCTTGAACAGATTCGAACTCTCGGCATTTCTTTGTTTTTGAAATCTCGAGGTTATTCAACTCCTTGGCTCTCTAAACCGAGATGATGGACTACTGTGTGAGCTAAAACCGCAGACATTTGCCGGTAGGTGACGAGTGTTGCGTGAAGGCAAATATGCCGTCGATGTAACAGGGAACGGGCTCCGAATTCACCTTTGTCTTCAGTCGTATTCTCGGGTGCCCCGCGTCACGCGTTCTCGCCTTCCTACGCACTAGCTAGATATATCTCTTCAATGTTTTGAGAGAGATTTCGGTCGAATTCAGCGTCTCGCATGGAAACGCGTAAATTCTCAACCGGAGCCCGCGAGAAGCTTCCGATTACGCCGGTGTTCTCTCTGAGTTTTTCGCAAGCGACCTTTAGACTGTAGCCTCCGGACAAGGCAAAAACTCGAGCAACTTTGGGATGCTCGACAAGTGCTGCGTAGAGATCCGGCTGAGTTGGCAGGGTAAGCTTCAATATGACCTGCGTTCCATGCGCAAGCTCCGAAAGATTCTTCAGGATTTCTTTGACCAATATCGCTTCGGCAATCGCCTTATCCGGGCTATCGACGAGAACCTCAGGCTCGATAATCGGGATCAATCCGTTCTTTAGGATCGTCGAGGCCACCTCAAATTGTTGCCTCACAGCTGCAGAAATCCCTCTTTCGGACGCTGAACGCACGACCGAGCGCATTTTCGTCCCAAGGATTCCTTTTTCAAATGCGCGCTCAAGCAAATTGCCAAGATTTGGCATGGGCTTCATCAACTGAACGCCGTCATGCTCCGCTTCACGACCACTGTCGACCTTCAAAAACGATAGGATCCCTCTATCTTCCCAAAGATATGCCGGGACCGATTTGGCGCCGATGAAGTTCTCCATGGTGTGTTCGAATAAGATGGCGCCAATCACACGCTCGCTCGAAAATCCGGGTGCAGTTATTATCCTCACGCGCATTTCATGGATAAGCTTCAACATTTCCGCGTCGCCCTGATAAGCGGTGTCGGATATACCGTATGAGCGTAAGGCGTTTGGGGTGGACCCTCCGCTTTGATCTAGTGCTGCAATGATTCCCGATGCTGAAGTCAGCCGGGCGGCCATTTCTATGCGGGTTTCCGTATTCATTCGTACTGTCCCTTCTTCAGATCGTACAGAAATTTGAGGAGTAACGCAGCGAGGAGGCACCGTACGTCCTTCCACCAGTGCTCACCCGCCGGGGGCAGATCGCTATCTTACAACTTAAAATTCTTGCGGTGATATGCGTGCCGGAAGCCTACTTTCCTAAGGTTATCAAAGGAAATATTGGGTTCTCCCTCTGCAGGTGCCAATGTCTCAACGGCAAATGTCGACACGCCGTTGCAGAGCCCATGTTCGATACGACTTTTGATGAGCGCCTTTTGAATGCCGCGATTTCGAAACTCCGGAAGTGTGGTGCCGCCGCCTAGCCATGCGTAGGTTCCGGACTGGTACATGGTGGCAGTGCCGACTGGATTGTCACCATCCAAGGCGAAAAAACACGACCAGCCTACCTTTCCGACGATTGCTGACCACAACCTCGTCAGGGTCGATGGAAAGTTGAAGCCTTTGCACACCATCGATCCAAAGAGCACGGCTTCCTCAATATGAACGTGTCGCGTTCGGATCGAGTTGGGCTCCGAAAGGTTCGCTGATGAGCTGTCGTAGACAAGCTTCGCCCAGCCGACACCATATTCAAGCAGACCCTTGGCGAGGATCCAGTCTTTAGTTCGGGCTGGAGCGCGGTCCATATTTACCTGAAGAAACCGGTTTCCGCTCTTCCCATTCATCCACCCATAGGCTTCCTCAAGATCATTCACGGAGTTTAGCCCGAGTACACGGTTCAGACCCATGGCTGGCGCGCTTGGCAGCGATATTGCGCATCCACCGTTGATGGGCAGGCATTCAAAATGCTCTTCGGATTTGAGCGTTGCCGGTGAGACATTGTACAGATCGACGAAGGCTTTGACCTCGATAGCCTCTTCTTCTGTCGGAGACGAACGTTGTGAAAAGTGCGAATTCAAAATGACCATGTGGCTGTCTTCGACTGATGGAAATGGAAATGAGGTCGATCAGAAACCAAGCTCGCTGAGCCCCGGGTGATCATCGGGCCGACGACCGAGGGGCCAGTGAAAGCGACGGTCTTCCACGCGGATTGGCAGGTCGTTGATGCAGGCGTATCGCTTGCGCATCAGGCCACTATCATTGAACTCCCAGTTCTCGTTGCCGAAAGATCGGAACCAATTGCCGCTGTCGCCATGCCACTCATATGCAAACCTGACGGCAATCCTGTCGCCGCCGAACGTCCACAGCTCCTTGATCAGACGGTAGTCGAGCTCCCGGCGCCACTTTCCTGCAAGGAAAGCGATGATAGCCTCCCGGCCACTAACGAACTCGGCGCGGTTACGCCACTGACTATCAGCCGTGTACGCCAACGCAACCTTGCCCGGGTCCCTGCTATTCCAGCCATCTTCGGCAAGCCGCACCTTGTCGGCAGCAGTCTGCGATGTAAAGGGCGGTAGAGGCGGTCTTTGAGCGTTGGTCATTCGGATTTACCTTCTAATCTTGCCCGCAACGCTGCATTTTCAGCTTCGAGCTGTTGCAGCTTCTGACGTAGTGGTGCGACTGCTTGCTCAACTTGCTGTTCGGTGTAGCGGGGGATGATGTGCTGGGGGCAGTTCCAGTCGTATGCTTCGAGCCGAAGCTTGAATATCCGCTCTGCACGGCCCCTATACGTCGGATCGGATACGAGGTCCGTTAGCGATGGATCGGCGTCGAGCGTCAGCCGCTCGACGTGGGCATAGACTTTGAGCCGGGTCCGTCGGACATAGTCCATGAGAAACAGACAGGCGCGGTCGTTGGCTGCGAAATTCCCTGCGCTGATGTATTGGCGGTTTCCGCGATAGTCGGCAAATGCCATTGTTTGGGGATCAACGACCTTGAGGAAACCGGTTTTCCCTCCGCGATGTTGAACATATGGCCAACCCGTCTCTGACACAGATGCGATATAGAAGCTGTCGCGCGTGGCGATGAAAGCGATCTCGTTCTCCGTCAAAGTATCCGATGGCCGATCGTTCTCGCCCAGCCATATCTGGTCCACCCCCATATCCGCCTGCGCGGCTCGGACGCTTGGCGTGACGGCGACTTCCAGAAAGTGGTACGGCATACCTCGTCTCCATACTTGAGTAGGCCCGCATCAGCGAACAATGCGGGCCTTGATCTATCTCAGCTACCTAAATCCCCGGCTACAGCATCAGTCTTGCAAAGCCCAGTCGGCGACTTCCCAGCGCATCTGACCACGATCTGAGACCACACGACCAAGACCTGGGAACGGCATGTGTGTCGCAGCAATCAGGGCGCCTTCCGAGGCAGCTTGTGGGAAGAAGCGATCGCGCATCGCTTTCGCAGCAGCCTGATCCTGTTCGAACAGGAAGAAGACGTCCGTTGCAGCAGGATGGACGACCGGGAAAATCATGTCGGATACCATGATCAGGCTCTTGCCGCCGTCCTCGATTCGGACCCCGATATGGCCAGGCGTATGGCCGGTTAGGTCGATAATCGAGACGCCAGGAACGATTTCACGCTCTCCGTCGATGGCTTGTAGCTTCGGATAAAGACGCACCACCTCTTCCGCCATCTTGAAGCTAGGCTGCAGGAAATCAGGCGCGCCATTGCTCTTGGCCCGGTCAGTCCAGTGCTTGACGTCGCGACGGTCTACATAGACCTCGGCATTCGGATAATTGTTCTTACCGCCGAGAACCAGACCGCCCATATGGTCCTGGTGCATATGCGTCACGATAACCGCATCGATATCGCTCGGCTTCAGACCGAGCGTGGCCAGCGCCTGCGGGAGATGTCCGGTTTCCCCGATAGAACCTGCAGCGCCGGCATCGATCAGGATGCGTTGCTTACCGTCTTCAACGAGGTATTGATTAAACAGAAAACGAACCCCGCCGGATCTGCCCGTAAACTGGGCGTTTGCGGCCTTTTCCACTTCGGGGGCCGAGCGTCCCGGGAAGTAGTTGTAGGGCATATCGGCATATCCATCCGTCAGGGCAGTTACCGTGAAACGGCCGATATGTATCTGTGCAAACGGTGTTGTTACGACCGGTGTCCCGGTAGCTTTGGATGTAGCAGCCTGGGCGGTCAAGTCGCCGAGCAGGCTTCCGCCGAAAAGAGTTCCTCCAACGAGACCAAGAGGCAGAGCGCTCGCGAAAGCGCGGCGTGACAGCTGAGGCATGCCATTCTCCTCGGGTTCAGTCAGTGTTTGCGATGTCTGTGAGCGTTTCGGCATAAGAAAGTTGCGCATGGTATTCCCCCAGTCGGTGATTGATGTTGGACAGCAGCTGACGCTCAGCATCAGTTTTGCTGGTTCGGCTTAGCTGCTGTTCTAATGAGCGCTACGACTTCTTTAGGCTGGGACAGCATTACTGCATGGCTGCTGCTGACCTCTACGACCGTGGCTCCTGCGCGCGCGGCCATCGCGGCCTGCGCTTGTGCTGGTATCATTCGATCTTCCCTCGCGAGCAGGTAAAAGGATGGTTTGGCTTTCCATGCCGCAGAGGTGATCTTGCCCTGGACGGCTTCAAGGCCCCAAGGCCTCTGGGCGGCAGCCATGAATTGCGCTTCGGCGAGATCTATGTCGGCCGAGAATGCGGCTGCAAACTTCTGCGGATCGATTTTGATGAAGCCGTCGTTCGGCGCAAGGAGTGGGGCTTTCTCCGCGCCAGGAACCTCTTGCGAAGCAAGGTCGAAGACGGATTCCCCAACGTCGGGGACGAAGGCGGCCAGATAAACGAGACCGAGGACCTGCTCTTCGCTCCCGGCTTCTGTAATCACGGCGCCACCATACGAATGCCCGACGAGCACGACTGGATGTTTCGCCTCGGCGATAACGCTTTTGGTGCGCTCTACATCCTGATCGAAGGTTACGGCAGAGTTCTGAACAACGAGAACCTCATAGCCTTCCTCCGACAAGGTGTCATACACCTGCCGCCAACCGGAGGCATCAACGAACGCGCCGTGCACGAGCACTACTGAAACGGATACGGCTGGATGACGAGAAGTATCTAGGGTCATTTCGCGAGCTCCCGGGTGACACCATTTGACTGAACTGCCCGCTTACGCTCAACGGCACTGATTTTTTGCGGGTATAGCATTGCCTTCGATTAGGGTGATATCGCACTAAATGTCGGCGTCCCCACTCGCTTGATGGCCATTTGTAGGGCTGATGTGGCCAACTCTCAATTGAGACATTGGTCCCCACTGCCTAGACGAAGGGACTGCAAAAATAGACCTTGGTCTATAAATCTCAGCTAACCTAATATCGCGGAACAGCGTATTTTCAGCCCCGCACCAGCGTTACAAGGAGCCAGGGGATCGACTTGGAACACCCAACACACACTGACGCGATCATTGACATGATCCCGGCAATGGCTTGGTCGACAACATCGGATGGAATGCTGGATTTTGCCAATCAGCATTTCCTCGAATACGTCGGCCTGTCGCTTGCTGACATTGCCGGCGAGAATTTCTACCGTCTCTTCCATCCTGATGATCTCGAGCATCTCGCCACTGAGTGGCGCAACATTATGACTGCCAAGACTGCCAAGGAAGTCGAGGGGCGGATCAAGCGTGCAGACGGCGTGTTCCGGTGGTGTAGTCTTCGGCAAAAGCCGCGGCATGATCCAGAAGGAAACGTCGTCAGATGGTACGGCGTGGTGCTTGATATCGAAGACCGTAAGCAAGCTGAGGATGCGCTCAAGGAAACCGAGGCCGCGCTTGCAGCGAGCGAGCAGAATCTCCGGCTCATCATCGACTCGCTTCCAGTTCTCGTCTGGTCGGCGCGACCAGACGGCAGCGCGGACTTCGTCAATAAAAGTTGGCTGGATTATGCTGGGCTACCGCCTGAGCGAATCCTAGAGTGGGGCTTCTTGGACCTCTACCACCCCGATGACATCGCCGAGATGGTCGAGATCTGGAAGAGAGATCTTGAGAACTCGGACCACACTCAGCTGAAAGGGCGCATTCGTGGCGCGGACGGCACTTACCGATGGTTCTATTTCTCTGGCAGGAAACTGACTGATGCCACCGGTACTGTGCGTTGGTTCGGAGTAAATATCGACATTGAAAATCTGCAGTACGCAGAAGACGCGCTTCGTTACAGCGAGACAGCACTCAGGGAGAGCGAGCAAAAGCTCAACCTCGTCATAAATACGATACCAGCTATGGCGTGGTCATGCACGCCGGACGGACAACTTGAGTACTGGAACAAGATCTTTATAGATTTTGTTGGCCTGACAATCGAGGACCTCCAGGGTTATGGTTTCTACAGGGTCTTTCATCCTGACGATGTCGAGCGCATGCGCACAAGTTGGGAGGAAATCGTAGCCACTAAACGGCCTGATCCAGTAGATGCTCGCATCAGACGTTCCGACGGGGAATACAGGTGGTTCAATCTACGACAAAATCCACTTCTCGATTCGGAAGGAAACGTCGTGCGTTGGTATGGTGTTGTCGTCGATATCGAAGACCGCAGACGGGCAGAGGAATCACTTCGTCAGAGCCAGGCGGACCTGGCACACGTTACTCGCCTGACCACGATCGGCGAACTGGCTGTCTCTATCGCACACGAGATTAATCAACCCCTTATGGCGATCGTGACTAACGCAGGCACATGTTTACGTTGGCTGCAGGACGGGCATACGGATCTCGAACAGGCACGTCGCGCGGCGGAACGGGTTGTGCAGGACGGACACCGGGCGGGAGAGATTGTCGCTAGCATACGCGCTATGGCGCAGAGAACTCCTCTGCGCATGAAAAAAACTGACTTCAATACAGCATTGCGCGAGGTGCTGTTTCTCTTGCAAGAGGAGTTACAGTCTAGGGGTTTGCAAGTGGTCACGGACATAACGACCGGTCCCGTTCATGTGCTGGGTGATTGTACGCAGCTACAGCAAGTTCTCCTCAACCTGATCATGAATAGTGCTGAAGCCATGCATTCTCATGATAGTGCGGTCATCACTGTCAGGTGTGTGAAAAGAACCGGCGGCGACATCGAAGTCAGTGTTTCCGACACAGGACACGGAATATCCCCTGACCAGCTCGACCGGATATTCGAGGCGTTCTACACCACAAAATCGGACGGGATTGGAATGGGCCTTTCTATCTGCCGATCTATCGTCGAAGCGCATGGTGGCCGCATCTGGGCTACTAACAACCACCCCAGGGGCGCGTCATTTACCTTCACGCTGTCCAGCTTCGAGGAGACAGCCGTTGATTGATGATAAGAAGAACAGGCGCCCCACGGTTATCGTCATCGACGACGATCACAGTGTCCGCGAAGCTCTGAAGGGACTGTTTGAGTCTGTAGGACTCAGCGCCGAGACACATGCCTCCGTGAAGGAGTTTATCAACGCAGACGATCCCGAAAAGGCTGGATGCATCGTCCTCGACATCCGCCTTCCCGGCCAGAGCGGACTTGAGTTTCAGGAAACGTTGGCGCAAAGCGACCATCCCAGATCCGTCGTCTTAATTAGCGCTCACGTCGATGTACCCATGGCCGTGCGAGCAATGAAGGCTGGTGCCATCGATGTACTGACCAAACCTGTTCGTGAACAGGATTTGCTCGAAGCCGTAAACCGGGCCATTGCAAATGATGCAGCTCGCCGAGAGGAAAAAACCTCGAAGACTGCTGCCCATTTGAGGTATACGTCGCTTACCGAACGTGAACGCCAGATTCTAACCCTAGTCATCGCGGGCAAGCTAAACAAACAAATCGCGGCTGAACTACAGCTCGCAGAGCCAACCGTGAAACTGCACAGGGGTCACTTGATGCGGAAGATGAAGGCGACCACAGTCGCCGATCTGGTCAGGATCGCTGGGGGTCTATCGTAAACCAGGGACTCAGTGGAATTGCTGAGCTTAGGTGGTGGAAAAGCTGTTCTCCGCGGTGAGCTCTTTGGCTTCAACTCTGACGCCTTGAGCGGAGTCGACCTACGACTGCGCTGTTGTTTCGCGTCGCTCTCATCCGGTCCGTTATAGACGTCAAAGACTTCGAGATCCCAGTCCAAGAGCCCGATCGCTAGTGCATTACCAACCAAGTTGGCTGACCGGCTCGAATTTTTGAGAGCTGTCCTCGCGATTGTCTCTCGTCTCGCTGAAAAAGTTTGAATCGGCTTGAGGTCGCTCGCAAGCAAGCGGCAAATTTGACATCTACGTCTCGGGAATTGGATGGAAATGGATGAGTAAATGGTGCATAACTTTGCTTCGAGAATTGGATGAGAATGGATGAGAGAATGGCATTTCTCAACACGGCAACTGTCCGGATCACGCACGAAATCCTTTCGCTGATTGCCGAACTCGACGAATTTAAAGGCGCCTGGCGTGCGATAGGCCGGATCGCGCCTGAGCGATTGTCCAGCCTGAGGCGTGTCGCCACGATCGAAAGCGTTGGTTCCTCCACACGTATCGAAGGGGCGCGCCTCACCGACCGAGAGGTCGAAAAGCTGTTGGCGAATATTCGCCTGGGGTCATTCACAACACGCGACGAGCAAGAGGTCGCCGGCTACGCGGAGGTGATGGAGACCATTTTCAGTGCTTACGAAGCTATTTCGTTTACCGAAAATCATATCCGTCAACTCCACCGTGACCTTCTTGCGCATTCGATTAAGGATGAGAGGCATCGCGGCGCCTACAAAACCCTCTCCAACAATGTGGAAGCGTTTAACGAACAGGGTGAAAGCCTCGGTATCGTTTTCGAAACGGCTTCGCCGTTCGATACGCCACGTCGTATGGAAGAACTGATCGCCTGGCTGGATGAGCAAGGGCGTGAAAAACGGCTACATCCACTTTTGGTCATCGCAATCTTTGTTGTGGTTTTTCTAGAAATTCATCCGTTCCAAGATGGCAATGGCCGCCTATCACGTATTCTGACCACCTTGCTGCTCCTGCGGGCCGGATACGCTTACGTCCCCTACAGCTCGCTGGAAAGCATCATCGAGCAAAGCAAGGAGAGCTATTACATCTCGCTTCGCCGCACGCAGGGAACGATCCGCACCGCCGATCCCGACTGGAATCCATGGATCAAGTTCTTTTTAAGAGCCCTGCATCGTCAGAAAACCCAGCTTGAGAAGAAGATGGAGCGCGAGCGTATTATCCTCGCCGACATGCCGGAATTATCCGTCGCATTGCTTGAGTTGGCGCGCGAGCACGGGCGGATCACGGTCGCGGAGGCTGCCCGGGTCACCCATGCCAGCCGTCACACCATCAAGGATCATCTCAAGGCACTCGTGGATCAAGGGCACCTCGTCCTGCACGGTGCAGGCCGCGGTGCATGGTACGGTCTCTCATGATGAACTGGATGACATGCCCATCTGAGTAGGTTGCTCTTGAACCACTATGAACCGACGACTCAGCAATTTGGGTGCTCGGTGACTGGTCTAAGCCAGATATGGCTGTCCGTTATAAGGCCGCGCCAGTCATTAATGCTTCTTCCCTGACTACGTCGGCAAGAAAATCGAGAACTATGCGGACGCGCATGGGAAGATTTCGACGCGAAGCATAGACTGCGGTGATCGGCAGCCGTGCCGGCGGCAGACAAGGCAGAACGTTGATGAGCCTCCCTGATGCGATGTCTTCGGCAACGAGGATATGAGAGAGGATGGCCAGCCCTCCTCCTGCGATGGTCGCTCTATATACAGCAGTCGCATTGTTGAACACCATGCGCGGGCTAATCGCTGCCCGCACCTGATCGGCACCGTCGGCAAATATCCATGCACGCGTTTCACCGCCGCGGCTGTAGCAAATGCAGTCGTGCTCTGCGATCTCGCTTAGACCACGAGGTTGGCCTCGCTCTTCGACATAGCCGGGCGATGCAACAAGAAAGGCCGTGGTCCAGCCAAGCCGGCGACAGATCAGGCTGCTGTCGGAAACGTCACCGAGACGAACTTCAATGTCTATCCCCTCGCCGACAAGATCCGACGGGTCCTCGCGAAACACGGTTTCGACCGTCAGGCGCGGATGGAGTTTCAAAAGGCCAGGCAGACGCTCGCTGACATGCAATCCGAGTGGAGCCGGCAGGCTGATCCTTACCCGGCCGGAGGTCGTCACGTTTTCGGTCGCCGTTGCATCACCCAGCGCCTCCATGGCGTCAATAACCTTGCGGGCCATAAGGATCATCTGCTCGCCTTCCACTGTCAGTGACAAGCCATTGGTGCTCCGATGCAGCAACCGGGTGCTGTAATGCGCCTCCAGCGATGAAATTTGCCGGGACACCGCAGGCTGCGTCAAACCAAGGTCCAGCGCTGCGCTTGAAAACGACCCAGTCTCAGCAACCCTCAGGAAGGTTCGCAAGGCAGCAACCACATCCATCCGTCATCCCCCTCATACTTCCTCGCATAAAGCTTATGCGGGCAGGTTAGAGCGGTTTTGGTTGCATGTCCATCTATTACGGATATTTATTATCCATAAGGATATTGAAAGTCCTTAATAGATGGAGAGAGACATGACACAGCGCCTGAATTACGCAGCCCAGTCCCCAGAGTTTTTCAAGAAGTTGTCGGACCTCAGCCTGTCGCTGAAGGACAGCGTCATCGAGCAGTCAATCCGCGATCTTGTGAATATCCGGGCCTCCCAGCTCAACGGTTGCGGCTTCTGCCTCGATATGCATGTCAAGGAAGCCAAGATTCACGGCGAGAGCGAGCTTCGCCTTTACCATGTCGCCATCTGGCGGGAATCGAACCTGTTCGCTCCGCGCGAGCGCGCTGCCCTCGCCTGGACCGAAGCGGTCACCAGACTGGCTGAAGGCGGCACTCCGGACGAGCTTTACGAGCGCGTTCGCGGTCAGCTGTCGGAGAAGGAAGTTTCCGATTTGACCTTCTCGATCATGACCATCAACGCCTGGAACCGTGTCAGTATCGCCTTCAAGGCCGTGCCCGGTTCGGCGGACAAGCTCTACGGCCTGGAGAAAGCCGGCCTCAACTGAGGCCTTGTTCCACAACAGCAGCCATTTCCAAGTGCCATTCGGCACTCATCACCTCAAGGGAAACAGACATGAAAATCGTCATCATCGGCGGAACCGGCCTCATCGGTTCGAAGACGACCGAGCGGCTTCGCGCCAGAGGCCATGAGGTGATTGCCGCCTCTCCGAACACCGGCGTCAACATCATCACCGGCGAAGGCCTTGCAAAAGCACTTCAAGGCACCGAGGTCGTACTCGACCTTGCGAACTCGCCATCCTTCGAGGACAAGGCGGTCATGGAGTTTTTCGAAACCTCCGGCAGGAATCTGCTGGAAGCGGAAAAGGCAGCAGGCGTCAAACACCATGTCGCACTTTCCGTCGTTGGGACGGAGCGCCTGCAGGAGAGCGGGTATTTTCGGGCAAAGCTCGTCCAGGAAAAGCTGATCAGGGAAGGCGGCATTCCGTACACGATCGTCCATTCCACGCAGTTCATGGAATTCGTTGGCGGTATCGCTCAATCGAGTATGGTCGGGGACAAGGTGCACCTTTCACCAGCCTTTGTTCAGCCGATCGCCTCCGATGACGTCGCCGACGCGATGGCGGATGTTGCGCTTGCTACGCCGGCCGCCGGAATTGTCGAAATCGCTGGTCCGGATCGCTTCCACCTCAACGAGTTCGTCGCACGTTATCTGGCATTGACCGGAGACAGCCGCGAGGTCGTTGCCGATCCAGAAGCGAAATATTTCGGCGCACGTCTCGAGGACGGATCGCTGGTCACGGACAACAATCCCCGGCTTGGCAAAATTGGCTTCGATCAATGGTTTGCAACGGCGCCGCGAAAGTAGCCCGCCCAAAGCTCCGCTCATTTGAATAGGAACAATACCATGATCAGACCCCGCCTTGCGGCCTTCGCCGCATTCTTTCTCATAACCAGTACTGCCGGTGCTCACGACACCTCAGGCGGCTCCGCCTCAAAGGTGACACTCGTCTATCAACACGAACTGCCGAACGTGCCCGGTAAGAGCATGAAGGGCGTACTCGTCGAATATGGTCCGGGTGGCTTCTCCGATGCCCATACCCATCCGGATTCGGCTTTCATCTATGCGATCGTGCTGGAAGGCTCCGTCCTTAGCCAGGTCAATGATGGGCCTGTAGAAGAATACAAGGCCGGCGAGAGCTTTTCGGAATATCCAGGCGACCGGCACGGCGTCAGCAAGAACGGGAGCGACACGAAGCCCGCTAAACTTCTTGCCGTCTTCGTGGTTGATACCACCCAGACGGAACTGACCTATCCGATAAAGAGGTGAAACCAGTCAGGGACCGGGTGCTAGAGCAGCCCCGGTCCTTCCTCTTTTCAAGGCAAGGGACCCGCAATGGCTTATAATTCGCTGATGCCGGCCTTTCTAGCCGTCGATCTCCTCGGCGTGCTCGGAATTCTTGTATGGCATTTCCAGGGACAGCATAGGCCGACGGCCCGCCTGATCGTCCAGATCCTGTTCTTCGCCTGCATGACGACAGCGTTCGTTGTGAGCGGCATACCGCCACACCGCGTAATCACCGGAGAGACCGATGGGTTCGCGCTCTATATGGGCACTGCGGCCCGCGTCCTGTGGTGGATTCATCTTGCCTGGGCGACAATTGGCTTCATCCGCCTTTACATCGTCCTTGATCGCCGCCCGCAGGAAGCGCGGCTGCTCCAGGATCTCATCGTTACCGCGGTCTATCTCGGCGTTACGCTGTCGATTGTCGGTTTTGTATTCGGTGCCCCGATCGGCACTCTGGTTGCCACATCCGGTGTCGTAGCGATTATTTTGGGCCTGGCGTTGCAGAATACGCTCGGTGATCTGTTTTCGGGGATCGCACTGACGCTCGGCAGGCCTTTTTCGATCGGAGACTGGATTCAGCTGGCCGATGGCACCGAAGGACATGTCGTTCAGAACAATTGGCGATCGACGCAGGTTCTGACACCAGCAAACAATCTCGTCGTGCTTCCCAACAGCACGCTCGCTAAAGTCGGCCTGACCAACCTTACAAAACCAGACGAGAGCCACCTTGTTATCCTGCCGATCCGTGTCACCTCCGACAGTCGACCAGCCGAGGTCGAGGCAATCCTGAAGTCTGCGTTGCAGACGTGTCAGTGCATCGTCCAGTCACCGGCTCCGGTTGTCGCACTCAAGGGCATCGACGCGATCGCAATCGATGTGGAGCTCCAGTTTCGGGTCACGGCCCCGGCAGCCCGGACGCCGGCGCGCAACGAGGTTATCGATACGGTCCATCAGCGCTGTGCAACTCACGGCCTGTCACTGGCGATGCCCGCACAAAGTTATCTTGGGATCGTAGAGAATTCGCCGCTGAATAAGGCATCGGGTCGAGCTTAGCCGGCGCGCTTCAGAACCCACTCAAAGGTCCCGGACCAGATTTCCGGGGTGATTTCCTGTTGCAGGATCGTGCCAAGATCCGCGAACGTCACCTTTCGAAGGGCGGAACGCCACGCTTCGTCGGCTTCCCACATGATGCGGGCAATCGCGCAGGGTCCGCTCTCGCAATGGCCTTTCGGACGGCAAGGATTATTGGCCCGGATGTTTTGGCAAACAAAGGTTCGACCGCTACCCTCGACAGCTTCAACCACATCAAGGAAGGTCAGCTCATTCGCGGCCTTGGCAAGGCGGTATCCGCCGGATGGGCCAAGCGTGGTGTGAACAAGGCCAGCTTGTGACAAGCTCTGCAGCGCTTTTGACAAGTATTCCTTCGGGAGCCCATGCAGTTCAGCAAGCGCTTTGGTTGAAAGATATCGGCCTTCGGGAAGGCCCGAGAGAATGGCGCAACAATGTAACGCCCATTCGACTTGGCTCTTAAGGATCATGCGAGTGCTCGGCAACGAATTAAGGATAAATCATATCCCTATTCAATGCCGCTGTAAATGCGAACACTTGCTTTGTTTACCAGCGCCTTGAAAGGACTCGAACTCTTGATCAAAGATATCTTTGTGAATTCAACACTTCCTATCAATACCTCTGAGCTAACCCACTGAATTGCAATGGAATAAGACAGGAAATTTGGCTGTGACCTAGCTCAGTGGAGTGAGTAGATCGCGAACAAGAGGGACGACACGTGATCCGTAAAGTTCGATGCTCTGCATGAGCTTCTCATGCTCCATCGTGCCGGCCGAATACTTCATCTGGAACCGCGAAATGCCGAGCGTTTTGGCCGTTTTTGTGATCTTGGCGGCAACCGTTTCGGGCGAGCCGGCATAGAGCGATCCATGCTCGATCTCGTTTTCGAAATCCTTTTCGGTGACCGGCGGCCAACCACGCTCCTTGCCCAGGCGATCTCGGATCTTCTTGAAATACGGGAAGAGGTCACGGCGCGCCTGTTCATCGGTTTCGGCGACATATCCCGGCGAGTGCACGCCGATATCGCCTGCCGTGTGCCCGGCCTGCTCGGATGCCTTTTTGTAGAGTTCGACATAGGGCGCGAAACGGGCGGAATCCCCCCCGATGATGGCAAGCATCAGGTTCATGTCATAGCGCACGGCACGGATGACTGATTCCGGGCTGCCGCCGACACCGATCCAGGTCTTGAGACGACCTTCAGCAATCGGCGGATAGATACGCTGATCTTCGAGCGGAGCGCGCCAGTTGCCCTGGTAATTGACAATGTCTTTCGAAGCGATCTCCGAGAACAGGTCCAGCTTCTGTTCGAACAGCTCCTTGTAGTTCGAGAGGTTGTAGCCAAACAGCGGAAACGACTCGATGAAAGAGCCGCGGCCTAGGATGACTTCGGCGCGTCCGTTTGAAATCGCATCGATCGTGGAAAACCGCTGGAACACCCGTATTGGGTCATCGGAACTCAGAACGGTGACGGCAGACCCGAGCCGGATGCTTTCAGTTCGTGCCGCGATGGCGGCCAGCACCACTTCCGGAGCGGAAACGGCAAAGTCCCTGCGGTGGTGTTCGCCAACTCCGAAGAAGTCGATCCCTATCCTGTCAGCAAGGACAGCCTCCTCGATGACGTTGCGGATCACCTGCGGCTGGGAGAGGAGCTCTCCATCTGGGCCGGTGGTCACGTCGCCGAATGTATCGAGACCGAATTCGATTTTTTTTGTCATGATCGGTTTTCAATCGGATGCAATTGATAAGGGTTAGCGCTTGCCGGGCAGAGAAGACGATCGCGAATGGGTCTGCGGGGCTGGCACCGAGTTCTTCGTCCAGGGCCACTGGCCGTCGATCTCGGCTTCGAGTGAGAAGCTCAGGAAGGTCCGGATGAGCACAATCATCCCAAGAAGACCAACGCTTTCCCATGTCAGTGGCGAGATGATCGTGGCAATGATATCCGCGCCGATCAGGACCTCGAGGCCCAGCAATATTCCGCGACCGAGATTGGCGCGGTAGCGTTCGTATGCTTCCCGGCTACCGATGGAGAAGAGGTCGCGTCCGTAAAGAACCGTCGCGATCACGACGCCGACCAGAATAACCCCGACGCCGAAGAATTCGAGGCCGACCGCAAGCGGCTTCAGGACGGGAGCGATCAGGCTTGAGAGACCGCCCGCTTCATGGCCGATATCCATCTGGATTTCCTTTCAACAAAACGGGTGAATGAGGCGTTCTGGCGGATTTCAGGATTCCGCCCCGGCGCTGCTTGCGAACAGGGAAACCGCGGCAAGAATGGCCGGCAAGCTGAACGCGATTACAGGCGCATAAATGTAACCCAGCGCACCAAAGCCGCAACCGAGAGCGAAGGTCGCCACGGCGGTCCCCATCTTCTTCACACGTGCCTTTGCCGCGATGATATCTTCGGGTTTCGAATTGGCCAGGATGTCGGCCAGATCGAGCATGATCTGTGTCGTCGTTCCGGTCATCAACGTTGATGGCGGGGCTTTTGCGAGATGCGCCTTGTGGAGACCGTTCTGTATTGCCATGGCCGACACGAGCGTGAGCGCAACGAGCGACGTCAGCTTGCTGTCGTCGCCATGGAAGGGACCGTAGATAAATGCCAGCACCGCCACGGCGACGAGCAGAAGCAGTTTGACGACCAGCATGGGCCGGATAGGCGACCGGTCCAGCCCCTGGATCTTCAGGCACGCCAAACGTGACGCGAAAACGATCAGGCAGAACATCGGAAGTGCGAGCAGCTTCGACCACGCCCCATCCAGACCATGCGCCATCGTTGCGCCCAAGGTCACGAAGTTGCCTGTCACATGCGCCGTGAAGAGCCCCGAAAGTGACAGAAAGCCCAAAGTGTCGACGTAGCCGCCATTGAAGCTGAGAAGGATGGGGAGGGAAGGAATTTTCATGGTCGTGATCTCGTTTGATGCTGATGCGGTGCTATCGTCCTGCGAAGTGCTCAAGATTTGCCGCCCAACGGCCGTTTTTGCAATTGCATCAATTGTTTCGAATTCATTGCGCCAGGCGACATAATGATAAGGGCGGCCAAAGCCGCCCTGTCCCCGATCTAGTTACGCGGCGCCAGGCCGGTTGATGGTCAGGAAATGGCGTACAATGGGTTTTTCCGGACCGATATGGTAGGTGAGAACCGTGCCCTGCAGGTCGGCGTCGGCATTGGAAACACGCTTGTGCTGGCGAAGGTGTTCAGCCCAGGATTCCACCATGAACCACTCGACGATTTTTTCCGGATCAGCGGAATCTTCGGTGACACCCCATCCATAGGCCCCATCGCGGCGGCGTTCGTGAGAAAGGTGGTCGATGGCATGCAGGAAGGCTGTCCGATGCTGCTTTTCGACCTTGTACTCGATCAGGATGAGAACGGGACCCCGGTCATGGGCAACAGGCTCGGCGACAAGCGGTTCGGGCCAATGGTTGGACGGCACCATGTCTGCATCGCCTGCCGGAAGCTTGACGCGGTGCATGGCAAGCCCTGCAACGAGCAAGCCAGCTGCGCCGATAAGCAATGTCGTCTGAATGCCGACAGCTTCACCAACGGCGCCCCAGCCGAGGCTACCGGCCGTCATCGCACCGTTGAACACAGTCAGATAAACGGCAAGGCCGCGCCCACGCACCCAGTTTGGAAGAACAGCCTGGGCTGCTCCGTTGAGTGTTGTCAACGCTGTGATCCATGCGCCACCGAGGAAGAGAAGAGCGATGATGGCGACAATCTTCGGCGGAGCGAGCGACAGGATACCCATGACGACTGCGGTAATCAGCGCTGCGACGAGAAGCAGGCCGTCCGAGCTCAGACGGTTGCGCAACTTCGGCATGACCAGGGCACCGCCGATCGCGCCAGCGCCGACTGCACCCAGCAGGATGCCGTAGAAGCTGGCATCACCACCGAGCAGTTGTCGAGCAACGAGCGGAAGAAGCGCCCATACCGCACTGGCGAAAGCGAAAAAGATCGCTGCCCGCAGAAGGACGACATGCAGCGGCCTGCTCGAACGGGTATAACGAAGGCCCGCGCGGAATGCCCCGAAAAAATTCTCCTGCAAAGCGTCGTTGGCATTTTTTGCGCGCGGCCACCAGACCAACGCTGCGATGACAAAAATGTAGCTCGCAACGTCGGCCCCGTAGGTGATCCCGGCTCCGAACGCCGCCAGAAGCAGGCCGCCAGCGGCAGGACCGATGGAACGGGCGATGTTGATGCCGAGTGAATTGAGGGCAACGGCGCTCTTGACGTCCTCACGCTTTACCAACTCCGGCACGATCGCCTGCCAGGTCGGCCCCATCAGCGCAGCGCCAATGCCGCCGAGGAAGGTCAGACCGATCAGAGCGCTGACAGAGAGCATACCCGTCTGGGACAGAACCATCAGCGAGATACTCACGGAGGCCAGTAGGAGCTGTACCGCGATCAGGAACTTGCGGCGATCCAGAATGTCGGTGAGAACGCCTGCAGGGATCGCAAGCAGAAAGATCGGCAGGGTACCTGCCGCCTGGACCATAGCGACCGCCGCAGGCGATGCTGACAGATCGGTCATCAGCCAGGAGCTTGCGACATCACGCATGAAGCTGCCAGTGTTACCCAGAACGGTCGCTATCCAGATGACCGCGAAGACTGGCTGTGCGAGAGGGGCAAAGGTGCCCCCGGATGTTTTCGTGGTGCTCATTTGCCCGCTCCCTTTGCAAGGTCGGCCGCAGCAACGTAGATGAATGCACCGGCGAGACCGATGTGTTCGAAGAAGGCGTTGGTTGCCATCATGCGGTCCATGCCGGGCACCATTTCCCAGAAACGAAGAGCGATGAGCGTTGCGAGAAGCGTAAAGCCAGCCAAAGCAAGGGCTCCTGCCCAACGCAGAAAGCCTGAGACCACCATGGCGGAAGCCGTCAATTCAAAAGCGATAACGGCGACGGCAAAGAAGGCGGTGGGATGCAGACCAAAATGATCCATCTCGGCAAGCGCGCCATTGAAGTCAAAAATCTTGGTAAGCGGACCCTGGATGTAGGCCGCACAAAGCGCAAGCAACGAGACTGTTCGGACCCCGGGGGAGCCGATGATACGTCTCAAACCATTGCGGACTGGGTTTTGCGTATAGGATTGGTAGGTCATATCTGCTCCTGAATGCTCGCTGATCGGTCAGCCGCGTTGATGGAGCGATATTGGCTGGTTATCGCCCTGCCAACAATTGCAGCAATTGTTTCGATTTAGTTGCGAATATCGCAATAGTAAGAAAGTGCTCGGGCGATAGTGATCGCCCGAGCGAACGGTCAGACTGCCCAGCACGAGCACCCGAGTGCACCGAAGAAACCCTTGAGGTCGGCAATCGGCAGCTTTGAAGTCCATGCGCCAGCATGGTCATGACCATGCACGCCGCAATCACTGGCGCAACCGCATGTCGAGATTGCCGTACGACGTAGCGAGCGCGCGCCCGCCCCTTCCGGTTCGCCCCATGCGGCATAACCACCGAACTTGCGCACCGGAGACCAGTCTGGCATGGCCGGGGGTACATCGTTCTCATCGAGTGTCTTGAAGTCACCCGCGCCATAGACGATCTTGCCACCAACCATTGTCAGCTCAGACACCAGGAACGAGATCTCGTCCTCTGCGCATGAGAAGAAGTCCTTGTCTGGCACGACAAGGTCGGCAAACTGGCCTTTTTCGATGCGCCCCTTCTTGCCTTCTTCGTTGGAAAACCACGTGACCTTTTCCGTCCACATCCTGAGTGCCGTTTCGCGGTCGAGGCAATTGGCGCGCGGGTAGAGCTGCATGCCGCCGACCGTCTTGCCGGTGACCATCCACGACAGCGAAACCCAGGGATTATAGGAAGCGACGCGGGTTGCATCTGTTCCGGCCGATACATTCACGCCTTTGTCGAGCATCTTTCGGATCGGCGGGGTCGCTTCAGCAACGCCATGACCGTACCGCTCGACGAAATATTCGCCCTGATAGGCCATGCGATGCTGCGTGGCGATGCCGCCGCCAAGTGCGGCGATACGGTCGATGGAGCGATCCGAAATGGTTTCGGCATGGTCAAAGAACCAGTTCAGGCCTTCGAGTGGTATGTCCTTGTTGACCTTTTCGAAAACGTCCAGTGCTCGCGTGATCGTTTCATCATAAGTTGCGTGCATGCGCCAGGGCCAGCGGTTTTCGGCTAGAACCCGCACAACCTCTTCGAGTTCGCCTTCCATCTCCGGGGCCATTTCCGGCCGCGGCTGGCGGAAGTCCTCGAAGTCGGCTGCGGAGAACACAAGCATTTCGCCGGCGCCGTTATGACGGAAGTAGTCGTTGCCCTGCTTGTATTTGACCGACGAGGTCCAGTTGAGAAAGTCTTCTTTCTCTTCCTTCGGCTTTTGCGTGAACAGATTGTAGGCAAGACGAACCGTCATCTGGTTTTCGTCGGAAAGCTTCTGGATGACCTCATAGTCGTCGGGATAGTTCTGGAAGCCGCCACCGGCGTCGATGACGCCGGTAATGCCCAGACGGTTCAGTTCACGCATGAAATGACGCGTCGAATTGACCTGATAGTCGAGCGGCAGCTTTGGGCCCTTGCCAAGGGTCGAGTAAAGGATACCGGCATTTGGCGTGGCAAGCAGCAGGCCGGTCGGGTTGCCATTGGCGTCGCGGGTGATTTCTCCGCCGGGCGGGTTCGGCGTGTCTCGGGTGTAGCCGACGGCGCGCAGTGCTGCACCGTTCAGAAGCGCCCGGTCATAAAGATGCAGCAGGAAGACGGGTGTATCGGGCGCGACAGCGTTGATTTCTTCGATTGTCGGCAGGCGTTTTTCTGCAAACTGGTGCTCGGTGAAACCGCCGACGACACGCACCCATTGCGGGGCCGGCGTCATCGCCACCTGCCGCTTGAGCATATCCATAGCATCGGCCAGCGACCGAACGCCATCCCAGCGAAGCTCCATGTTGAAGTTCAAGCCCCCACGAACGACGTGGGTATGGTTGTCGATCAGGCCAGGTAGGACGCGCTTGCCCTTGAGATCAACGATCTTCGTGTCGGGACCGGCCAGAGCCATGATCTCGGTGTCTGAGCCGACCTCCAGAAACAGTCCGTCCTTGATCGCGACCGCGGTCGCGTTCGGATTGCTGCGGTCAAGCGTCGTAAAGCGCCCATCGTGGAGGATCAGGTGTGGATGCATCGTGTCTACTCCGGTCTGGTTGGGGTCGGCAGCATTGGCCGGTGAGAAGAGGTTCGAAAACGCCAGGCTCGATGCCCCTCCAAGAAAGGTTCGACGCGTGGTCATCAGCTCCGCTCCTCTCCATTAGTTAGCGCACGGTGGGCAATCTCCGCGGAGTTCCCACCCTTCGGCATATGACCGAACATGTGCGGCTTCACCTGGTGAAGCCAGGAAACAGCTGCCGGTTCCTTGCTCCAGAGCGATTTGGCAAGCGGGATGATCTGTTCACCGACGAGAATGCCGAGCAGGCCGACAAGCGCGATGACCGGCGGAGCCGGGGAGCGCACATTGAGCAGGCTGTACACGATGCCAACCAGCAGACCCGCGCCAAGAGACAGAAGATAGATTTTCATGGGTATCTCCACGGTAACTGAAAGACCGCTCCGATGGATTTCGGAGCGGTCTGATAGGTGTTCTTACTTGGCGGGGTTCGGGCCGATGCGCTTGCCGTGCTTGACGCGCTCTTCGGCGCCGTGAACCATGGTGTAAGCGTAATCGATGCCCATGCCGTAGGCGCCGGAATGTTCCTTCACCAGCGTGGTGACAGCATCGTAGGTTTCCTTGCGGGCCCAGTCGCGCTGCCATTCCAGCAGCACCTGCTGCCAGGTCACGGGAATGATACCGGCCTGAATCATGCGGTCCATCGCACGGTTGTGGGCTTCGAGCGAGGTGCCGCCGGAAGCGTCTGCCACCATGTAGATTTCGTAGTCCGGAACATCATGGAGCGCAGAAAGCGCGAAGGTCGTGTTGCAGACTTCGGTCCACAGGCCGGAGACAACAATCTTCTTGCGGCCGTTGGCAGCGTTCTTCGCCAACGCGTCGCGAACGTTCTGGTCGTCCCAGGAATTCATCGAGGTGCGTTCGAGGATATCGTTCTCCGGATAGACGGCAAGCAGTTCTGGGAACGTGTTGCCGGAAAAGCTTTCGGTCTCAACCGTGGTGATCGTGGTCGGAATGTTGAAGACCTTCGCTGCCTTGGCGAGACCGACGACATTGTTTTTCAACGTCTGGCGATCAATCGACTGCACGCCGAAGGCCATCTGTGGCTGCTGGTCGATGAAGATGAGCTGGCTGTTCTGCGGTGTCAGGACTTCGAACTTGGACATTGTATTTTCTCTTTGGTTTGATGGTGGGCAGTTTTGGTGCCGTTTTCACTTGATGTCTGAACGCCTTCAGATGTTTCCGTTGCGTCTCTGGAATTACATCTACCGGAAGTTTTTGCTCTGGATAATTGCAATAATAATTTCGATTGAATTATCAATTATGCAACAAAGAGCTAAGTTGATGTCTTCGTTGCCGTTCGTCATCTTGGGCCTGATGATGGTTTCATTCACCGTCGCTATAAAACAGACCCAAAATGCGATCTTGCTCAAACGGCTCCGATTTTGGATTTTCCTGAACGCCACGGCCCGCGCCAGCGACACAATGGCTTTGCAAGGATCTTCTGCGAGGCTATTACTCCGCCGATACCCACCACGTTGCGGAACTGACTTCTGCAAGACGACGCCAGCTGAGGTCACATCGCGATGTCCACAAACAACCAATATATGGACTATCTTAGAGTCCAGAAGGCGAATTCGGTAACGGCATCTGTCCTGAGCAAGAGCCTTATCACGGCAACGAGGTTGACACGCGAAACGCCCAATCACGGCTATGTCGAGCAGCATGTCACCGAAGATGCGTTCATGCTGGGCGTCCAGCTCAACGAGTATCAGGGTGATCTTTGGGTAGACGGAAAACGCGTGGAATTTGAAGGTTTCCACAAAGGCAATTTTTCAGTCTATGACTATAATCGCCAATGGCAAGCAAACATGCGATCGGCTTTTGACTGCGTCAACTTTCACATTCCGCGCGCGGCGCTAACAGCGCTGGAGGAAGACCTTGGTACAAAACGCATTGAAACGCTGAACGTCTTGCCAGGTGCGGATATCAACGATCCTACGATCCACGGTCTTGTCGAGGCGCTAATGCCTGCCTTCCACAATCCAGCGCTAGCAAGCCGCCTGTTCATGGATCATGTTGGGCTCGCGCTTGCGACGCACTTGGCCACTGTCTATGGCGAAGCGCGAAGCGCACCTGCGATCCATCCAGGAGCACTCGCGACCTGGCAACTCAAACGCGCCACCGCCATGATGGATGCGGGACTTGATGGGGACCTCCCGATCACGGACATCGCGTATGCTTGCGGACTTTCGACGTCTTATTTTACGCGGGCATTCAAGGCAACGACTGGAATGCCTCCATACCAGTGGATGATGCGTCGACGCGTTGATAAAGCCATGGACCTTTTGAAACGCGGTCGGCTACCACTGAGCCACGTGGCCGATATCTGCGGCTTTGTTGACCAAAGCCATATGACCCGCGTCTTCAAAAAAATGACCGGTATACCACCTGGCACGTGGCGACGGACCGAGACTGATCCCAACCAGGACCATTAGGCGCGTGAGTGACTGCGCTGGCGCCAACTGGCAGGCGGTTCGCCGACAATGTCGGAGAACACCCGCGTCATGTGGCTCTGGTCGGCAAATCCGCACGCCGCCGCAATGTCGGTCAGCGTTAACTTTTCAGCAAGCAGATCTTTCACCCTGGAGACACGATATTCCCTGAGCCACTTGTGGGGCGTCGTACCGAACGTTTTCTTGAAGATTTTGTTGAAGTAGCTGACAGACACGTCACATTCGGCCGCGAGATCGACAAGCGACAGCCGAGCGTCGAGATGCGCAGCGAGGAATTCCAACGATCTGCGTTGCTGCCAAGGCGCGAGTGTCCCCTTGTCCCGCGGCGGGAAATAAAGCCCACCATAGGTCTGCATCAGATGGACCAGCAATGCAGAGGTGATGCTTTCCAGGAAAAGTGGACTTGCCTGCTCGCTTTGATCGCTGAAGAATGGCAATAGCGCCCTCGAGAGCCCAAGGATGACCGGGTCAGCGGAGCCAATTGTGCTTTCGAGCCTTTTAAATTCTGGACGGCCTGCCTCCGATGCAATGTTCTGGATGAAGGCAAATGGGACCTTGAACTCCAGGACCTCGAAGGGGGCAAGATGATGATATTGCCAATCTTCTCGCAGATCGGTGATGTCTGTGAGACCTTTCGGTTCGCGGCCTTCGAACGCAAGCTCACCGGACTTCAGAAGCCTGTAATGTCCTGAATCCGTCAGGTGACTGACGATTCTCACGCCGTCTTCGGGATCATAAGCCACTGCGACGGGGAAAGACGCATCCGTACGTCGTCGGCAGGTTATCGTCATGTCTGCGACACGAAGCTGCATTCGATGGCCTCCGATTCTAATTCCGGTCTGGTTGGTTTGGGTTTCACAGATCAAACGAGTCGTTGCTCGAACAGTCCGAGTTCATGGGGGTCAATGCACAGAAGGCGATTCTTCGCCACTTCCGTCGAAGAAAGGCGACAAACTGTAGTGATGGATCAGGTGCGCACAGATCGCCATCGAGATATGCTGTAAGAGGACATGGTCTGATTTTCCCTTCCGGTCGAACAGCGGCTGGATTGCGCTTCCCAGACTGGCAATAACCGGGTCCGACGTGCCGCGGACGCGCTTGAGCTCGACATTGGCTCCGGGGACAGAAAGAGCCGCGATCTCATCGACCAGAACATGTGGAATGACAAACGCGACGACATTCAGGGACGCTTTGAGACTTATCTGCACGCCATTGAGAATATCAATAAGGCAGATGGATCCCATATAATATTGCCTCGTGACGGACTGACTTCCATCAGCCTCCACATCGCAGTGCGTTGTGTCGCGCAAATATAGCATGAGGAAATAGCTGTCGTGCGCAGGGACAACGACGGTCGCCTCCTCGCCCATTTTCAATTCACGGCTGATCCGTGTCGCACTGAATATGGCTGACGCCAGTGGTGCGGAGTGCAATGAAATAGCATCCGGATCGCCGAATAGACCTCCGACGCAGTTGCCGGAATTTCCAGTCGCCCCCATCCGCCTGCCTCCACGTCATTGATGTGCCGTCTTGTCTCCTCGCCATTACTGGCGACCCGACGGATATCATCCCGATCATTGTGGATATTGTTAATTCTTGCTGTCGTCGTGACGGCTACCTTGCATAGGCAGCCGTCACATAGGTTGAAGATTACTTGTCGTTGGGCGGCGTAAAACGAGATGCCGGAGATCTATGCCGCGAGTGGAACCAGACCTGCTTCAATCTTGTCTCGAAATGGCCCGTAGCGGCTCGGCAGCTTGAGAGCTTCACCCAGATGTGCAGTGTCTTCGTCCCGGTTGAAGCCCGGCTCGTTCGTGGCGATCTCAAACAGCACGCCGCCTGGCGTTCGGAAGTAGATCGCCCAGAAATAGTCGCGATCGATGACCGGCGTGACCTGATAACCGGTGTCCATCAGCGCCTTGCGAACCTCAAGCTGCTTCTCGCGGTTGTCGACCGCAAACGCGATGTGGTGCACCGAGCCGGCGCCCTGACGGGCAAACGGTGTTTTCGGCAGTGCGGCGAGATCGATCGTATCAGCTCCGTTTCCATTGGGAATGATGAACCGGGTCACGTCACCCTCCTTCTCGGCACGCTGGTAACCCATGAAGCCTAGAAGCTCTTCGGTCGCGGCCGTATCATGCAGACTGAAACGCGCACCGGCAAAACCGCGGATTGCTGCATCGCCAGGAATTCCTTCCGAAAGCCATGGTGCGCGGGTATCCTCGGAAGATTCAACTAGCGCCAGGCCGTCGCCATCCGGACCGATGAAGCGAAGGCGGTTGGCGCCGAAGACGGTGTCCGTTTCCAAACCGCTGACGCCCTGAGTGACAAACCGGTTTTGCCAGAATTTGAGCGAGCCTTTTGGAACAGAGAACTGTGTTTCTCCGACCTCCCCAACACCCGGTCGGCCCAGCATCATATTGGCGAACGGGAAATAAGTCATGACGGTTCCTGCGGAACCGTTCTCGTCACCGTAGTAAAGGTGGTAAACATTGGGGTCGTCAAAGTTGACGGTCTGCTTGACCCGGCGCAGGCCCAATGTGTCGGTAAAAAAGCGGTTGTTCTGACGCGCATCCGAAGCCATGGAGGTTACGTGATGCAGTCCCTTGATGTCCTTGCCTTTCAATGTCCCGTTAGCGTTTGGCTGTTGACGAATATCTAAGCGGATTGATCAGCGCAGAGAATTGCAATATTCATTTCGAATGTGTTGCTCTTATTGAAACAATCCCATGAACGATTACAAAGCACTTCGGACCTTCCTTCTCGCGGCGGAGAAGCGGAATTTCGCGCAGGTCGCCCGCGAGCTGGACATGACACCTGCGGCGGTCACCCGTGCAATCGCCGCTCTTGAAGCGGAACTGGGCGTGCAACTTTTCGTGCGCACCACGAGGCAAGTGTCGCTGACCACAGACGGCGCGATTTTCGCCGCCCAGATCCAACCAGCAGTGAAGACGCTGGAAGACGCCCGACGTGATGTCATGAACGCTCATAAGGGTGACGAGGGGCGGCTGCGCATCAGCGCGCCGACGTGGTTTGGCAAGACCGTGCTGCCTCCGATTCTGTCGGGATTCAAGGAACGATATCCCAAGATGAGTTTCGAGATCTCTTTATCGGATGGGCTCATCAACATCGTCGATGATGACTACGATCTGGCTGTCCGCATTTCATCTCAACCGTCCGACAAGTTCACGATCTGGAGAAAGATCCGGGTCGTGCCGCGCATCCTGGTCGCAGCTCCGGGAAGTCGGTTCGTTGACATGCAGCATCCCAACGAGCTGAAACCCGACGACTGCCTGGCCTATAGCGGCGAGAGCCGACGCGAGAACTGGGTCCTTTCGGACGGTGGGTCTAGCATGACCATTTCTGCAGGCCGCGCCTTCAGCGCCAACAGTGGCGAGCTTCTCGCGGACATGGCTGCCGATGGTTCCGGGGTTGCCCTGCTTCCTGGGTTCAATATTGCCGATCACATCAGGAGTGGGCGCCTTGTCCACGTCTTCAAGGGCTGGGCACCGCCGGACTTGTGGCTGACCCTCTACTATCCTCCATATCAGGCGCTGCCTCCAAGGATTGCCTCATTCTCAAAATTCTTCGAGGAGCAGGTAGCGGCTCACATGGTCATGCTGGATTGATGGACAAAGAGCGTTCGAAGTCGGCGGAATCAGCCGACTTGCGGTAGGGCCTGAAGCTTTGCGGCGACGAGTTTCTGCAACTGCCACAGGTTTCGATCAAAGATTTTGCGTTCTGCCAGATCAACAACCGTCCGGTAGAGATACTCCGCACAAGATCCCGCCGGTCCGCATGCTTGTGCGATCAATGCAGCGGCCTCATCGAGAGGAATCTTCTGCGTGAGCTGAGATTGCCTCGGGCTCGCCCAGAACGTCAACGCCCGGCGTGTGCCACTCGATGTCTTCACCGAAACCCATTTCACCATGTCGCATACCTCGGCATAGCGTATCTCTCGCGCGAGAAGCTTACGCAGGTCCTGTGTTTTCGTTGCGCAAGGTAACTTGAGGATGAGACCAGAGCAGCTTCCACCCGGCTGCAGCGCGAGCATAAGGCCCGGGGTGTCGGAGGTCGCCCGCAGTCGCTCTATCCTCAGCGAAAATGCGCGATGCCATCCGAATGCGACAGCCTGTTCACTGTCAGCGATTTCAAATCCCGGGTTCCACATCAGGGATCCGTAAGCGAACACCCATATCTCGTCATCGCGCGCCTCCTCCTCGACCCTGTTAACGAGCGCATCAAGCTGCGGAGAAGAAATCGGGGTCCAGTTGGGCTCCGGGCCTTCTTCTTCAACGACCCTCAGCGTTCTGGAGACCAGGTCAGGTGTTAGTTGCAGAGAGCGCAGACGGGATGTGCTGGCTATGGATGTTTGCGGCATCTTGCGGACCATTCTCATGGAGATAGCCGCCGGAGCAATGTCGCATCCGGCGGATCTTGGGCTAGGGTTCCCCTTGTCAGACAGTTGCGCGGTCTATTACTGCGCGGAATGTGATCTCAACGATCTGTTCCGGAAAGGCCAGTGCATTCACTCCGATCAGGTTGCTGGCGCATTGGGGCATCTCGGCGCCGTACATTTCCTTGCGGACTTTCGATCCGGCTGCGAATGCACTAGGAACGTCCAGAACAAAAAGCGTCTCTTCAACGACATCTTCGAGGCTGGCCCCGAACTCGGCGAGGAGCAACTTGGCGTTGACGTAAGTCTGGCGGATCTGGTCTTCCATCTGCGAGAAATCTGCGGGCCGACCATTGGCATCCAGATTTGCAGGGGCGACGAGATTTCCATCTGCATCGTGGCTCAATTGGCCGGAGATGTAGATCGTGTCTTTGACCTGAACGGCCTGCACGTATCCAAATGCGCGTTCCCACGCGACACCGTGGTTTGCTACCTTCTTGGCGGAGTTGTTGTTCGTCATGGTGGTTTCCTTCGTGTAGCTGGGCAAGATCAAAGGCCCTATTGAATCGGGTGGTGCCCGAGGCGACAGGTGAGTGGGAGGCAGCACCCGTCGCAACCATGATCAAGACTGGATGAAAGTCAGCAGATCGGCGTTCAGGACATCTGCGTTGACTGTCAGCATTCCGTGCGAGAAGCCGGGGTAGGTCTTGAGCGTGCCGTTCTTCAACAGCTTGACGGACTTGTGTGCAGAGTCTGCGATTGGAACGATCTGGTCGTCCTCACCGTGCAGCACCAGTGTCGGAATGCTGATCGCCTTGAGGTCTTCCGTCTGGTCGGTCTCCGAGAACGCTGTGATGCCGTCATAATGCGCCTTGGCTCCGCCCATCATGCCCTGCCGCCACCAGTTCTGGATGACGCCTTCATGAACTGTCGCGCCATCACGGTTGAAACCGTAAAAAGGACCGGCAGGAACATCGCGGAAGAACTGCGCGCGGTTGGCTGCAAGCGCCGACCGGAAGCCATCGAAGACCTCCATCGGGAGACCCTCGGGGTTCGCTGCTGTCTTGACCATGATCGGTGGAACCGCCGACACGAGAACGGCCTTGGCAACGCGACCGGACGGCTCGCCATGCTTTGCAACATAGCGGGCAACCTCGCCACCACCCGTGGAGTGGCCGATATGAACGGCGTTCTTCAGATCAAGCGCCTCAACAACTGCAAATGCGTCCGCAGCGTAATGATCCATATCATGACCCTCGGAGACTTGTGCCGAGCGCCCATGACCGCGCCGGTCGTGAGCGACGACGCGGTAACCCTTTCCGAGAAAGAACAACATCTGCGCATCCCAGTCATCAGACGAAAGCGGCCAGCCATGGTGGAAGACGATTGGCTGGGCATTGTTCGGACCCCAGTCCTTGAAGAAGATTTCGACGCCGTCCTGTGTGGTTATGTATCCCATGGTCTTGTTTCCTTCGAGTGAGGTTGTGTTCTGGGTAGCATCGGATGCGAAGCTGAATGAGGGAGAAATTGCCAATGCCGCTGCTGCTGCACCCGCAGACAGAAGGGCTCCCCGACGGGTTAAGGAAAAGAATGTTTCGGTCATCTCGCGTCCTGCGATTTCGTGATTGAAAACAGGCGACGCTGTGTTCGTCTGACAGGACCAATATTGCTGCTAGTCGTCAGAGGCACAATTGCTCGAATAATTTCGAATCTGTTGCAGTAGCGACAACAATCCTCATGTCTGAGGAAATTGATAATTGGTCTCGTTCCACTGCGCAGGACACCGAGCATTGAAGGGGCCAGTTTTCGCGCTTGCCGCCTGCTGTCCTCGCAAGGAGCTCCAAATGACTCACGATGTCATTCGATCCCCAATTTCTCAATTGCTACGATAAGGATATCATTTCACCGGAAATTATCGGTCGATTTAGCTGCAGAGGATATTTCCTCCCCCATTGCCAAAGTCGACGGCTAACTCGATGCTCCGATTGTCCCTTTCTTCACGAACTCACGCAAGTTGGAGACGCCTTAAGTATCGCACGAGCACCTCACAGTTCAGAAGCCAAGGACGGCGATTGCCGATGAGGAAACATGTGTGGCCGTATCCTCGATCTCCCCGTAAGTCCGCACCGGCGCCTGATCAGTACTCAGCGAGAGCCGGAGCACGGCATCCTAGCGGGCAGCTCTTGACCAACTATTGCCGGACTGCCTGCAGGGATGTTTCCGCGCTTCACCGTCGCCCGATAAGCCAGATTAGATACGGCGCACCAATCATGGCGGCGAACAAACCCAACGGAAGTTCATAAGGAAATGTAACGGTCCGAGCTCCCAGGTCCGCGAATGCCATGATCAACGCACCTAACAAGAACGAGGCGACAAGATGATCTCGTGCTGTTGCAAACCCGGCACGTACGGCAATATGAGGCGCAATCAGTCCCACGAAGCTTAATGGGCCAACGAGTACCGACGCCGCCCCGGTCGCTAGGCCGCATAACGAGAGGATAACAACTCTGCTTGTCCCGATTGGAACACCAAGTGCTTGTGAAGTCGACCGCCCAAGCGGAAGGAGCGTCAACCATCTGATCAGTGTTATGGACGCGACGAGCAACAAAATGGCGATTCCAGCGAGAAAGATAGACGTTCCGGGTGTGGCAGAGGCAGCAGTACCGCCGATCCATGCAAGGATTTGCCAGGATCGTTGGTCACCCGCCGCCATCAGGAACGCCAGAACCGATGAGCTCAGTGAACTTACGGCAATCCCAGCAAGCAACAGTTTTTCCGAAGGCAAGGTCTTTCGGCGTGCGAATGCCAGGACAACCGCCATCGTCGCCAGACCGCCTATCGTAGCCCCTCCGGCGAGTGACGACGGGCCTCCGTTTGGAACCAGTGTGACCACTGCAGCAAAACCAAGACCCGCCCCACCACTCACACCGATAACCTCCGGGCTTGCCATCGGATTACCCGTCAATCTCTGCAGGATTGCTCCAGTAAGTGCCAACAACCCACCCGCTGCGGCTGCCGCAAGTAGACGGGGCCAGCGCCAAGACAAGAGATCGGAAGCATCTACGTAAGATAAAAGAAGCCAGCCTTTCCCATCATTACCGAAGAACAATCCAAGTACGACGACGACTGGTACAATCGCCAAGAGGATTGACAAGCCCTTCCCAAAATGGATCCGCCTAGTGGTCGCCCGGTTTGCCTCCTGGGCTTGGATCGAACGTACTCTGGGGAGTAACCACAGCAGGATCGGACTTCCCACGAGCGCAGTGACGGAACCAGTCGGAAACGTTTCGCCCGTTTCGCCTGACAATACTTGGACCGCTCCGTCACATAGCCAGAGGAAGAGCCCGCCCGCCAATGGCGAAAGCGCAAGGATTGTTGCTGGTCGGCGCACGCCGCAACCCCTGACGAACGCAGGCGCTGCAAGCCCGACAAAACTGATGAGCCCAACGTTTGCTGCGACAACCCCCGCTAACGCAGTTGCGAGGACAGCGACACAAAGCCGGATCCAACGAAGGTCCACTCCAAGCGAACGCGCGCTTTCATCGCCGAGGCCAAGCACGAGGAGCGGCCTGATCAATAGAACGGAAAGAGCTACACCGGCAGCGAGCTCGATTGCCAGTGCTTTGGGGACCCCCCAGTCCTGCTGGCTCAGCGATCCCCCGTTCCATGTCACCAGCGACATGAGATACTCACCCTGCGCCAACGTCAAAGCGGCCGAGATGGCCGCGGCTGTCACACCGACTAGCATTCCCGATACCACCATCGTCACCGGCTCGAATGACGATCTCCAACCAAGAGCGAAAACAACTAAAGCGGCAGATCCAGCACCTGCGAGTGCGACTACGGTGCGTGATCCGTCTAGGACTTGGGGGAAGAAGAGTGTCGCGACGACGATTGCGAGCTGCGCTCCAGCGGAGATGCCAAGCGTCGAGGGATCTGCTATCGGATTGCGAAGCAATTGCTGCAAGAGCGCACCGGATAGGCCAAGCGCCGTGCCAGCCAGGATGGCGACGGCCGCTCGGGGAAAAACGCCATAAAGCAATATGATTTCGTCTAGATCGGATGAGCCTGCACCGAATATCGCGTTGGGCCATCGCGGTAGCGCGACGCGATCCGATGCGCTCACAGCGAATAAGATCACGGCGGCGAACAGGGCTAATACAACCAGCCCCCAAGCTTGCTTCATCTCGCTGCCTCACGCTTCGACAACAAAGCTTCGCTCAAAAGGCGAGCAAAGCGCATACCGGCCAGGACACCGCCGTATGGGTTGATATTGTCAAGCATTATGACCCTACCCTCGCTTACCGGCTTCAGGGAGTTCCAGATCATGCTGCTCTTCAGCGTGCTTCTTGCTTCGACCGGTATCTTGGAGATGATAATGATGCGGGCATCCTCTTGGTCTGCCAGATGCTCTATCGGAACGGGAGCCGCAAATGTGTAGCGCGACTTATCCGGCCAGGCATTGGTGAGGCCCAGGCGAGACAGAATGTCGCCGAACATACTGTCCAGTCCGAAGACACGCACATGCCGAGCATCGCCCACGTTTACGAGGTAGGTTGGCCTTCCTGAAAACGATTCCAAGCTTTCGCGATAGGACGATAACCGGACGTCTATATCGGCCAATACCGAAGCCGCTCTGCTCGTTCTCCCAAGCCTTTCACCAAGGACAGTAACGGCTGCAGTCGCTTTCGCGAAAGGCGCCTCTCCGCGGATATAGAACGGAAGCGACATAATCGGCGCGATCCGCTTCAGCGCCTCTTGATGGCGGGTGTAGAAAGGAGAGATCAAGATCAGTTCGGGCTTTAACAAATGAAGCAGTTCGAAGTTTGGTGTTCCACGAAGTCCTAAATCGACAACGGAACTCGGGATCACTGGCTCCACGGCGTCCAGACGAAACTGGATCAGTTCCGTTGCAGCGATGGGTGTCACTCCAAGAGCGATCGCCGTTTCCATCATCGCCCAGTCGATTGCGGCCAGACGCGGTATGTCATCGGCGATCGCAGGCTTTACAAACATAGACGCAGCGACGCCGAGAATGACATCTCGACGTCGTAATAAGACAGGAGTGATTGGGACCCTATGATTACCAGGTATAGCTGAGCTTCCCTATGACTGTCCGGCCATCGCCGTAATAGCAGCCGAACGTACTACAACTCGCGACGTACTTTTCATCGCCGATATTCTGGAAGTTCAAGGAACCCTTGAAGTTGTCCCTCTGGTATGTCAACGCCACGTCGAAGAGGGTAACGCCGTCAAGGTCAAAGGTGTTTGCACTGTTGCCAAAGCGTTGGCCCACATAGCGGACGCCTCCACCAATACCGACCCCATTGAGAATGGTGTCTTCCTGGAAGCGATAGTTTATCCACAGGCTCGTCGCATTGCGCGGAACATTTTCGACACGATTGCCATCATCGGCACCTGCTCCAATTCTGGCATCTGTGTAAGTATAAGCCGCCCGCAGATCAAGGCCCTCAATCAGGCTGACGACACCCTCCAACTCGACGCCTCGAACCTGAACCTCACCGATTTGCTCTGTGACGCCATTAACGGTGCGCAGGACGTTAGTTTGGTTTAAATCGAACACCGCCGCAGAAAGGAGACCGTTCCAGTTCTCTGGCTGGTACTTGATCCCAGCTTCCCACTGCTGTCCTTCACTCGGCTTGAAGTCTGCTCCTGCAGAACTGGCGATCGGGTCAAAAGAGGTAGCATAACTAACGTAGGGAGCGATGCCTCCATCGAACAGGTAGCTAAGGCCCGCCCGGCCAGTCAGTTTTTGATCGTCCTGATCGAGGGAACGCGATACGCCCGTCAGACCATTCGTCGTCGAACCTCGCGTTGATGCCCAGTCCTGTCGCAGGCCAAGCGTTGCACGCCAGCTGTCGTAGGCCAACTCATCCTGAACATAGACACCGATTTGCGAAAGGTCGCTCTTAACCGTCGTGTTGAGTGTGGGAGCAAGCAGACCGATTGGCCCACCGTAAATGGGATCGAGAACATCGAGCGGCGTCGCCCGGAAAAATCGCGTCCGGACATCATTGTCGAAATAGCGATAGTCGAAACCAAACAACACCTTATGATCGACTGCTGCGGTCGAGAATTCCGCTGTCAGGTTATTGTCGATGTTGAATGTCTTCAGATTTTCGTCTTGGAAGGTCGCCGTACGGGCAAGCGTTCGACCGTCAGCCCCGAGCCCTGCCGACCCCATACCGAGGGCCTGATATTCCCAGTCGAAATCTGTGTAACGAAAGTTCTGACGAAAGGCCCAGACCTCGTTGAACCGGTGCTCGAACTCATAACCAAAATTCGTGAGCGTCCTGCTGGAGTCATCGAAATTTTTGTCACCGACAAAAAAGTCGCGAGGAAGTTTGAAGTTCGAGTTTCCCAACACGTATTGCGGAGGCAGGCCTGATGGGGTGCTGGGATTATCGTGTTGAATACTCGTGAGAATCGTCAGCGACGTGTCGTCGTCAGGCTTCCAAGTCAAAGCCGGCGCTATGAAATATCGGTCGTTATCCAGATAATCTGTTTGTGCACCTGAAGTCTTCGCAAGACCTGTCAGGCGATAAGCAAACTCGTCATGGTCGGGGATGACGCCACCAAGGTCAAAAAATCCGCCGTAATTGTCATAGCTACCTATTTGAGTGCCGACTTCACCGAAGTTCTCGAACTGAGGGCGTTTGCTGACTTGGTTGATGATTCCACCTGGGTTGCCCTGTCCGTACATAACCGACGCAGGGCCACGAAGCACGTCGACTCGCTCAAGACCGTAGATTTCTACAGTTGGCGCACCCGCTGTACGCATCAGTTTAAGGCTGTTGAGATATTGAAGCTGTCTACCATCGAACCCGCGAACAATGGGCGAATCAAAGCGAGGATCCGACCCAAACGGCTGACCAACCACACCCGCTGAGTAATTCAGAGCCTCACCCAGGGTTTGAGCTGCTTGTGCCTCGATCTGATCACGGGTCACCACCGATATCGATTGCTGCGTTTCAAGAATAGGCGTTCCGGTCTTTGAAGCCGTTGCGCTGGTTTTTGCGACATATCCGTCAACTGGGCCACGCGGATCCCCCTTCCCTGCTCCCTGTACAACGATCGTCTCGAGCGTCGTGGATTGCTGCTCTTGAGCGCGGGCCACCTCAAAGTGGGAAACGGTCAAGACCATCGATGTCGTTATAATGAGATTGGATCGAAAAAGACGCATGCTGCCCCCGCGCGTATAAACTAGACAAAATTAATCATCTTTCTATCGACACGGGGGTGACAAATCAAATAGATGAAAACGTCTTTTTTCAGAAGACTGACTTCTATTATGGACACCTTGAAGGTATTCGGACGAGGATTTCCAATGAAACAACGCGGTAGGCAGCGCACAACGAATTTCGAGCTTAGGCACTTGCGATATTTTATTGCCGTGGTTGAGGAGCGAAATTTTGAACGGGCGGCGGCTAGGCTTGGGATAGCGCAGCCGGGTTTGAGTCAGCAAATCATTGGACTGGAATCGATCGTGGGGCTTCCCTTGCTCGATCGGTCGAGGCGGTCGGTCAATCTGACCCCGACCGGACAAGCGCTTTATGAAGACGCCGTGAAAATCGTTGCGCAAGCGGACGCGACGTTGGCGCAGCTCAAGCGGGTTGGGCGCGGTGAGACTGGACGGATCACAATCAGCTATGTCGCCTCGGCGGCTTACTCCGGCGTCTTAACGGAGTCGCTTTCGTCGTTCAGACGCGGGTTGCCTGACGTTGAACTCCAATTGGTCGAGATGGAAATGCGTCAGCAGCTTCAGAGGATCAAGGACGGAGAGGTCGACTTCGGCTATATCCGCCCTCCAGCTCCCATCCCCTCAGAACTTAACTCCACGGTCGTTCTACGCGAACCGCTCGTCGTCGCCCTAGCGAGCGGGCATAATCTGGCCGCAAAAAAAGCGGTTCACCTATCGGACTTGCGTTCGGACACATTCATAACACCGCGACAGCCCGTGGATATCGGCTTCCACGCGAACACCTTGGATGCCTGCGGTGAAGCAGGATTCAAACCAAAAATAAACGCCAACGGTCGTGACTTTACGACAATCGCTAGCATGGTTGCAGTGGGGATCGGCATTGCCCTCGTTCCGGAGAGCCTGCAATGCTTGTGCCTTCCAGGCATCCGTTATCTGCAACTGATAGACAACGATGTAATGACGGACCTGGCGGTCGTTTATCGGAAAACTGAGAGCAAACCTGCAGTGAGAGCCTTTATAGCACATCATCGGGGGTAAGGAGCCGAAATGCTTTCGTCCTTGCAAATTCCGGGAAATCCACTCGATCATGGTGTTCCCTAGTGCGTTAGAAGGTCCATAAGCTTTCAATTTGGGCAACGGGCTTTTGTCTGAGAGTCGATTCAGAAAGGCAGATATAGGCATCCAGTTCAGCGATCCATCCAACGCTCTTCGTCACCGCTATCCAAAGAATTTGGAGCCATAGCTCTTGACAGGATTCGAACCGTAACCAGACAAATCTTAGCTCATACAAATCAGATACGTCTCTGATTTTAAAGATTAAGTGACTTCATTCCGCCGCCACCTTCTCATCTGCCTTCCGGCTTTCCCATTCCTGTGGTGTCAGCGTATTGATATCGAACTGATCACGGGTGCGGGTATAAGTGTGCCCACCCATGCGGCCGACGGCATCCATGAGCTGCTGGTCAATGTGCAGATTGGACGCATTCACCGCATCGCTGCGGACGAATACGCCGACGACTTCTCCGAGGATGATTTCGCGGGCCGGGCCGACCTGAAGCGTCGTGTGCCGGCGACATTCCAGGGCAGCGGGGGCGGCGAGGATACGGGGGCTTTTCACCATCTGGCCGGGTGCCGTGGCAAGGCCCGCCTCCTCCATCTCGTCAACTTCGGGGCCAAACTTGATGGCGCAGACTTCCATCTGGTCGACCAGCGCGTTATCGCAGATGTGGACAGTGAATTCGCCGGTCTCGCGGATATTACGGGCGGTGTCCTTGAAGCGCATGTCCGAATAGTTCTAGACGCCGATGGCGACGATTGCCGGGTCGTGGGTCAGGACATTGAAGAAACTAAAGGGACCGGCGTTTGGCTGCTCGTCCTTGTTCACCGTCGTCACCAGTGCGATCGGACGCGGAATGACGGTTCCGATCAGGATTTTGTAGCGTTCGCGTTCGCTGAGTTTTGCGAAATCGAAATGCGAGTGTTCGGTCATATTAGTCCTCGGCAGCGATGCGGTGGGTTTCAAGCGGGGTGTGGCGGGAGAGGTTTTCAAACCCGTCCTTGGTGACGACATACATGTCACCGACATTACAGCCTGCAAACAGAAGATTAGCGGACCAACTGCGTTTGGAAGCGTGCTTACTTTTTGCCACAAATATTTCGATAAAAGATTGAGATGCCTTGTTCAGCACCTTTAAGAGTGGCAGGCATTATTTGATTTGATAATTGACTTTACCCTGGAGGACCTTTTGTTCAGAAATCTGGCTTTCGTTTCGGTGCTTGTTGCAGGTGCAGCCCAAGCTGCAGATCAGACCTACATTGTGACAGGTGGACAAGTGAGTGTTCCAGTGGGCCTTACTGTTCAGGTCAAAACAATCACGGTCAGCGACGCTTCAACGAAGGTACGCTTGCTTGCAAGTTTCGACAGTCATCAAACGCTCTCCGTCAACATGAACGATGGCGAGAATGCCTATCTGTCCTGGGGCGAAGGCGAGCAGGATCGGCTGCATATGCGTCAGATTGCTGATAACAAGTGGATGCGCATCTCCAATGGAAAGACGATGGAAGGTGACCTTGTCTTTCCCGGCGTTTTCCCCCCGGAGGTGAAAAAAGTGTCGCTCGTCTTCAATCCTGGCAAATCCGGTGATGATACGAGCGCACCTGGCGTAACGGTGCCCTTGGAACTGAAACAATGAGATGGGCGATTATTCTGTCGCTTTTTCTCACAAGTCCAGCCGCTGCATCGCAATATTCCATCACCGTGACGTCCACGCCGCCGGACGAGCAGCTATCGAGTTTCCGCGAAATCGAATTCGCTGCTTCCACGTTCAAAGAGCATACCGAGCAGAGTACAGGTTCGTTCTCGTCTGAAACATCATCCTTTGGCCTGAAGGATATGGACGACGAGACGCGATTGAAAACCGAGGACACGCTCGTCAAACTCGGAGCAAGGCAGGTGAATGGCCGCATTCTGGTGAGCCTGCCGAGCGATGTTTTGTTTGATTTCGACAAGTCCAACATCCGACCAGACGCTGAAGCAACTCTCTCGCAACTGTCGGAGGTGTTGATAACAATGCACGACAGTCGCGTTGAAATTACCGGCCACACCGATTCAAAGGGGAGCGATGGATACAACGACAAGCTTTCCATCCGCAGGGCCAATTCGGTAAAGGCGTGGCTCGAAGAAAATGGCGTTACGCAGAAGATGAGCACCGCGGGCAAGGGCGAACGATTTCCTGTGGTTCCAAACCAAACGGCGTCGGGCGCAGACGACCCTGTTGGGCGACAAAAAAACCGTCGTGTAGAATTTGTAATCGGAGGGAATTGATATGGCGCTGGTTGTTTGTCCAGAATGCGAGGGCCGGGTATCTGAAAAGGCGTTCGCCTGCCCTGCCTGCGGTTATCCGATGAGCGGCAAAGATCCTAAAAGCGGCTGGCCGGGCGTTATCGGAGGTATCGCTGGAACCTATATCTCGGCGCAAGCTCTCATCACGATCATCGTCGGATGCGTCATGTTCCTGTCTTTCGCCGCGATCATGATCGCGGCGATCTTGAGTTGATTTCGCGAAATTTACGCTGACAGCCTGCTGGTGACAAGCAGACCTCAGAGCGAAATGCCATCGAGCCCTTCGGGAGTGTCACCGATTGTGCGGAGCTCGTAGCCGGTTCGGCTGGGAGTTTCCACGGGAAAGCGGCGACTATTCATGATGCGTCTAATGCTGCGTCCACCGCAGCATGTCGACATCGTATCCGAGCGCCTTGGCCCTCTCGACGAGCATGTTACGGGCCTTTTGTGTGGGTTTTGGTACCCGCGTCAGAATCCATAAATAACGACCCGAAGGTTCGCCGACTATCGACCAAGAATAGTCGGCGGCGCGATCCAGGATCCAGTAATTCCCGTAAATTGGGCCGAAGAACGATACTTTTAGCTTGGCGTTGCCGCTATCCGGCACAGTTTTTGCCCTGCCTTCGGATTCTTTACGCCTACCGTGTACTCCGCCTTCCAGGCAGGTGTTGAGCACGCGGACCATGCCATCTTTTCGAAGTGAGTAGTCAGCAGTCACGGCCTCGCAATCGCGCTCAAACTGGTTCTCATAGCGCGCCAGCTCGAACCAGTGACCTAGGTATCGGTCGATTTCGACCGGTTTGACTGGCTGAGGCACCGACGGATTGCCTGATGGCCCTACTGGGCTGCACGCAGCCAACACGGCGCCAAACATCGTTATGATTGCGATATTTAGTTTCATGCCGTCAGAATACATTGGGTGACCGAAAGTTCCAGCCGCTCGTTCGCTATGGAGGGCGCGCCCATCCCCGGCTAGCCGTAGAGATCGTACTATCAGAGCCTATCAATTATCAGTGCCGCCAACCGCCGAAGTTTCGCAAGGCCACGTAAAACAACCTTCACCGCCTTGAACCAATACGAATTGTCGGCAACCATGTTTCTTGTATCCGATATGTTGATCGCACCTTGGCGGGATGATACCGACCTAGCGTATCGAGCTTCAATCGCAGAAGAGCTCTTCGGGGTAGCGGGCACATACAACATCAAAGCTGGCGTCAATGTGCGCTAACCGGTTGGAACTTGAGGCTTACGACGGGACATTTGCTGTCACGAGGCTAACCACAAAGTCACTGATCGGCACCAGACGCGAGAGTTTCCGGTGGCGCACCAAGGTAACCGACCTAGTCATGAGGAGATGGCGAACTGGAGCTTGCTTCTCAAGTGATAGCGCCGATCATTGTTGAGCGACGGCAGCCCCTCCTGCGGATCGGTTGCGATCTATGACGGCTCCTTTCAGGCCGCAAACATTCGGGAAACGGCGTCATCGCCGCATTGCTTCAGCAGGCTGGCATCAAGGTCTATTCCGACCACCAGATTGATGAACTCGCCAGCTTTCTCAGCTAAGTCATAAAAAAACGCCGGAGATTTCTCCCCGGCGTTTCTTGTGTTTCATGATGTCGGCGAGGGTCAGCTCGCGCGGCGCATCTCTTGCGCCATGCCGTGCAGGCTTCCGTTCTGGGAGCCGGAGACACGGAATGTGCGGATGAGGTTGAGCAGTTCTTCTGTATCGACGGAGAGCGATTCAGCCGATGCCGTGGTCTCTTCCGCCATGGCGGCATTGTGCTGTGTCGCCAAATCCAGCTGGTTCAGCGATGACGAGATGGAGCGCAAGGTCGTGTCCTGCTCGGAGGCCGAATGCGCGATCTTGCCGACGATGTCGTTTGCCGATTTGATCTGGTCGGAAATGCGTTTCAGCGCTTCGCCGGCCTCGCCAACAAGACGAACGCCGTTTTGCACCTGGCTGGAGGATCGGGCGATCTGGTCCTTGATTTCCTTGGCGGCAGCCGCAGAGCGCTGGGCCAGTTCGCGCACTTCCTGGGCAACCACCGCAAAGCCCTTGCCGGATTCACCGGCACGTGCGGCCTCGACACCGGCATTAAGCGCCAGAAGGTTGGTTTGGAAGGCAATTTCGTCGATCACGCCGATGATCTTGGAGATTTCGGCAGAAGACTGCTCGATGCCGGTCATTGCGCCGATGGCTTCTTCCACCACGCGGTCGCTGCGGGTGGCTTCGGTGCTGACGGCACCCACGCGCTTTGCGGCTTCATGTGCACCGTCTGCTGTCTGGCGCACGGCAACGGTCAATTCGTCGAGGGCGGCAGATGTCTCTTCCAGATTGGCAGCCTGTCGTTCTGTGCGCTGCGAAAGCTCGCTGGACGCCTTGCGGATTTCATCCTTGGAGCCGCCAATGTCGATGCCCTTGGAATTCACGCGCGCCATGGCGGCATCGAGATGCGCCAGCGCTTCGTTGAAGTTGTCGCGCAGATCGGCATAGCGTGTGCCAAGGTCGCGGCAGCGAACGGTAAGATCGCCCTGTGCCAGTTTTTCCAATGCTTCGCCGATGGTGGCCACCACGCGTGCCTGAAGTTCGGCTTCGCCACGCTGGGTGTCCAGGTTGCTCTGACGCTCACTATCCAGCTGGTTCTGCTGCTCTTCCTGACGGAGCTGCATGTCGTGGCGCTCGCGTACCTTTTGCTGAAGTGCTTCTGTGGCCTTCGCCATCATGCCCACTTCGTTCTTCATGTTGGTATGCGGAATAGCCATGGCCACATTCTCGTTGGCTACTTCGCCCAGAGCGTTGTGAATTTCGCTCAGCGGTTTTGTGATTCCACGAATGATAACGATAGCCGCTGCGATTGCGAAAATGAGAATGCCAAAGCCGATGCTGATCGCCTTCCAGATGGCGTTGTTCACTTCGGCCTCAAGGTCGTCCATGTAGAGGCCGGTATTGATGATGACGCCCCAAGGCTTATACTCTGCCGCATAAGCGGTCTTGCGGAAAAATGCGTCCTTGTCGGCACCTGGTTTGCTGGCCATGAAGTCGACGCGCCCGCCGCCCTTTATTGCCAGATCGACCAGCTTTTCACGGTAGAGGTTGCCAGTCGGATCTGGCTTGTTTTTGAAATTCTGACCAATACGCTTGGTGTCGTAATGGAACAACATGTTGATGTCCCGATCATAGGCAAAAAAGTAGCCGTCCGGCTCGTAACGCATGGAAACCAACAGATCAAAGGCCTGCTGGCGGGCCTGTTCCAAGGTCAATTGACCAGCTTTCGCCTTGTCATCGTAAAGTTTCAGAACGGAAATTGCTGTTTCGGTCTCGGTTCGCAACATCTCGTAACGCTGCTGATAAATCGTCTCGGACGAAGACCGGATCTGGAAGAAGGTTGCTATGGAGAAGGCAAGAACCAGACCTCCGACAAGGAGGGCAAGCTGCGTGGAAATCTTGAGACGCTTCATAAGGACCTGCGAAAATGCATCGACTAACCGCCGTCAGCATTCCTCTCGGAACTCCCCCATGACAGCAGGCGGTGCTCCGCCAATGCTTGATGCATCTCAAGCAAATTAGAATATATTTATTAAAAAAAAGGGTACGTGTGTTCGACGTCGTGCTGGATAGGCGAAAATATAAGCTGCGGTTCAGGTTGAGACCTGTCCGGCAATGTATTGTACGAGGTGCTTTGAACCATGGGTTCCTGAGACATCGTTACGGAGTTTACACTCATGCTAAGGGGTTTTCCAAGTTTTCAATAGCATCGCAACAAATTTCTCGGCCGCTGGGGATAGAACGCTGCTTCTTCTTTGGACAATTCCTATAGTTCTCGAGACAACCGGCTCGACGATCGGGCGTGACACCAGAAAAGGGTGATCCTCTTGCGGAGTTGCCAGTCGCGGTAAAACCGAAATCCCAAGACCCGCCTCAACGAGCCCCAGTGAAGTGTTGAGGTGTGTTACCTCATAGGACCAGTTCAGCTTCAGATTGTGTCTGGCGAGAGCGCCATCGAGGAGCGTCCTGTTCCCGCTAGAGCGATCTACGACCACAAGCGGATATTCCTCCAACTGATTCCATTGGATCGTTTCGAATTGGGCGAGCGGATGATCTTTCCTCATAGCGAGAACGAATGGGTCATCGATGAGTGGCTCAAAGGAAAGATCTGGATCTGAGTTTCCCATGAGGTTAATGCCAAACTCCACCTCACCCCGTGCCACTGCTTGAAGACCTTCGTTCGCGGTAAGGTCACGAATTCGAAGGCGAATGTGAGGATATTGTTCGCTGAATGTCCTTATGACGATTGGAAGAAAATAGAAAGCTGCAGTTGGGACACAGGCCATGGTGATCAGCCCGCGCCTTTGCGTGCCATCCTTCATAGCAAACAACGAGCCATCGAACTCTTCGAGCATACGCCGGACGAGCGGCATGACTTCCTGACCCATAGCTGTCGGAGCGACATGACGCGTGGTCCGCTCCAGCAAAGGTGCACCAATGGATTGCTCAAGTTTTTGGATGCGTCGGGTCAGCGCCGGCTGTGAGATGTGTAGAGCATCAGCGGCTCTGTGAAAACTCTCCAACTCAACCACTGCTTGAAAAGCGCGCAAATCGAGAATTTCGCAATTGATGCTCATATCGCAATAAACCTCCAAAACATTGCATTTAACAAATAACGCTGTCTTGCCCATATTGCAACAACCCGATGGATTGATCCATCAAATGCAAGATTGAGGCGAATATGAACGACCTTCAAAAGATACCTTGTGTGCTGATGCGCGGCGGAACATCTCGCGGGCCGTTTTTTCTGGCGTCGGACCTTCCACGCGACCAAGCTGAGAAGGATGCCGCCCTTTTATCGATCATGGGTTCCGGACATCCCCTTCAAATCGATGGCATAGGCGGCGGAAATCCGGTCACCTCAAAGGTCGCGATCATTGGCCCCTCTAAGGTGAAGGGAGCCGATATCGACTACCTTTTTGCCCAGGTTCGCACAGATCGGCAATATGTCGACTACTCGCCCAATTGTGGCAACATGCTTGCTGCCGTAGGACCCTTTGCAATCGAGGCCGGGCTCGTTCAGGGACAGGGCACAGATACACTTGTTCGCATCCACAACGTGAATACCGGCAAGTTGATCGAGGCCAAGGTACCTACCCACGGCAATGAAGTCATCTATCTCGGTGATGCCTCAATTGATGGTGTTCCTGGTTTGGCTGCTCCGATCGCGCTGACTTTCATGGATGCCGCAGGCGCCAAAACCGGCAAGTTGTTGCCCACCGGTAAGCCTGTCGACATCATTGATGGCGTTGCCGTGACGGCAATAGACTGCGCGATGCCCATGGTGCTCATGCGCGCTGCAGATCTGGGCTTGACGGGCTATGAAGATCCTAAAGCGCTGACCGCAAACCATGAATTGATCGAACGGTTAACCCGCATACGCATCAAGGCTGGTGAACTCATGGGTATGGGTGACGTAACCGACATGGTCATCCCCAAGCCAGTTTTGATATCTCCCGCCCGTAAGGGCGGAACCCTATCCGTGCGGTACTTCATGCCCAACGAATGCCACCCTGCACTGGCGACGACCGGCGCGGTCGGCATTGCCACGGCGGCGGTGACGGATGGAACCGTCGTATTTGAAGACACGGATAAACCCGCTGTACCGACCCAGGTTCAGATCGAGCATCCGGCAGGCCGTCTCGATGTTCAACTGGAGATAAGAAACGGTGCAATAACGGCTGGTCTCGTGAGGACGGCCCGCCGACTTTTCGAAGGATACGTTTTCGCAAAGCCGAATACGGCGATTGAAAACGCCGCTTAAACGACGCCAGATAGGCGAATTACTTTAGATAACCGGGAGGAGAACCCTATGCGTAAATACTTGTTAGCAACAGCAGCGCTCTGTGCACTTGCAGCATCCGCAAACGCAGAATCCGTCAGAATGAGTGTCGGATCCTATAATCTCAACAACCTGCCCTTTCCCGTGGCTGCGAGCCTTGGTTACTACAAGGATGAGGGGCTTGATGTAACGACAGAGAACTTTGCCCAAGGTGGTTCCAAGGTTCTACAGGCACTCGTCGCCGGTTCCACAGATGTTGCAGTCGGTTTCTACGATCACACGATCCAGATGCAGTCGCAAAACAAGCACGTTGTCGGCTTCGTGATGCTGGCGCGCAATTCCGGACTGGTTCTTGCCGGGACCAACGATACAGACTTCGACCCCGCAAAGCCCGAGACGATCAAAGGCAAAAAGGTCGGCATCACCTCTCCCGGCTCCTCCTCGGACTTTTTTATTCGCTATTATCTGAAGCAGCACAATCTGAGTGAAGACGATATTTCCATCATTGGCGTCGGTTCTGGCGCAGCAGCCGTGGCCGCTTTGCAGCAGGGGAAAATCGACCTGCTGGTCAACTATGATCCAGCGGCTACGATTGTCGTTGAGCGTGGATTGGGTAAGATTTTGATCGATGCACGCAGCGACCAGGGTGCCAAGGACGTCTACGGCGGCATCTATCCGACGTCCGTTCTTTATGCCACTCAAGACTACATCGACGCACATCCCGAGGTAATTCAGAAAGTGACCAACGCCACCGTCAAGGCGTTGCATTGGATGAAGGCGCATTCAGCCGAAGAGATCGTCGAGAAGCTCCCTGACGACTTCGTATCTGGCGACAAGCAAACTTACATCAAGGCTGTGGAAGCCGCGAAAGCCATCTTCTCGGAAGACGGAAAGTTCGTTCCGGGTGATCTGGAAACACCTTTGATGGTTCTAAAAAGCTTCAACGAGGCGGTCGCGAAGGCCACAATTGATCTCAACACGACCTACACCAACACGTTCGTAGAGGCCACGGCTTCGAAGCCGGCAAACTGAGGGTATGTCAATGTCTTCGACAATCAGAAAGTTAACGCCCGTGGCAGATGTTCAAGCCAAACCGATGGTAACAATTGATGACGTCACGATGGCGTTTGGTTCGTTTGTTGCCGTTCAGGACGTCAATCTTAACGTTGGCGATGGAGAGTTTCTCTCCATTGTCGGGCCGACCGGTTGCGGGAAATCGACGATCCTTAACGCTATAGCCGGTTTGTTGAAGCCAGCGAAAGGCACCGTTGCTATCGACGGCGCAGCTGTCAACGGCGTTCAGAACAACATCGGCTACCTGTTCCAGCAGGACGCTCTTCTTCCGTGGAAAACTGCGTATCAAAATGTCGAGTTAGGGCTCATGTTCAGAGGCGTGCCAGAGGTAGAGCGGCGCGGCAAGGTGCTGGCATGGCTAGAAAAAGTTGGCCTGAAAGGTTTTGAAGCACGCTTTCCTCACCAGCTTTCCGGTGGTCAGCGCAAGCGTGTGCAGATGGCGCAGGCTCTCATCACCGAACCCAAGGTCATCTTGATGGATGAGCCGTTCTCAGCGCTCGACATCCACACCAGACACCTCATGCAGAACGAGCTTTTAAGGCTTTGGCAGGAAGACCGAAGGGCAGTCGTGATGATCACGCATGATCTCGAAGAAGCCATTGCTCTAGGCGATCGCGTCGTCGTGCTCGCAGCCGGTCCGAAGAGCCGTGTTATCGAGAGCTTCCCCGTCGATCTGGAGCGTCCGCGCAACGTGGCGGAAATCAAACTCGATCCAAAATTCATGACTCTGTACCGCGATATTTGGGCATCCCTGCGCGGCGAAGTGGAGAAAAGCTATGCACGCCATTAACATTCGCCTCATTCAGGTCGCGCTTCTCGTTGTCATCCTGGGTGGCTGGCAGCTCGGCGTTTCCACCGGCGTGATAGATCGCTTCTTCTTCCCCGCTCCGTTCGACATCGTAAAACAGGTCATCACCTGGATCGCAGACGCTGGTTTCTACAAGCACGTCGGCATTACACTGAGTGAGACGGTTCTCGGCTATCTCATTGGAACAGGCCTCGGCGTCGCAGCGGGCGTATGGCTTGGACTAAGCCCATTCGTCGCACGCGTGCTGGATCCCTTCATTAAAGCGGTCAACGCAATTCCGCGCGTTGTCCTAGCACCGATCTTCGTCCTATGGCTGGGGTTAGGCCTCTGGTCGAAGGTTGCCCTTGCAGTGACGCTCGTATTCTTCGTGACATTTTTCAACGCCATGCAGGGTGTGAAAGAAGTGAACCCAGTCGTCTTGTCGAACGCTCGCATTCTCGGCGCAAAACGTTCCGACCTTCTGCGCCACGTCTACTTCCCTGCTGCTGCAAGCTGGATCTTGTCCTCGCTTCGCACATCGGTTGGTTTTGCTGTCGTCGGCGCGATCATCGGTGAATATCTCGGTGCATCGGCAGGCCTCGGCTACCTGATTGCTCGCTCGGAAGGTAACTTCGATGCGGTGGGCGTATTTGCAGGTATCATTATCCTGGCAATGTTTGTCCTCGTCATCGATCTCGTGCTCGATTTTGTCGAGAAGAAATTGATAACCTGGAGGCCCAATGCGGGCGAAGAACGGCCAGCATAAGCAAGCGAATTGGCATTTGGAAAGGGGTGGTCGATTGATCGCCCCTTCTTATATTCGTATCCTTGTCGCAACTCAACGACGATATTTAACACCCTCGCCGCACTTAAAAGAACCGAAAGCATGGTCATGCGTCGATCGCAATAATCGTTCTCTTATTTGCATTTCACATAGTGGCGTTTCTTCCGCTACTGTCCTGAAAGAGGATATCCTGCTGGCCTTGGAGTGGCTGAGCAGCTGGGAGGAAAACATGATATTTCTGCATAGGGTAGCATCACTTAGCGTGATGTCGATCTCGCTCGCCTACACTTTCTGCTTACCCGCAAGAGCGGTCGAACAAGACACGTCTACATTGTGTTCCGCGTTGGAGAAAGCAGATATTTCGGCATCCAAAATAAAGCTCCCGACCACGGGCGCGGAAGTGATATCCACTACTCTGATCAAAGCTTCTGATCAATCCAATCAAAACGGCGAATATTGCAAGATCATGGGAAAGACAAAGCCGGTCGATCCAAAAGCACCTGATATCGTCTGGCAGGTCAATCTCCCAACCGCTTGGAATGGCAAGCTGCTGCAATATGGCGGCGGTGGCTATAATGCCAGCGTGCCACCAACGACGGAGAAGACAACACTTGGCCTAGACGTTGCGCCCACTCCGCTAGCGCAAGGATACGTCACATTCGGAAGCGATTCAGGACATCAGGCGCCCAACGCGGATGACGCTTCGTTTGCCAAAAATGACGAAGCTATGCTGAATTACGGCTATATGCACATCCAAAAAACTCTCGATGTCGCCAAGGTTCTCGTCCAAAAAAGATACAACAAGCCGATATCCAGAGTATATTTCCAAGGTGGCTCTACAGGTGGTCGCGAGGGGTTGACGGCGGCATCCCGCTGGCCGGAATCTTATGATGGTATTCTCACGAATTATCCTACGGCCAATTTCGTTGGCCTCAGACTATGGGGCGCAGGCCTTGCACGTGCGGTCTATGATAATAATTCAGCCGGATGGATTCCACCGAAGCTGGTAGAGACGATTTCAAAAGAGGCCTTAAAGTCTTGCGATGGGCTGGATGGTGCCGAAGACGGCATGATCAGCAACATGCAAGCATGCCGCGCTCAGTCAAAAGTCTTGGTCAAGCGCCTCGCCTGCAAAGGTGACACAATTGGAAAGCCCGAAGACTGCCTCACGAAAGCGCAGATCGACCGTACGCTGAATATCTATCACGAGGGCTATTGGCTGCCCTACGAGCTGGCAAACGGCATAGACACCTATCCCGGCTATAACAGCTTGGAAGGCATCATGATGCAACTGGGATCAGAGCCTCAAATCCGTAATCCTCCGGTGTCCGGTCCGAATGCCCATCACTCCAGCCGCTCGTTCGAATTTCTGCAAAATTTCGTTTCGCCTGACCAGCCACTCAATCTTTTATCCTTCGATATCCGCCAACCGGGCAAGCTCAAGAAAAGGATCGTTGAACTTTCGGACATCATCGGCGCGACACGGACCGACTGGTCGGCCTTTAGCGCCCGCGGTGGCAAAATCATTTGGCTTCAGGGCGATGACGATCCGAGCGTAAGTCCCCTCGGCAATGCCAAACTGTTCGAGTCGATCGTCGCAAAAATGGGCAAAGTAAAAGTAAGCGAATTTATGCGATTCTATCTTGTTCCAGGGCTGGCCCATGGAGGCGGTCGCTTCTCACCAACCTGGGACAATCTGACGGCTTTGGATAATTGGGTGGAAAACGACGTTCCGCCTGCACGCCCGATCGTTCTGGATGCCACCAAATCCCCCACGAAGGGACGCACTCGTCCTCTTTGCGAATATCCGTCATGGCCGAAATACAAAGGTGATGGCGACATTGCGATGGCGTCCAGCTTCACCTGCGCAACCAACTGACAACCAATCAATGCCCTACGGGAGGATATCAATGGCCTTTGGTCCTAAACTATCAAGACGCTCTGTTCTTGCAGCATCGGCAGTCTCCACCTTTACGGCTGTCGGCCTGATCAAACAGACAGCATCTGCGGCAGATCCAATCTCATGTGCTAGTCCTTCGTCGGACAAACCATGGAAGACCGTCAAGGACGTTGCATCGGCTGGTTGGTCGCAAGAGAAACTTGCGCAGATGGAAGCGAAACTCTACCCGCTACCCACATCATCGATGATGGTCGTGCAGGGCGGTGAGATCGTTTATCGTTACGGGAATATTTCTGATGTCAGCTACCTTGCGTCAGCCAGAAAAAGCGTCTTGTCGATGTTGTTCGGGCGTTATGTGGATGAAGGCAAAATCGATCTGAACATGACAATAGGAGATGTCGGCATCGAGGAGGATGACGGACTTCTGCCTTTGGAAAAAACCGCAAGAATCAAGGATCTGCTGACATCGAGCTCCGGCGTCTATCATGCGGCGGGTAGTCCCGGTGGTAACGAGAACACGCCGGAACGTGGCACGACCGCGCCAGGCTCCGTCTTTCTGTACAACAATTGGGACTTCAATGTTCTCGGTGCCATTTTCGAAAAACGGACCGGCAAGACAGTTTTCCAGGCGCTGAAGGAAGATATAGCCGAACCGCTGGGCTTTGAGGATTTCGAAATCGATAGACAGCGAATGATGGGCTATGAAAACCAGTCTCGTTACCTCGCCTACCACTTGTTCCTCTCCGCTCGCGACATAGCGCGCCTGGGGCAACTGATGCTCCAAAACGGAAAGTGGCACGGGAAGACGATCGTGCCGGAGACTTGGATCACCGAGAGCACCAAAATGCGGTTTACGCCGGAACAGGCCAAGAGCAAGGAAGGCCTTGGATATGGTTATCTCTGGTGGATACCAACATCCAGCGATCCCGCATTCGAAGGCTCCTACCTGATGAATGGCAATTTTGGGCAGTTCATTCTGTGCCTTCCCGCCATCGACACGGTCATCGTTCATCGCCGCGCCGTCACGGACGAATTTGCAGTCGCCCGAAATCTTGGGAAAACCACCTACGAACCGGCAAAGGTCACCGCTGGCGATTTCCTCAAAATTGCCGAAGCGGTCGTGGCTGCCAGAACATAAGCATGGCTCTGGAACAGGGTTCCGAAACGCGTCCTTTCTGGCGGTCTACCAGTCAGGATGTGCTCCAGTTGCCTGTTCAGTCCCCTGCTGCGGCAGGTTTCGCTTGCGTTTGTGCTCGCAGGCGAGTTCCTGTCTTTTCGGAGTGATCTCACTTGGATCATGGGAAGTTTCAAAAAGGCAGGCAGGGCTCGAATGCAGCGGTTTCAATTGGGGTCGATAGACCTCAACCTTTTAAAGGTCATCTATGCCCTGGTCGTGAAGGGCAATATGACAGCTGCTGGTCAATATATCGGTCTTTACCAGCCTGCAATGAGCCACGCGCTGAAACGCGTGCTCGCCATAACCGGTGACGACCTGTTCAAGAAGACCTCGGGTGGCTTCGTAATGACCCGGTATTGCACAGAGATATTTCCTGTGGTGAGGCGTATCATCGAGGATACGGAACGGTCATGCTGTCGAAGCAAAGCTTTGAGCCTGCGAGGTCCCACCGGGTATTCAGAATTGGAATGAACGACTATTTCTCCGTCGTTCTGATGCCTCGTAAATATCACTGAGTGAAATCCATACCTTAATCAAGGACATATCAATGCCATCGCGGCATCTCTAATCTCTGGCCGCAGCATCCCAGCTTGCCATCGCCGATCTGACGGCGCCACGGATCGATGCGATTGATACGCCATCGCGGGCTTGGATCGAGACGCCGAGCAAGATTGCATCGTAAAGAGAAGCCAAAGAGGAAACATCCGTTGCCGCGCTCAGGGCGCCGCTTGAAACTCCATCAGATATGCAGTCGGCGATCGCTCTTCGGGTTTCTTCGCGGTAACCCGCGGTTAAAGCCTGCAACGTCACGCCCGCCTCTGAGAGGACCGTCGCCGAAAGTGTGACCATGCAGCCGGACGGGTGAGATGTCTCCGTCTGAACAGTCACCGAAGCCAGAAGCGCCCGTTCGAGCCGGTCACGCGCCGGAAGGCTGATGTCGCGAAGAGCTGCCACCACCCCACCATGCTGCTCCAGATACCGTTGCAGGCTTTCACGGAAAAGCAGCTCCTTCGAACCGAAGGCGGCATAGAAACTCGCTGAAGAAATACCACCCATGGCGAGCCGCAACCGGTCCGTCGAGGCTCCCTCATAGCCATGCTGCCAGAACAGATGCATCGCACGCGATACCGCATCGTCGCGATCAAAACGCCTTGGCCTACCGGTTCTCGCCATCCTTGTCCGCCTTCTTCTTATAGAGCGATCATTCCAGATTTGCTTGACAAAGCAAACCCTATAATGCGACTTCCGGAACGATCTACCCATAAATCAGGAAAATCATGGCAGATACATTGGCAGTCCAACGCCGGAAAACGTTTGCGTCGCCGCAGGAGCATCTGCCCGTGGGAGCCTTGCTTGTGCTTGCCATGACGGGATTTACCGCGATTCTGACGGAAACCTTACCCGCTGGCCTTCTGCCGCAGATGGCGGAGGGCCTGAGCGTTTCGCAGTCGCTGGCGGGTCAGACCGTCACTGTTTATGCCGTTGGGTCACTCGTCGCGGCGATCCCGCTGACATTGTGGACGCAGGGCTGGCGACGCAAGCCGGCTTTGCTGCTTGCAATTGCCGGTTTCCTGATTTTCAACACGATCACGGCCTTATCAACGTCCTATGCCATCACACTTGGAGCTCGTTTCTTGGCGGGCATGGCCGCGGGGCTTGGATGGGGTATTGTCTCAGGCTATGCACGGCGAATGGTGATCGAGCCCTTGCAGGGAAAGGCACTGGCGATCGCCATGGCAGGGACGCCGCTGGCGCTCGCTCTCGGAGTTCCTGCTGGTGCCTTCTTCGGCGCCACTGTCGGCTGGAGAGCGGCTTTTCTGTTTATGTCTGCGACGACCCTGCTTTTGTTGGTTTGGGTAATCTGGAAAATGCCTGACTTTCCGGGCCAACCCACTGAGCGGCGGCTATCTCTTACCGGGGTCATGCGGACATCGGGGGTACGAACAGTCCTCACTGTGTTGTTCCTGTGGGTGACGGGGCACAATATTCTCTATACCTACGTCACGCCTTTCGCGGCGCTTTCGGGTCTGGGCGACAACATCGATGTGCTGCTTCTCGCTTTCGGACTGGCGGCAATGGCCGGGATCTGGCTGACTGGCGTGTTGGTCGACCGACTTTTGCGCGCACTGGTTCTCTGCAGCCTCATCGCCTTCTGCGCGACGGCTCTGTCTTTGGCATTATTTGCCACCTCAACACCCATCATGATCGCGGCCATGGTCGTCTGGGGCCTCTCCTTCGGTGGTGTAGCCACGCAGCTACAGACGGCGCTTGCAGATGCGGCTGGAGAAGGTGTTGACCTCGCCAATGCCATGCTCACCACCGTGTGGAACAGCGCGATTGCGGCGGGCGGCCTCGTGGGCGGCATTTTGCTAGACCGCAGCGGTGCGGGTCCCCTCGCATGGGCAGCTTTTCTGCTGGCAGCAGCGGCATTGATAATCGCGACCATCGCTCGCACTTACGCATTCTTACCGGGTCCTCGGACCCACAACCTTTCCTGAGGAATAGTCCATGAAAGCTTACCAGATTGGCGACCAGAATGGTCTCGAATGCCTGACCGCAGTCAACCGTCCAGATCCAGTTGCAGGACCAGGGCAGGTCGTCGTCGCACCACGCCTGATCAGCCTTATCAGCCGCGATGTGCAAATCCTGCGCGGGGTCTACGGACCGCGCCAATCGCCCGATCGCATCCCCATATCGGAAGGCGTCGGTGTCGTTGTCTCTGTTGGGGATGGCGTTGGCAACGTCGCACAAGGTGACCGCGTCGTGTGCGGACATTTCGCGGGATGGATAGACGGTCCGTTCCGCACGGACGTCTTCTCTCACGACATCGGCGTGACGCATGATGGCTGGTTGGCAGAGCGGGTTGTCATTCCAGCCGATGCGCTGATACGCGTCCCCGACGATCTCGACGATACCCGCGTTGCCGGGCTTGCCTCCGTCGGCCTTACCGCATGGAATGCGCTCATTGAGGTTGCTAAGGTGAAGGAAGGCGAACTTGTCGTGTGCCTTGGCACCGGCAGTGTTTCACTCTTCGCGTTGAAACTGGCAAAGGCGCTTGGTGCGCGTGTCGCGATCACCTCTTCCAGCGACGCCAAACTGGCCATCGCACGCGATATGGGCGCCGACATTCTCATCAACTACCACAGCCATCCCGAACGGGCCAACGAACTGATGGCGCAGAACGACGGCGTCGGCGCAAACATCATCATGGAGACCGGTGGTCAGGATACACTGGGACAATCCATCGCGGCTGCCGCTGCCAATACCCGTATCGTCGTTATCGGCGTAACGCCTGGCACCACATCGCCAATTCCGAACTACACCGCCCTTATTCTGCGCAATATCACCATTCGCGGCATCGCCAACGGCAATCGAAGCATGTTCTCCGATCTTCTTGCAGCGATAAAGCGACTTGGAATTGAGACGCTCGTCGATCGCACATTCCCGTTCGACGAGGCAAACGAAGCCTTTGCTTATTATGCCGAAGGAAAGCATATCGGGAGAGTGATGATCTCGGTGCCAAGCTAAAGACCGAAAAAACCGGTCATTAGCTTGTCGGGCGTGCCAGATTGCCGGCAAGGCACATCGGAGCGGTATTGCTGCGTTTTAGATTCAGGTGAGAGTATCTAGACCGGACGCGCGCGTATTGGGAAGGCTGACATATACCATTCACGGAGACACCAATATGAAGCTTAGCGTTTGGTGCCAATCATTCGAGTGGTTTGATCGTTTGATTTTATTGAAATAGAATATGAAGAGGGTATCTCCTTTTATAGCTGCCTGAACTCCCAAGAGGTTTTCGATGACGATGCATTCTTCTGACCTGACCGACGGTGAAGCGCCACAGCAGCGCCTTGCTGCGCGCTATGGAGTGGATCAAGATTTCTCTCTGCCTTTTTGGAACAGTACGATCGATGCTCTGCTAAACCATCGCACTACGCGCGCATATCTACCGAAATCATTGCCCGCGGGTACGATCGAACTCTTAGTGGCAGCGGCCCAATCCGCGCCTACCTCGTCCAATCTTCAAGCCTGGAGTGTCGTTGCGGTTCAGGATAAAGACCGAAAGGCTAGGCTTGCTGGCTATACAGGTGGCAATGCGCATATTCTGGCTGCGCCGCTTTTCCTTGTATGGCTCATTGACCTCAAACGCTTGAGAGCCGTCGCCAAGCAGCATGGCAATGAGGCTGAGGGCCTAGATTATCTGGAAAGTTTCCTGATCGGTGCCATCGATGCGGCTCTCGCGGCCCAGAACGCTGTTGCGGCAATCGATTCACTCGGGCTAGGCTCGTGTTACGTGGGAGGCGTCCGCAACCAGCCAAACGACGTCGCCCGTGAACTTCGATTGCCTGCCGAAATGGTTGCGGTCTTCGGCCTCACCGTCGGATATCCCAACCCTGATGTCATTACCGACGTGAAGCCACGTCTGCCACAATCTACAGTTCTGTTTCATGAGACATATTCAGAGACTTCTCAGATCGATCTGAAAACATATGACGATGTGTTGAGGGAATTTCAGGTCAAACAAAAGATGCCGCAGTCAGGTTGGACAGCGCCAATCGCAAAACGTATTGAGAACGCAGAGGCGCTCAATGGGCGCGCAGCGTTGGCAGCGACTTTGCGCGGGCTGGGCTTCCCTATCAAATAATCGTCCACTGCCCAGAGGTGGAAGTCTGGCGCGAATTGGATTCTAGATATTAGGCCCTGAACTTGTTTTTCAGAACAAGAAAATGCGTGGTACGATCAAAACAATGGCTCGGCAAAAAGGCTACCGTGCCTACGCTATGCAAAGTTTCGTTTGAAGCCCACTAACCGTATGAAGATGTAGCCTATCAGGGTTGTCTGGAGGTTTTCACTCGAGATAGCATACGCTCAGCCTCATGCGTACGTGCGCAAACCAGTGCATCCCAGATTTTCTTTCCGACGTGCCAACGTGCATGGTTCGAATTACGGTTCATTCGATTGCTTTCTTACATGGTTTCTGGGCCTATTAATAAATCAAGTGAGCGGAAAGTTGCAGTCGAAAGCTTGCATCGCTGCATTGCATATTTGCTATGAGGAGTCCTGAATAGGCACGAAAAGGCGGTTCGGATAGTTCGTTCGGCAAAACCTTGCAGCAGATTGCGGCGACCAACAGAGTTCAAGAAAAGCATGCAACTGCCCATTAAATCGATCCTGGTTTTTCATGCTGCGGCACGTGCGGGAAGCATCTCGCGCGCTGCGGAAGAGCTCAGTGTTACATCGTCGGCGGTCAGTCAGCAGATCCAAGTGCTCGAAGGCCAACTCGGCGTGACGCTGCTGACGAAAGCTGGTCGCGGGATTATGTTGACGGAGGCGGGCGAGAGATATTTCTCGATGATTGCCGATCAGATCGAACGGATCGAAGAAGCGACTGGAACCATCAGGGGTTTCCGGTCGGTTACGACGCTGACCGTGCGGGCTACGCCAACTCTGTCCAACAAATGGTTGCTGCCGCGGCTTGGCACCCTGCTCGACACGCACCCCGATCTTGAGCTTCGCCTTGATGGCACAAATGAACCAACAGATTTCAGTCAGGAAGCCGTGGACATCGAAATTCGGCATGGCGACGGACGGTGGCCGGGTCTTTTCGTGGAGGGCATAGTAGACGAGCAGTTTTATCCGGTCTGTTCTCCGCATTATGCAGCGGCTGGCAGCTTGAGCGCGGAAGACCTGCTTGAACATCGCCTGATACATTCCGCCAAATCGCAAGCGCAGTGGAACAGCTGGTTTCCGTTGGCCAACGTCACCGCAAAAGAACGTTGGCGCCGCATTCTTTTCGACCGGAGTCATATGGCCATTGATGCTGCAGTTCGCGGAATGGGCATTGCTCTTGAGAGCAGCCTGATGATGGGAGACGAGATTGAAAGCGGGCGACTTGTCTGCCCCGTCGCATCGCCACCGACCATCAAGATCACGACGCAGTGGATTGTGTGTCCGCGTGACCATCTTCGGCAAAAGAAAGTGCGAATCTTTCTCGACTGGTTGCGGCTTGAACGAGAGACCTGGCAGAAGATCCACCCATCGGGCGCTTTGTCAATTTAAGTAAAGCCCTGAAAGAAAATCGACTTAGGGCCTTTGCGGGATCGTCCGTCTTGGACGATCCCGGCATATTGTCTGCACATACTTCAATACATTCCCAGCAGGCGGATTGGTCCCAGTGTCAAGATCGGGAAAAGCACGAGGGCAAAGATCGCCAGCGTCAGGACCGCCATCGGAGCAAGAGATCCGCGAATGACGTCCTCGACACTCATATTCGCCACCTGGGCTGCCGCAAACAAGCAGACACCCACGGGTGGCGTCACAAGCCCCAGCGTCAGTGTCATGACAGTGACGATAAGGAAATGGATCGGATCGATGCCGAGCGCCTCTACCGGAGGCATCAGCACCGGAATGAGAATGAACATTGCTGGAATAGCTTCCATGAAGATACCGATGATCAGCAGGAAGACAAAAATGACTAGCATGCCAGTCAGAGGGCCCAGATTCATGGCCTGCAGCAGCTCGGCGACCTTTTCCGGCAAACCGTCGTAGGTGAAAACCCATGCTGCAATCTGCGACGTCGCAGCAATAAAAAGGATCGTTCCGGATATCCGTGCGGTCGAGATCAGAATCTCCGGCAATTCTCTGACCGGCAGCGTTCTATAGACCAGGACGCCGAGGATGCCGACATAGACCACTGCGATTGCAGCCGCTTCTGTTGGCGTGAACAGTCCACTGGCGATGCCGATGATCAGAATGAGCGGCGTCAGCATTGGCAGAATGGCACGAAGACCTGTCACAATGACTGTGCGAAGATTGAACGGTGATGGAGGATTGTACCCGTAATGGACGGAGTAGAAGTGGTTGAAGACCATGAAGGCCAAGGCAATGAACAATCCCGGCACCAAACCCGCCACCAAGAGCGTTCCGATGGAAACGTTCGCGATCGAACCCGCAATCACCACCAGGATCGATGGCGGAATGATGGACGACAGCGTCGCCGTACACAGCGTCATGCCAACCGCATAGCCCTTCGGAAAGCCATGCCGTTCCATCGCCTTGATTTCAATCGCACCGACAGAGGCGATATCGGCAACCGATGAGCCGGAAACGCCGGAGAAGATGACCGATGAGATGACGTTGACGTGGCCTAGGCCTCCCGGCAGCCAACCGACCATCGCTTCAGCAAAGTCGAAGATGCGTTCGGCGACACGTCCACGTTCCATCACGGTACCGACAAGAATGAAAAGCGGCACCGCGACCAGAAGAAACGAATTCATCGACGAGAACATCGTCTGCGACAAGAGATCGAGAGGCATCGACGTATAAAACGACAAGGTGGCGACGCTGGCCAGAGCCAAGGCAACAGCCAAGGGAATGCCGAGCATGCTCAGCCCGAAAAATGAGATGAGAAGAAAGACCGACATGGCTTTAATGTCCTGACGTGATGGACACATCGGCATGGGCAATTTCGCCCGCCGGAAGTCCGAGTTCTGGAAGCGCGATCAAGTCGCGACGGCTGCGCAGAGAATCGATGATCGCCAGTATTGCGATGACCGCCGAAACCGGCATCACCATGCCGATAAGCCACATCGGAATAGGTAAGGTCGCAGCCGTTTCGTTCATCATGATCTGCTGACGCATGAGGGTAAATCCGGTCCAGCCCATAAGGCCGAAGAAAAACACGGACGATCCGACATAAAGCGGCACCGCCAGATGCTGGAACAGACGCCGACCCATCACGAGAAAGACGACAACTCGGGCGCTTTCCACCGTGCGGAAACCCGCAGCGAGGCCAAGAAAGACCATCCAGATGAAGAGAAAGCGCGTTGCTTCCTCGGTCCAGGGCAGAGGATGCCCCGACAAGCGGCCGATGACCTGCAACAGGACGACGATCAAGACACCGCCACAGGCGGCGCCAGCTGCAACATCCGCAACAATTTTGACGACGGTGCCAAGCCACGAACTTACGGAACTACGCATGTAAATGTCCTTTCAAAGGAGTACATGAACGGATGAGAACCGACACATTGCCCCACAGGCAACGTGTCGGAAAAGCATCAATTCGTAGTGACGAAAGTATGCGTGCGATCGAAGAAGGACTGATCCTTGACCAGAGCGGAGAACTTGTCGGACAGACCTGCCGCGACATCGACAAACGCCTTGCGCTGCTCGTCGGTCAATTCGTTCACCTCCACACCGTTTGCCTTCAAAGTCGCAATGGATTTTGCGATGTCGGCATTATCGTTCTCGGCTTTCCAAGCTTCCGTTTCTTTGGCGGCATCATTCAGTGCGGCCTTCAAGGCGTCGCTCAAACCCTCGTAGCGTGCCGGGTTCATGCCAAGGACCCAGGCGTCCGCAATGTGGTTGCTGATCGTTGCGTATTTCTGGACTTCGTAAAGTTTTGCGCTGACCGGCACGTTGATCGGATTTTCCTGACCGTCAACCACCCTTAACTGCAAAGCGTTGTAAACTTCGGCGAAAGCCATCGGTGTGGGTGCTGCACCCATGGCACCGAAGAATTCGACCCACAACGGATTGTTGGGAACGCGCAGCTTCATGCCCTTCATGTCAGCGGGCGACGTGATGGGAAGCTTGGAATTGGTGATCTGGCGAAGGGGTCGCGACCAGAGATCGAGGCCTTTGATGCCGATTTTGCTTAGATCTGATTGGAGTTCCTGGCCAAGGTCGCTATCCAGATATGCCTGCAACTGCTTGATATCGCGGAACTGATAGGGAATGGCGATGGCAGTGAATTTCGGATTGAATGTCGCGTAAAGCGATGTGGAATTGAGCAACAGGTCAAGCGAGCCCCCGGCCAGTTGCTTTACGCCAGCCGACGGATCACCCCCGTAGAGCGTACCATTCGGGAAGACCTTGATGGTCAATTCACCGTTCGTCTTCGCAGACACGATTTCTGCGAATTTCTTCGCAGCCAGCGTGATTTCCGAGGTGTCAGAGTCCGGCGTTGACAGTGTCAGCGTCTCGGCATGTGCGATGGAAACAGACATAAAGGCTGCCGCAGCGATCAAGCTACGAATCCCGTTGCATTTCATGGTTATTCCTCCCTTTGGTGGTCAAGTCGCACGCATTCAACACGTTTATTATGCATTCATGCGTTTTAGTTCGCGGATAATTCCGCTGTGATCCAGGTCGCCATCGCCATTATCGACCATAGCCTGGAAAAGCCGATCGACCTCCTCGCCGATCGGTAGTGTCAAGCCACGACTTCGCGCAAACGCCAGAGCCGTGGATGTATCCTTCACCTGATATTTGGCCGGTCCGCCAGGCACGAAATTGCCTTCGACCATGCGCAGACCATGTTGACGGAAAACGGTGGAGTCCGCAAAGCCACCAAGCAGCGCTTCACGAACCTTGGCTGGATCCGCACCGCCGCGTTCGGCAAGCGTCAGTGCCTCGGCAACGGCGCATATCGTCGATGCGACAATCAGTTGGTTTGCAAGTTTCGTCAGCGCGCCGCTGCCTGATGGCCCGACATGTGTAACCCGTCCAAGACAGGCGAAGATCGGGCACAGACTGTCCACCACCGCGCTGTCTCCACCGACCATAATTGCCAGCGTGCCTTCAATAGCCCCTTTTTCCCCGCCCGAAACCGGTGCGTCGAGACACTCGATGCCGCAGGCGGCCGCAGCCTCAGCGATCGCAACGGCTGTTTCCACTGGAATGGAACTCATCACGATAAGTGTGGCGCCTGCCGTCATGGCGCTCACGACGCCGCTATCGCCAAGCAAAACCGCTTCGCAAACGGGACCTGAGCTCAGCATGCAGATAACCACATCGGCTTTGGAGGCTGCCTCCGCGGCACTGCCGACAGTGGTGACGCCCGTGTCATGCAATGCCGCTGCCTTTTCCGATGTCCTGTTCCACGCCTGCACCTTGTAACCCGCGCCTGCCAAGCGACCGGCCATGGGTGCACCCATGATGCCGGTACCGATGACGGCAACGGTTGTATTGCGCGTTTGCTCGTCCATTCCGCTCATGGGTAGTACCGTGTGGAAAAGCGGACGGGCCGCTCTTCCACGATCAATGAAGGGAAAGCCTCTCGAAAGCGACCGAGATGAGGCGTTTCCAGATGAGCATCGAACGCTTCGCGGCTGTCATAAACCTCGTAGAAGACAACGACGTCGTCCGAGCCTTCCGGACATATAACGTCGAACTGCCGGCAGCCCGGCTCGTCGGCAACGGAATGCATGGCATCATCCCGCGCCGCCTCCAGGAAAGCCGCAAGGCTATCCGGTTTCACCTGAAACTCTGCGATCACTACGAAGGCCTTGTTGTTCGGCGAGTTCATGCTGCTCACTCCGCCGCTATTTTTGCCGGGCGGAAACGATTTTCCATCTCTTGGCGAAGTCCGACCACATCCAGGTCCTTCACGAGCTCCACGTCATCGTAGGAAACAATCTGGTCCTTCTTGATCGCGCGCTTGAGTTTGACATTGTGTGCAAGCCCGATCGGAAGCGCCTTGAGGTCAAGACTGCGGCTGGCAGGGATTGCGTTGGCCCAAACGGCGTAGCCGCCTTCGCCGTCCAGCATTTCACCTGGCTGCATGTCCTTCTTGGCGGTCGCGACTGCATCCCCCCGGAACTCCTTTGAGCACCCTGTCGGCTCATTACGCAGGACTGCGGACAAAACGCTGATCGAGGTTTCGAGACCGATGATGTGGAACGGGCGCCACATGGAAGCATACCAGCCGGATGGATCTGTCAGAAGGCCGTATTGCTTGAAGCAGGAACGCGCATACTCATTGTGCGCCTTGAACGTGACGAAGACACCATAACGGATGTTGTTGAACACCTCACGTCCGTCCGGCTCTTGGCTGGCAGCAATATCAACGAGACCGGAGCGTGCCATGCGGCCGCCGTCGGCAACCGGGCGAAACACGCGGGCCAGGTCATGCAGGCCCGCTGGCGGGAAAGCCAGACCGTCATCCGGGCAATCCAGACCGGTACCATTGGCAACAGCCGCCATTTCGATCGCAGCCTTCGTGCCGTCGGTAAAGGAGTTGTAGAGCTTCGGATTGAGATTGTCAGCAGCCACCTGTTCCGCTGTCCAGCCGAACAAGCCCCAGACCGTATCCGGCGTGGAATAGCGGTAGCGTGGCTCGAAATTCATACCCTTGCCAGCCGATGTTATTTCGAAGCCCGTTGCTCTGGCCCAATCGACCAGTTCACAAATGAGGGCTGGCTGGTCACCGTAAGCCATGGAATAGATCAAGCCCTTGGCACGCGCTTTTTCAGCGAGGATGGGACCCACCATCACGTCAGCCTCGACGTTGACCATGACCACATGCTTGTTGTGCTCGATAGCGCCGAGTGCATGGCGAGTGCCGGCAATCGGGTGGCCAGTTGCTTCAATAATGCATTCGATCTCACCGCATTCGAACAGCGCGTTGACATCGTCCGTGACAAACGTCGTACCGTTCTTGACGGCGTCTGCGCTGCTCGTGGCGGAATAACGCTCCTTCGGCCAGCCAACCCGGTTCATCGATTCCTTCGCCTTGCCCACATCGAGATCGGCAACTGCAACCATGTGGAAACCATCGATACGCTGCGCCTGAGCAAGCACCATTGAGCCAAACTTACCGGCGCCAATCAATCCCACCCGAACTGGCTTACCACCGGCCGCGCGCAACGAAAGAAGAGAATAGAGATTCATTAAACAAAGTCCTCAGCTAGGGAATGAATGTGAGGAGTGCTCCGCTTAGCAAAGCCGCATGAGTTTCACCACAGCCAAGCGGTGCGCTTTGCTGGTTCAAGGTGGCTACGATGCGTCAAATCTCCTCCAAGAAGCGCGCGGCTAACCGCCACTCCCAGCTGCCTCCCGAGCAGCTAAGACAAACTTATGGCACTGAAGAAATTAGCTCAATTTAGAAAGTCGCGAAAACACGTTAGATTTTCTAACCTATGCTTTCTTCGTTGCGAACTATCATCATTCCCTGGCCTCGCGTCTGTCACTTTTGGAGTTTGGAAATAACAAACTTGATAGGATTTGAACATCCGAAATGCAAATACACTCTCGCCTTACCTGTCACCAAGCGCTTGCTTTCCGTCCGGCAGGATCGAACATTCGCCCTTACTATGGAACTTGTAATGGGTCGGCACCTGCAGCGCTGCCGACCCACCACAATACCATAGTTAAGCTGCGTATCTTAGGCCCTGTTTACCTGTGTGAGTCTTTGCGCTAGTGCGAAACCGCCGCATCAACTCAGCGAGGCTCTCCGTTTCCTGAGTTAAGTTTTGCGCGGCGGCTGTTGTCTCTTCCACCATCGCAGCGTTTTGCTGAGTTACTTTGTCCATCTGGTCAGCCGCACCTGTCACCTCTTTAAGGCTCATGGCCTGCTCGCGGGCGGAGTCGGCGATTTCGGTAATGGTTGAGCTCATCTTTACGACTTGGTCAACGATGTCACTCAATGAGGAGCCTGTGGCGCTGACGAGATCAACACCTGTCTGCACTTGGGCACTTGACGTGGAGATTAGTGTTTTGATCTCCTTGGCTGCGTTTGCAGAGCGTTGCGCGAGTTCGCGCACTTCCTGCGCGACAACGGCGAAGCCCTTGCCCGCCTCACCTGCACGCGCCGCCTCGACACCTGCGTTCAAAGCCAGAAGGTTGGTCTGGAAGGCGATTTCATCGATGACACCGATGATGTTCCCGATCTTCGTCGAGGAGTCCTGAATAGCAGTCATCGCCTGCACGGCACTAGCCACGATTTCACCTCCTCTAGTCGCGTTGTTCCGGGCAGCTGCGACGGTTTGTTGCGCCAGTCCAGCCCCCTCTGCTGTTCCGTGGACGCGGTGAGAGACGTCACCCAGCGCCGCGACGGTTTCTTCCAGAGAAGCTGCCTGTTGCTCTGTACGACGAGCCAGATCGTTGGATGCTGACGAGATTTCTTCAAGACCGGAACGGATCGTGCTTACGGCCGTCGTGACCGTACCGATTGTTTCTTCCAATGAGCCAACTGACGTATTGAAATGGTCGCGTATTTTCTCGTACCGTGCGTCAACGGTTCCGATGCGCGCTGTGAGGTCACCGTGCGAGAGGGCATCGAGACCGAACGATAGCTGTTCGAACGCATGTGCCATTCGCACAGCCTCTTCTGCCTTCTCACGCTCCTGCGCCAATCGCTCGTTTTCAGCAGCAAGCCGCGTTCTTTCAGCTGCCAGCTCGGCTGCAACCTTGCCCCGTCCAGTATCCTGGAACACGAGCAATGAACGCGCCATGGCACCAAGCTCATGCCGGTATTCGGTTCCCTCGATCGTCACATTGTCGTTGCCATGGGCCAGTTGTTCCATCGTTGCGGCCATGCGGCTTACGGCGGCGGATATGAGGCGGCCGATAATATACGCCAGCACCAGACCGATAACGATGAGCACTGCCGATATCATGAATGTCTTCGACGCAGTGTCGCTTGCCGTCGCCTTTGCCGTTTCACCGAGCCTGTTCTGATTACCCGTAACCTTTGCAAGCAGGGCATCAAACGCTGACGCAATCTTCGGCCCCAGAAGGTCTAGCTGGGTCGATCGAATCTCGTTGCTCTGAAGCCAGGCATCGCGAACTTCGTCGAGGCGATTGGTGTAGTTGCGCATCAAACGTCGCGCAGCGTCGGCACGCCCCGCCTGAGACTTGTCGGAGCTGGCCGCCACCACGGCATCTGCGCCCTTGAGCGCGTCATTCAGGGTAGTCTGAGCCGAGTCATATGCCGAGAGATCACCGGAGTGAACAAATCGTTCGGAATAATACAGACTTTGGTTCATCAGGTTGATGACCTCGCCGGTTTTATAAAGCGCGTTCGTGTCGTTCTTGCGCCAGGCCGAACGCTGGATATCTTTCAGCGCGATGATGGTCCATGGGCCGAATTCGGTGACCTTGCCAAGAAGAACTTCTTTCTTCTTCTGGAGATCGACTAGCTTTCCGAAGGCAGTGTTGTAATCTGCGACATCGCGACGCACGACATTCAAACCAGCCTGAAGGTCAGCATCAGACGCCATGCGCGGATCGTCCACCGCGAACGCCTTCACGGCGTCCTGAAGCTGTGATGCGATTGAGTCGGACGGATTGGAGCGGTAAGCCTCCGCCGCGAGACGGATGCGTTGCAACTGTACGCTATAGTCAAAAATGGCGAGGCTCTGGGCAGCTGTGTAACGGAAGCTGGAGAACACGTTCGACAAGCGTCCCAGTCCATCATTGCCCACGAAGGTGAGTGCGCTCATGAGCAAGATGAGCGGCAGAAAGCCAAGGGTGATTTGCGTCCTGATACCCGATTTTTTCCAGAAAGACATCTTAGTCCCTTCCAATATCTTTGTTTGCGCGGATCACTGGCTTTTAACCAGGTAGGATTTCAGATTGACCGGAGTAACCAGCTCGAAAGGCACCTTAATAAAAGCAGGCACGGTTCCACCATCCATAAGCTTGATGGCCGCCTCGACGCCCTTGGAACCCTGTTCAGGGGCATTTTGAAGGACACTGATATCGAGGTCGCCCGCAGCCATCGCGTCAAGCGCATCCGACGTCGCATCGATGCCGCTCACCAAAACCTTATCCATTTGCATGTTGTTTCGCTTCATGGCCCGGATCGCACCAAGAGCCATTTCATCGTTATTCGCGATGACGGCATCGAACTTCACGCCAGCGGTCAGCCATTCTTGCATCAGATTGTCAGCCTGGTCACGTGACCAGTTCGCCGATTGCCTCTCTAGTATGGAAATTCCCTTGCATGCATCGGTGGACAAAACGCTATCGATGTCCTTCGTGCGTGTGCGTGCCGCAGGATGGAAATACTCTCCGATCAAAACGACAGCCTTGCCTTTGCCTCCTAGAAGGCGACAAACCTCCTGGGTTTCCATCGTTCCGCTTTCAACTTCATCTGAGGCGACAACGGTTTGATGAGCGGGAAGCTCGGCGGAATTGACCGGAACGTTGTTGACATAGACAACGGGTATGTTGGCGGTGGTGCCAATCTGCGAAATCTTTGCTCCAAGGTCGCCGTCCGAAAGGATTACGATCATTGCATCGACGCGGTCGGCCGCCAGCTTACTGATCTGCTCCATTTGACGCGAAGGATCGCCACCAGCGTCTTCGACATGCAATTTCATGTCTGGCATCTTATCGGCGGCATTCTTGATGCCACCTAGCAGGCTGTGAAGAAAAGCGTCATTCGCGTTGGCGATCGACACTCCGAGTGTCTTTGCCTCAACACTGCTCGTCCCCAACAACAGGATTGATGTAACAACTACAGATAATCGCATTTATGTAAGCCCCCTTTATTCAAGGTTAATTTAGGCTATGCTTGGTTAATTTCCTCTTATCACTTCACGGATATAATCATTACCAGGAACGATAAATTGAATATATCATGATATTTCGGAATAATAATGCCGATATTTTATTTTGGAGAATTCTTATTCCGCCGAAGTGCCCAATAATATATTTTGGTGACAAGTAATGAAGTTCTAATCTGCTCGGACGACAAGCACGGTCTACTATCCAGCAACATCTACAGGGATTTGGAGAATTGTGACGCACATTGATAAACGACGAAAACCGCACTTTAACGATTTTCTGTTTGCTCTCATTTAGAAAAATCGGCCGAGCAGACCGTCATTTTGGCGAGGTAGAAGAGAGCTCTTAGCGGTGTTGATCTGCACCTAAGTCAAGGTTCTTACCCTAAACGAATGCCTCTAGCTGTTCTCAATCATATGTATCTGTATGGGAGTGACAAGGGACAGAAGGCACTTTTCCGATCTTCCAAAATAAGCGGCGAGCGCTTCTACCGCAGTCCGCACCTCAGTCTCTGGATCCTGATCGATGATTGCGTCAATCATTCCATCTCGCATCAAATGACGACGGTCTTTCGTGAGCTCATGGGTGATGAAAATCACGTCTTTGTTCTTGCCAAGCTTCGTCATGGCGTTGACCACCGTTTGAGCGCCCGCAGACGCATTATAGATGCCTCGTATAGCTGGATTTTTTCTCAACGCGTTGAAAACGAGGTCACCTGCCACATCTCCGCGCTCCATGCTTTCGAGCACCTCGGTCACCTTGCACTGGGGATAGCGCTCACGCAGAACGGTCCGGAACCCCATCTCGCGCTCCTCATGGCCTATCATGCTGATCAGACCCGCGATGACGACAATTTCTCCGCCGTCCCGGCCGAGCAAACGTCCCATTAAATCGCCCGCGACACGGCCCGCTTTCCTGTTGTCTGGTCCGACATAGGCATATCTTTCAGCATCGCGAAGATCGGTTACCATGGTGACGACGGGCTTTCCACCTTGACCAAATGCCCTCAACGCCGCCGCGACTGCCGCATTTTGCGGACTGATTATGGCAAGAGCATCGCAGCGTGAAGATAGGGAATTTATCAACTGTGCCGTTACAGCAGGACGCAGGGGGTTGATGTGATGCACTTGGAACTGGAGATTATAGAAAGCGAAATTCCGGTTTGCTGCCTCAAAATGATCTTGAACCAAGGCATGAAAAGGGTTTGATCTCGGCTGAAGCAGAACCGCGATACGAAGGGTGCGTGCTGCCCGCTGGTTCAGCGCCCTGTCGATCTTGAGCTTGCGCGCATGCTCGAGCACACGGCGTTCTCTGTCCTCGCTCACGCCGCCACGATTATTAAGAACACGGTCGACGGTCGACAGCGACACGCCTGCTGCAGATGCTAGATCCTGAGCAGTAGGTTTGCTCATTGTTCATCTCCATTTGAAGATATCTCTTCAAAAATTGACGTTTTCCATCAGTAACACCAGGCTAGTCTACCCACAACCCGGATGAAGCCATAACAGCACCGGGAAGGAATGGGAGGCTATCAATGATCAATCTCGCTGTCTTCGGCGCGGGTCGTATCGGGCATGTGCACGCGATAAATGCGAGCGGCCTGGGCTCGGTGCAGATCAAATATCTTGTCGACCCGATTGCTGGTGAGCATCAGGCACTTCTTGCGGCTCGGCTCGGTGCAGAAAGCGTTTTGGCAGACACGGTGTTCTCAGACTCTTCAATCGGCGGTGTCATCATCGCCAGTTCGACCGATACACATGCCGAACTGCTACTGAAAGCGGCTAATTCCGGCAAGGCCATCTTTTGCGAAAAGCCTGTCAGCCTCAATTTTGCGACAGTGGAGACGGTCACCAATGCTGTAGAGGCATCAGGCGTTGCCTGCCTTCTTGCTTTCCAGCGCCGTTATGACCCGGACTTTCGGTTCGTGCGCGATCACGTTTTGAGCGGCGACGCGGGCACACTCGAGCATATCGTCATGCATACCCGCGATCCGTCACCACCTTCCCTTGCGTATATCAGCCAGTCCGGCGGCATGTTTCGTGATCAAGCCATCCACGATTTCGACATGGCACGTTATCTTCTCGGCGAGGAAATCGCGACCGTTTATGCGGTCGGCAATTGCCTGATCGACAAGGAAATCGGCGATACCGGAGATATCGATACGGCCATGGTGACGCTGACATCTGCATCCGGCCGGTTCGTGCAGATGATAAACTGCCGCCGCGCACCCTTTGGCTACGATCAGCGGCTAGAGGTGCTTTGCTCGAAAGAGGTGCTGTATGTGGAGAACCGCCCGCAGCGTGGCGTCACGATTGCAGACGTCAGCGGCTTTCGCGCCTCGCCACCGATGAATTATTTCATCGAACGTTTTGCGGCTGCCTACCGCGACGAGATGGTGGCCTTCGTTGATATGATCGAGACGGGACAAGAACCTCTTGCCGGCATTCGAGACGGACTTGAAGCGCAGAGGATTGCAGAGGCGGCGATTGTTTCCATGCAGACCGGCATGCCCATTCACATCGGACCAGACTGGCGACCTTAGTTGCAGCGTTTTCCGCAGGAGATTATCATGAACGAAAAACTATCGAACCTGCCGAGCGGCGTTCGTCTCGCGGTAAGCCCGCTTTCATGGGCCAACGACGTGCTGGAAGATTTGGGTGCCGACATATCGCTTAAAACCTGCCTGGATGATGCAGCGAGTGTCGGTTATCAGGGCGTCGAACTCGGACGCAAGCTGCCCCGCGACTTCAAGACATTGGCACCTCTTCTGAGTGACCGCGGACTGGCTTTGGCCTCCGGCTGGCACTCTGGAAGCCTGGCGGAATACGATGTCGATGCAGAGATGGCAGCCGTGGCAGATCACGCCAAGTTGCTGCGCGACATGGGCTCGTCGGTCATGGTCTATGGCGAAGTGGCCATGATGACGCCCGGTGCCCCGCTGGATGCACAGATGTCCGCGCGACGTCTGATGCCGAAAGAAGATTTTGCCGCCTATGGAGCGCGGCTGACAGATTTCGGTATGCGACTGAGGGGGGAATATGGTCTGGCGCTGGCCTATCACCATCACCTGATGATGGTGGCCGAAACATTTGACGAGATTTCCTCCGTGTTTGACAATTCGGGCGCGTCCGTCGGACTTCTTCTCGACACTGGCCACGCCACTGCCGCAGGGTTCGACTACACCCGTCTGATTGAACGGTTTGACGACCGCATCGCTCATATTCACCTGAAAGATGTGCGTGGGCCAGTGATGGCCGAAGTCCGCAGCGGAGATCTGAGTTTTAATACCGGCGTGCGGAAAGGCATGTTCACTGTGCCGGGCGACGGGATCATCGATTTTGCCCCACTGGCCACCTTCGTTCGGCAAAGCGGCTATCGTGGCTGGCTGGTCGTCGAAGCGGAACAGGATCCGGCACTTACCCCGCCACTCCCCGCCGTCACCGCTGCCTTCAACCACGTCCTTGACACTCTTGGCAATACCCCCGTTCATCAGGATGAAAATCATGAATAAGAAAACTCTCAATATTGGCCTGATCGGATCCGGCTTCATGGGTCAGGCACACTCGGATGCCTATCGCCGTGCGGGGATGCTGTATCGCGATCTGCCTGCCGTTCCCCGCCTATGCCTTCTGGCGGATGCGACGGACGAGCTTGCCGCCGATGCAGCAGCTCGCTTCGGCTTCGAGAGAAGCACGGGAGACTGGCGCAAGCTGGTCGAAGACCCTGAAATCGACGTTGTCGACATTACCTCGCCGAACTCCATGCACCATGAAATGGCAATGGCAGCAATCGCTGCCGGCAAACACGTCTATTGCGAAAAGCCCCTGTCTGTGACGCTGGAGGAGGCGGAGGAAATGGCCGCCGCCGCCAGAAGCAAGGGCGTCAAGACCATGGTGGCCTTTAACAACATCAAGACGCCTGCCGCTATGCTGGCCAAGCAGTTGATCGACAAGGGTGACATCGGCACGCCGATGCGCTTCCGTGGTTGGTTCGACCAGGGCTTCTTCTCCGATCCTGAGCTGCCGTTTTCCTGGCGTTGCACACGCAAAGACGCAGGCTCCGGCGCTCTTGGCGATCTCGGCAGCCATGTGATCTCCGTCGCACAATATTTGATGGGCGATTTTGAAAGCGTCATCGCTCAAACGCAGACGTTTTTCCCAACACGGCCCGTTCCACAGGGCGGATCGGGTTATGGTGCAAAGGCTGGCAGTGAAGCTCCGCGTGCGGTGGTCGAAAACGAGGACCAAATACAGACGCTTGTTCGCTTCGCAAACGGCGCTGGCGGAACAATCGAAGCATCACGCGTTGCCGCCGGAAAGGTCTTCGGCATTTACTGGGAGGTGTCTGGCACGGAAGGCACCATCCTGATGGACGGAGAGCGTTTCAACGAACTGAAAATCTCTCGCTTCAACGATCCCAAGCCGGACCGTGGCTTCAAGACAATCTATGCCGGAAGTCAGGTCTCGCAGTTCTCCGCTTTCTTCGGCTTCGATTTCGCGGGTGGTGGCCTTGGTTACTTCGACGTCAAGGTGATTGAGGTGCGAGATCTGATCGAAGGCATCGTCAACGACGAAGACTGCTTTCCAAATTTCGAATTCGGCCTTGCCAACGAGCGCATCATCGATGCCATGGAACTGTCTCTGGAAACAAAGACATGGCAGACGATCGCCCGTTAAGCGACGGGCATTCGCCCATCATGGAAGGATAAAAACTGATGTCGTTTCCCCAAACCCTGCCCGCCGCGCGAATCCGCCCCGCAATGGAAGCTCCGCCCCTGCGGTGGGGCATACTGGGTTCAGGCTGGATTGCTGACAAGTTCGTGGAATCCGTCAAGGCGCACACACGGCAGGACATCGCTGCCGTGGGGTCTAGATCGCGCGCATCGGCACACGCCTTTGCTGCACGTTGGAATATTTCGGGCGTCTACGATAGCTATGAAGCGCTTGTAACAGCAGACGACATCGACATCATCTATGTCGCATCGCCGCACAACATGCATTGCGATCACGCATTGCTCGCCATCGAGGCGGGCAAACATGTGCTTGTCGAAAAGCCGATGGCACTCAACCTCGCGCAAGCGCAGTCCATGGTGACGGCTGCCCGCCGCAAGGGCGTCTTTCTCGCGGAAGCGCTGTGGACCTATTTTCTGCCGAAATTCGATGTGCTCCAGCAGGTTCTGGATGCGGGCAGTATAGGTGAAGTACGGTCTGTCTACACAGAATATGGCGAATATCTGCCACGCGGTCACCGAATTTTCGACGCCAGTCTTGCCGGTGGCCCGTTGCTCGATCTAGGCACTTATCCGGTTTCCCTCCTGGCAAAACTTCTCGGCGTGCCGGATAAGGTTGTCGGTCTCGGTGAAACTGATCCTGCTGGCGTGAATGGCCAGCTATCTGTCGTTCTCGCCAACGCCAGCGGAGCGCTTGGCACCATGTCGACAACGCTCTACGGTTTCACCTCCACAAATGCCGCCATCGTAGGAACGAAGGGGTCGATCCGTTTCGAGACGGAATTCCACCTGCCCGGTGCGTTTGAGGTCTGGTCACTGAATGGGTTAGTCCGGCTTCGCTACGAAGAACCGAGAGGCGCGCATTTCGAGGGACTGTTCTATGAGGCGGCGGACGTAGCCTGGGCGATTTTCGAAGGACGATTGGAAAGCACATGTCGGCCGCTACAGGAGACGCTTGCCACGATGGAGACGCTTGACTCCATCCGCACTGCGATCGATATTTCGTTTGCACAAGCAGGGCTAGTCGAATGAACGTGGGCATGCTGTCAATTAGGCGGCATTCATGCGTGCCTCTGCTTCAACCGTTTTACCAATACCTCGGTGAGTGCGATCGCCAGTGTCGGCATTAGGAAATTCGTATCATCCGGCCTACCAAGCTTGAAGCTGATCGATGCGACATCCGTATATGGGCTGAGACTGGAATCCACGATGGCGATGATCGGAACGCCCTTTGCCGCCAGAGGTAAGGCATGAAACACACGTTCGGCATCAGCGGATCGTGAGATGAAGATTACGGCATCGTCATTCGTTGCTAGCGCGAGAACGTCATCTCCGCCAGTGAGGTCCATCGATAACGTGCATCGAATACCTTTTCGCGTCAGTGCTTGCTGAAGCGCAACCGTCATCGGAAAGGTCGAACGTGATCCCTGGATAAACACGCAGCGGGACCGTGAAAGGATTTCGACAGCGCCGTCGATCTCTATCGTTGTAACCATGTTGGTGAGCCCAGACAGAGCGGTGCAGCAGGCGTCAATTGTCTGACTTAGCGGGTGACTTGGCGATGACCTTTCCTTCTCAAGAGATTTCCAGCCTGTCGCGTCTTGGTTTAAAGAGAGTTTTGCCCGAATGTTTCGTCGGAATATTTCCTGCAGCGCAGTGAAGCCGTCATAGCCTAGAAGCTGCGCGAACCGCATCACGGTCGACGGGGTCACTTGCGCAGCTTCGGCTATAGAACCGACTGAGCCGAGGGCAGTTTCGTCCGGATTATCGATCAGATAGCGTGCCACCTGGGACAGGCGTTTGGGAAACGTCCTGTTTTTCGCCTTTATCAGCACGCGCAGGCTGTCGAAATCGACTGGAGGATCTGGCTGTTGGTGGTCCATTTTATCGGCAGGCACGTTCATTCGCGTTGAGCCTCCGGTTCAAAGCTCACCTGTAACGAACTGGGCGACCCCTCCCCCAAAAGACCAATCATCGTCCGTGTTTTCCACGAACGACACCATGATATCAGACGCTGCGATTGAACACTCCGACTCCAAACCCGCCGCAAGGTTTCGATAAAAAGCCAACTTCTCGCTTTGCTTCCTGGGGCGCGAGACGACCTCGATGAGCACAAATTTATCCGTTCGCTCGAAACCGAGACCCGTGTCCAGAGCATGCATGTGTGAAGACTTATGTTCATAGACGATCTGATATCGATCACGCTCTGGAACATTGAAAGCAGCCACCATGACATCGTGTATCTTGTCGAGCAGCGATCTTAGCTCGGCTTTCGAACGACCTTTCCTCAGATTTACTTTGATCAGCGGCATAGACAGCCTCCTTTTGTAGCAGGATGGCCATATTGGCATCCTGGCTCTTCATCTAGCGAGCATCGCGGTCCATGATCCACTGGACGGCTGGATCGGCCACGAAACGCCATTTGCGCAAGGGACCTGCCATGACGTTGAGGTAATAAAGCTCGAACCCATGCGGTGCACCACACGGATGATGACCACGCGGAACCAACACCACATCGTGGTTCTTCACGGCAATCGTCTCATCGAGTGAGCCGTCGTCCGTATAGACCCGTTGCAAGCCAAAACCCTGCTCGGGATTGATGCGATGATAATAGGTTTCCTCCAGATAGGTGATCCGGGGGAAATCGTCCTCGTCATGACGGTGGCTTGGATATGAAGACCAGTTGCCTGCGGGTGTGAACACCTCCGTAACCAGCAGGCTGTCGCAATAATCCTCGTTCTCCATAGCGATATTATTGATGAACCGCTGATTGGCACCGACACCTCGTGGAGTCAGCGTAATACCGTCCGGGCCGATACGTCTTGCCTCATGCCCACTGATACCTGGAGCGAGGCACACACCGATGGTGCAATCGGTCGTCGCAGAAGCTTCCCACTTCTCACCGTTGGGCACATAGAGGCAATGCGGAGGGGTTTTCTCGAAGACGTTCATCCGGTCGCCCAGTTCGCCCCAGTCCTTGCCAGCGGCATTGAAGCGGGCTTTACCCTCGACCATGACGATGATGACTTCCGAGTTCCCCGTCGCCTCGCCAATGGCCTCGCCTTCACGCAAGCGGTAGAGGCTGAAGCCGACATAACGCCAGCCGGCGGATTGCGGCGTGATTTCGTGAACCTTGCCGTGCGTGCCGAAGGGACTGCGCTTGAGAATGCTCATGACGACTTCCTATGCGGTTGTTTTTGCGGTTGATGTGTCAAGCCCGACATCGCGCGCGCCAGACTTCAGCGCTTTCAGACCCATATTTTGATAATAGAAAGGTTCGCGCACTGCACTGTCCTGCTCGGCCTCGATCACCAGCCAACCGGAATAGCGATGCTCGGCCGCAATCTTAAGTACCGGCGCAAAATCCACGCAGCCTTCCGGGTCGCCCGGGACGGTGAATACGCCCCGACGCACGCCGTCGAGGAACGACAGGTTCTCCGCGCGCACACGCTTCATAATGTCTGGCCGAATATTCTTGGCATGGATATGCGTCACGCGGTCCATGTATTTCGCAGCGACGCTTTCAGGGTTTGCGCCGCCGAACGTGCAGTGGCCCGTATCCAGCAGAAGGCGGGTGTAAGGCCCGGCCATACGCATGAAACGGTCGATGTCTTCATCACTTTCGATAATCGTTCCCATGTGATGGTGGTAGCCCATCTTGACGCCCTGATCGAAAGCGAACTTCGAGAGCACCTCGTAGCCTTCCGAAAAGCGCGTCCACTGTTCCTCGGTCATGATCGGCCGGTCGTTGACGGGCGTGCCCTCGCTTCCGTGAACGGTGTTGGAGCATTCGCAGGCATTGATATGATCGCCGCCGGCAGCCTTCGTCATGTCGATGAACGTCTGCAACGCGGCCTTCTCGGTCTCGATATCATTCACGAGAAGGTTGGTGGAATGCCAACCGCCGACAAAACGCAGGCCGAATTCGCCAAGCTTGGCCTTCAGCGCCGTGCCTTCGCTTGGCATCTTGTGGCCCTTCTCGATGCCGTCGAAGCCGATCTTGCGGCAATCCGACAGGCAATCCTCGAGTGATAGATGCGCGCCGATCGTCTGATCGTCATCATTGGACCAGGCAATGGGGTTTGTTCCGTAGAGTATCATGGTCAATCCTTTCGGGCAGTCGAAGGGTATCAGTTGATGCGCTGTCGAGCGGCATTCGCCTCGTAGTGCTTGCGCGCCAGTTTAAGTTTTTCGGTATCACCCACTTCCGGCACGGCAACGTCCCACCAGGCGCCACCGATCCCGGCTCCTGTTTCCGCTTCCGTATCGATGACGATCACCGATGGGATGGAGCGGTCCCGTGCCAGCACAATCTCTGCTTCAAGCTGGCCGATATCGCTCGCTTTGACCGCATAGGCACCCATCGAAGCCGCATGTGCCACGAAATCGATGTCCGGCTGGGTTTCAATGTTGCTGTCTATGTACATGTTGTTGAACTCGGCACCGCCGCATTCCTGCTGAAGGCGGTTGATGCAGCCATAACCACGGTTGTCCGTGAGCACGATGGTGAAGGGAACGCGCATCATCACGGCTGTCGCGATTTCCGAGTTCGCCAGCATGTAGGATCCGTCGCCAACGAAGCACACGACCTCCTTCTCTGGTGCCGCGAGCTTGATGCCAAAGGCACCTGCGACTTCGTAGCCCATGCAGGAATAGCCATATTCCATATGATATCCGCCAGCGGCAGCCCGCCAGAGTATCTGCAAAGCACCCGGCATGGTTCCTGCCGCACACATGGCAACAGTGTTAGGCTCAGCAACCCTCTGGACGGCCCCGATTACTTGAGCGTCGGATGGAAGGACGTTGGATGCCAGCGGACCTGGTGCGGCAGTGACAGCATCGGTGGCCTTGAACCAGGCTTCCCGCGCCGGGAAGTCCGGGTCCCCAAAGCGGTGAGAACCAAGTCCTCCGGAAATTCGCGACAACGCTACCTTGGCGTCGCTAACCAAAGGAAGAGCGCCATGTTTGGCGGCGTCATAGCCGGTGAGATTGACCGAGACGAGCTTGCGCGCCGGATTGCCGAAGATCGCCCAACTGCCGGTGGTGAAGTCCTGAAAACGCGTGCCGACGCCGAGCACGAGATCGGCCTTTGCCGCAATCTGGTTGCCGCAATCCGTACCGGTGACGCCAGGCGAGCCGAAGTTCAGCGTTTCCTGCCAGTCTATAGCACCTTTGCCTGCCTGCGTTTCCACGACGGGAATATTATGCTTTTTCGCAAATGCGAGTAGATCGTCCTCAGCGCTGGAATAAAGAACGCCGCCGCCTGCAATAATCACAGGATTGGTGGACGCCTTGAGTGCCGCGACGACATCATCCACTTCACGCGGGTCAGGCTCCGGTCGGCGAATGCGCCATACTTTCGGTTCGAAGAAAGATTGCGGATAATCATAGGCTTCAGCCTGTACGTCTTGGCAAAAAGCGAGCGTCACCGGGCCGCAATTAGCCGGGTCCGTCATCACCTGCATGGCCCGAGGCAGCGCAGTCAGAAGATGTTCGGCGCGCGTAATCCGATCAAAATAGCGGCTGACTGGTTTGAAGCAGTCTGTCACGCTTATGGTGCCATCGTCGAAATCCTCGATCTGCTGAAGAACCGGATCCGGCCTGCGATTGGCGAAGACGTCTCCGGGAATGAAGAGAACCGGCAAGCGATTGACATGGGCCAAGGCTGCGGCGGTCAATAGGTTGGTCGAGCCGGGTCCGATGGACGACGTTACCGCCATCGTTTTCTGGCGGCGTTTTGTCTTGGCATAGGCGATTGCCGCGTGCGCCATCGTCTGTTCGTTTTGTCCGCGCCAGGTCGGCAGGGCATCACCAATGCCATGCAGCGCTTCTCCGATGCCGGCAACGTTGCCATGGCCGAAAATGGCCCATACACCCTCGATGAAACGCTCTCCATCTTCGGTCATCTGCACGGAAAGCCAGCGGAACATGGCTTGCGCGGCGGTGAGGCGAGTGGTCTCCGTCATATCATACCCTTCCCTGCGACAGCAACGCCGCGTCATTGTCTTGGCTCGCTATGCGCGCTTCTTGCCATACGGTGCACAGCCGCTGGTAACGGCCCTGCATGTCTTTGATTGCCTCTTCGTCGGACATCGTTCCGGCCAGCCAGTCGCGGGCGGCCTGAGCGAAGATAGTGCGCCCCACGGCAAAACCCTTCACAAGGGGAAAACCAGCAGCGACCCTGAAACTGGCAGCGAGATCGGCTTCTGGTGCCTCTAGCCCCAGAACGACGATACCTCGTGTGTTGGGATCATTGTCAGTGATTGCGTTGCATGCATTCTCCCATGCCGCTTTGCTTGCCATCGGTTCCAGCTTCCACCAATCCGGGTAGATGCCGATGTCATAGAACCAACGGATCAGCGTGGCGTTGGTGTCGTCATCAACAGCGCCAACCTTCGACGGGATGATTTCCAGCAGGAACTCCAGACGGTTGCGCCTTGCAGCAGCAAACAGCCTCTTGATTGTTTCCTCATGGGCGTCAAACATTTCAGGCGAATCGTCAGGATGGCAGAAGCACAGAACCTTGACGACATTTTCCAGCGGCCATTCATCCAATCCCCCGAAGTCAGGACCAATTTCGGGCTCAAGCGTCAGCGGACGGGAGCCTGGCCATTCGACGGGCCGACCGATCCACAGGCCGGTGCCAGATGCTGCATGCAAAGCACGGCGTCCCAGCTGGTTGTCGCACAAAATGCCGTAGCCGGGCTGTCCGTTCTGAACCTTGAGCGCAGCCTGAAGGCACAATTCCTTGAAACGGCCGATTTTCTGCGGCGTGGCACCCTCCATGACTTCCAGTTGGACACGGTGATCGAATGCGAAGACCCGCATCGTCGACCAGTCATTATGACGGTTCGTTGCCCAGTGGATCTGCTCTAGTTCTGCATCGTGACGCAGCGCCTTGTTTTTGACGCCGCGCTTCAGGAAGAAATCGAGTTCCTCCAGCGAGGGATAGGCTGGCGTGCAGCCATGGCGGCTGACCGCAAATGCGCCGCAAGCATTGGCGTATTGCAGCGCCCGTGGCCATGGTGCGTTTTCCAGCCAGCCCTTGATAAGGCCAGACATGAAACCGTCGCCCGCGCCCAGCACGTTAAAAACTTCGATGGGATAACCCGGACCGCTTTCGCCTTCGTCCAGCGTATCGGGAATAGCGCCACTAAACGCGACGGCTCCGTCAGGACCGCGTTTGCAAACGAGCGTTGCTTTCGAAACATTGCGTACTGCGCGCAGAGCCTCGATCGTGTCTGTCGAGCCGCCTGCGATGTGAAACTCTTCTTCGGTGCCAACAATGAGGTCAAACAGGTGAAGCGTCGCCTGTAGCTTGGCCGTGACCGAGCCGCTTTCAACAAAACGGCTTTCGCCATCGCCGTGGCCCGCCAGACCCCAGAGGTTCGGTCGGTAGTCGATATCGAGCGCGGTCCGTGCGCCGTGCTTGCGCGCCAGCTCCAGAGCCTTCCGCACAGCCTTTTCGGTGCGCGGGTGGCTGAGATGTGTGCCAGTCGCGACAACCGATAGCGAACGGGCTATCAGCGTCTCGTCAATATCGTCTTCGCAAAGCGCCATATCGGCACAATTTTCGCGGTAGAAAATAAGAGGGAATTTCTCTTCGTCACGAATACCGAGAAGAACCAGCGCCGTCAGTCGCTCAGGGTCAGTCTTCACACCCGTCACATCGACGCCTTCGCGCGCGAGTTCCTCGCGGATAAAGCGCCCCATATGCTCGTCGCCGACGCGTGTAATTAAAGCAGAACGCAGACCAAGGCGGGCGGTGCCTGCAGCCATATTCGTCGGAGATCCGCCGATATATTTGTTGAAAGATCCCATGTCCTCCAAACGGCCGCCGATTTGAGCCCCGTAAAGGTCAACGGAGGATCGTCCGATCGTAATGACATCCAGTGACTTGTTCATAGCATTCTCCGGCATCGCGGCAGTTCGTGAGTGTTTCAGTGCCTGCACGTCTTGCGCAGGCACGGTTTGGTGTTGGATCAAAGCCTGGACGACACGTAATCCATGCTCTCGCGAACGGACGCTTCGGGATCGGAAAGGTCGTGGACCTCATCGGCAAACGGCTCGAAGCTATAGGGGCCTTGGTAACCACCAGCGTTCATCGCCCTTATCTGAGCAATATTTTCCAATCGGTCTTTCGAATCTACAAGGACGCGATGCGCATCGAGCATATCGTTGACGTAGACATCCGAGTCCACGACACCCGAAATATGAACCAGACCAGTACGGTCGGGGAAAAACTCGGTTTCGCCAGCCAGATGATGGTGAAACGTATCGTGCATCAGCTTGTAGACATCGCCGCCGTCCGCAGCATCGATGGCACGCAGTGCCTCCTTCTTGGTCCGAAGCGAGGAGATCGGGAAGCCGAGAGGCTCAACGAGACCGATCAGGCCGCGCTCCTGCAGGATGGGCTTCATGGCCTTTAGCGCGGCAACGAGATCATCGAACGAGATCTTGGTGCCATCGTTCAAGGGGCACATGACCAACGCTTTTGCACCGCTCGCAGCCGCGTAGTCCGCAAGGGCGGTCGCCTTGTTCGGCAGTTCGCCGGACCAGACGTTGAAGGGATAGAGAGCATTGATGGAAATGATGTCCACCCCTGCCTTCTGCGCCGCAGCCTTGACTTCGGCAGCCGGTATTGTGTTGACGATATCGGGAAGATCGTTGCGGATCTCGACCTCGGTCAGCCCGAGATTACGGGCTGCCGCGAAGAAGTCCACAAGCGAGAGCTTTGGCGCTGTGATGTGGTTGATGGCGAAACGCATGGCGGACCTCAGTTATAAAGAGCTGGACGAGCGGGAAGGTTGATGGCAATCGCCGCGCCTTCGGACTCCTGTGCCGTTACGCAGGCATCGGATGTGATGGCCGCGACATAACCGTCCCAGGAGTTTGGTCCGGACGCCGTACCCTTGGCAGCAGCCTTGATGAAATCTTGCAGTTCCACGTCATAGCTGGCGATGAAGCGATCTTTCCAGTCGGTTAGAATTTCGCTCTGCTTCTTGGCACCGAGACGCAGCGGGATCGCCATCGGATCGGGAAGGTTCGCAATACCGTCTTCGCCGACGACTTGGCACTGGATGTCATAGCCATAATGGCAGTTCACGAAAATCTCGACGTCGATGATCGTTCCCTTAGCGGTTTCCAGGATCACAATTTGCGGGTCGCGCAGTTTGGCGTGGCTACGCGCGGAAGACCGCGGAAAAAGCACTCTTGCCGAGACGTAGTCATCATCAAGCAACCAGCGCAGCACGTCGATTTCGTGGATCATCGTGTCATGGATGGCCATCGGCGTGACGTATTGCTCCGGCACGGCGGGATTACGGTGCGCAGCGTGAACCATGATCGGTGCACCGATCTGGGTCTCGACTGCATGCTTGAGGGCAACATATCCCGCATCATAGCGGCGCATGAAGCCAACCTGCACAAGCCGTTTTCCATGAGCAACTTCCGCATCGACGATACGTTTTGCACCCTCGGCGGTCGTCGCTAAGGGCTTTTCGCAAAAGCATGGCTTGCCAGCTTCAATCGCGGCAAGAACATACTGTTCGTGCGTCGCGCCCCACGAGGTGACGAGAACCGCGTCGACATCAGGCGAAGCGATGAGAGCCTCCCCTGTTTCGAAGACCGTTGCGTCTGGGGCTACGTCGTTCTTGACCGCCTCGGCCGAGGCTTTGTTGACGTCGCTGAGAGCAACGATGTTTGCGCCGCTAAGGACGTTATTGATGCGGCGAGCGTGGTCGCGCCCGATGGCGCCCGTGCCGATGACACCGATTCTGACAGTCATTTCAAGCCTCATTCCAATATTTGGCGACGTAGCGCCGAGTTTCACCAAGCATAAAGCGCGCGCTTTCATCGACGCGGTCTTCCCATGCGAAAACGCAGTTTGAGAGAACGCCGTCGAATTTCATGTCCGCGAGAGTCGCGAACAACGTGTCGAAGTCGATCTCACCCTGGCCAAAATCGGTGTGCTGATGGACACGTACCTTCGAGCCTGGCGGATTGACGATGTAGCGGAGCTCAGACGACTTGTTGTGGTCGTAAGTGTCAGCCAACCTCACATGCACCAGATGACCTTCGGTGGCGCGCAGATTGGCGACCATGTCTGGCCCGTAGAAGAACGTATGTGGCGCGATGAACGACGCTTTCACGGACGGCGAATCGATCGTCTTGATGATATCGATGGCAGGCGCGATCTGTTCTATCCAGTCCTCAGGATGTGCCTCGAGCGAAAGGATCAGCCCCTCCTTTTCGAGAAGCGGCACGAGGACGTCCATGGCGCGGAAGAACTGTGCTTCGCAGGTTTCCGGCCGGTGCAAACCGGAACGATCGTTCAGGCTGCGCTCAGGCGAACCGCCGCGTCCGAACTCCGAAACGAGCATCGGGCAATCCATCTCAACCGCGATTTCGATGACACGCTTCCAGTTGTCGATCGCGTTGTCCCATTCATCCTGATAGGGGCTGGCCCAACGGTACATCGGCTGGAGCGTTGCGAGACCGACGCCATGGTCTTTCAAAGCCTTTTTGAAGGAGGCAATGCGCGACGGATAGACCTTTGGTCTCGTCCACCAGGACAGAAAATCGGGACGCGGTGACAGCTCGACGTAATCATATCCAAGATCTGCGACCTTCCGGCAGGTGTCTTCAAGCGACAGGTGCCGGAACATGTGTGGGTCAAGTGTATGTTTCATTGCAAACTCCCGTAGATAGACGATAGGTCTGAACCCTGCCGCATTACTTGTAGGTCGACATGTTGTCGGGCGTGACGAGTTCGAATGGCACCCAGAGCGTCTTCTCGACATTTTCTCCGGACGCCATTTTGGCGGCAGCCTGAACTGCCACCTCGCCCTGTTTTGTGGCATTCTGGTAGACGGTAATGTCGATATCGCCTGCCTTCATCGCCGCCAGCCCATCTGGCGTCGCATCGATACCGGCTATGACGACGTCCTTCATATCTACACCTGCAGTCTTCAAGGCCTGAACCGCGCCAATGGCCATCTCGTCATTGTTGGCAATCACCGCGTCGAATTTCACGCCAGCCGTGAGCCAGGAAGAAACCAGATCCTGCGCCTGCGTTCTGTTCCAGTTGGCGGTCTGCTTTTCGGCGACTTCGATCTTGCAGTGGGGAGCGGCAAAAACGTCCTCTACATCCTTGGTACGAACCAGAGCCGCATGATTTTCGAGTGGTCCCATCAGGATAACGGCCCGGCCCTTGCCGCCCATCAACTTACAGGCGGCCTGTGCCTGCATGGTGCCGGAATCCGTCTCATTGGATCCGACAAAGGCAGCGCCCGCGGGCAGACCGGAATCAAGTTCGGCCGGCGGGTGGTTCACATAGACGAGCGGAATCTTGGCGTCAGCCGCCGCCCGCGTAATCGCCGCTGTCGAGTCACCGTCAACGGCATTGACGATGATCGCGTCGACCCCGTTTGCTATGAAATTCTGCACTTGGCTTAGCTGCTTTGCAGGGTCCAACTGTGCATCTTCCGCTACCAGATCGATGCTCCCGGCGTGCTCCGCTCCAGAGCGGATGCCGTTCAACAGGATCGTGAGGAACGGGTTGTCGAACGATGTCATGCTAACCGCGACACGGGTCTCGGCCATGGCAGGCAGACCGAACAGGCAAAGCGCTGCCGTCATGAAAAGCTTTTTCATTGAATTTACTCACATATCTGGTCTTCGATTCCCACGCGGCATCACAGCAACGTGGATTGGTGCAAGTTACAGATTCAGGATTTCACCCGCTTGCGTTGCCTGTACATGTCAGCCACGACGGCTGCGACAATGATCACGCCCTTGAGCATTTCCTGGTAGTAGGCATCGAGGCGCAGGAATGTAAAACCGGAGATGATGACACCGAAGATGACCATCCCGATCAATGTTCCCACGACCGATCCCCGTCCGCCCGACAGCGACACACCCCCGATGACGGCCATTGCGATTGCATCGAGTTCGTAGCTGATGCCCATGCCTGCCTGGGCAGTTAGACCGCGTGAAGCCACGACGATCCCGGCCAGACCGGATAACAGACCAGCGACAGCATAGACTTTCACCGTATGACGCTCGACGTTAATACCGGATACGCGCGCGGCGTGCGAATTGGCTCCGATCGCATAGGTAAATTTGCCATACCGCGTGTAGCGCAAGACAACATGCATGACCGCTGCCACTGCCAGAAATATCAGCACGGGCGCGAGACCCTTGCCGATCGCCGCAAAGCTATCGGTCGGAAAGCTGATGGGCTGGCCCTTGGTGTACCACTTGGCAAAGCCCCGCGCCGTCACCATCATGCCCAGTGTCGCAATAAACGCAGGAATTTTGGTATAGGCGATCAGCAGGCCATTGATCGCACCGCAAATGAGGCCGACGAGCAAACCGGCAGCAACCGGCACGACGACCGGTAGGTCGGTCAGGCCTGGATAAAGCGCTCTTTCATAAGTACCGACCTGCGCCAAACTCATGGAGATCATCGCGGTTGCGCCGACGATGGAACCGGAGCTTAGATCAATGCCGTCTGAAATGATGACTTGCGTTACCCCGATTGCAATGATCCCGATAACCGAGACCTGCAAAATCATAATCGACAGGCGCTGCGTGTTCCCTAGAAAGCTCTGTCCCTGCAGGATCCAGCCAAGAAGTTCGAACGTCAACGAGATGCCGACAAGGACAAGAAGGATTGTCAACTCGGACGGTAAGCGACGCCGTGCTGGCGCGTCTTGGGTACTGATCTGTGTCGTCGTATTCATAATGCAATATTCCTCCCACGGTGCACGATTAGCGCGCAGCTAGGTCCATTATCTTGACTTGAGTTGCTTCGGCGCGATCGAGAACACCAGCAACCCGACCTTCATGCATGACGACTATCCGGTCACTCATTCCCAAGACCTCCGGAAGTTCCGACGAGATCATAAGCACGGCGACCCCCTCAGCCGCCAAACCGGTGATCAGTCGATGTATTTCCGCTTTCGCTCCCACATCGATGCCGCGCGTCGGCTCGTCGAGAATGAGGATGCGCGGCTTGGTCAGCAGCCATCGTGCAATCAGCAACTTCTGCTGGTTGCCGCCTGAAAGGTTCTCGACCGCCTCATAGAGGTTTGGGGTTTTTACTCGAAGCGTTGCCGCCATATCCTCGGCTAACTTGGTGACCGTCGACTGGTCGACGAATCCCGCCTTCACATGGGAACGCGTTATCAAAGCGGACTGGATGTTTTCAAGGCAATTCAGGATAAGAAAACAACCCGTTTCCTTGCGATCCTCTGTCAGGAAAGCAAGTCCCTGTGCCATCGCAGCGCTAGGACTGCCGATGCTGACCGGCTTGCCTTCAATCAGGATTTCACCCGTTTTTGCGGGCGTGACACCAAAAATGGCTTCGGCGACGTTCGATCGCTTGGAACCCACCAAGCCCGCCAGACCCAGTATTTCGCCTCGCCTCAGCGTGAAGGAAATATCGTGGAAAACGCCAGGGATCGTGAGGTTCTTCACTTCAAGGATCACATCGCCAATAGGGCAATCGATCTTGGGGAACATATCGGTAATGTCTCGGCCAACCATCATGCGAATGATATCGTCGCGGTTAACATCCTTCGAAAAATGTGTGCCGACGTATTTGCCATCGCGGAAAACCGTAAACTCATCGGCAATCTCGAAGAGTTCATTCATTTTGTGTGTGATGTAAACGATACCAATACCGCGCTCGCGCAAGCTGCGGATGATGGAAAAGAGATGCTGTACTTCGCGATCGGTCAAGGCCGAGGTCGGTTCATCCATGATGAGGACAGACGACTCGTAGCTGACGGCGCGAGCAATCTCGACCATCTGCTTTTGAGCCACCGTCAACTCCGACACTTGCGAACGCGGATCGAGCGAGATGTTCAGGCGAGCGAAAAGCTCCTCCGTCATCTTTACCATTTTTGAATGGTCAATGAGACCGAAGCGGTTTTTGGGCTCTCGCCTTATCCAGATGTTTTCCGCCACGGTCATCCAGTTCATCAACTGAAGTTCCTGGTGGATCATCGCGATCCCCTGCTCGAGCGCATCGAGAGGCGACTGCAACACTGTCGGGACGCCTCGAATGCGGATTTCACCTGCGTCAGGCTGGTATATTCCAGCAATGATTTTCATGAGCGTCGATTTGCCCGCACCGTTTTCGCCCATGAGTGCATGCACCGTTCCGGGTCTAACACGCAGCTTGACGTTATCGAGTGCAACTACGCCTGGAAACTCTTTGCGAATTCCTTCGATCGAAAGCAGACCGTCGGCTTCGGTGGCATCGAGCACTTGCTTGATAGCCGCCGCTGTTGTGGGACTGACCATGGCTTATCCTCCGTCGCTCTGGCAAGGAAGAGAAGGCACAGCCTTCCCTCCGCTACGCAGAGTTATTTTAGTTCTTGGCCTGGTAGGTCTTGAGGTTTGCCGGAGTGACGAGTTCAAAAGGCACATAGCCCTTCTTCTCGATCGTCTCGCCGCCTGCAAGCTTAAGCGCAGCATCCACTGCGCCCTTGCCCTGCCCGGCAGCGTTCTGGAAGACGGTCACATCAAGATCGCCTGCAGCCACGGAAGCGAGGGCATCCTGTGTCGCGTCAATGCCTGCCACGACGACGGACTTCATATCCTTGCCCGCTGCTTTCAGCGACTGGATAGCGCCAATTGCCATCTCGTCGTTGTTGGCGATGACCGCATCGAACTGAACGCCAGCGGATAGCCAGTTGGTCATAAGATCGGCACCTTGGGTGCGCGACCAGTTAGCTGTCTGTTCTTCGACGATCCTGATAAAGTTGCAATCCGGCGTCGCAATCACGTCCTTGATGTCCTGGGTTCTCATGCGCGCTGCCTGGTTGGACAGTTCACCCATCATCACGACGGCTTTGGCTTCTTGCTTGCCGGCTTCCTTGAGAATGCGGCAGACTTCCTTGGTTTGAAGTGTTCCAGATTCCTTTTCGTCGGAAGCGACGAATGCCTGCTTTTCGGGAAGCTGGTCGACGTTGGCTGGCTGACGGTTGACGTAGACCAGTGGAATTCCAGCGGCGGCGGCGGCCTGCGAAATCGCAGCGGTTCCATCCGTGTCGACGGGGTTGACGATGATTGCGTCTACACCGGAGGCTACAAAATTCTGGACCTGGCTGAGCTGTTTGCCAACGTCGTTTTGCGCATCTTCGACCTGAAGGGTAACACCCTGCTTTGTCTTTGCGTAATCCGTCATGCCATTTCGCAGCACGGTGAGAAAGTTATCGTCGAAAAGCGCCATGGAGACGCCGATTGTTTGCGCAGAAGCAGATGTCGCCAGCAGTGTTGCAAATGCCACGAGCATGAGATGTTTTTTCAATTTAAGTTCCTCCTCAAAAATACCAACGGTCACCATGGCTCTTCAGAAAGGCAGCACTCATCCTCCTCTCAACCGGTGGACCAGATGAAAATCGGGAACGAGAGCGATGCATTACTTATTGAGTTCTGGGCGACGGCCTCCTGTCTCCACCGTCGCAAGGCACAATTGTCTGAGAGAGCGGATATGGTCAACCGTTCCGTAACGGCTTTACCTTTCAGCCATGATAGAAATAGACCAATAATGCTTGATATTATCTATCAAACTATCATAGGCTTTCAGGAACCCACAAATGAGCGGGAAAAAACCTCTGTCCTGGGCTTTCCGCCATACCGTGTTCGATTGTGTGGATCATAGTGGAGATCAAATCACCGCATAATTCGCGCAGCGGAGTTTGGAAAACACCGGAAATCCTGCGCTCAAGCAAGGCTTGCCTTGATTGCGGGGTCAGCTCATTGACCAAACACGCTATCTGGTCGGACCGCGGACTTTGATTAAGTGCTTCAATAACACCTTCCATACCGCCGCCAATGCAATAAACTCCGACGAGATCAGGATGACGTGAAAGCGTATCCATCATCATCTCGTAGGTGAGTTGTCGCGTCTCTAGATTGATGAGTGCGTCCAACACCTGAAATTCCGGGGCAAATTCACGCATGTAAGCCCGAAACCCCATTTCTCTTAGAGAATGCCCGTGAAAACGGTGACCTCCTAGAAACAGTAGAACTTTGCCGGGGTTCGGCGAAAGTTTCGATATCATCCATGCGGCACTGCGGCCGACTTTCATATTGTTTGTTCCTAAATAGGCTTCTCGAACTCCTTGGGCGAGATCTGTCAACAAAGAAAATGTGGGAATACCTTTGGATCTTAAGGCCGAAACAGCAGCGGTAACGTCGTGATGGTCTGGGCCTGTCGCTGCAATGGCTGATACTTTTCCTGACATGCCCAACATCATCTCCGACAACTCCGTTGGCTCGCCTGTTTTCAAATACTGTATGGTGAGTTGGATATGGCGGTCCTTTACGGTGGATGCCGCCATCTGGAGTTCAGAAGCAAACGACTGATAGAATTCCTGCCGTTCCTTCCTGAGGATAATGCCGAAGGAATATACCGGCAGGTCAGCCAGCATCCTTTGACGAATTATATTGGTTGCATGAAAGCTTAGCCGCTCCGCGGCAGCGAACACCTTCTTTGACGTCTCCTCGCGAACGGGCAGGCGGCCATTCAAGACGCGGTCCACTGTCGCGACGCTTACACCGGCAGCTTTGGCAACATCCGTGATAGTTGGTCGTTTCATCCCCACCTCGCAACAACGTCATCTCATTTCATGCAGGTTTTCTGCCAGCCGATGAGTGAACACAATCATCTCAGATTGTTTTTGTCGAACGATATTGTCCATGTATATTGTTCTACGGAACCCCCGCCCTATCATTTCGAACACGGGGGTGGAGCTTCTTCGTTGTCGTCTCCCTTGATATGAGGCCCTTCATGCAGCGACTGCGACCTTTGGAGAACGCCTGTCTTAACGTACTTCGACCACGCGAGTAGCTTTGCTGATTTTCACCTTTTCGATCATGTGCACATCAAGCGACACAACTTCATAAATCATATCCCCGAAAAGCACCGTCTCTCCAACCACGGGCATATGTCCGAGTCTCCAAAGAATTAGACCTGCAAGGGTGGAATACCGGTCCGCGTCATCGACAAGATCGATATCGAGCAGCTTCGATACATGCCGGATGTCAATCCAGCCATCGACCAGAAGTGACCCATCCTCACCGCGCTCCACGGCCAACTGATCCCCATCCTCATCAGCGAAGTCACCAGCGATCGCCTCAAGCAGATCGGTCGGCGTCACCATGCCTTCCAGTGAGCCGAACTCGTCGAGGACCATTGCCACCTGCACTGGAGATTTGCGGAGTTGCTCTAGAAGCCTAAGAGCACTGATGCTCTCATGCACGACCAGAGGCTGGCGAAGGGACTTGGTGAAGTCGAACCTTCCGTCCTCGATAAAGTCGCGGAGGAGGTCCTTTGTTAGAGCAATTCCGAGGAATTCGTCAAGACTGCCACGGGCCACAGGAAAACGGGAATGCCCCATCTCGATCACCTTGCGCCGAAGCTCTTCGTCGCTGTCGTCTATGTCAAGCCAGTCGATATCCAGTCGCGGTGTCATGACCGACTTGGCGGGGCGGTCGGCCAGCGTGAGAACGCTTTCGATCATCTCGTGTTCGACCGTGGTAAAGAGCTCGCCCTCGGTCGCACGCTCGGCAATCAGGTCTGCCGTCTCGCCGAGTTGCGGCTCGCCCCGTCGGCGACCCAGTAACGACAGCACCGCATTTGCCGTACGCTCCCTCATGTCTCCAGTCGTGACGAACCGCTCGCGGTTGCGACGCCCCGACTTGGTTGAACGCCTCGATCAGGACCGAGAAGCCGATGGCCGCGTAGAGGTAGCCCTTCGGAATATGGAACCCGAGGCCTTCAACGATCAGCGAGAAGCCGATCATCATGAGGAAGCCCAGGCACAGGATGACGACGGTCGGGTGTTTCGATACGAATGCCATTAAGGGCTTGGAGGCTGCCATCATGACACCCATGGCAATGATGACGCCGATCATCATGACGGAGAGATGCTGGACCATGCCGACGGCGGTGATGACGCTGTCGAGCGAAAACACGGCGTCGAGAACCACGATCTGCACGAGGACCTGCCAGAAGATGGCATGCTCGACCGGACCGTTCTTGCGCTCGGTGTGCCCTTCGAGACGCTCGTGCAGTTCCATCGTTCCCTTGAACAGCAGGAACAAACCGCCGAAGATCAGAATGAGGTCACGTCCTGAGAGTTCGACGCTTAGCACGGTAAACAAAGGCGCGGTCAGCGTGACGATCCAGGCGATTGACGCCAGCAGGATGAGCCGCATGCCAAGTGCGAGCCCGAGACCGATGAGGCGCGCTTTCTCGCGCTGATGTTCCGGTAGCTTATCTGCGAGGATGGCAATGAAGACGAGGTTGTCGATCCCCAATACGATTTCGAGGACGATCAGGGTGGCAAGGCCCGCCCAAGCGGCTGGGTCGGACATCCATTCAAATATCATTGGTAAAAAAGGCTGACAGTGGGGGTCAGCCGATCCTTCTTTTGTTGACAGGAATACGAAAAAAGCCGCCGCGGACGAGCCGGGCGGTTGAAGAAGCTGATAGAAGTAGGGTGAAATGCAGCACCGAGAAAAGTCGGGCCGCGGTTGTTCGGCGACTGTCTGGACTGTCTTCGTCGTTCTTGTCTTCAGGCATCAAACCAACTTCCTCAGCGGTGAAGATAAGAGTAAAGCATTGAGACTGCCACCCAAAGCGAGTAAATTTGAACAATGATTACGATTTGATGTGCTCGCCACAAACTGGCGAAGCACCAAAATCCGACATCTCAATGCTCGATATCGCCGAACAAAACCCGATTTATTTTGCTGATTTCCGATCTGAGACAAGCGGCATCATCAGCTGTAGCATGACATCCTTGCGGATGACGTGATGCCACAGCGCAGCAGCGATATGAAGAAAGACAACGGCTGCCGCCAGATACGTCAGAGTGTCGTGGACATTCGTCCATAAAACTTCCCATGCACCCGATAACCTTATTCTCCCAGGTTGGTCTTGAGTTCTTGCGACGCCTGCGCGATCGCGCTGCGTGGTGCGGGCAGATGGCTGAACGCGTTCGACAATCCAAAATCGTGGATCATGCCGTTGTAGCGCACAGACTTCACATGCACACCCGCAGCGTCGAGCTTACGGCCATAAGCCTCGGCTTCATCGCGCAGGACGTCGTACTCGGCGGTCTGGATGAGCGTCGGCGGCAAGCCTTTGAGCTGCTCGGACGTCGCCTGAAGTGGCGAAGCGTAGATCTGCTTGCGGGCATCGACATCGGTCATGTAATGGTCCCAGAACCACACCATCAAGTCCTTCGTCAGGAAGTAGCCGTTGGCAAACTCCTTGTATGACGGCGTGTCGAAGTTTGCATCCGTCACCGGACATAGCAGCACTTGCGAACGCAGTGCAGGTGCGCCCTTTTCGTTCGCCATCAAGGCAACCGCGGCGGCGATGTTGCCACCTGCGCTGTTCCCGGCCACGGCGAGACGCTTGCCGTCGACCTTGATTTCCTCGCCATGTTCGGCCACCCATTTCGTAGCGGCATAACCTTGTTCAATGGCAACGCCGTATCCAGCCTCAGGCGACAGGGAGTAGTTGACGAAGACTGCCGCCGCACCCGAGCCTGCCACCAGGTCACGCACCAGCCGTTCGTGGGTCGGGAAGTCGCCCAGCACCCAGCCGCCGCCGTGGAAGTACATGAATGCAGGCAGGGTCTCCTGTTTGCTGCCTGCGGGGCGAACGATCGTCAGCTTCAGATCACTGCCATTGACTTGGATCGTCTTCTCGCTGACGTCAGCCGCCGGCAAGGCCACTCCGGGCGCAGCCTGGGCACCCGCCAGCGCAGCGCGGGCCTCGACAGGCGTCATGGTGTCAAGCGTCTTGCCGCCTTCAAGCGATTGCAAGAATTTTGCAACGTTGTGTTCTAAGCCCGGCCGTTCAGCTGCAGAAGCGTTTCCAACAGCTAGGCTCAGTGCGGAAAGGGCGACCGCAGAGGTGATGGTTTTCATGATATTTTCTTTTAATAGAGGGATTGAATGTGAAGCAAAATTTTTTGAGGCGCAGTCGGTGTCGATGCGGGCGCTTGCGGCGAAGCTGATCTCGGAGCGGAGAATGGCACCGTGATTTTGAGGCATTGGACAAACATCAGCGTCTGTGACGTCAAACAGATTGTGTATGCTTGGCCAAAAGCTTCCGTCGGCGTAAACGTTTAACATGAGGGCAGTTTTGCTAAACGCAGCTCATGCGGTCCATCCTTCGGCAGAATTCCAGAGCGATTGTGAGCGATGTTTGGCGGCAGACGTATGCGATTTTAGAAGCTACTGGCATATCCGTCGGTACGATCTTTGATAAGACGCGCTGTGAATGCGCCCAAAAAGACGCCGATGGTGGTGCGCAACAAGGTGGCGCACATCACCACTGGAGATCAGAGTTCTATTCCCACTGGACTGGGTCAACAGATAAGCCAGTCCAGTCGCAGGTCTTGGATCAGATGTGCAGTTAAGATGCCACGTGTGTATGGAAAATCTTACTGATCACCGTCCACTGGCCATCGACCTTCAGCAGATGGAAGAAGTCGGTGAACGAGATGCCGGACATGTCGTTGGCATCGATGCGGGCGCTCGCCGCCGTACCCACGATCTCAATGCGCGTTATCGCAGCAGTCGCTTCGGGAGACGGGCGGAAACCCTTGTCGATCCCTTCGAAGAGGATCGGAATCGCGCCGCCAGTGAGCTTGCCATCCGTGTCAACGCTGTACATCGTCGCCTGGGGGTGGAAAGCCGACTTCATGATGCTGCTTTCGGCCTGCTTGCAGCCTTCGATGTACTTGTTCAGCACTTCGGAAATGGCCTGGTAATCATGCACATATGTGGGTTTGCTCATCATAGTTGTTCCTTGGTTGGATGTTGGGCTGTTTTGCGAATCTGCGGCTTTGGCGGTTGTGAACATGCCAATAGCGACCGCCGCAAAAATCAAAGTTTTGATGAAAGTCGTCTTCACTCGATTACTCCTGGTAAGAGTCTCCATGACCCTTGGATTCCATGTCGATGCTGTGTGGGCAACCAACCTGTTCAATCTGCCAGCACAGGCCAATCGGTGTAGCCCTTGGAACCGTTGCCATAATAGGTTTCACGGGGGGCAACAGCCAGCTCAGCGCCCACTTTCAAGCGACGGACCAGATCGGGATTGGCGATGAATGGACGACCAAAGGCGACTGCATCGACCTTGCCTTCAGCGTGTCGCTTCACCGCGAGGTCTAGGTCGTAGTTGTTGTTGCCGATGTAGGGGCCTTTGAACAGTGCGCGCAACGCATCGAGATCCACACCGTCGGGTACTGTCCGAGAGGTAGCCGTTGCACCTTCCACAAAGTGCATATACGCCAGATTGAAGCGATTTAGCTGCTCGATCAAATGGCCATATGTCTGCATGACCTGGCTGTCGAGCGGCGTGTTGCCAGCGTCCGGCGTCACGGGGGAAAGGCGAATGCCGACGCGGTCGTGTCCCCAGATTTTGACGACCGCCTCAGTGACTTCCAACGTCAGCCGGGTGCGATTATCAATGGAGCCACCGTATTCGTCGCTGCGCTGGTTGGTCGAATCACGCAGGAACTGGTCCAGCAGATAGCTATTGGCGGAATGCACCTCCACGCCATCGAAACCTGCACGTTTTGCACATTCGGCAGCATGGCGGTATTGCTGGATGATGCCTGAAATCTCGGACGTTTCCAGTGCACGCGGCATCGAGACATCCAACATCCCCTTTTCGGTATAGGTCTGCCCTTCCGCCCGGACAGCGGAGGGTGCCACCGGTGCACCACCGTCCGGCTGCAGGTCCACATGCGAGAAGCGGCCCACATGCCACAACTGGCATACAATCAGGCCACCGGCTGTATGCACCGCATCTGTTACCTTTTTCCAGCCTGCCACCTGTTCTTCCGTCCAGATTCCCGGCGTCAAGGCATAGCCCCGTCCCTGCGCGGAGATGTTGGTCGCTTCGCTGATGATCAAGCCTGCGCTGGCCCGCTGTGCGTAGTAGTCGGCGTGCATTTCATTGGGCACGCCATCCGTACCCATGCGACTGCGTGTGAGCGGTGCCATGACGATGCGGTTTGTAAGCCTTAACGCACCCATATCAACTGGCGAAAAAAGATCGCTATCAGAATTGCTTAGCGTCATTTTTTATTCCCTTCGGCAACAAAGTTTCATGATGAATTTGTTTCTAGCCTGCAATATAGAGAGCGGTGATAATGACGTGAATAGTCATAAGCGGACATATCGTATGAACAAAAAGATCATAATCCGGGATGCGGGCCATGCCGATCTTTCTGGAATAGCGACCGCCTCGATACCGGTGCATCTTCCGGGGCTTCTAACGTTCGAGGCGGCGGCCCGGCACTTGAACTTCGCCAAGGCAGCAGCAGAGTTGGGCGTTGCGCCCACCGCAGTGTCGCGCACCATCAAAGCCATGGAAGCGCAACTTAATGTTAGGCTATTCAACCGCACCACACGCAGCGTCAGCCTGACTGAAGCGGGTTCGTCACTGAATTCAAAAATGGCACCCGCGCTTGCACTGATCAGAGACTCCCTATCGGAAGCTCTACTGGCAACAGATCAGCCGTCTGGCACCGTGCGCGTCAACTCGTCATACGTCGCATACCGGATGTTGATCGAACCGCATCTCGAAGCCTTTCTTGCGAGTTTTCCGTCGATCAATGTCGAGATATCTTTGGATAACGCGCTCGGCGACATCGTCAACGCCGGCTTTGATATCGGCATACGGATGGGAAAAAGGGTACAGAACGATATGGTTGCTTTGCAACTAGGACCAGTACAGAAAAGAATAGTGGTAGCCGCCCCGGACTATTTTCAAAATCGAAAGGAGCCCGAGACCGTCGATGATCTGCTGCACCACAATTGCATTCGGCAACGCTATTCCATAGGAGGCCGTTGGTTTGGATGGAAGTTCGATTTCGAGGGCCAGATAATTCAGATCGAAGTGCAGGGGCGTCTGTTGTTCGACGAAATGAAGTCTGTCCTGGACGCGGCAATGAGGGGGCAAGGCATCGGTTTCGTGTTTGAGCAGTTTGCAAAGCAGGAGCTGATAAGCGGTCAATTGCGGCAAATTCTGAAGCAGAACAGTGGGATGGATGACGCTTTTCATCTGTATTATCCACATCGCAAACACATGCCGAGGAAGCTCCGCGCTTTCGTTGATTTCATGCTCAATGCTAATGCGGCGCGACCTTAGTGGAAGATAGCCAGCGGGGATCGTAAGCCGTCTTTCCGTGACCTTAGCAGCGGGAGGCTATAACGGCGCTGAACATGCTTTCGGCGGTAATGTCGGTGCAAGCGTTCGACGGTGCGAGCCGAAAAGACCTACGAGGCATCGGATCTGCGGCATCGGCATTGATCCACTCTAATTTAATAAGGGAAACGGTATGAAACGTGTATTTATCGTTGGCGGCGCAGGAAAAGTTGCGAAACATCTGATCATGCAGCTTGAACAGGCAAGCTACGACGCTCTGGCGCTCCATCGCAAGCCTGAACAAACGCGTGAACTGGAAGCTCTCGGCGCAACAGCAATCATGGGCGATCTCACCCAGCTTACCGCCGACGAGTTGGCGCTGAAGATGAAAGGGTGCGACGTCGTGGTATTTACTGCGGGTGCGGGCGGAGCCGGAACAGAGGTTACCAATGCAATTGACGGCCGGGGGCTCGAGATTTCCGTAGACGCAGCGCAGAAGGCGGGAGTTCCGCGTTTTTTACTCGTTTCTGCGTTCCCGGATGCCCTGCGCGATGGAGACCGCAAAGAAGGTCTTGAGAACTACATTCGCGTCAAGAAACGTTCGGACGCCTACCTTGTCGCCTCGGATCTAGAGTGGGTTATCGTCCGTCCTGGTACATTGTCGGATGCTCCAGGCACAGGTGAAGTCAATCTTGATGTTGCCATCCGGTACGGCGATGTGCCCAGGGAAGACGTCGCGACCTGCCTTATGCAAATTATTGCCGAGCCGGCCATACGAAACGTCATTCTTGAACTGACGGCAGGTTCAGAGAAGGTCGGCGTGGCTCTGTCGAGACTTGTTTCGCGCGCTTTACGATCCTAACCAGATCGATCGTTTGGCTCGTCCATTTCACCATCCCTTCCGGTGTCTGCCTTGCCACTTATCAGGCCGACTCGGAAAGGGCGATTTTCAAGTGGTAGGCTTATTGACATGCTTCAACTAGGCAAAGTTTAAGCGTGTTAATCGCCTCATCAGTCTGCATTTTGCTCACGATGCCGATTTCGCGGACCAGTCTGTGTTGACCCAAAGGAATTGTCTGTACGCCAAGCGGCAATGGCATATTGGATTCGGTGATCGGTAAAATCGCCACTCCTAGACCCTCCCCGACAAGAGCCAAAATTGCTTGCAAATCGTCAAGCTCCATTGAGTCCTGCACGGCCAAAGACTGGGATTTTAAAAATCGGTCGACCTGTCTGCCACCGAAAGACGTTCGTTCATAGCGGATGAAGGGCTGTTGTCGGAGGATGGACATCCAGTCCCTGGAATCAAGCTCCGCATGTACGGCCAACTCGTAAGGCTCTTCAACCAGCGGCGTCCATGACAGCTCTTTCGGCACGCCGTGAGATGGCTTGATGACCACAGCGAGGTCAAGCTCGCCTGCGTCGACTTGGTCAAACAGATTGAGCGATATCCCTGGCGCAATATGCAGACGATGTTTAGCGAAACGGGATCGGAAAGATACGAGTGCTCGTGCAAGCAGGGTCGACTGAACCGAAGCGATAGTGCCAACTTTAAGGGAACCGACGGGATCAACTTCTCCTGCATGTGTCAGATCTTCGAACATGGATATAATTGCTTTGGCCTGCTCCAGCACCCGCAAACCTTCGGCATTCATGACAGCCGACCTGCCGGTGCGCGTGAACAGGGCGACGCCGATGTGATCTTCTAGACGCTTAATCTGACCGCTAACCGCAGCTTGGGTGAGGCCTACGCGATCACCGGCCGCTGAGAACGTCCCGAACCTCGATACAGCTACGAGAGTTTTCAATTCCGAAATCATGATTCATAAAATTTCCTGTTGCTCAGCCTAACAATATACAGTTTTAAATAAATTTTCTCATTGCTTAAAAGGGATAGATCACAGAAAACCTACGGAGAACTTGAATGACCACTGCCCCTCTTTGCCCCTTCCACCTGGCTTTCCCCGTCAACGATCTTGAAGCGGCTCGCGGATTCTACGGTGGTCTCCTTGGATGTTTGGAAGGTCGTAGCTCACCAGACTGGATCGATTTCAATTTTTACGGCCATCAGGTTGTGGCCCATCTGTCGCCAGCGGAAACTGGCGACGCCACTACAAATGCCGTCGATGGTCACGGTGTGCCAGTCCGTCACTTCGGTGTCGTCTTGTCGATGGACGAATGGAATGCCGCTGCTGAAAAGCTCACCAACGCAGGCGTTGATTTCGTCATCAAGCCCTATATTCGCTTCAAGGGCGAAGCGGGCGAGCAGGCCACTATGTTCTTCAAAGACCCAAGCGGCAATGCCGTAGAGTTGAAGGCATTTGCTAACATAGCTAGCCTTTTCGCAAAGTAACCAATCCACTCTAGTTTACATGCCAGCCGATCACTGCGTGACCACCTCTCTAGGATGGTGGTCACGCCTAAAGAAGTATTTCCTGAAATTAGGCAGACATACTCAGTCGGCTCGCCTAGACCTCTGTTTTTTGAAGTGACGGATGCGGCTCCTAAGATTATTGTTGAGGTGTCAGCCGACGCATAGCCACTTACGAATAGGTGTGGTCACGTCCCGCGGCAAACCCTGCAAAAGCAGCAAGAATGGTGAGCGCTGCGAGCGTTGCCAATGGTATTTTCCATTCACCAGTCATGTCATGAAGCAGGCCGAAGCAAAATGGCCCGGCTGCGGCGATAAGATATCCAACAGACTGCGACATCACCGATAGGGACGCGGTTTGGTGATGATTGGACGACCTTAGGCTTATAAAGGCAAGTGCCAGAATCATCATCGCTCCGCCGCCCATCCCCAGTGTGGTCATCCATAACAAAGCAGCACCGGGAAACATTATGAATCCGCAGACCGAGAATGTTGCCAGCAGCGCAGCTACAACGGCGATAGCGGACTGATTTTTGGCTTTCTTCAATAAAAGAGGCATTGCCATTGCCACGATGAGGGCGACAACCTGAAAGATGACGATAAGAAGGCCTGACTCCTTTGGAGAAAAGCCGCTTTGCTGAAAGACGGTGGGAAGCCAGCTCACAGCAACGTAAAAAAGAAGAGATTGCAGTCCCATGAACAGGGTGACAAGCCACGCCAAAGCAGATTGCCATGGAGAAACGTGAACACTATCGTTTTCTGATCGATGAGCGCTTTGTTCGGCACTGCGGGTATAAGGCACCCAGATCAAGGCCGTGACTGCGGCCGGAATTGCCCAAAACCCAAGAGATGCCTGCCATCCACCAGGCAACACTTCAGCAAGTGGAACGGCAAGCCCCGAAGCCAAAGCGGCAGTCAGCCCGAGCGTGACCGCGTAGGTGGTTGTGAGACCTTTCGAACGTGTGGGAAAATCGCGCTTGATGATACCAGGAACCATAACGTTGCCGATTGCGATCCCAGCCGCCAGACATACAGATCCCAAAAATAGAGTTGTTGCGGTCCCTTGCGAGCGAACCAAAATTCCGATCATGAGAAGACACAACGCCGCAACGACCATCCGTTCAACGCCAAAACGGCGACCGAGGTGACCGAGAGGCGCGAACAGACCCAACGCCACCAATGGAAGGCTGTTCAACAGACCAGCAGCAGTCAACGAGATACCCGTCGTTGCCCGGATCGGTTCGATAAGGAGGCCGATTGTGGTAAGCGCAGGGCGAAGGTTAGCCGCGAGCATGATGAGCGCGATTATTGAAACAGCTTTGGGCAGGGTGGCAGAAACGTGCTTTTGCATGATGTCGTCAACGGTCGCTGGTAAAGACGCCCGTTCTCCGTTTGGTGTTGAAGAACTTTGCCTTTCGGCTTTCCTACCTCTTTACGGGAGTAAGTGTTGGCTGTATCCGTGTGCTTATGACATCTTATCTCTAAAAACGGACAAAGCGCTCCATGTCGGTTTCATTTACCGAATTCCAGCCTGATCTAAAAGATGGCCCACTAGTTGCCTTGAGGGTATCGGTGGATTCATGCCAAACAGAGACGCCGGAGCACACTCATGAATCAGGGCAGCTTATTTTGGCGCTTAAAGGCGCAGTGACCTGTCAGGTGCCTGGGTATATCTGGATCGTACCGCCGGGATGTGCCGTCTGGATTCCTGGTGGAATACGACACAATAGTCGCATGACTGCAAACGCGAGCGTCTGCTTCGTATTCGTGAAACGCGACGTCGCACGTCTACCTGAACATCCGTGCACGATAGAAATTTCACCAATGGTAAGAGAGATTATTTTGCATCTGGCGGCGACAGAGCAAACTCCATCTCTGGTCGACCACAATCAATTGCAGCTCAAGCAGGTATTGCTGGGGCAGTTGGAAATCATGCAGCTAACCACGTTTCGGCTCCCTATGCCGACCAGCTCAAAGCTGAAAATCATTATGGATGCTCTCGTCATCAATCCTGCTGAACGCAGTACATTATCGGATTGGGCATCTCGGGTGGCGATGAGCGAACGGACACTCGCGCGCTTGATCAACCGAGAGACAGGCATGACATTTGGACGTTGGCGGCAACAGCTCCACCTGCTGGTCGCCCTGAGATTTCTGGCAGAAGGGACGTCTGTGCAGAACGTTTCAGAAAGTCTTGGATACGGCTCTGTGACCGCCTTTATCACCATGTTCAAGAAAGCTCTTGGGACGACACCATCCCGGTATCTCGAAGCAAGCGGAAGAGGGAAACACCTCGTACAGCAATCTCTGCTGCAACCATAGCCCTGAGCGACTGCTACGCAATAACCTATCCTTGCTGCTACCCCATCTATACGGGATCGATCGCAAAGTAGTCGTCGCTCAAGAATGTCTGGTCCCCCTCTCGACACTACGCTGTGGCAACCCACCCCTTGAACGAAAATGCGGAGTAGAAAAGCTCAATACTCCCAAACCCGGCCTCGCGCATCAACGCCTCTTCCTCGGACGCAAAAAGGAGCGGCAAAGCTGCAACCATGGCGGTGCCGGTAGCAGAGGCTATTTCCCACGAAAGGGTTTCCCGGTCAGCAAACGCAGCCGAGCGCACTAGCCAAAGTGCTGCATCTCCGGTTCCTGCGCTATGATGTGCCACAACCAGTCGTGCGCCCGGTTTCAGCCGCCGGTGTATTTGCATTAGCGTATTGAGCCGTTCGCTTCTGTCAAGAAAGTGTAGGACGAGCAGGCATGTTGCGCCATCGAACCGGTCTGCCGGCACCGCGTCGATGGTGCCCTCGATAAGCTCAACTCTTTGAACTATGGCTTGGACGTTGCGGCGAGCCAGTTCCAGCATAGGACCGGATGGATCGACGCCAACGAAACTCCATCTAGGCCGAGCTTCGGCTAGCGCCATGAGTTCCATTCCTCCACCCGCACCAACCACAAGGATATCAGCATCCTTCTGGGCGCACTCGCTGAGCAGGAGCATGGCCATCCGATGCACATCAGCCAGCCCCGGCACCTTTCGCGGTGTTTCCGTGATATAGGTCTCGACCAACGCAGCGTTAGCAAACGGATCATGTCTGGGCGGCATTCATTCTCTCCTTGACGATATCCAGTGTTTGACAGCCGCTCCAAAAGAGGGTCAGGATCAGATCAATCCGAACATCAACGATCTGTGCACCCCTGCCCCGGCAAGGTTTCCATCCCCTACAGCCAGGGCTACGGAAGCCATCATGCGTGCCGCATCCCCACAGGCAAATACGCCTTGCATGCTGGTTTCCTTCATCGGATCGGTTTTGATGACAGCTCCGAGCGGGCCTCGGTCCATCTCCAATCCAAGCTGTTCTGCCATGGGGCTAGCCAGTTCCAGGGGCGCAAGGGCGAAGATGCCCGCAAAACTGAGCGTACGCCCATCGTTAAGACGGACGTCGGCATGGCCCGTGATCGCTGCTACCGCGGTGCGCTCCACAGTCACTCTGCGAGCCTCAAGGGCAGCGAGTTGCTCTGCATCCGGCTCAAAAGTCCCGTTGAGCAAGAGAGTTGTCGGCCCCCAGTCGGGTAGCATCAACGCATGATGCATGGAAAGCTCCGATCCTGCGATAACCCCAATCAGGCCCTGATCTAACTCGTAGCCATGGCAGTATGGGCAATGGAAAACGCTTTTCCCCCAACGCTCCGCAAGCCCTACAACGTTTGGCAAGATGTCTCTGACGCCCGTGGCGAGCAGCAGTCGGAGAGAGAGGTAACAGGTGTCTCCAACCGCAACCTCGAAAGCTGCATGCGTCGAACCGGTATAGCCTATTTTGCCAGCGGAGTCGGCCCTGGCTGAAACCCATTGGACGGTCGGATACTTCAAGACCTGGGCTCGGGCATTGGCCGCGATCATTGCTGGATCGACACCGTCCTGGGTTAGGAACCCATGCGAATGGCTGGCGAACCGATTACGCCTCAGTCCTTCGTCGATGATCAACACCTTGCGTCGGGCACGACCAAGCTGCATTGCGGCAGACAGACCGGCGTAACTTCCGCCAACGATGATGACGTCATGAATTTCATTTTCCATACATCAACTCTCCTATTCTCGCCACATCATAAGTATCATGAGGCAGCGATGTCAACTCTCACGACACATTCGATGTGACAAGATCACTGCGTTGGGATATATTTGACTTTTTGCAGGAAGGATTTGCTGCATGAGACAGGACAGTCGGTTATCTCGTATGTTGCACGTGCTGATCCATATGGGTCGTCACGATGGCCCTATGACGTCCGACATGATTGCGTCCATGCTGGATGCCAACCCGGTTGTGATCCGCCGGACGATGGCGGGCTTGCGAGATCAGGGCTACGTTCGTTCCGTAAAGGGACACGGTGGCGGATGGACGCTGGCTCGACCTATTGGCGATCTCACACTCTTAGACATCTACCGTGCTGTTGGCGAGCCATCGCTTTTCGCTGTTGGGCCAGCCTACGATATGCCGGGATGCGTTATCGAAAAAGCAGTGAATGCGACGCTCAAAGATGTTTTCGCGGATGCGGAACGTCGCCTGATGGAAAGGTTTGCTGGAGTGACGCTCGCTGATATCGCGCAGGGTTTCCCAAATGCTGAAAACGAGGGAGTGAGCACAGGATGTAAGGCTTGACCAAGCAAGCAAAGCGACAGCGCAGCCTTGATGCAGACGTGGAGTGCATCATCTTCGCAACGCCATCTCTTCGCAAATCAGGCGGGTGGGAGGCACCCGCCTGATCCGCAAGTGCATTTTGGTGCCTACGCTGTTGGCACCGTCCTTCCATTGATAAGTATTCGGTCTCGGTGATTGCGTTTCGGTGTGGTGTTCAACCCGACCGCCCTGAAGAAATAGGAACCGTCGATCCCTTTGTTCTATAAATCATACCGGCTTTAAATTTTCAGTCCAGGCAACTACTGAGCCTCTGGGAAGGCTGGAGTGGGGCCGATCGCTGACTGGCAGTGCAACTGGTACTTCAAACGAGAAGCTGGCATATCGCCGATGAATGTCCGAGATCGAGACCGGCTCGAAGCAGCCATCGGCAGTTCCATGATGGTGCGTCTCAGTGGTGTCGCGGGACACTGTATTCCTCTGGAATGCCGCCATGGCGCTTCGTCCGGTTTCGGCGTTTCCTCTTAAACGGCTGGGATGTCAGCATTGCGTCCCATTGATCGAGCATCGATTGCGCCTCCTCCAATGCAAACTTATGATTGCGAACTACAATTAAAAGGCGCATACCGGACTTCGCTCAGCAGCTCTCCTCCGGACGTTGCTCGTAGCTTTCGTCAGGATTGCCACATGAACGTGCAAGAGATGACGACCTGGTCGTCAGTGCGATTGTACACTGGAACACCGTCTATCTCAGCCGGGCCACGGTGCATTTGCGTCAGCAAGGTCGGCATATTCCTGACGGACTGCTGAAACACGTCTCGCCGCTCAGTTGGGAGCCTATCAATCTCACCGGCATCTATTCTTGGGATGCCGAGTACCAGATGCCCGAGGGCTTCGGACCCTTGCGGGTTCCCGACCGACTTCTGCGTATGGCCTGATGTTCACGCTTCGTGCGATCTTAGCGTACGATTTTGCACTCCCCTTGTTCCGAACACACTTGTCACCGGGGTCATGCAGTCATCGATGCTAACGACGTTAGCGTTGGGGCGCCACCGAGTCCAATATAGCCTGCAAATCAATATTTGAAAGCTGCGCAGCGTGTTGGATTTTCCAGGCGGCCACACTGCGTGTAACCCCGTACTCCTCAGCCAGCAGCTGTACGAGTTCCTCCAAACCCTTGCGATCTTGGGGACGCTCCGCGTTATACCATCGCTCCGCTGCTGCGGAAGTAGGTAGCAGAAACTCACCAGCGAATGACTTAGCACGTTGTTCGACGCCAGCTGGCATTCGCGCCTTTAGGATCTCGACAGCTGACAAAGCGTTATCTCCGTCTAGCAATAGGTGACAAATCTCATGGGCTAAGGTCACCCGAGCTCCCGGACTAGCAGCAACATCATTTTCGTTGTTGCGCAGTATTCTTGTGCTCATTTCATTCAAGAACACGCCTGGACCAAACTTTTTCCCCCAAATGGCTAGCCCGACGAGACTGGGTGGCTCAACACGTTCATGTCGAACCTCAATTCCCAGTAGTTTGGTTATTTCGAAGACTTCTGCCATTGCCATGACATCAAGGCCAAGCTGCTGGCGGACAAACCGGGCCGCAAATTCGCCCTGCGCAAATGGTGCAAGCCTTGCGGTTTGGGAATCAATCTGATGTCGGCACTCGCGTGAGAACTTCTCCATCAAAGGCGCGTCATGATTATCGAAGACTTTAGCGAGCTCGATAATCTCTCTAATTTGATCTTCGGGCAGCGCGCCAGCCATTCGGGCGGCTATCCTCAGTTCGTCGTTGTCGTTCGCGGCATCATTGAAGTTTTGCGGAGCCTCAAGTGTTCCCGAATCAATCAAGTCCTTTGCAACCGTGCGGTCGAGGCCGGCCGACCATGCAAGGAGAGCAACACCGTCGCCATCGTTACGAGAGCGCCAAGCCTCCAATGCAAGGCTCCAGCGGCTTGCGTCTACTTTAGCCAGCCGATCGCAAATCCAGTCACCGGCCTCGGTTAGCGCGCGTCGAGCTTCGTCGAATTCAATGTACCAATACCGTTTATCTGTTTCGACAAGATATGAATCCTTGGCGCGCATCAACCAAAAATGCGAGATCCCTGAAATACCGCCGAAAGCGATGGCAAGATTATGTGCGCGCTCAAAATTCGCTACCGCGCGGCTCTCTCCCTTCACTGCTTCGGTTTGCATTCCCTCCCAGCGCTTCTCTGCAGCTGTACGCAGACCCGATGGACGTGTGACATCTACGTCAATCGGGAAGACCTGCCGTAAAAGCAGTGGCTTCCAGTAATCGGTTAGGAATGCAAGAAGATCATCTATCTGGATCTCTAGCGGTGCACGGTCGTCCCCATGAACCGGCCAGACAACGGTATCATCGACCCAAACCGTGAGATTGCACGTCGTTTGACGGTTTGGGATGGGGCGTATATCAAACCGCAGGCGATCCTGATGAGACTGCATTATCCGTGCTCCTGGATATGGTCTTTAACCCAGCGCTCGAACTCGCGTAGGCATTTTTTCTTAGTGGCTAATACGCGAAGTTCCGCAACTAGATCGCTAGATAGATGACCGCGATACGGATACCCGTGGTAATGTTTTCCGCGATCTGATGTCTGTGCCTCATAGATCGCACCTTCATGAACATTATAGACGCATTTCGGATACGGCAACTCTGCATCGCCGTTATCGCCCTCAATGGCGTCGTTGACGAGGTTGAGACGATCGTCGTCGCTCAGATTGTTCGGGCATTTGCCGATCGCTCGACGGGGATTGTCACGCTCGAAGACTATTTCAGGATATGGTTGGTTGCCGACATGCTTAAAGCGTCGCTCCCCCTTATCATACGAACGGGCAACGCTAGTTTTCACAGTAATACCGATGTCTGCCTGGTCACTCATCTCCGATAGAGCCGAAGTTGATCCATGCTACTGGGCACCTAATTCCGGTTGCTGGTGATCGCAAGGTAACGACCTGACTCTCGCATGCGTTAAGCCTCATCCTGCGACAGATATCAAATTTTAGCATGGCTTTAAAGTGCAACTATGCAAGACAGTTTTCAGAGGTGAGCGGTTCATTTCCACATTCACGAGTAGCGAAAACGCTTCACGGATTTATGTTTGGCCTCGGCTACATCCGATGCTTGATTTGCCGCATCAACGAGTATCTGGTACTGAGCTTCGTCACCGAAAGTCTTTACCAAATTGGATACAAAAGCTGAATTCGGCCGAATTTCCGCGATGGCACTCATATCGCCAGTTCGACGGGCATATCGGTATTGGCCTACAGACCCCGTATACAGGCTACGCGCAAATAGGAACTCGAACTCATCGGCCATACGTTTGAACGTCGGAAACGTGAAAGAGGCGAGCAGCGAGTCGAGGTAGTTTTGTAAATCTTGATTGGCCTTTGAACTTTTCTCAGACGCAACTTCGTACTCGCCCTCGGACGCTCGCTCTGTCAACGTTCCGCTATAGCTCATATCCCAACTAACCTCACAGTCCGCACAAGACAGTTCGTATGATGTGTGGGCTCTGGACCAAGCGTTGTCGGGCGACTCGACTACGCGGTTGATGTGGCCATTGCCGCATGGGCATGCTCCGGCGTTGAATCTGTCAGTTTCCCAAGTTCCCATTTTTGCCTCCAGCAAGAAAACAGTTTTACTGCAATTCTAATATGCATGGCGATTGCCAATGGCCAGACCATGAACTGTCCGGGCCGACCACATTTTAATCAGGGTAGCCGTCCTCTGTGGTCCAGCTATCAGGCGGACCCAAGCTAGGCAGCGCTGGTCCCCCCTGTTCGATACGTCTCATATTTTCGGCCATCCACGCAGCTTTCGCACGGTCTGTCCGCAAGGCCTCTGTGCTATAGATGTAGATATTCAAGTCTCCTATCCAGTAGCCATGTCCTTCAAGATCGAACTCCACCTCAACGCGGAGGCGATTGTTAACGAGCTCTGTGTACGGGATTCGCACGCTGACGACGTTCCTGACACACAGAAATGGTGGATATTCGCTAGTTTGGCTTCCGAGCTTGGGTGGAGCAGGAATGCAAGAGAGCCGTACCAGTTCGCACTTCACAAGATGGTTGAACCAGATCGAGCCCCGTAACGTCTCGTAAAGCTCAGATAGGTGACTCCCGCCCTCCATATCGGCGAACCAAGTGCCTGGGGGACTACCGAGCACAGCCTCGAAAATCTGTTTGTAGTACTCCTCTCCGGAGATGATCTTGCCGTTTTTGCGGCTCATTCCCTTAAGCGTGCGTGCCGATCTACGCCGAGTTTCAGGCAACCATTGAAATCTCATACTCCATGCGGCCCCTTCCCTCACGACGTCCGGTGCCTCGCCAAGAAGTCCCGCGCGGCCCGATTCACTCAAGAGGACATATCGAGAAAAGGGCGACTGCTCCTCGAAAGTCCGGACGAAATTGAACAGATCTTCTGCTGTCCCGGTCAAGAAGAAAGCTAAGTGCACGACTACGCCAGACGCATTGAAGCGCACAACCTGTCCGGCAGCAATGATGTTTGGCCCAATTGCGATGAGACCGACCTCGTTCTCCTCGCGCGCTCCCAACCGCGCGAATTCAGTGTGGTCACGCCGGAGGCGCTTTAAAGTTTCGGCATTAAAACGGACGCCGTCTCGATCAACGATACCGTCACATCCTCGGCACAACCATATACCATTATCAATACTAGATCGTTGTTGTGGTGTGAGCGCAGGATCGTACCGTCTCGCACCCTGTCCGGGAGCCGCTGCAGTGATGTGAGACGCGATTCCGACATTCATGTACGACGTAGGCGTTTCATCACTAGGCCCGAGAGTTGGTGTCTTGCAGATCGAACAGCGATGCCCTGCACGACCGGCGAGAGCCGTCTTTGTTGCTGCAGAAAAGTCGTCTCGATTTGAACCCACCTCTTACCCCTTTATTTTGAGTTATATCGCCATAGAGCCTATATTTGCTGAAATAGACCGCCGCCACGTGATCGACAGAGGTCCTTGATTTTGAAATAGGGTTCGCCCATCCCGATCAACTTCCCTTCCGCCGTTCTCTCGACAGCAAAGCAGTCGTTGTTGGAATGCACAATGAACGGCCCCGCCGCGAACGTCGGATTAGAGAAGCGCTCAAAGGAGCAGTAGAAGGAGTTCCCGTCAATGAAGCTGTTGACGAGATTGGCAATGGCAAATGATGGCCGCAAATCTCCCAAAGGCCAATCCCAAATGTGTCGGTCCTTTGGTGTTCTGGTCAGTGCCAGCAGGAAAGGCGGAATGCAGATGATCGCCGATATGGCTCATTTTGAAGTCGGTCCTCCATTCGCTATCGAAGGGATGACACTGCTAATAAAGGTGATGGCAGAGATAACTCATGAGATGATCGGGACATTAGTCGCTTTCCCCTACTTCGATGTTCTCAAGGTCAAGACTCTGAAAGCATAGTTCAGTGCGGCCTCAATCTGGTGAAAGGGTTATCGTCACATATCGTTCCTGACTTAACTTTGACTTCAACAACGCGGTCGCTTGCGGTGCAGTGAGAACAAGATGGTGGAAAGGGAGTAAATGTCTCTTGTGGAAGTCGCTGATTTGACTAATGATTTTGACGCCCTTTTGTTTGCAAAATAGGTTCGACACAGTGCGCCTACCCTCACCCCATCCTCTAGACTTTGACTGGAGATACACGCACGATACTGTGCGGGCAATAAGCGACGCTTTGCCGAGATTTTCCACGGTGGTCGCTGGCGGTACCCCGTCTATCGTACGCTACCTAGACACGGTAGGGCGCGATGCCATTCTGGTCGATAGACAGCCCTTTCAAGGTGTCAAAAAGCATATCGTTTCGGAAGTAGGTTGGGTGCAGCTTAAAGTGCGCCAGGGAGTAGTCGTTCTCGATCCACCATGGTACCCATCGGAGGCTAGGCAGTGGATTGCTTGGGCGTCCAGCGTGGTAGGCGTGGGCGGGGAAATTTATGTAACGCTGTGGCCTGCCGAAACCCGACCTTCCGGTGGGAACGAGCGCAACGAGCTAAAAAACTGGGTGGGAAAATGGGGGGAAGTCAAGCGCACAGAGATTCCCGTAACCTATGTAGCACCAACTTTTGAAGACGTGGCAATAGCCTCCACTGGCATGGTCAGGGAAACCACACCCAGATTCGGTGAACTTATTCATATACGCGTCAAAGAAGAGCAAGCTGCGTTACCTTTTCTCACAAAGAGCGCGCGATGGACACGATTTACATTAAATGAATATCAGCTTGCGGTTCGTGAAAAGCCAGCGACTGTCGGCCCACACGAGATCACCCCCGTTGAAGGGGCGAATGGGTGGATTTGGCCCCACGTAAGCAGACGAGCAGAAGGACGTGACAATATCGCGCTTTGGAGTTCCCAAAACGAAGTGGCTAAGGTTGGGAACAGTGAAAATCTAATTGCGACGTTGAGGGCGTATTTAGAAACCAGACTGTCGTTAACCGATCTGCAACGTGAATACCCGCAACTAAGCCAATGGTCGATACCCGCCCCCCCCTTTTGGAGAGCCGCAGAATGGCAACACCAGCAATAGCCCTGAGGTTCAGAGATACCACGCCGGGTATCGATACTATTCAAGCACACCTCAACATCATTGCCGATGCAGGGTTCGTGTGGTGGGGTTGGTGGAAAAAGGCTTTCGAAGACGAGCATCTCGATGCCCTTTCGCAAATCCAGGGCCCAACGTCGGCGTATATTGTCGATCGATCGACGAGGCGCATGTACGTCGCCACCGTCGAATCTTGGAGGCAAGGTTCTCTAGCTGAAGGTGAATTGGCAGCAGTTCCGAGCTACTACACGCACGAGCATGACCGTATCTTTGGTTGGTTCAAGCTGTCCGCTCTAGAAAAGTGCAACTACGAGGACGATATCGCAAACAAGTTCGGTGACCACACCCTAGTACCGCTGAACGAGACGATCAGTTACCCTGACCGAATTACCAGCGTGACCAAAGCCACAGGACGATCCTCCATACTTCATCTATCCGATCTGCATTTCGGCCCGGATTACGACTTCCTTGTCCAAGGGGAAATTCCTGCGATTGGCAATGCAAGGCGCACGCTTACTCAATGCGTTTTAGAAGATCTATCTCGGGTCGGAGCACAGAAAGACATCGCTGCCATTCTAGTTACGGGTGACTTCACTACACGCGGAGACTGGAGTGCAGCAACCAGAAGTCAGATCCTTACGGAGCTGAAAGTTCTAACGGATGCACTCGGCCTCGATCAAAGCCAAATCATTGCCGTTCCAGGTAATCATGACATAGTTCGCGCCGCCGATCCGTCCCAGCTCGACCCTGCCAAGCTGGCGGTAAGCAATCAGGCAATGTATGAGCATGAGCTTCACTATCGCGTTTTCTGCCAGGATTTGATGGGGCGTCCGTTCGGAGAAACGCTGAACTACGTTCGGCGACTTCAGTTAGACCAGACGGACGTGCTCGTGGGTGTGTTAAACTCCTGCACAATCGTCCAGACAGAATGGACTGAGTACGGCTACATAGGTGACAGCGGTATTGATGCACTCCATGAACTGGGTGCCGAAAAGATTGAAAGGCCTACGTTTAAGTTGATGGCGCTCCACCATCATCTACTGCCAGTTACCAGTGTAGCAACACTAAACAAAAAGGGAATTACACTTTCAGTGGATGCTCCGAGAATTTTAGATGCCGCTCAGCGGGCAGGCGTCCAGCTGGCTGTTCATGGGCACGAGCATATGCCTAGAGTGGTGAGATACGAGAATTACCTACTGAATGCCGCATCGACCTTGGAGCCCATTTGTGTCGTTTCCAACGGCAGCGCTGGGGTGTCTTCTAGTCGCCGGCCTGGAAGCGAGCGCAACACTTATTGTCTGTTCCGATTTCACGATAACGAGATGAAGTTAGTTATGCGAGAATTGCGCCCGGATGGAAAAGCAGGAGCCACGCTTTTCGATGGAGATTTATCTATCAAGGCCGTCCTTCCGACTTCTTCAGCTTAAGTGCGACTTTTATCATAAGCCACCTATGAAGAAAATTCTAAGCCTCGGCGCAGCTCACCATTTCATTCATGGGCTAGTGAGTTTTGCGTACTTATCCATAAACCTGTCACGCGCCACGATCGGCGACAGAAACTCCACGCGAACTTCAGCCTTGTGGATGGCCGATCCCGCAGCCCAGTAATCTGTGCCTTCCGGCATAACTTGACCCTGCTCAGCCGCAAGAACTTGGAGATCGGCTTGTTTTACAACTACCTTTGCGGCTGGATCTAAACCGAAACGTTCAAATATAGCTGCCTCAACAGAAGCCTCGATCTCTTTGTACTTGGGTAGAAGAAGCTTCAGAGGACGGGTGATGTCACCGAGAAATGCCTCAGCCGCATCATGTAGGAGTGCCTCAAGTTTGAAGCTTTCGACGGTGTCCGACACATGAATTGAGTGTTCAGCTACAGAATAAAATCCGCTGCACTGACCCGAGTAGCGACAAATGTTCGACAACCCTTGGGCGATGTCGTGGATTGTGAACTCGCTATTCCAAGGATCGAGAAGATCAAACCACTTTCCGCTGGCTAGCATGATGCTAGGGCCAGACTTCATCTTTATAGCAACTTGTGCATTCATCGTGACCTCACTTGAGCGAATCAGTTCAGCACTGCTACCTATGAGTGATAGTCATGCACTAATTGGGTAGGAGCAAGTGTTGAATAAAATTGTCGTACTTTCGGGCCCAATTGCGGTGGGCAAGTCAGCATTTTCAGAAGAGCTGATGCGGCGCTACCCTTGCGAAAAGCTTTCCACGCGAAAATATATCGTTAGAGTTAAGCAAGTTTCGAATGAGCGTCGCCTTCTTCAGGAAGCTGGGGCAGATTTGGACCGTGAAACTGGCGGTGCGTGGGTTTCTGATGCAGCTGCCGAAGTTATTCTCCCTTCTAACAAAAAGTACCTGCTAATTGATTCCGCTCGTATTCCTGGTCAGGTTGAGTTCCTACGAGAACGCTTTGGCCGAGAAAACGTTCTCCATATACATCTTACCGCACCTCGTGACGTCCTTGTCGAACGGTTTGGAGCGCGCGCCTCCCACTTGCAGGACTCGCCTACTTATGACGACGCGACAGCGGATCAGACGGAGTCCGAAGTCGGGCGTCTATCGGAGATCGCTGACGTCGTCGTCGAGACGGAAAAGTTTGACGTCAAATCGTCTGTAACGTTCTCGACAGCCGGCATTTTGTCGATCGATGGCACTCGTGGCTTCGTAGACCTTTTCGTAGGCGGCCAGTGGGGCAGCGAAGGAAAGGGCAACATTTGTGCGTTGCTAGCGAAAGAGTACGATATATTGGTCCGTGTCGGTGGTCCTAACGCGGGCCATAAGGTGCAGGATCCTGAATATACCTATAGGCAGTTTCCATCCGGCACTGGCTCAAATCCAGGCGCTGATATCTGTATCGCTGCGGGCTCGACGATATCTCTGAAGCGGCTCACTCTCGAGTTGGAAGCCCATCCACGGCTCTATAAAGGTGGTCTTTTTATTGATCCGCAAGCGATGATTATTGAGGACGACGACATTGCTTTAGAGGAAAAGCTGCTCGATGGAATTTCCTCTACCAAGCAGGGTGTGGGAGCGGCCGCCGCGCGCAAAATCATGGGACGGGATGTTGAACTGTCGTGGGGACCCAAAGTACGGCTGGCGCGCGATATTCCAGAGCTTGAGAATTATATCGCAGACGTTCGCGAAAAGATTGAGCTAGCACTGGCTGCCGGGAAAAGGGTCATGCTTGAAGGAACTCAGGGAACTGACCTCAGCATTCATCATGGCTCTTACCCACACGTTACCTCGCGTGAGACTTCGGCGGCGGGGTGCCTATCAGACGCAGGAATACCATTCACGCGACTGAGAAAAGTCATCCTCGTCGCCCGAACATATCCGATCCGCGTTGGGGGTGAGTCTGGTCCAATGGGAACCGTGATTACATTTGAAGAAATTGCCAAGCGATCAGGCCTTGCCGTAGAGTCTATCAACAAGACCGAGATCGGAAGCGTTTCCGGAAAGACGAGGAGAATGGCCGAATTTAACTGGGAGCAAATTAGAAGATCGGCCTACTGGAATGGCGCGACTGATATCGCCCTGACGTTTGTGGATTACCTTGGTGCCGATAATTCGGCCGCGTCAAAATATGAAGAGCTTAACGCGGGCAGCCAGAAGTTCATTTCGGACGTTGAGCGTGTATGCAATCTGCCCGTGTCACTTATTTCCAAGGGATTCGGGCGCGCGGGCCTCATTGATCGAAGGACCTGGAATGACTGAAGAAGAGTTGATTGCTACATATCCCCGTTTATATCACATGGCGCATGACGATGCTTGGCCAGCAATCCAAAAGCATGGGCTGCTGAGCGCAAGTGCGCTGCTCGACCTTTACGAGGTATCAGGGAACGCGCGTTTTGCACTGGAATCACAGCGCCGGCCAGAGTCGATCCCATTGACGAAAGCGAACTTGCTAGGCGCCGTAATCCGAGATCAGAAGCCTATGCAGGACCATTTGCTGACGCGTTGTCTGCAAGATAATTTGACGCCCAAAGACTGGTATGAGCTTCTCAATTCCCGAAGCTTCTTTTGGCTATCGGCCTCTCGAGTATGGGGCCTTCTGAAAGCACGGGCGTACAGGAACCAATCACAAACGGTTCTGACTATCGATTCCGCTGGACTAATTGCGGCACACCGAGATCGGATTTGGCTAAGCCCCTTGAACAGTGGATCGACGCTCTTCAACCCTCAACCGCGGGGTAAGGACACGTTCAAAAGGATCAAAGATTTTCCGTTCAAGGAACGATCCAAGAGACCGAAGCAAAACAATGTAGTTGAGCTGGTGGTTGATCACTCGGTACCAGATGTCGCCGCGCACGTTTTGGCGGTCCACAAAGTGCGCGGAACGGATATCATCGAGGAAATCTGGAAAAGCGATCGGGCGACCGACAACGACCATCCCTAATTTGCCGAGTTGGCCTTGAGGCGTGCTGGATGCTTCGCCTTTCGAAGTAAATCCGCGACATGGCTAGTGAGCCCGACCTCACCAACGATCAGGAGGCCTTGATCGTCGGCAATGCTCTTGAGTTTTTTCCGGAGGGCATCAAGGCCTTCGGATACGTTAAACTCGATCCAAGATCTGGCCTCGCCGGGTACAACCACATCAGCAATGGAACCCGTCGCTCCGCAATGAAGCTGAACGATCCAGACAATGTCGCCATCATGCACCCATTCGAAGCGTACGGGACCAAGCCTGTTAGACAACACCTTGTAGGTTGCTTGAACATTTTCAACCACAAATGAAGGTAGGTTTTCCGGCGGTTGATGTCCGAGCATAAAGAGGTCACCTTCGCCACGCCGACCCTCGATGATCACATGTCCTTTAGGGCCTGCGACTGCAGCACCCGAGAATTTCGCCCGAACAGCTGCTTGGCACAAAACCGAGCGAATGTTCTGCCCATCTGGATCCTCCTCGCTTAGGAGAGTAAACGGATCGATCCAGCCTTTTACAGTCGTGTAGAGCCCAGGCTGTGGTTCGCGGGGAGATGTCCGCGTCCACACCTCTGCTGAACCCGTTTCTCTACCAAAAACAAAGGGCGCCGTCCGTCTGGCGACGACTGTGGTTTTGGGAACGGGGAGGCCGAGACTATCGGCAATGAGGAGACCATAGACCTTGTCGCCCAGATGTTGACTGAAACGGTTTGGCCAATGGACAGCGGCTGGCAAAAAATCCGATAGGTCGGGCTCGAACTCCCAGACAACAGTGTGTCGTTGGTGATACCCCCTCGCTTTGGGATGAATGCTGAACTCGACGCGAGCATTCGCTGGAAAATTTAGGTCAGGGGAGAAACCATAAACCGTGTGAAGGATTCGCTCCCCCATATGCATAGGAAGCGATGCAATCCCCGGCTTCTCGACACATCTCGGGGTATCATCAGGGGCAAATTCTATCAGTTGCCCCTGAAGCACGCCCGATACGCCGCCGTCATGGATGTCGATAGTTTCATTCACAATCAGGTGCAGGTTCTCTGTTGAGAGGCGCAAGATTGTTTCCAATACGCTTTCGACAGTCTCGAGGCCATATACAAACTCACGGCTGCGAGGGCTGCTGGGTTCATAGCTTCTTACGTTGACCATCCTGTCAGAGCTGGCGGCCAACAGTGCCGTGACCGCTTCCTTGACGTCGCCAAACCGGTGATTTTCAGGATAGCCGGCGACGCGGCAATAGCTCTGCGACACGGCACCCTTGAGCGGCCGAAAACCGACGAACTGCGCCACGTTTGCGGTTGCCGCGAGAGAATTCAGGACCTCGTCCTTATGCAGAGCCATACCAACTACCTGTTTTTGACCGACTGCCGCTCATAGCGAAAAAATAAGCTCGCTGAAACCGGGAATTCCATCCTGTCGTAAGATTTGACCGTGGATAGGTTCGATAGTCAAATAATTCCCCACGCTCGAAACCTCCCCCTCCCGGTCATCTCCCGCAGGCCCAGCTCCAAAACAATCCGCCGCGCCGCCTGCGGCGTCACCTCGAGCGTCTTCGCCACCATCCCGGCCGACACCAGCGGTTTCGCCATCACCAGTTCAACCAGTTCCGGCAGTTTTGAAGACGTTCGTCTTCCCGCCAATTTACGCTCCATCATCTGCCGAGCAAGCGCCAGCCGGTCGTGCTCTTTCATGCCGATCTCGGCCGCCGCCAAAAGACCGTGGGCGATGGCGAGCAGCCGCGTGTCCTGGTCCCGATGCCGGCGCCGATCGACGGGAATGGTTTTGAGGCCGAGGTTGCTGGCGGCGAGATGGGCGCCTGACGTGATGCCGGCCTGGCGCAGGATGGAAGCGCAAAACAGCCGGCCGAGCCAGGGGGCGTGCTGAAGCACGGACAGCTCGTTCCAGGCATCGAGGGCGATGATTGCCTGCAGCGCCGCAGGCAGTTTTTCGGCCTGGCGCAGCACGCTGCGCCATTCGTCGAGCCGCGCATCCTCGTCCCAGTCGAAGTCGTAGATCATTGGATCTTTTTCTCGGCCGCCGTCACGGCTGGGCCGTGTTGCATTCTCGATTGCCGCCTCCGATCGGGCCAGAACAGCATCGATGGCGGCGTAGTCGATGCCGGGGAGATTTTCGATGTCGTCGACATTTTCCCCCTCCTCGTCCGCGTCGATCTCGACCGCCGGCGAAATAACTCCGGCCGTCGTCGCCTCGTCCTCGCCGCCCGACCCGATCTCCGAGGTTTTCCGCAGCGAGCGGATGCCGTCGGCAGAGAGCGCCCAATCCGGGGACTGGCCGGCGATCCGCCGACGAGTGCGCAAGACGTCGCGGGCGATTGTCAGCTCATGGGTGGGTGTGCGAATATCGCGGGTGGCGTCATGGAGGACGAGGTCTTCGAGATGGACGAACTCGCCGTCGATCCACAGCGAGGCGCAGGCGTCCGTGAAGTGCGATCGTTCGAGGAAGCCCGCGCCGACGGGCGAACGGGCGATGCGCTCGTCGAGACGCGCGAGATCGACACCGGCGTCGAAAGCCGGCCGCATCAGGGCTGTCATTCCGATTTTCGTAAGATCGTAAGCCATTGAAATCATGGTAAATGATTTGCTAAAAGAACTCTACTTGAATATTACGGTTCCTCACATGGTACGATTTCGAGTAGGACGCATAACCATCGATAAGTACCTCTTATCGATGGTTATGAGACTCTTAGGTTGACCACATAGGGTAAGAACCGTATTTTAAAGCGAAACGTTCCATTGGAGACACCATGAGCACCACCGTCAAAGTATCTGAAGCCAAGGCACATCTGTCCGAACTGCTGGTGCGTGTCGAAGCCGGTGAGGATGTCATTATTTCGCGTGGCAACGACCCGATCGTTCGCATGTCGAAGATCCGTAAGGAAAGCGATTTGCAACTGCTGATGAACGAGGTGCGCGCTGCGCGATCACGGGCGATGCCATCGACACATGACGAAATTTTATCGTGGCGCGATGAAGGTCGTCGTTGATGAGTTTTATCATCGATGCGTCCATGGCAGCCGCATGGCTTTTGCCCGAAGAGTTTTCCACAGAGGCTGAAGATGTCATCGGCTCGATAACAGCACCCTGCCCTATACCATCCCTTTTTTGGTTTGAAATCAGAAACATTCTGGCAATGTCAGAGCGGCGCGGTCGCATCGGGGCAGGCGATGCACTTGTTGGAATGGAGCGGATCAGACGGCTGCCGCTGGAAGATGCGGGGATAGGCGGTGATGGACTGGTGCTTCTGCTCGCGGGCAAACATACACTCAGTGCTTATGACGCTGCCTATCTTGCACTCGCCATGAACAGAAGCTTGCCACTCGCCACGCTGGACCGCAAACTTGCTGTAGCTGCTCGAAAGCAAGATGTCCGGATTTTGGGACCCTTCGCCCATGGCGACTAATGATAAGACGATTTCTGCGCGGGCGGAAGAACTTGATACCATAGCGGCTGTGTTGCCGCTTGAACGTCGAGATGAACTTGCTGAACTGCTGACCGATCAGGATATCGAAACACTTCGCCATCTGGTCAATCAGGGCATGGGTGCCAACACACTGCGGGCACTCACGTCAGACCTTGCCTATCTTCAGGCATGGTCGATTGCGGCTACAGGTGCGTCGCTACCTTGGCCTGCACCTGAAGCACTTCTGCTCAAATTCGTTGCTCATCATCTGTGGGATCCCGAAAAGCGTATCAGTGATCATGATCACGGCATGCCGCAGAACGTCGATCGTCTTCTGCGGGAGCAAGGGTTGCTGAAATCTGTTGGCCCTCACGCTCCCGATACGGTCCGCAGACGACTGGCAAGTTGGTCGACGCTGACGAAGTGGCGCGGTCATCAAGGGGTGTTTTCCTCCCCTGCCCTCAAGCAGGCGATCCGACTGGCAGTCCGGGCCACGCCGCGTCCGCGAAAACGCAAAAGCGCAAAAGCGGTGACTGGCGATGTTCTGGCAAAGCTCCTTGCGACCTGCGTGTCAGACAGCCTGCGCGACGTCCGTGACCGGGCAATCCTGATGGTGGCGTTTGCGTCCGGTGGTCGTCGGCGCAGCGAAATCGCTGGGCTGCGCAAGGAGCAGTTGACCGTCGAGGTGCCAATTGTGGTCGACAGCGCCAGTCCCCTCCCCTCGCTCTCGATTCACCTCGGCCGCACAAAAACATCCGGAAGTGAAAACGATGACGTTGTCTATTTGACGGGCCGGCCAGTGGACGCGCTCAATGCATGGATTTCGGTGGCCAGGATCGACAGCGGAAGCATTTTCCGCAAGATCGATCGCTGGGGAAACCTGTCGAAACATGCGCTGGAGCCGGGCGCCATCAATGCGATCCTGAAACAGCGTGTGGTACTGGCTGGGCTGGAGCCTGCGGAGTTTTCAGCTCACGGCCTGCGGTCCGGATATCTGACGGAGGCAGCGAACAGTGGCATTCCCCTCCCCGAGGCTATGGAGCAATCACGCCATCGTTCCGTTCAGCAGGCATCCAGCTACTACAACAATGCCACACGGCGCAGCGGTCGCGCCGCACGAATGCTGTGACGGAAAGGCCCGGAACTTAGTCCATGACAATTCTTTTCAAAACGACGATCACGGAAGACAAGGCGTTTGCAAAGATCGAAGAAGCGCTGAACACCGGTCGCGAATACGACGGCTATTTCAGTGTCGCCGACGATGACGGCGAGACGCCTCTGCCTTGGGGACCCTCGATGAGTGCTGAAGAGTTCCTCGCAACAGTGAGGGAAATGCTGGAAATGACGTGGAAAGCGGCCCGGTTTTGGGTTGTCTATGACCGTCGAGAGGATCGTGGAGATCCTGAAGCCATTGCGATGCGCAATGCAGCGTTTCGTATCACACGCGGCTATAACGGCGTCATCGTAGCTTCGTTAAGTCTCTTGGGACGGAAAGACGCTTTGCAAGATCTCGAACTGATTTTCGTCTGTTTCAGAGAAGATTTCCAACGTCGCAACTTTAGAATTCGCTTTGAAAACAAGCCCGTTACATCCCAGTGATGGCCAATCATTCTACGCCAACACTGGACATTGTGGCTGTCGCAAAAGTCAGGAAAACAGGTGTCGCTTTAATTGGGCAGAGCGTGCAGCTTTCCCATCTTTCGTGTGTTGATCTGAAGTAACTTGAGTTGACTGGCTTAGCCACCGGTTAAGTCCAGGGCACACCTCGATCTATAAGGAGACCGGAAAACCCATCAAGGGCAAGTACGAGATGGGCACGACTGTTGAGCAGAAACATTACGACAGGTCATATTTTTTCTTCTGAAGACAAGGAGGGCTTTGCACAGGGGAAACCGGTTTCCTCAACAGAACGACCAAAACGTCAGCCGGCGTAGCAATTTCAGACGACTGGGCAGGGGGAAATGCAAATATCACTGCGAAAGCAGGAGCATCTGCGTCTGCCAGCGTTCTGGAAATGAGTGGCACACTTAACAAAGACGGGCTCGTAAATGCCAACGGGGGTGCTGATGTTTTGAAAGCGGAAGCTGTTGCCGAAGCGGGCGTCAAATTCGGCGCATATAATGGATCACCAACTGTCACGGCTCAGGGCAAGGTCGGCGTGGATCTGACCCTTGCGCAGGTCAAGGGTGGTTTGGGAGTGTCGGTAACACTTTATCGCGCTGGCAATTTCGTCGTGCATTCCTTCAACGGCCTCGCGGAATGGGCCGACTGGGATGCCCGGCTTGGGGAGATCGATAAGAGCTGGGATTGGCGCCTCCGCTACCGCAGAGGCCGAGCTAGGCACGCTTGATGACGGCAAAACGGGTTTTAGAACTAAAGCAAAAGCGGCACTTGGACGGGGCGCCGGAGTGAAGCTCGGTCTTGGCGTACAATCTCCGACCAAATAGGCATAGTGATGCAAGCAGAAAAATTTAACACACGAGACATCGGTAAACTATGCCGAAACGCATTTCTAACAATCGGGATGTCCATGCTTTTTAACCTATCTGTCTCCGAGGTGGCGATGTCCCAGACCTATTCTACTGAGAGAATCCTTGCAACGAACACCGAAATCTCCGGCAAGTATTCGCGACAAAAAATCGATCTCGGCGAGACCGGGTTCAGTTTCTCCACAATCCTAAATGACAGCATGGATATTTGGACAGAGCCTTCGCCACCCAAAGAGGGTTTGATCGCGCGTATTTATGACCCGGAAAACCGCGACAAGTTGATGATTGAGGTGCAGCGCATTAAGTTTGCCTCTTTTGCCGATGCAAAGACCGCAGGATATGGCTTCCTCGCCCTCAACGGATACAATCGGATCCTACAGGACACAGACAAGACAAACAGCGTCTTCGGTTTTCTGGCGGCTAGCGAGTTTAAGGAGGGAACTGGCTATGGTCGTATGGCCCGCCTCGCCGCGATCAGTCACGGACGCGACGTTCTTATCATCCAGGCAACTTTCGACTACGATGATTATCCGCGCTATGAGGATGCTTTGTCACGCTTTTTCGGCGGAATTCAGATGGAAAATGACAGCGAGGCCTTCAAAAGCATCAAGCAAGAGACTGCGAAGGCCGGCGAAGTTTTCCTTTACCCCCGTGACTGGGACCTGAAGATGGTGGACAGCAGCAATAAGCCGGAGGGAACGTCCGACTACAATCTGTCTTTAGCTGGAGAAGAATATCCGAATCTCGTGGTCCATATCCGCCCAGTGGATCTAGCAAAGGGTAAAGACGTAGCCGTGGACAAGATCTCCACCTTCACCAAGCAGATCGATGACAGTCAGCAGGCTTCCTTTATTGGGGACGCGGACATGGAAACCATCAAAGGCCAATCGGGAGAGGCGATTGCGCATGCCTATGCACGTGGCTGGGATACGGCAACCGGCGGGCATTTCGTGACAGAGATTTATGTCCAGAAAAATGCGAGGCCATCATCGATCTCAGTCCTTGGGCTGAACACCTACGATGCGCGCAGGAATATTGGATCCTTCGACAAGGAAACCCAGCAAATCATTTTCAAGGGGTGGGTATCGGGCGTCTCAGCGTATTCGGTGGCCAAAATTTCACTGGCAGGAACAGACAAGAAAATTGCGCAAGAGTTCGAACTGCGAGCGGTGGGTCGTTGACACCTCGTGGCTTGAGGTGGTCTGCTATGTGGAACTTTCGGAGTGTCCGACATCAGCGCCTTTGAGACAGAACTGGTTTAATTGTGATTAAGCGTACAGAAATGACCTCGTCAACGTGAGAAATAACAACGCGTTATCATGCGTATCGGCATCGGGACGCTCCGCCGATTTACATACTTGGGATTCCAGAGAATAAGGGTCCATGGTAGACTTTGCCATGACGCACCTTTCAGAAACAGACCGCTCGAAATTGCTGCCTTTGCCGGATGCGGTGGATGATTACGTGGGGCCGGATAACACGGTCAGTTTCATTGAGGCCGTCGTGGATGAGGGCAGTTTTGAGAAAAAGAAATGGTAATGGAAGCATGGTGGGAAATGTAAGGTGGCCGTTGGAGCGGGTGGACCCTCGCCTCGGCGGGTCTATCGAAGGAGGAAAGACCGCCCGATGATTAGTCAAACCGCCCAAGGATGTTAGGCAACTGTTTTAATGTTGCCACTGATATTTGGTACCGGAACTGCGAAGGCAACTGACATGTCTAAGTGGGTTGGAGAAGAGGACGCGTTCAAAGCGACGCCTATATACGACAAGTCTGAGCTTGAAATTGCCATGCCTCCATACTCCACGCAAAACATCGTCTCTGCCGAGGATATGTGCGAGAAGGTTTACATCTTCACCGATAGTGACTCTGATGAGAGGATCGCTTTCGCCGGCGCATTGAATCTTAATCCGGTTATAGAAGCACAGAAATATTCCGCGGCACGGCGTCAGTTGATCGAAATGTTAGCCAAAACAGGCGGAGGGCCAAATCTGCATCTAGAGCTTTCAAGTCTCAAATCCGAAAATCTGCAAGGTTTCTTGTTCGAACAGATTGCAATGCGATCAAATGGTATCAAAGGTCCAGCCGGATCAATGACCTGGGATGTCGGTGTCCGTGAGTTTGGCGAACGAACTGCAATCATCTTCAGCGGCGTGACAGATCTCGCAGAACGACAAGACACACTCACAGACGAAGAAAAATCTGCGGTCGAGATATTAGATGAACTTTCACGATGGAAGAACGAAAACCTCAACCATCTTGTAAGCGGAACTAAATATCCCTGAGTGTCCTTCGGCACGCAGGAGCCGTTTTCGGTCCTTCATATAAAATCACTCAGACCGAAAGGCAGGCAGACCATTGTGAGTTACATTCCGGGCGACTTGAGGTTTCAGCTTTTACCAGGATGATCGAGATGGACAAGGCAACAGAAACTTTGCCAATCAAAGATGGCGATCGTTATTTGCGGTGCGCTACGGAAGGGTCAGTGCGCGGCGTGTGAACATAGTCCAGGCGGCGAAGCGCAGCATGGCTCTCAGTGCTGCGACACCCAACTGATGGAGGCTTCAAACGAAAAGACTGTCCGGTCACCCAAAAAAATCTACAACGACAGCTGCCGGTGCGACAAAAAGGGCGGTCTGATTGTGCCTTCCAGCTAGTAAACGAATTTGGAGTCCTCAATGCCTGATTTCATTCTCTATGAAGGCGATCCGATTGCCGTGCCAGCTTTTCGCATCATCGCAATCATCGATGGTGATATACACGGCGAGCGTAATCGACAGATCCTGACTTCGATCTATGCCAAGTTCGAGGCGCTTTTTGGTAAAAGCGCCAATGTCACTTCCTACAATTTCCCGGGATATACAGGCAAGATTCGCTGGGTAAACCCTAAGATCATTGAAGACGGACGTTCGTTTTTCCAAAATGAAAGCACGAAATACGGTCAGGGCATCAGACGCTACGGCTACGCTCTCGATAGTTTCAAGGAGCCAGCACTTCCTTTTTTTGGCATCGAGCAGCGCAGCTACTTCAACTTTCTTGAGATCGCTATCCCTGAAGACAATAGCTCGGCGATGGATTTTGCAAATTTCGTGACAGCGCAACTTATAAAGGCGCCGGTGATCAGCGGCGTCATGGGAATGGGCTTTTTCCTGCCTCCTTATAAAAGCACCTTACAGTTCATGATGGGCGGCACGACAGCCCGGTATAGGGCTGTGATCGACGTCAAGCCAGATATGCTCATGGAAGGCATTCGTAAGGAAAGCTCGGCCTATCGCTGGCAGCCAGGCGAGCAACCGGGCATTGGCGATATCGGCTGGCGGACGTTTGTGGGTGCCGAGTTCTGGGAGCGTCTCCCCGATCAAACGGAATTAAATGAAACGCTGAATGTAGAAATAGAAAAATCCGACAGCGTTCTTTGCATAACCGCTGGCGAGCGCCCGATCTGGGGTGACGTCAACGAGGGTGAAGATATCCGCGCCTACAAGGCAGTTGCACATTATCTTGCTCCTGTTCGCATGCCCCATGGCGCTTTGGAAGCCTTCGGCTTCGGTGGCAACGGCACGCCGGAACACAAGGATAAGATCGAAGCCTATCTGACACGTTTTGATTGATGTGGGGTCAGTTCCCGCTGGGGGCGAAATGACACATTAAGCGAGGATTGCGGCACCTGCCATTGCGGCTTGGCAGCCCCGTATCAGCTGGGAGAATTCACTCCGTTTTGAGCCCGGAACTTCAGCATCTTTTCCACCAGGTTGATTTCGGTTCTCGCCACAGCGATGGTCAGTTCTTCCCGTCAGCACGGCAGGGAGAGGCCATGAACATGGTCAACGCCAAATATGGAAACGAGCCCGGCCTCAAGGCCTATACTCACGTAAACGGCCAGTTCGCGCCGTTTGCGTCACAGACTATTCCCGCGACAGTCAGCGAGGCCCCGTACATCCTTGATGGTCTGCTGATGAATGAGGCTGGTAGTCAGGTTGGAGAGAAATATGCCGATACGGCCGGCTTTACTGACCATCTGTTCGGGAGAAGTGGCATGCTCGGCTAGCCTCGATCGCCATCCAGTCGCCGTCAGCCCCCTCCTCTATTGCTACAGTGATAAGCTTGCGGACATCCCGGCAGAAAATTTTCAGGTTTTCTTTCGCCTTGCGGAATGCGGAACGAGCAGCGACGACCTTTTGCGCGATGACAGCAAGCTCTTCATATCTGGCAAGGATTGGCGAAAGATCGAAACCAAACGCATTCTCGATCTCGCCGGCACCGTTCTTCCGCGCGTAGCGCTTGCTATTGGCACTGTCCTTGCGAACGATAAGGCCAGCGTCGACCAGAAGTGCAAGATGCCGACGTAGCGTGGCGCCTGCCATGCCGTGGGCTCGGAGGATCAATTGCGCGTTTGAGGGAAACACGACGAGCTGCGCGTCCTGGCGCAATTCGTTTTCTGGATAGAAACTCAGGAGTGCGTCGAGCACAGCCAAGCTGTTCGACTGCAAGCCGAGTTCTTCTCTCGCTTCCTAGGCATCACGGAAGACCTTCCATTTTTCGACCGTTTTACCAGCCTTAATCTCGTTTGTGGCCACTTGCCGCTTTACCAAGGAAAGGCTCATCGACCGCCGCCTGAATGGCGTCGTTATATGTCCTAGTCTCCATCTCTCTCACCCTCCAAAAGGCAAAGAGAAGGCTACGCCGGGGCGGCGTTGACTCTTGCCTGGGATTCCGGAGAATGCGATTCTCAAAGCGACCAAACTTAGAGAGGCCCTCAGAACACTGTTTCGGAGGGCTTTTTCTTTACGCTATCGTTCCTTTCCTGGTTGCGATTCGCCTTACTGCTTCGACCTTTTGAACGAAGCGTATATTTCTGGGAGCGCCGACATCAGGTAGTCCGCAAATTCCGGAGGGGCCTTTTTGTCGATCATTAAAGTCAGTGTACGCTTGTCTTGCTTATAACGAGCGGCCTTGGTGCCGTCCTCAGCTCTCCAAACTTCCGCTTCGCCCCGAAGCCAACAGAGCCATCATAAAGGGTGGCATCGAAGTCCGCATTAAGTGGGTCGATAATCCATCTGAACCAAAGATATACCCCAATCACTTCAGCGCCGCACAAGGCGGTCGCTGCTACACTACCGATGCTCCGCTTGGTGAAAGCGATCATAGCGTGAAAGATCAAAGCAAAGGGGCTCGTTGCCAAAAAAAATGATAAACAGCACGATGAACGGTCCAGCGACATAAACGAGAGTGTCTTTCAAAATCGTCCTTTTGGTTCACTCTGTACATCGCGAGATAAAGCTATTTTTTCATTGCCGCAATGTCTTCTGTGGCGCATTGCCGCCAAGGCTGCATTTGGCTCATTGCGGTCATCGGCTCTAGTCCCGCATTTGAACAATGTGGCGTTTGGCAGTGTAACTACCGTCAGCTACAGCATCCCTAACAGCTATCGGTCGCACGCCTACTTTCCCTATCTGAGACAGTGGTATCCACACTTGTTTAAGGTGTGCTTCTCGGCTTTCGATGTCACGCCTCTCCAGTTTCACGGAGTAGTAATGTTCCGCTTGCTGGATAAAGTTCCCTTTATATCGAAAATGATTTTCGACGCAGAAGAGATATTGCGCCTCGACCGTGCTGGTATTTGTTTCCTCTTCGAACCGCGCTCGAAGGCGTGTCTCAAAGGTGCCGCCGACCTTATATTCGCCGCCGATGAATGCGTAGCACGAATGGGGATCACCTGCGGGTTGCTGGACGAGGACAGCATCGTCAGCGATGGCGATACCGGCGATCCTAACCCGTGGAATTTTACGGGATGCAACCGCTTGAAAGAACTGGTCTTGCTTGAACTCCATTTGGCCCTTTCAACGCGTTGCGAAAGGTTAACCGGACATGATCGTGATCATCGTTGTGTTCGGATCGCAATGCTGATTTTTATGAGCTAATTTCCGACCGTGGACAGGGCAGAACAATCAATGATGTTGCCAACCGATGTCCGTATGGACAAAATCCTCGCCCTTAAAGGCAACCTTCGTCCTGTAGGCCTTTGCACAGGCATAGGCGAAGCAATCGCCCATGTTGAGCTTTGCCGGATGGTTCATGATCTTCCCAAATCGTAGGGCCGCATCGAGCGCTTTATTGCCAACGTCTGCGGAAATCATCGCATCCTTGCAGTCCAGATCGGCGGCGAACTGATCGACCATGCGACGGGCGGCGTCCATCATTTCCGGCGTGGCCGGCTTGTCCTTGCCGGTGGTTTCGGTCAGTCGGCGGGTCAATGACAGTGTTGCTTCGACGCGCACGACCGGCGAGACATAGAACGGGCCGCCGTCCTTTTCCAGACGGTCGATAAGAAACGCCGCGTCGTCTTCCTCTGAAAGAATGGCGACGATGACTGAGGCATCGATAAGAAGCATTATTCTTCGCCCCACATTTCATCAGTTTCGCGTTTGTGATCGCCGGGGGCAAACGGGCCAGCCTCTCGCGCCATCGAAAGAGATTTGGACAAGCGGTCGCGGATCGGCAGCTTTGCCTTGCGGTTGGCAATCTCGCGCATGAGCGCGGTCTTCACTGCATCAACCTTGCTCGTTCTGGTGAGGCCGATCAGTTCATCAGTGAGGCGATCCACTTCGGGGTCTTTGATGTATAGAGGCATAACATATCCTTTCGAGGATATTATAATATCCCGATTTTCATATCCTCGCTATATAAATTCGGGTGGGAACGAGTTTCGAGGGGAGGGGCGTGGGCTCCCCTTGGTTCAGTGTCAGGCGCTCGATGCGCCTGAACAGTGAAACCGCTGTGCCTAAAAGACAATTCCCGCACGTTCGTCCAGCGCTTGGCGGATGAAGTTTGCTTGCCTTTTTGAGCATTGCAACGATGTGATCCTGCTTCAATCCGACGAACTCAAACCCTTCTGCCCGAACAGCGTCGACGAGGGCTTCAAGGCTTGGGAATTCTCCGATACGGGTTCCAAGCTATAGATAAGGGTCAGTTCCTGCTGATGGCGAAATGACCCGTCAAGCTCGCCTTGCAGCTTCCAATCGCTATATTCTCAACTTAACGCCCGATTTTCACCGAGTTCTCTACCATTGCTCGGTTCACGATTCGGTGACAAAGCGCCCCTTGCCTCCCGTGTAGTGGTCCCAATCGTTGACCGCCTCGTCCGCCAGCCTTTATTTCAAGGTAGCATAGGTTGCTGCCTCCTCTGGATGGCGGCATAGGTAGTCGCGAAAGAGGATTCGGTGCAGATGGTCGGGATGCTCAGGCGCAGATAGATAAAGCCTCTGACCGGGAGAGACTTGACTCGTGGTAGACACCCACCTGTATCCTGATACAGTTCGCCATGGAACGTGTGTAGTCACCCGTTGCCTGCATTCGTGCAATGCCCTCTCGGATCTCGGCGGCCTGACGGAAGATGATGTCGATGTCTATTTTCGGTTTGGCACAAAGACCGGGTACGGACGTGCTGCCAATATGGTGGATCTCAGTAACTAGTCCCAACAGCAGCAGTTCTATCCGCGCGCGAATTTCCTCGAATAGCTTTGACCACACTGGATCGTAATCTACGACTTCAGTGGACCGGCGTCGGATAAGGCTCATGCCGTTTTTCCATCGCTCGGACGATGCCGTTTTATGATCTCGACCACAGTCTTCTTACTGATGGCGAGATCATGCGCGATCCAGCGGTAGCTGCGCCCCTCTGCAATCATCGCCATCACTTTCGGCGTGAGGCGGTCCGACTTTGGCGCACCCTGGTCTATCGGCCGAGCTTTCTGCCCCGTGCCTTCGCCGCTGCCAGACCGGATTTGACCCGTTCGCTAATGAAATCCCGCTCGAATTCGGCAATGCCAGAGAGAAAGGTGGCCAGCATCCGGCCGTGCGGAGACGACAGGTCGAACGCCATGCCGTTCATGGCGATAACGGACACCTTCCAGCTTTCCAACTCGCTCAGCGTGTTGAGGAGGTCGATCGTCGAGCGCCCCATCGAAAAAGCTCGGTCACGAGAATGATATCGATCTGCCCGGCCTAGGCAAGCGCCATGATCTTGCGGCATTCGGCTCGATCTAGCTTCGCGCCGGAACCTGTTGCTTTGAAGATTCCAGTGACGTCGTAACCGGCGCGTCCTGCAAACGCCGTTAGGTAACGCTCCTGCCGTTCGCATGACTGATCGGCAGTGGAAACACGGCAATAAATTGCGGAGCGCTGTCCCAATTGAACCCCCATAGATTTGGCTGCCGGAAAGCCTTGATTTGTATGGGGCGATTGTTGTCCAAAACAGACTTTTGTTTAATTGAGCCAAGCCGCTCGCCAGCTTGCACCAACACCGGACTTTGCGGCTGTCGCAAAATTCCCTATTCTGCGACGTCGCAGAAGCAATAAACAAGTGCCGCTTTAATTGGGAATTACGCGATAGCGCGGCGACCATCTGCGACAGCTTGCTCGAGACGTGGCAAGTTGCTGGTCAATTTCTATCAGAAAGGAGTCTACGGAAATGACGAAACCTACATCCTCTTCGCCCACTTCAGAGGAAGCTGAGACAGAGCGGCTTTTCCTTAGCATGCTGGACGAGCGCAAGAGCGATCGCGAATCGGCCGTGAATTGGCGCCCCGTAAATCCCGATATGCGCCGTGAGAAAAAGCAACTGAAACAGCCGGTTACGCGTGTCGATGTGGACAACATATTTACTTGGCACCTGAACCAGCACACGGTGATCGAGAACGAGACCGATCCCGAATTGATAAAGAACCGTATCTGGCAAAGGCGGGTTGGCGTAAAAGAGAGCGGAAGACTGACCGAGGCACAGATTGCTGCGCACGAAGAGCGGCTGGGAATTCGTCTGCCACTGCCGTGGCGCGACGTCTACAAACATTTCAACGGCGGTTGGGTGGGTACCCTTTTTTGGGGAGACAGGAACAACCCACAGAACGATGATATTGTGCCCATTCCCCAATCAGCCCATCAATATCTGGCGTTGGAGGATGTCGCGCCTCTACGCGATCTTCTACCTGTGGAATGGGAGGAGCTCGATCTCGGCAGGTTGGATTGCAGCAACCTTGATCCACGGTTGATTGCTATTGCCTGTGCCGGTAGCCAAGCTGTTTTGCTGGACTATCGCCAAGGTACGTCGCCACGCGTCTGCAAAGTTTTTTTCAGCAAATACAATGACGATTCTTTGGCCGGGTGGGAAACAGATGAGTTTACTTTCTGGTGGCCAAACATGGCTGTGTTTTTTCGAGGCCTCTACCTGCAGAACCGGGCCGCGTGAGCTTGGTTTGAACCGAACTCATTGACCGGGGCGGGCCAAACCCCGACTCTCACCTTCGTCGCAAAAAATCCTGAGTTTGCGAAAACTCGGGCGACTGAAATGGGTGGAAAAACGAGCGTCCGCATCAAGGACCCAGTGCAGAAGGTGGAGGTTGCCGGCAGCTATTGTTCCGGTGAGAGCATAGTGCTGAGTTTCGAAACAGCTGCCGTGATTGCGGCCTTGTCGGCCCTGTAAAACACCCAGTTTTTGATGGGCTTTGAGTGAACCAGCTCGGCCTCTACCAAAATCTTCAGGTGCCCTGTGACAGTCGGCTGCCTTAGCTCGATTTTCCGAACAATCGCCCCTAGACACACCCCGTCCTCGACCAGATCACCGTCCCTTTGTGGCGGGAAATGCGCCGCCGGGTTCAAAAGCCACTGCACGATCAAAAGCCGCTTATCGTTCGATATGGCGCGCAGGAAGGCCAGGCTTGACGGGTTAGGCTCCTCCATATAGGTATTCTCCTATATAGTTATTATCCTATCTTTATACCTCGTCGCAGGGGAAAGGGCAATGCTCCATGACCGCTCGATCCCAGATGCTGCGGGACTTCGCACCCATCGGCATTCTCAACGGCCTCATCTTCCTGTCGTTCGGCATTCTCTCCCTCGCAGAGGGGCTGAGCTTGGCGCAGGCGTTGGTCGCTTCGTTCCTGATCTACTCGAGCCCGCTACAAATCCTGTTGGTCCAGAACCTTCAGGACGGTGTTGCCCTGGTTCCCGTTATCCTCGCTCTCAACGCCAGGTTTGCGTTGATGACAGCCAGCCTCATGCCTTACATCGCACCCAGCCGTCGAATGGGGTCGGCGGCATGGATGCATTTGATGGTGCCTTCCATCCTTTCGGTATGCCTTTCGACCTTTCGTCGAGGACACGACGAACCGGTTCGCTACTTCCGCAGCATGGGAGTATGGCTGTTTGCCGTCGCCGTGATCGCAACCGCCGTTGGATACCTGGCAACACCCCATGTGCCCGAGGATGCGGTCAAGCCGCTCATCACCTTCGCGCTCGCCATACTGTTCGTTGCGCTGAACGCGCGCCTTTGGCCCAAACGTGCCGACGTATCGTCCTTCTGGATCGGCTTGGGGGCGATGCCAGTGTTCCTGTGGCTCCTCGACGGTCTGGCGATCCTCCTCGGCCCCTTTCTGATCGGCGCCTTGGTTGTCCTGCATGAACAGCGGGAGAATTCGCGAGCATGAGTGTCTGGACATTGATTCTGTTTTCGGGCGGAACCGCGCTCCTGTTCCGCGTCCTGCCCATCGCGTTCGGGCATATTGCGTCGTTGCAGGATACCCGTAGCGTTCTCTACCGGTTCCTGAATTACAGCAGCCAAGCCATGCTGGGCGCGATGTGTTTTACCATGGCCTTCGGTAGGAACGACATTACAATGCTCGTCCACGCGGCCCCTTCCGAGACACTCCTGATCTGCACCCTACTCGTCATTGCCGGCCTCGTCGTCGTCCGTACCGGATACGTCTTGGCCACGGTTCTTTTCGCGACCGGCGCATACGCGCTTTTGCTGCTGCCTTAGGGCAAGGATCGATAGTATGGAAAAGTCGGGCAATGGGTCTGTCGGGCTAATCCGTCCGGCAAGGCGTAGAATGGGTTTTTGCATGATATCGCCCAACGAAACGGGCTTGGCGCTACAACTCCCATGAACGATGGAATTCTGGAAAGGTATTCCTAGTCTAAAGGTGAGAAGTGATGCGCGGCGAATTTTTCCACACTATCGGTCGCTTTCGGTCTTTCAGACCCTTCGTAGAAATCAGTCGCGAAAGTTAGCTTTTTGCGATCGACTTTTGCGACAGAAATTTCCTTGATCTTTCAACGCCAGCGATTTGAGGCAAAAGTCAGGATTTTTGCGAGATTGGGCGTTCCATCAGGTTCATCATCTTCCTGTCATGAAGATTGTTCCGAGAGATATGAAGCCATTCCGCTCATACCAAGCAATTAGCCGCGCACTGGAGAGGGAGCAATCGAGCCTGATTTTTTCTCGCCTGCGCTCCATGCCCATATTTACGACTTTTGCAATGATCGCCTCACCAATGCCAGTTCCTGCCTTATTCTGGCGGACGGCAAAAGCGTGCAGATAGATGCTGTCCCCGACCTCTCGTATCCCCCAATAGGGCCGATCCTCCCAGAGAATGCGGAAGGCGGCGACAGGTTTGTGTCCTACAAGTCGGAGAAAGAGATCGCTGCGCTCGATCCGTGGAAAAAGCCACTCGTCATCGAACGAATAGTTCAAACCCTCCGAACCGTTTAATCTCTGTCAAGTTCGCGCTTCCTCCAGTATTTCCGTAAAATGGCCTCGGTTCGCGAGGTCTAAGGCTGAGATTTGGATATCCATATCTACCTCGCAAACCGTCGCGCACCGAAGACGCACAAGATCACCGTGACCGTGACCAGCAACATGAGCCACGTGACCGTCTCGTGAAGGATGGTTGCAGCTAGCGCCAGGCCGAAAAACGGTTGGAGGAGTTGCAACTGGCCGACGGCGGCGATGCCGCCTTGCGCCAGTCCTTTATACCAGAACATAAATCCGATCAGCATGCTGAATAGGGAAACATAGGCGAGACTGATCCATGCCGGCATTTCTATCTGGGCAAAGGACGCGGGCATGACGAGGAATGACAGGGCGATCATAATGGGAAGCGACACCACAAGCGCCCATGAGATGACTTGCCATCCTCCAAGAACCCGCGACAGCTTCGCCCCTTCGGCATAGCCAAGTCCGCAAACGATAATTGCCGCCAGCATCAGGAGGTCGCCAATTGGTGAGGCCGCAAGTCCCTGCGCCACGGCAAAGCCGACGACCAGCGCGCTTCCCAAGCCCGAGAATAGCCAGAACGCTGGCCTCGGGCTTTCTCCACCTCTCAACACGCCGAAGATGGCTGTCGATAGTGGAAGAAGGCAGATGAACACGATCGAATGGGCGGATGTCACTTGCTGCAAGGCAAGCGCCGTCAGCAATGGAAATCCGACCACTACACCCAGGGCGATGACGATAAGCGACGCGAGATCGCGCCGGGTTGGACGTTTCTCTCGAAACAGAAGCAGCAGACCTAGGCCAAGTACGCCGGCGATCGCGGCCCGCGCGACAGTCAGGAATACCGGATCGAATTGTTGTACCGCCACCCGTGTTGCCGGCAGGGACCCGCTGAAAATGACGACGCCGATGAATCCGTTGACCCACCCGCTAACATGCATCGTTGGATCAGTTCTCGTCGCTGGCATGGTCATGCGGCCCGGCCCGCTCGCGCTAGCCCGTGTTCGACGAGGCGGTCTATAATTTCTGCATAGCTCACGCCGCTCGCGGCCATTGCCTTTGCATACATGCTGATATTGGTGAAGCCCGGAATGGTGTTCACCTCATTGATGACGAACCTCATATCCAACGTCAGGAAGAAATCGACGCGCGCCATGCTATCGCAGCCGAGAGCCCTGAATGCCCTGGCAGCCATATCCTGCATTTGTGCTTCCACCTCGTCCGGCAGCTCGGCCGGAACTTTGAGCGCCGCCCCGTCCTCATCAATGTATTTTGCGTCGTAGCTGTAGAAACCATGACTTTCGGCGGGAGTGATCTCACCGGAGCGGGACACGAATAATTCGCCCGAGGCATATTCGAGAACGCTGAACTCGATTTCGCGACCCTGTATGAATTCTTCAACCAACAGGTCGCGGTCATGACGGAAGCCCTCGGCCAGCGCTGGCATGAACTCCTGACTTCCCGAAACTTTTCTGACACCGACTGACGATCCCTGCCGGGCCGGCTTGATAAACAGAGGGAGCCCAAGCTCGCTTTCGAGCGCTGCGAATTCAGGTGCTCGCCCCGCGCTAATCGTTACGGATCTTGCAATGGGCAGACCGGCAGCTTTGAATAAGCGCTTGGCGATAATCTTGTCCAGCGCCGTCGCAGAGCCAAGAATCCCGCATCCGACAAGCGGCACTCGCGCCACTTCCGAGACGCCCTGAACAGAGCCATCTTCACCATAGAGCCCGTGCAGAACCGGGAAAAGGATATCGATCCTTCCAGCTTCGCTGATGTGGCCATCCGTCTCAATCGCGATCATTTGCCCCCGTCCTCCAGGGACAAGAGAGAGCTGTGTGCCGATTTCAGGCTGGAATAGCGCATCGCTCTCGAATTTGCTCAAAAGCCAGCGCCCTTCGCGCGTCACGAAGATTGGAACTGCATCGTATTTCTCGGGGGCCAGAGTATTGATGACATTGGTCGCTGAAAGGACAGAGACGTCATGTTCGGCAGAGCGACCGCCGAAAAGGACTGCGATGCGCAATCTAGTGGGACGAACAGGCATAGAAACTCCAGGGATTGGACTTGAAAGCGGTGTTACAAACTTACGGCGACCCCCCGACCGGCAAAGAACCGATCAAAGACATCGAGCGGCATTATGGCGTCTGCCTGGCTCGCTCGATTATGGCCGGATGGATTATGAAAACCGATAGCTTGCGAAGAGGCCGACGTGATCGGCACCAGATGGCCGTCGGCTCGACACCTGTCATGATTTCGGCTTTCAGTTTGAAACGGCTGGAAACCATCTCGACAAACGTCGCGTAGATCAGCCCTTTGATGGAAGCTCCGTCGTCATTGACGACATAGCCTCCGTGCTGGGTGCAGGCGCTGGGAAGCTCAAGCGTGGGGTAAGTCTCGCCTCGCGTTGCGAGGATCATCTTCAGGCAGGCCATGCCGCAAAGATTGGTAGCCCACTGCGCGTATTCCTCGACCGTCTGAGCTCCGGATTGCTGCCAAAGCGGATCATCCAGCAAGGCAGCCGGTCCCTTTGCAACAACAGGCGACGTCATTTCGGGCGTTTTCCACTGACTGAAGTAAGGCACGTTGTTCGTTGGCATTCCCGACCCTCATTTCTCTGGTTCGCATATTGACTTGGAAAAGTGGATCAAGAGGAGTACAAAAATAGATCAAAATAAAGGGCCACTTTAGATGATGACATCGAGCCACTTGAGAGCAGGAAGATGAAGCTGAAAAGGCGTAGAGAGAGCCCATCTGCCGGCTTCCAGCCCAATGTCGACCCGTCTGCATCTGCATCCCTGGCCCGGCAGCTCTATCTTGCGCTACGTGAGGCGATTGCCGATGGACAATTGAAGGCAGGGCAGCGGCTACCTTCCACCCGCCTTGCTTCTCAAGAATGGAGGCTGTCTCGGGGGACGGTTGCCGAAGCATATGAAATCCTGATTGCCGAAGGCTATGCCGCCGCACGGCATGGCTCCGGCACGTTTATCATTCGGAGCTCTTCCGACCCGGTTCTAGAAACTGGTGAGCGTGGTCACAAAGATGGGTTGGCAGAAGCGACCAGCCGCAGCCTTTCGAAGGCAGCTACTATGGTTCTGAACTGGGGACCAAGCCTCGAACCGCAAAAAATGTTGCCATTCGTGACGGGCCGTATCGCGCATGATGCCCGCACGGCGGGCCTCTTGAACCGCATTGCCGGCAGACACATGAATTACGCCTTCGAAGGCTATGGCGACATCCAAGGGGAATCAGACTTGCGGGCCGCGATCGTTGCGCATCTGGCTGTGTCGCGTGGTGTACGGTGCACGGCCGAGCAGTTGTTCATTACCGCTGGAACGCAACAGGCGCTCGATCTCGCCTTTCGCGTCCTGGCTTCGCATGGTGATGCCGTCATTGTCGAAGACCCTTGCTACCCCCCCGCCCGACAATGTCTGGCGCTCAATGGCGCGAAGATCATCGGGTTGCCGGTAGATCGCGATGGCATCATAACCGAAAGCCTATCGGGCAACCAACTGGAGCCGCCGGCGTTGTTTTATCTCACGCCCTCAAACCAGTACCCGGTCGGCTCCGTTCTTTCCCTGCCGCGCCGGCTGGAGCTTCTTGCCTATGCGCGGGAGAAGGGCTGCTGGATCGTCGAAGACGATTACGATAGCGAGTTTCGTTACGAGGGGCATCCGATCGCATCGCTACAAGGGCTCGATCAGGCCAATCGTGTCCTATACACGGGCACGTTCAGCAAGGCGCTACTGCCGAGCCTGCGTCTCGGCTACCTCGTCGTTCCGGTCGACCTTGTGCCGGTGTTCAGGGCAATACGGCCAGCAGTTGATCGCTGCCCGCCGACATTCCAGCAACGTGTCGTCGCCGATTTTCTGAACGAGGGATATTTTCCTGCGCATCTGCGGCGGCTTAGAGAGAGGCTCCGCGCTTCTCGCGATCTGCTTGCCGAGCTGCTGAAGGATCGCGTCAACGAGTATCTTGACGTCGGAATACCAGACCAGGGAATTAACATGACTGCTCGCAGCACAGGTGCGTGGACGAGCGATACCGCTATCTCACAGGCCGCTCTGAGCAAAGGCGTCGTCGTTATGCCGCTTTCCCGGATGAACGTCACGTCGTCTGATACGTCGCGATTGATGTTCGGTTTTTCAGGGCTTTCAGTACAGGAAGCCGACAGAGGAACGCGGCTTCTGGCTGAGGCTTTCAAGTTGTAAGGATTCGCAAAAGTCCCGATTATAGCGACACTTGTTTTCCTGACTTTAGCGACGTCGCAGAATACGGAGTTTTGCGGCAGTCGCAATGTCCGGTATCGGCGCGAAGCTGCCAAGGCAGCAGTTGGCACATTGCGGCCGTAGCGAAGCCAAGCAGGCTAGTGTCGAACTCCTTCCACAGGAAGCCATCGACATCCTTGGCCGCTTGCGCCGTCGCAGAGGCGCTTTATTGCAGCTGATGACCAAAGTAGACAGTGCCAGACTTTGCCGTAGGGACATCGAAGTCATGGAAGGCACCTGGATACACTACAAGCCGTATCTCAGGGCTTCTGCCACTCAAGTGGGTCAACCTCTCCTGACATTTAGCAGGAGGTCCCCAATCGTCTAGTTCGCCCACCATTATGAGCGTCCAGATTTTGAACCGACTCTGGTGAACGAGAAAGTGGCCGAGCGTGATGTTGCTTGCGGGTTCCGCGCGAGACATTCCGTAGCTGGATGGTCGACGACTGCCGTTGGCACTTTCGTCAGCCACACGCCCAATCAAACTTCATGTCGCGGAAATCGAGTTGGGCGTTACCGCCGCCAAAGTTGTACCCACCGAAATACTCATCAAATTCAACGTAGTATGGGCTGAACGCCGGGATGTTCTGCACCGGCCGCATCGTGCCACCTATATGCGCATCCTTATGGTCCTTCGCCCAATCGTGTATCCGAAACGCATCCTGAATGCGCTGACGTCCTTCCTCGGTGTCAGTTGAGATCGCCGTCGGATCTTCGGCCCAATAGAAGTAAGACTGATAGCCTTCGCTGTCGCCCGCCCAATCCTCGCGCGGCGGCACGCCGACATTGGGATCGCTATTACGGGGTGTCCAGCGAACAGCCCGATTGTACGTCACATCGGGCGGCGGTTTCCCACCGAAGGTCAGCTTAAGCTGGCTCTCTTGCTCGTATTGATTCAAGCCAGTCATTTTCCAATATGATGCTGCCGCTCCCATCGTCATCCAATCCGGCTTTCGATTGGTCTCGACAAGCGGTTCTGGCGGCTGACAGAGTCTGCCGTAAAATTCGAGTTGCGTCAGCAGGATCAGCGCATATTCGCACCCTAGAATATCCTGCATACGATGAAGCCGGGAATGATCCTGCATCGCCTCGACCTCGGAGCGCACACCTTCGACTTCGAAAAACGCCCCGTCGCAATGATCAGGTGCTGTCGCAAAGAAGCTCAATGCGACATTCTCTGGTCCATGGACGCGATAATCTTCCGGCAGCAACAAGGTGAAGCCGTGCATCAGCGGGTAGCCATTGTTCGGATCGAGCGGCCACTGTTCCCGTGTGATACCGGGCGGCAGGCCGAATACCCATCCATGGCAATCAGGCCCCGGCTCCGCCTGACGTGGGAGCATCTCAAGGTCGTACGCTTTCAAATTTAGTCTCCCTTGTCCGAGCCTCCGTAAAAATCTGGCTATTCTCAAGGTTGCAGAATAGGTAAATTTGCAACAGCTGCAATGGCTGATCACCGGTTAATGAGATACCAAATCGATACCGAACGATTTCGTGCTGATTGTTTTGAAACTTCCGTCTTTCTTGAGTGCGTCGACCGCATCATTTATATCGTTGACGAGTTTTTCATCCAGTTTGCGCAAGCCAATCCCGACACCCGGACCGAAGATGTCGCCAGAAATGCGGGCCCCGAACTCGCAGAGGCGTGCCGACACCCGATATGTGCAAGAAACTCGCCGTTGACTACGATAGAATGTCAGCGATGATCTTTGCAAACCCACTTGGCTTCGAAGCGGTGATGAAGAGTATTGAAGCGCTTCAGGAGGCTGTCAACGCGGCCAAATAGTCGATCAGCCGTCCGCAAAAAAATTCGATGCAACTATCGTGGTGTTGGAGGTTGCCGGTTAGGCAAACGAGCGATAAAAAGCTTACTGCGGGTCAAGTGGCTGCAGGACATTAAAAGGAATTCTCATGGCTACCGGTACAGTTAAATTTTTCAATGACGACAAGGGATTTGGCTTCATTACGCCTGAGAATGGTGGAACGGACGTGTTCGTTCACGTATCTGCCTTGCAACAGGGTGGGTCGCTGAGAGAAGGTGACAAGGTCACTTTCGAAGTTGGCCAGGACCGCAAGACCGGAAAATCGAAGGCTGAGAACGTTAGCGTGCTCTGACCTGCAAGCCGAGAGGCCAGCCTGACCGCTAAATAGCGCCAAGCTGGCCTCACTTTCTACGGGGCTTGATGAAAGTTCCGGCTTTTCACCTTCAGCGTGTCTATGTGCAAATCCGGCACGAGAAAATCCCGCGCCTCGGGAAATGGTTTTGTCTATCGCTGAGAATCCCCGCCATCTGCCGAGCCGTAAGCAAACCCGTCTCCGCGCCCGGATGGGGCTTTAAGCACGACATCCATGTCAGCCAGACCGGAGAAGTCTGCAGACAGGTCGAATAGCTGCTGGGCGACCAGGTGCACGACCTCCCCTTCCTGCCGGATTTGTCCGTTGACGGCCATCATGTTTGATCCGGGTACAACGCGGCGCCGCTTCTCGAAGAGACTTGGGCAAACGACGACATTCGCGGAACCTATCTCGTCCTTGATCGTGATGAAAATGCCCCTCTTCGCGCTTCCCGGCTTCTGCCGCACCAGAACGAGACCTGTGGTGTAAGTCCGCTGCAACGTTATGACCTTTGGTCATCTGCCGGAGCTCGAATTCAGGCTCCGCCTGCTCGGCGATCGACTTCTGCTCGCGGTCTGTAGCGGCAGCAAATAGCGGTAATGGCTCGTCGCGCAACGCCTTATGACCACATCGAGCGCTCACCGCTTGTTGTCGCCGCCGGTGACCAGCAAGTCCAGCACACACTGAGGCGGTATTGACCATCACCCCCAGTTTTTTGTAGCGGCCCTCGAACCTATTCTCTGGCCGAATAATCAATTTTTTGCCCCCGAAATATGAAAATTTTTCAGACCGTTGAAAGGTTATGCATCGCGCCCAGGCCTATTTAAGTTGAGCGAACGACCTGAGATCTTGTCGAATAAATGCATGTGGTTCATGTTTATCGACAATGAAGCAGTCCGGCCTGCACGAGGGTCGCTCTCCGGGTCGACCGTGGCGCACAGAACCATTTCGCCGATGTTAAAATATACCATGGTGGCAGCACCTAGCGGCTCGACAAGATCGACGCGCGCATCTAAATCCGCAAATCCTGGACGATCCTGGCGGCTAGATATCGATTCCGGCCGAATGCCGAAGACCATCGGATTTCCCGCAAACCGCGCATAGTCCACGGCCCTCGCTGCGGGCACTGCGAGTTCCGTACCATCGACCAGCTTCAAGGCCATCCCCGTGGTTTTCGCGACAAGCGTTGCATCGACAAAATTCATTGATGGAGATCCGATGAAGCCAGCGACGAACTGGCTGGCTGGGTGGTGGTATAGCTCCTGTGGTGGACCGGCCTGTTCGATCAAGCCACCATTCATAACCACAACGCGATCAGCCATTGTCATAGCTTCGATTTGGTCGTGTGTCACGTACACGGTCGTGGTCGGCAGCAACTGGTGCAGGCGCTTGATCTCCGTGCGCATTTGCACACGCAACTTGGCATCTAGGTTCGACAACGGCTCGTCGAACAGGAAGACTTTGGGGTTGCGAACGATTGCCCGGCCCATCGCCACACGCTGGCGCTGGCCACCGGAGAGCTGGCCCGGCCTGCGGTCAAGAAGGTCTTTGATATGCAATGTGTCGGCGGCGCGATCGATACGCGCTGTTATATCGGATTTGGGAAGTTTCTGCTGCTCAAGGCAGAACGAGATATTCTCGCGCACTGACATATGCGGGTAAAGCGCGTAGTTCTGGAACACCATCGCAATGTCACGCTTGCCCGGCCCAAGCCGGTTGACAACCCGATCGCCAATCGTGATCTCGCCATCAGTGATATGCTCCAGCCCGGCGATCATTCGCAGAGTCGTTGATTTTCCGCAGCCGGAAGGGCCAACGAAAACAACGAACTCGTTATCTTCGATATCCAGATTGATACCGCGCACCGCCTCGTAGATGCCGTAGGATTTGACGAGGTTCTTCAATTGTAACCGTGCCATGGTCCGCTCCTACCTTTCCTGCAACCAGACCAGCATCGCGCCAGCTGTGCGGTTGGCCCAGAGATGATATGGAATTGCCCTGATGTGTCTTTGTGTCATACGTGGCGGCGCAGTGCGGTAGAGGTTGTTCCCTTCCCAATCATCTGCATTCGCCTCCATGGCTTGCGTCTCAAGAACGACGGCACCACCGAGAAGGTTTTCATCAAATCGCGCGTTGATCTGCGCATCTGATGGCAGGCGCAGGCGCTGCGGTTCCCCGCCGATATCGTCCTCTTCAACGCAATAGACCACCGGCCCGCGTTTCAGTGCCACCCGCCCACCATCCTCGCTGACGGCGGGATGCGCATAGAGACGATCAACTGGCATCGCGAAGGACAGACGGACCTCGTCACCGTTTTGCCAATCCCGCGCAATCGAGACATAGCCTTTGGTCGTGGTAGCCTTCACGTCAACGGCTTTGCCATTCACTATCACACTAGCATCACGGCACCAGCCAGGAATGCGCAGTTTGAGCGTGAAGTGGCTCGCCTTTTCGAGTGACAATGTCAGCGCGATATCACCTTCCCAAGGATAGCGCGTTTCCTGTTTGAGCCGTACAAAACTGTCGCCGACTGTCAATTCCGCGATGTTTGCACCATAGAGATGAACAGCCAGAGCATTATCGCTGGCGGAATAGAAATACTGACCGAGCGAGGTGATGAGGCGTGCGATGTTGGTGGGGCAGCAAGGGCAATAATGCCATTTCCAGCGCCGATTTTGCCCGTGACTTTCCAGCACGTTCTCATAGAAATAATGCTCGCCATCACGCGATATGCCGGACAGCGCGCCATTGAAAAGCACAGTTTCCAGCATGTCGGTGAACTTGCTGTCGAGATCGGTCTGCGCCATGCGGTGGCTCCAGAAACCAAGCGCAATTGCGGCGCAGGTTTCAGCGTAAGCCGTTTCATTTGGCAGATCATATTCCCGCGTGAAACCCTCATTTGACGCGGAGGGCCCAAGGCCACCAGTTATATAAAGCTGCCGCCCGGTGAGGTTGTCGAACAGCCGATCGCAGACATCCTTCAGGCCCGGATCATCGTTTTCATAGGCAAGATCGGCCATGGCCGAAAACAGATACATGGCACGCACGGCATGGCCGACAACTTCCGTCTGCTCTCGAACCGGCATATGCGCCTGACTATAGGCATAGGTCTGATAGACATAGTCTTCAGGGTTTTCGCCACGCTGGCGCGCTTCTTCATCGTAGTAGGACGGCATCTGCCCGCGCTCATCGACGAAATAGGTGGCAAGTTTCAGGTGGCGAAGATCGCCCGTGACGCGGTAGAGTTTGACCAATGCCAACTCGATTTCCTCATGGGCGTCATAGCCGCGCAGCTTGCCGGGTTCGGTGCCGAACGTATCGATGATGTGGTCGACGGCGCGGATCATAACATCCAGAAAACGGCGTTTGCCGGTTGCTTCGAAATAGGCGACGGCTCCTTCCAGCAGATGGCCCATCGAATACATTTCATGAAGGTCGCGCAGGTTGGTCCAGCGCTTTTCCGGCTCGCGGCGGATGAACCAGCTATTCAGATAACCATCCGCCATCTGCCCCTTTTCCAGTTTCGTGACGATATCATCGATCTTAGCCTCAATCACCGCATCGGGATGGGCTTTCAGCGTATAACTGGCGGCCTCGATCCATTTGCCAAAATCGGAATCGAAGAAATGCTGCATGGACAGCCCGCTGGGCTGGACAGGCCGAGCCAGTGGACCGGGTGGTTTATCGAAATCGAGAACTTCGAGGAAACCCTCCTCATCCAACCTTTGGTGCTGAGTGGGAATGGTGACGCGGCGCACAGTCTCCGTCCAGCTCCGCCAGAAGCCATCGTTAAAGACGACGCGGGAATGGTCAGCGGGCACATAGCGCTGCGTCTTTGCAGGTTTTGTCTTTTGAGCATGAGGGGAACTGGACATGACAACTCCTTGGTCGGAAAGACCGCTGTTACTTGACGGCGCCGGAGGTCAGGCCGCGCACGTAATATCGTTGCAAAAGAAGGAAAAGCAGGATGCACGGCAGCATGGTGACGGCGATGCCCGCCTGAAGTGCACCCCAATCGATAATGCCGTAAATGCCAGACGCAACATTCACCAGCATGATCGGCAAAGTGAACTTGTTCTGGTCCGACAGGAAAATCAGCGCCGCCAGAAATTCATTCCATGAGTTGAGGAAGGCGAACATCGCCACGGTGGCAACACCCGGCAGGGCAATCGGCAACATGATGCGCCGCAGGATCGTCGCCTGCGAAGCCCCATCGATACGGGCCGCCTCAATAAGCGCTTTTGGCACGGCATCGAAGGCATTGCGCATCATAAAGATCGAGAATGGAAGCTGGAAGGTCACGTAGATTAGCACAAGACCGAAAAGACTGTTCTGCAGTTTCAAGACTTTTAGGATCAGGAAAAGCGGCGTCAGGATCGACTGGAACGGGATCATCATCGTCGCCATGATCAGAATGAACAGCAGCGACTGCCCGGGGAAACGGAATTTTGAAAAACCATACCCCGCAGGCACCGAGATGAGAACCGTCAGCATAACGGTTCCGACAGCAATCATCACGGAGTTTCCGGCATAGACATACCAGCCCGCACCGACATGCTCCAGACGGCGATAGTTTTCTAGCGAGAACGTCTTTGAAAACAGTGACGCAGGGTTTGCGAGCGTTTCTGCCGCCGGCTTGAAGGAGTTGGCGAACGACCAAACGATCGGCATGATGAAGAATATCGCGAAGATCAGCGCGACGAGCAGGACGCCGAGCAACGATAGGTGTTCACTCGCAGGTTTCCGCGCGGGTTTGTGAAGCATGCGATCCATTTAGCCCTCCTCCGGCCGTTGGCGCAGAAAGACGAACTGGATCGCACTTATGGCAACCAGCACGACGAGCAATGCAAACGAGATCGCCGAGCCATAACCGAGGCGGTACGACGAGAAGGATGCGAGATAGATTGAGAACACCGCTGATATGGTGCCGTTGGCGGGTCCGCCCTGCGTGATGATGAAGAACTGGTCGAACGCCAGCATGGATGACGTCACATTCAGGACGAGCGCCAACACCACGGAATTGCGCATCAAGGGCAGCGTGATGCGCCGGAAACGGCTCCACGCATTTGCACCATCGATCTTGGCGGCCTCGATCACATCATTCGATATGCCCTGAAGGCCGGTCAGCAGAATGACCATGGTGAATCCAGCGGTTTTCCAGACGACCATCAGGATGACGACGGCAAGTGCAGGCCAGAAACTTTCCAGCGGTCGTGGCGCGCTGTCGATCAATCCAACGCCGCGTAGTAATTGGGCAAACACTCCGCTATCCGGGTTGAGCAGCCACATCCATAATGTCGATGCCGCGCCAAAACCAATGACCACAGGCATAAAATAGATGGTGCGGAAAAAGCCGATAATGCGAAGCGGACGATCCACCAAAAGCGCCAGCGGGAAAGCCACAAGCATGATGGCCGCCGTAACAAGGACGGTGTAAAGCAAGGTGAAGCCGAACGAATGCCAAAGCTGGACGTCATCCATCAGTTCGGCATAATTGGCCAGCCCGATAAATTTGCTGCGTCCAAGAAGCGGCCAATTGTAAAAGCTCATCCAAACCGTCATCACCAGCGGCACGAGAAATAGGCCTAAGATAAACACGAAGCTGGGCGCGATGAATGCGATCCCAAGCCAACCCTTCGGCTCAGGCTCTCCTCCACCAACCGCGCGCGGTTTACTGCGTAGCGCCGACAACGTCACTGCACCCTCCGTTCTGTCTAAATATATTTTTACGGCGGTGGATCACAGGCGCCGTGACATGCTTTGCGATCCACAAAACTGCCGTTAGTTCGGATTGGTACGTTCCAGGATTTTTGTAAAATCAGCCTGTGCCTTGGCAATCGCTCCATCCACATCATCACCAAAGATCGTGCCCTGGATGAGGTTGAGGAAAGGACCTGTCTTGCTCACGAAAAGCTCGTCAGACGAGAAGGTGTAGGGCGTGCGCGCCTTGGCCAGAATGTCGTATGCAACAAGGTTGCGCTTGTCGAACTTGGCATAGGCCTCTTTGGCGAGGTCTGTGCGCGACGGCATGCCGGATTCCTGCGTGATATAGACTTGCTGTTCCGGCTGCATGTAGAAGTTGACGAAGTCGAGAGCGACCTTCTTCTTCTCTTCACTGATGCCCTTGATCAATGAAAGCGTATCGCCGCCAGCAAAGCTCGATTCACCGCCTTTGGGTCCGGGGATCGGCGCAACGTTGAACTTCACGTCAGGATATTTGCTCGACAGTAAGTTGACGATGTAGGAACCGGTCATGAGGATGCCGACTTTGCCGGATGCGAATGCCTCGACCGCATTGTTGCCGTTGCCGGAACGCGAGGTAGGATGGATTGCGCCGGCCTTCCACATATCGCGGTAAGCAGCAATCGTATCGCGCATAACAGGCGTATCGATAGTTGCCTTGAGGCCATCGTCGCTCAGCACGTCGGCTTTGCCAGCCCACAGGTGCGGTAGGAAGTCATAGATCAGCCAGCTTCCGGAATTGGCGACGAAGTAAAATCCGTAGGTCTCATTGCCAAGCGCGGTGATTTTCTTGGCATCCTGCGCGATTTCTTCAAGTGAAGCCGGAGCCTTCTTCGGATCAAGGCCGGCTTTGGTGAAGAGATCGGTGTTGTAGGCGATGATAGAAGCGTCAGGCAGAGCGGGCACGCCGTAAATCTTATCCTCGTAAGTCGCGAGGCGAATATGTGATGGGCTCAACGCTGTGCCGTAAGGCAGACCCTTCACGAAATCGGTGATGTCTTCAAGGCCATCAGCGGCAGCAAAGGTCGGCAGATAGATCAGATCGAGCACGGCAGCATCGGGTGCCGCACCGCCAGCGATGGCAGCGCCAAGTTTCGGTACCATCTGTTCCGCGGTGATCTGTGTCACGTTGACTTTGTCGGAGTGGGACGCATTGTACTTTTCAGCCAACCCCTGCAGGACCGCACCGGACGATGTACGAACCCACAAAGTCACCTCTGCGGCGCTGGCGAGAGAAGAACTTGCCAGCAACATAAGAACGGTGATCGTTGTTTTAAATCGAAGCATGCTAGTTCCCCTTTTTTCGCTTTTTTGGCCATGAAATCATGGAGACAAACCAAAGGGTAATGCGGATTTTCTCAACTGTCGACAGTCAGTGCACAGCGAACCACTAAGAATCTGATAAAACCTTTTAACAGCTCATTTATTTCTGATAAAACGTTTTATCATGCAAGGTAACAGGACCAAAAATGAACGATAAAGTCGGCAAAAGACGTACGATACACGATGTGGCGGAGGCTGCGGGCGTTAGCATTTCTACAGCGTCAAATGCCTTGAATGGCACCGGCAGAACGAATCCTGAAACGCGTGACCGGGTCCGTAAAATTGCTGAAGAGATCGGTTTTAGGCCCAACGCACTGGCGCGTGGATTGCTGCAAAGACGTAGCCATGCAATCGGCATGTTGACTAACGACACCTATGGAAGATTGACGTTGCCTGTCGCAGCCGGTGTGTCTGAAGTCTTAGTTGATCAGGGTGTTTCTGTCTTCCTCTGCGCAACCAACAATGATCCTCGTCTGGCCAAACTGCATCTTGAGGCGCTTCTCGACCGGCAGGTGGATGGCATCATCTTCACGGCCACCCGCCTCGACATGAAGCCCCCCGTTGAACTCACTCGCCTGCATATACCGATCGTCTATGTCTTTGCAGAAGGACCAGAGACAAGCGTGGCCTTCGTTCCTGATGACGCGCAGGGGGCAAGACTGGCTGTCCAGCAATTGATGAAATCGGGCCGGTCGCGTATTCTCCACATCACCGGTCCAGAGGATTACAAGTCCGCCCGCACGCGCGCAGACGCCTACCGTGAATGTGTTGGAGACCACGCCGAGGTGATGTTTGGTGAATGGTCGGAAGATTGGGGCCGCGAGGCAGTCAACACGTTGTTTTCTAACGAGAAATCAAATCCGGATGCAATCTTTTGCGGCAGCGACGAAATCGCGCGCGGTGTCATTGATGCGCTCAGGGATCTCAATATCTCGGTGCCCGGCGACGTGGCTGTAGTCGGCTTCGATAATTGGGAGGTCGTGTCGAAGCAAACCCGACCGCCCCTTACCACGGTTGATATGGAGCTCAAAGAACTTGGGCATAAGGCCGGATTGGCTATCCTTGCGCTTTCAAAGGGCGAAACAACAGGGCTAGGCGTAACTAAGCTGCCGTGTAGTTTAGTCGTTAGGAAATCCTGCGGCTCTCATTAGCAATTCGCCAATGAGCTTGTCGGCTGGAAGCCCCGACCGACTTGAATGGATCATCGGCCAAATACAGACGGCCGTCCAATTGGTACCGACTTCACTCCAGGACAGGCGCCCGACAGCCAGATGGCGGAGAGACGTTGCAAAGAAAAAGCGAGCCTGGGCCAATATCCCGTCAACAAAAACAGCAAGGAAAACTTTTCGTTCAGCTCATGGATCTATCGCCAACGTAACCCTGTCGAGCGGCTCTTCAACAAGCTCAAGCAATTTGGAGGCATCGCTACCCAGCATGACAAGGACCCGCAAAAACTTCCTTGCAGCCTTAAAACATCTCGCCACCCGGATATGGATCAGGTCCTTAAGAGACCACGCCCTAGCTCTATCTGGCATGGTATTCGGATTTGAGAACAGCTACTTTCTTTAAGCTAGATGTCATCAGTACTTTGTATCGCGCGCTGGTAGCAGGAGTTAGTAAGGCCAGACAATGACCGTCTCTCAGAGGCATTTGATCGCGGATAACGAGATCATCCTAGCTGCTTTTAGCTGCTTTTAGCACCTCTCATCGCACTCCAAACATGCGAACTTGTCAGCGGCATATCGATGTTACGAACACCTGCTCCCCAGAGCGCATCCAAGGCGGCATTTACGACCGCCGGTGGTGCGGCGATTGCGCCTGCTTCCCCCATGCCTTTTGTGCCGAGCGGGTTGTTCAGACACGGAATTTCGATTGTCCGTGACGTGATGGTGGGCAGATGAGCGGCAAGCGGCATCGCATATTCATCGAAGTCGTATGAGGCGAGGTGTCCGTTTTCGCCATAGACCACTTGCTCGCACAGCGCTTGGCCGATGCCCTGAGCGACGCCGCCGTGGACCTGACCGGCGACGAGCATGGGATTGATGATCTTGCCGAAGTCGTCGACAGCGGTGTACGCGGCAACGTCGACCGAACCGGTTTGCGGATCGATTTCCACTTCGCAGATATGGCAGCCATTGGTGAAGGTCCCAACTGACGGGACAAATTCTCCATAGCCTTGCAGAGCCTCACCCTTGGTTGCCAACAGCGCGACGACTTCGAAGATGCCGATGGTATGGTTGGTGCCGTTGACCCGGAACACGCCATTTTCAAAAGTAATTGCGTCCTGGGAGACATTGAAAAACTCGGCAGCCGTGCTTGCCCCCGTGTCTATGGCTTTTTGCGCCGCATATTCTGCCGCAACACCACCCAGCGGAATCGAACGGGAACCGGCGGTCACGCTGCCTGCCCGCATCCAGGCGGTGTCGCCTTGCCGGATGGTGACGGATTCGAAAGGGACCCCCAATTTATCCGCAACGATCTGCGAATAGGCGGTGATGTGGCCTTGGCCGCTGGACTGCGTTCCGAGCGTGACCGTCACCGTCTGATCTGTTTCAAAAACGAGCTGCGCCTGCACGATGGGTTCACCGGCGCAGACACCGATATAGCTGGATATTCCCAAGCCTCGATAGCGACCTATGCTTTCAGAATGCCGGCGCCGCTCGGCAAAGCCATTCCAGTCTGCGTCGGATAATGCTTCTTCCAGCAACAAGGGGAAGTTACCGTCGTCATAGACATGGCCCAGTCTGCTCTCATAGGGCATGGCGTCAGGCTGAACGAAATTTCGACGGCGGATTTCGATGGGACCAATGCCGCTTTGGCGCCCGGCCAGGTCGACAAGACGTTCGATCATATAGGTCGCTTCCGGGCGGCCCGCGCCGCGGTAGGATTCGACAGGCCCGGTATTGGTAAAGACGCCTCGCACTTCCACGTGGGTGGCTGGAAAAACATAGGCACCCTCATGCATGCGGTCGCCGGTCGGGATGGTCGGTGCATATTCCGAGAGGTAGGCACCCATATTGGCAATGGTCGAAACTCTAAGGCCGAGAAACTTGCACTGGTCGTCCATTGCCAGTTCGGCGCGGGTCACATTGTCCCGCCCGTGCGTGTCGGAATAGAAACTCTCCGTACGGTCCGCGATCCAGCGCACGGTCCGTCCCGTCTGGCGCGCAGCCCATAGAACCAGCACATATTCCGGCGTCAGGAAAAGCTTCGTGCCGAAACCGCCGCCAACATCATGCACGACGACGCGGACTTTATCCTCCGGCACGTCGTTGAGGACGAATTTGCACAGAGTATCCTTGATCCAGTGCGCACCCTGGCAGGACAGATGCAGGGTGTAACCACCGTCATCGTCCCACAGTCCAACGGCACCGCGTGGCTCCAAAGGCGAAGGTGCTACGCGATTGTTGACGATATCGAGGAACACAATCTGTGCGGCATTGGCGAAGGCCTGTGACGTCGCCTCTTCATCACCAACCTCCCAGGTGAAGTTGAGATTGCCGGGAACGTCCGTATGGACAAAGGGCGCGTTTTCATCGAGTGCTCTCGCGGGGTCCGTTACAAACGGTAGCTCTCGAAAGGTGATGGTGAGGTGCTCGCTTGCATCGCGTGCCTGTTCCAACGTTTCCGCAACGATCATGACCATGGGTTCGCCGACATAGCGGACAGTACCGATGGCCAGAATGGGATGGTCGGGAAATGTCTGCGTGGTGCCGGGTTTAAGCGGAATGCGAATGCAACAGGGCAAAGACGGAACGCCATCCCTTTTGACATCCTCGCCAGTGAGAATGGCAACAACGCCCGGCATGGCTGCTGCTGCCGTGGTATCGATATTCATGATCTCGGCGTGTGGATGTGGCGATCTGACGATGTGGACCTGACAGGCGCCATCGAAGCTGACATCGGCGAGATACTGGCCGGAGCCGGTCAGAAACCTGCGATCTTCCTTGCGACGAATGGGTTTACCGACAGTCTTTTCCATTCGAACACCTCCGCACAACAGGAACTCAACGCGCGGCCAGCGTTTAGGCAGCCGCGCATTGCGTCAGTAAATCATCAAAGACCGTATTCCGCTTTCCATTTGGCTCGGAAATAGCTTTCGTAATCCGAGCTGATCACAGGGATCGGACCGGAGGCGCCGATATTGGCCTTTGTGAGGATATAGGGCTCCATGAATTTGAGGCCGTAACCCTTTTCGAACACATCATAGGATGTGTTGATCGGCGTTTCCTTGGACCAGAAGCTGAGAAGCTGGTCGAAACCGACCCAGACGGAGGCTTCGAGCGGCAAGTCCATCACGCCATCCACCTTGCCCTTGCGGATCAGATCCACGGTCTGGGCTGTGGTATAATCGCCAACGATGATCGGGCGTTTGTCACCCGTCACGCCTTCGCCATCGAGAGCCTGGGAAATCAGGGGGATGCAAAGGTCGCACACGGTCCAGATGCCAGCGAGATCAGGGTGCTGCTGCACCGCCTGCTTCGACATCGCAATCGTGTCCTGCACGATGTTGCCGAGATCAAGATCGTGCTTGATGACGATTTCGACATTCGGATTAGCAGCCGCCGCTTTGATGACTTCCTGCTCTTCGATGAGGTTGGCCAAGCCAACTGTCGGCGCGGTCAACAGCATGAATTTCAGCTTGGTGTCCGGGCCTTTCCGCTGCTTGGCGTTATCGAAAAGCCATTTTGCCGAAAGCTGTGCCGAGGCCACACCCGGGCTGCCGTACTGGATAATCAGTGGTGTCGGCTGAACGCTGCTGACCATACCGATAACCGGTATTCCAGCGTCTTTCGCGTCACGCAGCGCAGATCCCATCGGGCCGGGGCTGGTGGAAATAGTAAAGATCGCGCTGGCGCTCTGCGCGACCATGGATGTCGCACATTGCGCGACTTTCTGTGCGTCGAAGTTGGGGTCGCAGGTAATGACTTCGAACTTAAGCAATTCGGCCAGTGCCTTGACGGGTTCCAGAATGCGGTTGCTGGACGCCGATTGGCCGGAGAGCAGGACGACGCCGATCTTTTTCTCCGTCGGCAGGGTAGCGGTTCCCTTGGATTTGCCGTCGGCAGCACCGGCTTCGGCAGCCTGTTTCTGTTGCGCGTCGGTGGTTTGAAGCTTCCAGACCTGAGCGTCCTGCGCCATGACCTGGCCGGCCAGCAACGCCATCGCGGCGGTTGCGGTAATCTGGAGCTTGAAAGCCCGAAGGCGACTGGCGAGCGTTCCCATGTTTTTCATTCGTTCACCTCTTGATTGTTTTTGTTTTCAACAACGCATCCGTTCAGGGCCGAGAAGACTGTCAGTCGGATGTGATCAGGCAATGAACTGGCAAGCCAGATACTGGCGTACCCTTGGCGGGGCAGCATGAAGCCGCCTGCATAACTCTACCGAACGCCGACTATGCTGTTGGTCATCCGGTTTTGTGCGTTGCTGAATTGACTTATCATTCATTAAGGAAGAAAGTCAATCGACAACACGGTCGCAGACAATCCGGATCGGTTACCGCTTTTGATTTTTGAAGGAGAGAACAATGGCGCTTATGGGAAATGATGCAATGGAGCGGGCCCTGTTTTGCTTCGGTGTCTTACCGGCATTTTACGAGGCATCGGATGCCACCCGCAAGCTCGTCTTCAACACCTTGATCGAGGCCTATAAAGACCTTGAAGCCCGCTTCGGCGTAAAGGTTCTGGGCACGCTTGACGACGACAGAACCGTTGTCGGCCCGGCCACCGGCTATCCCTGGACGTGTTATATTCTGGCTGACGTCCCCAACCTCGATGCGGTGACGAATGTCTGCAATATTCTTCGCGAGTTTCGTATAGGCGAGGATCGATTGTGGAAGTATATGAAAGTCGAGGCCCGATTTGGACGAGAACTCTTTTTCGGCCGGACCTGATAATGGCAAGCAGACTGCGAGGCAATGTGGCGGCTTCTCCCAAAAAGATATCGGTAGATCCAAGCGCGGCGGAAGCGCCTGAACAGACACGTCAGAAAATACTGAATGCCGCGCTGCCGATCTTCTATGACAAGGGATATCGCGGCACCAGCCTCAACGCCATCGCGAAAGAGGTGGGCATTTCCGCGCCCGCTCTTTACTGGCACTTCAAGGCCAAGCGTGACATCTGCTTTGCCGCCGTTCATGACGAGCTTCGCCGGTTCTCCTACGCATTGCTGCCAAGCGGACAGGAAAACACGCCCGAGGTACGGCTGGGCCAGTTCGTTCGGACCTATGTTTTTCTAAAGCTGCAACAGAACGAACGCCTCAAAGAGCCTGGTGCGCTGGGGGCCTATCGTCAGCTTTACGATGCCTTGACGAAGAAGCAGCAGGGCCAGCTGGATGCCATCCAGCGTCAAATCTACGAATTGCTCAACAAGATTCTGTCGTCCGGCCTTGAAGCCGGGCTGTTCCGCTTCGGGGACCAGACCGCAACATCCTTCGCGATTATTACCATGTGTGAATACGTGTTTTCCTGGGCTCATCCACAGGGACGGTTGAGCGCGTCCGACGTTGCAGACCTGTACAAGAATCTCGTTCTTTCCATGGTCGGTTACGATCCAAAATAAAAATCGACATTAAGAATCGTCAAATTCCGTATTGACGGTTTTTCCTTAATGAACGATAAGTAAGGAAATCGCCGGCAAAGATCGGCAGGGAACTCAAAGACCAGCGCACCCCTCGCACAGAGGCATCCATCATGGATAGGCGTTGATGAAAAAGGGAGACTTTACCTGATGTCGCAATCGGCAATCGGTCATGATCTGCGTTTCGGTGTCGATACCGGAGGCACTTTCACGGACCTGGTGATAGAGGGCCTGCCCGAAGGTCTTCGGTTCTTCAAGCAACCCACAACACCGGATGATCCCATCCGCGGACTTCTCGATGTCGTCGGCTTCGCAGCGACACAGTTGAAGACGGATGCGCAATCGCTGCTGGCCCGCTGCGGCAGCTTCGTTCATGGAACGACCCGTGCAACGAATGCGATTGTTGAGGGTGCGACGGCAAAGACCGGCTTCATCACCACCAGGGGTCACCGCGATATTCTTTTGATCCGTGAAGGCGGCGGCAGAGCTGCCCCTCTGGACTACACCTTTTCCTACCCGGACCCCTATATTCCAAGAGCCTTGTCCTACGAGGTGCCGGAGCGCGTTCGCGCCGATGGTCAGGTTTCCGAGCCTTTGGACGAAGCCGCGGTCATCGAGGTCATCAATACGCTGGCCACTCAGGACGTCGAGGCTGTCGCAGTCTGCCTGCTGTGGTCGATCGTCAATCCCGCCCATGAACAACGCATTGGCGCTTTGCTGGAAGAACACCTTCCGGGCGTGCCCTATACGCTGTCGCATCAGCTCAACCCGACAATCCGTGAATATCGCCGCGCCTCATCGGCCGCTATCGATGCCTCGCTGAAGCCGTTGATGAGCCGCTATATCCAGAATCTGGATGGCCGCCTTCGTGAAGCAGGATTTTCCGGCCGTTTGTTGATCCTGACATCCGCCGGTGGTGTTCTCGATGCGTCCGACGTGTGGGATACGCCGATCCACACGATTGGTTCAGGACCAGCCGCCGCCCCCGTTGCGGGCCGTCACTATGCACAAATTGATGCCGGTAGTGGCAATGCCATCGTGACCGATGCGGGTGGCACGACCTATGACGTCGGCCTCATCAAGAACGGTGTCATTCCCTGGACGCGTGAAACGATGGTGGATCGCGCTGGACAGTTGCATATGACCGGCTTTCCGTCCGTCGATGTTCGCAGCATCGGTGCCGGTGGCGGCTCCATCGGCTGGGTGGACAGAGGCGGGCTGTTGCATGTCGGTCCGCAAAGTGCAGGCTCATCTCCTGGCCCGGTCTGCTGGGGTCGCGGCGGCACACGCCCCACGGTCACGGATGCCTGCGTCGTGCTGGGTTATGTCGATCCCGACTACTTCCTCGGTGGCGCCATGAAGATCCATGCGCAGCCTGCGGCAGATGCCATCGCCAAGGATGTCGGCGGGCCGCTCGGTCTGGGGCTGGATGAGGCAGCGGACGCCATTTTCCGTCTTGCCTGCGAACGCATGGTCACGGCCATCGAAGATTTGACGCTCAATCAGGGCATCGATCCGCAGCAGGCCGTAATGATCGGCGGTGGCGGCGGGGCTGGATTGTATTCTGCCCTCATCGCACAGCGTCTGGGCATCGACCGGGTCATCATCCCCGAAGTTTCCGCGGCGCTCAGTGCGGCTGGCGCTCTTTTGTCCGATCTCACACAGGATTTCTCGACCACGGCGCTCGCTACCACACGCAACTTCAATTTCGAACTGGCAGAGCAGACCATCGAGCAGCTGACGAAGAAGTGCGAGGCATTCGTCGCCGGTGCGGGTGCCGGTACCGTCGGCCATGAAATCACCTACTCAGTCGAGGCGCGTTATCCCAACCAGGCATGGGAAATCGACGTTCCCCTGCGATCTGCCAGGTTCACGAGTGCGGAAGATGTTGCGGCCTTCCGTGAGGATTTCCACAAGGCACATGAAGCGCTGTTTGCGGTGTCCGACCCTGCTTCCGAAGTCGAAATCATCGCCTGGCATGCGCAGATCCGTTGCATGCTGCCGCGTCGCCCATTCCAGAGCGGGCCGCCCAGCGATGCACCCCGACAGGAACGGCAGCGTTCTGCCTATTTCACTGGACATGGCCGCGTTTCGGCACGAGTGCGCAGCTACGAGTCGCTGGCCATAGGCGAAACTGTCGCTGGTCCCGTCATTGTTGAATCCCTGGTGACGACGGTTGTCGTTCCGCCGGATGCGTCGATCACACGGCTTGAGTCAGGGTCGCTGGTGCTAGACCTGCTTCGCCAAAACCGCGTCAAAGCGAATTGAAGGGACTGATGACATGACAGCTATCGAGAACCCCTCCCGTTTCGACGGACTGCGACTGGCACTGATCAACAACCGCATGGAAGCGGTCGTCAATGCCATGACGAACACCTTGCAGCGTACCGCGCGCTCCGCAATCATGAACATGGCGCGTGACTTTTCCTGCGGCATTCTGACGGCAGATGACGATCTGCTGACCGTTGCCGAAAGCCTGCCCTGCCACACCTTCCGAGGCCCTGATCTTCAGGCGCGCTACATGAAGGAATGGCACCCCGATATGGCCAAGGGCGATGCCTTCCTCGCCAATTCGCCCTATCATGGCAACTCGCATGCCGCCGACTGGTGCGTACTGATGCCCGTCATCGATGACGCGGGCGTGCATCACTTCACTGTTTTCGCCAAGGCCCATGTCGCAGACTGCGGCAACTCCATTCCAACGACATTCTATGCCACGGCAAAGGATGTCTATCAGGAAGGCGCGCTGATCTTCCCGTGCAGCAAGGTCCAGTCCCGCTACGTTATCAATCAGGATTTCGTGCGCGAGTGCAAAGTCAGACTGCGCGTTCCCGACATGTGGCACGGCGATTTCCTCGCCATTCTCGGCGCGGCACGCATCGGCGAACGGCGTTTGCTGGAACTGGTCGGCGAAATGGGCAGTGACACACTGCGCTCGTTCTCATCGGCATGGTTCGATTACAGCGAACAGCAGATGGCGGAAGCCATCAGCGACTTGCCTGCCGGTTCCGTTCGTGTGTCCTTGATGCACGATCCCGTGCCCGGTGCGCCGGATGGCCTGCCCGTCAATGCCGATATCGAAGTTGATCCGGCGCAGGGGCGCATCATTGTCGACCTGACCGACAATCTCGATTGCCAGCCGATTGGTCTCAACCTGACGGAATCGACTGCGACCAGCAATACCATGGCCGGTATCTTCTCCAGTCTGGCGCGGCTGGTGCCGCCAAATGCGGGTAGTTTCCGCAGGCTGGATATTCGGCTGCGGGAAAATTGCATGGTCGGCATTCCCCGCCATCCCTTCAGTTGCTCTACGGCAACGACCAACCTTGCAGAGACCGTTGGCAAAGCGGTCGCCATGGGATTGGCAGAGTTGGGTGACGGCTTCGGTATGGCCGAAATCGGGAAATGCCTGCCGCCTGCCATGGCCGTCATCTCCGGCGTCGATCCGCGTGAAGGTCGCGGGCCCTTCGTCAATTTCCTCTCCCTGCTCGTGACCAATGGCGCAGGTGCGCCAAAGGCCGATGGCTGGTTGACGGTCATCGGCGTGGGTGTTGCCGGTTTGCAGATGCACGACAGCGTCGAAGTCGACGAGATGAAATATCCCATCGAGATCAAGGCCCAGCAGATCATCACCGACAGCGAGGGGGCAGGTCGTTTCCGCGGTGCGCCGGGCGCCTATGTGGAATACGGCCCGGTCGATACCAAGCTGGAGATCATCTACACCAGCGATGGTACGCACAATGCCCCGCGCGGTGTTCGCGGCGGGCATGATGGCGCCTGCGCCCAACAGTACAAAAGGTTGCGTGACGGCTCTCTTGAAGAGCTTCCAAACTTCACCCAACTCGTTCTGGAACCTGGCGAGACCGTCGTTTCAATGTGTACCGGTGGTGGCGGTTATGGTCGTCCCGATGCGCGCGACCCGGCGCTGGTTCTGAAAGATGTGCGCGAAGGGTGGATTTCCGAACAGCGTGCAAAAGACGTCTATCGCGTCGCCTTCACACAGGGCGGAGCCTTGGACGAAGGTGCCACGGCGCAATTGAGAGCGGCAGCGCAGTAGCGTGACGGCAGACGGAGGTGGGCGGGGCTGACGGAAGCTCGGCTCTGTCCATCCCAGAAATTCTTGGTCGGCGTTCTCGCCGGACAAGCCATACGGATAGCCTTGAGAGCGAACGCTCTCATCATCGAACGATGAACAGCTCAGTTGAGGTAGTTATGGCCGTACTTCCTTCCCATTCCACATCTGCGGTGAAGCAACCGGATACTGCCCCAGCGCCCGGCACTTTGATGGTTGCTCGCAAGTTTCTCGCGCGCTACGGCGTGATTGTCGCGATGATCCTGACGTTCATCGTGTTTGCGAGCCTTCGCCCCAGTTCCTTCCTCACGCTGTTCATGATGAAGTCCATTCTGCGTGATTGCGCGCCTTTGCTCATCGTGTCCTTAGGCATCACTTTCGTTCTGGCGATGAACGACTACGATCTGTCGGTCGGTGGCCTTGTGGCCCTTTGTGCCACAACCGCCGTCGTGTTCGTATCGACCAGCTATATGGGATTGGGCACCTTGCCCGGCGTTTTGCTGGCCCTCCTGGTGGGACTTGGGTTGGGAAGCATCACCGGTGCGCTGATTGCCTATGCCGCACTGCCGTCCTTTATTCTGACGATAGCGATGGGCACGGTCTTTACCGGTTTGGGCCTGCATCTCACGGGCTCTGCGAGCATCTTCGAGGGCATCCCTGAATCCTATAGTGCAATAGCCGGGGATGTCAGTTTTGGGCTGTCCAACCAGATATACATCGCCCTTGCCGTGCTGTTCGTCGCCCATGTCTTCCTGCGGCATACCGAACCAGGCCGTTACATGTACGCCATCGGCGGCAATGCAGAGGCCGCACGATTGTCAGGCGTGCCAGTCCGGTTTCTGAAAGCTCTGGGTTACGGCATCGTCGGTCTTCTCGCAGCACTGACGGGTGTTCTCCTCACATCGCAGGCAGGTGCCGCCAATCCGAATACCGGCCTCGGACTTTTGCTACCAGCCTATGCCGCTGCCTTCCTGGGATCATCCATGCTTCGTCCCGGCAGTTTCACGCCGGTGGGCACGGCGCTTGGCGCGCTGTTTCTGCAAATCATCGGCAGCGGACTGACCGTTCTCAACCTCAGCGGCCCGCTGGTGCAGATCATTCAGGGCGGAATTCTCGCCATCGCGATCCTGCTCGCCCGGCTTAGCCGAAAGGGAGAGTGACCATGAACGCGCCACTCGTCTCCACCCGCAATCTGCAACGCCGTTACCCCGGCGTCCGGGCCCTAGACAATGTCAGCATCGACATCAGTCGCGGTGAAGTGATCGGTCTGGTGGGAAAGAACGGCGCGGGCAAGTCGACCCTCATTCGCATTCTCGCTGGTATCGAGAAGCCCGATGCAGGCCAGTTGCTGATCAATGGCGAGTTGATGCCGCCAAGCTACGGGACATCGATGGCGCATCGCTGCGGTCTCGCTTTCATGCATCAGGAACTCGCCAATGCGCCGGAAATGACGGTGGCTGAAAATGTCGCCTTCGGGACGCCGTTTCCAAAACGCTTCGGCGTGCTGATCGACTGGAAAGAACTTGCAAGACGGGTCAGCACCGTTCTCGCGCGGCTGGACCCTGCCATTCTGCCACACCATCGCGTCGGCGACCTGACGATGGTGCAGCAGCGCATGGTGATGATCGGGCGCGCGCTTTATCAGGATGCGCGCCTGCTGGTGCTGGATGAGCCCAGCACATCGCTGACCGAAACTGAAATCGCCCAACTGCACCGCATCGTTCGCCAGATGAGAGACGAAGGCCGCACGGTCATCTACGTATCGCACAGGCTGCGGGAGATCGTGGATATCACCGATCGGGTCATCGTTATGCAGGATGGGCGGGTGACGCTGGAAACATCGACCGCCGACACCGACGAAAAATCCATCGTTGCGGCCATTGCAGGCAGAACGGCAAAGGATGCTCCCGCAAACCCTTCCACGCGCAGACAGAGGAATTCCGCCCTCGATGGTAAGACCATCATGACGGTGAAAGGTTTGTCGCGCAGTTCCGTCGTCCAAGACATCTCGTTCGAACTGAAGGCCGGAGAGATACTGGGCATCGCCGGACTGGTCGGCTCTGGCAGAACTGAACTCGTCAGGTTGATCGCTGGTGCCGACCGAGCGACATCCGGCTCGATAGAGCTGATGGGCAAGGCAATGCGATTGGGGTCGCCACGCGATGCGGTGAAGGCCGGCGTGGTGCTGCTGCCGGAGGATCGCCGCCATCAAGGCCTGGTTCTCGGCATGTCTGTTCGCGAGAACATGACGATCGCGTCCCTGAAGCATCACCGTGCCAGCGGTTTGCCATTCATCAGCCGCAAACGTGAGCGCGAGACGGCCAACGGGCTGATCGACAAGCTTTCCGTCAAAACACCCGGCCCCGAACAGACTGTTCGTCTTCTCTCTGGCGGTAACCAGCAGAAGGTGGTTCTGGCCAAGTGGATGACGCAGGACAATCGCGTGTTCATTTTCGATGAGCCGACCCAGGGCGTCGATGTCCATGGCAAGCAGGAAATGTTCGACCTCATCCGCTCTGTCGTCACGGGCAACCGTTCGGCCATCGTCATCTCGTCGGATTTCAGCGAACTCGTCTCGCTCAGCGATCGTGTGGTCGTGCTGAGAGAGGGCCGCCTCGTGGGTGAACTCGGCGGCGAGGATGTCAGCGAACAGACCATTGTCGAACTGGTCTATGCCAGCGACGAGACGGCGCATGAACTAGAAAAGACGATGTGAAGACTGCCTCAGGGCGACGTGCAAGTGAACCGGCCAGCATCACAAAGGACCGGTCGAAGAATAAACCAGATGTCCGGCGGAATGCCGCAGGGAGAAGACACATGAATGATTTCACGGCCGTTATTACCGGAGGCAGCAAGGGCATAGGTGCCGAATTGGCCAAACGCATGCTGGCGGAAGGCTATAAAGTCATCTCGATCTCACGCCACGCCCCGGATTTTCACCACGCAAATCTGACCTCTGTCGAGGCCGATCTTTTCGATGAGAAGGCGGTCAAAGATGTTTCGACGAAAATCGCTGCGTCCCATCAGGTCACGCATCTCATCCACAATGCAGGCGTCATCTGGCCAAACCTTATCGAAGAGGCCCGTGCCGAAGATATCACCGGGCTGGCCCAACTTCACCTGGGTTCGGCGCTGACATTGGCTCAGGCATTCCTGCCGACAATGAAGAAACGCCGTTTTGGGCGCATCATGTTCAACGCCTCCAGAGCCGCCTTGGGCGCCCCGACACGCACGGCCTATAGCGCCACCAAAGCAGGCATGATCGGCATGGCGCGCACCTGGGCACTGGAACTGGCCAAACACCAGATTACCGTCAACATCGTTGCACCGGGACCGATTCAGACTGATAACTTCTGGGATATCGTGCCAAAAGGAAGCGAGAGAGAGGCTGAGCTTGCCACCCGCATTCCGGTCGGAAGGCTCGGAACGGTGGATGATGTCGCGAACGCCTTCATGTTCTTCGCGGATCAGAAGAGCAGCTTCGTCACCGGCCAGACATTGTTCGTCTGCGGCGGTGCAAGTGTCGGTGCCATGTCGATCTGACGATTGGCGCCTGGTCAAAAGCGGCCGGACGAGCGGAGTGTTGAAATGACAGATGTCGCATGTGTCGTAAACGGCCAACCGGTTGAGCGAATTGTTGATGACAACAGGCTGCTGGTGGATTTCATCCGTGAAGATCTCTGTCTGACCGGCACGCATGTTGGTTGTGACACCGGCCAATGCGGCGCTTGCGTGGTGAAGGTGGATGGACGAACGGTCAAATCCTGTTTCATGCTCGCAGCACAAGTCAATGGCTCTGAGATAACGACGATTGAGGGCGTGGCTGTTGGCGATCAGTTGCACCCCATGCAGCAAGCCTTTCATCACCACCACGCCCTGCAATGTGGCTTCTGCACGCCTGGCCTCATCATGACCGCCATCGATATCGTCGAGAAAGCAGACGGCGTGCTGGATGAAGCACGGGTGCGTCAGGAACTGAGCGGCAATATCTGTCGCTGTACGGGATATCATAACATCGTTGCTGCCATCCTCGATGTCGCGCAGCAAGGCGGAGAATTTACGCAATCTGCAAACGAGATCGGATAGCGCGATGCGTCCATTCCAGTTTCACAAAATCACGTCCCATGCCGCACAATCACGCATCTTGAAGGAAGCGGTTGCGCCGACATTCATGGCCGGGGGTCTTACATTGGTGCCCCGCATGCGAGCGCGAGAAGAAGCGCCAACGGATGTGCTGGATGTGACTGACATGCCCGGCATGCGCGACATCGAGATAACAGATACGAGGTTTCGGCTCGGAGCTGCCGTGACGCACACCGATGTTGTGGAAAGTGTCGATCTGTTGAAGGTGTGCCCTGCGATGATCACCCTGGCCGCCACCATCGGTGATCGCCACATCCAAAATCGCGGCACCATCGGCGGTTCGATCGCCAGAAACGATCCGGCATCGGACTATCCCGCCGCCCTGATTGCGTTGAATGCAATCGTTGAAACGGATGCCCGGTCGATTGCAGCGGCCGACTTCTTCGAAGGGCCGTTCAAGACGGCGCTTGAGGATAAAGAACTGATCACCGCCGTGTCCTTCGATATTCCGACCGCATCCGCCTATGTCAAATTCCCTTACCCGGCGAATGGATATGCAATGGTCGGCGTCTTTCTTGCTCGGCATCAGCACTCCGTGACGGTGGCCGTCAATGGAGCCGGTCGCCACGGCGTCTTCCGCCTCAACCAACTCGAACAGAGATTGAACGAAAACTTCACGCCGGATGTCGTGTCCGATCTAGACCTCTCCAGCTTCGATATTCTGGAAGATCGTCATGGGCCAAGAGCCTATCGTGAAAACTTGATCAGTGTCATGGCGCAGCGCGCGATTGCTCAGTGCGCTACGGACCTCTGAACGCTCGTTGCTAATGATTGTCCGCCACGAGCGCCAGCACTCTGAGCGGGCTTCCAGAGCCGTGTTTGATTTTCAGCGGAGCGGCGATCACGATAGCGCCCTTTGCAGGAAGCATATCGAGATTGGCAAGGCATTGCAGGCCGTAGCGGCCAGCACCATGCAGAAAATGATGTGCTGGATAGGGCGGACTGAAATGTCCAGCCTGACCGGCATCCGTGCCAATTGTTTCGGTTCCAAAGCCGATGATATCACGCTCCTCGACCAGCCAGCGCATGACATCCGCATCGGGTCCGGGCGTGTGCGCGCCATCCTCCAGAAGATTGGCATAGGCGCGTCCAGTTTTCCTGGACCAATCCGTGCGCATGAAAACCCATGTGCGCGGTGCGATCTGCCCGTGCTCGGCTTCCCACACCAGAACATCATCGATGCTCAGCAGGAAATCCGCATCACCGGCAGATTGTTTCGAGCAATCGATGACATTGACCGGTGCCATCATGTCGGATGTCGGCAACGTATCCACCGTATTGAGCGGTAGATCCTTGCCGGTGTACCAGTGAATCGGCGCGTCGAAATGCGTGCCCGTGTGCTCTCCGAATGACAGATTGTTCCAGTACCAGGCCGGACCATCGCCGTCATAGCGAGAAATCTGTTCCATTCGGAAAGGCGCTGACTGGCCAAGCTCAGGCGGCATGACGATTGTCGGGAAATCAGGCGATAGCGTGTGGGTCAGATCAACGAGCCTGACGCTGCCATCGGCAATTTGCATCGCAAGCGAAGACAAGGTCTCGGCAGATGATGGGATAGTCGAAGTCATTGGCCAATCTCCCGTTCCAGCGCCTTTGGATTGGCGGCCAGACGCTCGCGAATATCCTTGGCGACATCGCCGACATAAATTTCTTCCAAACCACGTTGCAGCCCATCGACAATCGCATCGGCGAGCTGGGAAGGGGCGACTTTTGGCGGCGGCATGGTTTGATACCACTCGGTATCGATTGGGCCAGCAAAAGCATTGAGAAGACGAACGCCGCCCGGCCTCAGTTCCGCACGAAGCCAGTGCGACAAGGACAGGCAGGCCGCATGCGCCACGGAGACCGCGCCATAGGCTGGCGCATTCGCGAGCGCATAGGCCGAGAGCACATTGACCCAGGCGGTGGCGGAATGTGCGCCGTCGGCCCCTCTGCTCGCCATGACCGGACCGAAGGCCTGTGCAAGCCGCATCGATCCCAGCAGCATCGTATCCACGGCATCGGAAAGCTTGCCCGCACTGCCACGGTCAAACAGAGGAGACTGCCTCGTATGATCGACCGTATTGATGAGGATATCGACTTTGGCGCCGATATCGGATGCCAGATCGAACACCGACTGCTCATCGGTCGGATCGAGCGCGACGCATTCCACCACCTCTATCTCGTTGAAATATGCTTCGCTTGGCAGCGGCTTCCACGGGTCAGCGATGCCGACGAAAATCTTGGCCACACCCGCCTTCACGAGGCTTTTGACGAGCGCCTGCCCGACTGGACTACGACCATCCGTGATGAGGACACGGCGATGTCTTGGGTCCGCTGTCATTTCTCGCAACTGTGGATCATCGCGCATATCGGGTGTCTCCTGAGCGGGCAGTGCAAACATAACGGCTTGGCCGCTCTTATCCAGTTGGAGCGATAATCGCACGGCCTGCCCTTCGACGCAGTCGCCATGAATGTGGGCGATGATCTGCGGCCCGCAGTCGGATTGCACGATGCCCTGCCGCCAGGGTAGGTGTTCGCGGAAGTAGCTGTCGCTGGAAACACGAATGATCGTTTCGCAGATCATAGTGCCACCCCTTGGCGCATCCACAAAGGGCAGGAGATGCGACAGGCAATGCGGGCAGGCATCTCTGGGGGGATAGGTATATTTGCTGCATTCTTCGCAACGCTGAAGGACGAACCGCCCCTCAGCAGCGGCCAAGGTCAGACCGTGAGCAGTGCGGCTGCGGGCCGATGGCGGCAACAGCGGCTGGCGGGTTTTCGCAAGCGGGTTCTTGCGTTTTGGTGTGGATATCGGCGTGGTCATGGGCGTTCTCCCACCAGAATAACCGCACCGGAGGAAAGGCCTCGGTCATAATTGATCATGCCGAACCCGGATGCGAGGCCGATGCCTGCATCTTTCACCTGCGTTGGCCCGGCCATGCCCATTACCTGTCGCATACACTCGACGATCCCAAGATGACCACCTGCGGCTCCGGCCTGCCCGACCGACAATTGCCCTCCCGATGTGTTGTGCGGGAAACTGCCCTCTATCGTGAAGCTGTGGCTACGGACAAAGTCAGGCCCTTCACCTTTCTTGCAAAAACCGAGGTCTTCGAATTGCATCATCGAGATGACCGGATAGTCGTCATAGGTCTGGACCAAATCGATTGCTTCGGGAGAAATACCAGCCATGGAATAGAGCTCGTCGATATCGCGCACCCAGCCACCACGATCCTGTATGTCGTCTTCTGCAAAGGCATGATGACGCTCGATCGTCGAGAGCACTCTGGCAAAGGGAAGGCCGAGTGATTTTGCCGTCTCCTCGCGCATCACCAGAAAGGCTTCGGCACCGGCGCAGGGCATGACGCAATCGAAGAGGTGGATGGGATCGGCAATTGCGCGACCGGCCATATATTGGTCCAGAGTCAATGGCTTCTTCATCAGAGCATGCGGATTGCGCAACGCATTGTCGCGTTGGGCCACGCAGAGCTTGCCGAAGTCCTCGCGCGTTGCACCGTAGCGCGCCATGTAATTCCTGGCGATCAAGGCAAAGCTGGCATTGGCCCCACCCGCCCCGTAGGGATAAACGGCGTCCTGTGCAAAGCGGGAAAAGTTCGACAGGGTCTTTCTGAAGGTATCGACCTGATTGGTGTCGCCCGCCACACAAGCAACGATATCCGTATCACCCGCCTGGACTGCGCGTGCAGCACGGCGAAGTGAAATGATGCCGGCGACGCCGCCCATCGGCACGTGATCGAGCCAACGTGGCGAAAGGCCGAAATGCTGTGTGAGGCCGATGGCTGTGTCTGGTGCGGTGGAAAAGCTCGCCACCGCGAAGCCATCGAATTCGAGGTGGCTGATGCCAGAACCAACAGACAACGCCCGCAGCGCCCGACCTATCCACCAGTGCGCGCTTTCGATGGAAAAACGCTCATACGGCACAGTCGCCGGCACGGCTAGAACGACGCCGTCATAGGACTTGCGTTTTACCGCTCCCGCCATCAACCATGCCTCGATTGCGTGCGAATACCAGCCTTGAATTGTCTCAGATCGATCGCCTTACCCTGCGAGACGAAATCTGCCGCCATGGTCTTGATCTCACCACGCTGAAGCTTCTGCGTCGAGCTGAGCGGAAGCGCATCGATAAACGCCGCATATCCCGGTAGCTTGTGATAGGCGAGGCGCTCGGCAGCATCGTGAACGATATCTTCGGCAAGTGCGTCTGGAGTATCTCCAGCGACGCCATCGGCCTTCACGAAAAAGGCAAAGACTTCCTCACCACGCAGGTCGTCCGGAACCGGTGTTACTGCCACAGCCTTGATGGCGCCGTGGCTGGAAAGTGCGGCCTCCACCTCCAGCACGGCGATGTTCTCCCCACTGCGGCGCACGATGCTTTTCTTGCGGTCGAAGAAATAGAGCAGACCGTTCTCGTCCTGATAGACCAGATCACCGGTGTGAAACCAGCCACCGACCCATGCGTCTTCTGTCGCCGCTTCATCCTTCAGGTACCCACTGAAGAAACCATTGCGTGGGTCAGGACCCTGCGCCCGCACAATCAGCTCACCCGGCTTGCCAAGCTCCACAGCCGTGTTCGTATCGTCAACGATGCGGTATTCCATTCCAGCACGCGGTCGACCAACACACCGTTTGCCGGGCTCGTACTTATCACGCGCTGTCGTGGTGGCAGCACGTCCGCCGGTTTCCGTCATCGCCCACGCTTCCACAATGGGAATACCGAAGCGTTCTTCGAAATCGATCTTGTGTTGCGCGTCCACACCCGGTCCAAGCGAAAATTTGACGTTATGCTTGCGGTCATATTGGCTCTCCGGCAAACGCAGCAGGATCGCGGGTATGACACCCAGACAGTGAACGATCGTCGCACCGGAATCGCTGACGGATTGCCACCAGCGACTGGCATGAAAACGATCCAGCGGCACGATAGCGCCGCCCTTCACGATCATGCCAAGCGCCGTGCAGCCAAGCGCATTCATATGGAACATCGGCAATGGCGTGAGCGCCACTTCACAGCCCTCGTCGATCTCGGCCACACCGCCCTGGGTCACGTACCACTCGGCGAGTGTCATGAAATAGGTGTTGGAGAGCATGCAGCCTTTGGGCTTGCCCGTGCTGCCAGAGGTAAACAGCAAAGCGCATTCATTCTCTGGAAGACCTGATGTGCGGGTGGCAGACACGCGCGCTTTTGGCACGTCCTCAGTCAAATCCACGATGCGGACATCGGGCACGGAAAACACCTGCAATGCCGAGGCGCTCTTTGCATAGGTAACGATCAAATCCGCGTCGGCGATGCTGAGTTGATATTCAAGCTCGGCAGGGCGCAAATCGGGATTGATCGGGACGATAGAAATCCCCAGACCGTTGAGTGCCAGCCAGTAGCTGAAGAACTCCGGCCGGTTCTCCAACAACAAAGCGACACGGTGACCCGCACCATACCCTGCTGCTTCGAACTGCGCCTTTATCGTGTGGACCTCGCCCAGAACGTCGCCATAGGTTTTGCGAAAACCATCGGGAGCGTAGCTCAGGCCTGCACTCGCCGGTGCGACGAGAAGCGGAGCGCCGGATCTCGCGGTTGCTCTGGCTTCGAAAACTGAGAATGGGGAATGCATTTAAAATCCCTTCGATGGTCGCGGTATCAACACTGACAGCATCACCATGCTGTCGCACCAGCTAACAACGGCGCGAAGCGCCAGTCTAATATTTTCAGTTGTCATAACTGATGCCGTTTTGCTATCAATTGCCATGGATCTGAGACAAATTCGATATTTCATTGCTGTCGCCGAGGATGAGCATTTTGGCCGCGCATCCGAGCGTATTCACATTGCGCAACCGGCACTCAGCCGTCAGATCCAGCTTCTGGAAGCCGAACTGGGCGTGGTGCTCTTTGATCGCCTTTCACGCGGTGTGAAGCTATCGGCAGCGGGAAGGGCATTTCGGGATCGCTGTACGAAAATTCTGGATGATCTTGGCCGCGCGGTCAGTGAAACCCAGGCGATCGCGCGCGGAGAATCGGGCGTTCTCAAGCTCGGCTTCATCGAAGTGGCCGCATGGAGCGGCGCCATCCCGGATACCATCATGGCATTCCAGAAAAACAACCCGGGTGTCGATCTGACGCTGAGTTCGATGACCACGCTGGATCAGATTGATGCCATCAATGATGGCCGCATCGATGCCGGGTTTCTTTACAACGCGCCCGCTGATCCGTCACTGACGATCCTGCCCGTCAGCAAACACAACATTCTGCTGGCCGTTCCAGCAAAATCGGATTTGGCGCAAAGACCATCTGTCACAATGCCGGAACTCCAGGGCCAACGCTTCATATCGTTCCACCGTCGTGAAAGCCCGGCTTATTCGGACGAGCTGAACAGTGCGTTTTTCAATTCAGGCATTAATGTCGATGTCGTCCATGAGGCAGAAAACGAAGCCGAAATGCTGGCGCTGGTGACAGTCGGTGTCGGAATGGCGCTCGTCAATGAATGCCACAAATGGCGCATGCCGCACGGCGTAAAGCTACTGCCTGTGACCGATCTCAAGGTCGGCCTCGACCTTTCGTTTGTCTATCGAACAAAGAACACAGTCCCTGCCCTGCGTCGTTTCTTAGATATCTTGACCGTTTACAAAGAAACGTAGAAAACTGGGCTAAAAACCAATTATAAAGTCACTAAATTGGAGTTGTTGATTTTGACCTGAGACCCATCTTCCCTCCAGTTTTCAGGAGAGTCTGGGGTTTTCAATCTGGCGCCAAAGTTCGCCGCATTCCAAAAGCCCGCTTGCGCCAGCGTTTACGCACGGTCGGCTTTTCTTCCCGATAGAGCCGTCTGAGCTTCTTGAGGTTCATGGCAATGCCCTGTCGATCCAGCATGACGTGAATGCGTCGATACCCGAAACGGCGACGTTCGTATGCCACCAGCTTCATCACCTCACGGATATCCCGTTCTCAAGAAAGACCGCATCCCACCTGTCTACAATTCCTTGTATCCAAGGGGGCATGCGTGAAGCAGTGATGCGACATTCCTAAAAATCGCGAACTGCTTTGTCCCAATCGGGAAAGCCACTCGCTGTAGCAATTTTCGTTTTATTGTCTTCGGTTGTCTTGACCATTGTTAAAACAATCGCTTGCTGCTCATCCAGAAATTTCACGATGCTAAGATGTAATTCAGGGTGTTCGCTTGCGATCTGTGACGCAAGCCGTTTGAGGCGCGGTGCAGCATTGCGAGGATATCACGCGCTTGCCGACCTCACCGGCGACTTCGGCGTTCAATCGGGGTACCTCGGCGCGTTTATCGCTTTGGCGCATCGCTTGATCGCTACCCATGCCGATTAGCGTAAGTAGCCACGACATAAAATCCATGCGCACCCTCTTGAATATCCCATTGCCAAGTTGCGTAGATTATAAGGGATTCGAGAGGGAAAGAATATCGCGTGCGGATCCGCAAGGATGACTCGGAAAAGTATTCCGGTTACTCTTTTCAGATTCTGCCTAAATAATTGATTTTATTGAGAAAAGAGAGATTGGCTGGGGAACCTGGATTCGAACCAAGATTAACGGAGTCAGAGTCCGTCGTTCTACCGTTGAACTATTCCCCAACGCAACCGAAGTGGCTGCGCCGCTTCGTTAAGGGGGTCGTATAAATGATTTGTCTCGCTATGCAAGCTGAAAAATGCGTTTCGGTCAGGAAAATGCTGCTGGAGGGATTTTTCACTACACGTAGCTCGTCTGGCCAGCTAAGGCGAGTGGCTGAATTTTCGTTGGTCGGTAATGGCGGATGTTGACGAAATGTGGTGAATGCCACGTGAAGTACAGCTTCTATGAAAAACATCCATTCAAAATCAGAGCCTTATCAGAAAAACGCAAAAAATCGTCAAAAGCTTTCTCAATGGTCCCAGAAGCTGTGCCTACAATTGCCTCGCTTCCATCTGCAGGGTGTATCGCGAGACATCGTGGCGGCTGGAAGTGGTGTTTGGGGTTTGGCCGGAACGTGCGGTCAAGACTGAGACATCGGTGCCACGAACCCAGCCGACGGCCCCGGACCCATCGAGAGCTCCGGCAAGCCAAGATGTCTGGTTGCGTGGCGAGACGGATGGAGGGTTTGTCCGGGTGCGATAATGCCCCTGACGACCCCTCCCTCGGCTTAGGCTGAGGAACCAGACGGACGGAACAACCAGTGGCCACGCAAATACGGATACATAAACCACCATACCAGAGACATCACCGCATTTGCGTGTGTCCTCCGGGTCTGAACAATCGCATATAACGGACGCTCCGCGCCGCGTGAACACTTCGGTTTTCCTACCTTAGTTCACCAATCCTTACGCGCAAAGCCTCGTTTTCCGCCTCCAGTTGAGATAACCTTTCGCGGAGAGGGGTGACGGCCTGTTCTACCTCGTGTTCAGTGTAACGCGGTGTGATGTGTTGCGGGCAGTTCCAGTCATAGGCTTCGAGCCTCAGCTTGAAAATTCGCTCGGCGCGCGCACGGTAATTCAGGTCGGAGACAGCGGCTGTGAGGGCGGTGTCCTCTTCGAGCGTCAAGTGCTCGACATGGGCATAGATTTTGAGACGGGCGCGGCGTGCATAATCCATCAGGAACAGGCAGGTACGGTCGTTAACGGCGAAATTGCCTGTGCTGATATATTGCCGGTTGCCGCGATAATCCGCAAAGGCAAGCGTCTGGTCATCGATGACCTTGAGAAAGCCCGGCTGCCCGCCCCGGTGCTGCACATAGGGCCAGTCTGTTTCAGATACCGATGCCATGTAGAAGCTGTCGCGCGAGGCTATGAAGGAAATCTCGTTTTCGGTGAACCGATCGGACGGTCGGTCGTGGCCGCCGAGCCAGATTTGATCAGCACCCATTTCCGCTTGAGCGGCCCTGACGCTTGGGGTCACTGCGACCTCCAGAAAGTGATATGGCATGGCGTTTCCTGCGCTGAAGAAGAGGACGCCCGACCCTATCATAAGCGGCGATGCCTTCACATCGGCCTTGGGTCGCTGGTAGCTGATTATCGAGCACCACTCATTAACGGAGTGGGATCTTTGATGTCATCGAGAGGCCCCTCCAGGGCTGTCCGTGGCGGGATCAGTTTCGGCTCGATGATCGTGACCGTGGGGCGGGCCGGAGGTTCTTCCAGGAGGTCAAACCCCCGCTCCAGCATCTTGGAGATATCCGGCTTGATCATGTAGACCGGAAACGGAAGGAACGAAGCGAAGGGATCGTAGTCGAAACAGCCGACGACGATGTCGCCGAACGTCTCGCCGTCGTGCCGTCCCATGAAGCGAAGCAGGCCTTCGAAATTGATGGAAGAGTTGACGAAGAAGCAGCGCGGCAGGCGGCCCTTGCGGTCAAAGAAACGCTCGAAGGCGAGTTCCGTCATATGAGGCGAATAGCCTGTGATCTCGATATCGTCGCTGCTTTCAATGCCGAAATAGCTATTTTTCACTGCGTGGAAACCGGCGATGCGGTCGCGGCTGGCATGGTCGTCATGGCCGCCGAATAAAATGACGTCTTCCGGGCTGAGAGCCCCGTTACGGGCGGCATGGGCGAGGATTGCCGATGTCAGAACTTCCGCACCGTGCCTGTTATCCGAGATGACCGAAGATGCCAGCTTGCCGGGCAGGTCAATGTTGACGTGGGGTAAGGCGGCGCGGGCACAGACCTGGTGAACGCCATCCGGGTCGGTCACGCCAGCGATAAACAGGGCGTCGATGGAATAGGCGATCAGCGTTTCGACGGTGCGGCGTTCCTCTTCGGGATCGCGCCGACCGGACACGACCATGGGGGAAAGCCCACGCAGACGCGCCTGCGCCTCGAAGGTCTGGGCCATGGACGAAAAGAACCTGTTGTCATAGACCGGCACCAGCAACCCGACGAGGCCGGATTTCGAGCTTCTCAAGCCACGCGCCTGAAGGTTCGTGGTGTAGCGCTGCGCCTTGGCCAGCGACAGGATTTTGCCCGCCGTTTCTTCCGAAATCCGCCGTTTGCGCCATGAACCGTTCAAGACAGCACTCACGGTAGATGCCGATGCGCCTGACAGAACGGACAGGTCATAGATGGTGGCTTTCTTGCCGTTCGGCTCCGTCATTTTGGTCCCCCTACTGATTCCCATTATAGAAGCAGTTGTCCTCTTGACGAAAGAGTGCGTCGTGTTATGTTCATTGCACCATCGATTGTGCAAACGCGCAATATCGATTGTGCGGAGATGGTTGCTATGGGAGTGGCACGGGAACGTCTCGAATGGGCGAGATGAAAGATTTTTGCGCGTGGAGTATCAAGAAACCGCTGCGAAAAGCCGATTGCCGAGTGTTTGGAGGAGGAACATCCATGAATAAAATAATCGCAGCCCTTGGTCTGTCGCTCGCACTGCTGTCATCCACGGCCTTTGCCGAGGGTCCGAAGGTGGGCGTCGTTGTCAAGATTGGCGGGATTCCATGGTTCAACGCTATGGAAGCTGGAATCAAGGAGCAGAGCACCAAGCTCGGCGTCAACGGCTTCATGGTCGGACCGACCAGTGCCGATCCAGCCTTGCAGGTGCGCGCTATCGAAGATCTGATCGCGCAGAAGGTCGACTTCATCGGTGTCGTACCGAACGACGCGAAAGTGCTGGAGCCGGTTCTGAAAAAGGCGCAGGCGGCTGGCATCAAGGTCATCACCCATGAATCGCCCAAGCAGCTTGGCGCAGATTGGGATTTCGAACTGGCCTCCGCAAAGGGTTTCGGTGAAGCTCACGGCAAGCTTCTGGGCGAAAAGATGGGTGGCAAAGGCTCTTACGCCGTATTCGTCGGTTCTCTGACCGTTCCGCTTCACAATGCCTGGGCCGATGCGGCCATTGCCTATATCAAGGCGAATTACCCGGATATGAAACTCGTCGGCGATCGCTACGGCGTGGCCGAAGACCTCGACAAGAGCCGCTCAACGGCGCTCGATCTCATGTCGGCAAACCCTGATCTACACGGCTTTCTGGCGTTCGGTTCGCAGGGACCGATCGGCGCTGGACGCGCGGTCGAAGAGCGCCGCAAGGACGGCAAGGTCTTCGTCATCGGGCCTTTCTCACCCGGACAGGGCGCCAAGCTGATCAAATCCGGCGCGCTGACAGGCGGCTTCATGTGGAATCCGAAGCTGGCGGGTGAGGTCTTCATCACGCTTGCAGACCACATCGCAAAGGGTCAGGTTCCCAAAGCGGGTGATAATATCGAAGGTCTCGGCACAATCACGCCCGAAGGCAACACGATCATCGTTGACCAGCTCCTGAAGATCGACAAGGACAGCATCGACAACCTCGTCTCCATGGGCCTCTAATCCTCCCCAAGGCCACGGCGTCGCGTGAACGCAAATGTCACGCGACGCCGGTTCACAGTTGAAATGCAGAGTTTATGGCGTCCGCCAATACAAGTGCGGCGACCGGAGAGATACGCGATTATGAGCGAAAAACCGCTCCTGTCCCTGAAAAACATCAAAGTCACTTTCGGCGGCGTCCGCGCCCTGAAAGGCGTGTCCTTCGAGGTCAATCCCGGAGAAGTGCATTGCCTTGCCGGAGAAAACGGCTGTGGCAAGAGCACGCTGATCAAAGTGATCACCGGTGTCTACAAGCCTGAAGCCGGTGCCGAACTCTCCTTTGCCGGCGAACCGATTGCCGCGATGACACCGGCTCTCGCGCAATCGCTTGGCATTCAGGTGATCTGGCAGGATCTTGCACTGTTCGATGAGATGTCGGTTGCCGAGAACATCGGTTTTCAGCACGCCGTGAAGGGCAAGTACGGACTGGTCGACAAGCGCGCTATCGAGAAATCCGCCGAGGCCGCACTGGCGCGGCTCGGTGTCGAGATCGACATTCACAGACCCCTCAAGGAATTGCCCCTCGCGCAACGCCAGATCGTCGCCATTGCCCGCGCTCTGGTCGGCGATGCCCGCATCGTTTTCATGGACGAGCCGACCGCCTCCTTGACGCAATCGGAAGCAGATTACCTTATCGACATCGTTCGCAATCTTGCTGCCTCAGGTATCGCCGTGGTGTTCGTATCGCATCGGCTGGCGGAAGTGTTGGAAATTTCGCACCGGATTACCGTGCTGCGCGATGGCGCGCTGGTCGGTGTTTTTCCCGTTGAAGGCATGACCCAGTCGCGCGTAACCGAACTGATGACGGGGCGCAATTTCGATAGTGCCGTTATCGCGGGAGATCATGACGATCAGCCTGTCGTGCTATCCGTGCGTGGGTTGACGCGCGAAGGTGAGTTTCAGGATGTCTCATTCGATCTGCGCCGTGGCGAGACGCTTGGCATAACCGGGCTGCTGGGCGCTGGCCGCACGGAGCTTGCCCTGACGCTGTTCGGCATGCTGCAGCCGCAGTCCGGTGAAATAAACATAGAAGGCGAAAAGATGCATTTCCGGTCGAACCGGGATGCGATCCGTGCAGGTGTTGCCTACCTTTCCGAAGACCGCCTGTCGCTCGGTTTGAACCAGCCACAATCCATTGCCGATAATTTGGTCATGGCCTCGCTCGACAAGTTGCTGGACCACGGTCTGATCTCTCCGTCGAAGAAGGAGAGTGTGGTTTCGAACTGGATTTCTGCCCTCGGCGTCAAGATCGGCCTGCCGGAAGACCCGATCCGAACGCTATCAGGCGGAAATCAGCAGCGCATCGCCATCGCCAAATGGCTGGCGATCGGGCCGAAAATCCTCATCCTCGATGCTCCGACAGTGGGGGTCGATGTCGGTGCCCGCGCCGGTATCTTCGAGATCGTTCGAAAACTTGCAGCAGATGGCCTTTCCATCATCGTGATCTCCGATGAGCCGCCGGAAGTCTATTTCAACACCGACCGGGTCATCCACATGGTGGAGGGCCGGTTCCACGCGACCTACGATCCGCGCGAGGTGTCGCTGACCAAACTGGAGTCTGCCATCTATGCGTAGGCTAATTCTTGGAAATACAACCGAGTTCACGCTTTTCTTGGTGATGATCCTTCTGTGCGCCGGACTTTCGTTCGGCACGGACCGGTTCTTGACCGTCTCGAACGCATTCGACGTGCTGAACGTATCGGCCGTCAACATCATCTTTGCGGTCGGGCTGCTGGTCGTGCTGATATCCGGCGGCATCGATATCTCCTTTGCCGTCGCAGCCTCCGTTGTGCAGTATGTCACGGTTCTGGCGCTCACGGCTCTGGGTGGCGGCAACTGGGCGGAGGGGTTCATCATCGCCGGTGCCGTTGGCATCGGACTGGGGTTGATCAACGCACTGCTGGTTTGGCGTTTCCGCATCATCTCGATCGTTGCCACCATATCGACCTTCAACATCTTCTTCGGCCTGTTGATGTTTTTCACCAAGGGCGTGTCGATCTACAATCTGCCGGACTGGCTTTCCAACCGTGTCGTCTTCTACGAACGCGAAATGCCGGATGGCTCCTGGTTGGAACTGACCTTGCCGGTCGTGGTGATGATCCTCTGCTGCGTGGCCACCTGGTTCATGATTTCGCGCACGACCATCGGGCGGCAACTCTACGCCTTCGGCGACAACCCGGAGGGTGCGCGCCGCTTCGGCATCAACATCGGCGCCATGCACTACATTTCCTTCGGTTGGCTGGGGCTGATGGCTGGAATTGCCGGGCTAATGCAGGCGCATTATGCGCAGGAAGTGGTGCCCAACGCTCTTTATGGACGCGAACTCGATGTGCTCGCCGCAACCGTTCTCGGCGGCGCGCGCCTCGGTGGAGGCAAAGGCTCTGTTCTGGGCTGTGTTCTCGGTGTGCTGATGGTCTCGATCACGCAAAACGGCCTCAACCTGATGGGCGTCTCGCCCTTCGCCTTCAAGATGATTGTCGGCGCGATCATCCTCGTTGCAATCACGCTCTCTTCCACGCGGTTGGACAAGCTTTTACCAGCCAGCCTGAAGGGTTCTTCCAGAAGAGGGAGCAAGCGTTGATGAAGTCCTTCGTGCAAAAATTCAACGCCACCTTCGGGGCCGATATGGCAGGCCCCGGCATTGCCTTCGTCGCGGTTATGCTCATCTTCGGGTTGATGGCAGATAACTTCCTGTCACTGGGCACTTTCGGTTCGGTTGCCTTCCAACTGCCAGAACTCGGTCTTCTCACACTGGCCATGCTGTTGCCGTTGTTGACCGGCGGCATCAACCTGTCCGTCACCTTTGCCGCCAATCTTTCCGGGCTTGCCGCCGCATGGGTGTTGCAGGCGTACGGCGGCGTCGATGCTCCGCCAGCCACATTCTTTTTGGCGTGTGTGGCGGCGCTCGCCACCGGAGGTGCTGCGGGTGCGTTGACGGGTGCGGCGATTGCCTACACACGCGCCCATCCCATTCTGATCACACTGTCGATGATGATTTTTCTACGGGGTCTCGGCGAGTTTCTCACGCGCGGCGGCGATGTCTCGGGCTTTCCCGACTATGTCGCACCCATCGGCCATGGCTCCGTTTTGGGCCTGCCGATACCGCTTCTGATTTTCATCGTCTGCGTCGCTCTTTGGCACGTGCTACTGACGCGCACCAGGCTCGGTTTCGGCCTGCTGATGATCGGCTCCAACATGGAATCGGCCCGATATTCCGGCCTCAACACCCGCAAAATCGTCGTTCTCGTCTACACGCTGTCAGGCCTCATGTGCGCGGTGGCCGGCATCATCATGCTGGCACGCTTCAACTCGGTACGTGTCGGGCATGGCGAATCCTATCTGTTGATCACTGTGCTGGCGGCGTTTCTGGGCGGCATCAACCCGTTCGGTGGTTTTGGCCGGGTCCTGCCCGTGTTCGTCGCGCTGATCGTGCTGCAGCTTCTGTCATCAGGGCTGAACCTGATGGGTGCCAATCAGCACCTCGCGACGGCTCTCTGGGGTGTGCTGATGATCGTCGTCATGGCGACACGCACACTGGTTTCAAACTATTTCGCATCGCGCAGAAAGAAGGCATGACGTGCAAGGTTTTGGTGTTCACGCAATGATGTGGTCCACAGTGTGGGACCACGCCGGTGCAGAGCGGGCAATTGCTGGCGCTGCACGCTACGGCCAGGATTTCATCGAAATACCACTGATCGACATTGCCTCGGTCGATACGAAGCACAGCCGTGCGTTGCTGGAAAAGCACGACCTGCGTGCCACTTGCTCGCTGGTGCTGCCGGAACCGGCATGGGCATCCGTCCGTCCCGATGCGGCGATTGAGCATCTCAAATCGGCGCTCGACAAGGCGTCGGAAATGGGTGCAGAGGCGCTGACAGGTGTCACCTTCGGCGGCACGAACGAACGGACCGGCGTACTACCGACGCAAGCCGAATACGACAACCTTACCCGCGCGTTGGGTGCTGCTGCGAAACACGCCAAAACGCTGGGCCTGCAATTCGGGATCGAAGCTGTGAATCGCTACGAAAACCACCTGATCAATTCCGCAGAGCAGGCCGTAGCTTTGGTTGAGCGCATTGGAATGGACAACGTCTTCATCCATCTCGACACGTTCCACATGAACATGGAAGAAAAGGGAATGGGCAACGGCATCATCGCTGCCCGTGATCACCTGAAATATATGCACATGTCGGAAAGTGACCGGGGCACCCCGGGCTTCGGCAATGTGGCCTGGAATGAAGTCTTTGCAGCGCTGTCAGCCATCGGTTTCAAAGGTCTGTTGGTGCTTGAAAGCTTCGCGGGCATGCCGGTCGAAATGGCGGGCGCAATCTCGACATGGCGCCCCGTTGCCCGCAGCGCCGAGGAAGTGCTGGAAAAGGGACTGCCGTTCCTGCGCGACAAGGCAGACCAATACCGGCTGTTCTGAACCTCCCTTCCCTGTTGCCCAGACGTCCACATCTTCATTCATGCAACGAGATGCACCTTGAGTACAATCGATGACAATGCGCACGAGATCGCAGCACTGAGCCTTCAGCGTTTCCAGCAGGAAAACGGGCGGCGCCTGATGATTGCGATTGCCGGTGCGCCCGGTTCCGGCAAATCGACCATCGCCGAGCGTGTGGTTGAAGTTCTGAACGAAGAAGCCGGAGTGTGCGCGGCTCTTTTTCCCATGGATGGCTATCACTATGACGATGCCGTTTTGGAAGAGATGCGCCGCCGTGAGTTCAAAGGCGCCATCGATACCTTCGACGTGCATGGCCTGCGACACATGCTGGAGCGGCTGAAACGCAACGAGGACGATGTCGTTGCCGTGCCGGTCTTCGACCGCGCCATCGAAATCGCCCGCGCAGGCGGGCGGCTAATCCCGCAATCCGTGAACATCATCGTATGCGAAGGAAATTATCTCCTCGCAAGCCAGTCGCCCTGGCACCGTCTGAAGCCGATCTTCGATGTCACCGTTTTCGTCGATGTGGACGAGGACGATCTGCGCCAACGGCTTCGGGAGCGCTGGCAGAATTTCGATATGGATGACGCCGAAATTACCCGCAAGGTCGAGGAAAACGATCTTCCGAACGGGCTTCTGGTCGCTTCAACCAGCCTGGAACCCGATCTTCGGGTGAAAAATCCGGGCAGACCCGCAACCATCACCAAGACACACGTCGATTGAGAGAGGCACAGATGAAACACGGTATCTATTACTCCTACTGGGAACACGAGTGGAGCGCAAAATTCGGCCCTTACATCGAGAAGGTTGCCAAGCTTGGCTTCGATGTCATCGAGGTCGCTGCCCATCACATCAACGACTACAGCGATGCGGACCTCGCCGCAATCAAGCAGAGCGCTAGGGATAATGGCATCATCCTGACGGCCGGCATTGGTCCGTCCAAGACGAAAAACCTATCATCACCCGATGTCGCAGTGCGTGAAGCGGGCAAGGCATTCTTCGAGAAGACGCTGACGAATGTCTCCAAGCTCGACATTAAGACCATCGGCGGCGCGCTTCATTCCTACTGGCCGGTCGACTACTCCCAGCCCGTGGACAAGGAAGGGGATCGCGCGCGTGGCGTAGAGGGCATTCACGGCATCGCCGATTTTGCCAATGATCTCGGTATCAATCTGTGCATCGAAGTTCTAAACCGCTTCGAAAACCACGTGCTCAACACGGCAGCCGAAGGTGTTGCCTTCGTGACCGAGGTTGGCAAGCCGAATGTGAAGGTGATGCTCGACACGTTCCACATGAACATCGAGGAAGACAGTTTTGGCGATGCGATCCGCACCGCAGGCCCGCTGCTCGGTCACTTCCACACCGGCGAAAGCAATCGCCGCGTACCGGGAAAAGGCAGAATGCCGTGGCACGAAATCGGCGCGGCCCTGCGCGAAATCAACTATAACGGTGTCGTCGTCATGGAGCCCTTCGTCAAAACGGGTGGAACCATCGGCTCGGATATCAGGGTCTGGAGAGACCTGAGTGAAGGCGCAGACGTGGCAAAGATGGATGAGGATGCGCGAAACTCCCTCGCATTCTCTCGCTTCGTTCTGGGCGGTTAAAAGCCCGATGTCTGTGGTGCTCGCGACGGATAGAGTTGCGGGCACGTTCACGGCCAAAAAGTTTGATCGCCCGCTTTCGACATGTTTTGCCGCGAAACAATGTATGCTATCGCTCCGGTTCAGAGAGTGAAGGATGAAGACCGTGAGCGAACAGACCGTGGCCGAGGTGACTGGCAAGATTTACGAATCGCTCGATGCCGATAATGCCGGGATCGATGAACATATTGCAGCCCTTAAGCTCGCATTGGCGCGCGAGGGCGTCAAAGAAGCCGTGTTCGATCCGGCCAGATTGCCGCATGGCAACCGACAGGGACGCAAGTTGATGCAGGCGTATTTTCGCCAGCGCGGCGTCAGCGTCAAGTTTTCGGCCTGACGCGAGCTGACCAGGCGACACAGTCGTCGCCTTATCATCATGAAACATCAGACGTGTACCCCGCAGTTTCGAGCTGCGGGGTTTTTCATTGTATTCAGATATTTCGCAGACCGGCAAAAAGCGTTTCGTTCGTGCAGCCAGCACGGTAGAACACGGCGGGTTTGCCTGTTGGCGCTGCCACCTCTACCTCTTGGCCGCCTTCGAAAACCTCTTCCGTCCAGACGTGGACCCAGAGCTCACCTTTTGGAAGATAGACGGAACGTGTTTCCTGCGCGGCTTGCCATATTGGCGCAACAAGCATGTCGGCGCCGTAAAGGTAGCTGTCCTGAATGGCGTAGGTCTGTCGGTCGTCCTGATGGTGCAGGAAAAGCGGGCGCTGCACAGGCAAGCCCCGTTCCACCGCCTCTGCCGAGAGAGACTTGAGGTAGGGTGCGAGATATCGGTAAATGCGTGTCATCCGGGCAAAATGCGACAGGACTTCCGGGTCCTGATCGATCTGGACATTTTCACGCGGGCGATTTCCCTCATGGCTGCGCATGACGGGCGTAAACGCCGCCATTTCTGCCCAGCGCATCAAAAGCTCCGGGGTGCGGACATTGCCGAACAGGCTGGTGTAACCGCCGATATCCGAATGGTGGTAGGCGTTACCCAGCAGGCCTGATGACAGTGCCCCGCAGATGACGGTGACGAGCCCGTCATGGCGTGAGAAATCGACCGATTGGTCACCGCCCCAGAGAAGTGGGCAATGTTTCTGAACGCCCGTGAAGCCTGCCCGCATGAAAAACAGGGCATCACCTGTCTTGTCTCGCGAAGCTACGGCCTTGGCGTTAACCTCGGCCCACAGGGTCGGCCAGGCATTGTGCATCAGCTTGGCATCGATACCATTCGACAGGTGGACGTCGATCGGCAGATACTCTCCGAAATCCGCCATCCAGCCGGAAAGACCGAAATCCAGCATGTTCTTGCCGATGATCTCTTCTGCGAACCATTCGGCAGCGGCCTCATTCGTGAAATCGACCACGCCACAATCAAATTCACCGAAATCCACCAGCGCTGTTTTTCCCGCACCGTCTGTGGCGAAATAGCCAGCCTTGTCTGCGATCTCGAATAGCGGACCATCGACGCAGAGATAGGGGTTCACATAGCCCAGAAAACGAATGCCGCTGTCGTGCAGTTCTCTGATTTTCTGGCGCAGTCCCGGATAGCGTGTCTCGTTGGCCTGCCAGTCCCAGAACAATCTGGACCCGAAGGATGTTTGTCTCAGCCCAACCCAGTCCTCACACCAAAGGGCGGAAACTTCCACACCGGCATTTCGCATCGTCTCAAGGCGAGTGAAGGAGTTGGTGCCGTCTTTGAGGCCGATGATAGCACCATTATAGACCCAATCGGGCAACGGCGGTTGGCGACCGAAGCGCGAGGACAGCGTTTCGACCAAGTCCACGAAGGTGTTCGCGGCAAAAAGTTCGATACGCTCGGGGATCGCCCATATCTCGATTTCATGGAAGGCTTTCTGCCGGAAGTCGAAGACGGAATAGGCGCTCGTTTCGACGTGCAGCGCATAGAGCGCCGAAGAAACGTAGGTCGGTTGCGGGTAGTTGGTGTTGAAGTAATCGCCACCGGCCTTGTCTTTGACATTAGCCTTGAAGGTGATTTCGCTCGTTGGGTCGCGACCGACGCCGGGCTCGGATGTCCAGAGCGGAAAACGGCGTCCACGCATGTCGAAATAGGACATCTGCTCGCCGCCGCCCCAGACATGCTCGTCCTCATCGGCTTTGATGCGCACCCAGAGGCGGTTGAGTTTGGGGTCTGTCGCCTCAAACGTAATGGCGTTATCAACGACGGTCAGGATGAGACGGGGCGGTTGTCCTGCCGCGTCGGAGAGCAGTATGCGGTTGTTTTCGACGCGGGCGTGGGCCAGGGCACGGCGTTCGATGACATAGTCTTCGATCTCGAAGTTACCACGATACATATCCATGCGTTCCTGGCCGGAGCCGATAAAGATCGCAGGCGATGCATCGCTGTGGTCAAGGATAGAACGGTCGTTCAGGGACAGCGTGAAGCCGGTCTCAGTCTGCTCGAGTTTCATGACACTGTCTTTCAAAGTCTTCGATTTCCGTTGGTTCGCAACACGAACTCACTCATCCCTTGATGCCGCCTGCCGTCAGGCCGGAGACGACACGCTCCTGGAAGATGACGATGAGAATGGCGACCGGCACGATGCCGACGACGAGCGCCGCGGAGATGACGGGCCAGGGGAACGCGAACTCACCCTGATAAAGCTGGATGCCCACAGGCAGCGTGCGCAAGGATGGATTGGAGTTGAAGGACAGCGCTAGCAGAAACTCGTCCCATGCATTGACGAAGGCAAGAATACCGGCGGTGAAAACGCCGGGTGCGCAAAGCGGCACCACCACCTTGAACAAAGCGCCCATTCGCGTGCAGCCATCGATCATGGCAGCGTTTTCCAGATCGCGCGGAATACCCTCGAAGAAAGAGACGAGCATCAGCGTGCACACCGGCAGGCTGAGCACCGTGTAGGGCAGCACGAGCGCAATCCAAGTGTTGAGGAGATTAAGGGCGCGCATGATTTCGAACAGCGGCACCAGAAGCGTAACCAGCGGAAAGGTGGAGACGGCAATGATCAGCGACAGGATCAGCCCGCGATAGGCAAGATTGAGCCGCGCCAGCGCGTAGGCCGCAAGGACCGAAACGAGCAACGTCAGCGCCGTCGAAAGCAGTGCCACCATGAAGCTGTTGAACAGGAAGATATGCAACGGCTGATCCGAAAACGCCTGCATGTAGTTTTGCAGCGTCGGCGCATGCGGTATCCAGGTAATCGGCTTTGCCGTGAGTTCCGCTTCTGTTTTCAGCGATGTGAAGAGAATCCACAGCGCTGGAAACAGGCCGTTGATCAGCAGAATGCCGGCAGCGATGAATCGCAACGGTTTGCCGGAGAGAAAGGACATGGAGCCAGAGGCGGTTTGCGTGGTCATGGCAACTATTCCTTCGTCCTGATCATGCGCAGATAAACGGCGGTCACGCACATGGACATCACGAACATCACGACGGCAAGCGCCGAGCCGTAGCCGAAATCGAGGAACGACACCGTGTTCTGATGGATATACATAGCAAGCGTTGCAGTCGATGTTCCCGGCCCGCCACCGGTCATCATGTAGGGAATGTCGAAGGTCTGGAGCGCGGTGATGGTGCGGAAGATCAAGGCGACGACAATCGAAGGCTTGAGCAGCGGCAGGGTGATCTCGAAGAACTGCCGAAGTCGCCCCGCGCCGTCCACATCCGCAGCTTCGTACAGCGAGCGCGGAATGGTTTGCAGACCGGCCAGAATGATCAGCGCCATGAAGGACGAGGTCTTCCAGATGATGGTGAGGCAGATGGCGGCGAAGGCCCAGTTGGGGGAATTGAACCAGATGATGCCTTCAAAGCCAAACCTGTTGAGCACGTCGTTGACGACGCCATATTCGGAATGAAAGAACCAGGCGAAGATCAAGCCTGCAAAGGATAAAGGCAGCGCCCAAGGGATCAGCAGCGACAACCGAACCGGCCACTGCATACCGAAAGGCAGGTTCGCCATCAGGGCAAGGCCAAGGCCGACAAACAGCGCACCGGGCACCGTGATCAACGTGATCAGAACCGTATTCCACGTCGTTTCCCAGAAAACCGGGTCTTCGATCATCAGCTGGTAGTTCTCAAAGCCAACGAAGGCGGCAGGCAGACCCGATGTCAGGGACAGGCTGAAAAAGCTCGTATAGATCAACCGGCACACCGGATAAACGATGATCAATGCCAGAAGCAGTGCCGCCGGTGCCAGAAGCAGGACCGCCAGCGAACGGTCGCTCAGGTCGAGCCACCGCGTCCAGCTTGGCGATGGTGCCGACTGATCATCACCAGTTTTGAATGGGGTCGTCATTGCCATGGCTTCGTTCCGAGACATTGAAAGTTCTGGCGGCGATGCAGAGTCGCCTCCAGAAGGCAGGCCATTTTGAGAGAAGGTCTCCCCTCCCCGAAAGCAGGAAGGAGAGACATGTCGCAGCTTAGCGCAAAATGCGCTTCAACCGGGCTTCGATCTGGTCGGCACCCTGCTCCGGCGTGGACACGCCTGCCAGGACCGAGTTCACCGTGGTGCGGATGACTTCGCTGACTTCGTTATAGCGCGGGGTCACAGGACGAGGCTTGGCGGTTTCGACGACCTGAAGGGCGTCGGCAAACCATGGCGCGCTTTTCAGAACATCCGCGTCCTTATAGAGCCCGGCATAGGTCGGCAGAAGCGAACCGTTGATGGCCATAAACTTGGAAACGTCCTGAGAGGACAGATATTCCACCAGCTTCTTGGCTTCATCCTGATGCTGGGAATAGGCAGAAACGCCCCATTCCCAGCCACCGAGGCAGGTTGCCTGCTCGCCACCTGTCACGGCGGGAAGTCGCGCAACGCCGACCTTGTCGGCAACGGCGGATTCTTTGCCTTGAGCCTGCGCCCAGGCATAGGACCAGTTGACTGCGAAGATGGCGTTACCGGCCTGGAATTCCTTGCGGGTATCATCCGTGCCGACTTCGGCGATATTCTTTTTGGAAACGCCGTCATCAACGAAGCTTTTCCAGAGGCTCAGCGATTTGATCGCGGCATCGCGGTCGAAGGTCAGTTTACCGTTTTCGGTCAGGTTCTTGCCCTGGCTCCAGTAAGGTAGCAGGAAGGTGCAAACCGCACCTTCGATCGCCTTGCCCTGGAAGGAGAGGCCCTGAAGGTTGGCATTACCCTCACCTTCGGAAATCTTCTTAGTCGCGGCCTTCAACTCATCCCAAGTCTTCGGTGGCTGAATGCCGTATTTTTCAAGCAGGTCCTTACGATAATAAAGGAATTGCGAGTCCGCGAAGGCTGGCAGCGCGATGACTTTACCATCGACGGTATTGGCACCGGCATAGGCTGGCAGGTAAGCCGACATGTCCTTATCTGCGAAATCGCTGGTCCAGCCAGCCGCTGCAAATTGTGCCGGACGGATGACGTCGAGGATGAGTACGTCCAGAGACGTATCCTTTGCAGACATGACCGTGTTCAGATACTGCGCCTGCGCTTCGGACGTATTGCCACCGGTTTCGATCTTGACCTTCACGTCAGGATTAGCGGCTTCATATTTGTCGAGCGCCTGACGCCAGACCTGCGGCTGGTGCTGGCTGGAAATGTAGATGCTCAGTGTCGTCTCGGCAGCGGCTGGCATGGCGAAGGCCAGCATCGTGCCGCAGAAGAGTGCGCCGGTGAATTTCGTAAACGTCATTATTTCCTCCCGTTTGATGTTTGTTTCGCGCGGTCCTGTTCCCCCGCACGTATTGCCGCTTAAATTGCGCGTTCTGTTTCTGCGTCGAAGAGATGGATCTTTGCGGGATCTACGCCGATTTTCAATGTCTCGCCCGCCTTGATCCGCGTTTCCGGTGGCATGCGCGCCGTCAACGTCTCGCCACCAATGGCAAAATGAACGAGGGTATCGGAGCCAAGCGGTTCGACAACCTGAACCTGGCAGGTCAATGACACCTGAGACGCATCTGCACTGAAATGTTCCGGGCGAATGCCAACAATGACATTTCGTCCGTCGATGGCACCGGCCTGACCCGACGAGCGGATTGCCGAAACCGGCAGGCTATCGCCGTTGGAAAAGACCAGATTGCCGCCATCGACCCGCGCCTTCGCAAAGTTCATGGCCGGCGAACCAACGAAACCGCCAACGAAGACGCTGGCTGGCTGATTATAGACCTCATCCGGCGTTCCAACCTGCTCGATCTCGCCGCCCTTCAGGATGACGATGCGGTCCGCAAGTGTCATGGCCTCAACCTGGTCGTGGGTCACATAGATGATCGTCGTGCCAAGAGCCTGATGCAGTTTCTTGATTTCTGTGCGAACCTGCCCGCGCAATTTAGCATCGAGGTTCGACAGCGGTTCATCGAACAGAAACACCTGCGGGCGGCGCACGATGGCGCGGCCCATGGCCACGCGCTGGCGCTGGCCACCCGACAATTGTCCGGGCCGTCGATCCAGCAGATGGGAAATACCGAGCATATTGGCGGCATCATCGACACGGGCCGCCGCTTCGCCTGCCGCGATACCGCGCACCTTGAGGCTGAAACCCATGTTTTCCCGGACCGTCTTGTGCGGATAAAGCGCGTAGTCCTGAAAGACCATGGCGATATCACGCTCGCGCGGGGCCAGCCGGTTGACGACGCGATCCCCGATCCTCACCTCACCGCCGGTGATGGTTTCCAGACCGGCGACCATGCGCAAGGTCGTGGATTTTCCGCAGCCGGAAGGACCAACGAAAACAACGAACTCCCCGTCGTTGATCTCCAGATCGATACCCTTGACGATGCGCAATGCGCCATAACTCTTCTCGAGCTTGGTAAGCTTAACTGATGCCATTTCTTAATCACCCAACCCTCGGCGACAATGCTCCGGGCTCCTCTGGATTTGAGCATACGCAAGGATTTAAGGAAATCAATGGTGTATCAATTTAATTTATTCCGTTTAAAATTGAAATCTACGTTTTGATTTATCAAGAGAATTTTGATTTCGTTTAAAATACAGCATGGGGCAAATATGCTGACCACGTCCAGGCCTCGCGCAAAATCTATTTGAGACGATTGACGTAACGGGCAACATTCGGATCGTACCAAGTGTGTGAGACCTCGGCCATCGCGCCCTCATGTGAATAGCTGATGCGCAATATGTGAGGAACGGGCTGCCCGAGTTTCGGACCGAACGCCTCCGGTGCCCAATCCGGCACATGGCCGAGGCCGATATGGTCTTCCGCTTTGGCGATCCATAGCCCCAGACGTGTGCGGTAATAGAGATAGAGCGATTCCGACAAATCCTCGGCTGCGACCTTTTCGATATAGGAACCGTCGAGCCATATTTCTTCAATCGCCGCAACCTGTCCGGCAATGCGCCTGATCCGACGAATGCGGTGGCCTTCCTGTGACGCGCCGAAGGCTGGTAATGCCGTAGGCTTGACCTCACGGCTGACGCTCAGAATTTCCGCCGTCGGAAAGCCGCCGCCCGCCACCAGCTCCAAGCGAAACATGGCATAAACGCTTTTAGGATCGGTAACGGCGCGGATGTAATTGCCTGATCCCTGAATGCGCTCCAGCAATCCGCGCGTATGGAGTTCGGCCAGCGTCTTTCTAAGCGTTCCAACCGCAATTCCCAGCGTTGTCGCCATCTCGCGCTCCGGCGGAAGCTTCTCGCCATCGATCAACCGACCGGCCGTAATATCCCGCACCAGTGTCTCCGCAATCTGGAGATACACCGGCAAACTTCCTTTGGAACTCCGCATTTTCAACGCCTTCCTCTACGCGGGAGAAATAATTGATACATTATTGATTTACTCAATACCTGATGTTAGTTAATTGAGCAACGTCCTGTGAGGAGGATTTCATGACGATTGTTCCCGTAACATCTGCTGATCTGGATGCCGCCGAGGTGTCCTGGTTTTCGGCGCTGTGCTCCGATGACTACGCCTATCTTGGCGTTCCCGATGGCTCTTTGCGCTCCAGTTGGGACCATTGCTCCGCAATCGTCAAAAAGGCCGAAGAGCTTGGATTTCGCAATATCCTCTGCCCATCCTCCTATCAGGTCGGACAGGATACGCTGAGCTTCGTTGCAGGTTGCGCGCCGATTACCGACAAGATCAATATGCTGGCTGCAATCCGCTGCGGCGAGATGCAACCCATCATGCTGGCCCGCACGGTGGCCACGCTTGACCATATGCTCAAGGGTCGTTTGACGCTGAATGTCATCAGCTCCGATTTCCCCGGCGAAGTTGCAGATAGCGCCTATCGTTACAAGCGCAGCCACGAAGTAGTGGAAATCCTGCGTCAGGCATGGACGCGCGAAACCATCGATCACGATGGCGAAATCTACCAGTTCAAGGGTGTTTCGACCGAACCAGCTCGACCATATCAACAGAACGGCGGGCCCCTTCTCTATTTCGGCGGCTATTCTCCCGATGCTCTGGAGCTTTGTGGTGCGCAGTGCGATGTTTATCTCATGTGGCCTGAGACGAAGGACCAGCTTGCCGAGCGCATGCGTGCCGTCCACGCCCGCGCCGAAGCGCACGGCAGAACGCTCGATTACGGTCTGCGCGTTCACATGATCGTCCGCGATACGGAAAAAGAAGCGCAGGAATACGCTGAACATCTCGTTTCCAAGCTGGATGATGAATATGGCCAGCTGATCCGCAACCGTGCCCATGACAGCATCTCGCTGGGCGTTGCGCATCAGGCCAAAGCACGGGAACTGGCAGACAAGTTCGGCTATATCGAGCCGAACCTCTGGACCGGCATCGGACGCGCCCGCTCAGGCTGCGGTGCAGCACTTGTTGGCTCGACCGACCAGGTTTTGAGCAAGTTGGAAGAGTATCAGAAGATGGGTATTCGCGCCTTCATCTTATCCGGCTACCCACACATTGATGAAGCCGAACATTTCGGCAGCAAAGTCCTGCCGCAATTGAAAACCTGTTCTCTGCCGCATGTCCACGGGCGTGTGCCCGCAGCGACACCCGCAACACCTCTTGGAAACGGAGACCGTCACTGATGGACCGCATCGAACTCACACCCGAACTGTCGCTCAGCCGTATCGTCTACGGAATGTGGCGCGTTGGCGATGACGCTGATACGTCTGCGAAGCATGTTCAAGCCAAGATCGAAGCCTGCCTCGCGCAAAGCATCACCACGCTCGATCAGGCAGATATCTATGGCGGCTACACGGCAGAAGCTATTCTTGGTGAAGCGTTCAAAGCTACACCGTCGCTACGCGACAAGGTCGAAATCGTCACGAAATGCGGCATCGTCGCTCCAGCTGGTCGGCACTCCGCAGCTCGCGTCAAGCATTACGATACGTCGGCAGAGCATATCAATGCTTCCGTTGAGGCATCGCTGCGCGACATGGCGACCGATCACATCGACCTGTTGCTGATCCACCGTCCCGATCCGATGATGGACGCTGACGAAACGGGTGCCGCACTCGACGAGCTGGTCGCGTCTGGCAAAGTTCGCAGCGTCGGTGTTTCCAATTTCCGCCCGTGGGACTTTTCCCTGTTGCAGACACACATGGAAAACGAACTGGTCACCAACCAGATCGAGCTCAGCCTCGCTGAAACCTCGGCTTTCACGAACGGCGATCTCGCCTATCTGCAAGAGCGCAACCTTGCCATCATGGCATGGTCGCCGCTGGGTGGCGGCGCGCTGATGACCGCAGGCGGCGTTCTGGCCGATGCCATGGCGAAAATCGCCGGGGATCACGGTGTCGACACTGCCGCAGTCGCTATCGCATGGTTGCTTCGCCATCCGGCAAAAATCCTGCCCGTGCTCGGCACCAACAACCTCAACCGCATCGCCGCCATTTCGCAGGCAAACCAGGTCACCATGGACAGGCAGATGTGGTTCGAACTCTACACGCTCGCAAAAGGCCACGAGGTGCCCTGATGACATCGCTTAGCAGCATGCAGTCCCATAACGAACACATGTTCGTCCCAGACGCGACAAACACCCGCAGTTTCCGAACCGCGCTTGGCAACTTCCCGACCGGCATCACGGTCGTAACAGCGCAGACGCCTGATGGGCCGATCGGCATGACCGTCAACAGCTTCTCGTCTGTGTCGCTCGATCCGCCGTTGATCCTGTGGTCTCCGGCCAAGACATCGTCGCGGCATGATCTCTTCGCTGGCGCCACGCATTTCGCAATCCACGTGCTGGGTGCCGATCAGGGCGAGTTGAGCAGCCGGTTTACGCGCGGTGGCCTTGGCTTCGAAGAGTTTGCCTGGGACATGAACCCGGAAGGCGTTCCGATCATACCGGGCACCTTGAGCCGTTTCGAATGCGAGCGCGCATCGGTTTATGATGGCGGCGATCACTCGATCCTGCTCGGCCGCGTACTTCGCGCTGCCCACCGCGACGGAGAACCGCTTTGCTTTGCACGCGGGGCAATGGGACGGTTCGCAGTCGCATCCTGAGATACGACTGCCCATTCTCTGCCTTTCAGCTACTTACGTCTGCAGCGCCGCGATGACCACGAAGTAGCTCAGCGCTATGAGCAGCAGCAGCGAAATCGAAGACGCAAGGATAACGCGCCCGCCGGCACTTGCCACGGTGCGAATATCGACCGACAGTCCAAGCCCTGCCATCGCGATAACCGTCAGTCCACTGGAGATCGCCAGTAGGATGGTCACGAGATCGAGCGGAATAAGACCAAGCGACCGCACGACAACGACAAGCATGAAGCCGATGATGAACCATGGCACGAGTTTGCTGGAGCTGGTCGTGCGACCTTCACGCCGGGCGGCCTTTCCCTGAAGAATGCCCAGCGTGAAAATGACCGGCCCCAGCATGAGGACACGGAGAAGCTTGATGACCGTACCGGTCTGAACCGCAACCAGACCCGCCGGTGCGGCAGCGGCCAGGACCTGCGGAACGGCATAGACCGTCATGCCAGCCAGCGCGCCATATTGTGCAGCACCAAGACCCGCATACACATAGAGAAGCGGGAGAAGGAGAACGGAGGCGACGCCAAGGACGGCCGTGAAGGCTAGCGCTGAAGCAACTTCATCGGAATGGGCCTCGATGACAGGTGCAACGGCAACGATAGCCGAATTGCCGCAGATCGAGTTTCCGCAGGCGATCAGCATGGCCAGCCGGGGCGACAGGCCCAGCAGTCTGGCGACCGCGAAGCTGACATAGATCGACAGGGTCACGATAGCCGCGACCGATATGATCAACGTCAGGCCCGCATCCTGGATCGTGGCAAAACTGATCGACGCGCCAAGGAGGACAATGGCGATTTCCAGCAATGTCTTGGAGCTGAAGCCAATGCCGGGCTTCCACGATGAGCGTTCAGAAAAAAGGGTGCGGATGACGATGCCGATGATGATTGCAAACACCAGGGGTTCCAGCAGGCCCGCTCCAAACAAGGAATGCTGTATGCGCGCAACAAGGTAAGCCACGCCTGCGACCGCAGTGCAGATGGTGAGGCCAGGTAGGACCCGGCAGGATTGGAGAAAACTCATGATGGACTGTCTCTGCTAATATGTCAGGACAGTTTTTTCATCTAATTTAATTTACTTCCATCGAATATAATTCTACGTTTTATTCGGAAAAACAGAACGATTTCCCATGACATTCGAACAACTCTCAGTTTTCGTTGCCGTCGCAGAACGTGAGCACCTCACGAAAGCTGCTGCCGCAATCCATTTGACACCGTCCGCCGTCAGCGCATCCATCCGCAATCTCGAACAGCATTATGGCGTCGAGCTGTTTCACCGGATCGGGCGGCGTATCGAGCTGACGGCGGCAGGGCGAATCTTCCTCGATGAGGCCCGCAAGCTTCTGGCACGGTCACGCTCGGTGGATCTTATTCTCAGCGAGCTTGGCGGCATGCAGCGCGGGTCGCTAAATGTCTTCGCAAGCCAGACCATAGCCAGCTATTGGTTGCCGCCGCGCCTGATGGAATTTCACAACAGGTTTCCCGGCATCGAACTGGGATTGACCATCGGCAACACGCGGACGGTGGCGGATGCGGTCATCAGCGGCGAAGCCGACATCGGCCTCGTGGAGGGCGAACTCGATGAGCCCACGCTCACGTCCTCTATCGTCGCCCGCGACGAACTCGTCGTCGTCGTCGGCCCTTCGCACCCATGGGCGGGCAAAAAGGCACTTGCAGTCGATGACATAAGGGAAGGTCACTGGGTCATGCGTGAGGTGGGTTCCGGCACCCGCTCTGCCTTTGAGGAAGCCTTGAACGATATGGGTATCAAGGTCGGCACGCTCAACATCGTGCTCGTCCTGCCATCGAATGAATCCATCCTCTGCGCGCTACTGGCGGGCAGCGGCGCAGCTGCGGTTTCCCGCCTTGCCGCACAGCAATTCATCGAAAGCGGCAGGCTATGCGAGGTCGATTTTCCCGCACCAGCCCGCGAATTCCGCCTTTTGAGGCACAAGGAACGTCACGCCAGCAAGGCGGCACTGACGCTGCTCGACATTTGCAGCCAAGGCGGATGATCGAGAGCTGAAGCCGTCGCTTCAATGCACTGCGACGTCGTCTTCATCCGTCAGGAAGCTGCGAATGCCATCCTTCTCGCATGTGGCGAGAAACTCTTCCCAGGCGTCCTTGTCGGTTGCGAAGGGTTCTTCCCAAGTGGTGACGTCTTCCTCTTCGCTGACGACTTCCATGACCCAGTCATTATTGGTGCCCGCAGGCCGGAAGATATCGACGAGGACGGTGATGCCGTCATCTTCGAATTCACCGGAGAATTCAGAATGTTCCAGCTTTTGTTTTTTCGACATCGTCTTCTCCGGGTCTTGTATTGGACTGTAAAATAGCCGCAGATGAATATTCATATGCTGCACAGTCGCAAATCTTGATGCCAGATTCATAGCGAATGGGCTGCTAGTTTGGAAGGGATGCGAAACTTCTAAAGCTTATGCAACGGTAAGGCCCTGCAAGTCATTATAGCTTTCGGTGCCAAGATACCGCATTGCATTATCCCGGACCCTGATCGTCTGCGGAAAACTGGAAGATGAACATTGGTGAATGATAACGTTGCGGATACCCGGTTGAGTGATGGCACCCTGCCCGTCGGTTTGGCAGACCGCCCTCGGCTCGAGGCACTGTACCAGACGCAGCTGATGGATAGCGGCGCCGAGGAACGGTTCGACCGGTTGACACGGCTTGTGGCGAAGACGCTAAACGTCCCGGTGTGTCTCGTCTCTCTCGTCGATACCAACAGGCAGTTCTTCAAAAGCGTTCACGGATTGCCCGAGCCTTGGAAAAGCGCGCGGGAAACGCCCCTCACCCACTCGTTCTGCCAGCACGTGGTGGAGCGCGCGTCACCGCTCGTGATCAATGATTCCGTAGTCGAGCCCCTGGTCTGCGACAATCTGGCGATCCCCGACCTCAGCGTTCATGCCTATCTGGGCATGCCATTGCTGGGTGCGGACGGGCATGTGCTGGGCTCGCTCTGTGCCATCGACACAAAGCCGCGCGTCTGGACGGGCCATGAGCAGGATATTCTCAGCGACTTTGCAAGGCTAGTCGAAGAACAGATCGGCCTTCGGGCGCAGGTGGAGCAACTGGCACGCTATGACGAGCAGCGCGCCCTCGTGCAGGGGGAACTTGCACACCGTATCAAGAACGTCTTCTCCGTCATCTCGAGCCTTTTGATGATTTCTTCACGAACGGAGAGCGATCTCGACACATTCGTGCGCAATGTCACGGGACGCATTCAAGCGCTAAGCGCTGCCAATGATTTCATCATCGGTGATGAGGAAGCTGGGGTGGCAAGACCCGATGGCCTTGCAGATCTACTGAACGCATTGCTGTCTCCCTTCAAGCGGCACGACAATCAGATATTGCTGACCTGCACGCCTGTTGCCATCGGCAATCGATGCAGCTCGTCACTTGCACTCGTCATCCACGAACTGGCGACGAATGCAGCGAAATACGGCGCGCTATCGTTACCGGAAGGCTATATCGAAGTCAGCTGTGAGCAGGATGATGAACGGTTGCGCATCGTCTGGCGCGAAATCGGCGGTCCACCGATCACCGATATCCCCACGCGCAAAGGATTTGGCTCGCGCATGGTCGCCAGAACCATCGAATCGCAGTTGTTTGGTCGGATAGAGCGGGAGTTTGCGACAGAGGGACTGGTGGTTACCATCGATCTTCCATTGGACAGCGTCGGCTCGTAAACGACCGAACGGACACGGGAGAGTCGATAGGACGTGAAGACCCGACAGCCACTTATCCTTACCGCAAAGCTTGCCGACGACGATCTCGAGCACTTCGATCGCCTTCGGAAAACTCATTTTCCGCCTAATAGGAACGTCTTGCGGGCTCACCTGACGATGTTTCACCGCCTGCCCGGAGAGTATGTCGAGCGGATCGGCGAGCATCTGGCCGAGGTGGCAACCGGACATCAGGAGTTTTTGGCGCAGGTCGCTGGCATCCGTCACCTGGGTGCGGGCGTTGCTTTTACGATCTCAAGTCAGGAACTCTGGGATATCCGCGCCAGACTCAGGCTGGCATTTGCACCGTGGCTTGGCGGGCAGGACATGCAGAAATGGCAGCCGCACATTACCGTGCAAAACAAGGTGCCCAAGGCGAAAGCAGACGAGCTTTATCACCAACTCCAAGCCGATTTTACGCCGAAAGACGTGCGAATCGTTGGGCTCGATCTCTGGCGATATATGGATGGTCCGTGGGAACACGCGGCTTTCACAGCATTTAATGGCGCTGCTTAAGAGACACATCTTCGGCAATTCGGCATCGAAATGCTTCGATCTGGCGGAAAACGCTTTAGATTGGTGCGTTTTCAGTGGCAAAGCTCACGCTCTGATACATTTGGTCACTTAATATGACTTCCTATTTCGTCCCCATAAGGGCATGTGATTATCAAAGCTCTGCGGAGCACACATAACAACTGATGTAACAAAGAGCTGAGACCATGGAAAATCCGCTTGCATTGAAGCAGCGTTCCGAAAACAGCCTTTTTCGCGAAGGCGATGTTTTCGTCCTCTTCGGCGAATTGTTTGGCCGCGGTTATGCGACAGGCCTTCTGGACGAAGCGCGCGCTGCTGGCATGGATATCGTCGGCATCACCGTTGGTCGCCGTGACGAGAACAACAATCTGCGCCCTTTGACTGCCGAAGAACTTTCTGAAGCCGAAGCACGGCTTGGTGGCAAGATCATCAATGTGCCGCTGATGGCCGGTTTCGATCTCGATGCTCCTGAAGGCGGCCCGACACCGACCGATCTCGTGGCGAAGATGTCGCTTGAGAGCTGGCAGACCGACAAGCTGGACTGGGACTACATCAAGCAATGTCGTGACCTGGCAACGGCGCGTTTCACTGGCGCACTGACCGAAGTCATGTCCATTCTGGACGGCATGATCCCCAAGGGTCGCAACGTGCTGTTCGCCCACACCATGGCTGGCGGCATTCCCAAGGCCAAGGTGTTTCTGGCCGTTGCAAACCGCATCTACAAGGGTCGCGGCGCGCGCCACATGTGCTCGCAGACGCTGCTCGACAGCGATATGGGCAAGCTCATCCTTCAGAACTTCGATGAAGTGTCTGCCATCACTTTCCGCCATCTGATCGACCACAGCGCTGCCATCCGCAGCCGTGTCGAAGCTGGTGGAAACCAGGTGCGTTACACCGCCTATGGCTACCACGGCACGGCGATCCTGATCGACGGCGAGTATCGTTGGCAGACCTACACAAACTACACGCAGGGCTACGCCAAGATGCGGTTGGAGAAGATAGCAGGCGAAGCTTGGGCGGAAGGCGTAAAGGCCACCGTCTACAATTGCCCTGAAATCCGCACGAATTCCTCCGATGTCTTCACCGGCATCGAGCTTCCACTGATCCCTCTGCTGTTGGCTCTCAAGAAAGAGAACGGCGGCGCGTGGGTGGACGAGCAGTGGCAGACCTGCCAGAACCTTCTGGCAGACGGCTTCACCATGGAAGACGTGTTGCAGAAGATCAAGGACATGCAGGCGAGCGACGTCATGCGCCCGTTCTACGATTTTACCGCATGGCCAATGCCCAACAGTCAGGATCAGGCCGATCTGACCATTGGCACCTCCAATGAAATCACCCAGATGCATCGTGACAACAAGGCGATGATCAGCGACGTGCTGAGCAGCCTCGTGGTCGAGGCAACCGGCCAGCTGATTTTCGGCAACTCGTCGAACCCAGCCGGTCCAGTGCAGTGGCTGAACCACGACATCGTTGCGCGTCAGTTGAACGCCAAGCGCGGACAGGCGGCATCATCCGCAGCCGTGGCATCACCAACCGAGATGGCGTAACGGCCAACGGATATCCTGAATTGGGTGGCGGTTTCGAAAGAAGCCGCCATTTTGCTTTTCTGAACCGTTCTCTCAATCGGGTCGCCGTTACCCGGCGGAACTTCGTTACACAGCTCCGCGTTTGCACTGCAACTGAACGCAGGGAGTGCCGACATGAGCAAGGACGATAAAGCCAGAGATTCCGTCGAAGGCAAAGACGACAAGACGGCACCTGTGATGGACAATCCACCCGCAGGACCCCATGCCAAGAGCCATCTGACGGATAAGAGCAAGACACCCGGTGCCGGATCGCTGCCGGAGGATGACGCCGATGATGTGAACCCCGGCTCCGGCTGAGCCGTAGGACCAACTTCAAAATAAAAAGAAAGCCTGCCGAAGATAAAACCACGGCAGGCTTTTTACTGTTTAATTGCTGCGACGAGTTTCTTACCAGCAGCAAAAACCGCCATCCACCAAGAGATCGACGCCTGTCACGAAGCTTGCTGCATCGGACAGAAGAAAGATCGCAGGGCCGACCATTTCGTCGACATTGGCCATGCGCTGCATCGGTGTCTGCTCTTCGAATAGCTTGGTCTGATGCACCATTTCCGGGCGGGTGTTCATCGGCGTTGCCGTGTAGCCCGGGGAGATGGTGTTGACGCGCAGGCCCTTGCCGACCCATTCCATGGCCATGGATTTGGACATGTGGATGACACCCGCCTTCGAAGCGTTGTAATGGCACTGCATCAGCCCACGATTGACGATGACACCGGACATGGAGGCAATGTTGACGATGGCGCCGCGACCATGTTTCAGCATGGCCTGTGCCTCTGCCTGGCAGGAGAGGAACACGCCTTTCAGGTTGATGTCCATCATCGTCTGGAACTGGCTTTCCTCCATCTCCTCTGCCGGATTGGCGTTGGCGATACCGGCAGCATTGACGGCGAGCGACAGAGCACCGAGCCCTGCTTCGGTTCGAGCGACGGCGTCGGTGAGCGCCTGTTTGCTGGTCACGTCGGCTGCGATCTGGATAGACTTGCGGCCAGCCTTGGCAATGAAATCCGCCGTCTGCGCCAGACCGTCATCCGTGCGGCGATCAAGCAGGGCAACATCTGCGCCAGCCTGCGCAAGACCCATGGCGATGCGCTGTCCGATACCCGAACCGGCACCGGTAACGAGGGCAACCTGGCCCGAGAGATCAAAGAGTTTCGGCGCGTTGAGCGTGATGTTGGACATGGATATTTCCTTTTTCAGATAGTCGCCAGTTCCATGACCGAAACATCATTGGCTTCGTCACGGTTGAGAATACCGGCCTGATTTCCTTGGGCGAGAACGAGAATGCGGCTGGAAACGCCCAGCACTTCCTCAAGATCGGAACTGACGACGATGACCGCCACGCCCTGCTTTGCAAGTCCGACGATGATGTCGTAGATGCCCGCACGCGCACCGACATCGATGCCACGTGTCGGCTCATCCAGCACCACGACGCGCGGGTTGCGCGCCAGCCATTTGGCGATCACCACCTTCTGCTGGTTGCCGCCGGACAGGTCGGATGCGGGCTGATCGCTCTTGCCTTTGACGCCGAATTTGGCAATGGCCGCATTGGCAAAGCGGCGTTTGACGCCGGGCGTTATCCAGCCCGTACCGAGCAAATCCAGATTGGCGTAGATGATGTTCTCGCCAATTTCATGCTCGACAACGATCCCCTGCATTTTGCGATCTTCCGGCACCATGGCGATGCCCTGATCGATTGCGTCGGCGGGTGACTTGAGGTTGAGCGGCTTGCCATCCAGCAATATCTGACCTGCCGATATCGCATCTGCCCCGGCAATCGTTCGCACCAGTTCCGTGCGACCAGCACCGATAAGGCCTGCAATACCGAGAATTTCACCGGCGCGGACATTGAAGCTGACATTGCGGAACGCGTTGTTCGCCCCCGTCAGTCCTTTCACCTCCAGCACGACCTTGTCCTGTGCTTCCGGCAAAGTCGGGAACAGACGCTCCAGAGAGCGACCCACCATGCTTTCCACGATGGTCCGCACCGGTGTGGCACTGTCGGCAAATTCATTGACGCGTTCGCCATCGCGCAGAACAACGATACGATCGGTGATCTGTCTGATCTCTTCCATGCGGTGGGAAATGTAGATGATGCCGACACCCTCAGCGCGCAGCTTGCGCACCTGCTCGAACAGGGCCTGTGTTTCCGCTCCGCCAAGGGCCGCTGTCGGTTCATCCAGGATGAGCAGTTTTGCGTTGAGCGCCAGCGCCTTGGCGATTTCGATCAGCTGCTGGTTCGCAGTCGAGAGACCGGCAACTTTGCGGGTGGCTGGAATGTGCAGATTGAGCCGCGCAAGCTGCTCCTGCGCCCGTCGCACCATTTCAGCGCGGTCGACCTTGCCGTTTCTCATCGGCCAGCGACCGATAAAGACGTTTTCTGCAATGGACAGCTCGGGAAGAAGTTTCAGTTCCTGATGGATCAGTACCACGCCCTTGTCGATGGCTTCGCGTGGCGAGGCCGGAGCATAGGGTTGGCCAAGCCACGTCATCGTACCCTGCGACGGTTCGCGCGATCCGGCGATGATGCCGGAGAGGGTCGATTTACCGGCCCCGTTTTCACCGAGCAGCGCGACGACCTCGCCCGCATACACATCGAGATCGACGTTCTTCAAAACCTCGAGCGGACCATAGCGTTTGGTGATGCCACGGAGCGAAAGAACCGGCTCACGCATGACGAAGAACCTCCCAGAGCGTCAAGAGACGAGCCACATCATGGCCCGAAGAAATTGGGTGCCGCACAGGGCGGCACCCAAGGAGTGATCAAGGATGGTTGGAGATGAAGCCTGCAACATTTTCCTTTGTGGTCAGGGTCGCATCCAGCAACTGAACCGGAGGAACCTTTTCGCCACCAACGATCTTCACGGCCATTTCCACAGCCGTGCGGCCCATCTTCTGGGTCAGCTGTGTCGCGGTGACGTCAAACACGCCGTTCTTCAGAGCTTCGAGTGCTGCCGTATCACCATCGAAACCGCCAACGACGATCTTCTGCGATGGGTTGCCGACCTTGATCGCCTGTGCCGCACCGAGTGCAAGGCCGTCAGCCTGCGCGAAGACGATGGAAACGTCAGGATTGGCCTGAAGCAGGTTCTGCATGATCTGGAAGCCTTCATCCTGGCTCCACATGTTGGACCACTGCTCGGCAACCACCTTTACATCAGGGTTGGCTTTGACGGATTCCATGCAGCCCTTTGTGCGGTCCACTTCCGGTGTGGTGCCCTTCTGGCCATGGATCATGACCATCTTTCCCTTACCGCCAGCCTGCTTGATGATGTAATCGCAGACGGATTTGGCGGATGCAACGGAATCGGTTGCAAGGAACGTGTCACCCGGTGCGCCGTCGGCATTGCGGTCGATGTTGATGACGGGAACGCCAGCGGCCTTGGCCAGTTTGACCGGAACGGTCGCAGCAGCGGCACCGGCTGGAATATAGATCAGGGCATCGATATTCTGGGTCAGAAGATCCTGAATCTGGTTGACCTGCGTCGGGCCGTCACCCTTGGCATCCACGGTCACGACAGAAATGCCGCGCGTCTTGGCTTCCGCTTCGACGGACTGCTTGATCTGGTTGAAGAAATTTGCCTGAAGATTGGCGACAGCAAGGCCGATCTTCTTCACTTCAGCGGCGTTGGCCGTGCCGAGAGAAAGGGCGAGTGCTGCGGATGCCATCAGAATGCGCGAAAATTTCATGTCTTTTCCTCCGGGTTTTGATTTGGCCTTCGGGAGACAGTGCCTCCTCCTCTCCGGCCTGTTTACCCTCCCTCTTCAAGGGAGATGGTTCTATCTGGGCGCAGTGCGCTGCGCCTGAATTAAAATCATGCCTTTTTGCGGCGCAGGGTTTCCGCACCGACAGCCAATACGATGACGATGCCGATGATGACCTGCTGCAAGAAAGGCGAAACGTTGAGAAGATTGAGGCCATTACGAAGCACGCCGATGATGAGGACGCCGATCAGCGTGCCACCAATGCCGCCAGCGCCACCCGAAAGGGATGTTCCGCCGATGACGACAGCCGCAATCGTATCAAGCTCATAGCCAAAGCCGCTCGATGGCTGCACCGAGTCCAGACGCGCTGCCAGAACGATACCGGCAAGACCTGCCAGAACCGCGCAGATGACATAGACGCAGATGGTGACGAGCTGCACATTGATACCGGCCAGACGTGCGACTTCCGCATTGCCGCCCACGGCATAAACCGTGCGACCCTCGGAACGATAGCGCAGGAAGGCCCATGAAATGGCAACGACGACCAGCATCAGAAGGACGGTCGCGGTGAGCACGCCAAAGTGGCGGTCGATGGCAAGCATCATGAACCAGTCAGGAAAGCCGACGATCTGTTGACCATCGGTAATCATGTTGGCAACGCCGCGCGCAACCGACATCATGGCAAGCGTGGCGATGAAGGCGGGCACCCGGAACGTCGTCACCAGAATACCGACGACGAGACCGCAAAAGCCGGACGCCAGCAGCGCCAGAACGATCGCAGCACCCATTGGCATACCCGCAACATTGGCCGTCCAGCCCATGATCATCATGGACAGCGCCAGCACGGAACCAACCGAAAGATCGATACCGCCGAGCAGAATGACAAAGGTCATGCCGATGGCCATAATGCCGAGAACGGTGATCTGATCGAGAATATTGAGACCGTTGCGCAGCGACAGGAAGTTTTCGCTGGCGAAAGACAGAAACACGCATAGCATCAACAGGCCCACCAGAGGCCCCGTTGCGCCGCTTAGCCATGCGAGCGGATTTCTGGTCTGGACGTTTGTGTCCTTGCGCTCCAACACAGTCATGGCTCCTCCCGAAACGTCTACACGCTAGAACTTTTTAAACCGATTAGAATATTTATTCACTATCGGTGTAAAATGCATAAAGCAGATTTAATGTGCTTGTCAATAGAGCCTGAAGGCCACCAATCGATCTCGTGAAAAGAACCGGAAAGCACTTTTGCGGCTTGACAGACCCCCTCCATCTGCAATTATATAGCCTTGTGTATAAATATTCACTCGTGCATCTTGATGAGGATTTCATGGAGCCCAAAGAATTAGAGCGCGTTGCCCGCCAAATCCGTCTGCGCGATGTGCAAGCCGTTTTCGAAGCTGGCGCTGGTCATGTGGGCGGTGAGATGTCTGCCATCGATGTCATGACGGCGCTTTATTTTCGCGTTTTGCGGATCTGGCCGGACGACCCGAAGAACCCGGCGCGCGACCGATTCGTGCTGTCGAAGGGCCACACGGCCTGCGCGCTATATGTGACGCTTGCCAAACGCGGCTTCATTCCTGAAGAAGAGATTTCCACCTTCCTTCAGCCCAATTCGCGCCTCAATGGTCACCCGAACTGCAACAAGGTGCCGGGCGTCGAAACCAATACCGGTCCGCTCGGCCATGGCCTGCCGGTGGCAGTGGGCATGGCCAAGGCTGCGAAGCTTTCCGGTGCCGATTACCATACCTATGTCATGACCGGCGACGGCGAGATGCAGGAAGGCTCCAACTGGGAGGCTATCATGGCCGCCGCCCAGTTCGGCCTTAACAATTTGACGCTGATCATCGACCACAATCGGTTCCAGCAGGGTGCGGCCCTCTCCGATACCAACGATATCGCGCCGCTTCGCCCGAAGCTGGAGGCATTTGGCTGGGACGTGAGCGAGATCAATGGCAACGACATGTCCGAGGTCGTTCCAGCACTCGAACATCGCAGCGACCGTCCGCACTGTATCGTGGCACATACCAACAAGGGTCACGGCATTTCCTTCATGCAGGACCGGGTGGATTGGCATCACAAGGTTCCGAGCAAGGAACAGTATGAACTCGCAGTCAAAGAACTCTCGGAGGCCCTATAATGAACGCGCCCGTATCCGCCCCCAAACTCTACGACTGCCGTGACGCCTTTGCCGAAACCATCGAAGCACTGGCCGCTACTGATCCACGGGTCGTCGCCGTCTGCAACGACTCCGTCGGCTCCTCCAAGCTCGGTGGCTTCAAGACCAAATTCCCGGAACGTCTGATCAATGTCGGCATTGCCGAACAGAACATGGTTGGCGTTGGTGCCGGTCTTGCCAATGGCGGGCAATTGCCGTTCGTGTGCGGTGCATCCTGCTTTCTGACGGGTCGTGCGCTGGAACAGATCAAGGCCGACCTTGCCTATTCCAACGCCAATGTGAAGCTGATCGGCATATCCTCCGGCATGGCCTATGGCGAACTCGGCCCAACGCACCATTCCATCGAGGATTTTGCCTGGACCCGCGTTCTGCCCAACCTGCCGGTCATCGCCCCCTGCGACCGTATCGAAACCGCAGCAGCCATCAAGTGGGCTGCGGAGTATGCTGGGCCTTGCTTCCTGCGCCTCTCGCGCGTTGGCGTGCCGGATTTGCTGCCGGAAGGTCACGTCTTTGAAGTCGGCAAGGCCAATCTCCTGCGCGAAGGCACGGATCTGACGCTGATCGCCAACGGCACGCTGACCCACCGTATCGTCAAGGCTGCCGATATTCTGGCGTCGCGCGGCATCAAGGCCCGTGTTCTGAACATGGCGACGGTTCGCCCCATCGATGAGGCGGCAATCGTTGCCGCCGCCAATGAAACGGGCGCGATCCTGACGGCTGAAGAACATTCCATCTTCGGCGGGCTGGGTTCAGCCGTTGCCGAAGTCGTCGTCGATCACGCACCCGTGCCAATGAAACGTCTCGGCGTTCCCGGCGTCTTTGCCCATACCGGCTCGGCTGAATGGCTGCTGGATGAATTCGGCATGGCACCAGAGGCGATTGCGGATGCGGCGCAGGCCCTGATCAAGAGAAAATAAGCCCTCCTCCCAGCCGCTCATGTTTCCTTCGGGAGACGTGGGCGGCACCCTTTTCTATCCTTATCGTTTGCGCGGCTCTTCGATTCGCCCGAATAACCCGGCAGGGTCACGCACAAATAATATCCGGGAAGAGAACACAGTGATGCGCGCCATCCTCTCCGTCGATCAGGGAACGACAAATTCCAAGGCCATTCTTGTTTCCGAAACAGGCTCCATTCTGGCCAGAGGATCATCCCCCGTCGGCATTGCCTATCCGCAACCCGGCTGGGTGGAACAGGAACCGACGCGCATCTGGGCTTCGGTCTGCGAAGCCATCGACGCCTGCCTGAAAGCTGTAACAGGTGACATCTCGGTTGAAGCCATTGCCATTTCCAACCAGCGCGAATCCGTTACCATCTGGGATGCCGAAACCGGGGAACCGCTCGGGCCTGTCCTGAGTTGGCAATGCCGCCGCACCGCCAGCGAATGTGCAGACCTCATCGAAAAAGGCCATTCGGAACGCGTAATGGCGCTGACCGGACTGCCCATCGACCCGATGTTCCCCGGTGCGAAAATGCGCTGGCTGCTGGATCGCGCACCAAAGGGGCGCAAGGTCCGACTTGGCACGATCGATAGCTGGCTGATCCATTGTTTCACCGGTGGGAAGGTTCACGCCTGTGACGCATCCAACGCAGCGCGCAGTCAGGCGCTCGATCTCAACAAACAGGTCTGGAGCGAGGAGCTTTGCGCGCTGTTCGGCATCGACATGGATGCCTTGCCGCAGGTGCGGGACAGCAGCGGCGATTTCGGTGTCACGAAGAATGTACCCGGCATCAAGGACGGCACGCCGATCCTTGCAGCCATCGGCGACAGTCATGCCGCCCTGTTCGGTCACGGAGCCTTTAATCCCGGCGATGGCAAAGTGACGTTCGGCACCGGTTCGTCGGTGATGACGACGCTGCCGCATTTCATTGCACCGAAACAGGGTATCACCACCACCGTCGCATGGCAGCTAGGTGGGCAGCCGACCTTTGCCTTCGAAGGCAATATCCTCGTCTCTGCTGCCTCGCTTCCCTGGATGGTCGAAATACTCGGCCTGCCGGATGTTGCGGCATTGGTGGAACTGGCCTCGACGGCGGCACCTGGCGGGCCGGGCTTCGTTCCCGCCTTTGTCGGCCTCGGTGCGCCCTATTGGAATTCCGACAGCCGCGCGCTGTTTTCCCAGATCAACTTCTCTACTACCCGCGCCCAGATGGCGCGCGCCGTTACCGATTCCATTGCATTCCAGGTGCACGATGTCTTTGCCGCCATGGGCGCGCAATCACCGACGGGCTTTGGACGCCTGTTCGTGGATGGCGGCCCGAGCCAGAACCGTTTTCTGATGCAATGCGTGGCAGACCTGCTGGAGCATCCGATCATTCAGCGCGATGCACCCGAGGCATCTGCATTGGGTGCCGCTTACCTTGCCGGTCTGGCGCTTGGCATGTGGCCCGATATGGAGGCCGTGGCAAAGCTTAATTCCAGCGGAAACGAGATTACGCCAGCGACATCGAACGGAAATGAAAAGCTCGCAACATGGAAGGATGCAATTGCCCGCTCGACCTTGAGAATCCGGTCCGCTAATAGTGAATAAAAATTCACGCTGGAGGGACCATGGGTAGGATCAACGAGCTTCGCCTGATATCGCGTGTCGCGCAGATGTACTACAGCGAGCACAAGCGGCAGGCTGAAATTGCCGAGCACCTTCATTTGTCACAGGCAACCGTTTCGCGCATGCTGAAACGCGCAGAGGCCGAAGGCATTATCCGCACCACCATCATTCCACCCGTGGGTACGTTCAACGATCTGGAGACCAGATTACGTGAACGCTTCGACCTGCCGGAAGCCATCGTGGTGGATTGCAGCGAAGACCGCGACGGCGCGATCATGGCGCGCATCGGCGAGGCCGCCGCCCACTTTCTGGAAGTGACGCTATCGCAGAACGAAATCATCGGCGTTTCCAGCTGGAGCCAGACGATCTTCAAGATGGTGGAGAATATCCATCCGCTGAAAGGTGCCAAGGCGAAATATATCGTTCAGACGCTGGGCGGCATGGGCGACCCCTCCGTTCAGACCCATGCAACCCAGATCACCACGCGGCTAGCGCGTCTGACCGAGGGTGAACCCAAGCTGCTACCTGTTCCGGGCGTGTCGACCTCGCGTGAGGCCAAGCTTCTGATGCTCGCAGATCCCTTCGTGCGGGAGACGATCGACTTGTTCGGCTCCATCACGCTTGCAATCGTTGGCGTAGGCGCTGTCGAGCCATCGGAACTGCTGGCGCGCTCGGGCAACATCTTCTCGACCAAGGAACTGGCCGATCTGGCGCAGGCCGGTGCCGTTGGCGATATTTCTCTGCGCTTTTTCGATAAGGAAGGCCGACCGGTCAAGACGCCGCTCGACGACCGGGTTATCGGCCTTCCGCTTGAAAATCTATCCAATGTCGACCGCGTGATTGCGCTGGCGGGCGGTGCCAAGAAGACCGAAGCCATTGCGGGCGCGCTCAGAACCGGCGTGATCGACGTGCTGGTGACCGATAAATTCACGGCCGAACGTTTGGTCGGCCCATAGCAAGACACAGTTTCCTGGAGGAGGAGAAATGAAACGCTTCGAAGGTCAGTCCGTATTCGTCAGCGGCGGCAACAAGGGTATCGGCTACGGCATTGCCCGTCGCTTTGCCGAGGAAGGCGCAAAGGTTGCAATCGCTGCGGTCGAGAAGGACACAGCCGAGATCGCAGCACGCCTTGCCGAAGAAACCGGCGCACAGACATTCGGTGTGACACTGGATGTGCGTGATGCTGCCGCCGTTCGCGAGGCGTACGGTACGGCGGAAGCCGCCATCGGCGCGCTGTCCGTGTCTGTCCAGAATGCGGGTGTCATTACCATCTCCAAGGTCGAGGAACTCAGCGAGGACCAGTGGGACCTTAACATGGAGGTCAATACCAAGGGCGCTTTCCTTTGCTGCCAGGAAGCGATCCGCCGTTTCCGCGCCAGTGGCATCAAGGGGCGTCTGATCAACACCGCATCCGGTCAGGCCCGACAGGGCTTCATCTATACGCCCCACTATGCCGCCTCGAAATTCGGCGTCATCGGCCTCACGCAAAGCCTTGCCAAGGAACTCGCGCCTGAAGGCATCACCGCCAATGCCATCTGCCCCGGCATCATCCACACCGAAATGTGGGACTATAACGACCGCGTCTGGGGCAAGATGCTGGGCGATTACAAGCCCGGTGAACTCATGGCCGAATGGGTGCGAAATGTCCCCATGCGCCGCGCCGGTACGCCTGCGGAAGTCGCAGCGTTGGTCGCCTTCCTCGCCTCCGGAGATGCCGCCTACATCACCGGCCAAACCATCAACATCGATGGCGGGTTGATCATGTCCTGATGGTGGTGCTTTCGCGCTCGAATGTAAAAGTCCCGGTGCGACAAGACCTTTTCGTAGCGGGCAACAAATCTCGAGCGACCGGAACGACGCCCCCACCACTTAACCGTGTATGACGCCGACTTTCGCCGGTTAAACATCTTTACGCTTTGTCGGAATTTCTTTCGAAACCGGCGTCGCTCAACCGGACTATTCCTGATAAGCTTGCTGAAATCACGCATCAGCGAGCTCAATTGTTAAATAAATCCATAGCCGGTCCTCATTACAGGACCCAGAGACAGCATTTCCAACATCTTCAGTTCGTCTGTCGGGTGGCGCTTCCCGTGGGCGTTTTTGTCAGCGGCGTATGGGTGCTGATCTTTGCGGCCATGCAGAACTGGCCGCTGGTGGTCCTCGAGTTCGCGCTTTTTGCCACGATTTCGGCGGGGTGGATGGCGGCGTTGCGGGGATATATTTCGCAAGGAATGCTCGTTTCCCAGCTCGCCTGCGTCCTGTTCATCGTCATCTATTCCTTGATGTTCGACGTGCCGAGCGACGCAGCACCTCGTGTCGCGCATATCTATCTGCTGATCATCGCGCTTGCCGGTTTCGTCAATCACCAGCTGGATCCCAGCCGGTTTCAGCTCGGCATAATCCTGACATCCATCGCCTGCTTCGTTCTCTTTTCCGCCTGCGCGATGCACTATGATTTCGCGACGCCGCTGCCGGACTCCATAAGGTCCGTGACCGCATGGGTGCATGCCGGCATTTCGGTTTCTCTGCTCTGTGGTGGAATCTTGCTGATCCAACGCAAGCTGGGTCCCGATAGCCGCTATGCGAGAGAATTGCGGATGGCATTGCTCAAGGACCAGTTCGAGCTCTTCTTCCAGCCGCAGGTGGATGGGACGGGGCAGTTGGTGGGAGCGGAAGCCCTGCTGCGCTGGCGCCACCCCCGCCTCGGTTACGTACCGCCGGACGAATTCATTCCTGTTGCCGAACGCGCAGGCCTGATGCCACAACTGGGCGGCTGGGTTCTGGATCGTGGCATCGAAACCTTGGCAGCCTGGCGCAACCAGCCTGAAACCAGAGACCTCGTTCTTTCCGTCAATGTCAGTCCCGACCAGCTTTTTCGAGAAGATTTCGTTTCCCATGTCATTTCCTCACTGGCCGCGTCTTCGGTACCGCCGCGCGCGCTAAAGCTGGAATTGACCGAGACGATGTTCGTTGCCGAGGTCGATGAACTCATCAGCAAGATCAAGGCACTGGAAAAGCACGGCATCGGCATTGCGCTCGATGATTTCGGAACCGGCTATTCCTCATTGAGCTACCTGCAAAGGTTACCGCTGAAACAATTGAAGATCGATCGCAGCTTCGTACGTGCCATCAGCACCCAGCGTGGTGCGAGACTGGCACGCAACATCTGCCAGATGGGCCACGATCTCGGCCTAGACATTCTGGCAGAAGGAATCGAGACCGAAGAGCAGTACCGATTCATGCTGGGTTGTGGTTGCAGCGCGTTTCAGGGCTTTTATTTCGGCAGACCGGTAGCACTCGACGTCTTCGAGGAACGCTTCTTCGGCTGAAGCAGACTTTAGAGGTGACGGTAAGCGCGCTTGAAATAGACCAGCGCTTCCTCGCCTTCACCGATGACCGTGTCCATGACATCGCAGATCAGAATATCGTGGGTGCCCCCATCATGGATGGTGCGGATGCGGCAATCGAACGAGCAGAGCGCGCCCTCGAGAAGGGGCGCTCCGGTTTCAAGCGTGCTCCACTCCCCGGCTGCAAAACGCTGATCGATCGGCGTCTTGCCGCCAAAAAGGCTGCTCAACTGCTCCTGATCGGCTGCCAGCGTGTTGATGCAGACGACACCGTTTCCAGCGACATATCTGTAAGCAGACGAGTTGCGGTTTAGACAAACCAGCAGGGTCGGTGGATTATCCGAGACGCTGCACACGGCAGTCGCGGCGAAACCGGCCCTGCCTTCCGGGCCATCGGTCGTGACGATGTTGACCGCGCCAGCCAGTTGGGCCATGGCGTTACGGTAGTCCAGGCTGCGCTGTTCGGCAGTCTTCGTCTCCATTTCGGTATCCTTATCGAGAGACAGCCTCTGCATCTAAACGACCTTTCCTAACAACTCATCAAACCAACTGGCAGGCATCTTCAAAGGGAAGACGGGGAAGGCGACCAAACAGTTTCGATGCATCGCCATATCCCAGATTGATCAGGAAGTTGGACTTCCATGTCGTGCCAGCAAAAAACGCCTCATCCACCTTCGCCTTGTCGAAGCCGGACATGGCGCCCGTATCAAGCCCCAGCGCCCGTGCTGCCAGAATAAAATATCCTGCCTGAAGCGTGGCATTGCGAAACGCCGTCTCCTCAGCCATGGCCGGGCTGGATGTGAACCACGATTTTGCATCGGCATGCGGGAACAGCGTCGGAAGCTTCTCGTAAAACTCCGCGTCGATGGCGGCAATCACCGTCACCGGGGCCGTCATGGTCTTTTCGAGATTGCCTGATGACAGCGCTGGTCTCAGCTTTTCCTTCGCATCGGCAGAGCGAATGAAAACAAACCGCCCCGGCGAGCAATTGGCCGATGTCGGTCCCATCTTGGTCAGGTCGTAAAGGTCGCGCAAAAGCGCATCCTCGACGGGCTTGTCGGTCCAGCCATTATGGGTGCGGGCTTCGGTGAAAAGCGTTGAAAGTGCCTGTTCATCAAGGGGCATGAAGCATCATCCTATTCAGTTCGGCTCTGAGGCGAGCAAAAATGTCTCGAGCCTGGTGTTAAAAAGAGTTGCATCGGTCACGTTGACCGCATGGGCGCCCTCGTCAAAAAGGACGAGTCGCGCATTCGGCAAACCCTCAGCAAGCCGGATTGACCGGGAGTATGGCACAAGAAGATCATCCTTGGCTGCGATGACCAGTGTTGCGTTTTCGATGTCTGCAAGTTTATCATCCACATCGAACGCTCTCAGTGCCGCGATCCGACGCAAAACATTGTCCTTGCCCTGAAAATGACTGACGCCGTGGGCATCATCCCTGGCAAGCCGTTCGGCATTGTCGGACATCCACTGAGCCGGGTAAAGAAACAGTGGTTGAGCCTTCACGAAAGCTTCGACACCTGAGTTTTCCAGGAGGGAAATTCGGATATCGAAACACCTGCCGGAATGGGCGTCCGCCTTGCTCCAAGCATTGACGAGGACCAGTCTATCGATGAGGCCGGGTTTGCGAAGGGCAATATCCAGCCCGATCAACCCACCCAGCGCATGGCCCATGAAGTGGAATGTTTCGAGGTTCAGCGAATTCGCAATCTCGATGACATCATCCGCCATGGCGGCTATGCCGCCGGACTGCGGGACTTCTCCACCTGTTCTGCCGGTACCATGATGATCATAGACCACCACGCGAAAATGCCGTTGAAGCATGTCCATCTGGGGTGCCCAATAGGAGCCGGAACCGCCCAGCCCCGATGACAGCAGGATGGCTTGCGCATCGGCTTCATCACGACCCTGAACCTCGAAATAGATCATCGTGCCATCCAGCCGTTATGTGCCGATATGGGCAACAGTTGCGATTTCGACCAGCGCGTCCGGCTTGACCAGACCGCACAGGATGCAATAGCGGGCAGGCTTGTCACCGGGAAAATACTCGGCATAGACGGTATTGATCGCCTGATAATTTGCCCAGTCGGTGATGAAGATGTGGTTCATGGTGACGTCATCCATAGTGCCGCCAGCGGTTTCGATGACGGATTTGATGGTTTCCAGCACATGCCGGGTCTGTGCGGCAGCGTCCCCCACATGCACGACATCATTGTTCTTGTCGAACGGCAGCGTGCCCGAGACATAGACGACGCCATCTGCCAGTGTTCCCGGCGAAAATGGCGCGATTGGTTTGGATGTGCCTTCAGGGACGATGATCTTTTTCGGCATTGTCGCATTCTCCTGTTGTGATCGGGTTGGGTTATTCGTCCAATGGTGCGGCCTGGGAAATCACGGCGCAGAAGTCATTGACCGTAGCGACCCAGCCGAAGAATTTCTCGACGTTGTAAACGGTCGCCTGCTGAATGAAGTCAGGGCCAAGATGGTGCGTCGCGTCTTCCAGCATCACCCCGAAATATTCCAGATGGAAGGCATCCCGCAGTGAGCTTTCCACGCAGACATTGGTTGCAATGCCGACGAAAACGAGGTTGCGAATACCCCTCGCCCGCAAGACGCTGTCCATATTGGTGTTGAAGAAACCGCTATAGCGGGTTTTCGGCACCAGAATGTCGCCGGGCTGCGGTTGCAGCTCATCGACGATGGCATAATCCCATGTGCCCTTGGCCAGCAGTTTCCCCTGCAATTCGGGTCGTGCCCGCATGGTCTTCAAGGCATTGGACTTGTGCCAGTTGGGAGAGCCAGGCCCCCCCGCCTCGACATAATCCTTGTCCCAGCCATTCTGAAAATAGATGACCTGCACACCGGCCGCACGGGCCGCCGACAGCGTCTTACCGATATTGGCGATGGTCGACTTCGCACCTGAGATATCGAACCCGGCCAGATCGACATAGCCGCCTTCTGTCGAATAGGCGTTTTGCATATCCACCACGACAACGGCGGTTTCGCTTGGCCTCAGGGAAATCGGTTCTGGCCGGGCGGGCAGAGTAACGCTTTCGCTGCGGCTCTTCGGCGGTGTGTAACCGGCAACCAAGGTATCGCTCATTCGGCTGCCTCCAGCGCCGCAGTCACATGGGCGCGGCTCTTCATCAAGGGCTGTATGAATTTGCCGAATTTTTCGATACCTTCGACAAAGTCATCGAAAGTCAGCATGACGCCACCGGTACCCGGCACTTCGCTCATTTCGTCCAGCATCGCGGCCACTTCCTCGTAGGAGCCGATCAGCGTTCCCATGTTGATGTTGACGGCGGAAACCGGGTTGGACATGTGCCTGACATTGGTATCCGATCCAGATTTCGTATCGACGGAGCTCTGAAGGCCGAGCCACTTGATGGCCTCCTGGTCGGCACCGGCCTTGTAATGTTCCCACTTTGCCCAGGCGTCCTCGGACTTCTCCTCGGCCAGCACCATCGTCAACACGCAGGACCGCACATCGCGACCGGTCTTTTCGGTTGCCGCCAGCAACCGCTCATTGGTTGGTGCAAAGGCCTTCGGCGTGTTCACACCAACACCAAAGCAAAAACCGTAATCTGCAAATTTCGCCGAGAACGCCAGACCCTTATCCGACGAACCAGCGCAGATAAGTTTCACGTTACCCTCGGGCACCGGCTTCATCCGGCAGTCGTCCATCGTGAAATACTTGCCCTTCAAGTCCGATTGCCCTGTCGTCAAAAGCTCTTGAAGCACGGTCGTATATTCACTCAGATATTCGTATCGATCGCCGAAATAATCATCGCCCGGCCACAGACCCATCTGGCTGTATTCCGGCCGCTGCCAGCCAGTAATGAGGTTGATCCCGAAACGACCGCCAGAAATGGAGTCGATGGTGGTTGCCATGCGCGCAACGATGGCTGGCGGTATAACGAGTGTGGCAGTGGTTCCGAAAAGCTTGATTTTCGATGTGACCGCCGCAAGCCCGGCCATCAACGTGAAGGACTCGAGATTGTAATCCCAGAACTCCGTCTTGCCACCAAAGCCGCGAAGCTTGATCATCGACAGGGCAAAATCGAAACCGTATTTCTCGGCTGCAAGCGTGATCTGTTTGTTAAGCTCGAAGGTGGGCTTGTATTGCGGCGCATTTTCAGAGAGCAGCCAACCGTTGTTCCCGATCGGTATGAAAACACCTACTTCCATTGCATTCTCCAGTTCTTGTTCCCGTGTGAACTTTTGAGAGATCAAATGCAGTTTCTGTGCCAGTCCGTGATGCCTATTGAAATCAATAGGTTAGTCTTTTTCTGAGTCTTTATTTTTATCAAATGATAAATTTTTTATCGGATGATAAATCTTTTGCCTGTTTTCTCAGCAGGTGGTCGTGGTCGACGTTAATTTTGAGGCAGAGTGTCGAGTCTGGACTGCGACGCGGACCAGACTACTTCATGTTTTGCCAGATGTCACATAGAGCAATGCCGGTATCTTCAGGCAGAGGTGACAGACGCGTCCTGATGCGTAGGCGGAAATTGCATCGCGATGGCTCTGACTTCATCGGCCCATGCATGGCGGGCTTCCGCTGTGGTCAGATTGTGATCGGCGTTTTCGATGAAGGCGATACGCGGATTGCCATATCGGCAGGTCAGCAGACGACCGCGCGGTCCGAAATTGGTTTCCAGCATCGCTGCGCCAATATCGCCTTCCGTAAAGACGATGGACATGCGCGTATCATTGGCGGCTATCGCATTGAAATCCTGCGACAGGGCGTGAAACCGTGGCGACAGAAAAGGAAAACGCACCATGATGGGCGTGGTGAAGGAAATGGCCTTGCCCATCACCATGGCCCAGAGATTGACGATACCGTTCCTGACCCGGACTTCGCCGCGCAGAACCTTGCGCCAGAAACTGCCGCGCAGCAATTTGGCGCCGTAGCTTGCCAATGGCTGTCGCGATGAGATCAGCAGCGCTTCCACATCTGCATCGGGTGGAATGTAAAAGTCGAAAACATTGACCGGGACGACACCGCTGAAGCGCATGTCCCGCACGCCACTTTTAAAAGCGGCCCATCCGCCGCTGCACCGCCCGGTCACCACCACGGGAAACAGCTTCTTTTCCGTTAGAAACTCCATCGCGGCATCCACATCCGCAAGCTGCCCGTCGCCATAGATGATCTGTTCCGGGCGACCGGGAACGGCAGGGCTGTCAGCAATATTGGCCATGTCGAAGCGCAGGCTTGCAACACCCGTGCGCGCTAGATCACGGCACAACCGCACCGATATACGGCCCCAGCCGGATGCACGCTCATAGCCGGTCGGCAAAACCAGCACTGTTGAACCCTTGCGCGGTCCACGCGGCTCGCACAACACACCGTAGAGACGGTTGCCCTCACCAAACCGAACCGGAGTTTCCGTAAAACACTCGGCTTCGAGGGCTGTGGAGCGATGCTCTTGTAAATGAGTAGGAACGGCGACTGGAATGCGCTGCGTCAGCCCGGCAGCCCACTTGGCGATGACATCGATAGAGGCCGTCGGCGGTACGGAAAAGAGAACATCGCGGATGAACCGTTCGTAGCCTTCAAAGGTCTGGGCCTGAACATTGACGCCAAGTGTTTGCAAATGCTCGGCAAACGTCGCATCCGCCGGACGGTTCTCCTGCTGCAGCATCAGAATGTTGGCGGCGGGCGCCCTCTGCGCATCGGTGATGTTCAGCAGTTTCAGTCCTGACGTCACCGCCTTCGGTATGACCTGCTCGCCCATGGTTGGCCCGGAGGCCGAATTCCCCGTCAGTATGGCGCCCTGATTGGCGATACGGCTCAACGCCACGAATTCTCGCAGCCAATGACGCCCGGAAAGAGCCGGTGCCGCAAGCGCCACCCCCGCGACGTCATCCATCGTCTCCGCAACGCGCCACGCCATGGCACCACCGATCCCGTGGCCAATCAACAGCAATCTCTTGACACCAGCCAGTTCTCGCAGTGTCCGCGCCGCTGCCCTCACAGTATCAAGCCAGACTTCCAAACCATCAGCATAATCGGGATGGTCGAGCGCGTCGCCAGTGCCGGGATAGTCGAAACGCAAGCTGGCCATGCCACGCCCGGAGAGTTCGACGGCCAGTTGCTGCCAGAATTTCCGGGCGCAAAGTTCCTCGAACCCCCAGGAGCCCACGAACAGGACAGCCGTATCTGCGGCCAACGCCGTGCCTTCATTCCGGGAAAGATGGGGAAGCGTCAATGCATCGGCAGGCCGGAAAAGACCGATCGTATCTGCAAAAACAACGGGATAGTCGGCGGCGATCTGCGCGCTTTTATCATCCGCTTTTGGCAGGTTGAAACCGGCATTCATGTCCCACCCTCCCATGGATGTCTCAAGCAACTGTCGTGCACCATGCCGTATTCACGTTAATCAATGCTTGATATGTACTTCGAAATCCAAGCTAACGCTGCTTCTCCATAGGTCACGTTCAGCGAGACGTTGTCTCGCCTGCAGCCTTTGCTGCCATCAGGATATCATTGAGCTTGCGATAATATCCCGATGCTTCCGACGTTCCCTTGAAACCTTCAATACCCGGGAAATGCGTATCCCGTTCCCGCCACCAATTTTCATGGCCAATCGCAAGAGCCCTTTCCAGAGTTTCCAGCAGGCCAATCTCCCGGTCTGGATCGTAGCACCAGCCCGTTCCAAGGTCGCGCAGAATTTCCGGTGTTCCGCCCCGCTCCGTCCCGATAACGGGTACGCCGTAGGTCGCGGCTTCCATCAAGATCAAGCTTTGCGGCTCATGCCAGCGTGAGGGAACGACGACGACATCGGCGACCTTGTAGACCTCTTCCGGCGGCACGAAGCCCAGAAAGCGGATTGCGGCGTCGCCAGCGAGCGTCTTTAGATGCCGCTCGTAATCGTCCCTGCCGCGACCTGCGATCAGAAGCGTGGCGGCCTCCGTCTGGGGCAATTTGAGGAAGGCCGTGATCAGATCCTCGACACCTTTTTCTTCAGCAAGAGCACCGAGATACCCGAAGGTGAAGACTTCGCTGGTACCACTCTTGCGGCCCACGAGCGGCGCATGAAACAGCGCTTCACTACGATTGGCGTTCAAAAGTACGTGCCAATCGGCTTTCTTAAGAACACCGTTTCGCAGGAACCGTTGGCGCAGCGCATCGCTGACAGAAATCGCGGTCACGCCATCACCCTTGCTGGATTTGATGCGCGCGGTCAGCACCCGGCATTCGAGGCAGGGCTTTTCACAATTACCGGAGCTGCGAAACATGCTCGATTTCGGGCATAGCAGCGCATAATCATGCAAATGCAGACAGAGCGGTATGTTGAGCGCACTGGTTGCCTCGAAAATGGCGGGCTGCATTTTTGCGGAATTATGGGCGTAGACGAGATCGACCTTTTCCCGCAGCAAAAGTGCCTTGACCTCATCGGCAGAGGTCGCGCCAAGCGCATTGCGAAGGTGCCAAGCCAGCTTGGTCAGCTTGCCCACTGCTGGTTTGCGCGGCCCCGGCAGATAACTGTTGTGCCAGTTGACGCGAAGAACCCTTATGCCATCGCTGTTTATGCTCTCGCCAGGAGGCGCGACGCTGTCACCCTCAAGACCGAGGGACAGAATGATGACGTCATGGTAACGCGAAAGCTCAGCCGCGCACATGCGTGCGACGATCTCTGCACCACCCTCCTCCTGGGGCGCGAATGTCTGTGCGACGATACAGATTTTCATCGGTTTCGCATTGTCTCCGTTACGCACGCCGCCCCTGAGAAGCATCTGGCGATCCATAGTATTTCAGCAGGAGTAAAGATAGCATCAAAGGCCTGATACGGCATCGAGAAGGGCAAGGGCGCTTCGGTCCCAGGAAAACGCCGCCGCGCGCGCATGACCGCGCGCAATCATCTCGGCTCGCAGGTCCGGGTTCCCGGTCAGTTGGGTGATCGACCGCACGATGTCGTGGGCATCATTCGGATCGAAATAAAGCGCCGCATCGCCGCAAACCTCCAGCGCAGGCTCGATGTTCGATGACAGAACCGGGCAACCCAGCAGCATGGCCTCCAGCGGCGGAATGCCGAAGCCTTCATAAAGGCTTGGAAACACCAGTGCTGCGGCATGGCTGTAAAGTGCCGCAATTTCTTCGTCTGACAGCCGACCCGTGAACTTCACACGCTCGCTCTGCGTCTGGTTCCGGTCGCTATCAGGCACGTCTGTCTTGAAGACACTGGATGCAGCGGCACCGACCACGGCAAAGTCAGGGGCGGCATCGCCCATGATGCCGATGGCTTCGATAGCACGCTGGATGTTCTTGTTGGGTGTCGGCGACCCCACGAAAAGCAGATAGCGGCCCGGAACCAGCTTTAGCCGCTGGAGCACTGTTTCATCCGGCACGATGGACGCCAGATGCTCGCAGCTATTGGGGATGACGGAGACGTTTTTTGCGCCGATCATCTGCGTCAACTCGCGCTTGGAAAACTCCGAAACGGTGGCGATGTGCCCACGGCGGGAGAGCAGGTGTCCCAGCGTTCCGTGCACAGCGCGATAGGCGCGCGAGAAGTTCTCAGGCGTGCGAAAAATCATCGCGTCGTGAATGACGGTGAGACTTTTGCCATGCAAAACCGGGCCGCTATTGCACAGATTGATTAGCTTGCCACCTCGCGCAGCCGTAAAAAGCTGCGTCTGCTCCCACAGATGGCCGGAAAGACCTCCCGTCTGGCGCTGTTCGATCGCCGAAAGTGGCATATCCAGCGAGGCGCTTTCAGGCGCAAGCAGCACCCATTCATCCACGCTACCAGTCGATGCCAGATGCCGGTCCAGCGCCTTGACGATCTCTCTTGCAAATCGCTGCACACCACTGGTTTTTTGGGTCAGGAACCGCCCGTTGATGAAATTCGTCATGCGATCTTGCGTCTTTCCGCAGGCGGTTCATTCAATATGGTGCGGTAAAGCTGCATGAGCTCTTCATTGGTTCGCTCGCTTCTATAGCGATCCATGAAGCGCTCATAGCCTGCCGCCCCCATCTTCGCCCACGCTTCGCCATCGCGTGAAGCAATGGCTGCGGCAAGGGCGCGGTCATCGCCGGCGGGGAAGAGAACGCCGGTTACGCCATCGGCGACGACCGATTGCAGCCCGCCGACTGCCGAGGCAATGACCGGTTTTCGCGCGCGCATGGCTTCCAGCGCTACCAGCCCGAAACCTTCCCAGCGCGAAGGCATGGCGACGACATCGCAAACGGCCAGATGCCCGGCGATATCTTCCGGCGATTTCCAACCCAGCAGTTCAACATTGCCGGGTATCGTCTCCGTCCGCTCATTCCGCGTCGTGACATGCGCACCGATAACCCGGAATGTGGCCACGTCGCACAATCTATCCGCCGCGCGAAGCAAGATATCGACACCCTTCTGCCGGTCCAGACGTCCAACGAACAGGACCTTGGTACGCGTATCGGTCCATTGCGCTGGCATTGCCGCTGGCATTTGCGATGATATGCCGTTTTCGATCACCACCATCCGCCGCGAAGAAATGCCCGCCTTCAGACCCTGATCGTACTCATAACCTGAGATAGCAACGATGCTGCGTGCCAAGGGCGACAAAAGGCGCTCGACCCAACGCGCGGGGTGGCGCAACACTCCGAGTGTCTCCATGTCGAAGACCCAGCCATGCGGGCAATAGACGACAGGCGGAAAACGTCCTGGCAGCAGGCTGATCAACCGGCAGACGCCACCTGCCAGAGTGGAGTGCGCGTGAACGATATCCGGTCGGAAGGTTTTCACCTCCCGTATGACGGCCCGCGAAAGCGCCGGAAGCGCCGTCGAGCGTTTGCGCCTGACGAAGGTGGAAATGCAGGAAACGGGCGTGTTCTTGAGAAAGCTGACATGGGATTGCGGCACGATGACCCGGACGTTTTCCTCACCCAACGCCTTGATCTGGCTCGGCACTATTTCGTTGAAATAGGTCGCAGGCCCACCGGGTATCGTCTCGAAAACGTGCAGAATCTTCATGATCCACCTTAGCCACGGCATTGGTTCGAAGACGACCTGCCCTTACAGACAAGACTTAAATCTTAAATTCCTTAATCAAGACAGAATATTGAAGGAGAAATAGCAAATGCCTGCTTTCGCCGTTTCATATTGCGCGCAATGCAAAGTGAAAAGGGCGTTTTGGCAGTTCCAGCCATCATTTTATGTTGATCATATCCAGCAAAGACTACGGATTTTTGCACGGTAGCGTTCAATATATTTAAATGGTTGTAGCGTCATAAAGTAGCAACGGCCAGCAAGCATGGCGCACATCGCGGATTGAGGTAAGCGGATTTGAAAATCTGCATCGTATCGCAGACTTTTGCTCCACAGGAGGAGGGCGGCGCGGAAATTTCCGCGCGCCTCAGCGCAATCGAGCTTGGGATGCGACATGATGTGACCGTTCTTGCCCTGGGCAAGGAAGGTGACGCTATCGCACCTCCGGGAGAAGCACGTTTGCCGGGCGGTATCCGTGTCGTGCGACTTCCGTGGAACAACAGCTATTTGCCGCTGCCGCGCAAATCCTCTGCCGGGTTTCTGCGCCGGGCAGGCTGGCATCTGCGCACCGCCATGGGCGCTCTTTGTCCCGAGCAACTGACCCAGTTTTTCGTCACGGAAAAGTTCGACCTCATCTACGCGCAGAATTCGGCTTACATGCAGCCCGCTCTCTTCATCGCGGCGCGCACAGCCAATATCCCGCTCTGTCTGCACCTGAGAGATTATGCCCTTCTCTGTCCCAAGACGAGCATGTTCCGCAATGGCGACAATTGCGAACGCCCTTGCCTCGACTGCTCGCTTTTGACCCGGCGCATGAAGGACATGACGGGTGACGGCATGACGGTGATCGCAGTCAGCGACGCCTTGCGGCACCGGTTCGTCAGCAACGGCGTGTTGCAGAGTGCCGACTGGCACGTGATGCACAACACCAATGCGACAAAAAGCACATACGACACATCGCTGATTGGCAGACAGGCACCGGCGGCGGCCAAATTCACCTTCGGTTATCTTGGCGCCATGGCGGAAGAAAAAGGTGTGGCGGATCTCATCCACGCATTTTTGTCCCTGCCGCAGCGCGGCACTTCAAGACTGGTCATCGCCGGGAGAGGCCACGAACGCGATGTTGCGAGACTTAAAAAGCTCGCTGCGGATGCGCCCATCGAATTCAAAGGCTTCGTCAGGCCGGAAGAAATCTACCGCATCGCCGATGCCATGATCGTTCCTTCGCGCTGGCATGAACCCCAAAGCCGAATTCTCGTCGAGGCACCCGTCTACGGCATTCCCGTCATCGCAACCACGCGCGGCGGCACAACGGAAATGATTCGGGAACACCAGACGGGCTGGTCCTACGATCCCGACAAACCCGATCTCCTCTCCCAACTCATGTCGAAAGCCCTCTCCATCGGCCAGAGCCAATGGTGGGAAAAACGCGACGAGATTTTTCCTGGTCTGGCGGATTTCAGGGGTACAGCAGAATTATCAGGCTATTACGGACGCCTCGAATCCATACTGGTCTCGGCTGCGGCTCGCTGAACGCTCAAGCCCATATGGCTAACAGCTTCTTAATGGATTTCTGCGACGGTCATCGAACCGTTTTCGTTGCCGCTTCCTGCACAATGCGAGGCAATAAGGTTCGACATGTCCAATCTCGCTTGGCTCATCCTCATCATTGGCTGGTTGGTCTTTGCCTTTTATTACGTCAGTTCGTTTTTCAAATGGGGCGTGCTGACCTTCTCGTCCTATTTCTGGATACGGTACAACGTGCTGCCCATTCTGGTGATGTCGCCGTTTGCGGAGTCCGACAAGAATATGGAAGCGGTCGGTGATTCCATCTACATCATCCGCGACTATATCAACGAGGCCTTCTATCTCTCTGTTCTCGGCGTGGTCTTCGTTCTCGTCGGCATGGGATTGGCGACATTCAGTTCCGGCAAAAGTGCCATGTTCACCTTTGTCGAGAAGGGATATGCCTTCTGGCAGACGAAACCGGGTGCGTGGCTTTCCCTGATCGTCATTCTTTTCGCGACCATGGGCCTCATCGCACTGGGTGTCCGCCCCTTCCAGGGCAGGCAATTTTCGTTTGAAAACACCTCGCTGCGCCCTGCCATCAATCTTTATTCGGTCATCCTGCCGACGATCACGCTCAGCCTCCTCGTCTATGGTTTCGGCTATAGCCGGTTTTTCGTCTTCGCGGGCTTCATGTGCAGTGCGCTGGGCCTGATGATCGGCACACGCGGCGCCAGCATCGAAGTGCTGTTCATGTTCGTCGTCTGCCTCATCATCGCCTACCGTTACAAAAACCTCGCAACCTTCACCTTGTCCATCGTCGGCTTCGTGACGGTTGCCATCGTCATCGGTATTTTGCGCTCCACGGCAGATGGCAATGACAGCGTCGATATCTTGCAGGTCGTGTCCTACCAGATACTCTACGGCAACAATTTCTCCGATTTCCGCGACTACGCCTGGATTTTGAGTGGCTTCGATGGCCGTTTCTATCGCGGCATGACATATCTTGCGGGTTATATGGCACTGGTGCCGTCATTCATCAGCGAGTTTCGAAACGACTTTCGCATGGGCATCATCACCAGCACGCTTGCGGGTCTCGATCCACAGTTCCACGCCGGTCTGCGCCCCACCCTGTTCGGCGAGGCCTACCTGAACTTCGGCGTTCCCGGTGTCATGGTCATCGCAACCTTATTCGGGTTCTACTTCGGAAAGCTGCAAATGTGGGTGCACGACAACCTGCAACCCAACCGCTTCGGCCTGCGCAGGGTCGCATGCGGCTATATCGCCTTCCTGTTTCTGTTCAACGCAGTCTTCACGCCGGGATTTTATTACGTTTATGTCGTGGTCGCGTGGCTTACGGGCGGCATTATTCTGTCCTATCTGCTGGACAAGCCCGCATCGGATGGCAAGACGACCCCGTCCACCCACAAAGCGTAACGCTATTTGCCGGTTGGCCTGTCTTTCCAGAACGTCCCCAGCCAAACATCGGTCGAGGGCGGCCGGAAGGCGCCAAAGCCGGAGGTTGGGCTGAAGGTCATTTCGCCGAACACAGGCCCGGAAGGCTTGTCGTAGAAATCGATGCGGACGAACTCGAACCCTTTCGCCAGCGTGCGCGCCGCCGAAAGAATGGCATTGAGATGCGGTGGACGCGGAAGCTCGCCTGTCTCAAGCGGATAATAATGCCCGAAATCGAGCTTGTTCCAATGCTCGTCGTAAAAGCAACGGCGGTGATCGCTAAACCGTGCCGTATCGATCTGAATACAGGGAATATCATCCTCAAAGCAGAACAGTTTATAATCGACAGGCGCCTCGCCATTCTCGCCGATGAACGGCTCGATGAATATTTCCGGCTCGATATGATTGTACCACTCTTCCGCAAGCCGCCATGCCGTGCGGCCGGCCAGCCAGAGGTCGCATTTTTCCTTGGCACCGACCAGATCGGCGGGGCCATAAACGAATATATTTCGGTCCGACCCGTGGTTGACCTTGATGACATAGGGAAACGGCAGCGGCGGACAATCATCGAGATTTTTGCCGCGCCAGAGGATCGGCGTGACCCACTGCGGACCCAAGACCTCTGCGACATAGGCTTTGACGGCAATCTTGTCGCTGAGCGTGATGAGGCGCGGGTCCGACTGCGGCCCCGTCCAGGCAATCTTGCGCGCGCACAGATGCTCGTTCAGCGTTTTGGGGTGGTCGAGATCGGCCCAGAGCTTGTGGTAGCGATAATATTGCAGTTGCGTCGCCTGCTTGATCGGCAGGCTTTGAATGGCGGCATGATACAGCTTTTTAAGGAAACGACGTCTGGGTGAATGCTGCTTTTGGTCCAATGCCATGTCTTCAACCGCCTTCTTTAAATGAACCCGCTCAGTTAAATTTTCAAATCTATGATCGCGATGCCCGCCACAGCAACGTGCTGGAAATCGTTGCCGTCACAATTGCCGTGAAGAAGGCGGAGAGGCCAGCGCCGATAAAGCCGAAAGCGCTGATCAAGAGAAAACTCATGCCGATCGACAGCAGCACGCTGGACAGATTGACGAATGCGTAATGTCCATCCTTGCGCAGGCTGTTGAGCCCAAGCCCCATTAGGTCCGTGCAGGAGCGGACGACGGCGGTCAAAAGCAGAAGGGCAAAAATACCCTGATGCTGGCCAAGTTCCGGCATATTCATGAAATGCACGAGAATATTGCCGCTGACGAAAATGGCGACACCCAGGCCGAAGGCCACCGCCGCTGTCTTGGTGAACTGCCAGATCATGACCTTACGCCATTCTTTCATGGAGCCGGTATTATAGGCCTTGAACAGCGCAGGAATGGCAACCTGAAGGACCGCCGTTGAAATCAGCGTTTGCAACGCATTGGCCAGCGACCAGTAGAACGTATAGACGCCTGTCAGCGACAGCGTGAGCAGAATGGAAACGATGTAGCGATCCGCATAGACCAGCCCGACATTGCTCATATCGCTGATGTAGATCAACCACGCCTTGCGCATTCGCTTTTTGACCCAGCGTGTGCGCATCGGTGCCTGAAAAATCCGCCGAAACGGCCATTGCCGTAAAAAGCAGGCGAGCCCGAAAAACATGACGATATAGCCAAGGCTCCAGGCGACCATGATCGTTTCGATGTTACGGAAGCTTTTGAAGGCAAGCCCAAGACCGACGACGGGTAATATCCAAGACGATGTTCTCAGGAAAAATAGCACATTGGCCTGACTGGACATTTCCTGCGCGATGAGCGGGACGTGGATGTCGCAGGAGACCGTCTCCAGCCAGACGACGAGAAGAACAAGAAAATAAAGCGGGATGACCGCATGGCCCATGAAATAGGCGACGATCAAGGCAATCGCCGTCATCGCGGCCAGCGATGACACTGTCACCATCAGTCGTGTCTTCATGTAGACCCCGGCAATACCCGAGGTCTTGCCGCTGACGTCACGCGCGATGAAATAATTCAGGCCCCATCCCAAAGCTGCAGGGGCGGCATTGACCACACCCAGCGCCAGTCCGTAAACGCCCGCAGCCTCAAGACCCATGAACTTGACGATGTAAAACGACAGCGCAAACCGCAGCACCAACGTAGAGCCGCGAAGCCCCATATTGAAGATGACGTTGAGACCGGTGACGGATCGACCTTGCAGGAAGGGAATACGCATGGCTGTCCTGTTGTTGTTTTCAGCCAAGGTCGGTCCTCAAAATTGCAAGCCGGACCGCGTCATGCGCAGCACTTTGATATTTTCCAGGCCACTCTCTTCCAACGATACGAGCGCGATCACGACACTGCCTGTGTCTTCCTCATGCTGCATCAGGAAAACCTCGTCCAGACCATGGCGCGCATCTGCATTCAGCCTCGATTTCGCCGCCACGCCACCGTCGATGACGACGAGATCGAAAGCCTCGCCCTTGTCGTCTCTTGGATCAGCGAGATTTTCGCCGCCGTGGCCGTTTGCCGGTGCGAATGTCAGAAGCGGAATGGTCTCGACTTGATAGCGACGTTCGGTGGCACCCTCTTCAGCCTGCTCCGGCAGTAACATGGCTGTCATCAACGGATCATGGTTTGCGGAATCGACCAGCAGAACGCGGCGTCCCAATTTCGACACCTCTGCCGCCAGATTGAAAGCGCTATAGGCCGCCCGATTTTTCGGACCGGTGGAGACGACGAGGATTCGATGATTACCCGCAGGTTGAAGTGCGGAGGACACGAAGCGCGCCAAACCATCGAATCCTTCGTCTGCCGGGGCTGTGAGCAACTGCACTTCCCGCTGCCGGATGATACCGCTGCCAGTGGCAACCGGTGTCGCAGCAACGGCACTCCGCGTAATAGGTAAAAGTGCAGCGGGCGGCGGGCTTTCGGCAGGGCCTGTCGGAAGCGAAGTCTGAGGCGCACGCACCATTTGCAAATCACTCGGCTGGCCACGGAACTGATCGCGCAGGATCAGCAGTCCTGACGCTAGGATAAGACCAAAAATTCCGCCACCGGCCAGCATCAGAGTACGCGGTGGTCCGGCCTTGCGCAGCGGCGGCTCTGCGGTGGAAATGATCTGCGGATTTTCGCTCGACGCGCCCTGCTGCTCAGAAAGCTGCTTGGTTCTCAAGAGGAACGCTTCGTAGACCGCGCGGTCACTATCCAGCTTCCGCTGCAATTCGCGCAGCCGCACCATGGTCTGCTCGTCACTGTTGAGACTGGTTTTCAGAGTGTTGGCATTGGTGGTGGAAAGCTTCAGCTGATTTTTCAGCCGCGCCAGATTGCCCGATGTCGCCGTTGCGAAATTCCGCAGTTGCTCGTCCAGAATATTGGCCAGAGACTGGGTCCGCGCCCGCGCCGCCTGCAAGGACGGGTGCTGCGCACCCAGGGACGTTGCCTGAACGGATTCCTCTTCGCGGCTTTCCTGATAGCGCGCGCGCAGGGAAATAATGGCGGGCGTCAGCGATGTATCGGGAATGGACCGCAGATATTGCCGGTCGTTTCTTGCGCGATTGAGCTCGGAGACGAGCGCTTCGTTCTCGGCAACGGAGGCCTGTAAACGTGAAATCTCGGTGTTGGCATCCGCGATGCGCTGCTCGACATCCGGTCGGCCCTGAATATCCGCCAGATTATGCTCGGCCCTGTAGGCCTGAACGGCGCGGTCACCCTCTTCTACAGCCTTGCGCAACTGGTCCAGCTGCGCTGCCAGCCCACCACCGGTCCGGCGCAGGACATCGCTGTTCATTTCAATGCGCACCTGCGCGTAAGTCGTGGCAATCAGGTTGGCGAGTTCCGCCGCCCGCTGCGGGCTGTCGGACCTCACCGAAATGTTGACGACGAAGCTCTTGCCGACAGCGGCCACGGAGGTGACCTTGCGCAGCGCATCCAGCGCCAGATTGCTGCGCCGTTCCTTGTCGGGATAAACAGGCTCGGCAGCGCCAAAATCGGGATCGTCGTAAAGCTTCTGACTTTCAACGATGCGCGACAGAACCTGCGCCGATGTAATAATGTATTGCTGGTTCAGAACATGTGAGTCCACCGCACGGGGTTGCCCCGGCAGGTCGCTTTCCAGAACCCGCGATCCCTCTGGGTCCAGCAGGATTTGTGACGTCGCGACATAATAGTTGGGGATCAGCAGCGAGGCACCGAATGCCAGAGCCGCACACAATATCCCGATCAAAAGAATGAAAAGCGCGTTGCGCCATAACAAAAGTGCCAGCCGCAGCAGATTGTTGGGTGCGCTTGCCTGTTCACGGTAGTGCGGCTCGTAAGACGTGGTCTCGTTCATCGCCATCTCGGTTTACGATCCCATGTTCTTATTGCGAAGTTTCGACATTGTCATACTCTCGAGCGCTCGCTCTTGTCTTTGGCAGTCCAGCCAGATCATACGCATTGCGCGCAATTGTGGCTGAGCCACCGATCTGCCGAACAATCGCCCCGCACTTGACCATCCGACATCCTAGACAGAACGAGTTAATATACCGTTTTGCGAAAACACAGACGCTTCAAGTCTATCACGCTGGCCGAAACCGTAGATCGCAGGTCTTCTTTCGATAGGGCATCATTCAACTTCAAAAGCGAGGAAAAAGGACTACAAAAATAAACTTAGTCGGCTAATGATTATATACAATTGTTTCCGAACCAATCGCCCAGTATCAGAAAGTCGGCGGCGTGCAGGCGCTGATCACCTCGCAGGGCACCGGGCCCACACAGCGAAATGTGTGCGGTCGTCTGCTTTCAAAATAATAGGCGTCGCCGGGACCGAGGATGCGCCGCTCGTCATCGACGGTCACTTCCAGCCGACCTGACAGAACGATGCCCCCCTCCTCTCCCTCATGCACCAACGGAACCCGACCCGTACCAGCACCCGGCTGATAGCACTCCTTTAATATCTGCAAGCTTCTGCCAAACAGATTGTCGCCGATCTGCCGGTAGGAAATTGGTCCCTTACCGATCTCGACCAATTCTTCGGCGGCATAAAACGCCTTGCGCGGCATTTCCGGCTCGAACGCGAAAAATTCGGCAAGCCCAATGGGAATGCCATCGAGGATTCGCTTCAACGCCCCCACCGATGGATTGGTGGAATTGGATTCGATCAGCGAAATCGTGGAATTCGTGACCCCCGCACGCTTGGCCAACTCGCGTTGCGATAGCTTATGAATGGAGCGCAAATGCCGCAGCCTGTTGCCTATGTCGACGACCACCTTCGTCTCCCTGTTTTTCAGATGTTCGATATCCAACAAACAGTCACACACGCAAACAGCGAAATCAATGGATTAGCGGATAGAAGAAAAGGACTGTTCGGCACCGATGACATCTGGAATGGTACCTCATCACAACATGGGGAACCCAATGGATCACAACAGCAAATCCAACATGCCGAATTTGGAGAACTTCTGGATGCCGTTCACGGCTAACCGGCAGTTCAAGGCAGCGCCTCGCCTCCTGGCCAGCGCCGAGGGCATGTATTACACCGATATCGACGGCAAAAAAATTCTGGACGGAACCGCGGGTCTGTGGTGCGTCAACGCCGGACATGCGCGCAAACGCATCACTCAGGCCGTCGAGCGTCAGTTGTCCACTCTCGATTTCGCCCCGACGTTCCAGATGGGGCACCCAATCGCCTTCGAGTTCGCCGAAAAACTCGCCGCTGTCGCACCTGGCGGACCGGATGCAGAACTCGACCGCGTCTTCTTCACCGGTTCAGGCTCGGAATCCGTCGATACCGCGCTTAAAATCGCAATTGCGTACCAGCGCGCAATTGGCCAGGGAACCCGTAGTCGCATTATCGGGCGCGAAAAGGGATATCACGGCGTGGGCTTCGGCGGCATTTCCGTTGGCGGTCTCGTCAACAACCGCCGCGTCTTCCCACAAATTCCCGCCGATCACATGCGCCACACGCTGGATTTGGATCGCAACGCCTTCTCGAAGGGTCTCCCAGCCCATGGCGTGGAACTGGCGGACGATCTTGAACGTCTCGTCGCTCTGCACGGTGCCGAGACCATTGCCGCTGTGATCGTAGAACCCATGTCGGGTTCGGCTGGCGTCATCCTTCCGCCCGAGGGATACTTGCAGCGCCTGCGAGCCATTGCAGACAAGCACGGCATTCTTCTGATTTTCGATGAAGTCATCACCGGCTTCGGCCGCCTCGGCAAACCCTTCGCCACGGATTATTTCGGCGTGGTGCCGGATCTGGTCACGACCGCTAAGGGCATTACCAACGGCGCAATACCGATGGGCGCGGTTTTTGCCAAGCGTGCCGTTTACGACGCCCTGATGCACGGGCCTGAAAACCAGATCGAACTTTTCCACGGCTACACCTATTCCGGCCATCCCGTGGCGTGTGCCGCAGGTATCGCGACACTAGAAATCTATCAGGACGAAAGCCTGCTCACCCGCGCCGAAACATTGGCAACGGCATGGCAGGACGCGCTGCATTCGGCAAAGGGTCTGCCCCATGTTCTCGACGTCCGCAATCTCGGACTTGTCGGTGCCATCGAACTCGCACCACGTGACGGTGCTCCGGGCACCCGCGCCTATGATGTTTTTGTCGAGTGCCTGAAGAAGGGCCTTCTTACCCGTGTGACCGGCGACATCATCGCTCTGTCGCCACCACTGATCATCGAAGAAAGCCAGATTGGCGACATCATCTCTATTATCAGTGATGCACTGTCCCACGCGGCCTGAGATTGCCAAATCTTTCAGAGCGGCCAACCAAGGCCGCTCTGGTCAAAACAAGCGTTGTCTTGCAAATTTCTGCTTATTCTACTCGATTGAATTGATTGAGAAAATCATACCATACGAAACCGAAAGAGAACTTTCGTTTCAACACTCCGTATGGTGAATTATCTAGGAATTTCCTGAGTTTCGGATCCACTCGGCTCCACTAAACCGGCAATGTGCTCAGCCACTTGGCGAGTCTGGTTTCGAATGTCAGGCACAGCAGTAATTTCCCAAAACTGCCCCGCTGTCAAGGCTCCCACGGCAAACAAGCCAGGTCGGGGGGAGCCATCGCACGACAGAACGCGCGATTTGTCGTCCACTCTGACGCCGAGGCCGAGTGGATCGATCTCCAGCATGTCCTGTTCCCGCATATGCTGCAAGAGCGGCGAGTGGCCAATTCCCGCACGTTCCATGCCAGTGCAGTTGACCATCCAATCGAACACGAGAGAGACTTCATCGGAGGTGCCGCGTTTGCGATAAACGAGACTGTTCTCATCACCCTGCCGTGTGATCTTCGATACAAAACCGGCATGCACGGTCACCGTACCGTCCTGCACCAAGGCATCAAAAACCTCATGCACCTGCGGCGCAATCCGGTGCCGGTGAATGTTCCACCAAGCAAGAGCGTGGCGGAGGAAGCGTGAGCGCTGCTCCTGGCTAAGGCTCTGCCACAATGGCTGCGTCTGATGCCTCAGGCCCTCCATAACCCCGCGCCACGTCGCACCTCCCCTCACCTGTTGCCGCAAGTCTGAGAGTATCTGACTTATCTCACGCCGATCATCTTGAAGCGCTGGCTCAATCGCCTGCACCGGCGTGCGACTATGCGGATGCGGAGCAAGACCCCTGCGCGACAGGACGTGGATTTTTCCACGATGCCCTTTGTTGCGAAGCGAAAGAACCTGATCAATCATCGTCAGGCCTGAGCCGAGAACGGCAATGGTGTCATCCGTGCCCACACGTGACAACCAGCCCAGCCGCCACGGGTTTCGCACGACGCGTCGCAAGAGAGCCATGTCGGCATCCGAAGTTAGCCGCGGCAAACTCGCAGTCCCGACGCCCAAACAAAGAGCGACGTTGGCAGCCTCCAACTCGCGACCGTCACTCAATCGAAAGATCGTTCCAAGTTTATTACAAGAAAGACAGGACATCGCCTTCGCTTTGACGAAATCAACCCTTGCCCGCTGGCTCTTGCTCCGAAGTAGAGATGCAAGCGTGTCCCTGAGATAAAGACCATAATCATTGCGCGACGCGAACGTCGCGCCATCGACAGCACGGCCACGCTTCGCCAACCAATCCAAGAAGTCGTTTGGCTTATCCGCAAATGCGCTCATTCTTGCGGCAGGCACATTGAGCCGGTGCAAATGTAATTCAGTGCGATAGGCTGTCCCTCTACCAAACGCGGAGTCATCGCCAACGATGGCGATGGATGCTGTGGCTGGTAGACGCTCCAACAGATTGGTGACGAGACTGATCGCGGAGAACCCGGACCCGACAACGGCGACATCATAAACCACTTTAAATACTCCCATGCTTTTACAGGCCAGAGGAAACCCCAACTGCCATCGAAAGGCAAACGGGAATCAGATAGACCTGTACAGAGATTTTATCCGGCCTTCGCCATTTCGAGTTAGCCGCGGCTAACCACGTCACCTATCGAATAGAACAACATCGAAAATCTCGTCAAGGAATCCAATTTCACGTGAAAAATCACGGTTAGCCGGCTGAAAAGATTCATGTTTGGTCTTAGCGAATGCCTATTGCACGAAAAAGAGAATCGGCGCTTATATCCCAGTTGCGGAAAAAACCGATTTCAGCGGAAAAAAACGCAACTGATCTAGCAAGTGGAAAAATCCGATATGACTCAAAGTGCCGATCTGAAATCTGCCGAGAAGGCGCCCGATCTAACGGGCCTCATTCTTCAGCATTCGGCCGCGCTGTCGGCGCAGCTGCAAGCGCACAACGCCAACACCTTCGCACCGCTTGCGGAAAAAAGCATGCGGAATTTTTCTCCGTCGGAAACGGCCAAGCTGATCGGGATTGGTGAAGCTTATCTGCGGCAGATCGCAGCGGAGCAGCCTGATCTCAGCGCGTCGCAAAGTGGCGGTCGTCGCAGCTACACCGTCGAAGACATTCATAATATCAGAAAGTTTCTGGACCAGGGCGCACGCGGTACGCGGCGTTATCTGCCGCACCGCCGCGAAGGCGAAGACCTACAAGTTATCGCGGTAATGAATTTCAAGGGTGGGTCCGGCAAAACGACAACGTCTGCGCACCTCGCACAATATCTCGCGTTGCGCGGCTACCGCGTGCTCGCAATCGATCTCGATCCGCAGGCCAGTCTCTCGGCTCTGTTCGGTCATCAGCCGGAACTCGACGTCGGTCCGAATGAAACACTGTACGGCGCGATCCGCTACGACAGCGAACAGCGTCCGATCGCGGAGATCGTCAGGGGAACCTACATCCCTGACCTCCATATCATTCCAGGCAATCTGGAACTCATGGAGTTCGAACATGATACGCCGCGGGCTTTGATGCGCCGTGCGCCTGGCGACACCTTGTTCTTCGCGCGTATTGGCCAGGCGATAGCCCAGGCACAGAACTTCTACGACGTTGTCGTCATCGATTGCCCGCCGCAACTCGGTTACCTCACGCTTTCGGCTTTGACGGCAGCAACATCGGTTCTGGTTACGGTTCACCCGCAAATGCTCGATGTGATGTCGATGAACCAGTTTCTGGCCATGACCGGCGATCTGCTGGCAGAAATCGGCAGAGCCGGCGCTCGTTCCGATTATCACTGGATGCGCTATCTCGTGACCCGCTTCGAGCCGAGTGACGGTCCGCAGAACCAGATGGTCGCGTTTCTTCGTTCCATATTCGGTGAACACGTCTTAAACCATCCCATGTTGAAGACCACAGCCGTCTCCGATGCGGGATTGACCAACCAGACACTTTTCGAAGTCGAGCGTACCCAGTTCACCCGGTCTACCTATGACCGCGCGCTGGAATCCATGACCAACGTTAATGCCGAAATAGAAGGCTTGATCAAGAAAGCCTGGGGTAGGGCAGCATGAGCAGAAAAGAAATCTTCGCAAATCTTGGTGGCAAGACCACGGATAACACCGAGGCACCCGCAGAGCGTTCACGCCCGCGCATCCGCCCGATCCTTGGTTCGCCAGAACTGGTCACGGATGTCGTCAATTCGCCGGTCGGAATGATCGGACAATCGCTGAATGAAGTCTCCGAGCGTTCCAAGCGTGCGGAAGAGATCGAACGCAAGCTTGCCGAAGGGCTGACGATTGTCGCTCTCGACCCGGCAGATGTCGATCCATCCTTCATTCCCGACCGTATGCCATCGTCCATCGAAGCGGATGTCGGTCTTGTCGAAGCGATCCGTGAGCAGGGACAACAGGTTCCTATTCTCGTTCGCCCTCACCCAGACTATCCGGGCCGCTATCAGGTGGCCTTCGGTCATCGCCGTCTGCGTGCCGTGGCCCAGATCGGCATTCCGGTTCGCGCCGTTGTTCGTGACCTGACCGATGAGCAGCTCGTCGTTGCCCAGGGACAGGAAAACAACGAACGTCGCGACCTGAGCTACATCGAAAAAGCACGCTTTGCCCAGAAGCTTCAGATGCGTTTCTCGCGTGAAACCATCATGGCTGCTATGTCGCTCTACAAGGGCGATCTTTCTAACATGCTGTCCGTCGTCGGGCGCATACCGGACGATATCGTCGACAGCATCGGCCCAGCACCCGGTGTTGGTCGCCGCAACTGGATGGATTTGGCAGAGCAGCTTTCGTCGTCGAAAGTCAATGAAGCCGCACGCGCTTATCTCAGCGATGAGAGCGTTGAAAAGCTTCCTTCCGAAGAGAAATTCAAGTCGATCCTCGAGTTTCTAAAGCCGAAGGCCGAGCCGAAGAAAACTGGTGTCCTATCGACGCAGAGCGGTCAGAAGCTCGCGAAGATCGTCGAGACTGACAACAGGGTCGACATCTCCATTGATCGCAGACAAGCGCCGGAGTTTGCCGCGTTCGTTCTCGATCATCTACAGGCGCTGTTCGAAGAGCATCGCGCCAAGCAGTAACACGCATATCAACTGAACGATTAACAGGAGCAGCAAGCCCAAAAGAAAAAAGCCCCCGAACGTTGCCGCACGGAAGCCTTTCTTTGATCTAAGCAACCAAAGAATCTCATTTCCGCGAATCATAGTCAAGAGTCTTGGCATCGATATTTCTTCGGTGAGCGATTTTCTTTTGCCTTTTTGAAGGTGAGAGACATGAATAGCGATATTGTAGCGACGCCTTTCGGGCGGCGGGGGCTATCCCTTGGCCGTTTGGCAAGTCAGTTCGCATCGAAAACGGTCGATCCCAACAGGTCCATCGACAAATGGAAGATGTTTCGCGCAACTTGCGAAGCACGACCTCTGCTGGGAATCAGCGACAGATCATTAGCCGTCCTGAACGCCCTGATCAGCTTTTATCCAAAGGCAGAGCTGTCGGAAGAAAATGGCCTCGTCGTCTTTCCGTCCAACCAGCAACTTTCCCTGCGCGCCCACGGCATGCCAGAGCAAACGTTGCGGCGTCATCTCGCAGCCCTGGTCGATGCCGGTCTTATTCTGCGCAAGGATAGTCCCAACGGGAAGCGTTATGCTCGCAAGGATCGAAGCGGCGGTATCAATGATGCCTTCGGTTTTTCACTCGCGCCACTGATCACACGTGCAGATGAGATCCAAGCCATTGCAAGACAAGTCGTTGACGACAGGCTCGAGCTTCAGCGCCTGCGGGAAAAGATCAGTTTGTGCCGACGTGACATCACTAAATTTGCCGAAATCGCACTCGAAGAAAATGCAGACGGTGACTGGGCGATGTTTCAAACGCGCTATTTCACGCTCAAATCGTCCTTGGATCGCAAATCGAAAGCGCCGCATCTGACGCTCGTACTCGAAGATTTGACGATTTTGCGCAATGAGATGGCTAACCGACTGGAAAAACACATAGAAATTCAAAAAATAAGCGCCAATGCCTATCAAAATGAGCGGCTTATACAGAGTTCAGAATCCGAATCTATTTTTGAAACGGTGCATGTGGATAAGTCTGCGGGAAAAACTGAAAACGCTCAGCCTGTGGAAAGGAAGCTAGCTTTTGAAAAACTGGATGAAGCTAACCGCACAGAGGCCAAATCTGTCCAAAGACCGGAAGGCTTCGATTTGCAGACCGTGATCAATGCATGCCCGGAAATATCGCTCTATGGCCCGAATGGCGCTGTCAGAAGCTGGCAGGAGATGCAGCACGCCGGTAAAGTGGTCAGAAACATGCTGTCGATCAGCCAGTCGGCCTATGATGACGCGGAAAGAGCCATGGGCGTACATGCAGCAACAGCAATCATAGCGTGTATATTAGAAAAATCAGCAACCATTCAATCCCCGGGCGGTTATCTTCGAACGTTGACGGAAAAGGCACTATCTCGCCAGTTTTCGATCAAACCGATGCTCATGGCGTTGTTACGGACACAATTATCATCGAAGTTCGAGCCAAGTTTGCAGTAGCGAAAACTGGATGAGTGACCCACTACGTGAAGTCAGTAATAAATGTTGACTCACAACTGAAAGATTTTTATGTCGGCTGGAACGAAGATGACGAGGAAGAACCGATGACCGCTGCCGGACTGGCCGTAGACGTGCACCACATGGAACCAAGCCGCACCAAGCGCCTGAAAGCAGCGACACGGGGTGCTCACGAGGCTCTGGACGGATTCATCATGGCTGCAAAACCATTCGATAGCCGTGAAAATTTTGGCAAGTTCGTCCAGACCCAGTACCTCTTTCACAGTGATCTTGATGATTTGTTCTCGAACGAAACGCTGGATGGGCTTCTGCCGGACTTGAAAGGCCGCAGGCGTCTGGCTTTCATCGTGCAGGACTTGAACGATTTGAGCATTTCGACACCGGAAACACAGGCCAAGCGGTTCACCATTGATGACGCGGATTTCGACCTGCCAGAGGCTTTGGGATGGCTCTATGTCATCGAAGGATCGAACCTCGGTGCTGCTTTTCTGTTGAAGGATGCAGCCAAGCTTGGGCTCGACGAAACCTTTGGCGCACGCCATCTGGCAGGGGCACCGGAAGGGCGTGGTCTGCATTGGCGCACCTTTGTTGCAGCGCTTGATGCCATTGAACTGACCTCAGAAGAAGAAGACCGTGCCATCGCCGGTGCTGAGGCCGCATTCCGCGCGGTTCACGAGCATGCCAAGCGGATGATGATCTGACGATCTGGGAATGGTTGAAAAACACGGGTAAGCTCCTGCTTGCCCTCAGCACAGGTTGAGCTACTATGGCCCGGTGGCGGGGAGGCCACTCATAGGAGGTTCAATGACGTATCGACTTATTACACGGCGCACTGCCATGGCGCTTGCAGCGTCCGCAGTCTCACTTTTCTCGGTGAGCACTGTCGCTCATGCGCAGGGTTTTCCAGACCGGGCAATAACGCTCGTCGTTCCTTTCGCTGCGGGTGGTTCGACCGATGTGGTTGCCCGCGTCATCGCGCAGAAAATGGGGGATGATCTGGGCCAGCAGGTCATCGTTGAAAATATCGCAGGGGCAGGCGGCAATCTCGGCGCCGACAGGGTCGCCAGAGCCGAGCCGGACGGATACACGGTGCTGATGGGCACGGTCGCAACACATGCGCTCAACCCTCTCATCCTCAAAACCAAGCCGTATGATCCCGAAAAAGACTTCGCGCCGATCTCGCTGCTGGTCGTCGTTCCCAATGTGCTGGTGGTCAATCCGCAGCTTCCGGTAAACACGGTTGCCGAATTAGTCGCGCTGCTGAAGGCTGAGCCGGACAAATATGCTTATGCCTCCTCCGGTAACGGCACCCCGCTGCACCTGTCGGGTGAGCTGTTCAAGAGCATAACAGGCGTTTCCATGCAGCACGTTCCCTACAAAGGATCCGGTCCTGCGTTGAACGATCTCCTTGGAAACCAGGTTTCCATCATGTTCGACAATCTCCCGTCTTCATCGGGACACATCAAATCCGGCACTCTGCGCGCGCTGGGCGTGACCACGGCGCAAAGAGCATCGTCCTTCCCTGACGTCCCGACCATTGCCGAAACCGTGCCCGGCTATGAGACCTACACCTGGAACGCACTGTTTGCGCCCACCGGCACACCGACCGAAGCCATAGACCGGTTGAATGCGGCTGCGAAAAAAGCACTCGCAGATCCCGGCGTCGCGGCTCGCATGGCCGATTTCAGTGCTCAGATTGTCGCATCGACACCGGAAGAATTGAAGACGCATGTCTCGGAAGAAATCGCCAAGTGGGGACCTGTCGTCAAGGACGCAAATGTTCAGATGGACTGACGCTGGGTCGAAGATAGGCGTAGCGCCAAGGTCATGAAGATGATCGGCCCGGTTTTCCGGGCTGGTCTGCATGCTGTTCCATATGCGACAGTCTGCTTCAGTCCCCAGATGGCGGTTAATGCATAATCCCAGTTAATGTCCTGAATAGCGCGCGCTCCATCTGGATGGAGCTGCAACGGCATGAGTACTTGCCTTTTTACGGTTTCCCTGCCAGCTTGCAGGCTATAGTGGCGCTTTGGTGGGCATGGAAATGCGGCAAGACGATCTTGATACGTTGATCGGCCTCGTTGCTCTGTCTGATCGGAAAGCATTCGCATCGCTCTATGGGCGAACGAGCCCGAAACTTTTCTCCATATGCCTTCGTATACTCAAAGACCGCACGGACGCCGATGAAGCGTTGCAGGAGGTCTATGTTAAAATATGGCAGCGTGCGCGGCAGTTTTCCGCCGCGACCGGCACAGCCGAGGTATGGATGGCAGCAATTGCCCGCAACACAGCCATAGACATGATCCGGGCGCGCAAACCCGTTGCCAGTGAACTGAGCGACGGGCCGGAACTGGTCGAAACTGCGCCCAACCCGGAGCAGACGCTGCTGCGCAAGGATACGGGCCGGGGAATTGACCTCTGTTTTGGCGAGTTGGAGGACAACAAGGCAAAGGCCGTTCGGCAGGCCTATCTGGAGGGCATGACCTATCAGGAGCTTGCCGAGAGTTATGACGTACCCTTGAATACGATGCGAACGTGGTTGAGGCGCAGCCTCATCAAACTGAAAGAGTGCATGGAGCGATGACAGAACCTGACGACAGCAATGGAGACATTCACCGGGACGATACCATCGTTGCCGAGTATGTGCTTGGCGTGCTGTCCCTCAGCGACCGCCAGCAGGTGGAAAGACGCATGCGTTCCGATGATGCATTCGCCCAGCAAGTCCATCAGTGGGAAGCACGGTTTTCAAGCCTGAATGACGATTATCAGCCTGTTTCGCCAAATGCTTCGACCTATGCAGCCATTGAGGCCCGCCTGTTTGGACAGACCGGCGCAGCTACACGGGGTCTCATGCCATCCCTGTGGGGGTCGCTTGCGTTCTGGCGTGGGCTCAGCGCGCTGACGACGGCCTGTGCAATCATCGCGGCTGTCTCCTTCATAACATTGCCCCAGCAATCGCGTGTTTCATACATGGCAGAGCTTTCATCCCCAGACGCTCCCATGGCGCTGATGGTGTCCTATGATGCGGGCTCCGGGCGGATGGCGCTGACGCCGATGGCGGCTGGTGAGGCGTCGCAAAAGTCTCTGGAACTGTGGATGGTCAAGCCAGATGGTACGCCCCATTCATTGGGCGTTTTCGATCCGAAAAGCGATGCTGAGATGATCATTCCCGTCGATATGCGGGACCAGATGCGCGATGGTGTAACACTGGCCGTCAGTCTTGAACCCTATGGCGGATCTCCCACCGGCAAGCCGACGGGACCCATCCTTGCCAGTGGAACGACGCGCCAGCTTTAAAAAAAAGTATAAAGGCTGAAACTTTGGCTGAACATCATCCGTAGCTTCTCATGTACCGGATACGTCACTTGCAAAAACGCTCGTGACGATTGGCGGAACCAGAGGAGATAACGCCATGATGAAGTCCAGCCTGCGCATGATAGCGCTTGCCGCAGCCGTTTCAACCGTCGCATTTGCAGCACAAGCCAAGAACCCGATGGTCGGCGGCGCTGCCATGTATGAAAACAAGAACATCGTTGAAAACGCCGTCAACTCCAAGGATCACACGACGCTGGTCGCTGCCGTCAAGGCCGCCGGTCTGGTCGAGACACTGGAGGGCAAGGGCCCGTTTACGGTGTTTGCACCCACCAATGAAGCTTTCGCTGCCTTGCCAAAGGGCACCGTCGAGACATTGCTGAAGCCTGAAAACAAGGCCAAGCTGACCAAAATCCTCACCTGTCACGTTGTTGCTGCTGACGCCATGTCAAAGGCCATCGAAAAGATGATCAAGGATGATGGCGGTACCCATGACGTGAAAACCGTTGGTGGCTGCATTCTGAAGGCCAAGGAAAGCATGAACAAGATCACGTTGACCGACGAAAACGGTACCGTGGCGCATGTCACCATCGCCGATGTGAAGCAATCGAATGGCGTCATCCACGTCATCGACAAGGTTCTGCTGCCTAAGATGTAGAACCGATGGCACACGGCACCCTGCGTTCCCCCAAACGCATGGTGCCGTGTTGCAATTCTAAAATGCTAGCCGGATTACTCGGCTGTTGCCTGAATATCGACCTTGTCAAGAAGAAGCAGCGGATCGTTGGACGCTGCCACGAGGTCAAGGAGACCCAGACCATTAGGGCCGTTGGATTTGACAGTGACCGTGAGCGTTCCCGGTGTGCTGATGAAGCGCAACAGTGCATCGACCGCACTGCGCAGCTTTGGTTGTTCGGCTGCGAGTTGTTGCAGCGTTACATTCACCACCAACGCCATCAAGCCCCGCACTTCATCTTCGGTGACCTCGTTTTGCAGGGCATAAAGCTTGATCGCCTTGGCCATCATGCCTTCGTCCTTGATCGTGAATGTCATTTCGCGACCGGCAAGGCCGAAGAGTGCGGCCTGAGCGCGGCCCGTGTCGAAGGCGAAGAATTCTTCCGTGAAGCCGCTGATCAGACCTGAGACATTGATGCTGCCGAATTCCTTGCCGCTCAGCGAGATTTGCCGGATCAACAGGTTGTTGTTCGGCTGGTCCCAACCGCCAGAAAGCGCATAGGACATGGTGAAGGATTCAAGACCCAGCTTGCGCGCCTCGACGAAAGCTTCGTCCGTCGAATCCGCCGGGATCGGAACGGTGAGATCGTCCTGCTTGATCTCGATATCGGTGGGGATGCCGTTGAAGGGCTTCGTCAGTCCCATCTCGAAATTCTTCAGCGCGAACTTGACCCGCTCAGGCGCGTCGGCGGGCTCTTCTCCAGCCGTTTCAGGCGCGATGAAATCGACGTTGATGCCAGCGACGCGGACCTTGCCCAGCTCCGGTATCAGGCGATTGAAGGGGAAGTTCTGGATCTGGGTTTCATCGAGCCCGACAATTTGCGTCAGACCTTCCAGTGTCGAACCCCAGTCGAAGCCCTTGAGACTGGCCTCTGCGACTTCGATCTTGTCGTCGCCACTGCCAAAGGACATGCCGTGAAGGCCGAAATCCAGCTTGCGGTTATCCATCTGCATCTCGAGACGATCGACGGACGCCTTGATCCGTTTGCCCGTGGACCCGGCGCTTGTATCCGGTCCTTCCGCCTTGAGGCCCAGCAGCTGAATGTTGCTCTTGCCAATCATGTCAGCGAGGGACACGGCCTTGGCAACCAGTGCCTGGCGCTCCTGCGGTGACAGTTCATCCGGCTTTTTGGTTGTCGTCAGTTCCTTCAATGTGTCCAGAAGCGGCTCGGCCGGCATGCGGGCGGTAAAACCATCGCTGCGGATCTCGTCGTAGCTGAACTGGCTGTCGTTTTCCTTGAAAGAAATGTTCTTGATGGACAGAGGGCCGTAGAGGGGCTTCGGTTCCTTGTCTTCAGGTCCAGCTTTTTCCGTGTAGAGGCGGGCGAGATAAGCGAGATCGAAGTCCTGACCGGTGATAGCACCTGTCGAAACGACCACGTGCTTTTCCGCCATGGCCCCGTTGGCATCCGGCAGGCTCATCTTGATGTCGTAGCTGCCAGTGTCGCTGGAATAGCGCGTGATGCGGCCATCTGCGATGTCGGAAAACGCAACATCTTTGTAGATGGTCTTTTGCTCGGTCGTCGCGATGGACTGCGTGAGGGTGACGTCAGGCGACGAAATTCGGCTGGCGGAAAAACCTTCGATGCGTCTGGACAGGGAATGGGCGTTCGCATCGCCGGATGCCGGTGCAATTTTCTCGAAGGCGGCGTTTTCGACGCGTGCATGGGGCATCGAGATTTTGCCGGTCGGCACATCGATATCGATGTTGCTCAACTCCAGTGCGCCATCCAGAAAGGGAAGCTTTGGACGACCGTCAACAGCGGCAATGCGGATGTTTTTGCCATCTTGAAGCGGGAGTGTCAGATCACGAATATGAACCTGCCCAAGAAAATCGACCTCTACGGAACCGGTCGTTGCGCCGCTGCGAGCGACCAGTTCGTTGACTTTCGATTGGTAGAAGGCTTTGGCCCCCACGACACCTCCGGCTGCAACCACAATAATCGCGACCGTCGCCCACAAAGCCTTGGACCGGCCCTTGCCGTTTTGGGTATTTGCCTGTTCCACGAAGTTGGTCCTATTCGACGCTGATTGAGACTTCGCCTCTTTTAGGCATGCTAAAGTTGCTGCGCAAGTGGCCGCTGCCGGAAGGGTTGGTAATTGTTCGAGGGGGTTATCCCACCTACGCCAGCCGTTTCAATCAGTCGCGTCGAGGAGAACAACCAGCCCACGGCTTTGGCTGGTTGTTGTCTCTTTTACAGCACTGGATCAGGCATCACGCCTCAAGCCAGCGAACCTGTTCAGGCGTCAACTTGATGTCGAGCGCTGAAAGGCTGTCTTCCAGCTCTGCGATGGTGCGTGGGCCAATCAGCGGTAGCACAGGGAAGGGCTGGGCAATGACGTAGGCGAGCGCGATATGGATCGGGTTTCGGCCAAGCTGTTTTGCGAGCTCGATTGCCCTGTCGCGACGCTCAAAATTGCGCTCCGAATACCAGACGCGCACGATCTCCTCATCGTCACGCTTGTCGCGGCCTGCGCGGTCGGTGAAGAAGCCGCGGCCCTGACTGGACCATGCGAAGTTTGGTATCTGCCGCTCCCTTGCCCACTCCTTCCAGGGTTCGTCGGAGGCTGCCACGCATCCGGCCCAGATCGGGTCCAGCATCTCGGCCAGCGAGAAATTGTTGGAAAGTGCGGCGGGCGCTGTCTTGCCCGTCTTCTGCGCATAGGCGATTGCCTCGTCCATACGCTGGCGCGTCCAGTTGGAGCCACCGAAGATGCCTCTGATACGACCGCGTTTGACCTCGGCATCCATCGCGTCCACGAACTCGCCAACCGGGACGTCGGTATTGTCGCGGTGCATGAAGTAGACATCGACGTAATCGGTCTTCAGCCGGTCGAGAGACTGATCCAGCTGTTTGGCAATGATATCAGGGTAGCAGAGCGGGGAATGCGCGCCTTTGCCGATCAGCACGATATCTTCGCGTGGCACGTTGCGGCTCGTATGCCAATCGCCGAAGATGGCTTCCGTCTTGCCACCGCCGTAAACGAATGCCGTGTCAAAGAGATTGCCGCCCGCCTCGTAATATGTGTCGAGGGTAAGCGATGCGGCAGCGAAATTGGGGAAGAATTCGAAGCCGAGCGCGACGACGGAAGCCGGCTTTGTCAGGCCTGGTATCTGCCGCTTTGGCACCGTGTTTCCGGGAACGACCTTTCCACCGGCGATGTTGAGGACACGCTTGGCAGCCGTTTCCACGCCATATTCCAGACCGACCGATGCACGCCACTGGTCCATGACCCTGAGATTGCCGAGACTGTCGGCCCAGTTCATACCGGGATGGGCGAATTCCGAGGCGTTGTTGCGGATGGTCTCTCCGGCAGAATCCACCTCGAATGAATAGAGCCAACGATCTTCCTTGACTTCGATCGTCTGGTGCTCGCCCTTGCCCTTGAAGACCTCGATTTTGCCGACACCGCCCTTGTGGCCGGATGCGAACCAGAAGTCCTGAACCTCGATCCGCCCTTCGGAGCCGATGATGCGCAGGACGTTGTCCTGATTGGCCATGATGGAGCAGGACACTTCCGCGATGATCTCATTTGGAAACTTCAGAACTGCGGAAGCCCATTCGTCGACGCCGGATTGTCCGAGATGCGCAACGCCCGCCACTTTGATCGGCTCAAGAAAGGGTTGACCGGCAGTTGCACCGGCGATCAGCCGAGCCATGGAGACCGGATAACCGCCGACATCGAGAATGCCGCCGCCTGCGCTGTCGTTGGCGAACAGGCGGTGGTCGGCCCGGAAACTTCCCATGTTGAAGCCGAAGCTGGAGCGAATGATCCTGACATCACCAATCGTGCCGCTTTTGACCAACTCCACAATTTTCGCGGTCTGCGGATGCAGCCGGTACATATAGGCTTCACCGGCAAACACGCCCGCCTTCTTCGCTTCGTGGAAGATCGCCTCGGCATCATAGGCCGTCAGCGCGATGGGCTTTTCCACCAGCACATGCTTGCCCGCCCGTATCGCCTTGATGGCCCATTCCGCGTGGCTGGTATGGGGCGTGGCGATATAGACGGCATCGATTTCGGGATCGGAAAGCAGGGCGTCATAGCCATTGATGATGCGTGCACCGGGAAAACCATCGCTAAGGCCTGGACGATCCGGGTTTCGTGACGCAATCGCCACGAGTTTTCCTGTTTTGGAATGGGCGATGCCCTCGGCAAAGGTCTTTGCGATTGTGCCGGGTCCGATAATGCCCCAGCGGACGGGTTGAAAGTCGGGCATGATATTCCTCATTTGAGTGGGTCTTGAGATGCAGTGTTTTCAGCGGAGGCGCTTGCCATCGCTGTCGAAGAGAAAGGTTTTTTCTGCAGATATCGATACGGTCAGCCGGTCGAGCTGGCCGACATGGCGGGATTCGGGCCGCTCGATGATCAGGGGAAGGTCATGAGCCAGATGCGCGTAGACGTAGCTGGTATTGCCCAGATGCTCGGCGACATCGACCTCGACCGTGAGATCGGCGCCGCCATCACCCGCATTCTTGAAATGCTCCGGGCGGATGCCGAGGGTTACAGGCGCTCCTTCGCCGGGTCGTGCGGTGATCGGCAGCGTCAGCGATACGGATGGTGCATGGTCGAGATTGACCGTCACGCCCTGCGCGCTTTCTGTCACGATCCTGCCCGGCAGAAAATTCATCTTGGGCGAGCCGACGAAGCCCGCCACGAAGCTGTTTCCCGGGTCGTCGTAAAGATCGAGCGGCGCGCCGATCTGCTCGATATTGCCTTTGCGCAGCACCACGATCTTGTCGGCAAGCGTCATCGCTTCGGTCTGATCATGGGTCACGTAGATCATCGTGGTCCCCAACTGCTTGTGCAGCTTGGAGATTTCCACCCGCATCTGAACACGCAATTCGGCATCGAGATTGGACAGTGGCTCATCGAACAGAAACACCTGCGGCTGGCGTACAATGGCGCGACCGATGGCGACGCGCTGCCTTTGCCCGCCCGAAAGCTGCTTTGGCCTGCGCTTCATCAACTCGTTGATCTGCAATATCTCGGCAGCACGGCTGACCCGGCCATCGGTGTCTGCCTTCGGATTTCCGTTCATCCGCAGACCGAATGACAAATTTTCTTCGACGGTCATGTGCGGATAGAGCGCATAGGACTGAAAGACCATGGCGATGCCGCGGTCAGCCGGTTCGGCATCGTTGACCACGGTTCCGCTGATGCTGATGTCTCCGCTGGATATGTCCTCGAGACCGGCAATCATTCTGAGCAAGGTGGACTTGCCGCAGCCCGAGGGGCCGACGAAGACGACGAATTCGCCGTCCTTGATATCGAGATTGGCGCCGTGGATGATCTCGAGAGCACCGTAACGTTTGACGACATTTTTGAGTGAAAGTCCCGCCATGCGGCTCCTCCCGGATTACTTGACGGCGCCGGCGGAAATGCCGGCGATGAAGTGGCGCTGCAAGACCACGAAGATGATGAGAATGGGCGCTGTCAGCAACATCGCACCCGCCATGATGCCGCCCCAGGAGACCTTGGTCAGTCCGATCAGAGTGCCGAGCGCTACCGGTGCCGTCATCATGCCCGGACGGGAATTGATGAGCAGCGGCCAGAGATAGTTGTTCCATGAGGCGAGAAACAGAATGATGGACAGCGCCGCCATGGTGGGTCGGGCCAGCGGCAGGGCGATGCGCAGGAATATTTGCCACTCCTTGACCCCTTCCACCCGTGCAGCATCGAAAAGCTCGCCCGGCATCATCGAGAAGGATTGCCGCATGAAGAGCACGCCAAGCGAATTGAACAGCGGCGGTACGATGAGCGCGACCCAGCTATTGGCCATCTTGAACTCACGCGCGACCATGATGAATTGCGGGATGACGACGACCGCGTAGGGCAGGGTGATCGTCCCCAAAATGATCGCGACGACGACAGAGCGCCCAGCGAAGCGATAGCGGGCGAGGGCCCACCCGGCCATAGATGTCAGCATGACAGAGAGAAAGGTATAGATCACCGCAACCGTGATCGAGATGAACATGGCCCTCAGAAAGTCGGTGTCTGCCTGGAGGTTGCGGAAGTTCTCCACAAAATGCGTTGATGGCATGAGTTCGATGTTGGGGCTGAAAATGCCGTTATCCGGCATGGTGGAGAAAACGAACATCATCCACAGCGGAAACAGCCAGATCAGCGCAAGCGGCGTCAATGCCGCATGCAGGGCGATCTTTTGCCAGAGAAGCGATCTTGATTTCGATTTCATGTCCGTTCCCTCCCGAACCAGAGATTGAACAGCGATATGAAGATGGCCAGCGCCGCGATCGTATAGGCGATTGCCGAGGCATAGCCGAAGTTGAGCGAGGTGAAGCCCTGGCGATAAAGGAAGATGCCCAGCGTTTCTGTTCCGCCGCCCGGACCGCCTCTGTTGGTGATGAGGAACGGTTCTGTGAAGAGCTGCATGGTGCCGATGACGGACAGCACGACGCAAAAGACGATGATGGGTTTGAGAAGGGGCAGTGTGATGTGGAAGAACTGCTGACGCTTGCTGACCCGGTCCAGCCGCGCGGCCTCATAGACATCGCCTGGAATGGATTGCAGTCCGGCGAGGATGATGATGGCGTTGTATCCCGCCCAGCGCCACGTGACCGCGATGATGATCAGCGCCATGGCCGCGGTGGCATTGTCGAACCATGCGATGGGCGAGAGGCCGACCGTCACGAGCATTTTGTTGATGATGCCGAAATCGGCGCTGAACATCAGCCGGAAGACGGCGGCATAGGCCACTTCTCCAACCACGACAGGCGCGAAGAAGGCGAAACGATAAAGCGGACGCGCCTTCAGCAGCGGCGAGTTGAGAAGAACGGCCATCACGGTCGCAAGCGCAATCATCACCGGCACCTGGATGACCAGAATGATCAGCGTGTTGTAGAGCGCGTTGTAAAATGCGGGATCACCGACCAGACGACCCCAGTTCATGGTCGGCGCAAAGCGCCACGGATTGATACGCGTGTTCTGGAAGGACAAGAGAAACGAATTGATGATCGGCCAGAGCCAGAACGTGGTGAAGATCAAAAGATAGGGCGCCAGAAACGCATAGGCGACCTTGGTCCTTAGCGGCATCTCAACCTCCCTGAGCATGATGATGAAATTTTACCGAACCTTCCGGGCGCCCCATCGAAGGGCGCCCGGCTCTGGTTCAGGCTTGGGAGATTTATTGCGCGGTCGTCAGGCCCGTGGCCGCTTCGATCTGCTTTGCAGCATCGTCGAGTGCGGTCTTTGCATCCGGGAAGCCACCCGCCAGATACTTGGTCTGCGTTGCGCGGTAGATGCCTTCGGCATCCGACTGGAAGGCGGTGCCACGGCTTGGAACGATCTTCGGCAGGGTCGCCAGAATATCAGCCCAGACGGCTTGCCCGCCCCAATAGGGCTGCGGTTCCTTGACGAAAGGATCGTTCACAGCAGATAGCAGAGATGGAACGAGGCCGAAGGATTTCAGCATTTTCACCTGCCCCTCGCTCGTCGTCAGGGCGTAATCAACGAATTTCCAGGCGGCTTCCTTGTTTTCGGAAACAGAGCTGATGGCCAGCGACGAACCGCCCAGGTTTGCGGCATGCGGTCCATCCGCCGTTAGGCTCGGCATGGGATAGACACCCCATTTGCCGGACAGGTCAGGCGAGTTCGACCGGATGGAGCCCTCATACCAGCCGCCATACATCTGGCTGGCAACCTTGCCTGCCGTGTTGGCCTGGATTTTTTCGTCCCAGATGGCCGCCGTTATGATGCCGGCATCCTTCATCTGCTTCAGCTTTTCCAGCGTGGCAACGCAGGCGGGCTGGTTGATGGTGATATTCTGGCCGTCTGTCGAAAAGTAACCGCAGCCCTGCTCGTTGGCCATCATGCGAAACCATTCGCTGTCGCCGTTGAAATCAGCCTGGGTCATCACCGTGCCTGGGTTGGCTTCCATCACCTTCTTGCCAGCAGCAATGAAGTCATCCCATGTCTTGATGGTTGCCGGGTCGACACCGGCTTTTTCGTAAAAATCCCGGCGGTAGAACACAGAGACTGGACCGGAATCCCATGGCACGGCGTAGGCCACACCATCGACTTCGAGTTCGGTGCGTTTGAATTCGGGGAAAAGCGCCTGCTTTTCAGGCGTGTAACCCAGCGCGGTCACATCCGTGAAGCAATCGGGAAAACGGCTCCAAAAGACTTCGGCCTCGAAATTTTCAACCGTCACGATATCGGGCAAGCCCTCTCCGCCAGCCGCACAGGCAGCGATTGCCTTGTCGTAGACCTGGTTGTTTCCAAGATCCTGCACATCGATCTTGATGTCGGGGTTCGTCTTGTTGAAGTCTTCGGCCACAGCGCGCAACGATGACGCGGCGACATCCCAGCTCCAGATTCGAATTGTCGTAGATTGTGCGGCAGCTGGTGTGGCTGCGAGCAGGGCGAGCGATACCGCAGCGCCCGTGATTTTATAGCACATTGAAAACCTCCCTTTTTTCAATTGCCGTTCTTTAGCGAACATGTGCAGATTAGCGTCGTGACGAAAGCTGTCTCGTAAAATGGGAACGTGAAATTGTCGAAAAGTAAGATCGAGGAAAGAGCCTTCTACCAGCCGGGTGCCAGCAGCATCGAAGGGTGGCCGACAACGCTGCAATTTTTCTATGCGCACCCGCCCATTATGCTGATGCCGCACTGGCATGCGCAGGTGGAGATCAACTACGTCATGTCCGGCAGCGTGCACTACCGCATGGGCGATCACAGTTTCAGCATGGGCGCCGGGCAGATGTGTCTGTTCTGGGGTGGTCAGCCCCATCAGATGGACGTGTCGTCGGAGGATTCCTTTTACGCCGGAGCCCATCTGCCGCTCTTCCACTTCTTCCGCATGCGTCTTCCCGCCGCCGTATCTGCGATGCTGATGGGTGGAGCGACCATGCTGACGCACAACACCGGAAAGGCCGATGACGAGAATTTTGCGAGATGGCGGCGCTATGTCAAATCAGGCGATGCCGCCAAGGCTCAGAATGCTGTCGAGGAGTTGATGCTGCGGGTGGAGCGCATGTTTCTGGAGCCCTACTGCGTCATCTCGCCAACCTCAGGCGATCATCAGGCGAATGGTCACGAAAGTTCTGCCTCAGGCGCCGTCGTCAGGATGTGCGACTACATCGCCGCCAATTTTCTCGAAGACATCGACGCAACCGATATTGCCCGGGCCGCCAATCTACATCCAAAATATGCGATGAATGTCTTTCGAAAATCGACCGGAATGACGTTAATCAAGTACCTGACATTGCTGCGCCTTTCGCGCGCGCAAGCCATGCTGGTCAGCGGCAAGGACAACATTCTCAGCATCGCCATGGAAAGCGGCTTCGGCTCCGTCAGTGCGTTCAACAAGGCTTTTCGCCAGATTGCAGGCATGCCGCCCTCCGGGTTCAGGCGCGGTTCGAGCGGATTTTTCCAGTGAGGGAGGGTGGTTCAACGTCAGGAAGCTATCCCGTCTACAAGGCCGAACGTATCGCTGGCTCTGTCTGCGCTCTGGGAGAATCGCCGGTATGGGATGCATCCAGCTCCACTGTCACATGGCTGGATAACGCGTGCTGTCGGGTGCATCAGTTCTATCTCTCGACAGGCCAAGTGAAAGCATTTCAACTTCCCCTCAAACCCGGTGCTGTTGTCCTGATATCAGGCGGTCGATTCATTGCCTCGACCGATAAAGGCTTTGCAAGAATAACGATCGATCAGGATAACGCCGAGGTCGAATTCGGGATTGGCCCGCATCTGTCGTCGGGGTGGCGAATGAACGATGGCGCCTGCGACCGGCAGGGCCGTTTTTGGTCGGGCTCGATGGCGCCCGATACGTCTGCTCCAGATGGTTTCGGCACGCTGTTTAGCATCGATGGGAAGGGCAGGGTGGTCGAGCGGGGCGGTCGTTACAGAACGCAAAACGGCCTCGCCTGGAGTTTGGATGGACGAATTATGTATGTTTCGGATTCCTATCCCAGCAACCCGCACGTCATGGCCTATGACTTCGATGGAGACAGCGGCGACATGTCGAATGGCAGACTGTTTGCTGACCAAAGCCTGCTGGGCGGAAGACCGGATGGTGCTGCCGTGGATGCAGACGGCTGCTACTGGATTGCAGCTTCGGATTCTGGAAGGATCTTGCGCCTGACGCCGGACGGCAAGGTCGATGCCGCCATCGAGGTGGACGCACCGAACCCGACGAACCTGTGCTTCATCGGACCCGATCTCGACACGGTGTTCATCACGACCCTGAAGCAGGGCGGCACGGGGCCGGGAGGGGAGACATATATGGCAAGAATACCGCATCGCGGCGCGCCGGAACCCATATTTTCAGATGCTGCTCTGCCAGCATTTCCTGACACCAGCCCCGGCTTTCGCTTGGCCGACAGTGTTTGCGCCGATCCGAGTTTGGAGACGTATTGAGAGGGACGTCGGAGCAGCCTCTTGCCTATCATATGCCGAGATAACGGTCCTGAACGTCGGCGGCCAGATCAGAACTTGCGCCCTTCCAAACGGTGCGCCCGTTTTCGATGATGACGCAACGGTCGGCGACCGGTAGAAGCTCTGAGAGTGTCTTGTCCACCACGAGAATGGAAAGGCCTTCGGCCTTGAGCTTGCGGATGGCGCGCCAGATATCCTGACGAATGACGGGGGCCAGTCCCTCCGTGGCCTCATCGAGAATGAGGAGACGCGGATTGGTCATCAGGGCGCGGCCAATGGCCAGCATTTGCTGCTCGCCGCCTGATAGCGACTTGGCCATCTGGTCGCGGCGTTCTTCCAGACGCGGAAAAAGTGCGTTGACCTTCTCCAGTGTCCACTGTCCGGTTCTCGCAGCTGCCACGAGATTTTCGTGGACGGAGAGGTTTGGAAAACACCGCCGACCCTCGGGCACCAGCCCGACGCCCAGCCGTGCCACCTTGTAGGGCGCCAGCCGCTGCGTAGACTTGCCGTCGAAAACGATATGGCCTGTTTTGGGTGGCATGAGATTGCAGATCGACTTGATCGTCGTCGATTTGCCCATGCCGTTGCGGCCCATCAGGGCCACGACCTCGCCTTCGTCCATAGTCAATTCCACGCCGAACAATGCCTGGCTGGCACCGTAATAGGTGGTGATATCCTTGATATCCAAGAGCATCAGGCATGGTCTCCCAGATAAGCGGTGCGCACGGTGGGGTCGTTGCGGATGTCGTCAACCGTGCCCGTCGCGATGACCTTGCCGTAAACTAGAACGGAAATCCGATCTGCGAGTGCAAAGACCGCATCCATATCATGTTCGACCAGCAGGATGGGTGCTTCATGCCGCAAGGTGTCGAGAAAGCCGGTCAGTTTTTTCGAGCCCTCCGGCCCCATCCCGGCCATCGGCTCGTCGAGCAGGAACGCTTTCGACTGGAGCGCTAGAGCCATGGCGATTTCCAGTTGCCGCCGTTCTCCGTGGGAAAGCTCGGCGGTTGGCAGACGCGCGCGGTCCGCAAGCCCCACACGCTCCAGAATAGCCATTGCGGGATCGACAAGCGTCTTGTCTTTCATGACCGGCTTAAAAAAGCGAAAACTGGTTCCCTGTTTGGCCTGCACGGCCAGCATGACGTTGCGCAGTGCGGAGAACTCAGGTGCCAGCGAAGACACCTGAAATGTGCGTCCCAGACCGCGCCGCGCCCGCTCGGCGGTGTCGAGATGGCCGATATCGTCTCCGGCAAAACGGATCGTGCCGGTGTCCTGTCGCAAGGTTCCGCAAATCTGATGGATGAGCGTTGATTTGCCAGCACCGTTCGGGCCGATCAGAGCGTGGATTTCACCGGGCCGCAGGTCGAGCGTCACGCCATCGGTGGCGCGCAGGGCGCCGAAACTCTTGACGAGATTGTCTATCTGGAGAACAGCGTCAGCCATGTCTTGCCTTTCCGGCCAGCAGGCCCAGCAATCCACCGCGGGCAAACAGAACCACACCGAGAAGAATGAGGCCAAGGAAAAACTGCCAGCGTTCGGTCAGGCCACCCAATGCGAATTCGAAGGCCACGAAAAGTGCCGCTCCTGCAACGGGACCGAACAGACGGCCCGTGCCACCCAGAATGATCAGCACGATCAGTTCGCCCGACATGTGCCATGACAGCATGGAGGGGCTGACGAAGCGGTTGAGATCGGCGTAGAGCGCACCGGCCAGCGCCGTGATCATGGCGGAGATGACGAAGCCGGCGAGACGGATGCGATAGGGGTGAATACCGACAGTTGCTACCCGCGTCTCGTTTTGCCTTGCTGCTTGCAAGGCCGCCCCGAAACGGGACGCGCGGATGAGCGCGAAGAGACCGATACCCGCCATCAGCACGATATAGCTAACGAAAAAGAAGCTTAGCGGCCTCATGGAGTTGATGCCGGGAAACTGATTGCGCACGAGAATGGACAGACCATCCTCGCCACCATAGGCGGGCCAGGATATCGCAAAATAATAGACCATCTGCGCAAAGGCGAGTGTGATCATGATGAAATAGACACCAGCGGTGCGAAGGCTGATCAACCCGATGAGCAATGCCACCAGACCCGCCGCGCAGACAGCGACGATCCAGATGACAGGCATCTGCACCGTGCCGGGCAAACCGAACAGCATCGGGTCGCCGGAGAAGCCGTGGCTGGCGAGAATACCGGCTGCATATCCACCGATGCCGAAAAACGCGGCATGGCCGAAGGAGACGAGACCGCCAAGCCCCAAGGCAAGATTGAGACCAAGCGCTGCCAGCGCCAGAATGGCGATGCGGGTTGCAAGCGTGATATAAAAGGGTTGGCCCAAAGCGTTGGCGGCGAGCGGTGCCGCCAGCAAAGCGATGGCAAGGACGAGATTGACTGTATTTTCGCGGGTCAGCAACATCATCGAGCTTGGACCTCACGCATGGGCCGGCGGGAAGAGCCCGCGCGGTCTGACAGCCAGAATGATGGCCATGACGACATAGATCAGCATGGATGCCGCAGCGCCGCCGATCATGCCTGCCTGCGACGGATCGACAAACAGGCTGAGCAGTTGCGGCAGCAGAAGGCGTCCGAGCGTATCGGTGACGCCAACCAAAAGCGCGCCATAAAGCGCCCCTTTGATCGAGCCGATGCCGCCGATAACGATAACGACAAAAGCGAGGATAAGCACCGGTTCACCCATGCCGACCTGCACCGATTGCAAGGCGCCGACAAGCGCACCGGCAAGCCCCGCAAGGGCCGATCCCAGCGCGAAGACCAATGTGTAGAGCGTGCGGATATCGACACCCAGCGCGCCGATCATCTCGCGGTCGCTTTCACCCGCACGGATACGCATGCCAAGCCGCGTCTTGCCGATGAGCAGGTAAAGACCCAGTGCCACGAGCGCACCGACGGCGATGATGGCCAGGCGATAAAGCGGGTAGCTGGCGTCTCCCGGGAGATTGACGACGCCCTGTAACAGCGGCGGAATATCGAGATAGAGCGGGAAGGAGCCGAAGATCCAACGGGTGCCTTCCGAAAAGATGAGAATGAGCGCGAAGGTCGCCAGAACCTGATCGAGGTGATCCCGGTCATAGAGCCGCCTGATGACGGTCAATTCGACAATCGACCCAGCGGCGGCAGCGCAGATCAGACTGGCCACAAGGCCGAGCCAGAAGGAGCCCGTCCAGGTGGCGACGGTGGCGCAAGCAAATGCGCCGACCATGTAGAGAGAGCCATGAGCAAGGTTGATGAGGCCCATGACGCCGAAGATCAGCGTTAGCCCGGCAGCCATGAGAAACAACATGACGCCGAGCTGGATGCCGTTCAGCAACTGTTCGATAGCAAGTGCAAGGGTCACGCCGCTGCCTTAGATCTTGCAATCTTTGGCATAGGCATCGCCGTGGTCGGCGAAAATCTTCTCGACCGTCTTGTTGGTCAGCACGCCATCCTTCTTCACCACTTCCGTGATGTAGATATCCTGAATCGGATGCTGGTTGGTATTGAACTTGAAGTTTCCGCGCGGCGACTTGAAGTCGGCCTTCAGCAGTTCGGCGCGGAAGGCATCTGCGTTCTTGACGTCGGCCTTGGCTGCGGCCGATACGATCAATTGCGCCGCATCATAGGCCTGCACGGCATAGATCGATGGCAGGCGGTTATATTCCTTCTGGAAGTCGGCCACGAATTTCTTGCTGACATCCGTATCGAAATCCGGTGCCCACTGGCCAGACGCCTTGACGCCGAGTGCGGCATCGCCGATGGCGGGCAGAACATCCTGGCTGAAGGAGAAGCCGGGACCCATGACAGGAACCTTGACGCCCGATTGCGCGAACTGCTTCATGAAAGCAATGCCCATGCCTCCGGGAAGGAAAGTGAAGATGCCATCGGCACCCGATGCGCGCATCTGGGCAATTTCGGCAGCGTAATCCGTCTGCCCCACCTTGGTATAGACCTCGGAAACGACCTCACCCTTGTAGTAGCGCTTGAAACCGGCAAGCGAATCCTTACCAGCCGGATAGTTCGGCGCCAGAATGAACATCTTCTTGAAACCCTTATTGGCGTATTCGCCCATGGCTTCGTGAAGATTGTCGTTCTGATAGGCCGCATTGAAATAGAGCTTGTTGCAGCCCTGACCGGCCAAGGCCGCCGGTGCCGCATTGGTCGAAACATAGAACTTGCCCTGTGCAACGGCACCCGGAACGACGGCCATCAACAGGTTGGACCAGACGATGCCGGTCAGCACGTCGACATTGTCGCTCTGGATCATCTTGTCGGCAATCTGAACCGCCAGTTCCGGCTTTTGGGCATCGTCTTCGGTGATGACTGTGATGTCCTTGTTGCCGGACTGCTTGATGGCCAGCATGAAGCCGTCGCGCGTATCGACGCCAAGGCCCGCACCGCCGCCGGAAAGGGTGGTGATCATGCCGATCTTCAGCGGTTCGGCCATGGCAAGGCTGGATACGCAAAGGCTGAGCGCCAGTGTCGTCGTGGCAAGTATTGTCTTCATGTCGTGTTCCCCGTTTTGTTTTTCTGCTCCGCTCAGCCCGTGACTGACGAAACGTTACCATCCACAATCATATGACGACTTGCAATCACCTTACGTGAGGTTTCATGTGCGTTTGCTGTTATACTGCCTCACGCTGTTTCAGTCTGAACCTCTGGATCTTGCCGGATTCGGTCTTTGGAAGCATATCGGTGAAGACGACCGAGCGCGGATATTTGTAGGGCGCGATGACCGCCTTGACGTGATTTTGCAACAGCTTGGCCATCGCATCGCAGGCGTCGTAGCCGGGCGCAAGCACGATATGCGCTTCGACGATCGTCCCACGGATATCGTCAGCTGCGCCGATTACGGCGCATTCTCTGACAGCCTCATGCTTCAAAAGTGCTGCCTCGACTTCGGGTCCGGCGATGTTGTAGCCAGCGGACACGATCATGTCGTCGGAGCGGGCGGAAAAATGGAAATAGCCGTCTTCGTCCTGCACGAAGGTATCGCCGGGCAGGTTCCAGCCATCGCGAACGAATTTGCGCTGACGATCATCGGCAAGGTAGCGGCAGCCGATGGGTCCCCTGACGACCAGATGTCCGGGCGTGCCGCGCGGCACTTCCTTCATGTCGGCATCCACCACCAAGGCCTCATAGCCGGTCAGCGGCTTGCCGGTGCAGCCGGGCTTAAAATCATCCGGGCGGTTGGAAATGAAGATATGCAGCATTTCCGTGCCGCCGATGCCGTCCAGAATAGGCTTGCCGGTCTTTCTCACCCATTCCTCAAAGACGGGCGCCGGGAGCGTTTCGCCCGCGGAAATCGCAAGTCGCAGCGACGAAAGATCGGCACCTTCGTCCATTGCGGCCAGCATGGCGCGGTAGGCGGTGGGCGCCGTGAAGCAGATGGTGGCCTTGTAGCTCTCGATGATCTCGATCATGTTCGGCGGTGTCGCGCTTTCGAGAAGCGCTGCACTCGCGCCGAAGCGCAGGGGAAAGACCGCCAGACCGCCGAGGCCGAAGGTGAAGGCGAGGGGCGGGGAGCCGACGAAGATATCGTCCTCTTTGACATCGAGCACTTCGCGGGCATAGGCATCGGCGATGATGAGGATGTCGCGATGGAAATGCATCGTTGCTTTCGGCACGCCGGTCGAGCCCGAGGTAAAGCCGAGCAGGGCGACGTCATCACGGCCGGTTTGTGCCGCTTCGAACTGAACCGGCTTGTTGAGCGCTGCTCTGTCCAACTCGGCATCGTGGTTGGCGGTGCCGTCGAAGCCGATTACCTGGCTCAGATAGTCGCTATCCTTGGCGGCCATCACCAGCTCATCCATCAGGCGCGTGTCGCACAGCGCGACGGTAATTTCCGCCTTGTCGATGATTTTCGTCAGCTCACCGGCGCGCAGCATTGGCATGGTGTTGACCACGACCGCGCCTGCCTTCGTCGCCGCCAGCCAGCAGGCGACCATTGCGGGGTTGTTGGCTGAACGGATGAGAACGCGGTTGCCCGGCTTGAGGCCGTAATCTTCCGTGAGCGCACGCGCGATGCGGTTCGTCCAGTCGGAAAGCTCCTTGTAGGTGCGGCGTCGGCCATTGCCGATGAGGGCGGTGCGGTCCCCGAAACCCCGCTCGACCATGCGGTCGGTCAGCTCGACGCCTGCATTCATCCAGTCGGGATATTGGAACCCGTCGAGCTTGATGTCCGGCCATTCTTCGAAGGGCGGAAGGTTGTCGCGGGCAAAGGTATCCTGATGGCCTGACGGTCCCAGCATAGTATCGTTCCCATATTCTTATCGATGCGGCTTTTTGCCTTTCGTTCAGGATTACACCGGAATATGGGTCTGGCAAGAGAGAAAGTTTAAGTATGTACTAATTTTTGAAGTTGCCAAAAACGCAAATCTGCGTCTATAAAATATATGTGTAAATTGCCGGATTCCGCAGGGGGAGAGGGCGCGCGGTGTTACAGCCAGAAGTGGTGCGTACCACATCTCGGGCATCAACCTAGAATCATCTTTGATAAAAAGATTTTATTATTAAATTCAGATAGTTATAAATTTCTTGGAAACCACCTAATACGTCCTATCAGATGTCGTCCTTATCATCGGCAGACAGGTGATTGCGCGCGGATTGCTTGACTTGTCCGACATGGGTGAGAAGGCCGGAAATAACAATCGGATCGACGTCTCCCATCATGTCTTCGAGCCATGTGCCATGGGCCTCAGCCATCGCTTCGAAGGTCGTGCGGCCTTTCTCGGTCAAGCATGCCACGCTAACGCGCCGGTCATCCGCTGGGCGCTGACGAAGGACGAAGCCATCCGTCTCCAGCCGCTCCACCAGTCCGGTGATATTGCCATTGGTCACCATGGTGCGCTTTGAAAGTTCGCCCAGTCGCAGTCCCTCGGGTTCGCGGTAAAGCTGGGATAGCAGGTCGAATTGCGGGAGAGTCGCCCCGAATTCGTGACGCAGGCGCCGCCGTATCTCCTGCGAAATCAACTTCGTTGTCGAAAGCAGGCGCAACCACAGGCGAAGTTCCTGTTTCTTTCCTTCCTGCGTATCGCTGATGATGATTTCGAGGTCGATTGCCGACATATGTCCGTTCCTTGCACGCCGTCAGACCTCAAACACCATTCGCTGCGGTCACGTCAACATGTTTGAACGTTCAAGGAACGTAGGAAATATCGGTCGCTGGCTCGTTTTGCCAGCGACCTTCCACAAGAGGGGCGGGAGCTTGCATCTCCCGCCAGCCATATTTCAATCCGGGAAAATATTCGTCTGGGCCGCAACGCGCCGATAGGCAGCGCCTGCAGTAAAGCCGCCATCGATGACAAAGTCCTCGCCGGTGATGAAGCTGGATGCGTCGGACGCGAGAAAGAGGACGAGTTCGGCGATCTCTTCCGGCTTTCCACTTCGCTTCATCGGCGTCATCTCGATCATCGGCTTTAGATGCGGGCTGCTGGCGTTGAGGCCGGTGACGACGAGACCGGGGCAGACGGCGTTGACGCGGATGTTCTTGGAAACCAGCTCCATAGCCGCACTGCGGGTCAGGCCGCGCAGACCCCATTTGCTGGCGGTATAGGCCGGGTCGTAGTGGCCAGAAAAGCCGCTATTGGAGGAGATGTTGATGATGGAACCGCCGCCACCTTCCGCCATGCGGTCGGTGACCGCCTGTATGCCGAGAAAGGCGCCGGTCAGGTTGACCTTCAGCACCCGTTCCCATGCTTCCAGACCTGTCGTCGCAACCGTCGAGCGGTTGATGATGCCCGCATTGTTGACGAGAATGTCGATGCGGCCCTTCCATTCGGTGGCCAGAGCAATGACGCCCGCCCAGCTTTCGGGATCGGTGACATCGAGATGGATGAAACGGGCTTCAAACCCGTCATCCTGCAAGGCCTGCGCCAGGGCGCGACCTTCCTCGTCAAGCACATCGGCGATGATGACGGCAGCACCCTTGAAGGCGAACAGCCGTGCTTCGGCCTCGCCCTGTCCGCGCGCACCGCCGGTGACGATGGCCAGACGGCCCTTGAGATCGCTCATGATTAAGCCCTCGCCGTAATGGTGGTCTGGCGCTGTTCGCCAAGGCCTTCGATGCCGAGCGTCATGACCTGACCGGGCTGAAGGAAGACCGGCGTTGGCTTGATGCCCATGCCCACACCCGGTGGCGTGCCGGTGGCGATGACGTCGCCCGGCATCAGCGTCATGAACTGGCTGATATAGCTGACGAGATGGGCAACGCCGAAGATCATGGTGGAGGTATTGCCGGTCTGGCGGCGCTGGCCGTCGACATCGAGCCAGAGCGCCAGGTTCTGCGGGTCCGCGACCTCATCACGCGTCACCAGCCAAGGGCCGATGGGGCCGAAAGTGTCGTGGCTCTTGCCCTTTGTCCACTGTCCGCCACGCTCCGACTGGAAGGCACGTTCGGACACGTCATTGACCACGCAATAACCGGCGACATGCGACAGCGCATCGGCTTCGCTGACATATTTGGCGCGTTTGCCGATGACCACACCAAGCTCGACTTCCCAGTCGGTCTTGGCAGAGGTGCGGGGTATTTCGACGTCGTCATTGGGACCGACGACGGCTGTCGTTGCCTTCATGAACAGGATCGGCTCGGGAGGTGGCTCCTTGCCGGTCTCCTTGGCATGGTCGGCATAGTTCAGTCCGACGCAGATGAACTTGCCGACATTGCCGACGCAGGCACCGACGCGACCAGCGGACACGACCGGAAGGCTTGCTGGGTCGATGGTGCGGAGACGGTTCAATGCTTCGTCACCAAGCGTTTCGCCTGCGATATCAGTGATGATACCTGAGAGATCGCGCAATGTGCCATCATCAGCCAAAAGGGCGGGCTTTTCGGCGCCAAGCGCGCCTAGTCTCAACAGTTTCATTCTGCTCTCCTGAAGCCAACCAATACGCTGTCATCGACGTCGGGCAGATTGACGACGATGTTGTCGGGCGTGCGGGTCGTCAGCCAGACCAGTTCTTCCGTCGTGGACATGTTGACTTCGATATGAGGCCAGTTCGGCGGCACGAAGATGAAGTCACCTTCTTCCATGTCGAGAAACTCTTGCCAGTTCTCGCCGAAATAGATGCGCGCCTTGCCCTTCAGCACGTAACCGCCGGTCTCGGCTTCACCGTGGTGGTGCGGAAAAGAGCGATAGCCGGGGTCGTTGGAGACCTTGCCGAACCAGATTTTGGTGGCGGGCGTATGCTGCGGGCTGACGCCGGAAATGCGCACACAACCGCCGGACTGGCCGGTGCCGGTATCTTCCTCGCCCTTGCGGGTAATCACGGGCATGACTTTGCTGGTCATCGAATTCTCCTCCTCTTTGAACTTGAAATCAGTCCGGCACGACGGCGAGCGACTGAATCTCGATCTTGGCGCGGTCTTCCATCAACGCCACGACCTGCACGGCGGCCATAGGCGGAAAGTGACGACCGATGATCTCGCGGTAGATGGCACCGATTTCCCGCATACGGGATTTGTAGGCTTCGCGGTCAGTGAAATACCACGTCATCTGAATGAGATGTTCCGGCTTGGCATTGGCCGCTTCCAGCACGCTGACGATGTTCAAAAGCGTCTGGCGAACCTGATCGACAAAGTCATCGGAATGGAACTGGCAATGCGCATCCCAGCCGATCTGACCGCCGACCTGAACGATGCGTCCACGGGCGCTGATACCGTTGGAATAGCCGATGGGCTTTGCCCAACCGTCCGGTTGGATGATTTCATGCATCATGTTTTGGCTCCAGATAACGTGTCAGGCCTGCGCGAATGTCGTCGGGCCAGGGATGGGATTTATGGTCTTCAAGCGACGTCATCACGATGCGCTGGCGCACAGTCCAGATGATGTCACCGCGTACCGTGACGATGGTTTCCAGATCGAGCGAGGCGCGACCGATGGAGCGCACATGGACGGCAAAATCCAGCACATCGCCGTAGACGGCGGGCTTCTTGAATTCGAGGTTCATGGTCACGGTCGGCAAGCCCAGCTTTCGCTCGAACATGATCTCTTTCCAGGTCACGTCAAAGGAAGCGAACATCGCCTCGTTGACATCGACCAGCATGGATAGATAGGCCGGATGGTAGGCGATCCCGGTGAGGTCGCAATCGCCAAAACGCATCGGCTTGGAATGGGTAAAAGGCATGTGTCCTCTCGCTTCTTTCTCGCTCAACCAACCATGATTTCGCCACCGGCAATGGCAATGGCTTGGCCCGTGATGGAGCCAGCCCCCGGTGAGGCAAGCCACAATACGGTGTCGGCCACTTCCTGCGGCTGGATAAGGCGTCCCTGAGGGTTTGACTTTGTGAACTCAGCCAAGGCGTGATCACGGCTGCGGCCGGTCTTTTCCATGATGGTCTCCAGCGAACGCTGAATGATCGGCGTATCGGTAAAACCGGGGCAGACGGCATTGACCGTTACGCCCTTTTTGGCCAGTTCCAGAGCAAGCGCCCGCGTCATGCCGATGACGCCATGCTTGGCAGCGCAATAGGCAGAGACATAGGCGTAACCCGTCAGACCCGCCGTCGAGGCGATGTTGATGATGCGCGCGCCTGCGCCATGTGTTTTCAGATCGGCAAGCGTTGCCTGCGTCACGTTGAAAACACCAGTGAGATCGACTGATAGAACATGGCTCCACATGTCGAGCGTGGTCTTCTCGAACGAGGCACTCGGCGCTTCCCCGGCATTGTTGACGAGAATAGAGACCGGCCCGAAGGTTTTGCGCGCGGTCTCCATGCCCTTGGCAATCGCATCCGGCTGAGTGACATCGAAACCATCAAGAACAAGGCAGTCGCCACTGATGGCAGCGGCAACATCGTCCAGCGGCTGACGACGGCGACCGGCCAGCGTGACCTTCGCTCCAGCTTTCGCCAGCGTCATGGCAATGGCCGCACCGATGCCGCTTCCGGCACCGGTCACCAGCGCATGGCGGCCTTTGAGGGTCTGCGTTACCATGCCGACCTCACTTTGCCGCCGCTGCGCGGTCGAGATTGGCTTCGTATTGCGCTTTTGCCGACATGTACTGCTTGGGCCACGCCACGGATTTCAGGCCGATCTTTGCCGCTTCATGCAGAGCCCAGGACGGATCGGCAAGATGCGGACGAGCGACGGCGCACAGATCCGCACGACCTGCCGAGATGATGGAGTTGGCGTGGTCAGCCTCCGAGATCGCACCGACGGCGATGGTCGGAATGCCGATTTCGTTGCGAATCTTGTCCGAGAATGGCGTCTGGAACAGACGGCCATAGACGGGCTTTTCTTCCTTCGACACCTGACCGGACGAGCAGTCGATCAGATCGGCTCCCGCATCCTTGAACATCTGCGCATAGATGGCCGCATCCTCAGGCGTGTTGCCGCCCTCAGCCCAGTCATGGCAGGACAGGCGAACCGAAATTGGCTTGTCCTCGGGCCAGGCTGCACGTACGGCGGCAAACACCTCCAACGGATAGCGCGCCATATTCTCATGGCTGCCACCATATTCGTCCTCGCGCAGATTGGTCAGCGGCGACAGGAAGCTGGACAGCAGATAACCGTGGGCGCAGTGCAGTTCCAGCCAGTCCGCGCCGGTTTCAGCCGCGCGCTTGGTGGCGGCAACGAAGTCGGCCTTGACGCGGTCCATATCCGCCCGGTCCATCGCCTTGGGAACGACGCTGTGTTTCAGATAGGGTATGGCTGACGCCGAAAACAGCGGCCATGCGCCTTCCTCAAGCGGCTGGTCGATGCCTTCCCATGCCAGTTTCGTCGCACCCTTGCGCCCGGCATGGCCGAGCTGAATGCCGACCTTGGCGGCGCTGTTGGCATGGGCGAAATCCACGAAGCGTTTCCAGCCCGCAATCTGCTCGTCGTTCCACAGCCCAAGGCAACCCGGCGTGATGCGGGCATCGGGTGATACGCAGGTCATTTCGGCAAAGACGAGACCTGCGCCACCCATGGCGCGAGCGCCCAGATGCACCATATGGAAATCGTCTATCAAACCATCGGTCGCCGAATACATCGCCATGGGCGAGACGACGATGCGGTTGGCAAGCGTGGTGCCACGCAGCGTGTAGGGCGTGAACATTGGCGGCAGGCACCGCTCGTTGTCCTTCACCTGAAGGCCGGATTGCTGGGCAAACCAGTGCTCGTAGCCTTCCAGCCAGTCCTTGTCGCGCAGGCGCAGATTTTCGTGGCTGATGCGCTGCGAGCGAGTCAGCATCGAATACATGAACTGTTCGGGCGGCAGGGTATCGGCATAACGCTGGCCCACCACTTCGAACCATTCCATGGCATTGCGCGCCGCGTTCTGAATACGGGCGACATCGACGCGGCGAATATCCTCGTATGTCTTGAGAACGTCGGGAATGCTTTCCTTGCCGTGACCGGCCTTGTTGAACTGGTTGGCCAGCTCGATGGCGTCATCGATGGCAAGCTTGGTGCCGGAGCCGATGGCAAAATGGGCGGTGTGGGCGGCATCGCCCATCAGCACCACGTGGGAGTTGCCGTTGAAATGGCTCCACTTGCCGCAGATCAACCGAGTGAAGTTGAGCCACGCGCTGCCACGCATGTGGCGCGCATTTGTCATCAGTTCCGAACCCTCAAGCGTTTCGGCAAAGAGGTCCTGGCAGAAATCGATGGATTGCTGCTGGTCCATCTCGCCCAGACCGTGGGCCTGATAGGCTTCTTCCGTCGTTTCGATGATGAAGGTCGAGGTGTTCTCATCGAACTTGTAGATATGCGCCTGGAACCAGCCGTGATCCGTCTTGCGGAAATCGAAGGTGAAGGCATCGAACAGCTTGTTTGTGCCAAGCCAGATGTAGCGGTTTGGCCGCACCACGAGATCAGGCTCGAAAATCTCTTGATACTTGTTGCGGATTTTGGAGTTGAGACCATCCGACACAATCAGCAGATCGGCGTCGGGATAATCCAGATCGCTTTGAACCTCGGTCTCGAACACAAGCTCGACACCCAGTGCTTCGCAACGTGCCTGAAGAATATTGAGCAGCTTCTTGCGACCGATGCCGACAAAACCGTGCCCGGTGGTGCGCTGGCGGGTACCCTTGAACAGCACCTCGATATCGTCCCAGTGGTTGAACGCCTGCTGGATTTCGTCGGCGCTGTCCTTATCCCAGACCTGCATCGACGCCATGGTCTGATCGGAAAAGACAACGCCCCAGCCGAAGGTGTCATAGGGACGATTGCGCTCCACCACCGTCACCTGGTGCTCGGGATGCAGTTTCTTCATCAACAGTGCGAAATACAGTCCCGCAGGACCTCCACCAACACAGACGATACGCATGTGACCCTCCACGGTTTTCGACTAAAGCGTCGAGGCAAATATTTATTTGAAGGTTAAAGTAAGTTTGCAGCTCGCCCTTGTCAACCAAAACAGGATCGATTTCATGAAATAGTTTATGTTTAAACTATCTCGCTTGGATGCCCGGACGAAGGTTGCGTTATGAAGCTGGGCAGTCGAACACTTTGCCCGGGTTCATGATACTGTTGCGGTCGAGCGCGCGCTTGATCGTTGCCATCAGGGCCAGTTCCCCGGGCGTGCGGGAAAGGTTCAGATAAGGCTTCTTTAACAGACCGATGCCGTGTTCGGCAGAGATGGTGCCGCCTCTGGTCGCAACGAAATTGAAGACCAGTTCGGTAATCTCCTTGTGTGGCTGTTGCTGACCGGCGGAGGGAATGTTGCAGACGAAATGCAGATTGCTGTCGCCGATATGGCCGTAGCTCAGACCGATTGCATCCGGCCAGCGGTGCTGGACCGCAGCTTCGATTTCATCCACGAGTTCGCCTGCGGCACTGGTTGGCACGCCAACATCAAAGGCTGTCATTGGCCCCATCAGCTTGCCATATTCCGATACGCATTCGCGCACGACCCAGAGAGAGTGAGCCTCTCGCTCGGACGATGGCAGGATGGCGTCGGACACAGTGCCCGCTTCGAGTGCTTCGCCAAGCAGTTCCTCCAGAGACGTGCGATTATCATCGGCATCGCGACCCGCCGCTTCGATCAGCACATAGATGCCGTGCGGATGAGTGAAGGCGCGGCGCAGATGCGGCAGGTTGTCAGTCATGAAATCGTAAAAGCTTGGCCACATGACTTCGAACGAGGTCAGCGCAGACCCCAGACGCTGGCGTGCGCTCTTGAGCAATTCAAGCATCGAGGGAAAATCCGGGCAACCGCAAAAGGCGCTCGCCAGATCGGCGGGCTTTGCCTGAAGCCGCAGGACGGCGCGGGTGATGATGCCGAGCGTTCCTTCCGAGCCGATGAACATGTGCTTGAGATCATAGCCCGCATTGTTCTTCAGCATCTTGTTCAGCGACGTGACGATGGTGCCATCCGGCAGCACGACCTCCAGACCAAGCACATGCTCCCGCGCCATGCCGAAGCGAATGACGCGGTTACCTCCGGCATTGGTCGCAAGGTTACCGCCGATGACGCAGCTATCGCGGGCGCCGAGATCGAGACCGAGGAAAAGGCCAGCGTGTTCGGCAGCTTTCTGTGCGGCACCCAGTAGTACCCCAGCCTGGACGGTCATGGTTGCCATGACCATATCGATCTCTTCGATTGCATTCATCCGGTCGAGCGACAAGGCCACGCCGCCTTCGATGGGTCGCGCACCACCTGCAAGGCCCGTCAGGCCACCTTGTGGCGTGACGGGAATCTTGAACTGATTGCAGAGTTTGAGCGTCTGCGACACCTGTGTCGTGGTTCGCGGGCGAACCAGCGCCAATGGTACGACTGGCGTCATGCCGGACCAATCTGTGTGAAACCGGGCTGGGATCTCCGAACCAAACGCCACGTCGGAGCCGAGTTCGGCTTTCAGACTGTCCAGAAAATCACTCGCCATGGCCACTCTTTCCCTCGGTCTGCTTGGCTTGGCCACGCACAACGCGGCCAAGCCTTTAGTCTCGTCAGCGCAATGCTTCGACCATGCGTTCTACGGCGGTCTTCAGGCGCGCATGATCGCGGAACACGCAAAGGCGGATGAAGCCGTTGGAGGCATCGCCGAAGAGGTGGCCCGGGGCAAGTCCGACGCGTGCTTTTTCGAGGATCATGGTGCAGGCTTCACGGGCATCCGGCACGCCGTCCAAGCTAAAGAAGGCATACATGCCGCCTTGCGGCTTTTCGGGCAGGATGATGGAATTGATCTGCGACAGGCCATCATAGACGATATCCAGACCGGTTTTCACACGATCGCGAATATCGGCAACGAGCGGTTCCCCCTGCTCGATGGCAGCCACCGCCCCTGCCTGGATGATCGGCGAGGTGCCGCTGTTGATATATTGTGTCATCGCCGCAACCTGATCGGCCACGCTTTTCGGGTGGGTCAGCCAGCCCACGCGCCAGCCGGTCATGGCCCAGGCCTTGGAGAAGCTGTTGATGGTGATGACGCGATCTTCTTCATCGGAAATGGGCAGCATGGAGGGCGCGACATTGCCCTTGAAATAAAGCCGTCCATAGACCTCGTCGGAGATGATCCAGATGCCAGTACGGCGGCTGAACTCCAGTAGCGCCGCCATTTCTTCTGCCGTCGCCGTCCAGCCCGTTGGGTTGGCAGGTGTGGAGAGGAAGATGGCGCGGGTGCGCGCATCGCAGGAGGCGAAGAGCTTGTCCAGATCCAGATGCCAGCCATTGTCATAATCAAGTGAAACAGGACGCGGCTCGGCACCCAGCAAGTGGATGGCGTTGTGAATATTGGGCCATTGCGGCGCGACATAGACGACATTCGTGCCGACCTCGGCAATGAGCGCCAGCGCGATGTAAAGCGCCTGCATGCCGCCCGGCGCGACGGTGGTGCAGGCCAGATCGATGTTGCGACCGTGCAGTTTCGACTGGTATTCGCTAAGGGCGGCCTTCAGCTTGTTGGTGCCGCGCATATCCGGCACATAGAACGTCTCGCCGTCATCCAGCGCCTTCTTGGCGGCTTCGCGGATGAAGGACGGCGTGACCATATCGCCTTCGCCATACCAGAGCGCGATGACGTCTTCGAGCTTGGCGGCGCGCACGGCAAGCGCCGCGATATTCTCGGTGTGCAGATCCTTGATCTGGTCCCGGATGCCGCTGAAAGCGGTCAATGCGCGGTTCTTGGCCGCAATCTGACTGTCCATGAAAGACATGTGGTTCTCCCTTTCGTGACGTGTCCCCGTTTCATCGGGGAATGTGGTTATGGGTTTGGTTGTCCCAGATCGTGATAGAGCCCGGCCATGATCGCGAGGCCTTCGCGCACGATGCTGACGGGCAGATGTTCGTTGGCGGCGTGTTGCAGGCAGCCGGGATAAGAATGTGGAATCCAGACCGTCGGCAGGCCAAGTTGATCCGAGAAGATATTGTTGGGCAGAGAGCCGCCGAGATTGGGCAGGATGGCCGGCGGCGTGCCCGTCGTCTTTTCGATGGAGGCGGCGACGCGGCGCACCCAGGGGTGATCAGGGTCCAACCGGCTGGCGGGAAAGATCGCGTCGGATGGATCGGTGACGATCACCCGGTCATAGCCCGCTTCTTTCAGCACCCGTCGGACCGCCGGGACCACCGCTGCGTAATCGACATTGACCGGAAAGCGCAGTTGCATCCGCGCGCGCGCCTTTGGCGGAATGGCGTAAAGCGGCAGGGCGAGATTGCCGCATTCCATTTCCATCACCTCGAAGGACGACCAGGCGAAGACCTTTTCCTCAGACGTGAGCCCCGGCTCGCCCCACCATTCCTCGATGGAAGGATCGCCCGCTGTCGGCTCGATATGGCAGCGCGTGAGTGCGGCGCGCACGTTGTCAGGGATATGACCCGGTGTCATTTCCGGCACCTTGATCTGGCCGGTACGGCTGACGAGTTCGGTAATGGCGTGGCAAAGCTCGATGCCGGGATTGGCCAGCAACCCGCCCCAATTGCCGGAGTGCTGGAAGTCTTCGCGGGCGTTGACCTCCATGTGGAAGGATAGGCCGCCGCGTGCGCCGAGAAAGATCGTCGGTTGATTGAGTGCCAATCGTGGACCATCCGAGGCGATCAGCACATCTGCTTTCAGCAAATCGCGATTGCGCTCACAGACCGTATCCAGGCCCGGAGAGCCGGACTCTTCACCCATTTCAATTAGGTATTTGAGGTTGAAGCCAAGGGAGCCACGAGTCGCAAGCACGGCCTGGATGGCCGCCATGTTGATCGAATGCTGGCCCTTGTTGTCGGCGGTACCGCGCCCATACCAGTTGCCATCGCGCTCGGTCATCTCGAAAGGTGTGAGACCCTCCGCCCACTGCCCATCCAGACCGGCGACGACATCGCCGTGACCATATTGCAGTATGGTGAGGAAATCAGGATTTTCGATGCGCTGCGCCAACAGGAATGGACCGGGTGCCGCGTCGTCGTGCAGGAGGGTCGTCGTGAAACCCATGCGCTCGAAATGCGGCTGCATTTCTTCGTGCAGATAGCGTTCGAGATCGGCCTTGCGCTCCTTGAGACGGCTGGCGGACTGGATGGCAACACGGCGGCGCATGGTGGCCTCGAAGGAGCCGTCCGTGAGCTGATCGAGTGCCCTGGTAATGGCATTCTCGCGCGATGACAGGGTCTGGTTCATGCTCTGGTCCTTGTTTTGAGATTACGCATGGCAGCAGCTTTCGCCGAGGCGGTCGAGAAAGGCGACGCAGCGTTCCAGTTCAGAGATTTCGATGCCTTCATCCGGCTGGTGGGCATCGACGATATCGCCCGGGCCGACGACGAAGGACGGTGTGCCGGCCAGCTGGAAGATACCGGCCTCCGTGCCATAGGAGACATAGCGCGGTGATGGCTTATCAAGAAGATCGAGCACCTTGCGTGTCAACGTTTCGGCTTCGGGTTTGAGGCCGGGTATGCGGGCCTGAACCTCGATGCTCACACCGCACTCCGGGTCCACCGCTTTCATGGCGGGCTCGATGACATCGGAAGCATAGCGTTTGATCCGGTCAAGAACCGCATAGTCATCCTCGCCTGGGATGATCCGCATCTCCCAGAAGAAGTCGCAAGTCTCGGCCACGATATTGCCGTGCAGCCCGCCTTTGATCTGGTTGACCTGAATAGTGGAATAGGGCGGATCAAGGCCTTCGAATTGTGGGCCGCTGCGCATATCGGCGCGGATTTTGTTGATCTCCGAGATCAGCTCGGCAGCCGCCATGACGGCATTGACGTAGCGATCCGGCTGCGAGGAATGTCCGGGCTTGCCGCGCACGCGCGCCCAGCCGATGAGGCCACCTTTGTGGGCCGAGACGAGGTCCATTGCGGTCGCTTCACCGATAATGGCCATTTGCGGGGCAAGCCCGCTTTTGTCGATCCACTCGGCCATGGAGCCCACGCCGGTACAGCCCACTTCCTCATCGTAGGAGAACGCCAAGTGAACAGGGCGTTTCAAGGGTCGCGCAGCGATTGCGGGCAACGCCGTCAGGCAACAGGCGAGAAAGCCTTTCATATCCGTCGCGCCTCGTCCGATAACTCTCGAACCCATTTCTCGCAGGACCCATGGGTCTCCGTTCCAGGCTTGGCCAGCCACAGGGACGACGTCGGTGTGGCCGCTGAAGACGATACCGCCGGGGGCGTCCGGGCCAATCGAGACCAGCAGGTTTGCCTTGTCACCTTCCGCATTGGGAAAGCGCCGTAGCCTTGCGCCGAAGGGCGCAACGGCGGTTTCGAGGTGATCCAGCAGGGCGAGATTGGAAACGGCGCTGACGGTTGGGAAAGCGACGACGTCTGCGAGGTGACGGGTGACGTTAGTGGAGATGGACACGGACTTGTCTCCCCGAAAAGGTTACGCAATTGAGCGTTTTGATTTGCCGCTTACCCCCCTCTGTCCTGCCGGACATCTCCCCCACGAGGAGGGAGATCGACTCGCGGCAGCCTGTCGGCCATCTCGTAGGTCGATAAATGGGTGATGTCGGTGCGTCTTGCCGATCTCCCCACCTGTGGGGGAGATGCCCGGCAGGGCAGAGGGGGGTACCCCACGCACTGCCATTTAATGCCGAAAACAGTTTCCCGTCAGACAACATCAGACAATTCCTTCGCCTTGAAATCCTCAGCGAAATGGCAGGCCGCAAACCGATTGGTATCGGTTTCCCGCAGCGCCGGGCTGTCATTCGAACACAGAGGCCGCGCGATCACGCAGCGGGGATGGAAATGGCACCCAGATGGCGGGTTGAGCGGGGATGGCATTTCGCCTTTGATCGCGGTGAAAACCCGCTTTTTCGGCTCCAGCGTCGGAATTTCCTTTAGCAACGCGCGCGTATAGGGGTGGTGCGGATTGGCGAAGAGCGTTTCGGTTTCCGCAAGCTCCACGATACGACCTAGATACATGACGGCGATGCGGTCGCAGAAGTTTTCGATCATGCCGAGATCGTGGCTGACGAAGATATAGGTGAGATCTAGATCCTTCTTCAACTCGACAAACAGATTGAGGATTTGTGCCTGAATGGACACATCGAGTGCAGCGGTCGACTCGTCACAAACGAGAATGCGTGGCTTGACGGCAAGCGCCCGCGCGATGCCGATTCTTGCCCGCTGGCCACCGGAAAACTGGTGTGGATAGAGATCGCGGCTGGCGGGATCCAGACCCACACGTGCCATGATATCACTGACGTAAGTCGTCATTTCGCTGGCGCGGATGATGCCGTGAAAGACTGCCGCCTCGCCGATCGTCTCCATCACCCGCTTGCGCGGATTAAGAGACGCGGTTGCGTCCTGAAACACCATCTGGACGGAAAGGCTTGCCTTGCGACGCTCCGCTTCGGACATGGTCGCAAAGTCGCGGCCCTCCAGCAGGATTTTGCCTTGAGACGGAGCCAGAATGCCCGAGATGATGCGGGCCAGCGTGGATTTGCCACAGCCGGATTCACCGACGAGGCCGACGATTTCGCCGGGGCGGACATCGAGATTGATGCCATCGACGGCACGCACGACCTGCTCGGAATTCTTACGGGTAACGAAATCGACGATGCGCTGGGCAAAATCCGGTGTGCCGCGAAACTGGCGCGAGACGGCGTCGAGTTTAAGGATTGGCTGCATGTCTCAAGCCTCCTGTCGCGGATGATGGCAGCGCGCAAAGCGGCCGGAGGGATCGGTGACGACGGGAGGAAGTGTCGTCGTGCAGATCTCCGTTCGGGCCGGACAGCGCGGGTGAAAGGCGCAGCCCGATGGCATATTGCCAAGGCTGGGTGTCGAGCCTGGAATTTGCGCCAGCGGTTGGCCGCGCTTGTTCTGGCTAGGCACCGATGCGATGAGGCCTGCGGTGTAATGGTGGCGCGGCGCGGTCAGGACCTCGGCCACCGTTCCGGTCTCGACGATGCGACCGGCATACATGACGGCGATGCGGTCTGCGAGACCGGCGACCACCGAAAGGTCATGCGTGATCCATACCAGTGCAGTCCCGTTTTCAGCCGCCAGCCGCTGCACCTCACCCAGAATTTGGGCCTGGATGGTGACATCAAGCGCCGTCGTCGGCTCATCGGCAATCAGCACTGCCGGGCGATGCAACAGCGCAATGGCAATGGCCACGCGCTGGCGCATGCCGCCGGAAAACTGGTGCGGATAAGCCTCCAGTCGCGATTCCGGCGAAGGAATACCGACGGCTTTCAAGGCTTCGATGGCACGCGCGCGGGCTGCGGATCTGGAAACCTTCTCATGGGCATCGATGGCTTCGATGATCTGTGTGTCGATGCGCAGCACCGGGTTGAGCGTCGAAATCGGGTCCTGAAAGATCATGGCGATGCGGTTGCCGCGCAGGCTGCGCATGGCACTATCGCTGATATCGGCAATGCTGCGACCTTCAAGGATCACCCGACCGGCGGAAATCTTGCCGGGCTCATCGATCAGTCCCATCGTTGCCAAACCCGTCACGGATTTGCCGGAACCGGATTCGCCCACCACCCCCAGCACCTCGCCGGGATTGACGTGGAAACTGACGTCATTGACCGCCGTCACCACGCCCTTGCGGGTATGGAAGGTGACGCTGAGATTTTCAACCGACAGAGCAGGTGTGATCATTTTCGTTTGTACCTGCATCATTGGACGAACCTCGGATTGAGCACCGCCCGCAGGCGATCACCGACCAGATTGATGGCGACCACGATGAGAACGAGGGCGACGCCAGGATAGGTCGAGACCCAGTAATTGCCCGACAGCAGGAAGTCATAGCCGGATGCGATCAGCATTCCGAGCGACGGCTGGGTGACGGGAACGCCGACGCCGAGGAAGGACAGCGTCGATTCCAGCGTGATGGCGTGGGCCACCTGAACCGTCGAAACGACGATGAGCGGCGGAATGCAGTTCGGCAGCATGTGCCGAACGAGGATACGCCACTGCGAAATCTCAAGACAGCGGGCAGCGGCAATGTAGTCCTTGTTCTTTTCCACCAGCGCCGAACCGCGCACCGTTCTGGCATAATAGGCCCATTGAACGAAGACGAGGGACAGGATGACCTTGTCGAGACCGCGCCCAAAGACTGTCAGAAGCACGAGTGCAATGAGGATCGAGGGAAAGGAAAGCTGCAAGTCGACGATCCGCATCACCAGCGCATCGAAACGCCCGCCAATATAGGCCGAGAGCACACCGACGAGTGCCCCGATGATGCTGGCAATCACCACCGAAGCGATGCCGACGCCGAGCGAAACGCGCATGCCGTACATGATGGCCGAGAGCATGTCGCGGCCCTGATCATCGGTTCCGAGCCATGCGGTCATGCCGGTTCCAAGCGTCGAACCCGGCGGCAGCATGTTGTCCATGATGTCGAGTTGCATCAGGTCATAAGGGTTCTGCGGCGCGATCAGTGGTGCGAAGATCGCGACGAAGGCCAGGACCAGAAGAATGGCCAGCCCGATCACGGCTTCCGTGCTGGAAACGAGATCGCGCAGTTGCCGCAGCAACAGCTTTTCGCCCTTAGAGGTGGTTGCCGGGAGAGGTGGCGTGGTGGCGTCTATGTTGCTCATGGCTTACTCGCTTGTCCCGCCGAGCCGGACGCGCGGATCGAGCGCGACATACAGCAGATCGACGATGAAATTGATGACGACGAAGATCACCGTGGTGACCATGAGGTAGGCGACGACGACGGGCCTATCGAGCCGGTTGATCGATTCGATCAGCAGCTTGCCCATGCCGGGGAAGGCAAAGACCGTTTCGATGACGACGGTAAAGGCGATCATCGCGCCGAACTCCATACCGAGGATGGTCACGACCGGGATCATCATGTTCTTCAACAGATGCAGCCGGATGATGCGGAAGCGGCCAAGGCCCTTGGCGCGGGCAAAACGGATATATTCCTGCGTCACGACTTCGCGGGTTCCAGCCTCACACAGCCTGACGACGAGCGACGCCTTGTAGAGCGCAAGTGTGAGCGATGGCAGGATGAGATGGCGCAGACCTTCCCAGGTGAAGATCGACAGCTGCATTCCAAGTACGGTGGTGGTGGGTCCGCGCCCGCCTGCGGGCAACCAGCCCAGATAGACCGAGAAGAACAGGATCATCATCAGGCCGATCCAGAAATTCGGCAGGGAGAAGCCGAAGATCGAGGTGGACATGATGGCACGCGCCGCAATCGACTTTGGCCGCAAGCCAGCGATAACGCCGAGCGGGACGCCGATGAGGACCGAGAAGGTGAGTGCCAGAACGGCAAGTTCTAGCGTTGCCGGCAACCGTTCCCCGATCACCGACAGCGCCGATTTGCCGTAGACGAAGGAGGAGCCGAGGTCGCCATGCAGGGCGTTGGTGATGAAGCTGACGAATTGCACCGGCAAGGGCTGGTCCAGGCCGAAGCGGGCGGCAAGGGCTGCGCGTTCGGCCTGATCCGCATCGGGGCTGGCCAGCATGTCCACCGGACTGCCGAGAGCGAAGACCGCGAGGAAGACGAGAACCGCCATGGTGAAAAGCACCAGGCAGGATTGTCCCAACCTGCGTATGAGATAGGCTACCATCTGTTCGACCACCGAAATAGCTGACGCAGGGCGCTGTGGCGCACCGCGTGATTATATTTGGGGAGGGCGAACCGGCGTGAGGCCGATCCGCCGTGATACAGCTTTATTGTGCAGGCTCGAAGCTCAGCGCCGAGGTGCGTTCATCCATGCGCGGGATGATCTTGATGCCCTTCTTGGCCGCCCAGGTCATGCCCTGGAAATAGAGCGGCACGATCGGCATGTCGTCATTGACGGTATGGACCGCTGCCTTCAGCATATCATTGCGCTTGGCGTCATCCATTTCAGATGTGAGTGCCACGAGCTGTTCGGTGAGTGCCGGATTGCAATAATGGCTCCAGTTCACCACGCCCCAGCCGCGGGCCTTGTCGGGACACGCCACCATCATTCGGATGCCCGAGGAAGCCTCGGCAGTCTGCACACCCCAGCCCATCATGACGGCTGAGAACTCGCCCTTGTTGCCCTTGGTGTTGATGGCAGAGAAGGGAACGGCATCGACATCGGTGCGAATACCGATACGCGTCAGCATCTGCGCGATGGCCTGCGCCACGCGCTCATCGTTCAGAAGGCGGTTGTTCGGCGTGCCGAGCGTCAGGCGGAAACCATCGGGATAACCGGCATCGGCCAGAAGCTTTTTCGCGGCGGCTTGGTCGAAGGGTACATTCTCCAATGCAGGATCAAAGCCCAGCATCTGATCGGTGGAGAGATTGTTGGTCGGATAGGCAAGGCCCATCATCAAGCGGTCGCTGATCGCCTTGCGGTCGATGGCCATGTTGATGGCTTTGCGCACGCGCACATCCGTCAGCGGGTTCTTGGCAATGGCGGAACCATCCGCAGCCTTTACGCCCGGTGAGCTGTCGCGACCGCTATCGAGGAAAAGGAAGATCAGGCGGTGGGTTTTCTTGGCGCTGTAGACCAGATCGGGATTGGCTTTGACCTTTTCGATGTCAGGTGTCGGTACGTTCTCGATGGCGTTGACATCGCCAGACAGCAGAGCCGTCATGCGGCTGCCATCGTTTGGCATGAAGCGGATGGTGACGTTGTCCCAGGCTGGTTTGCCACCCCAGTAGTCATCGAAGCGGGTCATGACGACGCGGTCGTCAGGTGTATATTTCACGAACTTGTATGGCCCGGTGCCGATCATATGCTCGGGCGTCGCGAATTTCTCGCTGGTAATACCTTCGCTTGCTTTCTTGCTGACGATGAAAACCGAAGTGAGGTCGGCGGGCAGCAATGGATAAGGTGTCTTGGTGATCAGGCGGATCGTGTGCGGGTCCACCACTTCGGTCTTGGTGATGGCGCGTGTGTAGATCGCGAAGCTGGACGGGCTGTTTTCAATCGTGTTGGGGCGCTGAAGAGACCAGGCGACGTCTTCGGCGGTGAAATCGCTGCCATCCTGAAACTTGGCGGGGCGCAGTTTGAATTCCCAGGTGAGATCATCGATCTTCGTCCAGGATTCGGCCAGATTGGGTATGATCCGGCTGTCGGGGTCCATCTGGGTCAAGGTTTCGAACATGTTGCGCGAGACGGCAATGTTCTGGCTCGCATTGTGGAATTGCGGGTCCATGGATGTCGCCGACGAGCTGTAGGCGAGATTGAGGTCTTCGGCCCACACGTTGGCGGCAGGCACAAGTGCCGAGAGCGCGAGAGCGGCGGCAAAGCGGCGTATTGATGAGTAGGGCAGTTTCGCTGAAGCGTGCATTGTCTGTTCCCTTTATTGATTGATGGAATTCTTTTATGTCTCTTGTAGTGGACATATGATCCCTATAAGATAGTTTAGGGTTATAATTTCTGCGATGTCAACAGGGAGATATGTGCAAATGCATGTGAGGGCGCGGGGGACGGATCGGTTGCTGGACGTGCTGGAACTGGTGGCGGCACAGCAGCAGCCGGCCACGCGCAACGCCATAGCAGCCATGCTCGGCGCGCCGCGATCCACGGTTTACAGCATCATCGATACGTTGATGGAGCGCGGATTTCTGGACCAGACGGAGCCGGACGGTCTGATCGTGCCGGGCAGGCAATGCGGACTTCTCGGTCAGGTCTATGACCGCAGTGCGCCGCTGGCCCGTCAGGCGAAAGAGGTGATCCGAAACCTTGCCCAAAGCACCCGCGAAGTCTGCGAGCTCGATCTGCTGCACGACTGGAAGCAGTTGATTATGATATCCATTTCCGGTCGCGGCCATGGATATCGCACCGCCGTCGAAGGCTCTCGTTTCCCGCTGCCATCGACCGCCGCCGCCCGCTTTTTGCTGGATGGTTACAGCGCCGCCGATCTGGAGCGTTCTATCCCGGAAGAGGATTTTACCTCGCTGACCGGCACCGTCTCGTCACCCGCCCAGCTTCACCGGGAGGTCGAGCTTGCGCGCGCGCAGGGTTATTGGGTGACACGTGCGCTGGTCGATCCCTATGTCGCCTGCGTCACGGCACCCGTTCGCGACCGGCAGGGGCGCTGCATCGCGTCGATCTGCCTTGTCGTCGCCTTGCAGGATATCGACAAGCGTGAGGCAGACTATATTTCTGCCACGACACAGGCGGCGGCAGAACTCAGCCGCCACTGCGCGATTCTTGAGAACCCGACTTTCTAGCAAGGGATGCTTACCGCACCTTTTCCCGGCTGAATTTCTTTTCCAGCATGCCGACCAGACGCACCATCGGCCACAGAAACGCGATGTAGATCAGTGCCGCCCCGATGAGCGGCGTCGGGTTGGCGTAAAGCGCCTGGGCATCCAGCCCTTCCTTCATCAGTTCCGCTAGCGCCACGGTCGAGGCGAGCGACGTATCCTTGAACATCGACACGCAATTGTTCGTCGCTGGCGGAATGACGACCCGCACCGCTTGCGGCAGGATTACCTTGCGCAACGTGACCAGAAACGGCAGGCCAAGCGCGGCAGCGGCTTCGAACTGCCCGGATGGAATGCCCTCGATCCCGGAGCGGAACACCTCGGCCATATAGGCTGCCATCACCAAGGCGAAAGCGAGGATCGCGCAGGTCCAGGATGACATGCGAATGCCGATGAACGGCAGGGCGAAGTAGATCAGCATCAGCACGACCAGCATGGGCGCGGCGCGGAAGATGTCGATATAGAACACCGCCAGATAGCGCACAGGCTTCGGCCCATAAAGCCGCAGGAGACCGATGATTAAACCTACCGGTATGCCAAGGCCGATGCCTGCGAGGCCCAGCAGAAAGGTATTGAGCAGACCCCGCAGCAACGCCGGAAATGCGCTGCCCAGGATTTCTGCGTTGAAGAAGGTATCGAGGATGGTCATATCCGTAAGCCTCTGAAACATGCCACCCCGAGGCGCTGTCGCGTGAGGTCAAGACATGGGAATGGGCGCCCGATCAACGTCAGGCAGCCGTCATGGTACGATTGACGTCGGTATGATGCCGATCAGGAACCGGCATCGAGGATCTCGGGATTTGGTGGGGCGGCTCAAGGCTGCGGTATGGGCATTTCGACCGCAGAGGCCGAACCGGCAGCAGGCTCGCTACCGAACCACTTCTTGTGAATGGCGGCCAGCGTTCCGTCCTTCTTCATCGCGGTAATCGCATCATTGGCTTTGCCCAGCAGCGGATGGTTCTTGGCCATCATCAGCCCATATTGCTCGCCGGTCTTGATGCGAACCTTGACCGCAAGATCCTTCATCTTGAGGAAGGCGTATTCCATGCCGGGGATGTCACTGACGGCAGCGTCCGCGCGGCCAGCAGACATATCCATCAGCATATCCTGTTGAGCGTTGTAGCTCTTGATATCGCTGATGCCGTATTTTTCCTTGTTTTCCTTCGCCCACTTATCGCCGGTGGAGCCCGCCAGCACGCCGACCACGGCGCCCTTCAAGTCCTCGGGAGTGGTAATCTTGCTCTCCTTGCGGGTGGCGATGCCCATATCGGCGTCGTAATAGGGCTGCGTGAAAGACTGGCTGCCCAGACGTTCTTTGGTGATGGTGATCGACGATATCGCGACATCGATGCGCCGAGAGGCGGTGGCGGCAAACAGCGCCTGAAACCCGAAATCGGACACCTCGAGCGTCATATCGAGGCGCTTTGCGACTTCGGCTGCGATATCGACCTCGAAGCCTTCGAAGGTACCGCTGGCATTCTTGTATTCGAACGGTGGATTGCTGGGGTAGGCGCCCGCCACAAGTGCGGCGGCAGATGCAAGGCCTGCACTGGCAACAGTGACGGCGGCAGTGACCGCGATACCCATGAAAGCGCGGCGGAAGACGGATATGGTCATGAAGCAGTTCCCTCTGTTTTCGTAACCAGCAGCGTTTCGGGGCCGGATCGAATATTCATTTTTATGGTCCTCGGTGATCGCTCTTCGCAGGGATCGTCTGGAATGGTGAGGCAAAATTCAGCGGGATTCAAGTGGAAAGATTTAAGCTTAAAATAGGTTGCGCACTGCCAAGCGGGTGTGACATGTTTTGCGTCTGTATGATCTGACGCCTTTGATTGCTGTCCACGTGCGGATCGTACTCTACCGTATTTTACCTGACATTGGAGCCTCCCCTATGCGTTTCGCCTACCTCGCTTTTTTCGAGAATACGCAGGATAGCCAGCTCGTAGCGAGCAAGGCCGATATCGAGGCGGTGGCGGAGATCGTCGCGCTGACGCCGGGGCTGGCGTTTGCGAACCTCTACACGCCAGAGACGGCGCAGGACCTGTTCAATCCGCAGGAGGAAGCGCCGGTTTTTGGCATGCAGCTTTACTTTGACGAGTTGTCAGCGTTGGAAGATGCCATCGCACCATCAGGACATCTACTAGCGGTGACCGATCCCGGCGTGCTGTCGAGCATCCAGGGTGCCAAGGCAACGCAGCAGGCCATGTATGTCCGGCATTTTCCAGTCGATGACGCGACGCTCGACATCGCGAAAAATGGCGACCCATGTTCCTATGTCGTGCATTATCCCGGCCCCGCTGAGGACCTGAACATCTGGATGCACCACTACATCGCTCACCATCCGCAGGTCATGCGCCAGTTTCCCGGCATTCGTGGCATCGAAATCCTGTCTCGCGTGGACTGGACCGGGTTCCTACCCTGGGAGCGGGCCAATCACATGCAGCGAAACCGCGTGATGTTCGACAGTCAGGCCGCACTCACGGCGGCACTCCAGTCCCCGGCGCGCATTGCCATGCGGGAAGACTTCAAGACCTTCCCGCCATTCGAAGGTGGCAACTCGCATTTTCCGATGGCGACGACGATCGTTGCGCCAAAAGACGCTTAAGCGTCTCGCGCAGCCGTGACGCCAGCGGCAAGGCTTGCACCCAGAAACATAGTATCGCTGGCCAGCAGATAGAAGCTGATGCCCGCCTGCGACCACTTGGCCACGTCATCTGCCGAAGGGCGGAAAATTCCGACCGTTTTGCCGGCCTTGATAGCGGCCTGCGTGATGGTCAGTATGGCCGCCTCGAGCTTTGCCGCTCCCTCGGGACCGAGTGCATTGATAGAAACGGAGAGATCGCCGGGGCCGATGAAGATCACGTCGATGCCTTCGACGGCGACGATCTCCTCAACATTGGCGAGACCTTCGGCGGTTTCGATCTGGATGGCCAGGACGAGGTTTTCATTGGCGCTCTTCAGATAATCAGGAATGCGATATCCGTAACCGGCTGCGCGTCCGGGGCCGACGCCGCGTCCGCCGACAGGCGGATAGCGGGTGGCGGCAACGGCGGATTTTGCATGGGCAGCGGTCGAGACACGTGGCACCAGAACGCCTCCCGCACCGGCGTCCAGAACACCGGCAATCGATTCCGGCGCATGACCCGGCACGCGCACCATGGCTGGCACGCGGTGAACATCGGCAGCGCGGATCAGATTTTCGATCAGCTCCCGCCCGATCTGCGAATGCTCCGCATCGATGCAGATGAAATCAGGGCCAGCGGCAGCCACGACCTCTATGGCGACCGGATGCGGGATGGCAGCGAATGTGCCGATCAACCGCTTCTTTCCAAGACATGCTTTTCGAAAATCGCTCATAAAGACCTCTGGGAACGAGTTTTTCTCTGCCGTGATGCAGCGCTAGGATTAGTTTAAGTCTCAATCATATCGGCCGCAAGCTTATAAACGGTATACGATAATCGACACTAAATCACCTCATAATTATTTTATGCTTGAAATAAGCTCAAATCCGTATACGATTTTTGCAGGAGTTTGCGATGCAGAAGTCGAACGACAATATCGTTGATGCCATTTACACCGACCTGCGTTTGCAGTTGCAACACAGCGCGATTTTGCCGTCCGACCGGCTGGTCGATACTGCTATCGCGGCCTGTTATGGCGTTTCGCGTGTTCCTGCGCGTGAGGCGCTGCTGCGGCTGGTGGCAGAGGGTTATCTGGTTGGCACGACACGCGGTTTTGCCCTGCGAGAGCTTTCGCTGGAGGATATTTCCGGCCTTTTCGAATTGCGTCGGCAGTTGGAGCCACGGGCTGCGGCAAATGCTGCGCGTGACATGACGCCTGAGATAGAGGCGGAACTGACCGAGGCCATGGGCCGGATCAAGTCTGCGCTGGCGGACAGCAATATGCCGGTGCTGCTGGATGCCAATGTCGATTTTCGCAATGCGTGGCTGAAGGCCGTTCGCAACCGGCATCTGGCCGAGACGGTCGCACGCTTCATCAACTACTTCCAGTCGGTCCGGCTCGATAGTTTTGCGGATGCGGACATGGTCAAGCACTATATCGACGGCCTGTCGCGCATTCACGCGGCCTTCGTCGCGCGCGATTCCGTTGTGATCGCGGAATATATGACGCTTTACATGTTTGCGGCGGAAGAAGCCTTTCTCACCATTCGCCGCCGCCAGTTGGAACAGGCCAAAACAGGGCGCGGCGCGCGCCGCAAAACCATCAAAAAGGGAACGTCATGATCAAGCCTCACCCCTTGAAAGGTAAAAGCAAGCTCAAGCTCGGTGTCTTCTCGCCCAATGCCGATGGCGGTCTTGCCATTACCGATGTGCCGGAACGCTGGCAGGCGCGGTGGGAAGACAATCTGAACGCCGCCCAGATCGCCGATCGCGGCGGGTTGGATTTTCTGCTGCCAATCGCCCGCTGGAAGGGCTTTGGCGGCAAGAACCGGGTGCGGGAATGGTCTTACGAAACCTTCACATGGGCGGCGGGGCTTGCTGCCGTCACGGAGCGGATTGCGCTGTTCATGACGGTGCATGTTCCCCTCGTGAATCCGCTTTATGCGGCAAAATCGCTGGCAACGGTCGATCACATCAGTGGCGGTCGTGCAGGTCTCAATATCGTCTGCGGCTGGAACCCGAAGGAATTCGGCATGTTCGGCGTGCCGCTGGTCGAGAAGGGTTATGATCAGGCCGCCGAATGGCTTGAGATTGTCGAGCAGGCCTATGGTGCGCAAGCGCCCTTCGATTATGATGGCAGCTATTACAAGCTGAAAGACGTGGTCAGCCGCCCCGCCAGCCTGCAATCGCCACGACCCGTAACGATGAATGCCGCCTTCGGTGGGCCGGGCCGGGATTTTGCCGCCAAGAACTGCGAATATCTTTTCACGACCTTCACCGAGATTGAAGAAGCCGGAAAGCACGTCGAGGATATCCGCACGCGAGCAGATGCGCAGGGCCGTGATGTCGGGGCCTATACCGTCTGCCACGTCGTGTGTCGCGAAACCCAGCAGGAGGCGGAAGATTATTACGAACGCTACGCCGTAACCCTTGCCGACCATGAGGCCGTTGACGCCCATATGGCCGGAAAGAAGGAGTTTTCCCAGTCCCATGACAAGGAAAGCTATGAGCGTTACCGCAAGCGGTTTGCAGGCGGCGCGGGTGGATATCCGCTTGTCGGCACGCCGGAAAAGATTGTCGAGGACATGATCGCGATTTCGCAGCAGGGATATTCCGGTATCGCGCTGTCCTTCGTCAACTACACTTACGAGTTACCATTCTTCTGCGATCGCGTGATGCCGCTGTTGAAGCAGGCCGGGCTGCGTGTCGAATGAACGCGCACGCTGCACAGGATGAGGTCGAAGCTCTGCGGCTTGCCTTTCGCGAGGGCATGTCGCAACTGGCCGCCGCCGTCAACATCGTTACCACGGACGGTCCCGACGGCATGGCCGGGTTCACGGCATCGGCAGTCTGTAGCGTGACAGATCAACCGCCGACGCTGCTGGTCTGCCTCAACCGGTCCAGTTCCGCCGCGCATATGTTCGAGACAAATCGCGTGCTCTGCGTCAACACGCTGAGCCATAGCCAGGAAGCTTTGTCGCGGCGTTTCGGAGGCTCGACATCGCAGGAAGATCGGTTTCTGGAAGGCGCATGGTCACCGGGGATGACAGGGTCTCCGCGATTGGAAGGCGCACTTTTGTCTTTCGATTGCGAAATCGAAACGATGGTCGAGAGCGGGACGCATCAGGTTTTGTTTTGCCGTATCATCGAACTCGCGCAGGGATCAGACGAGAACGCTCTGGTTTATTTCCGCCGCCGGTATCACGCGGTCGGCTGATGCCTCTGGTGGCGCTGAAACACGCGCTGCCGTTACCTGCATTTTTGTATGCTCAGCCGTTAAGCGTCGCGCCAGTAATTTTCATGCAGATGCATTTTAAAGCAGCAATATCGCAGTTTTTCGATGTGATTTCGGCCCATTTCAACGTTCTTATTTGACAATGCTATAAGCTTCAACTTATGAATATGCATATAAATGCGTGACATAAAAGGGGAAGACCATGGCAGAACGGTCATTCGCGCGTGAAGTTGAGGATCTCAAGCTCGGGGAAGGTGAAATCTTCCGGGGCGAGGGTATTCTGGCGATCACGAAGGCATTGCTTCAATCCGGCGTGTCCTATGTCGGCGGCTATCAAGGCTCGCCCATTTCCCACCTGATGGACGTTTTGGCTGATGCCAAGGACGTCATGGAAGACCTCGGCATCCATTTCGAAACCTCGGCATCCGAGGCTGCGGCGGCTGCCATGCTGTCTGCCTCCGTCATGTATCCGGTGCGCGGTGCTGTGACCTGGAAATCGACGGCTGGAACGAATGTGGCATCCGATGCGCTGTCGAACCTGTCTTCCGGCGGCGTCACCGGTGGTGCCCTCATCATTCTCGGCGAAGACTTCGGCGAAGGCTCCTCCATCATGCAGGAGCGCAGCCACGCTTTTGCGATGAAATCCCAGATGTGGCTGCTCGATCCGCGCCCCAATCTGCCATCCATCGTGCAGTCGGTGGAAGATGGCTTCCAGCTGTCTGAGGCGTCCAACACGCCTGTCATGTTGCAGGTCCGCATCCGTGCCTGTCACGTCCACGGCCAGTTCATCGCCAAGGACAACAAGCGTCCGGCATATACGTTGCGGCAGGCGCTGGAAAATCCTGTCAGGGACGTCAACCGTATCGTCCTTCCACCCGCCAACTTCGCGCATGAGAAAGACAAGCTGGAGCGCCGCTGGCCGGCTGCCGTCAACTTCATCAAGGAGCGTAAACTCAACGAGTTTTTCGGTCCTGAAGAGGGTGACATCGGCATTATCCTGCTGGGCGGTATGTACAACGGCGTCATGCGCGGCTTGCAGCAACTGGGCCTGGCCGATGTCTACGGCAATTCCGCCGTGCCGCTCTACGTGATGAACGTTGCCTATCCGACCATCGATGACGAGGTTGTCGAGTTCTGCGCCGGCAAGAAAGCCGTCATCATCGTCGAGGAAGGAGCGCCTGAATATATCGAGCAGACGCTGAACACGCTGCTTCGCCGTCGCGATATCCAGACGAAACTGCACGGTAAGGACATGCTGTCGCTGGGCGGCGAATATACCGCGCCTGTGATGATGAACGGCCTGAAGGCCTTCATCGAAACCTACGATCGTCTGCTGCTTGGAAACCAGCCGCCGGTGCCGGACCCATCGGATGTGCTGAACGACCCCAAGGTCAAGGCGCTGGCAGAAGTCGTGCCTGCCCGCCCGGCCGGTTTCTGCACGGGCTGTCCCGAAAGGCCGATCTTTGCGGCCATGAAGCTGGTGGAAAAGGAACTCGGCGAACACCACGTCTCTGCTGACATCGGCTGTCACCTCTTCTCAATCCTGCCGCCCTTCAATATCGGCGGCACGACGATGGGTTATGGTCTCGGCCCTGCCTCTGCCTCTGCCTTCAATGTGGAGTCCGACAAACGTTCGATTGCTGTCATGGGCGATGGTGGCTTCTGGCACAATGGCCTTGCGACATCGGTCGGCAATGCCGTGTTCAACAAGCAGGACGGCGTCATTCTCGTTGTCGATAACTTCTATTCGGCAGCGACCGGTGGGCAGGACATTCTGTCGTCGCGCGCCACCAACCCGAACCGCAAGACCAACAATTCCATTGTCAATGCCGTCAAGGGAATCGGCGCGACATGGGTGCGCCAGATCGACCGCACCTATGATGTCGCCAAAATGCGCGACACGTTGAAAGAGGCGCTGACATCGAAGGAAAAAGGCCCGAAAATCATCGTGGCCTCCTCCGAATGCATGCTGAACAAGCAGCGCCGCATCAAGCCGCAATTTGCCAAGGCGGTGAAGGACGGCAAGCGCATGGTGAAGGAACGCTTCGGTGTGGACGAGGATGTCTGCACGGGCGATCACGCCTGCATCCGTCTGTCGGGCTGTCCATCGCTGTCGGTCAAGCATACGGATGATCCTTTGAAGGATGATCCGGTCGCAGCCATCGACAATTCCTGTGTCGGCTGCGGCAATTGCGGTGAGGTTTCCGAAGCTGCGGTTCTCTGTCCGTCCTTCTACCGAGCCGATATCATTCACAACCCCACCGGTTGGGACAAGTTTGTCGCGAAAATCCGCGCTTCGGTCATCGGCTGGCTTCAGGCCCGCCGCGCGTCCAGCCGCATCGTGTTTGCAGATTGAGGGTGGACCCATGAACGAAACGGTAAACCTCAAGACAACGCTTGCCTCCGACAAGCCTTTGACGCTGGCCATCATGGCCATGGGCGGACAGGGCGGCGGCGTGCTGGCAGACTGGATCGTCGGCCTTGCCGAGGCGCAGGGCTGGATGGCGCAATCGACATCCGTGCCGGGCGTTGCCCAGCGCACGGGCGCAACGATCTATTATATAGAGATGTTGCCAGCCCGCGACGGGGTCTCGCCGATCTTCTCGCTGATGCCGACGCCGGGTGATGTCGATGTCGTGCTGGCCTCCGAACTGATGGAAGCCGGGCGCTCAGTGCTGCGCGGTCTGGTCACGCCTGAACGCACAACGTTGATTGCGTCCACGCATCGTTCCTTTGCCGTCGGCGAGAAGGAAAAGCCCGGTGATGGCATCGGCGATCCGACCGTCGTGGTGGGCGCTACCGATTTTGCCGCCAAGCGCACCATTGCCTTCGACATGGATACGCTGGCGCTGAAAAACGGCAGCGTCATCTCGTCGTCCATGTTCGGTGCCCTTGCCGCAGCAGACGTGCTGCCGTTTGCCAAGGAAGCTTTCGAAGCAACCATCCGTGGCGGCGGCAAAGGTGTGGAGGCAAGTCTTCGTGCCTTCAACGCATCCTATGACCGTGCCAAGGCCAAGCCGCGCGATGAAGTCAGCGCCTCGCCGCACAAGCGTTTCGACACCATGCCGGAAACGGCTGGCCACCCGGAACTCGACCGCCTCGTCCATCGCATGCGCGCCGAATTCCCAGAGGTCGCATGGCCCCTGCTTTTCGCAGGCGTGAAGAAACTGACGGAGTTTCAGGACCCGGCCTATGCGGGAGAATATCTCGACCGTGTTGCCAAGCTTCATGCGCTTGACCGGACGAATGACGGCGAAGAGAAGGGCTATGCGTTTACGGTGCAGGCCGCCAAATATGTCGCCATCTCCATGGCCTATGACGATATTATCCGCGTCGCAGACCTGAAAACACGCGGCACGCGTTTCGATCGCGTGCGCAAGGAAGTTGGTGTCAAGCCAGACCAGCTTCTCTATATGACGGAATATATGCATCCGCGCATGGAAGAAGTCTGTGGCACCTTGCCCAAGGGCGTGGGCCTCTGGATCGAGAGCAAGCCGAAGGTCTTTGCGTTCTTCGATCGCCTTATCAACAAGGGCCGCCGTGTGCAGACGGGAACGATGTTCTGGTTCCTCTCGCTCTATCTCATCTCCGCGCTCCGCCGCATGCGCCGCAGCACGTTGCGCCACTTCCGCGAAATCGAACACCGCGACGCATGGCTTGCCACAGCCGCGTCGCTGGTATCGCGCAATTACGATCTTGCCGTGGAAGTGCTGAACAACAGACGTCTGGTCAAGGGCTATTCCGATACCCACGCACGCGGTCTTTCGAAGTTCGACCGGGTCATGTCCGCTCTGCCATCTCTGGAGCACCGCGACGATGGTGCCGCATGGATGCGCCGCCTGCGACAGGCTGCCCTTCTGGATGAGCAGGGCATTGCGCTGGACGGAGCGCTGAAGACGGTTTCGACGCTGTAAATATTCGGTGGCGCCTGGGGAAAAGGCGCTGACCAAAGACTGCTCCACCACGGGAATCGGAGCGGTCTTATTCGGACATGACGAACAATAAGAGCGAAGGAAAAATCCTCGCAGGGGAACGTTCTGATGGACAAAGTCACAACTGCCGTACCGACTGATTTCAACGCGACAAAGGAAGTTTCGCGCTCCAAAAGCTTGCTTGTCGTGGCGCTCTGCTGGTTTGCAATTTTTGCGGAAGGTTACGATGTGGGTGTGCTGGGTGCCATTCTTCCCGCCCTCTCCACCGATCCGGTTTGGCAGCTCACGCCGCTGCAACTGGGGGCAATGGGAAGCTACACCGTCATCGGCATGCTGATCGGCGGTATCTTCGCAGGCACGATCAGCGAACTCTATGGTCGCAAGCCCGTCTTCATCGGTTGCCTCACGCTCTTTGCCCTGTGCATGGTCGCGACAGCCTACGCGCCGACACCGACCTTTTTTGCCGTCAGCCGTTTCGTGGCGGGTCTCGGCCTTGGCGGTATCATTCCCGTCGCGGCGGCGCTGACGGTTGAATATTCGCCAAAGAAGAGCAAAAGCTTCAATTACGGCCTGATGTACTCAGGTTATTCCATGGGTATTCTGGCTGCTGCGCTCTGTTCACGGGCATTTCTAGCCGAACATGGCTGGCGCACCATCGTTCTGGTCGGCGCGCTCCCCGTTCTCGTCGTGCCGTTCTTCATGGTTTTCCTGCCTGAATCTGTCGAGTCTCTGGTGCTGCGCGGCAAGCGCGCTGCGGCGGAAAAGACAGCGCGGAAGATGGGCGTTCCTATCGCTTCCACCACCAAACAGACGCCGACGGACCGAAGCTGGAAGGCGGTTCTGCGGCAAATCTTTGCGCCTGACAAAGCATTTGAGACCATCTGCTTCTGGGCCGCGCTGTTCATGGGGCTTCTGCTCGTTTACGGGCTTGCCCAGTGGCTGCCGCAGATCATGCGCAAGAACGGCTATGACCTTGGCGACAGCCTGTTGTTCCTGGCGGTCTTCAGCCTCAGCTCCGCCATTGGCGGCATTGTGCTGGGCACATGGGCCGACCGTTTCGGTACCCGATTGGTGGTTGCCCTTTCGTACCTTCTCGGTGCCTTCGGCATTGCCGCGCTGGCCTTCAAGGGTTCGTTGTTGATCAACTACGTCTTCGTGGCGATTGCCGGTTTCGGTACCGTATCGGCCTCACTCATTCTGACCGGCTTTCTGGCGCAGCGTCTGGACGCGACGATACGTTCTGCCGGCACGGGTTTTGCGCTGAGCTTTTCGCGCATCGGTGCTCTGACCGGTCCTTTGCTGGGCGGCTTCATCGCCAGCACCAACGCCGCACCCGAGTGGAATTTCTACATTTTCGCAGGTGTCGCCGCGCTGGCAGCCATTGCCACGCTGCTCATTCCTGTCGGCAAAACGAATTCGGGACGATTAAGAATTGCTCAAACATCAAAGTAACAGGGGAGCGGGCATGTTTATGACGAATGTTTGCCAGCCACGATGCGTTGTCTCGCACGATGTGACATGTGAGGAGTTGGGCGGATGATCCGTTTTCTGCTTTTGAGACTGTCGGTTGCCATACCGACGATGTTCATCATTTCCGTCCTCGTCTTCAGTTTGCAGATGCTGCTTCCTGGCGATGTGGCGCTGGTGATTGCCGGTGGTGAAGCATCGCCCGAAGTCGTCGCGCAAATCCGCCAGGAACAGGGGCTGGATGATCCGCTCCCGGTGCAATATCTGCGCTGGAGTGCTGCGGCTCTCCAAGGCGATTTCGGCATATCCTATCGCACCCGCGATGAGATCGGCCCGATGCTGCTCGACAAGATCCCGGTAACGCTGACGCTGGCGACGGCGGCCCTTCTCATCTCGTTGCTGATCGGCATCCCAGCCGGAATCATGGCGGCCATCTGGCGCGGCAAGGGGTGGGACCATGCGGTCACGGTGGTTTCGCTCACGGGCATATCGATACCCAACTTCTGGCTCGGCATCATGCTGATCCTCATCTTCGCGGTGAAGCTGGGTTGGTTGCCAGCCGGTGGCTATGTCAGCCCGTTCGAAGACCCGATCCGTGGTCTCAAATCCATCATCCTTCCCGCCACGGTGTTGGGTGCGGCCCTTGCGGCAGCCATGATGCGTCACACGCGCGGGGCGATGCTGACCGTCATGCAGCATGATTACATTCGCACGGCGCGTGCGAAGGGCCTGACCGAACGCAAGGTCATTACCAAGCACGGCTTTCGAAATGCGCTTGTGCCGATCATCACGCTGGCAACGCTTCAATTCGGCGCGCTGATGGCGGGTGCGGTTTTGACCGAGCAGGTCTTCTCCATTCCAGGCCTTGGCAAGATGGTCGTGGATGCGGTGTTCAACCGCGAATATGCGGCGGTTCAGGCGGTCACGCTTTTGTCCGGCTTCACCTTCGTGATGCTGAACCTTCTGGCCGACATCTTGTACTTCTGGGCCAACCCCAAGCTGAGGAGCCGCTCGCTATGACGAATGTTGCTGTCGCCAAACCACCTCGCCGTCGTCTGATCGAGTCCCGCGTGCTGCGCCGCTTCATGGCGCATCGGCTGGCGTTGATTGGTGCGATCATCGTGCTTCTCTTTGCCATCATGGCCATCGCTGCCCCCCTTATCGCACCCTATGAGCCGAATGCATCCAGCTGGTCGGCCATCCGCAAGGCACCGACATGGCTGCATTGGTTCGGAACGGATGAGATCGGTCGCGATGTGATGTCCCGCGTCATCTGGGGCGCGCGCGCCTCGCTGTTGGCTGGCGTGGTATCGGTCGCCATCGCCTTTGTCATCGGCGTTCCCGTCGGAATGCTGGCGGGCTATTTCGGTGGTCCCCTCGACACCGTCATCATGCGGATTATCGATGCGTTCTTGGCGATACCCTTCCTCATTCTCGCCATCGCCATGGCCGCTTTTCTTGGGCCGAGCCTGACCAATGCGATGATCGCCATCGGCGTTTCCACGGCGCCCGTGTTTGCCCGTATTGCACGCGGCCAGACCATGGCGGTGAAGGTGGAGGAATATATCGAGGCGGCCCACGCCATCGGCACCGGCCATGTCGCTATTCTGATCCGGCATGTGTTCATCAACATCACACCGCAGCTCGTCGTTCAGTCGACGCTGGCCATCGCGACAGCCATCATTGCTGAAGCAGCGCTTGCGTTTCTGGGTCTCGGTCAACAGCCACCGGATGCCAGCTGGGGCTCGATGCTGAACTCTGCCAGCGCATCGCTCTCGATTGCGCCCTGGATCGCCATCTGGCCGGGACTTGCAATCTTCCTCACCGTTCTGGGCTTCAACCTGTTGGGTGATGGCTTGCAGGATGCGTTGGATGTGAAGGGCTGATGACGATGGACGATAACAGAAGCAAGACGGAGAATGGCAATATGCAGGCAACGTCTGATGCGACCAATCCGGTGCTGTCCGTGCGCGATCTCACAACGGCCTTCCGCACGGAAAATGGCTGGACGGAGGTTATCAGGAAGATTTCCTTCGATATCGGCGCGAAAGAAACCGTTGCCATTGTCGGTGAAAGTGGGTCTGGCAAAAGCGTGACCTCGCTGTCCATCATGCGCCTGCTCAACCCTGACAACACGCGCATTTCCGGCTCGATCAAGCTGCTGGGCCGTGAGTTGACGACGCTGAGCAAGGACGAGATACGGCGCGTGCGTGGCCGCGACATCTCGATGATCTTTCAGGAGCCGATGACATCGCTCAATCCGGCCTTCACCATCGAAAACCAGCTTGCAGAAGCGCTGCTGTGCCAAGACCCAGATATCTCTCAGGCCGAGATCGAAACGCGTGCGCTGGCACTTCTGGAGAAGGTGCGCATTCCCTCGGCCCGCACCCGTTTGAAACAATATCCGCACGAAATGTCGGGCGGTATGCGCCAGCGCGTGATGATCGCCATGGCACTGGCCTCTCGTCCTAAGCTTCTGATTGCCGACGAGCCGACGACCGCTCTGGACGTGACGGTCCAGGGGCAAGTGCTGGACCTCATCAAGACCTTGCAGGATGAAGAGGGCATGTCGGTGCTCTTCATCACCCACGACATGGGCGTGGTTGCCCAAATGGCGGATCGCACGGTGGTCATGCTGCGCGGCGATCTGGTCGAAGAGGGTGCAACGTCGCAGATATTCGCCGCGCCGCGCCAGCCCTATACCCGCGCTCTGCTTGCGGCAGTACCAGTCCTCGGCTCGATGAAGGGGCATGACTTGCCACAACCTTTCCCGCTGATCGACCCTGCCAGCGGCGCAATCCTGCCAGCACCCGATATGCCTGATACGGTAGACCGCAACGCACCGCCGCTGGTCGAAGTGAAAGGCCTGATGAAACGCTTCCCCATGCCTTCGGGGCTGTTTCGCCCCATGGCCTTTCGCGTTCATGCCGTGGAGAATGTCTCGTTTCAAATCCAGCCCGGCGAAACATTGTCGCTTGTGGGCGAATCCGGCTGCGGCAAATCCACGACCGGTCGTTCTGTGCTGCGATTGACCGAGCCCAGCGGTGGGGATGTGCGCATCGACGGAGCCGAGGTCGGCGGTCTTGGCCGCTATGGCCTGCGGCGCATGCGCCGCACCGCGCAGATGATTTTTCAGGACCCCTATGCCAGCCTCAACCCGCGCCTCAGTGTCGGCACGGCGGTCGCAGAGCCGCTCGTGGCGCATGGCATCGGCAACTCTGCGGAACGCCGGGCGCGCGTCAGTGAGCTGCTTGTCCGCGTGGGTCTATCTCCCGAAATGGCAAGCCGCTATCCGCATGAATTTTCCGGCGGACAACGCCAGCGTATCTGCATCGCCAGAGCGCTGGCGCTGGAGCCGAAGCTGATCATCGCTGATGAAGCGGTGTCGGCGCTGGATGTCTCCATCAAGGCGCAGGTGGTCAACCTGATGCTCGACCTGCAAGCCAGCATGGGGCTCGCCTATCTGTTCATCAGCCATGACATGGCCGTGGTAGAGCGCATCAGCCACCGCGTTGCCGTGATGTATCTTGGGGAGATCGTCGAGATCGGTCCGCGCGCCGCGATTTTTGGTGATCCGCGGCATCCCTATACACGCCGTCTGATCGACGCTGTCCCCGTGCCGGACCCATCCCAGCGTGGTCTGCGTGGTGCTGCTGTGGTGGGCGAACTTTCGACGCCCGTTCGACCGGCAGACTTCGTTGCCCCGCAGCGGATTTACGACGAAGTCGCGCCCGGCCATCTGGTCATGCGCGGCGAGGCACGAGAAGAGTTGGCGATGGCAGTCTGAGCGCGCAGCCACGCTTTTCAGATGTCGGTCAATGCCCGGGTCAGCGCATGATCCGGGTCCAGCATACCATCGAGAACATCGAAATGATGTCGGTTCGGCTCCGCGTAACAGGCGGTTGCCGCACCCAGACCGGTCCACATATTGGCCAGCAACGCGTTCTGGCGCAGGAACTCGTGCCGCTCGGCACCACCCACCCAGGCGCAAAGGCGAGCATGGCCAACCGGACGCAGCAGCGCGGGGCTTTCCGCCATCGCTTCGGCCTCATCGATGTGCAGCGTCTCATTCAGTTCACTGCGCATCAGGGGACGCAGATCATGCAGGCCGGAAATGGGTGCAGCAATTTCGACGCGGTCCAGCACGGCGGATGCAAGGGGCGTGCCCGCGCTGACCATACGCGCCGACAGATGCCCACCCGCCGAATGGCCGGTGATGATGATCGGCCCCGCGACCTCCTCTGCGGCCCGCGTCACCGCAGCACCGATCTGGCGTGTGATCTCGGTGATACGAACGTCCGGGCACAGGTCATAGGAAGGCATGGCCACGGCAAATCCACGCGCCACGCAACCCTGCGCGAAATGCGACCAGTAGCTGCGGTCAAGGCTCTTCCAATAGCCGCCGTGGATGAAAACGACGAGGCCGCGGGGTGTGCCTTCTGGCAGGAAGAGATCCAGCGCGTTGCGTTCACTCGCACCATAGGTCAACCCAAGTTTAGCGCGTCCCGCAGACAGCATAGACGCACGATAGTCGGCTGCCGGTTTGGCCCAGGCATCTGGCCAGCGCTCCGCACCGACGATATGCGCCCCGTTCGAATAGGCGTCCGTATAGTCGGCGATGCGGTGGTAATTCATGATGCGGCTCCCGTTAATCATCTGATCAAACATCAAAAATTTTGACGGTCGCGTAAAGAACAAAATACGAAGTCGGGAGGAACGACGCGTGAAATGGTCACAAATGAGTGGGAATGCCCGAGGCGCGGTGCTGATGGTGTTCAACGCGCTGATCTATTCCATCATGGTTCTGATCATCAAGTCCGTGTCATCGGACGTGCCGCTTTTCGTCATCATGTTTTTCACCGTTGCGACGCAGCTTCTGTTTGTCGGCGGACGCGTCTTCAGGCGTGTGGGACCACTGCTGATTGCCGGAGAACGACGGGGTGCGCACGTGTTGAGGGCGACGGCGCTGATCTCAAGTATGTTGGCAGGATTTTACTCGGTCACGGCTCTGCCGCTGGCGATCTCGACGTCCCTCAGCTTCTCCAAGGCCATGTTCGTTACCCTGTTCGCGGCGTTGATCCTTTCCGAAACGGTGGGACGATGGCGGTGGATGTCCGTGATCATCGGCTTTACCGGCGTGGTCATTCTCTCCGGCCCAACAGGCACCGAAACCATCGCGGTGCTGGGCGTGGCCGCAGGCGTGGTTTCTGCTGCGACGGCGGCGTTTGGCGCGATCATGACACGGCGTCTGGCCAGCGAGACATCCGATGTGTTGCTGCTGAACCAGTCCCTGGTCGGCACACTTGTGCTGGCACCTCTGGCATTCTGGACATGGCAAACGGTGGATCTTGCTACCATGGGATTGCTCGCCATGACAGGCTTGCTCAGCGTCATCGGCAATACCAGCATGATCGCCGCTCTTCGGATGGGTGAAGCCTCCGCACTTGCCCCGGTGGATTTTTCGCGCGCCATCTTTGCCGGTGTCATAGGCTATCTGGCCTTTCAGGAAACACCCGGCTTGGCAGCTCTGGTGGGCATGGCCGTTATCGTCGTCGGCGCGTTGATGTCTCTGCGGCAGCGATGACCTTATGCGGCGATCGCCCTCAACTCCTCCACTACCGCCAGATAGAAGGCGTTGTCGGCATCTCCCGCATCCAGATGAACGGTAAAATGATCCGCATTTTCGAATGGCTGGCGGCGAACGGTTAGGCCGCGGCCTTCCAACTGGTTCGCGAAATCCATGCCCGATTGCTGAACGGTGTCCCGTTCAAGAGTGCCCCATGCCAAGGTGAACCGTGCTGATGTCGGCCCGCTGAAATCCGCCGCACAGTCTGGCTGCTCGGCGGGCAATCGCCTGTCGGGATCGGGATGCGCATCGCCAATGCGTCTGTGATAGCTGCCGCTCATCGCCATCACCGCCGCGATCGTGCCATCAGGAATACCGGCAGCCCGACGACGTTCCGCGTCCAGTTCCAGACGTGCCGCAATAACGGCCCCTGCCGAATGTCCACCGATGACAACGCGGTTCGGATTGCCGCCGTAGTGCGAAATATTCTCGAGCACCCAACGAACCGTGGCCCGTGCATCGTCCATCAACTCCTCGGAGCCGACATGCGGTAGCAGTCGGTAATTTGCGGAAATGAAGATGGCCGGAACGGCGAGCAGTGCCGGTGCCATGAAGCCGCACCACTCCTTGTGGCCATGGGTGAAGCCGCCGCCATGCCAAAATATGAAGACCGGCAGATTGGTATGCGACCGTAACCCTTGATCCGGCAGGTAGATGTCCATCCGCTGAGCTTGATCTGGCCCGAAAGGAATATCCGCCAAACGCGCAATGCCGGATGATCGCAGCAGGCTCGTTTCCGCATAGGCATCGGCAGCGGCGTTGATGGAGCCTTGCGGCGGCAAATCCCTAGCAAACACGGCTGTCTCCCTTTTCTTTTCTATCGGCCCACCGGCCTGGGTATTGTCTGCGCCCATTGCCGCAACAAGCGTTCCAGCGCGATCAGAAATCGCGCTGGCGCTCCCTCAAGCTTGCGACCGGCGCGAAGAATGAGGCTGACGCTGGTCTTTTCCATCATATCGTCGGCAATCGGCACGCTGACCATGGTGCCGCGTCGAAGCTCGGACCAGACCGACAGCTGCGGCAGGATCGTCAGGGCCACACCGGCTCGCACCGCCTCCAGCATGACAAAAATCGAGTTGGTGGTGATCGCGGGCTCTATACGCTGCCCGCTATGGGCTTCCGCCTCACTCAAAATCTGGCGCAGACGAAAGCTGCGCTCGGAAAGGCAGAGCGGATAGTCCTGCAACTGGGTGATCGTGACGCTATCTTGTCGCGCAAGCGGATGATCCGGCGGCACAATCACCATCAGGGGCTGGGCGATCGCGGAGCGAACCTGAATTTTCATGTCATGCGGCGTCTGAAAGACGAGCCCCATATGCGCTTCGTCATCTGCAACCATGCGGGCGATTTCCTGACTGGCGCCGATATTGATGTTCAGCCGCACTTTGGGATTGTCGCGGTTGAAGGAATTGATGAGGTCGGTGAAGGTTTCACCGAGAAATCCCTCGCCCGCCGAGAGCGTAACGCTACCTGTCTTGACCGATCGCAAATCCTCCAGCTTGGCGCGCAGGGCTTCGCGGTCGGACATCTGGTTGCGGTAATGCTCCATGACCATTTCACCGGCATCGGTCAGCTTGATGCCACGGCGGCCTTTGACGATGAGCGCAATACCATGCTGCTCTTCCAGTTGCGCAATCTGGCGGCTGACGGAGGATGCAGCAACATTGAGACGATCACCTGCTGCACGCATGGAACCCGCATTTAGCGCTTCCAACAAATATCGCAGTCCGTTTTCCGACATCATCGCGTCCTTCTGCCCGTCATTGATCCGCTCTCCCGGCATTGTGATACCGGGAAAGCCCTCATGATAACAGCAGGCACCTTTGTCTCAGACATCGAGTGTCATATCGCTCAACGGGATGGACTGGCAGGTCAGGCAGCTGTCGGGGGCCAGTTCGGTTTCGACGGGACAGAGGAACTGCCCATCCGTTACCTTGACGGCACAGCTTTCGCATTGGCCAACCTGACAGCCGCTCGGCAGCGAAATACCGGCAGCGAGTGCAGCTGAGAGCAGTGAGCCTGATGCCTTGGTCCATTCAAAACTGGCGCCGCTGCGCGCAAGGGTTATGCGTGCCGGGGCAATGTCCTTCGGCAAGGCCAGCTCGCTCTTGAAGGCTTCGGCGATGATATCGGCGGTCGGCATGCCGCGCGCCACGAGCGCCTGGCGAATGCCATCCATCAAGGTTGCCGGTCCACACAGATAGACCAGCGGGCGTCTGGCCAGCAGGGCGTCGTCCATCGTCGCAATGATCTGTGCGATATCGCCGCCCGTTCTGACGTGAGATTGCGTCGGGGCATCGCCGCGTCGAAGCCAGAGATTGAAGGATAGCCGGGCGCTGTTTCGAGCAAGGTCAGCGAGTTCCCGTTCGAAGGTCGCTGTCTCCCAGGTTCCGGCCACGTAATGCAGCATGATGGGGGCCGTTGAGCCACCCTTTGCAGCAGCCCGCAAAGCCGACAGGAAGGGTGTGATTCCGATGCCGCCTGCAATGCAGATGATGGGTCGGTCGATGGCAGGAGAGATCACGAAGCTGCCGGATGGCGGCGTCACCATCAACTCCGTACCGACCTCCAGGTGATCGTGAAAATGATGCGACATGGAAAATGAAACGAGCGGATCGGCGCTCGGGCTGCGTCTCACCGCGACTTCGAAGCAGTCTGATGACGCGCCATCGCAGATGAGGGAGTAGAAGCGACGTTCCTGCGCGCCGGGTATTCTGACGCCGATATGCTGGCCGGGCAGAAATGCGGGGAGAGGAAGGCCGTCTCCCGGCGAAAGCACCAATCGCAGCACATGGCCTGCGAGCTTCTCTCGGGTCTTGACGATGAAGCTTCGCTCGCCCGACCAGTTCCCGATTGATGTCGGCACATCGCGCCTGATGGCGCAGACCATATGGCGAAGTGGCGGCGCGCCGCTGAGGGGATCGCGGGTCTTGTCGCTGATGATGGCGTTGATATTGCTGGAGTGTTCCCCGGATGTGGGAGCGCCTGGCCTGCCAAGAGCGTCACTGGCCTGCCACCAGCCAAATTCCGCGATTGCCACGTCATCGGCCAGATCACCGTCGATCCGCACGCGCAATCGCACCGTTCCATTCGGCGTCGTCACCAGCGCCCAGTCGTTCTCCGCCAAGCCTTCCCGCGACGCCATTGCAGGAGAAATCTCGATAGCCGGATCAGCGGAGCGCCGTCGCAACGAGGTGATATTGCGCAGCGATGAGTGCGTATAATAGCCTGATTTGGCCGTAGTCAGTGTAATGGGGAATTCGGGATCGACCGGCAATGGCGGCGCGGCAGAGGCGATGGCCGGGTAACCATGCGCCTGCAACTGCCCGGAATGGAATTCGATCCGTTTCGATGGTGTTGGAAAGCCGACCGGCGCTCCGCTTGCATCGCGCGTCGCATAGGCGCGTTCCGTTAGCGCTTGCTCAAGCGTGATACCTTCCGGCGATGCCCGCAATCGATCCACGCTCAGTCCGGCGGGTTCCAGCACGGTGTCGATTGCCTTGACGAACGGTCCCTGCCAGAGATCGCCTTCCAACCCCAGACGCTGGCCGAGCCCGCGTGCAATGGCATAATCCGGCCTTGCCTTGCCGGGTGCTGGCAAGAGAGCGGGACGAAACTGGATATGTGAGGCAGCACGCGCCGAAATCTCGAAGCCGACACGCATCGCATCATGTTCCCAAGGCGCGGTGACGGGCAGCAGGATGTCGGCGGTATCTGCCATCGGGGTCATGAACAGGTCGCAATGGACCTGAAAATCCAACGTCTCCAGCGCTCTTTTCGTGCGGGGCGCGTCGGGATGCGTCAGAGGCATATTGGCCCCGAACCCGATCAATGCTCGAACCCGGTTCTGCGCATTGCCTTCGACGGATTCGCACAAATCCCGCGCCGTGATGAAGCCGAAGCGAGGTGGGCCAAGCGGTAGTTCCGCACGGCCAAGTGCTTTCTGCAGCTGCGAGGCAGGGAGATGTTTGAAATCTGCGATCTTTGCTGTGGCCGGTCCGGCAAACCAGCAGTTTCCACCGGCTCGATCCACATCATCCCGCAGAGCGAACAGGCTGGATATGGCCCGTGTCGTCTGCGTGGCGTTCAGCGCCTGTGCAATCCCGGTCCAGTGGTAATAGGAAATGCTTGGTGAGGACGCGACGATTTCGAAGAATTCGAGGAGTTGAGTTTCCGGGATACCCGTTGCCGCGGCAACCTGTGACGGGGTCCATTCGCGACTCGCCTCATAAAGCAAAGCAAGCGAGGTGGCGCAGTGTCTTTGATGCCCCTGAGCATCGATAATCGTTCCGTCGAACAACAGATCGGCATCGGGGTGCACGCCATAGTCAACAGCAGGATCGACGGTTTCCAGCGACCCGTCTTTTCGCCTGATGACGAAACCTGCATCGGCACCGAAGGCATTGGCAGAGAGCTTTTCGCCCGTCTGTCGGTCTACGAGGAAAGCCGCATCGGTCCAGTCGCGAACGAAATCCTGCGCGAAGCGTCTCTGCTCGATCAGAAAGCGGATCGCCCCCATCGCCAGCGCGGCATCTGAACCGGGGCGGATGCGCAGCCACAGATCGGACTGTTCGCCACTGCCCGCGCGCTTCGGGTCGATCACGACGATCCGGGCGCCGCGCTGCTTTGCTTCGGCGATGCGTTGCGCCTCCGCCAGCCATGTTCTGGCAGGATTATGACCCCAGAGAATGATAGTATCGGCATTGGCAAAGTCCGGCACACCCAATGGCAAGCCGAATGTGAAGGCTTGCGCATAGTCCTTCTGGAAATTGCAGACCTCGACCGAGGTGACGAGGTTGGGTGTGCCGAACTGCCACGCCAGCCGCAATATCCAGTCGATACTATCGGAAATGGCCGTACCGCTGGGCGTCGTCGATGCGATGGCCACAGCTTCCGCGCCGTAGCGATCACGAATATCGGCCATGCATGCGGCGATTTCGTCCAGCGCTTCCTCGTAGCCGATTTCTTGCCAACCCGGATCAGCACTGCCTTTCGGATTGGTCCGTCGCATCGGTACGGTCAGTCGATCGGGGTGATGAACGATCTCAGGTGCGGCGCGGCCTTTGGCGCACAAGGCGCCGCCGGTCGGATGATCACGATCAGGATCGACGCGCAACATGCGGCCATCCTGAACGGTATAGATCGCGCCACATCGGGACCTGCACAATGTGCAATAGCCCCGGGTGGTCACCGGTGAGGATGGAGAGGCGTGACCCATAATCGCTTCCTTCGCTGTCATAGCGCCTGTGTCCATTCTACCATCGAAATGACGGGATCACATCATGCCAAGCTCTTTGAGAGTCTTTGCAATCTGCTCGCGATGAGCGTCGCTGACATCGCGCAAAGGCGGGCGAACCCGTCCACCGGGAAGGCCGCGGGCATTCAGCGCGGCTTTGAGGATGGCCGGGCCGGAGCCGAAGCGACCGATCAGGTCCGGTGTGTACCATTCCTTCATCAGTACCCGGTCCTTCAGGCCGCAGGCCCGTGCAGCTTCAAGATCACCGGCCCAGAGATTGTCGTAGAAACCAGTCTGCGCGCGTCCGAGAACGCCGCCAGCGCCCATCGTACCGTCTCCATCATGCACGGAGAGCATGGTGAGGCCGAGTTCGTTCATAGGGAAGCCGAAGACGCGGACTTTGTCTTTGAGGGCAAAGAAGGTTTCGGCAAAGCGTGAAAAGTCCGGCGTCGATTGTTTGATCGCAACGACGGCATCAATATCGGCCAGACGTTCCAGCAACGGCAATGGCATGTCGATGCCGGTGCCAGGCGGCCAGTTATAGACGCAGATCGGCAGTTCGGATGCGGCACCAACGGTGGTGTAGAAATCAACGATCTCATCCGCATTCGGGCGCACATAAGGCGGTGGTGTGAGCAGGATACCATCGAAGCCGGCGCTCTTGGCAAAGGCTGCGAATTCGATGCTTTCCTGCGCGGTGAAGCTGGAGCAGCCCGCGATCAGAGGAAGTTTGTCGCGCATCTGTTCGCCGGTTTTTTCGAACAGGCGCGCACGTTCCATCTTGGACATGCTGGTCCATTCGCCGGTGGTGCCAGCCAGAACCAGCCCATGCATACCCTCGCCATGCAGCCATTCCAGAAGGACGCCGAGGCCCGCCTCATCAAGAGAAAGGTCGTCTTTGAAGGGAGTGGTGATGGCAGGCAGATAACCCCGCCAGTTCACGCGCGATCTCTTGTTTTGGGTCATGTCATTCTCCGAAATATAGTCGTGCGTCAGATGTGTCCCGAAGGCGGGACAAGGCATCTGTGCTGGTTTGACGGACACGCGCGTGGTGGTCAGACGCGTGTCGTTGATGGTTTCAGGAACTTACGTTGAGATTTCCGACAATGGCGCGCAGCGCTTCAGGCAGGGAACGACCAAAGCCATAGGCGCGCTCTGGCGACCAGCCGGTTTCCGGCATCGGAAACTCCGTCACGTCCTTATAGGGCTGCTCCAACAAGACGGAGAGCGCGTGAGGGAAGCGGTTTCCGATCCAGTTCCAGCCCATTCCGAGATCCGGCTCTGTCGGGCAGCCACCCGGGTAGGGATGGCCAAGCTCGTAGTCCGGTGAGGCCGCTGCCCAAGCGTTTTCGAACTGGGTGAAGATATCGCGACGCTCCGGCTTCCATGTCGGCACGTTTTCCGAAGGCCAGATGAAGTTGCAGCGCAGTTCCTTGTCGGCATGGCAATCCAGGCAGAAATCGACGCCGATCTCTTCCATCTTGTTGCGGAGATGGAAAATCTCTGGGGATTTCTCCAGCGATGGCGACGTCCATTCACGATTGAGATTGGCACCAACGGCATTGCTGCGCGTCAGACCAAGAGCCGAGCCATCGGGATTGCAGTTGTGCACGACGTAGAAAACCGCAGAGGACAGCAGCGCACGAGCCGTCGGGTCTGTCTTGTCGAGCAATCTGTCGACAATGCCCTCGACGAAGTAACCGCCCTGGGTTTCGCAGGAGTGCTGGCGTGAAATGATCCAGCAGGAGGGCTTGCCCGGTCCCGGTGTGCCAATCGTCAGCATATCGATGGGGCGGCCCTGAACGCTCTCCCCGATGGTCGTCAGCGTCACGAGATCGGAGGTTTGCGCCTTGGAGATGAAGGCAAGTTCGCGGGCGGGCTCATAGGGTGCCCAGAAGGCGTAATAGCAGATGTCGTGTTCCGGCGTGTGCTTGAAGCTGTAGATTTCGCCGTCGTAATCGCCGCGCAGTCGAAACCAGGTCGTGCCGTCATAACTGGCGACCGGCCCTGTGTTCTGCCACATATTCTCGTAGTCTTCACGATTTGCCAGACGCCAGCCCAGCGTCTCATTGGCATTTTCGAAGCTGAAACGGCAGTCTTTGCCCTGCGCGCCGCTGATGCGGAAATGGTACCAGCCGAGAAACACATCGCCGGGATCTTTCTTCAGGCGCAGGCGGATATCGCGGTGATCTGTTGCAGAGACGATCTCGCCGCTGCCGGATGGAATCTTGGATGTGACTGAAACCATTTTGTTCTTCCTGTCTGTCGATGGCCCGGCCTTGAACCAGTTCGAGTGGCTGAGCGAACCATCTGTCATTCTGCCAGCGTCCCAAGTTTCAGAACGTCCGTGTGGAAACCAGCAGTGGGTAGGTTAGGTAGGGCGGCCTCGATTGGCCGCCCTTGGTGCGTTCGGGATGGATTACCCTTCGATCTTGGCGCCACGCAGGATCGGGAAACCATCGCCTGTCAGGGTCACGCCCTTCAGGCTGGCTTTCAGCGCGAAGATCGGTGCCTGATGGTAGAGGTAGATCACCGGCAGATCCTTCGCGACGAGGGCTTCAGCCTGCTTGAAGAGCGAGATGCGTTCCTGTGGATCGACAGCCGCGCGGGTGGCATCGAGAAGGCGATCCATTTCCGGGTTGTTGTATTTGCCGACGTTTCTTCCGCCCTTGCTGGACAGGACCGGCACGGCCAGAGTGTCCAGATCGTTGGCGGATTGCTGGCCAATCGGGCCCCAGGATTCGAAATCGCCATCGGCGGTCAGCTTCAGCGTGGTCGCAAAATCGACGACGTTGAGTTTGGTATCGAAACCAGCCTCCACCGTCATGGCCTGAATGAGTTCACCGACGCGCACGGACAACGGTCTGTTCGGCACCAGCATGGTAAAGGGAACGGGCTGCTTCACGCCCGCCTCATCCAGGAGTTTCTTGGCTGCGGCAACATCGCGGGCCGGAATAGGAAAATCCGTGTTGTAGAACGGCGAATCCGGGCTGGCGAACTGGTTGGCCGCCTTGTAGTAGCCGGCAAAAACCGCATCCACGATGGCCTGTTTATCCAGCGAAAGTTCCAGTGCATGGCGAACGCGCGGGTCTTGCATCGGGCCCTTACGTTCAAGGTTGAACATCAGCGCCTGGGAATTGGCGGCAAAGTTCTGGATCATCGCAAGGCTGTCGTCCGTCTTGACGGTATCGGCCAAGGCAGGATCGAGCTTTTCGATCATATCGACATCGCCGGACTGAAGGTTGGCCAAACGCACGCTGTCAGCCGGGATGATGCGGAAGATCACGCGATCAAAGGAATAGTCCTTGGCAAAGCGATAGTTCGGGTCTTTCTCCAGAGTGATGCGGTCCTGCGCAACGCGGCTGACGAACTTGTAAGGGCCGACGCAGACGGGTGCGCGACCGACGTTTGCGCCCTCACGCTCCAGCGCTTTGGGCGAAAAATACATGCCGTTACGCTCTGCAAGCGTTCCCAGAAGCTGGGCGGCAGGTTGCGCTACCTTTATGACGACCGTCTGTGGATCGGGCGTTTCGATAGAGGAGATGCTGGTCAGGTCGGAATAACGCTGCGTACCCGGCTTGCGGGCGCGGTCGAGATTGATCTTGACGGCAGCGGAATCGAATGGCGTTCCGTCCTGGAACTTGACGTCCTTCGCCAGGTGCAACGTCAGCGACAGGGCGTCATCAGACCACTCCCAGCGTTCGGCAAGTCCTGGAAGAATAGCGAGTTTGGCATCGGTATAGAGCAACCGTTCGCACATGGTCGACAGAACCGAAATGCCCGTCGAGGCAGCATTGGATACCGGGTCCAGTGCATCCGGGTCATCGGCGAGTGCAATGCGCAGATCGGCCGCACTTGCAGAACCGGCCATCAGGCCCCCGGCCAATATCAAGGCCGTCATAATCTTGCGTGACATGAGTTCGTTCCCTTTATTATTTTTGAAAATTGCTTGTGTCGTCTCTATGCCGTCAACCCGCAACCGAGGTCAAAACGAGGTCGCTGGATGGGTCTGTGATCTGTTGCAGTTCAACGAAATTGCCATCCGGGTCGCGGCAATAGCAGACGCGCATCGGGCCGACATCGATAGGTTCGGAATTGAAGACCACGCCATCTGCCGAAAGGCGGGCGTGATCGGCGATCACGTCGTCGCTGTCGAAGCAGATGTGGGAATATCCACGCTGCGACAAGCCACGGTCATCCATGCGTTCGGATGCTGGCATTGTATATTCGAAGATTTCCAGAAACGCATTTCCAGTCTTCAAAACGGCAGCGCGCGCGGTGGAATCGGGGATCGTCGTGATCTGGCCCGCAAAGGCCGCCATATCGGTCCCGGCTTCCCAACCGAAGGAAAAGACTTCCGTAAAGCCGAGCTTGTCCTTGTAGAAGGTCAGTGCACGATCGAGATCACCGGTGGTGATGGAGGGGTGATGAATGCCACGTAGCATGGGAAATCTCCTTTACGCGTAAGCCGTTGCTTCGATTTCGACCAGAAGATCAGGCGTAAACAGTCGCGAGACCTGAACGAGCGTGCTTGCTGGCTTGTGACCGAGGGCATTGAACGGTCCGACGACCTCGCCCCAATTGGCCAAGGTGGCATCGATATCGGTTGTGTAGACGCGGATGCCTGCAACATTGGTGTAGGTCATGCCAGCATCGGCCAGAACCTTGCCGAGATTTTCGAGGACGAGCTTGAGTTGGCCCTTCATGTCACCCAGATGCTGCGGTGCGCCGTCCGGGCCGGTCGCGCATTGACCAGACAGGGTGAGCACCCGAGACATTCCACTGACTTCGGTTGCATGCGCAAAGCCGAAGCCTTCCTGCCAATTCCAGGGGTTGATCGATTTCGTTTCCATAGCTGTTCCTTTTTATAGCTGTGCGGCGTCGAGAGGATGCAAAAGCGCAACGCTTAAGAAGCGTTGGTGAATTTCGATCTTTCGGACATGACGAAGGCGTCGACCTGACGGATGCGCAGACGCGCAGCTTCCCGGCCACTCTCGCGGCCTTCAGGCACTAATTCGTTCCCCTGTCATGACATGCTGGCCGAACTGCCGCGATTTCGAGATGCGGTGCCCTGCTCTTGTTCTTCACTCAGGAAACGTCATGCCTAGCGTTCGTTCAATGACGCTTATTGTCAGATTATGTTGCGTTTTTCGCAACATTAAAGCCAGAATTTTCACCGGGGCGTCTCACTGCCGTGTGTCCTACGATCTCGTCTTGTGGCGAATTTCCAATGGTTTTTCGTGGTTTAGATTCCCGAACTTTAGCTTTCCCGGTCGCCAAATTGGATCATATCCCAGCACGCTTATCCGACCCGGTTGAGGGTAAGTGCCAATATCTACAGGAGAATTGACTTGAAAACGCACACTCACAGTGCACACTCGTCACAATCTCGAAAGGTGGAAATACTTGCTCCAAATATGGTTGAACATCATGCCTGTGGTCTCACCGGCGCCATGACGATTGATTGCCTCATCATCGGCGGCGGCCTGTTGGGATCTGCCACGGCATTCAATCTGGCCACGGAAGGATTGTCGGTTCTGCTAGTCGAGAAAGGCCAGATCAACGGCGTCGCATCCAGCCAGAATGCCGGAAGCCTGCATTTTCAGCTCGAATATAGAATGATCGAGAACGGCGCGGATGCGGCGCGCAAGGCGGCGGAAGCCATGCCGTTGCATCTGGACGCCATGGCGCGATGGGGCAATGTCGAAGCGGAGCTCGGCGCGCCGGTTGGCGTGAAGCGAACAGGCGGTCTCATGGTTGCCGAGACGGCAGAGCAGGTCGCTGTACTGGAACAGAAGGCCGCGCTGGAGCGCGCATCGGGTCTCGATGTCGAATTGCTGGATCGGTCTGCACTGGATGGCCTGGCCCCTTATCTGGGACCAGCCGTGATGGCCGCTGCCCATTGCAAGGGAGAGGGAAAGGCCGATCCGAAGCAAACGACACTTGCCTTTGCCAGAGCCGCGATAAACGCGGGCGCGCAGATCGAGACAGGCTGCGAGGTGCTGGAGCTCTCGCGGCACGGCAATGTTTGGCATGCAAGACTGAAGGACGGTCGGCTGATCCAGGCCAAAACCGTCGCCATTACCGCAGGCGGCTGGTCGGGCCGGGTGGCGGCCATGGCAGGCATGCAGATGCCTGTCAGCCCGGTGGGGCTGACAATGACGGTCACGATGCGCACGAAGCCCCTTATTCCGCACCTCGTTCAGCATGCTGGGCGACGGCTGTCTCTGAAGCAGACACCGGAAGGACAGGTGCTGATCGGCGGCGGATGGCCCGCACAACTGCGCCATGTCGGCGGCGTCATCGATCTCGACGCAAGGCCCGCGCTGCAACTGACATCACTGGCCGGCAACATGGCCGCTGCCGCCTCCGTCGTGCCCAAGCTGGAACAGTTGCAGGTGATGCGCGTGTGGACCGGCATGACCTCGCTGATTGCCGACCAATTGCCGCTGCTGGGCGAAATTCCCAAGGCGCCCGGCCTTTTCATCGCGACAGGCGGCTCCGCTTTTACGCTGGGCCTAACCTATGCGCGTCTGCTGGCCGACGCTATTTGCGGCAAGCCGCCTATTCTGGATATTCGCCGGTTCAGCCCCGGCCGTTTCGGGAGCCTCACCCTTGTCTGACCCGCGCCGCCTTACAGAAAGCAAAGATTTGCACCGTCCGCCAGCGGTCTCCATCACCGTCAATGGCAAGCCAACTCTTGCCCATCCGGGCGAAACCCTTGCGGCAGCACTGATGGCAAGCGGGCACAGCGGGTTTCGTCGCACGCAACGTGGCGCGCTCAGAGCACCTTACTGCAATATGGGCGTGTGCTTCGACTGTCTGGTAACGGTCGATGGACAGAGTGGGCAGCGCAGCTGCCTCATTCCCGTGCGGGCCGATATGGTTGTGGAGTTGGAAAATGTCTGAGCTCCAAACCGTTGATCTGGCAATCGTCGGCGCTGGCCCGGCCGGTCTGGCGGCGGCACTCGCAGCCAGTGAGCAGGGTCTGAGTGTCGTTGTTATCGATGAGCAGCCGGAGATAGGCGGCCAGATATTTCGCCAGCCACCCCGAAGTTTTAAAGCCGCTCCCAGCAGTGCCTTTCGCAGCTATCCCTTTGGCATAAAGCTTCTAGAGCAGGCGCGGGGCAATGCCCGTATACGCTTTCAACTGGAAACGACGGCTTGGGGCGTGTTCGAGCCTCGCGACGGCGGACGGGGTGTCGAGCTTGGTCTCTCATCGCAGGACGGTGTGGTGATGTTGCACAGCAAGGCTTTGCTGATCGCCAGTGGTGCCCATGACATGCCGGTGGCCTTTCCCGGCTGGACACTTCCTGGTGTCATGGCGGCAGGAGGCGTTCAGACGTTGCTCAAAAGCCAGCACGTTCTGTCCGCAAAGCGCTATGTTCTGGCAGGATCGCACCCGCTGATTTTCGTGCTGGCCGAACAGCTTTTGAAAGCAGGGGCGGAGATCGCGGAAGTGGCGATTGCGCGCCCATTCCCCGGGCTCGGTGAAATGCTCCGAGCTATTCCCGCGCTGCCGGGGCAAGGGCGGGTCGTGGCTGATCTCATGCGTAGCTTGTTGGCTTTGCGTCGCCACAAAGTTCCCCTCTCTTTCTCCACGACCATCCGCCGTGCGGAGGGAGCGGAAGAGGGTGTGGATCGGGTGGTTCTGCAAAGCGTCGATGGGGATGGAAAGCTTGAAAAGGGCACCGAGCGCACTATCCACGGCATCGATGGTGTTGCAATCGGCTACGGCCTGCTCGCCAGCACCGAACTTGCCCGGCAGGCGGGATGCGCCGTGCAATGGGTGCCAGACCGTGGCGGCTGGGTGGTCGGCCATGGTGACAATATGCAAACGTCCCGTGCCGATATTTATGTGGCGGGTGAGCCAGCCGGCATCGGCGGTGCCAGACGCGCGTTTCTTCAGGGCAAGCTCGCAGGGTTGACGATAGGTGCTGCGGTCAGAGGCAGCGATCCTGCATCACAGACTATACGGGACGCCAAAGCCGCAGTTGCCAGAACGGACACGTTTGCGGCCACCATGGCGCAAAGTTTCGCGCCCAACCTCCCACTCCTGGCATCTCTGGCGGATCATGAGACGATCTTGTGCCGCTGCGAAGAGGTGGCATCCAAAGATGTCGACACGTTCCTGAAACAGTCGCCCTTCGTGACATCGGTCAATGCGGTCAAACTCGGATGCCGCACCGGAATGGGACCGTGCCAGGGCCGCTACTGCCAATTGTCCGTTGCGATGAGAGTGGCGGACCGATGCAATCTTCCCGTTGAGGCCGTCGGTCAGTTCACCGCTCAGGCGCCGATACGGCCTGTTCCATTGAAGCATCTGGCCAAGCTGGGATTGGATTAAGCCCCCTAGATGTCGTCTCTCTCGTCACCGGAAAGATGATTGCGGGCCGACTGCTTGACCTGACCGACATGGGTCAGCAGGCCGGAAATGACGATGGGATCGACGTCACCCATCATGTCCTCGAGCCAAGTGCCATGCGCCTGAGCCATCGCTTCGAAGGTCGTGCGGCCTTTCTCCGTCAGGCACGCGACAATGACGCGGCGATCATCGGCAGGTCTTTCGCGAACCACGAGGCCGTCGATTTCCAGTCGCTCTACCAAGCCGGTAATGTTGCCATTCGTAACCATGGTACGCTTGGAGAGCTCGCCAAGGCGCAGGCCCTCGGGTTCGCGATAGAGCTGCGAGAGCAGGTCGAATTGCGGTAGCGTTGCCCCGAATTCGCGGCGCAAACGGCGGCGGATTTCCTGGGAGATCAGCTTGGTGGTGGACAGCAGGCGCAGCCAGAGGCGAAGCTCCTGCTTCTTGCCCTCCTGCGTCTCGTTCATGATAATTTCGAGATCAATCGCTGACATAAACCGGTTCCTTGCACGCCACCACGTCCCGAACATTATCCATTGCGATCACGTCGATATGCTTGAACGTTCGAAGAACAAGGCCAATATCAGCACATGGGAAAATTGGCCAGTATAAAGCTGTAACAACGGATCATCTGTTTACTCGTAGCGTCGTCGGATGGGCTGAGAGGGCTCGCGACGTTAAATGATTTAAGCTTCAACAAAATTCTTGCGCAATCGTTTTTTTGCTCATACGCTTCCTTCTATCATTCGCATCCGCCTGTGGCAGCACCGATAACGTGTCCGAACAGCGCGATAAAAAGGGGAACATGAATGACAGACACCTCCGCAATTTCTGCACTGGCAGCTGGCCTGCTGACGGGCTCCATCAAGGTCGTGGATTTGAGCGCGCCGCTGGGACCCGACACTCCCGTGCTTTATCTGCCGCCGCAATTCGGCAAGAACACTCCGAATGTGAAGGTGCACACCATCTCCGCCTATGATCAGGACGGACCGTTCTGGGCCTGGAACTGGCTGGAACTGGGCGAGCATACCGGCACCCACTTCGACGCGCCAAGCCACTGGATCACCGGCAAGGACAACCCATCAAACACCACCGACACCATCGCACCACAGAATTTCGTAGCGCCTGTGAACGTGATCGACCGCTCGAAGGAATCGGCTGAAAACCCGGATTATCTTCTGACAGTCGACAGCATCAAGGAATGGGAAGCCGAGCACGGCGAGATCGAGGCTGGCACATGGGTGCTGCTGCGTACCGATTGGTACAAGCGCAATGGCTCGACGGAAACATTCCTGAATGCCGATGAAAATGGTCCTCATTCGCCAGGCCCGACGGCGGAAGCCATCGAGTATCTACTGTCGAAGGGCATCATCGGCTGGGGCCAGGAAACCATCGGCACGGATGCCGGTTCTGCCGGTGGCATGACCCCTCCTTTCCCAGCGCACAACCTGATGCACAAGGCCAACAAATATGGTCTGGCCAGCCTTTGCCATCTGGATCAGCTGCCGCCCAAGGGTGCGATTTTGATCGCCGCACCGCTCAAATTGGTAAAAGGCACGGGCTCACCTGTGCGCGCTCTTGCTCTGATTGTCTGAGACGATAAAAAAGCCAATGGCCTTGTCGTTTCGGCAGGGCCATCTGGCACGTTTCCATGAATGGAGGTCAATCCCTTCTGTGGAGACCAGAGACGCCCTTGGCGAAGGCTGCCTTCTGAAATGATGTAAGGACGACAAGAATGGAAAACGGATTTTCCGGCGCGGTTCTCGAAAACCCCGGTAAACAGGAGAGCCGGATTCCAAGCCTTGGCGAAATCGGCCTGAACAATTTCGCGCCCTATATCATGAACCGGATCATGGCCCGGTGGAATGCCAATCTTTCGGACGATCTCAAAGTCCGGGACATCACCACGGTCAAGATGCGGGCGCTCGCCGTTCTCAACGTCTCAACGTCCTTGACGATCAATGAACTGTCGATCTTCACTGTGACCGAACAGTCGACGATGAGCCGAACCGTCGATGCGCTGGAAGAGCAAGGCCTGATCAAGCGCATGCCGAGGCCGGATGATATGCGCGTCAGGGACGTGACGATCACCGACGAGGGCAGGGCGATGTTCGAAGATGTCTGGCCGATCATGTATGATGATCTGCGCCGCATGTTCAAGGATATCGACGACGACGAATATCGCGTCTTCCTTGGAACGCTCCACAAGATTCTGAAGAATATACGCAGACACGATATTTGATGGATTAGGTTTGCCGGGCGCCAGTGTCTTTCTCCTGCCGGTCAACTCACCTTTAGCGTCATCAAGGGCATGACTTTGTCGGTTGCGAATAACGCCGATCTTACTTTGTCTGGGGCAACACATAGTCCGGCTCAAGATAACGGGTGAGAAGGACAATGGTCTCTTCCGTCAGGCGCGTTCGATCCTGCGCCGGCAACGTGCAGGCGTGAACGATCAGGGCATGAGCAGCTTCCACAACGATTGTGGCGTGCAGGTCCCGAACCGTGCCCGTGTTTGGCATCCGTAATGTCAGGAGATGAAATATGACGGCCTTCGTGTGATCGAGAAGGCTCGCACTTTTGCCAGTGCTACCGCCGCGTACCGCACGATAAACATGGTGGAAAGCAGGGTTTGTCTTGTGGAAGACGACGGTGGCGCGAACGATCCACTCGATAGCGTCGCGAAGTGGCCAATCGGCAATGCCCTCGTGCTCCTGTTGACCGATCAGCCCTTCTATTTCCGTTACATATTTCTCTGCCATCGCTTCGACCAACGCCTGCTTGTTGGGGAAGAACTTGTAGAGCACGCCGACGGAGGTGTCTGCGCGCGCCGCAATCGCATTCGTCGTCGCATTATCGACGCCCACTTCCGCAATCACGTCCGCTGCCGCATCCAGCAATTGCTGTACCCGTCGCCGTCCCCGTTCCTGAACGGGTGTACGCCTTACGCCAGAGGTTGGAGCTTCGGCATCAGCAACAGTGGATTTCAACGACATCGTCAGCCTTTCCGCGTTGGCGGTCCCTCGCAGGGCAATACCAAATATCACTCGTTGACGTTAGCCATTACCGGGAATAAAACTAAAAAAGTAGAGTTATTGCTCTCCTTTTTAAAAAAGGTGAGTAAACTCGGTGGAGGAGGACTTTTTTTGAAAAATTTGAACGGGAAGACGGTTCTGATTACCGGCGGCGCATCCGGCATCGGGCGGCTGATGGGGAGACGATTTCTTGATCAGGGTGCAACGCATCTGGTGATCTGGGACATTCAAGAGCAGGCATTGCACGAAACGGTGGCGGCGTTGAGCGCCGAAGGCTTCCGTGTGTCAGGATACGCTGTCGATCTGGCTGATCCTGCTCGCATCCAGGCCGCCGCAGACGAGGTGAGGGCAGCCGGTATTGCGGTCGACATCGTGGTCAATAATGCGGGTGTGATTGTCGGAAAAACCTTTGTCGAGCATAGCTCGAAAGATATATCGCTGACGATGGATGTGAACACACTGGCACCTATCTATGTCGCAAAGGAATTCCTGCCCGGCATGATCGCTCGCGGCAGTGGCCATATCGTCAACATAGCCTCGGCAGCGGGCTTTGTGCCCAATCCCAAGATGTCGGTGTATTGTGCCAGCAAATGGGCGATGATTGGCTGGTCCGACTCGTTGCGCGTCGAAATGGAGAGGGCCAAAACCGGCGTCGGCGTAACAACGGTGACACCCTATTACATCGACACTGGCATGTTCGCTGGCGTGCGCTCTCCCTTCATCCCCATTCTCAAAGCGGAGTATGTCGCAGACCGCGTGATCGCAGCCATCAAATCCGATCGCATCTTTTTACGTCTGCCATGGATTATCAATCTGGTGCCACTCCTGCGGGGCATTTTGCCCTTGCGCTGGTTTGACAAGATCGGTGGTGAATGGCTGCGTATATATCATACGATGGATAATTTCCGCGGGCGCAAATAACCCTCGGCAACGGCTGACGTGCCGATTGCGCGCGTGAGGATCTCAGGCCTTTTCACGTCACTCTTGAGCGTATCCGATACTTTGGATTGTCCCAGAGCCGCTCGTTGATGACCTTTGCCACGATCTCAATGGCGTTAACCGCGTCATCTTCTCCGACGAACAGAGGGCAGAACCCGAAACGCATGATGTCAGGCGCGCGGAAGTCGCCGATGACGCCGTGATCGATGAGGGCCTGGATCGCTTCGTAGCCATGCTCGAACCGGAACGACACTTGCGATGCGCGCAGTTCGCTCTGCCTCGGAGACGCAAGTTTGAGGTCCGGGCACCGCGCTTCTACACCCTCGATGAACATCTCTGTCAACCTGACGGAGACGTCCCTCACATCGCTCATCTCCACGCCATCCCACAGATCAAGGGCCTGGTCGAGAATCGATAGCTGCACGATGGCGGGTGTTCCGACGCGCAGCCGTTCGGTCGACATAGCTGGCCGATAGGACAGTTCCATCGCGAAGGGTGCGTCATGCCCCATCCATCCGGCCAGCGCGGGTTTGACGTCGTTGATGATGTCAGGCCGGACATAGATGAAGGCTGGCGCGCCGGGGCCGCCATTGAGATATTTATAGGTACAACCAACGGCAAATTCGGCGCCGCAACCCGCCATATCCACGGGCACGGCTCCGGCGCTGTGGGCCAGATCCCAGATCACCACGGCGCCTGCGTCCTGCGCCTTGCGCGTCAGCGCCGCCATGTCGTGCATGCGTCCCGTTCGGTAATCGACCTGTGTGAGGATCACGACGGCAACCGTGTCATCGATGTGCTGGCTGACCTCATCGGGTGCGGGCGTGAGCAGGCGGTAATCACCGCCAATCGTCTCGATCAGTCCTCCGATCATGTAGAGATCGGAGGGGAAATTCCCGCTGTCGGAGAGGATGACCTTGCGGTCGGGGCGCATTTTAAGAGCCGCAGCGACAGCCTGGTAGACCTTGATGGACAGTGTATCCCCCGTCGCAACCGAACCTGCCGGTGCGCCGATCAATCGGGCGATCTTGTCTCCCACGCGCTGCGGAAGCGAAATCCACCCGGCGCTGTTCCAGGCGCGGATGAGTTCCACGCCCCACTCCTGCTTGATCGTTCTGGTGGCGCTTTCCACAGCATTTGCAGGCAAGGGGCCAAGGGAGTTGCCATCAAGGTATATGATGCCCTCGGGCAGATCGAAACGCTCTTTTCGCAAAACTGTTTTTGGTGTCATCACAAGTCTCCACGCAGATGCCAAAGCTCTGGAAATAATTCGACGCTCAACATTTTTCTAAGATATTCGACGCCAGCGGTCCCGCCCGTGCCGCGCTTGAAGCCAATCACCCGTTCCACGGTAGTGACATGGTTGAAACGCCATCGGCGAAAATAATCCTCGATATCAACGAGCTTTTCACCGAGCTCATAGAGCGCCCAGTATTTGTCGATATTCTCGTAGACGATTTTCCAGCGCGCCTGCACCTCGGGAATTTTTGCGTGAGGCGAACGGAGCTGGGGTGGCGGTACATGCTCTTCGGAGCCATCGACGACGCGAAAGAGATAGGTGATGACCTCATCGTAGAAGCTGGGTCGATCCAGCTCATCCACCAGCATCTGATGGATTTCCGGGCGGTGCTCGTGCGGTTTCAGCAAATGCGGATTTCTGTTGCCGAGCACATACTCGATCATGCGGTTCTGGTAGGATTGAAACCCGGAGGAAGGGCCGAGCGCATCGCGAAATCGCGTGTAGTCAGCGGGCGTCATGGTTCGCAAAACATCCCATGCATTGTTCAACTGCTCGAAAATGCGCGACACGCGGGCAAGCATTTTGAACATACCGGATGTGTCACCCGCTTTCAGGGCGTTACGTGCTGCATTCAACTCGTGGATCACGAGCTTCATCCACAGCTCGCTGGTCTGGTGCTGTATGATGAAAAGCATCTCGTCATGCGCCTGGCTTAGCGGTTGCTGCTGGTCTAGAATTCCATCGAGATGAAGGTAATCACCATAGGACATTGCGCCCTTGAACGACATTTTCGCACCCTCGGTGCCGGGATCATAAATAGTCTCAGCCATAATATTCGTTACCTTTCAAAAATATCGCCGGGCCCGAACGGGTTCGGCACCTGCGCTTGTTACCGCGCCATGTTGGCCACGAGGTCGCTGAACCTTTCCCCCTGAATGCCGACATGAGCGCGTAGCAGGCGGCGGGCCTCTTCACCATCGCCCGTAAAAATCGCATCGATAATAGCGCAGTGCTCCTGAAATGACGTCGAAAGACGGTTGCGGACGCGCAATTGCAGGCGCCGATACGGACGCAGCCGCCGGTGCAGTTGCAGGCATTGCTCCTGCAGGAATTCGCTTTGGCTGGCGATGTAGATGGCTTTGTGAAATTCCTCATTGTCGTAATAATAGGCGTCGCTATCTCCGGCAGAGGCCGATTGTTCACAACGGCTATGGGCTGTTTTGATCGCTTCGCGTGAACCGGCATCCAGCCGTCTTGCGGCAAGAGAGCCCGCCAGCCCTTCCATTTCGGCCATGACCTCGAACATTTCATAGACGCGGTGAGGGCCCGGATCGATGACGACTGCGCCGCGTCGAGGCCGGATTTCGATGAGGCCGATCGCATCCAGCTGCATCAGCGCTTCCCGTACAGGTGTTCTTGAAACGCCGAAACGTGTGGCCAAAACCGTTTCGTCAAGCCGTTCACCCGGTGCGAACTCATTGGAAAGTATCGAGTTTTCGATCTCGTCCCGCAGCCACCGGCCAACGTTTTCTGACATGTGCTTCAGCTCCAGAAATACAATTAGGTAAATCTTGTATACAAGATGCTTGACAGAGTGCACAAGTCTTGAGAGCTTACATGCTACCGGCAAGGGCGGCGTGTGGGAAGACGCCGTGACAGCTTTTATCAGGGAGGACTGATATGTCTGAGACTTCGTTTTTTACGGACATGCTCCAGAGCATTACCGACCGTGGTCGCAAACTGCTGTTTTCCGGCTCCCGGGTTGCAGATGTCGCTGCCAATGCAGACACAGAAACGCTGTGCGAAATGTTGCTGTCGAGCCGTGGTGAGGCATCCGGCATGGCGCTGGCCGCTGAAATTCTGGACCGGTGGAGCAGGCTCGACACCGATGGCGCACGTCAGTTTTTCGCTCTGCTGTCGGAGAAATTCGGTCCCGATACGGCCAAGCTCGAACAGGCCATCGAAACATATCGTAAGGAACAAAGCTCTGCTGCGGTGATCGGGCTTCATCAGGCGGCAGAACCACGACGGCAGGAATTGCTGCGCCGCCTCAATCAGGCCCCGAGTGGTACGGCCCGTCTGGTTCGGATGCGCGAACAACTATTGCGGCTTAAAGAGAAGGAAAAGGGTTTTCAGGCGCTGGACGCCGACTTCACGCACCTTTTCAGCTCATGGTTCAACCGTGGATTCCTGTCGCTGAGACCAATAGAATGGTCGACACAGGCCAATATTCTGGAAAAGATCATCGCTTACGAGGCGGTGCACGAGATCGCCGGATGGGAGGAGCTTCGCCGCAGGCTGGCGCCGTCCGACAGACGTTGCTTTGCGTTCTTTCATCCCCGCCTTGCCGACGAACCCCTCGTTTTCGTCGAGGTTGCGCTGACGCGTGCGGTTCCGGCCAACATTCATGATGTGCTGGATGAGACCCGCGAGCAGATCGCAGCCGACGAGGCAACGACAGCCGTCTTCTATTCCATCTCCAACTGTCAGGATGGCCTGCGCGGTATTTCCTTCGGTAATTTCCTGATCAAGCAGGTCGTTGATGACCTGAAGAAAGAGCTACCGGGTTTGACCAACTTCGTCACCCTGTCGCCCGTACCCGGTTTTGCGCGCTGGCTTTCCGCCATCCGCACCGCAGAGGACGATCCGGCCCTTTCGAACGAGGAGCGCGCGACGCTGTCGGCGATGGATAAGCCCTCCTGGAGCGATGATGCTGAGGTTGTTGCCAAGATCGAGCGCATTATTCTCCCGATGGCCGCGCATTACTTTCTCACCGCGAAAACGGCAGATGGTCGCCCAATCGATCCCGTGGCGCGGTTCCATCTCGGCAACGGCGCACGTCTTGAAAGGCTGAACTTCCTTGGCGACCGTTCGCCAAAGGCGATGAAGCAGGCGCATGGTCTGATGGTCAATTATCTCTACAAGCTGGATGATATCGTGGCCAACCACGAAGCGCTTGCGCAACGGGGTGAGGTGGCTGCATCACCTGTTGTGAGGACATTGTTGAAGCAGCGCGGCGATCTCAAGACGGCAGCAAATACCAGTGCCTTTCAAAGCAGGCCGCGAAAATCATAAAGACAAGATAGTGAGGGAGGGACCAATGACTAACCACCTTTTCGACGCCATAAAAGCGTCCGCGCGTAACGACGCGCCGTTCATTTTGTTGAACGGTGGGCGTTCATGGACCTATGGCGACGTGTTCGATCTATCCGGGCAGATCGCAAATACGATCGACCGGCTCGGCATAAGCCCCGGCGACAGAGTAGCCGTCCAGGTCGAGAAGAGCGCCGAAGCTCTGATACTTTATCTCGCCTGCGTACGCAGCGGCGCGGTCTATTTGCCGCTCAATACTGCTTACACGCTTGCCGAGTTGGACTATTTCATCGGAGATGCACAGCCCAGGCTCGTCGTGGTTTCCTCTTCTTCGCGCTACAGCGTGGAGACGATCGCCAAACCGCATGGAGCCAAGGTTGAAACGCTCGATGCAAACGGCACCGGCTCGCTCATGGATTTGGCGAAAGAACAGCCGATCGACTTCGTCGATGCCGCTCGCGGGCCTGACGATCTCGCCGCTATTCTTTACACCTCGGGCACGACGGGACGGTCGAAAGGCGCCATGCTCACGCATGACAACCTCCTGTCCAACGCACTGACGCTGCGCGATGTCTGGCAAGTGTCCGCTCAGGATCGTCTGATCCACGCTTTGCCGATTTTCCACACCCATGGCCTTTTCGTCGCAACGAATGTTACGCTTCTGTCTGGCGCTTCGATGATTTTGCTGCCGAAGTTCGACCCGGAGGAAGTTCTGTCGCTGATGCCGCAGGCAACACTCCTGATGGGCGTACCAACCTTCTATGTGCGCCTGCTGCAAAGCCCGCGTCTCGACCAGAATGCGGTTGCCTCCATGCGCCTGTTCATCTCTGGCTCCGCGCCATTGCTCAGCGAGACGCATGTGGACTTCAAGGCCAGAACCGGTCACGCCATTCTCGAGCGCTACGGCATGACCGAAACAAACATGAACACATCCAACCCTTACGATGGCGACAGAATTGCCGGTACCGTCGGACGGCCTCTGCCGGGCGTGACGGTCAGGATCACCGATCCCGTGTCGGGTGAAATGCTGCCGGAAAACGAGACCGGCATGATCGAGATCAAGGGCCCGAATGTTTTCAAGGGCTACTGGCGTATGCCTGAAAAGACCGCTGCCGAATTTACCGCAGATGGCTTCTTCATCAGCGGAGATCTCGGCAAGATCGACAGTGACGGATATGTTCACATCGTCGGTCGCGGCAAGGATCTGGTGATCTCAGGCGGCTACAACATCTATCCAAAAGAGGTCGAGAGCGAGATTGATCAAATCGAGGGCGTCGTGGAAAGCGCGGTCATCGGTGTACCGCATCCCGACTTCGGTGAGGGCGTTACGGCTATTGTTGTGAAAAAGCCGGGTGCTGCGCTGGACGAAACGCAGATCATCGGTGCGCTGGCTGACAGACTTGCCCGCTACAAGCAGCCGAAACGGATCATCTTCGCCGATGACCTGCCACGGAACACGATGGGCAAGGTCCAGAAAAACGTTCTGCGTCAGCAATTTGCGCAGCTTTACGCTGCAACGTGAATAGGGCCGCGTGTGGGGAGAACACGCGCGTCCACATCACCACTGAAAGAGAAACCACAGCATCCGCTTGAGAACCGGAAACGGTTTTCGCAAAGCGAAATGCGTCAATTCGGAAGATCGAAGCGTCCGTCGCGCATCCTCATGGACGCATGACGCTTCAAGGCGCGGGAGGCGCCGGAGGGAGAGGGAGACCATGGGTATTGAATTGCTGTCCATAGGGCTGCTCGTGGCGATGTTCATCATCGCGACGATACAGCCGATCAACATGGGTGCGCTGGCGTTTGCCGGTGCCTTCGTACTGGGTACGATCGTCATCGGAATGAAGACCAATGACATTTTCGCTGGTTTCCCGAGTGATCTGTTTTTGACACTCGTTGCCGTGACCTATCTGTTTGGTATCGCGCAGATCAACGGCACGATCGACTGGCTGGTCGAAGGCGCCGTGCGCGTGGTGCGCGGGCGTATCGGTCTCATTCCCTGGGTGATGTTTCTGGTCGCGGCCATCATCACCGGCTTTGGGGCTCTGGGGCCAGCTGCTGTCGCCATTCTTGCGCCAGTTGCGCTGAGTTTTGCTGTCCAATACCGTATCCACCCTGTCATGATGGGCCTCATGGTCATTCACGGTGCTCAGGCCGGTGGGTTTTCGCCGATCAGCATTTACGGCGGCATCACCAACCAGATCGTCGCGAAGGCTGGATTACCTTTCGCTCCAACGTCGCTGTTTTTGTCCAGCTTCTTTTTCAATCTGGCAATCGCGGTCCTGGTGTTCTTCGTTTTCGGCGGTGCAAAGATTGCAAGGCAGATATCGGCATCATCCGGCCCTCTGCCTGACCTCCACCCAGAAGGCGTGGCCGAATCGATTCGGGGACACGGCGGTACGCCTGCGGGTCCGATCAAGCAACATGGTTATGGCACGGCTGGCGACACCACCTCCACCATTACGTTGAATAATGAGAGGATTGTCACTCTGATCGGTCTGACGCTGCTAGGCGTCGGTGCGTTGGTCTTCAAATTCAACGTTGGCCTCGTGGCAATCACGGTTGCGGTCGTCCTTGCATTGTTGTCACCCAAAACCCAGAAGGCAGCGATCGACAAGGTCAGCTGGTCAACCGTGTTGTTGATCGCGGGTATCATCACCTATGTCGGCGTGATGGAAAAAGCAGGCACCGTCGATTACGTGGCCCATGGCATTTCCAGTCTGGGGATGCCCATGCTGGTCGCATTGCTGCTGTGCTTCACAGGTGCCATTGTTTCGGCTTTCGCCTCTTCTACGGCACTGCTCGGGGCCATCATTCCGCTCGCCGTTCCTTTCCTTTTGCAGGGGCATGTCAGCGCGGTCGGCGTCGTCGCTGCAATCGCCATCTCCACGACGATTGTCGATACAAGCCCGTTTTCCACCAATGGTGCGCTGGTTGTCGCCAACGCGCCGGATGAAAGCAGACAGCAGGTCCTTCGGCAGTTGCTGATCTACAGCGCGCTGATCGCGATCATCGGCCCCATCGTCGCATGGCTGGTCTTTGTGGTGCCGGGTGTGATCTGACGATTATATCCGACCAATAACATCAAACAGGGCGGCGCCATGGGTGCCGCCCTGTTTGTGTGTATGACTAGTATCTCATATCCAGATCGGCACGTGTTCTACATCCCCTTCAAAGGAACGGCGCGCTTGATGTCTGACAGAGACGGACCTCGAACGGTGCGGTAACGGGCCGCCACGAGATTGTAGATGCCGAAAGCGGCGAGGCCCACTGCGACGATGAGATAAACGGCGGAGCCGAATGGAAGCTGACGAAGCCATTGTAACGCATCAGACATGCTGCCCGCCTGTTCTGGATCGACCTTGAACCCGGCGTAGGCAAACAGAATTCCCGTTACCGCAAACACGATGCCGCGTGCCACGAGGCCGTAAACGCAGATCCAGGCGACGACACCATGCTCGTCTGGAACTTTGATGTATTTCTCAAACTTGCGGAGAATGCCTTTGGCGGCGGTTACGCAGCCGCCGATGATGAAGCCGGTACCAACACCGATTGCCAGATGGGACCCGAACGGCTGTGACATGATCCACTGTGCCATTCCCTGCTCGCTCGAACCTTCGCTGCCACCGCTGGAAAGCAGCGCGTGGCCGATGGCGTATGTCGCAAGACCGAAATAGGTGAAAGCACTGCCAAGGAGGGCGGCTCTGATGACGATGGCCTTTCCGCCGGTGCCATGGCCGTCGCTATCGGCCAGAGCTTGCGCCAGTCGCCACGCGACGAAGCCGAACAGGCCAAGCCCGATCATGCCGACCCATATCCGACCAAAGGGCTGTTCAAGAAGTGAAGAGATCGCCGACTTGGAATCGGCCTCCCCATTGGCGACGCCTGAGAAGACAGCAAGTGCGGCAACAAGCAGAAAGACCACCCCTCTGGCGGCATAGCCGAACTTTGCCAGGAGTTCGAAGCGTAAATTAAGGGGCATAGGTGTGTCCTGCTGTCATGTTTCGATGAACAGACAACGCGTTACTATCTCGAAAGTTTATGCGCGATCGCTTTAATAGTCCGACTTTTCCACCGCTCTGCTCGCTGCTGAGCCCATACCGTCCAAATCTGACGCCTATTGAATGTCCAGAAGGCGCTCGAGATAACGGCGTTCCGTTTCGCCCGGCGGGTTGTTACCGAGCTTTTCGCGGATAGCCTCAAGAATTTCGCGTGCCCGCTGGACGTCGATTTCGTCCGGCACTCTTACTTGATTATCGCCGAAGTCGGGTCCGTTGTTTTCACGCGGGCGCCCAAGCGGGTCGCGCCCGTTCTGACCGCCCTGGCCCATCATGCCATCCTGACCCGGTTGCTGGCCAGGCTGGCGCATCGCCTGCATGATCTGCCCCATCATATCCTGAGCACCTTGGCGAAGTGCGTTCAGTGCATTGCCCTGGCCCTGAACCGCCTGCTCGCCCTGGCTGTCGCCCAGTGCCTCGCCCGCGCCCTTCATTTCCTGCTCGGCCTTACCAAAATTCTGGCCGGGCTCCATTCCAAGGTCGCGAAGGCGTTTTTGCAGTTCACCGAGTTGCTTTCCAAGACCGTCCTGCTGCTCGCGCAGCTTTTTCAACGCATCGCGCAATTGGTCAGCCGTCATCTGGTCGGTTGGGTTCTGGCCATTTTGACCCTGCTGCGGGTTTTGCTGGACCGGCGGTTCGGCGTTTTCGCCCATTTGCGGATCGCCGCCCTCCTGGCCGGGCTGTGGGTCACCGCGTTGCATCCGGTCGCGAAGCGCCTGATCGAGCTTGAAGGTCTCATCCATCAGCTTTTGCTGCTGCTGCATGATCTCACCCAGCTTATCGATCTGCTGGCGCAACTGGCTGTTTTGCTGCTGTTGTTGACCCTGCTGTCCGCGCTGTGGGCGACCCGCCTGCAAGTTGTTCATCATCCGCTGCAATTGCGAGAGCATTTCCTGTGCGGCATCGCGATTACCAGACCGGGCGAGATTTTCTATCTGGTTCATCATGTTTTCCAGATCGCGCTGACGCAGCACATTCTGCGCCTGCTGGTTCATATTAGCCTGCGGTGCGTTCTGCATGCGTTGGGCAAGTTCCTTCATGAACTCGTTCATCGCCTCGCGTAGCTCCTGCATCAGCTTGGCAACCTCTTCATCCGGTGCCTTGCGTTCCAGCGCATCGGACAATGCGGACTGCGCGTCACGCAACTTCCGCTCAGCCTGCGAAAGATCGCCGTCTTCGATTCCCAGCGCAATTTCCCAAAGATAGTCGGCGGTGTTCTTCAGCATTTCCTCATTGTAGGCCAGCTTCATGCGCGTTCTGGCAGATTGCAGCAGCAGGTAATGCGTGGTGTTCGGTATCGTCTCATCCGGGCGCATGCCGACCGCCTCATTATAGGCAATCGCCTTCGGCATCTGTCGCGTATCGAGCGAAAAAATCTGTCTCTGCTCAACGATGGATGCAGCAAGCGGCTCGGAAAAATTACGCCCGGGCAGTGTCATGACCTGCGAGGGGCTGCGGCCCGTCTGTCCTGCGCCATCGGTGGCAACCAGCGTGATGCGAACCTTTTTGCCCGCCATCGGGTGTTCGGTCAGGTTGCGGCTGGTCACACCCTTCATGTCGCGCGGGTTCTGGCGCGGCAAATCCAGTTTGAACTCGGGCGGCGGATATAGTGGTGTCGCATCGCTTGCCACGCCAACGGGCTCGATGATCGCGTGCGCTTCCCGCACACCGTAATCGTCCTTTGCGGTAAAGCCGATTTCCAGCGAACCATTCACCGCACGGCGGGGAAGCTTATCGAAGGCAATGGTGGGCGCGCGGTCCGGGATGACGTTGAACTGCCATTCCTGACCATTGGCCTCAATCGTTCCGCTTTCCTTGATGTCCATGGAGAACGTTCTCGGGGCGCGAGGCACATTGGTCTCGTTGTCGGTATTGGCCCGTGCGGCGGCACTTTTCTGTTCCGCTGCCTCCGGCGCCAGCTTTTGCAACTGGCCTGCCTCGTGGGGCTCGAACGTCACCTCTTCATCGCCATCGCCACCCGTCATGCGGATGGTCAGTTTCGAGGATTGCGGCAGAGAAACCGTGTCAGTGGCGGCAGCATTGTTTCCGGTCAGAAAAATCGGCGCACGCCCCGTGTAGGACGGCGGGGTGACCCAGGCGTCCAGTCGGATGTCAGGATTGTCTGGGCCACCCGATGGCGCGTCGCGGAAGGCATCTGCGATGTTGCCTGCGCCATTGGAAAAGGAAAAGCCGAAAGCGGCAACGAGAATGAGCGCGGGAATGGCACGCAGAGCCATCCGGTCATGGCGGGCGATGTCTGGTCTGGGAAGACCGGCATCCAGCCCGGCGATGCGCTCGGCCATGCGAAGCTGATGCTCTTTCCACAGCGCGCGCGCAAACGGTGTCTCGAAGGCGGGCTCATCTTCCTGAACGCCAACCGGTTGGTGCGCCAGACCGTTTCGGGCCTCAAGCAGACGAGAGGCCTCGTCCTTGGTCGGCCATTTGATGCGAGCGATGGGAAGCAGCGAGGTGATGAATGCGAAGATGAGGACGAAGACAACGGCGATGCGCAAAACATCGGGCATCTGCCGGTAGAGCCCGAACCAGGCAAGCGCAACGAACACAGCAGCAAGCGACAGCGGAGGCAGTGTTTTCGGGGCGATGCGCTCGGCAAAGAGCACGAGTTTTGCAAAGAACCGCTTTGCCACTACACGGCGTGCAAGCTCCGGTCTGCCCTCGAAAGCGCCTTTTCCGCCCTGTCTGGATGTGGTCATCAATCCGTTCTCCCGGTTCTGGCCACCCGATTTCGCCATTCCGGGGAACAACGACTGAACTCAGTGCAACGTAACAACGATACCATTCTTTATGGCGAAGACGAGGGCGGCTGGGTTCCAGCGTCCATTTTTCCGCGCATTTCGCTCAATCGTGATCGTTGGCCGCGTCAATCCAGCCAGGCTGGCACCGAATCCAGCGCGATCAGCTCTTCATACGTCCCGCGCGGGCGGATGGTGTGGAACTCGTCACCCTTGACCAACACTTCCGGTACCAGCAGGCGCGAGTTGTAGGTGCCCGCCTGTACTGCACCGTATGCACCAGCAGAACTGACGGCGATCAGATCGCCGGGCTCGGGTGCCGCCATCTCGCGGTCGAGTGCCAGATAATCGCCGGTTTCGCAGACCGGACCAACGACATCGGCCTTGATGCGTGGGGTATCTGCGGCAGGCTGCACCACCGGGCGAATGCCGTGATAGGCCTCATAAAGCGTTGGGCGAATGAGATCGTTCATCGCACCGTCGACGATGACGAAGGTCTTGTCGCCTCCGTCTTTCACGTAAATGACTTCGGTTACCAGAATACCGGCATTGCCAACGATCAGACGACCCGGCTCGGTGATGATCTTGCAGTTGAGGCTCTGCAACTCGTTCTTGACGATGTAGGCGTAAGCATCCGGCAGAGGCGGCGGGTTGTTGTCTTCCTTGTAAGGAATGCCGAGGCCGCCACCAATATCGACATGGCTGATCGTATGGCCATCGCCGCGCAAGGTCTCTACCAGTTCGCGTAGCAACCGGAACGCGTCTTCGAAAGGCTGGAGTTCGGTGATCTGGCTGCCGATATGCATATCGATACCGCTGACCTGAATACCGGGCAGCGTCGCCGCATGCGCGTAAACACCGCGCGCGCGTTCATAGGCGATGCCGAACTTGTTTTCCTTTTTGCCGGTCGAGATTTTGGCGTGGGTGCCCGCATCCACATCCGGGTTGATGCGGAAGGAGACATGCGCACGCTTGTCCGCCTTGATGGCGCGCAGGTTCAGAATCTCCAGTTCCGGCTCGGATTCGATGTTGAAGCAGTAAATGCCTGCCTCCAGCGCGAAATCCATCTCGGCCACCGTTTTGCCGACGCCGGAGAACATGATGCGGCTTGCAGGAACACCCGCTGCCAGCGCACGCCGCAACTCGCCGCCCGATACCACATCGATGCCCGCACCGAGCTTTGCCAGCGTCTTCAGCACGGCCTGATTGGAGTTGGCCTTCATGGCATAACAAACCATGGAATCGACGTCGCTGAAGGCTTCGGCGAAAACCTTGTAATGCCGTTCCAGCGTCGCCGTGGAATAGACGTAGAAGGGTGTGCCAACTGCCTTGGCAATTTCAGGCACGGGGACGTTTTCAGCGTGAAGCACGCCGTCGATGTAGTGAAAATGGTTCACGGTGGCAGACCTTACAGGAGCTTGTCGAGAATGAATGGCCGCTCTGGCGTTGCTTCCACCTTGCCATCCGTCGAACGAAGGTTGCGCTCTTCCTTCGGTGTGCTTGGCTTGTCGATGTCGCCTTTGCGGCCGCAGCCGGAAAGCGCAAGGCCGACGGCAAGCGTCAGGCCGACTGGAACGATGAAACTACGCAGGGTTTTTAAAAGCATGGGCCTGTCCAAAGGAAATCTCTTCATTCCTGATAACGAAAAACAGGGCGCTTGTGCACCCTGTTTCTTTTGATGCTGGCCTAACGCCAGATTGATCAGTTCTTTGTGCGCCACCAGGCAATCTGCTTGCGCACTTCGGAGGGCGCCGTGCCGCCAAAGCTTGTGCGGCTGGCAACAGATGCCTCCACCGAAAGCACATCGAAAATGCCAGCGGTGATCGCCGGGTTGATTGCCTGCAATTCTTCCAGAGACAGATCGGCCAGATCGCAGCCTTTCTTTTCAGCGAGCGCTACGGCATGGCCGGTTGCGTGGTGGGCATCGCGGAAGGGCAGGCCTGCCTCGCGCACCAGCCAGTCGGCCAGATCGGTGGCTGTCGAATAACCGGAGCCAGCCGCTTCGCGCATCTTGTCGGCGCGCACCTCAAGATCGCGCACCATTCCCGTCATGGCGGCGATGGCGAGTTCCAGGCTCTCGGCGGAATCGAACACCTGTTCCTTGTCTTCCTGCATATCCTTGGAATAGGCGAGCGGCAGGCCCTTCATGATGGTCAGAAGAGCAATCAGCGATCCGTTGATGCGGCCGGTCTTGGCACGTACCAGTTCGGCGGCATCCGGGTTTTTCTTCTGCGGCATGATGGAAGAGCCGGTCGAAAATGCATCGGAAAGGCGGATAAAGCCGAACTGCGGCGTCGACCAGATGACGATTTCTTCGGCAAGGCGCGAAAGGTGGGTGGCGCAGATGGAGGCGATGGACAGGAATTCCAATGCAAAGTCACGGTCGGAGACAGTGTCGATGGAGTTGCGGGTCGGCTCGCGGAAGCCCAGCGCATTGGCCGTCATGTGACGGTCGATGGGGTAACCGGTGCCAGCCAGAGCCGCGGCGCCGATCGGGCTTTCATCCATGTGCTCGATGGCGTGGCGAACACGCGCCCGGTCGCGTCCGAACATCTCCACATAGGCCATGCAGTGGTGACCGAAGGTCACCGGCTGCGCGGTCTGGAGATGGGTGAAGCCTGGCATGACGGTGTCGGCATGTTCCTGCGCGCGGTCGAGAAAGGCCGTGATCAGGGCTGTCAGCATGCCCTCGGTCTTTTGCAGTTCTTCCTTGACCCACAGACGGAAATCGAGTGCCACCTGGTCGTTGCGCGACCGGGCTGTGTGCAGACGTCCAGCGGCGGGACCGATGAGGTCGGCAAGACGCGCCTCGATGTTCATGTGGATGTCTTCGAGCTTGCGCGAAAACTGGAACGTCCCGGCTTCGATCTCTGACAGGATCGTGTTCAGGCCGTGAATGATCTTGTCTTTATCTTCATCGGAAATAATGGCTTTTGCCGCCAGCATGGTGGCATGCGCTATTGAGCCGCGGATGTCCTGCGCATAAAGCTTCTTGTCGAAGCCGATAGAGGCATTTATCTCTTCCATGATAGCTGAAGGACCGGAAGCGAAACGTCCGCCCCACATCTGGTTGGAGGATTTTTGTTCTATGCCGTCAGCCATTCTTCGCCTGCCCTGGAGTATTCGATGACAGAAAAAACGCCTTTTAGGCTTCCTTCCGCCAGACTTGTTGCAATTGCCGCGATCGCCGGTGTCGTCTGCGGTGCGGGTGTGGTGGTGTTCAGGCTTATTGGGTCTGAGGGTCAGGTTCAAGGGGCAGCAGTGGCGCAAGCGGGTTTATGTGAGGGTGCTGCCAAGCGCATAGCCTCGTTGAAGCCACTTCTGAAGGGGCAGGTCGCCGCCATGTCGGCCAATGAACGCCCTCGTATCGTGCCGTTGTCGTTCAAGGGACCTGATGGTGCCGCCATGACCGAGGCCGATCTCAAGGGCAAGGCGGTTCTTCTCAATCTCTGGGCCACGTGGTGCGTGCCCTGCCGCGAGGAAATGCCCGCGCTGAACGCGTTGGAGAAGGAAAAAGGCGGCGATGGATTCGAGGTTGTCACCGTGAACATCGACACAGGCGATGACGAGAAGCCCAAAACCTTCATGAGCGAATACGGCATCGATTCGCTCAAACTCTACCGCGACGGCACGATGGGCGTGTTCAACGCCTTGAAAAAGGAAGGTCTCGCCTTCGGGCTTCCGGCAACCCTTCTCATCGATGATAAAGGCTGCCTTCTGGCATCCATGAACGGACCTGCCGCATGGGACAGCCCCGATGCCAAGTTGCTGGTCGATACGGCAAAGGCGCCGTAGCGCCGTGTGCCATTACCGCGTTGGAACGGGTGTTTCGCCACGATAATCGTAAAAGCCGCGACCGGATTTGCGGCCAAGCCAACCAGCTTCGACGTATTTGACCAGCAGCGGGCAGGGGCGATACTTGCTGTCTGCCAAACCATCATGCAGGACCTGCATGATCGACAGACACGTGTCGAGGCCGATGAAGTCGGCCAGTTGCAACGGTCCCATCGGGTGGTTCGCGCCAAGCTTCATGGCCGTATCGATGGCTTCGACGGAGCCGACACCTTCGTATAGCGTGTAGATCGCTTCGTTGATCATCGGCAGGAGAATGCGGTTGACGATGAAGGCCGGGAAGTCTTCGGCAACGGTGATCGCCTTATCCAGCGACCGCACGAAATTCTTGGCAGTTTCAAAAGTCTGTTCACCGGTTGCAATGCCGCGCACCAGTTCCACCAGCTTCATCACCGGCACCGGGTTCATGAAATGGATGCCCATGAACTGCTCGGGACGGTCGGTTGCCGATGCAAGGCGGGTGATGGAAAGCGAGGATGTATTGGTTGCAAGAAGCGCCTCAGGCTTTAGCACCGGGCAGATCTGCGCGTAAATCTTGCGCTTGGTTTCTTCATGCTCCGTCGCTGCTTCGATCACCAGATCCATCGCTGCGAGGTCGTTGACGTCGGATGAGCCGCCGATGCGCGACAGCGCGGCCTTGCGGTCTTCATCGGCCATCTTGCCGTTGCTGACCTGACGCGCCAGATTGCCATTGATCGTCGCCAGTCCAGCCTCGATACGATCCTTGGCCAGATCATAGATGTGGACCTTGTAACCCGCCAGTGCAGAAACATGTGCAATGCCACAGCCCATCTGACCGGCGCCAATAATACCGACGTTCTTGATTGGGGCGGTCATGATGTCTCTCCTGTGGGAATGTGCGCGTCGCACGTGCGCGGATGTTACGCATATTGCAAAAAAACAAAAGCGGCGCGTTGGAAAAACGCGCCGCTTTTGGAATTGATTGGATCAGAGTGCTTTTTCGAGCTCAGGCAGGGCGTCGAATAGATCGGCCACGAGGCCGTAATCGGCAACCTGGAAGATCGGAGCTTCCTCATCCTTGTTGATGGCAACGATGACTTTCGAGTCCTTCATGCCTGCAAGGTGCTGGATGGCCCCGGAGATACCGGCAGCGATATAGAGCTGTGGTGCCACGACCTTGCCCGTCTGGCCAACCTGCCAGTCGTTCGGTGCGTAACCTGCATCCACGGCTGCGCGCGATGCGCCGACTGCGGCACCAAGCTTGTCGGCGACGGGCAGAATGACGTCCTTGAACTTTTCCGAAGAGCCGAGCGCGCGGCCACCGGAGATGATGATCTTGGCCGATGTCAGCTCCGGGCGATCTGATGATGCGAGTGCGTCCGATACGAAGGAAGATACGCCGGGGTTCTCAGCCGTTGCCACGGCTTCGACCGAAGCCGAACCGCCAGCCTCTGCGGGTGCAAAGGTGGAGGTGCGGACGGTGATGACCTTTTTCGCGTCGCTTGACTGAACAGTCTGGATGGCGTTACCGGCGTAGATCGGGCGCTTGAACGTGTCTGCGGAGATGACTTCGATGATTTCAGAAATCTGCGCGACATCCAGAAGAGCCGCCACGCGCGGCAGCACGTTCTTGGCGGATGCAGTCGCAGGCGCGATGATCACGTCATAGGATGCGCCGAGCGACACGATGAGCGCGGCCAGTGGCTCAGCGAGCTGGTTGGCATAGGATGCATCGTCAGCCAACAACACTTTGGAAACGCCTGATAGCTTTGCCGCTTCGTCAGCGACAGCCTTTGCGCCGGAGCCTGCGACGAGAACGGTGACATCGCCACCGATTTGTGTCGCCGCCGTCAGCGTCTTTGCCGTCTGGTCGGACAGGGTTGCGTTGTCGTGTTCTGCCAGAAGAAGAATGGCCATGGTAAAATCTCCCTATCCGTATTCTTAAAGAACGCCGTCGGCTTTAAGCTTCGATACCAGTTCGGCAACCGAACCGACTTTGACGCCAGCCTTGCGGCCTGCCGGTTCCTCGGTCTTCAAAACCTTGAGGCGTGGCGTGATATCGACGCCGAAATCGGCGGGCGTCTTCTTGTCGAGCGGCTTTTTCTTGGCCTTCATGATGTTCGGCAAAGACGCATAACGCGGTTCGTTCAAACGAAGGTCTGTCGTCACGACGGCTGGAAGCTTGAGTTCGACCGTCTGCAAACCGCCATCGACTTCGCGCGTCACAGCAACCTTGCCGTCCGATGGCTCGACCTTGGAGGCGAATGTGCCCTGGCCCCAGCCCAGAAGCGCTGCCAGCATCTGGCCGGTCTGGTTGCTGTCGTCATCGATCGCCTGCTTGCCGACGATAACAAGGCCCGGCGCTTCTGCGTCGACCACGCCCTTCAAAAGCTTGGCGACGGCCAGCGGCTCCACGGCCTCATCGGTTTCGATCAGGACGGCCCGGTCGGCACCCATGGCCAGCGCCGTGCGCAGCGTTTCCTCAGCCTTGGCAGGACCGATTGAAACGACCACGACTTCCTCTGCCTTGCCTGCTTCTTTGAGGCGCAGTGCTTCTTCGACCGAGATTTCGTCGAACGGGTTCATCGACATCTTGACGTTGGCAAGTTCAACGCCCGAGCCATCCGCTTTTACGCGGATTTTGACGTTGTAATCCACCACACGTTTTACTGGGACGAGAATCTTCATCGATAACCTTCCTTCGACACCTGACCATAAGGCGAAACGCCGAATGGACCTTCTGACAATCAAGTTGCGACATGGATACGCATTTTTTCCGCGAATTCAACGGAGCAATGCTCATCACCTCATGAGCTGCGGCGATATTTTACGTTAACGTGAACGTAAATATCAATCCTTGGCTTAGTTTTCATCGAATGCTGTCGAAAGGCCGTTCCGTTTGCGACACGACAGCGGCCTGCGGCCCCTGGTTTTTGTGTTGCACGGCTCTGGGCGTGATGATGGTTCTGTCAAACAGCGGCACGCCGCGCCTGCGCAGGAAAAGCACGAGAACCACGCCTGCAATAATGCCGCCGACATGGGCGCTCCACGACACCCTGTCCTGCATACCGAAGATGAACATGAAGAACTGCTGGGCGATCCATAACGCCAGCGGAATGAAGGCTGGCAGGGGTATGGGAATGCGCATGAACACCAGCACCCAGACCCGCACGCGCGGATGCAGCAGCATATAGGCGGCAACGACACCGGAGACAGCGCCCGATGCACCGATCAGCGGCGCTTCCGAGGTCTGGGACACCAAGCCATGAAAGAGGGCGCCTGCCGCCGCACAGGCAATGTAGAACACCAAAAACCTGACATGACCGAACGCGTCCTCGACATTATCGCCGAAGACCCAAAGGAAAACCATGTTGGACGCCAGATGCCAGAAACCAAGATGCAAAAAAGCGTAGGTGACGACGGTCGCTCCCTCGGGCACCAGTTTGACCGCCGGATCGAGATAGGCGTAATCGAAGATGACAGCAGGAATGAAACCGAGCCCAAGAGTGGCGGCCCCTGCCGCTGCATCGTCAGCCAATACGCCCGTCAGCAGCCACACCAGCACGTTGATGCCGATGAGCGACAGCGTCACATATTGCAGCTTGATATGCTTGAGCGAGTTCGCATCGTGCAAGGGAATGAACATGCGGTCGATCCCTCGCTTGTCTTAACGGTTCTGACCGGGAACCCAGAGAATATCGGGCATGTCGGCCTTCGTTGCATCGTTGGCAAAGCGTGCTGCCACGAACAGGAAGTCGGAGAGCCGGTTGATGTATTTCAATGCGGCAGGGCTGACCGTCTCACCTTCGATCAGTGCCAGTTCCACCATCTGGCGTTCTGCACGCCGGGAAATGGTGCGCGCAAGGTGAAGATTGGCAGCCGCCGGTGTTCCCCCGGGCAGCACGAAGGATGTGAGCGCGGGCAGATCGGCATTCAGTGCGTCGATCTCGTTTTCTACGCGCGTGACCTGCGCCTCAACGATCCGCAGCGGTTCATAGGACAGCACTTCGCCCGTATCGGGGGTGGCCAGGTCTGCACCGAGATCGAAAAGATCGTTCTGAATGCGAAACAGCATCGCATCGAGTTCGGTAAGGTCGGATGTGTGAAGTCGGGCAACGCCGATAGCGGAGTTGGTTTCATCCACCGTCCCGTAGCTTTCGACACGCAGATCGTGCTTGGCGCGGCGCGGGCCGGAGACCAGTGCCGTCGTGCCATCGTCGCCGGTTCGGGTATAGATTTTGTTCAGTTTGACCATGTCGTTATCGCCCTCCACCCGTCAGCCACAGCGTGGCCATGATGAGGATGATGGCAACCGCCTGCAACAGAAGCCGCAACTGCATCAGTTTATTGGATTTGTTGGCATCCGTACCTTTAAGCATGGTGAACAGCCCGCGTATCAGCACAAGGACCACCAGACCCATGACGATGACGGTAAGTACCGTGGTGAAACTGGACATGCTCGACGCTCCCAAAAATGCCGTTGCCTGCGTTGTAGCTGATTAGCGCGCCGCAGCGCTAGTCGAACCTGCGCAGGAACCGGTAAAAGAAATCGGCTGGCAGAAGCCTCCTCAAAATCACGGCCTGTTTCGCTGGCATGGTGATGATGTAGTGGGGCTTCGGACGTTTGGCGGTCAGTGCGTGTTTCAGTTCCTTGTAGACGGCATCCGGGCCAAGCTTGTGCTTGTTTTTCTGCCCTGTGCCCTCCAGCCGCGCAAGCTGGCGCTTGTAATCCTGCGCATGAACGGAGTTTTCAAGATCGATATTGCCCTTGATCTGGGCCAGCGCCGTGGCCGTGAATTTCGAGGCGATGGGGCCGGGTTCGATCAGGCTGACCTCGATGCCGCTGCCTTGCAGTTCCATGCGAAGCGTGACGCCCAGCCCTTCCAGCGCGAATTTGGACGCCGTGTAGGCGCCGCGATAGCGATAGGGAACGAGGCCCAGAATGGACGAGCAATGCACGATACGCCCGTATCCGCGTTTGCGCATGAGCGGAATGACACGGCAGGTCAGGTCGTGCCAGCCGAAAACATTGGTCTCGAACTGCCGCCGCAGGACATCGACACTCAGGTCCTCCACCGCGCCGGGCTGGCCATAGGCGCCGTTGTTGAACAGCGCATCGATCCGCCCGCCAGTGCGCGCTGCGACATCATCAACCAGGGCCGCAATCGTTTCCGGCTGGGTATAGTCCATGATCAGCGTTTCGATGCCGCACGCCTGAAGGTCTACCATGTCTTGCGCACGCCGCACCGTGGCAAAAACCCGCCAACCATCGTCTTTCAATGCCTTTGCACAATGGGCGCCGATCCCGGACGAGCAGCCGGTGATGATGATGACCGGTTTTTCAGACATGAAAAGTATTTCCTAAGTCATGACGTGTTAAGGATGGTGCATTGAACGGGTGTAGTGATTGAGTAGCGCACAATTCTTCTTGAACAGGTGGAACCAGTGCGCAGTCTCAAGCGCTGTACAAGCGGTGACTGACTTCCCACATCTCGCCCCGAGTTACAAACGAAATGCCGATTGAGGAGGCGACATGGTTGCAGCAATGGACATCGTGCGAAAAGTGGCCCTTGACGCCTACGTCCATTTTGCCGAGGACGATGGCTGGGCCATGGCCAGTCACGTGGCGCTTTCCATCCTGCTTGCGCTTTTTCCGTTTCTGATCTTCGGCACGGCGCTGGCAAGTTTTCTCGGTGCTGATCAATTCGCCGAAACCGCCGTTCACATCATTTTCGATACATGGCCAGCGGCAATTGCCGGGCCACTTGCAGCCCAGGTCCAGCAGGTGCTGACCATTCCACGTGGCGGGCTGTTGACGATTTCGGTGCTTGCCGCCGCCTATTTTGCCTCCAATGGCGTCGAGGCACTGCGTATCTCGCTCAACCGCGCCTACCGTGTCAGCGAGACCCGCTGGTGGTATGTCACGCGTCTTCTCAGCCTCTTCTACGTCGTCATTGCAGTCACGATTTTTGCAGCCATTAGCATCGTTCTCGTTGCTGTACCCGTCGCACTGTCTTTTGCCGAAACACGCTTTCCGCTGTTGAAGGATTTTCTGGTGACCGTGTCCAACCTTGGTCTCTACGGCACCATCATCGTTTTGGCCGTCGGCCTCGCTGCTGCCCATCTATGGCTTCCCGCTGGCCGTCGCCGCATCTGGGATGTGCTGCCCGGGATATTCCTGACGCTGCTGTTCTGGGTCATCGGCGCGGGCATCTTCGCCTATTACCTTGCAACATTTGCGAATTACGCCGCCACCTATGCCGGTTTGGCGTCGGTCATGATCGTGCTGGTGTTTCTCTACATGGTCGGCGTCATCTTCATGCTGGGTGCAGAGGTCAACGCGGCCCTGATGAAATACCGCATCCGCCATGTCATCAAGGCCGGTATTCACAATGGTAGCCTGAGAGAAGCCCTAGATGCCGAGGAGGCCGCGGATATCTGATCCCGCTAGGCCTTGCTCTCGCAGCACATGAAGGCTGGCACTGCCCCTGCTTTTCGATAGCTTGTTTCCGGTGTCATCCAGAATAAGCCGGTGGTGGTGGTATTCAGGCGCAGGCAAACCCAGCAGTTCCTGCAACAGCCGGTGAACGGATGTGGTGTGATACAGGTCCATGCCGCGCACCACGTAGGTGATACCCTGAACGGCATCGTCCATCACCACGGACAGATGATAACTGGACGGCGCATCGGAACGCGAAAGCACGACATCGCCCCACGCCGCAGGGTCGGCGTCGATCACCTCGTCAGAGCCGCTACCGGTCTCGCGCCATTGCAACGGGGTTTCAAGCAGAGCCAAGGCTTTATCCATATCCAGTCGCCACGCATGCCTTTTGCCCGATGACAAAAGTGCTGAGACCTCATGTTCAGGGCGTTGTTTGTCCAGTGCAAGATAATGCAACGCGCCGTCTGGATCCCGAGGCCATATCCTCCCCCCGGCCTCGTAATCCGTCACGAACGCCTTCACGTCGCCCCGACTCATGAAAGAGGGATAGGCCACACCCAAAGCGATAAGTTGGTCCAACCCTTTCCGATAAACATCGAAATGGTCGGACTGTCTGCGCACTGGCATCTCCCAGTCGAGCCCCAGCCATGCGAGGTCCTCATATATCCCTTGCTCGAGTTCATCCGTGCACCGCGCCAGATCGATGTCCTCGATCCGCAACAGAAACCGCCCTGCCATCGCCTTTGCCATATCGTGGTTGAGAAAGGCGGAAAGCGCGTGGCCAAGATGCAGCCGCCCGTTGGGGCTGGGCGCAAAACGCAAAACCGGCTTTTGACCTGAAAGCAAAGACATGGTTTCTTCTGCCATGTCTTGCGGTGCTTCGCCAAGGCGAAGTCATGGACGCTGAGGCCTGGTTGAGCGAAATCATCCGAAATATGTCTGATATCGGGGAAGGTCTCGCCGCGCTTCTGCAGCTTGATCCGCGCCTCGTGCCGATCGCTGAAAAGGCCGGTCCTCTGCCGTTGCGGCTGACAGAGCCCGGCTTTGCAGGTCTAGCCCACATCATCGTCTCGCAGGTGGTGTCACGTGCCAGTGCAGACGCCATATGGCGGCGCATGGAAGCAGAGATGGGCGATGTGACAGCGGCCCATTATATCGCTGCCACGAATGACGACACGCCCCGCTTCGGCCTCTCCCGTGCCAAGGCGAAAACATTGCACGGTGTTGCCACGGCCATCGTTGACGGACATTTGAATCTTGAGGCAATCTCTACGCTTGATGATGCGTCCGCCTACGCGTCGCTCACGGCGCTCAACGGCATCGGGCCATGGACCGCGCAGGTCTATCTCATGTTCTGTCTCGGTCATGCCGATATGTTTCCATCCGGTGATGTGGCGTTGCAGGCAGCCGTTGCCCACGGTCTGCAACTGGAGGCGCGACCCGGTGAAAAAATGCTGCGGGATATCGCCTCTAACTGGGCTCCGTACCGATCCGTCGCAGCCCGGCTTTTCTGGGCCTATTATGCCGCGATAACGCGCCGTGATGCGCTTCCTGCCGCCTGAAATTAGCCTTTCTTTCAGCGCTTCATTTATGGGCTTCACAATCCTGTAACAACGGACCTAATATACAGGTGTAGATGCAGAATCGATCAGGAGACGCCCTTGACGATTGCCGTTTCACCACAGGCTTTGCCCGCGCTCGTTTTGAACGCAGACTACCGGCCGCTGAGTTACTATCCCTTGTCGCTGTGGTCCTGGCAGGACGCGATCAAGGCCGTATTTCTTGACCGCGTAAACATCATTGCAGAATATGATCACGCAGTATGTTCGCCCAGTTTTTCCATGCGGCTGCCCAGTGTCGTCAGCCTGAAAACCTATGTGAAGCCCACCCGCAACCCCGCATTCACACGCTTCAACGTGTTTTTGCGTGACAAGTTCGAGTGCCAGTATTGCGGCTCCCATGATGATCTGACCTTCGACCACGTCATTCCGCGCGCCCATGGCGGCGAAACGACATGGCTCAACGTCGTCGCAGCCTGCTCACCCTGCAATCTCAAAAAGGGCAGCAAGCTACCAAAGATCGCGGGCATGGTACCCCACCAGAAGCCGTACCAGCCCACGGTTCAGGACCTGCACAACAACGGTCGTTCGTTCCCACCCAACTATCTGCACGAAAGCTGGATGGATTATCTCTATTGGGATACAGAATTGCAGCCGTAATGGTTCAAGCGGCTTTGCGGGTTGCGCCAAAAAACGCGATGCCCGCAAGCACGATGCTGGCAACCACGTTCCATCCTGCAAACGACAGTCCAAGCACACGCAATGCCGCGTCATTGCACGATGGCGCCTTGATGGCATTGAGGTCGCTCAACAGGTTCCCGGCATTGGTGGTAATGGAGGGCGCGCCAGTCGAGCAGGTGGTCGGGCCCGGCCAGAAACCCCATTCAACGCCTGAGTGATACACACCAAGACCAGCGCCTATCAACATGGCAACGCCGACGATAATGAGTGCGGACCGTGAGAGCCAGACCGGTAGCCTGAACAGGCTCGCCGCTATCGCCAGAATGCCGACGGGAATCGCGTAATAATAGGGGTCACGCTCCAGCAAACACAACGCGCAGGGCGTATAGCCGCCAATATGCTGAAACCCTAGTGCAGCGCCCACCGTTACAATCATCCCAAGCGTAACGAGAACAGCGGAAGCGCTGCGGTTCTTGTCTGCGGAAACTGCACTCGTCATCATGTGGTCCTTCACATTCGACCCAACACTTCAAATAGCCCATCTGGCAAAACAGGGCCAAGCGCGGTATCGTTTAACCCGCTATCCCATGCCTCTAATCCAGTCTCACCGCGCTTGCAAATGCTTCGTTGAAGGTGCCAAGCAGGAGGCCAAGCAAAGTTTCGTGAAATCGCGTTTTTCGCAAAAATCGGTTGACGTTATAGGGTCGGTTCGTATAGTCCGCCGCATACCAAGGAATAAGATTCCAGAGTTGCCCCTTTGGCGGAATTGGTAGACGCGCCTGACTCAAAATCAGGTTCCGAGAGGAGTGCTGGTTCGATTCCGGCAAGGGGCACCATCAGCTTTCCATGGTTATTTCGGAAAATAAGCCTTCGGCGCTGTTGTGCAATGAACTGCTATCAGCAAAATTCAGGCTGCTCCTAAGAAGTCCATCACCAATAAATCATTTGAAATCAGCGCCTTAAGTCGAGTGCGCTCTGCAATTGGCAACAGGCAAATTACCCAAAACGATTCGTTCTAGCGCGGAACGATTGCAGCACTGATTGGTTGAATCATGCTTGTTGTGTGAGGAGTGTGCATATCGTGGTTTCCCCGAGAGCGAATTGGAAGGGCTTCATCAAATTTGGCGAAGTCTCTTGCGCGGTGGCCCTCTACACTGCTGCATCATCGTCAGAGCGGATCGCATTCAACACGTTGAACAGAGCGACCGGTAATCGGGTCAGGCGCGAGTTTGTGGATAGCGAGACGGGAGATGTTGTCGAGCGGGATGACCAGATCAAGGGTTACGAGACAGAGAACGGGCAATATGTCGTTCTTGAGCCGGATGAGGTTGCTGCTGCTGTTCCTGATAGTGACAAGACGTTGGCAATCGAATCGTTCATTCCCTCTTCGGAAATCGATAATGTCTATTTCGACAAGCCCTATTATCTGACGCCCGACAAGGTCGGGACTGAAGCCTATGTGTTGCTGCGCGACGGGATGAAAAAGGCCAAGGTGGCAGCCATTGCGCGCACTGTGCTGTTTCGACGTTTGCGCACGGTTCTCATTCGACCACACGGCAAAGGCCTGATCGCGTCGACCCTTAATTTCGATTATGAGGTCCGGTCTTCTGAGGAGTCTTTCGAAGACCTGCCCGATATGAAAAGCGACCCTGAATTGCTTGAGATCGCGGAACTGATCATCGCCAAAAAGAAGGGCAGTTTCGATGCTAGCACCTTCGATGACCGTTACGAGGCGGCGGTGGCGGAACTGGTGACGGCGAAAATCGAAGGTCGGTCCCTGCCTAAGAAGAAGGCCGAACCGGAGTCGAAGGTTGTCGATCTGATGCAGGCGTTGCGCGAGAGTGCCGGCATGGACAGCAAATCGAAGTCTAAGCAGAAGTCCGCCAAGGCCGGCAGCGCGAAGACCAAAAAGACGGCTGCTAAAGCGAATTCCAAAGCAGCGCCCACCCGCCGCGCCGGTTAAGAGGAGACCACAATGGCTGTTCGTCCCTATTGGAAAGGCTATCTGAAGCTCTCGCTCGTCAACTGTGCGGTACAACTCACACCTGCGACATCAGAAAGTGAGAAGGTGCGGTTTCACACGCTCAACCGTGTGACGAACAACCGTGTGGTGAGCCACTACGTGGATTCCGTTACGGGCAAAGACGTCAAGGAAGAAAACGAGGTCAAGGGTTACCCGCGGGGCGAGGATGATTACGTGATCCTTGAAGATGAGGAACTCGAAAACGTCGCGCTCGACAGCACCCGGACCATCGATATCTCGACCTTTACCAAACGCGATACTATCGAATGGATTTGGCTGGATACGCCCTACTATCTCTCACCGAATGAGAAGGTGGCGCAGGAGGCCTTTTCCGTGATCCGTGACGCCATGGCCTCGCAGGACATGGTTGGGATTTCGAGGCTTGTCATTTCTAGACGCGAACGCGCTGTCATGCTGGAGCCACGCGGGAAGGGCATCGTTCTGTGGACTTTGCGCTACGGTGATGAGGTAAGGGACGAGGATGACTATTTTGACAGCATTGGCGATGAGAAACCCGACAGCGACCTGATGGCGCTCGTCCAGAAACTCATCAAAAAGCAGACCCAGCCGTGGGATGCAAAAATGGTTGTCGACCCGGTGCAAGAGCGCTTGCTCGACATCATCAAAACAAAGAAGAAGGCTCAAATAAAGCAGACGAAGACCAAAGCGAAAAAGCCTGCATCGTCGCCGGGTCCGAGTAATGTCATCAACATCATGGACGCGCTGAAGAAGTCGGTCGCCAAGGAAACGCGCAGCCGTAGGTGAGGGCTGTCAGGAGGAGGCTTTCCTGACTTTGTTCAAGCGCTTGATAGCCCGCTCCAGCGGTCTTTGGCCGTCACAATAGTCCTCCCACGCCGTGCTCTTCTTTAAGAGATTGGGAACCGTCCTGACTGTGAAGCGCATTGGATCGAGATCGGCTTTAATCTGTGTCCAGTTGAGCGGCATCGAGACGGTTGCGCCCTGTCTTGCGCGTGGCGACAGGGTTGCAACCGCCGTTGCCATCCGGTCGTTTCGCAAATAATCGAGAAAAATCCGCCCCTCGCGCTGGTTCTTCGCCATTTTGATCAAATAGAGATCTGGATTATCTCGCGCCATTTCTTCGCAGACATCATGTGCGAAGGCTTTGGCTTCGTCCCAACTCACGTTCTTGTTTTTTGGCACGGCAAGAGGGGTAACGACGTGCAAGCCTTTGCCTCCAGTCGTCTTGCAGAAGCTGACGAGACCCAATTCCTCCAGGCGGTCACGAATTTCGCGGGCAGCCTCGACGACAGTTGAGAACTCAATGTCCGGACCGGGATCAAGGTCAAAAACCAGACGGCCTGGCACCTCGGGCTGGCCGGGTTCGCAGTTCCACGGATGGAGCTCGATACCGCCGATCTGCGCGATGGCTGCAAGACCCTCGACGCGGTCGATCTGGAGATAGGGCTTTTTATCGCCCGAGACCGTCACGAGCTCGAGAAGGTTGGAGGCTCCGGGCATCGCGTGGCGCTGAAAGAACTGCGTGCCGCCTATGCCATCGGGGCTTCTCATGATTGAGCATGGGCGACCTTTGATATGATCGATCAGCCAGGCACCGACGGCTTCGTGATAATGGGCGAGATCTGCCTTGGTGACGGGTTTTCCATCACCCGCGTCCGGCCAGAGCGCCTTTTCGGGGCTGGAGATCATGACGCTCATCACCTCTTCCTTCGCGCCTTTGCGGAGACGTTTGGCGGGTGGCTTCTTGGTTTCGGGGTCGGAAACATCCGCGTCTTGAGGCGATGCCGGTTCTTCGGCTTCCACCTCCGCGGCAGGCTTGTCTTCGCGCAGACCTTTGAACGCGCCCTGCCGAACCTGCCCATCGCCAGTCCAGCCTGCGAACTCTATCTCGGCCACGAGTTCAGGTTTCAACCAGACGATATCGTCCGTCTTCTTTGGCGCTCCGATACCGGTGAAAGGCGATTTGGACGTCTCCATCTCCTGAAGCTTGGGCAGCAGTTTTGCGACTGTTGTCGCGCTATACCCTGTCCCCACTCGCCCCACATGGACGAAATGCTTGCCGCTGAAAACACCAACAAGAAGTGAGCGAAATTTGCCATTGGTTTTGGCATAGGCCCCGATGACCACTTCGTGGCCGGAACGGCATTTGGATTTGGCCCAGGTGTCACTCCGACCTGACCGATAAGGCGCATCTGCCTTCTTGGAAACGATGCCCTCCAGCGATAGACGGCATGCCGATTTCAGGATGGCATCACCGCCCGTCTCGAAATGCTCGACAAACCTAATACGTGGGTCCTCACCAGCGCCCGATAACAGGGCCTGTAAGCGATCCTTGCGTTCCGTCACAGCCAGTTCTCTCAGGTCGTCGTCACCATCGAACAGAAGATCGAATGCGAAATAGACGAGATCATCGGTTTCACCTTCCGACAACGCTGCCTGTAGTGCGGCAAAATCTGGCGCACCTCGTTCATCCAGCGCACAAATCTCACCGTCGGTGATGCAGTCCGGCAGCGCAGACGCCGCCTTGGCGATAGCAGGCCATTTCGACGTCCAGTCCAGTCCTTTTCGGGTCTTTAGCGTTGCCTTGCCGTCCGACACGCACATTTGGACCCGGTAGCCGTCGAATTTGATCTCGTGGATCCAGCCTTTTCCTGCCGGAGGACGCGTCAGGCTCTGGCAGAGTTGCGGCGCGATAAAGCTTGGCATCGCCGACTTCGAGGCTGTGGGTTTGGTTGGCTTCGTTCGTGTGGTCTTCGCCTTCGCGGACGTTTTCGTGCCAGCCTTGCGCTCCTCGGCAGCCAGACCTTCACTGCTGTCCCATACCGCATCCGCTTCGACCCTCCCGCTTCGGGTCATGAACGGCTTCGGCTTTTTTCCCTTGCCAGCGGCGATGGCATCCATGGTTCGGCCAGACGCGACGGATGTCGTGTTATCGTCCAACACGGCTGCGCCATTTTTATCGACGGCATCTTCGTCGCGGTGTTTGATCAGCAGCCAGTTCGTCCGTTTGCCGCCATCGCGGTCATTGCGCATCCGCACCAGAACAAAGCTTCCATGCAGTCGGTCACCGTCCAGCGTGAACTTGAAATCACCCTTCGCCAATGCCTCCTCGGGCGTCTTATCGCCTTCGGGTTCCCAATAGCCGCGATCCCACAGCATCACCGTGCCGCCGCCATATTGACCCTTGGGTATCGTGCCTTCGAAGTCGCCGTAATCAAGCGGATGGTCTTCAACCTCGACGGCGAGCCGCTTGTCGTTGGGGTCGAGAGAAGGACCTCTGGTCACGGCCCAGGACTTGAAAACGCCATCGAGCTCTAGCCGCAGATCGTAGTGCAACCGCGTTGCGTCATGCTTTTGGATGACGAAGCGGCGGCGGTTGGACTCTTTCGACTTCTTCAAGCCGCTGGGCTCTTCGGTCAGCCGGAAATTGCGTTTTTTCTTATATGTAGAGAGTTTATCTGCATCAGCGACCATGCTTGTCCACCACTCTCATCTTACGCCAGTTTTTCACGCACACAGCAGAAGACGTATGACGGGCGCCTTATGTTCCGCATGTTGGAGGCAAGACGAGCGACCGTGGCTCAGGCATTGATCGGCAAGCTGCGATGGAACGCAGAATCGTCCACGTTACGCAGAACGCTCGGGAACTTACTGCACCTTGTCCGGTTCGGCAGGTACAACCCACCAACTGAGGACATCACCATGGCTGATAAAACACTCGACGATCTGTTTCTTGATACACTCAAGGATATCTATTTTGCTGAAAAGCAAGTGCTGAAGGCACTGCCGAAGATGGCACGCGCTGCCCAGTCCGAAGAGGGCAAGGCTGCTTTCCTCCAGCATAAGGAAGAAACGGAAGGACAGATCGAACGCCTTCAGCAGATTTTCGAATTGTTGGGTAAACCTGCTCGCGGCAAGACCTGCGAAGCCATTCAGGGCATCCTTGCTGAAGGTGAAGAGATCATCGAAGAATACAAGGGCAGCGCTGCCCTCGATGCTGGTCTTATCTCGTCTGCTCAAGCAGTCGAACACTATGAAATTGCCCGTTACGGCACGCTGAAAAGCTGGGCCGAGCAGCTTGGCCACACAGAAGCCGCGAAATTGCTGGAAGCAACCCTTCAGGAAGAAATTGCGACCGACGCAAAGCTGACACAGCTCGGCGAAGGCTCAGCAAACACCAAGGCGTCAAAGAAGAAAGCTTCGTAAAGCCCCATTCTAACGACGAAGAAGCCCGCATCTGCGGGCTTTTTTGTGCGTGCTATTTTAATCTGACACAGTAAAAGTACGTTATCCTTCTAGGAGGGCGTCTACGACCCGGTGAATGCTTTAACCGGCTCCTGGTTTGCCACCCCCTCCGTCTCGTTGTCATTGACGATTGCCTTAGCAAGCTGTCTGAAGCTCACTGTGCCCACACTTTTACCGTTCAAATCAACGACCGCTGCGTCGTCTTCTCCGCTTCGCGACAGCATGCGCATTGCCCCTTCGACGCTGGTTCCCACCAATATCTTTGGTCCGCCGAGGCGCTGGCTGGCATTGATGGGAAACATCACCGCTTCGACATTGATGACACGGCCCCGGTTCACTTCCTTGACGAAATTGGCGATGTAGTCGTCTGCCGGGCGTAGGACGATGTCCTGGCTGGTACCTTGCTGGATGACTTCTCCGTCTCTGAGAATCGCGATCTGATCTCCCAGACGTAACGCCTCATCGAGATCGTGGGTAATGAAGACGATCGTCTTTTTGATTTCCTTTTGAATATCCAGAAGCACGCTTTGCATGTCGGTGCGGATCAGTGGATCGAGTGCGGAATAGGCTTCGTCCATCAGCAGAACCGGGGCGTCGTTGGAAAGGGCCCGTGCCAGCCCCACGCGCTGTTGCATGCCGCCGGAAAGCTGGTTGGGAAAGCGCGTTTCGAAACCTTTGAGGCCGACTCGTTCCAGCCAGCGCATCGCAATATCGACGCTTTGTGCGCGCGCCATGCCCTGCACCTCTAGGCCGTAGAGTGTGTTGTCCAGCACGTTTCGATGCGGCAAAAGTGCGAATTTCTGAAACACCATTGCCGTCTGGTGGCGGCGGAAGGTGCGCAAATCCTGCGTGTTCATTTTCACCACATCGACGCCGTCCACAAGCACCTCACCGGCTGTCGGGTCGATAAGCCGGTTGATATGCCGGATCAGCGTGGACTTGCCGGAGCCGGACAGGCCCATGATGACTTGAATGCAGCCTGAGGGGATATCGATGTTGATATCCCGCAGGCCCAGAACGTGCCCGTGTCGCTCGTTCAGCTCAGTCTTCGACAGGCCGCCTTTGACCGCGTCGACATAGGCGTCCGGGTTGACGCCGAAGATTTTGTAGAGATTGCTGATTTTAATGCCGCCAAAGGTATCAGCCATGGGCAATCTCCTGATGTTTCTGGAGCCGCTTGCCGTAGGCCTGGCTGATGCGGTCGAAGATGATGGCGATGCCGACGATGGCCATGCCATTGAAAATTCCCAGTGTGAAATACTGGTTAGCGATGGCTTTCAACACCGGTTGTCCCAGCCCCTGAACCCCGATCATGGAAGCGATGACCACCATGGCAAGTGCCATCATGATCGTCTGGTTGATTCCGGCCATGATCGTTGGCAGCGCTAGGGGCAATTGCACCTTGAACAGCTTTTGCCAGTTGGAGGAGCCGAAGGCATCTGCCGCCTCCAGCACATCGCGGTCCACCAGCCGGATGCCGAGATTGGTAAGGCGGATCATGGGTGGAATGGCATAGATGACGACGGCGATCAGTCCCGGCACGCGACCGATGCCCAGCAGCATCACGACGGGAATGAGGTAGACGAAACTCGGCATCGTTTGCATGACGTCAAGGACCGGGTTGATGATGCGTTGGAAGCGGTTCGAGTAGGACATGGCGATGCCGATGGGCAGCCCGATGGCGATGGACAAAACGGTACACACGAAGATCATCGAGATCGTGCGCATCGTGTCAATCCACATGTCAAAATAGCCGATGGCAAGCAGCGTTAGCAGACAGCCGACGACGATCTTGAGGCTGCGGCTGGCAAACCACGCAATGGCGAGGATGATCAGAATGATGATCGGCCAGGGCGTTTGCGTCGTGAAGCGTTCTGCGGCCAGCAGAAACTGCTGCAATGGCGAGAAGAAGCCTTCGATCGTGCCGCCCCAGGCACGCGTGAAGCCTCGAAAGCCATCATCGATCATCTTCTTCAGATTTCGAAGCGTATCGTCGTCCATATGCGGAAACGAGTAAAACCAGTCCATGCGTCATCCCCTACGGCGCTGTCGTCTCGCAGAGGTCATCGGGCCGTCGATAGCCCGTCGCGACATGCTCTGGTCGATGCTGGCGCAATATCGTTTGGCGACGGCATGCGGTGGAGCTTCCAGCCGCATGCCGTCTTCGCATTGTGCCTGACCACGTGTCAGGCCGGTGGTTTGTGTCAGAGCGATGCCTTGACCTTGGTTGCTGCGTCGGCAGAAACCCATTTGGTCCAGATATCCGGGTTTTCCTTGAGGAAGTGCTTGGCGCCGTCCTCACCGCTTGCCTGATTGTCTGTCATCCAAGCCATCAGCTTGCCGATGACCTCGTTGCTCCACGAGCGTTTTTCCAGATAGGACATGACGTCAGGTCCGGCCTTTTCAGAAAATGGCTTGGCGACGAGAGTGACGATGGTGTCCACCGGCCAGGCGTTCGGCTTCGGATCTGGACAATCGGCAACGGTGTTGCAGCGCTTCCATTCGGCCGCATCGTTGGCCACACCGGCTTCGAGTTTCACCATCGGATATTTTCCGAGCAGCGCCGTTGGAGCCCAGTAATAGGTCACGAAGTTTGTTTTTTGTTCGTAGGCTTTTGCGATGGCGCCATCGAGGCCGGCGGCCGAGCCTGTGTCGGTCAGCGTGAAGTTTGCCTTCTCACCGCCATAGGCTTTGAACAACTGCGTCGTCACGACCGTGCCACCCCAACCTTGCGGGCCGTTCAGAATTGCGCCTTTGCTCGGATCATCGGTGGAGGGGAAAAGTTCGGGGTGCTTAAGAAGGTCCGGTATCGTCTTGATGTCGGGATGCGCATCGGCCACATATTTCGGAATCCACCAGCCCTGATTTCCGCCATCGGGCAGGGGTGATCCAACCTTTATGATTCGGCCTTCCTTTGTTCCGGTCGCGACGACATCGGGTAGAAGATCGACCCAGGCTTCGGGTGCAATATCGGGCTGACCCTTTTCAGACATAGACGTGATGGTCGGCACCGTGTCGCCGACGGTGATTTCGGCCTGACAGCCATAGCCTTCGTTCAGAATCAACTTGTCCAGATTGGAGATGACTTCGGCGCTTTGCCAATTCATGCTCGCAATGGTGACGGTGCCGCAGTCGGCGGCTGCCGAGGAGGCGCCGGCGAACAATCCCATTAATATGCAGGTCGAAGCCAATAGCTTATTCATTTCGCTGTTCCCTTTTTTTAGCGGCTAGACGTCAAAAGCGGGTTGCCGCGTATGCCCACTCAAGGATTCTGAAGCGTGTCTCCCAGTTTTGCCGCAGCTTTTGATGCCGCGGTCAATCCGTTGGTAATCGCGGCATCGAAGCCACCATCGCGCATAACAGTTATCGCGGCGGCGGTGGTGCCGCGATATTCAAGAAACGTCTGTGTCGTCTCTGATGGCGACACAGCGCGTTTCTCCAGCAGACGTCCAGCGCCGATCAACACGGTATTGACGGCCCGCTGAGCGATGTCCGCTGGAATGCCCTGCGAGATCGCGTCCTGCATCATGGCGCTGGCAAGAAGTGCAGGAAATGCCGGGCCGGAGCCGGAAAGGCCGGTGAAATAATCGATAAAGGTTTCCTCGAAAACCTCATCCTGTACACCGCAGGCGTCGAACAATGCCCTGACGACCGAACGATCTTCGTTATTCACCGCGCTTGAGGCGATCCAGGGCGTATAGGACCGGCAGACTTCGGCAGCGGCATTCGGCAATGCGCGAACGACGCGATCTGTTTCGTGGCGCTCACTCAGGGCATCTGACGTAATCCCGGCCATCACGGAAATGAGGAGCTTGCCTTTGAGATCGACCTTGATCGTGGGCCAGTCGGCGGGCCGCACGCAAAGGAGAACAACATCGGAGCGGTCCGCGACGGACTGATTGTCGGTTGTCCAGTAGGCGCTCGAAAGCCGGTCGGGTCGGCGACTTCGGAAGGAAAGCGAGAGGTGTTCCGGATTGACGATGCCTGCCTGCAGCGCGGCATCGATGATGGCGCTGCCCAGCCAACCTGCGCCGCCTATCACGCCAATCCTCAGGCCTTGGTCCGCTTCCACCTTTCCTACCCCTCCCTGAAGTCGTGCCGCGCATGGAAGCGGTCGAGTTCTCTCTGTTGCGGGAATTGGCCAGTGTAAATGGCAATATATTCAGGAATTCGCTTCATGCGCAACGCGACATCCTCCGTGGATTGCATCGAAATATAACCGATCTGCACGAGGTAAGTGGTTCTGGCACGGACATCCGCAGCCGTTTCATCAAAGCCAAAGCGGATAAACATCCGGGTCAGCGCTTCCATTCTGGCCTTATCCGCCCGATGGACTTCGGTCTGAATGTCTGGCGACTGCAAGGCCCAGCTGCGAACCGCAAATTCGAGCTGGGAATCGAAGAGTTCCTTGTTCAGCCAGCAGTCGAAAACGTTCAGCATGGCCTCAGCCAGGGACTCTGCGTAGGCTTCGGACTGCTTCACAAGGTTGCCGGTGTTCTTCTCTCTCCAACGCGAGATCAGGAGTTCCAGCAATTCCTCGCGGTCCTTGAAGAACCAGTAGAAGCTGGTGCGCGAGAGGCCGAGCTTCTTAGCCAGTGGGAGTATTTTGACGGAATCGACACCGGATTCCAGTAGGGCGTCGTAGGCCGCTTCAAGCCAGCCATCTTGAGATCCACGCCAACCACTGTCGATGACTGCCTGTTCCATAACAAATTGCTAACGAAGTTTTACTCGCACATCAAGCAAAATGTACATTTATGTCCATTGCAGGTCCTATCATGTTTTCTGAATTGACACTTATGTACATTTATCGATAGCGTCGCGATGTGCAGCGTTCAATCGGAGCCAGTCGCATGTCGAACGATCCCCTTCTTCAACCTTACAAGCTCAAGCATCTGACACTTCGCAACCGGATCATGGTGACCTCGCATGAGCCCGCTTATCCCGAAGATGGTATGCCGAAAGAGCGTTATCGTGCCTATACGGTCGAGCGCGCGAGAGGTGGGGTCGCGTTGACCATGACGGCGGGATCGGCGGCTGTGTCCCGCGACAGCCCGCCTGTCTTCAACAATCTACTCGCCTATAAAGACGAGATCGTTCCCTGGGTCCGGCAAATGACCGACGCCGTACACGAAGAAGGTGCTGCGATCATGATCCAGTTGACCCATTTGGGTCGGCGCACCCGCTGGGATAAGGGCGACTGGCTGCCGGTCATAGCGCCCTCGCACCAGAGGGAAGCGGCACATCGCGCCTTTCCCAAGAAAATGGAAGACTGGGACATAGAGCGTGTCATCAAGGATTTCGCCGACGCTGCCGAGCGGATGAAAGAGGGCGGCATGGACGGAGTCGAGCTGGAGGCTTACGGCCACCTGATCGACCAGTTCACGTCGCCTCTGACGAATGAGCTGGATGGCCCCTATGGCGGTTCCCTCGATAATCGTATGCGCTTCTGTTTTGACGTGTTCAAGGCGATGCGCGAACGGGTCGGCAACGATTTCATTCTCGGCGTGCGTTACACCGCCGACGAATGTCTGGATGGGGGAACGGGCAAGGCCGATGGCATCGAAATATCCCGCCGACTTCGCGACAGTGGCCTGATCGATTATTTGAACGTCATTCGTGGCCACATCGATACCGACCCTGGCCTGACAGATGTCATTCCCATCCAAGGCATGGCCAACTCTCCGCACCTGGATTTTGCCGGAGAAATCCGCGCTGCAACCCAGTTTCCGGTGTTCCATGCGGCAAAAATCCCCGACGTCGCAACAGCGCGACACGCCATTGCAACAGGCAAGGTCGATATGGTTGGGATGACACGGGCCCATATGACGGACCCGCATATCGTTCGCAAGATCACCGAAAAGCGCGAGGACGACATCCGCCCATGTGTCGGGGCCAATTACTGTCTCGACCGCATCTATCAGGGGGGAATGGCTTTCTGCATCCACAACGCCGCCACCGGTCGTGAAGAGACTATGCCGCATGCCATCCTCAAAGCGGATATCCGCAAGAAGGTGGTGATCGTCGGTGCCGGGCCAGCGGGTCTTGAGGCGGCGAGGGTTGCCGGCGAGCGGGGCCACGACGTCGTGGTTTTTGAGGCGGCGAACAAACCCGGAGGGCAAATCCGCCTGACTGCGCAAAGCGAACGCCGACGTGAAATGATCAGCATCATCGAGTGGCGCATGAGCCAGTGCGAGAAACTCGGCGTCACCTTCCATTTCGACAGCTGGGCGGATGCTCAGATGATTGGTGCGGAAGAGCCAGATGTGGTGATTATAGCAACTGGTGGCCTGCCGCACACGGAGGTTTTGTCCAAGGGCAACGATCTGGTCGTGTCGTCCTGGGACATCATATCGGGCGATGTAAAGCCGGGTACCAACGTGTTGATTTTCGATGATGCCGGCGATCATGCCGCCTTGCAGGCTGCGGAGTTTATCGCCAGAAGCGGTGCGAAGGTCGAGATCATGACGCCGGATCGCTCGTTTGCCCCGGAGGTCATGGCCATGAACCTCGTTCCCTATATGCGCTCATTGCAGAAACTGGACGTGACCTTCACGGTCACCTACCGTCTTCAAGCTGCGGAGAAGAGCGGCAATCAGATCATAGCCCATGTCGGCAGCGATTATGGCGGCGTCACAAAACAGCGGATGGTGGACCAGATCGTCGTAAATCATGGCACCATTCCGCTGGATGATCTCTATTTCGAGTTGAAGCCGCAGTCTAAGAATCTTGGGGAGGTCGATTACGACCAGTTGCTGTCGGGACAGCCGCAAATCGTCGAGACAAACCCTGCTGGAACCTATCAGTTGTTCAGGATCGGTGACGCGGTCGCCGCCCGCAATACGCATGCGGCTATCTACGATGCCCTGCGGCTGAGCAAGGATATCTGACGGTAGAGCACTGATAACGCTTCGAGCACACAACATTACTTTACCACCGGCGCGTTCATTCCGCCTTGTTAATTCGGCGTGCGGTGATAGCCTGGTCTCCAGGTCCTCACTCTTGGAGGAGGATGGGGGCCTGGAGAACAGGGATCTTTCCAGGGAGGTGGAAAGTGACTGCATGTGCCCGACGACACATTGATATCGGCATTTTCGCTTTCCGTCTGGAGGTGAGATGCTGCTGAGCGATTTGCAGACGCAGATCAGGGACATGGCACGCGCTTTTGCGCAGGAGCGGCTGCTGCCCGGTGCCGCGCAACGTGATCGAGAAAGCCGCTTTCCCCGTGAAGAATTGAGCGCCATGGGCGAACTCGGCTTTCTCGGCATGCTGGTTCCCGAAGGCTATGGCGGTTCCGATACCGGCGCTGTGGCCTATGCGCTGGCGATTGAGGAAATCGCGGCTGGCGATGGGGCCTGCTCAACCATCATGAGCGTTCACAACTCTGTCGGCTGTGTCCCGATCCTGACATTCGGGACTGAAGAGCAGAAGCAACGCTTCCTGCCGAAACTCAGCAGCGGCGAGTGGATCGGCGGGTTTGCGCTGACCGAACCGCAGGCCGGTTCCGATGCCTCCAATCTCAAAACCCACGCGCAGCGTGATGGCGATAGCTACATCATAAACGGCACCAAGCAGTTCATCACCTCCGGCAAGAACGGCAATGTCATCATCGTCTTTGCGGTAACGGACCCCGATGCTGGCAAGAAAGGCATCACCGCCTTCATCGTGCCAACGGATACGCCGGGTTACGATGTCATCCGGGTGGAGGAGAAGCTCGGCCTTCATTCCTCCGACACGTGCCAGATTGCGTTTACGGAAATGCGTCTCTCGGCCGATCTCAGGCTCGGGAAAGAGGGCGAGGGATACCGCATCGCGCTGGCCAATCTGGAAGGGGGCCGGATCGGTATCGCCGCACAGGCCGTCGGCATGGCGAGGGCGGCGTTCGAGGCGGCCAAGGCCTATGCAGGCGAGCGGATGTCTTTTGGAAAGCCTATCGGTGAACATCAGGCCGTCGCTTTTCGGCTCGCCGATATGGCCACGCAGATCCAGGCGGCGCGTCAGCTTGTTCTGCATGCTGCAGCGCTAAAGGAAGCGGGAGAGCCGTGCCTCACCGAGGCATCGATGGCCAAGCTATTCGCGTCCGAAATGGCCGAGCGGGTTTGCTCCGATGCGATCCAGATACATGGTGGCTACGGTTACATGGCCGATTATCCGGTGGAGCGGATTTATCGAGATGTCCGCATCTGCCAGATTTACGAGGGAACGAGCGACGTGCAGCGCATGGTGATAGCGCGCAATTTGTAAGACAGACCTGCCGCTTGAGGAGGCGGTATTTTCGCGGAGGAGCGGATAACGATGACGGAAACCACGCCTTTGAGCCTGCATGTGCCGGAGCCTGCCGTTCGCCCCGGCGGGCAGCCGGACTTTTCCAACGTCAACATACCGGCGGCGGGTGCCGTTCCCAGACCGGATGTGGATGCGGCACCGGAAACCATCCGCGATCTGGCTTACTCCATCATCCGCGTTCTCAACCGGCATGGCGAGGCTGTTGGACCATGGGCGGGAAGTCTGTCAGACGAAGAACTGCTGATCGGGCTTCGCAACATGATGCGGCTGCGCGCCTTCGATGCGCGCATGATGATGGCGCAGCGTCAGGGTAAAACCTCGTTCTACATGCAGCACCTTGGCGAAGAGGCGGTCAGTTGCGCCTTTCGCAAAGCGCTGTCGAAGGGCGACATGAATTTTCCGACCTATCGACAGGCCGGTCTGCTGATCGCAGACGATTATCCACTCGTTACGATGATGAACCAGATTTTCTCCAACGAAATGGACCCCTTGCACGGGCGGCAGATGCCGGTGCTTCAATCTTCTCGAGAGCATGGCTTCTTCACCATTTCAGGCAATTTGGCCACGCAATATGTGCAGGCCGTGGGCTGGGCGATGGCGTCTGCCATCAAGGGCGACACGAAGATCGCTGCGGCATGGATCGGTGATGGCGCAACCGCCGAATCCGATTTTCATTCTGCACTGGTGTTCGCCTCTACCTACAAGGTACCGATCGTCCTCAACATCGTCAACAATCAGTGGGCCATTTCCACCTTCCAGGGCATTGCGCGTGGCGGGTCCGGCACCTTTGCCGCGCGTGGACTTGGTTTCGGCATTCCCGCCCTTCGTGTCGATGGCAACGACTATCTGGCCGTTCATGCCGTTGGGCAATGGGCGGTGGAGCGCGCCCGCCGCAACCTCGGGCCGACACTCGTCGAGTATGTCACGTACCGGGCAGGGGCCCATTCGACGTCGGATGATCCGAGTGCCTATCGCCCCAAGGCGGAGTCGGAGGCATGGCCGCTTGGCGATCCTGTTTTGCGGTTGAAAAACCATTTGATCCTTCGCGAGGTCTGGTCCGACGAACGCCATGAGCAGGCGCAGGCCGAGATCATGGACGAGGTGATCGAAGCGCAGCGCGAAGCTGAGAGCTACGGCACGTTGCAGGCAGGCGGCAAGCCTTCGGTGCGCGACATCTTTGAAGGTGTCTACGCCGAAATGCCGCCGCACATTCGCCGCCAGCGCGAAAAGGCAGGATATTGATATGGCCAGAATGACGATGATCGAGGCGGTCCGCAGTGCCATGGATATCTCGATGGCGCGCAGTGACGATGTCGTCGTGTTCGGCGAGGATGTGGGTTACTTCGGCGGCGTGTTTCGCGCGACGCAGGGTTTGCAGGCCAAATATGGACGCACACGCTGCTTCGATGCGCCGATCAGCGAGTCGGGCATTGTCGGGACAGCCATCGGCATGGCGGCCTATGGCCTGCGCCCCTGCATCGAAATCCAGTTTGCGGACTATATGTACCCGGCTTACGATCAGATCACGCAGGAGGCGGCGCGCATCCGTTACCGCTCCAACGGCGATTTCACTTGCCCCATCGTGATTAGAATGCCGACGGGCGGTGGCATATTCGGCGGGCAGACGCATAGCCAGAGCCCTGAGGCGCTGTTTACCCATGTCTGTGGCCTGAAAGTGGTGGTGCCGTCCAACCCCTATGATGCCAAGGGCCTGCTGATTTCCGCCATCGAGGACCCTGATCCCGTGATGTTTCTGGAGCCGAAGCGGCTCTATAACGGCCCTTTCGATGGGCACCATGATCGCCCGGTGACGCCGTGGTCGCAGCACGTTCTGGGAGAGGTGCCGGACGACCATTACGCCATTCCCATCGGTAAGGCTGCCATCCGCCGCGCCGGTGCAGCCGTCACCGTCATCGCCTATGGAACTATGGTGCATGTCGCGCTGGCCGCTGCCGAAGAGACGGGGATCGACGCCGAGGTGATAGACCTGCGCAGCCTCTTGCCACTCGATCTGGACACCATCGTAAAGTCGGTTTCCAAGACGGGGCGTTGCCTGATGGTGCATGAGGCAACGCTGACCTCCGGTTTCGGCGCGGAGGTCGTTTCGCTGGTTCAGGAGCATTGCTTCTATCATCTCGAAGCGCCGATCACCCGCGTCGCCGGTTGGGACACGCCCTATCCGCATGCGCAGGAGTGGGACTATTTCCCCGGCCCCGCCCGTGTCGGGCGCGCAATGACCGAACTGATGGAGGTGTGACCATGGCAGATTATGTGCTGACGATGCCGGATGTCGGCGAAGGCGTTGCCGAGGCAGAGGTCGTCGAATGGCATGTGAAGCCCGGCGACATCGTGCGTGAGGATATGATCCTAGCTGCCGTCATGACCGACAAGGCGACGATCGAAATACCATCGCCAGTCTCGGGCACAGTCACGTGGATGGCAGTCGAGGTGGGCAATACCGTTGCCGTCAAGGCGCCGCTGGTTCGGATCGCGCTGGAGGGGAGCGACGCAGCCGATGTTGCGGTAGCTCCGGCAGCGGATGAACTTGTCCCCGAAGAGCCGGAAGTCGAGGTAACCGAGCCACCTTCAGTTGCCAAAGATGACACGCCATCGCCCAACAAGCCGTTGGCATCACCTGCCGTTCGTCATCGGGCGACGGAGGCGGGTATCGACCTGCGTCAGGTTTCTGGCACAGGCTCTGCCGGACAGATCACGCACGAGGACTTGGATACCTTCTCAGCCGCAAGCAAACCCGCAGGTTCTGTGGAAAAGGCGGAGGTTGAAGAGATCAAGATCACCGGTCTCAGGCGCAAGATCGCCGAGAAAATGTCGCTGTCCGTGTCTCGCATTCCGCACATCACATACATCGAAGAGGTGGATATGACAGACCTTGAGGACCTACGGAGCAAGATGAATGAGGGTCGCAGAGCGGATCAACTCAGGCTGACGATCCTGCCGTTTCTGATGCGTGCTTTGGTGAGGACGATTGCCGAACAGCCTGGAATGAATGCGACATTCGATGATGCCTCCGGTACGATCAGCCGTTACGCTGCCGTCCATATCGGCATTGCCACACAGACGCCTTCGGGGCTGGTCGTGCCGGTGGTGCGGCATGCGGAGAGACGTAGCATCTGGGATGCCGCCACTGAGCTTTCCCGTGTTGCCGATGCGGCGCGGGGTGGCAGCGCCCAGCGTGACGACCTGTCCGGTTCTACCATCACCATCAGTTCGCTCGGCGCTCTGGGCGGGGTCGCTTCCACGCCCGTCATCAATCACCCGGAGGTGGCGATCATCGGTGTGAACAAGATCGCGACGCGCCCGGTCTGGGACGGCAGCCAGTTCGTGCCACGGAAAATGATGAACCTGTCCTCCAGCTTCGATCACCGGATTGTTGACGGCTGGGATGCGGCGCGGTTCATCCAGCGGATCAAGGCGTTTCTTGAAACACCGGCGCTGATCTTTATCGAAAGCTGAGGCGATCATGGACGACATCAACAGCAAACATCTGACCATAGGCTTTATCGGGCTGGGCCACATGGGCGGGCCCATGGCGGCAAATCTCGTAAAAGCAGGCCACGTTGTGCGTGGCTTCGATCTGATGCCGGACCTGCTTCAGGCCGCGACGGGCGCGGGCGTGACGCCGTGTCGCTCCGTAGTTGAGGCTGTCGAAGGCTGCGGTGTCGTCATCACCATGCTGCCTGCGGGCAAACATGTCATCTCGGTCTGGACCGATCTGATGACGGCGGTATCAGAGGGAACGCTTTTGATAGACTGCTCCACCATCGATATCGAGAGCGCCCGGCACGTGCATGGGATGGCGAAAGCACGCGGATGCCCGTCTCTCGATGCGCCGGTTTCGGGTGGCACATCCGGGGCGATGGCAGGGACCTTGACCTTTATGGTCGGCGGAGAAAGCGAGGCATTTACGGCGGCTGAGACGATCTTGCGTGTAATGGGCCAGAAGATCATTCATTGCGGCGGTGCCGCGATGGGGCAGGCGGCCAAGATTTGCAACAATATGATCCTCGGCATCTCCATGATTGCGGTCTCGGAAGCCTTCGTGCTGGCGGAAAAGCTCGGCCTCTCCCAGCAATCTTTGTACGATGTCGCCTCAGTGTCGTCAGGCCAGTGCTGGTCGTTGACGACCTATTGTCCGGTGCCGGGTCCGGTTCCTGCATCCCCGGCAAATCGCGATTATCAGCCCGGCTTTGTCACGGCCCTGATGTTGAAGGACCTGATGCTCTCGCAAGACGCCGCCGCGTTGACCGGCGCTAAGACCCAGCTTGGTCATGAGGCTGCTGCGCTTTATCAGCGCTTCAGTGATGCGGGAGGAACGGCAAAAGATTTTTCGGCCATCATCGAGATGATCCGCAGTGAAACGTGAAGACGCCAGGATGAGAGGGCTCCCATCCTGGCGCCGGAAATTGTTTGGACCGTGTAACGGATCAGCAGTGGCCAGCGCGCACGGATGCTAGATTGACGATATCGGCGTTGGTCATGTTGATCTCGATTTCACTCTGCAAGGCCGATTGCAAGGCTTGTTTGGCGACATCGATGTACCAGCTGGCGGAAGGCGCACCCAGTGTTTCAGCCATGCCTTCTGCATAGGTCAGCATGTTGATGAGGGTGAGAAAATCTTCCTGGCGTTCATTCGTTTCTGCGTCAGTTTTGAAGGATGTCATCATAAGGCTCATCTGGAAGGGTTGCGGTGATTCACAATAGTCAGAGACGAGCCGTCGCGCGCGTTGCAAAACCGTTGCACACGTATTGCTTGATTTTGAGTTTTGAATATTCAGCTTATACGAAAATCACAGATACATGCTGCGAAACAGGGGCGTTGCCTGAAACTGCCACTCTGATGGTTGGCATTTGGGCAAACTGGTGCCGAACGCTTCGAGAAGAGCCATGGCGTCGAGTTTCTTTTGATCGACCCAACCGAGTTTAAGCGCTCGGGTAAGCATCTCGAACTCGACACCTGCCAGCTCAGCGATGGTTTTCCAGCTTCGGCGTTTGAAGAAGAGTTGACGTGCTGCGCTGCGAAGTTTGTCGCAGTGGACTTCCTCCATCAGACCAAGCTGGGCGATGTTGGCAATGGTTGCCTCGGCGTTCACCAGGGGAATGCTGAGGGGCGGGTAGCCGAGTTCGGCGGGGCCGTAGATCAATGCGACGTCGGCGTCATCGACCCGCGCGCCGGAGGCATAATCTTCGAATATTTTGCCGATGCCGGTCATGCCATAGGCGGCGCATTCTGCCGCCCGCAACGCACCCATGCTGGCTGCGCCATAGACGGGAATATTCTTCGAGAGCGCAAACAGCAGCTCTTTGTGCCAGACGGGCGCCGCGGTTGCGAACTGGCCGTCGATAAGCCCTATCGCTGTTGCCCCGTCCGCCACGGCCTGCATGACGTCCCCCTGGCATGCTGGCGGACGGATATCGATGCCGTCAGCCGCTATGTCGAGGGCGTTTGGCAGGCTTGGACCGACGAAGACGATCTTCATCACAATGCCTTCGAGAGCGCGCGCGGACCAAAGCGCCTGTGGCGCTCGCCATCGGGATTTTCGAGCTGGGGCGCAAAGACTTTCACGACAGCGGCGGGGGGCCATTCCGGGGCCAGATCAACCGCATAAAGCTTTTCGATCCCGGCAGTTTGCAGTCGGTCGAGAACGGTTTTGAGTGAATGTTCTGTAGATGTGGCATCAAGGGCCGGGAGGTCGCTGAGCGCCTTGGAGGGCTGCACATCCATCGCTTGTAGCATGGACGTATCGACGCTTTGCGAAAAAATGCCGGGCAAAAGATCGTCGCGCGCGCCCGCGATGAACGTCATGCGCGATTGAGCGGCTTCTGTTATCGCACGCATGGCCGCCACTGCCGGTGTCGTTGCCGCTCCCGCCCCATAGGTCAGGTCCACATGTCGAACAGTGCTTGCCATCTTTCGGTCTTGGGGTCCCAGAAGTGCGACGACGCACGGTATCGCGAGATCGGTCGTGATGTCGAACAGCGCGATCTCAAGGCCCGCTTGCGCAATCCGCCCCAAGGCATCTTGAAGCGTAGGCTGGCCGATTGAAGCCGTATCGATTGCCGCCCTGTAGCGCTTCGCGACAGGGGTCATCTGCCACAATGTAAGCGCGTCGCGCTCCACCCGCTCCAGCACCGCATGAAGAAGCGCTTCATTGCGGGTATTGCCAGAGGCGAGGCCATCTGAAGACTGCCAGTAACGCGGCGATGCGAGAGTGCGATCCAAGTGAACGGCGTCGTAGGGGAGCCAGATCGGTTCGCCCGTCAACAGGTTACCAGCACGCACCCAGTCAATCTCTTCGGTGGTTGTGATGGGTGGTGCGTGGGGGGAAAGAAGAATAGTGAGCGTGTCGAACGCCTCTCCCGCGTTCTCAAATGTCTGGTGGGTGGCGATCCGGTGATGACAGCTCGGGTTTGTGGCTATGGAGCGTTCTATCGCTTCCATGGCCGCCGATGTTCTGGCGGCTTCGTCATCGATGCCCTTGCCTTGAGCGATCACGATGGCTTTGGCGTTGGGTGCAAAGGCACACCACACGGCAATGCCGATGTCATCCAGTCCCGTCTGCCGCGCCAGTCTGGTGATGCCGAGCCGGGCGAGAAAAGGCGAAACCCTTGTCAGGGTTTCGCCGGGAGAACAGGCTCGATAATTATCGAGCTGCAAGATCAGTGGGCACCTTCGTGAACGCTGCCAGCACCGACCTGTGTTGCCGAAACAGCAATCGCGAAGTCGACACCCTTCGTCGGTGTGACGCCGGATGCGCGCAAGGAAACGGCCTTCGCCAGTTCGTCGGAAAGCGGTTCTTCGATTGCTGTGATGGTTTTGGATTGCATATCGGCGAGCCAGAGGCCTTTTTCGCCGCTAATTCCAAGAATGACTGCTTGTGACATGGGGAAGATCCTGACTAAAAACCGGCCCTCTTCAGGCCTTCGCGATACATTTCGGTCTGCCATGGCTCCTTGTGAGGAATGACAGCCAACCAACGCTCCAAATCGAAACTTGGGTTGTCTTCAAATACTTTTACACGTAATGCGCGCGCTTTGTCAATATCCCCCATCATGCCGCAGCAGGCCGCAGCCAGGCGTGCTGCCGGGCGCTTGTTGCTCATCTGGCCGATGTAATCCAACGCCTGTTGATATTGATGCAGGAAGTAGCTGGCACCGGCTGCTGTCCAGAGATACATGTCCGGCACGATGGGATTGAGGGAGATCGCCTGACGGATTTTGATCATGGCGCTGGCCGGATCGCTGCTATGAATAAGGCTGTCGGCGTGGCTGCACAGCACATCCGCATATTGCGGACTGAGGTTCTCCGCTTGCGACAACGCGTCAAGGCTCTCATCGATCCTGCCCATGAACAGGCGGCTGACGCCCAGTTCCTTGAAGCCGCTGGCCGAGACCTCACTGTGTTTGATGGCATCGCTCGCGAATTCCTCTGCCTTGGCAAGAAGATCGTCGTCACCACGCGCCGTCAATATCCATTCCATGCTGAGCGTGCGGGACATCCCTGCCTGCGCTTCGGCGAAATTCGTCCCGTGCTCCAGGGCTTCCTTGAAATATTTCCGCGCGCGCCGGATCGATGGCAGGCTGATGCTGGAGAGGGATTGCAGGCCCTTGAGATAGAGGAAATAGGCTTCCGGCCTGCTGGAAAAGTCACCGACCGCGCTCTGGTGCAGGCCGATCCGCGACATCAGGGCCCGCTGTACGGCAGTCCCGATTTCAACACGTTGAGCCGCGACCGATATGGGCGACAATTCGAACCGTTCCGCCCAGATGATTTCCTCGGTGGGCGTGAAAATCAGTTGCAGGAAAAGATGGGTGTCGGTTCTGCGGCTATCGAGAGCATAGACGACATTGTGCTTTTCCAGCACAGCGGCCTTGTCTTTCGAGGCTTGGATGCGTTCCGCAGTATAAGGCGCCACGACGGACAAGGTGCGGCTGCTGCAAAGACCAATCGTCAAATCTTCGATCAGGGCATTGGCAATCGAGCCGTCACGGTTTGCCTCCTTCGAGGTCAATGGTGGCAGAAGGGCGATGCGAGGATGCGCTGACGATTTTTCCGGTAGGGCGAGCGGCCTTTGGGGCGCGCTGTCTGATTGGGTGGCGGGAAACGCGGCTACTGGTGGAGCCTTCTCAGAAGTAAGCCCCGCCGCCAGATGCCGTCGCACCTCGTGATCGTGCGGGTCTGCTTCCAGAAGAAGAACGGCGGCGCGTTTCAAATCCGCATTGCCCAGGGATTGCAGTTCGCGGGAGGCAAGCACGTCCATGAACTGGCTTCGCAAGATGCCGACCAGCCGCAGCCTGACATCGCGCACCCAGGTATCGAATGCGGTCTTTCCACCCCCGCAGGCCGGGAGGAACTGCATGGCCACCGCACTGCATGCCGCCCGCAGGCGCTCAAGCGGGGTGTGCAGGGCGAGGATGTCGAAATCGCATGTGACTACCGAGCGGTTCAGCGTGATGCTGGTGGCATCGATGGTCATGAGGGGCGCGGGCGCCTGCGCCGTCGCAAGCGTAAACCGCCGCAGCGTCGAGCGCAGATTGGTCGACGCAATCTCCGTATTGCCGGGCCACAGGAGGTTGGCGACATCGCGACGCTGGACCGGTCTGTCCATGTCGAACAGATAGGCAGCCAGAAGAAGAGATTGAGCCGGAACGTTGATGACGTCGCCAACTTCATCTTCCAGATTGCACCGGCCTAATGTCGCAAGTCTGAAGACCATCTCGCTCAGTGTGCTGTTGTGGCAGACGTCTCTGTCGTCTTTTGCGTTTCAGCCGTACTGGAGGTGCTGAGCGACTGAACGAGTTCAAGGACGCGGCGACGCACGCGGCTGTCTTCGATGCCACAGAAAGCCTTGGCAAGGGACACGCCTTCCTTGGAATTCATGAACTGTGACAACAGGCTTGGAGCGGCCAGAGCACGGTCTTCGGTTGTTTCCGCTGCGCCCTCGAAAAAGTAGGAAATGTGCACGTCCAGCAATTCGGAAATATGCTGCAAGCGACTGGCGCCAACGCGGTTCGTGCCTTTTTCGTATTTCTGAACCTGCTGGAAGGTGATGCCGAGCCCATCGCCCAGCTTTTCCTGGCTCAGACCGAGCATGACGCGACGCAGGCGAATACGCGATCCTACATGTATGTCGGTTGCGTTCGGGGACTTTTTCATGGGACGTAGAACTCCAAATCGTAATACTTTTGATGAGAGTGCCGGAAACTTCATCTGATCGCAACGGGCGCACAGCGTAAATCCGGCATGTGTTGCATGCAGGTGGGGTATGAACTGGAAGATTACGGGCCAGACTGATTGGGAAGACCCGGTATGCTGTGAGACAGGCCGCCATCGGCGGCCCTTTCTCACTGTGTTCTGGCAGGCGGCATGGGCTTGAGCGTATTCATCAGGGCGCCGTAAGGCAGCAGCATGATGATACCTACAGACACCTTTACTGAGAGATCACCCAGTGCCCATGAGACCCAACGCGGCGCTTCGAAGCCAAGGATGCCGAGAACGGGCGCCTGCTCGATCGCGAACGCATCATTGGGTCCGACAAAGGAGAAGGAGGCGGCAAAGGCAATCGAGAAGAACAGAGCGGTATCCAGCACCGAGCCCAGCATGGACCCAGCCAGCGGCGCGCGCCACCAGCTTTGCCGACGCAGCCGATTGAAGACCGAAATATCCAGCAACTGACCAATGAGATATGCCGTACCAGATGCGATTGCGATGCGCGGGATCGATGTCCAGAAGGACAGGGTGACGCCAACGACAAACCCGGCCAGAACGACGCGCCGTGCGACGGAAGGTCCGAACTGGCGATTGGTGAGATCGGTTATCAGAAACGCGATTGGGTAGGTGAATGCACCCCAGGTCAGCAGATCGGCTAGGTTGATGCCGAAGAGTGTGCCGGAGAGCGGATACTGAACGAGGATGTTCGATGCGACGACGATCAGTGTCATCAGCAGAACGTAGATGATGGTAGAGCGCAGGTAGGGCATTTTTTTATCCTGGGTGATGCCACCAGTTGGAGCCAATATGAAACGAACAAAAGGCTTGAGCGGCATAAGCCAGTCAAGCCTTTCGAGGGTCTGTGATGTTGAAGCCGCTATTAAGCAGCAGCAGCTTCGACAGTCTTCTTTGCGATCTGACGACGCAGCAGACGGGCGCGCATCGAGAGATCGTCTTCGCTAGCCTTCAGAAGGAACGCATCCAGACCGCCGCGGTGCTCAACAGAGCGCAGGGCAGCTGCGGAAACGCGCAAACGGAAGCGCTGGCCGAGAGAATCGGAAATCAACGTAACCTGGCAGAGGTTCGGGAGGAACCGACGCTTGGTTCTGTTGTTGGCGTGGCTGACGTTATTGCCCGTCTGGACGCCCTTGCCGGTCAATTCGCATACACGGGACATGGGTACACCTATTTGTTATCGTCTGTTTCACCAAAGGGCTGCTATCCGACAAACTCCGGTAAGCAATCCAACTGGCAATGATTGGAAAGTTGCGGTTCTATAGTCAGGCACGGACTTGCAGTCAAGCCGCTCGCTCTTTTTTGTGAGCGATTTCACCGCATTTCCACGCGACTCTGCTTTTTTATTGCCATAACTGCGCGTATATCATCGCCATAGAGCGCGACTTTCCGGCTCGTCGAGGTATTACCTGAATGAATGTCCATGCACAAAGGGTTTTCGCAGCCGCAGCCGTTGCGCTGGTGAGTCTCTCGCCAGCCAAGGCCGCAGAAACGAAGCACGACAGCGAATACAGCATCGCTCTGGGCGTCTTGCCCATTGCAAGGGCCAATTTCTCGACGCGCATGGATGGCTCGACTTATTCCATTTCCGGCTCGTTCAGTTCGGCAGGCATTGCCAGCGTTTTGAAAGACATTTCCGGCCGTACCGTCGTGTCAGGCGCCAAGCGCGGAAACCGGATGCAGGCGAACGAATATTCGCTGGTCTACAAGGACGGCAAGCGCACGCGCACCTATGATGTGCAGTACCGCAATGGCAATGTGACCTCCACGACGGTCAAGCCGGAGCCAAAGGCGCGGCCGGACAACTGGGTCGATGTGAAGGACCGTGACCTCCGTTCGGTGCTCGACCCCATATCGGGACTGATTTTTCCCGTGGGAGGCCGCATTTGCCCCGGTCGCCTGCCGATCTATGACGGTGAGTCGCGATTGGATCTCGTCCTGAGCTCGGGCGGCACCAAGCCTTTTGCGACCAATGGCTTCAGCGGCGATGCGATTGTCTGCAATGCCCGTTACGTTCCCAAATCCGGTTTCCGCAAAGGACGAAAGGACATCGAGTATCTGAAGTCCATTTCCATGGAAATCTGGTTTGCCAAGGCAAGCAACATGGATGTCTACGCACCGGTCTATGCGCGTATACCCACCAAGGTCGGGCAGGTTTACATTACTGCGACCAAATACGGCGGCTAAGGTTCAACCCGGCGTCCAGCCGGGCTCTGCCATCACGAAGCTTTCGAAGGTAAAGCCGGGCGAGACCGTACAGCCGACGAGCGTAAACTCTCCAAGGCTTTCAGCCGATTGCCAACCATTGGCGGGAACGATGGCCTGCGGTCTCTCGCCGTCCAGAATCGATGGTCCGAGCCGAATGGTTTCGATACCCTTGCCGTCCAAGCTCAGATGCAGCAACAGCGGTGCGCCCGAATAATAATGCCAGACTTCGGACGCATCCGTCACGCGGTGCCAATGCGAGCGTTGGCCTTTTTCCAGCAGGTAATAGATAGCGGTGGAGGCGCCGCGCTCGCTTGCATCGCCGTCTTTGAATGTCTGACGATAAAAGCCGCCCTCTGGGTGCGGCTCAAGCTGCAATTCGCTGATAATGGCCGATGCCGAGACTGCGCTGTTGGCCATTAAAAGTTGTCCTTGCGTGTTCTGATCTCCGCAAACACATCCGCGTCACTGGCGTCCTTCATGCCGAGATGTGCGCGAAGGGCTTCATCGGCAACCCGCATATAGGGGTTTGTCTGCTTCTCTGCGCCAATCGTGGTCGGAATGGTGAATTGGCCGTTGCTGCGCAACGCCTCAACTTCGCTGGCGCGTTGCGCCAGCGCCGCGTTCTGCGGATCGACCGTCACGGCGAAACGGGCATTGGACAGCGTATATTCATGGCCGAAGTAGACCCGGACATCATCTGGCAAGGCCATCAATTTCTGGAAGGAGTGCCACATATCCGCAGCCGGGCGTTCGAACAGGCGTCCGCAGCCCATGGCAAACAGTGTGTCGGCGGCAAAGAGCAGGGCGTCGTCGGGGAAATAATAGCAGATGTGTCCAGCCGTATGGCCGGGCGTCGATATGACCTGAACGCGATGACCGACAAACTCGAACTCGTCGCCATCGGCAGCAGAGCGGTCCAGTCCGGGAATGGCGATGGCTTCATCGTGGGGTCCGCGAATTTCGCAGCCGTATTTTTCCTTGAGTGCCAGATTGGCCTCGACATGGTCCTGATGATGGTGAGTCGTGAAGATATCGGTGAGAGTCCATCCGCGCCGGTTGAGAGCATCGATGATGGGCGCTTCTTCCGGCGCATCGATCGAAACGGTGGCTCCGGTTTCGCTATCATGCAACAGAACCCCGAAATTATCGCTACGGCACAGAAAGACCTCTATTTCCAACGGCTTCATCTTTTCTCTCCATCTTTTCGGCGTGCACACCTTCTGGTTTTCCAATGTAGGCTACCATGCCTTGAAGTCCAACCGGGGACTGCTACATTCTGACGATGAACACCGATATTGTCGATCTGCGCGAATTCTACCATTCACCGCTCGGGCGGTCTGCCGAGCAGGCCATCACCATGGCGCTATCGACGCTATGGCCGCCTTTGCCGGATGAACGGCTGGTGGGTGTCGGCTACGCGGTGCCGTTCCTCGACCGCTTTCGCCACGATACGGAGCGGACATTTGCCTTCATGCCGCCTGGGCAGGGGGCGGTGAATTGGCCGGCGGGTGAACTGTCATCGACAGCACTTGTTTTCGACGAGGAATTGCCGTTGCCGGATTCGTCGATAGACCGCGTTCTTATGGTGCATTCGCTGGAATTTGCGGAGAATCCGCGCGAAACGCTGAAAGAACTCTGGCGCGTTCTGGCGCCCGGCGGCAGGCTGGTGATTGTGGTGCCGAACCGTCGCGGCGTCTGGGCGCGTGTGGAGCACACGCCCTTCGGTTCCGGTCGCCCCTATTCGCGCGGACAATTGACGGCGCTTCTGCGCGAAACGAACTTCACGCCGGGAGCCACGGCAGAAGCCTTGTTTTTTCCACCAACAAAGGTTCGATCCATCCTGCGGTTCCGGCGGTATCTGGAAAGCACCGGGCGTAAGCTCTGGCCGGTCTTTTCCGGTGTCATCATCGTAGAGGCACAGAAGCGGCTTTATCAGGGTCTGCCTGTCAGCCAGCGGGCTTCGCGGCGGGTTTTCGTACCCGTGCTTGCGCCGCAGGGCATGCCGACGACCCGAACGTCGCCACCACCGCGAAAGCCAAGCTGACCCTCGACAAACCGCCTGTTCCGGTCTAATGCCTGCGGCATTGTCTTGCCGGTTACCCGGCGCTTTTCAAAGGTCGATGAAATGAGTGCAGAGCTTAACCAACCTGTTCCACGTCCGGGTATTCTGGATATCGCTGCCTATGTTCCCGGCAAGGAACATGCCGACGGCGTTGCGAAGGTTTATAAGCTCTCCTCCAACGAGACACCGCTCGGCGCAAGCCCGAAAGCCATCGAGGCATTCAAGGCGGCGGCAGAGAATTTGCAGATTTACCCAGACGGGCAGGCGATGGCCTTGCGTCAGGCGATTGCCGATGTGCACGGACTGAACCCCGCCAATATCATGTGCGGAAACGGCTCCGACGAGTTGCTGGGTCTGCTGTGCCATGTCTACCTTGGTACGGGTGACGAGGCGATCATTACCGAGCATGGATTTCTGGTCTACAGAATTCAGATCATGGGCGCAGGTGCCGTTCCTGTCACCGTGAAGGAAAAGGATTGCACCGTCGATGTCGATGCGATCCTCGCTGCCGTTACGCCGAAAACCAAGATGGTCTTCATCGCCAATCCCGGTAATCCGACCGGCACCTATGTCCCTGTCTCAGAAATTCGGCGCCTCCAAAGCAGCCTGCCGAAGCATGTGGTGTTGGTGCTGGATGCTGCCTACGCGGAATATGTGCGCAAGAACGATTACGAGGCCGGGCTTGAGCTTGTTTCCGGCAACAGCAATGTCGTCATGACCCGCACCTTCTCCAAGGTTTATGGTTTGGCCGCGCTGCGTGTCGGCTGGATGTACGGCCCCGCTGCCGTGATCGATGCCCTGAACCGGGTGCGCGGACCGTTCAACATGAACGCGCCTGCCATTGCCGCCGGTGCTGCCGCCATCCGCGATCAGGCCTTCATGCAGCAGGCCGTCACGCACAATCTCGAATGGATGGAAAAACTGACGCAGGCTTTCAGCCAGCTTGGTCTTGAAGTGACGCCGTCGGTTGCCAATTTCGTTCTCATCCACTTCCCCGATGCAGATGGCAAGCGTGCCGCCGATGCCGATGAGTTTCTGACGCGACGGGGCTATATACTGCGCGCCGTTCGCGGCTATGGATTCGCCAATGCCCTGCGCATGACGGTGGGATCGGATGAGGCCAATCTCGGCGTTATCGCGGCCCTGACAGAATTTATGGGGCAGGGGAAATGAGCGACATCCTGTTTGACCGCATAGCCCTGATCGGCATCGGCCTGATCGGGTCTTCCATTGCCCGTGATATTCGCGAGCTTGGTCTTGCCCGCGAAGTGGTGATTTCCACGCGCAGTGAAGACACGTTGAAGCGCGCAGAAGAGCTGGAACTGGGAACCTCCTACACGATTTCTGCCGCAGAAGCGGTCAAGGACGCCGATCTGGTGATCGTCTCGGTGCCTGTCGGCGCATCCGAAGCCGTCGCGCAGCAGATCGCTGGGCACCTGAAGGCCGGTTCCATCGTGACGGATGTGGGTTCCACCAAGGCGTCGGTCATTGCACAAATGGCTCCGCATATGCCCGACAACGTTCATTTTATTCCCGGGCACCCATTGGCAGGGACGGAAAAATCAGGCCCGGATGCCGGATTTGAAGGTCTGTTTCATGAGCGTTGGTGCATCTTTACGCCGCTGCCGGGAACCGATGCGGTAGCGCTCAGCAAGCTCAAAGCGTTTTGGGAAAAGCTTGGTTCGCGTGTCGATGAAATGGAACCGGAGCACCATGACAAGGTCCTGGCCATCGTTTCGCACCTGCCGCATATCATTGCATACAATATCGTCGGCACCGCCGATGACCTTGGGACGGTAACGGAATCGGAAGTCATCAAATATTCCGCTTCGGGCTTCCGTGATTTCACCCGATTGGCCGCATCCGATCCCACCATGTGGCGAGATATCTGCCTGCACAACAAAGACGCCATTCTGGAAATGCTGGCCCGTTTTTCCGAAGATCTGGCTTACCTCCAGCGTGCCATACGCTGGGGCGAGGGTGACAAGTTGTTTGAGCTCTTTTCCCGAACCCGCACCATCCGCCGCTCCATCGTGCAGGCCGGGCAGGACGTCGATGCGCCTGACTTCGGACGCCACGCGATGGACCAGAAGAAGTAACGACATCGATGAAAGACCGAAGCCATCACCAGGTTTCGGTCTTATATCTCGTCTCAGATTGGCGGGATTTTACCTAGGGGAATAAAACCGCTGACAGTGGCGCGGCCACGATCGACCACGAGATCGACCGACGCCTTGTCACCGCCGCCTGCCAGGGCACCCAGCAGTTTGCGGGCCGTGTCGATGGTCGATTGCAGTTGCGGAAATGCCTGTTTGGCATTGTTGGCCCAATCGCCAAGCTTTTCGATTTCAAGCTTGAACTGGCCGGTCAGATAGCCCTGATCGTCAAAGGAAAATGGCCCGCTGATGCGCATGGTGCGGCCATCGCCGATATCCAGCATCACCCGGCGCAATTCGCCGCTGGCACCGTAGAGCCCGGTGCGGTCACTGCCGTCGATCATGCCAGCCTTGCCCGCAAGGGTTACGTCGGCGATGGCGTTCAGGCGCGGCAGAACCTGCGGCCAGTCCTTGATGACAGTGGAGGCATCGGTTAGTGTGATGGCGCCATCGAGATCGGCTCCGTTCTGGCGAAGGTGAACTTCGGTTTTTGCCGCGTCGAAATCGATCGTCTGTGTCGTGACCGACGATACTGCGTTCGCTTTCAGGCCTTCGATGACCAGAGAGGTACGGTCGATGCCCTTCAGCTTCTTCACCAGACTGGACTGGAGGCTGGACCATTGCGCGGAGATGCTGAGCCCATGTGCGGTCTCGATTTTTGCTGGCGAATCCAGTTCCCAGACAACATGGCCGGGCGCGTAAATCTGTGCTGCGGAGCGTAAAGCGCCGAAGGAGCCTGAAACACCATTGCGCGTATCCGTTACATCCACCTTCGAACAGAACAGTCCGATGCGAAACGGATAACCCTTGAATGCCATATCGGCGCAGTTGGCGCTGACAGGTGCGGTACCACCCGGAGACATGACCCGGATAACGGTTTCCTGAAGCCGGTTTGCGGCGTAGAACCAGCCAGCGGTGTAGATGGCAACGAAAACTATTATCCCAAGGCCAAGAAAAAGGAATTTTCTGCTGCTTCGGGATTGGCTTGACGCTGCCATGATGATCTCCAATGGTAGACACAGGTGATTTGGTTTGGCTTGCGATATGGACGATTTTTGGGTCTTTGGCTACGGTTCGTTGATGTGGAACCCCGGCTTCCCGTTTGAGGAACGCCAGCAGGCGCGTCTACATGGCTATCGGCGCGCGCTCTGCATTCGCTCGAATGTATACCGGGGAACAGATGAAAATCCCGGCTTGGTGCTGGGGCTGGAACGTGGCGGGTCGTGCCACGGCGTGGCATTTCGTGTTGCCAATGCCAACCGTGACGCGGTTCTCGATTATTTGCGTGAACGCGAACTCGTCAGCAACGTCTACAAGGAGCGGGTTATTCTGGTTGGTCTTGCCGATGGCAGGCGGCAACAGGCGCTGACCTATGTGGCGGACCCGCAGCATGCGCAATATGTCGGGGGTCTCGCGCTGGACGAGGCGGCAAAGATCGTCTGCCAAGCCTCTGGTCAGTCGGGACCGAATGTCGATTACGTCTTCAACACAGTCCGCCATCTTCAGGAGATGGGAATCAGAGACGTCGTGCTGGAGCGCGTCGCCGCCAATGTCGAAGCTCAGTCCGCTGCCTTGTCCTGAAGTTCCGCCAGCCGCTTGACGGCTGTCGGTGGTAGCGGAAGCGATGGATTGTTGCGTGCGGTTTCCAGCAGAAGCTCGTCGCTGGCCTTTTCCGTAACCTCGATCAACTGCTTGAAGAACACGTCGGGGTCCAGACCCGGCTGGATCGGCGGCAGAATGCGCACCTTGAAATGGCCAGAGTAACGCATGGTCGATCTGCGCGGCCAGAACAGGCCGGGATGCATGGCGACCGGCACCACAGGCACTTTCAGATCACGGTACAGGCGGGCGATACCGTAACGATATTCCGGCTCTGCCCCCGGCGCGCGGCGCGTGCCTTCCGGGTAGATGATCAGCTCACGACCCTTTTGCATTTCTTCCTTTGCCCGCTCCATAACCTGCAGCATGGCTTTGCCACGGGCGGCACGGTTGACCGGGATCATTCTCTGCTTGGCGACGTACCAGCCAAAAAGCGGTATCCACGTCAGTTCGCGCTTGAGGATATAGACGGGGTCCTTGAGGTTCGGCAGCAGCGCATAGGTGTCCCAGAAAGACTGGTGCTTCGGCGCAAAAATGCAGCCGGATTCGGGAATGTTTTCGAGCCCCTCGATCTCGAACGTCGTGCCGACGATCTTTTCCATCAGCCAGTGGTTCGAGCGCGCCCATGCCTTGGGAATTTCATAAGCCAGCTTTCGCGGCACAATGAAATAGATCGGCGTCAGCACGATCATCCGCAGGATGAGGTTCATATAGAAGGCTGTGTTGAACAGAATGGAACGCAGTCTGAGCATGAAAAAAGCTTCTCCAGGCGCGTCCGTATCGACAAAAGGAAGCAATCTTCGATGTCATCGCGCAGGGCTGAACGCCTACACGAAAACAGGGTGTGTCAGCAAGACCCCAGGCAACAGTCGCTGGCACGCGATCAGGCGGCAGATGCGCCATTGCGCAGGCCGTTGCCTTTGCCAAGCCCGGTCAGATCACGGACGGCGACGGCGACGAATTTGATATATTCGTAAATCATGGTGCGGACCACGTCGGGGTTCGAAAACCAGTTGGTGCGCGCCAGATCGGAGTTGATAACGGGATAAGCGATGAAATTCGTGTTGGGGCTGGAGCTTCTCAACTCGTGGAGGCTGCGGTGCATATGGTAGTTGTTGGTAACGACGACGACCGAGGCATAGCCCTTGTCCCTGATCCACTTCGCCGCTTCGTTCGCATTGCCGATCGTGTCGACGGCTTGATACCCCATATCCACACAGCAGGCGAAAAGATCTGATGAACTCTGCGTCATCTTGCGAATCTGTGCGCGGGTGGTGGCGGGGTTGACGCCGGAAATCAGCAGCCGCTTGCCAACGCCATCGCGCAACAAGCCCACCGCCTGATCGATTCTGAGGTAGCCGCCGGTCAAGACGATGATGGCGTCTGCTCTGGTTCCCGATGGTGGGCGCATGGAGGCAACCGAATCCGCAAACCACAGGAAACCGCCGAAGATGGCGCCAAGCACAACAAGGCACATCAGCAGCGTTGCCCGCACGAACCGGCGCAAACGACCACGCCGCGAAAGCAGACCGTTGCGCGGCGTCCCTGTCGGTTGATCATCCGGGTCAGTGCGACTCATTATCATCAGTTATCGATAAGCTTGGATTAAGGCAAGGAACGGGCGGTTCCAACCGCCGGAAGGCGGAGAAAAACCGTCAGACGCCCTCACTTTTCGAGGGATCGGAACGCACCCGATCGATGTCGTCAATGGTGCGAATTACGGTCAGTCGCGCGGTGATTGTCGTCAGTAAAGCGATGACCATCATCGTCGCGAAGATGCCGAGATAGCCATCGACCCCAACGGAAAACGACCCGAACAGGGCGCTGGCCTGATCGCTCTGCGGTGTGGCGAGCGACCGGGATTGCCAGAAGCCTGCGGCAAGAAACACGCCTGCGGCCAAAGCACTTCCGGCCCCGGAGCCCTTGAGGCTTATTTTCAGGAAGTGTTTCTGAAACTCACGCGCAACGAAACTGCTTTCGGCACCGACGAAGTGCAGCACCTCAACGATATGCCGATTGCCAGATAGCGCGCCGCGGGTCGCAAACACAACCGTCAGCACCATCGCGCTAAAGACGAGGATCAGGACGCCAAGGCCGATCATGACGGTGGTGTGGGCCATGGACACCAGACGGTCGACCCAGGTACGGTGGTCATCGAGAAACGCCTGCGGAATTTCCGCTTTCAGCATGGTGCGCATCGCCTCGAAATCAGGCGGGTTGCTTTCATCGATCGTGATGATCACGAGACGAGGAACGGGCAGTTCCGAGAGGTCGAGACCGGCACCGAGCCATGGTTCGAGCAGCCGTGCTGTGGCCGCATCGTCCATGATCGTGCCTTCTCTGGTGCCGACGAAGCTGAGAGCCAGATTGCGCGCCTTGTTGAGCGCGGCGTTCATGTCCAGGCCCTCTTCAGGCTTTATCTGGATGGTGATTTCGCGGGAAATCTGGCTTTGCCATGTGGAGGCCGTGGCCCGTACCATGCTGACGGCACCAAGTGTCAGGCAGGCCAAAAAGGCCATGATGGCGATGACCACGATCAAGGCGTTGCCCTGAATGTTCGACGGCGGCAGGATGGGCGCCATCGGGCGGATGCGCATCTGCGGCAACTTGGCCTGCTTCTGCTCCGGCTTGAGAGGCTTGCGGTTCATCTCATTCATAGACGTCGAGCCGCCCTTCCGTCAGGATCATGCGGCGCGCGTCCACCTGATCCATCAATCCGAAATCATGGGTCGCGATGACGACGGCGGTGCCGAGCCTGTTCAGTTCCAGAAACAGATTGAGCAAGCGCTTGGCCATCGGCGGATCAACGTTACCGGTGGGCTCATCTGCCAGCAATATTTCTGGCTGGTCCATCAGCGCCCGCGCAATGGCGGCGCGCTGTTTTTCACCGCCAGAGAGGATTGGTGGCAGCACGTTGATACGTTCGCCAAGGCCCACCCACTTCAAAAGCTCGATCACATCATTGCGATAGGCGCTTTCGTCCTTTCCGCGCACACGTAAGGGCAGGGCCACGTTCTCATAGGTCGTCAGGTGGTCCAGCAGGCGGAAGTCCTGAAACACGATGCCGACGCGCCGGCGCAGCAGCGGTAATTCGCTGCGCGGAATGCGCGAGACATCACGGCTGAACATGCGGATATTGCCGCGCGTGGGCTGGAGCGACATCAAAAGCAGGCGCAGCAGCGTGGTTTTGCCTGCGCCTGATGGCCCGGTCAGAAACTGGAAAGAGCCCTTAGGAATGTCGAAGGTCATATCCCGCAAGATTTCCGGGCCCATGCCGTATCGCAACCCGACATTTTCGAAATGGATCAACGAACTTCCAGTCTTTTGTTTCTCATTGCGAATAGCGATTGCCATTTCTTAACATCGGATGCCCGGTAAAATGCCTGTGGACTGCGCTCATCCGGCGATCTTTGCGAAGCATTAACCAATTAAATTTACGACTAGGCAGGATTTCATTCAATGCCCAAGTTTTTTGGGGGCGTAACACCGAGGGAACTTCATGGGTATGTTCCGTTCATCCCGCCGTCACGCGACACCTGATTTGGACCTTTTGATGCCCGAAGCGCCTCTCCGCCAAACGTGGAGAACGCGCAATGGTGATGACATTCTAGATGCCGAGTTTGTCACGATAAAGGAAACGCCCTTTCGTGACTACGGCAACGACAACAGGCACGACGCTTTTCAACAGCCTAGGTCGCGGCCCGTATCGGCGCTGGCAGCACTGCGGTCGCTGATCGACTGGGTGGACAGAAAGCTGTCTGGCCTTTCCGTCGATGGTTACTCCGCCATTGTCGCGGCGGCAGTTGTCGGCGTTTTCTTCATTTCCGGTGGTTTCACCATGCTGCTGCACCAGAACACGGCCAGTGCTGCGCCGGTCGATCCGCTTATCATTACGCATATTTCCGTCACGCCGCAGGATGCCGGTGGTATGGATGTGCTCGTCATCAATGGCATCGTTGAGAACAATGGCAACGAACCGCAGGCCGTTCCGGCCATCCGAGCCGATCTGTTCGCAGCCAAGGGTGAGAAGGTTGCCAGCATGCTGATCGAGCCGCCGGTGGCTGAAATGCAGCCGGGAGTGAGCCGGGGTTTCTCGGCGAAACTGCGCCATCCCGGTGGAAAAACGCCTGATATCAAGCTTTCTTTCGCCGGAGCGGGTGTTTCGCAGCGTTGATTGTGCTACCGGACCCCCTTTGTTTCGTTCTGGATGATTGTCTCACCTAGGCTGTTGTTCAGGAAAGCGCAGGAGAGATCATGCCCGTCGTTCGTGGAAAAAATATCGAGCCGCTTTACACCGCCGAGCAGATTGCCGAGCGCAATCGCGATCTCGCCAAGCGTATCGCAACGGGTCCGACCAACGACCTGCTGGTGATCGCCGTGCTGAAAGGCTCATTCATTTTTGCTGCCGATCTCATCCGCGCATTGCATGACAGCGGTCTGGCGCCGGAAGTGGAGTTTATCACGCTTTCCAGTTACGGCACGGGTACGGTGTCCCAGGGCGTGCGGATCGTGAAGGATATCGATAGTGACGTTAAGGATCGCGACGTCCTGCTGATCGACGATATTCTCGAATCTGGTCGCACGCTTCTTTTCGCCAAGGAATTGCTCTATGAGCGCGGCGCCCGCAATGTTTCGATTGCTGTTCTGCTCGACAAGAAGGTCAAGCGCAAGGAGCAGCTGGAAGCCGATTACGTTGGCTTCGAGTGCCCCGATTACTTCGTCGTCGGCTATGGAATGGACGTCGCCTACGCGTTCCGCGAACTGCCATTCGTAGGAGTCGTCACGGGTGATGCGGAGTAAATCTGGACTGTCCCAATGTGGTGCTTGTAGCCGCGATACAAGCATGGATTGTTAACCATGCCACCGGGATGGCAGGTTTCATTTACTTCTTGCAAAGGGAAATCGCCGAGTTTGTTGCTCGCTGGAATGAATACCAGGAGCAATGGAAAATGGCAAAAATACTGATCACCGAAGACGAAGATGCGTTGCGCACATTTGTGGCGCGCGCCTTGCGCCTGGATGGACATGAGACCTATGAAGCGGCAGACGGCGAACAGGGGTTCGAGAAACTGAGCGAACACAAGTTCGACCTGCTGCTTTCGGATATCCGCATGCCCGTCATGGACGGAATTGAGCTCGCGCACCGCGCATCATCGCACTTTCCCAACCTCAAAATTCTTTTGATGACGGGCTACGCTGAACAGCGCGAGCGCGCCGACGACCTGATGGCAAAGATCGTCGACGTCGTTCCAAAGCCCTTCGCGCTGCCGGATATCCGCAAGGCCGTCGCCCGGGCGCTGGCTGCCGTGCCAGCCTAAGTCTAAGACCGTTTTGCGCGGCACTTTCTTCTTGATGATGTTTAGCGTGTTTTGAGGGATGGCAGATGCCATCCTCCGATTACTGTGGCCTGATCATTGGCTGGTTTTCGAAAGCGCATTCAGCCGTGTAACAATCGAAGAAAAGTCGTAGGGTTTTGAAAAGAACTCTGCTGAGGCGGGCAGGTCGATGTCATCAGGGGTCAAGCGACCGGATGCGACGATGATCCCGGCTTTTGGAAAGCGTTCGGCAACGACGTGCGCTAGGTCGATACCGGTCAACTCGCCCGGCATCTGAATGTCGGTGAAAAGAAGATGCACCGTATGCTCGGATATCAGGTCCATGGCTTCGTCGGCTGTTTCTGCCTCGATGACCTTGAAACCTGCATCTTCTAAAGCATCGATCAGGGTGAGCCTTATCAAAGGCTCGTCTTCCACCACAAGAACCGTAAGCACACGCCACCTCCATTGATGTAACGTGCGGAAACCCTTGGATATGGAATGAGTTCCACAGTGTTCGTCAACATCTGGGGTGGTGGCGAGATTGCACTGGCAAGTGCAAGCTGCGCGCGAACGAGGCGTTGCCGCATCAGCGCGGCGTGACGTTCATCCTGAGAGGATTATCGGGTCGCAAAGTCACCTTCATGAGAGGCTTCGGAGCCTGCGCCGAGGCAGCCGAAACCTTCAGTTTCTGCAAGAGCACAGCCAGGATGGCGACCGCTTCCATCACTGCGAACGCATTGCCGATGCAGATACGGGGCCCGGCACCGAACGGCATATAGGCATAGCGATGCCGGGACTTGATGGCCTCGGCGCTAAAACGGTCGGGGTCGAAGCGCTCTGCATCCGGCCAGATCGAAGCATGACGATGGACGGCATAGATCGGTATCAGCATGACGGTGCCTGCCGGGATCAGGTAATCCCCAAGGCGGAAATCTTTCAGGGCCGTGCGGGTGATAACAGGTGCGGGCGGATAAAGGCGCATCGCTTCCGAAAAAACCTGACGTATGTAGGTAAGTTGCGACACGTGTTCCGAGGTTACATTGCTACCGCCTGTCACCACATCGATCTCTGCCAACACCTTCGCTTCGATGTCGGGATGTCGTGCCAGGAGATCGAAGGTCCATGCTAGCCCAAGCGCCGTCGTTTCATGGCCAGCCGTGATGAAGGTCATCAGGTTGTCGACGATCTCGGCATCCGTCATCGTTCGGCCCGTCTCCGGGTCGGCTGCGGCCATCAGCATCGTGACCAGATCCTGCCGATCCTCTGGCGCTTTACGTCGTGTCTCGACAACCTGCATCAGACTGGACCGCAAAAAATCGACAGCAGCCGTTGCCTTGCCCCTACCGGGATAGGGTATCCATTCCGGTGCTTTTAAGAGGCCGAGTGCGAAGCTCCAGCCTGTCGGCTTCAGAAAATCGGAGATGCTTTGCTCCACACGGTTGACGTCTATTCCGTGACCACCCGACATCATGGTTTCGACGATGATGTCGAACGTCGTGTGCATCATTTCATGACCGATATCGATTGCTGCATCGGATTTTCCGAGCCATTTGTCCCGTGTACGCTCTGCGGCTGCAATCATCGTCGGCTGCAATTCAAGAAGCTTGTCGTGCCGGAAGGCACCGGCAACGGATTGGCGCTGCCACTTCCAGTGCGCACCATCAGCCGTCAAAAGCCCTTCACCAAGCGCTGAACCCAACGCGCGACGAACCTGTTCGCCTTTTCCCAAGGCATCGGCATTTTTCACGAGTGCTTCGTGGATCAGCACGGGATCTGCAATGTGAACGGTGATCTGCCGTGCAGTTTTGGAAAAAACCAGCGGCTCCGTAAAGACGGCTGGTGGAATGGCCAACAGCGGATTCCGGACGATGGCGACGAGAGCCTTGATCGTGGATTGAGGCGTAACGGGAAAGGCCTTTTCGCCTTTTGCGTCACGTTCGATTGTCGTGTCCATGGCATTCATCCTTGCTTGCAGACGTTGATGGCGCTAGCTATTAAGGCAATCACCTTAGTCAAAATTAAGGTGGTGACCTTAATTTTACAAGAGCGTTTGATATGAATGAGATGCGGGGCGACAAAACGAGTGGCAAGAGAGTGTCCACGAAGGATCGAATTCTCGATGCAAGCCTCGTTCTCTTGAATGAAAAGGGGCCTGACCGCGTGACGACGGCAGAAATTGCGCGCGGCGTCGGCATCAACGAAGGCAATCTTTATTATCACTTCAAAACCAAGGAAGCGCTTCTGGTCGCGCTGTTCTCAAGGCTTGAGGCGGATGCGGCCGCCTTCATGCTGGAGGTCGGGACCAATGGGGCGAAGGAAGCGGGCGCCTATGCGACGTTCATGCGGCGTTGGTTTTCAATCGTTTGGGAACATCGTTATATTTTCCGCGATTTGCCGGGATTGCTGGCAACGGCACCCTCGCTTGCAGAACCGATTGGCATTTTGAGCAAAGCCATGCGCCTCGCCGTGGAGGCAACATTACAGCAAATGGCCGAGGCAGGGCTGATTAATGTTCCCGAGAGCGAAGCTTCGCAGTTGCTCGCCAATGTCTGGATCGTCTCGACCTACTGGGCCGTCTACCTCAACCTGCAAGAAGGCGTGGAGGAGTTGCAGCCGCAGCATCTTGATTGGGGCCTCAATCAAGTAACGAGCCTGTTTCGGCCCTATCTTTCTGCCGAGGCGAGGGCTGCGTTGCAAGAGATGCTTGCGCATCCCTTTGCGCAAGCCGGAACACCTTGAGGTGTCAATGTTATCTGTCGTCTTACTTGAACACGCTCGGCAGCCACAGCGAGAGCGCCGGAATGTAGGTGACGAGGCCTAGCACGACGATACCTGCACCGTAGAATGGCCAGATGGAGCGCATCGCTTCCCAGACGGTAATCTTGCCCACCGCGCAGGCAACGAACTGCACACCTCCCACTGGCGGTGTGTTGAGCCCGATGCCGTAATTCAGGATCATGATCACGCCGAAATGAACCGGATCGACACCATAGGCCGTGGCGATCGGCAGGAAGATGGGCGTCGTGATGATGATCGTCGGGCCCATGTCCATGAATGTGCCGAGCAACAACATGATGACGTTCAGCAGCAGCAGGATCATGATGGGGTTATCGGACAGCGTCTGCATCCACATCACCAGCGTTGCAGGAACCCTCAAAAACGCCATCAGCCATGAGAACGCGGCGGCGCAACCGATGATCAGAAGAACCATCGCGGTCGTGCGAACGGCACCCATGGTCGCATGGACGAAGTCTCTCCAGCTCAGTTGGCGGTAGATCAGCACCGTGACGAGAAGAGCGTAGATCACCGCGATGCAGGAGCTTTCGGTTGCCGTGAAGATGCCGGAACGAACGCCGCCGAAAATGATAGCGATAAGCAACAGGCCGGGAATGGCAACGGCGAAAAGATGCAGCGCAACCATGACGCCGGGAAACGGCTCTGTCGGATAACCGCGACGGCTGGCGACGATATAGGCCGTCACCATCAGCACGGCTGCAAACAGCAGGCCGGGAATGACCCCCGCGGTAAACAGATCCGCAATAGAAATCTTGCCGCCAGCGGAAATCGAATAGATGATCATGTTGTGCGAAGGCGGTAGCAACAGTGCAATCAGGGCAGCCATCGAGGTCACGTTGACGGCATAGTCTGCACCGTAACCCCGGGCCTTCATCTGCGGAATCATCAAGCCACCGACCGCAGCAGCTTCTGCGACTGCCGAGCCCGAAATGCCGCCGAACAGCGTGGAGGTGACGATGTTGACCTGTCCCAGCCCGCCGCGCAAATGCCCGACGATGGACGCGGCAAAGGCGACGATACGCCCGGCAATGCCGCCGCGCACCATGAGGTCGCCGGAATAGATGAAGAAGGGAATGGCAAGCATGGAAAACACGCTCATGCCGGAGTTCATGCGCTGAAAGACGACGAGCGGCGGCAGACCCATATAGATGACCGTCGCCAGACTGGAAATGCCCAGACAAAAGGCGATGGGCGTGCCGATCAACATCAGCAGCGTGAAGCTGCCGAACAGAATCCAGAGTTCCATCGTGTTATTCCCCCTTCACGATGTTGGATGGGCTTTTGGTGTTCAGGCTGGCCGCGTCCCGGCGGACATCCTCGATATTCTCAAGCTCGACGGCGATTTCAGTGGGTGCCATGTCATCCAGAACGTCATCGATGGGCGCGCCTAGCGCGCGTGCGATGATGCGCTCTAGAGCAAAGAGCGTGATCAGAATGCCGCCGCCGACCAGCGGCACGTAATCCCAGGCGCCGGATATGCCCAGTGCCGGCATCGTCGTATTCGCCGTCAAGCCCACCAGATTGGCGCCGTACCAGATCATGCCGATCCCGAAGACGAAAATGACGAAGTCGGAAATCATCCGCAGCCATTTCTTGCCGGATGGCGGCAGCACGTAAAGAAGGACGTCGAAGCCCATGTGGTTGTTTTCCCGCACGCCGACGGCGGCACCCAGAAAGATGAACCAACTCATCAAGATGACGGCGCCGGGCTCGGTCCAGCTGGGAGAGTCGTTGAGGATGTAGCGACAAAAGACCTGCCAGGCGACGATCGCCGTCATGGCCACGAGACCGACCCCGGCCACGTAGAGAACCGCCGTGTTGAGTTTCGTCAGAATAGGCAGACCCGTTTTCATTGGGATCGACATGGATTTTCGCCTCCTGACCTCCGATGAACGGAAGGTCGGACCTAGAGCCTATGGTTGTGGTTGAATGAAACGAAAACACCCCTCGGCTTTGCGAGCCGAGGGGTGGGGTAATTGCGATTATTGCGTGGCCTGCACGTCGGCAACGAGCTTTTTCAAGACCTCGTCTTTGATGTGCTTGTCGTAAACAGGTTTCATCGCGTCGATGAAGCCCTGCTTTTCGACCTCGTTGATGGTGGCCCCGGCCTTTTCGACAGCCGCGCGCGACTGCGACGTTCTGGCCGACCACAATTCGCGTTGCTTGGCGACGCTATCCTTAGCTGCCTGACGGAAAATCGCCTGATCTTCCGGGGTCAGCTTATCGAAGGCGACCTTGTTCATCACGAAGACTTCGGGAAGGATCGTGTGCTCGTCCAGAGAGTAATACTTGGCGACCTCGAAATGCTTGGCCGTATCGTAGCTTGGAAAGTTGTTTTCTGCGCCATCGATAACGCCCGTCTCGACGGATGAGTAGACTTCACCATAGGGCATCGGTGTCGCGTTCGCGCCGAGCGCAGAGGTCATATCGACGAAAATATCCGATTGGATCACGCGAAATTTCATGCCCTTGATATCGGCGACCGTCTTGATCGGCTTTTTGGAATTGTAGAAGGAGCGCGAGCCCGCGTCATAAAAGGCGAGGGCTACGAGACCGGCAGGTTCGAAAGCTGCCTTGATCTGATCTCCGATTGGGCCGTCCATGACCTTGTGCATGTGATCTTCGGAACGGAAAATATAGGGCAGGGCCGGTATGACCGTTTCCTTGACGGTGCCGTTGAACGGCGCCATGGAAACGCGGTTGAGTTCGATCACGCCGGAGCGAACCTGCTCGATGGTGTCTTTCTCTTCGCCCAATTGCGCCGAGTGATAGATTTCGACGGCGTAGCGACCAGCCGTGCGTTCCTTGACCAGTTCGCCGAAGTATTTGACGCCCTCGACCGTTGGATAGCCGTCTGGATGGGTGTCGGATGATTTGAGCACGGTCTGTGCCGATACTGCACCTACCGTCAGCATCGTGACGAAGGCGGCACCCGCCCATAATTTTGTGAGATACGACATGATTCTTCTCCCCAGAACGCGGATGTCCATCCGCTGTCGTTGCAACAGTCCAATAGGCGACGTCTCCACGGCGATCTCGCCGGAAGCGTTACTGTGATTGTGTAAAGATCAGCCGATCCTCCTTCGGCTAGATACTATTGGTATGGGCGAAATCAGCCTATGTCAACATATCTTAAAGTATAAGATGTATGATAACATCAGATTGTGCGAACTGAACTCGGAAGGGTGGAAAAGTCCCGCGCATGTCTCTTTTCAGACCTATGCGCCTGTCGCATGGCGGCCCTGACGCCTTGTGTCTTATCGTCAAAGGACCTGTGCGCTATATATCAACCATCGAAACGACGTTGGAACCGAAGCAAGGTTGCTGGCGTCAAGAGACCTCACGAAAGGGGATCATCATGAACGTAGCACGCTCTTTCAACAATTGGCGCAAGTACCGTCAGACCGTAACCGAACTGGGTCGTATGAGCTCTCGCGAGCTGCAGGACCTCGGTATCTCCCGCTCTGACATTCAGACCGTCGCTCGCGCATCCGTCGGTCGCTAATCGCCCTATTTGACTGATTGACTTGTTTTACGCCCGCTGATGAAGCGGGCGTTTTCGTTTCTGCCTCTTTGATACGGTTGGTAATGCAGTGATGTAACGTTTTTGCATGGCTGCGCTGCAATGTCGTCTGTTTATTGGGCGGTAAAAAAAGGTACATTGAACTCATCGAAGCGACGCACCTCCTCCCGCAGAGCTTCGAATTCAGACGGCCCACTCCTCCTCCCAGGGACGTCTGTCGGAACAGCAGCACTCCTCCTCCCAGCTGCTGTTCGGTTCTTTTCGAAAAGCCTGCCGCACCTCCTCCCGCGGCAGGCTTTTTCGTTTCTGGAGCCATAGCCAGGGGCGTTTAAGCCGTACCTAAGCTTCAAAGACGCGCTCGCCGCCAATCCATGTGCTTTTCATTTGAAAATCAGTATCGAGAACGACGAAGTCGGCGTCATATCCCGATGTCAGCAGGCCTTTGCGGCTTGCAATTCCCACTGCCTGCGCAGGGTAGAGGCTTGCCATCCTCACGGCCTCCTCGAAATCGAGTCTAAGTGTTCTGTGAACGAAAAGTACCGACGACAACATGTCGATATCGGCACCGGCCAGCGTCCCGTCGGCCAGCGTTAAGCGTCCGTCCTTGCGGTAAATCTGCCTGCCGTTCAGTGTCAGACCGTCCAGATCTGTCCCAATGGTCGACATGGCATCGGTGACGATGAAAATTCGGCTCGGTCCACGCTTGGCACGGATGGCAGCGCCCATGGATGCTGGATGGACATGGAAACCGTCCGCAATGATGCCGCTTGAAAGCTGGCCGAGATCAAGCGCCGTGCCAACCAGTCCGGGCGAGCGGTTTTCCAGTGGGCTCATGGCGTTGAAGAGGTGCGTGACGACCCGCGCACCTGCTTCGGCATAGGCTCTGGCTGTTTCATAGGGAGCATCGGTATGGCCCAGACTGACGACGAAGCCAGCCTCGGCAAGTGCTCTCACTTGTTCCAGCGTCGCGTTTTCGGGTGCCACCGTGATCATCAGCGTTTCGAACCGGTTGGCGACGGCGAGAAGACGTTCGAGATCCCCATTTTCCATAGGGCGGATCAAGGCGGGATGGTGCGTGCCTTTGCGAGCGAGCGAAAGGTGAGGGCCCTCCAGATGCAAGCCGAGGAAGCCGGGAACGCGTGCCTGCTGCGCTTCAAGGCCAGCCTGGATGGCGGATGCGGTGATCTCCGGCGTATCGGTGATCAGCGTTGGCAACAGACCGGTCGTGCCGAACTTGGCATGGGCTGCGCAAATCTTGGCGATGCCATCGACAGACCTGTCATCATTGAGCATGACCCCGCCGCCGCCATTTACTTGGAGATCGATGAAGCCGGGGACGATAATCGCATTGGCGCAATCGACCAACTCTGTGCCGAGCGCGACTTCGTCTTTCGCCACGATGCCAGCAACCTTGGGACCATCGATCAGCAGGGCGCTGTTGTCATGCCAGCGCTCACCGTCGAATATTCTGGCATGGGTCAGTGCTGTCACCATTGTCAGTGTGTCTCCGTGACTTTCTTGAGGGCCGCAGGCGCATCCGGGTTGAAGCCTTTTGCACGCGACCAACTCTCGACGAAACCATAGAAGGGGATGATCAGGGCAAGCGCATCGGTAAAGGGATGGCCGGTTTCCACGAAGGGCAGGTGACGTGCATGCGCACCACCATCTGCCGTGATGAAGGCAAGCGCGCCCTGTTCGGCGAGACTGTCAGCCGTCGCAAGCACCGACGACAGTGCTGCATCACGCGCCGCAAAGGTGATGATGGGGAAGCGACGATCCACCAGCGCAACGGGTCCGTGATGCACCTCGGCGCTGGAATAGGCTTCCGCGTGCATTTCCGATGTTTCCTTAAATTTCAGAGCAGCCTCGCTGGCTATGGCAAGCGATGGCCCGCGCCCCAGCATATAGAGCGATTCCGCCTCGCCAAGCTCCGCCGCCAGATCGTTCCAGTCGAGCGCAACCGCCTTCGTCAGCGTTTCCGGCAATTGCTGGATGGAGCGCTGCAAGCTCTCATCCGCCGTCCATTCGGCTAGAATGGCAAGGCCGGCGAGTACGGAGTTGAAGAAGGATTTCGTGGCAGCGACGGCCAGTTCAGGGCCAGCATTGATATCGACCGCATGAGCGGATGCATCGGAGAGGGGCGATGGCTGCGTGTTGGTGAGCGAAATCGTCAATGCCCCGGCGCTTGCGGCAGACTGCGCAAGCGCGACGATATCAGGGCTTTTGCCGGACTGCGAAATTGAAATCGCGGCGGCCTGATCCAGCTTCAGCGTCTTGCCATAGATCGAGGCCAGCGACGGCCCGATGGACGCGACGGCCCGACCCGCCTGTTGCTCGATGGCATATTTGAGAAAATGCGCCGCGTGATCGGAAGAGCCGCGCGCGATGGTGATGAGAAACGCCGGGTCGCGCTCCCGCAGTGCTTTGCCTGCAGCTTTCAGCGATGCGTCCGATCTGCTGAGCAGTCGCGCAGCGGCCTCGGGAATTTCATCTATTTCTTGGCGCATATGCGTTGGCATGGCATTCTCTTTCAATGTCGTGTCAGGCGGCACATCAGCCATCCGTCAGGGTCATTTCAGCTACAAAATCATAGGCATCGCCGCGATAGAGCGAGCGCGTCAGTTCCACCACGCGCCCGGAAGCGAGATAGGAAATACGCTCTATGGCCAGCCCAGCCGATCCCTCTGGGACCGCAAGCAGAGCCGCATCCTCGCGGGAAACATTACAGGCAGAGATACGCTGTACGGCGCGAACGGGCTTGAACCCCGTGCGGTGAAGTTCGGCGTAGAGCGAAGCGTCGACGGCATGCGGATCGGGCAGAATGTCGGAGGCGAGGCTGGCGCGTTCGATGGCGAGCGGTAACTCGTTGGCGATACGCAGCCGCTCCAGCCGCGCCACCATCATGTCCACCTTCAGGCCCAGCATCATCATTTCATCAGACGACGGGTGGAAAAGGCCGCGACCCAGCCACTCGGAGCGCGTGACATAACCGCGACGGACCATATCTTCCGTAAACGAGGTCAGCCTGGACAGCGGTTGTTGAAGCTTCGACACCGGTTTCATGACGAATGTGCCGGAGCCATGACGACGCGACAACAAGCCATCCTTCACCAGATCATCCACCGCCTTGCGCACGGTGACGCGGCTGACATTGGCGAACTCTGCCAGATCGCGCTCCGGCGGCAGCGCTTGCCCATGGCCCAGTTTACCGGAGAGAATGGCATCTTCCAGCGATTGGCGCAGTCTGAGGTAAAGCGGTCCAGATCCGCTTGTTTGCAGATCGTCAGGGGACAGGAATTCCGAAAGTGCCGCTATCATGCTGCACCTCGCTGATGCTCAGCGAAGGCACTCTTGGCCAGTGCTATCGCACCTGACAGTGCGTCACTTGCCGGGGCGACCAAACGTTGCCGGTGCCGGGGGGAAAGATAGGCCGCATAGAGACCCGACAGGCCACCCAGCAGACAAAGCCGTCCGCCATTCGTTATCTCTGCCACTCGATCCAGCGCCACATCGATAGATGCAGCGGATTGATACAGTATCGAAAGTGCGGCCTCGTCACCATTTGTGGCGAATTCGAACACACGAGGCGCGTAACGACCGAAATCGCCCGGCTTTGCGGCTTGCGAGAAGGCCACCATCTTTTGTGGAACGCCGTCGAACTCATCGAGAAGGGCGTGAGTCATCGGTGTGCTAGCCGCGATTCCATCATAAGCAAGCAGGCTGTGTTGCAAGGCCAGTTGGCCCAACCGCGCGCCGCTTCCCAGATCGCCCAAATGATAACCCCAGCCGCCGATGGAGTGGATTTCTGTGCCCGTGCGGGCGATATAGATCGTTCCTGTGCCGAGGATGGCGATAGCGCCGTCGCCAGCGCCAATTGCGCCCTGCAGCGCAATCAGTCCGTCGGACTCGATGGTCGATTGTGCAAATGGCAGGCGTGGCAGGACATAAGCGACGGTGTTTTCGACATTGTTGCCGGCAAGGCCAAGATAGGCGCATGCATATCTCAAATGGTTTGGATCAAGGCCAGCGTCCGCAAAGGCAGCCTGTGTCGCCTCGGTGATGTTGAGGATCGCCTGATCGGGCGCGCTCATGATGTTGGACGCACCGCTTTTGCCACGGCCCAGTATCTGGCCATTCACATCTGCAACGGCTGCCCTGCAACTCGTGCCGCCGCCATCGACTCCCACCAGATATCGCTGCATGAAACTGTCTCCTGAAAAGAAGATACCAAAAAAATACCAATTTCCAAGGGGTAAAGTAAAAATTCAAAACCATTAAAAATTATCGAGCAAATTCATTGCATTGACGACGAGAAAGTGAATTTCAGCTGCCAGAAATAAACCTCTTGTTAAAAGTTGCTGGACAATTGGTATTTTTTTGGCATTAAATTCGCCCGAGGGAGTTTTTGAATGAACGCAGGCGGCACCGAAGGTTTGCATGAGAAGGCGAAGGGCCTCGACACGATGGTGCCGAGTGATGTCCTGGCGCTCCTCAGTGCCGGTCAGCAGGATGCCGCCAGGGCGGTCGATGCTTCGCTTGAGGCCATTGCCGTAGCTTCAAAGATCGCCGCCGATGCCATCGCGAGTGGACACCGTCTCGTCTATGCAGGCGCTGGAAGCTCCGGTCTGATGGCGATGGCTGATGCTCTCGAATTGCCGGGAACCTACGGCATCGGGCGTGACCAGATCGCAATCCTGTTTGCGGGTGGTACGAGCAATTTGTCCGATATGCCCGGTGGTCCCGAAGACGATGTCGAGCAGGCGAGGATCGACGCCGAAGGTGCTATCGGTGAAGGCGATTGCGTCGTCACCATCTCGGCCAGCGGCTCCACGCCCTATGCTTTGGCTGTTGCCGACGTCGCGCGGGCAAGGGGTGCCAAGGTCGTGGCCATCGCCAACAATCCGCAGGCGAAACTCTTTAACGGTGCAGATGTTTCGATCCTGCTGCAAACGCAGCCGGAATTCGTGTCCGGTTCAACGCGCATGGGTGCCGGGACGGCGCAGAAGATCGCGCTCAACATGTTCTCGACCCTGATGGCGATCCACCTCGGGCATGTTCATGATGGCTATATGGTCAATCTGCGTGCCGATAATATCAAGCTCGTTGCGCGTGCGGCTCGTATCGTCGCTGGCGTCGCGGGAATAGAGGTCGAAAAGGCCGGACGTTTGGTGGAAAAGGCGTCCGGTTCGGTCAAGGTCGCGATCCTGCTCGCCGCAGGTGCAAAAGACAAGAATTCAGCTGAAAGCATGTTGAAGGAAAGCGGCCACAATGTCAGGCGCGCGCTTCAATCGATCGGCGGATAAACTGGGAAAATCACAAGTGATGCACGTCGCTGCGGCGTGACACCAAGAGGGAGAATAAGAAAATGACCCGTAATCTCACCAAGGCGCTGCTGCTGGGCGCAAGTCTTCTAAGCTATTCCAGTATCGCATCCGCCGCCGATGTGACGCTGACCATCGAAAGCTGGCGTAATGACGATCTGGCGATCTGGAAAGACAAGCTCATTCCGGCATTCGAAGCCAAGAACCCCGGTATCAAGCTGAATTTCCAGCCTATGGCGCCAACGGAGTATAATGCTGCGCTCAATGCCAAGCTGGAATCCGGTTCTGCTGGCGATCTCATCACCTGCCGCCCGTTCGACGCCTCGCTTGAGCTGTTCAAGAAGGGTTATCTCGGTGATCTGACCAAGAACCCCGGCATGGAGAATTTTTCTGATGTCGCGAAATCCGCATGGTCCACGGATGATGGCGCATCGACATTCTGCGTGCCGATGGCTTCGGTCATCCACGGCTTCATCTACAACAAGGACGCCTTCGACGCTCTGAAGATCGAGGTTCCGAAGACACAGGCCGAGTTCTTTGCCGCGCTCGACAAGATCAAGGCGGATGGCACCTATGTGCCGATGGCCATGGGCACCAAAGACCTCTGGGAAGCCGCAACAATGGGCTACCAGAACATCGGTCCCAACTATTGGAAGGGTGAAGAAGGCCGTCTGGCTTTGATCAAGGGCGAGCAGAAGCTGACGGATGCTGACTGGGTCAAGCCTTACGAAGTGCTGGCGAAGTGGAAGGACTACCTTGGCGACGGTTTCGAAGCGCAGACCTATCCTGATAGCCAGAACCTGTTCACGCTTGGTCGCGCTGCGATCTATCCGGCAGGTTCCTGGGAAATATCCGGCTTCAACACGCAGGCTCAGTTCAAGATGGGCGCTTTCCCGCCTCCGGTCGAAAAGGAAGGCGATGCTTGCTACATCTCTGACCACACCGACATCGGCATGGGCGTAAACGCGAAATCGAAACACGCTGCGGAAGCCGCTAAGTTCCTGACCTGGGTTTCGTCGGCAGAATTTGCCGATCTCTACGCCAACGCATTGCCGGGCTTCTTCAGCCTGAACAAGACGGCGGTAAAGATGGCCGATCCGCTGGCACAGGAATTCGTATCATGGCGCGAAAAGTGCAAGCCGACGATCCGCTCGACCTACCAGATCCTGTCGCGCGGCACGCCCAATCTTGAAAACGATACCTGGGTCGAATCCGCAAACGTGATCAACGGAACGGACACGCCCAAAGTGGCAGCTGAAAAGCTACAAAAGGGTCTCGACGGCTGGTACAAGCCTGCGAAGTAACGCATCGCGTAGAGCATGGCGGTCTAAACACCGCCATGCCACGCCTTGCGGACGTTTGCTATCTGACACGTGCGGCGTACCGTTTGCGCAGATCAGCGATCTTGTTTTTCCCAACACCCCGGACCGACCCCATGAACCACGATGTGACTTCAAGCGACCAAAGATCGATCCGGCGGCCGTTTCGGTGGCACATCATCGTCTTCATGCTACCGGCGTTTCTGGTCTATACCGCCGTCATGATCCTGCCACTGGGCAGCACCCTGTGGCTCTCCTTCTTCCGCGAAATCGACGGACAGCGCGTTTTCGTCGGCTTCGATAATTTCAGGGCGTTGTTTCTGGAGGATCGATGGTCCGTCAGTTTCTGGAATGCGCTGGTCAACAACATCTACTTTTTCATCATCCATATGCTCGTGCAAAACCCGATCGGCGTTGCGCTGGCGGCGCTCTTGTCTTTGCCCAAGCTTCGTTTTTCGGCGTTTTACCGCACCGCCATCTTCCTGCCGACGCTGCTGTCCTTCGTTATCGTTGGCTTCATCTGGAAGCTGATCCTGTCGCCTCTGTGGGGCATCGCGCCGACGCTGCTCGATATCGTGCATCTCAAGTTTCTGTTTGCGCCATGGCTGGGACGACCTAATTCCGCGTTGATTGCAGTGTCGCTAATCTCCGTCTGGCAATATGTCGGCATCCCGATGATGCTGATCTATGCAGCCCTTCTCAACATTCCTGACGAGGTGATCGAGGCTGCCGAGATGGATGGCATCACCGGCTGGAGCCAGTTCTGGAAAATCAAACTTCCGCTGATCCTGCCCGCAATCGGCATCATCTCCATCCTGACATTTGTCGGCAACTTCAATGCCTTCGATCTGATCTACACCGTGCAGGGGGCACTGGCCGGGCCTGATGGCTCCACCGATATTCTGGGCACGCTGCTCTACCGCACCTTCTTCGGTTTCCAGCTCCAACTCGGTGATCGATCCATGGGGGCGGCCATCGCGACCGTGATGTTCCTCATCATTCTGGCCGGTGTCAGCTTCTATCTCTTCACCATTCAGCGCCGTATGCGCCGTTATCAGTTCTGAGGAGAAAGAGATGTCGAAAGCACGCTCCTCACTGGCCCGCACGGCGTCCGCCCACGCAGTCCTTTTGGCCTACACCGCGATTTCACTGTTCCCGGTCGTGCTGACCATCATGAATTCGTTCAAGTCGCGAAATGCGATTTTCCGCGATCCGATGCAGCCGCCATTGCCCTCGACCTTCGATGTTGTCGGCTATGTCACGGTTCTCGGACAAAGTGACTTCGTGCACTACATGCAGAATTCGCTGATCGTGACGATCGTTTCCATTGCGCTGGTGTTGCTGTTCGGGGCAATGGCGGCATTTGCCTTGTCCGAATACCGCTTTCGCGGCAACACGCTGCTAGGGCTCTATATGGCGCTCGGCATCATGATCCCCATTCGCCTTGGCACGATCGGTATTCTTCAGGGCATGGTGGCGACGGGGCTCGTCAATACAAGGACTGCGCTGATACTGGTCTACACCGCGCAGGGTCTGCCACTGGCGATTTTCATTCTATCGGAATTCATGCGCACGGTTTCCGATGATCTCAAGAACGCCGGGCGTATCGATGGTCTCTCAGAATACAAGATATTCTTCCGGCTGGTTCTCCCGCTCATCCGTCCCTCCATGGCGACGGTAGCGGTTTTCACCATGATCCCGATCTGGAATGACCTGTGGTTTCCGCTCATTCTGGCGCCTAGCGAAGCGACGAAAACCATAACGCTGGGTGCGCAAATCTTCATTGGCCAGTTCGTGACGAACTGGAATGCGGTGCTTGCGGCGCTGTCGCTGGCCATCGCTCCGGTGCTTGTTCTTTACACGATCTTCTCGCGACAATTGATCCGTGGCATCACGGCAGGAGCCGTCAAATGAGTGCGCAACCCCTCAAGGTTCTGGTCGCCGGTCTGGGCAATATGGGGCTGAGCCATGCGCTGGCCTATGCCGCAAATCCGGGTTTCGAGATCGTCGGTCTCGTCAACCGCTCGACTCCTGACCTGCCAGCACCGCTTTCGAACCACAGCGTTTTGCCTTCTTTCGATGACGCTCTGGCAGAGTTGAAGCCTGATCTTTGCTCAATCAATACCTATTCCGACAGCCATGCGGCCTTTGCGATCAAGGCGATGGAAGCCGGCTGCCATGTCTTCGTGGAAAAGCCGCTGGCGACGACGGTGGCAGATGCCGAACGCGTGGTGGCCTGCGCACGCGCCAATGGCCGCAAGCTGGTCGTCGGCTATATCCTGCGCCATCATCCCTCATGGATGAAGCTGATCTCGCTTGCCCGCGAGCTGGGCGGTCCCTACGTTTTTCGCATGAACCTCAATCAGCAGTCTTCCGGCAATACATGGGCAACGCACAAGGCGCTGATGCAAACCACGCCGCCGATTGTCGATTGCGGCGTCCATTACGTCGATGTCATGTGCCAGATCACCGATGCCAAGCCGGTGTCGGTCCGCGGCATGGGCCTGCGCCTGTCGGATGAGATCGCGCCGGACATGTATAATTACGGCCATCTGCAGGTCATGTTCGACGATGGCTCCATCGGCTGGTACGAGGCGGGGTGGGGACCGATGATTTCGGAGACAGCCTTCTTCGTGAAGGATGTGATGTCACCCAAAGGCAGCGTCTCCATCGTCATGGACCCGAACGCGAAATCCGACGACATCGACACGCATACCAAGACCTCCACGATCCGTCTGCATAAGGCGCAGACCGGCGCGGATGGCCAGTTCCTCGAGCCGGACCAGTTTCTGCAAATGGCCGGTGAGCCCGGTCATCAGGAGCTGTGCGACCGTGAGCAGGCCTATGTGCTGAAAGCCATTCTTGAAGACCTCGACCTCGACCGACACATGACCGATGCCGTGCAGTCCCTGCGCATTTGCCTTGCGGCAGACGAGAGCGCACGCACTGGCCGCATGGTCGATCTTTGATATTGGAGACTTCGTTTGGGTAATCTGACACTGAAATCCGTTGCCAAATCCTTCGGAACCGTCGATGTGCTGAAAGGCATCGTTCTGGAGGTCAAGGACGGCGAGTTCGTAATTTTCGTTGGTCCTTCCGGTTGCGGAAAGTCAACGCTTCTGCGCACCATTGCCGGGCTTGAGGATATCAGCTCCGGCGAAATCATCATCGACGGTCGTGAAGTGTCCGCTGTCCCGCCTGCCAAGCGCGGCATCGCCATGGTGTTTCAGTCCTATGCGCTCTATCCGCATCTGACGGTCAAGGACAATATGGGGCTTGGCCTGAAGCAGGCAGGGACGCCCAAAGCTGAAATCGACACGCGGGTTGCGAAGGCCTCTTCGCTGCTGTCGCTCGAGCCCTATCTAGAACGCCGCCCGGCTGAGCTTTCCGGCGGTCAGCGCCAGCGTGTCGCCATCGGGCGTGCCATCGTTCGGGAACCAACCCTGTTCCTGTTCGATGAACCGCTATCCAATCTCGACGCGGCCCTTCGGGTGCAGACCCGCCTTGAAATCGCCCGGCTGCATCGCCGCCTGAAGGCGACGATGATCTACGTCACGCATGATCAGGTCGAAGCGATGACGCTCGCAGACAAGATCGTGGTTCTCAACGCAGGCCGTATCGAGCAGGTCGGCTCGCCGATGGAGCTTTACAACAAGCCGGCCAATCTGTTCGTCGCAGGTTTCATAGGCTCGCCGCAGATGAACTTCATCGATGCGGATCGCCTTGGCGAGAGCGGATACAAGACGCTCGGCATCCGCCCCGAACATATTTCGCTGTCCCGCGACACGGGCACATGGGCGGGCAAGGTAGTGCATGTGGAGCATCTTGGCGCTGATACCATCGTTTATCTGGAAAGCGAGACGGTCGGACTTCTGACTGTGCGGTTGTTCGGCGAACATGCCTATGCGCCAGATGATGTCGTCTTTGCCTCGCACACTGGAACTGCAACCCACCGTTTCGATGCAGGCGGCAACGTTATAAAATGAGCCGTACGGACATCTTGCTGGAAGTGTGTGTCGATGATGTCGAGGGCCTTCAGGCTGCCATTGAAGGCGGCACTGATCGCATCGAACTGTGCGGCGCGCTCGCCGTTGGCGGCCTGACGCCGTCTCCCGGCCTAATGAGCCTTGCGGGGCGGTCTTCCGTTCCCTGCTATGCCATGATCAGGCCACGCGTCGGAGACTTCGTTTACAGTGCAGACGAACTTGCCGTCATGGAAGAAGACATCCTCTTTGCCGCCTCATGCGGTCTGTCAGGCGTCGTGTTCGGCGTGAGTCGGCCTAATGGGCAACTGGATGCCGAGGCTATGATGCGGTTGTCAGACGCTGTCGGTTATGTGCCGAGAACACTGCACCGCGCCTTCGATCTCGTGCCTGATCTGTCCGAGGCCATCGAGATCGCCGTGGCCTGCGGGTTTGAGCGTATCTTGACATCGGGACGTGCGCGTTCTGCAATCGATGGCCTGGCCGACCTCAAGGCGTCGGTTGAAATCGCGGCTGGGCGGATTTCCATCATGCCCGGGTCCGGCGTCAATCTCGATACGGTCGATGCATTGCTAGCCCAACTGGATGTGAAAGAGGTTCACTCCTCCTGCTCCACCAGCATTCTAGACAATAATAAGGCTGTGACTGACTTCGGGTTTTCGATCCCGGGGATAAAGCGGACCAGCGCCGATGTCGTTCGTGCCATGAAAACCCGGCTGAGCGGCTTAAACGGCTGATTCCCAATGTTCAAAACAGAGAAGGCCGCGAGATCATTCGCGGCCTTCTTTTCGTTCGGTTGTGTCGTGCGTCAGCCTGCCTTTTCCATCTTGTAGTCGGTATTTGCAGGCTCTTCCTTGTGCTGGATCAGCGGACGGTTGCCGGAGAGTTTGCGAACCAGCACATAGAAGACCGGCGTCATGAAGATGCCGAAGATCGTGACGCCGATCATGCCGGAGAACACCGCCACACCCATGGCCGAGCGCATTTCGGCACCTGCGCCGGTGGAGATGACCAGCGGCACCACGCCCATGATGAAGGCGAGTGATGTCATCAGGATCGGACGCAGACGAAGACGGCTTGCCTCGATGGCGGCGGCAACGGGCGTTCGTCCCTCGAACTCCAACTCTCTGGCAAATTCCACGATCAGGATCGCGTTCTTTGCCGAGAGGCCCACAAGGACGATGAGGCCGATCTGGGTGAAGATGTTGTTGTCACCCCCCGTCAACCAGACACCGGTCATGGCAGCCAGCACACCCATGGGCACGATCATGATGATGGCCAGCGGAAGTGTCAGGCTCTCATACTGCGCCGCCAGCACCAGATAGACCAGCAGCAAGGCCAGCGGGAAGACGAGGTAACCCGAGCTTCCAGCCAGGATTTGCTGATAGGTCAGATCCGTCCACTCGTAAGCAATACCGGAAGGCAGCGTTTCGGCAGCAATGCGTTCTATGGCGGCCTGTGCCTCGCCCGATGAGAAGCCCGGAGCCGGACCACCATTGATATCGGCGGCTAAGAAGCCGTTGTAACGCGTGGTGCGTTCCGGTCCCGTCGTGGCATCCACCTTCAAGAGAGCCGAAAGCGGTATCATCTGGCCGTTGGCCGAGCGTACCTTCAACTGACCGATATCGTCCGCCTGCGCACGGAACTTCGCGTCTGCCTGCACCCGCACACTATAGGTGCGGCCAAAGGCATTGAAGTCATTCACATAGAGAGAGCCGAGATAGATCTGCAACGTCTCGAACACATCGGTGACGGAAACACCGAGTTGTTCTGCCTTGGCGCGATCCAGATCGGCATAGAGCTGTGGCACGTTGATCTGGAAGCTTGAGAACAGGCCCGCCAGTTCAGGCGTCTGATAGGCTTTCGCCAGGAAGGCCTTGGTCACTTCGTCAAGTTGTTGATAGCCAAAGCCAGCGCGGTCCTCAATCTGCATCTTGAAGCCACCCGTGGTGCCGAGACCGTTGACCGGTGGTGGCGGGAACATGGCGATGAAGGCATCCTGAACCGCACCGAATTTCTGGTTCAGCGCCATGGCAATAGCACCGCCAGAGAGCTCGGGCGTCGTGCGTTCCTCGAAGGGGCTGAGCGCCACGAAGACCACACCCGCATTGGAACTGTTGGTGAAGCCGTTGATGGAGAGGCCCGGAAACGCAATCGCATGTTCGACGCCCGGCTGCTTCATGGCGATATCGCTCATGCGCTTGATAACGTCTTCCGTGCGGTCGAGACTGGCGGCATCCGGCAACTGCGCAAAGCCGATCAGATACTGCTTGTCCTGTGCGGGCACGAAACCACCCGGTACGGAATTGAACATGCCATAGGTCGCACCTGCGAGAACCACATAGACGATCATCACGATGCTCTTGCGGTTCAGCAATCCGCCGACGCTTTTGCCATAACCGTTCGAGGCTGCACCAAATGCCCGGTTGAAGCCACGGAAGAAGCCGCCAAACACCTTGTCCATACCGCGCGTCAGCCAATCCTTCGGCGCGTCGTGGCCTTTTAGCAGCAGTGCGGCCAAGGCTGGAGACAGGGTCAACGAGTTGATGGCAGAAATGACCGTCGAGATGGCAATCGTCAGCGCGAACTGGCGGTAGAACTGGCCTGATAGTCCCGAGATGAAGGCAAGCGGCACGAAGACCGCGACCAGCACAAGCGCGATGGCGATGATGGGTCCCGAGACTTCTTTCATGGCGCGATAAGTCGCGTCACGCGGAGAAAGACCATTTTCAATGTTTCGCTCGACGTTTTCCACCACCACGATGGCGTCATCCACGACGATACCGATGGCCAGCACCAGTCCGAAGAGGCTGAGTGCGTTGATCGAGAAGCCGAAGACATACATCACTGCGAATGTACCGATGATCGATACCGGCACGGCAATCAGCGGGATGATCGATGCGCGCCATGTCTGGAGGAATAAGATGACGACGATAACCACAAGCGCGATGGCTTCCAGAAGCGTATCGATGACTTTGTCGATGGAGGCACGCACGAACTGCGTGGTGTCATAGACGATTTCGTATTTCACGCCCTGCGGCATCGCCTTCTGCAAGTCCTGCATGGTGGCAGACACCTGGTCGGAAATGGTGATGGCGTTGGAGCCAGGGGCCTGGAAGACGGGAATAGCGACGGCAGATTCACCGTCCAGCAGCGAACGCAGCGCATAATCCGCCGCGCCGAGTTCAACACGAGCGACGTCGCGCAGGCGCGTGATTTCGCCGTTTGTTCCGCTTTTGACGATGATATTGCCGAATTCCTCCGGCGTTGAGAGGCGGCCCTGTGCGTTGACGTTGAGCTGAAGGTCGATGCCCGTCAGGCTAGGAGATGCACCGATGGTCCCTGCTGCGGCCTGCACGTTCTGCTCGCGAATGGCGTTGCTGATATCGCTGGCCGCCAGATTGTGTTCAGCGGCCTTCTGCGGGTCGATCCAGACGCGCATGGAATAGTCACCAGCACCGAAGATTTGCACTTGTCCCACGCCCTCGATGCGTGCCAGCCGGTCCTTGATGTTGAGGACGGCATAGTTGCGCAGGTATGTCAGGTCGTATTGATTGCCGGGCGAAACCAGATGCACGACCATCATCAGGTCGGGCGAGCTTTTGACGGTGGAAACGCCAAGGCTTCTGACTTCTGCGGGCAGACGCGGTTCGGCCTGCGAGACACGGTTCTGCACCAACTGCTGGGCCTTGTCCGGGTCGGTGCCCAGCTTGAAGGTCACCGTCAGCGTCATGACGCCATCGGACGTTGCCTGGCTGGACATGTACAGCATGTCTTCGACGCCGTTGATCTGCTCTTCCAGCGGTGTCGCCACCGTTTCGGCGATGACCTTGGGGTTCGCGCCGGGATAGGTGGCGCGCACGACGATGGATGGTGGCACGACATCAGGATATTCGGAAATCGGCAAGGCGCGCATGCCGATGAGGCCTGCCACCACGATAAGGACCGATAGCACGCCAGCAAAGACCGGCCGGTCCACAAAAAATCTGGAGATGTTCATGAGGTAAGCCCTCTCCGGGTGAATTTTGAATGCGAGAAACCACTCCGGTGGCATTGGTCACCGGCAGGTCGTGTCATCCCGTTCTGATCAATGGGTCGGCGGGCCTTGAAGACGGTCCGCCGGAATGTTTACTGCGAGGTCGCAACCTTGTCTTCGGTCTGCGGGGCGACGATGGCGCCGGGGCGGATGCGCTGAAGGCCGTTGACGACGATCTTGTCTCCGGCGGTCAGACCGCTTTCGACGACGCGCAGACCATCAGCAGAGGGGCCGGGCTTGATCTGCCGGTAGTTCACCTTGTTCTCGCCATCCACGACGAAGACGAATTTCTTGTCCTGATCTGTGCCGATGGCGCGATCGGTGATGACGATCCGGTTTTCAGACTTCGGCTCACCCATGCGAACCCGCACGAACTGACCGGGGATCAAATGCCCATCCGTATTGGCAAAGACGGCGCGGACACCGATCGTGCCGCTTGCGCTATCGACCTGATTGTCGATCAGATGCAGCGTGCCTTTGATCGGCGTTCCCTCGTCAGCCAGCGTACCGACTTCGACCGGGATTTGCTCAAGCGCCTGAAGTGCGCCGTCCGAGACCGGAAGCTGCGACAAAGACTTTGCGACCATTTCTTCGCTGGCGTTGAAGCTGGCATAGATCGGATCGACGGACACCAGTGTCGTCAGTGCAGGCGATGTCGAGCCTGCGGCCACGAGATTGCCGACGGTGATCTCCAGCTTGCCCACCCGGCCTGCTACCGGCGCACGCAGCACCGTATAACCAAGATCAAGCTGTGCTGTTGTCAGCGAGGCGCGCGCTGCTCGCAATTGTGCTTCGGCATCCGCCACAGCACTTTGGCGCTGGTCGAGATCGCTTTGCGAAATGGTGCGGTTATCGGACATTCTGCGTCCGCGCTCCAGTTCCGTTCGAGCAAGACCAACCTTGGCTTCGGCAGAAGCGACCTGCGCTTCCGCACCCGATACGATGGCCTGATAGGGCGCTGGATCGATAGTGAAAAGCGCGTCTCCGGCCTTCACCAGTGCACCTTCACGGAAGTGGACGGACTGAATCTGACCTGCCACACGCGAACGTATCTGTACCCGCTCGACCGCTTCCAATCGCCCGGAAAACTGCTCCCAGTGGGTCACGTCACGGCTTTCGACGACGGCGACCGTGACCGGAATGGCAGGTGTTTCCGCAGGGCCGGATGCTGCGACAGCACCTGTGGTCATGGGAAGATCGAACAGAAATGCTGCCGCAGCAACGGACATAGCAAGGCCTATACCGGCGCCCGCAAGGGCCCGGCGCTTTTTGTTCAGCGTCATGGGTTTCTCTCCTGGCTCTGATCAGAGCCGATTTTGGTCTCGAATAATGCTAATGCTTCAGGTCTTGAACGAAACCCGCAAACTCGGTGCAAACAGCCGACAGCCATTTGCCACCCTCGCCGCGGTAAAGCCCTGTCCAGCCGGAACCGGCAGGGAAAACATGCTGCCGAACCTTCACCCCTGCGTCACTCAGACGACCGGCATAATTGACGGTCTCGTCGCGCAGAGGATCGTCCTCGGCAGTGAATATCAACGCCGGTGCCACGAGGTTGAGCCGTGTGCACAGGCAGGGCGCAGCGTAAGGGTGGGCAAACCCGCAGGCCTTTGCCAGATAATGGCTCCAGCCTTCCGCCCAGCGCTGGCGCATGCCGATCTTGTCTGCATCCCGAAAGGACGTGGACGCCATCAGCGGATCAATCATCGGCGAGAGCAAGATTTGCCCTGCCAGTTTTCCGGGCATCCGGTCCCGTGCTTTGAGCGCCAGACCGGCGGCCACATTGCCGCCAGCTTCTTCACCGGCCACAAACAGCAGCGATTTGGCGCCACCATAGTGTTTGCGGCTACGGCTCAGACAGTCCAGCGCTTCGAACGCACAATCGATCACAGCCGGAAACTCGTTGCAGGAAGACGTGCTGTAATCCGCTTCGATCACGACTGCGCCGCTGTCTGCCAACGCTTGCGCAACCGGCAATTCTGGGCACTCACCGCCCTGTTCCAGAAACGAGCCACCACGTAAGTAGAGCACAAGAGGCGGTGTCCGGTCTTCGCTTTCCTTCTTATAAACGCGCACCGAAAGCGGCGGGCGCGTGGCGCCGCTGCATTCGATCGTGTGCCACTGGCTGGTCATCTCGTTTCCTTTGATGACCATTGATAGCCACCCCTTGCGGTGATTTCTAATGTAGATATTATTGTTCGGGATAAATTACACAAGTTGCTAAAATTGGAAACACTATTCCAAAAATACGTACAATGACTCAAGAGGAGCCATGATGGACCAACTGGCTGCAATGCGCGTCTTTGCACGCGTGGTGGAAACGGGAAATTTCACCCGTGCCGCGAACGCGCTGGAAATGCCGAAGACCACGGTAACCAATATGGTGCAGGGGTTGGAAGCGCACTTGCGCACGACCCTGCTCAACCGTACGACACGCCGGGTCATGCTCACGACAGATGGCGCGCTCTATTACGAACGCGCTGTGCAGATACTATCCGAGATCGATGAGTTGGACGGCAGCCTCTCCAACACCAACACGCAGCCCTCGGGAAAATTGCGGGTGGAAATGGCCGGGGCGTTTGCAGATAATATCATCATCCCCAATCTCTGCGAATTCTATCAGCAATATCCGCAAATCCGTCTCGATCTCGGTGTCGGCGACCGGCTGGTGGACTACATTGTTGAAAATGTCGATTGTGCCCTGCGCGTCGGCACGCCGCGTGACCAGTCGCTTATCGCCCGCAAGGTCGCCGATCTGGAGTTCATCACCTGCGCGTCACCTGAATATATCGCGCGTTTCGGAATGCCTCAGCAGCCTGAGGATTTGGAAAAAGACCATTTTGCCGTTGGATATCTCAACGCGACCTCAGGTCAGGTTATGACGATGCCTTTTGATAACGGCCTTCGTTCGGTCGAGGTCACGCCGCGCTACATCGTCTCCGCCAATGACAGCCGGACCTTTCAGAATGCGGCACTGGCTGGCATGGGCATCGCGCAGCTTGCACCCTTCATGATCAGGGAGGAAATGGCGAAAGGTGAGCTGGTGCGTGTGTTGCCGGAATGGAACCGCGAGCCGATGCCGGTCTACATCGTCTATCCCCAGACGAGACACGTTACGAATAAGGTCCGCGTTTTCGTAGACTGGCTCGCCAAACTTCTACACAGAAGCGCGCTCGGAAAGCTTGAGCTGCCGGTACGGACTGACGTGCCGCGGCGTCAGGAGGTCGCGTAGTCGTTTGAGTGTCGTAGCGGAGTTTGTGGAACGTTGCTGTGTTCCCACCGTTTGCTGCACACAACACAGGAGACGACGAATGGCCGATACGAAAAATGACATTACCAAGGTGTGGGAACTTGCCGAGAAAATCGGGTTCTGCATGCTGACCACGCAAACGGGTGCAGATTTGCGCGCCCGCCCGATGTCGGCCTATGCCGAGCAGCTGGAAAACGCGTTCTATTTCCTCACCGATGTGGCAAGCCATAAGGACGAAGAAGTCTCGCGATACCCCAATGTCTGCCTCGCTTTTGCCGATTCCAAGGGCCAGAAATACGTCTCGATATCAGGCGTAGCAGACGTGCAGAACGACCGCGAAAAAATTCGCGATCTCTGGGCGACGCCTGCGAAAGCATGGTGGGATGATGCCGACGATCCGTCTATCCGCATCCTGAAGGTGACGCCGTCCTTTGCCGAATATTGGGATAGCCCTGGCACCGTCATCAGTTACATCAAAATGGCTGCCGCCGCCGTCAGCAATACCCGTCCAGACATGGGTGAGAACGCCAAGGTCGAGATGTAACCAAGACGATCTGATCGTGAATCGAAAGGGAGCGCACGACATTCATCGTGCGCTCCCATTTTTTATTTCATGCTACGCAGCTGAAGGCGGGATACGCCAGCGGCAACGTTGAGGCCTGTACCGGCTTCAGCACTCAATGGCTGTAGGCCAAAGTTCTTGGAATTGCCGCCCACGAGAGCGTTTGCCCCGAGACCGATTCCTACCGAAGCGCCTGCGGATGCGCCGACATAGGTGCCTGCGAGGCTACCTTCACCAACGGTGGTTGGTGCAGTGTTGACTACGATCCAGCTGAGATACGACTTGCCGGTGATGCCAACGTCGATACCGAGCTTACCGATGGTGCCGGTGTAGCGTTCGACCTTGCCGGTGCGCTGCCTGAACTGGCAAGTCACAGCCTTACTGGAGCCGATCAGCAGTCCAATACCGCCCGCGACCTCACAGGACAATGTTCCCAACCGTTCTTTCGGCTGAGTAGCGACCTGTTCTGGCGCGCGCTTTTTGCTGTGGTTTGCAGCAGAGGCGGCGGAGGTGAGCGCAAGGGTGCTGGCGATTGCAAGAATAAGGGTCTTTTTCATCTTGAATTCCTAACGTGTGTATTTCAACTCGATTGTCTGTTGCTCCCTCAAGAGCATGACAAGGGGTGCATGATCACTGGGGTGCTTTGACCTGAATGCAGGAGTGCACCGGTCTCGATGTAAAGTCCGCGACAATATTCACCGCCGTCCTGACCGCCGCCTTGGAAGGTGCGCGGCCCGTGAGGATCACGCCGCAGTCTGAAAACTCGACACTGATCCGGCAATCCTCAAGGCCAACGCCATAAGCGAGCAGGCACCTTAGAGTGGCATCGGTCGCGCAGTGTGTGGGAGAAGCGACCGCAGGGATGGATTGAAGCGAAAAGAACATCGTGGTTTTACCTTCGATGGGCTCTGGCCCGCGCTACCGCGAGCCCGAGCGCTGGGATCAAAGCTTATTTCAGGGCATCCCTGACGGCATCCTTGCCCTTGCCAACCGCGCTCTGGGCATTGCCCGCGACCTTGTCGGCCTTGCCTTCTGCTTCCAGCTTGTCGTTGCCGGTCAACTTGCCGGCGGCTTCCTTGATTGTGCCCTTGAGTTCCTTAGCGGCACCTTCGATCCGGTTCTTATCCATGATAAATCCTTTCGATACAAAGCGTTTGCTACGATGACGCCAGCGGATGCCAGTGTCATGTCATAGGAAATACGCCATCTCGAGAAGCATTTTCAGATTGGAAAATACTAGTCAGCCTAGTAGGAAATAACCTTTTTCGCGCTTTTATGATTATTTCTTCGTTTTTGCGCGGCTTTTGGATTTGGCATCGCTAACGCCCGTGAAACCACGCTCTCGCGCCCAGATCACTGCCGCTGCTCGGCGATTGACACCGATTTTGCCATAGAGAGACGCGATGTGGTTTCGGATGGTGTTTTTGGACAGGTGCAACGTCTCGCCCATATCGGCATCGCTTTGGCCGTTGCAGATGAGGCCGAGGATTTCCCGTTCTCGGTCGCTCAGTTCCATCAGTTGCGCGGTTGGTGCCGCAGTCGATGTCTGTTTCAGAGTGGCCAACCGGTCAACGATGGATCGGCTGAACCAGGAGGTGTCGGCCATGACGCTTTCGATGGCCTCCACCAGCTGTGCCTCGCTTCGCTTGCGCTCCGTCACATCCTGCAGCGCCCAGATGACGCATAGCTCGTCGTTGATTTCCACACGTTCTGCGGAAACGAGACAATCGGCCATGCCGCCATCCTTCTGCTTCATCCGCATGGACTCGTTACGGATGAACGTGTTGTCACGCAGTTTTTGCTCCAGGGCACGGCGTGCCTGGATATCGTCCCACAAACGGAGGTCGCTCGCTGTCCTGCCGATGACTTCCGTCGATGCATATCCAGAGATTTGCAAAAACGCGTCGTTGGCTTCCGTGAAGACGAAGTCATCAAGGCGGGAAACGGCAGCGGGTGCAGGTGACAGCCGGAAGGATTTGGAGAAGCGTTCCTCACTCTGGCGCAGCGCGTTTTGTGCTTTCCGGCGTGCATCCAGATCGGCGAATGTGAACAGCATGCAGGGCTCTTCCACGACCGAAATCGGTTCACCCGCCACAATTACCAGCCGGTCTCCGCCATCTGGCAGGGGAACCAGAGCTTCGCGGTGCCTGATAACCCGACCATCCCCAAGCTTCAGCAAGGCATCCTCACCGGTGTCGCAGTTGGAAAACAGCCCCACAGTTTCGACGCTCTTTCCGATGATGTCCTCTTTTATGAAGCCAGTCATTTCCAGAAAACCCTGATTGACGCGGATGAAGCGCTGGTCGTCTATCCGGCAAATCAGGCCCGGCGCCGGGTTGGCGTTGAAGGAGCGCTCGAAGCGTTCTTCAGCCTCGAAACGCGGCGTCTCGTCCCGCAAAATCAGAGCCAGTACATCGGCCTTATCACCGGCATCCGCTATAATCATGCTGCGCACCGTGTGCACCCAGACAAGATCGAGATCATCGGCGGGCGAAATCTCAACGGTGACATCGTCGATCGTCTCGCCCGCAAGCAGGCGCTCTATCGGATATTGGCCTTCCTCTAGGGGGTGGTTGTTGCGATAGCGCAGGGTGAACCCGCGACGATATCCTTTTGCGTCGCCACCCAGCCCATCGACGCTGGATATACGATGCATGTCGAGGGCCGATTGGTTGGCCCAGGCGATGCTGCCGTCCTGCTCCACCAGAATGATGCCGTCGCTCAAGCCGCCGATCAGTTCTTGAAGACTACCGCGATTGATTTTCGGAGGCTGAGGCGCATCTGTCATGTCATTCTCTCTTATTCGATGACACGAACGTCGCATGCTTCCTTATGCTTTGAAAGAGGTCCTGATTTAGACGAACAACTGATAAAGGGGGCACCGCGCTAACAGTGCGTGCCCCCGGTGGTTACGCTATTGCGTCAGATCATGATCTCGCCGCCCGTCACCGGAACAACGGCGCCGGTCATGTAGCTGCCCAGATCGGAGGCGAGCAGGACATAGGCTCCCGCCAGTTCCGCCGGTTGTCCGGCACGCCCAATCAACGTGCCCTCGCCGAATTTCGCTGCCTTTTCTGCGGGCATGGTGGAAGGGATCAGCGGTGTCCAGATGGGGCCGGGCGCGACCGCGTTGACGCGAATGCCCTTGTCGGCGACCATTTCAGCAAGACCCGCCGTAAAGTTGGAGATCGCACCCTTGGTCGAGGCATAGGCCAGCAAAGCGGGTGAAGGCTGTCTCGACTGGATCGATGTCGTGTTGATGATCGCGCTGCCGGGTTTCATCAAAGGCACGGCAGCCTTGGACAGGAAGAACGGCGCGTAGATATTGGTGCGGAACGTCTCGTCCCACTCCTCTGCGCTGATGTCCTCTATCGCCGCATAGGTTCGCTGGAACGCAGCGTTGTTCACCAGAATATCGATGGCACCCAGCTTTTCGACGGTTTGCGAAACGAGCGATTTGCAGTGCGCCTCAGACTTGATGTCGCCGGGAACGAGAATGGCCTTGCGACCGGCTTCCTCGACCCACTTGGCCGTGTCCTGGGCATCCTCGTCTTCATTGAGATAGGAGATGAGAATGTTGGCGCCTTCGCGCGCAAAGGCGATGGCAACTGCCTTGCCGATGCCGGAGTCGGCGCCGGTGATCAGCGCGACCTTGCCTTCCAGCCTGCCGTTTCCACGATAGGATGTCTCGCCATGATCGGGTACCGGGCGCATTTGCGCGGTCTTACCCGGTGGCTCCTGCTGCTGTTCGGCGAAGGGTGGCATAGGGTGCTGTGTGTCGGACATGGTGGTTCCAATCGTGTTGAGGGTGGGGAATGGCTCCCCCCGCTAACAAGCGATCGTCCGATCGGTTCCCCTCGGCATCGAAGGTAAAGTACTAGTCGGGCACCATGTCGTGCGTCTTACACTGCCAGAAATCCGCCATCGACCGGCAGCACCGCGCCCGAAATCATCCGGCTGTCGTCGGAGAGAAGAAGCGCAATGCTCTGGGCGACTTCCTCCGCTTCGGCAAAGCGGTTGAGGGGGTGACGAACCATCATCGGCGCGCTTTTTTCAGCGTCACTCCATGCTTCGGCGGCAAGTTCTGTAAGGGTGATCGTCGGCGCGACGGCGTTGACGCGAATGCCGTGGGGGCCCAGCTCCTTGGCCAGAACACGGGTCGCTCCCTCAAGACCGGCCTTGGATGCCGCATAGCAGAGATGATCCTGAAATCCGCGATGACCGGCAATGGATGTGATGTTGACGATGGCACCACCACCACATGCGGCAATACGGGCGCGGGCAAATTCTTGAGAGGTAATCAGAGCTGCGCGCAGATTGATGCCCATAACGGTCTCATAGCCGTCTTCGGTCATATCCAGAACGCTTTCAAGCACGTTCGTACCAGCACTGTTGATCAGAAAATCACAAGTCCCAGCCTCCCGCATCGCGGCGCGCGCATTGGCGGAATTCGAGAGATCGACGCGGATCGAGCGCCCACCGATTTCGGCTTTCAATGCATCGAGATCGGACTGGGTGCGGCTGAGCGCGATGACCTCAGCGCCGCGTTCCGCCATCAAAAGCGCGCAGGCACGACCGATACCCTTGCCCGCGCCGGTGATGATAACGGATTTTCCTGAGAACTGCATGATGACCTCAAAACTATGGCACACCGGCCAAAAATGGAATGATTGTAGGTGACAGACGACGATCAGCCACGTGGGTGGTGCAAGACGTCGTCCATCGATTTACGGATGTCACGGGCCGTGTTCTGCAAGGCGATAAAGGCAGCGTATCTTGTGTCGTGCAGTACACGCACCGCCTCGTCAGGGTCGCAGCGCATCTTCACACGTGACATGGTGGTCATGGCGCCTTGCAGATTGTCGTGCAGTTTCGCAGCAACGGCGCCCAGAATGGCAGAGCCAAGCAGAACCGGCTCTTCGCATTCCGTGACTTCGACGGGATAGCCCGTCGTATCCGCCAGCAACTGACGCGTCAGCGGATGCGCCCCGGCGCCACCACTGACGCTGATCGTTGAAATCGGCGCGCCGTGCTTGGCCTGTGTTTCGATGATCTGCCGCAGGCCGTAGCCAAGGCTGCAAATCCCTGCGACATAGAGGGCGACGAGCGAGTCCGCTCCGCTCTCCATGCCCTGTCCCATGACCACCGCACGCGCGTGCGGATCGGCAAATGGCGCGCGATTGCCGAGAAATTCCGGCACGACGTGAAGCTGGTCTGCGAGGCGAACGGCCTGCGCCGGTGTTCCGGCAAGCTCCAGTGCCCGGTCGGCCAGCCATTGCGGCAGGGATTTGCCGCTGCTGTCTGCAAGCTGGCTAACCTGCGCGGTGGATGGATGGAGTTGCACGAGCTGGTCAATCGCAGCACCGGCTGCCGATTGGCCGCCTTCGTTAAGCCATGCGCCTGGAACCATCGCCGAATAATATGGCCCCCAGACACCCGGTACGAAGACGGGCTTTTCTGTCGTGGTCATGGTGCAGGACGAGGTGCCGAAGACGTAACCCAGGCAGTCGCGCGCATTGCCCCCGGCGGCGACCGTGCCGACACCGCCTGCATGGGCATCGATGAGCCCTGCGGCAACGGCAATTCCCGCTGGCAGCCCCATGGCCTGTGCTGCCGCAACGGTCAAACCGTTACCAAGCGAGGTTCCGGGCTCCACCACACTCTGGCCGATACGGGCAAAGCTCTGGTCGGCGAGGTCTCCAAGGCCGATCCGGCGGAAATAGTCTTCGTCCCACCGCGCGTCATGGGCGATATAGGTCCATTTGCACGTCACCGTGCAGCTCGAGCGGTCCAGCGCGCCGCTTGCTTTCCATGTCAGGAAATCCGCCAGATCGAAGAAATGCTCGGCCTTGGCATAGATTTCGGGTCTGTTTTCCTTCAGCCACAGCAGTTTCGGGGTCTGCATTTCCGGTGAGATACGGCCGCCGACATATTTCAGGACGTCGTGGTTTCCGGTATTGATGCGCTCGGCCTGTTCGACCGCGCGGTGGTCCATCCAGACGATGATATCCCGTTCGGGGTGAGCAGCGTCGCTCACCGCCAGCGTTTCATCACCAGGACCGCGAACGACGAGGGAGCATGTCGCGTCAAAGCCGATGCCAGCGACCTCAGCGAGATCAATCTTCGCCTTTTCAACGCTTTCCTTCACCGCCTCGCACACGGCCTGCCAGACCTGCTCGCTCGACTGTTCGACGATGCCGCCGTCTTCGCGGTGAAGGGCTATTGCGCGCTTCGCAGTGGCCAAAAGCCCGCCCGACGTGTCGAAGACACCCGCCCGTGCAGAGCCGGTTCCCACGTCGACGCCGATCAGATATTTGGCCATTGCGATGATCTCCTGTTTGGCTGATTTAAACGCGGTCGAAGCTGGTCGGCAAGACCAGCATGTCGCGGATCGTGACCGTGCGCTTGCGGGTCAGCATATAGACGATGGCGTCAGCCACTTCACTCGGATCGATCAATGCGCCTGCTTCCTTGGCCTTGCGCAGGTTTTCCTCAGGCCAATCGGCCAGAAGTGCGGAGACGACCGGGCCTGGAGAAACCTGACCGACGCGCACGCCGTGCGGGATCATCTGGCGGCGCATGGTCTGCACGAAGCAGGTCACGGCCCATTTCGAAGCGGCGTAGACTGGCTCCCAGTAGGTCGGGTAATGGCCAGCAATGGAGCAGGTAACGATGATGTCGCCGGTCTTGCGTTCGCTCATATGTGGCACGACGGAATGGACGTTCTTCATTACGGCGTTGACGTTGAGGTTCAGCATCTTGTCGATAGCCTCGGGCGTCGTTTCCGTCAGATCGCCGCCTATATAGGTACCGGCGTTGCAGTAGAGAATGTCGATATGATCGACCTTTTGTAGGATTTCCGGCACCATCGCGTTGCAGCTTTCTGCATCCAGAAGGTTGGTGACCTGCGGTATCGCCTTGTCGCCCAGTTTTCCGGCAAGCTCGTTCAGAGCCTTCTCGTTCCAGTCCACCATGACGACGGTGGCACCCTGTTCCAGCAATGCTTCTGTCGTGGCGAGACCAATTCCTGAGGCCGCTCCGGTGATGACAGCGATTTTGCCTTGCAGTGATAAAGACATGATATTCTCCTGTTTCGAAAAGAGGTCGGGCCGGCTCAGCGCCATTCACGCCCGATATAGATGGCCAGCAGAATGATCGCGCCTTTGATAACATCCTGCAGATACGGATTGATGCCCATGAGGTTGAGGCCGTTGTTGAGGATGCCAAGCAGGATCGCTCCGATCAGCGTGCCCAGAATGAGGCCTCTGCCACCGGCGATGGCGGTGCCGCCGAGGACCACGGCGGCGATGGCGTCTAGTTCGAAGCCAACACCGGCATTGGGCTGGCCACTCATCAACCGGCCAATCAGGATCACAGCCGCCAAGGCCGAGGTGAAACCGGCGATGCCATAGACGGCAAGCTTGACCCGCTGCGTCTTGACGCCGGAAAGGCGTGCCGCAGTTTCGTTTCCGCCAAGTGCATAGACGTGGCGCCCGAAGGCGGTGCGCTGCAAAAGAACCCAGGCAAGCGCGTAGGTAACGATCATGATAATGACGGGGACTGGCACGAAGCCGAGACGGCCAACGCCGAACCAGGAAATCCAGCTCGGAATGCCACTGATCGGGTAGCCGCCCGAATAGATGAGACCGAGGCCGCGCGCCATGCCCATGGTTGCCAGCGTGACGATGATGGCGGGCATCTTGCCCCAAGCCACCAGGGCTCCGTTTAACAGCCCGATGCCGATACCGATGAAGAGGCCTATCCCCAGTGCGGCCACTGCGGGAATGCCCATCTTCACCATCATGCCCGCGCACAGCGTACCGACCAGTGCCATGACCGCGCCAACCGAAAGATCGATACCGCCGGTCAGGATCACGAACGTCATGCCGACGGCCAGAATGCCGACGATGGATACCTGCCGCAGCACGTTCATGATGTTGTTCAAGGTGAAGAAATTGTCGCTCGCAAGGCCCATGATGATGGACACGACGATGAGGCCCACCAGCGGCAATGCTAGCGGTGTTTGCAGCAACCGGCCAAGGTTCAGGCCGTTGGATCTCGTTGCTGTGTCCGTGTTTGCATCAGGCAACATGTTCAACTCTCCCGGTGGTGGCGTAGGTCATTATTGTTTCGGAATTCACAAGGTCGCCTTCGACGGTCGCAACGATACCGCCGGAGCGGAAGACGCAGACCCGGTCGGACATGCCGATGACCTCGGGCAGTTCGGATGAAATCATGATGAT
>UBRU01000005.1:0-96565 GCA_900468015.1 Hyphomicrobiales bacterium
CAAACTTGCTCTTTGCCATGTGAATTGCTTCCTGTGAACGTGAAGTCGTTTCCCCGGCGAACCGGTTTGGTGTCGCCGTTTAAGGCTTTGCACGCGAATGCGCAAGACTTAATTGCAAGTGTGTCTGCTGAGCCGGGAAAAGCGACGTGATGAGCCTCATATGGTGTGCATATTTCATATTATCAACGCCGCTTACGTGGTTGTTCAACGCATTAAGGGACACGCACTCTTTACGAAGATGTGATTCATGACATATTGACAGCAGGATTAGCCTGTGGGGACAGGCCGCCGGCTGCCTTGATGCTGGTATTCACACATCGCCTTTGACGCCGCTTTCTCCCACGGCACCCATTCGAATCCGCTTCGGGATCTACCATGGAAATTTTTACTGCTGCCGGTTTTACGGCATTTCTTCAGGTCATCGCGATCGACCTCGTTCTTGCGGGCGACAATGCCATCGTCATCGGCCTTGCCGCTGCCGGCCTCCCCGCAGAACTCCGCCGCAAGGCGATCCTCGTCGGTATCATCGCTGCCACCGTTCTGCGCATCGCTTTTGCTGCCGTGACCGTACAATTGCTCGCCATCGTCGGCTTGCAGCTGTTCGGTGGACTTCTTCTCGCATGGGTTTGCTGGAAGATGTGGACCGAGCTGCGTTCGCAAAGCAACAATGCAGACGGCCACGCCACCAATGACGACGCCGACCTGACGAAGGGAAACAAAACCTTCTTCCAGGCGGCGGTTCAAATCGTCATTGCCGACGTATCGATGTCGCTGGATAACGTTTTGGCTGTGGCAGGTGCTGCGCAGGACCACATCACCGTCCTCATCATCGGCTTGATCTTCTCCATCGCCTTGATGGGCCTTGCCGCAAACTACGTCGCGAAGCTGCTGCATCGCTACCAGTGGATTTCCTATCTCGGCCTCGCCGTCATCGTCTATGTCGCTGGCAACATGCTTTATCATGGCTTCGTCGAGGTCTGGCCTTACGTGCAGCCCTACTTCAGCTAAACTGATAGCATTACGCTTCTTGGAACCCGGAGATCATCAAAATCTCCGGGTTTTTTATTGCCCGACCCAACGCGAAATTACTCCCACGGCCAAATCACCACGGCACCGACCGCAAGTCGTAAAATTCGCCTACACCTTTTCATGATTGCAGTAAGCCACGGGCAAGCTTAGAGACCCATTACTTTAGATATAAGAAATAACTACAAAGGTTATCTGAACAATGGCTTATGACTGGTCCGGCGGACGTGTTCGCCGTTTTCGCCAACTTAAACTTGGCGTCGCTGTAAGCGCGGCTTTTCTCACGCTGCTTATGCTGGGAACGTTATACGTGACGGTATAAAGCCTGAACGCTCATGGCGTTGATATCGGCACGTTCACATTCGATGCATTTGCGGTGGATGAGGCTGGGCTATCGAAGACTACACCGCTGAACAGCGTCGCGACGCCATCGACATGGCGATAACATTTTCCGATTTCGGTGATCTTTGCGAATCCATCACCCCGGCGCACGCGGTAAACCATCTCGAAGGCCTCACCAGCCAGGACGGAATTTTTGATACCTTCCGCGACATATAGTCGGTCGTCTTCGTGGATGATTGGCATCATGCGCTCTACCGGCAGACCACCATCCAGTTCTTCTGGCGTAAAACCCATGATTTTGGCGAAGACCTCATCCGCCCAAAAGAGGTTTTGCTGGACATCCCAGACATAAAATCCACCGAGGTTCATTGCGACATAGCGCTGAATGGGTGTGTTATCAGGCATTCTCAATCCAGGGTTTACTCTAAACCGCGAAACCACCTTATGCGGTATCAGAGGACCGCACAATAAGGCAAAACTGTGTTTTCGCTCAAACAGAGTGATTGCAGAATGGTTCCACGCAGATAATTGATTTTTGTCAATTCCGCTGGTCACGACCAAATGTCGTGCCAAAGCAAGCAGAAAGCCACAAACTGAAGTGTGTGGCGTACCGGTACACTGCTTGGTGGAGATGGAGCGGGTAGCGGGAATCGAACCCGCGTATTCAGCTTGGAAGGCTGCTGCTCTACCATTGAGCTATACCCGCGGTGGTGGTTTCGATCCGTGCAGAATGGTGGAGGAAGTTGGATTTGAACCAACGTAGGCTGAGCCAACGGATTTACAGTCCGTCCCCTTTAACCACTCGGGCATTCCTCCAGTATTCTACGAGGATCAAGCGACCAAGCTTCGTCAGATTTCCGGCCCGGCGTGTTGCCGTTTCGTCGTCTGTGGCCGCGTATATGACTGCCCTCGCCGCGTCTGTCAACACGATGTGTGTCGAAAAATCACGAAAAATTCGAACAGAGTCATAGGCCTGTGGATTACAGCAGTATCACAGGTGAGAGAGCCTCAACTTTCAACATGACAGTCGGTGAAAAGGGAAAACGACGTGCAGCACGATAGAGAAAGGAAAGTGCGTCGGGCGTTTGAGGGTACTGGTGCGGAAGCGACGCCGGAGATATAAGGCCCCATGAGCAAAGACGATCCCAACGAAAAATCCACCCGCGACACTCACTATGCAACGCTGCGCCGCCAGGTGCGCGATGCCAAGAGAGAACGTGGCGAAATACCAACGCCAGCTTTCCAGAAGCGCAAGCCGAAAGGCGGCGAGGACTGGAAGGCACCGCAACTCGCGCCCGATCAGGTCCATCTTTATGGCCTGCACACGGTTCGCGCCGCCTTGGCAAACAAAGAACGGCAGATTGTCAAACTGTCCGTCACCTTGAATGCGCTGGCGCGTCTGGAAATCGGCACGGCTGAAGAGCAGCCTTTTCCCGTCGAGATGGTCTCGCCGCAGGATATCGACAAGGTTCTGGGCCCGGACGCCATCCATCAGGGCGTGATGCTGGAAACGAAACCCCTGCCCGTTCGCAGGCTTTCCGCACTCAAAGACAGTCCCCTCATTCTGGTGCTGGATCAGGTCACGGACCCGCACAATGTCGGTGCGATCATGCGCTCCGCCGTTGCCTTCAACGCGGGCGCATTGATCACCACCATGCGCCATAGCCCAACAGAATCGGGCGTGCTGGCCAAATCCGCCTCCGGTGCGCTGGAATTGATTCCCTATATCCAGATCACGAACCTCGCAGACGCACTGGGCGAACTTCACAAGCTGGGCTTCATCTCCATCGGTCTCGATTCGGAAGGCCCCGCGCCTCTTGAAGAAACGTTTCAAGGCGAGAAGATCGCTCTGGTGCTGGGAGCCGAAGGCAAGGGACTGCGACAGAAGACACGCGAAACCGTTTCGGCCCTGGCTCGACTCGATATGCCAGGCGAAATCAAATCGCTGAATGTCTCGAACGCCGCAGCCATCGCGCTTTACGCCACCCGCCAGTTTTTACCCAAAACCTGATTTTCTTTTCATCGCTGCATTTTCATAGGGAGCCACAATGCCAGAACAGATCAAGCCCACCGGTGAACTCACACTTCGCACGCTCGCGATGCCCGCAGATGCCAATCCGGCAGGCGATATTTTCGGCGGTTGGGTGATGTCTCAGATGGACTTGGCCAGCGGCATCAGGGCCGCTGAACGTGCCCGCTGTCGCGTGGTCACGGCGGCGGTGAAGGAAATGGCGTTCGAACTGCCGGTCAAAATCGGAGATACGCTCTCCATCTACACCGATATTTCCCGAGTCGGTCGCACCTCGATAACATTAACGGTGGAAGCATGGGCCCAGCGTTCGCGTTACGACGCCCTGGAAAAGGTCACGGCAGGCACCTTTATCATGGTGGCTATGGACGACGAAGGCAAGCCAAGGCCTATCATCAGCGCCTGATGGACAGGAGCGCCGTGGCGGTCTGCCATGGCGCTCGCACTCACACCTTTAGGTAGGATGATGACCTGTCGAAGCTGAGACCCGGGAATACCCCGTTGGTCAAAGCTTCACTGCCGACATCGAACTGGCGATAGAGCATAGCGGCGGCCAGTTCCCGCACATCACCCGTGGGCATCAGGTCCCGGTCATCAAGCAGCTTGCCGTCGCCAAGTCCGGGCCAATTGCCCAGCACCCGCCCGCCATCGATACCGCCACCGGCCAGAATGGCAGCGCCACCGGTGCCGTGGTCTGTGCCCTCCGTGCCGTTCTCACGGGCAGTGCGTCCAAATTCCGTCATCGCCAGCACCACGGTTTTTTTCCAGACATCCGGCCTCAGCGCATCCTTGAGCGTGGTCAGCGCAATCGTCAGGTCTTTGACCGTGCGGGCAAACTGACCTTTCTGGCCCGCATGGGTATCCCATCCATCCACCGAAAAGCTGGCGATGCGATAATCTTCCCGCAGCAAACCACCGGCCAGCTTGGCGACATCGCGAATGCCCTGCCCGCGCTTTTCATCCTGAAACAGTTGCTCGGCGGACATGTCCGTGCGCAGCGCTTCTGCCAGCACCCGGTTGAAATCCGCATCATTGGCGTAGAGCCGCTTGAAAAACGCGACGTCATCCGCGCCCATCGTCATGTTGGATGTCGAAGCCCAGACATCCGCGTCGTTCGGCCCGGAGAGAATGAGCTCCATGGACGTGTTGATATCGATTGCCTTTCGATCTTCGGACCGAGGAATGGCCGATAGCGCGCGATTGAGCCAGCCAGTTCGCTCACCATGCAAGTGCTCTGCCCCGCTTTCCAGCATATCCTGGCCGTCGAAATGGCTGCGCTGGTCGCGGTAGGGCGTCGAAACGGCATGAATGAAGGCCAGCTCCTTCGCCTGCCAGAGCGGCATCAAGGCTTGGGCCGCCGGATTGAGGCCGAAATGACCGTCGAGATCGATCAGGCCGGTGTTAGGCGTCAATGCCAAAGTGGGGCGGAAACCCGCAAACGCTGCGTCGCCATAGGGCTGAACCAGATCCAGCCCATCCATCGCCCCACGCAAAACGATGGTTACGAACCGGTTGTCGCCGGGCATGGCGGCGAAACTGACCGGTGAAAACATTGGCACAGCAGCGGCGCAACAGGCGGTGGCCAGAAAACTGCGGCGGCTGATGATCATATTCTGAGAGAAGGCCATTATCCTATCTCCTGTTGAATTCGGGCGAAGACAGCGCCAGCGTCATGCCGCTCACACGATTGGGAGCCTGACTGACGACGCGGATCGTATCGTCACGCGCCATATCGGCCATGGCGACCTCAAGAAGCCGTTTCGGCTCCATATCACCACCCAGTGACTGCGATGCCTTACGCGCCCAGAAAATCCGCTCGCTCATCTGGCTGGGTGAAAGCCATGACGCCACCCCCTCCTCGAAACCTGCGGGGCTTGGCGGTTGCCACACAGGCTGTCCCATGCGCCGCAGCGAAGCGAGCGTCAGCGTCCGTGCAAGGCTCTGCTTGGGCTTAGGCGGTTGCATGGGCTCGGTGGTGGGCTTCATGCCGGTGGCAGGCTTGTCCATCGTCATCTGGTCGCCGTCTGCCTTCATGGCAGTTGCGGCCTCATCCTTCACCGCTGGCGGCATGCCGGTCACGGACTGTGCAACATAATCGTCACCAGCTGGAGACATGCGGCTCTGCCAGTTCTTTTGCGTTATGCCGAAGGCGCGCAGGCCCGATACGACGTAATCGAATGGAAGCTTCATTTTTCGCCCCGGCTCGGCCCAAGCCCTGGGGTGGTTGAGCATGGCGGCATAGACTTTGATGAGGTGACCCTTGCTTGCCTTCCACTCATCCACCATTGCCGTCAGCACATCGGCTGGCACGTCATCGGCGATGAAATGCGCTGCCAGTTTGCGACAGACGTGAATGGCGGTTTCTGGCCGCGTCGCCAGATCGTCCAGCATATCGAGACAATCATCGGCAGTGCGCTTATTTCCGCCATAGGACACGCCCAGCACCTTGATCTGGCCGGGTTCTGCCATGCCGGGGCGAAACAGCATTTCATTGCGGTCATCCACCGTCATGCCCGTCAACACCAGCGCGGCTGAGCGCACGTCGGTTTGCGTATAGCCGCTGCCTGCACCCATCGTGTGGAGCTCGAGCAATTCACGACCGAGATTTTCGTTCAAGCCGCGCTTGTTCTTTTCGGCAGCGGCTGATTCCGGTCCCGCCGAGCGGTTCTGGTCCAGATAAATCAGCATTGCGGGGTGCAGAACCGCTGCCTGCAGAAGATCGCGAAATGTGCCTGCCAGATGCGGACGGATCGCTTCGACTTCATAAAGAGGGGTAATCAGCCGCATCGGGACGGCCTTGCGGGCATTGACCGAAAAGTGGTCCACCCAGAAGGACGAGAGACGTTCATGGAAGCCGTAGGGCGAAAACACCGCCTGCATCACCCGGGCCAAACTGTCCCGCTGGAAGCTTTGCTCGGCCTTCTGCTGTATGATCTTGCGACCATCACGATCCAGCTCGCCACCGTTGTTGCGTGCACTGGTCGCGATCAGTCTATCAGCGAGATCGTCTGAGCGCTGGCGCGCCTCGAATGCGCCGCCCACGGGAAAGAACGCCTCCTTCAGAGGCGCGTCGGCAAGCTGTACCAATAGATCATCTGCATTCCGGTCGAGTATCTGGCCGGGCGAGAGCCCGTAACCATAGCGGATCGCCGCCATCGTTGGAGAAAAAGGAGCCATTTCAGCCACTCCTGCCAACTTGAAGATGGCAATGAAAATCCTCGCCAAATCGGGCAAAAAAGTTGCCGGATCATGGCATTTTCCCGACATGGACAATTTGTAATTCGCCGGCAGCATGGGCCGGAAAGCCAGGAAAAGCGCACTCTGTCGCAGTGACAATGCGGAAAAACTGTGGCACGTCACGAAGCATGAGGTTCTTACGCAAAATCATGCAGGACAAAAGTTCGGCTGGCGCCATCGCCATGCTGGCTGTTCTGCTGTTTCTCCTGCAAGGCCTCGCCAATGGTGTAACCAACGGAAGCATGGCTGCCTTGGCACTGGAAGCGGATGGGATCATCTGTTCCAGTCATCTACCGGAAGGCATATCCGGCAAGCAGGACCCGGCGGGTAAACTGGCCAACAATTGCTGCGGGACGCTCTGCCGTCTGGCCTCTACATCTGCCGCCGCGCTACTGGTCACGCCGATCGAGCTGGTCGGCAACGATGCTCCAAAGGTTGAAATCACCTTCTTCGGCCATGCTGCGGCAAGCCCGCCCCTGACGATAAACCGGGATTCGCAACCGCGCGGACCTCCCTCTCTGCCGCAAATCTGAGAATCATCCGGCCAAACGCCGCTGCGCCACCGTGGCCAGCGCGCTCGCAGCCGTAACCTCATCGTCTTGCGGAGACATCCCATGTCCGTGACAGCTTCTTCCGAAGCGGTACGCGCACCTGCGCAATCCTCTTCCATCAATCTCTATCGCGCCGTCTGGCGCTGGCATTTTTATGCCGGTCTTTTCGTTCTGCCCTTTTTGATTTCACTGGCCATCACAGGTGCGCTCTATCTTTTCAAGGATGAGATCGACGGAGTTGTCCATGCCGATCTGAAGCGCATCGAAGCCGTGCAGAATGCCGCAAAGGCAAGCCCATCCACTATCATCGCATCGGCACTTGCTGCCGTTCCCGGCACCGCCGTCAAATACACGACCCCCACCGACCCCGGCGCGTCAACGGAGATCACCGTTAATACAGCGGAGGGCAAGCGTGCCGTTTACGTCAACACCTATACAGGCGAAACTCTGGGCTCCCTGCCGGATCGCGGCACCGTCATGTGGACCATCCGTTATATTCATAGCCTGAAATATTTCGGAACCTTCGCCCGTTATTTCATCGAGATCGCGGCTGGCTGGTCCATCCTTCTCGTGGCGACGGGCATCTATCTTTGGTGGCCCCGCAGGCAGACCGGCGGCGTCATCACCGTGCGCGGCACGCCGAAAAAGCGCGTCTTCTGGCGCGATACCCATGCCGTAACCGGCATATTCGTCGGGATCTTCATTGTCTTCCTCGCCATCACCGGCATGCCATGGTCCGGCGTCTGGGGCGCCAAGGTCAATGAATGGGCCAATGGCAGCAATTTCGGATATCCGGCGGGTGTACGCACCGATGTACCCATGTCCGGCCAGCATCTGAACGACGTGGCCAAAACCTCATGGTCGCTTGAGCAGGCGCAAATTCCAGAATCCAGCACCCATGACCACGGCCAGCATATGGATATGGGCGATGCACTGCCGCCAATGGACGGCGATCCGACTCAACAGCCTATCGGCATCGACACCGCCGTCGCCCGCTTCAATGAACTCGGTCTCCAGCCCGGCTACACCGTGGCCTTGCCGACGACACCCACCGGCGTCTATAGCGGCTCTGTCTACCCCGATGATCTGTCGAAACAGCGCGTCGTCCACCTCGATCAATATAGCGGCGAACCTCTGATCGATATGAGCTATGCCGATTACGGCCCACTGGGCAAAGGTCTGGAATGGGGCATCAACGTCCATATGGGCCAGCAATATGGCTTGGCCAACCAGATCATCCTCTCCCTCGCCTGTCTCGGCATCGTCCTCCTCGCCGTCTCCGGCGGCATCATGTGGTGGAAACGCCGCCCGAAGGGTTCTCTCGGCGTACCGCCACTGCCACAGGAAAAACGCGTGCTGCGCGGACTGATCGCTTTGCTCGCCATTGGCGGCGTGATCTTTCCGTTGGTGGGCGTGAGTTTGCTGGTGATGCTGGTGCTTGATTTGATGGTTCAGAAATTAAGCAAGCCTCAAACCGCTTGAAATAAAAGCCGGGAGCAATCCCGGCACCTTGCCTTCACAGATCGAGACGGCATCCTGTCAAAGCCGGATGGCCGTCTCCTCTTTCGCCGTCCTGATAACGATCATCGTGAAAAAGCGCGCAACATTGGTCTGATCGCGAAAAAGCCTGTCGCAGAGGGCATCGAACTCCTCCATATCGCGCAAGCGCAACATCAGGACAACATCCGTTTCACCAGTCACCGCATAGGCTTGTGAAACGGCCTCCTCTTTAGACGCGATGTCCAGAAAGCGGCGCATGTGCTGCTCGCCATGCAACTTCAGCTCCACCGTAACCAGCGCCTTGATACCCCGCCCCGATTTGGCGGGATTCAGAATGGCGACGATGCGGTCGATCACACCTGATTTGCGCAGCCGCTGCATGCGACGCAGGCAACTGGAAGGTGACAGTCCCACCTCATCGGCCATATCGATATTCGTGCGCGAAGCATCACGCTGCATCAAATTCAGAAGTTTGCGATCAATCCCGTCCATCGAGACAAAATATCCGAGTGGTTCGAATTTGCAATAAAATTGCAAGCAAATGCAATCTTTGACCGCAAATTCGAAACGGCTCGCGCTAGCAGATGGAGACCGACGAAGAGGAGTCCTCCATGAAGTTTTTGACGCCGTTCTTGCAAAATACACGCGCCACGCTTGCGATTTATTGGGTGCTTATTCGGATCACGATTCCTATTGCGATCATCACCGAAATTCTGTCACGCATGGGTGCGATCGAAGCGGTGTCGCCAGCGTTTGCGCCAGTCATGAACCTGATCGGCTTACCTTCCGAGTTGGGCTTGGCATGGCTGACAGCAATGCTCGTCGGGATATGGGGCGCCGTCCCGCTCATTTTCACGCTCGTTCCGGCGTCGTCGCTGAGTGTTGCTGATGTCACGGTATTCTCGGCGCTCATTCTATTTGCGCATGGTCTGCCGATCGAGCAAAAAATCATTCAGCAAGCCGGTCCTGGCTTCACCACCACAACGACACTGCGTATCGCGGGTGGTTTGCTCTATGCGTTTCTTCTGCATCATCTCTTGCAGGCCACTGGCTGGCTATCCGATCCCGTCAATCCAACGTGGATACCGATGAGCGCGACGCCCGACTGGGCCGTGTACTTTCGTGGTCTTCTGGAGACGATGATCTCCATGCTCGTCATTCTCTTCGCCCTGTCGTGGAGTCTCGAAATCCTCAAAGCGATAGGACTGATGAAGGTGATGATGACAGCTCTGGCACCCGTATTGCGTATTGCGGGTATCAAAGGTGAAGCAAGCCATCTCACTGCCATCGGCTTGTTTCTGGGCATTTCCTATGGCGCAGGCCTGCTCATCCGCGAAGCCAGATCCGGCGCGATATCCCCGCGTCAAATCTTTCTATCCTGCATCTTTATGGGGTTTGCGCACAGCGTGATCGAGGACACACTTCTGATGGTCTCGCTCGGTGCCGATATCTACAGCATCCTCATCGGACGCGTCGTATTTGCCGTGGTCGCGACGGCAGCGATTGCCGCTGTGCTTTACAGCATGTCAGACAAAACATTCTTCGCTCGCATGTTCACGGTGCATGCCAAACAAGTGTGAAACAAGAATGTATCACCCGACATTGTAAGCCTTGCAAACCAGTCCATCCGGCGTGCGATAGGTCCGAAACCCCATCGCCTCATAATAGGCTTGCCCAAGCGGATTATCAGCGCCGATGCTCGCATCGATGTTTTCAAGCCCGGCGGCCTTGGCCGCTACCAACGTCGCGCGAAACAAGGCTGAACCGACGCCCTGGCGGGCAGCAGCCGGGCTGACATGGGTACCGATGATGCCCCAACCTTCAGCGACGCCGTAAGGATTGCCGGGTCTGGCGTGGGTCAGAGACTGAAAGCCGAGAATTCGGCCTTCAGCGTTTTCGGCGACCGTGCATTGGATGTTGTCTTCGCGCTGGAGATAGACTTTAAGGATTGTCTCTATATCCCGTGGCGTCTTGCGCAAACCCGCTGCGAAGATTTCGTTCTGCACCGCGGTCATCGCCGCGGCGTCTTCCAGTGTCGCTGTCCGGACTTTCAACATGGGATCAAGACTTGAAGAGGAACGACGCGCCGAAGGCGATCAGGGCAAAGCCGATCACGTGGTTGATCGTCAGGCTTTCCTTTAGCCAGAAGACCGAAAACAGCGCAAAGACCGTCAGCGTAATGACTTCCTGCATCGTCTTCAACTGCGCTGTCGAATAGACCTCGGAGCCCATGCGGTTAGCCGGCACGGCGAGGCAATACTCGAAGAAGGCGATGCCCCAGCTGGTCAGGATGGCCATGAACAGCAGGCTACCCTTGTGCTTGAGGTGTCCATACCAGGCGAATGTCATGAAGACATTCGAAGCAATCAACATGACAACCGGCCAGATGTGCGCAGGGGTGATGGAAAAAGGCATGACAGACCTTTGAAATTGGGAGGGAATAATCTCGCAAGAGGGGAACCTGTTCCGGCTTGCGACGTATTGCTTAGCGCAGGACGCAGCAAACAGGAACAGGATTTTGACGCGCCCTTTACTGGGTGGTGAGGGCGCGTGAAGAACGCAAAGCTTTCCAACTGGTTCCAGCGCGTAGAACGTTTCCTGTTTGTACTCACTTTTTAAACCCCGCCCCTTTCCTTTCAACCGGACTCTCTCCATATTCCGACCATGGCCAGATCACCCAAAAAATCTCCCGACAAGACCTCCCGCTCCGATGGCTTCGCAGAAATGCCGCAGGCACCGTTCGAAGGCGCGCCGCTGTCCGGCAGCGTTTCCGATTGGGTGAAGCAGCTCGAGGCCGACGCGGAAGCGTCTTCTGTCGAGACCCAGCGCGAGGTCGCGTCGAAGGCAGGCAAGCACCGCAAGAAGATCGAGATCGAGGCACGTAAACAAGCCATCGAAGAGGCCGAAAAGGCCAAGACCGGCGGCAGCGTCAACAAGAAGGCCACCGCCCAGAAGACATCACGCGGCGTGTCCATCGGCGCCTCCAACGATCCGAAAACCCGCGCCGCCGCAGGTCTCAACCCCGTTGCGGGTATGGATGTCAGCCTTGAGGATGCTGAAAATCTCGCCACCGGCGCGGTCACCGCCACCGTGGAAGCCCTTTCCGCGCTGATCGAGAGCGGCAATCCGCTGTTCAAGGACGGCAAGATGTGGACGCCGCATCGCCCTGCCCGTCCGGCCAAATCCGAAGGCGGCATTACCATCCGTATGCAATCGGACTTCGAACCGGCGGGCGATCAGCCCACGGCGATTGCCGATCTGGTCGAGGGCATCAATTCCGGTGAGCGTAGCCAGGTACTGCTCGGCGTTACCGGCTCCGGCAAGACCTTCACCATGGCCAAGGTCATCGAGGCCACCCAGCGCCCTGCCGTCATTCTCGCGCCCAACAAGACGCTAGCGGCGCAGCTTTATTCGGAGTTCAAGAACTTCTTCCCCGACAATGCGGTGGAATACTTCGTCTCCTACTACGATTATTACCAGCCGGAAGCCTATGTGCCGCGCTCGGATACCTTCATCGAAAAGGAATCCTCGATCAACGAACAGATCGACCGCATGCGCCACTCGGCCACCCGCTCGCTGCTGGAGCGGGATGATTGCATCATCGTCGCCTCGGTCTCCTGCATTTACGGTATCGGATCGGTGGAAACCTACACCGCCATGACCTTCCAGATGGCGATTGGCGACAGACTGGACCAGCGGCAGTTGCTGGCCGATCTCGTGGCCCAGCAATACAAACGCCGCGACATGGATTTCCAGCGCGGCTCCTTCCGCGTGCGTGGCGATACCATCGAAATCTTCCCCGCTCACCTTGAAGATGCCGCCTGGCGCATCTCCATGTTCGGCGACGAGATCGACTCGATCACCGAGTTCGATCCGCTCACCGGCCAGAAAACCGGCGATCTGCAATCGGTCAAGATTTACGCCAACTCGCACTATGTCACGCCTCGCCCCACGCTGAATGGCGCCATCCGCTCCATCAAGGAAGAGCTGAAAGGCCGCCTTGCCGAGCTGGAAAAGGCCGGACGCCTGCTGGAAGCGCAGCGGCTGGAACAGCGCACCCGCTATGATATCGAAATGCTGGAGGCCACCGGCTCCTGCGCCGGTATCGAGAACTATTCGCGTTATCTCACCGGCCGCAACCCCGGCGAACCGCCGCCGACCCTGTTCGAATATATCCCCGACAACGCTCTGCTGTTCATCGATGAAAGCCACGTTTCCGTCAGCCAGATCGGCGGCATGTACCGGGGCGACTTCAGGCGCAAGGCGACGCTGGCCGAATATGGCTTCCGCCTGCCGTCTTGCATGGACAACCGCCCGCTGCGCTTCGAGGAGTGGGATGCCATGCGCCCGCCAACGGTCGCCGTGTCGGCCACGCCCGGCAATTGGGAAATGGAACAGTCCGGCGGCGTCTTTGCCGAACAGGTCATCCGCCCCACGGGCCTCATTGATCCGCCGGTCGAAATCCGCTCGGCCCGCAGTCAGGTGGATGACGTGCTCGGCGAAATCCGCGAAACCGCCGCCAAGGGTTATCGCACCCTCGTCACCGTGCTGACAAAGCGCATGGCCGAAGACCTCACCGAATATCTGCATGAACAGGGCGTGCGCGTGCGCTACATGCACTCGGATATCGACACGTTGGAGCGCATCGAAATCATCCGCGACCTGCGCCTTGGCGCTTTCGATGTGCTGGTGGGCATCAACCTGCTGCGCGAAGGTCTCGACATTCCCGAATGCGGCTTCGTCGCCATCTTGGATGCCGACAAGGAAGGTTTTCTGCGTTCTGAAACCTCGCTCATCCAAACCATCGGTCGTGCGGCGCGTAACGTCGATGGCAAGGTCATTCTCTATGCGGATAACATCACCGGCTCCATGAAGCGGGCGATGGAAGAAACCAGCCGCCGCCGCGAAAAGCAGGTGGCCTACAACACCGAACACGGCATCACGCCTGAGTCCGTCAAGGCCCGCATCTCGGATATTCTCGACAGCGTATACGAGCGCGACCACGTCCGCGCCGATATTTCAGGCGCATCCGGCAAGGGCTTTGCCGATGGCAGCCATATGGTCGGCAACAATCTTCAGGCCCACCTCAACGCGTTGGAAAAATCCATGCGCGACGCCGCCGCCGATCTCGACTTCGAAAAAGCCGCCCGCCTGCGCGACGAAATAAAACGCCTCAAAGCCGCCGAACTCGCCGCCATGGACGACCCGATTGCTAAGGAAGAGGCGAAGTCGCTGGAGAGTGGCGGCAAGAAGGGCACAAAGAGGGATCCTTCGAGGCTCCGCCCTTCGGGCTCCGCGCCTCAGGATGAGGACCTTGGTGCCGGTAGTCTTTATGGTGAAGACGGCGCAACAATGAGCCCTCATGGTGAGGAGGCCCGAGGGGCCGTCTCGAACCACGAGGGCCGCTCGCTCTTCGCCAAACCCAGCCTCGACGACATGGGCCCCGGCACAGACACCGCAAGACCCCTGTTCCGCAAAAACAGCCTCGACGAAATGACCGTTGGCCGCACGGAAAAGCCGGTCAAGGGTACCACACCGGCAAAACCGAAAACCGAAGACGGCAAACGCTTCTCGCCTCTGCTGGAAGGCCAGCCGGAACGCGCCGCGGGAGGTAAGGACGACCCTCGCCCCGTCGCGCGTGGCAAGGTCGGCGTCGGCTCTTACGAAGACCCCGGCGAGCAGAAGCGCAAGGGACGCACGAAGGGAAAGACTGGCAGGCCGGGGCGGTAAGCTCCCGGCTCTTCGTGGCTGTTTTCAGGGCCGGGCGTTGCGGTGAAACGACATGGACGCGCACTGAAGGTGAAAGGTAGAGGTGAGCATGCGCGAGAGACTGTTGGCATTGTCCGTCATCTCCTTCCTAGCGGCAGCCCCCGCCAGCATAGCCGGAACCCTTGCCGATGCCACCTTCCACAGCAAAGCTCTGAACGCCGATCTGCCGGTCAATATCTACCGCCCGGATGGCGATCCGCCGGACAATGGCTGGCCGGTAATCTATCTGCTGCATGGCCATGATGGCGACCAGAACAGTTGGCGTGATCTGGGCAATATCCAGAAGACGCTGGATGGCATGATTGCGTCAGGCACGATCCGTCCCGTCGTCGTCGTCATGCCGAGTGTGAAGAACAGCTGGTATGTGGATTCCGCCGATGTCGGCGGCCCCGGCAATTACGAGACGGCGCTGACCGGCGATCTGCGGGTGCATGTGGAAAAGACTCTGCCGGTGCGCAAGGGCAGACAGGGCCGTGCCATCATCGGCCTGTCCATGGGCGGTTTCGGCGCGCTGCATCTGGCCTATGCCCATGAAGACCTCTACGCCGCCGTCGCCAGCCTGTCGGGCGCGATCTGGCAGAACGTGCCCGCAACCGATCTCGACAAGACGCCCGCCGAACTGAAACTCATACAAGACAGCGCCTTCTTCCACCGCGTCGACCGCACCACGATCACCAGCGGCATCGTGCTTCCCTCCACCGGCGATCATTTCTCCGGCTCCTTCGGCACACCCTTCGATGCCCGACGCTTCAACGAACAAAACATCTTCACGACCGTCGCCCAGCACGTCGTCAAAAAACAAGACCTCCCCGCCACCTACCTCACCGTTGGCGACGACGACGGTTTCTATCTCTGGCGCGGCGCCGTCGCCCTCCACGAAACCCTGCAGGCCGACAACCGAAAATCCGAACTGCGGATCACGGACGGGGATCATGTTTGGAGTCTGTGGAAGGTGTCGATTATTGATGCGCTGAAGTTCGTGGATGGGGAGTGGGAACAGACTTGAAATATTAAATAAAAAATACTTTTCCGTAAAAAATAATACTTTTCGTCAGCAAAAGAATTTTTATATCGCTTTATTAAATTTTTATATCGCTTTATTAAATTAAGTGCGGCCTCTCTTGAAAAACTACATAAAAATGGAAGAAATTCTTAGCGAGAGAGGAATCATGATCCCGGAATTCGCCAGACAAACTATCGAAACATTAGCACGTCGCTCTCGTTTTCAATGCTCTAATCCAGATTGCGGGATACATACTGTAGCGGCAAATGTGGCTCCAGACAAAGCAACTGTCATTGGTGAAGCCGCTCACATAGCCGGAGCGAAACCCGGGGCGGCGAGATACGATGATAAAATGTCGGACGCTACGAGATCTGCGATTACTAACGGCATATGGCTTTGCAGGAACTGCCACGTGAAAATTGATAGGGATCCAGCTCGGTTCTCTACGGAACTGCTTTTACTATGGCGACAAGATCACGAAGAAAAAATTCTCAGTGAGCTCGGGACTCGTGGAGATAAGATCCGATACGACTTGGAAAGAAAAAATCTTGCGTTTTTGAAAGACTATCCTGCAATAATACAGCGAATTGCTTTCGACAAACCTGAAGCTTGGGAATGGCGTTTTGCAGCCGAACTTATTCGTCATTTAAATATTTTTGGGTTAAAACGTCTCCATGATCTGAGGGCCAATTATTATTTTCGCCAGCACCCACGTGTTCGGGACAAAGAAATGATTGGATGGATTTCGGAACGCGCTCATGTGATGAGCAACATCATCAAACCATTACCTTTACTGTTCGATCGACTGACTGCAAGCTTTGGAAAACCTGGTGAACAAGGTGACATCCGTGAAATATATGATGCATGCATCCTACTCAACGAGGTGCTGTTCGAAGCTATCAAACACGAGGAAATAGTTCGCTTCACTCTTATTCCGGAAGATGGCGAAGAACTCCGAGCACTGGTAGCCGACACTTTGGGCCGAAACTTGGAGAGGATTGAAGAGCTTCCTAAAAAGCTAGACGAAGTCGTCGCGATGGTAGGAACAGACCACGGCGGTACCAAAGATAACCCCCACATAGTGACTTGGACTGTGCCATTCGAGCTACCTGAGAATTTTAAGAGCCGATACGAAATCGCACTTGAGCGATACCTGGAACTTTTGCAGGGCAAGATATGAGAAAACGCCCTACAATGATCTTCGGAACCAAACCCACCCCAACCCGTTCTTCCCCCGGACACCATGTCCGATACTGAAAGGGAAGAAACATCATGAAAAACAAGATCTTCGCACTGGCTGCCGCCGCAGCCCTGACATCTTCTGTTGCCTTCGCACAGACAGCGACGACGGCTCCTTCGGCAGCACCGGCTGCTGGTGCTGATGCGACGATGGCTGGTCCTGGGATTACCATGGGCACCAAGGCAAACGGCCCTTTGAAGTTTGTCAATGTGCAGAAGACCGACCTTACCGCTTCGCAGCTGGATGGCATGGACATCTACAATGCGAAGAACGAGGAAATCGGTGAGATCGAAGACGTTGTAATCGGCGATGGAAAGTCTGTCATCGGTTTGGTTGCCAGCGTTGGTGGCTTCCTCGGAATCGACAAGAGCTACGTCGTTCTCGACCCGGCCTCCGTTGCCATCAACAACGACAATGGCACATGGAAGGCTTACGTAGACACGACCAAAGAAGCGCTCGAAGCTGCTCCGAAGCTCGACTACGACAAGATGGACGACTAATCATACGAGATAGGCGGTAACATTCCCGCCGGTCTTCAAGCCCGCCGACAGTTGGTTCACTCCAATCGTCGGTGGGCTTTTTCGTTTGCGCCTATCGAGCGATAACCCACCCGGATTCGCGCTCAGGGTTTTATTCTATACCCTTTTTTCGTCATTCCGGCCCTGAGCCGGAATCCAGTCAGCCCTAGTCCTTGGGCTGAAAGAACGTCTCTCGGCGCGCAGACGCGCGGCGGCTGGACCCCGCAGCGAGTGCGGGGTGACGGTGGATGTATTTCCGCCAAACCACCCTCCCGTTCTAACCGGACAGTGGTGGCGCGGAGCGAAGATGAGAGGGAGGAGAGCCCTGCCCTTACCCGCCGAACTTGCCGCTACGCGGAAAGCCCTTGGGCACGGTGCGGCCTGCGGTGGCGCGGTCGGCCATCCATTCCAGCAACTCGTCGCCCACCTTGGAGAAGGAGCGTCCGGCGCTGTCTTCCCATGTGAGGCCTGTTGCCAGCGCAAAGCACTTCACGTCCGAGATGCCGCCATCCTTGTAGCGTTGCAGGCGCACGCCCTTGCCGCGTGACATTTCCGGCACTTGCGAGAGTGGGAAGGTCAGCATCTTGCGGTTTTCGCCAACGACGGCGACGTGGTCGCCCGTGACAGGCACCAGCAGCTTCATTTCGTCCGGCATGGAGACGTTCATGATCTGCTTGCCCTTGCGGGTATTGGCGACCATTTCCGTTTCCGCGATGACGAAGCCGTTGCCGGCGGTGGAGGCCAGCAGCAGTTTGCGCGATGGGTCGTGGACGAATGCGCTCAGAATGTCCTGATCGTTCTCCATATCGACCATGATGCGCACCGGCTCGCCGTGACCGCGCCCACCTGGCAGCTTGTCAGCACCCAGCGTATAGGCCTTGCCGCCTGTCGTCACCAACAGAAGCTTGTCGGTGGTCTGCGCCGGGAAAGCCAGCTTCGGGCCGTCGCCTTCCTTGAAGGTCAAGGCAGAGGTGTCGGCCATGTGGCCCTTCAGCGCCCTGATCCAGCCCTTCTGGGAAATGACGATGGTCACGGGTTCTTTTTCGATCATCGACTGCTGGATGGCATCGACATCGGCAGTTGGTGCCATCGCAAACATCGTGCGTCGGGCGCCAAGCTTGGTGGCTTTGGCGTATTTCTTTTTGACCTCTTCGATTTCCCAGGCAACCGTCTTCCACTGCTTGTCCGGCGATGCCAGCAGCGACTCGATCTCGGCCTTCTCGCTGCTCAGGCCTTCGAATTCCGTGCGGATTTCGAATTCTTCCAGCTTGCGCAGAGAGCGCAGGCGCATGTTGAGAATGGCTTCGGCCTGAATATCGGTCAGGTTGAAGCGTGCAACCATGACCGGCTTCGGCTCATCTTCCTCACGGATGATGGCGATGATCTCATCGATGTTGAGGTAAGCAATGAGGAAGCCGCCAAGAATTTCAAGGCGACGGTCGATGGCGGCCAGACGGAAGCGCGAGCGGCGCAGCAGCACGTCGCGGCGGTGGTCCAGCCATTCCTTCAGCACTTCGTTCAGCGCCATGACCTTGGGCACGCGCCCCATGGACAGCACGTTCATGTTGAGCGGAATGCGGTTTTCCAGATCGGACAGACGGAACAGCGATTCCATCAGCAGCGTGGCATCGACCGTGCGGTTCTTCGGCACCAGCACCACGCGCACGTCTTCAGCGGATTCGTCGCGCACGTCTTCCAGCAGCGGCAGGCGCCGCGCCAGCAACAGTTCGGCGATCTTCTCGATCAGTCGGGATTTCTGGACCTGATAGGGAATTTCGGTGATGACGATCTGGTAGCCGCCGCGGCCAAGATCTTCGATTTCCCACTTCGCCCGAACGCGGAAGCCACCGCGACCCGTGCGGTAGGCCTCGATCATGCTTTCGCGGCTCTCGATGATGATGCCGCCCGTGGGCAAGTCCGGCCCTTCGATGCCGCCCTTTTCCGGGTGAGCGGGGTCGAACATCAAATCCTCGACGCTCGCTTCCGGGTTCTTGATGAGGCGCAGCGCCGCATCGCAAAGCTCATGCGCGTTGTGCGGCGGAATAGATGTCGCCATGCCCACCGCAATACCGGAGGAACCATTCGCCAGCAGGTTGGGAAACGCGCCGGGCATGACGACCGGCTCGTCGTCTTCCTCGTTATAGGTCGGGCGAAAATCGACGGCGTCCTGCTCGATGCCTTCCAGCAGCAGCGCCGCGACATCGGTCATGCGCGCTTCGGTGTAACGATAGGCGGCGGCGCCATCGCCATCGATGTTGCCGAAGTTGCCCTGCCCGTCCACGATGGGGTAGCGTTGCGAGAAATCCTGTGCCAGGCGCACCAGCGCATCATAGACCGACTGGTCGCCATGCGGGTGGAACTTACCGATGACGTCACCGACGATACGGGCGCATTTCTTGAACGCCGAATTCGGGCGAATGCCCATCTCGCTCATGGCGTGAATGATGCGGCGATGCACCGGCTTCAGGCCGTCGCGAACATCCGGCAGCGCACGGTGCATGATTGTCGACAGCGCATAGGCCAGATAGCGCTCTTCGAGCGCGGCCTTGAGGTCGATCGGGAGTACGTTGTCGTCGTCTCCGCCGGACGGAGGAACAATATTTTTTGCCATGGCGCTTGACTAGCCGAAATGCCGATTCCCGGCAAGGAATCGCGCCTTTTCCGCTGTGGATGAAAGGCCGCAATCGTATATTTTTCGTTAATCTTGTTTTTATGCCGCAATTCGGCCACCCGTTAGAAAGTACGAATGCAGTGGACCCAGGCTATGCCTCGGATATAAATGCATGATTCCAGATATTGGTCGTCAATTTAAAGACATGTGAGGAAAGAATAGGATGAGACTTCAAACCACCCGGCATTTTCTGTTCGCCAGCGCCGCCGTCGTTGCATTCGCGTCGCCCGCTTTCGCGCTTGACGGTGCAGATGTCCTCAAGAAGATCAATGCTGCCTATGCCGCGCAGGGCGGTGAGATTGCTGCAAAATCCGTTGCGGTCAATGGTTCGACTGTCACCCTCTCCGGCGTCACCTTCGGCGCCTATGGCAACAAGGAACAGACCTTCCCCGTCGGTGACGTGACCCTCGAGGGCGTGGAAGAAGACAATGGCGGCTACAACATCGACAAGATGAGCTTCCAGAACATCGATTACGCTCATGAAAACGTCGCTGTCAACGTCTCCGACCTCTACATGTCCGGTATCGTCGTTCCCGCTGACACGGCGGCAGGCAACGTTGATTCGCTGCTGTTTTACGATGAAGCCCACAGCGGCCCGGCGACAGTGAAAATCGATGGCAAGGAAGTCGCTTCCTTCGAAGAATCCACCGCCACCATGACCCGTAGCGAAGACAAGGGCACCATCAGCTTCGATGTAAACGCCAGTGGCTTCAAGGCCGACTTGGCGACTGTGCCGGACCCCAAGAGCAAGGAAGCGCTCGAAAAGCTCAACATGCAGACACTCGCTGGTGAACTGTCCATCAGCGGTTCGTGGGAAGTCGCACCAGGCACCTTCAACATCGAGGAATACTCCATCGACCTGAAGGATGTCGGCCGTCTCAACATGGCGTTCAGCTTCTCGGGCTACACACTGAAATTCATCAAGTCCATGCAGGACGCCATCAAGGCTCAGGCCGCCAATCCCAACAAGGAACAAGCTGATCAGGCCGCTGGCCTAGCCATGCTTGGCCTCATGCAGCAGCTGACCTTCAACAGCGCCGAAATCAGCTTCGATGATGCTGGCGTTACGAAGCGTGGCATTGATTATGCGGCATCTGAACAGGGCACGACGGCAGATCAGCTTTCGCAGATGATCAAGGGCATGGTGCCGATGATGATGGCGCAGCTGAACGTGCCGGAACTGCAGAACGCCGTGTCTGAAGCCGTCAACACCTACGTCGACGACCCGAAGAACTTCACCATCTCTGCTGCACCGGCAAAGCCTGTGCCGTTCCCGATGATCATGGGCGCCGCCATGGGTGCACCGAACACCATTCCGCAGGTGCTGGGCGTTACTGTTACGGCCAACGATTGATCTGAAATCATGTGAACTGAAACCGCCTTGCGCACCATCGCAAGGCGGTTTTTTATTGTGCCGATGCGCGACACAAACGAAAAGGGCCAGCGTTTCCGCCAGCCCTTTGATGTTGAAACGGATTGTTCCGTATCAATCTTTCTTCTGCGTCGGCATCACGCGCAGTGCCAGTTCGCGAAGCTGCGTTGGCGTGGCAGGTGCCGGTGCATTCATCAGCAGATCCTGTGCCTGCTGGTTCATCGGGAACAGCGTGATTTCGCGCAGGTTCTTCGTGCCGGTCAGCAACATGACGACGCGGTCCACACCAGCCGCCATGCCGCCATGCGGAGGGGCGCCGTACTGGAAGGCGCGGTAGAGGCCGCCGAAGCGGTCTTCCACGTCCTGCTGGCTAAGACCAACCTTCTCGAAGGCCTTGACCATCAGTTCGGGCGACTGGTTACGGATGGAGCCGGACGCGATTTCGTAGCCGTTGCAGACCATGTCGTACTGGTAGGCCTTGATCGTCAGCGGGTCCTGATTTTCCAGCGCATCCATTCCGCCCTGTGGCATGGAGAATGGGTTGTGGGCGAAGTCGATCTTCTTTTCTTCTTCGTTGTATTCGAAGAACGGGAAGTCGACGATCCAGCACAACTCGAAACGGTCGCGGTCAACAAGGTTCAGTTCCTCGCCTGCGCGCGTGCGGGCTTCACCTGCAAACTTGTAGAACTTGGCGGGATCACCGGCGACGAAGAAGGACGCATCACCCGCTTCGAGACCCAGCTGAACGCGCAGCGCCTCGGTGCGTTCTTCGCCGATGTTCTTGGCAAGCGGGCCGGAACCGACGACCTTGCCGTCTTCTTCCTTCCAGAAGATGTAGCCGAGACCTGGCTGACCCTGTCCTTGCGCCCAAGCGTTCATGCGGTCGCAGAACGCTCTGGAGCCACCGGTCTTGGCCGGAATGGCCCAGACTTCGACCTTCGGGTTGGACGCGATCATGTTCGCGAAGACCTTGAAGCCGGAACCGGCGAAATGGTCCGTCACGGCCTGCATTTCAATCGGGTTGCGCAGGTCCGGTTTGTCGGAACCATAGGTGCGGATCGAATCGTCATAGGCGATGCGGCGGAACTTCTGCGTTACGGGCTTGCCCTCGGCAAACTGCTCGAACACGCCGCGAATAACGGGCTCCATGGTTTCCCACACGTCTTCCTGCGTCACGAAGCTCATTTCGAGGTCGAGTTGGTAGAATTCGCCTGGCAGACGGTCTGCGCGCGGGTCTTCATCGCGGAAGCAAGGTGCGATCTGGAAGTAGCGGTCGAAACCGGCCACCATCAGAAGCTGCTTGTACTGTTGCGGTGCCTGCGGCAGCGCGAAGAACTTGCCTTCGTGGATACGGCTCGGCACGAGGAAGTCGCGCGCGCCTTCCGGCGAAGACGCGGTCAGAATCGGCGTGGAATATTCGGCAAAGCCGATATCGCCCATGCGGCGGCGCATATCGGAAATGATCTGCGTGCGCTTGACGATGTTCTTGTGCAGCGTATCGCGGCGAAGATCGAGGAAGCGATACTTCAGGCGCACGTCTTCCGGATAGTCAGGTTCACCGAAGACCGGCAGCGGCAGTTCCTTGGACGCGGCCAGCACTTCGATTTCCTGCGCGTAAAGCTCGATTTCGCCTGTCGCCATGGTCTTGTTGACCGTGTCTTCCGAGCGCGCCTTGACGAGACCATCGATGCGGATGACCCATTCGCCACGAACGACTTCAGCCGTCTTGAAAGCCGGGCTATCCGGGTCTGCCACCACCTGCGTGATGCCGTAGTGGTCGCGAAGGTCGATGAAGAGAACGCCGCCATGATCTCGCACACGGTGAACCCAGCCGGACAAGCGAACGGTTTCGCCGACATGCGATTTGCGAAGAGCGGCACAGGTGTGGCTGCGGTAACGATGCATTTTGTTATCCTGAAACATAGCGGCGATCACGCACGTGTATCGCGTATTCTAAATCGGGCGGAAAAGCGCATGGCCTGCCCGATTTGTCAAGGCAAAGCACGATTTTGTGCCATTTCCCGGCCTTTCTCTTCTCTCGACTACGCGCTTCCGTTGACGTGCTTTCGAGCACGAACGGCCTCAAAACCCCAAGCAACTGCCAGATTTGGTCCAGAAAGACGGGACAGACGGACAAGAACAGCCGCCTTTGTATTGACATGGGCGCGTCAAAGGGAAAGTAAGTTCCGTACTTTCCATTGACTGGCAAAAAACAATGATCGACACGACCGCAGCACTCGCCGAAGCCTGTAAGGAACTGGCGAAATCCGAATTCATTACCATCGACACGGAATTCTTGCGCGAGACCACGTTCTGGCCGCAGCTCTGCCTCGTACAGATGGCAAGCCCGACGCTTGAGGTGCTGGTCGATCCCTTGGCAAAAGACATCGATCTGACGCCCCTGTTCGAGTTGATGGCCGATACCAATGTCATCAAGGTGTTTCACGCGGCGCGTCAGGATATCGAAATCGTCCACCACTTGGCCGGTCTCATTCCGCACCCGATTTTTGATACGCAGGTTGCGGCCATGGTCTGTGGCTTCGGCGACTCGATTTCCTACGATCAGCTTGTCCAGAGAATCAAGAACGTCCAGATCGACAAGTCCTCACGCTTCACGGATTGGAGCCGCCGTCCGCTGACCGAAAAGCAGCTGGATTATGCGCTGGCGGATGTCACGCATCTGCGCGATGTCTATCTGGCTCTGAAGGCACAGCTGGAACGTGATGGCCGCTCCTCCTGGCTGAAGGAAGAGATGGATATTCTGGAATCGGTCGATACCTACGACATGCATCCCGATGATGCATGGCTGCGGTTGAAATCGCGTCTTCGCAAACCAACCGAACTTGCCATCCTGAAATTCGTCGCAGCATGGCGTGAACGCGAGGCGCGCTCGCGCAATGTACCGCGTTCGCGCGTACTTAAGGACGATGCCATTTTCGAGATTGCCCAGCAGCAGCCGAAGGATGCCGATGCGCTCTCGCGTCTTCGCACCATCCCCAAGGGCTGGGAACGTTCCTCGTCCGGCACTGCCATCATCGAGACCGTCAATGCTGCTCTCGCCTTGCCGAAGGGTGATATGCCGCACGCTCCGCGTCAGAGCCATTCGCCTGAAGGTTCCGGTGCTGCGGTGGAGCTTCTCAAGGTTCTGCTGAAGTTGACGGCAGACAAGCACGGCGTTGCAGCCAAGGTCATCGCCAACAGCGAAGACCTCGACAAGATCGCTTCCGAGGGCGAAAAGGCTGAAGTCGCTGCTCTTTCGGGCTGGCGTCGCGATCTTTTTGGTGAGCCAGCTTTGAAACTGATCCGGGGCGAAGTCGCACTGCGTTTCGCAGGCAAGAAAGTGGAAGCGCTTGAACTGCCTCAGGAAGCAGAGGCAAGCTAAGCGACATCACATCAATCGACACTGCGCCAATGGATGTGGTCTTTGTGAGCGATGCAAGTCGGTCACAGACAGCACCCATCCGCGATGGCTTTGCCGAAACATCGCTTTTTGACCGGTGGTTTCCACAATAAAGTCGCAAGCGCGGAGGAATCACATTCCGGTCCCCGAGGATAGCGGCATGGTCTCCACCTGCGCTGCAAGCAAAGAGCGTATATGAGAAAATTTCTCGCCATGCTGGACTATGTCGTGCTGTTTCTGGCGATTGCCGGAAGCGGTGTGGCCTATGCCTTCCTGGAGTATGGCGGCGGAGCGCTGATTGGCGCGACCTACGCTCTTTTCGCCTGCGCGCCGATTCTGGCATTCGAGCGCGGCTATATCATGCCTGGTCTTGCCCGCCGCATCAGCATGCTGCCGACACCGGCTTACATATTGATCGGCCTGATCGTTTACGCCGTGCTGGTGTTTTGCGGCTTCGGTCTGGGTGGCACCATTTTGTGGGCCACAGGCATCTTCCCGGTCAGTTGGCGGCGCGCGGTGCATGCCGAAATGCAAACGCTGCTGTTCACGCTCGGCGTCTGCGCCATCATCGTCTTCATCATGCGTGTGCGTGAATTGCTGGGCCGCGATATTTTCATCGACCTCATTCTCGGCAGATATCGCCGCCCGGTCAGCGAGGAACGGGTGTTCCTGTTCATTGATCTGGTCGGTTCGACATCTTTCGCCGAAATCCACGGAGACCTGCGGGCTCAGGAATATCTGGGGGAACTGTTTTCGACCTATGCCGGTCCCGTCAGGCGCCATGGCGGCGTGATCGATGACTATATCGGCGATGCCGCCATCATCACATGGCCCTACCATCTCGCGATCCGCCGTGCCGCCTGTATCAACTGCGTCTTCGATATTCTCTCGACCATCGAAAACGACCGCGCTGAATGGCTTCTGCGCTTCGGCACGTCGCCCAAGCTGCGCTTCGCCATTCATGGCGGCCCTGTCATCACTGCTGAAATCGGTGTCGATCACCACAAGATCACCTATTTCGGCGACACGGTGAACACCACGGCGCGGTTGGAATCACTCAGCAAGATGCTGGGTCATCCGGTTCTCATCTCGTCCGATCTGGCGCACCAGTTGCTGCTGCCGAAAGGCATAAGAAGCGAATATCTCGGAGAGCATGCCGTAAAGGGTCGCGGGCAGACACTCGGCGTTTGTGCGCTCAGCCGCCAGCCGGTCGCCGCCTGACTTCCGGCGCAGCAAATGTCATCAAACCGTCAACGCTACATTACGCCCCTGTCATGAAGTCTGCCTAACGGTCCTGCGTTACAGATGCAAACCGACAGGTGCCCCATGAAGACCATCTTCCTCGCCTCCGCCGCCATTTTTTCCCTTGGCACGGCCTCGGCCTTCGCTGCGGAAAAGGAATTTCCCGCAAAGCTCGTTTCCCAGGCCATCATCCCGGCAAACACCATCATTCCGGCACCGGCAGATGCGCCGAAGCATCTCAAGACATCCGCGAAGTTTACCACGGCGGACCGCAAGCGTGCGGAAGGCCTCGGCACTGTGCAGGGCAAGGATGGTATCAGGTCAACCGGCCTCTCCATGCCTTTCAACGGTCAAGCCATGCAGGGTTTTTCCGGTATCAAGACCATGGCCGATGGCACGTTCTGGAGCCTGTCCGACAACGGTTTCGGCTCCAAGCTGAATTCCAGCGACGCAATGCTGATGCTGCACCACCTGAAATTCGATTGGGACAATGGCAAGGTAGCAGCGCTTGAAACCGTCTTCCTGTCCGACCCTGACAAAAAAGCACCCTTCCCCATCGTCATGGAAGGTTCGGAAAAGCGTTATCTGACAGGCGCGGACTTCGACGTCGAATCCATCCAGCCAACAAATGACGGCTTCTGGGTCGGCGAAGAATTCGGCCCCTACATCCTGAAATTCACCCGTGACGGCAAGCTGACGGATGTGGTCTCGACAAAAGCTGGCGATATCGACGTCAAATCTCCCGACCATCCGGCGCTTTCTCTGCCCGGCAACCCGACTCAGAAAATGCCAGCGTTCAACCTGAAGCGCTCGGGTGGTTATGAAGGCATGGCCATGTCCAAGGATGGCTCCAAGCTTTACGGCCTTCTGGAAGGTCCGCTCTACACTGCAGACGGTCAGGTCGAGAAGACCGAAGACGGCGCAACCGGCCTGCGTATCATCGAACTCGACGTCGCCTCCAAAAACTGGACCGGGCGCTCGTGGCTCTACCCTCTAGCCGAGGGCGGTGAAGCCATAGGCGATTTCAACATGCTGGACGACAGCACGGCTCTCGTCATAGAGCGTGACAACGGCGCTGGCACGACAGACAAAGCCTGCGCAGACCCGAAGAAGCCGGAAACCAATTGCTTTGCTGTTCCTGCCAAGCTGAAGCGGATCTATAAGATCGAATTCAACGATGCGAATGTCGGCAAGGCCGCCCGCAAGATCGGCTACATCGACCTGATGAAGATCGCTGACCCGGACAACAAGGCCAAACAGGGCAGCGCCAACGGCATCTACACCATGCCGTTCGTCACCATCGAGAATGTCGACAAGGTCGATGCGACGCACATCATCGTCGGCAACGACAATAACCTGCCATTCTCGGCAGGCCGCGCGCTGGACAAGGCAGACGACAACGAGTTCGTGCTGCTTGAGGTGAAAGACTTGCTGGACGCGAAATAAGATTAAGCAGGTGCCGCTCTATGGGGCGGCACCTGTTGTCTCTTTATTCGAAAACGAAAGCCAGACGCTTTCCGGTCAGCTTCGACAGTTGCTGTAAGCGTCCTTCGAGACGCTCACCGGCGAAATCGCTGTACTCATGCGGCACCACGAATTCCAGATCGCAATCGGGGTTTTCGGATTTACGGAATTTCAGGTGATCGACAACGCCTGGCATGGATGCCGAGAACAGATAGATCACCCGCAGCAGACCGCCCAGCAGCTTGGCAAGCTCCTGCATTCTCTCACCGGCGATCGTCGTCAGGTTCTGCGTCGCGCCGTTATCGTTCAGCCCCTCGAACCGGTAGTAATTGGCAAGCGCAATATAGGCGCGGCCCGGATGGGTGATGGCGATGAAGGACGAATGGGCGATGATGTTGAGCGCCTGAAGCCCGCGATAATCGGGATGCGCGCGCCAGCTAATATCCGCCAGCAGGCAGGCGGCTTGGCGATAGCGCGCTTCCTCAGGTGTTTCATCGATACCGAAGATCGGAACGGTCCGTCCGCTCCAGTCGGCCAGCTCGCGGGCGTGTTCCGGTGACCTTGCGCGCAGGATTGCCAGTTCATCCGCAACCACCAGCAGGGGATCTGCGCTTTTCTCGGCTTCCGGCAGCAGCGAATAGAGATAGCCTTCGCGAACGCCCTGCGCCGAGAAGGCGACCTTTGCGGGCTTCATGGTCTCCAGCACTTCGCGCATGGCAACCGCACCGAATGGCAACAGCGTGCGGCGGTTCTTGGAAACGGCCTGCCATGCAGGGTCCTTGCTATCCTTGGAGGCAATGACCTCGTCCAAGAAGCTCAGCATATCGGCCAGCGGAAGTTCATAGCCCTGCATCATGTGCAGGGGATAGCCGCTGATTTCCATGTGCAGCTTGGCGATGTTACGCCATGTGCCACCCACGGCATAAAAAGTCCGCCCCTCGCCCTTGGCGAGCAGCTTGGCGGTCTTGACCTGCTTTTTTGTGAAGCTGGCAGCCTTTTCGATGGAGCCGCCAGAGTGCTCGGAAAGACGCAAACCACCAAGTGGCAGTGTGATGCCCTCGCCGCACGTCGTGCCCTTGATATCGATCAGTTCCAGCGAACCTCCGCCAAGGTCACCTGCGATACCGTCGGCATCATGGAAACCGCTGATGACGCCATAGGCCGAATAGAGCGCTTCCTTCTCGCCGGAAAGCACTTCGATTTCGCAGCCGAGAATGGCTTCGGCATCACGGATGAAATCCGGGCCATTCGACGCTTCACGGGCAGCGGCGGTGGCCAGCACGTAGAGTTGTTTGGCCTGCGCCTGTTCCGACAGCGCGTGGAAACGGCGCAACGCTGCTAATGCGCGGGTAACGCCTTCCTCGTCCATGCGACCGGTGAGCGCGAGGCCCTTACCGAGCCCGCAGAGGACCTTTTCATTGAAGAGCACCGCAGGGGCGCGCGAGAGACCTTCATAAACAACGAGACGAACGGAGTTCGAACCAATATCTATGACGGAAACGGGGGCGAGACCGGTAAGCCGCCCCTGAGCTTCTGATCGTGTCATTCAGCCTGTTTCTTGCGGGATGATATCAGCCCAGCAATCAGTTTAGGCGCACTGGATTTCAAGGCTTCACCACGTCCAGAAAGGCTTGGATTGGTCATGAAATAGTGCTGCGCGTTGAACGGTTCCTCGCCTTTGCGCACCTCGATGCGCCTCGACGTTCCGTCCGGCAGTATCTCGTAGCTCTGCTGGTTGTCAATGAGATTGCCCAGCATGATCTGTGAAAGAACCTGCTCGTGCACCGTTGGATTGACCAGCGGCACCATGGTTTCAACGCGTCTATCGAGGTTTCGCGGCATCATATCCGCCGAGCCGATGTAGACCAAAGCCTTGTCGGATGGCAGGCCGTAGCCGTTACCGAAGCAGAAGATACGGCTGTGCTCAAGGAAGCGTCCAACGATTGATTTGACGCGAATATTGTCGGACAGGCCAGGCACCTGTGGACGCAAGCAGCATATGCCACGGATAACCAGATCGATCTCGACACCGGCTTCGCTGGCACGATAGAGCGAATCGATGATTTCAGGATCGACCAGCGAGTTCATCTTCATCCAGATCGCCGCTGGCACACCATTCTTGGCGTGTTCGGTCTCATCATGAATGTGCTTTAATATCCGCGACCGCATGGTGTAGGGCGAGACCGCCAACTTCATGCCCTCTTCAGGCTCCCCGTAACCGGTAATGAAGTTGAAGATATTCGCCATGTCATGGGCGATCTTCGGGTTGCAGGTGAAGAAGGAAAGGTCCGTATAAACCTTTGCCGTCACCGGATGGTAGTTGCCGGTGCCGAGGTGGCAATAGGTCCGCAGCTTGCCGTCTTCCCGGCGCACGACCATCGACATCTTGGAGTGCGTCTTCAATTCGATGAAACCGAACACGACCTGAACGCCCGCACGCTCCAGATCGCGCGCCCAACGAATATTCGCCTCTTCATCGAAGCGAGCTTTCAGCTCGACGAGAGCCGTCACCGACTTACCGGCATCGGCAGCGTCGATCAGCGCACGCACGATAGGGCTGTCGTTCGAAGTCCGGTAGAGCGTCTGCTTGATGGCGAGAACGTTCGGATCGCGTGCGGCTTGCAGCAAAAACTGTACGACCACGTCGAAGCTCTCGTAAGGGTGGTGAACCACCATGTCCTTTTCGCGGATGGCGGCGAGGCAATCGCCCGCGTGCTCACGCACGCGCTCTGGGAAACGCGCGTTGTAGGGTTCAAATTTGAGGTCGTCGCGTGGTGCCTTGACGATTTCCGAAATCGTGTTCAGCGCCAGAAGACCGGGCAGAACGGCAACGCGGTTATCCGGCACGCCCAACTCGTGCACCACGAACTGTCGCAGCGCTGGCGGCATTTCGCTATCGGTCTCGATGCGAATGACCGAGCCGCGACGGCGACGCTTCAGCGCGCTTTCGAAGTAACGGACCAGATCTTCCGCTTCTTCCTCAAGCTCGATATCGCTGTCTCTGATAATGCGGAACGTCCCGAAACCGCGGACGGTGTAACCCGGGTACAGACGATGGATGAAGAGACCGACAACATCTTCCAGCGTGATGTAACGAACAGCGGTCTTCTCGTCCGGCAGACGAATGAAGCGGTCGAGTGCAGGCGGCAGGCGCAACAGGGCCGTCATCGGCTCGCGACCGTTGACGCTGTCCAGTTGCAGCCCCATGGAGAAGCCAAGGTTCGGAATGAAGGGGAACGGGTGAGCAGGATCGATGGACAACGGCGTCAGCACCGGGAAGATCAGCGCCTCGAACTCGTTCTCAAGCCAGACGCGATCTTCATCCGAGAGAGAGGCCGGGCGAACGATGTAAATGTCTTCCTTCGCCAGATATTGCTGCAGCACGGCCAGAGACGCCTGCTGCTCCATCTGGAGATTGTCGATCTCTTTCAGGATGTTTTCGAGCTGCTCCGCAGGCGTCTTGCCATCCGGTGTCTTGACAGTGATGGACTGGCGCACCTGCCCTTCAAGACCGGCGACGCGCACCATGAAGAATTCATCGAGGTTGGCAGCGGAGATGGAGAGAAACCGCAGGCGCTCCAAAAGCGGATGATCCGTATTGAGTGTTTCTTCCAGAACACGGCGGTTGAACTGAAGCCAAGAGAATTCGCGGTTCACGAAGCGCGTCGGGCTATCCCAGAGGTTCTCCACCTCTGTTGGCGCCTGCACGTTCTCGTTCGAACCTTCCTGCACTACCGAATCCATCAAATACTCCGCCCTTTAAAACCTGCTGATCAGCGCTGCACAAAGGCTTGAGCCCCGCAATGCACCCGATCGTGTTGAAGCATCGGGCGATCCTGAAACCACTGTCCGATGCCTAAAGCCCGTATAACAGTTTGACGACGGAACTGTGACAGTCAATCCTCGTCAACGTTGCCGCCGAGTTCCGTCAGCACTTCTGCTGCCATGGCCCGGCTGATGCGCGTGCCCCGCGACAGGCCCAAGCGATCCAATCTCTCGACGATCGTCTGCGCCATGTTCAGCGAACGCTCCATCCTCGCAACGATATAGCTGACAAGTTTGTCATCCATGTAAAGCTGTCGGTCTGCAAAGAGCTTCATCAAAACCTGGCCCAGCAGATCCTCGTCCGGTTCACCGATTTCCACGACCGTCGCCGCCTTGAGGCGCGAGCGGAGGTCTGGCAGCGTCACCGGCCATGCGGCAGGCCATTCGCGAGTCGTGATCAGCAGTGAGGTGCCATTTTCGCGCACGCTGTTGATGACATGGAACAGTTCGGTGTCGTCAAAACCGTTTCTGTCGGCATCCTCGAATAACACAGGACCATGTTCCGCCAACCGGGCGGCTTCAGCATCCTTGAAGGGAATGATCGCGACCGCATTGCTGGTGTTTTTCCAGATGCTGGCAAGATGAGACTTTCCAGAGCCCTGCGGCCCGACCAGAATGACGACCGGCGACGGCCAGCGCGGCCATTCATCTACGATGCTGACGGCAGCATGGAGGGGTGCTGCGACCAGCAAATCGTCGCGCCCGGTCGCCGTCTGGTGTGAGAAGGCAAGCGGCAACTGCTCGACCTTTGGCCGCGCACCACCGGTTTTGTTGTTTTCGCTCATCGGCTCAGCTCTGGGAATCGATCTTTTTCGGCGGCAATTGCTCCACCTGAGCCCCTTCGGCCTCCCAAGGCAGGTTGGCTGCACGTCCATGGTAAAGGTCGCTGTCCAGATAGCGCGACAGCACGAAACGCACCAGCACACCCACCGCTGCAGCAGCAGGTACGGCCACCAGAAGCCCGACGAAACCGAAGAGAGCACCGAACGCGAACAGCGCAAACATCAGCCACACAGGGTGAAGTCCAACGCTGCTTCCGACCAGCTTCGGCTGCAAGATGTTACCCTCGATGAATTGGCCGGAGAAGAAGACAGCCAGCACCAGAATCACATCCACATAATCCGGCCAGAACTGAACCAGCGCCACGCCCACGGCCAGCACCAGCCCCACCATGGAACCGACATAGGGTATGAAGCTAATGGCACCGGCGAAGAGCCCGATCAGCAATCCGAAATTCAGACCGACCAACGACAGGCCGACAGCGTAGTAAACGCCGAGGATGAGGCAGAGAGACCCCTGCCCGCGAATGAAGCCTGCAATGGTGCTGTCCATGTCGCGTGCGATCTGGCGCACGGTGCCGACATGGTCACGCGGTATCCAGCTATCGACCTTGGAAATCATACGGTCCCAATCCAGCAGCAGATAGAACGCCACGACTGGCGTCACCACCAAAAGGGAAATCACATCCACCAACGACTTGCCGGAGTTCCAGATTTGCGTCAGCAGCGTGCCGATAAATCCCGCACCTTCGGCCAGCAACTTGGAAAAATTCTCTTTTACCGTATCGATCTGGGAACTGACCCAGCCGGGCAGGAGGTTGGAGTCTGCTCCGGCGATGAGTTGTTGAAGCGAGGAAATATATTGCGGAATGCGGGTGATGAATTCCGAGGCCTGCGCAACCACCAGCGGAATGATGATGATCAGCGACAGTGTGAAGAGCAGCACGAAGGACACGAGAATCATCACGCTCGCCATCATGCGGCTCAAGCCGCGCCGTTCCAGCCAATCCGCGATGGGATCGAGGAAATAGGCGAGCGCCATGCCTGCCACGAAGGGCAGCAGGATGGAGCTGAACACCATGAGGAACACGATGAAGACGACGAGCGCACCCAACCAGAAAAAGATCTGGCGTCGCAGATTCAAGCCTCTGATATGTGGTTGCATCGTCTGCTCCTTTGGGCGCCCATACGCTTAACGCCATGGTTAGGAGATAGGATGCGTGGACCGGGCTGGTCAAGTGTGACACCGTTGCCAAATTCGCCGAGGCCAACCTTTCCCATAGCAATGCGGCTAAAACATCCAAAAGGCGTGAAAAACATGAGTTTTGACGCGCTCATACTTGCATCGTCACCCGTCTCATGCGAATGGCGACGCCAAACGGAACCAGTGGAGACGACAGCCATGAGCGAGCCAGGCAAGAACGGTCTTACCTACAGCGATGCAGGTGTGGATATCGACGCCGGAAACCTGATGGTCGAAAAGATCAAGCCAGCCGTTCGCTCGACCCGCCGCCCCGGCGCGGATGGCGAAATCGGCGGCTTCGGCGGTCTGTTCGATTTGAAGGCCGCTGGTTTCAAGGACCCGGTTCTCGTCGCCGCCAATGACGGCGTTGGCACCAAGCTCAAGATCGCCATCGACGCCGATTATCACGACACCGTTGGTATCGATCTCGTTGCCATGTGCGTCAACGATCTCGTGGTACAAGGCGCCGAGCCGTTGTTCTTTCTCGACTATTTCGCGACCGGCAAGCTTGATCCAGATCAGGGCGCTGCTATCGTCAACGGTATTGCGGCGGGCTGCCTTGAATCCGGTTGTGCGTTGATCGGTGGGGAAACCGCTGAAATGCCGGGCATGTACTCAGAAGGTGACTACGACCTCGCGGGCTTTGCCGTGGGTGCTGCCGAACGCGGCCAGCTGCTGCCTGCAGGCGACATTGCCGAAGGCGACGTCATTCTCGGTCTCGCGTCCTCCGGCGTTCACTCCAACGGCTTTTCGCTGGTTCGCAAGATCGTCTCTATCTCCGGCCTTGGCTGGGATGCGCCTGCTCCGTTCGCAGATGGCAAGAAGCTGGGTGAAGCCCTGCTGACGCCGACGCGTATCTATGTCAAGCCGCTTCTGAAGGCCATTCGTGAAACTGGCGCGCTCAAGGCGCTCGCACACATCACTGGCGGCGGCTTCCCGGAGAATATTCCACGCGTTCTGCCAAAGCATATGGCAGCAGAGATCGATCTGGATGCCATCAAGGTCCCCGCCGTGTTCTCATGGCTGGCCAAAACAGGCGGCGTTGCCCCTAACGAAATGCTGCGCACCTTCAACTGCGGCGTCGGCATGATCGTCGTGGTTTCCGCAGAAAACGCCCAGACGGTTACGGATGCGCTCTCAGCGGAAGGCGAAACCGTCTTCGCACTGGGTCGCATGGTCGCGCGTGCAGAAGATGGGCACGGCACGATCTACAAAGGCACGCTCGGCCTATGAGCACCGCTCCTGCCCGCAAACGCGTTGTCGTTTTCATCTCCGGCAGCGGCTCCAACATGATGGCGCTGGCGCAAGCGTGTCAGGCATCGGATTTTCCGGCGGAAATTGCCTGCGTGATCTCCGACAAGGCGTCGGCGGGCGGACTTGCCAAAGCGCAGAGCCTTGGCATTCCGACGCTCGTTTTCGAGCGCAAGACCTATGCGAGCAAGGCCGAACACGAGCAATCCATTCTGGCGGCGCTAAGCGAAATCGCACCCGACATTATCTGCCTTGCCGGCTACATGCGGCTCATCTCCGCAGAGTTTATCGCGCCTTATGCGGGCCGCATCATCAACATCCACCCCTCCCTGCTGCCTCTTTTCCCGGGCCTGCACACGCATGAGCGCGCAATCGAAAGCGGCATGAAGATCACGGGCTGCACGGTCCATTTCGTGACCGAAGGCATGGACGAAGGTCCGGTCGTTGGGCAGGCCGCGGTCCCTGTTCTTCTGGATGATACGCCTGACACCCTCGCAGCACGCGTGCTGACCATCGAACATCAACTCTATCCGCTGGCACTCAAGCTTCTTGCTGAAGGTGTGGTGCGGATGGAGGGTGGCAAGGTGGTGCGGGCGCAGGATGCCTGTGATGCAGGACAGCAGCTGATTTCCGCCTGACCTGAATATCCTGTTTCAAGCTCTACCAATCTTTGGTACATTATCCGAATAAAGCAGGAGCGAGTGATGGGAAAAAGCACGTCCGTCAATCTCAATGATCATTTTGATGCGTTTATCGAGCAACAAATAGAAGATGGTCGCTATGCGTCTGCCAGCGAGGTCTTGCGTGCAGGTCTGCGGCTTCTTGAAGAACGGGAGGCTGAGCTAAGCCATCTCCGGGCTGCGTTGATCGAAGGAGAAAAATCCGGCGACGCTGTACCGTTTGACTTCCGTGAATTCGTTCGCGGCAAGAAAAAACCGGGATGAAAGCGCTCCTTCTTACCCCGAAAGCTCGATCCGATATTGAGGCGATCTGGGACTACACGGTTGATAATTGGGGCACCAATCAAGCTGAAGTCTATATCAAAGCGATACAAAAAACCCTTGAAGGCCTAGCTGATAGCTCAACCATCTCACAATCCGCTGAGTCCATAAGAAAAAACTACCGCAAGACCATTATCGGCTCGCACACCGTATTTTTCAAAGAGACCAACGCAGCCATCGAAGTCGTTCGCATTCTGCATCACCGCATGAGCTTGGCCCGTCTTTAGAGTCGTTCGCGGTTCAGTATTGCCCATTGCAGCAATATGATTGTCTTGGCGTCCGTAATTTCGCCGGTCGCGATCATCGAGAAGGCCTTATCGAGCGGTACCGAGATGACTTCGATGTCTTCACCTTCCGTCTCAAGCCCGCCGCCTTCGCCCGCTTTTTCGTCCAGATCGACCCGCGCGTAAAAGAGACCGATCTTCTCCGTCAATGTGCCGGGGCTGGCGTAGATGTCGAAAAGATATTGCACTTCTTGTACGGCATAGCCGGTTTCTTCCATCGCTTCGCGGCGGATCGCTTCGTCAGGGTGGTCTCCGTCGGTTAGACCTGCCGGGACTTCCAGCATGAAACTCGGATCACCATTGACGAAAGCGCCAGGCCGGAATTGACGAACCAGAACGACGGCATCCTTATCGGCATCGAACAGCAAAATTGCTGCGGCACTTCCATGATCGTGCACTTCGCGGTTTAGACGGACGACCCGCCCGTCCGCCATCGTCTGGTCGAACACGAGTGTTTGTAGGTGAACGAAACGCTTCCAGACTGTTTCCTTTGTAATGAGCCGCACGCGACCCTCATCCTCAGTCACTGACAATTTTGGCGTATCGTTCATCTAAAACTCCATTTTCAGGCTGTGAGAGCAGCCTTGTTCAGGGCAGCCCATTGCAGCAGCATGATGGTTTTGCCATCGCAAATGTCACCGTCCTCAATCATCTTCATGGCGTCCGAGAGCGGAATCACAACGACCTCGATGTCTTCGTCTTCGTGCGCCGCACCGCCGCCCTCCTCTACCTTGTCGGAGGCATCGACAATCGCCGCGAAGAAGTGCAGGACTTCCGTGACCGAACCCGGTGACATGAAGGACTTGAACAGGAAGCGCGTGTCGCGGAGCTTATAGCCGGTTTCCTCCATCACCTCGCGGGCGATAGCGTCTGCCGGGTTATCGCCGTCTAACAGGCCCGCGGGCGTTTCCAGCAACCAGCCGTGATAGCCATTCACATAGGTTGGAACCCGGAACTGGCGAACCAGAATCACGCTATCGATTTTCGGATCGTAGAGCAGAATGGTTGCGCCGTTGCCGCGATCATAGGCCTCGCGCTTCAGCGTTTTCGTCTCACCCTTGGAGTTGGTGTAATTGTAGGTGATGTTACGAAGGTGGTACCAGTTTTTTGAAAGCGTTTCGTCTTTGAGAATTTCAATCGTCGCATTGCCGAATTTTTGCATTCCGTAGTCCTGTCAAAATGTCTTAAGCCATACCTTGTTGTCGTGAAACGCCGCGCCGCCATAGGGTGCAACCGCGTCTCCACCCGTCAGCACGTTAATACCCTCGCCATCCAGATGCGCCTTGTTGGGCCATAGCCCTTCGGCGATCAGCACGCCGGCCTTGGCACCCTCCACGATCTTGGCATGAATGCGCAACTGTCCGCGGCCATTGCCGATCTGTACGACATCGCCATCCGCTATGTTCAAGCGTGCGGCATCGGCAGGACAGATCATAAGCTCCGGGCGTCCCTCTTTCTGAACCGACGTCTTCGTCTCGGCGAACGTCGAGTTCAGGAAATTGCGGGCGGGCGATGTCGCCAGCCGGAATGGATGCTCGGCATCGGCCACTTCGATGACATCGACCTGATCCGGGAATTTCGGCAATTCCGCCACCGGTCCCATGACGGGCACATTCTTCGGGGGCTTGTTGGGAGATGGGCCGCTCTGCCAATCTGGGCTAAAGCGGAATCTACCATCCGCATATCCGAAACCTTCGAGATAATGCGCGACCTCGAACGGTGGCTGTGCATCGATCCATTTTTCTTCGGCAAGGCTGTCAAAATTGCCCCATCCACCGGGGCCAAGAATGAGATCGATGTGCTCGCGCTCCGTCATGCCGAATCCGGGCATGTCCGAGACGCCGAGGCGCTTGGCCAGTTCCTCGATGACGAAGAGGTTGGTGCGAACGGTGTCCGGCGGCTCCACCAGTTTTGGACCCAGCAGAATGTGGTTCTGGCCACCGGCGCGGTAGATGTCGTCATGTTCCAGAAACATCGTCGCGGGCAACACGATATCTGCTAACTCTGCGGTCTCGGTCATGAACTGCTCATGCACGGCGACGAACAGGTCGTCGCGCAGGAAACCCCGCTTCACCAGCCGCTGCTCAGGGCAGACATTGACCGGATTGGTGTTCTGAATCAGCAGCGCCGTCACCGGCCCACCATAGCGTAGAGCCTCAGCATCGCCGGTCAGCACACGACCGATCTGCGACTGGTCGAGCTGGCGAACATCGGGATCGGCGTAGGCCGTGCCCATCAATTCCGCCTTGTTCAGCCGGAAGATGTCGCCATTGTTGTGAAACGCGCCGCCGCCTTCATATTGCCAGGAACCAAGCACGGTGGCGATGGACAGTGCCGCATGCATGGCAACTGCGCCATTGCGCTGGCGAGCAAAACCATAACCGAGACGGAAGAAGCTCTTTTTCGTCGTACCAACCACCTTGGCGAAAGCCTCGATCTCATCAACCGTAACCCCAGTAATCTCTGCTGCCCATTGCGGTGTTTTGGTCACTAGATGGGCTTCAAGCCCAGCAGGATCATCCGCGAACTTCGCCATATAGGCGCGGTCAGCATAACCATCGCGGAAGGCAATGTGCATGACGGCGCAGGCAAGGGCCGCATCCGTGCCGGGGCGCACGATCAGCTTCATATCCGCCTGTTTCATGGTCGGATTGTCGTAGATATCCACGACCACGATCTTGGCACCACGTTCCTTGCGGGCTCTGATCGCGTGGGTCATGACGTTGACCTGCGTGGCCACCGCATTGGTGCCCCAGATCACCACCACATCGGCCTTCGCCATCTCGCGCGGGTCCGGTCCGCGCAGAGCACCGGTTCCCATGACGTAACCCGTCCAGGCCATGTTGGTGCAGATGGAGCCGAAGAAGCCGGAATATTTCTTGGCGTGGCGAAGCCGCTCTATGCTGTCGCGCTGCACTTGCCCCATGGTCCCGGCGTAGAAATAGGGCCAGATGGCCTCGGCACCATGCTTGGCTTCAGCCTTCACGAAGGCATTGGCAATCTCATCGAGAGCGGCATCCCAGCCGATCTCTTGCCAGTCGCCCTCGCCTTTGGCACCCTTGCGGCGCTTTGGGGTCAGCAATCGTCCCGGATGATAAATACGCTCGGAGTAGCGCGCTACCTTGGCGCAGATAACGCCAGCCGTGTAGGTGTTGGCATTGGCCCCGCGCACACGGCCAATCCGACCATCCGCGTTGATATCCACTTCCAGCGCGCAGGCGCTTGGACAGTCGTGTGGACAGACGGTGTGACCGATGCTGACAGCACCAGTCACGGCTTTGGCGGAAATCGGGGTCGCATCATTCATGACTTTTGTATATTGCAAAGGCAATGCGGCCAAAAGGGCCAAGTGACGACCATCAAGAATATTCATAAAAGGCATCGGCGCGCATGAACTATCGGCATATCTATCACGCAGGCAATTTTGCCGATGTTCTCAAGCACGCCGTCATGGCGCGTCTCGTGCGCTATCTGCAGAACAAGGACAAGGCCTTCCGGGTGCTGGACACCCATGCCGGCATAGGTCTTTACGACCTGTCTTCCGAAGAGGCGCAGAAAACCGGCGAATGGCAGACCGGCATCGGTAAACTGCTGGAGGCGGACCTGCCGCCTGCGGTCGCCGATCTGCTGGAACCCTATCTCACGGCGGTGCGGGAGCTGAACCCGGAGGGTGGTCTTCAATATTATCCTGGCTCTCCGAAGCTAGTCCGCATGCTGTTCAGGCCGCAAGATCGTCTGTCCGCCATGGAGCTGCACCCGGATGATTATCGAGCGCTGGCACGTCTGTTCGAGGGTGATTATCAGGCTCGCGTGACGGAGCTGGATGGCTGGCTTTCGCTGGGCGCGCATTTACCGCCGAAAGAAAAGCGTGGTCTCGTGCTGGTCGATCCGCCGTTTGAAAAAGAAAACGAATATGCGCGCATGGCCGAAGGTTTTCACAAGGCCTATCGCCGCTTTGCCACGGGGACGTATTGCCTGTGGTATCCGCTGAAAAAAGGCGCACCGATCAAAGAATTTCACGAACTGCTGCAATCCTACGAAATTCCGAAGATGCTGTGCGCGGAACTTTCGGTGCGCAGCGACCGTCTGGAGGGACTCAGCGGCTCAGGCCTCATCATCGTCAACCCGCCCTTCACGTTGAAGGATGAGCTGCACACGATCATGCCGGTGCTGAAAACCATTATGGCGCAGGATCGCTATGCTTCGCACAGGGCATTCTGGCTACAAGGCGAATAGCTACTTCTGCGCCAGACGTTGCTCTTCCTTTTCCGCAGCGGCCAATTGCGACCTCTCGAAAAAGAGGATGATGAAGAGCCCGATGACGAAGGGAATGATGAGGTAGAACAGGCGGAACACCAGAAGCGCTGCGATGACATCTGCCGGGTTCATGTCCGGCAGGCCGGTGACGAAGACCAATTCCAGCACACCAAGGCCGCCGGGCGCGTGGGAAATCAACGCTGCGGAAAACGATATCAGGAATATGCCAAGGATGACCATAAAGCCGGGATTTCCGACCTCCGGCAGCGCGTAATAAATGATACCGGCAGCGCCCAGCAATTCGATCGGGCCGATGATCAGTTGTTGAATGACGAGGCGCGGTGCCGGGTAAAACAGCGTGAACGATCCCAGTTTTAACGGCCGCAACTTGAGTAGGCTGCCCAGCACGTAAAGCCCGACGATGCCGAGCAGGATGAACCCTGTCGTCCGCGACGCCTCGACCGGCAGGACATTCACGAAGCGTTCGGTGATGTCGGGCTCATAAACGAGCACGAGGCCGATCAGCATGATGGTGCCGATAACGAAGGTGAAAGAGCAGAGAGCAACGAGCACGCCTATTTCCGGCACGCTCAGCCCCTTTGACGTATAGGCCCGGTAGCGCACCACGGCACCAGAGAACACCGATGCGCCGACATTGTGAGACAAGGCATAGGTAGTGAAGGAAGTGAGCGTGATGAAGAGCCAGCCGACCTTGCGTTTGAGGTGCTGAAGGGCAATGCGGTCATAACCAGCGAGGGCTGCGTACGCGACGAGCGTGCAAACACCAGACATCACCCAGTCATGTGTGCCGATGGCGGCGAGACTATCCCAGACGTCATCGAGTGAAAGGTGCTGAAGTTCCCTATAGAGCAACCAGACGGAAAATCCGATTGTTGCCGCCCCGACGACTGGCCAGATGTATTTCTTCAATTTCATGCGGACATGCCCGGGCTTACTCCTCTTCCGGCAGCAATGCCCCGGATTCGCAGAGCTTATTCGTTATACAAGCTCCGTTTCAACCTATGTTTCATTTTTCGGACGCCTGTTTGCCACAGGCGCGAGATGGTATAAAACCCAACAAACGATCAAGACTTCGTCATCATCCAGTGGAAAGACATCCGAGCCGATGAAACAATATGCCGGCTTTATCGCTCTAGGCGTGCTTTCACTTGCCGCCGCTGGATGGATGATGATTGGAGGCCACGCCTGGGAACCATCTCAGAGCAATATAAGCGTATCTTCTAAATTACCCTCCCCAACACGAACGGCGCAGCCGGTGCAAGGTTCCGGTTTCGACTTCTACGTTCTGTCGCTATCGTGGTCACCGGCATTTTGCGCCAGCGATGCCGGTAAAAATAGCCGCCAGCAATGCGGGACGACTCGCAGATACGGCTTCATCGTCCACGGGCTCTGGCCTCAGAACGAGCAGGGCTACCCTGAATTCTGCGGCAAGGACCGGGAGGAGCGCGTGCCGGAAGCGCTGGGACGCGATCTGTTCGATATCATGCCGTCCATGGGCCTCATCGGCCATCAGTGGCGCAAGCACGGCACATGCAGTGGACTTTCGCAGAAAGACTATCTGACGACGATCCGCGCGGCTTATGAACGCGTCGCACTTCCCGGCGACATCGCTTCCGGCACTAGCAGTCAGACGCTTTCGGCAGATGCGATCGAGACCGCCTTCGTTTCATCCAACCCTGGCCTTTCAAAACGTGGCGTCGCCATCAGTTGCGAAGGGCCAAAGCTGGAGGAGGTGCGCATCTGTATGAACAAGGACTTGAGCTTTCGCGACTGCCCGGAAGTCGACCGTAAGGGTTGCCGCGCAAGCTCCACCGAAATCTTACCCATCAGCAAGCCTTAAAGGTCAACATCAATGGAATTACTCTATTCGCCCGCCTCACCCTATTCCGCAAAGGTTCGCATGGCCTCTCGCTATCTCGACATCGGCATTACCGATGTCCGCGTCGACACCAACGCCGAACCGGCGACACTGATGGACAACAATCCACTCGGGAAAATTCCGGTCCTACTGCTCGATGATGGTAGTTCTGTCTATGACAGCGTTGCGATCATGCATTATCTCGACCGCCTCTCCGGTCACAAGCTCTACCCGAAAAAGAGCGAAAAGCGCACCGAGGCGGAAATTCTTGAGGCGCTGTGCGACGGCATCACGGATTGCCTGCTGGCCATCGTCTACGAGCGCCGCTCGCGCCCGGAGGACAAGGTCCATCAGCCGTGGATCGACAAGCAATGGAGCAAGGTCGTGCGCGGGCTGGACTACCTCAATGCGAACCTGCCGAAAACGGGGAAGAATCTGCACGGTGGCCATTTCGCGCTCGCAGCCATGATCGGCTATCTAGACCTGCGTTTTGCAGGCGAGTGGGCCGAAGGGCGCAAGTCTCTGGCTCAATGGCCGGAAAAATTCGGCAAACGCTTCAAGGATTACGCGGAGATGAAGACCCCTGCTTAAGCAGCTCGCGAATTTTCTGGCAACGTGTCTAGAGATGCGGCCACCTAAAACGCAAAAAGCCGGGGCGAACCCCGGCTTTTCACTTTAATCCCGGTAAGGATTAGAACTTTACGCCGATACCAGCCTTCACGCTGTGATCGTCGAAGCCGCGAGATACGGAGCCCGTATCGAGGCTGAAGTCCTTGTCCTGGTAATCGCTGTAACGGTATTCAACGCGAGCAGTGATGTTGTTGGTCACCATCGCTTCTACACCGGCACCGACTGTGTAGCCGAGCGCTGTTGCGTTGTCGCTGGACGTGGAATTGCTAACCTTCTGGTCAGCAATCGCCAAACCGCCTGTACCGTACAGCAGGAACGGGTTCATGTCGTAACCGACGCGGGCACGGATCGAACCGTTGACGCCCTGCTTGCCATCAAGAGGCTCGCCGAAGTTGCCGGTTCCAGCAGAACCCTTGTTGTCGCCGAGGTTGACGTCAGCTTCTGCACCGTAGACCAGCTGGCCGCTCTGCCAGTTGTAACCGCCGTAAAGACCGCCGCCGAAGCCGTCAGCATCACGATCGCCGCCGTTACCGGTGAAGCGACCCCAGTCGTAGTTGGCAGTCGCACCGAGGTACGCGCCAGACCAGTTGCTGATAGGCGCTGGCTGCTCGTAAGCGACAGGTGCCTGCGGCACTTCGTTCACAGCGTCGGCTGCGTGTGCTGCCGAAAACGCCGCAGCTGCCATTGTGCTCGCCATAAGTGTTGCAACGATAGTACGCATGCTATTCTCCTTTTCATACCCGCGGGGTGCTCAAACACTTGTTCCCAAACGCGGTGTAAAACAGTTTGTTCCCTTGCCCGACTGATGATCAAAATGATGGGTGATTGAGGAGATCACACAGCCAAAATGTGAATTGATTGGGGCAGCGACGTGACAGAAATGGGACGTTGCTAAAATGACACAAAAATTTATTAAGGATAATGACCGGTTAAGATAAGAATACTTCAATTTTACATGTATTTAAATCAAATTACTTGGCATGGAACGTCAGGGCATAATTCTGTATAAATGGTGGGCGCTCTGGGCAAAACTTGCGCTTTCGCTTTATATCGGGTGTGGAAAACCAAGTAGGCAGGATGCAGGTCGGCTTTGAACGAGAATATACCCAAGACCGTACTGATTACCGGAGCCGCCCGCCGCATGGGGCGCGCTATCGCCGAATTCCTCGCGGCAGAAGGCTTTGCCATCGGCATTCATGCCCGCTCCTCACTGGGTGAGGCGGAGGATTTCGCTAATACATTAAGGCAGAATGGCGGCAAAGCTGCCGTTATCCAGGCGGACCTGGAAGATTCGGCATCGACGGAAAAACTCATGGAGGGCGCGAATTCGGCGCTCGGCCCTATCGGAATTCTCGTCAACAATGCCTCCGTTTTCCGTCATGACAGGGCGGAGACCTTCGATAGTGCTGCTTTCGATGCCCATTTCGCCGTCCATGTCCGCGCGCCCTCGATTCTCGGCGCTGCGCTGGTACGGCAACTGCCGGAGAATGCGTCCGGTCTGATCGTCAACATCATCGATCAGCGCGTGTTGGCGCTGACGCCGCGTTTCTATTCCTACACGCTGTCCAAATCCGCGATGTGGACAGCGACGAAAACCATGGCGCAGAGCTTTGCGCCGCGTGTTCGCGTGAATGCCATTGGCCCCGGCCCTTCGTTTAAAAGTGAAAGACAGGAGCCCGAGGACTTTCAGGCGCAGATCGACGCCCTTATATTAAAGCGCGGGCCACGACCGGACGAGTTCGGTCGAACCATCAGCTTTTTATATAACACCCCGTCGATCACCGGCCAGATGATCGCACTCGACGGGGGCCAGCATCTCGGCTGGGAAACCCCTGACGTCGCGGAGATACCTGAATGAACGGAAAGAAGCTGCCCGATGGCGGTATTCTCTTCGATGATAATGAAGAAGATGAAGACGACGTAGCCTCCACCGTTACTGATGTGGTCGGGGAATACGCCGCCGCATCCATGGACTGGAATGCAGGCTGGAAAAACGAATCCGGCCTCAAAGGCATGGATCTCATCGGCGAATTCGTCAAACATCTGCCCAACAGCCCCGGCGTTTACCGCATGTTCAACGATGCTGGCGATGTGCTGTATGTGGGCAAGGCGCGCTCGCTGAAGAAGCGCGTCAGCAATTACGCACAGGGTCGGTTTCACTCCAACCGCATCGGCCAGATGGTGCGGGTGACCACGCATATGGAATTCGTAACGACGCGCACGGAAATCGAAGCGCTGTTGCTGGAAGCCAATCTCATCAAGCGATTGCGTCCACGCTTCAATGTGCTTCTGCGCGACGACAAGTCCTTTCCCTACATTCTTATCACGGCGGATAACCGGGCACCTGCCATTTTCAAACATCGTGGCGCACGGGCACGCAAGGGCGACTATTTTGGCCCCTTCGCATCGGCTGGCGCCGTGGGCCGCACGATCAATTCGCTCCAGCGCGCATTCCTGATCCGCACATGTACGGACAGTGTCTTCGAATCGCGCACCCGCCCCTGCCTTCTGCACCAGATCAAGCGATGTTCTGGGCCTTGCACCCATGAAATCAGCGATGACGGCTATGCGGAACTGGTGAAAGAGGCGAAGGACTTCCTCTCCGGCAAAAGCCAGAGCGTGAAAGCCACCATCGCCTCCCAGATGAACGAGGCTTCTGAAGACCTCGATTTCGAGCGGGCCGCCGTCTACCGCGACCGTCTGGCTGCGCTCTCGCACGTCCAGAGCCATCAGGGCATCAACCCGGCGGGCATCGATGAGGCGGATGTGTTTGCCATCCACCACGAAGGCGGCGTGTCCTGCATTCAGGTGTTCTTCTTCCGCACGGGCCAGAACTGGGGCAACCGCGCTTATTTCCCCAAGGCCGACCCATCGCTGCCGGGCTCTGAAATCCTGAGCGCCTTTCTGGCGCAGTTTTACGATGACAAACCCGTTCCAAAGCAGATTTTTCTGTCGGAGGTGGTCGAGGAGCAGGAGCTTCTGGCCGCTGCCTTCAGCGAAAAGGCCAATCACAAAGTCACGATCTCAGTGCCTCAACGGGGCGAGAAGAAGGATGTCGTCGCCCATGTTCTCGGCAACGCGCGTGAGGCGCATGGCCGCAAGCTTGCGGAAACATCGTCTCAGGCCCGCCTGTTGAAAGGCTTTGCCGAGACCTTTGCCCTGCCCTACGTACCGCGCCGCATCGAGATTTACGATAACTCGCACATGATGGGGACGAATGCCGTGGGCGGCATGGTGGTGGCGGGGCCGGATGGTTTCACCAAGGCGCACTACCGCAAGTTCAACATCAAATCTATCGACATCACCCCCGGTGACGACTTCGGCATGATGCGCGAAGTGATGACGCGGCGCTTTTCGCGGCTGCTGAAGGAAGAGGGACGACCGGACCGCACGCAGACTGTTGCGCCAGAGGATGCCGCTGACATCCCCTTCCCCGCATGGCCCGATGTCATACTGATCGATGGTGGTCAGGGCCAGATGACGGCTGTGCGCACCATTCTTGATGAGCTTGGTATCCGCGATTGCGTGACAGCCATTGGCGTTGCCAAGGGCGTGGATCGTGATGCGGGCCGCGAGCGGTTCTTTACCGATACGCGCAGCGATTTTTCGCTGCCGCCACGGGATCCGGTTCTCTATTTCATCCAGCGCATGCGTGACGAAGCGCACCGTTTTGCCATCGGCTCGCACCGTGCCAGGCGCAAGAAGGAACTGGTCAAGAACCCACTGGATGAAATCAGCGGCATCGGGCCCGGCCGCAAGCGCGCGCTGCTGCAACATTTCGGCACGGCAAAGGCCGTGTCGCGCGCCGCGCTGAGCGACCTGATGGCGGTGAGCGGTATTTCCGAGACGGTCGCGCGACAGGTTTACAATCACTTCCATGAGAGTGGCCGAGAGTAAGGCCACGCTTTCGGGCCGCACCCGCAAAAAAACATAATAGGGTGTTGACGCTTGCTGCTTAGGGCTGCATCAACGTTCCATATCGACTGACAGGTTTCCCCCATGGCTTCGCGCACCTACAACATCCCCAATCTTCTGACCTATGGCCGTATTCTGGCCGTGCCGGTCATCGTTTTGTGTTTCTTCGTGGAGGGGAAGCTCGAAAGTTCGGATTTTGCCCGGTGGACAGCGCTGTGGTTGTTCATCATCGCCTCGCTCACCGATTTTCTTGATGGATATCTTGCCCGCATCTGGAACCAGACATCCAATATCGGCCGCATGCTGGACCCCATAGCCGACAAACTGCTGATTGCATCCGTTCTGTTGCTGCTGGCTGCCGATGGCACCATTGCGGGCTGGTCGCTTTGGGCCGCCATCACCATTCTGTGCCGTGAAATTCTGGTCTCCGGTCTGCGCGAATATCTCGCCGCACTCAAAGTTTCCGTGCCGGTTACACAGATCGCCAAATGGAAGACGACGATCCAGATGGTGTCCATCGCCTTTCTTCTGGCGGGCCCGGCTGGCGATCAGGTCCTACCCTACACAACGGAAATCGGCATCACCCTTCTGTGGGTCGCTGCGGCGCTGACCATCTACACCGGCTACGACTACTTCAAGGCTGGCCTCAAGCACATCGTGGATGCGGAATAATGGTCCATATCGTCTATTTCGCATGGGTGCGGGAGCGGATCGGCAAGTCGGAAGAGGATTTGGAGCTTCCTGCTGATGTGACGACCGCCGGTGAATTGATACACTACCTGACGACACTCGGCGACGAATACGAAGCCGCCTTCGCATTTCCCGATGTCATCCGTGTCGCCGTCAACCAGGAACATATCGATCACGATGAGAGCATCGTCGGCGCTCGTGAAATCGGCATTTTCCCGCCGATGACCGGCGGCTGACAGCCATGTCCGCTGCAATCACCCCCACAATTCGTGTGCAGCAGCAGGAGTTCGACGCCGCGTTGGAAGCAAAGCGCCTGACGGATGGCAACCTTGCGATCGGTGCCGTCGTCACTTTCACCGGTCTATGCCGTGATGATGGTGGCACACTATCCGCTCTGGAACTCGAGCATTATCCCGGAATGGCGGAAGCCGAAATGCTGCGCATTGCCAATCTCGCAATCGAGCGCTTTGATCTCCTCGGCCTTACGGCGATCCATCGCTACGGCAAAATCGCCACAGGCGACACCATCGTTCTCGTCATCGCCGCGTCTACCCACCGGCAAGCCGCATTTGACGGCGCGAACTTCGTCATGGATTACCTCAAGACCTCTGCCCCTTTCTGGAAGAAAGAGCACGGCAGGGATGGCACGGCCGGTGACTGGATATCCGCCAAGGATGCAGACAGTGCTGCCGAAGATAAGTGGCGCTAAGGCGCTTCCCGCTCGCTTCTGGTAATAACCAGCCACACAATCAACATCGACAAGACCGCTGTATCGCGCCATGTCACGGGACCATACGCAGCCCAGAATGTTTCGGCAAAGCCAATCGCGGCTGCTCCGGCTGCGCATTTCAGAGGACTGCTGTAGCCGCCTGCTGCGGAAATCAGCACCACTTTCAGGCCGAAGGCCAGCCCGGCACCGAAATCCATGTTGCCGTAATAAAATGTCGCCAGCACGCCACAGATGGAACCGAAGAGCGCAGCGACGACATAGGCCCCCAGAAACACCCGTCCGGCATCGACGCCAAGCAGCGACGCGGCAAAGGAGTCCTCCGAGACAGCTTTCCATCGCCTCCCCGCGTTTGATGTCTGCAATATCGTGTAGCCGACCGCCACCATCGCAACCATGATGGTCGAATTGACAAGCTGCATCGGCGTGATGGTTACGCCGAAATCCGGGCTTCGCCAAACGTAAAGAGGCTCATTCAGAAAAGGCGGTAGCCATAGGGACCGCGTCCCCGCTGCCAGCCTCGCACTTTCCATCAGCGCAATCAGCGCGCCGATGGATGCGACGGTGACCGCGTTTGGAGACGCTTTCGACAGCGGGCGCATCACTGCCCTGCCGATAAAAAGCCCAGCCCAGAGCCCGCCTGAAATACCCGCGAGAGCACCGAGTGCCAGCGTGGCGGGCAGGATCAACCACAATTCATTCCAGCCGAAATCCGCAAACAGCAGACATGTGAGACCAGCGAACGCAAAGATGGCGCCATAGGTAACGTCTGCACGCTTGGTGATGGAGAAGGCTATGGCGTAACCGAAGGCGAGCGCGGCATAGAGCGCAGCCACCGGCAATCCGTTCAGCAACTGCTGCATGAAATACGCCATACCTCCCGCCTTTCAAATTTATAACTAGTAAAATGCGCTTTGTCGGTTATATCTACATCATGAATTTTGCTTGGACGCCACATCGTTTTGTCGGAGGTGCACTGGCGCTGGATGTCGCCAACAGCGTCATCCTGCGCTTCGACCACGAAAAATCCGTGGATCGCTTTGCGATGCCAGAACAGGTGGACCGTTTTTGCGAGGCAGCGGCCCGGCTATCGGCAGAGCGGGACATATTCCCTGCCCTTGCCCCACCCTCTGCCACAAACCGAGCGCGTTTGATCGAACTGCGCGAAGCGACCGACCGGTATTTCCGCCAGTTGATCGAGACGGGACAGGATGAAAACGGCCTGCTGGCCGCCCTTCTGACCGCCTCTGCCAAGGCCCTCAAAAACGCGCCTGCCAAACACAGCCTCGAAGCCGCAACCGCCCGCTCCGTGCTGAACCTCATGGCAGGCCCAGATCGCGCGCGATTGCGGATTTGCGGCCATTGCGGGTGGTTGTTCATTGACCGCAGCAAGAACCGCAGCCGCATCTGGTGCGACATGGCGGTCTGCGGCAATCGCCAGAAGGCGGCCAAGCACTACCGGCGCAAGAAGGAAACGGCGTCATGAAGACGGTTGCCATTCTCCTCACCGCCGCTCTCCTGCTGACGGCTTGCCAGCGCGAGGAGCAAAGAGAAATCGTCAGCGTGTCCGGTCGCATGTTCGTCTTCAATTATCGTGTGGCCACCGCGACTTATCTTGTAACGCTACAGCCGACTGCGCCTATCAGGGAAGGAAGCAGCATCGAAGCCAGCTTTGAAAATCCCCGTGGCGGTGAGGCATTCGCCGTAACGGAACGGCTGTTTCCAAAAAGTCCGAAAATCGTGCTGCAAAGCCCGCCAGTCGAATGCGTCAAAGAAGGCCGTGCCTATCAGGTAATGATCCGTTTGAAAGCGCCGGACGGGCATGTGATGCAGACGATAGAAACGAGCATTACGTCCGATACCGATCAATCGATGCTGCCCGCCAAGCCGCTCGTGGTGGGGCCGCTCTACACGCCAAACCCGGAAGTCTTCAAAGCGGATGGGAGTATGGATATGGGATCGGTCGAGGGTTGTCCTGCTCGCTGAAATTGGTTGGCGTTTTGCCGTGTGGCTCACCCCCCTCTGGCCTGCCGGCCATCTCCCCCAACAGGTGGGGAGATCGGCTGGGCGCGAACACCCATTTCAATCTCGACATCAGAGATGGCCAGATGGCCGCCACGAGTCGATCTCCCTCCTTGTGGGGGAGATGGCCGGCAGGCCAGAGGGGGGTGAGCCACACGGCAAAACGCCAACCAACGCACGCACAAAAAAACGGAGCTTCACAGCCCCGTTTTCCAATTCATCTCAGCAACTTAAAGCACGCATCTCACAAAAAGATTCCGCCGCTTCAAAAACTGAATCAGCCGACGATTTCAGTTTCTGCGAACCAGTAGGCGATTTCCTGAGCGGCGGTTTCAGGGGCATCCGAACCGTGAACGGAGTTTTCGCCGATGGACAGCGCGAACTGCTTGCGGATGGTGCCTTCGTCTGCGTTGGCAGGGTTTGTTGCGCCCATGATTTCGCGGTTCTTGAGGATTGCGTTTTCGCCTTCCAGAACCTGAACGATGGTCGGGCCGGATGTCATGCCTTCAACCAGTTCGCCGAAGAAAGGACGTTCCTTGTGAACAGCGTAGAAGCCTTCTGCTTCGCGCTTGCTCATCCAGACGCGCTTGGATGCGATGATGCGCAGGCCGTTGTCTTCAAATACCTTGGTGATCGCGCCGGTCAGGTTGCGCTTGGTCGCGTCAGGCTTGATCATCGAAAATGTGCGTTCAATCGCCATGTGTCTGTTCCTTGTCCTTGGAGAAAGTGGGCGGTGTTTACCCGCCCGAAGGCCCGAAAACAAGGGGGACCACCGGATTTGACATGTCCGGTGTCACATTTCACGCCGCTGTCACACTTCGTCCCCTTGCACCATGCAGATCGAGGCACCGCTCGAACCAGTCGCGCACGGGGTCCTTGTCAGCAAAGATGTCCACGCCGGAGATGATGCGGACCCATTGTAGCGCACCGAAAACGATGTAATCGGCAAAGAGCGGGCTATCGCCACCAATGAACGGTTGGAAGGTCAGCATGCTACGGATCGGTTCCAGCTTTGCCGGAAACGCCGCAATCTCGGCGTCACGATTGGCAGTTACCTCCTCGAGCGTCCGGCCAAAACGCTTGGTGCGGCTTTCGCGGAAATAGACCCTGTCCTGCTCGTCCAATATGTCGTGAATATCCAAAACGGCAAATTTGGCGATGGCGGGATGAAGCTGGGTCTGCGACCAGCTTTCGACGAAACGGGCCAGAGCCTTGCCGCCCTCCCCATTGAAAAGTGACGGCGCGTCGGGATAGGCCTCGTCCAGATACAGTGCGATTTCAAAACTGTCTTTCACCAGTTGATCGCCATCTCGCAAGATCGGCACCGTTTTGGAATAGCCGTTTTCCACGCCGGGAATGGCGGTGAATGCGAGCGGACGCTCTTCAAAATCCAGCCCTTTGTGCGCCAACGATAAAACCGTCTTCCAGCAATGGGGCGAAAATGGCCGGGCGTCATCTGCTCCGCAAAGAGAATAAAGGGTTCTGGATGTCATGGCCGGTCCTTCCCGCATGTGAAACTGTTTTCATCAAATCAGCGGAAGTCACGATGATCAAATGATGAAATGTCATGGCACTCATCACGCCATCGAATGCAGCCGCTACTTGTAATTGTTGTCCGCCATTTATGGTATTTTAAAGTGTCTTGAACAATAGAATGCTGAAATGGTCAGACGTGCGGCGAGAGCGGCATATCGAGTGTATGGGGATGCGGGGGCATGACGACACCAACCAGCAGCAAAAGCCGGGATACGTCCAGAAGCGGCGTCATCGTCACCAAGGTTACGCAGTTCATTACGAAAATGAACCTTGCGCCGTTGCCACGAAATTACGAGCTTTTCTTCGAGGTTCTGGCCGGACACAACGCCGCCATGGGCCGAGATGTCCTGGCACTGGGAAATTCCCCGCAACAGCACGAAATCGACATGGTCGGCCAGAAGCACAATCTGCCAAGCTTTTCGCGCATGGCGGCGTCATATGCCGCAAGCGAAGCAGCCACCACAATAGAGCAGATTTCGGTGCGCCTTTCTGCGGCACTGGAACGTTCCGAAACCCTACTGGCATCGGTTTCCGCGAAGTCCACCACGCCGTTGACGCAGGATTACCTCGTTCAGCTGCTGGAAGATATTCATCACGAACAGGCCAGCCTGCATAATTTCGTGCGCCACGGTCTGGAAAAAATCCGCGATCAGGAAACCAGCAGCCGCAAGCTTCAGGCAGCGTCGCTGAAGGACTCGCTGACCGCGCTTCCCAACCGCGCCGCGTTCCTGGCAAAGCTTGCCGAGATGTTTCAAAGCGAACACAGCGCATCCGCCTGCCTGGTCCTCGTCAATATCGACCACTTTCGCGAGATCAACGAGAAATACGGCACCGTCGCTGGTAACAAGGCGCTACGCCGATTGGCGGCACTGTTTCGCAAATCGATCAAGAAAGACGATTTCGCCGCCCGCATCGGCGGCAATGATTTCGCGTTTCTGTTTTCAGGCGTCTCACAGGGCACGGCGCAAAGCATTGCCGAACGCCTGCGCCACACCGTGGAAAACCTGCGTTTTGCTACCAAGGAAGGCGATGGCGAACATCTGACGGTCTCCATGGGCGTTGCCGCCTCGGAAGGCACTGTCAGCCCTGCCGAGTTCTATGGTCATGCCGAACTGGCGCTTCTGGCGGCCCGCAGCGGCGCACGCAATTGCGTCATTCCCTACTGCCACGAAGTGGCCCAACGTTCTCGCAACAGTTACCTGATGCAGATCGGCGGATAAAAGCGGTTGAAACTGTGGCTTTCGCGCTCTTGCGTTCGGCTGTGAGTTCGGCCAAAACGGCGCCATGATTACCATTTCAGACGTTTCTGCCCGTATTGCCGGGCGCCTCCTCCTCGATCACGCCACCGTGTCGCTCCCATCGGGAACGAAGGCCGGGCTCGTGGGGCGCAATGGCGCCGGCAAGTCCACCCTGTTCCGCATCATCACTGGCGATCTCGGTGCTGAAACGGGTGTGGTGTCCATCCCTAAAAACGCCCGCATGGGCCAGGTGGCGCAGGAAGCACCGGCAACGGAAGAAAGCCTCATCGACATCGTGCTGGCCGCCGACAAGGAACGTGCCGCGCTGATGCTCGAATCCGAAACGGCGACTGATCCGGGCCGCATCGCCGATATCCAGATGCGCCTCGTCGATATCGATGCTCACTCCGCCGAAGCCCGCGCGTCGAGCATCCTGGCCGGTCTGGGTTTCGATCAGGATGCGCAGCTTCGCCCGGCCTCGTCCTTCTCCGGCGGCTGGCGCATGCGCGTGGCGCTGGCGTCGGTGCTGTTTGCAGAGCCGGACCTGCTACTGCTGGACGAACCGACCAACTATCTCGACCTTGAAGGCACGTTGTGGCTGGAAGATTACATCCGCCGCTATCCCTACACCGTCATCATCATCAGCCATGACCGCGATCTGTTGAACAACGCCGTCAATGCCATCGTGCATCTGGACCAGAAGAAGCTGACCTTCTATCGCGGCGGTTACGACCAGTTCGAGCGCCAGAAGGCCGAAGCTGACGAATTGCAGACCAAGGCCAAGGTCAAGAACGATGCGGCTCGCAAGCATCTGCAAAGCTTCATCGACCGCTTCAAGGCCAAGGCCTCCAAGGCCAAACAGGCGCAGAGCCGCGTGAAGGCGCTGGAGCGCATGGGCACGGTGTCCTCCGTCATCGAAGACCACGTCCAGCCCATCACCTTCCCGGAACCGGAAAAGCAGCCCGCCTCGCCCATTGTCGCCATCAACAGCGGTTCGGTGGGTTACGAACCGGGCAAGCCGATCCTCAAGGGTCTCAATCTGCGCATTGACAATGACGACCGCATCGCGCTGCTCGGTTCTAACGGCAACGGTAAATCCACCTTCGCCAAATTCATCTCCGGTCGCCTCGCGCCGGACAGCGGCGATCTGCGGCTGGCACCATCGCTGAAAATCGGCTTCTTTGCCCAGCACCAGTTGGACGATCTCGTTCCCGAAGAAAACCCCGTAGAGCATGTCCGCAAACTGATGCCGCAGGCACCGGAGGCCAAGGTCCGCGCCCGCGTGGCGCAGATGGGACTGGCAACGGAAAAGATGGCAACCCCGGCCAAGGACTTGTCGGGGGGTGAAAAGGCACGTCTTCTGATGGGCTTGGCTGCTTTCCACGCGCCGAACCTGCTCATCCTCGACGAACCGACCAACCACCTCGACATCGACAGCCGCCGCGCACTCATCGAAGCGCTGAACGATTATAACGGCGCCGTCATCCTGATTTCGCATGATCGCCATCTGATCGAAGCAACGGTGGACCGCCTCTGGCTCGTCAACAATGGCACGGTGACGACCTTCGAAGGCGATATGGATGAGTATCGCGATCTGATTGTCTCCTCAGGTAAAAAAAAAGACGAAAAAATTGAAGTCGTCGTAGACGGCGCTTCAAAAGCGGACCAACGCAAGGCCAACGCCGAAAAGCGCGCATCGCTCGCCCCGCTTCGCAAAAAGATCAACGATATCGAATCCTTGACGGCAAAGCTTGAGAAGCTGATTCAGGCCCTTGATAAAGAGCTTGGAGACCCCGCCCTTTATGAGAAGGCCCCTGCCAAGGCAGCCCTGAAAGTCAAGGAACGCGGCGAAGCTGCCAGCAAACTGGCAGACGCGGAAGAACAATGGCTGATGCTTTCCAGCGAGTATGAAGAGGCTATGGCGGGTTGAGACTATGTCAGCGGGCCTAAAGCCTGCTGACATACATTTGCGACAACCCTGTCTGTCCCCTCCCCAAGCGTACAAAGCTTTGCGTATACTAGCGAGTGATAAGCTCCTCGCAAACAGTAACCACGCGTTAACCATAATCAGCGAAATTCTCGGCAGTTCAATTCGTCCATTTTCCGAGAATCACAATGGTTTTGCGCCACCTCTTCGTCGCTGCATGTGTTGCCGCGTGCCTTTCCAGCTGCGCTGGCAAACCTCAACCCGATGGCTCGCTCAAGACATCATTTGCGGCAACGATGCCAGCAGGCTCGTCGCTCAAGGCGCATGATCCCGTGGCACTCTCGCCAGCGGCATGGATGCGTCCGCGCAATCCCGGCGGTCTTGCCGGGCGTGATATCTACGTGTCGTCGGTCAAGGACATTGCGCTTGCCAACAAGGAAGTGGTTCTCAGCTTTGATGACGGCCCGGTGCCGGGCAAGACGGAAAGCATTCTGGCAACGCTGGATGAATTCGGCGTCAAGGCGACGTTTTTGATGGTGGGCGAGATGGCGCAGGCGCACCCGGCCATTGCCAAGAAGGTGCTTGCCGAAGGGCACAGCATCGGCAGCCATACCTACAGCCACCCCAATCTTCGCAGCCTTTCGTTTGATCGCGCTTTGGCGGAAGTCTCGAAGGGTGCCATGGCGGTTGCCAAGGCCACGGATACGGACGCCTCGTTCTTCCGCTTCCCATATCTGGCGGACAATGGTCGTTTGCGCCACATGGTATCGGACCGTGGCATGGTCATCATGGATGTGCAGATCGATTCGAAGGACTACTTCACCGATTCTCCAGCAGTCGTCGCCTCGCGAACCATGGCAGCGCTTCGCCATCGCGGCAGCGGCATCATTCTCATGCACGACATCCACAAACGCACCGCCACCATGCTGCCCGCTCTGCTGACACAGTTGAAAGCCGAGGGCTACAAGGTGGTGCATCTGATTTACAAGAAACCGGCCCATAAGCCGCTGCTTGTTGCCTCGCTGGACTGACGAAAGCCGGAAGCCTTTGCGTTCGCCACGGTAGAGGACATAAGCCAAGGATCACTACTCTCCTCATTCCTGTGCTTGTCACAGGAATCCAGTCGTCGCGCGTCTGCGCGGCGGAAAGAAGTCTTTTCAGCCCAACGACTTGGGCTGGCTGGATTCCTGTGACAAGCACAGGAATGAGGGAGGATAATATCACCCCAGCATTTAAAATCCGTAGCATCGTACTGTAGCTGCCACCCTTGCCCACTCCGATGTTTCTGCTAGAACTCGATTAAGTAGTATTATTCGAGTGCAACATTCAGACGGGTTTCCTTACATGTCAGCTACCAAGCTCGCCATCGTCGGCGTCGGTAAAATCGTTCGTGATCAACACCTTCCAGCCATTGCCGCCAATCCTGATTTCTATCTGGTCGCCACGGCCAGCCGTCACGGAACCGTGGATGGCGTGCCGTCCTACGGCACCATCGAAGCTCTGCTCGAGGCAGTACCGGACGTTCAGGCCGTGTCGCTGTGCATGCCGCCGCAGTATCGCTATACCGCAGCCTATGCCGCGCTGACCGCAGGCAAGCATGTATTCCTCGAAAAGCCGCCCGGTGCCACGCTTTCCGAAGTGCAGGACCTGTCGCGTCTGGCAGCATCCAAGGGCGTTTCGCTGTTTGCCAGCTGGCATTCCCGCTATGCGCCTGCCGTAGAAGCCGCCAAGACCTTCCTTGCCTCGACAAAAATCAACAGCGTCCACGTCATCTGGAAAGAAGACGTGCGCCACTGGCATCCCAATCAGGACTGGATCTGGCAGGCAGGTGGTCTCGGCGTGTTCGATCCTGGCATCAATGCCCTGTCGATCATCACCCACATTCTGCCGCGCGCGCTGTTCATCACCAAGGCGACGCTGGAATTCCCTGAGAACCGCGATGCACCGATTGCCGCCGACATCCGCTTTTCGGATGTCACACAGTTGCAGGTCCACGCCGAATTCGATTGGCGCCAGACCGGCAAGCAGAGTTGGGACATCATTGCTGAAACCGATGCCGGACAGATGGTCCTGTCGGAAGGAGGCGCCAAGCTTTCGATCGATGGCGACCTGAAAATGGCGGAACCGGAGCGCGAATATCCTGCCCTTTACGAACGCTTCGCCGAAATCATCAAGGCCGGGACTTCAGACGTCGATCTGGCTCCGCTGACCCACGTGGCCGACGCCTTCCTTCTCGGTCGCCACAAGTTCGTCGATTCGTTCTTCGACTGATCGACGTCGCGACGTCAGAGATCAAAGGGCGCGGCTGATGAAGCGGTTGCGCCCTTCTTTTTTGGCCTGGTACAGCGCCTCGTCGACGCGTTGCAACAGCGCCGCACGGTCCGCTCCGGCTTGTGGCGCGATGGCACCGCCGATGCTCAGATTGGCCACTACACCGTTGCCATCGATATCGAAGGGTTCACGGAAGGCATTCAAAAGACGCTCGGCGATTCTCTCCAGTGTTTCAGGTGCCTGCGGGCGCGGCACGAAGATGGCGAATTCATCGCCTCCCATGCGCACCACCGTATCCTGCGTGCGAATACATGCGCGAATACGGTCTGCTGATTCCTGTAATACGCGGTCTCCAGCGGCATGGCCCAGCGTATCGTTGATGGCTTTGAAGCCATCCATATCCAGATAAAGCGCGCCGAATGTGCCCTGATCACGCAGTTCCGCACCCAATTGCGCGTCGATCAGTAGCTCTAACGCCTTGCGATTATAGAAGCCCGTCAACGGGTCGGTCATTGCGGCGTCGCGCAACTCTCTCTGGGCAAGGCTCATCATAAAATTGGCCCGCTGCAATCTCAGCAGTGCACCAGCAAGCGTCGCGAACCGTTGAAGATTCGTCTGCTCCTCCGGGCCGAATTGACGCGGTTTGGTATCCGTCAGGCAGAAAGCTCCGACCGCCAATCCCGGCTCAAGCTCGATGGGCGTACCGGCATAGAAACGGATATTCGGGCTGGCAACCACATAGGGCATCGACTTCCATTTCGGATCGCCGGAGAGGTCGGGAATAACCACCGTTTCGTTCGTCATGACAACCACGTTGCAGGCGGAAATATCGCTGCTGCATTCACTGATCTGCTCACCGGACTGGTGCACGATGTGCATCCAGTGGTCGTCAATAATATGCACAGCGGCCCGCGAGGTGCCGAACATCTCTCTGGCAAGCCCCGATAGCGCGGCCAGCTCTTCCGTGGGAGCATCGGCCAGCGGCAATATTTCGCGCACGGCCATCAGACGGGCGGCTTCATCTTTGGAAAATGGTGTCTCTTGCCCCATTAAACGTCCCTCACGCCCATGCGTACCCTGCCCTCATGCCTTCTTCTGCCAGCGGCCTTCCGGCGACTGCTGCCAGTATGTCAGCGTGTGGCCTTCGCCCTTCAGCTTCTTCCACTGAGCGCGCGCGCCTTCCAGCTGGGCTGCATCATAACCGTCAAACATGAACACGATGCGCTCATAGGCATCGAAAGGCGGAGGTTCGGCACCATCGACGATAAAGCGGACATTGGCTGCATTGGCGTTGTCGGCAGTCGCCGTCAGCAGGACGGGCTGGTCGGCTGCTCTGTCAGACGCGTCGGTGGCGTGGGGCATGAAACTGTCGTCACGAAACGTCCAGAGATGAACGTCGAGAGCATCCCGACGCGCCTCTCCAGCCGTCTGGACCGCGACCTTCCAGCCACGCTCCAGCGACTTTTCCAAAAGCGGTGGCAAAGCGTCTTCCAGTTTCGATTCTGTCAAATGGTAAAACAGTATGTCTGTCATCGAAACGCCCGTAGCCACTTCCGCGTCAAGTTTCAATCCTCATAGTGCGCGCGAACCAGTTCATTCAGCAGCCGCACCCCGTAACCGGAGCCCCAGGACTGATTGATTTCCGTCAACGGCGACCCCATTGCGGTTCCTGCGATATCCAGATGCGCCCACGGCGTATCGCCGACGAAGCGCTTCAGGAACTGCGCGGCGGTAACGGAACCGGCCAGACGACCCGAGCTGTTCTTCATGTCCGCGAACTTCGAATCGATGATCTTGTCGTAGTCCTTGCCCAGCGGCATGCGCCACAAACGCTCCTGCGTCGTATCGCCCGCCTTCGTCAGTCTCTCTGCCAGCTCATCATCATTGCAAAACAGGCCAGCCTGCAGATTTCCAAGTGCGACGGTGATCGCGCCGGTCAGAGTGGCCAGATTGACCATGAACTTCGGCTTGAAACGGTCATTCGTGTACCAAAGCGCGTCTGCCAGAACGAGGCGACCTTCCGCATCGGTATTGATGATCTCGATGGTCTGGCCCGACATGGAGGTGACGATGTCACCGGGCCGCTGAGCATTGCCGTCTGGCATGTTTTCGACGAGACCGATCACGCCGATAACATTGGCCTTGGCCTTGCGGGCAGCGAGCGTGTGCATAAGGCCAGTCACGGCGGCCGCGCCACCCATGTCGCCCTTCATGTCCTCCATGCCTGCACCGGGTTTGAGGGAAATACCGCCCGTGTCGAAAACGACGCCCTTGCCAATAAAGGCAATCGGCTCATCCTTCTTGGAGCCCCCCTTCCACTGCATGATTGCGAGGCGTGGTGGACGAACTGAGCCCTGCGCAACGCCCAGCAGCGCGCCCATGCCCAGCTTCTTCATTTCCTTTTCGCCAAGGATTTCAACCTCCACGCCGAGTTTCTTCAACTCTTCGGCCTTGTCGGCAAACTCAACGGGTCCCAGAATATTCGGCGGCAGATTGACGAGGTCACGGGCCAGGATGACGCCTTGCGCCTCGGCTTCCGCAGTCTCGAATGCGGTCTTTGCTTCCACGTGGGCCGCGGTGACGATCGTCACATCCACGCTCTTGGGCGTTTTGTCGTCGTCGGATTTCTTTTTGGTCTTGTAGGTATCGAAGCTATAGGCCCGCAGCAGCAGCCCAAGGGCGAAATCGGCAGCAGCCTTGCCATCGACTTCGATCCCCAGGGCGTCGAGATAGACAATGACCTTTTCTGCCTTCTTGAACTGGGCAGCGGCTGCCCCACCTGCGCGCAGCCAGTCATGCGCCGTCAGTTTGGCAGGTTTGCCGAGACCGACCACCACGATCCGGTCAGCGTCCGAACCTTGCGGTGCCAACACGTCCAGAACGCTCATCGATTTTGCGGCAAAACCGGCCACTTTGGTTGCCTTGGCAAGAACACCGGATGGGTCGACCTGCGCCTGCCCTGCGGGGCCGCCACCACCGGTAACCTGCAACAGAATTGCGGTGGCATCTTCAAGACTGGCGGAATTGGCAAAAGAGATATCGAATTTGGCGGACATGTTCTCGCTCATCGCTTTATTTCGGGATGCGGCGGATCATGGCTTTTTCCCGGCCCGGCGCAACCCTGCAATCCGCTTCCGCCATGTCAATTTTGTGAATCGGCCCGCCATCCCGGTCAGAAATCACCTTCAACAAAAAGACACAGAGGTAAGAAAAATGACCGCACAAAACAGAATTGTGCGTGGTGCGGAATAGCCATTCGCGTTTGTTGCGGCTAGATAGGAGCCGTTCCCGCGGGGGGAACAGGCATGAAGACACCACATCAGGGACCGAATGACGCTTCTTGAACGATACATATTGCGACGTGCGACGCAGATGTTTCTGGTCGCGCTGCTGCCTGTTCTGGCGATTATCTGGACGATTCAGGTTCTTCAGAGAATCAACCTCGTCACAGATACGGGCCAGTCCATCGGGTCGTTCGTAACCCTTGCGACCATGCTTTTGCCGACCCTTATCCCCGTCGTTCTGCCGTTTGCACTGGTGATTGCCATCACACAGACGCTGACGGCCATGAATACGGATTCGGAACTGGCGATCATCGATGCATCAGGCGCGCCACGCTCCATCATCTTCAAGCCTATCCTCATTCTGGGTACGGTTCTGAGCCTCGTCTCCTTCGGAATCACCAATTTTGCCGAGCCCCCTGCCCGCACCGCTGCGCGGCAGATGGTGGCCGCCGCCTATGCCGACCTTCTCTCGTCGGTCATCGAGGAAAAGACGTTCCGCACCATTCAGGATGGTCTTTACGTTCAGATCGGTCAACGACAGGGTCGCATTCTGCGTGGTCTGTTCGTGGCGGATCGGCGCGACCCGAATTACGACCTCATTTATTATGCCAAGGAAGGCATGATCGATGAAGGCGGCACATCTCTCACCATGCGCGATGGCGAAGTTCAGCAGAAGACGCCGGATGGCAAAGTGTCCGTGGTGAAATTCCTGTCCTATGCCTTCGACCTTTCGACGATGTCGGAGAAGTCCGATAACGAGACATCCATTTCATCCAGCGACGCGAGCCTGTCATTCCTGCTGTCGCCGGATCCGACTGTGGACAGTTACAAGAAATCCCCCGGCGGTTTTCGCTCGGAGCTTCACCGCCGTTTGTCGGACTGGATGTTCCCCTTCGTTTTTGCGCTGATTTCGCTGGTTGTCGCTGCCGATGCACGGTCCCATCGTGAGGCGCGCCTGCACCCGATGGTCGCGGCCCTCATCACCGCTTTCATGCTGCGCTGGCTCGGCTTCTACTTCACCAATCAGGTCAAGCAGAGCGCGGCTTTCATACCCTTCGTCTATGCGGTGCCGTTCGTCAGCGGTGGTATCGCCACGTTCCTGCTGCTCTCTGGCAAGAAGCTGTTGATGCCGCGCGCATTCGGTAATGCCTTGCAGACCATCCAGAAGCGCTTCTCATCTTCCAAGGCGCCCGGCGCTGGAGGGCAAAGCGCATGATGTTCGGCACCCTCGCCCGCTATTTCCTCAAGCGTTATGCCATGACGACGTTCTGGTTCCTGCTTGGTATTTCCGCAATCATTTTCCTCGCCGATTTCAGTGAGACAGCCAGACGCATGTCCGGCCTGCCCGGATATTCGGTTCCAGCAGCCCTTGGCCTGACGGCGCTTCGTCTTCCGCTCATTTTGCAGCAGACGGTGCCGTTCATTGCCCTGTTCGTTGGTATGACGACGCTGATTTCGCTCAACCGGCGCTATGAGCTGGTTGTGACGCGCGCTGCCGGCATTTCCGCCTGGCAATTCATCCTGCCCTTTATCGGCGGAGCGATCCTTCTCGGCATTCTGGCCGTGACAGTGCTCAACCCTATCGCCGCTTGGGGCGAGAGCAAGTCACTCGCGGTCGAATCGGGATGGCGCAATGAAGGCGGATCGACACGCCAGCAGCAGGTCCTCCCCTGGTTGCGCCAGAGCAGCGGCGGGCAAGACACGATCATCGGCGCCAAGAGTTTCGAAGACAACGGAACGCTGCTGAAAGACGTCGTCCTGATTCACCTCGACAAGGCCGGTAACATCCTTCTCAGACAGGATGCGAAGTCGGCTAAGTTGGAAGATGGTTACTGGCTTCTTAACGACGTGGCGGAGATCCGTCCCGGTCATGTGCCAAGCTGGGAATCGACCGCACGAATCAGTACCAATCTGAGACGCGAGTTCGTGCAGGAGCGCCTGACACAGCCCGAAACCGTTGCTTTCTTTGAGCTTTCTCACAAAATCGAGGTCGCTCAGTCCTTCGGTATTTCATCCAAGGCGCTTGAGACGCAGTATCACTTCCTGCTGTCGATGCCTTTTCTTCTCGTGGCGATGACCTTGATCGCCGCGACTGTTTCATTAAAGTTCAGCCGTTTTGCACAGTCTCGTTCAGTGATTCTGGGTGGAATCGTTTCCGGCTTCGTGCTTTATGTAGTAACCGTGCTCGTAAGGGCATTCGGGAGTAGCGGGGTTGTCCCTCCCTTCGTCGCGGTCTGGGTTCCAGTTGTCGTGGCATTGGCGTTGGGTGCAACCATTCTGCTTCATCAGGAGGACGGCTAGTGGCGGTATTTGACCGCGGGAATATCAGACGGCTGGCAACAGCCCTTCTGACTGGGGCTTCTGTGTGCGCATATGTGGCGACCGCTTCCAGCGTTTTTGCTGAAGACGGCGTGATCGTGGGCGATCCACAAGACCAATCAAAACTCCTGCTTACAGCAAATGAACTGACCTATAATAAAGACTCACAGCGTGTGGTTGCGACCGGCGGCGTGCGCATGCACTACACCGGCTACCGCATGGTCGCCCAGCGCGTGGAATATAATCAATCCACCGGTCGTGTGCTTGCGCGCGGCAACATCGAATTGATCGAGCCCGGCGGCAACCGCATCTACGCGGATGAGCTGGATGTGACCGACGATTTCGGCCAGGGCTTCGTCAACACGCTTCGTGTTGAAACCACCGACAACACCCGTATTGCCGGTGAGAGTGCAGAGCGCCTGTCACAGGACGTCATGGTCCTCAACAACGGCGTCTACACAGCGTGCCTTCCCTGTGCGGAACGCCCGGACAAGCCGCCTCTGTGGCAGGTCAAGGCAGAGCGCGTCATTCAGGATGGCAAGACCCACACGGTTCGGCTGGAAAAGGCCCGCTTCGAGCTGTTCGGCAAATCCATCGCCTATCTTCCGTTCATCACGGTCCCGGACAACACGGTCAAGCGCAAGTCGGGTTTCCTGTTTCCGCGCATGAGCGTGACGGACAATCTCGGCTTCGGCATCGGCGTGCCTTACTACCAGATCCTGTCCGATACAGCCGACATGACTGTAACGCCGACCTATTACACGTCGCAGGGTTTGTTGCTGGAAGGCGAGTTGCGTCAACGGTTTGAGATGGGCACGCATACATTTCGTGCGGCCGGTATCAATCAGCAGAATCCGCAGGATTTCGATCCGAATACCAGCGACTCTTTGAATGATACGCGAGCGATGGTCGCCTCCAAGGGTGAGTTCAACATCAACCCGCGCTGGGCGTTCGGTTGGGATGCAATGGTGCAGACCGACAACAACTTCTCGCGCACCTACGAAATCAAGGGCTACAAAAACTCTGTCCAGACCAACAGACTCTATCTCAATGGTCTCGGCGAGCGTAACAATTTCGATCTGAACGCCTATTACTTCAATGTTCAGGATACCGACGATTCGGAAGCCAAGGAACGTCAGCAGGCCATCGTTCACCCTGCGCTCGACTATCGTTATTTCCTTCCAGATCCCGTTTACGGCGGCGAACTCTCGCTGACGACAAACTTCACCAGCCTGACCCGGCAAAGCCAGGATGCCTATGATCTCGGATCATCCGTTCGCTACAACGGTCTCGAAGGTTCCTACACACGCCTGACGACGGAAGCGGAATGGAAACGGACCTACACGTTCGACAGCGGCTTGCTGCTGACCCCTCTTCTGGCGGCACGCGGAGACGCGATCTGGTCTGATATGTCGGCCAACAGCTTTACGTCTGCCGGAACGTCTTATGTTTACGATGGCATGATCGACAATGACGCGACGTTGCGCGGCATGGCGACATTCGGTCTCGAAGCCCGGTATCCGGTGCTCTTCACCGCGCTTCACAGCAACCACGTCATCGAGCCCATCGCCCAGATTTTCGTTCGCCCCAACGAATCTTATGCCGGAGAGCTTCCGAACGAAGACTCCCAGGCTTTCGTGTTCGATGCGACGAACCTTTTCGAACGCGACAAATTCTCGGGCTTCGACCGCATCGAAGGCGGCACGCGCGCCAATCTCGGTGTCCGATACAACGGTACGTTTGACAACGGTTATGGTATTCGTGCCGTCGCTGGTCAGTCGTTCCATCTTGCAGGCGTCAACTCCTTTGCGTCCAACGACCTCGTGAATGTTGGTGCAAATTCGGGCCTCGAAACAGATCGTTCCGACTACGTCGCCATGGCTGCCATTGATGCGCCTATCGGCCTTTCCTTTTCGTCAAGCTTCCGCTTCGACAAGGACAGCTTCGAGGTCAATCGTTCCGAAACTGCTGTTGCCTACACAAGCAATCGTCTTTCGGGCAAGGTCAGCTACACGCAGGTCGAAGCGCAGCCTGATTACGGCTATGACAGAAAGCGCGACATCGTCCAGACGTCCGGCAAGTTGCGCCTAGACGATAACTGGTCACTGTTCGGCGCGATCAACTACGATCTGAACAACAAATTCTCCAGCGAACGTCGTGTCGGCATTCTCTATCAGGATGAGTGCACGATCTTCACCGTCAGCTATTCCGACGAAGGCAGCATCAACGCGGTTCGTGAATCGGCAAATGACTGGTCGATCAATGCCCGTCTCGCCTTCAGAACGCTCGGTGATATCAGCGTCGGCTCTGCTGGTACGGATTGGGATGATGCGGAAATCGGCTGGAAGCCGAACAACTTCTAATTTTTGTGACGGCGGAGTGAAAACTCCGCCGTTATTATTTATTCGATGTGATCGGCAGTGCTATGATGCGCCACCGTTTCGCCGCAAGATAACTGCACTGTTCTCCGCGCACATGATTGCCGTTTTGTCCCATCCGGTGATATACACGGTCGCGTTCAGGTCTAATCTGTAGCAAAATGGAACCTGTTGGTTGATGAACGGCTTTCGCCGCTCCATCCTATCAGGGCCTTTATCGAAAACTAAGCCATGGCGATCTTACCAAGGCTTCGACAGGGAGAGAACAGGATGAAACTCGGAAAGACGGCGTTGCGCAGTGTAGCATTCGCCTTTGCGATTTTCGCGGTTCCCGTGGTCATTGCGCTTCCAACGCATCAGGCCTTCGCAGCAAGCGCCGTCAAAGTCGTTGTCAACAAGACGCCGATCACGAGCGATGATCTTGCGCGCCGCGTCGCGTTTTTGAAACTGCAGCGCCAGTCTGGCAACCTTGCCGAAAAGGCCCGTGAGCAGCTCATCGATGAAGCTTTGAAGCGCGAGGAGATTGCGCGCGTCAAAATGTCGGTCAGCACGACAGATGTAGATGCCTCCTTCGCCCGTTTTGCGGCAACCAATAAGATGACGACGGATCAATTGACCAAAGTCCTGTCGCAGGCTGGCGTCGGAGCTGATCACTTCAAATCCTTTATCGCGGTGCAGATGAGCTGGCCACGTCTCGTCAATGCCCGCTATGGCGGTCGCAACAAGATGTCCACGCAGGATTTCGTCACACGGCTGAAAGAGCGCGGACAGAAGCCCGTTACCACAGAGTACTTCCTCCAGCAGATCATCTTCGTAATCCCCGAATCCAAGCGGAACGCGATTACGGGCAAGCGCAAGTCCGAAGCCGAGGCTTCCCGCAAGCGTTATCCCGGCTGCGAACAGGCGAGAACCTTCGCAGCAACAATGCTCGATGTTTCGATCAAGGATCTCGGACGGACGCTTGAACCGGAATTGCCACCGGACTGGAAGCCCCTGGTTGAAAAGACATCAGAGGGCGGCACGACTGGGACACGTGTCACGGAAAAGGGCGTTGAATATTTGGCTGTCTGCAAAAAGCAGCAGGTGTCAGATGATTATGCCGCCGAAATCGTCTTCCGCGCAGAAGACTTGACGAAAGCCGAAAAGGGTGAAAATCCCAACGAAAAGAAATACATCGAAGAGCTGCGGAAGAAAGCCCAGATCACCAGCACCTGACGTGAAAGCGTAATTTGTGACCATACCGCCATTGCCTCTCGCCCTCACCCAGGGCGACCCCGCCGGGATTGGTCCCGACATTACCATTGCCGCCTGGACAAAACGTCACGCGCTGGGACTACCGCCCTTCATTTTCATCGGCGATCCCGATGTGATTACGAGCCGCGCCAATCTTATCGGCGTCGACATCGAGGTGAAAGTGTGTGAGCCTGAGGAAGCCATCTCGGTGTTCCCCAATGCGCTTCCGGTAATTGCTCTCCCCGTCGGTTTTGAAGTGCTCGCCGGGCAGCCACATGTCGGTGCTGCCCACGCGACCATCAAAGCTATCGAGACAGCCGTCACGCTAACTGTCGAGAAGAGAGTTTCGGCAGTCGTGACCAACCCTATTGCGAAGTCCGTCCTCTATGAGGCGGGTTTCGGCTTTCCGGGCCATACTGAATTCCTAGCCGAACTGGCAGCCAAGCTAACAGGGCAGATTACCAAGCCTGTCATGATGATCGCAGGACCAAAGCTGCGCGTCGTGCCTGTCACGATCCATATCCCGGTTAAAGATGTGCCGGTGGCGCTGAGCGAAGAGCTCATCATAGAGACCTGCCGTATTGTTGCTGCCGATCTCATCAAGAAGTTCTGCATCGAGGCGCCGCGCCTCGCCGTTGCTGGCCTCAACCCGCATGCGGGCGAGGATGGCGCGATTGGCACCGAAGATCGAGACCTGATCCACCCCGCCACCATCCAGCTGCGGAAAGAGGGAATCGACGCTTTTGGTCCCCTGCCTGCTGATACGATGTTCCATGAGGCAGCCCGCAGACGCTACGATGTCGCTGTCTGCATGTATCATGATCAGGCGCTGATCCCGGCCAAGGCGCTGGGTTTCGACGATTCTGTCAATGTGACGCTGGGCCTGCCCTTCATTCGCACCTCACCTGACCACGGCACCGCCTTCGGCATCGCAGGTCAGGGCATCGCCAATGAATCAAGCCTGGTTGCGGCCCTGAAAATGGCATCGGAGATCGCAGCACGGCAGGTGACGGTATAATGGCAGCCATTGATGGTCTTCCGCCGCTGCGCGACGTCATCCAGCGGCACGGGCTCGATGCGAAGAAATCACTCGGGCAGAATTTTCTGCTCGATCTCAATCTCACTCAGAAGATTGCTCGCACCGCAGGTCCGCTCGAAGGTGTGACCGTGTTCGAGGTTGGGCCAGGCCCTGGCGGCCTGACGCGGGCCATCCTGTCGCTGGGCGCAAAGAAGGTGATCGCGGTTGAGCGCGACAGCCGCTGCCTCCCCGCTCTTGCCGAAATCGCCGCGCATTATCCAGGGCGTCTCGATGTCATCGAAGGGGACGCCCTGAAGACGGATTTCGAGACGATGGTTCCGGCGGGCGAGCCGGTACGCGTCATTGCCAACCTGCCTTACAATGTCGGTACGCAATTGCTCGTGAACTGGTTGCTGCCTAAAGCGTGGCCGCCATTTTGGCTTTCGCTGACGCTGATGTTCCAGAAGGAAGTCGGCCAGCGCATCGTGGCTGAAGAAGGCGACAACCATTACGGTCGCCTCGGCGTGCTCGCAGGGTGGCGCACCGTGCCGGAAATGGCTTTCGACGTCCCACCACAAGCCTTCAGCCCCCCGCCAAAGGTCACCTCGACCGTTGTTCACCTCCTGCCCCGTGAAAAGCCTATTCCATGCGAAGTTGCCAACCTCGAAAAGATCACGGAAGCCGCTTTCGGCCAACGCCGCAAGATGTTGCGCCAGAGCGTGAAGAGCATTGGCGGCGAAGCCTTGCTTGAAAAAGCGGGTATTGACCCCACAAGGCGTGCTGAGACATTGTCGGTGGAAGAGTTTGTTCGATTGGCGAACATGCTTTAGGTCAAGGACTAGACCCAGTTCTCGACCCGTAGGCCGGGCATTCGGACGAATTCCCGCATATTGTTTGTGACAACGATCAGACCCTCTGCGCGTGCGTGCCCACCGATCTGCATGTCGTGAACGCCACAGGGTGTCCCTGCGCGCGACAATTCAGCCCGGATTTGTCCGTAGTGGGCAGCGGCCTTATCGCCGAAGGGGAGTACGTCCAGCCTCGATACGAAATTATCGATAGCGGCAAGGTTTTCACTACGACGCGCCGATTTTTCAGCGCCGAAACAAAGCTCACCCAGCGTAATACTCGAAATGCAAAGCTGCTCTGCGGTGGCATTGAATCTATCCCTGAGTTCAGGAGGATAGGTCTTCATCACGTAGATGCAGATATTTGTATCGAGCATATAGGAAAGCATCAAAAAGACTCGCGCTCATCAAGAAGCGGCATTTCACGTTCCATGAGAAAATCTTCGCTGGCACGGGGGCCAGACGCGAAGAGGTCGTCCCAACGGCGCCCGTGGGGAACAATCACTCGACTGCGTCCGATTTTCAGTATGTCGACTTGATGAACATCGTCTGGAAATGCAACTGCCTTGGGCAACCGTACGGCCTGACTTTTATTACTGAGGAATACCGTGGAAGTGGTCATAGCGCTGCTCCGTATATCCAATCCGCATATACGTAACGTTTTTGTACTTCTGATTCAAGGCAGCGTACCGCCTACCCCTCACCGACCCGGCAGCGTCGGCACTTCCGCAAGCAATTCTCGGACGAAGTCGAACATGCCGTGACGGCGGTCGCGGCGGACGCGTTCGGCTTTGACGATGGCTTCGATCGCTTCGAATGCTGCCTGCAAATCGTCATTGAGGATGACGTAGTCGTAGTCGCGCCAATGTTCGATTTCGGATCGGGAATTGGCAAGGCGAGTCTGAATGACCTCTTCGGTGTCTTCGGCACGGCGATGCAGACGAGATTGCAGCTCGGTCATTGTCGGTGGCAGAATGAAGATCGAGACGACGTCCGCCTTCATCTTGTCCTGAAGCTGCTCGGCACCCTGCCAGTCGATATCGAACAGCATGTCCTTGCCTTCTTCCATGGCTGCCTCGACAGGCTCCCGCGGCGTACCGTAGAAGTTTCCATGAACCTCGGCCCATTCCAGCAGCTCTTCGCCTTCACGCATGCGTTCGAAATCACGCTTGGAAATGAAGTGGTAGTGGATGCCGTCGATCTCGCTCTGGCGCCGTGCCCGGGTGGTGACGCTGACGGACAGGCTGATGTTCTTGTCCTTTTCCAGCAGGTTACGGGCAATGGTGGACTTGCCGGCACCCGATGGCGACGAAATGACCAGCATCAAGCCTCTACGGGCAACATGGACGGGAGGAATGCTGGCGGACGCCATGGGGTCTACTCCAGATTTTGGACCTGTTCGCGGAATTGATCGATCACCACTTTCAATTCTATACCAGCAGCGGTTACAGCACTGGCGTTGGATTTGGAACAGATTGTATTCGACTCCCGGTTAAATTCCTGTGCAAGAAAGTCGAGCTTGCGGCCCACTGGCACGCCGCTGCTCAAAAGCTCTCTGGCGGCGGCGACATGTCCGTTCAGACGGTCAATCTCTTCGCGCAGATCGGCCTTGGTAGCCAGCAATGCTGCTTCGGCGTGGAGGCGATCGCGATCAAGTCCGCTGCTACCATCTGCAATGAGGGCGATCTGTGCTGCGAGACGCGCACGAATCTGCTCGGGCTGGCGCGACGGATCTGCCTCTATCGATTTCGTCAGCTGTTCGATTCTGTCGATCTGGCTGGAAAGCACGCCGAACAAAGCCGCACCCTCCCGCTCGCGCATCGCTTTCAATGCCTCGATCGCAGCGGTGAAGCCGTTGATGACATCCCTGTTGCGCGCCTCTTGCGCATCCGCGCTTTCTTCCGGTTCGCGAAATTCCACCAGCCCCCTGACGGACAAGAGCGTATCGAAGCTGAGAGGCGCATCGCTAACGGCATCCCCCAGGTCACGCTTGAGGGCAAGCACGGCGTCCAGCGCATCGCGGTTGACCACGGCTTCCATCTTCACTTCGGATGCAGAAACGCTCAACCCCGCCTGAATATTGCCGCGCGACAGGCTTTTGGCCGCGATGTCCCGCAGCTCGGTTTCCAGCACTTCCAGTCCCGTTGGCAGACGCAGGCGCAGATCCAGTCCTTTGCCATTGACGGAGCGCAGCTCCCAAGCCCAGCGGTAACGCCCGCATGATCCTTCGCTACGGGCAAAACCCGTCATGGATTGCAATGTCATGAAATACCCCAAACCAAAAGCTGCCGCCGGTTGGGGCGACAGCATCATGTAAAATCAATTTCGTGTGGAAGGACGCTCGGCTTGAGAGCCATCAGGCTGTCCATCCACCACCGTCTCGGAGGAGCTGGCGGTGCCGCCGGATGCGGCTTTTTCAGCCTCGATCTTGCGCCAGCGGCGAACATTGGCGTTGTGCTCATCCAGCGTTTTGGCGAAGGTGTGCCCGCCCGTGCCATCAGCCACGAAATACAGGTCATCGGTGCGCCAAGGATTGGCCGTTGCCTCAAGGGCTGCCCGACCCGGATTGGCAATCGGGTGCGGCGGCAAACCGCGGATGATGTAGGTGTTGAACGGCGTCTCTTTTTGCAGATCGGATTGGTAGATCGGCCGGTCGGATGGCTTACCCTCGCCGCCGAACAGACCATAAATGATGGTCGGATCGGATTGCAGGCGCATGTTCTTTTTCATGCGGTTGTAGAACACCGATGCCACATGGCCGCGCTCGTCGTCCTTGCCGGTTTCCTTTTCCACGATGGAGGCCAGCGTTACGAATTCCTCGATGCTCTTGATCGGCAAATCGGGATCACGGCGTTCCCAGGTTGCCTGCACCAGCCGAGATTGCGCGGCGCGCATCTGGTTGACGATTTCTTCCCGCTTGGTGCCGCGCGTGAAGGGGTATGTATCCGGTCGCAACGTGCCTTCGGCAGGCAGTGCCGCTGGCAGATCGCCCTCAAGAATGGTGTCCGAGGCAAGCCGCGCGAACATCTGCTTCACCGTCAGGCCTTCTGGCATGGACACGGAGTAAAGGATGGATTTGCCGGATTCCAGCAGCGCCAGAATGTCCTTCATGGACGTATGGGCTTTGATTTCATATTCGCCAGGCTTGGGTGTCTGGCTTGGCGTCATGTAACGGTCTGCCATCAAACGGAAGACACGAGCGTTGGAAATCGTCCCTTCGCGCTCCAGATTGTTGGCGATTTCGGCAAGACCCGCACCATTGCGAACCGTCACCGTCTTGCTGATTTCCAGCGGACCAGGCTCATGAAACGAATTGATCATGTAGTAGAAGGCCGCGACGCCAACGACGCAGACGGCAACCACCAGCGTCATGAGGAAATTGAGGAAAATGACCACCTGGCTGTGGGCCTTGCGGGAACGCTTGGGCGGAGCCGGAACTCTCTCGGGTCTCAAAGCTTCGGTCGGTGATTTTGGAATGATCGGGCCGCCCTTGCTCTCGCCAGAGCCGTCACGTCCTTGGGGGGCCTGATTGTTCTCTTTCGTATCGCTCACCGGCGGTCCTTTTCAGTTCGGCATCACAGCGGCTTATTTGAGCAGGCAATGCGGCAAAAACAGGTTCGGCAGGCTATTCTGCACTCGGTACACAGGGAAACTTCGGACACATCTTTGTATCAGGATATGCCAGTTTTCCGGTCTGGACTGCACGCACTGGCAGGCAAGACGGTTATCCCGGCAATGGCCGGGATAGAGATGGTTTTCTGCGATTCCCTTGGGAACGGCAAGTGTTGTTCAATTAAGCCTCGTAACGGCGAAGAACGAGCGAAGCGTTGGTGCCGCCGAAACCGAAGGAGTTGGACAGTGCAACATTCACCGTGCGCTTGCGCGCCTTGTGCGGCACCAGATCGATCTGCGTTTCGACATCGGGATTATCGAGATTAAGCGTCGGCGGAACGATGTTGTCACGAATGGCAAGCACCGCGAAAATAGCCTCGATCGCACCGGCAGCGCCAAGCAAATGGCCCGTCGCAGATTTGGTGGACGACATGGAAACCTTCGACGCCGCATCTCCGACCAGACGCTCGACAGCGCCAAGCTCGATGGTGTCGGCCATGGTCGATGTGCCGTGTGCGTTGATGTAGTCCACATCCGCAGGTGCAAGACCGGCGCGCTTCAGCGCCATGGTCATGCAGCGGAATGCGCCGTCGCCGTCTTCGGATGGGGCGGTGATATGGAACGCGTCGCCGGAGAGACCATAGCCCACGACTTCGGCATAAATCTTTGCGCCGCGTGCCTTGGCATGTTCCAGTTCTTCCAGAACGACGATACCAGCCCCCTCGCCCATGACGAAACCGTCGCGGTCACGGTCATAGGGGCGAGATGCCTTTTGCGGATCGTCGTTGTGCTGGGTGGAAAGCGCCTTGCAGGCTGCGAAGCCAGCGAGCGAAATGCGGCAGACGGGCGATTCTGCACCGCCAGCGACCATCACGTCCGCATCACCCATCATGATCAGCCGGGCTGCATCGCCAATGGCGTGCGCGCCGGTAGAGCATGCTGTGACGACGGAGTGGTTCGGTCCTCGCAATTTATGGCGAATGGAGACCTGCCCGGACACGAGATTGATGAGGCGACCGGGAATGAAGAACGGCGAAACTCGGCGTGGCCCCTTGTCCCGCAGGGTGTAACCGGCTTCGACGATGCCATCGAGACCACCGATACCGGAGCCGATGAGAACACCGGTCATGATCTGGTCTTCGTCGGTACTGTCGATGGGATGCCAGTTGGCGTCGTTGAGCGCCATTTCGGCGGCGGCCATGCCGTAAACGATAAAGGGATCGACCTTGCGCTGCTCTTTGGGCTCCATCCAGTCATCGGCGTTGAAAGTTCCGTTGGAACCATCGCCGACGGGAATGCGGCAGGCAATTTTAGCGGGCAGATCGTCGACTTGGAACTCCGTTACAAGACGCGCACCGTTCTGGCCGGCCAGCAGACGCTCCCAGGTTATTTCCGTTCCGCAGCCAAGAGGAGATACCATGCCGGTACCGGTGATAACGACACGTCTCATCGCCAATGCTCCGCCCTTATCCAAACATCGCTTTATGTGTTGTGACATTTACGCGATGCAAAGTGCCACAGAATAAATATTGGCCCGGACTGGCCGGGCCATATCAGGAAGGCTGGCGCCTTCCCTTACACGGATCAAACGATTAGGCCTGAGCCTTTTCGATGAACTTTACAGCGTCGCCGACTGTGAGGATCGAGTCAGCTGCGTCGTCTGGAATTTCAACGCCGAATTCCTCTTCGAACGCCATAACCAGTTCAACGGTGTCGAGCGAGTCAGCGCCCAGATCGTCGATAAAGCTTGCGCCTTCAACGACTTTTTCGGCGTCAACGCCAAGATGGTCAACTACAATTTTCTTTACGCGTTCTGCGATATCGCTCATGTCGGTTTCCTCGACCTTTACTTTGAAAGGAATGCCTCTTCAGACATCCTGCCCTGTTAAAATCCCAAAGCGCCTGTCATTGAGGCACCGTGGGCAAACCCGTTCAACCCGGTTCAAGCTAAACATCGTCGCATAAAATCGCAACGGTCGCTTTTCGTTCCGGAACGACTGTTCACAGTCTTCGCCCGCTTAACACGGTTTCCTGCGGGAAAAAAGCCTTAAAATAGTGCTAACCATCTTGCTCTACAGGCAATTTTTCCAGCAAGTCGCCTTGCGGAGCGAATATTAAATCATCGCCATGCCGCCATTCACGTGCAAGGTCTGACCTGTCATGTAGCTTGCTTCGTTGGAAGCAAGGTAGAGAACGGCAGATGCGATTTCCGCACCGGTGCCCATGCGCTTCATGGGAATGGCACCCATGATGGCTTCTTTTTGCTTGTCGTTCAACTTGCCGGTCATCGCGCTTTCGATGAAGCCCGGCGCCACGCAGTTGACGGTCACGTTGCGGGTGGCGATTTCCTGCGCCAGCGACTTGGAAAAGCCGATCATACCGGCCTTGGACGCGCAATAATTCGCCTGTCCCGGATTACCGGTCACGCCGACGATGGAGGTAATGTTGATGATGCGGCCAAAGCGGCGACGCATCATCGGGTGGGTCAATTCGCGCGTCAGGCGGAACATCGACGTCAGATTGACCTCGATCACCTTATCCCAGTCGTCATCGCTCATGCGAACGAAAAGACCGTCCTTGGTGATCCCGGCATTGTTGACGAGAATGTCCACGCCACCCAGCTCGGCTTCCGTCTTTTCGCCCAGAGCCTTGACCTCGGCGCGGTCGGCAAGGTTGGCAGCAAAAACGTGCGCACGTTCGCCAAGCTCGGCGGCCAGCGCCTCCAGCTTCTCGACGCGTGTGCCGTGCAGGCCAACGGTTGCGCCCCGTGCATGCAAAGTACGAGCGATTTCTTCGCCGATGCCGCCGGTTGCGCCTGTGATGAGAGCCTTGCGGCCTGTCAGATCGAACATAGGATTATCCTTTATTTCTTTTGAACTCAGCCAAGAAGCGTTTGCAAGGCGGTGTCGATATCGGCAGCCGTATTGACCGAGATGCCCGTGACCGTCTTGTCGATACGGCGGGCAAGTCCGGTCAGCACCTTGCCGGAGCCGATTTCATAGAGAGTGGTGACATCGTTGGCTGCAAACCATTCAACGGTTTCGCGCCAGCGGACCTGACCCGTTACCTGCTCCACGAGAAGGCCTGCAATCTCGTCGGCATCCGAAACAGGGGCAGCGCGCACGTTGGCGATGACAGGCACGACAGGGGCGCGCTTCGTCACATTCGCCAGTGCTTCACGCATTGCTTCGGCAGCAGGTGCCATCAGTGCGGAGTGGAAAGGAGCGGAAACGGGAAGCATGATAGCGCGCTTGGCGCCCTTTTCCGACGCAAGGGCTGCGGCCTTTTCAACCGGTGCCTTCGAGCCCGATATGACGAGCTGTCCACCGCCATTGTCGTTGGCGATCTGGCAGACGCCACCGGTTGCGGCTTCCCGGCAGATGGCATCGACGTCGCCATGTTCGAGGCCGATAATCGCCGCCATCGCGCCCTCACCCACCGGCACTGCGGCCTGCATGGCGTTGCCGCGAATGCGCAGCAAGCGTGCGGTATCGGCAAGCGAGAAAGTTCCAGCGGCACAAAGCGCGGAATATTCGCCGAGCGAATGACCTGCAACATAGGAAACCTTTTCGGCAAGCTTCAGGCCACGGGCCTCCAGCACGCGCATGACAGCAACGGAGACCGCCATCAACGCGGGCTGGGCGTTGGCTGTCAGCGTCAAGGTTTCTTCCGGTCCGTTCCAGATGATGTCGGAAAGCTTCTGGCCAAGCGCCTCATCGACCTCTTCGAAGACCGCGCGGGCCTCGGCAAAGTTTTCTGCGAGTTCCTTGCCCATGCCGACAGCCTGGCTGCCCTGACCTGGAAACGTGAATGCAATAGCCATGGGATATGGTCTTTCTTTTTCGGCCCGTTTGCCGGGTCTTGCCTTCAAATCGTGGTTTTCCATTCACATTCCAGCTTCGGAAGTCAAGGCTTTCCGCCTTTTACCCCCATTTTGGACGGTTTTTCCGCCGACTCATCCACAGACATCCATGAGAATATTTTTTCTTGCGCTGCGGTAATTCGATACTACGTTCTACCCACCTTCCAAGCGAGCGAGATCTCTCATGAAACAGAATACATTGGGTCGCACGGATATGTCCGTGTCCGAAATTTGCCTTGGCACGATGACATGGGGTACGCAGAACACCGAAGCTGAAGCCCATGAGCAGATGGATTATGCCGTCGAGCAGGGCGTGAATTTCTTCGACACCGCTGAACTTTATCCCACCACGCCCGTATCTGCCGAAACGCAGGGGCGCACGGAAGAACACATCGGGACATGGTTCCAGAAGACGGGCAAGCGCAAGGACATCATCCTTGCTACCAAAGTCGCCGGTTCTGGCCGCGATTACATCCGGGGCGGACGCGAGATCGACGCAGCCTCCATCCGCGAGGCCGTGGAAAGCAGCCTGACGCGCCTGAAGACAGATTATATCGACCTCTATCAGGTCCACTGGCCCAATCGCGGCACCTACCATTTCCGCGGCACCTGGGGCTTCGATGCCTCCACACAGAACACTGAAAAGACACTGGCGGAAATCACCGAGAAGCTGGAAACGCTTGACGAACTGGTCAAGGCCGGAAAAATCCGTGCCATCGGCCTTTCCAACGAAAGCGCATGGGGTACGCAGAAGTATATAGACATAGCCGAAGCTAACAGCCTGCCGCGCGTGGCCTCCATTCAAAATGAATATAACCTGCTCTACCGCCCCTTCGATCTTGATCTGGCTGAAGTCGCGCATCACGAAAATGTCGGCCTGCTCGCCTATTCGCCGCTCGCTGGTGGCATTCTGACAGGCAAGTACCAGAACGGTGCCCGCCCGGCGGGTTCGCGCGCGTCCATCAATGAGCACATCGGCGGGCGCTTGCAGCCTTTGCAGGAAGCACCTGTTAAGGCCTACCTTGAGCTCGCCTACGAACACGGTATCGACCCTGCCCAACTGGCCATCGCCTTTACACTGTCCCGCCCCTTCATGGCCGCATCCATTATCGGTGCGACCACGATGGAGCAGTTGAAGGTCGATATCGCTGCCGCCGACGTCAAGCTCTCCGACGAGGTTCTCAAAGGCATTGCGGATATTCACCGCCAGTACCCGATGCCGATCTAAGGGCAGCCTTTCCCCGCTTTTTAGGGCAGCGCGCTTGCATTCTCACGAGAAATCCGTATAAGCGCGCTGTTCACAACACCCGGTCCAATTGGCTGGTGGCTGAACGGAGGGCTGGTTTCGGCGACGAAACAGCAGGACCATAAGGTTTCCGGCCTCCCGTGTCTCCGCTCTCGACCGTCTCGAACAACGCTTTTCTTGCCCTTGGCTTTTGCCAAACAGGAGCAGTCGTTGAGGCTTAGCGCCGTTGCCGGGTGATAAATGAAACGCAAGAAAGGCAAAGCTTAAATGGCTCTTTACGAACACATCTTCCTTGCCCGGCAGGATATCACTGCCCAGCAGGTCGACGCACTTGTCGAGCAGTACAAGGGCGTTATCGAATCGTACGGCGGTAAGGTCGGACGCGTCGAGAACTGGGGCCTCAAGTCCCTCACATACCGCATCAAGAAGAACCGCAAGGCTCATTACGCTCTGATGGATATCGATGCTCCGGCAGCGGCAATCCACGAAATCGAGCGTCAGATGCGCATCAACGAAGACGTTCTTCGTTACATGTCCATCGCTGTTGAAGCCCACGAAGAAGGCCCATCTGCAATGATGCAGAAGCGCGACCGCGACGACCGTCCACGTGGCGACCGTCCTGACCGTGGCCCTCGTGAAGGTGGCTTCGACCGTGGTCCTCGTCCGCCCCGCGAAGGTGGCTTCGGCGATCGTGAAGACCGTCCGCGCCGTCCGCGCGAAGACCGTGCATAAGGAGACTATATAATGGCTGACTCTTCTTCTTCCCAGGCACGCCGCCCGTTCCACCGCCGTCGCAAGACGTGCCCTTTCTCCGGCGCAAACGCACCGAAGATCGACTACAAGGACGTACGTCTTCTGCAGCGCTACATTTCCGAGCGTGGCAAGATCGTTCCTTCCCGTATCACAGCTGTTTCGCAGAAGAAGCAGCGCGAACTCGCTCAGGCGATCAAGCGCGCTCGTTTCCTCGGCCTGCTGCCATACGTTCTGTCTTAATTGACAATGGCGAGGCTGCGCATTTGCGCGGCCTCGTTTCTTCTCGAAGTCGCTTGCTCTTCGTCAGCGGGCCGAGAATTCCAAAATCCTTCCGCGTTGGGCGCGGATCGACATGAACTGAAAACCCATGTTGGGGACGTCATTCGAATGGATGGTCCTCTAACTGCTACCGTATCCGGGCAGGACAGCGACGTTGAAACAACTGAACCAGACAGTGCTGATTTCCGGCATCCTCGCCGGTGTATGCGCAGCGTTTCTTACGCTTGGCGCAACGGCACAGTCGTCCATGTCATTCCTTCTGTATGCCGCCTCCGCGATGCCCATTCTCGTGGCCGGTCTCGGCTGGGGCAATGCTGCGGCCATCGTCGCCGTTCTGTCTGCCGCCTTCCTTGGCGCACTTGCCGTTTCGCCGATCTTTGCCGTGACGATTGCGATTTTCACGCTTGTCCCTGCTGGCTGGCTGTCCCACCTTGCCAATCTGGCGCGTCCCGCATCGGAAATTGGCGGCCCTGATGATCTTCTGGCTTGGTATCCGCTGTCGGGCATCGTGCTGCATCTGTGCGGCATCATCACCCTCTCCGTCATCATTCTCGGCACGATGATCGGCTACGGCCCTGATCTCGTTTCGCAGCTGGTGGATGTCATGATGGCCTCGGTGCAGACGCGTGAAGCCGCTTTCACGCCGGACGCGACGGCGCTTGCCCAGACGAAATCCCTGCTGGTGCTGATGCTGCCGATGATCCAGGGCGGGCTTTGGGTCATCATGCTGTTTGCAGCCTATTATTTTGCCAGCCGCATGGTTCGCTCCTTCGGCAAGGGCCTTCGCCCGCGCGAAGACATCGCGGCGGCCCTGCGCATGCACCGCAACGCGATCTTCATTTTCCTCGGCGGCATCGTGCTCACCTTTTTCGGCAGCACCGTGGCCATGGTTGGCGCAGTCATCTGCGGCACGTTCGGCGCAGGCTTCCTGATGGCGGGTTATGCCTCTCTGCACCACCGTTCCAAAGGCAAGGACTGGCGCTGGCCGGTTCTGGTCCTGTCCTATATTTCAGCGATCTTCGTCTTTCCGCTGTTCATCATTCTCGTACTGGGTCTCAGCGACGTGCGCAGCACGATCTCTCTTACCCCGGCACGGAAAACCGACAACACCAACGAAACCGACAACTAGAAAGGATCAAGAAGATGGAAGTCATTCTTCTCGAACGTATCGCCAAGCTTGGCCAGATGGGCGAAACCGTAAAGGTTCGCGATGGCTACGCACGTAACTTCCTGCTGCCGCAGGGCAAGGCGCTCCGCGCCAATGCAAGCAACAAGACCCGTTTCGAGTCCGAGCGCGCAACGCTCGAAGCTCGTAACCTCGAGCGCAAGTCCGAAGCACAGACAGTTGCAGACGCACTTGCTGGCAAGAGCTTCATCGTTGTTCGTTCCGCTGGCGAAACCGGCCAGATGTACGGCTCCGTTGCTGCCCGTGACGTTGTTGAAATCCTCGGCGCTGAAGGCTTCAACATCGGCCGCAACCAGGTCGAACTCAACACACCGATCAAGACCATCGGTCTGCACAATGTTACGCTTCACCTGCACGCCGAAGTCGAGCTGCAGATCGAACTGAACGTTGCCCGTTCTGCTGAAGAAGCCGAGCGTCAGGCCAAGGGCGAAAGCCTCACATCTGCTGACGCCATCTACGGCGTTGACGAAGACGCGCTTCGCCCAGAAGACTTCTTCGATCCAGATGCAGATCGCGATGGCGACGACGAGTAATATTTGCGGGCTTTAATGGCTCACAGACAGAACCCCGGATGGCGACATCCGGGGTTTTTGTTTGGGCTCAGCGCGGGACCAGTGGAGCGCGTGACGGCAGCGTCATGGCAATGACACCCGCCAGAATGCAGACGAGGCCGATGATCGTACTGGCATGCAGTTGCTCGCCGAGAAAGACGACACCGATTGCTACGCCAACCGGCACGCGGACATAGGCCTGCGCGGTGGTGCCGAGTGACCCCAACGTCCGCACAAGGCGGAAATAGATGGTGAACGCCAGCGCAGTCGAGAATATCGAAAGCCCGAGCAGCGCCATGAGCGACCGGCTGGAGGGTGCAAGCTCCCATGGTCTATCGACGACGAGGCTGACGGGGATGAGGATGACCGCACCGCAGATCAGCGAGGCGGCAGCCGGGATCATCGAATCGATGCCCTTGAAGTTCTTTCCGAAAATCGCCGCGCCTGCGTAAAAAGCGGTGGCGACGATGACGGCTATCTGCGCCAGAACGACATCGCCCAAGCCGTTGAGCGCCTGCACGCCGATCATGACGACAGTGCCTGCTAGGCCAATCATAACGCCGAACAGCTTTCTTCCACTTAGCATCTCGTGGCGGGTGATGATAAGCGTCAGCAGAAATGTGAAAACCGGCGTCAGCGAGTTGAGGATAACCGCGAGCCCTGCGTCGATATAATGTTCCGCCCAGGCAATCAGGGTAAAGGGCAGCACGCTGTTCAACACGGCCTGAATGGCGAACATCTTCCACAGTGCCGGATCCCTGGGCAGCCGCAAGCCTCGCCAGAATATGATGATGGTCAGAATGGTGCCCGCAATGGCGGTGCGGGCCGCGATCAAGGTCAACGGCGGGATGGTCTCGATCCCGATCTTGATGAAAGTGTAAGAGCTGCCCCAAAGGCACCCCAGCATTAACAGCAGAGCCAGTTCGGGAAGCAGCTTTTTGTCGCCAGTCATTTCAATTCTCTCCACATGCAAGGCAAGTTTCTCTCTATAGAGTCCCGGCAGAATGAAAAGCTTCGGCATCGACCGAACCATGCCGGGCTGACGTTCCCCGTCAGGGGTGATACTCTTGCGCCATGACCAATATCGCCTCACCCAACACCATCGCTGCCATCGCCAGCCTCATCGGCGATACGACGCGCGCCAACATGCTCTGTGCGCTGATGGGCGGACAGGCGCTAACCGCAGGAGAGCTTTCGCGGCAAGCAGGCATCACCCCGCAAACCGGCAGCGGCCATTTGGCGAAAATGGTCGATGCGCATCTGCTGACGACGGTGAAACAGGGACGACACCGCTACTATCGGCTGGCCTCTGCACAGGTGGCGCATGGCATCGATGCGCTGATGACGATTGCCGCCGATGGCCCGCATCGTCACCATCCCGTGGGTCCGAAAGAGCGGGATATGCGCATTGCGCGCAGTTGTTACGATCACATGGCCGGGCGGCTGGCCGTCGCAATGGCCGACAGCCTTTCAGCGAGCGGAAGTGTTCTTCTGTCGGATGAAGGCGCCCTCGTCACGGAAAAAGGCAAAGCCTTTCTCGAGGGCCTCGGCATCGATCTCAATAGCGGCGCGCACTCCAGGCGTCCGCTTTGCAGAACCTGTCTCGACTGGAGCGAGCGACGACACCACATTGCCGGACGCGTCGGCACGGCCTTGCTGGAGCGCACGCTGGAACTGGGCTGGATTGCTCGCAAACCGGACAGCCGCGCGTTGCGCATTACACCTGCGGGCGAAAGCGGGTTTCGGGAGGCATTTTCTTTAGCGGTTAACTGGAAGGACGGCTTATAGCGCTCTCAATGCGTTCACAGTGTCCCTCATTCCGCGCTTGTCACAAGGAATGAGGGAGAACGCAAGGACCTAGCGCGCAGCAGTCTCAGCTCCCTCTGTCGCCTGCCCCTTGTCTACCCGAACGACGACTGACATACCCGGCGAAAGCTCGGCGGCCAGCGGTTGATCTGGATCGATGGAGATGCGCACGCCCAGACGCTGGGCGATCTTCACGAAGTTACCCGTCGCATTGTCAGGCTTGATAACCGCGAATTCCGATCCCGCAGCAGGAGCGAAGCGCTCCACCTTGCCGGTCAGCTTCTTGCGGTGCAGGGCATCCACGGAGATCGAGACAGCCTGCCCTGCTTCCATGCCAGCCAGTTGCGTCTCCTTGAAATTGGCGACGACCCAGATGTCATGCGGAACAACCGCCATCAACTGTGTGCCCGCTGCGGCGTACTGGCCGATGCGTACGCCGACCTCACCCAGCTTGCCATCTTTCGGCGCGTGAATTTCGGTGTTCTGCAAATCGATCTTCGCAAGCTCTATCGCCGCCTCCGCATTGGCCACAGCCGCCTGCAACGAGCCCCTGTTGATGATGATGGTTTGCAGATCCTGCCGGGCGACCTCGAGTGCGGCCTTGGACTGCGATAGACCCGCGCGGGCCTTGTCTAGGCTGGCCTGCGCTTCTTCCTGAACGCTGGATGTTCCGGCACCGCTGCGCACCAGATTATCCTGTCGATCCGAGGCCAGTTGCGCCTGTTTCAACGACGCCTGCGCGCCATCCACAGCCGCCTCGCCCGAGGCGATATTGGCCTTGGCGGCAATTTCCTGCTGGCGGGAATTGTCGAAGGCTGCCTTCTGGCTGTCGAGAGACGCCTGCGCCTGCGCCAGTTTCTGGCGGAAGATGCGGTCATCTATTTTCGCCAGCAAATCGCCCTGCTTGACCTCCTGATAATCCTTGACCGGTACATCAACGACATAGCCGCTGACCTGCGGGCTCATGGTCGTGACGTAGCCGCGCACATAGGCATTATCGGTCATTTCCACCGAGCTGGAAAAGGGCGGCAGGCGCCATGCGTATAGCACCAGCGCCACACCGGCGACGCCGCCCAGGAGAACGATGAGAGTAAGAGGCGTGAATGTTTTTTTCAGCATTTTTATATCTCTGGACAATCAGGATTGAGGCGCGGCCACGGTCTCGTCTTCGCCTTTCAGCGCAGACTTGAGACGTAACCATGCAAGATGAAGCAAAAGCACGACAAGAGCAGCAGCGGCGCAGACCGAAATCAGCAGGAACGTATCGTTATACGCCAGAATATAGGCCTCGCGCGTGACCTGCGCGCCGAGCAGTGACAGTCCCTCGGCCTTCAGAAGTGCTGCATCGGTAATGACGTGGCTATACCCGGCAGAGAGCTGGCTGACGCGCTGGGCCACCTGCGGGTTCTGCAACAGAATGCTTTCCACCAGAATATTCGAGTGAAATTTCTCCCGCAGCGTGACGAAGGAACCGAGAATGCCCGTCGTCAGCATCGAGCCCGTGATCTGCGTGAACAGGAATATGGTGATGAAGTTGACGAGGTACGGCGGCCCCTTGGCCAGCGCTGCACCAAAGCCCTTTGCCATCACAGGCGGCAGGAACATGGCCGCGCCAAATGCAATCATCGCTTGGCTCAAATACATCTGCTCCGGGCGCACCAGATTTGTCGACGTGCTGTCCATACAGGCACCCAGCGCAATCAGCGTCAAAGCGATGACATGGGCGGTATCGACATATTTCGTCAGCATCAGCACCGCACACAGCGCACCACCCAACACGGTCGCCAGAATGATGAGCGCGTAAAGTCCCATCGTCTGTTCGTTCAGAATGCCGAGTTGCTGGTAAAGGCCAACGGCGGTCGAGGACTGCTCCGAAGAAACCGCGCGGTAGATCAGCAAAATAGCGATGAGGTGCAGATTGGTCTTGGAAAAAATCCAGCGCAAATCCAGCATCGGATTTTTTCGGGGAAGTTCGATGATGGTCATGATCGTCAGCAACCCCACCGAGCAGGCCAGCAGCACGCCCAGCCACCAGGTTTCGAACCACCAATAAAACCGTCCCAGCGTCAGAAACACCGCCAGACAGCCGAGGCCACCGGCAAACAGCAGATAGCTCAAGATATCGATGCGCTCTATGACCTTCGCCCGTGGCGGCGGCGTCAGCGGCAACAGATAAATGATCGGCAGAACGGCGAGCGACAGCCCGACCTCCATGGAATAAAGCGCCTTCCAGCCATCGATTTGCAGCAAATCCGGCGACAGAATGCGGGCCAGCGGTGACGACAGAAGCGTGCCGGTCAGCGCGATGCTGAGGCCCAGCGTCAGCTTTCGCTGTACGGGAAAAGCCTCTAGAATATAAAGAAACCCCAGCGAAGACAGCGGTGCTGCCGCCATGCCGCTGACGAAGCGCACCACGATGGCGGAATGCAAATCCGTCACAAACAGGTTGAGACAGGATGCCAGCACGAAGCAGATGATGCTGATTTCCGCAAAGGGCCGCAGGCCATATTGCTGGCGGATTTTGAACAGCGCGATGGAAAAGGTTGCGTAGGGCGCCATATAGGCCGCCGATAGCCACGCGACCTCCGCCACCGTTGCCGAAAATTCCCCTTGCAACTGGTAGATATTGGCCATGACGATGTTCATGCCCATGCCTTGGGTCACGAAGAAACAGAGGCCAGCGAAGATATAAAGCAGTTTTGCGGAAAAGGATTTTTCGGGTGGAGGCGCGGGGGTAGCAGGCGTTTCCGGCACCTTTTCAACCACGTCGTCTGGCTCATCATGGATGTCTGCGATGGCGTTGCTCACGACTGCACCTTTTCGCCAGCGAGGTTTTGCAGATTGGCAGACAGGCGGCGAACCACGTCCAATGCGTCGCTGATATCATCAGTCGAAATATCGGCAGCGATGTCGGCCCGCATGGATTTTGCCTGCATATGCACATCCTCGAATGTCGTTAAACCATCTGGCGTCATGTGAATGCGCTTTGCACGCCGGTCGATCTCGTCAGAACGCCGTTCGATGAGGTTTTGTTTCTCCATCGCATCCAGCACGCGCACCAGCGTTGGCGTTTCGATTTCCAGCTCCTCGGCAAGCTCCTTTTGCGTCAACGGGCCGCGACGCGAGAGCGCGAAAAGCGCCCGGGCGCGTGCCAGCGTCAGCCCCTGCTCCGCCACTCTCGCGTCGAAGAAGGATCTGAGCTTGCGGTTGAACGCCGCCATCTCATCGAAAAGTTGCTCTTTTTCAGTCGCACGCGACAAAGTATCTATACCTTATAATTAGCACGCTATCTATTTTATCCCTATTTATTTTTGAATGCGCTTAATTTCAAGATGCTTTGTTTGGATGGCAGCCATGACGTAAACTCATGGCGAAGCAGAAGCGATTCGCGGAACCGCCTATGGCGCTCACGAATCAGCCTGTGGATTACTGTTAACAACACAATTTGTGAGGCCGCCGGCCACTGTTCCGGCAAGCCTGTCTGCTACTGTTGCTGCATTGTCCTTGACTGCCGCTGCCTCCAGCTTCAAACCGGCAGGCTTGCGAGAAACGAAGGCTTGGAACAGCCTCAAGGGAGATCACAGAAAACCATGAACGACGCTGTGAGAAAAATCACCCCCGCCCCGGCTGCTGAACCGCTCTACCGCGAAGCGCCGAACAATATCGAAGCGGAACAGGCGCTGCTGGGCGCTATTCTCGTCAACAACGATGCCTACTACCGCGTTTCGGACTTCCTGAAGCCCGTTCACCTGTACGAGCCGCTTCACCGCAAGATTTTCGAGGTTGCCGGCGATATTATCCGCATGGGCAAGACCGCCAACCCCGTGACGATCAAGACCTTTCTGCCCGCCGATGGCAAGATCGGCGACCTGACGGTGGCGCAATATCTTGCGCGCCTTGCCTCGGATGCCGTCTCGATCATCAATGCAGAGGACTATGGCCGCGCGATCTATGATTTGGCGCTGCGCCGAGCCCTGATCCAGATCGGCGAAGATGTGGTAAACATCGCCTATGACGCGCCGCTGGACATGCCACCGCAGTCCCAGATCGAAGATACCGAGCGCCGTCTGTTCGAACTGGCGGAAACCGGTCGTTACGATGGCGGCTTCCAGTCCTTCAACGACGCCGTATCGCTGGCCATCGACATGGCCGGAGCAGCGTTTGAGCGTGACGGCAATCTCTCTGGCATCTCCACCGGCATCCATTCTCTGGATGGCCGCATGGGTGGCTTGCAGCGCTCCGACTTGATCGTGCTTGCGGGACGTCCGGGCATGGGCAAGACCTCGCTTGCCACCAACATCGCCTACAACATCGCCGCATCCTACGAGCAGGAAGTTCAGCCGGATGGCTCGTTCAAGGCCAAGAACGGCGGCGTCGTCGGCTTCTACTCCCTCGAAATGTCGTCCGAACAGCTGGCAACCCGTATCATCTCCGAGCAGACCGAAGTCTCCTCCTCGAAAATCCGCCGTGGTGAAATCACCGAGGCCGATTTCGAAAAACTGGTTGCCTGCAGCCAGATGATGCAGAAAGTGCCACTCTATATCGACCAGACCGGTGGCATCTCCATCGCCCAGCTTTCCGCCCGCGCCCGCCGTCTGAAGCGCCAGCGCGGCCTCGATTGCCTTGTGGTGGACTATATTCAGCTGATGACGGGCTCCGGCAAGTCAGGCGAGAACCGTGTGCAGGAAATCACCCAGATCACAACGGGCTTGAAAGCGCTCGGCAAGGAACTCAACGTTCCCATCATCGCGCTCTCCCAGCTTTCGCGTCAGGTGGAAAGCCGCGAAGACAAACGCCCACAGCTCTCCGACCTTCGTGAATCCGGCTCCATCGAGCAGGACGCCGACGTTGTGCTGTTCGTGTTCCGTGAGGAATACTACGTCAAGAACATGGAGCCGCGCGAGATGTCCGACCCCAAATATGCCGAATGGGAAGCGCATTTCGACCGCGTCAAAGGCACCGCCGACGTCATCATCGCCAAACAGCGCCACGGACCGACCGGCACGGTAAAGCTCCAGTTCCAGTCAGAATTTACCCGCTTCGCGGACCTGGCCGACCCCTCGTTTACGCAATACGAAGAGCAATGATTTCGCGGACATCCCCGCTTCATCCGAAGCGGGGATGTTTTGTTTTCAAGGCGATAGGGCAAGGAACTCAAAAACCGATTCCGCGTAACCCGGCCACGGATATCACACCGATGGTTGCGGCGGGCAGGAGTGAAAAGCGCGTGGCGGCCAAAGCTGCCACGGCGCACGCAATGGTTTCTGCGAAGCCGCTGGCCAACGCGGTCGGGGTGACGACTGCCATCAACACGGCCGGTGGAACGGCATTGAGCACTCTTTGTGCGCGTTTCTTCATCTGCACATGGCGCACGATAACCAGCCCACCAAAGCGCGTTGCAAGCGTTGCGACCGCCATGGCGAAAATGGCCAGCAGAGTGTTGATGTCGAGGCTCATGCCGGCTGCTCCGGGCTTTCTATCGAAAACGCTGTTACCGCCAGCCCCGCGAGCGCGCCAGCCGCGATGTACCATGCACCCGGAATGTATTTATGGGTGACGAAAGCAGCGGCAGCACTTGCCACGAGAACGAAGCCCGTCTCACGGCCTTTCCAGAACCCCATGAGCAACACGATGAAGACCGCTGTAAAGGCAAAATCGAGGCCTATGACTGTCGTATCACCAATCACAGCACCCAAAAGTGCACCAGTCAGAGTCGATATATTCCACACCACATAAATCGATAGAGCAGCGGCAGCAAAAAACAGTGGTGAGAGCTTTCTGCTCACGCTTCTGAACTCTGCCAACGCCCATGATTCATCAGTCAGGACCAGCATAGAAAGCCAGCGCTGCCATGTCTTGAAGCTGTCCATTTTCGCGGCAATGGACGCGCTCATCAAAATATGCCGAAGATTGACGAGAAGTGCGGAAAAGCCCAGGGCGGTCCAACTTGCCGGATGTGTCCACAGGTCCATCGCTACGAATTGTGCACCACCGGCGAAAACGAAGAGCGACATGAGACACGCTTCTAGTGGCGACAGCCCTTTGCTGACGGCAACTGCCCCAAACACGCCGCCAATCGGCACCATGGCGACCAGCAGTGGGGATGCGGCTCTCAAGCCAGCGGCGAATTCTTTACGGGTGTTGGTAGGGGATGTCTTGTGCATGTCCATTCTCCTTGTCAGGAGATGCATCTATGCGGCGGCGACTGTGGCGTATTGAACGAAAGTGATGCGCTTTTCAAGACGCTCTGAACTGGCCGGGCGTGATTCCAGTGCGCGATTTGAAATGCCGCGTAAAATGCGCCTGATCGGCGAAGCCGCATTCCAGGGCCACCGAGGCTGGACTATCGCCCATCCTTAAGAGATGACGTGCGCGACGGATGCGTACGTCTGTCAGATAAGCATGCGGTGTGATGTGGAACTCGCGGCGAAAAGCGCGGATGAGATGCGCGCGGCTCAAACCTGCAATGACGGAAAGCTCCTCCAGCCCGACATCCATATCGAAATTGTCGTTCAGATAGTCGCGAGCGGTATAGACCGAGGTCTTTTCCCGCGTCTCGACCGGCAGAATAACGGTGCTACCGTGCCGCGAGAAGAGTTTTGCGAGAACGCAGAACATACCTTCGCCCGCCTCCAGCGCCCCCACCCCGTTCTCGAGCCTACGATGTGCAGATTGAAAGGCGAGCGCCATTTCTGGATCGTGTGGCAGAAAACGCGGAAAGGATGGCGTGCCATGGTAGACGCGACCTGTCACGTCTTCGATCACTTCGGACACAAGTTCCACGTCCGGATATATCATGCGATAGCGATATCCATCACTACCTGGCGCACCGTCATGTACCTGGCCTGGGTCGATGAGATAGAGATGACCGGGGCCGGTCCGCTCAGTGGTGCCTTTTATGGTGGATATTTGCGAACCGTTCTCGATCGCACCTATGGAAAAGGTATCATGCGCATGGGGCGAGAACTCATGCGTCAAAAACGTCGCCGTCATGCACTCCATGCCTTTGAAGCGCCGATCACGCCAAAAACGAGTGATTTCGGCGCGCGAAAGCGGCATATGCTCGGTGGCCTGTTCCTGCGAAACATTGTGCATGGACAAAGTTTAGCCCACTCCGTCATGACCGTCTTGAACAAAAGTGATAGAGGATTGCCATCTTCTCCAGCGGTGCAGGACCATGACAGACGCATTTGACGAAAGCTTTTACGATACTGAAACCGATGCGTTCGACACCGCGCCGCTTCGTGTAACCGTTGATCTCGGCGCACTTGCCGACAATTGGCTTGATATGGCCAAACGCTCCGGCAAGGCCCGCGCAGCTGCCGTGGTGAAGGCGGATGCTTACGGCATGGGGATCGAAGATTGCGGCGCGACGCTTTATCGTGCGGGAGCGCGGGATTTCTTCGTGGCAACCGTTGCCGAAGGCGCAACCCTTCGCCCGCACGCGCCGGAGGCCCGTATCTTTGTTCTCTCCGGCATCTGGCCCGGCCAGGAGCAACAGGTTTTCACCAACGACCTCGTTCCCGTCGTCGCTTCCGAAGAACAGCTGTCTTTCTGGATGCGGCTTATGGCAGAGCGTGGCGATCACCCTTTCGCGCTGCATATCGATACCGGTTTCAACCGGCTCGGTCTGCCGCTGGACGACGCATTGTTTCTGGCCGATGACGTGACTCGCCCGGCCAGTTTCGATCCGGTGCTGGTGCTCTCCCACCTCGCCTGCGCCGATACGCCGTCCTCGCCGATGAACAAGGCACAGCTTGAATCATTCCGGCAGGTTAGCGCCGCTTTCGAAGGCATCGAATCAAGCCTTTCGGCTTCCGCTGGCATTTTCCTCGGCCCCGATTATCACTTCGATCTCACCCGCCCCGGCATCGCGCTTTATGGTGGGGAAGCAGTGAACGAGATGGCGAACCCCATGCGCCCTGTAGCGAAAGCAGAAGCCCGCATCATCCAAATTCGCGAAGCAGGCGAAGGCCAAACTGTCAGTTATGGCGGCACCCACGTGCTGAAACGCGCCAGCCGCTTGGCAATCGCTTCCGTCGGTTATGCTGATGGTTATCACCGCTCGCTCTCCGGCTCCGGCATTCCGCTGCGCGATATGGGCAATGGCGGCGCTTACGGGTTTATCAATGGTTACGAGGTTCCGGTTGCTGGCCGTGTCACGATGGACCTGACGATTTTTGATGTGACGGACGTACCGCCAAATGCCATCCGCGCTGGCGACTACATCGAACTCTTCGGCCCCAACGTGCCCGTAGATGAGGTGGCACGCGCAGCAGGAACCATCGGTTACGAAATGTTGACCGGCCTCGGATTGCGCTATGAGCGACAATATCTGATTGAAGATGAGTGACGCTCTTCTAGCCTCTTGGAAAGCGCTGGAGACCTATGCTATACGAGAACAAAAGGAGATCGAAATGACCGAAATCCATCTCAGCGAGCAGGATCGAAAGTTTATTGACGAGCAGGTACAGGCGGGCGCTTATCAGGACGCCGATGCCGTGATTCATGCGAGTTTGCAGCTCCTGGGAAGCGAGCAAGAAGAACTCAAAAGAATGATCGCGGAAGCGGACGCGCAGTTTGAGCGTGGGGAGTACCTCACTTTCACAACAGCAGATGATTGGGCTGATTCCATTATTAAAAGAGGAACAAGCCAATTAGACCGAAGCAGCTAATTTACTCGCCGCTCGCTGACCAAGACCTGCTTGACATGTTCTTTTGGATAGCAGCTGACGACAGGTTAGCGGCTTCTGCATTCATCAGAGATTTGACGAGAAAAATAGAGTGGATCGCGGCCAGTGGTTTTCCGGGTCTACCACGCGATGAGCTTTCCAGAGGGCTGAAAGCTCTACCGTACAGACAACGCTGTATTTATTTTCGTATCGAGGACGATACCGTCCGTATTTTGCGGGTCATGCATAGCCGCAGGCATGTATCTCATAAAGACTTCAAACAAGAAGAAAATTGACATTTATGGCCAAAGCCAAGACACAATTCATCTGCCAGAACTGCGGGACGGTTCACACCCGATGGGCGGGAAAATGCGAAGGCTGTGGTGAGTGGAACACCATTGTCGAAGAAGACCCGATGGGCGGTATCGGCTCTGGTCCGGGCAAGACGCCGAAGAAGGGCAGACCGGTCACCCTTACCTCGCTGTCCGGTGAGATCGAAGAAGCACCGCGCATCCCGACCGGCATGAGCGAGCTCGACCGGGCAACTGGCGGCGGGTTCGTGCGCGGGTCTGCGGTGCTGATCGGTGGCGATCCCGGCATCGGCAAATCCACGCTGCTGATGCAGGCGGCGGCTGCGCTCTCGCGGCGCGGGCATCGCATCGTCTATGTTTCTGGCGAAGAAGCGGTGGCGCAGGTCCGACTGCGCGCGCAGCGTCTGGGGGCTGCTGATACCGATGTTCTCTTGGCAGCGGAAACCAATGTCGAGGATATTCTAGCCACCATTTCCGAGGGCAAGCGCCCCGATCTGATTATCATCGACTCGATCCAGACGCTTTGGAGCGACACTGCTGATTCTGCGCCCGGAACCGTCACGCAGGTCCGCACCGGCGTGCAGGCCATGATCCGTTTTGCCAAGCAGACGGGCGCCACCATGGTGCTCGTTGGCCACGTCACCAAAGACGGGCAGATTGCCGGACCGCGCGTCGTGGAACACATGGTGGATGCCGTGCTGTATTTCGAGGGCGATCGCGGCCATCACTATCGCATCCTTCGCACCGTCAAGAACCGTTTCGGTCCGACCGATGAAATCGGCGTGTTCGAAATGTCGGACAAGGGTCTGCGTGAAGTCTCTAACCCGTCCGAACTGTTTTTGGGCGAGCGCAACGAGAAATCCCCCGGTGCCGCTGTTTTTGCGGGGATGGAGGGTACGCGGCCCGTGCTGGTGGAGGTGCAGGCTCTGGTCGCACCTACGTCGCTAGGGACGCCACGCCGCGCCGTGGTCGGCTGGGATTCGTCGCGGCTGGCTATGATCCTTGCCGTGCTCGAGGCCCACTGCGGCGTGAAGCTCGGCAGCCACGATGTCTATCTCAATGTCGCTGGCGGATATCGCATTTCGGAGCCTGCGGCCGATATGGCAATCGCCTCTGCACTGGTTTCATCGCTTGCCGGTCTTGCCCTGCCTGCCGATTGCGTCTATTTCGGCGAGGTCAGCCTTTCTGGCGCTGTCAGGCCTGTGTCTCACACCGGCCAGCGGCTGAAAGAGGCTGAGAAACTTGGCTTTTCCACCGCATTTCTGCCTTCGGCTTCTGCTGAGTTGCCGAAAGCCTCAAAAGGGCGCTGGACTGAAATCGAGAGCCTGCCGGACCTCGTCTCGCGCATTGCGGGGTCGGGCAACCGGTTCAGACAGGTTCAGGAAGACGAATAATGATCCTTTCGTTGGCTAAACGGCTAGTGTAAGAGGATCGCAAATTGGCACAGTGGCACGTTCAAAGGTGTCGCGACCTCCGGAGTTGGTAAATGCCCATCACGATTTTCGACGGCATCGTTATCGCCGTTGTCCTGTTCTCCGCCGTTCTCGCCATGGTGCGAGGTTTTTCGCGCGAGATCCTGTCTATCGCAAGCTGGGGTGGTTCGGTCGCAGCCGCTTATTATCTCTACCCGGTCCTGTTGCCCTATGCGCGCAACTATACGGATGATGACAAGATCGCGATTGCCGGTTCGGCTGGCGTCATCTTCCTGATCGCGCTAATCATCATTTCGTTCATCACGTCGCGCATTGCCGATTTCATCATCGACAGCCGCATCGGCGCGCTGGATCGCACGTTGGGCTTTCTGTTCGGCGCGGCCCGAGGCATCCTGTTGTTGGTGGTCGCGGTCGCCTTCTGGAACTGGCTGGTAGACGTTAGAACACAGCCTGAATGGGTGACGCAGGCCAAGTCCAAGCCATTCCTCGATGGCCTCGTGGCTAAGCTTGAGGCGGCACTGCCGGATAATATCGAGCCGCAGATCCGGGCGCGGATCCTCGGCAAACCGCCTGAGGGCGCCACGGAACAGACCCCTGCCGACGATGCCCCGGCAACAAATTCGCCCGCACCGGCAAACTGACGTCAATGCGCGTCTTGCAATACATGCAAGGCGCGCTATTTGTGCTAGATATTCAATATAGGCAGCAGACAGACCACACTGGCGCACCACCCGCCGGAGCGGTTTTTGTTTTTGGCAGTTAAGCAAAGGCAAGCCAGATGAATGAGCCGCTTTCGCAGTCCACCTTCAACGACATCATCGATGGCGATACCCTGCATGAAGAATGCGGCGTGTTCGGCGTTCTGGGGCACCCGGATGCGGCGGCCCTGACCGCCCTCGGTCTGCATGCTCTGCAGCATCGCGGCCAGGAAGCGGCGGGTATGGTGTCCTTCGATGGCAAGCGTTTCTACCAGGAACGCCATATGGGCCTCGTTGGCGATCATTACACCAACCCTGTCACGCTTGCCCGCCTGCCCGGCTCCATCTGCATCGGCCACACCCGCTACTCCACGACCGGCGAAGTAGCCTTGCGCAACGTGCAGCCACTGTTTGCCGAGCTGGAAGAAGGCGGCATTGCCGTTGCCCATAACGGTAACTTTACCAACGGCCTGACGCTGCGCCGCCAGATCATCGCAACCGGCGCCATCTGTCAGTCCACATCCGATACCGAAGTCGTTCTCCACCTCATCGCCCGCTCGCGCCATTCCTCCACGGCAGACCGTTTCATCGACGCGATCCGCCAGATGGAAGGCGGCTATTCGATGCTGGCGATGACACGCACCAAGCTGATTGCCGCCCGCGACCCCACGGGCATCCGCCCGCTGGTCATGGGCGATCTCGATGGCAAGCCGATCTTCTGCTCGGAAACCTGTGCGCTGGATATTATCGGCGCAAAGTTCGTGCGCGATGTCGAGAACGGCGAAGTCATCATCTGCGAGATCCAACCGGATGGTTCTGTCACTATCGACGCCCGTAAGCCGGTCAAGCCGCAGCCAGAGCGCCTCTGCCTGTTCGAATATGTCTATTTCGCCCGTCCCGATTCCGTCGTCGGTGGTCGCAATGTCTACACGACCCGCAAGAACATGGGTGCCATCCTTGCCAAGGAAGCGCCGCTCGAAGCCGATGTCGTGGTGCCCGTGCCGGATGGCGGAACGCCTGCGGCGCTCGGTTTTGCGCAGGAAAGCGGCATTCCGTTCGAATACGGGATCATCCGCAACCATTATGTCGGTCGTACCTTCATCGAGCCGACGCAGTCGATCCGTGCGCTTGGCGTGAAGCTGAAGCACTCGGCAAACCGGGCGATGATCGAAGGCAAGCGCGTCGTTCTGGTGGATGACTCCATCGTGCGCGGCACGACCTCGGTCAAGATCGTGCAAATGATCCGTGAGGCCGGTGCGAAGGAAGTTCACATCCGCGTTGCCAGCCCGATGATCTTCCACCCGGATTTCTATGGTATCGACACGCCTGACGCAGACAAGCTGCTGGCCAACCAGTATGCCAACGTCGAAGACATGGCGAAATTCATCGGCGTCGATTCGCTGGCGTTCCTGTCCATCAACGGTCTCTACCAGGCCGTGGGCGGTGTGGACCGCAACGACGCGCGCCCGCAGTTCACCGATCACTATTTCACCGGTGAATACCCCACTCGCCTGCTCGACAAGAACGGCGAGTCCATGGGCAACAAGATTTCCATGCTGGCCAGCAACGGCTGATATTTGACATCCCTCATTCCTGTGCTTGTCACAGGAATCCAGCCACGGCGCGTCTGCGCCGTGAAAGAGCCTTAAGCGCGCAAGGACTTGCGCGCACTGGATCCCTGTGACAAGCACAGGGATGAGGAACTCTGGGCAACCAATCGGAGAAGAGGTCGGATTAAGCGTTCGGCGGGGGATTTTAGAAGCATGACCATCAACCTTAAAGGCCGCATCGCGCTCGTCACGGGCGCATCCCGCGGTATCGGCTATTTCACGGCGCTGGAACTGGCAAAAGCAGGCGCGCATGTCATCGCCTGCGCCCGCACCGTGGGTGGCCTCGAAGACCTGGATGATGCGATCAAGGCGGCAGGCGGCACGGCGACGCTGGTGCCGTTCGATCTGGCGGATATGAACGCTATCGATGCGCTTGGCGCTTCCATCAACGAGCGCTGGGGCAAGCTGGATATTCTTGTCGCCAATGCCGGTGTTCTCGGCGTCATCTCCCCTGTCGGCCACATCGAGGCGAAGGTCTTCGAGAAGGTGATGACCATCAACGTCACCGCGACATGGCGGCTGATCCGCTCGGTCGAGCCGCTGCTGCTGAAATCCGATGCTGGCCGTGCCCTTATCCTTTCCTCCGGCGCGCCGCATTCCTGTCGCCCGTTCTGGGGTGCTTACTCCACCTCCAAGGCTGCCGTCGAAGCGCTGGCCCGCACGTGGGCGGCGGAAACGGAAGCAACGGCACTGCGCGTCAACAGCATCAATCCCGGCGCCACCCGTACTGCCATGCGCGCACAGGCCATGCCGGGCGAAGACCCTGATACCCTGCCCCATCCATCCGAGGTCGCTGCCGCTATCCTGCCGCTGGCTGCACCGGACGCTACGGCAACGGGCAAGATATATGTCGTCAGGGACAAAAAATTCGTCAGTTACCGAATGCCTGAATGACGATGATGATCGGTGCGTCATCGCGCACCAATCGCTCTTGACCAAATCGGCCTGCCGTTTCATAACGCAAGCCATGAAAACAACGATCTGCTGCTGTTGCTGAGTTAAATTTTGCTGGTCTCACACCCGGCCAGATCGTTTTCGTCTCCCGAAAGGTCAAAAGCAGACAAACGTTCCGGCTGGGGAAACTTATTGCCCTTGAGGAAGAGCCATGTCCTTGCGCCTGAAACTCCACAACACACTGACCCGCGAAAAGGCTGATTTTCAGCCGATCGATGAAAATAATGTGCGCATGTATGTCTGCGGCCCGACGGTGTACGATTTCGCCCATATCGGCAATGCGCGCCCCGTCATCGTCTTCGACGTGCTCTACCGGCTGCTACGCCATATCTATGGCGATGCGCATGTCACCTATGCCCGCAACATCACCGACGTCGATGACAAGATCAATGCACGCGCCCTGCGCGACTATCCAAACCTCCCGCTGAACGACGCCATCCATGCCGTGACGGAAAAGACGGCGCAGCAGTTTCATGACGATGTCGCCATGCTCGGCTGCCTTGAGCCGACCGTGGAGCCCCGCGCCACCGACAACATCCCCCAGATGGTCGAGATCATCGAGAAGCTGATCGCGCGCGGCCATGCTTATGTCGCCAGCGGCGAAGTGTTGTTCGACACCAAATCCATGAGCGATTACGGCCAGCTTTCCAAGCGCCCGCTGGATGAGCAGCAGGCCGGTGCGCGTGTCGCGGTCGAGGTGCACAAGAAAAGCCCCGGCGATTTCGTTCTGTGGAAGCTATCTGGCCACAATGAACCCGGTTGGGATAGCCCTTGGGGTCGCGGTCGTCCGGGCTGGCATATCGAATGCTCGGCCATGAGCGAGCGATATCTTGGCGAGGTCTTCGATATTCACGGCGGCGGGCTGGACCTGATCTTCCCCCACCACGAAAACGAAATCGCCCAATCGCGCTGCGCCCACGGCACGCATGTCATGGCCAATGTCTGGATGCACAACGGTTTCGTGCAGGTCGAAGGCCGCAAGATGTCGAAATCCGACGGCAACTTCATCACGATTCATGAGCTGCTACATACGGAAAAATTCGGTGGACGGAAGTGGCCGGGTGAAGTGCTGCGTCTGGCGATGCTGATGACGCATTACCGCGAGCCGATCGATTTTTCGGTGAAGCGGTTGGAGGAGGCGGAGTATCTTTTAGACTCTTACTCCTCCGCAACTAACTTTCTAAGTGTTGATAACACGTTGTCAGATGTCGAGATACCAGAGGAAATTATCTTAGCTCTTTGTGACGATTTAAATTTCTCCGCTGCACGCCCACATCTGCAGAAGCTGGCGAAGCGGGCTAGAAAACTTGATGGGGGAGCTCATGAGGCAGCAGAGAAACTAGCCGCCTCACTACGACTATTGGGAATAAATTATCCTAAACATTACCACACTGCGATCAATGTTAGTGTCAGTAAAGAGATGGCGGCTGCTATAAACGCCCTCGTCGCTATGCGTCTCGAAATGCTGAAAGCAAAGAATTTTGCGGAAGCGGATCGTATTCGCGATGAGCTTTCGGCGAAAGGCATTCAGTTGAAGGATGGCAAGGACAAGAACAGCGGTGAGCGGGTGACGACTTGGGAGATCAAGCGGTAGAGTTTGGGATGTTTCCCACGAGGGAGGGTGTGGCTCACCCCCCCCTGTCCCGCCGGACATCTCCCCCCCCAGGGGGGGG
>UBRU01000001.1:0-1244898 GCA_900468015.1 Hyphomicrobiales bacterium
TCCTGCCCCCGCAACCAAATTATGGTAACTCCAAATCAGCTGCCCCCTCCGCGAATGCTGCCTGAAAGCGGGCCAAAAACTCAAGCTTCTATTTGATTTCCAAAAACGAACCCGCCCTAACACTGCGGTCAAAGGTTTTATGGGCCATTCCCTAAACTGGCGACGTAGTCCTCAAGGCACGCATTTAGGCTAGACGACCATAAGTCGTCAGATGACCGATCAACTATCGGTGAACGTTTTGATCCCCTTTTAGATCAGCTATCCAAAGTTTAATTGTTTCTGGCCGTATTCGTCGTGCAGGAGTGCGTACGACCGTCGTCAGCGCCGCGATAGCTGCCTTACACATAATTATTGACCAACATCCTAGCGACCGCTGTGTGTCGGACGGCAAGATTTAGTCAGATTGATTGGAGGAGCGCGTTAGTCCTAAGACGGTCCGTGATAGGACAGCGGACGTAGCAATCATTTTACACATTCGCATCTTCGTTGTCGACGTTGAGAAAAGTTTCCCGGAACATCATCACATATAAATATGAAGTCAGAAGCGCCGTTGATCGGCTGGTCGGTGACGGAAAATGTCAGAAACTGCTTTCTCTAGTCTCATCGCCATCACAACTCACCGCTCTTTTGTCGCCAAAAAGACGAGTTGGACTCGTCAAACACCACGCTTGGTGGCTTTCTTTCATATAAGGCGAATTTCCTTAGGCGATGCTGGAACGGGATACGTGTTCGAATGCTTGTTCATCATACATTCATGTTTCCGAAGGGTGCACACCATGTTCTTGAGCAGCGTCTATGATAGCAACTCCTTCAGCTTTGGTCTTGGAGGCAGCGCGTCTGCACGTTGTGCGGCGATTGAGGCGGAGCTTTGCTACCTTCCGAATTTCTCGGGCCGCGAAATTACCGTGCAGTCTGAAGGCCGGTGCGTGCTGATCACGGGTTATGTTGAGACGGAGATCGACTTTTACCGAGCACTCAACATCGCCAATGACATTGCGGGTGCGGACAAGGTTATCTTTCGTATGAGCCTGGCGCATAAAGCCACGGCATGATCTTGACGGTCGGGCGCAATGCATCTCAAAATATCAGGATTGCTTGCTGAACGGGACGCGCTATATTTCCTTTGCTGACGAAGTGAAGCTTGGGAGGAGCGTTTTATGAGACGGATGTGGCCAGACGAATTTAATTCCATTCTGGATAGTGCTGAAGAACTAACGCTCAACGTACCGACAAACGATCCCGCGGGCCACCCACTTGGTGAGCCGACGAGGCGGATGGCGCTTAAAGTGCGGATGACCCAGACGGATTACGAGCGCATTTGGCCATTGGCTGAGGCACGCTACAGGGTTCAGGGTAAGCTAGCAGGCAAAGCCATCACTCTCATCACCAACAACCCTCACTACCAAAAATGGCACCCCGTCGATGGCGGAACCGAAGACGATATTTCTGATAGCGGCGTGCCGTTTCAAACGAAATATGTCGTGGCGCATTTTCTCTTGGACGATGTGAGCGAGAAGGTTGACGCGTAAGCTTAGGGCTGAAACCTAGATCGACTCTAGGCTGTTGTCGGGTTTGATCTCTATTCAGATTCGAAGTTTGCTATCACCTCCAGAAAGGCGGGGCCGTAGCGATCCAGCTTGGCTTCGCCAACGCCTGGTACCTTTGCCATCTCTGAACGCGATGTCGGGCGTGCGCCAGCAAGTTCGATCAAGGTTTTGTCATGGAAAATGACATAGGGCGGCAGGTTCTGGGTGCGGGCGATTTCCATTCGCCGCTCACGCAGAGCCTGGAACAAGGCCGCATCCTCGTCGGGAAGACTGACGGTTGGTCGTCCATTCGCGTTGCGATCGCGGCTGGTTTTGCGCGGCGCCTGAGGTTTTCGCAACATCAGCTTAGGTTTTTCCCTCAGAAACTGGCGGCCTGTTTCTGATATCGAAAGGCCGCCATGCCCGGCGAGGTCCACCTCGATCAGCCGCGCTGCGATCAACTGGCGCAGAATGGCACGCCACGTGCGGTTGTCGTGCTCCTTGCCGATGCCATAGGTGGTAATCTGGTCGTGGCCGAAGCGGGTTATGCGCTCGTCGTCGGCGCCCAACAGCACGCTGATGATGTAGGCCTGACCGAAGCGCTCCCCGGTTCTGTAGATGCAGGACAGGATTTTCTGGGCGGCTATGGCGCCGTCGAAAAGTTCCGGTGGTTCGGCGCAGGTGTCGCAGTTGCCGCAGGGCTCGCACGTATCTCCGAAATAGGAGAGCAGTGCCTGTCTGCGGCATCCCGCCGTTTCGGCCAAGCCCAGCAGAGCATCCAGCTTTTGCCGTTCCATATGCTTGCGCTGGTCAGGCGCATCCGATTCTTCGATGAAGCGATTGCGTAGAGCTATATCGTCGGAGCCGTAGAGCATCAGCACGTCAGACGGCAGACCATCGCGGCCTGCGCGACCAGTTTCCTGATAATAGGCTTCGATGCTGCTGGGTAGATCGATATGCACGACGAAGCGGACGTCCGGCTTGTCGATGCCCATGCCAAACGCGATGGTGGCGACCATGATAATGGCCTCACCATGCTGAAAGCGGGTCTGGTTGGCCTCGCGTTCCTCTCGTGCCATGCCGGCATGGTAGGAGAGAGCGTCATAGCCTTCCGAGCGCAGCCACTCGGCGGTTTCTTCCGTTTTTCGCTTGGACAGGCAGTAGATGATGCCGCTTTCATCCTGATGATCGCGTAGGAAGCGTTTAACTTGGGATCGCGGATTGTCCTTTTCCATGATGGCGTAGCGAATGTTGGGACGGTCGAAGCCTGCGATGAAGGCGTCCTTGCCGTCGATACGCATATGTTCCAGAATTTCGGCGCGGGTCGGCTCGTCTGCGGTCGCCGTCAGGGCCATGCGCGGCGTGTTGGGGAAGCGCTCGGTTAGCATATCCAACTGGCGGTATGGCGGGCGAAAATCGTGGCCCCATTGGGACAGGCAGTGCGCCTCGTCGATGGCAATGAGCGATAGCGACACATCCTGAAGCGCGTCCAGCACGTCAGGCTTCAGCAGTGTTTCGGGGGCTGCGTAGAGAATGCTGACTTTCCCTGCACGGATATCGGCCCACAGGGCGCGGCGCTCATCCGGCTGGAGGTTGGAATTCAGCGCTTCCGCTCTCACACCCGCTTGGCGCAAAGCGGCCACCTGATCGACCATCAGCGCGATCAGCGGCGAGACGACAAGGCCCATGCCTTCGCGCGAAAGGGCTGGAATCTGGTAGCAGAGCGACTTGCCGCCGCCTGTCGGCATCAGCACGAAGGCGTTGTTGCCCGCGATGACATGCTGGACGATGTCTGCCTGCTGGCCACGGAAAGTATCGTAGCCGTAGATGGTTTTTAGAATATGGAATGGATCAGTATTCACGGATATCTTCTTTGAGATTCGGTCGTGCCGCACCTCATTCCATATTCAGAATAATCGCAACCCTTTCATTCCATTCGTTTCACGCGGGCATAGGGATTATTCCGCTGCGGTCTTCATGCAACCTTCGATGATGCCGCGGATTTCTGCGCGGCAGGAGCCGCAGTTCGTTCCCGCGCTTAAGGTTTTGCCAATGTCTTCGACGGTGTGGCACCCATCGCGGATGGCTGATGTAATCTGGTTGACGCCGACATTGAAGCAGGAGCAGACGGTGGCGCCGGGGTCGGCTCTGCCAGCATCGGGGCGGCCTGCGACAAGGGAAAAGCGGGTTCGCAAATCCTCGTGGCGTGCGGAAAGTTGGGAGATCGCCCAGTTGCGGGCGACGGCAACAGGAGTATCGGCGACGTATAATGCGGCCAGCAATCTTTCGCCATCGAAGAAGGCAAGCCGTATCTGACTGGTGCTGTTATCGGCATAGCCGATGGGTTCTATGCTGACATCGATGCCGAAAATGGTGCGAGCCCAGTCGCTCCAGTCTTCGGGTATGTCTTCGAAAGCCATCTCCAGACGATAGCCGCCATCGGCCTTTGCCAGCGCCCAATAGGCGCAATCGAGACCCTGCGGTTTGGCCTGCGTGACGGCAAAGGCATAGGCTTTCGTCTGAAAGCGGCGCGCGGTGACGGCCACGTTTTTCGATGCCGGTTGGCCGGAAAAGGGGTCGGTTACTGATGGCACCAGCCTGTCGACGCGGGCATTGGCGGCAAACTGGTCATTCCAGTGCATGGGCACGAAGAGATTGCCGCGCGCCTGCCGGTCCGTTACCAGCGCCCGCACGATGATCCTGCCGAGCGGGCTTTCGATTTCCACGAGATCGGCACTGTTGATGCCTGCATCCATGGCATCGCGCGGATGCAGTTCCACGAAGGGCTCGGCTATGTGGGACGAAAGGCGGGCGCTTTTTCCCGTGCGCGTCATGGTGTGCCACTGGTCGCGGATGCGGCCGGTGTTGAGGGTCAACGGGAAATCAGCATCGATGCGGGATGTTTGTGGCAGGGCGGTGGTGACGAAGCGGGCCTTGCCATCTGCGTGATAGAATTTTCCGTCTGCAAAGAAACGTGTGATTTCGCGGTTTCCGGAGGCGTGCTGCGGCCAGTTGAACGGTGACAGGCCCTCATAGGCTGGCTTTGTCAGTGCGGAATATGCGCCGATATCGAAATCACGCGATCCATTGTTTTCGAAGGCGGACAGGTTTGCGTGTTCCGTGAAAATATCGGCTGGGTCGGTATAATCGAACGCTGCGGCAAAACCCATGCGCTGACCGACCTGCGCCAATTGCCACCAGTCTGCCGTTGCCTCTCCGGGTGCGGGCAGATAGCCGCGCTGGCGGGAAATGCGGCGTTCCGAGTTCGTGACCGTTCCGTCCTTTTCGCCCCAGCCGAGCGAGGGAAGGAGGACATGGGCGTATTTTGCCGTGTCGGTGGTTGCGAACATGTCTGATACGACGACGAAAGGGCAGGCTTTCAATGCGGCTTCGACGGCGCTCGCGTCTGGCATGGACACGACGGGGTTGGTTGCCATGATCCATAATGCCTTGATGTGGCCATCGGCCACCGCCTGAAACAGATCGACGGCTTTGAGGCCGGGCTTTTGGGCGATGGCGGGTGAGCCCCAGAAACGCTGGACGCGGTCGCGGTCGTCAGCTCTTTCGATATCCATATGGGCGGCGAGCATATTGGCGAGACCGCCGACTTCGCGGCCGCCCATGGCGTTGGGTTGGCCGGTCAGTGAAAACGGTCCCATGCCCGGCCTGCCGATGCGGCCGGTTGCAAGATGGCAGTTGATGATGGCGTTGACCTTGTCCGTGCCGCTTTCCGACTGGTTCACGCCCTGGCTGTAGCAGGTGACGGTCTTTTCGGTGCGCTCAAAGAGTTCGTAGAACTGGATGAGTTCGGCAATGGTCAGCCCCGTGGCGTCCGCAATCTCGGAGAGGCCGTATTCCCTAGCGGATTGAACGGCGGTATCGAAGCCGTTTGTGAAACTCTCGACATAGGTTCGGTCGATTGCTGGTCCATTGGCGAGATGGGCGAGAAGGCCGGTAAACAGCGCGACGTCTCCATCCGGGCGGATGGCCAGATGCATGTCGGCGATATCGCAGGTCATGGTGCGGCGCGGGTCGATGACGACGATGCGCATATCCGGGCGCTCGGCCTTGGCAGCGGCGAGGCGCTGGTAGATGACCGGGTGGCACCATGCCAGATTGGAGCCGGTAAGAATGACAAGATCGGCCTCGAAAATATCCTCGTAAAGACCCGGCACGGTATCCGAGCCGAAAGCGCGGCGGTGGCCTGCGACCGAAGACGACATGCACAGGCGCGAATTGGTATCGATATTGGCTGAACCGATAAAGCCCTTCATCAGCTTGTTGGCGACGTAGTAGTCTTCCGTCAGCAATTGGCCGGAGACGTAGAAGGCAACGGAGTCTGGTCCGTGTTCGGCAATGGCGTCCGAAAATTTCGAGGCTACGAGATCAAGTGCGTTGTCCCATGTTGCCCGCTTGCCATCCACCTGTGGATAGAGCAGACGCCCGTCGAGATCGATGGTTTCGGCCAGCGCCGAGCCCTTGGAACAGAGCCGTCCCAGATTGGCGGGGTGGTCGGGATCGCCTTTGACGGAGACAGCGCCATCGTCTTCGATCCTGGCAATCACGCCGCAGCCGACGCCGCAATAGGGACAGGTGGTCTTGACCTCTTGTGCCATGCTCACTCCGCCGCGATCATGAGGCTTTCGATTGATATCGACAGCTTGCCGTCCACGTTGCGCACGGGAATGGTGCGCACGGCACCCTCATCCGCGCCCATCGCCTTGCCGGTTTCCAGCGAGATGACCCAGTTGTGCAGCGGACATGTGACCGACGCGCCGTGGACGATGCCTTGGCTGAGCGGACCGCCCTTGTGCGGACAATGGTCTTCGATGGCATAGACATCGTTGTCCGCCGTGCGGAACACAGCAATCTTGCCGGAGGGCGTTTTCACGCAGCGTGCGCCGCGCAGGGGAATGTCGGAGATGTCGCCTATATCGACCCAGTTCATTGCGTTCATCCTGTCCTTGTCGATGATGTCTCCGGGTGGGCGGAAATTCCTCCTGTCCGCCCACCCGACTGCCCTTAGCGTCCGTCACGCCTTGCGGCGGTCGGTCACTCTGCGGCTTGGTTGAAGCCGATGGTCGCCATCGGTTTGAACTCGTGCTTGTGTTCGCCGGATACGCGCTCCGACCAGGGGTCGACCTGTGCGAATTTCTGGCTGAAGACGAAGCGGTCGAAGTAGGCTTGGCGCTTTTCCGCATCGCCCATGATCTGGCGGCGAACTTCGTCGTAACCGATGCGCTTGGCCCATTTGTAGATGCGCTCCAGGTAACGGCCCTGTTCGCGGTACATCTGCGTCAGCGCCACGATATGCTCCAGCGCCTCGTCCTCGGTTTTCACAAGGCCTAAAACTTCCGTGCCCTTGATGTCGAGACCGGCGGCACCGGCGAAGTGGATTTCATAGCCGCTGTCAACGCAGATCACGCCGATATCCTTGCAGGTGGCTTCGGCACAGTTGCGCGGACAGCCGGAGACGGCCAGCTTCAGCTTGGCGGGTGTCCAGGAACCCCACATGAACTTCTCGACGCGAATGCCGAAGCCGGTCGAATCCTGCGTGCCGAAGCGGCACCAGTCTGATCCGACGCAGGTTTTGACGGTGCGAAGGCCCTTGGCATAGGCCTGACCGGAGATGAACCCGGCCTTGCCGAGATCGGCCCAGACGGCGGGTAAGTCTTCCTTTTCGATGCCCAGCAAATCGATGCGCTGGCCACCGGTCACCTTCACCATGGGTATTTCGAACTTGTCGACCACATCTGCGATGGCGCGTAACTCGTTGGCGTTGGTCACGCCGCCCCACATGCGCGGCACGACGGAATAGGTGCCGTCCTTCTGGATATTGGCGTGAACACGTTCGTTGATGTAGCGGGACTGGTAATCGTCGGCATATTCATCCGGCCAGTCGGAGACGAGGTAGTAGTTCAGCGCCGGGCGGCATTTGGCGCAGCCGCAGGAGGTTTTCCACTCCAGTTCCTGCATGACGGCGGGAATGGTTTTCAGGCTCTTGGCCTTGATCAGGCGGCGGACATCATCGTGTCCAAGCTCCGTGCAGTTGCACATGGGCTGCACGGCTGCCGGGTTGTAGCTGTCGCCCAGCGTCAGTGTCATCAACTGTTCAACAAGACCCGTGCAAGAACCGCAGGATGCCGAGGCCTTGGTGTGGGCACGCACATCGTCCAGAGATGTCAGCCCCTTGCCGGTGATGGTCGAGGTGATCTTGCCCTTGCAAACGCCGTTACAGCCACAGATTTCCGCATCATCCGGCAAGGCTGCAACGGCCGCCATAGGGTCCAGTGGGGACCCTCCCTGATAGGACTGGCCGAAAATGAGGGTGTCGCGCATCTCCGAAATATCGGTCGCCTTTTTCTTCAGGTCGTTGAACCAGGCTCCGTCAGAGGTTTCACCGTAAAGCACGGTGCCGATAATGCGGTTGTCTTTGAGGATCACGCGCTTGTAGACGCCTGCGGTGGCATCGCGCAGCACGATTTCCTCGCGGTCATCGCCATCGGCGAAGTCACCGATGGAGAAGAGGTTGATGCCGGTAACCTTGAGCTTCGTCGGTGTGTCCGCATGCACGAAGGCCGGTGTGGTGTCACCCGCCAGATGCGAGGCGGCAACCCGTGCCATTTCGTAGAGCGGGGCGACGAGGCCATAGACCATACCATCCACTTCGGCGCATTCACCGACGGAGAGAATATCACCATCCGATGTACGCATGCCCGCATCCACGACGATGCCGCGATTGACGGCAAGACCTGCGTCCTTCGCCAGACCCGCATTGGGCCTGATACCAACCGCCATCACCACCAGCGTGGCCGGGATAATAGTGCCGTTGTCGAGCTCGATGCCCTCGACCTTGTCGGTGCCGACGATCTGCTTGGTATTGGCCTTGGTGATGACCTTGATGCCGCGATCTTCCATCGCTTTTTGCAGCAGGTAGCCCGCTGCCGGGTCAAGCTGGCGCTCCATCAATGTCGGCATCACATGCAGCACGGTCACGTCCATGCCGCGCATGGAAAGACCGGCTGCGGCCTCCAGCCCCAGCAATCCACCGCCGATGACCACGGCTTTTGCACGCGATTGCGCGGCCAGAAGCATGGCGTCCACATCATCAAGATCGCGATAGGTGATGACGCCAGGCAAATCCTTGCCGGGAACGGGGATGATGAAGGGAACTGAGCCGGTTGCGATGACCAGCTTGTCATAGCTTTCGGTGATGCCATGATCGGATGTGACGGTCTTCGCAGCACGGTCGATATTGACGATGCGGTGACCCTTATAGAGCGTGATGCCGTGCTGTATATACCAGCCATCTCCATGGATGATGATGTCCTCATAGGACTTTTCACCCGACAGCACCGGCGAAAGCATGATGCGGTCGTAATTGACGCGCGGCTCGGCGTTGAAAATCGTGACCTGGTATTGGCCCGGTGCTTTCTCGAAGAGTTCTTCCAGCATGCGCCCGGGGGCCATGCCGTTTCCGATGATGACAAGTTTTTCTGTCATGGGTTTACTCCGCAGCTTCGACGAAGCGGTGACGTTCATAGAGGAACTTCAACACGGCTTCGCGGCATTTAAGGTAGGTTCGGTCGGATGCAAGCTCGATGCGGTGGCGCGGCCTTGGCAGCGGCACATCGAGAATTTCGCCGATATGAGCGGCAGGGCCATTGGTCATCATGACGATGCGGTCAGACAGCAGCACGGCCTCGTCGACATCATGGGTGATCATGACCATGGTGTTGCCAAGACGGGCATGGATTTCCATGACAGCATCCTGCAAATGGGCGCGGGTCAGGGCATCCAGCGCGCCGAAGGGCTCGTCCAGCAGCAGGATTTTCGGCTCCATCGCCAGCGCACGGGCAATGCCGACGCGCTGCTTCATGCCGCCGGAAATTTCCGATGGCTTCTTGTCCTTGGCATGGGCCATCTGCACGAGGTCGAGATTGCGCATGACCCATTCGTGACGCTCAGCCTTGGTCTTTGAATAGCGGAAGACCTTTTCGACGCCGAGATTGACGTTTTCATAAACGCTCAGCCACGGCAGCAGACTGTGGTTTTGAAACACCACGGCGCGTTCCGGGCCGGGTTCGTTCACCTCGCGGTTTTCCAGCAGCACGACTCCGGAGGACACCTTCGTCAGACCGGCAATCAGGTTCAGCATGGTGGATTTGCCACAGCCGGAATGGCCGATGACCGAGACGAATTCGCCCTTGCCTATGGTGAGGTTGATGCCCTTCAGCACCTCGGCGCGGACACCGCCCTTGTCGAAATATTTGTCGATGTTATCGAGCTTGAGATAGGCGTTCATTTTGCTCTCCTCAATTCGCCGCTGCGCCACGGGTAACGATGTTGCCAAGTGCTGCGACCAGCTTGTCGAGCACGAAGCCGACGACGCCGATGTAGGCGAGGGCGACGATGATGTCGGGCAGGCGCGATGAATTCCACGCATCCCAGATGAAGAAGCCGATGCCGACGCCACCGGTCAGCATTTCAGCGGCGACGATCGCCAACCATGACAGGCCGACACCGATGCGAAGGCCGGTGAAGATGTAGGGCGCAGCCGATGGCAGCATAATCTTGTAGAAAAACTCCAGCTGGTTCAGCCGCAGCACCTGCGCCACGTTGCGGTAATCCTGCGGAATGTTGCGCACGCCAACGGCGGTGTTGATGATGACCGGCCAGATGGAGGTGATGAAGATCACGAAAATGGCCGAGGGATTGCTGTCCTGAAAGGCGGCCAGCGACAGCGGCAACCATGCTAGCGGCGGCACGGTGCGCAGCACCTGAAAGATCGGGTCGAGACCGCGCATCGCCCAGATGGACTGACCGACGACCGCACCGAGGATGACGCCTGCAACAGCGGCAAGACCGAAACCGTATGCCACACGCTCCAAGGAAATCAGAACCCGCCAGCCAAGGCCGATATCCTGCGAGCCATAGACGAAGAAGGGATAGGCGATCAGGTCATAGCTTTCCTGAAACACCTGGCTTGGTGGCGGCAACGTTGCGCCGGGGGTGGAACAGAGCATCTGCCAGATGCCGAGCATCAACACCAGCACGACCAGCGGCGGAACGACATTGCGGGCGATGGCGGCGGCAATCTTTTTGGCATTCAACGTCGGTGCTTTGCGGCGGTCGATGGCAATCACGGTGCCGCTTTTCGGGATGGCGGTGGCCGTTGCCATGCTGTCTGTCTTGCGGGCGGTTGCGGTCATGGTTTTATCCTGTCGCTTTTTAAGAGGCGGCTTTGATCGAAAGGCTTTCGAGATAGGCGGATGGGTTTTCCGGGTCGAAGGTTTTGCCATCGAAGAATGTCTCCTTGCCGCGGGATTTCGATGTCGGGATATCGCTTGCTGCCACGCCCAATTCCTTGGCGGCTTCGCGCCACAAATCTTCGCGGTTGACCTGTGAGACAAGCGCCTTGATGTCGGTGTCGGGCGCAAACTTGCCCCAGCGGACATTCTCGGCGATGAACCAGCTGTCATGGCTCTGGAACGGATAGGATGCCCCGTCCTTCCAGAACTTCATCTGCAAATCGGTGCCGTGGGCCACGCGGCCGTTGCCATAGTTGATGTCGCCTTTCAGGCGACCCAGCACGTCCTTTGGCGGAACGTTGAACCACTGACGCTTGCCCAGAATGGCCGACATCTCGTCCTTGTTGTCCATGCTGTCGCACCATTGCTGGGCTTCCATCACGGCCATGAGGATGGCCTTTGCGGCATTCGGGTTCTTTTCCACCCAGTCGGCGCGCATGCCGAGCGCCTTTTCGGGGTGTCCCTTCCAAAGCTCGCCGGTGGTGCAGGCGGTAAAGCCGATGCCCTGATTGACGAGCTGCTCGTTCCACGGCTCGCCGACACAGAACACATCCATGTTGCCAACCTTCATATTGGCAACCATCTGCGGTGGCGGAACGACGATGGTGGAGACATCCTTGTCGGGGTTGATGCCGCCAGCCGCGAGCCAGTAGCGAATCCACAGATCGTGCGTGCCGCCGGGGAATGTCATGGCCGCCTTGATTTCCTTGCCCTCGGCCTTCTTCTTCTCGAACGCTGCTTTCAGCTTGGATGCATCCAGCTGCACGCCGGTGTCGGCATATTCCTTGGCAACCGAAATACCTTGGCTGTCGAGGTTGAGGCGGGCGAGGATAGCCATCGGCACCGGCACATTGTTCTGCGTCACCTTGCCGGTGTGCATGAGGTAGGGCATGGGGGTCAGAATATGCGCGCCATCGATGCCGTTGGACGCGCCGCCGAGAACGAGATTGTCGCGCGTTGCGCCCCAGGAGGCCTGCTTGGCAACCTCCACATTTGGCATGCCATATTTTGCGAAGAGGCCTTTTTCCGACGCGACGACCAGCGGCGCTGCATCCGTCAGCGCTATGTAGCCGAGTTTCGCACCGGTCACTTCAGGCGCGGCTGTTGCCGCAAAGGCACCGGATGGGAAGGCGGATTTCATGGCGGTGATCAGGGCTGCGGTAGCAGTGGTCTTCAGCATGCTGCGGCGGCTCAGATTGCCGGTGAATGTCGGTTTCATTCGCATGGTCCCCATTTTTGATCCGCCGTTCCGGCGCTGTTTGCGAAAAGTAAAAATAAAAAAACGCCGCTCGGAGATTGCGTTTGCCGGGAGGGAGGTCCCGGTCAGCAAAAACCTTGCGACGTCAGTGTCGTTGGTAAGCAGCAGTGATGCGCTTCTATCCTCGATCGCCGTTGATCGAGTGTTTTATACAAAGCAAACGCTGTGCCAGCTCGTTAGATGGTGAAATAAGAAACTGATATGAAAGCGTTATTTCTAAATTTCCAGAGCGTTGTTCAAAATTTAATCGTGAGGTTTATGGCTCATATTTTGCGCAGCTGATGTCTGAGAAGCTTTTGCGATGCGCAGCATTTGTGCAGTGCGTTACAATCAGGCGTCTTCGGGGCTGGCCGATCCGAGATTGCCTGCATTGACTGCGAAGTCTTTCACATAGGCCTCAATTTGGCTCGGGTCGAAGACATGGCCATCCATAAAGCGGTCGCCATCCGTATCGCCTTCGATGCGCATATCGGACTCAGGCGGTGCGTTGCTGGGACCCAAAGCATCGCGGTAAAGATCGCTGCGATAGGCTGATGCCGCAGCATGAGCAGCTTCCTGCGTGAAGTTGGCCTGTCCCCAGCGGATCATCTGGCTGTAGATCCATAGCGCCTGGCTCTTGCGTGGGTAGTTGGCGAAGTTGTCGTGGAAGGTGAAATAGCGCTCGATGACGCGCTGGTTGCCCTGCGCATCGACACTGAAGCGTCCGGCCAGCACTTGGCGAATGATCTCCTCGGGCGCGGCGATGTATCTCGTATCTGCCAGCGTCGCGGCCAGAGCGCCGTGGTTTTCCATGTCGTCACACCAGCGCGCAGCCGCATCCAGTGCCACCAGAAGACGCGAGATGGCTTCGGGTTGCGCATCCGCCCAATCCGGTCGCATGCCGACGACCTTTTCCGGGGCCGATGGCCAGATATCCTGCTTGGCGGCGACGATGCGGCCGATGCCGCGTTCGCTCGCCATCATATTCCAGGGTGCGCCGACGCAAAAGCCGTCGATTGCGCCAGCGGCCAACGCATCGGATGTCAGCGGCGGCGGCACGACAACGAGTTTCACGTCCTTATCAGGGTTGATACCGCCAGCCGCCAGCCAATAGCGGAATTCATAATTATGCGATGAGAACGGGTAGGTCACACCGAAGGTCGGTGCGGTTTCGCCACGTTCGCGCATGTCATCGAGAAGTGTTTTCAGCGCCTTGGCATTATCAAGCGCGCTTGCTGTCTCTGAAATTCCCGCCACTTCGCGCATGCGGGCAAAGAGCCGGGTCGACAGTGTAATCGCATTACCGCCGCGCCCCAACGAAAACGGTGTGATGGTGGGGGAGGGGTTGGAGCCGAGATCGAGCATAGAAGCAACAGGCATGGGAGACAGCATATGGGCGATATCGAATTGCCGAAACGCCAGACGGTCTCGTACATTGGCCCAGGACACGTCTTTTACGAGGTCGAGTTGCAAGCCTTCCCGTTCAGCAAAGCCGAATTCCGCAGCGGCGATCAGCACGGATGCGTCGACAAGCGGAATGAAGCCTGCGCGCAAAATGCGTTGGCGGTCATTGCCAATCAGAGCTGGCGCGCTGTCTGCGCTGCCGCTTTCCGGTGTCTCGCTGACGATGGTCGTCATGTCCTATGCTTCCTTTCCTGTCCTTCTCGCCGCTCACATCAGCAAACCGGCAGCCGTGACCACGCTTTGCGCGATCTCGGACAGTTTTTTCTTTTCGTTCATCGCCGTCTGGCGCAAAAGTGCGAAAGCTTCCTCTTCGGACAGGCCGCGCATCTTCATCAAAATGCCCTTGGCGCGCTCCACGATCTTCCGGTCCTCCAGCGCGGATTTTGCGTCGGCCAGCTCCCGCTTCAGGCGGCTGAAGGCGTTGAAGCGGCTGACGGCCATATCGAGGATGGGTTTGACGCGCTCTTTCTTGAGGCCGTCGACAATATACGCGGAAACACCCGCTTCGACTGCGGCTTCGATGGAGGCCGTATCCGAGCGATCCACGAACATGGCGATGGGTCGGCCCACGGTGCGGGTCAGTTGGAACAAATGCTCCATCATGTCCCGGTTGGGATTTTCGATATCGATGACGATGACGTCGGGACAGAGCGTGTCAATGATCCGCGCCACGCCATGGACTTCGTGGATCACTGTGACGCGGTCATGCCCCGCCTCGCGCAATCCTTCCTCGATAATGGAGGCGCGAATAGCGTTTTCATCAATGACTAGAATGGTCAGATCACGGATCGTCATGAGCGCATAGATGACGCAGCGCAAAATGAAATGCAATCTTTTTCATCTGGCCTATAAAATAGGCATATCGAAATATTTCTTTTTTATTTTAACATTGGTCTTCTCTCACCGTGCCTTGACAACCAACCCGGCTTTAGAAAATGTCATGACATGAGTGCTGGGGCGGACTTTTTATCCAAAACAAATCCGATTAGTCGAAAAAGTGCGGCGGAATCGGTCTTTGAAGATTTGCGACAGGCTATTGTCTCAGGGCGATTGGTCGTGGGCACACGTTTGCCAGCAGAAACGCATCTTGCCGAGAAGTATGGCGTTAGCCGTCCGATCGTTCGCGAGGCACTGCGGTCGTTGCAAACGCTGGGTATGACCCAAACCCGCACCGGCAGTGGAACCTTTGTGGTCACCGACCAGCCGAGCCGCGAACTCACCTATCGCGGTTATTCTGCCCGTGATCTCATCGAAGCCCGGCCCTTCATCGAAGTGCCCGCTGCCGGTTGGGCGGCCGTGCGGCGCAGCGGTGAGCAGATGACCCGTATTCTCAAGTTGTGCGACGCGATGGACGTGCAGGAAGACCCGCACAAATGGGTTAAGCTCGACTCAGAGTTTCACAGCGCCATTGCGGAAGCCTCGGGCAACTCGCTGTTTGCCAAAGTCGTCGCGGATGCCCGTGATTCGCTCAGCCAACAGTCGGAACTGCTCAACATCATGGCGCATCGTCGTATTGCTTCCAATGTCGAGCATCGGTTGATTGCCGAAGCGATTGCCGTCGGTTCCGGCGAGACCGCCCGAAGCGCGATGGAAGCGCATCTCGGGCAGGTCAAGCAGGTGGTAACGTCGATTATCGGTGAAGAACAGCCGCGTTAAAGCGCTTTCTCGACAGTCTCCGAGGGCGTCACGGCCAGCACGGGCAGGTTTGCCAGCCGTTCCGGTCTCAGCGCTTCCATCAGTTGTTCGGCGGTAAGATAGCCTTTTTCCATGACGACCTCTGGAACGGTTCGCCCGGAAGCCAGCGCTTCCTGCGCCACCTGCGTTGCGGCGTAATAGCCGATCAGCGGGTTGAGAGCGGTGGCGATACCGAGAGACTGCTCCAGTCTTTGCGCCATGATGTCGATATTGGCAGTGATGCCATCAACGCAACGGTCCGCCAGCGTGCGGCAGGCTGCGCTCAGTTGTGAAATGCTTTCGGACAGCGATTTGACGATGATGGGTTCGAAGGCGTTCAACTGAAGCTGCCCGCCTTCTGCCGCCATGGTGATGGTGATGTCATTGCCGATCACGGCGAAAGCCACCTGGTTGACCACTTCTGGGATGACCGGATTGACCTTGCCTGGCATGATGCTGGACCCGGCCTGAACCGGCGGCAGGTTGATTTCGCCGATGCCTGCGCGAGGGCCCGATGACAGTAGTCGAAGGTCGTTACAGGTCTTGGACAGTTTGACGGCAACCCGTTTCAGCACGCCGGACAGATGCACGAAGGCGCCGGGGTCTTGCGTCGCCTCGATGAGATCAGCAGCCGTGACCAGCGGACGACCGGTCAGTTCCACCAGATGTTTGCAGGCAACCTCGGCATATCCGGCAGGTGCGTTAAGCCGTGTGCCGATGGCGGTGGCGCCCAGATTGATCTCGTGCAGCAATGCGGCGGATTCGATCAACCGCAGGCGATCTTCGCCCAGCATGATCGCGAAGGTGCGGAATTCTTGGCCCAGCGTCATCGGTACGGCGTCCTGAAGCTGCGTGCGACCGACTTTGAGAATGCCATCGAATTCCTTCGCCTTGCGCTCGAAGGCATCCTGAAGGACCAGCATGGACGCCGCAAGCTCGTCGATGGCCTCGATCAGAGCAACATTAATGGCTGTCGGATAAGCGTCGTTGGTCGATTGGCTGAGATTGACATGGTCATTTGGGTGCAGATGCGCATAGTCGCCCTTCGCGTGCCCCAGAATTTCAAGCGCGCGGTTTGCGATGACCTCGTTTGCGTTCATGTTCGTGGAGGTGCCTGCACCACCCTGAATGACATCGACGATGAATTGCTCATGCAAAGCGCCGTCGCGAATTTCCCGGCAGGCCTGTACGATGGCATTCAACCTGTCCGTATCCAGTAGGCCGAGCTCACTGTTGGCGCGCGCTGCGGCTTCCTTCACGAAGGCCAGCCCGCGAATGATGTAGCTGTAGCGACCGATGGTCGTTCCGGTGATTTGAAAATTCTCTGCCGCGCGCGCCGTATGCACACCCCAATAGGCTTCAGATGGAATGTCCTTCGCACCCAGCAGATCGTATTCCTTACGCATCGTAATTTCCTCCAGATATCCGTAATGCTGCTTGACAGATTTATAAAGGCTTACGCCTGTGTTGACGCTCCGTCAACGGCGGTAATTGTGGGTTGACGGGATGCGGGAACGCCAGTATTGGAATTTAATCTGTCTTACAGCATTACAGAAATCGCTTATTTTCCAAGCGCTGTGATGCTCATGCCGCCGGTTCCGGGGAGGCGAGATCGCTCCCATTTACGGAGCAGATTCTGTGGCGGCGAGAAGCTCTAGGGAGGGGCGATGTCAGTGAATAATTCCAATCATACCGACCAAAAAGGTCGGGTCGAAATTCAGGAAGATCTGGGTTACCACAAGGCGCTGAAACCGCGTCAAATCCAGATGATCGCGATTGGCGGTGCCATCGGAACCGGCCTGTTTTTGGGTGCCGGTGGGCGCATGGCCGTTGCCGGCCCGGCCTTGATCTTTGTCTATGCCATCTGCGGCTTTTTCGCATTTCTGGTGCTGCGGGCGCTCGGCGAGTTGATCATGCATCGCCCGTCTTCCGGCTCCTTCGTGTCCTACGCCCGCGAATTCTACGGGGAGAAAATGGCCTTCGCCGTTGGCTGGATGTACTGGCTGAACTGGGCCATGACTTCGGTGGCCGATGTGACGGCTGTCGCCATCTACATGAATTTCTTTAAACAATATGTGCCTTGGTTGCAGGGTGTCGACCAATGGGTCTTTGCACTCGGCGCGCTCGTCATCGTGCTAGGCATGAACATGCTGTCGGTGAAGGTGTTCGGGGAACTCGAGTTCTGGTTCAGCCTCATCAAGGTCGTTGCTCTCGCAACATTCCTCGTGGTTGGCATTTATTTTGTCATTTTCGGCACGCCGATCGAAGGCCATGTCACGGGCTTCAGCCTGATTACCGACAATGGCGGCTTTTTCCCCAACGGCATATTGCCTGCGTTTATCATCATTCAGGGGGTGCTGTTTGCCTACGCCTCGATCGAGTTGATCGGCACGACGGCAGGGGAAACGGAAGATCCGCGCAAGGTCATTCCGGGCGCCATCCGCACCGTGGTGTTTCGCCTTCTGGTATTTTATGTCGGCTCCGTGCTGCTGCTGTCGCTGCTCTTGCCCTACACGGCCTATAAGGCAGGCGAGAGCCCGTTCGTGACCTTCTTCGGCTCCATCGGTGTCGAAGGTGCCGATATCATCATGAACCTCGTCGTGTTGACGGCGGTGCTGTCATCGTTGAATGCGGGCCTGTATTCGACTGGCCGCATCCTGCATTCCATGGCAGTTTCTGGGTCGGCACCTGCGGCACTGGCCAAGATGAACAAGGCGGGCGTGCCCTATGGCGGCATCGCCGTTACGGCAGTCGTTACCGTCATCGGCGTCATTCTCAACGCCGTTGTTCCGGCTGCGGCCTTCGAGATCGCACTCAACCTTTCGGCGCTGGGCATCATTTGCGCGTGGGGTGTCATCGTGTTATGTCAGCTCAAGCTGTGGCACCTGTCGCGGCGGGGGGAAATGAACCGTCCTGATTTCAGAATGTTCGGCGCGCCTTATACAGGCATATTGACGCTTGTCTTCCTCTTCGCTGTGCTGGTGCTGATGGCACTGGATTATCCTGCCGGGACGTGGACGGTCGGTTCGCTCATCATCATTGCCCCGGCGCTGGTTGCGGGCTGGTACATGTTGCGCCACCGTATTCACAAACTGGCCAAAGCCGATGCGGCGAAAAGCGCGGTTGCGCGGGGACAGACGTGAAGAGTGTGACATCCAAAATGCTGGTGGCCGTCATTGCCACCGGCGGTACAATCGCCAGCAAACGCGACGAGAGCGGTGCCGCAAAACCATCGCTCAGCGGCGAAACACTGATTTCCGGCGTGTGCGACGAGACGGTGGCGATCAAGCCCGTTGAACTCATGGCCAAGGATTCGTCCAGCCTCACCATCGCCGACATGCAGCAAATCAGTGATGCCGTGGGCCGGGAACTGGCCGATCCTGACGTTGCGGGCATCGTCATTCTCCATGGCACCGATGCCATGGAGGAGAGCGCACTTCTGGTGCATCTCCAGCATAACCTGTCCAAACCTGTGATCTTCACCGGTGCGCAATTCACCGCAGATCATCCGCGCACCGACGGCCCGGCCAATCTTGCCGATGCCATTGCGGCTGCAAGCGATCAATCCAATGGCGACAAGGGCGTTCTGCTCTGTTTTGCTGGCCGATTGTTGCCCGCATGGAGCCTTTACAAGCGCTCGTCCGATGAGCCGGATGCCTTCGATCTCTCTGGCCACTGCGACTGTCCGCAAAGCCCGCAGTTTATCGCGGATGTGGCTGATATACGGGTCGATATCGTGGCGATCTATCCCGGTTGCGATGCGACCCATATCGATGCCAGTCTGAGCGCAGGCGCAAAGGGCGTCGTGCTGGCCGCACTCGGTTCGGGCAACGCCAATGCGCGTATCGTCGAGGCGGTAAAAAGGTGCACGAATGCAGACGTCCCTGTGATCGTTTCCAGCCGTGTGCCGGTGGGACAGTTGCTTGCCGGTTATGGCGGCGGCGGCGGCGGGCACGATCTGGGCGCAGCCGGTGCCATCCATTCCCGCAGCCTGCGGGCGGGACAGGCGCGCATCTTGCTGGCTGCACTGATCGCCTCGCGCAAAACGCGGGATGAAATGACCGACGCTTTCAACGATTTCCAAAAAATGGCGAAAGCGTGATTTTTTCAGGAACTTTTGTGACCTGATCCCGTTTCACCGGCTGGGAGACCACCGGGGGCTTTTTATGGCAGTGACATCAACTGCAGTCGTCCTGACGCTTATTGGACTTGCAATTTTCGGCTTTGGTTCGCAGCTCGTTATGCTGGGCGGAAGCTTTTATTACGCATTGGCGGGTATCGCATTTGTGGTAACCGCTGTTCTGTTGTTTCAGAGAAATAAGGCGGCATTGCATTTTTATGCCGCTTTCGTCGTCGCCACGCTTTTGTGGGCGCTATGGGAAGTCGGCTTCGACTGGTGGCAGCTCGGACCACGCGGCGGCTTCATCATCGTCGTGGGCATGTGGCTTCTGATGCCGTGGATCAGGAAGCCGCTCGGCTTTACGAGCCCAACCGGCATTTCATACGGCGCTAATGCTGTTCCGCTTCTGACAGCCGTTCTCGTTTCCGTCGGTGCTGCAGCATTTGCGATGACGCAGAACCCGAATGATCTCGAAGGCAATCTTCCCGAAGAGATCGTTACCGCGTCGCCATCCTATGGCAATGACGTGCCGGATAATGAATGGCACCAGTATGGACGCACGTCCTACGGTCAGCGTTATTCGCCTTTGGCCCAAATCAACGCGACCAATGTCAGCGGACTGAAGGAAGCCTGGCGTTACCAGACCGGCGACGTAAAGAAGCCTGAAGATGTCGGCGAAACCACCTATCAGGTGACGCCGCTGAAGGTCGGCAATTCGCTTTATCTTTGCACCCCGCACAATTGGGCAATTGCCATTGATGCGGCGACTGGCAAGGAAAAGTGGAAATACGATCCCAATGCCGGCATGAACCCTGATCGTCAGCACCAGACATGCCGTGGCGTGACGTACTATGCCGACCCAACTGCACAGGCGGGCGCTGCCTGTGCCGCCCGCGTTTTCCTTCCGACATCGGATGCGCGCCTGATCGCGCTTGATGCTGGGACCGGACAGGTCTGCACCTCGTTTGCCGACCAGGGTACGCTGCATCTTGAAGCTGGCATGAAATATAATCCTGCCGGTTACTACTATTCCACATCACCACCTGCCATTGCGGGCAACAAGATTATCATCGGCGGTGCCGTCAACGACAACTATTCGACGCAGGAACAATCCGGTGTCATCAGGGCGTTTGACGTCAACACCGGTGACTTGGTCTGGAACTGGGATTCTGGAAACCCGTCGCAGACCCAACCGCTTCAGCCGGGTCAGACCTATACGACCAACTCTCCCAACAGCTGGTCAGTATTCAGCGTCGATGAAGCGCTTGGGCTCGTCTACATCCCCCTGGGAAATCAAGTTCCGGATCAACTCGGCATGGGTCGGAGCGAGAGTGTAGAGAAATATTCCTCTTCCATCGTGGCTTTGGATGTGAACACCGGGCAGGACAAATGGGTCCGCCAGACCGTCCATCATGATCTCTGGGACATGGACGTTCCAGCGCAGCCTGTTCTTCTGGATATAACCAAGAAGGATGGGCAGACGGTTCCGGCGCTGGTGGGTCCAACCAAGCAGGGTGATATTTACGTTCTGGATCGCCGCACCGGCGACCCGATCCTTGCCGTGACCGAAGAAAAGGCACCGGGTGGTGCCATCCCCGAGGATTTCAGCGCGCCGACACAGCCGACATCCGCCCTGTCTTTCAAGCCTGATATGCTTCAGGAAAAGAACATGTGGGGCGTCTCCATGTTCGATCAGCTGGCCTGCCGCATCAAGTTTCATCAGCTGAACTATGAGGGCCGCTACACACCGCCATCGGTGAACGGTTCGCTCATCTATCCCGGCAACTTCGGTACCTTCAACTGGGGTAGCGTCGCTGTCGATCCGGAGCGTCAGGTCATGTTCGGCATGCCGACCTATCTGGCTTTCACATCGCAGCTCGTTCCCCGCGCGCAGGTTCCGCCGAAGGGACAGGATGAAAAGGGCAGCGAACAGGGGCTGAACCGTAACGATGGCGCGCCCTATGGCGTGCTGATGGGACCTTTCCTCGGACCGCTCGGCGTTCCCTGTCAGGCGCCACCATGGGGTTATGTCGCAGGCGCCGATCTGCGCACCGGCGATGTCGCCTACAAGCACAAGAACGGCACCGTCTATGACATGACGCCGCTGCCACTGCCCTTCAAGGTCGGCGTTCCCGGTATCGGCGGCCCGATGATCACAAAGGGTGGGGTGGCGTTCCTGGGTGCCGCTGTCGACAACTATCTGCGTGCTTACGATCTCACCTCTGGCAAGCAACTATGGGAAGCACGTCTTCCTGCAGGCGGTCAGGCAACGCCGATGACCTATGCCATGGATGACGGCAAGCAGTATGTGGTGATGGTGGCGGGTGGTCACGGCTCGGTCGGCACCAAACCCGGTGACTACGTGATCGCCTACACGTTGCCCTGATGTGCCCTAACGAAGCCGCCAACCTTGTTTGGCGGCTTTGATTGTTTTTGACACCTGGATCGAGCACGTGATTCTTCGGGCTGTCTCAAGACGACACTGGTGGATTTCGCCCATGCCCACCGGCGGTTTGAGACGACTGGGCTCCCGAAGGAAACCAAGATGCGATCCTTTTCCAAGACTTGTACGATAGCGATTACGAGCACCGTGCTGACCATCGCAACCTGCCTCGCGGCACAGGCCGCCGATGCGGTGCGCGTGCGCGGCACAGTCGAAAGCCTCGATGGCACGACTTTGTCGGTCAAAACCCGTGAGGGTGCCAATGCCAAGATCATGCTCAAAGACGGCTGGCAGGTTTCAAGCGTCGCCAAGGCATCCGTCGATGATATCAAGCCGGGCGATTACGTCGGCATCGCTTCCCTGCCTACAGCAAGTGGCGGAGACGGCGCACTCGAAGTGCTGATTTTCCCCGCAGCCATGAAAGGCACCGGCGAAGGCAGTTATGCCTGGGATTTGAAGCCGAGCAGCACCATGACCAACGCGACCGTTGCCGACGCCGTCAAATCGGTCGATGGTCGTACCTTGACGGTTGCCTATAAGGGTAAGGAAAAGAAGATTTCGATACCGGATGGCACACCGGTCGTTACCTTCGCGCCTGCGACCGTTGCCGACATCAAGGCCGGTGCGACGGTGTTCGTGCCGTCCGAAAAGGCCACGGATGGCGCCCTATCAAGTGGCCGGGTGGTGGTCGGCACCAATGGTGTCGTTCCACCGATGTAACGGGTTCGACGTCGTAGTAGATGGATGCCGCAGTTTGGAAATGGCCGAGACAATGCTCTCGGCCATTTTTTATGGTCATACACAAGGCACTTGTATTGAAATGTAATAACATTACAAAAGCTCTACTTGACGGCATGTGCTGAATGAGTCTATCTGGTTGTGACGGTTCCAAGCGAGCAATCGTGAGGAATAATAGGGAATACGGTGAGGACGTGTTGTGTCCGATGCCGTGGCTGCCCCCGCAACTGTGAGCGAATTGTCCAACCCTTTGACGCTTTTCGAAGCGTCAAGCCACTGCGATGCAACATCGCGGGAAGGTGGGTGAAGACGCAAATTCGTGAGCCAGGAGACCTGCCGTCTAAACTTCATTCCAAGGTCACGGGCGGGGATGCCCGGAACAGGAGACGTCGTGATTGCATCGAGCGCCCAGCGCCTTATTCCATCTGCCATGTCCCGGTTTCAGATTGTCCCCATGCGTGCACGCGCGGGCTGAAGATCTATCATACTCACAGGGTTGCGCTTCTGGCCGCCAATGACGATCGGGGACTATCGGACATGACATTCAATTTCAGACACACGCTCTACGCTGCCGCCTTTGCCACGGTTACAGCCACGATTACCACGCCATCCTTCGCTGCTGAAACGCAATATCCGCTGACGCTTAAGAATTGCGGGCGGGATGTGACCTTAACGCGCGCACCTCAGCGCACGGCGTCGCTTGGGCAGAGCACCACGGAAATCCTGTATTTGCTCGGCCTGTCCGACAAGGTCGTCGGCACTGCGGTCTGGATCGGACCGGTTCTCAAAGGGTATGAAGAGGCAAATGCCAAGGTCAAGCGTCTCGCCGATAACGATCCGAGCTTCGAAAGCGTTCTGGCCGTCAAGCCGGATCTGGTGACGGCACAGTTTCAATGGCATGTCGGCCCCGAAGGCATCGTTGCCAAGCCCGAGCAGTTCGAAGAGCTGAAAATCCCCGTCTACACATCGCCAGCCGATTGCGTCGGCAAGGACAATTCCGGTGGCGGAGACGGTGTTCGCCACAGCGTGTTCACCATGGACCTGATCTATCAGGAAGTGACCGAACTGGCGCAGATTTTCAATGTTCAGGACAAGGGTGAAGCGCTGGTCGCTAACCTGAAGGCCCGCGAGGCGGCGGCCCGCAAGAAGATCGCGACTGCAGATGGCAAGCTTTCTGCCGTGTTCTGGTTCTCCAGTGCAGAGCTGGATATCGACCCCTATGTCGCCGGTAAAAACGGTGCGCCGGGTTACATAATGTCGGCGCTGGGCATCAAAAACGTCATCGATAGCGAAGAGGAGTGGCCGACGGTTGGCTGGGAAACCATAGCCAAGTCGCAGCCGACGCTGATCGTGGCGGGCAAGATGGATCGCAGGCGCTTTCCCGCCGATGACGTTGCGGTGAAAGAGAAGTTCCTGAAAGAAGACCCGGTGACGAGCCTCATGCCAGCGGTCAAACAGGGTCATGTGGTTGAAATGGACGCCCAAGCCATGAACCCGACGATCCGCACCATCGAGGGTATCGAAGTGCTGGCCGATGCTGTCGTCCAGCTCGGACTTGCCAAGTAAGCCATGGGTGGTTTTTTCATCTTCACCCGTGCCGCGTTGATCGCGGTCGGGTGTCTGCTCCTGGCGCTCTGGCTCGGCGCGGCCATTGGCGAGACATCCATTCCCATGGATGTCGTCGCCAAGACCGTTGCCAACCGCCTGTTCCACGCGGGCTATCCGCTGGATGCCATCGATGAGGGTGTCATCTGGAACTATCGTCTCAGCAGGGCGGTTGTCGCCGCCTGTTGTGGTGCAGCGCTTGCCGTCTCGGGCGTCGTGCTTCAGTCGCTTTTGCGGAATCCCCTGGCGGACCCCTATATTCTCGGCATTTCGGCAGGTGCATCCATGGGCGCGGTCGGCGTCGCCATCATGGGTTTTGGCGCGGGCCTGCTCACCATGCCGCTGGGCGCATTTTTGGGTGCGCTTCTTGCTTTCACCCTCGTCAGCCTTCTGGCAATGCGGGCCGGTCGGGGAAACAGTGCGATCATTCTGGCTGGCGTCGCAGGCTCACAGCTTTTCAATGCCTTGACGTCCTTCATCGTCACGAAAGCGGCGAACGCGGAGCAGGCGCGTGGGATCATGTTCTGGTTGCTCGGCAACCTCTCCGGTGTGCGCTGGACCGATGTGTCACTGGCCTTGCCGGTTGCGATTGCCGGTTTTGCCACATGTCTGTGGCACGCGCGGGCACTGGATGCTTTCACGTTCGGTTCCCAATCTGCGGCATCGCTTGGCACTCCGGTTCGTCGCGTTTACGTGGTCCTGGCCGGAATATCCGCATTGATGACCGCCGTCATGGTCAGCATTGTCGGCTCCATCGGCTTTATCGGGCTGGTCATCCCGCATGCGGCGCGCATGATCGTCGGTATACGCCACACACGTTTGCTGCCCGCTGCTGCATTGATCGGTGCTGTCTTCATGATCGCTGCTGACATCGTGTCGCGGACGCTGATCACCGGGCAGGTGCTGCCAATAGGGGTCATTACCGCGCTGTTTGGCGCCCCTGCTTTCGCGCTCATTCTTTTGCATCGAAGGAGCGCGTTATGATGCTTTCAGCACGCGATCTCTGCTGGGCTGCCGGTGGCACTGAAATCGTCAGGAATGTCAGCCTTGACGTTATTCCGGGCGAGTTTCTGGGAATCGTCGGGCCAAACGGTTCTGGCAAGACGAGCCTGATGTCGCTTTTCTGCGGCCTGAAAAAACCAAGGTCTGGCGATGTTTCGTTGGACGGTAAGCCTATTCACAGCCTCAACCGGCGCGATATCGCGCGGCACATTGCGTTGGTCGAGCAGCAGGCGGAAACGCAGGAGCGGATCAATGCCCGTCAGGCCGTGGAGCTCGGTCGCACACCGCATATTGGAGCGTTGTCGCCGTGGTCCGCTGCCGATGATGCCATTGTCGATCAAGCATTGGTGGATGTCGATGCGCAGCATCTCGCCAAGCGCATGTGGCACACTTTATCAGGCGGGGAGCGGCAACGGCTGCACATCGCCCGTGCGCTGGCGCAAAAGCCAGACATTCTGCTGCTGGACGAGCCGACGAACCATCTGGATATCGGCCACCAGATCGCCTTGCTGCATCTGGTGCGCAAGCAGCGCTTGACGGTTGCCGCAGCTCTCCACGACCTCAACCACGCCGCCATGTTCTGCGACCGCGTCGCCGTGATGAAAGGCGGGCAGCTCGTTGCGCTGGGCCGCCCCTGCACCGTTTTTAACGCTGACCTGATTGCCGATGTCTTCGGCGTGGAGGTGGATGTGGAACGGGAGGGCGACGATAGCTGCCATATCCGGTACCGGCCTCCGCGCGATGCCATAACCGCCATTCCAAGGACTGCATCATGAATTACCGCCAAGTTTTCATTGCCACGCTGTTGCTCGGCTTGCTAGCCAGTACGCCGTCTTTTGCCGAAACCTTCGAGGTGAAGATGCTCAATCAGGGGCAGAAGGGTTCGATGGTGTTCGAACCGGATTTTCTCCACCTGAAACCGGGCGACAAGGTCAAGTTCATCGCTACCCACAAGAGCCACAATGCCGCGACCATCGACGGCATGGTTCCCGAGGGTGCCCAGGGCTTCAAGGGCAAGATCAACGAAGAGCTGGAGGTCAGCTTCGACCATGAGGGCTATTACGGTATCAAATGCTCTCCGCACTACGGCATGGGCATGGTGATGCTGATCAAGGTCGGCGATGCGACTTTGCCGGAGAGCTATAGATCAGTTGCTCATCCTGCGCGCGCCAAGCCGCGTTTCGATGCGCTGATCGACGCCGCGACGAAGCCTTGAAGCCATCAAGTCGCGAGGGAGCAGGGCGCGCAGCTGAAATCGGTTGCGCGTCTCTTGAATTGGGCAGAACCGCTCCCACATCTGGATCAACCCGCTGGTCCGGGCCCCTCTGGTGAAAGTCTCGGCGCTTTCACGATGTCGGACCTTTCCCGACATCTTCGCCGAGTGCAGAGGTTTTTATGATTCCCGATATTGCCGCATGGTTCATCACGCTTTTCGTCCTCAACCCCATTCAGGCCGATGTGCAGGAGCGTATGCAAGGCGCAAATGCATCGGCACAATCCATTCAGCAATCCCAGCAATGTATCTCGGCGCAGGGCCCCAAGCTGCTTCAGCGCGCAGGCGAAGACCCGTCTTGGGCAATCGCCACAGCGGCTGGCTATACGCTCGGCTGGACATCGCCGGTACAGTTGCTGGATGCAAACGACCCGAATTGCGCCGAACTGACCCGCTTGTTGCAGGCCGGTGAAGGTGAAGAGGCAAACAGCTAAGCTTACTGAAAATTCGGCAGCCTGAAAGATCAGGCCTTGCCGGATTGCCAGTTGCGATACCAGTCCACGAAGGCAGCAACGCCGGTTTCGATATTGATCTCCGGTGCATAGCCGGTCAGCGCACGCAACAGGTCTGGCGAAGCAAAGGTGCGTGGCACGTCGCCCTGCTGCATCGGCAGCATGTTGCGGATGGCCTTCTGACCGAGAACGTTTTCGACGGTCTCGACAAAGCGCATCAGCTCCACCGGTTGTCCGCCACCGATGTTGACGACGCGGAACGGTGCGTGCTTCGACAGCGTGTCGGTCACGCCTTCAGCCGTGACGCGATTGTCTTCCGATGGTTCGATGTGGCTGAGCCTGACGATGCCTTCGACCAGATCATCGATATAGGTAAAGTCACGGCTCATCTTGCCTTCGCCGTAGATGTCGATGGGCTGGCCCTTCAGGATGGCATCCACGAATTTGAACAGCGCCATGTCAGGGCGACCCCACGGGCCATAGACCGTGAAAAAGCGGAAGGCTGTCGTCGGCACCTTGTGCAGATGCGCGTAGCTATGCGCCATCAGCTCCATGGATTTCTTGGTGGCGGCATAGATCGTCATCGGCTCGTCGGCCTTGTCGCTTTCCGCGAAAGGCACTTTTTCGTTCGAGCCATAGATCGAGGATGTCGAGGCAAGCAGCAGGTGATTGGGCTGCAAGTTCTTCGCCAGCTCCAAAATATTCCAAGAGCCGATGAGGTTGGAGCTGACATAATCCTTCGGGCAATCGATGCTGTAGCGAACGCCCGCCTGCGCGGCGAGGTGGATGATCACTTCCGGCTCGGCGAGATCAGCGGCACGATTCAGTGCGTCGGCATCTTCCAGCATGCCGATCTGCGCCTTGAAGCCGTTGGAGCGTGCCAGAATGGCGTGGCGTTTTTCCTTCAGCGCAACATCGTAATATTGCGTCATTCCATCGAAGCCGACCACGAAATGGCCGTCATCCAGCAAACGCTTTGCCAGATGAAAACCGATGAAACCTGCCGTTCCGGTGATCAGATATCGCATTTTTTCGCCTCGCTTATGATGGACGGCCGATGCCGGCATAGATGAAGCCGTGCGCGGTCACTTCGTCGGGGCGGTAAATATTGCGCAGGTCGACGAGCACAGGCGAGGTCATGATCGATTTCAAACGGTCGAGATCGAGCGCACGGAACTGGTTCCACTCTGTCACGATCACCACCGCATCGGCGCCCTCAGCCGCCTCATAGGGACCTGCGGCATAGTCGATGCCTTCCATCAGAGGTCGGGCATTGGCCATGCCTTCGGGATCGTAACCCGTGACCTTGGCGCCTGCGTCCTGCAATGTCTGGACGACGGCAATGGCGGGGCTGTCGCGCATGTCGTCGGTGTTGGGCTTGAAGGTGAGGCCGAGTACGGCAATTTTCTTGCCTCTGATGTCACCGCCGACGGCAGCGATCACTTTGCGACCCATGGCGCGCTTGCGTGTATCGTTGACGGCAATGGTCGTTTCGATCAGACGGACGGGACTATCATAATCCTGTGCGGTCTTGGCGAGCGCCAGCGTGTCCTTGGGAAAGCACGAGCCGCCGTAACCGGGACCGGCATGCAGAAACTTCGCACCGATACGGCCATCGAGACCGATACCGCGCGACACGTCCTGAATATCGGCATCCACCTTTTCACACAGATCAGCCATTTCGTTGATGAAGGTGATCTTCATGGCAAGGAAGGCGTTGGCGGCGTATTTGATCAGTTCCGACGTGCGGCGGGTGGTGAACAGCAGCGGCGACTGGTTGAGGTAGAGCGGGCGATAGACCTCGGTCATCACGGGCCGGGCGCGTTCGTCGGACAGGCCGACGACGATGCGGTCAGGGCGTTTGAAGTCGTCGATGGCGGCACCTTCGCGCAGGAATTCCGGGTTGGAGACCACGGCGATATCGGCGCTCGGGTTTTCCTCGCGGATGATGCGCTCGACCTCGTCACCGGTGCCGACCGGCACGGTTGATTTGGTGACGATGACGGTGAAACCGGTGACGGCAGCCGCGATTTCCTTTGCTGCAGCATAGACATAGCCCAAATCCGCATGGCCATCGCCACGGCGCGATGGTGTGCCGACCGCAATGAACACCACGTCAGCATCGGCGACGGCGCTCTTCAGTTCGGTCGTGAACGACAGACGGCCCGCTTTGGCGTTGCTAGCGACGATGGCATCCAGTCCGGGTTCGAAAATCGGTATCTGGCCGTTTTTCAGCGCCTCGATTTTTTCCGGCATCTTGTCGACGCAGATCACGTCATGACCGAAATCCGCAAAACAGGCACCTGAAACCAGTCCGACGTAACCAGAACCAATCATGACAATACGCATTGAAAAACCTTTCGGCACGAGGGCAGGCGGATAGATGCAACCGCACTGCGCGTCAGACAGCAATTTGCGTAGCTGTTTATCCGCCTTCTGTGTCGGGGCCAAGCGTGCAGCCGGTTTTCAACGGACGATTTCAAGAAATTGTTGTAAATGAAGCCGATACCAAGGCACCGCAGGGCTTGTGATGCGTTGATCTAATATATCTTCTGCTGCTTATTTCAGGGAAAAACGATATCCATGATCCAGCAATCCAGCCTTTCGGAAATTTCACTCTGGCTATCGCAGCAGGGCTATGAGGGTCTGGGCGAGGAAGCCATGCTGTCTGGCTTTTGCGAGCGGTGCAATGCAGCGGGTATTTCGATTTCGTCGGCACTCATTCTCATGGACACGCTGCACCCGGATTTCGAAGGCCATGCCTTTCGCTGGGATAGCCATGACGCGTTCGAATCCTCTAGCGTTTATGATTTCACCGATGACGGCAAGGCGCGGGAGGCCTGGGAAAGCTCTGTCTTCTTCCACCTCATCAAGGAAGATGCGCATGAGGCACGGCACCGGTTTTACCTCGGCGAGGAGATGACGTTTCCAAAACTTGCCGAACTGCGCGATGCCGGGCACACGGACTATCTGGCGACGATCCACCGGTTTACGGATCGCGGCAGTATTGGCGAAATGAACGCCTTTTATTCGCAGTGGCTGACGCGCCATCCCGAAGGCTTTCACGACGACGAGCTTGCGGCCTTGCGCATGCTTCTGCCGACGCTGACGCTAGCCTTCAAAGCGGCCTGTTGTGTCCGCATCATCGGCACCATCAGCGATCTCTATCTGGGCCGCGATGCTGGCCGAAAGGTCATGAGCGGCACGATTACCCGTGGCGAGGTCGAAAAGATCGACGCTGTCCTGTGGTTCTCGGACCTGCGCGATTTCACCGGCATTTCAGACCGGGCCGAACCGGATCAGATCATCCCGTTCCTCAACGACTATGCGGGCCTGGTCATCGACGCGGTTCATGCCCATGGTGGCAGCGTGCTGAAGCTGATCGGCGATGGCGTGCTGGCGATCTTTCGCGATGCCGATCAGCGATCAGGCTGTGCCTTGGCACTGGCGGCAGAAATTACCATGAGAACCAACCTCACAGTCCTCAACCATCGCCGCAGGATGGAGGGATTGCCGACGACGGATGTCTATCTCGGCCTTCACGTCGGCGAAGTCTTCTACGGCAATATCGGTAGCCGTAACCGGCTTGATTTCACCGTGGTCGGCCCCGCCGTCAACATGGTCAGCCGTATCAGCGGCCTGTGCGGATCGGTGGACCGGGATACGGTCATGTCGCGTGAGTTCACGGCCATGTGCCCTGCTGATATGCGTGGTTTGATGGTGTCGATCGGGCGGTTTGCATTGCGCGGATTTGCCAGAGCCCACGAGCTCTACACCATCGACCCGGAAATGTGCTGACATCTCACGCGCCACCCGTTAAAGCGGCGTTCCGACCTGCTCCAGAAGCCAGTTCTGAAAGGCGCGGGCCAGCGCATTGTCCTGCCGGCCCTCGGGCAGGGCGATGTAGTAGCTGTTTTCGGTCTGCAGCGGCACGTCGAAGATGACCTGCAAAAGCCCTGATTTTAGCTCTGTTTCGATCAGGTATCGAGGCAAAAGTGCAAAGCCAAGGCCACTGATGGCCGCTTCGATCAACATTGAGAACTGATCAAACCGGCTTCCGCGATAGGCCTGATCGGAGGCCAGGCCGTTCATCTCGAACCACTCCGTCCACAGTTTGGGGCGCGTGCTGACATGCAGAAGCGGCCCGTCGAGCATATCGGCCTGATGTTCTACCGCACGCATGGCCAGCAGTGCTGGGCTTGCAACCGGCACGATGACCTCGTTGCAGAGGAAAGTGCAGGTGCCATGGGCCCAGACCGGCTGGCCGTAGTGAATGGCGATGTCGAAGCCTTCCTCGTCGAAATCGAACGGTTGGGAGCGTGATCCCACAGTCAGAACGGTTTCCGGTCTGCTGGCCATGAACTTGTGCAGACGAGGGGTCAGCCACCGGCTGCCGAAGGTGGGCAGTGTCGCGATGGACAGGGACGTGCTGGACGCACCGGCGGTCACCGCGCGCACCATCAGTTGCTCGGACTGGTGCAGCAGCCTTTGAACGTCGGGCAAAAACTTGCGGCCAGCCTCCGACAGCACCACCCGGCGACGAATACGCTCGAACAGCAGCATGCCGGTTTGCGCCTCCAGATCGCTGATCTGACGGCTGACGGCGCTTTGCGTCAGGTTGAGTTCTTCGGCAGCGCGCGTGAAGTTGCCGTGCCTCGCAGCGCATTCGAAAGCCTGCAAAGTGACGATGTCAGGGACGAGCCGTCTGCGTGTGTCCATTCCGCTCTCGCATCAACCTACGTGGTTTCCTCATTGGAAAAGGCCTCTAGAAGCCGTATATGATCGTGAAAGAGAATGAAATGGCTATTTTGCCAGCCTTTCAGAAACCACGGAGCCATTGCCATGACCACAGCAGCAACCACAGTCGATGTCGTGAAGGAAGCCGCAGCGCTTCTGGCGAAGATGGGCGTTTCGCCGGAGCATTATCAAGGCGGCGACATGGCGTCTTTCAGTCCTGTCAGCGGTGAGAAGGTTGCCGATTTGCAGACCGTTTCGGCTGGCGATGTCGCAGCCATGGTCGACAAGGCCCATGATGCCTTCAAGGTCTGGCGTCTCGTTCCCGCGCCAAAGCGCGGTGAACTCGTACGCCTGCTGGGCGAAGAATTGCGCGCCTCGAAAGATGACCTTGGTCGTCTCGTGTCATTGGAAGCCGGTAAGATCACCTCGGAAGGTCTCGGCGAAGTACAGGAAATGATCGACATTTGCGATTTCGCGGTCGGTCTGTCGCGCCAGCTTTACGGTCTGACGATTGCCACAGAGCGTCCGGGCCACCGCATGATGGAAACCTGGCATCCCCTGGGTGTCGTCGGCGTCATCTCCGCCTTCAACTTCCCGGTCGCAGTCTGGGCATGGAATGCAGCCCTTGCCATCGTGTGCGGTAACTCTGTCGTCTGGAAGCCATCGGAAAAGACACCGCTGACGGCGCTTGCCGTGCAGGGCATTTTTGAGCGTGCCATCGCCCGCTTTGCAGATGCGCCTGAAGGACTGAGCCAGGTCATCATCGGTGACCGTACCGTGGGTGAAGCGCTGGTCGATCATCCCAAGGTGCCGCTCGTTTCCGCCACCGGCTCGACCCGCATGGGTCGTGATGTTGGTCCGCGCCTGGCCAAGCGTTTTGCTCGCTCCATTCTGGAACTCGGCGGCAATAATGCCGGGATCGTTTGCCCGTCTGCCGATCTCGACATGGCCCTGCGCGCCATCGCTTTCGGTGCCATGGGCACGGCCGGTCAGCGTTGCACGACGCTTCGTCGTCTCTTCGTGCATGACAGCGTCTATGACCAGCTCGTTCCGCGCCTAAAGAAGGCGTACGCCTCCGTTTCCATCGGCAATCCGCTTGAGACGTCGGCACTCGTTGGCCCGCTGGTCGATAAGGCGGCTTTCGATGGCATGCAGAAGGCATTGGAAGAGGCCAAGGCCCACGGTGGCGTCGTCGCCGGTGGCGAGCGCGTTGCCGAAGCTGGCAAGGACACGGCGTATTATGTGAAGCCAGCATTGGTCGAAATGCCGAAGCAGGCAGGTCCTGTGCTTGAAGAAACCTTTGCACCCATTCTCTATGTGATGAAATACAGCGATTTCGATCAGGCCGTCGCAGACCATAACGCCGTTGCCGCTGGCCTTTCATCCTCCATCTTCACCCGCGACCTTCAGGAAGCCGAGCGCTTCCTTGCAGCTGACGGTTCCGATTGCGGCATCGCCAATGTCAACATCGGCACATCAGGTGCGGAAATCGGCGGTGCTTTCGGTGGGGAGAAGGAAACCGGTGGCGGTCGTGAATCCGGCTCTGACGCTTGGAAGGCCTATATGCGCCGCGCCACCAATACGGTGAACTATTCCAAGGCGCTGCCGCTCGCTCAGGGCGTGACCTTCGATATCGAATAATCAGAGAAAAGATCGGCTGGCGAGGTTTCTCGCCAGCCGATGATTTTAGCCGATGGACATCAGGCTGGCATTGCCGCCCGCTGCCGTGGTGTTGACGCTGACGGATACTTCTTCCAACAGCCAGTTGAGATTATAGGGCTGTTTGGCCTCCGCGAAGGCCTCACTCGAAGCCGCCTGAACCAGAACGAGCGGTCCCAATAGACTGGCCACCATTGCATTCACCTCCCGCACACGTTCCGCATCACCTTCCACCAGTGCGCCCGCATAGGGGCCTGATGCTGCCCAATCGTCTGACCAGACGATGCGCGTGGCTATGGCAGATGGCAGGCCGCTCATCTGATTTTCCAAACCCGATGCCCTGTCGATCACCGCGCTATTTCCGGTGGAAAGTGCTGCAGCAAGCTGGGGCAACAACCCCTTGATGGTCTGCGGCACGAGAAGAACAGTGCCACGCGGATGAAGCGCATAGAGGTTGCGTTCGCCGACCGGTCCGGGCAGTTCCGTTTCATAACCAAGGTTCGAAAGTCTCGCGGATATGCGCGCGATTTCTGCGGTGCCAGTTTCGCCTTTGCCCTCAAGCCATGCGGCCAGCGGCTCTATGGCGGGATCGTGTTGCGCAACGCTGTGATCGGCGAGCGGCGCTTGTCTCGTCAAACGACCGAGATACAGCGGACCGCCTGCCTTTGGTCCGGTGCCCGAGAGGCCGCGACCGCCAAACGGCTGAACGCCGACGACTGCGCCGATGATGTTGCGGTTTACATAGAGATTGCCTGCCTTCACGCGCGACAGCACATGGGCAATCGTCGTATCGAGACGGGTATGCAGACCGAAGGTCAGGCCGTAACCCGTGGCGTTGATGTCATCGATCAACCTGTCGAGCTTTTCGCGCTTGAAGCGGATGACGTGCAGGACGGGTCCGAAGACCTCGTGCTTCAGGTCGGACAGGGATTTCAGCTCGATGATCGTCGGTGGAACGAAGGTGCCCTTTCCGGTCTCTCCGGTCAGCATGATCTGTTCGATCCGGTTGCCGAGTGCACGCATGGCTTCAATGTGCTTTTCGATGTTGTCCTTGGCTTCCTGCGTAATGACGGGGCCGACATCCACGGACAGGCGGTCGGTCCTGCCGATACGCAGTTCATGCAGCGCGCCTTTCAACATCGTCAGGGTTCTTTCCGCGACATCATCCTGAAGGCAGAGAACGCGCAGCGCCGAGCAGCGCTGACCGGCGCTATCGAAGGCCGAAGCGATAACGTCTGCCACCACCTGTTCGGCAAGTGCCGAGGAATCGACGATCATGGCGTTCTGTCCACCCGTTTCCGCAATCAGCGGAATGGGCTGGCCGTTGCCAAGAACTCTCTTGCTCAACTGCTTCTGGATCAGGCGGGCAACCTCGGTGGAGCCTGTAAACATCACACCGGCTGTTTCCTCGGCGCCCACCAGCAGCCCGCCGGTCTTGCCATCGCCGGGAAGAAGCTGCACGGCATCGGCGGGCACGCCCGCCTCGTGCAACAGACGCACGCCTTCGGCGGCAATCAGTGGCGTTTCCTCGGCGGGCTTTGCCAGAACCGGGTTGCCCGCCACCAGTGCGGCGGCGACCTGTCCAATGAAGATCGCCAGCGGGAAATTCCATGGGCTGATACAGACGACGGGGCCGAGCGCCTGCTGGTCGGGCCCGAACGTCCTGCGTGCCTCCTGCGCGTAATAGCGCAGAAAATCGATGGCTTCGCGCACCTCGGCAATGGCATTCGGCGCAGATTTCCCCGCCTCGCGCATGATGAGACCCAGCAGCACTGGCAATTTTGCCTGCATGAGATCGGCCGATTTTTCCAGGCAGGCTGCACGTTGCTCGACGCTGGTCTGCGGCCATGTCGATTGTGCCGCAGCCTTCAGCGCAGCCGTCACGTCTTCTTCACGCGGTTCGACGACGAAACCGACCAGATCATTGTGATCACCGGGATTGACGACGGCGCGGGTGGAGCCACTGGCCTGTGGTGGTGCTGCTTTCCAGTCCATCGTTTCACTTGCGGACAGAGCGTCGCTCAATGCGGCAAGTGTGTCTTCATTGGCAAGGTCGAGCCCGCTGGAATTGCGGCGTTCGCCATAGAGATCGGCAGGCTTTGCGATTTTCTCATGCTGTGCACCGACTACTTGCATGGCTGAGACGACGGCAACAGGGTCTTCCAGCAGGCTGTCGATGGCCACATTTGGGTCTGCGATGCGGTTGACGAAGGAGGAGTTCGCACCGTTTTCCAGCAGGCGACGCACAAGATAGGCCAGCAATGTTTCATGCGTCCCGACTGGCGCGTAAAAGCGGCAGGGCCGGTCAAGCTTTCGTCTGCCCACGACTTCGCTGTAAAGCGGCTCACCCATGCCGTGCAGGCACTGGAATTCGTAGTCACCGATTTTGAAATCGGGCCCCGCCAGATGGTAGATCGTGGCGAGGGACTGCGCATTGTGGGTCGCAAATTGCGGGAAGATCACGTCGCGGGCACCCAGAAGTTTTCGCGCACAGGCAATGTAGGACACATCCGTATGGACCTTACGGGTGAAAACGGGAAAGTCTTCCAAACCATCCTGCTGCGCCCGCTTGATTTCGGCATCCCAATAGGCGCCCTTGACGAGGCGCACCATGATGCGGCGGTTCGATCTGCGGGCGAGATCGATGATGTAATCCAGAACGAAGGGGCAGCGGCGACTATAGGCCTGCACCACGAAGCCAAGGCCCTGCCATGTGCCTAGATCTGGGTCCAGCGCAACGGCTTCCAGAAGGTCGAGCGACAGTTCCAGCCGGTCGGCTTCCTCTGCATCGATGTTGAGACCGATGTCGTAGTCTTTTGCCAGGATCATCAGCGCCTTCACGCGCGGCAGAAGCTCACCCATGACACGCTCGGCCTGCCCGCGGACATAGCGGGGATGGAGCGCAGACAGCTTGATGGAAATACCAGGGCCGCCATAGACGCCACGACCAGCCGATGCCTTGCCGATGGCATGGATCGCCTGTTCGTAGTCACGGTAATAACGCTCTGCATCCTTGGCCGTGGTCGCAGCTTCACCCAACATGTCGTAGGAATATTGGAAGCCCTGCGCCTCAAGCGCTTTCGAGCGATTGATCGCGTCGCCAATGGTCTGGCCGGTTACAAACTGCTCGCCCATCATGCGCATGGCCATATCGACGCCCCGGCGGATGATGGGTTCACCTGCGCGCGAAATCAGCTTGGTCAGTGCCGCTGACAGGCCGTTGTCGTTGACGGTCGAAGTCAGCTTGCCGGTGATGACGAGACCCCAGGTCGCAGCGTTGACGAACAAAGAACGACCGCCGCCCAGATGCGATCTCCAGTCGCCGGTTGCGATCTTGTCACGGATCAGCGCATCGCGGGTGGCCGCATCGGGGATGCGCAGCAGCGCCTCGGCCAGGCACATCAATGCCACGCCTTCCTGGCTGGAGAGCGAATATTCCTGCACCAGACCTTCGACACCGGTCCCCTTGGCTTTCGAGCGCAGTGCGGAGACCAGCTTGCGGGCCGTTGCGCGGATCGTCGTCGCCTGTTCAGGTGTGACGGTTGCATCGGGCAACAACGCACCAATGCATTCCGGTTCGGAACGGCGGTAAGCCGCGGTAATGGCTTTGCGCAACGGCGGTTGCGGACCCACCGGCGGCGCAAAATCGCCGAAAATGATCTGCGCGCTGTCGTTTTCGGTTACTGCTGCAAGTCCCGTCATCGGTCCGTTTCCCTTGAACATATCTGGACGCTCGACATTGCTGGCGACCGCTCTTCCACCAAAGCCAGAATATCATTGTCGAAGAAATTGATATGGACTTATTTCGAGGATATATCAGTCTGAACGAACTTATATTGGCAGATAAAAGCGGATTATCGAATGGTAAAACTTCTTGAAACAGGCGATCTAGATCACTTCGATTTGAAGATATTGGAGGTGTTGAGCGAGGATGGGCGCATGTCCATGGCGCAGCTTTCCAGCCAGGTCGGCCTTTCCAAGACGCCATGTCAGACGCGCCTGAAACGGCTGGTGGAGGAGGGCTATATTCTCGGCTTCCGCGCAACGCTCAACCCCGCCAAGCTGGGGCTGGAGCATATCGCTTTCACCGAAGTCAAATTATCTGATACGCGGGAAAAGGCACTGGAGGATTTCAACACGGCTGTGCGCAAGATCAGGGAAGTGGAGGAGTGCCACATGATCGCCGGTGCGTTCGACTATCTCTTGAAGGTCCGCACCACCGATATTCGCAAATACCGGCGGGTGCTGGGCGAGAAAATTTCCAGCCTGCCGTGTGTTGCCAACACCTCGACATTCGTGGTGATGCAATCGGTCAAGGATGTCGGAATATGAAAACGGCGCGACTTTGAAAGTCGCGCCGTTTTCAGTCTTACAGATCGTCTGGCGTTAGCGAACAGCAGCAGCAGCTGTCATTTGCGCATCTGGACCAAACTCGTTTTCGTTTTCGATGCCCAACAACTCTTGAAGGCGAAGGCGGGCGCGGCTGACGCGGCTCTTGATCGTGCCGACAGGGCATCCGCAAATCTCGGCGGCTTCCTCATAGGCAAAACCCGATGCGCCGATCAGCAGGATGGCTTCACGCTGATCTTCCGGCAACTTGGCTAGTGCTTGCCTGAAGTCCTGCAGGTCGACAGAACCATGCTGCTCTGGAGGCACGGAAAGGCGCGATGTGTAAGCGCCGTCCGTATCCTGAACCTCACGACCGGATTTTCTGATCTGGCTGTAAAACTCGTTGCGAAGGATAGTCACGAGCCAGGCACGCATATTGGTGCCGGGTTGGTAGCTTTCCTGCTTCGCCCATGCCTTCATGATCGTATCCTGCACGAGGTCGTCGGCGCGGTCACGGGATCTGATCAAAGAGATGGCGAAGGCGCGCAGATTTGGCAAAGCAGCCAGCATCTCGCGCTTGAAATTGTGCTCGTTCTTGCTCGGTTCTGTGACCATTATCGCCTCGAAGCCTTTGCGTTATTTTCAGCTTCGTCGAGCTTTTCAAGAAGATCGAGGAATTTGTCCGGGATGCCCTCGTCCTGAACTGCGTCGTATAGTTCTCGTAATTTGCGAGAGATGACCGCTCTGCCTGAGTCGGGAACCGTCGGTGACGTTCCCTTTTCAGACGGATCCTGATCCGATTGAAACATGTTCATGATTTCCGGTATTCCTTTGGTGACCTCGACATCAATGCATGGCTAAAAAAATTGTTCCGTTCGGTTGGAACTTTTTTTTGAATGCCACGTTTTTTCGATTAGGTTTGCGTTGCAAGCCGCATGTACAGGGGAGAATTCCATGTCAGTTTCTACACGCATAGCAGCGCATCTGCCTTATCTCCGCAGGTTTGCGCGTGCTGTCTGCGGTTCACAATCTACCGGTGACGCCTATGTCGCCGCAAGCCTTGAAGCGCTCATCGCCGATGTCAGCATTTTTCCGCAGACCAGCAGTGATCGCGTCTCGCTGTACCAATTGTTCGTTTCGATCTTTAGTTCCGTCACGATCAACATCAAGACGGATGAAAACCTGACCGGCTGGGAAAAGCGCGCATCCGCCAATCTTTCCGCCGTCCCGGCTGTTCCGCGTCAGGCATTCCTTCTGACCACGGTCGAAGAGTTCTCCCTCGCCGAAGTCGCCGAAATTCTGCGCGTTCCTGAATCGCAGGTCAGCAAGCTGATCGATGAAGCGGCATCCGAAATCGCCCGTCAGGTCGCGACCGATATCATGATCATCGAGGATGAGCCTCTGATCGCGATGGATATCGAGCAGATGGTGACCGACCTGGGTCACAACGTTACCGGTATTGCCCGCACCCATAAGGAAGCACTGGAACTGTTCCACCGCACACAGCCCAAGATGATCCTTGCGGATATCCAGCTTGCCGATGGCAGCTCCGGTCTGGAAGCCATGAAGGAAATCCTTCAGATGACGACCCTTCCGGTCATTTTCATCACGGCATTCCCAGAGCGTTTGTTGACCGGTGAACGTCCTGAGCCGACCTTCCTCGTGACCAAGCCGTTCAACCCGGACATGGTCAAGGCGCTTATCAGCCAGGCGCTGTTCTTCAATGAAAGTTCACGTGTTGCTGCATAAACAACACTGAACTTTGAGAGACTTTGGAACTCGGGTTGGTAGCCGGCGTTGAGGTTTGCATGTTTGTTCCAGACATCGCGACCTTAACCGCCGTTCCCCGTTAGGAGACCATATTGCATCGGCTGGCGTGGCATAATGCTGGGAGAGACGAGGGCGACCTGCACGATTCACTCGTGCTCGCCCTTCTCGACTCTGACGAGACGGTCATGCTCCAAGACCGTGATAAGGAATATATCTTCATCGCGAATCTGCCCGACGTGTGGAGCCTCCCTGGTGAAACAGGCGAGGACCCAACCGACCTCTCGATGTTCGGCCCTGACCTTTCAGCGAGACTGTCCGACCTGAAAAAAGACCTGACATCCGCGGGTAGCCGTGGAATGCTTGAAGTCAGTGCGGGCAAGGACCGAACCTTCCAGTTCCACGTCTATTCCACCGTCAACATGTCCGGGCAACGGGTGCTCAAGACGACGATCAGAGAAATCTCCGTCGAGAGGCGGCGTGAGCAATTGCTGCGCTCGCTGTTGCGCGAGGTCAGCCACCGCTCTAAAAATCTTCTCGCCATCATTCAAAGCCTGTCGGCTCAGACAGCGCGTTTCAGCTTTACCAAGGAAGACTTTCTGCGGAAGTTTCGCGGCAGGCTACACGCGCTGGCACAATCCCAGGATCTGATTACGGATTCGGACTGGCGCGGTGCTGAAATATTCGATCTGCTGAAGCAGCAGGCCGATATGTATCTGCCGGAATATCCGCATCTGATACAGATGAAGGGGGACAACCTTCTTCTCAATCCCAATGGCGCGCTTTATGTGGGTCTCGCCTTTCATGAGCTAGTGGTGAACACGGTCAGTCATGGCGGAAACCTCTCTCGCCATCTGCCGCTGACGCTCGATTGTCGCAAGGACGGCGAGTTCTTCGAGGTTCGCTGGACGGAACCGCTCGGTGGCAGTGGCGCATCGTTGTCGTCAGCCGAGGACAAGCGCAGCCACTTCGGCAGCGTCGTTCTGGAAAAGGTCGTGCCAGCAGCGCTGGGCGGCGAAGCCACCTACTCGGTATCATCAGACAACATCGATTATTTCCTGAGATTTCCAGCGCCCCTTCCAACCTGATCCCTCATTCCCGCCCTCAGCGATATCGCACCAACCCGCAGTCATGCGGGTGAGGGCACGGCAGTCTGAGGTTTTTTAGGATGATGAAGAAGCAACAAAAAAGCACGGCTCCGTAGAGCCGTGCTATTTATGGCAGGTTTTCAGGGGCAAAACCTGCATGCGCCAAGCCTCAGGCGGGGACGGGGAGTGGCTTGGCTTGCCATAAAAACGCGGCTCCACGCCGTTGGTTCCAACAATTTGAAAATTAATCCAGAGCGGGCGCATTTTTTTGCGAAATGAAATTATGGGCTGGCGCCACCAGCGTCCACCGGAAACCTGTTTGCGCATAGTCCGTTGTAATCGTTGCTGAAAAGGCGCCCTCGGCGTGGCGTTTGGTGATCGTCGTACCAAAACCATTTCGGGTGGGAGGCGTAGCAGGCGGCCCTCCGACCTCATTCCAGTCTATCGTCAGTAAGTCTTGGCCCGCATCGGCCTCACGTTTCCACGACAATTCAACCTTGGCGGAGGGAACGGAAAGCGCACCGTATTTGATGGAGTTGGTGGCGAGTTCATGGACGATGAGCCCGAGATTTTGTGCGGCCTCCGGCGACAGCATGAAATCGTCACCGGTCAGTTTTACCTGATCGGCAACGCTTCCGAACACGTCGAGATGCGTCTCGATCAGTTTGCGCATCGGCAGTCCATGCCACTGCACATCTGATAGTGCGCTGATCGACATGCCGAGACCGCGAAGGCGGTGATCGACTTCCTTTTGGAACTCTTCCACCGTGGTGTTTTCGCGCGCAAGCTGGCGCATCATCGCCTGAACCAGTGTCAGCATGTTCTTGGTGCGGTGGACGAGTTCGTGCAAAATGAGATGTGTGCGGTCTTCGGCCTGGCTGCGGTCGAAGGATGCGTTGGACAGCGCAATCGCTACCTGATTGGCCTCGGTGATCTTGGTGTCGATGGGTGCAACGATTTCGCCTTCGCCGATCCGCCGCGCCATATCCACCAACTGGCGGATCGAGCCGCGAAGCTGCCTGCCGACCAGATAGGCACCGGCGATCGCGATGATGAGAAGGGCGAAACTGCCGATCATCATCTTGCGCCACGTGCTGGCCAGAGCCGACTGGCTGTTGTCAGCCGGTCCCCAGATCACAGCCTTCCATGACCATCCCGGCAGTTGCGAATAGGCATATATAATGCCGTTTTCATCCTCGAAGCTGCCGCTGAAGGCTTGCATTTGCTGCGTTGCCGCGGTGTGAGCGAAAGGTGATCCGGCTGCAATGGTCTGGGGCGTGCTGGAGGCCACCACATTGCGGTCGCCGTCCAGAATGACAATCGCCCAGTCCGATGGCAGGCCATCCGTTGAGATCAACCCCATCAGGTCGCGCGCGTTCTGCGTCATGATCAAGGCATCGCCCGCAGCAGACAGCGCAGGCGGCAGGGGGCGCATGACGTTGAACACCCATTCCTTGCTGGTATTGCCGTAAAAAATGTTGGATACGGTGACCCTTCCAGCAGCCAGTGCCTCCGGCAACCGGATTTGGGGTGGCACGGCGCCGAGCGGGTGGTCTAAGGACACGCGGCTGTTGAGACGCTGTTTTCCGTCCGACGTCGCGATGATGACGTAAAGGCCCTGCTTTTGAAGGCTCTCACTCACACGGTTGTGAAAAGCCGCGAGGTCACCATTTTCGAGTTCTGGGAACTGGGACAGCAGATTGAGAGAGGTCGCCATCTCCTGCAAACGGCGATCGACATTGCGGCTGATGGCGCGCGCGTCTTCGACCGCTTCCCGTTGCAGGTCGCCGCGCTCGTCCGCTTCCAGCTTCAACATCAGATAACCGACGAAAATAATCAACGGAAGTGTAATAACCGTTGTCATAACAACGAGATACACTCTTATCGGAGCGATTGGGAAAAATCCCGCCAGCCGCTGTCTCAATCTGAAAATGATATTGTTCTGCATTGTTTCGCGCGTTTTTGACGGCGTTGAAATCACCGTGGCTGACAGCAGAATGGCCCAAGGCATCATGCGGCGCAATCCCAGAATATGCCTGAATATCCATCAATTTTAGCTGTTGAAACAGCACTTACATGCCTAAAAAAATGGCGGAACCATTTCCAGCCCCCCGCCGTTTGCAAATCAACAGGCTCACACAGAAACGGTTCAACCGTCCCGAGCAGGTTAATTCGACATAACAAGGAAGGTACGAAATGAACAAGACACTCACCACGATCGTCACAGCCGCTCTCTTGGGTTCCACAACGTTCGCACCCATTGCTATGGCACAAGGTACAACGCAGCCCGCACCGGCAGCACCCGGCGCAACCGCCCCGGCAACGCCAGCAACACCAGGTGCGGCAACGACCACGACGACACCGGCAGCCGGTGGTGCATATCTCACCGAACAGGGCAGCACCCAGATCAGCGCCAACGATTATATTGGCAGCGCGGTCTACACTTCGACCGATGAAAGCATCGGCAGCGTGACCAACCTCATTCTCGAGGAAAATGGCGGCATCGTCGCTGCTGTGGTCGGCGTCGGCGGCTTCCTCGGCATCGGTGCCAAGGATGTAGCTGTCCCCATGGACAAGCTCACGGTGACCCGCGACACGCAGAGCGGCACGATCCGTCTCACAACCACCGAGACTGCAGATAGCCTGAAGGCCGCGCCGGAGTTCGTCACGATGAAGGACAAGGCAAGCGGTAGCACGGCAACGCCTGCTGCACCTGCCGCCGATGGCACCACGACCACGGCACCAAAGCCATAATCTCTTCCTGGGAGAGAGGCGCTACAGGCATGATGCCGTAGCGGAAACACCGGTCCATTTGGACCGGTGTTTTTTTATGGCTGGAAATCCTGGGCGTTACGAATGATCCACCACATCAGGCGAAGGTGCCGACAGGTGGGTGCGCGACAGCGGATAGACGATCTTGCCGTCCTCTTCACCACGAGGATAGGCGCCTTCGCGGTGCCGCCTCTCGGCTTCCTTGTATCCCGCCGGACTTATGCCGATGTAACGCTTGAACATTCGCGAGAAGTAATAGGCATCGCTGTAGCCAGATTGCTCTGCAGCGTATTTGACATGGCATCCGCTGGCCAAAAGGCCCATAGCCCGTTCCATGCGTTTGAATTCCTGAAATTTGACGGGCGTCCAGCCAATCTGGCGCTTGAACTCGCGTTTGAAATAATCGGGATTATAGGGTGCTGCGGCAATGACCTGCTCTGCCACCGTCGGGCTGACAGGATCGACCGCGATCTGGTTGGCGGCCACCATGATCGCCAGAGACAGCGCATCGGGATTGCTGACATTGCCGACCGATTGCTCCCGCCATTCCACGAAGGCTTCATTGGCAAACTCCATCAACAGAACCATCAGAAGGTGATGCTGCATCAGCGTGGTGGATGATGGCGGTGCGAGGTCATGATAGCGCTGGACCATAGGCTCGAGGATGTCCCAATGGGGCAAGGTCACGCTTTTTCGCAGTTGTATCTGCGAAATGAAGTCCAGCCGCCCGAACAGATCGAGGGTGAAATGCTGAGCGATCCCGGTGTAGAGTTCTGCCGAGGTGGAACGCCCGACGAAGCGGGTGTTGGCGGGAATCAGCATCGCCGTCCCGGGCTCCATCGTGATCGTCTCCCCGTCAATCTCATAGACCGCGCTGCCCGTCAGGCAGATCAGAAAATCATGCACGCTGTTGGTCTTGTCGATGCTCCATGTCGGCGCGTGCAGCATCTTGATCGTTGAACGCGTCAACGTCAGCGCAAGGGCATTTACCGGTATCTCGGCAAAAACGTTACCTTCAATTTTGTCCATCTCTTTTCCCGAAAATGTCGATTTCCATCATGCCACTGAAGAAGTCATATTATCTCTTGAGCCTGAAAAAGAATGGGCTGGTGAGGAAACGGGAGGATTTGAGGCTTTCGGCGGATTTGCCTTAGAGGTGGGGCATTCGATCCGAACTCTTCAATTAGCAACGATGCAGAATAAAGAACATCCATTTCAGCGTGATGAGTTCGTCATCGCGGCACTTTCGCTCGGCCTTCTGGGGCTGCTTCGATCCGAAATATCGTTGGCGGCAACGCCGTGGAATGACGGAGTGCGCGTATGAGCGGCGATAATCGTTTTCTCGGGCTCTTCTATCTATCGCCCTATATCATCGGGCTTCTGATCTTCACCACGCTGCCGTTTCTGGCGTCGCTCTATCTCAGTTTTACCAACTACAATCTGTTGGACCAGCCGACATTCACCGGCCTTGCCAACTATATCAAGCTCTTCACCAATGACCGCACATTCCGCAAATCGCTGTGGGTGACGCTGATCTATGTGTTCACCACGGTTCCGCTGAAGCTCGTCTTTGCGCTCTTCATCGCGGTCATTTTGAACTACAAGCTGAAGGCCATCAATTTCTTCCGCACGGCCTATTACGTGCCATCCATTCTGGGCGGCTCCATCGCCGTCGCGGTCTTGTGGCGCTACATCTTTGCCGATACGGGCCTCGTCAATATGGGCCTTGCCCTGCTGGGATTCGAAGGCGTCAACTGGTTCGGCGATCCGACCAATGCGCTCTTCACCATCACGCTGCTGCGAATCTGGCAGTTCGGTTCGGCCATGGTCATCTTCCTTGCCGCATTGCAGAGCGTCGATAATTCGCTCTACGAGGCTGCCTCCATCGATGGCGCTGGTAAATGGAAGACCTTCGTCCACATCACGCTGCCGCTGATTACTCCCGTCATCTTCTTCAATCTCATTATGCAGATGGTTCAGGCATTTCAGGAGTTCAACGGCCCCTACATCATCACGCAGGGTGGCCCGCTGAAATCCACCTATCTGCTGCCCCTCTATATTTACGATGAAGCGTTCAAGCGGTTCGACATGGGCTACGCCTCGGCCATCGCATGGGTTCTGTTCGTCATCATCATGGTTCTCACCGTCGTTGCCTTCTGGTCCTCACGCCACTGGGTCTACTACGCTGGCGATAAAAGGAGCTGATCATGGTCGATCACGCTGTTTCCACCATCGACGCCGCCGCATTGGATGCCGAACAATCCCGCAACCGGGAGCGGGTTCGCGCCCGCATCAGTGCCGCCATCCGTTATTTCCTGCTGACAGCCGTCGGCCTGTTGATGCTCTATCCGCTGATCTGGCTGATAGGGGCATCGTTCAAGACCAATTCCGAGATTTTCAACAATCCCGGTTTCTGGCCGGAAAATCCGACGCTGGACGGCTACATAAAGGGCTGGAAGACATCGACGCCCTATACATTCGGAACGTTTTTCCTCAACACGCTATGGATCGTCCTGCCGAAGATGATCGGAACGGCCATTTCCTGCACGGCGGTTGCCTATGGTTTCGCGCGGTTCGAATTTCCGGGCAAGAAAATCCTGTTCGCCTCGCTGATCGCGACGCTTCTCCTGCCCAATGTCGTCACGCGCATTCCGCAATATCTGCTGTTTCGCGACCTCGGCTGGCTGGATACGTATCTGCCGCTCTGGGTTCCCTCGGCCTTTGCCGGTGACGCCTTCTTCGTCTTCATGCTGGTGCAGTTTCTGCGTGCCATCCCGCGTGACATGGAAGAGGCGGCCCGCGTGGATGGTGCCTCCACCATGCAGACGCTGTTCTTCATCGTCGTGCCGCTTCTCACGCCCGCGCTGATTTCCGTCTGCCTGTTCCAGTTCATGTGGACCATGAACGACTTTCTGGGACCCCTGATCTACCTGTCGTCCATCGAGAAATACCCTGTGTCGCTGGCCCTGAAACTGTCGATCGACACGACGGAAGCCTTCGACTGGAACCGCATTCTCGCCATGTCGGTGCTCGCCATCACGCCCGCGCTCGTCGTGTTCTTCGTGGCGCAGAAATATTTCATCGACGGCATCTCCGCTGGCGGCATCAAAGGATAATCGAAATGGCACGTCTTCAACTCCGCAATCTCGAAAAAGACTATGCGTCCTTCCGCGCCGTGCACGGCATCAATCTCGATATCGAGGATGGTGAGTTCATGGTGCTGGTCGGGCCATCCGGCTGCGCCAAGTCCACAACGCTTCGCATGATCGCCGGGCTGGAGCGCATCACCGGCGGTGAAATCCGTATCGGTGGCGAGCTGGTCAACGACAAGCCACCGGGCGAGCGCGGCATCTCCATGGTGTTTCAGAACTACGCGCTCTACCCGCATATGAAGGTGCGCAAGAACCTGTCGTTCAGCATGCGCCTCAAGCGCCGCTCCAAACAGGATATCGAGGCGGCCACGCAGGATGTGTCCGAGACACTGGAAATCCAGGCGCTGCTCGACCGCCTGCCCAAGCAGCTTTCCGGCGGACAGGCCCAGCGTGTGGCCGTTGGTCGCGCGCTGATCAAAAAGCCGCAGGTCTTTCTGTTCGACGAACCGCTGTCCAACCTCGATGCGAAGCTGCGCGCATCCATGCGTGTGCGCATCACCGATCTGCACAAGCGGCTGAAAGCCGAGGGACAACAAGCGACCGTGGTCTATGTCACCCATGACCAGACGGAAGCCATGACCATGGGCGACCGCATCTGCGTCATGAAGGAAGGCCACATCATGCAGGTGGCGGACCCGGTCACGCTTTACACCAGACCAGCCAACGCCTTCGTTGCAGGCTTTATCGGCAGCCCGGAAATGAACCTCATCGATGCGACGCTGGAAAGCGATGGCGCCATCAATATTGCCGGGCAGAAGGTACAGCTCGGCCCCGAACTGACCGGGCGGCTGAAGGCGGATGCGCCGAAGGACATCATTCTGGGTGTCCGCCCGCAGCATTTCAGCCTTGCCACGCCAGACACGCCGAATGCTCTTGCGGGCAAAATCAGCCATGTCGAGTTCATGGGACACGAGGTCTATCTGCACATTCAGGCAGGCGCCAACCGCGTGATTGCGGTCGTCCCGGCGCAGGCCTACGACCGCAAGGCATTGCGTGACGAGCAGGTCTGGCTGACGGCGGATGCGACGTCAGCCCATGTGTTCAGTCGCCAGTCGGGTGAAAATATCAGTCTGGCGTGAGCCACCACAATTTACGTTGAATTCTTGGGAGGAAAGACAATGAAACGTACAATCATCATGGCGGCCTTGCTGGCTGCGACAAGTCTGGAAAATGCCAACGCCGCCAATCTGCGCATGTCGTGGTGGGGAAGCGACGACAGGCATCTGGCAACGCAGGAAGCGCTCAAGGTCTGCGGCGCGAAGTTCGGCCATACGATTTCGCCGGAATTTACCGGCTGGCAGGGCCATCAGGAAAAGATTGCCACGCAGCTTGCCGGTCGCACCGAACCGGACATCATGCAGACCAACTGGCCATGGTTGCCACTGTTTTCCAAGAACGGCGACGGTTTTGCCGACCTCAACCAGTTCAAGGATGTCATCGATCTGACTCAATGGTCGGATGCCGATCTGCAAAGCGCCACCGTCAAAGGCAAGCTGAACGGCATTCCCGTGTCCACGACCGGTCGCATCTTCATGTACAACAAGACGGTCTACGAAAAGGCTGGCATCGCGATCCCGAAGACGTGGGACGAGTTGTTTGCTGCGGCTCCTGTTTTGAAAGCCAAGCTGGGCAATGATTATTACCCCTTCGAAGCCGCTCCTTCCGAAGGCAACGGCCTCAATGCTCGTATCGTTGTGATTTTGCGTGCCACGCAGATGACCGGCAAGACCTTCATCGACCCTGAAACAAACAAGGTGGCATGGTCTGAAGCGGAACTGGCGGAAGCGCTGAATTTCTACCAATCGATGGTCGACAAGGGCGTCATCGAATCCTGGAAGAACTCGTCTGCCGGTGGCAACCGCCCGCTGTTTGAAAACCCAAAATGGGCCAATGGCCGTTACGCCAGCACCTATCAGTGGGATACCACCTACGGCAAGATCGCAGCACCGCTGGAAAAGGGTCTGGAACTCGTGCCAGCGCATTCGCCGAAATCCGAAGGCGGTAAGTCCGAAGGCATTTATCGCAAGCCATCCATGTTGTTTTCCATCTCGAAGAACAGCAAGGAACCGAAGGCGGCGGCGCAGGTCATCAATTGCCTGCTGAACGATCCAGAGGCCGTCGCCATTCTCGGCGCGACGCGTGGCATTCCCTCCAGCAAGATCGCCATCAAGACGCTGACGGATGCGGGCAAGATCAAGCCCGTGCAGGCGGAATCCTATAAGGTGGTGGTCGAATCCGAGGGGCCGAAGGTCTCGCCGCTGATTGAGCATCCGCGTGTTACCGATGCCTTCGATACCAATCTGGAAGCCTTTGCCTATGGCCAGCAATCCGCCGAGGATACCGCTGCCGAAATCATAGCTTCCATCGATGAAGCTCTGGCCGGGATCTGAGGAAACTCCCATGACCCATGCCGCCATCCAGCTCATCACCGCCTCTTCGCGCACGGCAACATTCAGCGTTCATGCCGAAAGGCATTTCTACGCTTTGTCCCAGCCGCTCGACTGGCGCGTGACGGGCAGGGATGGCGACGTGGTCGTGACCGGCCAGACGTTATCGGTCGTTTTCACCGTGTCCGGCCTTGCGCCGGATACGGGTTACGACCTCGCCATCGATGGCGATGTGCTTGCCTTCACGACGGCTATAGAAAGCGCTCTGATCGATATCCGAGACCATGGCGCCTCCTGCGATCTCGCTGACAATGCCGAGGCCATCGCCCACGCCATCGCCGCCCTTACTGAGAACGCCACGCTTCGAATTCCAGCCGGTATCTGGAAAACAGGGCCGCTTTATCTCAAAAGCCACATGACGCTTCTGTTGGAAAAAGATGCGCAGCTGTGGGCTCTGTCCGACTGGAGCGATCTTGCGATCTTTCCAGCGCGGCACGATGACGGGCGCGTCTTCGGCACCTGGGAGGGCGTGGCAGAACCGATTTTTGCAAGCGTGATCAATGCCATCGATTGTGAAGGTCTGACCATCACAGGCGCAGGCGTGGTCGATGGGGGCGGAGACCGGGGCGACTGGTGGACATGGCCCAAGGACAGCAGGCGCGGTGCGCGCCGTCCGCGCACGCTGTTCCTATCGGGTTGTCGCGATCTGACATTGAGTGGTTTTACGGTGCGCAATTCACCCTCGTGGACAGTGCATCCGGTGTTGTGCGACCACGTTCTTGCCGTTGACCTCAGCATTGAAAACGAACCGGAATCGCCCAACACGGATGGCTTCAACCCGGAGTGTTGCCGCGATGTTCGCCTCGTCGGCCTGTCCATTTCGGTGGGAGATGATTGCATTGCCATCAAGGCTGGCAAGAAACATCCGCTGGGTGGACCGGACAGAAGGACGGAGCGGATCGATATCGTCAATTGCCTGATGCAGCGCGGCCATGGCGCCGTCGTCATGGGCAGTGAGATGAGCGCCGGTGTTTCCAATGTCACGATCAGCCGGTGCCACTTTATCGGCACGGATCGCGGTTTGCGTATCAAGACGCGGCGCGGGCGTGGCGGAGAGGTCACCGATATCAGCCTTCTGGATTGCCGGATGGAGAATGTTGCGACGCCCGTGGCCGTCAACGCTTTCTACTTTTGCGATGCCGATGGCCGCTCCGATTTCGTCCAGTCGCGCCTGCCTTTGCCCGTGACGGCGGAAACACCGCGTCTTTCGGGCTTCACGTTGCGCAATGTCGAGGTGTCAGGCGCTGGCACTGCCGCCGCAGTGTTTTACGGCCTGCCGGAATCACCCATTCGCGACGTGGTGATCGAGAATTACCGCGTCACCTTCGATCCCGCTGCCGAGCCGCAGGTGGCCGAAATGGCGAGCAATCTGCCAGCGCTCAGGCATGCCGGTATCATCGCCGAAAACACGCAATTCAAAACCCTGTCGGGACTTCATCCCGCCTCCATCGATCCAACCGAGAATGACAGAGCCCATGCTGACCAGTTACTTTGACGATTACAGCAGCGATTACGATTACTACAAAGGCGGATCGTGGTGCTACGAGGACGGATGTCTCTATCGCGGCCTGATCACCCTGTATGAAGCGACGGGCGAGCAGCGCTGGCTGAATCATCTGCTGCGGCTCGTCGGTGGTCAGATCGATGCGCAGAACAGGCTTGCAGGCTACCGTGTCGATGAGTTCAACATCGACAATGTGCTGGCTGGTCGGGCGCTGATCTATCTGCACCGATTGACCGGAGATGCGAAATGGCTGGAGGCCGCGAGGCCGCTGGCCGAGCAGCTCCGCTTTCACCCACGCATACAGGCCGGGCCCTATTGGCATAAATTGCGCTACCCGCATCAGGTCTGGCTGGACGGGCTCTACATGGCGCTGCCGTTCAAGCTGGAATATGCTGATAGGACTGGTCAGGTCGATCTGCAACAGGACGCCGTCAAGCAGTTCCTGACGGCGCTCGATCTGACCTATGACGAAACATCCTCGCTCTATCGCCACGGCTATGACGAATCGCGGCTGCAAGGCTGGGCCGATCCGGCGAGTGGTCTTTCACCGGCCCATTGGGGCCGCGCCATCGGCTGGCTTGCCATGGCCTTCGTCGATATCGCCGAGACCCTGCCGCAGGGCGCGGAGCGGACGGAGATCGAACGACGCGCGGGGCGGCTGGCTGCAAAAATACGGTCGCTGCAAACCACCGATGGCCGTTGGCTGCAGGTGGTGGATGCGCCCGAGGTTGAAGGCAACTACGCTGAAAGTTCTGCGACCGCCATGTTCGCCTACTTTTTCCTTAAAGGCGCGCGGCTGGGAATTTCCGGTCTCTCTGCCGAGACGGGACAATGCGCATTGGATGGTCTCATCAACGATGAAATGACGCGGGATGCTGATGGTCGCGTGAGGCTGGGCCACATCTGCTGCGTGGCCGGTCTCGGTGGCTTCGAAGGCGTCTATCGTGACGGGACGGTCGGTTACTACCTGTCGGAAACCCTTCGTGACGACGACATCAAAGGCGTGGCTCCCTTGATGATGGCCTATGCGGAAACTCGTCGGTCGGCGGGCGACCAAGAGGTGGTGAAGGCGGCGGAGTAAGCCGCCGCCTATCGCCTTACATGCTTTCGTTTCTGGAGGAGTGCCAGCGCCACGCCGAGCGGATGATGTCTTCCAGCGTGTATTGCGGCTCCCAGCCGAGCACTTCGCGGGCCTTGTCGTTGTTGGCGACCAGCGTCGTGGAATCACCTTCGCGGCGATCCGCATATTCAACGGGGAAAGGACGGCCTGACACTTCCGAAATCGTGTCGAGCAGTTCCTTGACGGTCGTGCCAGTGCCGGTGCCAAGATTCAGTTCCACCGTTTCGCCACCCGCAAGCAGGTAGTCCACGGCGCGCACATGGGCATCCGCCAGATCTAGAATGTGGATATAGTCGCGCACGCAGGTGCCGTCGCGCGTGTCATAGTCCGTGCCGAACACCTTGAAGCCTTCACGACGACCCAATGCCGCTTCGATGGCCAGCGGAATGGCGTGGGTTTCAGGCTTGTGCCACTCGCCGATGCGACCTTCGAAATCGGCACCGGCGGCGTTGAAGTAGCGCAGCATGACTGACTTCAAGTCTTTATACGTGCTGTAGTCCTTCAATGCCTGCTCGACCACCCATTTGGTGCGGCCATAGGGATTGATGGGTGCTTGGCGGTGGGTTTCGTCCAGCGGCACGCGCTCCGGCAGGCCGTAGGTCGCGCAGGTCGAGGAAAAGACGAAAGCCTTCACGCCCGCATCCATCGTGGCGGACAGCAGCGTCAGGGTGCCGGTCACATTGTTATCGTAGAATGCCACGGGGTTTTTGACGGATTCACCGACTTCGATCAGGGCTGCGAAGTGTAGCACGGCCTCCGGCTTGTGCTTGGCGAACACCTCGTCGAGGCGAGCACGGTCCCTGATGTCACCCTGCTCGAAAGGTCCCCAGCGGACGAATTCTTCATGGCCATTGGAAAGGTTGTCGAGAACGACAGGTTCATATCCACGTTCCGCCAGCAGCAGGCAGGTGTGCGAACCAATATATCCGGCTCCGCCGACGACAAGGACTTTCTTCCGCATCCAGCAATCTCTCCATTTAAAGATGTGTCGGGAGACTGCGTAACATTTTGTCGGCAGAAGGGCAGAGGAAATTATCGTGGATGAAAAAAGAAAGCCGCCTCGTGTGGGAGGCGGCTCTCGGATGCCATTATTTCTTTTTTCTCAGCGACGTTCGGGTCGCGATGAAGCCAATGGCCATCGCGGTCAGAAGCGAAGTAAACGGTCGTTTTCCGATCGCGCCGCCAATCATCGCCTGCGCGGCTATAGGTGCAGCCGCGAGGGGCAGAACCGGGCGCGTCGCATAGACCCGTGGCCTGCGCATGATCGCCAGGGTGATGAGCATGATAACGCCCAGCAAAAACGAAACGCCCGCAATGACCAGCGCTGCCGGACCGGCACCCAGTTCCTTCGCAAGATAAATCGAACCGCCGATCAGTGCCGCGATGAAGGCAATTGCGAAGAACACGCCAGCCAGGCTCCAGAGCAGGAGCTTGGTCTTGATGCGGCGCGTGACGAGTTGACCCTCTCGCTGGGTGTCTGCGATGTAGAGCAGCAGCGCTTGAATCATGGTGCTGCCTTAGCGCCGTGTGACGATAGCGATCAGGAAACCGGCGGCTGCCGCGATGCCCAATGCCTGAAGCGGGTTCTTCTGAACCTGATAGGAAAGGTTGTCGTTGAGCGACTGAATTTCGTGACGAACCTTGTCGACGGTTTCTTCACCGGCAGCAATGGCTTCGTCGGCAACGTGCGATGCGCGTGCCTTCACTTCAGAGGAAACGCCAGCGCCGAGCGCTTTCACGCTACCGGCAAGGTTCGCAAGATCTTCACGCAACTGCGCCAACTGTGCGGATACTTCCGCTGCATCGCCACTGTCCACGACCTTACGTACTTCGTCTTCCACGTTGCGAACCGTCGCCATGATATGTCCTTTTCTGAGGTGGTTTTCAAAATTGCGGTTGGTGAAGAAGCTGGGAGACTGGTCTGAGATGTCCAAGACGCTTAACAGTGTTCGGCCTATCCTGACGTACCCCTTTGTGCCCGGTCCCCTTGTCGCCTCGGTTGCTCGCGCTTCGAGCCTGTGACGGCTCACGCGTAGTCCCAAAACGCCTTCATTAGAGTTTGGTTCCGCAGCTTTGCCGCTTGGTTGGGGAAATAACGACTCTCTTGCTGAATCTGGGCTGCGGGTTTGTTTTCCTGTCACAAGCATCCTATAAGGCCCGTCACAAGACGTGTGAACTTCCCTTCCATTACAGAACGACGTGACCGAACGATGCTGCAAACGCCCTATTATCTGATCGACAAGACGAAGCTCCTGCGCAACATGGAGAAGATTGCCTATGTGCGCGAGAAATCCGGTGCCAAGGCGCTTCTGGCACTGAAGTGCTTTGCCACATGGTCGGTGTTCGATTTCATGTCGCAATACATGGATGGCACGACGTCGTCGTCGCTCTACGAAGTGCGTCTCGGTCGCGAGAAATTCGGCGGCGAAACCCATGCCTACAGCGTGGCCTATGCCGATTACGAGATCGACGAGGTCATCTCGAACGCGGACAAGATCATCTTCAACTCTATCGGCCAGCTTGAGCGCTTCGCGGACAAGGCGTCTGATATCACCCGTGGTCTTCGCCTCAATCCGCAGGTCAGCTCATCCACCTTCGATCTGGCAGATCCGGCCCGTCCGTTCAGCCGTCTGGGCGAGTGGGATGTGGCCAAGGTCGAGAAGGTGATGGATCGCATCTCCGGCTTCATGATCCACAACAACTGCGAAAACGGCGATTTCGAACTGTTCGATCGGATGCTGGGGCAGATCGAAGAGCGCTTCGGCACGCTCCTGTCGCGAGCGGAATGGGTCAGCCTCGGCGGCGGCATCCATTTTACCGGTGAGAATTACCCTGTTGATCGCTTCTGTGATCGCCTCAAGGAATTCTCTGAAAAATACGGTGTTCAGGTTTATCTGGAGCCTGGCGAAGCTTCGATCACCAAGAGCACGACCCTGGAAACAACGGTTCTCGACACGCTGTTCAACGGCAAGAATCTCGCCATCGTTGACAGCTCAATCGAAGCGCATTTGCTCGATCTGCTGATCTACCGCGAAACGGCAAAGGTCGCCCCCAATGAGGGCGACCACGCTTACATGGTCTGCGGCAAGTCCTGCCTGGCGGGTGACGTGTTCGGCGAGTTTCGCTTCGAGAACGAACTGAAGGTGGGCGACCGCGTGTCCTTTCAGGACACTGCCGGTTACACCATGGTCAAGAAAAACTGGTTCAACGGCGTGAAAATGCCGACAATCGCCATTAAGGAACTGGACGGCACTGTCCGAGCCGTCCGCGAATTCGACTTTGCGGATTTCCAGCAAAGCCTGTCGTAAAGCACGACCGAAACAAAGGGGTGGGGGTAGAACGTCTGCTTCCGTCCATCAACCAAACTCATCCCTGCGGGGAAAAGGAGGCATCACCTGAAATGAAGAAGAACGTTCTCATCATCGGCGCCGGTGGCGTGGCACAGGTCGTGGCGCATAAGTGCGCCCAGAACAGCGATGTATTGGGAGACATTCATATTGCGTCGCGAACTTTGGAAAAGTGCCGCAAGATTGTCGAGTCCGTACGCGAAAAGAAGAGCCTCAAGACAGACGTAAAGCTTGAAGCCCATGCGCTTGACGCGATGGATATCGAGGCGACGAAAGCCTTGATCGTGAAGACCGGCGTGCAGATCGTCATCAATGTCGGTTCTGCCTTCGTCAACATGTCCGTTCTTCGTGCCTGCATGGACACAGGCGTTGCCTATATGGATACGGCCATCCATGAGGATCCGACCAAGATTTGCGAAAACCCGCCTTGGTACGGAAACTACGAATGGCAGCGTGCCGCCGAGTGCAAGGAAAAGGGCGTCACCGCCATTCTCGGCGTCGGCTTCGATCCGGGCGTGGTCAACGCTTACGCGCGTCTGGCCAAGGATGAGTATTTCGACAAGGTCACTTCGGTCGATATCGTCGATATCAATGCCGGTAGCCACGGTCGTTGGTTCTCGACCAATTTCGACCCTGAGATCAATTTCCGCGAATTCACCGGCGTTGTCTATTCCTGGCAGAACAACCAGTGGCAGACGAACCAGATGTTCGAAGTCGGTCAGGAATTCGACCTGCCGGTCGTCGGCAAGCAGAAGGCCTATATGACAGGCCATGACGAAGTGCATTCGCTCTCCAAGAATATGGATGGCGCCGATGTACGCTTCTGGATGGGCTTTGGTGACCACTATATCAACGTCTTCACCGTGCTGAAGAACCTTGGCCTTCTCTCGGAAAAGCCGGTTAAGACGGCAGAAGGTCTGGAAGTCGTTCCGCTCAAGCTCGTCAAGGCCGTGCTGCCCGATCCCTCGTCGCTAGCTCCCGATTATGTCGGCAAGACCTGCATCGGCGATGTCGTCAAGGGCATCAAGGATGGCAAGGAAACCGAGGTCTTCATCTACAACGTGGCGGACCACAAGGACGCTTACAATGAAGTCGGCTCACAGGGCATTTCCTACACCGCAGGCGTTCCGCCGGTTGCCGCTGCCATGCTGATTGCGACGGGCGAGTGGGATGTGAAGCAGATGGCTAATGTGGAAGAACTTCCACCACAGCCATTCCTGAATATCCTGAACCGCATCGGTCTGCCAAGCCGCATCAAGGATGAGAACGGCGACCGCGCTTTGACGTTCTGATCGTCTGTATAAAGACTGGAAAAGCCCCGCTTGTCGGGGCTTTTTACTGCGTTCAGTTTGAGTGGTCAGTCGCCGACGCCTGGGGAGGATGCTTACGTCGTTGCGCTTTTGCGCGCGCGTGCCTTTGGTTTGGCTTTTTCGTCGAGACTTGCGACCTTCACTTCGGATTTCTTCCGGTGCGCCGGTTTGGTGGCCTTGGAATTTTCCAGCAATGCATATTCGTTCTTCGCCTGTTCCCAATGGTCCGCGTCGCGTCCGTGCGGATGGCCTTCGCTCTCCCACAGGGTGTAGGCTCTCTTGCTAATCCAGTCTTGTGGTGAAACCTGCATGTCATTCTCCCGTTACTACGTCATCGCCCGCTAGGGTTGCGTCTGTATGGTCCCGGCTGGAACGCTGGACAGGATCGGCGCCGGTATTCTGCCAGACTATTACATGCCAATATTAGCTCTTGCGTCAAGTTAAATTGCTGCACTGCAAGAACGCTATGGTTGTCATTTGCGACGTATAATCAACGACAAAACGGGCATCCTGTTTCGCTGCGGCGCGATAAATGTTGCGTGATGTCGTAGAGAGCCTCACATTGGCGTCAGTCGAGTGTTGGGAGGCATGATGCGGGACGATCTGGCGACGGATGAAATTATTCTGGAGAAACGCGGCAGCGTCGGGCTGATCCGCCTGAACCGGCCCAAGGCGATCAACAGTCTCAACGAAGCGATGGTCGCAGGCATGAAAGCCGGGCTCGATCTCTTCCTGCGCGATTCGGACATCGTCTGTGTCATCCTGTGTGGCGAAGGACCGCGCGGCCTTTGCGCCGGTGGCGATGTGCGGCTGATCTTCGAGGCCCGCGCGGCAAGCGAGGTGGACCGCACCCGCTTTTGGCGCGACGAGTTTCCGCTGAACGAAGCCATCTCGCGCTATTCCAAACCCTTCATCGCTTTCATGGATGGTATCGTCATGGGCGGCGGCGTCGGCATATCGGCGCATGGACGCTACCGCATCGTCACGGAGCGAACCCGCCTTGCCATGCCGGAAACAGCCATCGGCTATTTCCCCGATGTCGGCGCCACATGGCTGCTTCCCAAAGCGCCGGGTGAAACGGGGACATGGTTGGGACTGACGGGGCGGGAAATCGGCGCGGCGGACGCCATGTTTGCCGGTCTTGCCGACTATCACATCACCTCGGACCGGCTACCGGAACTGATAGAAGCCTTGTCGGGCATGGCCTTCTCAGCCGATGTTGGCGGTGTCATCGAAGGCATGTCCAGCAGACCCGCAACCGCTGGATTTCTGGCCGCCGAGAGACAGGGCATCGATGCCGCCTTTCACTTCGACACGGTGCAGGAAATCTTGGACGCGCTGTCGCGCGACAGCAGCGCCTTTGCGCAGGAAACGCTTGCAACTCTAAATACACGTTCTCCCACAAGCCTGATCCTGACACTTCGGCTTTTGAGGCAGGGGAGGGAGAGTGCCAGCCTGACGGCGTGTCTGGAGCGGGAGTTTGCCGCAGGCTGCGAGGTGCTGAGAAATCATGACTTCTACGAGGGCGTCCGCGCAGCGCTCATCGACAAAGACCGGAACCCGAAGTGGGAACCGGCAACGCTTTCGGACGTCGATGCCGCATCTCTTGAGCGATATTTCCAGCCGGTCGAGCCGAAGCTGTTTGCCGATCGCAAAGACTGACGCCTGACCGCGCGCAACATATCTCCACCATATCGCCCATGGGTAGCAAAAAAATCTCGCAATGCACGGTGATCAGGAGCGCCGTTTCTCGCGATTGATGGACACGTCTCGTATCTTGCCCATCAATCGACATTCCGGGGGTTTCATGAAACGGGTCTTGCTTATCGGCGCTGCTCTCGCAACGCTTCTATCCACATCTGCCTTTGCGCAAGAGCCGAAAACGCTTCTCAATGCGTCCTACGACGTTGCGCGTGAAGTTTTTGCGGCAGAAAACGAAGCCTTCATCAAGGCGCATCCCGGCGTCACCATCGACCAGTCGCATGCTGGCACCTCCAAGCAGGCGCGCGCCATTGTCGAAGGTCTGGAAGCAGATGTCGTGACCTTCAATCAGGTCACCGATATCGATTTTCTGGTGAAGCAGGGCTTCGTTTCAGCCCATTGGAAGAAGAGTTTCGCCAACGATGCGTCGCCCTTCTATTCCTTCCCGTCCTTCCTTGTTCGGGCCGGTAACCCCAAGAATATCAAGGATTGGGACGATCTTGTCAGGGATGATGTGAAGCTGGTTTTCCCGAACCCGAAGACATCTGGCAACGCCCGTTACACCTATCTGGCCGCGACCGCCTTCGCCAAGGAAAAGTTCAACAACGACGACGCCAAGGTTCAGGAGTTCATCAAGAAGGTGTTCGCCAATACGCCCGTCTTCGATACCGGAGGCCGCGCAGCGACGACGACCTTCGTCGAGCGCGAAGTCGGTGATGTCCTCATTACATTCGAGGCTGAAACACGCGGCATCGCCAAGCAATATGGCACCGACAAGTTTGAGAGCGTCGTTCCCTCCGTCAGCCTGCTCTCGGAATTCCCGGTCGCCGTCGTCGATAAGGTCGTGGACAAGCGCGGCTCGCGCGATCTGGCGAAGTCCTATCTCGATTTCCTCTACACAGAGGAAGGCCAGCGCATCGCCGCGCAGTTCGGTCACCGCGTCCACGACCAAAAGGTCACGACCGAGTTCAAGGATCAGTTCCCGGATATCCGCCTGGTCAACGTCAACGATGTCTTCGGCGGCTGGGATAAAATCCAGAAAGAACACTTCGCGTCCGGCGCCGTGCTTGATACGCTTTACGGCAACCGTTAATCGCTGACTGGTTTGAGAGAACATCGACCCGGCTGGGCCTCCCGCCGGGTCGCTTTGGCATGATAGGGGACGGGTTTGAGACGCAATGTTTTGCCGGGGCTGCGATTGTCGCTCGGCGTCACTCTGCTGTATGTCGGCATCATCGTCGTCCTGCCGCTGGCTGCACTCGTCTTCAAGGCGGCAAGTCTCGGCCCTGCCGAATATTGGGCCATCGTCTCGTCGCCACGTGCCGTTGCCAGCTACCGCGTGACCGTGCTCTGTGCGCTGGCGGCCACCGTGTTCAATGTGGTGTTCGGCCTTTCGCTGGCCTGGGTGCTTACCCGCTATCGCTTTCCCGGCTGGCGTCTGGTCGATGCCATCGTGGACCTTCCCTTCGCGTTGCCGACGGCGGTCGCCGGTATTGCGCTGACGGCGCTGTTTGCGGGTAATGGCTGGTTCGGCTCCGTCCTTGCCCATGTCGGTATCAAGGTCGCCTATACGCCGCTCGGCATCATCGTCGCCATGGCGTTTACCAGCCTGCCCTTCATCGTGCGCACGGTACAGCCGGTGTTGGAAGACCTCGATCCGGCGCTGGAAGAGGCAGCACAGTCGCTCGGCGGCTCCGACTTCGAAATCTTTCGCAAGGTCATTCTGCCGCTGCTGACGCCTGCCATTCTTGCCGGTATTTCGCTGTCCTTTGCTCGCAGCCTGGGGGAGTTCGGCGCGATCATTTTCATCGCCGGAAACCAGCCATTTTCGACCGAGATCACCTCGCTTCTCGTCTTCATCCGGCTGGAGGAATATGATTATCAGGCCGCCGCCGCCATCGCCTCCGTGCTGTTGATCACGGCTTTCGTCATGCTGGCCGTCACCAATTTTCTGCAAACTCGCGCCTTGCGCTATACGGTGAGGGGCTAGCCGATGAGTGCTCATTCCGCCCGCCGCAAGCCGCCCCGCGTGGGTGACGCGCCCCTCGTGCGCCGTTCGCTCATCGCGTTCGTTCTGATCATTGGAGCGCTGCTCGTCGTCGCGCCCTTGCTCATCATCGGCGTCGAGGCCTTCTCGCAGGGTGTCAAGGTTTTCACCGCCACCATCGGCCATCCCGATACCCGCCACGCTATCTTGCTGACGGTGATCACGGCCTTGATCGCCGTGCCCGTCAACACCGCGTTCGGTATCGCGGCGGCATGGTCCATCACCAAGTTCGATTTCTGGGGCAGGCGGTTTCTGCTCGTCATCATCGAGATACCGTTCTCCATCTCACCCATCGTTGCCGGTGTCGCCTATCTCTTCGTCTATGGCTTGCAGGGTCTGCTCGGTCCGCTCCTCGATGCGTATGACATCAAGGTGCTGTTCGCCCTTCCCGGCATCGTGCTGGCCTCCATGTTCGTCACCGCGCCCTTCGTGGCGCGCGAGTTGATCCCGTTGATGCAGGCGCAGGGGCGTGATCTGGAAGAGGCCGCGACCTCGCTAGGAGCATCCGGCTGGCGCACCTTCTTCTCTGTCACGCTGCCCAATATCAAATGGGCACTGCTCTACGGTGTCGTGCTGTGCAATGCGCGTGTGATGGGTGAATTCGGCGCGGTATCGGTGGTCTCGGGCAATATTCGCGGCCAGACCAACACGCTGCCTTTGCATATCGAACTGCTCTATCACGATTATCAGGCCGCAGGCGCCTTCGCCTCGGCATCCATTCTCGCGGCTCTCGCCGTCGTCACCATCATTGCCAAGGTCGCGCTGGAAAAGCGCGGGGCAGGGCGTGGCGCCAAGAAAACCGCTGCTGTGCCGGAGACAAGCGCATGAAAATCCGCCTCGAAAACGTGGTGAAAACCTTCGACACCTTTCGTGCCGTGCGCGATGTCTCGCTGGATATCGAAAGCGGTGAACTGCTGGCCCTACTCGGCCCTTCTGGTTCTGGCAAAACGACAATCCTGCGCATGGTCGCCGGGCTCGAATATACCGATGGCGGCCACATCTATTTCGGTGATGAAGACGCCACCAACATCCCGGTCCGCGACCGTGGCGTCGGCTTCGTCTTCCAGCACTACGCGCTCTTCCCGCATATGACACTGCATGAAAACATCGCCTTCGGCATGAAGGTCTCCAAGGTCAAACGTGACAAGGCCGCAATCGATGCGCGGGTGGATGAATTGCTGCGGCTGGTGAAGCTGGATGGGCTGGGCGAACGGTTCCCGGCACAAATCTCCGGTGGTCAGCGGCAGCGCGTGGCCCTTGCCCGGGCTCTTTCAGTCGATCCGAAGGTGTTGTTGCTGGACGAACCCTTCGGTGCGCTCGACGCCAATGTGCGCCGCGATCTGCGCCGCTGGCTGCGCGAAATCCACACCGAACTTGGCATCACCACCATTTTCGTGACCCATGATCAGGAAGAAGCACTCGATCTCGCCGACCGCGTCGTCATTCTCAATCAGGGCGAAATCATCCAGCAGGGCACGCCAAAAGACGTCTGCCGACAGCCCAATTCCTCTTTCGTCATGCGTTTCCTCGGGGATGCAAACCGCATTTCTGGCACCGCCCGCTCCGGCAAGATTTTCGTCGGAACAGCCGAAGTCCCCTTCGCCTACGGTCAGGCCGATGGCCCCGTCGATATCTATGCCCGGCCCAACGATCTGGAGTGGGAAGACCTGCACGATGGCATTCCTGCCCAGGTAACCCGCGTTCTCGATCGCGCAGGCGACCGCCGCGTGATCGCCTCCACCACCGAAGGCGACCTGCTGGAATTCGATGTGCCGCCCGAAACGGCGGTCGAAGCCGGAGACCGTGGCCATATCGTCATTCGCCGCGCGAAGATTTTTCCGGCAGAGCGTGCATAGCAGAAATTAGGGAATGAACCGGCGTCACTCTTAGCGTCATCCTTGGGCTCGTCCCAAGGATCTGACGAACCCCAACGTTTAACGTGATTAGATGTTCGGGACAGGCCCGAGCACGACGGCGGTGTAAAAAATCACTCGTCATATGCGACAAAGCCCGGCGTCTCCGCCGGGCTTTACTGTATTCTTGATCAGCTCATCTGGCTGACGAAGCGGGTTTCGAGATAGGCTTCGACCGCTTCCGAACCACCTTCCGTGCCGTAGCCGGAGTCCTTGATGCCGCCGAACGGGACTTCAGGGATGGCGAGGCCGTTATGGTTGACGGTCAGCATGCCTGCTTCGACGCGCTGGCTGAGGGCATGGGCAGTTTTGACCGAGCCTGTGAAGGCGTAGGATGCGAGGCCGAAGGGCAGGCGGTTTGCTTCTTCCAAGGCTTCATCCAGCGTGGAGAAGCGGTTGACGATGGCGACGGGGCCGAAGGGCTCCTCGTTCATCATCTTGGCAGAGGTCGGCACGTCGGTCAGCACGGTGGGCTCGAAGAAGTTGCCCTTGTTGCCGATGCGCTTGCCGCCGGTTTTCAGAACGGCACCCTTGGATACGGCGTCCTGGATCATCTCTTCCATGGCCGGGATGCGGCGTTCGTTGGCCAGCGGGCCCATGGTCGTGTCTGCATCCAGACCGTTACCGACCTTGACGCTCTCGGCATATTTCACGATGCCGTCGATGAACTTGTCGGCAATGCTGTCCTGAATGAGGAAGCGGGTCGGCGCAACGCAAACCTGACCGGCGTTGCGGAACTTGGCAGTAGCGGAAACCTCGATGGCCTTGGCCAGATCGGCATCGTCGAATACCAGAACAGGAGCATGACCGCCCAGTTCCATGGTGGCGCGCTTCATGTGCTTACCAGCCAGTGCGGCCAGATGCTTGCCCACAGGCGTAGAGCCGGTGAACGAAATCTTGCGGATGACCGGATGCGGAATGAGATATTCGGAAATTTCCGATGGAACGCCGTAAACGAGGTTGACGACGCCAGCCGGAACGCCTGCATCCACGAAGGCGCGGATGAGTTCGGCAGGCGAAGCCGGTGTTTCCTCAGGTGCCTTGACGATGATGGAGCAACCGGTTGCCACGGCGGCAGACAGCTTGCGCACGACCTGGTTGATCGGGAAGTTCCATGGCGTGAAGGCGGCCACAGGGCCGACCGGGAACTTGATGGCAAGGTTGGAAACGCCACCGAAGCGGGCAGGAATGACCTGACCGTATGTGCGGCGGGCCTCTTCAGCAAACCAGTCGATCGTGTCGGCAGCGTTGATGATTTCCATCTTGGACTGCGCCAGCGGCTTGCCCTGTTCGCGCGTCATCAGCCATGCGATGTAGTCGATGCGCTGGCGCACGAGATCGGCAGCCTTGCGCATGATCTTGGAACGCTCGAATGCAGAGGTTTCGCGCCAGACCTTGAAGCCCTTGTCGGCAGCGTCCAGCGCCAGATCGAGATCGGCCTTTTCGGCATGGGCGATTGTGCCAAGCGTTTCGTCGGTCGCCGGGTCGAGAACCTCGATGGTCTTGCCGGACAGGGCATCGCGCCATTCGCCGTTGATGAGAAGCTTGATGTCGGGATAGCTGTGCATGTGAAATACCTTCGTGACTTGACCGACCGGCACGGTGCCGATGCTGTGGCGTTGACTTGCGGTCTCGGAATTTACCGGCGCTGCATGACATGTCTTCCGTTGCGGGACAATCGAAGGCAGCGAGACCGGATATGGCAAATGGACCTGCCAGAGACGATGATGACATCTCTATATTAATTCGTGCGGCGGCGGTTTCAACCGGTCAGGGCGTTAAAAAGTATTATTTATTTCGCATCGCAGCAAAACCGGCGGCGGGTGGCCGCCGGTTTGTCTATTTCGGTTTACTCAGAAAAACGCCTGAATGCCCGTCTGGGCGCGACCGAGGATCAGCGCATGCACGTCGTGCGTGCCCTCATAGGTGTTCACCGTTTCCAGGTTCTGCGCGTGGCGCATGACGTGGTATTCGATCTGAATGCCGTTGCCGCCATGCATGTCGCGGGCCTGACGGGCAATATCCAGCGCCTTGCCGCAATTGTTGCGTTTGACGATCGAAATCATTTCCGGTGCCATTTTGTGGTCATCGAATAGACGACCGACGCGCAAGGACGCCTGAAGGCCGAGCGTGATTTCCGTCTGCATATCGGCGAGCTTTTTCTGGTAAAGCTGCATGCCGGCCAGCGGCTTGCCGAACTGCTTGCGGTCCATGCCATATTGATGGGCGCGGAACCAGCAGTCTTCGGCGGCACCCAGCACGCCCCAGGAAATGCCGTAGCGGGCGCGGTTGAGGCAGCCGAACGGACCCTTGAGGCCCGAAACATTCGGCAACAGCGCATCTTCGCCCACTTCAACGCCATCCATGACGATTTCGCCGGTGATGGAGGCGCGCAGCGACAGCTTGCCGCCGATCTTAGGGGCGGACAGGCCCTTCATGCCTTTTTCCAGCACGAAGCCACGGATCTGGTTGTCATGCGCTTCCGATTTTGCCCAGACGACGAAGACGTCGGCAATCGGCGAATTGGAAATCCACATCTTGGAGCCGCGCAGGCGGTATCCGCCTTCAATTTTTTCGGCGCGGGTCTTCATGCCGTTCGGATCGGAACCGGCATCCGGTTCCGTCAGGCCAAAGCAGCCGATCAGCTCACCGGACACGAGGCCTGGCAGATACTTGTCCTTCTGCTCTTCCGAGCCATAGGCAAAGATCGGGTAGATAACGAGGGACGACTGCACGCTCATCATCGAGCGATAGCCGCTATCGATGCGCTCGACTTCGCGGGCCACGAGGCCGTAGGCAACGTAGCTGGCTTCGGCAGCACCGTATTTTTCAGGAAGCGTCACGCCCAAAAGGCCGGTCTGGCCCATTAGGCGGAACAGTTCGGGCTCTGATGTTTCCGAGAGATAGGCTTCATTGATGCGTGGCAGAAGCTCCGATTGGGCAAAGGCCGCTGCCGTATCGCGGATCATCCGCTCGTCTTCGGTCAGTTGGTCCTCGAGAAGAAACGGGTCCTGCCAATTGAATGCTGTGCGTTCGCTCACGGTAAATCTCCAAAATTGCTAGCGTGATTATTGGCCTTTGGCACCATCGCGGCAAGCCATGTTTACTCATTTTGCTATTACAGATAGGAATGCGCCATGACCTCGCTCAGCCGCAAACTTCTGCCCTCCACCAGCGCTCTCGCCGCCTTTGATTCCGTGGCGCGGCTGGGCAGTTTTTCGCTGGCCGCAGACGAGCTTTCGCTGACGCAAGGGGCGATCAGCAGGCAGGTTCTGTCGCTGGAAGAACAACTTGGCGTACGCCTGTTCGAGCGCGGCGCGCGCGGTGTTTCGCTGACCGCCGAGGGCCAGACCTACGCCAAGGCCATCGGTACGGCGCTGGGCGATATTCGTTCCGCATCCCTGCAGATTATGACCAAAACGCATGGCAACACGCTGAACCTTGCCATGCTGCCCACCTTCGGCACGCGCTGGCTGCTGCCGCGCATTCCCAAATTCGTGGCCGCCCACCCGGAAATCACGCTCAATTTCGCCACCCGCATCGGCCAGTTCGATTTCGAAAAGGAAGGCCTCGATATGGCCATCCATATCGGCCAGCCAGATTGGCCCGCAGCAGAAAGCACGTTTCTGATGGACGAGATGGTCGCACCGGTGTGCAGCCCGTCTTTTCTGGCGGCACATCCCATCGCCAAGGCACAGGATATCTCCACCCTGCCGCTGCTGCATATGGCGTCCAGACCCGGCGCGTGGGACCATTGGTTCCAGAGCCTTGGGCTTGGCGTGCAAAATGCACCGGCCATGCGGTTCGAACAATTCTCCAGCGTCGCGCAGGGCTGCATAGCAGGCTTGGGCGTGGCGTTGATGCCGCTGTTTCTGATCGACATCGAACTCAAGGCCGGGCAACTGGTCACCGCTTTCGATCATCAGGTCAAAAGCCCCAGTTCCTATTATGCTGTCGCCCCGCTCTCGCGCATCAACCATGCGCCTGTGGTGCTGTTCAAGCAGTGGCTTCTGGCCCAGGTCGAGGCGTTTCGCGCGGAGACCGGGCGATAATTTCGCGCTTGTTTTCGGCACTTAGCCTTCGCGCACAAAAATCAACCTTATGGCGACTCGACAAAAACGAAGTTTCGCTTTAGCCTGATTAAACGTTTAATCACGAATGGACAGGCCATGACCTCGGGTCGTGCAGGCGCAAATCTGACGGCAATCGCTTCGGCACTGCGTGTGTCGACGGCAACCGTGTCCAATGCGCTCTCCGGCAAGGGCCGCGTCTCCGCCGAGCTTTCCGAAAAAATCCGCCTCAAGGCTGATGAGCTGGGCTATGTGCCCAGTGTTGCCGGTCGTGCGTTGCGCACCGGCAAAAGCGGCGTTCTGGGCCTCGTCCTGCCGGATATCGCCAATCCGCTCTTCCCGCAGATCGCCCAGGCCATCGAAAAGGCAGCTGATAACGCCGGTTATGGTGTGTTGATCGCCGACAGCCACGGCGATGTCGCCAAGCAAACGGAAGCGATCAACCGGCTGATCGAACGCGGCGTCGAAGGCATGGTCGTCGTACCACGTCGCGGCACGCGCATAGGCAATGTCGATTGCCCTGTCGCCGTTATCGATTCCCCCTCCACGCCCGGCAATACGGTCGCTGCCGATCATTGGGATGGCGGTTTCCAGATCGGTCGCCATCTGTCGGAACTCGGCCACCGCAAGGTTGTCATCATCGGCAACAACCCTGACTCCAACGTGCAGAACGACCGCGTCGGCGGTATCCGCTCCGGCCTTTCCGGCATGGCGGAAACCGAGGCATTGTGGATCGCCTCTCTGGAAAAGCAGGATGGGGCAGGGTGCCCTCTGGGCGTTGCGGCCAAGGTGGCGCAGGGCTTCACGGCCTTTGCCGCCGTTTCAGACCTCCACGCGCTTCGGGTGCTCACCGAACTGCAACGCGATGGCATCACCGTGCCGGAACAGGCCAGCGTCACCGGCTTCGATGACCTCATCTGGGCGCCGGTCGTGACTCCCGCGCTGACGACCATTCGCATGGATATGGTGCGGATTGCCGATCTGGCCATCACCGCGCTGGTGCGCAGCATCGATACCGACAATCCCGACAGCCGCTCCGTCAACGGCGGTGTCATCGCCGACATCTCGAAAGTGGCGATGGAGCTGGTCATCCGCCATTCGTCCGGCCCAAACAATAAGAAGCAGGCAGACAACAAAACCTCGACAGCAGGAGAACTCGCATCATGAAAAAGATCATTCTGGCATCCGGCACCGCGCTGATGCTGTCCATGGGTGCCGCGCAGGCGCAGGACAAGACACTGACCATTTCCGTCTATGCCTTTGCGCAGGACGAATTCAAGGAACTGGTCTACACGCCGTTTGAAGCCAAGTGCGGCTGCAAGCTGGTGGTGGAAACCGGCAACAGCGTTGAGCGTCTGGCCAAGATGGAAGCCAACAAGGCAAGCCCGGTCATCGATCTCGCCATCGTTTCCATGGCCGATGCGCTGTCTGCGGCCCGCAAGGATCTGATCCAGAAGATCGACACCTCCAAGGTGCCGAATGTTGACAAGCTCTACGACATCGCCAAGGACCCGAACGGCGATGGCATGAGCGTCGGCGTCAACTTCTACGCCACCTCCATCGTCTACCGCACCGACAAGATGAAGATCGAGTCATGGGCCGACCTGTTGAAGGACGGCGTGGTTGATCACGTCGCATTCCCCAATGTCACCACCAATCAGGGCCCGCCAGCGCTCTACATGCTGGGTAAGGCTATTGGCAAGGACACTCCCGATCTCTCCGGCGCTATCGAGGCTGTTGGCGAAAAGAAGGACGAGATCGTAACCTTCTACGTTAAGTCTTCGCAGCTGGTGCAGCTGATGCAGCAGGAAGAAATCTGGGCAGCCCCGATCGGACGCTTCTCCTGGGCACCCTTCACCAAGCTTGACCTGCCGCTGGCATGGGCAACACCCAAGGAAGGCCAGACGGGCGGCATGAATGTTCTCATCGTGCCGAAGAACGGCAAGAACGAAGATCTCGCGCTTCAGTTCATGGACTTCTGGCTCTCGACGGATGTGCAGAAGGCGCTGGCCGAAAAGCTCGTCGATAGCCCGACCAACAAGGCGGTCAAGGTTTCCGACGAGATCGCCAACAACATCACCTATGGCGAAGAGACGGCGAAGAGCCTTCAGCTGATCCCGTCTGCTGCGACGCTGGATAACCGCGACAAGTGGTTGTCTGAGTGGAATGCGAAGGTTGGGCAGTAAGGACTGTTGCTGGTTGTGGTGGCTACGTGCTGGCGCACGTCACCCCCTCTGTCCTGCCGGACATCTCCCCCTCAAGGGGGGAGATCAGCAGGATGCACCGACATCGCTTCTGTCTCGACCTATAAAATGGCCTGAAACTTTGCCGCGAGTCGATCTCCCCACCTGTGGGGGAGATGCCCGGCAGGGCAGAGGGGGCTGGCACCCACCGACGCTCAATAACAAACACTCCATCTGTACGCAGGCGGAGACAATTCAACACCGGAGAAGACTCCATGTTTCAAAACCGGGCGGAAGCTCTGGCACTGGCCTTGCCCGCCGCAATCTTTGCGGCGGCGGTGTTTCTCGTGCCGGTCTTCATTCTTCTGTCGGAAGGGTTTCGCACTGCCGAGGGTTGGACCTTTCAGGCCTATGTGGATTTCTTTTTCGATCCGCTGAACCGGGCGGTGTTCCTACGCACGCTCAAGCTCGGCGCGCTCGTCACCGTCGTCTCCGCCATCATCGGTTACGCGGCGGCTTTCGCCATCGTCAACCTGCCCGCTAACTCCAAAGGCCACATGATCAACCTCGTCATTCTGCCGTTGATGATCTCGCCCGTGGCGCGCACCTATGCGTGGATCGTCATTCTCGGCCGCACCGGCATGGTCAACGAGTTGCTGAAGCTGGTGGGGCTGACGGATGCGCCGATCCGCATCCTGTTTTCCGAAACGGCCGTCTTCATCGGGCTCCTGCAACTCTTCTTGCCCTTGATGATCATCTCCCTCATCAGCGCGCTGGAAAACATGCCGAAAGACGTGATTGCCGCCTCGCGGGTTCTGGGTGCCAACTGGTTGCAGGTGTTCTGGAAGGTCATTCTGCCGCTGACCAAGGAAGGTCTTGTCGTCGGCGGCACGCTGGTCTTCACCGGTTCGCTGACGGCCTATATCACGCCCGCCATTCTCGGCGGCTCCAAGGTTCTGATGCTGGAAACCCTGCTCTATCAGCAGGTTACGGTCTCCAACAACTTCGTCGCCGCCAGCGTCATCGCCTTCATTCTGATCGTCATGAGCTTTGCGGCCAACATCCTGCTCAAGCGCATCGCCACGGCAAGGAACAAGACATGACCCGGCACCTCTTCATTCCGCTCACGCTTGCGCTGGTCATCGGCTTTCTGATCGGCCCGTTCCTCATCATCGTCGCGGCCTCCTTTTCGGCGGGCGATACGCTGGCCTTTCCGCCGCAGGGCTTTTCGCTGAAATGGATCGCGAAGGTCTTCACGGTCGAAAGTTTCCGCGAAAGCTTTGCCATGTCGATGTTTCTGGCCATCGGCGGCACATTCGCGGCACTGATCCTCGGCGTTCCCGCCTCCTATGCGATGTCGCGCTACAAGCTGCCCTTTTCGGAAACCATCCGAACCATCGTCTCAGCCCCGATTATCGTCCCCGGCATCATCGTCGGCCTGGCGCTGCTGCGCTACTTCGTCGTGCCCTTTGGCATTGGTATTACGCTGGCGCTGTTTCTGGCCCATACGGCGCTGATCCTGCCCTACGCCGTGCGCGTCGTCTCGGCCAGCCTCACCAATCTGCGCTCGGATATCGAGGAAGCAGCGGTTCTGCTGGGTTCTTCCCGCGTCGGTGCGTTCTTCCGTGTTGTGCTGCCGAATATCAGGGGCGGCATTCTCTCAGCTTTCATTCTGGGTTTCGTGACCAGCTTTAACCAGGTGCCGGTGTCGCTGTTCCTCTCCGGTCCCGGCGTGCGCACCCTGCCGATCGATATGCTGGGCTATATGGAAATCGTCTTCGACCCATCCGTTGCGGCGCTCTCTTCGCTGCTCGCCTTCCTGTCCATCGGCATTGTTTTCATGGCCGAACGTTTTCTGGGGTTCTCCCGTTATGTCTGATGCAAATTATCTCTCGCTCCAGAACCTGTCGCTTGCCTATGGCAACTCCATTGCCGTCAAGGACCTTAACCTCGATATCCGCAAGGGCGAGCTTCTGGCGCTGCTCGGCCCATCCGGTTGCGGCAAGACCACGACGATGCGCGCCATTGCCGGTCTGATGCCGGTGGCCGCTGGTCGCATCGATCTTGATGGTGTCGATATCACCCGCGTTTCGGCAAATAAGCGGGCGGTTGGGCTGGTGTTCCAGTCCTACGCGCTGTTTCCGCATCTCACCGTTTATGAGAATGTCGCCTTCGGTCTGAAGCTGAAGGGCATCAAGGGTTCAGCGCTGGATGACAAAGTCGCATCCGGGCTTAAATCCGTTGGCCTGTCCACCTTTGCCTCTCGCAAACCGGCGGAACTCTCTGGCGGGCAGCAGCAGCGCGTGGCGCTGGCCCGCTCCATGGTCATGGACCCCAAGGTTCTGCTGCTGGACGAGCCGCTGTCGAACCTCGATGCGCGGCTGCGGCTGGAAATGCGCACCGAACTTCAGCGCGTCCAGAAGGCCACCGGCGTCACCATGATTTTCGTCACCCACGACCAGATCGAGGCATTGGCGCTGGCCGACCGTATCGTGGTGATGAAGAACGGTGCCATCGAGCAGATCGGCACGCCGGAAGACATCTACAACGCACCGGCATCGTCCTTCGTCGCCGATTTTGTCGGCTTCGAAAACATCTTTCGTCTCGAGGGTGGTTTGCTCAAGACTGATAACGGAAGCATCCCCCTTTCTGGCCAGGTTCCGAGTACGGCGGGACTTGCCTGGAGGCCGCGCATGGTGACCCTCGGTTCAGGACCTTTCGAGGGAACTGTGCGCGGCACGTCTTTTGCGGGCAATGCGCGGGAATATCTGCTGGATACGCCTCTGGGGCCCATCAAGGCCGAGGTCGATGCCGCCTTGCCGGTGCAGGATATCGGCACGCCGCTTGCCTTCGACTTGCCGCTCAGGAAAGCCGCGAGCCTGAAAGTGTTCAGCTGACCATGGGTATCTGGATCGATTGCGATATGGGCTTCGATGACATTGCTGCCGTGATGGTGGCAACGTCTCACGGGCTTCAGATCGATGGACTCTCGCTGGTGTTCGGCAACGCTCCGCTTGCGCAGGTGTGCCACAATGCTGCCGGTGCAGCGGCTGCGTTTGGCTGGACGTTTCCAATTCACACGGGCCGCGAAAATCCCGTTCTCGGAAAGCTTGAGACAGCACAGACCATTCTCGGCGACACCGGCATTCCAACGGTTGGTGCTGGCCTGCCCGATGCTGCCGATCTGCCGCATAGCGACGCGTTTCAAGCGCTTTGCGACTGGCTGGCAGATGGCGACCAAGACAAGCGCGTTCTCGCGCTCGGTCCCCTCACCAACATCGCCGCGCTCTGCCTTGCAAGGCCCGATTTGGCTGCTCGCATCACCGAGTTGACATGGATGGGTGGCGGCGTAACCGCCGGTAACCACACCGCCTCTGCGGAATTCAATGCTTTTGCCGATCCTGAAGCACTGGCCATCGTCATCGCCCACGGTCTCCCCCTGCGCATGGTCGATCTCGATCTTTGCCGCAAGGTCACTGCTGCGCTTTCGGATGTCGCGCCCATCCGTGCGGCGGGCGGCAAGAATGCCGGTTTGATTGCCGATATGCTGGAAGGGTTCATCAACATTGCCACCAGCCGAGGGCGGGATGCCATGGCGCTTTACGACCCCTGTGCCGCTGTCGCCTTAGTCGCATCGGATTGTATCTGTTGGAAAAAAGCACGCATCGATGTTGAGCTTCACGGCACATTGACGCGTGGTCGAACGGTTGTCGAAACCCGCGCCGCCTATGCTGAAAAATTCAACGCGCATTTCGCTGAAACGGTCGATGCTATCAGCGCCAAAACCATCATTCTCGATGCCCTGCGTCAGGAGGCCAGCCGATGAAACAGCAGACCATTATCGTTGATCGCGACGGGATGAATGACGATGCGCTGCGGAAACGTGCCGTGGCGGCTGCACGCGGCGACCAGCCATTCGACATCCTGATCAGCGGCGGCACGCTTGTCGATGTCGTCACGGGCGAGCTTCGTCTGGCCGATATCGGTATCGTTGGCCCGCTAATCGCCAGCGTTCACGAAGCCGGAACTCGCGAGGACGCATCGCGCATTCTGGACGCAACGGGTGCCTATGTCTCGCCGGGGCTGATCGACACGCACATGCATATCGAAAGCTCCATGGTGACGCCTACGACCTATGCGCAGGCCGTGGTTGCGCGCGGGGTTACCACAGTTGTCTGGGACCCGCATGAATTCGGCAATGTCCACGGTATCGACGGCGTGCGCTGGGCGGCGGAAGCCAGCAAGGGTCTGCCGTTGCGCACCATCCTTCTGGCGCCTTCAAGCGTGCCATCAGCGCCGGGACTGGAACAGGCGGGTGCAGATTTCGATGCTTCCGCCATGGCGGAAATGCTGTTCTGGCCGGAGGTGGGCGGCGTTGCCGAAGTCATGAACATGTGCGGCGTCATCGAGCGCGATCCGCGCATGAGCGCCATTCTTCAGGAAGGGCTGTTTTCCGACAAGATGATCTGCGGCCATGCGCGTGGTCTCGAGGGAGCCGATCTCAACGCCTTCATGGCGGCAGGCATCACCTCCGATCACGAATTGACATCCGCTGCCGATCTCATGGCGAAACTGCGGGCCGGATTGACCATCGAGCTGCGCGGCTCGCACGACCATCTCCTGCTGGAATTCGTGCAAGCCTTGAACGCGCTCGGCCACCTGCCGCAAACGCTGACACTGTGCACCGACGACGTCTTCCCGGACGATCTCGCTAAAAACGGCGGGCTGGATGATGTCGTGCGGCGGCTGGTCTCTTACGGCTTGAAACCCGAATGGGCCCTGCGCGCCGCAACGCTGAATGCGGCGATGCGCTTGCACCGCGCCGATCTCGGCCTGATCGCCGCCGGTCGTCGGGCCGATGTTGCCGTTTTCGAAGACCTGTCGCAATTTTCCGCACGCCATGTGCTGGCCAGCGGCACGCCCGTTGCAGAAGCTGGCAAAATGCTGGTCGACCTCACCGACATGGACGTTGCACCGCTCAAGCATTCGGTGAAGCTCACGCCTCGCTCCCCCTCCGATTTCCTGGTCAAGTTCGAGGGCAAAAGAGTCAAACTCGCAACCATCGACAAGCCGCGCTTCACCCAGTGGGGCGAGGCGGAGGCTGCCGTGGAAAACGGTTTCGTGGTGCCGCCGGAGGGCGTAACGATGATTTCCGTCACCCACCGCCACGGCAAGGCCGACCCCGTCACCAGAACCGGTTTCCTGACCTGCTGGGGCACATGGGACGGCGCTTTCGCCACCACCGTCGCGCATGACAGCCATAATCTGACAGTATTCGGCGGCAATGCAGAGGATATGGCGGTCGCCGCAAACGCCGTCATCAAGGCAGGCGGCGGCATGGCCGTCGCATCGGGCGGCAAGGTCACTGCTTTGCTTGCGCTGCCGCTGTCCGGCCTCGTCTCGGATGCAGGTTTGGAAGATGTAGCATCCGGGTTCGAAGCCGTTCGCGATGCGGTTGGCCAGATCGTGGAATGGCAGCCGCCCTATCTGGTGTTCAAAGCCTGCTTCGGCGCAACACTCGCCTGCAACACCGGCCCGCACCAGACGGATATGGGCATTGCTGATGTGCTGACGGGAAGGGTGATGGAAACGCCGGTGCTGGAGATTCTTGGCTGAGGGCTTCCCGCCCTCACGTCCGTCAGGCTCGGGCCTGTCCCGAGCATCTAATCACGTTGAGACAGCCGTAGCAGATACTCGGGACAGGCCCGAGTATGACGAAGGGGTGGCCCTCACGGCTATTCCACCGCCAGTTCCTGCGCTACCAGCGTCGTCCAGAACGCCACGCCAGAGGCAATCGCATCATCGTTGAAATCATAGGACGTGTTGTGATGCAACGCGCCATCCACAGCAGGGCCGTTGCCGAGCCAGACGTAGCAGCCGGGAGCTTCGCCCGCAAAGAATGAAAAATCGTCACCCGCTGTCGAGGGGGGGAAGGCGGTTCGCGCCTTTTCGCCGAAGACGCTCCGGGCAGCCTTCAACGCGCGGCTGGTCGCGTCGGCATCATTGATGACAGGCGGTATGCGGCGGATGAAGTCGTAAGCCACCTCAATGCCGAACATCGCAGCCGTACCCTTGGCCAGACGCCCGATTTCCTCTTCCAGCTGGTCACGGACATGGGCGGAATAGGCCCGCGCCGTGCCGCCGATATCAACGACATCAGGGATGACGTTGAGAGCCTTCGGGTCACCCGCCTGCACCGAACAGGCGCTGACGACAGCCGGTTGCAGCGGATCGACCACGCGCCCGACGATGCTTTGCAGTGCCGCCAGAAAGCTCCCCGCCGCCGTGATCGGGTCACGCCCCAGATGCGGCTTTGCGCCATGCGTTCCCACGCCCTTGAAGGTGACGCGCCAGCTATCCGAAGACGCCAGTTGCGGTCCCTCGACCACAGCTATTTCATCCACCTCAAGCCCCGGCATGTTGTGCAGTCCGTAGACCGCATCGCAGGGGAAAAGCTCGAACAACCCGTCCTCCACCATCCGTTTCGCGCCGCCGCGACCTTCTTCGGCAGGCTGGAAAATGAAATGAACGGTGCCGGAAAAATTGCGCGTTGCCGCCAGATGGCGCGCAGCCCCCAGCAGCATGGTGGTGTGGCCATCATGGCCGCAGGCGTGCATTTTGCCTGCAATGGTGGATTTATAGGGCCGCTCAGCAATTTCGGGCATGGCCAGCGCGTCCATATCGGCGCGAAGGCCGATGGTGCGGGTGCCATTGCCAAGCTGAAGCGTGCCGACGACGCCGGTCATGCCGAGCCCGCGATGCACCGCAATTCCCGCTTCTTCCAGCTGTGCGGCCACCAGCGCGCTGGTGCGAACCTCTTCGAAACCCAGTTCCGGGTGCGCGTGCAGGTCCTGCCGGAACGTGGTCAGAAATGGCAGGTCTTGCGCAATCCGGTCGTGCGGTTTCATGGGCGGTCAATCCTTGTGATGTCGAAAATTCAGATCTTTTCTAGTGCAGAAGCCCCTGAAAATTAATAGTAACTTTTGGATTGATCCAAAATACTATCAGCCTGAAGGATATTGTCATGAAACCGCACGAATTCTGGCAGGATCTCCATGCGCCCGGCAGTTTCAAGACCGATGGTCCGCATTCCCTTTTCTTTCCCGTCACGCTCGATGATGGCAGGCAGTTGCGCCTGCCGATCCGCCCATTGTCTGACGGGGAACATGCGCTGGCATCGCTGATCGTCAATCAGGCGTCTTTCCCGGTGCTGGAAGCCCTGGCGCAGGATCTGGTCGATAAGCTCAGGTCCTGTAATATCGACATTGTCGTCGGCCTGCCCACGCTTGGGCTGACTTTGGCCGCTGCCGTGGCGCGCCATCTCGGCCACAGCCGTTATGTGCCGCTCGGGACGTCACGGAAATTCTGGTATCTGGACGAACTCTCCGTGCCCATGTCGTCCATCACCACACAGCAGCAGAAACGGCTCTATATCGATCCACGCATGCTGCCGCTTCTGGATGGCAAGCGGGTTGCGCTGGTGGATGATGTGATTTCCAGCGGCACCTCGATTATTGCAGGCCTGTCGCTTCTCGCAGCCTCCAACATCGAACCGGTCGTCATCGGTGCCGCCATGCTGCAATCGGACAGGTGGCGCGAAAAACTGGCGGGTTTCGGCGCGCAATGGCCGGTCAGGGTGCAGGGCGTTTTCACCACGCCGATGCTGAAAAAGGCAGGGGATGGGTGGCAGACTTGATGGCGATCAATCTCCGGTAGGCGAGGCCTGACCGTTTTTTCATCGTGCATATTTTTTGACTTGCGAAGCCGTGAAGGATGGGCCTAGGATCATCGGTGCCCTCCGAAGCCATGGACATCTTCCTGTCATCAAGTCCATGGTTTTAAATGAAAAAACACTACCCTGCCTTTTGGAATTTCCGCATGCAACTGGTTTTCGACGGTCATAATGATGTGCTTCTGCGGCTGTGGCGAAATGCCAAAATGGGAAGCGATCCGGTCGCTGAATTCATTGATGGCACCTATGAGGGCCATATCGATGCGCCGCGCGTCAAGGCGGGCGGATTGGCCGGTGGCATCTGCGCCATCTACATTCCGTCAGGTGATCTGATCCTTCAGCAGCCGGATGCTTCAGGGCATTACGTAACGCCGCTCGCAGCCCCGCTGGAGCGCCAGCCATCGCTTGATATCGCGCTCGAAAAGGCAGCCATTGCGCTGCGTCTCGATCAGGCGGGCGGCTGGAAGCTCTGCCGTTCCACTGCTGACATTCGCAAGGCCATGGCCGATGGTGTCTTCGCCGCCGTGCTGCACATGGAAGGCTGCGAGGCTATCGCCGCCGATCTCGACGCGCTGGATGTATTCTATGCGGCGGGTCTGCGTTCGCTTGGGCCCGTCTGGAGCCGCCACAATATTTTCGGTCACGGCGTTCCCTTCGCCTATCCGATGTCGCCGGATACCGCGCCGGGGCTGACCGATGCTGGCTTCGAACTGGTGAAACGCTGCAACCAGCTCGGCATTCTCATCGATCTCGCGCACATCACTGAAAAAGGCTTCTGGGACGTGGCAAGAACCACCGACCAACCCTTGGTCGCCAGCCATTCCAACGTCCATGCGCTGACGCCCGTGGCGCGTAATCTGACCGATCGGCAGATGGATGCCATCAAGGACAGCAAGGGTCTGGTCGGCCTCAACTACGCCGTCACCATGTTGCGCCCGGATGCGCGCGATGACGCCAACACGCCGCTTTCACTGATGGTCCAGCACATCGATTACATGGTTGAGCGCATGGGCATAGATTGCGTGGCGCTCGGCTCGGACTTCGATGGCGCGACGATACCGGCGGAAATCCGCGATGCCAGTGGCAATAATAATCTTGTTGCGGCGCTCAAATCTGCGGGATACGCTGATCAAGACCTTGCTAAAATTTGCCGGGAAAACTGGCTGCGCGTTTTGGCTCAGGCATGGCACGAACCGGCCTGAGACCGAGTATAAACCGAGATACAAACAGGGGAAGACGATGAACAAATCGCTCAACAAAGCCGCCCGCATTCTCGCCACCAGTGTGGCCCTTTCGATGCTCTCTCTTGCACCACAGGCCTTTGCGGCAACGCCTGCCGATACGCTGGTGGAAGGCTTCGCCATCGATGACATCATCACGCTCGATCCGGGTGAGGCATTCGAGATTACCACGGCTGAAGTCACCGGCAACACCTACAGCAAGCTCGTCTCCATCGATATTGCCGACACCTCCAAGGTGAAGGGAGATCTGGCCGAAAGCTGGACGACCTCGGACGATGGTCTGACCTACACGTTCAAGCTGAAGCAGGGCCTCAAATTCGCCTCCGGCAATCCCGTGACGGCAGAAGACGTTGCCTTTTCCATCGAGCGTGCTGTCAAGCTGGACAAGTCGCCTGCATTCCTGCTGACGCAGTTCGGCTTGAAGGGCGATAACGTTACCGAAAAGGCCAAGGCTTCAGACGCAAACACCTTCGTGCTGACGGTGGACAAAGCCTATGCGCCAAGCTTCGTTCTCAACGTTCTGACGGCAACCGTTGCCTCCGTTGTCGACAAGAAGCTGGTGATGGAAAAGGCGAAAGCCGTTACGCCAAGCGCCGATTACAAATATGAAACCGATTTCGGCAACGAATTCCTGAAGACCGGCTATGCCGGTTCCGGCCCTTACAAGATCCTCGGCTGGAAGGCCAATGAGGCGGTCATTCTGGAGGCCAACCCGAATTATTACGCCGAAAAGCCTAAGCTGAAGCGCGTCGTTTATCGCCACATGAAAGAAAGCTCAGGCCAGCGTCTGGCGCTGGAAAATGGCGATATCGATGTCGCCCGTAACCTCGAGCCGGGCGATATGGAAGCCGTGTCCAAGAAGGACGGCTTTACCGTTATCTCGGCACCAAAGGGTACGGTCTATTACCTCGGCCTGAACCAGAAGAATGAATATCTGAAGAAGCCCGAAGTCGTTGAAGCCTTCAAATATCTCATCGATTACGAAGGCATTGGCGCCACCATCATCAAGGGCATCGGCGAGGTACACCAGACCTTCCTGCCGAAGGGCCAACTCGGTGCTCTCGATGAAAATCCCTTCAAGCTGGATGTCGCCAAGGCCAAGGAATTGCTGGCAAAGGCAGGCCTGAAGGATGGCTTTACCGTCTCCATGGACGTGCGCAACACCCAGCCGGTCACGGGTATCGCCGAAAACATTCAGCAGACCCTGGCGCAGGCGGGTATCAAGCTGGAAATCATTCCCGGCGATGGCAAGCAGACGCTGACGAAATATCGCGCCCGCCAGCACGACATCTATATCGGCGACTGGGGTTCCGACTATTTCGACCCGAACTCGAATGCCGAAACCTTCACCATCAACTACGACAATTCGGATGCGGGCAAGGCCAAGACGCTGGCCTGGCGCAATGCCTGGGACGTTCCTGAACTGACGAAGGAAACGCAGGCCGCATTGTTGGAAAAGGATAACGACAAACGCGCCGCCATGTATCAGGAGCTTCAGAAGAAGGTTCTGGAAAGCGGCCCATTCGTCGTCATCGAACAGAAAACGGAAATTGCCGGTTTCTCCAACAAGGTCAAAGGTTTGAAGCTTGGACCAAGTTTCGACACCAACTATGTCTATCCGGTCTCCAAGGAATGATCCGGCAGGATTGATCCAGTGACCATCATTGAAACAGTGCCAAGGCCAAGCCGCGCCAACAAGCGCCTGACCGCCATCATCGGCTTCCTCGTCACCGTCATCACCACCTTTCTGGGGTTGCTGGCGGTGACCTTCTTCATTGGCCGCGTCATTCCTATCGACCCGGCTCTGGCCATCGTGGGCGACCGTGCGCCTGCCCATGTGGTGGAGCGTGTGCGCGAGGAACTCGGCCTCAACCTGCCGCTCTGGCAACAGTTTTTTCTCTACATCAAGCAGGCGTTATCGGGGGATTTCGGCACGTCCGTGCTGACCACCAATCCTGTGATGGCCGATATTATCAGGGTGTTTCCCGCCACCATCGAGCTTGCCACCATCGGCACGCTGATCGGTGCTGTCTTCGGAATTCCGCTCGGCGTACTCGCCGCCGTCAAGCGCGGCAGCATCATCGACCAGATCGTGCGCATTATCGGGCTTGTCGGTTACTCGGTGCCGATCTTCTGGCTCGGCCTTCTCGCGCTGCTGGTGTTTTATGCCAAGCTGAACTGGGTCGCCTATCCCGGCCGCATGGATATCGTCTACGAATTTACTTTCACGCCGGTCACCGGTTTTTACCTGCTGGATGCCTTCTGGCAGGGACAATGGGATGTGCTGTGGGACCTTTTCCGCCACATCATTCTGCCTGCCGGTCTGCTCGGCTATTTCTCGCTGGCCTATATCAGCCGCATGACGCGCTCCTTCATGCTGAATGAACTCAGCCAGGAATACATCGTCGCCGCCCGCGCCAAGGGCCTGTCTGAAACCCGCATCATCTGGTTTCATGCCCTGCGCAACGCCGCCGTGCCGTTGTTGACGGTCATCGTGCTGTCCTATGCCGGTCTGCTGGAAGGCTCAGTTTTGACGGAAACCATCTTCTCATGGCCGGGGCTTGGGCTTTACATCACCAATTCCTTGCAGAATGCGGATATGAACGCCGTTCTGGGCGGCACCATCGTGATTGGCGCTGTCTTCATCAGCATCAATCTCCTGTCCGATCTGCTCTACCGGACGCTCGATCCAAGGACGCGCAGCCGATGACGACAGCTTCGACACCATTGAAACCCTATAGCCGCGAATGGCTGCTGTCCGACCGTCCCGCCTCGCGCGGGCAGGCCCGGCTTGGCCGCGCATACGTCATCTGGCGGCGGTTTTCGGAAAACCGGCTGGCGCTGGCCGGTCTCGGCATCATCTTGGCGCTGGTTCTTGTCGCCATTTTCGCCAATGTGCTGGCACCGCATTCGGCTGTGCAGGGGGACCTGCGCAATGCCCGCCTGCTGCCGCCCGGCAGCGAAGGTTATTGGCTCGGCACGGACGATCAGGGCCGCGATATCCTCTCGCGTCTCATCCATGGCTCTCGCCTGACGCTGTTCGTGGTGCTTCTGGTTGCCATCATCGCCGCCCCCGTTGGCCTCATCGTCGGCACGGTTGCCGGTTACGCCGGTGGCTGGGTGGATGCCGTTTTGATGCGCATCACCGATATTTTTCTCGCCTTTCCGAAGCTCGTTCTGGCACTGGCGCTGGTGGCAGCCTTGGGTCCGGGCATCGAGAATGCGGTGCTTGCCATCGCCATCACCTCATGGCCGCCCTATGCCCGCATTGCCCGCGCCGAAACAATGACCTTCCGCCATTCGGATTTCATCGCAGCCGTGCAGCTCATGGGCGCGTCGCCGTGGCGCATCGTGCTCAAACACGTCATGCCGCTCTGCATGTCCTCGCTCATCGTGCGTGTGACGCTGGATATGGCGGGCATCATTCTCACCGCCGCCGGTCTTGGCTTTCTGGGCCTCGGCGCACAGCCGCCGCTGCCGGAATGGGGCGCGATGATCGCCTCCGGTCGCCGCTTCATTCTCGACCAATGGTGGGTTGCGGCCATGCCGGGCATTGCCATCCTCATCGTCAGCCTCGGCTTCAACCTGCTGGGCGATGGCCTGCGCGATGCGCTGGATCCGAAGGAGGCAGGCCAATGAGTGCGCCGCTTCTGACCGTCGAAAATCTGCGCGTCTCCTTTCCCACCCGCACCGGGCTGGTGGAAGCGGTGCGCGGCGTGTCGTTTACGCTCGGCAAGGAACGTCTCGGCATCGTCGGCGAATCCGGTTCCGGCAAATCCCAGACCGGGCGCGCCATTATGGGGCTGACGCCGCCGTCTGCGAAAATCGAGGCGGATGCCCTGCGTTTCGGCGATATCGATCTCTTGAAAGCCTCGGCCAAACAGCGCCGCAGCATTCGCGGCAAGCGCATCGGCATGATCCTGCAGGACCCGAAATATTCGCTCAACCCGGTCATGCCCATCGGTCGCCAGATCGTGGAAACCCTGCAAACGCATGAGCGCATCAGCACATCGGCGGCCAAACAGAGGGCGCTCGACATGCTGGAAGCCGTGCAGATCCGCGAGCCGGAACGCGTCTACGGGCTTTATCCGCATGAAGTCTCCGGTGGCATGGGCCAGCGCGTCATGATCGCCATGATGCTGGTCTGTGGCCCGGAACTGCTGATTGCCGACGAGCCGACATCGGCGCTGGATGTGACGGTACAGCTGGAAGTGCTCGGCATCCTCGACAAGCTGGTGCGCGACCGCGGCATGGGCCTCATCTTCATCTCGCACGATCTGCGGCTTGTCTCGTCTTTCTGCGACCGCGTCCTCGTCATGTATGCGGGCCGCGTGGTGGAAGAGCTTCAGGCTGCCAATCTCGACAACGCCCAGCATCCCTATACGCGCGGGCTGCTCAATTGCCTTCCAAAGATCGGCGAGAACAGGCATCCGCTGCCGGTTCTGGACCGTCAGGTGGAGTGGCGCGGATGACCTCAGTTCTATCCGTTTCCGATCTTGTGGTGGATTTCGACGGCCATATCGCGCTCGATGGCGTCAGCATCGACGTGACCAAAGGCGAATCCTTCGGTCTGGTCGGTGAATCCGGCTCGGGCAAATCCACCCTTCTGCGCGCCATTGCCGGTCTCAACCACTTCGATGAGGGCAGCCTCATGGTGGAGGGGCGCACCTACAAAAGCAAGTTCCGCGAAAAGAGCTTCTACCGCGATGTGCAGATGGTGTTTCAGGACCCCTATGGCTCGCTCCATCCGCGCCAGACCGTGGATGCCCTGCTGCTGGAGCCGCTGACCATTCACGGGCTGGACGACAAGGAAGGCCGCATCACCCGCGCGCTGGATGAGGTGGGCTTGGGAACCGGCTTCCGCTTCCGCTATTCGCACCAGCTTTCCGGCGGCCAGCGCCAGCGCATCGCCATTGCGCGCGCGCTGATCCTCGAGCCGAAAATCCTGCTCTTGGACGAGCCGACATCGGCACTCGATGCCTCCATTCAGGCCGAAATCCTCAACCTTCTGGAACAGGCTCGACATGACCGCAACCTCACCTTCCTCATGGTCAGCCACGACCTCGGCGTCATCAGCCATATGTGCGACAGGCTTGCGGTCATGAAAAGCGGCAAGGTGGTGGAAATGCTGGATGTGGAGGCGCTGGAAAGCCGCAAGTTCGAGGCTGATTATACCCGGCAGTTGCTGGTGGCGAGTGAGGGTTTCGTGCGCGATTGAGGCGTGGGGGTGATGCTGCTACAAGCTCCCTCATTCCTGTGCTCGTCACAGGAATCCAGTCGACGCGCGTCTGCGCGGCGAAAGAGTTCTTCCAGCCCAAAGACTTGGGCTGACTAGATTCCTGTGACGGGCACAGGAATGAGGGGGCACCGTCACCATGAATCTACGCGCATTGATGTATTTCGATGAGCTTGTCCGCACCAGCTCCATGCGCGCGGCGGCGGAAAATCTCAATGTTGCGCCCACCGCCGTCAGCCGTCAGATCGAAAATCTCGAGGAATATTTCGGCACGCCGTTGGTGGAACGCTCCAGCCGTGGCGTGACCTTGACGGCAGCGGGGGAGCTTCTGGCAGAACGGGCAGGCAAGACCCTGCGCGAACTCGGCCACGTCCATCAACTGATCGATGATCTCAAGGGGCTGGAGCGGGGGCGCGCGACGATCTATGCCAATGGCGCGACCGTCGCCAGCCTGCTGGCACCGGCGCTTTCGCAGTTCAGCCAGACCTACCCGAAGCTCCGGTTCGAGGTGCATATCACCTCGGCACGACAGGCCATCGATGCGCTGGTCTCCGCACAGGCCGATATTGCCATCACCCTGTTTGCGCCGAAGACATCAGAGGTTAAAATCCTTGCAAAGCGCGAGATTGGCTATGATGTCATCCTTCCCGCAGGCCATCCCTTGGCCGATAAACCGTCGATTTCGTTGAAAGACCTTGCCGCCATACCGCTGGCGCTGCCGGAAAAGACCTTCGCCGCACGCCAGGCCTTCGATGCGCTGTTTGCGCAAGCGGGCATCGTCCTCGATCCGACCTTTACCGCCAGTTCGCTGGAATTGCTGAAAGATCTGGTGCTGGATGGTGCTGCCGTCACCCTGCTTCCGCCGCTTTCGGTCGCGCGGGAAATCGATGCCGGGCAGATGGTCGCGGTGCCGCTGGCAGGGTCCAAAGGTGTCCGCACGACCATGGAGCTCTGCGTTGCGCCGGACCGGGAGCTGTCCTTTGCCGCCGCAACGCTTGCCAGCTTTATCGAGACCTTTATGGGCGATCTTCCAAAATAGGCGGTTGATTTTTACCCTTGATGTCGTGTAGCGATTTTCGCAACGCGCTGAACACAAAATGTTTGCGCCACTCTACCGGAGAAGATGATGATGCGCAGCATGTTTTTGCAATCGGTAAACCTCACACGCCGCCTGGCCTTGGGCCTTGCCTTTGCCACCACGCTTTCAGCCATGCTGCCCGCCACGGTGGCTTTTGCAGCGGCAAAAAATTCCATCACCCTCGGCATGGGCACAGAGCCTGCGGGGCTCGACCCGACAGCCGGCGCCAACGTCTTCATCGGCCAGGTCACCTGGCAGAACATCTTCCAAGGCCTCGTCACCATCGACAGGGACGGCAAGATCCAGCCGCAACTGGCGGATAGCTGGGAGATTTCCGAGGACGGCAAGACCTATACGTTCAAGCTACATGACGGCGTGAAATTCCACGATGGCGAGTCTTTCGATTCCACCGTCGCCAAGGCGTCGCTGGACCGTGCGCGCGGCGATGCCTCCATCAATCCGCAGAAACGCTTCTTCGCCGCCATCGACAACATCGAAACGCCTGACGCAACGACGCTGGTCCTGAAACTGAAGCAGCCCTCCGGCAGCCTGCTCTATTGGTTAGGCTGGCCCGCTTCGGTCATGGTCGGCACCAAATCTGCCGAGACCAACAAGACGACGCCCATCGGCACGGGTCCGTTTAAATTCGTCAACTGGGCCAAGGGCGACAAGGTCGAACTGGCGCGCAACACGGATTACTGGGACAAATCCGCGACCGTCGCGCTGGACAAGGCCACCTTCCGCTTCATTCCAGACCCGCAGGCGCAGGCCGCAGCGTTGAAATCCGGCGATGTCGATGCTTTCCCCGAATTCGGTGCGCCCGAGTTGATGGGCTCCTTCGAGGGCGACGCGCGCCTTGGCACCTTCATCGGCAACACCGAATTGAAGGTTGTCGCAGGCATGAACAATGCCGTCAAACCCTTCAACGACAAGCGTGTGCGCCAGGCGCTGATGATGGCGGTCGACCGCGCAACATTGATAGAGGGCGCATGGTCTGGCTTCGGCACGCCCATCGGCAGCCACTTCACTCCCAACGACAATGGCTATAGCGACCTCACCGGCGTCATGCCCTATGATGCGGAAAAGGCAAAAGCGTTGCTGGCGCAGGCCGGTTATCCCAACGGTTTCAGCTTCACCATGAAGGCCCCGCAAATGGCCTATGCCCAACGCAGCGCGCAGGTCCTGCAGGCCATGTTTGCGGAGATCGGTGTGACGATGACCATCGAAACCACGGAGTTTCCGGCCAAATGGGTGTCGGATGTTCTGAAAGGCGCCAATTACGAGATGACCATCGTCGCCCATGCCGAGCCGATGGATATCGATATCTTCTCGCGCGATCCCTACTACTTCAACTACAAGAACCCGACGTTTAACGAGATCATCAAGAATATCGAACTGACCGCTGATCCTTCGCAGCGCGAACAGCTCTATCAGGATGCGCAAAAAATCCTCGCGGAGGACGTGCCTGCGCTGTTCCTGTTCGTCATGCCGAAACTTGGCGTCTGGGACAGGAAGCTGCAGGGCCTGTGGCAAAACGAGCCGATCCCGTCCAATGTTTTGGCGGATGTGCATTGGGAAGAGTGATGGTGCGTTCGCCTTATAGTCATGGCGGGTGGGGCTCACCCCCCTCTGTCCTGCCGGACATCTCCCCCTCAAGGGGGGAGATCGGCAAGACGCAAGCTCCTCACTCAGTCCGCACCGTTCAAGATGGGCGAGAGGTCTCAACGAGTCGATCTCCCCACCTGAGGGGGAGATGTCCGGCAGGACAGAGGGGGGTAAGCCCCACCCACCGCCCTGGAGAATGGGCCTCAACATGATCGCCCTCATCTCCAAACGCGTCCTCACCCTCATCCTCACCCTGCTGACCGTCTCCTTCCTCATCTACTTCGTCATGGGCCTGCTCCCCGGCGATCCTGCCGCCATCATGCTCGGCACCTCAGCCAGTCCAGACACACTCGCAGCACTACAAAAGCAGATGGGGCTCGATCAGCCTTTGCTGCTGAGATACCTCCATTGGCTGGCTGCCATCGCACATGGTGATCTGGGGCAATCCTATACCTATGGCGTGCCGGTGGCGGGCCTGGTTGTGGAAAGACTGGCCGTTACCCTGCCGCTGGCCTTCATGGCTGTTACCCTTTCCATTCTCATTGCCGTGCCGCTGGGTGTCACGGCTGCGCGCCACCGGGGAGGGGCGGTCGATCTTGCCTGTGGTGCCTTTTCCCATGTCGGTATTGCGGTGCCCGGCTTCTGGGTCGGCCTGTTGCTCATCCTGCTGTTTTCCTCCCTGCTTGGCTGGATGCCCTCCGGCGGTTTTCCGGGGTGGGATGCCGGTATCGGTGCGGGCTTCAAGGCTCTCGTCCTGCCCGCGCTGGCGCTCGCCTTCTCGCAGGCCAGCGTTCTGACCCGCGTCTGCCGCGCAGCCGTTTTGGAGGTGCTCGGTGAGGATTTCGTGCGCGCCGTCCGCGCCAAGGGCATTGGCGAAACCGCCACCGTCTGGAAGCACGTTCTGCCCAATGCGCTGATCCCTGTCGTGACCATGATCGGCCTGCAATTCACCTTTCTCATTGCTGGCACGGTGCTGGTGGAAAACGTGTTCAACCTGCCGGGGCTCGGGCGGCTGGCCTATCAGGCGCTGACGCAGCGCGATATCGTCGTCATGCAGACGGTGGTGCTGTTCTTTTGCGCGCTCGTGATCACGATGAATTTCCTCGTGGACTTGATCTATCTGTTGATCGATCCGCGTTTGCGCGCAGGTGCAGCATGATGGCGTCCATGCGCCGCCCTTCTGCCCTGGTGGCCGGTGGCTTCATCACGGGCAGCCTGGCGCTGGTTGCCCTGCTGTCGCTGGTCTGGACCCCGGCAGTGCCGACGAAAATGCAGATCCTGCATCGGCTGAAGCCACCCATGGAACAGGGACTGCTGGGCACCGATCAGTTTGGCCGCGATATCCTGTCGATGTTGATGGTGGGTGCCTGGAACTCGCTTTCCACGGCCTTTGTGGCGGTGGCCATCGGCGCTGCGGTGGGAACGCTGATCGGCGTTTTTGCTGCGGCACGGCGCGGTCTGGTCGAAGTGGTTCTGATGCGCCTTTGCGACGTGATCTTCGCGCTGCCGCCCATTCTCTCGGCCATGATGCTCGGTGCCTTCATCGGCTCGGGGCCGCTCACCGCCATCATCGCGATTGCCACCTTCATGGTGCCGGTCTTTGCCCGGCTGACCTGTGCTGCCGCCCTGCAATTATGGGCGCGGGATTTTGTGCTGGCCGCCGAAAGTCTGGGCAGAAGCAGCGTCGGCATCACCATCACGCATATTTTGCCCAACCTCATCAATCTCGTCGTGGTGCAGGTCAGCATTCAGCTCGGATTGGCTATCCTGACGGAAGCGGGCTTGAGCTTTCTTGGTCTGGGCATGCCGCCGCCCGCGCCCACATGGGGGCGCATGTTGTGGGATTCCCAGACATTTCTGTCTTCGGCGCCCTGGCTTGCCATCCTGCCCGGCCTTGCCATCGCGCTGGCGGTTCTCGGCTTCAATCTCCTGGGCGACGGGCTTCAGGATATGCTCGATCCGCGCAAGCGGCGATAGCGGAACAACACGTCTGTCGAGGGGTTGTCGTATTGCTGCCGCCATTCTCCTGTTACAGCAATGGCAACTCTGGAGATCCCTGATCGATGCTGCGCCTTTCCGACAATCCCGCTCTGCCCGGCCCGGTCGACGATGTTGATGTCGATGCTGGCCCGGCTTCCATGGCTTCGCCGGTGGAGCCCGTTGGCCTCGTCGATATTCTCCAGGCGCTTGCGGGCGATGAAAGCCGTGAACGCATCTCGGTGGGCGATCTGCTGTCCGCCATGGGAGATCGCGCCTTCGGGGCGTTGATGCTGGTCTTTGCGCTGCCCAACATCGTGCCGACGCCGCCGGGTACTTCTGCCATAACAGGCGCGCCGCTGGTTCTGCTTGCAGCGCAGCTTTTTGCTGGAAAGTTGCCATGGCTGCCGCGCGTCATCTGCGACAGGTCGCTTGCGCGGGAAGATTTTGCCCGCGTTGTCAACAAGATCGTGCCGATCCTGCTGCGGGTTCAAAAACTGCTCAAACCGCGCATTGAAGGTCTGCTTTCACCGGGTTTCGAGCGTGTGATCGGGCTGGTCTGTCTCCTGCTTGCGGTCATTCTGGCCTTGCCCATTCCGCTTGGCAATATTCTTCCGGCCGTCGCAATCTGTTGTTTTTCCTTTGCCATTCTGGAACGGGATGGGTTGTTCGCGCTCATCGGCGGCATTCTGTCCGTGGTGTCGGTCGCCATCGTCAGCGGTGTTATCTATGGTATTTCCAAAGCGGTGCTTTATTTTCTCGTTGCGCCATTCTGGGGCTGAGCCCGCCTTGGCTTCGTCTGAAACCGGGCCTAGAACAATGACAGCACAGAGGATGATGAGGTAGGACGGGCATATGGCCAGACGATCCGAAACCGGTGGGCGATTGGACGACGCGGCAAGAGCCGGGTGGCTCTATTATGTCGCCGGTCGCACGCAGGACGAGATCGCCAGCGCCATGGGCATATCGCGACAATCGGCGCAGCGGCTTGTTTCGCTTGCGGTGGCCGAACGGCTCATCAAGGTCCGGCTGGATCACCCCATCGCCGCCTGCCTTGAAAAAAGCGAGGCGTTGCGAGAGCGGTTTTCGCTTAAATATGTCGAGGTGGTGCCGAGCGATTCGGCGGGCGTTTCCTCCACGGTCGGCATTGCAGAGGCCGGGGCTGCCGAAATCGAACGCTGGCTTCGCAAGACGGACCCTATCGTGCTCGCCATCGGCACGGGGCGAACTCTCAAAGCGGCAGTCGATCAGTTGCCGCCGATGGAATGCCCGCAGCACCGCATCGTGTCGCTCACCGGCAATATCGGCCCGGATGGCTCTGCGGCCTATTACAACGTCATCTTCTCGATGGCCGATGCCATCAAGGCGCGGCATTTTCCCATGCCTTTGCCGGTTCTCTGTTCTTCCGCTGAGGAGCGCGAATTGCTGCATGACCAGTCCATGGTGCGCTCAACGCTGGCGCTCGGTTCTGCTGCCAATGTCACCTTTGTCGGCGTTGGCCAATTGGGTGAAAAGGCGCCGCTCTGCGTCGACGGTTTCCTCGAAGTGGAGGAGATGCGCGACCTCATCGCCAAGGGTGCGGCAGGCGAAATCTGCGGCTGGTCGTTTGACCGCGATGGCCGCATTCTGGACAACCCCATCAATGATCGCGTCGCCTCCGTGCCGCTGCCTGCTCGTGAGACGAGCACCGTCATCGGAATTGCCCAGGGTGCAGAGAAATCACCCGCCATTCTGGCCGCCTTGCGCGGCGGGCTTCTCAATGGCCTGATCACGGACGAAGCGTCCGCTGAGTATTTGCTCACGCATTGAGCAGAAATATCTTTTGTAAACCAGTATCTTAGCTATTCCTTGTGCAATGCAGCGCGGGTAGACGCTTGACTTTTTCCTCTCAAAAGTGAGTATTTGCCCTAGAGCAAAGCGAATGCTCACAACTTTCTTCTGGGAGGAAGATCATGACTTTGAAGACACTTCTGCTGGGCGCGTGCTCGGCTCTCGCCTTTTCGGGCCTCGCTTCCGCAGAAACGCTGACCATCGCCACCGTCAATAACGGCGATATGATCCGCATGCAGGGCCTGACATCCGAATTCACCGCCAAGAACCCAGATATCAAGGTCGAGTGGGTCACGCTGGAAGAAAACGTCCTGCGCGAACGCGTCACCACCGATATCGCCACCAGCGGCGGTCAGTACGACATCATGACCATCGGCAACTATGAAGTTCCGATCTGGGCCAAGCAGGGCTGGCTTCTGCCGCTCGAAAAGCTTGGCGACAACTATGATGTCGCCGACATGCTGCCATCCATCAAGGGTGGTTTGACGGTTGAAGGCAAGCTCTATGCGGCACCCTTCTACGGCGAATCCGCCATGATCATGTATCGCAAGGACCTGTTCGAAAAAGCAGGCCTGAAGATGCCGGAAAACCCGACATGGGAATTCATTGGCGATGCAGCCCGCAAGATCACCGACCGCAAGGCCGATATCAACGGCATGTGCCTTCGCGGCAAGGCCGGTTGGGGCGAGAACATGGCCTTCATCACGGCTCTCACCAACTCCTTCGGTGGTCGCTGGTTCGATGAAAACTGGAAGCCACAGTTCGATCAGCCTGAATGGAAGAACGCGCTTCAGTTCTACGTTGACCTCATGAAGGATGCCGGTCCGTCCGGTGCCTCGTCCAACGGCTTCAACGAAAACCTGACGCTGTTCCAGCAGGGCAAATGCGGCATGTGGATCGATGCTACGGTGGCTGCTTCCTTCGTATCGAACCCGAAGGATAGCAAGGTTGCCGACAAGGTTGGCTACGCGCTGTTCCCGACGCATGGCGAATTGAAGAACCACGGCAACTGGCTCTGGTCCTGGAACCTCGCCATTCCAAAGAGCTCGCAGAAGGCAGACTCTGCTGAAAAGTTCATCGCCTGGGCAACCAGCAAGGAATACACGCAGCTCGTCGCTTCCAAGGAAGGCTGGGCCAACGTTCCTCCGGGCACCCGTACCTCGCTCTACAAGAACGCGGATTACGAAAAGGCGGCTGGCTTTGCAGCGCCGACGCTCGCTGCCATGAACGCGGCAGATATCACCAAGCCAACGGTGAAGCCGGTGCCTTACACAGGCGGTCAGTTCGTGGCGATCCCCGAGTTCCAGTCGTTGGGCACCACGGTCGGTCAGTTGTTCTCGGCGGTTGTTGCCGGTCAGTCCAGCGTTGACGATGCTCTGGCCAGCGCCCAGTCCACAGCCACGCGCGAAATGACGCGCTCGGGATACATCAAGTAATCCTCCCGAAGAACCGCCGTCCGGCCTTGAGGGCCGGGCGGCATCTTTGCCAGACAATTTGTTTCTTTAAGCGTCGTTACCCAATCAGAATAAGAAAATGCCAAGCGTTTCCGTGCCCTTGAGAGGCATGGTCCGGAATTGGGAGGGAGCCTCATGGCTACGCAAAACACCAAGAACCTGGCGCGGATCATGATGGCGCCATCGGTCATCCTGCTTCTGGTCTGGATGATCGTGCCACTGTCGATGACGCTGTGGTATTCGTTTCAGAATTATAATCTGCTGAACCCGGCCAATGTCAGCTTTGCTGGCCTGTTCAATTATCAGTATTTCTACACCGACCCGGCCTTCTTCCAGTCCATCTGGAATACGCTCGTCATCGTCGGCGGTGTGCTGATGATTACGGTTATCGGTGGCATCGGCATTGCGCTGTTGCTGGACCAGCCCATTTTCGGGCAGGGCATCGTGCGCATTCTCGTCATCTCACCCTTCTTTGTCATGCCACCGGTTGCGGCCCTCGTCTGGAAGAACATGATCATGCATCCCGGCTACGGGGTGCTGGCGGACCTATCAAGGTTCTTCGGGCTTCAACCGGTGGACTGGTTTTCGCAGTTTCCGCTGCTGTCCATCGTCATCATCGTGGCATGGCAGTGGTTGCCCTTTGCAACGCTCATCCTGCTGACGGCACTGCAGTCGCTTGACGGAGAGCAGAAGGAAGCCGCCGAAATGGATGGCGCAAGCTTCTTCAGCCGCTTCATTTACCTCACGCTGCCGCACCTGGCGCGTGCCATTACCGTCGTCATTCTCATCCAGACGATTTTCCTGCTCGGCGTTTATGCGGAAATCCTCGTCACCACCAATGGTGGCCCGGGCTACGCCTCGACAAATCTCGCCTTCCTCATCTATCGCACGGCTTTGCTGGGCTATGATGTGGGTGGAGCGTCCGCCGGTGGCATCATCGCCGTCATCCTTGCAAACGTCGTCGCCATCTTCCTGATGCGCGCCGTCGGCAAGAACCTCGATCGATAGGAGACAGGATCATGGCTCGTAAAGTCTCGACACGCTCCAAAATCGGCTTCACCATTGCCGCCTGGGTCATTGCCCTCCTGCTGTTCTTCCCCATCCTCTATGCCTTCTTGACGTCGCTGAAGACGGAGCCGGAAGCGATTGCGGGTTTCAGCCTCTGGCCATCGGGTACGTTTGAAAACTACATTACGGTCAATACGCAGCGTGATTACTTCAAGCCGTTCATGAACTCGGTGATCCTGTCCGTTGGCTCTACCATCGTGGCCCTCATCATCGCGATCCCTGCGGCATGGGCCATGGCGTTTTCGCCCACCAAGCGCACCAAGGATATTCTGATGTGGATGCTCTCCACCAAGATGATGCCTGCGGTGGCGGTGCTGGTGCCAATCTATCTCATCTTCCGCAATGCCGGTCTGCTCGATACCCGCATCGGCCTCACCATCATGCTCACCTTCATCAATCTGCCGATCGTGGTGTGGATGCTCTACACATATTTTCGGGAAATTCCGGGTGAAATTCTCGAAGCATCCCGCATGGATGGCGCATCGTTGTGGAACGAGATCGTTTACGTGCTGACGCCGATGGCGATCCCCGGCATTGCCTCGACGCTTCTTCTCAACATCATTCTGGCGTGGAACGAATCCTTCTGGACCATTCGTCTCACCACCACCAATGCCGCACCGCTCACAGCCTTCATCGCCTCCTTCTCCAGCCCGCAAGGTCTGTTCTGGGCGAAGCTGTCTGCGGCCTCGATGATGGCGATTGCGCCGATCCTCGTGCTTGGCTGGTTCTCCCAGAAACAACTCGTTCGCGGCCTGACCTTCGGCGCGGTGAAATAAGGAATAAGAAAATGGGCAGCATTTCCCTTAGAAAAGTTTCCAAGGTCTTTGGTGAAGCCAAGGTCATTCCGTCTATCGATCTGGATATCGAAGACGGTGAGTTCGTGGTCTTCGTCGGCCCGTCCGGCTGCGGCAAGTCCACGCTTCTGCGCCTCATTGCAGGTCTCGAGGATGTCACCGGCGGCCAGATCATCATCGATGGCAAGGATGTGAGCGAGAAGGCACCGGCAGAACGTGGCCTTGCCATGGTGTTCCAGTCCTATGCGCTTTATCCGCATATGAGCGTGCGCAACAATATCGGCTTTCCCCTGAAAATGGCCAAGCTCGACAAAGCCGTCATCGACAAGAAAGTCAATGATGCCGCAAGCGTCTTGAACCTCACCGACTACCTCGACCGTCGTCCCTCGCAGCTCTCAGGCGGTCAGCGCCAGCGTGTCGCCATCGGCCGTGCCATCGTGCGTGAACCCTCGGCGTTCCTGTTCGATGAGCCCTTGTCCAACCTCGATGCCTCCTTGCGCGGAACCATGCGGCTGGAAATCTCCGAGCTGCACAATACGCTGAAGACAACGATGATCTACGTGACCCACGATCAGGTGGAAGCCATGACCATGGCCGACAAGATCGTCGTGCTCAATCGCGGCAATATCGAGCAGGTCGGCTCGCCAATGGAGCTTTACAAGACGCCGCGCAATCTCTTCGTCGCGGGCTTCATCGGCTCGCCGCGCATGAATTTCGTCAAGGGTGCTTATGCGGAAGCCAAGGGTGCCGACACGGTCGGCGTTCGCCCGGAACATCTGCTGCTGTCCAAGGACAGCGGTCTGTGGAAGGGGACGGTCGCAGTTGCCGAACATCTCGGCTCCGACACCTTCATCCACATCAATGTCGATGAGATCGGCATGATCACTGCCCGTGCCGGCGGCGAGTTTGCGTGTCAGCATGGCGATACCGTTTTCATCACGCCGGATGACAGCAAAATCCACAAGTTCGATAGCAAGGGTCTCGCCATCTAAGGGCCAGACCGCATCGCCGGATGGCTGGCCGTATCGGCGGCCATCCAAGGCGACTGCTCCATGACAGGAAATTCGAGGATCGTCTCATGACATCAAAACTCTCGCTCGCAACGCTGGATCAGGTCAAGGCAACGGCGTCGGTTCCGTCCTATTCCCGCAGCGACCTTTCCGCCGGTATCGTGCATTTCGGCGTGGGCAATTTCCACCGCGCCCATCAGGCCATCTATCTGGACGATCTGTTCAACACCGGTGCCGACCATGACTGGGCCATCATCGGCGCGGGCGTTCTGCCATCTGACACCGTCATGCGGGAAAAGCTGGCGGCCCAAGATTTCCTGACGACCGTTGTCGAGCAGGACAACAACCGCACCGGTGCGCGCGTCACCGCCCCGATGATCGACATCTTGAAGATCGGCGACACAGCCGCCACCATCGAAACCCTGGCCGATCCGAAAATCCGCATCGTCTCGATGACGATCACCGAGGGCGGTTATTTCATCGATGCGTCGGGCACGTTCAATCCGCAGCATCCGGCCATTGCCGAAGACGGCAAGAACCCTGCTGCCCCCAAAACGGTCTTCGGCCTCATCGTCGCAGGCCTCAAAGCCCGCAAGGACAAGGGCATTCAGCCTTTCACCGTCATGTCCTGCGATAATATTCCGCATAACGGCAAGGTTACGAAAAACGCAGTCGTCGGGCTTGCAGCGCTCTCCGATCCCGCCTTTGCCAACTGGATCAGCGACACCGTTTCCTTCCCCAATTCCATGGTGGACCGCATTACGCCTGCGACCGGTGATCGCGAGCGCGATATCGCCCGTGATGATTTCGGCATCGACGATAACTGGCCGGTCTTCTGCGAAGAGTTCAAGCAGTGGGTGATGGAAGACAATTTCCCTGCTGGCCGTCCGGCGCTGGAAAAGGTCGGCGTGCAGTTCGTGCCCGAAGTCGCACCCTATGAGCATATGAAAATCCGTATCCTCAATGGTGGCCACGCGGCGATTGCCTATCCGGCAGCCCTTCTCGACATCCACTTCGTGCATGAGGCAATGGAGCACCCGCTGATCCGCGCCTTCCTGGCCAAGCTGGAGAAGGAAGAGATCATCCCGATCATCCCGCCGGTGCCGAATACGGACCTCAACGAGTATTTCGACCTGATCGAGCGGCGCTTCCTCAACCCCAAGATCGGCGATACCATTCCGCGTCTCGCGCAGGATGGCTCCAACCGCCAGCCGAAATTCATCCTGCCATCGACGGCGGATCGTCTGGAAAAGGGCGATGACATCGTCGGCTTGTCGCTGGTTTCTGCGCTCTGGTGCCGCTATTTTGCAGGCACATCCGATAGCGGCGCAAAAATCGTCTTCAACGATGCCAGCGCCGAGCGTCTTCAGGCTGCTGCCATGAAGGCCAAGGACGATCCGATGGCGTTTCTGGCGCTGGACGATATCTTTGGTGAGGTCGCCAAGTCGGAACTCTTCCGCAAACGCTTCGCCCATGCCTTGAAGACGTTGTGGGAGAAGGGTACGGCTGAGACGCTTGAACTTTACCTGCAAAACAAACTCGTCAGCTGACGAAAAGAGATGTGTCATGCAAACCGGGAACGCGCCTTTGCTGATCTTTGATTGCGACGGCGTTCTCGTGGATAGCGAGCCGGTCTCGATCGCGGTTCTGATCGACATGGTCGCCCATCAGGGCGTCCAGATCACCGAAGAGGAAGCCTATCAGCGCTTCCTCGGACGCAGCGTCGCCAGCATGACGGCGACGCTTTGGGACGAATACGGCGTCGAAACCGATATCGACTTTCTTGAGCACATGCGCAGCGAACTCTTCCAGCGCTTTCGCGATGAGCTGAAAGCCATAGAGGGCATGGCCGAAACGCTGGATCGCCTCTCGGTTCCGCGCTGCGTCGCCTCCTCCAGCCAGCCGGAACGCATCCGTTACTCGCTAGGCCTCACTGGCCTGCTCGACAAGCTCGAACCCCACATTTTCAGCGCCACGATGGTGAAAAACGGCAAGCCCGCGCCGGATCTCTTTCTGCATGCGGCAGACCAGATGCAGGTGAAACCGAGGGATTGCATCGTCATCGAAGACAGCCCCGCCGGAATTGCCGCTGCCAAGGCGGCAGGCATGCGCGTCTTTGCCTTTACCGGCGGCTCGCATGCCCGGTTTCCGGCATTTCGTGACCACATTGCCAGCCTGAAACCCGATCTGGTGTTTGACGCCATGCCGGATTTGGTCCAACTTGTGGCCGATCAAACTGCGCGGATTTAACGCTGCCGATGCTGTCGGTAGCCACGCGCAAGGGTCGCGATTGAGGGATGGGAATTTAGCTTGATGCGTCAACATCTTGTTGCTGTCGATGTCGGCACGGGCAGCGCCCGCGCTGGCGTTTTCGATGCGAGCGGCAAGCTGATGGCCCGCGCAACCCACCCCATCATCATGCAAAGGCCGAAGGAAAACCACGCCGAGCATGATTCCGCCGATATCTGGAACGCCGTCTGCATCGCCGTGCGCAAGACCATGGCGGATGCCGGTATTGCAACGTCCTCGGTTGCAGCCATCGGCTTCGACGCCACCTGTTCGCTGGTCGTGCGTGGGCCGCAGGGCGAGCAGGTCACGGTGTCCACCACAGGCGAAGACCGCTTCGACACGATCGTCTGGCTCGATCACCGAGCTATCGCAGAAGCCGATTTTCTCAGTGATTCCGGCCACCCTGTGCTGGACTTTGCAGGCGGATCGATTTCGCCTGAGATGCAGATGCCCAAGCTGATGTGGCTCAAGAAACATCTGCCGGATAGCTGGGCAAAGGCCGGATATTTTTTCGATCTCGCCGATTTCCTGACATGGAAGGCAAGCGGCAGCACGCAGCGTTCCAATTGTACCCTTACCGCCAAATGGAATTTTCTGGCCCATGAAGGGCAGGGCTGGCGCAAGGATTATCTTGAAATAGCTGGCCTTGGCGATCTCCTGCAACGCGGCAACCTCCCCACAGAAACAGTCGCCCCTGGGCAAAGCGTTGGCAAGCTCTCAGCGCAAGCCGCCGAAGAGCTTGGCCTCGATATCGGCTGCGACGTTGCGGCGGGCATGATCGATGCTTACGCAGGCGCGCTGGGCGCTCTCGGCGGCAGTCTGCAATCGGACGTCGGCAGCAATGTCGCGCTGATTGCCGGGACCTCCAGCTGCCTCGTCACGCTAACGCCAACGCGTATGCCGGGCCACAGCCTGTGGGGCCCATACTGGCAGGCAGTCCTTCCCGGCCACTGGCTGGTGGAAGGCGGGCAATCGGCCACCGGCGCGCTTCTGGACCACGTCGTGCTTATGCATGCCGCAGGCGGCGAGCCGACCTCGACCCTCCATGCCCGCATCGTGGAGCGCGTGCTGGAACTGCGCCGCACGGAAGGCGATGGCTTTGCCGATCACCTTCATGTTCTGCCGGATTTCCACGGCAATCGTTCGCCTCTTGCCGATCCGCATGCCCGTGGCGTCGTCAGCGGTCTCACCCTCGACACCTCTTTCGACAGCCTCTGCCGTCTCTATTGGCGCACGGCGGTGGCGATTGCGCTGGGTGCGCGCCATGTGCTGGATGCGATGGAAGGCTTCGGCTATACGGTGGAAACGCTGCATGTGACCGGCGGCCATGTGCACAATCCGCTTCTCATGGAGCTTTACGCGGATGTCACGGGCAAACGCATCGTCGTGCCAGCCACGGCAGATGCCGTTCTTCTCGGCACGGCCATGAATGCGGCTTCTGCGGGTTGTGTTCACCAGGGATTGGCGGCTGCCGGTGCTGCCATGTATTCCGGCGGAGAAGTCCGGCACTCAGACAAGGCGGTTGGCCATTACGACCGGGACTACAGGCGGTTTCTCGCCATGTACCGGCACCGCGAGGAACTGGCCGGGCTGTGATAAGCCGTCATGCCATTGTCATATCCGGGCGATAAAAGAAAAATGGAGCGGCTATGAACCGCTCCATCAAGCTCAGCCATTCAAAGCCCGCTGCATGTCACCAATGCGGCGGTACCGGTCTCTGCGTCCGGTTTCGCTTTTCTGAGAAAGAGAATGCAGCATGAACTCGGTGATGGCCACCAGTTGCAACATGCTGTGCCCACCATTCGGCCCCAGCGGAATGGTCAGACAGATGTCAGCGCTGTCAGGACCCCACTCGTAAAAACGGGTGGTGATCAGCACGGTCTTGTATCCGGCCTTCATGGCCATCTTCGCAAGACGCTGCAGGGCTGCAAGGTTGCCGCCGCAGTCCATCAGCACCAAAAGCGTACCGTCGACGGGTTCGTCCATCAGCGCGATGTAGGTTGCACCGTCGCGCTGGAGGTAGTGAACGCGTTCACGCGATTCCAGCAGCTTGGTGTAGAAGTAGCGGCAGATGCCGAAGCTTTCCGCAGAGGATGCGATAAACACATCGCGGCTTTCGGCAATGTTGCTCAGCGCCGTTTTCCATACGGATTGTCCGGCCAGATCGTAAACCGCCTGAACGGCCTGAATCTGCTGCAACATCAGCGATGACAGGGGCGTCTGCGGCGCTTCCTGTGCCATTGTGGGTGCAGCTTCTGGAACATGCGCTTCCTCGCGCAGATGTTCGCGAATGTCGCTGAGCTGGCGGTAACCGAGCGAGCGCAGGAAGCGGCCTACCGTCATCGGGCTCAGGCTCAGCTTTTCAGCGAGGGTCGCAGCGGTCTCGAACGGCAGTTCGGCCAGGTGCTCGATAAGGTATTTCGCAATTCGCCGTTCCGACGGTGTACCGGTCTTCAGCGAACGGGTGAGATCAATCAGCAATTTTTCCAACGACGCCTCGTTCTTCTATTCTTTAGCGGACGATGGTGGTGAAGCGGCTGTCCCGCTGCCAATCGTAACGACTAGGGTTTCATAGGCGAAGCGTCATCCCGTCGATCCCCAATCCCACGAGAAATACAACTTTTTGCCTGTTTGTTTTTATAGTTTAGTGGTTGCTTTTCTTCAAGCACAAAATAATGGGTTGAAGTTTTTCTTTTGGGAGGTTGCGGCATTTCTTGCCAAGAGGGGTCGATACCCCTATCTGCCACGCATCAGGCGGCACCTCTCGATCGATTGTAAATCCGCCTAAATGGAGGCAAATGATGATTTTCTACGCCGCGCGGCAGGGTTTCGGCAATCTTTTTGCCCCGGAGACTCGCTCAGCTTTCTGGAAGGTCCTCGGCCTTACGATTTTGGTGCTCATCGGGCTGTGGTTTGCCGTTCGCGGCATCTTCATCTGGCTTGCCGTGCCATGGATTGATTCGCTCCTGCCCGGCGTGCCGGAATGGGCTGGCTGGTTGAGCTTCGTCTTCGCCATTATGGCCGGTCTTGGCCTTGCGCTGGCACTGGGTCTGTTGATCTCACCCGTTACCGCCGTCATCGCTGGTCTGTTTCTCGATGATGTGGCCGAGGTGATCGAGAAGAAGGATTATCCGGCTGATCCGGCTGGCACGGCCATGCCGCTCACCGAAGCCATCCCATCGTCGCTGAAATTCTTCGGCGTGGTCATTCTCGGCAACCTCATCGCGCTGTTGTTGCTGCTCGTTCCCGGCGTCAATCTCATCGCGTTTTTTCTGGTCAACGGCTATCTTCTGGGCCGGGAATTCTTCGAGTTCGCCGCCATGCGCTTCCGTACGCCAGCCGATGCGCGCGCCTTCCGCTCAAAGCACAGCACGAAAGTCTTTATGGCTGGTCTGGTCATCGCTGCGTTTCTGGCCATCCCGTTCCTCAACCTGCTGACGCCACTGTTTGCAGCCTCGATGATGGTGGATCTGCACAAGGCGATTAGCAGACGCGATCCGTCATTCACCAACCAGCTGGGCCGGTAGCTCGACCAGGGGTGCGGGAATATCGCAGGTCTTCTCCGGCGCCTTGCAGATATCGGCAATCACGCAGCGCTCGCATTCCGGCTTGCGCGCCTTGCAACAGTAGCGCCCGTGCAGAATGAGCCAATGATGCGCGTGAAAGAGATATTCGTCGGGAATGATCTTCACCAGCCGCTCTTCCACCTCGTCCGGGGTTTTCCCCGGCGCCAGACAGAGACGGTTGGCGATGCGAAACACATGCGTGTCGACGGCCAGCGTCGGCACCCCGAACGCCATGGACATCACCACATTGGCGGTCTTGCGCCCCACGCCCGGCAGCATCACCAGCTCTTCGCGGGTGCGCGGCACCTCGCCACCAAACTGGTCGATCAGCATCTGGGACAGCGCGATGACGTTCTTGGCCTTGTTGCGGTAGAGCCCGATGGTCTTGATGTAGCTGATCAGCCGTTCCTCACCCAGATCGAGCATCTTTTGCGGTGTATCGGCCACCGCAAACAGACCGCGCGTGGCTCGGTTGACGCCCACATCGGTCGCCTGCGCAGAAAGCGCCACGGCCACCACCAGCGTAAACGGATTGGAGTGTTCCAGTTCGCCCTTGGGCTCGGGCCGCTGAATGGAAAAGCGGCGGAAAATCTCGACCAGTTCGTCATGCGAATAGAGCGTCTTGACCTTCGTGGGCTTGCGGCGTGCCGTGGAATTTGACTTTTTCGGCGTTTGGGTGCTGGATCGTTTCTTGGCTATTGTCATGGTGCGACTACAATTCGGGATCAGGCTTCGTTCAAACATCGGGTGAGGGCGGCAAGGTGGACGGCGTAAACGAGCAGCCGGTTTTTACAGCGGAACTTGTTCCTTATCGCTCTTTGGGACGCAAGGGTTTTCGTGTCCTTCTTTGCCTCACGGGTGCCGTCAGCCTCGTCTACGGCGTCTTCTTCCTCGTCACCGGCGCTTGGCCCATCGGCCTTTTTCTGGGGCTGGATTTCCTGCTGCTCTACTTTGCCTTTCGCGCCAATTACCGGGCAGCCAAGGCGCGGGAGGAGGTCACGGTCTCGCGCACCAACCTTTCCATCCGCAAGTTTTCGCCCGCAGGCCGCATGGTCGAATACCGCTTCAACCCGTTCTGGGCGCGGTTTCGGGTCAACCGCCACGAGGAAATCGGCATTCTCTCCATGCATGTCTCGGGAGAGGGGCGTACGACGGATATCGGCTCCTTCCTCAATCCCGATGATCGAGAGAGCTTTGCCAAGGCGTTTCGCGGCGCGTTGGCTACGGTGCGGCTCAGAATTTAGCGGGTGATCGCAAGAAACGGGTGGAGATACGCCCCGCCACGTGGTTTTGTCTCATGCCAAGGAGACATGCCATGAACGCCAACATCACCCTGAAGGAAGATATCACCCCGGTCGGTTCGGACTACGAGACCGTGCGGAAGGTCATCGAAATCCTGACGGTGGAATACCGCGATCAGCCCTCACTCGAAACCATTGCCACGCAACTCGGCCAGTCGCCCACCCAGCTGCAAAAAACCTTCACGCGCTGGGCTGGGCTGTCTCCGAAGGCTTTTCTTCAAGCCGTGACGCTCGATCACGCCAAGCGTCTGCTGCGCGATGAAAGCCTGCCGCTTCTAGATGCCGCGCTCGAAGTCGGCATGTCTGGCCCAAGCCGTCTGCACGATCTGTTCGTCACCCACGAGGCCATGTCGCCCGGCGAGTGGAAGGCCAAGGGTGGCGGTCTCCTCATCCGCTACGGCTTCCACCCTTCGCCTTTTGGGCTGGCGCTGATCATGATCACGGATCGCGGGCTGGCCGGTTGCGCCTTCGCCGATGCGGGCGAGGAAAAAGCCTGCTTTGAAGACATGTCGCGCCGCTGGCCCAATGCCGACTACATCGAAGACAGCGCCGCCACCGCGCCCTATGCGTCACGTATTTTCGATGCGGACAAATGGAAAAGCGAACAGCCCCTGCGCGTCGTTCTGCTTGGCACAGATTTTCAGGTCCGCGTCTGGCAGAGCCTGCTCAAAATCCCGCTCGGCAAAGCCGTCACCTATTCCCACGTCGCCCAAGACATCGGCCAACCCACCGCATCCCGCGCCGTCGGCGCCGCCATCGGCGCCAACCCCATCTCCTTCGTCGTCCCCTGCCATCGGGCAGTGGGGAAAAGTGGGGCGCTGACCGGGTATCACTGGGGGCTGACCCGCAAACGCGCGATGCTGGGCTGGGAAACGGGGAAGGTTTGATCCGGGTCCTGACCCTGTGATATAGATGTGAAATTCACATTCGCTGCGTTAAGCCATGGAAAGCATATGAAAAGCACGATTCAACTTTCCGACGATATCGACCGCCGTATCGATCTGGTTGCGGCGAAGAGCAGCTTGACACGAAGCCAAATTGTCGAGGAAGCACTTGCTCACGGTCGATCAATCGCTTGGCAGGAGCAGTGGATCACAGGCGTGAAAGAGGGTTTGGACGACGCCGCAAGAGGCAATTTTGCCAGCGAAGAAGATATTGCTGAGGTTTTGAATCGTTACGATCAGGCTTGACCGTTTTGCGCGTTGTCTGGACAAAACGAGCTCTGAGAGAACTCGCCACTATCGGCAACTATATCGCTGAGCAGAATCCTCGCGCGGCGGCACGTATCGTCCGCCTCATTCACAAGACGACACAAGACCTTCTCTCATCGAACCCGTTCATCAGACGACGAGGGGACATAGATGGCACGCGGGAACTGGTCATATCGGAAACACCGTACATTGTGGCCTATGCCGTTTCGGGCGACGACATCCAGGTTTTGTTCGTGCAACACGGCGCGCGCGAATGGCCTACTGCTCTTTCCGACTGATATCGTTACGGTGCCGTGTCTCCCAAATCCAGCAACGCCCGCGCCGCTGCCTCGTCCGTAATCAGCGTATTGCATCCAATGCGGTTGATCGTCGCGCGGATGGCGATGGCGCGGTGGGCGCCGCCGGAGGCGAGGACGATGTGTTTTGCCTTTTTCAGGGTATCAAGACCAATCGCCATGGCGCGCTGGTTGATGGGGTGGTCGACGGAGCGTCCTTCGGCGTCGATGAAGTTGAACATGGTGTCGCAGACGCAGCCTGCCGCCACCAGCTCGTCATGAGTCTGTTTGGAAATGAAGCCTTCCGACAGCGAGGTGGAATGCGGGCCGATATCGCCGCAGCTGACGATGGCGAGGTCGAGATTTTCAGCCAGTTCGAACAGCGTGTTGAGGCCGCATTTTTCGATCAGTGCCCGGCGGGTCTCCTCGGAATCCACCAGCAGCGGCGCGAGGAACATGTAGCATTCCGCGCCCAGTGCGCTGGCCAGCCGCCACGTATAATCCAGCGGGTTGGTCTGGTGCACGGCCACGATGCCGCCCAGAAGCGAGACGACCTTGCAGTTTTCCCTGCGGGGTGGACGGAAGCTGGAAAGCGATGCAGTCATGGTGCGGCCCCAGCCGACGCCGATGGTGGCATTGTCGGGCACGGCTTCCGACAGGAACTGACCGAGTGCGAGGCCAACGGCCTTGGCGATATCTTCCGCTTTCGATGATGCGGAGGGAATGATGATCGCCTCATCCAGCCCGTAAGCCGCTTCCAGCTTTATCGCCAGTTCGACGTAGTCCTCGATGCCTTCATTGATCCAGATCTGCACCTCGGACCGCTTCATGGCTTCGTCCAGAAGACGGATGACGGTGGAGCGACTGATGCCGAGTTTTTCCGCCACCTCCTTCTGCGTTATGCCCTGATTGTAATAGAGCCACGCGGCCCGCAGCCGCAGGGATGCAGCTTCGGAATAGGCCGTGTGAGTGTCTCTTCGCAGTTTTGCCACTGTTTTCGCCATGCTCTCGTTGAGAGGCGAGTATCGCTCTTGTGAAACTTATGTCAATTGCATTGCGCAAATGTCTTGACTTTGAGGTTTGTGCGGCGCGATACTCGAAACATAGAAAACAACCGGTTTCGGCATTGCGCCCCTGCGTGGAACGGAACCCGGCTGAAGCAGTTTTCCAGAGATCACGAGGATCAAACGGCATGACGTCCAAACTTGACCAGCTCCGCAAAATCACAACCGTTGTTGCCGATACCGGCGATATCGAGGCGGTCGCACGCCTGAAGCCGGTGGATTGCACCACCAATCCGTCGATTATTCTCAAAGCATTGGGTACGCCGATGTTTGCCGATACGGTGACGGAAGCCGTCGCCTGGGGTAAAAAACAGGGTGGTGATTCCGATGCTGTGGTTGGCGCGATTGCGGACCGTCTGGCGATTTCCGTCGGTGCCAAGCTGGTCGAACTCGTTCCCGGTCGCGTTTCGACCGAAGTCGACGCCGACCTCTCCTTCGATACCAAGGCATCCGTCGCCAAGGCGCACCAGATCATCGCCGGTTACAAGGATCGTGGCATCGAGCGTGATCGCATCCTCATCAAGCTCGCCTCCACATGGGAAGGCATCAAGGCTGCCGAAGTGCTGCAGGCCGAAGGCATCGATTGCAATCTGACGCTGCTGTTCTCGCAGGCGCAGGCTATTGCCTGTGCGGAAGCCAAAGCCTTCCTCATCTCGCCCTTCGTCGGTCGTATTCTCGATTGGTACAAGAAATCCACGGGCGAAGACTACACGGCTGAGACCGACCCGGGCGTCGTGTCCGTTCGCAAGATCTACAATTACTACAAGGCCAACGGCATCTCCACTGTCGTCATGGGCGCATCGTTCCGCAATGTCGGCGAAATCGAAGCGCTGGCGGGTTGCGATCGCCTCACCATCAGCCCGGCGCTGCTGGAAGAGCTGGACAAGGACACCGGCACGCTGGAGCGCAAGCTCTCTGCTGACAATGCCAAGGCCGAGCCTTTGCAGTCTCTCGATGAGAAGGCCTTCCGCTGGCACCTCAATGAAGACGCCATGGCAACGGAAAAGCTGTCGGAAGGTATTCGCCAGTTCGCCAAGGATCTCGAATCCCTGCGCGGTATCATTCGCAAGCAACTGGCCGCTTAAAGAATTCTGGAACCTTCGCGATAGTTGCTCGTTATTAAAGTATAATACCTCCAGTCAAGAAAACGCGATCGGTCCCCTGCCGGTCGCGTTTTTTATTGTCCGGCAGCCACTTCCGAAATGTTGCGCGCCGCATCGCGAATGAGGTCGACGCAGTCGTCCGCGCTCGGTGCATCGCTGTTCAACGGCGTGATGTAGGGGCAGGTGATCGCAGCCAAGGCCGTACCATCCAGCGTCAGAACCGGTGCGGAAATGTTTCTGATGCCAGCCGTCTGCAAACTATTCATGCTCTCGAAACCGCTGGTTCTGATCTGCTCCAGACGCTCCATCAGCCCGTCCGGCAGGGATAGCTCATCCCCACGAAGCTGCTCGGCAATCATGATCTCGCGCTGCGCGTCGGTCTGAAACGCCAGTAGCACGTGGCCTGAGCCGGTGTTGAACAGACTCATCTGCGCCCCGACGCGGATCGATAGGGCCCAGTAGGTGGAGGAATCCTGCTGGGCGATGACCACCACGGAGCCACGATCATAAACCGCCAGATGGCAGGCCTGCGCCGCCTTGTTGGAAAAGTCGCGCATAACGGGGGCCGCAAAGGAAACTAGTCTGCGCAGCGGCGCATGAAAATGCGCAAGGCCGAAGAGTTTGAGCGTCAGGAAAAACCGGTCGCCATCCTGCCGTTGCACGTAACCGCGCCGTACCAGCCGGTCGAGCATTCGATAGAACTCGTTCGGGCTTTTGCCGATGGCCTTGGCGATTTCCACCTGCGTCAGCCCGCCATCGGTGCTGGCCAGAAGCTCGAGGATGTCGAGACCCTTGTCCAGCGCAGGCGCGCGGTAACGTTCACTGTCGTCTTCGATCATCCGTCCTCGGGTTGCTTGCGGCCTGCGGTATAGCCCCGCATCGCCATGTTCACTTGACGTTATATGAATACACTGTTTACATATGAATTGTCGATCCATATTCGATTTAGGTTGCGGCCCTCAGGGGGCGGGAGGAGCATAATATGGCGCAGGATTTCAGCGGCCAGACAGTCGTCATCACCGCCGCAGGGCAGGGCATTGGCCGCGCCACGGCAGAGCGTTTCATCAGCCTGGGCGCGCGCGTCATCGCCACGGATATCAACGAGGCAGCACTTTCGACGCTGACGCAAGCCGAGACGCGGGTGCTGAACGTGCTGGATGGCGATGCCGTCAAAGCGCTGGCGGCAGATATCGGTCGCGCCGATATTCTCTTCAATTGCGCCGGCTTTGTCCATGCCGGCACCATTCTCGATTGCGAAGAGAAAGACTGGGACTTCTCCTTCGATCTCAACGCCAAAGCCATGTACCGCACCTGTCGCGCCTTCCTTCCCGCCATGTTGGAAAACGGCAAGGGCGCCATCGTCAACATGTCGTCGGTTGCGTCGAGCGTGAAGGGCGTGCCGAACCGCTTTGCCTATACGGCATCCAAAGCCGCCGTCATCGGCCTCACGAAATCCATCGCATCCGATTTCGTTACCAAGGGCATCCGCTGCAATGCCATCTGCCCCGGCACCGTCGACAGCCCATCCCTGCACGAGCGCCTGCGCGCCACCGGCGATTACGATCAGGCCCTGAAAGACTTCATCGCCCGTCAACCCATGGGCCGCATCGCCAAGCCTGAAGAGGTTGCGGCACTTGTGACCTATCTGGCGTCCGACGAGGCGGGTTTCACGACCGGGCAAATCCATGTGATCGATGGTGGTTGGACGGCTTGATAACCTCCGTCATACCGGCCTTGAGCCGGTATCCAGTCAGCCCAAGTCCTTGGGCTGAAAATAGTCCTTTGACCTTACCGACGTAAGGTGGCTGGACCCCGCATCAAGTGCGGGGTGACGGAAGAGCAAGCACAACAAAAAACGGCGGGCCTTGCGACCCGCCGTTTTCCTTAACATTCGTTCTATTAGAGGATCGCCTGACCGGCCATTAGTGCAAGCACCAGGAAGATCAGGAACACGACCACGGCGATGAAGAACAGAATACGGGCGATGCCCGCCGTCGCCGCCGAGATTCCCGTAAAGCCGAAAACACCGGCAATCAGTGAGATAACGAAGAATATAAGAGCCCACTTCAACATGGTCGTACCTCTTTGCGTCAATTGATGCGGTCGAGCGCCCACGCTTCAACCTGTAGATATGACGCGAATCTAGGGCAGGTAGTTCCGCAGATTCTGAAATAATCTTTTCAATTGTGGACGATTGTCTGTCACGCTGCCTTTTCCACGCGGTTATTGGCACGCGCCTTCACGGTTGTGCGAATGAAGGCGAGGATGAAGACGCCGGTCATGATCAGAACGATGGTCGGGGCAGGGGCGCTGTCGATGAGGAAACTGGCCCATATTCCGGCAAGCGACGAGCTGACGGCAACGATGACGGCGACGATCAGCATGCTGGAGAACTGCCGCGTCAGCAGAAAGGCGATGGCACCGGGTGCCACCAGCATGGCGACGGAGAGAATGATGCCGATGGCCTGCAAGGCGCCGACGACCGTCAGCGACAGCACCGCCAGCAATCCATAATGCAGTAGGCGCACCGGCAGGCCGATAGCCTTTGCATGCTGTGCATCGAAAGCATGAACCAGCAAATCCTTGCGCAGCAGCACCAGAAACAACGTCGCAGCCAGCGCAATCAGGCCGGTTTCGATGATGTCGCTGACCGCAACGCCCAGCATGTCGCCGAACAGGATATGGTCCAGATGCACATCGCTCTGCACCTTCACATAGAGAACCAGCCCCAGCCCGAACATGCCGGAAAAGACGATGCCGAGAACGGTATCTTCCTTGATACGGCTGTTTTCCTTGAGGAAACCGGTGCCGAGCGCACAGATCATACCCGCAACGAAGGCTCCAATCGAGAAGGGAATACCAACGATATAGGCGACGACGACGCCCGGCAGCACGGCGTGGGAGACGGCATCCCCCATCAGCGACCAGCCCTTCAGCACCAGAATACAGGACAGCATCGCCATCGGCACGGCAATCATCAGCGTGATGACGAAGGCATATTGCATGAAGGGCAGTTGGAACGGCAGGATCGCCAGTTGCAGGTTTTCGCTCATGGCGTGGTTTCCAATGCTGCCTTTGCCTTGGCGCGGGAGGCGAGATAGCCGTGTTTGGGCGCAAACACGAAGGCGGTGAGGAAGATCAGCGTCTGCAACACCACGATGATGCCGCCGGTTGCACCATCGAGGAAGTAGCTGAGATAGGCGCCGACGAAGCTGGTGCCAGCGCCGATGCCGAAGCTCATGCCGATCAGCCGCTCGAAACGGTCGGTCAGAAGATAGGCCGTGGCACCCGGCGTCACCACCATGGCGACCACCAGAAACGCACCGACCGTCTGCAAGGCGGCGACGGTGGAGGCGGCCAGCAGGGTGAAGAAGATGATTTTCAGCAGATCGGGGTTGAGGCCCACGGTGCGGGCGTGGTTTTCATCGAAAAACACCACCATGAAATCGCGCCACTTCACCGCCAGCACCAGAAGGCTGATGCCGCCGATCAGCGCCAGCTGAAGCGTGTCTTCCGGCGTAATTGCCAGGATATTGCCGAGCACGATGGTCTGGATGTTGATGGACGTCGGCGACAGCGACACCATGAACAGGCCAAGGCCGAAAAAGGAGGTGAAGATCAGGCCGATGATGGCATCTTCCTTCAACCGGGTCTTCTGGTTCAAAAACAGCATCGACCCCGCCGCCAACCCGCCGGAGATGAACGCGCCGAGCGAAAAGGGCAGGCCCAGCATATAGGCCCCCGCCACGCCGGGCACGATGGCGTGGGACAACGCATCGCCGATCAGCGACCAGCCCTTCAGCATCAGATAGGCCGAGAGAAAACCGCAGACGCCACCCACGAGAGCGCTGACCCAGATGGCGTTCAGCATGTAGGAATAGGTGAAGGGCTCGAGAAGAGTCTCAATCATGGCTCTTCGCTTTCGGTGTCGCGGTGGCCGTACCGTCCTTGCTGTAGATCACGAAGGGCCGCTCGTCGTCGGTTATGACCTTCACGCGGCGCGTGTCGGCATCGTCATGCAGGTCCTTGCCGCCCAGAATGAAGTGGCGCAGACTTCCGCCAAAGGCCTTTTGCAGGTTGTCTTCCGTAAAGGTATCCTCGGTCTTGCCTGAAGCGATAACGGTGCCCTTGACGAAAACCGCCCGGTCGCAAAAATCTGGAACGCTGCCCAGATTGTGGGTGGAGACAAGCATGATGCGGCCTTCGTCGCGCAAGGCCTTCAACAACGTTATGATCTGTTCTTCGGTGTTGACATCGACGCCGGTAAAGGGCTCGTCCAGCAGAATGACCTGACCTTCCTGCGCCAGTGCACGGGCCAGAAACACCCGCTTCTTTTGCCCGCCGGAGAGTTCGCCGATCTGGCGCTTGCGGTAATCCACCATGTTGACGCGGGCGAGCGCTTCATCGACCATCTGGTGGTCGCGCTTGGAGGGAATGCGCAGGAAATTCATGTGGCCGTAGCGGCCCATCATTACCACGTCTTCCACCAGAACCGGAAAGCTCCAATCCACCTCTTCCGCCTGCGGTACATAGGCGACGAGGTTCTTTTTCAACGCATCGCGGGCGGGCACATCGAAGATGGAAACGGAGCCTGCCGCCAGCGGCACGAAGCCCATGATCGCCTTAAAAATTGTGGATTTCCCCGCGCCATTGACGCCGACAAGGGCGGTGATGGTGCCGCGCGGAATGGAAAAGCTGGCGCTACGCAAAGCCGTGTGGCCGTTGCGGTAGGTCACGGTCACATCATCGACGGCCAGTCCGGTTTCTGCGCCCTTGCGCTTTCCCATCATCATTTGGAGAGGCCTTTCACAACAGTTTCCGTCGTTACCCGCAGCAGGTCGAGATAGGTCGGCACCGGGCCGTCGGCTTCGCTCAGCGAATCCACATAGAGAACACCGCCATAGGCAGCACCGGTTTCCTTGGCCACCTGCTTAGCCGGGTCGGGGGAAACAGTGCTTTCGCTGAAAATGACCTGAATATTATGTTCGCGCATGGCATCGATCACGCCGCGCACCTGCTGCGGTGTGCCCTGGCTGTCGGCATTGACGGGCCACAGAAACAGTTCCTTCAGCCCGAAATCACGGGCGAGATAAGAGAACGCGCCTTCGCTCGTTACCAGCCAGCGCTTGCTCTCCGGCAGCGCGGCAATGGCATCGCGCATCGGCTGTATCTCGCGGCTGATCTTGTCGGAATAGGCCTTGGCATTGGCGGCATAGACGTCCGCATGGTCAGGGTCGATCTGCGTCAAAGCCTTGCGGATGTTCTCGACATAGATGAGGGCATTGTCTGGTGACATCCAGGCATGCGGGTTGGGCTTGCCCTGATAGGCACCGCCGCTGATCGACATCGGCGTTACGCCATCGCTCACCGTGACATTCGGCACATCGGCAAGATTGGCCAGAAACTTCTGGAACCACAGTTCCAGATTGAGCCCGTTCCACAGAACGAGATTGGCATTGCGGGCCTTGAGAATGTCGCGCGGCGTCGGCTGGTAGTTGTGAATCTCCGCACCCGGCTTGGTAATGCTCTCCACCTCTGCCGCGTCACCTGCCACATTGCGCGCCATGTCGGCAATAATGGTGAAGGTGGTGACGACCTTCGGCTTGTCGGCTGCACCCGCCGCAAAGGGTAGGAAAAGCGTTGCGACACAGAGAAAGAGACGAAGCGCGGACGATGTCATGAGCCTATAGAACTCCTAATGCGATTAATTCGCAATCTCAATCTGGTCCTGTGAAACGATTTTGTCAATGATATTGCAAATCATTCGCAATAAAGATGGTTCGAGTTTGTCTCGCTTATTTTCGCGGAATCCAAAAATGGTTCAGTTGACGGAGCGGAATATCGCCTCGGTTAAAGCTTCTTCAATGTGAACAGGTCAGAATTGATACATGCACGGAAGCAGTCTCACTGCCGCCGCGCCGAAATCGTTTCGCAGTTCGCTGCCTGGGCGGTTTGCGAATTTCGGACTTTTAACGGGGTAGTGGATGTCGGGACGATCGACGTGAAAGCAGTGTTCAAGAGAATACGGTTTTCTCGCAAGTTCGTATTGATCAGTGGTGGCGTCCTCCTTCTCGGGGGAGCGTCCGGCGTTGCCGCCATCATGGTTGGCCGCGAAAGCCTGTTCGGCCAAGCCACGGTCTCCGCCAACGGCCTCGAATGCAAGATCGTGCAAACCGTCAACATCAAGAAAAACGGTGCCGTCTGGATTCGTAAATTCATCCGCACCCAGGGCGGTGATGGGCCGGAGCGCGTCAAGACGGCGCTTCGCATCGCCAAGACCACCTATGACGAATTGAAACCGGATCTGGTGCAGGTCTCCATTCTGGACGAACACGGCCCGACCATGCGCTCGGATATGCGGGGCAGGGCGGTCGCAGCCCAGGTCCTCTTCATTCCCGATGTCGCGAAACTGCCGCCCGAAGCGGATGCCAAGACCTATTCTGCCTATTATTATGATGGTGCGCCCAGCACAGACGGCGTCTTTTATGGCCTGCGGATCGATCTTCCGCTGGAAGACACGCAGCATATGGCCGCAAGCCTCACGGATTTCACGCCCTGCGTCGATCCCGCCGCAGAAAGCGCACCGGCAGGTGGTCATGGCGCGGCACCAAGCGGACACGATAAACCAGCCGCCGGTCACGGTGAAAGCAGCGGCCACGGCGAAGCCGCAACACCAGATGCTGGCCATGGTGAAACACCCGCGGCGTCCGGCGAAGGCGGCCATGGCGAGCCTTCCGCGCAGGATAGCCATGCCGGCCCAGACGATCCGAAACTGCTGACGTCTACGCCGGAGAATGATAGCGTTAGCATATTCAGTTTCGCTTATATTAAATCACTGATTTTCGGCAAGGGCCCAACGGTTGCCGTTGCCGCAGAGCCTGACCACGCGCAGGCCGCTGAGGCAGGCCACGATGTGCCAGAAGCTGCCGCTGCCCCCGCGGAAGACGCCAAACCTTCTCACTAAGCATCAACCTTAAAGCCAGACATGTCGGGTATGAACGTGCGGTCGCTCTGCGCCCTGCTTTCGGCGCCAACAACTTTTTACACAGTCAAGGGAATAGCAGGCACCGTTGAGGTTTAGGAAACCTTCAACTTCCGCACGGGCGCATCCTGCTCGGACAGCAGCGTAAAAATCTGCTCCGGCTGGACAGGCTTCGAGAAGAGATAACCCTGCAATTCGTCGCAGCCACACAGTTGCAGAATGGCGGCCTGATCTTCGGTTTCGATGCCTTCCGCCGTGACCGGAATGCCCAGAGACTTTGCAAGCGCCACCGTCGCCGTCAGCATTTCCAGCGAACGACCGCCTTCATCCAGCGCCTCGACCAGCGATTTGTCGATCTTCATACGGTTGAAACCGAATTGCCTGAGATAGCCGATGCTGGCAAAGCCGGACCCGAAATCGTCAAGCGCGATGCTGACCCCGGTCTGCTTGAGTTTTTCGATGGCCGTTGCTGCCCGCTCCGGGTGGTGAATGAAGTAACCTTCGGTCATCTCCAGCATCACCCTTGAGGGTTCGATGCCGTGTTCGCTCAGAATAGCCTGGACCTGGCTGGAAAACAGCGGATTTCTGAATTGAACGGGAGAAATGTTGACCGCAAGCTTGACCTGCGGCCAGTCCATCGCCGCCTTGCAGGCCTTGCGCAGAACGGAAAGTCCGAGCTGGTCGATAAGGCCGCTGTTTTCAGCCGCAGGGATGAAAATATCGGGTGACACCGGGCCGTAGCCTGCACGGTTCCAGCGCGCCAGCGCTTCCACGCCGGTAATGCGGCGGCTCAGCGTGTTGACCACAGGCTGGAACACGACCTTGATCTCGTCGTGCTCGATGGCATATTTCAGATCGGCCTCAAGCTGGTTTTTCTCTTCCCGGCGCGTATCCATATAGGGCTCGTAGGCCATATAGCGGCCACGCCCGTTTTCCTTGGCCTCGTACATCGCCATATCGGCGCGGCGCAAAAGCTCTTCGCCATCGATATCGCCGCCCTTCGACACGGCCGTTCCGATGCTGCAACCGATGGAAGCCACGCGGTCGCCGATCATGAAGGGTTCGGAAAACAAAGCCAACAGATCGTCGCAAAGCTGGCGTCCCTGATTGCGGGCATCGGCGCCCTGCACCGCAATGGCGAATTCATCCCCGCCCAGTCGTGCCAGCAGGGCCTGTTCGGCCACCAGCACCTGCAACGCTGCGGATACGCCCTTGATCAGCAGGTCACCCGCGCCATGCCCGAAGGAATCGTTGATTTCCTTGAAGCCATCCAGATCGAGATAGATCAGCTTGACGTAGGAGTTGTCTTCTTTGGAGCGCAGCAGCAGTCGCTTCAGACCCCAAAAAAGGCCGGGGCGATTGTAAAGCCCGCTCAGCCTGTCGCGCAACAGTTCGCGGCGAGCGCTCGCCTCATCGCTTTTCAGCTTTTTCAGTGCAGTGAAGCCGATTGCGATCAGGGCCAGAAAAAACAGCATGGTGATGGCAATCGCCGCGATGATGCGCGGGCTCACCTCGCGCATGCTGATGTCACCCGGCATTTGCGATCGCCACGTCAGATTGCCCAGCACGTTGCCTTGCGGATCAGCAATGCTGACGAAATAATCCGAGCGTGCATCGGCAGGCTGCAAGGACAGCCCGTTGATGACGTAGGTGTGGGCAAGCTGCTCGACCTTCTGCGCCGTCAAATGACGCGCAAAAATCAGATACCGTCTTTTGGCTTCAGGCACGTCCAGAAGACCAGATTTGTTGCGCACCAGGGCGACACCCACGGCGGCAATGCCGTCCTTCGTGGGCAGAAACCCCGAAATTTCTGGGGCCTGCCCGATTGGAGCAGAGCGCACCTTCTGGATCAACCCTGCCAGACCATCGCCAAAATAATCCGAAAGCGACCAGTCCGTTGGTGCACCCTGGCGATAGGACATCAAAATCTGATCGTCCATATCGATGAGGACAGCCGTGTCGAACAATTCGCTGTTGACGGTCATGTCGCCGTAATTGCTGATCAGCCATTCCAGACCGTCTGGCGCATAGGCGAATCGTGCGGCATCGTCCCAGGCGGCGTAGTCATTGAGCGTCGCGGTCAGTTGGTTGAGAAAAGTGGAGAGGGCGCCGGATGTCGTTTCCTGCGAGCGCTGTTCATCCAGCGCGTTGGTGTTCTTGGCGACATCGCCGAGCGCAGACAGAATGAGGACGGTAACGATGACCACGACAACGGCAAGCGCAGACAAAACACCTGCCACGGCGGTGCTCCGGCCGATCGACAGTGTTTTGGCATGCTTATGCGGCATCTAACAGCATCTTTTCTACCCCTGAAGGCTGCATATTCCGCGTCAAGTCTTCAAAAGGTATTAAAAAGCGGTCGGCCCTGTTCGCAATTGTGACGCACTGGAAACAAATGTCTCGGCGTTTCGATTTAGGGCTAATCAGACGTAAAAAAACCTCCCCCATATCAATGGGAGAGGTTGTAAAAAGGGACAGCGAAAGAGCTGCTTACCAGGACGGAATGACCGTGCCGTTGTACTTTTCGAGGATGAAGCTCTTCACTTCCGGGCTCTGGTAGGATTCGACAAGCGTCTTGACCCATGGCTTGTCCTTGTCCTGCGAACGCACGGCGATGACGTTGGCGTAAGGGGACTTTTCGCTTTCGATGGCGATGGCGTCCTTCTTCGGGTTCAGGCCACCGGCAGTCGCATAGTTGGTGTTGATGACAGAGGCGTCGGTATCATCCAGCGAGCGCGGAAGCTGGGCAGCGTCGAGTTCGACGATCTGGATGTTCTTCGGGTTCTCAGTGATGTCGGCAGGCGTGACCTTCAGGCCAGCGTCTGGGTTGACCTTGATGAGACCCTTGGAGGCCAGAACCAGAATGGCGCGACCGCCATTGGTCGGGTCGTTCGGAATGCCGACAGTTGCGCCGTCCTTCAATTCGTCAAGGCTCTTCACCTTCTTGGAGTAAACGCCCATCGGCGTGGTGATGGTTGTGCCGACGCTGACGAGATCGAATTTGCGGTCTGCGACCTGGTTGTCGAGGTACGGCTGGTGCTGGAAGGAATTGGCCTGAAGCTCGCCATCGGCCAGCGCCTGGTTGGGCACGACATAGTCGGAGAATTCGAGAATTTCGAGATCGAGACCCTTGGTGGCGGCAATCTTCTTCACCTGCTCCATGATCTGCGCATGTTCGGCAGGGGTGACGCCGATCCTGATGGTTTCAGCCAGTGCGCTGCCTGCAAACAGGGCGGCGAGCGAGGCGGCGATGATGAGTTTTTTCATGTGGTGTCTCCTTTGTTTTGTGTTTTTAGTTTTTGCGGTTGCGCTTGTCGAAGCTGCGGGCAAGGGCATCGCCCGCGCTCTGCACGATCTGGACCAGCACGATAAGAACGACGACGACGGCCAACATCACATCCGGCATGAAGCGCTGATAGCCATAGCGAATGCCGAGGTCACCCAGACCGCCACCACCGACGGCACCAACCATTGCCGAGTAGCCGATGAGGCTGACGAGCGTGAGCGTCAGCGCCAGCGTAATGCCGGGCTTGGCCTCGGCCAGAAGCACCTTTGTGACGATCTGCAGCGGCGTTGCGCCCATGGCACGCGCGGCTTCGATGAGACCCTTGTCGACTTCGCGAATGGCGGCTTCCACCAGACGTGCCACGAAGGGAACGGTTGCCACCGTCAGCGGCACGATGGCGGCAGAGGTGCCTATGGAGGTGCCAGCAACAAGCCGGGTGAAGGGAATGATGGCCACGACCAGAATGATGAAGGGCGTGGAGCGGGCGGCGTTGACGATGAGGCCGATGACACGGTTGATCATCGGTGCCTCGAACAGCTCACCCTTGCCGCTGGTGGCGAGGAATATGCCGATCGGCAGACCAAGCAGCGAACCGACCAGACCCGAGACCGCAACCATGTGCAGCGTCTGGATGAGACCTTTCAAGAGAACATTCAAGATCATATCAGGCGACATAACCGAGGACCTCCGTTGTCAGGCCGGTTTCGGCATAGAACTGGTTGGCACGCGCCGTGACCTCTGACGTTGCCGGATAGGAGACCACCAGCGAGCCGAAAGGTTGGCCGGAGATTTCCTCAATGGTGCCGGCCAGAATGTTCACATCAGGCCCGATGGCTGCGACGAGGCGCGCTGTGAGCGGCTGAAACGCCGTGTCTCCGAAGAAGACAAGACGGACCAGCACGCGGTCGCCGGGTGTTGCATCCGGCTTCAGACCAGAGGTGACCCAATGTGGCAGCTTCACGCCGACGGCTGAAGACAGCAAGCTGCGGGTCGTCTCATGGCGCGAATTGGTGAAGATATCGAAGGTGGTGCCCTGTTCGACAATCAGCCCCTTGTCGATGACCGCGACCTGGCTGGCGATGGTTTTCACCACCTCCATCTCATGGGTGATAAGCAGGACGGTAAGGTTCAGCTCGGCATTGATCTTTTTCAGCAATTCCAGAATGGACTGGGTGGTCTCCGGGTCGAGCGCAGACGTGGCTTCGTCGGACAGCAACAGCTTCGGCTCGGTCGCCAGTGCACGGGCAATGCCGACGCGCTGTTTCTGACCGCCGGATAGCTCTGCCGGATAGCGGTTCGCCTTGTCTCCCAGACCGACGAGATCGAGAAGCGGCCCAACCTTGTGTCTGATCTTCGCGCTCGAGACACCTGCAATTTCCAGCGGCAGAGCGACGTTGTCGTAGGCCGTGCGCGAGGACAGAAGGTTGAAGTGCTGGAAGATCATGCCAACGGAACGGCGTAGGGTTCTAAGCCCTGCCTCATCCAGCGCGCCCACATCCACACCATCAACGATGACCTTGCCGGAGCTTGGCCGTTCCAACCCGTTGACGAGCCTGATGAGCGTGGACTTGCCAGCGCCCGAGCGACCGATGATGCCGGAGATCGAGCCACGTGGCACCACGTAGTCCACACCGGCAAGGGCCGTAAACGAGGTTTTGCTGGCGGGGTCACCAAAGGTCTTGGTCACGGCTTGAAAGGCGACCATGGGGTCGCTGGCCGCTTGACCGGATGGAACGGCACTGGCCGCTGAAATGTCAGATATCATAAAATGCTCTTCGGACTGTATTTCCAAGGTCGAAACCCGGCGGCAGGCAAAGCCGCTTCGCTCATGCTGCCATCTGGCACATTCGACAACGCATGACGCTCCGGAGCATTACGTTCAACTTTCCTTATGGAAGCCGGGGTCGGCATCTCTGTATCGCAAACATGCCTGTCTGCGATACAGAATTATAGGTATGGTTTTTCAATTATCCGCCAGTAGCGGAAAAATCGACCGCGATATGCGGCTGGACGATCACTCGACCGTGGAGACGAACTCTTCCAGCGGGCGGCGAACCTTCTTGAGGTTGACCAGCCAGTCGCCCTCTTCCTTGCGATAGCCAAGCGGCAGGATGACTGCCGAGCGAAGACCCTTTTCACGAAGGCCGAGGATTTCGTCCAACTTTGCCGGATCGAAGCCTTCCATAGGGGTGGAGTCCACACCCTCGAAAGCAGCCTGTGCAACGGCCATGCCGAAGGCGATATAGGCCTGACGGGCCGCGTGCTGGAAATTCACTTCAGCATCACGCTGCGGGTAAGACGACAGCAGGGACTGGCGATAGTTTTCCCAGCCTTCGTTCTTGAAGCCACGCTCGTCGTTTGTCAGATCGAACATGTGGTTGATGCGGTCTGCGGTGTAGTTGTCCCAGGCGGCAAACACCAGCAGATGCGAACCTTCGGTGACCTGCGCCTGGTTCCAAGATATCTCCTGAATCTTGGCGCGCGTTTCCGGGTTGGTGACGACGATGATTTCAAAAGGCTGCAAGCCGCTCGAAGTCGGCGCCAGACGGGCGGCCTCAATGATGCGGTCAACCTTGTCCTGCGAAACCGACTTGGAAGGGTCCATCTTCTTGGTGGCATAACGCCAGTTCAATTTCTCGATCAGCATAAAATCTCCTTGGGCAAGCCTCAGAACATGGCACGCATGCGCCGCGCCGGGCCAGCCGTAAAACGTCATACACATAGGTGATGTTGCAGTGCACACAAGAAGGCGCAGACGAGTAACCAAGCAAAATCCTCACCGGCCCGCTCCATTCAAGACAGCGGGCCGGGGGATCAGGCATGTCCGGCAAATGCGGTAAGCATTGGCGGATTATGGTCTAGGTCTTGGCATTTGCCGGACCCATTACAACTGCACGTCACGGTACCTATCGGAACGCCCGGTCCCTTGCCTGGCCAATGGCAAGAGGTGGGTCCACGGAAACGGCTCTTTTGTTAAGCAACCGCTTGTCGATACCGGCCTTCGAACCGCCGGGATGCCGCGCGTTGCACCCCTTTGTTTCGAAAGCACGGGGATTATGCGGGAGGGTTGGAGGCCATGGAGAAAAAAATTTGAGAAATATTTTTATTTTTTTGTGGGGTTGGTTTGGCGATAAAATGGAGGCTTTTCAAGCATAGGCCTCGCCCCACTCTCCGTCATTCCGGCCTTGAGCCGGAATCCAGCATCGCCGCGTCTGCGGCGCGAAAGAGTCTTTTGCGATCAAGGACTTGATCGCACTGGACCCCGGCTCAAGGNNGTGACGGAGAGTGGGGCGGGGAGAGGAAGTGCCTGCCACGGCGGCAGGCGACACCTTAAACGTAACGATTAACAACGTTCTCCAGATATTCCTGACGACCGGACTTCGGCTCGGGATTGATGTTGTCCCGCTCCACCATCGCAGCGATCTCATCCAGTTTCAGCTCACCACGCAGCAGCTTCTGCGCATCTGCCGAATCCCACCTGGCGTAGCGGTCTGCCAGTGGCTGCGACAGGGCCTTGTCCTCGACCATCTTGGCCGCAGCCTTGAGGCCACGGGCGCAGCAATCCATGCCGCCGATGTGACCGATGAGCAAGTCTGCCGGGTCGAGCGACTGACGGCGCAGCTTCGAATCGAAGTTGGTGCCGCCGTTCTTGAAGCCGCCGCCTTCCAGCACGTGGTAATAGGCCAGCGCCATTTCCGGCACGTTGTTCGGGAACTGGTCGGTATCCCAGCCGGACTGGTAGTCGTTGCGGTTCATATCGATGGAGCCGAAAATGCCGAAGGCGTTGGCCATGGCCAGCTCGTGTTCGAAGGAGTGACCGGCAAGAATGGCGTGGCCCTGCTCGATATTGACCTTCACTTCCTTGTCCAGCCCGTGCTTTTGCAGGAAGGCGTAGACGGTGGCGACGTCGTAATCATACTGGTGCTTGGTGGGTTCCTGCGGCTTCGGCTCGATGAGGATCGTGCCTTCGAAACCGATCTTGTACTTGTATTCCACCACCAGATTGAGGAAGCGGCCAAGCTGGTCCAGCTCACGCTTCACATCGGTGTTGAGCAGGGTCTCATAGCCTTCGCGACCGCCCCAGAGCACGTAATTCGCGCCGCCGAGCTTTTTCGTGGCGTCCATGCAGGTTTTAACCGTTGCTGCCGAGTAGGCAAACACATCAGGGTCAGGGTTGGTGGCAGCACCGGACATGAAGCGACGGTTGGAGAACAGGTTGGCCGTGCCCCACAGAAGCTTGACGCCGGTGTCGGCCTGCTTCTGGCCGAAGTAATCGACGATCTCGTTGAGATTCTTCGTGTTTTCCGCAAAGGTCTTGCCTTCGGGCCGCACATCCGCGTCGTGGAAGCAATAAAACGGCGAGCCCAGCAACGAGAAGAATTCGAAGGCGACATCGGCCTTCAGCTTGGCGGCCTGCATGGTGTCTTCGAACCACGGACGCTCGAATGTCTGGCCGCCGAAGGGGTCGCCGCCCGGCCATGTGAAGGTGTGCCAATAGGCAACCGCAAAGCGCAAATGGTCTTCCATCCGCTTGCCGCCGACGATTTCGTCGGGATTGTAGTGACGGAAGGCCAGCGGGTTGGTGCTGTCTGGACCTTCATATTTGATCTTCTGGATGTCGCCGAAAAAGCCTGTGGTCATGTTTCTCTCCCTTGGATGGTATTGATGCCTTTGATGTCGGCGGGTGGAGTTCACCCCCCTCTGTCCTGCCGGACATCTCCCCCTCAAGGGGGGAGATCGACCTGTGGCTCGCTATCGCCCTTCTTGAACGTTGCGAGTGAAGCGTCGGTGGTTCGCCTAGCCGATCTCCCTCCTTGTGAGGGAGATGTCCGGCAGGACAGAGGGGGGTGAACCACACCCGCCGACCATCAATGCGACAGCGTCCTGATCGCCGGATAAAGCGCCCGATAACGCCCATAAGCCTCATCATAGGCATCTCCCAGCGCCGCGACCGGCTCGATCGTCTCTTCCGTTTCCGGCTGCGAGCAAACCGCAACCGGGTCCGCCCCCGTCGCCGCAATCAACCCGAGCCGCGCCGCACCAAAGGCCGCGCCGAAATCGCCTTCCGCCGGAATATCCACTGATACCCCAAGCGATGTGGCAATCGAAGCCAGCCAGTAGCGCGAGCGCGAGCCGCCGCCGATGGCGGTGACGCGGTCGATCGAGGTGCCTGCCGATTTCAGCGCTTCGAGATTGTCTCTGATGGCAAAGGTCACGCCTTCCATCACGGCCTGCGTCAGCGCCTTGCGGTCGCTTTCGTGGGACAGGCCAATGAAGGAGCCGCGAATGGCCGCGTCATTGTGGGGCGTGCGTTCGCCTGAAAGATAGGGCGCGAAGGTGACGCCTGTCGGGGCCTTCAGCTCGTCGCCCAGTTCGGTGGAAAGATCGCCAGCGGATTTGCCGGTGATGCCGGAATACCAGTTGAGCGCATCGGTGGCCGAGAGAATGACGCCCATCTGGTGCCATGTATTGGGCAGCGCGTGGCAGAAGGCGTGGACGGCGCTTTCCGGCTTGGGCAGATAGGAGGCGTTGGCGGCGAACAGCACGCCGGAGGTGCCCAGCGATACGAAGGCATGGCCTTCGGACACCGTGCCCATGCCGCAGGCCGATGCCGCGTTATCACCTGCGCCACCGGCGACGACGACCTTGCCGGAGATGCCCCATGAGGAGGCAAGCTCGGAGCGCAACGTTCCGGCTTCTTCCGTGCCTTCGACCAGCGATGGCATGTGTTTTTCAGTGAGGCCGGTGGCCTCCAGCAATTCTGTTGACCACTTGCGCGCCCCGGTATCGAGCCAAGAGGTGCCTGCGGAGTCGGACATCTCAGAGATATATTCTCCCGTCAGCCAGAGCCGCAGATAATCCTTTGGCAAAAGGACCTTGGCGACGTTGGCGAAAATCTCCGGCTCGTTGTTGGCGACCCACACCAGCTTCGGCGCAGTGAAACCCGGAAACACGATGTTGCCGGTGATCTTGCGGAAGCGGGGGTCGGCGTCCAGCTTTGCGGCTTCGGCATAGGAGCGGGTGTCGTTCCACAGAATGCAGGGGCGCAGCACATCACCCGCCGCATCCACCAGCGTTGCGCCATGCATATGGCCTGACAAGCCGATGCCTTTGACGGCGGCCAATTCCTTGGGGTGTTTCGCCTTCAGACCGGCAATAGCCGTTTCGGTTGCGGTGATCCAGTCCGCCGGGTTCTGCTCGGACCAGCCATGGTGGAGGCGTGAAACATCCAGCGCGCCATTGGCCGAGCCGATGACGTTTTGATCACCATCGATCAGCAGCGCCTTGACGCCGGATGTTCCCAAATCGAGACCGAGATACATGTTTCCTCCAGTGCTATGTCAGTGTCAGGGGAGATTATCCCGCAAGAATATGTCGATACGAATGCGCTCCTGCGCCTCGATGACCGCAAGGCCATCGGTGCGGGCTTTCAGCACCCTGATAGCGCTGCGCACCTCATGGCCCGCATCCTGGTTCAGCACCGCATCCAGCACGCCTTCGCGCAGGGCATTGGCGGTGTTTTCGGTCAGTTCATGGGCGATTGCGAAGGGCGAGGAGGGGGATGCGCGCAGGGTTTTGATGAGGCCGCGATTACCGGCCCCCAGACTGTAGAGGCCAAGCAGATCGGGATTTTGACGCAAGCAATCCGCCGTCAGTTGCTCGACAGCGTCGGGGTCGTCACGGCCTTCCAGCACAGGTAGCAGGGTCAGGTCAGGAAACTCGTCGCGCATCACGGCCTGAAAACCAGCCAGACGTTCGCGGTGATCCTTGACCAGCATCGAGCCCGCCAGAACGGCGATGTCGCCGGTTCTGCCGGATGAAAACCGGCCCATGAGGCTGGCTGCGGTGCGCCCGGCGGCGACGTTATCGACACCGGCGAAATGGTCTCGCTTCGAGCCGGTGAGATCTGAAACAAGCGTAACAGCCGCAATGCCGCTCTCCGCCAGCCGGTCCGTGGCCTCCACCACATCCTCGGCATCGATGGCGACGAAGGCAACACCGGATGGCTTCTCCTGCCGCGCCACATCAAGCGCCTGCGCCAGCGCTGCCGCATCGAATGGTGGCACCTCGATGATGCGGATGGAGGTGCGCTCCAGATAGGACCGCGAAGCGGCCATCCGCACCTCGGCACGCAAGCCCGCCATAAAGGAATTGTCGTTGTTGGGCAGAATGAAAACCAGCGCATAGCTGCGGCCCTTGGCCAGGTTGGCGGCAGCGATATCGCGCACATAACCCAGCTCTGAAATCGCCGTTTCCACCTTGGCGCGCGTCAAGGCATGCACGCCCGGACGCAGGTTGATCACCCGGTCAACGGTCGCAAGGCTGACGCCCGCTTTCGACGCGATATCGTGAACTGTCGGCTTCATGCATCCTCCGGCCATCGTCCATAAAGGAGTTTTTGAGGTACGTAAATCAAAAAATGACGTACGTACCTCAACAGCGGTGTCGTGGTCCTATCTTTCGGGATTATGGGTGGTGCTTACCCTTTGGAACTCATGGTCGTCCCTGACGAAACGCGCGTGTCAGACGGTGAAGCCGCAGCGCCGAGGCAGTTCTTTGAGATATTTATGCCACGATAATATCCATCTTATCCCGTCCTCGCGTTACGTGCTTTTCTTGCGCAAGCGGGACTGGCGGCTGTTCTGGGCCGATGGAACGGCGGATGCCCAAACTAGGCTATGCCGGGGGGCTCGGCCTCCCCGGGGCTTCTCTCTATCCGCCAGCGCACTTGGGCAGTACACACCCAAATGACGGTGAAGGGACGTTATAAGGGGAGGGGGAGCCTATTCTGCCACCCACATAAAACGTTATTACACCTTCGCAGCAGAAACCGTGGCCTCGATATGCTCCACCAGCGCATCCGGCAGGCCAAGGCGTCCGGCCAGCAGATCCAGATATCCGCGCTCGGCGCGGCTGTCGGGTTCGATGGTCAGGCGGGACGCGGTGTAGAGTTCCACCTTCTGCTCTTCGGTCTTGGCGGCGGCGACCAGTGCATTGATATCCAGCGGATCGGCCAGTTCTTTTTCGATGAAGGCGCCTGCTTCGCTATCAAGCTCGGAGACCTGCACCTTTTCCATAATGCGCGCGCGCTCGGCCTCGTCGATATGGCCATCGGCCTTGGCAGCCGCGATCATGGCCTGAACCAGGGTCAGCGCGAAAGTGTTGGAGAGGGTTTCAGACTGCGGGTGAAAGGGGGAGTCCACCGGTGGCGGTAGAAGCTCCTGGGTCGGCTGCGGTTGCTGCACCGCCTCTGGCTTCTGGCCAGACTGGTAGTTCTTGTAGGCGAGATAGCCGAGACCGGCGATGGCGGCGATGCCGCCGACCGCTGCGGCGTTACCCGCCAGCTTGCGACCGGTCTTGGTGCCGAAGATGGCGGCGGCGATGGCGCCGGCCTTCATCGGATTGTTCTTCGCGATCTGGGTGGCCTGTCCAGCCCGATCCCGCACGCTTCCTGACAGGCCCGGTACATTGGAGCCTAAAAACTGGTCTAGAAGCTTTTTCGCGTCGAACATTCAAATCTCCTGTTTGTTGAATATAAACAGGAGATAGGAAGTGCTGAGACGAATACAAATGGCAGGCGCGTTCACGCCGTCGTGAACGCCTCGACCTTAGATGGCAAGCGCTGCGGCTTCAGCTGCAAGCTTGGTGATGCCCTCCCAGTCGCCCGCTGCAATCAGTTCCTTCGGCGCAACCCAGGAACCGCCGACGCAAACGACGTTCGGCAGCGACAGGTAATCCCTGGCATTCTTCAGCGAAACACTACCCGTGGGGCAGAACATGGTGCCTGCCAGCGGCGAGGACAGGGCCTTGAGGTAAGGTGCGCCACCGGCCTGTTCGGCGGGGAAGAACTTCAGGACCTTGTAGCCCTTGTCACGCAGATGCATGACTTCGCTGGCCGTCGCAGCACCGGGCAGCAGCGGAACCTTGGAACCCTTGGCGGCTTCCATCACGCTCTTGTTGATGCCGGGGCTGACGATGAAGGTCGAGCCTGCCTTTGCGGCGGCTTCGAAATCCTTTGAATTGAGAATGGTGCCCGCACCCACATGCGCGCCTTCGACTTCATCGGCAACGGCGCGGATGGCGTCTAGCGCAACCGGTGTGCGCATGGTGATTTCAATGGCTTTGAGACCACCCGCCACAAGCGCGCGAGCGAGCGGTACGGCAGAGGCCACGTCATCGACGATGAGGACAGGCACCACCGGCTGGAGTTTCAGGATGGAAAGCAGCTTTTCGGAATCCTGGGCCATGATGGTGTCTCCTCTATTGAATCGATTGAATTTCGCACTCAATTACCGCGCAAAGCCTGACGTGTCGAGGCAAAACGAAATATTTCAGTTTGATTGCTTTTTCATGACAACGTCATAGGCTAGGGTTGCCGAAAATCGGGCAGGCTGTTGAATGGCAAAAGAAATCGAACGCAAGTTTCTGGTCGCGGATGACAGCTGGCGCGAGGAAATCGCGACCCGTACCCGCTTTCGACAGGGTTACATCGTTTCGCTGGAAGACCGTTCCGTTCGGGTGCGCATCAAGGAAAACGAGGCGGCGACGCTGACCATCAAGGTGGGCGCCAACAGCCTTGTGCGTGACGAATACGAATATGACATTCCTGTCGCCGATGGCGAGGAACTGCTGGCCACCGCACCCGGCACCATCATCGAGAAAATCCGCTACACCGTTCCCCATGAAGGCTTCGTGTGGGAAATCGACGTGTTCGATGGCCTCTACCGGGGGCTGGTGGTGGCAGAGGTGGAACTGACCGCCGAGACGGACCAGCCAGCTCTACCGGCCTGGGTTGGAGACGAAGTGACCGGCGACCCGCGCTATTCCAACCAGCATCTGGCAACAGACGACCTCAGCAGCGAGCTGTGCTATGTCATTCAGGATTGACCCCAGAAGGCCGCTCGATAACGAGGTACATCGCATCGGCACGGAGCTGATCGACGATGCCATCGCTCTCCTGTCCAAGCAGCCGGATGGCCCGCATGCCGCCGTGCACGGTGCGCGCAAGAAATTCAAGCGCCTGCGGGCGCTCTACCGCTTCGTGCAAAGCGAAGAGCCGAAATTTCGCAGCACTGAAAACCTGCGGTTTCGCGATATCGCCCGCTCGCTCTCGCAGGCGCGGGATGCAGCGGCACTTGTGGAAACCATCCACTACCTCCAGGATTTTGCCAACACCCACAATGAGCGGCAGGCCCTGACCGCCGCTGAAACAGCGCTGGCCAGCAGGCGCGATGCCCTGACCGGCGACGAGGGTGACCTCAAGGCCCGGATCGACGCGGCCATTGCCGAATGCGAAGCAGGCAAGGAAGCGCTCGCGAAACTCTCCCTTCCCACGGGAACGAAAACGGCGGTGCGGCTGGTGCGGCAGACATGGCGCAGGCAGCGCAAGAAGGCGCTGACAGCACTTCAGCAGTGCCACGAACAGGCCCATGACGAGAGCTTTCACGATCTGCGCAAGAGCGGGCAGGTCTACTGGATGCATCTGGCGCTGCTGCGCCGCGTCTGGCCCTCCGCTTTGCGCGCAAAGAAAGTCGATGCCAAGCGGCTGGTGGACCTTCTCGGCCACGAGCATGATCTTTCGGTGCTCGCAGCCTTTGCAGACCGGGAGCCCGAGCACTTTGCCGGTGACGACACGCTTACGCTCTTGCTGGACACCATCACCCGCCGCCAGCAGGCACTGCGGCAGGACTGTCTTGATCTCGCCGATCATGTCTTTGCCGAATCCTCTGGGACCGAGAGCCGCATCATCGCCGTTTTGTGGGAACATGCGGCCCAGTAGCGGCTGTGACCTCGTATTGACGAAAATCAAAACTTCACCGACGGACGCTGCCAGCGCGAAATAAGATTGCGCAAACGCCCGTCTGGCTGTATTTCAGCCGCCATGACCGACACCTCTATCCTAACCCGCCCGGAAGCCACCGGTAATTTTCTCGTGGCAGCGCTGTACCATTTCGCCCGCTTCCCGCGGTTTGAAAGCGTGCGCGAGCCGCTGTTTACGCTGTGTCAGGAAAACGGCGTCAAGGGCACGCTGCTGCTGGCCGCCGAGGGTATCAATGGTACCATTGCCGGGACGGATGCGGGCGTCGGAGCCGTTCTTGCCTATCTGCGTGCCCAGCCGGAATTCGCCAACCTTGAGCACAAGGAAAGCCGCGCGTCCAAGATGCCCTTCGTTCGCATGAAGGTGAAGTTGAAGCAGGAAATCGTCACGATGGGCGTGCCGGATATCGATCCGAACCAGATCGTCGGCACCTATGTGGACCCGAAGGACTGGAACGCGCTGATTTCCGATCCCGACACGATCCTCATCGACACCCGCAACGATTACGAAACCGCCATCGGCATCTTTCAGGGCGCTGTCGATCCGCAGACCAAGACGTTCCGCGAGTTTCCAGACTGGGTGAAGAACAATCCCGGCCTGCACAACAAGCCCAAGATCGCCATGTATTGCACCGGCGGCATTCGCTGCGAAAAGGCCACTGCCTTCATGAAGGATCAGGGCTTCGATGAGGTCTACCACCTCAAGGGCGGCATTCTGAAATATCTGGAAGAAGTGCCGCAGGAAGAGAGCCTGTGGGAAGGTGCCTGCTTCGTGTTCGACGAGCGCGTGTCGGTGGTCCACGGTCTGGCCGAGGGCGACCACAAACTCTGCCACGCCTGCCGCAACCCGATTACGCCGGAAGTCCGCCTTTCACCAAAATTCGAAGAAGGCGTCTCCTGCCCCAGCTGCTATGACGATCGCACCGAAGAAGACCGTACCCGCTTTCGCAACCGCCAGAAGCAGATCGATCTGGCGAAGAAACGCGGTGAGAAGCATATCGGTCGGTAACAAGCGCCCTCCATCACCGCACTGATCTTTCAAGCGTATGGCGACGACTTTTCGCGATACGGCCACCCCGACTTCCGTCATCCTCGGGCCTGTCCCGAGGATCTGCTACCTCTCATCCGCAAGACCGTGATTAGACCCTCGGGACAAGTTAGAGGGTGTTCGTCGTTCGTTTCCAATAGCGAAAGTGCCAGAAGCCTGTGCAAGACGATTGTGCATCAAGGCACCTTAAGCGCAAACTGCCGATGTCCTCTACACCGCTGAACCGGAACGGAACCGCACAACACCTAACCAAAACAAAAAAAGCCGGAGACATCGCTGCCCCCGGCTTTCGTATCTATTCGTAAAACTCAATCCGCTTTCTGGCGACGGGCCGGGAAGAGGATGACGTCACGGATGGACGGTGCGTTGGTCAGCAGCATGACCAGACGGTCGACACCGATGCCAAGGCCACCGGCGGGCGGCATGCCTTGGTCGATGGCGTCGAGGAACTCGTCGTCCAGCTGCTTGTCCTTTTCGCCACGCGCATGCGCCTGTTCCAGCTGTTCCACCATGCGGCGGCGCTGTTCTTCCGGGTCGTTGAGTTCGGAGAAGGCGTTGCCCACTTCCCAGGCGTTGCAATAGCTTTCGAAACGCTCGACCAGACGCGGCTCGCCCGGCACTTCCTTGGCAAAGGGCGAGATGTCCTTGGGGAAATGCGTGACGTGGCTTGGCTGGATCAGCGTGCCCTCGACCTTTTCTTCAAAGATGAAGGCCAGGCATTCGCCCCAGGTCCAGTCCTTCTCGACTTCGAAACCGGCAGCCTTGGCGGCAGCGCGCGCTTCTTCGTCTGTTTTGATGGACAGGAAGTCGATGCCGGTCGCTTCCTTCACCGCATCTGGCATCGGAACGCGCTTGAACGGCCCCTTGAAGGAAATCGTCTTGCCCTGAAACTCCAGTTCCGTCGTGCCATGGATGGCAATGGCCAGCGTCTCGAACATACGCTCGACCAGACCCATAATGTCTTCGTAGTCGGCATAGGCCCAGTAGCATTCCAGCATGGTGAATTCTGGATTGTGCCGGGTGGAAACACCTTCATTGCGGAAGTTGCGGTTGATTTCGAACACCTTGTCGGACAGGCCGGACACCAGCGTGCGCTTCAAAAACAGTTCCGGCGCAATGCGCAGATACATGTCCTGCTTCAGCGTGTTGTGGAAGGTCTTGAACGGATCAGCCGTTGCGCCACCATAGACGGTCTGCAACATCGGCGTTTCAACCTCGAGGAAGGCTTCCTCTTCCATAAAGCGGCGAATGCCGGAAATGATCTTGGACCGCTGCTGGAAGCGCAGCTTGGATTCCTCGTTGGAGAGAATATCCAGATGGCGCTTGCGATAACGGATTTCGATGTCGGAAATGCCGCTCCACTTCTCCGGCATCGGCAGCAGAGACTTGGTCAGCATGGTGATCTCTTCGGCATTGATCGTCAGCTCACCGCGCTTGGTGCGACGCACCTTGCCGGTCACGCCGATGATGTCGCCGATATCGATCATCGGCAGCAGATCACGCGCTTCCTGCGGCGTCGTGTCCTTGTGGGAGAAGATCTGCACCTTGCCGGAAGCGTCATGGATATCCATGAACATGCCGGAATTGCGGTTGGAATAGACGCGGCCTGCAACGGTGACGGTGTCGCCGGTTTCGACGTCAGGCTCGATGTCTGCATATTTCTCGGCCAGCTCGGCATTGGTCAGCGTGCGGTGAAAATGGGCAGGATAGACGTCGCCAACCTTCTCGCGCAGCATCGCCAGCTTCTGGCGGCGCACTTCGGTGACATCGGAGGAAAGGGCGGTCGTTTCGGTTGTCTTGTCGGTCATTTGCTATGCCTTTTTCGGGCTGTGTTCGTTGGGGTTACCCCCCTCTGTCCTGCCGGACATCTCCCCCTCAAGGGGGAGATCGGATGGAGCTCGCTCTTTGCCTTCCCGCTATCGTCCCATGCTCGGCACAGGACGCTTATGGGGGCGCAAGGCAGCGCCTCTTGCTGATCTCCCCCCTTGAGGGGGAGATGCCCGGCAGGGCAGAGGGGGGTATCTCAAGTGCTGACCTTCATGGGTGAAGGCCTTTTATTCTTAACTTCCAGCGCCAACCATCGTCGCCGCAACCGCAATCGCCACCTTCAACCGCTGGCGCACCACAGAGCGACCCAGCACCGCCATGCTATCGAACAGCGGCAGCGAGCGCGAAGAACCGGACATGGCAACGAAGAGCGGCGGCGTCACCACGCGCAGCTTCTTGCCGGTACGCTCGGCCACATCGCGTAGTTCCTGTTCGATGGATTCCAGCGTCCAGTCCGGCATTTTCTCCAGATCGGCAGCAACCGTGGTCAGGATTTCGTGGATTTCTTCCGGCTTGCTCTTCAGGCCCGCGAAGGATGCAGGCGTCAGACCGACATCGCTTGACAGCAGGAAGCCAGCCAGATTCGGCAGATCGCCGAGCTTCGAAATACGGCTCTGCGAAAGCTTCAAGCCCTCGGTCAGACGCGCATTTTCCATGGCCCAAGCAAGCGTGCGGGCGATGAACTCGTCCTGGGTCAGCTTCTCGCGCAGCCAGCGACCGTTCAGCCAGTCCAGCTTTTGAATGTCGAAGATGGCACCGGCCTTGGACAGGGCCTCGGGGTCGAACTTTTCAGCCAGCTCGTCCATGGTCAAAAGCTCTTCGCCTTCGCCGATCTGGATGAAGAACAGGCCGAGGAAGTTCATCAAGGCTTCTGGCAGATAGCCCAGTGCGGAGTAGTAGGAAATGGAGGTCGGGTTCTTGCGTTTCGACAGTTTGGATTTGTCGGCATTGCGCATCAAGGACAGATGCATGAATGTCGGCTGGTCCCAACCGAAGTAACGGTAGAGCAGAATGTGCTTCGGCACCGATGCCAGCCATTCCTCGCCACGCGCCACATGGGTGATCTTCATCAGATGGTCGTCGATGACATTGGCCATGTGATAGGTCGGCATGCCATCGGCCTTCATCAGAACCTGCATGTCGACGCTGTCCCAGGGGATCGACACATCGCCGTAGACGCCATCGGTAAAGTCGCAAGAGCCTTCGGCAGGAATCTTCATGCGCACGACGGAGGCTTCGCCCGCTTCCATCTTGGCAGTCACTTCCTCCGCCTTCAGATGCAGGCACAGACCATCGTACTTCGGCGGCTTGCCAGCGGCGCGCTGCGCCTCGCGCATCTCCGTCAGGCGCTCGGGCGTGCAGAAGCAGCGGAAGGCATGCCCTTTTTCCAAAAGCTCGTCGGCAAACGGCTGGTACATGTCCTTGCGGTCCGACTGGCGGTAGGGCCCGTAGGGTCCGCCAACATCAGGGCCTTCGGACCATGTGAGGCCGGTCCATTTCAGCGCTTCCAGCACCTTGTCTTCATATTCGCGCGTGGAGCGCGTGGCATCGGTATCTTCGATGCGCAGAATGAATTCACCGCCATGCTTTTTGGCAAACAGGTAGTTGAAAAGCGCGATATAGGCGGTGCCGACATGCGGCTCGCCGGTGGGGGAAGGTGCAATACGGACGCGGACGCCGGAAGTGGTCATTGAAATTCACTCGTGCTGACGCAGGGTGATACGGGGCAAGCCACGTGTCACTGATGTGTTGTTGAATGCATGGAAAAAGCGGAAATACGGCTGAAGACGCTGCCATCCCACAGTTTCCTGTTGTCATGGCTTAGGCCACATTCAGCCGCAGGCGTCAAGAAAATTAGGTTATTTTGGCCGCTTCTAAGGCCGGTCCCTAGACCGGCCAGACATAGAGCAGCATGGGAATGGAAACCAACACGATCATGATGGACAGCGGAGCCCCAAGGCGCGGATAGTCGCTGAACTTGTAGCCGCCCGGCCCCATGACCAGCGTGTTGCACTGGTGGCCGATGGGGGTGAGGAAGTCGCAACCGGCGCCGATGGCAACCGCCATCAGGAAGGCTTCGGGGCGAAAACCCAGCGTGGTCGCAAAGCCCGCCGCAATCGGCCCCATCACCAGCACGGTCGCGGCATTGTTGAGGAACGGTGTCACCGCCATGGCCGTCAGCAGGATCATGCCTAGCGCCGCAAAGGGCGGCAGACCCTGGGCGGCATGGCCCAACCATCCGGCAATCAAGTCGCTGGCACCAGAGGTTCGAAGCGAGTCACTGACGGGAATGAGGGCCGCCAGCATGACGAGGATCGGCCCGTCGATGGATTTGTAGACTTCTGTCAGCGGTATGGCGCCGACGAGTATCATCGCGAAAGCGGCAGCGAAGAAGGCAACCGCCACCGGCGCAATACCCGTCGCTGCAGCCAGCATGGCCGCCGCGAGGATCATGACGGGAATGAAAGCGCGGCGCTGCACACCCAGCAGGATTTCGCGCTGCGCCAACGGCAACAACGAGAATTCTCGCAGCACCACTGGCAGGTTCTTGCGCGATCCCTGCAAAACGATCACATCGCCCGCCTTCAACGTCAGGTCGCTCAGCCGCTCGTTGACCCGGTGGCCCCGGCGGCTGACCGCGATGAGGTTGACGCCGCGTGTATAGGACAACGCCAACTCCCTGGCGGAAAGGCCGCTCAGCAGGGATTCGTTGCTAATCACCGCCTCCATGGCGATGAGATCGACGGTCTTCTGGCCGTTTTCGGTAATCGGCTTTCCCGATAGTGTCAGCTTGGCGTTGGAAACGATCCGGTCCAGCCCCTCGGACGTCCCCTCAAGAAGAATGGTGTCGCCTGCCTTCAAGGTCACATCAGGAAAGGGTGAGACGCGGCGGTGTCCGCGAATGATCGTGTTGGCAATGACGTCTCCGTCCGCCTTTCTCAGAAGGTCGCTCAGCGGCTTGCCGATCATCAGGCTGTCTGCGGGCAGCGTGGCCTCGGCGGCATAGCTTGCCTCTTCCAGAATATCCTCGACGGACGCGCCATCCTTGGCGCGCGCCGGAAGCAGCTTGTAGCCGAAGGTCAGAAACGCGATGCCGACCACGGCGAGCGTTGCACCCACGGGCGTAAAATCGAACATCGAGAAGCTCTGCCCGGTCATCTCTTCGCGCAGCCGCGACACCACGATGTTGGGCGACGTGCCGATCTGCGTCATCAACCCGCCCAGAAGCGCGGCAAAAGCCATCGGCATCAAGTAGTAGGAGACGGGGCTGCCGGACTTGCGGGCGAACTGGAAAGCGACCGGGATCATGATCGCCAGCGCGCCGATATTCTTGATGAAGGCCGACATCACGGCGACGACGATCATCAGAAACGCCAGTTGCAGATGTTTGGAGCGCATCTCCGGGAAGTATTTCTTGATTGTCGTATCGACGATGCCGGAGCGCGCCACCGAGGTGCTGACGATCAGCGCGCTGGCGACGATGATCACGATATCGTCGGAAAAACCCGAAAACGCTTTGTCAAACGGCACGACACCGAGCGCGACGGCAATTAGCAGCGCGCTGCATGCCACCACGTCATATCGGAACTTGTCGATGATGAAAGCGACCATCATTCCGGCGATCACGCTGAAGGCTAAGATCTGCTCGATGGTCATGAGATTGATTTACTTTCGGAATCTGGAAAACGAAGAATACGTTTTGCATGATGTGTGACCAACAACGCAAGCCCGCATCGGCAGTTCCTGCGCGCCGGCCGAAAACTTTGTGCGGTGTCACATCGCGTAAAGTGCCACACCAGAAAACCGGCTGTGGCCTCGGACGCAAAAAGGCCCGCATGACGCGGGCCTTTCGTTTTGTCTCAGATGAGCTCAGCGCAGTTAGTGCACCGTGCCCTTTTTCTTTCGGCGCGCATTGCGCGAGACCATGTTCAGCACCTCCACCAGCGCCGAGAAGGCCATGGCGGCGTAGACGTAGCCCTTGGGAACATGGAAGCCCATGCCTTCGGCAATCAGCGTCGTGCCGATCATCAACAGGAACGCCAGCGCCAGCATCACGACGGTTGGGTTCTTTTCGATGAAGTTAGCCAGCGGATTGGCGGCCAGCAGCATGACGGTAACGGCAAAGACGACGGCCACGACCATGATCGGCACATGCGGTGTCATGCCGACGGCGGTGATGATGCTGTCGAGCGAAAAGACGAGGTCGAGCAGCAGGATCTGGGCGATGGCAGACGAGAAGCTGGTAATGGCAGCTTTGCCAACCATATCTTCCTTGTGGTCTTCCGGGTCAACATTGTGGTGAATTTCCTTGGTGGCTTTCCACACGAGGAACAGACCACCGCCGATGAGGATCATGTCCTTCCACGAGAAGCCCTGACCGAAGACTTCGAACACAGGCTCGGTCAGTTGCACGATCCATGCAACGGTGCCCAGCAGGCCCAGACGCATGATCAGCGCCAGGCCGATACCGATTTTTCTGGCCTTGTCACGCTGATGCTCAGGCAATTTATTGGTAAGGATGGAAATAAAGATCAGGTTGTCGATGCCAAGCACGACCTCCATGACGATAAGAGTGACGAGGGCCACCCACGCAGCGGGGTCTGACAATAAAGGGATTATGGAATCCACGTGCCTGTTTTCCTTTTCAGCTTTCCGGCTTCGACAATTCGAAACTGACCAATGTTTATATTCGAATGCGCGAGAAACAAGCGTGTGACAGATGTGTCATGCTCTATTTTCTCGAAATTTCACGCAATACGAGAAACCCGGATGCTGAATGGACTTAAACTGTCTTGGTTCCGTAGGCCGACATAAAAACATGGATGGCGCTGGACAGCACACGCTCCACCTCATCTGCCGGTGGCTCGCCCACCAGCTCGCCGAAAAGCTTCATCTTGAAGAAGGTGCCCGTGGCGAGCTCAATGAACTGGCGTGCCGCCATATCGACATCCGGTATGGAAAGCGCGCCCTGATCCACATGATGCTGGAGAAAATCATGCAGGACGACACGGACATTGTTTGGTGCCGCCACGAAAAAGCGCTGCGACAGTTTCGGCATCCGATCAATGACGCCAAGCGCTGAGCGCATGGCAGGTATCATGTCAGTGCATGTCACTTTGTGAATAAACGCATCGCCGAACTGCCAAAGCCCATCCCGCACCGCCTCCGTCCCGGCCAGAATATCGCGCATGGACAGCGCAAACTCGGCACGGTGCCGATCGATCAGGGCTGCGAAGAGGTCGTCCTTGTTCTGGAAATAGACGTAAATTGTCCCTTTGGAAACAGCAGCTTCGCGGGTAATGTCGTTCATGCTGGCGGCGTCGAAGCCCTTTTGCTTGAACACTCGCCACGCGCCATCGAGGATTTGTTCGCGCTTCGTCGGATCTTCGCCAGCAGCAAAACGGCCTGCCGAAGGCGCGGGACATTCATGCAGGATTTGTTTGTCTTCGCTCACGTGTCGATCCGCCAATCGTTTTAGATTCGATTCAATATATCGAACCAAACGGTTCGATGTCACTTGATATGTGTCAGCAAACGGATTATGTCAATCGAACCGAACGGTTCAGTTCGAAATCATTTTCTACATTCCAGTGAACGGTGTTACCTATGTCGGTGCAAAAAAGCGGTGCGATCCGAGCAGTGAATTCCTCTGAAGAGACCGAAGCACGGGCCGACGAGGCAAAACCCGTGGCGGCGGAACAGAGTGCTGCGCCCAACCAGGCGGCCGCGCCAGAGAAGAAAAAGCGCAAGTCGTTCGTTCTGCCCATCATCGTCCTTGCCGCATTGGCCGGTGGCGGTTGGTACGGTTATCAGTGGTGGACGGATGGTCGCTTCCTCATCTCCACGGATGACGCCTATGTAAAAGGTGACATCGCCGTCATCTCGCCCAAGGTTTCCGGCTATGTCGCCAAAGTCGATATCGTCGCCAACCAGGAGGTCAAGGCGGGCGACCCGATGGTGACGCTGGACGACGGCGATTATCGCAACGCGCTTGAACAGGCGCAGGCCCAGCTTGAAACCCAGCAGCTTTCGCTCAACCGTATCGATGCCCAGATTGCCGGTGCGGAAGCATCGCTTGCCCAGGCCGTCGCCCAGAAGGGTGCGCTTGATGCAGCCCTTCGCGGTGCCGATATCAATCTGAAGCGCGCCACCGAACTCCAGTCCAAGGATGTCGGCACGGCTGCATCGTCGGATAACGCACAGATCGCCATGGAACAGGCCAAGGCCAATCTGGTCGCCGGTGAAGCTGGCGTCGTCTCCGCTCAGGCCAATATCGATCTGCTGCGCGCCCAGCGCAAGGAAGCCGAGGGTTCGGTCAAGTCGCTGGAGATTTCCCGTGACAAGGCGGCTCGCGACCTGTCCTTTACCGTTCTGCGCGCACCCTATGATGGCGTCATCGGCAACCTTTCGGTCCAGACGGGTGATCTCGTGTCTGTCGGCAAGCGCCTCGCCTCACTGGTGCCGATGGACGATCTCTACATCGACGCCAATTTCAAGGAAACGCAGCTCGCCAAAATCGAGCCCGGTTCCAAGGTTCGCGTTCACGTGGATGCCTTTGGCGACCACGACATCGAAGCCACGGTGCAGTCGATTTCGCCAGCCTCCGGCTCTGTCTTCTCCCTGCTGCCGCCGGAAAATGCCACGGGCAATTTCACCAAGGTCATTCAGCGCGTGCCGGTTCGGGTCGTCTTCTCCAAGGAAGATCTCGCCAAACACAAGCTGCGGGCCGGTTTGAGCGTCGTCGTGGATGTCGATACCCGCACCGCACCCAAAGAGACCAATACTGCGCAATCGAAGTAAGCTTCGATAGGAACCAAGATCATGGCGGCAACAGCCAGCATGGCGGTGGGCACAGCCCCCGCCGCCGATCCCCCGATGGATCGCAGACGCCTCATCGCCTTCTTCGCGATGGTGTTCGGCATGTTCATGTCGATCCTCGACATCCAGATCGTCTCCGCCTCGCTGGCGGAAATTCAGGCGGGCCTTGGTGCCGGTTCCGATGAAATCGCCTGGGTGCAGACATCCTATCTGATTGCGGAAGTCATCATGATTCCGCTGTCGGGAACGCTTGCGCGCATTCTTTCAACGCGGGTGCTGTTTGCCACCTGCGCCGCAGGCTTCACCATTTCCAGCGCCCTGTGTGCGACCGCGACGAACATCGACCAGATGATCGTGTACCGCGCCATACAGGGCTTCATAGGCGGCGGCATGATCCCATCCGTCTTTGCCGCCGCCTTCACCATCTTCCCGCCCTCCAAGCGGGCGGTGGTGTCGCCCATCATCGGGCTTGTGGCAACACTGGCCCCCACCATCGGACCGACAGTCGGTGGCTACCTCTCCAATGCCTTTTCCTGGCACTGGCTGTTTCTGGTCAACATCATCCCCGGCATAATCGTCACCCTGGTGACGTGGAACTTCATCGATTTCGACAAGCCCGAACGCTCCTTGATGAAGAAGTTCGACTGGTGGGGCTTGCTGTCCATGGGCGTCTTCCTGGGCTCCATGGAATATGTTCTGGAAGAGGGAAATAACAACGACTGGTTCAACGACAGCCACATCGTCATCGGCACGCTTGCCATGGCCATCGGCGGCATCGTGTTCTTCTGGCGCGCCTTCAAGGTGGATTTCCCGGTCGTCGACCTGAAAGCCTTTGCGGACCGGAATTTCTCCATCGGCTCGCTGTTTTCCTTCGTCATGGGCATCGGACTTTACGGGCTGACCTACATGTACCCGCTCTATCTGGGGCGTGTGCGGGGTTACGATGCGCTGATGATCGGTGAAACCATGTTCGTTTCTGGTCTCGCCATGTTCTTCACCGCGCCCATTGCGGGCAAGCTGTCCACCAAGCTCGATCTGCGCATCATGATGGTTATCGGTTTCATCAGCTTTGCTTCCGGTACATGGATCATGACCTATGTCACCGCCGACTGGGACTTCTACGAACTGCTGATCCCGCAGCTGCTGCGTGGCTTCGGACTGATGATGTGCATGGTGCCGATCAACAACATCGCGCTCGGCACCCTGCCGCCCGCCCGCATGAAGAACGCGTCGGGCCTCTTCAATCTCACCCGCAACCTCGGCGGCGCAGTGGGTCTGGCCATCATCAACACCCTGCTCAGCCAGCGCACGGATGACCACTATGTGCGCATCGCCGAACACGTCAATTTTGGCAACCCGGCGGCACTCGAGTGGATGAACAGCGTCGGTGCCAACTACGATTCCTACGGCCTCGACGGCGCATCCGTCGCCGTCAAGAAACTCGTCGGCGTCGTCTCGCAACAAGCCTGGCTGCTGGCCTTCGCAGACGTCTTCCTGCTGCTGACCTGCCTCTTCAGTGGCCTCATCTTTCTCACCGTCCTCATCAACAAACCCAAAGCCGCACCACCACCCGACGCCGGCCACTGATTTTACCCATCCACCGCAGCGCCAGAGGGTCGCCAGAAATGGCGGCCCTTTGTTTGTGGGATACCGACGCTTCGATACCCAACCCCCTGTTGTCTTTGTCCCCTGCCTGTCTTAAGTCTTTTCCGTCATTTTATGAGGAAAAGAATGCGCGATCTCAGCCAGTTCAAAGGATGTCCAGCTCCGCAGCCCGTAACGCTGGAGGGGCGGTATGTTACGGCTGTGCCGTTCGATCGGGCGCAGCATCTGGAAAAGCTGTGGGACGCGCTGGGCGGTCTTGGTATCAATGATCTGCTCAAATATTTCCCGCAGGACGGTTTTCTCAATTCGCAGGCCTTTGGCGACTGGATCGAAGGGGCGCAGAGCGCCTTTGGCTGGGTGACGCTGGTTTTCATCGACAATGCTACGGGTGACGTCGTTGGTATGGCGAGCTATATGCGACCGGACCCAAAGAACGGGGTGGTCGAGGTCGGCTCGGTGGCGCATGGCATCAAGATGAAGCGCTCGCCGCTTGCCACCGAAGCGCACTACCTGATGGCGCGACATGTGTTCGATGATCTGGGCTACCGTCGCTACGAATGGAAGTGCCACAACGAAAACGAGCCCTCCAGGGCGACGGCCAAGCGCTATGGCTTCATGTTCGAAGGCGTCTTTCGCCAGCACATGGTGTCCAAGGGCGGCAACCGCGATACGGCGTGGTTCTCGATGATCGATGGCGAATGGCCGCTGATCCGTCAGGCTTTCGAAGCATGGCTCGCACCGGACAATTTCGATGCCGACGGTGTTCAGAAACAGAAGCTGGAAGACATCCGCGCGAGGTTGGCTGCATGACCGGCAAAAGCAACAGCGCCTCTGCCATAGCCGCCATCGCCATTCTGATCGGCTTCGGCCTGCTGTTCTTCATCATGCCCACCATCACGCTGTGGTTGGCAGAACATTACTCGGTCTGGGTCGCCGCTGTGTTCGACGTGGTCGCGGTGCTGGCATTCTTTCTGGTTTTCTGGCTCAGGGCGCGGTATCAGCGACGTAACCCTTAGGCAATGCTCATATCTTAAGCGTATAACCGATTGAGAGACCATAAAACGCGCCTGAGAGGAGTGCGCTGATAGCTGACGCCTTGAAGTGTCGATCGGCCGAATTCACCGAGACGTAGTTATCTGCTGCAGTCAAGAGCACAAAGGGTACAACGAGCAAAGCAGCGGCCACGGAGCCGAGTATCGCGACGGAGCCGAAGACCGCTATGATGAAAGCCAGCACTGCACCTCGTGCGATGAGGCTGCGGTCTACTCTGAAATGAGCCCGGATAGGCTGACTCAAGCTCGAATCCTCACCGCTATCTTCTGGTAACGCAGACGCTAAGTAGAATTTGCGAATGTAATATTCGATGACCGTCCCGATGAGAAATGCAAGGCCGAGACACATGCTAACGATAAACCATCGTTTGCCATAGGTGGAAATAGGCTGAAGGTTGCCATTGTAAACTGCGTGCCCGAAAACAACACCGAGAGCTTTGCAGGCAATTGTGCCAAACTTCGCAGCATTTTCTTTTGTCAGGAGACAATCTACCAGGGGCGCCACCATCAAGAGAAAAATCCGAACAACAGGGCTAGAAAGAAGCCCGACAAAGTCCAGCCAATCACGCCCTCAAGGCTGGAGCCCGTGCTCGCATCGAAGAAATTAAAGATGCCTTTTGCGATCCAGAGAAACAACCCGATCGTCAAAGCATGTGCGGCCCATTCCCCCGATAGAAATAACATCCCGATCAAACACACGATGGCCAGCGGCACGACGATAGCGATTTTGACCCGCCGATATTCCTCGTCCGTGCGGTTGCCTTTAAAGCGCCGTTCGACAGACGAGCGGACTTGTTTTGACGCCAAACCTATTCTGAAAAAAATCGGAGCATCGATCAATCTGGCGAAAAAATAATCTGTCATGAGACCTACAAAGAAGGCTCCGCACAGGCATGCCGTGATCAAAAGCCAAAATTTTGCATAGCTCGACAAGGGGAGACTTGCATCGAAAACGGCGAGGCCCAGAACAATACCGAGCGATGCGCTGGCAATTGCGCTGAACTTGAAAGCATATTGTTTCACCGATCGATGACTGACCACAGACACCCACACTCCCACTTCTTAACTGAAGCACAACCTAGGGATTAATGGGCAAAATTGGTAGCATGAAATCGCCGCCTACGCTTGAAGCGAAGCGCCCAACAGGGCGAGGCCCATCAGTAGCACGAATAGTGCGCCTGCGATTTCTATGCCGTGGGTGATGCGGGATGCTCTTTTGCTGCCGGTTCCGGCGAAGCGGACGGCTATGTCTTTGGCTTTGACGGCGAGGCAGGCCAGCAGCGAGACGGTGATGGCGGTGCCGATGGACATGGCGAGGACCGACAGGACGCCTCCGAGCAGCAGGCCGTTGAGGATCGAGAAGCTCATGACGATGATGGCGCCGGAGCAGGGGCGAAGGCCCACCGCGATGATGGCGGACCACGCTTCGTGCAGGCTGAAATCCTTGCCGCGCAGAAGCGATGGATCGGGCGCGTGCGCATTGCCGCAGGTGGTGCAGATATCGCCAGTGCCGCTCTGGGCGTGGTCTGGGAAGACCGGCTTGCCCTGAAAGCGTAGGCCGCTGCCCATGCCGGTGCGCATGGGGCTGGAGTCCATGGTTGCGGTCCTTGTCGCCGGGGCGGCATATTCCACTGAAAGTGCCGGGGCGGGGCGGGTCAGCAGGCTGTGCAGCTTGCGGAACAAAAGCCATGCGCCGAACAGCGCAACCATGGCAAAGCTGGCGATTTCCATCGTCTGCGTTGCTTTGGTCATGGTGATGGAGGTGCCGCGCAGCACCAGATAGGCGGCGCCGACGAGTGCTATGGCGACCGCACCCTGAATGATGGCCGAGATGAAGGAGATCAGAATGCCGCGCTTCAGCTGCGTTTCATTGGCAATCATGTAGGAGGAGATAACCGCCTTGCCGTGGCCGGGGCCTGCGGCGTGGAAGACGCCATAGGCAAAGGACAGCCCGATCAGCGAGGCCAGCGCCCACGGGTCTTCCCGCATCGCCTTCAGCGCGCCGGTGAGGGAGCGGTAGAACATCTGCTGGTGGATATTTATCCACTGGAAGAGGGGGCCGAGCGGCCCGCCAACGGAGATGGACGGTTCTGCCGAGCCGATGCCGAGGGGGGATTGGGCGTGGGCGGTGGTGATGGTGGCCAAAAATATTGCGCATATGATGAGAAGGAAGCGGGTGGCGGGGGAGGCTCTTGTGAGCCAACTGAGCTTGGGGCTTGCCCCCCTCTGCCCTGCCGGGCATCTCCCCCACAGGTGGGGAGATTGACCCGTGGTTAATCGCTTGCCCATCTCAAACATTGCAGATGAAGCCAAGCGCGCGCGTCTTGCCGATCTCCCCACCTGTGGGGGAGATGCCCGGCAGGGCAGAGGGGGGCTGCCATTGGCGCTACCTGACAATGGAGAGCACAACACACTCAAGACCCTCAGCATGACAATTCCAGCCGTGTCGCAAACAGCTTGGTCATATCCGTGCCGGTGGGGTCGTTGAAGAAGGCGTCGGTGAGGTTGTTTTGGTTCTGGGCGATGATTTCGTCCGGGTCGGGCCTGACGACCTTGTGTTTGCAGGCGGCCAGATGCGGACCTTTGACGACGATGTCGGTGTCCTTGGCGAAATCGATTGCCGTATACATGGTCGGGTCCCAGGCGCCGAAGCTCAACAGGCCCTTGATGGGCAGCGGCTTTTGCGGCTTGACGGAGAAGAACATCAGGACCTGATTGTCCTTGTAATCGACATGGATGGTATCAGGCTTGTTGAAATCGACGGCTTTTCCGTTGAGCGTGATGAAGGTGTAATAGGAAAATTCGGCCAGCGATTCATGGACCGTGTTGCCGATTTCGGCCAGTTCTTCCTTGTCGAGTTTGGCGTCGCTGTTCTTGTCATAGTCCAGCACGACGCTGGCTGAGAACATCTCGTCGAAACGCCAGATGTTGCGCACTTCCTGAATGTTGCCATCGGAGCCTTCGATGATTTCCATGCGGGCTTCTGCGAAAATATGCGGATGCGCGAAGGCGGTGAGGGGTGCAAGGCAGGCGGACAAGCATGCAGCCAGTGGGACGATGACGTTTTTCATGGATGCTGTCTGTCTCGATTGTTCGATGTGTGTTTCTGATTCTAGCGCGAATTGGGACCGAATTTCGGCTTTGCGCCCTATGGGGCGTAAAAGCTCACTCGTATGTCTTGAACCAGTTGGAGAGGTAGTCCACGAAGCTGCGGACCTTGGCGGGCAGATAGCGCCGGTGCGGATAGACCGCATAGATGCCCCGGTCTCGGGAAATATAGTTATCGAACAGGGTCACGAGCTCGCCTGATTGTATGGATGGCTTGGCGATGAAATCCGGCACGATGGCGACGCCGAGGCCCGAGCGGGCGGCACGCAGCGTGGCCTGCGGACTGTTGACCTCGAGAGGCCCGGTGATGGCCACCGAATTGGTGCCGCCGCCGGGCTCGAAATAACGGATGTGATTGTGGAAGCGCGAGTTCGTATCCACGATGCAGGGCACCTTGGCCAGATCCTGCGGCGTATTCAAAGGACCATAGCGCTCGACGAAATCCGGTGTGGCCACGGCATAGACGCGAAAATCGGCAAGCTTCTTGGCGATCATGCCGGAATCTTCGAGCTTGGTGATTCGGATCGCCATATCGAAGCTTTCCTCGATCAGGTCGACGAAACGGTCCTCGGCGACGATCTCCAGCGACAGCTCCGGGTTTTCCTTGGCGAAATCGATGAGGCTCTGGCCGATTTCGGCATCGATGAAGGTGCGCGGCACGGATATTCGCAGCTTGCCTTTCAGATCGGCATTCTTCTCGCGCACGAGATCGGCGAGATTATCGATTTCCTTCAGAATGTCGGAGGCCGTGCGGTAATAGGTGTGGCCCGCCTCGGTCATGGAAAACTGGCGGGTGGTGCGGTTGAGCAGCAGAGCCCCGAGATCGTCTTCCAGCTCGCGCACATATTTGGACAACAAAGCCTTGGAGCGCCCGGTTTTGCGGGCGGCGGCGGAAAAACCCTCCGCCTCGACCACATCGATAAAGGCCCGGATGCGCGTGAGAGTGTCCATCGAAATCTCCTGTTCGTTCCACATAATTGAACGCTTGGGGCTCATCGTTCAAGAATAAAATGGTCTGCCAAAAAAATCCGCAACATGATGAAAAATTCCCTTGATTGTTACAGCGAATATTCTTATCTCCCGGTTGCCCAAAGTCGCACGTGCCCATGTGTGTCCGCCGGACCCTCGATGTGGTGAGGAGTTTGGTAAGGTACCTGGAATTAACCCCTCCAGTCGCTATTCCGGCCAACCGGGAAATGCGAGGACATACGAAGCAACGACGGTGCGGGCCTTTCTGGTTCTCTTCCGGCTTTCCATCAGCCGGGGTACTGAAGAGGCACACCATCATTGCCGTAAGTGCGGTTGGGGATGATTCCCGCCAATCCCATGGCAGACAAAGCCGAATAATGCTCCTGGCAGGGCGTTGTTCACATTTGCGCCTTGAGCGTATGCAAATGATTCTGCGCCTCCACCGGCTGAATCGTTCTGCATATCTTGAGCGCCCTTTGTCCTCCGGACTTTCCCGGAGTCGGAACATTCGAGGGAATACAACGATGACGACTGCACGCATCCTCGACTTCATCAAGACACGCCGCCCCGAAGGCCCATGCCTCGTGGTCGATCTTGACGTCGTGCGCGATAATTTTCACGCGTTCCGGCATGCTCTGCCAAACAGCTCGATCTATTATGCCGTCAAGGCAAACCCAGCGCCTGAAATTCTCAAGCTGCTGGCTGGCATGGGCTCCAACTTCGATTGCGCCTCCGTGGCTGAAATCCAGATGGCGCTCGATGCCGGTGCGACCTCCGATCGCATCTCTTTCGGCAACACCATCAAGAAGGAACGCGATGTTGCGCGCGCCCATGCGCTCGGCATCGATCTCTTTGCCGTTGATAGCCATGAGGAAGTCGAAAAGGTTGCCCGTGCAGCCCCCGGCGCCCGCGTATTCTGCCGCGTTCTGACCGATGGTGAAGGCGCCGAATGGCCGCTGTCGCGCAAGTTCGGTTGCGTGCCGCAGATGGCTGTCGATGTACTGGTCTATGCCCATCAGATGGGTCTGGAATCCTACGGCGTGTCTTTCCATGTTGGTTCGCAGATGATGAACCTCGACGCATGGGACGCGGCTCTCGGCGATGCAAAGCGCGTCTTCGCGTCGCTGGCCAAGCAGGGCATCCACCTGCAGATGGTCAACATGGGCGGTGGCTTCCCGACGAAGTACCTGCGCGACGTGCCTGCTGCCGAAGAATATGGCCATGCCATCGATACGGCGCTGCGCAAGCACTTCGGCAACCAGATTCCGAAGACCATCATCGAGCCGGGTCGCGGAATGGTCGGCAATGCCGGTGTCATCAAGGCGGAAGTCGTGCTTGTTTCGCGCAAGTCCGACAACGACAACCACCGCTGGGTGTTCCTCGACATCGGCAAGTTCGGTGGTCTGGCCGAGACGATGGACGAAGCCATTCGTTACCCGATCCGCACCGAGCGTGACGGCGACGAGATGGAGCCTTGCGTTCTGGCAGGTCCAACCTGCGACAGCGCCGACGTGATGTACGAGAAGAACATGTATCCGCTGCCGGTCTCGCTGACCATTGGCGATGAAGTTCTGATCGAAGGCACCGGCGCCTATACGACCACCTATTCGGCGGTCGCCTTCAACGGTTTCGAGCCGCTGAAGTCCTATGTGATCTGAATGGCTGATACCTGTCTGGGGGCAGGCGACAGTCTTTAGGATCCTCCCGTTCCGGCTTGGCCATCCGCGCTCAGGCGCAAACCCTGCTTGCCGCACCTCTGTCCAGTTGAGGATAAGGCGTGGTCTGGCGGGCCGGAACGGTCTCACTTTTTTATCGCATGTCGTTATCGCAAAACCGCTCAACAGCTTTGCGCGACATGTTTTCATTTTAGGGTGCCGCTTTCGTGGGCGGCTTGGTGACGGGAGGCCGGGATGGCCGCTGTTCTCAATTCTGTTCGTGCATTCTTCACGCCACAGACGTTTCATATCGACGCCGAAAATCCGGGTGACGTCGTTGCGCGCGAGACCCTTCTCGACCGCGTCATGGGTGCAGGTCGCCGTCGCAAGTCTTCCGAAAAGCTGCGCGCTGGCCGCGTTCCCGCCGAAGGTCTGGCCCTGGTTGCGCGTGACGAAGACGGCCATGTCATCGGCACCGTGCGCCTGTGGAGCGTTCAGGCTGGCGTTAGCCGTGAGGGACGCGCCATCGAGGCGCTTCTGCTTGGGCCTCTGGCTGTCGATTGCATGCATGAGGGCAAGGGCATCGGTTCTGCGCTGATGCGTGCAGCGATCACCGAAGCTGCCCGCCGCGACCACGGCGCAATCCTGCTCGTCGGCGACGCGCCGTACTACGAACGCTTCGGCTTTTTCGCCAGCCACACCCAGCATCTGGTGATGCCCGGGCCGTTCGAGCGCTCGCGCTTTCTGGCGCTGGAACTGAAACGCGGCTGGCTCGCCGACGCGGCCGGCATGCTGGTGGCAAGCGGCCGCAAGCTTTCCTGATATATTGAGGTGTTACGTCGAGGGGTATGGCTCAGCCATCACCCCTTGGCGGGCGTTTCGGGCACCGGTGTCAGCACCTTGCCGTCATTGACCCATCCCAGCACATTGTCCACGACCAGATCGGCCATGGCGTTGCGGGTCGGCACGGATGCCGAGGCGACGTGGGGCAACAGTGAGACATTGGGCAGCGACAGGAAGCCTTCCGGCACCTTCGGCTCTTCGTAGAACACGTCGAGACCCGCAGCACCCAGTGTGCCATCCTGAAGGGCCGTCAACAACGCATCCTCATCGACGCTGTAGCCGCGACCGACATTGATGAACACGCCATTCGCACCCAGTGCAGACAGGATCTCGGCATTGATGGCCTTGTGTGTTTCCGGCGTGCCGGGCACGATGCAGATCAGCACATCGACAGCCTGCGCCATCTCCTTCAGCGAGGCATAATATGTGTAGGACAGTTCAGAGCGTCTGCTGCGGGTGTGGTAGCCGATTTCGACCTTGAAGGGCTCCAGACGCTTGGCGATTTCCTGACCGATGCGGCCCATGCCGAACAGGCCGACCTTGCGGCCCCGCAATGATAAGGGTGAGAGCGCGAAAGGTCCCTCGGACACCCATTTGCCTTCGCGAAGGTGGGTTTCGGCCTGATAGAAACGGCGCAGCGTGTTGATCAGCAGCGCAATCGTGGTGTCGGCGACCTCGTCGTTCAAAACGTCAGGCGTGTTGGTGACGATGATCCCGCGCGATGCCGCATGTTTCACATCCACGCCATCATAGCCGACGCCGAAGTTGGCGATGACTTGAAGGTTGGGCAGCGCGTCCATCCAGGCGGCGTTGAAGCCACCGGTGACGGCGACCGCCGTGATGCGCTTCGCGTCCTCGGCAGATAGCGAAGGCTCTGGCCCTGCTGGCGCTTTCACCACCTCGACCTTGCCTTCGAAGCGCTCGAGAACGCGCGGGTGAATTTTGCCCGGAACGAGAACGACGGCTTTGCTATCTGACATGCTTGGTATCCTCCTGCTATGCATGAGGCCAAGCTAGACGATCATTTCAAAAAGCGGAACCCGCATTCGAAACAACAATGGGGTCAGAGGCTCAACTGCGCGGAATGCAGGGGCTGGTGGACTGGCGGATGCGCATTTCCGGCTTGATGAGGTGAATGCCGTCAGGCTCGTGGCTGCCCGCCAACCTGTCCAGCAGGGCACGCGCCGCCAGCCGCCCGACTTCTGCCTGACCGTTGGAGACGGTGGTCAGGGCAGGGGTGGCGATGGCTGCTTCCTCCAGATCGTCATAGCCGGTGACGGAGATATCCTTGCCGGGTACGAAGCCGGCGCGGGAAATGCCGTTCATCAGGCCAATGGCGACGAGGTCGTTCCAGCACACGGCAGCGGTTGGTTTTTGCGGCAGAGACAGGAAGTTGACGGCAGCTTCGAACCCGCCTTGCTTCGAGCGGGCGCCGGGAATGCGCAGGTTCGGGTCCACCTCGATGCCTGCCTTGCGCAGGGCATTGACGTAACCCTGATAGCGGTCGCGACCGGTCGATGTCTGGTCCGTTCCGCCGACCATGGCGATGGTGCGGTGGCCAAGGCTGATCAGATGGTTGGTGGCTAGCGAAATGCCATAGCTGTCATCACCCCGGAAGGTCGGCATATCCACGCCGTCCATGGAACGCGCCACGAGAATGGCGGGCATGCCGTTTTCTTCGGCCAGTGTCATATCTTCCAGTGGCGTGCCGATGGCAGGCGACATGATGATGCCGTCGCTGCCCAGTTGCAGCAGCGTCTCGATGAAGGTGCGCTGCTTTTCGACGGAGTCGTAGTGGTTGGATAGGATGAAGGTCTGGCGGCTGCGGTCCAGCTCGCTTTCGATGGCCTTGAGAATTTCGCCGTAGAACGGGTTCATCACATCGTGGAAGACGACGCCGATAATGCCGGAGCGGGAGGTGCGCAGGCTGGCGGCGCGGCGGTTATAGATGTAACCCAGCGCGCGGGCCTGCTCCTTGATCTTCTCACGCGTATCGGCAGCCACCAGCGGGCTGTCGCGCAAAGCGAGCGAAATCGTGGCTGTGGAAAGCCCAAGGCTTTCTGCAATGGTCGATAGTTTGATTTTTTGCGCCACGGTCCCCTCCTACGGTCACGCATGCCCTCAAAACGGCATTTAAATTGTGACTAAACAATTTAAATAAAACGCGCAACTGGTTTTAAGAACCGAGATTATGATCTCAAAATTTTAATCGATTAGCTCCTGAGACTGCAAATTCGTGTCGATGGTGCGCAGTAGTTTCACGACGGTTTTGACCTCCTTGGCGGACAGTCCCTCCATGGCGCGGGCGTTGCAATCTGCCAGGGATGCATGGATGTGCTCGACGCTTTTGAGGCCCGTCTCGGTCAGTTTCACCATGGTCAGGCGGCCGTCTCCATCACCGGCACTGCGCTCGACAAAGCCCTGCGCTTCCATGCGCCCGATGGTGCGGGTCATGGTCGGGGCCTTGACGCCGAGCTTCTGGGCGATCTGGCCGGGCGACATGCTGCCTTCCTGCGCAAGTGCGAGGATGACGCCATCCTGACCGGCATAGAGCCCGCTTTCCGCCAGATTGTGACTGAGCGCGGTGCGCATGGAGCGGGCAGCCTGCGTAATGCTCTGCGCCAGCTCGTCCGGGCCGAAGGGCAGATCCTTCTTCTTGCCGGTCTTTGCCTTCTTGGCAGACTTGTTCTTTTTGGCCAGCTTATCCTTGCTCATCAGCAAATGCCTTTTCTGAGATCACGGAACGGTTATATGTTCTTGTAACACTTAACGAATGCAGGCGCGGATCGCCAGATGTCTGACACATATACGCATATTCACGACAATAACGTAACAGCACTGCCGCAGTCGCAAAATGATGCGATTGTGGTGTTGCCTCTGGGCGCGCATGAGCAGCATGGACCGCACCTGCCATTCGAAACGGATACTCTGATCGTAGAGGGTATCGTTGAGCGTCTGCGCCAAGCGCTGCCTGCCGATGCGCCCGTTCACTTCCTGCCCGCCGAGCCGGTGGGTTATTCGATCGAACACATGGATGTGCCGGGAACCAAGACGCTCGCCTTCGATGAGGCTGTGCACCGATGGCTGGCCATTATCGAGACGCAGCACAATAAGGGCATCCGCAAATTCGTGATGCTGAATGCCCATGGCGGCAATTCTCCGCTGATGACCATCGTGGCAACCGAGGCGCGTGTGCGCTTTGGCATGCTGGCGGTGGCGACGAGCTGGACCCGGTTCGGCATGCCGGAGGATGTCATTTCGCCTGATGATAAGGCCATCGATATCCACGGCGGCGACATCGAGACATCGGTGATGCTGGCGCTGCAGCCGCAACGGGTGCGGATGGACAGGGCCGAAAATTTCCCGTCGAAACAGACTGAGTTTGCAAAGCGTTTCACGCATCTGCGTGCCTACGGGCCGCATGCTTTCGGCTGGCGCATGTCCGACCTCAACGCTCAAGGTGTGGCGGGCAATGCCGCAGCGGCGAGCGCGCAGAAGGGTGAGGCCATCATTGCCCATTCTATCGCTGGTCTCATGGCGCTTTTGGAGGATGTCAGGGCCTTCGACATGAATTTGCTTGAAAGTACGGATCAAAAAACTTCGGCAGATTCTCTTTGAACTCATTCCGCTAGACGCCTATATGAACGGCAACGCTTTCAAGGCCGCATTGCGGCTCATCTCCTTCAGAGGTTTCTCATGACCGAAGCAGCAACAACCACAAAGCCCATTCCAGTCACCGTGTTGACGGGCTATCTGGGCGCGGGCAAGACCACGCTTCTCAACCGCATTCTGTCCGAAAATCACGGCAAGAAATATGCCGTCATCGTCAATGAATTCGGCGAGATCGGTATCGACAACGATCTGATCGTGGAATCGGACGAAGAAATCTACGAAATGAACAATGGCTGCGTCTGCTGCACCGTGCGCGGCGACCTCATCCGCGTCGTGGAAGGCCTGATGCGCCGCCCGGACCGTTTCGACGGCATCATCGTCGAGACCACCGGCCTTGCCGATCCTGTGCCCGTTGCCCAGACCTTCTTCATGGATGACGATGTGCGCGCCAAGACCGAGCTCGATGCCGTGGTGGCGCTGGTGGATGCCAAGCATCTGCCGCTGCGCCTGAAGGACAGCCGCGAAGCCGAAGACCAGATCGCATTTGCCGATGTCGTCATCATCAACAAGACCGACCTTGTGACGCCGGAAGAACTGGCCCGCATCGAAGACATCGTGCGCGCCATCAACCCGTCTGCCCGCATCTACAAGGCGACCCGCTCCGGTGTCGATCTTGCCCGTGTTCTGGATCAGGGTGCGTTCAACCTGGAACGTGCGCTGGAAAACGACCCGCATTTCCTAGAGCACGGCCATGATGACCATGTCTGCGGACCGGATTGCGACCATGACCACGTACATGACCACCACCATGACCACGGTCACGATCATCACGATCACGATCATCATGACCATGATCATGGACACCACCACCATGGCGAAGTGTCAGCGATCCATGATGTGACCGTTCAGTCCATCTCGCTGCGCGGCGGCGAAATGAATGCAGAACGGTTCTTCCCCTGGATTCAGAAGGTGACGCAGACCGATGGCCCGAACATTCTGCGCTTGAAGGGTATCATTGCCTTCAAGGACGATGCGGAACGCTACGTGGTGCAGGGCGTGCACATGATCATCGAAGGTGATCACCAGCGCGCCTGGAAAGAAGGCGAAAAGCGCGAAAGCCGCCTGGTGTTCATCGGTCGCAATCTGGACCGTGAGAAGCTGGAGAACAGTTTTAACGCGTGCGTTGCTGCTTGATGCTTTAGGCCCTTGCCTTCGTCATCTCGCACTTGATGCGGGATCCAGTGCGATCAAGTCCTTGATCGCAAAAGACTCTTCAAGCCGCGCAGACGCGCGGCTGCTGGACCCCGGCTCAAGGCCGGGGTGACGGAGAGTGGGGCGGGTGCCTTCCATGTCTTGGGCCGACCAAGGCAGAAACGACATTCACGAATATAAAACGAAAGACCACTGACCCATGCCCACCGTTGCCCCTCTTGACCTCGAAGGCCACGTCGTCGCGACGCATTTTCTGGGTGATATTCCGCTGTTTGCCGCAGCCTCCGGCAATATTCACCGGCTGGATGGCGGGGAGAAGGTCGTGGAGGCGCATAACGGCCTGCTGACCTGCGTGCGCGATCCGCACAGTGCGACGCTTCTGACCGGCGGTGAAGATGGCCGCGTGCTGCGGATCGGTCATGATGGCGCCGTGACGGAGCTTGCGCATGTGCCGCGCAAATGGATCAGCGTCGTTGCGGGTGGCCCACAGAATGCGGTGGCCTATGGTGTCGGCAAATCCAGTTTTGTGCGATTGAACGACGGCACCACCAAGGAATTCAAGGAAGAGCGCACGGTGGAGGCGATTGCCTTTGCGCCAAAAGGTCTGCGCATTGCCGCAGCCCGCTATAATGGCGTGACCCTGCACTGGGTAGCGAGTGCCGGTGATCCGATCGATCTGGATTGGAAGGGTGCCCATACTGGCGTGACCTTCTCGGCAGATGGAAAGTTTCTGGTGACGACCATGCAGGAAAATGCGCTGCATGGCTGGAAGCTGGACGCGGTCAAGGGTGGCACGGATGCGCGCCACATGCGCATGACCGGCTATCCGGCCAAGGTCAAATCCATCTCGTGGTCGCACAAGGGCAAGTGGCTGGCGTCTTCGGGCGCACCGGCTGCCATCGTCTGGCCGTTTGCGGGCAAGGACGGCCCTATGGGCAAGGCGCCGCTGGAACTCGGCACCCGCGCCAACATCATGGTGACCAATGTCGCGTTTCACCCGGCGGATGAGGTTCTGGCCATCGGTTTCGCCGATGGTATGATTCTGGGTGTGCGGTTGGCCGACCAGAAGGAGGCGCTGCTGCGTCGTCCGGGCAAGGGCGCGATTACCTCCATGGCGTGGAGCAATACCGGCAATCTGCTCGCCTTTGCGTCTGAAGCAGGCGATTGCGGCATCGTCGATATCACCGTCTGATCCCTAGGGACGGCCAAAAAAAGGGGAGCTTTTCAGCCCCCCTTCCGCAAGATTTCAGCAGAATGAATTAGCCTTTAGCGCCGTGCGTTAGGTCAGGACGCACGAGGGACAGCACGCTAGTGGCGACGCTTCTTCTTGTTATAACCACCACGGTCGTTATCGTTGTTCAGGGCATCGACCGATGTCTTGTTGCCATTGAGAATACCGCTCAGAACACCCGTCTTGTTACCGGACAGGACGTTGCCCACGCCAAGATTGAGGTTTGGCGAGACGTTGACGAGGCCGCCTTTGTTGCTGTTGCCGCCGAGAAGGCCGCCAAGCAGACCCCCGGCATGGGCAGGAGCCATGGAAGCAACGGTCAGAGCGACAGTAACACACGCTATTTTAGTCAGCATTTCTCTCTCCTTTGATCTGTAAACATCGCCGTCTGGCGTGTTTTGACAGTACAATTAGGAAAATCTAATGCAAGCATATGCTAATGTTATAATAAATCGTTAATATTAACATATCCAAGTTGATTAAAATGCTTGTTCAGCATGATGAGGTGCTGGAGGGTGGAAGATTTCGCGTGGCAATCCAGAGTGCAGTTTCCCAGGCAAAACTTATTAACCATCTATCTATAAGATATCTCTCAATTAGGTTTTGGAGATATTTATGTTTGTGCGCCTTGCTCTCGCGTTGCTGATGTGCAGTGTTTGCGCGCGAGCGGCAAGCGGCGAACCCACCGTGACCTATGAGGCCGAGACCAGTTACGACACCAATTATTTTGGCGATACCAACCGCGTCGCGGCCATGAGCCTGCGCACGGGCCTCGGCTTTGAGGGCGAGATCGAGCGCGAAGGCATCAAATTTGGCTATTCCTTCCATCATCAGGAGGTTTTCGTTCCCAAATACCGGTTCGCCGATGAGCACAATAGCTGGGTGAACTTTACCCTCAGTCGTCAAATTTCGGAAAAGCTGGAATGGACTGCGGAGATGCGTGGCACGCGCAGCGATGCTGGCGACATCGATTATATCGATGGCGGTAAAACCTTTGGCTTCCGTCGTCTGGACCACAAGATCGATCTGTCGACGGCAGCCACGCTGGATGCGTTGGGTGGGAAGAGCACGCTCTTGGCGAGTTATACCAATTTGATGAAGGGAAAGGCGCGTTTACCGCAAGGGTTTGAAACCCGGATCGATGCCAACGAAGCGTTGCTTGGCCTCAAAGCCAGCCACGTCAGGGCGCTTGCCGGTGGGGAGGCCGGGGTAACGTTTGCCTATAATGCAAGCCTGATACCGGAGCGGCAGCGGGAAGCGGACCTCTACCTGCGCTTTCCTGCGACCAACATGCGCGGCTCGCTTGCCTATGGGCGCACGTTCGGTGACAGGCTTACGGTTCTTATGGAGGCGGGACTGACGACGATTGCGGGTGATGAGGTCGGCAATCAGGTCAAGCGCACGCGTCCCTATCTGCGTGCGGAAGCGGAGTGGAAGCTCAACGACAGGCTTTCGCTGGGCGCAGCCTATTCAAGGGACTATGCGCTCTATGATATCGATGACCCGCTGGGTGAATACCAGCGTCGCTGGAAGGCCGTCATCAAAACCAAGCCGACGAAGTCGCTAACATTCGATCTTGCGGTGGAACGAAGCCACAAGGACTGGATCTTTTACGACTACAACAGCGGCGAAAGACGGCTGGTTGCGACGCTGGGGCTGGATGCCGGGCATGATCGCAAGATCGAAATCGAGTTTGCACGCCTGCTGCATGACGAACTTGACACAGCTGACGCCTATCGCGGCAGCAGTGTCTCGACCCGTTTCAGCGGCAGTTTCTGACCGGCATGCGCGATCAGAAGCGGTAAGTCACGCCAGCGCCGATCAGCCATGGATCGAGCTTCGCTTTGCCGCTGACGGGCGTGCCGTTGAGGTCGGCGCTCCATTTTGTTTCGAGGAAGATTTTCTTCACGTCGAAGTTCACGCCCCAATTCTTGGTCATCATGTAGTCGAAACCGACCTGCAAGGCTGCGCCGAAATCGTTCTTCACATCCAGATTGGTGAAGCCGTTCTTTTCGGACTGGTTGTAGAACAGCGAGTAATTCACACCCGCACCGACATAGGGCTTGAAGGCGCCGAAGTTGGTGAAATGGTATTGCAAGGTCACAGTCGGGGGTAACAGCCAGGTCTTGCCGACATCGATATCGCCGATGGAACCGGTGGTTTTGATCTTGGAGAAAGTCGTGCCCAGTATGAGTTCGGCAGCGATGTTATCGGTGAAGAAGTAGCTGACGTCGAATTCGGGAATGACCGTGTCCGAGTAGGCAAGGCCAGCACCTGCGACGCCATTGATCGAACCGCTATCATGGGTGATCACGCCGAGGCCACGCACGCGCAGCATCCATGGGCTGGACGCAGCAATCGCCTCTTCTGCCGTGGGCGCCGGTGCAAAGGGCGTAAGGTCTGCGGCATTGAGGGCCGCTGGCAGCGACAGGCAAAGGCTGGCTGCCAGCAAGGTGGTGGTGCGAAATTTGGCGAACATATCTCTCTCCTTGATCAATCCAGAGAGGCGTTTTGGTCTTCTTTTCATCAAGCAAATCCGCAGGCCGCATCTCTTCGTGGCCAATAAGCACGGGCGCAAGCGGTGTGATTTGAGACAGATCAAAGGTGAAAGTAAAAAACAGAGCGTGAAAGCGGGAATTTTGGCCGTCTGTATTTTAGATAATTAGACTATGTTAATCATTATGTGTCTCAGAAAATATTAATCAAAAATATACGCGTATAGTAAATGCTCCGTAAAACGCAGTCTTTGCAGATTTGCACGACCTGTCCCTGAGATGAACTCGGGTGGAATACATCATGAGCATTCTGGCAGACCTTTACGACGGTGCTGCCATCGTCAACACACCACGCCGCACATCGGCGCGCTCGAAATTCCCCCGTCCTTCTTTCTGGATCGCTCGCCATGAAACTCACTATCTCGGCCATCGTTACCGCCAGCGGCGTAGCACTCGCAACCGGCATCACGTTGACGTTGCTGATGGGTGCCTACGCACTCGACACGCTGAAGGTGAATGGGCCGATCTATCAGGAGATCATCGACAGCAAAGACCTGATTGCTGACATCCTGCCGCCACCGCTCTATCTGATCGAGACCTATGCTCTGACCAATGAGAGCGCGCTTGACGGTGGCAGGCTTGCGAAGAATGTCGAGCGGATCGAAGTTCTCAAAGGGCAGTATCAGGAGCGTCGCGAATACTGGAAGACGACGACGCTTCCCGATGCGCTGAAGGAGAAATTGCAGAATGACGTGCTGATCAAGGGCGATGCGTTCTGGAAGCTGCTGGATACCGACACGCTGCCAGCCCTGCAATCCAAAGACCCTGCCCGGATCACCGCATCGCTGCCGGCGCTGAGCGCCAGCTTTCACGCGCATGAAGATGCCGTGAACCAGCTTGTGGATATGGGCACGATATACGGCAAGCAGAAGGAAGTTGATGCGGCAGCGCAGACCTCTTTCCTGCAAAACACCAATTACACGTTGGGCGGACTTCTGATCGTTCTCTCCATTGCCGCCACTATTTTCCTGCGACGCCGGGCCATTGCGCCAATCAACGAGATTACCGGCTCCATGACGCGCATGGCGGGTGGCAATCTGGACGATGCGCCACCGCATTTGCAACGGCACGATGAAATCGGCGCGATGGCCCGCGCACTCTCCATCTTCCGGGATGCCGGTCTGGCCAAGCGTCAGCTCGAAGATGAGGCGGAGCAGTCCCGTATTGGCACCAACCGGGAGCGCGAAACGCGTGAGAAGGAACGTATAGCCGAAGCGGACGCCCTTCGCTTTGCTATCGAGCAGTTGGGCCGTGGTCTCAACAACCTGTCCAATTGCGATCTTCGCTTTACGCTGGAGCGCCAATTCGACGCCAAATTCGAGACGCTTCGTGGGGATTTCAACGCCACCGTTACACGGCTGCAAACCACGCTCGGCACGATCATGCATGAGGCCGACCATCTGCGTCAGCAGGGGCAGGAAATGAACGGGGCCGCCAACGACCTTGCCCGCCGCACCGAGCAGCAGGCTGCCGCACTGGAAGAGACGGCGGCAGCGCTGGAAGAGGTGGCCACCACGGTCAAGACATCGACGGCGCGGGTCAACGACACGCGCGACCTGGTCAAGGAGGCGCGCCGCTCCACATCGCAATCCTCCGATGTCGTCGGTGAAGCGATTGCCGCCATGCAGCGCATCGAAACCGCAGCCAGTGAAATCAAGTCGATCGTCAGCACCATCGACGAGATCGCTTTCCAGACCAACCTGCTGGCCTTGAATGCGGGGGTGGAAGCCGCCCGCGCCGGAGACGCGGGCAAGGGATTTGCAGTTGTTGCTCAGGAGGTGCGCGAACTAGCCCAACGTTCTGCCAAAGCCGCCCGCGAAATCCGCGATCTCATCGGCAAATCGGGAGAGCAGGTGGAAAGCGGCGTGAAGCTGGTGCAATCCACCGGCAGCGCGCTGACCCAGATCGAAGATTTCGTCTGCCGCATCGACGCCAATGTCGACAGCATTGCAACCGGCGCGCGCGAACAATCCACAGGACTTCAGGAAATCAGCACCAGCGTCAACACGCTGGACCAGATGACTCAGCAGAACGCAGCGATGGTGGAGGAAACCAATGCGGTCAGCAAGACGATTGCCGACGCTACATTATCGCTGTCTGCCATGGTCGGCCAGTTCCAGCTGGAACCCGGGAACGCCACGCGGCAGGCTGCGTAACTGGGCTGTTACTGGCCTCAAGCCTTGGTTGCTTGATAGGCACGCACTGCGTTACCAAAGGCCTCGAACAATGCGCGTGACGGGGCATCCGTTTGCGCCCAGTATTCCGGGTGCCATTGGACGCCGACGGCAAAGCCTTTGGCATCGATGACCGAGACGGCTTCGATGGTGCCATCCTCGGCTGTCGCCTCTACCTGAAGCCCGGGTGCCGTCTCTGCGATGGCCTGGCGATGCAGGGAATTGATCTGCACCTGGCCGGTCACGCCAAGATGCTGAGCAATGCAGGAGCCCTCGCGTACAAAGACGGGCTGGCGAATGGCAAAGGCCTTGTCGCGGTCGATATCGTCAGGTTTGCGGTGGTCCCAGATGCCGGGCTGCTCCTGAATTTCGCTGGCAAGCGTGCCGCCCAGCGCGACGTTGAGTTCCTGAATGCCGCGACAGATGGCCAACATCGGAATGCCGCGGTCAATGGCGCGACGGATGAGCGGCAGGCTCGTGGCGTCCCGGCCGGGGTCGAAAGGGCCATCGCTATCCTTGGCTTCGACTCCGTAAAGGGAGGGATGGACGTTGGTGGCGGAGCCGGAAACCAACAGCCCATCCACCCGGTCGAGAATGGCATCGACATCATTTCCAACTTCGAAGGCGGGGATGATGAAGGACATGACATCGGCCACTTTCAAGGCGGCGGCGAGATACTGCGTTTGTGCCGCGTGCCACTCCGCTCCATCGAGATGGCGAATATCGGCGGGAATGGCGATGATGGGCTTGGACATGACGGCTCCGGCGTGAATCTGCTGCCTGTTTTGAAACCGCAAAACCTATTCGTCAAGCGCCCCGATCCAGCAAAATCGCGCGCCGCCTTCGCCTAAAGTATAGGGATGCTGCTGTATATTTCGATTGATTAAAAATATTGATCTGAACTGCCCGACAACAGGGCTTCCCGGGCATTTTATTCTTGGCTGTCCTGCTTGTCAGTGGCCCGGGCTCGTGCTTTCCTCTCGCTATGCCAGATAGCGGAGGGGAAATCGGCTATCGGCGAGCTTCATATCTGGGAGGATATTCATGGATCGTCGTTCATTCATCAAAAAAGGTGCGGTTTCCGGTGCGGGCGTGGCCGCCGCAACCGTTCTGGCCGCACCCGCCATAGCGCAACAGGCGGCTAAGGTCACTTGGCGGCTGACATCATCATTCCCGAAATCGCTCGACACGATTTTCGGCGGCGCGCAGGATATCGCCAACCACGTCAGTGCCGCGACTGATGGCAACTTCAACATCCAGATTTTTGCCGCGGGCGAAATCGTTCCCGGCCTTCAGGCGGCGGATGCCGTGTCGTCCGGCACTGTGGAAATGTGCCATACCTGCTCCTATTACTATGTCGGCAAGGACCCGACCTTCGCCATCGGCACGGCGATCCCGTTCGGTCTCAACGCGCGCCTGACGAATTCATGGTTCTATGAGGGCAATGGCAACAAGCTGCTCAACGAGTTTTACGCCAAGCACAATCTCTACGGCATGATTTCAGGTAACACAGGCGTGCAGATGGGTGGCTGGTTCCGCAAGGAAATCAACACCGTCGAAGACTTCAAGGGCGTGAAAATGCGTATTGCCGGTCTGGCTGGCAAGGTGGTCGAAAAGCTTGGCGTCGTGCCGCAGCAGATTGCCGGTGGCGACATCTATCCTGCGCTGGAAAAGGGCACCATCGACGCTGCGGAATGGGTGGGACCCTATGACGACCACAAGCTGGGCTTCCAGAAGGTCGCAAAATACTACTACTACCCGGCCTTCTGGGAAGGCGGCCCTGTCATCCATTCCTTCGTCAATCTGGACAAGTGGAACAGTCTGCCGAAACAATATCAGGCCGTCTTGCAGGACGCCTGCGCTTTCGCCAACACCAATATGATGGCGAAATACGACGCCAAAAACCCGACCGCGATCAAGCAGATCGTGGCTGAGGGCGCAACGCTGCGCCCCTTCAGTCAGGATATTCTGGATGCCTGCTACAAGGCGGCGCTGGAAGTCTACGCCGAAATCTCTGCCGTCAATCCCGACTTCAAAAAGGTCTACGAAGATCAGGTGGCCTTCAAGCGCGAGGGGTATTTGTGGATGCAGCTTGCGGAATACACATTCGATACCTTCATGATGATCCAGCAGCGTAACGGCAAGCTCTGAACGACACCAACCGCAGGTGAGACTCGAACCCGGATCGAAAGGTCCGGGTTTTTGCGCTTTATAGTTGAAATTCGCTCGACAAAGTCAGTGGGCAATTTATGATAACAGCGTTCAGAGCAAAAGCAGCTCACGTCCTACCAGCAGGACGTATCGGCGGAGACGGGCCCCGCCGACCGTGGTAACGGCCTTGCTCTCGAATCGTGGAGGTGATGCGATGTGGAAACCACTGAGCATTACGTTTTTGATTAGGAAAAACCGGACAGGCTGGTCATTGACTGTCCGGCTCAATTTCTAGCAAGAACAAACGGAAGGCGGGGGTGCAACCCTGCCTTCCACTTCACCAATATAATACATCAGTCCACACGCATCAAGTGTTTCCCTTAAGGACCGATCTTCGGTGGCTCGTTGAGATTTGGCATGCCGGGCAATCCGTTTCCGCCCGGTTGAGCCGGTGCGCCGTCCATTGGCGGCAGGCCGAAATTGGGCATGGTGTTGCCGCCACCATTGCCGAAGGCGGGGACTTCGATCTTGATGGTGTTGAGATCGACCTGCGGGGTCTTGTCCAGCCAGTAGGTAACGGATTCTGGCCAGAAGATGACGATGGCGACGAGGATGAGCTGCATGCCGAGCCATGGGATAGCTCCCATGTAGATGTCGGAGGTCTTCACGCTACGCGGTGCAATGGAGCGCAGGTAGAAGAGCGCAAAGCCGAAGGGCGGGTGCATGAAGCTGGTTTGCATGTTGATGCAGATGAGGACGCCGAACCAGATAAGATCGATGCCGAGTGATTGGGCAATCGGGGCCAGCATCGGGATGACGATGAAGGCGATCTCGAAGAAATCGAGGAAGAAGGCCAGGAAGAAGATGAAGATGTTGACGAAGATCAGGAAGCCGATAGGGCCGCCTGGAATACCCGACAGCATGTGTTCGATCCACAATGAGCCATCCATGCCCTGAAAGACGAGGCTGAAGCATGTTGCGCCGACCAGAATGAAAACCACCATCGAGGTGATGTGCATGGTGGAATGCATGCCCTGCTTGACGAGATCCCAGGTGAGGCGACGATGGGCAGCGGCCAGCGCCATGGCGCCGACGACGCCGAGCGCGCCTGCTTCCGTGGGTGTTGCAAGGCCCATAAAGATGGTGCCGAGCACCAGGAAGATCAGAACGATGGAGGGGACCATACCCGCCAGCACCTTGAACACCAGAGCGCGGTTCAACTCTCCGCGCGCTTCCGGCGGCAGGGCGGGCAGGTCCTTGGGCCGCAGCTTCGACATGACGAAAATGAACAGAATAAAGATCGTCACCTGCAGGATCGAAGGGCCGATAGCCCCTAGATACATATCGCCGACGGACTTGCCGAGCTGGTCTGCGAGAACGATCAGCACCAGCGAAGGCGGAATGACCTGCGTGATGGTGCCTGATGCGGCGATGACGCCGGTGGCGAGACGCGGATTGTAACCGTATTTCAGCATGATGGGCAGGGATATGACGCCCATGGTGATGACCGAGGCAGCAACCGTACCGGTGATGGCACCAAGGATGGCGCCGACGAGAATCACGGCATAGGCGAGGCCGCCGGGAATGGCGCCGAACAGCTTGCCGGTGCCTTCCAAAAGATCCTCCGCCAGCCCACATCGCTCCAGAATGGCACCCATGAAGGTAAAGAACGGAATGGCCAGCAGCAAATCGTTGGAGATGATGCCGAAAATGCGCAGTGGCAGGGCTTGCAGGAAGGCGGGCGAAAAATGCTCTGTGAAAATGCCGATGACGCCGAAGAGAAGGCCGACGGAGGCAAGGGAGAAGGCCACGGGGAAGCCGTAGAGCATGAAAATGATCATGCCCAGGAACATCAGCGGCGGCAGAATACCGTATTCGAACATGGAAATATCCTTAGCGATCAGCGCCTGAGTTACTGGAGCGGTTTTTCGTATTTGGTGTCGAGCTCATAGAGCCCGTTCAGCGCGCCGATGCGCTTCACCAGTTCGGATATTCCCTGAAGGACCAGCAGGGCAAAGCCTGCGAAGATGATGAACTTCACCGGCCAGCGAATGAGGCCACCGGCATTGGACGACACTTCGTTCTGGGCCAGCGACAGGGTGAACATCGGCCAGCTGAGCCACGCCAGAACGAAACAGGCGGGCAGCAGGAAGAGGGTTATGCCGATGATGTCGACCCAGAGCCGTGTGCGGGCCGAGATCGCGCCATAGATGATGTCCACGCGCACATGCTCATTCATCCGCAGCGTGTAGGACGCGCCGACCAGAACGATGAAGGCGAACATGTACCACTGGATTTCCAGCCAGCCATTGGAGCTGTAGTTGAAGACATAGCGAACGATGGCGTTGCCAGCGCTGACGAGGCAGCAGATCAGGACAAGATAGCCTGCAAACTTGCCCATCGCCTCACTGAACCAGTCAATAAGGGCGCTTAGTTTTAGAAGAGCCGTCATTTTTTCCCCTCCTCGATCCCTTTGCGGGTTAATGCGCAGAATCCGTCCGTGCCGCTCCCTGATAGCGATGCTTTCGCTTGCCTTGCAAATGCTTCGGACGTCCTCCCCACTATTTCGTGTAGGAGTTGGTTTTGCGAAATGCAACTGGGATAGCGCTTTGCACCGTGTAAAGAGGCGCTTTGGCAAGAATTGCTGGCGCGTCTGTTGCTTGGCTGCACTGTTTTCGACCCGCAGACCGCAAGTCTAGCGGCGGTGAAAATGCATCCAATGCGGTGCAAGAGCATCGGCACGGTCCGTTGCGTTTTTCAACGGTTCCATGTAGGTCTTGGCGTTGGAGCATTCTGCACTGTTTCGCCCTGTGAGGAAAGCGCCGTGGCGCGTGGAGTAACGGGCGGAAATCTGGGTAATTGAAGGGGAAATGGCATGAGCGAACACCACACGGGTCCAGTCGAAGTCGGCGCGCCGATGAATTATCCCGAACACGAAAAGACCTATGACGGTTTTCTGACCGCTGCCAAGTACGGCACGATGATGGTGATCGTGCTGATGATCGCCATGGCGGTCGGCTTCTTCACCACCGGCGGTTTTTTCGGTGGCCTTCTGGTATTCCTGATCCTGAATATCGCGGGATTCGTTCTGCTGCGTTGATCGTCTCAGGCACGGCGGAGCGTTCCTGCGCCGTGCTCACCAATCGATCCCAGATCGCTACTACGGCGGGAAACTTTTCTACAATCTGCGTTAAAGGGTTTGCGATCACCGCAATCCATGGTTAAATGTTGGCTGTTACTGGTACTGCCACCATTCTTTTACAGTGTTACTGCAGAGCGCCATGGCTTTTTCAGATTTTGCTTACCGGCCCTTTGAGCGGCTGATCCGACCGCTCGACATTCCCTACAGACCCATCCCATCGAAGGGGCCTTTTCACCTGCTTTTGCACTTCGTGCGGATGTTTCGGGGCGTGCTCCTCGCGATTTCGGTTTTCGCGATGCTGATGGAAGCCACCAATCTTTTTCTGATCTGGAGCTTTTCGGCCATTGTCGACGGCGTGACCGCTAAGGGTGCGGCGGCGTTTCTGCAAAGCGAGTGGCCGTTGCTGACCATCATGGTCGTCTTGCTGTTTCCGGTGCAGCCGCTGCTTTCCTTCATGGCCAACACGCTGACGTCGCAAACGGTCGCTGTGTGCATGCCCGCCGCCATTCAGTGGCAGGGGCACAAGGCGGTCGAGCGTCAGGATATCGGCTTCTTCCATGATCTTTTTGCGGGCCAGGTCGCCTCGCGTCTATCGCAGGCGGCATCCGCGGTGCAGCAGCAGGTGACTGTCGCATTCTATTCGATACCTTATTTCCTCGTGCAGTTCGTAGGTTCGCTTGTGCTGCTGAGCACTGTGGCATGGCCTTTGGCGCTGCCGGTCCTTGTCTGGATCGTCGCCAGCATTGCGATTGCCGTTCTGGCCGTGCCGAAGTTTTCGGAGCTTGCACGCCGCTCTGCCAAGAAGCGCAGTCTGCTGGTGGGGTCCATGACCGATCTCTACAGCAACATTCAGATGGTGAAACAGTTCGCGGCGGAAGACAGCGAAGCCGGGGCTCTGCGCAAGGTCTTCACCGAGGTCATCGATACCCAGCACCGCGAGCGACGGGTCTATCTGACGACCAGCACCGCCATTCTTCTCCTCAACGTCGTCCTGTGGATTGCAATGCTGAGTATCGGCTTTTGGGGCATGGTCGATGGCTTCGTGACGACGGGCCAGTTTGCGGGCTCGATCTATCTGACCCAGCGGCTTTCCGCCAATGCCCGGGCGTTTCTGGAAATGGGTCAGCAAATCTTTCAGGCCATCGGCACGATCAAGGATGCGATGCCGGTTATGACCACACCGCCAACGATCGTCGATGCGCCGGATGCAAAGCCGCTTGTCGTGGCGCGCGGCGAGATCAGTTTCGAGCATGTCCATTTTGCCTATCGTGCCGAGAAGACGGTGATCGATCATCTGACACTGAAGGTGGCGGCGGGCGAAAAAGTGGGGCTGGTCGGTCTTTCCGGTGCAGGCAAGACAACGCTGGTCAATCTGCTCTTGCGGTTTTACGAGCCGGGGCAGGGCAATATCAGCATCGACAGACAAAGCATTCGGTCTGTGACGCAGGCCAGCCTGCGCGAAAACATTGGTGTCATCTCACAGGACGTTTCGCTGCTGCACCGATCCGTTGGAGACAATATTCGCTATGGCAGGCCGGATGCCTCCCATGAGGAGATTGCTACGGCGGCGAGGGCAGCACAGGCCGACGGCTTTATTGCGGACCTTGCCGATAGCGAGGGACGGCGCGGTTACGATGCCTTCGTCGGTGACAGGGGCGTCAAGCTTTCCGGCGGTCAGCGCCAGCGCGTGGCAATTGCACGCGTGCTGTTGAAAGACGCGCCGATCCTCATTCTCGATGAGGCGACATCCGCGCTCGACAGCGAATCCGAGGCGGCAATCCAGGAAAAGCTGGACATACTTATGACGGGCAAAACGGTGATCGCCATCGCCCACCGCCTGTCCACCATCGCCCGGATGGACAGGATCGTGGTGCTGGATAAGGGTCGCATCGTTGAAGAGGGGTCGCCAACAGCGCTGTTGGCACAAGGCGGGCTTTATGCGCGCCTGTGGCAGCGACAAACGGGTGGCTATATTGGCGATGAGGATAGCGCAGTGGAACCGGTTTTAAGGCCTGACAGCTCTCTGCGAGTTGATGAGCTTCCTGATCCCACCGATCGCGATGCCATAGTGGCGTTCGCGCTCTCATTTAATGGATATCAGCATTTCGGATCTTTCAACGCGGCGTCCGATGCTGCGCAGGCTAGCAAGCGTCAGACTCTTGTTGATCTTCGCAACGAGCTGTTCATGGCGTTTCGCGGTTCAAATCATCGCATGGATGATGATTTTCTGGAAACGTACAGAGCGTTGCTGCCTTTGTTCAAGCATGCGATAGCCCGCAACAATGGCGGGGACGCTGACTAAGGCACGACTCTTGGTTTCGGAGGGTGGCTTCAGGCCGTAGCGGGCCTGAAGCGCCGTTGTTTGTGATGATTACTTCGTCACCGTCAAGGCGGCGTGCATACCAGCCTGATAATGACCCTTGATGTTGCAGAGAAGCACATAGGAGCCGGGGGTGAGCTTTGCTTTGAGCTGGCCATCTGCGCCGGGTTTCAGTTCGGAGACCTCGCCCATGCTCTTCAGCTTTTTCTCGTCGATGCGGTTTTTTCCAGCGACGACGTCCAGTTTCTCATTGGGAGACTTGAGTTTCACCAGAACCATCTCGTGCTCTTCCGACATCGCGTCATTATGGACGTGGAAGGTTGTCTCGCCAGCCTTGATGGTGGATTGGTCGAGGGTGAGCGTCATGGGGCCACCGGCTTCGCCGCCTTCAACGACCTTGACGACTGTTGCGGCATAGCTCTGCGACGCCATCATCAGGATGGCGGCGGCGGCGAGTGTGGTGCGTAAGTGTTTCATGTCATGACCTTTCCACGTTAGACGTGGAGAGGTAAGCGGCCTTGCTGACATGAACCTGAACGGGTCTGTTAAGACGCGCTGCCACCGCGAGTACGTGCCAGACCATCAACGGCTGGCTTATATTTGGGGTCGAGACGGGCGGCGTGGCCGTAGGATTTGGCGGCCTTGTCTCTTTCGCCACGGCGCTCATAGACCAGCGCCTGGTTTGCCCAGGACTCGGCAAGGTCGCCGTCGAGAGCAATGGCGTGGTTGAAGTCAGCGAAGGCGTTTTCATCGTCGTTCATCGCGACGTAGGAAATGCCACGGCCATTGTATGGCTCAGGCGAGTTCGGCGAGAGCGAGATCGCTTTCGAGAAGTCCTCGATGGCTTGGGTGTGCTGATTGCGCAGCTGGTAGATCAGGCCGCGATTGTGCCATGCGCGACCATCCGTCGTGTCCAGATTGATGGCGGCGGAGAAGTCGTTGAAGGCTTCGTTGACGCGACCGGTCTGGCGGTAAAGATTGCCGCGACCGATGAGGGCGACATCATAGCTGGGATTGATCTGCAGCGCGGAATTATAGTCTTGAAGTGCCAGTTGCTGCTGGCCGCTGTTGCGGTATACCAGCGCACGGTTAGCATAGGCCTGATAGAAGCGCGGATTGAGCTGCAAGGCGCGCTCGAAATCGGCGATGGCACGCTTGCTGTCGCCTGAGCGACCATAGGCGGAGCCACGAACGTTGTAGCCTTCCGGGTCCTGCGGATTTGCGTTGATGACCGATGTCAGCGAACTGATGTTTTCCTGCGACCCCTGTGCACGGTCGAGCTGGAATACGTCGCTCGTCTGGGTGGTGGTGGCGCAACCGGACAGGGTCACAAGCACGCCGCATACAATTAGGGAGGACCAAAGCCGCATATTTTTTCTCTGAGATACGCCGCTTGGGATTACAAACGGATTTATAGAATCACGGGTATCAACAGCGTTCATACGATTTGGGTTCCCTCTACCAAGCCCGTTCCAAGATCATAAACTCAAAGAGCGGTGGCGAAAATATCGCCCCCGCTCCCTAAGCATTCAAAAACGTCTAAAAAACGGCCTTAAGCCCGGCCGGCTGGGCGTGGGCCTGCAATCAGACCTTCGCGCTGCATACGCTTGCGGGCCAGCTTGCGAACGCGGCGAACAGCTTCAGCCTTTTCGCGGGCGCGCTTCTGGGACGGCTTTTCGTAAAAATCACGCATCTTCATTTCGCGGAAAATGCCTTCGCGCTGCATCTTTTTCTTAAGAGCTCGAAGTGCCTGATCAACGTTGTTGTCGCGGACTAGTACCTGCACGTGAATCCCGTTCCTTTGGTTGGTTATTTTTGCCGTGTGAATTATGGCATTCGCTAGCAAACAAAAAATCGTTCGGTTGGCCGAGCGGCCACGCGATTGGTGAGCTGCAATATCAGATCGTTGCCCTAAAGTCCACCCGTTAACTGTTTAAAGCCTTAAAAAGCAAAGATAGAAGCGTTCTGAGGGCCTATGTCGAAACAATATGTCGCCGCGTCGCAAAATGAACATTGCGGTGCTTTTTGATTTGCGATGTGTATGTTTCTGCCGGAGCAGTCCAGCCGGTTTTCCAGGGAGTGGTTCGCCAATGCGCAAATTTTCGGTTTTTGCCGTGGCTCGCGAGGCCTTGCGGGCGCACAAGGGATGGGAGGCGCAATGGGCCTCTCCCGAACCGCGCAAGGAATACGACGTCATCATTATCGGCGGTGGCGGGCACGGGCTGGGCGCGGCTTATTATCTGGCCAAGGAGCACGGCATTACCAATGTGGCGGTGCTGGAAAAGGGCTGGATCGGCGGCGGCAATACCGGGCGCAACACCACCATCATACGCTCCAACTATCTCTATGAAGAGAGCATGGACATTTACGAGCATTCCCTGAAACTGTGGGAAGGCTTGAGCCAAGACCTCAATTACAACGTCATGTATTCCGCACGCGGCGTGATGATGCTGTCGCACAATGTGCACGACCAGCAGAGCTTCAAGCGCCATATCAATGCCAACCGTCTCTATGGCATAGACAATGAATGGCTGACGCCGGAAGAGGCCAAGGCCTACTGTCCGCCGCTCGATATTTCCGCCAATGCGCGCTATGCCATCAATGGCGCCGCCCTTCAGCGCCGTGGTGGCACAGCGCGGCACGATGCGGTGGCTTGGGGTTATGCCCGTGGTGCCTCGGATCGCGGTGTTCATATCATCCAGAACTGCGAAGTGACGGCCATCAGGCGCGGGCCGGATGGTGCGGTGACGGGCGTGGAAACCAATCGCGGGTTTATCGGTGCCAAGAAGATCGGCGTTTCCGCAGCAGGCCATTCCTCCGTCATCATGAATATGGCCGATGTGCGGGTGCCGCTGGCCTCCAACCCGTTGCAGGCGCTGGTATCGGAACCGTTGAAGCCGATTTTCCCCTGCGTGGTCATGTCCAACACGGTGCATGCCTATATCTCGCAATCCGACAAGGGCGAGCTGGTGATCGGCGCGGGCACGGACCAATATAACTCCTATTCCCAGACCGGCGGTTTGCAGATCATCACCCATACGCTGGATGCGATCTGCGAGCTGTTCCCGATTTTCCGCCGCGTGAAGATGATGCGGCAATGGGGCGGCATTACCGACAACACGCCGGACAGGTCCGCCATTCAAAGTGTGACGCCGGTACCAAACCTGTTTGTGAATTGTGGCTGGGGCACGGGCGGGTTTAAGGCCACGCCGGGGTCGGCGCATCTGTTTGCGCATCTGATTGCGCGCGGCGAGCCGCACAAATTGGCGGAAGGCCTCAATCTGGAACGGTTCCGTTCGGGACGGCTGATCGATGAAGCGGCGGCTGCGGCGGTGGCGCATTGAGGGCGGCTGCGGCAATTCTTGTGGCTGCATTTGTAGCCTCGCCATCGCAGGCCAACAAGCTTGTGTTGGAAGAGAAGGATTTCCGCATGCAGACGATCCGCAAGGCACAGGGCGAGACGAACTGGCCGTTTGAGGCAAACGAAGGAAGGCTGCTTTGCGCGCCTATCATCGGCGACAGGGCTGTCTACTTCGTCGGGACGAAGGAGGATGGCGGGCAAGAGGAGCCTGTCGCACTCAGCGTCAACCCCATGTTGATGTCGATCATCAATATGGGCAAGGCCAAGATATTCCGCGACTTCACGACGATCGATGAACTGATGAACAGGCTTTACCCCTATATTACCATGGGAAAACGCCTGTGTGACCAACCCGCCGGAACGGTCGTTCCGGAAAGCTCTCTTTGAGGCGAAAACATGCTGCTGATCCGTTGTCCCTATTGTGAAGAAGAGCGTTCCGAGCTGGAATTCCGCTGGGCGGGTGAGGCGCATATTGCGCGGCCCGAAAATATCTCGGCCATTTCCGACGAGGAATTTTCCGAATATTTCTTCATGCGCGACAATGACAAGGGCATGGTGTTCGAGCGCTGGCGGCATATTCACGGCTGTGGGCGGTTCTTCAATGCCGCGCGCCATTCCGTGAGCGACAAGATCCACCTGACCTACAAGGCCGGCGAGCCGAAGCCGGATGAGGCGACGGTGCTGGCCGGACATGAAGGAGCAGCACGATGAGCGGCGCCTATCGCATCAAAGGCGCTGGCCGCCTGACGCCTGCGCGCACTGCGCGCTTTACCTTCGATGGTAAGATTCACACGGCGCTGCAGGGCGACACGGTGGCGTCTGCGCTGCTGGCGGATGGCGTGCATCTGATTGGCCGCTCGTTCAAATATCACCGTCCGCGTGGGTTTCTGTCCGCCGGGCCGGAAGAGCCGAATGCGCTGATCGATGTCTCGCGTGATAGCAGCCGCAAGCAGCCGAATGTGCGCGCTACGGTTCAGGAAGTGTTCGATGGGGCGATCGTGTCTTCGCAGAACCGCTTTCCTTCGCTCTCGTTTGATATTGGTGCGGTGAATGATTTCCTCTCACCGATGTTCGTGGCGGGGTTTTATTACAAGACCTTCATGTGGCCGAAGGCTGCTTGGGACAAGCTGTATGAGCCGATCATTCGTCGTGCAGCGGGCTTGGGCAATGCGCCGAAGGAAGGTGATACGGATCATTATGCCAGCCGCTATGCCCATTGCGACGTGCTGGTGGCCGGTGGTGGCGTGGCCGGTTTGACGGCGGCGCTTTCAGCGGCAAAGACGGGCGCGAAGGTTATTCTGGCCGATGAGAACCCGGAGGTTGGCGGCGCGCTGCGTTTCGACACCGGCGCGACCATCGACGGTATCAACGGCTATGAGTGGGCGCAGAAGGTGCATAGCGAGTTGAAAGCCATGCCGAATGTGCAGGTTTTGCAGCGCACGACGGTGTTCGGCTACTACAACCACAATTTCATCGGCCTTGCCGAGCGTGTGACCGACCATCTGGCGACACCGGGGCATGCCCCGCGTGAGCGGCTATGGCAGGTGCGGGCCAAAAAGGTGGTGCTGGCGACCGGTGCTATCGAGCGGCACATGGTGTTTGCCAATAATGACCGCCCCGGCATCATGCTGGCATCGGCAGCGCGCACCTATCTCAACCATTACGGTGTGACCGTGGGCCACAATGTGGGTGTCTATACCGCGCATGATTCCGCCTATGAAACCGCATTCGACCTGAAGCGGGCGGGGGTGGCGATTGCCGCCGTCGTGGATTGCCGCGCCAACCCGGATGCGAAACTTCTGGATGAGGCGCGGGCGCTGGGCATCGAAGTGTTGGCGGGTCATAGCGTTTACAACACGGCGGGGCGTTTGCGGGTGTCTTCCATCACCGTTGGACGAAATGGCGGGTCTTCGAAGCGCAAGATCAAGGTGGATGCGCTGGTGGTTTCCGCCGGCTGGACGCCGTCTGTGCATCTGTTCTCGCAATCGCGCGGCAAGCTGAAGTATGACACCGAAAATCAGCGTTTTCTGCCCGATGTGCATGTGCAGGATTGCGTCTCCATCGGCGCCTGCAACGGTACGGATGATCTTGGCGACCTGATTGCCGAGGCGGCCTCCGCTGGCGGGGGTACTGCAGAGTTTTCCGGTGCCAATGCGCATGTGTGGACTGGCGGCATGATCGGTGCGGCGGAAGGCGCTGGCGAAGGCGACAACGTCAAGGCTTTCATCGATTTCCAGCACGATGTCTGCGCCAAGGATATCCGTCTTGCGGTGCGCGAGGGCATGCATTCCATCGAGCATATCAAACGCTTCACCACCAACGGCATGGCGTCGGATCAGGGCAAGATGTCCAACATGCATGGCCTGGCCATTGCATCCGAGGCCTTGGGCCGCCCGCTGCCGACCGTAGGACTGACGACATTCCGTGCGCCCTATACGCCGGTGACCTTTGGCACGCTGGTGGGCCATTCGCGCGGCAAGCTGTTCGATCCTGCCCGCAAGACGCCGATGCATGCGCTGGAAGAGGCCGCCGGTGCAGCCTTTGAAGATGTGGGTAACTGGAAGCGCGCGTGGTTCTATCCGCGCGCTGGCGAAGACATGCACCAGGCCGTGAACCGCGAATGCAAAACGGTGCGTGAAACCGTGGGCGTGTTCGATGCGTCAACGCTGGGCAAGATCGAGGTCGTCGGGCCTGATGCGGCCAAATTCCTCAACCTGCTCTACACCAACGCCTGGGACACGCTGAAGCCCGGCCGCTGCCGCTATGGCATCATGACCCGCGAAGACGGCTTCGTTTACGATGACGGTGTTGTCGGGCGTCTGGCCGAAGACCGCTTCCATGTGACGACGACGACCGGCGGTGCGCCGCGCGTGCTGCACCATATGGAAGACTATCTCCAGACGGAATTCCCTGACCTCAATGTCTGGCTGACATCCGCCACCGAACAATGGGCGGTTATTGCCGTGCAAGGCCCGAAGGCGCGCGAGGTGATTGCGCCGCTGGTTGATGGTATCGACCTTTCGCCCGAGGCTTTCCCGCATATGGCGATTGCCGAGGGCAAGATTTGCGGCGTGCCGACGCGGTTGTTCCGCGTGTCCTTTACCGGCGAACTCGGTTTCGAAATCAACGTACCTGCCGATTTTGGTCCGGCCGTGTGGAAGGAAATTGCTGAGCGGGCGCAAGCCGTCGGCGGTTGCCTTTATGGCACCGAGACCATGCATATCCTGCGCGCCGAAAAGGGCTACATCATCGTTGGTCAGGATACCGATGGCACAGTGACGCCTGACGATGCCGGGCTTGGCTGGGCGGTGTCCAAGAAGAAGACGGATTTCGTCGGTATTCGTGGTTTGCAACGCCCGGACCTGAAGCGTGAGGGACGCAAGCAACTCGTGGGTCTGCTGCCAAAAAATCCGCATGATGTGCCGGAAGAAGGTGGGCAGATCGTTGCCGATCCGAACCAGCCGAAACCGATGACCATGCTGGGGCATGTGACCTCATCCTACTGGTCCGAAAATCTTGGCCGCTCCATCGCCTTCGGGCTGGTGGCCGGTGGCCGGGCACGGATGGGTGAGACGCTCTATATTCCCTTGGCCGACAAGACGATTGCAGTTGAGGTGACGGACATGGTGTTCTTCGACAAGGAAGGAGGCCGCATCAATGGCTGATCTGGCAAACCGCACATTGGTTTTGGAAGGCGCCCGCGCCGGTTCCGCAACTGTCTCCATCAAGATCGCAGCGCCCGCTTATCGGCTGTCGCTGCGGGCAAAGGCGGATGCGGTGACGGAGCTTTCGCAGGCGCTGGACATCAGCCTGCCGCAGACGCCCAAGACGTCCACCACCTCTGGCCTGCGCGCAGCACTGTGGCTCGGGCCAGACGAATGGCTCGTCATCGACCAGGGCGAAAGCAACCTGATGGAGGCCTGCGCGGGCGTTTCAGCCCCCCACTCTGCCACCGACGTTTCCCACCGCAACGTGGCCATGACGGTTTCAGGCAAAGGAGCTGAAGCCACGCTAAACGCGGGCTGCCCGCAGGATCTCTCGCTCGGAGTGTTTCCGGTTGGCGCATGTTCGCGCACGCTGCTCGGCAAGGCGGAAGTTGTGCTTTTCCGGGTGGCGGAAGATACGTTTCGGGTGGAGTGCTGGCGCTCTTTTGCGGATTATGTGTTCGGCTTGCTGGAAGAGGGCGCTCGGGATGCCTGAGAGAACGCCCTCTTAGGGTGTTTTCAGTTTCTCGTGCCGAGTGCCAGACGGCATGCAAGCCCGGCAAACACGGTTGCCAGCAAATATTGCGGCAATTTGGGAAACCGGCTGACGGCGGACAAGCGTTCGCGGATGCTGGTGCCCAACAGAATGACCGTGCCATTTACCACAAAACCCACGCCGTTCAGAATGCTGGCGAGCACCACCGTCTGAACGAGCATCGAACTGCCAGTCGGATCAATGAATTGCGGGAAAAGCGCCAGCACGAACAGCGCCATTTTCGGATTGAGAATATTGGTCGCCAGACCCTCGCTAAAAATCCGTTTCACCGACAGTTTCTTCAGACCTGCCGATGGCGCAAAAGCGGAGCTTTGCGAGCGAAGCGTCTTGTATGCCAGATAGAGCAGATAGGCGCAGCCCGCCCAGCGCACGATCTCATAGGCAATGGGAACATTCACAAACAGCTGGGAAAGGCCAAGTGCGGCAGCGATTGCGTGGCAATATGTGCCCGCAGCTATTCCGGCATAGGTGAGGAAACCCGCAGACCGTCCCTGGCTGACACTGCGTGAAGCAATCAGCAACATATCGGGACCGGGGGTCGCTGTTAAAACGAGAGCTGCGGCGGAAAAAAGCATGAGCGTGGAAAAGTCCGGCATAATATTTCCTTTTGAAATGGGAGCCGGAATTTCGATGTATCACCGTTGCGGCGGATTGCAACCGTGCTTGGCAACACCTGTGATTTTTTTGCGTGTGGGGGAATATAGGTGCCCAGTGGAGTGCGGTTTTAGGATTGTAGGAAGAGGAGCTCTTGATGCGTAGATGCTTGAGCTTGCCAGTCGCGCACCAAATAACTAGCCTTGTGGTTGTGGCGTATCTTGCGCAAATGAAAATTGAGGGTTGGTGATCATTTATGCGGTTAAGATTTTTATCCCTTATTCTGGTGGTCTTCTCCTTCGCAAGCGCGTCCGCAGCAAGGTGCCTTATGGAGAACGATATCAAAAAGGGCGTTGTCTTGACGCGAGATAATCCATTTTTCTCGACGCTTTATCGGGAGAAGGATGGCTTGATCGAGGAGCGACGTATCATGTCGCGTGGTAAAGCGTTTGAGCCCATTTCAGCGAAGTATGCTCATGCCCTGCTCCCCCGCGAACGCGTCTCTACAAAAGGCAGACAAGAGATTTTTTATTCAGGTGAGATTCGTCTTTCCAGATTACCGGAACTGGAGGTCTGGATGACAAATTTCGTCTTGAGAGACCACAGAAAGATGACTGCCGAAGGACGGGTCCAGCTACGCTTCTTGGAGTTTGGAAAGGAAACGATTTCGGACTGCTCCTATCGCGTATGGAAGGTTCGGGTGACCACAATAATGATCAATGGAGCACCCATAATCTTCGATCAATATTATTCGCCGGACCTCAATTTGGTTCTGAGATCGGTTAAAATGACAGAAGACGGATCGCCTATTTCGGAGGTTCGTTTCGACCGTGCCGAAATCCGGTCGAAACTCTGAGCCGCCTTCTCCTGCATCCGCATAAATCCAACAGTCGCCAGCCACAGCAACACGCCGATAAACAGCAGGACACCGGCAATCGAATATTGCACCATATCACGCCCTGTCCACGGACCGACGAGGAAGAAGCAGCTGATGGCGCCGATGATGGGTAGGATGGTGGGGGTGCGGAAGTGTTTATGGGCGACCTTGTCCTTGCGAAGCACCAGCACCGCGACATTGACGATGGTGAAGACGCCGAGCAGCAACAGTGCCGTCGTGCCGCCGAGTGCTGGCACGCCGCCTGCAAAGGCAATGAGGCCGATGGCGATGATCGAGGTGAAGATGATGGCGATATACGGGGTCTGGCGGCCTTTGTGGACCTTGCCGAGTGCGGGGGGCAGCACGCCCTCGCGGCTCATGCCGTAGATCAGGCGGCTGGCCATCATCATGTTGATAAGGGCGGAATTGGCGACGGCGAACATGGTGATAACGCCGAAGATACCGATTGGGAAGTTGGGTGCGCCTGCGGCAACCACCTTTAGCAGCGGGGTTTCGCCTTCGCCAAGATCAGCTGCCGGAACCAGCGTGATGGCGGAGATGGCGACGAGAACATAGATGACGCCGGTGATCGCGAGGCCGCCCAGCAGCACCTTCGGGAAGATGCGGGCTGGCTGCTTGCATTCCTCGGCCATGTTGACCGAATCCTCAAAGCCGACCATGGCGAAGAAGGCAAGCGTGGTGGCCGCGACGACGGACCAGATGACGCCATGTTCGCCCGCAGGCTCGAAGGTCCAGACGCGCGACACATCGCCCTGTCCGTTACCGATGGCCCAGAAGCCGATGCCGATGATGATGAGCAGGCCGGTGAGTTCAACCACCGTCAGCACCACATTCATCTTCACGCTTTCGCCCACGCCCCGGAAATTGATGAGTGCGATGGCTGCGATGAAGGCGATGGCGACACCCGTGACGCCGAAGGCTCCGAAATCGAACCCGGTGACGGTGGTGAAGTTGGCGGCAAAAGCGCGTGAGGCGGTGGAGGCAGAGGTGACTCCCGACGACATGACGGTGAAGGCGACGAGGAAGGTGATGAAATGCACGCCGAAGGCTTTATGCGTGTAAAGCGCTGCACCGGCGGCCTTGGGGTATTTCGTGACGAGTTCCAGATAGCTGCATGCGGTGAGAAGAGCGACGCCGAAGGCGATCATGAAGGGTAGCCAGACGACGCCACCAACTTCTGCCGCGACCTGTCCGGTCAGCGCGTAGATGCCGGTGCCGAGGATATCACCCACGATGAACAGAAGCAGAAGGCCAGGGCCGATGACGCGTTTGAGCTCGGTCTTCGGCTCTGCGGAATCGTCCGGTTGCGTTACATTTTGCGCCATTGAAATGTCCCCCATGCAATGTGTTGCATTGAACGCGTCGGCTGCGAGGAGGTTCCCGTTTAGCGGGAGGTTTCAGCGGTGTTATGCGTCTTCCGGCCTGTCCTCCGGATTAAACTGGCTGATGGTGGTCCATCTCGCCGTCAAGGCTGGCTTCTTTTCGTCCTCGATTTCCACTGTCACGTCATAGGTGTTCATCAGCATGGCGCCGCCGCGAAAGCGGGCTTCGGCAAGGGTGAAGTGGCCGCGGATCCGGGCACCGCTTTTGACGGGGGCGACGAAGTGGAGTTTGTCGAAGCCGTAATTGATGCCCATGGTCTGCTCTCGGATTTTCGGCAGGGCGCTGTAGTTCATGGCAGAGAGCAGGGACAGCGTTAGGAAACCGTGGGCGATGGTGCCGCCGAAGGGGCTTTCAGCTGCGGCGCGTTCGGGATCGGTGTGGATGAACTGGTCGTCCAGCGTGGCTTTGGCGAAGGCGTCGATCATCGCCTGATCGACAGTGATCCAGTCGGATATTCCAACTTCGGAACCGACAAGGTCTTTTACCTCGGACAGAGAGATTTCCTTGGGCATGGTTCCTCGCGACAAATGTTACGAAAGCAGCAGGGCGGAGTTTACAGGGGCAAGGCTAAAGAACAATCTTGTTTTTGCATCGCAGCAAACTCACCGGATGTAAAATACGACGGAGCGGGCGGGCAGGTAGGCCGGATTGCCGAAATCCGTGCCCAATGGCTTCCAGTCTCCCGGCAAGGTGAAGGGCACGACATCGCGGCTGCGGTTGAAGAGAATGGCCAGTTCGGCAGGTATGTCATGATGATTGTCATGGGTTTTCAACACCATGGCCAGTGGTACGCCTTGGGAGTCTTCCCAGTCCGCCACAGACATCGGCGCGCCGGTGGCCGAGAGCCATCGCACATCATCGGTGTTGGACGAGAAAAACGTGTCCTGCGAGAAAACATCGAAGCGTTTGCGAAGTGCGGAGAGATAGGCCGTGTGGGCGATGATTTCGGGTGATAGATTTGCCCAATCTACCCAGGTGATGGCGTTATCCTGGCAATAAGCATTGTTGTTGCCGCGCTGGCTGCGCCCGCCCTCATCGCCTGCCGTCAGCATGATGGTGCCACGGGTGACGAACAGCGTCGACAGCAGGGATTTGACGTCGGCAATGCGCGCCGTGTTGATCGTCGGGTCGTCCGTCAGGCCCTCGACACCGTTGTTCCAGGAGTGGTTTTCGTTGTGGCCATCGCGATTGTCCTCGCCGTTGGCTTCGTTATGCTTATGGGCGTGGGAGACGAGATCGAACAGCGTGAAGCCATCATGGGCGGCGAGGAAATTGACGCTGCGGGTACGGGTGCGGTTATGGCGCGAAAAAATGCCGGATGAGCCTGCCAGCGCATCCGCCAACGCACCGGTTAGCCCGTCATCGCCGCGCCAGTAGCGACGAAGATCGTCCCGGGCGCGGTCGTTCCATTCCAGGAAGTTGTCGGGAAAATTGCCGAGCTGGTAACCGCCGGGACCGATGTCCCAAGGCTCGGCAATCATGATGCGATCGTGCAGGATTGGATCGGTGTGCATGGCATGGAGCGTCTGCGACGCCATATCGAAGCCCTCGTCCGTGCGGCCCATGATGGGGGCGAGGTCGAAGCGAAAGCCATCCACGCCCGCATGGGTCACGAAATGGCGCAACGTATCGAGAATGAGGGAACGCACATGCGGATGGTCGCAAGCAACGGTATTGCCGGTGCCGGTATCGTTGACCAGTATGCCTGGGTTGTCTTTGGCGTGGCGATAATAGCTGAGATTATCGAGCCCGCGCAGCGATAGTGTCGCGCCGAAACGGTCGCTTTCGCCGGTGTGGTTGAAGACCAGATCGAGAATAGTGCCGATGCCGTTTTCATGCAGGGTGGCTACCGTATCGCGCAGCTCTTCAACGCCGCCGGGGCAAAGCCGCGGGTCGAGCGCCATGAAGCCAACGGGGTTGTAACCCCAGCCATTGGTGAGACCTAAAGGCGGCAGATGACGCTCATCGATCCAGGCGGTGATGGGCATCAGTTCGATGGCATTGACGCCGATTGTCTTGAGATGAGCAATAATGGCGGGGTGGGCGAGTGCGGCAACGGTGCCTCGGATCGCTTCGGGCACATCCGGGTGCAGCATGGTAAAGGGTTTGACGGCGATTTCGTATATCAGGCCGCCGGGGGCGAACTGCGGCGGTTGCTTCAGGGCTGGCGCGTGATGTCGGACGATCGCCTTCGGCATTGCGGCGGCGGTGTTTTCGCCGAACGTGTAGAGCCGTGGATCATGGGTGAATGGTCGGTCTATTTCCGTTGCGTAGGGGTCGAGCAGCAGTTTGGATGGGTCGAACCATAGGCCGTGGTCCGGCGCGTAGACGCCGTCTGCCCGGAAGTTGTAGCGGGTGCCGACTGGGGCATTGGTGGTGATGCGGTGGATGTTTTTGTCGTCGCGCTGCATGGGGATGCGGGCGGTTTGGGTGGTGCCGATTGAGTCGAAAAGGCAGAGGTCGATTTGGGAGGCGTGGTGGGAGTAGACGGAGAATGCCGTGCCGGTTTCCGTCAGTGTTGCGCCGAGGCGGAAAGCGGTGGGGTTTGGCATGGGTTTCCGTTTTTTGGGTTTGTGGGTGGGGTTTACCCCCCTCTGCCCTGCCGGGCATCTCCCCCACAAGGGGGGAGATTGGCTGGGCGCGCTGACTTTACTTCAATCTCGACAGTTCAGATGACCGAAAGGTTGCTGCGAGTCGATCTCCCCACCTGTACGGGAGATGCCCGGCAGGGCAGAAGGGGGTACCCCACCCGCTGCCCTAGCCGAAAACCGTAAGCCGATTACGTAATAACCGTCGGAGCATCACGCCCCGTGTGCTTTTTGATCCCCGCAATCGCATCTGCCACCGAGATCAAATCGGCCAGAGCAGTCTGTGTTTCGATATTGTGGCGCGACGCATCGGCTTCGTAACGCTCGACATACAGGCGCAGTGTGGCACCCGATGTGCCGGTGCCCGACAGGCGGATGACGATGCGGGAGCCGCCTTCGAAGAGGATGCGGATGCCCTGGTTCCTGCTGACGGACTGGTCGACCGGATCATTGTAAGCGAAGTCGTCGGCGGACTTGACCTTCAGCGCGCCATAGGTGGTGCCGGGCAGGGTGGCCAGCTTTTCGCGCAGGATCGAGACCAGCGTGTTGGCGGCGTCGCTGTCGACTTCTTCATAGTCGTGGCGCGAATAGTAGTTGCGGCCATATTCGGCCCAATGCTTGGTGACGATATCCTTGACGCTTTCCTTGCGGGCGGCGACGATGTTCAGCCAGAACAGTACGGCCCAGAGGCCGTCTTTTTCGCGCACATGGTTGGAGCCGGTGCCGAAGCTTTCTTCGCCGCAGACGGTGACTTTGCCAGCATCCAGCAGGTTGCCGAAGAACTTCCAGCCGGTCGGTGTTTCATACATGCCGATGCCGAGCTTTTCGGCCACGCGGTCAGCGGCTGCACTTGTTGGCATGGAGCGGGCGATGCCAGCAATGCCCGAGGCATAGCCGGGTGCCAGTGTCGCATTGGCGGCGATGATGGCGAGGCTGTCGGATGGGGTGACGAACATGCCCTTGCCGACCACCATGTTGCGGTCGCCGTCACCATCGGATGCTGCGCCGAAATCCGGGCCGTCGGCGCTCATCACGTCGTCATACATGTCCTTGGCGTGGACGAGGTTCGGGTCCGGGTGGTGGCCACCGAAGTCTGGCAAGGGAACGGAATTCCAAACGGAACCCGACGGCGCGCCGAGGCGCTTTTCAATGATTTCAACCGCGTAGGGGCCGGTGACCGCGCTCATCGAGTCAACCACCACCTTGAAGCCGCCTGCAATCAGGTTGCGGATAGCGCCGAAATCGAACAGCTCTTCCATCAGTGTGGCGTAATCGGTCACGGGATCGATGACTTCGACTGTCATACCAGCCACATCGGAACTGCCGATGGTGTCGAGATCGATATCGGCGGCCTCGGCAATCTTGTAGGTCTGGATGTTCTTCGTGCGGTCAAAGATGGCGTCGGTGATTTTTTCCGGGGCTGGGCCGCCATTGCCGATGTTGTACTTGATACCGAAATCTTCGTTGGGGCCGCCGGGGTTATGGCTGGCTGAAAGCACGATGCCGCCGAAGGCCTTGTATTTGCGGATGATGTTGGACGCCGCAGGCGTTGATAGAATCCCGCCCTGACCGACCAGCACCTTGCCGAAACCGGCGGCTGCGGCCATTTTGATAGCCTTCTGGATGACTTCGCGATTGTAATAACGACCGTCGCCGCCGATCACCAGCGCTTGGCCCGCAAAGCCTTCAAGGCTGTCGAAGATCGACTGGATGAAGTTTTCCGCGTAGTTTTCCTGCGCGAAGACCGGCACTTTCTTACGCAGGCCCGATGTGCCGGGCTTCTGGTCCTGAAATGCTGTGGTCTGAACGGTCTTGATGGTCATTTACTGGCCTTTCGAAATAAGTTGGGCGTAGAGCGCGGCGTAAAGGCCAGCGCTTTTTTCCCAGGAAACATCCGATTTCATGCCCTGCTTCTGCATCTGCGTCCACAGTTTCTGATCGTGATAATAGCGCACCGTGCGCCTGATAGCCTGGCGCAAGCCTTCCGGCGTGATCGAGGTGAATTGCACGCCGGTTGCCACCTTCGCGGCAACGGCTGCGTGGTTGGCATCGATAACCGTATCGTTCAGCCCGCCGTTTCGCGCAACCACAGGAATACAGCCGTAGCGCAGCGCATAAAGCTGGGTCAGGCCGCAAGGTTCGAAGCGCGAGGGGATGATGATGGCATCGCAGCCCGCCTGCATGAGGTGAGACAGCGGTTCGTTGTAGCCGATGGCGACGCCGACGCGGCCCGGATGGCGCGAGGCTGCGGCCAGAAGAGCACCTTCCAGCGCAATCTCGCCAGCACCCAACACGACCAGACGTCCGCCCATGGCGACGATGTCATCCACGACCTCGGTGACGAGATCGATACCCTTTTGCCATGTCAGGCGCGAGACCACGCAAAACAGCGGGCCGTCCCCCTGATCGATGCGGAAATGATTGGCGACCGAAACCTTGTTGCGCGCCCGCAGCTTGAGGTTGGCGGCGGAATAATTGTCGTTGATGAGGTGGTCGGTTGCGGGGTTCCAGACCTCTGCGTCGATACCATTGACGATGCCATGCATGACATGGGCGCGGCTTCTGATAACGCCATCCAGCCCCATGCCGAATTCCGGCGTCAGAATTTCCTCTGCATAGGATGGGCTGACCGTGCTGATGGCCGTTGATGTCTGCACGCCGCCTTTGAGGAAGCTGATATCGTTGTAGTATTCGATGCTTTCCGTGTTGAAGGCATGGGCGGGCAGGCCCAACTGGCTAAAGATATTTGCGCCGAACTGACCCTGAAACGCGATGTTGTGGATGGTGAGAACGCTGGGAATTTCCGGCGTTTCTGCATAGCGCATGTAGACCGGCGCCATAGCCGCCTGCCAGTCGTGGGCGTGCAGTAGGTCCGGTTGCCAATCCGCCAGCTTGCCCTGCGCAATTTGGGCTGCGGCCATAGACAGGGCTGCAAAGCGCTTCCAGTTATCCTCGAAATCCTTGCCGGTGGAATCGAGATAGGGGCCAGCCGGGCGGTCGAAGTAAGCGGGTGCATCGAGGATCAGGAGGTCCAGCCCCTCATGATGCGCTTCCAACAAATCGGCGCTTTCGCCCAAGAGGTCGGTGAATTCGGCGATCTTGACCGCATCCGATACCGCCGCCTTGACGGCGGGATAGCCGGGAACCAGCGTGCGGGTGGTAACGCCATACGCTTTCAGCGCGATGGGAAGCGCGCCGGCGACATCGGCGAGCCCCCCGGTCTTGATGAGTGGATAGACTTCGGATGCAACCGACAGAACATTCATGGGGTCTACAAATCCAGCTTGTCGATCATCGATTGGGTGATGAGGCAAATGCCGCTATCTGTCCGGCGGAAGCGCTTTGCGTCCAGGTCATGGTCCTCCCCTACAACGAGCCCTTCGGGAATGACGACGCCATGGTCGATGACCACGTTGCTGAGCTGCGCGTGGCGACCGATCTTCACACTCGGCAGCACAACGGCATTCTCAAGGCGGGAGTAGGAATTGGCCCGCACGCCGGTGAACAACAGGCTGCGGTTAAGCGACGAGCCGGAGATGATGCAGTCACCCGCAACCACAGACGAGGTGGCTGAACCCCGGCGATTTTCATCGTCATGCACGAATTTGGCAGGCGGCAGGATTTCCGCATAGGTCCAGATCGGCCAGGACTTGTCGTAGATGTCGAGGTCGGGAACGATATCGGTCAGGTCGATATTGGCCTGCCAGTATGCATCGATGGTGCCGACGTCGCGCCAGTACGGACCATTTTCGAAATCGGAACGTACGCAGGACGAGGCGAAACGGTGGGCCACGGCCTTACCATGCTGCACGATATGGGGAATGATATCCTTGCCGAAATCGCGGCTGGAATTCGGATCGGCAGCATCGCGACGCAGGCATTCCATCAGGAATTTCGTGTGGAACACGTAGATGCCCATGGACGCCAGGGCGAAATCAGGATTGCCGGGAATGCCCGGTGGATCGGCGGGCTTTTCGATGAAATCGATGATTTCATCCTTTTCGTTGACGTGCATGACGCCGAAACCCACGGCTTCCATGCGTGGCACTTCAAGGCAGCCGATGGTGACATCGGCACCGCTGTCCACATGCTGTTGCAGCATGTATTCATAGTCCATCTTGTAAATGTGGTCGCCCGCCAGAATGACCATATATTCCGGGCCATGGGACTCGATGATGTCGATGTTCTGGAAGACCGCGTCGGCGGTGCCTTCATACCACTGCGTTTCGGACACGCGCTGGGAGGCGGGCAGAATGTCGAAGCTTTCATTGCGTTCCGGGCGGAAGAAGTCCCAGCCGCGCTGAAGGTGACGGATCAGCGAGTGGGCCTTGTACTGGGTGGCAACGCCAATGCGGCGAATACCGGAATTGAGTGCATTCGACAGGGCGAAATCGATGATGCGCGCCTTGCCGCCGAAATAGACGGCAGGCTTTGCGCGACGGTCGGTGAGTTCCTTCAGGCGGCTGCCACGGCCACCCGCAAGCACATAGGCCATCGCATCGCGTGCCAGTGGCTGAATTCTTTTTTCACTCATTGCATTCCTCCCATAAAATTCCCGTATGTTCTTTCATGTCTCCGCACCGGGCCTTGCGGCCCGGCAGGGTCAGGCTTCAAGTTCCAGCATGATGACGGCAAGCGGCGGCAATGTCAGCGTCGCTCCGATCGTGCCGCCTGCATCCACAGCCTGCACGCGTCCGCCATTGCCCTTGCCGGTGCCGCCGTAAATCTCGGCATCGGTGTTGAGAACCTCGCGCCAGCGGCCGGCGGTGGGCAGCGGTACGTAGAAATTCTCGCGATAGACAGGCGTCAGATTGCTGATGACCGCCACCGGTTTTTCACCGGGTGCCAAGCGAAGCCATGCAAAAACGGAGTTTTCATGGTCATCCGCCGAAAGCCACTGGAAGCCCTCCGGTTCACAGTCACGCGCATGCAGCGCTGCCTTGGAGCGGTACATGAAATTGAGATCGCGCACGAGGCGGCGCATGCCCTCGTGCATATGATATTGCAGCAGGTTCCAGTCGAGCGAGGTCTTTTCGCTCCACTCGCTCCATTGTGCGAATTCCTGGCCCATGAAGAGCAGCTTCTTGCCGGGATAACCCCACATGAAGGCGTAATAGGCGCGAAGATTGGCGAATTTTTGCCAATCATCACCCGGCATTTTGGCGATCATCGAGCCCTTGCCGTGCACGACCTCATCATGGGAAATCGGTAGCACGAAGTTTTCTGAGAAGGCGTAGAGCAGGCCGAAGCTGAGTTCCTGATGGTGGAACTTGCGATGCACCGGCTCACGCTGGAAATAGCTCAGCGTGTCATGCATGAAGCCCATGTTCCACTTGAAGCCGAAGCCGAGGCCGCCCTCATGAACCGGCTGCGACACCTTCGGCCACGAGGTGGATTCCTCGGCAATGGTCATAACGCCGGGATGGTTGCCGTAAATCAGCGTGTTCATCTGCTGGAGGAAGCGGACCGATTCGAGGTTCTCGCGGCCGCCATATTCGTTGGGAACCCACTCGCCTTCCTTGCGGGAATAGTCGAGGTAGAGCATGGAGGCGACGGCATCCACACGCAGGCCATCGAGATGGAATTTCTCGGCCCAATAGAGCGCGTTGTTGATGAGGTAGGACATGACCTCGACGCGACCGAAATTGTAGATCGCGGTATTCCAGTCTGGGTGGAAACCCTGACGTGGATCGGCATGCTCGTAAAGGGCCGACCCATCGAACCATTTCAGGCCATGCTCGTCTGTCGGGAAGTGGGCAGGCACCCAGTCCAGAATGACGCCGATGCCAACCTTGTGGGCGCCGTTGACGAAGCGGGCAAAGCCTTCCGGTTCACCGAAACGCGCGGTTGGCGCGTAGAGACCCGTCGTCTGGTAACCCCAGGACGGATCATAGGGGTGCTCGGAAACCGGCATGAACTCGATATGGGTAAACCCCATGTCGGCGCAGTATGGGATGAGCCTTGCGGCCAGTTCGTCCCATGTCAGGAACTCGCCATTGTCGTTGTACTGCCACGATGAGGCATGCACTTCGTAGATGCTGATCGGCTGGCGGCGCTGGTCTATGCTGGCCCAGTGCTTGCGGTGTGCATCATCGCTCCACTCCTGAACCAGTTCCGGTGTGGTGACCGAGGCATTCTTCGGGCGCAGTTCGGCGCGGCGGGCATAGGGGTCGGCTTTCAGCGGCAGCAACTCGCCATGCGGGCCGATGATTTCAAATTTGTAGCTGCAACCGGCATAGACGTCCGGCGCAAAGATTTCCCAGATGCCGGTGTCCTTGCGGAAGCGCATGACATGGCGGCGACCGTCCCAATTGTTGAAGTCACCGACGACCGACACGCGCCGCGCATTCGGTGCCCAGACGGCAAAGTGAAAACCTTCGACGCCTTCTAGCTTCAATGGGTGCGCGCCCATCTTGTCGAACAGGCGTAGGTGAGAGCCTTCCCGGACGAGGTAGTCGTCCATGGGGCCGAGAACGGGACCGAAACTATAGGGATCGGTCACCGCCCACTCTGCATCGTCACGCAGGGCTCTGTAGCGAACAGGCTGGCGCTTCGAAATCTCGATCGGCCCTTCGAAGAAGCCATCCGCATCGGTGCGCGTCAGCTCCCCAGCGACCGTGCCATCGAGCGTCATGACCGTGACTTCTTCCGCACCGGGAATGAAGCAACGGGTCACGAAGCCGTCCGGCGTCTGGTGAACGCCGAGCACGGCAAAGGGGTTGGAATGCAAACCGCTCTTGATTGCCTCGATTTCCGCCGGGTTGATGGCGCCAGTCTTTTTGTCGTCGGCAGTGTTGAGCGGTTTCTTCATCAGGCCCTCCAGATTTCGGTTGCATATTGCCGGATCGTCCGGTCGGACGAGAACCAGCCCATGCGTGCCGTATTGCGTACGGTTTTTTCGTACCAGCTCGAAGGATCGCTCCAGATTGCGTCGACATCACGCTGTGCCTGGGCGTAAGCGTCGAAATCGGCAGCGACCATGAACCAGTCATTGTTGTAGATGCCGTCCATCAGTTCCGAAAAACGGGACCGGTCGTCAGGCGAAAAGACGCCAGAGGCGATGGATGACAGCGCCTGCGACAGTTCAGCGGAATTTTCGATGATGGCACGCGGATCGTGACCTTCCGAGCGTGCCTGGGACACTTCTTCTGCGGTCTTGCCGAAAATGACGATATTGTCCTTGCCGACATGCTCCAGCATTTCGACATTGGCACCATCGAGCGTGCCGATGGTCAGCGCGCCGTTCAGACCGAATTTCATGTTGCCGGTGCCGGATGCTTCCATGCCAGCGGTGGAGATCTGTTCGGACAGATCAGCCGCCGGAACCATGATTTCCGCAAGGGACACGTTATAATTTGGAATGAAAACCACTTTCAGAAGACCCCGCACCGCCGGATCGTTATTGATGACACGCGCGATATCATTGGCGAGCTTTATGATCAGCTTGGCGTTGTGATAACTCGGTGCTGCTTTGCCAGCGAAGAACTTAACGCGTGGCACCCAATCCAGTTCCGGGCGTGAGCGGATTTGATCATAAAGAGCAACGGCTTCGACGAGGTTCAGAAGCTGGCGCTTATATTCGTGGATGCGCTTGATCTGGATGTCGAACATGGCGGATGGGTCAAGGCGGATGCCCATGCGCTGTGCCACCACATTGGCAAGCCGCACCTTGTTCTGCCGCTTGATTTCGGCAAACTTTTCGCGGAAGCCCTTGTCTTTGGCAAAACGGTCGAGTGCTGCGAGCTTTTCGGCATCGTCAAGGAACTCGTCGCCGATGGACTGGCGGATGAGATCCGTCAGGCCCGGATTGCACTGCATCAGCCAGCGGCGTGGGGTAATGCCGTTGGTCTTGTTGTTGATGCGGTCCGGGTAAAGCTTGTGCAGGTCGGAAAAAACCGTGACCTTCATGAGCTCTGTGTGAAGCGCCGACACGCCGTTGATGGAATGCGAGCCGATGAAGGCGAGGTTGCCCATGCGCACCCGGCGCTCTCCGCCTTCTTCGATCAGCGAGATGGAGCGGACCTGCTGGTCGCTCATCGTCTGTTCCTTGCGGGCAACCAGAAGAGTGTTGGCATTGATCGCGTAGATGATCTGCATGTGACGTGGCAGCAGGCGTTCCAGCAGCGGCACTGGCCAGCTTTCCAGCGCTTCGGGCAGAAGCGTGTGGTTGGTGTAGGAGAAGGTGCCGCGCGTCAGTGTCCAGGCTTCCTCGAATTCCATGCCGTGAATATCGCACAGAAGGCGCATCAATTCGGCAATGGAAATGGCCGGATGCGTGTCGTTGAGCTGAATGGAGACCTTTTCCGGCAGATTGGTCAGGTCGGGATATTGCTGCAAATGGCGGCGCAGAATGTCCTGAAGCGAGGCCGACGAGAAGAAATATTCCTGGCGCAGACGCAGCTCCTGACCGGCAGGATTGGCATCCGCAGGGTAGAGAACGCGGGTCAGGGCCTCGGCCTTGTTGCTTTCGCGGAGAGCACCGATGTGGTCGCCCGCATTGAAGGCATCGAGCAGGATCGGGTCGATCGGTTGGGCCGACCATAGACGCAGCGTGTTGACGCGGGTGCCGCGCCAGCCGACGACCGGCGTGTCGAAGGCGGTGGCGATGACGCGCTCGGCAGGCTTCCAGACGAAGCGCTGCGGCTCTTCATAACCACCGACGGTCTCGACGGAACCGCCGTAACCGATTTCGTAGGAGCTTTCGCGACGCTCGAATTCCCAGGGGTTGCCGTGGGCAAGCCATGTCTCGGGCAGTTCCACCTGCCAGCCGTCTGCCATCTGCTGGCGGAACAGGCCGTGCACGTAACGGATGCCGTAGCCATAGGCCGGAATATCGACGGTTGCCATGGATTCCATGAAACAGGCAGCGAGGCGACCAAGACCGCCATTGCCAAGTGCTGCATCCGGCTCCAGACCGGCGATCACGTCGAACTCGACACCCAGCGATGTCAGCGCATCCTTGATCTCGCCCATCAGGCCGAGATTGGAGATGGCATCGCGCATCAGGCGACCGATGAGGAATTCCAGCGACAGATAATAAACGCGCTTGCTGTCGTGCTGGTAGGCCTTACGGGTGGATTCCATCCACTTGTCGATGACGCGGTCTCTGATCACCAGAATGGTGGCGGTCAGCCAGTCATGCGGCTTTGCAACCTTGACGTCCTTGCCGATGCGGTAGGTCAGTCGCTCGATGATTTCGGAAGCGAGAACTTCCGGTTCCGAACTACGCGGGGCGGGACGAGGAAGATCGTTGGTAACGAGTTTATTGATCATTGGTCGGTCAGCACCTTGTTGGGAGGAGAGTGTCTGATTCTGTCGATCCGGCATGCCAGTTATACCAGTGATTTATGCACCGATATCGGGCCGTGGCAACAGCCGTTTTGTCGGAAACGTGAATGACTTAGAGAGATATGACAGGGTTATGGACATGATGTGAAAATAACAAAAAACCACGAAAACCGATGTGGTTTCCGTGGTCTATCAAATAGGCGTTAAGGATTTCAGTTGGTCAGTCGGCTGACATTTCCAGAGGCTTTTCGGGCGATATCACCAAAGGCAGCAACGATTTCTTCCATATTTTCCGGCGCGTAATAGTTGTCCGCGCTGGTGGCGCAGGCCTGGAGAAGCGATTTGCCCTTGGGCGGCGCCATGAAGGCGACGGTGAAGATGTCGATATCGTCGGCCTTCGCTTTGGCGCAGGTGGCGCGCACTGAAGCATCCACTGCCGCGTTCCAGCTGTTGCTCGATCCGGTCATTTCACCATCCGTCATCAAAACAATGTATCGCTTGAACGACAGATTGCCTTTCTTCTTGTGCTCGTCACTTTCTTTGGTGTTGGTACTTTTCAGTGCGTTGAAGGCGGTAATGAGCGCGGCGTCCGCATTGGTTCCGCCTTCCGGGACGAGCGGGATGGCTTGCACATAGGCATTGGCCTTTTGCGTTCCCCAGTCGATATCCTGCCCGGCAAAGCTTTTGTCGTTATAGGCGATTGCGCCGGTGCGGACAAAGGTCGATTCAGGTGATCCGCTCGCCTTGTAGGTGATATCGGATGTGTTGAGGGTCGCCACCAGATAGTTGACGGCGGTTTTGAGCGAGGTGCTCTTTGCCACGTAACATGGGCTCGAGGCTTTAACCGTCGAGGGCTTCGAGGTCCAGTTCTCCACCGTGAAATTCTGACAGGAGCTTTTGCTTTTGTCGATCGTATCGGTCTTGAAGGACATTGAGCCGGAGCGGTCCAGGACAAGATACATCGATAGCGGCGAGCCGTTGTTGAAGCTGCTTTCGGACGTGCTGGTGGCGCTGAGTGTCAGCGTTTTGGCGCCGATGAAGCTCAGCAGCGGGTTCAGCGGCATTTTGTAGCTGACGGTGGTGGCGATGCGGAAGCCATCGCCCTTGGATGTCTTGAACCGGGAAGCGACCGAGTTGATGTTCTCGTCCAGCTCTTGCTTGTCGGCAGGCTTCAGTTCCTTTGCGAAATCCGCCGCACCGAGGAATTGTTTCACTTCTGCCTTGAGCTGGTCGTCGCTCAACTTGCCCTCGGTCTCACGAAACTTGGTGGCGGCAGCAAGCGTGCCCGAATCGGCTGCGTTCTGGAGATCGGATTTGACCTGCAGGGCCTTGGTCAGTTCAAGACCAGCGCCCGCAAAACCCATCAGCAAAGGCAGCGTCAGCGCCGTCATCATGGCAAAATTGCCCTGTCTGTCTGTCAGCAGTGCGCGCACCCGTTTCGTCATTCCGGCCCCATTGAACATCATGTCCACCCGTTCAATTATCGTATGGAATCACCACTACCTACAGGCGATGTAGATTTTCCTAACGTAACGTGAGCAAATTTATCGAGTGCTCGAAACGGGACAGGTTTTTGTCGTGAAACGAGGCTCTGTGCCGTTGCGACACGGGTTTCGTTCCATTTTGGTGCAGCCTCAATGCTTGACGGGAATGACGTCGACGGCCTGCGTGGTCTGCTGGTTGCCGTAGCTTTTCAGCACGCCGATAACGGGGGCGATATCGGCGTAATCTCGACCGTAGCCGACGACGATGTGGTCGCTGCCAGCGACGATGTCATTGGTGGGGTCGAGTTCGATGTAACCCGTCGCTTCGCCGCACCAGACGCGCACCCAGGCATGCATGGCGTCTGCACCTTCCAGCCGTTCCTTGCCCGCTGGCGGGATGGTGCGCAGGAAGCCGCTGACATAGCCTGCGGGAATGCCGAGGCTGCGAAGTGCCGAAATCATGATATGCGAGAAATCCTGGCAGACGCCGCGTTTTAGCTTGAAGGCTTCTGCCGGTGTGGTGTCCACCGTGGTGGCCTCGCCATCATATTTGAAGTCCTTGTAGATGCGCTTGCACAGCGCCATCGCGATTTCGCGGATGCTCATGCCGGGCTGGATCGTTTCGCGAGCATAGGCCGCAATGGCGGCGTTCTCACCGATGCGGGGGCTGACGCCTGCCAGATGATGCGGCGACTGAGGATCGAGCGACCAGACGCTGGCCAGTTCGGCGGGCAGTCTCGCAAGTTGCGGCGAGAAATCTGCTGTGAGAGACGGGCTTTCCACGGACACGCGGGCCTGCATGCGGATATCCAGCTTGTCGTGGGAGGCGCGCAGGAAAACGGACGTTGCGCTTTGCTGAAAAAAATCATCGAAGACGGTGCGCTCATCCGGGGAGGGGGAAACGCTGAGCGTGCCTGCGATCAGCCTTTGCCTGCCGGGGATGGACAGCGGCATGATGCGGATGATGTGGCGCGCGCCGGATGCCAGCGTATCGTAGATATAGCCCATGTGCAGCGTCAGGTCGTAGAGCATGGCCTATCCGAGATATGTCTGGGCGAGAAGGTCCGACAGATGTTCCAGATCCTGCTCCAACTGACGGAAGACGGCGGGCGACAGGTTTTCCGGCGTCATGACGGCAAGGCCGGAATGGACCCGCATCACTTCGCGGTAGAAGGGCGACATCTGCCCGTTGACGAAGGCATTGGGCAGTTGCTCGACCTCCGTGCGGATTTCGTTGAGCTGGAACAGAATGGAGCGCGGATTGAGCGGATCGAGGCCAAGCAGGTCCATCACCGTCAGTGCCGCCGTGTTGACATTGTAACGGCGGCGGTGGGTCATGACACTGTCACCGATTTCCAGCAGCATGTCATGGGAACCATCAGGCGCATCCGGCCCGCTCATATGGCCGAGAAGCCGGGTGAGATGCAGGCCGCGTTCCAGATAACGACCGATGGACAGGAACCGCCAGCCGGTGAAGCGATACATGTTTTCATGCACCAGACCGGCAAAACCCGCTAGCTTGCGCAACAGAACCGTCATCGCATGGGTGGCGTCATCACCGGCTGCGACTTTGCTCTGGAAGCGGCGGGCGGTCTTGGCCAGATCGTTCAATGCCAGCCAGCCATCTGGCGAGAAGCGGTCGCGGATATTGCTGGCGGAATAGATGGCGCTGTTGAGATTGGCGATGAGGCTTGCGGGAACGGCTTCCTCTACGTCAATATCCACGGTTTCGAGATAGGCAGTGACGTGGGCCAGAAGCGGCTGCTTCGGATCGGCGGATTCGGCAAAGCGGGCGTGCCATGCGCGCAGGATGCGCAAGGCACCTTCGGCGCGCTCGATATAGCGGCCCAGCCAGAACAAATTGTCGGCAGCGCGGCTCGGCAGGCTACCGGGCATGTTGCGGATGAAGTTTTCTTCCGCTGGCAAAAGCGTGGTGCGTTCCACCGGCTTGTCGGAGACGATCCAGACATCGGCAGCGCTGCCGCCTGCCTGCATGGCAATGGCCGCCGTATCATTGCTGCGACCGATGCGGGCAAAACCGCCGGGCATGACCTGCCAGCCATCCTGCGTGCGGGCCGCGAAGACGCGCAGGCTCATAGGGCGCGGCACCAGCTTGCCATCGATATAGGCAGGCGTGGTGGACAGCGTGACGACTTCCTGACCGACGAGCTTGTGGCCGTCGCTTGCCAGCCAGTCACCGATGGAATCCTTGGCCGTTTCGCGCAGCGAAGAACCTAGAACCGACTGGCCGTTATCATCGAAGAAGGGCAGGCGCGAGTAGGCCGGGCCGATGACCATGCGCTCGATGTTGCGCGCCACATGTTCGCGCTCCGACGGCTGGCCGCACCACCATGTCGCAATCGACGGCATGGCGAGATCCTCGCCCAGAAGATGACGGCAGATGGCGGGCATGAAGGCCAGCAACGCGCGGGTTTCCAGAATGCCGGAGCCCAGCGCATTGACCATGCTGAGCGAACCGGAGCGCAGCGCCTGCACCATGCCGGGCGTGCCGATATGGGAATTCTGGTCCAGCTCCAGCGGGTCGGTATAGGACGCATCCAGTCGTCGCCACAGGATGCCGATGGGCTTCAGGCCCGCGACCGTGCGAACCATGACGCGGTTGTTGACGACGGTGAGGTCCTCGCCTTCCAGCAGCATGAAGCCGAGATAGCGGGCGATATAGGCGTGTTCGAAATAGGTCTCGCTAGCAGGACCGGGCGTCAGAACCGCGATGCGGTCATCCGGGTGCTGGCGGTGCGATTGCAGCGTATCGCGAAATGCGCCGAAGAAGGATGCAAGGCGGTGGACGTGGGCTTCTGCATAGATATCGGAAAAGGCGCGGGTGGTGGCCACACGGTTTTCCAGGGCAAAGCCTGCGCCGGATGGGGCCTGCGTGCGGTCTGCCAGCACCCACCAATTGCCGTCAGGACCGCGACCGATTTCGAACGAACAGAAATGCAGGTAGTGGCCATCAGCGGGCTTCACACCTGCCAAAGGGCGCAGATATTCCGGGTTGGAGGCGAGCAGAGAAGGCGGCACGTAACCCTGCTGGACCAGACGGTTTTCACCGTAAAAATCAGCAACGATGCTTTCCAGCAGATTGGCGCGCTGGATAAGGCCATGAGAGACGGCTTCCCATTCCTTCTCGTCGATCAGGACGGGAATATGGGAGATCGGCCAGTTGCGCTCGGTGTTTCCCTGCGCGCTGTAATCGCGGTAAAACACGCCGGCATCGCGCAGGTAACGGTCGGTACGGGCAAAACGCTCGTGCAGCTCGCGGTCTTCCATGCGGGAGAGCGCATTGACGAAGGGTTGCCAGACGGGGCGGATGCGACCGTGAATATCCAGCATCTCATCGGCAATTCCGGGCATGGAACGATAATCCAGCATGGAGGCCATGCCGGGCTTACCACTCGTCCGTTCCACTGCCGGTGCCTTTGCCAAGTCACACTCCCTGCGGGCGTCTTAAATCAAGCGTCAGCGGGAATTCCGGCGACGCAGCTTCCGGCCACAGCGTATACTGACCGGCAGTGTGTCCCCAGGGTTCGAAACGGGCAAGCCGTCTGGCTTCCGCTTCGTTACCGTTGATGGGGAACGTCTCATAGGTGCGACCGCCCGGATGGGCAACATGATAGATGCAGCCGCCGATCGATCGGTTCGACCATGTATCATAAATGTCGAAGGTCAACGGAGTGTTGACCGGCAATGCCGGGTGCAGTCCCTGCGATGGCTGCCATGCCTTGAAGCGCACACCGGCGACGGAAACGCCCGAATCGTCGGTCTGCTTCATCGGCACGGCGCGCCCGTTGCAGGCCACGGTGTAGCGGGACGGGTTGGAGGTTTCCAGCCGCACCTGCAAACGCTCGACCGAACTATCCACATATCGCACGGTGCCGCCGATGGCACCCTGTTCGCCCATGACATGCCATGGCTCCAGCGCCTGACGAAGCTCCAGCTTGGAGCCTTCGTATTCGACTTCGCCGAAGAAGGGGAAGCGGAATTCCAACTGGGCGGCAAACCATTCCGGCTTCACGTCGAAGCCGTTGTCTTTCAGGTCTGCGAGTACATCGAGGAAATCCGCCCAGATGTAATGCGGCAGCATGAAACGGTCGGCCAGCGCCGTACCCCAGCGCACGAATTTGCCACCAACGGGGTTCTTCCAGAAGCGAGCGATGATAGCGCGGACCAGCAATTGCTGGGCGAGCGACATGCGGGCATTCGGCGGCATTTCAAAGCCACGGAATTCCACAAGGCCGAGGCGGCCAGTTGGGCCATCGGGGGAGAAGAGCTTGTCGATGCAAATCTCGGAGCGGTGGGTGTTGCCGGTAACGTCGGTCAAGAGATTGCGGAACAGACGGTCCACCAGCCACGGCAGAGGCGGCGCACCTTCGCCCGGCATAGGCACCTGCGCCATGGCGATTTCCAGCTCGTACATGCTGTCATGACGGGCTTCATCGATACGCGGTGCCTGGCTGGTCGGGCCGATGAACAGGCCTGAGAAGAGATAGGACAGCGAGGGGTGGCGCTGCCAGTGCAGCACGAGGCTTTTCAACAGGTCGGGACGGCGAAGGAACGGGCTGTCATTGGGGTTGGCACCGCCGACCACCACGTGATTGCCACCGCCGGTGCCGGTGTGGCGACCGTCGATCATGAACTTGTCTGCACCCAGCCGGGTCTGACGCGCATCCTCATAGACCGCCGTGGTGATATCCACGCAATCCTTCCAGCTGCTAGCCGGATGAATGTTGACCTCGATGACGCCGGGATCGGGCGCGACGCGGATGACATTCATGCGCTCGTCATGCGGCGGGGTATAGCCCTCGATATGGACGGGCAGCCCAAGATCGGTCGCTGCGGCCTCTGCTGCGGCAACCAGATCGAGATAGTCCTCGATACGCTCCACCGGCGGCATGAAGACGCAAAGACGCCCATCGCGTGCCTCCACCGACATGGCTGTGCGGACTTCGCCGTTGATATCGCTGATCGACTGTTCGATGCGCTCCTGCGTAGCACCTTCCGAAGCCTGAAACGATGCTTCCGGTAAAACGCGGGCGGAGGGTGCCTGTGTATCCGGTAGCGGTCCACGCGGAACCGAGGGGTCAGCCGGGTGGATATAGGGGAATTTCGATTCCGGGACGTGGGGCAGGGTGCCAAGCGGAATGCGGTAGCCGACCGGGCTGTCGCCCGGCACAAGGAAGATGCGGCCACGCCGGGTCTTCCACTTTTCGCTCATCCAGCGTTTTTCAGAGGTTGCCTTGGCATTCCATGCCTGCACCGGCAGGACATAGCCCGTCGGTGTCGTCAGGCCACGCTCGAAGACCCGGGCGATGCGGTTGCGCTCTTCCGGGTCTTTCAGTTTGGAATTGGACGGATCGACATTGTCAGGAAGGTTGCCTTCCTTGATCAACCATTCCGCCGGGTCTTCGTAAGCGGGCAACACCAGTTCCGGTGCAATGCCGATATTGGAGGCGATGTTGGTCAAAAGCTTTTCGGCATCTTCCGACGTCACGCCGGTATCGACGCCTTCGCGGGCCACCAGATCCGGGTTGTGCCAGACGGATTGGCCGTCCTTGCGCCAATAGAGCGAAAACGTCCAGCGTGGCAGGCTTTCGCCCGGATACCACTTGCCCTGGCCGTAATGCAGGAAGCCATTGGGGGCGAAGCGTTCACGCAGCTTGCGGATCAGCACATCGGCCTTTTCCCGCTTCGTCGGCCCAACCGCGTCCGTGTTCCATTCGCCGGATTCGAAATCATCGATGGAAACGAAGGTCGGCTCGCCACCCATGGTCAGCCGCACGTCCTGCTGCGCCAGCACCTTGTCCACCTGTTCGCCCAAAGCATTCAGGCGATCCCAGCTTTCGTCTGAAAAGGGCTTGGTGATGCGCGGATGTTCGGCCACTCGGGTGACCTTCATGTCAAAGGCGAATTCGGTGTTCGCCTCGCCGTAATAACCGCCGGAAATGGGCGCGGCATTGCTGAAATGCGGCGTGGCGGCTAGCGGCACGTGGCTTTCACCGGTCAGAAGGCCCGAGGTCGGATCGAGACCCACCCAACCCGCGCCGGGAAGATAGACTTCCGCCCAGGCGTGAAGATCGGTAAAATCCACTTCCGTGCCGGAGGGGCCGTCCAGCGCCTTGAGGTCCGGCGTCAATTGAATGAGGTAACCGGAGACGAAGCGGGCGGCAAATCCGAGATGGCGCAGGATCTGCACCAGCAGCCAGCTTGTGTCACGGCACGAGCCCTTGGCGGTTCCCAGCGTTTCCTCGGGCGTCTGCACACCCGTTTCCATGCGGATGACATAGCCGATTTCGCTTTGCAGCCGGGCATTGAGACCAACGACCATATCCACGGTCGGCTGGCCTGCCGTCCAATCAAGGGTTTTCAGGTAGTCCGTGAGAAGCGGGCCCGTCGGCTCTGGCGTCTGGTAGATCGACAGGTCGGCCTTCAACGTTTCGGGATATTCAAAAGGCCAGTAGGTCGCGCTTTCCTCCACGAAAAAGTCGAAGGGATTATAGACCGTCATATCCGCGACAAGATCGACCTCGATGCGGAATTCCGTCACCGGGTCTGGAAAGACGTAGCGTGCCAGAAAATTGCCGTAAGGGTCCTGTTGTAAATTGACGAAGTGATTGGCAGGCGAAACCTTGAGTGAGTGGCTGATGACGTGGGTGCGGGAATGCGGTGCGGGCTTCAGCCGTATGATCTGCGGTCCGAGGCGGATCGGTGTGTCGTATTTGTAGTGCGTCAGATGGTAGATGCTGGCTTTGATCGACATACTGGCCCTTGCCCGGTTTTTCCGGTTTGCGCGGATTGTCCGCCCCTCTTGATTGCTTGGACTTTGTGCAATGCACGCAAATAAAGCAAGGAACATTTCAGTGCCGGGTGGCATTGCTGCAGACCGTCTTGGTCCAGGCCGCGCGTGGGACGTAGACAAGCCCCTGCGTCATGCTATTGCTGTCACGACACGCACCTATAGTCGACGCCTGTAGAACTGCTGGAATTCGAATCATCATGGAAATGGCAAGGTACTGATGGCGCAAGGTAATCTGTCCACGGAGACAACCGGCCACCCGTCATTCGATCTGGATTTCAGGTCTCAATTGAAGATGATGGGCAGTGCGTTCTGGACATCTCCCGTCCGGGGCAGGCTGATTGCGCTGATGTGCGCGCTGCTGACCATCATCCTTGTCACCGCCTATGGGCAGGTCAAGCTGAACGAGTGGAACGCACCCTTCTACAATGCTCTTGAACGGCGTGATCTGAACTCGTTTCTGCACCAGCTTCAGGTGTTTGCGATGATCGCCGGCTCCTTGCTGCTTCTCAACGTGTTCCAGACGTGGCTGAACCAGATGACGGCGCTGAACATGCGCGAAGGTCTGGCGAAAGACATGGTCGACCAGTGGTTCAAGCCAGGCCGGGCCGCAAGGCTGTCGGGGTTCGGCGCCATCGCCGTCAACCCGGACCAGCGCCTGCATGACGACGTGCGTAACCTTGCCGAAAGCAGTACGGCGCTGGCCATCGGTCTCGTCAACGCCACCATTCTGCTGGTCAGCTTCATCGGTGTTCTCTGGGGGCTGTCTGCCGGTTTTGCCATCGAGATCGGCGGAGAGATGATCACCATCCCCGGTTATATGGTGTGGGCGGCGCTGATTTATGCGGGCTCGGCATCGTTCCTCAGCAACCTTGTCGGTTACCGGCTCGTGCCGCTGAATGCGGAGCGCTATTCCAAAGAAGCGGAGCTACGCTTTTCCCTGATGCGGGCCAGCGAAAACCTGACGGCGATTACGCTGGCGCGCGGCGAAAAGAACGAGCGTCATCGCATCGGTGAAGATATCAACGCTGTTCTGGTTGTCATCCGTGGCCTTGCCATGGCGCTGACGCATCTGACGTGGGTGTCATCAGGCTACGGCTGGCTTGCCATCGTCGCTCCCATTCTCATCGCAGCCCCGGTCTACTTTTCCGGGCATTTGAGCTTCGGCGGGCTGATGATGGCGGTGGGTGCCTTCAACCAGGTCAATGTGGCACTGCGCTGGTACATCGACAATTTCGGCCCGATCGCTGCATGGAAAGCCAATTTGCAGCGGGTCTCTGTGTTTCGCAACGCGCTGATCCAGATGGACAGCGTGGAGCGCCATGGCAACGCCATCGATATCGAACGGACCACCACGGGTTCGATCCGGCTGACATCGGTCGAGATATGCCCGGAGGTTGGCGGGCAGGATATGTCGCGCGTGTTCCGTCTGCGTGAGGCACCGGTAGAGATCAATGTCGGAGACCGGCTGATGGTCAACGGCGACCAGGGCGTCAACCGTCGCCTGTTCTTTGCCGCCATTGCCGGGCTGTGGCCGTGGGGGCGCGGCACCATTTCCATGCCGCCGCGAGAGGAAACGCTGTTCATCGCCCAGCACGGATATCTACCGGCAGCCCCCTTGCGCGAGATTCTGTGCTATCCGCGCAGCCCGCAGAAGTTCAAGGAACAGGATTTTCTGGATGCCATGCAGCAATGTGGTCTCGGCCATATCATCCCGCGCATGGACGACAATATTCGCTGGGACAAGAAGTTCGATTCCGACGAGCAAGCCTGCGTTCGGGTGGCCAATGCTGTTTTGCTGAAACCGCGCTGGCTGTTTATCGACGACCTCCTGGAAGGGCTGGAGAAGGAAACGGTCGATACGCTGTCTGCCGTGCTGGCTGGCATGACCGATACCGCGATTGTCTATATTGGCCGCTCTGAGACCATTCTTCAGGTCCTGTCGCCGCGTGTGCTGCATCTCGATCTGATCAAGGCGTAGAGCTTAGAGTTTTGCCAGCTTCGGGCTGGCGTCCACGGATGTCGTGTCAAAAACGGATGTTGGTGTTGCCCCGCGCATCAGCGCCAGTGGTGTCGCCATGACGACGATGGCCAGAGCGAGCAAGGCAGCGATGATGACCCAGTCGCAACGCTGCTGCTTGACGGTATTCCCACTCCAGTCATATGCCATAGCGATCCTCGCGTATATCAGGAGATGAAGATAAAAGAATTCAACGCCAGAGTGCCGCAGTATGGTTAACCAACGGTTACTTCGTCGTCTCATCGCTTTCATTTCGCGAGGATGATCTGGAATCTGGCGACATAGCGCAGTGTTGCCGTGAAAATAAGAGCAACTTAAACGCGTATTGAACTTACATTCCTGAAAGATGCGCAAGCGCCTGTTCATGCAAGGCCTTGCTGCCAGCGGCGATGATGCGACCGGCTGCCTCCGGCCTGCCGCCATCCCAGTTGGTAATGATGCCACCGGCCTGTTCGATGATGGGAATGAGTGCGCCGACATCATAGGGTTTCAAGCCGGATTCGATGACGAGATCGACATGACCTGCGGCCAGCAAGGCATAGGCATAGCAATCCACGCCGTAGCGGAACAGGCGAACCTGTTCTTCCACCGGTTTGTAACGGGCGGCTTCCTGCGGGGTGAAGATATGCGGGGAGGTGGTGAACAGAATGGCGTCCGCCAAGGTCTCACATGCGCGCGTCCTGATCTGTCGGTCGCCGCCGGGGCCGAAATACCAGGAGGCCTGTCCATCAGCAAAATAGCGCTCGCCGGTAAAGGGTTGGTCCATCACACCCATGGTGGCGCGGCCAGAAGACTGAAAGCCGATCAGTGTGCCCCAGACCGGCAGGCCCGAGATGAAGGCGCGGGTGCCGTCGATGGGATCGATGACCCAGACATGTTCGCGATCGATCCCCACGCTGCCGTGCTCTTCGCCCAAAATGCCGTGATCAGGAAAATGCTCCGTGATCAGAGCGCGAATGGCCGTTTCCGCCGCCTGATCGCCCTCGGTGACCGGATCGTATCCGCCATCCTGCTTGTTGGCGACGGTGGTGCCGATGCGAAACCGTGGCAACGTTTCGGCCTTGGCGGCATCGGCAAGACGAAAGAAGAAATCGCGATCTGGCAGCATTAGAACCTCACCATTTTGAACCCGAAGAGGACATAACCCGCTTCCAGGGCTGACGTCCACCACGATGTGTCGCGGTGCCTGAAACTCAAAATGAAGCAGTTTCGATGTGGCGCTGACCAATAAACGCGCAGTGCGCGCGAAACTGCATATAATCTAGGCGGAAATAAAATTGATTGACAAATGAGCAGGTTGTCAGTAGCTTCATGACACAGTCTTTGACTGTAAATACCCTCCTTGGGTGTTTCCTCCCTAGACTTGACCGCGCCAAGGCGCGGTTTTTTTTGGCCGCGTGGCGGTGTTTTTAAAAAGCGCTGGGGGAATGAGGCCGCTATTCGGCGGCGAAGGCCATGTCGAGGGCGTATTCCGACACGAATGCCGAGAGCTGGCGCATGAAGGTATCGAGCGCAGACTGCACGGCATAGAACTCAGCCGTTTTCAGAAGCGTTTTCTCGTCTACATACAGCGCCCGGCTGACCTCGATCTGCAAGGCGTGCAGCGAGCGCGTGGGGCGTCCGTAATGTTCTGTTATGAAACCGCCCGCATAAGGCTTGTTGCAGACGGCGGTAAAGCCCAGTTCTTCCAGAAAATAAAGAGCGGCGCGGGAAATTTCCGCAGACGCGCTGGTGCCGTAACGGTCGCCGATGATGACGTCCGGCCGGATGTTGGAACTGGCAAGCCGGATATTGCCCGGCATGGAGTGGCAATCGATCAGCACTGCCATGCCGAAACTGGCGTGGGTGCGCGACACGAGCTTGCGCAGGCAGGCGTGATAAGGCTTGTAGATGCTTTCGACGCGGCTGATGCCTTCATCCACGGACAGGCGATGCGCGTAGATATCCATGTTCTCTGCCACGATGCGCGGCACGGTGCCAAGGCCGCCCGCCACGCGCATGGAGCCGATATTGGCGTATGACGGCAAGGCGCCATCGAACATGCGCGGATCGAGCTCGTAGGGCTCGCGGTTCACATCCAGATAGGCGCGGGGAAAGTTGGCCTTGAGCATGGGCGCGCCGATATCGGTAGCCCCGGAAAACAGCTCATCGACGTAATGATCTTCGGATCTTCGGATCTCGTAGGCGTTCAGGCGGGATGATTCGAGGAAGGAGACGGGGTAGCAGCGACCGCTATGGGGAGAGTTATATACGAACGGAATGCTGTGAACGGCGGGTTCGTGCACCTCGAAGAGTTCATACTCGCCCGTGACCCAGTCCATTCCGCCCCGTTTACCATGTCATAATTCTGCCAGAAGCTTCATGTTGCCAGTTAAGGCAGAGCAAGTCCATACTGTGTAGCAGTCGTCCGAGTCCTGATTCTACCGTTCACATGATATTTACTGAGAATGCGGTATGATCGCGATAAGGTAGTCCCAATAAATCAGAAGTTACGGTCATTTAAATGGTACAGAAAATTCTTCTTGCGGAAGATGACAATGATATGCGCCGCTTCCTCGTGAAGGCGCTGGAGAAAGCCGGTTACAAGGTTTCCTCCTTCGATAACGGCGCAAGCGCCTATGACCGGCTTCGCGAAGAGCCCTTCTCGCTGCTGCTGACCGACATCGTCATGCCGGAAATGGACGGCATCGAACTGGCCCGCCGCGCCACCGAACTCGACCCCGACCTCAAGGTCATGTTCATCACCGGCTTCGCAGCTGTCGCCCTCAACGCTGATTCGAAGGCACCGAAGGACGCAAAGGTCCTTTCCAAGCCTTTCCACCTGCGCGATCTGGTCGACGAAGTGAACAAACTCCTTGTGGCGTAAGGCCTCGCATAAACCTTTCACAAAACTGAAAAAAAGCAGTTGACGCTTCCTCCGGTTTTGTGATTTATGCGCCTCAACGGAGGGCGTGTAGCTCAGCGGGAGAGCACTACGTTGACATCGTAGGGGTCACAGGTTCAATCCCTGTCACGCCCACCATCCGATTTCATGCGTGAAGGTCTTGCAAGAAATTGCGAGACCTTTTTGCGTTTTGGCCAACCGTACTGCGAGCCCCCTTCTGCCTGCAATGAGAGGCTGGAAATTTCTGTCTTTGAAAATGCCTCAGCCGAATGAAAGCAAACTCTTGCTTTGTTGCGGCGGCGCTACAGCATTTTTCTGGCGTTGGTTACATATTAAAACCAACACAACCAGAGTGCCCAAAATGAAAAAAATCGTCATTGCCACAGCTTTTGCTCTGACCGCTTCAACCGTGATGGCTGCGGATGCATTTTACGAGGCACCGCAGGCACCTGTGGCCATTTCCGGACAGGCGTTCTCATGGACCGGCTTCACCGCTGGTGTGCAGGGCGGATATGCGTGGGACAATCAGGATATCTCCGGCATCGCGGCGATACCGCTGGAAGCCAATTTCAACGGTGGCGTTCTGGGAGCCTTTGCAGGGTACAACCACCAGTTCAACAACAATTGGGTTCTCGGTGTGGAAGGCGATTTCGACGGCAATTGGGGCGATGGCACGCTGACAATACTTGCGCCTGACCGGTTCGAATACGGCTTGGACTGGCAGGGCTCTGTTCGGGCCCGCGCGGGTTACGCATTCGACCGGGCTCTCGTTTACGGCACCGCTGGCTGGGCTGTCGGACGCGGCTATCTTGTGACGCCGGGATTTCCAAAGAACAAAGAGACCTTTAACGGCTACACGGTCGGTGCTGGTGTTGATTACGCGTTCACCGACATGATTTTCGGCCGCGTTGAATACCGCTATACTGACTTCGGCGACAAAAACTACGATTACGGCGCGTTAGGCCCTTTGCTCAACGGTGATATCGATCAGAACGCTGTGCGGGTTGGTCTGGGCGTGAAGTTCTAAGCAAATCCGATTGTGCGTTTGTTGCAACGACACTCAGCAACGCCATTAAAGAGCGCTTCTAGCTGAGTGGTGGGTTAGCCACCGACCGCCCTCGGGTTGCCCTCGTCATCCACGGCCACCATGATGAACACCGCTTCCGTGACCTTGTCGCGGGATTGTTGCGAGTGGCGGCGGGTCCAGGCTTCTATTTTGAGGGTGATGGACGTGCGGCCTACTTTTTCGATGCGGGTGTAGACGCAGAGCGTGTCGCCGATCTTGACCGGTTTCTTGAAGACGATTTCGTTGACGGCCACCGTGACCGTGCGACCGCCTGCCACATCATTGGCGCGCACGAAGGCGGCCAAGTCCATCTGTGACATGACCCATCCGCCGAAAATATCGCCTGCCGGGTTGGCGTCGGCGGGCATGGCGAGGGTACGTAGGGTCAGTTCCATATCTGCGGGTGGCTGCAAATCCATGTCTTGAAAACCTTTTTATCCATCTGACAATGGAAAGCATGCCTACAGCATCGCTATCGAATTCAGAATTGATTTTCAGGAAGATAAGAGATGCACCAGTTGCATGGTGCAGTGCAGCATAGCGCTCAGATGATGAGACTCGAATCAGCCAAAGGGCGAACCGAGCACTCACGAGGCGGGCGGGAAAGCCGCAGCTTGTCAGTTCGGAACCTGCTCCACTGTGAGCGTGCGCCCGTGGGCAGAGGCGATGCGGACGCGGGCACCGGCGGGCGCGTCCTCGCCCTGTACCGGCCACCACGTGTCATCCAGCTTGATACGACCACGCCCTTCCGCAATCGGCTCATGCAAGGTGGATGTGCGGCCGATCAGGCTGGCTTCACGCTGATTAAGGAAGGGCTCGTCTGTCTTGGCGTGGTCTCTGCCGTAATATCGGCGGCCAAGAAGCGCAAAGGCGATGGACAAGACGGCAAATAGCAACAATTGCAGCTGCCAGCTCCAGATGGCCGTATCCCACAGCGCCAGCGAGATCGCGCCGATGACGAGTGCGGCGGCGCCGATCCAGATCAGAAACACGCCGGGGGCGACGAGTTCGGCGGCGAGAAGGATGGCGGCCAGTATCCACCAGCTCCAGGGGCCGAGATCGGTGACGAGCCTTGCGATCATCTCATCTCTCCGATGAAGGGCCGAACGGATTGTTGGGGATGGTCACGTTGATGGTCTGGGCTGACGGGCGGCTGGAGGATGGTGGAACGGAACTGCGCTGCCTGTTAGGGGCAGGGCTTTCAGGCGCTGCCGCAGCATCACTGTTCTTGCCGAACACTTCCTTGGCAATGGCGCCGATACCGCCGAGCGAGCCGATCAGCGAAGAAGCTTCCATCGGCATCAGCACGATCTTAGAATTCTTCGCGGTACCGATGGCCGCCATGGCTTCGGTGTATTTCTGGGCGATGAAGTAGTTGATGGCATGGATATCACCTGCGGCGATGGCTTCCGAGACCATGCGGGTGGCGTTGGCCTCCGCTTCGGCCAGACGTTCGCGCGCTTCAGCATCGCGGAAGGCGGCTTCGCGCTGGCCCTCGGCCTCGAGGATGGCGGATTGCTTGGCCCCTTCGGCGCGCAGGATCTGCGCAGCGCGCGACCCCTCCGCTTCCAGAACCTGTGCGCGCTTTTCACGTTCCGCCTTCATCTGGCGGCCCATGGATTCCACGAGATCCTTTGGCGGCGCGATGTCCTTGATTTCGATACGCGTGACCTTGATGCCCCATGGACCAACCGCCTCATCGACAACACGCAGCAGGCGCTCATTGATGGCGTCACGGTTGGAGAGGAGCTCGTCAAGATCCATGGAGCCCATGACCGAACGGATGTTGGTCATAGTCAGGTTCTGGATGGCATTTTCCAGATTGGAAATCTGATAGGCGGCCTGCGCCGCGTTCAGAACCTGATAGAAGGCAACGGCATCTGCGGTGACGCTGGCATTATCACGCGTGATAACTTCCTGGCGTGAAATATCCAGCACCTGCTCCATGACATTCATGCGCGTTCCGATGCTTTCGATGAACGGAACGATGATGTTGAGGCCAGGTTCGAGGGTGCGCGTGTAGCGCCCGAAGCGTTCCACCGTGTAGCGGTAACCCTGCGGAACCGTCTTGATGCCGGCAAACAACGTCAGAATGACGAGCCCCACGACGACGATTACGACAATATCGAAACCACCCAGATCAAGCATCCCCATCTCCCTCATATGCTGCAAGTGTTGTGTCGGCTGCGTTTACACCCAGCCCTGCAACTCCCTGCGTACAACCTTTTCGAGAACCCGCATACCCTCTGAACTGTCGTTCAGGCAAGGGATATGTGAAAACTTCTCGCCACCGTTGTGATGAAAGATTTCGCCAGCTTCGCCCGCGATTTCTTCCAGTGTTTCCAGACAGTCGGACACGAAACCCGGGTTCATCACCGCAATGCGCTTGACGCCTTCCTTGGCAAGCTTCTCCACCGTCTTGTCAGTGTAGGGCTGCAACCATTCTTCAGGCCCGAAACGGGACTGGAAGGTGATCATGAAACGGTCTTTGTCTAGCCCAAGCTTTTCGCGCAGCAGGCGACCCGTCTTCATGCACTGGCAATGGTAGGGATCGCCCTTTTTGAAGTAGGACTGCGGAATGCCGTGGAAGGAGGCGAGGATTTTTTCCGGCTCCCAATCCAGCGTCGCCAGATGCGCTTTGACGGAATTGGCAAGCGCATCGATGTAGGTGTCGTCGTCGTGATAGGGCGGCACGGTGCGCAGTGCTGGTTGCCAGCGCTGCTTCATCAGATATTCGAAGGCCTTGTCGTTGACGGTCGCCGTCGTTGCTGCCGCAAATTGCGGATAGAGCGGAAACAGCAGGATTTTTTCACAGCCTTTCGCCTTCAGCGCATCCATGCGTTCGGCAATGCTTGGGTTTCCATAACGCATGCCCCAATCGACCACCACATTCGGCAGGTCGGCCAGCATTTTACCAAGCGCCTCGCCCTGATTGCGGGTGTAGGTGCGCAGGTAGCTTTCGTTCAGATCGTGGTTCCAGATTTCCTCATAGGCCTTGCCGACCTTCTGCGGGCGCTTGTTCAGCACGATGCCGTAGAGAATGGGGTACCAGAACAGCCGCGACCACTCGATAACGCGCTTGTCGCTCAGGAATTCCGCCAGATAACGGCGCATCGACTTGTAGTCGGTGCCATCGGGTGTGCCGAGATTGACGAGAAGAACGCCGACCTTACCGAAGGCGACCTTCGGGTGGTCTGCGGGGAAATGAGCGGTTTGAAGCGTGGAATTATCTGCGATCATGAAATCGTCCTGAACCTACATTGTTTGGCCAGACATACGCCAGGACCATCGTGTTGGATCATGTTGTAGAGCATTGATCCGCCAATCTGAATTGATTTTTGATAGAACCTGCGCGGCATTTCAACGCGTGGTGAGGGCTGAGTGATATGGTGATGCGGCAGAGGTCAGTATGCGTGGCTCACCCCCCTCTGTCCTGCCGGACATCTCCCCCTCAAGGGGGGAGATCGGCAAGGCGAGAGACCCTCGCTAAAACGATCGACGCTGAAGATAGCCGCAACGTTGCGGCATATCGATCTCCCCCTTGAGGGGGAGATGTCCGGCAGGACAGAGGGGGGTAAGCCACACCCACTGACCTCTGCTGCAAACGGCAGTCATGCGTTCGCGATCAAAATGAAGTCTTCTATCGAAGCCCGTCACCGAAGCAGGCTTCGATAAAGTGATATAGAACAATTACTGTGCCGGAACGTTCAATTCTTCACCAACTTCGATGTGGTTTGGACGCTTCAGCGCGTTGGCCTCGGCAATTTTCTTCCATTCAGTGCCGTTGCCGTATTTCTCGGCGGCGATTTTCCACAGCGAGTCACCGCGGGCAACGATATATTTCGCAGCGTCTGCCGGTGTTGTGGCAGGGGCGGATGTCGTGGTTGCCGGTGCCGGGGTGGTTGGCGCCGTTGCGGCTGGAGCGGGAGCCGTAGGTGCCGTGGCGGCTGGAGCCTGCGCGGTTGTTGCAGGTGCAGGGGCCGCAGGAGTTGCGGGCTTGGCTTCCTTTGGCGGGGCAACGTAGTCGGCTGGCGTTACATCCATTACGCGGCCATCGGTGTAGGGCTTGTAGGGGCTGTGCGAACCGATATAGGCGGCAACGGCGTCTTCAAGGCTCGGTCCGAAGTCGTAGGGATTGATGGCCTTGGTCGCGAAGGTCTTGAAGCCATCGCCGCCGGTGCGGGTGTAGTTGTTGGTCACCACGCCATAGGTCTTTTCAGGGTCGAGCTTGACGAAGTTGTCGCCTTCCTTGACCTCGACGGAGACGATGCGGCTGCCGGCTGGCTTGGAGCGGTCGAAGCTGTATTTCAGGCCCGCCGTTTGCACGAAGCGGCCTGCGCCTTCCTCGATCTGGCTGGCACCATTTTCAAGCGCTGCAACGAGGTCGACGCCCTTGATCTGGAAGGTGGCGATGGAGTTCTGGAACGGCAGAACCGTCAGCACTTCGCCCATGGTCACGGGACCGGCGTCGATTGAGGCGCGCAAACCGCCGCCGTTCTGAATGGCGATGGTGATGCCCTGGTCCTTCACGCGGTCGAGCAGCGCATCCGACACCAGGTTGCCCATGGTGCATTCCTTGACGCGGCAGACTTCGCGCGCGCCATCGATGGCGGCTTCGCTGGTACCGATTTCCTTCTGCTTCATCTCTTCCAGCGGGGCGGCCAGTTCGGCGACGCGCTTGGTGAAGGCTTCGTCAGGGGTGACGGATGCGTCGAGCAGCTTCGGTGCGCCGCTGGTGGACTTCACTACGCCGTTATCGTCGAAGGTGACAGTCAGATCGCCGAGATATTTCGAATAGGCATAGGCGGTGACGATCGGAACATCGATGCCAGCGGGGTCCTTGACCAGCGTGGGGTAGGGGCCTGCGGCCTTCGGATCGGTGCTGGAGAGCAGCGTGTGGCTGTGACCGCCGACGATGACGTCGATACCATCGACCGAGCGGGCGATTTCCTGATCCTTGACGTAGCCGACATGCGAGAGCACGACGATCTTGTTGACCCCCTGATCCTGGATTTCCTTGACGGCACCCTTGAGGTACTCGATCTCGTTTTCAAACGTGACCTTGTCGCCGGGGGACGATGTTTCGTTGGTGTCGGTGGCCAGCACGGACACGACGGCAACCTTCTGGCCGCCCATTTCCTTGATGATGTAGCCCTTGAACTTGTCTTTCAGCTCGGAGCCGTCGGCGATCTTGGTGTTGCCGGAAATGATCGGGAACTTCACGGCGTTGATGAGCTTCAGCAGTTCTGCCGGGCCGTCATCGAATTCGTGGTTGCCGATGGCCATGGCGTCGAAACCGATGCCGTTCATGAATTCGGCAACGGGACCGCTTTTATACTGCGTGTAGAACAGCGAACCCTGAAACTGGTCGCCAGCATCCAGCACGAGGATGTTGGCGTTTGCGCCAAGCTCTGTACGACGGGCATCGATGGCGCTTTTGACGCGGGCGATGCCACCGAAGCATTCTTTCTTGTCGGCTTCAGCCGTGGAGCAGGTGGAGTCGAACTTGTTGATCGCTTCGATACGCGAATGCAGATCGTTGATGTGGAGAATATTGAGTTGGTAGTCGGCCAGAGCGGCACCGGCGGAAAGCGCAACGACCGAGGCGGTCATCAGGCCAAATCTCAAAATCCTGTTCATCGTCTTCTCTCTCCTGTTTGCCGTATACGAAGCCGGGAGGCTTGTCCTGCCACCATAGCTACTGCGAAATCATGACACTGGTTCAAAGGCGATGTTTTCATCTCGCAGCATCTGCCGCAAGTAGAAATATGACAGGGTTGTGCAAATAAAAAACGCGCGCTGCACGCGCGCGTTGAAATTAACGCAAGCACTCTGTTTTGCTGGCTTAGCCCTGACGCGTCAGCGTGAACTGGCTGTTGCTATCCGTGGTGCAATTGAGTTGCGAACGTGAGATCAGCGCGCAATTGACGCGCGACTGTGTGTTGCGCACCAGCGAGGTCATGTTGATTTCGTAAAGGGTAGGAGACAGCGTCACATAGGTGCCGGATGCCAGCAGCGTGTTGCTGTCTGTCGAGCGTGTGGAGAAGGCGCCCGCCTGGAAGGTGGAGACGATACCGTTCTTATCGACCCAGCGACCATCCACTGCCGGACCCTGCGGCATGGCGGATGCCATGGGGCGAGGCGATGGCGCGTTAGGAGCGCATGAAGAGGCGGCAATTGCGGCCAGAACCAAGGCGGCGCCTGTCTTGAAATTCATCTCTTTCGTCTCCTGCGATTCTCGTCGATCTCTGTGAAAAGACCATGGATTGAAGTTGGCTTTATTGCAAGCGAACGACGACCTCTATGCACCGGTTCCCAAGGGCCTCCACAAAAATGGGAGCGTTGCAAACCGGCACCAGAGGGCTTGCAGCGGCTCTATCCGCGCACCAGAATATTGCGAAACTGCCATGGATCGTCTTTGTCGATATCTTCTGGGAAGAGGCCGGGCCTGCCTTCGAGCGGTGTCCAGTCGGTATAATGTCCTTCGACTGGCCCGAGATAGCGGCGCTGGATGTTGAGGCAGCGGCGGTAATCCACCTCGTCTGCCTCGACGATACCGGCTTGCGGATTTTCCAGCGCCCAGACCATGCCCGCCAGCACGGCAGAGCTGACCTGAAGCCCCGTCGCATTCTGGTTGGGAGCAAGCTTGCGAGCCTCTTCCAGCGTGAGGCGCGAGCCGTACCAGTAGGCGTTCTTTTCGTGGCCATAGAGCAGCACACCGAGTTCGTCAGCGCCATCGGTCAACTCGCCTTCGGTCAAGACGTGCTGCACTGGCTGGGCGATGCCGCCATTGCCGAACATTTCGTAGAGCGACAGCACCGCATCGTTGCACGGGTGGTAGGCGTAATGGCAGGTGGGGCGGAAATCGACATGGCCGCGCTTGTCGCGCACGGTGAAATAGTCGGAAATGGAAATCGCTTCATTGTGGGTCACGAGCAGGCCGTATTGCGCCCCAAGCGTCGGGCACCATGTGCGTACGCGGGTGGTGGCGCCGGGCTGATCGAGGAAGATGGCGGCCTTGTTGCCCTTCTTCTGCTTCTTGGCGTTCTTTGGCATCCACTTCTCATGGCTGCCCCAACCCAGTTCCGCGGGCTGCATGCCCTCGGCAATGAAACCTTCGACCGACCATGTGTTCCAGAAAGTGTTGAACGGCTTGGGGTCCTTGGCGCGCTGCGTGTCGCGTTCGGCAATGTGAACGCCCTTGACGCCCAGCGTCTGCATCAGCTTTGCCCAGCCTTCGCGGTCGCTGGCTGCCGGTTCTTCGAATTCGAGGCCCGTATCGTTTGCCAGATTGACCAGCGCCTGTTTCACGAACCACGATACCATGCCGGGATTGGCCCCGCAGGTGGACACAGCCGTCGTGCCGCCGGGGCGTTTTGCCTTTTCCTTCAGCATCGTTTCGCGCAGCGCATAATTGGTGCGCGCGGCATTGTCCGCATCGGTATCGAAGTAGAAGCCCGGCCACGGCTCCACGACCGTGTCGATGTAGAGCATGCCGTATTTGCGGCACAGCTTCATCAGATCGACGGAGGAGGCATCGACCGACAGGTTGACACAGAAACCTTGGCCTTCGACATTCTTGACGAGCGGCTTCAGCACATCCTTGTAGTTTTCCTTGGTCAGATGCTCGCGCACATGCCGGATGTCGCGGCTTTGCAGGTAGTCGGCGATGTCTTCACGCGGATCGATGACGACGAGCCTGGACAGGTCGAACTTAAAGTGCCGCTCCAGCAAGGGAAGCGTGCCGCGCCCGATGGAGCCGAAACCGATCATGATGATGGGACCGGTAATTTCGCCGTAAATCGGATGTTCAACGTCCGTCATTCTGAATTTCCTTTGTGAAGACAATGCTTAAGCTAAATGAATACCCACCAACAATAAAGGGTAGCCGGATGACGGGCGTATGAAGATTGCGCAAAAGGTAAATCGTCAGGCCCCGGCTCCTGATAAAATCATCCGTATAGCTTCGGACTACGAATTTTCAATTCGTCAATTATAATGGGGCGGATCAGCAGTTGCAGTTAGGTTCAACCGGAGAAAACGAGAGTGCGTCAGGAGACTGCCAGTTTGGATAGTCTTATCGAGCGCGTCATCGCGCTTCAGGACATGACGCCTGTCTTTATCGCCCTTTACGACACGGAAGACAGGCTCCGCCACGCCAATCGTGCGTTTCGGCAGGCCTTCAATGTTCCTGATGACGCATTCCCGACATGGGCTGACCTTCTGCTGGCGAACTACCGCGATCGGAAAGGTCTGATCATCACCACGTCCGATTACGAGGCGTGGTTTCTGTCGGCGCAGTCACGTCGCGGCAAGCTGCCGTTTCGCGGGCTGGAACTGGACCTGCATGACGGGCGCTGGATCTGGATGACGGAGACGGTACAGGCGGATGGATGGATGCTGTGCGTGGGCAGCGATATCACCGAGTTGCGGCAGAACCAGCGCAGCTTGCGGCAAGATCGCGACATTGCCATGCGTGCCGCCCAGACCGATGAGCTGACCGGAACCGCCAACCGCCGCTTCGTTTTCGCCAAACTTGCCGTCCAAGTCGAGAACGTCCAGAAGGGCCTCGAAAGCCCGTTCGGGCTCTGCATCATGGACATCGATTTCTTCAAGGGCATCAACGACCGTTTCGGCCATCAGGGCGGGGATATCGTCCTGCGTGATTTCGTGCGCATCGCCCATTCCACCATCCGCCGCTCCGACACGTTCGGTCGGGTCGGTGGCGAGGAATTCGCTCTTATCATGCCCCGAACTGTGTTGTCCGAGTGCATCGGCATCGTGGAGCGGCTGTTGGAAAAGGTGCGGACATCATGCCCGTTCCCAGGCGCTGCAGATTTTTGCTATAGCTGCTCGGCAGGACTTTCGCTGTTCCAACCGGGGGAGAGTGGTACGGAGCTGTATCAGCGGGCCGACCGTGCACTGTATGAGGCTAAGCAGAAGGGGCGGTCGCGGGTGGAATGGGTGTTGGGGTGAAGGGGCGGTAATGTTGGGCTGTTTTGGGTGTGGCTCCCCCCCCTCTGTCCTGCCGGACATCTCCCCCTCAAGGGGGAGATCGGCTGGGCGCGCTGACATTGCTGTGACCTCGACGTAGGAGATGGCCTGAAGCTTGCCACTGGTCGATCTCCCCACCTGAGGGGGAGATGCCCGGCAGGGCAGAGGGGGGTAAGCCACACCCTGTGCCCCTCTTTTAAAGCAACCTCAAACCAATTCCGCCGCCACCAACCCATGCAATGAATTACCAACAAACAATTTCCGACCCGCCAAATCCGCGGGCTTCAGTGCCTGTCCGCGCGCCTTGCGTTCGCGAATGAGATCGGCGCGCAGAACGCCGGGCAGAATGCCGCTATCGAGTGGCGGGGTGAGCAACTGGCCTTCCGCACCCTCCACGAAAATGCTGGTGGTCGAGCCCTCGCAGATTTCGCCGCGTTCGTTCAAAAGCAGGACTTCGTCCGCTTCCTTGGCTGAAAACTCCGCGCGTGCGGCGTCATATGGTTCGCGGCGCGAGGATTTATGGCGGTAAAAGGTGTCGCTGGAATCCAGTCGCGTCTTTTCCGCAATCTTCACCCGCCAGACGGCACCTTCACAAAGTGGCACGAAGGGCTCTGCTGCGATGTCCAGTTCGCCCTTGTAATTCATCACTACACGCACGGTCATCGGTTCGCTGCCGCTGACGGCGGCGTTGAGCGCTTTCACGGTATCCGCAGGTGCGCGAAAACCGAGCGCATCCGCCGAGCGCAGCAGGCGGCGCATGTGCTGTTCCAGCCGCTGGAAGCCGGTGGTGGGCTCCCAGCGGAGCGTTTCCCGCAATGTCAGGTCACCCGGTTTGCGTTTCATGCGCGTCGTCCGTCATGCTGTTTCCGTAAAGTGAGGTATGTAGAACCGGCGAAGCTTGCCCGAGATTGGAGCATCGCCGGTTCTCTCACTCTTTATCCGACGCTTCCAACTCGTCGATCAGGCCTTCGATCATCGACAGGCCCTTGTTCCAGAAGGACGGGTCGGTGGCATCGAGACCGAAGGGCTTCAACAGTTCGGAATGGTGCTTGGTGCCACCAGCCTTGAGAAGCTCGAAATACTTGTCCTGAAAACCACTATCGGCATTCTGGTAGACCGCATAGAGCGAGTTGACGAGGCAATCGCCGAAGGCATAGGCATAGACATAAAAGGGTGAGTGAATGAAGTGGGGAACATAGGTCCACCAGTTCTCATAACCCTCGGAAATCTTGATCGCTGGTCCAAGGCTTGTCCGCTGCACGGAGAGCCAGAGCTCGCCGATCTGTTCTGCGGTCAGTTCGCCATCCTTGCGGGCTGTGTGCACCTTGCGCTCGAACTCATAAAACGCGATCTGGCGCACCACCGTGTTGATCATGTCCTCAACCTTGCGGGCCAAAAGCGCCTTGCGCTCACGCTTTTCCTTGGTGCCATCCAACAGCTTGCGGAAGGTCAACATTTCGCCGAAGACCGATGCCGTCTCGGCCAAGGTCAGCGGCGTGGCGCACATCAGTGCACCTTGTCCACCGGCCAGCACCTGGTGCACGCCATGGCCCAACTCGTGGGCCAGCGTCATCACGTCCCGCGGCTTGCCGAGGTAATTGACCAGCACATAAGGGTGTGCGGATGGAACGGTGGGGTGCGCGAAGGCGCCGGGTGCCTTGCCGGGGCGGGCAGGGGCATCGATCCATTCCTCATCGAAAAAGCGGCGGGCGATATCGGCCATCTCGGGTGCGAAGTCGCCATAGGCCGAGAGCACCATGTCCTTGGCGTCGTCCCAGGGAATGACGGCGTTGGACGTATCGGGAAGCGGCGCGTTGCGGTCCCAATAGTTCATCTGCTCCATGCCCAGCCACTTGGCCTTCATCTTGTAATAACGATGCGACAGGCGCGGATAGGCTTCCGTTACCGCCTGCGCCAGCGCATCCACCACCTCGCGCTCGACGCGGTTGGCCAGATGGCGGCTGTCGGCAATGTCTTCGAATTTGCGCCAGCGGTCGGAAATTTCCTTGTCCTTGGCGAGCGTGTTGGTGATCAGCGTGAAGACGCGCAGATTGTCTTTGAAGGTTGCGCTCAGCGCCTGTGCTGCCTTTTTACGGGTTTCCGTGTCCGGTTCCTGAAGCAGGTTCAGCGTTTCTTCCAGCGCCAGGTTCTTGCCGTCGACCTCAAAACGCAGCTCCGACATGGTCTCATCGAACAAGCGGTTGAAAGCGGCGGCACTGGTCATCGACTTCTCGAGGAACAGCTGTTCTAGGCTGTCATCCAACTGATGCGGCTTGTCCTTGCGCAAATCCACCAGCCACGGCTTGTAATGGCCGGTCAGCGGATCGTTGGCGATGGCTGCATCGATCGTTGCGTCTTCGATGCGGTTGAGCTCAAGCGCGAAGAACAGAAGGTTCGACGACATCTCGGTGAGCTTGGACTGGGCGTCCCCATAAATCTTGCCGTTGGCCGGGTTGGACGTATCGGAGAAATAGGTGAGGCCAGCGAAGGAGCCGATGCGGCCGAGAAGATCGTCCAGCGCTTCATATTCCTTCAGCGCGGCACCGAGGCCCTGATCGCCGGAAAGCTTGGCGGCGGCTTCCAGCTTGCCCTTCCATTTGGCTTCAAACGCCTTTGCGTCGCTCGCCGCCTTTTCCAGCGCGTCCTTGTATTCCGGTGAATCGGCAGAGGGGTAGAGATCGGACAGCTTCCATGTCGGGAGGTCACCGAGGGCGGCAGCCCCTGCGTCTGCGGGCGAAAAGGCGGGCAGGGGGATCGATGTCGTCAAGGTCATGTCGGGCTTTCCTCTTTATCTCTTCGCCAAAGCATATGGGGGCTCTGTTTCCCGTGGCAATGCATAAAATGCAAGCAAATCTCAAAACTGGATGTTCAAGCCTTCCGTGCCACATTCGGTTCAAAGGGCCAGCATGAAGCAGGTCCATAAACCGGAAACCGGAGCCTGACATGACAGCGCAAGTACTCGTTATCGATGACGACCCTGTTCAGCGCCGCCTGCTTAAACAAGCGGTGGAGCGTTATGGTCACCACCCAATCCTTGCCGAAAACGGCAGGGTCGGACTGGAGCTGTTGAAACAACACAGCGGCGATATCAGCGTGATCGTTCTTGATCTGATGATGCCGGAAATGGACGGCCTGTCCTTTTTGAAAGCCGTGGGAGAGCTGGGCACCGATGTGCCTGTCATCGTCCAGACCGGTCAGGGCGGCATCGACACCGTGGTGCAGGCCATGCGCGCTGGTGCTTTCGATTTCGTGGTCAAGCCCGTGTCGCCAGAGCGGATCGGTTCTGCCATTGCCAATGCGCTGAAGCTCGACCAGCGCGAGGCCAAGGCCCGCACCGGCAAACGGTCGCGCAACCACGCTGTCAATTTCAACGATATCGTGTCGGCCAGCCCGGCCATGTTGCGCGTCATCGAACTGGCGCAGCGTGCAGCGCAGTCCAATATCCCCGTGGTGCTGGAAGGTGAATCCGGCGTGGGCAAGGAAATGATCGCCCGCGCCGTTCAGTCCGGAAGCGACCGTTCTGGCAAGCCGTTCATTACCGTCAATTGCGGTGCCATTCCGCACAATCTTGTCGAGAGCATCCTGTTCGGCCATGAAAAGGGTGCCTTTACCGGTGCCACCGAAAAGCACATGGGCAAGTTCATGGAAGCCGATGGCGGCACGCTGTTTCTGGATGAGATCGGCGATCTGCCGCTGGAAGTGCAGGTCAAGCTTTTGCGCGCGGTGCAGCAGGGCGAAATCGAGACTGTCGGTTCGGCACGAGTCCAGAAGGTCAACGTCCGGCTGATTTCGGCCACCAACAAGGATTTGATTGAAGAGGTCAAGGAAGGCCGCTTCCGCGAGGACCTTTATTACCGCCTCAACGTCTTTCCCATTACCATTCCGGCTCTTCGTCGGCGCAAGGAAGACATTCCCTATCTGGCGCGCGTGTTTGCAGAACGTTTTTCTGTCGAGCAGAAACTGCCGCATTCGCTGGGCGTCAGCGCCGGTGCGCTGGCCTTGCTGACGGCGTACGACTGGCCGGGCAATATTCGCCAACTGGAAAATGCCGTGTTCCGCGCCGTCGTGCTGGCGCAGGGTGACGAATTGAGCGAGGCGGATTTCCCTCAGATCGCGCTTCAGGTGCCCGAGTTCATGGACGGCGTGGCCGTGGAAGATATGCCGCACCGCCCGAGCGAGCGTTCCCTGTTGGTCGCACCGCCACCGGTCGAAACACGCAGCAGCACCGCCGACATCGTGTCCGTGATGGAGGCTATGGCGAATGACGAGGATCGCTCGACCGGCGCCGTCTTTCCCGGCGGCAGCCTGATTGCCTCGACCGATGACAGCGGTGATGTGCGCAAGATTGCCGATATCGAAGAGGAACTGATCCGGTTTGCGCTACGATTCTATCGTGGACAGATGAGCCAAGTGGCCAGAAAACTTGGTATCGGGAGGTCGACACTATACCGTAAGTTGAAGGATTATGGCATTGATCCCGATGATCCGCTGCGTGATGCCGCTTGATGGCGGCAAAGCCGGCTTAGTTTAGCAAAACCGATATTTGTTAACTCCTGGGCAAGGATATTCACTTACGGTCTATAAACCTCTTGTTAGTATCGCATTCACTATATAGAGGATGAATGTCCATGTGTGGCAAAATTGCCATCGTGTGACCGTAATTGAGGTTCATGTGGGACAATGTGACGAATTGTCTGCCAGGCGGGGATCAAATTGCTTTATCTGCATCGGAATATCGCGCTCTCGGGCAAGATAGCGCGCGGCTTGATTAAAGATATAGGCACGAAGCTGTCGGCACGCGTCGTTACATGCGTGTGCCTTATGCTGGTCGCCATGCCCGCCCTTGGACTTTCGGCGACGCAGGCCGCCGCCGAAACTCGTAGCCTCAAGCTCTATTATATCCACACCAAAGAAAAAGCCGTCATCACGTTCAAGCGAAACGGCAAGTATGACGCCAAAGGTCTTCAGGAGCTGAACCGCTTCCTGCGTGACTGGCGTCGCAACCAGCCGACCAAGATGGACCCGCGTCTGTTCGATCTGGTGTGGGAAGTATACCGCCGTTCCGGTGGCACCGATTATATCAATGTCGTCTCTGCTTTCCGCTCGCCGGAAACCAATGGCATGCTGCGGTCGCGCACCAAGGGTGTCGCAAAGAGCAGCCAGCACACATTGGGCAAGGCCATGGATTTCTACATTCCGGGAGTCAAGCTTTCCCGCCTTCGCGAAATCGCCATGCAGATGCAGATCGGTGGTGTCGGTTTCTACCCAACCTCTGGTTCGCCTTTCGTGCATCTCGATGTCGGCAATGTACGTGCCTGGCCGCGTATGAGCCGTCAGGAACTCGTGCGTATTTTCCCCAAGGGCAACACCATCCATCTGCCTGCTGATGGCAAGCCTCTGCCCGGTTATGACGTGGCTCTTGCCGATTACAAGAAGCGCGTCAGCTCTTCATCGGTTCAGGTTGCCGGTACAGCCGGTGACGGTCCTGCCAGCTCTTCCTCCGGCGGCAAGCGTAAGACGTTGCTGGCCACACTGTTTGGCGGTGGTGACGAGGACGAAGATTCCGAAAGCATTGCAACACCGGCACCCGCAGCCCGGTCTTCGGCGCCTGCCGCTGCCCCCGTTGCGCAGGAACCTGAAGAGGTGCCAGCCGCAGTTGCTGTCGCATCCGCTCAGCCGCTGCCGGGCGTCGTCGATGCTCCGCTGCCAACGGCACGTCCTGCGTTCCGCAATCAGGAAAACCAGACGGGTCTGGCCACGGCACTCTATTCACCGGCTCGTAATGCCGCGCAGGATGCGCTTCAGGCCGCAACCATGCCGACACCGACAGCCGCACCTGCCGAGCAGCAGTTCGCCGATCTGGCACAATACTCCATTCCGGTGCCGACCCTTCTCGGGCCGCGCCGCATGAAGGGTGATGCCGACGGTTCCGTCATGACCGCAGCTCTCGGCTCCGAAGACATGCCTGGTGATGCGCTGGCGGCCCACGTTCCGGTTCCGGCCAACCGTCCGGCTGTTGCCGAAGCACTGCTTGCTTCTGCCAATGCAGACACCGATGGTCAGGAAGACGATGCCGAGCAGCAGCAGGCAAGCCTTTCGCCCGTGGTCGTTGCCGCCCTTGAGCAGAGCGGACAGGATGCCCGTTCCTCCATCACTGCGACGGCCATGCCATCGGCTGCACAGTTCCCGGCCTCCCTCGATCGCAGCGCCACGGCAACACAGCCTGCCGCCAAGCGTATAGAGACGGCCAAGGCTGCACCATCTGCCGCTGCCGCCTACGGCGACGCATTCGACGTGAAGCCCCGTGCAAAGGACAGCGGTCTGGTCGCCGGTCTTCCCATCAAGGGTGGCCGCCCAAGCAAGCAGGATGCAGCCGTCTCCGAAAAGGCCATGGTCAGCGGTGGTCGTCTGACGCAGGAAGCAATCTCCGACTGGGCACTGAGCCAGGACAAGGGCGCAACCGGTCGCGCAGTCAAGGCTCCACGCGTCGTCAACAACCGTATGCTGAGCCACGACATGTCCGCCTCTGCCGCAACCGCCAGCTTCCGCCCGGGTGCCGCAGCGATCGACTCCAGCCGCTTCAGCACACCGATCAAAATGCCCTGAATTTTGCACTGATTGTGCATCCAGAAATAGAAAAGGCCCTGTCATCCCTATGACAGGGCCTTTTTGTTTTATTTGGTAGTGGGGGTTGCATAAACTTGGCGGTGTGATCTTGACGAGAATTATCTGTGTTGTTATTGTACAGATGGTTAGTATAGTAAGTGTCTCATTTAGATTTTTGCTGATTAGACCATGTAGATCGAGACGGTTTCGTCTCTCGGCGCACAGGCAGAGTTTATAGAATTCTGCACGCATGAAGCTAGTTTGATGCGCCCGGCTCTTATGAGTCATGTTCCTGACTATAGCTGTTTGCAAGATGGCTCTGCCCTTTGGCTGGGATGGAATTTGTGGGCCGTGTTACGACGGCTGTCACAGTCTATCGCGCAATACCGGGGCAAGTTTCGTTGTGTAGACTTCATTCCTGATCAGTAATTTACGGTGTCTCGCGCTCATGACTTCTGTACTCGCCAATATCTCACCGCGGCAGATTGCGTCTCTTGCAACCTCCATGATTTCGACGTTGACGAGTGACGACCTCGTTGGTCTCAGTGCGGCGCAAGTCAAAGCTCTAACATCGACGCAGGTCAGTGTCCTTGACACCGGGGTGATCTCTTCTCTGAGTAACCAGGTCATCAGTCAGCTCGCGCCCAAAGCGGTGACCGGTCTGTCCCTGGACCAGCTGGACGCGATCGGCGCAGGACAGATTTCCGGTCTGACGACTCAGCAGATCAGCGCGCTTTACGCCGACCAGCTGGATTCCTTTTCCGATGAGCAGATAGAAGCGCTCGACAGCAGGCAGGTGTCTGCACTGACCTCGTCGCAGATTGCGATCCTGTCCGCAGACGATTTGAACAGCTTCACCGGCGCTGAAATTGCTTCCATCAAAAAGACGTCGATTTCCTCCATCGATCCGACGGCGCTCTCCGGGTTGACGACAGACAAGCTTGCTGCCCTGACGACGGTCCAGATTGGCGCTTTGTCGTCGACCCAGATCGGATCGCTGACGAAAACGCAGTTCGGCGCACTGAGCGGAGCGCAATTTTCCGCCTTTTCTGCCAGACAGATTGCTGGTCTCTCGGAAGAAATCATCACCGATCTGACGTCTACGCAATTCAAGGCGATGACGAGCAAACAGCTTGCATCGCTGACGACCAGCCAGTTTGGAGCGTTGAGTTCGGCTAATATCGAAGCGCTCGATGCGTCACAGGTTTCCGCGCTGGGCGCAAAGCAGATAGCGACACTCTCGGCAGAGAAACTCAATAAGTTCACGGCTTCAGAAGTCGCGTCCATCAAGAAGACCGCTGTCTCCGCGATATCGACGGAAGCGATGGCAAACCTTTCGACAGCCACGATTGCCGCATTCACGAGTGTCCAGATTTCTGCCCTGTCGTCCGCACAGATGCAGGCACTGACAGATACGCAACTGTCGTCGCTGTCATCGGCGCAGTTTGGAGCGATGACGGCCAGGCAGATCGCCGGGCTTTCTACGGATACGATTGCCACTCTGGCCGGCGGCAAGCTTGACGGGATGACCACCAAACAGATCGCAGCCTTTTCTTCCGCGCAGTTTGAAGCCTTGAATTCATCGAGCATCGTGGCTTTGAACGACGGACAGATTTCGGGGCTTGGTGCCAAGTTGATCGCCACACTAACGGCTGACGAACTCAACAGCTTTACCAACAGCGAGATCGCTTCGATCAAGAAGACGTCGATTTCCGGCCTTACGACAGATGCGATTGCGGGTCTTCAAACAAGCAAGATTGCGGTTTTGACCACCGCGCAGATATCGGCACTGACGTCTACGCAGATGCAGGCCTTGACCTCTTCGCAATTGGCGGCCCTGACATCGAGCCAGTTCGCAGCATTGACGGCAAAGCAGATCGCAGGTCTCTCCACCGATACACTGGCCAATCTCTCGGGTATCAAGCTCGATGCCATGACCACGAAGCAACTGGCGGCCTTCTCCACGGCACAGTTTGATGCTTTGAGTTCCGTCAGCATCGCCGCGTTGACAAATGGTCAGGTTGCCGGCCTCAGCGCAAAGCTCCTCGCGACGCTATCGGCTGATGAACTCAACAGTTTCACTTCCAGCGAGATCGCTTCGATGAAGAAGGCCTCCATTTCCGGCCTGACGACGGATGCGCTTTCGGGGCTCTCCAGCAGTAAGCTTATGGCTCTCACCACCGCGCAGATCGCTTCTCTGACGACGGCTCAGATGAATGCCCTTTCGACCGCACAAATGGCGGCACTGACGGATGACCAGTTTGGCGCCTTGACGGCAAAGCAGCTCAGTGGTCTTTCGACCGATCTCATGGCTGGTCTCGATGTCAAGAAGCTGGAAGCGCTGACATCAAAGCAGATCGGGTCCCTCAGCACGGCCAGTTTCGACGCTTTGACCCTCGCCAACATTACCGCTCTCAACAGCGTGCAGATATCTGCATTGAGCGCTAAACACACTGCGACATTGTCTTCTGATGAGCTCAGCAGCTTTACGGATGTGGAGATCGCATCGATCAAGAAGAATGCCATCTCTGGACTGAGCACCGAAACGCTTTCGGGGCTCTCGGCGGCGAAGATCAAATCCTTCACGACCGATCAGGTTCAGCAAATGAGCGATGCTCAGGTCGATGTGATTGTCCGGGCATACTCTTCGAACTGATATCCCGGCAGAGGCCAGATACAAAAAAGCGCGGAATGTTCCGCGCTTTTTTCCGTTTCAGGATACAGGCAGAGGCCTTCAGACCGCTGCCTGTTTTATTTCAAACGCCGCTCTGGCCGTCGGAGCCGATATAGGCGATCCGGACCATGTTGGTGGCGCCTGGGGTGCCGAGCGGTACGCCAGCGGAGATGATGATGCGGTTGCCGGGTTTGCCGAAGCCTTCATCGACGACGATGCGGCATGCGCGGTTGACCATGTCGTCCTGGTCGCTGGCATCGCCGGTGACCACACAGTGCAGGCCCCAGACCACCGACAGGCGGCGTGCCGTCTGGATGATTGGTGAGAGCGCGATGATCGGCACCTGTGGGCGCTCGCGCGCGGCACGCAGACCGGTGGTGCCTGACGATGTGTAGGTCACGATTGCAGAGAGACCGAGCGTTTCGGCGATCTGGCGCGCTGCGAGCGAAATCGCGTCGGCGCCAGTTGCCTCAGGCTGTGGGCGCTGTGCGTAGATGATGTTGGAATAGTATGGATCCTGCTCAACGGTGCTGGCGATGGAAGCCATGGTAGAGACGGCTTCGACCGGGTAGTCGCCTGAGGCGGATTCGGCAGACAGCATGATGGCGTCTGCGCCTTCGAACACGGCGGTCGCAACGTCGGACACTTCGGCGCGTGTTGGAACCGCAGCCGAAATCATCGATTCCAGCATCTGCGTGGCAACCACGACGGGCTTGCCAGCCTTGCGGCAGGCGCGTGTCAGCTGCTTCTGAATGCCAGGGACAGCTTCCAGCGGCATTTCCACGCCAAGGTCACCACGGGCCACCATCAGAGCGTCTGACAGCGCGATGATTTCCTCGATGCGTTCAACAGCCTGCGGCTTTTCGATCTTGGACATCAGGCCGACGCGGTTGCCCGCAATCTTGCGCACTTCGACCAGATCTTCGGGGCGCTGAACGAAGGATAGGGCAACCCAGTCCACTTCGTTCGTGGCCAGAACGGCGTCCAGATCCACGCGGTCCTTGTCCGTCAGAACACCTACGCCCAGAAGCGTATCAGGCAGGCTGATGCCCTTGCGGTCGGAGATTTTCGTGCCGGAAACGACCGTCGTGACGATGCTCTTGCCGTCGCATTTTTCAGCGCGCAGATGCAGCTTGCCATCGTCGATCAGCAGGCGATCGCCCGGCTTTACGGCTTCCAGAATTTCTGGATGCGGCAGGAAAACGCGGTTCTTGTCGCCAGGCGCTTCGTTGTTGTCGAGGGTGAATGTCTGTCCCTGAACGAGATCGACCTTGGTGTCTGCAAATTTGCCGACGCGCAGCTTGGGGCCCTGAAGGTCGGCCAGAATGCCGATGGGGCGACCAACGCGGCTTTCCACGGCGCGAATGCGCTGGATCAGGCTACGCATTACATCATGACTGGCATGGCTCATATTGATGCGGAAAAGATCGGCGCCAGCCAAATGGAGCTTCTCGATCATTGCCTCATCGGACGAAGCAGGCCCGAGAGTTGCAAGGATTTTGACTTTACGATTGCGCTTCATCAGTTCTGACTTTCCTGTGTACCTGGCGTGTCCGAAAGCTGGACCATCCAGCTTCCTTGTCTGCCCGTATCGTATTCCTTGAAACCCATGCGCTGGAAACTACGGGCGTAACAATCGTCTACACCGTTGATCTTGAACTCGTTTTCGGCAACGCACATGTTGACGTCACCAGTCCATCGGCCACCACGGGCGGCGTCTTCAGCGTAGAGATAGTAATAGCGTGACTGCAACTCGCCTTCGATCAGCGTGGCGCAGGTGGAGGCAGGCACCTGCCACCAGCCTTCGCTGACCCAGCCTTCCTGTCCGCGATAGCCAATGGCGACGCCGACGAGGTTCTGCGTGCTGTTGCAGACACGGAAGTCCGCCCATGCCGGCTGGGCAACGAGGAGGGGGGTGCTGAGAACGGCGGCTGCAGAGAAAAAGCGTATCGCGCGCCGGTATTTAGCAAGGAGAGCGGAGAATGTGTGTGGCACGGCTTCCATCCGGATTCCATGGTTATGATAAGAGAACACTTCTTGGCGCGGACGCCCGAGAAAGTCAACGCGAGTTCAATCGATTATATCTCCGGTGGGGTCTCTCGTACGTCGGTGCCGATGGCTGTCCGGGCTTCCAAACTTGCGCGTGGCGTCTAGCCATGCCATCAAGCGTCTCTCCTCAGCGGCTATCAAGAAATCCCAAATGTCAGACTTCCAGCCATACGAAATCCTAGAAGGTGATTATGACAACGGCATGGTCCTGCTTGCAGATCACGCCACGAACCTTCTGCCGTCAAAATACGGGAATCTGGGTCTGCCGCAAGCCGCTTTTCACAGGCACATCGCTTTCGACATCGGTATCGAAGGTTTAACACGCAAACTGGCCGCGCAACTGGGTGTGCCCGCAGTGATGAGCCGCTTCTCCCGCCTGCTGATCGATCCTAACAGGGGCGAGGACGACCCGACCCTCATTATGAAAATCTCCGATGGAGCTATCATTCCCGGCAACCATCCGATTACCCCTGATGAGTGGAATTCGCGTCTCAACACGTATCACCGGCCCTATCACAATGCCGTGGGCAAGGTACTTGACCGCGTGGCCTCGACATCCGGCAAGGCGCCACTGGTCTTGTCGCTCCATTCCTACACGCCGTTTTGGAAAGAGATCGCGCGCCCATGGCATGCAGCGGTGCTGTGGGACACGGATCACCGGGCGGTCAGGCCTCTGCTGGCGCATCTGCGAGCCGCGGGCGATATTCTGGTGGGAGACAATGAGCCCTATGACGGCGCGCTGAAGGGCGACACGATGTATCGTCACTGCATGTTGAAGGGCGTTCCCCATGCGCTCCTTGAAGTGCGCCAAGACCTGATTGGCGATGAGGCGGGTATTGCCGACTGGGGAGCACGGCTCGCCCCCATTTTTGCCGCAATGAACGATGATCCCACCCTGCACGAATACCGGCAGTTCGCCTCGCGAACCGGGCCCTATTGAGCGGAGACCATGATGAGCGAACTCGACGAACGGCAGAAAATGAAGCTCGAAGCGGCGGCGTTTCGCAGGCTGGTCAGCCATTTGCAAAAGCGAACGGACGTGCAGAACATCGATATGATGAATCTGGCTGGGTTCTGCCGCAACTGCCTGTCTAATTGGTACGTGGAAGCGGCTAAGGATGCGGGCCATGAGGTGAGCAAGGACGTTGCGCGCGAGATGGTCTACGGTATGCCCTATGATACGTGGAAAAGCCTGCATCAGGCCGAGGCGAGCGACGCCCAGAAAGTCGCATTCGCGCAGAACTCACCAAAGGAATAAAGGGCGCCGTGGCCCAAAACGGCTTGACGTGAGGCTCGCAGCCGGGCAGTTCACCAGCCGGGAATTTCAGCTGCCCGCAACGGCCGCAGGCGAAGACTTCGCCGTGTGACGCACAAGGCTCCAGATGAGCCGCCACCATGAAGGATGAAATGATGGACGAAACAGCCACAACCGAAACCGTCGCCGCCGCCGAACTGCGCCAGTTCATTGAGCGCATCGAGCGTCTTGAAGAAGAAAAGGCGGCGATTTCGGGTGATATCAAGGATGTTATGGGCGAAGCCAAGGGCCGTGGCTACGACACCAAGGCCATTCGCACGATCATCCGTCTGCGCAAGAAAGACGCCAACGAGCGTATCGAGGAAGAAACGATTTTGCAGACTTATATGGCCGCACTCGGCATGGAATGATCATGCTTGTGGCAAGGCCTTGGCCTCGCCACAGCTTCATCTAAAAAATCCTGATGGCGGCTGCTTTTGCGCCGCCATTTTTTTATTCAGGGCGTGGCCAGTCGAGTGGGATGCTTCCCTTCAAGTGGGACATGCTCTCTTGCCGCCTCAGTCCTCCGGCGCGAAAAATGCATCGATGGCGGCTAGGGCCTGGGTGCGATAGACGTCCCGTTCCAGAAACAATTCGTGGCGGGCGCCGGTGACGGGGATGAGTTGGGCGGCGCGGAAGTTGCGGGAGAGTTCTTCCAGCGCGGCGTAGCGGGAGATGGTGTCGAGCATCGGCGCAAGGATGAGTGTGGGAACGGTGATCTTGGTCAGATGATCCTGTCTCGTCACCCACGGCATGGTCTTCAACACTTCAAACAGCCAGCGCGCCGTGGGTGCGCCGATGAAGAGTTCGGGATGTTTGAGGCCGATGGACGCATTGCGGGCAAAGCGCACGGGGTCCGATGTCAGCGGATTCCCTTCGAACTGGCGTTCGCGCTGGTCTTTGCCCAGCTGGACGCCGCCAAAGCCGGTGAGGGTCAGCAGCGTGGCGATGATCCTGATCCACCCTGCTGGCAGCGACTGGCCGCTGAGCGACACGAAGGGTGAGCTCAGCACCATTCGTTCGATGCGGTTGGACAGCATCGGCGCTACAGAAAGGGCGGCAAGCCCACCGGTGGAATGGGCGATCATGAAAAAGGGTAGGCGCGCGTCGGGCAGCACCACCTGCTCTAAAAACAGCGAGATATCCTTGCCGTAATCGGCAAAGCGTCGGACGTAACCAGCCTGCATTTTCTTCAACAACCGGTCAGAACCGCCTTGTCCGCGCGTATCGAAGGTGGCGACCCAGAAGCCTTTTGCGGTGAGGTCGTTGATCGTCTCGAAATATTTCTCGATACATTCGTTGCGACCGTGCAGCAGCACGATGGTGCCGCGCGCGATGGACCGGCTGGAACGGAAAATGGCGTAGCGTAGCTTTCTGTTTTTGTGACCGGTGAAGAAGCCTGCAATGTGGTTTTCGGGCACGGGGTTGCCCGGGGTGGCGTGCAATATGGCTTCGGTCATGGGTGCTGTTTCCGACTTGGCACTGAAAAGGTGTTTCAGAACGGGATAGGTGGCGGGCCGGTTGGCGTCAAAGGAAAAGGTGCGCATTGCGGGAAAAATTGCCGGAACCGTCGGTGTTAGCAGTCGCGGTTCCGGCGAAGATGACAGAAGAAGAAGGGACGTTACACTTCTGCCGCCGGAGATAGCCTCCGATGCTGCTTATTTAGCGATGGTAAAATGAACGATTTCGGAATCTCTCGTTCAGATAAAGTTCACATCGCATCTGGCGCGAAAAATCCTCTTGAACTCCGCGATAGGCCTTCCCATCTCTTGGTCACGGTCGCCAGAACGGGGCCGTATCCGGTCACTCATCGCCCAAACGGGGTGAGGGCCATAACCGCAAACAGTCGCTTCCTAGGAGGACACCATGCGTCACGTTGATTTTTCCCCACTTTACCGCTCCACAGTCGGTTTCGACCGTCTTTTCTCCATGCTCGATGGTCTTGGCCAGCCGGAGCAGGCACAGGCCTACCCGCCCTACAACATAGAGCGCACCGGCGAAAACACCTATCGCATCACCATGGCGGTCGCTGGCTTTGACGAGAACGAACTCAGCATCGAGTCTCGTGCCAACGTGTTGACGGTCAAGGCTGAAAAGGCAGAAGACACCAAGGGCAATGAGGGCGAATTCCTCTATCGCGGCATTGCCAAGCGCGCCTTCGAGCGCCGCTTCCAGCTTGCCGATCACGTCGAGGTACAGAACGCTTCTCTGAAGAACGGTCTGCTGCACATCGATCTCTTCCGCAACATTCCAGAAGCGATGAAACCGCGCCGTATCGCGATTGTTTCAGACGTGACGGATGAGCCAAAACAGATCGAAGCGCAGGTCACGCCGACACAGGTCAACTGATCTTCTCATCCCATGATACGAACGGCCCCACGCGGGGCCGTTTTTGTTTTATGCTTCCGGCAGTACAAGCTCGTCAGCTATGCGCTGCGATTTTTCCTTGGCCCTGTTGGCGTAACGTTGCGCAATCACGGCGCAGGCCATCAATTGAATCTGGTGAAACAGCATGATCGGCAGCACGATGGCGCCGATGCTCTGACCCGCGAAGATCGCGCCCGCCATCGGCACGCCGCTCGCAAGGCTTTTCTTGGAGCCGCAGAAGGTGATGGTGATTTCGTCTTCCTTCTTGAAGCCCAGCAGACGACTGCCGAACATGGTGACGCACAAGACAACAGCGAGAAGGAGCATATTGATGCCGATGAGGACGGCGATGTCTCGCAGGGTAAACTCCTTCCAGATGCCTTCGATGACGGCCTCGCTGAAGGCGAGATAGACGACCATCAGGATGGAGCCGCGATCCACCGGAGACAGCAGTGTCTTGCGGGCACGTATCCAGTCGCCGATCCATGGCTGGAGCAACTGGCCTGCGATGAAGGGCAGCAGCAATTGCAGGAAAATCTGGGCGAACGCATCCAGCGAAAAGCCGCCCCCCTGGCCACCGACGGTAAACAGCAAACCGACCAGCAGCGGTGTCAGGAACATGCCGAAAATATTGGAAGCCGACGCCGAGCAAATTGCAGCTGGGACATTGCCACCTGCCATGGAAGTGAACGCGATGGAGGATTGCACCGTAGACGGCAGCACACACAGAAAGAGGACGCCGAGGTAGAGCGGGGCGGGCAGAATGCTTTCCGGAATATAGCCCAACCCGACGCCGAGCAGCGGAAACAGGCCAAAGGTGACGAGCAGAATGGCGAGATGCAGACGCCAGTGCAGAATGCCCGCAACAACGACGTCCCGTGCCAGCCGTGCACCATGCAAAAAGAACAGCAGTGCAATCGCACATTTGGTCGCGATAGAGAAATAATGCGCCGGCTCTCCGCTGATCGGCAGCAGTGAAGCGACGATGACAGTGGCAACCAGCATCATGGTAAAGCGGTCTGGCAGGAAGCGGGTCATGGTGGGACGTCTTTCCGTTATTCGGTTTCGTCTTGAACTCGTGCACAGTATCGCTCATCATGAAACGAGATGCAAAAACTAACAGTTATCACGTTTCAGGATGAGCATGCTGAACCTCCAACACCTCGCCAGTTTCATTGCGCTGGAACAGACCATGAGTTTCACCCATGCCGCAGAACGGTTAGGGATAGGCCAGTCGACGCTTAGCCAGCATATTCAACGACTGGAAGCCTTTCTTGGTCAACGCCTGATTGCACGCGATACCCATCGGGTCCGCCTCACGCCGGAAGGGGAGGCTTTGCTGGGGTACGCCCGCAACATGCTGGATATCAACAACAAGGTCGCGGCTTTGTTCGGTGAAAGCAGGCTGCGTGGCCGCCTGCGACTCGGCGTCTCCGAAGACTTCGTCGCCAGCCGCCTGACGGTCATTCTAGAGGAATTTACACGGCTCTACCCGCTGGTCGATCTGGAACTCACGGTAGCGCTCAGCGGCTCTCTTTACGAAATGCAGGACAATGGCGAGCTGGATGTCGTGCTGGCCAAAAGACGCCTGGGTGACCACCTCGGCCACTTCCTCTACCGCGAACCTCTGGTCTGGCTGGCGAAAGACCCGGATGCCGTTCTGTCGCGCGAAAACGCTCTGCCGCTCATCGCCTTCCCACCACCCAGCATCACCCGAAAGGCAGCCCAGGAAGCGCTCGACCGCGCCGGTGTCGCATGGCGCATCGTCTGCACCTGCGGCAGTCTCAGCGGACTAACCGCCGCCGCCCGCGCGGGAATGGGCGTTCTGGTCCAGCCCCGCAGCATGGCCCCATCGGGCTTGCGAGAACTGCCGAAGGGCGCGTTGCCCGCACTGGAAGACGTGGAATTCGTGCTTCAGCCGAGAAAGGGGGCGGATGCGGAATTGGTGGAGGCGCTGTCGAAGCTGGTGATGGCGAAGGGGATGGTGCCTGGGAGCTTTGTGTGAGCTGACGCTTCCGTCATTCCGGCCCTGAGCCGGAATCCAGTCAGCCCAAGTCCTTGGGCTGAAAAGACTTTTCTCGCCGCGCGGACGCGCGTCGGCTGGATACCGGATCAAGTCCGGTATGACGAAGGAGAGTGGGCTTATGGAGCCCCACAAATCCGCAAGAAATCGTCCACATCGTTTTCCAGCGTCGCAAAGCTGGTCACAAGCCGGATGAGCTGTTCATTGTCGCCGACAGGTTCGGGCATGTCATGCGGGACGGGCCAGTCGTAGAAGCTGGCGCCGGCCTCTTTGGCGGCCTTGGCCTTATCCTTGTTCAGCACCACGAAGAGCTCGTTGGACTGTGTCGGCCAGGCCAATCGTGCGCTGTTGGAGGCAGAAAGGCCATCGCGCAGACGGCTTGCCATGGCGTTGGCGTGGGAGGCCAGTTCCAGCCACAGATTGTCTTTGAAATAGGCATCGAATTGGGCCGCCATGAAGCGGGTTTTGGAGAAAAGCTGGGCGGAGCGCTTGCGGATGAAGGGCAGGTCTTCTGCCGTTTTCGGGTCCATGTAGACGATGGCTTCGGCGCACCAGCAACCGTTCTTTGTCGCGCCGAAGGAGAGAATATCGACGCCGCGCTTCCATGTCATTTCGGCTGGTGTCGTGCCTAGCGCCATCATGGCGTTGCCGAAACGTGCGCCGTCCATATGCAGGGGAACACCGGCATTTTTGGCTATTTTCGAGATCGCGTCGATTTCATCCAGTTCGTAGACGGTGCCCTGTTCGGTTGCCTGAGTCAGCGTTACCAGCATCGGCTGGCCCTGATGGATGGAGCCGGGCGGGAAGCGGCCGATGGCGGCTTCGAGGTTCTGCGGCAGCATCTTGCCGTTGGGTCCGGCCACCGGCATCAGGCGCGAGGCGTTGGAGAAGTATACCGGCGCGCCGCATTCGTCCTCGATCACGTGGGCTTCGGAGTGACAAAAGGCGATGCCGCCGGGGCGGGCGACGCTGGCCATGGCCAGAGAATTGGCAGCGGTGCCGGTGCCGACGAAGAACACGGCGACTTCGCGCTCGAAAATCTCGTTGAAGCGCTTTTCGATGGCGCGGTCCAGCTCGCTGGTGCCATAGGCGGCGGCAAAGCGGGTGGATTCCTTCATCAGCCGCTCATTGATGGCGGGGTGGGCGCCTGCCCAGTTGTCGGAAGCAAAAAACATGGGTCTGCACTTTCGATGAGTTGACGATGGCGGGAGTGGCTGGTCTGCCAAACGATTGTCGTTTTATGGCCTTATCTTCGCGAACGCAAATTCGGCAATGAAAGCAACGATTTCGTGGTTTTGCCGGAAGAAAATTGCGCGAAGATTCACAACCGAGACATTTAGCGTCATTTTGTGCGTTTATAAAATGTTGAGGTGGACTTGCAGAGTGCGGTCGTTTCTGTCAAAATCCGATAAGAATTAAGACAGCATTGCTGTCCTAAATTGACAAGCGGACGCGAAGCCTCTATCCGGAAATGGTAGGGAGGTCGAGCATCCGCCTCTCTGCGTGAAGCCATGCAACCTGTTGCAGGAGGGACGAAAAATGACGATCAAGCTGGAAGGCGAAAACGCCGCGGCGATGTTGACCAATGACTGTCCGACGAGCGCCCAGCCGAAGGCTGCCGTGCGCGCGACGATTGGTGGTCTGCCTCCAAAGCAGGGTCTTTATGATCCACGCAACGAGCATGATGCCTGCGGCGTCGGCTTTGTGGCGCATATGAAGGGCCAGAAGTCGCACCAGATCGTCAAGGATGGCCTGTTCATTCTCGAAAACCTGACCCACCGTGGCGCCGTTGGTGCCGACCCATTGATGGGCGATGGTGCGGGCATTCTGGTGCAAATCCCAGACAAGTTTTTCCGTGAGGAAATGGCGCTTCAGGGCGTGACGCTGCCGAAGGCTGGCGAATATGCCGTTGGCCACATCTTCATGTCGCGCGATGCAGACCAGATCGAGCACTACAAGAAGGTCATCATCGACGTTGTTGCCGACGCCGGTCAGCAATTCCTCGGCTTCCGCGATGTTCCCGTCGACAACTCCTCTCTGTCGGAAGCGCCCGATATCGCTGCAACCGAGCCGCACCATGTGCAGGTCTTCATCGGCGCTGGTCGCGATGCTGCCACCAATGCCGATTTCGAGCGTCAGCTGTTCCTGATCCGCAAGGTCATTTCCAACACCATTTACGATGCAGGTGGTGGCAAGGAAGCGCAGGATTTCTATCCGGTTTCGCTGTCCTCTTCGACCATCGTCTACAAGGGCATGTTCCTGGCTTACCAGGTCGGTGCCTATTACAAGGACCTGTCCGATCCGCGTTTTGAAAGTGCAGTGGCACTCGTCCACCAGCGTTTCTCGACCAACACTTTCCCTTCGTGGAAGCTGGCGCACCCGTACCGCATGGTGGCCCATAACGGCGAAATCAACACGTTGCGTGGCAACGTCAACTGGATGGCGGCGCGTCAGGCTTCCGTTGCCTCGCCGCTGTTTGGCGACGACATTTCCAAGCTTTGGCCGATTTCCTATGAGGGACAGTCCGACACCGCCTGCTTCGACAATGCGCTCGAATTCCTCGTGCGCGGCGGTTACTCCATGGCGCATGCCGTGATGATGCTGATCCCCGAGGCGTGGGCTGGCAACCAGTCCATGTCGCCGGAACGCAAGGCATTCTATGAATATCACGCCGCTCTCATGGAGCCATGGGATGGCCCGGCCGCTGTTGCCTTTACCGATGGCAAGCAGATTGGCGCGACGCTGGACCGCAACGGTCTGCGCCCAGCCCGTTATCTCGTGACCGATGACGACCGTATCATCATGGCATCCGAAGCCGGTACCTTGCCGGTGCCGGAAGAGCGCATCATCAAGAAGTGGCGTTTGCAGCCCGGCAAGATGCTGCTGATCGACATGGAAAAGGGCGCGATCATTTCCGATGAGGATGTGAAGCGCGAACTGGCGACCAAGCATCCTTACCGCACATGGCTGGACCGTACCCAGCTGATCCTCGAAGACCTGAAGCCTGTAGAGCCACGCGCTCTGCGTCGCGACGTGTCGCTCCTCGACCGTCAGCAGGCCTTTGGTTACACCAGTGAAGACACCAAGCTTTTGATGTCGCCGATGGCGACGACTGGTCAGGAAGCCATCGGCTCTATGGGCACGGATACGCCGATTTCGGCGATGTCGTCCAAGTCCAAGCTGCTCTACACCTATTTCAAGCAGAACTTCGCGCAGGTTACCAACCCGCCGATCGACCCGATCCGTGAAGAGCTTGTCATGAGCCTCGTCTCCTTCATCGGTCCGCGCCCGAACATTCTCGACCACGAGGGTGCAGCCCGCGCCAAGCGTCTGGAAGTGCGCCAGCCGATCCTGACCAATGGCGATCTGGAAAAGATCCGCTCCATCGGCCACACGGAAGACCGTTTCGACACCAAGACGCTGGACTTCACCTATGATGTGGAGCGTGGCGCCGAAGGCATGCCTGAAATGCTGGACCGCTTGTGCGAGCGTGCGGAATCGGCCGTTCGCGGTGGTTACAACATCATCGTCTTGTCTGACCGTCAGCTCGGGCCGGATCGCATCGCAATCCCAGCGCTGCTGGCAACCGCTGCCGTCCATCATCACCTGATCCGCAAGGGCCTGCGCACCTCGGTCGGCCTCGTGGTCGAAACCGGCGAGCCGCGCGAGGTCCATCACTTCTGCCTGTTGGCCGGTTATGGTGCCGAAGCGATCAACCCGTACCTCGCCTTCGATACTCTCTTGGACATGCACAAGCACGGCGCGTTCCCCAAGGAAGTGTCCGACGACGAAGTCGTTTATCGCTATATCAAGGCTGTCGGTAAGGGCATTCTCAAGGTCATGTCCAAGATGGGCATTTCCACCTACCAGTCCTATTGCGGCGCGCAAATCTTCGACGCCGTCGGCCTGTCCTCGGAGTTCATCGAGCAATATTTCTTCGGCACCGCCACGCAAATCGAAGGCGTCGGCCTGACGGAGATTGCCCAGGAAACCGTATCGCGTCACACAGACGCCTTCGGCAAGGACCCTATCCTCGCCAGCACGCTGGATATCGGTGGCGAATATGCCTACCGCATGCGTGGCGAAAGCCATGCCTGGAGCCCGGATGCGGTTGCGACCCTGCAGCATGCCGTGCGTGGCAATAGCCAGGAACGCTACCGTGAATTCGCCGAGATGGTGAACGACACCAACCTGCGCATGAACACCATTCGCGGTCTGTTCAAGCTCAAGGGTGCCGAAGCCCTCGGTCGCAAGCCGATCTCTGTCGATGAAGTCGAGCCTGCCGTCGATATCGTCAAGCGCTTCTCCACCGGTGCCATGTCCTTCGGTTCCATCAGCCGCGAAGCACATACGACGCTTGCCATCGCTATGAACCGCATTGGCGGCAAGTCGAACACGGGCGAGGGCGGAGAAGAATCCGACCGTTACCTGCCGCTGCTCAATGGCAATCCGAACCCGGAACGCTCTGCCATCAAGCAGATCGCATCCGGCCGCTTCGGTGTGACGACGGAATATCTCGTCAATGCCGATATGCTTCAGATCAAGGTTGCGCAGGGTGCCAAGCCCGGAGAAGGCGGTCAGTTGCCTGGTCACAAGGTGGATGCAACGGTTGCCAAGACCCGCCACTCCACACCGGGCGTCGGCCTCATTTCGCCACCGCCGCACCATGATATCTACTCCATCGAAGATCTGGCGCAGCTGATCTACGACCTGAAGAACGTCAACCCGGAAGCCGATGTTTCCGTCAAGCTCGTCTCTGAAGTCGGCGTCGGCACGGTTGCCGCCGGTGTTGCCAAGGCGCGTGCGGACCACATCACCGTCTCCGGTTTCGATGGCGGCACGGGCGCGTCTCCGCTGACATCGCTCAAGCATGCCGGTTCCCCATGGGAAATCGGCCTTGCCGAGACCCAGCAGACGCTGGTCATGAACGGCCTTCGTTCGCGCATCGCACTACAGGTGGATGGCGGCTTGAAGACTGGTCGCGATGTCATCATCGGCGCATTGCTGGGAGCCGATGAATTCGGCTTCGCGACCGCCCCGTTGATTGCGGCTGGCTGCATCATGATGCGCAAGTGCCACCTGAACACCTGCCCGGTGGGCGTTGCCACGCAGGACCCGGTTCTGCGCAAGCGCTTCAAGGGCGCACCGGAACACGTCATCAACTACTTCTTCTTCGTCGCCGAAGAAGTGCGTGAAATTCTCGCTTCGCTTGGCGTGTCCAAGCTGGACGAGATCATCGGCGCTTCCGAACTGCTCGAGAAGGATGAGATGCTGGCCCATTGGAAGGCCAAGGGTCTGGACTTCAGCCGCATCTTCCACAAGGTTGATGCGCCGAAGGAAGCGACCTACTGGACCGAGCGCCAGAAGCACCCGATCGACGATATTCTCGACCGCAAGCTGATCGAGAAATCCATGCCGTCTCTCGAAAACCGCGAGCCTGTGGTCTTCGAAGTGCCGATCAAGAACGTCGACCGCTCTGCCGGTGCGATGCTTTCGGGCGCGCTTGCGAAGCGTTGGGGCCATAAGGGCCTGAAGGACGACACCATCCATGTGCTGCTGCGCGGCACGGCGGGCCAGTCTTTTGGCGCTTTCCTCGCACGCGGTATCACCTTTGATCTGGTGGGCGATGGCAACGACTATGTTGGCAAGGGTCTCTCGGGTGGCCGCATCATCGTGCGTCCGCCGGAAAATGCCCGCATCGTCGCGGAAAACTCCATCATCGTCGGCAACACGGTTCTCTACGGTGCCATCACCGGCGAGTGCTATTTCCGTGGTGTGGCGGGTGAACGTTTCGCCGTGCGCAACTCCGGAGCGATTGCCGTTGTCGAAGGCGTGGGCGACCACGGCTGCGAATATATGACGGGCGGCATCGTCGTTGTCTTGGGTGAAACCGGCCGCAACTTCGCAGCCGGCATGTCCGGCGGCGTGGCTTACGTGTTGGATGAGCAGGGCGATTTCGCCAAGCGCTGCAACATGGCCATGGTCGAGCTGGAGCCCGTGCCGGAAGAAGACGACATGCTGGAAAAGCTGCACCACCACGGTGGCGACCTCATGCACAAGGGACGTGTGGACGTCTCCGAAGACATGACCCGTCACGACGAGGAGCGCCTCTACCAGATGATCTCCAACCACTTCCACTACACCAACTCCAACCGCGCCAAGGACATCCTCGACCGCTGGAGCGAGTTCCGCCCGAAATTCCGCAAGGTCATGCCGGTCGAATACCGCCGTGCGCTCGAGGATATGGAACGGATGAAGATGGGTGTAGCTGCGGAGTGAGTTAAAATATCAGCGCCCTGTGTTGTGGGTTTACTTCAAACATGGAGGCGCTGATGGGGCCGATAGCAAAAGAGTACGAAATCAAAATCATCAGAAAAGGCGGCAGTCGTCTCGTGGAAATACCAGACGACTTCTTTCTTTCAGGAGAAAAGATCATCGTCCGACAAGAGAGGGATGGAGTGATTACCATCTATCCCGCAGAAAAGGCGGCACGAGAAGCAATGTCGGACAGGTTCAATCCATTCGTAGAATGGGAAAATGGAACTTGGCCAGACAAGCTTGAAACTCCCGAGTGAGTTGAGTGGATTGAGTTCATAGTGCTGGGGGCGGTTTGGGTTTCGCCTACTGGTATTGGGGGGCTTTGGCTCTGTAATTAGGTATGAGGACATAAACATGGGCAAGGTTACAGGTTTTCTGGAAATAGATCGTCAGGTTGGCAAGTATCAGCCGGCGTCGGATCGTATTCGCCATTTCCGGGAATTCACCATTCCCATGTCGGACCCGGAAGTGCAGAAGCAGGCTGCTCGTTGCATGGACTGTGGCATTCCCTATTGCCATGGCCCGACTGGCTGCCCGGTTCATAACCAGATCCCCGACTGGAACGATCTGGTCTATAACAACAATTGGGAAGAGGCGATCCGCAACCTCCATTCCACCAACAACTTCCCTGAGTTCACCGGCCGTGTCTGTCCCGCCCCTTGCGAGGAAGCCTGCACGCTGAACCTCGAAGATGCGCCGGTGGCGATCAAGACGGTCGAGCAGGCGATTGCTGATAAGGCCTACGAGCTCGGTTTCATCGTACCGAAGCCTGCTACGGTTCACACCGGCAAAAAGGTTGCCATCATCGGTTCCGGCCCGGCCGGTCTGGCGGCGGCCCAGCAGTTGGGGCGTGCGGGCCATGATGTGCATGTCTATGAGCGCGAATCCAAGGCTGGCGGTCTGTTGCGCTATGGCATTCCCGACTTCAAGATGGAGAAGAACTTCATCGATCGCCGCGTCGAGCAGATCAAGGGTGAGGGCGTGACCTTCCATTACGGCGTCAATGTCGGTGTTGATATGACCGTCGAAACGCTGCTCGCGGAACACGATGCCGTGCTCTATTGCGGTGGCTCTGAGACCCCGCGTCCGGCTGGCATTGGCGGCACGGAATTCCACGGCGTTCATGATGCCATGCCGTATCTCGTGCAGCAGAACCGCCGCGTCGGTCGCGAAAGCATCGACAGCGTTGGCTGGCCTTCCGATCCGATCCTGGCCGGTGGCAAGCATGTCGTCGTCGTCGGCGGTGGTGATACAGCGTCGGACTGCGTCGGCACGGCCTTCCGTCAGGGTGCCGTGAAGGTCACGCAGCTCGACATTCGCCCCATGCCGCCGGAAAAGGAAGACAAACTCGCCGTCTGGCCTTACTGGGCCACCAAGATGCGCACGTCCTCGTCTCAGGCCGAAGGTGCTGCCCGCGAATTCCAGGTCGCGACGCTCGAATTCGTCGGTGACGAAGACGGCGTGCTGACAGGCGTGAAGTGCTGCCAGGTGGATGAGCGCCGCAAGCCCATCGCCGGCACGGAATTCATCATCAAGGCCGATCTCGCCTTCATCGCCATCGGTTTTTCCGGCCCCGCCACCGATAGCGTTCTGAAAGAGATGGATGGCAAGCTGACGCTCAACACAGACCGTCGCGGCTCCACCAACGTCGTCGCCAACGACAAGGACTACAAGACCTCGGTCGACAAGATGTGGGTCGCAGGCGACGTGCGCCGTGGGCAGTCGCTGGTCGTCTGGGCCATCCGCGAAGGCCGCCAGGCGGCGCGGGCCATCGATGAGGCGCTGATGGGCGAAACGCTTCTGCCGAGCTGAGGCATTGCGATTGAAGAATTTGAACCTCCGAGGGTACGTGCCTTCGGAGGTTTTTGTTTGTCGAAGCATCTATGCCAGAAAACGCTCGCGATAGGCGCGCGGGCTGACGGCAAAACGGCGCTGAAAGGCGCGGCGCATGGTCTCTTCCGCGCCAAAACCGCAACGTTTGGCGGTGCCGTTCACCGACGTGCCCTGTTCTAGCAAGCGTCGCGCCGTCTCAAGCCGTAGGTTTTCGATGGCTTGTACCGGCGTTTGACCGGTGGACTGTCGATAATGGCGTGAGAAGCTGCGGACGCTCATGGCGCACTGGTGTGCGAGATCGGGCAGCGTCAGCGGCCTGTGCAGATTTTCCATCATCCAGGCATGCAGCTGTTCGAAGCGCCCGGCATTGTCCTGCAAGGTCAGCGCCGTGCTGAACTGCGATTGGCCGCCCGGACGCTTGAGGAAAACCACGAGTTGGCGCGCGACCGCGAGTGCTGCTTGATGGCCAAGATCGGCCTCCACGAAGGCCAGAGCGAGGTCGATGCCCGCCGTGACACCTGCCGATGTCCAGATGTCGCCATCGCGAATGAAAATCGGGTCCGGGTCCAGCCGCACCAATGGAAACCGTTCCTTGAATTCCTGGCACCGCTGCCAGTGCGTAACCGCCCGCTTGCCATCGAGAAGGCCAGCCGTGGCCAGAAGGAATGCGCCGCTGCAAACGGATGCGGTGCGTCTTGCCACTGCCGACCGCTCCTTGATCCACGCCAGCAGCTGCGCGTCTTCGCAGGCGTCATAGACACCCCAGCCACCGGGAATGATCAGCGTGTCGGGTCGAGGTGCTGCGTGGTCGAGCGGCTGCACATTGATGCTAAGGCCGGAGGAGGTCAGGACTTCTCCACCCATGCCGACGACCACGGGGGCATAGGCGGGTGCCACGCCCATGGCGCGACGCTGGTCGTTTGCTGTGGCGAACACCTGCAAGGGTCCGGCAACATCGAGCAGCTGCACGTCGGGATAACTCAGAATTTCGATCAAACGCGGCATTTTGGCTGAAACCGTGGGGTGAATGGCAGTAAGGCCAAAGGATGATCTGTTATTCTGCGTGCTGCAGTCAAGCAGGAGAATGACAATGACAGTGCGCTTCGGACTTCTGGTGTTTCCCAACGTGCAACAACTGGACCTGACGGGTCCCTATGAGGTTTTTGTCTCTGCAAGTGATACCCAGGTCGATCTGGTCTGGAAAAACCGCGACCCCGTGACATCCGTCACGGGACTGGGCTTCACCCCGACAACGACGTTTGATGATTGCCCGCAATTCGATGTGCTGTGCGTGCCGGGTGGGGGTGGCATCAATGCGCTTTTGACCGATGAGGTGGTGCTGGAATTCATCCGCAAACAGGCCAAGGGCGCGCGCTATATCACATCCGTCTGCACGGGATCGCTTGTTCTGGGCGCTGCCGGGCTTCTCACCGGCAAGAAAGCCGCAACGCACTGGAACGCCATGGATTTCCTGCCCCGGTTTGGCGCGACACCCGTGCATGAACGCGTGGTGCGAGACGGCAAGATCATCACCGCTGGCGGCGTCACCTCCGGCATCGATTTCGGCCTGAGCGTGATTGCGGAGCTGTTCGACCAACACGAAGCAGAGGTCGTTCAACTGTGCTTGGAATACGCACCGGCGCCGCCCTTTCACGCGGGAACGCCGCAGCAGGCCTCACCAGACGTCGTCACCGAGGCGCGCAAACGCATCGCGCGGTCACGGGCGGAGCGCGAGGAAATCCTGGCGGCGAGGTGATCTGCTTTTCCATGTGGACGCGAAGCGCTCGCCCATAGCAGCAATGGCCGAAAGCTCATCTCCGTCTTGTCTGATCTGTATGACTGCACGTTTCATGGCTTCAATCTCCGTGTGACTTCGGCGAGAAAGTCATTCTTGAGGCGATCGACGCTTGTAAACGTAGGGCGTTTACATTCGCCCAGTCAGAAGTCGAATGCCTGCGAAAGCGAAGAAGGTCCCCAACATAGCCTGTATGACGCGTCGTGATCTCAAATAGAATTTCATTATGACCGGGGTCGAAAACGCAATGGCGTAGAGCAAGTGAATGACGATGGATAATATTGTCGTTCCCGCGACGATGACCAGTCCCACCCAGCCCGGCGCATCGTATTGAAGGCCTAACGACATGATGGCGATCCAGGTGAGAGCCGCTTTCGGGTTGGTCATCTGAACAGTGACGCCTTGCAACCAATATCCCCATGATGTCCGTCTGCCGCCAGATCGTTCTTCGGTTTCGATGCCATGAGCCGAAGCGGCTGATTTAAATGCCTTGAAAGCAAGCCAAAGGAGATAGAGACCGCTGCCGATTTTTATGGCGATCAAGGCCGTCGCATATGCGGAGAGCAGCGCAGAAAGCCCGATAACCGCCAAACTTGCCCAACAAAACGACCCGGTGGCAATGCCCAGCGCGAGCGCCATGGCAGACGGGCGGCCCACCCTCATGGATGTGGCTATGACGGCCAGAACATTTGGTCCTGGACTGGCAATTCCCAGCAGGAATGCTGAATACGCCATCAGGATTCCAGGTAGATAAATTGAAAAATTGTCCATTTGCATCCCGTTGCTATGAGACGAATGCGCAAATCCTATCAATTTCTGGCCGGGAATGTTTCGGTATAGATCGAACTATATTCGCTACTTCGCCGCCGTCTCCGCAGGTGCTGGCATCCGGTAATCATCCACGCGGCCCAAGGGTGCATCGCCCATCAGGCCTTGTTTCGTCAGCCGTTCTCTGGGGGAGGGGACGACGGAGAATTTGGTGACGGGTTTGTCGCCTAGGAGCACATCGCCACCATCTAGGTCGGGGTCGGTGAGGCTGATTGGCTGGGTGCGGACCTGTTGGGCGTCGATGCCGAGTGCTGGCAGGGAGGTCAGCGCTGGTAGATTGCTGCCGTCGAGTTTCATCAGGTCCGGGCCTGCGCCATCCAGGTGGCGGCGGACGAATTTTTCGACGTAGAAGGCCAGTTTCTGTTTGCCCGCCTGCGTCATGCCGATGCCGTCTGCCTCGCGCAGGCGCGCCTGCTGGCCGTTGACATCAGACCCGGTTGTCACGAATTTCCCGCCCTCATCGACGAAACCGTCCCACACATCCACGAATTCTCCGCCTGCCTTTTCGATATGGCTGCGGTACAGGCGGTTGAAATTGACGAAATCGGCGGTCAGCGAGGGCGACTGGAAGGCCGGAAGGCCGACCCAGAGAACGGGTACCTGTTGACGTTTGGCCAGCGCAATCAGCGCATCGATGCGACGCTCATATTCCTTGAGCCAGAGATCGGTGCCATATTTTTCCTTGTCATCGCCAATGACCATCTGCTGGCGGTCATTGGAGCCCAGCATGATGATGATGGTGGCGGGGCTGGTTTCCTTGATGAATTGTGGAAGATTAGAAAACCAGTCGTAATAATCCGTACGCACGAGGCCGGAGGAGCCGTTAGAGCGCACATCCACCGCAATGGCGGGTGAGCTTTCAAAGGTCGAGACCAACGCTTCGCCCATGGCCCCGGCCAGAAAATCACCGACGACAAGAACGCGCCGTGCATTTTCTAGCTTTGCCACGGGGCCGGGCTTTTCGGTGCGCATTTGGACCACGGATGGTGTCTTGCGCGGTGCCTGTGGACGGGTCACAGCGCGATTTTCCCGTGAGGGCTGTCTGCGCATTCTCGGCTGCTCTCTGTCGGGCGCATACATGCGGTCATCGCGCCTGTTGGGGCTGCCGAACATCATTTCGAACAGGGTACGACGCTCCCGCATTTCCTGTGCATGGGCAACCTGCGACGTCACCGGCAGGCAGATGACGAGGGACAGAAACACGGCACTGCTGCGCCGTGTTATCCTCCAAAAATTGCCTGCAGTCTTGTGCACCACGGCGTTAGCCTCCCGGGCGTTTTTTATTGTCTTCTAAGTCTGAGGCCGCAAGCCAAGTCTGTCAATTGCGCAGGGCGCGCAGCAGCAGACGCGAGGGCTCGCCATCGTTTTCCATGCCCATACGTTTCTGGATGGCGCTGATGGCCGCCTTGGAACCGGAGCCGAAATTGCCGTCGACCTCGCCATCGTAATAGCCAAGTTCTTTCATGCGGGTCTGCAATTCAAACTTTTCTTTTACGTCCAGCGTGTTGTCCGGGCGTGGCCAGCGCTGCTGCATGCCGCCGGTTCCAGCGATTTCATCTGCCAGAAGGCCAACTGCCAGCGCGTAGCTATCCGACGAATTGTACTTCTTGATGGTGAAGAAGTTCTTCGTCATCAGGAAGCCTGGGCCATTGGCACCGCCCTGCATCTTCAGCATGGCGCGGTCTGCACCGCGTGGAAAGCCCTTGCCGCTAGGACGTGCGAAACCGAGCTTCTGCCATTCGGCCATGCTCTTGGTCTGGCCTTCATAACGTCCGCCACCGTTTGGAACGACGGTTTCGTAACCCCAGGTGCGGCCTGCTTCCCAGCCGTTTTTGGCAAGAAGGTTGGCGGCTGTTGCCAAGGCATCGGGAATGGAGTGCCAGATGTCACGCTTGCCGTTGCCATCAGCATCAACCGCATAAAGCAGATAGCTGGTGGGAATGAACTGCGTGTGGCCCATGGCGCCAGCCCAGGAGCCGGTCAGCTGCTTCGGCGTCACGTCACCGTTCTGAAGGATTTTCAGGGCTGCGATCAGCTGCGTGCGGGCGAACTTGCCGCGTCTGGGGTCCGAATAGGCAAGGGTTGCCAGCGCCTGCGGAATATTGTGCAGGCGTTCCGGCTTTTCCAGAACCGCGCCGTAATTGGATTCCATCGACCAGATGGCGAGGATGACATGCTTGTCCACCTTGAAGTTACGCTCGATCCAGTTGAGCGTCGTGGCGTGCTTCATTTTCATTTCACGGCCAATGCGCACCGTGTAAGGGTTCACGCGGCTATCGACGTAATCCCAGATTTTGGTCGTGAATTCCGGCTGGAAGGTTGCCTTGCGTAGCGCGTCCGGGTCCGGCTCTGTCACACCGGCAAATGCCTTCTGATAGGTGGATTTGCTGATGCCTTCCTTGGCGGCGGTAGCATAGAACTGGTTGATCCACTGGCGGAAGCCTGCATCGGCATTGGCAGGCGCTGGCGCAAGCGCGATTGCGATACCGGCAAACGCGATGCAGCCAAATTTGCGGACTTGGGAGCGGATGGGGGAAAGGATCAGCTTTTTCATCGGCAGTCTTTCGTTTCTCTCGAATTTCAGTTCGATTGCGAGATACGCATCGGGCTTAGCGATGTTTTAGCAATTCAAAGTCAACAAATTCTTTACCATTAACCAAAGGTAACGTCATCTTTTACAAAAGTTTGCCACTTTTGGGATAACAAAGTCGTGCGCGATTATTGATGCAGTTGAGTCTCCCAGGAGGAACGTGTGGTAGAACAGAAGAAAATTCGGAAAGCAGTTTTCCCGGTGGCGGGTCTTGGAACGCGTTTCCTGCCGGCAACCAAGGCAGTTCCGAAGGAAATGCTGACCGTGGTCGACAAGCCGGTCATCCAATATGTGGTGGATGAGGCAGCCGAAGCCGGTATCGAGCATTTCGTTTTCGTAACGGGCCGTGGGAAAGGGGTGATCGAAGACTACTTCGACATTCAGTTCGAACTTGAGCAGATGCTGCGCGAGCGCAACAAAAATGCCGAACTGACCCTGCTGGCCGGTCTTCTGCCAAAGGCGGGCACGGCAAGCTTCACGCGTCAGCAGGTGCCGCTCGGTCTTGGCCACGCTGTATGGTGTGCGCGCGACATCGTCGGCGACGAGCCGTTTGCGGTTCTGTTGCCTGACATGATCATGCATTCCGAAAAAAGCTGCCTCAAGGGCATGGTCGATCTTTACGACCAGACCGGTGGCAACGTCGTGGCGGTTCAGGAATGCGAGCCCGACCAGACGCACAAATACGGTATTGTCGGTGTTGGTGACGCCGTGGGCAATGACGGTTTCAAGATCACGCAGATGGTGGAAAAGCCAGCCAAGGGTACGGCTCCTTCCAACTTCTACATCAATGGCCGTTATATCTTGCAGCCGGAGATTTTCGATATTCTCGAAAACCAGGAACGCGGTGCGGGCAACGAGATTCAGTTGACCGACGGCATGTTAACGCTGGCGAAATCCCAGGAATTTGCCGGTTACAGCTTCAACGGCGAAACATTCGATTGCGGCGCAAAGGATGGTTTCATCCTCGCCAATGTCGCTTTCGCGCTGGAACGCGGCGATATTCGCCCAACCATCGAGGGACCTTTGAAGGCCCTCGTCGACAGGCTGAAGTGATAGTTTTGAAATGCAGATATCCCGGCCTCGCGCCGGGATTTTTGTTTTAGCGTCGCAGGGTTAGACCGGCGCCGATACGCCACTGCCTGTTGTCGGTCACCGGGGTCGTCTCGTAGCTGATATCGGTGGTCAGATCGAGATAGCGGTTGATGCTCCATGTCAGCCCGGCCCCGGCGACATACTCGGTTTCATCCTGAATGCTGGATGTGAGGTAGGAGCGGCGCTCTATTCCGGCGGTCAGTCTTGCCACGAGATCGCTTCGCAACTGCTGCGTCAGGCCAGCCGTCAACTGACGAGAAATCCAGCCGCCGCTGGCACCGCCCGCGAAATCCTCGATGGTGGTGCGAAGGCCCAGGCTGACATCTGTGCCGCGCTGCGGCGACCAGATGACATTGCCATCCATGGTCAGCGCATCGATGGCGGAAAGCCTGTTGTCGTCATAACCCTTGCGGAGATAGCCGATGGCCGCTTCGCCCTTCAGCTTTTCGCCCAGATCGATCTGCGCACCCACTTTTGCGCCGTAGGATTGGGATGACCGTTCATAGCCGGTGTTGTCCCGCGTCTGGTCGTAATTCGTCAGGCCAGCCGTGACTTCGAGGAAAGGTATGAGGGCAGGGGATAGCTCGTAGCCCAGCCGTCCGCGAATGCCCGCGCCGTAGCGGTCGCGATCGCTGAGGCTGATCGCCTGCCCGTTGACGCCCTTTGCATCCGTGTAAATGGTGCGGGAAAGCTCGAGCGCCGCAAGGGCTTTCAATATGCCAACATTGCGCTCCACGGATGCGCCGCCGGTAAACACATGTTCGCCGCCCTGCACCGAAGCGCCGGAGACGGCGTTGGGATCATTGGTATCTTCACGGCTGAAGGCATATCCGGCGGTGAGGTGCGCCTCCGTGCCATCGCCAAGGTCGAGGCGCAGATCGGCACCGAGATTGGCGCTCGGTTCCTCACCTGCGCTGCTGCCGCCGAGATTGCGCTGATAGGCCCCGTCGCCGGTGATCGTCAGTGCGTGGCGGGCCCAGTCGCTGGTCAGCGTGCCGCGAATTTCCGAGGTCAAATAGTTGCGGCTCGTGGAGCCGTTGGCGAATTTTTTGTTTTCGTGGTTCAGCGTCTGGCTGATCGAGGGGCGCAGGGTCAGTGTTCCCACACGAATGCCGGGGGCGGTGCCATCGTCTATCGTTGCGTTCTCGCCGCCATCGACGGTTGGCTCAAACGTGTTTTCGCGGGTATCGATGGATTCGATCGCTTCATCTGTCGGCTCGACCACCGCGCCGCCGGGTGTATAGGGTGGGCGAACGCCGCCCGTCGTGGTCGTGTCGCCGGTGCGGTCGGTCTGGGCTTGCTGTCGCGGGATGCTGTTGCTGTCAGGATCGATGACGGACAGATCGTTCTGGCCAAAGTAGGGGTCTGCGCTGGTCAAAGGGCGTGTGGTGGCAGGCGATGTCTGCGGCGGCGTGGCTGACTGCGCAAACGCCTCCACCGCCGGGCACAGCACGGTGCAAGCCAGCAGCGCTGCCGCCGCCTTCCGCCACGTCGACAGACGTCCTGCGGTGCTTTTATCAACCATGCTCACTTCGACCCGTTTCCATTTATTACCCGAAAGTAAAAGCATGTGGTTAACATCTGGTTGACCAATCCCGCATGATAGTCGTCAAACTGCGCGACTGGCCGATAGACACCGTTTATTGAAAAGAGTATCAGTCCGAGCATGATTACGAGAGCTGTCACACTGGTTGAAAACGATGCCGTCGAGTCTGCATTGCGGACCGTGTCCATCGAGAAGAATGGCCTGATTGCGCTGGAAAATGCGCTTCTGGGCGAGCTTGGAGATGGTTTCGCGCGGGCGGTGGAGACCATCGGCAAATCCGGTGGGCGGCTCATCATCACAGGCGTTGGCAAGAGCGGGCATATCGGGGCCAAGCTTGCAGCGACCTTCGCATCCACGGGAACGCCTGCCTTTTTCGTGCATGCGGCAGAAGCCAACCACGGCGATCTGGGCATGATCGGCGGCAATGATGTGGTGCTGGCCATTTCCAAGGGCGGTGAGAGCGTCGAGCTTCGCAGCATCATCAACTATACCCGCCGCTTCTCCATTCCGCTGATTGCGCTGACCTGCGCGCCTGACGCTTCTCTCGCCAAGTCGTCAGATATCGTGCTGCTGATCCCGAACGAGCAGGAAGCCTGCCCGCACGGTCTGGCGCCCACCACCTCGACCATGATGCAGCTTGCGCTGGGCGATGCGTTGGCTATCGCGCTGCTGGAAGCGCGCAGTTTTACTGCGGGTGACTTCCGCGTCTTTCATCCGGGCGGAAAACTCGGCGCGAGCCTCGCGCTGGTCGGCGACATCATGCACACGGGTGAGCGGCTGCCACTGGTGGCCAAGGGCACGCCGCTTCAGGATGCCATCGGCGTTCTGGCGCGCAAGCATTTCGGTTGCGTGGCTGTGCTGGATGATGAGGGGCGTCTCTGCGGCATCGTCACCGAGGGCGACATGGCGCGCAATCTGACGCGCAATCTCTCGGAGCTAGCCGTCGATGACATCATGACGGTAACCCCGAAGACGGTGACCAAAAACGTTCTGGCAACGGCTGCGCTGGCGACGCTGGAAAAGCATCATATCGGCGCGCTGATCGTGATCGATGAAGACAATCGGCCCATCGGTCTGGTGCACTTCCACGATCTCTTGCGCATCGGCGTCGCTTAAGGCAATCGCCTTTTGCCAACCGGCTGATTCAGCTGCGCGTTCCCGCCAGCTTCTCCGAGAGATCACTGGCTTCCTTCTGCGCTTCCTTGTCGGCTGGGTAGATCGCGAGGTATTGCTCCCATACCTTCAAAGCGAGTTCATTGCGCTCGGAGCTTTCGAGAATATTGGCAAGGCTGGCGAGGGCCGGGAAATAGCGTGGCTCTTTTTCCAGCGTCCGGTTCAGGTCCGACATGGCCTTGCGCGTGTCGCCATCGGCAAAATGCACCAATGCGCGGCGATACCATGCCTCGGCGTAATCCGGCTCCAGTAGAATAGCCTGATCCAGAAAATCGTATGTCGCAGCCTTGCGCTTTTCTTCGGCGGCTTCCTGCGACCATTTCATCAGGAGATTGATGGTTGCGCTGCCGGAATCGGTCCACTCGCCGACGATCTCGTTGGCGATGACACGTGCCTTCTGGGCGTCGCGTTCTTTTTTGAGGCTGGAAAACAGGCCGGTGACCGCGTCGTTGGATAGCGTTGCCGGTGGTGTCGTCGCTTGAGCCGTGGGGGGCGAATCGGGAGCAGGGGAGGCCGTTGTCAGAGGCTCGGCGCTCGCAGATGTTGCGAGACAGGCGGCGAGAAAGGCGTAAAAACAAAACTGGCGCATACGGACAGGATAATCCGGCTGCGCCAATTATGAAATCAAATTTTGTGGTCTATCAACAATGTGATCCGCCACGACAAGGCGGGCACAGATACACCCGGTAATCAGCCCTGACGAGCCTTGAAACGTGGGTTCATCTTGTTGATGATGTAGACGCGGCCCTTGCGGCGAACCAGACGGTTATCGCGGTGACGGGCCTTAAGCGCTTTAAGCGAGTTCTTGATCTTCATTTTACTGGTCCGCAGTTTGGCGTGACGCTTCTTGCCACGCATATCTAAACAATCAAAAACGCGCTACGAGGGCGCGCTCTTTTCGGTTGGCAGGCAATTACCTTGTCATCCCCAGCGTGTCAACACGCTAAGAGTCAATTTGGCTGGAAACACCGGGTTTTCCGGCATTCACGAGTTGCGTCACGTGGCCCATCTTGCGGCCTGCACGCGCTTCCGTCTTGCCGTAGAGATGCACGAGGCAATCCTTTTGGGCGAGCCATTGCGGCACATCATCAACGTCATCGCCGATCAGATTGGTCATGACGCAGTCCGAATGGCGCTCAGTGGAGCCGGGGACGAGCCCTGCAACGGCGCGAATATGCTGCTCGAACTGCGAGACCACGCAGGCCGCCTCCGTCCAGTGGCCGGTGTTGTGAACGCGTGGGGCCATTTCATTGGCAACGAGCGATCCGTCGTCCAGAACGAAGAACTCGATGCCGACGACGCCGACGTAATCAAGCGCCGCGAGAAGCTTCTCCGCGGATTGCATCGCGACGGCTCTCGCGGGCTCGGAAAGCTTGGCAGGAACGGTGGAGGTGTGGAGAATGCCGCTCAGGTGCACGTTTTCGGCCGGGTCGTAGCAGGTAACGGTGCCATCCAGAAAGCGTGCGGCGATGATCGATATCTCACGCTCGAAGGCAACGAAGCTCTCCAGAATGAGCGGTACGCTGCCCAGCGCATCGAACGCACCGGTCAGGTCTTCGCCACCCTTGAAGACACGCTGGCCCTTGCCGTCATACCCCATGCGGCGGGTCTTCAGAACGCCCTTGCCGCCGAATTCGGATAGCGCTGCTTCCAGTTCGGCCTGATTGTCCACCTGACGAAAGCCGGCGGTTGGAATGCCGCAATCGTTGAGGAAGCTCTTTTCCGTCAAGCGGTCCTGCGAGGCGCTGAGTGCGCGCGGGGGCGGGTAGACGGCGACCGAGGCGGCCAGCATTTCGGCGGCAACCACCGGCACGTTTTCAAACTCGTAGGTAACGACATCGCACACGCTGGCAAGTTCGCTCAGAGCCTTTTCGTCGTCATAGGCGGCGACGATCTGCCGGTTGCAGACCTGTGCAGCGGGACAGTCGGCCTGTGGCTCCAACACGATGGTGCGGAAGTTGAGGCGGGCTGCGGCCATGGCCAGCATACGCGCGAGCTGACCGCCACCGATAATGCCGATGGTTCGTGATTTGCCTGACGTCGTTGCTGTCATTGCGCGCTATCCAGGGGATATTCGGCAATCGCTGCCGTCTGGCGGGCACGGTAGTCATCCAGCCGGTCGGCGAGGTCTTCGTCCGATAGCGCAAGCACCGCTGCGGCCAGAAGGGCGGCGTTGATGGCGCCCGCGCGACCGATGGCCAGTGTGCCGACAGGAATGCCGGCTGGCATCTGCACGATAGAATAGAGGCTATCCTGTCCAGACATGGTCTTGGACTGCACGGGAACACCGAACACCGGAAGCGGCGTCAGCGCTGCTGTCATGCCCGGCAGATGGGCCGCACCACCGGCACCGGCGATGATGACCTTGAAGCCTTCTTCGCGCGCGCCGCTGGCAAAGCTGAACATGCGCTCGGGCGTGCGGTGGGCGGAAATGATGCGGGCTTCATATTCCACGTCCAGCGCATCCAGCGTGTCGGCGGCGTTTTTCATTGTTTCCCAGTCGGACTGGCTTCCCATGATGATGGCGACGGGCGGTGTCTCTGTGCTCAACGGTCTCTCCGTATCAGGCAATGATGTCGGGGATAATCTGGTCTTCGATCTGGGTCATCTTGTCCTTGATGACCAGCTTCTTCTTCTTCATCCGCTGAATGCGCAAGGCTTCGCAGTTGGTCTGGATCATGGCGTTGATCGCCGCATCGTAATCTTCATGTTCCTGGCGAAGTCGCGCAAGTACCAGCCGAACGTCGGCCTGATCCTGATCGGGCATCTCTTGTCTTCCCCATATGGTACAACCGGACCGCCATCCGGCCATTTTGTTGTCGGTCTTCGTGCCTGTACCACCAAATGACGGTAACGGGAAGTTTCCCGTGTCAGCATTTTGCCCAGATATTGCCTTGATTTCTCCTTCGACAAGGGAGGCGTTCCATGTCACATTGGTGTCGTAAACCTGAAACTCCAGCGATGGAGCGCTGGAGGTAGGTTCAACAAGGAAGGACGTGCCGCATGACCATTCAGGCTCATATAGCATCGCTGGAAAAGAAACACGGTGCTCTTGAGGAGGAGCTCGAAACCGTTCTCGCTTCCCCCTCTTCGGATGATAAGCAGATTGTGGATCTTAAACGCAAAAAACTGCGCCTGAAGGACGAAATGCAGAGGCTGCAAGCCTCCACGAAGCATTAAATTTCCAATATCTTTGTTGCCTGACGTCAGTTTCGTTTACGTCGCAGCCTGAAAGCCCGGCTCTGATTGCTATCGCGATCAGGGCCTTTTGTTTGGCCTGTTCAGAAAACAGCGTCCCACAGCAGTTTCAGGGCCGCCAGCAGAACCATCGTATACATCAGCGGATAGAAGACCGAGGGTTTCAGATACCTGACCACCCGCGCACCCAGCATGGTCGAGACGATGGCCACCGGCAGCAGCGTGAGCGATGCGAGGAGGTTGGTGGTATCGATAGCTTCCAATGCGAAGTACGATACGAGCTTGATGGCGTTGACGATGGCGAAGAAGCGAACGGAAAGGCCGGTATAGCTTTTCGGGTCGAGCTTCAGCGGCATTACGTAAATCTGAAATGGCGGTCCACCGGCATGCGCAACGAAGCTGCAATAGCCTGAAAACGAGCCCCAAAGTGTCGCCTTGGCGCGGTTTTGAGGTTTTGCGACCACCTCCACCTTGGGACCTTTGACGAAGCGTTCATAGAAATATTGGGCCACGAAGACGATGGTGACGATAGCCAACATGAAACGCATCGTATCGGCAGAAATGATGGCCGAGGTTGCCCAGCCGACACCGATGCCAATCAAGGCACCAGGCAAAAGGATCAGCAGCGTTTCGCGGTGATTGTGGTGTCGCCACGCCCACAATGCCACAAGATCCATGGCAATCAGGATCGGCAGAAAGATTGCAGCCGCCTGCACCGGCGGCACGGCCAGCGCCATCAACGGCACGCCCATCAATGCCAAAGCGCCGCCCAGCCCGCCTTTTGACAGGCCGACGAGGATGACTGCGGGGATGGCGACGAGGAAAAATTGGAAATCGGGCAGCATGGATGGACGGTTGATCCTTTCGCCTGTCCGGTTTATCGGAAGTATCACATGAAAACGAGTGCAGATTGCGCGTGAAGCGTTCTGTCTGCGGAAATGGAAAAACCGATGACTGCCCCCAAAGATCGCTGCCGCCTCGTTCTGATCGTTCCAGCGCATGACGATGTCGCCCATCAGGCCAGCACATTGGCAGATGCGCTACGGGGCGGGGATGTCGCATCTGTCATCATTCCGCAATACGGTCTCGACGATGCGACCTTCCAGAAACGTGCCGAAACATTGGTGCCCATGGTTCAGGAGGCCGGTGCTGCGGCGCTTGTGGCGGGCGACAGCCGCACGGCAAGCCGGGTGAAGGCGGATGGCCTGCATGTCATCGGCGGTGCCGAAGCACTGTCCGAGGCGGTTGAGAACTTCGCACCCAAGCTCATCGTTGGCGGTGGCAATGCCGATGACCGCCACAAGGCGCTGGAGCAGGGCGAGAGCAACCCCGACTACATGTTCTTCGGCAAGCTGGAAGGCGATATCAAGCCGGAAGCGCATCCCAAGAACATGGCGCTGGGCGAATGGTGGGCCTCCATGATCGAGATTCCCGCCATCGTCATGGGCGGTTCGGATGTCGCTTCCGTCGTCCCCGTCGCTGAAACCGGAGTGGAATTCGTGGCGCTGCGACTGGCGGTCTTTGACCATGCCGCAGGCGCGGCTCAGGCTGTGGCCGAAGCGAATGCGCTGCTTGACGAAAAAGCGCCACGGTTTGGCGGTTGATACACGCGATGATCGCTCGCTTGCTTCGTTTCCGTCTCTCTGCCATCGCCCTTGCACTTGCGTGGGTGGTCCTGCCGCATGCTGCCTCCGCGCAAGACCAGCAGCCGCTGTTGCCGGGGGTTGAGACGCAGACCACGCCTGACGATGCGACGCCGATGGGCGAGGACACGGATTTCGGCCCGGCCAGCAAGCCATCGCCCGAGGTTCTGTCGCGCCCTTCTGACGCGGATGCCGAACCGATCCGCAAGGGACGCGTGGTTTCCGACGAGCAGAAGGATTTGCAGCCATCGGGCGGCGTCAATGTCTATCAGCGCATGGGCGCGGAATTGCCCGCACTTCCGCCAGAGAAAAAGTTTACCGGCAAGATCGATGAGGCCTACGGTCACTATCAGCGTGGCGAATATGTTCAGGCGCTGTCTAAAGCCCTGACCCGCGCCCAGACGGGGGACGCCGCTGCCCAGACATTGGTGGCAGAAATGATGTCGCGCGGCTTCGGTATCGCCCGCGACGACAAGACGGCGGCCTTCTGGTACGAGCAGGGGGCCAAGGGAGGCGATCCCGTCGCCATGTTCAAATTCGCCTTGCTGTTGATGGAAGGCAAGCTGGTCAAGCACGACAAGACACTGGCCGATGACTACATGCGCCGCGCAGCCGAGGCGGGCAATGCCGAGGCGGAGTTCAACTGGGCGCAAATTCTCGTTTCCCAGACGCCGGGTCCGAACGGCCTGCATGCGGCCCTGCCGTTTTACGAAAAATCTGCCGAGAAGGGCGTGGCGGATGCGCAATATGCGGTGTCTCAGCTTTATTTCAGCCTGAAGGACGTTCCGCCGGAAAAGAAGGCGAAGGCGCGTGACTGGTTGACGCGTGCGGCGAAGGCCGGGTTCGATACCGCGCAGGTCGATCTCGGCATATGGCTGGTGAACGGGACGGGCGGCGAGCGAAACCTGGAAGAGGGTTTCCGCTGGCTCTATGGTGCCGCCCAACGTGGCAACGTCGTGGCGCAGAACAAGGTCGCGCATCTCTACGTTCAGGCGCTGGGCACCAAGCCAGACCCGGTGGAAGCGGCAAAATGGTACGTGCTGTCTCGCCGTGCTGGCCTGAAGGACCCCGGCCTGGAGGATTTCTATCTGGGCATCGAAGAGGACCAGCAGAAGAAGGCGATCGAGGCTGCCAACCGCTTTCGGCCTGCCTGAGCTGCGGGTGAAATAGGCTTTTTGCCTTGAAATCCAGCGCGTTTTGTGGTCTTGAACCGCAAACTTTCCATCAGAAACCATATCCGCGTGCCTGCCAGCAATTTTGGCTAGCAGGTTCAGCCACCTTTCAGGAACATTTTTATGGCCCGTTCAGCCCTTCTCAATGTCATGGTTCAGGCCGCCCTCAAGGCCGGAAAATCGCTGTCGCGTGACTTCGGTGAAGTGCAGAACCTGCAGGTTTCGGTCAAGGGTCCCGGCGATTTCGTCTCGCAGGCCGATCTGAAGGCCGAAAAGATCGTCCATGACGAGCTGATGAAGGCCCGCCCGACCTATGACTTCCTAGGCGAAGAGGGTGGCGAGGAAAAGGGTTCTGATGGCGCGCATCGCTGGATCGTCGATCCCTTGGACGGTACCACCAACTTCCTGCACGGCATTCCGCAGTTCGCCGTCTCCATCGCATTGGAGCGCAACGACGAGATCGTCGCCGGTGTGATCTTCAACCCGGCGACGGATGAGCTCTACACTGCCGAGCGTGGCGGCGGGGCGTTCCTCAACGATCGCCGCATTCGCGTTGCCGCTCGCAAGCAGATCACGGATTGCGTCGTCTGCTGCGGCGTTCCGCATCTGGGCCGTGGCGATCACGGTAAGTTTCTGGTCGAGCTTCGTCACGTCATGGGCGAAGTCGCTGGCGTGCGCCGTTTCGGTGCTGCATCGCTCGATCTCGCCTATGTCGCTGCCGGTCGCCTCGATGGCTTCTGGGAGACCGGCCTGGCACCGTGGGACATCGCCGCTGGCCTCGTTCTCATCCGTGAAGCGGGCGGTTTCGTCAGCGACATGAAGGGCGGTCAGGACATTTTCGACAATGGCAGCGTCATCGCCGGAAACGAATATATCCACAGGGCACTGACCGAAGTCGTCAACCGTCCGGTTCCGGGCCGTTAACTCGGCACTACCTATCCTTCGTCATCCCGCACTTGATGCGGGATCCAGTGCGATCAAGTCCTTGATCGCGAAAGACTCTTTCGCCATGCAGACGCATGGCTGCTGGATTCCGGCTCAAGGCCGGAATGACGGATAAGATGGATTTGGCGGCAAACGCCGACCTTCCATATGCCGGTTCACAATCTTCACGGCCCTATGATTATCACGCCGTGCAAAAACCCTTGTCACGTTACCGGCTTTTCACTTCAATTCGTCGTAATTTTACACTAGCTTCCCGTCGTAACCGTAACGCGCTGCCGAATCCCCTGAGGTTTTCGCGCGGGCGTTGCGGCAATACCAGAGGGAATGGGCATTATGGCGGATACGGAACGGCTTGATCTCGGTGTCGAGAAACCGGTGACGAAGCAATATCATCACAAGCTGTCGAGCCCCACGCCGTTTCTGTGGACGATGATCATCTTCCTCATCATCGTTGCGTTTCTGGCCGCCATTCTGTTTCGGCAGGCGCAGTCGGCGTTCATGACCAACCCGGGCTTGAACGGTTTCATCCTCGGCGTTCTCGTCATCGGCATCATTCTGGTCTTCACGCAGATATTCAGCCTTCGCCCGGAAGTGCGCTGGTTCAACGGCTTTCAGGCTGCTGGCACCGTCGATAAGGCGGGCCGTGCGCCTAAGCTTTTGGCACCCATGCATTCCGTTATCGGCAAGCGTGGCGAAGTGCGGCTTTCGACCGTTACGCAGCGCTCCATCCTCGATTCCATCGCCACCCGGCTGGATGAATCGCGCGATACATCTCGCTATCTCATCGGGCTGCTGGTGTTTCTTGGTCTGCTCGGCACCTTCTGGGGTCTGATCGGCACCATCGGCGCCATCAGCGATGTCATTCAGGGGCTGGACCCAACGGCGGGCGACAGCACCGATATTTTGTCATCGCTGAAATCGGGCCTCACGGCACCGCTTGCGGGTATGGGCACGGCGTTTTCCTCGTCGCTTCTGGGTCTGTCCGGTTCGCTCATTCTCGGCTTTCTCGATTTGCAGGCCGGTCGCGCCCAGAACCGTTTTTACACCGAGCTTGAAAACTGGCTGTCCTCGGTGACCGATCCCGGCACGGATGTCACGGGTGAGGCGAGGGGCGCAGGCTATGGTGCTGTCGGCACCGAGCGTTCGCTGGCGGCCATGACCAGCCTTGCGGAAGGTATTCAGGGCCTCGTCAAAAACATGCGGGGCGAACAGCAGATGCTGCGGGACTGGATCGAGGCTCAACAGGAGGAATCCCGTTCGTTGCGGCGCACGCTGGACCGCTTGTCGGCGCGGATCGATGCGGAGCAGAAGAATGCTCCGCGCTCCATCCGCCACGATAACGGGAGCGAGTGATTATGGCGCTTGGGCGCAATCGCCGCCGCGACCGGAGTGTCGATTACTGGCCGGGTTTCGTGGATGCCTTGTCCACACTGCTCATGGCCATTATGTTTCTGCTCACGGTTTTCGTGCTGGCGCAGTTCATTCTCTCGCGTGAAATTTCTGGCAAGGACGAGGTGCTGAACCGCCTCAACAACCAGATTTCCGAACTGACCGAATTGCTTGCGCTGGAAAAAGGCAGCAAGCAGGACATCGAAGACACGCTCGCCAATTTGCAATCCACGCTCGCCTCCTCGGAAAGCGAGCGTTCGCGCCTGCAATCCCTGCTGGATGCCGGTGCAGGCAACAGTTCTGCGGCCAATGCCCGTGTCGGTCAGTTGAGTGGTGAACTGGAAGATGCGCGTCAGGCAGGAACGCGGGCCTCGGCCCAGATCGATCTCCTCAACCAGCAGATCGCGGCGCTGCGTGCCCAGATCGCCTCGGTCGAATCCGCCTTGCAGGCATCCGAGGCAAAGGACACGTCCTCGCAGGTCAAGATCGCCGATCTTGGTCGTCGCCTCAACGTCGCGCTGGCGCAGCGCGTACAGGAGCTCAACCGCTACCGCTCTGATTTCTTCGGGCGACTGCGCGAAATCCTGTCGGACCGAGAAAACATCCGCATTGTCGGTGACCGTTTCGTGTTTCAATCGGAAGTGCTGTTCCCATCAGGCGGTAATGATCTGAACCCGCAGGGACAGGCCGAAATGGCCAAGCTTGCCGCCGCGCTGATCGATCTTGCCAAGGAAATTCCCGCTGAAATCAACTGGGTTCTGCGCGTGGATGGCCATACCGACAATGTGCAATTGTCCGGTTCCGGTCGCTACCGCGACAATTGGGAGCTTTCGTCAGCGCGCGCGACATCTGTCGTGAAGTATCTGATTTCCAAGGGCGTTCCAGCCAACCGTCTGGTTGCAGCAGGGTTCGGCGAGTATCAGCCGCTGGCCGATGGCGATACGCCGGAGGCCAGATCCCAGAACCGCCGCATCGAGTTGAAGCTGACCGAGCGATAGGCCGGTACATCTTGCAAGTCCCGGTAGTGCGATATGGCTCGATTTCGCACGTCGGGGCTCATGGGCGCAGCAGCAGCACCAGTGTCCACAAAACGAAGGCTGCGGCGGCAATCTTCCAGCAATCGCCACGGCGGCGCAGACCCGGTAGCCCGAGTGGGCGGATGAGTTGAATGCACATCGCCAGCAGTAGAAAAAGCCCGATTGCCTTCGTCATCGCGAAACCTTTTGTCTTTATTGAATGAGCGTCACAGGGCGGACATTTTTATGTTCACCTATGGCGGCAACCTATTCGCGCACATTCCCGTCTATCCCGATACAGTGCATCGCAGCAGCATGAGAGTGGCTTTTATGAGCAGAAATCTTCTACCCGTATTCGCACTTTTATCCAGCACCCTGTTTCTGTTTCTCGGTAACGGTCTTCAGGGCCTGCTTTTGCCCGTGCGTGGCTCGGCGGAAGGGTATTCCAACGAAGTTCTGGGTTTCCTCGGTACATCCTGGGCGGCAGGGTTCGTTATCGGTTGCTTCGTGGCACCCGCCATCGTGCGGCGGGCAGGCCACATCAGGGCCTTCGGCAGCTTCGTCGCCCTTATCTGCCTGACAGTGCTGCTCACGGGCCTGTTCATCGATGACGTGTCTTGGGTCGCGCTACGTGCCATCACCGGCTTCTGCACGGCGGGCACATCGATGATCATCGAAAGCTGGCTGAACGAGCGCGCCACCAATGAAAGCCGTGGCGCGATCTTTTCGCTCTACATCGCCATCACGCTGTTCGGCGTGGTCGCGGGTCAGCTTGTCGTGCCGTTCGGTAATGTCAGCACCACGTCGCTGTTCATGGTCTGCGCCATCATCTATTGCGTCGCCATCATGCCCGCCATGTTGTCGAAAGCAGAAAGCCCGCAACCGCTCAAGAAGGTCAAGCTTGATCTTCCCGCCCTCTACCGCACGTCTCCGGTCTCCTTCGTCGGCATCCTCCTCATCGGCATCGCCAACGGTGCCTACGGTACACTGGGTGCGGTTTTCGGTGCACGGGCAGGGCTGCATCCCACCACCATCGCCATCATGGTCAGTGTCACCATCTTCATCGGCGCGCTGGCGCAGTTTCCCGCCGGTAAGCTGTCTGATCGGATAGACCGCCGCTTTGTTCTGGCGGGCCTTTCGGGCCTTGCTGCCTTTGCCGGGCTGGCCGTCGCCGTCATTCAACCGTCCCACGTCTACGTGCTGATCGGCATGGTCGCGGTCTATGGCGCCTCGGCAAACGCGCTCTACCCCATCGCAGTCGCCCATGCCAACGACTTCGCGTCGTCGGAAGACTTCGTCAAGGTGTCCGGCGGTTTGCTGCTGCTCTACGGTATCGGCACCATTATCGGCCCCACGCTTGGCGGCCCTATCATGACGTCTTACGGTCCTTATGCCCTGTTCGGGGTCACGGCGATTTCCCATCTTCTCATCACGGCCTATGCTATATTCCGCTCCAGGCAACGGGCGGCCCTGCCTACGGCGGAGAAGGACAACTTCTCCACAGCCGCCGCAGCACCGATGGCCACGCCTGAAAGTGTGTCGCTCGATCCGCGCGCGCCGCAGTATATCGAGGACGATGCGGAGCTGGAAAAAGGAGCCGGAATATGAGTGTATTCGAGGAAGACTTGCCCAAACCGCCCGCCACGACTCACGTGGTCGGCGGTGATATCAGCCTTCTGTCTGTCGATGAGTTGACGGGACGCATCACAATTTTGCGAGCGGAAATCGAAAGGCTGGAAGCCGAACGCGAGAAGAAGTCCGCCGGTCGCAAGGCTGCCGAAAGCCTGTTTCGCAGCTGATGTAGTGAGGAACGTTTTGTTAACGTTACAGCGTGGTGCAGTTTTTCGTTTACCATTAACGATAAATTAAGCTTTTTAAGCGATTACTATACATGTTCAGTTCTTCTGAACTTCAGGCAGTTTCTCCCAACGGCGAATTGGTCTGATTTTTCTCCCTGTTTTACCTTGAGAGCCGCTTTTGCGGCTCTTTTTTTGTCGCGCTGCAATATTGCCAAAGCTGTGGGTATTAACCTTTCTTTAATAATCAGCTTGCGCATTTGGGCTATTGGTATCATCCTGAAAATACAAAGAGGCCGGAACTATTAAGCCTCTATCCCGTTGCCAGTTAGTATGGTGCGTAAGCAGGATTTGGAAAAATGTCAGAACAGGTTTTGAATACCATCAGCTTTGCTGGCCGCGCTGCAGCATCCAACCAGTTCAAAACTCTCTATACAGAGGGTATGACTCTGGTGGAAGAGACAGCGACCTATCTGGATGGCTCCGGTCGTGCTGCGTCCAAAGTTTTGCCCCGCATGGCATCGGTCCTCTACGCAGCAGAATCCATGCGGCTTACAACGCGTCTGATGCAGATGGCTTCCTGGCTTCTTTTGCAGCGCGCTGTCAACAATGGTGAAATGAGCCGCGATCAAGTATTGAGCGAGAAGAACAAGGTTCGTCTCGACAACTTCAACGTCGATCGAAACGCACCCGGCTGGAATGATCTGCCCGAATCCTTCCGCGACCTCGTGGAGCGTTCCCTGCGTCTCCAGAACCGCGTCGCTCTGCTGGACCGCGAAATCTATCGCCCTAACGAAGCGACGAAGGTTCCTGACAATGAAAACAGTGTTCAGGCTCAGCTCAACCTGCTGCGCACGGCGTTCGCTGGAAACTGAGTGTTAGTCAAATAGTGAATTTTGAAAGCAGGCTTCGGCCTGCTTTTTTGTTTTGCGGTAAAATTCAGCTACATCGCTTGAGGCTGCCCCCTCTGTCCTGCCGGACATCTCCCCCACAGGTGGGGAGATTGGCTGTGCTCTCCCGCTCGCCTCATCTGCAACGTTTAAGATAGGCGATACATGGCCACGATTCGATCTCCCTCCTTGTGGGGGAGATGCCCGGCAGGGCAGAGGGGGGTAAGCCACACCCACCAACACCCAAACAACAAAAAACCCCGGATCGCTCCGGGGCTTTTGCATTCATAGGTATCAACCGAATTAGAGGCCGAGGCCGCCGAAACGCTTGTTGAACTTGGAAACGCGGCCGCCGCGGTCCATGAGCTGCTGGTTGCCACCAGTCCATGCCGGGTGCGACTTAGGGTCGATTTCGAGGTTCATGGTCTGACCCTCGGAACCCCAAGTGGAGAATGTTTCGTATTCTGTGCCATCGGTCATGACCACTTTGATCATGTGATAGTCTGGATGGATTTCAGCCTTCATGACAATATTCCTGCTTTGGTGACTTGCGGACCATTTGCCGCAATTGCGTCAACTGAGCCAATTCAATAATGAAGCCATAGACCATTTGGCCATGGCTTCCCAATTCGATGCGGAGCCTATACATGAAGGTCACCGAGATAACAAGTGCCTGCTGATGCTTGGCTTCACACTTGGCAGCACACATTGTGAGAGATGCGGAATTTGCCGCGGGAATGGCTGAAAAGTCACGGATGAGCGGCAAAGCAGGAGTGGAACGTGGCAATTATTCAGGACGAGAAACCGGCAGGCCGCAAGACGCCGAAACCGCTGGCCAGTCTCTTTCCGTATCTCAAGCGGTATCGCGGGCTGGTTGCCGCCGCCCTGTTTGCGCTTGTTCTGTCTTCCGCCACCACGCTTGCCCTGCCGCTTGCGGTGCGTCGCATCATCGACCACGGTTTCGAGGGTGCCGATGGAGCCATGATCAACAACTACTTTGCAGTGCTGATGGCGATTGCGGTCGTTCTGGCCCTGGCCAGCGCCATGCGCTATTACTTTGTGATGACCATCGGCGAGCGTGTGGTGACCGATCTGCGCCGCGATGTGTTCGCTCATCTCACCTCGCTGTCGCAGGCTTTCTTCGACACCAATCATTCCGGTGAACTCGCCTCGCGTCTGACCGCCGATACGGTGCAGATTCGATCCGCCTTCGGGTCTTCCGCCTCCGTTGCGTTGCGCAACATCCTCCTCTGTCTGGGTGGGGTGGTGATGATGGTCTATACCAGCCCGCGCCTGGCGGGTCTTGCGCTGCTGGCCATTCCGCTCATCGTCTTTCCATTGATCGCCTTTGGTCGCTCGGTGCGCTCGCGCTCAAGAACCACGCAGGATACGCTGGCGGCGTCTTCAGCCTTTGCGGCTGAAACCATATCGGCCAGTCGTACGATCCAGTCCTTCAATGCTGAGCTGCTGGCGAACAGCCGGTATAACGACGCGGTCGAAAAGGCCTATCAGGGCGCCCGCGCCGCGATCAGCGCCCGTTCCGTACTGACGGCGGTTGCCATCAGCTTCGTCTTCGGCAGCGTCGTTGCCATTTTATGGTACGGTGCCCATGGTGTGCTGACAGGCACGATCTCAGCTGGCACACTCAGCCAGTTCGTTCTCTACTCCGTCATCGCGGCCAGTTCTCTTGGGCAACTGTCCGAGGTCTGGGGTGAACTGTCGCAGGCGGGTGGTGCTGCAGAGCGCCTGTCGGAACTGCTGCACGAAAGATCTCCGGTCGAAGAGCCTGCTGTGCCCGTTGCCTTGCCGCGCCCCGCACGCGGTGAAGCGCGCTTTGAAAACGTTGCCTTCCATTACCCGCAAGGGGCGGGCAGGCCGATCCTTTCGGACCTATCCTTCACGGTTGCTGCCGGTGAAACGGTTGCCATCGTCGGCCCGTCTGGTGCCGGTAAAAGCACGGTGTTTTCGCTGCTGATGCGTTTTTACGATCCGCAGGCGGGCCGCATCACCGTCGATGGCACAGATATCAGCACTGTCACGCTGGAAGAGCTGCGTTCGCGCCTCGCCATCGTTCCGCAGGACGTTGCGATTTTCGCGACCTCGATCCACGAAAATATCGCCTTTGGCAAACCGGATGCGACCCGCGAGGAGGTGCGCGCAGCCGCTGTTGCAGCCCAGGCGGATGGCTTCATTACAAGGCTTCAAGGAGGTTACGACACCGTTGTTGGCGAACGCGGCGTGACGCTATCCGGCGGCCAGCGCCAGCGCATTGCCATTGCCCGTGCCATCCTTCGCGATGCGCCGATCCTGCTGCTCGACGAAGCTACTTCAGCGTTGGATGCAGAAAGCGAAACGCTGGTGCAGAAGGCGCTGGATCAGGCCATCAGCAAACGCACCACCATCGTTATCGCTCACCGTCTTGCCACCGTGCTGAAGGCAGACCGTATTCTGGTGATGGATGAGGGCCGCATTATCGAAGAGGGCACCCACCAGAGCCTCATTCGCCAAGGTGGCCTCTATGCCAAGCTCGCCCGCCTGCAATTCGAGACGGGTAGCGACGAGGTCGTGACGCTGGTGAAGTCCAGTTAAGCGCCAACGCTGCGACCGGCAACCCGTCCTGAAAACAGGCATCCGCCCAGAAATGTGCCTTCCAGCGCGTTGTAGCCATGCATGCCGCCACCGCCGAAGCCTGAGACTTCGCCTGCTGCATAGAGCCCCGAAATAGCGTTGCCGGTCTCATCCAGCACACGCCCCTGAAGGTCGGTATGCAGGCCGCCCAGCGTCTTGCGCGTTAAGATGTGCAGGCGCACGGCAATCAGCGGTCCTGCTGCCAGGTCCAGCAGGCGGTGCGGTTTGGCGGTGCGCATCAGCTTGTCGCCGAGATAATTGCGCGCGCCTCTGATGGCGGTGATCTGCGCGTCCTTGCTGAAGCTATTGGCAAGCTCCCGGTCCCGTGCCTCGATCTGTGTGCGGATGTGGGATACGTCCAGCCTGTCCTCGCCGCTGATCGCGTTCATCGCCTGCACCAATTCTTCCAGCGTATCGCGCACGGCGAAATCCTCACCGCGCTCCATGAAGGCCTTGATCGGGCCCGCCGGTTCCTTGCCCAGACGTTTCAGCAGCAAGCGGATATTCTTGCCCGTCAAATCCGGGTTCTGCTCCGAACCGGAAAGCGCAAACTCCTTCTTGATGATCGCCTTCGTCAGAATGAACCAGCTGTAATCGCTGCCGCGCTCGCGCAGGATTTTCAGTGTTCCCAGCGTATCGAAGCCCGGCATGGCCGGTGCTGGCAGGCGGTCGCCGCTGGCATCGCACCAGAAGGATGAGGGACCCGGCAGAATGCGGATGCCATGCATGGGCCAGATGGGATCGTGGTTCTTGACGCCTTCGGTGTAATGCCACATGCGGTCGCGATTGATCACCGCGCCACCAGCCGCCTCCGTGATAGCGATCATGCGACCATCCACATGCGCGGGCACGCCACATACCATTTCCCCCGGCGGTTGGCCCAAACGGTCGACGGGCCAGTTTTGCCTCACCAGATCATGATTGCCGCCAATGCCGCCGGAGGTGACGATGACGGCGGATGCCTCGAACCGGAAGTCGCCCACCACGTCGCGGCTGCTTTTCTCCCCGCGCTGGACCGGATCAGCAGCCAACAGCGAGCCGGAGATGCCGGTTACCGCGCCATCCAAAGTCTCCAGCGCATCCACCTGATGGCGGAACCTGAACGTGATCAGTCCGCGTTCTGCAAGCCGCTGAGCCTTCTCCACGAAGGGTGCCAGCACACCGGGACCGGTGCCCCATGTCACGTGGAAACGCGGCACGGAGTTGCCATGGCCGTGTGCATGGGCACCGCCACGCTCTGCCCAGCCGACAACCGGAAACCAGCGCATGCCCAGCCCGTGCAGCCATGCCCGCTTTTCACCCGCTGCAAACTCCAGATAGGCCTGCGCCCACAATCGCGGCCAGTGATCTTCTGGCCGGTCGAAGCCCGCAGAACCAAGCCAGTCCTGCCGCGCAAGGTCGAGGCTGTCGGAGATACGCATGAAACGCTGCTCGGGGCTATTGATGAAGAACAATCCCCCCAGCGACCAAAAAGCCTGGCCGCCAAGGTTCTGCTGCCCTTCCTGATCGACGACGCAGACCGCCAGTCCCCGCTCCGCCGCCTCCGTCGCCGCAACTAGCCCAGCCAGCCCGGCACCCACAACCACAACGTCAAACCGCTCCATCAATCCCTCCCGATAGATTCGAGTTACTTTTACGCGAACGTCAATATCATGCAATGGCTTACGGGTGTGGTGGATTGAACTGTTCTACGTTAGGTCGAGCTGTGAACGGTCAGAGCTTTCTGCCGAGATACCTCTCAACCTTTCTCTTTTCCCAGTCGGCGTTCAGAAACGGTACCATGTCGAAGGTCGCCAACCCGTGACCAATAAGACCGATGCCCCAGCCGAGGGCAGGCCAGGCGGCCCAGAAATAGTGCGGACTGGTCACAAGATTGATAATTGAGAGCATGGCAATGACGCCCACATATTTCACAATATGTAAATAAAACGCCTTGATGCGGCGGACGCGGGCAAAGGCTACCGTTTCTTCAGCTTCTGCAAGATTACTCGGTGTGAGGGCCATGTCTTTACCATCCTGTTTGGTGAGTTGTGAAACATCGATCTCGAAGATGGCAGCCAAAGTTTTCACTGTTTCGAGACTTGGCGTTTGTCCACTCTCAATCCGCTGGATTGTGCGTGTACTCAGGCCACTGATGGTCGCCAGTTGTTCCTGTGACCACCCGCGCTGAAGTCTCAATTTCTGTATCAACATTGCCGTCTCTCCGGATTCGATACCGAACATTTGAACGCTAAGACCGATTGCGACCACGACACCAACCGGACTGTCGGGAAGGTGTCGTGTAAGTGTCTGCAGCAGTCAGCACGGAAGCGATCTTGCGCTGGCGTTGCGGGATTTTGAAGGGGAGGGCTGTAAATAAAAAAACGCCCGCAACAGTGTCACGGGCGGTGGTCGATCATCTTTTGAAACGTTGTGGCGCTAGGCTAAAAGCTCAAGCGGCCTTTTCCTGCTCTTCTGTCCAGTTGCCAAGGGCCGCCAGCGAGTTCATTTCCGCGCGGTGACGGAAGGCGCGCTGTCCAGCCGCGACGTTTTCCTGTTTGCCGCCCCATGCGGTGAGGGCGGTCTCCTGAAGCGCGCGGCCATAGGAGAAGGTCAGCGCCCATGGCAGATCATAGCCGCTGTTCATGGCGGAGAGGTGAGCCGTTGCTTCTTTGGCGGACTGGCCACCCGACAGGAAAGCAACGCCCGGAACGGCAGATGGGACGGTTGCTTTCAGAACCTTGACCGACTTTTCCGCTACTTCATCGACCGAGGCTTTTCGGGCGTTTTTGCCATCGATGACCATGTTCGGCTTCAGGATCATGCCTTCCAGATTGACGCGGGCGTCATAGAGATCGGTGAAGACGGTTCGCAGGACCCATTCGGTCACTTCTGCGCAACGGTCGATACTGTGGGTGCCGGGTTCACCGTCCATCAGCACTTCCGGCTCTACGATCGGCACGATACCAGCCTGCTGGCAGAGGCCTGCGTAACGGGCCAAAGCCTGCGAATCCGCCTTGATTGAACCCCATGTCGGCAGACCGTTGCCAATGTTGATGACGCCACGCCACTTGGCGAAACGTGCACCTGCTTCGTAATATTTTGTCAGGCGCTCAGCCAGGCCATCGAGACCTTCCGTTACTGTTTCGCCGGGGAAAAAGGCTTGCGGCTTGGCGCCCATATCAACCTTGATACCGGGAAGACTGCCAGCAGCCTTGATGATATCAACGAAAGGCGTGCCGTCTGCTGTCTTCTGAAACAGGGTTTCCTCGTAGAGGATCACGCCCGAGATACAGTCACTCATCGCGTCTTCCGTGCGAAACAGCATTTCGCGATAATCACGACGGCTCGTTTCGGTGGATTCCAGGCCGATGGTGTCAAAGCGCTTCTTGATGGTGCCGGTGGATTCATCTGCGGCCAGCAAACCCTTGCCGTTGGCAACCATCTTCACTGCGATGTCTTCAAGACGTTCCGTCATTTTAGATCTCCTTTGGCACAATGATTTTGGGGTACCAGAAGTTCCAAGGCAGGAAAATGGCAGCTAAATCACTGAAACGATTGAAATGATTTCAATCGTTTGAAACTTTAGAAAATCTTTAAAAAATTTAAAAGGCGAAAGGTTGGTCTTGCTTGAGCTTCGAGCGTCACCAAGAGTTCATCATGCTTGGGCCCGTCCCGAGCAACGTCTACGTCGCATTTTCGGAGAGGTGAATAGATCCTCGGGACAGGCCCGAGGATGACGTTGAGGTGTAGAAGCAGCACGCGCCCCACAGTCGTGGGGACGGGGCGCGGCGTTACTTTTGGTCTTGCAGAATAGCGACGCCAGGCAAGACCTTGCCTTCCATCCACTCCAGGAACGCACCGCCTGCGGTAGAGATGTAGGTGAAGTCGTCCGCCACGCCCGCGTGGTTCAGTGCGGCCACTGTATCGCCGCCACCGGCGACGGAGACGAGTTTGCCGTTTCTGGTGCATTCGGCTGCATGCTGGGCAGCGGCGACCGTGGCCTTGTCGAACGGAGCGATTTCGAAGGCGCCGAGCGGGCCGTTCCAGACGAGGGTTTCAGCACGGGAAATCCAGCCCTTGATGGCTTCGACGGATTTCGGACCGACGTCCAGAACCATTGCGTCATCGGGGATTTCGTTGATATCAACGACTTCGTTTTTGGCATTGGCCTTGAACTCACGCGCAACGACGCCGTCTTCCGGCAGCACGATGGCGCAGCCTGCGGTGGCGGCTTCGATCATGATCTGCTTAGCGGTTTCGGCCAGATCGTGCTCACAGAGCGACTTGCCGACATGGGTGCCGCGTGCAGCGAGGAAGGTGTTGGCCATGCCGCCGCCGATGACCAGCGCATCGACTTTCTTGACGAGGTTCATCAGCAGGTCGATCTTGGAAGAGACTTTTGCGCCGCCGACGATGGCAACGACTGGGCGGGCGGGTGCGCCGAGACCCTTTTCCAGCGCTTCTAGCTCTGCCTGCATCGTGCGGCCAGCGTAAGCGGGCAGGTGGCGCGCAAGACCTTCGGTGGAAGCGTGGGCGCGGTGGGCGGCGGAGAAGGCGTCGTTGACGTAGATATCGCCGTTCTTGGCCAGTGCCGATACGAACTCGGCATCGTTCTTTTCCTCACCCTTGTGGAATCGGGTGTTTTCCAGAAGCAGAATGTCGCCATTCTGCATGGCGGCAACAGCGGTTGCCGCAGGCTCGCCAATCGCTTCCGAGGCGAAGTGAACGGTATGGCCGAGAACCTCTTCCACAGCCGAGGTGATGAGCGACAGCGACATATCGGCGACGGGCTCACCCTTCGGGCGACCGAAATGGGCCAGCAGAATAACCTTCGCACCCTTCTTCGACAATTCGAGGATCGTCGGCGCGACGCGTTCTATGCGGGTCTTGTCGGTGACCTTGCCATCAGCAACCGGGACGTTGAGATCTACGCGCACAAGAACGCGCTTTCCGGCGATATCGGTGAGGTGATCGAGGGTCTTGAAGGCGGGCATAGGTCGATCCTGCTGTCGTTGATGGAATGGCTTTGCGCGCGAACATACTATGCTTGACCCGAGGTGCAAGCCGCTCAACGATCATTTTCTGCCTGCGTACTGTCATCGCCCGCCACTGGTATGGGGTTACCGGTGGCTGCTGCGCGGCGCGTACGCCGTTTCTCGGCAAAATGGGTGCGTGTTCGGTGGACGATTTCCTTCAGGTTGATGAAGACGGGCAGGGTGATGGCGGGTTCCACGGGTTCCAGCGAAATGCCGACGCTGGAAATGGCGTGGTTCTCATCGAGATCGCGAACGATGAGGATCAGCGAGCCCAAGCGCACACGGTCTGCATATTCGGCCTTGCCACCCAGGCGGGCGGTGATGAGTTCGGCAACCGTCAGCGATTGCTCCTGCATGGTCAAAAGACCCGGACCATAGGAAGCATCCAGTTCTCGCGCGGGGCGCTGGGGCGAGATGGCGAAAGTGCCGAACAGGTCTTCGTCATCCTTCGTCACGGGCTTTGCGCTGGCAAACAGCCGGTCGAGAAGCCGTGAATTGATGGGAATGACGAATAGATAGACCAGATCGTTTTCGCGCAAGCGACCAGCATATTGATAGCGGATGGACTTGCCCTCCCGCACCACCAGCGACGGCATGGCCCAGCGCGGAATGCGCTCCCCCTGTAACACCGCGCTGCCTTTTGCAACGCGGTAGGATATGAGTTCGTGGGTGGCGGTGCCGGGCAGGTCCACTTCGAGTTTGTCGACATCGCCCATGCGTGGCGGTACGATGAGGCCGAGGCGTGTGGCAACGGGTTTGATGGTCCAGCCCTGCAACAGAAGCGAAACGAGAACGATGATGAAGGCGGCGTTGAAATAGGTTTCCGCACCTTGCAACCCGCCCAGTGCTGGCAGAATGGCCAGCAGAATGGAGACAGCACCGCGCAAGCCCACCCAGGCGACGAAGGTCGTTTCCTGCTGGGTATAGTTGAAGGGCATGAGGCTGAGCCACACGGCGAGCGGCCTTGCGATGAAGATGAGGAACAGCGCCAGCAGCACCGCAGGCACGATGATGGCCGGAAACTGCGAGGGGGTAGCGAGAAGGCCGAGCATCAGGAACATAATGATCTGCGCCAGCCACGTCATGCCCTCATGAAACCGGCGGATGGCGCCCTTTGCGAAAATCTTGCGATTGCCCGCCACGATGCCCGCGACATAGACCGCCAGAAAACCACTGCCATGCAACGCTCCGGTGGCTGAAAATACCAGCAGCGCCAACGCCAGAACAAGGATCGGCACGAGGCCGCGATCCACCTGAAAGCGGTTGACGACAGTGACGATCATCAGCCCGCCGCCCAAGCCGAAGATGACGCCCAGCGCCATTTCCTGCATGAACAGGAGAAGGAAGCTGGTATCGAAACCCGCAAGGCCCTGACCTTTCGAGACGACTTCCACGAGCGCGACAGTCAGGAAAATTGCCATCGGATCGTTGGTGCCGGATTCGACTTCAAGGGTGGAGCGCACCTGATCGCGTATATGAATACCGCCGATGCGCAGCAGAAAGAACACCGCCGCCGCATCCGTGGAGGCGACGATGGAGCCAAGCAGCAGGCCTTCCAGCCAGGAGAAGCCGAGAAGCAGTGCTGCGGCACCTGCAAAAAACACCGATGTCAGCACCACGCCGACAGTAGCCAAAGAAATGGATGGCCCGGCAGACAGTTTGAAGGACTGGATGGAGGTTCCGAAGCCGGAATCGAAGAGGATGACGGCCAGCACCAGCGAGCCCAGCATATAGGCTAGCGGATTGTTGCTGAAGTGAATGCCCAGCCCATCGGTGCCAGCGGCAAGGCCGATCATCAGGAAAAGAAGCAGCAGCGGCGCGCCGAAGCGATAAGCGATGAGACTGGAAAAAGCGGCAACGAGAACGAGAACGGTGGCGACGAGTAGCAATAAATAAAACGATTCCACGCACACGTCCTTTTCCTGAAAGGCCGCGTGGCGCACATGCTCCCGCACGTCAGCAGTCAATGCGCCACGTTTTGGACGGCCACGGCGCAGGGGTTTCGCGCAGCGGGCAGGGCAAGGCGAGGTGTATCGAATGATACGGCAGGGCAGGATGCGCAGAGCGACGCGACCGATTCCCGAGGTGGATTTTTCCGGGCGAATATGGACCGGAGCAAGGCAGTAAAGGGAAAGGAAGCGTATTTCCCAATCTATTAAGTGTAGGATTTAATCGTGTCGCATGGTATTTTGGGTTTGTAGGCGAAAAGGTGCTGTGAATGCGAACGACGAAATCACTCAGTGTCACGTTGCCTCTCGATATGGCGGAGATGGTGAAGGCCAAGGTTGCCTCAGGAGAATACGCGACTGAGAGCGAAGTCGTCCGCGACGGGCTACGCACGCTTGTGGCGCGCGATGCAGCGGTGGAACGCTGGTTGAAAGAAGATGTCGCCGCCGCCTATGATGCGCACAAGGCAAAGCCTGAAAATGCCATGCCGATCGGGAAAGCCCTGTTGCAGCTTAACCGTCGTTTTGATGAGCTTGATAACGACAAGTGATGAAGCGCTACGACGTCAGATTGTCTCCCGAAGCCGAAACAGACCTCGTTTATATCTATAGATATATTAGCGCTGCTTCCCAGTCTCGCACCGTGGCAAGGCAATATCTCGACCGCGTCACATCCTATCTGTCGTCCTTTGAGGTTTTTCCGGAGCGGGGTAGCCTGCGCAATGATATCCGGCAAGGTTTACGCGTAGTCGGTTTTGAACGCACGATCAGCGTCGCGTTCATTGTTGAAGACGGAAGCGTGATTATTCTGCGGGTCGCTCAGAATGGGCGGCAGTTAAACTTATCTGATACGCGCCAATAGAGCTGTTCGAAAGAATGGATCACGCCGATTTCAAGTCGCGATAGTCCCAAAACACAAAACCCGGCAGGATCGCTCCCGCCGGGTTTTGCTTATTCACTATCTGCGAAAAATCAGATGGTCTTGGCCAGCGCCACTGCCGTGTCGGACATGCGATTGGAGAAGCCCCATTCGTTGTCGTACCATGTGAGGATGCGCACGAAGTTGCCTTCCATGACCTTTGTCTGGTCCGTTGCGAAGATGGAAGAGTGGCTGTCGTGGTTGAAGTCGCGGGAAACCAACGGCTCGTCCGTATAGCCCAAGATGCCCTTCAGGGCGCCGTTGGAGGCGGACTTGATGGCGTTGTTGATTTCCTCGACGGTCGTTGCCTTCTTGGCCACGAACTTAAAATCCACGACCGAGACGTTCGGTGTTGGAACGCGGATCGATGTACCGTCCAGCTTGCCCTTGAGGTGCGGCAGCACGAGGCCAACGGCCTTGGCGGCACCTGTCGAGGTCGGGATCATGGACAGGGCAGCGGCGCGGGCGCGGTACAGGTCCTTGTGCATGGTATCCAGTGTTGGCTGGTCGCCGGTGTAGGAGTGGATCGTGGTCATGAAGCCGTGGTCGATGCCGACGACGTCATCCAGAACCTTGACGACTGGAACCAGGCAGTTTGTGGTGCAGGATGCATTGGAGATGACGAGGTGGTCCTTCGTCAGCTGGTCGTGGTTGACACCGAAGACGACCGTCAGATCCGCACCTTCAGCAGGCGCCGAGATGATGACGCGCTTTGCGCCAGCGGTCAGGTGAGCGGCGGCCTTGTCACGGGCAACGAAGATGCCGGTGCATTCCAGCGCGATATCGACGCCGAGTTCCTTGTGCGGCAGCTGGGCTGGATCGCGCACAGCTGTGACCTTGATCGGCTTGCCGCCAGCAACGATGATCGTGTCGCCCTCGACCTTCACGTCTGCCGGGAATTTGCCGTGGATGCTGTCGTAGCGCAGCAGATGCGCATTGGTTTCGACCGGGCCGAGGTCGTTGATGGCAACGACTTCAATGTCGGTGCGGCCGGATTCCACGATAGCGCGAAGGACGTTACGGCCGATGCGACCAAAACCGTTAATGGCAACTTTTACAGTCATTTACATACTCCCTGTCAATATCTCGATTTTGTATGGGTGGTCGAGGGCGCGAAGCCCTCAGCCGAGCTTCGCTTCTGCCGCAGCAACGACGGCTTCTGCCGTGATGCCGAAATGCTTGTAGAGATCCTTGGCAGGGGCGGATGCGCCGAAGGAGTGCATGCCGACGAACGCGCCATCGTTGCCGATGAAGTAATCCCAGCCCTGACGAATGGCGGCTTCGACACCAACCTTGACCGGCGAGTTGCCGATGATCGCCTTGCGATAGGTCTCCGGCTGCTCCTTGAAGAGTTCGAAGCACGGAACAGAAACGACGCGGGTGGAGATGCCCTTGACCTTGAGGTCGGCGGCAGCCTTCAGCGCAATCTCGACTTCCGAACCGGATGCAAAGATCGAGACCTTGGCGTCACTTGCCGAAACCAGCTCGTATGCGCCGTAGGAGACGAGGTTCTTTTCCTCGTATTCCTTGCGGGCCGGAGCCAGGTTCTGGCGGGTGAGAGCCAGAGCAGACGGGCGGTTCTTCTGATGCAGCGCGAACTGCCAGGCTTCCGCCGTTTCCGTCTCATCCGCAGGGCGGAAGACGAGAAGGTTTGGAATGGCGCGAAGTGCCGCAATCTGCTCGACCGGCTGGTGGGTTGGGCCGTCTTCGCCAACGCCGATCGAATCGTGCGTCAGAACGTGAACCACGCGGATGCCCATGAGGGCGGCAAGGCGGATCGACGGGCGGCAATAATCAGAGAAGATCAGGAAGCCGCCAGCGTAGGGAATAAGACCGCCATGCAGCGCGATACCGTTCATGGCCGCTGCCATGCCGTGTTCGCGGATGCCGTAATGCAGATAACGGCCCGAGAAATCGGTCGGCGTGATCGACTTCATCTGGCTGGTCTTAGTGTTGTTGGATGGCGTCAGGTCGGCAGAGCCGCCAATTGTTTCAGCCAGAATGCCGTTGATGACTTCGAGCGTGTCTTCAGATGCCTTGCGGGTGGCAACCGTTGGATTGTCGGCGGCAACCTTCTTCTTGAAGGCGTCGATGGAGCTGTCGAAGTTGCCGGTCAGATCACCGGCAAAGCGGCGCTTGAACTCGGCCTTCTTGTCGCCGTCTGTCGCTTCGAGGCGAGCTTCCCACTCTTGGCGCGTCTTGGTGGAGCGCAGGCCAGCCAGACGCCAGGCATCGAGCACGTCTTCTGGAATGACGAAGGGTTCGGCTTCCCAGTTCAGGCTCTTGCGGGCAGCTGCGATTTCTTCGGCACCCAGCGGGTTGCCGTGCACCTTGTGCGTGCCCTGCTTGTTCGGCGCGCCAAAACCGATGACGGTTTTGCAGGCGATGAAGGTCGGGCGGTCGGATGCGTGGGCGGCTTCGATGGCGTTGGCAATCGCTTCGGGGTCGTGACCGTCGATCTCGATTGTGTTCCAGTGAACGGCCTTGAAGCGGGCGATCTGGTCTGTCGAGTCCGACAGGCCGACTTCGCCATCGATGGTGATGTTGTTGTTATCCCAGAACAGCACGAGCTTGTTGAGCTTCAGGTGGCCAGCCAGCGCAATCGCTTCATGGCTGATGCCTTCCATGAGGCAACCATCGCCGCACAGGGCGTAGGTGAAGTGGCTCTGAAGGTCGGAGCCGAATTCTTCTTCCAGCTTGCGCTCTGCAATAGCCATACCAACGGCATTGGCGATGCCCTGACCCAGCGGACCGGTCGTGGTTTCGATGCCGGTGGCGTGGTGATATTCCGGGTGACCGGCTGTTTTGGAACCAAGCTGACGGAAGCGCTTGATTTCGTCGATCGTCATGTCCTCATAGCCTGTGAGGTAGAGGAGCGAGTAAAGCAGCATGGAGCCGTGGCCGGCCGACAGCACGAAGCGGTCGCGGTCTGGCCACTGCCATGCCTTTGGATCGAATTTCAGGTAACGCGTGAAGAGAACCGTGGCCACGTCCGCAGCACCCATTGGCAGGCCTGGGTGGCCGGAATTGGCCTTCTCCACAGCATCCATGGCAAGAAAGCGGATTGCATTGGCCATCCGGTCGTGTTTATCGCGAGAAATCATGGCTTTTCCGTCTGTTCCGGGTGAAAGGAGATAGCCATTGTGACTATCCAAAAAGCGGGTTGATCCATAGCAGGTAGGGCGGGCGAGTCAATAAAACCAACGCCGCTTGCAGTTCGATCTGCAACAAAAATCGTTTCGTATTTTGGCAATATTCAGGCCGTCGCCAACTTTCTGCCCTTGGCGTGCTGCATTCATCCACAGCGCAAAGTGCTTGAATGTATTGGTTTGATTGACGTGGCTGTTAATCAGGTCATATCGTGCAGGGGCCATGATTGACACCAAGCAATAACGATTCGGCTTGCTGCTTGCGGTTTGGAAGAAACGATGACGGCGGATAAAACCATACAGATCGCGTTGTCGGAGCTCGGCTCCGCCATCAATAGCCTTGAGAACGCCATCGATATGCGCATCGAGCGTCAGCGCGAGAATGGCGAAGTCGAGAGCGAAGTGAAGCGCGTGCATGTGGACCGTGCACGGTTGGCGCAGGAGCTCGACCAGTCGCAGTTTCGTGCTAATCGGCTCGAAGAAGTCAACCGCGAGGTTTCCCGCCGCCTGGTGACTGCGATGGAAACGATCCGCGCCGTGCTGGACCGATAAGGAGTTTTATCCATGGCTCAAGTCACCGTGATGATCGACGGCAAGGCCTATCGCATGGCCTGCGAGGCAGGGCAGGAAGCCCATTTGACCGATCTGGCCAGCCAGTTCGACCAATATGTCGGCCATCTCAAAAGCCAGTTCGGCGAAATCGGCGATCTTAGGCTGACCGTCATGGCGGGCATCATGATCACCGATGAAATGTCTGAGCTTTCGCGCAAGATCGAGGCGCTGGAAAGCCAGGTCGCATCCTTGCAGAAAAATCATGACGGCATGGCCCAGAGCAAGGCGAAGAACGACGAACTGGTGGTGAACGCCATCTCCGATCTTTCCTCGCGCCTTAACGGGATCACCGAGAAACTGGTGGCAAGACCGAAGCCAGTTGTGAATTGATACGTCTTTAGTTTTTTTGACGTTCTTGCACAGGGTTTGGGCTTGTTTCGATTGGGCAATCACATCCAAACTGCACGGATAGTTCGTGCCACACGCTCCACCGCAACATTCTCGCCATTGACCCCCTTCCGCTGCCCCCAGAACCGTCCTATATAGAAGATGCGTTCTGCGCTTCCCGACAGGAAACTCAATCCCTGGGGCCATACTCGATCCAAAGGGAGCTGTCCCTGGCCAGGCCCGTGGGCTTGGACATATGGCGCCCACCTACGTTTGTAGGCACCCAGGATCGTAAACCTCCATCGGTCGCCGTGGATCGCACCTTTCACTTTTGCCTCGACGCGGTTGTCAGTGGTTCTCCACGGACCAATGCCGCCGTCACGCGCTCCGGCAGTGCTTTTTTGCATGGCCAACTGGCTGTGCCGCTTGTTTTTTAATCCTCTGGTCATTGCATTGGTGGAACAATTCCCTATTATCCGTGTTGGTATGTGCGCTCCCGCTCTCAACTTTAGCGATTGTGGTTGCAGCCGCGACATGCCGTTCAACAGCCCAAAAAGAGCTAAACTTGTTTACTGAAATTATGATCGTGGTTCTGCTCACCGTACTCAACGGTGTGCTTGCCATGTCCGAACTTGCCGTTGTCTCCTCCAGACCGGCGAGGCTGAAAGTGCTTGCCGCGCAAGGCAGCAGAGGCGCCGGCATGGCGCTCACCCTTGGAGAAAACCCCGGACGCTTTCTTTCCACCGTGCAGATCGGCATTACGCTGGTCGGTGTTCTCTCTGGTGCCTTCTCAGGTGCCACGCTGGGTGCCCGTTTTACCGGATGGCTTCTTCAACAGGGCGTGCCGGACCGCGCAGCTGACGCTATCGGCGTTGGTGTCGTGGTTGTCGCCATTACCTATCTCTCGCTGATTGTTGGCGAACTGGTGCCCAAGCAGATTGCCCTTCGCGACCCTGAAAAGGTGGCCGTGCGGGTATCTCCTGCCATGGTGATGCTGTCCAAAATCGGTGCGCCCGTCGTCTGGCTGCTGGATCGTTCCGGCAAGCTGGTCCTGGCGCTGCTGGGCCACAGCGGTGAGTCCAATGCGTCCGTTACCGACGATGAAATTCGCACGGTTCTGGCCGAAGCGCATAGCGCCGGTGTCATCGAAACCGAAGAATCCGCCATGATCACCAGCGTCATGCGTCTGGCCGACCGCAATGCGCGCGGCCTGATGACGCCACGCCGCGACGTGGAAGTGGTGGATATCGAAGATACGGCAGAAGAAATTCGTGAGCAGTTGCGCGCAACGCAGCGCTCGCGCCTGCCGGTTCGTAATGGTGCTTCCGATGAGATTCTCGGTGTTCTCTTTGCAAAGGACGCATTCGATGCGCTGGCTTCTGGCCGTGAGCTGAATATTCGCGAATTGCTGCGTGAGGTTCCTGTCGTTTCAGACCTTACGAGTGCCGTGGATGTCATTCAGTCCTTGCGCCGCTCCACGGTGCACATGGTTCTGGTTTATGACGAATACGGCCACTTCGAGGGTATCATCAGCTCCGGTGACGTGCTCGAGGCCATTACCGGTGCGTTTCAGGAAGACGATGGCGAAGAGCCCGCCATGGTGGAGCGCGAAGACGGCAGCTTCCTCGTGGCTGGCTGGATGCCAGCCGACGAATTTGCAGACCGCATGGGTTTCCAGATTTCCGACGACGCCGAGTTTGAAACCGTGGCCGGTCTGGTGCTGGACGAGTTCCGTCGCTTGCCGGAACTGGGTGAGCACATCACGCGCAACGGCTGGCGCTTCGAAGTCATCGATCTCGATGGTCACCGCATCGACAAGGTGCTGGTCAGCCGGGCTGCATAATGACGGCGGGTCTGCCTGACAAAGCACGGATCAGAATGGAGCGTCTCGCCTTGCGGGACGCTTTTTCCGTTGAAGAACGCCGTGCAAAAAGTCTCGGTATCGCCGCACATGGTACGATGGCGCTGGATGTGACGGATGGTCCTATTATCTCCGGTTTCATGCCCATTCGCTCCGAGCCGGACCTGCGCCCCCTGATGGAGACGTTGCGCTGGAAGGGTGCCAGGATTTGCTTGCCCGTGGTTCTTGGACCGGAGACGATTGTCTTCCGAGAATTTGCCGAGGAAGGCGAAATGGTCAAAACCGGCTTCGGCACCACCGGGCCGGATGAAAATGCGGCGGTGCTGGACCCTCAGATTCTGCTGGTGCCGCTATCGGCTTTTGATGCGGCAGGCCACCGGATCGGCTATGGCGCCGGGCATTACGACCGGGCAATCGCCAAACTTCACGCAAAAGGACTTGATACTACCCTTATCGGCATTGCATTCGACTGCCAGGAAGTGCCATCAGTGCCCGCGCAGCCGCACGATGTGGCGCTGGATGCCGTTCTGACCGAGAGCGGCATGCGTTACTTCAAGGGCAGGACGGCTGGATGAGACTTCTTTTTCTCGGGGATATGGTTGGCAAGTCGGGTCGCACGGCGGTGTGGGAGCGTCTTCCGGGGCTGATCTCCGATCTCAAGCTGGATTTCGTCATCGTCAACGGCGAGAACGCCGCTGGCGGTTTCGGCATCACCGAGGAAATTTATCTCGAGACGATCAACGCCGGTGCCGATGTTGTGACGACCGGCAATCACGTCTGGGACCAGAAAGAGGCGGTGTCCTTTTGCGAACGGCACGACCAGTTTCTGCGGCCCGCCAATTACCCCAAGGGCACGCCCGGTAAGGGCTCCGGTCTGTTTTATGGCCGCAACGGCGCGCGTATTCTGGTGGCCAACATCATGGGCCGCGTCTTCATGCACCCGGAACTGGATGATCCCTTCAGCTCCGCAGAAAGCATTCTGGGTGCCTGCCCTCTGGGTGAACAGGCGGATGCCATCGTGTTCGATTTCCACGCGGAAGCGACCAGCGAAAAGCAGTGCTTTGGCCATTTCGTCGATGGCCGCGCAAGCTTCGTCGTCGGCACTCACACGCATGTGCCGACCGCTGACGCCCAAATCCTGAACGGCGGCACGGCCTACATGTCGGATGCAGGCATGTGCGGCGATTACGATTCCTCGCTCGGCATGGAAAAGGAAGAGCCGATCAACCGGTTCATTTCCAAAATGCCGAAGGGTCGTTTCGAGGCGGCGAGCGGTCCCGCGACCGTCTGTGGTGTTGGCGTCGAGATTTCGGACCGCACGGGGCTTGCGGAGAAGATCGCGCCGCTGCGAATGGGGCCAAGATTGGCAGAGACGGTTCCGGCTTTTTGGGCTTGATGCTTGTTATTATATGGCGCCGGGTGGGGCTTACCCCCCTCTGTCCTGCCGGACATCTCCCCCTCAGGTGGGGAGATCGACTTGCGGCAGCCTTTCGGCCACTTCTAACGTTGGAAGTGAAGCGGCGTCAGAGCGCCCAGCCGATCTCCCAACCTGAGGGGGAAATGCCGGCAGGCAAAGGGGGGTGAACCCTACCCGCCAACCTCACCATACCCACCTCCAATGACGACATTGTGAGCGGCATCCCGCTCTTGCTTCTGGACGATCTTCCAACCTTGCCGCATCCTTTCCTCACTCATCTCGTTTCCGGGAGTGGTGTTGATGCTTCGCATGCTCATTCTTGCAGTGTCAGGGCTTTTGATTGCTGGCGCCGCATCGGCTCAGCAGCAGCCGAGCCGTCCCTCCGTCAACCGCCCGCCCATCAGCCAATGTCAGGCCATTGCCCAAAATCTGCCCGGCGTGACCTTTGCAAGCGTCAAGTCTGCGGATGTCCGGCTGGCTCAATCCACGGCGAAGGAAGAGGTGGCGATACAATATATCGGTCACTCGACATTTCTGATCACCTCGCCGGAAGGCGTGACCATTGCCACTGATTATAATGGCGTCTACCGCCCGCCCGTTACGCCAACCGTCGTGACGATGAACAATGCACATTCGACGCATTACACGATGCACCCGGACCCCGGCATCAAACATGTTCTGCATGGCTGGAGCGATGTGCCGGGCGAGAAGGCGGTGCATAAATTGCAGGTGGGGGATGTCTACATCCGCAACGTCACCTCCGACATTCGCAACCGCTGGGGCGGCGGTGGGCTGTTGCAGAAGGATGGAAATTCGATCTTCATTTTCGAGGTCGCAGGTCTGTGCATCGGTCATCTCGGCCATCTGCATTACGAGCTGACGGAAACGCAATATGCCGAAATCGGGCGTCTGGATGTGCTGATGGTGCCAGTGGATGGAGGGCTGACCATGGGCTCCGACAGTATGAGCCAGATCGTCAAACGCCTTCGCTCGGCGCTTATCCTGCCCATGCATCAACCCAGTGCGCTGGAGCAGTTTCTGGTGACATTCGGCAAGCAGTTTACGATTGCCTACGCCTCCGACCCGGTGATCAGGATCTCCATGAGAAGTCTTCCCCGCCAGCCGCAAATTCTCGTGCCGCAAGGCATGTAAGAAAGGGATGACGGGGAGGTTGTTTAGGCGAACGTCAGGTGCTGTCGAACGCCGACGTCAGGGGTCTTATCGTCAGACAGATTTGCCTTCGCGATTTCCCAGCCGAATTTCAGCGTGCTGTCGGTGGAGGCCCAGATATCGGCGTCATCGACGTGCAGTGCCAGCATCGTCAGCTGTGGGTCGCTTTTGCCGTGCTCATACCAGGCAGCCGTGACCGAGTTCCAGTATTCGTCCAGCTTGGCGCGGTCTTCGCGCACTTCCAGCTTGCCGGAAAGGCAGGCGTGGTAATCATGATCCTTGCCGATAACGCAAAAATGCGCCCGTGCGCCCGATTTCAGCGACTGCACCAACTCTGCGTCTTTTTTGGTAAAGAACCAAATGGTGTTGGTCTTCGGGTCGGCGTGCTGAGCCATCGGCTGCATATGGTTGTGCAGTCCTTCGAGACCCAGCATTCCGGCATGGACGGAATTGATCTCATCCCAAAGCTGGCGGGCGGGGGCTTCGCGTGCTTCACTCAGACTGACCATGAAATAGTCTCCTAACGTTTTTTCTTTTGACAGTACGACAACCGGGCAACCGCCCGCCGACGCTCTCCTATCCACAACGAAGAGCATAGATTTCAGTTCCTTCATGTATCGCGAGAAGAGTGGCTTACGGACTTGAACCGCGGGGCTAACGCACTTATAAGGCCCCCAATCCAAACAAACGATCCGATCAGGGGTGCCATGGCTGGCCATTCACAGTTCAAGAACATCATGCATCGCAAGGGAAAACAGGATTCGATCCGTTCGAAGATGTTTTCCAAGCTCGCACGTGAAATCACCGTTGCGGCCAAATCCGGCCTGCCGGATGTAAGCATGAACGCGGCGTTGCGTCTGGCAGTACAAAACGCCAAGGCACAATCGATGCCGAAAGACAACATCGACCGCGCCATCAAGAAGGCGTCCGGTGCCGATGCCGAAAACTACGATTATGTGCGTTACGAGGGCTACGGTCCAGGCGGCACGGCGGTTATCGTCGAGGCACTGACCGACAACCGCAATCGCACGGCCTCCAACGTTCGTTCGATCTTCACCAAGGCTGGCGGAGCGCTGGGCGAAACGGGTTCCGTTGCCTTCTCCTTCGACCGCGTTGGCGAAATCAACTATAAACCCGCCGTTGGCGATGCCGACAAGGTTATGGAAGCCGCCATCGAGGCCGGTGCCGACGACGTCGAAAGCAGCGAAGACGGCCACACCATCATCTGTGGTTTCGAAGCTATGAACGAAGTGTCCAAGGCGCTGGAGGGCGTACTGGGCGAAGCCGACAGCGTAAAATCGATCTGGAAGCCGCAGAACACCGTGCCGGTCGACGAAGAAAGAGCGCAGTCATTGATGAAGCTCATCGACAATCTCGAAGACGACGACGACGTTCAGAGCGTTTACTCCAACTTCGAAGTCTCCGAAGAAATCATGGCCAAGCTTTCGGCTTGATAACCACCACCATTCGTCGTCATCATCAACCCCGGGCGTCACTGCTCGGGGTTTTCTTTTGGGAAACAGGTATAGGGCGAGCAGACCATCGTAATTGGTGGCGATATAGGAACCGCTGATCGTGAATGTGACACTTATCGGGTTACCTTGTGCAGGAAAGACGGCACAAGCCGCTATTTTGGCGCAAAGCAACGGAGCTGTTTTTATCAGTTATGGAAACTTGGTTCGTGATGCCATGTGTTCTCATACGGCGCGCGCGCAGCAGGCGCAGGAAGCAATTTCCTCGGGACGGCTTATTCCCGATCATGTCCTTGTCGGATTGCTCGAACAAACGCTCGTGACTGAGGCAATTGGGAAAGACTATATTCTGAGCGGCTTGCCCAGAAGCGTTCCGCAGGCGCAGGCCTTGGATGATATGCTTTCTCGTATTGAGAGGCCGCTCGATTTAGCCATATTTTTCGACATGAGCTTCGACGTGATGGTCGACCGCCTGAGTGTAGCCGCAACCCACATTCAATCCGACATCGGATCGCGGCTTTCGACGCTCAAGATCAACTACGATAATTTCTTGTCTGCGACAGCACCACTTTTCAGCTTTTACAACACGCTTGGGAAAGCGTGTCGCATCGACGCTGATCTTTCTGCGGCACAGGTAAGTGTACAGATCGCGGCAGCACTGGCTGCTGCCTCGCCGTGAACAACGTGGCTGGTTCTACTTAAGCGTCTTAAGCAGCCTGCCTCAGACCGCTACGCACCTCTGCAAAGACTTCCACAGAGCGCAAACGTTTTTCTATGCTGTGCACAGGCATCGAGACGATCAGTTCATCTGCTGCCGTTTCAGACAGGAAGTCGGCGAGTTTCCGTTCCACCGTCGCGTGAGAACCAACGACTGCATAGCGCAGTGTGTGGTCGACGGTGATGCGTTCCATATCGCTCCAATAACCGTCCATGCTCTCCACCGGCGTCGGGAACTGGGTACGGACGTTTTTGCGCAGGTTGACGAATTGCTGTTGAGCCGAGGTGAAGAGGTGCTGCGCCTCTGCATCCGTATCCGCACCGACGCCCATGACGCCGACCATGACGTAGGGCTTCTGCAGAGTGGCGGATGGCTGGAAGCGTTCGCGGTAGATTGCAATGGCGTCCATCAGCATATCGGGTGCAAAATGCGACGCGAAGGAATAGGGAAGGCCGAGGGCTGCGGCGAGATGGGCGCTGTAGGTGCTGGAGCCCAAAAGCCATATAGGCACGTTGGTGTTCATGCCTGGCACTGACAGGATCGACTGGTCCGGCTGCGGCGCGCCGAGATATTGCTGCAACTCGATGATGTCATGCGGGAAGTTTTCCGCACCCGCATCGAGGTTGCGGCGCAGCGCGCGAGCGGTGCGCATATCCGTTCCGGGTGCGCGGCCAAGGCCCAAATCGACACGACCGGGCAGCAGCGCTGCCAGCGTGCCGAACTGTTCGGCGATGACCAGAGGCGAGTGGTTTGGCAACATGATGCCGCCGGAACCGACGCGGATATGCGAGGTCGCAGCCCCGACATGGGCAATCACGAGCGCGGTGGCAGCACTGGCGATGCCCGGCATGCCGTGATGTTCGGCAAGCCAGATGCGCTCATAGCCATGCTCTTCGGCTTTAATGGCCATGCGGCGCGAATTCTCAAGCGCCTTGCTCACGGTCTCGCCTTCACCAATGGGCGACAGATCGAGAATGGAAAAAGGGATCATCGGACGCTCCTTTGGAATTTCAGCTTGCACCCGATGTAAGTTGCAGTGCGGAATTTGCCAGAGCGGTCGCGCCGAATTGATCTATGCATCAAAAAAACTGGTCCAAGGTTGCGCCGTTTCGGAGTGCTGGGTCCGGAAGCCGTGCACACATCACAGATGTTGTCGTTTTGTTCACTTATCGCTGGCAGGTTTCACCGCTGAACGGTAGGGTTAGATATGCAAAATGCGATTCGAATTATCGGGATTGATCCCGGGCTGCGGCGGATGGGCTGGGGTGTCATCGAAACACTCGGCAACAGCCTGCGTTTCGTGGCCTCCGGTACGGTGACGTCTGATGGCGATATGGATCTGGCCTCGCGGCTTTGCCAGTTGCATGATGGTCTGGCGGACGTCGTCCATTCGCATCAGCCGCAGGAGGCTGCGGTGGAGCAGACCTTCGTCAACAAGGATGCGGTGGCAACGCTGAAGCTTGGTCAGGCACGTGGCATTGCCATGCTGGTTCCGGCACGCGCAGGTCTGCCGGTGGCCGAATATGCCCCGAATGCCGTCAAGAAAGCCGTTATCGGCGTTGGCCACGGCGACAAGCAGCAAATCCATATGATGTTGAAAATTCTGATGCCGAAGGCGGAATTCAAAGGCAATGATGCGGCGGACGCTCTCGCCATCGCCATCTGCCATGCCCATAATCGCGTGGGCGAGCGCATGCGGCGCGTGCTGGCGGCCAGCTAATCTTTTACTCACCGAACGGGCATCGACATGATCGGAAAACTCAAAGGCACCATCGATGAAATCGGCGACGACTACGTTCTCGTCGATGTGCATGGCGTCTGCTACGTAGCCCATTGTTCGGCCCGCACCCTGTCACGGCTGGGATCGGCGGGTGAGGCGATCGTTCTCTTCATCGAAACCTACGTGCGGGAAGACCAGCTAAAGCTGTTCGGCTTCACGAGTGCGTTGGAACGCGAATGGTTCAACCTGTTGCAAAGCGTGCAGGGCGTTGGCTCCAAGGTGGCCCTGGCGGTGCTTTCGACGCTGTCTCCCTCCGAGCTTGCCAATGCCATCGCGCTGCAGGACAAGGTGGTCGTTTCGCGTGCTCCCGGGGTCGGTCCCAAGGTGGCGGTGCGCATTGTCACCGAACTGCGCAATAAGGCCCCAGCCTTTGCGGGCGAAGCATCCGCCTCCATCGGCCTCAAGCAGGAGTTGGGCGAAGGGGTCGCCTCCGCGCCGGTGGCCGATGCCGTCTCGGCGCTCACCAATCTCGGTTATTCCCGCGACCAGGCCGCCAATGCGGTTGCTGCGGCGCTGAAGAACGGCGGAGAGGGTGGCGATAGTGCCAAGCTGATCCGGCTGGGGTTGAAGGAGCTTTCGCGGTAAGCCTTCCTGTGTTATTTTCCTTACAATTTCAAAAAAGTAAGAAAGTTTGCGATCATGGGATTTCAGACCACCATCACATCCAAAGGACAGATGACTGTTCCGAAGAGCGTTCGCGAACAGCTTGACATCAGACCAGGTGACAAATGCTACGTCTGGGTCCGTAATCGCGAGATGGTCGTCGTGCCGCGCAACCAGTCATTCAACGATCTGGCTGGTTTGCTGGGCGCCCCACCCAACGGCAGGAAGCTGACGATTGACGACATGAATCCTGCGATCGGATATTCGGTGTCTGAAGCTTATGAGGAATCAATTCGCAACGAGGATGATGAATGAGCGGTCGATTTGGTATCGATACGAATATTCTTCTGCGTGTTGCCGTCAATGATGATCCCGCTCAAAGGGATCGCGTGGTAAACTTTATCGACGAGCTCGGGGAGAACGATACGCTGGTCGTTGGTGTGGTCGTGATGATGGAAACGGCTTGGGTTTTGGAGCGGTTTTATGGCTACTCCAAAGACGCCGTTCTTGATTTTATTCAGGCTATCCTCGAACGTCGTGAAATCGAGGTGCCGGATTATGAAGTGGTCGGCAACGCGATTGATATTTGCCGCAATTCCGGCGCGGATTTTTCCGATGCCGTCATTTCGGAAATGAACAGAATGGCTGGCTGCACCGTGACCTATACATTCGACCAGAAAGCGGCGCGTAAAATACCCGGAATGGAAATGCTGACATGAGCGACGCGGCACGGCTGATTTCTTCGGAAAAGCGCGGCGAGGATATCGATACGACGCTGCGCCCGCAGACGCTGGATGATTTTACCGGTCAGGCGGAGGCACGCGCCAACCTCAAGATTTTCATCGAGGCAGCAAAGAACCGCGGCGAAGCGCTGGACCATGTGCTGTTCGTAGGCCCGCCCGGCCTTGGTAAGACGACGCTGGCGCAGATTATGGCCAAGGAACTCGGTGTCAACTTCAAGTCGACATCCGGGCCAGTGATTGCCAAGGCGGGCGATCTGGCTGCGTTGCTGACCAATCTCGAAGAGCGCGATGTTCTGTTTATCGACGAAATCCATCGGTTGAGCCCGGCTGTGGAGGAAATCCTTTATCCGGCGATGGAGGATTTCCAGCTCGATTTAATTATCGGGGAGGGGCCCGCGGCGCGGTCTGTGAAGATCGATCTGTCCAAATTCACGCTGGTCGCCGCTACCACCCGTCTCGGGCTTTTGACGAACCCGCTGCGAGATCGCTTCGGCATTCCTGTTCGCCTGTCTTTTTACACCGTCGAGGAACTGGAACTGATCGTGCGGCGTGGGGCGCGCATTATGGGATTGCCGATGACGGAGGAGGGTGCGCGCGAAATCGCCCGCCGTTCGCGTGGAACGCCGCGTATTGCAGGACGGCTGTTGCGACGGGTGCGGGACTTTGCCGAAGTGGCGCGGGCGGAAGCCGTGACGCGGCAGATTGCAGATGAGGCGCTGACCCGCCTGCTGGTGGACAATATGGGCCTCGACCAGTTGGACATGCGTTATCTGACGATGATTGCTGTCAATTTTGGTGGGGGTCCGGTCGGGATCGAGACGATTGCAGCGGGCCTGTCGGAGCCGCGCGATGCCATCGAGGATATCATCGAGCCCTATATGATCCAGCAGGGCTTTATCCAGCGCACCCCGCGTGGCCGTATTCTCACCGCAACGGCGTGGAAACATTTGGGCATGCAGCCTCCGAAGGATATGGAAGCGGCTCAGTTTCGCATGACGCTTGAGGACGATTGATCGTGATCACCCGCCGCGCACTGCTCAAAACCGCTGCGACCATGGCGGCGGGGCTGGTCTCTCTCGGTGCCTATGCTGGCGGCATCGAGCCCTTAGCACGGCTTTCGACAACGCGCTACCGCATCAACCCGCCCGGCTGGCCCACGGGGCAGAGCCTGCGCATCGTAGCGCTGGCGGATTTTCACGCCTGCGAGCCATGGATGCCCGCCGATCGCATTGCCCGACTGTGCGATTATGCCAATACGCTGGGCGGGGACGTGATGCTGCTGCTGGGCGATTACATGTCCGGCATGAAGCTGGTGACAGGCGTCGTCCCGCCGGAGGATTGGGCGAAGGCGCTTTCGGGGCTGAAAGCACCGCAGGGCGTGCATGCCGTTTGTGGCAATCACGATTGGTGGCAGGACGCGGAAGCACAGCGGTTGAGATTGCGGGAAACCATCGCCCATCAGGCGCTGCGATCGGTCGGCATTCAGGTTCACTCCAACCAAGCCGTCCGCTGCGGCACAGACGCGCAGCCGTTCTGGATTGCGGGCGTGGAGGACCAATGGGCCTATCTGACGGGACGCCGCACGACCGGCCTCGATGATCTGCCGGGCACGCTTGCACAGATTACCGATGATGCACCTGTCATCCTCATGGCGCATGAGCCGGATATTTTCGTGAATGTTCCGCAACGCGTTTCCTTGACGCTGTCGGGTCACACTCACGGTGGGCAGGTCAATCTGTTCGGGTGGCGCCCCGCCGTTCCCTCGCGCTTCGGCGCGCGATATGCCTATGGTCATGTCGTTGAGAATGACCGGCATCTCGTCGTCTCCGGCGGGCTTGGCTGCTCCATCGCACCCGTGCGCTTCATGTCTCCGCCGGAAATCGTGGTCATCGAGTTGGGGCAAGCCTAAGGAACCAACCGGCCATTCCCACCATTTCCAAGCCTTTGGTGAGGAGTATGACATGACGAAATTTCGCAAAGGCACGAAGGTCCAATGGAAATGGGGATCGGGCAAGGGAGAAGGCAAAGTCGCCGAGAGTTTCACCGAAGACGTCGAGCGCAAGATTGAGGGCTCCGTCATCAAGCGCAAGGCGAGCGAGGAAGAGCCCGCCTATCTCATCGAGCAGGAAGACGGCGGAAAGGTCTTGAAAAGCCATTCAGAACTGGGAAAAGCCGGTTGATCTTTTAAAGATGGCTGCTCTTTCCGTTTAGACAATAGCAGCAAGTGAGAGAGCCATGAGCTACGACCCGCGCCGCGCGTTCAGAAAACTGGCGCGCAATAATCGGCTGGCAAATCTGAGACTTCACACCGCCTGCGGTGTTCTTTCGCAGGAGGAATTCGTCGCTCCTCGCATCAGTTTCTTTCCGACGATCCGCGCGACGTTGAATCATATCTATCTGGTCGATCTGTTTTATGTCGATGCCCTGAAGGGCGGCACGTTGGGATATGCCGCGTTTGCTCAGGAAGAGCCTTTCGGTGAAATATCTGCTTTGCGGGATGGGCAGGTGCAGTTGGACGAGGACCTCATCGCTTTTGTGGATATGTTGGAGCCGGACGATTTAGCCGCGACCGTGCGAGTGCATCGGGCAGAGCGAATACAGCAGGACCGTTGCGACGATATTCTCACACATCTCTTCCAGCATCAGACGCATCATCGCGGCCAAGTGCACGCGATGCTGTCCGGCACCTCCGTTAAACCACCGCAACTGGACGAATTTATCGTTGGCGACGATGCGGGGGTTCGCAAAGTGGAGTTGGACGCGCTAGGCTGGTCGGAACGTGACCTCATGTTCCGGGAAGACAAATCATATGACTGAAGACACCCGCATCCGCATGAAATTCAAACCCAAGCGTATCTTCCAGATGCGTGTGGCAGGCATAGCCTTCCGGGATGGCCATGTGCTGGTGCACCGGGCAACGCATGAAAAGTTCTGGAGCTTTCCCGGCGGTCGTGCCGAAATGGGCGAGCAGTCGCAGGACACGTTGGCGCGGGAAATGGTGGAAGAACTTGGCGTCGAGGCTAAAGTCGGGCGGTTGCTTTGGGTGGTGGAGAACTTCTTCCATTATGAAGGTAAGGACTGGCACGAGCTTGGTTTTTACTACTTGATGGAATTGCCCGAGACTTTTCCGTTCCACGAAGAAAACATCGTCCACCGCATGCAGGACGGCAAGCATCCGCTCGAATTCCGCTGGGTTAGAGCGACCACGCAAGCCTTGACGCAGCTTGATATTCCACCGTATTTCATCGCCGGTGAGATCGAAAATCTACCCTCTACCGTTCAGCACGTTGTTTGGGATGATCGCAATCTGGATGACAAATGAGGTGCTCTCTCGCCCCCTCATTCCTGTGCTTGTCACAGGAATCCAGCCAGCCCAAGTCCTTGGGCTGAAAAGACTCTCTCCGCCACGCAGACGCGTGACGACTGGATTCCTGTGACAAGCACAGGAATGAGGGAGGTGGTTTTACCGCCGCGTCTAAAGCAGAAAACTTCTCCAAGGACCTTCGCATGACTGACCTCACCGTATCCCTCTCCGGCGAACTCATCGAACACGGCCATCGGTTGACTCAACGGGTCTACTACGAAGACACCGATTTCTCCGGCCTCGTGTATCACGCCCGCTATCTGCATTTTCTCGAGCGTGGCCGCACGGATTATCTGCGGTGCCTTGGCTGCGAGCAGAGTGCGCTGCTGACGGCGGATGAGGAAGGGTTGGTTTTTGTCGTTCACCGCATGGAAATCGACTTCAAGTTACCGGCACGGATGGACGATGTGTTGACCGTCACCACGCTGACCGAGAAAGCTGGTGGTGCCAAGATGGTGCTTAATCAGGAGATACGGCGGGGCGATACGCTGTTGATTGTCGCGAAAGTGATTATTGCTGTGATCAACGCCAAGGGAAGACCACGCCGTCTGCCCGATACCATCGCCGAAAAATTCATGAAGTAAGAAAGCTCTATCGCCCACTTCCTATTTAAAGTGCTTATTTCGTAACACTCTCTTAACCATAATGTAGTCTACCTTAACCATTCGGTATTTGTGCGCCGCACGCCTTCCTTTTACCAAATTTACCGGCAAGTAAGGCGTAATGGCAATATCGGGGCATGGCTCAAGGGGTTTTCGGCGTTGGCTAGAGCACCTCAAGCGTTGATGCGCGTTTAAATCGCCCGGTCATGCACCGGGCGTTTGGATTCGGGGATTGGATTTTTATGGAACAGGCAGGTTTGGCAGCGGCAACGCACGACGTAAGTCTTTGGGCTCTGTTCATGCAGGCTGGCCTCATCGTCAAGATGGTGATGATCGGTCTTCTTGCTGCGTCGGTTTGGACATGGGCCATCGTCATCGATAAATATGTCGCCTTCGGCAAGGCAAAGCGCCAGTTCGACCAGTTCGAACAGGTGTTCTGGTCCGGCCAGTCTCTGGAAGAGCTGTATCGCAGCCTGTCCGATCGTCAAAACGGTGGTCTTGCTGCGATTTTCGTGGCGGCTATGCGCGAGTGGAAAAAGTCCTTCGAGCGTGGCGCAAGGTCGCCTATCGGCCTGCAGATGCGTATCGACCGCGCGATGGATGTGACGATGGCGCGTGAGAGCGAGACCTTCGAAGCCCGTCTCGGTTCGCTGGCGACGATTGGCTCTGCCGGTCCGTTCATCGGCCTCTTCGGTACGGTTATCGGTATCATGACCTCGTTCCAGGCGATTGCCGGGTCGAAGTCCACCAACCTTGCCGTCGTGGCGCCGGGTATCGCGGAAGCGCTGCTGGCAACGGCCATCGGTCTGGTCGCCGCTATTCCTGCCGTTATTGCTTACAACAAGTTCACGGGCGATGCGGGCAAGCTTCACGCACGGATGGAAGGTTTCGCGGACGAGTTTTCCGCAATCCTGTCGCGTCAGATCGATGAGAAGCTGCAGACACGTCAGGCCGCGCAGTAAGCGCGCACTGAAGCGAGTGGAGTAAACGATATGGGAATGTCAGCAGGCGGTGGCGGCGGTGGTTCCGGTGGACGCCGGGGCCGGGGACGCCGCAGAGGCGGCGGCGCAATCAGCGAAATCAACGTGACGCCGCTCGTCGACGTCATGCTGGTGCTGCTGATCATCTTCATGGTGGCAGCACCGATGATGACGGTTGGCGTGCCTGTCGATCTGCCGCAGACATCCGCTAACGCGCTGAATTCCGATACGCAGCCGATCACGATTTCGGTCAATGCTGATGGCGTGATCCATTTGCAGGAAACACCGATCCAGGCTGCCGAAGTGGCCGACAAGCTGCAGGCAATTTCGACGACCGGCTACAATGAGCGTATTTTCGTGCGCGCTGACTCTGTCGCCGCCTACGGCATCGTCGCCGATGTCATGGCACGCATTCAGGCTGCGGGCTTCAAGAATATCGGTCTCGTGACACAACAGAAACAGGGTAATTGATCTCAGCATGAAGGGCAGCGTCACCACATCCGCGATTGTGCACGCCTCGCTGCTGGCTGTGGCCTTGGTTTCCCTGGGCTCGCCGGCACAGCTCGAGGTGTCTCAGGCCGAGTCGATGCCTGTCGATCTCGTGTCCGTGGAAGAGATGACGCAGATCCAGCAGGGCGCCAAGGATGCGCCAAAGGCCGAGAAGTCTGCACCTGTGCCCACGACCCGGCCTGATATCGTCGCGAATGCACAAAATGCCGGTAACAACACCACCGACATCGAGGCGCCGCCGACGCCGACGACCAAACCCAACAACAATGAAAGTGCTGCCGCTCCGCCCAAGCAGGAGAAGCCCGCGCCTGTGGTCGATACCAAGCCCAACGAGGTGAAGGATATCGTCAAGGAAGAAACATCTGCGCCCAAGCCGCAGGAAACGGCGTCACTTCCCATTCCCAAGCCCGAAATAGCGACACCACCGACGCCGACACAGCCGCCAGCCCAACAGCAGGCGCAGGAGCCTCCGCCGCAAAATCAGGAGCCTGCCGAAATTCCCGTGCCGCCGAATGTGCCGCGTCCGAATTCGCGCCCGCAGCCGCCTGAGCCCAAGCCCGAGCCGCCCAAACAAGCCGAGCAGAAGCCTGCGGAGACGAAACCTGCCGAAAAGCCCGCTGAAAAGAAGCCGGATCAGGCCAAGTCGAACGAAAAGCCATCCGACAAGAAGCCCGCAGACCGTATGCAGGAAACCGCGAAAGCTGCCGCGTCTCAGGCCAGTGAGTTCAATGCCGATGAAATCTCGGCTCTGCTGAACAAGCAGGCACCATCGGGCGGCGGCGCGAAGCGCTCCACCGAAACGGCCTCGCTTGGCGGCAAGAAAACGATTGGCACCGGTCTCAGCGCCAGCGAAATCGACAGTGTTCGTGGCCAGATTCAGGGCAACTGGAACATGCCGGGTGGTCTGACGGGTGTGGCGGAAGTGCGGGTGGTCATTCGCGTTTCGCTGGACCCATCGGGCAACATCGTGGGTCAGCCGGAGATTACGGCGACAGGTGGACCGGAAGGAACGCGCCGGGCTGTTGAAAGCAGCACGCGCCGCGCCCTTTTGCGGTCTGCGCCTTTGCAGAACCTGCCGCGCGAAAAATATGACGGCGAAAAAGGATGGAACACTTTGGTGTTGAATTTCGATCCATCCGATTTTGCCATTTAACCGACAGTTTTGGGACCGATGAACGAACCACTACCCAAATCGATGTCCAATTTTTGTATGAAGCTGAAAGGCTTGTCTCGATGATCAAGTTGTCTCTCCTGCGCGCGGTGATGGTTGCCTCTGGCATGCTGTTGTCGTTCGCTGCGGTAACACCGGCCAGTGCTGAGGTTCAGATCAACATCAACAAGGGCAATGTGCAGCCGCTGCCCATCGCCGTCACGGATTTCATGTCTGCCGATGGCATTGGTGCGCAGGTCTCGCAGGTCATTGCCGCCGACCTCCAGCGTTCGGGCCTGTTTGCGCCCATCAACAAGAACGCCTTCATCGAAAAGATCAGCAATCCTGACCAGCAGCCGCGTTTCGAAGACTGGAAAGTCATCAACGCGCAGGCGCTGGTCACGGGCCGCGTAACCAAGGAGGCCGATGGCCGTCTGCGTGCGGAATTCCGCCTGTGGGACACCTTTGCCAACCAGCAGATGACCGGCCAGCAGTTTTTCACCCAGCCTGAAAACTGGCGCCGTGTGGCGCATATCATCGCCGACGCGATCTATGAGCGGGTAACAGGTGAAAAGGGTTACTTCGATACCCGCGTCGTCTTCGTCTCCGAAAGCGGTCCTAAGACAGACCGCAAGCGCGCTTTGTCGATCATGGATCAGGACGGTTTCAACGTTCGCAACCTGACCAACACCAAGGACCTCGTTCTGACGCCGCGCTTCTCGCCAAGCCGTCAGGAAGTGACCTACATGTCCTTTGAAGGCCAGCAGCCACGCGTTTATCTGTTGCAGCTGGAAACCGGACAGCGTGAAGTCGTCGGCAATTTTCCCGGCATGACGTTCTCGCCGCGCTTTTCGCCAGATGGTCAAAAGGTCATCATGAGCCTTCAGCAGGAAGGCAACGCCAATATCTACACCATGGACCTGCGTTCGCGCACGACCACCCGCCTGACGAATACCGGTGCTATCGACACCGCGCCATCCTACGCACCGGATGGTCAACGCATCGCCTTTGAAAGCGACCGTGGCGGCCGTCAGCAGATTTACGTAATGAATGCCGATGGTTCAGGCCAGACGCGCGTTTCCTTCGGCGATGGCTCCTATTCCACGCCAGTCTGGTCTCCGCGCGGCGATCTCATCGCCTTTACCAAGCAGTCGGGCGGCAAATTCTCCATCGGTGTCATGAAGCCTGATGGCTCGGGTGAGCGCATTCTGACCTCCGGCTTCCACAATGAAGGACCGACATGGGCACCCAATGGCCGTGTTCTGATGTTCTTCCGCCAGGCAGCCGGTGCCGGTGGCCCGCAGCTCTATTCCATCGATCTGAGCGGTTACAACGAACAGCTGGTCAAGACGCCGACCTTTGCGTCCGACCCGGCCTGGTCGCCACTGCTGGATTGATCTGCCATTGTGGCGGCGCCTTTGTGAGGGTGCCGCCATATTTTCTACGCATGCCATACCGGGAAATGCCCTGCCTTCTTCTGCAATTATGTCGTGAGGGCGCAAAAAAAGCGGGACATTTCCTTTCTGTTAACCATAATTGTTTGGGGGCAATTAACTGCATTCGGTTATTGTCTGGCAACGTTACTGAATTCTAAGGAGAGACCGGCTATGAGCCGTACAAACACTTCGGCACTCGGCCCGATGCAGAGAATTGCCCGTAATCCGGCCATGATCGCACTGACGCTTGCGCTTGCGCTGGCTGGTTGCGCCAACAAGAAGAACATGCCGAACAGCGCTGGCGAGCTCGGCCTGGGTGGCGGTGCAGGTTCCGCAACGCCTGGTTCTTCGCAGGACTTCACGGTCAATGTCGGCGACCGCATCTTCTTCGATACGGACAGCACATCCATCCGCGCAGACGCACAGCAGACCTTGCAGCGTCAGGCACAGTGGCTGGCTCGTTATCCTAACTACGCCATCACAGTCGAAGGCCACGCCGATGAGCGCGGCACGCGCGAATACAACCTTGCGCTGGGTGCACGCCGTGCAGCCGCCACCAAGGAATTCCTGGCTTCGCAGGGCGTACCTGCAAACCGCATGAAGACCATTTCCTACGGTAAGGAACGTCCGGTCGCCGTTTGCGACGACATCTCCTGCTGGTCGCAGAACCGTCGCGCCGTGACCGTTCTGGGTGGCGCAGGCATGTAATTGCCTCGCAGTGAAGTGATGACATGTGAAAGGCGGTCTTCGGGCCGCCTTTTGTTTTTTTCATAGTTTAGCCGAAGTTAAGTTGCTTTTTTACGCGAGATGGAAAAAATCCGGTTTTGCGTCGTTGGGGCGCAAATCAACCAGACAGGACGCAATATGAAGAAACTTGTCGTGGCGGGAATGCTGGGGCTGGCAGCTTTCACCGGACTGAGCGGCACAGCCGTTTCAGGACCGTTGTTGGGCTGGGGTGGGAACTCGAGCACGGTAAAGACGCAGCAGGCACCCGTGATCAATGTTCAGGCGAACGATACGTACCGTGTTCAGCAGCTTGAAGAGCAGATCCGACAGCTGAACGGTCGTATCGAGGAAATGAGTTTCCAACTGCTGCAAATGCAGGAAACGATCCGCAAGGCCCAGGAAGACAATGAATTCCGCTTCCAGGAACTGGAAGGTGGCAAGTCTGCTGCACCGGCACCGAAGAAGAAGGCCGAAGCCGAGATACCATCGGCTGGTCCTCAGGACGATGTCGCAACCATCATTGAAACGCCGTCCCAGGGCGGCGCTTCAATGGGTGGCGCAGCACCGGGCGCAACGGCGACCGGACCGCGCAGCACGGCTGCGCCAAGCGAAACGACACTCGGCTCGATCGAGCTGGATTCGCGCGGTCTGCCCGTTGGCGGTACGCTGAACTCCAATGCCAACAATTCCTCGGGCGCGCTTCCGGGCGTGGAAACGGGACGCACCGCCAGCCCCGATCCGGTCAACACGGCAGCGCTGACCAGCGAAAACGATATCTATCAGGCGGCGTATAGCCACGTTCTCTCCGGCGATTACAAGGCTGCGGAAAAGGGCTTCGAGCAGTATATTCAGGGATACCCGAAGGGTGCCAAGGCTGCAGACGCCAATTTCTGGCTCGGCGAAGCGCAGTATAGTCAGGGCAAGTTCACGGATTCTGCCAAGACCTTCCTCAATGCGCACCAGACCTACAGCAAATCGCCCAAAGCGCCTGAAATGCTTCTGAAGCTTGGCATGTCGCTGGCTGCACTCGACAACAAGGAAACCGCCTGCGCGACACTTCGCGAAGTGCCGAAGCGCTATCCCAGCGCCTCCAAAACAGTTCTCGGCAAAGTCACCAGCGAACAGAAGCGCCTGAGCTGCCAGTAAGATGGCGAAGCGGTGATGACGACATGCCGTTTCCCGTAAGCCCGATTGCGCCGCTTGAGGCTGCACGGCAATTTATCGACAAGATTTCAAAACCCACCTTGATCCTCGTCGCCATTTCCGGCGGCAGTGATTCGACAGGACTGCTGTTTGCGCTGCGGCAAGTCGTGCAGGATGCGGGCAGAAACGACATTTCCTTACACGCCGTCACTATCGACCACGCGCTTCGCCCTGAAGCGGCGGAGGAGGCGAAAGGCGTAGCGGCACTGTGTGCCAGCATCGGCATCCCAAGCCATATTCGGCGCTGGGACGATCCCAAACCCACCACCGGCATTTCTGCTGCTGCCCGGCTTGCGCGTTATGCGCTGATTGCCGAGGTTGCAGACGAAATCGGTGCTGACATGATCGTCGTGGGACACACGCTCGGCGATCAGCGCGAGACGATTGCGATGCGCAGCGCCCGCAGTCAGCGGACGGATAATCTCGGCCTTGCAGGTATGGCCGATGCCGTTCTTTACGACCGGCGCCACTGGATCATGCGACCGTTTCTCAATTCGACGCGGCAGGACATCAGGGATTTTCTGACGAGCCTTGGGCAAGGCTGGTACGACGACCCCAGCAACGAAGACGCCAAATATGAGCGCGTTCGTGCGCGTAACGCCGCATCTGGGATATTGATTGATCAGTCAATCAACCGTTTCGATCTTTCTGCAGAAGCGGCGCATCTCATTAAAAATCATATGTCTTGCCATGCTGGCGCTGTGTTCACTCTTAATTCCGACGGCCTGAAATCAGAACCCGCGACGCTTCGCTACGCTCTCTCGGCGCTCGCCAGCGTCGTCGGCGGACGGCGATTTGCGATGGCGGCTGCCAGCATGGATGGGGTCATGGCTCTGGTGACAGACGGTGAGCCGGGCAGGGTGACTGCCGCGCGCGTGGTGTTCGACCGACGGCAACATGCGCTTCACCTTGTCAGGGAAAACCGCGGCGTGGCGACAATGCCGGTGGCTGCCGGTAAACAAATCGTGTGGGACGAACGCTTCGAGATCACCAACGGCACTGCTGACGATGTTGTCGTGCGCGCACATGGTCCGTTTCAGAGTGGGAAGGAGTCGGGTTTCCCCTCCCTCGTTCCTGCCGGTGTTGCCCGCCGTGCCCTGGAAACTATGCCGTTCATCGTTGATAGCACCGGGCAAGCGATGGCTGTAGAAGGGGTGTTGCTGAGCCGGGTAATGGCGCCTTACGATCTGTTTTTGCCGCGCTTCGACCTTCAATTCGCGAATGCCATTGCTGCTCTCATTGGTCGTCCGGCCTATCCGCAGGCCCCGGTCTAGGGCAAGCTGCGCTTTTCGCACGGATTTTTCGTACAGTTTTTACCTCAAATCGCATCTGATGCTTCCACCTGCCTTGGCAAGGGCAACTGTCGTCCTTATGTTAGGCACAACATAATGGCGGGCGCGCATTTGCCCGTTGGAGTTCGGGGAGTTCAATGAACCCAAATTTTAGAAATTTCGCCCTGTGGGCAGTGATCGCTCTGTTGCTGATCGCCTTGTTCAGCATGTTCCAGACGTCGCCTTCGCAGTCGAGCTCGCGAGAGATTCCCTATTCGCAGTTCCTGCGGGATGTGGACGCCGGGCGTGTGCGTGAAGTCACTGTGACCGGCAATCGCGTACTGGGCACCTACACGGAAAACGCCGCCGCGTTTCAGACATACTCGCCTGTGATCGACGATGCGCTGATGGAACGTCTTCAGAGCAAGAATGTCAGCATTGTCGCGCGTCCTGAAAGCGATGGCTCTTCCGGCTTCCTGAGCTATCTCGGGACCTTGCTGCCGATGTTCCTCATTCTCGGTGTCTGGCTGTTCTTCATGCGTCAGATGCAGGGTGGTTCGCGTGGTGCGATGGGCTTCGGCAAATCCAAGGCCAAGCTTTTGACCGAAGCGCATGGTCGCGTGACCTTCGATGATGTCGCAGGCGTGGATGAAGCCAAGCAGGATCTTGAAGAAATCGTTGAATTCCTGCGCGATCCGCAGAAGTTCCAGCGTCTGGGTGGCAAGATTCCCCGTGGTGTTCTGCTGGTCGGTCCTCCCGGTACCGGTAAGACGCTGCTGGCGCGCTCTGTGGCTGGCGAAGCCAATGTGCCGTTCTTCACCATCTCCGGTTCCGACTTCGTTGAAATGTTCGTGGGCGTCGGCGCAAGCCGCGTGCGTGACATGTTCGAGCAGGCCAAGAAGAATGCGCCTTGCATCATCTTCATCGACGAAATCGATGCCGTCGGTCGCCACCGTGGTGCCGGTCTTGGCGGCGGCAACGATGAGCGCGAACAGACGCTGAACCAGCTGCTGGTCGAGATGGATGGTTTTGAAGCCAATGAGGGTATCATTCTTATCGCCGCGACCAACCGTCCTGACGTGCTTGATCCTGCGCTTCTGCGTCCGGGCCGTTTCGACCGTCAGGTCGTCGTTCCGAACCCAGATATCGTTGGTCGTGAACGCATTCTGAAGGTCCATGCTCGGAACGTACCTTTGGCACCAAATGTTGATCTGAAGGTTCTGGCCCGTGGCACGCCTGGTTTCTCGGGTGCCGATCTGGCTAACCTCGTCAACGAAGCAGCACTTATGGCTGCACGCCGCAACAAGCGCGTTGTCACCATGGCCGAATTCGAAGACGCCAAGGACAAGATCATGATGGGTGCGGAGCGCCGCTCGTCCGCCATGACCGAAGCCGAAAAGAAGCTGACGGCCTATCACGAAGCCGGTCACGCCATTACGGCGCTGAAGGTTGCCGTGGCTGATCCGCTGCACAAGGCAACGATCATTCCGCGCGGTCGTGCGCTTGGCATGGTCATGCAGTTGCCGGAAGGCGACCGCTATTCCATGAGCTACAAATGGATGGTCTCCCGTCTCATCATCATGATGGGTGGCCGTGTGGCTGAAGAGTTGACGTTCGGCAAGGAAAACATCACGTCTGGCGCGTCATCCGATATCGAGCAGGCCACAAAGCTTGCCCGTGCGATGGTCACGCAATGGGGCTTTTCCGATGCACTCGGACAGGTTTCCTATGGTGAAAACCAGCAGGAAGTGTTCCTCGGTCACTCCGTATCGCAGTCCAAGAACGTCTCCGAGGCGACGGCGCAAACTATCGACACCGAAGTTCGCCGTTTGATCGACGAAGCCTATACCGAAGCGCGCCGTATTCTGACCGAAAACCATGATGGCTTCGTTGCCATCGCGGAAGGTCTTCTGGAATACGAAACGCTGACGGGTGAGGAAATCAAGGGTCTGATGCGTGGCGAAAAGCCGCCCCGTGATCTGGGCGACGATTCTCCGAACAGCCGTGGCTCTGCCGTGCCAAAGGCTGGCACGAAGAAGGACGGCCCGAACGAAGCCAAGGGCGACGGTGAGTCGGAAGGCGGCATGGAGCCGCAGCCGCACTGATCTGAAGTCCAAAATCAAAGTTATTCAAGGCCGTCCGTTCGCGGGCGGCCTTTTCTCTACGCCTCTCTTTGTTGGGGAGAAGCCGGTGTGGTAACAACATATGTTGGATATTCGCGGTAATTGACGTGCTGTCAGCAGGCTTTTATGGCATCTAGCCTGAAAAGCTGGTCACGCTTCATGCGTACTGACTGCCCCCATACAAATCTGGAGTTCACATGACACGTCGCTATTTCGGAACCGATGGTATTCGCGGTCAGTCCAACGTCTTCCCCATGACGCCTGATCTTGCCATGCGTGTCGGAATTGCGGTGGGTACGATTTTTCGGCGCGGGCACCATCGCCACCGTGTGGTGATTGGCAAGGACACGCGTCTTTCGGGCTATATGCTGGAAAATGCCCTGGTCGCAGGGTTTACGGCAGCAGGTCTCGACGTGTTCTTGCTGGGTCCTATTCCAACACCGGCGGTCGCGATGCTGACGAGGTCCCTCCGTGCAGATATCGGCGTGATGATTTCGGCGTCGCACAACCCCTTTGCAGACAACGGCATCAAGCTGTTCGGCCCCGACGGTTACAAGCTGTCTGATGAACTGGAACTCGAAATCGAGGACCTGCTGGACAAGGACATTTATGCGCAGCTGGCTAAGCCCAGCGAGATCGGCCGTGCCAAGCGCGTGGATGGTGATATTTATCGCTACATCGAATTCGTCAAGCGCACGCTTCCACGTGACGTAACGCTGAGCGGCCTGCGGATCGCCATCGATTGCGCCAATGGCGCAGCCTACAAGGTCGCTCCGGCAGCTCTGTGGGAACTCGGTGCGGAAGTCGTTACCATCGGCAACGAGCCTAATGGTACCAACATCAATTTTGAATGCGGCTCCACCTATCCTGAAACCCTGCAAAAGAAGGTCCATGAAGTGCGCGCCGATATCGGCATCGCGCTGGATGGCGATGCGGACCGCGTCATCATCGTGGACGAGCAGGGACAGATCGTTGACGGCGACCAGTTGATGGCAACAATTGCGTCAAGCTGGGCCGAGGATAAAATCCTGCGTGGCGGCGGGATCGTCGCGACCGTCATGTCCAATCTGGGCCTTGAGCGCTTCATGACGGACAACGGTATGACGCTGGCGCGCACGAAGGTGGGTGACCGCTACGTGGTTGAACACATGCGCAACCATGATTTCAACGTTGGTGGTGAGCAGTCTGGCCATATCGTCTTGTCGGATTATGGTACGACGGGTGACGGCCTTGTGGCGGCACTTCAGGTTTTGGCCCGCGTCAAGCGGTCCGGGCGCACGGTGAGCGAAGTCTGCCGCAAGTTCGAGCCTGTGCCGCAGCTGTTGAAAAATGTGCGGACCACCGGCGGCAAGCCCCTGGAAAACCCTGTGGTGAAGCAGGCTATCGCCGATGCGGAAAGTGCTCTGGCCAAAAATGGCCGTCTGGTCATTCGCCCATCCGGCACCGAGCCGCTGATCCGCGTCATGGCTGAGGGTGACGACAGCGCGCAGGTCGAGCGCATCGTCAACGATCTGATCGGCGTTATCGCCAACGCAAGATCGGCAGCATAAACAATCGATCGGGTCAGCGGCAACGCTGGCCCTTTTTGTTTAACCCGCTATGCAGAGCGGGCGAGGACCGCGTTTGCGTCGCGTTCTTGGGCGAGGAAGCCGGGGATGGCACCTTCGTCCATCGGCTTCGAGATCAGATAACCCTGAACGAATTTTGCGCCGAGATTTCTGATCACGGCCATTTCTTCGACAGTTTCCACGCCTTCCACAATCGCATCCAGACCCATTTCGCGACCGAGCGTCAACACCGAGCGGACGATTTTCTCGCTGGCTGCGTTATCCTGTATCTCGTGAACGAAGCTTTGGTCGATCTTGATCTTGGTGAGCGGCAGAGAGTGAAGCGATGTCAGGCTGGAATATCCCGTGCCGAAGTCATCCAGCGAAATGCCGCAACCGATCTGTCGAAGCATTTCCACCGACTGGCGCGCCTGGCGGGTGTCATGAATGAAAGCCGTTTCGGTAATCTCCAAATCGAGACGCGATGCTTCGAAGCCGCTTGTCTCGATGATGGCGATGATGCTCATCACCGCTTCAGGGCTGCTCAAATCTTGCGCCGAGAGATTGAAGGACAGGCGGAAACGGGTCGGCCATTTGCGAGCGGCGGTCAGCGCCTTCTTCAGAAGCGGACGCGTGAGGCTGCCAATGATGCCCGCGCGCTCGGCAATGGGAATGAACTGGCCGGGTGAGACCTGCCCCAGCACTTTGCTATTCCACCGCGCCAGTGCTTCAAAGCCCGTTGTTTCGTGCAAGGTGAGATCAACGATGGGCTGGAACACGACGGACAGTTCGCTGGCCAGATCGGCCTGTTTCAGCGTCTGTTCGATGCGCGCATCGCGGTGAATTTCGGCGACATGGCGGGCGGTGAAGAGGGTGCTGTTGCCGGGCTTGCGGCGTTTGCCGTGGTAGAGTGCGTAATCGGCGCGGTCGAACAGTTCCTCCGGTGTCGATGCCAGATCCGGGAAGACGGCGATGCCGATGGAGCCGGAGATCATGATCGTCGCATCCGGCAGGTGGAACGGCGAGCGCATCACGGTGCACATGCGGTGCCCCTCGGCAACCACATCACAGTCATCGGCGACATCTGAAATGACGAAAGCGAATTCGTCTCCGCCGAGACGCGCGAGGAAGAGGTTGCTGGACGAGAATTCCTCTGTCAGGCGGCTGCTGACTTCCACCAGCAGGCGGTCACCTGAAGAATGACCGTAGAGATCGTTGACCGGCTTGAAGCCATCGAGATCGATAACCCCGATGGCGAGACGCTTGCCATCGTTGGTGGCAGCCTCGAACGCTTCTGCCAGATGCTTGAAGAAGGCGCGGCGGTTGGGCAGTTCGGTCAGGCTGTCGATGTTGGCCAGCCGCAGGTTTTCATTGCTGAGCGCCTGGGTTTGTTGCTGGGCGCTGATCATGCGCTCGAAATTGCGATAGTTCACCATCAATACCGCCAGCATGCCGAAGCTGACGAGGAGAATGTTGACCGCGATGGCGATGAAGGTGGCGTGGCCCGTCGCGGTGAAGAAGACGATAAATGTGCCATTGACGATGGCCGCGACGAAGAGCGCTGCGGAGCGAACATGCATCAGACAGAAAATGCACGAAATGACTGTGATAGCCATGTAGAATGCAATGTGAGATTGCTGATAGGCATCGCCATAGGGGTAGAGCAAAAGGGACCAGGCCGTAAAGGAAACGGAAATACCGACCGACAGGCGTTGCGTTCTTCTGAGCGCCGACAACGCATAATCAGGCGAGGGGATTTCGTTTCGCGACTTCCACCAGAAGATGACCCGGATTACACTGATGATGGTAAAGGCGGCAGGCACAGCAACGGTCAGCCACAGCGGCGCGATGGGCAGATGCGTTGCCGCGAGCGCCCAGGTGCTCGATATCAAAATGAAATACATCATCGGCATCTGCCGGCAAAATGCGCGGTATTTCGCGACCAGGAGCGGCGGATTATTGTCCGGTATCTTCACCAACTCAATGAAGTATTTCAGTGGCGTGCTCAAGAAAGGATGACCTTGAAGTATTTTGAACGCGCCCTCCGGCGAAGGTGCCATCAGGCGGTGGGGAAGGAATTCCCTCTGAGATCAGCACGTCATGTCTGACTATCGTCGGTCCGCCGCAGTCAATGGGCGCCTTATACTTACAATAGGTGATGACTGTTGCGAGAAGGACAATAATATTAGCTAACAAAATATTATTTCAGTCGCATAGGCTTATGCATACCAATACGAAGTTACGCGCTGAAAAGACACGCATATGGAGATTTTTATTCTTTGAAGCCGGACTGAGCTCTCCAACCGGTAAAAGAGTATTAACCAAGTCTGTTAGCAAAATAACCAGATGTATTCCCGAATTTAACAGGGATTTAACCAATTTCCTTCAGGCTTCGTAAATGATGAATTCACGGGTATTCGCCGCATCTGGCGCCGATACCGCTTAGGGAGCCTTGTAATGAAAAAGAGCCTGATCGGTGTCGTCGCCGCATTGATGGCATGCCAAACCGCTTTTGCAGCAGATGTCTATCAGGCAGAGCCGCAGCCAGCATTCGTTGATCAGGCACCGGAAGTGTCCGTTCAGGAAGCAAGCGGTTGGTATCTGCGCGGTGATGTGGGTTATTCGTTCAACAGGTCGCGTGGTGCGGATTTTGACCGTGCGTTCGCTGGTCCAACCATTCAGCGTTTGAGCTTCGGCGATCGGTCTTTGAAAGACAGTTTCGTAGTGGGTGGTGGTGTTGGCTATCAGATCAACAATCATCTGCGTACGGATTTGACATTCGATTACATGGCGAAATCCAAATTCAGCGGCGTTGCACCTGAACTCAATCGTGCCGACTCGGCAATGCGCGCTTACGCTCTCATGGCAAACGCCTATGTAGATCTGGGAACCTACGGTCGCATCACGCCATATCTCGGCGCTGGTATCGGTGGTGCCTATGTGAAGTGGGACAAGCTGTCGAGCTGCGGTAACTGCGAGATCGATGGTGAAGGTAACTGGCGCTTCGCGTACGGCTTGATGGCCGGTGCGTCGATCGATGTCACCTGTAACCTGAAGGCCGACGTCGGCTATCGTTTCCGCCAGATCGGCAGCGGCAGCATGTTCGGCACAAGCGGAAGTGGCCTGACGTCCGGCGGCCGCGACAAGGGTATCACGTCGCACGAAGTGCGCGTCGGTGGCCGTTATGTCTTCAATGGCTGCGACACCGCACAGTACATTCCTCCAGCCGACATTCCATTGCAGCCTACTGTCTACAAGTAAGCCCTGCCGGATTGACCATTGAAAACACCGCCTGCATCGGTCCCGATGCGGGCGGTGTTTCGTTTCAGAACTGCTTCTTGAACAGCGATTTATCAAGCGACCAGTAGCCACCGCCGAAGGCCGCGAAAAGGGCAGCGCCGCCGGTCCAGAACAGCGATGCCAGTTCCGCCTTGGTCTGAACGCTTTCCAGAAACACCGTGCCGCCATCGGCGAGGCGACGCACGCCTGCCGGTGTGAACAGCGTTTGATCTGCCGCCGCCAGCGCCTGCATGCCCGCATCGGTCAGAAGTGCGTGCCCGTAGGGATTGGCGAAGTGAAACCAAAGGGTAATCGCCAGCATGACCGCATTGGCAAGGGCGATCGGGCGGGTCAGCAATCCCAGCGCGATGAACATGCCGCCGAAGAATTGCATGGCCGCCAATGTCGGGGACCAGAGCCACCCCGGATAAAAGCCGAGGTTTTCAACAAAGCCGACCTGGGCAAAGGGAGCCATGATCTTGGGATATCCCTCATAGACCAGCATTCCGCCGATGGCGACGCGAAAGGCCGTCCAGGCAAGGGGTTGAGCGAATTTGTCGTAAAAACCTGAAAGAACGGGAAGGATCAGGAAATCGCGGTCGTTTGAAAATGGTGTTCCGTTACTCATTTTTACATCTCTTGCGGTTGATGATCATCAACCTGCACCCTGCGCGACATTTTTGATTTGACCTGTGTCAAGACGCGGTCAAAAGCTGGAAGGGGGCTCGATGACGCATTCCGGCCAAGATTCTTTGTCGATGCGACACATTCTTCTTGACTGCGACAGGCGACAGGCATAGCAACGGCGTCAGGACACTCCACCCTAACGTGGAGCGCCTATCTGAAAGGGTAGTCAAATGACAGATATCGTTAAGCCGGACACACGTCCGGGCAATGCACATTTTTCTTCTGGTCCCTGCTCGAAGCGCCCCGGTTGGTCGCTCGAAGCTCTTGCTGATGCACCGCTTGGTCGTTCGCATCGCGCCAAGGTTGGCAAAGCCAAGCTGAAGCAGGCCATTGATCTCACCCGTGACGTTTTGAATGTTCCCGCCGATTATCGCATCGGTATCGTTCCTGCATCCGACACCGGCGCCGTTGAAATGGCGCTCTGGTCGCTGCTCGGTGAACGCGGCGTCGACATGGTGGCGTGGGAAAGCTTCGGTGCCGGTTGGGTGACCGATGTCGTCAAGCAGCTGAAGCTGAAGGACGTGCGCAGAGTAGAAGCCGATTACGGCGTTCTGCCAGACCTTTCCACCATCGATTTCGACCGTGACGTGGTCTTTACTTGGAACGGCACCACATCGGGTGTTCGCGTTCCAAACGCCGATTTCATTCCTGCTGATCGCAAGGGCCTAACCATCTGCGATGCGACATCTGCCGCCTTTGCGCAGGACATGGACTTCTCCAAGCTCGACGTTACCACCTTCTCCTGGCAGAAGGTTCTGGGCGGCGAGGGCGGTCATGGCGTCATCATTCTGTCGCCACGCGCCGTCGAGCGTCTGACGACATACGTACCGGCATGGCCGTTGCCGAAGATTTTCCGCATGACATCCGGCGGCAAGCTGATCGAAGGCATCTTCACCGGCGAAACCATCAACACGCCGTCCATGCTGTGTGTCGAAGACTATATCGATGCGCTGCTGTGGGCGAAGAACCTCGGTGGTCTCACCGCCCTGATGGCGCGTGCCGATGCCAATGCCAAGGTCATTTTCGACTTCGTGGCCGAGCATAACTGGATCGCCAATCTGGCGGTCGTTGACGAGACGCGCTCCAACACCTCCGTCTGCCTCAAGATCGTCTGCAAGGATGTTGCCGCTCTTGACGCCGCCGCACAGGCCGACTTCGCCAAGGGCATGGTTGCCCTTCTCGAAAAGGAAAACGTGGCGCTCGATATCGGTGCTTACCGCGATGCGCCATCAGGTCTTCGCATCTGGGCCGGTGCGACCATCGAAACGGCTGACATGAAGGCCGTCATGCCCTGGCTGAAATGGGCATTCGAAACGCAGAAGGCCGCGACCTTCAAGGCTGCTGCCTGATTTTATCCGGCCCTGCCACGGCAGGGCCGCGCATTTTCGCTTTCAAGACTGAACCCTTTTCAAGGAGCCCACACCATGGCACCTCGCGTACTCGTATCTGACGAACTGTCGGAAACCGCCGTCCAGATTTTCCGTGATCGCGGCGTAGAAGTCGATTTCCAGCCAAAACTCGGCAAGGATAAGGACAAGCTAGCCGAAATCATCGGCAACTACGATGGCTTGGCCATCCGTTCCGCCACCAAGGCAACGGAAAAGCTGATCGAAGCCGCCACCAACCTCAAGGTCATCGGTCGCGCCGGTATCGGCGTCGATAACGTGGATATTCCAGCCGCTTCGCGTCGCGGCATCATCGTGATGAACACGCCATTCGGCAACTCCATCACGACAGCCGAGCACGCGATAGCGCTGATGTTTGCTGTTGCCCGCCAGCTTCCTGCCGCTGACGCTTCCACGCAGGCTGGCAAGTGGGAAAAATCCAAGTTCATGGGTGTCGAAATCACCGGCAAGACGCTGGGCGTTATCGGTGCAGGCAACATCGGCGGCATCGTCTGCTCGCGCGCCATCGGCCTCAAGATGAACGTTCTCGCCTATGATCCCTTCCTGTCGCCAGAGCGCGCGCAGGAAATGGGCGTGATCAAGGTCGAGCTGGACGAATTGCTCGCACAGGCCGATTTCATCACGCTGCATGTGCCGATGACCGACAAGACACGCGGCATTCTGGGCGCTGAAAATCTCGCCAAGACCAAGCCCGGTGTCCGCATCATCAACTGCGCCCGTGGCGGTCTGGTGGATGAGGCAGCGCTGGCCGACGCCATCAAGTCCGGCCATGTTGCCGGTGCCGGTTTCGACGTGTTCGAGGTAGAGCCTGCCACCGAAAGCCCGCTGTTTGGTCTGCCGAATGTCGTCTGCACACCGCATCTTGGCGCCTCCACAACGGAAGCTCAGGAAAATGTGGCCCTTCAGGTTGCCGAGCAGATGTCGGATTACCTCGTCAAGGGTGCCGTTTCCAACGCCATCAACATGCCGTCCATCACGGCTGACGAAGCTCCACGTTTGAAGCCCTTCATCAAGCTGGCAGACGTGCTCGGCTCCTTCGTGGGCCAGGTGCAGGAAAGCGCCACCAAGGAAATCGAAATCCTTTATGATGGCGCAACCGCCAGCATGAACACCAAGGCGCTGACATCGGCACTGCTGGCCGGTCTCATCCGCCCACAGGTGTCTGACGTCAACATGGTCTCCGCGCCGATCATGATCAAGGAAAAGGGCATCATCCTTTCCGAAGTCAAGCGCGACAAGACCGGCGTTTACGACGGCTTCATCAAGCTGACCGTGAAGACCGAAAATCAGGTTCGCTCGGTTGCCGGTACGGTGTTTTCGGATGGCAAGGCTCGCTTCATCCAGATCAAGAATATCAACATGGATGCAGATGTCGGTCAGCACATGATCTACATCACCAACACCGACGTTCCCGGCATGATTGGCTTCATGGGGATGACGCTGGGTGAAGCGGGCGTCAACATCGCCAACTTCCAGTTGGGTCGCGAAAAGGAAAGCGGCGATGCCATCGCGCTTCTCTATGTCGATGGTCCCGTGTCCGAAGACGTGCTGGACAAGCTGCGCGCCAACCCGGCCATCCGTCAGGTCAAGTCGCTGTCCTTCAACGTCGACTGAACATTCGGCCAGACACTCGAGAACCATCATCACCCGGCAGAGGAGAAATTCTCTGCCGGGTTTTTTGTATTATCGCGCTTACAATTACCGAGGGTTGTATATCACGAAAAATTTTATGCCATTCCCCTAAAAATGATGATCCATAGTTGCTATATCGACCGTCAAGAGCCGCTCAATGGAAGGGCGGTGTAATAGGAGAAGACGATGTTCGCTGCCTTCAGGCGCTTTAAAGGATTGTTTGCGGTTGCCGCACTCGGGATTGCTGTTTCGTTCGTTGCCGTTGATATGGCCGAAGCGAGACGTGCCGGTGGTGGTTTTGGTAGCCGTGGAACGAGAACGTTCTCCGCGCCGCCTGCGACGAACACAGCACCCGGCCAGTCCGCGCCGATCAACCGCAGCATGACGCCGAACACCAATCAGGCGACGCAGCCAAACGCAGCACGTCCTAACACGGCCCAGGCTCCGCAGCAGAGCCGCGGCATGTTCGGTGGCATGATGGGCGGTCTCATGGGCGGCTTGCTGATGGGTGGCCTGTTCGGCATGCTCATGGGCGGCGGCTTCGGTGGCATGGCCGGTTTCTTCGGTCTGTTGATCCAGGGTCTCCTGATCGGTGGTCTCGTCATGCTTGCCATGCGCTTCTTCGCATCGCGCCGTCAGGGCCAGCCCGCTTTCGGCGGCGCTACAGGCCCCAACTCTGCGCGTAACGATCAGTCCGCCTCCCAGAACAATCAGGGTTCGTTCGGCGGATTTAAAATTCCGCAGATGGGTTCCAAGGCGACGGGTGCAGTCGTGGGCGCAACCGCTGCTGCTGCAGCCACAACGCCACGCGGCCCGGCACATGCCGATGCGGCATCTGAGGGTGATGAAATCGGCGTGACACAGGGCGATCTCGAAACCTTCCAGAAGACGCTGGAAAACGTACAGGCTGCATATGCTGCCGAGGACTACAGCGCGCTTCGCCAGTTGACGACGCCCGAAGCCATGTCCTACCTCGCGGAAGAACTGAGTGACAATGCCACGAGCGGCGTTAAGAACGACGTTCGCGATGTGACGCTGTTGCAGGGTGATGTTGCCGAGGCCTGGCATGAAGAGGGCAAGGATTACGCAACGGTTGCGATGCGCTACTCCGCCATCGACATCATGCGCGATCGCAACACCGGCAAGGTGGTTCAGGGCGACGAGCACAAGGCTGAAGAATCAGTCGAGATGTGGACGTTCGTTCGTCACGACGGTTCGCCATGGCAGGTCGCCGCCATTCAGGCTGCTGCCTGAACCGATAAAAAACTCGCTTTAATTGTGGCCGGTGCAGGGATCAATCCTGCACCGGCCACATCTTTTTGTAGGCCCTTGCGGTGCAGGGTTTTCATCGATTCGGCCCATTCCAGGCCGATACCGCGTGCCGCAGTTGGTCCACGCAATCGCCTTTTTTCATTCATCCGACGTTCAGTCTGGCCGCTCTAACCAAGGCGCTACACAGCAATGTGAAACTGCCGCGAGCAGCAAATCGTTCTTTTTGGCGGAACCGTAGCTTAGAAATCGCGTTCACGGTCCAAGTTTGAATGGCGTCCCAAGGGCCATTCAGTCGTTCGGATCAGGCACCCCCGTCTTACAGGTGTCTGCGAGTATGGAGAGCAATCTAGATGAAACGCTTCGACCTGATCGATGGGATGCGCGGGTATTTTCTCGTCTTCATGCTTATCAACCACCTCGTTTTCGCCGGTGGTCTGTGGCTGATGGAAATCAATCACCGGCAATTCGCGTTCGTGGAAGACGCGCAAGGCTTCGTCTTCCTCTCCGGTCTTCTCATCGGCATGGTCTATGCCCGTAAGATGATGAAGTATGGTTATGAAGCCGGGCGCGACATGATCTGGAGCCGTGCTCTGGAGCTTTACAAATATGCTATGGGCCTCGTCATTGCCGTGCTTTTCGTGCGGATGATCATCCCGCATGCGCCTTACATCTGGTACAACTGGCTCGGCATGACGTCGTTTGACGATCCTCTGCGTCTGGCTGCCATCGCGACATTCCTGTTCCAGCCGACATTTATGGACATTCTGCCGCAGTACATCGTCTACATGATCTTCGCACCGATTTTGGTGAAGCTCTGCCTCGACGGCAAGTGGGCCTACGTGATGGCCGGCTCGCTCCTGGTGTGGATGGCCGGTCAGCTTGGTTTGCAGCAGCTCTTCACGACCCCGTTGAACGAACTGGTGAAGGGTGCAGACGAGCAGGGTATTCGCGTCAGCTTCAATCTGTTCGGCTGGCAGCTGGTGTTCTACTCCGCTCTGGTGATGGGTGCGATGACCGCCCAGAACAAGATTGCCTGGACGAAGATTTTCTCGCCACAGCGTAGCTGGATTGCCAAGGCAGCCCTTCTCGTGTGCCTGTTCTTCGTACCGTTGCGCATTGCAACGGCCTGGAACCTGATGCCGGAATTCATGATGGGCAAATTCTCCACCATGGAAATCCGTGCTGACTTCGGCCCTGTATACCTGATCAACTTCCTTGCCGTCGGCGTTGGCCTGACTTGGTTGCTGATTGCCGGTCCGAAGCATCACAATCCGCTGGTCCAGAAAGCTGCTGCCGCGGTAATCTGGGTTCTATCGCTGAAATTCCTCCAGCTTCTTGGTCGTCACTCGCTTCAGGTCTACGTTTGGCACGTCGCGATCGTCTACGGCATCTATTACCTTGATGGCCGGACCGCAGAGCTGACGCAGGTGGAAAAGACCATCATTGCGCTGGTGGGCGTTGCCCTTCTGTCGCTGCCAGCCTTGTGGCGCGAGCGTGACAAGTGGCTGGGCGACGGTCAGAAGACCGCTGGCGCCTGAAGCCATCATTGCAGCAACAATCACAGTAGAGGCCGGCCCACCGCCCTCTACTTGCGTTTTCAGTCGTTTTTTCCTATATGCAGCACCTTAATTCCGGTTGAGCCGGATACGACAGGCGGCGGGGCCTTGAACCCCGGTATGACTGACGATTGGAAAACACGTGAACACGCTCGACTTTGATAAGAAGCCGGAAGAAACCCGGATTGTCGTCGCCATGTCTGGCGGCGTGGATTCTTCCGTAGTGGCCGGAATCCTGAAACGCGAGGGCTATGATGTCCTCGGCATTACCCTTCAGCTCTACGACCATGGCGCTGCCGTCCACCGCGCAGGCTCCTGCTGCGCGGGGCAGGATATCGATGACGCACGCCGCGTTTGCGAAACGCTTGGCATTCCGCATTATGTACTGGATTACGAGGCGCGCTTTCGCGAAACGGTGATCAATCCCTTCGCCGAAGCCTACGCCATGGGCGAAACGCCGGTGCCTTGCGTGGCCTGTAACCAGACGGTCAAGTTTGCCGATCTCCTCGCCACGGCGCAGGAACTGGGAGCGGACGCGCTGGCGACCGGCCATTATATCCGCTCACGGCTCAACCCCGTGCCCGGTCATCTAAACCGCCGCGCACTTTATCGGCCCATCGATAGCGACCGAGACCAGAGCTGGTTCCTGTTTGCGACGACGCAGGAGCAGATCGATTATCTGCGCTTTCCGCTTGGCGGTCTCTCCAAGGCCGAAACGCGTGAGCTGGCCGAAGAGATGGGCCTCGTCGTTGCCAAGAAGGCCGACAGCCAAGACATCTGTTTCGTGCCGCAGGGCAAATACACCGATATCATCAACAAGCTGAAGCCGAATGCCGCTCTGGTGGGCGATATCGTCCATCTCGATGGCCGCGTTTTGGGTCGTCACGATGGGATCGTCCACTACACCATAGGTCAGCGCCGCGGCATTGGCGTGGCGACCGGTGAACCGCTCTACGTCGTGCACCTCGATGCCCGTGGCCGCCGCGTTGTCGTCGGCCCGCGTGAGGCGCTGGAGACACACCGCGTTTATCTGCGTGACATGAACTGGCTGGGTGATGGCGATCTCGCCAGTGACGCGGGTGAGGGCTTTGCCTGTTTCGCCAAGGTGCGGTCCACCCGTCCGCCAGCCGAAGCGGTGTTGCATGTGGATGAAAAGGGCGTTTACGTCGATCTTTCAATCGGCGAAGCAGGCGTTGCTCCCGGCCAAGCCTGCGTTCTCTACTCCGCCCCCGGTGCAGACGCCCGTGTCTATGGCGGTGGGTTCATCGAGCGCTCGGAGCGCTCACCAGAAGCCGAGGCGTCGCTGAAAGCCCTGTTGCAAAACCCGGTTGCAGCCTGAAACCATTCAGGTTTTCGTCGCAACAGAGAAAGCGACGTTTTTGCGCATCTTGCGCTTGACACCAAAGGGAGCGGCACCTTATAAGCCGCTCATCCTGATGGACGGACAGTTACACGACTGTCACGTCCCTCTGTGGCGGGGTAGCTCAGGTGGTTAGAGCAGCGGAATCATAATCCGCGTGTCGGGGGTTCAAGTCCCTCTCCCGCTACCACTCATTTTCCATCAGAAAACGTCAAAACATTTGCCAACGGTTCGTAAACGTCTCGTTTGCCGTGCGCAAATTGTGCTGCCAGCAGCCCGTTCTCGCACGCCCGGTCGTCGTCCCAGCCGGGGTGGTTGACGACGGGGTAGAGGCAGATGCCTTCCACCGGCACGCCACGTTTCATGGCGGCGGTGACTTCCTGTTGGATGTAGGTCATCCAACTGGCGCGGCGGTCGCCTTCTATGCCGGTTTCGGCGATGAAGATGGGCTTGCCGTAGCGCGCGTAGGTTTCAGTCAGGATTGTTCTGAAGGGTTTGTAGAGCGGGTGGTCCATGTCGATGGGTGGGCCGCCGTGGATCCACTGGTTGTTGTGGTAGTAATTGACGCCGACGATATCGAGATATTTTTTGTGGCCACCGATCTGTGGCCACATGCGGCCTGAAAGCAGATCCCAGCCCTGAAACTGCGATTGGCGGTGGCCTTCGGCCACACCGCGTTCCCATGCGCGGGAGGGGTCGGTGATGACGTTGATGACGGGATCGCAGTGAACGAAGCGGGCGCGGGGTTCTACGACCAGAATGGCGTCCATGGCGGCGATGGCTGCGCGGGCGAGTTGGACTTTGAGCTCGAAACCGCGCCCGTTGGCGAAAGGGTTGAGGTAAGCCGCATCGCCGCCGCCCCAGGAGAAGAACGAGATTTCATTGACGGGCGAATAAAAGGGGACGGCGTCGCTGTGGTCTTTCACGAGTTGTGCTACGGCTGCGGCGAACTTTGCGAAACGTGTGACGAAATGCGGTGACCAGATGTCGATATCATCAGGCCAGCCATAATGCAGCAAGTCCCAGATGACCTGCGTGCGGGTGTCATTGGCCGCTTCGAGCATCGGCAGGAAGCTTGCCCAGTCGTAGTGTCCCGGCGCTTTTTCGATAAGATGCCAGCGCAGGCCATCGCGCACGGTTCGGATCGAGTGGGACGCCAGTTGTCGGTAGTCCGCTGCTGCGTGACGGTCATGCTGCGTGGAGGCAATGACATCGAGACGTTTGCCCTCGGTCTCACCATCTCGGGGTCGTAGGCGGTGCGTGGAGCATTCGAAGCCGCCTTGCAGGAAGGACTGGAAAATGCCGGTCGGTCGGGCTGAAGGGCGCTCGTTCAGCACCTGTTGTATGAGGCGTTCCCATTGCGGCACCACGGCTTGGGCGCTGTAGGTCGTTTCTACCTTATGCTGAAGCGCTTGCCCGAGTTTGCGGCGTAGATCGGCGGATGTGGTCAGCCGCTGTATCGCGGCTGCAACCGCTGTGGGGTCGTCATAGGGCACGAAGATGCCGGACACGCCGTCTTCGATCTGCTGTGCTGCGCCATTGTCTGGTGTTGCGATGACCGGCAGGCCAGCCGCACCGGCTTCGGCAATGACATGCGGCATGCCTTCGCCCTTGGACAGCCAGACGAAGACGTCGAGTGCCGACAGGAGGGCAGGGATGTCCTTGCGGTCGCCCAGAAATTTCAGGATGCCATCAAGGTTCCTTGCCTTAGCCAGGTCTTTCAAATGGATCGCATATTCGGGCATGAAGGCGTCTGGACCACCAATAACGACGAAACGGACCTGCGGATTTTGTGCGTGCACCAGCGCCGCCGCCCCCACGAAATCCTCGACGTTTTTCTTGGGGTCGAGCCTACCTACCCATCCGACCAGCAATTTGTCGTCTTCCACTCCCAGCGATGCGCGCATGGCGGTGCGCTGGCTGCTGTCGAATTCGCCGAGATCGACCATCGAGGGGATTTCGATGACGTGGTCTTCGCGTCCAGGCATGACGGATGCGGCGGCATCGCAGATGGAGCGGCAGACGCCGACATAGCGGCTGGTGTGGTGTTTGGGGCCTGCCAGCGCTTCGGAAACCAGCCCGCCGTGCTCTATCAGCGGCGGACGCCAATGCATGCGCTCCAGCGCAGGATAAATGTCCGCTACATTCTGGCAGGAGACAACGACGTCATAAGCCGGGATTTTATTGGCCAGATAGGCAACGGTGTCCTCGAAAGACAGGCTATAGGGTGTCGTGTCGACATCCACACCCAGTTCCCGCAACTGGTCATGCGTCTGGGGCGGCATGCCGTCCTTATGAAAGCACGCAACGATATCCAGCTTGTAGCGGGTGCGGTCGAGGTTGCGGGCCAGCAACCTGACCTCGGTTTCCTCCCCGCCCACGACAAGCCATGCGAAAACGAAGAGAATGCGGGCGGGTGGCTGTTGCGGTATCATTCGTTGACCTTGAAAACGATCTGCAGGAATTCGGGCCTGTTTTCCACGAGATCGGCCAGAAAGGCGGGGCCTTCTTCCAGCGGCACGATATGGGTGATCATCTGTTCACCTATGATTTTGCCGTGGCTTTTCAGAAGCCCGATGGTTTCCTGGGCTAGGCGAGGCCTGTTCCATTGCTCGGCCAGACCGCGAGGAACGCGGTTGATCTGTGCGCAACGGATGTTGAGGCCATTGTGGTGGAATTCCTCACCCAGCCGCAGCCGGTCCGCACCGCCCTGATAGAAGGCGAGGTCGATGACGGTGCCCTGCGGGCGCAACGCCTTCAGCGCCGTGTGCAGGCTTTCGCCATGGGCGCGGGTCTGGAAGACGATATCGGCGCCGCGGTCGCTGCCGCCATTGTGCCAGCGCGCTTTTGCGTGTTGCCAGACATCGTGCTCCTCCATTGCCGTGATGCCCATGGTTTGGGCTTTTTCTCGCCGGAAGGGCGAGGGATCGGCGATGATGACATCGAGCGCGCCTGCGCGTTTCGCAAAGAGCGCCGTCATCAGGCCCACCGTGCCTGCACCGATGATGATCACATTGCGTCCGGCGATGCCCGCGCCGAAAGAGGGCACGCTCGAGCCGAGCGCGTCCGCGTCGGCATGCAGAATGCCGTTGGCGGCGATGGGGCCCATCTGCGCGACGAGAACACCGAGAACGGGGTCGATGTCCTCAGGCAGCGGGAGCAGCACGTCGTGGAATGGGTTAGCGGTGTGGCCGCTCTTGTGACCATAGGTTCCGGCGATCACGTCGCCGTCGCTGAAACCACCAGCGCGAGACTCCGTCACGCGGGCTACTTCCATGTAGCCGAGGAACGGCACGGGATAGTGTAGATCGGGCTCGTTTTCGATGAAGACGCCGCGTCCACCATCGAAACGGGAATGAAAATAGGGATTGGTGTTTTTCATAAAGGTCAGTTCGGTGCCTGCCGAAAACCCGGTGTAGAGGGTTTCAAGGCGAACCTGACCATCGCCGGGCGGGCCTTCCTCGTAATCGAAGAGGTAGGCTTTGCCCGGTGCTTCGATGCCCAGCGAGCGGATGATGCGGTGGCCGGGGGCAAGGCCCTGCGGTTCGTCGTTGCGGGGCGGATGGAACAGGGGTGCAGACGGATTACGGGTGATGTCGGGCGCATCCAGCTTCACGGCCTCGCCACTGCGGGCCGAGGTCGCAACCGCCAGCGCCACCCGGTGCGTTGCCAGAGCGTCCTGATAAGTGCAGCGAATATGGTTTTCGCCGCCGCTGATGGCGTCGATGAAATCGCGGTCTTCGCGCCAGACCGGATCGCCTTCGGCGTGGCGCACCGGGCGCCCCGCGCCGATATCGACCATGATGTCGTGGTCTGTCAGCTCAATGGCCATGCGGTCTGCGAAAATGTTGAGGCCGACCTTATGGCTCCACCCCAACAGGCATGTGGAGGAGATGTTGGCGATAACGCCGGATTGGAAGGTGAGGCTTGCGGTGGTGACGGCGGGCACATCGAGGCCGGGAAAAGCGTCGCGATCCCTAAAGCCGACCTGACCGTAGACATCGGTAACTTCGCCGACGAGGTAGCGGGCAAGATCGACTATATGGGTTGCCTGCTCCACCATCTGGCCGCCGGACCCTTCGGTTTTCCACCACCATTGCGGCGGTGGGGTCTGGTCCAGCCAGTAGCCTGACAGCAGTTGCGCGGGATTATCGGCCAAACGATCGCGGGCCTCATCGACGGTGTCGAGATATCGCCAGTGGTAGCCGACGCCGGTGATCAGCCCGGCTTGTTCGATGGCTGCACTCAGCTCTTCCGCCAGTGCCAGATCAAGGGTTATAGGCTTCTCAACGAAGAACGGGATGCCATGGCGGATCAGGTCACGTTCCGCATCGCCATGGGCAAAGGGTGGAATGCAGATATAGACGGCATCGAGAACCTGCTGGTCCAGCATGTCGCGGTGATTGTCGAAGGCTTTGGCGCCGAAACGGGCGGCGGCCTGTTCGGCGCGGGCAAAATCCGGGTCGGAGAAGGCGACGAGTTCGACATCTTCGAACCCGGCCAGAATATCCAGATGCCGGTTTGCAATGCCGCCGACGCCGATAAAGCCGATGCGTGACCTGTTCATAGAAGTATGTCCTTGTGTTTGCTGTGGCTGGCGGGACAGAACGCGGCCATAGACGGCGGCGGTTTCTGTTGCCATGCGGTGTGCTGAAAATTCGTCTTCAAATCGTCGGGAGCCGGACTGTCCGGCGGCTGTCGCTGCTGGCACATCATCGAGAGCGGCAATGATCGTGCGGGCAAGCGAGGCGGGGTCTCCGCACTCTGCGAGGAAGGGATGGTCCGGGCCCAGAGCCTCTCTGTTACCGCCGATATTGGTGGCGACCACGGGCAGGCCAACCGACATGGCTTCCAGCACTGCAATCGGCAGTCCTTCGAATTTCGACGGTAGAACGAAGAGATCGGCGCGGGCCATCAGTGCTGCGATATCGCTGCGGTGGCCTGCGAAAACAACGTGATCGCCAAGCGAAAGCGTGTGGACCAGTGTCCTGATGGCATCCATCTCTTCACCGCGACCCACGAGAAGCAGCAGCGTGGACGGGTGCGCGGCAAGGATATCTGGCAGCGCTTGAACGAGAGACGCGTGGTCCTTCTGTCGTGAAAAGCGGGCGACGGTGAGCAGGATTTTTCGGTCCCCGACGCTGTCCAGAATGTCGACTTCGGGATAGGCGGGCCGCTCCAACGGAAACGTGCCGTTGCGCACGACGGTCAGATCATTTGCATCGACGCCATTGGCCTCGAAGCTGGCCTTCGATGCTTCGGAAACGACAATACGATGGGCGAGGTTTGCACATTCGCGTTCATAGTGCAGCTTCTGGTCTTCGTCCGTCAAAAGGTAGGGAAGATGTTCGGTGCGAATGACGGGAATGCTGGATGACATGCCAGCTTGGGCCAGCTCGTGACCCTCCCAGCCGATACCGGCATGGACATGCAGCAGGCTAGCACCGGAGGTCGCGAGCCACTGTGCGAAGTAGGCTGCGTCAACTGATGTCTTGACGGCCAACCCGTGCCGTGCGGCGCGCGTTATCAAATCCGGCGCAGAGCCGGACGGGGTTGCAATCGTGACGTCCCAATCTTCACGCAACGCCAGACCAAGCGTCAGCATATGCTCGCCTAAGCCGGATGGGTCGAGACTGTCGGTCGCAAGCACGATACGACGGTGCTGTTTGCTCATGGAGTTACGGCAGCAATTTCGGTGCGGGGCAGGGCACGAGGTAAGGCTTGAGACACCGGAATTTTGGGGTAGGCATTGGCGAGCATAGCCTCATCCATCAGCGTCTTCATGGCCATGAAGGTTTTATCCCAGGACGAACCCTCCAGCATGACATCGACGGGAGCCAGCCAATCGACGGCTCCTTTTTTCAAAGCCAGCGCCGCATCGCATGCCCTTGCGAAGGCATCCGCATCGGCTGCGAGGAACACGCCCTTGACATGACCATAGTGCCGAACGACATCTTTCACAGCGGTGCTGACGACCGGGCGACCGGATGCGAGATATTCGGGTGTTTTGGTAGGGCTGATGAACTGCGTCGAGCTATTCAGCGCAAATGGCATCAGTGCTGCATCCCAGCCGGAGAGATAGGCGGGCAACTCGTTATAATGCTTCTGGCCGAGATAGTGGATATTGCCGGCGCGCGGCAAATCTTCCGGCGCAATCTTGGCAACGGGGCCGATCATGATGAAAGAATAATCCGGTCGTGCCTTCGCGATTGACGCAAGCAACGCCAGATCGAGACGTTCATCGATCACACCGTAATAACCGAGCTTTGGCCCGGGGATGGAAAGCTGGTCTGCCGGTTCCTGAAGGTTGCGGCGTGTGGATTGGAAATGCGCGACATCCACGGCTGATGGGAAGGGGTGGATGTTGTCGTGTTGACGGCGCTTGGCTTCATACAGGCTGTAGCCGCCGGTAAAGACGACATCGGCCCGTGCCATTAGTGCGGCCTCCATCTCTTTCATGTGCTGCGGCGCGAATTTGAAGTTCGCCAACTCGTCCATGCAATCATAAATGACTGCAGAGGCATCGACGTGGCGTGCAAAGCTGAACATGACGGGTGTGTAGAACCAGAGGATGGGCTTTGCAGCTCCATACATCGCCAGCAGATCATCCAGCAATTTCGCCAGTGCCTGTTCGCGATCCGCCTCGCTCCACCAATGCGGAATGCGGGGGCGAATGGATTTGACCGTCGTTCCCTCGAATGGGTGGATTTCCAGATAGGCCAGATGGTGATCGGTCGGAATGAATTCTTCGAAGAAAAAGACGGCTCTTTCCCGGGCAAAACGACCCATCAGGTGCTGCGGGCGTTGCAGAACGAAATCCCATCTGAGGTGCGAAAAACAAATCAGCGGCGTCTTACGCTCGGGTGTTGCATGTGATGATGGGGAAAGCGAACTGGAGAGATTCATTGGCGGATCCGCGTTTGATGGGCGTTTCCAAACCGGACGAAAAGGGGTTTGTTCCTGCGATATTGAAAACTTTCTAATATTCTTAGGTGCGCATGAGTTTTCGCAGCTTTTCGACGGTGTGCGGCCATGTCCAATTGTCGATGACGGCCTGCCTCGGTGAAAACGTCGATGCCATTTCGAGCATGATCAGAATACCATCGTGAAATTGATCAGCGGTCGCGGTGAGACCGGTCTGCGGCGTGATATATTGCAGTCCGCAGCTCAGATCGCTGTTGGCGAGAACGGGCAATCCGGCCAGCATATATTCTGTTAAAATGGCTGGTGCGCCATCATGGACACCGCAAACGACTCCGAATTTCGCATGGTTCATCAGACGATTGACCTCGGAGAAGGGAACGCCGGGCGGGCCGACGAAATCCACGCTGATCTGGAGGTCGCGGGCCTGTTGGCGCAGGTCGTCGCTCAGTTCTCCATAGCCGAAGACGCAAAGGGCGCGGATGGAACGCGGAAGTTTCGCCAGCGCATCAAACAGAATGTCATGCCGTTTGTAGGTCTGTGCTGCTGCGACATAGATGATGTCGTAGGGTTTTTTATCGGCAGTCGGGTAGAACATGCTGTCGGACGCAAATTCCGGTCCGATCGGCATGATCGCGGTTTCCACATGGGGATGTAGCTCTTTTACCGCGCGCGACTGCCATTCGGCGCCTGTGATGACGAGGTCGAAATGCCTGCTCACATGAGGCGGAATGCGCAGCGCAGGTGCATCGATGGAATTATATATTTTATAGCTTTTTTCGCAGACGATCAAAATCTCTTCCGAGACGCCCAGCCCCCAGACGCAGAGAATATCAGGCGGGCCAAAGGTGTTGATATGAGCCAGCATATCGTTGGAACTGAAGGGTGCTTGCGGCCCATTCATTTGGAAGGAACGCCGTATCAAGAGGGGAGCTTGGCACATATCCGGTTGCGGTGGATCATTTCCGCGCCAATGCGTCCAGATTTCCACGGCGTTGACAAGGCCTGCCTTGACGCAGGCCAGCGGCAGGCGTTCGATGTAACCACCTTCGACGTCGAAATCAGGTCTGTTTTCTGCAGGGTCGGCAGGTGTGCCGCGTGCACCGCTCTGCCACTGCGTCTGGAATTCCTCGATGGTCGGTACTTGGGCGGCAAAGGCCGGACCATCCTGGAAATCGCTGATGACGACGATGCGTCCGCGCTTTGAAACCTGCGTCATCCAACCCTCCCCAATACATTGATCATGGTAAAAGCGCGGCACGAATGCCGCGCTTTGTCGTGTCATGATTTGCGCGGTGGAGATGCCTTGCCGAGCTTGACGGATGGCTCACGCCCCCAGACCCGGAGGGTGCCGAGCTTGGCGACGAAGTCTGCGGGGTCTTCATCCTGCGGCAGGGCGATGACGCCTTCGTCCAGCGCATCTGCCAGACCGGCCTTTTGCATGAGCGGCATGGCCGATTCGACGTAGCCGATGAATTTGCAATGCTGGAAGGCATCGGCCACAAAATCGCGTGCGGCAGCTTCATCAACGAGGTCTTCGATACCCTGCGGTGAGGTCAGCAACGCCACGGCATCGAACAGGACAGAGGGACCGCCATCGATCATGTGATGGGCCTTGATCAAGCTCCCATCGGACGCCTTCACGCCGCCAACCTTTGGGGCGATCAGTTCGAAGACAGCCTTTTCCTTTGTCACCGCGTCTGTCAGTGCAGATAGCAGACCGGCATCGACACCATCTGTCACGAGAATGCCGAGCTTGCGACCTTCGAAGCGCTTGGGACCGTTTTCAACGATGCTGAGCGCAGGCGATGGGTCGAGGTCCTGACGGGTCGGCATGGCCGCATCCGCAGGTTTCGGCATCGTCTGCATGCCCAGCTTCTGAGCTACGGTCGTTGCCAGCGTCTCATCGATGTTCAGAAGGTGAGACACCATCCGCTCGCGGATTGCCGGTATTTCCACTTTGCTGAGTTCGAAGGTCAGGGCCGAGGCGATGTGGCGCTGTTCTGCGCCCGTCTGGCTGATGTAGAACTGGCGGGCCTGGCTGTAATGATCGGCGAAGCTTTCAGGACGCAGGCGCGCCTTTGTGCCCTGTTCTTCCGCCGGGAAGTGGCGGTAACCGGCTGTGGGCGATTCGCGCGGTCCTTCACCATGTGAATTGGGCTGATAATTCACTCGGCCCACCGGGTTGCGCATGGCCATGTGGCCGTCCTGCTGGAAATGCGCGAAGGGACACTTCGGTGCATTGATAGGCAGATGCGTAAAGTTGGGACCGCCGAGACGCTTCAATTGCGTGTCGAGATAGGAGAAGTTGCGGCCTTGCAGCAGTGGATCGTTGCTGAAATCGATACCCGGCGGAACGTTCTGCGTCATGAAGGCGACCTGTTCGGTCTCGGCAAAGAAATTGTCCGGCATGCGGTCCAGCACCATCCGACCGATGGCCTTGGGTGGGAGAATTTCTTCGGGGATGATCTTGGTCGGATCGAGAATGTCGAAGTCGAAGCTGTCGGCGAATTCCTGATCGAACAATTGCACCTGCAATTCCCATTCCGGGAAATCGCCTGACTGGATGGCGTTCCACAGGTCGCGACGGTGGAAATCCGGGTCGGCGCCGTTGATCTTAACGGCCTCGTTCCATGCGACCGATTGAAGGCCGAGTTTCGGCTTCCAATGGAATTTGACGAAGGTGGATTTGTCATCCGCATTGACGAAGCGGAAGGTATGGACACCGAAGCCTTCCATGAAGCGCAGGGAGCGGGGAATGGTGCGGTCCGACATGATCCACATAACCATGTTCATGCTCTCAGGTGTCAGGCTGATGAAATCCCAGAAATTGTCATGGGCTGTCTGTGCCTGCGGGAAGGCGCGGTCAGGTTCCTGCTTGGCGGCATGGATCAGGTCGGGAAACTTGATCGCATCCTGAATGAAGAACACGGGAATGTTGTTGCCGACGAGGTCCCAGTTGCCTTCCTGCGTGTAGAGCTTGACGGCAAAGCCGCGCACATCGCGGGCAAGATCGGCAGACCCCTTGTTACCGGCAACGGTTGAGAACCGGACGAAGACCGGCGTCTTCTCGCCCTTGCGCTGAAAGATATCGGCCTTGGTATAGTCCGCGAGGGACTCATAGGTTTCGAAATAGCCATGGGCGCCGTAACCGCGTGCATGGACGACGCGCTCGGGAATGCGTTCGTGGTCGAAGTGGAACATCTTCTCACGGAAGTGAAAATCGTCCACGACCAGGGGGCCACGTGAGCCGAGCCGCAGCGAATTCTGATCGTCGGCCACGGGTCCACCCTGTGCGGTGGTCATGACAGGCGTATCGCCCTCAGCAAACTGGTGCAGCTCGCCCCCCGCACCACGCTGCATTTTTTGGTCGTGGATGGTCACGACGTCCGTTGGCTGCACTGATGGTGGATTAGCCGGTTTCTTGGCCATGACGCATCTCCCTGATGATTGTAAGCGTGAACTGCACCGAGGCAGCCTTGATGAAAAAAGGGCCGCCCCGGAAAAGGCGGCCCCTAAGTTTCACGACGCTTCAACTTTCAGTGTTTGAAGGAGACGTCGCAGCAGTCATTGATCAGAGCGTCGGGCGGTTGTAGCGCTTGCGTTCTTCTTCGATCTGGTTCGTGTCGTATGGGTCGAGCGTATCGTCGAAACGCTGCCAGCCCTGCTCGTTGTAAGCGGTACGGCGTTCTGCCGGATCAACCCAGTTCGAGCGCTTGAGGATGGCTTCAGCTTCCGACACGTGGTTATCGTCTACCTTTGCAGTGACGATGGTGCCGCCGCGACGCACGCCTTCCGCGTAGACATGGGCATCTTCTTCAGACACGCCGGAGTCCGTTAGGGCACCGACGATGCCGCCAGCAGCGCCGCCTGCAACGGCACCCGCTGCGACACCTGCGGCTGTTGCTGCAAGCCAACCGGCTGCAACGACCGGGCCAACGCCCGGGATTGCCATTAGGCCAAGGCCGGTCAGAAGACCGCCAGCGCCACCCACGACAGCACCGATACCTGCGCCGGTTCCAGCACCTTCAGCGGCCTTGGACTCGTCAGCGTGGTCGCGATTGTGTGCATTGTTCGAAACAATGCTGATGTCTTTGGACGGTACGCCAGCGGATTCCAGTGCGGTGACTGCTTCGCGTGCATCTGCGTGGTCGTCAAAAAGTCCGGTAATGGTTTTCATGTCGTGCTCCTCAAAATTCTGTTACGTCAGCGTGTGACGGCGTGATTACTTGGCGACGACGTTGCCCTGGTAGTCCATGGCGATCGTGACAGCCTTGCCGTCCTTCATGCCCGCAGCCATCCAGATGCCCTTGTCATCCTTCATGAGGTTTTTTACCTCGGAATAACCGGCTTCCTCGATGCGCGTCTTGGCCTGCTCTTCGGTAAAGCTGTTGGCGCCTTCGACAGGGGCAGTCGGGTTCTTCGTTTCTGGCGTAGCGACGGCTGGCGTGTTGCCATCCGTGCTGGTGGCAGGTGCAGACGTCTGGGCAGCAGCAGACAAGGCGGTGGCGCTGAGCAGCGCTGCCGCAAGAATGATTTTCTTCATAATGATTTCCTCTTATGCGGGCCGCTTTTTCACAGCTCCGTGCACCTCAAACTGCGAGAGAGTCCATTCGTTCCAAATTAGTGAAATTTAAATAAGGACCTGCTTTTTTCCTTCCGACATCTCTTCGAGCGTTCTTGATGAGGCATTTCCAGACCTTATTTGGGCGCGGCGCGTACTTGTGTTTCGTCATGGAACCAAATCTGAGCGAATGAGTTGTCGTGCAGGGAACAGGACGTACGGGGACAGTTTTGAATTTTGTAGGCGGCGGCGAATGCGGAGATTTGTTCCGGGGTTTTCCTTGGGAAAATAGCCCATTAGGCGTCCCCGACTCATGGCCTGTGGAGCTTCAGACGCTCGTCAACGTCATGCTTGGATCACTGCAACCCATGCTCATCGTCTGGGGGCCCAAGCAGACCTGTCTTTACAATGACGGCTATGCGGTCATGTGTGGCAACCGTCACCCTGCGGCTTTCGGACATTCCTTTCAGGAACTGTGGTTTGATATCTGGGATGCGGTCGATCCGATCATTTCGGCGGCCTATGCCGGGCAGGGCACGTCGATGGATGACATCGAATTCATCATGCATCGCAAGGGTTACCCCGAGGAAACGCACTTTTCCTTTTCCTATACTCCGGTACGCGATCAGCGTGGTGTCGTACTGGGCATGTTTTGTGCCTGTAGCGAGATCACCAATGAGATCATCATGCGGCGCGAACAGGAAAGCCTGCATGAGAAGCTGCTGCAGATTTTCCAGATGTCGCCATCCGGCATCGCGACGCTGAGTGGTCCGAACCATATTTTCGAGTTCGCCAACGAGGAATATTACTCGATGATCGGCGTCGGTCGTGACATCATCGGACGCCCCGTTGCGGAGGCGGTATCCGAAGTCGTCAAGCAGGGCTTTATCGATCTGCTCGATGATGTCTACAAGACGGGCAAGACTTTCGCCGCACGCGCCGTACCGGTGGAATTGAACCGTGGGCCAGATGGCGAAAAACAAAGCCGCATGATCGATCTCGTCTATCAGGCGATGCGTTCCGGGTCCGGTGAAATCACGGGGATTCTCGTGCAGGCGCAGGATGTGACGGAACGGTTGGCAGAGCAGAAGCATCGCGAACTGATCTCGCACGAGCTTGGTCATCGCCTTAAGAATCAGCTCGCCATGGTGCAGGCCATTGCTTCGCAGACGTTACGCTCCGCCGAAAGTCTGGATAGCGCACGCAAGACGCTTTCGGCCCGTATCGGTGTATTGAGCGCGGCCCATGACACGGTGATCCAGGGCGGGCTTGGCACGTCGCATGTCCATAAACTCGTCAACCAGATGCTTGAGGTCCATAACGACCCGATGGCATCACGGTTTACCGTATCAGGCGTCAATCTCCGGGTTGGTTCGCGTCCATCGCTATCGCTTTCGCTGATCCTGCATGAGCTTGCGACGAACGCCATCAAGTATGGTGCATTGTCGGTGCCGGAAGGCCGGGTCGATATTCGCTGGCACGTGACAGGCGAAGCGAAAGACAGGTTCGAACTTTTATGGACGGAAACCGGAGGCCCTGTTGTCTCGATGCCGGAACGCGTCGGGTCCGGTTCACGTCTCATCAAGGCCGGTCTTGCCGGTGCCGCAGATAGCCGGGTCGACATTGCCTATGATGCCGGTGGTCTCCGCTGCATCATCTCGGCAGACCTTTCCAGTTTTCAGCAGGAGCATTGATCGATGCAACCGCGCCTCCTCATAGTCGAAGATGACGGGCTTATTCGCCTTGATCTTGTCGATATGGTTTCAGACCTCGGCTTTACGGCGGAGGAAGCATCTACGGCTGACCAAGCCGTCGAAATGCTGGAACGTGATGCGCCCATCCACGCCATTCTGACGGATATCGATATGCCGGGCTCGATCAATGGTCTGGGCTTGGCCAATGTCGCGCATCGTCGCTGGCCTGATATCAAGGTCGTCGTCATTTCGGGCCGATACGATCCCGCCGAAGGCGTCTTGCCGCCGGGGGTGATTTTTCTGACGAAGCCGGTCTCGCCCAATCTCATCGAAAAGGCTTTGTGCGACTTCGGCCTGTGTCCGAGCTGAGATGCTCACGTAACGCAAAAAATGCCCGCTCGACGCGGGCATTTTCGTATTTTCGGGTTAGTTGTCATTACCAGGTCTGGCGATCATACCAGGTATCGACATCCTTTTTGACATGGTCTTTTTCCACGCCGTAGCGTTCCTGGATTTTACCCTCAAGCTGCTCACGCTTGCCTGCGATCTGGTCCAGATCATCGTCGGTCAGCTTGCCCCACTGTTCCTTGATCTTGCCTTTGACCTGTTTCCAGTTACCTTCTACGCGGTTCCAGTCCATGTCCATTCTCCTCGTTGTGACGAATCAGTAACGGGTGGCGACTGATTGCAGTTCCAGAAAAATAATCGTTGAAAATTCGTTAAAATCCGATTCGACATGTGATTCGATCAGGTGTAAAACGGAAACATTCTTGTAATTGAGTACGGATAATTCGCATCTTTGGGAGGATGAGCCTTGTCGTACGTGGCTTTTCAACGTGTGGGTACACAACTGTCGCCCCAACAGGTCACTGACCTTCAGACTATATTTGATGGCGTGTGCTTCGAGTGCCTCGAGGACCGAAGCAGCCATGTCGCCAATGAATGTGCAGCAGTGCTGATCAGAAGTGCCCAGCGCGGCATTCTCGATCACGAAATGCTGCGGGATATTGGCAAAGCGGTTCTTCGCCGCCATTGATTGGTCGTAGAGGATAGATAAAGCGCCCGGTTTTCGCCGGACGCTTTCGTTTGTAATCAGGCTTTTTCCTGAACGTGTGCTTCCAGGAACCAGAGCGACTTGTCGAGATCACGCGACGCTGCCGTGAAGATGTCGGCAGTGTTGGCATCACCGGCGTCGTCAGCCTCATCGATGGATTTGCGTACGAGGTTGGCCACGTCGCTATAGCGCTCGATCAACTCATCCAGATGGTCCTGAATCTTGTAGATGTCGGTCGGATAGGACTTGAGCTTTGATGTCGAATTGACCGACTGGACTGTGCCCAGCGCTGTCCCGCCCAACTGCACCGCGCGCTCTGCAATCGTGTCGCTATGCTTGTCGAGAAGAGCACGAAACTGATCCAGCAATTCGTGTACGCCAATGAATTGCGGACCTTTGAGGTTCCAATGTGCCTGCTTGGTGACGAGGGACAGATCGATAACAGAGGCAAGAGCTTCATTCAAAAGCCCGATAACAGTTGCTTTGGTATTGGACGGTAAATCGTTTCTTGTCTTATGCGTTCTCATTTTTCTCTCCTGATACATCGATCATGGGTATTTTCGAAACGTTCGAGAAAGCAACGAGTTAGCGAGACAGTCGTTCCATTGATCATCGCAACGGCATGAAGACCCAACCTATTGGTCGGACGGGAGGTCGCTCAAGATTTCCCTGTTCAGCAGTGTCAGCGACCGATCTGGTTCGATGCGGTAAGTCTCAAAGGCGCGGCGGCCATCCGTCGTGATGAAATCATGATTGAGCGTGCTGCCCACGGGCGATTTCGTCAACTTCGTTCTTGGCTGGCCGCCATAGGTAATGCTGCCTGGAATAGGCTCGACAGTATAAGCGGTCGTGCAGGATGCAAGAGCCGCAAGAAGCAGCAGCACATAGGGACGCATCGGTTTCTCCTCAGCCTTTGTTCGTATGTTCTAAACGGTACGGGCTCGGTTCTGTTCCTGAAACAAAAAGCCCCGCATCCTTGCGAATGCGGGGCTGAGGCTTTCTTGGGAGGAAACGCCTTTTGTCTCAGTCTTCGTTGGCAGCCAGCTGCGTCAGCACCTGTCCACGACCGCGAATGCGCATGATCAGCGGGATCAAGAACGCCGCCGCGGCGACAACAAACAGGCCCACGGCAATCCACGAGGTGAAGAGAACCGAAGGGTCGCCCTGACCGATGGCGAGGGCACGGCGCAATTGCTGTTCGGCCAGTGGCCCGAGGATGAGGCCGACAACGGCAGGGGCAATCGGGTAGCCGAAGATGCGCATGACGTAGCCGAGGATGCCGAAGGCCAGAAGCATGCCAAGTTCGAAGACCGACGGGTTCGCGCCGATGGTGCCGAGCGTTGCAAACAGCAGGATGCCTGCGTAGAGCCAAGGCTTGGGAATGGTCAGCAGCTTTACCCACAGGCCGATCAGCGGCAGGTTGAGGACCAGCAGCATGAGGTTGGCGATGAACAGGCTGGCGATCAGGCCCCAGACGAGTTGTGGGTTGGTCGCAAACAGAAGCGGGCCGGGCTGAAGGCCGAACTGCTGGAAACCGGCGAGCATGATGGCAGCCGTCGCCGTGGTCGGCAGGCCGAGCGTCAGCAGCGGAACCAGCGTACCGGCAGCGGATGCATTGTTGGCCGCTTCCGGACCGGCAACACCTTCGATGGCGCCGTGGCCGAATTCTTCCGGGTGTTTGGACAGCTTCTTTTCCGTCGCATAGGACAGGAAGGTGCCGATTTCAGCGCCGCCCGCTGGCATCGCACCGATCGGGAAGCCGATCAACGTGCCACGCAGCCATGGCTTCCAGGACCGTGCCCAATCCTGCGCGCTCATCCAGACCGAACCCTTGACCGCTTCGACCTTCTCGTCGCCGCTCTGGCCCTGCGCCACGATGAACAGGGTTTCACCGATGGCGAACATGGCGACGGCCAGTGTTGTGACCTCTACGCCATCAAGCAGATCGGGAATGCCGAAGCTCATGCGTGTCTGGCCGGTCAACTGGTCGATGCCGACGATGGCGAGCGTGAAGCCGATGAACAGCGAGGTGAGGCCACGCAGTGCCGAGTCACCGAATGCGGATGACACTGTGACGAAGGCCAGCACCATCAGCGCGAAATATTCACGCGGGCCGAAGACCAGCGCCAGCTTGACGATGTAGGGCGCAACGAAAGCCAAAGCGATGGTGGCGATGAGGCCAGCCACGAAGGAGCCGATGGCCGCTGTTGCAAGCGCTGGTCCGCCACGTCCCGCGCGGGCCATCTTGTTGCCCTCGAGTGCGGTAACGATAGAGGCGCTTTCACCGGGTGTGTTGAGGAGGATCGACGTGGTCGAGCCGCCATACATGCCGCCGTAATAGATACCGGCAAACATGATGAGCGATCCGGCTGGATCGAGCTGGTAGGTGACGGGCAGAAGCAGCGCAACCGTCAGCGCCGGGCCGATGCCGGGCAGAACGCCGACGGCGGTGCCGAGCGTAACGCCGATCAGCGCGTAAAGAAGGTTCATCGGTTGCGCAGCAACCGCGATGCCTTGCAGCAGAAAATCAAAAGTGCTCATGGACAGTTGTCCCCCTGTCGGGTGAAGCCCTTGCTGCGCTTAAAATGCGGGCGCCAAGGCTTCATGTCTTGTTGTTTATCGAGTGGATCGGCCGTCAGAAGAACAGCCGCTCCAAGGGTCCAGCAGGCAGCGACAGTTGCAGCAGCTGCGCAAAGATCACCCAGATGATGAAGCTGAAAACGATGCCGATGGGGATCGAATACCAGAGCTTGCGTTTGCCAAAGGCGCGCGCCGTAAACGCAAAGAGCAGGCCGGTGGCAATCGAGAAGCCGGCGACGTTCAGCAGAAGCATCTGTGCGGCAAGACCGGCTATGACCCAGAAGACAGGTCCCAATTCCTGCTTGTCGCGGGCCGGAAACTCATTGCGCCATGCTTCGAACCCGGTCCAGATCGCCAGTCCGACAAGACAGAAGGCGATGGCGTAAGGAACGGTGGCCGGGCCGACCGGAGAATAACCGGTGACGCTGGCAAGCCGTGCCGAATCCCAGAAGATCACGGCGGCGACGATGACCAGAAAAACGGCGATGCCGAACGCCGCCCAATCAGGGCGGCGCTTTGTGGCTTGGGAAGGGGATGAACCCTGGCTCATTTTACCAGTCCGATGTCTTTGAGGATGGCTTCTGTCGAGGCGGTGTCCTTCGCAAGCTGTTCCTTGAAAGCGTCACCGGCAAGATAGGTGTCCATCCAGCCCTTGGTCTTCAGAGTTTCCTGCCATTTGGCAGACTTCGCCAGCTTTTCGACGTCGGCGCTAACGGCCTTTTCCTGCTCAGGCGTCAGGCCTGGAGGGGCTGCAACCATGCGCCAGTTCTGGATCACGACGTCGAGGCCGCTTTCCTTCAGCGTCGGTGCTTCGATGCCTTCGATCTTGGCTTCGCTGGAGATGGCGAGAAGACGAACGGTTCCGGCCTTTACCTGGCTTTCGAATTCGCCGTAGCTGGAAATACCGGCTGTGACCTGTGCGCCGAGGATGGAGGCCAGAGCCTCACCGCCGCCGGAATAGGCGATGTAGTTGATCTTGGTTGGATCGACGCCCGCAGCCTTCGCAATCAGGCCCGCCGTGATGTGGTCGGTGCCGCCAGCCGAACCGCCGCCCCAGGATACGCTGCCCGGGTCTTTCTTGAGCTGTTCGATCAGCTGACCGATGTTCTGAATTTCAGACGATGCGGGAACGACGATGACTTCGTATTCACCGGTCAAACGTGCGATGGGCGTCACTTCTTTCAGCGTGACAGGTGCATGGTTGGTGAGGATCGCACCCACCATGACGTAGCCGCCGACGATCAGCGCGTTGGGATTGCCCTTCTGCTGGCTTGCGAACTGGGCAAGGCCGATGGTGCCGCCAGCGCCTGGAACGTTTTGAACCTGAACGCGCTTGGAAATGCCGTCTTCCTGCAGAACGGTCTGCAACGAACGCGCCGTCTGGTCCCAGCCGCCGCCGGGGTTGGCCGGTGCGATGATGGTGTAATCGGCTGCTGCCGCTGGAAGTGCCATTGCGCCTGCGAGAAGCGAAGCGATGAGGAAATGCTTCAAAGTGAACCCTCCTTGTATGCCGTTTCGGCATGTTGTTGTGATCGCGGAAGGGGCGCGCACGGACGACATCAAGGGTGGCAAGTTAGCGACCCGAACCATCTGTCCTGTGAGACTTATCCTCCCGCTTCTTCAGTCCGCCTCCACGGATGAACGAAGAACTGCACAGCACCATAGAAAGCTGTCATCTAACTGACGCTTGGCAATTCCTCAGCACATTTACTGTCTATTAATTTTTGAAAAACGTCTACTGGGCGCGCAAAGCTTCGTTCCAGCGCTCAATGATGCGGGCTCGCTTGACCTGATCGAGATAGACCATCAGCCCCGGACTGACCGGCACGGGCCGCAATTGCGCGCCGTGGATGGCCTGCATCATGTTGGCCGTGTTGTCGCCCGCCACGTCAGGGCTGACGGCGGGGATCTGCAACTGCCGCGCCATGATGGTCTGGCCTTCCTTCGACATGAAGAATTCCAGATAGCGTCGGCCAAGCTCCGCATTTTTCGCTGCCTGCGGCACCAGCCCGATGCGCGACATGACGACGGTGTAGTCCTTCGGCAGCACGATTCCGACATCGGGATGGCGCGATGCCCAATCCGCCGCATAGGAGCCAAGAATATTGTAGCCCAGCACGAAACGGCCATCGGAGATGCGTTCCAGAATGGCGGATGAGGTGGAATAAACCTTCACGCCCGCTGTGCCCATGCTCTTGATGACATTCCAGATATCACCGAACTGCTCCTGATCCCGCGACATGAACAAGAAGCCGACGCCGGAGCGCTCTATGTCGTAGGTTGCGATGCGGCCATGCACGTCTTTGGCGTGACGCTCCAGATAATCCACGAATTCTGCACGGCTGGCCGGGGGCTTTTCGGTCTGGAAGCTGGGCTTATGGTAGACGAAGACGGCGGGCTCGAAGGTCAGCGCATAGGCCGTGTTGCGCCAGTTGGCCCATGCAGGCCAGCGCGCGCTCATCGGCAGATCGGAGCGCTGGGCGTAACCGTCATTGCTGAGTTTGACCTGAAGGTCCATGGCGGATGAGAAGGCGAAATCGGCGGTTTTTTCACCCGCATCCGTTTCGCGCACGATGCGATCGTAGATCTCCCCCGTCAGCATGTCCTCGTAGGACACGGCGACATCCGGGTTCGCCTTCTGGAAGCCCTCGATCATCGGCGTGGCCAGCGGCTCGTCCAGCGAGGAATAGACCACCAGCGTTTCCGCATCTGCCTTGCCGGAAAGGGCAGGAAACAGCATCTGCTGCGCCTGCAAACAGGTGGCGGCCGTCAGGAAAAGACAGAGGGACAGAAGAATACGCATGGAAAAGATCATGACGCAGCGCCTTGCCATTCACAAGACGGAAAGGCTTGGATAGTTTTAAAGCCAAATGGAGGATTGCTGGCGTTGAGAATTCTGCTGGTGGAGGACAATCAGGTTCTGTCGGAAGGCCTTTCTGCGCTGTTGCGCGGAAGCGGCTATGCCGTGGATGTGGTTTCCGATGGAGCGTCCGCCTCTGCCGCCATTGCCGCTGAAAATTTCGATCTCGTCATTCTGGATCTCAACCTGCCGGAAATGGACGGGATCGACGTGTTGCGTTCCATGCGCGCCCGACAGGACAAGGCGGCGGTGTTGATCCTGACTGCGCGCGGCTCCCCGGAAGAGCGGGTAAAGGGGCTTGATCTCGGCGCCGACGATTACATGACCAAGCCCTTCGACATCAATGAATTCGAGGCGCGGGTACGGGTGCTGCTGCGCCGCAATGCCGGGCTGCGTTCTTCGCTGGCCAGCTTCGGCAACGTCTCCTTCGACCTCACCTCGCGCACATTTTCCGCCGAAGGACATCCTCTCGACATTCCCGCACGCGAGGTGGCGCTGCTGGAAGTGCTGTTCATGCGGGCGGGCAAGGTGGTGGCCAAGGAAGCCATCGTCCAGTCTCTGACGGGCTTTGATGATGAGCTTTCCGGCAATGCCATCGAGCAATATGTCAGCCGCCTGCGCAAACGTCTGGGGCCTCACGGGCTGACCGTGAAGACAGCGCGGGGCATCGGCTATTACCTCGAAAAGCTGCCGGAGACCGCGCAATGAGGCAGGCCGCCTATTCGCTGCGGCGGCGCCTGCTGGGCTGGCTTCTGATCTCCACGGCTATCATCGGGTGCATCGCGCTGGCCGATACCTATCGTGAAGCTATCAACACCGCCAATATCGTCTCCGACCGTGTGCTCTCCGGCTCCGCCTTGGCAATCGCCGAGCGCGTCGTGGTGTCTGAAAACGGTTCGCTGGAGGTGGATATCCCCTATGTCGCGCTGGAAATGCTGACATCGGCAGCGCAAGACAGGGTGTTTTACCGGGTGGATGGCCCCAACGGCCAGTTCCTGACCGGCTATCAAAATCTGCCCTCGGTGGACAAGGCGCGCAGCGACGCACCGATTTTCATCGACGCCGAATTTCGTGGCGAGCCCATTCGCGTCGCGGCCATCGAGCGGTTTGCCTCAACAGGTGTCAACTCGGTGCCGTTTACCGTGACGGTGGCAGAGACAACGATTGCCCGTAGCCGCCTGGCGCAGGCGATCATCATTCGCTCGGCTCTGCGGCTTCTGTTCATGATCATCGGTGCCGCCATCATCGTGTGGATTGCAGTGACGATTTCACTGCGCCCGCTTTACCGCCTCAGCGAAGCCATCGATGAACGCAGCCCCAACGATCTGCATCCGATTCGACAATCCGTGCCGGTGGAAGTCGAAAACCTCGTGGAAACCGTCAACTCGTTCATGGTGCGGCTGCAATCGGCGCTGGATGCCCTACGGCATTTTACGGGGAATGCCAGCCATCAGTTGAGAACACCACTTGCGATTATTCGCACGCAGTTGGCGCTTTCGGCACGCGCTTCGACCTTGCAAGAGGCGCAGGCGGCGGCTCACAAGGGCGACGCTTCTGTCGCGCATGCAGAGCACATTCTGGCGCAACTTCTGCGCATGGCCAACATCGATGCGGCGGGGTCCGGCGAAAAACAGAGCCTCGTCGATGTCGATCTGGTGTCACTAGCCCAATCGGTCACGGCTGACTACGTGCCCGTCGCTGACGAGGCTGGCATCGACCTTGGTTTTGAACAGGTGGAAACGGCGAGCATTCCGGCAGAACCGCTGTTGCTGGGCGAGTTGCTGGGCAACCTCATCAGCAATGCCATCGCCTATGCCGGGCGGGGTGCGGAGGTGACGGTGAGGGTGGGAAAGGTTCAGGGCTCGGCGTTTATCGAGGTCGAAGACAACGGTCCGGGAATTTCTGCGGAAAAAAGAGATGTCGTGCGGCAACGCTTCGCCAGAGGCGATAGCAACGCGGCACCCGGCGCAGGACTTGGCCTCGCCATTGTCGAGGAGATCGCCGCACTGTTTAACGGGCGGCTCTCGCTGGAAGACGGTACATCTGGAAAAGGTCTGAAAGCCACTGTCCGCTTTTCGTGAAGCGGCGCATGAGCGCCGCTTCGTTGGTCGATATCGATGTTACTCGTTAATCTTGTCGATCAACTGCATCATGATGTCCGAACATGCCTTCATCGGCTCGTCATCGGCGCATTTGATGTCGATCTTGGTTTCACCCTGCTCCAGGCGGAAATGCGCGCCCTTAGAAGGTGGCGGAGGCGGTGGTGGCATCATCATGCGATCACGCGGGCCGCCTTCTCGTGGGCCGCCGTCTTTAGGACCCCAATGGCCGGGTGGTGGCGGTGGAGGAGGGGCATCTGCTCTTGGCCCAGCACCTGGCGGTGGTGGTGGTGGCGGTGGTGCATCAGCCTGTTGGCCCGCGTCTGGAGCGCCCCCTGGAGGCGGTGGTGGTGGCTGCTGGGCAAACGTAGACCCTGCCGCGAGGAATAGCGCGGCACCGGCAATAATCAGCTTTTTCATGAGGGAGACCTCTGTGTTTGATAACGTGAAAACAACGGTCAGTCAGGCGGTCGGTTGCTCCCTGAAGAAAATAAAGTTCAAGATTCTCATCGGTAAAAAATCACCCCATCCGCTCCGATGCATAACTGCCGGGGCTTGGCGGGAAGACGACGGTGCGGTTGCCATTGATGAAAGTGCGGTGGTGGATGTGGGCATGAATGGCGCGGGCCAGCACCTGGCTTTCCACGTCGCGGCCCAGCGAGACGTAGTCTTCTGCTGATTGCGCGTGGGTGACGCGGACCGTGTCCTGCTCGATGATCGGGCCTTCGTCCAGATCGGCGGTGACGTAATGCGCTGTCGCGCCGATGAGCTTTACGCCACGCTCGTACGCCTGCTTGTAAGGGTTGGCACCCTTGAAGCTGGGCAGGAAGGAGTGGTGGATGTTGATGATGCGGCCGGACATCTTGCGGCACATCTCGTCCGACAGCACCTGCATGTAACGCGCCAGCACGACCAGTTCAGCGCCGCTCGTGTCGATCAGGTCCAGGAGTTGCGCTTCGGCTTTCGGCTTGTTGTCCTTCGTCACCTTGATGTGGTGGAAGGGAATGTCGTGGTTGACGACGACCTTCTGGTATTCGAAATGGTTGGAGACCACGCCGACGATATCGATGGGCAGTGCGCCGATTTTCCAGCGATAGAGCAGGTCGTTCAGGCAGTGGCCGAAGCGCGACACCATCAGCAGTGTCTTGGTTCGCTCGCCATCGCTGTAGATATTGGCCTCCATTCCGAATTCCGTGGCGATGGGTGCAAAGCCAGACTGGATATTGTCCATGCTTTGGCCTTCCTCGGAGATGAAGGAGACGCGCATGAAGAATTTGCCGGTTTCGAGGTCGTCGAACTGGGAGCTGTCGACGATGTTGCAACCCTTATCCGCCAGATAACCCGAGATGGCGGCGACGATGCCGCGTTTGGATGTGCAGGCTACGGTCAAAACATAGGTCGTCATCGGCTTCCCCTCATCATGTGTCGCAACGGCCTATAGCGCAGGTCGGGAACGGCGAAAAGCCTCTCGCACAGAACCAAGGCCTTGAATGGATAGGGCATCATGGGAGGGTCAAGCCATGCCGGAAGCGACATTGGATGTTCAAAGGAAAAGCCGCTACCGAAATTAGAGGTAGCGGCTGAGTTTTCGTCAGGAGAGGAAGCTGTCGCGCAGCGCTTCGAATTTCGAAAGCTGGTTGGCCAGCAGCTCCTTGTTTTCATCGCGGCGCACGAACAGCTTGAACATGGCGCTCCCACTGGCATTCATGAACCAGATGGACAGTGACCGGCGACCATGGAATGCGCGGTCCACGAAGGTGATCGTCGCGCAATTGTCTTTCTTGATGTGCCCGCCAATGGGGCTGTCACCGTGAATGTTGAACCAACCATGTCCTTCCGTTCCTTCCGGCAGGTGGCCGGGAACTTCAAACACGATGTCCGGCGTCTGCACGATCATCAGAACTTCGCCCCAGCTGCGCAGCTCGTTCCAGATGTCGATGAACCTCTCGGCGGGCGCGGAGACGGCGGCGCCGTGCGGCAGAACGGCCAGCACATCAGCCGGTGTCACGCCAGCGGTTGTCGCAATGGCTTCCACCACGCCATCAGGTTTTTCGGCAAGCGCTGCCCTTGCGCGCTGGACAATGGCCGTGTCGCTCATGCCTGGGCTGCCACGGGCAGGTCTTCGCCGTTCTGGCCCTCGTGAATGATCACGTCAAAGCCTTCGAAATGCGGACCGGACAAATATTCGACCTTGCCGCGATTGTTGCCGGCATTGGCGTGGGCTGCGCGGAACTGTTCGGATTTCGTCCAGGCGGTGAAATCGTCCTTGGTGGCCCAGACGGTGTGGGACGCATAAAGCGTGTGGTCGTCGGCCTTGGCGCCCTTCAGCATGTGAAACTCGACATAGCCCGGCATCTCGGCGAGGTGACGCTTGCGCTCGCGCCAGATGGTTTCGAACGCTTCTTCAAAGCCCGGCACGACACGGAATCGGTTCATGGCAATAAACATGGATAGTCTCCCTTTCAGTTCTGGCACCAGTGTTGGCACCGCTGCCCCTGGGGACGGAGATATTAAAGATAACAAAAATAGTCAACTTATCGGATTGTGCGGTTTATAAAGATGTGTAATTAACTCAACTTATATGGCGTGCAGGCTGTAGCGCGCCGCATTGTTTCAGGATCATGCCATGCCGCTTTTACTTCGTTCCCTCATCATCGGTGCCATCGTTCCCGTTTTGCTGGCGCTCTTTCCCGTTGTCGCCAGCGCATCCGATCAGGGCAATCCGCAGGCAAAGCGGATCGTGGCGGTGGGTGGGACGATCACCGAAATTCTCTACGCGCTGGGTGCCGGAGACCGCATCGTCGCCCGTGATTCGACCAGCAGTTTTCCGGCGGAAGCACTAACGAAGCCAGATATCGGCTATATGCGCGCGCTGTCGTCGGAAGGCATTTTGTCGCAAAAGCCCGATCTCATTTTGTCGGAAGACGGTGCCGGTCCTGCCGACGTGATCGGCATTCTGAAGGCCAGCGAAGTGCCGATGGTGACGGTCGATACGCCGCCGCTGCCGAGCGCTATTGCCAAGAAAATCGAAGATGTCGGCGCAGCGGTCGGTCTTTCGGACAAGGCCAAGGGTCTGGCCGATGAGGTGGACAAGGGCCTTGCGACGCTGGCGAGCGACGTTGCTGGCATGGGGAATAAGAAAAAGCGCGTGCTGTTCGTTCTCTCCACCGCTGGCGGTCGCATCATGGCGGCGGGCAAGGATACGGAAGCGGCAGCGATTATCGAAATGGCAGGTGGTGTTAATGCAGCCCAGGAAATTACCGGCTACAAGCCGCTGACCGATGAGGCCGTGATTGCGGCAGCTCCCGATGTGGTCTTGACCATGCAGCGCGGCAACCATGCGGAAAGTCCCGATCAGGTGTTTGCGCTTCCGGCCTTCCAATCCACCCCGGCTGCGGCGTCCAAGTCGCTGATCAGCATGGATGGCCTTTATCTGATCGGCTTTGGTCCGCGCACGCCCGCGGCAGGGCGTGAACTTGCCGCCAAGCTTTACCCTGAAATCGTGAAGCCATGAGTGCCGCAGTGGTGAGCCAGGGCGCGGGTCCGATAGCAGGAGACCGTTCTCGCAAGGGTGCCATCACGATTGTTGCACTCGTTGCGGTTCTGGTTTTTGCCTGCTTCGTGTCTCTGGTCAGCGGTCCGACGGGTGTGGGGCTGCATGAACTCTGGCTCTATTTTACCGGACACGCCGATACCATGGATGGGCGCGATAGGGTTATCCTTGAGGCCGTGCGCCTGCCGCGCACCGGTCTCGGCCTGATGATAGGGGCCGGACTTGCCGTTTCGGGTGCCATGATGCAGGGGCTGTTTCGCAACCCTTTGGCCGATCCCGGCCTGATCGGCATCACATCGGGGGCTGCGCTGTTTGCTGTCGCGGCACTGACGCTGGGTGGCAGCATGCTGGCGCCGCTTGCGCTGTTTTTCGGGGCGCATTTCCTGCCGCTGATGGCGTTTTTTGGTGGTCTGATCAATACGCTGCTGCTCTATCTGATCGCGACCCGCAATGGCTCCACCTCGACCACCGTACTCGTTCTGGCCGGTATTGCGATCGCCGCGCTCAGTGCCGCATTGATGGGGCTGATGATGTTCGTGGCCGATGACCGGGCGCTGCGCGACATCACCTTCTGGAGCCTTGGCTCGCTCGGCGGTGCGACGTCGCTGAAAATCTGGACGACGCTGCCGTTTTTCCTCGTCATTCTCGCCAGCATTCCTTTTGTGTCGAAGGGGCTGGATGCGCTGATCCTTGGAGATGCCGTTGCCTTTCACATGGGCATCCCGGTGCAGCGCCTGAAGCGCGTCGTCATCGTTGCCGTTGCCGCCGCCTGCGGAGCGAGCGTTGCGGCGGCGGGGTCCATCGGTTTCGTCGGCATTGTCGTGCCGCATCTGCTGCGGCTTGTCATCGGTTCGTCGCACCGCTTTCTGCTGCCCGCCTCGGCCATCGGCGGGGCGGCATTGCTGCTTCTGGCCGACAGTTTCGCGCGCACGGTGGCAGCACCCGCCGAACTGCCTATCGGCGTCGTGACCGCGCTGATCGGTGCGCCGGTCTTCCTGTTTTTGCTGTTGGGCCGTGGCAATGGTCTGGGTCTGAGGAACGTGTCATGATTTCCACGCGTGGTGTTACCGTTACACGATCTGGCCGCCGCTTGCTGGACGATGTCTCCATCACGCTTTCGCCGGGCACGTTCAGCGTCATTATCGGTCCCAACGGGGCTGGAAAATCCACCCTGATGAAGGTGCTTTCAGGCGAAATGCGGGCAGATACGGGCGCCGTTGCCTATGGCACTGTCGATGTGGGGCTGTTCAAACCAGCGCAGCTTGCGCGTCTGCGGGCCGTGTTGCCGCAAAGCACGGTGCTGTCGTTTCCCTTCACCGCACTGGAAATCGTGCGCATGGGTGCCGTGGCGCAGGGGTCTCTTCAGCCTGAAGAGCAGGCGAGGGTGGCACTGGCCAAGGTTGGCTTGAGCGGTTTCGAGGGACGAGCCTACAACATGCTATCGGGCGGGGAACAACAGCGCGTCCAGTTCGCGCGCGCGCTTGCGCAGGTACCACAGGCCGTCGAGAACGGGGAGGCGAAGGCGCTTTTGCTGGACGAGCCGACCTCGAGCCTCGACCTCGGCCACCAGATTTCCGTGCTGGAAACCGCGCGGGATTTTGCGAAAAGCGGCGGCACGGTGCTGGCCGTTCTGCACGATCTCAATCTCGCGGCGGAATTTGCAGATCAACTTATCGTCATGCACCGCGGCAGGATTACCGCCTGCGGCCCGTCGCGCGAAACGATCAACGACGAGACGATTGCGCGGGTTTATGGCATTGGCGGCACCGTGGGCCGCATACCCGCCGGGCACATACCCTATGTGCTGCCGCAATCACGCCATCGTTGAGAAATGTTCAGAGCTCTGGCCGGGTCGAGACGTAGAGGGCAGCGCCCAGCATGACGGCGGCGACGATAGTCGCACGCAACGCCGTTGGCTCGGTTCCGAACCAGAAGATCGCGTAACTCATTGTCATCAAAGACACGGCGGCGATTTTCGCCTTGCGCGGGACAGCACCTTTTTCCCGCCAGTTTCTGAGCGACGGCCCAAATCTGGGATGGGATAGAAGCCATGCCTCCAGCTTCGGCGACGATTTGGAGAAGCACCAGAGCGCGATCAGCAAGAAGGGCGTCGTCGGTAAAATCGGCAGGAAAGCACCGACGATGCCGGTGGCAACCATGAGCCAGCCAAGACAGAGATAAAGGATGCGCATGCTTGCCGGTATCATGAGTTTTGATGTCAGGATAGTGGGAAAGCCGTAGCGCCGAGGCGTGAGTGATTATCTGCCATGCGCCTTGAAATGGCCTCAAGGGTTGAAACTCTCGGCTCCAGCCGCTATCTGCCTGCCCCGATGCCTGCGGCATAAGCAGGACACCACGAAGCAGGAAGAAGGAAACACCATGGCCAAACTGATCCACTCTATGGTCCGGGTGCTGGACGAGAAGCGTTCGGTGGGTTTTTACAATCAGGTTTTCGGTCTGGAGATCGCGGAGCGTTTCGAGTTCGAAACCTTCACGCTGGTCTATCTCAGCAATGCCGAAGGTGATTTCGAGCTTGAGCTGACGATCAACAAGGGCCGCGAAGTGCCTTACGCACTGGGCGATGGCTATGGCCATATTGCTGTAAGCGTCGAAGACGTGGATGCCGAACATGCCCGCCTGACGGCGCTTGGCCTTTCGGTCGGTAAGATCGTGAACGCTGAATACAAAGGCGCGCCTTTCGCGAAATACTTCTTCATCTGCGACCCGGATGGGTACAAGATCGAAGTGCTGGAACGCGGCAATCGCTTCAAATAATACGAGGTTCTTCATGGCAGAGGCAGGCGTAAAACTGGAAGAAAGCTGGAAACACGTTCTTTCCGCAGAATTCGCCAGCCCCTACATGCTCAAGCTGAAAGATTTTCTGCTTGCCGAGAAAAACGCGGGCAAGCACATCTTTCCGAAGGGTAGCGAGTATTTTCGCGCTCTGGACCTGACGCCGCTGGACGAAGTCAAGGTCGTCATTCTCGGGCAGGACCCTTATCACGGGGAAGGGCAGGCGCATGGCCTGTGTTTTTCCGTGCAGCCGGGTGTCCGCGTGCCGCCATCGCTCGTCAATATCTACAAGGAATTGCAGAGCGATCTGGGTATCGTGCCTGTGCGCCACGGCTTTCTGGAAAGCTGGGCAAAGCAAGGTGTGCTGTTGCTCAACAGCGTGCTGACGGTGGAACAATCCCGCGCCGCCTCGCATCAGGGGCAGGGCTGGGAAAAGTTCACCGATGCCGTCATCCGTACCGTAAACGATGAGTGCGATGGCGTGGTCTTCCTGCTGTGGGGTTCTTACGCGCAGAAGAAGGCGGCCTTCGTGGACCAATCAAAGCATCTGGTTCTCAAATCACCGCATCCCTCACCGCTCTCGGCTCATAACGGCTTCTTTGGAAACCACCATTTTTCGAAAGCCAACGAGTTTCTAGTTTCGAAAGGCCGGGAGCCTATCGACTGGCAGTTGCCAGCCGATGTCTGATCCCGTCACGCCAGCTGAAGCCTATTTGACGACATTGATCTCAGACACATAGTCGCGAACGATACCGTCCTCCGAGGAAGCCCGGATGACGACCTTGTCACGACCGACATATCCCTTTTGGGACGTGTAGTAGGCGACGGTTCCCATCACCTCTTTGCCTGTGCAAAGCCTGTAATCGCCGGAAAACTTGCCTTCGACTTTCTCGTGAACGATATCGACCTTGCCGTGTTGAGGAGGATCGATCACGCGCATTTCAGCAAATGCGCGCATGCTGCAATCGCGTTTTACAATGGCAACGCGAGTGATTTTGAGACGATCACCGCTCACAGTCGTTTTTTGGGAAGAATATTGTTTCACACCATCGGCGTTGGTGGTGACGCAACTCGATAGCGCCGCTGAAATTGTCAAAACCAAAGCTGCATTAACCGCAAATCTATTCACGATCCACTCCAGTAACAAAATTATGAGGTGAAACTAGAGGCGAGCCGACGGCAGTCAAGTTAAATTAATGTAACGAATGGGTTGGGTGGCGGGCATCGAAAAAGCGGGCGGTTGGTGCCCTGGCAAAATACACGACCTTGCGCAAAACGGCTTTGCACTTTCAGATCGACTGATTTAAAGATAACCGGACTATAATCTGAAGGATTTAAGCCGGTGCTTCTGTCTGCGCAAACATCTGTCGTTCTTCCCAATCCAGCTGCCATCGTCGATGCGTTTCACGAGCATTTTGCCGAGTATATGACGATGACCCGCGAGGGGCAGGCGCTGCACTTCGAGGCGGATTACGGCAACGGCACGTTCGATGCGGAAGACGGACGTTTCGCAGCGCGGATCAACTGCGTTTCTGAAAATGTGCTGCTCTCCGTCAAGGCCATGGTGGCAGAACACATCGTCGAGTTTACTGGCGATACGTCGCTGGACTTCCGCTGGGAAGGCCATGGCTCGGATATGCGCGAGATGCCCAATCTCTTCAGCGGTCGGGTGGTGCGGGCCTACAATCTGACGCCGAAAATGCGCCGCGTGGTGATTGCCATCGACAAGGGTATCGAGCGCCTGATGAATGGCGGTCTGCATGTCCGTATTCTCATCCTGCGCGATCAATCCCGCACGCCCGTCTGGCCGCATCTGTCGAAGACCGGTGCCATTGTCTGGGCAAAGGGCGAGGATGAGCAGGCGCGACGCGTCTACACCATCCGCTCCGGCGATGTCGCGCGTGGGGAAATCGATCTCGATTTCGTCATGCATGAAGGCGACAACATGCCGGGCGCGCATTTTGGCGCGACGTCGGCTGCGGGCGATATCGTTGGGATCGTTGGTCCCGGCGGCGAAATGCCGGACGCGGAGACCTATGTTTTTGCCGGTGACGAGACCGCGCTGCCCGTCATGCTGCGTATGGCCGAGGAGATGCCAGCGGGTAAAAAGCTGACCGTCTATGCTGAAATCGACAATCCGCAGGAGCAGCAGGAGATTTCATCTAAGGCTGACGTCAACTGGAACTGGCTCTATCGCAACGGTCAAGCCGCTGGAACGGCGGGTTTGCTGGCGCAGGCGCTGCGCGCGCATTCATGGTCGGGTTCTGAGGGGCTGCATGTTTTCGTTGGCTGCGAGAAGGGCGAAGCCCGCATCGTCAAGAAAATGCTGGCCGAAGACGCGAAGCTTCCGAAGACGGCATTCGTGACGGCTGGTTACTGGGTGAAGGGTGCCAATGATGACGACCACTAAGTGGCGTACTATCTGCTGAACAGTTCACGCTACCGTCTCCAAATTGAGAACAATCCGTTCTGAGCGTTCTGTCTTTACGAACGTCGTGATCTGCACCATCTTGAGCCCATGAACGAAGGGCATCGCTTCCCGCGAGCCCGCCAATATCCAGGGGTTTGAGATGCTGAACCAGATCAAAGGCTTGCACCACGTGACATCCATGGCCGCGAGTGCGCGTGGTAACAACCGTTTCTTCACCGACACGCTCGGCCTGCGCCGGGTCAAAAAGACCGTCAACTTCGATGCGCCCGATGTTTATCACCTCTACTATGGCGACGAAGTCGGCACGCCCGGCTCGGTCATGACTTACTTTCCGTTCCCGCACATTGCGCGTGGCCGCCAGGGCACTGGCGAAGTCGGCACGACGCTGTTTTCCGTACCCGAGGGATCGCTGGGTTACTGGCAGGATCGTTTCACCAAGGACAATGTCGACGGCTTGAAGGCCGATGAGGCCTTTGGCAACAAGCGCCTGCATTTTGCCGGTCCCGATGGCGATGGCTTTGCGCTGGTTGAAATCAAGGATGATGCGCGGGCGCAGTGGACTGCCAATGGCGTTGGCAAAGATCAGGCCATCAGGGGTTTTCAGGGTGCTGCGCTGCGCCTCCAGGACGAAGGCGCAACTACCGAACTGCTGAAGTTCATGGGTTATCAGGAAGTGGACCGTCAGGACGGCGTTTTGCGGCTGGGCATGCCCGGCGGCAATGGGGCCGATGTCATCGACATCGAAACCATGCCTAATATTTCAGGTGCGCGGGCTGGTGCCGGTTCTGTCCACCATATCGCCTTTGCGGTCGAAAACCGTGAGACGCAACTGGAGGTCCGCAAGGCTCTGATGGATACGGGTTATCAGGTCACGCCGGTCATCGACCGTGATTACTTCTGGGCGATCTATTTCCGCACACCCGGTGGCATCCTGTTCGAGATTGCCACCAACGAGCCCGGCTTCGACCGTGACGAGGACACGGCGCATCTGGGCGAGGCACTGCAATTGCCTTCGCAGCACGCACATCTGCGCGCCACGCTGGAGCAGCATCTGGAGCCGCTGGACGATAGCGGAAAGTAACTGACGTGAAGGCTTGTGGCGTTACGGCCGCAAGCTTTTCAAGGGAGACATATCCATGAGCAAGGATAGCTACATTCACAAGGCCCGCGACGGGGCGCCGGGCCAGCCCGCTTTCTTCGTCTTTCACGGCACGGGCGGGGATGAAAATCAGTTCTTCGATTTCGGTGCCCGCCTCTTGCCGAACGCGACTGTCATATCGCCCCGGGGCGATGTTGCAGAGTTTGGTGCAGCGCGCTTTTTCCGCAGAACGGCGGAAGGCGTCTATGACATGGCCGATCTCGATCGCGCCACGCAGCAGATGGCCGCCTTCGTGACGGCCAACCGCGACTATCACGAGGTAGGTCTTGTGCTGGGCCTCGGCTTTTCCAATGGTGCGAATATTCTGGCGAACGTCCTGATCGAGTTCCCCGACCTGTTCGACGCAGCGGTGTTGATGCACCCGCTGATCCCGTTCGAGCCAAAGCCCGCGCCCGCGCCAGACTCTCGCCGGGTGCTGATAACGGCAGGGGAACGTGATCCGATCTGCCCCGTGCCGCTGACGAACAAGCTTGCGGAATACTTCAAGGCGCAGGGCGGTGAGGTTGAGATGGAATGGCACGCTGGTGGTCATGACATTCGCGGGAATGAAATCGAGGCGGCGAAGGTGTTTCTGGCGCCTTATGTTTGATAGCTTCCGTCATACCGGCCTTGAGCCGGTATCCAGCAGCACCGCGTCTGCGGTGCGAAAGAGTCTTTTGACCTGACAGACGTCAGGTCACTGGACCCCGCAGCAAGTGTGGGGCGACGGAGGGCGCAGAGGAATAACGTCTACCGATATCCGCAATCCTGCAACTGCTTCTCATAGCGGATGGCCATGTTGGCGGAGCGGCGGGCGGCCTGTTGGATCGCCCGGTTGCTGCGCCAGACGCCGTTCGAATAGCCCGCATGGCCGGAATAATAAGCGAGATAGAGGTTGTAGGGATCGTTCAGAGCGATGCCGTTCTGGCGGTTGCTCTTGGCGTGGTACCAGCCGACGAAGTGGATGGCGTCGGTGAAATCCGTGCGGCTGGCGTTCCAGCGGCCCGTTTCGCGCTGGTAGACCTTCCACGTGCCATCCAACGCCTGGGCGTAGCCATAGGCGGTGGACTTACGTCCCCAGGGAATGAAGCCGAAGAGTTTGTTGCGCGGCGGGCGGGCATAGGGCTGGAAGCTGGATTCGGTATAGATGGTCGCCATCATGACGGGAACCGGCACGCCGAACTCACGCTCTGCTGCCTGCGCATCTTTTTTCCAGTTGTTGAACATGCCGTTTCGCTGTTCGAAAATCGCACAGGCATTGGTGATCTGCGACGGAGCCGTCGCGCAGCCAGCCAGAACAGTCAAAAGAAAAACGACGACAAATACGCCACGCATCGCGAAACCTCTCGTTCCGCTCATTACTAAATTGTAAATCTTAACGGTCGGTTTTGAGACAAGGTTAATGCAAATGCGATCTATTAAGGTTTCATTTACAATCAGATGCGACCCATGGCGCTTGCCATCTGATAGAGCGCAAGTCCCGACGCCGTTCCGGCATTCAGGCTATCGAGCTGCGGCGACTGGGCGATGCGGGCGGTGTGGAAGCGGGACAGAACATCCTGCGGCAGTCCATCCCCCTCGGTGCCGATGACGAGCGCCATTCTAGCCGATGCCGGTATGTCGCGAATTTCCGCAGTGCCAGCCGGTGAAAGGCTCCAGATATCGAAGCCTTCAGCCGCCAGCGTTTCCAGCATGCCGACGGCACTTCCGCCGCGATAGTAGGGGACGGATAGAACCGAGCCTACCGAGACACGCAGGGATTTGCGATAGAGCGGATCGCAGCAGGTGGTGTCCATGAACACCGCATCGGCGTAAAAAGCGGCGGCGTTGCGAAACATGGCGCCGAGATTATCATGATTGGAAATACCGCAACCGGCCAGCACCAGCGAGGTGTCAGGCAATTGCCGGACGGTCGCCGTAAGGTCGTTTTCGCTCCTGCGCTTTCCAATCGCCAGAATACCCCTGTGCAGGTGGAACCCAACGATGGCATCCAGCACCTCGGCCTTCGCCACGTAGACTGGCACCTCTGCCGGGAAGGCGCTGATGATGTCGGCGACGCCTGCCAGACGGTTCTCGAGGATAAGGATGCTTTCAGCCGAAAAATCGCCGCCAGCTTTGTGCGCTGCGGCCAGCATGCGCAGAACGACCGTGCCTTCCACGATAAAGCGGCCCTGCCTGCCGGTCAGGTCACGCTCTTTCACATCACGGAAATCGGCGATGCGCGGATCGTCGGCCTGCGTTATCGGGATAAAGGTTCTGATAGCAGGCAGATCAACGGGCATCGATGGTAATGTCTGCGACGAAGCGACCGGCCTGCACATTGAACACCAGCGCCTTGCGCGTTCCATTGGCCAACCGTCCGTAAAACAACATGTCGCCATTGGCAAAGGAGACGTTTTCAATGGCAAAGCCCGGTGGCAGGCTGGCTGTGGCGGCGACCGGCGCGTCAGAAGGAACGGCGTTCGTCGTCGCTGTGGTCGCTGTCTTGGACGGGCCGACCGCCTTATAGACAACCGCACCGAAGACAGCCATAAGGCTGATAAACATTACGGAGCCCGACACGATCTGCAAACGGATCATCTTGCGGCGAACTTTTTCCATGGCCGGGTCTAACGGCTGGTCGTCCTGTTCGGCTTGCTCGATCTGCGTCATCGGGATCCTTGGATATTGTTGAGTGATCGGAAAATAAGAATGAACGACCCCTTTAAACAAGGCGGAGACGCAAGGAAAGTCCTGATTGCCGGGGAAGATGCCGAAGGACGCCTCGATGCATGGCTGGCAGCCGAGGTCGGTGGCGATCTGTCGCGCAGCCGCATCAAGGCCTTGATCGAGCAGGGCGCGGTTTTTCTGAATGAGAAGCCTATCACCGAGCCGAAGAAGAAGGTGCATCCGGGCGACCGCATCGAGATCACCATGCCGGAGCCGGAAGACCCGGAACCCAAGGGTGAGGATATTCCGCTCGAGGTGGAATATGAAGACGAAGACCTCATCGTGCTTTTGAAGCCGCCTGGCCTCGTCGTGCATCCCGGTGCCGGTAACTGGACCGGAACGCTGGTCAATGCGCTCATCCACCATTGCGGTGACAGTCTCTCCGGCATTGGTGGCGTCAAGCGTCCCGGCATCGTGCACCGTCTGGACAAGGAAACCAGCGGCGTGATGGTGGTTGCCAAGAATGACAATGCCCACCGGCATCTGGCTGCGCAATTTGCCGACCACGGTCGCACCGGACCGCTGGAGCGCGCCTACAAGGCCATCGTCTGGGGGCGACCGAAAACCCTGCGCGGCACAATCGATGCGCCGCTTGGTCGTGGTGCCGACCGCACCAAGCGTGCGGTGAAAAACGAAGACTCCAACGACGCGCGCGAGGCCATCACGCATTACGAGGTGATCGAACGCTATCACGAAAAGCCGGATGCGACGTGCCTTGCCTCGCTGGTGGAATGCAGGCTTGAAACAGGTCGCACCCATCAGATCCGCGTTCATATGGCCCATATCGGCCACCCCCTGATCGGTGACCCGGAATATGGGGCAGCCTTTCGTACCAAGGCCAACCTTCTGCCGGATCATGCCAGAGACGTGGTCAATCTGTTTCCGCGTCAGGCCCTGCATGCCTCCCTGCTCGCATTCGAACACCCCCGCACCGGTGAGGTGATGGAGTTCGAGACGGATATGCCTGACGATATGGATGCCCTGGCGGTCGCTCTGCGCGCCTGACACGCCCAAATGACGACACGTTTACGCTGGTGAGCGCGTCTCACCGGCGCCATTCGTGCTGGAGAATATTCGCCTAAGTATTAAATAACATACGAAAATTAGCTTAGTCGAATTCGTGAATGTTAAGTAAAAACAATTTGTCTCAATTTCGCTTCAATTATTCTTAGTTTTTTGCATTGCAACAAGCAGTATAGAAACGGTAACCGGCGTTAATAATAAATCTATCTTAGATTGAAATTTCCTTCAACCTGCTATTCCACATGCAGAAAACAGGGATAAAGAGCAATGAACGTGAATGACCGTAAATTCATCTTCCATGACCTACAAAAAATCGAAGGTTATATTGATCCTCCCGATGCTCTTGTTTTTACGTCGCTGCTTCATGCTCAGCAGAAAAAGTCACTGAAAGGCGGAGTCGCCGAGATCGGTGTTTTCTATGGCCGTTCTTACTTTCTCCTTCGCAAGGCCATAGGCAATGATGGCGATGTGCTGGCGGTGGATTTGTTCGACCTTAACGACGCCGACGGCGAATGCCGCCAATACGAGCGTTTTCTGGACAATGGTAAACGTCTTGACCTGAAGGTCGATGAAAACCTTGTGATCAAGGGTGACAGCACGCAATTGACGCCGGACCAGATTCTGGAGAAGGTTGGCAGGGTCCGATTTTTTAGCGTCGATGGCGGCCATATGCTGCATCACGTGCTGGCTGACAGCAGGCTGGCGATGGATGTTCTGGCGGATCATGGCATTATCGCATTTGACGATACGTTCAATCCGCAATGGCCGGAAGTCACTGTTGGTGTCGCGGACTTCCTTCGCCAACACGGCGATCATTTCAGCGCCTTCTGCATGACGAAATACAAGACCTATGTGTGTCGCCGCGAATACCACGATTACTATGAAAAGGTGGTCACACAGGCGCCGGAACTGCTTGCTTTCGAGCATGTGGAAACGGAGTTTCTGGGTGCAAAGGTCACGCGGCTACACAACCCTATGGGACGTCGCATGATCTACGAGTTGATGATCCGGTCCGGCCTCACGAATTTTTCGGAACGAATTTATCGCTGACAAGTTTTCAGGGTAACCAAGGCAGAGTTATTTTATAACGTGCCAAGCTTGCGCGCGCTTGAATCAAGTGCGCGCAATACATATCTGACAATTGGGTTCGTGCGGGGTCGAGATCCGACCCGCGACTTTGGTTCGCCCGAAAGGGGATCCAGCCTAGAACAAAGATAAGGGGGTGCTTTATGGCCCGCAATAGTTTGCCTTCCATTACCGCCGGTGAAGCCGGTCTTAATCGATATCTCGATGAAATCCGCAAGTTCCCGATGCTGGAGCCGCAGGAAGAATACATGCTTGGCAAACGTTACGCCGAACATGGTGATCGCGATGCAGCACACAGGCTTGTGACGAGCCATCTGCGTCTCGTGGCGAAGATCGCCATGGGTTATCGCGGCTATGGCCTGCCGATTGGCGAAGTGGTATCCGAAGGCAATGTGGGCCTGATGCAGGCGGTCAAGAAATTCGACCCCGAGCGCGGCTTCCGTCTGGCGACTTATGCCATGTGGTGGATCAAGGCGTCCATTCAGGAATACATCCTGCGCTCATGGTCGCTGGTGAAGATGGGGACGACGGCCAATCAGAAGCGCCTGTTCTTCAATCTGCGTCGCCTCAAAGGCAAGATACAGGCGATCGACGACGGTGATCTGAAGCCGGAGCACGTGACCGAAATCGCGACCAAGCTTCAGGTGTCCGAAGAAGAGGTCATTTCGATGAACCGCCGCCTGCACGGCGACGCATCGCTCAACGCGCCGATCAAGGCTGCGGAAGGCGAAGCGGGCCAATGGCAGGACTGGTTGGTCGATGACCACGACAGTCAGGAAACCGTGTTGATAGAGCAGGACGAACTCGATACGCGCAGACGCATGCTGGCGAAGGCCATGGGCGTGCTGAACGAGCGCGAACGCCGCATTTTCGAGGCACGCCGCTTGTCGGAAGATCCTGTTACGCTGGAAGACCTGTCCACCGAGTTCGATATCAGCCGCGAGCGCGTGCGCCAGATCGAAGTGCGGGCTTTCGAAAAGGTTCAGGAAGCTGTTCAGAAGGAAGCGCTGGAGGCGGCCAAGGCTCTGCGCGTCGTTGACGCTTAAGGCGCTGCGCCCAAGACTTTTCTTAGGTCGCGCATTAAGCGCATAAAAATAAGGCCCCGGATGATCGCATCCGGGGCCTTATTGATTTCAATATTGACGATACTACTGACCGGTCGTAGGAACCGCCGCGCTCCATTCGCGCAGAGCGGTCTCGAAGGCCGCCTTGCCGTCTGCACCCTTCTGGAGGGTCAACAACGCGCGGCGACCGTTCCGGTAGGAGACGGGGATATCGATCCAGTCACGGGTGCGCATCAATTCCAGATTGGTCTTCAACGCATCCGGGAAGTCGTTGAGCGCGATCATGTGGAAATCGTCCGTGATCTTAGCTGGAACCGCAATCAGGGCGTTGCCGCGATCCTGCTCGGTGCTCTTCATCGCAATGCGCTGAACGCTGTCGATCGCGCCACCCTCGAAACCGGCGCCGACCGAGAAAACGATCTCGACCAGATGACTGGCGGGCAGGGATGGGTCCGTGTTGCGCTTGAAGGTGATCAAAGCACTGAGACCACGGCCTGGAATGGTAATCTGGCCCTGAACCGTTGGGGAAGGCTTGCCGTTGGCATCCTGCTCATTTTGCAGCGACCATGAAACCGATCCTTCGATGGCGGTCGGCACGGTCTGGCCCAGCACTTCCTCGTAAAGGAACATGCGGTGGCCGGATGCTGCGGCGGCAGCAGGCTGTTGCGCGGCTGGTGTCTGCCCTGCCGGTGCAGCAGCACCCGCTGGCGAGTTTGCAGCTGGTGCTGCAGGCGCCTCTTCGTTCTGTACGTAGACGGACTGGCCTTCAGCCGTCACCGGCTGGCCGTTGGCACCGGGGCCTGCGCCCTCGTCCTTTTCGGTGCCATCGGTCAGAAGCCGCTGGGTGAACTTGGTGCCGCTGACGGAACCATCATCCACAGCCGCAGTCTGCGTCGGCGTGGTTGGTTGCTGGCCATTGGTGCTTGTTGGCTGTGCAGGTGTCGTCGCAGCAGGCGTAGTGGCCGTGTTGGACGTTGTCTGGGGTGGGGTCGTCGTTGTTGCGGTGCCGGTCTGCGCAGACTGTACCAGCCCGCCGACCATGTCGTTCAACGCGTCGCGGTTGACCCACATCGCATAGGCACCACCAGCCAGAAGCAGAATGCCGCCAAGCGAAAGCACCATCGCGCCGTAGTTACGGCGTGGCTTTTTCTTTGTTCTATAGGCAGCAGCCGGAATTCCATCAGCCGCAACGCCCGAATCGAAATCGCTTTTGCCGCTGTTGTTGGAAGAATTGCCGGAGGCGCCGTCGTAGCCGATCAACTCTTCCAGATCGTCCCAGGGGGTACGTTCCTTGTCGTCCTTCTGTCCCGCCTGCGGGGCAAAGGGATCGTTGTCGGCGCGTGGCAGACCGGGGCTGGTTTTCGGGGGAAGATCGAGTGCAGCGTCATCGAAGTAGGTAGAGTAATCCTCAACGACCGCAGGTGACGGCTTTTGCGCGTCCGCCTTGGGCTCCTGGTGATGATCCACCTCTTCGGCGAACTGCGGAGCTTCCCCGAAATGAACCTCGTCGTTGCGCTGTTCTTCGTGGGAAGCGTCGGGGTTTACATCCTGATAGTAAGGCGAGGGGGCCGCGTAGCTGGCTGCGTAGGGAAGCGGCGTGTTTTCGTGGAAAACATCGTCTTCCGCATGCTTCACCGGCTCTGCATGCAGGTCTTCGGACGCATGTGGCGCAGGCTCATCGGCTTCGTGAGCCCATGCCTGTTCAGCGGGCGTATCCTGCCCAACCCAGTGTTCATGGGCATGTTCTTCTTCCGCGGCGACTGGCTCGGGCTCTGTCGTCGCTACCGGCTCGTATGCATCTTCTTCATAGCGAGGCTCTTCCTGCGCAGTGGTAAAGTAGCTCTTCGTTTCCGCTTCCGGTGCCACATAGTCTGGCTCAGGCTCGACATAGCGCTCTTCTGCGGCGGGCTCTTCGTTATACGTGGAGTATTGTGGTGCTGGTTCTTCTTCGACAGGTGCAGCGTAGACGGGTTCCGGCTCGACGGCCTCTTCCTGTTCGTCGTGCTGGTCTCTGGCGACTTCTTCCTCGTAATAGGGAGAGGTCGTATCCGGTGCCACGGGTGTGGCAACCGGTACTGCGGGTGCAATGTAGGACTGCTCTTCTTCTTCCGCAGCCGGTAGGGCCTCGGAATATTCTCCTTCAACTTCGGCAATTGCCGTGTCGAGCTTGAGGATCTGCCGCTTCAACAATTCTTCCGGCGGGCGCGGCTTCATGTTTTCAAGCTGGCGCACGACTGCGCTACGCGCCTTGTCGTATACCTTCGCCCGGTTTTCGGGAGTATTGTTCGCCAAGCCATCCACGGCCTTGCGAATGACTGCTACAAAATCCGCCATAAGCACTTTCTCGTCGAGGCCAACGACGTACTGGCCCGATATGGTTTATGAAACTCGATCGCAGAGGACATTAATCCTCAAATGGATCAGTCACAAGTATTGTGTCATCTCGCTCAGGGCTTGTAGAAAGAAGCGCAACCGGTGCGCCGATCAGCTCTTCGACCTGACGAACGTATTTGATAGCCTGAGCAGGCAAATCCGCCCATTTGCGGGCACCGACCGTCGATTCTTTCCAGCCTTCCAGCGTCACATAGATAGGCTCGACCCGCGCCTGTGCACCTTGGCTTGCCGGAAGATGATCGATTTCCTGACCGTCCAGCTTGTAGCCGACGCAAATCTTCAGCTCTTCGAGGCCGTCAAGAACGTCAAGCTTGGTCAGCGCGATGCCGGTAATGCCGTTGGTTGCAACCGACTGGCGCACCAGTGCGGCGTCGAACCAGCCGCAACGGCGCTTGCGGCCCGTGACGGTGCCGAACTCATGGCCCTTTTCGCCCAGGAACTGGCCGACTTCATCGTGCAGTTCTGTCGGGAAGGGGCCTTCGCCAACGCGGGTTGTATAGGCCTTGGTGATGCCGAGGATGTAGCCGAGCGAGCCCGGACCCATGCCGGAACCGGCAGCTGCCTGTCCGGCAACAGTGTTGGACGAGGTCACATAGGGATATGTGCCGTGGTCGATGTCGAGCAGCGAGCCCTGTGCGCCTTCGAACAGGATACGCTCGCCAGCGCGACGCTTCTTGTCCAGCAGCAGCCACACGGTTTCGCTGAAGGGCAGGATGCGGTCGGCAACCGACGTCAGTTCTTCCATGATTGTTTCGTGGCTGACTTCCGCTGCACCGAAACCGCGACGAAGCGCGTTATGGTGCGTCAGAATGCGGTCTACCTTGGCGGTCAGCGCTTCGGTGTCTTCCAGATCCATGACGCGGATAGCGCGGCGGCCAACCTTGTCTTCATAGGCCGGGCCGATGCCGCGACGCGTCGTGCCGATCTTTGTGCCGCTGTTGGAGGCTGCGTCTTCGCGCATGCCGTCCAGTTCGCGGTGCAGGGAGAGGATGAGGGTCGCATTGTCGGCAATCCGCAGATTGTCAGGCGTAACGGTCACGCCCTGCGCTTCCAGACGACCAATTTCGGCAATCAGCGCATGTGGATCAACAACGACACCGTTGCCGATAACGCCAAGCTTGCCCGGACGCACGACACCGGAGGGCAAAAGCGACAGCTTGTAGCTGACGCCATCGATAACAAGCGTATGACCTGCATTGTGACCGCCCTGATAGCGAACGACGACGTCCGCACGCTCCGACAGCCAGTCAACGATCTTACCCTTGCCTTCATCGCCCCACTGCGAGCCGACCACCACGACATTCGTCATTTCTTGCTTTCCTGCTCATGGCGCCAAAAACGCCCCTAACTCAAACCCGCGAATGTATACTGCGTTGTTTTGCGGAAAGCGACCCTGTTTATGCGGCGAAACCTTGCTTTTTCCGAGGCATTTCAGCGGGGAAGCCATTTCAGGCGCGTCATCGGCGCTTGCAGAACGCGAATCGGCGGTGCAGAACAGCCTTGGGCATCCAGTCGAAAGTCGAAATCTCCGTGTCTTCAAGAGCGTATCTCGTCCTGATCATCGCCACCTTGTGCTGGGGCGGAAATGCCGTTGCTGGAAAGCTGGCCGTCGGGCATGTCAGTCCCATGGTGCTGACCTTTCTGCGGTGGACGCTGGCGGTGGTCATCATTCTCGCGATTTCCCTGCCGCAACTGGTGCGTGACTGGCCGGTTGTAAAAAAGCGGTTGCCCTATTTCTTCGTTCTGGGCGCCATCGGCTACACCTGCTTCAATGCGGCTCTTTATTCCGCGCTCAAATACACCTCCGCCATCAACGTTGCCGTCATTCAGGCGGGCATTCCGATGGTGATCTTTGCGCTGAATTTCATCCTGTTTCGGACGCGGATTTTCGCCGGACAGATCATCGGCTTCTTCCTGACCATTGCCGGTGTTGGCCTTCTGGCGTCGCACGGCGACCTGATGTCTCTGGTTCAGTTGCAGATGAATGTCGGTGATGCGATCATGCTGCTCGCGGTGTTGTCCTACGCCGTCTACACGGTGATGCTGCGCTGGAAACCCGTGGTCAATTGGCGGACGCTGATGGCCATTCCGGCTATCGGCGCGCTCGTGACGTCGGCACCCCTGATGCTGTGGGAAGTCGCCAAGGAAACGGCGGTCTGGCCGGACGCGAAGGGCTGGGTAATCGCGCTTTACACCGCGCTGTTTGCCTCACTCATTGCGCAGATATGCTTCATTTTGGGTGTGGAACGCATCGGCCCCAACCGTGCGGGCCTGTTCATCAACCTCATTCCGGTCTTCGGCACGCTTTTATCGGTGATGATTTTGGGTGAGGTGCTGCACCCCTATCAGATCATTGCGCTGTTGCTGACGCTGGGTGGTATTGCCGTTGCAGAACGAAAAAAACCGCCGGTCCCATGAGGAGCCGGCGGCAAGTCAGTCATGATGGTGTGAATGGGTCTATCGGGCGTCGGGCGACTGATCGAAGCCTTTGAAATACTGATCGAGGGCCGAGAGGACCTGCTGGCGCGAGATGTCGATGGTGTCAGCGCTGGTCATCGGCGCAACTGACGTTACCACCTCGTGTTCGACCTTGGCAAATCCGCGCGCGAAACCACCGGGGCCGGCTGCATCTGCATGCGTGGAAATCGAGGCGATGACAGCGCCGCAGATGGCAGCGGCAAAAAGCTTCTTGAACATGCTCATACCCCGTTTTTTTGCGTTGGCCGGTCTGCTGCCGGTCTTTCCGCTTGTTGTTATTTGCGTCGACATCTCTGTTCGGCGCCACTGACAACCACACTACGGGGCACTGTTTGCGGGGAATTTAAGCCGATAGGTACAATTTTATCGGTCTTTATTTTTAATGCGATCTATCTCGATTTTTTGTTGAGGCGTCGAAAACGGTCAGTTTTTCAGCTGCCCCATGGCGTCGATGGCGCGGTTGGCCAGGTTTTTACGCCCGCCGTCTTCACCCACATCGGCGATCATGGCGTGAACAGGCGATGTTTCGCCTTCCTGTGCTGCGGTCAGCGCGATCATCCGCGCGGCAATCTGCGATATCTCGCGGCGGATGGCTTCATCGTTGCCGTTGCCCTTGCCGTTCAGCAAGCGCTCGGTCAGCGCCGTTCCCTGATTACGGATATCCTCGATTTCGCGGGCAAGCCTGTCCGGCGTTGCCGCCTTCTCGCCAAGCTGGATGATAGACGCTGCAACCGCCGCTATGGGCTCGACGGGTGCTGTCTCGCTGATACCTGCCACGCGTTCTTTCAGACGGGCCACTTCCTGCGCACGGCGTTCCAGTAGCGTCTCATGATCGGCGTTTCTGGCGGCTTCCTGCGCCAGTTGTTCTTCCAGCCGTGCCACTTTGCGGCTCTCGCGGTTCATGTGGTTGGCCGCTTCGCGGTTCTTGGCATTGGCCTCTTCGAGTTCCTTGGCCAGAGCTTCACGCTCCCGGCGCCAGGAGGCCGTTTTGTGCTTGGCCTGCTCCACTTCGATTTCCCGGGCCGACAGGGTGATTTTAAGATCGTCGAGTTCACGCGAGATGGCGCTGACACGTTTGGTCAGGCTGGAAATTTCGTGTGTTCTGGAAAGCGCGGTTTCCTCGGCATCGTTCAGCGCTGCCTTTAGACGTGCGGCTGCGTCTTCGTGACGGCGGGCCTTGGCGCGCAGGTCGCTGGCCTCCAGCGTCATCTGCTCCAGCTGTGTTTTCAGGTCACGCGTCTCGCCCAGAAGCTTGCTCGCATCGGTTACAGCGTTGTCGTTCCTGAATTTCAGGGACAGCGCCTTTTCACGCTCGGCATCCAGTTCCTGCCGCGTGCGGGCGTTTTCGGCAGCGTACAGCGCGCGCGCCATGTCTTTCTGGGCGCGAACTTCCTGCGGGGTGATTGGCATCGTCGCGCGCAGCCGCTTCTCCGTATAGACGACAATGCGACGATGAATGGCCGGTGCCATCAACGAAACGAGCAAAATGGCAGAGAGAAAACCCAGGCCGAAAAGAAGGGCGTACTCGATCACGCAGGTCGTCTCCACTCACAAAACGCAATACTGGACCTTCACGAGGTCATCAGCATCACGGCTTATTCTCAAGGCGCGATTTCTCTCACACCAATCTTGCGCCAGGCCTTATCCCGCCAAGGGCGGCCTTAAACCGCATTTTACGCGAATCTGTGTCGATTGCGAATCAGAATGGATTCCATGTTGGCTGCGGTGTCAGTTTCAGATAGCCGACATTGATACCAAGGCGTGCACCGATACCGGTTCTGATCGGGGCAATCGTCACGTCGCTGTTTTTCAGCACGGTCATGCCAACGCCAGCCACGATGAAGGCCGAGCCGCTGACGCCGCCGTAGCGACGGTAGAGCGAATTGACGGCAGGCAGGTTATAGACCAGCATCATGGCACGTGTGCCCTGGCCGCCGTAATCCAGGCCCAGCGAAGGACCCTGCCAGAACACGGGGTGCTGACCGGCATTCTTGGTGTAAAGCTGGCCTTCGCCATAGGTCAGACCGGCAACAAAGGCGCCGGAGCCTTCCTGGCCGAGGATATAGCCGTTGGGCAGGCCGTATTGCTGGAAGGCGCGTTCCACCACCTTTGCCAGGCCGCCAGTGGTTTCGCCAAAGAAGCCGTGGCCAGCGTCAACAATTTCCTGAATGGAATATTGGTCGCTGCTTTGGGCAGAGGCATGCGCGGCAGACACGCAAAGGCTCGCGAGTACCACGAAAATCTTTACCAGTCCGAGGCGTGCGATGGTGCGGAGTTCGGTAAGTCGCATCGTCAATTCCGTCCGTCTGTTTCGTTCGTTTTGGCCTGTAAGAGTCCGTTTGAAAACCTCGGACGGGTCGATTCGTCGATGCTTTTCGCGCCTGACTGCGTCGAAAATCTTGCCGATATCACAAGATATCGCCTACGATCTTCTCCATGTCAGCCACAAAAATCATTCGTCGAATCTCCGCCGCCGAGTTTCCAAACGGACTCTTAGACATTTGGCATTTTGAAACCATGATATTAACAATCGGTTTACCAAATATGGTGTCATTATGGCTTAATAACTTCCACACGGTCCGCGCAGACTTGCGCAGGAGAGAATTTTATGACGAGCAAACCTAATCTGACGCTGTCCGGCCCCGATCTGGCGGCGCTTCTGTGCAGTCGCGTGTGCCATGATGTGATCTCTCCCGTGGGTGCCATCAACAACGGACTGGAGCTTCTCGACGAAGGCGGCTCGGATGCCGACGCACTCGATCTCATTCGTACATCCGCAGTCAACGCATCCGTACGCCTCAAATTCGCGCGTCTGGCCTTCGGTGCTTCGGGCTCCGCCGGTGCGTCCATCGATACGGGCGAAGCCGAAAAGGCCGCCAAGGACTTCGCTGCTGCGGAAAAGAAGGCCGAGGTGACCTGGACAGGCCCGCGCGCCATCGTTCCCAAGAACCGCGTGAAACTGCTGCTCAACCTGTTTCTCGTTGCTTACAGCGCCATTCCACGCGGCGGTAATGTCGATATCACGCTGGAAAACCCTGAAACGGATGCACGCTTCGAAATCGCAGTCAAAGGCCGGATGATGCGCCTTCCTGCGAAATTCGTGGCGCTTGCCGAGGGCACGGAAGAAGAAGCCGTCGACGCCCATTCCGTCCAGCCCTATTACACGCTGCTGATGGCGGAAGAATCCGGCATGAAGATCGAATATGAAGTCCACGAAGACCGAATCGTCTTCAGCGCGAAAATGGTCGAAGCCGCCTGATTCGTTTTTCTTGAGATATGCAACGGGCTGCCGCTGGCGGCCCGTTTTGTCACGTCTGCGCTCACCGTATCACGGTAACTGTCGGCTCATCACTTCATTGAGATAGGCTTGATCCGCGATGCGAAAATGCGTCTGGCTGACGGATTGGAAGCCGTTTGCCAGATAAAAAGTGAGTGCTGCGGTATTCTCGGAATTAACCGCCAGCCAGACCGAGCCGCACCCGCGTGCTCCACATGCCGCAAGCGCTTCTTTCAGCAGGCCTTTGCCGATCCCTTTTCCGTGATGTCTCGGCTGGACGTACAGTGTCTTGATTTCGGTCCTTGAGCCATCAGGTCCGGGTGAGGGGCTGTCGAACGCCACGCGGATGAAGCCGTCAATACCATCGTCGTTCTCAGAGACGATGAGCACATCATCTTCGGCCTCGATAACAGCTTGAAATCTGGCGGCCGTAAATTCCGCGAGCGCGTAATCCGCGAAAAAGCTGCTGATGCCCTTTCGCAGATAGGTGCCGACCCAGACCTCCATTGAAAGCGCAGCGAGGCTCGAAGCATCGGCTGCAACCGCGTTTCTGAATCTCATGGCGATCGCTCCTGAAATGACGGGAGTTGGTGACACTTAAAATCATGGCTGAAAACGAAAAAAACCGCCTGCTGAGGGCGGTTTTTTTGGGGATTATGCTTGGTTGTAGGATCAAGCAGTCTCTAGGAATTCCGTCGCGCCATCGGGCTCGCGAAGCACATAACCACGGCCCCAGACGGTTTCGATGTAATTGGCGCCGCCTGCAGCATTTGCCAGCTTCTTGCGCAGCTTGCAGATGAAAACGTCGATGATCTTCAGTTCAGGCTCGTCCATACCGCCATAGAGGTGGTTGAGGAACATTTCCTTGGTGAGCGTGGTGCCCTTGCGGAGCGAAAGCAGCTCCAGCATCTGGTATTCCTTGCCGGTCAGGTGAACGCGCTGACCGCCGACTTCAACCGTCTTGGCATCCAGATTGACGATCAGTTCGCCTGTCGAGATGACCGACTGGGCATGGCCCTTGGAACGGCGAACGATCGCGTGAATGCGAGCGACGAGTTCATCCTTGTGGAAAGGCTTCGTCATGTAGTCGTCTGCGCCGAAACCGAGGCCGCGAACCTTGTCTTCGATACCCGCCATGCCTGAGAGAATCAGGATCGGCGTCTTTACCTTCGACAGGCGAAGCGTTCTCAGAACCTCGTAACCCGACATATCGGGGAGGTTGAGGTCGAGCAGAATGATGTCGTAATCGTAGAGTTTTCCAAGGTCCACGCCTTCCTCTCCGAGGTCGGTCGTATAGACATTGAAACTTTCCGACTTCAGCATCAGCTCAATGCTCTGAGCTGTTGCGCTGTCGTCTTCGATTAGTAGAACCCGCATAATTATCCCCTTTGCCGCCGCGGAAGGTAAATGATTGCCTTTTGCGCGATACGGATCCAGTCGTTGCCTGATTTGCAGGCTGCCACCAAATGGTTAACAAATTCTAATTACCTTTGGCAAGGTGTGCAGAATTTATTAAATAATGGCTCCAGCGTGCTGTTATCAAACGTGAATCCGCATCACCAAACTTGAATCGTAACGTGAACAAATCCCGTTAAGTGATTCAATCGACTCCTACATTGTCGTGTCCGCTTTTTCGGACTTGGCGTTTACCGACCTTTAAATGATCTGCCTTATCATTAACGATGCCCGTAAACGAAAGGTTAACGACGCCTATTTTTTATTAACGTCGAGTAACTTTTCGGGAACATTCCGGCACAGGCCTGAGTGAAGGGTCGGTTCCAGTTATGACCGGGGTCTCGCTATCCACGGAGTATTGCGTATGAAGTCGCGTGACAGCCTAGTTCGCCTGAAGGAATTTCAGGTCAACGAAAAACGTCGTCAGTTGCAGCAATTGCAGATGATGATGTCCGAATTCGAACGAATGGCCAAGGAGTTGGTCCATCAGATTTCTCTGGAGGAGAGCAAATCGGGCATTACCGATCCGACGCACTTTGCCTATCCGACATTCGCGAAAGCTGCTCGCCAGCGCGCGGATAATCTTCAGGTTTCCATTCGTGAACTGAAGATGCAGGAAGAAGCAGCCGAAACGGTCCTGGAAGAAGTGCAGGCGGAGTTCGAAAGAGCATCCGCTCTTGAAAATCGCGACGTGGCGATTCGCGCTCGGGCCTGAACCGTTACGAAGAAACGAAACGTCCTCATTGACGGTGGCCTGTGGATCAGGAGGCTGCTTTCAATGACGTGACGTCATGTCTCGTCGTCGGGTGCCAATCTTCTTGATGACTTGGCAGATAGGTTTCAAAACGAAAAAACCGCTCGATCTCCGGGCGGTTTTTTTATGCGATGAAAAGCAGTGATGTTCTCAGGATGATGGGGTGTTAATGAGCGGTATGGGAGAGTTGGGCGCTTCGCCAAAAATCACCCGCGCGAGCAACTGGTTCTGATCAGAACCATGGTGCATTTTTTGCCGGGCCAAACAAATCAGCGCCACGATTCCCCGAGATTGGAGAACGGTGACGCTTCATTTTGTCGATGCTTTCCCTTTGAGGGGAAGGCTTAAAACTAGTGGCGGTATTGCTGGATACGCGTGGTGCGCAGACCGGCAAGGCCGTGGTCACTGATAGAAGACTGCCAGGAGAGGAACTCCTCAACTGTCAGTGTGTAACGTTCGCAGGCTTCCTCGAGGCTCAATAGTCCTCCTCGTACCGCGGCGACAACCTCTGCCTTTCGACGAATGACCCAGCGGCGCGTGTCCGCAGGAGGCAAATCGGCAATCGTAAGAGGGCTGCCATCGGGGCCGATGACATATTTAACTCGTGGGCGTATCATTTCGGTCATTGGACACTCTACACAAACTCAAGACCATATGCAGATGCACTCTAGGGCCGTACCTTTAAAAATTACCTAAGCAGTCAGAGACAATTTGTTAAGAATTTGAATGGTTTCGCCTGATTTGTTCGAGTTTTGCTGGATTCCTGCGGGTAAAGAAAAAATGCTTTTGTCGTTTTTTGTGCCAGTTTTTGTGAAATAAAGTCATATCGGAATTTCATAATATTCGCGTTCGACTGGCAGGCAGTGACTTGAGGCCCCTTAATCGTGCCTTTTTCACTCTCTCCGGTAGCGTTCCTGCCGCCGGTCTTTCGACACGGCGACAGGTCGCGGCGGCTAGCTGTTTATAGCATCGTCAGCGACAACTCGGTTTTCCCAGAGCCGTAGGCAAGCTGGCATGTGCCGGTATGACCCAGCGACAGGCGGTCGTTTGCGTTGAGCGCTATGACGAAGCTTGCAGATTGCAGGCTATTGGCCGCCGATGTCGTGCCGTTGACGGCAGAGGAACTCGCCGCGCCGTTGATCCTTATCGTGACACTGTGTCCCGAGGAGGAAACGACGGCGAGTGACAGGGTAACCGTGTAAAGACCCGTCACCGGTACTCGCAATTCCTTCAGGGTGTCTGTCACGACATTGCCGAGCGCGAAGCCGCCCTGCTGCACGGGGAGGTCGGTGAAGCCGGAGGCTGAGCCCGCCACATGGGAAACATTGCCTGCCGCGCGCCCGGCGCGCACCACAGGCCGTGCAGGCATGGAGACGTGGCCTTCCCCGGAAATACTCAGCGCCGTCGTCCATTTGCTGCCATCGCCACTGGTCTTGATGGAAAAGCTGTCATTGCCCGCCAGTCCCATCTCCGCGCGTCCGCTCCAGCCGGATTGAAACAGCAGTGAGGCGGTCTCTGCCGCTGTTGCCTTGTTGACCTTCACTTGGTGCCCGCCGCCCGTGGACGCATGGGTAAAAAGGCTGGCCGGGGACGAGATGGCAAGCCGGTTCGATGTGTCAGCCGTTGTATTGATGCCCAGTTGCTGGAAGCTCGCACTATCGGGCAGGGGGAGCGCCTGCCACTGGCCATTCTGTAGCGCTTTCAGGCGGCCGGAATCGGCAAACCATGCCTGCCAGCCTTCGCGCGGGGAGATGTAAAGCCATCCGGCATCCTGCCGGAACGCCAGTTTGCCGCTCTTGCCCGCCCAATCACCGGTGGGGGATGCCGTTATCAGAAAGCAGTCGCCTTCATCCGGCGTCTGTGGTGGGCTGCTGGCCTCGCTGCGGATCACCAGTTGGGTAATGGCATCGAGCCTTTGCAGCGACTCATTGTGGGTAACGTGTTTCTGCGCCTGCGAGGGCAGAATATAGGGAAGTTCAAGTCTCGCCGTCTGTTCCGTCATGGGTCGATCTCCGTTGCGCTGGAGATTGTGCGGCCACGCGGAGGACCATTGAGAAAAAAATCAAAAAATATTTTAAAAAGATTCAGGCCGCTTTAGGGAGCGGCACCCCAGGCAATGAAATCGGGGTTGGCCAGGGCGTCTTCGTCGCCATCCAGCACTTCATATCGCAGCGGCAGACCGGCCATATCCAGCGTGATGCCACCGGCTGCGCGCAGCACCGCGTCACCTGCTGCCGTATCCCACATCATGGTGCGGCTGAAGCGCGGATACACGTCGGCAGCGCCTTCCGCCAGCATGCAGAACTTCAACGAAGAGCCGATGGAGATACTGTCGATCAATCCATGCTCTGCCACGAAGGCTTCCGTCTTCGGCGTACAGTGCGAGCGGCTGATGACGGCGATGGGGATGGTCGGCTTGGCGCGGCAGCGCACCTTGCGGACATCGATCTGCTCGAAGTCTTCGGATATCTGAACCTTGCAGGCAACGTTGCCATCACCTGTCCACAGCACCTTCAGTGCCGGAGCGTAAACGACGCCCAGCACCGGCGTTCCATCACGCACGAGGGCTATGTTGACGGTGAAGTCCTGCTTACCGGAGATGAATTCCTTGGTGCCATCCAGCGGATCGACCAGAAAGAATTCGTCATGTGCTTCGGGCACGATGCCGTTGGCAGCAGCTTCTTCGGCAATGACGGGAATGTCCGGGAAATGCTGCGCCAGCGCTTCCAGGATAACGTCCTCGGCTCTCTGGTCGGCTTCGGTGACCGGCGAACAGTCGTTTTTATAGGTGACATGCGGACCTGCGGCATGAACCGACATGATCTCTCTGCCAGCTCTCAAGGTCGCCGCTGTTAATATGTCGAGCATCGAAGTCCCTTTGGCGCTCGCCGGATGCAATCTCCGGCAGAGACGACATAAGCTTTCGTCACGCAATTTACAACGCGGTGCATCATGCGCAGGTGATGGGTAATATTCGCTGTCACAGCAAGTTTTGCGTGATTATGAGCCGCTTTTTACGGCAGCGGTTGCCAAAATTCTGACCTTTGTGAGGCTTGCTGCGCCATTCCATGGGGAAATACCAAATAAAAAGCTGTTTTACAGATTTTTGACTTCACATTTCGTCCGAACGCGATATGGGTTTTAACCAAGGGGGACAGATAATGCAGCCCCCGGAATCAACATAAACGAGACCTGTTCCTTATGAGAACGGGTCCGGGGGAAAGATATGGAGTATTTTATCCAGCAGCTCATAAACGGGCTGACTCTTGGATCGATCTATGGCCTTATCGCTATTGGCTATACGATGGTTTACGGCATCATCGGCATGATCAACTTCGCCCACGGCGATATTTTCATGCTTGGCGGCTTCGCTGCCCTGATCGTTTTTCTTATTCTCACGACGTTTTTCGCCGGTATTCCGGTCGCAATCCTGCTTCTGGTCATGATGGTCGTCGCCATGCTGATGACCGGATTGTGGAACTGGGCGATCGAGCGTGTGGCCTATCGTCCGCTGCGCGGCTCGTTCCGCCTTGCGCCACTGATCACCGCCATCGGCATGTCGATTGCATTGTCCAACTTCATTCAGGTCACGCAGGGCCCGCGCAACAAGCCGATCCCGACGCTGGTGACCGAAACCTACCATTTCGGCGCAATCACCATTTCGCTCAAGCAGTTGATCATCGTGGCCATCACCTCGGTTCTGCTGTTCGCCTTCTGGTATATCGTCAACAAGACGCCGCTTGGCCGTGCACAGCGCGCAACCGAGCAGGACCGCAAGATGGCGGCCCTTCTGGGTGTGGACGTTGACCGCACGATTTCCATCACTTTCGTCATGGGTGCTGCTCTCGCTGCCGTGGCAGGTACAATGTACCTGATGTATTACGGTGTCGCCTCCTTCAATGACGGCTTCATTCCGGGTGTGAAGGCCTTCACTGCGGCTGTTCTTGGCGGCATCGGCTCGCTGCCGGGCGCCGTACTGGGTGGTTTGCTGATCGGCCTCATCGAAAGCCTGTGGTCGGCCTATTTCTCCATCGCCTACAAGGACGTTGCCGCATTCGGAATTCTCGCCTTCGTGCTGATTTTCAAGCCGACCGGTATTCTGGGCCGTCCGGAAGTCGAGAAGGTTTAAGATCATGGCAAACACTGTTTCCGAAAACGAAACCTCCGGCCCTAGCCTGATGGCGCAGGCCTTGAAAGAAGGCATCTTCGCGGGCTTCGTCTCGTTTGGAATGTTCATTCTTTACATCGGTGTCGTGACCTATCAGGACATCAACAACCAGTTGATCTGGGGTACGCGCTGGGGCCTGCTGGCGATTTTCGTCGCCATCGCCGCGGTCGGGCGTTTCCTGATCGTCGGCTTCATCAAGCCGCATCTCGACCACCGCAAGCTGGCGAAAGCCAAAAGCGGCGTGCTGGAAATTTCCGAGAACAAGGGCTTCTTTCACAAGCATTTTCTGAAGCTTGCGTTGGTTTTCCTAGTGATCTACCCCGCAATCGCCGTAGGCCTATTCGGTGTTCAGGGCTCGCTGAAGCTGGTCGATAACTTCGGCATCCAGATCCTCATCTACGTCATGCTGGCGTGGGGCCTGAACATCGTGGTGGGTCTGGCTGGCCTGCTCGATCTCGGCTATGTGGCTTTCTATGCCGTAGGTGCTTACTCCTACGCGTTGCTATCCAGCTATTTCGGCCTGTCTTTCTGGGTCTTGCTGCCCATGGCTGGTATTCTTGCCGCTTTCTGGGGCATCATTCTCGGCTTCCCGGTTCTGCGTCTGCGCGGCGACTATCTTGCCATCGTGACGCTTGCATTCGGCGAAATCATCCGTCTTGTGCTGCTGAACTGGACCGAAGTCACCAAGGGGACCTTCGGTATCTCCGGTATCGCCAAGGCATCGATCTTCGGTATCTGGTCCTTTGATGTCGGTGCGCCGAACAACTTCGCCAAGTCCTTCGGCCTGCCGATGTCGTCGGCCTATTACAAAATCTTCCTTTTCTACGTCATTCTGCTGCTGTGCATGCTGACGGCTTACGTCACGATCAAGCTGCGCCGCATGCCGATCGGACGTGCGTGGGAAGCGCTGCGTGAAGACGAAATCGCCTGCCGTTCGCTCGGTATCGATACCGTCAAGACCAAGCTGACCGCCTTTGCAACGGGTGCCATGTTCGGCGGTTTTGCGGGCTCGTTCTTTGCGGCACGTCAGGGCTTCGTCTCGCCTGAGAGCTTCGTGTTCCTCGAATCGGCTGTCATTCTGGCCATCGTTGTTCTGGGCGGCATGGGTTCGCTGACGGGTATCGCGGTCGCGGCTGTCGTCATGGTTGGTGGCACGGAACTGTTGCGCGAGATGGAATTCCTCAAGCACGTCTTTGGTCCCGAGTTCACGCCGGAACTCTACCGCATGCTGCTGTTCGGCCTGGCGATGGTTATCGTCATGCTGTTCAAACCCCGCGGCTTCGTCGGCTCTCGCGAGCCCACGGCCTTCCTGAAAGAGCGCAAGACCGTATCCGGCAGCTTCACCAAGGAAGGTCACGGCTAATGGTTTCCGGTAACAGTGAAATGACAAAAGACACGATCCTCAAAGTCGAGCATCTCTCCATGAAGTTCGGTGGTCTGATGGCCATCAACGACTTCTCCTTCGAAGCCAAGCGCGGTGAGATCACCGCGCTGATCGGCCCCAATGGCGCAGGCAAGACGACCGTCTTCAACTGCATTACCGGCTTCTACAAGCCGACCATGGGCATGATCACCATGCGGCGCAAAACCGGCGAGGAGCATCTGCTTGAACGTCTGCCGGATTTCGAGATCACCAAGAAGGCCAAGGTTGCCCGTACCTTCCAAAACATCCGATTGTTTTCGGGTCTGACCGTTCTGGAAAACCTGCTGGTTGCCCAGCACAACGCGCTGATGAAGGCATCCGGCTACACCATTCTGGGACTTCTCGGCCTGCCGACCTACAGCAAGGCGGCAGCCGCAGCCATCGACAAGGCCAAATACTGGCTCGACAAGGCCGATCTGACCGATCGTGCCGACGACCCGGCGGGTGACCTTCCCTATGGTGCGCAGCGCCGTCTGGAAATTGCCCGCGCCATGTGCACGGAGCCGGAATTGCTGTGCCTCGACGAACCAGCGGCGGGCCTCAACCCCAAGGAATCTCTGGCGCTCAACAATCTGTTGCGCGGCATTCGTGCTGACGGAACGTCTCTGCTGCTGATCGAACACGACATGTCGGTGGTCATGGAAATCTCCGACCACGTCGTCGTTCTCGAATATGGCCAGAAGATTTCCGATGGTACGCCTGACCACGTGAAGAACGACCCGAAGGTCATCGCCGCCTATCTGGGTGTTGAGGATGATGAAGTGGAAGAAGTGATTGCAGAAGAACTTGGGGGGACAATCTGATGTCCGGTGAACCCCTTCTCAAAGTCCAGGGTGTCGAAACCTATTACGGCAATATTCGCGCATTGGCTGGCGTCGATGTCGAAGTGAACAAGGGCGAAATCGTCAGCCTTATCGGCGCCAACGGTGCCGGCAAATCGACATTGATGATGACGATTTGCGGCAGTCCGCAGGCGCGCACCGGCTCGGTGATTTTCGATGGCGAAGACATCACGCAGGTGCCGACGCACCTGATCGCCCGCCGCCGCATCGCGCAGTCGCCAGAGGGCCGTCGCATTTTCCCGCGCATGACGGTTCTGGAAAACCTCCAGATGGGTGCCAATCTCGATAATCTGAAATACTTCAAGGAAGATGTCGAAAAGATTTTCGTCATGTTCCCGCGTTTGAAGGAGCGTCAGAGCCAGCGTGGCGGCACACTTTCGGGCGGCGAGCAGCAGATGCTCTCCATCGGTCGCGCGCTGATGTCGCGTCCCAAGCTGCTGCTGCTCGATGAGCCATCGCTGGGTCTGGCACCGCTGATCGTCAAGGGTATCTTCGAGGCGATCAAGACGCTGAACAAGGAAGAGGGGCTGACCGTCTTCCTCGTCGAGCAGAACGCTTTCGCCGCGTTGAAGCTTTCGGACCGGGCTTACGTCATGGTCAACGGCAAGGTGACCATGAGCGGTTCCGGCAAGGAGCTTTTGGCTAATCCCGAGGTTCGCGCGGCCTATCTCGAAGGCGGTCGCCACTAATGTCTGCGCCCGCGCGAGCGGGCGTCGATAACCGGGTGTGTGCGTCGTTGTGCGGTTCCGGGTTCAACATAACAATAAAGCCCGGCGGCAAACGGCGGGCGCAATATCAAGGCAGGTTCTGCGGCTGGTCCAATGAACCCTGATGGGGAAAAAGATGCAGGGACTTTTTTTCGAAAGTGACAGCGGCGTTCGCTACGTTTTGCGTGGGCTCGTGGTGCTCTTGGGTTTCTGGACGGCCTGGCGCACGGGCAAGTCCGTGGCCGATGGCTGGGAAGACTATCCGAAGGTGGTTTTGTACACCCTGCTTCTGGGTGTCGTGATGCGCTTTTTGCACTACGCGCTTTTTGCCGGACCCATGCTGGATGCGTTTTATTACGTGACCGATGTCGTTCTGCTGCTCGCTTTTGCGACGGTCGGATTTCGCATGCGCCGCACCAGTCAGATGGTCGATAAGTACTATTGGCTGTATGACCGTACTTCAGCATTTTCTTACAAGAAGAAAGATTGACAGCGACGTTTTTCTGAATTCAGAATGCGCGCAAGAGTGGAACAGCCTGAGCAGTTAAGGTGGGTGCTGAGCAGGCAGGGATAATCAACCCAACCAATGGAACTGGGAGTAATATAATGAAGAAGTCTCTTCTTTCCGCAGTTGCGCTGACCGCAATGGTCGCCTTCAGTGGATCTGCCTGGGCTGACATTCTCGTCGGCGTCGGCGGCCCGCTGACCGGCCCGAACGCGGCATTTGGCGCACAGCTCCAGAAGGGCGCTGAGCAGGCTGCGGCAGACATCAACGCTGCAGGCGGCATCAACGGCGAACAGATCAAGATCGTTCTCGGCGATGACGTGTCCGACCCCAAGCAGGGCATCTCGGTTGCCAACAAGTTCGTTGCTGACGGCGTCAAGTTCGTCGTCGGTCACTTCAACTCCGGCGTTTCCATTCCGGCGTCCGAAGTCTACGCAGAAAACGGCATCCTCGAAATCACGCCTGCCGCAACAAACCCTGTCTTCACCGAGCGCGGCCTGTGGAACACCTTCCGCACCTGCGGTCGTGACGACCAGCAGGGCGGCATTGCCGGCAAGTACTTGGCTGACCACTTCAAGGATGCAAAAGTCGCCATCATTCACGACAAGACACCTTACGGTCAGGGTCTTGCCGATGAAACCAAGAAGGCTGCCAACGCTGCTGGCGTGAAGGAAGCCATCTACGAAGGCGTCAACGTCGGCGACAAGGACTTCTCGGCCCTCATCGCCAAGATGAAGGAAGCTGGTGTATCGGTCATTTACTGGGGTGGTCTCCACACCGAAGCCGGTCTCATCATCCGCCAGGCAGCCGACCAGGGTCTGAAGGCCAAGCTCGTTTCGGGAGACGGTATCGTCTCCAACGAACTTGCTTCCATCGCAGGTGATGCTGTCGAAGGCACGCTGAACACGTTCGGTCCCGATCCAACCATCAACCCAGCCAACAAGGACCTCGTTGCGAAGTTCAAGGCTGCTGGCTTCAACCCTGAAGCTTACACGCTCTACTCCTACGCTGCGGTGCAGACCATTGCTGCCGCTGCCAAGGATGCAGGCTCGCTCGACGCAGAAAAAGTTGCCGAAGCCATGAAGAAGGGCAAGTTCTCGACCGTTCTCGGCGAACTCTCCTTCGACGAAAAGGGCGACCCGAAGCTTCCAGGCTACGTCATGTACGAGTGGAAGAAGGGCCCAGACGGCAAGTACAGCTACTTCCAGCAGGGCACCTGAGCCTTATCGGATTAGAAAAAGAAAGCCCGGCAGCGATGCCGGGCTTTTTTCGTTAATAGGCGCCCTGTCATGGCATCGCCACAATGGAGCCAACAAGACCGGCAACAACATCGTCATCTGAATATTGCAATTAGGGATAGCAATGACGATACGGTGTGTTGTGATCGGCTGCGGCATCCTTGCCGTTCTTCTGACGGCGATCGTCTCGCTCCATGTCTACAGCAACTCTCGTACGACGCAGTTATTCGGCGACATCATTGCGCGCGTCGAAACGGATAAGCCCGTCGTAGCGCTCACATTCGACGATGGTCCTTCCGCGCGGTTCACGAAGGACGTCTTGACCGTCCTCAAAGATCGCGACGTGAAGGCGACGTTTTTTCTGATCGGCAAGGAGACGGCTGAAAATCTGCCGCAGGCACGGCTTATTGCAGACGCGGGTCACGAGATCGGCAATCACTCCTACAGCCACTCCAACATGGCCTGGATGGGGCCGGCCAGTGTGAAAGACGAGATCGAGCGGACTGATGCGGCCATCCGCGCGGCGGGATATCAGGGTGAAATCCTGTTTCGCCCGCCCTACGGCAAGAAGCTTCTGACCTTGCCTTGGTATCTTTCGCAACATGACCGAAAAACCATCATGTGGGATGTGGAGCCGGAATCGTTTCCCGAGGTGGCCGATAATCCCGACGCTTTGGCGAAATACGTCATCGATAACGCCAGAAACGGCTCGATCATCATCATGCATGTCATGTACCGCAGCCGTGAGGTGTCTCGACAGGCGCTACCGCTGATTATCGATGGCTTGCGTCAACGCGGCTTCGAATTCGTCACGGTGTCGAAGCTTATCGAGAACCGCTAGGTCCACCGAGACGGCTCAAAACGAAATTGGCGCGTTCAGCTACGCTCATTTTCGCAAGAACGATCGTTTCATAACCAAGATCGGCATAGTCGCGAAGCAGGCGCTCATATTCTTCGATCGCTGCTGTGAAATCGTGCTGCCGCTCGCCATCGGAAACATAGATTTCAGGCCATGGCGGCGTCAGGAAAACGAGGTGGTTGTAGCGGTGACTGTTCTTCAGTTCGTAAAGCAGCCCATCCTCACAGACGGCATGAAGAGCCGAGGCTGCGTCGATCAGGCCCCGATCGAAAAACACCCAGCCCGTGTCAGGCGCTTGCTCTCGATCCGTCATGGACATTGCAACGGCGCGGCGGGCAAATGCTTCCATATCGACCCACGGAAGAGCCGACCCTTGGCTGTCTGTTTCCTGATTTACGATGCGGCGACCAGGCTCCTCTATGGTTGCATGACCGCGTCTGAAAAGCTCTGATAGCAGGGTCGATTTGCCGCCGCCGGAGCAGCCCGAAAGGATGACCAGATTATCTGTCTCGCGTCTAATATTCATTCTCCTATACTATTGGGAACAAAGTGTTTTTCAAAAGCGGCAACATTACGCAGGATTAATATTTCGGGGTGGAACCGCTGGCGCGATCACGCGTTTGTTCGCAACCCAACCAAGAGGTTTCTGACATGAAAACACTTCTCATTTCCTCCCTGATCGCCGTCTCCTCCGTTTTTGCCTTTTCGGCGCCATCCTACGCTGACACCGTCACCGTGACCACGACGCAGAAGGTTCGCTCACCAATGCGCGAAGAGTACCGCCCGCGCCACCACCGCGTTGCCCGCGATTGCGTCGTCAAGAAGGTTCGCACCCACCACCACGGTCGCGTTGTGATCAAGGAAACGCGTATCTGCCGCTAATATCGCAGTCCACAGTCTGTCGAACGGGCGCGTCATTAGCGTCCGTTTTGCTATGTATCGTGCAGAATATGTGCGGCCTTTACCGCGGCTGACGCTCGGTTCTCGACGCCCAGTTTGACGTAAATCTGTTCCAGATGCTTGTTCACTGTGCGGGCTGAAAGGCCCAGTATGTCACCGATATCGCGGTTGGATTTGCCCTTGGCGATCCATAGCAACACTTCCGATTCCCTGACAGTCAGCGCGAAATGCTGGCGCAACATCGCATCGGCGGATTTGTCGTTGGCTGCGGTCAGGCGAAACAGGTGTTCGTCCGGCCCCATGGCGCCCAGAAATGTGAGTTGCAGCGTGGCGCGGTCGGGCTGCTCTATCGTGAGCGGCATCTCGCGAAGCGCGTCGTTGCCTCTCGTCTCCAGCCAGTCGGCAATGTGGCGTGACACGATGTCCATTCCGTCGTCGCGGCCCGTCGCGGCATTGACCAGCCGTGTGGCCTGAGGTGTCGACCAGTGGATTGCTCCGTTGGCGCGCACGGCCAGCAGGTGGCGGCCCGCAGCATCCAGTGCTACGCGCGCGCTCTGCGCGGAACGGGCGTTGGACAGGTGAACGCGGATGCGGGCGCGCAACTCATCGATATTGATCGGCTTGGTCAGATAGTCCACACCACCAGCCTCAAGTGCGCGCACCACATGCTCCGTTTCGGTCAGCCCTGTCATGAAGATGACGGGGACTTGCGTGACCGCGGCGTTTGATTTCAGCCGTGTGCAGGTCTCGAACCCATCCATGGATGGCATGACGGCGTCCAGCAGGATGATGTCGGGGGTAATGCGTTCGGCAATGTTGAGGGCTGATTGACCTGATGTGGCGATCAGCACGGAAAAGCCTGACTGTTCCAGCGCATCGGTGAGGAAGCCCAGCGCATCCGGGCTGTCATCCACCAAGAGAACGATATCCTTGGCTAGCGCGGCAGACTGTAAGCTCATGGCTGACGCTCCCTGGGTGCTGGGTTTTCAAAACGGCGGAGAAAGGCGGCATAGCCTGCCATGTCGAAGGACTGGACGTAGGTAGTCAGTTCTTCCGTGAAGGCCAGATTTTCCGACGTGCGGGCGAGATCGGCAAGCTTTGCCTCGATGCCTCTGATATAGCCGATTTCGCCCAGTTGCCGCAAATCCTTGATGTGCTGCGGCCCCGGCGTGGTGATTTCGGCTTTTGTTGGCTTAGCTGGGGCGGGGGCATCGGTCTCGTAGACCCAGGTGAGACCCAGATGGACCGCGAGCTTGTCGCATAGGCGGCGGATATCGACAGGTTTTGCGATCGCATCGTTGTGATTGTCTTCGCCCGCACCGACCACCGAGCCATCGCCGATATTGGCTGACAGCATGATGAGAGGTGCCGATTGGCCCGCCTCACGCAGGCGAGATACCAGTTGCCAGCCGCTCATGCCGGGCATGGAGATGTCGATGAGGAAGAGGTCGGGCTTTACGCCTTCGATCAGCGTCAGGCACTCCGGGCCGCTTTGCGCCGTCAGCACCACGAAATCGAGTGGACCCAGCACCTCACGCATCAATTCGCGGTGGTCTTCATTGTCATCCACCACGACGATGGTGCGGCGCGGGCCGGAATAGGAGACAATGGTTTTTTCCGCCGCCGGCGCTGTGTTGGGGCGGTCTACTGCCGAGAGCATCAGCCGGACCTTGAAGGTCGAACCTTTGTCCTTTTCGCTGACGACAGAGATTTCACCGCCCAGCGTGTTGGTTAGAAGCTGGGTAATCGTGAGCCCAAGACCGAGGCCCGGCATCGGGCGTATGCTCTCGGCCTCACCGCGCTGGAAGGGCTCATAGATGCGGCTCAAATCCTTTTCGGCAATGCCGCGCCCGGTATCGGAAATGGTGAAGGTTGCGACCTGGCTGCGATAGGTGACATCGAAATTGACGGTGCCTGCATCGGTAAACTTGATGGCGTTGGACAGAAGATTGACGAGGATCTGGCGCAGACGCTTTTCATCCGTGCGGACATATTGCGGCAGGGCCCTGCTGCGTTCATGTTTCAGGTCGAGCCCCTTGGCCTGCGCCTGCGGCTGGAACAGATCGATGATCTGGTCCAGAAAATCCTTGATATTGATTTCGTTTGAGTAGACCTGCAAACGGCCTGCCTCGATCTTGGAAATATCAAGGAGACCATCGATCAATCCGGACAGGTGGTCTGCGGAGCGCCTGATGACCTTGATGGCGGACTGGCGCGGCTGGGGAATAGTTTCGTCGCGCTCGAGGATTTGCGCGTATCCCAAAACGGCATTCAGCGGCGTGCGCAATTCATGGCTTAAGCCCACGACATAGCGGCTTTTCGCCCGGTTGGCGGCTTCCGCCGTGTCCTTTGCGTTTTGCAGGGCGGCGTCGGTTTTCTTGTGGGCAGCGATTTCCTTTAGCAGCAGCGTGTTCTGGCGTGAGGATTCTTCTTCCGCCACGACACGGCTGTCATGGGCGAGCACCAGAAACCAGCAGACGATTCCAGCGATGACGGCAAAGACGAAAAAGACGGCCAGAATGGTACGGTTGACCACATCGACGGTCGCGGGGGAGGCCGTGCCGACCTGATGTGCGATGAGAGCGAGGGTGCCGCCGAGGACGGCGATGGCGAGCGCCGCCGAGATGGCATATCGGCCCAACCGGCTTGAAAGCCGGGCCACCAGATCATTCGGCAGGAAGGCGCGGGCGACGGTGGCCACCTGATAGTTGAGCTTGGCCTTTGGCTTGCACATATCGTGGCAGCGGCTGTCCAGCGAACAGCAGAGCGAACAGATGGGCGCGGCATAGGCCGGGCACCAGGCCATGTCTTCTGGTTCGAAATCATGCTCGCAGATGGAGCAGGTGATGCTGCTTTCCAGTTTCCACTTCTGTCGCGGTTTGCGCGCAAGGTAAAATTTGCCCTTTGTGCCCCAGGCGATGAGCGGCGATGCGGTGAAGGCGACGATGAGGGTGAGGTAAGGCGCAAGCGATGCGGCCAGCGCGCCGAAGGTGCCGAAATGGGCTGTCAGCGCAACAGTGGCCGACAGCGCCATGGTGCCGACGCCGACAGGGTTGATGTCATAGAGATGCGCGCGCTTGAATTCGATGCCGGGCGGCGCGAGGCCGAGCGGTTTGTTGATAAAGAGATCGGCTGAGATGGTGCACAGCCACGCCATGGCGACGATGGAGAAGATGCCGAGCGTTTCTTCCAAAAGCCGGTAGATGCCCAGTTCCATCAGCAGCAATGCGATCAGCACGTTGAACACCAGCCACACCACACGGCCAGGGTGGCTGTGCGTGAGGCGCGAGAAGAAGTTGGACCACGCCAGCGACCCCGCATAGGCGTTCATGACGTTGATCTTCAACTGCGAAACGACGACGAAAGCCGCCATCAGCAGCAGTGCGGCATTCTGGTTCGGGATCATATAGCCGAAGGCGGTCAGATACATTTGTGAGGGATCGGCGGCGCGGTCCACCGATACGCCGGAACTGAAGGTCAGCACCACGAGGAAAGAGCCCGCCAGCAGTTTCGGCACGCCCACTAGCACCCAACCGGCGCCTGCGAGAAACACGGCAAAGCGGTGCCGCAGCTTCAGCTTTCCATCGGCGGGCAAGAAGCGCAGGAAATCCACCTGCTCACCGATCTGCGACATCAACGCCAGAATGACGGCAGAGGCAGCGCCGAACTCGACCAGATTGAAATCCGCCACAGTGCCGGGCGGGCCGGAGGCGTGGTGGATGCCCGCGAAAGCGCGCCAGAGATCGAATTTTTCCCAATCCATGAAGGCGATGAAGATGAAGGGCAGGATGTTGAGAACGATCCAGAAGGGCTGGGTGATGATCTGGAAACGGCTGATGAGCCGCACGCCGTGGGTGACGAGCGGGATGACCATAATGGCCGAGATGATGTAGCCGATCCACAGGGGTATGCCGAGCGCCAGTTCCAGCGCGCCCGACATGATGGACGCCTCGATGGCAAACAGCATGAAGGTGAAGGCGGCATAGATCAGCGAGGTGATGGTGGAGCCGATATAGCCGAAGCTGGCCCCACGCGTCAGAAGGTCGATGTCGACGCCGTAGCGGATGGCGTAGCGGCTGATGGGAATGCCGACGGCCAGCATGACGGTTGCAGCGACGAGGATGGCGAAAAACGCATTCGTCGTGCCGTAGGAAAGGGTGATCGCGCCGCCGATGGCTTCGAGTGCCAGAAACGAAATCGCGCCGATGGCGGTGTGGGAAATGCGGCTTGAGGAAAATTGCCGGGCGCTTTTGGCGGTAAAGCGCAGCGCGTAATCTTCCAGCGTCTGGTTGGCGACCCAACGGTTATATTCGCGCCTGACGGGGATGATGCGTTGCCTTGCGGCCATGCCGGTTTTCCATAGCCTCCGAAACGGTCTGAGGTCTGCGACCGAGGGCAGACGGAAAAATGGCGTCGCCCGGATAGAGCGACGCCATTTTCAAACATTAGGCAGCAGCCGACTTTGCGAGCGGCACTTCTGCGATCGTCTTCAGAACGACGGAAGCGATCTGGTATGGGCAGCCCTGGGAGTTCGGACGACGGTCTTCGAGGTAGCCCTTGTAGCCGTTGTTGACGAAGGAGTGCGGAACGCGGATCGACGCGCCACGGTCAGCAATACCGTAGGAGAACTTGTTCCAAGGCGCTGTTTCGTGCTTGCCGGTCAGGCGCAGATGGTTGTCCGGGCCGTAAACGTCGATGTGCTCTTTCCAGTTCTTTTCGAACGCACCCATGAGCGCTTCGAAATACTCCTTGCCGCCAACTTCACGCATGAACTTGGTGGAGAAGTTGCAGTGCATGCCAGAGCCGTTCCAGTCGGTATCGCCGAGTGGCTTGCAATGGAATTCGACGTCGATGCCGTACTTTTCGCACAGGCGAAGAAGCAGGTAGCGAGCGATCCATATCTGGTCGGCAGCGCTCTTGGAGCCCTTGCCGAATACCTGGAATTCCCACTGGCCCTTCGCCACTTCGGCGTTGATGCCTTCGTGGTTGATGCCGGCTTCGAGGCAGAGGTCGAGGTGCTCTTCAACGATTTCACGAGCGATCGAGCCGACATTCTTGTAGCCGACGCCTGTGTAATATGGACCCTGTGGAGCGGGGTAACCCTGCTCAGGGAAGCCGAGCGGACGGCCGTCTTCGTAGAAGAAGTATTCCTGCTCGAAGCCGAACCATGCGCCTTCGTCGTCCAGGATCGTCGCGCGGCTGTTGGATGCGTGCGGCGTAACGCCATCCGGCATCATGACTTCGCACATGACGAGTGCGCCGTTGGTGCGTGCTGGGTCTGGATAGATGGCGACGGGCTTCAGGACGCAGTCAGAGCTGTGGCCTTCGGCCTGCATTGTGGAGGAGCCGTCAAAGCCCCAGAGCGGAAGCTGCTCGAGTGTCGGGAACTCGTCGAATTCCTTGATCTGCGTCTTGCCACGCAGGTTTGCTACCGGCTTGTAACCATCCAGCCAGATGTACTCGAGTTTGAACTTAGTCATTACGAACCTCTCATAGGTTAAGATGCGAAGCCTTGATATCCTTCTGCGAGCAAAACCGTTTTCTCAACTGTTCCCGCTTTCAAGTGCTGCCCTTATAGAAGCATGCGCCGTGCCAGTTTCGCGGTGGAGATAAGGCCGCCTTCATTTTTTCGGCGTAAACTGATTCTCAAGAGCGAAAAATCAGCGAAGAGCCAAATGTCAGAATTTGGAAAACCGTGCAATTTCCGATGCTTTTGCAGGGGCAGACGCTATTTTTGGTGAAAAATGATGCCATTTTGATGTGCCGGCTCAAATTTCCCGCAGAAATTCGGCGGTTTGAGTCAATATCTGCATAAAGACTGTTCTTTAGACTTGGCTGAATATGGATCGCCTATTTTTTAGACTTTATGATATTTTTTTAATCAGATGGGGTGCTTTTCAGCTTTTTTGAGAGTATATTTCAAATGAAGCAACAATGCCGGGTATTCAACGAGAGAGTGAATGTCATGAGAAACGAGCCGCATATGGAAAGCGCCACAATCTACCAGTTTCCCGTCGGTGGCCGTGCAGGTTTCAAGGGACTGCGCAACGACGCCATTTTGAAGGGTCCGTCGGTCGCAGCGCCAAAGACGTTCATCGACTTCGACAGCTGGTATCATCAGGAAGCGATCCTGGAAAATTCCGACATCGACAAGCCACACAACTGAGCCTTTAAGCTTCCGTATGTCTCGGCACCGATGACGCGCGCCGGGAGAATCCGGGAAATGTTCCTCTTTAGCCACCCCACCTACGTCAATTGACGTATACGGTTTTGCAGATGCAAGACCGATAGTCCCCTCCAGCAGCGGTAAAATAACCGCTGAGCCCAAAGAGGCTGAACAGGAGAGGGGTTCTTCCTATGACTTTCAAGACAATGCTGACCGGCGCCTTGCTCGGCGCCATCATGTCTACCACCGCCTTCCACGGCGCTTTCGCCGCTGACGACACGATCAAGATTGGCGTGCTGCACTCTTTGTCCGGCACCATGGCCATTTCCGAAACCACACTTAAAGATGCGATGTTGATGCTCATCGACGAGCAGAACAAGAAGGGTGGCGTTCTCGGCAAGAAGCTCGAAGCTGTCGTTGTCGATCCCGCATCCGACTGGCCGCTCTTTGCTGAAAAAGCTCGTCAGTTGATCAGCCAGGACAAGGTCGCTGCCGTCTTCGGTTGCTGGACGTCGTCCTCGCGCAAATCCGTTCTGCCGGTGTTTGAAGAGCTGAACTCCATTCTCTTCTACCCCGTACAGTATGAGGGCGAAGAATCCTCCCGCAACATTTTCTACACCGGTGCCGCGCCGAACCAGCAGGCTATTCCGGCGGTCGATTATCTGGCCAACACCGAAGGCGTCGAGCGCTGGGTTCTGGCGGGTACGGACTATGTCTACCCACAAACAACCAACAAAATCCTCAAGGCCTATCTGGAATCCAAGGGCGTGAAGCCTGAGGACATCATGGTCAACTATACGCCATTTGGCCATTCGGACTGGCAGACCATCGTCTCCGATATCAAGAAGTTCGGATCGGCTGGCAAGAAGACCGCTGTCGTTTCCACCATCAACGGTGACGCCAACGTTCCCTTCTACAAGGAACTGGCAAACCAGGGCGTAAAGGCCGAAGACATTCCAGTCGTCGCCTTCTCTGTCGGTGAAGAAGAGCTTGCCGGTCTCGACACCGGCCCGCTGGTTGGCCACCTTGCTGCCTGGAACTACTTCCAGTCCGTCGATAGCCCTGCCAATGCCGAGTTCATCAAGGAATGGCACGCCTTTACCAAGAACGACAAGCGCGTGACCAACGACCCGATGGAAGCCGCCTATATCGGTTTCAACGCGTGGGTGAAGGCCGTTGAAGCCGCTGGCACGACGGAAACCGACAAGGTTCTCGACAGCATTATCGGCGTTTCCGTTCCAAACCTGTCCGGCGGCTACTCCACCGTCATGCCGAACCACCACATCACCAAGCCGGTGCTGATCGGTGAAATACAGGCGGATGGCCAGTTCCAGGTCGTTCAGGAAACGCCACAGGTGGTCGGCGACGAGTGGTCGGATTACCTGCCAGACTCGAAAGACCTGATCTCCGATTGGCGCAAGCCCATGTCCTGCGGCAACTTCAACGTTGCTACCGGCAAGTGCGGCGGCAAGGGTAGCTGATAGGCGCGAGGGCCGGGAGGTGCTAGTCGAACGATTTGGCTGGCACCGCTCCTCTCACGCAACGTCATCCTCGGGCTTGTCCCGAGGATCTGCTGCCTCCGCTCCACACTCTTCGTCAACGAGAATACGCCGCTGCCGTGGTAGATCCTCGGGTCAAGCCCGAGGATGACGTGGAGAGTAAGGAAGAATCCGAGGGCCAAATCGCCCTTCTGTTACGTTTTGCCCGCCTGTATCTAGGTGCAGCGCAGGCTCCAAGGGGGACTTGGATCATGTTTCGTCGTTTGTTGGTCACCATTAGCTTGCTGCTCAGCATCGTTTTTTCTGCCTTCGCGCAGCAAAGCGACCCAAAACCCCTCATCGACTCCCTCGGCACCGCCGATTTCAAGCAGGCCGAGGCGCTGATCGGGCAAATCGCGGCGACCGGAGACCCGCTTGTGGTCCCGCCGCTGAATGCCTTTGCAGAGGGCGAGCTTTACGTTCGCAAGGCCGACAACCTCGTTTTCATGACAAAGCCTGCCGGTGCCAATTTTACGCTCATCGATCCGCTGACCGGCGACAGTGCCGGTGAGGCGCCAAAGGCAGCCGTGACCAAGATCAAGGTCAATAACAATCTTCGCCGCGTCATTCGCGCAGCCCTCGGTGGCCTGACGCTGCTCAGCCCGGAAAAATCCATCCGCCTTTCCGCAGCAGATGCGGTGCTGAAGGCGCCGAGCGCGGAAAACCTGCAATTGCTGGAAGCAGCACTTGCCAAGGAAACCGATGGCCAAGTGCGGACCCGCATGGAAGAGGCGCGTGCCGTTTCGGTGCTGGCGTCCGATCGTTCCGTTGAGGAAAAACGCGCGGCGATCGCCACCATTGCCAATATCGGCGGTCGCGGTGTTATCGGCATTCTTCAATCCGCATCCCCTAATCTCGACCCGATGCTGCGCGAAGATGTGATGTCTGCGATCATCAAAATCGAAAGCACGCTGGCGCTCTGGGATGCTGCGCAGAATATCTGGTACGGCCTGTCGCTAGGCTCTGTTCTGTTGCTGGCGGCCATCGGCCTTGCCATTACCTTCGGCGTGATGGGCATCATCAACATGGCGCATGGCGAAATGGTGATGATCGGCGCTTACTCCACCTTCATGGTGCAGGAGGTTATCCGCAGCAACTATCCCGCTTTGTTCGACTGGTCTCTGACCATCGCGCTGCCGGTGGCTTTCCTTGTTACGGGTGCTGTCGGCCTGATTATGGAGCGCGGGGTGATCCGTTTTCTCTATGGTCGTCCGCTGGAAACATTGCTGGCGACATGGGGCATTTCGCTGATGTTGCAGCAGGGCGTGCGTTCCATTTTCGGCCCGACCAATCGTGAGGTCGGCAATCCCAGCTGGATGTCCGGTTCCTTCAGCGTCGGCTATTTGAACTTCACCTGGAACCGCGTCTGGATCGTCTGCTTCTCGCTGTCGGTGTTCTTCGCCCTTCTGCTTCTCTTGAAGCGTTCTGCCTTCGGCCTCCAGATGCGGGCCGTGACGCAGAACCGGCGTATGGCCTCGTCCATGGGCATTCGAACACCCTGGGTTGATGCCTTCACCTTCGCGCTGGGCTCCGGTGTTGCCGGGCTGGCCGGTGTTGCGCTGAGCCAGATCGATAACGTCTCACCCAATCTCGGCCAGTCCTACATCATCGATAGCTTCATGGTCGTGGTGTTCGGCGGCGTCGGCAATCTCTGGGGCACCTTCGTCGGTGCGCTGACGCTGGGCGTGCTCAACAAGTTTCTGGAACCCACCGTCGGCGCGGTTCTCGGCAAAATCCTCGTTCTCGTTCTCATCATCCTGTTCATCCAGAAGCGGCCTCGCGGGCTCTTCGCACTCAAGGGAAGGGCCATAGAAGCATGATTACCGGCTTCCTCCTTCGGGCGCTCGACCGCCGGATTCTTATCGCCATCGGCATCATTTTAGCTATCGCCGTTCTCGTACCTGCGTCCAACCTGCTGCTTCCGGCAGACAGCGCGTTTCGCATCCCGACCTACATCATGTCGATGCTGGGCAAGTATCTGTCCTATGCCATTCTGGCGTTGGCGCTTGATCTTGTCTGGGGGTACTGCGGCATTCTCTCGCTCGGGCACGCTGCGTTCTTCGCGCTCGGCGGCTACGCCATGGGCATGTATCTGATGCGCCAGATCGGCACGCGCGGTACCTATGGCCATCCCATTCTGCCCGACTTCATGGTGTTCCTGAACTGGAAGGAACTGCCATGGTTCTGGCATGGCTTCGACATGTTCTGGTTTGCCATGCTGATGGTGCTGGTCGTGCCGGGCGTGCTTGCCTTCGTCTTCGGCTGGTTTGCCTTCCGCTCACGGGTCAACGGAGTCTATCTCTCCATCATCACCCAGGCCATGACCTATGCGCTGCTGCTGGCGTTCTTCCGCAACGATATGGGCTTCGGCGGCAATAACGGCCTGACCGACTTTAAAGACATTCTCGGCTTTTCCGTGCAGGCCGATGGCACCCGTGCCGTGCTGTTTGCCATGACGGCGATCATGCTGGCCCTTTGCCTGCTGATCGCGTCCGGCATCGTCAATTCCAAGTTCGGCAAGGTGCTGGTGGGGGTGCGTGATTCCGAAAGCCGCGTCCGATTTCTCGGTTTCCGGGTGGAGAACATCAAGCTCTTCACCTTTGTCGTCTCGGCCATGATGGCGGGTATTGCGGGAGCGCTTTTCGTGCCGCAGGTGGGCATCATCAACCCCGGCGAATTTGCGCCTGCCAATTCCATCGAGGTTGTCGTTTGGACGGCTGTGGGCGGTCGCGGCACGCTGATCGGGCCGATCCTGGGCGCAATCCTGGTCAACGGTGGCAAGAGCTACTTCACCGGCGCATTCCCTGAATTCTGGCTGTTTGCGCTGGGCGGGCTGTTCATCGCCGTCACGCTGTTCTTCCCCAAGGGCATCGTTGGCACCATCCAGCATTATTGGGTGGGCCGCCGTGAAAAGAGCGCCGCCTCAGCGGCGGAGGCGAGCAGGAATGTCGGCAATGACGACGGGCCTAAACCGGCACAACAGGCGGCGGAGTAGAGACCATGAACACGATTGCCGAAAACAGAACCAAAAGCCTGCTCTATTTGGATGGCGTGTCCGTGTCGTTCGATGGCTTCAGGGCGCTCAACTCGCTGTCGTTTGTCGTTGAGCCGGGAGAGTTGCGCGCCATCATCGGCCCCAATGGTGCTGGCAAGACGACGATGATGGATATCATTACCGGCAAGACACGGCCCGACAGTGGCACCGTGCTGTTCGAAGATAGCATCGACCTCACCAAAAAGGACGAGGCGGATATTGCGCAACTGGGCATCGGGCGCAAATTTCAGAAGCCGACCGTATTCGAAAGCCACACGGTCTGGGACAATCTGGAACTGGCGCTGAACCGCAAGCGCGGTGTCTTCGCCACGCTGTTTTATCGTCTGACGGAAGAGGACAAGGCCCGTATCGAAGAAATCCTTTCGACCGTCCGCCTGGATTCTCGCCGCAACGATCTCGCCGCCAATCTTTCTCACGGGCAAAAGCAATGGCTGGAAATCGGCATGCTGTTGGCACAGGAACCGAAACTCTTGCTGGTGGATGAGCCGGTGGCAGGCATGACCGATGCCGAGACGGCTGAGACGGCAGTGCTGCTGAAGGAAATCGCCAAGACCCGCTCCGTGGTGGTGGTGGAACACGACATGGGCTTTATCCGCGAACTTGGCGTGAAGGTGACATGTCTGGCAGAGGGATCGGTGTTGGCTGAGGGGTCGATTGATTTCGTGTCGAGCGATCCGAAGGTAATCGAGAACTATTTGGGGCGGTAGAAAGAGAAGGGTCCTACTTGCGCCTGCAATGAGAACCGGATTTAAATCTTGAAATTTAAAATCTGGAGTTGATTTCATGGCGTTGATCGGACTTTTGGTGATGGCAATCGGCGGTGCGGCAGTTTGGTATTGGCGGCTGAAGATGATGCGAGAAGCGGGCAGTGAAATCATCGACACGGTTGAGAAAATGCGCGGCGCCTATAAGCGCCGTTCCTTTCGCAAGAAGGCCGAGATCGCACCGATCGCCTCTATCCGCGATCCAGCCATCGCTGCCGTTGCCTTCTTCATGTGCCTTGCCAATGAAAAGCCGATGCATGTGGAAGCGGCAAAACTGGTTGTTCGAGACAGGATGAAAAACATCATCGCGTCAAAGGACATGCAAGAAGTGATCGTCTTTGGAGAATGGGCTTCGAAGAATGTCGTCAATCCTGAAGATCCCATTCGCCGTTTCCGCGATATCTGGGCAAACGCGCTGGATGTCGATGAACGGCTTCAACTGATCGATATTGCCGATGAGGTCGCCCAGGTGGGTGGCGAAAAGACCGGCGAACAGGAGCTTGCCTTGCAGGCTTTAAGGCGAACCTTGCTGAACTAGAACAGGTGGATGAATGCTAAGCGTCGACAACATCAATCTCCATTACGGCGCGGCGCAAGCCCTGCGGGGCATTTCGCTGAATGCGGAAATGGGCAAGATCACCTGCGTTCTGGGGCGCAACGGCGTGGGCAAGAGTTCGTTGCTGCGGGCCGTGACCGGTCAGCATCCGCTGAGCGGCGGCACGATCAGTTTCGGGGGCGAGAGCCTCAACGGGCTTGCCCCGCACCAACGCGCCAAGCGTGGGGTCGGCTATGTGCCGCAGGGCCGGGAGATTTTTCCGTTGTTGACGGTGCAGGAAAACCTGCAATCGGGCTATGCGCCGCTGCCGCGCAAGGAGCGGTTTATTCCTGACGACGTTTTCAGCTTGTTTCCAGTGCTGCAATTCATGCTGTCGCGGCGCGGGGGTGACCTGTCCGGCGGGCAGCAACAGCAGCTTGCGATTGGCCGTGCGCTGGTAACACGTCCCAAAATCCTCGTGCTGGACGAGCCGACCGAAGGCATTCAGCCATCCATCATCAAGGATATCGGTCGGGCGATCAAATATTTGCGGGATTCGACCGGCATGGCGATCCTGCTGGTGGAACAGTATCTGGACTTCTGCCGGGAGCTTGCGGATTACGTCTACATCATGGACCGCGGTGAGATCGTGCACGAAGGTGTGGCGGAGACGCTGGACACGGCTGAGGCGCGGAGACATCTGACGGTATAATAATACCTTATACTATCATTTTCGGCTCACGAACCGATAACAATGATGTAAATCGTGACCGCTATTGCAGCTTTGCATAGCATTCATGCGCAATTTTAGCGTTTCATTGAGTAAATACGTGTGTTATTGGCAGCGAAACTGCTGCATGCAAGACACAATGGCTGAGCCATCTGCATGCTGCTTCCGTCGATCCCTTACATTCCACATATTTTCCGGCATAGTAAGCCGGGAACAGTGCCAATAAAGGCGTGCCGATGAAATTTACGACTGCTGCTAGCCGGATCATCCGGTCGATCCGCCCCGCGCGCTCCCTTGCCGTGGGTCTTGCCATACTCGCGACGGCAGGTAGCGCAGCTTTTGCGTCAAGCTGCGGCGATACGGTGAAGCCGGGCAGACACGCGTTTTCGCTGATGTCTGAGGGCAGTGAACGCGTCGGCGTCTACTTTGTTCCGTCGTCTTACGACGGAAGCAAAAAAATGCCTGTCGTGTTCGATTTCCATGGCAGCAACAGCAATCCGAACGGACAACTGGACCGCAGCGGCTGGGATAAGGTCGGTGAGCGCGAGGGCGTTATTGTCGTGGCGCTTCAGGGCAGCCTTAGCGGCGAGTTGCCGGGCACAAACGCCTGGAACGTTCCCGGCGTGACCAAGCGCGACGGTGGGCTGGATGAGCCCGGTTTTATCCGCGACGCGATCACCATGGTAAAATCCAAGCTCTGCGTGGATGAAGCCCGTTTCTACGGCTCCGGTTATTCCGGTGGCGGGCGCATGTTGTCGCAATATCTGTGCGGTGGCAGCAATGATTTCGCAGCGGCCGGTTTCGTCGCATCTTTGCGTGCAGGCTTGCCCATGGAAAATGCGGGCAAGTGGGCGCCGGACGCCAAGAGCTGCTCTCCTGCCAAGCCGCTGTCCATCGTTGCCTTCGCAGGCATGAAGGACCCGGCCAATCCCTATCAGGGCGGTGGCAAGCCTTATTGGCAGTATAGCGGCGAGATGGCCTTGAAGCGCTGGGCCGAGATGGACGGCTGCAAGGGCGCGGTCAAAAGCAAGGCCAATGATAGCTTCACCTTCAATTCCTACGATGTCTGCAAAAGCGGTGCGCGCATTCATTCCTACGTGATTGAGGCCTGGGACCACGCATGGCCACGCGCCACGATAAAGGCTGAGGTCATTGCCTCTGCCGCCGTCATCCGCAAGTCGGTGGATGATATCGCGGGCAAGGCACAGCCTGCCGTCGATCGTAAAATGCCAAGCAATGACACCGTTCGACGGGTTGATGCGGCTGAGAGAATGTGGGACTTCTTCCAGAATACGGAAGGGCAGATGGTTGTCGACGCGACGGCGAAGACGGATTGCTCTGTGAAAGCGGTTCCCGCTTCCGCATCCGCCAAAGCTTCGGAGACGACGTGCAGCCAGACCAGCAAAGCATCCCTGAACCCCGTCCGCAGCGCGCCCGTGGCCGAGGACGCATTGTAACGAAAGCCTTGGATGGGCGCAGCCGTCTGGACGAATTGTTTCAGGAAGGCTGCGCCAAAATCCGGTTGCCCGAAACCTTTTCCAACGAGATGGAAGCCGTTCTCATCAACTCCTCCGGCGGTTTGACCGGCGGCGACGAGATGGAATGGCAGGCGGTTGCCGGTGCGGGGACATCGCTCGTGGTGTCCACGCAGGCCTGCGAAAAAGTCTACAAAGCCGCCTCCGGCACGACGACAGTCACCGCCCGCGTCACTGCCGGGCCCAACGCCAGACTTCACTGGCTGCCACAGGAAACCATCCTATTTGACCGCGCTTCCCTGACGCGCAGGCTGGAAGCGGATATCGATGCCTCCGCCGAATTCATCGCCGTGGAAGCCGTTTTGCTCGGTCGTCAGGCCATGGGCGAGATGATGGAGGAGGGGCTGTTTCGAGACCGCTGGCGAATTCGCCACGGCGGCAAGCTGGTTCATGCGGAAGAATTGCGTCTGGACGGGAATATTGCCGAACTGACCCGCACGTCCCCTGTCCTTTCCGGGCAGGTTGCTTTCGCCACCCTGATTTACATCGGCCCTCTCAGCGAAGCACTATTGCCTAAAATCCGGGCTATTGCCGGGTTTTCCGGCGGCGCCAGCGCCTGGGCGGGAAAGCTCGTCGTGCGTCTTTCGGCGCAGGATGGTTTCACCCTGAGAAAAATGCTATTTCCGATCATTTCGCTCTTGCGAAATGGTGCGCCAGTGCCGAAAGTCTGGAATCTCTGATGTGCGAATTAGTTAAGAGTTCGAGCGTCCTTTATGCGTTCTAAAAAAACGCATGGCGCTCTAGAAACGGGACGACCATGAACCTCACCCCCAGAGAAAAAGACAAGCTTCTGATTTCCATGGCCGCCATGGTGGCGCGTCGGCGTCTGGAGCGGGGCGTCAAGCTCAATTACCCCGAAGCCATTGCCCTGATTACCGATTTCGTCGTTGAAGGTGCGCGTGACGGCCGTGCTGTTTCTGAGTTGATGGAAGCCGGTGCGCATGTCATCACCCGCGATCAGGTCATGGAGGGCATCGCCGAAATGATCCACGACGTGCAGGTGGAAGCAACCTTCCCCGATGGCACCAAGCTGGTGACCGTGCACGAACCAATACGCTAAAGGATCAGCATATGGCTCTGGAACTTCGCCCCAACTGCGAATGCTGCGACAGGGATTTAGCCCCCGATAGTCTCGATGCGATGATGTGTTCGTTCGAATGCACCTATTGCCGGGATTGCGCTACCAACACGTTGGCGGGCATCTGCCCCAATTGCAGTGGAGAGTTGGTGCGGCGTCCTGTGCGCCCGGCGGGCAAGCTGGTGAACAATCCAGCCTCGACGATCCGTGTTTTGAAAGCCGAAGGCTGCGCACCCGTCAAAGCCGCGTAAGGATGGAGCTAAAACCATGATCCCAGGTGAAGTCATTACGGCAGGGGGCGAGATCGAACTGAACGCCGGTCAGCCGACTGTTACCATCGAGGTTTCCAATACGGGCGACCGGCCTGTTCAGGTTGGCAGCCATTATCATTTTGCGGAAACCAACGCGGCTCTCGATTTCGAGCGCGAAAAGGTGCACGGCATGCGTCTGGATATCCCCGCCGGTACAGCGGTTCGTTTTGAGCCGGGTCAGAAGCGTGAGGTGACGTTGGTGCCGCTTTCAGGCAAACGCGAAGTCTACGGTTTTCGCAAACTCGTCATGGGAAAGTTGTGATGATGGTCGCCACGTCATTGCGCCGTCTGTCACTCAGCTTTTTGCTCGCCTTGGCAGCGTTGCCCTCTAGCTTCATGGTCGACCGGGCGTTTGCGCAGGAAGAGCCGGATTGTGACTCGCCGACGACGCAGGCTGATATGAATGCCTGCGCGGCGATGGAGTATGAAGCGGCTGACAAGGATTTGAATGCGGCCTATCAGCAGGTTCGCAAGAAGATGAGCGCCTGGGACAAGGCCGCTGACGATGATAGCAAGGGCGCGGTCGATGCGCTGGTTGCAGCACAACGCGCCTGGGTCGAGTTCCGCGACGCCAATTGCGAAGCCGCAGGCTTTCAGGCGCGTGGCGGCACCATGGAGCCCATGCTCGTTTCGTCCTGCCTTGCCGATATGAGTAAGAAACGCGCCGAAGAGCTTCGCACTATTGCCGACGGGTTTTGATGTGATCGCTGCCTTTGTTTTCTCCGCCTCCCAAGGAGTCTGATTTCCATGCCTTACAAGATTTCCCGCGCAGCCTATGCCAGCATGTTCGGCCCCACGGTGGGCGACAAGGTGCGTCTTGCCGATACCGAACTCTTCATCGAGATCGAGAAGGATTTCACCACCTATGGCGAAGAGGTGAAATTCGGCGGCGGCAAGGTCATTCGTGATGGCATGGGACAAAGCCAGGCCACGCGGGCTGAGGGCGCGGTCGATACCGTGATCACCAACGTCGTCATCGTCGATCACAGCGGCATCTACAAGGCCGATGTCGGCTTGAAGGATGGGCGCATCCACGCCATCGGCAAGGCGGGCAATCCCGATACGCAGCCGGGTGTGACCATCATCGTCGGCCCCTCCACGGAAGCCATTGCCGGTGAGGGCAAAATCCTCACGGCGGGTGGCATGGACGCGCATATTCACTTCATCTGCCCGCAGCAGATCGAAGAAGCCTTGATGAGCGGCATCACCTGCATGCTGGGCGGCGGTTCCGGCCCGGCCCATGGCACGCTCGCCACCACCTGCACCGGTGCCTGGCACATCGAACGCATGATCGAAAGCTTCGACGGTTTTCCGATGAACCTTGCGCTTGCGGGCAAGGGCAATGCCTCGCTGCCCAAGCCGCTGGAGGAAATGATCCTCGCCGGTGCGTCGTCGCTGAAATTGCATGAGGATTGGGGCACAACGCCAGCCGCCATCGACAATTGCCTTACGGTTGCCGACGAATTCGACGTGCAGGTGATGATCCACACCGATACGCTGAACGAAAGCGGCTTCGTCGAAGACACGATTGCCGCCATCAACGGGCGCACCATCCACGCCTTCCACACGGAAGGTGCGGGCGGTGGTCATGCGCCTGACATCATCAAGATTTGCGGCAATCCCAACGTCATTCCGTCGTCCACCAACCCAACCCGTCCCTACACGATCAATACGCTGGCCGAGCATCTGGATATGCTGATGGTCTGCCATCATCTGTCGCCATCGATACCGGAAGACATCGCCTTTGCCGAAAGCCGCATCCGCAAGGAAACTATTGCGGCAGAGGACATTCTGCACGATATCGGTGCCTTCTCGATCATCTCCTCCGATAGCCAAGCGATGGGCCGCGTCGGCGAAGTCGCGATCCGCACATGGCAGACGGCGGATAAGATGAAACGGCAGCGCGGTCGTTTGAAAGAAGAGAAGGGCGAGAACGATAATTTCCGCGTTCGTCGTTACATCGCCAAATATACCATCAACCCGGCCATCGCCCATGGCATCAGCCACGAAATCGGCTCCATCGAGGTTGGCAAGCGGGCCGATCTGGTGCTGTGGAACCCGTCGTTCTTCGGCGTGAAGCCGGAAATGGTGTTGATGGGCGGTTCGATTGCTGCGGCACCGATGGGTGATCCCAACGCCTCCATCCCGACCCCGCAGCCGATGCACTACCGGCCCATGTTTGCCGCTTATGGCAAACTGCGCACCAATTCTTCGGTCACCTTCGTGTCGCAGGCCTCGCTGGATGCCGGTCTGTCGCAACGGCTGGGCGTGGCCAAGAAGCTGGTGGCCGTGCGCAATGTGCGCGGCGGCATCTCCAAGGCATCGATGATCCACAATTCGCTGACGCCACACATTGAGGTCGACCCTGAGACCTACGAGGTGCGGGCGGATGGCGATCTCCTGACCTGCGAACCCGCCACGGTGCTGCCCATGGCGCAACGTTATTTCCTGTTTTGAGACAGGGTATGCTCGGCGGAAGCATTTCCTTCTGTGCATGACTGCCTTGCAGACGCAGGTTTTTGCTGCGCTGCAACCTGATTTGGTTTATCCCGAAAACCTGTTTTCAGGCGCGATCGGTTCCCAAGACTTTTGCGCCGCAACGCTCATCAGGAGAAAATCATGCTCGGTAAAAAAGTGCCTGCCGTTACCTTCCGCGCGCGTGTTCGCGATGAGGCCGTTGGTGGCCCAAACCCCTATCGTTGGCAGGATCTGACCTCTGACGATTACTTCAAGGGCAAGAAGGTCGTTCTTTTCTCGCTGCCCGGTGCTTTCACACCGACATGCTCCACTCTTCAGCTGCCCGACTTCGAGCGTTTGACACCGGAGTTTCGCGCCCTCGGCATCGATGAAATCTATTGCCTGTCGGTCAACGACGCCTTCGTGATGAACGCTTGGGCCAAGGGACAGAATCTCGAAAACGTCAAAGTCATCCCCGATGGGTCCGGCGAATTCACGCGCAAGATGGGCATGCTGGTCGCCAAGGACAATCTCGGCTTCGGCATGCGTTCCTGGCGCTATGCCGCCATCGTCAATGACGGCGTGGTCGAGCAATGGTTTGAGGAAGAAGGTTATTCCGACAATTGCGAAACCGATCCCTACGGCGTTTCCTCACCGCAGAACATTCTCGAAAACCTCAAGGCGCGTATGGCCGCTTGAGGTTTTAACGATGGCGATACGGAGCCCGGCCTCGCGCCGGGTTTCGTTTTTTGCAGGCGTTAATATTTCAAAGCGCCAGCCGGAAAAAAACAAATAGAAAAATCAAAATGATTGTTTCCGCTTTGCCATTTGGGTCGTGCCATTAGACTATAGGCTAAGACGCTGCGCGAACCGGTTCGCCAGCGTTTGCGCTGTTTCTGCTGCGGCGCAATAAAAATAATTACATAATTCTGTTCATCGCGGAGTATTCCACAAATATACCTCCGGTAGCTAAAAATTTAGACAATTGATTTACTTCCAGCCAATCTCTGATCTTTATCGATCATGTCATGCAAGGGTGAGGTGTGATGACTGAACGTTTGAGGAAATTTATTTCATTAGAAATGAGTTTAAGCGATCCCCGCGAAGGGCAAAATCTTCGCACTTTTGCGACCAAGATGGTGTTCATTTCCATCATTCTGTCTGTGCTGGTCAGTTGCGTCGTCATCGCGGTTGCTAGCTTCTTTCATCTGTTGCCGCTGCCGCTTTTCGAAGCGCTGGGTTACAGCGTCGTCATGGCCTGGATCGTCGGCGGCATCGTTACCGGCGTGCTGTGCTCCGTCATCGGGACGGCGATCCGCAAGCTGCACGAATCCCACGCGGAATTCGAGCGGTTGAGCAGAACCGACACGCTCTCAGGACTGGCGAACCGCCGCGCGTTCAACCAGTCCTTTGATGAAGTCGTTGACGACGCTTCGCTGGCGATCTTCGATCTCGACCGGTTCAAGCGGATCAACGACAGCTACGGCCATGCCGCCGGAGACGTTGTCATCAGACGAGCGGCGGCAGCGATCGAAGATGTGTTCGGTGATTTCCACTGTGTGGCGCGGCTGGGCGGCGAGGAGTTCGCGGTCATCGTGCGCGGCGGGCTTCGCAAGGACAGGCTTACGCTCATCGAACTGGCCCGCATCCGCGTTTCGTGCCTGACTATCAACTTCAACGGCACCCAGTTGCAGACGACGGTCTCCGTCGGTGTGGCCGATATCGAGCCATCGCGGTCCAAACATGACACCTTCGCCATTGCTGACAAGGCGCTCTATCTCGCCAAGGCATCGGGCCGCAACTGCGTGTGTCACGAGGAAGAGCTTCCCGTTTCCCACGCCATCGAAAACCTGAAATCCAATCTGCTCGTCGCATCCTGACATCCTCAGCCAAGCCCCTGTATGAGCGCGCATTTTACCGGCATCGACTTGCATTCCCCCGCGTGATCCTTCAACTTCCAAAGCTCTGAAATTCAATCTGGAAAGATCATGCTGCGCGTTCAATCCTATCTACCCGCTGGCACGCCCGCGGACGAACCGACCGGTTATGTCACTCTCGCCCACGACCAGAGACACCTGCGGCGCAAATTGCTGCATCTTCAGAACGACGAGATGGTGATGCTCGATCTGAAGGAAGCGGTGCTGTTTGCCCATGGCGACCTGCTGGTGGTCGAGAATGGTGATCTCGTGGAGGTCCGGGCGGCAGATGAGAAGTTGTTCGAGGTGAAGGCCCGAAACACGCTGCACCTCATCGAGCTGGCCTGGCATTTGGGCAACCGACATTTGTCGGCACAGATCGAGGAAGGCCGCATCCTCATCCTGCGTGACCACGTTATCAGGGCCATGCTGGAAGGCCTGGGTGCAACGGTGCGGGACATCGATGAGCCTTTCCAGCCGGCGCGGGGCGCTTATCACGCCCATGGTGGCCATGCCCATGCGCATGACCATCATCATCACAGCCACGATTAAGAGATGACAGCGGGGAACGTGGACGCACTGCTGCGACTGCTGACATGGATGTCGCCAGCGTTTCCTCTGGGGGCGTTTTCCTATTCCGGTGGTCTGGAAAGCGCCGTGAACGACCGGCGCGTTGCCAACGCCGCCGATCTGCGGCAGTGGATTTCCGTCATCTTGGACCGTGGAACGTTTTGGAATGATGCTGTTCTATTCTCTCAAGGATGGACCAGCCACGGAGATGCCGATGCTTTGGCGGAGCTCGTGGAACTGGCGCAGGCGTTGGCGGGCTCGGCGGAACGGTACCGCGAAACAGTGTTGCTGGGAGATGCCTTCAAGGACGCGGCGATTGCGTGGCCACACGATGTTTTCGAGCGCCTGCCGAGGAGCACGCCCTATCCGGTCGCGGTGGGCGCCATTGCTGCGGCCCATGGCATTGCATTGAGGGATGCCTTGGCGGCTTATCTGCATTCATCGGTGTCGCAATTCGTCTCCGCAGGCATTCGTCTGGGTGTGGCCGGGCAGAAGGATGGCGTTGCCATTCTGGCGCATCTGGAGGCAGACATTGCCGCTGTCGCCGAGCGCGCTGCGGCATCGACGCTCGATGATCTGGGCTCGGCGACCATTCTGGCTGATACGGCGGCCATGCGGCATGAAACGATGGAAACGCGGCTGTTCCGATCATAGGCCGGGCTGCATCTCACGCGAAATAGAATGAATGAAATGCTTGGAAGGAAAATGGAATGAAATCGCGAAATGGCCCTTTGCGGGTCGGTATCGGTGGGCCTGTCGGCTCTGGCAAGACCGCGCTGACGGAAAAGCTGTGCAAGGCAATGAGCGCGGATTACTCGGTTGCGGTCGTGACCAACGACATCTACACCAAGGAAGATGCCGAAGCGCTGGTGCGGATGCAGGCGCTGCCGTCTGAGCGTATCGTGGGTGTGGAAACCGGCGGATGTCCGCACACGGCCATTCGTGAGGATGCCACGATCAACCTTCAGGCCATCGCCGGTCTCAACGAGCGTTTTCCCGATCTCGACATCGTCTTCATCGAATCCGGCGGCGATAATCTGGCGGCGACCTTTTCTCCCGATCTGGCGGATATCACCATTTACGTGATTTCGGTCTGTCAGGGCGAGGAGATACCGCGCAAGGGTGGTCCCGGCATCACGCGTTCGGATATGCTGGTGATCAACAAGAAGGATCTCGCACCCTATGTCGGCGCTGATCTCGACGTCATGGATGGTGACGCGACGCGGATGCGCAAGGACATGCCCTTCATCTTCACCGATATGAAGCGCGGTGATGGCGTGGATAGCATCGTTGGCTTTCTGAAGCAGCACGGCGGTTTGTAATATCAAACGGAGCGGTCGCGCTCCGTTTTCGATCGTTTTACAACTGCTTGAGGGCTGCAATATCGCTGACCTGAATGATCCGGCCTCGCACGATGACGCCGACATCGCGGAGGCTGGAAAAAGCGCGTGACAGCGCTTCAGGTGCTAGGCCGAGCTTGCCCGCCAGAACGCTTTTCTGGAACGGCAGCCGCAGTGAAAAGGACGTGGCGTCTCGTGGCCCCTGCGTGACAAGATAGTTGGCGACGCGCTGCGGCGCGGTTTGAAGCCGATCGTTGGCCACACAGTCCATCGTCGTCAGCAGACTGCGCGAGAGCCACTGCATCAGGGTTCTGGCAATTTTTGGATCGTCCTCGACCATGGTTCTGAGGTGTTGCAGATCGAAGCGGGAGACGGTGCAGCTGTCTGCCGCCTGCGCGTGGTAGTGATAGCGATCCGCACCGAAAATCAGGCATTCGTTGAAGCTGTCGCCGGGCCCGCAAATCCTCACATCGGCCTCGCGTCCATCCTTGCTCAGACGATAGAGGCGGACATATCCGTTGAGAACGCAGTAGAGATGTTCCGCGTGGTCGCCCGCGCGAAACAGGACGCTGCGTGCGGGCACGGTGACGATGGTCGATGCCTCCATCAGCTTCGCCCCCGAGATGTCGTCGCCAGCGCCGATGAAGGGCGCACTCAAAAGAATGGTTTTCTCTTTGCTGTTCAGTTTTACCATGCCGTTCACGTCCAACGCACTCCCCGAAAGCCTTCAGACCGGACGGATGCTTGGTCTGAGGACGATGTTCCCATGCGCGTAAGATAACAGCAGCCGTTCAGACGGACTTGATTTCGATCAAACAATGACAATTTTCGGGAGCCGTTGGCAGACACGAAAAAACGCCGGGCGGTGCCCGGCGTTTTCGAAATGGTCGTGAGCTTGGCTTACTCAGCGGCAAGCGGTGGCAGCCGCAGCACATTGTTGGCATTCCCCGCCGTTTTGGAAGCGGGGCCGTTTTTCTGCTCGATGTTGGCCAAGCGCTCTTCAAGGCCTGAAAGCGCGTCCTGGTTGGTGCGTGCCACTTCCGACAGTTCCTCATTTGAGAGAACCGGGTGCTCCTCTTCCTTCTTGCCGATGAAGCGGCCAAAGAGATGGGCGAGAAGCCGCGACAGGTCATCCATGATGAGGAAGAAAGCTGGCACGACGATCAGGGACAAAACCGTCGATACGATGATGCCGCCGATGACGGCGATGGCCATCGGTGCACGGAACGAGCCACCTTCCCCGACACCCAGCGCTGATGGCAACATGCCTGCCGACATGGCAATCGAGGTCATGATGATCGGGCGGGCACGCTTGCGGCCAGCTTCCACCATCGCATGCACCCGTTCCAGCCCGTGTCGGCGCATTTCGATGGCGAAATCCACCAGAAGAATGGCGTTCTTCGTCACGATGCCCATCAACATGAGAATGCCGATGAGGACGGGCATGGAGAGTGCGTTGTTGGTGATGATAAGCGCCACCGCCACACCGCCGATGGCCAGCGGTAGCGAGAACAGAATGGTGAATGGCTGAATGACATCCTTGAACAGCAGGATCAGCACGACCAGCACCAACAGCAGACCGAGAAGCATGGCGTTGGTAAAGCCGCGTTGCATTTCGCCCTGCACCTTGGCGTCACCGCTTTCCGCCAAGCGCACGGATGCTGGCAGCTTGGCCTCTGCCACAATGCGTTTGAATTCAGCGGATGACGTATCGAGTGCGGTACCGAACGGCACGTCCGAGCCGATGGAAACGACGCGGTTGCGGTCATTGCGCTTGATGGAGCTTGGGCCTTCGGAGTAGTCGATATCGGCAACGCTGTAGAGCGGAACAGTCGCACCCGTTGCCGTCTTGATTTTCAAGGCACGGATGGCGGCCAAATCGCGACGGACATCCAACGATGCCTGCACACGGATGGGGATTTGCCGGTCATCCAACGAAATCTTCGTCAGTTGCGCGTCGATGTCACCAATGGTGGCGACACGCACGGTCTGCGAAATCTGCTGCGGGGTGATGCCGAGACGGGCGATCTCATCCTTGCGTGGGCGAATTTGCAGCTCGGGCCGCGGTAAAGCGCCTTCCGAGGAGACATTGGCGAGGATGGGCGAGGCACGAAGATGCGATTCCAGAATGCCGACGGCATTTTGCAAATCCTCTTCGTTCGAAGACAGGAAGTTGAAGCTCAGTTCGCGTTCCGCACGGTCGTTGAGCTTGATGATGCGAACGTCGGGGATGGTGTTGACGCTGGCGAAAATATCCCGCTCGACATCCCATTGCGGGCGGGTTCTGCCGGTGTCTTCCACCTTCGGCAGGTGAGGGCCGATCAACGGAATGGAGCCGAGACCGTCATTCACAAGCGTTTTCAGCAGCGAGTGGTCGATGTGCTGGAGAATGACGCGCACCGTCGCTCGGCGCAGTTCCAGATCGCCCTTCGGCGATGCGCCGCCGAGGATGAAGACGCTTTCGACGCCGTTGATGTCCTTCACGGCCTGATAGATTTTCGACGTTGTGGCGTCGGTTTCTTCAAGCGTCGCATTGGGTGGAAGCTCGATGGACAGCACGACGCGAGACGCATCGTCCGGCGGCAGGAAGCTGCCTGGAACGCCAGCCAGCAGGACGACGGAGCCGATCAGGAAGCCGATGGCACCCAGCAACGTCAGGTACCGCGCCCACCATTTTCTGGTCGTCGCAGTCACCATGCGCGTATAGGCCTTCATCAACCAGCCGTCATTGTCGTGATGGTCATCCACCGCATCATCCGCGCGCATGAAATAGGCGGCCATCAACGGGGTGATGAGGCGCGCGACCATGAGCGAGAAGAACACAGAGAAGGCGACGGTCAGACCGAACTGGATGAAGTATTGGCCGGGAATGCCCGGCATGAAGGACACGGGCACGAAGACGGCGATGATGGTGAAGCTGGTGGCGATCACCGCAAGGCCGATTTCATCGGCAGCTTCCAAAGAGGCGCGGTAGGGCGATTTGCCCATCTTTATGTGGCGGGATATGTTCTCCACCTCCACGATGGCGTCGTCCACCAGAATACCGGTGGCCAGCGTCAAGGCGAGGAAGCTGACGAGGTTGAGCGAAAAGCCCAGCACATCCATGACCCAGAAGGTGGGGATGGCTGACAGGGGCAGGGCGACGGCAGCAATCAGCGTCGCACGCCAGTTCCGCAGGAACAGCAGGACCACGATGACGGCGAGAATGGAGCCTTCCACCAGCGTATGGAGGGCGGCTTCATAGTTGCCATAGGTGAAGTAGACGGCATCATCGACCATTTCGATGGAGACGTTAGGATGGTCTGCGCGTACCTTATCCAGATTTTGCGCCACGGTTTCGGCGACGGAGACTTCGCTAGCACCCTTGGAGCGGAAGACCGCAAAGGTCACGCCCGGATTGCCGTTGAAGCGCGAGAAGGATTTTGGCTCTTCATAGGTGTCGGTGACCGTTCCGAGTTCCGACAATTTGACGAAGCGACCGTTGGACAGCGAAATGGTGGTGTTGGAAAGCTGGGCCACATCACGGGTGTCACCCAGCGTGCGGATGGTCTGTTCGTTGCCAGCCACCTGTCCGCGACCGGAGCCGAGATCGACGTTGGTGCCGCGCAGCTGGGCGTTCACATCCGATGCGGTGATGCCGTAGGCATCGAGCTTTGCCGGGTTGAGCGACACACGCACTTCACGGTCTGCGCCGCCATAACGGTCGATCTTGCCGATGCCCGCTTGGCCCTGAAGCGCACGCTTGATCGTGTCATCCACGAACCAGGACAGCTCCTCCAGCGTCATATTGGGGGAGGAGACCGCAAAGGTCTGGATCGCCTGTCCCTCGACATCGATCTTGCTGACGACGGGCTCCTCGATATCCGCAGGCAATTCGCTGCGGATCTTATCGATGGCGTCCTTGGTGTCCTGAACGGCTTCTTCGGTCGGCTTTTCGATGCGGAATAGCACCGTGGTCAGCGACTGACCGTCGGTGACGGTGGACTGTATCTCATCGATGCCGCTGATGGAGGCAACCGCGTCTTCGACTTCCTTGGTGACCTGCGCCTCAAGCTCTGAGGGCGAAGCGCCGCTTTGCGTAACGGTAATCGCCACCACCGGCACGTCGATGTTGGGAAAGCGCGTGATCGGCAGATCGTAAAAGGCTTTGACGCCCAAAAACAGCAACAAGGCAAAGCAGAGCAGCGGCGCAATCGGGTTGCGGATGGACCATGCGGAAAAGTTCATGGTGTTCCCTCAGTCAGTTCGAGGCTGCGGCGTCAGCCGGGACCGGGTTGATCTTATCACCATCGCGCACGAAGGCGCCTGCTTTCTCGACCACCACATCACCGGCGGAAATTCCACTTTTGATTTCCACGAAACCACCATCCTGAATGCCGATTTCGACAGGCACCTGTTTGACGACACCATCTTCCACGCGCCGTGTGGTCGAACCATCTCGGCCAGAGGTGACGGCGGACAGGGGCAGGGCCAGTGCGTTGGCGGAGGCGATGACCACCTCTGCGCTGCCATACATGCCGGCGCGGGCCGGGCTATCCGTCGGCAGCACGATGTGGACCGTGCCGAGGCGGGTGGTGGCATCCACCGTGGGCGAGACGATCCGCACCTTGCCTTCGATCCTGTTACGGCCACCGGCCACGGTGATGATGGCCCTTTGGCCGATCTTGACCTGCTGGATATCGGTTTCCGAGAGATCGGCGACGAGTTCGATCGCGTTGTCCTTGATGACGGTGAACAGCGGATTGCCCGAGCCGCTGGCAATGGCGCCGACGCGTGCATTCTTGGCTGAAACGACGCCTGCAACCGGTGTCTTGACGCTGGTGCGCGCCAGTTTGAGATCGATATCCTCGATCTGAGCATCCACGACCTTGATATCCGCCTCACCCACGGTCACGGCTTGTCTGGAGGCCTGAAGGCGGGCATTGGCCACATCGGCGGCGGCGGCGGTCTGTTCGACTTGGGATACAGAGCCGGAACCGGACTTTCCGAGACGGTCTGCCCGATCACGCTGGCGCACGGCGTCATCGTAATTGGCCTGCGCCTCGATGACCTGCGCCTTGTTCTGCGCAACACCGGCTTCCGCCTTGGCCCTGTTGGCCTGAAGTTGGCTTTTTTGCAGCAGCAGGCTGTCTTTCGAAAGTTCCGCCAGCACAGAACCGGCCTCGACCCTGTCGCCGATATCGACATTCAATTTGTCCACCGACAGGCCATCCACCAGCGGCTGAACGTAGATTTCGTCCACCGGTCTGATCGTGCCCGTGGCAATTACGCGATCCACCAGATCGCGGGTGGCGGCCTTGCTGACGACGATGGAGGGCAGGTTTTTCCGGTCTGCTGCGGTCTGCGCACCAGCGATACCGGGCAAAACCAGAGCCGAAACCATGATGACCGCGAGCCGGGGGGCGATTGTCTTACGCTGCATGTGCCTGTCCGTTCAAATGTCGGATCGCACGTCCACCGCACATCCGTGCCCTGAATGTCATGCGACGATGAATGCAAATAGAAGTGACGAGACGTCCCTTACCTCGCAGATCTCTGCGTCCTCCACAAAACACGCCGTCTCACTGGCGATGTTTATCGCAAGGTAAAAACCTAGGTCTGTCGAGGCAGAATGTAATTCGTCGCGCAGGGTAATTCAATCCGTCTAACCGATACAGCGCATATACATTTTTGAATATCAGATTATTCAGATATCGATGATGTTGGCGGGCGGAAGGCGTACATAACTGCGCGCCTTCCGCTCGTTATCCTACTTCAAAGCGGCGTCCGTGATTTCGGTGGTGAAAGCGCCTGTCGGCTCCTTGGTGATGACGGGATCGGAACCGCCACCCAGAAGCGTTTTGACGGTGCGGTCGTAATCGGCCTTATCGAGTGCGCCGGTGGAACCCGCCGTCAGCTTGGCGACCTCCGTCATCATGCCCTTCTGGTGCGCTTCGGTCTGAGCGCCGGAGGCATCGTTTTCGAGCACGATATCGGCGGCATCATTGGGGTTCTCTTCCGCCCACTTCCAGCCCTTCATGGAGGCGCGCACGAACTTCACCATGTTTTCCTTGAACTTGGCGTCCTTCAGCTTGTCTTCCAGCACATAGAGGCCGTCTTCCAGCGTTGCGACGCCTTCATCCTCGTACTTGAAGGTGATGAGATCGCTGGCCTTCACGCCCGCTTCCAGCACCTGCAAATATTCGTTGTAGGTCATGGTGGAAATGCAGGCGGCTTGCTTTTGCAACAGCGGATCGACGTTGAAGCCCTGTTTCAGCACGGTTACACCATCCGCACCGCCGGTGGTCGGTATTTTCAGATGCGCCATCCACGAGAGGAAGGGGTACTCGTTGCCGAAGAACCAGACGCCGAGCGTTTTGCCCTTGAAATCCGCCGGTTTGGTGATGCCGCTTTCCTTGAGGCAGGTCAGCATCATGCCGGATTCTTTGAAGGGTTGGGCAATGTTGACGAGTGGCACGCCTTTTTCGCGGGTGGCAAGGGCAGACGGCAGCCAGTCAACGACGACATCTGCGCCGCCGCCTGCCAGAACCTGTGCCGGGGCAATGTCCGGGCCGCCGGGCTTGATCTCGACATCGAGGCCTTCGGCTTCATAAAAGCCCTTGTCCTTGGCAACGTAATAACCGGCGAACTGGGCCTGCGTGACCCATTTCAGCTGAAGCGTGACTTTTTCGGCGGCTTGTGCGCCAAACGCCGTCATCAGCGTTGCCCCGGCCAGAAGCATAGATGCAAGTCTGTTTTTCATCGCTGTTCCCTTTTTTCGTTGTTTACGTACGCCCACTGCGGACGGACGGATGCCAGAAGGTAACGGCGCGCTCTGCAAGCGCCACCAAACCGTAAAAACCCGAGCCTGCGATGGCCGCCACGGCAATCTCGGCCCAGACCATATCCACATTACTCCGGCCCATTTCGGCGGAGATGCGAAACCCCATGCCCACGATGGGCGTGCCGAAGAACTCCGCCACGATGGCACCGATCAGCGCCAGCGTGGAATTGATCTTCAAGGCGTTGAAAATGAACGGCCATGCCGCGGGCAGGCGCAGCTTGACCAGCGTCTGCCACCAACTGGCGGCATAGGTGTGCATCAGGTCACGCTCCATGTGGCTGGAGGCCGATAGCCCCTGCACCGTGTTCACCAGCATGGGAAAGAAGGTCATGATAACAACGACGGCGACCTTGGACTGCCAGTCGAAACCGAACCACATGACCATGATGGGCGCGATGCCGACGACCGGCAGCGCCGAGACGAAATTACCTATGGGCAAGAGACCGCGTTGCAGGAAGGGCGAGCGGTCGATGATGATGGCGACCGCAAAGCCGAGACCGCAGCCCAGCACATATCCGGTCAGCACCGCTTTCAAAAACGTCTGCCGGAAATCCGCCCAGAGAATGGGGACGGAGTTGATGAGCCGTAGGAAGATGGTGCTTGGCGCGGGCAGTAGGATGGAGGGAATGGCAAAGCCGCGCACCACGCCTTCCCACAGCACGATGATGGCAGCGCCGAAGATGAGCGGGATGGCGATGCTGCTGGCGCGTTTTGCGCTGGGTGTTTGGAAATGCTGGCGCACCAACCATTCGTTCAACGCCCAGGCGGCAAACCAGAACAGCACCGCGCCGACAACCCAGCCGGGATTGCTCATGGCCGCTCTCCCATTCTTTTCAGGACTGCTGTGTGGGCCATGCCGACAATCGACACGAGAATTGCAGCAACGGCAGCGGCCATGAAGAGAGCTGCCCAGATTTGCACCGTCTGGCCGTAATAGGAGCCAGACAGCAGTCTTGCGCCAAGGCCCGCGACCGCACCGGTCGGCAACTCACCGACGATGGCTCCGACCAGCGAGATGGCGATTGCGATTTTCAGTGAGGTGAAGAGATAGGGCAGGGCCGATGGCCAGCGCAGCTTCCAGAAGATTTGCGATGGTGCGGCGTGATAGGTGTGCATCAAATCCAGCTGAATGCTCTCAGGGCTGCGCAGCCCCTTCACCATGCCCACAACGATGGGGAAGAAGCTGAGATAGGTCGAAATCAGCGCCTTCGGCAGCAGGCCGGAAATGCCCATGGAATTCAACACAACGATAATCATCGGTGCCACTGCAATGATGGGTATCGTCTGGCTGGCAATGATCCATGGCATGACCGAGCGATCCATTGCGCGGTTATGGACGATGGCCACCGCCAGCAGAATGCCAAGCGCCGTGCCGATGGCAAAGCCGAGCAGCGTCGCCGAAAGCGTGATGCCCGCATGGTAGACGAGGCTGCGCTTGGAGGTGATGGCCTTGTTGACGGTCGTATCCCAGAGTTCCGCGATGATCTGGTGCGGGGCGGGTAGAACAGGGCGCTCCTGCGCGAAGGTTTGCGGCAGAAGTTCAGAGAAAGTCAGTTGCTGGCCTGCTCTGGCGGCCTGGTCACGCGCGAAGGGCAGGTTTAGATAGACGACGGCAATGTGCCAGATCACGAGAATGGCGAGGAGGATGGTGAGAACGGGCAGGATACGGTGACGGAGGGCGGTCATGGGTGGTCACCTGTTCCGTCGTGGCCGTGGCTACCCCCCTCTGTCCTGCCGGACATCTCCCCCTCAAGGGGGGAGATCGACTCGCAGCGATCTTTCGGCCAACTTAAGGGCTGAGCAAAGAGCGACGTGGGTGAGGGCTTCCGATCTCCCCCCTTGAGGGGGAGATGCCCGGCAGGGCAGAGGGGGGTAGCCACACGCGCAAAGGACAACGGCTCACCCCTCATAACTATGCCCCGCCTTCAACCCCTCACGCACCCGATGGGCAATCTCCAGAAACTCTGGCGTCTCGCGTATCTCCAGCGGCCTGTCAGTGGGCAAAGTCGACTCGATGATGTCAGTCACCCGACCCGGACGCGGGGACATGACGACGATCTTGGTGGAGAGATAGACGGCTTCGGGAATGGAGTGGGTGACGAAGCAGATGGTTTTTCCGGTGGCGTTCCACAGCTTCAGAAGCTGCTCGTTGAGATGATCACGGACGATTTCGTCCAGCGCGCCGAAGGGCTCGTCCATCAGCAGAAGGTCGGCATCGAAAGCGAGCGCGCGGGCGATGGAGGCGCGCTGCTGCATGCCACCGGACAGTTGCCAGGGGAATTTCTTGGCAAAGCCGCTGAGGTTGACCAGATCGAGCGTGCGTTCGATCCGCGCTTGCTGCTCTGCCTTTGTGTAGCCCATGATTTCAAGCGGAAGTGCGATGTTCTTTTCGATGGTGCGCCACGGGTAGAGCGCTGCCGCCTGAAACACGTAACCGTAGGACCGGTCTTTGCGCGCGTTTTCCGGCGTCGTGCCGTTGACGGTGATCTCGCCCGACGTGTGCTTTTCCAGATCGGCGATGACGCGCAGAAACGTCGTCTTGCCGCAGCCGGAAGGCCCGATGAAGGAAACGAACTCGCCCTTCTTGACCTCCAGATCGACGTTGGAAAGCGCATGCACCGGACCGTCCCCGGTTTCAAAGGTCAGGCCGAGATTGCGTGCCGACACAACGACGAAACGGCTATCTATTTTCTCAATTTCTGCGGCTTTCAAAATCATTGTTTCCTGTCGTTATCGCAAAGGCTTATCTGTAGCCCGGCTTTTCTGGGCTTGCCTGTAGAATATCATTGCTCCAGCTAGGCCTCCTGGAAGGAGTAAAAAGAAACGCCTAATGTACAGCCATATGTTTTCTGACGAGGATCTGAAACTTTCACCTGGGTCTGGTAAGAGTTGGTAAAGAACATATGTCGTCATAACCGCCATTAGGAAGCCGAGGGCGAGATAATTCGTGACTGTCGTTCGGATAAACCTAGAAGAAACGTGAAGTACCACCGCTGGAATAAGCGTGGAGGGTAAACCGAAGAGCAAAAGCAAGGCGAACCTCCCTAACAGAATCAGTGGGTTAAAATCAGCTAGTTTGGGATCATCCGTGACGACGTAAATTTGCATGACAAGCAAGACCGCCAGAGTACCCACCGTTATCGCAACCAAATATGTTGCGATGAACTGGCCGATGGCATTCAGTATTTGCTTAGTCACGTTGAGGTGCCTTCCTCGCTTCAAAAATCACGCATGTCTTCCGTTGTAGATATTCTTCGCTGGTTGGTTTGCAGCCTCTTTTGAAGAAACAATTCTTAATTTCGGACTTCGGTCATCATCACACCCCACTCGCCGGAATGCCTGATCGCTCCACCTTACGCGGCGCGACGAGTTCTTTCCAGGTAGACAGTGCTTTGGCGACGGCAGTGTAGGGCTCGCGGGCCACGAATTGGCCGTGGCCTTCACGCGTCTTCACCGTGCGTTCTTCGATTGCCACGACACCGCGAGAGAGCGTGAAGCGCGGTAGGCCCTTCACCGCCTGGCCTTCGAAGACGTTGTAATCGATGGCCGATTGCTGGTTTTCGGCGGTGATGGTCTTTTCCTTGGCAGGGTCCCAGACGACGATATCGGCATCGCTGCCGACGAGGATCGCGCCCTTTTTCGGGTAGAGGTTCAAGATCTTGGCGATATTGGTGGAGGTCACGGCGACGAATTCGTTCATCGTCAGGCGGCCCGTCGTTACGCCGTGGGTCCAGAGCAGAGGTAGGCGGTCTTCGAGCCCGCCGGTGCCGTTGGGGATTTTGGTGAAGTCACCGAGGCCATTGCGTTTCTGCTGCGTGGTAAAGGCGCAATGGTCGGTCGCGACGCATTGCAGAGAGCCGGCGGCTAGCCCTGCCCAGAGACTGTCCTGATGCTGCTTGTTTCTGAACGGTGGTGACATGACGCGGCGGGCGGCGTGGTCCCAATCGGGGTTGGCATATTCGCTCTCATCGAGGATCAGATGCTGGATCAGCGGTTCGCCATAGACCCGCATGCCGTTCTGTCGCGCCCGGCGGATGGCCTCATGCGCCTGTTCGCAGGAGGTGTGGACGACATAAAGCGGTGCGCCCGCCATGTCCGCAATGATGATGGCGCGGTTGGTGGCTTCGCCTTCGACCGAGGCGGGGCGGGAATAGGCGTGGGCTTCCGGCCCGTTATTGCCCTCTGCCAGCAATTTGGCTTGCATTTGCGCGACGATATCGCCGTTTTCCGCATGCACCATCGGCAGCGCGCCGAGTTCGGCGCAACGCGAGAAGGAGGCGAACATCTCGTCGTCATTCACCATCAGTGCGCCCTTATAGGCCATGAAGTGTTTGAAGCTGTTGATGCCTTTTTCCTGGACAATCGTCTTCATGTCATCGAAGACCTGCTCGCCCCACCATGTGACGGCCATGTGGAAAGCATAATCGCAAGTGGCGCGGGTCGCCTTGTTGTCCCAGCGGTTGAGTGCATCCAGAAGCGATTGGCCGGGCTCCGGCAGGCAGAAATCAACCACCATCGTCGTGCCGCCGCTCAAGGCCGCGCGAGTGCCACTCTCAAAATCATCCGCCGAATAGGTGCCCATGAAAGGCATTTCCAGATGCACATGCGGATCGATCCCGCCGGGCATGACATAGCAACCCGTGGCGTCCAGAATGGTACCGCCGGAAAGGTTTTGCCCGATCTCGATGATGACCCCGCCATCGATTTTGACATCGGCCTTGTAGCTCAGGTCGGCGGTGACGATGGTGCCGTTCTTGATAATGGTGGTCATTCCACGATCTCCGCAGTTTCCAGCACGGCGTGTAGCAGGACGTTGCATCCAGCCGCTGCCCATTCTGGTGAAATGTCTTCGGCTTCGTTGTGGGATAGGCCGTCCACGCAGGGGCAGAAAATCATGGTGGAGGGAGCGACCTGGGCTGCCCAGCAGGCGTCGTGGCCTGCACCAGAGATGATGTCCATGTGGCTGTAGCCAAGCTTTTCCGCCGCATCGCGCACGCGCTCGACGAGTGTGGGGTCAAAGGTGACGGGGTCGAAATGGCCGATGGCTTCGATGGTGCAGCCGACGCCGAGTTGTTCAGCGATGAGCGGCACCTCTCGTTCGAAGATGGCGCGCATGGCGTCCAGCTTTTCTTGCGAGGGCGTGCGCAGGTCGATCGTGAAGACGACCTTGCCGGGAAGGACGTTGCGGGAGTTGGGGGTAAAGATCATCTGGCCAACGCCGGCCACCGCGCCCGGTTGGTGCGCCATGGCAACCTCTTGCACTTTTTCCAAAATGCGGGCGGCGGCGAGGCCGGCATTGACGCGCATGGGCATGGGTGTGGAGCCGGTGTGGGCTTCCTTGCCGGTCAGCGTCACCTCCAGCCACCACAGGCCCTGGCAGTGGGTGACGACGCCGATCTGTCTGTTTTGCGCCTCGAGGATTGGGCCCTGTTCGATGTGATATTCGAAATAGGCGCGCATCTTGCGCGCACCCACCTCTTCATCGCCCAGCCAGCCGATCCGTTTCAGCTCCTCGCCATAGGTCTTGCCGCTAGTGTCGGTGCGGCTGTAGGCGTAGTCGAGATCGTGGATGCCCGCGAAAACGCTGGATGCTAGCATGGCGGGGGCAAAGCGCGCACCTTCTTCATTGGCCCAATTGGTGACGACGATCGGATGTTTGGTCTGGATATCGAGGTCGTTGAGGCTTCTGACGACCTCAAGCCCGGCCAGCACACCCAAGACGCCATCGAACTTGCCGCCGGTGGGCTGGGTATCGAGATGGCTGCCGATATAGACGGGCAGGGCATCTGCGTCGGTGCCGGGGCGGGTGGCGAACATGGTGCCCATGGCATCGACACCGATGGTCATGCCTGCGGCCTCGCACCATTTTTTGAAAAGGTCGCGGCCTTGCGCATCCTCGTCCGTCAGGGTCTGGCGGTTGTTGCCGCCAGCAATGCCGGGGCCGATTTTCGCCATGTCCATCAGGCTGTCCCACAAGCGGTTGCCATTGATGGTCAGATTTTTCGCGGGTGTTTCCGGCATGCCAGTCTTTTCCTCACCTGTTTCGATAGTCATGATGCAAGGGGCGTGCCGATCCATCGGCCGGGCGGCGAATTGCTTGCAGGAAACGGACGGTCGATTATTTGACCGGCTGGTAAACATTGTGAAATTAGGCTTTGACCTCTAGAAGAAACCGGGGGAATTATGCTGTGTAAAGCAGTATTTGCCGGCCACGCTTATATATCAGACTATTTTTTGCCCAGATCGATCTACCAATTGCATTCAAAACAGTCAGAGACCTTTCATGCCCATACCCAGAGCGGCAAAAACGCAAAAACGAACACGCATTCAGGAAGAAAAAGAAGAGACCATTCTTGAAGCGGCGCTCGATGTTTTCTCGGTGAACGGATTTCGTGGCACGACGATCGACCAGATTGCCGAGGTCGCGGGCATGTCGAAGCCGAACGTGCTGTATTATTTCCGCACCAAGGAGGCGATGCACCGGGCGCTGATCGAGCGTGTGCTCGATACGTGGCTCGATCCCTTGCGCGCTTTCGATGCTGCTGGTGATCCGCATTCGGAAATCCGCTCCTATCTGCGCCGTAAGCTGGAGATGGCGCGGGACTATCCGCGTGAGAGCCGACTTTTTGCCAATGAGGTTCTGCAAGGCGCGCCCCATGTCGAGGATGAGTTGAAGGGACCGCTGAAGCGTCTGGTAGACGAAAAGGCGGACGTCATTCGCGCGTGGATCAAGGCCGGGCGCATGACGGCCTGCGATCCCTATCATTTGATTTTCTCGATCTGGGCAACGACGCAGCACTATGCGGATTTCGATGTGCAGGTGCGTGCCGTGCTGGGCGCAAATGCGGGTGATGGGCGTTTTGAGGATGCCGCGCGGTTTCTGGAACAGCTTTTTATGGGCGGGCTGGGGATCGTTTCCACACCCGCTCAAAAAACATGATACGAATTATCAAGTTTATACTTTACTCTAAAACTCATCTTTATTATCGTGGCACCAACCTGATCGCACAGGTAATGGTTTTCAACGATAAGGTGAGGCATGGCGCGCAAGGAAAAGAAGAAGACGGAGCGAAACGGCAAGCGGGGCAACGCACCGCAGCAGGCAGCGCAATCCGTCGTCCAACAAGCGCCTCCCGGGCCTAAAAGCTTTCTTTACGTGGGCGGTCGTGACTGTCAGGTTGCGCATCTTCGCCAGATCGCCAGCAATTTTGACGCCGAACTCATCCATCACGATGGCGGTTTGCGCGAAGCGGTATCCCGCATCGATACGCTGCTTCCCTCGGTGGACTGCGTGTTCTGCCCCATCGACTGTATCAGCCATGATGCGTGTTTGCGGGTAAAGTCCGGCTGCAAGAAGTTCGGTAAGAAATTCATTCCGCTGCGCAATGGCAGCAAATCCAGCCTTGAGCGGGCGCTTCAGACCATGAACGATCGCGCTGCCGCCAATTGAGATGTTATTGGCGTGCCGCTTTGAAAAAAGCGGCGGCTGCCACGGTAACCCAGCCGAGTATCATGCCAAGGCCGCCCATGGGTGCTGCCATCGAGAAGGCTCCGCTGCCGGTAAAATGGCGTGAGACGAGGTCTCCGGCAAAAAACACGGTTCCGAGACCAAGTAGAATGGCTGCCGGTGCTGCGGTTTTGATGCGCTCCCAGCCGACATAGAGGCCGAGAAGAATGGGCGCATGGGCAAGGCACATGGTGGACGCATTGCCCAGCAATTGCGTTGCGCCGGTGTGCGTTGCCGCCGCAGCCAGCGCCACGCCGCTGGCACCCAGAAGGCCGGAGAGAAAAAGGCTCGTCGGGCGCAGCCAGCTCGTGCTCATGATGCAGTCTCTTCCTGATTTTGCATGTGGAATGCCAGCCGCTCTATCGGTGCCCAGATGATCGCGCGAAGCTTCGGATTTTCGATGGTTTCATCCATTGCGCGGCGGAAGCACAGCAGCCACTCGTCTCGTTCCGCAGCGCCGATGGGTGCCACGAAATGCCGTCGACGCAGCATGGGATGGCCGTATTTTTCGACATAAACCGGCGGTCCACCGAGGTAGCCGAGCAAATAGTCGGTGAATTTGTTCTCGCTGTTGGAAAGGTCTGGTGGGTGGATGGCGCGGCAGCGGGCGGCTTCGGGCAACGTATCCATCAATCCGTAAAAACGCTTCGTCAGTGCGCGGACGGTGGTCTCGCCGCCAATGGCTTCATAAAGCGTGATGGTTTCGTCCGACACCGGGTGCAGTCTCCGTTTCCCGTCGGTTTTGCCGCTTCACGGCCAAAAGCGCAACAGCAAAGGACAGGTGCGGCAATTCGCTTCGCCGCACCTCGCAATTTTCTCAGCCGAAGTTGCGGATGAGATCGAGCCCCTTGTTCAGCAGGGCATCGGCATCGTCTTCATTGGCGGCTTCCACATAGCACCGCATTTCCGGCGCATTGCCGGAGGGACGGAAGTGGATGGTGTCGCCGTTTGTGAGTGTGACTCGCAGGCCATCTATGTCGCTGGTCTCTTTGACAGCGCCCACCGGCGCAAGAAAGCTTTCGAGGTTCGTGGGGGAGGAGCGCAGATGCTCCATCAGGGCTGCACTTTTCTCCTGCGCGAAATCCTGCAAACGGTCGGCGGCGGCGACCGGGAGTTTGTAGGCAGCAGCGACTTCCGAGAGTGGCTTTTTCTGTTCGGCGGCGAGTTTCAGTGCGGCGAGCAAAGGCAGGAAGCAATCACGGGTCGGCAGGGCAGAAACTGTTTTGCCATTCAGCGTGAAAGGCGAGGCCGTCAGAAATCCGCCATTGGCCTCGAAGCCGATCACGCCTTTGCTGCCTTTCGACAGAGCCTCTTCCATGCCTGCGATTACGAAAGGCGAACCGACCTTTGTGCGCAGAACCTTGAACTCACCGCTGTCTTCGATGCCGGAATTGGAGGTAACGGGCGTGACCACGACATCCGCCTTCAAGAAGTTTGCGGTGATGAGGCCGAGCAGATCTCCACGCAGGGGGGCGCCGTGTTCATCCGCCAGCAATGGGCGGTCGCCGTCACCATCGGCAGAGATGATGGCGTCCAGCTTGTGTTCGGCAGACCATGCCTTGAGCTTCTCCAGAGTGTCGGTAGAAACGGCTTCCGTATCGACTGGAATGAAGGTTTCAGAACGGCCAAGCGGCAGAACATCTGCGCCATAATGCTTCAGAACGTCTACGAAGAGGTCGCGGGCAACCGTGCTGTGCTGGTAGACGCCGATTTTGAGGCCGGACAAAGGATTCTCCGGCAGGAGAGAGGCGTTGCGTTCGAAGAAGAAAGCGTTGGCCTTTTCTGCGTGGCTCTCAGCAGTCGCCGATGCGAGCGAGATGTTTTCAGTCTCGACCGTCTTGGCAAGGTCGGCAATAGCCGTTTCGTCCTGTTTGTCGATCTCGCCATCCGGGCGGTAAAATTTGATGCCGTTTCGATCTGCAGGGATGTGCGATCCGGTGATCATCAGCGCCGCAGCCTCAAGGGAGAGACTGTAGAGCGCCAAAGCCGGTGTCGGCAGCGCGCCGCAATCGATGGGCCTCAGGCCTGCTGCTGCCAGAGCACCGATGCAGGTCTCAGCAATGACCGGGCTTGAGTCTCTAAAATCCTGTCCGATCAAAATGGGATCGCCAGCTTTTGCCTGTCCCGAAGCCAGAAGATGTCGTGCGAAGGCGGTGGCATATATGGCAGATGCCTTGCCCTTCAAATCCTGCGAAAGTCCGCGAAGACCGCTCGTTCCAAACTTCAGGCTCATGAGAATTTCTTCCTTATTCCACGTCGTTTAAAGATATATCGATCAAACCGATCAGAAATATAACGCAAAAAATGCGGCATTGATCCCGCGCGATATCAGCCAGCGGTTGGTAGCGGGTTTACAATGACCTCTCAAGTTTTGACAGCCGAGGCCCATTGGCACTATATCGGACAAAGGCCGCAACCGGCATGACGGGTGGAGAAAAGACGCTATGGACACTGTATCGATCGACAATCGCGGCGATTTTGGATTGTGGGCGATCGAGCGCGCCAAGGCGATCATTTCAGCCGAGGGATCTGACCTTGCTATCGCCTCGCGTGATGGCGATGAAGCTGCCATTCGCGAAGCGGCCAATAATCTGGGTGCCGTGATTTCTGCAGCATTGCTGGAAGTTTACGACGGTCTCGTCCCGGAGGAGTGATCCTCCCGGTTCAGCCCAGCATAGCGAAGTGCGATGAAAGCCGTGAGACACGCGACGGCAAAAGCGTTGAGGTTGAAAAGCTTGGCAAGATCGGGCTCGCTCCAGATGTGCAGGGCATCGCCGACCATGTAGCGCGTCAAGAGAAAGCCTGCGAAGACCACGCCGGTCATTCCGATCTGCCAGAGACGTTCGCTTTGCCGGAACGATAACGCCACGAGCATGATGCAGGCCGCGAAGAACAGTTCGGTACCCGAGCCAGTACCGAACAGCTTGGTTTCGAAGATTGTGTCGATGGTCCCGATCAGCGGCAATGCAACGCGTGCGGCCAGCACCGAGCGGCGCGCGATAAGCGGAATGGCCAGGAAAAATAGCATGGAGACGACGCTGATCAGCGACGCCTGAACACCTGTACCGACCAGCCACCAGATGGTCAGGGGATAGAAAGGCTTGTTGAGAATAATCACCCAGGCACCGGTCAATGTCGCCGCCGTCAAGGGATCGCGCTTTCCATCCTCTGCCATGGCTTTACGATTTCGCTGGCGTCAGAAGGTAGTGGCCAACGCCCCAGACAGTGCCCTTGTCGTGGCCGAAAAGACCAGCGGTGGCGAGGAAAAACAGCCGCCAGCGACGCCGCCACAGGTTTGCGTCCTTGCCATAGACACGTTGTAGAATAGGGGTGATCTTGGCCGATTCCCGATCGAAATTTGCAAGCCAGTCCATCGCCGTGCGCCGGTAATGGTCACCCGACCAGCGCCATTCCGCTTCGACATTGTAGATGTCCTCGAAGCGATGCGGCAGATCGAGCGCTGGCATGATGCCGCCGGTGAAGAAGTGGTGCGCGATCCAGTCTGCCGGGTTGCTCTGATCGAAACGATAGGAGCGATCCTTGTGATTGAACACATGAATAAACAGCTTGCCATCTTCCTTCAGCCAACTGCGCGTGCGCGCAAACAGCGCGCGCCAGTTGGACATATGCTCGAACATCTCAACCGAAACGATACGGTCATAGGTGCCTGACGGCCCAAAATCGTTCATGTCGGCGGTAATGACGGTCAGGTTCTGCGCGCCCTGAAGCTCAGCCCTCCCCATGATATAGGCCCGCTGCGATGCGGAATTGGAGACCGAGGTCACCCGGGAATTGGGAAATTGGCGGGCAAGGTAAAGCGATAAAGATCCCCAGCCGCAACCCAGTTCCAGAATGTCCATGCCATCACGGATATCGGCGTGCTTGACGGTTTCCGCCAAGGCGGCGGTTTCAGCATCGTCGAGTGTGGTCGTGGCACTCGGATAATAGCAGCAGGAATACTTTCGCTGCGCGCCCAGCACCAAAGCGAAAAATTCCGCTGGTACTTCATAATGTTGACGGTTGGCCTCATCCGTGTGGGTGGCGACGGGAAAGCTTCCCATGTCGCGAACGAAGGCAAGCTCTTCGTCATGCGGCACTTTTTCCAGCTTGCGCTTGGTTCTGTTGCACAGGAAATCGATGCCGGTCAGCGTGAGGCTGTCCGAGAGCGGTGCTTTTTCTGCGGCGTTGATTGCAAAAGCCAGCATGTTCATTTTGTTAGACCTCCTCTTTTCTTGGACCTGGGAAAAATGCGTTGACGCGGCGCTGCAACGAGCGGAATTTCTCACCACGGGAGCGCAGCATGTGTTCCTCCAGCGGCGGAATGCCCGATGCGTGGACCAGCAGCCAGTACATCAACGCCGGGGCAAGCAGTGCTGCCCAGCCAGCGGGCGAGGGCCCCGTCAATGCCAGCAGTGGCCATGCGCACCAGAACAGCCATTCGAAGAAGTAATTGGGGTGACGCGAATAGCGCCAGAGGCCTTCCTCGCAGACCTCTGTGCGGGCTTCCGGTTTCTTGCGAAAATGCGCGAGCTGCCTGTCCGAGATGGCCTCGCCCGCCAGAGCAATCAGTGCAATCACGATACCTGCGATATCAAGAATGGTCGGGAAGGGCGCACTGTTGGAGGCCGCGACATAAATTGCCAGAACCAGAATGAAACCCGCAAGCGCTTGAATTTGCAGAAACTGGAACAGGCGGCGGCTGGCATTTGTGCCCCATTCTTCTACCAGTTTTGCGTAGCGCGGGTCTTCTCCTCCGCCTTTGGTGCGTGAGCCGATGTGGCTGCCAAGCCTGATGGACCAGACGGCAATAATGAGGAAAGCCGCAACCCGCCGTTCAAACGTACCATCGGCAAAGCCGATGGCAACGAGACCACCAAGCCCAATCGCAAAGGACCAGATCGTATCGATCCAGCCGCTTGCACCGGTTTTTCGCTGTATTGCCCACGCCGCAGCCATCGCAAAGCTGAGGAAGATGGCAAGGAAGATCAACAGGCCATAATTCATCGCTGTCACATTCACCCATACGTTGTTCTGCTTTCAGGAGACTACGGTTCTCAGAACAGATCGGTTTCATCAGGTAGAGAAAAAAGCCGACGAAGAGTTTCTTTGTGATCCAATGAAACCTTTCGACCGTTCTAATCTTCAACAACCGGGCTGGGCTAATGTCTTGGTGGAGGAGATACTGATGAAAACGGCATTCAAATACGCAGTCTGCATTCTTGCCCTGTCGGCTGGCGCCGCTTCTGCCGCTGATATCAGCGGCCAGTGGGCGCGCGGTGACGGAAACGCCAAGGTCCAGATCAGCCCCTGCGGCTCGGATATCTGTGCCACTAACACGTGGATCAAGCCCGGCACGCCCAAGGAAAAGACCGGCGACAAGCTGGTGATGAGCATCAAGCCGACCTCTGACGGCGAATATAGCGGGACCGCCTTCGACCCCCAGCGCGACCTGACCTACAAGCTGACCGTTTCAGTCAAGGGTGACACCATGACCACGAAGGGTTGCGTTCTGGCCGGGATCGTCTGCAAGGGCGTCAACTGGTCACGCATCAAGTCCTGATCGCAAACTTTAAGGGTACCCAATGAAGAAGCGCGCCGTTGCCTATATCTCGACACTGATCGTCTTCGTCGCGATTGACTTCGTATGGTTGAGCGTCATGGCCAATGTGCTTTACAGGCCAGCGCTTGGCGACATGTTGGCCACCGAATTTCGTCTTGCTCCCGCCATCCTGTTCTACCTCATGTATGCGGCTGGCCTGACGTTCTTCGCCGTGCGCCCCGGTTTGGTGACCGCAAAGTTCGGCACTTCTTTTCTATACGGTGGTCTGCTGGGTTTCATGGCCTACGGCACCTACGATCTGACCAATCAGGCAACGCTTGCAAACTGGTCTACGACCTTGACCGTTGCCGACCTGATCTGGGGCTCGACGCTTTCGGCAGTTTCCGCTGTCGCGGGTCACTGGATCACGGAAAAACTGAATGGGCGTATCGCCCGTTAAAGGACCCGGTCGTCCGCGTCATGCGTCTCCAGACGACCGGGTCTCGATTTCTTGAGTATCTCGCATCACCGTCCCATCAGGCGGTTCTTACATTATTTCAGGTTCATCATGGCGTCTCACCTCATTCCCGTGTTTGGTATTCTCGCAGCAATCATGCTTGGGGGAAGTGCTTTGGCCTCTGAAAAATCGGCAAGCTCAGTCGTTACCGGCGAGGTAAAAATCGACGTTGGTGGTTTCAAGATGAACAGTGTGCTGCTGCCTGCGAAAAAAGGTGCCAGCATGCCGCCTATTGTCTTCATTCACGGCGCAAGCACCAGCCTCTATGATCCGATGTACGCCTTCCGCGACAAGCTGGAAGGCAAGGCAACGCTTCTGTTTGTCGACAGGCCCGGACACGGACGCTCGGATGTCGGCCCCAAGGCCAATGTCCAACCAGATGCACAGGCAGACGCCATTGCCGTTCTGATGAAGAAGAGGGGTATCAGAAAAGCCATCATCGTCGGCCACTCCTTCGGTGGCGCCATAACGGCTGCATTTGCTGTACGCCACAAAGACATGGTGGAAGGCCTGGTGTTTCTGTCGCCTGCACTCTACCCATGGCCGGGTGGCGTATCATGGTATTATGATGCAGCCCGCACGCCAGTTACCGGTGTGCTGTTCAGCACGCTGATTGCGCCTGCCGCCGGTGCGCTCGTCATCGATGGGGCGGTGAAATCCGTGTTCACGCCAAACCCGAGACCGGCGGATTACATCTCCAAAACGCGGGCCTATCAGGCGTTACGCCCTGTCGCCTTCCGCCACAATGCGCAGGAAGTGGGTGGCCTGAATGAATGGGCAAAGACGGCGTCTGCCAGTTTTCGTGATATAAAAGCGCCAACGGTGATCATTGCTGGTGACGCCGACAACGTCGTTTCCACCGAGATTCATTCACGCCATCTGGCCCGGGACGTGAAGGGTGCGGAACTCATCGTCGTGCACAATCTCGGCCATAAATCGGATTACGTCGCGAGTGATCTGGCTATCGCGGCCATCGAGAAAATCGCCGGTAAAAAACGCAATTTGAAATCTATCGCGAAAACGCTTGAAGCCAAAATTGCCAACGACGGCAAGTAAATGATGGGCTGACCGGTTCGGAACCGGCCAGCCCATTGTGTTGTCGGTTTACATCGCAGGCAGAACGGCGATGGCCCGCACGGGTGTCTCAACGCCGGTGATATCGCCAGCCTTGGTGGCCTTGCCCGTTTCCAGATCAACCGTGTAAAGCGCCTTATCAGCTGCAAGCCATGCCGTGTTCTTGCCTTCTGCCGTCGTCTGAATATCGAAGGCATAGGTTGTTGGCTTGCCATCGATGCCGAGTTTGCCGATGGACTTCAGCGTACCGTCATTCGGCTTCGTCTGCTGCACCAGCGCGCCAATCGTGGCGTCGATGTTGTACATCGCGGTCTTTTCAGGCTTGCCGTAGGAATTGGTATAGGCGGCAGCCACGATGTTGGGTGTCTCGCCCTTGTGCATATCCGCATCTTCAAAGGCCAGCACGCCATCGATCGTCACGGCACCCGTATCGGGGTGAACGCGGTGGTTGGTGGTGCCGGTCATGTAGCGGAGGCGGTCCGCCATCGGGTTGAAATCAACGACAACAGGGGCCTGGGTCATTGTCAGCGGCTTGTCCATCTTCGCCACTTCGGTGGCGGCACCCGTTTCGAGGTTGATCGACACGATGGTGTTGTCAGGCGTTACGCCGATGACGGCTTTGTTGCCCGGACGAAAATCGATGCCGACCAGCTTGTCGACCCCTGTGACGTCCATGGTCTTGGTCACGGCAGGCTTTTCGGTGTCGAACATAACGAGTGTCTTGTCGCCCGTCAGGCCCAGTACGGGCGCAGCAGAGGCGAAGGTTGCCGTCGTTGCGAGGACGGCGGAAGCAATCGTTGCAGTGCGAAGGATGGTCATATCTTTCTCCCGTTTTCTATCCGTTTAAAGAGGTGGCCAGCAGACCGCTGTTCATCGCTCTCAAAAGTTAGACACATGGGGAAGGCGGTTTGGATGCAGGTGGGTAAATTTTTTTTTGATTTGCATCCATGCATGGTTTTCATGTGTATGTTTCTCAAATGAAAACTACGCCCGGGAGAGGCCCTTTGGACGTCAGGCAGACAGTGGCAGACGATTTTGGCGCAGCGCTTAAGGCTTGCGCCAAGGGTGATCGAAACGGCTTGCGACTGATTTTCGACGCGGAGGCCGGGCGCCTGATCACTGTTGCCGAGCGCATCGTACGGCGGCGCGATCTGGCTGAAGAGGTGGTGCAGGAAGCTTTCATCCGCATCTGGAAGAACGCGCATCAATATGCCCCAGAGCGCGGATCGGCCCGCGGCTGGATTTATGCCATTGTTCGTAACCGTGCGCTGAACATGCTGCGCGATGGCAAACGTGAGGATCTGGTTACCGATGATCACCTCGACACCTTGCAGGAAGCCCGCCATGTCGAGCATATCATGACATCCTGGCACCGGCTGGATCAGGACAGCAGGCTGCGCGACTGTCTGTCGACGCTGGATGAAGCCAGACGGCGCGGCATTCTGATGGCCTATGTCGGGGGCTATACCCACGGCGAAATTGCCGGGCGGCTGAAAATACCGCTTGGTACCACCAAATCGTGGATCAGGCGCGGCCTCTCTTCTCTGCGGGAGTGCATGGCATGACATTTCCCCGCGAAGACCTCGACCGCATTGCCGATGAATATGTGCTTGGCCTGCTGGATGACGATGACATCAGCCGCGTCGAAGCGCAGATGGAGGATAACGCCGATTTGCGCCGCTCCATCGCCGCCAGCCGCGACCGTTTCCTGCCGCTCGATACCTCGGCTGAGGCCGTTGCCCCAAGTGCATCCCTATGGCAACGCATCGATGACGGGTTGAGCAGCGAGCCTGCACCTGTCAGCGCCACGGCCCGCCCGCCCGCCACCAACGACAACACAGCCTCCCCATGGAAACGCACCGCCATCACATCGCTCGCGGCGTCCCTGCTGCTCACGGTGGGTCTCGGCTGGTCGCTCATGCGCCAGGTGGACCCGGTCGTCATTGCCATTCTGCTCAACGATGCGGGCGAGCCGCAAGCCATCGTCGAGGATTTCAGCAACGAACATGCCAGCGTCCGTCTGCTCGCAGATTTCACGGTTCCCGAAGGCAAGACCATGCAGGTCTGGACGCTGCCGAACCGCGACACTGGCCCGGTATCCCTTGGCCTCCTCAACGAGCACCGCTCCGCCAGCCTCGCTACCCCACGGCTTCCCAAGCCCACGGATGAGCAACTCTACGAAATCACGCTGGAACAATCAGGCGGATCGCCGACAGGACGTCCCACCGGGCCGATACTGGTGAAGGGCTACGCGAAAGCGCCTCGATGACGGGAGGTATCTGGAAATGGCGTACCACTGCGCATGAAAATGCGAACCTTCCGGTCTGGCTGACATGTATGCCGTGTTTAAAGCACCATAAGGATGCGGAGAGGAGAACCGAGGGATGTCTTCATCAGGAATCAGCTCATTAATAGATTGAAGGTTAAGGCGAATTTCCATTGACCGAGTTGGATAAGGCCGAGCTACCGCTAGCCAAGCTGGTTTAGGCGGGTCGTTTCTTGCAAACATGTCCGACTTGGCTAGATTGCAGACAAATCCTTCTGGAGAAAACCTCATGCATAGCTTTCGACAAAGCCTGATGTTTCCTGTTTTCCTCTTGGCCGCTGGCGTGGCCGCTTTCTTTCTCTTCCTCTTCGTGACTGGGCATGATCCTGACGAGAAGCCACTCACTCTGATCCATTGGGTAATCGGTGGAATGCTGATCGGACCTGGCTTCGGCTATCTCTTGAAATGGAGAAAGAACAAGGATAGCTCGAAAATAAAATATTGAAAAATTGTTTAATGGCGCACCCGACAGGATTCGAACCTGTGACCTTTGGAATCGGAATCCAACACTCTATCCAGCTGAGCTACGGGTGCATCCGTGCGTGCGATGAATCGCAGCTGGTGGTGATTGGTTCTTAGCTCAGCTTTGTTTGCGCATCAATGCGTAAAATGGTGTGGCTAGGAGCTAGGGGGGAAGATTCGTCTGGAAACGTTCGAAATCTTGAAATTTTTTCGCTTAGAAATTGCACGCTGGGAAAGCATGTCGATCAAATTTTGGTCAATGGGCTGACGGTGAAGGGTCCGCGCGGGCTTTTCATATTGAATAACTTGCCCTTTTGAAGGGTTTCCACGGTGTGTGGTGGGGTGCTCGCATTCGCATGGCTAGCGGGTCTGCGTGTTGGGGTGCTTGATGTTTGCGCTAACTTGTCATGGGTGCGACTTATAACGGATGCGAAAGTTTATACCTTTGCTTTATCTATTATTAAACCTTGTTCTAATACATGTAATTGGGTAATTAACTATAGTTCACGGGACGAATCAAAGGGGCTAAAATGACGGTAGGTCTCGCATTTGAGCATGGCAGAGGCAAGGTTTCCTATAAGGAAACCGATGAAAAGCCCCTGGTGTCTAAGGGGGAAATTGATTATTCGATCCTTTCGGAGGCAGTCGTTTACCGGCTCCGACGCGCGCAGCTTTCGGTTGTGACGGAATTTAACGAGAGCTTGCTGGCCTTTGGACTTCGGCCAGCCGATTTTTCGGTTTTGATCCTTGTCGCCAACAATACGGGCCTCAAGCAGAGCGATGTCGCCGAGGCGCTTGGCATTCAACGCGCCAATTTCGTCGCCATTATCGATGGCCTCGAAGACAAGGGCCTGTTGCAGAGACGTCGCTCAGAAACCGACCGGCGGGTTCATTTCATGGAAATGACGGAGGAGGGTCGTTCCGTCATGGACGATATTTCCCATATCTGGAGAGAGCACGAAGACAAGTTGATCGACCGTTTGGGTGGCGAGAAGGCGCGCGACCAGTTGATCGGTCTTCTGCGGCGCATTCAGGATTGATATCGTCTTCGCAGGCTTCGCGACTAAGTTAGGAAAAGGTGCGGTTTACCGCACCTTTTTGCTTTGAAGGCTCTCACATGCGCATGGCGCCGGGGCCAGCGGTGGCGCCTGCTGGCACCTTGCCGAGAATGATCATGCCCAGGACCTCGTCCTTGGTCACATTTTCGGTTTTGGCATGGCCCACGACCTTGCCGTTTTTCATGACGAAGACACGATCTGCGAGATCGAAGACATCGTGAATATCGTGGCTGATCAGGAAAATGCCGATGCCCTGTTTCTTCAGTTCCTTGACGAGATCACCCACCTGCGCCGTTTCCTGTGGGCCGAGTGCTGCCGTTGGTTCATCCATGATGAGGATACGGGCATCGAACAGGATGGCGCGGGCAATGGCAACGGATTGCCGTTGGCCGCCGGAGAGTGCTTTTACCGGTTCCTTGAAACGCTTGAAGTTGGGGTTGAGGCGGCCCATCACCTCGCGAGCCGATGCTTCCATTGCGACATCATCCAGCGTGCCCCAGGGGGTGCGCAGTTCGCGGCCAAGATAGAGGTTGGCGGCGGCATCGACATTGTCTGCCACGGCTAGCGTCTGGTAGATGGTCTCGATGCCGTATTTCTTGGCATCACGCGGGTTGCGGATATCGACATCCTCGCCGTTGATCAGGATGTCACCGCTGTCCCGGCGATAGGCACCTGAGAGTATCTTGATCAGCGTGGATTTGCCTGCGCCGTTGTGGCCCAGCAGAGCGACGACTTCACCCGGGTGCAAATCCACGGAAGCGTCTTCGACCGCGTGAATGCCACCGAAGGAGATGGAAATATTGCGCATTTCCACAAGCGGAGTGGATCGGTCCGTCATATCGGAAACTCCTCTTTTTATTATTTCGCTCTGGCGCGATAAACAGTGTCGAGCCAGACGGCCATGACGAGCACCATGCCGATGACGATGCTTTGCAGTGGCGTATCCATTCCCAAAAGCACCATGCCGGAGTTTAGCGACTGCATGACCACGGCCCCGAGAATGGCACCGGCGATGGTGCCCGCACCACCGGCCAGCGACGTGCCGCCGATAACGGCTGCGGCGATGGTGTAGAGTTCATCCAGCGTGCCCTGCGCGTTGGTCGCGGCGTTGAGGCGAGCGGTGGAGATGGCAGCGGCGATGGCGCAGAGCGCGCCCATCAGGGCAAATATCCGCACGGTCACCCAGCGGGTCTTGATGCCAGCGAGAACGGCGGCCTCCGGGTTTCCGCCGATGGCGAAGACATAACGGCCAAAGCGGGTTCGGTTGGTGATGAAGTTCATGACGATGGCGATGCCAAGCGCGATCAGCACCGGAATGGCAACGCCCAGCGATATTTCCAACCCCGCATCCGGCCAGGCGATACCGTTTGCTTCGGCATATTTGCGGGCAAGATTGACCGGCATGTAATAGCTGTTCAGCACCTTCACGGCACCCAGCACCACACCGCAGCCCACCAGCCCCATGAAATACTCGGCCCAGATGGGCTTGAGCGGAAAGCCGAAGCGTTTGCGCTGTCGCCTTGAATTGATGATGGTCAGGACGATGAGGACGCAGGCGATGATGCCGACGATCCAGCTTGCTGTGGCACCGATGGAGCCATCGGCACCACCACCCATCAGGCGAAAGCGTGTGTCCATAGGCGCAACCGTCGCACCGCTGGTGACCATCCACGCGGCGCCGCGCCAGACCAGCAGGCCGCCAAGCGTGACGATGAAGGATGGCACATTCATGAAGGCGATGATGACGCCTTGAAACGCGCCGATGGCGGCACCGAGTGCGATGCCGACGCTGAGCGCGAAGATCCAAGACACGGGATGGTCATAGCCCAGCCATCCCGGTAGGAAGCGCGTCTGCGTCACGGCCATGATCATGCCGACGAAACCGAGGATCGAGCCGACCGAGAGGTCGATGTTACGGGTGACGATGACGAGCACCATGCCCGTCGCCATGACCGATACGGATGCGGCCTGAACGGAAAGATTCCACAAATTGCGCGAGGTCAGGAACAGGCCGCCGGACAGGATCTCGAAGCCGACCCAGATCGCAAACAGCGCCACCACCATCCCCAGCAAGCGCGTGTCGATTTCCGTCGCGTTGAGAAAACGTCGCAACGGGTTGCCCCGTTCACCCCTGGTCTCGGATGACGGTGCGACAACGGTTTGTTCCGCCATGGTTATTATACTCCCTGAAATATCTCGTGTCTCGCGCCGGTCGGACGCGCCGCGAGGGTTGCCCCGCGGCGACTGGCGTCGGGTCGTGACGATGGCGAGGCTTAAGCCGTCGCTGCCATCACGACCCCATGCGCGTTATTTGCAAGCAGCGACGGTGCCGCCCTTTACGCCCTGGCACAGTTCACTTTTGGTGATCCATTTGGCATCCAGAACGACATTCAGGTTGTCCTTGGTGATGGCCTGCGGCTCGAGGAAGTAGGAGCTCATTTCCACGCCTTGGGTGCCGCCCTTGAACTTGATGGTGCCTTCCAGCGTCTCCATCTTGGTGCCCTTGGCGAGCGCGACAGCGACTTCGCCCGCCTTCTTGCCGAGCTTGCGGCTGTCTTTCCACACGGAAACCGTCTGTGTGCCAAGCGCTACGCGGTTCAGCGCAGCCTTGTCGCCGTCCTGACCGGACACGGGAACGGAACCCGCCAACCCCTGTGCTTCCAGCGCCGCGACCACGCCGCCCGCCATGCCGTCATTGGACGACACGACAGCATCGACCTTGTTGTTGTTGGCGGTCAGGAACTGTTCCATGTTCTTCTGGGCGATTTCAGGCTTCCAGCCGTCCGTGTAGGCCTCGCCGACATTCTTGATCTTGCCGGAGGTGATGGCGTCCTTCAGCACTTCCATCTGGCCGGAGAACACGAAGTCCGCATTCGGGTCGGTCGAACCACCCTTGATGAAGACATAATTGCCGGTCGGCTTGATCTTGAAGACTTCCTTGGCCTGCAGGCGACCAACTTCCTTGTTGTCGAAGGTGATGTAATAGGTGCTTGGGTTTTCGATCAGGCGGTCATAGCCGACAACCGGAATTCCCTCGGCGTTGGCTTTTTCGATGGCCGGGCCGATGGCGCTGCTGTCCTGCGCGAGCACGATCAGCGCGTTTGCTCCCTGGGCAATCAGGCTTTCGATGTCGGTCAGCTGCTTTGCGGCGGATGTCTGGGCGTCAGCGGAAATGTACTTGGCGCCGGATGCTTTCAATGCGTCCTTGATCGCGGCTTCGTCCGTCTTCCAGCGTTCTTCCTGAAAGTTGGACCAGGAAACGCCGACCACGAGATCGGCAGCGATGGCTGCGGTGTGCAGCGACACGAGTACGGCTGTACCCGCCAACAATTTGGCAAAAGAATTCATGAATGTCCTCCCGGGTGACGGCAACGCACGTGGCACCTCCATGCCTGCGTGCGCGCCAGAAAACCTGTCGAGCTATGCGGTCAGCATTTTTTCTCGACAGTCGAGAAATTAGATGTCAGAGAATCCAGATGCTGTCAACAGGCCCGAAAACGTCTGTTTTCATGCGGTTGGTTGCGGCTGGAACGCACAGGGTTTATGGCGTGGAAAACAAACGAGGAAACTGAAAAGCAATGTCGGCCATAGCAAGCACGGAGCTGGTCCGACAGCAAAACAGTCTTCGCGTGCTGGGCGCACTGCGTCGGCACGGCAATCTGTCCCATACGGATATGGCGGGGCTGACAGGGCTGGCATCGGCCACGGTTTCTGCCATTACCGCAGAGCTGGAGCGCTTCAGCCTTATCGAGCGAACGGAACAGCAGGCGGCATCCGGCAGGGGGCGTCCGCGTGTTCTGTTTCAACCCAACAGAGGCTTCGGCTATGTCGCCGTCGTGGTGATCTCCTCGGATGCTGTTCAGTATTCCCTCGTGGATTTCACCGGCAAGCTGATGGACCGCTTCGGTGAGGCGCGGAACTCCAGCACGAGCGAGAGTTTTGCGCAGGCGGTTCTCGCCGGTCTTCTGCGTCTGGCGAGCCGATCAAAAATCGCGCAGAGCGCCATTCTGCACATTTCCATCAGCAGCAAGGGACTGGTGGATACCGAAAGTGCGACGCTGTTGTGGTCGCCGGTGCTGGGGGAGGGGCAGGTCAACTTTCGCACGCTTTTGGCCGTGCATTTCAGGGCACGGGTCTATCTCTACAATGAAACGCTGCTGGCTGCCGAAGCGCTGTGGATGCGCATGCGTGGCGCCGATGGTGCTGCGAAGTCGCTGACGGCACTGTCGCTCGGACACAGCATTGGGCTTGGTGTGGCACGTGATGTGGGGCACGGGCGCGCCGATGTCATCGCACTCAATTTCGGGCATATGCTGCATGTCCCCGACGGTGCGCTCTGCCGTTGCGGGGCGAGGGGGTGCGTGGAGGCCTATAGCGGGTTTTACGGAATATTGCGGACTGCCTTCGAGGTTTCGACCAATACGATACCGGCCAAATTCGTGCCGCTTGCAGAGGTCGAGAAAATCGCCGCCTCGGCACGCTCCGGCAACCGCATGGCGGCATTTGCCTTTCGGCAGGCCGGACTGGCGCTCGGCAATGGCCTGTCGCGGCTCTTCAGCCTGCACGGTCACATGCCGTTATTCGTAACGGGGCCGGGAACCCGGTTTTTCGATCTTCTCAAGGCCAGCATTCTGGAGGGCATGGTGCAGACCAATGTCGTGCGCATCGCTGGCCTGCCGGAGATCACAATCGAGCCAGATGAGCAGACTTTGGTCTTCGATGGTCACATGGGGCTTGCATTGTCCCGTCTGGATGGAGATATCCTGACCTCCGGTATGGCCGCGCAACAGACAGGCTGAGCGCAGCCGACAAGGCGCATGGAGACGATATGCTGAACATCGACACGAGCCACCCCATCTACAAGCCCCTCTGGGTGCGGCTGCTGATCGTTGGTTTCTCAACCGTGTGGGCCGTCATCGAATTCATCAATCATGAGATATTCTGGGCAACGGTAGTGGGCGGTGTTGCGGCCTATTCGGCCTATGTGCTGCTGTTCACGTTCAAGCCTGCGCCTGAGAAGATTGAGGAGCCCAAGCCGGTGGAACCGGACGAGGCCTGACTATTTGCCGATGAAGCGAATGGCTTGATCGATCAGCAGATTGGCAGCAGTCATTCGCAGTGTCGCATTTTCACGAAATTCCGGGCTGATCGTATCGGGATGATTCATCCGGGCAAAGCTGCGGCGCTTCTCGTTCAGCGTCTCGATCGTGTCCTTGTTGCTAATGCCGAGTTCATCGGAGACGTCGGCCAGTGATGTGCGGGCGAGGTGCGGCGGCATGACCTGGGGTTCCGGCACGGGTTCGACCGGCGCAGATGGCTCCTCCAGAAAACCGAGGTATGATGCGAGCGGCAGGTTGGCAGAGGATAGGTCCTGCGTGGCCGTGTCGAAGACGAGACTGGCGCTGAAACTGTTTATGCCAAGGCTCGGCTTGTCATCCTCGACCGGAGGTTCGTCCTCCGCCTCGCGTTCCAGGCGCTCCACCACTGACTGAAAAACAGACTGTCCGAACATCATTCGATCTTCCCGGTTGGTGCGTCACAAGATCATAACAAGGTGGACTCTGGCTTGCGCCTCAATTCCACGTCAGATTCCGGCTCTCTTCCAGAACGAGATCGTACAACAACTGTGCGCTGGGCGGCAGGGCACGATCCTTGGTCATGATGAGGCTGTAAGGCTTAACGCTGAGTTCGAATTCCGTCGGCAGAATGCGAATGTCGCCCATGGGCGAGTGCTGGCCGGAAACGAATTCCGCCATCTCGTAGGCCAGCGGCGCAATCGCATTCGTCTGCGTCACGATGGCAAGCGTCAGCACAATGGAGGGGGTGTTGATGATGTTGCGCGGCAGCGCCACGCCCTGCGCCAGAAATACATCTTCCATCGTCCGCCGCAGCAGGGCACCCGGTGGCTGGAACACCCAGTCATATTGCGAGAGGTCTTCCAGCTTCGCAGGCGCTGTTGCCAACAACGGATGATTCTTGCGCACCAGAAGGCAGGCGCGTTCGATGCCGATTTCATGCGCGTTGAACAAAGCAGGGTCGATATCGTCAGGAATGCGACCGATGACGAAGTCATGGCGGGCGGCCAGCAATTCACGCGCCAGCACATTGCTCGTTTCCACCTGAACATTGACCTCGATGCCGGGATAGGTGTCCATCGCCTTGCGCAGCGCAGGCACCACCAGGCTGATTGCGGGTGCAGTAACCGAGCCGATGAAGACCGAGCCGCCGCCGCCGGATTTCATCTGCGCCAGCTCCCGGCTGGCCTCGCGAAGTTCGAGAAGAATCTTTTTCGCGCGTTTTGCCAGCGCCTCACCGAATTGCGTGAGGACGACGCCGCGTGATGCCCGCTGGCACAGCGGCGTCTTCACGATGGCCTCCATTTCGGACAGCATTCGGGATGCGGCAGGCTGTGTCATGTTCAGCGCGGCTGCCGCAGCGCTTACCTGGCCGTGTTCTTCAATGGTCACCAGCATGCGCAAATGGGTCATTTTCAGACCTGCGCGCAACAGGGGGTTGTCTTCTGTCAGCGATAAAAATTCGAACGAATCCGTTCCATTTCGTTCCATGGCGCTTTCCCCATTGCACCCCGGGGAAAGCGGGATAGGCAATTATATCGATTTAATATAACAAAAATGATATAGGAAAAGCAATATATTCTATTTGACAGTTATATGGATTCAGAACAGGTTGCGCCTGTGCCGGGGAGGAGTGGCAAAAGTTCGGATTGTGTCTTTGCATTCAATTCGAGTAAGCTAAACTCCTGACGCTCGGTCATGAATTTACAGGTGATTTGTACAGAACAACGCCTGAAAGAGGGTTCCAAGGGAGAGAGTATATGAAATCCATCATTTCGTTGTTTGCGGCCTGTGCCATCGGCGCTGCATCATTTGCTGGCCCTGTTTGGGCGCAGGACAAGGGCGCAGTCGGCATCGCGATGCCAACGAAGTCTTCCGCACGCTGGATCGATGACGGCAACAACATCGTCAAGCAGCTTCAGGAAGCCGGTTACACAACCGATCTGCAGTACGCTGACGACGACATTCCGAATCAGCTGTCCCAGATTGAAAACATGGTTACCAAGGGCGTAAAGGTTCTGGTTATCGCTTCGATCGACGGCACGACACTGTCTGACGTTCTCAAGCAGGCTGGCCAGCAGGGCATTAAGGTCATCGCTTATGACCGCCTGATCCGCAACAGCGGCGACGTTTCTTACTACGCAACCTTCGACAACTTCCAGGTTGGCGTGTTGCAGGCAACATCCATTGCCGACAAGCTCGGCCTGAAGGATGGCAAGGGTCCATTCAACATCGAACTGTTCGGCGGTTCGCCAGACGACAACAACGCCTTCTTCTTCTACGATGGCGCAATGTCCGTTCTTAAGCCTTACATCGACAGCGGCAAGCTCGTCGTGAAGTCCGGCCAGATGGGCATGGACAAGGTCGGTACGCTGCGTTGGGATCCAGCAACGGCCCAGGCCCGTATGGATAACCTTCTCTCTGCCTTCTACACAGACGCAAAGGTTGACGCTGTTCTGTCGCCTTACGACGGTATCTCCATCGGCATCATCTCCTCGCTCAAGGGCGTAGGTTATGGCTCCAAGGACCAGCCGCTGCCAGTCGTATCCGGTCAGGATGCTGAAGTGCCTTCCGTCAAGTCGATCATCGCTGGCGAACAGTACTCCACCATCTTCAAGGACACACGCGAACTCGCGAAGGTTACTGTTGGCATGGTCAACGCCGTCATGCAGGGCAAAGAGCCTGAAGTGAACGACACCAAGACCTATGAAAATGGCGTCAAGGTTGTTCCTTCCTACCTCTTGAAGCCAGTTGCTGTTACCAAGGAGAACTACAAGCAGGTTCTCGTTGACGGCGGTTACTACAAAGAAGACCAGCTCAAGTAAGCTTCTATGATCGTGGCGGGGATAGGCTTTGTTGCCTGTCCCCGCTTCTTCAAAAAAGAACGCCGGATTGTACGGCGCTGGATTGCGATATGGACAATACCATCCTCGAAATGCGGAATATCACCAAGACGTTTCCGGGCGTGAAAGCGCTGGAGAACGTGAACCTCAAGGTTCGCCAGGGTGAGATACACGCACTTGTCGGCGAAAACGGTGCCGGAAAGTCGACCCTCATGAAGGTCCTTTCAGGCGTTTACCCCGCTGGAACCTATGACGGTGAAATTCACTACGAAGGTCAGCTGCGAAATTTCCGCGCGATCAACGACAGTGAAGAAATCGGCATCATCATCATTCACCAGGAACTGGCCCTGGTCCCGCTTCTGTCGATTGCAGAAAACATTTTTCTCGGCAACGAGATCGCCACCAACGGCGTCATCAGCTGGCAGCAAACGTTCAACCGCACGCGCGAGCTTTTGAAAAAGGTTGGCCTCAAGGAATCACCTGAAACGTTGATCACCGATATCGGTGTGGGCAAGCAGCAGCTGGTGGAAATCGCCAAGGCTCTTTCCAAGAGCGTGAAGCTCCTGATCCTCGACGAGCCAACGGCATCGCTGAACGAAAGCGATTCGGAAGCGCTCCTCAACCTGCTGATCGAGTTCCGCAAGCAGGGCCTGACTTCCATCATCATCACGCACAAGCTGAACGAAGTGCGCAAGGTGGCAGACCAGATCACGGTTCTGCGCGACGGCATGACGGTCAAGACGCTCGACTGTCATAACGAAGAGATCAGCGAAGACGTCATCATCCGCAATATGGTGGGCCGCGATCTCGAAGACCGCTATCCGCCACGCGACGTGCCGATCGGCGAAACCATTCTCGAAGTCAAGAACTGGAACGCCTATCACCAGCAGCACCGCGATCGCCAGGTTTTGCATGATATCAACGTCAATGTCCGCAAGGGCGAGGTCGTGGGTATTGCGGGTCTGATGGGCGCTGGCCGCACCGAATTTGCGATGAGCGTGTTCGGAAAGTCCTATGGTCACAAGATCACTGGCGACGTTCTGATCCATGGCAAGCCTGTGGATGTCAGCACCGTTCGTAAAGCGATCGATGCCGGTCTTGCCTACGTAACCGAAGACCGCAAGCATCTGGGCCTCGTACTCAACGACAATATTTTGCACAACACCACGCTTGCCAATCTTGCTGGTGTGTCGTCTGCAAGCGTCATCGACGACCACAAGGAAATGTCGGTCGCGAACGACTTCCGTAAACGTCTTCGCATCCGCTCGTCCGGCATCTTTCAGGAAACGGTCAACCTTTCCGGCGGCAACCAGCAGAAGGTCGTTCTGTCGAAATGGTTGTTCTCGAACCCTGACGTTCTCATTCTGGACGAACCGACGCGCGGTATCGACGTCGGCGCGAAATATGAAATCTACACCATTATCAACCAGCTCGCCGCCGACGGAAAAGGCGTTCTGATGATCTCATCGGAAATGCCCGAACTGCTTGGCAATTGCGACCGCATCTACGTTATGAACGAAGGACGGATTGTCGCCGAATTGCCGAAGGGAGAGGCGAGCCAGGAAAGCATCATGCGCGCTATCATGCGCTCAGGGGAGAAGAACTGATGAGTTCGGCCAACACATCCACCGAAGAAAGCAACGTCGTTTCAGTCGGCTCGTATATTCGCGCCAACATTCGCGAATACGGCATGCTGATCGCGCTCGTCGCCATCATGGTTTTCTTCCAGTTTTACACCGGCGGTATTCTGTTTCGCCCTGTTAACCTGACGAACCTGATCCTCCAGAACTCGTTCATCGTCATCATGTCGCTCGGCATGCTGCTGGTCATCGTCGCAGGGCATATCGACCTTTCAGTTGGCTCGATCGTCGCGTTTGTCGGTGCGGTCGCGGCCATCCTGACCGTGCAATGGGGCATGAACCCGCTTCTGGCGGCGCTCATCTGCCTTGGCGTCGGTGGTCTGATCGGTGCGGCGCAGGGCTACTGGATTGCCTATCACCGCATTCCGTCCTTCATCGTGACGCTGGCGGGTATGCTCGTCTTCCGCGGTCTGACGCTCTTCGTGCTGGGCGGTAAGAACATCGGTCCTTTCCCGGTCGATTTCCAGGTCGTCAGCACCGGCTTCCTGCCGGATATCGGTGGTATCGAAGGCATCAACGTCACTTCCATGGTGCTGACGCTCGCGATCACGCTTGCCCTGTTCGTGCTGGCTTTGCGCCGCCGTCAGGTGAATGTTCGCCACGGTATCGATGTCGAGCCTTTCGGCTTCTTCATTGTCCAGAACCTGCTCATCGCTGGCGCGATTCTCTTCCTGGGCTACCAGCTGTCCACCTATCGAGGCCTGCCAAACGTCCTCATCGTCATGCTGGTCCTGATCGCGCTTTACAGCTTCGTGACGCGCCGCACGACCATTGGTCGTCGTATCTACGCGATGGGCGGTAACGAGAAGGCGACGAAGCTTTCTGGCATCAACACCGAGCGACTGAGCTTCCTGACCTTCGTCAACATGGGTGTTCTGGCCGGTCTCGCCGGTATGATCATCGCGACGCGTCTGAACTCCGCGACGCCGAAAGCTGGCGTGGGCTTTGAGCTTGACGTGATCGCGGCCTGCTTCATCGGCGGTGCTTCGGCATCCGGCGGCGTTGGCAAGATCACCGGTGCTGTCATCGGTGCCTTCATCATGGGCGTCATGAATAACGGCATGTCGATCGTCGGCCTCGGCATCGACTTCCAGCAGATGGTCAAGGGCCTCGTGCTTCTCGCCGCCGTCTTCTTCGACGTCTACAACAAGAACAAGGGCTGATTGCTCTCGTTCCATCGGTTGAAATGATAACAAGTGGCCGGTTTCCGGCCACTTTCATGAGATGCAGGCGTCAAACGTCTTTGAAAGGAATTACCGTGCTGATTTCTCAGATCAAGAATGCGAACGGAAGCATTATTGTCGCCGCTCGTGAAGAAGGTGGACAGGCGCGTGCTGTCAACAATGCCGAGTCCGTCTACGCGCTGGCGCTTGAAGCGGCCAATTCCGGCAAGACGCTGGTTGAGGTCATCGAAGCGCGCGGTTATGGCGACGCTATCGACCTCGAGGAAGCCTATGCTGAAGGCAAGTTCCTGCCGCCGATCACGCATCCAGATCCTTCCCATCTGCACCTGACAGGCACTGGTCTCACCCATCTAGGTTCTGCTGCCACGCGTGACAGCATGCACAAAAAGGCTGGCGAAGCGGCAGAGGAAACGCTGACCGACTCGATGAAGATGTTCAAGATGGGCCTTGAAAATGGCAAGCCTGCTGCGGGCCAGAAGGGCGTTCAGCCTGAGTGGTTCTACAAGGGCAATGGCCATGTTGCGACCGCACCAGGTGCGGCGCTGATGTCGCCGTCGTTTGCGCTCGATGGTGGTGAAGAGCCTGAAATGGCTGGCATTTACGTCATCTCCGACGAAGGCCAGGCCTTCCGCATCGGCTTTGCCGTTTCCAACGAGTTTTCAGACCACGTCACGGAGCGGATGAACTATCTCTATCTCGCCCACTCCAAGCTGCGCCCGGCAAGCTTCGGCCCCGAAATCCGCATCGGCACCCCGCCGTCGGACATCCGCGGCACATCCCGCATCCTGCGCGACGGCAAGGTCATTTTCGAAAAGCCGTTTCTGTCAGGTGAGGACAATATGTCCCACACCTTCGCCAATCTGGAATACCACCACTTCAAATACGGCCTATTCCGCGCACCGGGCGAAGTCCACGTCCACATGTTCGGCACAGCAACGCTATCCTTCGCGGACGGCGTAAAGCCCGAAGCAGGCGACGTCTTCGAAATCGAAGCCGAAGGTTTCGGCCTGCCATTGCGCAATGTGCTAAAGGTGGAAATGGAAGAAACCATCTCCATCGGACAACTCTGAGTCATTCATACAGAGTGTTTCCCCTTTTTTAGAGAAGCGCTCCAAACCTCACCGCAAAGCCTCGAGCCTCCCTGCTCGGGGCTTTTTTGTTTCTGAGAATTGAGCGTGTTCGCGAGAATAAAGCGAGAGCGAGGGCCGCCACCTCGAATGAGGACATCCGACGGGCACGCTCGATAAGTGGGCAGTTTGTCCAATCCATTTTCCGGAGTGATCTGCGTACCGTCGAAAACCGTTGCGGTGTAGAGCCATATGTTGTCGGGAAGGGGATATTGCACCCACGGTTGATAAGGTATCTTTGCGGTGGCCTCAGCCGCTTCCTTGTTAAATGGAAGCATTCTGCTGGGAATTTTTCGCTAGGCTCGAAGCTCTCGGCGTGACATTACCTCGGGTAATGCCCTTCGCGAGCCAACTTTCCCCTGACGAGAACCTGCTCCATTAACAAGCAAACGCGCTAGGTCGTCTTCGGGAATGGAGCGATGATGGTTGTAGGGGACTTGGCTGCTCCGGCCAGCAGCGGGTTATTGCTTGGCGGAACCGTAACGTTGAAAGCGCATCCTCGATAGCCGCAAATGGTTGCGGGGCGTGGTTCGGTATGTTCTTCGCCAATCGTCTTTGTTGTGCTTCAGGTCTGCTTGATTTCAGTCACTCGACGAGACGCGATCTGCCGCGTTTGTGCCTTGTAATATGTGGCGCCAAAAGAAAACGGCGCGACCTAGGTCGCGCCGTTCGTGTTCGAGCTTGGTATCAGTCAGTCTTAGATGTTGCCATAGGCGGCAATGATTGCTGCTACCTGTGCATCGTTGAGCGACTGCTTTTGAGTGTCCGACATTGCGTCGATCCTAGTGTCCTCCAGGCCCATGATTGCTTCAGTCGTCAGGCCTGCAAGTGACTTAACGTTGAGAGCCGCAATTTCATCGGTCGTGAAGGAGTTGAGTTCTCCAGCGTCGAGTGTTGCGACCTGTGCAGATGTCAGAACTGCTACCTGCGTGGATGTCAACGCCGCGATGTTGGCGGTGGTGAAGGCCTGCAGCTGTGCGGTTGTCAGAGCCGCCAGCTGAGTTGCGCTGATGGAAGCAGCCTGAGTGGTTGTCAGTCCGACGATAGCATCGGTTGACAGTGAAACAATCTGCTTTGCCGTCAGTGCAGCAACCTGGCCCGTTCCGAAAGCAGCAAGCTGTGCGGAGGAGATCGATGCCAGTTGCTTGTCCGTCAGTGTTGCGATCTGAGGGCTGGTAAGAGCAACGATCTTGTTGGTTGCAAGAGCAGCCATCGTGTCCGTTGTCAGGCCAGCAAGCGATTTAACGTTAAGAGCCGCAATTTCATCCGTCGTGAAGGAGTTGAGTTCTCCACCGTCGAGTGTTCCGATTTGAGCAGCTGTCAGAGAACCGACCTGTGTCGAGGTCAATGCTGCGATGTTGGCTGTGGTGAAGGCTTCCAACTGTGCGGTTGTGATAGCCGCCAGCTGAGTTGCGCTGAGCGCCGCTGTCTGATTGCTTGTCAGTCCGGCGATAGCGTCGGTTGACACGGAAACAATCTGCTTTGCTGTCAGTGCAGCAACCTGGCTCGTTCCGAAAGCAGCAAGCTGAGCGGAAGAGATTGATGCCAGTTGCTTGTCCGTCAGTGTTGCAATCTGGGGGTTGGTGAGAGCAACGATCTTGTTGGTTGCAAGAGCAGCCAGCGTTTCCGTTGTCAGGCCAGCAAGCGACTTGACGTTGAGGGCAGCAATTTCATCCGTCGTGAAGGAGTTAAGTTCTCCAGCGTCCAGTGTTCCGATTTGAGCGGCTGTCAGGGAGCCGACCTGTGTCGAGGTCAATGCTGCGATGTTGGCTGTGGTGAAGGCTTCCAACTGTGCGGTTGTGATAGCCGCCAGCTGAGTTGCGCTGAGCGCCGCTGTCTGATTGCTTGTCAGTCCGACGATGGCGTCGGTTGACACGGAAACGATCTGTTTTGCAGTCAGTGCAGCGAGCTGACCTGTTCCGAAAGCGGCAAGCTGTGCGGAAGAGATCGATGCCAGTTGCTTGTCCGTCAGTGTTGCGATCTGAGGAGCGCTGAGGGCGGCGATCTTGTTGGTTGCAAGAGCAGCCAGTGTTTCCGTTGTCAGGCCAGCGAGCGACTTGACGTTAAGAGCAGCAATTTCATCGGTCGTGAAGGAGTTGAGCTCGCCAGCGTCCAGTGTTCCGATTTGAGCGGCAGTCAGAGAACCGACCTGTGTCGAGGTCAATGCTTCGATGCTACCAGTCGTGAAGGCTGCCAACTGTGCAGTTGTGAGCGCAACGAGTTGCTTGTTGCTCAGGGCTTGCACCTGCTCGCTTTTCAGGCCTGACAACATCTCTGAATTAAGAGCTGCAACCTGCTTGTCTGTCAGTGCAGTGATCTGCGCTGTTGTAAGTGCAGCAAGCTGACCCGAGGTGATGGATGCAACTTGGTTGGTTGTCAGTGTTGCGACCTGAGGGTTGGTGAGAGCAACGATCTTGTTAGTTGCAAGAGCAGCCATCGTGTCCGTTGTCAGGCCAACAAGGGACTTGACGTTAAGGGCCGCAATTTCATCGGTCGTGAAGGAGTTGAGTTCGCCAGCGTCGAGTGTTCCAAGCTGACCGGCTGTCAGGGAGCCGACCTGTGTCGAGGTCAATGCTGCGATGTTGGCGGTGGTGAAGGCTTCCAACTGTGCGGTTGTGATAGCTGCCAGCTGAGCTGCGCTGAGCGCTGCTGTCTGATTGCTTGTCAGTCCAACGATGGCGTCGGTCGACACGGAAACGATCTGCTTTGCCGTCAGTGCAGCGATCTGACCCGTTCCGAAAGCAGCAAGCTGTGCGGAAGAGATCGATGCCAATTGCTTGTCTGTGAGTGTTGCAACCTGAGGAGCGCTGAGGGCGGCAATCTTGTTGGTGGTAAGACCAGAGATCGCATCCGTTGTCAGGCCAGCAAGCGACTTAACGTTAAGAGCCGCAATTTCATCCGTCGTGAAGGAGTTGAGTTCTCCAGCGTCGAGTGTTCCGATTTGAGCGGCTGTCAGAGAACCGACCTGTGTCGAGGTCAATGCTTCGATGCTACCAGTCGTGAAGGCTGCCAACTGTGCAGTTGTGAGCGCAACGAGTTGCTTGTTGCTCAGGGCTTGCACCTGCTCGCTTTTCAGGCCTGACAGCATCTCTGAATTAAGAGCTGCAACCTGCTTGTCTGTCAGTGCAGTGATCTGTGTTGTTGTAAGCGCAGCAAGCTGACCCGAGGTGATCGATGAGATTTGTTTGGTTGTCAGTGTTGCGACCTGAGGGGCGGTGAGGGCGGCGATCTTGTTGGTTGCAATAGCAGCCATCGTGTCCGTCGTCAGGCCTACAAGGGACTTGACGTTAAGAGCAGCAATTTCATCGGTCGTGAAGGAGTTGAGTTCTCCAGCGTCGAGTGTTCCGAGCTGACCGGCTGTCAGGGAGCCGACCTGTGTCGAGGTCAGCGCTGCGATGTTGGCTGTGGTGAAGGCTTCCAACTGTGCGGTTGTGATAGCTGCCAGCTGAGCTGCGCTGAGCGCTGCTGTCTGATTGCTTGTCAGTCCGACGATAGCGTCGGTCGACACGGAAACGATCTGCTTTGCCGTCAGTGCAGCGATCTGACCCGTTCCGAAAGCAGCAAGCTGTGCGGAGGAGATCGATGCCAGTTGCTTGTCTGTCAGTGTTGCGATCTGAGGGTTGGTGAGAGCAGCGATCTTGTCGGTTGCAAGAGCGGCCATCGTGTCCGTTGTTACACCGGCAAGAGACTTGACGCTGAGGGCAGCAATTTCATCGGTCGTGAAGGAGTTGAGTTCGCCACCGTCGAGCGTTCCGATTTGAGCGGCTGTCAGAGAACCAACCTGTGTCGAGGTCAGTGCTGCAATGTTGGCTGTGGTAAAGGCTTCCAACTGTGCGGTTGTGATAGCTGCCAGCTGAGCTGCGCTGAGCGCCGCTGTCTGATTGCTTGTCAGTCCAACGATGGCGTCGGTCGAAATGGAAACGATCTGCTTTGCAGTCAGTGCAGCAACCTGGCTCGTTCCGAAAGCAGCAAGCTGCGCGGAAGAGATCGATGCCAGTTGCTTATCTGTCAGTGTTGCGATCTGAGGGTTGGTGAGAGCAGCGATCTTGTTGGTTGCAAGAGCAGCCATCGTGTCCGTTGTTACACCGGCAAGCGACTTGACGCTGAGGGCCGCAATTTCATCCGTCGTGAAGGAGTTGAGTTCGCTACCGTCGAGTGTTCCAAGCTGACCGGCTGTCAGGGAGCCGACCTGTGTCGAGGTCAATGCTGCGATGTTGGCTGTGGTGAAGGCTTCCAACTGTGCGGTTGTGATAGCTGCCAGCTGAGTTGCGCTGAGCACGGCTGTCTGATTGCTTGTCAGTCCGACGATGGCGTCGGTCGAGATGGAAACGATCTGCTTTGCTGTCAGTGCAGCGATCTGACCCGTTCCAAAAGCAGCAAGCTGTGCGGAAGAGATCGATGCCAGTTGCTTGTCTGTCAGTGCTGCAACCTGAGGCGTGCTGAGGACTGCCACCTTGTTGGTGGTAAGACCAGAGATCGCATCCGTTGTCAGGCCAGCAAGGGACTTGACGTTAAGAGCAGCAATTTCATTAGTCGTGAAGGAGTTGAGTTCGCCAGCGTCGAGTGTTCCAAGCTGAGCGGCTGTCAGAGAACCAACCTGTGTCGAGGTCAATGCTTCGATGCCACCGGTCGTGAGGGCTGCCAACTGGCTGGAATACATTGCAACGATCTGGTTTGCGGACAGAACCGACACTTGGTTCGTGGCGACCGCCTGAAGCTGATCAACGGTCAAACCGACGATGGCCTTTGCCGAGATGGCAGCGATCGCGTCTGTCTTGAATGAGGAAATCGTACCAGCGTCTAGTGCTGCAATCTGCTTGGAAGATAGCGCAGCAGTCTGGGTTGCGCTCAGGGCAGCAACGTCAGAGGTTTTCAGGCTGGCCATAGTAGTGGTTGAAAGATTGGCAATCTGTTTGACAGAAAGGGAAGAAATAATCGAAGTCATGGACACGTGCCCCCGTTGATAACTGACCAAAGCGCCATTCGCCGTATCAATTCTCTGCCGCGCAACCACGAGGGCTGATCCGGTCCCCCGGATGCGCAAGGCGCGAATTGATAAGGTGTCTCAAGCGCTCGACGATAGCGTCGATCGAGTGAGCGTCCTTGTGGACAACAGCATGTTAAGCAGAACATGGCTCGTGTAGAGCCGGCGCATCGGGGGGCATCATGCGTGCAGAACTCTCTTCGAGAGTCTGGTCCCTACGCCATCGTTCACTAGAGCCCATTTGACAGAAGCTTTCGGTGCGCGCGTCGCACTCAAGATCGTGCGATCACGGACACCTCACATGAACAGCGTCACTATTGTACGCCAAGTGTGAATTATTGGTTAACACGACGGGCAGACCCATGTGTTACCAAAGTTAACGCAGAGTCTAAACTACCCTCATATTCTTAAAGCGCGAAATAAGCTGAGCCATAATGATGGATTTCCGAATCATGTACAGGTCATTCTAATAGTATTTGCGTGTTGTATTTGCACGCAAAATAAAAAACAGTTTCTAACGCCCAGATGGTGACTTTTTTTGGTTTTGGCTGGTTTTCGCAGGACTCCAAGAGATAAAAAGTATTTCGAGTTGTGGTTTTCAAGCAAAGCAGGATTCCAACGAGGCCATTCTTGAATTCTAGACCAGTAAAAACCCAAAATAAAAGCATAATCTGGTGATGTAGACAGTAAAGGCGTATGAAACTTTGGATCGTTCGAAGAATGGTGGAGATATAAAAAACCGGCTCGCGATCACGGGATCGCGAGCCGGGCGTGACAGTCAGCAGGTGGGAATGGTCAGCTTTGTGACTGACTCTGGCTCTGGGCGTGCTGGACGGTGACTGATACCGTCAGGCTTTCATCGGAAAGGCCAACGCGCATGCCGGAAACCGGCGCGCAGTCGCGATAGGAGAGACCGCTGGCGATACGGACATAACGTTCGTCAGGGCAGAGCTTGTTGGCGGCATCGAAGCCGACCCAGCCGAGACCGGGAACGTGGGCTTCGGCCCAGGCGTGGGTGGCGATCTGTTCTGCGACGTCTTCCATCATCAGATAGCCGGAGACGTAGCGGGCAGGCATGCCCATATGCCGGGCGGCGGAAATGAAGATGTGGGTATGGTCCTGACAAACGCCTTTGCCCGCCTCCAAAGCCTGCTCTGCCGTCGTTTCCGTGCCTGTCGAACCGGTTTCGTATTCGACCTCGAGATGAACCAGTGCCATCAACTCGTGCAGTCGCTCCAACGGCGTGTCGCCCGTGGACTGGCGAACGAGTTCGCGGATAAGCTTGCCGGGCTTGGTCAGCGGCGTCTCGCGCATGAACAACCACAGCGGCGCGTTGCCGATATGGGCACCGAAGACGCCAGCCTTGTCGATGGTCTCGACTTCGCCACGGGCAACGACTTTGACGGCGCTGCGCGGGCCCTCGGTTTCCACCAGTTCGACGCGATTGCCGAAGTGGTCGTCGTAGCGCACTTCGAGTGTTGCGCCATCGACGGTGACTTCCCAGTCCTTCACGGTCTGCGTCGGCCCGCTTGCGGGCGTCAATCGCAGGCGTTGCAGAGAATAGGGGACCGGCTCATCATAGAGATATTCGGTCGTGTGGTTGATCTTCAAGCGCATGTCGTATCCCCTCACGTCCGCTTACTGATAAAAGCGGTAGCCATCCGTGATTTCCTGCCCCAGTTGGGCGTTCTTGTTGACGAACAGCTCGAGAAACTCGTGCAATCCCTGATCCATCACCCTGTTTATCGTCGTTTTCTGCAAGGTCGCCAGAATAGCTGCTGCGGTATCGTGGGCTTTATGTTTCTCGCTGTAGTCTTCGGCGAGATGGCCAAGGTTACTGACGATCTTTTCGTAACAATAGGCCAGTGATCTTGGCATCCGTCCGTTTAAAATCAGAAAGTCTGCAATATTGGCCGGTTTATACTCTGCGTCATAGACCCAACCATAGGAGCGGTGGGCCGAGACGGAGCGCAGGATCGACTCCCATTGAGCGTTGTCCAACGACGATCCGACCTGTGCCGCGGCGGGCAGCAGGACATAGTATTTCACATCGAGAATACGCGCTGTGTTGTCGGCGCGTTCGATAAAGGTGCCGATGCGCGAGAAGTTGTAGAGATCGTTGCGCAGCATCGAGCCGTGGAAGGCGCCGCGCACAAGTCCGGCCCGATGTTTAATGACATCGATGACTTGAGGTAATTCTGCGGCTTTTACTTTGCGGCCAAGAAGATTCTTGAGTTCAATCCAGAATTCGTTGGTCGCTTCCCATGTTTCGCGTGTCAATGCGGTGCGCACCATGCGTGCATTGTTGCGGCCGAATTCGATGCAGGACATGACGCTGGAGGGGTTGGCCTTGTCGCGTAGCATGTAATCGATGGCATCGACCGAGGTCACCTTTTCATGGGTCTGGAGAAATTCCTCGCGGGCGCCAGCACTTTGCAGCACGCCGTCCCAGTCTTCGTCGGCACTGCCGCTGCGGGTCAGCGACACGCGCATGCCTGCATCCACCAATCTGGCAATGTTTTCCGCGCGCTCGATATAGCGGAACATCCAGTAGAGTCCGTTCGCCGTTCTTCCCAGCATGGCTTAGTCCTCCAGTACCCACGTATCTTTGGTGCCGCCGCCCTGGCTGGAATTCACGACCAGTGATCCCTGCTTGAGGGCAACGCGTGTCAGCCCGCCAGGTATGATTTTCACCTTGTCCGAGACGAGAACATAGGGACGAAGATCGACGTGGCGTGGCGCGATGCCGTTTTTCACCATGATAGGCACTGTGGAAAGCGAAAGTGTGGGCTGTGCGATGTAGTTCGAGGGGCGGGCACGCAGTTTGTCGGCAAACAAAGCGCGTTCCTTCTTGGAAGCTGTCGGGCCGACGAGCATTCCGTAGCCGCCCGAACCGTGAACTTCCTTGACGACCAGATCGGCCAGATTGTCGAGAACGTATTTCAGGCTGTCCGGCTCGGAGCAGCGCCATGTCGGCACGTTTTCCAGCAGGGGTTTGCGGCCCGTATAGAACTCGACGATCTCAGGCATATAGGAATAAATGGCCTTATCGTCTGAAATTCCCGTGCCCGGTGCATTGGCGATGGTGATGTTGCCTGCACGGTACACATCCATGATGCCAGGAACACCCAGCGCCGAATCCGGGCGGAAGGTGAGGGGGTCGAGGAAATCGTCGTCAACACGACGGTAGAGCACGTCGATGGCCTCATAGCCCCGAGTCGTGCGCATCTTGACCTTGCCATCCATGACGCGCAGGTCAGATCCTTCGACGAGCTCCACACCCATCATGTCTGCCAGATAGGAGTGCTCGTAATAGGCCGAGTTGAAAATGCCAGGGGTCAGCACGGCGACGCGCGGCTTGCCCTTGCAGCCCGGAGGTGCCAGCGATGCCAGCGATTGACGCAGCTGATAGGGATAATCTTCGACGCGCTGCACTTTGTTCTCGTGGAACAGTTCCGGGAACATCTGCATCATGGTTTCGCGGTTTTCCAGCATGTAGCTGACACCGGAAGGCGTGCGGGCATTGTCTTCCAGAACGTAGAACTGGTCTTCGCCAGTGCGCACGATATCCGTGCCGACAATGTGCGTGTAAACGCCGCCCGGCGGCTTGAAGCCGATCATTTCAGGCAGAAACGCCTCATTGCGCTCGATCAGTTCGCGGGGGATGCGTCCGGCGCGAATGATTTCCTGCTTGTGATAGATGTCGTCCAGAAAGGCGTTGAGCGCCAGCACGCGCTGTTCGATACCCTGCGCCAGCTTGCGCCATTCACGACCGGAGATGATGCGGGGAATGATGTCGAAGGGGATGAGCTTTTCAGCGCTGTCGGCATGCCCATAAACGGCGAATGTAATGCCGGTCTTTCGAAATATGTTTTCGGCATCCCGGGATTTCTGGATCAGGTGCGATCTGTCCTGCCGGCTGTACCAATCATTATACTTTTCGTATGGGCTTCGCGGCGATGAGTCCGCATTTATCATTTCGTCAAATGCCAACTTTAGGTTCCCCATTTTTGTCCATTTGATTACAAGGACGAGCGCAATGCAAGAACCATGCGTCGTCTCAAGTCAGATTTTTTAGATCGGTCCCCGGACGCTAAACACACATAAAATAAGCAGTTTTGGTCCTTGTTGCGTTAAAATGCGGCAGCGGGCCAAAAGGTTGCGTCCCGCAAACTGTCTGAAGAGGTGTGTTTGGACCATTGCAACCTAAAGACTGCACAAGTTTTCACCACTTACACGCCGCCAGTAGGCATGCAATTCGCGTCTCGAAGCGATCTTTCGTTAATCGTCGCATGCTGCGGATTAGAGGTTTGTTAACCATAAAATTATACTCCTTGGTAACAGAGAGATTCATCGACCGGGGGTTACATGTCTATTTCGCGCCGTGGTGTCCTGTTTGGATTGCCGCTTCTTCTTGCTGGTTGCGCCAGCACCAATTTTGCACAGCAGAGAAACAACTACGCAGCCATTCCGGATGAAAAATTTCCGCTGAAGGCCATGCCGCTGGACAAGATCAATCCCGAGCTTCGCCGTCAGCAGGTCGCGTATGCGACCACGTACCCAGCGGGCACCGTTGTTGTCGATACGCCTGCTCGCCGTCTTTATTACGTCATGGGCAATGGTCAGGCCATGCGTTACGGCGTCGGCGTTGGACGCCAGGGTCTTGCGCTGAGGGGCGATGCCTATGTGGGTCGCAAAGCCGAATGGCCAAGCTGGACGCCAACGCCAAACATGATCCGCCGTGAGCCTGAGCGGAACCTGAAATATGCAGGCGGCATGCCGGGCGGCCCGAACAATCCGCTTGGTGCCCGCGCCTTGTACCTGTATCGCGGCGGCAACGATACGATGTTCCGCCTGCACGGCACAAACCAGCCGCAATCCATTGGTCACGCCATGTCCAGTGGCTGCATTCGCATGCTGAACCACGACATCGTCGATCTCTTTGAGCGCGTACCTGTCGGCGCTCGTGTGGTGGTTCTGCAAGCCTAACGATCTTAGAAACGCCTTGATCCGGCGCTTTGAGAGCCGGATCGCAACCCGCCACGGTGCCCAGCATGTGTCGTTTTCTCGCCTATACCGGCTCTCCCGTCTGGCTCGACAGCCTTCTGATCGAGCCGGAAAGCTCGCTGATCAGCCAGTCGATGGCGGCGCGGGAGGCGAAAACGGTGGTGAACGGCGATGGCTGCGGCATCGGCTGGTATGGCGATCGGGACGAGCCTGGCATTTATCGCGGGATTTTGCCCGCGTGGTCTGATCGAAACCTGACGTCGCTGTGCCACCAGTTGCGCTCCAGCATGTTTCTCGCCCATGTCCGCTCCGCCACAACGGGCGGCGTTTCCATGGCGAATTGCCACCCTTTCGGCTTTGGCCGCCACCTCTTCATGCATAACGGCCAGATCGGCGATTATGAAAAGGTCAAGCGCACCATCGAAGCGCATATCCCGGATAAGGTCTATTGTTCGCGCGCGGGCAATGGCGATAGTGAGGCGATGTTCCTGATTGCGGCGGGCTTCGGTCTCGACCTCGATCCGATCGAGGCGTTTCGCAAAACCATTCAATTGTGCCTCGATGTCGTTGATCGCTCAGGTCTCCACCTGCCAATTCGCTTCAGCGCCATCCACGCGGATGGGGACAAAATCCATGCTTTCCGCTGGTCGAGCGATGACCGGCCACCGACCCTGTATTGGCGCAACATGGGGGCAGGCATTGCCATTGCGTCCGAACCGTTTGGAACGGGCGCGGAAAAATGGGAAACAATTTGCGCCAACACGGTTGCAACCATCGTCGGCACCGACATAACGTTCCAGCCGTTCAATCCGGTGGAACAGCCTAAGGTGCGCATGATCGCCTGATCAGGCTGGTCCTATAATGTCAGGGTCTTCAATTGCTTTTCTTTCTGCGCGATAACATCCGCTGGCTGGGTGCTGGCTTTGCGATGCTGTTTGCGTCCTCCTTCGGCCAGACATTCTTCATTTCGCTTTCCGGCGGCGAAATTCGGCGTGAGCTTGGTCTCACAGATGGCGAATTCGGGCTCATCTATATGGGCGTCACACTTGCGTCCGCGTTCAGTCTCGTCTGGCTGGGCAAGCTTCTGGATGCTAGGGCGTTGCGCCTCGTGGTGTCGATGACAGCCATTGCACTCGCGCTTGGTGCCATCCTGTTGTCACAAGCCACTTCCCTTGCGGGGCTCATTCTCGGCCTGTTTATTCTGCGCCTTTTCGGGCAAGGCATGATGGTCCATACCGCCTATACGACCATAGGGCGTTGGTTTGCAGCGGAACGTGGCCGTGCCGTGTCGATATCGGCGCTGGGCCTGAATGCGGGGCAGGCGATGTTGCCGCTCTTGGCGGTGGCGGGCATTGCTGCGTTCGGATGGAGAAATCTCTGGGTCGTCGTGGCGGTCTTCATGCTTGTGCTGTTGATCCCGCTTCTTTCACTCATCAAGCACGAGCGCCTACCAACCCCTGTGGCAGTCTCTCAGAAAGCTGCGGTTACCAGACACTGGACGCGCAGTGAGGTGCTGCGCGATCCGTATTTCTACGGCCTGATGCTGGGAATGCTGCCGCCCGCCTTTATCAGCAACACGATTTTCTTCCATCAGGTGCATCTCTCGCAATCCAAGGGGTGGCCGGTCGAGACATTCGCGTCGGCGTTTCTGATCTATGCCGTGGTTGCCGTCACCAATTCGCTGCTCTCCGGCTATCTCGTCGACAGGTTTTCAGCCCTCCGCCTGCTGCCCTTCTATCTCATTCCCTTTGGTCTCGGCTGCATTCTTCTCAGCGTCATCGATGCGCCGTGGGTCGTTTTCGCGTTCATGGTGCTCTATGGAATTTCAGACGGATTTTCGCTCACACTTTTCGGTAGCCTTTGGCCGGAGGTTTACGGCGTCAAATTTCTGGGCGCGATCCGCGCTGTGATCGTCGCGATCATGGTCTTTGCCTCGGCGCTGGGGCCTGGTCTGGGCGGTGTGTTGATCGACTGGGGCGTGGCATTCACCGCGCAAATCATGGTGATGGGCGTCTATTGCATCCTGATCTGCGCCTTAATGTTGTCGCTGACCCGTCATGTTCGCATGAGATAAGACGCCGTTTTCGTTGCGTTTTCGACGATTTTACCTGGACGTTGGGAGGGGCGGGCGATCCGCCTTTTCCACGCACTTCTAAGTGATCGCAGAGCATGTTGTTTTTGGATACAAACCGTGTATCTCGATTAGTTGTATTTCTAAGTTAGGTTTTAACGATCAAAAGATCGAACCTGCGTCATAAGGACAAACACATGGCATTTTTTGACAAACTCTCGCGGTATCAGCCTTATGCTCTGGCTGCACTGCGGATCATCGCTGCGCTTCTGTTCATTGAGCACGGCACGCAGAAGCTTTTCGGCTTTCCTGCTTCCCAGATGGAAGGCTCGCTTCCTCCCATGTTGCTGACGGCCGCCATTATCGAGACCGTATGCGGTGTACTGATCCTCGTCGGCCTCTTCACGCGTCCGGCTGCATTTCTGGCCTCGGGTCTGATGGCTTTCGCCTACTTCATGGCCCATGCACCGAAGAGCTTTTACCCGGTGCTGAACGGTGGCGACGGTGCCATCCTGTTCTGCTTCATCTTCCTGTATCTGGTCTTTGCAGGCCCAGGTGCTTTTTCCGTGGATGGAAATCGCCGGTAATTATCGCCGCGCAGACAAAGTTGCCGACGCCGCTTGAGAGCTTCTCAGGCGGCGTTTTTAATTGGATTTCAGGTCGCGGGTCTCATCCGGCGCCCTCATCAACCATTTGTCGATCTTGGCCTGCAGCAGTTCGGGGCTGATGGGCTTGGACAGATAGTCGTCCATACCAGCGGCAAGGCAAAGATCGCGGTCACTGTCCTGCGCATGGGCAGTGACGCCGATGATCGGCACGCGCGCACCGGTTTCCAGTCGATCTTCTTCCGCACGAATGGCCTGCGTTGCCTGATGTCCGTTCATCACAGGCATGGACACATCCATCAGAATGATGGAGGGATTTTCCGCACTCCACGCCTCGACGGCTTTCTTGCCGTTGGCGACGATCCGAAAGCGAAGATCGGTCTGTTGCAGGATTTGCGTGAAAACGATCTGGTTGACGTCGTTGTCCTCGGCAATCAGCACGTCCAACGATGTGGGCCTTGTCTTTGTTTTTGGCTGCGGCGTATGGGGCGTCGATCTGACCGCGGGTGCGGGAAGCGTTTGTGCAGCCGTCGCATCTGGCCGGTGTGGAACCGCGCGCTTTGATCGCGATGTTCGGACCACATCCGTCAGCGTCTTTCGCAAAAGCCGCGCCCGCACCGGTTTCATCAGATGGGCGTCGAACTGGATGTCGCATTCGTTATTGCCGGTGTTGACGGCGTCCATCGACGTCAGGAAAATGATTGCCGTGCCATCGAGGCGGGCATCGGCCCTGATCTTTGCGGCCACCTGCATGCCGTCCATCTCGGGCATGTGGTAATCCAGAACAACGGCGTCGATACTAAAGCCGATCCGGGCTGCCTCTTCCAGAATGGCGAGACCGGCTTCGCCGCTTTCCGCCGCGTGGCTGTCGATACCCCAGCGCGTCAATTGCTCGATCAGGATTTGCCTGTTGATGGCATTGTCGTCGATGACCAGAACGCTGACATTCCTCATGTCGGTTGGCGAGATCGCCTGTTCGCTCCGTTCTTCAACCACCCGCAAGGGCAGGGTGACGGTGAAGATGGAGCCCTGACCGACAATGCTTTCCACATCCACCTTGCCGCCGAAAAGCCCGGCCAGGCCGACCGTTATCGCAAGTCCAAGGCCCGTGCCTTCATGTCTGCGCGTGGACGATGCATCAGCCTGGCTGAACTTTTCGAATATGCGGTCCAGTTCGTGCTGCGCAATGCCGATGCCGGTATCCCTGACGCACAGGATCAGCATGAGTTCGCTGTCGTCTGCCCTCTCGCCGGAAAGCTCGATCAGGACATGGCCTGTTTCAGTAAACTTGATGGCGTTGCCAATGAGGTTCGTCGCGATCTGCCTGAAGCGACCGGCATCGCCGCTGACGATCTGCTTCAACGACGGATCGACCCGGACGATGAGTTCGATGTTCTTTTCCAGCGCCTGCGAGGACAGCAGGGATGCTACGTCTTCCACGGCCTCGGCGGCGTCGAAAGGCGTATTGCGCAGCGCCATCTGACCAGCGTCGATCTTGGAGAAATCGAGGATATCGTTGATGATCGTCAACAGCGCATTGCCGGATTTGACGATGACATCGGTAAATGTCCGCTGCCGCGTGTCGAGTTGGGATTTGGCCAGCAGTTCCGCCATGCCCAGTACGCCATTCATCGGTGTGCGTATTTCATGGCTCATATTTGCCAGAAACTCGGATTTCGCCCTGTCAGCGGCTTCCGCGCGGGCGAGCAGGCCCTCAAGTTCCGCCTCGCGCTGCTTCATGTCGGTGATGTCGGTGGCAATGATCAGCCAATATTCACCAGCTCCCATGGTCGACTCCACGTTCAGCCAGCGTGCCTTGTTTACATATACGGATCGGGAAAAGGGCTGGCCCGAGGCGAGTTTTTCCATCAATTGCGTGCGAGCTGATGCTGTCTCTGTCTCGTCACCGAGATCGCCACGCTCAGCGCAGAAATTAAAAAAGCCCATCCAGCTTTTGCCGGGGGCTACCAACTCGGGCGCGACGTCGAACATGCGCGATATCGCTTCGTTCGACATGATGAACTTGCCGTTCTGGATCAGCGCCAGACCCTGCGCCATGACGCGCGTTGCATCCTGCATATATTCGCCGACGCGCTGCAATTCCTGACGCGTGGTGCTGATCTCCCGATCCCGCGCGCGTACGGCGGTGCTATCGGCGAAGGTGATGAGAATCTTGTCACCGGCGATGCGTCGTTTTGACAGGATGGTGAACTTACCAGCCTTGCTCTCGACCTCTCTCGACGTGTAGCCCTCGACGAGGCTCAGCCGTTTGACGCGGTCACGATAGGCATCCTCGAAGCTGGTATCGCCGAAATCATACTTGCCGCTTTCATAGCCCATTTCGAAATAGCGGCGGTAAGGCTGGCCGACAAGATCAATCTGCTCGGTGACTTCCCACAGGTCATAGAAGGATTTGTTGGCGTATTCGATGGTGAGGTCAGGCCCCAGCAGCATGACGCCGACGGGCAGCGACTGGAGAATGGACTCGACTTCGGCGTGCAGTCTTTCGGCGTCGTTACGGGCGGCAAGCAGGTCTTGGCTCTGCTGCATCAAAAGGGTCGTGTCGGTGACCGAGCCTACCAGATAGGGCTCATTGGCTGGGCTGATGATGCGGCCGACCCTGACAAGGGTCGGAACGACCGTGCCGTCGTTCAGCGTAATGTCTTCGGCTCTCTCCAGTGCCTCGCCGGTTTCCAGAACATGGGCGTTTTCGCCTTTGAAGCGTTCTCCTTCATGAACGAAGAGTTCCTCTTCCGTCAGCCCGTAGAACTTTTCTCTCGGCTCGCCCCAGAACGCTTCATAGGAAGCATTGGCGTAGGTGAGGCGGCGCTTGCTATCCAGCATGAAGACGGAAACCGGCAGGCGCTCCAGTGCTTCCCGGAACAGCCAATTCTCGCGGGTGTGCTTTTCCATCAGCATTTCCTGCGTTCTGGCATCGGTGATATCGATGCGCAGAGCCACGAGTATACCGTTTTCCAGCCGCTTGTTGATGAAGCGGATGGAGCGACCGTCAGGAATTTCGTCGATGAATTCGGAGTAAGGTTTGCTGATTTCTGCAAGCCTCTCCTCAAACCAGATTTTCCGCTTAGCTACTCTTTCGCCATCAGGCTCTCCCGCCATTAAACAGCGGTCGTAGAATGCCAAAGCGATGTCTTCAAGGCGCAGGCCCTGTTGCCAGTTCAGGTTCAAATCCGCGTAGAGGTTTTCGAACCGCTCGTTCGAATAGAGCAGCCGGTTATCGGCGGCATAGACCGCGACTGCTACATCCAGAAGGTCGAGAATGCTGGTGTCGATCAGGGTCGCAGGTTCATCGGCAGATCGGTCAACCATGGCAGATGGCAGCGTTTCGAAGACCTCATATAAAAACAGGGCGCCGTCTTCGGTCTCGAAGCGCTCGCATTTCAAACCGTGTGTTTCATCGCGAAAGTGGCTCTTGCACGCGGCAATTTCTTCCGTTGCAAAAACCAGACAGCGCCTTTCCTTGTCCTCGCGTTCGTGGTCGTAGGCGGTCTCAAGCAATTGGCGGGTGGTTTTATCCGTAAAGTCAGACTGCGTGCGACCGGCGAAGCGGGCATAGGCTTCGTTCACGCAGACATATCGAAGCTGGCTATCTTTGATGCAGGCGGGCAGATCCAGCGACAGAACGCCTTCACGCGCTTTTTCAAGCAATCCACCTCCCTCAACCAAAATAGTCTCCGTCGTTGCTGCGAAACGCAATAGAATCAGCGCGTCTATCTACGTTTTTTTGTAGAACGGAAACTATTGTAGAATGATGAACTTGGCTATGAGCTGGACGAGATATCAAGAGCTTTTTAACTATAGTTTTTCACCATTTGTTAGTGTTTTGACACGGCACTGCACACCGCCCGTTTCGTCAGCTGGGCATGTTTGACGAGCATGCCCAGAAACATTCACTTGACTTTCCCTGCCAAAAAGACCACATCCCCCATCAAGCTTTCACCCTTAGGCAGCCGCGTGAGCTGCAGCGTCAGACAAAAACGATAGACGCATGAGGGAAAAGCGCATTGATACAGGAGACGGCGTACGCGCCGCACTGAAGCGCAGAAAGTCATTCCAACCCACAAGTTCCCAATTCACGCGGGGTTCTTGACGCCAAGACAACCGGACAGCAAGGCTGATCCGGATGCAAGCGTTTTGGCGCCCCGAAAGGTATACTATTGACCAGTTTTAGCGAACTCGGCCTCTCCGAAAAAATCGTGGCCGGTGTCACCCAGCTCGGTTACACAACGCCTACTCCTATTCAGGAAAAGGCTATTCCTCTTCTTCTCGAAGGCCGCGACATGATCGGCCTTGCACAGACCGGCACCGGCAAGACCGCCGCTTTCGGCCTTCCGATCATCGAAATGCTTTTGAAGCAGCCCGACCGTCCTGCAAACCGCACGACCCGAACGCTTATCCTTGCGCCAACGCGCGAGTTGGTAAACCAGATCGGCGAGAGCCTGCGTGGTTTCGTGCGCAAGACGCATCTGAAGATCAATCAGGTCGTTGGTGGCGCGTCCATCAACAAGCAGCAGCTACAGCTGGAAAAGGGCACAGATATTCTGGTTGCCACGCCTGGCCGTCTGCTCGACCTCATCGCACGCAACGCGATTTCCTTGTCCAAGGTCACGTATCTCGTGCTTGACGAAGCCGACCAGATGCTGGATCTCGGCTTTATTCATGACCTGCGCAAGATTTCCAGAATGGTGCCTGCTGGCCGCCAGACGCTCCTGTTCTCGGCTACCATGCCGAAGGCAATTGCCGATCTCGCAGGCAGCTACCTGACCAACCCTGTCACCGTTCAGGTCACGCCTCCAGGCAAGGCCGCCGACAAGGTCGAACAGTATGTTCACTTCGTTGCAGGCAAGAACGACAAGACAGAACTTCTGAAGAAGTCGCTGACAGACAACCCGGATGGCCGCGCCATCGTGTTCCTGCGCACCAAGCATGGCGCTGAAAAGCTGTCCAAGCATTTGGAGCACATCGGTTTCAAGGTCCAGTCGATCCATGGCAACAAGAGCCAGGGTCAGCGCGAGCGTGCGCTCAAGGGCTTTAAGGACGGCGAAGTCCAGGTTCTGGTCGCAACCGACGTGGCAGCACGCGGCATCGACATTCCTGCCGTGACGCACGTCTTCAACTACGATCTGCCAGAAGTCGCCGACGCCTATGTTCACCGCATCGGTCGTACCGCGCGTGCAGGTCGTGATGGCATCGCCATCGCGTTTTGCGCACCGGACGAAACCCGTCTGCTGCACGACATCGAAAAGCTGATGAAGATCGAAATTCCGGTTCTTTCGGGCGAACGTCCTGAAGGTCTGGCAAGCCCTTCACGCGGCAACAACAACCGTGGCGGCAACGGTGGCAATCGCGCCAATGCCAACGGTCCGCGTCGTCAGGGTGGTGAACGTGGCGAACGCGCCCACGGTGACCGTCCTGCACGTGGCCCCCGTGACGGTGGTCATCGCGAAGGCGGTCCTCGTGACGGCGGACGCCGCAACGGCGACTTCCGTGGCCAGCGTGCCGGCGAGTTTGCACCTGTCGAGCGTGACAACGATCTGGAAGTGACGTCCGACTTCAAGCGTCCGAAGACCGAAGGCGCCGCCGCTGCTGCTGGCAAGCCTGCTGGCAACCGCAACCATCGCGGTGGTCAGGGTCGTCCGGCCCGTAAGGCTGGCTCCTTTGCCCCTGCCGGTCAGGGTCGTCCCGCCGGTAATGCCGGTCGTGGCCGCAAGCGCGGTTGATCGGTTCTGATCTGAAATGAAAAACGCCCGGATGCAAATCCGGGCGTTTTTCGTTCTGGACTAGAGCATTTCCGCTTTTCTTCGAAACGCGAAAACGCTCTATCTGTTTGTTTTAAAGCATTATCCGGACGCAAAACCGCTTCGCACTTTTGCTGGAAATACTCTATAGGGCAGGTTTCGTGCCGCAGAGCATTTCTCGCTTTCCGGCAAAGCCGGGCCGTCTTTCGACTTTAAACCCGGCCTCGCCCAGATTGCGCCGCACGAAACCGGCCGCCGCAAATGTCGCAAAGGTGCCGCCGGGAGCGGTCTTTTCAAACACCGCCGACATGATGTCCAGCGTCCACATCTCGGGGTTCTTCGCTGGTGCAAAGCCATCGAGATACCAGGCGTCGAATGTATCGGTGCTTTGGATGATGCCCTGCATGGCATCTCCGCAGAAAACGGTCAGACGTGTCTGCTCATCCAGAGTGATCTCAACCCAGCCCTCCGGGTCTGCAGGCCATTGCGCGACGAAGGCTTTGCGCTCAGTATCCAGTTGCGGCCAATGGGAGAGCGCGCGGTCCAGCTCGCGCGCCGTCATCGGGTATAGCTCGAAGGACATGAAATGCAGTTGTGCATCAGCAGGTCTTGAGAGTTTCCACTGCCGCCACGTCTCGCAAAGGTTCAGCGCTGTGCCGAAGCCGAGCTCACCGATGCGGAACGTTCCCTTCGCTGTTTTCCAGCGCTCCGGCAAGCCGTTGCCGGACAGCGAAACATGGCTGCATTCCTGCCTGCCATCGGTCTGGCAATAAAAATGATCGCCAAAGGCCAGCGAATAGGGCATATCGCCCTCTCGCCAATCCAGCATGTTTGAACCGGCTCGTTCCGGTCCACTGTTATCGGGGTGTGTCATGGTCAAAGCCGATAGTCTTCCCGATCAAACAGGTCAATCACCTTTGCCCTCCAGCGTGCCTTTGTTGATCATCGGCGGTGGCATCATGGGGCTTTGGGCGGCGGTCAAGGCTGACAGGCTGGGTATCGATACGCTGTTGCTGGATGCGGGAAACATCGGCGATGGCGCAAGCGGCGGGCTTCTGGGCGCTCTCATGCCGCACATGCCGGATCGCTGGTCCGACAAGAAGCAATTCCAGTTCGATGCGCTCGTCATCCTTGAGGCGGATATCGCCACAATAGAGGCCGAGACCGGTTTGTCTGCTGGGTATCGCCGCTGCGGGCGGCTCATTCCGCTGCCGAAGCCACATCTTCGTACGATTGCCGAACGCCATAGTAAGGAAGCAGGCGTGAATTGGCGCACAGCTGGGCAGCAATTTCACTGGGACGTGCTGGATACGCCACCTGTCGATGGCTGGTTGGATGCAGGCGCGGGCGAGGCAGGTTTCGTGCATGACACGCTGGCAGCCAAAGTGTCCCCCAGAGCGTTCATCGCAAGCCTTACCTATTATCTGCGCCAGTCCCGGTATGTTCGCATGATGGAGCAGTGCAGCGTATCGTCGCTTTCTCCCGATGGAACGGCGCAGTTGACGACTGGGCAACAGATCGCGTTTGGCCATGCCATTGTTTGCGCAGGTCACCAATCTTTCCCGCTGCTGTCGGCTGCATTCGGCCTGTCTTCTGGCCCAAAACTTGGCCAACCGGTCAAAGGGCAGGCCGCGCTGCTGCGCGCCGACATGGACCCGTCTTTGCCAGTGGTGTTTTTGAATGGGCTCTATATCGTGCCGCATGAAGACGGCACGGTTGCCATCGGCAGCACCAGCGAAGAGGATTTCGATGACGCCTTTTCCACCAATGAACTGCTGGATACGCTGATTGAAAAAGCAAGGCAGATCGTGCCGTCACTGCGCAATGCAACCGTGATCGAGCGTTGGGCCGGACTGCGGCCAAAGGCCATCGGGCGCGACCCCATGGTCGGGCGGCATCCCGATCACCCGCGTATCGTAGCACTCACGGGCGGCTTCAAGGTCAGTTTCGGGCTGGCGCACCGACTGGCCGATGCCGCACTGGACGCGGTTCTGGGCAACGTGGCCGATGTGCCCGATAGTTTTACACTCGACGATCACATTCGTGTTTTCAACGCAAAGATGTGACGCCACGGCTTTTACAGTCGTCAATCTGTCACGCAAATCACCTAACAGCTTGGCTCATGCAATAGATCTTAAGAAAACCGTTTCGGACGGCGAGGTGACGACGCATGCGGTATGCCATCCATTTTACGCCGACCCCGAACGACCCGCTTAGCCATGCGGCTTCCGCCTGGTTGGGCCGCGACGTCTATTCTGGGCATAGCGTCGAACCACCTGCGGTTTCAAGCCTCGGCATGCAGGAGATTTCCTATCACACCGCGCTGCCGCGCCGTTATGGCTTCCACGGTTCGATCAAGGCTCCCTTCCGGTTGCTCGATGAGGTGGGTGAGGCCGCACTGCTGCGCGCCTTGATGCATTTCGCCGGAACGCATCAGCCCTTCACGCTGCCACCCCTCGAAATCGCCAAGCTCGGCAATACCTACGGCTTGGTCCCGTCATGGCAGTCCGAAACGCTGAATTTTCTTGCAGCAAGCGTGGTGCAGGAATTCGACCGTTATCGTATGCCGCTCTCCGATGCCGATATCGAACGTGCAGACCCGGACCGGCTGTCGGCAACGCAATTGACCAACCTTCATCGCTGGGGCCACCCTTATGTGATGGACGAGTTTCGCTTTCAGATGATTCTGACAGGCGGCGTCGTGCCAGCCGATTGTGCAAGGGTGGAAAAGGCGGTTCGTGGCGTTTTCGAGCCTGTTCTGGCACGTCCGGTCGAGTTTACCAACCTTGCTCTTTTCGTGGAAGACGAGCCCGGCGCACCTTTCCGCGTGCACTCGCTGCACCCCATGGGGCGGGTCTCTGCGCGCAAGAGCGCCTGATCAGTGAATGCAGTAAAATGCACTCGACTTTCCGGTCCGCAATGCTACCGTTCACGAAATTTGCGTGAAGGTGATTTGATGATTTCGGCTGACTATCCCCGCAACCTAGTCGGTTACGGCCGCACTGTTCCCGATGCGAAATGGCCCGGTGATGCCAGAATTGCGGTGCAATTCGTCATCAATTACGAGGAAGGTGGCGAAAGCTGCATTCTCGACAGCGACAAGGCATCGGAATCGCTTCTGTCCGAAATCGTCGGCGCGCAACCCTGGCCGGGACAGCGCAATCTCAATATGGAATCGATCTACGAATATGGATCGCGCGCTGGCTTCTGGCGGCTGTGGCGCATGTTCACCGCGCTCGGCGTGACAACCACAGTCTACGGCGTCACCGCAGCCATGGCGCGCAACCCGGAGGCGGTGGCCGCCATGAAGGAAGCGGGCTGGGAAATTGCCAGCCACGGTTACCGCTGGCTGGAATACAAGGATTTCTCCGAGGAGGAAGAGCGCAAACACATTCAGGAAGCGGTTCGTCTACACACCGAACTGACCGGCGAGCGCCCCTATGGAATGTATCAAGGCAAACCATCCGACAACACCTTGCGGCTGGTGATGGAGGAGGGCGGCTTCCTTTATTCCTCCGATTCCTATGCGGATGATCTGCCCTATTGGGTCAAGGGTGCCAAGAACGATCCGTTCCTGATCATTCCCTATACGCTCGACGCCAACGACATGCGCTTTGCCACACCCCAGGGCTTCAATTCCGGCGACCAGTTCTTCACCTATCTAAAGGACACGTTCGATGTGCTCTATCAGGAGGGTGCAGAGGGCTCTGCCAGAATGATGAGCATCGGTCTTCATTGCCGCCTCGTCGGGCGCCCGGGCAGGGCGGCAGCGCTTCGCCGCTTCATCGAATATGTTCTTGGCCATGACAAGGTCTGGATGCCTCAACGCGTTGAAATCGCCCGCCATTGGCATGCGCACCACAAGCCGGAGATACTGTGATGGTGGAGCGGGCGGAATTTATCAGCCGTTTCGGCGGAATATTCGAGCATTCCCCCTTCATTGCTAAGCGGGCCTTCGATGCAGGCGCAATTGCTGAACCACTAACAGCGGCAAACGTGCACGCCGCGCTCGTTGCGCAGTTTCGCGCGGCGTCCGAGGCGGAAAGACTGGGCGTCCTGCGCGCGCACCCGGACCTCGCTGGAAAACTTGCCATCGCAGGCGGCCTAACGGACGATAGCCGCCGTGAGCAGGCGGGTGCGGGTCTTGACCGGCTGACACCCGAGGAGCACGGTCGCTTTACGGAACTCAACACCGCCTATGTCGAAAAGAACGGATTCCCCTTCATCATCGCCGTCAAAGGGCTTGATAAGGCTGACATCTTAAAAGCCTTCGAGACTCGCATTCATCATGATGCACAAGATGAGTTCGCAACGGCATCGGCGCAGGTGGAAAAGATCGCTTGGCTGCGCCTATCCGCTCTGTTACCGCAGGGCTGAACCGGATGCGCACACAACCGTCTTTTCACCGTAACCGCGACGATCTATATTGCGTTGCAGGAGATGTGCGATGAAACCTTCGGAAGTGCTGGAAAACAACCGTGAAGCCATCCGCGAAGCGACCAAACGCTTCAACGCGGCCAATCCGCGTGTCTTCGGTTCCGTTGCGCGCGGCGAGGACAGGCCGGATAGCGATCTGGATATTCTGGTGGATGCGTTGCCGGGCTCAACATTACTGAGCCTTGGAGGTCTTCAGGACGCTCTTGAGCAAATGATGCTCGGAACAAAAATCCATCTCCTCACTCCGGGGGATTTTCCAGAGCGCGTAAAGCTTCGTGTTCTTTCGGAAGCTAAGCCTATATGAGTCTGGATCGGCGGTTAGATTATCTTGCTGATATGAGGAGAGCCGCTGAAGCTGCGAGAAGTTTCGTTTCTGGAATGCAGGAGGGCGAGTTTCTTTCAGATATGAAGACGCAACATGCTGTCGGCATGAGCCTTATCGTGATCGGTGAGTCCGCAGTGCGTCTGATGGAAACGTACCCGGATTTTATTGAGGATCATCCAGATTTCCCTTGGCATTCGATCCGCGGTTTGCGTAACCGGGTTGCGCATGGATATTTTACTCTGGATCTAAACATCATTTGGGAAACGACGCAGACGACGATACCAGAGTTATTGCAATGGCTCGATACAGTCAGTCATTGGCGGGCCCAAGGTGAATAGCATTGACTGACTTTATTGAAATACAGCTGCTGACACGGCACACATTCGCACCATTCGGCGATGTCCTCGAGCCCGAACTGTCATCAATGCGCCTGATCAACAGCGGCAACACCGAACGTTACCACGCCTTGTCGCAGGCCGATGTCGTGGGTGAGGGTGCGCGGGTGGTGCTCAATATTTTCAGAGGCAAGGCGCGCGGATTTCCCTATACGCTTGATATGATGGAGCGTCATCCACTGGGCAGCCAAAGTTTTACGCCGTTGTCCGGCAAACCCTTTCTCGTGGTGGTTTCTCATGATGAGAATGGCAGACCGGGCAAGCCCAACGTCTTCATCGCAAATGCTGGTCAAGGCGTGAATTACCATCGCAACGTCTGGCACCACCCATTGATGACGGTGGGTGAGACCTGCGATTTTCTCGTTGTTGACCGGGATGGGCCGGGCAATAATCTCGAGGAATATTTTTACGAAGAGCCCTATTTCATTGCGGAGCCAACCCTATGACCGGCCTGACGACCCATGTTCTCGATGCCGCCCATGGAACACCCGCGCAAGGTCTGAAAATCGAGCTTTACCGGCTGGATGGGGAGCGCCGCGAGAAGCTGAAAACTGTTGAAACCAATAGCGACGGTCGTGTCGTTGGCGGGCCTTTGCTGATTGGAGAGGCGTTTCGCGCCGGTCAATACGAACTGGTGTTTTATGCAGGCGACTATCTGCGGGCCAAAGGGCTGACGTTGCCGGAACCGGCGTTTCTGGATGTCATCCCCATTCGCTTCGGTATTGCCGATGAAACAGGGCATTACCACGTGCCGCTGCTGCTCTCGCCCTATAGTTACTCGACCTATCGGGGAAGCTGACGACCATGATTTTTGCTGCAATCGCCGATGTTCACGGCAATTACGCTGCGCTTGAAGCCGTTTTGGCAGATATACGAAAGCTTGGGATCGAAGACATCGTCAATCTGGGTGATTGCTTCAGCGGCCCGCTGGATGCTGCGCCAACGGCAAAGCTGTTGATCGATGGCGGCATTCCCAGTGTCCGCGGAAACCATGACCGCGCCCTGATCGAGCAGCCATTCGACGAGATGGGGCCGTGGGAAAAAACTGTCTACCCTCAGCTTTCCACGTCCGATCTCGACTGGTTGAAGGCCTTGCCGTTCGAGATGGTTTTCAAGGACGTTGCCTATTGCTGCCATGGGTCACCGAAAGGCGATCTGGATTACTGGCTGGAACAGTTGCTGCCGCAGGGGGTGCTGCATCTTCGCGCGCGTGCGGAGATAGAGGCGCTGGCGGCGGGTATCGAACAGCCCTTGATGTTGTGTGGCCACACACATATTGCACGAACGGTTCAGCTTTCAGATGGTCGTCTTATCGTTAATCCGGGCAGCGTCGGTTGCCCCGGCTGGAAGGATGACGAACCCTTCCATCATCAGGTGGATGCGGGACACGCGCTTGCGGCCTACGCTGTTCTCGAACAGACCGCCCACGGGTGGCAGGTATCTTACCGGCAAATCCCCTACGATACGGCCCCGATGGCAGAGCTTGCGCGCCGCAATGGCATGGACCGGATCGGAAATGCTATCGCCAGTGGCTGGCAGGACTAAAGCCTGTCGCCGCTAGCCGTTGCTCGACATGACCACGCAGGAATAGGATTGCGCTTTCAGGTCCTTGCAGGCCGAGAGGGCATCGGCCTGATTGTCAAAGCCGGTGAAGCGGGCGCGGTAGAGCGTCGCGCCTCCACTGCGTACGGCTTCCGTATAGGGCGCTATAGCCGCTGTCGGTCCGGCAGAAAGCGATGATTGCGCATTGCGGAGAAGCGTCAGGGCGGCGGCTTCTGAATCGGCGGCAGCAATCTGAACTTCCCATGCACTTCTATGCGCAGATGCGGTTGGCGCCACCGACGAGGTCTGGATCATGTCGGCAATGGCGCCATTGGCTGCTGCGACCTGCGTGGTTGCAGGCTCACGCCGCTCGGCAAACATTGGCAGCGGCACGGTTGCGGGCGGCACGTCGAATGTGCGGCTCGTGCTGGCACTGGCGATGAGCTGTTCGTTGACCCGTGTTCTCGACGCCTTGGGCAGCGTCCTGTCCAGCAGAGCAACCATCTGGTTGTCGCGGCGCTGGGCCGTCCGCCCGCCCAGAACCACGCCCACAACGCTGCGACCATTGTGGTTGACGGCGCTGACGAGGTTGAAGCCGGAAGCGTTGGTGTAGCCGGTCTTGATGCCGTCCACACCCTGATAGCGGGTCAGAAGCCGGTTGTGACCACGGATCGTCTTGCCCCGAAATTTGAAGGATGTTGTGTTGAACATCTTGTATTCTCTGGGAAAATCGCGCTGAAGCGCAAGCCCGAGCTTTGCCATATCTCGCGCCGTCGTCACCTGCGCCCTGTCGGGCAGGCCGGATGCATTGCGAAACACCGTCTTCGTCATGCCCAGTTGCCGGGCCTTGCGTGTCATCATCTGTGCGAACTTGGCTTCCGATCCACCCAGATGATCGCCCATGCCCTCGGCAAGGTCGTTGGCGGATTTGACGATCATGCCATAGATGGCTTCGCGCGCTGTAAAGGTCGTGCCCGCTTTGACCCAGAGTTTGGATGGAATGGTCGCCGCGCCGTTCTTGGACATGGTGATGCGCTGATCGAGTTTTAGGCGGCCATCATGCAGCGCCTCGAAGGTCAGATAGAGGGTCATCATCTTGGTCAGGGAAGCCGGGAAGTTGATGACATCGGCATTTTGCGAGTCCAAAACCTTGCCCGTCTTCGCGTCGATGATGATGTGCGCATAGCGCGCCTGCGCTGGCGCTGCCCCAAAAGAGACGATCGCGCAGAAGAACGCAAAAGCAAAAATCCATGCTCCAGGCATTCTCCGTCTGATCTTTCCCGACATGCATTTCCCCTTGTCCGTCTGTACCGCCCGAAGCTTTGCAAGCTGAAGCCAATGTCAGGCAACAAAACCGCTAAGACTTTAAAGACTGCCTTGAGCCTTAATTAAGTATGAAAATCGACCCCGACTGGTGGCGGGTCAAATCTGGGGCTTGGCAGCGGTTTGGCAGAGTTTTGGAAGGGGGCGTGTTGGTGTGACTTAAGGAGAGGAACAGGTATCGCGAAAGCCTGATTTTCAGGGGCTTTGGTTCAAGGTGATAGCGCGTGCACAAGCGGTACAGGGTCGCGCATTTCCGTAGAGCATCCATCCGACGACAACAGAAACAGGCCTTGATCCCTCACGCGAATGTGAGGGATCAAGCGCACTTGAGGCGCAGCGTCATTGCACGAGAATACTGCGGTCGACGTCCGTCAGAAGTCGTTTGCCGCACAGCGCCATGGTGATATCCATTTCCTTGCGGATGATTTCCAGCGCCGTCGTCACGCCCTGTTTGCCATCGGCACCCAGACCGTAGAGGAATGGCCTGCCGATATAGGTGCCCTTCGCGCCGATGGCGATCGCCTTCAGCACGTCCTGACCGGAGCGTATGCCGCCATCGAGGTGGACCTCTATCCGGTCGCCGACTGCATCCACGATCTTGGGAAGGATGGCGATGGAAGAAAGCGCGCCGTCGAGTTGGCGTCCGCCATGGTTCGAAACGATGATGGCATCTGCACCGGTATCGGCAGCAGCGCGGGCATCGTCCTCGTCCAGAATGCCCTTCAAAATGAGCTTGCCGCCCCAACGCTTCTTGATCCAGGCCACGTCTTCCCAGGAAAGGCGCGGGTCGAACTGCTCCGCTGTCCATGAGGAAAGCGAGGAGAGGTCGGAGACATTCTTGGCATGGCCGACGATGTTGCCGAAGCTGCGGCGTTTGGTGCGCAGCATGTCCATGCACCATTGCGGACGCGTTGCCATCTGCCAGATATGCTTGGGCGTGAATTTGGGTGGGGCCGAAAGGCCGTTGCGCAGATCCTTGTGGCGTTGCCCGAGGATTTGCAAATCGAGCGTCAGCACCAGCGCCGAGCACTTCGCTGCCTTCGCTCGGTCTATCAGATTGTTGACGAAGTCGCGGTCCTTCATCACGTAGAGCTGGAACCAGAAGGGGCGCGAGGTGACCGATGCCACGTCTTCGATGGAGCAGATGCTCATGGTCGAGAGCGTGAAGGGCACGCCGAATTCCTCTGCTGCCTTGGCCGCCAACATCTCACCATCGGCATGCTGCATGCCGGTGAGCCCGGTCGGAGACAGCGCCACGGGCATCGAGACCTTCTCGCCGATCATCTCTGTTGCCAGCGAGCGATTGGTCATATCCACCAGCACGCGCTGGCGCAGTTTTATCTTGGCGAAGTCATCTTCATTGGCCCGGTAGGTGCTTTCGGTCCATGCGCCGCTATCGGCATAGTCGAAAAACATCTTGGGAACGCGGCGCTTCGCCTTTTTCTTCAGGTCGGCAATGGTGAGGATTTTGGCCATGAAATGATCTTTCACATTTGAATGATAACCGCATATCACGAACTTAGGCCTGAGTGGTAACTGAAATTAAGTGAAAAGACATGTTCTGAAAGAGTTTTATGGGGGTGCCGCTGCGGACAAGAACGGGTACCGCTCGTCGTTTCGGTCGTCGCCGTAGCATCGCAAAATCTCAGGGCGTAAAACAGACCCGGCGACAACGACGAGACGCATTTGATGACGACGATGGACATTGGTTTTCTTGCAGCAATAACCGTAACTTTCGTTCTAGCGGGCATCGTCAAGGGGGTGACGGGCATGGGCCTGCCGACCGTTGCCATGGGCGTTCTGGGCCTTTTCATGCCGCCCGTCGCAGCGGCAGGCCTGCTGCTTCTGCCGTCCTTCGTCACCAATATCTGGCAGCTTTTTGCGGGGCCGAGTTTTCGAGCGGTCCTGCGTCGTCTTTGGCCGATGATGCTTGCCATCGTTGCGGGAACACTGATCGGTGTTCAGCTGATGACGGGTGGTGCGGCGCGCTGGACGACGTCGGCGCTCGGCGCGGCACTTTTCATCTATGCGGCCTACAGCCTGTTGGCTCGACCTCTTGTGGTGCCCCGGCATTTGACGGGCTTTCTATCGCCGCTCATCGGTCTCATCACGGGGCTTTTGACAGGTGCGACCGGCGTCTTCGTGATGCCCGCCGTTCCCTATATCCAGTCAATGGGGTTCGATCGCGATATGCTGGTGCAGGCGCTCGGGCTTTCATTCACGGTTTCAACGGTGGCGTTGGCGCTGGGTCTGGCGTCCCAAGCCGCTGTGCAGATCGATGATGTGGGGCTTTCGGCACTCGCCATCGTGCCAGCACTTCTTGGCATGTGGCTTGGGCAATCGATCCGCAAGATCGTCAGCCCGGCGAGATTTCGACAATGGTTCCTGATCTGCCTTCTGGCCCTGGGGGCGGAGCTTTTCTTCAGACCTTTCTGGAACTGACGTCCCATAAAAAAGCGGGCGCCAATGGCGCCCGCAATCTCAGTGTTTTGCCGGATGGCTCAGAACTCTTCCCAGGTATCCTGCGCAACCGCTGCTGCCGATGAACCACCACCGAAGGCGCCTGCAATCTTGCGACCGAGTGCGCGGGCTGGAGATGGTGCGGGTCTGGACGTGGCCGATGCGGATCTGACTGGCGCAGCCGATGGCATGGTCCGGCCAGAACCTTCGCCCTGACCGAGGTTGAAGCGAGACAGCAACTGGTTGAGGGATGCCGCTTCCTTGGCAAGGCTGTGGCTAGCCGCTGTCGACTGTTCGACCATAGCCGCGTTCTGCTGCGTGCCCTGGTCCATGGTGTTGACGGCGGTGTTGATCTCCTGAAGGCCGACCGACTGTTCGCGAGACGATTCGACAATCGCGGTGATGTGACGGTTGATTTCCTGGACTTCGGTGACGATGACCTCAAGTGCTTTGCCGGTTTCACCCACCAGCGTCACGCCAGAGCGAACGTGTTCGCCAGACGTGGTGATCAATGCCTTGATCTCTTTCGCAGCCTTGGCAGAGCGCTGCGCTAGCTCACGCACTTCCTGTGCAACAACCGCAAAACCCTTACCGGCTTCACCGGCACGTGCCGCTTCAACACCTGCGTTCAGGGCCAGAAGGTTGGTCTGGAACGCGATTTCATCGATAACGCTGATGATGTTGGTGATCTCGCCCGAAGAGCGTTCGATCTCATTCATGGCGGTCACGGCCTGACGCACGACGTTGCCGGACTTTTCTGCACCATCACGGGCCTTGGCAACGAGATGGCCGACTTCTTCGGCACGGCTGCTCGAATCCTTCACCGTTGTGGTGATTTCTTCGAGAGCGGCTGCGGTTTCTTCAACTGACGCAGCCTGCTGTTCGGTGCGCTTGGACAGATCGTCTGCCGCAGAGCGAATTTCGTTGGCACCGGCATCAATGCCGCGTGCGTTCTGGCCAACGGCGCGCAAAGCGTCGTTCAGATTGGCAACCGAACCATTGAAGTTGTTGCGCAGAGTATCGAGGTGCGAAACGAAAGGCGTTTCGATGCGGTATGCCACGTCACCATCTGCAAGACGGCCCAGACCCTTTGCCAGTTGATCGACAGCAAACTGCGTGTCTGCGGCGTCCTGTGCTTTCTGCGCTTCACGGTCGATGCGTTCCTTCTCGGAAACGCTGCGATTGGCTTCGGCTTCCTTTTCCAGACGAATCTTCTCAAGGGCGTTGTCGCGGAAGATAGAAACGGCCTTTGCCATCTGGCCGACTTCATCCTTGCGGTCCTGGCCTTCGACAGGCGCTGCCGTCTGACCCTGAGCAAGCGAAATCATCCGTTCGCGCAAGGATGCGATCGGTGTCGTGATCCCCTTAGCGGCAACGATGAGGGAGGCGATGATACCCAGTGCGAAGGTGATGCCGACCACCATCAAGGACGTGAAAATGGTGGAGTTCGTCTGGTCGCTCAGTGCGTCACTTTTGACGCCGACTGCTTTGACCATGCCGTCCAGAAACGCAGCATTGTCCGTTGTCAGAGGTAAAATTAAAGCGTCAGCTTTCGCCAGAACGGCTTTCGCCTGTTCATCCTGATCCACCTGGCCCATTTGAACAGCCTGGTCGGTGATGGAAATAACCTCTTTCGCGCGCGTCAGAAGAGAATCGATCTTTGCGCTTTCGTTTGGAACAAGTTCTTTGACACGTTCAAACCTGCTGAAAAGCTTGGCCTTGCTGTCGTTATAAAAATCCAGCGCCCTTTTCATTCCAGGATCTTGCTGACGGTAGGTCAGTATTTGATATGCGCCGTAGGCAGAGGCGACCATATTGCGGTTAGCGCGTGCCATCTCGACGCTCGCGATGTTGTCCTTCGCAATGAAGTCGGAATAGCTCGTATCCGCTGCCTTGTAGCGGCTGGAAATAAAGACCGTAGCGCTCAGTCCCACAACGCATAGCGGGATGATCAAAGATAGGATTTTTGTCCGAATACTTGCGTTTTTAAGAAATGACATCGTTCCTCGCGGTAGACTTAGTTACTGCGAACACAAGGCACTCGAAGGCGCAGCCGAGGGAGAACGGCTGTGCGAAAACACTTCAGAGAGCGGATAGTTCGTAGGAAATGGTGATGCATGACAGAGCGGTGTGCCGTCATGGCGACCGGGGTCGATGTTCTGCCTAAGAGACCATTAGATAATTAATGTTTAAATATAATTAAATTCGAACACACTTCTTTTCTTAAAAATTATGCATCCTAAAGTATAGTTTTGGCACTTATGCCTGCAATATAAGTTTCAACCACTGTGCGGTCATCTCCCATAGTCAGCATCAGGAAAAGTTCTTCCGTCAGACTGGTCACGACTTCCATCTTCAATGCCATTGCAGGCGTCGAAGATGCGGTGAGTACGGTAATATCAGCATCTGTACCGGCATCCAGCGTGCCGATGCGGTCTGCCATCGACAGCGCCTCGGCATTGCCGCGGGTCATCAGGTACCAGCTTTCCAGCGGATTCAAACGTTCTCCCAGCAGTTGCTGAATTTTGTAGGCTTCGTCCATGGTGCGCAGCATGGAATAGCTCGATCCGCCGCCAATATCGGTGGCCACGCCGATGCGAACCGGCTTTTCTCGCCGTTGCAGCTTCTTCATTGGGAACAGGCCGGAGCCGATGAAGAGGTTGGATGTGGGGCAGTGAACGGCCACCGCGCCGGTTTCCGAGAGCACATCGGCTTCACGATCCGACAGATGGATGGCATGGCCGAGCAGCGTCTTTTTGCCCATCAGGCCATAGCGGACATAGATGTCGGTATAGTCGATGGCATCGGGATAGAGTTCGCAGGTGTAGTTGATCTCGTCCAGGTTTTCAGACAGATGCGTCTGGATAAAGAGGTCAGGGAATTCCTGCGCCAGCGCTTGTGCTGCTTCCATCTGTTTCGGCGTCGAGGTGATCGCGAAGCGAGGCGTGATGGCGACGTGGTTGCGGCCTTTGCCGTGCCAGTCTGCGATAACCTGACGTGTCTCGTCATAGCCGAGTTCCGGTGTGTCCAGCAGGCCTTGCGGGGCGTTGCGGTCCATCATGACCTTGCCGCCCACCATCAGCATATTGCGCTTCATGGCCTCGGCAAAAAAAGCGTCGGCAGATGTCTTGTGAACCGAGCAATAGGCGACAGCCGTTGTGGTGCCGTGGCGGATCAGTTCGTCGTAGAAATGGGTGGCGATGCGTTGCGCATGGGCGCTTTCCACGAAACGGCACTCTTCCGGAAAGGTGTAGGTGTCGAGCCATTCCAGCAGATTGGCGGCGTAGGAACCGATGACCTGCATTTGCGGGAAATGCATGTGCAGATCGATCAGGCCCGGCACGATGAGGTGAGGGCGGTGGTCCGTTTCTTCGATGTCTTCAGGTGCTTGCGCGCGGACGTCCGCATACTCGCCAATGGCGCTGATCTTGCCGTTTTCCAGCAGCAGACCGCCATCTTCGATATAGACATAGCTTGCCGTATCATCGATTGCGAGCGGTGCGCGGTTGAAGCTCAAGAGACGTCCGCGCAGCAGAAGCATGCTCATTCCGTTTTTCCTTGGGATACGGCGCTCTCATACCATGCGGTCAGCACCTTGCGTTCCTGCGGCGTGATCGCCGTGATGTTGCCGGGGGGCATGGCATGGGAGCGTCCCGCCTGTAAATAGATTTCCCGTGCATGCGCCGCAATTTGCGCATCTGTCTCAAGCTTCACCGATTTTGGTGTGAAGGGAACACCTTCCCAGACCGGCTCTGCCGCATGGCACATGGAACAGCGGCTTTGCACCACATCCCGCGCTGAGGCGAAATGCACATCGGCTGCGAAAAGCTGCTGAATGGGCGAAAGCTTCGCTGCTTTTTCTTCCTGTTCGCCGGTCAGCACCTTCGGCACGGTGGAAAGCCACATGATGACGATAAAGATCAGCACCGTGACCAGCCATGTCCATGTGGGTCTGCCCTTGCGGGCGTGGGTGGTGTTGAACCAGTGGCGGATGGTGACGCCCATCAGGAAGACTAGCGCTGCAATGATCCAGTTGAACTGGGTGGCAAAGGCCAGCGGATAATGGTTCGACAGCATGAAGAAGATGACGGGCAGCGTCAGGTAGTTGTTGTGCAGCGAACGCTGCTTGGCGATGCGGCCATATTTCGGGTCCGGCGTGCGACCGGCGATCAAGTCGGCGACGACGATCTTCTGGTTGGGAATGATGATCATGAAGACGTTGGCCGACATGATTGTGGCGGTAAAGGCACCCAGGTGCAGGAACGCCGCGCGGCCCGTAAACACCTGCGTATAACCCCAGGCCATCGCCACCAGCGCAATGTAGAGCACGGCCATCAGGCCCCAGGTGTTGTTGCCGATGGGGGATTTGCACAGCAGATCATAAAACACCCAGCCGATGGCGAGCGAGGCCAGCGACAGACAGATGGCCTGAAACTGCGTGAGTTCCAGCACGGAATGGTCGATGAGGAACAGATCAGCGCCGCCGTAATAAACGATGCACAGCATGGCAAACCCGGAAAGCCACGTGGCGTAGCTTTCCCATTTGAACCAAGTGAGATGTTCCGGCATCGAGGCAGGCGCGACCAGATATTTCTGCACATGGTAGAAACCGCCGCCATGCACCTGCCACTCTTCACCATAAACACCCGGCGGCATGTTCGGGCGCTTCACCAGCCCCAAATCCAGTGCGATGAAGTAGAAGGATGAGCCGATCCAGGCGATGGCGGTGATGACGTGCAGCCACCTGACGGCAAAGGCCATCCATTCCCACGCAATGGCATATTCGTACATTATGTTCCCCTGACGTTGCACCGCACTGTGCGAGAATTTCGAGCGTCAGAAAAGAGGGAACCTGCGAAACCGACAGATTTGTTGAGCGCAAACGCAGCAATCACGGCTCCGTCGGAAACTCCTCCTCCATCCACTCGCTGAATGCCTTGATCTTGGCGACCTTGCGGCGGCTTTCGTGATGAACGATCCAGTAGTCGTGGCCATCATTGCAGACCAGGTCGAAGGGTTGGAGCAGGCGACCGGATGCGATGTCTTCGGCGAAGTGGACCGGATTGACGATGGCAACGCCGTGGCCCGCAATGGCCGCCTGCGCTTCCAGATTCTGGATGCCGAAGTCGCTGCCGGTTCGGCTGTCGAGATCGGTCTCGGTCACCCCTGCTTCCGCAAACCAGTGTTTCCACCAGCGATCATTGGGGCTGATGATGGGCAGTTTCAGAATATCGGCGGGATGCTTCAGCCCGCCGATGGTGGCGGCAAGCTTGGGGCTGACGACTGGGGCAAAATCCAGCCGCATGATTCGACGGCTGATGACGTCAGGCCAATCGCCTTTGCCCCAGCGAATGCCGATATCGACATTGGTGCGGGCGAAGTCCACGATCTCGTTGGTGAGAGCCAGTTGCACCGAGATTTTGGGGTATCTGGCCTGAAACACGCCCAACCGTCTCGCCAGCCATTGATGCGCGAAGGTCGTGGTGCAGGAGATGATGAGAACATCCGCCGTCCTGTTGCGCGCTTCTTCCAGCGCCGTCGCAAGAATACCGAAGGCTTGCGATGCCCGACCTGCCAGTAACTCGCCCGTTTGAGTCAGTTCCACCTGCCGTGGCTTGCGCAGGAACAGCGGTGCACCGACGAAATCCTCAAGCAATTTGATCTGATAGCTCACCGCCGTCTGCGTCATGCCCAGCTCTTCGCCAGCCCTAGTGAAACTCAGGTGACGCGCGGCACTTTCCAGCACGCGCATGGCATTCAGGGGTACGTTACGGGAGAGTTTCATGGATAAGTTCTCTTTATCCATATCATCAGAAGTTTCATTGGTTTTTCCATGAAAACAGGAGCATTTCTTCTCCATAGCATCAAAAGAACTTTGGAGAAATGATATGCGTACAGCCGCTCTCAGCGTCTGGCCACGGCTATTTGCGCGACTATGGATATTGGACTGGTTTACGCGAAAATCGGCTCAATCGAACCCGTCGCAGGAAGACGAAATGCAGGACCACATCAAGCGTGATCTTGGTCTGCTGGATGGTCGCGATCAGATCGGGCCGGGGCGGGTGCGGCAAAGCGATGAATTGCGTGAAGCACTTCGGCTGCTACCAAGGTCGCTATAACGGCGGGTCGCTTGTCTTTCACGGTGTTTCCGCCGATGGGCAGCACCAGTCGCTCCAGCCTTGACGTTGGCTGACCTTCGCGCTCCAGCCAGTGGGCGAAGGTGGCGCGTTTGGTCTTGGAGCCGATCATGCCGACGTAGGCCAAGTCGTCGCGGGCGAGTGCCTCCTTCGCGATCAGGAAGTCCAGCGCGTGATCATGGGTGACGATGATGATCGTTCCACCGCTGGGAACAGTTTTCACCATGGCTTCTGGCATGGCGGTGAGGTGGGACGACACGGTCTCAGGTAGCCCAACCAGTTCCTCACGCCGCGTCTCGGTGACGGTGATGGATAGGGGAAGGAGAGCCAGTGTCTGCGCCAGAGCCTTGCCGACATGACCCGCACCGAAGATGAAGACTGCGGGCTGGGATTGATGTTCTTGCACTAGGCGCTGCTTCAGCCCTTCGGCGTTTGCGGGTGTGACCTTTGTGAATTGCAGCACGGTGCGCCCGCCGCAGCATTGGCCGATTTCGGGGCCGAGCGGGATGTCCATGGTATCAATGGCCGTTTTGCCTGCCAGCATGGCGCGGGCGTGGTCGATGGCCATATATTCGAACTGCCCACCGCCGATGGTTTGCCAGATGCCGGTGCTTGAGACGAGCATGAAGGTTCCGGCTTCGCGTGGGGCAGAGCCTTTGACGGCGCTGATTTCGACGAGGATGGAGGGGGTTGATCCGTCGAGAAAAGTGGAGATGGCGGTGTCAGGCATGGGCGCGCAACCCGCTGACAAAAAAAACCCTCTGGCCTGCCGGCCATCTCCCCCACAATAGGGGAGAGGATATGCCGCGCTGTCTACATCCCTCAAGCGCTTGGTGACTAAAAGGAAGACCTCGCCCCACGGTTTCTCCCCCCTTGTGGGGGAGATGGCCGGCAGGCCAGAGGGGGTTCTGCGCCGCACTCAAGCGTTGCCACATCACCTCACACCTTCCTCAACCGCTCCACCGCCATCAACACCCGTTCCGGCGTCGCAGGCGCATCCAATCGCGGGCAGACCTTGTAATCTGCGACACTGGCCACCGCCATCGACAAAGCCTCAAGCACAGAAATCGCCAGCATAAGCGGCGGTTCGCCCACGGCCTTCGACCGGCCAATGGTCGGCTCGGCGTTCTCCGCCCATTCCGCCAGCTTGACGCTAAAGATTTTCGGCCGGTCGGAGGCCAGCGGTATCTTGTAGGTGGACGGCGCATGAGTGCGCAGGCGGCCCTTGGCATCCCACCACAATTCCTCAGTCGTCAGCCAGCCCATGCCCTGAATGAAGCCACCTTCGACCTGACCGATATCGATGGCTGGGTTCAGCGATTTGCCGACATCGTGGAGAATGTCTGTGCGCTCCATCAAATATTCGCCGGTCAGCGTATCGATGGAGACTTCCGAGACGGATGCGCCATAGGCGAAATAATAGAACGGCGTGCCTTTGCCTGCGGCCCGGTCCCAGTGGATTTTCGGGGTCTTGTAAAAGCCTGCGGCGGAAAGCTGGACGCGGGCGAAATAGGCCTGTTTGATGAAGTCGTTAAAGGCGATTTCTTCCGTTCCCACACGAATGCGGTTGGGCAGGAATGTTACTTCTCCCTCGCCCACGTTCCATTTTTCCATGGCGAATTTGATCAGCCGTTCCTTGATCTGGCGCGCCGCATCATAGGCGGCCATGCCGTTGAGATCGGTGCCGGAAGAGGCGGCGGTAGCGGATGTGTTAGGCACCTTGCCGGTGGTGGTCGCGGTGATCTTGACCCGGTCGATATCCACCTGAAACGCATCGGCGATGACCTGCGCGACCTTGGTGTAAAGGCCCTGACCCATCTCCGTGCCACCATGGTTGAGGTGGATAGAGCCATCATTATAGACATGCACCAGCGCCCCCGCCTGGTTAAAGGCGGTCATGGTGAAGGAGATGCCGAACTTCACTGGCGTCAGCGCAATGCCTTTGCGGATGATGGGGCTCGTCTTGTTGAACTCGATGATCGCCTGTCGCCGTGCTTGATAATCGCTGGAGGTTTCCAGTTCCTCCACGATGCGGGCGATGATGTTGTCTTCGACCTCTTGATGGTAGGGCGTGGTCGTTCGGCCCGAGCCCGTCTGACCGTAAAAATTCAGTTTGCGAATTTCCAGCGGGTCTTTGCCCACCGCATAGGCGATTTCCTCGATAAAGCGTTCCGCCCCCAGCATGCCCTGCGGGCCGCCGAAGCCACGGAAGGCCGTGTTGGAAACCGTGTGGGTTTTCAAGGGCTTCGATTGCAGTTTTACATGCGGATAGAAATAGCTCGAATCGGCGTGGAACAGTGCACGGTCGGTCACCGGGCCGGAAAGGTCGGAGGAGAAACCGCAACGTGCGGCATAGGTGGCGTCTACCGCGTGAATGCGGCCTTCGTCATCGAAGCCCAGTTCATAATCGACCCGGAAGTCATGTCGTTTGCCGGTGGCGGTCATGTCCTCATCGCGGTCGGGACGCATTTTGACGGCGCGGTTCAGCTTCTTGGCGGCGATGGCACAGAGGGCTGCAAACTGGTTGCCCTGCGTTTCCTTGCCACCGAAACCACCGCCCATGCGCCTTACCTGCACGGTTACGGCGTTGGATGGCACCTGCAGAATGTGGCTGACGATGTGCTGGATTTCGCTGGGATGCTGGGTGGAACTCCACACGGTCACCTCGTCATCTTCGCCCGGCACGGCCATGGCGATATGGCCTTCCAGATAAAAGTGCTCCTGTCCGCCGATGCGCATGGTGCCGGTCAGGCGGCGCGGGGCGACATCCATTTCCAGCTCGGCTTCGCCACGCTGAAGCGTCATGCCGGGGGTGACCAGCGGTTCGCCGTTTTCCGTGGCGCCGTCGATATCGCTCCAGTGCGGCAGGTCGTTGTAGGTGATCTTTGCTTTTCGGGCTGCTTTGCGTGCGATGTTGCGGGTTTCGGCAAACACGGCGAAGATCGGCTGGCCGTGAAACTGCACCAGCTTTTCCGCCAGCAAAGGTTCGTCGTGACGACCGCCGGAGGACACGTCGTTTTCGCCCGGCACATCCTTGCCCGTCATCACCCAGAGAACACCGGGCGTGGCTTCGACCTCGGACAAGTCCATCGCAACAATTTCGGCGTGCGCTCGGTCTGCCATGCCAATGGCGCCGTGGATCATGCCCGCCGGTTCGGGAATATCATCGATATATTCGGCACTTCCGGTGACATGCTTGTGCGCTGAATCATGCCGCAGCGAGTTGTGCATCTTGCCATCGACAGCGGTTTTGGTGCGCTCGAACGTGTTGGTGTCCATGGCTCAGGCCTCCGCCAGTACGAAGCGCTGCAACTCCTGGCGCTCGCCGGATGTCTCCAAAAAGAACCGCGTGAGCAGGTTCTTCGCCGTCAGCATCCGGTATTCGGCAGTAGCGCGCCAGTCCGTCAACGGCTGGAAATCCTCGTCGATGGCATCGCGCGCTGCTTCGATAGTTTCCATACTCCATGGCTGACCCATCAACGCCTCTTCCAGCTTCGCGGCCCGTTTCGGCGTTGCCGCCATGCCACCGAAAGTGATGCGGATGTCTTCCACCGTGCCCGCCTCATCCAGCTTCAGATGATAGGCGGCGCAGAGCGTGGAGATATCCTCATCGCGACGTTTGGAAATCTTATAGATGGCGTAATGCACATCAGCCGCCGGGATCGGCACGAAAATCTTCTCCACGAATTCGCCCGCGAAACGGTCCTGCTTGCCGTAATCGATGAAGTATGTTTCCAGCGGCATTGTCCGGCTGCCGGACGCAGAGCGTAAGGTGAGCGTCGCACCCAGCGCAATCAGCGCCGGTGGCGTATCGCCGATGGGTGAGCCGTTGGCGATGTTGCCGCCGATGGTGCCCATATTGCGCACCTGCTGGCCGCCGATGCGGTCGATCAGGCGGGCGAAGGGTGGAATGTGCTTTGCGAGAGCGGTGAAGGCGTGGGCGTAAGTCACGCCAGCGCCAATGGAAATGCCGCCGTCTTCGACTGATATCGATTGCAGCTCGCTCAAGTGATTGATGAAGATCACAGGGTTTAGCGCCCGCATCTGCTTCGTTACCCACAGGCCGACATCCGTGGAGCCAGCAACGATGGTCGCCTTGGGCTCGGCGGCATAGGCGGCTGCGAACTCGTTGAGGTTGGAGGGGATGATGGTGCGACAGTCATCTTTGGTGACGGTGATCGTCTCATTCAACTGAATGGCCCAAAGGCGGGACATGATGCTGGCGCGGTCCCGCTCTATCGGGTCGAACAGGGTGCTGGGCTTGGCAGCCGTCACGCTTTCTGCGGCGCGGATGATCGGCTCGTAACCCGTGCAGCGACAGAGATTGCCCTGCAAGGCCTTTTCGATGTCTGCACGGGATGGCTTGTTGCTCGTCAGCCAAAGGCCATAAAGCGACATGACGAAGCCGGGCGTGCAGAAGCCGCATTGCGAGCCATGGTAATCCACCATCGCCTGTTGCACCGGATGCAGAACGCCGTCCTTGCTGGCCAGATGCTCAATGGTAACGATATGGGTGCCATGCAGAGACCCACTGAACCGGATGCAGGCATTGACGGTTTCGTAACGCAGTGAGCCGTCCATCAGCCGCCCGACCAGCACGGTGCAGGCACCGCAGTCGCCTTCTGCACAGCCTTCCTTGGTGCCGGTCAGTCGTTTTTGCAGCCTCAGATAATCGAGCAGGGTCTCCGTCGGGCCGAAATCCCGAAGAGAAACGGTCTCGTTGTTGAGGATGAAGCTGATTGCGTCTTTCATGCCGTGCCTTCGTATGCTTGTCGTTATTGGGCGGTCCAGCCGCCATCGATGGAGATATGTGTGCCGGTGATCTGTTTGGCCGCATCGGAGGCCAGGAAGATAGCGGTCGCCGCGATATCCTCGACCGTTACGAATTCCTTCGTCGCTTGCAGCCGCAGGAGAACATCGTTCTTGACCTCGTCCTCGCTGATGCCACGCGCCTTGGCCGTATCGGGTATCTGCTTTTCCACCAGTGATGTCAGCACATAGCCGGGGCAGATGGCGTTGACGGTAATTCCGGTTTCGGCAAGCTCCAACGCTGCGGACTTCGTCAGGCCGATGATACCATGTTTTGCCGCAACATATGCAGATTTATAGGGTGAGGCCACGAGGCCGTGGGCCGAGGCGATGTTGATGATACGGCCTTTGCCAGCAGTCTTCATCAGCGGAATGGCAGCACGCATGGTGTGGAAAGAACTGGTCAGATTGATGGCGATGATCTGATCCCATTTTTCCGGCGGAAACTCCTCCACCGGGGCCACATGCTGCACACCCGCATTGTTGACCAAAATATCCACCGCACCCATTTTCTCGTGGGTGGTCTTGATCAGGTCGGCAATTTCGTCAGGCTTTGTCATGTCCGCGGGGTGGTAAAGCACGCGGGTGCCGCTTTCAGCTTCCATCAAAAGCCGCGTATCTTCGATTTCATGCTCATCGCCGAAGCCGTTGAGCATGACGTTGCATCCATCATTGGCGAAGGCTTGGGCTATTCCAAGGCCAATGCCGCTGGTAGAGCCGGTTACGATAACTGTCCTGTGCATGCGTTCCCCTTTTTTCCCCAACGTTGCAACGCTTTACATCAGGTTATGCTTAAACCGGGGGAACTGGCAATCGTATTTGACATGAGGATGCATGCGGCGGTGGCTTGACTTTCCCCGCCGCGCATATTGTTTTGCCGCAGACATAGTTTCGGGAGGCATGCATGGGCGGATATATCCTCGCCATCGACCAAGGTACGACATCGACAAGGGCCATCGTTTTCGATGGTTCGATGCAGGTGGCAGGCACGGGGCAGAAAGAATTCCGCCAAATATTTCCCGATTCCGGCTGGGTGGAACATGACCCGGAAGAAATCTGGGAAAGCGTCGTCTGGTCCATCAAGCAGGCACTCGAAAAAGCCAAGCTGAAGGCCTCGGATATCGCCGCCATCGGCATCACCAACCAACGCGAAACCACGCTGCTGTGGGAGCGCGATACCGGCAAGCCGCTGCACAACGCCATCGTCTGGCAGGACCGGCGCACCGCCAAGCTGTGTGAAAAGCTGAAGAAAGACGGCCACGAAAAGGCCTTCATCAAGAAAACCGGCTTGCTGCTCGATCCATATTTCTCCGGCACCAAGCTGTCGTGGCTGCTTTCGAAGATCAAGGGCGCACGCAAGCGGGCCGAAAAGGGTGAGCTTTGCTTCGGCACGGTCGATACGTTCCTCATCTGGCGGCTGACGGGCGGCAAATCCTTCGTGACGGATGCAACCAATGCGTCACGCACGCTGATGTTCAACATCGAAAAGAATGTCTGGGACAAGCAGCTTCTCGACATCCTCGATGTGCCGCCTTCGGTTCTGCCGGAGGTGCTGGATTGCGCTGCCGAATTCGGTGTGGCGGATGAAGCTTTGTTCGGCGCGCCTATCCCTATCCTCGGCGTGGCGGGAGACCAGCACGCTGCCGTCATCGGACAGGCCTGTTTTGAACCGGGCATGCTGAAGTCCACCTATGGCACGGGCTGCTTTGCGCTGCTCAACACCGGCAAAGACATGGTTCGTTCCAAGAACCGACTGTTGACGACCATCGCCTATCGTCTGGATGGCAAGACCACATACGCGTTGGAAGGCTCCATCTTCGTGGCGGGCGCTGCGGTGCAATGGCTGCGGGATGGCTTGAAGGTGATCGGCTCCGCCTCGGAAACCGGAGCGCTGGCCGAAAAGGCCGACCCTTCGCAGGACGTCTATCTGGTGCCGGCCTTCGTCGGTCTCGGCGCGCCCTGGTGGGATGCGGATGCACGCGGCGCGATGTTTGGGCTGACGCGCGGCACGGGCCCGGCGGAGTTTGCACGCGCGGCACTCGAGGCCGTCTGCTATCAGACTGGCGATCTGCTGGACGCCATGCACAAGGACTGGAAAAACGCCAATGGCGATACGGTTCTGCGCGTCGATGGCGGAATGGTGGCGTCCGACTGGACGATGCAGCGTCTGTCGGACCTTATCGACGCGCCCGTCGACCGCCCAGTCATCCTCGAAACGACCGCACTCGGTGCTGCCTGGCTTGCGGGCAGCAAGGCTGGGGTGTGGCCTGACATGAAGGCGTTTTCCGACGCATGGTCGCGCGACCAACGCTTCGAGCCTAAAATGGATGACGAGACCCGCGAGCGTAAGATCAAGGGCTGGAAAAACGCGGTTCGCCGGACGTTGAGCGCTACCTAAAAATGGTGAGTTATAGTTATTGCTAAAATGCGATATGGTATTCGCTGTCTTAGGGGAGGGACAGCGGATGCAGAAGATCGCAGAGCATGAATTGTCACTGAGCCGCATCATCAATGCACCGCCGGAGAAGGTGTTTCAGGCCTGGGCGGACCCTGAAATGTTGATCCAGTGGTGGGCGCCTTTGCCGTATCAGACATCGCGGGCCGTGATCGATATGCGACCGGGTGGGGCTTTCAACACCACGATGCATGCGCCGACCGGCGAGGTCTACGAAAATCTCGGGGTGTTTCTTGACGTCGTTCCCAACCAGCGCCTCATCTTTACTGATGCGTTTCGCGCGGGCTGGGTGCCGGGCGACCGCCCTTTCATGACAGGCTATGTGACCTTCGAAGATGCTGGCAACGGTGCGACGAAATATATCGCGCGCGCATTGCACTGGACGGCGGAAGACAAGAAGACCCATGAGGAGATGGGTTTCGAAGAAGGCTGGAACGCGGCAGCCGAGCAGATGGAGGCGCTGCTTCAGCGTCATTGACACTGCATCGATCCATCTAATCCATCGAAGGGTTTCTTCCACATTTTGGGTTTGCCTCCAACGGCATCCATGCCTATCTCTGAAAAGAGATACGGAAGGACATAGGCATGGAACTGGGGCTTTATACATTCGCGGACGTCGATCCCAACGCACCGAAGGGCCCCGAGGGCGCGCGAAGGCTTCGTGACCTGCTGGAGGAAATTGAGCTTGCCGATCAGGTCGGGCTGGATGTGTTCGGCCTTGGCGAGCACCACCGCCCCGATTACGCAATTTCGTCGCCCTCGACAGTGCTGGCCGCTGCTGCCGTGAAAACCAAAAATATCCGGCTGACCAGCGCCGTCTCCGTGCTCAGTTCGGATGATCCGATCCGCGTGTTCCAGCAATTCGCTACGGTCGATCTTCTGTCCAACGGACGCGCGGAGGTCATGGCTGGTCGCGGCTCCTTCATCGAATCCTATCCGCTGTTCGGCTATAATCTTGAGGATTACGACGAGCTGTTCAGCGAGAAGCTCGATTTGCTTCTGGCCCTTCGCGAGCAGGAGATCGTCACGTGGTCCGGCAACACGCACCCGCCCATCAACGGGCGCGGCGTCTATCCGCGTCCGTTGCAGGAGCGTCTGCCGGTGTGGATCGCTGTTGGCGGCACGCCGCAATCGGTGGCGCGCGCCGGTGCCATGGGTCTGCCGGTTGCACTGGCGATCATCGGCGGCGAATACCGCCGATATGCGCCGCTGTTCGATCTGTACCGCGAGGCCGCGCGCCGGGCGGGTCAGGATGCGGCAAAGCAGAAAACCAGCATCAACGTCCACGGTTTCATCGCCGACACCACCGACAAAGCTGCCGATCAATTCTACGGTCCGCAGGCCGAGGTGATGAACCGCATCGGTCGTGAACGAGGATGGGGGCCGACCAGCCGCGCGCAATACGACGTGGCGCGTGGGCCGGAAGGCAATCTGTTTCTGGGCGAGCCTGAACTGGTGGCGGAAAAAATCATCAAGGCACATGGTGTTTTCAAGAATTACCGCTTCCTGTTGCAGATGGCGATCGGCCTGATGCCGCATGATCAGATCATGCGCGGTATCGAGCTCTACGGCACCAAAGTCGCCCCAATCGTCAGAAAAGAATTGACTGGACGTGCCGATAGGGCGAAAGGCGTGGCCTGAAAAACACGACGGAACAACAATGGTCATCTCCACCGAAGAAGAACTGGTCAAGCTGAAAGACATCGGTCGCATCTGCGCCTTGGCGATGCAGACCATGGCTGATCGGCTGGAGCCGGGTATCACCACGCTGGAGCTGGACACCATTGGCCGCAAGGTTCTCGACGATAATGGCGCGGTGTCTGCCCCGGAGTTCTGCTATCAGTTTCCCGGCGCCACCTGCATCAGTGTCAATGAAGAGGTGGCCCACGGCATTCCGGGTCCCCGCATCATCAAGGCGGGTGATCTCGTCAATATCGACGTGTCGGCAGTGAAGGATGGTTTCTTCGGCGATACCGGCTCATCTTTTGCCGTTCCGCCCGTCAAAAAAGAAATCGAGCGCCTGTGCCGCGATGGCAAGCGCGCCATGTGGACCGGCCTGCAACAGATCAAATCCGGTCGCCCGCTGGCCGACATCGGCAACGCTATCGGGGCCTTCGCCAAGAAAAACCGCTACACGCTGATCACCAACCTTGCCAGCCACGGCATCGGCCGCTCCCTTCACGAGGAGCCGACTGAGCTTGCGACATGGCCAGACAAGGATGAAACCCGCATCATGACAGAAGGCATGGTGTTCACAGTCGAGCCCTTCCTGTCCATGGGTGCCTATTGGGCCGAGGATGGTGATGACGATCCGTGGACGCTGTTCAGCGACCCGAGCGCACCAACGGTTCAGTTCGAACACACGGTTGTGGCGACCAAGAACGGCCCGCTGATCCTCACGCTTGCCGAGTAATTTTCAGCGCTTGCAGGCTTGCCGTAAGTAATGGTTTGGTAATGTATGATTATAGAACGGTCGATTTATCTTACATCTTCGTAAGTTAGCGTTTGCCGCATTGCTGCTAACCGATTTCTGGCCTAGTTTCCCACAAAACTGCTTCGCCAATAATGGCCGACCTCAAAACTCGCGAGAGTTCAAAACGTGTTCCATTCCTTTTTCCCAAAACCCAAACTGTTTTTCACATCTGCCCTAGTCTGGTCGATTGTCTGTATCGCGGTTTGGTACAGCTTCGGCCCTGAAATGGGCACTGCTCTGGGCATGCCACCCATGGCACCAGGCGAAACGGCACCACTAGGCCTCGCCTATTTCTTCACGCGCGATAACGTTTGGTTCTACCTGTACTTTACGATCTTCGTCGGAATATTCGGTGTCACGTGGCAATTCCTTGCAAAAGATCACCCATGGACGAACTGGTCTATTTGGGGCACGGCGTTCATAATCTTTATCGCCTACTTCGCCGTTCAGGTCTCCGTTGCGCTCAACAATTGGCGCGGACCATTCTTCGATCTTTTCCAGCGCGCCTTGGAGAAGCAGCCCGGGATCACGGCAGACCAGTTCTACTCATTGCAGTTCCGGTTCCTTGAAATCGGTATGGTTGGTGTAGCGATGAACGTCATCACTGCTTTTTTCACCAGCCATTATGTTTTTCGCTGGCGCACGGCAATGAACGATTTCTACCTGTCGAAGTGGGACAAGTTGCGCCATATCGAGGGTGCTTCCCAGCGTGTTCAGGAAGACACGATGCGGTTCGCATCTATCGTTGAAGGTCTGGGTGTTGTGCTGATCAATGCGGTCATGACACTTGTAGTTTTCTTGCCGCTTCTGTTCCAGATGTCGTCTCAGGTGACTGAGTTGCCGTTTCTTGGTGCTATTCCGCACTCGCTTTTCTGGCTTGCACTTCTGTGGTCTGTCTTCGGTACCGCGCTTCTTGCGCTCGTGGGAATCAAGCTGCCGGGCCTGCAATTCCGTAACCAGCGCGTTGAGGCAGCCTTTAGAAAAGAACTTGTTTACGGCGAGGATCATGAGGATCGCGCGCAACCACCGACTATGCGTGAACTTTTTGCAAATGTTCGCAAGAATTACTTCCGCATGTATTGGCATTACCTCTATTTCAATGTTGCTCGCTACACATTCGGCCAGCTAGACGCCATCATCTTGACCTTTATGCTGATCCCGACAATCGTTGCCGGAAAAATCACCATGGGTATCTGGCAGCAGATTTCCACGGCTTTCGGCCAGGTCAGCGACAGCTTCCAGTATCTGGTCAGCTCCTGGTCAACGATCATCGAGCTTCTTTCCATCCGCAAGCGTTTGGTTGCCTTTGAAGCCGCAATCGAAGATCAGCCTTTGCCGGAAATCGACGAGCGCTATTTGCAGCGTGAAGCGGAAGATGGTGAGTTGGCGGCGAACAAGCCGACCTGACACAAAAAAGGGTGGCCTTGCGCCACCCTTTTTCATTTCTATCCGCGAGAGTCTCACCCCTCCGACTTCGCCCCGCGCCGTGCCTCGATCATCGGCATCGCCTCGGCATAGCTTACGCAGGCAACGTCTTCCTTATTGCAGACTTCGCGCAGCAGGCGCTCGAACGCGTTCCAGTACGCACCGCCGTTCATTTTGACGAAGTGGAAGCCGAGCTGGAGGGGGACGCGTTCGCCGTCATATTGTTTGTCGAAGGCGGCGCGGAAGGCGTGGTAGGCGCGCTCTTCGAACTCCGCTGATTTCTCGCGATTTTCGATGGCCATGGAGTGGCGCACGAAGAGATTGTAGTCCATGGCGATGATCTGGCGGTCGTTAGGCCCTTCGGGAATGAGCGGCAGGCCGAAGTGTTCGATGCCGTCTTTCTTCACCGGCCAAGCCGGGCCCTTGGTGATGCTCGTCGCATCATAGACGAAACCGTGTTTCTTTTGCGCGGTGGTCAAGGCGTCGCTCTGGGACAGATAGGGTGCACGAAAGCCGTTGATACCCTTTACGAAATCGCGCCAGCCCTGCGGCTCCTCGCCCTTTTTGCCGATCATCTGCCAGGCATTTTCCAGCGTGCTGGTAAAGGATGTGAACTCGGCGTCCCATTCGTCTGCCGTCCAGTTGCCGCCATCGAAATGGCCGCAGGTGTGGTTGGCGATTTCGTGGCCTTCCTGTTTCGCCGCCCAGATGTTGCCAAGGCGGGTCTCGACTTCTTCGATAGACTGCCCGAAGCCGACGTTGGATCGCCCGGTTTTCTGCCCCGGTCCCTGATAGCTTTTAGCGCTCGTCTTGCGGTCCATCACCAGCGTGCAGGCGAGAAAATAGGTGAAATGCGCGCCGACTTCCTTTGCGGTTTCGCGGCTGCGTGTCCACAACGCGTTATCTCCCGCGCCATCGAAGGACACCAGGAGGAGTTGCTTTGGCTTCTCGTCTGTTTGCGCGAGGGCAGGCAGGGCAACGGACAATGAAAGACTTAAAACGGCAAAGGTGCGAAACATGATTGACCACATTCTATGGGAAGGCAGAGGCCTTTTGACGCGGTAATAAGGCGAAGCTTTGATTTGTCTGGCAATTTTGCGGTTTTCGCCATACTTCCCTAGCATGTCTTTTTCGCACCGCTGGGGAGCGCTACATGCTGCTGCTGATTCTCTGTCTCGTGTTTTTCTTTGTTACGCATTCGTTGCGGTTCATCGCGCCCGCTTGGCGTGATGGTATGATTGCCCGCCTGGGCGCAACTCCGTGGAAAATCGTCTATTCGCTGGTCAGCATACTCGCGATCCTGCTTGTGGCCTATTCATTCGATCAGGCGCGGCAGGTGACAGGCATGCTGTATTATCCGCCGGTCTGGATGAGCCATATCGCGCTGACGTTGATGCTGTTTGCGATGATCTGTCTTGCGGCAGGCTGTCTGCCCGCAGGACATATCGTTGCCAAAACCAAGCATCCGCTCATCCTGGCGGTCAAGATATGGGCGACGTCGCATCTTCTGGCCAATGGCGAGACATCGTCCGTCATCCTCTTTACATCGTTTCTGGCGTGGGGCGTGGTCATGCGCATCCTCTTGAAGCGTCGCGCGCGCGCCGGTGAAGTGGTCAGCCGCGCTTTCGTTTCGGCGCGTTACGATATCGCCGCTGTGGTGCTGGGCATCGTGTTGTGGGCGGCCTTCATCTGGAAGCTGCACGAATGGTTGATTGGTGTGCAGCCTATCGCGATGTAAGAAATTGACTTTTCCCCTTACATATAGGGGAAAATAGGCTAGAAGGCCGACCAATGATCGTGGTTGGCCTTTTTGCTGGTCGCGACAAAGGGCGTTGGCATGTCCGCAGACCGAATGAACGGCAACTGTTCCGGTGCGGGTAACGGAGAATTCGATGGCGAACGAGAATGACACCTTCATCCGCGAAGTAAACGAGCAGATTCGCTCCGAGCAGTTCAACAATTTCTGGGGACGCTACGGCATCGTCGTCGTGGGTGCCGCGGTACTGATCGTTCTGGGCTCTGTGGGTGCCGGTATCTATGAATACTGGAACACCAGCCGCGCATCGGCCTCCGGCGACCAGTTCGCTACCGCGCTGAAGCTGGCGCAGGAAGGCAAGAACGACGAAGCGATGAAGGCCTTTTCCGATCTGGAAACGGCAGGCCACGGATCCTATCCGGTTCTCGCCAAGTTCCGCTCTGCCACGCTTCTGGCCCAGAAGGGTGATGCTGCTGGCGCTATCGCTGCCTTCACCGCTATCGGTAACGACAACAGTGCTCCGCAGGTCTTCCGCGATACTGCCAAGGTTCGCGCTGCATGGCTCTTGGTTGACACCGGCACTTATGAGCAGGTTTCCGCGCAGGCAGAGGTGTTGACGGGCGAGGGGCAGGCCATGCGCAACTCCGCACGGGAAGCGCTGGGTCTTTCCGCTTACAAGGCGGGCGATTTCGCCAAGGCAAAGCAGTGGTTCGAGCAGATCACTGCAGATGTTCAGGCGCCGCGTAATGTAACCAGCCGTGCGCAGATCATGCTCGACAATATTGCCGCATCCGGCAAGGCAGCGTAAATTCGCGCCTCAGTTATTCAAGTTAGGGTTTCCCCATGAGTTTCACCGTCGCCATAGTCGGGCGTCCCAATGTTGGCAAGTCCACGCTGTTCAACCGTCTGGTTGGCAAAAAGCTGGCGCTTGTCGATGATACGCCAGGCGTCACCCGCGACCGCCGTCCGGGCGATGCGAAACTCATCGACCTTCGCTTTACGATCATCGATACCGCCGGTCTGGAGCAATCCGCCCCTGACACGCTGCAGGGCCGCATGTGGGCGCAGACGGAAGAGGCCATCGAAGAGGCCGACCTGACCCTGTTCGTGGTCGATGCCAAATTCGGGCTGACGCCTGCCGATGAAACTCTGGGCGAAATGCTGCGCCGTCGTGGCAAGCCGGTGGTGCTGGTGGCCAACAAGTCGGAAGCGCGCGGCTCCGATGGTGGTTTCTACGATGCCTATACGCTCGGCCTTGGCGAGCCATGCCCGATCTCCGCAGAACATGGCCAGGGCATGATCGATCTCCGTGATGCCATCGTTGCCGCCATTGGCGAGGACGTGGCGTTTCCGCCAGAGGACGATTTTGACGAGGCCGAAACCGATGTCGTCCTGCGTCACGGTGATCTTGATGGCGAGGAAGACGAGGAAGAAGAAGAGCCCGTTTACGACGAGACCAAGCCGCTGCGCGTGGCCATCATCGGTCGCCCGAATGCGGGAAAATCGACACTGATCAACCGGTATCTTGGTGAAGAGCGCCTTCTGACCGGCCCGGAAGCAGGCATTACCCGCGACAGCATCTCCGTCGAATGGGACTGGCGTGGCCGCACCATCAAAATGTTCGATACGGCGGGCATGCGCCGCAAGGCGCGCGTCACAGAAAAGCTGGAAAAGCTTTCGGTCGCGGATTCTCTCCGCTCCATCCGCTTTGCCGAAACCGTTGTCATCGTCTTCGATTCGACAATCCCCTTCGAAAAGCAGGATTTGCAGCTGGTCGATCTGGTGCTACGTGAGGGCCGCGCTGCCGTGCTAGCCTTCAACAAGTGGGATCTGGTCGAAGATCCGCAGGCATTTCTGGCCAACCTGCGTGAAAAGACCGAGCGTCTTCTGCCGCAGGCACGCGGCATCCGCGCCGTCCCGATGTCCGGCCATTCCGGCTACGGCCTCGACCGGTTGATGCAGAACATCATCGACACCGACAAAATCTGGAACCGACGCATCTCCACCGCCAAGCTCAACAAATGGCTGGATGCTCAGGTCACCCAGCATCCACCACCGGCTGTCTCGGGTCGCCGCCTGCGCCTTAAGTACATGACGCAGGTCAAAGCCCGTCCGCCCGCATTCATGATTTCCTGCACACGCCCGGAATCGATCCCGGAATCCTACACACGCTATCTCGTCAACAATCTGCGCAAGGATTTCGACATGCCCGGCGTGCCGATCCGCGTGCATTATCGGGGTTCGGATAATCCGTTCGAGAGCAAGGCGAAGAAGAGGCGGTAAGCTTCATCGACGGAGTGAAATTCATGGCTGACATTCCAATCCGTTGTTTCGCGGTATCGGTTGTCATAATCCGCGAAGTTTCCAACGGCCATCAGGTATTGCTGCTGCGCCGGAACCATACCTTGATTGGTGAGTGGTGCCAGATCGCAGGCGGTATCGAAGACGGCGAAACCGCATGGCAGACAGCACTGCGTGAAGTGACGGAAGAGACGGGACTGGTTTGCCAACAGCTGTATTCTGCTGATGTTTGCGAGCAATTCTACGAGGCAGACCGCAATGCCATCAGCATGCTTCCTGTTTTCGTGGGATTTGTCGATGCTGGTGCGGACGTCACGATCAATGAAGAGCACCGCGAGTTCCGTTGGGTGTCCTTCACCGAGGCGTTGACAATGGTGCCTTTCGCGGGTCAACGCAAAGTGCTCCGGCACGTCGAAGCCGAGTTCGTTCAACGCAGTCCATCGAACCATCTCCGCATTCAAACACCGTAGCCCGTACGGCTCGGAGCCGCGGGCATAGCGCTGTTGCTGGCATCGATAATATTTCTTGAGGACTTATCATGCTGATCAAGCAGACCGATTATCATCGCATCTACCGCGTCATCAACAGCCTGCTGATCAACGAAAATGCCGATCCAGCAACCGCTTCGATGTATTTCAGCACTTTCGGCGCGTTCATTCTGGAGCACCATTACAAGGTGAAGGCCAAGCCGAAAGGTGGGTTGGCGGCTTATAATCTTGGTGGCACGAACCTGCTTTTCGCGGATCATCGCGAGGATGGTCACGTGACCGGCGCGGGCGAGAATTTTCACTGCTGGCTGGAGGCGGATGGCTGGGCTATCGATTTCATGGCCCCGGCGTTTACGCAGGCGGCGGCGGAGCTTTCCATACCGGCGAAAATGTTTCAGAAGCCGTTGTCATCAATTGCGCCCTCCATCAACGATTTGAGCCAATCCGGTGACTTCTTCTACAAATCGGAGCCGGAAGCGACCGCCCGCCGTTTTGCCGACTGGCGCAAGCACGGCATGGTTGGCGATCTCGCATCCATCGCAGCGGGGTGGTTTCGCAAATCGCCCAAGCAAATGCAGCCATCCATTTCCGTCAGCGATAGCAACGGTAAAAGCCGGACAATCCCGCTTGTGGGAACCCCGCTGACTGGCGCATGGTGATGGGTTTTGAAAAGGACGGCCAGCGTGAACTCGCGGCAGCCGCCTGACGTCAATCAGCAGCCCGACCCCGCTCTATAGATAGCGGCAGTCGCATCCCGCACGCCTTGTGACAGGACAAGCGGAGTTCGTCCAGACGCTTGCGGCTAAAAATGCGCAGCGCGTTCAGATTTCACCGTGCTTGTGGCCTTACGCTGGCGATGTTGCGTAGAACTCCGGCACGCCGCTGCCGGCAGCCGAGGTGACGTTGTTCAGGAATTGCCGTGACGCGGTTTCCCAGGAATAGGAGCGTGAGAGCGCGAGCGCTGCTTCCGGGGAGCATTCCAACGCGGCAAGGCAGGCCGTGCGCAGGTCGTTGCTCAGTGCGCCCGCCTTGTTGTGACCGCCCAGAATGTCGATGGGGCCGGTGACGGGGAATGCCGCGACGGGCACGCCGCTGGCCAGCGCTTCCAGAATGGTGTTGCCGAAGGTATCCGTCTTGGAAGGGAACACGAAGACATCGGCCTGGGCATAGGCTTCGGCCAATTCCCTGCCGGTTTTTACGCCTGTAAAAAGCACATCGGGATATTTGTTCTGAAGGTCGGCACGCGCCGGGCCGTCACCGACGACGACTTTCGAGCCGGGTAGATCAAGGTCGAGAAATTCCGGCAGGTTCTTTTCCACCGAGACCCGACCGACCGTCATGTAGATGGGGCGTGGCAGGTCGAAGGGGCGGGCGACTTTCTCGCGTGGGAAAAACTGGGCGGCGTCTATGCCGCGGCTCCAGCGTTTGAGATTTCGGACGCCACGGGCGTTCAGTTCCGTCTCAAGGCTGGGCGTTGCTACCATGCAGGCGCTGCCGCCATTGTGGAACCAGCGCACGAAACCATAGAGCCAGCTTTCGGGAATGGGAAAGCGCGCAGCGACATATTCGGGAAAGCGCGTGTGGTAGCTCGTCGAAAAGCGCATGCCGTGCTTGATGCACCAGCGGCGTGCCATGAAGCCCAGTGGTCCCTCCGTGGCAATATGCACATAGGACGGTTGGCTCTTCTCTATCTCCTTGGAAACGCGGCGATAGCTGGCAACGGAAAGGCGGATTTCGGGGTAGGTGGGGCACGGCACGGAATGAAAGCTCTGCGGCGTCACCATGCACACCTCTACGCCCATGCGCTCCAGTTCGGCATTGGTGTTTTCGATGGAGCGCACGACGCCGTTGACCTGTGGATGCCAGGCATCGGTGACGATGGTAATTCTGATCATGCATTGACCCCCGCACTAGCGAATCCCGGAGCTGGGCCGGACTTTAGCGTGTATGCGGCAGGCATGTTACAGCTTGATGTCAGCCCTTCGGCAGCAGGGCGGGGTCAATCAGCGCGCCGTGGTGGCCAATCACTGTGGCGGCCGCTTTTGCGGCAAAGGCTGCGGCGTCTTGAGGGGCAGCGCCCGTCACCAGTTTCGACAGGAAAGCGCCGTTGAAACTGTCACCGGCACTGGTCGTATCGACAACCGAGGCTGATTGCACAGCGGGTGCGTGGGAGCGTTCGCCGTCGAAATCGAGCGTCGCGCCCCTTGCGCCATCCTTGACGACGATGTCGCGCACGCCAAGCGCGCGGTAGCGGGCAATGGTCGCCTCGACATTGGTATCGCCGAAATTGCCCGCTTCGTCATCGAAACTTGGCATGACCAAGGTCGCTGCACGGGCGCCGTGGGTAATGGTATCCAGCATGGTTTGCCGGTCGGACCAGAGGCGAGGGCGGATGTTGGGGTCGAACACCACGCGCTTTCCAGCGGCCTTTGCGCGGCGCATTTCTGCAAGAAACGTATCGACGGCATTGGGCGTCGCAAGAATGGCAAGCGTAATACCGGAAAAATAGATGAGGTCTGCCGCCTCGATCGTGCCCCGCAGATGGTCGGCATCGGTCGCAAGCTGGCGTGCCGCAGCCGTGCTGCGCCAGTAGCTGAAAGTGCGCTCGCCATCCTTGAGGTTGATGAGGTAGAGCCCCGGCGTGCCGCCCTTAATGCGCGAAACGTTGGCGGTTTCGATGCCCGCTGCCTGAATGAAATCAAGCATTTCCTGGGAAAGTGGATCGTCGCCCAACGCGGTGAAGTAATCGACGGTCCAGTCTGCGGGTAGGCAGGCACGGGCATACCAGGCGGTATTGAGCGTATCTCCGGCAAAGCCCTTGCGCAGCAGGCCATCGCCCGCCTGCGAAAGCTCCACCATGCATTCGCCGATAGAAAGAAACCGTCCGCCCATGCAATTGCCTCCCACACATTGACGTTTCGCATTACGATGCCTGCTGCAGGCTGGCAAGGGCAAGTCATCATATGAGTGGCCTGTCTTCGCAAATGCAGCATGATTGCCGTTTACGAATGGAAGCGGGCTTTATATGCTCCGGGGAGATTCATTGGAGATTGCCCATGCCGGACCTGAACACCTCCGCCAACATTGCCACGCAAGACGGAGACTGGTGGAGGGGAGCGGTGATCTATCAGGTCTATCCGCGCTCGTTTCAGGATACGACAGGCGATGGTTTCGGTGACCTTGCCGGTGTGACCCAGCGCCTGCCCTATATCGCATCGCTCGGGGTCGATGGCATCTGGCTCTCGCCGTTCTTCACCTCGCCCATGGCCGATATGGGTTATGACGTTTCCGATTACTGCAATGTCGATCCGATGTTCGGTACGCTTTCGGATTTCGACGCTCTGATTGCCGAGGCTCACAGGCTGGGTCTGAAGATCATCATCGATCAGGTGATCTCCCACACATCCGACCAGCACCCCTGGTTCAAGGATAGCCGGGCAAGCCGCACGAATTCGAAGGCAGACTGGTACGTATGGGCAGACCCCAAGCCGGATGGCACTGCACCCACTAACTGGCTGTCGGTATTTGGCGGTCCTGCATGGGAATGGGACGGCGTACGCAAGCAATATTACATGCACAACTTTCTGGCCTCCCAGCCGGACCTCAACTTCCACAATGTCGAGGTGCAGGATGCTTTGCTGGAAACGGTTCGTTTCTGGCTGGAGCGCGGCGTGGACGGTTTCCGTCTCGATACCGTCAACTACTATTTCCACGACAAGCTGCTGCGCGATAACCCGCCGCATGAGCCCGATAGCGACGATGCTGGTCTCGATGCGCCTGACGTCAATCCCTACGGCATGCAGAGCCATATCCACGATAAGACGCAGGTCGAGAACATCGCGTTTCTCAAGCGGTTCCGCTCGCTTCTGGACGAGTATCAGGGCCGCATGACGGTGGGCGAAGTGGGGGACGGTGCCCGTTCTCTCAAGACTGTCGCCTCTTACACGGCTGACGGTGACAAGCTCAACATGTGCTACACCTTCGACCTTCTGGGCGGTGATTTCTCTGCCAGCCATATTCGCGGTGCCGTCAGCGGCTTCCAGAAAGCAGTGACAGACGGCTGGGTTTGCTGGGCATTTTCCAACCATGACGTGGTGCGCCACCTCAGCCGCTTTTCGGAGGGTGCCGAAGACCATATGCGCGTAGCAAAGCTTGCCTTCAGCATTCTTGCGACGCTGCGTGGGTCGATCTGCCTCTACCAGGGTGAAGAACTGGCGCTAACGGAAGCGGAGCTTGCCTTCGAAGATTTGCGCGACCCCTACGGCATACGATTCTGGCCAGCATTCAAGGGCCGTGACGGCTGCCGCACGCCGATGGTCTGGGAAACGGGCAGACCCAATGCAGGATTCACGACTGCCGATAAGCCCTGGCTGCCGGTGCCCTACGCACATGCCATGCTGGCGGCGGACGGGCAGGAGCGCAAGCCGGACTCCGTGCTCAACCATTACAAGGCCGTAATGGCCTTCCGGCAAAGCCACGCCTCGCTGCGGGATGGCGACATGGTGTTTCTCGACACTCAACAGGACCTTCTTGCCTTCACCCGCCATAAGGGCAGGGAGACACTGCTCTTCGTGTTCAATCTGACCCGGGAGCCGGTCGAGTTTCTGATCCCTAAGGATTTGACGGTCACTGAAGTGCTGAGCATGCCGAGCTTCGAGCCTCTGTTCGATGCCGGTACGGTGAAGCTTGATGCGCTGGATGTGTTCTGCGGCAGGATCGGTTGAGCGGTTACAAGATGCCCTTCGTCATCTCGGGGTCCAGGCTGAGAATGAACTGCCAGAGCAACGCCTTGTCGAATTGCTCCTCGCGGCACATCATCCAGCTCAGGGCTTGCTGGGATGACCAACCCTTTTTATAGGGGCGCGCGGAGGTCAGCGCGTCGAAGACATCGCATATGGTGGAGATGCGCACTTCCGTGCTGATCTTTTCGGCGGCAAGCCGGTCTGGATAGCCTTTGCCATCCAGACGCTCGTGATGGGAGCGACAGATTTCGAGCACGAGCGGTGACATGCCGGGCGTGTTCGACAGAAGTTGATAGCCGCGTTCTGGGTGCTGCTCCATCAGCGCACGCTCTGCCGCGTTCAAGGGCCCCTGCTTTTGCAGGACCTGCAAGGATATCGTGAGTTTGCCGATGTCGTGCAGAATTCCGGCCATGCAAAGCTGCTGCACGGTTTCCTCGTCCATCTGGATGGACCTTGCGAAGTGAAGCATCAACGCTGCCACCGCCAGCGAATGGACGAAGGTGGCGCTGTCGCGGAAGCGCAGGCGTGACATGCCGATGTAAAGCGATGGATTTTCCTCCATCGTTTTCGCCACGTCGTTGACCAGGGGTGTGAAGGCTTCTGGTGAGATGGTGCGGCCCTGACAGACGTCGCCGATCAGCGAGCGCGCTTGCGCTGCCTGCTCCTTGATCTTCAGTGCCGTCGCCAACTTGTCTTGTTTGGTTGCGGTGGTAATATTGCGAGCGCCGGAACCGCGTGAAGAAGACGTGATATCGCGGCCCAAGGCAGTATTGATGAAGACGGCGCTGACATTGCTGTTTAAAATCAGATCGATGTCACTGCCTGATCTGATAGTAAAACGCCGCCCCAATGTCGGGCTGTCCTGCCATGCGCCTTCCACAGCTTCGACGAACATGCCAATCTTCAATTGCGACTTGTCTATCCTCGTTACAACCACAGAATGCTCCGGCAGCGATACTCCAATCCCACAACAGGTTATTTAACGTAACTATCTTAATTTAATATGAGTACATCTTTATATTAAGGCCTGTTTCTTTAGCCGGATGAAGATGTGATCAGCGCAAAGCGATCGACATCGACCATTCCCATGTCCGAAATCTTCAGATGCGGAATGACGGGCAGGGGCAGGAATGCTACCTGCAGGAATGGCTCTTCCAGCGTGGTGCCCAACGCGTAAGCCGCCTTGCGCAAGTCATGCAGCGTGTCACGCACCGTCTCATAGGGCTCAAGGCTCATCAGGCCTGCCACGGGCAGGGCAATCTCTCCAGTGACCTTGCCATCCTCAACCACGACAAAGCCGCCCTTGATGTCGCCGAGGCGATTTGCCGCCTGCGCCATGTCGTCTTCGCTGACGCCGACGACGCAGATGTTGTGGCTGTCATGCCCGACCGTCGAGGCGATGGCACCCTTCATGAGACCGAAGCCCTGCACGAAGCCATTGGCGTGATTGCCGTTCTTGCCATGGCGCTCGATGACGGCGACCTTGATGATGTCGTTGTCGAGATCGACACTCGTCTGGTTTCCGTCCGTCGGCAGCGTGTAGCGACGATGCTCGGTGATGATCTTGCCCGGCATAACGCCGATGACAGGCGTTTCACCCTCGGTTGCGGGAACGCCGAAATGCGAGGCCTGAACGGGCCGTGCCTTGACGCTGTCTAGGCCCACGGCAGCTACGGGCTTTCTGGTGGCGAAAAGTTCGTCGGTTACCTTGCGGCCTGCGGAAAACACCATGCTGGCCTTGCAGTCCTGCAGCGTATCAATGACGACGAGATCGGCGCGCCAGCCGGGGGCAACGAGGCCACGGTCTCTCAGGCCGAATGCCTTTGCAGCCGAAATAGAGGCCGCGCGGTAGATCGCCAGCGGCTCCACGCCGCTGCGGATGGCGGTGCGGATCATGTAATCGAGGTGGCCTTGCTCGGCGATATCGAGTGGATTGCGGTCATCGGTGCAGAGCGCCAGATATGGCGACAACCGCTCCGTGATGATGGGCATCAGGGCATGTAGATCCTTGGACACGGACCCTTCGCGCACAAGTATGTGCATACCCTTGCGAATTTTCTCGAGCGCTTCGGTGGCGGTCGTGCATTCATGCTCTGTCCTGATGCCTGCCGACAGGTAACCGTTGAGCGCAGTGCCGGATAAAAGCGGCGCGTGACCATCGATGTGTTGGCCCTGAAAGGCTTCCAGCTTTGCCATGCTGACAGGGTCTTTGTGAATCACGCCGGGGAAGTTCATGAACTCGGCAAGTCCGATGACCTTGGGATGGTCGCGAAACGGCAGCAGCTTTTCGATTGGCAGATCGGCGCCGGATGTCTCCAGATGTGTGGCGGGCACGCAGGATGACAGCTGGACGCGAATGTCCATGATGGTTTCCAGCGAGGAATCGAGGAAGAACTGGATGCCTTCGGACCCCAGAACATTAGCGATTTCATGCGGGTCGCAGATCGCCGTCGTAACGCCGTAGGGCAGCACGCAGCGGTCGAATTCATGCGGCGTGACCAGCGAGGATTCGATGTGCAGATGCGTATCGATAAAACCGGGCACGACGATCTTGCCGGTGATGTCGATTTCTTCCACGCCCGCGTAGCTCTCACAGGTGCCGATGATGGTGTCGCCACAGATTGCGATGTCGGAGGCCACAAGCTCGCCCGTGACGAGGTCGAAAAAGCGGCCGCCTTTCAGAACGATATCCGCCTTCTCGCGCGCTGTACCCTGATCGATCCTGCGTTCAAGTGCCAATGCCACGTGTCACCTCATGTCAATTCTTGGTTAGTGGAGATTAAGCCAGATGCGCCAAGGGCTTGTCCAGCTTGCTTTACCATAAAACAAAACCGGGCGCGTCATCCGCACCCGGTTTCAATTTGCCTATCAGGATCAATTACTCGGCGGAAACGATCTTGCCGTTTTCCCACTTGTAGAGCGAGAATGCCTGCGAAGACAGGTCGCCCGTTTCGCCGTAGGTCAGCTTGCCGATGGCCGTTGCAACGGGTTCACCAGCCTTGAGAACCTTGGCGACGGCTTCCGCATCCTCTGCGCTGCCAGCCTTTTCGATACCGGCTTTGAGCACTTCCACGGCTGCATAGGCGTTCAGCGTGAAGGCTTCTGCCGGAATGTTGGCAGCCTTCAATGCTTCGGCAGCTGCCTTGGAATCGGCGCTCTTGGTTGCGTCAGCAGCGTTGGTGAAAATGGTGCCAGCGGATGCATTGCCACCGATGCTCCAGAATTCGGAGTTGGACAGACCATCGCCACCGATGACGGTTGCCTTGGCACCGGCATCCTTCAACTGGCGAACCAGAAGACCGGCTTCAGGGTGGTAACCGCCGAAGTAGACGACATCGACATTCTCGGACTTCAGGCGCGTGGTGAGCGCGCTCAGATCCTTTTCGCCCGGTGTCAGCGCGTCGTAGAACACTTCGGTCACGCCGCCGCCATTGATCGTCTTCTTGAAGGAATCGGCCAGTCCCTTGCCGTAAGCGCCCTTGTCATGAATGATGGCGATGCGGCGATCTTTCAGCTGTGTCAGCACGAGCTTGGCCGCAACTTCGGCCTGCTGGTCATCACGACCGCAGGTGCGCAGCACGTTCCACAGATCGCGGTTCGTCAGGTCAGGTGCAGTCGCCGTCGGCGTGACCATCAGTATGCCGTTTTCGGCAAACACGTCGGATGCCGGAATGGCAACGCCTGACGTGACAGGGCCTACGACGAAGCGAATGCCTTCGGCAACAAGCTGGTTGGCGGCAGATACACCCTGCTTCGGCTCGCCGCCGTCATCGGCCAGCTTGAGAGTGACTTGCTCGCCCAAAATGCCGCCATTCTTGTTGATGACGTCAACGGCGGTCTGCGCGCCCTTCTTGACCTGATCGCCATAGGCAGCGACGGGACCCGTCAGCGGCGCGATGAGGCCGATGACGATCTCGGCGTGCGCCAGAGGTGCGAAAGCGACGGAAGCGGCAAGCGTCAGGCCGGATAGAATCTTGAATTTCATGATAGTCTCTCCTTGGATTGGGTCGTGTCCCCTGGATATCGCCGGTGGCAGGGGCGCTTTCGCAGCGCAGATCATCCCTGTCCCAGACAAAACGGTGCCGTTTCATGTTTGATTTCCGACACCCTGTTGTGGTCATACCCGTCAGAGGCGATTTCGCAAGCCATGTTTGATCTATTTCAGAACCGGGAGCGTAAATCCTCTGTGAGTGCAGATCCGATGGCCCGTCTGTGGCCATAGCATCTGGCTTTTCAACGCTGACGGGGAGATAGTAACGCCATGACACCGTCCGACGAAGAGTTCCTGAAAAATCTGCCGGTCTTTCTGCATTTCGAAGATGTGGCCGACCCGACGCTTTACCGCGCCTTGCCGGATGGCTGGGCGCTGGCGCTCGCTGACATCATCGACTCGACCGGTGCCATCGACAGCGGTCGCTATAAGGCAGTGAACATGGCGGGCGCTGGCGTGATTTCCGGCCTGCTGAATGCGTTGCAACGACATGATCTGCCCTTCATCTTTGGCGGTGATGGCGCGGCGGTGGCCATTGCCCCGTCACAGATCGATGCGGCACGCCAGGCGTTGTCCAAGGTGCAGGCGTGGGTCGCAGACGACATCCGACTGACGCTGAGAGCCGCCGTCGTGCCGGTGTCGGCCATTCGCAAAAACGGGTTCGATGTTCGCGTGGCGCGCTTTCAGGCCAGTGACGACGTATCCTACGCCATGTTTTCCGGGGGTGGAAATCACTGGGCGGACGAGCAAATGAAAAGCGGGCACTATCTTATCAGCGCTGCGGAAAGCGGTTCGAGACCTGACCTTACGGGGTTATCCTGTCGCTGGAACCCGATTGAAGCTGCGCGCGGCAAGGTCGTCTCGATCATTGCGCTACCGGGCCCCAACACTGATCCACTGGCGTTCCGGGGTATCGTCGCCGAGATCGTGGCTTTGGCAAACGAAGACGGGCGTGGTGGTCACCCGGTGCCGGTGGAGGGGCCGCCGTTGGGTTTCATCAGGGAAGGGCTGGTGCTGGAAGCCAAGGCGCTGTCTGGCTATCGCGACAGTCTCTCGCAAATTCGCAAGGGCGCTTGGGTGCTGTTCCAGACCGTCCTGATCGCCGTGCTCTACACATTCAAGAAGACCGTCGGCCGGTTCGATCCCGTCCAATACAAACGCTCGGTCGCCAGCAATACGGATTTCCGAAAGTTCGATGATGGGCTGAAAATGACGGTGGATGTGGACCCCGACACCTTGAAAAAGATCAAGGCGCGGCTGGAAGGTGCATCACGCGAGGGCATTTGCTTTTACGGACTGCATGAGCAGGACACGGCACTCATGACCTGCATCGTGCCGTCACCACTGTCCAGGGATCACATGCATTTCGTAGATGGTGGCGATGGTGGTTACGCAAAGGCTGCGACCCATCTGAAAGCCCAGATGCAGCCTGTTTCTTAGCAGAAACCAAAAACGCCACGCATCCTCACGGACCCGTGGCGCTCGATGCTTTGCATCCGCGCAGCCAGCTTTAATGAAGCCGGTCCACAGCCGATGTTCGCGCTATCATCAGGCGGCAGTTTTTTCCGCGCTGGCGGCTTCTGTTGAACAGTAGATGCTTTCAAGCGTTGCCAGAATTTTCTTCACCGATTCCGATGTGCTGGAATAGTAGATGGTCTGTGCGTCGCGGCGTGTCTTCACCAGACGCTGCGCGCGCAGCTTTGACAGGTGCTGGGAGAGTGCGGACTGGCTGAGCCCGACCTGTGTCGCAAGGACGCCGACCGGCACTTCGCCTTCGACGAGACTGCAAAGGATCATCAGCCGCTTTGGGTTTGCCATAGCGGAAAGAAGGCCTGCGGCTGCAGTGGACTGTTCTGAAAGCGATTCTGTATTCATATTCTCACTTCTCCTGAGTGAAGCCCGCCCCGGACCACATCATTGGCAAAACGAAATGTTATATGGCTCAAGTGTATCAATTCGGTAAGATCGTTGTATATACCTAAATCTAAGGTACAGACTACCCTTTATTAGCATTATGTGAAATTGATGTGTTTTGGCGTGTTATTGTAAATAAATAGTCGAAAATTCTATTTTACGCGGCTCTAACAAAGTTCATTGGGTAAAATTTTCGTTATCGCTGTGGTTGCGGGTATTTCGTTTTTTCAATTGCAAAATCATTATCCGGCTGAATGGTTTACGATTTTTCCGCTCTCCCCCCAGATTTCGCACTGTCACGTTGGAAAGCAGTCTTACAGATTCGCTTTGGGCAAGCGGCTGCGATACATTTCGAGATGGAAATATGTCAGCAGAATCGCGCGATCTCAGATAGGCCGGGGGCGCAAGAGAGGCTGCGGCACGATGTTTCCATGCCGCAGCCGCCTGTCTCATCTGTGCCGGTGCATGGTCAGTCCGCGCACCACATCGTCGGCGGAGACGGTGCCTACGATGGTGCCGTTATCGACGATGCCGATGGCACCCGGTTGCCGCGTCATGGCGTCGAGGATATCGACCAGCGGCGAATTGGGCCGCGCCGTGGCCGTCACCGACAGCCCGGAATTTTCTGCCGTCACGCCCTTTCGCATCACATCCGCTGCCGTCAGCATGGAGATCGGGTTCATGTTCTGCACGAAATCCGCGACATACTGATTGGATGGGTTCTTGACGATTTCCTGCGGCGTGCCGCACTGGATGATATGACCGCCATCCATCATCGCAATACGGTTGCCGATGCGGAAGGCCTCATCCAGATCGTGGCTGACGAACAGTATCGTCTTTTTCAGACGGCTCTGGAATTCCAGCAGCTCATCCTGGAGGCGGCTGCGGATAAGGGGGTCGAGTGCCGAGAAGGGCTCATCCATCAACAGGATCGGCGCGCCGGTCGCAAAGGCGCGGGCGAGGCCAACGCGTTGCTGCATGCCGCCCGAGAGTTCGCCAACCTTGCGGTCTGCCCAGTCAGAGAGATTGACGAGTTCCAGCTGTTCGGCCACCCGCTTCTTGCGTTCAGCGTCCGCCATGCCTGCCAGCTCCAGCCCGAAGCCGACATTGTCGGCCACATTGCGCCAGGGCAGCAGTCCGAACTGCTGGAATACCATGGAAACCGTGTGGGTCCGAAGCTCTCGCAGCGCTTTCGTGGACGTCTTGTAGGGATCGACATAGCCGGAGGGCGTCTTGACGCTGACCGTGCCGCGCACCACCGGTGCGAGACGGTTGACGGCGCGCAGCAGTGTCGATTTTCCAGAACCCGAAAGGCCCATCAAAACAAGGATTTCGCCTTCCTTGACGCTGAGGGACGCATTGGCGACACCCAGCACAAGGCCTGTCTGCGTGTTGATTTCGGCACGCGTCTTGCCCGCGTCCAGCAGGGACAAAGCCTTTTGCGGATTGTTGCCGAAGACGATGTCGATGTTTTCAAAAATAATCGCGTCACTCATGCTTCATCCTCCGAACCGGGAAGTCGGAACAGGCGGTCGAGTATGATCGCCACGATGACGATGCACAGCCCAGCCTCAAAACCCATGGCGATGTTGACAGTGTTGAGCGCACGCACGACCGGCACGCCGAGACCGTTGGCGCCCACCAGCGCCGAGATGACCACCATCGACAGCGACAGCATGATGGTTTGCGTCAGCCCCGCCATGATCTGCGGCGTGGCAAACGGCAGTTCGACCTTGCGAAGCACCTGCGACGGTGTCGCACCGAATGCGACCGCAGCTTCCACCAGAGCAGGCGGGGTGGAGATGATGCCGAGCCGTGTCAGGCGAATGGGGGCGGGCAGGGCAAAGATCACCGTTGCGATCAATCCCGGCACCATGCCGAGCCCGAACAGCACCAGCGCTGGAATGAGATAGACGAAGGTCGGGATGGTCTGCATCAGGTCCAGAGCCGGGCGCATGAAAGCATAGGCCCATTTGCGCCGGGCGGCGAAGATGCCGAGCGGCACGCCGACAAGCATACAAACGGTGCTGGCTGCGATGACCAGCGCCAGCGTTTCCGTTGTCGCCTTCCAGTATCCCAGATTAATGATGAGCAGCAGGCCGAGTGCTGTGAAAAGTGGCATGCCGATGGAGCGGCGCATCCACGCCGAAAGCGCTGTCAGCAGCGCGACGATGATGAGCGGATGGGGTGCTTGTAAAACATAGAGAAAAGCGTCGATGACGCTTTCGAAAATGAAGGATAACCAATCAAAGAAAAAAGAGAGATTTCCGGTCAACCAATCGACGGCCTCCTTGGCATATCGACCGATCGGCAAACGATTTTGAGAAGCGCTGAGCCATTCCACGGTAAGATCGGACCTTTCGTGAACGGAGTCATGATCGTCTTCCGACCGGCTGGTCGGAAGACGGGTTCAAGGCACTGAGACCTGCGGCTAGAGGCCGAGAGCCTTTTTGGCGGCGGGCAGGGCGTCTGCACTGCCATCCTTCGTCTTCACGCCAGCAAGCCATGGCTCGATGACGGATGGGTTGGCTTTCAGCCATTCGGTTGCTGCGACTTCACCCTCTGCGCCGTCGTTCAGGATCTTGCCCATGATTTCGTTTTCCATGGGCAGCGTGAAGGACAGGTTCTTCAGGAAAGTGCCGACATTCGGGCATTCCTGTACATAGCCAGCACGGGCATTGGTGTAGATCGTGGCACCACCAAGGTTAGGCCCGAAAACATCGTCGCCGCCGGTCAGGTAGGTCAGCTTGAAATTGGAGTTCATCGGGTGCGGTTCCCAACCGAGGAAGACGACAGGATCGCCAGACTTCTCGGCGCGGGCCACCTGCGCCAGCATGCCCTGTTCGGAGGATTCGACCACGTCGAAGCTCTTGAGGCCGAACGAGTCCTTCTCGACCATGCCCAGAATGAGACGGTTGCCGTCATTGCCGGGCTCGATGCCGTAAATCTTGCCGCCTAATTCGTCGCTATGCGCTGCAATGTCCTTGAAATCCTTGATGCCGAGTTCGGCACCCTTGGCGTTGGTGGCCAGCGTATATTTCGCACCGGTCAGGTTTTCACGGATCGTTTCCACCGACTTGTCGTCGCGATAGGCTTTGATGTCGCCTTCCATGGTTGGCATCCAATTGCCGAGGAAGACATCGATGTCCTTGTTTTTCAGGGAAGTGTAGGTGACAGGTACGGAAAGAATTTTTACATCCGTCTCATAGCCAAGGCTTTTGAGAATGACGGAGGCCGTGGCTGTGGTGGCGGTAATATCTGTCCAGCCGACGTCCGAAAAGCGGACGGTGCCGCAACTGGCAGGTTCCGCTGCCGAAGCGGCGGTGGTGAAGAGTGCCATTGCAGAAACTGCTGCGGCAAGGGCCAGACAGCGGTGGTTTGTTGCAAGCATTGCTTACTCCCTGTTTTTCAAGTTCCCTATCCATTATCAATATATGCGACGCACAATCAACTCATGCGCATTTGCGACACGGTGTAGAATTTTCCGCTCGCATCTCTGGCGTGTCTCAAAAGGGCGAAACCTGTGTGTTTTGTCACCCCGCTCTTGCCCTTTGTCCAGTCCACCCTGCAAAAGGCCAGAAACAAGGACCGGAGGGCAGGATGGCCAAGCTCTACTTCAACTACGCGGCAATGAACGCCGGTAAATCCACCATGCTGCTGCAGGCGTCGTATAACTACCACGAGCGTGGCATGCGGACGCTGATCTTTACCGCCGCATTCGATAGCCGAGCAGGCGTCGGCAAGGTCGCATCGCGCATCGGCCTCTCCTCCGACGCGATGGTTTTCGATGATACCACGGATATTTTCGCCGAAGTCGATCGCCTGCATGCCGAAGAACCGGTTGCCTGCGTCTTCATCGACGAAGCGAATTTTCTCTCGGAGCACCACGTCTGGCAACTGGCCGCCATTGCCGACAAGCTGGGCATTCCGGTGATGGCCTATGGTTTGCGCACGGATTTTCAGGGCAAACTGTTTCCTGCATCCAAGGAACTTCTGGCCATTGCCGATGAGCTGCGCGAAATCCGCACCATCTGCCACTGCGGGCGCAAGGCCTCCATGGTCGCCCGCTTCGATTCCGAAGGTCAGGTCGTTCGCGAAGGCGCGCAGATCGATGTCGGCGGCAACGAGAAATACGTGTCCTTCTGCCGCCGCCACTGGCTTGAAGCCGTCAAGGGCGAGTGAGGTCCGGGCCTGCCTGCGACAGGTTGGCCCATTTGATATTGGTCAAGGAACAGGGTCGCTTCGAGGCGTAGGACAGGGCACGGAAAACCGCACATCCGCGGTTTCGCTCAGGAGTTAGCCTCATGATAAACAATGTTATCCGCCTCGTTGCCGGCGCTGCTCTGGCAGGTGTCCTCGCATTTCCGGCTTTCGCCGCCGATATCGAAATCAAGATGCTCAACAAGGGATCGGATGGCCAGGCAATGGTGTTCGAACCCGCAGCCGTCAAAGCCAATGTCGGTGATACCATTACCTTCGTTCCCGTCGATAAGGGCCACGATGCAGCCGCCATCAAGGGTCTCCTTCCCGATGGCGTCGAGGAATACAAAGGCAAGATGAACGAAACGTTGAAGGTGACCGTCGGCAAGGAAGGCGCCTACGTCTTCAAATGCACGCCGCATATGGGCATGGGCATGGTGGCTCTGGTCGTCGTCGGCGAGACGCCAGCCAATCTGGAAGCGGTCAAAACGGGCAAGCTGCCCAAGAAGGCGCGGGACAGGCTGGACGCGGAATTGATCAAGCTCAATCTCTGATCGCTTTTAAGTCTCCCGCTTTGAGAAAAGGTCGCACATATCTATATGAGCGGCCTCTTTTTCGGCTCGTGATTCGGGAGACTACCCCATATGGCGAAATTGCCGTCTTTTGACAGCCAGTTCGAGAAAACGAAAGCGCAGGCACAGCGCGTGCAGTCGCTGGCGTCCGCGCTGGCTGAGACGTTGGGAGACCTGCCCGATGTCGCCTCGCAATCCGTTTTCGAGACCGAAACCGCGCAACTGGCGGAACTCCATGCCGCCAAGGCTTCAGTCGAGACCGATGTCCTGAATTTCACCAACACGGTCGCAACGGGCACGGACGATGCCTATGCGGCGTTCGACAGGGTCGATGAGGTGGGTCGGCTGCAATCGTTTTTTAGTTTCTTCCGACGGGCCAAGGCACGCTCGTTCAAGGCTGCGAGGGCAAGAACGCTGGCGATTGCGGACAGCCTGCGGTCCACGCTTCTGGAGGCAGCCAGCGTCCATGAACTGGCACTGGCCGACAAGCAAAAAGCTAGCACACTGGTTCTTGCCTGCGAACCGAAGCTTGTTGCCAGCATGGAAAAGCGCCGTGTCGTTGTCTCCGCCATGGATGAGGCACGGCAGCGTGACAAGGAGCTTGCCCTTGCGCTCAGTACCCTAAAACGCAAGATCAACGACGCCACAGATACGGTGCGACTCGAGCAACTGAAGGCGGAAGATGCCGAGACGACTGCTCTCTACGACACTGTTCTGGCGACCCGCAAGCGTCTGAGCAACGAACATCACGTGCTGGATCGTCAGGCGGTTTTGCTGGGTGATCTGATCGACGTGCTCAATGATCAGGTTGCGCTTCAAACACTCATCATCAACAAGCTTTCCATCGAGGCGGAGCGCTGTCTTCAGCTTTATGATGCAGCCTACGGCACGCTGGAACCTCTGTCTGCACTCGCGCAAGGGTCTACCTCATCCGATGACGCAGCAACGAAGCCGCTGCCGCTGCCGCTCAACGCTTTCGAGGAGCTTTTGCGGCTTCACACCGAGGGCGGTGTGACCATGCAGGATATCGACAAACGCAAGGCAAGGATCGATGAGGCGTTGCTGCGTAGGTGCTCCAGTGAGGCCAAACCGGACGCCTGACGTAACCAAGACGGGAAAAACGCACGCCCTTCCGTTGTATCGGGCCTGTCGGCACCATATGTTGTCGGCAGCGATCCACGCACGGATCGCGTTATTGTTGCGTCAAGGAGAGTTTAAAGATGCTCGATCCGGTAATCGCGTTTTTCAAGCGCATATTCGCAGCGCTTGGGAGCGGTGTTTCTCTCGTGATCGCATGGCTTTTCTGGCCGTTTCGCGCAGCCAACGGGTGGTATGGAAACCGGCAGGGCTTCGTCAAACTCCCGATTGCCGCAATCCTCATTTTCATCGTTGGTCTCTACGGCTATTTCATTTGGCAGACGCAGGTCTGGACGAACTTCAATCCTGATTACGTCAATAATTACAAATACTCCGAGCGCACATTGAGTGCAGGGCAGGAACTGCCCGCAGTGGCGCCTGCGCCTTCCGCCACGAGCACCACCACGACAAGCGAACCTGCTGCACCCGTGGTCGCTGCGGCCAAAAGCTGCCAGAGCTCCGCTATCGTCGATATGTCGGCAGACCTGATCGACTTCAATGTCGACCAGAATTCGTGGATTTCCTCGATGCTGCTCTATCGTCTCGGCCTGTTCGGCATCGATTGGGACAGCACGCCGTTTCTTGACAACAAGGCGTCGTTTCAGCGCGGCGTCAATCAGGCCGTGCGCCGCACATCAGTCGAGCTGGTCGATTCGATTGGTCGCGTCCGAGGCACATCCGGCATCGATTCAAACCTTCAAAGCGCCCGTGGCAATCTCCAGTTCGATGAGTATTCCTGGTATTTGGGACTGAACCCGTTTGGTCCGAAAACGCCAAGCCCGAGCTATTATCGCTCTGCTGCAGAAAGCCTGCGCAAGTTCAACGCGAGCCTGTCCCAGTGCAACTCCGTATTCGATGGCCGCGCGGATAACCTCATCCAATTCATCGACCGTATCGCCAACGATATCGGTGGCACCTCCGCCATCCTTCGCGAGCGGTCGGAAAACTACAATGGCGGCTGGTTCGATACCCGTGCGGATGACCGCTTCTGGTTCGCCTACGGCCAGCTGTACGGCTATTACGGCATTCTCTCCGCAGCCGGTGCCGATTTCTCACAGGTCATTCGCGAGCGCAATCTGACCAGCCTGTGGAACGACACGCTGCTTCAGACCCGTGCGGCCCTCAAAATCCAGCCATTCGTTATTTCCAATGGTGACGAAAGCGGCTGGATCATGCCATCGCATCTGGCAACCATGGGGTTCTATGTGCTGAGAGTGCGCTCGAACCTTGTCGAGCTGCGGTCCGTGCTGGACAGATAAAGAGGGAGACTGGCGCTTCGCTTTTGCGAGGCGTCAGCTGATCAGTTTAAGGCGAATGGATTTTGCCACTAGCTGCGTGCGGTTGACGCAATCGAGCTTGCGGATCGCGTTGTTCAGATAGGCATTGATGGTGTGGTCGGAGAGCGACAAAATCTGGCCGATCTCGGCTGAAGTTTTCCCCTGGGAAGTCCAGTGGATGACCTCCAGCTCGCGCTTGGTCAGCGTGCGGGGCGCAACCATCTCAGCCCGGCGCATGCGTTCATAGGCGTCGAAGGCGTGGATGGCGATCATGCCGAGCTCGTTGATCGCAACCTGCGACAGCGCCGGGCACGTACCATCGAAACGCACCAGATGCCTGTCGCCGTTCAACGCGCTTGTGGGAATGACCAAGCCGTTGGCAATACCGTACTTCGTTAGAAGCTCCACAATGGGTTTCGCTTCCGGCTCGCCCGTATCGAGATCACTCAAAGCCCAGAATTGCGGGATCAAAGACTGTTTCACCTTCGGAAGCACCGGGCAAACACCCAGCAGCCGCATCGAGTCGAATTCCCTGATGAAACGTATTGGCAGGGTTGATTCCACGAGTGTAACCGCCAGCAGGTCCTCTTCAGGATGCGGTATTCGCATCAGACTTGCATGGGTAAAGCCGAACTCTTTCGCGATGCCCGAGAGCACCTGTAGCCAGCGAGGACGGCTTTCTGCGGCCGATATCTCTTGACTCAGTAGCGATTGCCGTTCGAGCGTGATCATCAAATTTTTCGTTCGTGATAATTAATATGTTATCGGTGACAAATATACGAACCAGCCAAAAATTCCAATGTTTATTTCAATTTTGGTTCCCTGTTCGTAATATTATTACGAACTGTTTTAATTCAAATAGGTGCATATACAAACTAACGTTGCATGCACGCGTGGCAACCCTTGGTTAAGCTATTGAAATACCTTATCGCTTTAGGTGGTGGCGAGAGATCAGATGTCCGTCGTGCCCTGAGCAGGCTTGCTTTTTGCCATCAGTTTTTCCAGAAAACCGAGCATGACCGCTGATACCACGAAGGCAAGATGGATGATGGTGAACCACATGAGTTTGCTGTCGGTGTACTGGTTGGCGTTCAGGAAAATCTGCAAAAGATGGATGGAGGAAATCGCCACGATGGACGATGCGACCTTGATCTTGAGGCTACCTGCATCCAGCTTGCCCAGAAAAGACACCTTGTCCTCGCCCTCATCGAAGCGGCTGACGAAGTTCTCGTAACCCGAAATCATCACCATCACGATCAGGCTCGCCACCAGCGCCGCATCGATCAACGCCAACATCGCCAGAATCATTTCGGCATCCGTGTAGACGAAGACGTTCTCGGCGATCTTGAGAAACTTGAAACCGAACGACAAAGCATAAGCCGCCAGCGCCGCCACAAGCCCCAGATAAAACACCACCAACAGCCAGCGGCTGGAAAGAATGATGCGTTCTACGAGCAGTTCCAGAGATTTCATCGGCAGTTTCCAGGTGGGTCCAGTGGCTGAAGGGTCTTGTTTTGCGAGTTGATCTAGGCGGTCCCGCGCTGTGCTTCAAGTGGGCCAAACGCCTTTCGACATGGTCGCCTCCAGTGCAGGCCGTCACATTTCTGCAACATTACCGCTGGCTGCTAAAGATGATATAAAAAATCATGTTTTATTTATTGACTCTAATTGTCATGTTTTATAGTTCTCGGCCAACGGCTGGGCCGTAAAAACTAAGGGTATTTATCAAGCCACACTGCGACGGCACCTCGCGTTGCCGCGCGCTTTCGTGCGCTTGCATTCAGGGGGTAACGATGACGATCCGGGGTTCTCAATCCGCTTTGCTGGTCTGCACGGCCATGGTCCTTCTAGCAACGAATTCAATGGCCTATGCCCAGGATGCCTCCGCGTCCGGAGATAGCACGGTGCTGGAACGGATTGTGGTTAAGGGCAAGAGGGTGAAGGCGGGTAGTGTCGCGGATACTCCGCTCGCGACTGCAACGTCTGCCGAAGAAATCGCCAAAAAAGACATCACCAATTTCAAGGATCTCGGCAATACGACGGACCCAGGTCTGTCTTTTGTAAAAGGGCAGGGCGTCTATCTTCGGGGACTTGGCGGTTCGCGGGTTGTCACTTTGATCGACGGTATACCTATCCCGTACCTCCAGAATACCGCGCGCAACGGCGGTGGCGGCCCCACGGCTACGACGAATGCAGATGGGGGAGGTGACAGCTTCGACTTCTCCGCACTCTCGGCGGTTGATGTTGTGCGAGGAACTGATTCCAGCCGCGCAGGCAGCGGCGCCCTTGCTGGAGCGGTCGTGTTGAGAACGTTAGAGCCCAACGACATCATACCTGCCGACCGTGATTGGGGTGGCGTTGCCAAAATAATATACGATGGCGAGGACGATAGTATCGGCGGTAATGTCGCTGTTGCCAAAAAGATCGACAATACGTCGGTCCTCTTTCAGGGCGGATATAAACGCGGTCACGAGAGACGCAATCAGGGAAGTATAGACGCCATTGGTGCAACTCGTACCGAAGCCAATCCTGCTGACACTTATCAACGCAGTTTGATGTTCAAGGCGCGTCAGGATATTGAAGGCGGCCACACTGTAGGATTGACTGTCGAGCATTTCGATCGCGACAGCACCGCCGATCTGAAAACTGTAAGAGGTGCCCTGACGGGCTCTAGCCGTGGCTATTCAAGTCGTTGGGGAGCAGACGACGTCAAACGCGATCGCGTATCGCTCGATTATGATTATGAGGCCCCTTCCACCGATGGGCTAATCGACGCGGCCAACGTCTCACTATATTGGCAGCGCCTCGTAAAAAATGCGGGCGAGTACGGTTATCGTCTGGCGACACCGGCCATTGGTCCTTGGCTTAGAGATAATGAGCTCAAGGAAAACGACATCGGCATTACGGGCAATCTTTCGTCGTCATTTGAGTCTGGTAGCGTCAACCACCAAGTCAGCATCGGAGGAAATTTCAGCGTTTTCCGTGCCGAACAATATCTTACGGGCAACGACTTCTGCGTTTTAAATCCAGCGACGACGGGATGCAGCAACTTACACTCTAACCAAGCCGACATGCCGCGTGTCGATGGTCTGCGGCTTGGCCTTTATGCTGACGACAAGATGGAGTTTGGAGCGAGCGGTTTCGCTTTAACACCTGGCGTTCGTTTCGACTGGTATGATTACAACACCAAGCTAACACCGGAATACGCCATCAACCCCGGTTACGCGCAAGAGGGGCTGCCCTCTGGATCAGATGGGATGCGTCTGTCGCCCAAATTGCTCGCAACCTATCAAATTGCGCCGCAAGTCGAGCTTTTTGCGCAGTGGTCCATGGCTTATCGTGCGCCTACGGTAAACGAGCTTTATCTCAATTTCTCAAACCCATCGTCTGGGTATGGCGTTCTTGGCAATGCTGACCTCAAGGCCGAAACTGGCCAAGGCTTTGAAATCGGAGCAAACCTTGGGGACGAGGAGTTCGGCGGACGGGTTACTGCCTATCATAATCGATATCGCAACTTTATTGACACCGTGATGCTCACCGGCGTGCCAGGTTATCCGGCATTCCTGCAAACAAATTTCAATCGTGATCGAGTGTCGATCTCCGGCGTGGAAGCGAGTGTGCAAAAGCACTTCAGCAACGGTTTCAACGTCCACGGGTCCTTAGCTTACGCCTACGGTAAGGATACTGAAGCCAATGAAGTGATCCGAACGGTCGCACCATTCAAGGCTATAGCTGGTATCGGTTATGAGCAGGAAAAATGGGGTGTCGATTTCACTGGCGTCTTTGCAAGCGCAATGCGTGACGATCACAAGACCTCCACTTTCGATGCACCCGGTTATGGCATCTTCAATCTGAGTGGCTGGTGGGAACCGGAACAGACAGCGGGCCTTCGCATTCAGGCTGGTATCTACAACGTGTTTGACAAGACATATTACGATGCTCTCGCGCTGCGCGACATCAATCCGACGACCGTCCCGGCAAGTGGTAATGCGATTCAGTCTCTCGAATATTATTCCGAACCAGGGCGGACCTTCAAAATCTCTCTGACCCAGAAATTCTGATCAGTCTTATCGCTTTACCAAAATGGCGGAGCCTCAAGCTCCGCCATTCTCAACGTCACCGGCAATACAAATACCCACCCTTTCGCTCCAGCACATCCAGATGCAGATGGTCCTGGTGGGTGGCGTCGCTACCGGGGGAGAGGACTGTGCGGAAAAACAGGCAGGCGGCGTTGGTGATGGTGCGTTGGAAGGCGCCTTCCATCGTGCCGTCTTCGCCGCGCGGTTTCATGACCAGCGGTTCGCCCTTGTCGAAGGTCATGGTGGCGATGTCGACGGCGCTGCCTTTGGCGTGCTCGGAAATCTTGCCGGTCTCTGCGCTGTTGCGATTGCGGCAGATGTAGGTGGAGGCGTTGCCGAAGGCGGTGACGTTTTTGTCCGGCATCGCGATTTTCGCTGTGGGAACGATGACGTCCTTTGCCCAATGGGCAAGGGCCAGTGCCGCTTCACAACGCATCGTGCCTTCCGGCTCCAGCTTGATGCCGGGGATGACAGTCGAAAGCTCGACGGGTGAGGCGATGCCGCAGCCGTCTTCCTCGCCTTTGATGGGCGGAAGTTCCTTGAACTGCGCGCCTAACTGCGTCAGCTCCGCGAGGCAGGCTTTCAGTTCTTCCGGGTTTTCTTCCTTGACCGGTTCGCGAGCAGGCTCCTGTGGCTTCTTCTCCTCGTCCGCTTTGGCTTTGGGCTCATCCGGTTTAGGCGCGGTTTCAGGCTTTTCCTCGGGCTTCGGCACGGTGTTTTCCGCTGGCGGCTCGACTGGTTTTTCGTCTTTCTTCACGTCGGGCGCGGGTGTGGTGGCTGCCTTGTCCTGCTGCTCGGGTTTGGGCTGTGGAACCGGCACATCCTGCGGCGGTTCGGAGGCGGCGATCAGCAGCATGCTGGCTGCTGTTATCATGAGACGATAATACATGGTGACCGGTCGCTCCCCTGTTGCGGCAGGAGCCACAACGCCTGAGCAGGGGTTTCGGTTCGATGGTCGTGCAAATCCGCTTGCCAAGGGCCTGACTTGCCGCTAACAATTTGCGCCATGAACACAGTGTCGAACAACATTGCTATCTGGTGGTGGGGCAGCTAACGCGGCCACGACCAGTCATGTTTACAAGACAAGTCCAAGCCGCCCGAAATCTCAGGCGGCTTTTTTGTTATTCTGCTGCCTGTCATCGGGTTTACAAACGGGAAGAGCCTTAGGAAATGGTAACAATTACTCAGGATGACGGGTCCGAAATCTACGAGACCAAGGGCGGCATCAAGGTCACACGCCAGCGCCGTGCGGCGGATTACGCCAGTTCGATCGACAGCTATGTTGAAGGTCTGGACTCACGCCGTGGCGCGGTGTTTTCCTCCAATTACGAATATCCGGGCCGCTATACGCGCTGGGATACCGCCATCATCGATCCGCCGCTCGGCATTTCCTGTTTTGGCCGCACCATGTGGATCGAAGCCTATAATGGCCGTGGCGAAGTGCTGCTTTCCTTCATCGCTGACAAGCTGAAGGCCACACCAGACCTGACGCTTGGCGCCTCCACCGCGCGTCGTCTGGACCTCGTCGTCAACGAGCCCGACCGGGTTTTCACCGAGGAAGAGCGCTCCAAAATCCCGACGGTCTTCACCGCACTGCGTGCCGTTGTCGATCTGTTTTACTCCAGCGCCGATGCCGCCATAGGCCTGTTCGGCGCATTCGGCTACGATCTGGCCTTCCAGTTCGACGCCATCAAGCTGTCGCTGGAGCGCCCGGAAGATCAGCGCGATATGGTTCTGTTCCTGCCCGACGAAATCCTCGTCGTCGATCACCATTCCGCAAAGGCATGGATCGACCGCTACGACTTCGAAAAGGATGGCGTCACGACCCATGGCAAGGCGGAAGAGATTGCGCCGGAGCCTTTCAAGATGACCGATACCATTCCGCCGCGTGGCGATCACCATCCGGGCGAATATTCCGAACTCGTCGTCAAAGCGAAAGAAAGCTTCCGTCGGGGCGATCTGTTTGAAGTCGTGCCCGGCCAGAAGTTCATGGAGCGTTGTGATAGCAATCCATCGGCCATTTCGCGCCGCCTGAAAGCCATCAATCCCTCGCCATACTCCTTCTTCATCAATCTTGGTCATCAGGAATATCTGGTGGGTGCATCGCCTGAGATGTTCGTGCGCGTCTCCGGTCGCCGCATCGAGACCTGCCCGATTTCCGGCACCATCAAGCGCGGCGAAGACCCGATTGCCGATAGCGAACAAATTCTCAAGCTGCTGAATTCCAAGAAAGACGAGTCCGAGCTGACCATGTGTTCGGATGTTGACCGCAACGACAAGAGCCGCGTGTGCGAACCCGGCTCGGTCAAGGTCATTGGTCGTCGCCAGATCGAGATGTATTCGCGCCTCATCCACACGGTGGACCATATCGAAGGGCGCCTGCGTGACGATATGGATGCCTTCGATGGCTTCCTCAGCCACGCCTGGGCGGTGACCGTTACCGGTGCGCCAAAGCTGTGGGCCATGCGCTTTATCGAAGGCCACGAAAAGAGCTCGCGCATGTGGTATGGTGGTGCCATCGGCATGGTCGGTTTCAATGGCGACATGAACACCGGCATGACGCTGCGCACCATTCGCGTCAAGGATGGTATTGCCGAAGTCAGGGCAGGGGCCACGCTGCTGAACGACTCCAATCCACAGGAAGAAGAAGCCGAGACAGAACTGAAGGCCTCCGCCATGATTACAGCCATCCGTGACGCCAAGGGCCAGAACTCCGCAGCAACCCAGCGCGATTCGGCAAAGGTCGGCACCGGCGTCAAAATCCTGCTGGTGGACCACGAAGACAGCTTCGTGCACACGCTCGCCAACTATTTTCGCCAGACGGGTGCGACCGTGTCCACGGTGCGTTCGCCGGTGGCCGCCGAAGTGTTTGATCGCTTTCAGCCAGACCTCGTTGTTCTGTCTCCCGGCCCCGGCAACCCCAGTGATTTCGATTGCAAGGCAACGATCAAGGCCGCCCGCTCACGCGATCTGCCCATCTTCGGCGTCTGCCTTGGCCTCCAGGCGCTGGCTGAAGCCTATGGTGGCGAGTTGCGGCAGCTTGCAGTGCCGATGCACGGCAAGCCTTCGCGCATCCGCGTACTGGAACCCGGTCTGGTCTTCTCTGGTCTTGGCAAGGAGGTGACGGTCGGTCGTTACCACTCCATCTTCGCCGACCCGGCCACGCTTCCGCGCGATTTCATGATCACGGCGGAAAGTGATGACGGCACCATCATGGGCATCGAACACACGAAAGAGCCCGTCGCCGCCGTCCAGTTCCACCCGGAATCGATCATGACGCTGGGCGGCGATGCCGGTATGCGGATGATCGAGAACGTGGTGACGCATCTGGTGCGCAAGGCAAAGGTCAAGGCTGCCTGAGCGGACAAGACCTATCGGCGGCGTTATAAAACGCCGTCGTCTCCCATCAGACGCGCAGGTGATGCATAGTGAAGTTCTTCAAACATCTGTGCATCGCTTTGGCGCTGGTTCTCATTAGCATCGCTGCTGGCACCTTGCTGCCGAGGCCGATCATTGGTGACAAATCTGAGGTCGGGGCAGATGTGTCTCATCGCATCCTGATCCTCAGCAATCCGATCCACACGGACATTGCCCTGCCGGTCGATGCAAATCTTCTGGCGCAGTTTGGATTTCTGCGCGAGGGGCCTCTGGAAATCAATAATCCCGGCGTCCGTTATCTGGTTTTTGGCTGGGGCGGACGGGAATTTTACACGCAGACCCCGACATGGGCGGACCTCAAACCGATGCCGGTGCTGAAAAGCCTGACGCTGGACATCTCGGTTATGCATGTCGCAATGACGGGAGACCTTTCGCTGGCGGATGAGAGCGTGACCACCGTCGCGCTAACGGGCGAGGGATATCAAAGATTGCTTGATTTCATCATGTCGAGCTTTGCGCAATCGCAGGGCAAACAGGTTCCGCTTCCCGGCACGGCTTACGGACCTTACGATGCCTTCTTCGAAGCTGTCGGAGGCTTCAATGTTCTCCTCGGCTGCAACACATGGACGGCCGCCGCCTTGCGGCACGCGGGCGTGCGGACCGGCTGGTGGACACCGCTTCCTCCGCTTTTGACGGCGTCGATGAGGTTGCATAATACTGAGGTCATTGTCCAAAGCGCTGGTACAACACCTTTGTAGTCTTGCCCACGGCAGTTGCGGGAGAAACACAGAATGACAGACGAGATCGACAGCATTCGTTTTGTGAAAACATTTCCGATCCTCCGCATTTTCGATGAGACGAAGGCGCGGGAATTCTACGTGGAATTCCTCGGTTTCTCCGTGGATTGGGAGCATCGCTTCGGCGAGAATTTCCCACTTTACATGCAGGTTTCTCGCGCTGGCCTCTTCCTCCATCTCAGCGGGCACCACGGCGATGCGACGCCGGGGTCAACTGTGTTTGTCAGCACCATCAACGTAGAGGCTTACCAGCGGGAACTTGCCGCCAAGGATTACACCTTCATGAAGCCCGGTGTCGAAAAGATGCCCTGGGGGCTTCAGATGGAAGTCACCGATCCCTTCGCAAACCGCATTCGTTTCTGCGAGCAGGAACAGGCTGAGGGCTCTTGACCTCGACCGAACTTTAAATCATAGAAGCCGCACATATGAACCGCCTGCACGAATCCTCGTGCGGGCGGTTCATGCGTTTTGGGGTCCATTTCTGCAATTCATTCGCAACCGCACGGGGACAGGTCATGAACGAACAGGGTCACGCGCTCGTCAGAAAGCTTGCTTTCTGGGGCATCCCTTTCTCTATTACGGTATTGGGGCTGAAGCTTCTGGCGTGGTGGGTTACGGGCTCCGTAGCCTTGCTGTCGGATGGTCTGGAATCGACCGTCAATGTGGTCGCGGCTTTCATCGCTTACTTCGTCATTCGTTATGCGCAAAAGCCTGCCGACGATGATCATCAGTTCGGGCACCACAAGGCGGAGTATCTGTCTGCCGTGGTCGAGGGCGTGTTGATCGTCGTTGCCGCGTTGCTGATCGTCAAGGAAGCGTGGGGCGGCCTCATGGCGCCGCATCTGCCGGATGCACCGGCACTCGGTCTTGCCATCAACGCCTTTGCGGGCATTCTCAACGGCATCTGGGCCACGGTCTTGATCCGCGTCGGCAGGAAGCAGTCGTCACCGGCACTTCTGGCGGATGGGCAGCACATCATGTCGGATGTCGTGACCTCAGGTGGCGTTCTGATCGGTCTCGTGCTGGCAATTGCGACCGGTTATGCCATCCTTGATCCCATCCTTGCCATCGTCGTTGCCATCAACATTCTGTTTCAGGGGTCCAAGGTCATTCTGCACTCGCTGGGCGGGTTGATGGACCGTGCCGTGGAGCCGGAAGAGGATGAGGCGATCAAGAAGGCGATTGCGGAGAATTCAGCCGGTATTCTCAATGTGCACGATTTGAAGACCCGCAGGGCGGGGGCCGTCGCCTTTATCGATTTTCATGTGGTGGTTCCGGCATCTCTTTCGGTCGGGCAGGCACATGAGATTTGCGACCGGTTGGAAGATGCCATAAAGGAAGCCGTGCCCGGTGCCGTGCTGGCCATTCATGTGGAGCCTGAGAGTGAACAGGCGCATGGCGTTCGGGTCGAGTTTCAAGAAGCAGGAGTTTAAAAGATGTCAGTCACGGATGTTTCCGGCCTGTCGCAACTGGGCGCGCAAGTCGCATCGCCTGAAAGCCCGGAAAAAGCTGTTCTGGAAAAAGTGCCGAACGGCAATGCCGGGACCGATTATGTCGTGCGCTTCACCGCGCCGGAATTCACGTCGCTTTGCCCGATGACGGGCCAGCCGGATTTCGCCCATATCGTCATCGATTATATTCCGGGCGATTTTCTGGTGGAATCCAAGTCGCTCAAGCTGTTCCTGCACGCGTTCCGCAATCACGGCGCATTCCATGAGGATTGCTCTGTTTATATCGCCAAGCGTCTGGTCGAGCTGCTCGAACCAAAATGGCTGCGCATCGGCGCATACTGGTATCCGCGCGGCGGCATTCCCATCGATGTCTTCTGGCAGACGGGCGCGCCGCCGGAAGGCGTATGGCTACCGGAGCAGGGTGTCGCGACCTATCGCGGTCGCGGCTGACCCCTCGGCAAATCAAAGCTCAGACGAAGGAATCACCGTCGCCTGAATCGAAGTCGGCGTCGTCATTGCTGTCGTCGTCGTAGCTCGCCTGCTGTATATCGTTGCCGCCATTATCGGCATCCGGCTGGGGCTTGTCTTCATCGCCATAGTAATTGTTGATGACGGTTTCCTCCACCGGGGCTGCACCGGTTCCAGCACCACCCAGGCTGGAGCCCCAGCCTGTTGAGGCCACATGGTTGGAGAAGATGCCGCTCAATGAATTGGCGAGCAGCATGCCGCCAGCCACGCCTGCTGCGGCGCCCAGTGCACCTTGCAGAAAGCCACCGCCACCGCCGCCGGTCCGTCCGAATGCGGATGGCTGCTGGCCGGTCCATGGGCCAGTGGGTTGAGGCGCATCATTGCTTCGCCCCCAAGGACCCTGCGTTTGGCCCGATGTATCGTTGCGAAAGGTTGGAGCTGGCGCGGGCGCAGGTGCCTGCTGTTGGCTGCCGCCGAAAATGGAGCTGAGAAAGCCGCCTTGCTGTGCCTGTTGTGGCGTTGTGTTGCCGCTTTCAAGCTGGTGGATGCGCTCTTCCAGCTTGCGAATATGCGCCGCTGCCGCTTCCAGCCCTTTTTCCTGCACGATAACGGCTTGTGCCAGATAATAGGGGGAGGCGGGCTGATCTCTCACAGCCTGCGAAATTAGTGTTTCCGCTTCCGCATCGCGCGGCGTGGAGGATGCGGACTTGACCCTGTCGAACAGGGATTTGAGCAGTTGGGTTTCTTCTGGTGACATCGTTTGCCTCCTTGGCGTGTCGAGAAACGCACACCAAGGAGTTAGGGTTCAAATCCGACTTTTGAAAGCCGCATTTTCTTACATTTTTGTAAGGTTGCTCAGCCCCCGAGGGCGAGCGAAAGCCCGGCCAGCGCCGTCAGCGCACCGACGATACGCCCAGCCATTGTTCCCAGCTTCGCAATGCCAAGACCAAGCGCAATACCGGCCAGATGCAAAAATGCGGTCGCGATCACAAAGCCGACGCCGAATTGAAGCGCGCCCGCACTTCCCAGTTCACCACCATGGGCATGGCCGTGGAAGAGCGCGAAGACGCCAACGATGGCTGCGGCAACGCTGACGGGAACGCCTGTCGCCATGGCAACCAGCAGGCCGAGCGCAATGACGGAAGCGAGAATAGCCGGTTCGACGAATGGCAGCGCGATGCCACCCAGCGCCAGCAGGAAGCCGATGGCCATGGTGCCGACGAAGGCTGCGGGAATGATGATGAGCGCTCTGTCCTTACCTCTGGACACTGCAATCTGTGCCGCCCAGATGCCAACGGCGACCATGACGAGGATGTGGTCTGCACCGAACAGCGGATGCGAAAACCCGGCCATGAAGGAGCCGTGTTCTTCCGGGTTCAGGTGGGCGAAGGCTGGCAATGTGGTGAGGCCAAGCGTTGCTGCGGCGAGTGAAAGTCTTTTGAACATCGGTCCCTCTCGAAATTTTTACAGGCGCGGCTGAAGAGGCGCTTGGGTCGCCCATGGGGTCGCGCAGTTAACGATATCGTAAGTCCAAACGGACTGTCCATGCGTCATTTGCCGGTGCTCTGTTTATTAAGCAGTTCCGCGCCTTGTCTTTTTCGCTCATTGTTTTACGAAACAAATCACACTATGTCCGGTAGGTAATGAATTACGTTGGAGACCGCCACATGAACGAAGACGAAGACGACAAGAGCAAGGAACTGCCGATCGGCAAGGAAACGGAAGCGAATCTTTTCAAGTCGCGTTCGATCTTCATCTATGGCGGCATCACGCAGGAACTGGCGCAGAAAGTCTGCACGCAGCTCGTAGCGCTTGCCGCTGCCAGCGACGAAGATATCCGCGTCTATGTCAATTCGCCCGGCGGCCACGTCGAATCCGGCGATAGCATTCACGACATGATCAAGTTCATCAAGCCGAAGGTCTGGATCATCGGTACGGGCTGGGTGGCTTCCGCTGGCGCGCTGATCTACGTATCGGTGCCGAAAGAGCGTCGCGTTTGCCTGCAGAACACACGTTTCCTGTTGCACCAACCATCGGGCGGCACGCGCGGCATGGCGTCCGACATCGAAATCCAGGCGCGCGAGATCATCAAGATGAACAAGCGCCTGATCAAGATCTTCTCGGTGGCCACAGGCCAGACGGAAGAAAAAATCGCCAAGGACATTGATCGCGACTACTGGCTGGGTGCTGAAGAAGCCGTGGCCTATGGCCTCGTCGGCAAGATCGTCACGTCGCAGGGCGAAATCTAAGAGAATAATTTCTACTAAAAAACCGCGCTGGCGAAGGTCAGCGCGGTTTTTTTATTTTTACGATGTGCTGATGTGCATCTTCTCTGCGGTCGTTTTAATAACAGGGCCGCCGCCATGCGTGTCATTCGCGCCCGCTTCATGCTTTGGCGAGACGGGCGCCTCGCCGAACCACTCGGCCAGCGACATCCGGCCTCTCTTCGGCGGTGGCTGGCGGATGAACTCCGCGATCTCGGCCCGCCAGACCCTGAAGCTGAACCGGAAGCTCCAGCGCATATGCTGGCGCAGCTCGCGGTCAGGGTGGAAAAGGATGCGCAACAGCGCGCGGGGACGACAGTGCACTGCCACTTCCAGCAACTTGACCATGGCGAAGATCATGCCCGGTGACAGGTGACGGGATGAGAGCAGCTGGTGTCGGTAATCCCATTTGCTGCGGTCTGTTTCGATCACGCGACGCTCGCCATTTTCCGCTGTCCAGTCGGACCAGCTGTGTGGCGTCAGATACATGGCGTTCAACAAATCCGGGTCGTAAAGACTGATCTGGCGCAGCGCCCTGATGTAATCAACGAAGCGCTCTTCCTCGAAACCGACGATATGGCCGAGCATGGACAGAATGCCATGCTGGCGCAGTAGTGCGACCGCCTGTTGGTCTTCACGGGTGGTCGATCCCTTGCGGATGGCGGCAAGCGTCGTCGGGTCCGTGGTTTCGATTCCCATCAGCACACAGATCATGCCCGCTTTTTTCATCAGGGGCAGAAGATCGGCGTCGCGCACGATATCGGTGGCGCGGATCGTTGCAAACAGCCGCACGGGTACGTTTTCTTCTACCAACGCCTCCAGAAACTCCCGCCACAGGCGCTTGGAGGAGGTCGGGTTTTCATCGGCCAGATCAACGAAGCAGACTCCGTGGGTGCAGTGTAGCCAGGCAATTTCGGCAGCGACCGCTTTGGGCGAGCGATATCGCCAACGGCTCCAGAACTGATACTGGCCACAATAATTGCACCGATGAGGACAGCCACGCGAAAACTGTATGATGGCTGCGCGACCGAGGCCGAAGCATTGATACAGATCCCAGTCTTCGATCAGCTCCCAGCCGATACGCCATTCGTTGAGGTCTTTGATCGTGGCGGCGGGTCTGGTGTCGACAGCAGCGCCAGTCTGGCGATGAACGATGCCCGGGACGGTGCTGAGTGGCTGGCCATCCACCAAGGCATGCACCAAAGCCAGTCCGGTGGCTTCGCCTTCACCCTTGATGATGATGTCAACCGATGGCTCACCCGCTATGATGGCGGCGGCGTGATAGGTGGGGTAAACGCCACCATAGACCGTCAGCGCCCGCGGGCAGACGCGTTTGGCGGCGTTGAGAACTAGAATGCAGGCGGGATGGGCAGGGGTCGAACCCGCATGGCCGGTCATTACCATATCGGGTTCGAAAGCAGCGATGGCCGCTTCTATCTTATCCGCGTCCAAGTGGTGGCGTTCCGCGTCAATCAAGCGGCACTCGTGCCCGGCATCGATCAGCGGACCAGCAACGCAGAGAAGACCGAAGGGTATCTGGTGGCCAACGCCGCGGGATGTGAGGGAGATATAAGGTGGATTGACGAAGAGTATACGCACGAAGTCTCCTTTTCAGCACTGGCCACAAAGGGACGCGCTGTGATGGCTTCTGCAACCTATTTCAATTTTTTCTATCTAGCGTTTATGTCTTGGTGGTCATCAAGCGTCAAACGAAAAACCGCATTGGCGAGACCAATGCGGTTTGATGATGAAGGCTTGGATAATCCGTTCAAGGAATGAGGTGGTTCTTTCTCAGCGTCTCGAACAGGGCAAAGAAGGCATCATCCGTCGGCTGATATTCCTTGAAGCCCAGACGGCGGCTTTTGCCCATGTCGGTCACAACCTCGATGGGGCGGCCCAGGTCGGCGTCGGTGTGCCATGGCGATGCGAGGCGGGTAAGGTCTGGCTCGGCGAGATTTTCGCGGATGGCAATCTTATTCCAGATCTCGGCATCGTGTTTCATTTGCTCTTCGAGCGGAACGACGGTGCCGTCGAAGGGCGCAGGCTCGATGCCGAACCAGTCCGCAATGCGGCTCCACATCCAGCTCCAGCGGAAGACATCGCCATTGACGACGTTGAAGGCTTCGTTCTTCGCTTCCGGCGTTTCTGCGGCCCAGAGCAACTGCTTGGCCAGCAGATTGGCATCCGTCATGTCGGTCAAGCTGTTCCACTGCGCGGCTGAGCCGGGGAAGCGGAAGGGGCGGGCTGTTTCGCGGCAGATGGTGGCATAGACCGCCAGCGTCGTGCCCATGTTCATGGCGTTACCGACGGCTTGTCCGATGACGGTGTGGGGACGGTGGACGCTCCACGAAAAGCCATCGCGCTTGGCAGCGGCGAAAACTTCATCTTCCTGCGCGTAGTAAAAGTTTTCGACATCGAGACGGCCTTGTTCCTCGCGGAACGGCGTTTGCGGCAACGTGCCTTTGCCATAGGCCTCAAATGGGCCGAGATAGTGCTTCAAGCCCGTGACCAGCGCCACATGGCGGGTGGATTGACCGGGGCTCAAGCCATCCAGCAGGTTGCGCACCATGGCAGAATTGACGCGTATGTTTTCCGCTTCGCTATCCTGCCGCGCCCATGTGGTGATGAACACCGCGTCCGGGCGAACATCTGCCAGAGCTTTTGCCGTTCCCGCTGCATCCTGCAAATCTGCGGCTACCGGGGTTATACCCTCCTGTGTGCCGGGCTTGCGAGAAAGTCCGTAAACGCTCCAGCCTTCTTTCAGCAAAAGATTGGAAGTTGCACTGCCCACGATACCGCTTGCGCCGACGACCAATGCCGTTTTCACCATGATCTTGCTCCTTTTTTGTTGAGACATAACTAGGCATTCTGCGTGCCTAAGTGTAGATGGCACTGATTGGGGACATGGATACCAAAGGGTGACCACGATGAAGCCGGGAAGCCACGAAGCCGAATGGCGCGAGGATTGCGCGCCCAGACGTGTGCTCGAACTCTTCTCGACCAAATGGACGAGCATGATTCTGCATGCGCTGCACAAGCTCCACGATGGTGCAGCGCGCACGGGCGTGCTAGAGCGCAGCCTGCCGGGTATTTCAAAGAAAATGCTGACCCAGACGCTGCGGGAAATGGAAAGCACCGGGCTGATCACCCGTCATGTCTTTGAAACGAGACCGCCCGCCGTGGAGTACCGCCTGACGCCGCTGGGAAACCGGTTCATCGAGCCGGTAGAGATGCTCTACGCCTGGGGCAGGGACAATGCCGATGCGCTGGATGCTCTGGGCGAGCGCTCGACCTCAAGGCGGCAGGCTGGCTCTTAAGCCTTGGCCGCCAGCCACAGAGTATGGCGCGCGCCGCCGCGTTTGCCATTGGCACGAACGCTGACCTCATCGGTCGCAAAACCGGCCTGCCGCAGACGGCGGGTGAAAGCGGCATCCGGCCCTGATGACCAGACCGCGAGGATGCCCTTCGGACGCAAGGCAGTTCTCGCTGCTTCCAGCCCTTCTCGATCATAAAGACTGTCATTCGAAGGACGTGATAGGCCATCTGGTCCATTATCGACATCCAGAAGGATGGCGTCATACGCGGCCTTTTTCGAGCGAATGAGCGCGCCGACATCGCCAACATGAATATTGACGCGAGTATCGTCCAGCGTACCCTTATGCAGTTCCGCCATCGGCCCGCGCGCCCACTCCACGACCGCTGGTACCAATTCAGCGACAGTCACATGGGCGTCTGAAGGCAGAGCGCCGAGGGCTGCGCGCAGGGTGAAGCCCATGCCAAGCCCGCCGATCAGCATGCTTTGGTTCTGTCGACCCGCGATGCGCTCATAGGAGAGCGTCGCCAAGGCTTCTTCCGAACCGCTCAAGCGGCTGTTCATCAGCTCGTTTGAACCCAGCATGATGGAGAATTCCTGGCCGCGCTGCTTCAGGCGCAGTTCGGTGCCATCGCCGGGAATGGCCGCACGGTCCAATTCTATCCAAGGAAGCATCTGATATCTCGCTGTTGATGGCGTGGTTTACACGGGCGGAATGGCGAGAACAACAGGGCAGGGTGCGGACACCTTGCACAAGTCACGCGCGAGTACCTTCGTCAGCGAAAGCAACCTTGCCAGCGAGAGTGTTTTTTGATCTGCAATGATGATCGCCATTTCTCCGTGCCAGAGCCCAGCCATGCTAAAAGATTTCTCCCTCCAAAGCCTGTTCATGGGCCTGCTGACGGCCTTCGTCGGTTTTGCCAGTTCCTTTGCCGTGGTGCTGCAAGGCTTGAAGGGTGTCGGTGCGACGGATTTCGAGGCTGCATCCGGGTTGATGGCACTTTCGGTTTCCGTCGGCCTCTGCGCCATCGTTCTCTCCGCCATGACGCGTCTTCCTATCAGCATTGCATGGTCTACGCCGGGCGGCGCGCTGCTTGCGGCGACGGGGGTGGTAGAAGGTGGGTTTCCCGCGGCGGTGGGTGCCTTCATCATCTGCGCGGTGCTGATCATCATCGCCGGTCTGTTCAAACCGCTGGGGCGGGCGGTGGCATCCATTCCTACGCCACTGGCCAACGCCATGCTGGCGGGCGTCATCATCGGCCTGTGTTTCGCGCCCATCAAGGCCATCGGCTTCAACCCGGCGCTCGGTCTGCCGATCATTCTGGCATGGATCGTCGTCGGTGCGTTCAAGCGCCTGTTTGCCGTGCCCGCAGCCCTTGCCGCCTTCGTGCTGGTCATGATTTTCGGTGTCGAGATTCCCGCAGGGGCCTTGGACAGCATAGCCCAATCGCTTGTTCCGCCGATGGAATTCGTCATGCCAGTGTTCAATCTGCAAGCCTTGATCTCCATCGCGCTGCCGCTTTTTATCGTCACGATGGCCTCGCAGAATATTCCCGGGATCGCCGTTCTGAAGGTCAACAATTACGACCCGCAGCCTGGCCAATTGTTCGCAACGACTGGCATATTCTCGCTACTCGCCGCCCCCTTCGGCGGCCACGCCGTCAACCTCGCCGCCATCACCGCCGCCATGTGCGCAGGCGAAGATGCCCACCCTGATCCCAAGCGCCGCTACTGGGCGGTGATTATCAGCGGCGTTGGTTATGTGATCTTCGGCCTTTTGGCAGGCGTGGTCACGGCCTTCGTTGCGCTGGCCCCGCCTATCCTCATTCAGGCGGTTGCGGGTCTTGCTTTGGTCGGTGCCTTCTCCGGCTCAGCTGTCGCTGCCTTCAAAGACCCCGAAACCCGTGAAGCCGCTGCGATAACCTTTCTCATTACAGCGTCGGGCTTGTCCTTCGGTGGCATCTCCGGCGCGTTCTGGGGATTGCTCGGTGGTGGTTTGATGATGGCTTTGCAGCGCGTGGTGAAGCGTTAAGGTAATGCGTCCATGGATTTCGAATTTGACCCGGCCAAGAGTGCCAGCAACAAAGACAAGCACGGCATAGACTTCTTGGAAGCGCAGTCGTTGTGGTTGGACGAGAAAAGAATCACAGCTCCCCTCGTAACGGAAGGCGAGGAGCGGTATATTATGATCGCTCAGCTTCATGGACGATGCTGGAGTGTATAGGGAAGACCGTGTGCGGATCATCTCTGTAAGGCGTTCCAGAAATGCGGAGAAACAGAATTATGAAAACAATCAGCGCTGAAGAATTGGATCGAAGGTTCGATGATGGCGAGGATGTCAGCGACTATATCGACTGGTCCAAGTCAACGCGTCCAGGACTGGAGCTGGCGCATGCCGATGTTGATCTGCCGAAGTCCATATTGCGCAAGGTCGATGCGGAAGCCTTGCGTTTGGGTGTGACACGCCAAACGCTTCTGGCGGAGTGGATATCTGAAAAAGCCGAGAATGTTTCGTCTTCAAAATAGGCGCAACAAAGACGGCAAGGTTACTTGCCAGATCAAAAACCGCTGTTTATAAAAATCAACATGACCATTCGCACCGCAATCATTTCAGGCATGACCGCGCAGATTTCTGCGAAGGCTTGCCCATGCGGTGCACTCTCGCTTCTTAGCCTCGACCTTAAACGCGGTTGCCGGGTCCAGTGAGGAGCGCCCGGCGGCCGAAAGCCCGCTGGTGCCAACGCTCCTCAACTCGAAATCTCACTTTATACTGGATTTAAGGCCCGTTTGGGCGCGCATCTGCAAAGGCTTTTTCAGCCGCGATGCGTGGAAGGAGCAAGATTATGGACGCCAAAACCTCTCAGATTTCCAAGGGCATGCCGGACGCGAACGTGAAGTATCGCCCATACCCGGTCATCGACATCAAGGACCGCACATGGCCGTCGAAAACCATCGACAAGGCGCCGATCTGGTGTTCGGTCGATTTGCGCGACGGTAACCAGTCGCTGGTCAACCCCATGGGGCATGACCGCAAGGCGCGCATGTTCAAGCTGCTGCTAGAAATGGGTTTCAAGGAAATCGAAATCGGTTTTCCATCCGCTTCGCAGACGGATTTCGACTTTGCCCGCTGGTGTGTAGAGCAGGGCGGCGTGCCTGAGGATGTTTCCTTGCAGGTGCTGGTGCAATGCCGCCCGGAACTGATCACCCGCACCTTTGAATCGCTGGAAGGTGCCAAGAACCCGATCATTCACTTCTACAATTCCACCTCTGAATTGCAGCGCCGCGTGGTGTTTGCGAAGGACGTGCCTGGTATCAAGCAGATTGCCGTCGATGCGGCCAAGATGATTACCGATATGGCCGCCAAGGCCGGTGGCGGTTATCGCTTCGAATATTCGCCGGAAAGCTTTACCGGTACGGAACTGGAAGTGGCGCTGGAGATCTGCAACGCCGTGGTAGAGGTCGTTAAGCCAACAGCGGACAACAAGCTGATCCTCAACCTGCCTTCGACCGTTGAGATGGCGACGCCGAACATCTACGCCGACCAGATCGAATGGATGTGCCGCAACATCGACAACCGCGAAAACGTCATCATCTCGCTGCATCCGCACAACGACCGTGGAACCGGCATCGCCGCCACGGAACTGGGCTTGATGGCCGGTGCAGACCGCGTGGAAGGCACGTTGTTCGGAAATGGCGAGCGTACAGGTAACGTGGATGTCGTGACGCTGGCTTTGAATATGTACACGCAGGGCGTCGATCCCGAACTCAATTGCCGCGACATTGAACACATCAAGTCCGTCTATGAATATTCCAACGAGATGACGATCCCTGAGCGCCACCCTTACGTGGGTGAACTCGTCTATACGGCGTTCTCCGGCTCGCATCAGGATGCGATCAACAAGGGCATGAAGGCCATTAAGATCGCCAACCATCCGGTGTGGGAAGTGCCGTATCTGCCCATCGACCCGAAGGATGTCGGTCGCTCCTATGAGGCGATCATTCGCATCAATTCGCAGTCCGGCAAGGGCGGCATCGCCTATATTCTGCAGCAGGATTACGGCATCAACCTGCCGCGCAACTTGCAGGTGGAATTCCGCGAGGAAATCCAGCGCATTACCGATGAGGAAGGCGTGGAGCTGCCAGCCAAGCGCATCTACGAGCACTTTATCGCGCAATACGTGACGCAGCCGAATGCACGTCTCAAATTCGTCGATCACCACACCTATCCTGCGGGTGACTATAAGGGTGTGCGCGTTGTCGCGGCGGAAATTACCGACAATGGCGAGGTCAAGCGTATCGAGGGCAAGGGCACGGGCCCCATCGATGGTTTCATCAATGCGCTGTCGACTTACCTCGGCATCGACCTGTCGGTGAATGACTACTCCGAGCACTCCCTGCAACACGGCTCCAACGCGTCGGCCATCGCCTATGTCGAGATGGAGCACCCCGGCGGCAAGCTGTTTGGCGCGGGGATCAATACGAATATCGTGGCTGCTTCGCTGGAGGCTATCGTTTCGGCGGCCAACCGTGTGTTGGAAGAGCGGGCTGCGAAGGGCTGATTAAGCCTCTGTCACCTTTAACGACCTCAGCAGACGCGTTCTGCTGAGGTCGTTTTCTTGTAGAAAGATTTGGAGCGGTCGCCTGTGCAGTCGGGATTGGGTGTCGTCAGCGATTTATCTGCTCCCGTCGCATCGGGTTGGATCAATCTCGCGTCGGGAATGAAAGGCTGCGAACGGATCGAGGCGTTTTTCTCAGGTCCGGCCTATCAACCGCATCGACACGATACTTATGCCATAGGGCGTACGATATCCGGCGTGCAGCGATTTCACTATCGTGGCGAGGGCAGCGCCGGGCTTCCCGGCACTGTGATGGTGCTTTACCCGGACGAATTACATGACGGACAGGCAGGCACGGAAGATGGTTTCCATTACCAGATGATCTATCTGGACCCGCTTCTTGTGCAGAATGCGCTGGGGCATGGTCATTCGCTGCCATTTATAGCCGGTGGGGTGACGAACCATCCGCAGTTGCTGAACGCGATTGACCGGATTTTCGCTCATATGAGCGAACCCCTGGAGACACTGCAATATGATGATGCCGTCTATGATATTTCCGTCGCATTGAAAGCTGCCGCCCCGACAACCCGCCGCCGCGCCCTGTCGGCGCCTGATTATCGAGCCACAGACACCGCCCGCGATTATCTTCTCCATTCCAACGACCAACTGATTTCCCTCGAGCAACTGGAGAAGTTGACCGGTCAGGATCGATGGAAGCTTTCGCGCGATTTCAGACGTGTGTTTGGTACCAGCCCTTACCGATACCTCATCCTGCGGCGTCTGGACCGGGCAAAGGCGCGGATCACGGCTGGGCAACCGCTTGTTCAGGTGGCGCTTGATACAGGCTTTGCCGACCAGGCCCATTTGACCCGGCATTTTCGCGGGGCTTTCGGCATGACGCCCGCGCAGTGGCGCAGGATGACATTGAAAAAGCGTTGAGCTGCACGATCGTTCAATATTCCAGATGGCGGAGCGCCTAACCTGCTTTCATTGAAAAATGGAGCAATCGGGCAATGGACACATACTATCAAGCGGTCAACTTTTTAGACAAACTCTCTGATATCACGGAGTTCTGGCAACCGCGCGTCATCTCGGAGATGAATGATTATCAGTTCAAGATCGTTCGTATCGAGGGTGATTTCATCTGGCACGACCATCCCGAAACTGACGAGACCTTCATTGTCCTCAAAGGTCGCCTACGGATCGACTTTCGCGATGGTGCCGTATCGATCGGCGCTGGCGAAATGTTCGTTGTTCCCAAGGGCGTCGAACACAAACCCTATGCGGAACAAGAAGTCCACCTGCTGTTGATAGAGCCGCGCGGCGTGCTCAACACCGGCCATGCGGGCGGAGACCGCACAGCTCAGAATGATCAATGGATTTGATCGCATTGCTTATTCGTCGTCGCCTTGTTCCACAGGATTGCTGAATCCCAGCGGTCTGCCGTTGGTGTAAAACACCCGCACATCTTCCAGCTCTATACCTGTGGCCTTTTCGTTCAGACCGTAGCGTTCGCAGGTCACGTTCCAAGTGCCGGGGCCGCCGTCAATGTGGAAGAGGTTGTACCCGGCGCGGGGTTTTTCGCCGCCGGGGCCTTGTGAGGCGGAGGCGATGCCGACGACGGGGGTGTGGTCACGCCCGCGATGGGTGTTCAGCCAGTAGACGGTGTTGAGGTGGGTGTGGCCGTGCAGCACGAGTTCGGCACCTCCGGTGCCGATGGCGGCGGCGAAGCGGCGGATGCCTATCATGCGTTTGTGGGTGGAGGCAGCCCCGCGAATAGGTGGGTGGTGGATCATGACCACGCGAAACAGGCCCATTTCGCCCGCTTTTTTCAGCAATTCAGCAGTGGCGCGGGCTTGTCTGCGTCCAAAATAACCGGTGGCGGAAAAGGGTGGGGTAGCGATGGAGGTCGAGCAGCCGATCATGGCCACAGGTCCGCGCACACGCATGTAAGGAAATATCTTGCGGTCTTCGTCCCAGTTTTCCTTGTCGCCATCGCCGCGCACGAAGGGGTACCAAGCGGCCATGGCCTTGTCGTGCGCGCCGGGGACATAGGCATCGTGGTTGCCGGGAACGACCGAAACCTTCAGTGGGTCGCCCACCTCTTCCAGCCAGTCGGCGGCGGCGCGGATTTCAATGCCGGTTGCCAGATTGACCAGATCGCCAGTAATCGCGACATGATCAGGCGCCTTGCTTTCCATATCGTCCACCACCTTTTCCAGCGTATCGCTGAAAAGATGCTTGCGGCGGTTGAGGCGCCAGTTCACAAAGCCAAGAATGCGCTTGGACGCTAGCTCCCGAAAGGTGAGTTTGGGCAGCGGGCCGAGATGGATATCGGAGATGTGGGCAAGTTTGAACATGCGTTCAGACATAATCTATCCATGTTGGAGCGTACAATGCGAAACCTCGATTTTTCAAAGGGATAAGCGCTGAACGCCAAAGTGTGAAGCAGTATCTGGTCTATTCGGTACCAGTTGACGGAGAGTTGAGACGTGAGTGAAAACCTTGGGCGGCGTGAAGGGTTCCGGCGGTTTCTTCGGAATATTGCCAAACGCATGCTTCACGCATTCTTCTTCTTGAGTCGTGGGATGACGATGGGCGTTCGTGGCGCGTGTTTCGATGATCAGGGTCGTGTGTTTCTGGTCCGACATACGTATATCTCGGGCTGGCATATGCCGGGTGGTGGCGTAGAGCGCGGCGAAACCGGGTTACAGGCGCTGCACAAAGAAATCCGCGAGGAGGGCAACCTTGTTGCCACGTCCACGCCGCAGCTTTTTCATGTCTATTTCAACAACCGCACCAGCAACCGTGACCATGTGCTGTTTTACCGGCTTGAGGTCACTCAGACTGAAGCCAAGGTACCTGACAGGGAGATCAGCGACAGCGGATTTTACCCACTCGATGCTCTACCTGATGGCACGACGCCCGCCACGCGCAGGCGGCTTGCCGAGTTGGCGGGTGACGTGCGGCCGGATGATTACTGGTAGTTCAACCCAAACGGTCCCGATCATGGGCTCTGTCCAGATCGAGCTCGGGGCCTATGGGCACAATGCCTGTCGGGTTGATGGTCTTATGGCTGCGGTAATAATGCTCCTTGATGTGGCGCATATCTACGGTCTCAGGAACGCCTGACGTCTGGTAGAGATCGCGCAAATATCCCGTCAGGTTGGGATAGTCGTGGATGCGGCGAATGTTGCATTTGAAGTGGCCGACATAGACAGGGTCGAACCTGACAAGCGTGGTGAATAGCCGCCAGTCTGCTTCCGTCTGCTGCGAGCCTAGCAGGTAACGCTTATCGGCAAGGCGCTTTTCCAGCATGTCCAGCGTCTCGAAAATCTTGGTGGCGCTTTCCTCATAGGCTTCCTGCGTGGTGGCGAATCCCGCCTTGTAGACGCCGTTGTTGACGGTGTCGTAGATCAGATCGTTGAGGGGATCGATCTCTGCACGCATGGCTTCCGGGTAGTAATCGCTTGTCGATCCCGTCAGGCCGTCAAAGGCGCTGTTGAACATGCGGATGATGTCGGCAGATTCGTTTGATACGATGGTGTTCTGGCTTTTGTCCCACAGCACAGGCACGGTCACGCGCCCGGAATAGTTCGGGTCTGCCTTGGTGTAGACCTGCCACATGGCAGACGCGCCGAAGAGATGATCTTCGGTCGCGCCGGGTGTGCGTTCTTTTGCTGGTTTGAACTCCCAGCCATTTTCCAGCATCAGCGGATCGACCACTGAAACGGAAATGAAGTCTTCGAGTTTCTTCAGCTTGCGGAAGATCAGCGTGCGGTGTGCCCAGGGGCAGGCGAGCGATACATAAAGGTGATAGCGATCTTTCTCAGCCGTGAAACCGCCCTTGCCGGAGGGGCCAGGCTCACCATCTGAGGTCAGCCAGTTGCGAAACTGCGAAGCGCTACGCTTGAAATGGCCCTTGGTTTCCTTGGTGTCGTACCAGACGTCTTTCCAGACACCTTCAACCAGCATACCCATCGCGCTCTCTCCTTCATGTTGTTGCACGCACTGTAAGGCATGGCTTTGCGGGAAGTGAACCCCTGGGCACGTGAACAGTGCGTTCGTATCACACTCACATCATTGAATGGCTGAGGGTTGTATTTGTTCTGGACGGGTCGGAATTTTCCTGATATCCGCGTTTATCACAATTCTGAGGGAATTCTGCTTTATGACCGCAACACGGATGCTCCGACGACGCTGACGCTTCGAACGCCTTAACCGGCGCAGCCGTCACATCGTCCTATCCGTATTTTAACGTTCCGGTCCCTTCATGTCCAAGCACGAACTGGTCTACCTCACCGAAGACGCGTCTCACGACGCCGTTATCGAACTCATCAATGCAGAAGCTTTTGGCCCCGGTCGGCACACCCGCGCCGCAGCCCGCATCCGCGAGCAAGGCCCGCACGACCGCTCGATTTCCTATATCTGCGCAGACGATGGTGAGACAATTGCCTCGGTCCGCATGACGCCGGTTCTGGCCGGTGGCGTGAAGGGGCACATGCTCGGGCCGCTGGCGGTGCGGCCTTCGCACAAAAACATGGGTATCGGCCGCGAACTGGTGCGGATCGCCATTGCTGCCGCCAGACGCAAGGGTTCGGAAGGCGTCATTCTGATCGGTGATCCGCCGTACTACATGCCGCTGGGTTTCGAGAAGGTCGCCTATGCAGCACTGGATTTCCCCGGCCCGGTCGATATGAACCGCGTGCTTGTCGTGCCGCTGGCGGTTAACACACATCAGCGGTTGAAGGGCATTATTGCCTGGCGGAACTGTAACGAATCCATCGCATTTCTCGATGAAGAAGCTGCTGTGGAGCCTCTTCGCGCCACGGCATGATAGCCTGAAACTCAGCTCTTTGCGTCGATACTAGCAATTTGAGAGTACGTTCAGACGCGGCGACGCTTACACACGCCGCCGCGTTCTTCGCTATTTCTTATAGGCGTCGAAGCGATAGTGCTCACCGTTGCGGCTGATATTGCCAAGGCCGGGGAAGGGCAGGTGTGCTGCCGCGATAAGATAGCCCTCGTCCGCGGCCTGTTGGAAAGCAGCAGCGCGCGTGGTTGCAGCTGTTGGCTGATCGTAATCGAAATCGATCGTCACTGCGGTATTGTCGAACTGCACGCGATTGCCATGGACGATATCGCCAACGAACACGATCGTTTCGCCGTTGTTCTCAAACCGGACGGCAAGGTGGCCCGGCGTGTGGCCTGCGCGCAAAGTTGCGCTGAAACCGGGCAGAATCTCGCCGTTGTCTTCAAACAGCTCGACGCGATTTTCTGCTTCATATGGATCAATCGTGTCGTGCGCGCGGGAGATCTGACCCTTGACCTTCTCCGTTGCATGAGGCGCATCGGCAGCGCCATCCGTCAGCCAGAAGGCGGCTTCCGTCTTGCCAATATGCAGCGTGGCATTCTTGAAAACGGCCTTGCCGTCCGCGATCAAACCGCCGGTGTGATCAGCATGGATATGGGTGAGAATAACGTCATCAATGTCATCTGGCGACACGCCGAAGGTTTCCAGCGCTGCTCGCAGTTTGCCAAGTGCCGGCCCATAGAGCGCGCCGGAACCGGCATCGATCATGATCTTTTTGTCGTCCGTTTCCACCAGAAACGCATTGACTGACAGCTCAGCAGGAGCGTCTGGAAATTTTTCAGGGGTGGGCTGCTCGGAGCCCAGGCGGTAGAGGCTGCCAATGGGTGCCGTAAGAATACCGTCTGATAATGCGGTGATGCGGGCCGTTCCCAGCGAGAATGTGAAAGGTTCAAAAGAACTGCTGTCTGTCATGGAGAGTTTTCCGTAAGCTATTATTTAAAAGAGTGATTTTTTGAGATAGGTCAGAGTATTCGCGTTGCCGAAATCCTCGATTTGGCCGAAAACCACATAGCCGCATTTCTGATAAAGGCGCAAAGCGTCCGGATTCATCGTATCGATATAGGCGCCTCGGCACCCTCTTTTAAGGGCTTCTTTTTCAGCAAGATTGAGAAGTTTTGGTCCAAGACCTTTGCCCCTCATCTCTTCCGGAATGAAGAGCAGCGACGTGTAAAGCCAGCCGCGCGCCGTGTGGCCGCTCAGCCCGCCGATGATGTTATCATCGTCATCACGCAACGATATGACGAGTCCTCGCCAATCGCTTGGGCCGAACCGTTTGGCATTATAGGCTTTCAGCCCAGCGAGAATGGCCGCTTCGCTTTCCTTGTCGGAATCACTGATGGCAATATGCGGTTCCATCAGCGCCCTTCACGCCACCAGAGCGCGGAGAAGGCAAGCAGAAGGGCGGCAAGGCCTGCGAAACCGGCGAAGAGCGGCAATGTGTTGACGCCTTTCAGCACTGTTTCATCCGTCAGACGGATGAGCATGCGGTCATTATCCGCCACCCGCACATCGCCGCGCACGGGCAGGATATCCGGCAGCACGACGCGGTCATTGTCGTTCACGACACGGTGGATACTGCCCTTCGTGGCATCGACCAGTGGCTGCAAGGGTTGCGAGGTGGAGATCATCGCCTTGAACTCGGGCGCATCGACGGCACCGACGTGCACCAGTGTGGTGAAATCGCCGTTGGTGATTTCGTAGAGGCCGGTTTCGTCCATGCGGCGTTCGATCTTGTAGAGACCGGGTTCTGTCTGCGTAAACGCCATCTTCTCGGTCTTACCTGTCGGGAATTTGACCGTGGCATCGCCGGGATTATCGCCGATGGTCTGGCGGGTGATTTCGAGCGTGCGGCCATTGGCGCGGGCCGTCAGCGCTTCTTCCTCAAGCTCGGGCTCCTTCATCAGCCAATGGGCGATGCGGCGGTAGAGGCCAACATGCGGGCCACCACCTTCAAAGCCGCGTGCCCACAGCCAACCCTGATCGGACAGCAGCATCGCAACACGGCCTTCGCCCTGACGGTTCAGCACTAGCAGCGGGTCCTGACCATCACCCAGCATCACGGTCTGCCCCTTCGGTTGCTCGACGCCGACTGTGCGGAACCAGCGGCCCCACTGCGGTGGTTCTTCGGCTGAGCCCTCCAGACCCCGTGTGACGGGGTGCTTCTTACCTGCTTCGGACAGGCGCGGATAAAAGGCTGCCTGGTGCATCTCGCCGGTGGGCTGCGCTGGTAGCACCGAGGCAAGAGGAGTCATGGCAATGGAATCCTGCCCCGCATGTTCGGGACCTGCGGCAATCAACAGCGCGCCGCCCTTTTCGACATATTGGGCGATGTAATCATAATAGAGGATCGGAAGCACGCCGCGATGCTGGTAGCGGTCGAAGATGATGAGGTCGAAGTCCTCGATCTTCTCGACAAACAGCTCACGCGTCGGGAAAGCAATCAGCGATAACTCGTTGATCGGCGTGCCATCCTGCTTTTCCGGCGGGCGCAGAATGGTGAAGTGGACTAGATCAACCGAGGTGTCGGATTTCAGCAGGTTGCGCCATGCGCGCTCGCCGGCATGGGGCTCACCGGACACCAGGAGCACACGCAGGTTCTGCCTGATACCTTCGATGACGTGGACGGCGCGGTTGTTGCTGGTGGTGACTTCACCGGGAAGCTCCGCCACGGAAAATTCCATGACATTGTTGCCGCCGCGCGGAACCTTGAAACTGAAGGGCAGGGGCTGGCCGGGCGTAGCTTCGAGCGTAGCGATTTCCTCGCCATTCATCTTCACGGTGACTTCCGCTTGGCCGCCCTGTGCGCGACCGTCATCGAAGACTCGCAGCGTCAGTTCCTGCTGCTCGTTGACGATGCCGAAGCGCGGCGCGCGCACCACTTCGATGCGCCTGTCGAACTCATCTGCCCGTCCGGTGATCAGGCCATGAATGGGCGCTTTGAAGCCCAGCGTCTGCTCGATATTGGGCGTGACGTTCGGAATGTCGTGGATCTGGCCATCGCTGAGGAGTATCGCACCACCGACGCGGGACGGCGAAACATCCGAGACCGCAGCGGCGAGCGCCGAGAACAGGTTGGTCGCCGGGGCATCGCTGTTGGGATCGTTCTTGACATCCACGAAGCGCGGCTCGATGCGCGGGAAGCGCGCGAGACGTTCTTTCAGCGTGGCCAGCGCCTGCTCCGTTTGTTCAGGGCGCTGCTGCACGTCCTGGCTTTGCGAGCGGTCAACGATGACGGGGACGATGGTCGAAAGTGGGTCGCGCTCTTCATTGGTCAGAAGCGGATTGGAGATCGCGAGCAACAAGGCGGCAAGCGCCAGCCCGCGCAGCCACGCGCCGCGCACCCCGCGCCACAGGCCGATAATGGCCAGCACGAAGGCCGCGATTGCCATGATGGCGATAACGATCCATGGCAGGAACGGAGCGAAGGTCAGTGTCATATCATTGCCCCAACCGCTGGAGGATATCGGGCACATGCACCTGATCGGCCTTGTAGTTGCCGGTCAGCATATACATCATGATGTTGACGCCGGAGCGGAACGCATGTTCGCGCTGGACCTCATCCGGCGGCACGGTGGGCAGCACCGGTGCGCCATTGGCATCGACGGCCCATGCACCGGCAAAATCATTGCTGGTGATGATGATGGGCGATACGCCATCACCCGACGACGAGATGCCCGATGTCGTCTTTGCTGCATCCTGCCGCGATTCCACCCAGAGCGGACTGCCGGAGTAGCGTCCTGGGAAATTGTTCAGCAGATAGAACGAGCGCGTCAGCACATGGTCCTTCGGCACGGGTTCCAGCGGCGGTATATCGACATTGGCGAGGATTTCCTGAAGGCGCTGGCCATTGGCACTGGTGTTGCCGCCGCCATCGAGCGACGAAAACTGGTCGCGTGTGTCGAACAACACGGTGCCGCCCGCGCGCATATAGGCATCGATCCGCGAGATCGCGGCGGTGGAAGGCATGGGCGCGGTGGCTGAAATCGGCCAATAGATGATGGGATAGAAGGACAACTCGTCGCTGGAAATATCGAGCCCCACCGGTGCGCCCGGCTCCAGCGTCGTGCGCCATGTCATGAACTCGGTCAGCCCTTGCAAGCCCTGTTCGGATATGCGGTCGACATCGTCTTCGCCGGTGCGGACATAGGCCAGATGTGTCGTGTCCAGCCGCTCGAAGATGGCCTCGTCACCGGGTTTCGGGTCGTCGGCGCGGGCGATGTCTGGCGCAACGATCGTCAGGCCAGCGGCAAATGTCAGCAAAATAGCCGCAGCCGACGAGCGTGTGCGGGGCAGGCGGGAAAAGACGCCGTTCATGAAGAGAACGATGAGGCTGTCGGCAAACAGCATCAGCAAGGCTGCGATGAACAGGGAGGGGCGCAACGATCTGGCGGCTTCGCCAACAAGGCCTTCCCGCGTGGTTGCGGTTCCAGCCAGCGTGGTGTCGATGGGACGCAGGGTTGCGTTCGGCGGAAGCAGGTTGAGCGCGACGAAGCCGGATTCGGTACCGTAGAGGCCGGGAGGATTGTCGAAGTTGGCGGCGGGTGCCTGGCCGGGCTTCACGTCCAGCGGGCGGGCGGTGCCGATTTCAGGCGATAGTGAGCCTGTTGCGGTCAGCAGGCGGTAAGGCGGCAGCGCTGCGGCTTGTGCATTGGCGGATGCCGAGGAGCCGCCGACCTGTGACAGCTGGACGATACGGCGCAGCATTTCCACAAAATGGCCTGAGATTGGCAAGTCCGACCAGCTGGCTTCGGCGCTGACATGGAACAGCACGATCCGGCCCGCATCGACATTGCGTGTGGTGACCAGCGGTGTTCCATCGGCAAGGCTTGCCCATGTGCGCTCCGACAGATCGGGCGTCGGTTCGGCGAGAACCTGCCGTTTGATGTGAACGCCGTCTGCCTTCGGCATGCCTGCGAAGGGGCCAAAATTCGGGAAATCGGCAAGCGGCTGCGGTTCTGCCCAGGACAGGGCGCCGCCGAGCGCGCGCTCACCCTGCCGCAATGTGACAGGCACGAGCGGATCGTCCGCCGGGGCTGCGGCAAGGCGCGGACCGGCAAAGCGGATGAGTGTGCCGCCGCGTGACAGCCAGCGCTGGATGGGCGCGTAGGTTTCCTGCGGCAGTCGACCGATATCGGCCATGACGATGACGGATGGATTGGATTGCAGCAACTCTGGAATAGCGACGGCAAGATCGGCCTGCCGTTGCAGCACCAGATCGACATAGGGCTGGAGCGCGCGGCTGATATAGAACAGCGGCTGGAGCAGAGGCTGGAAATCATTGCCGGTCTCGCCTGCCAGAAGCGCCACGCGACGACGGCGGAAACCATCGTCTAGGAGATGCACCGAGCCCGCCGTTGATAGCCGGTCGATGGACAAGCGTGCGAAATCATTGCGCAATTCGAAGGGCGCGCTGAGAACGGCGGTGGTTTCTGCCGCACCGGGTGCGAAGGTGGCGTTGTCGCTAGCAAGAACCCGGCCCTGACTATCTTGCGCGCTGACCGTGAGAGTCGATGGCCCGCTGGTTTCAAGGCGCGAAAGAGCAACTGTCATGGTTTCTGCACCGTTTTCCGCACCTGTTATCGCCGTCACGGCCTGTCCATCACCTTCGACCACGCGAAATTCGGCTGCCTGCATCGTGGCAAGGCTGCTGAGCGCGGCGCGGTCTTCAGGTGTGGCGACGCCATCTGTGACATAGGCGAGAGTGCCGGGATTGGTGCCGTTCATGGCCTCGATAACGGCTTCCGCGGCGCGGACGCGGTTGGGCACCAGTGGCTGCGGTTTTGCAGCGGCGAGCTTTTCGCGGGCTGCGGCTGTCGTGCCCGGTTCGGCGTCGTGGTCGCGGTCTGCGGTGAAGGCAATAGAGACGGGACGTTCAGCCCGTTCGGCATCGCCGATCAGGGCCTCTGCGGTACGCACGCGGCGCTCCCAGTCTGGGGCTGATGCCCAGCCATTGTCGACGATCAGCACAAGCGGCCCATCGCCCGCCAGCGTGTTGTTGCGCGGGTTGATGACGGGATCGGCCAGCGCGAGAATGACCGCTGCGGCCAACAACATGCGCAGCAGGGTCAGCCACCAAGGGCTTTTCGACGGTGTTTCCTCGCGTTTCAGCACCGTTGCCAGAATGCGCAGCGGCGGGAAGATTTCCGCTTTCGGACGCGGTGGCGTCAGCCGCAGCAACCACCAGATGGCGGGCAGGGCGAGAAGACCGAGAAGGATGTAGGGACTGGTGAAAACGAAGGGCAGGGCGCTCATGTGCGGCCTCCGTTGGCACCGCCAGCCGGGGTGCCGGAGAGATACATGTGCATGGCAACCAGCGCTTCGGATGCCAGATGATCCGTGCGGTGAAAGACGAAATTCCAGCCGAGGCGACGAAGCGACGAGGACATTGCCTCACGCCGTGCTAAATACGCACGGGTATAATCGTCGCGAATGGTTTCTGCCCGACCGGCGGTCAGTTTTTCACCGGTCTCGGGGTCAGAGAACTCGGTGCGACCGCTATAGGGAAACACTTCCTCTGCAGGGTCGGCGATCTCAACCACGTGGCCGCGCAGGCCGCGGCGGGCAAGCGGCGACAGGCGCTCCATCACGGTTGTGGCGTCATCCAGAAAATCACCGATCAGCACCAGATCGCTGGAACCACGGATCATTGCCGTATCCGGCAGGCCGGTGGTTGCGGGCGCATGCATGATAGCCGTTGCCAGCCTTTCCGCTGAGTTGCGAGCGGAAATCGGCTCCATGATGCCGGGGCAGCCGATGCGCTCGCCGGAGCGGGCCAGGATTTCAGCGAGTGCGAGCATCAGCACCAAGGCGCGGCTTTCCTTGGAGACCGAGCCCAAGGTGGACTTGAACATCATGGAAGGCGACAGATCGGCCCACAGCCAGATCGTGTGGGCCGCTTCCCATTCCTGATCTCGGATATAGGTATGATCGTCGCGCGCAGACCGGCGCCAATCGATGCGCGACAGGCTTTCGCCATCGGCATAGGGTCTGAACTGCCAGAAGTTTTCGCCAATGCCACGCTTGCGGCGACCATGCCAGCCCGCCGTCACGGTGTTGGCAATGCGCTTTGCCTCGACCATGCAATCGGGCACCAGAGCGGCGCGCTGGCGCGCACGGGCCAGCACGTCACTGCCGGGCGTCTGCTCTACGATCTGGCCGATGGATGCCACATGCACTCCTTAACGTATTGGACGGCGGACGGTCAGTTCTTGGCCTGTTCCACAAGGGCGGCGATGACATCGCGAACGGACATGCCTTCCGCACGGGCCGCAAATGTCAGCGCCATGCGGTGTTCGAGAACCGGTTCGGCAAGCGCGAAGATATCGTCCAGCGATGGCGCGAGACGGCCTTCGTAGAGCGCGCGGGCACGGGCCGTCAGCATCAGCGATTGACCGGCACGCGGGCCCGGTCCCCAGGCGACGTTCTTGTCTGTCAGCGTGTTGCCATGGCCGGGGCGCGCGGAACGCACCAGCGCCAGAATGGCATCCACCACCTTGTCGCTGACAGGCATCTGGCGGATGAGCGTCTGGATTTCGATGAGACGATCGCCCTCGATCATGCGGCGGGCCTCACCGGAGGCTGTTCCTGTCGTGTCGAGCAGGATCTGGCGTTCGGCGGCCAGATCAGGATAGCCGACATCGACTTGCAGCAAAAAGCGGTCGAGCTGGGCTTCAGGTAGCGGATAGGTGCCTTCCTGCTCCAGCGGGTTCTGGGTGGCTAGAACGTGGAACGGCTTGGGCAGATCGAAGCGCTGGCCCGCGACCGTGATGTGATATTCCTGCATGGCCTGCAAAAGAGCTGACTGCGTGCGCGGGCTGGCGCGGTTGATTTCGTCGGCCATCAGCAACTGGCCGAAGATCGGGCCCTTGATGAAGCGGAAGGAGCGGCGACCGCTTTCGTCCTGATCCATGACTTCGGAACCGAGAATGTCCGATGGCATGAGGTCCGGCGTGAATTGGATGCGGTTTGCATCGAGCCCCAGAACCGTGCCGAGCGTGGTCACCAGCTTGGTCTTGGCAAGACCGGGAACGCCGACCAGCAGTGCATGGCCGCCGGAAAGGATAGCGAGAAGCGTGTTCTCAACCACGGTCTCCTGCCCGAAGATGACCTTGGAAACTTCGCTCCTGATGGCCGCGATGTCGGACAGCGCCTTTTCGGCAGCAGCGATGATCGCTTTTTCATCGAGGGTTTCGCTGGTGTTCATCATGCCCATATCGCTCTCCTCAAAACCAAAGCCGCTGTCACGTCTTAACAAGCCTACTACCGCTTACAGGACGGATTTCGCGCTGCCTATAGCTTATTGTCATCCTGCCCGCTGACAAGCAGCCTTGGAATGACTATCTCGTTACTCATGCCGATACTCTCAATAATGGACAAAGCAGGGCTCGAATATGGCGGTTGAGACGATAAATTCCGCACCTGATGTCGCAGGGCTCGCAGCCCTTATTTCGCGCGCCGCCGATCAGACAGGCGAAAAGGTGCGCGGTCCCGCACCGGTCGAACGCTGGAACCCGGACTTCTGCGGCGATCTGGATATGGAAATCCGCGCCGATGGCACATGGTTCTATATGGGCACGCCGATTGGCCGCGCGCCGCTGGTGCGGCTGTTTTCTACCGTTTTGCGCAAGGATGAAGACGGCAGGACCTATCTCGTAACACCTGTGGAAAAGGTCGGCATCCGCGTGGTCGATGCGCCGTTTATCGCGGTGGAGATGAATGTGGGCGAAAAAGATGGTGCGCCGCTTCTCACCTTCCGTACCAATGTGGGCGATGTGGTGGAGGTGGGGCCTGAGCACCCGCTACGCTTCGAAATCAGCGGCGAAAACAGCGAGTTGAAGCCCTATCTTCTCGTGCGCGGTCGGCTGGAGGCTCTGGTGTCGCGCGCGGTCATGTATGATCTGGTGGAACTGGGCGAAGTGGTTGAAATCGAAGGCAAAGATATGTTTGCCGTGCGATCTGGCGGGCAGGTGTTTGCCATCATGCCTGCCGATGAACTGGATGCGCTTTCCCGATGACATCCGATGTAATGACGTTTTCCGCCGCCAATTTCCGGCATCGTGTTCTTTCGGAAGGTGAGGGCGTGGCCGAGCGGGAGGACGGGGACAATGGCGATCATGTTCTCAACCCGGGTATACGATTAGCAGGTGATGGTGTTCGGCTGAAAGATGCTGCCGTGCTGGTGCCGGTGGTGGATTATGGCGATGAAGCACGCGTCATTTTCACGCAACGCACGGCGACACTTCGCAAGCATTCCGGCCAAATCTCCTTTCCCGGTGGCGGCATAGACAAGGAAGATCGCTCACCGGAAGATGCCGCTCTTCGCGAAACAGAAGAGGAAATCGGCGTGTCGCGCTCCTTTGTCGAGACCGTCGGGCGGCTGCCGGATTATATTTCCGGCACGGGTTTTCGCATCAAGCCAGTGCTGTCAGTGGTCAAGCCCGGCTTTGATCTGACCCTCAACCCCACAGAAGTGGACGAGGTTTTCGAGGTGCCGCTGTCGTTTCTGATGAACCCTGACAATCACAAGCGCGGCAGCCGCATCTTTCAGGGGAGGGAGCGGTTTTTCTATGAAATGCCCTATGGCGAACGCTATATCTGGGGCATTACGGCGGGCATTGTGCGCAGTATCTACGAAAGGTTTTATTCATGAGCAACATTGCCGGGCAGGACTGGTTTTCCAAACCGTCGCTACAGCGGATACTGGCGCTTTTGAATGCCGATGGTAGTGAGGCGCGGATCGTGGGTGGACCCGTGCGCAATGCGTTGATGGGCATGCGTGTAGGCGACATCGATATCGCTACGACGTTGCCGCCGCATGCCGTGGTGGAGCGCGCTAAACAAGCTGGTATCAAGGCCGTCCCGACCGGCTTCGAGCACGGTACCGTGACGCTGGTTCTGGATGGTGAAGGCTTCGAGATCACCACTCTGCGCCGCGATGTGGAAACGAATGGCCGCCACGCGCAGGTCGTTTTCGGGACCGACTGGCAGGAAGATGCGGAGCGTCGCGACCTGACGATCAATGCGCTTTATGCTGATGCCTCGGGTGAGGTGATCGACCTCATCGGTGGCTTGGCCGATATCGAAAAGCGCAACGTCCGCTTCATTGGCGATGCCGATAAACGAATCGCCGAGGATTATCTGCGCGTTTTGCGCTTCTTCCGCTTTTTTGCGCATTACGGGTCTGGTCGCCCGGATGCCGATGGTCTGCGGGCCAGTGCGCGCGCCAAGGACAAGCTCTCCACACTTTCGGCTGAACGTGTCTGGAGCGAAATGAAAAAGCTGTTGTCTGCAACAGACCCTTCGCGGGCGCTGCTGTGGATGCGGCAATCCGGCGTGCTGGCGCAGGTGCTGCCTGAAACCGAGAAGTGGGGCATTGACGCCATCCACGGTCTCGTCGCAGCCGAACAGGCCCTTGGCTGGGAGCCGGACGCGTTGATGCGTCTTGCGGCAATCGTACCGCCCGACGCTGAAAGGATCAGCGCACTGACCTCACGTCTTCGCATGTCGAATGCCGAGGCCAAGCGGCTCAAGCTATGGGCCGAATCGACCGCCATCGATCCTGCGATTGCGGATGCGGCGTTTGATCGTCTGCTTTACCGACAGGGCGTTGATGGCGTGCTTTTGCGACTGAAACTGGCTTTGGCAGCGGCGAGGGCCGATATTTCGGCGGGTGAAGCCGCGATGCAGAAAATTGCCCGCCTTTCGGCACTCCTGACCCGAACAGAAAAATTCCAAAAGCCGCAGTTTCCCCTGACAGGCGCAGATGTGCTGGCCGCTGGTGTAGAGCCTGGACCGCGTGTCGGCCAGATTTTGACGGGGCTTGAAGAAAAATGGATCGAGTTCAATTTCTCACTCGACCGGGCAGCACTGACCGCCCGGCTTGAAACGCTCGTCAGGGATCAGGCCTGAACGACGTTTTCATCGCGAATGCGCGACTTGATGTTCTCGACCATGTTTTCGCGGATGACGGTTTCTCCATGCGCCTGCCGAAGATGCTCGACGGCACGGCGCACCAGTTCTGCATCTTCATCTGCGCGTGAGTGCCATTCGCAACCTGGCACAAGGGTTCCACATTCGAACAATCTCATCATTGCCTCCCATTGTGAAAATGCAGGGCACTGCGGCTTCAAGCGGCGGTGCCTTGCTGTTCAGCAAACGGGTGCGGCAGGGATAAGTTCCCGTCAGACTGTGTCGGAATGCGCCCAGCAATGGAAGACGGACGATGTAGCAGCGGCGGGCACCGTGCGGCTGATTTTCACGCGGTCGTCGTTCGCGGCGGCCTCGTTGGCCAGCTTGCGTTTTGCCTGCTCGACGTAAAAGGAATGTGGGAGTTCGCGGTCTCCCGTCGCGCGCATTTCAGCGGCAAGACGGTCTATGACATCAGGTGTCGGGACGGCACGGGTTTGATTGGTGCCGACAGCGGATTTGGGCATGCTGTTTGAAGTAATCACGATGATAGCTCCTCCAGTCATCTGAGGATTGAAGACTATCACCGGTGCTGTTGTTTACGAAGGTCTAATTTTCTAAATTTGGCATGAAATCGCTAACAAACATCAAACTTTTCGTGAGCTTTCACGGCCAGCGAACCACCGGCGGGAGGGATGAGAGAATCGAATCCACATTGCCGCCCGTCTTCAGGCCAAAAATCGTGCCCCGGTCATAGAGAAGATTGAATTCGACGTAGCGACCACGGCGCACGAGCTGCTCGTCGCGGTCTTCCTCCGTCCAGGGCTTGTTGAAATTGCTGCGGACGATCTTGGGGTAGGCCAGGTTGAAGGCGCGCCCGACATCCTGCACGAAACCGAAATTGGCATTCCAGTCGCCCTTTTCCTGATCCGGGTGCAGCCAATCGAAGAAGATGCCGCCGATGCCGCGGGGCTCGTTGCGATGCTTGAGATGGAAATACTCGTCGCACCACTGCTTGTAACGTGGGTAATCCGCGACAGCGTGGCGGTTGCAGGTGATTTCGAACACGCGGTGAAACACCTGGCTGTCGATGTCGTCCTGCGTGCGGCGGCGGTCGAGAACCGGTGTCAGGTCGGCACCGCCACCGAACCAGTGGCTGGATGTGACCACCATGCGTGTGTTCATATGCACGGCGGGAACATTGGGATTGATTGGGTGCGCGATCAGCGAAATGCCGGATGCCCAGAAACGCGGGTCTTCTTCGGCGCCAGGAATCTGGCCACGGAATTCCGGCGAAAACTCGCCATGGACGGTGGAGGTGTGGACGCCGACCTTTTCGAAGACGCGGCCTTCCATCATCGACATCTTGCCGCCACCGCCTTCGCCGCCGTCGCGCTGCCATTCTTTTTGAACGAAGCGGCCCGGCTCCTGATCGGCCAGCGGGCCCTCCAGCTCATCCTCGATGGTTTCGAAGGAGGCGACGATGGTATCGCGAAGGCTTTCGAACCATGCCTTGGCCAGCGCCTTCTTGTCCTCGATGTCGTCGGGCAAGCCTTTCGGCAAAACTGGCCGTTCCATATCCGGTGTCCTTCAAGTCGAATCGTTGTATCCCGCCCGGTTTATCAGCCACGCGGCATAGACACAAATTCGACTCGCCAAGCGCCGGGTCTCACACTATCTTTTGAAAAGAGAGGTGAGTGTCATGACGAAATTTACCGGACCGCCACCACTGGCTGGCCTCAAACGCAGGCTCGACGCCCACCGGCAGGACGAAGCTGCTGGCGGACGCAAAAACAACAAGCAGGGCATGTTCGTGCGGCAGACCTTTTGTCTGACGCGGGGCGAGGCGCGTGCCAAGGCCAAGGAATGGTTCGACGAGTTTCCCAAGGCGGCCTATTGGACCGAAGTGGAAAGCTGGCGCACCCTTGAAGGCGACCGCATAGAGTTCACCATGCGCCGCCTGCCATCTGCCGACTAATGTTACGACCGGTTGTCTGCGGCGCGCAGGCGGCTTTCTCCCAGCACGCCACCCTGATCGAGAATAGGGTGGGCAACGGAGACGATGTGGGCGTTGATGCGCTTGAGGTCGCGCAACATATCCAGATGCAGCGAGCTGGTTTGCAAGCTCTGCATCAGGCCATCCCGCAGCCGTTCCAGATGTCGGCCTGACGATTGCTTTTCCAGCCGCCTGATATCGATCTTGATTTCCATCAGACGGCGGGCGAGGTCGAAATCACCTGTTACGAAAATGCTCTGTGCAGCGCGCAGGTTTTCGATGGTCATATCGAACAGCGTCTTCAGTTCGTCATATCCCTCATCGGAGAATTTGAAGCCGTTGACGATCTTCTTGCGGATTTGTTCGGCCAGCCCTTTTTCAACGATATCACCGATATGCTCGAGGTTGATGGCGTAATCGATGATGGTGATGGAGCGGCGGGCGTCGTGCTCGTCCAGCCCCTTGCGACCCAGCTGTGAGAGGTAAATCTTCACATCCTGCTGGCGCGTATCGACCTTCTTTTCGAGCGCTATGATTTCGGCAAGCGGGGCGAGATCGTTGTGCTTGAAGGCATTTTCGGCACGGATCAGCATCCGCTCGATGGTGTCACCGACCACGAGAACTTCGCGCGTAGCATTGGCGAGCGCCACAACGGGAGTGTCGAGCGCGTCTGCATCGAGAAAATGCGGACCTTCGTCCGTCTGCGGATCATCCGGCACCATCTTTGCCATCATATCCGAGATCAGACCGGAGAAGGGCCATGCGATGGTTGCGAGCGCCAGATTGAAGATCAGGTGCGCATCTACCGGCAGCATGGCCTGCGCCAGCGGAAGTTTCTGGAGCAACTCTGCGCCATAACCCGCCAACGGCAGGGCGATGGCGCAGCCTGCGGCTCGCACCACGAGATTGCCGATTGTGATCCGGCGGGCCGATGCCGGTGCAGACAGAGTGGCGACGACGGGCGGGATCGCACCGCCGAGGTTCGCGCCCAGAATGAGGACGATGATGAGCCCGGTGGACAGGATGTCGGCGGATGCAAGCGACAGAATGAGGACCACGACGGCGAGGCTGGAGGATGAAACGAAGGCCAAAGCCGCCGACAGCAGCAGTGCGACGGGCCACGCATCATCCAGCATGCCGATGAAGGCACCGAGTGCGGGGGAATCGCGCATCGGCTCGGTTGCCGCGCTGAGCAAATGAAGCGACAGCAGCATCAGGCCAACGCCGACCAATGCCGTGCCGCCGCCCTGACGTGCGCTGGAGGCTCCCTTTCGCACAATAAGTCCTGTGAGGATCAGCATGGGAGACAGCCACGCCACGCCGGTTGCAAAAATCCAGGCGGTGACGGCGGTGCCGATATTGGCGCCTAGCAGCACGACTTGTGCCATGCGCGGGCGGATGAGGTCACGCTCGGCAAAAGAGGCAACCGTCAACGCGGTGGCTGTCGAACTTTGCAGGGCGATGGTGGCGAGGAAGCCTGACAGCAGCGAACGCAGCGCGCTTTTGGTGCCCGTCGCCAGCACGGTTCTGAGCTTGACACCGAAAGCGCGGGTCACGCCGTCTTTCACTTGCGCGAGGCCGAACAACAGCAGGGCGACAGCGCCCAACAGATTGACGATAATGATGGTGGATTGCATGCTTGGTCGCCCTCCTTCCGTCAGTATTCTTATTGTGAACGCATGGCCTTGCCCGAAACCGATGGCGCGTTCGGACGACGGTATGCGCAAAACGTTTCGGAAGGCGGAATCTTTAGTTGGCTAATAAACATAGGCCCGAAATACGCCACCGTACAGGGCTGATTACGACATTTTGAAGTGAAATGGCGCTTACGCCCACGCCGTCTGGCGCAAGGCTTCTCCTGATATCATCGCTGCGGACATGGCGACATTGATGGAGCGCTGGCCTTCGACCATGGGAATGATCAGCCGCTCATCGGCCTTGTCGTGCACATGGTCTGGCACGCCAGCACTTTCCCGACCGAACAGCAGGATATCATCGGGGCGATAGGCAATATCGACATAGGGCAGGGCGGCTTTGGTGGAGGCGAGCAGTAGGCGTCTGCCGGTCGTGGCGCGCCATTCCTCGAAGCGCTCCCAGTTGACGTGGCGGGTGAGCGAGGCGCTGGAAATATAGTCCATGCCTGCACGTTTCAGGTTGCGGTCTGAGATGTCGAAGCCCGCCGGTTCGATGATATCGACACCCAAGCCCAGACAAGCCGCCAGCCGCAATATTGTGCCGGTGTTGCCGGGAATGTCCGGTTGATAAAGGGCGATCCTGATATCGGGCATGGTCTTGTCTTTCGCGTCGAACTGGCGGCGGCTTACCACGGCGGGCGGCGTTGAAACAAGCACAGCCGGGCAGGCGCTTCGTTGTCTTACCGACATATGGGTGTCGTAAGCTGCGTGCTTGGAAATCGAGGGCTGTTTGGTGCTGGTCAATGCATATTTTTTGAGCTACAAGGGCGCATCTTCAACACCAGCCACGGAGGTTCAGATGAATATACCTGTTCGATATCGCCTCCCGGCCCTTGTGTCGCCTTCACAGGCCTAGGTGTTTTTGCGGTCTGACCGCGCTTTCCTTTTCTGTTTCGTCATGTGGCTGTTGCGGCCATATTCCATGTTCTTTCCTTGGGCAGCGGTCGGAGCTTCGGTCTCCCGGCGCCGTTATCCAAGGTTTTATGCCCGGAGCTAGGCCATGTTCGGCTGGTTTGAAAAACGTCTCGATCCCTTTCCCGCAGCCACGCCCGTCGTGCCACCCAACCGGTTGCTGCCGTTCATGTGGCATTACGTCAAACCCGCCGCGCCCTGGCTGCTTCTGTTGGGCCTGATGTCCATGGGCATCGCGGTTGCAGAAGTGATGCTCTACCAGTTCCTAGGAAACATCGTGGACTGGCTGGCAACGGCCAACCGCGAAACCTTCCTTCAGGACGAGGGCTGGCATCTTGCTGTGATGGGTGGCCTCGTCCTGGTGGCGCTGCCGTTGATGGGCACCATCCACACCATGACGATGCACCAGACGCTGGCTGGAAACTTTGGCATGATTGCCCGGTGGCACATGCACCGCTTCCTGCTGCGCCATTCCATGACGTTTTTCGCCAACGAGTTCGCAGGCCGTGTTTCGACCAAGGTCATGCAGACGGCGCTGTCCATTCGCGAAGTGGCGCTAAAGGTCATCGACGTCTTCGTCTATGCCATCAGCTTCGTTGGCTCGATGCTGTTCATGGTGGCGGCTGCAGACTGGCGCTTGGCTTTGCCACTCCTCTTCTGGCTGTGCACCTATATCGCGATCCTGACCTATTTCGTGCCGAAACTCGGTCGCCTCGCCAGCGAGCAGGCCGATGCGCGCTCTCTCATGACGGGCCGCATCGTGGACAGCTACACCAACATCGCCACCATCAAGCTGTTTTCCCATGCGGGTCGTGAAGAAATCTATGCGCGCGAAGGCATGAGCGTGTTTCTGGACACCGTCCACCGGCAGATGCGCCGCATCTCCGCCTTCAACATCAGCATTGATATCAACAATGCACTGGTGATGTTTTCGACGGCCACTCTCGGTCTCTATTTCTGGATGATGGGCTCGGTCTCGGTCGGTTCCGTAGCGGTTGCCATCGGCCTGTCCATGCGCGTCAACGGCATGTCGCAATGGATCATGTGGGAAGTCACATCGCTGTTTGAAAACATCGGGACCGTTTACGATGGCATGAGCATGATGTCGAAGCCGCACGATATCGTCGATGCAGCCAATGCACCCGGACTTTCGGCTCACAAGGGCGAAATCCGCTTCGAGGACATCCGTTTCCACTACGGCAAGAACAAGGGCGTGATCGAAGGCCTTTCGCTCGATATCAAGCCCGGTGAAAAGGTCGGTCTGGTCGGTCGCTCAGGTGCAGGCAAGACGACGCTGATGAACCTGTTGTTGCGTTTCTACGATCTGGAATCGGGCAAAATCCTCATTGACGGGCAGGATATTTCCACGGTTTCGCAGGATAGCCTGCGTTCGCTGATCGGCGTCGTCACGCAGGATACGTCGCTGCTGCACCGGACCATTCGCGAAAACATCGCCTATGGCCATCCGGGCGCCACGGACGAAGAAATCATCGCGGCGGCAAAGCGCGCCAATGCCTGGGACTTCATCGAAACACTTGTCGATATGCACGGCCGTCAGGGTCTGGATGCGCAGGTGGGCGAACGCGGCGTCAAGCTTTCCGGTGGCCAGCGCCAGCGCATCGCCATTGCCCGCGTCTTCCTGAAAAACGCACCGATCCTCATTCTCGATGAGGCGACCTCGGCGCTGGATTCGGAGGTGGAAGCGGCCATTCAGGAGAACCTGTTTGCGCTAATGGAAGGCAAAACCGTCATCGCCATCGCCCACCGTCTGTCAACGCTGACCGAGATGGACCGCCTTATCATTCTCGATAAGGGCAAGATCGTCGAAGCCGGCACGCATGGGGAGTTGGTGGAACACGGCGGTATCTACGCCGATCTGTGGCTGCGCCAGTCCGGTGGGTTTATTGCCGAGGAAGAGCCGGATATGAAGGTGGCGGGGGAGTAGTTTCGGTTTCACCCACTCCGTCACCCCGGCCTTGAGCCGGGGTCCAGTTCGATCAAGTCCTTGATCGAAAAAAGACTCTTTTGCACCGCAGACGCGGCGCTGCTGGACCCCGGCTCAAGGCCGGGGTGACGGCAGTCGAGGGATGATTACCAAAATATAATCTCCCCGCAGCTTTGCCCGTGGCCCAATTCCACCTATACAAAATCCATGATCATCACCCGTATTTTTGGCTATTTCGAAAACTGGATCAAGCCCTTCGCCCGCAAGGACGATCTGCGTCCGCCCGAAGATACCTTTGCTTTTATTTGGTTTTATCTCAGGCAAGCCAAAACGCCGTTCTTTGCCATGCTGGTTCTGGGTGGGCTAACGGCGGCTATCGAGGCGGCGTTGTTCTGGTTTGTCGGGCGGCTGGTGGATATTTTGTCCACCGTCAAGCCGGGCGCGGGATGGGCCGGATTGATTGCCGATCACGGTTATGAACTGATCGGCATGCTGGTTCTGATTGCGGTTGTGCGCTTCATCGTCACGATGATCACGGCGCTGGTGGATCAGCAGATCATCACGCCCGGCTTTTATAATCTCGTGCGCTGGCAGTCCTACATGCATGTGGCGCGGCAATCGCTGAGCTTTTTCCAAAACGATTTTTCCGGTCGCATCGTCACCAAGGTCTGGTCCGGCGGACAGGCAGCGGGCGACCTCGTCACATCGCTGATGGAAAGCGTCTGGTTCGTCGGTATTTACTCTGTTTCGATGCTGTTTCTGATCGGCGGGTTGGATTGGCGTCTGGCCGTGGTGGTTGTGGTCTGGGTCGGTATCTTCTCGATGCTGGCGCGCTATTTCGTGCCGCGCATCCGCAGACATTCGCGGGAAACGGCGGAAGCCGCATCCATGCTGTCTGGCCGCATGGTGGATGCCTACGGCAATATTCAGACGCTGCGGCTGTTTGGCCGTGACGATGCCAACGATCGCTACATGCGTGATGGTTTCGATATCTTCCAGTCGAAGACCATGATGTTCACGCGTTTCATCACCGGCGTAAGAGCCTCCATGGCGCTGCTGTCCGGCATTATGATCACGTCGATGGCGGCGCTCTGTATCGATCTGTGGTTGTCGGGCCGCATCAGTTCAGGTGCAGTCGCGTTTACGCTGGCACTGGTGCTGCGTCTCAACTTCCTGCTGGGCCGGCTGATGACACAGTTCAACGGCATCATGCGCAATTTCGGCACGGTACAGAATGCTGCCGAGCTGATTTCGCAGCCGATCGATCTGGTGGACGTGCCGGATGCGCCAGCATTGGTCGTGTCCAAACCCGGCATTCGCTATGACAATGTCAGTTTCCATTACGGACGCAGCAAGGGCGTTATCGACAACCTGAACCTCGATATCGAACCGGGTGAAAAGGTCGGCATCGTGGGTCGTTCGGGGGCGGGCAAGTCCACGCTCGTCAATCTGCTGCTGCGTTTTTACGACGTCGAGAAGGGCCGCATTCTGATCGACGGGCAGGATATCGCCAAGGTCAGCCAGGAAACGTTGCGCGCGCATATCGGCATGGTCACGCAGGACACGTCGCTGCTGCATCGCTCCATTCGCGATAACATCATGTTCGGGCGCATGGATGCCGATGAGGAGCAGTTGCTGGCCGCGATCAGGCGCGCCAAGGCGGATGACTTCATCGAACATCTGGAAGACCAGCGTGGACGCAAAGGTCTTGACGCGCATGTGGGCGAGCGGGGCGTGAAACTGTCCGGTGGCCAGCGCCAGCGCATCGCGATTGCCAGAGTCATGCTGAAGGACGCGCCGATTCTGGTGCTGGACGAAGCGACTTCCGCACTGGATTCAGAGGTCGAGGCTGCCATTCAGAGCAATCTGGATGAACTCATGCGTGGCAAGACCGTGCTGGCCATTGCCCACCGCCTCTCAACCATCGCAGCCCTTGACCGGTTGATCATCATGGATGCCGGGCGCATCGTAGAGCAGGGCACCCATACGCAGCTGGTTGAAAGCGGCGGGCTTTATTCCGAGCTTTGGGCGCGTCAATCCGGCGGGTTTCTTTCGCCAGGTGAGGTCGCGCAGTAGCGTCTTAAGGCGCCGCGATCCTGAAATCGGCTATCAGCCCGAAATGGTTGGAGCCGAGGTTTTGCGGCAGGCGTTCCAGCCTCATCAGGGTTGCAGGACTGCGCGCATAGATGTGGTCGATGGCGATGCCGAACGCACCGGCGTCGATAGGCCACGTCGCCGGTTCCCACTGTGCCTTTTTCAGGTCCGTATCCAGCAGAAAATCTTGCATATCCGGTGCAATACTGGAGGAGTTGAAGTCGCCCCCGAGGATCAGCGGACCTGAGACGGCTGCAATGGTGGAGCTGATACGGTTCAGTTCGTTGCGGTGGTACTCATCGAAATAGGGCTTTGCGAGGTGGGCTGCGGCCAGCGTCAGCTTCACGCCGTCGATATCGACAACGGCCATGCCAACCTCTCGCGGCTGACATAGCTCAGCGTTCCGATGCGCGCATCCTCCAGTGGTCGTTTCGACAGGATCAGCAGATCGCAGCGTTGCGTGCCCTCGCCACAGCCGAGCCGGTAGGGATATGTCTGCTGGATGCGCGGCAGCACAGCGGTCAGCGCCGCAGCCTCCATCACGTAGGCAACATCGGCATTCGAGGCGATGATGGTGTCGGCGATTGATTCGGCGTTGGCGCTGTTTTCCATCAACACGTTGAAGGACAGCAGCCGGAAGGCGCGGGCATCTTTCGGTGCGTAACCGTCAGTTACGAACTCGCGCTCCATATATAGGGCGTGCGCACTGAGCGTGAGTGCACATGTAATGATGATTAAGAACACGCGAGAGCGAAGCACGGCAAGGCACAGAAGTGCGGCGATTGCGACCAGAACGGCGATGTGCAGCTGAAAACTGGTAACGAAGGCCAGCAGCCAGAAATCAACGAAAAATCGGGCACTTATGACGGATAGCGCAAGTACGAGCGCAAGCGCCTTGACGCAGGTGAGCCTAGCTTTCAATCCTAAAACCTCGTTTCACAGGCTCCCTGTGATTCTGATTATCACGCGCCAATGCGCCATACAATGTTGCAGGATGGACATGAGGGCAGGAAAAGGCAGAGAAAAATGGCTCTCAAGGCAGAATTACGGCAGCTTTGTGTGCTTTCCTCTTGCCAAGGTCCGCCATATTTTGCGATCAAGCAGAAGAGGTGCGATTTAATCGTCGCGCACTGACCGGGACTCTAGGGACGGAGTTTGTCTTGGATCAAAACAGAGCTGGAGGACTCATGCGACTTTCAACAAAATCAGCGCAGAGGATGGTGTAGCGGTGAGCGAGCACGTAAATGACCAAGACGCTGCGGGTGAACCAACCCGTCGCGATTTTCTGTATCTAGTCACCGGTATGGCGGGCGCTGTCGGCGCTGCTGCCGTTGCCTGGCCTTTCATCGATCAGATGCGTCCAGATGCATCGACGCTGGCGCTTGCGTCCATCGAGGTCAATGTGGCCAGTGTCGAGCCGGGCATGTCCCTGACCGTTAAATGGCGCGGCAAGCCGATCTTCATTCGTAACCGTACGCCCAAGGAAATCGAGGAAGCCAACGCCGTTGCGCTGGCCGATCTGAAAGACCCGGTCGCCCGCAACGCCAACCTCGACGCTGCAGCGCAGGCGACGGACATTGACCGTTCCGCCGGTCAGGGCAAGGAAAACTGGATCGTCATGGTCGGTTCCTGCACGCATCTAGGCTGTGTTCCGCTGGGTCAAGCTGGCGATTTCGGCGGGTGGTTCTGTCCCTGCCATGGCTCGCACTACGATACGGCGGGCCGCATTCGCAAAGGTCCGGCGCCGGAAAACCTGCATATTCCGACCTTCGCATTCACATCCGATACCGTGATCAAGATCGGATAAGGGGACATTTGAAATGAGTGGTCATTCCAGTTACCAGCCCTCGACCGGTATCGAAAGATGGGTCGATTCTCGCCTGCCGCTGCCACGTATGGTCTATGACAGTTTCATAGCCTATCCGGTTCCGCGCAACCTAAACTACGCCTACACCTTCGGCGCCATGCTTGCCGTCATGTTGATCGTGCAAATCCTGACCGGCGTCGTTCTGGCCATGCATTACGCCGCCGAAACGTCGGTTGCGTTCATTTCGGTCGAGAAGATCATGCGTGACGTCAACCACGGTTGGCTGCTGCGCTACATGCATGCCAATGGTGCGTCGTTCTTCTTCATTGCCGTTTACCTGCACATTGCCCGTGGCCTCTATTATGGCTCGTACAAGGCTCCGCGCGAAATCCTCTGGATTTTAGGCTGCATCATCTTCCTTCTGATGATGGCAACCGGCTTCATGGGTTACGTGCTGCCCTGGGGTCAGATGTCGTTCTGGGGTGCGACGGTTATCACCGGCTTCTTCACTGCCTTTCCGGGCGTGGGTGAGTGGATCCAGCAGTTCCTGCTTGGTGGCTTTGCCGTCGATCAGCCGACGCTGAACCGCTTCTTTGCGCTGCACTACCTGCTGCCCTTCATGATCGTGGGTGTCGTTATCCTCCACATCTGGGCTCTGCATGTGACCGGCCAGACCAACCCGACAGGCGTCGAAGTCAAGACGAAGACGGACACGGTCCCGTTCACGCCTTACGCAACGTTGAAGGATGCGCTCGGCATCTCCATCTTCCTGCTCGTCTACGCCTATTTCGTCTTCTACATGCCCAACTTCCTCGGCCATCCTGACAACTACATCATGGCCGACGCGTTGAAGACACCGGCGCATATTGTGCCGGAATGGTACTTCCTGCCATTCTACGCCATGCTGCGTGCCATCACCTTCAATGTCGGCCCTATCGATTCCAAGCTCGGTGGCGTTCTGGTGATGTTCGGTGCGATCATCGTCCTGTTCTTCCTGCCATGGCTGGATACATCAAAGGTTCGCTCCGCCGTTTATCGCCCTTGGTACAAAATGTTCTTCTGGGTCTTCGTGGTGAACTCCATCATGCTCGGCTGGCTCGGCTCGCGCCCTGCGGAAGGCACCTACGTCGTCATGTCGCAGATCGGCACGCTCTACTACTTCGGCTTCTTCCTCATCATCATGCCGCTTCTTGGCCTGTTTGAGACGCCAAGGCGTATCCCGAACTCCATCACTGAGGCCGTTCTGGAAAAGAACGGCAAGACTGCTGCCGCCCCTGCGGCTGCCGTCAAGATCTGAGCGCGAGAGAAGGACGATTACAATGAAAAAGCTTGTAACGAGCATCGCGCTTATTGCTGCACTTGGTGGGTTTGGTTCTGCGGTTTCCGCTGCAGAAGAAGGCCATGATCTCAAGGCACAGACCGAACATGCGATTGCAGGCGGGCACTTCCCGATCCTGAAGCCGCAGGAAGAAAAATGGTCTTTCGCCGGACCGTTCGGCAAGTATGACAAGGGCCAGCTTCAGCGCGGTCTGAAAGTCTACAAGGAAGTCTGTTCCGCCTGCCATGCCATGAGTCTGGTGTCCTTCCGCACGCTGGAAGATCTCGGCTATTCGGAAGATCAGGTCAAAGCCTTTGCTGCCGAATACGAAGTGCAGGACGGCCCCAATGCGGACGGTGAGATGTTCACCCGCAAGGCGGTTCCATCGGATCACTTCCCGTCGCCTTACCCGAACAAGGAAGCGGCTGCGGCCTCCAACGGCGGCGCGGCACCACCTGACATGTCGTTGCTGGCCAAGGCACGCGGCGTGGAGCGTGGCTTCCCGCAGTTCCTCATCGATATGATCCCTGTTGTCGGCGGTTATCAGGAAGGTGGACCAGACTACATCCACGCCCTGCTGACGGGCTATCAGGATGCGCCAGCCGGTATCGAAGTCGCTGAAGGTACGCACTATAACCCGTATTTCGGCAGTGCGATCGCCTTGAAAATGGCGCCACCGATCAGCAACGATCAGGTGACATACGACGATGGCACCCCGCAGACGCTGGACCAGTATTCGCAGGACGTTTCTGCATTCCTCATGTGGGCCGCAGAGCCGCATCTGGAACAGCGCAAGCGCACCGGTTTCATGGTCATCATCTTCCTGATGATCTTCACGGCACTGGTCTATCTCACCAAGAAGTCGGTTTATTCCCGAAAGGAACACTGACGGTCGAGACACTTGTCTACGATCAGCCCTCGCGGTTTTTCTGCGAGGGCTTTTTTGTGCCTTCGCGTAACTGCCTGATGATCCAATCGGATCTAAAACGTATTTCCTGTTGGTCAGCCGCGACCGAGTTGATAAGGTCCTCTGACGATCCATCCATTCACATACATCGGAAATATCATGACCGTTATCGCTTCGGAGCTTTCTGCCGCCATTCGTTCCATTCCCGACTATCCGAAGCCGGGCATCATTTTTCGCGATATCACGACGCTTCTTGGCAATCCGCGTGCCTTTCGCCGCGCGGTGGATGAACTGGTTCAGCCCTATGCCGGAACGAAGATCGATAAGATTGCCGGTATGGAAGCGCGTGGCTTCATTCTGGGCGGTGCTGTTGCCCACCAGCTTTCAGCCGGGTTCGTGCCGATCCGCAAGAAGGGCAAGCTGCCGCATACCACGGTGCGTGTCGCCTACAGCCTCGAATACGGTGTCGATGAAATGGAAATGCATGTCGATGCTGTCCAGTCTGGCGAAAAGGTCATCCTCGTGGACGATCTCATTGCAACGGGCGGAACGGCGGAAGGTGCCGTCAAGCTATTGCGCCAAATGGGTGCCGAGATCGTCTCGGCCTGCTTCGTCATCGACCTGCCGGACCTTGGTGGCCGAAAGAAGCTTGAGGACCTCGGTGTCGAAGTCCGCACGCTGGTGGAGTTTTCCGGGCACTGACCTACAAGAGAGGCTGCCCGAAACGATCGGGGAGCCTCAATCGAACTCCAGCACATTGCTCTCAAACCGCACGACCGTTTCGCCGTGCTGGTTTACGCCTTCGTTCAGCGTGGTGTTGAGGTGGGTGCCGGGACGGGAGGCGAGGGGGCGGGACGCAATCATGGTTGCGTAATAGGTGATGTCGTCGCCCGCATAGACCGGGCGCAGCCATTTCAGATTGCGAAAGCCGGGTGAGGGGCCGAGCTTCGGTGGCTCTATGCCCTCGGCTGTTAGCCGTCTGACTTCCTTAGACCAGTAGGCCAGGAAGCACTTCATCCATGAGGCGCTGGTTTGCCAGCCAGAGGCGCAGAGCCCTTCGAATAGCGAGTTCTTAGCCGCGTCCGCATCGAGATGAAATGGCTGTGGGTCGAATTTTTCAGCGTAGCGGATGATGGATTCAGCCGAGAAGTGGACGGTGCCAAGCTCGAGTTTGACATCTGCCGGATAGAGGTCGATGAACTTCATGATGTCGCTTTCTCCGAGGCTGTGGAGAGCATGGCGTTGAGTTCGACGACGCACACCGTCTCCCCGCGCTGGTTCTGCAACTCGTGCCGCAGCTTTATGACGCCCATGTCGGGCCGCGAGGTAGAGCGGCGCTGGTCCATCACCGTCGATGTGCCGCTCAGCGTATCGCCCGCCAGAACCGGTTTTTTCCACTCAACGAAATCGATGCCAAGTCCTGCCTGCGAGGTGGAGTTGTTGATGTAGCTATCGACTGTCATGCGCATCAACATCCCGCAGGTGTGCCAGCCAGACGCCGCCAGGCCGCCCAGAATGCTGGCTTTGCCCGCTTCTTCCGAGAGATGCATCGGTTGAGGGTCGAATTCTAGTGCGAATTCAATGATTTCGTCAGCGGTGACGACCTTCGGGCCCAGCGGAAAGCTCCGTCCCGGCGTGAAATCCTCAAACGTATATTTCACTGGCGAACTCCTCCTTCGCTGGCATGCGTTTCATCAGCCTAGCGTAACTTCGTCTTTTACGTAAAGGTCAAATCTATGCTGATCTTGGAAACTGTCGTGATCTGAAATGCAAACGGCCCGCGACGGGCGCGGGCCGGTTTGGTCTGTGATGCAGGATCAGGTGTTGAAGCGGAAGTGGATCACGTCGCCGTCGTTGACGACATATTCCTTGCCTTCGTCGCGGCCCTTGCCAGCTTCCTTGGCGCCCACTTCGCCCTTGAAGGCAACGTAATCGTCATAGGCGATGGTGAAGGCGCGGATGAAGCCGCGTTCGAAATCGGTGTGGATGACGCCAGCAGCGCCCGGTGCCTTGGTGCCACGCTCGATTGTCCAGGCGCGGCATTCTTTCGGGCCCACGGTGAAGTAGGTGATGAGATCGAGCAGGTGGTAGCCTGCGCGGATCAGGCGGTCGAGACCGGCTTCTTCCAGACCGAGAGCGGACAGGAATTCCTTCGATTCGTCTTCGGGAAGCTGCGCAACCTCGGATTCGATGGCGGCGGAAATGATGACGCATTCCGCGCCCTGCGCCTTTGCCATCTCGGCCACGGCCTTGGTGTGCTCGTTGCCATCGACAGCATCGGCCTCTGCGACGTTACACACGTAGAGCACTGGGTGCGAGGTCAGAAGGTTGAGGCCCTTCAGAACCTCGATTTCATCGGCAGCGAGGGTCTTCAGCAGCAGGCGGGCAGGCTTACCGTCATGAAGCAGCTTGATAACCGCTTCCATGACCGGGAGCTGGGTCAGCGAATCCTTGTCCTTGGACGAGGCGCGCTTGCGGGTCTGCTCCACGCGGCGCTCAAGGCTCTCAAGGTCGGCCAGCATCAGTTCGGTTTCAATCGTATCGGCATCGCCGACCGGGTTGATACGGCCTTCAACGTGGGTAATGTCATCGTCTTCGAAGCAGCGCAGAACGTGGACGACAGCGTCCACTTCGCGGATGTTTGCCAGAAACTTGTTGCCAAGACCTTCGCCCTTGGATGCGCCACGCACCAGACCGGCGATGTCCACGAAGGAAATGCGCGTTGGAATGATTTCCTTGGAGCCTGCGATATCTGCCAGGATCTTCATGCGGGCATCCGGCACGGCCACTTCGCCCGTGTTAGGCTCGATGGTGCAGAACGGGTAGTTCGCCGCCTGTGCCGCTGCCGTTTTCGTCAGCGCGTTGAAAAGTGTGGACTTGCCGACATTGGGCAGACCGACGATACCGCATTTAAAGCCCATGGCTTGAACCTGTCTCTATCTCAAAAATTCCGTTGCCAGCCTTTTGCGGAATGGGCACGGCAAGGTCAAGCCTTGTTGCCGCAAACGCCGAGGATTCCCGCAAAAGACATCGCTTAAACGGAGGTTTGGTCAAAGCCCAACCAGCCGGAAATCAGCGCCCATCCTCCGTAGAGGATGGCGCCGCTGGTGATGACGGAGAGAATGGCGAGAGCCAGTCCCGTCAACACGGCCATGTCATCCTTCTGCGCCAATCCCAGCGCAATCGCCAGAACGGCGAGGCCCGGAAGCATGTTGCCGAAGGGAATGGGCAAGGCGATGAGAACCGCCATCAGAAAAATGACGATGCCGATGCTGACGGGGCCAAGATGTTCAGCCAGAACATGACCGCGCGGTCGCAATAGTTTTTCCAGCTTCGCCAGTCGTGGCGCAGCCTTCTTGGCCGTAAGTTCGATGATCGAGCGAGAAACGGAAAGGCGACCGAGAAAACCCGGCAGCACCAGCTTTCGTGAGCCGAACATGATCTGAAGCGACAGGATGGCCAGCGCCGTTCCAAAGATCATGCCTGCGGGAATGCCAGGCGTCGGGACGATGGCGGGAATGGCAAAGACCAGCAGGACGAAGGCCATGGCCTTGTCTCCAAGCTTGTCCAGTAGGCCTGCCAGCGTAACCTTTTCAGGCATTTCGTCGGGCAGGCGGCTCAACGCTTCCGCCATGGTTTCGTGTTGCATGCCGGAACTCATCTTTGTGGAGTCCGCACTGGCTTTGCATCTCTGGCTGAACGTGTTTCGGTTTTGATCATGTCAGGCAAATGGTGTCGGGACGGGAAGTTTCAAGTATGTCAGGCAGCGTATCTGCCATCAGACATCGCCTACGGTGACGTCAAAATGGCATCAGCCTGATTTCTTGTAGTCCTGAGTTTTGGAGCTGCGCCTTCAGGTTGGATTCTTGTCCATCACCGAATGTGCGTTTGGGCAGGGGAATGTAGAGATTGGGTCCAAAGAAGAGGGTGATCATGGTTTGATCCTCGCTCCAGCCCCGAAAGTTTACCCATTCATATCTCTGAAATCCGTTTGAATGGCGAATGCTCAAGGCCTCGTCGTCCCATTCGGTCGTGAGATCAAGATTTCCAAAGGGAGAGTTTTGGACGTTTTTTATCGTCTTCTTTTTGCCGAGACGATTGAGAATATATAACGCAATAATAATGGAAGGAATGATTGTCAGGTTCGTGATGACGAGGTCAAAAACCGTTGAAGGATGGGATTGCCAATTTACAAAAGCAATCACTGCGAGAAAGAACAGAAAAGATATCAGGTAATTCTTCTTTCCTTGGCGCCTGAAGTGATCCGTTCCCTTGGCAAATTCCTCTGCCGTCAGCCGGTAGAAGATTGTTTTTAAGCCGGACATCGACATTCCTCACATCAATAAAACGGGATAATCGAAGCAGTCTTGGGTTGTATATTCGGCAAGTTCAAGGCGACCGTTTAGAACAGATGTCGAATTAGTCCTTCTTGCCGAACATCCGTTTCAGCATCTCCGCCATCGGTCCGGTCTCCGGCAGCTTCTTGGGCTGAGCGGAATTGCGGGCTTGATGAATGTGGGACTTGGCGGCTGGCTTTGCGGCAGCGGCTGCTTTTTTCTCTTCGGATTTGACGCCGACAGCTAGCGCCAGCTTGTTCATCAGCTGCGAATCCTCGCCCTTGACCAGCATCTCGGCATTGTCGGCGATGGCGTCCAGAAGCGGCTCCAGCCAGACCTTGTCGCTCTTGGCGAAGTCACCCAGCACGTGGCCATACACCCGTTCCTTGTCGCCGGGGTGGCCGATCCCGAGGCGAAGGCGGCGGTAGTCCTTGCCGCAATGGGCGTCTATGGATTTCAGGCCATTGTGGCCGCCGTGACCGCCGCCGATCTTGATGCGGGCGCGACCGGCTACAAGATCCAACTCATCATGAATGGCGATAATGTCGCCCGTCTTCACCTTGTAAAAGCGCGCGGCCTCACCGATGGATTCGCCCGACAGGTTCATGAATGTCAGAGGTTTCATCAACAGGACTTTTTCGCCCGCGATCTCGCCTTCTGATATCTCGGACTTGAACTTCTTCGACCATGGCGAAAAGGATGGCAGGCGTTGCAGGGCATCGACGGCCATGAAGCCGATATTGTGTCGATTGCCTGCATATTGCGTGCCGGGATTGCCAAGGCCTGCAATGATGATCATGGACGTGTCCGCTCGGTTGATTTTGCACTTGCCCCTTCACCACCGAAAAATCGGGCGGGTGTCAACGGTTTTGTCTGTTTTGATCTCTATGGGCGGGTCACAAGGCCATGTTTTTCGTAGATACGGCGCTGGGTGCCGTCTGCAATGATGGCGTCGAGGGCGGCCTGCATTCTGGCGATCAGTTCGGTCGGAACATGCTGGTTACAGGCCATGCCAAGGCTTTGCTCCGTCAAAAGCACGGTTTCCGAAAATGTAGTGGGCGATAGTTTTCTGAGCGCACTTTCAGACATCGGCATCAGGTCGATGCGGCCCGCGACCAGTTTCAGCAGCGTCGTGTCGAAATCGGCGCTGAGATCGACTCTGGGAAACCCCAGCGATTTGAGGAGTGACTCAGTATAGTCGGTACGCTGAGTCCCGACAGTGTAGGCCTTCGCGTCATCCAGCGTCTTGATGTTCAAATTCCTGCCGCTCACTGCCACGAGGACGTTGCGGTCGGTGTGGATGGGGGAGACCCATTTGAACTGGTTTTCACGTTCCGGTGTGCGGGCCGCGGCTACAACGCAGTGCATGGGCTCGGTTTTGGCCAGCGCCAGTGCGCGCGCCCAAGGCAGGACACTGGCCTCATACTGGATGCCTGTGCGCTCGAAGATGATCTTCAACTGTTCCATGTACACGCCAGTCGGTTGCCCGTTGTCATCCCGGACGTTGTACGGCGGATATTCTTCCGTTGAAATGTAGAGCGTTTCTGCCGATACCGAAATGGGCATGGCTAGTGTCATCAACGCCAAAAAAATTCGCCACATCGCCCCCTCATCCTCCCCGATGATGTTAGGTCCCGACTTTCATCCTCACGTCTCGCTTGTCGAAGGTTGCCATATAGGCACTGATCGGCTGCGGTTTTGCAAACAGATAGCCTTGTCCGCAATCAACGCCGATTTCCTTCAGCATTGCTTCCTGCTCCCGTGTCTCGATCCCCTCGGCGATGACGATGCAGTTCATTTTGTGCGAGATGGCGCTGATTCCCTCAACCAGCATTCGGCTTCTGTGGCTGATCTCGGCCACGTCGTCGCGAATGGAGCGCGTGAAGGACTGGTCGATCTTGACGATATCGATCGGAAAGCGGTTGAGGTAGCTCAGCGAGGAATAGCCGGTGCCGAAATCGTCGAGCGCGATGCGGCATCCCAGCTCGCGAATGGCACTCAGCACGGCACGGATTTGCGGATCGTCATGCATCAGCACGGCTTCGGTAATTTCCACCACCAACCGGCCAGGCACGATGCCGTGGCGATAGAGAAGGCCTGCAATGCGTGTGGGCAAGCCGGGTTCGAATTGCAGCGCGGAGAAATTGACCGCGACATAAGCCTTTTCCAGCCCCGGAAGCTTTGAAAGGGCTGCAAGATTGCGGATGGAATGATCCAGAATGGCATTGCCGATGCGTCGGATCGTGCCATTTTCTTCTGCTACACCGATGATGGCGGCGGGCGGCAGGATGCCCTTGCGCGGATGGTTGAGCCGCATCAGGGCTTCGAAGCCCACCGTTTCGCCATTGGTCAGATTGCGGATCGGCTGGAAATGCGCTTCCAGCCAGTTGCCTTCCAGTGCCTGCTCGATGTCCTGCTCGATCTCCGCGCGCTCGCGCGCCTCGTTCATGATGGCAGGGTCGAACATTTGCGCGCCGTTCTTGCCAGCGCGCTTTCTGCTGTACATGGCCATGTCGGAGTTTTGCAGGAGCTCTGCCGCCGTCTTTGCGTGGGTCGGATAGAGCGCCAGACCGATACTGGCGCTCAGCCGCACGCTGTGTCCGGCAGCGTCGAACGGCGTGTCGAAGATGGCGCAAATCTGATCGCAGATGCGGGTGGCGCGGATGTCGGTATTCGGGCCCGCCAGCAAAATCGCGAATTCGTCTCCGCCCAGCCGCGATGCGCTGTCGAGCGGTGTCAGCAGCAGCTTGAGCCTTTCCACGAAGGTCTTGAGAACAGCGTCGCCTGCGGCATGGCCCAGATTGTCGTTGATGATTTTGAAGCGGTCGAGATCAACGAACAGACAGGCAAGCTCGGTGTGGTTTTCGTCGGCCTCGATGATTTTTTCGTCCAGAATGGCCTCAAAGCCCTGGCGGTTAAACAGGCCAGTCAGGTGATCGGAGATGGCTTGCAAGCGGTTGCGCTGCTCGGAACGGCGCAGTTCCGTCACGTCGGTCATGACGCTCAAACCCTCGGAACGATAATAGCCATCGCCGAGGTCCAGGGTCTTTTCTGCAATCAGCACATCCATGAAACGACCATCGCCGCACTGAAAGTGCAGGGTCAGTTCGGAACTTCCTGCTGTGGTATCAGTCGTGGGTTCGTGGTGTTTGCGCAATACGAAGCGGGCGCGGTCCTCGGGTACGATGAGGTCGGCGAAGCTGCGACCCAGAACGTCTGCGCGCTGATATCCGGTTGCTTCTACCCAGTAATCGCTCACGGCGGAAATCCGGTCTGCCGGGTCCAGCGAAAACAGCATGGCGGGGGTGCGATTGTAGATTTCGGTTGTGCGCAGATGCGCTTTCTTGATTTCCTGTTCTTCCCGATCCAGCTGGATTTGCATTTCATTGAAGCTCTGCGCCAGCCGCCCCATTTCGTCCTTGGAGCGCCAGTCCACATGGTGACGAGCGCCCAGCCGCCGGGTGGCCTCGATGGCCGCTGTCAGGCGCAGCAGAGGCTTCATCACCATCAATCGGTTGCCAATGATGGCGGTTGCGAAAATGGTCAGGATCGCCAGGATGAAGATGGAAATGAAGGCGAGTTCGAGATTGCTGAGCGAGGTCAAAAGGCCGACATTCTGGAAAAAGACGGTGATGCTGCCGACCTTCGTTTCTCCGTCGAGGTTCTTGTAGGTGATGTCGCGCGTGATCGAGGACGTATCGGTGGAAAAGGTGCTGCCTGCGGTCTGGGTGATGTCGAGATGGCCAAGCGTATCACGCATTTTCACCATGTAGACGGCGGGGTCCGTCACCAGCGTTCCGGTGATCTGGTTGATGCTGTCGTCATCGAGGTCCCACAGCGGGCGCCCGAGCGCCTGCGAGTTGGCGACGAGCAGGATTTCCAGACGGTCTTTCTGATTGGCGACGGACTCATGGTGGGATAGCATCAACAGGATCGTGAAGAGCGGAACGATCAGCGCCAGAACGGTGCCTGATACGATCGCGATGAAGCGACTTTCGACTGAATGAGTCATCTGTAGCAACTGTCGTCCCTTTGCCCTGTAAACCCTTTGCCGCACAGAATTTCCCGCCTGCGCGATAATGAAGCCTCTTCCCTAAATATAAAATGCTGAGCGGAGCCGACGAATGGTCCGAACGTGCGAATACATCAGACCTAAACCTAAAGTTTTGACGTATCGTTGCCGGGGATGATTAACTCTTGCTAAAAATCGGAATTACAAAACGAACGACCGGCAAACGGGCCCGTCACAGAGCATGAAAAAAGCCCCGCATCTTGCGATGCGAGGCTTTGAATAAAGAGAAAAATGCGGCGCCTTGGCGCCAGCAAACTTACTCGGAAGCGTCTTCTGCTGCCGGAGCTTCTTCGGTCTCGTCAACGATCGCGACAGTTGGCGGCACGATGGTTGCGATGGTGAAGTCGCGGTCGGTGATGACAGGTGCAACGTTCTTCGGCAGCTTGACCTGCGAGATGTGAACGCTGTCGCCGATCTTCAGGCCGTCGAGATCGACGGTGATCGCGTCAGGAATGTCGTTAGCCGGTACGTGGGCTTCGACAGTGTGACGAACGATGTTGAGAACGCCACCCTTCTTGATTTCCGACTTGTCTTCGTTGATGAAGTGAACCGGGATTTCAACAGTGACCTGCGAGTTGCCGGATACGCGCAGGAAGTCTACGTGCACCATGAAGTCGCGGACTGGGTCGCGCTGGTAGTCCTTCGGCAGAACCTTGTACTTCTTGCCGTCAACGTTGAGCGTTGCCACAGTCGTCATGAAGCCGCCAGCCTGGACGCGCTTGGTGACTTCGTTGGTCGAAATCGCGATAGAAATTGGGGCTTGCTTGTCACCATAGATGACAGCAGGAATCAAACCGTTGCGACGTAGTTCACGAGAGGACCCCTTACCAACTCGTTCGCGCGCTTCGGCCTTGAGCTCATAAGATTCTTTGCTCATGGCATAATCCTTTTAGGTTGTCTGGAGAGCCCAATCCGACACAGCGGATTGAACTGGAGAAGGCATTCGAAAACGCCGTCTCGCCCGCGTTGCCTCCAAGGGTGTCTACACGGATGCGGGCCCTATAGTCCAAAGATGCCGCAAAGGCAAGGGCCGCAGACGCATCGCACAGGTCTCTCCAGCCTCGCGCCGTGATTTAACGCGCTGCGACGAGCGCACCTTTCAGGAGAGTAATTTAATATCTGCTTATCTATGTCGGTAAACCCGGCGCAAACGGGATCACCATTATAGTCTGAAACAATTCAACAGATGCGTGATCTCTATGTATCAAATCCTGACCTGCCTGACGATAGACCACGACCCGCGTTACACGCTTGCCGCAGTGGTTATCTGTATACTAGGCAGCTTTTTGACGATGCGGCTGTTTGCGCGGGCGCGCCAATACGCGTCTATCCAGCGGGTCAACTGGCTTTTCCTCGCGGGCATGATTGGCGGCACCACGATCTGGACCACGCATTTCGTGGCGATGCTGGGCTATCAGGCACCCGGCAATGTCGGCTTTCTGCCCGGCTTCACCGGGCTTTCCTTCGTTATTTCGGTGCTGGCAACAACGGCAGGTTTTGCGATTGCGACCTATGGCGGCAACACGGCGCTGGCCGAAGGTGGCGGGTTGATCATCGGGCTGGGCATTGCCTGCATGCATTATACCGGCATGGCCGCCTACACCGTGCAGGGCTCACTGGTATGGGAGCCTGCCTATGTGGTGGCGTCCATGGTGCTGGGTGGTATTTTTGGCATACTGGCCACCAACCGCGTCGTGCGGCCCGTGAACTGGTTCTGCAAATATAGCGGCATGACGTTTCTCGTGCTTGCCATTGCCTCCACCCATTTCACCGCCATGGCGGCCTTCTCCGTATCATACGATCCCGCGTTGGCGATCGAGCCATCTTTGGTTTCGCCGAGCGTGATGGGTGGTAGCGCAATCATCATCACCTTCGTTCTTCTCGCCTTCGGTTTCTCCACCTATGTCATCGATTCGGAAAACAGCCAGCAGGCGGTCGCACGTTACCGCCATCTTTCCCTGCATGATGCGCTGACGGGCATTCCCAACCGCGCGGCGTTTCAGGAGCATTTGCAGGGCCTGTCCAAGCGCAACAATGACCCGACAGCCCGATTTGCCTTGCTGGCTTTCGACCTGAACCGTTTCAAGGAAATCAACGACGTTCACGGCCATGGGGCAGGGGATGCGGTGCTGCGCGCGCTAGCCGACCGCATGAGCTCCGTTTTGAGGCCGGGTGAATTCATTGCGCGTGTCGGTGGCGATGAATTCGCAGCCGTCCTGCCGCGTTTCTATGCTCGCACAGACGGGCTGGAATTTGCGCATCGTCTGCTGGGCGCGGTCGTCAGGCCTATCGAATGGAACGAGACGATCCTGTCGGTGGGTGCCAGCATCGGCATCGCTGTCGGCGGTTCCGGCACCAAAGACCCAGATGCTTTGATCGCGCAGGCGGATGTCGCCATGTACCGTGCCAAAACAGATGTGTCCGGCACGATCTGCTTTTACGACAAATCCATGGACGAGGCTGCGCGCGCCCGCAACGCGCTTGCCGTCAGCATGCGTTCCGGTCTCGGAAAGGGTGCGTTCGAGTTGTATTTCCAACAGCAGAACGACACGGCCACCGGTGTTATCGTTGGCTTCGAGGTGTTGCTGCGCTGGAACCACCCGGAACGCGGCATGATTTCGCCTGCTGAGTTCATTCCCATTGCCGAGCAAACCGGCTTCATCATCGAGATGGGGGAGTGGGTTTTACGCGAGGCGTGCCTGCATGCGGTGCGGTGGAAGAACCCGCTCAGCGTTGCCGTCAACGTCGCACCGCTCCAGCTTTCGGATTCGGATTTCGTGCGCAAGGTGCAGCGCATCCTGCTTGAAAGCGGGCTGGAGCCCAAACGGCTGGAGCTGGAAATTACCGAAAGCGGCATCATCGCCGATCACCGCCACGCGCTGCTGACCATCCGCCGCCTAAAAGCGCTCGGCGTGCGCATCGCGATGGATGATTACGGCACGGGCTATTCCTCGCTGTCGACCTTGCAGAGCTTCCCATTCGACAAGATCAAGATCGACCGCGGCTTCGTGGAGGGTCTCGGCAGCAATGTGCAGTCGCAGGCCATCGTGCGTTCCACGCTCATTCTTGCGAATAGCCTCAACATTCCCGTCTTGGCCGAGGGTGTGGAAACACAAGCGCATCTGGAGTTCCTGCGTCAGGAAGGCTGTCAGCATGTTCAGGGCTATTATTACGGTCGCCCAGGCCCTGCCACCACCATCGATGCCATCGTCAACAGGGTGTTGCCTGCCGATGAGCCTACATCGATCGAGACGCTTCCGCTGGCAAGCTGACCCTTCACGTTTTTTCTATTGAAAGCTGCTGGCATCAGGCGCACCATCCCGGCAAAAATCGGGAGGAGCATATGTCCATCGGTACGGCACATGCGGATCATGTGTACCAGAGCGCCAGCCAGCCATCGGCGGCGGCGAGTTCACCCATCATCGCGTCCTGGCGCCGATGCATGACGATGCATCACCTGTCGCCTGAAAAAAGCAGCGAGCCGATATTCCTTGCCGACGCCGAGTTTCGCAGGGCGCGCGAGATTTCTGCGGGTCTGATTGCCGAAAGTGCCGACGAACTCGACCGCATTTTTACCGCTGTCGGCAAGGCGGGTTGCTGTCTGTTGCTGACGGATGCAGACGGCGTGGCGCTGGAGCGGCGTGGTGCGGCGACGGATGACCGCGATTTTCGCCAACTCGGTCTCTGGTCCGGTGCCGTCTGGAGCGAAGCGAGCGTCGGAACCAATGGCATCGGAACGGCTCTGGCCGATGAGCGCTCCGTCACCATCTACCGCGATCAGCATTTCTTTTCGTCCAATATCAGCCTGTGCTGCACGACGGCACCCATTCGTGACCATCGGGGGCAGGTGACCGGCGCGCTCGACATCTCGACGTGCCGAGACGATGTCAACGAGTTGACCTTTTCCATGCTGACGCAGGCGGTGCGGGATGCTGCCCAGCGCATCGAGGGCAATCTGTTTCGACGCGCGTTTCCGGGCGCGCGCATTCTCATGCTGCCATCCGGCAATGCGACGGCGCTCTCTCTGCTGGCGGTCGATCAGGACGACATCATTCTTGGCGCAACGCGGGCGGCGCGGCTGGCTCTTCGGCTCGACGATTCGCACCTCGCGGCTGGCATTCCAGCATCTGACGCTCTTCGCGAAGACCGGCACGACAAACATGCCGACCTAGCCGATGCAGAGCGGGCGGCACTGCGCCGTGTCCTGCTGCGTGCGTGCGGCAACATCACGCAGGCAGCAGCGCTGCTGGGCATTAGTCGCGCAACCCTTCACCGCAAGATGAAGAAGCTATCGGTTCACTAGAAGAGCTGTCTTTCCTCATTCCTGTGACAAGCACAGGAATGAGGGAGGTACGATCATACCAACAGATTTCGTGCCATCGGGACATACATTCATAGATTGCGCTGTCGCAGATGTGAAACACTGTGCGGTGCGGTATATCGGGTCGGCCCTATCAATCGGCCCAGTCTGCGCTCACCTTCCTGTCACGCGACCAAAAGGTCGCATTCATCAGGGAGGATGAACTTATGAACATTCAGGTCCAGCACAAGGCCGGTGAAACCCCGTTCAAGCTGAAATATGGAAACTACATCGGCGGCGAGTGGGTGGAGCCAAAGTCCGGTCGCTACATGGAAAACCTGTCGCCGGTCACAGGCCAGAAGATTTGCGACGTACCGCGCTCCGACGCCAGTGATATCGAATTCGCGCTCGACGCTGCGCACAAAGCACGCGCCGCATGGGGCCGCACCAGCGTGACAGAGCGCTCCAACATTCTGTTGAAGATCGCCCAGCGCATCGAAGACAATCTCGAAGTCATCGCGCGCGCTGAAACCTGGGACAACGGCAAGCCCCTGCGCGAAACAACGAATGCCGACATTCCGCTTGCCATCGATCACTTCCGCTATTTCGCAGGCTGTGTGCGTGCGCAGGAAGGTTCCATCGGCCAGATCGACAATGACACGGTTGCCTATCATTTCCATGAGCCGCTGGGCGTTGTCGGCCAGATCATTCCGTGGAACTTCCCGATCCTCATGGCGACATGGAAGCTGGCACCGGCGCTGGCCGCCGGTAACTGTGTGGTTCTCAAGCCTGCCGAGCAAACGCCAGCCTCCATTCTGCTCGTCATGGAGCTGATTGAGGATTTGCTGCCGCCCGGCGTCGTCAATATCGTCAACGGTCTCGGCACCGAAGCGGGTAAGCCGCTGGCGCAGAGCAACCGTATCGCCAAGATCGCCTTTACCGGCTCGACATCGGTCGGCAAGGAAATCATGCGCTATGCTGCCGATAACGTCACCAACATCACGCTGGAACTGGGTGGCAAGTCACCCAACATCTTCTTTGCCGATGTGATGGACGAAGACGATGCTTTCCTCGACAAGGCGCTGGAAGGCTTTGCGATGTTTGCGCTCAACCAGGGCGAAGTCTGCACATGCCCGTCCCGGGCGCTGGTTCACGAGTCGATCTATGATCGTTTCATGGAAAAGGCCATCAAGCGCGTTGAAGCCATCAGCCAGGACGATCCGCTGAATGCCTCGACCATGATCGGTGCTCAGGCCTCGCAGGAACAGTTCGATAAGATCATGAGCTATCTTGAAATCGGCAAGAAGGAAGGCGCGAAAGTGCTGACCGGTGGCGACAAGAAATCGCTCTCGGGTAACCTCAAGGACGGTTTCTACATTCAGCCGACGATCTTTGAAGGCAACAACAAGATGCGCGTGTTCCAGGAGGAAATCTTCGGCCCCGTCGTCTCCGTCACCACCTTCAAGACGCTGGATGAAGCCATCGAAATCGCTAACGACACTGTCTACGGCCTCGGCGCAGGTGTGTGGAGCCGCGATACCAACACGGCTTACCGGGCGGGGCGCAGCATCGAAGCGGGTCGCGTCTGGACCAATTGTTATCACGCCTATCCGGCAGGCGCTGCCTTCGGCGGCTACAAGCAGTCCGGTATCGGTCGCGAAACGCACAAGATGATGCTCGATCACTATCAGCAGACCAAGAACCTGCTGGTCTCCTACAGCCCCAACAAGCTCGGCTTCTTCTGATCGGTTACGCACGATCCTCCCCGGAACCGGTGGGGTGACCTGCCGGAATACTCCCGGAGGCGAAAGCTTCCGGGAGCCGGAAATCCATCACAGCGGATCACGCGATCCGACTTAAAACTGTAATCTGCCTAGCGCATATCGTTTCTGTCATTTTGCGATAGATCGATATGCATCCTTACCTTTTTACGAACGGCTTATTTTTTTACATACCACGCAGGTCGAGCCGATGACCGACGTGGATATCGCCCATATGCGGATCACCATGTGGCTGACGATTGCGACGCTTTTCGCTGTTATCGTCTTTGCCATCTATCCTTTTATCGATCTCAAAGTCTCAGCACTGTTCTTCCTGGGGGAGGCCGGTCGCTGGTGGGCAGGCGGCCCGGTCTTCGAGTTCTGGAGAAACGTCATCAGAAGAGGCGGCGAGGTTATCGCCGTCATCGCCTTCCTCATCTTCCTTGGCAATCTCGCACTCGGGCAGCAGCAGAAAACGGGCTGGAGGGTGTGGGCCTATTTGTGGATCAGCACTGCCTCCTGTGCGGGTGTGCTGGTGAACGGCATCCTCAAGTCAAATCTGGGCCGTGCGCGGCCTAACGGTGTCATCGAGTTCGGCGGGCAGCAAGTGTTTACGCCGGCATTTCAACTCGCGAACCAGTGTTCCTCCAACTGCTCCTTCTCCTCCGGCGAAGTCGCGTTGGTGGCAAGCCTTGTCCTGCCGTTTTGCGTGCTCATCTGGCCGCAACTGTCTCGTATCGGAAAAGTCGTTTGTGCGTGTCTGGCATCGCTGCCATCGTAACCACGGCGATGATGCGTATGGCTGCTGGACGGCATTTTCTGAGCGATACGGTCATGTCGGTACTCTTCGCCGCCATGATCTCGGTTTTCCTCTACCGCGCCCTTGCAATCGGCAGTCACCGGCACGTCTTCACGGTCAGGCCCGTTCTCGCGGACATCTCGTGCATCGCCGTGCAAAGCGGTCGCTATGCGATGGCAATGCTGCGTATGGTTATGGGTAGTTTGCACCGGTCAGGGACGCGCCTGCGGATTCTGGGCGCGAAAGAATATGAACGCCTTTTCACCCAAAGCCGATCGAGGGCGACGGCGGAATAGGGTTCAATTCGTGCGTAAACCTGGCTGTTTTAGTCGAACAGACCCGAGACCGACTGCTCTAGCGATGTGCGGTTGATCGCCTCGCCGAGAAGGGTGGCCGTGGTGATGACGCGGATGTTGTGGGCGGATTGAACCGCCGTCGTCGGCTGAATGCTGTCGGTGATGACGAGTTCGCGCAGCTTGGACGAGGCCACACGCGCAACGGCACCGCCGGAAAGCACGCCGTGGGTGATGTAAGCCGTCACACTGGTTGCGCCGTTCTTCAGGAGAGCCTCAGCCGCGTTGCAAAGCGTGCCGCCGGAATCGACGATGTCGTCGATCAGCAGGCAGTCCTTGCCGGTCACGTCACCGATGACGTTCATGACTTCGGATTCACCAGGACGGTCGCGACGCTTGTCGACGATCGCCAGCAGACAGTCCAGACGCTTGGCCAATGAGCGGGCGCGCACCACGCCGCCGACGTCAGGGGAAACCACCATGACGTTCTTGGTATCGTAATGTTCCTTCACGTCGCGGGCCAGAATGGGCGCGGCGATGAGGTTGTCGGTCGGAATATCGAAGAAGCCCTGAATCTGTCCGGCGTGAAGATCGAGCGTCATGACGCGATCGGCACCGGCTTCGGTAATCAGGTTGGCGACAAGCTTGGCGGAGATTGGTGTGCGGGGACCGGCCTTGCGGTCCTGACGGGCATAGCCGAAATAGGGAAGAACGGCGGTGATGCGTTTTGCCGAGGAACGACGCATGGCGTCGATCATGATCAGCAGTTCCATCAGGTGGTCGTTTGCCGGGAAGGAGGTGGACTGCACGACGAAGACATCTTCGCCACGCACGTTCTCACCGATTTCCACGAATATTTCCTGGTCCGCAAACCGCTTTACAGTGGCATTTCCCAAGGGAACATTAAGATACTTGCAGATCGCTTCGGCCAGATGCCGGTTCGAATTGCCTGCGAAAACCTTCATTGGTGCCGCCTGTTTCCATGCCATCGCCCGAGATCCGGCAGAGATGATATTCTCTGCGGTCCCTGCGTCGTTCAACGGGGAGGAATACCCGACCCGAAGGGGTGCCGGACACGCCGTTTTGCCATGGGCGCCTTAATAGCGGTGTTGCCCGTGAATGCAAGAGGTCAGAGGATGTTACCCTTAATTTTCATGAAAACTTTGTGACTTCGCGCAATGCGACAGGTTTTCCCACAGGATTCAACGGGCCTATCCCCGTTGGGCCTGTTTCCACGACTGGTAATCGTTCAAGGTCTTCGCCGCAATTTTTTGCATGGTGCTGTCAGATGCCGATGCCCACGGGTCGCTGCCGCGGGCCGGAACGGTTTCCTGACCTTGCAGGCGGTGAAGGCGGGCGCCATTGGCATCAAGAACATCCCAGACATAGATGATAGTCACATTGGAGCCATCGGCAAAGGCGGACAGATAACCCTTCAGAATGTTTTCAGCACTTGTATCGCCAGAGGGGCGAATGGTCAGACCCTTGGCCCGGGCTTCTGCACCCAGTTGCCGTGAAAGCGGCGTTACGGCCTGAACCGGCGCGCCGATGATTGGAAGGAAGCGGATCGTGCCAACGGCCGAGCCAGAGGGCAGGGAAGCCGTCTGGGTATTGGGCGGTGTCTGCGGCTGCGCGGGCGGTGTCTGCTGCGCGGCGACCGGCTGACCATATTGTGCGCCGCTCGTTATCGCTAGCGCCTGAGCTTGGCGGGTATTTTGCGGTGCGTAGGCCGGAACTTGCGCGGAAACGCCTGTTGGAGAGCGGTCCGCTGCTGCCGCCATCTGGTCGAGATCGCCCTGGGTGACCGGTGTCGATTGCGCGTTGCCATGGCCGACATCCACCAGCGGAGTCAGCGTATCCGTCGTGTTGCAGGCCGATAAAGCGATCGCTAGGCTTGGGATTGCAATCATCAACCCTAGCCGCTGCATGCCAGATGTCCCCTCATGATGTCTCCCGCCGAACCGTCATTTCGACCAATGTACGGTTCGACTTCGATGGGAGTCAAATCCAGATTAAACCGTCAGCAAATCCAAGCTGTGGCGGGAAAGCGATTCCGGGGCGCCTTCGGTCGTCAGATAGGTCTGACCCAGCGTCATGGCGATGCCTGAGTCGCTGTCCATGATGATCATGTGGACGAAGAGCGTCATGTTGGGCAGAATTTCCTGCGTGTTGCCAGCATAGAACATCTGCTGTTCCATCCACGACGGTGAGAAACGCGCGCCCAGCGAATAACCGCAGGCGTTGAGACGATGGCGCGTCAGGCCGCGCTCGTCCATGATGCGGGCGTGGACGTCGAAGACATCGCCGAACGTATTGCCGGGTCGCAGGACTTCCTCGATGGCGCGGATGTTTTCAGCGCAGGCATTGTAGAGTTCCTTTTGCCGAAACTCCGGCTCACCAATAACGACGGTGCGCATCATGGCCGCGTGGTAATGCGCGCTGACACCCGCCCATTCCAGCGTCAACTGGTCTTTCTCGTCCAGCTTGCGACGTCCGGCCTTGTAACGGCACAGCAGAGCGTCGGGGCCGGAACCAATGATGAATTCATTGGCCGGATAGTCGCCGCCACCGGCAAAGACCGCGCCCTGCATGGCGGCCAGAATATTCGCCTCATCGGCGCCGGGCGCTACGATTTTCAGCGCGGCATCCAGCGCATCGTCTGCCAGTTCCCCGGCGCGCTTGGCATGGATGATTTCCGCCGGGCTCTTGATCAGTCGCAATTGGCCGACGAGCCCGGATGCATCGATGATCTGGCCGAAGCTGGCGAGTTGATGGTCGAGCAGGCGCGCGACGCGACCGGTCATGCCGTGGGTGTCGTATTCCACACCGATCCGGCAGCCGAGCAGGTCCATCTCGCTCAGCAGGTTTTTAAGATCGAGCGTCGGGTCGGCATTCAGACGGTCCACCCAGATGACGATGTCCTCGATATTGGATGTCTGGCGCGCCTGCCGCAGATCGGCAGAGCGGGTCAGCAGCGTCACGGTGCCATCGGCCTTGACAATCAGCGTCTGAAAAAAGCAGTAGCCGAACGTGTCGTAACCGGTCAGCCAGTACATGCTTTCCTGTGCGAACAGCAGAATGGCATCCAGCTTTTCTTCCGCCATTTTCTCGGTCAGGCGAGCGCGGCGTGCCTCGAATTCGGCAGCGTCGAAGTGCAAAGCCATATCAGTTCTCCAGAATTGCTATTGCTGAAACCTGCCGCCCGTAATCCGGTTCCTGATGATGCGTGGTGCGGCGGAAAGAAAAGAAGCCGTTGTTCTCGGGATAGGTGCACAGACCAAGATTGTCCGCCCGCACACCAGCAGCCACAAGGCGGTCCATGGTCAGTTGCTTGAGATCGAAAAAGGCGTGGCCCGAATTGGGCGAAGGTGAGAAATAGGCGGCGTGACCGGGGTTCATGTCCTGCAGGCTTTCAACGCGCTCCGGTCCCACCTCGTAGTGCTCGCGGCTAATGGAGGGGCCAAGGCTTGCAACAATGTCTTCGCGCTTTGCGCCGAGCGCAATCATGGCCTCGATCGTGTTTTCCAGCACGCCGGAGACGGCCCCTTTCCAACCGGCATGGGCAGCACCCACGACGCCCGCCTGCGCATCGGCAAACAGAATGGGTCCGCAATCTGCGCTGAGCACGCCCAGCACGATGCCGGGTGTGGCCGCCACCATCGCATCGGCCTGCGGTCTGTCACCTTCGTAGCCTTCGTCGATGACGACGACGTCGGGCGAGTGTATCTGGTGAACGGTCGCCAGCTTTTCTGTCGGCAGGCCGAACCATGCGGCAACACGGGTGCGGTTTTCAACAACCGCGTCGCGCACATCCTGCGAGCCGAGGCCAACGTTCAGGCCGCGATAGATGCCCTGCGACACACCACCTTGACGGCTGAAGAAGCCGTGGCGGATGCTCTTGCCGCTGTAAGCGGTCAGCAGCGGGCTTTGAAGGGGAAGCGGCAGCGTTTCGTCCTGCATTACGGTGTCATTCCTTGGCGATGCCGCTGATTTTCAACCGAACGGTCGCGAGCAAGTGTTTCCGGTGGGCGCACCGCTTTGGGTGCCGATGGCAGCTTTTTGCTGCTTCGATTTGGCGCGATGTTGGCCCAAGCCCGGTGGGCATGTCAATCCAGTGCGCGGAACGGCAGCAGATGGACGGGCGCTCCCGATACGGCCAGCACCTTGAACAGTGCACCCATTTTCCCCACGCCTTCGCCCGCCAGCCGGTTGACGGCCTCGGCGATTTCCAGCGTCTGGTCGGGCGTCGCATTGGCCGCCAGCGTCTCGGCGCGTTCCTTCAGGCCAAGGCCATAGAGAAAGTCACCCTGCGGCAGGCAGCCGTTGATGTGGATGCCGTTTGCCTGCGCCGTTTTGGAGAGGCTTTCGAAATCCACATGGCTGGTCAGGTCCGCTTGACCGGGATGCGCCAGAACCGGATCGAACTCGTGCATGCGCAGCGCCTGCAACGTATCGCCGAAGCCAGAAATCGTATGGCCGTAATCGATGATGACAGCGGTGCCGCCATTCCGTTTCAGTGCCTGCGATAGCGCTGCCATCACGGCCTCGCGGGCAGGAGAATACTCGAAGATCGTGCCGATGGGCTGCTTTTCGGGGAAGGGGGGCAGAAGCTCCGGGTCGATGCTGGCGAGACCGGTCGTGAAGATGAGGTCGTCCTGCGCATCCATCGCCACCACGCGCTCACGAAAGCCTTGCGGTGTTTTAACGAACTGGCGGATGGGAATGGCGTCGAACAGCTCGTTGGCGGCAATGAGCAGAAAGCCGGGTGGCACGTCATCGAAACTGTCGTGCCAGGAAATCTTGGTCCCATGGCTGGCCAGTGTCTGCTGCTGGGTTTCCGTCAGGCGCGGGCTGGTTTCGATCAGATGCACCGTCATGCTCTCATAGAGCGGCGGTGCGATGCGCTGGATCACGCGCAGCATATCGGCCATCATGGTACCACGGCCCGGGCCGATTTCCACCAGCCGTGCGTTGGCCAGCGTTCCATGCCTTTGCCATGCATGTACGATGAAAACGCCCAGCATTTCGCCAAACAACTGGCTGACTTCGGGTGCGGTCACGAAATCGCCGGTGCGGCCGAAGGGCTGTCGTGTCTTGTAATAGCCGTGTTCAGGGTCTGCCAGGCACAGCGAAAAGAAATCGGTCACGCTCATAGGGCCGTTGAGACGGATGATGGATTTGATGCGACGTGCGAGCGGTGTCGGCATGTTGTGTTACCCGATTGTCTCTGTTGCCACGGCGCGGCGCGCGCGTAGAACTGCCCAAACGCCGAGGAGGAACATGGGCGTTGAAAGGACCATGCCCATGGTCAGCCAATTTCCTGCAAGATAGCCGATCTGCGCATCCGGCTCGCGGAAGAATTCCACGAAGATTCTGGAAAGCGCATAGCCGCATACGAAAACGCCAGTCACGGTGCCGGGACTTTTCAGCGCATTGAATCCATAGATAAGAACGGCAAGCACGATCAGCAATATGATGCCTTCCAGGCCCGCCTCGTAAAGCTGGCTCGGATGGCGCGGAAATGGTCCACCCGTGGGAAACACCACCGCCCACGGCACATCCGTCAGCCTGCCCCACAACTCGCCATTGATGAAATTGGCGATACGACCGAAAAACAGGCCGAGCGGGGCAACGGCGGCGATGATGTCGAACATGCTCCAGACGGGAATGGCATTGCGGCGCGCAAATAGGATCATGGCGATGGTCGTGCCGATTAACCCGCCATGGAACGACATGCCGCCATTCCATATCTGCAAGGCTCTGACAGGGTTTTCGACCACGGCGGCCATGTCGTAAAACAGGATATAGCCGATGCGCCCGCCCAGAATGATGCCAGCGGCAGCCCAGACGATGAAGTCATCGAGATGCACAGGCGTGACGGGTGATGCGTTGCCGGGCCACAGGCGATCCGTAAGGCTCACTTTACGGGCATAATACCAGCCCAGCATGATGCCGATGACATAGGCGATGCCGTACCAATGGATGGGCAGCGGCCCAAGATTGAACGCTACCGGATCGATGTTCGGGAAGGGCATGATCGAAAACTGGGCGAGGGGTCCAAACAAATCGCGTCATCCATTGTCATTGCGTTGAGGGCGAGGAACTTAAGAGCGCTCGTTTAAGAATTGGATATCTCAATCATTCTTTTCCCGGAGCGGGAAAATGGCGACTGAAAAGGGTGCGGTCAAGGCGATTCTTCGGCGGCATCGTGATGCTGTGAAATCGCTGGCCGCGCGGGTGGTTCCTTATTTTGCTTGCAACGTGACGGGCGAGTGCCTACCTGAAAGCCATGGACCGGAAGGGCGTCTGGCCTTTCCCGATACTGACGAGGACATCGCACCATGAGTACGACAGGAACCAACCGTATTTTCGATGAATTCGCAAAGCTTATGACGGATGCTGCGGGCGCGGCCCAGGGCATGCGCAAGGAAGTGGAGCAGGCTTTTCATGCGCAGGCGGAGCGTTGGCTGAACAGCCTCGATCTGGTGAAACGCGAGGAATTCGAAGCCGTGCGCGAAATGGCCATTCAGGCCCGCGACGAAAACGACGCGTTGCGCGCGCGCATCGAAGCACTCGAAGCGAAGTCTTCGACAACCTCTCCTTAAGCCATTTCAGCGTCTTTGATTCTGGTGCCGGGCCTTCCCCAAGGTCCGGCATTTTTCGTTTTTGTATCATTTCGAAGCAGTTTGCACCGCAGTGGGGATTCGCCGGGGGTAAGCAAGCGATTTCATTCAGTTTTTTTTAACGTCTGTGGAAACACCCGAAAAACACAATTGGCAGAGTCAGTTATGACTCAAAACTGAGGTTTCGTCGCAGGAGATATACACAGTTCTGATTGCAAAATCAGGGTGCTGGGGGTGGCGCGGGGACTCGCTCGTTATACACTGATTTTACATGATGATTCGAAACGAACTCCGTAAGCTCCAGACAGGTTCACTGCGTTATTCTGGCGGCGTCGGGCATCATCCGTAAGAATTTGTAACCCGGCAATTGCGTGTGCGTTTTTGTGCCTTTGCGTGCGAAACAGAACATTCATTTCCGGCTGAGAAGGTGCCGTATGAGCCTAATGGAATTTGAAGTCGAGCGTTACTCCAACCCGGTCGATATGATCGAGTTCGTTGCCGCGTCCAACGACTGGTCGTTCGAACGCTCCGGCGAAGATGAAATTGCCATGACGGTCGAAGGCCGTTGGGCGGATTACCATGTGTCTTTTTCATGGATGGAACAGTTCGAAGCGCTGCATCTCGCCTGCGCTTTCGATATCAAGATCCCCGATCACCGCGTCAACGAAGTCATCCGTCTCTTGGCGCAGGTCAACGGCCAGACGCTGATGGGTCATTTCGATCTGTGGCGTCAGGAGGATGTGATCATTTTCCGCCAGTCGCTTTTGCTGGCAGGCGGTGCCGAGCCCACCAACCAGCAGGTGGAAGTTCTCCTTTCCAGCGCTCTGGAAGCCTGCGAACAGTATTTCCAGGCGTTCCAGTTCGTCGTCTGGTCCGGCATGGAAGCCAAGGCGGCGATGGAAGCCGCGCTCTTCGAAACCGTCGGAGAGGCCTGAGCCATGGTGTCGCTCGCATCGGGTCCACTCGTTCTCGTCGGTGCCGGCAACATGGGCGGTGCCCTGCTTGCTGGTTGGTTGAAGAAAGGCGTTACGGGGTCCTCGATCATCGTCGTCGATCCCGGCCCATCCGACGCCATGATGGCGATAATATCGGAAGCGGGCGCAACACATCTGACGGCTGCACCGCAGGACGTGATGGCGAGCATTCTGTTTCTCGCCGTCAAACCGCAATTGATGGACGTCGTTCTACCGCCGTTGAAGGCACTGGTGGGACCGCAGACCGTGGTCGTCTCCATCGCTGCGGGCAAGACGCTGTCCGGCATCGAGGCGGCTCTCGGCAAATCTGCGGCCATCCGTGCCATGCCCAATACGCCTGCCATGGTCGGTCGTGGCGTGACCGGTGCCTATGCCAATGATGCTGTGAGCGAAGAGCAGCGCTTGTTGGTCGAAACCCTGCTGAAAGTCAGCGGCCCTGTCGAATGGGTGGCAACGGAAGGCGATATCGACGCTGTCACCGCCTTGTCCGGCAGCGGGCCTGCCTATGTTTTCTATCTCGTGGAGTGCATGGCGGAGGCGGGCCGCAAATCCGGCTTGCCGGCGGACCTCGCCATGCGTCTTGCTCGGGAAACCGTCGCGGGGGCTGGGGAATTGCTTCACCAGTCCCCCGAGGACGCCTCGCGCCTGCGCAAAAACGTGACCTCACCGGGCGGCACGACGGCGGCTGCCCTGTCAGTCCTTATGGATGACAATGGCATGCAGCCGCTGTTCGACAAGGCGATTGCCGCTGCCAGACTGCGCGCGGAAGAGTTGGCCGTCTAGCGCCAGCCAGATCAGGGAGTGCCGACGATGAGCGAGGAGATCAGCTACGCCGATTTCGAGAAGGTCGATATCCGTGTCGGCACCATCATCGAGGCTGAAGCCTTCCCGGAGGCGCGCAAGCCAGCCTTCAAGATAAAGATCGATTTCGGCGCGGACATCGGGGTCAAGAAATCATCGGCCCAGATCACCGTTCACTATACGCTGGACACGCTGGTGGGACGACAGGTGCTTGCCGTCGTCAACTTCCCGCCGCGCCAGATCGGGCCCTTCCGCTCCGAAGTGCTGACGCTTGGCTTTGCGGACGGCAATGGCGACATCGTGCTCGCCGGAGTGGAGCAGGGTGTTCCCAACGGCATGAAAATGTGCTGATCGGGCTTGCTCGATTAACTCAAGCCGGAATTTTTACGATCACACGCAATCCACCCAGCGGGCTGTCATCCAGCGTCACATCTCCGCCATGGCTTCTGGCGATATCGCGCACGATGGACAGGCCGAGGCCGGTGCCGGATGCGTTGAGGTTGCGCGCCTCGTCCAGACGGTAGAACGGTTTGAACACGTCTTCGCGGGACGCCTCCGGTATGCCCGGCCCGTCATCATCGAACACGAGCATGATCGATTTTGGAGCGCGGTGAGCTTCGATGTTGAGCGTGCTGGCGTAACGATGGGCGTTCGCAGCCAGATTGCCGATCAACCGGGCGAAAGCGTTTGGTCTTACCGGTAATTCGTCGACGCCGTTCAAGGTATAGGTGCAGGTCTTGCCGCACATCTGGAAGTCGCTGGAAAAGCGAGCGAACAGCGGTGCCAGTTCCAGTTTGCCAATTGCCTCTTCGGCATCATCGCGCGCAAAGGCGAGGTAGGCTTCCAACATGGACTGCATGTCGTCGACATCCTTGTCCAGTCCCTCCAGGTCAGGGTTGTCTCCGGCCAATGCCAGTTGCAGCTTGAAGCGGGTGAGAATGGTCCGCAAGTCGTGGCTGACGCCATTCAGCATGGCGGTGCGCTGTTCCATTTGGCGCTCGATGCGTTCTCGCATCAGGATGAAGGCAAGACCGGCGCGGCGGACTTCATCTGCCCCTCGGGGGGAATAGGCGGTGATCTTCTGCCCACGACCGAAGCTTTCGGCGGCTTTTGCCAGCGCCAGAATAGGTCTGATCTGTCCACGCAAAAATAGAATGGATATGCCCAGCAACACCAGCGAAGCGCCGCCCATCCAGACCAGGAAGATATGGGTGTTGGAGGCATAGGCCTGGCTGCGGCGGGTAAACACGCGCAGGGTCTTGTTATCAAGTTGAATGCGGATTTCGACGAGCGCGCCGTTGCCGAACGTATCCAGCCAGAATGGCTTGCCGATCTGCTGCTGGATCTGGTCGGCGAGAATTGTGTCGAGGATGGAGAAAAACGGCTGCGCGCGCGGTTCCGGCAGTGGCGTTTTCGGCTCGATATAGATGCTGAGGTCGAGCCGTTCACGCGCGATGCGGATAACGCGCTGGTAATCGTCCTCTTCGGGGTCTGTCTCCAGCAATTCGATGACAGCGGCGATGTCGCGGGTGACGGCGGCAGACAGGCGTTCCGTCACCATCTGCCAGTGGCGCTCCATGAACACGGCAGCGACGACGACCTGCAACAGCACCATGGGCAGAATGATGATGAGAAGCGAGCGGGTGTAGAGCCCCGTTGGCAACCAGTGCCGCAGCCAGCGCGTGAAAAAGCGCCAGGCCCGTGCGGGGGCACTGTTTCTCGCCGCAGTCATGAAATCGAGGCTTGCCATGGTATCGCCCTACAGGCTTTCAATCGACGCTCAGACGGTAACCGATGCCGCGTACCGTCTGCAAGTAGACCGGGTTGGCTGGGTCATCTTCGATTTTGCGACGCAACCGGTTGATCTGTACGTCGATGGTGCGTTCACCTACATCCGCTTCGGCATCCACCAACTCATGGCGGGGAATGGTGTCGCCTGCACGCAGCGCAAACAGCAGCATGATGTCCTGCTCACGATCCGTCAGGCGGATGATCTCCGCGCCGCGCCGCAATTCCTTGCGGGGCACCGAGAAATTATAGGGTCCGAAAATGATCTGCTCGATCTTTGGTGTGTCGGGCGAGGCGTTGCGGCGCAGAATATTGTTAATGCGCAGCACCAGTTCGCGCGGGTCGAAAGGCTTTGCCAGATAATCATCCGCGCCCGCCTCGAGCCCTGCAATCCGCGCATCGGCTTCCGAACGGGCGGTGAGAAGAATGACGGGTACGGATTTGTTTTCGTTTAAGGATTTCGTTAGAGACAGGCCGTTCTCACCGGGCATCATGACGTCGAGAATGAGGAGATCGAAGCGGATGCCCTCCATCTTCCGGCGCGCCTCTGCTGCGTCGGCGGCAGCGGTGATGCGGTAGCCTTTGTCGCCGAGAAAGCGCTGGAGCAGATCGCGAATACGGGAATCATCATCGACGATCAGCAGATGCGCAGCATCGTCTTCCGCCAATGGCTGCTTTGGTGGGCTGCTTGCCATCTTAGTCCTCCACACCGGTTAAGGGCCGGTCCGTTTCGGCATCGCGCATGCGCGCCAGAAATTCACGCACGCAGGCACGGGCTTCCGGCTGCATGGCCTCAAGTGCTCGGTCTATGCGTCGCGATTGCGGTTCACTGAGCGCCAGCGCCAGTTCGCGTCCCGTCAATGTGGGGTAGAGCCTGCGCTGGCGGCGATCTTCCGGCCCGGCCATCTGGCGGATATAGCCGTCATCGATCAACTGTTTCAGCACACGGGCAAGGCTCTGCTTGGTGATCTGCAAGGTGTCCAACAGATCGGCCACCGTCATGCCGGGTTGGCGGCAGACGAAATAGACGACGCGGTGGTGCGCCCGGCCATAATCCAGTTTGGACAGAATGACATCGGGATCGGATACGAAGTCGCGGTAGGCGAAGAAGAAAGCCTCGATCGTATCGAAATCGATCTTGCTGTCATCGACATGCGGAAGCGCTGGCGCTTGTTTGAGAGCGGTCTTTTTCAGCGACTGCGCAGGCACTTTGGTTCCTTCATTTTATTTGTCACGGTGTGACGCTTTTACATATGCAGCGACACTACCCGAAAATGTGGCAAACGGGAGCATGCACGCGATCATTTTCTGTTGCGTTCGATAATATGACGTCGGTTGTACATCAATCATATTCTGCTGGCGTCACGTCCGAACGCAAAAAGAGCGCGGACATGCCGCGCTCTTTCGCTCGAAAAAATCGGATCGATTACTGGTAAACGTAAACGACGCGACGGGTCTGGGGCTCTACCAACACTGCGCGGTCATTGAGACGCACATACTGGTATTCATAGTCCGGGATCGTCACCAGTTCAGCACTGGCTGGCACTGTGCCACCGATCACGACATCGCCTTCATAGCGCACGGACTCACCCGGATGACGGTCGATATAGGTCATGATGTTTTCTGGTGGGTCGACTTCGCCAACACGACCGAGGTTAGGGTCACCCGGATTTGGTTCAGCCTTCGCGCTCGATGTCTTCTCATAGGTCACGACCGGCACGTCGATGTCGGAGCGACGCTCACGCAGAATAACAGGTGCGCCTTCGTACATCACGTTCAGGTAATCGGCGTTTGCCCAGCCGCGAAGGCCGTTTACTTCAACGCGGCACCATGCGCTGCCATCGAGACATCCATCCAGAACCGCATCGCTGCCACGGGTCGCAAGACCGACTTCGGGGTATTCCTCACCGGGACCTGATCGAACGGAAAGATCGGATGCCGTTGTCGCGACCATGGCTGCGTTTGCATATCCAGCAAGCAGCGTCAGCGCACCACCGGCGATCATAAGTTTCAGCTTCTTGTTCATATGTCTCACTCCTTTGAAGACTGGGGCAAGAACGCGTGAGTTACCGGTCTGTTCCCGTTTTTGTGATTGCTTAAATTCCCAGCGGGGTTCAGCGGCGCCCGTTTTTGCGGGCGTCTGAGTGTGCGACACTTTGTTGTGCGCCGTGGATTGGCAGTCTATAGAGAGGCGTATTTTCGAGAAGGAGAGACCATGGGTAAGCTACAGGCGGGCATCATTCCTGTGACGCCATTTCAGCAGAACTGTACCATTCTTTTCGATGAAGACACCAAGGAAGGCGTGATCGTGGACCCCGGCGGGGATGTCGATGTCATCCTCCAGACCGTGGCGGAAAATGGCATCACGCTCAAGGAAATCTGGCTGACGCACGGGCATCTTGATCACGCCGGTGGCGCCAAGGAGCTGAAGGAAAAGCTGTCGCTACCCATCGTCGGCCCGCATGAGGATGACAAGCCTCTTCTGGAGCGCGTCGAGGTTCAGGCCGAAAAATACGGCATCCCCGGCCTGCAAAACGTGTTGCCGGATCGTTGGCTGAACGATGGAGATACCATCTCTTTCGGCGACCACGTGTTCGAGGTCTACCATTGCCCCGGCCACGCGCCCGGCCACGTCATCTATTACAATCGTGCACAGGCCTTCGCCCATCTCGGCGACGTGCTGTTTTCCGGCTCGATCGGTCGCACCGACCTCCCCGGTGGCAACCACGCGCAATTGCTGGCTTCCATTCGTGACAAGGTCCTGCCGCTAGGCGACGAGGTCGGCTTCATCTGCGGCCATGGCCCCGGCGGGCGCATCGGCGAGGAGCGCCGGACCAACCCCTATTTGCAGGGGATTTATACGGATCAGCCAAATGCGGCGGCTGGAGAGCAGAACAAGCCGGCTGAATAGGGCAGGGCGCAAGCGGTGCGGGTTGCCAAAGCACCGAACCGAGCCCAGAAGCACAAAAAAACCCGGCATTCCTGCCGGGCTTCAACGAGAAGAGAAAGTCGTTAGGGTTCAGCCATCAATCTGCAGGTTGACTGCCTTCGGCCCTTTGCCGCGACGATCCGGTTCAGTGTCGAAGCTCACTTTCTGGTTTTCTGAGAGCGCGGACAGGCCGGAAGCCTGTACGGCAGAGATGTGAACAAAGATATCGGCGCCACCATTGTCTGGCTTGATGAAGCCGAAGCCCTTGTCGGTATTGAAGAATTTAACGGTGCCAGTCTCGGCCATGCATCAGGTCCTTTTCGCTCTGCCCGTGTTCAGCTCCAGGCAGCATTACAGTTTTGCCCGTGAGGGCGTACGGCAGGCAGTTTTTGAATGTTGAGAAAATGGACCTTCGCGTGGAAAGCTTTTGACGTTCTGATCAACGTTATTTTTTGTCCCCGCCGCCCGGAGTTTTTATCCCCGGAGCATTCATTTTATAGGCCTTCCCATGCTCGCAACTTGCCCGAACCGCAACAGATTGCTGTGTTTATTTAAAATTGGCAAGCGAAAGTTTTTAGACAAGCGCAATGCTCGCCAGTCGCTGTGAAAGCGGCTTACGGCAGGTCTGGCAGAATTTTTCTCGTGCTTTCGCGGATGTGAAACGAAAACATCGCTGACGATGAAATTTACGACGCATTTTCGCGTGAAAAGAGTAAATCTTCGCTGAATGTGGAATGATGCAAATTGCTTATGTGCCGCTGATTATACGGCTGTTTCGCCGTTTGGAAAGCTCTGGAACCAGTTCCACCAGCAAAATAGCCGCGAAAATGATGGCGCAGCCGATGTAACCGGCGGACGGAATGGCTTCTTGCAGGAAGATCGCGGCAAACAAAGCCCCGAAAAGCGCCTCCGACGACAGAAAAATAGCAGCCTGCGGAGCCGTCGTGTAGCGCTGACCGATGACTTGCAGCACGAAGGCGAGACCTGACGAGACGAGGCCGACATAGAGGATTTCGGTGATCGACGCGGCAATCGCGTTGTAGTTGATCGGCTCGATAAACGCACCGATGATCATGCTGAGGACGGCGCAGACCGCAAATTGCGTGCATGACAGCGCCAGCGGCCTGTTGCTCTGCATGACGAAGCGACCGGCAAGCGTGATCTGGATCGCCCAGAAGAAGGCGCAAGTGATGCTGAGAAAATCACCTGTTGTCAGCCGCGTTACGGCGCCGCCCGAAAGCAGGAAAATGCCGCACAGCATCATCAATGCGCCAGGCCAGACAATCCAGTGCGGGTGGCGGCGATAGATGAGCACGGCGATGACCGGCACGAAGATGACGTAGAGTGCGGTGAGGAAGCTGGAGTTCGTGACCGTCGTGGTCAAAAGGCCGACCTGCTGGGTGGTGGCGCCCAGAAACAGTGCAATACCGACGAGGAAGAAGGATCTCATTTCACTCGCACTCGGTTTTGCCTTCATACGGCGACTTTCCGCCATGGCGAAGGGCAGCACGGCGAGTGCGGCAATCGCAAAGCGCAGGCCGACGAACCAGAAGGGGCCGATGTTCGCCATGGCAGTGGATTGCGCCACGAAACCGCCACCCCAGATGGCTGCGGCGAGCAGGAGAACAAGATTGGCCTGAATGCGCGTCATGGTGATCACCACAAAATAGCGCCGCGCCGTCTTTTTCGAGGTCTCAAATTGGCGAGGTGCGAGTTGAGGGGCTGATCTATCAGCGAAGCGCGGGTGCAGCAAGGCAATTTGGACCCCGAAAGAGGCCAGATTTCACCGCTGAGGAAGATTGTCTTTCTGGCCCGCTTGAAGGTCGTGGGGAGGGGCGGACACCCGAATTCTAGCCGTCATGGTTAAGAGCTCTTTTAAATTTACAATCTAAGATTTTACAATATTCAGTCTTTTAGTGGGTCGATATCAGTGACGAGTTTGATCAGCAATTCATCAGCAACTGCGGCTCTCGCAACATTGCGTCATATTAATTCTCAGCTCGACCAGACCCAATCCAATATTTCAACGGGATATCGTGTGCAGGAGGCCTCCGACGACGTGGCCTATTGGTCGATCGCCACGACGATGCGGTCGGATGAACATGCGCTTGCAGCCGTTCAGGATGCCATGGGGGTAGGGGCTGCGAAAACCGACACCGCTTATGCGGGCATGGAAGCGGCCATCGACATCGTGTCGGAGTTCAAGGCCAAACTCGTTCTTGCCGCAGAGCCCAGTGTGGATAAGCTGAAGATCAATGACGAATTGACCAAGCTCAAGGACCAGCTTCGCGCCGTTGCCAGCAGTGCCAGTTTCAATGGGGAAAACTGGCTCAAGTTCGACACAGGTGACGACCCGGTGGCAATAGGCAATCCAAAGGTGGTCACGTCATTCGTACGGAAAGACGACGACTCGGTTTCCTTGCAAACGATGACGTTCGATCTGATCACCTATCCCGAATCCTGGCCTTTTTCCGGTGCGTTGATTGACGATTCACTTCTGACCCATGGCGAATTTGGCATACTGACCACGGACACTTATGCCTATAATCTGGGGCTCTCCACGGGTTACATGCTGATCCAGGGACGTGGAAGCGGAACCACCTATATGGGGTCTCCCGTCCTACCGCAGGTCGAAATTGCCTTGTCTGAAACGACCACGCATGAGCAAATCTCCGAAATGGCGTCCGTCGTGGATTACATGTTGAGCGACATGCAAAACAGCGCAGCAAAGATCGGGGCGATGGGCATGCGTATCGGCCTTCAGGATGATTTTGTCACGAGCTTGCGCAGTTCGGTGAACAGCGGGGTCAGCCGACTTGTGGACGCGAACATGGAAGAAGAAGCCGGTCGGCTGCGTGCCTTGCAAAGCCAAAAGGAGCTTGGGATTCAGGCTCTGTCCATTGCCAATAACAGCGCCCAGATTTTGTTGAGCCTGTTTCGCTGATCGTTTCGTTTGAAGGTCGATCGGGTCCGGTAGGCGTCAGTCGATGCGTTTTCGTGGTGCGCTTTCACGAATGGTTGTCATCGTCAGGACGACGCCACCGATTGCAAGCGTGAGAAAGCCTGTCGTCAGGAGAACGACCACGAAGATGCGGTCGGATGCCTTGGAGATGGGAGCCGTTGCAATGGATGATGTCGTCATCATATCGACGGTTTCGGCGGCGTGGGACGTCGTGGCCAGTCCCGCTGCCATGGTGATGATGACGACAAGCGCGGCCAGCGCCATCCAGAGTGAAAAGAGCATCCGCTGCGCTCTCAGCCGGTCTGCCGAATTCCGATCATTGAGAAACATCGTCGCGGTCCCTTTGCACGTCTTTGCGTGTCGATTTTTGAAGGTAGGTCGGGCATTGCTTCGCTGCGGCACTGATATGCGCGGCGTGGTGCAAAAATCGACTTGGAAGTGGACGCCATGTGGACCGAATTCGGACAGTCCGGCGTATTTAGTGTGGCGATATCAAGGCAACGGTTAACGTTGTTTTAAGCAGCCGTTATGTTCCGCGTTTTCCGAAGGTGCGCACAGGCTTCACGCCGCGCGGCTCGGGCCCGGCAGCCAAGCGGGGCGGGTCCGTGGGGCGTGGTGAGGAGAGGGCGGAACGCGATGCCCCAGATAGCTCTGGGAAGCGCTCATTGAAAGTTGTGGGAGCCAGTTCCGGTCGCGCCAGCGCATAGCCCTGCATCAGCGAAACACCGAGGTCCTGACACAGTTCGATTTCTCGTTCGTCCTCCAGCGCCTCGAAAATGGGCTCGATGCCTTCGGTTGCAAATTGCTTGACGATGACGCGCAGCAGGGCGGCACCGGCGGAATTGCGCATGAAATGCCGCGCCCAGGCGGCTTCGAACTTCACATAATCAGGCTTGATCAGTTTGACACGCTCGATATCGGTATCGCCTGCAACATAGTCGGCAATGGCGACGCGAAAGCCCATGGCGCGCATGTGCCCGGCGAAATCGGCGACGAGGCCCGCCTCGGACGCGTTGTTTTCAGCGATTTCGCAGACGATGCGATCCGGCGACATGCCCGCCTCATGGGCTGACAGCCGTATCCGCTCCACCTCCTGGCGCATCTTGCCGGGTGTGCGAAACAGGCCGGGATGGAAATTGACGAAAATGCGCGCTCGGGAGCGTTCCAGCACGCCGGTGTTGAGGATGTGAATGGTCCGCAAAATGCTATCGATGGCTTCGATATCGTCAGGGTGGACCTGGGCGAACAGTTGGGCTGGCGAGACCAGTTCCGAGCCTCGATGCGGGCGGACGAGACCTTCGAAGGAATCGATATCGAAACGCCCGTCGGAGAGCCGCCGGAAGATGGGTTGAAGTGCAGATTTGAGGGTGAACGGCGCATAGGTCGTGGACCAGGAGCCATCCGCTTCGCGCATCAGATTCGAGAAAATGCTTTTGGGTGCCATGGCGTCTACCCGGAAAATCATCTCAACCTCCGCACCATAGCACGCAAAGCGTTTCACGCTAGTTAAGCGATGCATAAAATACAGGTGTGGGTCCGGGTGGATGCCGCCTTTTAGGTCGTCAAAATGAGCTGCGCTGCATGAAGTGTAACGTTTTCATGGCATCTGACCTTGAAACCCGGTACGTCTTTCGACATACCACTTTGCGCAGAAGGCGACAGTCGCAAACTTCTGCCGATGTCAATTTCAATAGGACCGATAAAAATGGCCTTCCTTGCCGACATTCTCTCCCGCGTAAAGCCCTCCGCCACCATCGCCGTTTCCCAGAAAGCCCGTGAATTGCAGGCTCAGGGTCGCGATGTGATTGGTCTTGGCGCAGGCGAGCCGGATTTCGATACGCCCGACAATATCAAGGAAGCCGCCATTGCCGCGATCAACGCCGGCAAAACGAAATACACGCCGATTTCGGGCATTCCCGAACTCCGCAAGGCGATTGCCGAAAAGTTCAATCGCGAAAACGGTCTGGATTACAAGCCGGAGCAGACGATTGTCGGCACCGGTGGAAAGCAGATTCTTTTTAACGCCTTCATGGCAACGCTTAACCCCGGCGACGAAGTTATTATTCCAACACCTTACTGGGTCAGCTACCCGGAAATGGTGTCGATCTGCGGCGGCACACCTGTCTTCGTTCAGACCACCCTGGAAGGCAAGTTCAAGCTGACAGCGGAAGCACTGGAAAAGGCCATCACGCCGAAGACCAAGTGGTTCCTGTTTAACTCGCCGTCCAACCCATCGGGCGCGGCCTACAGCCACGACGAGTTGAAGGCGTTGACGGACGTGCTGGTCAAGCATCCGCATGTCTGGGTTTTGACCGATGACATGTATGAGCACCTGACCTATGGCGACTTCAAGTTTGTGACGCCAGTGGAAGTCGAGCCATCGCTCTATGATCGCACGCTGACTATGAACGGCGTGTCCAAGGCCTACGCGATGACTGGCTGGCGTATCGGTTATGCCGCAGGCCCGCTTCAGCTCATCAAAGCCATGGACATGATCCAGGGTCAGCAGACCTCCGGCGCGACCTCCATCGCCCAGTGGGCTGCTCTGGAAGCGCTGAACGGCACACAGGACTTCATCCCGGCCAATAAGAAAATCTTCGAAGGCCGTCGTGACCTCGTCGTATCGATGCTCAACCAGGCCAAGGGCATCAATTGCCCGATGCCGGAGGGTGCCTTCTACGTCTACCCGTCCTGCGCAGGCCTGATCGGCAAGACTGCACCGTCGGGCAAGGTCATTGAAACCGACGAAGACTTCGTGACCGAACTTCTGGAAACGGAAGGCGTAGCGGTTGTCCATGGCTCCGCGTTCGGCCTCGGCCCCAACTTCCGCATTTCCTACGCGACATCTGAGAAGTTGCTGGAAGAAGCCTGCAACCGCATTCAGCGTTTCTGCGCTAACTGCCGCTAAGCATTGATTATTTTGAGAAAAGGCCCGGCAGTGATGCCGGGCTTTTCTGTTTCAGAGACCCAAAAACAGCAGCATGAGGAATGTCGCGAACAAAATGAAATGCGTCATGCCCTCGATGGCATTCGTCTCGCCATCATTCAGATTGATCGCAGCCGCAAAGAGCGTGATGAAAACCATCACGGTCTGCACCGGCGTCATGGCCATGATGAAGGGCTGGCCGGTATAGAGCGCGATGGCCTCCATGACCGGAACGGTGAGGATCACCGTCGATAGCGAAGCGCCCATGGCGATGTTGACGACCGACTGCATGCGATTGCGAAGAGCCGAACGCATAGCCGTCATGATCTCCGGTGCCGCAGAGATCGTCGCGACGACGACCGCCATCAGTGCCAACGGCGCGCCGCTGCCTTCCAGCCCGTTGCTGAGAAAGGCGGACATGAATTCCGCGAGAACGCCGATAATGACGACGCCGACGAGAATGACGCCGATGGAATAGGAAGCGGGGCCTTCGTCGTCCTCGTCCTCCGCCTCGGCCTGCTGCTCGGCAGCGGTTTTCTTCCGCTCCGTGCGCGGGTAGCGGTAGCTGAAGAAATAGCTGTGCGGACCGACCTGCATTTTCAGGAAAAGTGCGTAGAGAGCAATCATCGCGCCGATGGTGAAGATGGAATAAAAATGCCATTTCGCCTCTGGAATGAATTCCGGCACGATCATAGAGATGCCCATGGCGGTCAGGATCATCACCACATAAGTGCGGGCGGAATCGTCATTATAGGGCTGCTCACCGTGGCGAAGGCCTCCTAACAGGGCGGCGATGCCGAGGATGCCGTTGATATCGATCATGACGGCGGAATAGATGGTATCGCGCACCAGCGTGGGGGAGGTGGATTCCTGCATGATGATTGCGAGGATCAGCACTTCGACGGCAACGGCTGACAGCGTAAGGATCATGGTGCCGTAGGGATCGCCGACCTTGGCGGCAAGGATTTCCGCGTGATGCGCCACCCGCATCGATACCAGAATGATCACGCCGATCAGCGCTGCGGCCACGACGAAGGAGATCGTCTTGCTCTGCTCCATCACCATATGTTCTGCGAAATATGCAGCGACCGCGCATGGCACCGCCGCAAACAACATGCGCTCCTGTTTCAGCGTCGTCGCAATCGACATGGTCGCCCTTCCGTATCGTGGATTGATGATGATCAAGGCTGCGGCAACATGCGGGATTTGCACATTGGGCAATTTGGTAGGATAGTGCACTCAAGGACATGGCAACAATGCCGCGATCTCGTCCTTCAATGCATGTTTGCGGCAAAGGTTGCCACGCTCCTTCAATCTAGAGGAGGAAGTGTGCATGACCAAAGTGGTGTATGAGATTGTAGAGCATGATGGCGGCTGGGCTTACCGCATGAGCGGAGCCTATTCCGAAGCCTTTCCCACCCATTCCGACGCCGTCCAGGCCGCCCGCATCGCCGCCGCCGAGCAGCAGGTCGGCGATGAAGACACAGAAATTGCCTATCAGGATGAAGCAGGCCGCTGGCATGAAGAATACAGCCAGGGCGGTGACAGGCCGGAGGCTGAGGTGGTTGACGTTTATGAGGAGCCGCAACCGAGCCGCAATGCCGTCTGAGCTGAGACGGAGATTTATCTTTTGCTGGCGAGCGCGTCAGGGTCCGCTGTTTTTAAAAACCCTTTCAGTCCGTCAACCAGCGCGTTGAAAACGGCGCGGCAGCGGGGAGATGTGCGCAGGTTCTCATGCATTGCGACCCATGTGTGCAGCGGTATTTCCATTTCCGGCAGAATGTGGGTTAGGTTCGGGTCACGGCTGCCAAGGCCGACTTGGCAAAATCCTACGCCTGCACCGGCACGTATCATGGATAGCTGTGCGAGATTGCTGTCGGCGCGAATGGCAAATGGGATATTTTCGGCGTCTGGGATGCTCGGGTTGTCTTTTCTCATTCGCTGAAGGGTGGCTCTTATGAAGGGGGTTTTCCTGTCGAAGCCGATGAGGCGGTGGTTGGTGAGATCGGCTTTGGACAGCGGCGTGCCCATTTTCTGGAGATAGTCGTTGCTCGCGTAGAAACCGACCCTGAAATTACCGATATAGCGCATGACGATCGCATCCTGGACCGGCTCGGACATGCGGATGGCGATATCTGCCTCGCGACGCAGCAAATCCTCGAGCGTATCGGACAGTGAAAGTTCGATCTCCAGCTTTGGATGCAGTTCCTGAAGCGCTGCGATGATCGGCGGAAGGATTTCCACGCCAATGACATCGGACGCGCTGATGCGCACGGCCCCTTCGATCTTTCCCACTTCACCTGAAGCGGCGCGCAAGAGGGCAGAGGCGGTGGCTGCAAGATTTTCGGCGTAGGGCTTTAAGGCAATTGCCGCATCCGTTGGGACCAGCCCGTGGGGCGAGCGGATGAAGAGCTGAAAACCCATGCTCTCCTCCAGCGCACCGATGTGGCGGCCTACGGTCGGCTGGGTTATACCGAGTTCGCGGGCGGCAGCAGACAGCGATCCGTCGCGTAGGACATTGAGGAAGGTGCGGTAATAATCCCAGCTGATCTCGCGCTCTTTGATCATGGATTTCCGTATAGCTATTCAACACATTTAGATAATTTCGTATAGCGGATAGTGCGCTCATACTCCAGCGATGAATTCACATGGAGTAATAGCATTGACCAACAATAATGAGACGACAAAGCCATTGGCACTTGTTCTGGGCGCGCGTGGCGGTATTGGCGGACACGCCATGGACATGCTGCTGCGCCGGGGCTGGCGCGTGCGGGCACTTGTTCGGGGCAATGTTCCACGGACTACCGGTGCTACACAGGAATGGGTTCTGGGCGATGTCATGAGCGCATCCGATGTGGTGAAAGCAGCGCAGGGCGCCTCCCTCATCGTGCACGCCGTCAACCCGGCGGGTTACAAGAATTGGGAAACACTCGTTCTTCCCATGCTGGACAGCACGATTGCCGCCGCGAAAGCAGTGGGTGCCCGGATTGTGCTGCCCGGAACGGTCTATAATTTCGGGCCTGATGCCTTTCCCTTTCCAACCGAGGAGAGCCCGCAAAATGCGGTGACACGTAAGGGCGGCATCCGCGTCGAGATGGAGAGAAGGCTACAGGCTTCCGCGACACCGGAAACACCGGTGCTCATCGTTCGCGCCGGTGATTTCTTCGGCCCGGGTGCAAACAACAACTGGTTCAGCCAGGGTCTTGTCACGCCGGGCAAAAAGATTACGCGGATTTCCAACCCCGGTTCACCTGGAGTCGGCCACCAATGGGCCTATCTGCCGGATGTCGCCGAAACGATGGGTCGCTTGCTGGATCGTGCAGATGAGCTTGAGCCATTCGCAGTCTACCACATGGATGGATTTTGGGATGCTGATGGTAAAGGCATATCAGCAGCCATACAGCGGGTGGTTGATCACAAGATTTCGGTCAAGCAGACGCCTTGGTGGCTGTTGAAGCTTGCCTCACCATTCGTGCCGATGTTTCGAGAGGTGGCCGAAATGCGCTATTTGTGGAAGGTGCCGATCAGGATGAGCAACACAAAACTCACCGGCTTTCTTGGTGATGAGCCGCAAACAGCCATCGATGATGCTGTGCGTGCGACGCTTATCTCTCTCAAATGCCTGGAGCCGGAATTTGTCGGCAAGGTTCCGAGAGCCTTATCGCATGCATGACATGCAATAAGAAAAGCCGCGCACTCAAATGAATGCGCGGCTTTCCGTTTTATGCCAGAGCCGGATAGTCTGTGTAGCCTTCAGCACCGCCGCCATAGAAGGTGGCTTGGTTAGGCTCGTTCAACGGAGCATTGTCCTTCAGGCGCTGAACCAGATCCGGGTTGGAAATGAAGGCCTTGCCGAAGGCGACGGCGTCGACCTTGCCGCTTTCGGTTGCTTCGATTGCGCTCTCACGGTCATAGCCATTGTTGGCGATCCACAGGCCTTTGCCACCGGCATTGGTGTAAGCAGCCTTCAAGGCGGCATAGTCGAACGGCTTGTCGCCCTGCTTGAAATCGCGCGGACCGCCGGTTGCGCCTTCGATGACGTGGATGAAGGACAGGCCACGGCTGCCGAGTTCGCGTACAACATAGTCGAACAAAGGCTGCGGGTCGGCTTCGAAGATGTCATTGGCAGGCGTCACTGGAGACAGGCGGATGCCCGTGCGGCCTGCGCCGATTTCCTTGGCGACCGTATCGACGACTTCCAGAAGAAAGCGCGCGCGGTTTTCGATAGAGCCGCCGTATTCATCCGTGCGTTGGTTGGTGCCGGATTTCAGGAACTGGTCGATGAGGTAGCCGTTGGCAGCGTGAATTTCCACGCCGTCGAAGCCTGCATCGATGGCTGCGCGCGCGCCGGTGCGGTAATCTTCCAGCACCACGGGAATTTCGTTCAATCCAAGCTCGCGTGGCTCGGATGTCTCGGCAAAGCTGCCGGTGCCGTCATCATTGATGATGTAGGTCTTGGATTTGGCCTTGATGGGGGATGGCGCAACCGGCTGGCCGCCATGCGGCTGCAGCGAGGTGTGCGAGATGCGACCGACGTGCCAGATCTGCGCGACGATCTTGCCGCCTGCCTTGTGCACGCCTTCGGTTACAGCCTTCCAGCCGTTGACGGCTTCCTGTTTGTAGAGGCCGGGCACGTCTGCGTAACCCTGACCCTGCTGGGACACGGGCGTTCCCTCGGTGACGATAAGACCTGCCGTTGCGCGCTGCTCATAATAGGTAGCGTTGAGATTGTTGGGAATTGCGCCCGGCGAACGGTTGCGGGTGAGGGGGGCCATGACGATGCGGTTTGCCAGCGAAATATCGCCTGCCTGTGCAGGTTCGAACAGTTTAGTCATGAAAGTGCTTTCTCTTCTGGTTGATAGAGAGCGCCGAAAAAGCGCGCTTAAAGCTTCTGGTTCAGATAGCGGAGAAAGGCTGCGATATTGTCCTCGTCACGCTCGTAGAAATTCCACTGCCCGACCTTTCGCGACCGGACCAGCCCGGCGGCCTGCAAGGCCGCAAGGTGGGAGGAGACGGTCGATTGCGACAGGCCAGAAATTTCGAACTGATGAGCGCACACACCCATGGTGAAGGGGTGTGCCTGATTGAAATGCTGGTCCGGCTCTTTCAGCCATTCCAGAAATTTCAATCGCACCGGATGAGCAATGGCCTTCAGGGCGTCTTCGTGGTTCATATCGTTTCCGTATATCTGCACATTACGATATTTATATCGAGATTTATCGATATCAAGGGCAATGGCTGGATTTCTTTTGATTTCGCAGAGCAAAAAAAAGGCCGCTGGATTTCTCCGCGGCCTGACAGTTTGAAGGCCAAAACCTCCAGAGGGGAACAGCTGCTCGATGCGACCGCATCCGCAACAGCTGATATCAATATGGAAGTGCAGGCGGCCAAGAACAAGGGCGATTTGTTCAATGAACCTCTGGTAGAGAGAAAAATTTTGCGGGTAAAAAAAGAGGGCCACCGGATTGCTCCAGGGCCCTTATAAGTGTGAAGGTTATAAAACCTCCAGAGGGGAACAGCTGACGCGGCGGAACTGGGAGGAAAAGCCGCCGTGTGCATCAGCTGTGTGCGATATGATGCTTTCTTGGGCAGCATTCAACTCTTTTTTGTGCAGGCCAGCCCTGCGCCTGACGCATCACTGCCATTCGTTGTCATATTTATTTCGCAAATCTGCCCATGGAAAAGCGTTGCGCCACCTCTGAGATGTGACGCTAAGCTGCTGATACTGCTATGTTTTCAGCTGATTTAAAGTGTCAGAAATTCCAGTTGCGCGCCTTGGCCACGATAAAGTCTCTGAAGACTTTCAATTTGGCGGCGTTCTTCAATTCGTCCGGGTAGCAAAAATAGGTATCGAACGACGGAATATCTGCGGGCAAAGACAGCTGGATAAGGCCGGGATCGCGCCCGACGATATAGTCTGGCAGGCATGCAATGCCGATTCCCAGCAGGCAGGCGCGCTTGATCGACGTTTGGCTGTTGATCTGCAAATGCGCCAGCCGTGTGTTATCAGAGGAACGCCCGGCATTCTCAAGCCAGTTCACATCCAGAAGATAGTTCGGCGCTGGCTCTCCGAAGGAAATGACCTTGTGGTTATCGAGATCCTCGATCGACTGCGGCTCTCCATAACGGTTGATGTAAGAGGGGGCGGCATAGACGTGCATGTGCACGGTAAACAGCTTGCGCTGGATGAGGTCCGATTGCTGTGGCTGGCGCAGGCGGATCGCGCAATCCGCGTGGCGCATGTTCACATCGAGTTCTTCATTGTCGAGAATGAGCTGTATTGCCATTTCGGGGTAGAGCTGGAGAAATTCCTGAACCTTGTCCGTCAGCCAGCCCTGGCCAAGGCCGACTGTTGTGGTCACGCGCAGCTTGCCGCTCGGTTTCTCCGTCGTTTCCGTCAGTTGCATCTTGACGGTTTCGAGCTTCAGCAAAACATCATGCGCGGTGCGATACAGTAGTTCGCCCTGTTCGGTCAGAATCAGGCCGCGCGCGTGGCGGTGAAACAGCTTGACGCCGACATCCTGTTCCAGCGCGCTGACCTGACGGCTGATGGCCGACTGGGAGAGATGCAGCTTGTCTGCTGCGTGTGTGAAGGAGCCAGCTTCGGCGGCCGCATGAAATATGCGCAGTTTGTCCCAGTCCAACGGCATAGGCATGCGGTGATTAGCCTTTCTTATTCAGCGGCAACGGCAAGCGGCGCTTGCGCTGCGAGAAAACGTTCGGCCTCGAGCGCTGCCATGCAGCCCATGCCCGCAGCGGTAATGGCCTGGCGGTAAGTATCGTCCGTCACGTCACCCGCCGCGAAAATGCCGTCGACATCGGTCGCCGTCGAATCGGGCGCTGTCCACATATAGCCGTTCGGCTTCAGCTTCAGCTTGCCTTCGAACAACTCGACCGCTGGCGCGTGGCCAATAGCGACAAAGACGCCGTGAACAGGCATGTCGGTGATATCGCCCGTCTTCGTGTTGCGAATTTTTGCACCAGTGACGGAAGGCGGCATCGGTGGCTTGGCCGGCGTGCCGGTGATTTCGGCAATCTCGCTGTTCCAGAGAATGTTCACGTTGGACTTCGCGAACAGACGTTCCTGCAAAATCTTCTCCGAGCGGAAGCTATCGCGGCGATGCACGACCGTGACCGACTTGGCGATGTTGGAGAGGTAGAGCGCCTCTTCGACAGCCGAATTGCCGCCGCCGACCACGATGACATCGCGGTTGCGGTAGAAGAAGCCATCGCAGGTGGCGCAGGCCGAAACGCCGAAGCCCTGAAAGTGCTGCTCGCTCTCGATGCCCAGCCACTTGGCCTTGGCGCCGGTGCAGATGATCAGCGTATCGGCCGTCCAGACAGCGCCGGAATCGGTTTTGACTGTGAAGGGGCGACGGGTGGTCTCCACCTCGGTCACCAGATCGTTGACGATCTCAGCGCCCACATGCACGGCCTGCTTCAGCATCTGGTCCATCAGAAACGGCCCCTGAATGGGGTCGGCATAACCAGGATAATTCTCCACATCGGTGGTGATCATCAACTGCCCGCCCTGTTCCATACCGGCAATGAGAACCGGTTCAAGCATGGCGCGGGCCGCATAAATAGCCGCGGTATAGCCAGCAGGGCCGGAGCCGATAATCAGGACCTTGGAGTGGCGGACGGACATGGAACATTCCTTTCTGTGTGAAGGGTGGCAGATGTGGGAGCCATGCGTCCGGCTCAATCGCGATACACCCCTTCGTTGTCCGGTATTTAAGAGTGTCCAGTGCCGATATTCAAGGGCAGCCTTGCGTTACCAACAGGGCATACGGCACTCTACACGTAATTTTGTGTCGCTGGCGCGTAGGATTATTGCGAATCCCGTCCCGTAGAGTAGAAGGAAGCATTCTAGCTCAACAAGGAAGAGCCTATTGGCCAGCGTCGAACTCGATGCCATCGATCTGAAAATACTGCGCGAATTGCAGGGCGACGGGCGCATGACCAATGTCGACCTCGCAGACCGCGTCGGCATCTCGGCACCACCCTGCCTGCGCCGCGTGCGCAAGCTGGAAGACGCTGGCATCATCGAAGGCTACCACGCCATGCTGAATGCACCGAAGCTCGGCTTCGACCTCGTGGCCTTCTGCATGGTGGGGCTGAAACGCCAATCCGAAACCAACCTAAAAGCCTTCGCCGCCGCCACCGACCGCTGGCCACTCGTGCGTCAAGCCTGGATGGTCTCCGGCGACAGCGACTTCCTGCTTCACTGCGTGGCCGAAAATCTCACCCAGTTCCAGGACTTCGTCATCGAAGTGCTGACGGCAGACGAACATGTGGATACGGTGCGCACCATGCTGACGATCCGGCAGGTGAAGCGGCTGGGGCTGGTTGGGGTTTGATGGGCTTGGTGTTGTTGCATTCAGCCTGATTAACAGGTTTCGGTCTCGGGGAATGAGTATGGATATCGATATCACCATCGTTGCGGGCCGCCGCCCTGATCTTCTGGAGCGGACGCTGGAAAGTTTCTCCCAGAACGCCTTCAAATTTCACAGGGTCGTTAACGTCTACGCTAATATCGATCCCATATTCGGCACGCCTGATGACGAAGCGCAGTGCATTTCCCTGCTCAAGCGGTATTTTCCCGCCCCTATTATATACACGCCGGAAAAAGCGGGCTTCGGTGCCGCCGTGAAACGTTTGTGGCAGGCAACCAGCGCTGATTACGTGTTCCATCTCGAAGATGACTGGATCGCGCTGGACGCTTTGGACGCACGTGTCGAAGCCTGCTTCGACGACAAGGTCAAGCAGGTCTCATTCCATAGTGCCAGCCAGAACTGGGACATCAAGAAGCGGGGTCATCTGCACCGCGGCAAACACTACTGGAAATTCGCAGGTATCAGAGTGCCACGCGGCACCTACACGAAATTCACAACGTCACCCTCCGTACTGGACGGAAAAGTCGCGCGCAGCAACGCCGAGCTGATGGACCCGGCCTTCGACCCTGAAAAGCAATTCTATTCGAACGTGAACAAGAAGCTCGAAGAGCACATCGCGCCCTTCGAAAACTACATCTTTTCACCCGATGGCATTCCAGTTGTAGAAGACACAGGCCGCGACTGGCGTGATCAACGTGGAATACAGAAGAAAATTGTCAATGCGGCGAGTTCGTGGGTGAGTGAGTAACGCGCTGCCATACACCGTAACCGGACAATAGAAGTACGACATGGGACAACTTGATATCGTCATTGTAAATCTCGCGCGCTCGACCCAGCGCAGGGCGTCCATGATCGCGCAGTTGGACCCGCTGGGGGTGCCATACAGCTTTTTCGACGCGGTCGATGGAAAGGCGATCAAACACCCTCTGTTTGATCGCTACGATCCTCGCATTGCAGAAATCCGGCGTGGATTTTTGCTGACACCAGGTGAACTTGGCTGTTACGCAAGCCATTATCTTTTGTGGGAGCGCAGCGTCAAAGAGAACCGCTCATTGCTGATTTTCGAAGACGACGTGGTGCTGAACGACAATTTTGGCACATCATATGAAGCCGCGATCGAGTCTATCGAGACATATGGTCTTCTTCGTTTTTCCGGTCACAAACAGCGCCCGTGGGTGCGCGTTGCTACGGCCAAAGACGGTCTTGATATCGTGCGTTTAAAAGTCGGCCCGCATGGTACATCGTGTTACGCCCTTTCTCCAAAGGCTGCGAAAAAACTGCTGGAGGCGGCGCAGATCTGGTTCGAACCCGTCGATTGCCACCTTGATCGGTTCTGGACGCACGGCGTCAATTGCTACGGGTTTTCCCCATGGCCTGTCATCCATATTGCCGAAACGGCTGCCCAGTCAGAGATATGGCAGGGCACGGAACGGGCAAAAAAATCCCGGCGTTTCAGAAAAATGCGTGCCGTGTACCGCGCGTTCGATGACATCGGTCGCTTTTTCGCAAATCTTCTTTATTGGGGCAGGTGGAAGACCTGAAATCTCCCCGCACATCGGCATCTAGAACGAGAGACCACGCTTTGATCATCACCCGAATTGTTGGCGGCCTAGGCAACCAGATGTTTCAATATGCATGCGGTCGCGCTCTGTCCTTGGCCAGCAGTCAGCCGTTGAAACTCGATTTGACGGAAATGGACCGCTACAAGCTGCGCCAACTGCAACTCGACCACTTCAACATCAAAGCTGAGATCGCGACGCCCGACGAAGTTCCGCTCAAACAGCGCAACAGCTTTTTCGGCAAAGTCGTAACGTCTCTGAAAAACCGTAACCGCGTGCCAGAGGTAACGGAGAAGTCCGCACTCTTTGATCCAGCGATCCTCGACATCCGCAGCCCTGCGCACCTCGTCGGTTACTGGCAGACAGAAAAGTACTTCAAAGATTACGAAGACATCATTCGCGATGATTTTTCCCTGAAGCAGCCTTTCAGTGCGGAACGAGAAATCATCCTCTCAAAGATCAAAGGCTCCCATTTTCCCGTATCGGTTCACGTGAGGCGTGGCGACTATGTCACCAACCCGGCAGCGAACGCCATTCACGGCACCTGCGAGCCCGCGTGGTACGAGGCCGCCATGCATAAAATGGCAGATAAGGCAGGCGACGCCACCTTCTTCGTCTTTTCAGATGACCCTCAATGGGCCAGAGAAAATTTGCCGACGACGGGTGAAATGATTTTCATCGAGCCACAATCAGATGGCCGCGATGGCGAAGACATGCACCTCATGGCAGCCTGCCGCTCGCATATCATTGCTAACAGTACGTTTAGCTGGTGGGGGGCTTGGCTTAATCCGAGGCCGGATAAACATGTCATTGCGCCGAAGGGCTGGTTTCGTTTAGAGATGCGTAGTGATAGGGATTTGGTGCCGGAAGGGTGGCAGAAACTGTAGCCATCTTGACAAATTCAGGAGTATGAAGTGGGGCTTAGATCCAAATTAATTAACGCACTTTTGGGGGCTGATAGAAAAATTACACCAGCTAGTTCAAAACATGACCTATTGGATTTTATTAATCTTCTTCGACCCAGCAACACGGGTGTGGAACTCATCAGAATTGGTGGAGAAGGTGATGGGGGGTATCTGGTCCCGAATGATTTGGAGGGCATTAAATATTGCTTTTCGCCGGGGGTTTCTGAAATTGCTACCTTCGAGGAAAACCTAGCAGACAAATACGCTATTCGTTCGTATTTGGCAGATGCAAGCATCGAAAAACCACCAATCAAAAATGACTTTTTCCAATTTGAGAAAAAGTTTCTTGGGACCCAAAATTCGGGCCAATTCATGCGCCTTGAGAGTTGGCTTGAAGACAAGGATGGTCAAATCGGCCAATCCGATTTAATTCTTCAAATGGACATAGAAGGCGCTGAGTACGATGTCTTAATTGACACGTCGGCAGAAACTCTAAGACGCTTTAGAATCATGGTCGTTGAATTTCACGATCTGACCCTGATCTCGGACAAATCCGCATTAAAGCTACTAAGGCCACTGTTCGAAAAAATCGCGAACGATTTTGTCGTCGCTCATTTACACCCTAACAACTACAAAAAACCGGCTTTAGTTCAAGGTGTAGAGGTGCCACGAGCTTTGGAAGTGACCTTCCTCAGACGAGACAGGCTGCGCTCCGGGCACAGTCAAAAAACGAGTTTTCCTCACATCCTTGATCGACGCAATTTGCCTGATTTTCCCGATGTCTCACTCCCCAAGGATTGGTGGTGATTTGATCAAAAGGCAGCATATTACAAAGGACTGTTTTTTTGCAACAAATGACGCTCCCAATTTAAGGCGCTTTCTACGATGACATTGAGATCGTCGTACATAGGCGTCCACTTTAGTTCGTGTTTTGCCAATGTAGGATCAGCGACTACGACTATCGGATCGCCCGGTCTGCGTGGACCATATATGATCGACAATGGTTCATCGTCGTTTGCCTTTTTAACCGCATCGAGGACTTGTAGAACCGAAAATCCAAGACCGTAACCGCAATTTGCCGTTAGAGATTTTCCGCCGTCTCTCATTCTCCGTAACGATAGGATGTGCGCGTTTACGAGGTCACTGACATGTATGTAGTCTCGAACACATGTCCCGTCACTGGTATCATAGTCTGTTCCAAACACCTCTATCGAAGGTTTGATACGTAATGCAGTTGCGCATGCGGATTTGATAAGGTGTGTGGCACTTTTCGTTGATTGACCGGTGCGCCCTTTTGGATCCGCGCCCGCAACGTTGAAATACCTGAGTGCGGTATAACTGAATCCATGGGCCTCCGAAGCATGCTTTAACATTATCTCGGTCATCAGCTTCGAGTGCCCATATGGTGACTCGGGATTTAGTGGTCTGCCTTCTTTGACAAGGGAAAGATCACTCGGGGTTCCATAAACAGCGGCGGTCGAGGAGAAAACAAAATAGCTTACACCCGCCTGTACTGCGCTTTCTATGAGTGTACGAGATTTGACCGTATTGTTTTGATAGTACATGAGCGGATTTATAACAGACTCAGGTACGATCGCTGATCCGGCAAAATGAAAGATTGCCTCAATCTCGTTCTCTCTGAAGACCTTTTGAAGTAAGTCGGCATCGCCCACGTCGCCTTCATAGGTTTGTACTTCTCGCGGTAGGGCCCATTTAAAACCTGTTGTATAGTTATCAATAACGACAACATCTTCGCCCTCGTCGATCAAAGACCAAACCATGTGACTTCCGATGTAACCAGCTCCGCCCGTGACGAGTACACTCAATAAAAAACTCCTCGATCATCTTGCCGATTGGGTGACCGGCGAATCATCATTTACGCAGGCTCTATCCTCGATATATCTTTCTCAACCAGGACCAAGTGTTGTCCCAAAATGTCGGCTGTTGAGTCGCGCGGAGGAATTTATCCCCACCGTGATATTTTTTATCTCTGATTAATATACGTTTTTTAAAGGGTAAATCTCTTCCTTCGGCATATCCATAAGATGAGTCCAGCACCTTTATTTTACTGAAATGATCTAATGCATAGCGATTAAGGTGCGACTCGTCGTGCCAAATGGCGATTATTCCTTTTTCTTCATCCGATGAGATGCGCCGCTCCAACTCGTCCATCATTTCCAGATAAGACTTTGATCGACCACCGTTTAGTCCGCCCATGAAGTAAGTCAGTCCTTCCCCATGCGGAATATATGCCAAGCTGTCAGGATTTCTTTCATACGAGAATTCGTTGACATCTTTCCTCGACATCAAGGGATGTTGAACGAATACTAAATCATTGCCGCTATCAGGGAGGATTTCTTCTCCAACATGTTCTAAAAACAGCATATTGGCATTGAAGAAATATAGGTAATCCATCCCCTCAAGTCTGCCACGTGCTTTCTGAAAAATCTTAAATCTGTAAAGCGTCGTCAACGGCCAAGGAAGGGATTCTTGATGAATAACATGTACATTCGGATCGTCGGTGTACTCAATTGTACCATCTGTAAACACAAAATAATGTATCTCGTGCCCATCTTGCAAAAACAGCTTTTTACTGCTCTCGTAAAAATCTTTCCAAAAAATGGTGTATTTTCCAGTAGCTATGTAGAGAACGCCAACCTTGGGGCTGCATAACGAAGTCATTTCTTTTGTGCCACAATGATATATCCAGAAACAGCTCTATAGATAGTAGCGTGGTGCCCGGAGGACTTGAGTAGATATGCAACAGTTTGCCATATTTCAATAGTTCGCTCAGGGATGTCCTCTATCACGAGCCAGCCACCATTCGCTGCGGTATCTAGCCAAAAAAGAAGTGTATTGAGATTAGCTTCGCTGGAATGAAGACCGTCATCAACAACGAGGTCGAAGTGCTGAATACCAAATTCATCTATCAGTTGAGTAAGCGTAGATGGATTTGTTTGATCGACCCATCCCGTCCTAATTCGCTCTTCGCTAAATAGTATTTCTTTATCTATGTCGGCGCCAAAAATATTACCTTTAGGCAAGTAATCTCTAAATGCGCGAAGAGAAGCGCCAGGCTTGCCCTTTAAACCCATTGAGGAAATCATATTTGGATTATTTGTGCCAAGCCCAATTTCTAATAGAGATATCTCGTCTTTTCCAATTTTTTCGATTACGTTCGAATAAATCGAAGAATAGCCATTTCTGTCTTTATCTGATCCATACTTCTCAAAAAGAGAAGCTAATTTTTTATCTTCCTTTAAGCTCGTGAAATGGTTAATTTGAGCTCTTTCAGGCAGTATTTTTCCGATTTGTTTAGGAAAATTGTTGGCAGCACTGTATGTTAGTGCTGGGTAAGCCCAATAATTCTCTGAATTAGGAAAGAATGTCATTAAAGACTCAAGATGTAGTTTAGCCTCCTTTTGTGCCTTTTTCTTTTTCTTTTTGGTCAACCACCTAAACAAAGGTCATTCCTTTCATTTGGCCAACGGGCCGCTACAGGTTTCGAAATATCTCTGACACAAGATAACTGTCAAGGTTTGTTTGGAGACAAGCTCCGACGAGCGGCACGAAGTATCGCAGTTGCATTTCCATAAATTTTGCCGTGACCTCGAGTGAAAAAAAATTCTGAAAATAGTGTATTTCTTTTTCGTATTGGTAATCGGATTGCTTCGGCACATAGCTTGGAAATCAAATTAATTATATTATATTGATTTAATACTTTTTTTCTTGAATTAATCATCGACTCAATCGAAGTTTCGGCTCTATCTGATTCCAGCGCAATCTTTATCGATCTGAGAGACCCATCTATATCTCTAGGATTAATAAAGATAATTTCGTCTTTTGAAAAATATTCTTTAATGTTAGGGCAGCCACTATATATTGGGTAAGTAAGGGAAAGGACAGTATCAGAGAGTTTTTCAGTCCAGTAATCAACGTACGCACTATTTTCTATCGCTATATGATAACGATACTCTGGTATTACTTGGACTTTATCTCCAAAGCTTCTCCTACCTCTCCCAAACAGGTCAACCTCATCACCGAAGTAATTTTTGATATTTTCGGCAAATTCGATCCGTTTTCGATGTCCGACTGTATACGCTTTATTTGAGGTAATAATTGAGAGAGACTTTTTCTTAGTCGGTTGAAATCTCTCGAAATCGGAGTAATTCCACGCGTTATCTAGCTGGTTTCCATTTTCGTCCCACACACCTATATGCCAAAGCGTCGGAACATGCCCAAAGATTACGTTCGGATGTCTGCTGCTTTGATCAACGGTATATACGATATCGAACTGGGACAAAAATTTCTCGTTGTAAGTTTTTATGCTCGGAGGCTCAGTCGCTAAAAATATACTATTCTGCGCTCTAATATCACCACATTGGATTTTAGGAATTTCATCAAATACCACAACTATATCACAGTCACTAACGTCACCCGAGAGCTTGAATTCGATGCCGTTCCAAATTGGCGACTGATTTGGGAAATAGCGAAGCCACAGTCGCGGCGGCAATGCGGATATTAAACCAACCTTGAGCATGATCACCCCTAAACTGCAAGATTTTCGTAATAATGAAATGCAGACAGAACCCCAGAAGTGAGCACGACTCTTGGCTTCCACCCCATCCCCCTCAGCTTTTCCGCACTCATCAACTTCCTCGGCGTGCCGTCCGGCTTACTCAGATCATGCTTGATTTCCCCCTCAAAGCCAACGATTTCGCAAATGAGTTTGGTGAGGTCGAGGATGGAGATGTCTTCTCCGCTGCCGACATTGACGTGGGATTCGTCTGAGTAGGTTTTCATGAGAAAGACGAGTGCGTCGGCGCAGTCGTCTGCATGCAGAAACTCTCGGCGGGGGGTTCCGGTGCCCCAGATCACGATTTCCTTGTCGCCGCGGGTCTTCGCCTCGTGCGCCTTGCGAATCAGGGCTGGTAACACGTGGCTTGAGGTGAGGTCGAAATTGTCGCCGGGGCCGTAGAGGTTGGTTGGCATGGCGGAGATGAAATCGCAGCCATATTGTCTGCGATAAGCTTGCGTCAGCTTGATGCCTGCAATTTTGGCGATTGCGTACCACTCGTTGGTTGGCTCTAGCGCACCTGTCAGCAGGGCGTCTTCGGAGATAGGCTGGTCTGCAAACTTCGGGTATATGCAGGAAGACCCTAAAAAAAGCAGCTTTTCGACATTGTTGCGGTATGCCGCCTCGATGATGTTGGCTTCGATCATCAGGTTGTCATAGAGAAACTCTGCGGGGCGGGTGTCGTTGGCCAGAATGCCGCCGACTTTTGCGGCTGCCAGAAAAATGGCCTGCGGTTTCTGGGCCGCCATCCATGCTTCCACCTCGGCCTGTTGACGCAAATCGACATTGTCCCGGCTGGCCGTCAAAATGGTGCAACCCTCTTGCTGCAAGCGCCGTACGATAGCCGATCCCACCATGCCACGGTGGCCTGCCACCCATACTCTCTTGCCGCTGAGATCGTAGGCGCTCATGATCAAGCGCCTTTCGCTACGATGTCGGACTGCATGATACGCAAATCTTCCGTCACCATTTCCCGTGCCAGTTCGCGCACACTCGTCTCATGTTTCCAGCCAAGCTTTTCATGCGCCTTGGTAGGGTCACCAATCAGCAGTTCCACTTCGGTCGGGCGGAAATAGCGGGGATCGACTTCGACCAGCACTTTGCCGGTCGCCACATCCAGGCCTTTTTCGTCGACGCCTGCACCCTGCCAGGTCAGCGTGATGCCGACATCGGCGAAGGCCCATTCAACGAAGGTGCGGACATGCGTTGTTTCGCCGGTGGCCAGAACGTAATCGTCCGGCTGTTCCTGTTGCATCATCAACCACATGCCGCGTACATATTCCCGCGCATGGCCCCAGTCACGTCTGGCATCGAGATTGCCGAGGTAGAGCTTTTCCTGGCGTCCCAGCTTGATGGCTGCGGCAGCACGCGTGATCTTGCGGGTCACAAAGGTTTCGCCGCGCAACGGGCTTTCGTGGTTGAACAGAATGCCGTTGGACGCGTGCAGTCCGTATGCCTCGCGATAATTCACAACGATCCAGTAGGCGTAAAGCTTGGCGGCGGCATAGGGACTGCGTGGATAGAACGGTGTCGTTTCGCGCTGGGGCACTTCTTGAACAAGACCATAAAGCTCCGACGTGGATGCCTGGTAGAAGCGTGTCTTTTTCTCGAGGCCCAGAATGCGGATGGCCTCCAGCACACGCAAGGTGCCGATGCCATCGGCATTGGCGGTGTATTCCGGCGTCTCGAACGAAACCTGTACGTGGCTTTGCGCGGCCAAGTTATAAATCTCGTCCGGCTGCGTTTCCTGAACGATGCGGATGAGGTTCGTCGCGTCCGTCATGTCGCCGTGATGCAGAAAAAACCGCGGATTATCGTCGTGCGGGTCTTGATAGATATTCTCGATGCGCCCGGTGTTGAACGAAGACGAGCGACGCTTGATGCCGTGGACGATATAGCCTTTGTCGAGCAGCAATTGCGCCAGATAGGCACCATCCTGGCCGGTTACGCCTGTTATCAGGGCTACTTTTGCTTTGTCCGTCATTGTGATCCGCTTCCGTCCCGAGATGCAGAGGCTGTTTTGCGCGCCCGCGACCTCAGCTTGTTTAGTGTGCGATATCTTAACTGCGCGCCAAAATAAACCTCAGATTTCCAACCTTGGCCGACTATAGGTCGATGAATGTGGGGCAGGAGCCTTGTCGCGCTGGCAAGTGCTTGCAATTGACCGCTTTGCCACCCTATAGACTTTGCGTCGTGTCAGGCTTTTCCGTGTAAGAGAAAGTATGCAAAAACAGAGTGTCTCCGCCTTCATCATCTGCCTCAACGAAGAAGCCTATCTCGGCAATTGCATCGAGAGCCTGGAAGGCTGTGCCGAGATCGTCATCGTCGATTCCGGGTCGACCGATGGCACTCAAGCGCTGGTTCAGACTTATATCGACAAGGGCTGGCCGATCAGGTTCATGTACGAGCCCTGGCGCGGCTATGCGGGGCAGAAGCAGTTTGCGCTGGAGCAATGCACGCAGCCCTGGTGTCTGAATGTCGATGCGGACGAGCGGCTGGATGTGGCGCTGCAGCGGGTATTGCCGGAACTGCTCGCTGCGCCGGAGAGTGTTGTCGGCTGGAAGGTGGCGCGGCGGCCCTATCTCATCGGTTTCGGTTATACGCCTGAAAATGTGCGCGAGCGCAAAAATCTTCGGCTCATCCGAAACGGTAAGGGTGCTTACGATCTTTCCCAGAAGGTGCATGAGGGCATCGTGCCAGTGGGGCAGGTCAGCGTGTCGGAAAAGGGCAGTCTGTTGCATTACCGCCCGCTCATCATCGATGAGCAGATTTTGAAAGAGAACAAGTACTCCACCTTGAAAGCTGATCAGCAATTTGCTGAGGGTCGCAAGGCCCAGCTTTCCAAGCTCCTGGTATCGCCCTGGCTGTATTTCCTGAGGCTCTATTTTCGAAATGGCCTGTGGCGTTGCGGTGTGCCTGGCCTGATCGAGGCCGCGACGGGCGGGATTTACGCGTTTCTCACGCAGGCAAAAATACATCAGCGTCACGCGCTGAAACGGCGACCGAATGTCGATGACATGGAGCGCGGAAGGAATACACCATGAAAGTCATGCATTATCATTTGGGCAAGGATGGCGGCGCGGAGCGTTTTTTCGTGCATCTCGTCAATGCACTGGCCAGCAGGGGCGTGGAGCAGACGGCGGTCATCCGCCCCAATCGTTTGTGGCGCAAGAATATCGACGGCGTATGCGGCATCATCGAAAGTAACTTTCGCAATCTCTCGCCGGATAGACTGTTGCTGCCTATGACGGTGATGCACATGGCGCGACGCGAACAGCCCAATGCGCTGATGTCTTGGGCGACACGCCCAAGCCGGTTGATGCCAGCCTATAAGGGCTGCATCAAGTTATCTCGGCTGGGCGATTACCCGACAAAACTGGATTACTTCAAGAATACCGACATTCTCGTTTGCAACACGCCCGGCATTGCCGAACACGTGAAAAACATTGGCTGGACGCGTGGTGTGGAGGTCATCTCCAACTTCACCAGCACGCAGGAGATCGCGCCGGTGTCTCGGGCGCAACTGGATACGCCGCCGGATGCGCCCGTGGTGATGTCCATGGGGCGTTTCGTTAAGCGCAAGGGTTTTCACACACTGATCGATGCCGTCTCCACACTGCCGGGGGTCTATTTGTGGCTGGCGGGAGACGGGGAGGAGCGCGAAGCGCTCGAAGCACAGGTAGAGGCGCGTGGCATGCGTGATCGCGTTCGCTTCATCGGCTGGCAGGACGAGACGAGACCCTATGTGGCGGCGGCTGATGTGTTCGTGATGGCGTCCAGCCATGAGCCGCTGGGCAATGTCATTCTCGAAGCCTGGGCGCAGAAAAAGCCGGTCGTCTCCTCCAAATCCGAGGGGCCATCTTGGTTTATGAAAGATGGCGAGAACGGGTTGCTGGCCGAGATTGATGATGAAAAGGGCTTTGCAGCGGCGATCGGAAATCTTCTGGGTAACCGGGCTCTAGCTGAACGTGTCGCTGTCGGTGGACACGCAACCTTGATGCAGCAGTTTTCTGAAGAAGCTGTCGCCTCAGCCTATATCGAACTCTTCAAACGTAAGCCGTAACAGCGTCGTAGATGCGACCAAGATTGGCCGCTTCGCCCCCGATGGTGAAATGCTGCCCGACGTGCTGACGTGCTGCAACGCATGCTTCGCCGCGCATTGCATCGTCTGTCATCCAGCGTGTTGCTGTCGCGCTCATGCCTTGCAAATTATTGCGGGGGATGATTTCACCGGTATTCGCCGTTATCAATTCAGGAAAAGCACCCACGTCCGTCGCGATGACCGGCACACCCGTCGCCATGGCTTCAAGCGGGGTCAGGCCGAAGCCTTCCCAGCGCTGGGGGGCGATGAAGAGGTCGAGGGCGCGGTACCAGAAGTTGATGTTGGTGTGTTCGCCGACAAAGAGAATACGGTCGCTAAGACCTGCGGTACGAACCTTCTCTTTCAGCCCGTTTTCAAATTCGATATGCGGCCCGGTTGCTCGCCCGGCGATGATGGCAGACCAGTCCGGATGTTGCGGCAGAACAGCGATCATGGCGTCTACGAAGAGATCGGTACCCTTTTGATGGCGCACCCGACCGAAACACCCGGCATATTTCTGGTCGCTATCAAGGCCCAGCACTTGTTTTGCTTCGGCCTTATCTGCGGGCGGTGAGAAACGATCGGTATCTATGCCGTGCATCACGACTGTGCTCGGCACGTCCAGATAGGACGCTGTCTTGCCGCTCGTCGCGATCACGGCATCCATGCGCGAGACGAGGAACTTCGTCCAGCCGCTGTGTTTGCGTTGGGAGGCAGAGGTGAAGACCAGCTTCAGCTTCATACGCAGGATATCGCGCATCACGATGCCGGGTAGCATTTCGATGTTGCGGCGGGCGTGCCAGATGCGGGGCGTGCCGCGCGGCCCCACTTGCCACAGGCGCCACAGATCGCGAAAGCGAACATGCGGCAGGTCTGGTGGTAGTCCTAGCCCAATGGCGGTCACCATCTGCTCCTGCCTGTTTTGAACGGGCAGGAGTTGAATGATGGTGGATGTTACGCCAGAGAGCCTGCGCTTGAAGTTGGGCGCAAGCACCTGGACATCGGCCAAGTCGACATAGGGCACGATCGGGATCTCGCGGGGAGGGGATCTGGGAATCAACCCCAGTTGACGGAGAGGATTTCGTAACCGCGCGAACCGCCCGGCGCGTTCACTTCGATGCTGTCGCCGACTTCCTTGCCGATGAGGGCACGGGCGATGGGCGAGGAGATCGAGATGCGACCCTGCTTCACGTCTGCTTCCTGATCACCAACGATCTGGTAGGTCTTTTCCTCGTTGGAATCCTCATCGATCAGCTTGATGGTTGCGCCGAACTTGATGGTGGAGCCAGACATTTTCGACAGGTCGATGACTTCGGCGCGGGCCGTCAGGTCTTCAAGTTCGGCAACGCGGCCTTCATTGTGGCTCTGGGCTTCCTTGGCGGCGTGATATTCCGCATTTTCGGACAGGTCGCCATGGGCGCGCGCTTCCGAAATAGCTTCGATGATACGGGGACGCTCTTCCTGCTGACGCCAGCGGAGTTCTTCCTGCAGCTTGACGAATCCACCCTGAGTCATCGGTACTTTTTCTACCATTTTTTTCTTCCTCGCATTCATCCTGCGGTACCCGCAGACACAAAAAGAAACAGGTCCCGGGGCAAAACCACGGAACCAGTCAAAATCACAATTCCCGCGACTATATCAGAAGTCGGCAACGGATTGCCAGCAAATTTGAACCTGATGATTTCCTGTAAAAACCTGAAGCTTTTTAGACCGTTCTTGACAGAGATTTCAAGAACATATAGTGAACATTGTTATGAAAAAGTCGATTAGAGAGCGTTTGGCCGTCCTTTCCGATGCAGCGAAGTATGATGCGTCCTGTGCTTCCAGCGGCACGACAAAGCGTAGTTCTTCTGGGTCGGGAGGGTTAGGCTCAACGGAAGGATCGGGCATTTGCCATGCCTATGCGCCCGATGGACGCTGCATTTCGCTGCTGAAGATATTGCTCACCAACTTCTGCATCTATGACTGTGCCTATTGTGTCAACCGCTCTTCCAGCAATGTGGAGCGGGCGCGGTTTACGGTGGAGGAGGTGGTCTGGCTGACGCTGGAGTTTTATCGGCGCAACTACATCGAGGGCCTGTTTCTGTCTTCCGGCATTATCCGCTCGTCCGATCATACGATGGAGGAACTGGTGCGGGTGGCCAAAGAGTTGCGCGTGACCCACGGTTTCAAGGGGTACATTCACCTCAAATCCATACCCGAGGCATCGGCGCATCTGGTGGAAGAGGCAGGGCTTTATGCAGACCGCCTGTCGATCAATATCGAGCTTCCCACCGATAGCGGCATCGGCCAGTTTGCGCCTGAAAAGCAGCCCGCCAAACATCCGCAAATCCATGGCCGATATTCGCCTGAAGATCGAGGAGGCAGGCGAGCCGACGCTGCGGACGAAGCAGGTGAAACGATTTGCCCCGGCGGGCCAGAGCACCCAGATGATCGTCGGAGCAGATGGTGCCAACGATACGACCATTCTGACGACGAGCGCACGCCTCTATGGCAGTTACGGATTGCGACGTGTGTATTACTCGGCCTTTAGCCCCATTCCAGATTCGTCGAAAAACCTGCCGCTGATCAAGCCGCCTTTGATGCGCGAGCACCGGCTTTATCAGGCTGACTGGCTCTATCGTTTCTACGGTTTCGATATCGGCGAAATCGCTTCGACGCAGAAAGACGGCATGCTGGATCTGGATATCGATCCGAAACTGGCTTGGGCTTTGGCCAATCGCCAATGTTTCCCCGTGGATGTGAACTCGGCAGATCGAGAGATGCTGCTGCGTGTGCCGGGATTTGGCACCAAGACTGTCAAATCCATTCTCTCATCGCGGCGGTTTCGGCAGTTGCGGCTGGAGGATATCGCCCGCTTTGGCGTCTCGTTGAAAAAGGTGAAAGCCTTTGTGGTGGCAGGCGGATGGACGCCGGGCAAGCTGACGGAACGTCCCGATCTGCGCGATATGTTTACGCCGAAGCCTGAACAATTGTCGCTGCTGTAATGTACAGGGTGGCGCTGGAGGGCCGGGGAGATTTCAACGAGTGGCGCGATGCTGCGCGGGCCTTTCTTTCCGCAAATGTCGCGCCACAGGATATCGACTGGCGGTTTCAGGGGGAAGAGGCAGGTCTGTTCGGCTTTGAGGAGGGTGACCGGTTGCCACCGGGTGGCGGATCGGCCAGCGTCAACGTGCCCTCGGCCTTCATTCCCCTGGCGCAAACGATCATCTGTCACAGCGCACCGGAACGGTTTTCGCTGCTGTATCGCTTGCTGTGGCGTCTGGGGCAGGACAGGGCGTTGTTGCAGTTCAAGTCCGACCCTGACGTTTCCGAAGCGCGGAAGATGGAAAAATCCGTGCGCCGCGACAGCCACAAGATGACGGCTTTCGTGCGCTTCAAGGAGTTGCCGTTGCCGGAGGGTGTCGCCGCTCGTCGCCGTTTCATTGCGTGGTTCGAGCCTGACCATTTCATCGTCGAGCGAAAGGCTGCGTTTTTTCAGCGTCGTTTCACCGATATGGACTGGGTCATCGCAACGCCCAAGGGTTCGGCGCGATGGGATGGTAAAACACTCGAAACATCACGGCTTGCCGCCGAGCAACCGGATTTGTCCGATGAAACGGATGAGCTTTGGCGCACCTATTATGCGAATATTTTCAATCCTGCCCGCCTGAAAATTAAGGCGATGACGGCGGAGATGCCGAAGAAATACTGGAAGAACCTGCCCGAAGCGGACCTCATACCCGACCTTATCCTGAACGCTGAGGCCCGCGTGCTGGAAATGGGCGCAAAGGCGGCGACCGAGCCGCAACTGTTCCACCATCGCATACAGGCGGCGGCGGAAAGCAGGCCAGCGCCCATTTTGCCGGATGCAGATACGCTGGAAGGTTTGAAGCACGAGGCGAAAGGGTGCACGCTCTGTCCGCTGCATTGCAAGGCGACGCAAACGGTGTTTGGAGAAGGCCCTGTCAATGCTGACGTCATGGTCGTTGGCGAGCAGCCCGGAGATTTCGAGGATCTGGCCGGACGTCCTTTCGTCGGTCCGGCGGGCAAGGTGTTCGATCAGGTGCTGGGCGAGACGGGAATTGAGCGCCAATCGCTCTACGTCACCAATGCCGTGAAGCATTTCAAATACGAGGCGCGCGGAAAGAAGCGCATTCACCAGCGTCCAGATGCGGGTGAGGTCCAACGTTGTCGCTGGTGGCTGACGCGGGAGATCGATCTGGTTCAACCCAAGCTCATCGTGGCGATGGGAGCGACGGCAATGTTTGCGCTGACGGATTTGAAGGAAAAACTGTCGGACATGCGCGGTAGGCCCATGCCCATGGACGGCGGCAGGATGCTCTTCGTGACGGTGCATCCGTCTTATTTATTGCGGATACCGGACGAACAAAGAAAGGCCGAGGAGTTTCAGCGGTTCCGGGAGGATATGCAGGCAGTTCGCAGGCTGATGGAGGTGGGACCCGCGTCAGCTGCCGTGCTGTCAGCTTGATGTTGCCATCGCGTTTAAAACCGCCTCAAGGCGGTCGAAATTCTGCTCGTTAGCGGCTGCGATGAATTTCTTCAGATGCAGGTTTTCATCCGTCGCATCAAATACCATTCGCCATTGCAACGTCGCACCAGCAGGGTTTTTGGTGAAGTTCATGCTCATCCTGTAGACGTGCATCGGCTCATAATGCTCGAACACGATGTTTTCCGGCGCTACGATGTCGCGAAACGTTGAGACATTGTGGAAGTCCGTGCCGTCCGAGGCCGTCATGGTGATGGTCCATGTGCCGCCGGGACGAAAGTCGAATGCGGTGATCTTATTGGTAAAGCCGTGTGGACCCCACTACTGTTCCAGCAGCTTCGGATTAGCAAATGCCTGAAACAGCGTCTCGCGGTCAACTGAGAACAGCCGCTCGTTAAAAATCTCCATTGTGTCCATCATCTTCCCCTTCATCCGTTATGCCGAATGATAAAGTCTGGATAAAGCAAAACCGGCCTGCGTGGTGGCAGGCCGGTTTATGAACCTTCTATGATCTGCTCGGATCAGAAGTAGCTTTGCAAAGGCCGCACATCCAAGCTGCCGGCTTTAAGCGCCTTGATGGCAAGGGCTGCAGATTCCGCACCGGACATCGTGGTGTAATAGGGCACCTTCTGCATCAGCGTTGCGCGGCGCAGAGACTTTGAGTCCGAGATCGCCTTGTTGCTATCGGTCGTGTTGATGACCAGCTGGACCTGACGGTTGCGGATGGCGTCTTCGATGTGCGGACGACCTTCCTGGACCTTATTGATCTTCTCGGCATTGATGCCTTGGTCAGCAAGGAAGCGCTGTGTGCCGCCGGTTGCCAGAACCTTGAAGCCGATCTCCACCAGATGGCGGATGGCGGGCAGGACCCGTTCCTTGTCGTCATCGCGGACAGACACGAACACCGCGCCGGAGCGGGGCAGATCGACGCTTGCACCCAACTGTGCTTTGGCGAAGGCGAGGGCGAAATCCGTGTCGAGACCGATGACTTCGCCGGTGGAGCGCATTTCTGGTCCCAGCAGAATATCGACGCCGGGGAAGCGCGCGAACGGGAAGACGGCTTCCTTGACGGCGATGTGCTTGAGGTTGCGCGGGTCCGGCTTTTCGCCGTAGGCCGCAATCGCCGCATCCAGCTTCTCGCCGGTCATGATGCGGGCTGCGATCTTGGCAATCGGCGCGCCGATGGTCTTGGCGACGAACGGCACGGTACGCGAGGCGCGCGGGTTGACTTCCAGAACGTAGATCGTGCCGTCTTTGATGGCATACTGTACGTTCATCAGGCCGCCGACGTTCAACGCCTTGGCCATGGCCGTCGTCTGACGCTCCAGCTCGTTCAGCGTCTCTTCGGACAGCGAACGGGATGGCAGCGAGCAGGCGCTGTCGCCGGAGTGAATACCGGCTTCTTCGATGTGCTCCATGATGCCGGAGACGAAGACATTTTCGCCATCGCACAGCGCATCGACGTCCACTTCGACGGCGTTGGTCAGGTAGCTATCGAACAGCAGCGGGTTCTTGCCCAGCAGCGTGTTGATCTGGCCGGTCTTGTCGTTGGGGTAGCGCTGCTTGATATCCTCGGGCACCAGACCCGGAACCGTATCCAGCAGGTACGTCTGGAGCTGTCCCTCGGAGTGAATGATCTGCATGGCGCGGCCACCCAGAACGTAGGATGGGCGCACGACCAGCGGGAAGCCGATTTCGGAGGCGACCAAACGGGCCTGCTCGACGGAGTAGGCGATGCCGTTGTTCGGCTGGTTGAGGTCCAGCTTCATCAGCAGTTTCTGGAAACGGTCGCGGTCTTCGGCAAGGTCGATCATATCAGGCGCAGTGCCGAGGATCGGAATGCCGTTCTTTTCGAGCGCTTCGGCCAGCTTCAGCGGTGTCTGGCCGCCGAACTGCACGATGACGCCGACTAGTTCACCCTTTTCCTGCTCCGCACGCATGATTTCGATCACGTCTTCGGCTGTCAGCGGCTCAAAATAGAGGCGGTCTGACGTGTCGTAGTCGGTGGAGACAGTCTCAGGGTTGCAGTTGATCATGATGGCTTCAAAGCCCGCGTCCTTCAGCGCGAAGGCGGCGTGGCAGCAGCAATAGTCGAACTCGATGCCCTGGCCGATACGGTTCGGGCCACCGCCGAGAATGACGACCTTCTTGCGGTCGGAAACCTGGGCTTCCGAGCGCAGCTGACCAACGAAAGGCGTCTCGTAGGTGGAGTACATATAGGCGGTCGGCGAAGCGAATTCCGCAGCGCAGGTGTCGATGCGCTTGAAGACAGGGCGAACATTGAGGCTGTTGCGAAGTTCCGCCACTTCCTTCGGGCGCTTCTTGGTCAGGCTGGCGAGGCGTGCGTCGGAGAAGCCCATGGCCTTCAGCGAACGCAGGTTTTCAGCATCCTGCGGTAGGCCGTGCTCGCGCACGCGGGCTTCCATGTCCACGATCGCCTTGAACTGGGCAATGAACCATGGGTCGATCTTGCTGTTTTCGTGTACTTCGGCCTCGGACATGCCCATGCGCAGGGCCTGTGCAACCATGCGCAAACGATCTGGCGTCGGTGTGCCGATAGCCGCGCGGATCGCGTTCTTGGAGCCTTCTCCTTCTTCGTAGCCGGGGATTTCGATCTCATCGAGGCCTGTGAGGCCGGTTTCCAGGCCACGTAGGGCCTTCTGAAGCGACTCTGCGAAGGTACGACCAATCGCCATGACTTCACCGACCGACTTCATGGCCGTGGTCAGGATCGGCGATGCGCCTGGGAATTTCTCGAAGGCGAAGCGCGGGATCTTGGTGACGACGTAGTCGATGGATGGCTCGAAAGACGCAGGCGTTGCACCGCCGGTGATGTCGTTGTCCAACTCGTCCAGCGTGTAGCCGACGGCGAGCTTGGCCGCGACCTTGGCAATCGGGAAGCCCGTAGCCTTGGAGGCAAGCGCAGACGAGCGCGAAACGCGTGGGTTCATTTCGATGACGACCAGACGGCCATCCTTCGGGTTGACGGCGAACTGCACGTTCGAGCCGCCAGTTTCGACGCCGATTTCGCGAAGGACGGCGATCGATGCATTGCGCATCATCTGGTATTCTTTGTCCGTCAGCGTCAGGGCAGGGGCGACCGTGATCGAATCGCCGGTGTGAACGCCCATCGGGTCGATATTTTCGATGGAGCAGATGATGATGCAGTTGTCCGCCTTGTCGCGGACCACTTCCATTTCATATTCCTTCCAGCCGAGAACCGATTCTTCGATCAGCACTTCGGTGGTGGGCGATGCATCCAGACCGCCGCCAATGATTTCGAAGAATTCCGAGCGGTTATAGGCAATGCCGCCGCCGGTGCCGCCCATGGTGAAGGACGGGCGGATGATGGCTGGCAGGCCGACCACATCAATGGCCTGCGCAGCGATGGCCATGGCGTGGCTGATGTAGCGCTGCTTGCGGTCCGTCTCGCCAAGGTTCCACTGGTTTTCGAGGTTGTCGAGCGCCTTGTCGAGCTCTGCACCCGAAAGCTTGGCCTTCAGGTCGGCGCGGGCTGCTTCATGCGTCTTGCGGTCGGCATCCTTGATGTCGGTGGCGTTGGCCAGCATCGACTTCGGGGTTTCCAGACCAATGCGCTTCATCGCTTCGCGGAACAGCGCACGGTCTTCGGCCATGTCGATGGCTTCGGGCTTTGCGCCGATCATCTCGACATTGTAGCGATCCAGCACGCCCATGCGTTTGAGCGAAAGTGCCGTGTTCAGCGCCGTTTGGCCGCCCATAGTGGGCAGCAGCGCGTCCGGGCGTTCCTTGGCGATGATCTTAGCCACGACTTCCGGCGTGATCGGCTCTACGTAGGTCGCGTCGGCCAGACCGGGGTCTGTCATGATTGTGGCGGGGTTGGAGTTGACCAGAATGACCCGGTAGCCCTCTTCCTTCAGCGCCTTGCAGGCCTGCGTGCCGGAATAGTCGAACTCGCATGCCTGACCGATGACAATCGGTCCAGCGCCGATGATAAGGATGGACTTGATATCTTGGCGCTTCGGCATGGCTCTCGTTCCGCTTTCTCGTTGCGCAAAAAACGGCCATGGTGAAACTCACCGGCCGCGGGCGCGCAATTCCAATCTTTTCAGGCTAGAAGCGGCTTATAGGCAAATGTCTTGGTGAACGGAACCCCGAATCTTCTGTTTCTGACAGGAAATTTGGAACACGCTATTCGCGATACCAGACATGATCCTTTATGGTCGCAAAAACGTATAGTCATTTGAATGAATTAAGTTTGCTTCACACGCACAGAACAGGGCATTATGATCACCGTTCATTATCTGGAAAACTCCCGCGCGCACCGCATTCTCTGGCTGCTGGAAGAACTCGGCCTCGATTATGAGGTAAAGACCTACAAACGCGGGCCGGACATGCGTGCTCCGAAGAGCCTGAAGGCGGTGCACCCGCTCGGCAAGTCGCCCGTCATCGAAGATGGCGGCAGGATTTATGCCGAAAGCGGTGCCATCATCGAATATCTGATCGATACCTATGGCAAGGGTGCGTTTCGCCCGCAGCCGGGAACGGATGAACACCAGCGTTATATCTACTGGCTTCATTACTCCGAAGGCTCCGCTATGCCGCCGCTGCTGCTGAAACTTCTGTTTTCGCGCATTCCGGGCCAGGTCCCGTTTTTCCTGCGGCCCGTTGCGAGCATGATTTCCAAGGGCGTGATGGGCAAGCTGGTTGACCCGCAGCTGGCGGATCACACCGCTTACTGGGACAACGAACTCGCGGCGACGGGTTATTTCGTTGGAAATGAGCTTTCCGGTGCAGACATTGCAATGAGCTTTCCAGTGGAGGCAGCTATGAGCCGTGCAGAGGGGATGGAGGGTCGCAAGGCGATCCGTCGCTACCTCGAAATCATCCGCGCAAGACCCGCTTACCAGCGCGCCTTGAAAAAGGGCGGGGCCTACGTCTTCGCCAATAGCTAAGGTGCCGGAACGCTTTGGAGAGTTTAGCGTTTAGCATGGCAAGTAAGGGGAGACTGACATGCAGTGGAGAGGGCGTCGCCAATCCGACAATATTGAAGACAGACGTGGAATGTCGTCCGGCGGCATGGGCGGGGGCGGCGGTTTTCGCCTGCCCACCGGCGGTCGCGGCGGTGGCATCGGCATTGGTGGCCTCGTCGTCATCCTGCTGATCAGCTGGGCTTTGGGCATCAACCCGCTGACGCTCTTGTCCGGCGGCGACATCTCCGGCGATGGCGGTGGCACTCAGCAGACCACGGGCACCAGGCCGCAGGGCCAGTCCAGTGATGAGACAACGGCGTTCGTGCGCACGGTTCTTGCAGAAACAGAAGATACCTGGGGCAAGATTTTCAGTGCCTCCAACGAGACCTATGAGAAGCCGACACTGGTGTTGTTCGGTGGACAGGTGCGTTCCGCATGCGGCACGGCGTCTTCGGCCAGTGGCCCGTTCTACTGCCCCGTGGATCGTAAGGTCTATCTCGACACGGATTTCTTCCGCGAGCTCGACAAGCGTTTCGGTGCATCGGGCGACTTTGCGCAGGCCTATGTTATCGCGCATGAGGTCGGACACCATGTTCAGAACCTGACCGGCGTCCTGCCCGAGTTCAACCGCCAGCGTCAGTCCATGGGCGAGACGGAGGCCAACAAGATGTCGGTCAAGGTTGAGCTTCAGGCCGATTGCTATGCGGGTATCTGGGGCAAGTCCACGCAGCAGAAGGGTATTCTGGAAGCGGGAGATCTGGAGGAGGCTTTGAATGTGGCCCACCAGATCGGCGATGACACGTTGCAGAAGAAGTCGCAGGGCTATGTCGTGCCGGATAGTTTCAACCACGGTACGTCCGCACAGCGCGCAGAGTGGTTCAAGCGCGGTTTCCAGAGCGGTCGCGTCGAAGATTGCGATACGTTTTCCGCAGATATTTGATTGATTGATCGGGACTTGGCGAAGGGGGCGAAAGCCCCCTTTTTCGCGTATCAGCGAATGATCAGCGCCGTCACGAACATGCCGAGTGCAAAGATCGTGTGTGCAACGAGGTTCAGGGCGCGCACCTTGTTGGGGTTGGGTGTTTTGGATGCCGCCCAGCCGATGCCAAGGCCGGGCTGAAGCAGAAACCAGCCAGCGCCCACGGTGATGATTCCAACGATCCACGGCAGAAGAAATGTCGGTGCGGCAAACCACCCGGCAGGTACGATCATTGCAAGCAGGATGTCGTAGATGATGCCAACGGCGTAATGGGATATCCAGCCAAGGGCCACTTCATGCTCGTAGGGTGCTGCTTTCGCGATACTGTCATGAAACACCGTGCCCTTCGGCAAATGCCAGAACCAGCGGCCCACGGGTCCCCAATTCGCGGCAGGTTGCTTGAACAGGCGGTGGAGGATGATAGCCCAGACATCCATGAAAATGGTGCCTCCAATGCCCATGGCGACCCCGCGCCACACGATTTCCCAAACCATGATGTCCTCCATCCGACTCACAACTGCCTTTCGGTAAGGTGTCGGGTTTTGGCCGAGGCTACAAGGTCGGTTTGAGGGCAGGGGTTGTGCTGCTGTTGCTACGCCATAACCGCCGCTCCACCTTCCAAACAGAAAAGGCGTGACCGTTGCTCGGTCACGCCTCTCGTCTTCTCACATATTCGTCAGATCAGGCCGCGCGGCGGTAGCCGTTGCGGTTCTGGTGACCGGCATTTCCAAGCTGGAACTGCGCCAGCAGGGTGTTGAGCGCGGCAGCTTCTGAGGCGAGGCCGTGGCTGGCTGCGGTCTGTTCCTCGACCATGGCGGCGTTTTGCTGCGTGCCCTGATCGATGGTGTTGATGGCGGTGTTGATTTCCTGCAGGCCGGTCGACTGTTCGCGAGAGGACAGCACGATGGCGTTGATGTGCTTGTTGATTTCCTGAACCTCGGCGACGATGATTTCGAGCGCCTTTCCGGCGTTGCCCACCAGCGATACGCCCGCTTCTACCTGTGTGGTAGAGGCGCTGATCAAGGTCTTGATTTCCTTGGCAGCATTGGCTGAACGCTGGGCGAGCTCGCGGACTTCCTGCGCGACGACGGCAAAGCCCTTGCCGGCTTCACCGGCACGCGCGGCTTCCACACCGGCGTTCAGCGCCAGAAGGTTGGTCTGGAAGGCGATCTCGTCGATGACGCCGATGATCTTGGAAATGCCGGAAGAGGACTGCTCGATGCCTTCCATGGCCTTGACGGCATCGCCGACGACCACGCCGGATTGCTCGGCATTGGCGCGGGCGCGCTCCACCAGACGACCGACTTCCTCGGCGCGCTTGGCCGAGTCCTTGACGGTGGTGGTGATTTCTTCCAGTGCAGCGGCTGTTTCTTCGACCGATGCTGCCTGTTGTTCCGTGCGCTTGGCAAGGTCGTCGGCAGACTGGCGAATTTCGCTGGCTCCGGCATCGATGGCGTTGGCGTTCTGGCCGACATTGATCAGTGCAGCGTTCAGCTTGGCAATGGAGCCGTTGAAATCTTCACGCAGACGGTCAATGCGCGACACGAACGGCGTGTCGATCCGGTAGTTCAGATCCCCATTGGAGAGATGGGCGAGACCCTCGGCGAGCGAATCGACTGCGAACTGAATGTCGGCTGCGTCCTTGGCGCTGACGTGTTCGCGCTCGGCACGCTCCTGTTCGGAAAGAGTGCGCGTCTGTTCCGCGTCGCCTTCCAGACGGCGGCGTTCCAGCGCATTGGCGCGGAAGACGGCGACGGCGGCTGCCATGGAGCCGATCTGGTCCTTGCGCTCCTGGCCGGGAATGGCGGCATCCAGATCGCCAGCGGCCAGTTGATCCATGGCCGATGTCATCTGCGTCACGGGCCTGACGATCAGGCTGTTGAGTAGGAAGGCGAGAAACGCGATCATACCGGCCACGGCCAGAATGGTGGCGACGACGGCGGCAACGCGGAATTTGGCGATGGAGGCGAAGGCCGTCTTGCTGTCGATGACGAGGCCCACGGACCACTCGACATTGGGAAGACCGGGAACGGCAATGAAGCTGGTAATCTTGTCCACGCCGCCGATCTGCGTTTGCGACATGGCCTGCGAAATCTTCGGTGTTGCCAAGGGGAAGAGGTCGGTAAGCGTCTTGTTGACCATCGCTTCATCGGGATGGATGAGGATTTTGCCGTCCTTGTTCACCAGAAACGCATAGCCCGCATCACCGGCGTCGATGGAACCGATCATGGAAACCAGCGTCGTCAGCAGGAAGTCGCTGGCGGCAACGCCAACCAGCTTGCCATCACGCTTGACGGGCAGGGCAGCGCTGACCACGAGTTTGCCCGTGGTCGCGTCGGTGTAGGGCTCCGTCAGCACGGTGGAATTGGCTTTGACCGCAGCTTGGTACCATGGGCGTTGACGCGGGTCATACCCCGCACGCATGGTCGTCGATGGGAAGTTGGTGAAGTTACCGGCTTCGTCACCAAAATAGGTGGACTTGAATTCGCGCGCCAGCACATCGTTTTGCAGCGCAAGGTCCAGACGCGTCTGATCAGTTGCTTTGACCATGTAGGCGCCGACCATTTCAGTCATCATGACGCGCCCATTCAGCCAGTTGGCGATGCTCTGGGCCGATTGCTTGCCAGCGGCGTTGATCTTGTCTTCGACGAAGTGATTGGTCGCATCGCGCTGAAGGCCGTCGATGTAAAACGAAAAACCCGCAAAGGCGGCAACGACGACACAGGATGCCGCGACGACGATGCGCGTCATCAAGTTGGATTTTCTAGGCAATTTGAACCTCTAGGTGGAGCCGGAAACCGGATTTGTGGAGACATGCCTGTTGGCCTTGATGGCGTGCTTCATGCACCCAGAGATCATTCCGTTACGTAAGTCTTTGCTTTACCGTCTGTGCGTAAACAATTCGTGAGTGTCGATATATGCCTTTGATTTCATTTATATAAATTGCTTTTTCGGCATTATAGCATCTCTTTATTTCGAGCATAAGACAGCCTCAAACCCTGTCGAAGTCTGTTGGGATGGGTGAAATCTGTGCGTTTGCCACATTCTTGCGCAGCCGGTGCAAATATCGTATCGAGAAAAATGCCGCTCTCCTCGTTTGCAGGGAAGCGGCTTTTGTTTTTTTGAGGGAATGCCATGTTGTCGTCGGTTGCGGTTGAGAACGCCCAAAAGGTTGGTGCCAACTCCTGGGGTGCGCATTTGCGCGCGACACTTGCGCTGGGAATCCCGCTGATTGGTGCGCAACTGGCGCAGCTTGGCATTCACACGACGGATATGGTGATCGTCGGTCAGCTCGGTGCTGAAAAGCTGGCTGCGATGGTGCTCGCCGGACAGTTTTTCTTCGTCGTCTTCATTTTCGGCTCGGGATTTTCCGTCGCGGTCGTGCCCATGGTTGCCAATGCCTACGGGCAGGGTGATGCAACGAGCGCGCGCCGTGCGCTGCGCATGGGCATGTGGGTCGCCTGTGTCTATTGGCTGTTGACGGTGCCGCTGTTTCTCAGCGCGGAAAAAATCCTCGTGGCGCTGGGGCAGAATCCTGCCGTCTCCGCGCAGACAGGGGCGTATCTCGCCGTCGCCCAGTTCGGCCTGCTGCCCGCACTTCTGTTTTATGTCATGCGCGGTCTGGTCAGCGCCATCGGGCGCGCTGGCATCATTCTCTACATCACCATCGCCATGCTGCTCGTGAACGGCTTTCTGGCTTATGGGCTGGTGCTCGGCCACTTCGGTTTGCCTGCTTTCGGCATGATCGGCGCTGCTTTCGCCGCCGTCATCGTCAACACTTTCAGCCTCGTTTTTATCGTCGTCTACATCCAGACGCGGGAGGAGACGCGGAAATACGAATTGTTCGTGCGCTTCTGGAGACCGGATTTCCACGCCTTGTGGGAGGTCATCCGCCTCGGCCTGCCCATCAGTGTCACCATTCTGGCCGAAGTAACACTGTTTTCGGCTGCATCCATTCTCATGGGCCAGATCGGCACGCTGGAACTGGCAGCCCACGGCATCGCGCTCCAGCTTGCCTCTATCGCTTTTATGATCCCGCTTGGGCTGGCGCAGGCGGCAACCGTACGGATCGGCGTTGCGCATGGGCAGAATGATTACCCGAACCTCGTTCGCGCAGCGATCACGGTCTACGGCGTGGCCTGTGCCATCGCGGCGTGCGGCGGTCTTCTGTTCGCTCTGGCACCCGAATATCTCGCAAGCTGGTTCCTTGATCCCAACCTTCCCGGCGCGCGCGAAGTGCTGGCCTATGCCAGCACGCTGGTCATCATTGCCGGTGTGTTTCAGCTGGTGGATGGCATTCAGGCGGTTGCTGCCGGTTTGCTGCGGGGCCTCAAAGACGCACGGGTGCCGATGATCCTGGCGCTGATTTCCTACTGGCCCATCGGCCTGGCATTGGCCTGGATTACCGCGTTTCCGCTTGGCTTTGGCGGTCCGGGCGTCTGGTTCGGCTTCGTGGTCGGACTTTCGGCGGCAGCTATTCTGTTGACGACCCGCTTCTATCTGATGGTGAAGCGCGAAATGCAAACGGCCCGCTGATAGCGGGCCGCATGGTTTCCTCATTTCTTTGAGTCTTATCAGCGCTCTGCGAGCGCCGGTTCGCCCTTCTTCTCGCGCAGCAGGTTGACGAAGCGGCGGAAGAGGTAATGGCTGTCCTGCGGGCCGGGTGATGCTTCCGGGTGGTGCTGAACGGAGAAGACCGGCTTGCCGGTCAGGCGCAGACCGCAATTGGTGCCATCGAACAACGAAACGTGAGTCTCTTCAACGCCTTCCGGCAGGGACTTGGTGTCGACCGCAAAGCCGTGGTTCATGGACACGATTTCCACCTTGCCGGTCGTGAAGTCCTTCACCGGATGGTTCGCGCCGTGGTGGCCCTGATGCATCTTCTCGGTCTTCGCACCAACGGCAAGACCCAGCATCTGGTGACCGAGGCAAATGCCGAACACCGGCAGTTCTGTCTTGATGAGGTCCTGAATGACCGGAACGGCATATACGCCGGTCGCAGCCGGGTCTCCCGGGCCGTTTGACAGAAACACGCCGTCGGGCTTCAGCGCCACGATGTCTTCGGCAGATGTCTGTGCAGGCACGACGGTGACCTTGCAATCCAGACCGGCAAAGAGGCGCAGGATGTTGCGCTTCACGCCGAAGTCGACGCAAACGACGTGGTACTTGGCGTCAGTTTCATCGAGTTTGCCGTAACCTTCGTTCCACACCCAAGGCGTTTCGCTCCAGACGGAGGACTGGCCGGATGTGGCTTCGATGGCGAGATCGAGACCTTCAAGGCCGCTCCAGGCCTTGGCTTCCGCCTTCAGCGCTTCGATGTCGAACACGCCGTTCGGGTCGTGAGCGATAACCGCGTTCGGTGCACCGTTTTCGCGGATCCATGATGTCAGCGCGCGCGTATCGACGCCACAAAGGCCGATGATGCCGCGGGCTTTCAGCCATGTATCGAGATGCTTGGCTGCGCGGAAGTTGGATGGATCGGTAATATCGGCCTTGAAGATGACGCCGACCGCGCCGCGCCGTGCGGCGGGCGTCAGGTCTTCGATGTCTTCTTCATTCGTGCCGATGTTGCCGATGTGCGGGAAGGTGAAGGTAACGATCTGGCCGAGATAGGACGGGTCGGTCAGGATTTCCTGATAGCCAGTCAGCGCCGTGTTGAAGCAGACTTCCGCCTGCACCTTGCCGGTTGCGCCGATGCCGGTTCCCTCGATCACGGTGCCATCTGCCAGAACGAGCATGGCGGTGGGTTTGCGGGTGGTCCAGGGAGCTGTCTCGGTCATCTCGTTTTCCGTTTCTGCCGTTCCGGCCCGCCTCTTGAAAGGCAGGAGCAAAGCGGTCATGTTTTGTCGCGGATAAGGGCGCGCGAAAGCCTTCGCGTCGTAACCTTCGTTAAAATCCTGTGCAGGTGCCGGAAAATAACGAAAGGGTTGCTATCGGTCAACCGCAGCCCTGTGGATTAGCTGGATTTAAAATCCAGCCAAATCAGGCGTTTATGTAAAAGATTTGCTGAAAGCCGCTGGCTCGTTTATGCCGCTGGCAAAATTATGAAGAAAAAGCCTGACCGGACTTTGCCCGATGGCAGGACTTTTTCAAGGAGAGAAGCATGATCCGCGATACGTTCGCCAACACCCTCAAAGACGCCATGAAAGCCCGCGAATCCCGTCAGATTTCGACGATCCGGCTGATCCAGGCCGCCGTCAAGGATCGCGACATCGCCAATCGCGGCGTTGGTAAGGACGCGGTTTCCGACGAGGAAATTCTGCAGATTCTCGCCAAGATGATCAAGCAGCGCGAAGAATCCGCCGGTATCTATGACAAGGCCGGACGGGCGGAGCTTGCCGATCAGGAGCGCGAAGAGATCCTCATCATCAAGAGCTTCATGCCGGAAGAAATTCCGCAGGAACAGGTGCGCGCCATTCTAGAAGGCGTCATCACTGAGACCGAAGCGTCGGGCCTGCGTGACATGGGCAAGGTCATGGCGGTGGTCAAGGAACGCTATCCCGGCCAGATCGATTTCGGTAAGGCGTCCGCCCTGATCAAGGAACTGCTGAAGTAAACTCCGCTACCAAAGGAAAAGGCAGGGCACATGTGGGCGCCCTGCCTTTTTGATGTCTGGAAGGCGCTTTCGATGAAGCGCCATATCGGCTCATTGGGGGAAGTCGCCGAAATCAAGACATTACGCGTACACTCGGCATCATGCCGATGGTACCAAATTAGGTCTGTTCTGACGCAAGTTCAAATTACAAAAACATAATGTTTTGCGGAGATTTCCTGCCCTAAATTCGCCAGAAGTCGGCGCGTAGACATGCGCTGATTCTGCCGATCAGCTCTTGTTGCTTCTCTGCTCGCGCACATAGTGGCGCAATATCGCGTTCATGCGGGTCTGGTATCCCTTGCCCGTTGCCTTGAAGAAGTCGATGACGTCCTCATCCAGCCGGATGGAGATCGACTTCTTGGCGACGGGCACGACGACTTCAGCCGTCGACCAGTCGACATCGATCCACTCCGCCCAATCAGGATCGTCGCGCATCGCACGCTCGATGTCCTCATCAGTCAACGCATCGACGCCCGCCCAGTCGGTCTTGTCCTCACCTCTGGCGATTTTTTGCCGTATCTCATTCGCCGAATATCTGACGATATGTTCTTTGCTCATTTTTTCGCGCCGCTCTGGCTGATATGATCCGGCAAGCATCGCCTCGCATTGTGTAAACAACGGTTATCAAACGCTCTGTTTCCGGGCACACAGCCAGAACGCGGCTTTCTCCGTTCTGGTCGGATGGGCTTTCCAAGTGAGGCCGCGATAGTGCGCTCGCTGCTCTGGGAAAGTCGATGCCGTGTTTTTCGATATTCTTCAGTCGTTTGTTCTCATCCCACTCAAAGGAGATGAACTCTCGCTTTACGATCAACATGAGTAACCCGGATGATTGGCTGTCAGGCACTCATGCGCCGTGGGCGTATATTCATTTGTATATACACTTCTGTCAAGGCATCCTGTGAATAACGGGCATCATCCGTTTCTGCCCTTGGTAATCTCTCTCAGCTGCGCTTATATAAAAGGCTGGCCGAAACAGGCACTGATTTCAGGTAACTATGCGCTTTTCTAACTCATTTCTTGACGAGATACGGGACCGGGTGAACATCTCCGATGTCATCGGCAGACGTGTGACGTGGGATAGGAAGAAGAGCAACGCGTCAAAGGGTGACTATTGGGCGTGCTGCCCATTCCACGGCGAAAAGAGCCCGAGCTTCCATTGCGAGGACCGCAAGGGGCGTTACCATTGCTTCGGTTGCGGCGTTTCGGGCGATCATTTTCGTTTTCTGACCGACCTTGATGGCATGGGTTTTCCTGAAGCCGTCCAGCAGATCGCTGATATGGCTGGCGTTTCCATGCCGCAGCCAGATGTGCAGGCGGAGCGGCGGGAGCGGGAGCGGGCGACGCTTCAAGACGTCATGGAAATGGCGACGCTGTTCTTTCAGGATCAGCTGCAGACAGCTGCCGGTGCACGGGCGCGTGCCTATCTGCGTGATCGTGGACTGACAGGTCGCACCATCGAGACCTTCCGACTGGGATTTGCGCCCGATAGCCGCAATGCGCTGAAAGAACATCTGGCCTCAAAGGGCATTGCCAAGGAACAGATGGAGGCCTGCGGGTTGGTGGTGCATGAGAACGTGCCGGTGTCCTACGACCGTTTCCGCGACCGCATCATGTTTCCTATTCTATCATCGCGCGAAAAGGTGATTGCCTTCGGTGGTCGCGCCATGGCGGCGGACGCGATGGCGAAGTATCTCAATTCCAATGAAACGGAGCTCTTTCACAAGGGCAACGTACTTTACAATTTCGCCCGCGCTCGTCGTGCTACGCAGTCCTCCGGCACGGTGATCGCCGTCGAAGGCTATATGGATGTCATCGCGCTCTATCAGGCCGGTGTCGAAAACGCTGTCGCGCCCCTCGGTACGGCCCTGACGGATAGCCAGCTCGATCTGCTCTGGAAGATGTCGACGCAGCCGGTGCTGTGCTTCGATGGCGATGGCGCGGGCATTCGCGCCGCCAGCCGTGCCGCCGATCTGGCGTTGCCGCACATCAAGCCGGGCCGTTCCGTCAGCTTCGCATTGCTACCCGATGGCAAGGACCCGGATGATCTGGTGCGCCATGAGGGCAGGGCGCCGTTCGACCGGGTGCTGGCAGAAGCCAAGCCGCTGGCCGCGATGATCTGGAGCCGCGAAACGGCGTCGGTGACCTTCGATACGCCGGAAAAGCGTGCTGAACTTGAAAATCGGCTGCGCCAAATCGTGTCCGTGATTGGCGACGAAAGTGTTCGCCGCTTTTATCAGCAAGACATGCGCGAGCGGCTGAATGCGTTTTTCCAGCCGCAGTTTCAGCGTGGCAACCAACAAAACCGCAATTTCGAGCGTGGCAGTGGGGGCGGTAGTGCGCGCAACGGGCAGCGACCCCCTCCACGCGGGACGACCACTGGCTCCGGCAGTATCTCGGATCGGCTCAGCCAGTCCGGACTGGTCAAAGGTTATCTGGGCGCGCCTGCGCTGCGTGAAAGCGTGCTGGCGCTGACCATCGTCAACCATCCGCAACTGCTGCTGGAGGAATATGACGAGATCGCCGCCATCGATTACGAGAACCGCGATTTGCAGAAACTCTGGTCGCAGGTTTTGACCTATGCGGCTGAAAACGGTGCCGAGCTTTCGCGTGAAGGTCTGATTGCGCGACTTGAGGCGCATGGCTTCGATGCGCTTTTGAAGGCGATGAACCAGCAAGTGCGCAATGCGCGGCTCTGGACCGCCACAGAGCAGGCTGCACCTGAAGACGCCCGCGAGGGCTACACCCAGTCGCTTTCCCTACACAAGCGCACGAAGGCGTTGCGGTGGCAGAAAATCGATCTGGAGCGTGAAATTGCCGAGGCGACGGAAGCGGGAGATGGCGACCGCATGGTTCAGCTCATGCGCGCACTTTCCGAGGTACAGTTGGAGATTGGACGGATGGAAAATCAGGAGGCGATCATAGATGGTTTCGGTGTCATGTCCGGTCGGGTAAAGGGCCCGGCATACAGTCACGGTTAGCGTTTTGGTGGCGTTAAAGGCTTGTCTTTTGTGAAGATCACCCTAAATAGGGGTTAAGTTGGTGAAGGCCCGCAAAATGTTGCCGCAATGACGGCTTTTTTGGTTTTTAGCCCTCGCTCTGGCCATAAAGGCTTGACGTGACGGGAAATAGCGGGAATCACCATTCCAGGAAAAGTAAGGTGGAATGGGCCTTGGCGGATCGAAATTGCGTGAGAAAGCATTTCCGGATGCACTGTCTTGATATTCCGCTGGTGGTAGCCGTGGTTAATCGGCAATTAAAGATCATTCCGTTAGGTGTTTGACAGTGATTCGCGGCCATAGCCGGATGCCTTTTGAAGGCGAACGGTCTTGCGGCGAAGCGAATTAGCGTCAGGGAAAGCGACGAGATACATGGCAACCAAAGTCAAAGAAAACGAAGAAGCTGAAAACGAACGCGATGCTGCGACGGATGGGCCGCTTCTCGATCTTTCGGATGACGCGGTCAAGAAAATGATCAAGGCCGCGAAAAAACGCGGCTACGTCACCATGGACGAACTGAACGAAGTGCTTCCTTCGGATCAGGTCGATCCTGATCGCATCGAAGACATTATGGCGATGCTCAGTGAAATGGGCATCAACGTCGTCGAGGACGAGGACGCTGAAGAAGCGTCTACCGAAACCGAGAGCGACGATTCCGAGGCTGAAGAGTCCGAGGGTGGCGAACTCGCGCCTTCCGCCGGCACAGCCCTCGCAACGGCCAAGAAGAAAGAACCGACGGATCGTACCGACGATCCGGTTCGTATGTATCTGCGCGAAATGGGCTCCGTGGAGCTTCTGTCGCGTGAAGGCGAAATCGCGATTGCCAAGCGTATCGAGGCTGGCCGCGAGACGATGATCTCCGGTCTTTGCGAAAGCCCGTTGACGTTCCAGGCGCTGATCATCTGGCGCGACGAACTCAACGAAGGCACGACGCTGCTTCGCGAAATCATCGATCTGGAAACGACCTATTCCGGCCCGGAAGCGAAGGCTGCACCGCAGTTCCAGAGCCCGGAAAAGATCGAGGCGGACCGCAAGGCTGCCGAGGAAAAGGAAAAGACCCGTCGCGCGCGTTCGCCATCGGGTGAAGATGACGTGACCAATGTCGGTGGTGAAGGCCTGCCGTTGGAAGAGGAAGAAGAGGACGACGACGAGTCCAACCTTTCGCTTGCAGCCATGGAAGCCGAACTGCGTCCGCAGGTCATGGAAACGCTGGATACGATTGCCGACACCTACAAGAAGCTGCGCAAGCTTCAGGATCAGCAGGTCGAAGCGCGTCTGGCCTGCACCGGCACGCTGTCCACCGGGCAGGAGCGTCGCTACAAGGAACTGAAGGATCAGCTGATCACTGCTGTGAAGTCGCTGTCGCTGAACCAGAACCGCGTCGACAGCCTTGTCGAGCAGCTCTACGACATCTCCAAGCGTCTGATGCAGAACGAAGGCAAGCTTCTGCGTCTTGCCGAATCCTACGGTGTGAAGCGTGACAGCTTCCTCGAGCAGTATCACGGTGCGGAACTCGATCCGAACTGGATGAAGTCGATTGCCAATCTGGCGGCCAAGGGCTGGAAGGAATTCGCACGCGAAGAAAACAACACGATCCGTGATATCCGTCAGGAAATCCAGAATCTGGCGACCGAAACCGGTATCTCGATTGCGGAATTCCGTCGTATCGTTTCCATGGTGCAAAAGGGTGAGCGCGAAGCGCGCATCGCCAAGAAGGAAATGGTGGAAGCCAACCTTCGTCTGGTGATCTCGATTGCAAAGAAGTACACGAACCGTGGCTTGCAGTTCCTCGATCTCATTCAGGAAGGCAATATCGGCCTGATGAAGGCTGTGGACAAGTTCGAATATCGTCGCGGTTACAAGTTCTCGACCTATGCGACATGGTGGATCAGACAGGCGATCACCCGTTCGATTGCCGACCAGGCTCGTACCATCCGTATTCCGGTGCACATGATTGAAACGATCAACAAGATCGTTCGTACATCGCGCCAGATGCTGCATGAAATCGGTCGCGAACCGACACCGGAAGAACTGGCTGAAAAGCTGGCCATGCCGCTGGAAAAGGTCCGCAAGGTTCTGAAAATCGCGAAGGAGCCGATCTCGCTCGAAACCCCCGTGGGTGACGAAGAGGACTCGCATCTCGGTGACTTCATCGAAGACAAGAACGCGCTTCTGCCGATCGATGCCGCTATTCAGGCCAACCTGCGCGAAACGACGACCCGCGTTCTGGCTTCGCTGACGCCACGCGAAGAACGCGTTCTGCGCATGCGCTTCGGCATCGGCATGAACACGGACCACACGCTGGAAGAAGTCGGTCAGCAGTTCTCGGTTACCCGCGAACGTATTCGTCAGATCGAAGCCAAGGCGCTGCGCAAGCTCAAGCACCCAAGCCGTTCGCGTAAGCTGCGTTCGTTCCTGGATAGCTGAGTTCTCGCCAGTGGAAGACATCAAACCCGGTCAGTTTCTGGCCGGGTTTTTCTTTTTTCGGATGGCGGTTGCACCGGAAACCGCTATCTCTAGCAATCAAAGGACATGATGCCCTGATGGTAACGACTGGCAAGAACAAATGGTGGCAGGGGAGCTGGACAATCCCGCTCTCGATCATGCTGCATGTTCTTATCGGAACGACCTATCTGCTATGGCCGGGACCTACGCCAGCACCAGCCGAGCCGGAGAGCGTCAGCGTGGAAATGGTGGAGCCGCCCAAAGAGGAACCGCCCAAGGAAGAGCCGCCGAAGCCGGAAGAGAAGAAAGCGGAGGAGCCGCCTCCGCCGCCACCTGCGGAAGAAAAGCCACAAGAGCAACCCGCACTGCCACCGCCGCCATCACAAATGTCATCCGTCGCCATGCGCCCGGAGCCGACGCAAATGGACGAGCAGGACGAACCGGGTCAGCAGGACGCCGCAGGGCAGGAGCAGCCGAAGCCGGAACCAGAGCCGGTAAAGGAGGCAGAAACGCCGCAAACTGCCACGCCGCCGTCTCCAGAACCCGCAGAAGCGGAGGCGACGCCCGAAGCGCCAGTTGCCGAAGCAACGTCGCAGCAGGGCGAGATCCCTGCCGCAGAAGCGCCGGTGCCGGAACAGGAGGTTGCTGCCGTGGTGCCCACTCCAAAACCGGAGATAAAGCCTGCTGCTGCACAGCCTGCCACAGTCGTGCCTGATGGAGAGGGTGATCCGAAGCTAAAGCCTGCCAGAAAGATACTGGCGGCATCGAAGCGGCCGGGCCCGATGATGCGGCAAATCTTCGGTAATCTGCCGCCGCGCGACCGGGTGATGCAGCTATGCTTTGCCGAGGTGGTGGCGCAGATCAAGGAGGCGCCACAAGGTGGCGCGCCTGACGGATTGCAGTTTCTGAAGCGAGACCTTGCCGGTAACGTGCTGGACGCCAAAGCCGCGTTCAATATCGGTCCGCAGTGGTTTCCCATCGATTACCGCTGCGAGGTCGATATCGACAAATACATCGTCACCGACTTTCGCTACGAAATCCGTCCAAAACTGTCTTCAGACGAGATCAGGCGTTTGGATTTGCGCGCAAATTAGCGGCGCTTACGCCAGCACCTGCTTGCCAACCAGCTTCCCGATCGAGCCCATCAACGAATCCTCGTCGTAAGGCTTGCGGATGACCGGCACGTGGGCAAACTCCGGCGGGATCATGATGCCATCGGCATAGCCGGTGGCGAACATAAAGGGCACGCCGCGTTTCAGCAGCTCGTAGGCGACCGGGATGGAGGTATCATTGCCCAGGTTGATGTCGAGAATGGCGAGGTCCGGCGTCAGGCTTTTCAGCTTGTCCAGCGCCATCGCGGATGACGTTGCCGTTTCGATGTTGGTGATACCGTGGCCTTCGAGCATGTACTCGACATCCATGGCGATCAGCATCTGATCTTCGACAAGAAATACCTGCAATGGTTCCTCCGAGGAATAGGGTGTGAGGTCGACCGGGCCGCCTGCGGCGATATCCTGGGTGAGGGGCGTCTGCCCAGCAGTGACGTGACGGGCGGGAAGCAGGATTTCCGCTTCGACGCCGTTATTGTGATAGGTAATCTTGCTCTTGCCACCAAGATCATAGGGCACGCTTCGGCTGATGAGAGCCGAGCCGAAACCGGTTCTCGTCGGCGGCGTGACGGTGCCGGATACGGTTTCCCGCCACGATATCAGGCAATCGCCCATATCGTTCAGTTCCCAACCAACGTTGAGCTTGCCACCGGCCTGCGCCAGCGCGCCGTATTTTGCGGCATTGGTCGCCAGTTCGTGGAGGACAAGGGCCATGACTGAAAAGGCGCGCGAATCGAGCAGCACGCTTGGGCCATGCGCGTAAATTTCACTTTCGGCGGAGCGGTGCGGCGAAAGCTCGGCATCCAGCAAATCCCGCAGCAGCCCGCCACCTTCGCCACGCACGACCTGATCATGCGCATAGGACAGTGCCTGAATGCGGCCCTTCAGCGCCGATACATATTCCTGCAGCGTGCGGCCTTCTTGCGTGGGGTTACCAACCAGCGACTTGATGATGGCCAGCACGTTCTTGACGCGGTGGTTCAGCTCTTCGTTCAACATGCGCTGGCGCACTTCGGCCTGCGCACGTTCTCCCGCCAGCAGCTCACTGTGGCGGAACGCGACTTCCACCAGCGCAACGCGGGCGGCCTCGGCAATCTGCCGGTCTTCTTCCGTCCAGGGCTGCGCCTGTTTGTGAACGGTTTCCTTCCACAGCGCAAAGCTCTTGCGCGGCGTCAGCCGGTCGCCGAGCGGGCCAACCTCATAGGATTTGTCCGGGTTTCCGCCCCAGTTCAGCGTCTGTACCAGCTCGCGCCGGAAGAACAGCAGATAGTCGTTCTTGACCTGCGAAAGCGGCACGGCCAGGACGCCTGCGATATCGTCGAACACATGTTCGGCTTCCGGCATATGGTGAATGAGGGAGTGAGTGGCCCAGACGCGTCCTTCCGAAATGGAACTGACGAGGCGGCCAAGCTGCGGCGCCATCTCTTCAGGCGGTGCGTGGCCCACACTCGACCAGCTCTCATCCATCCACACGCCGACGCCATCGCACGGCAGCAGCCTGCTGAAATCCGGCAGGTTCTCGACCAGCAGCTCTTCGATGTTGTTGTGGTGCGCGGCCAGCCTCAGGAACTTGTCGAGGGATGCGTGAGCATCCTGCGCCGTTGCCAGCTTTCTCTTCTGTTTCAGCGCCTGCAAATGCAGCGAAAAGAATTCGCCGAACATTTCAGCGGCAATCCGCATCGGCATCGGCAGAATGCGTGGCGAATAATGGTGACAGGCAATCAGCCCCCACAACTCGCCATCATTGATGATGGAAATCGACATGGAGGCCGAAACGCCCATGTTGCGCAGATATTCGCAATGGATGGGCGATACGCTGCGAAGGTGCGAAAACGACAGGTCGAGCGGTTCGCCCGATACATCCAGCACCGGCTCCACCGGAATGCGTTCGCCGTTGGAATCGGAGATGATGCGCAAGGTGTTCTTGAGATAGAGCGCACGGGCCTGCTGCGGAATGTCGCTGGCGGGGAAATATTGCCCCAGAAAGCTTTCAAGCGCTGGCTGCTTGGCCTCGGAGATAACCTTGCCCGCACCGTCCTGCTCGAAGCGGTAGACCATCACCCGGTCATAGCCCAGCATCGCCTTGACCAGCCGCGTCGTGCGGGAAATCAGGCTGTCGACATCATCCGCCTCGCGAATGCGGTCGATCATCAATTGCGCGGTGTGCAGTGGCTGTGATTCGTCGCTTGCCGCTTCCAGCTCGATGATCGAGACAGCCTTGTAGCGGTGAATGGCCACATCGAACATCTTGCCATCGGGCAGCTTCACCTTCGGCAGCATGGCCGGGCGACTGCTGTTCGCCGTCACCGTCAGCGCGTTTCTCAGGTCGTGAACGACGTCATTTCCCAGAAATTGCTCGATCGGCAAGCCCAGCATCGGGCCGGAAAAACCAAGCGTTTCCGCACAGTTCAGCGAATGGCGCAGCACCGTGCGCATCGCGCTGTCACAGGCAATCAGGCAACCATGCGGCTGAATAAATCCTGGGATGTGAATGGGCTCTCTGTCGCAGTTGGTAAGATCGACCTGCTGAACTGTCGACGTCATATGCTAGTCTTTCGATGGCGCAATTGGGCGGAAGGATTACAGTTTATGTTCTTTAATAAACCATTCTCCGCCAAAGGAAACGTATGGAATAACTGTATCTGAACCAGCAGAGGCAATTCGCAGTTTTGTTGCCGGGTATCGTCGTGCATACTTCGTGTGGTTCCCTTATGTGCCCCTCACGTTCGACTTCTTAGACATCGAAAGTCCGCACAGACCGTAGCGTGATTGCATCAAACGAATGAGCGGAACTTTGGTTCCATAGCTGAAAGTGAAATTTACAGTGCCGCAGACGTCCATCGAAATCGCCACACGGGGGCAGGGGCTCTACGAATTCACGGATGCCGCGCAAGCGTTCGTCAGATCATCCGGGCACACCGAAGGATTGCTGACCGTCTTCGTGCGCCACACCTCCTGTTCGCTGCTCATTCAGGAAAATGCCGACCCGGATGTGCAAAAGGACCTCAGGACATTCTTCGCCCGTCTCGTGCCGCCCTCCAGCGATCCCTCCATGGCATGGGTGGTGCACACCATGGAAGGCCCCGACGATATGCCAGCGCATATCAAGTCCGCGCTGACGCAGGTGTCCATCGGCATTCCCGTGTCACGCGGCAGGCTCGTGCTGGGCACATGGCAGGGCATCTATCTTTTCGAACATCGCAACCAGCCGCACCACCGCGAAATCGTCTTGCATCTGTCTCCGTGATGTCTGTTCGAAGCCATGAATATAGGCTGAACGACTGGTTCTGAAAGCGTTCACGTGGCGCTGATTATCGTCAGGGCAATTCGACCGGTCTGTTTGGCAGCCCGGCGAACGTCAGGAAACGGAGTATGACAATGATCAGCACATTTGCAAAAGCAGGCGTTGCAGCCCTCATCGCGCTGGGTGGTATTTCCGCGACGGCGACCACCGCAGCCGCGGGACCGGATGTTCAGTACGGCATCTACGTGCAGGATGGTTATCGCCACGGCGGCGGCCATGGCTGGGGTAGCCCGGACCGCGGACGTGATCGCGATCGCTGCTCGTCCTGGATGGCCGAAGAAAAGGCCAGCCGCATGGGCCTGCGCCGCGCACGCGTGGTTGACGTTTCCCCCCGCCGCGTCGTCGTCGCCGGTTTCGACCGCCGCGGTCGTGACCGCATCGTCTTCGCCAACGTTCGTGGCTGCCCAGTCATCCGCCGCTAACCTCAGGCACTGCCAATAAACAATGCCCTCGCCACGGTTTCGCGGCGAGGGCATTTTTGTTTGTGATCAAAGCAAAGGAGGCGCTTTTTCAAGCGCCCCCAAGTTGTTTATTGCTCCAGCGCAAAGGTCACGTTGACGCTGACCTTGTAGGTGTTTTCTCCTGCGGCAATCGGCACGCTGTCCGATTTTTCCATGGCGGCGGCGCGCATCATGGTCTGCGGCATGGGCATGGGACGCTGCATGTTCTCGTTGATTTCCAGCACGCGACCCAGCTTGACACCAGCCGCTTCCGTCAGGGTTTTTGCTTTCGACATGGCATCGGCAACCGCAGCCTTGCGCGCCTCTGTCACGGTCGCCTCCGGCTTATCGTTGGTAAAGGCGATATCGCCGCCCTGATTGATCCCCAGCTTCACGGAACTGTCGAGAATCTCGCCCAGCTTGGCCAGTTCACGCACCCGCACCGTTAGGCCGTTAGTAACCTGATAGCCGGTGATTTCAGGGGGAACATAAACCCCATCCTTCGGCTCGAACTGCTTATAGACAGGCTGAACGGAGAAATTGCTGGTCTGCAAATCCTTGTCGGCAATACCGGCGGTCTTCAGCGCAGCCTGAACCTCGGTCATCGCCTTGCTGTTCTCGCTCAACGCCGCTGCTGCCGTCTCGGCCTGCTTTACGACACTGAACGACAAAATCGCCATATCCGGCGCAACGGCTGCATCACCTTCCCCCGAGACACTGATGACCGGCTCACGTTTCGTACTTTCCTGTGCAGATGCAACCAAAGGCAAGGCCACGAGAGCGGTAAAAGCGCAAAGCGCCACGGAGCGTGCGAGTTTCGATGTCATTAAGGTTCCTCTTGATTAGCGTCCCTGTTGAGGGTGTCGCAGGAGATTATGTAGCTAATACGGCATAGTTCACACGACGATTGTCACAACGGCTTGTCGCGTCCAAAAATTTACGTTAAAGCCAAATCCGCGTCGGTTGAACCATTGCAACCCCGCATTCCGAACGGCCAAACGCCACCGGAAGGGCCTGTAGCTCAATGGTTAGAGCCGGCGGCTCATAACCGCTTGGTTGGGAGTTCGAGTCTCTCCGGGCCCACCACATTATCTTGTTTCCCTCCCTCGACGTCATGATTCCCGCTCAAAGATATCTGGGCACCTTTGCCTCCAGCAATGTGACGAGCGCTGGGTCCATGAATGTATAGTTGTCTGGAATATCCAGACAGATCACGCGTTTGCCCTTGAGCGCGGCTCGGTATCTGGCCTGCACTTTCGTGCGATGCGTCTTTTCCATGACGAAGATGATGTCGGCCCATTCGATCAGTTCGGTGGACAGAGGGTTCTCGGCGTCGTTGTTCGTGCCGGCGGACGAGACTTCGATGTGTGGCCAGGTTGAGAACACCTGTTCGGCGGTTGGGCTGCGAAGTTTGTTCTGGCTGCAAACGAACAGGATGTTTTTCAACCCGATGCACCTCCTCTGATTCCCGCGCGTTCTTTATCGCAGGGATGTTATGACGACACGATAAGTGGAAAATTGCTTTTCGCATTTTCGGCCGGACATACGTGACAGGCGTATGACTTAGGCTATTATCTGTGGTTGTGTAAGGAGAATATTTGATGAGCGTTATGGTTGGTGATCCTAATATTCGTGGCAATAGTGTTTTTGGAATTGCGCTGCGGGTCGTTCTGGTTTCGCTCGTGGCCATTGTTGGGTGGAATATCATGCTGCCGGGGTTAGATCCGGCTTTCATGGAAACGCAGTTGAGCGCTGGCGACAGTTCGCGACTATCTGTTCTCGCGCTGGGTGCCGGGCCTGTCCTGACTGCGCTCGCTTTAGGGCAGATTGTGCGCCTTGTCGCCCCACGATTCGATAACAGCTCCACTCTCGTCGGTGTTGAAAACGTTATCGCGCTGTTGGTAGCCTTGTCGCAGGCCGATGGCATCGCGCGATCATTTTCAGCGATGGGTTTTCTGGTCGATGACAGCACCTTTACCCATGTTGCCATCGTCGCATCGCTGGTGGGTGGCGTTGCGGTCCTGCTGTTTCTATCGAGACAGGTTGCCTTGCCGAGCCTCGTCGCCGGGTTCTGGATTGTCTGGCTTTTGCCCGCGCTTATTGGCTTGCCTGCGCAACTGTCCAATTCATTTGAATTTTTACGCACGGGCGCGGTTGAGGGCAAGCAATTGATGCTGGTGTTGCTGTTGATCGTCATCGGTGCGGCACTGAGCTTGTTCGCCACTCGCGCTGTCATGAACATCGGCAGGCAGCAGGCAAGCGTCAGGCGGGCGAAACACAATTTGCCTTTGTTGAATGTCGTGATCTGGCCGCCTCTGCTGGCCGCCATCGCCGGTAGATATATTCTGACCCCTATTGCTTATCTCGCGCCCTACTTCGTCTCGCATTCCTTCTCGATGAACATTTACATGTTCGGGATCGTGCCGGTTCTCATCCTCATTTTTGCCATTGGATATCGGCGCTTTTTCTCAAGTGCGGGAGTCACGTTTCCTTTGTCTGTTGCGCTTCTGGTCGCAGCAACGCAGATCGCCCTGTTGCTGGGAGGAGAGGTTGCGATAGGGCAAATGCTTTTGCCGCTTCCTATTAACGGTACCACGCTGCTCGTCCTCGTCGCCGTTGTCTCGGCCCTCATCGATGCCATCCGCAGGGCGCCCGCTCCATCGAATTGAGCAATCACGCAAAGGTGTTGGCTGCGGAGCGTTGGCCGGTGTATCCACCTTTGGTGCTTTGCAGGCACTGTGTGTAGCTTGACACGTCGTGCAGGTCGCCACATCGGTGGGTGCAAAGGAAGATAGAACAGGGAGGCACCATGACGAGACAACCGGCCACGGCGATAACAGGCATCCCACGCACATGATCGTCGGCATTGTTCTAACGGCAGCTTTGCTGCTTTTTCTGATGGCCTTCCCGAGACATCTCAAACCTGTCGTTATCGGGCTTGCCGTTGTCTGGGCATCGACCGTGGCGTGGGTGATGTTCGACTGGTGGCGTTCCGGCGAGCGGTTGAATGCGATTGTCGCCACCGCGTCCTTCGATCCCTCCTGCACGGAAGCCAATGCGCCGATCCGGGTCAGCTTTCAGAACACCAACTCCGTTGCGGTGCGCCGCCTGACCTACACCCTGGAAGGGTTCGAAGCAGCATTTCGGGCCTCGGTGTCGTTCGATCCCTATCAGGTCAGCGAGCGCCGTCTGGAGCCGCACGAGACCTATGCGGCGTGCCGTCCGTTCCGGCTTCGCAACAACGAAAATGTCGATGCCAGAAATCTCGAATGGCGGGTAACGGTGAATTCGGCAGAGTTCGAATAGAGCCTGTTTATCTCTCGGCCAGCCCAAATCAGCCCAAGGTTCACAATTTTTTGAAGCCGACATGCGGGATAGAAAAAATCTGCTAATAGAAACCGGCGCACAAGGCGTCTGTCGGTGTTTAAGGACCGACCATATCTGGCCTTCGGGCTGCGATGCTACTTATAGCATATTGTATGCGACACGAAGCGATGCCATCTGGACCTCAATTCTTGAAATTTTCAGAAGGTCTTCCGTTGGTTTCTGTGTCTCGCGTTTTGAAAATCGGCATCGTCTGCCTCATCGCCCTTCCGGCGTCTGTTGCTGCCCACATGGGCATCAACCAGCTCACCGGCAATTTCCACGAGGTTCTGCCGGGTGAACTCTACCGCTCTGCCCAGCCCAGTGGCAGCGATGTCGAGGCCTATGCGCGCCAATTCGGCATCAAGACCATCATCAACCTGCGCGATGAAAACCCGAAAGGCTGGTACGGGCAGGAGAAATCCGCCGCCGACGCCAACGGTGTGGCGATGATCGATTTTCCCATGAGTTCCGCTAGGGAATTGCCGCAGGACCGGGCCGAAGAACTGGTGCGGATGATGAAGGACGCGCCGAAACCCATCCTCATTCACTGCGAACACGGCGCCAACCGCACCGGTCTCGCCTCAGCGATCTATGTCGGCGCGGTGGCCAAGAAGAGTGAACGGGCCGCCGAGTTTCAGCTCTCGCCCTATTACGGCCACGTGCCGATCAAAGGCGTCGGTCGCTACGAGATGTACAAGTCCTGGGATGATTTCGAGGAAACGATCGGGTTCTAAAACGCATCCACTTTCGTCATCCTCGGGCTTTGTCCCGAGGATCTACCCACGTTGGATGTTGGGGTTCGTTAGACCCTCGGGATAAGCCCGAGGGTGACGGCAGAGAGGGGAGTGGTCTCTCCTGCGAATCTTCAGCACTCGCTAAAACCGCCCGCCCTTTTCCAAAATCACCTTCGTCAGACTGCCATCCGCCGGAAACAGCGGAATGAGGCAGGCTTGCAGGGCGTGGTATATGTCGCCCTTGCCGGGGAAGATGGTGTTGGCCGGGGTGAGATTGTGCGTCAGTTCCTCGTGCCAGCCACCGTTCTGGTGGTCGAGGAAGCTGTTGGCGATGGTGCTCCAGACGCGGCGATAGCTGTCTTCGTAGAACTCGTCGGCTGGCAGGTGCTCGTTGAGGAAATGCGCGGCACCGGCGGCCTCGCACATCGGCCACCACAGCTTTTCCGTCTTGGCGGGCGTGTTGTCCCAGTCCAGCGTGTAAAAGAAGCCTCCCTTTTCCCGGTCCCAGCCAAGGGCCATGGACTGGACGAACAGCGATTTTGCCGCCATCGGCATCCATTCGTGCTTGCGGTCTCCCAGCACCCAGAGCTGGAGGATGAGGCGTGCCCATTCCAGCCAGTGGCCGGGGGTGGAGCCGGAAGGGCGGAACATTTCGTTGCCGCGATAATCCTTGTCCAGCACCCAGTTGTCGTCGAAATGCTCCGGAACGCGGAAGTCCAGAGCACCTGCGGCACGGCGGATGACGAGGTCGGCGATGCGCTCGGCTTTCGTCAGATAGGCCTTGTCGCCGGTCACTTCGAAGGCTGCCATCAGCGCTTCTGTCAGGTGCATGTTCGAGTTCTGGCCGCGATACTTCTCGATGGGAGACCAGTCGCGGTAGAATTCTTCCGTGATGGCGCCGTGCCGTTCTTCCCAAAACTTGGTGTTCAGAACCTCGGTAATATCCGTCAGCATCTGGTCGGCCAGCGGATGCCCAACGGCCTTTGCGGAGGAAGCCGCAAGCAGCACGAAGGCGTGACCATAACCCTGCTTGGTGGCATCGACAGGGCCGTTCTCATCCACCTGCCAGAAATATCCGCCATGCTCGGCGTCGCGGTGATTGTTCCACAGATAGGTCATGCCATGGTCGATGACATCGCCGCAGCCGGGGCGACCGAGCAGATGGCCGATGGAGAAGCAATGCACCATGCGGGCCGACATATGAATGCCGCGCACCGGATTGTCCGGCTGAAGTGGCACGCCCTGCCGGTCAAGATCGAAAAAGCCGCCTTTTGGATTGATGGCGCGGTACTGGAAGAAGTCGAACAGACCTTCAGCCTGCTTTGCCAGCCATTGCCGGTGCCAGGGCAGGGAGCTCCAGTTTGCTTTCGTGTGGTCGGCCTCGGTCATGCTTTCCTCCGTATGATAGGCTTCATGCGATTCTCTATATCTTTGGGACGTAACGGTGTCATCCATAACGGAAATTTCGTAGCCTTGAGATAGAACGCAATAGCATCGCTGTGAATCAGCCATATATTGACATAAAGATATCTTTATGTGACTGACATATTGCAAATCAGCAAGAGAATGAGGAGTGTGCCGATGTTGGATGATCTGTTTGGCCCCGTAGGCGGCAAAAGAGACGGCGCGGAAATCCTGAAGGCGCTGCGTCAGGCGGCACAGGAGCGCATCCTTGTTCTCGATGGCGCCATGGGCACGCAGATCCAGGGGCTGGGCTTCGATGAAGACCATTTCCGGGGTGATCGCTTCATCGGCTGCGCCTGTCATCAGCAAGGCAACAACGACCTTCTCATTCTGACCCAACCGGATGCGATCGAGGAAATCCATTATCGCTACGCTATGGCGGGTGCGGATATTCTCGAAACCAACACGTTTTCCTCCACGCGCATCGCGCAGGCGGATTACGAGATGGAAAATGCTGTCTATGATCTTAACCGCGAAGGTGCCTTCATCGTGCGCCGTGCCGCCCAGCGCGCGGAGCGGGAAGATGGCCGTCGTCGGTTCGTGGCGGGTGCCGTCGGCCCCACCAACCGCACGGCGTCGATTTCGCCAGATGTGAACAACCCCGGTTACCGTGCCGTCAGCTTCGATGACCTGCGTGTTGCCTATGGCGAGCAGATTGACGGCTTGATCGATGGCGGTGCTGATCTCATTCTCATCGAGACCATTTTCGATACGCTGAACGCCAAGGCGGCCATCTTTGCCTGCGAAGAGCGTTTTGCCGCCAAGGGCATTCATCTGCCTGTGATGATCTCCGGCACGATCACAGACCTTTCCGGTCGCACACTGTCGGGCCAGACGCCGTCTGCCTTCTGGAATTCCGTGCGCCACGCCAACCCCTTTACCGTCGGCCTCAACTGCGCGCTGGGTGCCAGCGCCATGCGTCCGCACTTGCAGGAATTGTCGGAGGTTGCCGACACCTTCATCTGCGCTTACCCGAATGCCGGTCTTCCGAACGAATTCGGCCAGTATGATGAAACGCCTGAGATGATGGCGGCACAGGTCGCGGAATTCGCCCGTGAAGGCCTCGTCAACGTGGTCGGAGGCTGCTGCGGCTCGACGCCAGAGCACATCCGCGCCATTGCCGAAGCGGTGGCGAAATACGAGCCCCGCAAGGTGGCGGAGCACCGCTCCTTCATGTCGCTGTCGGGCCTCGAGCCCTTCGTCCTGACCAAGGACATTCCCTTCGTCAACGTCGGTGAGCGCACCAACGTCACCGGTTCCGCCAAGTTCCGCAAGCTGATTACTGCTGGCGATTATACCGCGGCCCTTGCCGTTGCCCGCGACCAAGTGGAAAACGGCGCGCAGATCATCGACATCAACATGGATGAAGGTCTGATCGACAGCCAGAAGGCCATGGTCGAGTTCCTCAACCTCATCGCTGCCGAGCCGGATATCGCCCGCGTACCTGTCATGATCGATAGTTCCAAGTGGGAGATCATTGAGGCTGGCCTGAAATGCGTTCAGGGCAAATCCATCGTCAACTCCATCTCGCTGAAGGAAGGCGAGGAGAAGTTTCTGGAACAGGCGAGTCTAGTGCGCCATTACGGTGCCGCCGTCGTCGTCATGGCTTTCGATGAGGTGGGCCAGGCAGACACCTACGAGCGCAAGGTGGAGATTTGCACCCGCGCCTATAAGCTCCTGACCGAAGAAGCGGGTATTCTGCCAGAAGACATCATCTTCGACCCCAACGTTTTTGCCGTCGCAACGGGCATCGAGGAACACAACAATTACGGCGTCGATTTCATCAACGCCACCCGTACCATCCGCGAAACCATGCCGCTGGTGCACATTTCCGGCGGCGTTTCCAACCTGTCCTTCTCCTTCCGCGGCAATGAGCCGGTGCGCGAAGCCATGCACGCCGTGTTCCTCTACCACGCCATTCAGGTTGGCATGGATATGGGCATCGTCAATGCAGGGCAGCTTGCGGTTTACGAGAGCATCGACCCGGAACTGCGCGAAGCCTGCGAGGACGTGGTGCTAAACCGCCGTGCCGATGGCACCGAGCGGCTGCTGGAAGTGGCGGAAAAATTCCGCGGTGGTCCGGGCCGCGAGGCACGGGTGCAGGATCTCGCCTGGCGCGAATGGCCGGTGGAAAAGCGTCTTGAACATGCGCTGGTCAACGGCATCACCGATTACATCGATGCCGATACGGAAGAGGCGCGCCAGCAGGCCGCCCGTCCGTTGCATGTCATCGAGGGACCGCTGATGGCGGGCATGAATGTGGTGGGCGATCTGTTCGGTTCGGGCAAGATGTTCCTGCCGCAGGTGGTTAAATCCGCCCGCGTCATGAAGCAGGCGGTAGCCGTTTTGCTGCCCTACATGGAAGAGGAAAAGCGCCTCAATGGCGGTGATCAGCGTAAGGCCGCCGGCAAGGTGCTGATGGCGACCGTCAAGGGCGATGTGCACGATATCGGCAAGAACATTGTCGGCGTCGTTCTGGCCTGCAACAATTACGAGATCATCGATCTCGGCGTCATGGTGCCTGCCACCAAGATTCTGGAAACGGCGATTGCCGAAGAGGTCGATGTCATCGGCCTGTCCGGCCTCATCACGCCGTCGCTGGATGAAATGGTGCATGTCGCTGCTGAAATGGAGCGCCAGGGCTTCAACATTCCGTTGCTCATCGGTGGTGCCACGACCAGCCGTGTGCATACGGCGGTCAAGATACATCCGCGCTACGAAAAAGGTCAGGCGATCTACGTGACCGATGCTTCGCGTGCCGTGGGTGTGGTATCAGCCCTGCTATCCGAGGATCAGAAGCCTGCCTATATCGATGGTATCAGGGCCGAATATGCCAAGGTGGCAGACGCCCATGCCCGCAATGAACGGGAAAAGCTGCGTCTGCCTTTGGCCCGTGCGCGCGCGAATGCCCACAAGGTGGATTGGACGGCCTACCAGCCGGTCAAGCCGCAGTTCCTCGGCACCAAGACTTTCGAAACCTACGATCTGGAAGAGCTTGCCAAATACATCGACTGGACACCCTTTTTCCAGACATGGGAAATGAAGGGCCGATACCCCGCCATTCTCGAAGACGAGAAGCAGGGCGAAGCAGCGCGTCAGTTGTTTGCCGATGCGCAGGCGATGCTGAAGAAGATCATCGACGAGAAGTGGTTCCGTCCGCGCGCCGTCATCGGCTTCTGGCCCGCCAATGCAGTGGGCGACGATATCCGCCTGTTTACGGATGAGACCCGCGCCAACGAACTGGCGACCTTCTTCACGCTTCGCCAGCAGCTTTCCAAGCGCGATGGCCGCCCCAATGTGGCGCTGTCGGATTTCGTCATGCCGCAGGATACCGGCGTCACAGATTATGTCGGCGGCTTCGTGGTCACGGCAGGCATCGAGGAAGTGGCGATTGCCGAGCGTTTCGAGCGGGCCAATGACGATTACTCTTCCATCCTCGTCAAGGCACTGGCCGACCGCTTCGCAGAAGCCTTTGCCGAGCGCATGCATGAGCGCGTGCGCAAGGAATATTGGGGTTACGCCGCCAATGAAAGCTTCGGCCCAGACGATCTGATCGGTGAGGCCTATGCGGGCATCCGCCCAGCCCCCGGCTATCCGGCCCAGCCCGATCACACCGAAAAGGAAACCCTGTTCCGCCTGCTGGATGCAACGGAAGAAACAGGCGTGGTGCTGACCGAAAGCTACGCCATGTGGCCCGGCTCCTCCGTCTCCGGCCTCTATATCGGCCACCCCGAAAGCTACTATTTCGGCGTCGCCAAGGTGGAGCGCGATCAGGTCGAGGATTACGCCAAGCGCAAGGGTATGGCCGTAAAGGAAATCGAGCGTTGGCTGGGACCGGTGCTGAACTACGTGCCGACCGAAGTTGAAAAAGAGGTTGAGACGGCGGCGTGACTGTAAGTGCCATGACGCCTTTCCTTGCTTGTAAGGTAAGGGCGTTACACGGAGTTTCACTTGGTGTATTTTTCGAGACGAATGCTCATTTTTGCGATTGGAATACTGGCAAGCGTCTTGGTGGGCAGCAGTGCCTATTACTATCTGGTGCCGGATGTTGTACCGGAGCACAAGGCGGCTCTGGAGCGATATGCTTCTCATCCGGACGCCGACTGTCCTTCGAGCACCGACAAGACACACTGCCTGTCGCTCAACCTAGTAGACCCAAACTCTCCACTCGAGGTGCCGTCTGCTCCGAAAGTGTCGAAGGGTTTGCTTGCGGACGTCGCGCGTTCACCTGGCCTGCAATATCTCGATCTCGGTCATACCGAGATCGATAGTCTGGCGCCTTTGATCGCGGCAAAGGACCTCCAAGAACTCCGTATCTCAGTTGATCTCATCCATGACACCGGCAGTATCGGGCAGCTAACGGGCATCAAGCGGTTGGAGCTTGGAGAGGTCAGGGGAGCGGATCTCTCGGCGGTCGCGGGTCTCTCGCAGCTGAAATCCCTGTCGCTGAGTGCCAGCGAGAAAGATAATCTGGCGCCGCTTCGGACGATGGAAGCCGAGATCGAGATTGACCACGACTCCTGGCAGACGGGCGATATCGAAAATCTCGCCAACATCAAGGGCCTTTCCAACGTTCGGCTCTACGGCGCACGCGACCTCTCGGCGCTTTCAGGCGCGAAGCGGCTGCGGCAGCTTTCGCTTCAGCCAAATGGGCTCGCCAGCCTCGCGCCAATTGCCGGTCTTGTCTCGCTCGAGCACCTCAATATCGTCCATTCAACAATTAAGGACCTGACGCCGCTGTCGGGGAATACCCGCCTGAAGTCTCTCACTCTTTTAAATACTGCAATTTCCGACTTATCGGTGCTCGAACAGTTGCGCGATATCGAAACTCTCACCCTAAGCGCCTCCGATTACACCGATATATCTGTTCTGGCGGCGCTTCCCAATCTGAAATATGTCAATCTGGAGGGGCATCGAAAGATCGACCTTACACCACTCCTTCGTTCCCAAAGCCTCGAACGCGCCTATCTTGGCAATCGTATCTGCTGGTCTGACCGTGCGGTCGTCAACGAAATCGTTGCCAAAGGGTTGACTGCCACGTCCTATAGTTTTCCTGATGGCGTTGATCCCATCGATCAACTCTGCGCGACCTATCGAGACTGGCGAGGTGGGATAACCGATGAACGAGAATGCGTCGTCACGGCAGACCGCGATTGTCCCATGAACAGACGATAGGCGAAGCAGAAAAATACGTAGAGACCACGGCCTGATACTTCGATTCAGGTGGTTGCAAGTTTGATTCTAAAATCGGCCCTTAAGTATTGATTTGAAAGGAAAAAAGCGCGAATCGTTCCGCGCTTTTTTTCGTTATGCCCGTCGATTTCTTGGAAAGCTGCATTGTCGACAAAGTATTTACGTTATATTAGATTATTTGAATGTACCTATTGGTTGCGACTGTGATCGGCGTCCTCACGTGGAGATTAATGTGCAGCAACTGTCATCTCTCATCTTGGTGTTTGTCACACTGACGATCCTGAGTGCTGGTTTCATCACCGGCGCCGCAAGCGATGGTCAGTGGGGCGTTGGCATCGGCGCGCTGTTCATCGGCCCGCTCGTTTTCTTCTTCGTTGCCCACACGGTGCTGTATCTTGGCGCGTGGATTTTTTGGGGCAGGGACGGGGTTGCGTCTTACACTGCGAGCAAGATCAATCGTATCTCGGCACTGATGACGATTTTGGCGGCGATTGCGGTGGCTTAACTAATTTTATGGCGGGCGTTGGCGGGTGTGGCTTACCCCCCTCTGTCCTGCCGGACATCTCCCCCTCAAGGGGGGAGATCAGCTAGAGGCATGCACCTCAATCCATCCGCAACGTTCAAGATGACCGGGAGCTAACCACGAGTCGATCTCCCCACCTGTGGGGGAGATGCCCGGCAGGGCAGAGGGGGGTAAACCACACCCACCAACGCCAACCGCCGCTGCCTCTCCTTACTCAAACCGATCAATAATACTAATCCCGCTATCCCTGAACGTGTCCATCGCGGGCAGCGCCGTTACCGCATCCGACAACGAAATATGCCGCCCGATCAGCTTTTCCGGCGAGAGCTTGCCAGAGTTGATCATCGCCAGCATATCGTCATAGCGCCACGCCTGCATGCCATGGCTGCCGTAAATCTCCAGCTCATGCGCAATCACCCGCGCCATCGGTATCTGCGGCGTGGAATGATCTGCAAGCATCAGCCCCACCTGCACATGGCGTCCGCGACGGCGCAGGTTGCTGATGGAGTTGCAGCAGGTCTGCGGGTGGCCGAGAGCATCGACGGAGACATGCGCGCCGCCGCCGGTGATGTCGCGCACGGCTTCGCTCACGTCAGCCACCTCGCGGCTGTTGATCGTGGCGGCCGCGCCCAGTTCTTTCGCCAGTGCCAGCTTATCCTCGGCAATGTCGATGGCGACGACCTGCGCGCCCAAGCCCGCACCGATCATGATAGCGGAGAGGCCCACGCCGCCGCATCCATGCACAGCCAGCCATTCGCCTCCCTTCAAACGACCTTGATCGACCACGGCGCGAAACGAGGTCGCGAAGCGGCAGCCGAGGCTGGCGGCGGTGTCGTAGCCCATCTCGTCGGGCATATGCACGAGGTTCTGGTCGGCGTAATCGATGGCCACATATTCGGCGTAAGAGCCCCAACGGGTGAAGCCCGGCTGGAACTGCGTTTCGCAGACCTGCTGGTTGCCGGAGCGGCATTCCTGGCAATGGCCGCAGCCCGACACGAAGGGCACGGTGACGCGGTCGCCCACCTTGAAGCGCATGACGTTCTTGCCGACCGCGGAAATGACGCCCGCAAATTCATGGCCCGGCACATGCGGCAGGCGAATGTCGCTGTCATGGCCCATCCAGCCGTGCCAGTCGCTGCGGCACAGGCCGGTTGCCTTCACAGAGATCACCACGCCGCCCGGCGTTGGTTCCGGGTCCGGCAGGTTGGCGATGATAGGCGTTTCACCGAAGCGTTCGTAGAATAATGCGCGCATAATGGCTCTCCTGAGATGGCTTTTTCTAGCCCGATCTCTCAGTCGGAAACAGTGCGTCAGTCTGCTACAATCATCAAATCTTCTGATGCAAATTTCAGCGTGATGCGCTCACCGATATCAGGTGGTGCGGTGCCTGGGTCGTTGAACATGTCGAAGGACAGCGTGGCGCCACCGACATCCAGACGCGTACGAATGACCGAGCCGAGGAAGTGGCTGGAGGTCACCGTGCCCGATATGGCGACGTCACCGACATTGGCCTCACCCAGAGAACCGGCCTCGGGCCGCAGCGCCACTGTAACCTTTTCGCCATTGGCTTTGTTCAGTGGCTTTTTCAACGAAACCTGCTGGTCGCCGATCTGGATAGTGCTGGTGGAGGCATCCACCACAGTCGCGTCAATCAGGTTCAGCGTGCCGACGAAGGAAGCGACGAAGCGGGTGGAGGGGCTGTTGTAAATCTCGAAGGGCGAACCGATCTGGTCTGCGCGTCCGGCATTCATGACCACGATGCGGTCGGAGATGGAGAGCGCTTCTTCCTGATCGTGCGTCACGAAAATGGTGGTGATGCCAAGCTTGCGCTGGATCTGGCGGATTTCTTCGCGCAGCGAAACGCGGATCTTGGCATCGAGCGCCGAGAGCGGCTCATCCAGCAGCAGAACCTGCGGCTTGGGGGCGAGCGCACGCGCCAGTGCCACGCGCTGTTGCTGCCCACCGGACATCTGGTAGGGGTAGCGGTCGGCCAGATGATCGAGATGGATCAGCGCCAGCATTTCCTTCACCCGCGCATCGATTTCCGCCTTGGGCTTGCCTGCGATCTTGAGGCCGAAGGCGACGTTTTCGTAGACATTCATGTTGGGAAACAGCGCATAGGCCTGAAACACCATGCCGATATTGCGTTGGTTGGGTTTCAGCGTCGTCTGGTCCTTGCCGTTGATGACGATGGAGCCATCGCTGGGCGTCTCGAAACCGGCGATCATGCGCAAAATGGTGGTCTTGCCGCAGCCCGATGGCCCGAGGAAGGAAACGAACTCTCCCTGCTCGATTGCCATGTTGAAATCATGGACGACCTGAACCTGACCGAAGGATTTTCTGATGTTGTGCAGTGTCAAAAAGCTCATAAAATAAGTCCTCAGGCCTTGGGAGGCGCGCCTTTTTGATAGCGCGAGACGAGTTGGATAAGGCCTAGGCAGCCCCAGGTGATGCCGAATGAAATAACGGCAAGGGCGGCAGGCTCGTATGCGCGGTTGGCACCCAGCAACTGCATGTACGGTCCGAAGGCCGGGCGGTTCAAAAGCGCTGCCATGGTGAACTCACCGATGACGATGGCAAAGGTCAGAAACGCACCCGAGAGCACCGCCACCAGAACATTGGGCAAAATGATGCGGGCGAGGATGGTCGTCCATCCTGCACCGAGGCTTTGCGCGGCCTCCGTCAGCGTTGTGATGTCGATGGTGCGAAGCCCGGTATCGACGGCGCGGTACATATAGGGCAGGGCAAGTGTCGTATAACCGAACATCAACAGCAGGTTGGTGCCCGACGTCGTGCCCGTCAGCGGCAACCAGCTGGAGGTGTTGTAGAGCCTGATGTAACCAAAGACGATGACGATGGCGGGAATGACCAGCGGTAGCAGCGTGATGAACTCGATGACGGGTCGAAGCGCTGGCAGTTTCAGCCGCACCCAATAGGCCGTCGGCACCACCAGCACCACGCCGAAGATGATGGTGACCAGCGCCATCATGACGGAAAAGCTGAAGGTCTCCTGAAAGCGCGGATCGCTCAAGACCCGGCTATAGGCGTCGAAGGAGTATTCGCCGCGTCGCATCTTCAGCGAGAAATTGGTCATGCCGATGAGCGGCAGGGCAAAATAAAGCAGGCCGAACAGCAGTGCGCCCCAGGCGAAAATCCGCTTCATTTCAGCCACCTCTCGCTGCGTGTGCGCATCCAGATATAGAGCGTGTTGGCGATGCAGGTGACCAGGATCATGCCGAAGGCCAGCGCGTAACCGAGATTAGGATTGCCCAGCACGTCGCCGCGAATTTGCGCAAACAACAGAATGGGAACGATGTTGAGCGAGGAGCCGGTGAGCGCAATCGCCGTGGCAACGGCGCCGAAGGCATTGGCGAACAGAAGCGAGAATGTGCCGAGAATGGAGGGTAGCAGAATGGGGAAGGCCACCATGCGCCAATATTGGAAGCCGCTCGCGCCGAGAATTTCCGCCGCTTCGCGCCATTCGCGCTTCAACCCGTCCAGCGCCGGAGTGATGATGAGGATCATCAAGGGAATCTGGAAAAACAGATAAGTGACCGTCAGGCCCCAGAAGGACAGGATGTTGAAGCCCAACAGGCGTAGATCAAGGCCAAGCTGGGTTTTCAAAAATACGGTGACGAGGCCGACCGGGCCAAGCGTGGCGATGAAGGCAAAGGCGAGCGGCACACCTGCAAATTGCGAGGCAACGCCCGAAAAGGTCAGAAGCGGTGCGCGAATTTTCTGCGGCAGCCCACCCAGCACCACTGCGGTTGCGACGCCAAAGCCGATCAGACAGCCGAGTGCTGCCGATGCGACGCTGATCTTGATGGAAATCCAATAGGCCGAGAGAATGGACTCGGTGAACAGGCCAGCAATGTTTTCAAACGTAAAACTGCCACCGGGCGTCTGAAATGCGCCAATGACGATCTTCATCGTCGGCATGATCAAAAAAAGCAGAATGAAAATAGCAAATGGCAGAACGCCCAACCATTCCAGCTTCAGGCGTCGCCCGGCTGCTGGTCGCGGTGGCGCGCCATGGGTGTTTGATGACATATGATGTTCCCAAACGCCGCGATCATCGCGGTCTTCTATCATATAAATCAGCCGCCCCGGCCTTTAACAAGATCGGAGCGGCTGTTTCGTTCGTTACTTCACGTTGGCGCCGACGACCTTGTCCCAACCGCCGGTGACGGCAGCCTTGTTGGCATCGACGTCTTCGAGTGTCGGGAAGATTGCCTTTTCATAGGCTGCTGCCGGTGGCAGGGCGTCGAGCAGATCCTTGGGGATCTTGTTTGCCTTTGCCATCGCGTTGAAGCGGATCGGGTGGCAGAAGCCCTTCAACCAGCCAAGCTGACCGTCGTCGGAATAGAGATGCTCCATCCACAGCTTGGCAGCGTTTGGATGCGGTGCGTAGGCAGAGATACCCTGCACGTAAACACCTGCCAGCACGCCCTTTTCAGGAACGACGACTTCTGTCGGCGGGTTGCCGTTCAGCGTCTTTGCCCAGGACAGCGCATTGTAGTCCCATGCAACGACGATCGGCGTTGCGCCCTGTGCCAGCGTACCGGCCTTGCCGATGACAGGCACGAAGTTGCCAGCCTTGTTGAGGTCGGCGAAGTATTTCAGGCCAGCTTCACCGGCTTCCTTGCCGTCCTTGGCACCAGTGGAAAGACCGGCGGCGAGAACGCCCAGAATAGCCTGGTTGGAGGCGCGTGGGTCACCGGCGAGAGCAACCTGACCGGCATATTCCGGCTTCAGTAGATCGGCCCAGTCTTTTGGAGAATTGGTGACGAGGTCCTTGTTCACGAAGATGGACATGACGCCGTAATAATCGCCATACCAGTAGCCTTCGGCGTCCTTCACATTGTCAGGAATTTCGTCCCAGGTGGAAACCTTGTAAGGCTGAAGAAGGCCTTCCTTCTTCATCTGCGGGCCAAACGCCAGACCGACGTCGATCACGTCAGGAGCCTGCGGACCCTTGTTGTCCTTGTTGGCCTTCACAGCTTCCACTTCGTCGGCAGAGCCGGCGTCGGGGTTCAGCTCGTTGACCTGGATTTCAGGGTACTTGGCTTTGAAGGAGGCGATGACGTCGCCGTAACCGCACCAGTCGTGGGGCAGGGCGATGGTCGTCAGCATGCCTTCCTTCTTGGCGGCAGCGATGAGTTCTTCGCTCGGTGCGGCAGAAGCGATCGCAGTGGATGCGATGACCAGTGCGGTGGTGAGCGATAGCAGTCGGCGGCTGTGCGAGATCACGGTTAGTTCTCCTCTGGTGTCTGATGCGTCTGACGACGCTGTACGTGGGTTGCATGAATGTTATGTGACGGATTTTTCAGGCGGTCTCCCGCCCTCCTCATGGTCCCTGCCGTTTTCTTGCCATCATTGCGCCCTGTCGTCGCCATGATATTTAAGAAACGACATAAAAAATTCGTGTTGCGCCATTCGTTCGCTAGTGGGCGCTTTCTTTAGTTTTCCTCTTTTCCCGGCTTTCGAAAAAGGCGGGTCTGCTCGAACAGGCCTTCCAGCGAATTCATCCGCTGACGGGTTTCATCCCAGCCATTGCTTTGCACCGCCTCGATCAGCGCCTCCACCACGAACAACGTCACCACCGAACTGTCCCATGCGGATGGCGCTTCGATGCGCACGCGAAACGTATGTTCGGCAAAGCGCGAGACGGGGGATGTCCACTGGTCGGTGAACAGCAGAATGCGGACATTGTTGTCGTGCGCCACCTGCGCCAGCGTCACCATGTCCTGCTCGTAACGACGGATATCGAAGATAACCAGAACATCGCCCGCATTCATGTTCAGCATATATTGCGGCCATGAACTGGAATTGGACGACATCAGCGCCGTCTTGGGGCGGATGACCTGCATATGCGTGAAGAAATACTCGGCAATCGCCCCGGTGATGCGCCCGCCGACGAAGTAGATGCTGCGTTTTCGATCCGCCAGAAGCGTCGCGGCATTGTCGAAGGATGCCGTATCGAGATCGCTCAGCGTATCGCGCAGGTTTCCCGTTATGGCATCGGCGAAGCGGTTGAGAATATGCAGGCCCGGCGCGTTGCTGGCCCAGCGGTCATGCTTGGCGATGGGGTTGGAAATCGTGGCTTCCAGCTCCTGATGCAGCCTTCCCTGAAACTCGGCATAACCCTTGAAACCAAGCTTTTGCACCATTCGCGCAACCGTCGGCGTCGACACCCCGGCATTTTCGGCAACTGTCGTGATGCTGCCCAGCCCCGAGACCGGGTAATTGCCGAGAAGACTTTCCGCAAGGCGCTTTTCGGCACGCGTCAGGCTCTCGTAATGAGCCTGGATAACGTCCGAAACGGTCGCGGCCGAACTGTGCAAATTTTTCCCCTAGCCGAGCTTTTCGCCGGTCTGTTAGCGCTGATTAAGATACAGGGGACAAAAGGAGTCAATCGAAAAAATGAAGAGAAAATTTCAAAAACCATTTGACACTTTGGCGTGGGTGAAGAATTCTTTTCTAACTGTCGGGGGACAGTGATGTTGACAGCGGGGTACACCATGACGGTGCAAGCACAGTTTTTCACAAGCGACGAGGCTGAGCCCGTTGTCGTGGAAAACCCGCTCGGCAAGGGCCGGGTGCTGCTCGTCTGCGAACACGCCTCTCACACGCTGGCCGCTCGCTTTGGCACTCTGGGCCTCAGCGAAGAAGTCCGCAAAAGCCATATTGCCTGGGACCCCGGTGCTCTTGCCGTCACCCGTCTTCTTTCTGCAAGCCTCGACGCCACCATCATCTACCAGAACTATTCCCGGTTGATCTACGATTGCAACCGCCCGCCGGAATCGCCTTCCGCCATGCCTGCCACCAGCGAGATTTACGACATTCCCGGCAATGCGGATTTGAGCGAGGCAGAGCGTTTTGCCCGCACGGCAGCGCTCTACATCCCTTTTCAGACCCGCGTCAGCGATCTCGTCGACGAGCGGCGGGAAGCGGGAATTGAGACGGTTCTGGTGACGATGCACAGCTTCACACCTGTTTATCACGGCAAGCGCCGCGAGGTCGAAATCGGCCTGCTGCATGATACGGATGCACGTTTGGTCGATGCCATGCTGGATCACATCGCAGGTGGAGATTTCAAAGTCGAACGCAACGAACCCTACGGCCCAGAGGACGGTGTGACGCACACGCTGCGCCTCCACGCGCTGCCGAACGGGCTTTTGAACGTCATGATCGAGGTCAGAAACGACCTGATCCAGAACGAGGAGGGGCAGCGGGCTGCTGCCGGTTTTCTGAGTGAGCTTTTGACAAAGGCAATTGCCGCTCACAGCCCCTGAATTCGCTTTGGCGGGAATTGCCCCGCCGGGCAGGAATGCCGTTGCATATCCAAAGAAGGCCAGACAGGTCCGGGGTGCAACGTGGGAACAGCAGATGTGCATGGCGTGATCGGGTTTTCCTATCGCGCCGAGACTGGGGCAAAATCGGCCATTCTGGCTGACGGCCTGTTTTTCTTGATCAGGAGAGAACGGCATGGACAATTCATCATCAGGGGTCAGCTATAAGAAGGCTGACGCATCCTATTTCGAAAAAAGAGGGCTCTCGCGCTACGCGGGTGTCTGGTCGCTGTGGGCGCTGGGCGTCGGCGCGGTTATTTCAGGCCATTTTTCCGGCTGGAATTTTGGCTTTGCCACCGGCGGCTGGGGCGGTATGCTGGTTGCGGGCATGATCATCGCCGTCATGTATCTGGGACTGACATTCTCGATTGCGGAAATGAGCCCGGCGCTGCCACATACGGGTGCCGCCTATTCATTCGCGCGCACGGCCATGGGCCCGTGGGGCGGCTTCATCACCGGCCTATGCGAGAATGTCGAATACGTCCTCACCCCCGCCGTCATCGTCACCTTCATCACGGCCTATGTGAACTCCATTCTGGGGCTCGATCCGGTCTACTCACCGCTCCTTTGGGTGCTGTTCTACGTCATCTTTCTAGCGCTCAACGTCTTCGGACTTGAACTATCCTTCAAGGTAACGCTGGTCATCACGCTGATTTCGCTCGCTGTTCTCGTCTTCTTCTGGATCAGCGCCATTCCCAACATGGACTTCTCCCGCTGGGCGCTGAACATCGGCGTTGGCCCGGATGGTGCAGCGGTGGAACTTCCCGAAGGTAACGGCTCGTTCTTCCCCTTCGGCTTTTCCGGCGTTCTGGCCACGTTGCCCTTTGCGGTCTGGCTGTTCCTCGCCATCGAACAGTTGCCGCTGGCTGCCGAAGAATCCGTCGATCCGAAGCGTGATATGCCCAAGGGCATCATTCTCGGCATCATCACGCTGATGATATCCGCCTTCATGATCGTGCTGCTCAACCCCTCGCTTCCCGGCATCGGCGCCTTCCATCTCGGCTCATCGCTGGAGCCGCTGCTGGATGGTTTCAAGGCTGTCTATGGTGATGGTGGCGTGGTTCTGCTTGGCTTCGTGGCGCTCACAGGCCTGATCGCCAGCTTCCACACCATCCTCTATGCGCAGGGCCGTCAGATCTATTCGCTCTCTCGCGCAGGCTATTTCCCAACGGCGCTGTCGGTCACACACCCCAAGTTCAAGACACCGCATGTCGCGATGCTCACGGGTGCCATCGTCGGTCTTGCCGTGATGATGACCATCTGGTTTGCGCTGGGTGCGACTGAAGGCGGCAGCATCATCGGCAGCGTGCTTCTCAATATGGCTGTGTTCGGCGCGATGTTCTCCTACATCATGCAGGCCATCTCCTTCATCATGTTGCGCCGTAACCTGCCGGATATCGAACGGCCCTTCCGTTCGCCGCTCGGCATTCCCGGTGCGGTCTTGACCATTATCATCGCTGTCATAACCTTGCTCTATCAGGTGCAGGACCCGAACTTCACCAAGGGCGTGATCTGGGTCGCGCTGTGGTTTGCCATCGCGATTGCCTATTTCGCGCTGGTCGGCCGTCACCGCCTCATCCTGTCGCCGGAAGAAGAATTTGCGCTGGAGCACAAGCAGGCCGCACTCAATGCGGCGGCTTCCAAGGTCTGACCGATAAACAGGGCGACCGGCAACGGTCGCCCCATAAAACAAAGGGACGAAACGATCATGACGACCACCTACACATTCGACGAGCTGAAAAAAGACGTGGCCGAAGGGCGCATCGATACCGTTCTGGCATGCCTCGTGGATATGCAGGGTCGTCTGATGGGCAAACGCTTCCAGGCGGAATTCTTCGTCGAAAGCGCCTATGAGGAAACCCACAGCTGCAACTACCTGCTGGCCACCGATATGGAGATGGAAACCGTTCCCGGTTACAAATCCACCGGCTGGGACAAGGGCTATGGCGATTATACGCTGAAGCCCGACCTCTCGACCCTGCGCCGCGTGCCGTGGCTGGAAGGCACCGCACTCGTGTTGTGCGATGCCTATGACCATCACACCCACGCCGAAGTCGCCCACTCACCGCGCGCGCTTTTGAAGAAGCAGGTCGCGCGCCTGGAAGCCATGGGCCTGAAAGCGTTCATGGCCAGCGAGCTGGAATTCTTCCTGTTCGATCAGAGTTTCGAGACCGCCCGCGCCAGCGGCTACCGCGATCTCAATCTCGCCAGCCCCTATAATGAGGACTACCACATCTTCCAGACCACCAAGGAAGAAGAGGTGATGCGCGCCATCAGAAACAACCTGCAAGCCGCTGGCATCCCTATCGAAAACAGCAAGGGCGAGGCGTCCGCAGGTCAGGTCGAACTCAACGTCCGCTACGCCGATGCGCTGACTATGGCCGACCGCCACGCGATCATCAAAAACGCCTGCAAGGAAATCGCCTGGTCCAAGGGCAAGGCCGTCACTTTCCTTGCCAAATGGAACTACGAGGCGGCGGGCAGCTCCTCGCACATCCACCAATCGCTGTGGAGCCTGGATGGCAAGACGCCTATGTTTCTCGACAAGAATGCCGACCACGGCATGTCCGACATGATGCGCCATTACGTGGCGGGGCTTCTCGCCCATGCCAGTGAGACCACCTATTTCCTGGCGCCCTACATCAACTCCTACAAGCGCTATATGGCAGGCACCTTCGCGCCGACCAAGGCTGTCTGGAGTACGGACAACCGCACGGCGGGCTACCGCCTCTGCGGCGAGGGCAGCAAGGGCATCCGCATCGAATGCCGCGTCGGCGGGTCGGATATCAACCCGCATCTCGCCATGGCGGCCCTGCTTGCGGCAGGCATTGACGGCATCGAAAACAAGATGGAACTTGAAGCGCAGTTCGAAGGCGATGCTTACGGCGGCAAGGACATCCGCGAGATACCCAAGACATTGCGGGATGCGACGGATCACCTTAACACTTCCAAGATGCTGCGTAGCGCTTTCGGTGATGATGTGATCGACCACTATGTTCGTGCCGCAAAGTGGGAGCAGGAAGAATACGACCGCCGCGTGACCGATTGGGAAGTCGCGCGCGGGTTCGAGAGAGCGTAAACAACATCGGACCGAAAAGTGTGAAGCGGTTTTCGGATAATCCGATGGGAAACAAATAGAGTCAGGGAAGAACCATCATGGTCATGATCCAGAATATCTCGCCGATCGACGGTTCGGTTTTTGCCGAGCGCGAGGCGATGTCGCTGGACGCGGCACGGGCTGCCGTATCGAAAGTGCGCGCCGCGCAAAAGTCCTGGGCGCGCCGCCCGTTGGAAGATCGCGTTCAACTGGTGCTGAAAGGTGTCGCATGGCTGAACGAAATGGTGGGTGAAGTCGTGCCGGAACTGGCCCATATGATGGGGCGCCCGGTGCGTTATGGCGGTGAGTTCAAGGGCTTCAACGAGCGCTCAAACTATGTCGCGGCCATTGCAGCCGATGCGCTGGCACCGCTGGTCATCGAGGAAAGCGGCAATTTCGAACGCCGCATCGAGCGCGAAGCGCATGGCGTCGTCTTCGTCATCGCGCCGTGGAACTACCCTTACATGACCGCGATCAATACGATTGCACCGGCGCTGATGGCGGGCAACACTGTCGTCATCAAACACGCCGCGCAGACGCTGCTGGTGGGTGAACGCATGGTGCGCGCCTTTGTGGAAGCGGGTGTGCCGGAGGATGTGTTCATCAATCTCTTCCTCGATCACCAGACGACATCGGCGCTGATTGCCGAAAGCCTGTTCAACTTCGTCAACTTCACCGGCTCCGTCGAAGGCGGTCGCGCCATCGAGCGCGCTGCGGCTGGTACCTTCACTGGTCTTGGTCTTGAGCTTGGCGGTAAAGACCCGGGTTACGTGATGGAAGATGCCGATCTGGATGCGGCGGTCGATACGCTGATGGACGGCGCGACCTTCAATTCCGGCCAATGCTGCTGCGGTATCGAGCGCGTCTATGTCAACGAAGCGCTGTTCGATGCCTTCGTCGAGAAGTCTGTTGCATGGGTGTCCAACTATAAGCTGGGCAACCCGCTGGAGCAGGAGACGTCACTCGGCCCAATGGCCAATAAGCGTTTCGCCAAAGTGGTGCGCCAGCAGGTGGCCGATGCGGTTGCCAAGGGTGCGAAGGCGCTGGTCGATCCCAAGCTGTTTGCCGCCGATGATGGCGAAAGTGCCTATGTCGCGCCGCAAATCCTGGTCAATGTCGATCATTCCATGGAATTCATGACCGAGGAGACCTTCGGTCCTGCCGTCGGCATCATGAAGGTGAAGAACGACGATGAAGCCATCCGCCTGATGAATGACAGCAAATACGGGCTGACCGCATCGCTGTGGACGCAGGATGCTGAGCGGGCAGGGCGCATCGGTCGTGAGATCGAAACCGGCACCGTCTTCATGAACCGCGCCGATTATCTCGATCCGGCTCTCTGCTGGACCGGCGTCAAGGATACCGGTCGCGGCGGCTCCCTTTCGGTCATCGGCTTCCAGAACCTGACCCGTCCAAAATCCTACCATCTGAAGAAAGTCACGAAATGAACATCGTCGCAAACTGGAGCTATCCAACCCCGATCAAGATGGGTCGCGGCCGCATCAAGGAATTGGCTGACGCCTGCAAGACGCTCGGCATCAAGAAACCGCTTCTGGTAACCGACAGAGGCCTCGCCAATATGGCGATCACCGGCCACGCGCTGGATATTCTGGAAGAGGCAGGCCTGGGCCGCGCCATCTTTGCGGACGTGGACCCGAACCCCAACGAGATCAATCTCGAAGCGGGCGTCAAAGCCTTCAAGGATGGTGGCCATGATGGCGTCGTTGCCTTTGGCGGCGGCTCCGGTCTCGATCTCGGCAAGGCCGTCGCCTTTATGGCAGGCCAGACCCGCCCCGTCTGGGATTTCGAAGATATCGGCGACTGGTGGACCCGTGCCAACTCCGATGGCATCGCGCCCATCGTTGCCGTGCCCACCACCGCAGGCACAGGCTCGGAAGTCGGTCGCGCCAGCGTCATCACCAACTCGCAGACGCACGTCAAAAAGATCATCTTCCACCCGAAATTCCTGCCCGGCGTGGTCATCTGCGATCCAGAACTGACGGTCGGCATGCCAAAAGCCATCACCGCAGGCACCGGCATGGACGCCTTCGCCCATTGCCTGGAAGCTTATTCCTCGCCCTTCTACCACCCCATGAGCCAGGGCATCGCGCTCGAAGGCCTGCGGCTGGTGAAGGAATATCTGCCGCGCGCCTACAAGGATGGCACGGATATCGAAGCCCGCTCCAACATGATGGCCGCCGCCGCCATGGGTGCCGTCGCCTTCCAGAAGGGGCTGGGCGCCATCCACTCGCTCTCGCACCCCATCGGCGCCGTCTATAACACCCACCACGGCATGACCAACGCCGTCGTCATGCCCGCCGTCCTCCGCTTCAACCGCTCTGTTATCGAAGACAAGATCGCCCGCGCCGCTGCTTATCTCGGCATCGAAGGCGGGTTTGATGGGTTTTATGATTATGTGCTGGAGTTGCGTAAGGAGCTCGGTGTTCCCGAAAGCCTCACGGCTATGGGCATCAAGCCGGACCGGGTGGATGAACTTGTGGCGGAGGCGATCAAGGACCCGAGTTGCGGGGGTAATCCGGTGGAAATGACGGCGGAAAATACGCGGGCGTTGTTTATGGAGTGCTTTTGATTGACGTGATTGTGCCCTGCCTGCTGTGAAGGGCAGGGTGCTTTGCAGAGGCTACAACGATAGCAACCCTCATCCTGAGGTGCCCCGTAGGGGCCTCGAAGGACGAGGGTTGCGGGCTTGAGGCAGGAGTATGCGGCGGATGCTTCGAGGGCGCTGCGCGCCACCTCAGCATGAGGGCGGAATATGCGGCTCCCCCACCACTTTCCATCCCAAAAAAAGTCAAAAAAGTTTTCTCCACGGCCACCAACCCCATGCCTACAATCCCCACACTTTCGCGGCTGGAGTGTTTTCGCGAGACACTGTCGGTGCGGGCGGAGGGTGGTGATTGGACGTAGACGTGCGGGTGATCATCAAATGCGACGACCGATGGGCCTGACTGATGAACTGTTCGAAATTCCGTAAACGGTTTTCGGACATCGAAGAGGAAAGGCACATCGGAGAACTGGACTCAGGCCGGTGCGTTCAACGCCCGGCCTGAGAATTCACAGGACTCGAGACCACGCAAATGCGGTACCGACGACGACGACCATACCTGAAACACTGCCGCATTTGCGTGTGTTCTCAAGGGCTTCAGCACACCACGGGCGCATCTGCGCCGCGTGAACGGCGACGCTTGTCTTCAGGCTCTGCCGGATTTTTGACAGGGTTGCAGTGGAAACCAGGAGCTGACCCGTACAATAAATCGCAGCGGCCATTTCCATTTCGTTAACCATCTTCGTTAACAATATACAGTGCACCATGAATGTCGCGGTGCGTTGAAGAGCGATGAAGTCAGGCTCTGCATTGGGGGCCCTATGCCAGTTATCACATTTGCAAACACCAAGGGCGGCGCGGGCAAGACGACTGCGGTTCTGCTGCTGGCCACGGAACTTGCGCGCACCGGTCACCGCGTCACCGTTCTCGATGCCGATCCGCAATTGTGGATTTCGCGCTGGTCGGACATGTCCGGCACTGTCCAGAACCTGTCGGTCATTTCCCATGTCACCATGGCATCGCTGGAAACCCATATCCGCGAGAACAAGGCCAGCACGGACTGTTTCATCATCGATCTGCCGGGCACCAAAAGCCCGCTGCTGACGATGGCGCTGGGCATTTCGGACCACGTCATCATCCCCGTTCAGGGCTCTGCCATGGATGCGCGCGGAGCTGCCGAGGTTCTCGAACATATCGAATTGCTGAACCGCAAGATGGGCGTCACGATCGATCACTCGGTTGTTCTCACCCGCGTTAACGCGATGGTCAGCACACGCTCAATGCTCGTGGTCAAAGCACTGCTCGCTGCCAAGAACGTCCGCGTTCTGGCCACGCCGATTGCAGAACGCGCCGCGTTCCGCGATATCTTCGACTATGGCGGCACGCTTGCTGCGCTCGACTGTCAAAAGGTCAGCAATGTCGACAAAGCGATGGAGAATGTGCGCAATTTCGCCAATGAGGTCATGCGCCTGATGCCTGTACGCGTCGTTCGCTCCGGTCGCGATCTCAAGTTTTTCAGCCGCAGAGCCGCCTAATCTTTCCATGCGCCCGGCACAGATTCTGTCCGGGCGTATTTTGTGCTTGATTTGGAAATGATCGTTTCCTATATTGCCGCTCATGACACAGCCAAGCCCATCTTTAACCCAGACCCGCCAGCGCGGTCGCCCGCGTGAGTTCGATGTCGATCTCGCCATCGACAAGGCCATTGGCGTGTTTTCGGAACGCGGCTACCACGCGACATCAGTGGGTGATCTGACGCAAGCGATGGAACTGACGCAGGGCAGTCTCTACAAGGCCTTCAAGGACAAGAAGGACATCTACATCGCCGCCGTAGAGCGCTACAAGCTGGTGCAGTCACGGCGTTTCGAAGCGGCTGTTCAGACCGGCAGGAACGGGCGAGAAAAGCTGCTGGCGGGCATGAATTTCTATGCGGATGCCTGCGTCGGCCCATCGGGCGGGCAGGGGTGTCTCGTCGTCGGTGCCGCTGCCGATCTCGCTTCGCTGGATGACGATATGGCCCGCGTCGTGCGTGGTGCCATCGACGCCCGCGAAAACATTCTGGGTCGCCTTGTGCGTGAGGGGCAGGCGGATGGCTCTATTTCGAATGCCAAGGATGCAGCGGCTTTGGCGAAGACGGCGCTTTGTATCATTTACGGCATGCGGGTGGTCGGCAAGACGGGCCTGACGAAAGCGGAATTGAGTTCAGTGGTCGATGTTGCCATGAAGGTTTTCGACTGATTTTTATGTGTATTTGGGAAATGAGTATTTCCTAATTTGGAGACGGGTAATGACATCTACGGTGCTTGGCGTTGAGGCCGCACAGGAAGAGACACTCTCTTCCGCCATGATTTTTCTGCTGGCCACGGCCTGCGGGCTGATCGCCGCCAATATCTATTATGCCCAGCCGCTCGCTGGCCCCATCGGCGCAGAGCTTGGGCTGTCTGCGGCGGCAACGGGCTTGATCGTGACGTTGACGCAGATCGGTTACGGCCTGGGTTTGCTGTTCGTGGTGCCGTTGGGCGATCTCATCGAAAACAGAAAGCTGATCGTCGTTACGGTCATCATGGCGGTTCTGTCCTTGATTTGTGCTGCCCTCGCGCCGCATGCAGCCCAGTTTCTTGCCGCCGTCTTTCTGGTCGGGGTCGCTTCGGTTGCGGTGCAGATGATCGTGCCCTTGGCCGCGCATATGACACCTGACGCCACACGTGGCCGCGTCGTTGGCAGCATCATGAGCGGCTTGATGATCGGCATCATGCTGGCGCGGCCCGTTTCCAGCGTTCTCTCGGAATTGGTTTCCTGGCGCGGCGTTTTCCTGATCTCGGCTGGTGTCATGGCCGTGCTGGCGCTCGTGCTTTACCGCCTGCTGCCACGCCGCATGCCGGATGCGAAGCTGCCCTACACCACATTGCTGGCCTCCATGGGCAAGCTGGCAGCAAACACGCGGCTCTTGCAGCGTCGCTCGATCTATCAGGCGGGCATGTTCTCAGCGTTCAGCCTGTTCTGGACGGTGACGCCGCTCTATCTCAGCGGCCCCGCTTTCCGGCTGTCGCAAAGCGAAATCGCGCTGTTTGCGCTGGCCGGTGCTGCCGGTGCTGTTGCGGCACCCATTGCCGGGCGGATGGCGGATCGTGGCTGGACATGGGCCGCGACGCTCTGTGCGCTGCTGGCTGCCATGGCTTCTTTCCTCATTACCCACATAGCGCCCGAGGGCTCTCACCTGTCGCTGGCGCTGCTGGTGGCTGCGGCCATCGTGCTGGATTTTGCAGTCACCACCAATCTGGTGCTGGGCCAGCGCGCCATCTTTACGCTGGGTGCGGAGTTCCGCAGCCGCCTCAACGGCATCTTCATGGCAACGTTCTTCATGGGTGGAGCTGTCGGCTCTGCGCTCGGTGGCTGGGCTTATGCGCAGGGACAGTGGACAGCGGCTTCATGGCTCGGTTTTGCGCTGCCTGCCACGGCTTTTGCGTTCTTCCTGACGGAGCGCAGGGGAGAGAAGCGGGTGCCGAAACTGGGGTGAGGGTAGGTCTTCACCCCACGACCGTCATCCCGGCCTTGAGCCGGGATCCAGTCAGCCCAAGTCTTTGGGCTGAAAGACCCTTTCCGCCGCGCAGACGCGCGTCTGCTGGATTCCAGCTCAAGGCCGGAATGACGGAGAGAGGGAGTTTCTACCTTACTCCGCAAACTCCACAACAACGCCGGGGCGGACCATCTTGGCCAGTTCCGTCGCATCCCAGTTGGTCAGGCGGATACAGCCGTGGCTGTTGGTCTTGCCGATCTTGGAGGGTTCCGGTGTGCCGTGAATGCCGTAAGTCGGCTTGGAAAGCGCAATCCAGACTGTGCCGACAGGGCCGTTGGGGCCGGGCGGAATCTGCAGGATCTGGCTGTTCTGGCCCTGCTGAAAGTTGATCTTGGGGTTATAGGTATAGCCAGGATTGAGCGCGATACGCTCGACCGTATGTGTACCGGATGGCGACGGTGTATCTGAGGAGCCAATGGTCGCGGGATAGGCGGCAATCAGCACGCCGCTTTCGTCATAGGCAAACACCTGCTTGATGCCCTTGTGGGCAACAATGCGCGCAACCTGGCCCTTTTTCGTATCGCCGGGGCTGACGACCTTGATGATGGTGCCGGGCACGGTGAAATCGACGCCGGGGTTGAGTTCCTTCAGATAGGTCTCGTCCATATGGAAGCGTTCAGCCAGAGCCTCTGATGTCGAGGTGTAGGCCATGGCTGGAAGCTGTGCCTTTTCGGCGTAGTCATCGGGAATGGAGGCCACGTAAGGACCTGCCGCATCGGCTGCGGTAATCGTATAATCGACGATCGCCAGACCGCCGGTGTTGCGCAGGCGCTCCAGAATGTCGTCGGTGTTATTAGGGTCCAGACGCTCGCCTGTCATATCCTGCCAGGCAGCAATCGCCTTGTTGACGTTGTCGCCCATCTTGCCGTCGATCACGCCGGGCGAAATGCCTTCACGGTCGAGAAAGACCTGAAGGGCAACGATTTCCTGTCGCGAACGATTGACTGGTGCGGTGACCGGCTGGTTACGCTCGACGAGGTGATCTGGCTGCGGCACGATTGCCGTGGTGCTTTCGCCGGGCATGGGTTCGCCAAGCGGGCCGCTTTCGACATCGCCGGGGCGGGTTGCGACAGAGCCGGTATAGACATCGTCGTCGCTGCCATCGCCACGAAACTGGCGATAATCCCGTGGTACGCCGTTGCCCTGGTTGCCATATTGGCGTTGCGGCTGCTGATACTGGTCGGCCTGGCCCGGTGCCGGTGGGTAATAGTCACCGCCCTGATTGTAGTACGGGTCGCGATACGGGTCGGCTTGAGCCTCCCGGCGACCTGGTGCACCGCGCGGCATTTCCGTGGCCAGCAGGTTGCCGTAACGGTCGTAATAGACGGTGCGGCCCATGCGGTCTCGGCTGATGACGATGTCACCGCGCTCCGGCAAATAGTCCACCACGCGCCCGTCAGGCGCGACGAGCATCGGCTGTTGAGCATTGGCCTGCAAAGGTGCCAGTATCGGTGTCGCCGCAGCCGCGAGACAAAACATTGCGTTAATTAAAAGTTTCACGATTCTGCGATCCCTGGGTTCTTGCCCATTACACACACGTTAATCTTGACCCTATTGTGAAAAAGGTGAATTCGAGATTAACGCAATCTTAATTTCCTGACGTTGCGATAGCTTTTGTGTGATCGCTACGTCAACGATCGAAGCCGACGGATTGAAGAGGAGGACGTATGCGCGCCCTGCAAGCAGGACTATCTCCAACGATTTATCTGGACGAAACGTCCGTTTTCGACATCGGTGCCTGCGTGGTCGATGGCGTCGATATCGCGCCCGGCAGAGCCATTCCCGATGATGGCGATGCGCGCATCGACCATTCGCTGGAAGGCTTCATGTTCACCTGTGGCCCCGACCATATTCGCCACCCTCAACCCATCGAAGGCGATGACAGCGGCAGGCGCTACCCTCTTCATGGTTCGTTTTCGGCACACCCGGCCGAGATCACCGATTGGATGGTATCGGACGATAATGCGCGCGCAGCGGCAACGGTTCCGGTCGTTCTTGCGGATGGCGGCACGGCCCGTCTGGATCGGCAGTGGCGCATCGATGGTGCAAGCGGCGAAATCAGCCTCGATGACACGGTTACCAACACCAGCGACCGGCCATGCCCAGTCTTTCACATGTACCACATGAACATCGGCGCACGGCTTTTCGATGACAACGTGCGGCTGGCCGGTGAAATGTTCGAAGGTGGCGGGTTTCGCTGGCGTTTTGGCGAAGAACCGGGCGGTGTGTTCTGCGTGCCAGTGAAGGGTGAGGGCTGGGCGCAGATGTCTGTGGGGCCGATTGCGGCCATCGGCGGGCGCACCCTTCGCGTCGCCTTTCGTGCCGATACGCTGCCTTATCTCCAGATGTGGCGAAACCAGCAAAGTCCCGCAGATGTGGTGGGTATCGAGCCCGTCTCGCACCGCTGGGTAGACCGTGCGCAATTGCGCGAGGCGGGGGAGTTCACCATACTGCAACCCGGTGAAAGCAGGCGTTACGGCTTGCGCTTTTCTATTCTTTGAATGGCCACATTTTTGAAAAATCCTGTCATTGACGCACTGGATTTAACCCCTTACACCGAATGCGGATTTAGGGCGGCATGGCTTGAAACAGGCCAGATTGCCGTTGACGACAGGAGGATATGACGATGGATATCAGGCGTATCGACGACGACTATTCCGTAAGCGGCCAGATCAGCGTCGCCGATCTCGATGAGGTCAAGGCGCTCGGCTTCAAATCCATTGTTTGCCACCGCCCGGATGGTGAGGAAGAGGGTCAGCCTCTATTTGCCGACATCGCGGAGCGGGCCGAAGAACTCGGCATCGCCGTCGTGCACGTGCCCGTCGGACGCTTCGGTGTTGATGCCGATGCCGTGACCGGCATGGTCGATGCGCTGGACGAACTTCAGCGCCCCATGCTCGGCTTCTGCCGCTCCGGCGCGCGCTCCACGGCGATCTACGAAAAGACCCATCATATTCGCGGCTGATTGCAGCCATCGTTTTCTGCCCAAAGTACCAACAGGAGTTTCAGCATGAGCATCAAGCGTATCGAACCCGGCAAGCGCATGAGCGGCGCAGTCGTTCACGGCAACACGGTCTACCTCGCAGGTCAGGTCGGTGAAGGCACATCCGTGACCGAGCAGAGCAAATCCGCACTCGCCGAAGTCGACCGCCTGCTGGCTCTTGCCGGTTCCGACAAATCCAAGATCCTCCAGACCATCATCTACATCTCCGACATGTCCACCTTCGGCGAAATGAACGCCGTCTGGGAAGCCTGGATCGACCCGGCAAACCCACCAGCCCGTGCGACAAGCGAAGCAGCGCTTGCGACACCGGATTATAAGGTCGAGTTTATTGTGACGGCTGCTGTTTGATGATTTTTTAAAACGCCGCCTTTGATTAGGCGGCGTTTTTTTAGCGATTTCTCAAGGCAAGTATATCTCGACGTTACGGCGGATCGTCATGGATTCATGGAATCCCATTCTCGTTCGGATGTCGCTGAAATTAGCGATCATTATTTCCTTTATCGCGTCTGTTTATTATCCCTATAAGATATACAGCTTTTGTGGATGGCAATCGGAAACGGGCTGGTTTTCCGAAGATAAAATAGTGTTCTTTCTGATAATTGCGTACTTCGTCGCATCTGTGGTCGCGACGGCGGTCAAGAAAGATCAGCTTTTCTGTCTGCTCGATTTCATATGCTTCGCTATGTATTTCTTATACGCGCTCGGCTATCTCGCCATTACATCGTTCTTCGGCGGGCAGCCACCCAGTGTCGCATGGGAAAAAGTAACCAGGGGTCTCGGTGCCTATCTCACCAACGATAATTGTCGTATTCGTGAGGTCGTGGAACTCGGCGAAGGCTTTTATCCCTTTTGGCTTATTGGTGTTTTTCTACTTTTACTGGCGCTGTATAATTATAAGACGTTGGTAAGGCCTCCGGTTTCGGGCGACTGAATCCGACTGCGCTTCGCGGGCCAATAGGTCAGTTATGTCAGAGAACTAACGGACATCTCTCGAAAGTTGAGTCAGGGCCTTTGGGAGTTGATTCAAGCTTGTCACCCGTTGATTGAACCAAAGTCTCACCAAGTCGCTCACCGACGCCAGATTGATCCCGTCCGGGTCGATCGACGTGATCTTCCAAGCGCCTGATTTCCTCCCCGCCAGAGTTGCCAAACGTGATGCCTCGCCCTTTATCGCATTGAGACGAATTGCTTCAGCCTCCGCCGCTGTCATGAAGTCTTCAGCGCCTGATAGCTCGGTGCGCAGATCAGCAGGCGTGATGTTGCTGGCATTGCGGGCCGGACCGCCATTGATCTGCACGCCTTCGATGTTCAGGCGGTAAAGCTGGGTGTCTGGCAGCGCGAGATAGAGCTTGGCCTTCGGATAGCGGGCGATGTAGCGCGCTTTGGCGAGCGGCACTTCGTCCTCACCGATGAGTTCTGCTTTCCCCACCAGCGTCAGTCTCGGCAACGTGAGCGCATCACCCTTGTTGAAGGGCGCAAGCACCAGCGAAATACGCGGGTCGGCCTCGATGTTGCGGGCGTGGAGCGCGAGGCGGGCGGTGAAGAAGAAGGGGGTGCCGTCTGGCTCGACGGCGATATTGGTGGCGGTGGTGTAGGGATAACCGCTGTGTGGATCGAGCGTGGCGAGACCGGCGGTGCGCGACGTGTGGAGCACATCGCGGGCGACGCGGATGGCTTCGAAGGGTGCACCGGCGGATGGTTCTATGGTGGCGCTGCGTGGGGTTATGACCGCTGGTGTCTGCTCTGCCATTTATCTTTCCTCATTCCTGTGCTTGTCACAGGAATCCAGTGCCGCGCGTCTGCGCGGCGGACGAGCCCTTTCAGCCCAAGGACTTGGGCTGACTAGATTCCTGTGACAAGCACAGGAATGAGGTGGACGGCAAGGGCAACATTACGTCCGCTCACGAATCTGCGTCAACGTCCGCGCAGGCGTAATGGCCTCCGGGTCCAACTTCACTTCGATAATCGCAGGCTTGCCACTAGCACGCGCACGCTCATAGGCCGGGCCGAAATCTTCGGTCTTCTCCACCAGTTCACCGTGGCCGCCATAGGCTTTGGCGAAGGCGACGAAGTCGGGGTTGACGAGGTCGGTGCCGCTGACGCGACCGGGATATTCGCGTTCTTGATGCATGCGGATGGTGCCGTAGGTGCCATTGTTGACCAGCACTGTGATGATCGGCAGGCCGTAGCGCACGGCGGTGATGAATTCCTGGCCGTGCATCATGAAGCAGCCGTCACCTGCGAAGCAGACGACTTCGCGTTCTGGAAACAGGTGCTTGGCGGCGACTGCGGCGGGCAGGCCGTAACCCATGGAGCCGGAGGTGGGCGCCGATTGCGTGTTGAAACGCTGGAAGCGGTGGAAGCGATGCAGCCATGTGGCGTAGTTGCCCGCGCCATTGGTGAAGACGGCATCGACGGGCACATTGGCTTCGATCCAGTCCATGATCGGGCCCATCTGTACCGGGCCGGGGCCGGTTTTTGGTGGGGTGGACCACTTCAGATAGGCGTCGTGCATGGCGGCGGTGCGGTCTGCCCAGACGGGTTTTTGGGGCGCCTCAAGGCTTTCCAGCGCATCGACGAAATCGCTGGTGGATGCGCAGATGGCGAGATCAGGGCGGTACATTCGGCCAAGCTCTTCGGCATCCGGGAAGATATGCACCAGCGTCTGCGACGGGTAGGGGATGTCGAGCAGAGTATAGCCGGACGAGGGCATTTCCGACATGCGGCTGCCCAAGAGAACGATGAGGTCGGCCTCCTTGATTTCCTTCGACAGCGCCGGGTTGATGCCAATTCCGACATCGCCCGCATAGGATGGGCTCAGATGATCGAACAGCGCCTGACGGCGGAAAGAGCAGCCGACGGGCAGCTTGAAGGTTTCGGCAAATGTCTTGAATTTTGCTACGCTGTCTTCCGTCCAGCGCGTGCCGCCGACGATGACCATGGGACGCTTGGCGTTGCCCAAAAGCTCTGCGAATTTCGCCGTCTGCTTCGGTCCGGGGTGGTTTTCGACGGGCGTGTAGGGCTTGGCTTCCGGTGCCTCCACCAGATCGACCAGCATATCCTCTGGCAAACTCAGGACCACCGGGCCGGGCCGACCAGATGTGGCGATGGCAAAGGCGCGGGTGACGAATTCCGGGATGCGGCGGGCGTCATCGATCTCGCCGACCCATTTGGCAAATTCGGTGAAGGCGCGGCGGTATTCGACCTCCTGAAAGGCCTCACGCTCACGCGCGTCGCGCTGGACCTGACCGATGAACAGGATCATCGGAATCGAATCCTGCATGGCGATGTGCAGTCCGGCAGAGGCGTTCGTCGCGCCGGGGCCGCGTGTGACCATGCAGATGCCGGGCTCTCCGGTCAGCCGTCCCCAGGTATCGGCCATCATCGCCGCGCCACCTTCCTGGCGGCAGACGACGGTCTCGATGCCGCTTTCGTAGAGCGCATCCAGCACCGCCAGATAACTTTCGCCCGGTACGCAGGAGACGCGCGACACGCCATTGGCTTTCAGGGCTTCGACAATCAACTGTCCGCCGGTTCTCTTCATGGCGCAATGGTCCTTTCAATATCAGCCAGTTCGGCCAGAACTTCGTCCTGATGCTCGCCCAGACGAGGGCTCGGTCGATTATAGTGCAAAGGTGTCTCGGATAGCACGATGGGGGTGCGCACGCCGGGAATGAGGGTGCCATCGGCGGCTTCCAGATCGACGCGCAGGCCGCGGGCCTTAACCTGCGGATCAGCAAACATTTCCTCGATGGAATTGATGGGACCGGCAGGCACGGCATTGGTTTCGCAGGCCGTCAGCAGATCGCGCTTCATCCATTTGAGCGTTTCGGTGGAAACGATCTGCCGTACCTCGACCTTGTGGGCGACGCGGGCCTTGTTGGTTGCGTAGCGCTCATCGTCCGCGATCGCATCGATGCCGAGGATTTTGCAGAGACGGCGGAATTGCCCGTCATTGCCGACTGCCAGAATAAGGAAGCCATCGGCGGTGGGCACCACCTCGTAAGGTGAAATATTGGGGTGGGCATTACCCAGCCGCACCGGTGCCTTGCCGGAAATGAGGTAGTTCATGTTCTGGTTGGCCAGCACCGCCGATTGCACATCCAGCAGCGCCATATCGATAAGCTGGCCCTGGCCGGTGCGCATGGCGTGGATGAGGGCGGCCTGAATGGCGGTGACGGAGTAGATGCCGGTGAAAATATCTGCCACCGCCACGCCCGCCTTCATCGGCTGGCCATCCGGCTCGCCGGTGATCGACATGAAGCCGGACATGCCTTGCACGATATAGTCGTAACCGGCGAAATCCGCGTAAGGGCCGGTCTGGCCGAAGCCGGTGATGGAGCAATAGATGAGCTTGGGGTTCAGTGCCCGAAGCGACTGGTAATCCAGCCCGTATTTCTCTAGCCCGCCGCGTTTGAAGTTCTCGATGACGACATCGGCGGTTTTCACCAGCCGACGCACGGTCTGGCGACCGTCCTCGGTCTTCAGATCAATGGTGATGGACCGCTTGCCGCGATTGGTGGAATGGTAATAGGCGGCGGAAAGGTTGTCGCCATCCTTGCTCTCCACGAAGGGCGGACCCCAGGCGCGGGTATCGTCGCCGCCATCGGGGCTTTCCACCTTGATGACATCGGCACCCATATCGGCCAGCATCTGCCCGGCCCAGGGACCGGCCAGCACGCGCGCCAGCTCGATCACACGAATGCCCTTTAAGGGCGGCTGTTTCTTATCGGAAAGTTCTGCCATGTCTGTCTCACACATTTCAGAAGTTTATAGACGGGCCATCTTCTGCATGCATGTGAAATAATCTCATGGAGTCATTCCGTTTCAGCAGTGAAATGTATGGTCACTCAGTACGACCCTCATTCCTGTGACGAGCACAGGAATGAGGGAGGGCACAAGCAAAGTCACTCCGCGACCTCCCGCGCCCAGGCCGCGAAATCTGCTGCCGGAACCTCCCAGCCGATTTCGTTCAACGTTTCGTGTCGCATGCCGGGGTAGATACGGTCGGTCACGTTGCTGAAGCCTGCTGCCCGGAACTGCTGAGCCAGCCAGACGATCTCGCGGCCATTGTTGGTGGCGGCGTCTTCGTTGCCGCTGACGAGGAGGATGGGGAGGGTTTTGGGGAGGCGGGAGATGAGTTTGGGGCCGCGATAGGACATGTCGAAAACGTCCTGCCATAGCGACACGCTGGCTTCGAACTGGCAGAGCGGATCGCCAACATAGGCATCGACTGCCGCCTTGTCGTGGCTCAGCCAGTCTGCGGTGGTGCGTTTTTCCGGCATCTTGCTGTTCCAGATGCGGAAGGTGGCTTTCGGCAGGATGGCGCTGGGCACATCGGAGCCTTTCAGCATTTTTTCGATGCGCAAAACGACCTGCGCGAGGCGGCCCATGACGCCGGTGTTGAGGTTGGAGTTCCAGATCGACAGGGCGTCGAAGGCATCCGGGTGGCTGACGGCAGTGTTGAGCGCGATGAGGCCACCCATGGAATGGCCGAAGAGGATGATGGGCAGACCGGGGTGGCGTTCTGCGGCCAATGTGCGGATCGCCATCACGTCGGCGATGACCTTGCTAACGCCGTCCTTCCACGCGAAGCGCCCGATGGGCGCATCGTCCGCCTTCGTGCGACCGTGCCCTCGATGGTCGTGGGCGTAGACTTCGAAGCCCTGTGCGGACATGACCTCGGCGAAACGGCGATAGCGCCCGGCATGTTCGACAAGGCCGTGGCAGATGATGAGCACACCGCGCGGCGTGCCGGTGGTGGGTTGATACCGGTAGGCGAGGGTGGCACCGGAAGGGCTTTCCAGCCGGTTGATTTCGCCAAACATCATATCGTCCATTCCCGTCTCCACAGCTTGGCTTATTCTTGGTTGGAGGTTGCTCCAACGCCCTATTTACCCTACATAGCGGCAACTTTCCCAAACTGACGTGGAGCATTCGCTACAATGGCACGCCAATTCATCTACCACATGTCGGGGCTGAACAAGTCTTACGGCGCAAAGAAGATTCTCGAGAACGTCAACCTGTCGTTCTACCCCGATGCCAAGATCGGTATTCTCGGCCCCAACGGTGCCGGTAAGTCCACCGTGTTGCGCATCATCGCCGGTCAGGACAAGGACTTTACCGGTGAAGCCTGGCTCGCCGAAGGTGCGACCGTCGGTTATCTGGAGCAGGAGCCGCATCTGGACCCGGCCAAGACCGCGTTCGAAAACGTCATGGTTGGCGTGGCCGACAAGACCGCCGTCCTCGACCGTTACAACGAACTGATGATGAACTATTCCGACGAGACCGCCGATGAAGGCGCGAAGCTTCAGGACATCATTGACAGCCAGAACCTGTGGGATCTGGAACAGCAGGTCGAAATGGCGATGGAAGCCCTGCGCTGCCCGCCAAAGGACGCTGATGTCACCCTGCTTTCGGGTGGTGAGCGTCGTCGTATCGCGCTGTGCCGTCTGCTTCTGTCGCAGCCTGACCTGTTGCTGCTCGACGAACCGACCAACCACCTTGACGCCGAAACCATCGCGTGGCTCGAAAAGCACCTGCGCGATTACCCCGGTGCCGTGATGATGATTACCCACGATAGATACTTCCTGGATAACGTCACCGGCTGGATTCTCGAGCTCGACCGTGGTCGTGGCATTCCCTACGAAGGCAACTATTCTGCCTATCTGACGGCGAAAGCCAAGCGCATGCAGCAAGAAGCCCGCGAAGATGCAGGCCGCCAGAAGGCCATTTCGCGCGAACAGGAATGGATCGCATCCAGCCCCAAGGCGCGTCAGGCCAAGTCGAAGGCACGTATCAAGTCCTACGAACAGCTGGTGGATGCCGCCGACAAACAGCGCCCCGGCGACGCGCAGATCATCATTCCGGTATCTGAGCGTCTCGGCCAGGTGGTCATCGAGATGGAAGGCATCACCAAGGGCTTCGAAGGCCGCACGCTGATCAACGATCTGTCGATCAAGCTGCCACCGGGCGGTATCGTCGGTATCATCGGCCCCAACGGTGCCGGTAAGACGACACTGTTCAAGATGATCACCGGTCAGGAAAAGCCAGATAGCGGTTCGGTTCGCATCGGTGAGACCGTGCAGCTCGGCTATGTCGACCAGAGCCGCGATGCACTCGCAGCCGACAAGACCGTCTGGGAAGAAATCTCCGGCGGTGCCGAAGTCATCAAGCTCGGCAAGTTCGACATGAACAGCCGTGCATATTGCGGCGCGTTCAACTTCAAGGGCGGCGACCAGCAGCAGAAGGTGGGCAACCTCTCCGGTGGTCAGCGCAACCGGGTGCACCTGGCGAAGATGCTGAAGGCGGGCGGCAACGTTCTCCTCCTCGACGAACCGACCAACGACCTTGATACGGAAACACTGGGCGCGCTGGAAACGGCGCTCGAAAACTTCGCCGGCTGCGCGATCATCATCAGCCATGATAGAATGTTCCTCGACCGCCTTGCCACCCACATTCTTGCCTTCGAAGGCGATGGCCATGTGGAGTGGTTCGAAGGCAACTTCGAAGACTACGAACAGGACAAGATCCGCCGTTTGGGTGCAGATGCGCTGAACCCGGGCAGCCAGGCGTATAAGCGTTTGACGCGCTGATCTGCCGATAAAATAAGCGAAGCATTGAGGGCCGCTGCATCAAATTGATGCAGCGGCTTTTATTTTGTGCATTTTATACTTATTGATTATTATCAAATAAAGCCAAGCTCTCGGGAAATACTTCCGATTTAGTCTTATTTAATAAAGCTGATGTTTATTCGGGTCTGTGCATATGATTTGCGCGGCGGGGTGGCATGAGGTCACGATACAGGAGCGAACCTCATGAAATTGGTCGATATTGCGATCAGCAAAAGGCTGTGGGCTGCGGTGACCCTTCCCATGCTTGCAGCCGGTTATCTGTCATATGTTCAACTTTCGGCACGCCTGAACGATTATCACAACATGAATGATGTCGTTGTCATCAGCGAGCAGTTGAAGAAACTGAGCGACATTGCGCACTCCCTTCAGGTCGAGCGCGGATTGACGGCGGGCTTTATCGGCTCCAAGGGTACCAAGAATGTTTCAGAACTTGCGAGCGCGCGCACTCAGACCGATGGTGTTGCGAGCCAGTTCGATACAATTTCCGCATCCCTTTCCGACGTGAGCGGCGACGCTCTTGCAGCACAATATGCCGCCGCTAAAGCAAGTCTGACATCGGCGCTGCAATTGCGGCAGTCTGTGGATAGTCTTTCGGCAAGTGGTGGTCAGGCCTTCGGCTCCTATACTTCAGCAATCGGCAATATTGTTTCGATTGCGTCCGATCTCGTTGAGGAGGTGGGTGACCCGAATATCGCTCGGCAGATCGGTGCCTATGCGGAATTGATGAAGGCGAAGGAACTTGCCGGGCAGGAACGCGGCCTCGGCAACGGCTTCATAACGGCCAAGAGAATGGACCCGACGCGCTTTGCTGATTTCGCTGCCATGGCCGGTGGCCAGCAGGCGCTGATCGATACATTCCTGCTGGCGCAGACACCGCAGCGCAAGGCAAGCTATGGCGGCCTTCTGTCCGCAGCCTCCAAGGACATTGCCGATTTCCGCTCGCGAATCGTGGCGAACGGGCAGGATGCCGATCTGAGTGCTCTGGACAGCGCGACGTGGTTTTCGACCGCCACGAAACGGATCGAGCAGCTGAAGCAGATTGAAACGGATAATCTGACCGGCATTTCCGATCTCGCAAAGGCGGGCGCGGGGGCTGCTTTCCAGACGCTCGTCATCATCGGCTTGCTGACGCTGGCGGGCGGCATCGTGATGGTGATTTTTTCAGGCATCATGGCCATGACCGTCGTTCGGCCTATCGGCACGATGGTGGCTGCCATGGGGCGGCTGGCCAAGGGTGAGATCGACAGTGCTGCCATCGCCTCGGGCCGCAAGGACGAGATTGGCGACATGGAGCAGGCCGTCGAAATCTTCCGGCAGTCTGCCATCCGCAACCGTGAACTGGAAGCGGCGGAAGCTGACAACCGCGCCAAGGCGGAGCGTGAACGCTTGGAGATGCAGCGTGCGGCGGAAGCCGAGGCCGAGGCGCGTCTGGTGCAGGCCACCAGCACATTCGCGGCCAGCATGAAGCGTCTGGCTGCGGGCGATATGTTGTGCGAATTGCACGAGCCGCTATCATCGCAGTTCGAAACCTTGCGCGTGGACTTCAACAGTTCGGTTCGGCAATTGCGCGAAACGCTTGCCAGCGTTGGCCAATCGGTCTCGACGGTGACGGGCGGTTCGCACGAGATATCGTCGGCATCAGACCATCTTGCCAAGCGCACCGAGCAGCAGGCTGCTTCGCTTGAGGAAACGGCGGCGGCGCTCGAGCAGATCACCGCCAATGTGACCTCGACATCGAAGCGATCTGCCGAAGCGCGCGGCGTGGTGCGGACGGCTCGCGAAAAGGCCAGCACGTCCAGCGATGTGGTGCGCAATGCGGTTGTTGCCATGGAGAAGATCGAGCATTCCTCGAAACAGATTGGCCAGATCATTGGGGTTATCGATGAGATCGCCTTCCAGACGAACCTTCTGGCGCTGAACGCCGGTGTCGAGGCTGCGCGTGCCGGTGAAGCGGGCAAGGGCTTTGCTGTCGTCGCTCAGGAGGTGCGCGAGCTGGCGCAACGGTCTGCCAAGGCTGCTAAGGAAATCAAGGAGCTGATCGGCAATTCTGCGGTCGCCGTCGGCGAAGGCGTGCGCCTTGTCAGCGATACGGGCGCGGGACTGGGCGAGATTGCCGAACTGGTGCAGTCGGTGAATATCCACATGGAAGCGATTGCGACGGCAGCGCAGGAGCAGTCGGTGGGACTTGCCGAGGTGAACACGGCGGTCAACCACATGGACCAGGCCACGCAGCAAAATGCGGCAATGGTGGAAGAAATGAATGCCGCGGGTGCTTCGCTCGCACAGGAAAGCGCGAACCTGAACGGTCTTCTTTCGAACTTCCAACTGGGTCAGCAGGGTGCCAGCAGACAGGCGCCTGCGACACGCTCAGCGCCTCAAGCGGTGCGTCCTGCGGCACGCCTTAGCGTTCCAATGACGCACGGCAATGCGGCGCTGGCCGTGACATCGGATTGGGAAGAGTTCTAAGTTTTACAAAATAGAACTGAGAGAGGCGGCACTTGCCGCCTCTTTTGCTATATGAGGCGTCGAATATCTCACGCGTTGCAGCGCTAGCCTTTATCGAGCGCGTTCCACTCCGAAAGCGTCATCATACCCGGAATGTCGGGCCGAGCCTTGCCCGGTAAAATCGTGATATATTCCAGCTGATGGCCGTCGGGATCGTTGAAATAGACGTTGGCCGATGGCATCCAGGGGAAGACGCTGGGTTCGTTGATTTCCATGCCTGCGCCGTTGCGCGGAACGATGCCTTGGGTGCGCAGGTATGCGGGCGCTTCGATGACCTGATCGATTGTCGTCTGAAACGCGATGTGCAGCCTCATTCGCATCGGTGAACTGTGGATCGACCATAGGCCGAGCATGGAAGTTTCGCGCCCGCCGATCCAGAAGAAGGCGACGTTTCGGTCCGCTATGGTGTGCGCCAGTTCAAGGCCGACGACGTCACGGTAGAAATCGATCGAGCGATCGAGGTTCGAGACGGTCAGATGGGTCTCGTAAAGGCCTTTGATGGAAATCATGGTTCAACTCCTGTTGGTCGTACTGACGCTTGATTGATGAGTTGATAGGGTTCATACGACCTCAACTATAGTTGAGGTCAATAGGGTATGGTTGATATTCATCGGGAGCTGTCGGTTGGCGAGGTGGCCAGGCGCTGCGGCGTTGCCGTTTCCACGATCCATTTCTATGAGGCGAAAGGGCTTTTGGCAGCGTCGCGCAATGCCGGAAACCAGCGGCGCTATCCGCGAGAGATTTTGCGCCGTGTGGCCGTTATCAGGATTGCCCAACAGGCTGGTATTCCGCTTGCTGAAATCAAGGAGGCCTTATCGGGATTGCCGAATGGTCGGACGCCGAATGCCGAAGACTGGAAGAAACTCGCCAGCGCTTGGCGGGCGGCACTCCAGAGCCGGATCGACAAGCTGACGCAGTTGAGAGACGATCTGGAAGGCTGTATCGGATGCGGCTGCCTGTCCGTGAAGGATTGTCCATTGCGCAATCCCGGTGACATTCTGGGGAGCCAACAAGCAGGTGCGGTGCTCCTGCCTTGAGCAGACACTGCGCGTTCCGCCCACCGTGCAAAGCAAAGCGGCGGCTGGAATTCATGTGTCGATTTTCTGGTGACCAGCGACGCACCCATCTTGCATATCCCGACTAATCGTATAAAGATATCTTTATATGTTGATTGGCTTGAGGTGTGGTGTTGGCTTTAGGGCTTGATAATCTGGTTGGGCTGTTGAAGGCGGCGGGGGAGCCTACGCGGTTTCGTCTGTTGGCGCTTCTGGCGGCGGGCGATTTGACGGTGACGGATCTGACCGAGATTCTGGGTCAGTCGCAGCCGCGTATTTCGCGCCATCTTAAGCTTCTGGCCGAGGAAAACCTTGTTGACCGTTATCAGGAAGGTGCGTGGGCATACTTCCGTTTACGTCAGGATGGCAAGTCCGCCGAGATGATAAAGCAGTTGCTGGCTGTCGCATCGCCTACGGATTCCGTTCTGCTGCGTGATAGCGAGCGTCTCTCTGCGGTCAAGCGGGTGAGAGCCGAGCGGGCGCAGGATTATTTCAGCCGCAACGCTTCGGCCTGGGACGAGCTTCGCCGCCTCCACGTCAGCGATGATGCGGTGGAAGGTGCGCTTTTGAAACTGATCGGCACAACGCCGGTCGATTCGATGCTCGATCTGGGAACCGGCACGGGCCGCATCCTGCAATTGTTCAGCGGCACCTATCGCCGCGCCATCGGTATCGATGCCAGCCGCGACATGCTGGCCGTTGCCCGCTCCAATCTCGACAAGGCCGGTGTGGCGCATGCCTCTGTCCGGCACGGCGATATTCTGAACCTGCCGTTGGAAGGTCAGGATTTCGACCTTGTGGTGGTGCATCAGGTTCTGCACTTCCTCGACCACCCCGAAATGGCGCTCGCCGAGGCGGCGCGCATGCTGCGCCCCAACGGGCGTCTTGTCATCATCGATCTGGCGCCGCATTCGCTGGAATATCTTAGGGAAGACCACGCGCATGTGCGCCTCGGCTTCTCACATCAAACCATGGAAGAGTGGCTGAAAAAGGCTGGCCTCACACCGGAAAAGGCGTTCGATCTGCATTCCGGCAAGGCATCTGCCCAGTCTCTCGACGTAACAATCTGGGTTGCGCGCGATCCACGCCTGCTGATTGCGGGCGAGGAGGCGATTGACGCACCACTTCTTTCCGCCGGGAGGGCATGACATGACGAAGACTGAGGCAGACCGCCACGAACACGGAAATTTCAAGCTTTCCTTCGAGTTCTTTCCTCCAAAGAATGCGGATATGGACGTGCAACTGTGGGAAACCGTCGAGGAGCTTTCGCGCTGGAACCCGGACTTCGTGTCGGTGACTTACGGCGCAGGCGGAACGACAAAGGCTCCTACACTGCAAGCCGTGCAGCGCATGATCTCCATTGCCGGATTGCCGACGGCCTCGCACCTGACCTGCGTGGATGCCAGCAAGCAGGAAGTGCATGATGTGGTGGAGGAATTCCGCGAGGCGGGCGTAAAGCATTTCGTGGCCCTGCGTGGCGACCCGTCTACCGGCATCGGTACGGATTACAAGCCGCACCCTGAAGGCTACGAAAACGCCGCAGCGCTGGTGCGCGGGTTGCGCGAGATCGGTGATTTCGAGATTTCCGTTTCGGCCTATCCCGAAAAGCACCCGGAGAGCGAAAGCGACGCTGTCGATATCGATATGCTCAAGCGCAAGGCCGACAATGGTGCGACGCGGGCGCTGACGCAATTCTTCTTCGATAATGATATTTTCGAGCGCTACATGGAGCGTGTCGCCAAGGCGGGCATCACTATTCCGGTCGTGCCGGGTATCATGCCGATCCAGAACCTGACGCAGTTGAAGCGGTTTGCCGGTCGCTGCGGTACCAGCGTTCCATCATTTCTGGATGATCGTTTTGCCGGTTTCGATGAGGACCCGGCGGGACGCGCGAAGGTTTCCGCGGACGTGGCTGCCGAGCAGATCGCTGACCTGCAACGGCGCGGCGTCAATGAATTCCATCTCTACACCATGAACCGCGCGCCACTGGTGAACGCGGTTCTGGAAAATGTGGGCTTTCGACCATTGAGAAAATCGGCTGCGTAAGGCCGCATTTTCAAACGCGATATTATGAAATGTAAAAAGCGCAGGTTTCGAAAAACCTGCGCTTTTTCTATGGCAAATGGTGATCAACTACCGGGTGTCTGCGATAACCCCAAGGTGCGTGTCAGATGAATAACATCACTCCGACAAACGCGAACGCAACACCGACTGCTAAGGCATTAAGAGAATTTGTAAGTCCCATGCTCTGCCTCCTTTACGTTGACAGTAATCATTATGACCGATTTGTGTCTCTTGAAAAGCAAATTCTATGATGCGGTGCACCCGACAAGCGCATGAAATTTCAGCATTTTGCTGCCAATGCGTTGATATACAAGTTATATTACAGTGTGAAAAACTAGGTGCGAAATGTGAAAAAAGTAAACGGCCGTGGTTAATGCCACGGCCGTTTGTCTTAATCAGTCCGAATCTGAGTATCGAGTGTCTTAAAGCGCGTCCAGCAGAGCGCGGGTTGGCCAGCCGTCTGCGGGAAGGCCGAGGCGTTGCTGTTCGCGCTGGACTGCGATGCGGGTGCCGGAACCCAGAATGCCATCGATCTTGCCGACATCATGCGTTTTGGCATCGAGCTTCGTCTGGAGTTCCTTCATGGCCGCATCGTCAAGGCCGGGCTCTGGGTTGCCCTTGGCATATACAGGGGCGCCCATGAAGCGGGTTGCGAAATAGGCAGCCGACGTGGTGTAGATGAAGGACTGGTTCCATTCCAGATAGATGTTGAAGTTCGGGTAGGTGATGAAGGCCGGTCCCTTGCGGCCCTGCGGCAGAATGAGGGCGGCGGGCAGGGCGGCGAATGTTTTGTTGCCGTCCCGTGGGGCAACGCCGAGGTCGAACCACTGAGCAGCCGTCATGGTGCCGCCAAGGCCAGATTTCTCCCAAGGGAGATTTTCGGGCACGGAGACTTCCTGAATCCAAGGCTCGCCCTTTTTGAAGCCGAGATGCTGGATGAACTTGGCCGCTGTCAGGATCGCGTCTGGGCTGCTGGATTTGACGTTGACGTGACCGTCTCCGTCGCCATCCACGCCGAATGCGATGATGTCCTTGGGCAGCATCTGAACCTGACCGATTTCGCCAGCCCATGCGCCGGTGTTGGTGGCGGGGTCGAGATCGCCATGTTGCACCATTTCGGTGAGCGCGATCAGCTGCGGGCGGAAGAGTTCCGGGCGGCGGCAATCATGCGACAGGGTGACGAGTGCGTTGCGGGTGTTGAAATCGCCCTGAACGGCGCCAAAATCCGTTTCCATGGCCCAGAAGGCGGCGATGACGCCAGCGGGCACGCCGAATTCGTCATCGGCGCGCTTGAAGGCAGCGGAGTATTCCTGAAGCTTCTTGCGACCGAGATCGAGACGGCCCTGGCTGACGGTGCGCTGGGAGAATTCAAGGAAGGTCTGGCGGAATACGCCCTGTGCGCGGTCACGCGACAGAACCTTCTGGTCGATCTGCGCGCCAGCCAGCGCCTTATCGACAGCCTCGGCGGTCACGCCCTTGCCGACGGCTTCGGTCTTTACACCTGCCAGAAACGTTGCGAGATCGCCACCGCAGGCAACCTGCTTCGGGTCATCCGGCGAGGTTACGAGGGGGACGGCCAGTGCGGAGCCGCAGGACAATGTGAAAAGGCTGGCAGCAAGTGCGAAGCTGCGGGGCGAGAAGCTGAACATCCGAATTCCTCAAATGAAATGATGCCCCTGCCTTGGCCAAGATTTTGGCGGAAGCGTGGGCAAGACGTGGGAAAAGCGCAACCGCACGGTTTGTTTCCGACGCCAAGCGATTATTTCGCAGCACATCTGCCGCATTCAATGGAAAAATCAAGCCTCGATCATCAGCTTCTTGGCTTGGACGCAGAAGCCACCCAGGTTCGCCAGTTCTTTTCCGACCCGGCAAAGACGTTGATATCCGTCGGCGTGCCGATGCCGGGAATGACGCCGGTGCCGGTATATTGCCAGAACGACCATTGCCGGTCGCTGTAAATATCCGTTGGGTGGGCCGCGACGGAGCGGACCCAGAACGGGTAGCTCTTGAACTGGCCGACCAGATTGTCGCGGTGGAAATCGACGCTCGTGTAGATGATCGGGCGCTTGCCATAGTGGGTTTCGATGCGGGTGAGGAAGCGCTGAAGTTCGGCGCGCACGACATCCGGTGCAGGCCGCGTCTTGCAGGTGGGGGAGGCCGGGTTCCACTCCACGTCCAGAACCGGCGGCAGCTTCATGGATTCCTTCGGCACGTTGCGAATGAACCAGTCCGCCTGCGCATCCGCCGTCGCGCAGAAATAATAGAAGTGATAGGGCGCGTGCGGCACGCCCGCCGCAGAGGCTTCGCGCCAGTATTCATCAAAGCGCGCGTCTATGCGATCCGTACCTTCGGTGGCCTTGATGAAGGCGAAGGACACGCCGGATTTGCGCACCGTGGCCCAGTCGATATCGCCGTTCCACTTGGAGACATCGATGCCGTGAACCTCATGCTTGTGCGGCGATCTGGAGCCGAAATCGTGCGGGTCGTTATCCTTGAAGCGGGGCTTGGCGACAGATGAGGTTTCGAGAAAGTCATAGCTGGTAGAGGTGCAGCCGCTCAACATGAGCACGGTCGCGAAAAGAGCCGGAAGTAGCCGCTGCATGATGATCCCAGAACGTATGATTTTCCCACCAGTCGTCTTGCAAGACGCGCTGTTAACTTCTGTTTACCATAACAGGGTAAACAAGCCGTTATGGCAAGATGGTGTGTGGAGAAATACAGCCGTTTGCGGCTGGGTCACGCGTGATGGACGGCAGTGGGTGTGGCTTACCCCCCTCTGTCCTGCCGGACATCTCCCCCTCAGGTGGGGAGATCGAATCGTGGAAAGGTCTCGCCCATCTTCAACGCTGCGGATTGAGTGAAGAGTTTGCGTCTAGCCGATCTCCCTCCTTGTGGGGGAGATGTCCGGCAGGACAGAGGGGGGGAGCCACACCCACTGCCGTGGGCTATGTTTCGACTTCAGCCCTTCGGCAGCGTCAGCACAGCGCGCCATGCGTAACCGCGCATGATCGGCTGGAACTCCAGCGTCGCGTTGTGGGTGCCTGCGATGGCTTCCAGGACGTAGCGCATGTTGTTGCGTGGCGTGACGTGAAATTTCGTGAGCCAGGCCTGAAGCAGGCTGCGGAACCAGCGGGGCAGGTCTTCCTGCTGGCCGAAATCCACGATGTGCAGCGAACCACCGGGGGCAAGGGCCAGCACGGCGCGTTCGATTGCCTTTTCCCAATCCGGTATCATCGACACGGCGTAGGAAATCATCACCCGGTCAAAGCCGTTCGTGCGGCTGAATTCACTGGGCTTGAAGGTGGTGGCGTCGGAAACGCGCAGGATGGGGCGTTCGCGATGACCGCCGAAATTCTCGCTGGCGGTGGTCAGCATCTCTGAGGAAATATCGAGGCCATAGAGCTTTGCGGTCGGGAACAGCCGGGAGGCACGCAAGAGGTTGCGGCCCGTGCCGCAGCCGATTTCCAGCAGACTGCCGCCGTGCGGAACGTCCAGCCTGTCGATGGTGGTGTCGCGGCCCAGAAGGTAGTATTTGCGGGTGATATCGTAAATGTGCCGCTGGTGGCGGTACATGCGGTCCATCAGGTTGGCGTGTTTGACATCGCCGAGGCTGATATTATCGCCGATGCTCTTCATGCCTGAGCCCTCTGGTAAATGTGGAAGCCGCCGTAAATGGCAGAACGGTCCCGCGCGTTCAGCTCCTGCGAACGCTCTGCGAGATAGGTCCACTGCGCGGCGACATCCGGCGAGAGGCGTCCTTCGATGACGCTTTTTTCCGCCGCAGTGCGGAAAATGACGCGGGCATCAGGTGCCGCCGTGCGGCTGATCTGCGACCACAATTCGTTGATTTGCGTATCTGTCATCCAATCCTGCGCATCGAGCAGCACGTAGCGGTCAACCGAGGAGGCAGGCTTCGCAGCCAGCAGTTCAGTAAAGGTGGCGTGGTGGACATGCACCCGGGCCGCGTTTTCGCGGATAGCCGCATAGTAATCCTGACGCAGATAATCCGGCAGGGCGCCCTCTTGTGACTGCGGATAGCGGCGGGCGAAGGCCTGCCAGGCGAAGTAATTGTCCTTCAAGGGGAAGTCACAGGCCAGTTTTTCGAGGCGCTGGCGCAGCACCGGCGCAATCGTGTTGCCGTCGGAAAGGCTTGCAAGCTCATCATACTGGCGCGGTGGAATGCCCAGGCCGAACAGCGAGCTTTTGCGCTTCGTCAGCCAGCGAATCATCGGCTTGTCGAAGAGAGGTGCGACCTTGCTGTCGAAAAACTGCCGTTGCTCGTCGATGGAGCGGGCATTCGCCATGTCCTGAAGCTTGACGCCGTGCAGGCGCGCCAGAACGTGGCCCGCGCCGATAAAGCGGCCAAGCAGGCCGGTGCGGTAGATATTGCGGTCGAACACGGAGATGCGACGACGGCCCGTCAGGGTGCGTCTGGACCAATAGGCGCGGGTCTGGGCATCCAGATGCGGGGCGATGAAGCGATCATAGCCATCGCTGTTGGAGCGCACATTCGCCACGCCGAATTGACGCACAACGTCACCATGTGCAGGCAGATGCCGGAAGGCGGCGAGTTTGAGCTTGTTCAGCGCGATGTGGTGCGGATTGAGATCGACGACATCGATGCGTGCGGGATGGCGCGACAGATAGGCCAGCACGTTGCAGCCGCCCGACCCGATGGTGACGATGCTGTGGCCTTCGCGCAGTTCCATGGCCTGCATGTCGACATCCGGGTCCTCCCAGATTTGCGGGTAAACAAGGCCGGAAAACAGCACGCCGAACAGGCGCTCCGACAGGCCGCTGGTGGACAGTGCCTTGTGTTGGAGGAGGGCGGCTTTGAGTTTTACGTTTTTGCTGAAACCGGTCTTCGGCGCGACACTCGTCATGGGATTCGACCTCTCATTCGGTTGAGAGGCGTTTAGCGATGAGACGCAACAGTTTGATGACGGGGTGTGGATGCTGAATTAAACGTTGGCGGGCTTGGCTTACCCCCCTCTGTCCTGCCGGACATCTCCCCCTCAGGTGGGGAGATCGGCTGGGCGCGCGCACCTAATCCCATCCGCAACGTTCAAGATGGGCGAGAGCTTGCTACGATTCGATCTCCCCACCTGAGGGGGAGATGCCCGGCAGGGCAGAGGGGGGTTAGCCCCATGTGCCGACATTCAATGATTGGAAAAGATCGAGCCGCCGTTACTTCCGCAAGACGTGCAGCATGCCCTTGCGCTTGGCGTCGTAATAATAGCCGCGCGCATAGAGCCTGACGGCATTGTCGCGGTCGTTATCGGCAACCATCCATGCGCCGCGCAGGTATTTTACCGCGTATTTCAGGTTGGTTTCTGCGTCGAACAGGCCGGAGGCGGGGCCGTCGAAGCCCATGGAGCGGGCTGTGGCGTGTTTGATCTGCATGAGGCCGAAGTGGCCGCCGTTGACGGCGCGGGGATTGTAGCGGCTTTCGCGCATGACAACGCGGTGCACGAGATCTTCCGGCACGTCATACATGGTGGCGTATTTGCTGATGAGGCCGCTGAGCTTCTGGCGGCCCATCATCGTGGGAGCGTCCGGTGCGGTGGTCAGGCCTTCACGGGTGCTGATGGCGGCGAGCGCTGCGTTTTGCGGGGCCGAGGCATAGGCGAGCATAGCGCCCTGCGGCTTCGGAACCGGAATGACGCTCTGCTGCTTCATCATCTCTTCTGTCAGGGGAACGGCAGCAGCCGAAGGTGTTCCCGGCGCGCCAGGGGCCGGTGGGAAGCTGCCCTTCATGGCAACGACCTGGGGCAAGGCGGCGGTGTTGGCCTGATGCATGACCGCAGTCGTTGCAGGCGTAGGTGCAGCGGGCGCTGCGAGTGCGACCTGCTGGGCCTCAACCGTCGTCTGGGCTTGTGGCTGAATTTGTGCGTCGATGGCGGCGGCGGCTGCGATTTCCGCTGCTGGCGGAAGCGCCACGCGGCCACCCTTGACGGCGGCGGCGGTGGGCAGTGTTTCAGTTGCTGTGTTGGACGCGACTTCGACGGGGGCTGTCGTGCCTGCTGTGGCGGTCTGTGCGTCGGTCGTTACGCTTGCGGCGGCGGGTGTCTGGGGCGCTGAGGCGATTTTCGGCTGTAGCGCATCGCTCTTGGATGCCACTTCGACGCTGGTGCATCCTGCCAGTGTCAGCGCAATGCCCACCGTGGACGACAGAAGTAGCGCCGATTTTCGACGAAAATTGCCTGAAATTTTCATGCTGCCGCCTTTGAGTGCGCCTGTCACTTGATACCCCCGTTTCAAACGAAGCAGGCAGTCCCTATCCGGCGATCATTAACCTATCGTAAGGATTCCGGCAAGCCGGGACGTGACGGTGAATTTTCAGGCAGCGATACGGCGGTATCCGGCGGTGACGGCGCGGCCTGCGATGAAGTGCGTACGGCGGGGATTTTTCAGCTTTTTGGCGACCGACATGCGCCGCACTGAGCGGATGGTGAAGCGGGCAAAACAGGCCTGGGCGAGGATGCAGACGAAGGCCATGAGCAGGACCACGGCCTGCATTTGTGTCACCATTTCCACCACATCGCGGGTGCCGTTAACGAATTGCACGAGGAAGGCGACAAAGAAGCCGAAATAGCGCAGGCGCAAAGATGCCTGCACAAAGCAATCGGTGAAGATGGTGCCGAACGTCTTGCCGCGCAGATTGTCGTTGTCGGCATTGGCTTCGCGGGCGGCGGGCGTCGCAATCGTCCACAGGCTGAACAGCATCAGCCAGCCGGTGCCAGCCCACTGCGCGATATAAAGAACAGGAGAGGGGAGAAACTCCGCGCCTGCGACGATAATGGCTGCGGCTGTAACGGTGGTGACGATGCCGAGCGTTGCGCCTGTGACGGCAGCGACGAGGGCGCGCTTACCGCGAATGGCGGCGTAGCTCGCGACTTTGAACGATATGGGCGAGGGCAATGCGAACAGAATCACACAGGCTGCACAAAAGACCAGCCAGACTTGTGCGGACATATGCTTTCCTCCTTGCCCTCCCCGACGTCATTTTCGTCAAGAATACAGCATCGGCCCCGAAACCAAAACGGATTTCTAGGCCGATGACAGATATCGTCGGGGCGGTGTGTTTACGCCACAGTGGATCAGCTTGATCGCATAATGCGGCGTAAAGACGGATGGAGTGTGCGGTCAGGCAGCCTTGTAGGGCTGGCCGATATGGCTCATCACATCACCGAACCATGGAGTCGACAGGTCGAAGTGCTTGCCGCCCTTGATGCGTGGAAACTCGATGGTGCGCAGCTTGCCGCCCTGATCCTCGTCATGGCCGGTCACACCGGACACCTTGTTCAAGGCGCTTTCGACGGCCAGATCGACCATGCTCTGGATGAGGCGGAGGTCTTCGCCATTGGCCGGAGCGGAGCGGGCGTAATAGCCGGATTTCTGCACCATGGTGCGTTCCGCGCCGATGAGGCCCGCGAACTGCTTCTGGAACCAGCCGCCGACATTGATCGTGTCGATCTTGACGTGACCGAAGGCATCGCGCTTGACGGTGTCGCCTGCCGCTTCACGCTCGGCAACAATGGAATCGAGACCGGCACCTTCCGAAACGAACAGGGTGACGAAGCCGGTATCGTCCATGATCTTCTTGAGGCGCTCGGCTTCGGCTTTGATATCGAATGCCATTTCCGGCAGGTAGAGGCCGTCGATGCTCTTGAGCTGTTCGCCCATCAAAAGACCTTCGACATATTCATTGCCTTTGGTCTTCTGGATATAGGCGCGGGCGGTTGCCGCCGTCAGCCAACCGCAGTGGCGGCCCATGACTTCGTGGATGACGAAGGTCTTGGGTGCGGCACTCTGCTCGTTGCTGACATTGTCGAAGAAGTTCGCACCAACCTCGGCAGCCGTCCATGCACCCAGCGACTGCTTGATGGGAACGACGTCGTTATCGACCGTCTTCGGCAGACCGACGACGGTGAGGTTATAGCCGTTGGCACCGAGATAGGCCGCAAGATCGGCGGCGGTCGTGTTGGTGTCATCGCCACCGATGGTGTGGAGAATGGTGACGCCATCCTTCGCGAGACGATCTGCCGCGACAGCCAAGGGGTTTTCGCCTTCCTTGACGAGGCCGCGCTTTGCACAGTCGGCAGCGTTGGTCAGCTTCACGCGGCTGTTGCCGATGGGCGAGCCGCCGTAACGGTGCAAGAGAGGCGCCTTCTCGCGCATATCCTTGGTGATCTCGACGCTGTCGCCCAGAAGCACGCCCTGATAACCGGAGCGGTAAGCCACGATGTCGATGTCAGGAGCAATGTCGCTGTAGCGTTCGATCAGCCCGCCCACGGCGGAAGAAAGGCAGGGCGCGAGACCACCTGCGGTCAACATTGCGACTTTCTGTTTAGCCATCGTGGCTCTCCTTCGAGTTCTTTGCAAAGATGTCGTGTGGCAAATGGATGCGTGACAGAATGTGGCATGTAAAGTGAATTTCTCAAGAAAATCGCGGAATTTCAAAGCGATTGAATGAGTTAGCCGATATAATCGTTTCAATTGACGCGCGACCTTCGGCGGTCATCTCAGCCTGTGGAAAACCGATTTGGCGTTCTCGACGTATTACCAATTCAAGTCAGTCGATATGATCGCAAGATGAAGAAAAGTTAATGGCATGCGACCGTTATGCATATTGCATTCAGCAAATCGGGCCTTATGCTTGGAGGAATGATGTACGATTTCGCCTGTTTGCAACTTTCATCGCTGTGGGAACGGCTGCTCGGCGCAATCGGCGATGCAGCAGGCAACGTGCTTGGACGCGTGATCGAGGCTGTCAGAACCGTCTTCGAAGGCGACCCGGAAACCCGTCGTCAGGTGTCCTTCTCCGTTGCGATCATCGCGCTATCCGCCAAGATGGCGAAGGCCGATGGCATGGTCAACGATGCCGAAGTCAAGGCTTTCCGCCAGATATTCGACTTTCCCGAAGAGGAAGCCAAGAATGTTGCGCGGCTCTATAACCTCGCACGTCAGGACGTTGCCGGTTACGAAGCCTATGCGGAGCGGCTGTCCGGCCTGTGCGGTTCGGGCGAACAGAATTGCGACATGCTGGAAAGCGTGATCGACGGGCTGTTTCATATCGCCAAGGCCGATGGCTTGATTCATGAGCGCGAAATGGCGTTTCTGGGCCGCATCGCAGAGATTTTCAGAATCACCGAAGATCATTTCGAAATGATCATGGCACGGCACGTGCATATGGAAGGGCGTGACCCTTACCGTGTGCTGGGTGTTTCGCCTGGCGACGACTTCATGGATATTCGCAAGCGTTATCGTTCGCTGGTGGCCGAACACCACCCGGACAAGCTGATTGCGCGTGGCGTGCCGATGGAACTGCATGCGGCAGCCAATGAACGCATGGCGGCCCTGAATGCGGCCTATGCGGCCATCGAGAAAGAACGCCGCGTCGCATGAGTGATTTCACTGCGGACTATAAGGGCGCGACCGTCGTGCCTTCGCCAAACCATGGCGAACGCATCGATGTGAGCGCGCCTGACATCATCATTCTGCATTATACTGGCATGGGCACCGCAGATAGCGCGCTGTCTTGGCTGTGCAATCCCGAAAGCCAGGTCTCCAGCCATTACTTCGTGTTTGAAGATGGCCGGGTGATGCAACTGGTGCCGGAAGCGCGCCGGGCATGGCACGCGGGCAAAAGCGTCTGGGATGGCTCAAACGATATCAATTCGCGCTCTATCGGTATCGAGATTGCCAATGCCGGGCATCCGGCGGGGTTGCCGGATTTTCCAGAGGCGCAAATCCGCGCCGTCATCGAATTATGTCGCGATTGCGGCGAGCGGTGGTCCATCGCGCCGGAACGGGTGCTGGGGCACTCCGATATCGCGCCCGTGCGCAAGATCGATCCGGGCGAAAAGTTTCCGTGGGACGTGTTGTCGCAGAACGGTGTCGGCCACTGGGTTTCACCGGCAGCCATTGGCGGTGGCAGGTTCTTTCAGCGTGGCGATAGCGGCCAACCGGTGGAGGCGCTGCAATCCATGCTGTCGCTGTATGGATATGGCGTTGAAATAACAGGCCATTATTGCGAGAAAACCGAAGGCGCGGTGGCTGCATTCCAGCGCCATTTCCGGCCCGATCTGGTGGATGGTATCGCTGATTTTTCCACCATCGACACGTTGCACCGCTTGATCTCCGAGTTGCCGAAATTTCGCGCCATTTAGGCGCGATTTTCGGAAAATTCTTCCCATATCCGTGGACCGGCGACCGATATTTTTCGCTTTGCCACAGTATATCCTTAATGCGCCACTTAATACGCCTCATCAACCCGCGACCGGTTTCAGTGAGAAACCCAAGTCGCCAGTATCAATGATGAAGACGTGCGCCGGATTGTTTCGATGATCTTCCTGAATTGAGCGCTATTGCGGACGAATTCCGCAGTCTTCACGGTCGGAGACCATTTATACTAATGATAAGAATGATTGTTGCTGTTTCGGCTTGTCTCGCCATGCTTGCCGCACAGAGCGGACCTGTTTTTGCCAAGGACGACGTGAAGACTAAGACGGTCACTCTGGAAACCTATTTCCGCAAGCCTGGCTACCCCATACCCGAAAAGACGCTTCCAACCGGCCTGAAGAATAACTACTCCGATCTCATCGTCAAATATGCCAAACGTTATGGCGTGCCAACCAATCTGGCCCACGCCGTCGTTTCCGTCGAAAGCAAGTTCAACCCTAGAGCACGCGGCAGTGCGGGTGAGGTCGGTCTCATGCAGATCAAGCCCGCCACGGCAAGGATGATGGGCTATCGCGGCACGACGAAGGCGCTTTATGATCCCGAAACCAACATACGCTGGGGCATGCAATATCTGGCAACCGCGCACCAGCTGGGTGGCGGGCAAGTGTGCGACACCATTCTGCGCTACAATGCAGGCCATGGTGCCACGCGAATGAACCCGGTTTCGAAGCGCTATTGCGGCAAGGTGCAGGCGATTTTGGAAGGCTAGATGCATTCCACCGCCGTCATTCCTGTGATCGTCGCAGGAATACGATAGACGCGCGTCTGCTTGGCTGTAAAAAGTCTTTTCAGCCCAAGGGTTTGGGCGAGGACCGTGGGGATGCAAAAAATGGCGGATTTCAAATATATCGTCGTCGGTGCGGGCATGATGGGGGCTGCTGCGGCACGCCATCTCTCGGCGCAAACGGATGGTGTGGCTTTGATCGGCCCTGCCGAGCCCTCGGACATCAAAAGCCACAACGGCGTGTTTTCCAGCCATTACGATGAAACCCGTATTACCCGCGGTTTTGATGGCGATCCCGTCTGGGCGGAGTTGGCGAAACGCTCTATCGCCCGTTACGCCGAGATCGAAGCCAAGAGTGGTATTCGTTTTTACTACGAGGCGGGGTGCCTCTTTACCGGAAACGGCAAAGGGCTTGGAGGAGACTATGTGGCGGGGGCCATGGCAGCGCGGGACCGGCTCGGACTTGTGGTCGAGGAATACGCTGCCTCGCAGATCGGGACCCGTTTCCCGATGTTTGCTTTGCCCGGAGATTACGAGGGCTGGTTCGAGCCGCGCAACGCCGGTTATGTCAATCCGCGCGCGCTGGTGAAGGCGCAGGTCGCAATTGCAGAACGCCAAGGTGTGACGCTGATTCGCGAGACTGTGGTGAGCATCGATGACACGGCGTCCGGTGTCGAGGTGGTCACGAACGAGGGCCAGCGCTATACGGCGGACAAGGTGATCGTCGCGGCGGGCGGTTTCACCAATATGGCCGATCTGCTGCCTTCTAAAGTCGATATGGCAGCAACAGGCCGGACGATTGCGTTTTTCGAACTGGACGAGCAGAAGCAGCGCGATTTCGCGGGCATGCCATCGACCATCGTGCTGGCGGAAAATGCCGATGACATCGTCTATATCCTGCCACCGGTGCTGTATCCCGATGGCAAGACCTACCTGAAAATCGGCGGTGAGAGCGAGAAGGGCAGGCTGGAGACGCTTGATGAGGCGGTGCGCTGGTTCCACTCCGATGGTACGGCGAGCGAGGTGGCGTTTCTGGTGAAGCGGGCTGTCGAGCTTATGGCGAAGCTTAAGGGTTGCCCGGTCACGTCAGGCTCCTGCGTCGCGTCGATTACCCGCACTGGCTATCCCTATATCGGCTACACGCAGTCTTCGAACATTGCCGTGTTGACGGGTGGGAACTTCGTCTCGGCGAAATCATCCGATGAGATCGGGCGGTTGGGGGCGGTGCTACTGCTGGATGGACAGCTGACGGAAGAAGATTTTGCGGGGCAGGTTGGGCCGGTGTTTGTTTGAGGTGGGCAATGGTGGGTGTGGCTAGCCCCCCTCTGCCCTGCCGGGCATCTCCCCCACAGGTGGGGAGATCGACTCGTTGAGATCGCTCGGACATCTTGAAAGCTGCGGATTTAGTGGTGAGCAAGCGCCCAGCTAATCTCCCTCCTTGTGGGGGAGATGTCCGGCAGGACAGAGGGGGGTAAGCCACACCCACCAACGCCCACGATCAGAAACAAACCCTCTGGAATCGATTCCGCAAACCGCTACAACTCCTTGTAACAGAGTCTAAAATCAGTGAGCTCGAACATGGCAACTCAGTTCAAATATATCGTGGTCGGTGCTGGCATGATGGGGGCTGCTGCGGCGCGGCATCTGGCGGGGAGCGGTGATGGCATTGCGCTGATCGGCCCGGGTGAGCCTGCGGATATCAAGAATCACACCGGTGTTTTTGCCAGCCATTATGATGCGGCGCGTATTACCCGCACCATCGATGGCAATGCTGATTGGGCGCGGCTGGCCAATCGTTCGATTGCCCGATACGCCGAAATCGAGCGCGAGAGCGGTGTGAAATTTTACGGTGAGGTTGGTTGCCTGATCGTCGGCAAGAAACGCGGCATCGGCTTTGACTATATCGAAAATGTTTGCGCGGCGGCTGAGACGCTGGGTGTCGAGACCGAGATTCTGGATGATGCTGCGCTGGCGAATCGCTTTCCCTATTTTGCTTTCGAGAGTGGATGCGAAGGCGTGTTCGAGAGGAACAATGCCGGATGGGTCAATCCGCGTGAGATGGTGCGGGCGCAGATCGTCAGTGCTGAAAAGCGCGGGGTGACGCGGATCGATGACATCGCCGTCAGCGTGCGGGAAGAGGGCGGTGTTGCGACGGTGACGACCGCGTCCGGCCAGGTCTATACGGCGGAGAAAGTGATCGTCGCGGCGGGCGGTTTTTCCGTTGCCGAGGGGTTGTTGCCACAGAAGCTTGAGATGCAGGTCTATGGCCGCACGGTGGCATTCTTTGAAATTCCAGACGACGAGCTGGATCGCTATGCGGGCATGCCATCGCTGATCTATGAGCCAGCCGATCCGCGCAAGCACATCTATCTGTTGCCGCCCGTGCGCTATCCCGATGGCAAGGCCTATCTCAAGATCGGCGGTGAGCCTGTCGACATCGTCTTGAACGGCGACCGCGAAATTCGTGACTGGTTCCGCTCCGGTGGAAGCGCCAAGGTGCGCGACGACTTCTCCGATATCATCGAAACGCTGATTCCTTCCGTCGACCGCTCGCGGATATCGATGGCGGCTTGCGTGACATCTTACACGCCAAGCGGCTTTCCGGCGATCGGTTATACGGCGTCACCAGGCATCGCCGTTCTGACCGGCGGCTGCGGTACCGCGGCCAAGAGTTCCGATGAAATCGGGCGGCTGGGCGCTGAGCTTCTGGTCGAAGGGCGGATCATCGATACGGAATATGCTGCGGATTTCGCGCCTGTTTTCTCCACGTAATGATGCGGTTGCCGATTTTCCGGTGGCTTTCGTTTCTGAACCCGTCTAAGGAGCCCCTGCCAGTTGGCCGGGCAGCCGCGCTTTACCAATGTCGAAAGACGGTAGGGTGAGGAAAGTCCGGGCTCCACAGAAACACGGTGCCGGATAACGTCCGGCGGGGGCGACCCTAGGGAAAGTGCCGCAGAGAGTAGACCGCCACTTTTATAGTGGTAAGGGTGAAAGGGTGGGGTAAGAGCCCACCGCGCCGCTGGTAACAGGGGTGGCATGGTAAACCCCACCGGGAGCAAGACCGAATAGGGATAACGTGGGATGCGCGCAAGCGTATCTACAGCCGGTTTTTGGGCGAGTTATCCGGGTGGGTTGCGAGAGGCGGCGTGCAAATGCCGTCCCAGATGAATGGCTGCCACGTTCCGGGTCAAACCGGGGCCATACAGAACCCGGCTTACAGGCCAACTGGCAAATTCTCTTTTTATTCCAAGTGCTTGCGCGCCCCGCGTGACGGGGACCGTAAGTATTTGTTTTTTCTAATAAAAAAAGATTTTAGAGGCGATAAATTGTTGTCGTCCGGCAAGTGCTTGAATGCACACGGTAAACCATTCGTTAAACTTAACGGGATATGAATATTCGATCCGAGGCCGGTATCCCACTGGCTTCTCCCATTGACGCCCATATGGTCCCATGGTATCCCAAATGCACACCACAAAGGGTCGTGTTTTTGACCCGCAATCTCTGAAACGGAGAGGCCTGCAAGGGTCCGATGGGCATTACGTCCTACCGGTCAGCGATTTGTCGTGCGTAACGGTGTTGCCTCTCGGTGCGGGTTTCGGCTCTGCATGCGGCGGCTTTGGCGAGTTTTACAATGGGTCGCTTTTTATCGAACGTGACAAACAGGATCGACGCCAAGGGGCGCGTTTCGGTTCCGTCGCTGTTTCGCTCGGTGCTGGCGGACCGTGGCATCCAGGAGCTTTATTGTCTCCAGGATTTTGCATTTCCGGCCATCAGCGTGGGTGGGCCGGACTTGCTCGAACGATACGAACGGCAGATCGCGTCCATGGACGCGTTTTCGCCGGAGGCAAACGCGATGTCGCTGCTGGTCCACGGCGGCGGCATTTTCATGAAACTCGATGCCGAAGGGCGATTGATGGTGACGGATTTCATTCGGGAATTCGCCAACATCACCACCGAGGTTACCTTTGTGGGTCGAGCGGATCATTTTCAGCTGTGGCAGCCGGACGCGTTTCACGAGGCGCAGAAGGCGGCAAGAACGGGGCGCGGTTTTACCGCTGGTCGCCCCGGATAGGACGGGGAAACGGAATGGCGGCGAATTCTGGCGGACGATCTTCTGAAGCCGGTGGCGGACCGGTTCGCCACATTCCGGTTCTTCTCCACGAGGTTATAAAGGCGCTGGAGCCAGCACCCGGCAAAGTCATTCTCGACGGTACTTTCGGTGCCGGCGGTTATACCCAAGCCATTCTCGACCAGGGCGCCAATGTCATCGCGCTGGACCGCGACCCGACTGCGATTGCCGGTGGGCAGGCCATGGTTGCGGCCAATGGCGGGCGACTTTCTCTCATTCAGTCGCAATTTTCCAATCTCGCCTCGCATGCACCAGCCGAAGGCCTCGATGGCATCGTGCTGGATATCGGCGTTTCCTCCATGCAGATCGATGAGGCCGAGCGCGGTTTTTCGTTCCAGAAGAACGGCCCGCTCGACATGCGCATGTCCGCATCCGGCGTATCTGCGGCAGATGTCGTCAACCGCTGCAAGGTGGGTGACCTCATTCGCATTTTCGGTTTTCTGGGCGAGGAAAAGCAGCCGGGCCGCATTGCCCGCGCCATCGAAAAGAAGCGTGCGGAAGAGCCGTTTCGGACCACCCGTGATTTGGCCGGATTGATCGAGATCGTCACGCCGCGCAAGGCGAAAGACAAGATCCACCCGGCGACGCGCGTGTTTCAGGCGTTGCGCGTCTTCGTCAATGACGAGCTTGGCGAGCTGGCGCAGGCGCTGTTTGCAGCCGAACAGGCTTTGAAGCCCGGTGGTCGGTTGGTCGTGGTGACCTTCCATTCGCTGGAAGACCGCATCGTCAAGAAGTATTTCGCGGATCGTTCCGACCGTGCATCGGGCTCTCGCCACATGCCGATGCTCGCCGCCAAGTCGGCGATTTTCGATGCTGTTGGCAAGCCGATGATTGCGGCCAGTGACGAAGAGGCTGACATCAATCCCCGGGCACGCTCTGCCAAGCTGCGTGCGGGACTTCGCACCACGGCGCCAGCGCGGCCCGCCGATCTGTCGATCTTCGAGCTGCCCGATCTCGCCAGCCTTGAAAAAATGGGAGGCTGACATGCTGCGGACCCTCGATTTTATGCTGATGGGCGTGATGGTGGCGGCAGCCGTCGTGACCTATTCCATCAAGCATCAGGCCGATCTCAAGCTCGAATCGGTCAAGAAACTGGAAACGGAAATTCGGCTGGAGAAGGACACGATCGACCTTCTGCGCGCCGACTGGGCGCTGTTGACACAGCCCAACCGCCTGCACCGGCTGGTGAATGCCTATCAGGGCGATCTTTCGCTGGCGCCGACAGAGCCGACGCAGCTTTCGCAGCCCAATGAGCTTCCGATGCTGCGCTCGCAACTGCCGCAGCCGCCGGAGCCGGAAGGCATGAGCGTCGAGGATGTGATTGCCGCTGCCGTCAATGGTTCCAAGCCCGGCGCAACCCTGGGCGGGGCCAAGCCGAAGTCTGCACCGGCAGGGCAGATCGTCGCCACCGGTGGCAAGCCTGTTCCAGTGCCTGCACCGCGCGCGCCGGTCTCGCGGCCCAAACCGGCAACGCCTGTCAGCGTCGATGCCGGTGACGAGTCTGGCGATATGGATGAAACGATAACTGGATCGGTGGACTGATGTCTTTTCTCTCCCGTGCCATGGTTCTGAAAAGCAGGGCTCATTTTTCCGCAAGCACAACAGGTGTGACGGACCACGCTGCCTTTGAGGGTGCCCGCAAACGTCGTGCGACCCAGGCAAAGACCCGCGTCGGCCTGCTGATATTCGGCTTCATCTGCTTTTATGGTGTCGTTGGCGGTCGTCTGGTTCAATATGGCATGACGCAGCCGGAAACGGTTTCCAGCATTGCGCCCGCCGACCGGCTGATGGCTTCGCGCCCCGATCTGCTGGATCGCAACGGCGAGGTGCTGGCGACCGATATTCGCACCGTCTCGCTGTTTGCCGAACCGCACCGCATTGTTGATGTCGATGAAGCCATCGAGAAACTGCGCACCGTTCTGCCCGATCTCGACACCCGTGGCACCTATCAGAAGCTGAAATCCGAATCACGTTTCCAATGGCTGCGCCGTCAGTTGACGCCGAAGCAGCAGAGCCAGATTTTGGCGCTTGGCATTCCCGGCATTGGTTTCCGCCCTGAAAAGCGCCGCTTCTATCCCGGCGGCGCGACGGCTTCTCACGTTGTTGGTCACGTCAACATCGATAACCGTGGCGTTGCCGGCATGGAACGCTATCTCGATAACCAGGGCCTTGCCGATCTGACGGCGCTTGGCATGACGTCCGATCAGCCGCTGGAGCCTGTAAAGCTTTCCATCGATCTGCGCGTTCAGGCGATTGCTCGCGAAGTGGTGAGCGAATGGATCAAGAAAACAGAGGCTCTCGGCGCTGGCGCCGTCGTGATCAACGTGCATACCGGCGAAATCCTCGCCATGGTTTCCGAGCCTGATTATGATCCCAACAACCCGGCGGAAGGCGCTAAAGAAGGCTGGCTCAACCGTATGTCGAACGGCACGTTCGAGATGGGCTCGACCTTCAAGTCCTTTACCATCGCCATGGGTCTCGATTCCGGCAAGGTCCACATCAACGATATGTTCGATGCCCGCGCGCCGATCCGCATCGGTGGCTTCACCATCAAGGATTTCCACGGCAAAGGCCGCATGCTGTCGGTGCCGGAAATCTTCCAGTATTCGTCCAACATCGGTACGGCCAAGATTGCCGACACCGTGGGCATTGATGGCCACAAGGAGTTTTTGACCAAGCTTGGCCTGCTGTCGAGGATGAAGACGGAACTGCCGGAAGTGGCCATGCCATCGCAGCCGCGCACATGGAAGAAGATCAATTCCATCACCATCTCCTTCGGTCACGGTGTGTCGACAACTCCGTTGCAGACGGCGATTGCCGGTGCGGCGCTCGTCAATGGTGGAAAGTTGATCGAGCCGACCTTCTTGCCTCGCACCAGAGAACAGGCAGATCAGGTCGCTACGCAGGTCATGAAACCGACGACCAGCAAGGACATGCGCTTCCTGTTCGACTGGAACGGCACCAAGGGTTCCGGTCGCAATGCGCGCGTCGAAGGCTTTGACGTTGGCGGCAAGACTGGAACGGCAGATAAGGTCGTGAACGGTCGCTATGTGCACGACAAGAACTTCAACGCATTTCTGGGCGCATTCCCGATCTATGACCCGCAATATGTGGTGCTGACCTTCATCGATGAGCCGCGTACCGACAAGGGTAATGGGGCAGCTCTTGCCGGTAACACGGCAGCGCCGATGGTGAAGGATATCATCAGCCGCTCTGCTGCTATTCTCGGTGTAAAGCCAAAGTTCGGCAGCGACGGATCGGCCTTGCTGGTGTCTTATTGATTGTTACAGCTTACCATGGACCGGCGATTCGCGCCGGGGGGACAAGACGGACATATCGATGAATTTGCGAGATCTCTCGGGGGCTGAGTTCCCCGAACTCAACGAGTTGCTGCGGACAGACGCCGGAGCGCTTGAAATTACCGGGATTACGGCTGACAGCCGCAAGGCCCAGCCGGGATCGCTATTCGTGGCGGTGGCCGGGACCAAGGCGGATGGCAGCACTTACGTGCAGGACGCCGTGGCCAAGGGTGCCGTTGCGGTTGTCTCTGGCCATGCCGTGGATGCCGCTGTGCCGGTTCTTGTTGTTGCTGATCCGCGCCGTTATCTCTCTCTTTCTGCTGCTCGTTTCTACGGAAAACAGCCCGAGACCATGATTGCCGTGACCGGCACGGCGGGCAAGACCTCCGTCGCTTCCTTCATTCGCCAGATTTGGAAATCCGCGGGCCATGCAGCAGCGCAGATCGGCACCACAGGTGTCATCGCGCCGGGTCGCGAGGACTATGGTTCTCTGACGACGCCTGATCCTGTTTCGCTGCATGCACTGCTGGCAGAACTCGCCTCCGAGGGTGTGACCCATGCGGCGATGGAAGCCTCCAGCCATGGCCTCGACCAGCGCCGTCTGGATGGCGTGAAATTGGCCGCTGCCGGTTTCACCAATCTCGGTCGCGACCATATGGATTACCATCCCACCATTGAAGACTACATGGCCGCCAAGATGCGGCTGTTCGATACGCTTTTGCCGAAGGGTTCGCCGGTCGTGATCTTCTCTGACGATCCGTGGTCGGACCGCGCTATCAAGGCTGCGACGGATGCGGGCCATGATGTGCGCACGGTCGGTCGCAAGGGTGATTATCTGACGCTGAAGCGCGTCGAGCATTTCCGTCACAAGCAGATGATCGAAGTGCATCATCAGGGCAAGATTTACGAAGTCGATATTCCGCTGGCGGGTGATTTTCAGGTGGCCAATGCGCTGGTTGCTGCAGGGCTTGCGATCTCGACTGGAGTTTCGGCTTCGGTGGCACTCAAGGCGCTCGAGAAACTGGTGGGTGCTGCTGGCCGTCTCGAACTGATCGGCCAGACGAAGAATGGTGCGCTGGCCTATGTGGATTATGCCCATAAGCCGGATGCGCTGGAAAATGTGCTGACCTCGGTGCGACCCTTCACGTCAGGTCGCATCATCACCGTGTTCGGTTGCGGCGGAGATCGCGATAAGGGCAAGCGCCCGATCATGGGCGAAATCGCTACACGTCTTTCCGACATCGTCATCGTGACGGATGACAATCCGCGCTCGGAAGAGCCGCAGACCATCCGTTCCGAAATCATGGCGGCGGCGGCGGGCGCACTGGAGATTGCCGATAGGGCAGAGGCTATCAGCCACGCCGTGTCGCTGCTGGGGAGTGGAGATACATTGATCGTTGCGGGCAAGGGGCACGAGGAAGGTCAGATCGTGGGCGGCGTGACGTTGCCGTTCTCGGATCATGAACAGGTGCGTACCGCGCTGGAAGGATTGAAGATTTGAACTGGTTATGGACAGTACCGGATATGGTCGCCGTCATGGCGGGCCGTCCGGTCGGCAACCTGCCGCAAGGCATTACGGGCATTTCCATCGACAGCCGCACGGTGCAACCGGGCGAAGCTTTCTTCGCCATCAAGGGTGACCGGGTGGATGGTCACGATTACGCAAGCTTTGCGGTCGCCAACGGTGCCGGACTTCTGGTCGTTTCGGAAGGCAAGCTGCCTGCGCTCGGTCGCCTGACGGTGCCGATGATCGTCGTGGAAGACGTGCTGGCGGCCATGGTCAAGCTCGGCATCGCCGCGCGTGAGCGCTCATCGGCTCGCATCATCGCAATCACAGGCTCTGTCGGCAAAACCACGACCAAGGAAATGCTGCGACAGGTGCTGGCACCCTCGGGCAAGGTGCATGCCGCCGTCTCATCCTTCAACAACCATTGGGGCGTGCCGCTGACCTTGGCGCGCATGCCTGCCGATACGGAATTCGGCATCTTCGAAGTGGGCATGAACCACGCCGGTGAGATCAGCCCGCTGGTCAAACAGGTCAAGCCGCATCTGGCCATCATCACCACTATCGCTGCGGCTCACCTCGGCAATTTCAACAGTCTGGAGGAGATTGCAGCGGCAAAGGCCGAAATCTTCGACGGCGTGCTGCCGGGTGGCGCGGTTATTCTCAACCGCGACAATGCGCAGTTCGAACAGCTTGAGCGCGCAGCACTCGATGCGGGTATCGAACATGTGCTGACATTTGGCCAGCATGCCAAGGCAGATTTCCGCCTCGCCGATTACGAGAACACGCCCAACGGTTCGACCATCTGGACCATCATCAATGGCGAGACCAGCGAGCTGCATATCGGCGCTGCCGGTCGCCACATCGCCGAAAACGCCATGGCGGCCTTGGGCACCGTTGCGGTGACAGGTGCTGACCTCGACAAGGCCTTCGCCGCGCTAGGCACACTGGAGGCCGTGAAGGGCAGGGGCCAGCGCCACCGTCTTTCGGTTGGCGAAGGCTCGTTCCTTTTGATCGACGAGAGCTACAATGCCAACCCGGCCTCCATGCGGGCCGCCATCGCGCTTCTGGCCGCAGCCGAAGTGAAGGGCAGTGGACGGCGCGTGGCGGTGTTGGGCGACATGCTGGAGATGGGCGAGTTTTCTGCCGAGGTGCATGAGGAGTTGTCCGGCCCGCTTCTGTCTGCCGGAATCGAGCACGTATGGCTGGCGGGTGAGTCGATGGCCGCACTGCGCGATGCCCTGCCGGAGAGCGTGACCGTTACGTGGTTCCCGACGACTGCCGAACTGAATGAATTCGTTCTCAAATGGGTCCAGCCGGGCGATGTATTGATGATAAAATCGTCACTTGGCATCGGTTTTGGCAAGATCGTGACGGCTCTTCTTGACAAGTATCCGGCATTCCCCGAGACGGAACGCCAGATTTAGAGCACTGGATGAATGGCACGATGCTGTTTTCGATTGCTCGTTGCTGAAACAAACAAGAACTCGAGGCGGCGCAGGCACTTTTTTTGACGCCCGCTGCTTTGATCGCCTTTCGAAAGGGCACACATGCTGATCTGGCTCGTTGAACTGTCGGACAAAGTTCAAGTCTTCAATCTGTTCCGGTACATCACGTTCCGGGCCGGTGCTGCATTGTTCACCTCCGCGCTGATCGTCTTCCTGTTCGGTCCCGCCATCATCAATTCGCTGCGTATTCGCCAGGGCAAGGGTCAGCCGATCCGCGCCGATGGCCCGCAGACGCATTTCAAGAAGGCAGGTACGCCGACCATGGGTGGGTTGATGATCCTGGCGGGTATCCTTGGCGGCTCATTGTTGTGGGGTGACCTATCCAACGTTTACGTCGTATCGGTTCTGATGGTGACGCTCGGCTTCGGTGCCATCGGCTTTTACGACGATTATCTGAAAGTCACGAAGCAGAGCGACAAAGGCTTTTCCGGCAAGGCGCGTCTTGGCATCGAATTCGTCATTGCCGCGATTGCCGTGTTCTTCATGATGGAGGTCGCACTGGCAACGGCGCCGCATGGCGGGACGCTTGGAAGTTCGATCGCCTTTCCGTTCTTCAAGGAATTCGTGATCGACCTCGGTTATTTCTTCGTGCTGTTCGGCGCTTTCGTCATTGTCGGTGCGGGCAACGCCGTCAACCTGACGGATGGTCTGGATGGCCTCGCCATCGTACCTGTCATGATTGCGGCTGCGACCTTCGGCATCATTTCCTATCTGGTTGGAAACGCGATTTTCGCCAATTACCTCCAGATCAATTTCGTGCCCGGAACGGGCGAACTCGCCGTCATCGTCGGGGCGGTCATCGGGGCTGGGCTTGGCTTCCTGTGGTTCAACGCACCGCCAGCCGCTATCTTCATGGGTGATACGGGTTCGCTCGCGCTCGGCGGCCTCATCGGCTCCATCGCGGTTGCCATCAAGCACGAGCTTGTCATGATCATCGTGGGTGGCCTGTTCGTTATGGAAACGCTGTCGGTCATCATTCAGGTTTTCTGGTTCAAGCGCACCGGCAGACGCGTGTTCCTCATGGCGCCGATCCATCACCATTTCGAAAAGAAGGGCTGGACGGAAAGCCAGGTTGTCATCCGCTTCTGGATCATCTCCGTTGGGCTCGCGATGCTGGGCCTTGCAACGCTGAAGTTGAGGTAACGGCATGATCCCTGTCACCTCACTTGCTGGAAAAAAGGTCGCCCTCTTTGGGCTCGGCGGCTCTGGTCTGGTCACTGCCAAGGCACTGGTTGCCGGTGGTGCCGACGTGACGGCATTTGATGACAATCCTGACAGTGTGGCCAAGGCAAGTGCCGAGGGCATTCCAACGGCGGATTTGCGCACGCTCGACTGGTCAAAGCTTGCCGCTTTCGTTCTGGCACCGGGCGTGCCGCTGACACATCCCAAGCCGCATTGGTCCGTCGATCTGGCGAAGGCCGCCGGTGTAGAGGTGATAGGTGATATCGAGCTTTTCGTGCGCGAACGCCGTGCGCACGCGCCGGATAGCCCCTTCATCGCTATTACCGGCACCAATGGCAAATCCACCACGACAGCGCTGATTGCACACATTCTAAAAGCCTCTGGCCGCGATACGCAGCTTGGCGGAAATATCGGCACGGCTGTGCTCAGCCTCGAACCGCCGAGGGCGCAACGCTTTTACGTGGTCGAATGCTCGTCCTACCAGATCGACCTCGCGCCGACGCTGAACCCGACCGCTGGCATTCTGCTCAACCTGACGCCCGATCACCTCGATCGCCACGGCACGATGCAGCACTACGCCGATATCAAGGAACGTCTGGTCGCGGGTAGCGATACGGCAGTTGTTGGTGTTGACGATAGCTATTGCACGCTGATTGCCGACCGCATCGAGCGCGCCGGTGTGACCGTGCTGCGTATCTCCAAGCGCAACGTCGTGGCCGATGGTCTCTATGCCGAGGGTAGCCGCATCATGAAGGCGCAGGGTGGCACGTCGTCGCTGCTCGTTGATCTCGATGGCATCCAGACACTGCGCGGCAGCCATAATGCCCAGAACGCGGCGGCAGCGATTGCGGCCTGCCTTGCTGTCGGCATTTCGGAGGATGAGGTGCGGGCCGGGCTCAGCTCCTTCCCCGGGCTCAAGCACCGCATGCAGCCGGTGGGCCGTCGTGGTAATGTGACGTTCGTGAATGACAGCAAGGCGACCAACGCAGATGCCGCAGCGCCTGCTCTGTCCAGCTATGACCGCATCTACTGGATTGCCGGTGGCCTGCCGAAGGCGGGTGGCATATCCAGTCTTTCACCGCTGTTTTCCCATATTGCCAAGGCCTATCTGATCGGCGAGGCGGCAGCGGAGTTTGCATCTACCTTGGGTGAGGCGGTGCCTTACGAAATCTCCGGTACGCTCGACAAGGCTGTCGAACATGCCGCAGCGGATGCGTCGACGGATGGCCGCGACGGCAATGTCGTGATGCTATCACCGGCTTGCGCAAGCTTCGATCAATATAAGAACTTCGAAATACGTGGTGATTCGTTCGTTGGCCACGTTGCAGCACTGACTGGCGTGACGATGTTGGTTGGCTCGGAAAAGGAGTAGTGATGAAATGGTAAGCCGTATCGACCGTGGACCGGTCGCGGAATGGTTCTGGACCATCGACCGTTTCTTCCTCGCGGCCTTCATCGCGCTGATGGGCATCGGGCTGATGCTATCTTTTGCGGCATCACCAGCGGTTGCCGAGCGTATCGGCCTCAACAGCTTCTTCTTCGTCGAGCGTCAGGCAATGTTCATGGTGCCATCGCTGGCCATTATGGTGGGACTGTCCTTTCTGACGCCACGACAGGTGCGCCGCGTGGCCGTGATCATGCTGATCGCGGCACTGCTGATGATGATCTTTGCGCTGTTCTTCGGTATCGAAGTGAAGGGCGCGCGCCGCTGGATTTCCATCGGGTCCTTCTCCATTCAGCCGTCCGAATTCATGAAGCCCGCCTTCGTCATCGTCTGCGCCTGGTTGTTTGCCGAGCGCGCGCGCCATCCTGAAATTCCCGGCAATCTCTTTGCCATCATCACCTTCGGCATCGTCGCCGCGCTTTTGATCGCGCAGCCCGACTTCGGCCAGACCATTCTGACCTCCGTCGTGTGGGGCGGCATGTTCTTCATGGCCGGTGTGCCGTGGTTCTGGATCATCATGCTGGGTGGCCTTGGCGTCGGTGGCATCATCACTGCCTATCTAATGCTGCCGCACGTTGCCGGTCGTATCGACCGGTTCTGGACGGGCGAGGGCGACACGTTTCAGGTCGATACCGCCCGTGAAGCCATCATTCGCGGAAACTGGTTCGGCCAGGGGCCGGGCGAAGGCATCGTCAAGCGCATCATTCCCGATAGCCACACGGACTTCATCTTCTCGGTTGCGGCGGAAGAGTTCGGCATCCTGTTCTGCATGCTGCTGGTCATGATTTTCGCCTTCATCGTGCTACGGGGCCTCAGCCACGCCTTCAAGGAAAAGGACGACTTCGTCCGCTTCGCCGTGGCCGGTCTCGTGCTGCAAATCGGCATGCAGTCGATGATCAATATCGGCGTTAATCTGGAACTGATGCCCGCCAAGGGCATGACGCTGCCGCTGATTTCCTATGGTGGCTCGTCCATGATGGCGATTTGTGTGACGGCTGGTTTCCTTCTGGCGCTGACCCGCCACCGCCCTGAAAAACGTGCGCAGGAGCGCAGTTTCTTCCGGGTCAATGCGGGCCTTCCCGCGGAGTAAAGAGTATGAGCAAAGGCATCGTTCTGCTAGCCGCCGGGGGAACCGGCGGCCATGTGTTTCCGGCAGAGGCGCTGGCATACGAGTTGAAGGCGCGCGGCTATTCCGTGCATCTGGTGACCGACAGCCGTGCCGAGCGCTACGCAGGCAAATTTCCCGCCGATGAAATTCACGTCGTGCCCTCCGCCACCATCGGTTCCAAGAACCCCATCTCCGTTGCCAAGGCGCTGCTGAAGCTGTGGACCGGCCTTCGCGCCGCCCGCCGTCTCGTGACCAAGCTGAAGCCGGTCGCCGTCGTCGGTTTTGGTGGCTACCCCACCGTGCCGCCGCTGCTGGCTTCCACGGGTCTCGGCGTGCCGTCGATCATCCATGAGCAGAACGCTGTGATGGGCCGGGCCAACAAGGCGCTGGCCAAGCGTGTGAAGGCTATCGCCGGTGGCTTCCTGCCGGAAAACAAGGGCGATTATGCCGACAAGACCGTGACGACGGGCAATCCCGTTCGTCCCGCCGTGCTGACGGCTGCGGACGTTGCTTACGCGCGGTCTGGAGCCGGTGAGCCGTTCCAGCTCGTCGTGTTCGGTGGAAGTCAGGGCGCGCAGTTCTTTTCCGGGGCCGTGCCTGCCGCCATCTGCCTCATGCCGAATGAGATGCGTTCTCGCATTTCGTTGACACAACAGGCGCGCCCGGAAGACAAGGATAGCGTCATTGCCTCCTATGCCAAGCTGGGCGTGAAGGCGGATGTTTCGCCATTCTTTGGCGATATGGCAGAGCGGATCGCGGGTGCCAATCTCGTCATCAGCCGTTCGGGTGCGTCCACGGTGTCGGAGCTTTCCGTCATCGGGCGTCCGTCGGTGCTGGTCCCTTATCCGCATGCGCTGGATCATGACCAGGCCGCCAATGCCGCAGCCCTTTCTGCCGCTGGTGGTGCAAGCGTTATCAAGCAGTCTGAACTGTCTCCGCAAAAACTATCATCCCTGCTGAGCGATGCGATGAACGATCCTGATCGTCTGGCCAGCACGGCTGCGGCTGCGAAAGCCACCGGTAAGCCGGATGCGGCGCAGCGTCTGGCCGATTTGGTGGAAGCGATTGCCGCTGGTCAGTCCGTTCAGCAATTTAAAGCAAAAAATAAAGAAGGAGTGCATCCATGAAGATGCCGAAAGCCATAGGACTCGTCCATTTCATCGGAATCGGCGGCATCGGCATGAGCGGCATTGCCGAGGTACTTCACAATCTCGGCCATCGCGTGCAGGGCTCCGATCAGGCAGACAGCGCCAATGTGCAGCGTCTGCGTGACAAGGGCATCGAGGTCTTCGTCGGACAGGCTGCCGAAAACCTCGGCGATGCCGAAGTGGTCGTGGTTTCCACGGCGATCAAGAAGAACAACCCGGAGCTTGCGGCAGCACGTGAAAAGCACCTGCCGATTGTTCGCCGTGCAGAAATGCTGGCCGAGCTGATGCGCTTCCGTAATGCCATCGCCATCGGCGGCACACACGGCAAGACGACGACGACCTCCATGGTCGCCACGCTGCTGGAAGCAGGCAATCTCGACCCGACCGTCATCAATGGCGGCATCATCAACGCCTACGGCACCAATGCGCGCATGGGTGAGGGCGAGTGGATGGTGGTTGAGGCTGACGAATCGGACGGCACCTTCCTGAAACTGCCCGCCGATGTCGCCGTCATCACCAATATCGACCCTGAGCATCTGGACCATTACGGCAATTTCGACGCCGTGCGGGCCGCATTCCGCCAGTTCGTGGAAAATGTGCCGTTCTACGGTTTCGGCGTGTTGTGCATCGACCATCCCGAAGTGCAGACGCTGGTTGGCAAGATCGAAGACCGCAAGGTCATCACCTATGGTGAAAACCCGCAGGCCGACGTGCGCTTTTCCAATGTCCGTATCGACGGGACCAAGTCGATTTTCGACGTCGAAATCCGCCGTCGCCGCACGGGCAAGATTTTCACTTTCACCGATCTGGTGCTGCCAATGCCCGGTCGTCACAACGTCTCGAATGCGACGGCTGCGATTGCGGTCGCCAATCGCCTCGGCATTTCTGTCGAAGACATCAAGAAGGGGCTGGCCTCCTTCGGCGGCGTCAAGCGCCGTTTCACGCTGACGGGCGAATCCAACGGCGTGCAGGTCTTCGACGATTACGGCCATCACCCCGTCGAGATCAAAGCCGTGTTGAAGGCCGCGCGTGAAGCATGCAGCGGTCGCATCATCGCTGTGCACCAGCCGCACCGTTATTCGCGCCTTTCCAGCCTGTTTGAAGATTTTGCGCATTGTTTCAACGATGCCGACACAATTCTTCTTGCTCCGGTCTATGCGGCGGGCGAAGATGCCATAGAGGGTGTGAACTCCGAGACGCTCGTTTCAGCCACTAGAGCTGCGGGCCATCGCGATGCGCGCCACCTCACTTCCCGCGACGATCTGGCAAAGACAGTTGCAGGCATTGCGAAATCTGGTGATTTCGTGGTTCTTTTGGGAGCAGGTAATATTACGCAGTGGGCGGCAGTGCTGCCCTCAGAATTGGATAGCATTTCAGGAAAGTCTGCATGAGACAGGTGGATGGGGTAAAGTTGCTGGAGAGACTCGGCGACGGAGTAAAGGAACTCAGAGGACGTTTGACGCCGGATTCGCCGATGGATCGCGTAACGTGGTTCAGGGCAGGTGGTCTGGCGGAACTGATGTTCCAGCCCCATGACGTGGATGACCTCATCGCTTTCCTCAAAATCCTGCCGGAAGATGTTCCGCTGACGGTTGTCGGCGTCGGCTCCAACCTGCTGGTCCGCGATGGCGGCATTCCAGGCGTCGTCGTGCGCCTGTCCGCCAAGGGCTTCGGCCAGGTGGAATTGGCAGGCGAAAACCGCATCAAGGCCGGTGCCATCTGCCCGGACAAGCACATCTCTGCGATGGCCATGGACAATGGCATCGGCGGTTTCCATTTCTATTATGGCATTCCCGGCTCCATCGGTGGCGCGTTGCGCATGAATGCCGGTGCCAATGGCGGCGAGACGAAGGACCGCGTCGTCGAGGTTTACGCCGTGGACCGTCAGGGCAATCAGCACACCCTGTCCAATGCGGATATGGGCTACAGCTATCGCCACTCCGAAGCATCCAAGGATCTGATTTTCACAGGCGCCCTGTTCGAAGGCCACCCGGAAGACCGGGCAAAAATCCGCGCGGACATGGATGCGGTTCGTCTTCACCGTGAGACGGTTCAGCCGATCCGCGAACAGACCGGCGGCTCGACCTTCAAGAACCCCGAGGGACATTCAGCCTGGAACCTCATCGATGAGGCAGGCGGCCGCGGCATGGTCATCGGCGGCGCGCAGATGTCGTCGCTGCATTGCAATTTCATGATCAACACCGGTCACGCGACCGGCTACGATCTTGAATATCTGGGTGAAGCGGTGCGCAAGCGCGTGTTCGAACATGCAGGCATTCGCCTGGAATGGGAAATCAAACGCCTCGGCCTTTTCATGCCGGGGAGAGAAGTAGAGGCGTTCCTTGGTAGCTGACAATGAAACGATGCCGGGCAGTTATCTGTTGCCCTCGCTTTTGTTTCGTCTAGCCACGTCCGAAGATCGCACTACACTCCAGCCGCTGCGTTTTGCATCTGCTTTCTCAATAACGGTTACGTTGATCGCTCTTGTCCTCAACGTAACCGCACTCAGCACGTTGATTGTCCTAGGATTTGTTCCCAACCCCAAGACAGCTTTATGGGTTGGCAGCACTTTGACCGTTTTCATCACGTTTCCGATATCGTTCGTGCTGTCGCATATAATCGCCAAACAGGTGAAATGTCTTTCCATTTCCCATGAGCGCTACAAACATCTCAGCCATACGGATGGTCTGACAGGTCTGCGGAACCGGGCGGGGCTGCATGCCGATGCAAAGCATCTGGACGAGGACTATTGTCTGGCGTTCTTCGACATCGATCACTTCAAGTCGATTAATGACAATTACGGTCATGCCGCTGGAGATGCAGTGATATCCGGCATTGCACGGCGCATCGCGGAGGCGTTTCCGGCATCTTCGCTTTTGAGCAGGCTCGGCGGTGAGGAGTTTGTGGTTGCGACGTCAAACATTCCGCTCGCCGATTTCTCTGCGTATTGCGAGGGTTGCCGACAGTCGGTTGAGGCCCAGCCTTTTGTGGCCGAGAGCGTTTCCATCAATGTCACGATTTCGATTGGCATTTCGACGCCCAGAAATGATGAGGCGTTCGAGAACGTCATGCACCGTGCCGATGTTGCGCTCTACAGGGCGAAACAATCTGGACGCAATCATGTTGTCGTAGACGACGAACAAAGTCTTGCCGGGTGATCTCTACAAACGAAAACAGCCGGACGATTGATCCGGCTGTTTTCATTTTAACGTGAAGATGACGGCTTAGACTTCGTCTTTGCGCGACAGCATGATGCACAGCAGGGTGATCAGCGCGGCGACGCAGAGGTAGTAGCCGACGTAGCCCATGCCGTAATTCACCTGCAGCCATGTGGCGATGTAAGGCGCCAGCGATGCGCCGAAGATGCCGGCCATGTTGAAGGTGATGGACGAGCCCGTGTAGCGAACCGTCGTCGGGAAGGGGGCTGCGAGGGCCGTGCCGATGAGGCCGTAGGTCATGCCCATCAGTGCCATGGCGAGTGCTGCGAAGAGGAAGATCGAGCCTTCACCGCCGGTCATCAGGCCGGGCAGCAGGAACGAGAAGGCACCGATCAGCACGGTCGTGGCAATCAGCACTTCGCGACGGCCGAAGCGTTCGGCCAGCTTCCCGGCGATGGGGATGAAGATACCGAAGACGACCGAGCTCACGAGCTGAACTTCCAGCGCGTCGAGGAATGGAATCTTCAGAACCTTGACGTTGTAGGACAATAGGTAGGCCGTACCGATATAGAACAGCACGAAGGTTGCCAGCGCCACGAAGGTGCCGAGCAGCAGGCTGCGCTTGTGATGGCGGAAGAGTTCGGCAACGGGAACGGCGACGCGCTCTTCCTTGTCGATAGCCTTCTGGAAGGCAGGTGTTTCCGTGATCGACAGACGTACCCACAGGCCAACGGCGATGAGGATGATCGACGCGACGAAGGGAATGCGCCAGCCCCAGCTGAGCAAGGCTTCCTGCGACATCAGGTGGAGCAGCAGCCAGAAGACGCCGGAGGAAAGGAAGAGGCCGAGTGGAGCGCCGAGCTGCGGGAACATGCCGTACCAACTGCGCTTGCCAGGAGGGGCGTTTTCCGTTGCCAGAAGCACGGCGCCACCCCATTCACCACCGAGGCCAAAGCCCTGACCGAAACGGCACAGCGCCAGAAGCAGCGGCGCCAGAACGCCAGCGGTTTCATAGGATGGCAACAGGCCGATGATGACGGTGGAGACACCCATGGTCAGAAGCGCAGCGACGAGCGTCGTCTTGCGGCCCACGCGGTCACCGTAATGGCCGAAGACCACGGCACCCAGCGGACGTGCGAAGAAAGCGATGGAGAACGTGGCGAAAGAGGCCAGAAGCGCCGTCATCGGGTCGTTGTTGGGGAAGAACAACGTTGGGAACACGAGCACTGCTGCGGTCGCATAAACGTAGAAGTCGAAGAACTCGATGGTCGTGCCGACCACGCTGGCAGTAAGAACTCGTGCAGGCGAATTTGTCTTTACATCGTTCGAAGCGTCAGCGGTCGGCGATACCTTGGATATCGCGTCGGACATGGGATTTTTCCATTGTTAAGTAACACTTATGACCCTTTACCGGGGTGAGGTTGCGTTAACGCAATTTTCGATCCTTTGAAACGGTTAAAACGCAATATTCTGGAAAAAATGGACGATTATCGGTGTTCGTGCGTCGTTTTGCGTCATGAGACGGGTGGTTCAGCGAGTTTTGGAGTGAGCGAAAAATCGAAGTGCCTGGCCATGATATAACCGTTTACGCCATAGCTCGCGGCCCATTCGATTTTGAAGAGCGAGTCGGTTTGGGTGATGTCCAGCATCAAAATGATACCGGGCATCATATCCAGGTCGGTTACGTTGACGGTGTGGATGCCACCCAGATTGAGGATCACCTCCGCATGCTTTTCAGAAATAAGAAAGCCATTTTCATCGACCGCATCGGTGAGGATCGACGTGTTGATCCGAAATGAACCTGTGCCGTCTGCCCTTATGACAAGCTCCTGCAAGAGCGCTTCGTGAAACTGATGTGTGCCGCCGAACCAGGCCAGCATCTCCCGGCCACCGGCTATGCTGTGCCATATTGAATTCTCTCTCATTTAGCCGTGCCTCCGTTCGACGTGATCATAGAATGAAGTAGGAGGTGGGCACAAAAGCCTGCGGTAAACGCATCGGTAATTGCCAAAAATGGCTGGGGAAAAGCGGCGAATCTTAACGAATCGATCTTGCTTTCCCGGCTGTGGTCTCTCGTCCGCGCAACGATTTTATTTCATCCCGTTGAAATTCTGAATCTTGCATTGGCGCCAACTCTCTGATTCCAAGGAGGGAATCCGGGATTGATGTGATTCTTTAAGAAAAATTGCGTCGCTGGTCGTTTCGGTTAACGAAAGTAAACACTTCATTAACCTTAATGGCGCTTAAGTGTTTGCCACGGAGCGGGCGAGAGAATCGCGGAGCAGGTTTCTGGTCCGGTTATCTTGGTCAGGTGTTTTTGGTGTCAGAGGTTGTCATGAGCGGCAAACATATCGCTGTTCTTATGGGTGGGTTTTCTTCCGAGCGGCCGGTCAGCCTCTCGACGGGAGAGGCTTGCGCATCCGCCTTGGAAGGCGAGGGCTTCAAGGTTACACGTGTCGACGTGGACCGTGATATCGCTGCGACGCTTTCGAAGTTGCGCCCCGACGTTGCCTTTAACGCGCTCCACGGTCCCTACGGTGAAGACGGCACCATTCAGGGCATCCTCGAATATCTCGAAATTCCCTACACGCATTCGGGCGTGCTGGCGTCGTCGCTTGCCATGAACAAGTCGCAGGCCAAGAAGGTTGCTGCTGCTGCGGGTATTCCTGTTGCGCCGGAAAAGCTGATGAGCCGTTTCGATATCGGTAACCAGCATCCGCTGGCACCGCCCTATGTCGTAAAGCCCGTGCGCGAAGGTTCGAGCTTCGGTGTGGTCATGGTCAAGGAAGATCAGTCGCATCCGCCGCAGATCATCGGTTCGTCGGAATGGCGCTATGGCGATGAGGTCATGGTCGAGCGCTATATCCATGGTCGCGAGTTCACCTGCGGCGTCATGAATGGCGAGGCGATGGGCGTCACAGAGGTGGTGCCACTCGGTCACACATTTTACGATTACGATGCGAAATATGTGAAGGGTGGCTCAAAGCATGTCATTCCTGCAGAAATTTCACCAAAAATTTACCAAAAAATCCAATCATTGGCGGTTATGGCGCATCAGGTGATTGGCTGCCGTGGCGTAAGCCGTTCGGACTTTCGTTACGACGACCGTTTCTCAGAAGATGGCGAGATTATCTGGCTTGAGGTCAACACTCAGCCCGGTATGACGCCGACCTCCCTCGTGCCCGAAATGGCAGCTCATGCGGGCCGCTCGTTTGGCGAGCTTGTCCGTTGGATGGTGGAGGACGCTTCGTGTTCGCGATAAACCGCAAAAAGTCGGGACAAAAAAAGCGCGAGCAATTCGCTTCGGCAACTGCCGATGAACGCATGGTTCTACCACGTCCATTGCGCAAGGGCTTTCGCTTCGGTGTGTCGCTGGCCACCGGACGCATCCACATTCCCGCGCATACCGGCTCGCTGGCAACGCTGGTATTCTTCTCGGCAATTGGCCTTTACGGCATGTCGCTGGGTGGCCACACCAATGTTGTTGCGCAGGCCACGACGTCGGCTGCCGGCTTCGCGATCGAGGACGTAAAGGTTTCCGGCAACATCCAGACGTCCGAAATCGACATTTTCCAGCTGCTCGGCCTTGATGGCGCGACATCGCTGATCGCGCTTGATGTGAACGCAGCCCGCAAAAAGCTGACAGAATTGCCGTGGGTCGAAGATGTCGACGTCCGCAAGATTTATCCCAAGACCATCGAAGTGCGTCTGAAGGAACGTCAGGCATTCGGTATCTGGCAGCATGGCACGGAGCTTTCGTTGATCGAAAAGAGCGGCAGCGTGATCGCGCCGTTGCGGGACAACAAATATGCCGGTCTGCCGCTGTTCGTCGGTCGTGATGCCGAAACGGGTGCTGCCAGCTTCGTGGACGAACTGGCCGACTGGCCGGAAATCCGCAACCGCGTTCGCGCTTATGTTCGCATTGCCGGACGTCGCTGGGACCTGCATCTGGATAACGGCATCGTCGTCAAGCTGCCGGAAGAGAATGTTCCCAGGGCCCTGCAACTGCTGTCGCGCATGGACATGGAAGAAAAGGTTCTGTCGCGTGACGTGGCTGCCGTCGATCTGCGCCTTTCGGACCGCACGACCGTGCAGCTGACCGAAGGTGCAGCCGAGCGTCGCCAGAAGGCTGTCGAAGCACGCACCAAGGCGATCAAGTTGGCGGAGAAGAACACATGAGCTTTTTTGGTTCTTCCCATTTCGGTCTCCCCCGCTTGAAGCCTTTGTCTTCCAAGCGCAGCCATGTGGTTTCGGTTCTCGATATCGGTTCCACCAAGGTCGTGTGCATGATCGGTCGTCTCACACCGCGTGAGGAAACCGAAGTGCTGCCGGGTCGTACCCACAAGGTCGAAGTCATCGGCATTGGTCACCAGCGTTCGCGCGGCGTGAAATCCGGCGTGATTGCCGATCTGGATGCGCTGGAAGGCGTCATTCGTCTGGCTGTGGATGCCGCTGAGCGCATGGCAGGCCTCACCGTTGATAGCCTGATCGTCAATGTTTCCGCAGGCCGCATCGCCAGCGACATCTACACCGCCAGCATCGATCTGGGCGGCCAGGAAGTCGAATCGGGCGATCTGCGCAAGGTTCTGATTGCCGCCAGCCAGCAGTCTCTGCGCCAGGATCGCGCCATTCTGCACTCGCTGCCAACCGGCTACTCGCTGGATGGAGAGCGCGGCATTCGCGATCCACTGTCGATGTATGGCGATATGCTGGGCGTGGACATGCATGTGGTCACGGCTGAACGCACGGCGCTGAAAAATTTGGAACTCTGCATCAACCGCGCTCACCTGTCGGTCGAAGGCATTGTTGCGACACCTTATGCCAGCGGCCTTGCAGCTCTGGTGGATGATGAAGTCGAACTTGGTTGTGCGGCCATCGACATGGGCGGCGGCACGACGACGATTTCGGTTTTTGCCGAGGGCCGTCTGGTTCACACCGACGCCATCGGCCTTGGCGGACACCACGTCACCACCGATCTGGCACGTGGCCTTTCGACCCGGATCGAAGATGCGGAGCGCCTGAAGGTCGTTCACGGTTCGGCGCTGGCCAACGGTTCCGACGACCGCGACATGATTGCCGTTCCGCCGATTGGTGAAGACGACCGCGACCAGCCTTCGCAGGTGTCGCGCGCGCTCGTCAGCCGCATCGTGAGGGCCCGCATCGAAGAGACATTGGAATTGATCCGCGACCGCATCCAGAAATCGGGTTTTTCCCCGATCGTGGGCAAGCGCGTGGTTCTGACCGGAGGTGCCAGTCAGTTGACCGGCCTGCCGGAAACGGCGCGGCGCATTCTTGCCCGCAACGTTCGCATCGGCCGCCCCATGGGCGTGTCCGGCCTGCCGGTCGCGGCCAAAGGCCCGGCCTTTTCCACAGCCTGCGGGCTGATGATTTATCCGCAGATCGCGGACATCGAAATCCATGCGGCGCAGAACGGAATGTTCTCGCCGTTCGGAACAGGTAGTGGCCGGATCGCCCGCGTAGGGCAATGGCTGAAAGAAAGTTTCTGACCTCTGTCTGCCCATCGGGCAGGGGACTGAGTGACGTTTATTAAGAATTGGCCTGCGGGGCGATGCGGCCAGAGAAAGAAGGAATGTTAAAATGACGATACAGCTGCAAAAGCCGGATATCACCGAGCTGAAGCCACGCATCACCGTTTTCGGCGTTGGCGGTGGCGGCGGTAACGCTGTGAACAACATGATCACGGCTGGCCTCCAGGGCGTCGACTTCGTCGTTGCCAACACGGATGCACAGGCTCTGACGATGACGAAGGCCGACCGGGTGATCCAACTCGGCGTCAACGTCACCGAAGGTTTGGGCGCGGGTTCGCAGCCGGAAGTCGGCCGCGCTGCTGCCGAAGAGTGCATCGATGAAATCATCGACCACCTGAACGGCACGCACATGTGCTTCGTCACGGCTGGCATGGGCGGCGGTACCGGTACCGGTGCTGCACCCGTCGTCGCACAGGCTGCCCGCAACAAGGGCATTCTGACGGTTGGCGTCGTGACCAAGCCGTTCCACTTCGAAGGCGGTCGCCGCATGCGTCTGGCCGAACAGGGCATCGAGGAACTTCAGAAGTCCGTCGATACGCTGATCGTCATTCCAAACCAGAACCTGTTCCGTATTGCCAACGACAAGACCACGTTTGCTGACGCATTTGCGATGGCCGACCAGGTTCTCTATTCCGGCGTTGCCTGCATTACCGACCTGATGGTGAAGGAAGGTCTTATCAACCTCGACTTCGCTGACGTTCGCTCCGTAATGCGCGAAATGGGCCGTGCAATGATGGGTACCGGCGAGGCTTCCGGCCAGGGCCGTGCGATGCAGGCTGCGGAAGCGGCGATTGCCAACCCGCTGCTCGACGAAACATCGATGAAGGGTGCACAGGGCCTCCTGATCTCCATCACCGGTGGTCGCGACATGACCCTGTTCGAAGTCGACGAAGCTGCGACCCGTATTCGCGAAGAAGTCGATCCAGACGCAAACATCATCCTCGGCGCGACATTCGACGAAGCTCTGGAAGGCCTCATCCGCGTATCCGTCGTTGCCACCGGCATCGACCGCGTTCCTGGCCAGATGGAACGCAACGCTGAAGAGCTTCGCCAGGCTGCTGCTGCAAAGCCGCTTATCCGTCCTTCCGCGGCCGTTGCTTCTGCTCCGGCCGCAGTGCAGCCTGCCCCAGTCATGCAGGCACCAAAGACGACCGTAGACCCAATTGCCCAGACCATTCGCGATGCCGAAATGGAACGGGAACTGGCACTGGCGGCCGCTGAACAGCGTCTCCGTCAGGCCCAGGCAGAAGCCGAATTCCGCCCTCAGAGCAAGCTGTTCGCAGCCGCTCCAGCGGAAGCACCGGTTGCTGCTCGCCCCGCAGCACCAGTGCACACCGCACCAGTGCCTGCTTACCATGCGGCGGAACAGGTGGCAGCACCTGCACCCCGCATGCAGCAGGCACCGGCACCGGTTTATCACGAGCCAGCCCCTGTCGCCCGCGCGCCAGAGCCGGTCCGCATGCCAAAGGTCGAAGACTTCCCTCCAGTCGTCAAGGCTGAGATGGATCACCGCGCCCACCCGGCATCGGCTGTTCCTGAAGAGCGTGGCCCGATGGGCCTTCTGAAGCGGATCACCAATTCGCTCGGTCGCCGCGAAGAGGAAGAAGCCGTTCCATCCGACATGATGGACGCGCCAAGCCTGGCCAACCAGCAGCGTCGCCCGCTGTCTCAGGAAGCCAGCCTCTACGCACCGCGCCGTGGCAATCTGGACGATCATGGCCGTCAGACGCCTTCGTCTGCCAGCCAGCACGAGGACGACCAGCTTGAGATTCCGGCGTTCCTTCGCCGCCAGTCCAACTGATCTGCCGATTCTCTGCAATGCCGATACCCGGGTCCCAAAGACCCGGGCATTGTTGTCTTATAAGACCGTGATTGCGCGGTTTTAGATTAGCTTTTTCAAAGATTTGGGTCTGTTACAAAGCGAAATCAACAGTGATTTGAGATAGGCACCCACTGTGCGTATGTATGACGATGAGACGAGAATATAACGCGGTTTCTCCGATGATTATTCCCCTCTGTTGAAATTTGGGCCATGCCGGGTTAGCAGGCGGGTTCACATGAAAAGGCAAGACTCGCATGACCATCGGACTGCTCGGTTTCCAGACAACGATCGCCAACCCCGTTCAGCTCAAGGGCATTGGCGTGCATTCAGGCAACCCGGTATCCATGACATTCCAGCCTGCGGAAGCGGGCACGGGCATCGTTTTCAGCCGCCAGTTTGACAACGGCACCTCCGTTGAGGTCAAGGCCGTTTCCGCCAATGTGGGCAACACAGATCTGTGCACCGTCATCGGTCGCTCGGCCGCGCAGTCTGTTGCGACGGTTGAACACGTCATGGCCGGTATCTACGCCATGGGCATCGACAACCTCATCGTTGAAGTCGACGGTCCTGAAGTGCCGATCATGGATGGCAGCTCCATGCCTTTCATCGAAGCCATCGAATCAGTCGGCATCGAGAACCTCGGCGTAAAGCGCCGCTATATCCGCATCGTGAAGCCTGTGCGCATCGAGGCCGGTGCATCCTGGGCCGAGTTCCGCCCCTATGACGGCACGCGCTTCGAAGTCGAAATCGATTTCGATACGCCGCTGATCGGCCGCCAGATATGGAAGGGTGACCTAACGCCCGACACCTTCAAGAATGAACTGTCGCGCGCTCGCACATTCGGCTTCATGCGTGATGTTGAACGCCTCTGGGCCGCTGGTTACGCACTGGGTTCCTCGCTTGAAAACTCCGTCGTCATTTCCGACGACAACACCGTGATCAACATGGAAGGCCTGCGTTACGAGAAGGACGAATTCGTCCGTCACAAGACGCTGGACGCCGTAGGCGATCTGGCCCTGGCAGGCACGCAGTTCATCGGCTGCTACCGTTCCTATCGCGGCGGCCACAAGGTCAATGCAAACGCTTTGAAGGCGCTGCTGAACGATTCGTCTGCCTATGAGATCGTCGAGGCTCCCGGCGCTCGCAGCCCGGTGGTTCGCGCACGGGAATTCGTTGCCATCCAGCAGTCCGAGTTTGCGCCCTGGTCGGCGTGAGTTGTTGACACAAAAAATAAAAAGCCGTCCGTGTGGGCGGCTTTTTTGTATCGCGACCGGAAAACACAGTAAAATGGCGATACAAGCCTTCAGATAAACATCGGCTACGACGTGCCATGCCATAAAAATGCGTTATTGCGTCATCATTGCGTTGCCCTGCGGACGCTTTTATGGCTAGAAACGCCACAGGAAAAGCCGATGTTCTGTATTTACGCGGAAGTGGGAACTAACGAATGAAGCGTGTAGTGTCTGGTGCGATGAATGGAACGGTACGGGGAGCGCTCGTATCGCTCATGCTGATTGGCGCCGGAACACTGGTGACAGCTTGCCAGTCCGACCCCGACATCGACATCACCAAGCTCGGCGTCGAAACCGATCCACCTGACGTGCTCTACAAGCAGGGCCTCGCCAACATGAATGCCGGTAACATGACCGAAGCCGGTCGCAAGTTCTCGGCCATCGACAAGCAGTACCCATTCACCGAGTGGGGCCAGAAGGCGCTGGTGATGAACACCTTCATCGCCACCCGCCAGAACAAGAATGAAGTTGCGATTGCATCCGGCACGCGCTTTCTCAAGCAATATCCCCGTGCCAAGGATGCCGCGTACGTTCAGTACATGATCGGTCTTGCCTACTCCAAGCAGATTGCCGACGTGACGCAGGATCAGCGCGCTGCCCAGCGCACGATCGAGGCGATGAACAAGGTGGTCAACGACTATCCCGATTCGGAATATGTCGCAGATGCGCAGGCGAAGATCCGCTTTGCCCGTGATCAGCTTGCCGGTCGCGAAATGCAGGTTGGCCGCTACTATCTTGAGCGCAAGGAATATCTTGCTGCCGTATCGCGCTTCCGAATCGTGGTGGAGCAATACCAGAACACCAACCAGATCGAAGAAGCGCTGGCCCGTCTGACCGAAGCCTATTACGCCATGGGCCTTGCGGATGAAGCGCAGACTGCTGCTGCTGTTCTGGGCAACAACTATCCTGACAGCCAGTGGTACGACGATTCCTTCAAGCTGTTGAAGGGACAGGGTCTTGCGCCTCGCGAAAACAGGGAATCCTGGATTTCCCGCGCCGGTAAAAAACTGGTGGGAGCCTGAGGACAGAGCATAAGCCATGTTGGTCCAGCTATCGATCCGCGACATCGTTCTGATCGAACGGCTCGACCTTGGGTTCGAGGCGGGCCTCTCCGTGCTGACCGGCGAAACGGGTGCCGGTAAATCCATTCTTCTCGACAGTCTGTCGCTGGCGCTCGGTGGGCGCGGCGATGGCGGCCTTGTGCGCCATGGCGAAGACAAGGGGCAGGTGACTGCCACGTTCGAAGTCGGCATGGAGCATCCCGCACGTGCCCTTCTGCGCGAAAACGGTCTTGATGATGATGGCGACCTGATTTTCCGCCGCGTTCAATCTGCCGATGGTCGCACCAAGGCCTATGTCAACGATCAGGCCGTTTCCGTTCAACTGATGCGCCAGCTTGGCCTGCACATGGTGGAAATCCACGGCCAGCATGACGACCGCGCGCTTGTTGACACCAACGCCCACCGCACGCTGCTGGATGCTTTTGCCGGGCTGACCGATGAAGCCACGGCCATGCAGGCGTTGTATCGCACCTGGAAGGATGCCGAACGCGGCCTGAAAGTGCACCGCGCCAAGGTGGAAGCTGCGGCCCGCGAGGCCGATTATCTGCGGGCATCGGTCGAAGAGCTTGAAGTGTTGTCGCCGCTCGATGGCGAAGAAGACGAGCTTGCCGAGCGCCGTGGTGTGATGCAGAAATCCGAACGTATAGCCGGTGATATCGGTGAGGCCAGTGAGTTTCTCAACGGCAACGCATCGCCAGTGCCGATGATCGCGTCGATGATGCGCCGTCTGGAGCGCAAAAGCCACGAAGCGCCCGGCCTGCTGGAAGAAACGGTGCAGTTGCTGGATGCCGCGCTGGACAGTCTCTCCAACGCGCAGATGGAAGTCGAAGCAGCCCTTCGCCGCACGGAATTCGATCCACGGGAGCTGGAACGCGTCGAGGAGCGATTGTTCGCGCTGCGTGCCGCCGGTCGCAAATATTCCGTGCCGGTCACGGAGCTTCCCGCACTTGCCGAGCGCATGGTGGCCGAGTTGGCCGATCTGGATGCCGGTGAGGAAAGACTGGGGCAGCTGGAAAAGCAGCTTGGCGTGGTAAAGGCCGATTTCGACCGTGCCGCACTGTCGCTTTCCGAAAAACGCCACAACGCGGCGTCGGCGCTTTCCGAAGCCGTGATGGCCGAACTTCCAGCACTGAAGCTGGAACGTGCCCGCTTTACCGTGGAAGTGACCAGCGATGCGGCGTCTGCCTCGGCTGATGGCATCGATGTCGTAGAGTTCCACGTTCAGACCAACCCCGGCACGCGCCCCGGGCCGATCATGAAAGTGGCGTCGGGTGGTGAGCTCTCGCGCTTTTTGCTGGCGCTGAAGGTCGCTTTGGCAGATCGCGGTTCGGCACCCACGCTGGTGTTCGACGAAATCGACACGGGCGTTGGTGGTGCGGTGGCGGATGCCATCGGCCAGCGCCTGAAGCGTCTGTCGAAAACCGTGCAGGTTTTGTCGGTCACCCACGCGCCACAGGTCGCGGCACGCGCAGGCACCCATCTGCTGATTTCCAAGGGTCCATCCGGCGACGGCACGGAGCGCATCGCGACCCGCGTTGCCACCATGCAGCCCGAACACCGCACCGAAGAAATCGCCCGCATGCTGGCCGGTGCCTCGGTGACGGATGAGGCGAGGGCGGCTGCTGCCAAGCTGCTGGCGGCGCAGGATTAACGGCTGACCGCCACCGCCACGCCGGAACCGATCATCACGCCACCCGCCGCGCGATTGACGCGCCGCACGATCTTTTCAGAGCGCAGCAATGTGCGGGCGCGCACGGCAAGTGCGACGTGGCCGCCGATGACGAGGGCTTCAACGGCCAGAATGACACCCGCCAGCGCGGCCAGATGATCCACCGTCAGCGAGGCTCCAACCACGTTCGGCAGCAGCGCCACATAAAACAGCGGCATTTTCGGATTGCCGAGGTTGAGCGCCATGCCGGTCGCGAAGATCGACAACAGGTTGCCGCGCGCCTTCACGGCTTGCAATTCCGGCACCACGGGTTCCGCCGTCCATAGTTTGATGCCCATCCAGATCAGATAGGCCGCGCCCGCATATCGCAGGACCGTCATCACCGTTCCCATTTCGGCGGCAAGGATGGATAAGCCGAATGCGGCCAGCGTCAGGAAGATGAGGATGCCTGCGACGGTTCCGGCGCCATAGGCAAGGCCGGATGCCGCACCGTGGGTTATCGTGCGAGCGACGATGGTCATATTGTCAGGGCCGGGACTGGCGGCAAAAACGAAGAAGGCGGCGGCGAATGCGATGAGCGTCGTCATGTCCATGGTTGTATCCCCGTTGCTGCTCACTCCCGGAAATCAGATTACGCGAAAGCTGGGCGTTGAAAAGTGGGCTAGCTGCGTTAAAAACAACTTCGATTCCTGCACGAGGCGAGCCCCATGTCCCAAGACCAGACACCCGTAGACAAACTGTCCGAGCTTGAGGCGTCTGCCGAGCTTGCCTTTCTGGCAGCCGAGCTTGCGCGGCATGACGCGCTCTATCACGGCAATGACGCGCCCGAGGTTTCGGACGCCGAATATGATGCGCTGAAGCGCCGCAACGACGCCATCGAGGCTGCATTTCCCGATCTTGTCAGGGCGGACAGCCCATCGAAGAAAGTCGGCTTTGCGCCTCTGCCTACCTTCGCGCCCATCGTCCATGCCCGCCCGATGCTGTCACTCGGCAATGCGTTTTCCGATGAGGATGTGCAGGACTTCGTGGCCTCTGTTTACCGCTTCCTTGGCAACCTGCCGGATGATTCGATCGCCTTTACCGCGGAGCCGAAGATCGACGGTCTCTCGATGTCGATCCGCTACGAGAACGGCAAGCTGAAGACGGCGGCGACCCGTGGCGATGGCACGACCGGCGAGAACGTGACCGCCAATATCCTGACCATCAAGGAAATCCCCAACAGCCTGCCCAAAGGCGTGCCAGACGTGGTGGAGGTGCGCGGCGAGGTCTATATGGCCAAGAGCGATTTCCTGGCGCTGAATGCGCAGATGGAAGCCGAGGGCAAGCAGACCTACGTCAATCCGCGCAACACGGCCTCCGGCTCGCTGCGGCAGTTGGATGCGACTGTGACCGCGCGGCGCAAGCTGCGGTTCTTCGCCTATGCCTTGGGTGAAGTATCCGATGGCGGCCAGCCGACGCGCATTGCCGATACGCAATTCGGCATCGTGGAAAAGTTCAGGGAATGGGGCTTTCCGGTCAACCCGTTCATGAAGCGATTCAAATCCGCCCAGCAACTAATTGAACATTATCAGGAAATCGGCATCGCGAGACCTGATCTCGATTACGATATCGACGGCGTCGTCTACAAGGTGGACCGCCTCGATTTGCAGGAACGCCTCGGCTTCCGCTCCCGCAGCCCGCGCTGGGCAACGGCGCATAAGTTTCCGGCGGAACAGGCATTCACGACGGTCGAAAAGATCGAGATACAGGTTGGCCGCACTGGCGCTTTGACGCCGGTTGCGCGGCTGACGCCGATCACGGTCGGTGGTGTGGTCGTCACCAACGCCACGCTGCACAATGCCGATTACATCGAAGGCATCGGCAACAATGGCGAGCGCATTCGCCCCCAGGATCACGATATCCGGGTGGGTGACACGGTCATCGTGCAGCGGGCAGGGGATGTTATTCCGCAGGTGCTGGATGTTCTGCTGGAAAAGCGGGCGGCGGATTCAGTGGCCTATGAGTTCCCTAGGAAATGCCCGGTCTGCGGCAGTCATGCCGTGCGTGAGCGCAATGAGAAAACCGGCAAGCTGGATTCGGTGACCCGCTGCACCGGTGGTTTCGTGTGCCGTGCGCAGGCGATGGAGCATCTCAAGCATTTCGTCTCGCGCAACGCCTTCGATATCGAGGGTCTCGGCACCAAGCAGATCGATTTCTTCTTCGAAAGCGAAGATCCGGCCCTTTCGGTGAAAACCGCACCTGACATTTTCACGCTGAAAAAGCGGCAGGAAGACTCGCATCTCACAAAGCTTGAGAACATAGACGGCTTCGGCAAGACCAGCGTGAAGAAGCTGTTCGACGCCATCGATGCGCGTCGAGAAATTGACCTGCATCGGCTGATCTTCGCGCTCGGCATCCGCCATGTGGGCGAGACGACGGCGAAACTGCTGGCGCGCAGCTATGGCACCTATCAGCATTTCGAAGAAGCAATGAAGGCCGCCGCTGACGTGACCGGTGATGCCTGGAACGAGCTCAACAGCATCGACGGCATTGGCGAAGTCGTGGCCCGGGCCATCGTGGAGTTTTACAGGGAACCGCGCAACCTCGATGTTATCGACCGGCTGATGAAGGAACTGCGCCCGAAGGAAGCCGAACAGCCAACGACGGACGGCAGCCCGGTGGCAGGCAAGACGGTGGTCTTCACCGGCTCACTCGAAAAATTCACCCGCGACGAGGCCAAAGCCCGCGCCGAAAGCCTCGGTGCCAAGGTGGCCGGTTCCGTGTCCAAGAAGACAGATTACGTGGTGGCCGGACCGGGTGCGGGCTCCAAGCTGGACAAGGCGCGAGAGCTGGGCGTGCAGACGATGGATGAGGACGAGTGGCTGGCGCTGATTGCGGGGTAGCTAGCGCCAGCCTCTTCGTCTATCTGAACCGGGACATCGTGTAGCAATCGGCGTAGGCGCCATTGCGGAAGGCGTATTGTCTGAGGGTGCCTTCCTTTTCGAAGCCGAATTTTTCGTAGAGGCGGATGGCCGCTTCGTTGTCGGTAAAGACGTTCAGCTCGATGCGCGTGATGGCATGCCAGTTGTCGGCGGCGTCGATGAGTTTTTCCAGCAAATGCGAGCCGATGCCTTTGCCGGTGAAATCATCGTGGATGCCCATGCCGAGCGAAGCGGAATGCTTTCGTCTTCCCAAATGGGCGTGCAGACCGGCATTGCCGAGGATCATGCCGCGCCATTCCGCGACGATGACAATATCGGTGGGTGACAGGTTTTCGATGAAACGTAGCGTCTGTGCAACGCTTTGAAACGGTTGGCGCAATGTGCCACTGCGCACGCCCGGCAAGGTGAGCACTTTGGTCAGTCCCTCGGCATCTTGCGGCCTTATGGCGCGAATGACGAGTTCGGATGGATTGTAGTCCTGATGGGGTGGCGGTTCTGCTGATAGTGTCATGCCTGTCTCCTTGGTTGTGCAAAGAGCAGGGGTCGATAGCGCCCTGCTGCTTTGGCAGGGCTCGAGTGGAAGATCACGCTTTTATCGCGACAATACTCCATCGCCCGCCGGCAAGCCGGTGGTGAGGGTGTTGAGCATCGAGATTGTTGCGAGTGCGATCATGCGCGAAAGATGCGGTAGCGGCATGCGCTTTGTCAAGACTCGGCAACCCGGCGCCGAAACACCCGTCCGTCAATCGCCACCAACCCACCGGCGATCATTGCCATGCCGATGAAATGTTTCGCTTCCAACTGTTCACCTAGCACCAAAGACCCCAGCAGAATGGCGCTGACGGGGATGAGGAAGGTGACGAGTGCCAGGTTCGTAGCACCGGCTGAGGAGAGGATGCGGAAGAAGATGAGGTAGGCGAGGGCTGTGGAGAGGAGGGCGATGCCGAGGAGGGCGGCCCAGACTTCTTCACTTGGCATGGTGAGTGTCCATGGCTGGTCGATGATGAGGGCGAGGGGGATGAGCATGATGGTGGATGCGGAAATCTGGCCGGTGGCGGTGACCAGCGGCGGCACGCCCATGGCCTTGAAGCGACGGCCGAAAATTCCGGCGAAGGCGTAGGAAATGGCTGCGCCGAGAATGGCGAGCTGGCCCCAGAGGCTGGAGCTCTCGCCGGTCAGTGCCGCCGGGCCGATCATGGTTGCGACCCCGGCAAAGCCGATGATGATGCCTGCCAGCTTGTTGATGGTCAGCTTTTCATCGTTCGTCAGCAGATGTGCCACGATGACAGTGAAAAGCGGCGTGGTGGCGTTGAGAATGGAGGCGACACCGCTGGTGATGTGGGTCTGGCCCCAGACGATGAGGCAGAAGGGGATGATGTTGTTGAGCAGACCCATGCCGAAGAAAGCGCGCAGCACCTGGGGCGCTTTGGGCACGCGATAGCCCATGATGCGGCAGACGGTGAGCAGGGCGAGTGCTGCGATGGCGACACGCAATGTCACGATAGTCACTGGCTGGAGTTCCTTGACGGCGATGCCGACGAAGAAGAACGATCCGCCCCACAGGATCGACAAGGCAACCAGCAGGGCCCATTCACTCGCATTCATCTGTTTATGCACGGCCACGTTTGATGTCCCTCGCCAATGTTATTCCGGCTTTTGTGTAATCCGCTCACATGCGCGTGACCACCCGATTCCTGAGGGCAGTTCATTTTCGCGTTTGTTTGCTTTATGCCGTGCAAAGAGCAAACGGGAATCACCCCTTGAAGACCATCGCCATCGATTTCGAAACCGCCAATGAAGAACGGGGCAGCGCTTGCTCCGTCGGATTGGCGTGGATCGAGGATGGACGGATCGTAAGGGTGGAGGAGCGGTTGATCCGCCCGAGGGATATGCGGTTTTCGCCGTTCAATGTGGCGATCCACGGCATCAAACCCGGCGACGTGGAAGACGCGCCGGAATTTCCCGAGGTGATGGACGAGTTCATCGATGATCTCCGCGATTCGACGATGATTGCGCACAACGCGGCCTTCGATTTCAGCGTGATGCGGGCGAGTTTCGATAAGTATCGTCAGAGCTATCCGCAGCTGTCCTATTTTTGCAGTGTGAAGATGTCCCAGCGCGTCTGGCCGTCGCTGCCATCGCACAAGCTCAATATCATTGCTCACCATCTGCAATTGCGCTTCGTGCACCACAATGCTGCCGAAGACGCCGTTGTCTGCGCGGCGGCATCGATTGCGGCGGCCAAAGCGCTTGCCGTCGAGCACATTCACCACATACCCGAAAAGATCGGCATGGTGGCCGGGCGGCTGCACGCTACGGGCTATGCGCCGTGCACCATGAGAAAACGCTGATATCACGTCTTGTTGTGCGCCTGCGCAGACCTATCTCTATGGCAGTTCATGTGAGGGTTTGGGTTATGGCTAAAGCGTTTCGTTCTCTTATGGTTGCGGGCCTTGCCCTGCTGCCGGTTGCGGCAGTTGCACAGGTTGTTGGCAAGGTCGGTGTCGACTGGACGGGCAACGACATCGTGGTCGAGGCCATCGCCGATCCCAAGGTCAAGGGTGTGACCTGCCACGTTACCTATTTCGACCGTGGTGTGATCGACCGTCTAAAAAACGGCAACTGGTTCGAAGACCCTTCCAACAACGCCATTTCCTGCAGCCAGACCGGACCGGTCGAGGTTGGCGATATCGACCTCGGCACCAAGGGCGAGGAAGTGTTTCGTCAAGGCATGTCGCTGGTATGGAAAAAGATGGTCGTCAACCGCATCTATGACAAGGCGAACGACACCTTGATCTACCTTGTTCACACCCGCGAATTGACGGATGGTTCGGCCAAGATGGCGATTTCCACGGTGCCGCTTTATGGACAGACGGTGACGTGGACGAAGGGCAAGCCGTAAGGTTTTAGGCGACCTACTCACTCTCCGTCACCCCGCACTTGATGTGGGGTCTAGTGACCTGACGTCTGTCAGGTCGAAGGGCTCTTCCGCACCGCAGACGCGGCGCTGCTGGATACCGGGTCAGGCCCGGTATGACGCTGTAGGCGTTGAAAGCAAAAACGGCGAGTTGTGAAGCTCGCCGTTTGCGTTCGTGAACTGTATTTGGCCTCAAGCGGCTTCGCGCGAAAGCTCGTCGGCGATGACGGTGTCGAGGTTGAGGAAGCAAACCATGCTCTTTTCCAGTGCCACGATGCCGCGGCAGAAGTTGCGCTGCTCTTCGGGGATGATTTCAGGCGCAGGCTGGAGGTCTTCGGATTTGATGGTCATCATGTCGGAGACCTGTTCGACCAGAAGGCCGACCAGCTTGCCGCCGATATCGGTGACGATGATGGCGGAGCGCTCGGATGGTTCGGTCATCTTCATGCCCAGACGGCACGCCATGTCGATGACGGGAATAACCGCGCCGCGAAGGTTGATGAGGCCGAGAACGTAAGGCGGTGTGTGTGGCATCGGTGTCACCGGCGCCCAACCGCGAATTTCGCGGATCGCCATGATGTCGATGCAGAATTCCTGATCGCCGAGATGAAAGGACACGATTTCCAGATATGCGCCGGATTGTTTGATGGCGTTCGACATGGTCGCACTTTTCCTGACGGCTCTCTTGGCTGGCCGAATGTGGTTTGGAACATAATGCGGTGTCGGACCAATGTCCCGGTGACGTCATGTCGTGCGCTTATGCGGACCGCTGGCGATGATCATGCGCAAAAACCATTTAACTTTTCCTAACGGAAGGCTTTAAACATCACATCATCGTTGTTTCACGCTGGCTTTTTTGCGAGTATATTTGTGAGATGAGAGAGTTACTCGCCAGTCCCGTCAAAATGCTTGGCATTGCCGCCGCTACCTGCGGTGCGTTGTTGCTTGCCATCTTCACGTTTCAGGGCTGGATACGGCATGGCACGGATATTTTCCTGTCTTCCGTGCAAAGCGGCATCGCCTGGTGCTTTTGAGACAAATCAGCGCATTGGCCGCGATCACCCTCTTCTTGAATTGCAGACAGGCGGCAGCGTGAGATAGAAGCGGCGCATAGGCTGGTTCTGTGCTGATTGGGGAATGGCATGAAAAATATTCGCATTGCGCTTTGGGGGGCCGTAGTCGTGTTGATGAGCGTCATGGCCTGGCTGACGATGGAACTGACCAAGAGCCGCGACCAGATGGTCGAGGAAGTCTACGGCACGCCTTTCCAGCTGGTTGCGCAAAACGGCCAGCCAATTACCGAAAAAGCCTTTCAGGGCAAGCCGACTGCGCTGTTTTTCGGCTTTACCCATTGCCCGGAAGTCTGCCCCACCACGCTGTTCGAGCTGAATGGCTGGATGGAGAAGGTCGATCCGGCAGGCGACAAGATGCAGGCCTATTTCGTCTCGGTCGATCCTGAGCGCGATACGCCTGAAATTCTCAACCAGTACATCTCCAACGTCTCCAAGCGCATTACCGGCATCACCGGCGCGCCGGATAAGATTGCCGAGACGTTGAAGGGTTACCGCATCTACGCCAAGAAGGTGCCGGTGGACGAGAAGGACCCGAGCGGCGAATACACGATGGATCATACCGCCTCGGTCATTCTGCTCGACGCAAAGGGACGCTTCGCCGGAACCATTGCTTATGGCGAAAATCCCGATACGGCGGTGCAGAAACTGCAAAATCTGACGAAGACCTGATCGCTGATGCATAATCTCGCGCTTGCCGCATTGGACTGGCTGGAGATTTATGGCAAAGGCTGACGGCTGTAACCTATCTGTAGAAAGCGTGAGCCGTGAGCGAAATTCGTCTTTTTGTGACCACCACTGAAGTTCAGGCTGGCGAAGTGCTGGACCTGCTGTCTGAGGTCTTCGGCGAAGAGGATGTGGCGATTGCCACGACCGAGGTGGATGAGAAGCGCGATATCTGGGAGGCGTCGGTCTATCTGCTGATGGCCGATGAGGAAGAGACCCGCGAACGCGTCGAAGATGCGCTGAGCGTCCCGTTCCCTGATCTCAAGCTCGAACGCGAAGTCATTCCCGATGTCGACTGGATTGCCAAGTCGCTGGAAGGCTTGAAGCCTGTGCGGGCAGGGCGGTTCATCGTCCACGGCTCGCATGACCGGGACAAGGTTCGGATCAACGACATCGCCATCGAAATCGAGGCGGGTCAGGCCTTCGGCACTGGTCACCATGGCACCACGGCTGGTTGTCTGGAAATGATCGAGCAGGTGCTTCGCGCGCGCACCATTCGCAACGCATTGGACCTTGGAACCGGCAGTGGCGTTCTCGCCATCGCCGTTGCCAAGATGCGCCCGGTGCCGGTTCTGGCAACAGATATCGATCCCGTCGCCATCAAGGTCGCGAAGGAAAATGCGCGCCTGAACGGCATCGTCTCCGGCATGGCGCTGGAAACGGCACCCGGCTTTCATTCCGATTCTTTCCGCAAGCACGGACCCTTCGACCTCATCATCGCCAACATTCTTGCTCGCCCGCTGATCAAGATGGCGCCGCAACTGGTGACGCATCTGGCACCCGGCGGCACCGTCATCCTGTCCGGCATTCTGGCGTCGCAACGCTGGAAGGTGCTGTCGGCCTATAACGGCATGCACCTGAGCCACGTCAGAACCATCTGGCGCAATGGCTGGGTCACGATCCATCTGCGTCGCGACTGATCGGCAAACGAAAAAGGCGACGCTTGCACGCCGCCTTTTCGATCGGTCTTGATGACCGAACCCGCGAGCTTTGGGAGGAGAAGCTCAAGCGGTCATTTTATAGGTGCTTCGAGAAGCGCCGTTGTGGCGATTACCAGTAGGAGTAGCTGCCCTTTGCCTTGCTGCTCAGTTCGGCACGGTTTCTACCGATGGCAGCCAGCGTGGAGTCGTCGAGGCTCAGCAATGCGCGGCTGACATAGCGGTCTGCCTTGCGGGCGCGTGCTTCGACAACCCGGTCGTATGCGTTGCGAAAAAACGAATTTGCCATTGCTTTGGTCCTTATCCCTTGGGCTTTCCGTCGCCCTTGTGTTGTTATCTATATAGGCCGAATGTTCGCCTTGAGTTAGGAGGGTATGGACAATGGAGGCATGCATCTTTCGCATGTCTCAGTCATGAGTCCTCCCGTTTCTCCGATGCGATGCTGAATATCTGTGCGAAAAATATCTGCTCTTCGGCTTCTGCCGCTTTCATCTGGACCATCGCAATGCTGGCGGGCTATGGTCGAGATGAAATCCAGCAGTTCGGAAAGCAGTTCATGTTTCAGTCCTTCGAAAACAAATCCACCCCGCAGTTTGGCAAGGCACGCGTCGAGGCGCTGCGTGCAACATTCGATACACTCGGCATCGATGGCTTTCTGGTGCCGCGCGCCGATGAATATCAGGGCGAATATGTTCCCGAATCGGCTGAGCGACTGGCGTGGTTGACGGGGTTCACAGGTTCTGCCGGGGTCGCGCTGGTTACACGCGCCGAGGCTATCGTTTTCGTGGATGGCCGCTATACCACCCAGCTTGCCTCGCAGGTCGACCCGGTCGTGTTTACCGGTGGCGATCTGGTGGGGGCGCCGCCTGCCGAGTGGCTGGCGGATCATGCGCCTGATGGCTTCCGTCTCGGCATCGATCCCTGGCTGCATACCGGCGCGGAAGTGACGCGTTTCGAAACGGCCCTATCCGAAAAGGGCGGTTCGGTCGTTCTGTTGGAGAGCAATCCGCTTGATCCCCTGTGGGAAGGCCGCCCGGCGGAACCGCTCGAGCCTGTCATTCTCCAGCCTGACAATGTGACCGGCATTCCGGCGACGGCAAAAATTGCGACGATTGGCGAGATCGTGTCCGCGCGCAAGGCGCAGGCCGTTCTGGTGACCGATCCTTCGTCGATCGCCTGGATTTTCAACATTCGTGGCAATGACGTGCCGCACACACCGCATCCACTGGCGCGCGCCATCATCTATGCCGACGGCAAGGCCGATCTGTTTGTGGACGAACGCAAGGTGGGCGATGAGGTGGGGGCCTATCTCGCGCCACTTGCTACGTTGCTTGCGCCGACTGAAATTGCCGCGCGGCTACACGCCATCGCCAGCGCTGCCGGGCGCATTCTGGCGGATACGGATGTCACACCGGTTGCGCTGACATTGTCCATTACGGAAGCTGGCGGCGAGGTGGTGACCGCGCCGGACCCGGTCAAGCTGCCGCGCGCCTGCAAGAACGAAGCCGAGATTGCCGGTTCTGCCGCAGCCCACGTGCAGGACGGTGCCGCCATGGTGGAGTTTCTGGCGTGGCTGGATGGCCAGCAGCCGGGTTCGCTCACCGAAATCAAGGCCGTGGAGGCGCTGGAAGCTGCACGCGCGCGGGTTGGCCAGACCATGCAGAACCCGCTTAAGGACATATCGTTCGATACGATTTCCGGTGCGGGTGAAAACGCGGCGATCATGCACTACCGCGTAACGACGCAGAGCGACCGCCGCATCAATGACGGCGAAATGTTCCTGATCGATTCAGGTGCGCAATACATCAACGGCACGACGGATATCACCCGCACCGTGGCCATCGGCAATGTGCCCGAGGAGCAGAAGCGGTTCTTCACGCTGGTGCTCAAGGGCTTCATTGCCATCAGTCTTGCGCGTTTCCCTAAGGGCACACGCGGTTGCGATCTCGATCCTCTGGCGCGCATTGCGCTGTGGAAAGCGGGCGCGGACTTTGCCCATGGCACGGGCCACGGCGTCGGCTCCTACCTTTCGGTGCATGAGGGGCCGCAGCGTATCTCGCGCGTGTCGCAGCAGGAGCTGCTGCCGGGCATGATCCTGTCGAACGAGCCGGGATATTACCGGCCCGGCGCGTTCGGCATCAGAATCGAAAACCTCGTTCACGTTCGCGAGGCAGATCCTGTGGAAGGCGGTGACCTGCCGATGCTTTCGTTCGAGACGCTGACCTGGTGCCCAGTGGATCGACGCCTGATCGTCGTTTCGCTGCTGACGGAAGAGGAACTGGCGTGGCTGAACAGCTATCACGCGCAGGTTCGCGAAAAGCTGATGCCGCTGATATCAGATGCCGATGTTCAACAGTGGCTGATTGCCGCCACCGCCGAAATCACGCGATAGAAAAATAGCGCATCGCCACGACAAGTGCCCAGCCTGATACAAGCATGATCAGGCCGGGAAAGCGCAGTCCGACGATGAGCGCAAAGATCATGCCAAGCTTGACCTCGTATCCGCCTTCGAAAAAGGCGGGTGCGACCAGCGTCGTCAGCACCGCAACGGGAACGGCGTTGAGACCCGCCTCCACACGGGGAGGGATGGTCTTCATGCGCGTCATCAGCACATAGCCGCCGACGCGGGTGAAATAGGTTGCCACAGCACCCGCGAAGATGATGATCAGCGTCTGCAAGTCGAACATCGCGCTCATCACACGGCCTCCACTTTGGTCACGCTGTCATCGGTTTTTGCAGGCGGAAGAATGACGGCGAGCAGAATGCCTGTCGCCGCACCGATGCTGACATGCCAGGGCGAACCGACGAAATGATAGGCGGCTATTGCGCCTACGGCGCTGGCCAGCATGACGGGATAGAAGCTGGCGCGCTTGCGAAAGCCGAGAACCATGCCCATGAAATAGATGGGCAGAAGCACGTCCAACCCAGCCGCCTTGGGATCGCCGATGAGATTGCCGAGTGATGCGCCGAGCACCGTCGATACCATCCACAGCACGTAGACGATGACGGCGTATCCCATATAACAGGCGAAGTTGACGCTTCTATTGGTCTCCTTCAGCCGCACGGATTCGGCAAATTGCGGATCGACCAGGAAAAAGAAGCCAAAGGCTTTCTTGGCGAAGGACCATTCCGGCACGATGCGCACCATGGCTGCCGAGTAGAGAATATGCCGGAAATTGACGGCGAAGATGGACAGCACCACCAGCCATGCCGGCAGGTTCTGATTGAACAGCTCTATGCCGACCAGCTGGCTTGCGCCCGCATAGATCACGCCGCTCATCAGCGTCGCCTCGTAAATGGTGAGGCCATTATCGATCGCGACGGCACCGAACAGCGCGCCGAATGGAAAAACGGCGAGGGCGACGGGCAATCCGAGCCGGATGCCGGACTGAAATGTTGCATGGGTCATGGGATAAACCGGTCCTGTGCCGGAAAGACATTCTGTGAGTGCCGCTCGTACCGCGTGACGTTTTTCAACACAAACAAATTTAAGGAATGGTTTGATTGAATTTGTTGAACCTTGCCTTACGGTGGGGCGGTTGAGGGAGACGGTGATGAAGGATCTGGTGATCGAAAAGCAGCAGAAGGCGGAGATGATGTCTGCCACGCGCGCATTTCTGGCCGAGGAACTGGATGTGGCCATCGGCGCACTTCAGGCCGAGATGCTGGTCGATAGGCTGGGAGAAATCCTTGGACCGTTCTTTTACAATCAAGGCCTGCTGGATGCGCACGCCGCCATTCTGCGACGGATGGAAGATGCGGCAGCCGATATCGACGTGCTGGAACGGCATCCGCCGCGCCGGTAACGGGCCTCAGACACCCAAGACGTCTTTGCTGTTGATAATAGTGACACCCTTGGCGCGCATGGTCGCAATGGCCTTTCGAATGCCCTCGGGGTCTATGCCGCGGCTTGCGTCTTCGATGAAGCGGACCTTCACGTTGGGCAACATCTCCAGCGCGTCCAGAACGGAAAAGCTGACGCAATAATCCGTGGCCAAGCCGCAGACATCCAGCTGGGTGACGCCCTGCCGCTGCAGATAATCTGCAAGGCCGGTGGTGGCGAACTGATCGTTGTCGCGGAAGGCCGAGTAGCTGTCGACGGCTGGATTTTCGCCTTTTTGCTGTACGTAATCGAAGGCCTCCATATTGAGGTCCGGGTGAAACTCGGCATCGGCTGTGTCTTGCACGCAGTGGTCGGGCCACATGACCTGCGGCTGGCCGGAGAGTTCGCCCATATCGAAAGGCTGCTTGCCGGGGTGCTGGGAAGCGAAGCTGCCATGATTTGCCGGGTGCCAGTCCTGCGAGGCGACGATGATGTCGTAGCCTCCATTATCAATCAGGGCGTTGGCGATGGGCACGACGTCATCACCCCCTGCCACGGCAAGGTTGCCGCCGGGGCAAAAGTCGTTCTGGATGTCGATGAGTAGCAGCGCCTTCATGGTTTTTCCTCCGAACGTGCCGCCAAGATGACAAGTGAGATGCCCGGAATCAAGCCAAAAGGCTGATATCGACGGCTTTGCGGCCCGTTCTGCCGCAAGGTCGCCGCAATTGTAGCCAATTTTCGGCGAAGTCGGCATATAGGGGAGCGTTGTCGATGGGGAGAATCATTTAGGATCCATATCGAAATCTCTGGTGCGCCATTTTAATCGCTCTGGCCACGCATTCCATTGCGTGACAAACGGTACCTGGCCCAGAGAAATGCATGCAAGCTTCAAAGAACTTCGATTTCAGGGGACTTGTAAAGACTTTGGTTACCATAATTCGGCATCCTTCGAACCAGTCAGCTCCGAGGCCTGCGTCGTTTTCGCAGAGTGCTCGTGGCGTTCACCCGACGACCGGATTTTTCCGGTCTTGCGTAACCGGTTCGAGTATCGAGTATCATGGCGTCATCTGTCGTGGCCTGTAAAGCAGCGCGCGCTCGCAGCGCTTCCCGCACAAAAAAGCCTGGGGCATCCGGCTTCAGCGGCCTGACCGCCATTTTAGGCGGCGGCGTTCTGGCTGGCGTCTGCGCGATTACGGCCTTCGCTTCGCTTCACGGCATGGCGCAGGCTTCCCACGGGGTAGGGCACTTCGACACCATGGTGGTGTCGGGTCTCGACCGCTTCGGAAATGCAACGACCGATGCCGTTGCGCGCAACGTTCATATCCGCAAATTCTCCCGCCTTTCGGAAAACGGACAGGGTAGCCAGAAGGGCATCCGTCTTGCTGCCGAACATCACATCGGCGCGAAGGCCTTTGCCGACCGTTTCGGTGCTGGCACCGCGCTGGACGCGAAGGGCAGGGCGACAGCCGAGGCGCTGGCCGCACTTCGCCCATCTGCCATCGTCGATTCTGCGCTGGGTCGTTCCGACGAAAACCCGGAACTCGCCATGCTGGAAACGCAGGCGAAAGAGCATCCCGCATTCGAAGTCGCGCTCGGCAAACCGCATACGACTGCCGACGCCGAAATTGATCTGTTGCCGGAAACCGTTCCGCTGCCGAGCTTTCGTCCGAAAATGGTTGACGCCGCGGATGTGGAACCGACTCCGCGCCCTGCAAGTCCGGCATTGGCGGAAAAGCAGCTTGCTGCTGCCCCCGTTCCGACCCGCGCACCGGCAGCGCCCGCAACCAACACCATGGTTGCCTTCGCACGGCCTGATAATCCGATGCGGGAAACCAAGATGGATGCCGTGCCGTGGCCAGACCGTGGCAATGGCACCGCCATCTACGATATTTCCGCTGGCGTGGTGCACATGCCGGGCGGTGAGAAGCTCGAAGCGCATTCCGGTATCGGCAAGATGCGCGACAATCCCGACTTCGTGCATGTGAAGATGCGCGGTGCCACGCCACCATCCAGCTACCGCCTGACGATGCGCGAATCGCTGTTCCACGGCGTCGAGGCCATTCGCCTGACACCGGAAAACGGCATCAAACCGCATGGCCGCGATGGCCTTCTGGCCCACACCTACATGCTGGCACGTCGTGGTGAATCCAACGGCTGCGTGGTGTTCAAGGATTACACCCGCTTCCTGGCTGCGTTCAAGCGTGGCGAGGTCAAGCGCATCGTGGTCGTGCCGAAGCTTTCCGGTCGTCCGGCGATGACGGCAAGTGGCTCCAAGAGCGGTGGAAAGACGCTGTTCGGCATGTTCTCTCGCAGCACAGACAGCTGACGCAAGTTATTTGCGCCGTTGCGTCAGCACCATTCCCGCCAGGATCAGCAGGATACCAAGCAGGCTTGCCCATAGTTTTGGTGGCTGGTCGCTGAAAAGATCGAGCACGACGCCGGACACCATCTGACCGCTGATGACCAGAAGGGCCGTGTTGATGGCGCCGATGCGCGGAATGAGCCAGCTGCCCGAGGCGATGAAAACGACCCCGATTGGCCCGCCGATGAAGGCGTACCACGGCGCATCCGCTGCACCCGCAGGCACCAATCCGCCAAGCGCCAGACCCAGCACCGTCAGCACGACAAAGCCGACGATATGGTTCCAGAACGACGCGATCAGCGGCGAATTGGACAGGCTGAGGCGACCGTTGATCTGGCGGCTGAGCGAAACGAAAACGCCGCCTGCAATGGCCATGGCGATCCAGAGCGTCATGCGGCTCTCCCAACCAGGATAATAAGTGCGCTTCCGCCCAAAATGAGCGCGATGGCACTGAGATCACGCAGATCAGGTCGGCGCTTCGGCAGCCCGAACATGCCCCAGAGATCGGCGGCCAGACTGAAGATGACCTGACCGCCCAGACCAAGCGCGATGGTGCCGGACAACGCCAGCGGCGAATTGACCGCAGTGGATGTCAGCATCACGATGGCAGCACCGAAGACACCGCCAAAATAGGCCCAGAGCGGTGCCTTGGGCTTTTGAACTTTCTCGCCCGCGGGTTTTCGGTAGAGCAGGCCAAGGTAGATCAGCGCCGCGACCGTGCCGGTGCCATGCGCCGTCCACGAGGAAAACAGCGCGTTGCCGAAATGGGCGAGCATGCCGTTGAAATGCACCATCAGCGTCAAAAGACCGCCACTGGCAAAGGCCGCCGCAAGGTGCAGCGGGTTGGAACGCATGGGTGTGCTGTTGTTCATAATCGACCAAATACTAAAGGCGGCAGCGCGGCCTTGGAACGTTGCCAGTGAGAGAAAAGCGTTCTAGCCGATGTGGTCGTGATGCAAAATCGAATTTCGCTGATGGATGGTCATGACAGGATTTTATCGGAACCAATACGGCATTCAGCGGGTTATCTCGCCATGAAAAAAACGACCCGCAAACCACTGAACCGCATGACTCTTTTCGTCATCTCGATCTTCATTCTGGCAGTCATCGTCGCCGCCATTTATCTCCTTGGCTTTACGCCAGGTGAGACGCCGATAGCACAATAATTTCAGGACTTTATGGTCATAGCAAGCGCATCGCATGGATTGCAAGCGCTTGCTTTCGCGTGTCGATTTTCAAGGACTTTCAGCCGATTAGGCAGATTTGTCCGACCGCTCCACGAACCCATCCAGCACCTTTTTCTGCCCGGCGCGATCGAAGTCGATGGTCAGTTTGTTGCCCTCGACGCTGGCGACATTGCCGTTTCCGAATTTGAGGTGAAAAACGCGGTCCCCGACGAAGAATTTGGACGGTGTGTCGGCGACGGATTTGGCGACGAGTTCGCCGTCTATCGTGCGCGTTTTCGGGCCACTTTCTCCGTAGCCGATGCGCTCTACCGAGTGACCGGAACGAGTGCCCCAATTGTCACGGGTGGCGTCGGATTTGTTGGCTTGGGCACGTTTCCAGCCGGGTGTGGAATAGTTATTGGTGAAAGGATCGGCCTTATCGAAGCGCGACTGGCCGTAACCGCCTCGCCCGCCATATCCGCCATAGCTGGTTTCCGACGCCGAAACTTCGACGTGAGACGGAGGCAACTCATCCAAAAAACGAGATGGCAGGGTGGATTGCCACAGACCGTGAATGCGACGGTTGGATACGAACCAGATATGGCAGCGGCGCTTTGCGCGGGTGATACCGACATAGGCGAGGCGACGTTCTTCTTCCAGCCCGGAGCGACCACCTTCATCGAGGGAACGCTGATGCGGGAAAAGACCTTCCTCCCAGCCGGGCAGGAAGACTGTTTCGAATTCCAGACCCTTTGCCGAGTGAAGCGTCATGATGGAGACGGCATCGAGCTCTGCGTTTTGCTCGGCATCCATGACCAGCGCAACGTGTTCCAGAAAGCCGCGCATGCTTTCATAGGCTTCCATGGAGCGGATGAGTTCCTTCAGGTTTTCAAGCCTGCCGGGTCCTTCGGCAGTTTTATCCGCCTGCCACATGGCCGTGTAGCCGCTCTCGTCGAGGATTTGCTCGGCCAGAACCGTATGGTCGGTGTTTTCCAGCAGGCCCTGCCAGCGGCGGAAATCCTGCACTACATCGAACAGCGCCTTGCGCGCCTTCGGCTTCAGCTCATCGGTTTCGATGATGTCGGCGGCAGCGGCCAGCATGGGAATGTCGCGCGCACGGGCATAATCATGCAGGTTACGCACCGTTGTGTCCCCAAGGCCTCGCTTGGGTGTATTGATGATACGCTCGAACGCCAGATCGTCAGCCGATTGGCAGACGAGGCGGAAATAGGCGAGGGCATCGCGGATTTCGAGACGCTCGTAAAATCGCGGGCCGCCTATGACGCGATAGTTCAGGCCAAGGGTTACGAAGCGGTCTTCGAATTCGCGCATCTGGAACGAAGCGCGCACGAGGATGGCCATGTTGTTGAGCGGGTGCTTGATGCGCTGTAGCTGCTCGATTTCCTCGCCGACAGCGCGGGCTTCCTCTTCCGAATCCCAGGCGGCATGCACCACGACCTTTTCGTCGTTCGGATCGACACGGTCTGTGAACAGCGTCTTGCCGAGACGGCCTTCATTGTGCGCGATCAGATGGCCGGCGGCACCAAGAATGTGCTCGGTGGAGCGATAATTGCGCTCCAGCTTGATAACCTTGGCGCCGACGAAATCCTTGTCGAAGCGCAGGATGTTATCCACCTCCGCGCCGCGCCAGCCATAGATGGACTGATCGTCATCACCAACGCAGCAGACATTCTGCGGCTCGCCCTTCGGGCGCTGGGCCAGCAGGCGAAGCCACATATATTGGCAGGTGTTGGTGTCCTGATACTCGTCCACCAGAATGTAGCGGAATTTCTGGTGATACTCCTTGAGAATATCGGGATGCTTGCGGAAAATCGTGATCGGGTGCAGCAGCAGATCGCCGAAGTCGCAGGCGTTGAGCGTCTTCAGTCGTGCCTGATAGGCGGCGTAAAGCTCACGACCCTTGCCGTTTGCAAAAGCACGGCTATCACCTTCCGGGATTTCCGGCGGCGTCAGGCCCTTGTTTTTCCAGCCATCGATCATACCTGCGAACTGCTTGGCGGGCCAGCGCTTATCATCAAGGCCCTCGGCCTGAATGAGCTGCTTGATCAGCCGCACCACATCGTCGGTGTCGAGAATGGTGAAGTCCGACTTGAGGCCCATCATCTCCGCATGGCGGCGCAACAGTTTGACGCCGATGGAGTGGAAGGTACCGAGCCACGGCATGCCTTCGACAGCGCCACCGACGAGAACGCCGATACGTTCCTTCATCTCGCGCGCGGCCTTGTTGGTAAAGGTCACGGCAAGGATCTGGCTGGGGTAGACGCGGCCTGTTGCAAGAATATGGGCGATACGGGTCGTCAGCACCCGCGTCTTGCCCGTGCCCGCGCCCGCGAGAACCAGAACCGGGCCTTCCAGAGTCTCGACGGCCTCGCGCTGTTCCGGGTTCAGACCTGCCAGATAATCCGGCGCGGAACGAGACTTGTCGCGGGCCGCCATTGCTTGCGCAGCAATGCCCAAACCGCCAGCAGCGGGTGGGGCTGTGGGCTGGCGGCGTGGCTCTGAAGGTTCCTCATCGAAGAACGGCATATCGTCGAAACTATTGCTCATGCGGCCCAATGTAGTGATTCGGGGCGGAAAGGCCAGAACCGTGTTCTGCTTTTATTCCGCTTTTCAGCATCAAAACGCCTATTGCGGGGCATTTTTACAGGGGTTTCTGGTCCGCATCGAAGGCCGCGTCTACGGGAAGTTGTAGTGCGGTCGCGAGTTGGTTGGTCTTGGCGGCGAGCGAGATGACGCGCAACAAATCGGCATGCTGCTCGGTCGTCATGCCCTTGGCCTGCGCTGCTGCCGTGTGGGAATGGGCACAGTAGGAGCATGCATTGGTGACGGATACGGCTATGTAGAGCATTTCCTTGACGACAGGATCGAGCGCGGAGGGCGTGGCCATGACGGCTTTGACTTCAGCCCACGTCTTTTCCAGAAGATCGGGATCGAAGGCGAGATAGAGCCACATATTGTTGATGAAATCGGATTTTCGCGTTGCGCGAATATCGTCGAACACGGCTTTGACGCGCGGGTCGGCTTCCGGGTTTCGTGCTTTTGAAACGGTACTCATCGTGGCTCTTCCTCTAACGTGTGATCGCGCCCGGCGAAACTTTGCGCGACGCTAGCAACCAAGTACAGGCTATATTATTATTACCCATGTGTTCGTGCTGTTTTAGAAAAACGTCGCAAATTACAATTATGTAAGAAACGGATTTGTGCGTTGCGTTGTTTTTGGCAAGCAAACATACTGCCGCGCAATCTATAAGCGGCCGCAATCCATGCAAATGAAGCGGTTACGGGTATCAATTCGGAGACGTGTATGCAGGTTTGGAAGCAGGTTGGTGTCAGTCTTGCTGTGGTCGGTGCTGGTGTCTGTCTATGGGCATACATGTCCGCAGACGGCAGAATCATGCTTTCCAAAGCGGGGCTGATCAGTGCCGAACAACCCGCAGCTCAAACTGCCGGTGCTGCTTCCGCTGGCGGCGGTCAGAGAGGGCAGGGCGGCGGAAGAGGCAACAGCGCAACGCTGGTGTCTATCGCACCCGTCAAGACCGGCACCGTCAACGACCGCATGAACGCCATTGGCAATGGCGAGGCCATTCAGTCTGTGGTGGTCACTCCGCAGGCATCCGGCCTGATTTCCGAAATTCTCGTATCATCTGGCCAGAGCGTCAAAAAGGGCGATGTGCTGGCAAGGCTCGACGATGACGAGCAACTGATCGAGCGAGAGAAGGCGCAGGTTTCCCTGCGCAGCGCCGTCGAAAAATCGACCTCCTACCGTAACCTGCGTTCCGTCGCCCGTCTGGATGTGCTGGATGCGCAGATTGCCGAAGAGGCCGCAAAGCTTGCGGTCAGCACCGCCGAGCTGAATTTCAAGCGCCGCAATATCGTGGCGCCGATCGATGGCATCGCCGGTATCGTCGCCATCAATGTCGGTGACAACGCCACCACGCAGACCAGCATCGTCAGCATAGACGACCGCACGAAAATCCTCGTCAATTTCTGGGCGCCCGAACGGTTTACCACGGCCATCAAGATTGGCATGCCGGTGGAGGCGACGTCGATTTCCCGTCCGGGTGAAACCTTCAAAGGCAAGGTCGAGGCCGTGGATAACCGCGTCGATGAGGCCAGCCGTACCGTTCGCGTCCGGGCCGTGTTCGACAATGCCAATGACGATCTGCGCGCAGGCATGTCCTTTGCCGTGACGATGGGCTTTACCGGTGAAAACTTCCCCTCCGTCGATCCCCTGGCCGTTCAGTGGGATGGCGAAGGCTCCTATGTGTGGCGCGTGAAGGATGACAAATCGCACAAGGTTCGTGTTCAGGTCGTTCAGCGCAACCCGGATTCCGTGCTGGTAAAGGCCGAGTTGGCGCAGGATGATCCTGTCGTCATCGAAGGCTTGCAGCGCGTGCGCGAGGGCGGAACGGTTCGTACCGCCGGTCAGAAGAAAGCACCGGAGGTCGCCAGCCGATGACAGCGCAGACGCCGCCGAGCGGAACCGATTCCAAACTGGCTTTCACGGCTCTCTTCGTCCGACGCCCCATTCTGGCTGCCGTCATCAATACGCTTCTGGTTGTCGCCGGTCTGGCCGCACTGGTGGGCGTAGATGTGCGCGAATTGCCGGATGTCGACCGCCCGGTAATCACGGTGCGTACGACCTATGACGGTGCATCGCCGCAGACCATCGACCAGGAAGTGACGCAGACCATCGAGGGCGCGGTAGCCCGCGTCAGCGGTGTGAAGACCATTTCCTCCGCCTCGCAATTCGGCACCAGCCGCGTGACGATGGAATTCAACGACACCGTCGATATCGCCGTTGCGTCCAACGATGTGCGCGATGCCATTGGCCGCATCACCAACCAGATGCCTGACGATGCCGACGAGCCGCAGATCATCAAGGCCGATTCCGACAGCCAGCCGATCATGCGACTGGCCGTGACGTCCTCCAGTCTCAGCATGGAAGACCTGACCAAGCTTGTAGACGATGAAATCATCGACCGTCTGGCCGCCGTCGATGGCGTGGCCGACGTGGAGCTTTACGGCGACCAGGAAAAGGTGTTCCGCATCGATCTCGATCAGGGCGCGCTTGCCAGCCGCGGGTTGACTGTCACCGATGTATCGAATGCGCTTGGCACTGCGGCGCTGGACGTTCCGGCGGGTTCTCTGAAAAGTTCGACGCAGGACATCGTCGTGCGCGCCACAGCCAGCCTGACCACGCCCGCCGAATTTGAAAATCTCATCGTCAAGGACCGCGTGCGTCTGCGCGATGTTGCCAGCGTTATGCTGGGTGCGGATGATGAAACCACCTCGCTGCGCTCCAACGGCGTGCAGGGTGTGGGTCTTGGTGTTATCCGTCAGGCGCAATCCAATACGCTCAACATCTCGACGGGTGTGAAGGCAGCCGTAGCTGCGATGGCGCCCAACCTGCCGGAAAACACCCGCATCGTTATCACCAGCGACGACGCGGTGTTCATCGAAGGTGCGTTGCACGAGGTGCAGCTTGCGCTCGGTCTTTCCGCATTGATCGTTGTCGTGGTGCTCTATCTGTTCTTCCGCGATTGGCGTGCGACGCTCATTCCGGCCATCACCATGCCGGTCGCGCTGATCGGCACCATCGTCGCGATCTACATGGTCGGCTTCTCGATCAATATTCTGACGCTTCTCGCCATCGTTCTCGCCACCGGTCTGGTGGTGGACGACGCCATCGTGGTGCTCGAAAACATCGTACGACGCAGAGCGGAAGGCATGGGGCCGCGTGCCGCTGCCGTGCTTGGCACGCAGGAAGTGTTCTTCGCCGTTATCGCAACGACGGCAACGCTTGCCGCCGTGTTCATTCCGCTGTCCTTCTTGCCCGGTCAGTTGGGTGGCCTTTTCAGAGAATTCGGCTTCGTGCTTGCCTTTGCGGTCGGTCTATCTTCCGTCGTGGCGCTGACGCTTTGCCCGATGCTGGCATCGCGCATGCTGAAAAATGGCGTTCAGGAACAGACCGGGCCGCTGGCGTGGTTCGGCAACCTGTTTGCCTCCACCTATAAGAGCTCGCTTTCCGCCTGCCTCAACAACCCGCTGATCGTGGTCATCGTCGCTGTTGCTTTTGCGGGCGTCTCCTGGATCGCGTTCGGCATGGTGCAGAACGAGCTGACGCCGCGCGAAGACCGGTCCTCCGTCATGATGCGCGTGACTGCGCCGCAGGGCGTCAGCCTTGAATATACGCGCGACCAGTTGCAGCGGATCGAGGAAAATTTGCAGCCGCTGCGTGATAGCGGCGAGATCCAGAATATCTATTCCATCACCGGCATGAACGGTTCGTCCAACACCGGCTTCGTGGTGCTGACGTTGGCACCGTGGGCCGACCGGGAGCGGACCCAGAACCAGATTGCGCAGGATGTCAACGCGGCCGCGCAGACGGTGCCGGGTCTGCGTGCCACGGCATCGCAGCCGAACAGCCTTCGCATTCGTGGCGCTGGCAATGGTCTGAGCATGGCGATGATCGGCACCAACTATCAGGCGCTGACGGAATCCACGCAGAAGCTTTTGCTGGCCATGGAAGAAAGCGGCCTTTTCGATACGCCGCGTTTCGATAACGAGCCGAACCAAGCGCAATTGTCCGTCTCCATCGACCGCGAGCGGGCGTCCGATCTCGGCATCGATATCACCGGCCTTTCGACCGCCATGCAATCGCTGCTGGAAGGCCGTTCCGTGCTGGATGTGTTCGTGGATGGCGATGCGGTTCCCGTGCGCCTTCTGTCCTCGACGCGCCCGATCAACGATCCGACCGATCTCGAAAACATCTTCCTCAAAGCAAAAGACGGCCGCATGGTACCGATGTCGGTCATCGCGTCGTTGAAGGAAACCGCGGTTGCGCCGCAGCTCAATCGTGAACAGCAGCTGCCCTCCGTCGGCTTTACGGCCAACTTGCGCGAAGGTGTTTCGCTGGGCGATGCCGTGGCCAAGGTCAATGAACTGGCCGGGTCCATCATGCCGTCGGGCGCGCGTCTTCTGCCTCTGGGCGAAGCGGCGACCTTGCAGGAAAATTCGAGCGGCATGGTGCTGACCTTCGGCTTTGCCATTGCTATCATCTTCCTTGTGCTGGCCGCGCAGTTCGAAAGCGTGCTGAGCTCCGTCATCATCATGTCGACGGTGCCGCTGGGCTTGGCCTGCGCCGTCATTGCGCTGCTGGTCACCGGCTCCAGCCTCAACGTCTATAGCCAGATCGGGCTTGTGCTGCTGGTGGGCGTCATGGCGAAGAACGGCATTCTGATCGTGGAATTCGCCAACCATCTGCGCGATCAGGGCGCAAGCGTTCGCGAAGCCATCGAAAAGGCATGCAGCATTCGCCTTCGCCCCGTGATGATGACCATGATCGCGACCATTCTCGGTGGCGTTCCACTGGTTCTGGCGCAGGGTGCGGGCGCAGAAGCCCGTATCGCGCTGGGCTGGGTCATCGTCGGCGGTCTTGGCTTTGCCACGCTGATCACGCTCTACATCACCCCCGTCTCCTACCTGCTCATCGCGCGGTTTGCCAAGCCGCAGGCGGATGCAGACGTGCGTCTTCACCGTGAGCTGGAGACGGCCATCCGTCGCCGCGCGATCGAGGAAGACAAGCCCCTTCTGGCCGCGGAATGATGTGCTAGCACCACCGTCTGTCTCGAAATTGCTTTGCTGGACAAAGCTAGCGAGCTGTCACATACCAGCCGGACTTGCCCTGAGGGTGAGTCCGGTTTTGCATGGCAGTGGAGAAGAACATGGCTTTGAAGGATGTGGTGTCTGGCGCGAAGGACGAGGCTGCTATTTCTGCCGTTCTCGATGTGCTGAAGCAGCAGCTTGGTGACAAGTTGCAGACCGGCCAGTCCTTTCGCGAGCAGCACTCCCACACCACCACCTATCTGACAATGCAGTTGCCCGACGGTGTGGTGTTTGCCGAGACGGCAGACGACGTAAAGGCCGTGGTGAAGGCTTGTGCGCAGCACAGGGTTCCCGTCATTCCCTTTGGGGTTGGCTCATCGCTGGAAGGTCAGGTCAATGCACCCTCCGGCGGTATCTCGCTGGATTTCAGCCGCATGAACCGCATTCTGTCGGTCAATGCCGAAGACCTGGATGTAACGGTTGAGCCAGGCGTAACCCGCGAGCAGTTGAACACCTATCTGCGCGACACCGGCCTGTTTTTCCCGATTGATCCCGGTGCCAACGCGTCCATCGGCGGCATGGCGTCCACGCGCGCTTCCGGCACCAACGCCGTGCGCTATGGCACGATGAAGGACAATGTTCTCGCGTTGACCGCCGTTACGGCCAATGGCGAGGAAATCAGAACCGGCCGCCGCGCACGCAAATCCTCTGCCGGATATGATCTGACCCGCCTCTTCGTTGGGGCGGAAGGGACGCTCGGCGTTATCACATCGGTGACCTTGCGCTTGCAGGGCATCCCGGAAAAGATTGCCGGTGGTGTCTGCACCTTCGATACGATCAAGGCGGCCTGTGATGCCGTGATTTTGACGGTGCAGATGGGCATACCCGTGGCGCGTATCGAGCTTCTGGACGAGGTGCAGATCCGTGCCTGCAACGCCTATTCCGGCCTGTCCTACGAAGAAAAGCCGACGCTGTTTCTGGAATTTCATGGCACGGAGGAAACCACCGCGCTGCAATCCCAGCAGTTTTCCGAGATTGCGCAGGAATGCGGTAGCGCCGATTTCCGCTGGACGAACGATGCGCAGGAGCGGGCGAAACTGTGGAAGGCGCGTCATGACGCCTATTGGGCATCCAAGGCGCTTGCTCCGCATCTGGACGTTCTGTCGACCGATGTCTGCGTGCCGATTTCACGCTTTGCGGAATGCGTGACGCAGACGCAGCAGGATATCCTCGACAACCAAATGCTTGCGCCGATCGTCGGTCATGCCGGTGACGGGAACTTCCACGTGCTTGTGCTGTTCGACGGCAAGGACGCAACGAGTGTCGCCAACACGGAGGCTTTCGTTGCCCGGCTGAACCGGCGGGCCATCGCCATGGACGGTACATGCACCGGCGAACACGGAATAGGGCAGGGCAAGATGAGCTTTCTGGCGGAAGAGGCGGGAAATGCGCTGGATGTGATGATTGCCATCAAGCGGTCACTTGATCCCGATAATATCTTTAATCCGGGTAAGCTTTTTCGGATAGATCCTGTATGAGCAATGTTCGCGGTGGCGAAATCGTGCTTGCTCTGGCAGTAAAAAAAGATAGTTTTCATCGCAGGTTAAGGGAGACACCGGGTCGTGCTCGGACGCATATTGGTTTTTCTGGGCGGACTTGTGGTCGTGGCGCTGTTTGCGGCGCTGTTCATTCCCTATTTTATCGACTGGACTGACTTTCGACGAAACTTCGAGGATCAGGCGAGCCTCATCCTCGGCAAGAAGGTCGTGGTGCATGGTCCCGTCGAAGCGCGGTTGCTGCCGTTCCCATCCGTTACCCTGCATGATGTGCGCGCCGGTATGGATGCCGATGGATCACCGCAAATTCAGGTCGCCCGTTTTTCCATGGATGCCGAACTGGCACCTTTCCTCTCCGGGGAAGCGCGCATTTTCGACATGCGTATCGAAGAGCCCAAGGCGCGCATTCGCCTGCTGAAAGACGGCACGCTGGACTGGACGCGCGGAAGCCGTGCGGTTATTCCGGCAAAGACCGTCGTGCTGGAAAATGTCAGCATCGAAGGCGGGCAGATCGAATTCGTCGACGAGCAATCGGGCCGCAACCGCACGGTCACGGGCCTCAACGCCGATATGTCGGCGAAGTCGCTGGCCGGTCCATGGCGTGCAGAAGGCCGGGCTGCGGTTGATGGCCATGCCGGGTCGTTCTCCCTCTCCAGTGGCGAACCGGATGCGAGCGTCGGTCGCATGGGTCTTCGTCTGCGTATGCTGCCGGATGAGCATCCGGTGGAAATCGATCTGGATGGCGCCATCGCCGCAACGGGTGGACGCCCCGTCTATAGCGGCTCTTTCACATTCAACTTCAGGCAGGACGACAAGCAAAAGCAGCAGAACGCGCAGGCCAGTCTTTCTGCACCGCGCACACGCGGCAGCTTCGAGCTGACCAATGGCCGTGTCCGCGTGCCCAGCTATCGCATGGAACTGGGTGGCACGGAAAATCCCTATATCATCACAGGCGAAGCGACGCTCGATACGGGTGCCGCGCCGGAATTTCTGCTGACGGCGGATGGCCAGCAAATCGATTTCAACCGCTTTGCCCCGGCGCCGGTGCAGACCGGCAAGACATCGCGCACGCCAACCGTACCCGTGCGTCAGCGCATCGAGGCCTTTGCCAGCCTGATTGCCCGCATACCGGTGCCTCAGGTGCCGGGTAAGGCCAGCATCCGGCTTCCGGCGCTGGTGTCCGATGACACGACCATTCGCGACATCCGTCTGGATGTGCGGCCCGATGGTGCGGGATGGCAGGTGGAAAATGCGGTGGCGGTGCTGCCCGGTCGCACGCAGCTGGAGGCAAAGGGGTCTTTGACACTGACTGGAGGCCCGGCGTTCAACGGCGATCTCCTTGTTGCATCCAACCAGCCCTCGGGTCTTGCCAACTGGTTGTCCGGTTCGGTCGATCCGGCCATTCGTCAATTGAATGCTGCGGGCTTCTCCTCCACCGTATCGTTGACCACGCAGGCGCAGCGTTTCGAAAAGCTGGAGCTTGCTATCGGTCAGGCGTCGCTCAAAGGTCGCATTGCGCGCCAGTCTGAGGACAAGAGCGCCAGCATCGATATCGACCTTGCCGGTGACGAGATTGATCTGGATGCACTCAAAGCTCTGGGCGGGTTGGTTCTTGGCGATCAGGTCGGCTCCTCGGTTCTCGATCACCGCATCACCGCCAAGTTCAAGGCAGACCGCATCAATATGGCGGGTGTAACGGCCAACCGTGTGGAAACCGCCTTCACCACTGCTGGCGGCGTTCTGACGCTGGATACGATGAATGCCGGAGATATTGCCGGTGCGGAAGTGCGCGCCAAGGGGCAGGTGAAGGGCTCGTCTAGCGATTTCGCGGGGAAGGGCACCATCAACCTCCACGCTGCCGACATGCAGCCGCTGTTCGATCTGCTGCGCCAGAAACTGCCGCAGCATCCGCTGGTCGATCGTCTGGTCAGAAGTGCTGCGTGGTACGCCAATTCCGATATCGCGGTCGATCTCTCTGTCGACAAGAACAATGGCGGCGCCAATGCCGCCGTCTCCGGCACTATCAATGGCAGCCGTGTGTCTGCCGTCGCCAAGCTTCCCGATGTTCTCTCAGATACCGACGATACTGCGCTGACGCTGGAGGCCGTTCTCAAGAACCAGTCCACGGCGATCCTTTTCGGGCAGGCGGGGCTTGATCCGCTGCCGTTCGATGCAGACGGCGAAGGGTTGTTGTCGCTGAAGCTCAACGGCACGATGGGCTCGCCCGTGCAGACGGATTTCCGCTTCTCGACGGAACGCACGCATTTTTCCGCCAATGGCAGTTTTTCGCTGCGCGCCGAGAATTTTGCGCAGGGCAATGCCGATGTGTCGCTGGAGAGTGCGGATATCGAGCCATATCTCATCATGAACACCATCGGCCTGCCGCAACTGGGCGGCGGCATGTCCACGAAGGCGACGGCGAAGCTGACGTCGGATAAGGACAAGACAACGCTTGCCAACCTCTCCGGCCAGGCGGGTGGCAATGCGTTTTCCGGAAATCTCTCGGTCCTGAAAGCCGCACCTTACAAGGTCACGGGCGATCTTTCGCTTGCGAACGTCGATCTGACATGGCTGGGCGATACCATGTATGGCCCCGTCATCGACCCCGAATCCGGCGCACTCAGTGCAAAGCCTGTCTCGCTTCCGGCCTTTCCAAAGCTTGAGGCTTCGCTTGCGATAAAAGCTGCCAATTTCGATACGGGCGCTTTCGGCACCGTCACAGGGCTCTCTTTCGCGCTGAACCATGCCAACGGCACGCTGTCTCTGGATGATATGGCTGGCGACTGGATGGGGGGCAAGGTCTCTGGGCGGGTTGCGCTGGCAACGGGCGACGGCGCAGGCATTTTCCGCACAAAGATCGCGGTATCGGGTGCCAACCCGGATGCCGTGATGTGGAAGAGTGCCGACAAACCCGTTGCGGCAGGTCGCTTTGCCTTGGATATGACGGCGGAATCGACGGGCAAGAGTGCTGCAGAGCTGTTGTCATCGGCAGGTGGCTCTGGTGAAATCCGCGCTAGTGGCCTCGTGCTGCGCGGTTTGAACCAGGCGGCGTTCCCGCTTTGGCTTCAGGCGGCCAACGACCTTCAAGGCAATATCGATGCGGCGAAGGTTCGCCCGCTGGTGGATGCGCATCTCTGGCAGGGCGAAATTCCACTCGGCGACGTTACCATGCCTTTCACGCTGAACGATGGTAGCCTGCGCATGCAGACGATCACCGCATCCACACCACAAGTCTCCTTCGATGGCGATCTTGCGCTTGATCTCGCCAATAAATCTCTGACGGGCGGTGTCGAGCTTCTCTTCAATGCCGGTACCGAAGAAATCGCCGGTGCCGAGCCCTCCATACGCCTGAACTACACCGGCCCGCTCGCTCAGCCCGCGTTGACCACCGACGTTTCGGGGCTGACGGGCTATCTTTCCCTTCGGGCTTTTGAGCGTGAACGCCGCCGGGTGGAAGCCTTGCAGGCGAGCGTCATGGAAAAGCAGCGCCTGCGCCGTGAAGTCGCGCTCTACCGCTTCCAGGCATCGGAGCGGCAAGCGGCGGCTCAGCGCGCGAAGGAAGAAGAAGAGGCTCGCAAACTGGAAGAGGAGCGCCTGCGCGCATTGGCCCAGGAGCGTCTGGAAGCTGAGAAGGCCAATCAGGAGCGGCTGAAACGTCAGCAGGACGCCGAGCCTAGACCCCAGTCCGGCCCAGTTCTCACGGTGCCGCCGACGCAAGAGGTGATCCGGCAATATTCACCGGCCCCGAACACGGGAACGCCGTGAGCGGGCATACCGGTTGTGGGTGCTGATTATCCGACCTCATCTCGCGGTTATGGAGTAGTGCCTCTTCAGGCGTCTCGGTAGCCAGCGCCAGCTTTTGATGGTTCGCGCTTCTCGCGTTACCAAAGCCCAGTCAATCTCCATCCAGTTCTGACTTGAAGAACTGAATCGCCGTCTTGTACGCTTCGCTTGCCTGTTTCGTATCCTTCAAAAAGAAGTCGTGACCGCCCTGGAAGATGTTCAGTGTTGCACGGCCACCCGCCTTGTTGACCTCTTGCACAACGCGCTGCCCGGTGGTGAGCGGAAAGACCGTGTCGTGGCTACCCCAGATCAGCTTGAATGGTGGTGTTTTGGTTGAAGGGGTCGTGCGCGACGGCGCTCCGTCCACGAGCACGACTGCGTCCGCAGGGGCGCCGCTCGATATCGCCAAAGCAGCACTCTCCGCGCCAAGCGAAATGCCCAGCACACCAATACGGCCTTGATATTCCGGTCGGTTCCCCAGCGCTGTAAGCAGTTTGATTGTGCTGCCGATCCAGTCCTTGCGGCGTTCCTCGTAGTAATTGATGCGCTGCTTCGCGCCTTGCAATGAATTTATCTGGTGCAGATCGTCGGCAGTCAGCAGATGGGCGAGATAGACATCGATCCCAGCGCCTGAGAACTGACGGGCGATCCCGTCATATGCTGGTGACGCGAACCCCTTGCTACCGCTGAGTATGACAACGGCAGGGCGAGGGCCGTTCTTTTCGCTGCTGAAGATTTCGACTTTAACCCCAGCGATGACGCCGGTTTCCCGAGCGTTGACGGCACCGGCTGCAAAGACCGTGAGGATGCAGATCGCCAGAGCTTTGAGGATGGTCATTCGCAATCAGTCGTCCAGTGTTTCGCTTTTCAGCCAATTCAGCACATAGACGCGAAGTGAGGAAGACAGATTGCTGGTCTCCGGGCGGTTGTCATCTATTTCGGCAAGAAGAGCGGCGAAGCTCATTTTCCGCTTTTCGGCGATGGTCCGCAATTCGTCCCAGAAGGCATCTTCGAGTGAGATGCTCGTGCGGTGCCCGTGGAGGGTGGTGGAATGCTTGCGTATCAAAATATGAGCTTTCCAAACTGATTCAAGACGTTGCCAGCTGGATTCAAGTTTTGCACGTAAGATTATGATTTTGAATCTGTTTCATTTTGCTGGCTTCTTACAACGCCAGTCATTGCTGGGAAGTTCCCCGCAATATGGTCAGGAATGGCGGGTGGCCAGCGATGACGCTGACGACCCGCACCCAAACCTATTCCAGCGGTACCGCGACGAAACGCAGATTTCCCTGCGCATCCGCGACCATCATATGCGCATTCTTGCGACCGGCAGACTTCAGACCGTTGACCCGGACCATAACGTCGCCGGGCACTTCCATGAAGTCCTGGCCGACTTCGACGATGACATCGCCCGCCTTGACGCCCTTCTGTTCAGCCACCGAACCAGCCTCGACGCTGGCGACGAGAACGCCTTCCACGCTTTCTGCGATGCTCTTTTCGGTGCGCAACTCATCGGTCAGCGTGACCAAGTTCATTCCGAGAACGGTCTGCGGCCCTTCGCGCTGGTCCGGCGCCTGCTGCTCGGTCTGGTCGCCACTCTTGTCGTTCGGGTCGGTCATCTCGCCGCCTTCACCGTCTTCCGGCATGGCATCATCGCTGCCAGCGCCCGGCTGCTGTTCGTCGGCGCTATCCTGCAATTGGCCGAGCTTGACCTTGACGGTCTGTTCCTTGCCATCGCGAAGGACGATCACATCGACTTCCTTGCCGACAGGGCTTTCCGCGACGACGCGTGGCAGATCCCGCATTTCGTGAATGGCCTTGCCGTCGAAGGTCAAAACGACATCGCCTGGCTGGATCGGGCCGTTCTCGACCGGGCCGCCTTTGACAACGCCTGAGATCAATGCACCGCGTGCCGCATCCATGCCAAGGCTGGCGGCGATATCATCCGTTACTGGCTGTACCCGCACACCGAGCCAGCCGCGACGGGTTTCCCCGAACTCGATCAGCTGCTGTACGATATTCTGCGCCAGTTCGGTCGGCACGGAAAAGCCAATGCCGATAGAGCCGCCGCTGGGCGAGATGATGGCAGTGTTGATGCCGATGACTTCGCCCTTCATGTTGAAGAGCGGGCCACCGGAATTGCCCTTGTTGATAGCTGCGTCCGTCTGGATGAAGTTATCGTAGGGACCGGCATTGATGTTACGGCCACGCGCCGACACCACACCCACGCTGAGAGAACCGCCAAGGCCGAATGGATTGCCGACCGCCATGACCCAGTCGCCGATGCGCATGGCCCGGGAGTCGCCAAATTTCACGGCTTTCAGCGGGGTCTTCGGCTCTACCTTCAGAACCGAAAGGTCGGTCTTGGTATCGGTGCCGACAAGCTTGGCTTTCAGCTTGTTGCCATTGGGGAAGATGACCTCGATATCGTCGGCACCTTCGATGACGTGGTTGTTGGTCACCACGTAGCCTGCGGGATCGATCACGAAGCCAGAGCCCAGCGAGCTGACCTTGCCGCCGCTATCCGGCTTCTGATTGTCGAAATAATCCTTAAAAAACTCCTGGAAGGGCGAGCCATCGGGAATTTTCGGCGGGGTAGGGCCCTTACCCTCGGCTTTGACGCTTTGCGATGTGGAGATGTTGACCACTGCATCCAGCAGCGGAGCGGCAAGATCGGCCACCGACGCTGGCCCGTTGCTCTGCGCCATCGCGCGTCCCGGAACAGCCATTCCACCTGCAATCATGGCTATTCCCGCCACGGCGGCAATGCTGCTGCGGAATGGCGAAAGAGTGGTAACGGGCATACAGCGTCCTCGCATCTTGCAAAACCTGGGCCTAGCTTAATAGCCAAGCATAAGGCGGAATGATGAAGTGTAAAAATACCTTTTCGTGAATAAGCGCGAATCTATTGCTCATCCACCGAAATGGAAGCCGTACAGGAAAGTTGTCTTCGCGCAAGCGCTCCATCAATCGCCGCTGAAAGGCTTTGCACGGCAAATCCATGTTTCGTTCGACATAGAAAAAGGGCCGATGTTTCCACCGGCCCTTTTTATCAAGTCATCAATCAATTCGCAGGTGCGGCAGGCGGGGTTGCCTGGGGTGCGGGCTGCGTGGGTCTGCCTTCGATGTTGTTGAAATAACGGAAGAAGGTCGAGTCTGGTGAAAGCACCAGCGTCGTGCCATTGCCGTTCAGTGCCGTCACATAGGCGCCCATCGAGCGGTAGAACTCGAAGAAGCTTGGGTCACGCTGGAAGGCGTCGCCGAAGATGCGGTTGCGCTCGGCATCGCCTTCACCACGCAGCACTTCGGACTGACGGCGGGCGTCGGATTCGAATTCGACCACCTGACGATCCGCGATAGCGCGGCGGCGCTGGCCTTCTTCGTTACCGCGAGCGCGGATTAGTTCGGCTTCGGCCAGACGTTCGGACTTCATGCGCTCGAAGGTCTGCTGCGAGACTTCCTGCGTGAGGTCCGTGCGGCGGATGCGAACATCCACGATGCTGACGCCCAATGTTTCGGCGTCTGCACGCAGATCGTCGCGCACTTCCTGCATCATCGAGGCGCGTGCATCCGACAGCGCGGATTCAAAGCCACGCAGACCGTAGACACGACGTAGCGAGGCATCGAGACGGGTGCGCAGGCGCATTTCGGCAGAAAGCTGATCGCCTGATACCGTTTCGCGGAAGCGACGGGCATCGGTGATGCGGTAGACCACGAAGGCATCCACTTCGTAGAACTTGCCGCCGGAAACCTGAACGCGGATGTTGTCATGATCGAAACGCAGAGCACGATTTTCGATGTACTGAACCCGGTCCGCATCCATGAAGGCGAACGGCAGCTTGAAGTAGAGGCCCGGCTCGGTCTTCACGTCCTGAATTTCACCGAAGCGGACGACGATGGCCTGCTGGCGCTCGTTGACCACGAAAAACGAGGAGTAAACTAAGAACAGGATGACGGCGAGGCCGAGGAGGATTGCGGTTAGACGATTACCCATATCAGTTGCCTCCCTGCTGTGCGGCGCCGGTATTGCCGCGCATGATTTCGTTCAGAGGCAGATACGGTACCACTCCCTGCTTTTCATCGATGATGATCTTGTTGGAGCCCTTGAGAACCTGTTCCATCGTTTCGATGAACATACGCTCGCGGGTGACTTCCGGCGCCGTGCGGTACTGGTCGTAGATCGAGATGAAGCGCTGTGCTTCACCCTGAGCTTCGTTCACGACGCGGCCCTTATAGGCATTTGCTTCTTCAACGATCTGCGCTGCCTGACCACGGGCTGCACCCAGCTTCTGGTTGGCATACTGGTTGGCTTCCTGAACGAAGCGGTCTTCGTCCTGCTCTGCACGCTGCACTTCGTCGAACGCATCGGCCACTTCACGTGGCGGGGCTGCGTCTTCGATCGCGACGGCATTGATGGAAAGGCCTGCGCCGTAGCCGTCCATCGTCGCCTGAATGATGGAGCGAACATCTGCCGCAATCGCCTGACGATTATCACGGAAAATATCCTGTGCGGGACGACGGCCAACGACTTCACGCATGGCGCTTTCGGAAACCTGCTGAAGGGTTTCGGCTGGCGTATCTACGTTGAAGAGGTAGGATTTAGGATCGGCCACCGTGTAGAGCACCGAGAACTGAACGTTGACGATGTTCTGGTCGCCCGTCAGCATCACGCCCGTTGCGGCGGATGTGGATGTGGCGCGCGCACCGATATTCTGCTGCTGCTCGGTAACCTTGACGATCTCGACGGTTTCGATGGGCCAGAAGTGGAAATGCAGGCCCGGCATCGAGACTTCGTCTTTCGGCTTGCCGAAACGAAGTTCCACGCCGCGTTCATCCGGCTGCACCGTATAGATGGACTGGATGCCGACAAAGGCGAGGATGACAAGCACGAGAATGGCGATAACGCCGCCATTCAGGCCGCCCGGAAGGATGTTCTTGAAACGATCCTGACTGCGGCGAATGATTTCCTCGATATCAGGAGGGCCGCCATTGCCGCCGCCGCCGCCACCACCGCGTGGACGGTTCGGTCCTTGACCCCAGGGTCCGCCCTGGTTGTTTCCACCGCCGCCGCCGCTGCCGCCGTTACCGCCGCCACCCCACGGGCCACCGCCGCCGCCATTTTGATTGCTCCAGGGCATCCATACCTCTTATGCTAAAAAACTCTCCCGCTCCCTCATCAACACGCTTGCGCATGTCAGGCGGGACTGTAGGCTCAGTTATAAGTAGGAGAGCGGTGCGTTTCAACGCAGAGGCGGTAACTTAATACCCAATCACGGTAAATAGTTCACACCGCTTGCCGATAGCGACGATAGGTTGCGAATCTCACCGGATAATTGTCTTTTTCCCCAGCGGGCTGGGGAGTTTCCTCGATTTTCTCGAAAACATCAGTATCGATCTGCGGGAAAAACGTGTCGCCTTGCAGGGAAACCTCGACATGGGTGACGGAAAGTTGATCAGCGAAGGGCATCGCCTGACAGTAAATCTCGCCGCCGCCAGCGACGAAAATCTCATCGACGCCAATTGCTTGCGCCTTTTCCTTTGCAAGGGAAAGTGCGGCTTCCAGCGACGAAACCACGTCTACGCCATCTGGGCGATAGTCCGGGTTTCTACTTATGATGATATGCGGGCGACCGGGCAAGGGCCGCTCTCCTACTGACAGAAATGTCTTGCGTCCCATGATCATGGGCTTGCCCATGGTCTGGGCCTTGAACCGCTTCAAATCCGTCGAGAGTTTCCACGGCATATCGAGATCACGGCCGATGACATTGTTTTCGGATACTGCGGCGATGAGCGTGACGCGCGGTTCGGTCATACCGCAATCGGTGCCTTGATGGAGGCGTCGGCCTTGTAATTTTCCAGCGTGAAGTCTTCGAATTTGAAGTCGAACAGGCTTTTGACATCCGGGTTAAGACGCATGGTGGGCAGCGCTTTCGGCGTACGCTGCATCTGCAGTTCGGCCTGCTTGAAGTGGTTCGAATAGATATGTGCATCGCCCAGCGTATGAACGAAATCGCCCGGCTTCAGGCCCGTGACCTGCGCGACCATTAGCGTCAGCAACGCGTAAGATGCGATGTTGAAGGGTACGCCAAGGAAGATATCTGCAGAACGCTGGTAGAGTTGGCAGGACAGCTTGCCATCCGACACGTAGAACTGGAACAGGCAATGGCAGGGCGGCAGCGCCATGTCATCGACCAGCGCAGGGTTCCAGGCCGACACGATATGACGGCGGGAGTTGGGGTTGGTCTTGAGGCTCTCGATCAGAAGCGCGATCTGGTCGATATGGCGGCCATCGGGCGCTGGCCAGGAGCGCCACTGCGCGCCATAGACGGGGCCGAGATTGCCGTTCTCGTCAGCCCACTCATCCCAGATGGAAACGCCATTTTCCTTGAGATAGGCGATGTTGGTTTCGCCCTTAAGGAACCATAGCAGTTCATGAATGATGGAGCGCAGATGCAGCTTCTTGGTGGTGAGAACCGGGAAACCTTCTGACAGATCGAACCGCATCTGATAACCGAAGACGGAACGCGTGCCCGTGCCGGTGCGATCGCCACGGTCGCTGCCGGTGTTCATCACATGTGCAAGAAGGTCGAGATATTGCTTCATATCAGTCCGCCGCCGATTCTTTGTAAGCGGTTATTATAAGCTTTTGCAGCGGCGGAACCAGTGTCGGGAGTGGGCTCACCCACAGAAATCAAAGCGTTTCGAGCTTTCCGAGATGCTTTGCCACGAGATAATAGAAGGTCACGCGCGATTTCGTGCGGTCGCCCTTCATCGCGGTGATGGTTTCTTCCACGGCTTTATCCGCGTCAGGGCCGGTGACGCCTAGCTTCTTGCCGATCCAGTTGGTTTTGACCCGGGTGAGTTCTTCCGCGTCGGATGTGGAGACTAGGGAAGAATCGCGATTGCGCAACGCGATGCCCAGATGCTTGACGATCTTGTTGACCGTGGCCTCATCAGCGTCGGCATCGTATATTTTCACATCTGCGAGATAGTCCGTCATGTCCTTCTCCTCCGCGGTGTACGGCCCTTGGTTTAGGTGCCGCTTGATAAGCAGAATGTGCCAACTGCCTTGCTCCGTCAAGAATTGCGCACAACCTTTCATCGAAATGTCACGGAGCCTCTTTTCTCGGAGCCTTGAAGCGCCTATATGAGCCTTGCCGGGTGTAAATCCGGCTATGGCGATAAACGGTCGATGGAATAAACCTATTGGACCCGGGGGCGGTACCCGGCGCCTCCACCAAAAACCGGCGGGCTTGTTGATGAGGCCGGCTTTTGATGGGGGCGAAATAGGATCGACAAGGGTGTAAAGATCGAACTTTTGCTCGGCATGATACCGCCGTTATCGGGTCACAAGTGTAGTTGCAAATGACAACAACGCTAAGGAATACGCTCTCGCTGCCTAATGGCGGTGTGGGAATTCCGACTTAAGCCCTTACGGTTAGCCCCGTAAGGCGGGGTTCGGAGGTACCTGGCAACAGAAACCTCCACCTTCTCCCTTTCGCCGAAATTGGCTATAAGATGAAATGACTCGCGGCAAGCAGGGCTTTTCCGTTGCTGCGTTGTAAGACATTGCGTATACTTGGTTAAAAGACGTTCGAATAAGGAAAGACAGGACCGCATGGGGCAGGATCATATCCGTTACGACATTCTCGCACAGGATGCCCTTCGCGGCGTTATTCGCAAGGTATTGAGCGAAGTCGCAGCCACGACACGGCTTCCCGGCGACCACCACTTCTTTATCACCTTCCTGACCGGCGCGCCGGGTGTTCGCATCTCGCAGCACCTCAAGGCCAAATATGCCGAGCAGATGACCATCGTCATCCAGCACCAGTTCTGGGACATGAAGGTCACGGAAACTCAGTTTGAGATCGGTCTGTCCTTCTCCGACACGCCTGAAAAGCTGGTCGTTCCGTTTAATGCGATCAGAGGGTTCTATGACCCTTCGGTCAATTTCGAGCTGGAATTCGACGTTCCACTGGCCGAAGAAGAGGAAGTCGTGGAAGCTGAGATCACCGCTTACCCCGTTCCCGCCGAGAGCAAGCCTGCTTCGTCTGAAGACAAAAAGTCCGACGAGGAAAAGAAGCCTGGCTCCGTTGTCTCGCTGGATGCCTTCCGCAAGAACAAGTGATTGCGCGGCGCAGATAGGGAGATGGTCTTGACCGGCGATATCGTTAATCTGCGCCAGTTTCGCAAACAGAAGGCGCGTTCCGAGAAGGAAAAGCAGGCGGACCAGAACCGCCTTACCTTTGGCCGCACCAAAGCCGAAAAGAACCTCACCTCCGCTTTGAACGAGAAGGCCAGCCGCGTGCTGGATCAGGGCAAGCTGGATAAGGGTGAGGGGGACGAGTAGGTTTCTCCCCTCCTTCCTGTGCTTGTCACAGGAATCCAGATGCCGCGCTTCCGCATGGCAGGAAGACTTTTTCAGTCCAAAGACTTGGGCTGGCTAGATTCCTGTGACGAGCACAGAAAAGAGGGCGGCATGAATATTCGCATATTCAACTTTCGCTGAAACACCTCCAAATAACACCCCTCCGCAATTATTTTCCGTTCTTCGCGAAATGCGCAAATATCATTCCGCCTGACATCCAACTAAGCAATCTATTTTCTATATTAAAATAATAGACAATGTAGGCTTCTTCTCATCCGCACAACGGCGTTCAAGGTGAACGGTATCGACGCAAGGTCTGGAAAGTTTTTACTTTCAATGACTTGCAGGTCATAGGGGAGAAGAAGATGACACGCAAAATCAGGCTTGGTGCGTTTTTGCCCGGTGGCGGGCAGCATGTTGCGGCGTGGCGACATCCAGATCAACCAGCTGATGGCGCGCTGAGTTTCGAGTTTCACAAGCAACTGGCGCTGACGGCAGAGCGTGGTCTTTTCGACGCCTATTTTCTGGCTGACAATCTGGCGATCGGATTTGGCGGGGCGAGAGAAGGCGGCAATGCCAAGGTTGCCGGGTTCGAGCCGACGACGCTGTTTTCGGCGCTCGCGCCCTTCACCACTCATCTGGGTTTTATCGCGACATCCTCCACGACCTATGAAGAGCCCTATACGACCGCTCGCAAATTCGCTTCGCTGGACTTGATCTCCGGCGGGAGGGCAGGCTGGAATGTCGTGACGACGACGGGCGATCCGACGGCACAGAATTTCAATCGCCAGACCCAACTGCCACATGCCGACAGATACCGTCGCGCGGCTGAACATGTGGATGTGGTCAAGGCGCTCTGGGATAGTTTCGAGGATGATGTCTTCACCCGTGATGCCGAGAGCGGCGTTTTCTACGACCCTTCTAAGCTGCACGAGACAAACCATCGCGGTGAACATTTTCAGGTGCGCGGGCCGTTGAATGTGTCGCGTTCCGCTCAGGGGCATCCTGTCATCGTGCAGGCTGGCCAGTCGGATGATGGGCGCGGGCTTGCGGCGGCGACTGCCGAGGTCATCTTCACGGCGCATCAGCATATCGAGACGGCGCAGGAGTTCTACCGCGACATCAAGGCGCGGGCGCGGGGTCTGGGTCGTGACCCCAGCCACATTCTCGTCATGCCGGGTGTATCGCCCTTTGTTGGACGCACACTGGAAGAGGCGCAGGAGAAATACGAACGGTTGACCTCGCTCATTCTGGAGGAAGATGGTGTCGGCCTGCTGAACGGTCTGACGGGCGGCACGCTGGACCTGCGTGGTCATGATCTGGACGGGCCGCTGCCGGTTGCACCTCCGACCGAAGGCATGAAGAGCCGTCAGGCGCTCATCCGCCAGATTGCCGACGAGAATAACTTCACCATTCGTCAGCTTTATCAATGGATCGCGTCTGCGCGCGGCCACTTCACCATTGTTGGCACGCCGGAGACGATTGTCGATACACTTCAGGAATGGTTCGAAAACGAAGCTGCTGACGGCTTCAACATTCTGCCGCCATGGTTGCCAACGGCGCTGGATGATTTCGTTGATCTGGTCATTCCCGAATTGCAGCGCCGTGGCCTGTTCCGCACGGAATATGAGGGCAAGACCCTGCGCGAAAATCTTGGACTGCCATATCCCGTCAATCGCTGGACTGCCGCCCGTTCGGTCGTTCAGGCTGCAGAGTGAGACGCGATCATGTCGTTTGAAGATGCAAAAGTCATTCTCCCGAGGTCGCTTCAATACCGACAGACGGAAACCCGAGCGCCGGTGCTAGGGCAGGTGGTGCGCGGCCTGATCGGGCCGTTCCTCTCCCGCTATGGCCTCGTGCTCAGCTTTCTCGCCGCTTGGCAGATTTCCAGCGTTTTCGGCTGGATCAATCCGGCGGTGTTTCCGCCGCTCGACGCCATTGTCGGCGCGTTATGGAAGGGCATTTCCAGCGGTGCCTTGATCGATGATATCGGCATCAGTCTGCAACGCTCCGGTATCGCCTTCGCCGCGGCGGTCGCCATTGGCATTCCGCTCGGTCTGTTCATGGGGCAGGTCACGGCGGTGGAGCGCGCTCTTGATCCCTTGTTGCAGTTCTTCCGCCAGACCTCGGCGCTGGCACTGTACCCGGTCTTCATTCTGCTGCTGGGTCTTGGCGAGGCGTCAAAGGTTTTCGTGATCTTCTGGGCGACGCTGTTTCCCATCCTCCTATCCACCATTGGCGGCGTGAAGGAAGTGGACGGCAAGTTGATCGAGATGGCGCGAACCTACGGTGCCGGACCGCTGACGATTTTCCGCCGCGTCGTTCTGCCAGCCTCCGTACCAGCCATTTTCGTGGGCTTACGACTGTCTGCAACGACCGCGCTGCTTTTGTTGATCGCTGCCGAAATGATCGGTGCCAACAAGGGTATCGGCTTTCAGGTCATGAATGCGCAGTATAATTTCCAGATACCGCTGATGTTTGCTGCCATTCTTCTGCTGGCACTTCTGGGGCTGGCCGCCAATGCCGTGCTGGTTCTTCTGCAACGCAAGCTTTGTCGCTGGTCGCAGCCTTCGCAGTAATGCCCATCAGCTAAACACATTCTCTTTCTCAAAGGAAAAACCCATGAGCTTTCATTCTCGTAAGCTGCTGCTTTCGGCTGCCCTGATTTTCGGTTTCGCGAGTGCCGCGTCTGCCGCCGAAGAGGTCAAATTCCGCTATCTCGCAAGCCAGGGCGGCCTTTCCGCTCAGGAACTGGCTCAGGAACTCGGCTACTTCAAAGGCACCGGTGTCACCATCGAAAATGTCGGTTATGCCACCGGTGGCCCGGCCTCCCTGTTTGCCCTGGCATCAGGCGATGTCGAGATTGGCAGTGCCGCGACTGCTGCGGTGTTGAATTCGATCATCGGCGGCAATGACTTCGTGGCCGCGTTCCCGTCAAACGGGATCAATGACGAGGTGCAGTCGGTTTTCTATGTTCTGGACGATAGCCCGATCAAGGATATCAAGGACATTGCTGGCAAGACCATCGCGGTGAATACGCTCGGCGCGCATCTGGATTACACCATTCGCGAAGCCTTGCATTCCGTAAACCTGCCGACAGATGCCGCAAAGCCGGTCGTCGTTCCCGGCCCGCAACTCGAACAGGTCCTTCGCTCCGGGCAGGTGGACATTTCCGCTTTCGGTTACTGGCAGACGACATTCGAAGGCAAGGCCAATGCCGCTGGCGGCATTCGTCCGATTTTCGATGATACCGATGTGCTGGGTGATATCGCCGGTGGCTTTATCGTATTGCGCCGCGATTTTACCATCAAGCATCCCGAGGCCTCGAAAATCTTCGTTGAGCAGTCGCAGCGCGCTCTCGACTACGCACGCGAGCACCCGGAAGAAACGAAAAAGATTTTCGCCAAGGCGTTGGCCGAGCGTGGCGAGAACCCCGACATTGCGCAATACTTTCGCGGCTACGGCGTTCGCCCGGGCGGCAAGGCGGTGGACCGTGACTTGCAGTTCTGGATCGATATTCTGACACGTGAGGGCAAGGTCAAGGAAGGTCAGATCACGGCCAAGAGCATTCTCTACGCGCCTGAAACAGCCAGCAACTGAGGACGCACCATGACACAGTCGCAATCCGTTCGCGGGGAGGTGGCGATCCGCCATCTCTCCAAATCCTACCACCTCAATGGCAAACCTTTTCAGGTTCTCAAAGACATCAACCTGAAAATTGTCTCCGGCGAGAGCCTTGCTATCGTCGGCGCCAGCGGCTCTGGAAAGACGACACTGCTGCGCGTGTTGGCCGGGCTTGAGGCAGCAGATACGGGCGAGGTGCTGATCGACGGCAACGCCGTGCACGGCGTGGGCTCGGAGCGGGCGGTCATCTTTCAGGAGCCGCGCCTGCTGCCATGGCTGACTGTTCTCGAAAACGTGGCGTTCGGCCTGGAAACGCAGGGCGTGTCGAAAGATCAGGCTCGATCGAGGGCGCAACGCTACATCGATCTCGTCGGCTTGCAGCAATTCGAAACCGCCTATCCGCGTCAGCTTTCCGGCGGCATGGCGCAGCGTGTGGGCATTGCCCGAGCCCTTGCCGTGCAACCGGAAATTCTGCTGCTGGACGAGCCGCTTGGCGCGCTCGATGCGATGACGAAAATCAGCATGCAGCAGGAGCTGGCGCGCATCTGGCGGGAGGAGGACGTGACGACCGTGCTGGTCACGCATGATCTGGAAGAAGCGATCTATCTCGCCGACCGCATTCTCATTCTTCCGCGCGAAAAGGGGGCTGCTCCTCGCATCATCGACATTGATCTTCCGCGCCCACGTGACAGAAGCTCAGTGGCCTTCGTGCGCCAGCGTGAGGAACTGTTGCGGGTGTTCGGTTTGCATTGATTATTTTTAAAGCCCTACCCATCTTCCGTCATTCCGGCCTTGAGCCGGAATCAAGTCAGCCCAAGTCCTTGGGCTGATAGACTCTTTCGCCGCGCGGACGCGCGTCTGCTGGACCCCGGCTCAAGGCCGGGGTGACGGTGGTAGGCACCACAGGCCACTCACTTCCCCAGCCATCGCTCCAGCGTCAGAGCATACGTCACATGCGGCTTGAGGTGTGGATGGCTGTCCGGCACGCGGGGGTGCAGGAAATCGCGGGATGGGTCGCGGATAAGGCCGATACGTTTCATCACTGCGACTGAACGCAGATTGTCGTGAACGGCGAAGGACACGATTTCGGGGAGCTTCTTCTCATCGAAAGCCATTGCGAGCAGTGATTTTGCCGCTTCCGTGACATAGCCCTGACCCCAGTAACGGGTTGCCAGCCGCCAGCCGATTTCCATCGTGCCTCGCGGGAAAATGCCTTCCAGATTGGCGGGCGCGATGCCGCAAAAGCCGATTGGTTCGCCGGTTTCGCGCAGTTCCACCGCGTAAAAGCCGTATCTGGTCGCGTGGATCATCTCGTTGACGGTCTTCAGCGCAGCATCGGATTCGTCATGGTTGCGCTGATGCGGAAAGAACTCCATCACCTGGGGGTCGGCGTTGATCTCGCGGAAGAGATCCCGGTCCGTCTGTTTCCAATCCCGAAGGATCAGTCTTGGTGTTCCGCTGACAATCATGGGGTAACGAAGTCGGACTTTCTGTAGCCCTGGAGATAGAGAAGGGCGGTGAGGTCGCTGTGGTCGATGCGGATTTTGGCCTCCGCTGCGACGGCGGGCTTGGCATGGAGGGCAACGCCGGAACCGGCCAGATGCAACATGCCGAGATCATTGGCGCCATCACCCACCGCCAAGGCATCATCAGGTGAAATGCCAAGTTTTGTGGCGATGTCGTTGAGAGCATCGACCTTGGCCTGCTTGCCCAGAATGGGTTCCGCCACGGTACCATCGAGAAGGCCGTCTTTCTCACCCAGAATGTTTGCGCGGTTCTCATCGAAGCCCAGCGTCGCTGCAATCCGGCTCGTAAAGACGGTAAAGCCGCCGGAGACCAGCGCCGTGTAATGACCCTTGGCTTTCATGGTGGCGATAAGCTCCATGCCACCAGGCGTCAGCGTGATGCGCTTTTCGATGACCTCATCCACCACGGAAATCGGCAGGCCTTTCAGCAAGGCGACACGCTCTCGCAGCGCAGGCTCGAACGCGATCTCGCCATTCATCGCCCGGGTGGTGATGGTGGAGACCTGCTGTTTCAATCCCACTTCGGCAGCCAGTTCATCGATGCATTCCTGACCGATCATGGTCGAGTCCATATCGGCGATCAGTATTTTCTTGCGACGATTGTCCTGGTCCTGAATGGCGATATCGATGGGTCGGTCAACGATGGCCATGCGCAGCACGCGTTCGGCTGCCGCGATGTCGGTTCCGTCGCGCAGCACCAGATCGCAAGCGATCCCGTCCGCCAGCCAATAAAGGCCGGATGCGTCGAGCGCCTTGGCGGCACTTTCTGCAATGGTGGAATTCAGAACAGGATTTGACGGATTGGCGATAAGCGTGGCAACGAGAGCCATGATGAAAAACCTTGCTGACGACTTCAATGCGACCCTGATAACCGGACCGACGGCGAGCGGCAAGTCCGCGCTTGCGCTTCGTCTGGCCCGGGAGAGGAATGGCGTCGTCATCAATGCCGACAGCATGCAGGTCTATGACACGCTGCAAGTGCTGACAGCGCGCCCTTCCGCGGCGGACATGGAGGGCGTGCCGCATCACCTCTATAGCCACGTTCACGCTGCACGACTTTATTCGACGGGCGAGTGGTTGCGGGAGGTGACGGCGCTTCTGGAAACATTGCGCGGTGAGGGTCGTTACCCCGTTATCGTCGGTGGCACGGGGCTCTATTTCAAGGCGCTGACGGGGGGGCTGTCGGATATGCCGACCATTCCGGTAGACATTCGCGAGCGTTACCGTATGCGACTTGTGGAGGAAGGACCGGCGGGGCTTTACGCCGAATTATCGACCGGCGACCCGCAGACGGCGCAAAGCCTGCAGCCAGGCGATGGCCAGCGCATCGTCCGCGCGCTGGAGGTGCTTGAAGCCACCGGGAAATCCATTCGCACGTTTCAGCAGGCGACCGGACCGGTGATCATCGATCCGGTGCGGGCGCAAAAGCTTGTCGTGCTGCCGGAACGGGCGGTGTTGCATGATCGCATTAACCGCCGGTTTGCGGGCATGATGCAAAGCGGTGCCGTTGAAGAAGTGGAGGCGCTGTTGACGCTTGAGCTTTCTCACGATGCGACCGTGATGAAGGCCATCGGCGTTTCACAGATCGCGGAGATGCTGGCGGGGCGCATGGGCGAGGCGGAGGTGATTGAAAAGGCCGCTGCGGCGACACGGCAATATGCCAAGCGGCAGATGACATGGTTTCGTAACCAGATGGGGGAGGATTGGGAGAGGGTGGTGCCGTGAGCCATCTCTTCCCTCTCCGTCATTCCGGCCTTGAGCCGGAATCCAGCAGCCATGCGTCTGCATGGCGAAGGAGTCTTTTTCGATCAAGGACTTGATCGCGCTGGATCCCGCATCAAGTGCGGGATGACGGTGCGTTAAGTGGGTCAATCCTTCCGATACAAACTCCCCAACGGCTTCTTCAACAAACTATCGCGCAGAGACAGCCGTGGTTCTTCGGCGAGAGGCGAGAGCTTTGGAGCCGCTTCCGTCATCTGCGCTTTTCCAGAGAAAACCGAGCTGCGGGGCAACATTTCCGGGCGGTAGGGTTCGTTGCTGTTGCTTTGCCCTTTGAATTCCTGGCTCCAGCTCTCGAACTCGTCCTCATCGGCATCCTGGGCGATTTTGGCTTCGTAGCTTTGGCGAAAGCCGGAAATATCGGGGCCGGTGACGGCGCGCATGCGTTTGACGATGGAGCGAAGATCGACCGTATCGGGCGTGTCTTCCGCGATGTGCGGCATGATGCCATTTGCTTTCGGCAGGCTGTGGGCGGCCACGCGGTTGAAGCGAATTCTCATCGGTACGCTGATGGCTTCACCGAAGGCAATGGCTTCACCATTGCCGATGGAGGACAGGAAGCTGGTGGTCGAGACGGACGAATTCGGAATGGCGGAGCGAATGATGTCCTGATCGCTTTCATTGGAGAGGCGCATGGCAAACACTGTCGAGCATTGCGACAGGATCGTCTGGTCGAGTTCGCCAGGGCGCTGGGTGATGATGCCGAGCGAAACTCCGTATTTGCGGCCTTCCTTGGCGATGCGGGCAATGGCCTGCCGCGTGGGGAAGAAGCCGAGCGAGGGGTCAGCGGGCACGTAACGGTGCGCTTCTTCGCAAACGACCAGCGTGTGGATGGCGCCCTGGCTCCATAGCGCCAGTTCAAAGGCCATGCGGCACAGAACCGAGGCCACGGAATTCACGACTTCGGAGGGGATGCCCGCAAGCTGAAACACCGAGATCGGCTTGCCTTCTCCCGGCACCCGGAAGATATGCGCCACTGTCTCCATGATGGTGTCGGTAATGGTGCTGTTGGAGAACATGAAGTGGTAACGCGGATCGTTGATGGCGGCCATGATGCGCATTTTGAGGTTGCGCAGTGCGGGCTTCTCATCACGGCCTTCCAGCCGCCCGATGCGCTCATCGATCAGCGCCAAGAGATCGGCGATACGGTAGGGGACTGGCGTATCTGACGTCAGCGAGGATTTTTCCGACGCGCGACGCATGACGGAATTGTCCGCGCCGCGGAAGGCACGCTTCGCATCCGGGATCAGGTCACGCAGAACGTCCAGCTCTTCGGCCACCGGCTTGCGGCCACGATAGAGAACCTCTGTGAACTCCTCCATTTTCATCAACCAGAAGGGCAGATCGAGCGTATCGGTATCGATGACCACCGAGGTCATGGGGAAGGCGGCGGCATATTCATTATGCGGATCGAGGATCAGTACCCGTAGCTTCGGGTCTTTTTCGATTGCCTTGTTGAGAAGCAGTGAAACGGCGGTGGATTTGCCGACGCCGGTGGAGCCCAGAACGGCGAAATGCTTCGACAGCATCTGCGGAATGCTGATGGTGGCGTCGATACTTTCATCCTGCGTCAACCGCCCGACCACACAGGCACCGTGGCCCTGCGTTTCATAGATGCGCATGAGATCGCTGGAGCGGATGCGATGGGCGACTGCGCCGAGATAGGGATATCGCGAAATGCCGGTTGAGAAACGCTCCGATCCGTCCTGCATGGCGTGGATTTCGCCCAACAACTCGACATCGATCAGCAATGTGTTGCTGCGGTTATCGGACCATTCGACCTGGCCTGTTTTCATGGCGTAGGTGAGGGCGGCGACGCGGGTTTCACCCAGATCGATGGAGATCAGTCGTCCGACGGACCACAGTTCGGCAAGGTCGGTCTTACCCGGCTCGGTGATGGCGGAAATTGTGGCGCGGGCGCCGGTGCAGGAAATGACGTGGCCCAGCAGGCGGTTTCCTGCCGTCGAATCGTCGCGGCGGTCATGCTCGCCTGCTTTTGCAGATTTGCGAAGGTCGTCGTTGAACACGTCTCGCCCCTGTCATAGGTCCTGTTGGCCTTTTCACTCGGCCGCCCACGGGTTTGTCCCGATTATCCCTGAAAACTTACAGTGTTGCGTTTAACAATCGGTGTAAGGAACGCGTATTTTTATGTCTTCAAATGCGTGCCTCTCGCAATAAATGGAATGAATGCCGATTTTTTCCGCAACATGCGTTGACGGATATTGGTTTTGTGTCTAACACTCCGACCCATGAAAAATCTTAACGTACTTATCGTGGTGGGACGGCGCATGGGCAGGATGGTGTAACCATCCGGCGAAAGCACCCATGCGCTGAACGAGGCTCCTCAAGGGGCCTTTTTTTATGTCTTCACACAGGCCATATGGCCCACGATATCCAAAGCCAAATCGGGATGGAACAGGCAATGACGGATAAGGACAATACGGATAACAGCAACACCATGACGGGCGCGGAAATCGTTCTGCGTGCGCTCAAGGACAATGGCGTAGAGCATATCTTCGGCTATCCCGGCGGTGCGGTTCTTCCGATCTATGACGAGATTTTCCAGCAGGAAGACATCCAGCACATTCTGGTTCGCCACGAACAGGGTGCCGGTCACGCCGCCGAAGGTTATGCCCGCTCCACCGGCAAGGTCGGTGTTATGCTCGTCACTTCCGGTCCCGGCGCTACCAATGCCGTTACGCCGTTGCAGGATGCGTTGATGGACAGCATTCCGCTCGTCTGCATCTCCGGCCAGGTTCCAACCTCGCTGATCGGCTCCGATGCGTTTCAGGAGTGCGATACCGTTGGCATCACGCGCCCCTGCACCAAGCACAACTGGCTGGTCAAGGACGTCAACGAGCTGGCTGGCATCATTCATGAAGCCTTCCGCATTGCCCAGACAGGTCGTCCCGGTCCTGTCGTTGTCGATGTTCCCAAGGACATTCAGTTCGCGACCGGCACCTACACGCCGCCATCCGCTGCCATTCAGCAGAAGAGCTACAAGCCGAAGGTTCAGGGCGACATCAACGCCGTTCACGCCGCCATCGAACTGATGTCGAAGGCGCAGCGCCCGGTTCTCTACACGGGCGGCGGTGTCGTCAATTCCGGCCCGGAAGCGACGCGCCTGCTGCGTGAGCTCGTCGAACTGACCGGCTTCCCGATCACATCGACGCTGATGGGCCTCGGTTCATATCCGGCATCCGGAGAGAAGTGGCTGGGCATGCTGGGCATGCACGGTTCCTACGAAGCCAACATGGCGATGCACGACTGTGACGTCATGATCTGCGTCGGTGCGCGTTTTGACGACCGTATTACGGGCCGTCTCAATGCGTTTGCGCCAAACTCCAAGAAAATCCACATCGATATCGATCCGTCCTCGATCAACAAGAACGTGCGCGTCGATGTACCGATCGTTGGGGACATCGCCCATGTTCTGGAAGACATGGTTCGCCTGTGGCGGGCGCTGCCGAAGCGTCCTGAAAAGGCGCAGACGGCGGAGTGGCTGGAGCAGATCGAGCGCTGGCGTGCGCGCAACTCCTTTGCCTACAAGAACTCCAACGATGTCATCATGCCGCAATACGCGCTTCAGCGTCTGTCCGAGGCGACCAAGGGGCATGATACCTATATCACGACGGAAGTTGGCCAGCACCAGATGTGGGCTGCACAGTTCCTCGGCTTCGAACAGCCGAACCGCTGGATGACCTCCGGTGGTTTGGGCACCATGGGTTATGGCTTCCCGGCTGCCATCGGCGTACAGGTCGCTCACCCGGAAGCGCTCGTTATCGATGTTGCCGGTGATGCCTCGATCCAGATGTGCATTCAGGAAATGGCCTGCGCCATCCAGTACAATCTGCCGGTCAAGATCTTCATCCTGAACAACCAGTATATGGGCATGGTGCGGCAGTGGCAGCAGTTGCTGCATGGCAACCGTCTGTCCAACTCCTACACCGAAGCCATGCCTGATTTCGTCAAGCTGGCCGATGCTTATGGTGCCGTCGGCATGTATTGCGACGACCCGAAAGAATTGGACGACAAGATTGCCGAGATGATCGCGGTCAAGCGCCCGGTGATTTTCGACTGCCGCGTCGCCAATCTCACCAACTGCTTCCCTATGATCCCATCGGGCAAGGCACATAACGAGATGCTGTTGCCGGACGAGGCAACCGACGAAGTCGTTGCCAATGCCATCGATGCCAAGGGCCGTCAGCTAGTCTGAGAACCGGAGAGGAATACGGATATGAATGCACATCTACAGCCCACCGGTTCGGCCTACTTCATTCAGAAGGAAACGGAAACCGTTGAAAACCATACGCTTTCGGTTCTCGTCGCCAACGAACCCGGCGTCCTTGCCCGTGTCATCGGCCTGTTTTCCGGTCGCGGTTACAACATCGAAAGCCTGACGGTTTCGGAAACGGAACATGAGGCGCATCTGTCGCGCATCACCATCGTCACGCGTGGCACGCCGGGCGTACTGGAGCAGATCAAGGCCCAGCTGGAGCGCATCGTGCCCGTTCACCGCGTCGTGGACCTCACGGTTCGCGCCCGCCAGAACGGCCAGGACCGCCCGATCGAGCGTGAAGTCGCGCTCATCAAGGTGGCCGGACGTGGCGAAGACCGTGCCGAAACGCTGCGGCTGGCCGATGCCTTCCACGCCAAGGTGGTGGATGCGACGCTGGAGCATTTCATCTTCGAAATCACCGGCAAGTCCTCCAAGATCGATCAGTTCCTGACGATCATCAAGCCGCTGGGCCTCCTCGAAGTCTGCCGCACGGGTATTGCAGCAATGAACCGGGGTCCGCAGGGGATGTAATCCCCTCAGCCCCCTGCCAATCTATCAGCCCGCAGTGTTTCGCTGCGGGCTTTTTTGTGCTCTTACGGGTTGCAAGCGCGTCGTATTATCCCGTAATTTCAATGAAAACAGGAAAGGCTCGTGCATTTGAGTTCCAAGGAAATTTTCGTACTCTCCGGCTTTGGCGCGATTCTGCTGCTGATCGGTTTCCAATTGGTGATGTTCTATCGATTGGCGCGCCGAAAGGATTTTGGTCCTTTCCACACCAGATCCATCCGACCGCTCGATTCGCGTTCTCTCGAGAGAGCTAAGATATTCGGTCAGGAAGCCAGAGCGCATTTGTCTTCCATTGCCGGAAAGCTTCACGTCATCCTGTTCTTCGCTTTTGCGATCACCGCGCTCGTCACCGGCATCAGACACAAAGAAATTTTCGAGGTGCTGAAGTGAAGCCAAAAACGCGACAGGCATGGGCGCTCTATTGCCGCAGCTATCTGCTAACCCTTGGCGTCATCCTGTTTTCTGGCTCCGCCTTTACCCTTCATCTCGCGTCTGAAGGCCAGCTGCTGTTTGAATGGTGGGCTTGGCTCGTCACAGCTCTCATCAGCATGACGGGTTTTACTCTTGTAGCCCTCGGCATCTTCGGCAGCAATTGCCTGGTGGACAAGTGGGCCGATGCGTCGTCTACCCATGAAGCGAGCATTTTTCTGATGATCCTAGCTTTTCCGATCTATTGGCTGTTGAAACAGATGCCGTTTTTCCGCCGTTGATTCGACTGGACTACCGCGTCCACAGCAGACTTGGATTGGCGGATCAAAGTCCTGCGGATACCCTCTGGTTGTATTTTTTTGAAACAGTATTTCGCTGCATAACGTTGCGTAAGTTGATGAAAACAGTAGGTATTTACGTTTTCCGCCTGATATTCAATTTCACGTATTTGGCGTATATTAAGCCTTTATCAATGCGTTCATCATAAACAGAGACTGTCTTTCGCTCCATGATGGAGCGTATCCCCGAGATCGACAAAGCAATGGCTTCTGACCTGAAACAGGGGGAGGGAGGGTAGCGCGCTATTGTCGTCTGGCAGATGCCTAACGCGAGGACACATGTCGTTTCTAGAGAACGCGAAAATCCGCACCAAAATACTCTCCCTCATCGTCCCTGTGGCGCTTGTCGGCTTATGTGGCGTTGCTTTCGTATCGTCCAACTACAAAACTGCCGACAGTACCTATTCAGATTTCATCTCTCAGGACGCGATAGCAGCGACTGAACTGTTTCGCTCCAACACATCTCTGGTTTCGGCTGGCTACGACACATCCATCGGCCTGATGATGTCCGAGCGGTCGATCAAGCCGACCGAGATCGAAGCGACATACAAGAAAGATATCGAAGCGATATCGCGCCGTCTGGACAACGCCAAGAAGCTCGTCCCGGAGGTCGCTGCCAAGCTTGATGTCATGAACGATCGGGCAAAGACCATTGTCGGTTCGTTGGACAAAGTCTGGGCTTCGATCCGCGCCGGCGATTTCAACACCGCACGCAAGACGCTTCTCGAGGTTGGTCCTTCCATCGAACAGTGGCGCGCCGATATTCGCGACATCAGCGAAAGCAATCTTCAGTCGGTCCTGAACAAATCCGACGGACTGACGGACCAGACGAACTCCGCAATCCTGACCTCGCTTGTCACTCTGGGCATTCTCTTTGCGCTCGCCATCATCGCCTCCCTCTGGGTCTCCGCACGCGGCATCACCGGCCCTGTCGCACGTTTGAGCGCACGCATGGCATCTCTTGCCAGCGGTCACACGAAAGAAGAGATCGACGGCCTCAACCGCAAGGACGAGCTGGGCCATATGGCGCAGGCCGTCTCCGTCTTCCGCGAAAACGCTCTTGAGCGCGCTCGCCTCGAACAGGAAGCCGATGCCAATCGCAGCCTGTCCGAAAAGGAACGCATTGCCCGTGAGGAACAGAAGGCCAAGGAAGCGGCAGACACCAGCTTTGCCGTCGATAACCTAGCCGATGCGCTGTCGCGCCTGTCGGACGGCGATGTGTCCTATCGCATCAGCCAGCCTTTCGCTGCTCATCTCGATGCAGTCCGCAGCAACTTCAACTCGTCTGCCGAAAAGCTGCAATCGGCGCTGTCTCGCGTTGCCGAAAACGCTCGCGGTATCGACGCCGGTGCCAATGAAATCCGCTCCGCTGCCGACGATCTGGCCAAGCGCACGGAACAGCAGGCTGCATCGGTAGAAGAAACCGCAGCGGCTCTGGAGCAGATCACTACGACGGTGAAGGACAGCACCAAGCGTGCACAGGAAGCCGGTCATCTGGTTGCCAAGGCTCGCACCGGTGCCGAACAGTCCGGCAACGTGGTCCGCAAGGCCGTTGTTGCGATGGAGCAGATCGAGAAGTCCTCGTCTGAAATCTCCAACATCATCAGCGTGATCGATGAGATTGCTTTCCAGACCAACCTTCTGGCTCTGAATGCCGGTGTTGAAGCGGCACGTGCCGGTGAAGCAGGCAAGGGCTTTGCGGTCGTGGCCCAGGAAGTGCGCGAGCTTGCACAGCGTTCTGCAAATGCTGCCAAGGACATCAAGGCGCTGATCACGACTTCGAACACGCAGGTTCAGGAAGGTGTTGAGCTGGTCGGCCAGACCGGTCGTGCCTTGGAAACCATCGTTGCCGAAGTGCAGGAAATCAACCGCCATGTCGTGGCCATCGTGGACGCCGCGCAGGAGCAGTCCTCGGGTCTTCAGCAGATCAACACGGCTGTGAACCAGATGGACCAGGACACGCAGAAGAACGCGGCCATGGTCGAAGAGCAGACGGCAGCCAGCCACGGCCTTGCAAAGGAAGCGGCATCGCTGAACCATCTTCTCAGCCAGTTCAAGCTGGGCGGTCACGGGCAGGGCGCATATACGTCCGCGCCGGTTCGCAACGTAACACCAAGCGAGCGTCCAGCGCCTTCGCCAGCCCGAGCACTGGGCCGCAAGGTAGCTTCGGCCTTCAATGGCAACGCGGCGGTGAAGTCGGATTGGGAAGAATTCTGATCAACTGATATCAGATGAAAATATAAAACCGGGCGTCATTGGCGCCCGGTTTTTTTGTGTCTGCATTCTCAATCATCAATTCAATTCGTTGCCAATCCGATTCCGCAAACTGCGGTAAGTCGTTGATCGCGAATCACAACATCTCCAACTGCTGCTTCTTCGTCGGCAGCGGGAATGCGGCATCCAGCGCGGCCCAGTCTTCCTCGGTGATCTCCAGTTCGATTGCGCCGAGATTTTCGACCACGCGTTCCACATTGGCAGTCTTGGGTATGGGGATCACGCTGTCGCGGTCCAGCAGGAAGGCGAGCGCCACCTGCGCTGGAGTGGACTGATAGGCTTTGGCAACGCGGATGAGTTCGTGGTTGGAAAGGAGGCGGCCTTGCTCGATAGGGGAATAGGCCATGATCGGCACGCCATGGTGCTGGCACCACGGCACAAGATCGTATTCCGGCCCGCGACGGGAGAGGTTGTAGAGTATCTGGTTGGCAGCGCAATTCCGGCCATCCGGCACGGAGAACAGCTCTTCCATGTCGTCGGTATCGAAGTTCGATACGCCCCAGTCGAGAATCTTGCCATCTGTTTTCAGTCGCTCGAAGGCGGCGACGGTTTCCTCCAATGGGTGGGAGCCACGCCAGTGGAGCAGATAGAGATCGAGGTGGTCTGTGCCCAGCCGTTTGAGGCTTCGTTCGCAGGCTTCGATGGTGCCTTGCGCGCTAGCGTTGAAGGGATAGACCTTGCTGACCAGAAAGGTCTCGTCGCGAAGGCCCTCGATGGCCTGACCAACGATCTCTTCCGAGCGCCCATCCGCATACATTTCGGCGGTGTCGATGACACGCATGCCGAGTTCCACTGCCTTGCGGATGCTGGCGATTTCCTGTGCGGCACTGGTGCTGGCTTCGCCCATGTTCCACGTTCCCAGGCCCAGCGCAGGGATGGACTTGCCGGAGGGAAGGGTGACGGTTGGAAGTTCGTCGGACATACGGTTCTCCCGAGATTGCTGCTGTGAACAGTCTAAACCAACCAGCCGATCCATCGATCCATCAAAACTTGTGAGCATTTCCATTCGCTGTAACGACTGGCCTTTGCCGGAAGGCTCTCATAGGCTGGGATATCGGGGGACAGGATGACGATCGAAACCTTTATCGCGCTTTTGCTTTTCGCTTTTACGACATCGATTACGCCGGGGCCGAACAATATGATGTTGTTCGCATCGGGCGTGAACTTCGGATTTCGCCGCACCATTCCACATATGCTGGGCATTGGTGCCGGGTTTCTGTCGCTGCTGATCGGCGTCGGTCTGGGGCTGGGTGCGCTGCTGCATTCCGTGCCGCTGCTCTACACGGTGCTGAAATTTGCTGGCGGTGCGTATCTGCTGTGGGTCGCGTGGAAAATCGGTACGTCGCGCAGTCTGGGTGATGGCAAGGTCGGTGCGCAGCCGATGACGTTTTTTGCCGCTGCGGCCTTCCAGTGGGTCAACCCGAAAGCATGGGTCATGGCGGTGACGGCCATGGCGACCTATACGGATGATGCGCGGTATTGCTTCACTGTCATGCTGGTGGGCGTCGCGTTCGCTGCAGTCAACTTGCCCAGCGTTTCGACATGGGCCGGTTTCGGTTCGGCACTGCGGGACTGGTTGTCTGTGCCAGCACGGCTCAAATGGTTCAATATCACCATGGCGGTTTTGCTGGTTATCAGCCTTTGGCCGATGCTGAAATAAGTGCCGTAGAAAGCAAAAAGCCCACGGTTTCCTGTGGGCTTTGTTTTGGGTTCAGGCTGGGATCAGAATTCTTCCCAGGACTTGTCCACTGCCGCAGCACTGCTGCCGCCGAAGGCTCCGGCCACCTTCCGCATCAACTGGCGGGTGGGCGAGGCGACAGGCGCCGAGGTCGAGGAGGCGAGTTGCACGGAGCGGCCCGACGAGCCATCGCCGAGGTTGAACTGCGTGATCAGGTGGTTCAGCGCCGCAGCTTCCTTGGCAAGGCTATGGCTTGCAGCCGTGGACTGTTCGACCATGGCGGCGTTCTGCTGGGTGCCCTGGTCCATGGTGTTGACGGCAGAGTTGATTTCCTGAATGCCGACAGACTGTTCGCGCGCCGATTCCACGATGGCATTGACGTGCTGGTTGATGTGCTGAACTTCGGAAACGATGCCTTCCAGCGCCTTGCCGGTGTTGCCGACGAGTTCCACACCGGAGCGAACCTGATCGCCAGAGGTGACGATCAGCGTTTTGATCTCCTTGGCCGCGTTGGCAGAACGCTGCGCCAGTTCACGCACTTCCTGCGCAACAACCGCAAAGCCTTTACCGGCTTCACCGGCACGTGCGGCTTCCACGCCTGCGTTCAGAGCAAGCAGGTTGGTCTGGAAGGCGATTTCGTCGATCACGCCGATGATGTTGGAAATCTCGCTGGATGATTTCTCGATCTGCTGCATGGCAATGACCGCATCGCGAACGACCTTGCCGGAATGTTCGGCGCTGAGACGTGTCTTGGTAACAAGGCCGCCGACTTCTTCGGCACGCTTGGCGGAGTCGCGAACGGTGGTGGCGATCTGTTCGAGTGCTGCTGCCGTCTCTTCGACGGAAGCGGCCTGCTGTTCTGTGCGCTTGGACAGATCGTCGGCGGCAGAGCGGATTTCGTTGGCGCCAGCATCGATACCGCGGGCGTTCTTGCCAACGGAGACCAGAGCTTCATGCAGCTTGCCGACGGAGTTGTTGAAGTCGTTTCTCAACCGGTCGAGATGCTCGACGAACGGTGTCGTGATGCGGTGGGCGACGTTGCCGTCCGCAAGCTGGCCGAGGCCCTGCGCCAGTCCATCCACGGCGAACTGAATGTCGGATGCTTCCTTGGCCTTCTGGCGCTCGCGCTCCACACGTTCCGCTTCGCTCATGCTGCGGTTGGCTTCCGCCTCGCGCTCCATGTTGATCTTGGCAATGGCGTTTTCCTTGAAGACCTGAACGGTCTCTGCCATTTCGCCGATTTCGTCCTTGCGGCCAACGCCGGGAATGTCCAGCTGCGTTTCGCCACTGGCAAGGCGCTTCATGGCGGATGTCATTGCCAGCAAGGGCTTGGAAATGCCGGAACCGATCATGAGACCAGCGATAAGGGCGATGACTACCGCAGCTGCGAGACTTGTCCAGATCATGCTGATGGCGTTGGAAATGGTCGCGTCGTTTTCGGCGCTGCGCTTGGCCAGCAATGTGCGCTCGTCGGCCTGTGCGTCCTTGATGAAGCCGCGAAGACCATCGAAATAGGCCTTGCCCTGCGATGCATCGAGCTGCTTGTTCAGATCGCCGATGGAGGTCGTGTCAGCCAGCGTACCGCGCGTCTTGATCTGCGGCTCGGCAAAGTTCTTCTGCCAGTCGCCAATTGCCTTCTCGACATTGTTCATACGTCCGACCTGCGTCGGGTTGTCGGCGACCAGGGCTTTCAGCTCATTGATCGTCTTGTAGATGCTCTGTTCGCCCTGACGATACGGCTCAAGAAAATTCTGCTGACCGGTGATGATGAAGCCGCGCATGCCGGTTTCCATATCCACGGCTGCTGCGGTGATCGCGTCGGTCTTCTGCAGGACTTGGTTGGTATGGTCTACCCAACCGTTACTTTGGACCATGGAAGAAATGCTTGTAAGGGCAATTGCACCGATGGCAATGGCCAGAACTACAGGTGCTGCTGTGCCTGAGACGACTTTCGTCTTGGTTGATAGGTTCTTGAAAGAAAACATATTTACCCGACCCCTTAGTCAAAGTTAGTGCATGTGAATGGGCATGGCGTTGATGCGAACAACTTTTTTATTGTTTTCGGGGGGTTTCTTTTGGAAAGCCGACGTGTCGTTCTGGTCCGTTTCATGATGCGGATTTGATATCCCTAATATCTAATCCGCACAGTCCAGATAATATTTGAAACCAATTGACCGATAGTTAAAATCTTAATGATGACTTTTAATATTCATTCTTGGCTGAAATAGTTATTGCGCAAGCCTTTATTCTTCTTTCGTTCTTTTTCGGTTGCGCAGCACGCTCGAATCCTGCGATGAGAGCGCATGCAATTTTCACCGCAACAGGATGAAGCCCTGAAGGCTGTTTCGCGCTGGCTGAAGGAAGGCCAGACACCGGTTTTCCGGCTGTTCGGTTATGCGGGTACAGGCAAGACGACACTCGCCAAACACTTTGCTGAAAACGTCGATGGCGAGGTTCTGTTTGCTGCCTTTACCGGCAAGGCGGCGCAGGTTCTGCGCTCCCGTGGCGCCTCCAACGCCCGCACCATCCATTCGCTGATCTATCGCCCGCGCGGCGAGGAGGCGGTGGAGGACGAAGAGACGGGCAAGACATCCATCGCGCCGATGTTTTCCATCAACCGCCAGAGCCCGCTTGCCAAGGCAGCGCTGATCATCATCGATGAATGCTCCATGGTGGATGAGGCGCTGGGCCGCGACCTGATGAGCTTCAGCACGCCCATTCTCGTTCTGGGCGACCCCGGCCAGCTGCCGCCGGTCAGCGGCGGCGGGTTTTTTACTGAACAGGAACCGGACTTCCTGCTGTCGGAAATTCACCGGCAGGCGAAGGACAATCCCATCATCCAGCTTGCCATGGATGTACGCGAAGGCAAGGAAATCATGCGCGGCGATTATGGCGCAGCGCAGGTCATTTCCAAGAACGAGGTGACGCAGGGGCTGGTGCTGGACGCCGATCAGGTCTTGGTGGGCACCAACCGCACCCGTCGCCGCTATAATCAGCGTCTGCGCGAGTTGAAGGGTTTCAGCGCCGATTATCCGCAATCCGGCGACAAGCTAGTTTGCCTGCGCAACGATCCTGCCAAGGGGTTGCTGAACGGTTCGCTGTGGCAAGTGATGAGTTCATCGCGTGAAACGGTCAAGCCAGGCATCAACCTGATGATCCGCCCTGAGGATGACGACATGGATCGGGGTGCGGCCAAGATCAAGTTGCTCAAGGCAGCGTTTGAAGAGACGGAAACGGAAATTCCGTGGACGACACGCAAGCGATACGACGAGTTCGACTATGGTTATGCGCTGACCGTGCACAAATCCCAGGGTTCCCAGTGGAACAATGTGGTGCTGTTCGACGAAAGCTTTGCCTTTCGCGATTCGCGTGAGCGCTGGCTCTATACGGCGATTACTCGCGCTGCGGAAACCCTGACTATCGTTCGCTGACAGTCTCTGAAACAGCAAAACGCCCGCGACAGTGTTCACTGTGCGGGCGATGATGTTGCGTTGAAAGGGCCGCGCTTATCCGCGCGATGCCGCTTCTCCGTCGTGACGGATCACGCCCAGCATGAAGGCCTTGGCAACCGCCTGAAAGCGGTTGTTGGCGCTCACTTTTTCCATGACGCAGGCTTCCAGCTTCTGAAGCTCGTCAGCGGAGATGCCGAGCGTGCGTGCCAGCCGAACAGGGGCGTAACCTTCAGCCATCAGCTCCAGGCACTTCCGTTCCTGTGCGTTCAGATTGATTTCAGCGCCTTCGTTGTCAGCGTCTTCGGTTTTCACGTCGCTGTCGTTGACCACGAGAACATCGCTGATCTGCTGTATCTGGCGGCGTACGGTCGAGATTTCACCGGCCAGTTCGCTCTTGCGGGTATTCAGAACATCCTGAAACAGGGCATCGGCCTCTGTCTGGCTCGAAGTTTCCGTCAACTTCTGCATGATGTCCTGAATGGTGGCGACGGGAATGCCGATTTCGCGGCAGAAATTCACGACTGCCATGCAGTGAACGTCCTGATGGGAATAGATGCGCATCAAACCCGCGCGGCGCGAGGAGATGATGGCTTTTTCCTCGTAGAAATGAAGTGTGCGGTGAGTCACGCCGAACATATTTGCCATATCAGCGATGGCGACGGGTTCTGGCGGCATATTGGAGGGAAGGGGAACTTCAGGGAGAAAACCTTTGCGGCTGACTGTCGACATCTGCCGCTGCGGCGATGTCTTGGGCTCTTCCGCCATAGGTTTCGCTCTCCAGCGGGCTTCGTTGCGCGCTCTTCCCGTGAGAGAGCGTCGTGTGGGAAGTTCGTCCCTCAGAAGCTCGTCAATTCCCGCTTCTATTGAAATGTCCAGATTTTGATGCACTTTTAGATGCGTCTCAGACGCGAAATATTCATTCGACATAATAAATCCCTAGCCCTAATTGGCAGTAGAATGCGGATGTCGATGTTTGGTTCCGCAACTTTTCAATTATTTTTTGCAAAGCGCTTGCGGGAGGCGGAATAGTGGAGGAAACAAGGCTTCCTGTCTTGAAAACGAACGGTCGGACCATGCCAGCCAAACTCTCCGTCAATCTCAATGCCATCGCCATGCTTCGCAACCGCCGCGACCTGCCTTGGCCAGATGTTGCGCATTTTGGCCGCATCGCGTTGCAAGCGGGTGCGAGTGGACTGACGGTTCATCCACGCCCGGACCAGAGACACATCCGCTTTTCGGACCTGCCCGTGCTGCGGGCGCTGATCGATGACGAGTTTCCCAAGGCCGAGTTCAATATCGAGGGCTATCCTTCCGAAGATTTCCTGCTGCTGTGCGAAGAAGCTCAGCCCGAGCAAGTCACGCTGGTGCCCGATGACCCGGCGCAGGCGACATCGGACCACGGCTGGGATTTCAAAAAGCATGCGCGATTTTTAAAGGAGAGCGTTGCGCGTCTGAAAACCGGTGGCATGCGTGTCTCGCTGTTTGCCGACGGCGATGGCGACGAGGACACCGTCAAGCTTGCTGCGGAAACCGGTGCGAGCAGGATCGAGCTTTACACGGGCCCCTATGGCGGCTGTTTCGACAATGGAGAGGAGGGTCGTATCTGGCTCGAAAAGCTGGGCGCGACGGCTGATTTTGCCCATGCGCTGGGACTGGAGGTCAATGCGGGTCACGATCTCACCGTCGCCAACCTGCCGCCGCTTGTTCAGCGCATTCCCTATCTTGCCGAAGTTTCCATCGGTCACGGCCTGACCGCCGATGCGCTGGAGTTTGGAATGGCGGAAACGGTACGGCGATTTTGCCGCGCCTGCGGTCAGTCTATTTCATAACTACCGTCAATTTTTGCCTTTATATTGAAGCCGCGCACTCTCCGAGAGCTACAAGGGTGTGCGGCTTATCAATTTGAGAAGGGCAGATTTTATGCAGGAGCATCACGTTGTCGTCGTTGGGGGAGGCTTCGGCGGATTGCAGGTCGTTCATGGACTGAAAGGCGCACCGGTTCGCATTACGCTGATCGACCGCCGCAACCATCATTTGTTTCAGCCACTTTTGTATCAGGTCGCCACCACCGCGCTGGCGACATCTGAAATCGCCTGGCCGATCCGCCGTCTTTACAAGAACAGGCCTGAGGTCACCACGCTGCTATCCGAGGTCGGCGATGTAGACCGGCAAAATCGCACCGTCATTCTAAAGTCCGGCGACACCGTTGCCTTCGATACTCTGGTACTGGCCACCGGCGCGCGGCATGCCTATTTCGGCAACGATGCCTGGGAAAAACACGCGCCCGGACTCAAAACGCTGGAAGACGCGACCACCATCCGCCGCCGCTTGTTGCTGGCATTCGAGCGGGCGGAACTCGCCAAGACGGAAGAAGAGCGTCAGGCGCAACTGACCTTTGCTGTCATCGGTGCCGGGCCGACGGGCGTGGAAATGGCGGGCATGATTGCAGACCTTGCCCACAAGGTTCTGCCGCCAGAGTTTCGCAATGTCGATACGCGCAAGGCGCGGGTGATGTTGGTGGAAGCAGGCCCGCGCGTTCTTGCCGCCTTCACCGAAGATCTCTCGGCCTACAGCAAGCGCGCGTTGGAGCATCTGGGTGTGGAGGTCGTGCTGGGCACGCCGGTATCGTCCTGCACGGAAGACGGATTCAAGATCGGCGACGAATTCATCCCCGCCCGCACCATCATCTGGGCCGCAGGCGTGCAGGCTTCCCCCGCCGCGCAGTGGCTCGATGTGAAGGCCGACAGGGCAGGGCGCGCAACGGTCGGGCCGCAGTTGAGCATCGAAGGCGATCCCAATATCTTCGTCATCGGCGATACCGCATCTGTGATGCAGGCGGATGGCAAGCCGGTGCCCGGCGTTGCTCCTGCCGCAAAACAGCAGGGTGCCTTCGTTGCCGAGGTCATCAAGGCCCGGTTGAATGGCGCAGGCGAGCCTGTCGCATTCCGCTACCGCCATCAAGGCAATCTCGCCACCATCGGCAGAAGTGCCGCCGTGGCCGACTTCGGAAGGATCAAGCTGAAAGGCGTACTGGCATGGTGGATATGGGGCCTCGCCCACATCTACTTCCTCATCGGCACCCGCTCGCGGTTGGCGGTGGCGTGGAGCTGGCTGTGGATCTACCTCAGCGGACAGCACAGCGCCCGGCTGATCACGCAGAAGGAAACGTTGAAGGACGAGGGGTGAGCTCGGCTTCCTATGGATTGCGGTCAGTGCCACACCCAATTTCGTCATCCTCGGGCTTGTCCCTAGGATCTAACCACGTCACATTCGCAGGAGCATGAGTAGACCCTCGGGACAAGCCCGAGGGTGACGGTATTGGGGGTGGCGTCTTCGCTACTCCCCGGCAATTGAAGCGACTAGTGCCCGGATCAAATCCGGGGACATCACCAGCATCAATCAGCGAATACGTTTCGCCGCAGGCTCTGGCACCAACTCGCCATTTAGGCGGCGGTCGAGATAGTCTTCGCATTCGGCCATCAGCGTATCCACCTGACCGTTGAAGAAGTGGTTGGCACCGGGAACGGTGCGGTGGGTGATGAGGATGCCCTTCTGTGTCTTGAGCTTTTCAACGAGAACGTTGACATCCTTCTCAGGCGCGACCTTGTCGGCATCGCCATTGATGATGAGGCCCGACGACGGGCAGGGGGCCAGGAAGGAGAAGTCGTATGTGTTGGGCTGCGGCGCAATCGACATGAAGCCTTCGATCTCAGGGCGACGCATTAGAAGCTGCATGCCGATCCATGAGCCGAAGGAGTAACCGGCCACCCAACAGCTCTTCGAATCCGGGTGCAGGCTCTGGACCCAGTCCAGCGCCGATGCTGCATCCGACAACTCGCCTGCGCCGTGGTCGAACTCGCCCTGGCTGCGGCCGATGGAGCGGAAGTTGAAGCGCAATGTCGTGAAGCCGCGCTTCTGGAACAGATAGAACAGCTGGTAGACGATCTGGTTGTTCATCGTGCCGCCGAACTGCGGGTGCGGATGCAGGATGATCGCAATCGGGGCGCTTTTTTCCTTGGACGGCTGGTAGCGGCCTTCGAGGCGACCCGCAGGGCCGTTGAAAATGACTTCGGGCATAGGTACTCCGGTCGTGTTTTTCTGTTTCTGAGCCTTTTCCATGCGCAAGAAGACTTGACGCGGATGGTCAGCTTTTCTAAAACCCAGTTTAGAATTATTCGAAACTTCGCGTGCTGTCTGCACAGTTGGACGTGTCATAAGGCAAGCGCGGCGAAGATTTCAAGGAAAATGCGCTTCGGCGCATCAATCATAGGTAAACAGAGCCGATATCCCATGGGCAGCATGATGCGCACATATCTCGATTGGAACGCGACAGCACCTTTACTGCCCGCCGTTCGGGATGCGCTCGTCTCTGCGCTGGATTTGTCCGGCAACCCGTCTTCCGTTCATAAGGAAGGCCGCGTGGTTCGCGCCGCAATCGAATCCGCGCGCCGCGATGTGGCTGCTCTGGTCGGTGCGCAGGCGTCGCATGTCATCTTCACCAGTGGTGCGACGGAAGCTGCCAATCTGGTTCTTTCGCCTGCCTTCAAGATGGGTCGCTCAGCGCTTTCTGTCAGTCATCTCTACGTCTCGGCCATAGAACATCCGGCCATTCGCGAGGGCGGTCGGTTCGACAAGGCTGATGTAAGCGAAATTGCAGTCACGGCTGATGGTATTCTAGACCTCGCGGCTCTTGAGGCTGCACTGGCATCGCATGATGCCGCCAAAGGTCTGCCGATGGTCGCGCTGATGCTGGTCAATAACGAGACAGGCATTATCCAGCCCGTGGAAGAAGCTGCCCGTCTAATTCATGCCGCTGGCGGTCTGCTGGTTGTCGATGCCGTTCAGGCCGTTGGCCGTATTGCTGTTGACATCGAAGCGCTCGGCGCGGATTTTCTGATTGTCTCCTCCCACAAGATCGGCGGCCCGAAGGGCATGGGCGCATTGATCTCGCGTGGTGAAGTGATGATGCCGAAGCCTTTGATCCACGGTGGCGGGCAGGAAAAGGGGCATCGTTCCGGCACGGAAAATACCTCTGCTATTATCGGGTTTGGAACGGCTGCCGTTGAAGCTTTAAAAAACCGCGATGGTGAAGCTGCGCGCCTGAATGGGCTGCGGGCCATGCTGGAAGATGCGATGCGTGTGGCGGCGCCCGATGTCATTATTCATGGCGCAGATGCTGGGCGGGTTTGCAACACGACGTTTTTCACCCTGCCGGGTCTGAAAGCCGAAACTGGACAGATTGCTTTCGATATCGAAGGCATCGCGCTCTCGGCAGGTGCTGCCTGCTCTTCAGGCAAGGTGGGCGAGAGCCATGTGCTGACAGCCATGGGGCATGACCCGAAGCTGGGTGCGCTGCGCATTTCGCTGGGAGCGGCAACGACTGAGGCCGATATTGACAAGGCTATTGCGGCATTTGCCAAAATTGCCGGGCGGCGAAAGCTGGCCGTGCAGGCGGCGTGAGGCCAAAAACAATTGCGGAAAGTCAAATTTCCGCTTGCCGGAGAGTGTGAAAAGCGCCATCCGAACACTAAATAAGGCATAACGACAAAAGTTATGCTCGACCACGAATGAAGGCGGGTCTTCCGTCTTGATACGTTGACAAGCCACCGGACCTTGGATCCGGCGAGATTGGAGAACGACTATGGCAGCGGTTCAGGAAACGATCGATCAGGTCCGCCAGATCGATGTGGACCAGTACAAATACGGTTTTGAAACCGAGATCGAAGTGGACAAGGCACCGAAGGGTCTGTCCGAAGAGGTGATCCGTTTCATTTCCGCCAAGAAGGAAGAGCCGGAATGGATGCTTGCATGGCGTCTTGAGGCCTACCAGCGCTGGCTGACGATGGAAGAGCCCACTTGGGCGCGCGTCAATTATCCCAAGATCGATTTCAACGATCTCTATTATTACGCAGCACCAAAGAGCACGCCCGGCCCGAAGTCGCTCGAGGATGTCGATCCCGAGTTGCTGAAGGTTTACGAGAAGCTTGGCATTCCGCTGATGGAACAGGAAATTCTGGCCGGCGTCGAAAACCGTCGCGTGGCCGTGGATGCCGTGTTCGACTCGGTTTCGGTTGTCACGACCTTCAAGAAAGAGCTGATGAAGGCTGGCGTGATTTTCATGTCGATCTCGGAAGCCATTCGTGAATATCCTGACCTCATCAAGAAATATATCGGCTCGGTCGTTCCAACGACGGACAATTATTATGCGACGCTGAACTCCGCAGTCTTCACCGATGGGTCCTTCGTGTTCGTGCCGAAGGGCGTTCGTTGCCCGATGGAGCTGTCCACCTATTTCCGCATCAACGAGAAGAACACCGGCCAGTTCGAGCGCACGCTGATCATCGCAGAAGAGGGCGCTTACGTGTCCTATCTCGAGGGTTGCACCGCGCCCCAGCGCGACGAAAACCAGCTTCACGCTGCCGTGGTCGAGCTTGTGGCTCTGGATGATGCCGAAATCAAATATTCGACCGTCCAGAACTGGTATCCCGGCGACAAGGACGGCAAGGGCGGCATCTACAACTTCGTGACCAAGCGTGGCGATTGCCGTGGCCACCGTTCGAAGATTTCGTGGACGCAGGTCGAAACCGGCTCTGCGATTACGTGGAAATACCCATCCTGCATTCTGCGCGGTGACGACAGCCGTGGTGAGTTCTACTCGATCGCCGTGTCCAACGGTTACCAGCAGATCGACAGCGGCACCAAGATGATCCACCTCGGCAAGAACACGTCCAGCCGCATCATTGCCAAGGGCATCGCCGCCGGTTTTTCGGAAAACGTCTATCGCGGCCAGGTTTCGGCTCACCGCAAGGCGACCAACACGCGCAACTTCACGCAGTGCGACAGCCTTCTGATCGGCGACAAGTGCGGCGCGCATACCGTGCCTTACATCGAAGCAAAGAACTCGTCCTGCCAGTTCGAGCATGAAGCAACGACATCCAAGATTTCCGAAGACCAGCTGTTCTACTGCCTACAACGCGGCATCCCCGAGGAGTCAGCCATCGCGCTGATCGTCAACGGCTTCGTAAAGGACGTCATTCAGCAGTTGCCGATGGAGTTTGCGGTCGAGGCGCAGAAGCTGATTGGGATTTCGCTTGAGGGTAGCGTGGGTTAACTGACCTTTCGTCATCCTCGGGCTTGTCCCGAGGATCTGCTGCCGTGGGATGTTGGATGAGCGGTTTCGTCTACATGATGTCCGATAAACTACGGGGTGTGATCTACACTGGTGTCACAAGCGATTTGCAAGCACGGGTTTGGGAACATCGCAACGCGGTACGAAAAGGTTACACCGAGAAATACAGGGCAAAGAGCCTAGTCTGGTTCGAAACCCACCCGAATATCGTGCTGGCGATCCAGCGGGAGAAATCGTTGAAGCGCTATTTGCGTGAGTGGAAAATCAGGCTGGTAGAGGGACTTAATCCCACTTGGTCGGACCTTTACGAGCGCATTGACGAGATAGAAAATGCCTACATGCCGCACGAAAATACGTTGGCGTCGGGTGACTATAATTGACGTGATTAGATCCTCGGGACAAGCCCGAGGATGACGGATGTGAGAATTGAGACTGGCCTGTAAGAGGGCTTACGAGGCGGACTTTTAAGCCGTCCCAAGAGTTAGGAAAACAAACATGCTTGAAATCATCGACCTGCACGCAAAGATCGCCGACACCGAAACCGAGATCATCAAGGGCTTGAACCTGAAGGTTGCGGCTGGGGAAGTGGCGGCTATCATGGGGCCGAATGGCTCTGGCAAGTCCACGCTGTCCTACATTCTGTCGGGCCGCGAAGATTACGAAGTCACCTCCGGCGACATCCTTTATAACGGCGAAAGCATTTTGGAACTGGACGCTGCCGAGCGGGCGGCCAAGGGTATTTTCCTGGCTTTCCAGTATCCGGTCGAAATTCCCGGCGTTGCCACCATGCAGTTCCTGAAGGTTGCGATGAACGAGCAGCGGAAGGCACGCGGCGAGGCTGAACTGACCACGCCTGACTTCATCAAGAAGGTCAAGGAAGCTGCTGGCGATCTGAAGATCGATATGGATATGCTGAAGCGTCCGCTCAACGTCGGTTTCTCCGGTGGTGAAAAGAAGCGCGCCGAAATTTTGCAGATGGCGCTGCTTGAGCCGAAGCTTTGCGTATTGGATGAGACCGACTCCGGCCTCGATATCGACGCGCTGAAGATCGTTGCCGATGGCGTCAATGCGCTGAAGTCCCCGGACCGCGCCACCATCGTCATCACCCACTATCAGCGCCTGCTGGATTACATCGTGCCTGATAGCGTTCACGTTCTCTACAAGGGCAAGATCATCCGTTCCGGCGACAAGAGCCTGGCGCTCGATCTGGAATCCAACGGTTACGCCGACATCATCGGTGAAGCAGCCTGATTGGCTGGGAAAGGTGATGTGATGAACATGCAAACAACCAACCGGCAGACGCCAGCGGAACTCGCGCTGGCAGACGCTTTCACCGCCAAGTTCAGCGCGCTGCCCGGCGACGGTAACGTCGTTGCTGCACGTGATGTGCTGTTTGACGATCTGAAGACCGGTGGCCTGCCGACGCGTCGCGTCGAAGCTTGGCACTACACCGATCTGAAAACGCTGCTGCGCGGCATCCCCGAAGATGCGCCTGCACCCATGATCGAAAAGCGTGCCGCACTCGTGGCCGGTGCGCCGATTGCTTACGTGATGCACGGCAAAGCCATCGATTCCGAAATCGAAGGCTTCAAGATCGAAAGCTATGCGGAAAGCCTCACTGATGGCACCGCTGCGGCAGCTCTCGTTGCTGCGAGCAAGGACGATGCGATTGGTCGCATCAACGGCAGCTTCGTGCGCGATGGCCTGTCCGTCGTAGTTCCCGATGATTCCGTGTTCGTCAATCCGCTCGAGCTTCAGGCCATCCATGGAGCAGGGCAGGTTCACAGCCGTTTCCCTGTTACCTTCGGCAAGGGCTCCAAGGCAACGATCATCGAACGTCATCTGTCGGTGACCGATGAAGCCGCATTCGTCTCTTCGGTCAGTGAGATCGAGGTTCAGGACGGTGCGGAAGCGACCTACGTCATTCTCCAGCAACAGGGTGCAGCCGATACGCACCTTGGTCAGCTGCGTATCGTCATGGGTGCGGATGCCAAGCTGCGGCTGTTCGTCATCAATGCCGGTGGCAAGCTGGTGCGTCAGGAACTGCGTGTTGACGTCAACGGCGAGGGCTCTGACCTCTCCATCCGTGGCGTCAACCTGCTGGGTGGCGAAACGCATACGGACGTGACCATGGTTCTCGGCCACAATGTCCCGAATACGACCTCGACTGAGGTCTTCCGCAATGTGGTGTTCGACCGTGCCAAGGGTATCTTCCAGGGCATGATCCGGGTTGCCCCCGATGCCCAGAAGACCGATGCCAAGATGGCCTGCAACACGCTGCTGATGTCTGACGATGGCGAGTTCTCGGCCAAGCCCGAGCTCGAAATCTTTGCGGATGACGTTCAGTGCGGCCATGGTGCGACCGTTGCCGATATCAGCGACAACCATCTCTACTACCTGATGGCACGTGGCGTGCCGCGTGCGAAGGCGCGCGCCATGCTGGTCAATGCGTTCGTTGACGAGATCATCGAAGAGCTGGAAGACGAACAACTGGTAGAAGCGCTGGAAGACATCATCGCCAGCTGGCTGGAACATCATGCCTGATCGCGAACGCGCCGAAGTGGCCGCCCCTTATGACGTCGAAGCCGTGCGGAAGGATTTTCCGATCCTTTCGCGCGAGGTCTATGGCAAGCCGCTGGTCTATCTGGACAACGGCGCGTCCGCGCAAAAGCCGCAGGTCGTCATCGATGCCATCTCGAATGCCTATTCGAATGAATATGCCAATGTGCATCGCGGCCTGCATTTTCTCTCCAACGCCGCAACCGATGCCTATGAGGCGTCGCGCGAAAAGGTGCGCCGCTTCCTGAATGCCGGTTCGGTAGACGAGATCGTCTTCACCAAGTCTTCGACCGAAGCCATCAACACGGTCGCTTATGGTTATGGCATGCCGAAGATCGGCGAGGGCGATGAGATCGTCATCTCGATCATGGAACATCATTCCAACATCGTTCCATGGCATTTCATTCGCGAGCGCCAAGGTGCCAAGCTCGTCTGGGTGCCGGTGGATGATGAGGGCGCTTTTCATATCGAAGATTTCGAAAAGAGCCTGACGGAAAAGACCAAGCTCGTTGCCATCACGCATATGTCCAATGCGCTCGGCACCGTGGTTCCGGTCAAGGAAATCTGCCGCATCGCGCATGAGCGCGGCATTCCGGTGCTGGTGGATGGCAGTCAGGCGGCGGTTCATATGCCGGTCGATGTGTGCGATATTGATTGCGACTGGTATGTGATGACCGGCCACAAGCTGTACGGCCCGTCGGGCATCGGCGTGCTCTATGGCAAGGCCGACCGCCTGCGCGAGATGCGTCCGTTCCAGGGCGGCGGCGAGATGATCCTCGACGTGTCCGAAGATGAAATTACCTACAATGAACCGCCACATCGTTTCGAAGCGGGCACACCGCCCATAGTCCAGGCCATCGGCTTAGGCTACGCGCTGGATTATATGGAAGGCGTGGGCCGTGCTGCGATTGCGGCGCACGAGGCGGATCTTGCCGCTTACGCCGCCGAGCGATTGCGGGACATCAACTCTTTGCGCATCATCGGCAATGCGCCGGGTAAGGGCGGGATTTTCTCGTTCGAGCTTGAAGGTATTCACGCCCATGATGTCTCGATGGTCATCGACAGGCGCGGCGTGGCCGTGCGTGCTGGCACCCATTGCGCCATGCCGCTCTTGAAACGCTTCGGCGTCACCTCCACATGCCGTGCATCGTTCGGCCTCTATAATACGCGCGCGGAAGTGGACGCTCTGGCCGAAGCGCTCGATTACGCCCGCACATTTTTCGCCTGAAGGATCAGGATCATGACAACTGACATCACCGAGCAGACACCAGCCGTAACAGACGTTCCGGCAAAGGTTTCGACCATCGCGCCGGATGAACTGGCGCGCATCAGCGACGACGTGATCGCCGCGCTGAAAACGGTCTACGACCCGGAAATTCCGGCGGATATTTTCGAACTCGGTCTTATCTACAAGATCGATGTCGAAGACGACCGCATGGTCAAGATCATGATGACGCTGACCGCACCTGGTTGCCCTGTTGCCGGTGAAATGCCGGGCTGGGTCGAGAATGCCGTCGGTGCTGTTGAAGGCGTATCGGGCGTCACCGTCGAGATGACCTTTGATCCGCCATGGACGCCGGACCGCATGTCGGAAGAAGCGCAGGTCGCCGTCGGCTGGTACTAAGGCTTGATACCGGCTGACGATAAGACTAGATTCAATCCATGAAAGCATCGGGCCTTGAACCCGATTGTTGAAGGAGAATGGGCCCATGGGCTTTGCAGTGATGACGATGACCGAGGCTGCGGCTTCCCGTGTCAAAGCAATCGTCGAGAATTCCGGGCCAGACGCCAAGGGCCTTCGCGTGGGCATCAAAAAAGGTGGCTGCGCTGGCATGGAATACACCATCGACATGGTGACCGAACCGTCCGCCAAGGATGATCTCATCCAATTTCAGGACGCCAAAGTCTGGATCGAACCATCGGCTGTACTTTATCTGCTCGGCACTCAGATGGACTTCGAGACGACGACGTTGCGCTCCGGGTTCACGTTTACGAACCCGAACCAGACGTCGGCCTGTGGCTGTGGAGAGTCGGTAGAGTTGAAGCCTGCGGATTTGGCGGCACTGGCGAAGCAGCGGGAACAGGCTGGCGCTGGCGTCTGATTGCTTACCGAGTGTGTGGGTTTGTAGACACACACTCTACCCTCATGCTGAGATGCTCCGCGGGGTCTCGAAGCATCGCGCCGCGCACTCCACACTTTCACATTACATTTGCCGCCCGCAACCCTCGCCCTTCGAGGGTCACTGCGCTCCCGCCTCAGGGTGAGGATTGCTAAGGTTGAGCTTCTGCGCGGCGGAAAAGTTTTTCAGCCCAAGTCCTTGGGCTGACGGGATACGGGCTCATGGCCGGTATGACAAAATTGAGGTTTTAAACCGCTTCCCGCACAGCAATCTCAGCCATGGCCAACGCTGCTTCGCGCGTCTTCGCCGCAGCAATAAATCGTCCGTTGTGACAGAAGGTTGCGCCTTCCACACCGGATGCCGTTTCCAGATCACCATTCGTCAGTCCGGCCCATGCGGCTGGCAGGTCGGCGCGCAGTTCGAAGCCTTCGTCGGCGCGGCGGATGCCGGTGACGCACCAGTCCTTGTCACGGGGGTGGACGACGAAGAGCAGGTGGTCCGCGCCAGCCTTGATGATGGCGGGGCGGAAGGGCATGCCGCGGGAGAGTTCCAGAACGCGGCCTTCGCCTGCGGCCTCGATAGAGTGAAGCACCTGCGTTTCGGCACGCAATTTCGCAGCTTTTTTCTCGATGCTGGCTTCCACGAAGCTGCGAGCAATCGAAAGGGCTGCGTAGAACGCGAGGTCGTCGGCCTTCGGGTCGTCATTGTCGAAGGTGGGTTTCAGCGTTTCCAGCAAGGACGGCAGGGTCAGGCCCGCGAGAGGACCAGCAATCGATGGGCTGAGTGCACCATTATCTGTGAGGTCGATGGGCAGCACGAAGCTTTTGTCGAACGACTGATGGATCGTTTCGATGTGACCTTCTGGAATGCCGTAGGCACTGAGATAGGTATGGCCGTAATGCTTCCAGATCAGTCCGAACGAACTGTAGGGCTGGCCGTCTTCACGAAGCGGCGCCCCCCGCTGGTGATGGTCGAAAATGCGTGCGTCGGCGTCATAAGCGCCGCCGACATCATAGATGATGCGGTTTTCGCCTGATGTGATCCACTCCGGCGCGCGGCTGCGAACGATCTGCGCCTGTGGGAACAGCCGGGTGAGGATGACGCTGGACAGCAGTTCATCGGCATGGAAGCCACCGGAATGGGTGACGAGAAAATCCACTGACATGGGAGGACCGGCCTTATTGTTCGGACAGAGCGTGATGACCGATCAGATACCGTTTGTGTGCCCAGCCCGCAACCCGCCAATCAGGCGATTGCGGTGATTTCCAGCTCCTGATCGCCAACTTGCACGAGGTCGCCAACTGACTTGCCCAGAAGGGCGCGGGCGACAGGTGATACATACGACATCGAGCCTGCCTTCGGGTCCGCTTCGTCTTCTCCAACGATACGAAATGTCTGTACGCGCCCGTCATCCCTGTCGAACGTAACCTTACTGCCGAAGGCAACGACATCATTGCTCTCAGAGGCTGGCATTGGCTGGGCCGTATGCAGGCGTTCGGAAAAATAGCGAAGGTCGCGCATGTGCGGTGCGGCCAAGCGTCGGCGCTCATTGATGTCTTCGATTGCATTTGCCTCATCGAAAGCCTTGCGGGCTTCGTCCACCTGCGCCGCCAGCGCTTTCAGCCCGGCTTCGGTGACGAGATTGGGATGCGGCGAAACGGGGCGATCCGGCAGCTGTGTTTCTGCTGCGGTTTCGGCACTCTCTTCTTTGACAAACGCGACGCTCACTTCAAAACTCCTCTTTCATACCTTCCTTATATGGAGAGGGGATGGATGAATGACAACGGGCTGCGTCATTCGTGCCGCAGCGCTTCTATGGGGCTGAGGCTCGCGGCTCTGCGCGCCGGGAAGTAGCCGAAGATGACGCCTATCGCCGCCGAGAAGGCAAAGGCGAGCGCGATGATCGCCGGGCTGGTGACGAAGGGAACGCCGAGGAAGCTCACGACACTGTAGGCGAGCCCAAGGCCGAACAATATGCCTGCCACGCCGCCGAAGGCAGAGAGCATGACCGCCTCCACCAGAAACTGTGTCAGCACCTGCTTTTCCAGTGCGCCGATGGCGAGCCTTATGCCGATTTCGCGCGTACGCTCCGTGACCGATACCAGCATGATGTTCATGATACCGATGCCACCGACGAGAAGGCTGACGGCGGCCACCGCACCCAGAAGGCCGGTCAGCAGCGTCGTCGTGCCCGTCATGGCGGAGGCGATCTGCGCCATGTCGTTGACGGTGAAATCATCATCGCGGCCCAGCGCGATGCGACGACGTTCACGCAGCAGATTTTCAATGTCGGACTGCACCTTGGCCGTGGACACGCCGTCCTGCGCCGACACCATGATGCTGGAAATGGTGGTGGTGCCGCCGATTCGCCGCTGGTGGATTTTCAGCGGCATGATGATGGTGTCATCCTGATCATCGCCCAGACCCGATTGTCCCTTGCGGGCGAGAACGGCGATGACAGGGCAGGCGATATTGCTGACGCGGATTGTCTGGCCGACAGGATTTGCCGAGCCGAACAATTCCTGCCGCACGGTTTCGCCGATGATGCAGCCGATCTGGCCGCCGCGATCCTCCGCAGGCAGAAATGTGCGTCCCTGTGACAGCGTCCAGTCCTGCGTGACCAGATAATCATTGGTGGTGCCGACCACACTGGTGGAATGGTTCTTGCCGCCATAGATCACGGTGGCTGCCGAGCTTCTGTTGACGGGCGCGACGGCTCTGATGCCGCTCAGCTGATCTCGCATGGCCTGTATGTCGTGGTCGTTGAAACGTTTTGCCTCGGTGCTGGCACGGCCGGGGCCGAACTGGCCGGGGCGCACGAACAGCATGTTTGTGCCTAGGCGTGACAGTTCCGATTTGACCTGTGCCGTCGTGCCATTGCCGATCGTGACCATGGCGATGACAGCAGCAACGCCGATAACGACGCCGAGAACGGTGAGGAACGAGCGCAGAATGTTGCGACTGATGGCGCGCAGTGCGAGACGCGCGGTTTCAAGAAACATCTGCAACCTCCTGCCGTTCAGCGGCGCTGTCGGATTCCAGATGCCCGTCCTTGAAGCGCAGCAGCCGGTTGCCGTAGGCGGCTATGTCTTCTTCATGCGTGACCATGACGACGGTGATACCCTTGTCGCGGTTCAGCGAGGTGATCAGCTCCATGATTTCGGTGCTGGTCTTGGTATCGAGATTGCCGGTTGGTTCATCGGCGAGAAGCAGGGCAGGGCGCGTCACGATGGCGCGGGCAATGGCCACGCGCTGTTGCTGACCGCCGGAAAGCTCCTGCGTGGTGTGGTGCTCTCGTCCAGCCAAGCCAACCTGCGCCAGCGCCTCCATGGCCTGCGGGCGACGTTCTGCCGCCTTCATGCCGCGATAGATCAGGGGCAATTCCACATTCTCGACGGCAGATGTGCGCGGCAAAAGATTGAAGCCCTGAAAGACGAAGCCCAGCATATGACGGCGCAACAGCGTCAGCTGTTCATTATCGAAACCGCTGGTTGGCACACCCTGAAACAGATACTCGCCACCGGTCGGCTTATCCAGGCAACCGATGATGTTCATCGAGGTCGATTTGCCGGAGCCGGACGGGCCCATGATAGCGACGAATTCGCTCCGATAGATCGACAGGCTGACGCCATCTAGCGCCCGGATTTTTGCTTCGCCGAGGCCATATTGCTTGATGACGTCTCGAAATTCGATGAGTGGTTCGGCTGTCATGGCAACCTCAACCGCTGCGCTGGGTGGCATCGGTGATGACCTGATCGTCAGGTGTGATCTCTCCCGATGTGATGGCCGTGAACTGGCCGTCGGTAGAGCCGGTCTCGACCTGTACGGAAACGGGGTTGTTGTTGCGCAACACCCAGACGCTCCGCTTAGTGCTAGCCGCTGCGTCATTTCCACCGCGCTGTCGGCCCATGCGGGGCGGACGAAACAGGCCCATCAACCCACCGCCACGCGATGCAGATTCGCGCGGTGGTGCGTAGCGAAGGGCAGCATTGGGCACGAGGATCGCGTCCTTTACCTGCTCCACCACGATGTTTGCCGTCGCGGTCATGCCGGGCCGCAACAGCAGCTCTGCATTATCGACTGTCAGAATGCCCTTGTAGGTCACGACGTTGGACACGGTCTCTGAGGCAAAACGCACGGTCTCGATTGCGGCAGGAAAGCTGCGCTCGGGATAGGCATCGACGTTGAAGGTCGCCGTCTGGCCGGTCTGTACCTTGCCTACGTCAGCTTCATCTATCGCGACCTGCAATTCCATATGGCGCAGGTCGCCCGCGATGGTGAACAGAACCGGCGCGTTGAGCGAGGATGCGACCGTTGCGCCCGGGTCCACGCTCCGCGTCAGCACAACGCCATCGATAGGCGAGATGATTTTCGCCTTGCCGAGGTTCAACTCCGCCAGGCGAAGGTCCGCTTCCGAAGACAGAACGGTGGCACTGTTAACCTGAAGCGTTGCGGCGGCGGCATCGTAGTTGAACTGTGCCACATCCAGATCCTGCTGGCTGGAAACACGGTTCTGCACCAGCGATTTCAAGCGCTCCATGGAGGATTTGGCAGAGCCGAGATCGGCCTGCGACTTCAGGACACTGGCCTTGGCGGATGCCAGCTTGGCGCGCGCGCTCTGCACATCCGCCTCCAGCTTGTTCGTATCCAGTTCGGCCAGCACATCGCCTGACTTGACCGGGCTGTTATAGGTCACATTGACCTTGCGGATCGTGCCGGAAAGCTCGCTGGAAATATCCACCTGATCCGTTGGCTGCACGGAGCCGGTGGAGGTGACGATGACCGAAAGCTCGCCATTCTTGACGTCCTGCGTCGTGTAGACATAGGCAACGCCTGATGCGTTGGACATATAATAATAGGTGCCAGCACCGCCCAACAGCAAAAGTGCGACGATGCCATAGGTAAACCGCCGTGATTTTTTGCCGCCGGATCGGGAGGATTTCAGAATGTCGCGGAGGTCGGGTTCCTGCGCTGGCTTGGTTGTGGTCTTGCCAGCGTCATCGGGCGTTATCATGTCATCTACCTGCAAAACTTGGCCGTTTCTCGCGTCATGTCCCGGCTTTTTGGTCGGGTCAGCGCTGAATATGAAGTCGGCGATGCGAATTTCGTTGCATCGGACGTCGCACAGCTTTGTGGCAGGGGGAAGTGAAATCTTGGTAATGATGGGCGCAACCCGCGGTTTGCGGTGCGAAGGGGCAAGACAGCGCCAGGTTTTCTATGCAGCAATCGTCATAAACAGAAACAGCCGGGCGACAGAGCCGCCCGGCTGGAGATTTATGTTTAGAACTCGGCCCACTCGGGCTCCTGCTTCACGGCTGCTGCGCCGCCGCCAAAGGCGCTGGCTAGTTTGCGGCCAAAGCTGCGGGCCGGTGAGGGGGCGGGGCTGGAAGCGGCTCCGGCTGCGTGCGGCCTTGCGGCATAGGCGTTTGGCCGTTGTGCCTGTGCATTGTCACCAAGGCGGAACTGCCCCAGCATTTCCGTCAGGCTCTGTGCTTCGCGCGCCAAGGCGTGGCTGGCGGCGGTGGATTCTTCCACCATCGCCGCGTTTTGCTGCGTGCCCTGATCCATGGTGTTAACGGCGGTGTTGATTTCCTGAAGACCCAGCGACTGCTCGCGCGAGGCTTCTGCAATGGCGTGAACGTGCCGGTTGATTTCCTGCACCTCTGACGCAATCGTGTCCAGAGACTTACCCGTTTCACCCACCAGCGTCACACCGGCGCGCACCTGATCACCCGAGGCGGTGATGAGAGCCTTGATTTCCTTCGCGGCATTGGCAGACCGGGACGCGAGTTCCCGCACTTCCTGCGCCACCACGGCAAAGCCCTTGCCTGCTTCGCCTGCACGGGCCGCTTCCACACCGGCATTCAAGGCCAGAAGGTTGGTCTGGAAGGCAATGTCATCGATAACGCCGATGATGTTGGCGATTTCCTTCGAGGAGTTTTCGATCTGGTGCATGGCCTCGATGGCGTTGCGCACGATCTTGCTGGAATTTTCTGCACCATCGCGGGTGCGAACGACCAGCTTGCTTGCCTCGTCGGCGCGTTTGGCCGCATCCTTCACCGTCGTGGTGATTTCTTCCAGAGCCGCTGCCGTCTGCTCGACCGATGCTGCCTGCTGCTCCGTGCGCTTGGCAAGATTGTCCGCCGCGCCCAGCAATTCGTTTGCACCGGCGCTGATGGTGTGCGCATTGCCGCCAACCGAACTCATGGCAACATTCAGCTTCTGAACCGAACCGTTGAAATTGCGGCGGAGGCCATCCAGATGCTGAACGAACTCGTTGTCGATACGTACGGCCAGATCACCATCGGACAAACGACCAAGGGCTGTCTCCAGCTCGGTTACGGCGTGCTGAAGCTCCTGCGATTCGCGGGCCTTCTGGCCATCGCGCTCCACGCGCTCAGCCTCGGTGGCCACCTGCGCGGCATCGGCCTGCTGCGAAAGCCGCGCACGCTCGATGGCGTTATCGCGGAAAACGGCCACGGCCTGCGCCATCTGGCCGATCTCGTCCTTGCGGTGAATGCCGTCGATTTCGGCTGCCGTCTCACCCTTTGCAAGGCTGGACATGCGGGCACGCAGGCGTGCCATAGGGCCGGTTATGCCAACATTGGCGACGTAAAGAGCAAGCCCGAAAGCCAGCACGATACCAAGGCCGAGGCTGATGATGCTCCACATGATCGACGACCGGACGGAAGCGGACATGCGATCACCGCCTGATGTCAGGATTTCCATCATCGCCGTGTTGTTGCCGCCCGTCTCGGACGACAATTGTCTCAGCAGCCCGTCGTTCTCCTTCAAAATAGCGGGAATTTCGGCTCTGTTGTCGGCAGCCGCCAGTGCCAGCATCTTGTCGATGTTGGCTTTCACCAGGCGCTGCGTCGCCAGAATCTTCTGCATGGTTTCCCGCCGGCTCGGCACGGAAACGCCGATCGACTCGAACCGCTCGGCGGCGACCTGCATATCCTTGTCGTACTTCTCTTTGACTTCTTTGTAAGTGGGCGTCGTCGGATCGGTGTTCATCAGGCGGCTCGAAATGGCCACTGCGGTCCACACGCCAGCGGATGCCCGGGCACCCAGTACGGCTGCCTGGCTCTCATTGGTGATGAAGCCGTGATAAATCTCGTTCGCCTGGGCGAAACGGTGGGACATGTAAACAATGCCCGACAGTGAAATGACGCTGAGCAAAACAAGCAGCGACAGGATTTTGGTTTTGATTCCGAAGTTTTCGAGCACGAACGTTCCCCCCGCGTGGTGCGCGACTCCATCGGCACCAAACGTTACACAGTAAAAACAATGGTTTTTAAATAGAATGCCCCCGAGGCCCCGACATGCGCATCATGCTTTCGGTGTTAACCGTGTCGTACGGGCTGATTTAGTGACGCATTGGTTAAAATCTAGCTAAATCAATAACCTCAGGTTGCCAAAATCTTCGAAAACTGCGTCATTCGTTTCTTTGCACACGCACTCGTTTCTTGGGAAAACTTCGTTATCCACCAAAAAACATGGTGCGATGCAAAAACTGAAAAGATTTTTGATTTTGCTGTTGCAGGGCAGGGGGGAACCGTGTATCTCCCCACCATCGAAAGACGGAGTGTAGCGCAGTCTGGTAGCGCATCTGGTTTGGGACCAGAGGGTCGGGAGTTCGAATCTCTCCACTCCGACCATTTCTTAAAAGCCTGTGATAACAGTGGCTTCGATAAATCCTCATAAAAATGATCTGATACTGCTGCGGCGCTTAAGCGTCGTGCTGCGTGCTTTTCAGTCCCTCATGCGAGGAACTGAAAATAGGCCCAGGCCGCGATGAAGAACGCGATGACGCCTGCAACAATCGCGAACTTGCGCAGCTGTGGACGAGGCTGCTTCGGTGGCTCCGGCTTGCGGAATTTGATGACGTTCTCATTCATGACGATGACCCTTTGCATAAGGGCCCGATAAAACAGCGTTCACCCTTTCCATGCAAGTCGAAGCGTCGAATTTTATCATCCCTGGTTTTCTATGGTTTCCGTATCTGTAAGGAATGAGCGTCTTGACTTCATGGTTGAGTCGGTCCAAACGAGTTTGAGCGCTGGTGCGGTCGGCAACGATCACGCTTTGTGCTGAAAAAGGCGGAACGCCGCTTGATCGTAAGACCGGAGCAGTTTGAGATGTCTGCAAAAATTTATCGCCCAGCAAAGACTGCCATGCAATCCGGCAAGGCCAAGACCAACCAGTGGGTGCTGGAGTTCGATGCCGAGGTGCCCCGCAAGATCGATCCGATCATGGGCTACACGTCGTCTTCCGATATGAAGCAGCAGGTCAAACTCTTCTTCGAAACGCAGGAACAGGCAGAAGCCTACGCCCAGCGCAAAAGCATCGAATACCGCGTTCTTCAGCCACAGGAAGCCACGCGCAAAGTCGTATCCTACACCGACAATTTCAAGTTCAGCCGCACCCAGCCCTGGACGCACTGATTTAAAAAATTGGCCCCTTAGCTCAACTGGATAGAGCAACTGCCTTCTAAGCAGTAGGTCGCAGGTTCGAGTCCTGCAGGGGTCGCCACTTTCTCCTTAAAATCAATGACTTAGAGTTTTTTTGATAGTCAGGCTCTGTCGCCCTGGCTTCGCCGGACTTATGACGTCACGTCCGTTTATTGTCAGAACCTGCCGCAACCGCATCACGCCATTTATGGCCATTGCGTAAGTTTCTTATCTGGTCGAGTATCGAAGCGACTACGTCTGCGCTGGGAGTCTCATATGAAGCTGGTCGAAACGCCGGAATTCTTGATCGAAGCAAATCCGATGTTTGAAAATGTCCGTGTCTTTGCAGGATCGATCGGATTGCGTCGTCATCCGGAGACGGCGTTCTCGCCACAGATGAGCGTGTGGTCTTCAAAGCGTGAGAGAAAATCGCCCGAAAAATGGTTTGGCGAACGCCTTACAGACGACGGCGGCAAGATTGTTGAGCGAAAGACTGTCACCTTCGCTGGAATGACGGGCGAGATGAGCAAGGTAAAGGATCGTCTGCAGGACTGGGAAACGAAGGAAAAACGCGACTGGTACCGCCTGCGCGTCCTTTTGGTGTCGGCCGATGGCTCAACCTGGTACCACGCCACTGCCATGGTCAGTGCGCCTGATCTCATCGAGATCGAGGCGGATTTTGAGCGTCTGCTGGGATCCATCCGCCTCAAGCTTGAAGGCAATGCGGCGAACGAAGCAAGAGCTGTGGCGGAAGCCGAGCGGGCAGCCGTTCTTGAAAGACTGAAGGACAACATGGAGCGTGTGTCAGCCATTCGTATCCAGCAAAGTCATGAAGAACGGCGCGTCGAAAAGGCAGCGGCGGCAAAGGCACCCGTGGCCAGTATCGAGGAGCGCTTTAACGATGCTGTGGTTGACGCTGGTTTTGAGGATAAGCGTGACGCCCTGCGACTGATCGTGATGCCAACGGTTGCCATGGTTGAACGTGATGCCGCCGACTGCAAAATCGCTGGACTAAGTCGCATTGGCGGTGGTCCCGACCTGCCTGCCGACGTAGATTGGCCGCGCGACGACAACGGCTTGCACCTCAATTATCTTGCCCAGATCAATCTCGCTGACGTGCCCGATCGGCCGGAAGCGCTACCGGAATCCGGGTTGATCTCGTTGTTCACGGGAACGGACTACACGGATTGGCGCGTCCTCTACACACCGGCGGACGCAACTCTCATCCCCCATACAGTGTCGGAAGACGCGATGGACACGGCAATCTCGGCATCGCAGATGATCGTCTGGGATAGCGACCTGAGGCGATTTGTTCCGAATGGGCAGGCTGTTGACGGACTATCGGTTGGTGTTGACGAGGTCGGTCGCATGACATTCAGCCGCGACGGCGCACCTGTCAGGGCTTTTGCCTCCGAATACGAATTCAGCCGCTCGGCACAGACGTTGCGCTTCGAGCGCTCACTAAGCGCTCCCTTCGGTCAGCGCGGCCCCAACAACAACCCGAAAATCTATGCTGATCTCGGCATCGAAGACCCCTCAGATTTCTCCATCGCGATCGGAGAACGCTTTAAAATCGGAGATGGACCACAGCACCAGATGTTCGGCATAACTGGTGTTCGCGACCTCCCTGGGATCCAGCAAATGGCTGCAAACCATGCAGCACAAAACGGTTGGTCCGATATATCCGCGCCAGATGGCTGGTTCATTCTGGTCAAGCTCGCATCCGGAGGCGAAGCAGATTTCAACTTCGGCGACCATGGTGACTACATTTTCATGGTCCATCGAAAGGACGCCGCCCGAGCGGATTTCTCGCGGGTTTTCGCCTTCGTCGACGCTGGCTAAGTAAGACGGATAAGAACCTTGATCCATTGCTTATAGTGCAATCGCCTAAAGAAACAGGAAATTCCAGCGTCTGCTTCGGCCAAAGCGGCGTCAGTCATCATAACAGATTTGCGCTAATAACGGACTTAGCAATTTACGAAGTGCCCTTGCTTCGCTAACATTTTGCTAAAGATACCAACGCTGAAAAAGGCAAATAGAGCTTGTCTCAGGCAAACCCGCATCGACGTACAATTGCCACCCTAGACAAACTTAATAGCGTTGAGTGGTTTCGACTGGTTGGTGTTGGAGATATCGAAGGCGTCAGGCTGCTGACGTCTTGGCCAGAAGCAATCAGCCATGCCTCATCCCTAGCTTGGGAGAATACTCGTCTGGAGGCGGCAAATGCATGGAGAGTGAAGCTGCTTCAGAAAGACAAATCGGCTTATGCGACGTGGAACGATAGAGTCAATATCGTCAAGCCGTATGCCGAGGCGCTGATCAGCGATAAGCTGCAGGCCTATATCAACCCGCAATACCTTGACGCGGTTACGCTCGAGGCCCGTTGGGACATTCTGCATCTCTGCTTGGAATGCGAGTTTGCAGATGTTCTCGACCCGGGTTTTTATCACTCGCTAGCGTATTATTACCTATCAGGCCACTTCCCGTGCGGCGTAGAAGGGGACCCCGCGAGCGGGTCGATGGTCATTTATTGAGATGGTCCGAAAGTCCGCAAAGGGCCAATTGCTGCATTGGCAGCGTTACGCCAATGGAGTTTGGAAGCGAGGGGCGATCGGATTCTCCATCACTGAGGTAGGCTCGTCCGCCGGCATCGTTATCCGGCAAGCCAATGAGTGACCGCAATTGCTCTATCGATTGTTGAGGAAATCCAGAACCCTACGCTGCTGGAGAATTTTGTGCTGGAGATCGATTTTGACGTCAGGGAATGAATGTCATCCTGAATATGATGAAAGAGCGTGTCGCGGACGCGATATATTCGTGGATGGACCGCAAACGCCCGCTCAGGTCGGACAGTTATTTGGTGAGGTGTTGGGGGTTGGTGCGCGCGGGATCGTTCTTGAAGACGCATCAGCGCAACATCAGCGAGAGGCGTGGAGTGAACGTAGACGGATCGAAGTCTACCAGCTCGAAAGCGGCAGCGATTTTGCCTTCAAGCTCTCGATCGATCTTGATACGCCAATCGATGTTGATCGATTTTCAGACCTTGCGCAGAATCGTCGGTTGAAAATAGCGTGGTCTGTCAACGAACGAGCCGCACACGACCACGACTACTATGTCGCCTTTCCAGACGGCTCAATCGCCATTTATCCTCTTTCCTTTCGTGAAACAACGGAATCCTATGCGTGCATCATGCTGCCAAGTGACCTTGTCGAACCAGCAGGTTCGACGATTGGAAAAGGTCTTGCTCAAAATCGTTGATGAAAGAAACACGCAAGAATTTCGCAATTATTGTCGTCTTGCCCGCATTATCGCTACCCCAGAATTGATAGAAGCCCTGAAAGAACGTCTGTCTGATGAAAGACTCCCTCGCAGGCTCAGAGCCACATGGATGCTTTCCACCATCGAACAAACTCGGATGTCACGGAAATCCTAAGGTGTTCGGCTCACTCCATTTTTCTGAAGCGGCTTAAGGATGCTTGTCGCAAAACTCTTTCGCAAGGTTCGGTCTCGCATGGCCTATCGATTGTCTTTTTGGGCTTGACACGTTGAGGCTGCAAATGGTGTTTTCGCGTTGCACAGAGGCTGATGCGACTGGAAGCATGCATGATCGTCGGTATTGATCTTGGAACGACAAACTCGCTGATCGGGACATTCGAAAACGGAAGTCCTGTCCTGTTTCCCAATGCCAGTGGGCTTACCTTGACGCCGTCAGTCGTGAGCTTTGACGACAGTGGCGTCATCGTAGGTGAAGCAGCGAAGGACCGGCTCGTCACCCACCCGGATCGCAGTGTTGCTACCTTCAAGCGCTGGATGGGAACGGCGCGCGAAACACGTCTTGGCGGCCAGGATTTTCGACCTGAAGAACTGTCCTCCTTTGTTCTGCGAAGCCTGATTGGCGATGCGGAAGCTGCGACTGGTCATAAAGTCACGGAAGCGGTTATCTCGGTGCCTGCTTATTTTTCCGATAGTCAGCGACAGGCGACCCGCTTGGCAGCCGAGATGGCGGGACTGAAGGTCGAGCGGCTGATCAATGAACCGACAGCAGCGGCGCTCGCATATGGTATGCAAGACAGAGAAGGCGAAAGCCGGTTTCTGGTTTTCGATCTGGGCGGTGGCACGTTCGACGTATCAATTGTCGAGATTTTTGATGGCGTCGTGGAGGTTCATGCCAGTGCCGGCGACAATTTTCTAGGCGGGGAGGATTTTCTCGATCTGCTGATGAATGCGGCCGCAGCGGATCTAAAGCTCGATCTCGATAAAATACCGCCTTCCGAACGCCTGCAACTGCGCCGCCACATGGAATTGATCAAACGACAGCTTTCCGGCACGCAAGAGGTGGCGCTGGAAGCGAAGATCGGCGCTCGCGAGATCAGATGGTCGATTGATCAGGCACGGTTTGAAGTTTTGGCCGAACCGCTGCTCGCACGCTTGCGTGGCCCACTTGAGCGTGCGCTTCTCGATGCTAAATTAAGACCGGATGATCTCGACGACATCGTCATGGTCGGCGGCGCAAGCCGTATGTCACCTGTCATCAAGACCGTAACCCGTCTACTTGGGCGTTTGCCGCTACGTCACGTCAACCCGGACGAGGTCGTGGCCCACGGTGCCATCGTCGCAAGCGGGCTCAAAGGACGTGATGCCAGTCTGCGGGAAGTGATTCTGACCGATGTCAGCCCATACACTTTGGGCACCAATATCTCACGCCAGGATGTCAGCGGGCAGTTTCAGCCGGGCTATTTCCTACCACTCATCCCGCGCAACAGCACTGTTCCCGTGAGCCGGGAGCAAGAATTCTTGCCGGTCAACGAGGCTCAGACAACGATAACCTTCGGTATCTATCAGGGTGAAAACCCCATCGCAGACAAGAACATCCTGCTCGGTGAGTTGAAGGTTCCTATCCCTCAAGCGCAAAAAACCGCCGACCGCGGGGTCATTGCCCGATTTACCTATGACATCGATGGCATTCTTCAGGTCGAGGCTCGGGTCAAAGCGACAGGCGCTTACCACGAGATCGTCATCGAACGCGGACAGACGGGATTGAGTGAAGCGGAAATCCGCGAAAGGCTGGCCAAGCTGGAGGCGATCAAGGTGCACCCGCGTGAGCAGCAGGAAAATCTCGCGCTGATGGCGAGGGCAGAGCGCCTTTATGAGGAAAGACTGGAGCACCGGGAGATGTTGCAAAATGCCATCATGCATTTCAACGGTGTGCTGAACACACAGGACGAAAGGCAGATCGCTCGGTTTCGTGACGATCTGGTCAGAGTTCTCACTGAAATCGATCCGAGATGACCCATCCGCTGGTGGCTTTCGAACTGGACGAAGGCGCTGACGAAAGAGCCGTCAAGCGTGCCTATGCCAAACGATTGAAGGCAACGCGGCCCGACGAAGACCCGGTTGGGTTCCAGGCGTTGCACCAGGCTTATCAGCAAGCATTGGATTTCATCCGCTGGCGCGACCACCAGCACCAGCCCATTGAGACGGTTGCAAACGAAACTTCGACTTTGCCGCTGGAAAATATGGGTAGCGACCCACAACGAATTCCGCAGCCCGGCGCCGGGCCAGTTGCGGATACGGCACCAGTCGAGGAACTCTCGCTATTGCCTGCCGATGACGTTGTGCTGGGTCGAGAATTCATATTCTCCTTGTCGGATTTCGTGGACCCTATGCTGCAAGAAAGTCAGCATCTTGATCCCAATCGCTTTCGACAGTGGTTGCGGGAACGCATGGCCGATTGGCCGTTGACCTCTAAACCAGTTCTTGCCCGTGCCATCGCTGAACATATGTTTGAACATCAAGTGCCTTTGAAACCAGATCGCTTCGATATTCTGGTGGAGGAGCTTGGCCTCAACGATGTGCGCAGCGGGCTGGTCGATCCGATGCAGCTTGCTTACTATAGGGAAGGGTTGGTTTTTGACTCGCAATCTGTTCCTCCAGTCCGTCGAACCAGCTGGTGGAGGTCTTCGCTCATCGAACTTGTTTGTACGGCTGTGTTTTGTCTGGGTGGTCTGGCGCTGATCGCATATTCCGTCGCAATGACACCGGCGCCGAAGCCCACTCCATGGTATGTATCGTCATTGCCAAGCGATGGCCCGATCAGTACACGACTCTTGCCCGGAGCCGATCCGGAAGCGCGTCGCCTCATCGAGCAAGCTTCCAGCGCATCGGACGTACAGGTCGTCACAATACTTGATCAGGTGATTGAGAGGTTGTCGGAGAGCCCTCAACTGGCGAACGAGCGTCTGCTGGCACTTGCGCTGTACAACAAGGGTCACAAGTTGCAACATACAGATCGGTCCGCTTCTTATGCTGCCTATGGTCAGTTACAGAGACGCTTTGGCACGAAGAAAGACGTAGATATCGGCGTGATGGTCGCTGCCAGTTATGTGAATATGGGACATGAAGATTTCGAAACAAATCGTCTCGAGACGGCGCTGGAGCCTCTCAATGCAGTTATCGAACTCTACCGCAGCATCAACGAAGGGCCAATCGGGCGCCAGGTTCTTGAGGCGATGATTCTACAGGCAGAAACTCTGATTGTGCAACGAAAACCAGAGGATGCGAGGCGTAAACTGGACGAGATCGATGCGAGAGTAGGGCTGTCAAGCGATCCTGCCTATCCCGGATTTAAGTCCACCACGAATACGCTGCGTTCCAAATTGCCTCCACCACAAACCTGACCCGCGCCGGAAATATCATTTCTGGGAAGCGACCCTCGATAGGGAGGGCTCGTGCCAATTGACGCGAATGGGCTCAAAACGGCGCGGTGTCTATCAATCGGTAAGACCGAAAACCACCGACCACGGTTTCAAATCGCTTTATCGAATGCGTTTGCCTCAGCTTCACTTGTAAAGGTGAATGTGACCAGTTCACTGTCATCTTCCTGACGGATGCTGATTGCAGTGACAATCAACCGAGCGATCTCATCCTGCGCTTCACTTCCTGATCGAGACGAGTTCACCGTTTTCTCGATGGCTGATGCGAAGACCTCGCTGATGACACCGAGACGCATATTGTGTTTCATGATGATATCCCGGTCCTCAATGATCGCGGCCTGTTCATCTTTTGGAAGTCCGGCGTTGTCCATTGCGGTGATCGTGGCATTCGTCGCGAGTCTGATTGGCCCCTCGTTCAGCCAGCGATCAACCATCTGATGGAATTGGCGCATACGCGCAGCGGGAATAACTTTCTTTACGGTGATCGACATCTGCGTTCCTTTGTCAACTTCCATGCAGGCTCGTAACCGACCTAGAAAGAAGACCTGTTATCGCGAACAAAAATTTGCTCGAGCAGGGTGTAAGGATTCCAGCAACAAGCTTCAATGCAATTGTGTTGAAATGTCGCGCGACCTCATTGAAAAGAAAGTCGGTTCATAAGCCGAACGGATGCTTCCGATCCGCCAACGTGCGGCTTTGGACCGGGATAAACCATCTAGCAGAGAAGCATATGGTTTTTGAAGACGACAGGACTATACATTTCAAAGCTCCAAAACCCCTATTTGGGCGGCATTTTCCACTTCGACGATTCGGCGTTAGCCCGCTCTTCGGGTTTTTTAGGTACCATGCCGGCTTTCTCAGGCGTCCAACCCGGGTCTTCAACCCAGTAACGGAGTGGGAGATACGAGGCCGTTTCGCCTTTTTCAAAAATGCGCCGCGGATAAATCAGGTCTCCGTAGCTAAGATCGCCTTCAAAGTTGGTCACATCAACATCAAGCAAGTAGGTACGCGTGCTCTTTGCAGGTTGAGCAGTCGGATCAGGCGCAATAATCCAACTTTCTTGTCTCGGAGCTAAGCCGTAGTCTCGCAGTGTCAAAGCCAGTTCATTTCTACTCGGAGACTTTAAAATGGCGAACAGACTTTTACCGCCTGAGTCGAAATCTTCAGGACCGGAAGGCATACGGATTTGCGATGTCGCTTGCCAACCTTTCGCTTCAAGTGATCTGATGAGTTCAGTCACATATGTCCGAACTTCATCTAGGGGCTTAGGCTGCGCGAAGGGACGGAAAGCCGCCCCATCGATGATTCCTGCGACTTGCGAAATTTGGAGAGTGCGCCCAGGGATCACATCGAAGCTTTGAGCGCCATCCAGCACGTGAAGCGAAATCCAATTATCATCAAAAAAGATTGGTGAAGTGTCGCCAATATTGTCGATGTCTACGACATAACCTTGAGGAACACGTGGCCCCGTTTGCAACTTGTTACGATCGAGAAAATCCCTGACCGTCATGCGCATGGCAACTTCAATGGAGCGAGGCTCACTGTCAGCTGCATCCTTAATTTGGAACATAAAGTTCCACACGTAAGTGAGGGCGATCAATAGAATTAAAAATATCAGAAGCTTTTTCATCAGTTATATAACCATCTCCGATCCTAGTATAATGGACGGAATTTCTATCTATCAGTCACCGTATGACATGCTTGGAATGAGCTGGTCGATGGTCTCTGGGACAATACTGCTCGTTAGCTCTACATAACCAGAGATGAACCTGTCCTCCAGTTGTTCTTACACTGCACCGCGTCAATCAGCAGCAAGCCACCGATCTCTTTTCGGACTACCGGGACGGCATCTTCCAATTGGAGGAATCGGGTTGAGCGCGCTCCTCTGAAGATGTGGGCACCATCCCTGCCTTTTCAGGGAACCAATCGGGATTTTCGATCCAGCGCCGCAACGGTATTGCTTTGTCGAGGTCTGAGGTCTCAAACAATCGTCTAGGATAGATAAGCTCCTCGTATACCCTGCCATCATAATCCATAACATCGACTTCAAGTAGGTATGTGCGGCTACTTTCCGCTGGCTTATAAGTTGGGTCTGGAAAGAGTATGAAGCTTTCATGTCTGGGAGCCAGACCGTAATCTCTGAGCGTCATCTGAAGTTTGCTACCGCTTGTGGCCACCATTTCTGCGAATATATTTTTTCCTGCACTGTCGAAATCGTCTGCACTGGCTGGCGGTTTTGAGGGAGAGGTCGGCTTCCATCCTTCCTTCTCTAACGTCCCAAGAAGTTCGTTAACATAAATTATCATGTCTTTCAGAGGTCTTGGTTGGGCAAAAGGACGAAATGAAGTTCCAATAACACGCCCAGCGCGCTGGGAGACTTGAAGTCTGCGTCCAGGCGGTAAGTTAAAACTCTGCGCTCCATCCAGGAAACGTAATGCAATCCAATTGTCATCAAAAAATATCGGCATCACATCAGTGAGCTTATCGACATCGATTCCATAACCTTGTGAGACCCGCTTCCCCATTTCCAGACGGTTTCTCTCAATAAGGTCCTTTACCGTCATACCCATAGCGACCTCGATAACCCGCGGTGGATTTTGAGCAGGATCGTCCCGTTTGAACACCAGTTGCCATCCTGAAAAAAGAACGAGAACGGCGAAGATAATGAATAAAATTTTTTTCATAAATTTTGTTTCTTCCAACCTTGAGAAGAAAGCCTATCCATTTATCGTCCGTACAAACTTACTGGAACATTCATTTTGATCAAGCTCGCTCTCGACGCCGCATAGACGCCACCATGATCAGCGCAGCGAATGTTGCAACGATTGAGGAGATTTGAATGACGGTTCGGAAGTCGTAGGCCTGGGCGATCAGGCCGACTGCCGGGCCCGCCAGAATTCCGCTGACGCTCAGGACATTCCAGTAAAGTGCAGTCGCTTGGGCAGGGCGATCACCAGCGAATGACTGGATGAAGCTGATGCCGAGGCTGCGGCAAGAAGCGCTACTGCGAAGAGCGGCCCTCTAAGGCCGAAGCGTGAGATGATCCATGGCGTTGAAAAAATCGCGATGACTTCGAAGAATGTCTTCATGCTGAACGCCGTTCCTGGCGCATAGCCTGGCAAGCCTACCTCTCGAACGTAGAACAGCGGCAATGCGCTGAACGTTAGAGAGTGTGCTGACGACAGGCAAAAGATGAAGGCCGCTGCTAACCAGAGACCGACGGGCCGTTGTGCGACCTGCGTGTCGGCTGATCCGCTTTTAGGGTTCAGTGTCAGGTCTCTCGGGATGACTTTCCACCACATCAGGGCCCAGCATAACGCCAATCCCAGTGCGAGCTTGAATACGGAAGCCTCGCCGAATCGCTCTGATACGAGAAAAGCTATTGCAGGCCCGATCATCCATGCCGTTGATGTGGTTGCCCGCATCAAAGCGTTGGAACGCCCAAGCGGGATTTTGCGCCGTTCCGCGACCACTCTTCCCAAGCTGAACATGGTCGCGACTGCGCTGCTGCTCAGGCCGAAACCAAGCACGCCAAACGTCAGCAAGACTTCGAAAGTCGGAGCGAGGGACAAAGCGGATGTTGCAAGAATATACCCTGCCAGTGCGACGCCGATGAGGGGGAATGGTGCTTTTCCCGCATCCAGCCACCGCCCGGAGGTGCGGGTACAGAAAATACCCAGGACCGTTACCATCCCAGCGTAGAGACTGATCGCCGATGGCGAACGGCCAAGGCCTTCGACAATAGAAAGCCATGTATGGCCCGATCATCGAGCTGCAAACTGTGCCGGTAAAAAGCGTGATAATAAAGGGATAGAGCGGAAGATCGCGTTCGCTAATGGTCGTCATAAAAATATCCTGCAACGTGCTGGACCAGACGTCAGTCACGTACACGTTCAGGTGGATATGCGAGGAACATGACGGTTATATAACATCGAAAGCTTAGCTTGGAATCTCTGCTTGGCAGAAGATTGTGGTGTCACAGCACGAATGGCGGTCTCGCTGCACCTAGGCCTGCTCGAACTCTACCGAGCATAAAATTACACGGGAGCGGCGACCCCCCCCGTGTCACTTCCGAAATTCAATGCACGTTCAGTACATGCGCGTGATTGCTTGCAACCATGAACGATTCTCGGGCTGTTTCCAGGTCGCATCGGCCTGCGATTGCTGCGAGACAGTTCTTGCGTGCCTCTTCGTATTCGGGGCCGTGATCGTTGGGCCAGCGGTACATCAGCATGTCGAGTGCGATGAGTGGGCTGTAGATTTCCAGTGCCGCACAGAGCGGCAGGTGGATGGCAACCGGCTTGATCCACTCAGCATGGTGACAGGGTTCAGTTTTATGAATGAGCATCGGATCCTCCTTCCCATGGTCCTCTGCGCGAACCACAAATTCACGTATTAGTTCCCGTTCACGAAAAAAGTGAACAGAGGAGGGGTATCTTTTTTCCCAAGATGAATGGAAGATGAATGAACCGAAGATGAACGAAATCACCACAAGAGCGTTATTAGCATACGCTCATGATACAGGAGGGCCGATCATGTTCAACCTATCTGGCATTCAGGAAAGTTTTTTTGGCGAACGCACCGCTGGTGTATGTCAGGCTATTACGTCAGCACTGGCATTCGAATCGGGCCTGGAAAAGTCCAGCATCTCCGCTTCCGTCGATAATGATGTGATCTATCTGGAAGGCACGGCCGACTCGGTTGAGGCAATCGACATTGCGATCAACCTTGCATCGTCGATTTCCAATTGCCGTATCCTCAGCCACATCGAGCCTTGCTACTGATGTGACACCTTTGCCGGGCGGTGTTCGCCCGGCTGGCGACTGTCTCTATTGAGCGTTGCCGACTTGCTTGCTGCTGACGGTGTCGCCCTTGGCGATGCCCAGTGTCTTCGCAACGCCGCCATTCAGTTCCAGCACGTAGCGGACGGGTCCGCGAGAACTGATGATGTCTTCCGAATGCGGTACGGCATTGGCGCTGACGTGCGTTACCTTCCCGGCTTTTGAAATAAACACCATGTCGAGCGGTATGAGCGTGTTGCGCATCCACATCGTCACTTCGCGATCTGTACCGAAATCGAACAGCATGCCATTTTCAGGCGCCATGGACTTGCGGAACATCAGTCCCTGTTCGCGCTGGCGGTTCGTCGTCGCCAGTTCGACTATAAAGTGGTGGGTCTTTCCATCAGCCGTCTGAATGGACAGCGGCTCGGACGTGAATTTTTCCTGGGCCGCGACGGGCAGGGCGGACAAAACGCAAAAAGTGAGCGCCGCAAGGGCACTCACGGCAAATTTCAAAATAGTCTTGATCATCAATGCGCCATTCCAACCGTAACAGGGTTATCGGGGTGGATTTCCGCCGCCATCAAGCCCTTGTCTCCATCGCCAAAGCGAACCAGCACGACCTGGCCAGGGCGCAATTCGGCGAGACCGAAGCGGCGCAAGGTTTCCATATGCACGAAAATATCTTCCGTGCCTTCACCGCGCGTCAGAAAGCCGAAGCCTTTGGTTCTGTTGAACCATTTCACGATTGCGCGCTCAAGCCCGCTGGATGGCGTGACCTGCACATGGGTGCGAACCGGCGGAAGTTGGGATGGGTGGATGGCCGTGGACTGGTCCATGGAAAGGATGCGGAACGTCTGATAGCCACGGTCCCGCTGCTGGATGAGCGCCACGATGCGTGTGCCCTCGAGAATGGTCTGAAAGCCATCGCGTCGCAGGCACGAAACGTGTAAGAGAACATCCTGCATGCCGTTATCCGGCACGATGAAACCAAAGCCTTTGGCGACATCGAACCATTTTACAACGCCGGTAATCTCGATGAGGTCTACCGCATCGCTCGAAAGGTCTTCGAAATCGATCACATTTTTCGACGACATTCTATCAGCCATTTCCGCCCAGCCCCTCTACGCACGCACCACTACCGGTCAACTGATTCCCTGAAGATAGATTAACATCTTGGTAACGGTTTCGCGCAAGCCCTAGTTTTCGATTTATCCACCTGCTTTTATGTCTCTGGGCTTGCTCAGGGCTGACTTACCTGCCGTAACGGCAAGATTAAAACGCGAAGGAGAAGTACATGCGCTATCTGCACACGATGGTTCGGGTAAAAGACCTCGAAAAATCCCTGAATTTTTACGGTGAACTGTTCGGTTTGGAAGAAGTTCGTCGTATCGAGAACGAAAAGGGGCGTTTTACGCTCGTTTTTCTCGCCGCGCACGACGATGTACCCGCTGCGCGTGACAATAAAGCGCCTTGCCTTGAGTTGACCTACAATTGGGATGCCGAGGATTACACGGGTGGACGCAACTTCGGCCATCTGGCCTACGAGGTGGACGATATCTACGAAACCTGCGCCAAGCTTCAGGCCGGTGGCGTTACCATCAATCGTCCGCCGCGTGATGGTCACATGGCCTTCGTGCGCTCGCCTGACGGTATTTCCATCGAGATATTGCAGAAAGGCGCAAGCCTTGCACCAGCCGAGCCGTGGATATCCATGGAGAATACCGGCTCTTGGTAAGCTGATTCCTTTTCAATGAGGCATCGAGATACCGCAGCGCTGGCGCGACTGGCCGGGCAGGCATCGTCAAATGACGAAAATGCCTATCCAGTGTCGGCAGCGCTGTGATAGAGGGTCGGTGAAGTTGAAAAGAATTTGCGGAGGCTTTGCCTTGAAAATCGTCAACGGTAAATCGGCATACACAGCTCAGCGCTGTCTCTCTGTCGTGTTCCTTATGGCGCTTTCAGGCTGCGTTTCTGCTGTTTCGGACGACAAGAACGTCTCTGCGGCGCTGACACCGGCGACGACGGCGGCACCCGCTGTTCCAGCCCAGGCAACCGTTGCGAATCACGGCCAGAACACCGGATATGTCGATCCCGCCATGGTGTCTGCACAGCGTGCAACAACGCCCGCTGCCCATGTCGCGGCAACGGCACCACCACAGGGCACGCCGCAGGTTTACGGTCAGGCACCACAAATTTCAGGTCTTTCCACACAGCCCACCGGCATTTCTGCAAGTTCGCTGAGCATTTACGCAAATTCCCAGCCGGTCGCGGCTACACCAGCGCAAGCGGTTGAAACTGGCAGCGTTCCAGCCTATGCGCCAGCGCCGAAGGTCGCGCCAGCATTGAACAGCGTCTATTCCGCGCCGGCGGTTGTTCAACCGCCTGCCAACACTGCCTCTGCAGCGGTGGCCGAGCAACATTCTGCCAGTGCCGTGCCCGCACCGGTTCCCACTGCCGCGCCTGTCGTTGCGCAGGCGGCGCCGACGAAAACCACCAATCCGGTTGAACCGGCAAGCGTTCCCATCGCGGCATTTTTCGCAAGCGCTGCAAAAAAGCGCGGCTCTGCGGCGACGGCTGGTTTTACTCAGGTCGCGGCTCTGCCGGGATCGAGCGTCGGGCAACAGGCAGCAGGCATTGCGCTCAACGGTCGCGCGTCGATGACGGATGAGTTCGACGATACGCATGTCGATGAAGACGATAAGCCTGCGGGCCTGATGAAACTCGCTTCTCTCTCCGGTCTCAGTCGCATATCGCCCAACGGGCTGCTGGTGCAGACGGAGCAGGTCAATGTGGGCTGCTTCAAGCCTGAAATGATCAAGCGCATCAAGGAAGTCGAGGCGCATTACCGGCGGCCTGCCATGGTAACTTCAGGTTACCGGCCACCCAAGGCGACGACGCAGGGCTCGAAACATTATACTTGTGATGCTGCCGATATTCAGGTCAGTGGCGTCACGAAGTGGGACCTCGCCAACTATCTCCGCTCTCTGCCGGATCGCGGTGGCGTTGGTACCTATTGCCACACCGAATCGGTCCATATGGATCTGGGTGAACCACGCGACTGGAACTGGCGCTGCCGCCGGACCGGCAAAACCTCCAACACCCTGTAAACCAGAACGCCCCACCTTGGAAAAGGCGGAGCGCTTGATTTTCATTCAGCTAGTGCGAACGCTACATTACGGCGCTTATGGCGTTGCAGGAGCCGGTGCGGCTGGTGCAGGTGTCGCCGGTGCTGGCGTTGATGGAGCTGGCGTCGCAGGTGCGGGTGTTGCCGGAGCCGGTGTTGCAGGCTGCGTCGTTGTCGCGGGCGGCGGGCTGGCCGTTGTCCCGGTCGTGCTTGTGGTTTGAGAGCCAGTCATAAAATAGGCGACTGCCAGAATAACGACGATGGCCGCAATGACGATAGTCACGGTACGATTGTTCATGAATGCATCCTCCAAATCACCCCCATGCCGATAATCGGCAGGCACGATGACCACATAACAATGTGGTATCAGCGTGATTGGTTTCAACTGCAGGCATTATTCCGCTGTATACGCATCCGTATTCACAACCCTCGGCAAGCGGAGAGTGAGATTTTGAGAGCGTTCTGATGACGCATGAGATCGCGATTGAAGGCACGTTGAGAAAATTTTGGAAGAAAGTTGGAAAAGTGGTGAGAGGCGTGGGACTCGAACCCACGACCCGCGCATTAAAAGTGCGCTGCTCTACCAGCTGAGCTAGCCTCTCTCACCATTTTCGTCTGCGCGTCTCAATTGCCTTATCGGCAAAACTGCGCTTGTTCCGCTTGGCGGCGAAGCGCCCCTCGGAAGTGGGCGGAACATAGGGAGGGGCAGGTCTGCGGTCAACCCATAAAAACGCGATTATTTCTCCGTCCTGCGTTTTTTTGTCGCTGATACAAAAAGATGATTGGTCGTAAGGGGTTGGCGGCGCTAAATGCAGTTTGAAATCTCGCGGAGTCCTGCCTTGTCCATCGCCGATATATCCCTTTTCACAGCGCTTCTGGCGGGTGCACTGTCGTTTCTGTCGCCCTGCGTTCTGCCGCTGGTGCCGCCCTATCTGTGCTACATGGCTGGTGTTTCCGTCGAGCAGTTCCGTGATGACCGGTTTGAGGCAAAGCCGCAGGTTCGGAAAGCCGTCATGCTGGCGGCGCTGTTTTTCACGCTGGGGTTTGCCACGGTTTTCATCGCTTTGGGGGCAGGGGCATCCAGCATCGGCATGGTGCTGCGACAAAATCTCGATATTCTCGCGAAGATCGGTGGCTTCATCATCATTCTGATGGGCCTGAATTTTCTGGGCGTGTTCCGCATCGGCATGTTTTCGCGCGAGGCGCGCTTTCAAAGCGGCGGCAAGCCAGCGACGCTGTCGGGTGCCTATATCATGGGTCTCGCTTTTGCCTTCGGCTGGACGCCCTGCATCGGCCCGGTGCTGGGTGCGATCCTGGGCGTTGCGGCATCGCGGGACACGGTGGGTGACGGCGCAATGTTGCTTGCCGTCTATTCGGCGGGTCTTGCCATACCATTCTGGATTGCCGCTGCCTTTTCGGGAAGTTTCATGCGATTTCTCGCCCGCTTCCGCCGCCATCTTGGCGTGGTGGAAAAGGCCATGGGCGTGCTTCTGGTGCTGACCGGCATTGCCTTCATGTCTGGCTTCATCACCAATGTAGCGATCTGGTTTCAGGAAAGCTTTCCAATCCTCATGCAAATCGGCTAAACGCTGCCGGGGCATAAAACAGGGCGAGGGGAGCCATGGCCGACATCGCCGGATTGCTGTTTCCATTTTTCGGATTGATTTTCATCGGCTATCTGGCCGGGCGCATCACCCGCCAATCTGCCGAAGCGATGGGATGGCTGAACACCTTCATCATCTACGCCGCATTGCCCGCGCTGTTCTTCAAGCTGGTGGCGAAGACGCCGGTCGATCAACTGGCGCGCATGGATTTCGTGGGCCTGAGCCTGCTGGCGACCTATTCCATTTTCGCGCTGCTGTTCATCATTGGTTACGTCATCCGCCGCAACAGTCTGGCTGATTCCACCATTCAGAGTTTTGCCGGAAGCTACGGCAATATCGGCTATATGGGCCCCGGCCTTGCGCTGCTGGCATTCGGCGAACGGGCGGCGGTGCCGGTGGCACTGATCGTTTGTCTGGAAAATGCCATGCATTTTATCACGGCCCCTGCATTGATGGCGTTGGCCGGTGGGGACAAGCGGTCACCACTGAAACTGGCGGGCGATGTGACGAAGAAGGTGCTGACGCATCCGTTTATTTTGTCGGTCATTGCAGGGTTTCTGGCGGCTGTCATCGGCTGGGCACCACCGCAGCCGGTTCAGCAACTGGTGGATTATCTGGCGCAATCGGCAGCGCCCTGCGCTCTGTTTGCCATGGGGGTGACGCTGGCGCTGCGACCTTTGAAGCGTGTGCCGGTCGAGGTCAGCTATATCGTCCCGGCCAAGCTCATTTTGCACCCGTTGCTGGCTTACGCCGTTCTGTCGTCCTTTGGAAACTTCGATCCCGTCTGGGTCTCGACGGCGGTGCTGCTCGCGGCACTCCCCACGGCAACGAATGTCTTTGTCATCGGCCAGCAATATCAGGTCTGGCAGGAGCGCGCCTCGGCAACCATCCTGATTTCCACGGTGCTTTCGGTGTTTACCGTAACGGGCGTGCTGTATGTCATCCGCTCCATGAGCGTCTGAGGCTACCGACCAGAAGAGACGGCAGCGCCTTTAGCCCACGACCCGGCTCGATGCCTTCTCGCATGACCAGACCGCGCAAGGGTCCGACGTTGGAAAGCACATGCAGACCTGCGGCGCGCGCCACCTGCATCGGCAGGAAGCTGGACAGAAGCGAGCGGTTGAGCAGATCGACGCTCAAGGTGCGGCTCACCACATCGGCGCGGCGGCGGCGGTCGAATGCGTTTCCTGCATCGGCGGGAATAGGGCCGCCCGTCAACGTGCCCAAGAGCTCCGTCAGTACGATGATATCGCGCAGGCTGAGGTTCAGGCCCTGCGCGCCAATGGGCGGAAAGCCGTGTCCCGCTTCGCCCACCAGTGCCACGCGGCCCTTGCCGAAGCGGTGGGCCGTCATGCTGGAAAGCGGCCATGTCTGGACGCTGTCTTCGACGGTTACGGAGCCGAGCATGGACTGCATGCGCTCTTCCACCCGAAGGCTCAGTTGATCGAGCGGCAGCGCGGAGAGTTCCGCAGCCTGTTCCGGCGTCACCACCCAGACGAGGCTGGAGCGGTCGCCCGTCAATGGCACCTGCGTGAACGGACCCGTCGGCGTGTGAAACTCGGTGGAAACATTGCCGTGCGGGCGAGTGTGGGCGAAGTTCAGCACCAAAGCCGTCTGCGGGTAGGACCATGTGCGCACGCCGATATCGGCGAACTCGCGCACCCTAGATTTGCGGCCATCGGCACCGATCAAAAAGTTTGCCGAGATGTGCTCGCCATTATCGAGCGTGATGGTGGTATCGTGCTGGCCGATGTCGATAGTTTCAGCGACGGCGTCTATGAGGGTGATGTTGTTTTCCTGCGCCACCGCTTCGCCAAGCGCCGTTAGCAGTGCTTCGTTCGGCATGTTCCAGCCAAAGGCGGTTAGGCCGATTTCGGAGGAGCGGAAGGCGACCGTGGGCGCCCGCAACAGACGCTCGGTTCCATCGATGATTTGCATGGTGGAAAGCTTGGCGGCGGATGGCTCGATCTTCGACCAGAGGCCGAGACGGTCGAGAAAGCGAATGGACTGGTCCATCAACGCCGTCGTGCGCTTGTCCACCTTTTCCGTTTTCGGGGCAATCAGCGCCACGCTGCGACCGGAACGCGCCAGCGCAATGGCGGCGATTTGACCGGCAAGGCCAGCACCAACGATAGCGATCTCGACGTTTTTCATCGTGTCGTTCCAATTCTGACGCGCATCCACCTCTGCAACATAGGATTTTCGGTCCGGCAAATCCAGACGGCAGATGTGTCGCGGAGGCCATGATCCTGATGTAAAATCCATATTAGTCCTAGGATAAGCCGTGAGGAATGGTTGCAAACAGCGATGAATGGTCGCATACCGGAATGGATATTGCGGATTAAAGCGAGGCGCATGCGCTGATGAAGATATTCAAATACAAGCGCGTGCCCTATGCAGAAATGCGGGCCTTCTCGGTCCACATTCTGACTGCATCCGGTTCCTTCCTCGCGTTTCTGGGCGTTGTAGCGGCCGCGGAGCATCGCTTCGTCGATATGTTCTGGTGGCTGGGTCTGGCGCTTGCCGTCGATGGTATCGATGGACCGATTGCCCGTAAGGTGCGGGTAAAAGAGGTTTTGCCCAACTGGTCCGGCGATACGCTCGACAATATCATCGACTACGTGACCTATGTCCTGTTGCCCGCTTTCGCGCTTTACCAGAGCGGCATGATCGGCGAGCCCTGGTCCTTCGTTGCCGCAGGCATGATCGTGGTGTCCAGCGCCATTTACTACGCCGATATGGGCATGAAGACGGACGAATACTTCTTCTCCGGCTTCCCCGTGGTCTGGAACATGGTGGTCTTCACGCTCTTCGTCATCGATGCGAGCGCGACGACGGCGATGATTGTCGTGACCATTTCGGTCATCCTGACCTTCCTGAATATCAATTTTCTGCATCCGGTGCGCGTCAAGCGTCTGCGCCCGCTCAACATGACGATTTTCCTCGTATGGTGCGTGCTGGGCGGTTATTCTCTGCTGCTGCATTTCGACACGCCGACATGGGTGGCCGTGGGCGTGGCAATTACCGGGCTCTACCTCTATTGCGTCGGTGGGATCATGCAATTGTTTCCGAAACTCGGCACCCGTGCGGAATAGAAAAAACAGTCGTTCAAAACTTACATGCCCGGTCTGTTTTGCAGTTGTGCGCAGCCATAAAACGGGTATCTAGTACCAATAACGGGCACTGCCCAATTTTAGTGCATGGTTATCGGTCCGGCGGCTCAACACTTCGTAGAAAGTGCGGCACCGGGTTGGAAAAGGGGAACAGGTGACGGGATCAGTGACGTCTGGGGCCTTGCCTCTATTGTCCGTTCGCCAGCTGACCAAGCTGTTTGGAACATTCGGCGCTTGCAATGCGATCGATCTCGATATTGCGCCCGGTGAAATTCATGCGCTGCTGGGTGAGAACGGGGCTGGAAAATCCACGCTGGTCAAAATGCTGTTCGGCGTGCTGGAACCCTCGGCGGGCGACATCCTATGGAAGGGTGAGCCGGTTCGCATCACCTCTCCGGGTGAGGCGCGCAAGCTTGGCATCGGCATGGTCTTCCAGCACTTCTCGCTGTTCGAAGCGCTGACGGTCGCCGAAAACATCGCACTGTCGCTGGACCCGAAAATCTCGCTGAAAGAGATCGCCCGGGAAGCGGAGGCTCTTTCCAAGGCCTATGGTCTGCCACTCGACCCTTACGCCCACGTAGCCGACCTTTCGGTGGGCGAGCGCCAGCGCATCGAGATCGTGCGCGCTCTATTGCAAAACCCGCAGCTCATCATTCTGGACGAACCGACCTCGGTACTGACGCCGCAGGAGGCTGACCGTCTGTTCGAAACACTGGCCAAGTTGAAGGCCGAGGGGCGCTCGGTACTCTATATCAGCCACCGGCTGGAAGAGGTGCAGCGCATCTGCGACCGCGCGACTGTTCTGCGTCATGGCCAGGTGACGGGCGCCTGCGATCCGCGTAAGGAGACGCCGTCTTCTCTGGCGCGCATGATGGTGGGTTCAGATGTCGCGGGCATTCAGCGCGATGACGAGTGCACCATTGGTGACGTGAGCGTGGAGATGATCGGTCTTTCCGTCGCGGCCCGCACGCCGTTCGCCGTTTCGCTCAAAGACGTCTCCATGACCGTCCGCTCCGGTGAGGTTCTGGCTATTGCCGGTGTTGCCGGAAACGGTCAGGGGGAATTGTTCGATGCTCTCTCCGGTGAATATCCTGTCGCGAAGGATGACTCGATATTTCTGCGTGGCAAGCCGGTGGGGCGCATGGGTATCAATGGCCGCCGCCTGCTGGGTGCCGGTTTCGTTCCGGAAGAACGCCACGGCCACGCTGCCGTTCCGACCATGACCCTATCCGACAATCTGCTTCTCGCCCGCTGTCGCTCCGACAGAAAAGCCTTTCTGACCGGAGGTTTTCTGAAGGTCATCCGCAGTTCCACCATCAAGAATGCCGCCAAGCGCATTTCCGCCTCCATGGATGTCCGCAAAAGCGGGGATGATCCTCTGGCGGGATCGCTTTCCGGCGGAAACCTGCAAAAGTTCATCGTTGGGCGAGAGCTGGACCGCCAGCCCTCCGTGCTGGTCGTCAACCAGCCGACATGGGGCGTGGATGCCGGTGCCGCGAGCCGTATTCGTCAGGCGCTTGTCGATCTGGCCAAGGCTGGTTCGGCTGTAATCGTCATCAGCCAGGACCTAGACGAGATATTTGAAGTGGCCTCCAGCATTGCGGTTATTTCCGATGGGCGTCTGTCGCAATCCTACCCGGCGGGCGAGATGAACCGAGAAAAGATCGGACTTTTGATGGGCGGTGTTCACGCTGGACATGCGGAGGCTGCCGCACATGCGCATTGAGCTCGAAAAACGCACCGGCGTCTCCAACCTCTTCGCCATTCTTTCACCTTTGCTGGCGCTGGCCCTGACGCTGGTCTTCGGCGCCATCATGTTCGCGCTTTTGGGCAAGAACCCATTCAGCGCGCTTTACAGTTTCTTCATCGATCCGCTGCTGGAAGTCTGGTCGCTGCATGAGCTGGCGATCAAGGCCGCGCCGCTGATCCTCATCGCGGTCGGTCTGTCGGTCTGCTACCGCTCCAACAACTGGAATATCGGGGCTGAAGGGCAGTTCACCATCGGCGCGATCACCGGTTCCATCCTGCCGGTTCTCTATCCGCAATGGCAATCGCCCATGATCCTGCCGCTAATGCTGATCATGGGTGCTGCCGGTGGCGCGCTCTATGCGGGCATTCCGGCGCTGTTGAAAACGCGTTTCAACACCAATGAAATTCTGACCAGCCTGATGCTGGTCTATGTCGCGCAGCTTTTCCTGGACTGGCTGACGCGGGGCATCTGGCGTGATCCGGCGGGCTATAATTTCCCCCAGACGACAGCCTTCAACGAAAGCGCCGTGCTGCCGGAAATTCTGGAATCCGGTCGCGCCCATTGGGGAATCGTCTTTGCCATCATCGCCGCCATCGCTTTGTGGTTCATGATGCGCTTTATGCTCAAGGGGTTTCAGGTCACCGTGCTGGGCCAGTCGCCACGGGCAGGGCGCTTTGCCGGTTTCTCCTCGCGCGGCATGGTGTGGTTTTCGCTGGTTCTGTCAGGCGCGCTGGCCGGTCTTGCGGGTATCTCCGAAGTCTCAGGTTCCATCGGCCATTTGCAGCCATCGATTTCGCCCGGTTACGGCTTCACCGCCATCATCGTTGCGTTTCTGGGGCGCCTAAATCCGCTCGGCATCATCGCCTCCGGCTTCGTGCTGGCGCTGACCTATCTTGGCGGCGAGGCGGCGCAGCTTTCCATCGGCGTGTCCGACAAGGTCACGCGTGTCTTCCAGGGGCTCATGCTGTTCTTCGTGCTCTCCTGCGATACGCTGATCATCTACAAGATCCGCATCCGTTTCGGGCGCGGCAAGAGCACTGAAGGAGCCGCATGATGGATATGTTTCAGGCGATCCTTCTCACCGTCATCACCGCTGCGACGCCGCTGGTCATTGCCGCTCTGGGCGAGTTGGTAACCGAGCGGGCAGGCGTGCTCAACCTCGGTGTCGAGGGCATGATGATCATGGGCGCGGTCTGCGCCTTTGCTGCTGCCCATATCACTGGCTCGCCCTATATCGGCATCGTCGCGGGTATCGCATCCGGTGCTGTCTTCTCGCTGCTTTTCGGTTTTCTGACGCTGACGCTCGTCACCAATCAGGTGGCGACGGGGCTGGCGCTGACAATTCTCGGCCTCGGCGTCTCCGGCATGCTGGGCGAGAGCTTCGTCGGCCTGCCCGGCGTCAAATTGCCGCCCATCGTCTTTCCTGTTCTCTCCGAAATCCCGGTCATCGGACCGGCGCTGTTCCGGCAGGACCTGATTTTCTACATGTCGATTGCGCTGGTCATCGGCATCGGCTGGTTTCTGTTCAAGAGCCGCACGGGCCTGAAAATACGTGCCATTGGCGATAATCACGGCTCTGCCCATGCGCTCGGCATCAACGTCATCCGCACGCGCTATCTCGCCGTCATGTTCGGCGGTGCCTGTGCGGGCCTCGCCGGTGCGCAATTGTCTCTGGTCTATACGCCGCAATGGGTGGAAAACATGTCTGCCGGGCGTGGCTGGATTGCGCTGGCGCTGGTGGTGTTTGCCTCCTGGCGGCCATGGCGGGTTCTGGCGGGCGGATATCTTTTCGGAGCCGTCACCATCGGCCAGCTGCACGCGCAGGCTCTCGGCATCGGTGTGCCGTCCCAACTTCTTTCAGCAATGCCTTACATAGCGACTATTGTGGTCCTCATCATCATCTCCCATAATCGTCGCACAACGCTGATCAATACACCGGCATCGCTCGGCAAACCGTTCGTGCCGGACCGCTAAAAAACCAGGTTCACGCCTAACCAAGCAGGGGTAAAAATGAAAAAACTCATCATCGCACTGGCCGCCTCGGCCGCCGCCATCGTCGGGTCCATTCCCGCCGCGCAGGCCGCAGACGCCAAGAAGGTCTGCTTCGTCTATGTCGGCACCAAGACCGACGGCGGCTGGACGCAGGCGCACGATATCGGCCGTCAGGAATTGCAGAAGCATTTTGGCGACAAGATCGAAACGCCGTTCCTTGAAAGCGTTCCCGAGGGACCAGATGCCGAACGCGCCATCGAGCGCATGGCCCGTTCCGGCTGCGAGCTGATCTACACGACCTCGTTCGGCTTCATGGATGCGACCGTCAAAGTTGCCCAGAAGTTCCCGAAGGTGAAGTTCGAACACGCGACCGGCTTCAAGAACGCCGAAAACCTCGCCACCTACAATTCACGCTTCTATGAGGGACGTTACATTCAGGGCCAGATCGCTGCCAAGATGTCGAAGAAGGGCGTTGCCGGTTACATCGCGTCCTTCCCGATCCCTGAAGTCGTCATGGGCATCGACGCTTTCGTTTTGGGCGCGCAGTCGGTCAACCCAGAATTCAAGGTCAAGGTCGTCTGGGCCAACACATGGTTCGACCCCGGCAAGGAAGCCGATGCTGCCAAGGCACTGATCGACCAGGGTGTCGACATTCTGACGCAGCACACAGACACGACAGCACCTATGCAGGTTGCAGCCGAGCGCGGCATCAAGGCCTTCGGTCAGGCATCCGACATGATCAAGGCCGGTCCAAACACGCAGATGACCGCCATCGTCGATACCTGGGGCGCTTACTACATCAAGCGCACACAGGCGCTTCTGGATGGCACATGGAAGTCCGAGTCGATCTGGGACGGCCTCAAAGACGGCATCCTCACCATGGCGCCTTACACCAACATGCCAGATGACGTGAAGAAAATGGCCGAAGAAACCGAAGCCAAGATCAAGTCCGGCGAGTTGCACCCCTTCACCGGCCCGATCAAGAAGCAGGACGGTTCCGAGTGGCTGAAGGCTGGCGAAAAGGCTGAAGACAAGGTCCTTCTCGGCCTGAACTTCTACGTCGCAGGCGTAGACGACAAGCTGCCGCAGTAACTTGGTTTTACTTCCGTCACCCCGGCCTTGAGCCGGGGTCCAGTGTGGTCAAGTCCTTGACCACGAAAGACTCTCTCGCCGCGCAGTGGATACCGGATCAAGTCCGGTATGACGGAGTTGGTGAGAATTACTAAGCCGCGCCCAAACACAGGCGCGGCTTTTTCATACCCGCTCACGGCAGGTTTCCAGCGTTCACGCAATTTCCATGGTTTCTTTATTCCTGAGCGTTTATAGCGTGGCAAAACGGTTGCCCATGGATTGGCGGCCAACGAACGATCAAGTCGGAGATACCAATGGAACGCAGTTGCCTTGCCGTCATTCTCGCTGCTGGTGAAAGCACACGCATGAAATCGTCCATGTCGAAGGTGCTGCATCCCGTGGCTGGCCGGGCGATGATTGCGCATGTGATGCAGGCTGTCGCAGGGGCTGGCGTCAGTGCCGCAGCACTGGTTGTTGGCCGGGATGCTGACAAGGTTGTGGATGCGGCGCGTGGTGCGGGCGTCAGCGTCGAGCCCTATCTTCAGAAGGAACGTCTCGGCACCGGCAACGCGGTTCTGGCTGCCCGCTCCGCCATCGAAAGCGGTTACGACGATGTTCTGATCGCTTATGGCGACGTGCCTCTGCTGACATCCGAAACGCTTGATAAGGCGCGTCAGGCGCTGAGCGAGAATGTCGATGTCGTGGTTATCGGTTTCCATACCGACAAGCCGACGGGTTATGGTCGTCTGCTGGTCGAGAATGGTGAGCTCGTCGCCATCCGCGAGGAAAAAGACGCAACGGAGGACGAGCGCAAGGTTACTTGGTGTAACAGTGGCCTGATGGCGATCAATGGTCGTAGTGCGCTGGATCTTCTCACCCGCATCGGCAACAACAATGCCAAGGGCGAATATTACCTGACGGATATCGTAGAGATCGCTCGCTCGTTGGGCGGCAAGGCCATCGCCATCGATGCGCCTGAGACCGAATTGATCGGCTGCAACAATCGCTCTGAACTGGCCACCATCGAAAAGCTCTGGCAGGAACGCGCCCGTCATCAGTTCATGATCGATGGTGTCTCGATGATTGCGCCGGAAACCGTGTTCCTGTCCTGGGATACGAAGATCGGGCAGGATGCGCTGATCGAACCCAATGTGGTGATCGGGCCCGGCGTCACCATCGAATCGGGTGCCGTTATCCACGCCTTCTCGCATCTGGAAGGCGCGCATGTCAGCGGCGGGGCGACCGTTGGTCCCTACGCGCGGCTGCGCCCCGGTGCCAATCTCGCCGCCAATTCCAAGGTCGGCAATTTCTGCGAGGTCAAGAAGGCCGAGATCGGTGAGGGCGCCAAGGTCAACCACCTGACCTATATTGGCGATGCCTTCGTTGGTGCTGGCAGCAACATCGGGGCAGGGACGATCACCTGCAATTACGATGGCATCAACAAACATGAGACGCGAATCGGCAAAAACGCTTTCGTCGGCTCCAATTCGTCGTTGGTGGCACCCGTCAACATTGGCGACGACGCCTATGTCGCATCTGGCAGCGTCATCACCGCGGATGTGCCTGCCGATGCGGTGGCTTTCGGTCGTGCGCGACAGGAGATCAAGGAGGGGCGCGCAAATGCGTTGCGTGCCCGCGCGCAGGCTATCAAGGACGCCAAGAAAAAGTCCTGATATCGTAACGGATAGACATTGAAAGTGACTGTCGCCGCAATTGCGATTTTTGCGGAAATCGCTAGGACTTCGGTCAACATAAAATACCTCGGAGAATTGCATGTGTGGCATTGTTGGCATTGTTGGAACGCAGCCGGTTGCGGAGCGCCTCGTGGATGCGCTGAAGCGTCTGGAATACCGGGGGTACGACTCCGCTGGCGTTGCGACAATTCATGATGGCGCGCTTGCTCGCCGCCGTGCCGAGGGCAAGCTTTTCAACCTGGAAAAGAAGCTGTCGGAAGAGCCGCTTCCCGGCCTGACCGGCATCGCCCACACCCGCTGGGCAACCCATGGCGTGCCGAACGAAACCAATGCCCATCCTCATTTTGTAGAGGGTGTTGCGGTCGTCCATAACGGCATCATCGAGAACTTCTCCGAACTGCGCGATGAGCTGACGGCGGAAGGTGCCACCTTTACCACGCAGACAGATACGGAAGTCGTCGCTCAGCTTCTGGCAAAGTTCACCCGCGATGGTCTGGACCACCGTGCCGCCATGTTGGCCATGCTCAACCGCGTCACCGGTGCCTATGCGCTGGGCGTCATGTTTCAGGATGACTCTACGACGCTGCTGTCTGCACGTTCCGGGCCTCCGCTGGCCATCGGTTACGGGCGTGGCGAAATGTTCCTCGGTTCGGACGCCATCGCGCTGTCGCCCTTCACAAACGAGATCACCTATTTGGTGGACGGCGATTGCGCCATCATCACCGCCAAGGGTGCTGAGATCATCGATTTTTCCGGCAAGCCCGTCGAGCGCCAGCGCCAGATTTCGCAGGCGACGGCCTATGTGGTGGACAAGGGCAACCACCGGCACTTCATGGAAAAGGAAATCTACGAGCAGCCGGAAGTCATTTCCCACGCGCTCAGCCACTATGTGGACTTCGCCGAAAAGCGCGTGAAGGATGCCGATCCGGCCATCGATTTTTCCAAGTTGACTGGCCTTGCCATTTCCGCCTGCGGCACGGCGTACCTGTCAGGCCTCATCGGCAAATACTGGTTCGAGCGTTATGCGCGCCTGCCGGTGGAAATCGATGTGGCCTCGGAATTCCGTTACCGCGAAATGCCGCTCCTGCCGACGCAGGCAGCACTCTTCATTTCGCAATCCGGCGAGACGGCGGATACGCTCGCATCGCTGCGCTATTGCCAGGAAAACGGTCTCAAGATCGGCACCGTCGTCAATGTTCGCGAATCGACCATGGCGCGCGAATCGGATGCGGTGTTTCCGATTCTTGCTGGTCCTGAAATCGGCGTCGCATCCACAAAAGCCTTCACCTGCCAGTTGGCCGTTCTGGCCTCACTCGCCATTGCCGCTGGCAAGGCCCGCGGCACGTTGACGGTTGAGCAGGAAACGGACCTCGTTCGCAACCTGATCGAAATGCCGCGTGTCATGAGCGAAGTCCTGAACGCCATCCAGCCGCAGATCGAAACCCTGTCGCGTGATCTCTCCCGCTTCAAGGACGTGCTGTATCTCGGTCGTGGCACCAGCTATCCCCTGGCGCTGGAAGGCGCGCTCAAGCTCAAGGAAATTTCCTACATCCACGCCGAAGGTTACGCAGCAGGCGAGTTGAAGCACGGCCCCATCGCGCTGATCGATGAGAACATGCCCGTCATCGTCATCGCCCCGCATGACCGCTTCTTCGAAAAGACCGTATCCAACATGCAGGAAGTCGCAGCCCGCGGCGGCAAGATCATTTTCATCACCGACGAGAAGGGCGCCGCGGCCTCCAGGCTCGAAACGATGGCCACCATCGTTCTGCCGAACGTGGACGAAATCATCGCGCCGATGGTCTTTTCGCTGCCGATCCAGCTGCTTGCCTACCACACCGCCGTCTTCATGGGCACGGATGTGGACCAGCCGCGCAATCTGGCGAAGTCGGTGACGGTGGAGTAATCTACCTGCACCGATCTCCCTCGGGACTGCCAATGACACGTAGCGATAACGCACTTGCGAACAGGTTTATGTATCGCAGTGCACACCGGCTCGATTATTCACTTGAAACGCGGAACGCGTTTCGCCACTGTCCGTTTCAAGAAAGTCTTCATCTCTTGAAGTTTCTCGAATTTGCGCGGGCTCATGACCGAAATTCCTGTCAAAATTTCCTTCGCAACGCGCTTGCGCAACAGCTTCCTGACAGGCGTGCTCATCCTTGCACCTGTGACCATCACCATGTGGCTGGTCTGGACATTCCTGCAATGGGTGGACAGTTGGGTTAAGCCATATATTCCGGCGCGTTACGATCCCGAGCAATATTTCGATGTCGCCATTCCGGGTTTCGGCCTTCTGGTCGCGGTCATTGGCATTACGCTGATCGGCTTTCTCGGCAACAACCTCATCGGCAAGTGGATCGTCGGCTTTGGCGAGTCGGTGCTCAACCATATGCCGTTCGTTCGGCCCATCTACAAAAGCATCAAGCAGCTTTTCGAATCGGTTCTGAAGGAACATTCCAGCTCGTTCAAAAAGGTCGGCCTCATCGAGTTTCCGTCACCCGGCACATGGGCCATGGTTTTCGTGGCGTCGGATGCCAAGGGCGAACTGGCCTATCGCTTCAACGAAATCGGTCAGGAAATGGTCGCGGTCTTCCTGCCGCCAACACCGGTGCCGACTGCGGGCTTTCTTCTGTTCGTGCCCAAAGACAAGATCATCATGCTGGATATGTCACCGGAAGATGGCGCAAAGCTGTTGATCTCCGGCGGTCTCGTTGCCCCGGATTTCGAGTTGCCGAAGGCGATTGCGCCGGTTTGACGATCAATCGTCGTCAAACACCTCGCCGCCAGCAGTCGAGGTCGCGTGAAACACCGGCACGAACACGCGCATATAGACGAAGCGCACGCTCCAGCCCTTTTCCTGCGCGTCTGCCCATGCCTTCTTGCGCCCCGGCTTCTTAAAGTTCTTGCCGATTGCCTTCTTTTCACTTTTGGCGAAGGTCTCCGGCAGCAGCAGGTTGTCTGGCGAGCAAAGCGCATAGCCTTTGCTAAAGGCTGCGGGCGGTAGGGGCATGTCATTCATGGTCGTTAGCCTGCATGGAGGAAACGGATCGCTTCGTCACGGCGATGGAGATAGAGCAGGGTGCGCAGATTGCGGCCTCGCTCGCTGGTCAGTTCTGCGTCGCGTTCGATGATATAGGCGGCGTCCTTGCGGGCGATTTCCAGCAGGTCGACGTGGGCTTCCAAGCTGGCGATGCGGAAGCCGGGCGTGCCGGATTGGCGGGTGCCGAGAAGCTCGCCTTCACCGCGCAGCTTCAAATCCTCTTCGGCGATCAGGAAGCCATCTTCGCTATCGCGCAGAATGGAAAGGCGTGCCTTGCCGTTTTCACTGAGTGGACCCTTGTAGAGGAGAATGCAGGTGGAGGCCTCATCGCCGCGCCCGACGCGCCCGCGCAGCTGGTGAAGCTGGGCGAGGCCGAAATTCTCGGCGTGTTCGATGACCATGATCGTCGCATCCGGCACGTCGACGCCGACTTCGACAACGGTGGTTGCCACAAGCAGGCGGGTTTCGCCGGTCTTGAAGGCGAGCATCGCGGCGTCCTTCTCCGGTCCGCTCATGCGGCCATGGATAAGGCCGATGTCTGCGCCCAGTGACTTCGCGAGAACGGCGTGGCGTTCCTCAGCCGACATGAGATCGGATTCTTCCGACTCCTCCACCAGTGGGCAAATCCAGTAGGCTTTCTTGCCTTCGGACAGCGCGCTTTTTAGTCGTGCCACGATGTCCCCGATGCGCTCGGTCGGGATCGTCACGGTCGTGATCGGTTTGCGGCCAGCCGGTTTTTCCGTCAGTTTGGAAACGTCCATATCCCCGAAGGCGGCCAGAACCAGTGTGCGGGGAATGGGCGTTGCCGTCATGACGAGCATGTGCGGTGAGATGCCCTTGGCGGTCAGCCGCAGGCGCTGGTGCACGCCGAAACGGTGCTGCTCATCCACGACAGCCAGCACGAGGTTCTTGTAGGTCACGCTATCTTGAAACAGCGCATGAGTGCCGATGATGATCTGCGCTTCACCCGACGCGATCCGCTCCTCGATCTCGCGACGTTCCTTGCCCTTGGTGCGGCCCGTCAGAACCTCGCAGGAAATGCCAGCGGTTGCAGCAAATTTGGAGATGGTCGCGAAATGCTGGCGGGCGAGAATTTCGGTGGGTGCCATCAACACGGCCTGGCCGCCAGCCTCGACGGCGGTGGCCATGGCCATCAGTGCCACCAGCGTCTTGCCCGCACCGACATCACCCTGAAGCAGGCGCAACATCCTGTCTTCGCCCGCCATATCTGTCAGAATATCCTTCACGGCAGCGCTTTGGCTTGCCGTCATTGAAAACGGCAGGTTCGCCAGAATTTTGGCGGCAAAATCACCTTTGGCGCGGATGGGTTGGCCGGTGACCTTGCGCAGTCTCTGGCGCACCAGCGCCAGCGAAAGCTGACCGGCCAGAAACTCGTCATAGGCGAGGCGACGGCGGGCAGGGGCTTGCGGGTCGATATCGGCCTCGTCCCGCGGATCGTGCAGATCGCGAAAGGCATCGGCCACATGCGGAAAGCTTTCACGTGCCGCCAGTGTCTCGTCGATCCACTCGGGAAAGACCGGCATTTTGGTAAGCGCACCATCGATGGCTCGCCGCAATACCTTGGGGGAGAGCCCGGCTGTCAACGGGTAGACAGGCTCGACCAGCGGCAGGTTCTCGGCCTCCGAGACCTTCACCATGAAGTCCGGGTGCACCATGGAGGCGCGGCCATTGAACCAGTCGATCTTGCCGCTGACCATCACCTCTTCGTCCACCGGAAGTGCCTTGGACAGCCAGTCACCCTTGGCACGGAAGAAGGTCAGGGCCAGCTCGCCCGTTTCATCATGCAGAAAGACGCGGTAGGGTGCGGAGCGGTTGCCCGGCGGTGCGGGCTGGTGGCGGTCCACACGTCCCTGAATGGTGACAATGGCGCCCTGCGGCGCATGCGCGATACCGGGGCGGTTTCGTCTGTCGATAATGTTGTAGGGCGCATGGAAAAGCAGGTCGACAACGCGGCTTTCCTCGACGCTTTCCCGGCCCAAAAGCTTCGCCAGCAAATCGGCAAGCTTGGGCCCTACGCCTGTCAGCGTGGCGACGGTAGCAAACAGCGGATCGAGCAGGGCGGGGCGCATGGCGAGCAAAATCGTGGAAGGGCGGGCGCAATGCAAGAGCGCCACGGTGATAAACTCGGTTTATCACCGGCAGATTTTCCAGCCTGTGGCGATATTTGCGTAAAAAGCGGTTCCCAATCGTTCCTGTCCTGTTCTATAGGAAAGGCCAAGTCAACAAACGGGTGAATGCGATGACAGGACTGGTGCGCACGAGCGCTGACCTCGATCCGAGGCGAAGGCGGATTCTTTATCGGTGCTGGCATCGCGGCATCAGGGAAATGGACCTTGTTCTCGGCCAGTTTGCGGAAGAGAACATTGCTGATCTCTCAGATGAGCAACTGGACGAGCTTGAAATCATCATGAACGAGGAAGATCAGGACCTCGTGCAGATGGTGACGGGCGCGCAGGCCATCCCCGAAAAATTCCAGACGCCGTTGTTCATGACGATCATTTCCTACCGCCCGGATTTCGATCTGGTCACTGCCCAGAACGGACATAGCCCAAAATGATAGCCGGATTCGATGTCAGGCTGGTGGCATCGGCCGATACGCCGTTGACCATTGGCAACGTGCCCTCGGGCACGGAAGCCTTTTTGCTCGCGGATTTGGCACGGCAGGGCACGCCCGTGGCCTATGTGCTCTCCGATGGTCAGCGCGTGGCCGATCTGGAGCAGATGCTGGGCTTCGTTGCGCCTGACATTCCGGTTCTGAGCTTGCCCGCTTGGGATTGCCTGCCCTATGACCGCGTGTCGCCCAGCGCGCATGTCTCGGCGCGCCGTCTTGCGACGCTTTCCGGTCTCATCCACCACCAGAAAAAGCCGCATCCGGCCATCGTCCTCGTCACCGTCAACGCCATGCTGCAAAAGATGGCACCGCGCGATGTGATCGAGAGCCTGGCGTTTTCCGCCAAGCCCGGCAACCAGATCCGCATGGACGACATCGCCGCCCGGCTGGAGCGCAACGGCTTCGACCGTGTGGCGACCGTGCGCGAAGTGGGCGAATTTGCCGTCCGCGGTGGCATTCTCGACGTGTTCGTGCCCGGCACGGAAGAGCCGGTGCGGCTGGATTTCTTCGGCGATACGCTGGAGAGCATCCGTACCTTCGATCCTGCCAGCCAGCGCACTATCGGCCAGGCTCGGTCGCTCGATCTGAACCCGATGAGCGAAGTGACGCTGACACCGGATACGATCAGCCGTTTCCGCAAGAACTATCTCTCGCTGTTTGGCGCGGCTACCCGCGACGATGCGCTCTATCAGGCCGTGTCCGAAGGCCGACGCTATGCCGGTATGGAGCATTGGCTGCCGCTGTTTTACGAGCATCTGGAAACGGCCTTCGATTATCTCAAGGGCTTCCGCATTGTTACCGATCACACGGCGCGTGAGGCTGCCGTCGAACGCTCCAAGCTGGTGCATGATTATTTCGAGGCACGGCAGCAATCCGGCCAGACGAAAGGCGCAACGCAGGGCGCACCCTACAAGCCGGTTTCTCCAAGCCAGATTTATCTCGGCGGCAAGAGCTTCGATGAGGCGCTGAACGCCGTCAACGCGGTGCGCCTGACGCCGTTCAATGAGCAGGATTCCAAGGACAAGCCCGTCGCCACGCTGGACGCCCATGTCGGCCCGCGCTGGGCAAAATCGCAAACGGAGAGCGAAAGCGAAGAGCGCGTCAACGTGTTTACGCTGGCCGTCAAGCACATTGCCGAGCGGCGCTCCAAGGGCTGGAAGGTTCTGATAACAGGCTGGTCGGAAGGGTCGCTCGACCGGCTGTTGCAGGTGTTGAACGAGCATGGGCTTGAGAACATCAAGACCATCCAGTCGTTCAAGGAAGTTGAAAAGCTCGGCAAGGGTGAGGCTGCCGCTGCGGTGCTCAGCCTCGAGGCCGGATTTGAAACGGGCAATCTCGCCGTCATCGGTGAGCAGGATATTCTCGGCGACCGCATGGTGCGCCGTTCCAAGCGCCGCAAGCGCGGGGCGGATTTCATCTCGGAAGTCGCGGGGCTGGATGAAGGCTCGCTCGTCGTCCACGCCGAACACGGTATCGGGCGCTTCGTCGGTCTTCGCACCATCGAGGCGGCGGGTGCGCCGCGTGATTGTCTTGAGCTGCATTATGCCGATGAGGCCAAGCTCTTTCTGCCGGTCGAAAATATCGATCTTCTATCGCGCTACGGCTCGGATGCGGCGGAAGCCAATCTCGACAAGCTGGGTGGCGGCGCATGGCAAATGCGCAAGGCCAAGCTCAAGAAACGCCTGCTGGATATGGCGGGCGATCTCATCCGCATCGCAGCGGCGCGCATGGTGCGCCACGCGCCGACCCTGATTGCGCCCGATGGTCTCTATGACGAATTCGCCGCCCGTTTCCCCTATGATGAGACGGAAGATCAGCTCAACGCCATCGAATCCGTGCGCGAGGATCTGGGTGCCGGTCGTCCCATGGACCGCCTGATCTGCGGTGACGTTGGCTTCGGCAAGACGGAAGTGGCGCTTCGCGCTGCCTTCCTGGCTGCCATGAACGGAGTGCAGGTGGCGGTGGTGGTGCCAACAACGCTGTTGGCGCGCCAGCATTTCCGCACTTTCTCCGAACGCTTCCGTGGCTTGCCGATCCGCGTGCAGCAGGCCTCGCGCCTTGTTGGCACGAAGGAACTGGCGCTGACCAAAAAGGAAGTGGCCGAGGGCAAGACGGATATCGTCGTTGGCACCCATGCGCTGCTCGGTGCGGGTATCAATTTCGCCAATCTCGGCCTGCTCATCATCGATGAGGAACAGCATTTTGGCGTGAAGCATAAAGAGCGTCTGAAGGAACTGAAGAGCGATGTGCATGTGCTGACGCTGTCGGCCACGCCAATTCCGCGCACCTTGCAGCTTGCCATGACAGGTGTGCGCGAACTGTCGCTGATCACCACTGCGCCGGTGGATCGCATGGCCGTGCGTACCTTTATTTCGCCGTTCGATGCGCTCGTCATCAGGGAAACGCTGATGCGCGAGCATTATCGCGGTGGCCAGAGTTTCTATGTCTGCCCGCGTCTGGCCGATCTGGCTGACATTCACGCCTTCCTGCAATCCGATGTGCCGGAACTGAAGGTCGCTGTGGCCCATGGCCAGATGGCTGCGGGTGAGCTGGAAGACATCATGAATGCCTTCTATGACGGCAAATATGACGTGCTGCTTTCCACCACCATCGTCGAATCCGGGCTGGACGTGCCGACCGCCAATACGCTGATTGTCCACCGTGCCGATATGTTCGGCTTAGCGCAGCTTTACCAGCTGCGTGGTCGCGTCGGGCGCTCCAAGGTTCGCGCTTTTGCGCTGTTCACGTTGCCGGTCAACAAGGTGCTGACGACCATGGCGGAGCGCCGTCTGAAGGTCCTGCAATCGCTCGACACCCTAGGCGCGGGCTTCCAGCTTGCCAGCCATGATCTGGATATTCGCGGTGCGGGCAATCTGCTCGGTGAAGAACAGTCCGGCCACATCAAGGAAGTCGGTTTCGAGCTTTACCAGCAGATGCTGGAAGAGGCCGTGGCCGAAGTGAAGGGCGAGGACGACGTCATCGACAGCGGCTGGTCGCCGCAGATTTCTGTCGGTACATCGGTCATGATCCCGGAAAATTACGTTCCGGATCTGCACCTGCGCATGGGCCTTTACCGTCGCCTCGGCGAGTTGACCGATCTCAACGAAATCGATGGCTTCGGTGCCGAGATGATCGACCGCTTCGGCCCGCTGCCCAAGGAAGTGCAGCACCTGCTCAAGATCGTCTACGTCAAGTCGCTGTGCCGCACGGCCAATGTCGAGAAACTGGATGCCGGTCCGAAGGGAGTCGTCGTGCAGTTCCGCAACAAGGAGTTCCCGAACCCCGCGGCACTGGTCGGCTACATCGGCAAGCAGGGCTCCATGGCCAAGATCAGGCCTGACCATAGCGTGTTCCTGACCCGCGATCTGCCAACGCCCGAGAAGCGTCTGGCGGGTGCGGCCATGGTGATGACGCAGCTGGCGGAACTGGCGAAATCCTGACGAAATGAAAGTCGCCGTTTCTTACGGCGATTTAATCAAACGGACATCTGGCCGTAGGATTGGGAGGCATAGTTTTGGCTTTATCGGCACGGCACCGTTTCGCCTGATGCCGTTGAACGAAGGAGCAGGACTATGTTGACCACCATGAACAGGTTTGTCACCGCTGGTCTGGTTGCTTTGACAATTGCGGGCACCACAATTGCCACCACCAGCCAGGCAGAAGCACGTAACAATTTCGGACGCGGATTTGGCGCAGGTATCGCTGGAGCCGTCGTTGGCGGTGCGTTGATTGCGGGCGCGCGCAACTATTATGGCCCGCCGGCCTATAGCTACACACCCGTTTACAGCCAGCCCGTTTACGGCCCACCTGTCGTCTATGAGCCCGCTTATCACCGCTGCCATCTGGCATGGCGTCAGGATGGTTTCGGCGACATGTACCGCGTGCGTGTCTGCAATTGATGGAGCCGGGGACGGGCTGATCAGTCCGTCTTATCCTCATCACTCTCCGGTGTCATCGCGACGGCAACATTCTGGTCTGCCGCCGCAATCGATGTGGGCAGAGCGACATGTCGCTGCCGCTCGCGGATGAGCGTGATGAGGCCTGAGCCGATGATGAGGGCGATGCCCACCAGCATCCAGCCATCCACACCATCACCAAAAATCAGATAGCCGAACAGAATGGCCCACAGCATCTGACTGTATTGCGTGGGACCAATGACGGCCGCGGGCGCATATTTCGCCGCATACATGACCAGCACATTGGCGACAGCGCCGAGCAGGCCGTAACCCGCCAGAAACATCCACTGCTGAGCATTGGGCGGTGTGAACGAGGATGTCATCGCCACGCCGCAAATCACCAGCGTTCCCAGCAAACCCGCACCATAGAGCGAGATATTCTTTTCCGATGGCCCCATGGCGCGGAAGATGACAATGGAAATCGCACCGCAGAGACCGGCAACGATGGCCGCGAAATGGCCGGTCGAAAGCTCGCGGAAACCGGGCCGCAAAATCACCAGAACACCGGCAAAGCCGATAATGACGGCGGACCAACGCTTGATGCCGACCTGCTCCTTCAGGAACAGAACCGACATGATGGTGACGAAAGCGGGCAGAAGGAAGATAAGCGCGAAGGCTTCCGCCATCGACAGATGCGTGAAAGCCGTGACCGAGGTGATGGCGCCGAGGCCGGATGACACGAAACGCAACATCCACAGTGGGCGGTTGGTGGTGCGCACGATGTCGCGCCAGTCGTCATTGCGCTTGCGGATGAAGGGCAGGGCGCAGAGCCCGAACAGCGCGCCGAAAAAGGCGGATTGAATGGGCGACAATTGCCCTTCGATGAGCTTCACGCTCGCATCGCTCCATGCGTAGGCCGCAAAGGCTGCGAATGCGAGCAGAATGCCCTTCAACGTGCTATCGGACACGGAAACACCTGGAACTATTAGGGGCCGGAAATCGACAGCGGGGAGGCGCTGACGATCAGTTCATTGCCCTATGCTCTTCCAGCTTCATTCTGGCAATATCCCGCAGTGCATTAATCAGCACTTCCTTGCTCTGCGCACCGCTGACGGCATATTTTTGGTCGAGAATGAAGAAGGGTACGCCCGAAACACCCATCTGCTGCGCCGCATCGATTTCCGCAACGACCGTGTCCTTGTCCGCGTCGGAGGCGAGCAGCTTTTCCACGACTTCGCGGTTCATACCGGCCTTTTCACCGATATCGGCCAGCACTGTGTGGTCCCCAATGTTGAGGCCTTCCTCGAAGTTGGCGCGGAACAGTTCGTTCACGACCTTGTCCTGAAACTCGCGTCCCTCGGCATGGGCCCAGAGCGACAGGCGGTGGGCATCCAGCGTGTTGGGGCCAACCTTGATGGCGTCGAAATCGAAGGCGATGCCCACTTCCTTGCCAAGCTGCGTCAGCATCTCGTGCGCCTGCTCGACCTTTTCCTTGCCGCCCAGCTTCTTTTCAAGCTCGGCCTTCTGGTCAACGCCTTCAGGCGGATAATCCGGGTTCAGGCGATAGGGACGCCAGTTCACGTCGACGCTGACCTCATCGAGAATTTCAGCCAGCGCCAGGTCGAGCCGCGCCTTGCCAAGATAGCACCACGGGCAGACCATGTCCGAGACGACGTCGATAACAATGCGTTGCATGGTGCTTCCCTTTCAGACCCGAAAATATCCGCTTCATCTAGGGGCGTTGCCGCGCTCGCGCAAGGCGTTACCTCAAGAGAACCATGTCGCGCGCTTCATTGAGCGCGTGCATCCCACCATGTGCTTTTCTGGTTGCCCAGAAGCGGCGTGGCCTCGGGTCGCTCGATATATTTCCACCGCGCCACCCACTGTGCGCCGATGTAATAGAGCGGAATGATGTAGTGGCCTGCGGTCAGCAGCCGGTCATAGGCGCGCACGGCGGCTTGGAAATCCTCGGTCGAGCGCGCCTGCAAAAGCGCCTCCAGCATGCGGTCCACGTCAGGATCGGCCACACCCGCATAGTTGAAGCTGCCATTGGCATCGCGCGAATCAGAGCCCCAGCGGTTGAGCTGTTCGGCCCCCGGGGACAGCGAGGAGGGCAGCGAGCGGATGATCATGTCATAGTCAAAGCTGTTGGAGCGGGCCTGATATTGCCCGTCATCGACGGAGCGGATGGCCATATCGACACCGATGAGGCGCAGCGAACGCTGATAGGCCAGCGCAATGCGCTCCTGAGCCGGGTTCTGCGTCATGATCTCGAAGGTGAGCGGACGCCCCTTGGCATCCGACATCTTGCCGCTTTTGATCGTGTAACCGGCTTCCTTCAGCCTATCGACGGCGAGTTTCAGCACCTTGCGATCGGCACCGGAGCCGTCTGTCACGGGCATGGCGTAGGTGCCGGCCAGCAGTGCAGGCGGAAGTTTCTTGGCGGCATTGCCCAGCAGTGCAAGTTCACGTGCATCCGCCGCGTTGCCGAAAGCACCGAGCGCAGAATTCTGCCAATAGCTTTGCGTTCGCTGGAAGGCGCCGCCCAGAATGTTGCGGTTCATCCACTCGAAATCGAGCGCATAGGACAGGCCTTCACGTACTTTCTCATCGGCAAAGATGGCGCGTCGCGTGTTGAAGACGAGGCCGAACATGCCCGATGGCAGGCGCGATTCGAAAACGTCGCGGGCAATGTCACCACGATGCACGGCCGGGAAATTGTAAGCCTGACCCCAATGCGATGAGTCGGCTGAACCATTGATGGCATCGCCTTCGGGGTAGATGTCGATATCGCCCTTCTTGAAGGCCTCGAACATCGTCGTGACCTGAAGGAAGTAGAGAATGCTGATCTCGTCGTAATTATCAGAGCCAACCTTAGACGGCACATCCTTGCCCCAGTAATCAGGGTTACGCTCCCACACCACACGCTCTCCGGGGCGCAGGGTTTTGATTCGGTATGGGCCAGAGCCGACCACGGGGCCAAGGCCGCCTTGCTCGAATGTCGCCTGATCGATGGCGTGCTTCGGTAGGATTGGTGTCGAAGATGCCAGAATGAGCGGCGTTTCGCGGTTGGCATTTTCGTTGAAGGTGAAGCGCACGCCGTGGTCGCCGATCTTCTCCATTTTCGCCACGCCGTTGAGGCGACTGTTGAAAGGCGGGCGGCCTTTTTCCTTCAAAAGATTGAAGGTGAAGATCACATCATCTGGCGTAACCGGCTGACCGTCCTGCCATTTCGCTTTCGGATTGATGTTGAACTGGATGTAGGTGCGGTCGTCATCCCATTCGGCGGTTTCCGCCAGCAAGCCATAGAGCGAGAAGGGTTCGTCGTTGGACCGCTGCATCAGCGGCTCGTAGAGCAGATTGCCGAACTCCGGGTCCCACACGCCGCGCGCCGTGGTGCGCATGCCCTTTAGAACAAAGGGATTGAGACTATCGAAGGTGCCAACGACGCCGTAGGAAATGCGGCCACCTTTTTTCACGTCCTGCTTCACATAGGGAAAGTTCTTATAGTCGGCGGGCAGGGCGACCGTGCCATGCATCGAAATCCCGTGGAGTGGTTCCGCCATCGCCAGACCTGAAAAAAAAAGGGCGGGGATGAACGCCAAAAGGCTTCGCATGGTAATTGTCCTGTCACATTCGGGCTGTCTCATCACGGCATTGCTACGTTGGCCAAACGCCGCCCGTCTTGTATTGATTCCCGCGGGAATGTATCACACCCAACTATGGCAGGCATCCGACCACGGAAAATCTGTCGGGGCTCAAGAAAAGTTGAAAGAAGTGCTGGATATCGCACCCAACGGGATGTAACAGGGTTGCCGAAACCGTCGGGTCACGCATTTGCCTCATTTAAACGACAGTGGAACGGGCAGACGGATACCGATGATGTTGAGCAGTTCGTCCCGTTCTGCTTCGCATAAGAAAATTCAGGAGACGGAACTCTTATGATGCAATTCGCAAACACATTTACCCGCGCAGGCTTGTCTGCTCTCGTTCTTTCGCTGGGTGCCGTGTCTGCACCAGCCGTATCGCAGGCTCAGCAGGCTGCTCCTGCCGCAGGTGGTGCCGGTGCGCCTCCGCTTGGCTGGTTCAAGACTTGCAGCAAGCAGGAAGACAATGATGTTTGCGTCGTGCAGAACGTTGTTCTCGCCCAGAACGGCCAGATGATCACGGCTGTCGGCCTCATCAGCGTCGAAGGCAAGGTCAACCGCAAGCTGCTTCAGGTTTCGGTTCCAACCGCACGCCTGCTGCCTCCTGGCGTCATGATGCAGATCGATGGCGCCAAGGGCCAGAAGCTCGATTACGCCGTCTGCCTTCCAGACAAGTGCACGGCTGAAGTACCTTTGACGGACGCGATGATCGCCAGCATGAAGAAGGGCACGGAAATCGTATTCACCTCCATCAACTTCCGTCGCGCTCCAAACCCGATCAAGATCGCTCTCAGCGGCTTCACCGGTGCTTATGACGGCCAGCCGATCACGCAGTCGCAGCTTGCTGAAAGCCAGCGTTCCCTTCAGGAAGGCATGCAGAAGAAGGCTGAAGAAGCTCGCAAGAAGCTCGAAGCCGCTCAGGACGCTGCTAAGTCCAAGCCCGCGAACTAAGACATTCGATATTAAAAAAACCGGCCTGAGATTTCAGGCCGGTTTTTTGTTGTTCAGATTTCAGTTCTGGCGGTCAGTGCGTCATCGCTGATTTCGCCCGCAGCACACCATTGGGAGTGGTGTCGAAAATGCGGGAAAGATTGGGGTTGCGCAGCGGCTGGTCGCTTTCATCGTGCACCAGATTCTGCTCGGAGACGTAGGCGACATATTCCGTGTCATCGTTTTCCGCCAGCAGATGATAGAAGGGCTGGTCACGTTCTGGACGGATTTCCGCAGGAATTGCGTTCCACCACTCCTCGGTGTTCGCATATTCCGGGTCTACGTCGAATACCACACCGCGGAACGGAAACACCCTGTGACGAACAACTTCGCCAATCGTGAATTTTGCGTCTCTTTGTTTCATGGCATGCACATCCTTTCCCCATACCATTTGGGGTACGAATGAAAAATATCAAGATATTCGGTTGTGAGGTACGATTTTGTTACCTCAGCTTTCCAAAAGGCGCTGTCGCCAGCACCACCCCGCCCGTTACCAATACGATACCCACCGCATGATAATGTTCGAAGCTCTCACCCAGAAACGCGACAGCCATGACGATTGACACGGGCGGCATCATATAAAGCGTAATGCCTGCCGTCGCTGGTCCAAAGACCCGTACCGTGTGGGTAAAGCAGTAAAACGCGGACACCGACGCAAAAACAATGATCCCGCCAATTTTCCCCCATGCGGAAAGCGAAGAGGGCAGCATGCCGCCATGCGCTAATTCCATGGCAGCCGGTGGCAACAGCACCAGCGCGCCAGACAATGCGATGACCGCGAACAGACTGAGCGACGCCATCTCTCTGGCCGCAGGGTCTCGCAGCAGCAGAGAGTAGATGGCAAACGAAATCGATGCGACGAGAATGGCGAGATCACCGAGATTGAAATCGAGGTGCAGAAGCTGCGACGCATCGCCTTTCAGCACGATGGCTGCCACACCTGCAAAAGCAATGACCATGCCGACAACCTCCAGCCGCCGGATTGCGCGACCGTAGAGTATGCGCTGGATCAGAATGATGAACAGCGACGATGTCGTATAGATCAGCGTTCCATTGGCCGCCGATGTCAGGGTGAGGCCCCAATAGACGACACCACCACAAATACCCATGCCGAGAAAGCCCAGCACAAGCCAAAGAACTGTTTTCGTACGGATAAAACGCACGCAGGCCCGCCAGTCCCGGATGATGAAGGGCGCGACGAACAGCACCGAAAAGAACCAGCGCAGAAATGCCGTGACGAAGGGCGAGACCTCGCCGATGACGCCGCGTCCGAAAATGACATTGCTGGAAAAGAAGAAGGGTACCGCGAGGAAAATCAACCAGTCACGCAGGCGAGGGGTGTTGTCGGTGGCTGCGGTCATGGAGGCTTTCCGGTATGCGTATTATTGTCGACGGGCTGTCGGTCATTGATGGTAGCGGGTGTGGCTCATCCCCCTCTGTCCTGCCGGACATCTCCCCCACAAGGAGGGAGATTAGCTGGGCGCGCTGGCAATGCTCCAATCCCAACGTCAGAGATAGTCGAGGGGTTGCCACGAGTCGATCTCCCCACCTGTGGGGGAGATGCCCGGCAGGGCAGAGGGGGGTAAAGCCACACCCACCATACCTAACGGCAAAAGAAAAAGGCGCCCCGAGAGGCGCCTTTTCCCGGCCATTACGCCGAATAGTACATGTCGAACTCGACAGGATGCGGTGTCATTTCGTAGCGCATGACTTCGTGCATCTTCAGTTCGATGAAGGCATCGATCTGGTCGTCATCGAACACGCCGCCAGCCGTCAGGAACTTGCGGTCCTTGTCGAGGCTGTCGAGGGCTTCACGCAGCGAGGCGCAGACGGTTGGAATCTTCTTCAGTTCCTTTGCAGGAAGATCGTAGAGATCCTTGTCCATTGGCTTGCCGGGATGGATCTTGTTCTTGATGCCATCGAGACCGGCCATCAGCATCGCGGCAAAGCCGAGATACGGGTTCTGGGCCGGGTCGGGGAAGCGAACCTCGACGCGCTTTGCCTTCGGGTTGGAGCCGAACGGAATACGGCAGGATGCAGAACGGTTGCGGGCAGAATAGGCCAGCAGAACCGGTGCTTCGTAACCTGGAACCAGACGCTTGTAGGAGTTGGTTGTCGGGTTTGTGAAGGCGTTGATCGCCTTGGCATGCTTGATGATGCCGCCGATGTAGTAGAGGCAGGTTTCGGACAGGCCAGCATATTCGTCGCCAGCGAAGGTCGGCTTGCCGCCCTTCCAGATGGACTGGTGAACGTGCATGCCGGAGCCGTTGTCGCCATAGATCGGCTTTGGCATGAAGGTTGCCGTCTTGCCGTAAGCGTTGGCAACCTGATGCACGACATATTTGTAAATCTGCATCTTGTCGGCGCTGGAAACCATCGTATCGAATTTCACGCCCAGCTCGTGCTGTGCAGAAGCGACTTCATGGTGGTGCTTTTCAACGACGACACCCATTTCGCCGAGAACCGTCAGCATTTCAGAACGCATGTCCTGAAGGCTATCGACCGGAGGAACCGGGAAGTAGCCGCCCTTGACGCGTGGACGGTGGCCCAGATTGCCGGTTTCGTAATCGGTGTCGTCGTTGGATGGCAGCTCGGACGAGTCCAGCTTGAAGCCCGTATTGTACGGGTCTGCCTTGTACTTCACGTCGTCGAACACGAAGAATTCCGGCTCTGGGCCAACGAAAATCGTGTCGCCGATACCAGACGCCTTGAGGTAGGCTTCGGCCTTCTTGGCCGTGCCGCGTGGGTCGCGGTTGTAGGACTCGCCGGAGACCGGATCGAGAATGTCACAGATAATGACCATGGTGGACTGCGCGAAGAACGGGTCCATGTGAACCGTTCCCGTGTCGGGCATCAGCACCATGTCGGACTCGTTGATGGCCTTCCAGCCGCCGATGGAGGAGCCGTCGAACATGACGCCATCAGCGAACATGTCTTCGTCCACGCAGGCGACGTCCATCGTCACGTGCTGCAACTTGCCCTTGGGATCGGTAAAGCGCAGGTCGACGAACTTTACGTCGTTGTCCTTGATCTGCTTCAGAATATCGTTTGCGGTCGTCATTTTAAACTTTTCCTTGAGTGTAATGATGACAAGGTTAAGCCCCTGTTTTACGGGCCCAGTCTTTTTATATGGCGTCTACGCCTGTCTCACCCGTACGGATACGAATGACCTCTTCCACGTTGGAAACGAAAATCTTTCCATCGCCGATGCGGCCTGTCTGGGCAGCGTTGCGAATGGCTTCGATAACGGCATCCGCGTTTTCATCTGCAAGCACGACCTCGACTTTGACCTTGGGCAAAAAGTCGACGACATATTCCGCGCCGCGATAGAGTTCCGTATGGCCTTTTTGACGACCAAAGCCCTTGGCTTCTGTAACCGTTATTCCCTGAAGTCCGACTTCCTGAAGGGCTTCCTTCACTTCATCGAGCTTGAAAGGCTTAATGATCGCTTCGATCTTTTTCATGAGAAAATATCTCTCCGCTTCTCCCGTTCAAGCGGTCTTTCCGCTCTGCCACAAGAATGCACGTATCGTGCCAGATCGGAAGCCGCTTTGAATAAAAAAACTTCAAAAAAGCTGTCGGCCACGCCAATTTTCACGCGTCCGCACTGTTTCTGTGGACAAATATACCGTTCCTATTGGCTGGAAACCGGATTTCTCCACGATTTTGCCCAAATTCAAAAGCGCAAAGCAAAAGTCATACGAAATCAGCATTTGCTCATAAGTTGTTCATTTGCCTATCATTTGCGCAATCGATTCTGCCTATTTATGCGCCGATTGCCTTTTCCGTCGTTTTGCGCTGGTATGGCACCATGACTTTCTCCATCGCCCATGCTTTGCTCGATCCTGCCGCCATGTCCCGGGTCGATGTGGATACCGAAAAAAGCGGCATGTCCATATCCTCATTGATGGAGCGGGCAGGGCAGGCCGTCTGCGCCAGCGCACTCAGACATTACCCGCAGGCCACGCGTTACGCCGTGCTGTGCGGCACCGGCAACAATGGCGGTGATGGTTTCGTGGCGGCACGGGCGTTGCGCGAAAGCGGTGCCCAAGTCGCCCTCTATCTCTTCGGGGATATCAAGAGCTTGCAGGGCGCGGCGCAGCAGGCTTGGGAATTGTGGAGTGGCGCCACGGAACCGCTGGAGCGCTACCAGCCGGAGCCTGGCGACGTGGTGATCGATGCCATTTTCGGTGCTGGCCTGTCTCGTGATGTTCCGGCAGAGGTCGCGGCGGTGATTGTTCGCGTGGAGGCGGTGGGCGTTCCAGTCATTGCCGTAGACCTTCCCTCGGGCTTGTGCGGGCGTCGGGGCGTTGCACTCGGCAGTTCCTTTCGGGCGCAGCACACTGTTACCTTCATGGCGCGCAAGCCCGGTCATCTTCTCATGCCGGGTCGTTCCCTCTGCGGCGAAGTCGAGGTCTTCGACATCGGCATTCCCCAGCGCATTTTGAGCAAACATAGCGGTGCTGTCGTGGAGAACCACCCGGCTCTCTGGACCGGAGCTTTCCCGCACGGGGATGACGATACGCACAAGTTCAAGCGCGGACATCTCACGGTATTTTCCGGGCCATCCCACGCCACGGGTGCTGCGCGCATGGCAGCGATGGCGGGTTTCCGGGCAGGTGCTGGTATCGTCACCGTCGCCGCGCCTTTAGATGCCGTGCCCGTGCTTTCCACGACCCTCACCGCCGTCATGGTGTCGCCCATCGATGACGACGATGCGCTGGCGGCGTGGCTGGATGACAAACGCCACGAAACCTATGTTCTCGGTCCCGGCTTCGGCGATTTCGAAAAGGCGCGCCGCTTCGCCGCGCTGTTGAGGGAAAAGGCGCTGGTGCTGGATGCCGATGGCATCAGCGCGTTCAAAGATGATCCGCAGCAGCTTTTCGATCTGTTCGCCTCTAGCGCCCCGCGCATCTTGACGCCGCATGAGGGGGAGTTCGGTCGTCTGTTTCCAGACCTTGTCGTGGATAGAAGCCTGAGCAAGATCGAGAGAGCGTTGACTGCTGCGGCGCGCGCCAATGCGGTCATCATCTACAAGGGCGCAGATACGGTCATTGCCGCCCCGGATGGCCGTGCCGCCGTCAACACCAATGCGCCGTCCTATCTCGCGACGGCGGGTTCAGGTGACGTGCTGGCGGGTATTGCTGGCGGCTTTCTGGCTCAGAAGGTCCCGGCTTTCGAGGCCGCCGCCGCTGCCGTCTGGCTGCATGGAGAAGCGGCGCAACGCCTTGGCTCCGGTCTCACCGCCGAAGATTTGGCCGCAGCGGTTCGCCCGTTCATGGCTTAATGCGCGGCTTTGCCCTGACTGGCCGCCGCTGCCATGCGTGATGCGCTCATTACCAGCTTGCGCTCGGCGCGCTCCTGTTGCGGCGTGCGATTGTAGATTTCGCGATAACACTTCGAGAAATGCGAAGCCGAAACAAAGCCGCAGGCAACCGCCACCTCGACCACCGGCATGGCAGACTGCACAAGAAGATGGCGCGCTCGGTCCAGCCGTATTTCCAGATAGTAGCGGGCAGGGGAACGTCCCATTTCCTGGCGGAACAGTCGCTCCACCTGCCTGCGTGAAAGGTCCGCGTCATCTGCGATATCCAGCAGCGAGAGCGGTTCGGACAGATTGCTTTCCATCAACTCGATGATCGAGAGAACCTTGTCGTTCTGCACGCCGAGACGCGCGCGCAAGGGCAGACGCTGGCGGTCATGCGGGCTGCGCACCCGGTCGGTCAATTGCTGCTCGCAGACGCGGTTGACGAGGTTTTCGCCGAAATCCTGCCCGATCAGGTTCAGCATCATATCCAGCGATGCCGTGCCGCCCGCACAGGTATAGATGTTGCCATCCACCTCGTAGAGGTCTGCGTAAACCTCGACCTGCGGAAAGGATTCGGAAAAGCCGGGCAGGTTTTCCCAGTGGATCGCACAGCGCTTGCCATTCAGCAGTCCTGCCTGGGCCAGCACATGCGCGCCCGTACAGAGGCTGCCGACGGCGATGCCGCGATTGTTGGCTTCCCGCAGCCACGCGTTGACGGATTTGTTGCTGTATTGCTCGATGTCGATGCCCGAACAGATCAGCACCATGTCGGGGCGGTTTTCGCCGCTAACGGATTTACGCTCTTCCGCCAGCGAGGTCTTGGCCTCCAGCGCTATACCAGCCGATGATTCCACCTTCTGACCATCAGCGGAAGCCAGGCGCCACTCATAGGCGGCATAGCCCAGCATACGGTTGGCGATACGCAGTGTTTCCACCGCCGCCGTAAAGGGAAGCATGGTGAATTGCGGGACCATGAAAAAGACCACGGAGCGCTTTTTGGAAGGAGTTTTGCTCATCAAGACCATGCTCCATTGCGGAAACGCAATTCCTTGCTTGGAAACGGTCCGCTGTATATCGTAAATGCGACACTCTCGGCGCAAGATACGACACGGCAGATTTGCTGTCAAAAAAACTAAGGGTGATCGGTCCTTGATGTTCGTCAAAGCGCTGCTCGAAGACGGCAAGGTTAGCGACATCTTAATTCAGTATTTTGCATTTTATTAATATTGTTTTCAATTTTCGGGCGCAGCCTTTGATCACTATCGCGACGTTGCGCGTTCTATCGACGTGAGGGAACGGCGGACTGACGAGAGACACACTGAACCGCCGCTTCGTCTTTTGTTTCAGCCACGGACATTTTGAGCGGCGCCGCCGTTCCCGTCCGGTGCTTTTGAGCGGAGTATTGCGTATGTCTGAAACCGGCTTGACCGTACTGATCGTCGAAGACGAACCGATCATTCGTTTTACGCTTGCCGATGCGCTGGAGGAGGCGGGCTACACGGTGCTGGAGGCATCCAACGTGCTGGAAGCCGTCGCCACCATCGGCAAAGTCGCCAATATCTCAGCCGTCATCACCGACATCGACATGCCCGGCGGTCTGTCCGGTCTGGACCTCGTCCGCATGATCGAGACCTGTCAGGAGCACATGTCCGTCATCGTCACGTCGGGCGGGCATTCGCCCGATACGCTTGACCTGCCGAACGATGTCCGCTTCTTCAGCAAGCCGTACCACCTCGACGACATCTTCTTCGCGTTGCGCGCATCGATCGCGGGCAAGGTCAAGAGCCGCAGGAAGCGCAGCATGCGGCTACCGGGCATCCAGCTCAGCCATCCGTAAAATAAAAAACGCCGGGTTTTCACCCGGCGTTTTGTTCTTTTCCGACATCATCCTTGGGCTTGTACCAAGGATCTGCTGCCGTTCAAGCGCATTCGACGGGAAGAGTGCGCGGGCGGGTGATTAAATCCTCGGGACAAGCCCGAGGATGACGGCGGTGAGGGAAAGCGCTGTCGATATCCAAACCCCGCTTGTGTGCATTTAACCAGTCAGCCGTCGCCACTATGCGGCCCGCAACAGCACCAAAGTGCGACCTTCAACCGTGTAGTTATCGCCATTGGCGATCTTGTCGCCTCCGGTTTCCGGGTCTGCGGTCGTCAGTTCGGTCATCCAGCCATGTTCGGCATCGGGCAGCTTGAACTCTACCGCGCCGTCATGCGGGTTGAAGAGAATCAGAACGTCGTTCCATTCTTCCGCATCGTCACGCCCATCCCGGGACATGCGCAGGCCAAGCGATGTGGAGCCCGGATCGTTCCACTGTGCTTCCGTCTGCTCGCCACCGCCCGGGTTTAGCCATGTCGTATGGGTGCCATCGCGCCAGCTGTCCCGGCGCAGAATCGAGTGGTTCTGGCGAAGCTCGATCAACCGCGCGGTGAATTTGCGCAGTGTTTCGGCGCTGTCCGGCAGGTTTTCCCAATGTACCCAGCTCAGATCGCTGTCCTGGCAATAGCCATTGTTGTTGCCCATCTGGCTGCGACCGAATTCGTCACCGGCCAGCAGCATCGGCGTTCCGTGGGACAGGAACAGGGTGGCGATGAAGTTGCGCTTCTGGCGATCGCGCACGGCGATGATGTTCTCATCATCGGTCGGGCCTTCCGCGCCGTAGTTGAAGCTGCGATTATGGTCGTGGCCGTCCTTGTTGTCTTCGCCGTTCGCCTCGTTGTGTTTCTCATTGTAGGAAACGAGGTCATTCAGCGTGAAGCCGTCATGGGCGGTGATGAAGTTGACGCTGGACCATGGCCTGCGGCCACGCAGATCGTAAACGTCGCCGGAGCCCATGATACGCGCGGCAAAGTCGCCCGCCGTGCCATCCTCGTCCTTCCAGTATTCACGCACCGTATCGCGATATTTGTCGTTCCACTCTGCCCAGCCGGGTGGGAAGCCGCCGACCTGATAGCCACCGGGGCCGATATCCCAGGGCTCGCCGACGAGTTTCAGCTTTGATAGCACCGGGTCCTGACCAACGGCATCGAAGAAACCGCCGCGCTGGTCGAAACCTTCCGGCTCTCGACCAAGGATGGTGCCGAGGTCGAATCGGAAGCCGTCGATGTGCATGTCTTCGGCCCAGTAACGCAGCGAATCCGTCACCAGCTGCAAGACGCGCGGGTGGGAGGTGTTGACGGTGTTACCGGTGCCGGTGTCGTTGATGTAGTAACGCGGCTGGTCCGGCATCGTGCGGTAATAGGAGAAGTTGTCGATGCCTTTGAAGGACAGGGTCGGCCCAAGCTCGTTGCCTTCAGCCGTGTGGTTGTAGACCACATCCAGAATGACCTCGATGCCGCCATCGTGGAATGCCCTGACCATGTCGCGGAAGCCAGCCATGCCGCGTGGGCCATAGTAACGCGATGCGGGAGAGAAGAAGCCGAGGGAGTTGTAGCCCCAGAAATTCTTCAGCCCTTTTTCCAGCAGATGCGAATCATCCGGGAAGGAATGGATCGGCAGCAGCTCGACGGAGGTAACGCCAAGGCTCTTGATGTAATCGACGATCTGCTTGTCGCCGAGACCCTCATAGGTTCCGCGTAGATTTTCCGGCACGCCGGGGTGCAGTTGCGTGAAGCCCTTGACGTGCGTTTCGTAAAAAATCGTCTTCGACCATGGAATATTCGGGCGCTTGTCGTTGCCCCAGTCGTGGTCGTTGGGGTCGATCACCCGGCACTTCGGCATTTTGGCAGCGCTATCGCTGTCATTGAAGGACATGTCCTTGTCTTCGGCATCGAGGATATAGCCGAATTGCTCGGAGCCCCACGCGATGTCGCCCACCAGTTCACGGGCGTATGGGTCGATCAGAAGCTTGTTGGGGTTGAAGCGGTGGCCGTTTTCCGGGTCGTAGGGGCCGTGTACACGGTAGCCGTAGAGCGCGCCGGGCTTGAGGCCGGGAATGAAACCGTGCCAGATTTCGTTTGTGAATTCCGGCAGCGTGATGCGCTCGATTTCGTTTTGACCGCTCTCATCGAAGAGGCAAAGTTCCACGCGTTCGGCATGGGCGCTGAAGATCGCGAAGTTGACGCCATCACCGTCGAAATTGGCGCCGAGACGGGTGAAGTCGCCGGGCAGAATGCTGGAACCGAACTGGGCCATAAATATCCTCTTAACTGACTGGGGCAGTGGAAAATGTGGTGGTCGCCCATTTGTTCCGCAGTGCAAAAAAATGGCTCGTCAGAAACAGGTTCTGCGAGCCATTCAACGTCCGATATTATGCGTGTTTATTTCTGCGCAATTCGCATGCGCTTGTTGTCGCTTGATGGCCATCCGATATCCTTCAAAGTTTCTGCGGGCAGGGCTTCGAGAGCGCGCAGAGACTGCCTGCGACGCCAGGATGCGTGAAGATCACGGCCTAGGTCCACAAGGTGGGATAACCAGTATAGCGAATGCAGCCGGACCCTCGATGGCCCCCTGCTGTGGGTGGTGATCATGGTCATGTTCAATCTCCTTTCATGTTTCATGGGCGGTTGACGACGAAGATATGCGCTCAAGCGTGTCATCAAGCAATCGAATGATTTTGATGTCATCAATCGAAAATCGTTATGTGTCGAAATGCTCGAAAACCTATGCTTGCCTAAGTGTCTCGAGCGGCATGATGAGGAGATTGCGGTAATGTTGACATTCAATCAAACGAAATGATATCGATGTATCAATGAGAAAAATTGAAGGCTATCGCCATGACAGTATCCTTCCGCCAACCCTTGCCGCTGCTGGACAATGATATCTTGAGAACCTTCGTGGCGATTGCCGAAACCGGCAATTTCTCCACGGCGGCTGAGGTCGTTTTCCGCACGCCGTCTGCGGTGTCGATGCAGATCAAGAAGCTGGAAGAGCAGTTGAAGACGACGCTGTTCCTGCGCGATGCGCGCTCTGTGACGCTGACGGCCCATGGCGAGACGTTGCTGACCTATGCCCGGCGCATGATCGCTCTGTCCAACGAGGCTGTGTCGCGCTTCGTCATGCCTGAACTGTCGGGCGTCGTGCGCCTCGGCGCGCCTGAGGATATTGGCGAGCGACGCCTGTTGGCCGGAATTCTCAAACGTTTCGCCGATGCGTTCCCGGCCATCATGGTCGATGTCACCATCGATTCCAGCTCACAGCTCTACAAGCGGATGGATGAGCAGCGGCTTGATATCGCACTCGTCAATTGCGCCTCTCTGCCACTGCGCAACACCGGCGAAGTGCTGATGCGCGAGCGGTTGGTCTGGACCGGTGCCAAATGCGGCACGGCGCATCTGCGCGATCCGCTGCCGATTTCGATCTGGGAAGACGGCTGCATCTGGCGTTCCGAAGCCATCACCTCGCTGGAAAAGCAGGGCCGCCGCTTCCGCGTGGCCTATCTCAGCGGACACACCATGGCGCAAAAAGCGGCCATCGAGGCGGATCTGGCAATTGCGCCTATGCCGCGCTCCTATGTGCAAAACGACATGGTCATCCTCAGCGAAAAAGACGGTCTGCCGGAACTCGGCTGCTTCGATATTCGTCTCATCGTTGCAGACAAACCGACACGTCCGGTGCAGGCCGTTGCAGACAGCATTCGCAACGCGTTTCGCGACGTTGCGCAGGCTGTTTGAAATTTATCGGATTATTTTTTCAACCGCGTGGAACCGGCCCCGTTATCCGGCGTTATCTGCCCGCTATTGACATCACGTTTGTGCGATCTGCGCAAACACAAGGGGAGTTTCACGCATGTCTACACGTTTCTTCGCATCCATTGCTGCGGTATTTATCGCTCTCGTTTCCCTTAGCTCTTGCGGTAACACGATCCGCGGCGTTGGCAAGGACGTAGCAGGCACCGTGGATGGCACACAGGCTGCCGGACGCAGCGTTGATCGCGCCGCGCGCAGATAATTCTGTCCCACTGAATATCCAAGAAAAGGCTGGCGCTCTTCGCCAGCCTTTTTTGTTATCACCGAAACGTTGGCGCCATGCCATACTCTCGTCTCTCTGGCTCTGCTAAGCGTGCACACGACGAAGCGCACGACTGACGAGGGATGATGAGAAAGCTTGCACGATATCTGCTGCCGTTTCTGTTTTCGACAACGGCGAGTGCGGCTGATCTGCCGGATTTCTGTCAGTCCATCGACCACACGGGTGGCCGCTACACCGTCTGCAGCTTCGATCCCGCCAAAAGCAATATCCGGCTCTACCAGTGGGACCACGTCGCGGGAAAACCCTATGGGTCCTTCGAGGCGCTGTCATCGGCGCTGTGGCGCCAGCACAGCTTCGTCACCTTTGCCATGAATGGCGGCATGTATCACCGGGATTTGTCGCCCGTCGGCCTTCACATCGAAAATGGCGTCGAGACGAAGACGATCAGCACTGGCGGTGGCTGGGGCAACTTTCATATGCAGCCCAATGGCGTGTTTTTCATGGATGGCAAGACGGCGGGCGTGCTGGAAACCAGCGCCTATCTCAACGCCAATCTGAAGCCCGATTTCGCCACCCAGTCAGGCCCCATGCTCGTCATCAATGGAGAGCTGCATCCGCGCTTTCTGCCCGAGAGTGACAGTCTCAACACCCGCAATGGTGTCGGCGTATCTGAGGATGGCATGGTGCATTTCGCGATTTCGGAAAATGCCGTCCGCTTCTACGATTTCGCCACGCTGTTTCGCGACCGGCTGCATACGCCCAATGCGCTGTATCTGGATGGCAGCATTTCCAGCGTCGATATTCCAGCCGCGAAACGTCGCGACTGGTGGCACCCCATGGGTCCCATCATTGCCGTGGTCGACAGAGTGCCGGACTGAAGCCCTCAGTTTTACAGCGGCGCCTTCGGATAGGCCTTTTCCAGACCGCCTGATTTCGTCAGCCCACTGCGAAATGCCGTAAAGGCTGCATGCTGGCTGCTCTTCGATACTTCGTGAAGGCGAATCTGCATGCGGGCAGGGGCGTTCGCACCAAACCATTCGCCAGATTTTTCCAGCTTCAGCGAGTTGAGAAACCGCGCTTCTGCCTGCAGGTCCAGAAACAGACGCAGACCTTCCAGCAGATTTTCATCCTGGGCCGCGTTTTCCAACAGCAGTTTCAACCAGCTTTCGTCCTCGGGACTGAACGAAGCGATTTTCGCCGCGACGGTGTCGCGATCCGGGAAGGAGGAAGGTGTGGCTTGCATATGTGTCACCGCTTTCTCGAGGGGTTCGATCATTCTTTGAATGCCCGATAAGCCAGATGCGAGACGCGTTCAATATGGCTGGCAGGCCATTGGGGCAAAAGGCTTGCGCCGCGCGGGTTTATACACAGCTGGCGGCATCATGGTGAACGAAATATTAGCCCGTTTACACTTTGGTCTAAATTGAGACAGGCTTCCGGCATGCCTTGTTTCGTATTGAACAGGTAAGCCATTGTAATTTCTTGTACCTATGCAGTGAGTGAATGGCAGGTGGGCAAATACGCCTTGCTTTAGCCGTTTTTTGCATTTGCGTTTGTCACAAGTTTTTAATAAATGGTTCACCCACTGGCCGACGCATGAGCGGCCTGAGAGTAACACGCTGGAGTAATCATGGACGAAACCGCACAGAAATCCTGCTGGGCCGTAACATTTCGCGCGCTTGCAGGTTTTGCCGCTTTTCTCGCTTTGACCTACGTATTTGGTAGCCCGTAAAAATCTCTCATCGATATTTCAGTTATTGCAGCACGGTTTCCTCGGAAATCGTGCTGTTTTCGTTTGAACCGGATGATGTCGCAGGCGGCACAGGCCATGGCCATTTTTGATGTGGCGCATTGCCACGGTTCGGATAGACTGGCCCGATAAGTCTATACATAGGGCAGGATACACATGTTTCTCTCGGTCTTCGACGTCTTCAAGATCGGCATCGGGCCTTCCAGTTCGCACACCATGGGGCCTATGTCGGCTGCGAACCGCTTTCTGGAGACAATCCTCTCGGATGAATGGCCACGTCCATCAGGTGCCACCGTCGCGGCCATCAAGGTCAGCCTGCACGGATCGCTCGCTTTTACCGGCATCGGCCATGGCTCTGGCCGTGCCGTCGTGCTGGGCCTGACGGGAGAACGCCCCGACCTCGTTGATCCCGATGCGATGGACGCGCTTATCGCGCAGGTCGAAACCACTGGACGCGTTTCACCTGCCGGACACCCACCTTACGCGTTTCGTCCCGCCGAAGACCTGATCTTCGACAAAAAGAACCCGCTGCCGGGACACGCCAACGGCATGTCCTTTTCCGCCTACGACAATCAGGGGCGGATGCTTTTGAAGCGCATCTACTACTCCGTCGGCGGCGGTTTTGTGGTGACGGATACCGAGTTAGAAGCGATGCGCCAGCGCGGAAAGACGGTCGATAACGGCCCCAAGGTTCCCTATCCCTTTGCCTCGGCCAAGCAGATGCTGGAGATGGCCGAGCGGTCTGGGCGCACCATCTCGCAGATGAAGCGTGCGAACGAAGAAACTGTCATGACCCGTCAGGAGCTCGATGACCGGTTGGACCATATCTGGGAGGCGATGAACGGCTGTATCGAGCGCGGCCTGAGAGGCGAGGGGATCATGCCCGGTGGCCTCAAGGTCAAGCGTCGCGCCCGCTCCATTCACGACAAGCTGAACGCCGAGTGGCGCAGCAACCGCCTGAACCCGCTTCTCGCCAATGACTGGCTGAGCGTCTACGCCATGGCCGTCAACGAGGAGAATGCGTCGGGCGGTCGTGTCGTCACGGCGCCCACCAATGGTGCGGCAGGCGTGGTGCCTGCAACGGTCCGCTACTTCCGCCATTTTCACGAAGACGCGACGGTGGATGACATCAGGGACTTTCTGCTGACGGCTGCGGCCATCGGCGGCATCATCAAGCACAATGCCTCGATTTCCGGTGCCGAAGTCGGCTGTCAGGGCGAGGTCGGCTCTGCCGCCGCCATGGCCGCTGCCGGTCTTGCCGCCGTCATGGGTGGCTCGCCTGCACAGATCGAGAATGCGGCTGAAATCGCACTCGAACATCACCTCGGTATGACCTGTGATCCCATCGCCGGGCTGGTTCAGGTGCCCTGCATCGAGCGCAACGCGCTAGGTGCAGTGAAGGCAGTAACCGCCGCGTCACTCGCGCTGAAGGGCGACGGCGAGCATTTCGTGCCGCTGGATGCCTGTATCGAGACGATGCGCCAGACCGGCAACGACATGAGCGAGAAGTACAAAGAAACCTCTACCGGTGGCCTTGCCGTGAATGTCGTGGAGTGCTGAACAGCGCAACCTATCAATGCTTGACGCAAGGCCCAAAACGGCCTTGATAGGGCCATGGCTCTTCATCTCATCAAGCTTTGTGTCGGCGCAGATTCCATCGACGATCTGCGCGAATGGGTTTCCCACCGTGCGCTCACCGCAATTGCGGCGGGGCTGGAACCGCACAGCGTTCACACCACGCGCATGTTTCCCAAGCGGACGGAGGAGTTGCTGGATGGCGGCTCGCTCTACTGGGTCATCAAGGGCCAGGTACAGGCGCGCCAGTCGATCCTCGATATCCGCTCCTTCAAGGGCGAAGACGGTATTTCTCGCTGCGATCTGGTTCTGGGACCGGAGGTGGTCGAAACCTCACCCGCGCCCAAGCGACCGTTTCAGGGCTGGCGGTATCTGACTGCCGACGACGCCCCGCGTGACCTTGGCGGTGCTGGCCTGCCCGAAGACATGCCATCGGAATTGAAGCGCGAACTCGCCGAACTCGGCCTTCTCTAGAGCATTTCCGCTTTTCTTCGAAACGCGAAAACGCTCTATCTGTTTGTTTTAACGCATTATCCGGGCGCAAAACCGCTTCGCACTTTTGCTGAAATGCTCTAATAACTGCGACACAAAAAAAGAGCCGGTTCCGGGGCAAGGAACCGGCTCTTTGGCGCGGCCGTCAGAAAAGCGGGGAGACGGGCCGGCCAATAAGCATTGGATGTTAGTTGATACCTGCGACGGCGTTGACGGCGCGGCCATCCTGAACCTTGACCCAGCGGCCCGGATTGGCGCTGTCCTGGCGCTTCAGGTAGGTATATTCGGTCTCTGACCAGTCCATGACCTTGTTGCGCAGGTTATCCAGCACGAAGTCGCCACGGTCGGTACGCACGGTCAAAACCGCATGGCCGGAGCCGTTTGGCTGAAGAACGACCGTGATCAGCAGGTCGGAGGCGGAGATGCCCTTGTTCATCAGCATTTTGCGCTTCAGAAGAACGTAGTCCTCACAGTCGCCAACGGTCGTTGGATAAGCCCAGCGCTCTTCAACGCCGTAGATTTCCATGTCCGTCATCGGTGTGATCGTGGTGTTGACCGTATAGTTCACGTCCAGGATCATCTTCCAGTTTTCTTCCGTCAACCGCAGCGGGCCACGGTCGCCGGATGTTGGCTGGCATTCGCTCTGGTAGGTCTGGCAGAACTCGTAGTGACCAATCGGTGGATTGGCTTTGCCCATGATGCGCATTGCGGCGGCTGGCGATGCTTCTGCCTGTGTTGCGAAGGCACCTGCGATCATTGCTGCAATCATAAATCCGAAACGGCTGATTTTTTTCATTTCTTGTCTCCCCGTTGTGAGGAGAAGAATGCCACCGATATTTTGATCGCCAGCAAATAACGGCGCTCAAATTCGACGTTAAATTTAGGAAAAACTGCGCTTTATTTGATGTTGTTTTTAGCTGTATTTGAGCAAAATTTGATTCAAATTTTATCGTTTCGATTATGATCTCTGTCGAGATTTATCCCTAAGCCACTGTAAAATATGGCCTCTTACCCGCGTTTGGTTAACGCGGCAGGGCGCCATTCAACCTTGTGCGACCCCTTAAACTATTCTTTGACTATACTTGGCGTGATGCATATGTATTCTGAACGTCAGATGAACAATTATCGGGTGTAAAAATCTATCAAGGGTTGCGTTGCGAGGCGCATTTTCAGCCAATTTTTCCGGATATTTTTCTGAAATTTCTTCGTTTTCCCGCAATGGCACAGTTTTTTCTGCATTTCGGGATCAAAAAACTGCGCATCAAGGCTCGCCGTCGGCAATTTCGGGCACAAAAAAACCGGCTGACGCGAGGCGTAGCCGGTTGTTTAGAGCGCGGGTCGGTGGATCAGAGAAATTCTATCAGCGCATCGCGCGACTGGACCGCGTCGAACTCGATAGCGACGCCTTCCATGAAGTGGCGCACGATCCGGCCAGCCATGTTGCCCAGCCGCACATTGCTGCCCATGGCAGGGCGAATGTCGATTTCGACCGCAGCACCTGATAGCGAAAGGTCGATGATTTTGCATGGCGCGATATTGCCGTCGCTCAGCATCAGGTCGGCGCGCGGGTTGCGCGGTGTCAGACGGTCGTGGCGGCGGTCTTCCGGCAGGCCGAGGGCATGGCGCTTGGCAATCCAGGCCAGCTGTGCGGCCAGTTTCTCACGCTTGCGCTCCGTGCCCATGATGGCGATGGTGAAGCCATCCGCCGTCAGTGCCTTGACGATACCTTCGACGCGGCCGATGTGCTGGAGATAGGCGATGATACGGTCGCCATTGCGCGGTCGCACGAAGCAGGTGATCCGCGCCGTTTCTGCAGTCATCTCGTGGGCCGTGCAATCATACTCGTCCTGCGACGGCACCATCAACCGGCCAGTCAGTGCTACAGGCAAAACCTCGGCAGCAGGCGACGATTCCACGGAGCGGGCGGCAAATGCGACGGTGGTCGAGCGAGTTGAGAACATGGGCAGCACAGTCAAGAGGAATGATGCCTCTTCTTTACAGGCGTCGAGTTAACAGACCGTTCTGTAACTAACTCCGATTATAATTGTAGGTTCTCATAACGAAACAGAACGATCCAAAGAAAAGCCGAAGTCTGTCCGCTGCGCCATCAACTGCACTGATGTTTCCTCCAGCAGGCGGCTGCGCGCCAAGGCGAGGGGCTTGAAGGGCTGGCCGAAATCCACCAGCGGCGGGTCGGAAATCAGGGCGCCAAGCAGGCGCGGCGGAAAGTGCGGCTCTGCCTCCAGCGGCAGCAGCAACATTTCGAAAGCCTGCGCGACATGGCCGCTGACACTTTCGGACCAGATGTCGAAAACCACGGGCCGCTCGTGCTGCAATACGCCATTGGCAATGCGGCAGGCGTCTTCGGCGGCATCTGGTTGCCATATCATCGAGAACGGCGTGTCGCGCAGTTCGCGGCTGAACAGATTGTAGAGGCGCGTTCCCGTCAGGCGGAATACGGGCGCGTCATCGCCCGCATCTGTCAGCACGAAGAGGTCGGGCAGCACATGGCGGATATGCGACGGGTCGATCTCGCTGCGCAAAGGTGCCGCGCGGTCGCCACGCAACGCGTCCCAATAGGCGTAGATCTCCAGACTTGCATTTGTCTTCATGACACGGTCTCCGGGCCGCGGGGCCTGTGTCGTTTCGGGACACAAGCCGTCTTGATGTGCGGTGCTAAAGATGTCCAAGCGATTTCCATGCCACGCGTCTGGTCAACAAAAGGCGCGACGGCATTTTTAGTTGCAGACGCACGCCTTCGTCGGTGCTTCTTTTTCTCGCAGCGTTACTATATTGCTCCCAAAGGCTTTTGCGGACTGCGAGACGAGGAGAAGACGGGCTGATGACGCATAATGACGGTGAACGGCCCGAAGTGGATGAGGTGGAGCAGGTGCAGGCCCCGCAGAAAACCCCTGTTTTCAACCTGCCGGGCGCGCTCGTCGCCGTCATTGCGCTGATGGTCGTCATCCATGTGATCTCGTCCTATGTCCTGTCGGATGATGGTTACGGCTGGTTCCTGTTCACCTTCGGCTTCATTCCGCTGCGCTATGCCACGGCATTGTCGCAGCAGGGTCTGGAGTGGTTGTGGACGCCCATCACCTATTCGCTTTTGCATGGCGGCATCGAACATATTCTTTTCAACAGCCTCTGGCTGATGGCCTTCGGTGCGCCGGTGCTGCGCCGAATCGGTACGTCGCGTTTCATTTTGCTCTGGTGCATTTCCTCAGCCGTCGCCGCCTTCGGCCACGCATTCCTGCATTGGGGTGATCCAACGGTGCTGATCGGCGCATCCGGTGTTGTCTCCGCGCTGATGGGCGCGGCCTGCCGCTTTGTATTTCCCGCACGCGGCGGACGCTACCACCCGTCGATTGGCCATCTCCTGCCGCGTCAGGGCATTCTTCAGTCCCTGTCCAACCGCACGGTGCTCATCTTCACGCTGATGTGGCTGTTCGGCAATGTGCTCATTGCTGTCGGAATTCCTCTGTTTGGCGATGCTGGCGGCGAAGTGGCATGGGATGCGCATATCTTCGGCTTCCTGCTGGGCTTCCTGTTCTTCGCACTGTTCGACCGCAAACCTGTGGACCGCCAGTTTGCAGATACAATCGATTGAGCTTTGCCAAGCCGCTGAAATCTATTGATTTCGATGGTCCGCTGGCGCACCATTGGCATCCAGCCTGACCGTGCGTTTGTGGAGGAGATGCGGCGCGCGGTGTCTAGGACCGTCGGACAAGGAGGACAATATGCCTGTATTTGTGAAAGAGCTTCTCGATCTCAAGGGCCGCGATGTGGTGACTGTCGATCCCGGCATGTCGCTGGGCGATGCCGCCGTGACCCTGCACGAACACCGCATCGGTGCCGTCGTGGTGGTCGATGAGAAGGGTGCCATTCTCGGCATTTTCACGGAACGCGACATGGTCAAGGCCATCGCCAGCCATGGCGCAGGCGCATTGCAGGTAACAGTGGCAGATGTCATGACCAAGAACGTGACGCGCTGTCACGAAGGCTCCACCACCGACGATCTCATGGAACTCATGACCGGCGGCCGCTTCCGCCACTTACCCGTAGAAGCCAGCGGCCGCCTCGTCGGCATCATCTCCATCGGCGACGTGGTGAAGGCCCGCATCAGCGAGGTTGAGGCCGAAGCGGAGCATATCAAAGCTTATATTGCGGGGTAGGACCCCCACATTCCGTCATCCCGCACTTGATGCGGGATCCAGTGCGATCAAGTCTTTGATCGCAAAAGACTCTATTGCATCGCAGACGCGGCGCAGCTGGATTCCGGCTCAAGGCCGGAATGACGGAGGGAGGGTGCCTCCCGGTCCAGTCACCCCTGAAACACCTGCTGCATCCGTTTCAGTTCCGGTATTCTCGAGCGCGCTTCCTCATAACCCCGGTCGATCGATTCGGCGGCGCGGTGGAATTCCGACAGGCCTATGTGGTTGATGCGCGGATGCAGCGCCAGGTCCGGCGGGTCTCCGGCGAGGCGCGAGCGGGAAATTCTGTCCTGAATGATGTTGAACGCCTGCACCATGACGCCGGGCAGGCCCACGCGCGCTGTCTCGGATGGTGCTTTGGGCAATGGTTCGCCGCTGGCTTGCCCTGCACCGTGCTTGACCACAGCGGAGCGTCCGAAAATGTCGTAGTTGAGGTTCACCGCCACCACCAGTGTCTGTTCATAGGCGCGGCAGACGGAGACAGGCACCGGGTTGACCAGTGCGCCGTCGATCAGCGTCCTGCCGTTGCAGCGCACCGGTTCGAAAATGCCGGGAAGGGCGTAGGATGAGCGCAGCGCCGTGATCAGGTCGCCCTGGTGCACCCACACCTCGTGCCCGGTTTTAAGCTCCGTTGCCACGGCGATGAAGGGATGTCCGAGGTCTTCGATGTTGAGCCCGACGAGGTGCTCCTGCATGCGCTTGGTCAGCCGCATGCCGCCGAACAGGCCGCCACCGCCAATCGTCAGGTCCAGCAGGCCTGCTATGCGGCGCATGGTGAGCGACCGCGCGAATTCTTCGAGTTCGTCCAGCTTGCCTGCCAGATAACAGCCGCCGACCAGCGCGCCGATGGAGGTGCCCGCGATCATGCCGATCTGCACGCCCGCCTCATCCAGCGCCCGCAGAACGCCAATATGGGCCCAGCCCCGTGCAGCACCGCCACCCAGTGCCAGCGCAATGCGGTTATCGGGAATCTTGGGCAGGGGGGCAGGGCTTTGCTGTTCGACCTTTTCCAAGGCCGCCATTGCTGCCGGATTTTCGCGGTTCAATCCCCAACCCAACATCCATTTCACTCCCAAGCAGATGCACTCAATCTATAGTTTACTGTGCCAACTCCTATAATAATCGTAACAAGAGCGCAGGGAATGGAAATAATCAGTTTTTCGGACCAGTCTGTCCAGATGCGGTGCCGTAGGTTTCCGCCGGGTCGAAGTGGCGCTTATCGTCGGTAATTGTGGTGATTGCCTGACCGTTTTCCAATGTCACAGTCCTGTAAAAGCAGGAGCGGCGACCCGTGTGGCAGGTTGCATCATGCCCGGCGACGGAAACCTTGAGCCAGATGGCATCCTGATCGCAATCGGTGCGCAGTTCTCGCACGGTCTGCAGGTTGCCGGAGGTCTCGCCCTTCTTCCAGATTTTATCGCGCGAGCGGCTGTAATAATGCGCGATGCCTGTTTCCAGCGTCAGCGATAGCGCCTGCGCATTCATATGCGCCACCATCAGTAACTCGCCGTCCTTGATATCCGTCACGACGGCGGTCACGAGGCAGTGGGCATCGAATTTCGGTGTGAAGGCACCTGATGACTCAAGCTCTTCCTTGTCCGCAGGCGCGGGCGGAAATATCGAAGACATGGAAACCTCTGATGACAAGCGACAAAGAATTGCCTTGGCAGAAATCAAAAAGGGCGGCCAGCGCCGTCCTGTCAGATCGATCTTAATCTTAGCGGTTGTAGACCATCGTCATGAACCGTGCCTGCTGGGCCGGTTCGGACTTGAATGTGCCGGTGAAGCTGGTCGTCAACGTGGTGGAGCCCTGCTTCTGCACGCCGCGCATGGACATGCACATATGCTCGGCATCAATCATTACGGCCACGCCGCGTGGCTTCAGCGTCGTCTCGATGGCCTGCGAAATCTGCGCCGTCATGGTTTCCTGCGTCTGCAAGCGGCGACCGTAGATTTCCACCACGCGGGCAATCTTGGAAAGGCCCAGAACCCGGCCTGCTGGCAGATAGGCGACATGCGCCTTGCCGACGATGGGCACCATGTGGTGTTCGCAATGCGAGTAGAACGGAATGTCGCGCACGAGAATGATGTCGTCGTAACCGCCGACCTCCTCGAAGGTGGTGCCCAGAACGTCGCTGGCATTCAGATCATAACCGCCGAAGAGCTCACGGTAGGACTTGGCCACGCGCTTGGGCGTATCGAGCAGGCCTTCGCGTTCGGGATTGTCGCCCGCCCAGCGAAGCAGAACGCGCACGGCGTCTTCGGCTTCCGCCTGTGTGGGGCGCGTATCGACCGCGTCGTTCTTTGTGCCTGCACCGGGGAAATTCTTCACGATAGCATCCATCTTTTTGGTCTCCCGGCACGGTTGAAAATCCGCACCTGAATATTAGGTTACGGCTTGAGTACAAAGTTGCCGCGCCTGCTATCTGGTTGGTTTCAGGCAATTTGGCAAGTCTGTGGTCACGAAAACGGTGACGGAAGGATTAAATTCACCGCACCTTGATGACGACGATGTGTCGTAACATATAATGGTGACGCCCGTGCAGAAAAGCCTTGCCACTGATGACACAGTGTTTGAAAAATCAATCCTGCGCGAATGGACCAGCCAATGGACGATATTTACAACAACCGCATTCTCGAATTCGCCGGCAATATTCCGCTGACCGGTCCCATGCCGGATGCGGATGCCAGCGCGCAGAAACATTCCAAGCTCTGCGGCTCCAAGGTCAAGGTTTACGTCAAGCTTGCCGATGGTGTGGTCACAGATTTTTCCCATGAGGTCCGCGCCTGCGCGCTGGGTCAAGCCTCGTCCTCCATCATGGCCAACAACGTTGTCGGCGCAACCAGCGGCGAAGTGCGTCAGGCACGCGCCGATATGCTGGCCATGCTGACGGCAGGCGGCGAGGGGCCGGAGGGCCGCTTTGTGGATATGCGCATCCTGAAACCCGTCAAGGATTACAAAGCCCGTCACGCCTCGACAATGCTCACCTTCGATGCCATCTGCGACTGTCTCGACCAGATCGAGGCCGAGCAGCGCCTTCCGGCTTAAGCTGTGTGCAACGACCCGAACTGCCAGCACCCCGACAAGACGCCGAAAACCCGAAACTGGTCCGGCCCCTTTGCCAAAACGCCGGGACGTCTTCTCGGAATGGGCCTTATCCGCTTTTACCAACTCGCCTTTTCCGGCTTCGTCGGCAATTCCTGCCGCCACATTCCCACCTGTTCCGAATATGGATATGAGGCTTTTGCTCGCCATGGCTTCTGGGCAGGTGGATGGTTGACGCTTTTTCGCGTCGCCCGCTGTGGACCCGGTGGGACGAGCGGACTTGACCCAGTGGTTGAGCAGTTGGCTCCGAGACAGAAGTGGTACATGCCGTGGCGGTATTTTCGTTCGCATTCCGACCAGCAATGAGCCTTTACCCATCCGGCGAACACGTTTAAATACCCGCCTCGGTTAATCACGATCGACCGACCGATTTTACATGAAAACCACCCGCATTCGTTGGCGGGACTGGACAGGAGAATTATGATGTCAGACGCCGTTTCCCTTACATTTCCCGATGGCTCCGTTCGCCAGTATGCCCCCGGCACGACTGGACGCGATGTTGCCGAATCCATTTCCAAGTCGCTTGCAAAGAAGGCCGTCGCGATTGCGCTGGATGGCACTGTGCGCGACCTCTCGGACACCATCGTCGATGGCAAGATCGAAATCGTCACCCGTGATGACAAGCGTGCGCTGGAACTGATCCGTCACGATGCGGCCCACGTGATGGCCGAAGCCGTGCAGGAACTGTGGCCCGGCACGCAGGTCACCATCGGCCCCGTCATCGAAAACGGCTTCTACTACGACTTCGCCAAGAACGAGCCCTTCACGCCGGAAGATCTGCCGAAGATCGAAAAGAAGATGAAGGAAATCATCGGGCGCTCCAAGCCGTTCACGCGCGAAATCTGGAGCCGCGAAAAGGCGAAAGAAGTCTTTGCGGCCAAGGGTGAGAACTACAAGGTCGAACTCGTGGATGCCATTCCCGAGGGGCAGGACCTGAAGATCTATTATCAGGGCGACTGGTTCGATCTTTGCCGTGGCCCGCATATGGCCAACACTGGACAGATCGGCACGGCCTTCAAGCTGATGAAGGTCGCCGGTGCCTATTGGCGTGGCGATAGCAACAACCCGATGCTGACGCGCATCTACGGCACGGCATGGGCCACGCAGGAAGAGCTGGATCAGTATCTCCACATTCTGGCCGAAGCCGAAAAGCGCGATCACCGTAAGCTCGGCCGCGAAATGGACCTGTTCCATTTTCAGGAAGAAGGTCCGGGTGTCGTGTTCTGGCACGGCAAGGGCTGGCGCATGTTCCAGACGTTGACCGCCTATATGCGCCGCAATCTCGAAGGCACCTATCAGGAAGTCAACGCGCCGCAGGTGCTGGATGCGTCCCTGTGGGAAACTTCCGGTCACTGGGGCTGGTATCAGGAAAACATGTTCGCCGTAAAATCGGCCTATGCTTTCACGCACCCGAAGGACGAGGAAGCGGATAACCGCGTCTTCGCGCTGAAGCCGATGAACTGCCCAGGCCACGTTCAAATCTTCAAGCATGGGTTGAAGTCTTACCGTGAACTGCCTGTCCGCCTTGCAGAATTCGGCAACGTTCACCGCTACGAAGCATCCGGTGCGCTGCATGGTCTGATGCGCGTCCGTGGCTTCACGCAAGACGACGCCCACGTTTTCTGCACGGAAGAGCAGATGGCGGCGGAATGCCTGCGCATCAACGATCTCATCCTGTCGGTCTACAAGGACTTCGGCTTCGAGGAAATCGTCGTCAAGCTTTCCACGCGTCCTGAAAAGCGCGTCGGTTCCGACGAGGTCTGGGATCGCGCCGAAAGCGTCATGACCGATGTTCTCAAATCCATCGAAGAAAAGTCCGAAGGCCGCATCAAGACCGACATTTTGCCGGGTGAGGGCGCGTTCTATGGGCCTAAGTTCGAATACACACTGAAAGACGCCATCGGTCGCGAATGGCAGTGCGGCACCACGCAGGTGGATTTCAATCTGCCGGAACGCTTCGGAGCCTTCTACATCGATCAGGCGTCGGAAAAGCGCCAGCCGGTCATGATCCACCGTGCCATCTGCGGCTCGATGGAACGCTTCCTCGGCATTCTTATCGAGAACTTCGCCGGTCACATGCCGCTGTGGTTCGCACCTCAGCAGGTTGTGGTAGCGACGATTACCTCCGATGCAGATGATTACGGTCGTGAAGTCGCGGAAGCCCTGCGCGATGCAGGCCTGTCGGTCGAAACCGATTTCCGCAACGAGAAGATCAACTACAAGGTCCGCGAACACTCGGTAACCAAGGTCCCGGTAATCATCGTCTGCGGCAAAAAGGAAGCCGAAGAACGCACAGTCAACATCCGCCGCCTGGGCTCGCAGGCCCAGACATCCTATGCACTGGACGAAGCGATTGCTAACCTCGTGGATGAGGCGACACCACCGGATGTTAAGCGCAAGCGTGCGGCGAAGGCTGCCAAAGCGAATGGCATCGTAGCCTGACGGATACTCTCAACGTTATCCTCGGGCTCGTCCCGAGGATCCACCACCGGGCGATTTGGGATCGTTCAAACTTTGGAAGTGCTGACGCGTTCGGCTCGGACGGCGGCTGCCAAGCGCTTTTTTATTTCCAGAAAGAAATCTTTGGGTACGTTTCCGTAGTCGCAGCGAGAGGGATTGTTTGGTAGTGGTTTGATACGGTCTGAAGGCCACTCGAACCGATTGACCTCGCTCAGCCGAACGTAACTGATGTCCTCGTCCAAACCTATTGCTTTGCAGATGTCTTCGGGTATCTTCAACGATTGGTCTTCTTCCCCGATATCTGGGTAGGAATGAGTAATGGGAACAACCGTTACAATGCCGGTTTCACTCGAGGCCAGAACGATGGCGCACGGTCGTTCTTTCCTTAAATGATTTCTGTGCCAAGTGTAATCAAACCGGATGACGAGACCCGGAGTAGGGTCTGGCAGGTTCACTTGGATACGACGCCATACTCTGCGTTTTCAATCTCGTTAAGCAGCCGGTCATCGATTTCGCTAACATGAAGCACCTGTACTTCACGTCGCTTGAGGCGGTTGAAATGCTCAAGTTCTTCTGCGCTAATATACGCGCCCACAACACGGCTATGCGACGTGACCTCGATCACTCCGGCCTCATGCACTGCCTCACGAATTCGTCCAAAGTGACGAGAGAAATCTGATGCGGGTATCTGGAGCGCTGAACCCATAATCTATCTCCTTATTGATAGATAAATTACGTATTTTACGTAATTTTGTCAATGTGGGAGGTTTATTCTTCAGCAATAGGACACCGGAAGACCGAGAACAACTAAAGCGCCGCCTCGACCTTATTCAAAATCACCCATCGTATCGTCCGGGGCCTGGTCCTTCATCAGCACTTCGACGTCTGAATCCTGGCCGGATGCGATCTTGAAGTTGCGTTGGTAGACCTTGTCCTTGTTGCGGGCTATGGCGGTGTATTCGCCGTCGGCTAGCACCATGGTGGAGAAGGCGCTGACGCTTTCGTTGACGAGGTCGCCGGAGCCGGTCAGCACCGACCAGGCGGTATCGGCAATCGCTTCGCCGCCATGTTCGGAGACGAGTTTCAGCGTGACCTGCGCCGCGTGGTGCTGAAGCGTTGCTTCCGTCAGCTTGCCTGCTTCCACCTGAATGTCGGCGCGCACGACGGCGTTGATGCCGCCATATTCGGAGACGACATGGTAGGTGCCGGCGTTGAGACGGATCACGGTGTTCGGCTTGACATCCGACATAACCAAGCGGCGCTCGCCATCTTCCTGCGTGTCGGAGGAGTAGACCGAAAATTTCAGCTGGCCTGGCGAGATGCGCTTGTCGGTTCCGGCCACCGCGTTCAGCACGAAGCCACCTGCATCGAGGATCAGCACCTGTTTGTCGATCTTGCCGCTGGCGGGCACATTCAGCTTCTTTGTCACGCCCGCGCGGCCAAAGGAGACGTTGACGAAGTAATCGCCCGGCGACAGGTGGAACTCGGCAGAACCGCCATCGGAGCTTGCCAGCATAGGCAGCTTGCCGTCAGGGCCGGGGATGGGGCTGAAAACACGCCATGCCAGTCCTTCCATCATCGGCTCGCCTTCATTGGTCAGCTTGGCTTCCATGACGATATCGCGGGAGGTGGTTTTTTCGACATCCGGTGCCGCAGGCGCGGTAAAGGCGTTGAGCTTGGGCATTTTCTGCGCGCCGCCAAGCTGTTTGAAGTCCTTGAATGCATCCTGCGAAAAGGCGACGCCCGTTGGCAGCGCGGTCGAAACGAGCGCCACGCACAGGCCGGTCGCAATTTTGATGGACGTCATTTCTCTCAACCGCATTGACTTCTTGTTCTTCGAGGACCACTTCAAACGCCACCCGGTGGCTATTTCAAGGCCCTTGATTTCATATGTACGACAATGGAACGCTTCTGTCATGAAAGACAATATCTCCCTCATCGATTATTTGAATGTCCGCCGTTCGACCCCGGCATTGCAATTGACCGAGCCGGGTCCTGACACGGCAGAGATCGAGGAAATTCTGCGCCTGACAGTGCGTGTGCCCGACCATGGAAAGCTGGCACCTTGGCGTTTCATCGTCTATCGCGGCGAAGAGCGTCAGCGGCTGGGCGAGGCCGTCCTGAAGCGGGCACTTGAAAAAACACCTGACCTCGGTGCCGATTATCAGGAGGTGGAACGCACGCGCTTTACCCGCGCGCCCGTCGTCATTGCGATTGTCAGCACAGCTGGACCGCATGTCAAAATCCCGGAATGGGAACAGGTCATGTCCGCAGGCGCGGTCTGCCTCAATATGCTGTTTGCAGCCAATGCCAATGGTTTCGCTGCCAACTGGCTGACGGAATGGGTGTCTTATGACGAAGCCCTTTTCCCGGCGCTGGGCGTGAATGCTGGTGAGAAGATCGCTGGCTTCATCTATATTGGCTCCACCACATTCCCGGCAGTCGAGCGTCCTCGCCCTGAACTGGCCGATGTCGTGACATGGGTGGGTGAGGCCTGATGTTTTACGCGACCGATACCAACCGCCACGGCCTGCCGCATGATCCGTTCAAGGCCATCGTCGCGCCGCGCCCCATCGGCTGGATCGGCTCGAAGGGCAGGGATGGCACGCTCAATCTCGCGCCCTATTCGTTTTTCAACGCCGTGTCGGACACACCGAAACTGGTGATGTTCGCCTCCAGCGGCCATAAAGATAGCGTGCGCAATGTCGAGGAAACCGGTGTCTTCACCGCAAACCTCGTCAGCCGGCATCTGGTGGAACAGATGAACGCATCGTCCGCGCCGGTCGAGTACGACGTGAACGAATTCGACATCGCCGGTCTTACCCCCAAGGCGGGCGAGCTGGTGGATGCGCCCTATGTGGCAGAGGCCTATGCCGCACTGGAATGCCGGGTCACGCAGATCATTCGCCCTGTGGATGTCGATGGCATCGAAGCGCAGACCTGGGTCGTGTTCGGTCAGGTCGTGGGCATCCACCTTGATGAGAGCGTCATCGAAAACGGGCGCATCGATATGGCCCGCGCGCGACCCATCGCCCGCATGGGTTACCGCGATTATTGCGATGGCGGGACGGATGTGTTCCAGCTCACGCGCCCCGGCCAGCGCTGAGGCGTTTGAACGGGGATGTGGAGCGGTGACGGCGCACCACACTCAGTTCCGTCATACCGGCCTTGAGCCGGTATCCAGCTAGCCCAAGTCCTTGGGCTGAAAGAACTTTCTTCGCCGCGCAGACGCGCGTCGGCTGGCTTCCGCATCAAGTGCGGAATGACGAAGGGATGAAATAGTGCGTCGAAGTCACGCCCATGTGCCGAACCTCAACCCAACCAACACCCAGTTAATGAATATGGTGAACCAAACGTAAACCTTTTGCCCCTAGGTTCGACATAGAGGCAGAGCCCGATTCATAGAGTGTCGATTCTGCCAGATACAGTCGGTATGTCTGGTGTTGGGGCGCAGGGTGATCGTACAAGCATTTCTTCGGTGGTCTGAAAAGGCGCGGTCTGGCGACAGGTCCAAGGCGGCGACTGCACTTGCGCAGGCTTATGTCCAATCGACCCTGCCGCAGGACCGGCAAGACAGCGCCTATGAGGCGATGACCTTTCTGCTGGACGATCCATCGCCCAAGGTGCGGTTGGCGCTGGCCGAAACTTTGGCCTATTCGCCGGTTGCGCCACGTCCCATCATTTTTGCACTGGCCGAAGACCAGCCGGATATCGCCTGCGTCGTCATCATCCATTCGCCCGTGCTGCGGGAGACGGATCTTGTCGATCTCGTCGGCAACGGCACGGCCATGACCCGCTCCATGGTTGCCGCCCGCCCGTTTCTGGAGCCGGGCGCCTGTGCGGCGCTGGCCGAAATCGGCGATCTCATGGAACTGTCGATCCTGCTTGAAAACAGCAGCGCGCGCATCACGCCGTTTACGCTGCGGCGCGTTGCCGAGCGCTATGCGCAGGATGCTGAAATCCGCGACCTCCTGCTGCACCGTGACGATCTTCCCGCTGATGTGCGCTACGCCATCGTCGGCCATATCGGCGCAGCGCTGGCCGCCTCGAACCTCGTCTGTTATGCCATGCAGCCCGCGCGCCTGTCCGGCGTCATCCGCGATGCGTCGGAAGCCGCAACTGTGCTGATCGCGGGCGATGTGACGGGCGAGGCCATGCCGCTTCTGGTCGAGCATCTTCGCGCAAGGGGCGATCTGACGCCCGCTTTCCTGATGAACCTGCTTTGCTCCGGCAAGCTGGCATTCTTCGCCGAAGCCATCTCCAACCTGTCGGGCCTTGAAGAGCGGCAGGTGCGCTCCATTCTGGCCACGGGTCGGCACCACGCCATGAAGGCGCTGTTCCAGTCCACCGGGCTGTTCGGTGCCGTGCTGGATATCTTTATGGAGGCAACGCTGCTTTGGCGCCAGGTCGCTGATACCCCCTACACCAACCCGGTTGCCGAGCTGTCCTCCGGCCTTCTCGCAAAATTTTCCGATACCAGCGCGGATGCGACCATGCGCGAACTGGTGCATATGGTCGAAAAACTCCAGATGGCCCAGCAACGCAGTCGCGCCCGTTCGCTGAATTCCACTCTGGTCGCTGAGGCGGCCTAACGCTTATTTCGACAGGCGACGGGCGATCCAGGAGTAGCTGTCTTCCACCATGCGTACCGGCTTGCCCAGCACTTCCTTCACACCCTCGGTCGAAGGCAGAATTCGGCGTACGCGGGTGATCGCTTTCTGTGTCAGCGTCTGTTCTTCCTGCGGCGCCAGTGCCGGTGGCACAGCCGCATCGGGCGTCTGCGGACCGGCCTTGGCGATGTCGGTCTTCGGCTCTTCCGGCGTCTGGCACACGGCAACAATCACCGGATAGTTCGCATTCACGAACTGGCCGAGCTTGTTTTCCGATTCGGCGTCACACAGCTCGATGCTCGTCCAGCGCTGCTGCAGCGTGGCGATATGCTGGCAATCGGTCGCGGTGTCATCGCAGCCCAGAATGGTCATCAAAACAAGCGCTGTTCTCATTGTCGCTCTGTTGCCTCTCGCAGAAGAATTGTCTTAAGACGTGTCCATAATCTAGCGAAATTGCAGACTTAATGCGACGCAAAGATCGGACTTCGCAAAATATTAATGGGAACCAGCATGCCAGTCGAAATCAAGCTTGAACCGCCACGCCAGCCAGACGTGCTGCGCCTCATGGAGATGTCGAACGCCTATATGGCGTCACTCTATCCGGCGGAAAGCAACCATATGGTCGATATCGACACGCTGGAAAAGCCTGCCGTATCCTTCTTCGTGGCGCGCAATGATGGTCAGATCGTCGGTTGCTGTGCGCTGGTGGAGGCGGGCAACGGCACGGCGGAAATCAAGCGCATGTTCGTCGATCCCTCGGCGCGCGGCCTGCGGATCGGCCAGATGATGATGGATGCACTGATTGCGCGCGGGCAGGGCCTTGGCCTCTCTGCCATCCGGCTTGAAACCGGCATCAGCCAGCCGGAAGCCATAGGGCTTTACCGCAAGGCGGGCTTTACTGAGATCGAGCCATTCGCACCCTACAAGCCCGATCCGCTTAGTATGTTCATGGAAATGAAGCTCTAGGAAGCCGTTTTGCGCAGCGGCGGTGGCTCGACAATGTCGGCGTTCGCTTCGATCGTCTCACCCTCGACAGCCGAAATCTCGACTTCGCGGACCCATTCGCGCCACACGGCAACCAGCAGCGCCATCAGCACCGGGCCGATGAACAGGCCGAGAAAGCCCATGGTTTTGACGCCGCCGACGAGGCCGAAGAAGGTCGGCAGGAATGGCAGCTTGATGGGCCCGCCGACGAGGCGCGGACGAATGGTCTTGTCGACGATGAAGAGTTCCACCGAGCCCCAGGCAAAGAGAGCGATGCCCGCACCGACAGAGCCGCTGGCAACGAGATAGAACGAGACTAGCGTGAACGACAGAGGCGCGCCGCCGGGGATCAGCGCCATGACGCCGGTCAGAACACCCAGCGTGACGGGTGAGGGGACGCCCGCAATCCAGTAGGCCACGCCTAGAATGATGCCTTCGCCGATCGCGATCAGCGTCATGCCTGTGACGGTTGAGCTGATGGTGGCAGGGACGACGCGGGAAATGCGCTCCCAGCGCGTCGGCAGAATGCGCTCTCCCACCAGATCGATCTGGCGGGCAAAGCTGACGCCGTTGCGATAGACGAAAAACAGCGCGATCAGCATGAACAGCAGCGTCAGGATCAGGTGGAACGCACCATTACCGGCGGCCACGATGGCGCGATAGATGTTGCCGATATTCGCACCGCTGACGAGTTGGATGACTTCGCCGATGGCACCGGGCGTGCCGACATAGCGGACCCATTGCTCGCTCATCCACGCGCCGACACCCGGCAGCGCTGCTATCCAGTCGGGCACCGGCGCGCCGACCTTGTTGACCTCCACGGCCCAGCCAAACCACTCGCGAATTTCGCTGGCGGTGTAGGAGGCGGCGATGAAAATCGGCACGATCAGAAAGGCGATGATGAGAAGCAGGGCAATGGTTGCGCCAATAGAATTGTTGCCGCCAACCCGGCGCAGCAATTCGCGGTAAACCGGCCAGCTGGCAAAACCAATGACCAGCGCGGCCAGAACCGGCACCAGAAACCCGTAGAAGAAGTAGATACCGGCAGCGACAATCAGAACCAGAAGCCAGCGGGCAGCGGAAATGGATGGCACGAGTGCCGTGCGCGCATGTGTGGCCGGACCAAGCCATCTTGGTTCGCTGGTCTTTCTTTGATTGTCTGCGTTACTCACCAGCGTCTCTCTCGCATTCCCCTGAGAATTGCACTCTGCCATCATTTAGCGTGCAGATCACAGCATATTCCATCAGCATTTCGTTTTTATATTGTTCTTCGCTTTTATTGCACGATTTTGGTAAAAATAACGCAACGTGCCTTGGCCTGTTCTAACAAATATGAGACTTGAGGTCACATTTTTAGAACTCTGCGGCGAAACAGGCCGCTCTGGACGTGGTCATGCTCAGCCGTTTCTTTTCCTATTACCGTCCCTATCGTGGGTTGTTCATTGTCGATTTCTCCTGCGCCATTTTGTCCGGCCTGCTGGAGCTTGGCTTTCCCATGGCGGTCAAGGTCTTCGTGGATGTGCTGTTGCCCGCCGGGGACTGGCAGATCATCCTGCTTGCGTCCATCGGCCTTCTCGTCATCTATGTCGTTAACACCGGGCTGATGGCCATCGTCACCTATTGGGGGCACATGCTGGGCATCAACATCGAAACCGATATGCGGCGGCACGCCTTCGACCATTTGCAAAAGCTGTCCTTCCGCTTCTTCGACAATCAGAAGACCGGCCATCTTGTCGGGCGGTTGACCAAAGACCTCGAGGAAATCGGCGAGGTCGCCCATCACGGCCCGGAAGACCTGTTCATCGCCATCATGACCTTCATCGGCGCGTTCTTGCTGATGCTCTCCGTCAACGTGCCACTGGCCCTCGTCACCGCGGCCATTGTGCCGATCACCGCCTGGGTCACCAGCCGTTACGGCACCCGCATGACCAACAATTTCCGCTCGCTCTATGGCCGAGTCGGCGCCTTCAATGCGCGGATCGAAGAAAATGTCGGCGGCATGCGCGTCGTGCAGGCCTTCGCCAATGAAGACCACGAGCGTGCTTTGTTCGAAAAGGACAATCAGCGTTACCGCCAGACCAAGCTTAACGCTTACAAGATCATGGCTGCCAGCACCTCGCTCAGCTATATGAGCATGCGCCTGACACAAATGATCATCATGATCTGCGGCGCGTGGTTCGTGCTGACGGGTGATCTCACCAATGGCGGCTTCGTCGGCTTCCTGCTTCTGGTCAATGTCTTCTTCCGCCCGGTCGAAAAGATCAATTCTGTCATCGAGACCTATCCCAAGGGCATCGCCGGTTTCCGCCGCTTTACCGAACTGGTCGATACCGACCCGGATATTGCCGATGCACCCGGCGCCATCGAGGCGTCCCATCTTCGCGGTGAAATCGCTTACAGCGATGTCAGCTTCGGCTATAGCGATGGCAAGCAGGTTCTGAACAACATTGACCTTACCATCCGCGCAGGCGAAACCGTGGCCTTCGTCGGTCCGTCCGGCGCTGGCAAGACGACACTGTGCTCGCTGCTGCCGCGCTTCTACGAAGTCACGGGCGGCGCAATCAGCATCGATGGCATCGATATCCGGCAGATGACGCTGACCTCGCTGCGCAGCCAGATCGGTATCGTCCAGCAAGACGTGTTCCTGTTCGGCGGCACCATCCGCGAAAACATCGAATATGGCCGCCTTGGTGCCAGCGAAGCCGACATCTGGGAAGCAGCCCGCCGCGCCCGGTTGGATGACGTCATCAAGGATATGCCAGAGGGTATGGACACGGTTATCGGCGAACGCGGCGTGAAGCTCTCCGGCGGCCAGAAACAACGCATGGCCATTGCCCGCATGTTCCTCAAAAACCCACCCATCCTCATTCTGGATGAAGCAACCTCGGCGCTCGACACCGAAACCGAACGCGCCATTCAGGCCTCACTCGCCGAACTCGCCAAGGGACGCACCACCCTCGTCATAGCCCACCGCCTCGCCACCATCCGCGACGCCTCCCGCATTGTGGTGGTTGATGAAACCGGCATCGTGGAAACGGGCAATCACGGAGAACTGCTGGCAGGCAAGGGGCCGTATAGTCGGCTGTACGAGGCCCAGTTTGGGGCTCAGTTGCTGGTTTAGTGTGGGTTTGATCGCGATTCTGCAATGAAACAGCGCGAATTTTTTTCCCATAATCCCGCACTTGGTGCAGGATCTAGCCAGCGGAAGCCCTGGGCTGAAAAGAACTTTCCGCGCCGCGCAGACGCGCGTCTGCTGGACCCCGCATCAAGTGCGGGGTGACGGAGGTGAATGTAGTGCCAACAAGTGGTCCTCTCGATATACGCTGAAAAACGAAGCTTGTTCTGTGAGATAACAACGATAGAGGCATCCTCTCAAAGGAGATGATGCGCGATGTCGGCCCAGTCGGGATTCATTGTCTCGATCAGATCAATCTTCCATTTTCGAGGCCATTTCTTGATGGTTTTTTCACGAACAATCGCATCCGTTATGAGATCATGTGTCTCGAACCAAACCAGCGTTTTGGTCCCATACTTGCTGGTGAACCCCGGTGTCAGATCGTTTTGGTGCTCATATAAACGATGGGCTAAATCACTGGTAACTCCAGTGTAAAGAGTACCATTCCGTTTCGATGCCAGAATATAGACATAGCCCTGCCGCATGGACTGAAGGTTGCATATTTACGTAAAGCTCGCAAAGGTTAATCGCAGTATATTCCGGTTTTTGGTTTCTAACGCTTTGTTTGAGGGTAGACTGGCGCAAAGGTTTACCTCCGTCACCCCGCACTTGATGCGGGGTCCAGTCAGCCCAAGTCCTTGGGCTGAAAGACTCTTTCGCCGCGCAGACGCGCGTCTACTGGACCCCGGATCAGGTCCGGGGTGACGGGGTTTGATGTTTTCTGAAATCTTTTTCGTCGCTGTAAATCATACGTACCCAATATCTCGTCATCAAAGCCTCCGACTCACCTCGAAGGCTGCGCCTGCGTTTCCAGCCCGACATTCGGCTCAGGCTTGCCCGGATGCGATGTCACCAAATAGGTTACTGCCGTCGCGCTGGCGGCTACGATCAACACGCCGATGACGATGAATGTCAGGGTCCAGGGCTTGGATTTGCGGCGGGACCAGACGATGCGGCGGCCGCGTAGCCGTTCCTTATCCTTGTTGTTGTGATATTCCGGCCCGAGATTTTCGGTGTTGGACATCGGCTTCCTCACTTTTCGTTCGCATGAACCCGAACGCGCGAGCGTGGGTGAAGTTCAATTCCGCTCATTCCGGCCTTGCACTGCCGTTTTCCCACCGTCATGCTGCGGCAATAGACTGAACTCGACGCCTGCCCGATGGAGACCCGAATTGATTGCCGATCCGCGCGCATTTCTGGAAAAGCTGTTCGTTGCTGCGGTCAAGGCCGCGGATCCCTATGAGGCGATCCTGCGTCACCTTCCACAGCCACCCAAGGGGCGTACCGTAGTGGTCGGTGCTGGCAAGGCGGCGAGCCAGATGGCGCAGGCTTTCGAGCGGGCGTGGACGCATCCGTTCGATGGGCTGGTGGTGGCCCGCCATGGGCCGATTGCGCAGTGTGAGCGAACGCGGGTCCTGCAATCTGCCCATCCGGTGCCGGATGAGGCCGGTATCGTGGCGGCTGAAGCCTTGATGGCGCATGTCGGTGGCCTCAGCGAAGACGATCTGGTGATTGCGCTGATCTCCGGCGGGGGTTCCGCGCTGCTGCCTGCTCCTCCGCAGGGGTTTATGCTGGCGGATGAGATTGCGCTCAATCAGGCGCTGCTGGCATCCGGCGCGCCGATTTCGGCCATGAATGTTGTGCGCAAACATTTTTCGCGTATCAAGGGCGGCAGGCTGGCGGCTTTGGCGCATCCGGCCCGTGTCGTCAGCCTCGTCGTTTCCGATGTCCCAGGCGACAATCCCGCTTTCGTCGCATCCGGCCCCACCGTGCCCGATGCTGGCAATGCCGAGGACGCGATGCGGGCTATCAGAGATTTTCGCATCGATCTTCCCGAACCGATTCTTCGCAGCATCGCTGCCGCATCAGCGCCGCAAGCGACCGACCTCGCCTTTGCGCTCAACGAGGTTCACGTCATCGCATCTGCCAGCGTTTCCCTTCAGGCGGCAGCGGCGCTTGCGCGCGAGCACGGCGTCCATCCGTTGATCCTGTCCGACAGTATCGAGGGGGAGGCGAAGGACATTGGTCGCATGCATGCGGCACTGGCGCGAGAGTTTGCTGCTGGCGATGCCTTTGACAAGCCGCTGGTGATTCTCTCTGGCGGGGAAACCACGGTCACGATCGGCAGTGGCGGCTATGGCAAGGGCGGTCGCAACTCGGAATTCCTGCTGTCTGCGGCGCTTGATTTGCAAGGCATTGACGGAATTACGGCACTGGCTGCCGATACCGATGGAATAGACGGCTCCGAAGACAATGCCGGGGCCTTCTGCGATGGCGACACCATCACCCGCATCCGCGCCGCCGGTGGCGATGCCCGCGCGCTGCTGTCTGCGCATGATGCCTGGACGGCGTTCAATCTTGCCGGAGACATCTTCGCGCCCGGGCCAACTGGCACGAATGTGAATGATTTCAGGGCTTTTTTGCTGAGTTAAGCGAAAAGCTCTCTCGATTTTGAAGAAATATAAAATATAAATCAATGCCTTGTGCGAATTTTGAAGAAATCTCGATTTTTTCGCAGATTCTTTTCTCAATGGTCTCTGAACCCATGCCTAGAATATCCTCGTCTTCACAGCCGGGTGTATCGCGAGACACTGCGGCGACTGGAGACCGGTACTCTCAAGTCATTGCCTGTAACGTGCGGGCGGTGGTGGCGGGTGCCGTGACCGACCGGTGGGCTGATGCCACGTTGTCCCGAAGCCATTGGGCATTCGGGCCAGCGAGCGGCACCAGTTTGCCAAACCAGGGGCAGGGTGCTGGCTTGATCATTCACGGTCCCAGCCACACCCGATCCTTGGATAAGACTGAAGTGAGGACTGCCCGGAGGCCACGCAGATGCGGACGCCAACGACACACATACCAGAAGACATCACCGCATCTGCGTGTGTTTTCCAGGGTCGAACAAGTCATGCCACGGGCGCCCGCGCGCCGCGTGAACGGCGAAGCTTATCCACCGCAATATCACAGTCTTTGATCATTGAAGTCTTTGCAAAGAAACCGGATATGGTGATATCCTGATTGCATATTCACCAGGCGAAGGGAGGCGCGGACGTGAAAACCACGATACTGTTTAAGGAAGATCATTTCGTCCAGCCGGATACTGCGCGCAAATTCAAGCGCACCGGTGCCAATGACAACGTCCGCAGTCTGGAATTCGAGATGGAAGGGCAGGAGCGGGACTGGCGGGCGCTGGCTCTCGTCGCCACCATCGTCTGCGGATCTGCCGCCTTCATCTTCATGCCGCTGTGGTAAGCGGCGCAAGCGCATCTCTTTGCACTTGAAAAAGCCCGCTTCGGCCTTTAGCCCGTAGTGAAATCATAGGGCGGTATGGGTAAGCTGAAGCATGGCAATGAGTGAGACGGTCGATACTGTGCCGAGAGCCTTTCTCGGCGTAGAGCGGTCGGCAACGGAACAGCGCTGGATGTCGCGGCTGGATCAGGCTGGGCAGAACCGCGCTCTGGCCATGGCGCAGGTTCACGGCATTCCCGAACTCGTCGCCCGTGTGCTGGCCGGACGCGGTGTGAGTGTGGATGACGCGCTTGCGTTCCTCGACCCCACCATCCGTTCACTGATGCCAGATCCGCATACGCTGACAGATTGCGAGAAAGCGGCAGAACGCATTGCCACCGCCATCAAACGCAACGAGAAAGTCGCGATCTTCGGCGATTATGACGTCGACGGCGCAGCATCATCAGCGCTTATGTACCGCTTCCTCCACCATTTCGGGCTGGAACCGGAAATCTACATTCCCGACCGCATTTTCGAAGGCTATGGCCCCAACCCCGCCGCCATGCAGCAGCTTGCGGCCAATGGCGCGACACTCATCATCACCGTCGATTGCGGCTCCACCAGCCACGAATCGCTGACAGCGGCGCGGGACGCGGGAACGGAAGTCGTCGTCATCGATCACCACCAGGTCGGCACCGAACTGCCGCCAGCGGTAGCGCTGGTCAATCCCAACCGCGAGGATGATCTGTCGGGGCAGGGGCACCTCTGTGCCGCAGGCGTCGTCTTCCTCGTTCTCGTCGCAACATCGCGCGTGTTGAAGGACCAGCGGGACAGCCGCGCCTACACGCTCGATCTCTTGTCCTTTCTCGATATCGTGGCACTGGCAACGGTGTGCGATGTCGTGCCGCTGAAGGGTCTCAACCGTGCCTATGTGGTCAAGGGCCTCATCGCCGCGCGCCACATGAACAATGCCGGGCTTGCCGCCCTGTTCAGGAAGGCGGGCCTTGGCGGTCCCGTCACGCCCTACCATTTCGGCTTTCTCGTCGGCCCGCGCATCAATGCAGGCGGACGCATCGGCGATGCCGCACTCGGCAGTCGTCTGCTGACGCTGGATGATAGCAGCCAGGCCGAGGTGATCGCCGAAAAGCTGGACGAGCTGAACCGCGAGCGTCAGGCCATGGAAGCCGTGATGCTGGCCGAGGCCGAGGCGGAAGCGCTGTTCGAATATGGAGATGGCAGCGGCGCCGGTGTCATCGTGACAGCGCGGGAAAACTGGCACCCCGGCATAGTCGGCCTTCTCGCCTCACGCCTCAAGGATCGCTTCCGTCGCCCCGCTTTCGCCATCGCCTTCGATTCGCAGGGCAAGGGCAGCGGTTCTGGTCGCTCCATCAATGGTTTCGATATGGGCCGCATGGTTCGCAATGCCGTGGAGGCCGGTCTGCTGGTCAAGGGCGGCGGCCACGCCATGGCGGCAGGTTTGACGGTAGAACGTGCCAATCTCGGTCGGCTCAGAACATTCTTCGAAGAAGCCGCTCACAAGGCTGTGTTTCAACTCGTGGAAAACAGCGTGTTGAAGATCGATGGTGCGATTGGCGCTTCCGGTGCCACGCTCGATCTGGTCGAGCAGATGGAACAGGCTGGCCCCTACGGCTCCGGCCATTCTCAGCCCATCTTCGCCGTGCCCGCGCACCGCCTGCGCGACGTGCGGGTGGTCGGCACCTCGCATGTGAAAATCACGCTGGAAGCACTGGATGGTTCCCGCCTCGACGGCATCGCCTTCCGCGCCGCAGACGCCCCGCTGGGCCACATGCTGATGAACGCCCGTGGCCGTCAAATCCACGTTGCTGGCACGCTGGGTGCCGAGCAGTGGCAAGGCCAACGCAAGGTGCAACTGCGCATTCTGGACGCCGCACTGGCACCCTGAGACTGTTCTTTATATATTTCAAGTTGCGCGCAACATGGCTTGCACTCTGGATGAGCAAACGTCTTTATCGCAATGATAAGATTGGGAAAGTGGTACGCCCTAGGGGAGTCGAACCCCTCTTTTCAGAATGAAAATCTGACGTCCTAACCGATAGACGAAGGGCGCGTACGCGTTGTGGCGCCCTTATAGTCAGGCACTGGATTCTCCGCAAGCGCCTATTTCCACTTTTTTGCATTTCTATGACATTTTTATCCACATGCCATGCCGCCCGGTGGAAAACTCGTGCTGGGAGCGCGTGATCCTGCCACTGTAGGAGCGCCGTTATTCACATGTGGGGAAAGGGGGAAGCGTGGGATTACGTCGGGGATCAGGGGGCGTCCCGGTGATCGTAACCCCACGCTTCATCGGGGGACGCGGGATTAACGGAGCAGCAAAAGATTGGTTCCGAGGGTTATTCTAAAAAGTTTTATCGGCGCAACACCTGTCCGTGATCGGTGAGAAGTGGCGCGAGATAGTCCACACAACGCTCGCTGTTCTGGTGGAAAAATTGCGTGATGGCCGATTGCGTCAACTCCACGAAATGGACTTTAACGAGTTCCGGCTTTTCCCCGGCGAGGCGCAATTGTGCAAGATGCGCGTCGAACGCAGCTTGCGCCTCCACTTTGGTCGCGTTGACGTGTAGCACGTAGTAGATCCCGACGTGATCGGCTTTACCTCCGGTCTTGATGCAGAGAGGCCGAAAGTCTCGGGCCATCTCCAGAAAGGCTGCCCCAATCTCCTCAATGACTTCACGTTCGCAACAATGCCTGCCACTGATCGACCCATCCGGGGCAATCTCTACGTTGCCGCCAACGAATTGCAGTTGTCCCGGCGAGGAGGTTGACGAGTTCATTTCGCCAAACAGAACGTAATTGTCGCTGGTGACGATGGCAGCTGCACAATAGACGATATGGCAGGGCGTGGCTGTCGGATGGGCATTTGCGTAGAGGTAATGCGCGTAGTCGGTGGTGGAAACCGAAACTCCGGGCGCGCCATTAACGTCGATTGCCGTAGCAGCGAGAACCGGGCCGTTGAAAAAATGGCCCTCAGCATTCACGCGCTGCCAATTTGCTACGATTAGGGCGCGTTCTTTTTCAGACAATGGCAGTGGAGCGACTGGTGTGCTGAACGACGTCTCGATCTCAAAGAAATGGAAATGAACTATATCCAAAATAAAAATCCGCAATTCGTGTCTACGATGTGCGGAAGGATACAGAAAAACAACGCGGCTACAACCGCAGTTATATATCGCTTTTAATAAGTCTCCGAAAAACAAAACCGCCCGCAGACGTAACGTCGCGGGCGGTCTTGATCAACTTCGTCACCGGCGGGTGATTACAGATCGACGTCCAGGATGGCCATCGAGAAATTGTAGGAGCGGTCGCCGTCTTCGTCATCGATGTAGACGACGCCAAGAAATTCTTCGCCAGCATAGACTTCTGCCGAATCGTCCTTGCGGGGGCGGGCTTTTACGATCATTTTTTCGTTGAAGGTACGCTTGAAATAGGCGTCGAGTTTTTTGATTTCGTCGGCTTTCACCAGTCTTCTCCTGTGCGGTTCCCACGGCGCAACGCGTCTTGCGAAGACGCGTCATCAGGACGCCGTGACTCTTAAAATGTGCCCGCTTTTGGCATGGCTTAAAGGCGAAAGTAAAGTCAAAGAGGCAAATCGTCCGCGTGATCCGAGCGGACGCGCCTGAAAATACTCTCAGATATCCGCGCCGATGATCTGGTCCATGATGCGCGACGGCTCGTTGCATCCGCCGTCTCCCACCACGCGGGCAGGCACACCGGCAACGGTGGCATTGGGCGGAACCGGCTTCAACACGACGGAACCGGCGGCGATGCGTGAGCAACTGCCGATCTCGATATTGCCGAGAATTTTGGCGCCTGCGCCGATGAGCACACCGCTGCGGATTTTCGGATGGCGGTCTGCGCCTTCCTTGCCGGTGCCGCCGAGTGTTACGCCGTGCAGGATGGACACGTTGTCGCCAATGACAGCCGTTTCACCCACGACGAGACCTGTCGCGTGGTCGAGGAAAAGACCCTTGCCGATGCGCGCTGCCGGGTTGATATCCGTTTGGAAAACGCTGGACGCGCGGCTTTGCAGATAGAGCGCGAAGTCACGACGACCGTTGTTCCATAGCCAGTGGGCCAGACGGTGGGTCTGGATGGCGTGGAAGCCCTTGAAATACAGCACCGGTTCCATGAAACGGGTGCAGGCAGGGTCGCGGTCATAGACGGCCTGAATATCCACGCGCAGGATCGCGGCCCATTCCGGCCAGTCCTGCAACATCTCGTCAAAGGTCTGGCGCAGCAGAACCGCCTGCATATCCGGGTGGTCCAGAAGCTCGCAGATGCGGTAGATCACACACTCTTCCAGCGAATGATGGTTGAGGATCGTCGAATAGAAAAAGGCCGACAGCAGCGGGTCCTGCGATGCTGCTGTGCGTGCTTCGTTCTGGAGGCTTCCCCAGATGGGATCAACAAGCGACAACTGTTCCTGCTGACGTGCATCTATGCGTACGACCATGGAGGATCTCCCTCAAATTCGTGTCGTTGATTTATACAGAAAAAACCGTCGCCTAGAAATGGTGATTTACCAACGCGGTTAAAGACGCGACAGGATGAGTTTTTCTGACAGCTTTTTAGAAAATGAGTGCTTGAGATCAGCTCTCGGCGTCAATCTCGCGGTAGAACTCCAGAACGGCAGCCTTGAACACTCGGTCGCCGACGGCCAGCATGTGGTCACGGCCCGGAATATCGATGGCTTTGGCGTGCGGCATAAGCGCTGCAAGTTCTTCGCCGGAACCAGCGATGTCGTCCTTGGTGCCGACAGCAATCAACGTAGGGATTGCGATGGCTGCCGCTTCCTCGCGGGTCACCAGGACGCGCGACGTTTCGATACAAGCTGCAAGCGCGATGCGGTCGCTTTTCGTCTGGTCGGCAAAGGCGCGGAACATGCGGCCACGCTCATGGGTGACGACATCCAGCGACGGTGCCCGCAGGGCATCTGCAATCGGGTCCCAATCGCCCACGCCATCGACCATCCCGATGCCAAGGCCGCCGAACACCAGCGACAAAGCGCGCTGAGGATTGGCCATGGCGACGAAAGCGGAAATGCGGGCGCCCATGGAGTAACCCATGATGTGGGCCTTGGCGATGCCGAGATGGTCGAGCAGTGCGACCGCATCCCCCGCCATGGTGGCGGGGTAATAGGCGTCTGGGTCATGCGGCTTGTCGCTGGTGCCATGGCCGCGATTGTCGAGTGCGATGACACGGTAACCCGCATCTCCCAGCGTCTTCACCCAGCCGGGATGCACCCAGTTGACCGAGGCGCTGGAGGCGAAACCGTGAATGAGCAGCACCGGCACGCCGGACGGGTTGCCCGCATCGAAAAACGAGAGCTGGAGGCCTTCATGGGAGAACGACTGATATTGCGGCACATTGAGATTCATCAAGGACATCCTTTTTGCGGCACCATATGTCAGGAAATCGAATGGTTGAACATATCGGGCAATATTTTCTGTGGAGGTCAAAAGGATTTGACGCTACATATCCGCAATGATGTGAGCAGAGGCTCACCCACGCGTGCATTTGGAGACGAACATGGCCGGGCATACCATTCCCCACTTCCAGAACGATGGCGGACACCGCGTCATCGAAATCGGCGTCAAGGAATTCATGTGCACGGGCGCATCCGTGCCGTTCGATCATCCGCATATCTTCATCGATATGGGCGACGACAACGAGAAGGTCTGTTCCTATTGCTCGACGCTCTTCCGTTTCAATGGATCGCTGAAGGCAACCCAGACGAACCCGCCCGGTTGCGTCTTCCACGTCAAGGCGGCCTGACCTGCCATTTTAGCTGGGGCTTTCCATGCCCGTAAAATCCGTTGCGATCATCGGTGCCGGCGTTGCCGGTCTGACCGCTGCCCTTTCCTTTTCCAGGTATGGCGTGCGGTGCGATATCATCGAGCAGGCCGACAATCTGGAAGAGGTGGGCGCGGGGCTGCAAATCTCGCCCAATGCCGCCCGTATTCTGTCTGCGCTGGGCGTGCTGCCGCAGATCGAGGCGCAATGGCTTGAGCCCGAAACGGTCGATCTCGCATCCGGCAAGTCGCTCAAAACGCTCGTCTCGCTGCCCATGCGCCAAGTGGCTCGCCAGCGCTGGGGTGCGCCCTATGGCGTGCTGCACCGGGCGACGCTGCAAAGCGCGCTGCTGGCGGCGGTGAAAGCAAACCCGCTCTGCCATCTTCATCTGGGTAAGCGGCTTGATGCGGTCAACAAAGCGATCATCTCTGCAATAACATTTCAGGAGCATGACCTGATCGTGGGTGCCGATGGCGTGTGGTCGAGCGCACGTTACGCCGTGCCGGGCAGTCCATCGGCCACGTTCTCAGGCAATGTTGCGTGGCGGTTTACCGTGCCGGGGCAGGGCGCGCCCGCGTTTTTGAACAGCCGCTCCGTTACCGCTTTTCTCGGCCCATCCGCGCATCTGGTTGCCTATCCGCTGGCGGAAACAGGCGGGTTTAACATCGTTGCCATTGCGGCGGGCACCAATCCCGGCGACACCTGGAAGGCGGAGGCGCAGGGCCAGCAGCAGGCGCTGCTGCTGAAGCAGTTTCGGCGCTGGAACCCGGTATTTGCCAGCATGCTGCAAACCACTGCCCAGCCGACATTCTGGCCGCTGTTTCAGGCAGGCGAGGGGCGCTGGCACAATGGTCGCGACACGGTGCTGATCGGCGATGCGGCCCATGCGATGATGCCGTTCGCGGCGCAGGGTGCTGCGATGGCAATAGAAGACGCTTTCGAACTTGCCGCATTTGTCGGGCAGGATCAGCCATTGGCGGAAACGCTGGCACGTTTCGAGGCGCATCGCCTTCCGCGCATCGACAAGGCCCGCAAGCGCGCGGCGCTGAACAGATTTGCCTATCACGCCAGCGGGCCGATGCGTATCGGGCGCGATGTGCTGCTTTCCATGCGCCCACCGGAGGCGTTTCTGGCGGATTTCGACTGGTTGTATGGGTATGAGGCCGAGGGGCTTTAGGCGCGTAATATCTCTCTCTTTTTACGCACCTGGATGGCTGTGTCTGTCTGCGACGTCCCATCTTCCGTCATACCGGCCTTGAGCCAGTATCCAGTCAGCCCAAGTCCTTGGGCTGAAAGAGTCTTTTCGCCTTGCAGACGCAAGACGGCTGGACCCCGGCTCAAGGCCGGGGCGACGGAGGAGAGAGGGGAGCCGATCTATCCTTATCCCGCAAGCGCAGCCTTATGCGCCTCGAAAAATGCCGCTGCTGTCTGCGGCTTCTCACCGGTCAGTGTCTCGTAATCCGTCGTCACGATATCAAAATTACCAGCTGCGACGTTTTCTTCCGATGAGACCAGCATGTCTGCCACGAAGCCGGGGAGGCCTGCGCCTTCGATGCCTTTTTTCAGATCGGCGGGGGATACCTGCACCACGGCGAGCGGCTTGCCCGCAGCCTGCGAGATGGTCTCCGCGATCTTTTCGGTGGTCTCAGCCTGCGATCCGGTGATGGTGTAGGTCTTGTTTTCGGCCTTGCCCTTGGCCAGCACGGCGGCTGCGGCGCGGGCGCAATCGTCGCGGCTGATGTTGGAGACCTTGCCGTTTTGCGTGGCGGTGAACCATTGGCCGGTGGAAAGATTATGCGGCGCCGAATGCAGGTAGTTGTCGAAGTACCAGGCGTTGCGGATGATGGTGTAGGGCAGGCCGCTTGCCTTGATGGCCTGTTCGGTGCCCAGATGATCCGGCGCAAAGGAGACAAGCGATTTGTCCGGGTTGGACATGGAGGTATAGGCGAGATGCTTGACGCCAGCCTTCTTCGCGGCCTCAACGGCTGCTTTGTGCTGTGTCAGGCGCTGGCCGGGAACGGCGAGGGCGTCTGTGGAGATGACCAACAGTGTATCGATGCCGGTAAAGGCCTTTTCCAGCGATGCGGCATCATCGAAATCCGCTACGCGCGTCTCGATGCCCTTGGCGGCAAGGTCTGAGAGTTTCGCGGTGTCACGGCTGGCAGCCACGATGCTGGAGGCTGGCACGTGGTATGTTTCGATGATGTGGCGGATGATGGCCTGACCGAGATGACCAGAAGCGCCCGTGACGAGAATCTTGCTCATGACTGTTTCCTTTGCGGTGGTCTCAAAAAGAGAGTAAGGCTAAAATAGGAATTACGGTGCATCTGTAAAGAAGGCATGTTTTCCGCTCTACGTTACCAAAAAGGAACCACCATGACTGCGACGATTTCCAGATTGAAGCCGACGGCATCTGCGCCATCGCCAGATTTTGCCAATCTGGATTTCGACAATTGCCCGGTGCGCGACCTTCTCAACCACATCGGCGGAAAGTGGTCGACACTGTTGCTGCAGGCCTTGGCGGAAAAGCCTTATCGCTTTGGGGAATTGCGCCGCATGGTGCCGGATATTTCGCAGCGCATGCTGACGCAGACATTGCGCGATCTTCAACGCGACGGTTACATTCACCGCGAAGTGTTTCCCACCAAGCCTCCCAGCGTGGAATATAGCATGACGCCGCTGGGTCGCTCGCTCTACCGGCCCCTGTCTGAGGTGATCAACTGGGCGCTGGAAAACCACGATGCCGTCAAGGTTGCGCGGCAGCGCTTCGAAGCGGATGGCTGACGCCTCATACACTTGCGAAAACGCTCATGTTGCGTTGCGTCAAATCGCGCATCTCGCTCAAAAAAGTTCTTGACCCTGCACTTGGCTCCCCTTAAACAGCACTCGAACCGTACCGTACGGTACATAACATTCGAGATGGAGTGGACAAGGTGGGGACCGATCCGAACACATCGCAGGAATTTTCGCCGCGCCAGAACGCCGTTCTGGAACAGGCATTGCGTTTGCTGGTCGAGGGCGGGGAAAAAGCGCTGACGACATCGGGTCTGGCGCGCGCTGCCAACTGTTCCAAGGAAAGCCTCTACAAGTGGTTCGGTGATCGTGACGGCCTGCTGGCTGCGATGATCACCTTTCAGCAGAGCAAGGTCCGCACCTTTGAAAAGGCGGGTGACCGTGTGTCTGCGCCGCAGCTGATCGACCATCTCGAGGTCTTTGCCCATGATCTGCTGGACGTTCTGGCGGGTGATGTTTCGCTGGCACTAAACCGTTTGGCCATCGGCCAGGCCAGCCGCGATGGCTCCAAGCTGGGCAACCTGCTGGTCGAGCGCGGTCGTCGCCAGATCGACAAGCGGGCGCGGGGTCTCATCGAGGCCGGTCGCCGCTCCGGTTATCTGCGCTTCGATGATCTCGAAGACGCCTATCGCAGTTTTTACGGCCTGATCGTTTCCGATCTGCATGTGCGCATGCTGCTCGGCGAGGCGCAGGCCAAGGATTTTTCCGCGCGGGCGCGCAAGGCCGTTTCGGCCTTTCTCACGCTCTACGGCACGGAAAAGGTACATTCGGAAACGGGCGGAAAGGCCGCCTGACATCCGGTCTCAACACCATCATCTATCAAGGAAGGACTACCGAAATGCGCGTCTATTACGATCGTGATGCCGATCTCAATCTCATCAAGGCGAAGAATGTCGCCATCGTCGGTTACGGCTCCCAGGGTCGCGCGCATGCGCTGAACCTGAAGGACAGCGGTGCAACTGGCGTCGTCATTGCGCTGAAGGCCGGTTCGCCGACCATTAAGAAGGCCGAAGCCGATGGCTTCAAGGTCATGACCGTTGCAGACGCTGCCAAGTGGGCCGACCTTTTGATGATGGCAACGCCTGACGAACTTCAGGCCGACATCTACAAGGCAGACATTGCCGACAACATTCGTGACGGTGCAGCCATTGCATTCGCCCACGGCCTCAACGTTCACTTCGGTCTCATCGAGCCAAAGGCATCGCTCGACGTCGTCATGATCGCACCGAAGGGCCCAGGCCACACCGTTCGCGGCGAGTACCAGAAGGGCGGCGGCGTGCCTTGCCTCGTTGCCGTTCACCAGAACGCTTCCGGCAACGCGCTTGAAGTTGCGCTGTCCTACGCCTGCGGCGTTGGCGGTGGTCGTTCCGGCATCATCGAAACCAACTTCCGCGAAGAGTGCGAAACCGACCTGTTCGGCGAACAGGTCGTTCTGTGCGGCGGTCTCGTCGAACTGATCCGCGCCGGTTTCGAAACGCTGACCGAAGCCGGTTATGCGCCTGAAATGGCCTATTTCGAGTGCCTGCACGAAGTGAAACTGATCGTTGACCTGATCTATGAAGGCGGCATCGCCAACATGAACTACTCCATCTCCAACACTGCCGAGTGGGGCGAATACGTCACCGGTCCTCGCATCATCACTGCCGAAACGAAGGCAGAAATGAAGCGCGTTCTGACCGACATCCAGACCGGCAAGTTCACCTCCGATTGGATGCAGGAATACCGCGCTGGCGGCTCGCGCTTCAAGGGCATCCGCCGCATGAACGACACCCACCAGATCGAAGAAGTCGGCGCCAAACTGCGCGGCATGATGCCTTGGATCGGCAAGAACAAGCTGGTTGATAAGGCTGTGAACTAAGCTTTATTGGTTGGATGAGTTTGCGGAAGGCCGGGGCGAAAGCTCCGGCCTTTTTCTTATGTAGACTGGTGTCGATATGGCTTTTGCACTAAAAAATTGAACACGAGGATCAGGCTTGGGTGTGTGACGATGTTCGATACCTTTCGTATTTTACAAAAGACTTTGCTCATAATGGTGACGGTTGCTTTTTCAACATCCATGGCCATGGCCCAATCGGAGTCGGACGATGAAATGTTCGATCCGGCGCGGGTGATCGCCGGAATCCGAACCGACCCTGCATCATGCAAGGAAATGGAAGCACGGCACACAGCAGTTTGGGTGAACGTAGAGGGAAATGGCTATTGCCTCAGATACTATGCCGCCGGGCTTGATCTGATCGGCGAAAATGCGGTGGTTGCTGCCTGGATGCCGGGAGATGTCATGGGCGGTCCTAAAAGCGTTGGTCACCAGCAAGGGATTGGCGTCGCGTCAATGATATCGCAATCGAAGTCCCTATCTGAACGCTACGGCGTCCCCTGGATATTCCTTGCACGACCCGGCAGCTATGGGAGTGCGGGCAAGCACTACGATATCCGGCACAAGCCTTTGGAAGCGAAGCTGGTCGCGGCGCAGATCGATGCCTTGAAAGCCCGCTACCACATCGGTCGTTGGGCATTGGGAGGGCATAGCGGAGGCGGCACACTCGCCGCAGAGTTTCTTTCCCGTCGCAACGACATTCAATGCGCTGTTTTGTCCTCGGCAGCTGCGGCGTATCGGGAACGATTGAAGCAACGCGGGTTCACAGGGCGGTTGAAAACGGAAGTGTTTTTCGATCCCTACGATGCGCTGGATCGGATACCCATCCAAGCTGATCGCCGTATTTTTGTGCTGGCTGATCCGCGTGAAACGAATATCCCTTTTTCAACGCAGAAACTCTATTTCGACGGATTGAAATCGAGCGGCCATGCCGCCTGGATGCTGGCGCTCAAAAAAGCTCCAGCTCCAAAGTACCATAGTCTTGTTGATTTTGGTGAGGCTGCGACCGGCATGTGCGCCAAGGACATGGAGACCAGCGTCATTCTCCAGACATTAAAAGCAATGCCCCCGCAGTCGGAACGGATCACCAACTAGGCAGGTTTGGCGACCGGGCCTAAAGCTCCGGTCTTTCATTGTCCTATTGCTCGTTTTACGCCCCCGGCGCAATCACACCCTTCGTCAAAATAAAACAGCCGTAAAACCGGGTCTCGCCCGTGGTAATCACGCAATAGGCATCCTTCGCCTGCTCATAAAACGCAAAGCGCTCGATGCCGTACATCGGCGCCGATTTGCCTTCGGCGGCGTCGATTTCCGCTTGGACCTCGGCCTGCACCGGCTCGATCTGGTCAGGCGCGCCCATGACTTCCATGCGGCCGACGGAGGGCTGGAGGGGGGTGTCTAGGGGGAAGACGGAGAGGATGGCCTTCATGGCGCGGGCGGCGGAAATGTTTTCCATGCGCAGCACCTGTCCGACATTGGTCGACTGGGCGACGCTGTCGGAGGGGAAGTTTGTGTCGGTGACGACGAGCGTGTCGCCGTGGCCCATGGCGCGCAGCGCGTGCAGCACATCGGCGTTCAGCGCCGGGTCAATATTCTTGAGCATGTCGTCTCCTCCAGAGATCAAATCAATCGGCCCGCAATCGAGCCGGAAAATGCCCTGCCGTCAATCCATCGTGAAGCAGATTGTGAAGTCTGCGGAGAGATTGTATTGGGTATCGGCAATTTGGGAGCAGGCGCAAAAAATCTGAAAAACCGTACCGAAAACTGATAAGTCAGCATTGCTGACCTATCGTGATTTCTGTACATATTTGCGCAAGAAAACGAAATATGAGGAAACCACCCTATGCTTGATTGGGAACAAATTTTCGCCACGCGCTCATCGCGGATGAAAGCCTCTGAAATCCGCGAGCTTCTGAAGCTTCTGGACCAGCCTGACATCATTTCCTTTGCGGGCGGTATTCCTGACCCAGCGCTGTTTCCAGATGAGGAATTCAAGCAGGCTTACGCGGATATCTTCTCCGGTCCGCAGGTGAATTCGGCTCTGCAATATTCCGTCAGCGAAGGCTACAAGCCGCTGCGCGAATGGATCGTCAAGGACATGGCGAAGATCGGCATCGATTGCGCCGTCGATAACGTTTTCATCACCTCGGGTTCGCAGCAGGCGCTGGATTATCTCGGCAAGCTGTTCATTTCGCCCAACGACACCGCGCTGGTGACATGGCCGACCTATCTCGGCGCGCTCTCGGCGTTCAACGCCTATGAACCGACCTACGATCAGTTGAACCCGAACGGTAACCGCACGCCGCAGGCTTACCGCGACACGGCGGCGAAGACTGGTGGTGCGGTGAAGTTTGCCTATCTCTCGGCGGATTTCTCCAACCCGACGGGCGAAACCGTCGATCTGGCCGGTCGTCACAAGTTGCTGGAACTGGCGGATGAGCTGGATATCGCCGTTATCGAAGACGGTGCCTATCAGAATCTGCGTTTCGATGGAGAGCCGGTCACGCCGATCATGGCGCTGGATATCGCCCGCAGTGGCGGCATCGAAAAGACCCGCACGATCTATTCCGGCAGCTTTTCCAAGACGCTGGCGCCGGGTCTTCGGGTTGGCTTCGTGGTTGCCTCCATGCCGGTCATCCGCAAGCTGGTGCTGATGAAGCAGGCTGCGGACCTGCATTCCTCGACCATCAACCAGATGGCTGTCGAGCATGTGGCATCGCGCGGTTTCGACAAGCAGGTTGCGAAGATCAAGGCAGCCTACAGTGCCCGTCGCGATGCGATGCTGGCTGCGTTGGACAAGTACATGCCGAAATCTGCCCGCTGGACGAAGCCGGAAGGCGGCATGTTCGTCTGGGTCACGCTGCCGGAAGGCCTCGATGGCGCGGAACTGCTGGCGCAATCGCTCTCCACCGAACGCGTTGCGTTCGTTCCCGGCAAGGCCTTCTTCGCAGATGGCTCCGGCGCCAACACGCTGCGCATCAGCTTCTCCTGTGCCAACGAGCAGATGATCGATGAGGGTATCAAGCGCCTTGGCCGTTTGATTGCCGGTGCGGAAACGAAATCGACTGCGACGATGCCGCTGGTTTAAGCGGTCGTCTTTTTGCGTCAGTTCCTCGGGCTCGTCCCGAGGAACTGACGCACCCCAACATCGAACGTGATCAGACCATCGGGACAAACCCGAGGGTGGCGAAGATTTGCGTCTTCAAACCCCCAATAAAAGGAGTTCGTCATGACCAGCCAGCACGCTTTCCAGCAAGTGGATGTCTTCTCGTCGCAGCCGCTCAAGGGCAATCCTCTCGCCGTGGTCTTCGATGCGGATGGCCTGTCGGATGCGCAGATGGCGGCTTTTGCCAACTGGACGAACCTCAGCGAGACGACGTTCATTCTGAAACCCACATCGCCGGATGCCGATTATCGGGTGCGGATTTTTACGCCGCATGGGGAGCTGCCTTTCGCCGGTCATCCGACGCTCGGCACATGCCATGTCTGGCTTTCGCGTCAGGGCAAAATAGACAAGACCGAGGTGGTGCAGGAATGCGAGGCGGGTCTCATCAGGATCAGGGTTTCGGATGGCAAGCTTGCCTTTGCAGCGCCGCCACTACGCAAATCCGGTCCGGTGGAAGCCGATACGCTCGAGGCGGTCATCGCGGGTCTTGGTCTTGCCAAAGACGCCGTTGTCGATGCGAACTGGACGGATAACGGTCCGGGCTGGGTCTCGCTGCTGCTGCGCACTCGCCAAGATGTGTTGAACATCAAGCCGAATTATCCCGTTCTTGGCGGGCTGAAGGTTGGCGTGGCAGCACCGTGCGACGCGGACGATGCCATTGAGGCGGATTTTGAGCTGAGAGCCTTTGCGGATGGTTACGAAGACCCGGTCACCGGCAGCTTGAATGCGGGCATCGCGCAATGGCTGATCGGGCAGGGCATTGCGCCACAACATTATGTGGCAAGTCAGGGCACGGTTCTGGGCCGGGCCGGGCGCGTGAGTGTCGACAAGATCGGCGACGATATCTGGATCGGCGGTGCGGTGACGGTGTTGATCGAGGGCACTGTTACGCTGTGACGGGCGCTTAAAACCTGCCTGTCACACACATGTTATGGATGTGTGTTTTAGCGGTGCCAGATCGCAACTGGAACCGCATTCATGAAAACGCTTCTTTCCGCCTTCACGGCCATCGTTTCGCTCGGCATTCTCTTGGGCAGCGCCCAGGCGGCTGATCTGGTGCTCTACACCAGCCAGCCGAACGAGGATGCGCAGGCGACCGTCGATGGCTTCAAGGCGGCCAATCCCGACATCGACATTCAGTGGGTGCGGGATGGAACGCCGAAGATCATGGCCAAGCTGATGGCCGAGATCGAAGCGGGCAACCCTGTTGCCGACGTTCTGTTGATTGCCGATACCGTGACGCTGGAGCGCATGAAGCAGGCCAAGCAATTGCTGGCCTACAAGTCGCCGGAAGCTGCCCATTACGATGCGACGCTTTATGATGCGGATGGCTATTACTACTCCACCAAGCTCATCACCACAGGCATCATGTACAACACGCAGGCCGCGATGAAGCCGACGCGCTGGGCGGATCTGGCAAAGCCGGACGCCAAGGGGCTGGTTGCCATGCCAAGCCCGCTGACTTCTGGTGCGGCCTTGATCCACGCGCAGACGCTGGCCGGTGTCGATAGCTTAGGCTGGGACTACTACAAGGCCCTGAAAGCCAATGGCGCGATTGCTGCTGGCGGCAATGGTGCGGTGTTGAAATCTGTTGCATCTGGCGAGAAGGCCTATGGCGTCGTGGTGGATTACATGCCGATCCGCGAAAAGGCCAAGGGCGCACCGGTAGAATTCGTGTTCCCGGAAGAGGGCGTGTCTGCCGTGACAGAGCCGGTCGGCATTCTGGCCAACACCAAACATGCCGAAGCCGCCAAGAAGTTCGTGGATTATGTTCTATCCGCGAAGGGACAGGAAGGCTTCGTCAAACTCGGTTATATTCCGGCCCGCAACGACGTTGCCCTGCCGGAAGGTTTTCCTGCGCGCGACAAGATCAAGGTGCTGCCGATCAACGCGTCCGAGGCGCTGAAGAATTCCGAAAAGGACCTGAAAACCTTCTCCGATATCTTCGACTCCAAGGGCTGATCCAGCTTCATGCCCGCACGTTCGAACAGTGGAAACAGCCAGCCGCGCTGGCTGTTTCCCTTTGTGGTTTCAGTCGTTTTCATGCTGAGCGCGCTGCCGCTCGGGCGGCTCGCCTATACCGGTGTCGCCTCGTCACTGAAGGGTGATATGTGGCCGCTGCTGAGCGATCCGGCGCTGTGGGACGCCGTGCTGAACACGCTCTCTACCTCCTTCTTCGGTATGGTCATTTCGCTCGCCATCGGGGCCGGTTTCGCGCTGGCGCTGACGCTGTGCAACATCCGCGGGAAATCGATCTTAAGCTTTCTGTTCATGCTGCCGATGATGATCCCGCCGCAGGTGACTGCCTTGTCATGGATCGGCATGACCGGTCCTTCCAGCACGCTGCTGAAAGCCATCGGCCTCGCGCCGCCTCTGGGCTCGCCGCAGCCGCTCTATTCCATCGCGGGTATTGCGCTGCTGCTGGGCGTGCAGCATGCGCCGCTGGTCTATCTGTCGCTTCGTGCCGGGCTGCTGGCCCTGCCGCAGGATGGCATCGAGGCGGCGAAGCTTTCCGGCGCGTCTTCCTGGCAGGTGCTGAAACACATAATCCTGCCGCTGGCCATGCCGGGGCTGATTGCGGGTGCTGCTATCTCCTTCGTCTCCGGCGTCGGCAATTTCGGCATCCCGGCCATTCTCGGCATTCCCGCCTCCATCTTTACCTTGCCGACGCTGATCTACAGCCGTTTTTCAAGCTTCGGCAGCAGCACCTTTGGCGATATCGCCATGCTCTCCGGCATGATCGCCATCATCTCCGTGCTGGGCCTCGCCATTCAGGAACGGGCAATGAAGGGCCGCGATTATCGCATCATCGGCCTATCCGGCAAGGCGGCGACCTTCACGCTGGGACCATGGCGAGGGCTGGTGGAAACAGCACTGTGGCTCGGCATAGTCTTCATGCTGGTCGCGCCGCTGATGGCGCTGGTCTCGAGCTCACTGGCACCCGCCTATGGCGTGCCGCTCAGTCTCAAAACCGCGAGCCTGCATGCCTATGAGGAGATTCTGTTTCGGCAGGCGGTGACGCGCACGGCCTTTGCCAACTCGCTGTTTCTCGCCACGGCAACCTCGATTTGTCTCCTTGTGGTGACAGTATTGACGGCCTATTTCCTCGTGCGTGGCAAAAGCCGCTTCATGTTCATGCTGTCAGCGTTGGTGGATATTCCCTATGCGCTGCCGGGCGTGGTCATTTCCGTATCCTACGTGCTGTTGTTTGCGGCACCCATTCCGCTGTTGGGTGTTACGCTTTACGGCACGCTGTGGATCATTCTGCTCGCCTATTTCTCCTCCTTCTTCGCCGTCAGCCTGAAGCCGATGGTGTCAGCTTTCACGCAGTTTGACCCGGTGCTGGAGGAGGCTGCAAGGCTGGCCGGAGCCGGGTTCTGGCGGCGGATGTTCGACATCGTCCTGCCGCTGGTGGGGCCTGCGGCGGGTGCATCGGTCATTCTCGTGTTTCTCATTGCCTGCAACGAACTGACCGTTTCGGCGCTGCTGTGGTCTGCGGGCACGCAGACGCTTGGCGTGGTGATCTATAATCTCGATGATAGCGGCAGCTTCAACCTCGCTTCGGCACTGTCCGTGCTGGTGGTGGCCATGGTGGTGGTGCTGATGCTGCTTCTCGAACTTCTCGGCGCAAAGCTGCCGAAAGGAGTGGTGCCGTGGCGAAACTGATCCTCAACCGCCTGTCCAAGCGTTTTGGCACCGGAAAACCAGCGGTGGACGATGTGTCGATCACCATTCGCGATGGCGGATTTCTGGCGCTGCTGGGTCCCTCCGGCTGCGGCAAGACGACGGTGCTGCGCATGATCGCCGGTTTTGAACAACCGACGGATGGCTCTATTCTGCTGGGCGAACGCGTGCTGGCCGATGCAGGCAGCATGGTGCCACCGGAGCGCCGCAACATGGCGATGGTCTTTCAGTCCTACGCGCTGTGGCCGCATATGACGGTGGCCGACAACGCCGGATATCCGCTGAAAGTGCGCGGCATTTCCGGGGAGACCTACAAGCGCAAGGTGGCACACGCGCTCGCCACCGTGCGGCTGGAAGCCTACGCGGACCGCCGCCCATCCGAATTATCGGGTGGCCAGCGGCAGCGCGTGGCGCTCGCCCGCTGCTTAGTCACCGAACCGGACGTCGTTCTACTGGACGAACCGCTCGCCAATCTCGACCGGCATCTGCGCCAGGAGATGGAAGAAACCTTCCGCGAATTCCACTTAACGTCGGGCGCAACGATGATCTACGTCACCCACGATCAGGCCGAAGCCATGGCGCTGGCGACCGATGTTGCCGTGATGTCAGAAGGCAAGTTGTTGCAGATGGCAGCACCGGCGGAACTTTATGCGAGGCCAGAAGGCAGGCTTGTTGGCGGGCTGGTTGGGCAGGGCGCCATCTTGTCCTTGGCCTTACCTGAAAGTGCGCCACGGTCTCTGGACTGGAGCCAGTTGCAGCCGTTGATGGTGGCGGAACGATCGTCGTCACCGCACGGAGATATTCTGGTGCGCCCGCAGGATGTGATACAGGATGGCGATGGCATACCGTGCCGGGTCGCCAACATTCTCTACGAGGGCGAGCGCTATTCCCTGCGGTTGACGCTACCGGACGGGCAGGCGTTGCGCGCCTATTCTCGCGAACCTGCTGCCATCGGTTCGCTCCTTCCCATCGTCATACGTTCGGCTTGGCGGCTGTAAGGTGTTATGCCGCGTAATGAGTTTCGACACCTGGGCGTTTGAGTTTTTTTCCTTTGATTCGTTTTCGGAATGCTCGAAAAAGACGTTTACATTGGCATCTCAGTTTCATCGAAATTGGCATTTTTGTGTGATTGATAATGAGTTCCATCAAGTCTTTTTGCCACTTTGCATTTAGCTCATCATTATCATCATATCTTGAAAGAGCACTGCCGATGGATATTCTCTGGTCTGTCACTCCGACATGCTTGAGAGCTTCATTTGTTATTTCGGTGTCTTCAACATCGCTTTCCAGAACCAGCAGTATGAAGGTTTTTCCTTTGCGACTGGCTTCAATGGCATCCAAAAATTGAGTGGCTTCTTCAAGCATCAGGTGAAGGACTTCGGCAGCTTGCAAACTCGGCTTTTCATTTCGGCATATAGAAAGATTTCTATAATAAACGAAATGCAGAGTGTCTCTTGACCGCAAAACCAATCTAAATCGTTCGAAACGTCTTATCATCTCCCTATGTATGTCGGGATTAGACAATGGATCTGAATGGATGTGAAATGTGCTTGGATAATCCTTGTAGGCGGGGACCGCTTTGCCTACGGGTTGATGATACACGCATTGATAGCAGTCTTCAGCCATAACTTTCTGATAGTCGTCTTGTATGATCGACGTAACCACTGAGAGACCTGCGTTTAGGTTCAGCAGCCAGTCAAATGGAAAGGAAGCCTTTCTGAGGCCTGCAATTTTCATCATTGTCGCGGTATTGCAAGCCGCTCCTAAAGATATGTACTGGTGCATTATTAAGTCCCCTTAGACCGATAAGTGCTAGCAATAGCAATGTATTGTTGTGGCACGCATAAAGTGAAACCCGTTTAATAAAGCCAAAAAAAGGGAATGTTTCATGTCGCTGCGGCTTGCCACGTTCAACATCGAAAACCTGATGACGCGTTTCGATTATACCGGCTTTCGCAACCAGACGCGGCGCGACCGGGCCATGCAGCTTTTCGATGTGCGCGACGAGGCGACCTATCAGGCGCTGGAAAGCGCGCGCATGCTGGCATCGACCGATGATACCCGCCAGCTTTCGGCTCTGGCCATTGCCGATGCGGACGCCGACATTATTTGCCTGCAGGAAGTCGACAACATAGCCGCTCTTCAGGCCTTTGAATACGGCTATCTCTACCGCATGGTAGGCAATGGTTACCGCCAGAAATATCTGATGGAAGGCAATGACAGCCGCGGCATCGATGTCGCCGTCATCATGCGCGAGGAAACGCTGGATGGCGAAAAGATCGAGCTTGTCGAGATCAAAAGCCATGCGGCGTTGACCTATCGCGAGCTTGGCCTGTTCACACCAGAACTGGCGCTGACCAACCGCATCGACGACAAGATTTTCAAACGCGATTGCCTCGAGCTAGACCTGCGCATAGGCGGCAAACCGTTCACGCTGTATGTGACGCATTTGAAGTCCATGACCAATGCGCGCGAGGCCGGTGATGCAAGGCTTTCTACCATGCCGGTGCGCGAAGCGGAGGTAAGAGCGATCCGCCGCATCATCAAAAACCGCCTCGGAGCGGACAAGGCCCGCTCCATGAATTTCGCCATCTGCGGCGACATGAACGACTATCAGGAGCGCGTCGTCATTTCCGGCAACCGCCGCACCGGCTACAGCTTCGCGCCTATAAAAGAGGAGCGCAGCGCGCTCGATATCCTCAGCAAGGACGGCTTCGCCATAAACCCCATGCAGCGCCGTGACGAGATGGACCGCTGGACCCTCTACCACTCCCGCGGCCCGCAGGAACAGCATCTCTGCCAACTCGACTACATCTGGCTCTCCCCGCATCTGGCGGAGATCAACGCCAAAAGCGCGCCTGAAATCATCCGCGGTGGTCAGCCCTATCGGACTATCTTTCCGCCGGGACAGGAGGTGGATCGCTATCCTCGGACGGGTTGGGACAGGCCAAAGGCCTCCGATCATTGCCCGGTGGTGATGACGCTGGATTTGCTGTGACGGGAGCTAGATCGATTTTCGATAGTATCGGAGCATTTCTAGGATATGGACGGAAAGAAAATCAAATTACCGGATTTGGCGTGGGCGGCTGCAACGCTGGCTTTTGGAGCAATCGTCGGATCGATTTTCGGAACGCTGGGAGTCGTAGTTGTTCGCGGCTTTTGGATAGTTTTGGTTCTGATGCTGCCAATGCTCTTGATTCAATTGCTGTTTCAAGAGGTTTTTGCTCGTATATTGTTGTTCGTAATGAGTTTTTTTAAAAAGATACCCGAGGAAGAGCCTGAGCCGCAGTCTAAAGAATATCCTTGGTGGCGCCGGTATAGTTTTTACATGGGATTTCCGATCGGTGCGGCCTACGGGATATTTGCCGTTTGGTCAGTTTAAATCTAGAAGATCGACCTTATCAACGGCGAAGCGCTATTCCGAACATCATGGGATAAACGGTTTTGCGGCGACCTATAAGCACTGGGTGCGCAAATCACACCCGAACGCCGACTTATTTCTTTGGGAAAGAAAAGAACTGGTGCCCCCGACAAGGTTCGAACTCGTGACCCCCTGATTACAAATCAGGTGCTCTACCAACTGAGCTACAAGGGCATTCCAGTGCGGGTGGAATTATCAGATTCTCTGGTGGTGTAAAGCAGAAATTTTGTCTGCGCGTGAAAAAAGTTGGGGGTGGGGTGGTTGGGTTATTCCTGGAGGGCGTAGAGTTTGTGGATGATGGTCCAGTTTTTGTCGCGTTCCAGCAGACAGAGGTATTCGGAAAAATGCATGCCTGCGAAGCGGTTGGTGAGTTTGACGGAGGCGGTGTCGCCGGTGCGGTCTATTCCGTGGATTTCGTGGTCGGGCTGATGTTCCTGCAGGCCGCTGCCTGCGGAGCGGATCTGGTGGATGAAGTCTTCCAGTGATAGCCACTCGGTGGCGCCTTCGTAATTGCCGACGATGCTGGCGCGGGGGTCGAAGACTTCCCGCAGCAGGCTGGCATCGCCGTAGCTCATGGCCTGCACGTAGTCGGTTACCGTTTGGGTAATGGTTTCTGCCATGGCCTGATCCTCCCTCCAGAAGTCTGCGCTAATGTACACCGGTTTTATGGGCTGCGCTATAATCCGAAAGGCCTGCCTGGATGGTGTATGGCGCGTGGTTTTTCGGTTCTGCCATGCGCTGGACAAATTTGCGGGCAATGGCGTAGCGCGGCTGGTGAATGCGGGCGGCGATGTCGTTTTACGTTCAAAACCTCATGCAAGGGGTGCCTTGGACGGCTAAAATTGCGTATGATGCCGTGATGGTGCTGGCCGCTTGGTGTGGGCGAGGGCTGTTTTCGAGAATGCGAGTGCAGGTGTTTCGGTGATCGATCCTTATGTTTTGCTGGGTGTTGAGCGCGATGCCGATGAGGCGGCGATCAAGTCTGCCTATCGCAAGGTGGCTAAAAGCGCGCACCCCGACAGCGGTGGCGATGCCGATCAGTTCGCGAAGCTGCAACTGGCCTATGAGTTGCTGAAGGACCCTGTGCGCCGCCGGGTGTTCGATGACACGGGCTATGATCCGCAACTGGCCGATGCCAAGGACCTCAAGGGTTTGCTGATGCTGGAAACGCTGGTCAACGAGTTCATTCTGGATGAGCGTGAGCCGGGCAGCTTCGATCCCGTCGCGGCCATGCGGCGCAAGCTGACGGACGATATTCTGAAGAGCCGTTTTCATATTCTGGAGCTGGAGCGTCACCGTGCCCGCGTGCGCAAGCACATGGACCGTATTGGCCGCAGGCCGGAAACGGATGTGCTGGGCTCGATGCTGCGGGCGCGCAGCCAGTCCATCGCCGATGCCATTCGCAACGCCGAGACGCAGATCGAGGTCATCGAGCAGGCCTATACGATGCTGGAAGGCTATTCCTATGAACTGGAGATCGCCATTCTGGCAGAGCCGGTTCTGAAGGGCGAGGCGGCGGAGTAGTGAGCCTTTGTCCTCAAGGGCCGTTGACCAGTGTCAGAATCAACTGATGCACCGCGCCGCCGTTTGATAACTCATCCTTGTCGAAATCACGCCCGCGCTGGCGCTGCTCGTCCGAGAGCTCGCCCAGCCGTTGCTGGAGAACGACGCGGACCTTCTGGCATTTCGGATCGTCCTCGGCCCGCAGACCGACGCTAAAGGCTTCGATTTTTCTGACCATTTCGAGAATATGCTGGCCGTGAACGCGCTCGTGTTTTTCGACGCCTGCGATGAAGCGTTGCCAGCTTGCGGCGACATCTGGCGGCAGTTTTGCCGGTGCTTTCGGCCATGTATAGATAACAGTGAGATTGGGGCGGGCGGTTGCCAGCACGCAGGCTCCGTCTGGCTGGGGCCGGTAATCGCGCCGCCATGTCAGTTTGAAGGTGGTGTGCGCCACGGCCTGAACACCGGCCTGCGGCCCACGCTCACCGATGGATCGGTAGAGATCGATGCCGGAACTGCCTGTGATGGCGTAGGTCTTGATCTGCTCGGAAGGTTTCCAGCTGGCCATTTGCGCATGGGCGAAAGGCGTGGCTATCGTCATCAGCGCGGCGGTGAGCAGAGCTGTCTTAAAGGATTTCGGCACTGAAGCGTCCTGCTGTTTTGGCATTGTATCGGGAAGGCGGTCTGTTCAGACCTGCTCGGGCTCGTAGAGTTCCCAGCCGCGCGGGGTCAGGTGTTCCTGCGGGTGGTAGCGCACCTTGTAGCCCATTTTCTCCGAGCCGTTGACCCAGTAACCCAGATAGACATGCGGCAGGCCAAGCGTGCGAGTACGGGCGATGTGATCGAGAATGAGGAAGGTGCCGAGCGAGCGCTTCTCATAGGCGGGGTTGAAGAAGGAATACACCATGGACAACCCGTCGCTCATGGTGTCCGTCAGCGCGACGGCGATCAGCTCGCCGCGCTTGCTGTCATCGATGCCAGCACCCGGCTCGCGCTTGCGATACTCGATGATGCGGGTGTTGACGTGCGTGTCTTCCACCATGACGGCGTAGTCCAGCGCCGACATATCCGACATGCCACCGGATTGATGGCGGTGGTCGAGATAGCGGCGGAAGAGGGAAAACTGCTCAGTGGAGGGTTCAGATTGGTGAACGGTGGCCACGAGGTCATTGTTATGGCTGAGAACGCGGCGCATGGACTTGGTGGGCACGAAACGATCGACCAGAATGCGCACGGAAACACAGGCGCGACAGGTTTCGCAGGCCGGGCGATAGGCGATGTTCTGGGAGCGACGGAAGCCGCCTTGGGTCAGCAGGTCGTTCATTTCGGTCGCGCGAGGACCAACAAGATGCGTGAAAACCTTCCGCTCCAACTGGCCGGGAAGATAGGGGCAGGTGGCCGGAGCTGTCAGATAAAATTGCGGAGAAGGCGTCGCCTGCGTGTTCATCGAACCCTGATCGCTCCCTTCGCCCGTCAAGACCTTGGTACCAGAATGGCAAAAAGCCCTGAAACGTCAACTGGCAGATGGGGGCTGCACATCAATTTGAGGCAGCCCATGCGACTTTCCTTATATGAGCGTGTCAATCAGGTCGTTCGGACCATGACGGTGCCCATCAGGAAGTCGTGTAGCAGACGCGAACGTTCCGTAAACAGGCCTGCCAGCAGGATTAACGGTGTCAAAACCGAGTTCAGAATCCAGAAGAGCGCGATATGCATCGTGGATAGCAGGAAGTCGATTCGCCGACCGTTCGTTCGCGCCATTGCAAGGCCCATGGCGCGCATGCCGGGCGTTGCCTGGGCGGAACTGCCCAGCGTCAGGCCGAAGTACAGCACGGCAACGACGAAGATGAGGATCGGATAGAGGGCGAAGCCGAGACCGAGCGTGATGACACCGAGAAAGAAAACGATCACGGCGGCCGGAATGCACAGCAGAGCCACGATGATGTAATCGATGATGAAGGCGAACACGCGGCGGCTCAGCACGCCGCTATAAGCGCGCCAGTCTTCGGTGGGTACATATGTCGTATTCGGGTCGAGTGTCATCGACGGGTTCTCCTGTTCGCAAAATTATATGGTGTGGAAAACCGTGCAATGCAATGAGCCGTAGCTCAACCCTTTGCGAGCTTCTTTGCGGCCTCGATCGCGAAGTAGGTCAGGATGCCATCGCAACCCGCGCGCTTGAAACAGAGCAGGGTTTCCATCATCACCCGTTCACCGTCTATCCAGCCCTGCATGGCGGCGGCTTTGATCTGGGTGTATTCGCCGGAGACCTGATAGGCAAAGGTCGGAAGGCCGAAGGCTTCCTTCAGGCGCCAACAGATGTCGAGATAGGGCAGGCCTGGCTTGACCATCAGCATGTCGGCGCCTTCTTCGACATCGAGCGCCGCGTCGCGCATCGCTTCCATGCCGTTGGCAGGGTTGATGTAATAGCTGTTCTTGTCACCCTTCAGCAGGCCGCTGGTGCAGATCGCCTCGCGGTAGGGGCCGTAAAAGCCAGAGGAGAACTTGGTGGCGTAGGCCATGATGCCGACATTCTGATGGCCTGCAGCATCCAGCCCGCGACGGATGGCGCCGATGCGGCCATCCATCATCTCAGAGGGGGAAATGATATCGGCACCGGCATCCGCCTGCATGATCGAGGCCTTGACGACCTGATCCACGGTCTCGTCGTTGACGATATCGTCACCGCGCAAGATGCCGTCATGTCCGTGGCTGGTGAAAGGGTCCAGCGCCACATCGGTGATGACGCCGATGTTGCGGACGGATCGCTTGATGGCGACGGTGGCCTGATTGATGAGGTTATTGGCCTCCAGAGACTGAGATCCGGTCTCGTCGCGCAGGTTCATCTCGATGTTGGGGAAGGTCGCGATGGCGGGAATGCCGAGATCGGCTGCTTCCTTCGCGGCCTCCACCAAGCGGTCCACACTCATGCGGTTGACGCCCGGCATGGCGGGAATGGGCTCCACGATGTTAGTACCCGGCACGATGAAGACCGGCCAGATCAGATCGTCCACCGTCAGCTGGTTCTCGCGCACCAGCCTGCGCGTCCAGTCTGCCTTGCGGTTTCTGCGCATCCGGCGGTGACCGGTAATGTGATCTACCAGATGGGTCTTGTCGTTCATTTACCTTTGCCTTTCCAAATGCGACATCACTCATACCGACGGTACGGGACGCCGCTGTCTGGACGCGGTCACTTCGCTCTCCCTCATTCCTTTGCTTGTCAGAGGAATGAGGGGTGCGGATGTGACACGTCCAAAAACGTCGCTTCATTCAGAGTGGCCCATAACACACTGTAAGTCACATGCGAATGCGGCAGATCGTTGCGGGGTTTTGACAGTCACAGGGTCGCAGCGCAATATCTGCTGGTCGCGCCCGCAACAGGTCATTATCTTCGCCCCATGGAACCTGATTCTCTCCCTCATCCCAAACGACCTTTCGCGGAAATTCTCTACATCGTCTTTCTGAGACTGGTGGCGCTGTCGTGTTTCTGGTTCGGCCTGCAATATTGGGCGATGCTGACGGGCTATTCGGTGGGCGGGCAGGCGCGGTTCGATATGCTCAACATGCCGTGGCGCGTGGCAGGTACCAGTCTGGCCGTCGTTTTCCCGGTTGCGGCCCTTGGCCTTTGGCTCGGGGCGTCCTGGGGCGCCGTCATGTGGGTCATCGGCGCCGGAACCCAGATCGCCATGTACAGGGTGTGGCCGAATATATTTGGGCACAACACCATGGTACCCATCATGCACGGCATAATCTCAACTGTTTATATACTATTCCAGGTCGCTTTCTGGCTCGACGCACGGCAAAACGACGAACGTTCAAGAATTGATTTACCATAAAATTAAAGCTATTGAGGCCGTTTTTTGGTGGATTTTTCGGCGTAAGCCTTTGAAATATATAGCGTTGACCGGAGCGATTTCGAATTCGGTACAACCCTCATCAAAAGCGAGACATGCAAGTAACGTTTCATTAATCGTGCATTTTAAGTAGAATTTTATGCGCATTGCTTAGATTTGGTCTCAAGGCGGGAAACAAACAAACACCGCCAAACAAAACAGTGAGGCAGTCATGATCAATAGCAAAGCAAAGCCACAGGCCATCGTTTCCGACGCTCAGGACGAAACCATCCGCTCTCTCTACATGGAATCGCTTCACCTGGTTGAGCGCCTCCACCGCCGCCTTCTCGATGTCATCAAGGACGAGTTCGACCGTCAGGGTCGCGATGATGTCAACGCAGTTCAGGCGCTCCTGCTTTTCAACATCGGCACATCCGAACTGACCGCCGGCGAGCTGCGCTCGCGTGGTTACTACCTCGGCTCCAACGTGTCGTACAACGTCAAGAAGCTGGTAGACCTCGGCTTCATCAACCACCAGCGCTCCCGCATAGACCGCCGCTCGGTTCGCATCAGCCTGACCGATAAGGGACAGGACATAGCAGAAACCGTTGCAGGCCTCTATGAGCGCCACATCGGCTCCATCGAAAAAGTCGGCGGCATCGGCACCGGCGAGTTCGCAGAAATGAACAAGATGCTCCAGCGTCTGGACCGTTTCTGGAACGACTCGATCGCTTACCGCCTGTAATCGATCGGAAATATCAGACCATCAAGCAAAGCCGGATGTGGGGGCGCATCCGGCTTGTTGCATTTTTGTGCGCTGCAATCGCAAAATCACTTGGCAACACGGGTTCGTGAGGCGCCATCAGGTGACACGAATTGGCCATATTGGTATGGGACCGCCACATGCTAGGAGCCGGCGGTTTCTCCTGTGTTCGCGTCATGCGTCATCCAAAAGTTCGCATCGAGTCAATCCTGCCGGCAGGCGCGTCTATACGTGTTTGTTAACGATGTTGTTTTAGGCGTTGTTTATGATGCCTGATAAAGTGGCTGGTAGGTAAAATGACAAAGAAAATCGTCCCCGAAGTTGTTTCACGGCGCGCCATGTTGCGCTCTGCCGTTTCCCTCGGCGCTGTGGCTCTGGCCGCGCCCGCATTTGCGCAGGATGCGTTCAACGATCTCATCGGATCGTCGCGTCGTGGTAACTGGGACGATCAGTTCGATGCCAACTCGTCGCGCGCCGCTGCCGGTGTCGCGTCCAACACCCCGGTTCTGAGCCCTGAATCGCCCGGCTTCGTGCAGCAGGCGATGATGCAGTATCAGCAGATCGTTTCCAACGGTGGCTGGCCGGAAGTGCCGCCAAGCCAGCAGAAACTTCAGATCGGCGTCAGCGATCCATCCATTCAGGCCCTGCGCCAGCGTCTGATGATCTCCGGCGACCTGCCGCGTGAAGCCGGTATTTCCAGCGCGTTCGATTCCTATGTCGATGGTGCCCTGAAGCGCTTCCAGGCGCGCCACGGCCTTCCGGCTGATGGCGTTATCGGTGAATACACCTTGAAGGCGCTGAATGTTTCCGCACAGATTCGTCTGGGGCAGCTTCAGACCAACCTTGTTCGCATCAACACCATGTCGGGCGATCTCGGCCCGCGCCACGTGATGGTGAATATTCCGGCGGCGTCCATCGAAGCGGTCGAGAACAACCGCGTCGTGCTGCGCAACACGGCTGTCGTTGGCAAGGATACCCGCCCGACCCACATCATCAACTCCAAGATTTACGAGATCATTCTCAACCCTTACTGGACGGCGCCGCGCTCGATTATCGAAAAGGACATCGTGCCTTTGATGCAGAAGGACCCGACCTATCTGGAGCGCAACAACATCCGCCTTCTGGATGGCCGTGGGCAGGAAGTGTCGCCGACGACGATCGACTGGAACGCGCCTAAGGCTCCGAACCTGATGTTCCGTCAGGACCCGGGCAAGAACAACGCCATGTCCTCGACCAAGATCAACTTCCACAACCCCAACAACGAATACATGCACGATACGCCGCAGCAGGGCCTGTTCAACAAGCTGATGCGCTTCGAGTCTTCCGGCTGCGTGCGCGTTCAGAACGTTCGCGACCTGACATCGTGGATGTTGCGTGACACGCCCGGCTGGTCGCGTCAGGAAATCGAACGGGTCATCGCCACCCGCGTCAATACGCCGATCAAGCTGGCGCAGGAAATTCCGGTGTATTTCGTTTACATCACGGCATGGTCGACGCGTGATGGCGTCGTACAGTTCCGCGACGACATCTACAGCAAGGACGGCAATGCCGAACTGGCGCTGAACACCACCTACACGCAGGAGCAGCCTTCCGGCTCCATCGATGACGATCTGTTGCCGCGCAACTGATCTGCCACGTCAGACCTGTCAAAAGCCGCGTTTTTCGAAGCGCGGCTTTTTTGTTTTGGGGCTTGGATGGAATATTTCCGCTGAAGGTCGCAGTTTGACGGGCAAATCTCGCAGGCTGTCTTGCTCTTGAAAGGGCAGGGCGTTAAGACGCCATCGCATGACTGTCTCAGGAGCTATCATCATGACGAATACAGATGCCTTCTTCTCCCGCCCGCTTGCCGACGCTGATCCCGATATCTTTGGCGCGATCGAGAAGGAGCTGGGTCGTCAGCGCCACGAAATCGAGCTGATCGCCTCTGAGAACATCGTTTCCCGCGCCGTGCTGGAAGCGCAGGGTTCGATCATGACCAACAAATATGCCGAGGGCTATCCGGGCAAGCGCTATTATGGCGGCTGCCAGTTCGTGGATATTGCCGAGGAGCTGGCCATCGAGCGCGCCAAGAAGCTGTTCGGCGTCAACTTCGCCAACGTTCAGCCAAACTCCGGTTCACAGATGAACCAGGCCGTGTTCCTCGCGCTGTTGCAGCCGGGCGATACCTTCATGGGTCTCGACCTGAACTCTGGTGGTCACCTGACGCATGGTTCGCCAGTCAACATGTCCGGTAAATGGTTCAACGTCGTGTCCTACGGCGTGCGCGAAGGCGACAACCTTCTGGATATGGACGAAGTCGAGCGCAAGGCCAAGGAAACGAAGCCAAAGCTCATTCTGGCTGGCGGCACGGCTTATTCCCGCGTCTGGGACTGGAAGCGTTTCCGCGAGATTGCCGATGAAGTTGGCGCCTACCTGATGGTCGACATGGCGCATATTGCCGGTCTCGTTGCCGGTGGCCAGCATCCATCGCCATTCCCGCATTGCCACGTTGCCACGACGACGACCCACAAGTCGCTTCGCGGCCCACGCGGTGGTATGATCCTGACCAATGACGAGGATCTGGCCAAGAAGTTCAACTCGGCTGTGTTCCCCGGCCTTCAGGGCGGCCCGCTGATGCATGTCATCGCCGCAAAGGCTGTTGCCTTCGGTGAAGCGCTTCAGCCTGAGTTCAAGGACTACGCCGCACAGGTCGTCAAGAACGCCAAGGCACTTGCCGAAACGCTGGTCGATGGCGGTCTGGATGTCGTGTCCGGCGGTACCGACAACCACCTGATGCTGGTCGATCTTCGCAAGAAGAACGCCACCGGCAAGCGGGCGGAAGCGGCACTCGGTCGCGCCTACATCACTTGCAACAAGAACGGCATTCCGTTCGACCCCGAAAAGCCGTTCGTCACATCGGGCGTTCGTCTCGGCACGCCAGCCGGTACGACACGCGGCTTCAAGGAAGCGGAGTTCCGCGAAATCGGCAAGCTGATCGTCGAGACTTTGGACGGCCTCAAGGCTGCGAACTCCGATGAAGGCAATGCCAGCGTTGAAGCTGCGGTTCGGGAAAAGGTTGTCGCGATGACGGACCGGTTCCCGATGTACCCGTACCTGTAAGAGGGATTAGGCAATGCGCTGCCCTTTTTGCGGCTCGGAAGATACGCAGGTCAAGGACTCGCGTCCGGCGGAGGATAATACCTCCATCCGCCGGCGGCGCATCTGCCCGGATTGCGGCGGTCGCTTTACGACCTATGAACGCGTGCAGTTGCGCGAGTTGATGGTCATCAAGAAGAGCGGTCGCAAGCTGCCCTTCGACCGGGAAAAGCTGGTGCGGTCCTTCGAGATCGCACTGCGCAAGCGTCCTGTGGACCGTGACCGCATAGAGCGCGCGGTGTCCGGCATCGCGCGACGTCTGGAAAGCTCGGGCGAGACGGAAATCCCATCGGAAGAAATCGGCTTGCAGGTGCTGGAAGCGCTGAAAGGGCTCGATGACGTGGCGTTCGTTCGCTATGCATCCGTCTACCGCGATTTCAGCCACGCGGAAGATTTCGAGAACGTGATTGCTGAGATCAACGCCAAGATTGCGCGTGATACGGACGCCGGAGCGTAAACCCGTGACGACCCGCGCCGATGATAAACGGTTCATGGCACGGGCAATTGAGATTTCCCGCAGCCATATAGGCCTCACCGATACCAACCCCTCCGTCGGCTGCGTTCTCGTCAAGCATGGCGAGATCATCGCCGAAGCCGTGACGGCGATCGGCGGGCGCCCGCATGCGGAGCGCCAGGCGCTGGAGATCGCGGGCGAGGCGGCGAGGGGTGCGACGGCCTATGTCACGCTCGAACCTTGTTCCCATTTCGGCAGAACACCGCCCTGCGCTAATGCGCTAGTAGATTTCGGTGTGGCCCGCGTGGTTGTCGCCGTCGATGACCCGGATGAGCGGGTTTCCGGCCGTGGCTACCAGATTTTACGCGATGCCGGGATTGCGGTAGAAACCGGATTACTGCGCCGTGAGGGCGAGCGTTTGATGGCTGGATATCTCACGCGTAAGATGAAGAAGCGTTCGCATGTTATTTTAAAAATTGCAATTTCTGCGGATGGTATGATTGGCCGGGTTGGGGCAGGGCAGGTAGCGATCACTGGTCCTGAATCGCGACAGGCCGTGCATGCGTTGCGGGCGCGGTGTGATGCTATCCTTGTTGGGATTGGTACGGCGCTGGCCGATGACCCCGAGTTGACGGTGCGGATTGCTGGGCTTGAGCATCGCTCGCCGGTGCGGATTGTGCTGGACCGGCGGTTGGAATTGCCGGCCGGGTCGAAGTTGGTGCGGACGGCTGGGGATGTGGGTGTGGTTGTGGCGCGGATAGGGTTGAGTCCGGAGCTGCCCCCCTCTGCCCTGCCGGGCATCTCCCCCACAGGTGGGGAGATTGGCTGGGCGCGGGCATCGCTGGACATCTCACCCTCGGCGTCAAACGCTAAAAAAAATGCATCGACGGTCGACGCGTCAGATGCAGGTTCCGAATTGGAGCGATCAGCCAACCGCGAGTCGATCTCCCCACCTGTGGGTGAGATGCCCGGCAGGGCAGAGGGGGGTAGCGCCACCCACCAGCAGTCCGAACTCGAAGCGACCCACAAACGCCAACACCTCGAAGCCTCGGGCGTCGAAATCCTCGAAACCGAAACCCTCCAATCTCTCCTCACCATTCTCGCCAACCGCGGAATGTCGGAGCTTCTGGTCGAAGGTGGTGCTCACGTCGCAAAATCCTTCCTTGAAGCCGGGCTCGTAGACCGTATCCTGCTGTTCGAAGGCCCTGTGATCATCGGCGCGGGCGGACTTGAAAGCCCGCTCACCCGTGCCGATATCCCAGAGGAATTTACATTTGTCGGCGAAACCGCTTACGGGCCGGATCGCTGTTTTGAATTTGAAAGGCCGCTTTGATGTTTACCGGAATTGTCACCGACGTCGGAACCATATCCGAGCTTGAGGCGCTGCCGGAAGGTGTGCGTCTGCGCGTTGCGACGAGCTATGACCCCAAAACGATCGACATCGGCGCATCGATTTCCCATGGCGGTGTGTGCCTGACCGTCACGAAGCTGCCGGAAGAGGGAAGCAACGAGCGCTGGTTCGAGGTGGAGGCCTGGGAAGAGGCGCTTCGTCTGACCACCATCGCAAGCTGGACGAAGGACACCCGCGTCAATCTGGAGCGGGCGCTGAAAATCGGTGATGAGCTTGGCGGGCATATCGTATCCGGTCATGTGGATGACAAGGCCGAGATACTATCCATCGAACCGGAAGGCGAGGCGGTGCGCATCCGCCTGCGTGCTCCACAGCATCTGGCGAAATTCGTGGCTCCCAAAGGCTCCATCGCGCTGGATGGCACGTCGCTGACCGTCAACGCCGTTAACGGCACGGATTTCGACGTTCTCCTCATCCGCCACACCCTATCTGTCACCACATGGGGCGACCGTCAGCCGGGTGATTTCGTGAATTTCGAAGTGGATACCATGGCGCGTTACGCGGCTAGGCTTGCGGAATTTCCGACCCAATCTGCCTGACGCAAGGCGCATGACTGGCCTCTGGCAGCACCCGTCGCGGGCGGCGGGTGAGCAGCTTTGCATTAAAAATACTTGCCAAGCGTGGCAAGCCATGGTTTGACCGCGCCAAAAGCCGGGATGATCCGGCGCAGCTTTTCAGGAAATTCCCATGTCCAAGCCTCATCTTCTCATCGTGGAAGCACGTTTTTATGACGATATGGCCGATGCTCTTCTCGATGGCGCGAAGTTCGCGCTCGATGAAGCTGGCGCCACCTACAACATCATCACCGTTCCCGGCGCGCTGGAAATTCCACCTGCCATCGCCATGGCGCTTGATGCTGCTGACGATGAAGGCACGGAATATGACGGTTTCGTTGCACTTGGCATGGTCATTCGCGGTGAGACCTACCATTTCGACATCGTTTCCAATGAATCCTCGCGCGCATTGATGGACCTCGCGGTCAGTGAATCGCTTGCAATCGGCAACGGCATCATGACCGTTGAGAACGAAGATCAGGCCTGGGCGCGCGTGCGCCGGTCCGACAAGGACAAGGGTGGCTTTGCAGCCCGCGCTGCCTTGACCATGATCGAACTGAAGAAAAAGCTGGGTGGCTGAAAGCATGAGCAATACCGATAACGGTTCCGAGCCACGCCAGCCCTCCACGAAGCCCGTCAACCAGCGCGGTGCTGCGCGGCTTGCTGCCGTGCAGGCGCTGTACCAGATGGATGTCGGCGGCACCGGCGTGATGGAAGTTGTTGCTGAATACGAGGCGCACCGTCTCGGTCAGGAAGTGGACGGCGAGACCTACCTCAAGGCCGATCCGTCGTGGTTCCGCTCCATTGTTGCGGGCGTCGTGCGCGACCAGACCAAGATCGACCCGCTGGTGCGCTCCGCCCTTCAGGAAGACTGGCCACTGTCGCGGCTCGACACCACCGTTCGCGCTATCTTACGTGCTGGAACGTTCGAAATTCTGGAGCGCAAGGACGTTCCGGTCGCCGTGATCGTGACCGAATATGTCGAGATTGCCCGGGCGTTCTTCGAACATGACGAGCCCAAGCTGGTCAATGCAGTGTTGGACCGCATTGCCAAGCAGATCCGCGGCGAGGTAAAGCGCTAAAAACACGCGAGGAAGACATGAGCGCCGTTTCTGTTCCGGGACTTGAACATCAACTGAACGACGCCAAACGCAATGTCTTCCTTTTGACCATGGCGCAGGCCGTCATGGGGTCTGCCGGGCCGCTCAGCTTTTCGGTCGGGGCGCTGGCGGGCTATCAATTGCTGGGCGCGGACAAATCGCTGGCAACGGCACCGCTGACGGGTTTCAACGTCGGCGTTGCCATTGGCGCCATCGCGGTGGCTTTCGCCGCCCGCTTTCTGGGCCGCAAGACAGGCTTCATTCTGGGCGCGCTGCTTTGCTCTACCGGGGGAGGGCTTGCGTCACTCGCGCTGTTTCGTGCCGACTTCTGGCTCTTTGCGTTCGGCCTGCTTCTGATCGGCGTTGCCGGTGGCTTTACCCAGAAAATCCGCTTTGCTGCGGCGGACGCATCTCCCTCTTTCTACAAGCCCAAGGCCATTTCCTGGATTTTGGCAGGTGGAGTGATTTCCGCTATTCTCGGCCCGCAACTGGCCATTTTCGGCAAGGATGCATTCGAGCCCGTGTTGTTTGCCGGTGCTTTCATGGCGCTCATTCCTCTGGGTCTCATCGCTGCTGCCGTTTTTTCCTTTCTCAAACTTCCCGAATTGCGCAGCGCATCCACAATTTCAGAACCAGCGCGGCCTCTGAAAGAGATTGTTCTCACGCATCGCTTCATGACCGGCATGATCTGCGGCATCAGTTCCTATGCGCTGATGACATTCATGATGATCGGCGCGCCGCTGGCCATGGTCATCGGCTGCGGCTTTCCCAGCGAAATGGCGACGCTCGGCATTCAGTGGCACGTGCTGGCCATGTTCGGCCCGAGTTTCTTCACCGGCATGCTGATTTCTCGTTTAGGTGCGGAAAAGGTCGTGGCCGCGGGGCTTCTGGTGCTGATGGCCTGCGCCGTGGTGGCGCATATGGGCATTGAACTCTGGAATTTCTGGGCGGCGCTCATTCTTTTAGGCATGGGCTGGAACTTCGGTTTCATCGGCGCGACATCCATCGTGTCCTCCAGCTATCGCCCGCATGAAGCGGACAAGGTGCAGGGTTTTCACGATATCATCCTGTTCGGCACGGTCGCGCTGTCGTCCTTTGCCTCGGGGCAGGTGTTCACGACATGGGGCTGGTCGGTCATGAACCTCGTGATATGGCCGGTCGCAGGCACATGCCTTCTGCTTATTCTTTTCCTTTTTCTAAAACAAAAGCGAAAACCACTCTAAATCAGAGTGATAAGATTTCCGCCAGTCATCTTCGCACTTGACGCGGCGGGTTTTGCCAACGCATCTTTGCCGCGCAAGCCGTTCGTCCTTGGAGGAGAATGAGCGGCTTACCTCGGCGTCAGGGCTTGGTTTCTCGCGCCGCGCATGGTTTCGCCCGCCGGGAAGGGAGTGAGCCCGGCACATAGGAGGTAAGTGCGAATGACCGTTATTGCATTGGTAATTTTATGCGGTGTCCTGTCCGTGGTTTACGCGGTCTGGGCAACGAAAAGCGTTCTGGATGCCGACCAAGGCACCGCGCGCATGCAGGAAATAGCAGGCTACATCCGCGAGGGCGCGCAGGCGTATCTCACCCGTCAATATCTTACCATTGCAATCGTCGGTATCATCGTCGCAGTCGCCGTCTGGTTCCTGCTCTCGCCGGAAGCCTCTATCGGTTTCATCATCGGTGCCGTGCTTTCAGGGGCTGCCGGTTTCGTCGGCATGCATGTCTCGGTGCGTGCCAATCTGCGCACGGCGCAGGCCGCATCCCATAGTCTAGCGGCGGGTCTGGACATCGCGTTCAAATCCGGTGCCATCACCGGCATGCTGGTGGCCGGTCTCGCGCTCCTGGGCGTGTCCATCTATTATCTGGTGCTAACGGCAGGCCTTGGCCATGCCACGGGCTCGCGTGAAGTCATCGATGCGCTGGTGTCACTCGGCTTCGGTGCATCGCTGATCTCCATCTTTGCGCGTCTCGGCGGCGGTATCTTCACCAAGGGTGCGGATGTCGGCGGCGATCTCGTCGGCAAGGTCGAAGCGGGTATTCCCGAGGACGATCCACGTAACCCTGCCACCATTGCGGACAATGTCGGCGACAACGTGGGCGATTGCGCTGGCATGGCGGCAGATCTGTTCGAGACCTATGCGGTCTCCGTGGTCGCGACCATGGTGCTCGCTGCGATCTTCTTTGCCGGTGCGCCGGTGCTGGAAAGCGCGATGCTTTATCCGCTGGCCATCTGCGGCGTGTGCATCCTGACGTCCATTGCAGGGACGTTCTTCGTCAAACTCGGCACCAACAATTCCATCATGGGCGCGCTCTACAAGGGCCTGATCGCAACCGGCGTCTTTTCCGTCGCGGGTCTGGCGGCAGCTACGTCGCTCACCATCGGTTGGGGAACCATCGGCACGGTGGCCGGACAGGACATTACCGGCACCAACCTGTTCTTCTGCGGCCTTCTGGGGCTTCTGGTTACCGCACTTATCGTGGTGATTACAGAATATTACACCGGCACAAACAAGCGCCCGGTCAATTCCATCGCGCAGGCCTCGGTCACGGGCCATGGCACCAACGTCATTCAGGGGCTTGCAGTCTCGCTCGAGTCGACCGCTCTGCCTGCCATCGTCATCGTCGGCGGCATCATCTCGACCTATCAGCTCGCAGGCCTGTTCGGCACGGGTATCGCCGTAACGGCGATGCTGGGGCTTGCGGGCATGATCGTGGCCCTCGATGCCTTCGGCCCTGTCACCGACAATGCCGGTGGCATTGCGGAAATGGCGGGTCTCGACCCGGATGTCCGCAAGGCGACGGATGCGCTGGATGCCGTGGGGAACACCACCAAGGCGGTGACGAAGGGGTACGCCATCGGCTCGGCTGGCCTTGGCGCGCTGGTTCTGTTTGCGGCCTATTCCAACGACCTTGCCTACTTTGCGGCCAATGGCGATCTCTATCCCTACTTCAAGGATATCGGCGAGATTTCCTTCAGCCTCTCCAACCCCTATGTCGTCGCAGGCCTGCTGTTCGGCGGCATGATTCCCTACCTCTTCGGCGGCATCGCCATGACGGCTGTCGGCAAGGCTGCGGGCGCCATCGTGGAGGAAGTGCGCCGTCAGTTCCGCGAAAAGCCGGGCATCATGCAGGGCACGGAAAAGCCGGATTACGGCAGAGCGGTGGATCTGCTGACGAAGGCGGCGATCCGCGAAATGATCGTTCCATCGCTGCTGCCGGTTCTGGCGCCGCTGGTCGTCTATTTCGGTGTGCTGCTGATTTCGGGTTCGAAAGCCTCGGCTTTCGCTGCCCTCGGCGCATCGCTGCTGGGTGTGATTATCAACGGCCTGTTCGTGGCGATCTCCATGACATCGGGCGGTGGCGCCTGGGACAACGCCAAGAAAAGCTTCGAAGATGGCTTCATCGACAAGGACGGCGTGACGCATATGAAGGGATCGGATGCGCACAAGGCATCGGTGACCGGGGATACGGTCGGTGATCCCTACAAGGACACGGCTGGTCCTGCGGTCAATCCGGCGATCAAGATCACCAACATCGTGGCGTTGTTGTTGCTGGCTGTGCTGGCGCATTGAGCAAACGCGGGTGAGGGGGTGTGTGAGACGATAGCGATGCCCCATCCTCTCTTTCACCTCAGACTTGCTCCACTGCTGTCCGGTTTAAATGGGAGGGCAGTTTGGCGGAATGCATCCACCGCCGTCACCCCGGCCTTGGGCCGGGGTCCAGCCGACGCGCGTCTCCGCGTCGAGAAAAGTTCTTTCAGCTCAAGGACTTGAACTGACTGGGTACGGGCTCAAGGCCGGTATGACGGAAGTGGAGAGAGCGTCAGCGCAAAACAAAAAAAGCCCGCGAGACGATCTCGCGGGCTTTTTGCATGTCCGTCTGCTGGATCAGAAGCCGTCGCTGCTGCCGCTGGACTGACCCAGGATGCTCTTGGCGATACCAGCGCCTGCCGTGCCGCCGGACAGAAGCTGCTGAAGGAAGGTGAGGTCCTTGCCGCCTGTCGGTGTGGTGCGCGAAATCGTATCGAATACCTTGCCGTCCTGAAGCGTGTAGTTCGCCTTTTGCGATACGACGCCGTTCTTGTCGAAGTAGATCGCAAGAATGCTCTGTTCGACCAGCTTCGGCTTCATGAAGGCTGCCTTACGCACGCGTTTCTGGGAGATGTAGTAGAAAACTTCGTTGCCGAAGGTGGCCGTGGTCGACGGCGTGCCCATCGTCAGCAACACCTGTTCGCGGCTGGAGCCGACGGGGATCAGTTGCAGCGACTGTTCATCGGCGACATAACCGTTGTGGAAAACGTCGGTGGTGCTGGAGCAGGCCGTCAACAGGCTGGATGCGATGACGATTGCCACGGCAGTCTTGCTGAGAAGACGTGTCTGCGTTGCGGACTTCTGCTTGCTCACCTGCGTTTCCCCGACTGCGATCATGAATGGCACCTTCCGGTATGCTGACGTGTGTACCGCTTCTGTACACATGATTATGTCAATCCGGGGACACAAAACCCCCGCTTCACAAAGGAATGCAATGGCTTCGTGAAAATGACGCTTCCTCCGGCGCTTCTCTTCGACTGTTTCAGCCCAGCGATGAACGTGACCTCAACGGCATTGCAATTCTCGGATGCTTCGGTAAACCAGCTTTGGCAATCATGCAACAAGGGCAATGGACGAGACGCGATTTCGTCGATCAATATTCGGAAATTTCGATGGTCTTCGGTCTCTTCAAGAAGAAAAACAGCAATGGCGCGATTGTTGACAGGCAATATACGGCGCTGACGACGGCTGCACGCCAGCCTGACTTCTATCTGCACCTCAATGTTCCCGATACCGTCATGGGCCGTTTCGAGCTTCTGGCGATCGTGATGATTCTGTATTTCCGCCGCACGAAGACCTCTGAAACCAGCGGGCAGGAGATTGCCCAGGAGATCATCGACGCGTTTTTTCAGGATCTGGACCACTCGATGCGCGAGCTTGGCATTGGCGACCAGGGCGTGCCCAAACGCATGAAGAAATTTGCGGGCATGTTCTACGGTCGTCTCGAATCCTACGCCGCAGCGCTGGATGGCGGGGATGCGCAAGCCCTTGCCGCAGCCCTTGCGCGCAATATATACCCACAGGCAGAAGCGCCGGTCCCTTCGATGGACGGCCTTGCCAACTGGATGATGATGGCGTCCGACGCCCTGTCTGCACAGTCGGAAGACGTGATCGCGACGGGCAATGTGACGCTGCCCGCCCCGGAGTTTACGAGGTTTTAATGAATTCGCAAAACGCGGCCAATGACGACGTTCCTTTTTCCTACCCCGTCAAGGTAGGTCATATTTCCGCCAATCCCGTCAGGATTCGTCTGTCCGCCAGCGAGGATGAACTCAAGGCGTTGGCGAAGCTGTGGAATGTGCTGTCCGTCGAATATCTGAAAAGCGAATTGCAGGTCACACGCTGGAAACGCGATGGTGTCAAGATTACCGGGGATGTGAAGGCGGCGTTGACGCAGTCCTGCGTCGTCACGCTGGAGCCGGTGGAAAGCGTTCTGGACGAGACGTTCGAGCACATCTTCGTGCCGGAGGGTTCGAAGCTGGCGCGGATGATGACGAACGAGCAGGGCGAAATCGTGCTGGACCCCGATGGTCCCGATACGCCGGACCAGTTCACCGGCGACACGATCGATGTCGGTGCCGTGGTGACGGAGTTTGCGGCGCTTGGTATTGACCCATATCCGCGCAAACCGGATGTGGATTTCGCGGGTTATGGTGAGACAAAGGCGGAAGAGGACAAAAAACCGTCGCCTTTTGCAGCATTGAAGGACTGGAAAAAGGACTGAACGGATCGCATGCGATCGAGAATTCAGTTGTAAGCAGGCGCGGAAACGGTATTTTCGCGCAAAATTTCGCCGCAGGGCGGTAAAAAGGATCAGGGACGAGTGATCAGAATAGCAATTGACGTCATGGGCGGGGATTTTGGCCCTGATGTTGCCATCGCTGGCGCTGCTGCGGCGCTGGATCGCCATAACGATGTGACTTTCCTGCTCTACGGGCAGAAGAGCAAATGCGATCCTATTCTGGCGCAATTTCCCAAGCTTCGGGACAAGTCGCAATTTTTCGATTGCGAAGTTTCCGTTGCCATGGACGAAAAGCCCAGCCAGGCGCTGCGCCGTGGCCGCTACGTCTCCAGCATGTGGCGCGCCATCGAAGCGGTGAAGCTTGGCGAAGCCGATGTGGCGGTCTCTGCCGGTAACACCGGTGCGCTGATGGCGATGGCGAAGTTTTGCCTGCGGACCATGGCGCGTGTGGAGCGCCCTGCTATTGCGGGTATATGGCCGACGCTGAAGGGCGAAAGCATCGTTCTCGATGTCGGCGCGACCATCGGCGCGGATTCGCAGCAACTTCTCGACTTCGCCATCATGGGCGGCGCCATGGCGCGCGCGCTGTTCGACATCGACCGCCCAACGGTTGGACTGCTGAATGTCGGCGTCGAGGAAGTGAAGGGGCAGGAAGAGGTCCGGGAAGCCGGTCGCCTTATTCGCGAAGCGGACCTTGGCACCATCGATTATCGCGGCTTCGTGGAAGGTGACGATATCGGCAAGGGCACCGTGGATGTTGTCGTCACCGAAGGTTTCACTGGCAACATTGCGCTCAAAGCAGCGGAAGGCACGGCAAAGCAGATCACCACGCTGTTGCGCGAGGCCATATCCCGCAGTTTCATCGCCAAGATCGGTTACATCCTGGCTAAAAGCGCGTTCGACGTGCTGCGCGAGAAAATGGACCCGCGCAAGGTCAATGGCGGCGTCTTCCTCGGTTTGAACGGCATCGTCATCAAAAGCCATGGCAGCACAGATGCGCTTGGTTTCGCGTCCGCAGTCGATGTGGGCTATGATATGGCCCATAACGGACTGACAGCAAAAATAGAAAATGATTTGAAAGCATACCACGCAAGACGGCTGCCGCCACCCGCGCCGGAAGCTCTCGTGGTTGATGAGGAATAACGGATGATCCGCTCAGTAGTACGTGGTTTCGGGGCAGCGCTTCCGAAGCAAGTCATGACGAACCAGGACATCGAAAAGATCGTCGATACCACGGACGAATGGATCGTCCAGCGCACAGGCATCAGACAGCGCTATATTGCGGGCGAGGGCGAAACGACCTCGTCTCTGGGTGAGGCTGCGGCCCGTGCGGCTCTTGAAAACGCCGGTCTTCAGCCTGACGAGATCGATCTCATCATCGTTGCTACCTCGACACCCGACAACACGTTTCCTGCAACCGCCGTCAACATCCAGAACCGCCTTGGCATCACTAGTGGCTTTGCATTCGATGTTCAGGCCGTCTGTTCCGGCTTCGTCTATGCCATGGCAACCGCCGATCTCTACATACGCGGCGGCATGGCCAAGCGCGTGCTGGTGATTGGCGCCGAGACCTTCTCGCGTATTCTCGACTGGACCGACCGCACGACCTGCGTGCTGTTCGGTGACGGTGCGGGTGCCGTGGTGCTCGAGGCGGGTGAGGGCGAAGGCAAAACGTCGGATCGTGGCATTCTGACATCCAACTTGCGCTCCGACGGATCGCACAAGGACAAACTCTACGTCGATGGCGGACCTTCGACCACCGGCACGGTTGGTCAACTGCGCATGGAAGGCCGTGAGGTTTTCAAGCATGCGGTGGGCATGATCACCGATGTCATCGAGGCTGCATTCGAGGCCACCGGCACGACGGCAGACGATCTGGACTGGCTGGTGCCGCACCAGGCGAACCGTCGGATCATCGACGGTTCGGCCAAAAAGCTTGGTATTCCCGGTGAAAAAGTCGTCATAACGGTGGACCAGCACGGCAACACATCCGCCGCATCCATTCCGCTTGCTCTGGCCGTTGCAGCCGCCGATGGCCGCATCAAAAAGGGCGATCTGGTCATGCTGGAAGCCATGGGTGGCGGTTTTACCTGGGGTGCAGTTCTGCTGCGCTGGTAAAATTCGCTTTACGCAGCCGTGTAAGCCATTGCCACCATTGCTGGAAATGCCTAAACGATTCTGAAACTTTGCTTGACCGGTCGTCCCAAGGGCAATAATCTTGGACGGCTTCAACGAGATAAAAGAGAGCGGTGCGGGGAAATATGGCCGGGAAAACAGTGACACGTGCGGATCTAGCCGAGTCTGTGTTTCGAAAAGTGGGGTTGTCCCGAACCGAATCCGCCGAACTGGTTGAAACCGTGATCGACGAGATATGCAACGCGATTACGCGTGGGGAGGTTGTAAAACTATCCTCCTTCGCGACGTTCCAGATACGCGAGAAGAACGAGCGTATCGGTCGCAACCCCAAGACCGGCGAAGAGGTTCCGATCTCACCACGCCGCGTCATGACCTTCAAGGCCTCCAACGTTTTGAAGCAGCGCATTCTCAAGGCGCACTCTGCCCGCAAGGCAAAGCAGAAGACTCAAAAAGCGGTCTCCTGACGCAATCGCGATCGTGCAGGTCTTTGATTTCTGCACGCTAGGATTCCTTATCTCCTGTGAACATAGTTGAATTTCAACCTTCAAGCCGTTGAAATCAGTGCGATTCGCATCGTAGCTTAAATGGTGTTTTGAAATCCTGCCTCTGGTGTGGATGGGAGTGGACCTTGGATAAAAGCCCCGACGCCTTTCGAACCATCAGTGAAGTGGCTGAGGATTTGGACCTGCCGCAGCACGTGTTGCGCTTCTGGGAAACCCGCTTTCCGCAGATCAAGCCTATGAAGCGCGGCGGTGGTCGCCGCTATTATCGCCCCGATGACGTCGATCTGCTGAAGGGCATTCGCCACCTGCTGTACGATCACGGCTACACGATCAAGGGCGTGCAGAAGCTGTTGAAGACCAACGGCAACCGCTTCGTCTCGGCTATCGCCTCAGGCGATATGGCAACGATGGAAGCCATCATGGCGGCCAGCGGTGAGACGGTTGAGCCACGTGTCACGAACGCAGAGGAAGACGAAGTCGTCGGACGTCCCAAGGCCAAACCCAGTGGACGATTCTTCGGCTTCGGAGGTGCTGGAGACGACACACCGGAGATTTCTATTGGTAAATCCAGCATCAGCAAGGATGACCGGGCACTGTTGCAGGAAGCGCTGTTCGACCTTCTGGAATGCAAGCGCCTGCTGGATCAGGTTCGCTAAAATTCCCTTTTTTGTGCGACAAGTGCATCAATGAGGGGTGCGGCGATGCACATGAGTTGTGGATAAATTCATTTTTTGATCCGCATTTATGTCAAATGCCAACCTTTCGGAAACCCCTTGGGCCGATAATGCGCACGGACAAGGAGTGATCCCCGTGAGCAAGAGAAAACCGACAAGCCGCCGCCGTTCATCTGCCAAGTCTGGCGGTTCGGGCATGTGGTCATGGCTGTTGCTGCTCGGTGTCGCCGTCGGCGGCATCCAGGTTTATGAGCACCGCGACAGCCTGATGCCAGCCCTGAAAGGCACCGTCGCTGCCGTCTCCAGACCGGCGACGACCCAACCCAAACCCGTAACGCGTGATGTGGCGAGCGAGCGGGCAAGGCCTGCCGCAACACAGACCGTGGCACTTCCGGCAAGCGGCGCACCGGTGCCACCGCGCGGCATCGCCATGCCCATGGCAGGTGCTTCGACGCAGACGGCAACCGCCACGCTGCCATCCCCCCGCCCATCGGTGGAAAAGGTATCGCTGACCGCAAAGCCCGGCACCTTCGCCTTTTGTGGTCGTTCCGGCCTCAACAATTGCGTGGCTGACGGCAACACGTTCTGGCTGAAGGGCGAGAAAATGAAATTGGCCGGCATCGACGTGCCGCAAACCGATCAGGCCCGCTGCCTGGAGGAGCGTCAGCGAGGTTTTACCGCCAAGGTACGTCTGCGCGACATGCTGAATTCCGGCGGCTTTCAGGTGGCATCTGCTGGCGGCGCATCCACCCTATCAAGGTCAGGTGTATCCTTTGCCGATCAGCTTGTTCGCGAAGGGCTGGCACGCCCGGCTGGCGCGAGAAATCAGAGCTGGTGCGGTTAAATCCACCCCGCACCCTCAACGCCCCGTTGACCACACCCGCCTGCCAGTAAATATGGCGGGTGACGCCGAGGCAACCGCGATCAAGGCCAAGGACTATACCTTCCGTAAAATTCCTAGCCTCGTTGCCCTGACAGCCCCCGTGAAGTGGGATGTTGTCCTGCCTACCTCCATGGTTCCCGGCTTGGCAGTCTCGTTTGTCAACTTGAGGAAGTGAATGACAGTCGATTAGGCTACTTGAAAGCCGTCCTGACATCGACCCGAAACCGATATTTCGACGGGACATATTCCAGAACCCGAGCAAACGGCTTAGTGGGATCGTGACTAATTGGTAGCCTAATCGACGCATGGCGCATAACGACCGATGCGAAGGGTGGGTCTATGGTGATTTTGAACGGCTCACTCCAATAGGCGTGATGATCTTCACTGTACTCACCCAAACCTTCGCCTATGAGCATCATTTGGGTCTGTGATGGAATAATCGGTATAAAGTTTTTGGTGTTGAAGAACTGCATCCTCATTATTAATCCCGCCTCCGACAAGGCAACCTGGTAGCCGTATGTACGAAACAGTGCGAGATAGCCCGCCGACACCAACGCAACTTGATGTTGTGAGTAGACGGTATCTCGGGACGAAAAGTCGGCAGCCACTACGTCTTGCAGAAAGCGGTCGATGTGCTTGCCTTTCCACCCATTGCACCCAGTGCCGGAAATTGTCTTCCCTTTATAGATCAAGTTCCGGCTGCAAAGGAGGGTAAGACCGCTGCGCTCATTTTTAGATATCACTTCGCGTACACTCTTGGCGTCAACCTTGAGAGCGCGCTGCGGTAGAATATGCTCCACCGAAAAATCGTTGTACGGAAGCGGTCGCAAACATGTTGGACAAAATAGCAGATCGTGATTGTCAAACCACGGAACCAGAGTGCGCAAATCTTCTCGCATTTTGTGCCAAAGAATTTCCTTTTGCGCAGGGATATCGATGATACTCATGATGCTGCCTGACCCATCAAGCTGGTACGGGCGGCGGGACTCGAACCCGCACGCTTTTCGCTCCAGATTTTAAGTCTGGTATGTCTACCATTCCATCACGCCCGCATCGAAGACAGCCCCTTCTACAGAGGATATCACATATCAGTCAATCGCTGACGTGATAGCCTCTTAAAAGTGTGCCAAAAAATTTGCCAGCAGTGCCAGACGTGTGCCATACAGGGACTTCTATGTGGCTAAATTCTTCAATTTATTCAATGGTTAAAGCCCAAAATCGAGGCGCTTAAAATCTGCCGGCCCATGGTCTTTCGGGTTCAAGTCCCGCCGTCCGCACCAATCCTACGATAGCCGCGCAGCGATGCGGCTGTAAAATCTTCAATTGCAATAAATTGCCATATTACAAAAATATTCAACCTGAGCGATTTCGACTACTCGCAATATTCGCAGGGTAGTGCCGCGACATTCAAAGGTGAATTCTAGGAGATGCCATGATGGCGTTGCGTCATATTATCATATCGGCTGTTGGTTCTGTCGTTTTCTACGCAGGCACCGCCGCCGCCGCACCGCGCTCGCAGCTCCAGCAAGATGTCGAAGGCTACGCGGTTGCGACCTGCCTGACGGGCTGGATGACGCCGCTCTCAAAGATCAGGGAGATGGCTGGGCGAGCATTATCGTCCAGCGTGGCTTTGGCAATGTGGAAGACTGGCAGCCACTGGTCGAAGCTGTCAAAACCGCGACCGGCAAGACGTCGATGGCTGTAATCAAGGGAGAGAGTATTTCTTCCAAGCCAATGCCGGTGTTTTATTGTTCTGAGATCGTTGATGAGCCGGAGGTTAGCAAGGTCATCGATGAAACGATGGAGAAAATGAAACCAGCCTATGATGGACGGTAGACACGCAGTCCTTTCGTCTCAACCCCGCCAGAACAGCGGCATCAGCAGCACCAACACTGTCAAAATCTCCAGACGTCCCAGCAGCATCATTAGCGATAGCAGGTAGAGGGCGGGGTCGCTGATGGTGGAGAAGTTGCCGGCGGGGCCAATGATGGGGCCTATGCCGGGACCGACGTTGGCGAGGGAGGTGGCCACCGCCGAGGTTGCCGTCAGGAAGTCGTAGCCCATGGCACTCATGACCAGGCTGCCGCCAATCCACAGGGCTATGAAGCAGCTCAGGAACAGGAAGACGTTGCGGATGGTTTCGGCGTCCACGACCTGGGCGCCATAGCGCACGGTGTAGACCGCGTCGGGGTAGAGCAGCTTTTTCAGGCCGGTTTTCACGACATTATAGACGATGACGAAGCGGTAGGCCTTGATGCCGCCTGCGGTGGAACCGGAGCAGCCGCCCATGAAAGTGGCGAAGAAGGCGACGACCACTACGAAGGGTCCCCACAGCGTGTAGTCGTCACTGGCGAAGCCGCCGGTGGACAGGATAGACGTCATGTTGAAGAAGGAGTGGCTGAGCGCGATGTCCAGCGGAACGCCGTTCGTGATGTGGTGATAAATGCCGACCGCAAGCGATATGGCGCAGAGATAGCCGATGAAGACGCGGATTTGCGGATCGTGCAAAATATCCATACGACCACGTACGGCGAGCAGGATCATCACGGAAAAGGGCAGGCTTCCGAGGATGAGGAAGAAGGTGGCGATCCACAGCAGCGCGACGTTGTTGCCGAAGAAGGCGAAAGACGCGTCATGGGTGGAAAATCCGCCCGTGGCAACGGCGGACATCGCGTGGTTCAGCGCATCGAAATGCGTCATGCCAGCGAAATCGAAAGCGATGGTGCAGGCCAGCGTCATGACCACATAGATGCCGATGAAGGCCTTGGTGAAGCTTGCGAGCCGCGCAAAGGGTCGGTCGTTGCCCGTATCTGATGACTCCATGCGAAAGAAGGTCATGCCGCCCACGCGCAGCAGCGGCAGGATAAAGAGGCCGAGTGCGACGATACCGATACCGCCCAGCCAGCACAGCAGCGATCGCCAGATGAGAATGCCCTGCGGTGCCTTGTCCAGCCCATAGATGGTCGTAGAGCCGGTGGTGGTGATCGCGGAAACGGATTCGAAGAGGGCCTGTCCGAAGGAGAGATTGAGCTCAGACAGGTAGAGCGGAACGGCGCCGATCAGTGAAAAGACCAGCCACAGGACATTGACCAGCAGAAAGCCGAACCGCTTGTTAAAGGTCGGCATGGGTGCGCGGGTGGCCAGCGCGCAGGCCAGCGCCAGTCCACCGCACAAGAAGCCGGATGTGGCAAAGACCGCCCAGTCATTGTTGCCGTAATAGAGGTCTGCCATGGCAGGCACGAACATGGCGGTTGCCATGTACAAGCCAAAGACCGAGGCGATATAGAGGACTGCGCGCAAAAGGTTGCTGTTCAAAAAAGGGAACCTTCATGGAGTGAGCCGTACCGAAAGCGCGTAAAGAGTCTTTGTGTCGGGCGTTTTCCTATGGCATAGCGGGTGCCATCGTGAAATTCAATGGATTGAAAATCGTGGATAAATTGCTTGTAGAAGCCGCACGGCGGGAAGTTCGGGAAATATTCCCCGAAACGCCGTTGCAGTTGAATGAACATCTCAGCCGTCGGTATGGTGCCGAGATTTGGCTAAAGCGTGAAGACCTTACGCCCGTTCGTTCCTACAAGATTAGAGGCGCGTTCAATTTTCTGCGCAAAGCGGTCTCTACCGCCGGTAAGGACAAGATCTTCGTCTGCGCATCCGCTGGCAATCATGCGCAGGGCTTTGCCTTTGCCTGCCGTCATTTCGGTGTGCACGGCGTGGTCTTCATGCCGGTGACGACGCCGCAGCAGAAGATCGACAAAACCCGCATTTTTGGTGGTGAATTCATCAAGATCAGGCTCGTCGGCGATATTTTCGACCAGTGCTATGCGGCTGCCCGCGCCTATGTGGAAGAGACGAATGCCTATATGGTGCCGCCCTTCGACCACGTCGATATCATCGAGGGACAGGCGACCGTCGCGGCAGAAATCGTTGACCAGTTGCCCGACTCGAACCCGCCTGATCTGTTGGTCATGCCGGTTGGCGGCGGTGGTCTATCGGCTGGCCTGACCGGTTTTTTTGCTGGCAAGGTCGCCAGCGACAACTTCGTTTTCTGCGAGCCCGAGGGTGCGCCGAGCCTGAAGAAAAGTCTGGAAGCGGGTAAGGCCGTGACGCTGAACAAGGTCGATAATTTCGTGGATGGCGCGGCTGTGGCGCGCATTGGCGACCTCAACTTCGAAGCCTTGCAGCATTTTTCTGCCGAACAGGTTCAGTTGATCCCTGAAAATGCGATCTGCGTGACGATCATCGACATGCTTAATCTGGAAGGCGTGGTGCTGGAGCCTGCCGGTGCGCTGTCCATCGCGGCACTTGAGAAACTGGGTCGCGAAAGGCTGGAAGGCAAGCGCGTTGTTTGCGTCGTTTCCGGCGGCAATTTCGATTTCGACCGTCTGCCGGACGTGAAAGAGCGCGCGATGCGCTACACGGGCGTGAAGAAATATTTCATTCTGCGCCTGCCGCAGCGTCCGGGCGCGCTTCGCGATTTCCTCAATCTTCTGGGACCCGATGATGACGTTGCGCGTTTTGAATATCTGAAGAAATCCGCCCGCAACTTCGGCTCGATCCTTATAGGCATCGAAACGACGGACCGGGAGAACTTCAACGGGCTGTTCCAGCGCTTCGAAGATGCGGGATTGGGCTATGAGGACATAACCGAAAACGAAATCCTCGCCAATCTGATCATCTGATTGCAATTCATGACCGGGCAGGGAGGGTTCGTCCCTTCCTGCGGCAAGAAAAAAGGAATGTAACCATGGCTTCGTTTTTCTCGAAAATCCTGTCCGCCTTCGGCTCTTCCGCATCGGATGACGCACCGAAGAAGGCCGAAACATCAGAGCCGCATGCTTACAAGGATTGCGTCATCTACGCGACGCCGATGAAGGAAGGTGGGCAGTACCGTCTGGCCGGACGCATCGAAAAGAAGGTGGGAGAGGAAACCTTGACGCATGAATTCGTGCGTGCCGATGTGTTCACCAGCCTGGAAGATGCCGTGGAATGCACCGTGCGCAAGGCGCAGTTGATCATCGACCAGAATGGTGCATCGTTGTTTTCCGACAAAAAATAACGACCGCGAGAGGCTCGCAGCCGTTACGGAAGTGCTTGAAAGCGGCGTTGCGAAACGCCGCTTTTTTAATATCAGGCAGCCTTGGCCAGTTCTTCAACCTTGGCGGTTGCGGAAGCGATTGCCTTTTCGGCAGCTTCCGGGCCGAATGCCAAACCTTCGACATAAACAACTTCAACGTCCGTCATGCCCATGAAGCCGAGAACGGTCTTGAGGTATGGGACAGCGTGGTTGAGAGGAGCAGCCGGGCCTTCGGAATAGACGCCGCCGGAAGCGATGACGATGTAAACCTTCTTGCCGGTGGCAAGGCCAATGGGGCCTTTTTCCGTGTAGGTGAACGTCTGACCTGCGCGAGCAACGTTATCGATCCAGGACTTGAGGCCGGAATAGATGTTGAAGTTGATCATGCCGGTGCCGATGACGATCGTGTCGGCTTCCAGCAATTCGGCAACGCGCTTGTCGGAATCGTCTGCGGCGGATGCTTCGTCCGGCGTACGCTGGTCGGGAGCCTTGCGGATGGCAGAGGTGGTTACGGTGTCGAGGTGCTTGATCGGGTTCTGACCCAGATCAACATGCGTGATGGAGCCGTTCGTCTGAGTCTGAAGCTTCGCAGCCAGCTCGCCTGCGAATTTGTTCGACAGCGATTCGCCACCGCGTGGGCTGGAGGTTACGAGAAGAATCTTCGACATTTGAAATATCCTTGTTTTCAATTTCGGAGGTCGGATGGGGCAGGGGAACCCAATCGTTGCCGCTTGTATCGGTCAATGTTGTCATCTAGAAAACTGTGATAATCTGGAAGTCACCTATCGAAAAACTGGATGGACCATGGAAGCCAACCCCACACTCGACCAATTGCAGGTGTTTCTCTCCGTCGCCGAAACCGGCAGCTTTTCAGCCGCGTCTCGCGCGCTGAACCGGGCGCAATCGGTTGTCAGCTATACCATTGCCAATCTCGAGGCGCAGCTGGAAGTGACGCTTTTCGAGCGCAACGGCGTGCGCCAGCCAAAGCTGACGGAAGAGGGTGTGGCGATGCTGGAGCATGCGCGCCGCATCGTCGCTGGACTTCAGGATTTGCGCGCCCGGGCCAAGGGTTTGAAGCAAGGGCTGGAAGCGGAGGTTTCGCTGGCCATCAGCACCATGGTGCCTGCCGAAGCGGTGGTCGAGGTGCTGCGGGATTTTCGGGTGCAGTTTCCAACCGTAACGCTAAACCTCAGTGTTGGCGAACTCGGCATGGTCATGGAGATGGTGCTGAATCGCAAGGCGGGCATTGGTATCGGCGGAGCCATGTTCCATCAGGACGATGGTCTCGTCATCGACAAGGTCGGCCATTCCTTCATGATTCCGGTTGCGGCGGCAGACCATCCGCTGGTGCGCTTGAACAGACCGCTGACCCTGGCCGATGTGCGCGAAGAGGTGCAGCTTGTCGTGACCGATACGTCGGGCCTGACCAAGGGCAAGGATTTCAACGTTCTGTCCTATAAAAAATGGCGCGTTAGCGATATCGCCACCAAATATCAGCTCATCAAGGGTGGGCTTGGTTGGGGCGGGCTTCCGGCATCCGTAGTGCGCAATGACATCATCAATGGCGATCTAAAAGCGCTGGAGCTTGATTCCTATGAGGGCGGCGAATACCCGCTTTATGCGTTGCGCAAGACGGACACGCCCTGCGGACCGGCGGCAAAATGGCTGGTGGATGCGTTTGAGCAGCGCCTGTCGCAATGCCCTGATCATGAGACGTTCCTGGCCCACATTGCACCCAGCTATTCGACCGACCTGCGGGATGCGGCAGAATAAACCGTACCGTACCGAACCGTACTGTTTTGCAGCAAGGTGACAGTGACAGGCGCGCGGCTTTGGAGTAAAAGCCTTGCAAAAGCGAAGAGCGGGGCAGTTTGCTCTGCGGGAGAAAGCCTTCGCGACAGACAAATCGAGGACTAAGCACATGCCAGTTTATCGCTCCAGAACGACAACCCATGGCCGCAACATGGCCGGTGCGCGTGGCCTTTGGCGCGCCACTGGTATGAAGGATGGCGACTTCGGCAAGCCGATCATCGCTGTCGTCAACTCGTTCACGCAGTTCGTGCCAGGTCACGTCCACCTCAAGGACCTCGGTCAGCTGGTTGCGCGCGAAATCGAAGCGGCAGGTGGCGTTGCCAAGGAATTCAACACGATTGCCGTGGATGACGGTATCGCCATGGGTCATGATGGTATGCTTTATTCGCTGCCATCGCGCGAAATCATTTCCGATAGCGTCGAGTATATGGTTAACGCCCACTGCGCTGACGCGATGGTGTGCATTTCCAACTGCGACAAGATCACGCCCGGCATGCTGAGTGCTGCCATGCGTCTCAACATTCCTGCCGTTTTCGTGTCCGGTGGACCGATGGAAGCGGGCAAGGTCGTTCTTCACGGCAAGACCGTCGCGCTCGATCTCGTGGACGCGATGGTGGCCGCTGCTGACGACAAGATGACGGACGAGGAAGTCGATACCATCGAGCGTGCCGCATGTCCTACCTGTGGTTCCTGCTCCGGCATGTTCACCGCAAATTCCATGAACTGTTTGACGGAAGCACTGGGTCTGGCTCTGCCGGGCAATGGCTCGACGCTGGCAACGCACTCGGATCGCAAGCGTCTGTTCGTCGAGGCTGGTCACCTGATCGTCGATCTGGCCCGTCGCCATTACGAGCAGGATGATTATACCGTTCTGCCACGCTCCATCGCGACCAAGGCTGCTTTCGAAAACGCCATCGCGCTCGATATCGCCATGGGCGGCTCCACCAACACCGTGCTGCATATTCTGGCAGCCGCCCATGAGGGTGGAGTCGATTTTACCATGGAAGACATCGACCGCATGTCGCGACGGGTGCCTTGCCTGTCCAAGGTCGCGCCTGCCAAGAGTGATGTGCACATGGAAGACGTGCACCGCGCAGGCGGTATCATGCGTATTCTTGGCGAGTTGGAACGCGGCGGTCTGATCAATACGGATTGTTATACGGTGCATGAGGCAACGCTGGGCGATGCCATCAACCGTTGGGACATCACCCGGACCAACAGCGAGAACGTGCGCCAGTTCTTCAAGGCAGCACCCGGCGGCGTGCCGACGCAGGTTGCTTTCAGCCAGTCATCGCGTTGGGATGAGCTCGATACCGACAGCGAAAACGGCGTCATCCGCTCGGTCGAAAAGCCTTTCTCGAAGGACGGCGGTCTGGCCGTGCTGTACGGCAATATCGCGCTGGACGGCTGCATCGTTAAGACCGCGGGCGTGGATGAGTCCATCCTGAAATTCAACGGTACCGCCGTGGTCTATGAAAGCCAGGACGCAGCCGTGAAGGGCATCCTGTCCAACGAGGTCAAGGCTGGCGATGTCGTCGTCATCCGCTACGAAGGCCCCAAGGGCGGCCCGGGCATGCAGGAAATGCTTTACCCGACCAGCTACCTGAAATCCAAGGGCCTCGGCAAAGCTTGCGCGCTGATTACCGATGGACGCTTTTCCGGCGGTACGTCGGGCCTCTCCATCGGCCACGCTTCCCCGGAAGCGGCCCAGGGCGGCGCCATCGGGCTGGTGCGTCAGGGCGACCCCATCGAGATCGATATTCCCAACCGGACCATCAATCTCAAGGTTCCAGATGCGGAACTTGCAGCACGCCGCGCTGAACAGGATCAACTGGGCTGGAAGCCAGCAGAACACCGCAAGCGCAATGTCACGACAGCGTTGAAGGCTTACGCCGCGTTTGCGTCTAGCGCTGATAAGGGTGCTGTTCGGATTTTGCCGGAGTAAACTTTAACATTCGACGTTATCCTCGGGCTTGTCCCGAGGATATGACCACATTCATATCGGGGTTTGTTAAATCCTAGGGACACGCCCGAGGATGACGGCGGAAGGGACGTTGTGCCTTCTTCACCGAACGTTTTTTAGCTCATAACGGCGCAGCGAAACCACCATTTTCCGCTGCCTGCAGAATGACTGCCTTCTCCCGACATCCCTAAATCCAAGATTCTCCATCAAATGACAGGATGCCCTGTTATCGCTGATGGGGTTGGCGTGAAGTGGTTTCATTCTCATCTGCGTAAACGCGTGTTCGACGATGAGACGACTGGCTTCTTCGCCGTAACCCTTGCCCCACGCACTGCGAGCCAGCCACAATCCGAATTCACCGGCAAGGCCGATGAGGCCGATCAGTTGGCCGTTATCGATTGCCCAAACGGGCAGATTGTTTTTCCGAAAGCGCAGTATCCTCGTTCGGGCGTCGTCCACCGTGAAGGGAGATGACGTGCGAAGCAGATTGCGCAGGACCAGCGGATCGTTGGTGACGCGGGCTAGAGCGGGTGCATCCATGACGTTGAAAGGCCGAAGGGTCAGGCGGCCCGACACCAATTTTGGTACTGTTCTATCTACCTGTCGCATAGGTCGTAGGATGTCCCATATGGCCATGTATGCCAAGGGCGACTTTTTGCACCGGAACTGCTTCTTCTCCAGCACGTTGGCTGGGTAGTGACGACATCTGAACTGGATAACATATGAAACGCGTAATCGTGACCGGCGGGGCCGGGTTGATCGGCACCGGTATTATCGAGGCTCTGCTGAAGGATGGTTGGACGGTGGCGTCTTTCGATATCAAGGAGAGTAGTACCGGAGCGCGGCACATTTCTTGTGATGTCGGCAACGAGACGTCGGTCAAGGCGGCCTTCGAACAGTTGGGGTGGGAGGGGCTGGAGCTTCTCGTCAACAATGCCGGTATTGCCTCGTCGAACAATGGGCCGATCCATGAATTGTCTCTGGCCGATTGGCGCAAGGTGACGGATAGCCATCTGACCGGCGCGTTTCTGATGACGCGATCTGCGGTGCCGCTAATGGTTGAGGGTGCCAGTATCGTCAACATGGTCTCGACCCGCGCCTTCATGTCCGAGCCGGAAACCGAGGCCTATGCCGCTTCCAAAGGTGGGCTCGTGGCGCTGACCCATGCGCTGGCCGTCAGCCTCGGCCCCAAAATTCGCGTCAACGCGATAGCGCCGGGATGGATCACCGATGACACAGACCTTCGCAAGAAGGATATGGCGCAACATCCGGTTGGACGTGTTGGCAGACCGAACGATATCGCCGATGCGGTCACCTATCTGGCGGGGGCCGGTTTTATGACCGGACAGGTTCTGGTTCTGGACGGCGGTATGACGAAGAAGATGATCTACTAGGAGTGACTGGATCAGAAATCGATTCAGCAGGTTCGCAGTTTGATTCCGATAATGAATGCAAAACCTTGATTTTGATCAGTATTCCGGTGTCCTTTGTTGTTTTGTTGAAAGTCACAATGGAGTGAAGACCTGAATCTCACTCTTTTCTATGCTGTGCCGCTCACTAAATCAAAATGATGAAAAGACGCACCGCACTCAGCCTCATCGCCGCTTTGCCCTTCGCTTACTCCGCCCGCGCACAGTCCGGCGGGATCGGTCCCCTGCTGGAAAAAGCGGATGACTTGCAAAGTCTCAAGACTGTCATCGTCAGTATGGACGGCAAGGAGGTCGTGAGCCGAGCTTACCATGGGGCCTCTCTGAACGGTTCCACGAACATCAAGTCAGCGTCCAAATCCATCGTCTCGGCGCTGGTGGGCGTCGCCATCGACAAACAAATCCTGCAAGGCCCGGATCAGCCGATCGCCTCGATCCTGCGTAACGACTTTCCGCAGAATCCCCACCCACGACTGGAGCAGGTGACCATCGGCAACCTGCTCTCCATGCAATCCGGTCTGGAGCGGATGTCGGGGCCGAATTATGGGCGCTGGGTGTCCAGCCGCAACTGGGTGCGCATGGCGCTAGGCTCCGGTTTTGCCGGAGAGCCGGGTGGTGGCATGTTGTATTCCACCGGGTCCACACATCTTCTGTCGGCCATTCTCACCAAGGCGTCTGGAAAATCCACGCTGGCGCTGGCGCGAGACTGGTTCTCGCCGCTGGATGGGTTCTCGATCGGGTCTTGGGAGCGCGATCCGCAGGGCATTTACCTCGGCGGAAACCAGATGGCGATGACATCGCGATCTTTGCTGACTTTCGGTGAATTGTACCGGCGTGGCGGTATCACGGTTGATGGAAAGCGGTTGATTTCGCAAAGCTGGATCAAGCAATCTTGGGTCAAGCGTACCAATTCCGTCTTCAACGGCGATGGTTACGGCTATTGCTGGTTCATCAAGGAAATGGCGGGAGAGCAGGTCTATTACGCCTGGGGCTATGGTGGGCAGATGCTCTACATCGTGCCATCGAAGCGGCTTTCGGTCGTCATGACCTCACGCGAGGATGCACCATCCGCCCGCACCGGTTATCGGGACCAGTTGCACGGGCTGATGGCTGATATCATTACCGCTGTTTAAAGCGGGCGGTTGATGTTCTGAAAGGCTTCGCTGAGCTTCTTCATGCGCTCGTCATAGGCGGTGGTCAGGCAGGCGACGTCGGCGCCGCAACTTTGGCGATGTTTTAGCCATTCGCTCTGCTGCGTTTTCAGCTCATCGCGCGCGCCCATGGCCATCAATTGCGTGACGATTTCGAAGGTCGTGGCCATGCGTACGTCCTGGTCGTTGAGCGCAAGGTTTTCGCATATCGTCTTTTCGTCGGCGGCGAGATCAGTCTTGGCGCAATCGAAGCTGGCGGCACCCACCGGCGAGCCATGGGAGTATGATGCGGTGACAATCAGAGCAGCAAGAATATGTTTCTTGAAATGCATGTGGATCTCTTTTCCATGAACAGTCCTATAAGCCGTCTAAAGCCTTGATCATGGCAAGTTGTTCCATTTCCGTGTTTGACGTCAATCCGTCATGATCTTGCCGCCCTTTGATTTATAGGCTCAAGCGTTATAACTCCATCATATTGATGAGGATGAGGAATCACATGCCAAGCATGGTGAAGTATCTGACCACCGGCCTTCTTGCGTCGCTGCTGTTTTTGCCAGCGCCTTTGTTGGCGCAGGACAACAAGACCGTGCCATCCAGCACGGCTGAAATGCAGCTGTCTTTTGCGCCGCTGGTAAAACGCACGGCGGGTGCCGTGGTGAATGTCTACGCCGAACGTCTCGTCCAGAAGCGGGCCTCGCCCTTTGCAGGCGATCCGTTCTTCGAACAGTTTTTCGGCCAGCAATCGCCCAACCGCACCGAAAAGCAGTCCTCGCTCGGCTCCGGTGTCATCGCCACGGCCAGCGGGCTGGTGGTGACGAACAACCACGTCATCGACGGTGCCGACGATATCAAGGTCGCACTTGCCGATGGTCGCGAGTTTTCGTCCAAAGTGCTGCTGAAGGATGACCGTCTCGATCTTGCGGTGTTGCAGATCGATGCGAAGGAGCAGTTCCCGGTTCTTGCACTCGGCAATTCCGACGCCACCGAAGTCGGAGATCTCGTTCTGGCCATCGGCAACCCCTTCGGTGTCGGCCAGACGGTAACGAGCGGTATCGTCTCGGCATTGGCGCGAAATCAGGTGACGCAGGGTGATTTCGGTTTCTTCATTCAGACGGATGCCTCCATAAACCCCGGTAACTCCGGTGGCGCCTTGATGAACATGGCGGGTGAGCTGATCGGCATCAACACGGCCATCTTCTCGCGCGGCGGCGGCTCCAACGGCATCGGCTTTGCCATTCCGGCCAATCTGGTTCGCGTCTTTCTGGCTGCTGCCGAAAAGGGCGATACGTCGTTCCAGCGTCCTTATGTCGGGGCAACATTCGATCCCGTGACATCGGAAGTGGCCGAAGCGCTGGGCCTGAAGCGTGCCCGTGGTGCGCTTGTGGTCAGCGTCGTGAAAGACGGCCCGGCTGAAAAAGCGGGTATCGAACCGGGGCAGGTCGTCACCGCGGTCAACGGCATCGAGGTGGAACATCCCGATGCGCTCGGATATCGCCTGACGACAGCCGGCATCGGCAAATCAGCCAAGATCAGCCTGATCGACAAGGGCAAGGAAAAGACCGTTACCATCGCGCTCGATACGGCGCCGGAAACGGCACCGCGTGACGAGCGACTGCTGGAAGGCCGCAATCCGTTTGCGGGTGCGACGGTTGCCAATCTTTCGCCGAAGCTTGCCGATGAGTTGCGCATGTCGACCAGCACGACGGGCGTGGTCATTACGGATGTCAAACGCAGTTCGCCCGCCGCCCGTGTTGGCTTCCAGCCAAAGGATATCATCGTCTCCCTGAACGGAGCCGATATGGCATCTACGGCAGATGTGGAGCATGCGCTGGAAGACAATCCGGGCTTCTGGCGTCTTGAGATCATTCGCGACGGCCAGCGCATCCGGCAATTCCTGCGATGAGTGGTGATCTCTTCGCCCCACAGATACCAGCGGAGGTCGCCAACCGGCGACCTCTGGCAGACAGGCTGCGCCCGACGACGCTCGGTGAGGTCACGGGCCAGTCGCATCTGACGGGCGAAGAGGGCGTCCTGCGCCGCATGATCGAAAGCGGCTCGCTCGGCTCCATGATTTTCTGGGGCCCGCCCGGCACTGGAAAGACCACGGTCGCCCGGCTGTTGTCCGGCGAGGCGGGGCTGGCGTTCGAACAGATTTCTGCGATTTTTTCCGGTGTCGCCGACCTGAAGAAGGTTTTTGAAAGTGCTCGTACACGCCGCATGAACGGGCGGCAGACATTGCTGTTCGTAGATGAAATCCACCGTTTCAACCGCGCCCAGCAGGACAGTTTTCTGCCTGTCATGGAAGACGGCACCATCATTCTGGTCGGCGCCACCACGGAAAATCCGTCCTTTGAACTCAATGCCGCTCTTCTGTCGCGGGCGCGGGTTTTGACATTTCAAAGCCATGACGAAGAAAGCCTTCTTGAGCTGTTGAAGCGCGCAGAGCAGGTGGAGGACAAACCGCTGCCGCTGGATGAGGATGCGCGTGCATCCATGGTCCGCATGGCAGATGGTGATGGCCGTGCGGTGCTGACGCTGGCGGAAGAGGTCTGGCGCGCGGCTCGCAAGGGCGAGATGTTCGATACGGAAGCTCTGACCCAGATCGTCCAGCGCCGTGCGCCGGTTTACGACAAAGGGCAGGACGGTCACTACAATCTGATTTCGGCGCTGCATAAATCCGTGCGCGGGTCCGACCCGGATGCAGCGCTTTACTATCTGGCACGCATGTTCGATGCGGGTGAAGACCCGCTTTACCTGGGCAGGCGGTTGGTGCGCATGGCAGTGGAAGATATCGGCCTTGCCGATCCGCAGGCTCTGGTCGTCTGCAACGCTGCCAAGGACGCGTACGACTATCTGGGGTCGCCGGAAGGTGAACTCGCTTTGGCGCAGGCCTGCGTTTATCTCGCGACGGCGCCGAAATCCAACGCCGTCTATACCGCTTTCAAGTCTGCGATGCGGGCGGCGAAGGAAAACGGCTCGCTGCTGCCACCCAAGCACATTCTCAATGCACCGACCAAGCTAATGAAGGGCGAGGGCTATGGCGATGGGTATCGCTATGACCACGACGAGCCCGATGCCTTTTCAGGACAGGATTATTTCCCCGAAAAAATGGGACGCACGACATTCTATGACCCACCAGACCGGGGCTTCGAGCGTGATATCCGCAAACGGCTGGACTGGTGGGCGAAGCTTCGGCGCGAGCGTGGTGGCAAATAGGTTTGCCGATCGATGCCGTTCAGGATGCTTTGCGAAGGAGTGTCGCAGTGCGCGGCGGTATCATTTTGACCGATGATTCCGCTAGATCGAGATGGCCTTCGCAATCCACGATAAGATGCCAGTGCGATGTCTCGGGGATGACAACGCGCAACGGCGATATCTTGGCGACGCCGCCAAGATATTTGAAATCCAGCATCTCCGTGAAGCGCTGGTAATTTCCCGATGTCATCAGCCGCACATTGTTCACCGCATTCAACGATACCTCGATGATGGCGCCTTCGCGCAGCTGTCTCAGATCGTAGTGGGTATAGCGGAAGCCGGGCACGGCCATGATGAGCCCCGTCATGATGAGATATGTCTCATAACGATACGAAACGATCCTTAACGCTTCTTTAGCGTGCGCCGCATTCTCTTGTTTTTGAAATATAAAAAGAAAATGAGATGGCTTTTACTGTCGTTTTTATTTTGCGACTCTGGATGGTCAATATCCACGCTCTCCAACCAAATTAACGTGCAAGCCTATCTCGAGATGACAGGGCGGATTGCTATTTCCGGCTGATAATTGCGATTTATCAATAATAAATTTTTCCGCAATACAATTTCACGGTGTGTAATAATGGGGGAGTGTTTGTCGGGATGAAACATCTTACGATTTCGATGCGTCTATATGCGCTCGTTGGATTGTTCTTTGTAATATTAGCTGGCGCTTTAACGTTCAGTCTGTTTGGCAGTTACCAGGGGATGGAGCGGGAGCGCAAAGCAGGACTGGAATCCATGACGCAGACGGGCGTCGGTATTCTTGATCAATATTATCGTCTGGAACAAAGCGGTGCGCTGACGCGCGACGTGGCGCAGCAACAGGCGAAAGCCACGCTTGCCGCCATGCGATATGAAAATGGCAGCGGCTATTTCTGGATCAACGATATGGGTCCGAAAATGGTCATGCATCCGATCAAGCCGGAGATGAACGGCACGGACTTGACGGCGAACAAGGATCCGAATGGCAAGCAGCTGTTCGTGGAATTCGTCAACACCGTCAAGGCGGGCGGCAAAGGCTTCGTTGATTATTATTGGCCAAAGCCCGGCTCGCCTGATCCGGTAGAGAAATTCTCGCATGTTGCCGGTTTTGCGCCCTGGGGCTGGATTGTCGGCACCGGTGTCTACGTTGATGACCTGAAGGCGGCCTTCTGGGGCGAAGCTCTCTGGATCGCCGGTATCTGCGCCATCAGCGCGCTCGTCGTTCTGGCTGGCGCGGCCTTTGTCGTTGGTGGTGTGACGAAGCCGATTGCCAGCATCCGAAACAGCATGGGCCGCATCGCCGATGGTGATGGCAATGCCGACGTTCCCTTTACCGACCGTCGCAACGAAATCGGTGCCATGGCGAAGATGCTGGTGGTGCTGCGCGATTCAGTCAATGAACGCAGCCAGTTGCAGCAGCGCCAAGCCGAGCAGCAGAAAGCGCTTGAAGATACACGTCGCGGCAATGAGGAGACGCTTCGCGCCGCATCCAGCCAGCAGGCCTATGCCATGTCGGAACTGGCAGGTGCACTGGAGCGGCTGTCGCATGGCGATCTGACCGTGCAGGTGGGCGATATCGGCCATGAATACGCAAAACTGCGGGCGGATTTCAACAATGCCGTCGGTGAGCTTCACAATGTCATCGGAGCTATCTCCAACACCAGCCATGTGGTGAACGACAGCGCTGGCGACATCAGCCAGGCAACCGGCAACCTGTCCCGTCGCACCGAGCAGCAGGCAGCAGCGCTTGAGGAAACCGCTGCCGCATTGGAGCAGATCACCGCCACCGTTCACACGGCGTCGGAGCGTGCCAATGAGGCACGCACGATGGTGAGCGAGACCAAGACCAGCGCTGGCCGCTCTGGCGATATCGTTCGCGATGCTGTCGAGGCGATGGGCCGCATTGAGGACTCGTCCAAGAAGATCGGCCAGATCATCGTCGTCATCGACGAGATTGCCTTCCAGACCAACCTGCTAGCCCTCAATGCCGGTGTGGAAGCGGCGCGGGCGGGTGAGGCGGGTCGAGGCTTTGCTGTCGTGGCACAGGAAGTGCGAGAGCTGGCACAGCGTTCCGCCAATGCGGCGAAGGAGATCAAGACGCTGATCAACAGTTCTGCCGAACAGGTCAATGGCGGTGTATCGCTGGTGCGGTCCACCGGGGATGCGCTGGACGAGATCATGGCGCTGGTCAACCGCGTAGATGGTCACGTCAACACCATTGCCACCACCGCAAGGGAGCAGGCGACCGGTCTTCGCGAGATCAACACCTCGGTCAACCACATGGACCAGATGACCCAGCAAAACGCCGCCATGGTGGAGGAAACCACGGCTGCGAGCCAGACGTTGGCGGAAGAAAGCCGTCAGTTGCGCACCTTGCTCTCCCGCTTCCAGCTGGATCAGGCATCGATGCGACAGAGCGTTTCCCGCGCAGCCTGACGTTTCTCTAGAAGATATAACGGGCGCCCATTTGCGGCGCCCGTTTGTTTTTCACGCAGACCTTTGCCTGTTATTTCCATGGCGCGCTTAAAAACGGTTCGTTTACCAAATTTGTTTAAGATTTAGCTTGATTGCCACGCATTGTGGCCGCTGAAGGTACAGGTTCTGGTATGGCGTATGTTTCCCTTCCGCGTCGTTTTGTGACGTTGCTGACGATCTCCACGGTGATTGCTTCGTGTTCGGCAGAGGGGCTCGTGCCGCCCGCCGATGTCGACGGCGCAACGCGTGTCAGCTCTATCCGCTCCAGCCATCAGCAGAATTATAGCGCGCCATCGGCGCCAAGCGTTCCAAACCAGCCCGTCAACGATTATGCGCCTTTGTCGCAGCCGATGCCTGCCGAGATAGCGCCGTCTCGTGATCCGTTGTTGCAGGCCGGTCCGGGCGAGCAATATTCGACGCTGGATGCCCAACAGCAGAGGCTGGGTGGTGGCGCCGCGCCACAGATGCCCAGCGAAATGGCTGAGGGTGAGGGCGGCGTCAATATGGATGACGGCTTAGGCGTCGCACCAGTGCGCGGTCTTGCCGAAGAGCAGGACATGGAGGTCTCCGGTGTCCAGTCCAGCCGACCCACGGCGAACGAGGCGGAAAGTGAGACACCGATGTCTCCCACGCCACGCAGGCAGTCAGCCAGTCAATCCCGCCTCATTCCACCGCCCGGCGAAGGCCAGCGTCAGCGCCAGCCGGTGCAGGAGGTGGCGATGCTGATGCCGGACAATCCGACACAGGAACGCCGCATGTCCACGCCTCCGGGCATGATGCCGCCAGCCGAAGTGTCCTGCCGGTCCGAATTGCGCAGGCTCGGCGTGTCTTTCCGGGATGTCGCGCGCGTTGCCGATGGCCCGACCTGTGGCATCGATTACCCGATCGAACTCAGCGGCCTTTCGAGCGGCGTGGCTATTCGCCCTGCCGTCAAGCTGAACTGCCAGATCACACTTGCTTTCGCCAAGTGGGTCAAGTTCGAACTCGTGCCATCTTCGCGTTTCCGCTACCTCTCAGGCGTCGAGCGTATCACGCCGATGGGCGGCTATTCCTGCCGCAAGATGAATTCGCGCTCCAGCAATCCATGGTCGGAGCATGCGCGGGGCAACGCCATCGATATCGGCACCATTACCCTGAAGAACGGCAAGGAAATCGACGTTCGCAAGAAGAGCTTCTTCGCTTTCCGCGAAAAAGGACTTCTGAAAACCGTTCGCAGTGACAGTTGCAAATATTTCTCCACGGTGCTTGGACCGGGTAGCGACCCAAACCATTGGAATCACTTCCATTTCGATCTGCGCACGCGCAAATCCGGCTATCGCCACTGCGACTGAGAATGAACGACCAGATTAATCGCGCGAATGAGTATGATTTCGCCGAAGGGATGGCTTTTGAGCAATCTTGAACCTATATCCTTGGGAACATGATTGTGTTGAAAGATTTCTCATGAATTCCCCGACTAAACCGATCGTTTCCATTCAAAATCTGACAAAATCCTACGCCAATGGCTTTCAGGCGCTTAAAGGCGTCTCTCTCGATATCCATCAAGGGGAAATCCTGGCGTTGCTGGGCCCCAATGGCGCTGGCAAGACGACGCTGATTTCCATTGTCTGCGGGCTGGTAAACCCCGGCGAGGGCCGGGTACTGGTGGGCGGGCATGATGTCGTCAGCGAGTTTCGCAAGACGCGCGAGCTCATCGGCCTCGTTCCTCAGGAGCTGACAACAGATCAATTCGAGACGGTCTGGAACACGGTGTCCTTCTCGCGTGGTCTGCACGGGCAAAAGCCGAACCCTCAGCTCATCGAGCGCATCCTGAAATCGCTGTCGCTATTCAGCAAGAAGGACAACATGCTGCGGGAGCTTTCCGGCGGTATGAAGCGGCGTGTGCTGATCGCCAAGGCGCTGGCGCATGAGCCGAAAATCCTGTTTCTGGATGAGCCGACAGCGGGCGTGGACGTCGCATTGCGCCGGGACATGTGGAAGGTGGTGGAAGAGCTTCGCGCCACCGGCGTCACCATTATCCTGACAACGCACTACATCGAGGAAGCCGAGGAAATTGCCGACCGTGTTGGTGTCATCAATGGCGGCGAGTTGCTGCTGGTGGAAGACAAGACGGCCTTGATGCAAAAGCTCGGTCGCAAGCAGTTGATGCTGGAACTGACCGAGCCGGTGAAGGTTCTGCCGGATAGTTTGTCCGAATTCCAGCTGTCTCTTTCCGAAGGCGGCAGTTGCCTGACCTATGAATATGAGGGTAACGGCGAACAGGGCCGCATCGCCGATGTGCTGGCGGCACTTTCTGCTGCAGGCATTCATTTCAAGGATATTTCGACACGCCAGAGCTCGCTCGAAGACATTTTCGTGGCGCTGGTGGGAGGTCAAAAATGAACTTCGAGGCTATCAAGTCCATCTATCTCTTCGAAATGGCCCGTACGCGCCGTACCCTGCTGCAAAGCGTGGTGTCGCCGGTCATCTCGACGTCGCTCTACTTCATCGTCTTCGGCACGGCCATCGGCTCGCGCATTCAGGAGGTCGAGGGTGTTTCCTACGGTGCCTTCATCACGCCGGGCCTGATCATGCTGACGTTGCTGACGCAGTGCATCAGCAACGGCGCATTCGGAATTTATTTTCCAAAATTCACCGGCACGATCTATGAGATTCTGTCGGCCCCGGTGGCAATGACGGAAATCGTGATCGGTTATGTGGGGGCTGCGGCGACTAAGGGTTTGATGATCGGCACCATCATCCTCATCACCGCGTCCTTCTTCGTCGATATTTCGATTGCGCACCCGTTCATGATGGTGCTGTTCTTCGTGCTGACGGCAATCAGTTTCAGCCTGTTCGGCTTCATCATAGGCATCTGGGCAACGAATTTCGAGCAGCTCAACCTCATTCCCATGTTGGTGGTGCCGCCGCTGACATTCCTCGGCGGTAGCTTCTATTCCATCAACATGCTGCCACCCTTCTGGCAGACGGTCAGCCACTTCAATCCGGTGTTGTATCTGATCAGCGGCTTTCGCTGGAGCTTTTACGAAATCGCCGACGTCAATCCCGTCATCAGCCTCGTGATTATCACAGCCTTCCTCGCCGCCTGCCTGGGTCTGGTGGCTTGGATGTTCAAGACGGGGTACAAGTTGAGAAACTGACCGAGAGCGGTTTACACGCACTCTACGTCATCCTCGGGCTTGTCCCGAGGATCTGACCACGTTTGATCTTGGGGTTCGTTAGATGCTCGGGACAAGCCCGAGCATGACGGAGGAGGGGTTCTCTCCCTCGTAGAAATACAGGGAGAAGCTCGCGCTATCTCCCTGATGTATTGTCAAACAGGCCGCACCAAAATGTGCTTCTTCTTGCCTAGCGAAAGCTTGATCACGCCATCTGCCGTGACTTCACCGGCACCAATGACCTGACGCTCATCCGACATGCTCTGGTCGTTGATCTTCACGGCACCACCCTGAACGTGACGGCGTGCTTCACCATTGGACGCCGCAAGGCCAGCGCGAACGATGAGCGATAGAAGGCCGAGTCCTGCCTCTAGCTCGCCCTTGGGCACTTCGATAGACGGCAGGTTGTCGGCCAGCGCGCCTTCTTCGAAGGTCTTGCGGGCGGTTTCGGCAGCCTGTTCGGCATTGTCGCGGCCATGCAGCATGGCGGTGATTTCGGTCGCGAGGATTTTCTTGACCTCGTTGATCTCCGAACCACCCAGAGCCGAAAGACGTGCGATCTCGTCCATCGGCAGCGTCGTGTAGAGCTTCAGGAAGCGAGAAACGTCGGCATCCTCGGTGTTGCGCCAGTATTGCCAGAAATCATAGGCCGACAGCATATCCGGGTTAAGCCACACGGCGCCGTTCATCGACTTGCCCATCTTGGCACCCGAAGAGGTGGTCAGAAGCGGGGAGGTCAGTGCGTAAAGCTGTGGCGTGCCCATGCGGTGGCCGAGATCGATGCCGTTGATGATGTTGCCCCACTGGTCCGAGCCGCCCATCTGCAAACGGCAGCCGGTGCGCTTGTTCAGCTCCACGAAGTCATAGGCCTGAAGGATCATGTAGTTGAATTCGAGGAAGGACAGCGACTGCTCGCGCTCCAGCCGCGTCTTGACGCTTTCAAACGACAGCATGCGGTTGACAGAGAAGTGACGGCCGACATCGCGCAGGAATTCGAGGTAGTTGATATCGCGCAGCCAGTCACCGTTGTTGATCATCAGGGCAGGCGCGGTCGAGGCGTCGTAATCGAGGTAATTCGAGAACACGCGCTTGATCGAGGCGATGTTGCTTTCGATTGTATCGACCGTCATCAACTGACGGGCTTCATCCTTGAACGAGGGATCGCCGACCATACCGGTGCCGCCGCCCATCAGGGAGATCGGCTGGTGGCCAGTTTTCTGCATCCAGTGCAGCATCATGATCTGGATCAGACCGCCAGCGTGAAGGCTGGGTGCCGTCGGGTCGAAGCCTATATAGGCAGTCACGGTTTCCTTGGCGAAAAGTTCATCGAGACCTGCCTCATCGGAGATCTGGTGAATGAAGCCGCGCTCATCGAGCGTGCGGAGGAAATCGGACTTGAACCTGGACATAACCTTTTTCTTTCTGGTTGGGTCTTCGTGCTCACTGGAAAAGCCAATGAATGCCGCGCCTTTAGCATTGTTTTTTGAAAAGTGCACCCGTTTGCGCCATGAATGTTGGCAATGAGTGACGAGATGATTCCATCAGGCAGGAGCGTTGATATGGGCGAGATCAGAACAGCGATAGGGCTGATGAGCGGCACGTCCATGGACGGCATCGACATTGCCCTCCTGCGCACGGATGGAGAAGCTGTCGTTGACCACGGGCCAAGCCAGTATTTTCCCTATGATCAGCAGCTTCGCGAAACGTGGAAACGGGCGCTAATTACCGCCAAAGCGATACAGCAACGCGGTGAGCGGCCCGGCGATCTTGCCGATGCCGAGCGCAAATTGACGCTGGCCCATGCTGCCGCCGTCAAATCCTTTCTGCACCGCCACAGATTGAGTGCGCAGGATATCGACGTCATCGGTTTTCATGGTCAAACGGTGCTGCATCGCCCGGATGATGCGTTGACGGTGCAGATTGGCGATGGTCCCTTGCTGGCCGAAGAAACCGGCATCGATGTGGTCTATGACATGCGCGCCAATGACATGGTGCATGGCGGGCAGGGTGCGCCGCTGATCCCCATCTACCACGCGGCGCTTGCCGCCAACCTGCCGCAACAGTTTGAGACGCCCGCCGTGTTCGTTAATATCGGCGGCATTTCCAATCTGACATTCGTGGGCGCGGATGGCGCACTGGCCGCCTTCGATAGCGGGCCCGGAAACATGCTGATCGACCAATGGATCGAAGTGCATACGGGCGCGGCTTACGATAAGGGCGGTGCGACGGCGGCGAAGGGTGCGGTCGCTCCGGCGCTGGTCGCGGGTTACATGGAGAGCCCGTTCTTTTCCGCCAATATCCGTCGTTCGCTGGACCGTTCCGATTTCCTGCCGCCCGCCAAGGGTGAGGTCTCGCTGGAAGATGGTGCGCGGACGCTAGCCCATCTAACGGGTGCAGCCATTCTCAAATCTGCCAGTTATTTGCCGGAAGCAGCAAAGACCTATGTTGTGTGCGGAGGCGGCAGGCTGAACCCTGTTATCATGCGGGAGTTCACGGATCAGGCGCAAACACGCGGCGCTGGCGTGATCGCAGCGGAAGCCGCGGGTTTTGATGGTGGGGCGATGGAGGCCGAGGCCTGGGCCTATCTGGCCGTGCGGTCGTTGCGTGGTTTGCCGCTCACCTATCCCGGTACGACGGGCGTGAAGGAGCCGGTGACGGGTGGAGTTCTGGCGAAGGCTTGATAGCCCGGGTGATGGAGTCCGCAGAATCTGCGGCTCCATTCCTTGACAGTAATCGTCAGCCTATCGCGACAGCAGCGTCAGCGCCGTCATCTTGTCCAACAGCGTGCGCGTGACGCCGCCGAACAGCATTTCCCACCAGCGAGAGTGGCCGTAAGCGCCCATGACGAGCAGATCGATGCTGTTGTCGGAAAGACGCTTTTCGATGGCTTTTTCAGCCGACAGGCCGTGGCTTTTTTCTTCCGATGTCACCGTGACGTTGATGCTATGACGTGCGAGTGTCGAGGCAATCTCCGAACCGGCAAGGGTAGGAGACCCCTTATCGTCATCATCGGCGCCCACCGAAAATATCTCCACGGTTTCTGCGGCGATGAGGAAGGGCAGGGCATCGAAGGTTGCGCGGGTGGCTTCGCGTGAGCCGTTCCAGGCGATGAGCACGCGCTTGATCGGCTTTGGCTGGTCGAGCACATGCGGCACCAGCAGGATGGGACGTCCGCTTTCATAGAGGAAATTATCGAGGTCGGCGCGGCTGTCGGAGATCGATGAGGACGTAGACTGGCGAGCAATGACGAGATCGGCGCAACGGGCGCTCTGCATCGCGGTGTTGGAGGAGTAGCCGACCGAAGAGACGAAGCTGCGCCACTCGTTGGAGATATTTTCCGCTGCCATCGTGCGGGCGAAAATGGAGGCGACGTCGGTGGTTTCCTGATGGGCGACCTCCTGCACGGCCTGAACGGTAGCAGGGTCTGGCATCTCCATCGGCGCCACGAGTGGAACGGTCGCGAAGGTTTCCATGTGAAGGCCAACGACGTGGGCCGAGAAGGTGTTGGCCAAAGCCGCGGCGAAATCTCCGAGCTTGCCAGCGTTTTCCGCAGTGTCCATCACTGCCAGTATCGTCTTGTAACCCATGATCAGTCTCCTCATCGTGGTCAGTGGTGCTTGCACCTTCGGCTCAAGCGGAATGCGCGGCCTTTTCGCGGGCGATGGCATCGATCATCGCGGACACATCCTGTGCTGCGGCATGAAGCGCATCGGCATCACGGGCGCGCACGACGATCTCGGTCGAGAATCGCTGGCCATCATATTTCGGATAGGAGCCGATGCTGGTTTCTGGATGGGATTTCTGGACGCCGCTGAGCAACGTGCCGATATCGCCTTCGCCGAACGGAGAGCGCACGGCTTGCGACAGGATTTTCGAGCCTGTGCGCAGCGTGGGGATGACGTTGTCCAGCATGGCCTGAAACACCTGCGGCACGCCTGCCATGACGTAGACATTTTCGACGATAAAACCGGGCGCAACAGACACAGGGTTGACGATATGTCTGGCACCGCGTGGCATGCGCGCCATGCGCTTGCGCGCATCGGTAAATTCCATTTCGCGGGTGCGGTACATCTCACCCAGCAGGCGCATGGCATCCGCATCGTGCTCGCAGGGCAGGCCGAATGCGGCTGAAACCGCATCGGCGGTAATATCGTCATGGGTGGGGCCGATGCCGCCGGAGGTGAAAACGTAATCGTACCGGCTGCGCAGCGCATTCAGCGCCTCGACAATGGCAGGCTCTTCATCTGCCACGATGCGCACTTCCTTGAGGTCGATGCCCGACATCGTCATCACATCCGCCAGATGCCCGATATTCTTGTCCTTTGTGCGCCCTGATAGCAGCTCATCACCAATGGCGAGCATGGCAGCTGAAACGACATTCGAGGCGGAGGAGGGTGCAGACATGGGGGTCACTCGCAGTGGGGTCTGTGCAGACGTTAGCGCGATGAGCGCCGAATGCAATAATGCATCTCATGAAAAAAATCGTGGACGCGAATGGGGCTTTAGCGCAGTGCAGACAAACAAAATGCGGCACTCAGGCCGCATTTTGTTATCGCTCACTGAGTAGCGTATCAAAGTGTGAAAGTATCAATAGCCATTAAAAAATGGGGTTAACCATCATAAGGCATGTAATGACCACAAAGCCGAGCAGTGATACTTCAAGAAGACTGTTGAGACCGTCACGCATCGCTTTACCCTCCATTATCTGTGGAAGAAGAACGTGCATAACTTAACGAAGTTCCGTGACACAGGCGTGAATTATGAAGATTTCGTGGCCGGGCGTCTGTGCAGGCGGCTCACATCACGACGAGCGCGAAAATCCAGTGCCCGACGATGCTGATGACAAGGCAGGCCAGAATGAGAATGAAAACGAATTTCTTCATGGATATGCGTCACTCGGTGTTTAGATGTTCCTCAGGTCTTAGCGGCACGAGGCGCATATATTAAGAGAGGAAATGCTGCTGCGTCATTATGACTTTACGTCGAGGCCCGCCTCCAGTGCGGCCTCGATAAAGGCCTGACGCGCATCTTCGGGTTTCTTTTTGCCCGCATCCACCGCTGCAAACATCAGAAGCGCGCGGTCGAGTTTCTCGCCGTCTTCTTCCGGCCAGTCTTCGATCAGCGCCCAGGATGCGGCTTGCGTCGACCCAATGCTGACGTATACGCCGGGCTCTTCCAGCGCAACCAGAACCGGCTTTTTCCATGGCGTCTGCATGATCGTTCTCGCTCGTTTCAAATCTGGAACCAGCGTTTAGAAGCTTATGCGGCTTTATTCAATGGGCAATCGCCTCAGTCATCACGCCCGAACAGGGACCAGTCCCGTACGATGCGACGATCTATGATCCGCAACGAGCGGTCCGGCTGAATCTGATAGGTCTCGATTACGCGGTCGTCGAAGCGACGGAAATTGTGGGTAAAGGTGCTACCGATCGGAGACTTCGTCAGCTTTGTTCTCGGCTGACCCTTGTAGGTGATGCTGCCGGGGATGGGCTCTACGCTGTAGGAAGAAACGGGCGTGGTGCAACCCACGAGGCCAAGCGCCAGTCCGGCACTCACGAATGCGGTGGTCAGTTTCATGGCGCTCTCCGAAAAGGTTTGGGGTCTGATGCAATAAACTGGCGAAAGCGAGCGCAGTTCCATAGCCGACGCATCCGCGACGCGCAAACACCGAGTGAGTTGGGAGGTGAGCGCCAAATGCGAGCATTCGACATTTCGACTGCGCAAAAAAAAAGGCACGCCAGTCTGCTTAGCGTGCCTCGCATTACCTGTACTTTAAGGTTGACGTTATCGAATGATCACGCCGTATTCCTGTTGGCCGCTAGCCACGGGTGGGCGGTAACGGGGACCATTGCGCCATCCGCGGTCGTCACGGCTGTAGCGACCGTTATCCCGTCGCCAGTCTCGGCGGTCGTAGTCACGGTAGGAACGGTCGCGGTCGTAGGTGCGATAGGTGACGCCGGACGAATAATAACCGCTCCGGTATCCACGATCATCCACGCACCCGCTAAGAATTCCGACCGATAAAAGGCAGATAGCTGCGCTCAAAAGTTTCATGGTGTTTCCTCTCCAATGACGGACTCTAACGTGCGCTGACGCATGCAGTTCCATTGGGTTGAAGAGTGCTGCAACTGCGCTTAACCGGAGGTGAACAGGTGGAAGGTCGCGTTAAGCCAATAGCAATCTCCACACGTCGATGAACGCAGCGGAACTTGTAACGCCCTAACCGCGATTTTATTTTCGCCACGGCGCAAAAGCTCCCCTCATACGGGAACTTTTTATCCGCCTAATCATTCATAAGAGACTGGAAACGCTCAACAACATTAGGAGGCCAGCATGCTCGGCACAATCCTCGTCATCCTGCTTATTCTCTTCCTCATCGGCGCGCTGCCCAATTGGGGTTTCCACAATTATGGATATGGCCTTTCGGGTGGCCTCGGGCTCGTTCTCGTGATCGTGCTGATTTTGGTGCTGCTGGGCCGCATCTAATCTCCCAAATAAAAGCCGCATCTTCCCACGAGGGAAGCTGCGGCTTTTCCACATAACTTCTTGCCCTTTTTCAAACCTACCCTATTGCACGAAAAATGGATTCGTTCTAAATCCCCGCCATAGCTTGAGCAATCAAGCTCGTGAGGCCTCGTGGCGGAGTGGTGACGCAGAGGACTGCAAATCCTCGTACCCCGGTTCAATTCCGGGCGAGGCCTCCAAATTTCAAATCCACTCCATAATCTTCTGAAACTCCAATAGAATTTTGGATGTTGGCCGACCGTGCTCACATTGTTCTATTTTTAACGCTGAGCGTGCGTGCTTGTGCTTGAAAGCTAAGGCGTGGCCAATTAAGACGGTAGGCAACGGCAGCCGTCATGTGTGGCTGCAATGAAGCTGATATTGAGGCGAAAACGACATGATGGATTTCGAAACCGCACGCGGCAAGATGGTGGACAGCCAGTTGCGCACAACAGATGTGACCTCGCATTCTGTATTGAAGGCGTTTCTGGCCGTGCCGCGCGAGGAGTTCGTTCCCGCCGGTGTGAAGCAAATCGCCTATGCGGATGAGGATTTGCAAATCTGTCCGGCCAAGGACGGGCGCGGCGCGCGCTATGTGATGAAGGCGTCTCCGCTGGCAAAGCTTTTGCAGCTTGCCGCCATCACCAAGGATGATGTCGTGCTGGAGATCGGCGGCGGCATGGGCTACGTCTCTGCCGTTCTGGGTGAACTGGCTGGTTCGGTCGTTTCGTTGGAAAGCGACGAAGAGCTGAGCGCCAGTGCCAGCGCCAAGCTTGCCGCGCTGGGCTATGACAATGTCGCTGTTGTCACCGGCGAACTCTCTCAGGGCCACGCCGCTGAAGCGCCTTACGATGTCATCTTCGTCAACGGCTCCGTGGAGGAGGTGCCTGCTGCACTTCTCGACCAGTTGCGCGATGGCGGACGTTTGATTGCAGTTGTCGGTTACGGCAATTCGGCCAAGGCCGTCGTGTACCGACGCGATGGCAAGGGCACGTCCTCGACGGCGTTCTTCAATGCTTCGGTCAAGCCGGTGCCCGGTTTTGCCAAGGCGCGCGAATTCGTTTTCTGATCGAGGCTTAGCCTCTTTGCATGCTTTGATGCCGGGCCCGAAAAGGTCCGGCATTTTTGTTGGTTTTTGGGGCATGTGCGAAATAAAGCTGTGCAGCAAGCAGCTTACTGCAATCGGGTGGATTCATTTCTACGCCACGGTGGCCTACACTGAAGGTGATTCGGAGTGTGCGTGTTTGCCTCCGTTCCGACTTGAATGTGTAAATCGGGGATAAAGAATGGCTCAGCCCAGCGTCGCGCGCGAACCATCGATGGAAGAAATTCTAGCATCCATTCGCCGCATTATCGAAAGCAACGAGCCCGCATCTGGCGATGCGTTTTCTGCCCCTCTACCTCCGGTTTACGATGAGGAAGAAGAGTCGGAAATGTCTTATTCCGCTGAGCTTGCAAGCCCGCCTGCCCATGTGCCGCCTGCCGCAAACCAGGGTTATGGTGTACGCCAGCAGCATGAGACTGGCATGTCTGAAGCCGTTGATATGGCCGCGTCCAATGCCGCGGAAAAGACGATGTCTCTGGCCGATGTTGCAGCGCGCGTCCGCGCAGCCGCAGATCGCAATGCATCTTTGGGGCCGCAGGGTTTCGCGACCCAACAGCGCGTGACTGAGCCAGCGCCGCGAGCAGAGCCAGCACACATCAACGAGCCAACGCCGTTCCCGCAACCTGTGTTTCAGCAGGAACGCCCGGTACCTCCACAGCGCCCAACGGATATTCGCCCGCTGCTGAACGCAGCCCCAGCACCCGCTCGACCGCAACCAGCGCCGCAGCCCCAGCCAGCACCGAGCCTAGTGCAGCCTGCGGCAGCCCCTGCACCGCAGCGGCCTCTGCCCGTTTGGGAAACGATGGAGCTTCGTGGCCTCGTGGAGCCGGAACAGCCAGCGCCTGCCATGCGTGAACTCGTTGTACCGCAGCCTTTTGTTGCAGAACCGGAGCAGAAGCTGGAACCAGAGCAGAAGCCGGAAGAGACGGGTCTGTCGTTGAACCTCATTTCCGCCGCGGCTGGCGCCCAAATCGCGCAGTCCTTCGGCGAGCTTGCCGAACTCTTCGACGGCGTGGAGCGCCCGTCGGTCGAGCAGATGGCGCAGGACATGTTGCGCCCGATGTTGCAGGACTGGCTGGAAGATAATCTCCCAACGCTGGTCGAGCGTCTTGTGCGTGAAGAAATCGAACGCGTGGCCCGCGGCCCGCGCCGCTGAGATTTGACGAAGTCCGATTTGATTTGTAGAGACCCGGAGGTTGGAAACAGCTTTCGGGTTTTTGCTGTTTGGGTGAGGGTGGCTTGGCGTAAGTGCGATAGGTTTCTTCGTCCTCGGGCCTGTCCCGATATCTGAGCTGTCAGGTCGCATCCGCAGAAGCGTGGTTAGATCCTTGGGACAAGCCCAAGGATGACGTCAGAGGGCGTTGCTCGGTTTGTCAGTTGCCTGAGCCGTGTTGGTTGATTGGGCTATCAGGGCGCGGCAAATCCTATGCATACGTGCAACTCTAAAACAATATTCTGCCAAAGCCAAAATCAAAAGCCGCGCCCGGAGCAATACCGGGCGCGGCTCTTTTGATTCGGTGACGTATGAGGCTTGAGTTCAGCCCACTCTCAACCGCACTGTCACATATTCCGCAAAATCACGCGGCCTGTTTGGGCAGGCTCTTCATGTCGATGACGAAGCGGTAGCGGACGTCGCTCTTGATCATGCGCTCGTAGGCTTCGTTGATCTGATCGATGTTGATCATCTCGATGTCGGCAGTGATGCCCTTTTCGGCGCAGAAATCCAGCATTTCCTGGGTTTCGGGAATACCGCCGATCATGGAGCCTGCGAAGGTCTTGCGGCCCGGGATGAGGCTGAAGGCGTGAACCGACAGCGGCTTTTCTGGTGCGCCGACCTGTACGAGTGCACCATCACGCTTCAAGAGAGCGAGATAGGAATCGATGTTGTGCTCTGCTGCCACGGCGTCGATGATGAGATCGAGGCTGGAGGCAGCCTTCTTCATCTGCTCTTCGTCTTTCGACACGATGACTTCATGCGCGCCTAGACGCTTGGCGTCTTCTGCCTTGCCGGGGGAGGTGGTGATCATGACGACCGTTGCACCCATGGCGCTGGCGATCTTGACGGCCATGTGGCCGAGACCACCGAGACCGACGACGCCGACGCGGGTGCCGGGACCGGCATTCCAGTGACGCAGCGGTGAGTAGGTAGTGATGCCAGCGCAGAGTAGGGGTGCTGCGGCGGCCGGATCGAGGTTTTCGGGGATGCTGAGGACGTAGCGGTCATCAACGACGACATGTGCGGAATAACCGCCCAGTGTGTGTGCATCGCCACCCATGGCCTTGTCAGGCGCGTTGTAGGTGCCGGTCATGCCCTTCTCGCAATAATTCTCAAGGCCTTCGGCGCAGCTTGGGCAATCGCGGCAGCTATCGACGATACAACCAACACCAACGCGGTCGCCTGCCTTGAACTTGGTGACTTCGGCACCGATACGGCCAACGCGACCGATGATTTCATGGCCGGGAACGCAAGGGTAGAGCGAACCGGCCCATTCGCCGCGCGCCGTGTGGATATCAGAGTGGCAGACGCCGCAGAATTCAATTTCGATTTCGACATCACGAGGGCCAGGATCGCGACGCTTGATGGCGGCGAGTTTCAGCGGCGAGGAGCCATCGTCGCAAGCATAGGCGGAAGTTGTGAACATTGAGATGTCACCTATTTTCTGGTTTATCGGATTGGGCAAACGACCGGATCGCAATCCGGGTTTTGAGCCCTGAAGAAACGTTCGTTGATACGGAAGGTTGCCTTCTGGCTGGGTGCCAGCCTTCAGGCCACTTCGTTTTCCGCCGGGCCGAAAACTTCCTCGAAAGCTTCGCGCAGCAGAATATCAACATTTTCCATCATAACCGGCAATCCCAGATCGACAAGGCTCGTTACGCCATATTGCGTGATGCCGCAGGGCACGATGCCGGAAAAATGCGCAAGGTCGGGCTCCACATTGATGGAGAGGCCGTGGAAACTGACCCATTTGCGCAGGCGAATTCCAAGGGCTGCAATCTTGTCCTCACTCATGCCGCCATCGGGCAGTAGCGGTTTTTCAGGACGACGGACCCAGACGCCGACGCGATCTTCGCGACGTTCGCCCCGCACATTCATCTTGTCCAGCGTGCGGATAATAACGTCTTCCAGTGCGGCGACATAGGCGCGCACATCCTGCGTGCGGCGCTTGAGATCCAGCATGACGTAGACCACACGCTGACCGGGGCCGTGATAGGTGTATTCCCCGCCGCGACCGGTTGCGAAGACGGGGAAGCGGTTGGGTTCGATCAGGTCGCTGGCATCGGCGCTGGTACCAGCCGTGTAGAGAGGCGGGTGCTCCAGAAGCCAGACAAGTTCATCCGCTTCGTCTGCTGCAATGGCTGCGACCTGCCGTTCCATCTCGGCGACGGCCTCCTCATACGGCACCAACCCCTCGGAGATTCGCCAGCGCACGGCGGCGGAACCATCCTGCGGGAACATGTTTGTCTGGATGTCGGTGCGTGTCAGCATGAAAATGTCCTTTCCACAGCCTTCTTGCAGAATGATTTCCAGGCCGCAAGCCCGGCATTTGCGGGCTTCTTTCATATAGGAACGACGGGCCTGATTTTTAATTTCAAAAATCTGTCATGACGCTCTTGTGCACCCAAAGTGCTTTTGGTACATGCACCTTCGTCGGCGCAAGTCGGCTCTACCACGATGCGGTCGTGGCGGAATTGGTAGACGCGCAGCGTTGAGGTCGCTGTGGGGCAACCCGTGGAAGTTCGAGTCTTCTCGACCGCACCAAAGAAACCCGCTTCGGCGGGTTTTTTCTTTTTTACCAATATGTTTTCGGCGTTTGTTAAAGTGCCACGCAGCCGGTTTCCGGTCTTGATATAGGGTGCCAGCGCCTCAGCGCTGGCGGCTTCTGGCCGCAGCGGTGCGGCGTTTGCTGACCTGTTTTTTGGCAGGGCGGGCTTTGGTGGCGCGGGTTGTTGTCTTGCCGAGAGCTGCTTCGAGGATGCCTCCCAGAATACCGCCTGCAACTGACGTACTGGCTTTTGTCCGACGCTTGGTACGCCGTGTTTGCCTGACGCCGGTCTTCTTGAGAATTTCGGACATCGCACCTTTGACGACGCCACTGATGAGCTGGTCAACTATTTTTGACAATGGGGCCTCTTATGCTGCTGGCTGCCTATAAAATGTCACCATTTAGAATATAGCTGCTGCGCTCAATGTATCAAGCGATCCTTTCGTGGTTGCCGTTCAAGGATTGCTTCTGATGGCGAAGGTTTCGTCGCGACTCGTCTTTTATTTCCCGGGATTCGATCCGCTGGATGCGGCTGCGCATCATCGCCGTTATCAGCGTAGTGCCGCGCAATCCGCAAAGACCTTCGGCGTGGATTTCGCTGTTGGCGATGTGGTGGCGACAGAGGCGGGGCAGAGGGTCGATATTGCGGCGGTGCATCGTGATGATGCCACGCAGACCGCGCTTTACATCCACGACCATAACGCGCTGATTTCGCAGCTTCGCGCCGCATCCATCTGGAAACAGATTGCACTGGGTTTCAAGGCGGGGGCGGGGATTATCGCTGAAGGCGGTGCTCTGGCCTATTTTCGCCATGCCTGGCGTTTCGGACTGTTTTTCCTGTTTCCGTTCCTGCTGATTGCAGCGGGAATTGCTGCCGCAGTGCTGATTGCGGCATCGCCCTGGCCGGCGGGTTTCTCGCCACTGTGGTGCCTGATCGGCATTCCTCTCGGCTATCTGTTTTTCATGAAAGGCGTCATGCCGTTTTCGGAGCGCTTCCATACGCTGCATCTGTTCGCGGACTGGCGCTTTGCGCTGGCCGTGGGGCGGGATGAGCCGATGGCACGAGATTGGATCGATACGGTGGCGGCAAAGGTCCTCCTTGCCCTCCAGCAGCCCTCGCAGGAGGTTTTGTTCGTATCCCACAGCATGGGCGCCAGTCTGGCGCTGGCGGTTGCGGGCAGGGTGCTGGAGCAGAAGCCGGACGCCTTCGACGGACGCGCTGTTTCCTTCGTCACGCTGGGTGGCGCGGCACTGCAATGCGCCTTGCTGAAAAGTGCTGCACGGCTGCGCAAGAGCATTGGAATGGTCGCGCAACATGCAGACGTGAACTGGTTCGACATTCAGTGCCTGACCGACCCGATCCATCTCTATAAGTGTCATACGGCAAAGCTGACGGGCCATCCCGATGCCCGACAGCCGAAAATTGTGCCGATCCGCTTCAAGCATTCAATGTCCGAGGAACGCTATGGCAAGAACCGGCGCAATTTTCTGCGCATGCACCGGCAATATGTGCTGGGTTCCGACCGCAAGTCCGGGTTTGATTTTACGCTGATGACGGCGGGTCCGCTGCCTGCGGTGTCGTTCGCGGATTTGCGCTCGGACAAGCCACCGGACATGTTTCGGTAGAGCAATTTAAGTTGCCACTCACTCTCTCAAGGCCGGTATGAGGGAGGTTAACTGGACAATAAAAAAAGGCCTGCGCGAGGGGTTCGCGCAGGCCTTTGATCTTCAACTTGGACGTTGATTATTCTGGTGCTGATGTCTGCAAGGCGAGAGCATGCAGAACGCCGCCCATATTGCCCTTCAAGGCGTCATAGACCATCTGGTGCTGTTGCACGCGGCTTTTGCCCTTGAAGGCTTCGGCCACGACTTCTGCCGCGTAGTGATCGCCGTCACCGGCGAGATCACGGATGGTTACCTTCGCGCCGGGAATTCCAGCTTTGATCATGTCCTCAATGTCGCCAGGCTTCATGGGCATGGTGTTCACTCCTCAATTCTTATTCTGCAGCGGCGAGAAACTCGCCATCCATGAAGTGAGGGAACCATGATTCATAGGCGTCGCGCAATTCTTTAATCTCCACGGCGCGGGCGGTACCCAGCTTTACGACAGAGCCGCCGGTCTTGCCGATAACGGTGACAGAAACGTCAGCCGCAGCCGCGCGGGATTTCACCGTTTCGAGGTCCGCTTGGCGAATAGTCAGCACATAACGGCCTTGATCTTCACCGTAGAATGTCGCGACGGGGTTGTGGCCTTCGACCGCATCCACCGTGGCACCGATGTCCGATGCAATGGCCATTTCAGCGACCGCAAGAGCCAGACCACCGGACGAGCAATCGTGGACGGCAGTCGTCAGGCCATCGGTGATAACTGAGCGAACGAAATCGCCGGTCTTCTTTTCGTGGGCCAAATCCACATGCGGAGCAGGGCCATCGGTGCGGCCATGGACATCGCGCATGTAGACGGATTGGGCGATGTGGGTGCCCAAACCTTCGGGTGCACCTGCCAGAAGAATAACCTCATCGCTGGCGGCAAAGCGGATGCGGGCCATCTTGGCCCAATCGGCCAACAGGCCGACGCCGCCGATGGTTGGCGTCGGTAGAATCGCCTGACCGTTGGTCTCGTTGTAAAGCGAGACATTGCCGGACACGATCGGGAATTCAAGCGCGAGGCAGGCTTCGCCGATGCCCTTGATGGCATGGACGAGCTGGCTCATGATCTCAGGCTTCTCAGGATTGCCGAAGTTGAGATTGTCGGTCGCAGCCAGCGGCAGGGCGCCGGTTGCCGTGATGTTGCGCCAGCATTCGGCAACGGCCTGCTTGCCACCTTCGAAAGCGTCTGCCTCGACATAGCGTGGCGTGACGTCAGAGGAAAAGGCAAGCGCCTTAGTGGCATGGCCTTCGACGCGGACCACACCGGCGTCGCCGCCCGGAAGCTGAAGCGAGTTGCCCTGGATGAGCGTATCATACTGCTCGTAGACCCAGCGGCGGGAGGAGTTGTTGGCGGAACCGACGAGCTTCAGCAGCGCATCGGCGATATCTGCGTCCGGCACGTCATTTTGCGCCAACGGTGCAGGCACCTTGGCAGGTGTCCATGGGCGGTCATATTCCGGGGCTTCGTCGCCCAGTTCCTTGATCGGCAGGTTGGCGACTTCTTCGCCATTGTGCAGAACGCGGAAGCGCAGATCATCAGTGGTCTTGCCGACGATGGCGAAGTCCAGGCCCCATTTGACGAAGATCGCTTTGGCGACCTCTTCCTTGGAAGGCTCGAGCACCATGAGCATGCGCTCCTGGCTTTCCGACAGCATCATTTCGTAAGCGGTCATGCGCTCTTCACGAACCGGAACCTGATCGAGGTTCAGTTCGATGCCGAGGTCACCCTTGGCACCCATTTCGACGGCGGAGCAGGTGAGGCCAGCGGCACCCATATCCTGAATGGCGATGACGGCGCCTGTCTTCATCAGTTCAAGGCAGGCTTCCAGCAGGCACTTTTCGGTGAAGGGGTCGCCGACCTGAACGGTGGGGCGCTTTTCCTCGATGGATTCGTCGAATTCGGCAGACGCCATGGTCGCGCCACCGACGCCATCACGGCCCGTTTTTGCGCCGAGGTAGACGACCGGCAGGCCAACGCCCTTGGCTTCCGAGAGGAAGATGGCGTCGGATTTCGCAAGACCTGCTGCGAAGGCGTTGACGAGAATGTTGCCGTTATAGCGGGCGTCGAACTCGACTTCGCCGCCAACCGTTGGCACGCCAAAGGAGTTGCCGTAACCGCCGACACCGGCGACGACGCCAGCCACGAGGTGGCGCGTCTTCGGGTGGTCGGGTGCGCCGAAACGCAGGGCGTTCATGGCGGCGATGGGCCGTGCACCCATGGTGAATACGTCGCGAAGAATGCCGCCGACGCCGGTCGCCGCACCCTGATAGGGCTCGATATAGGACGGGTGGTTGTGGCTTTCCATCTTGAAGACGACGACATCGCCATCATCGATATCCACGACGCCTGCGTTTTCGCCAGGGCCCTGAATGACGCGCGGGCCTGTGGTCGGCAGGGTCTTCAGCCACTTCTTTGAGGACTTGTAAGAGCAATGCTCGTTCCACATGGCGGAGAAGATTCCAAGCTCGGTAAAGCTCGGTTCGCGTCCGATGAGGTCGAGGATGCGCTGGTATTCATCGGGCTTGAGCCCATGGGATGCAATGAGTTCCGGGGTGATCTGGATATGATTTGGAAGTGTCATAGGTCTCACGGGGTTCGAGCCGGTACGGGAGTTTCCGGTTCTTTACCGCAAGAGACGGGAAGGTGCGACAGGAAAATGTCCTGATGCCCTGGCAAAATCAGTCTTCACCCCAGTTTTTGCTGTCAGGCCACGCCTTCATACCCCGCAGAGCCGTTGTCCAGGAGTTGCCGCAGAATGCCGAAAGCGTCTGTCAGCTCTTCGCGGGTTCTGGGTGCGGAAAAACTGATGCGGACGCGGTGGAAGACCTTTTCCGAGCGTCCGGCTTTGAACTCATCCTCGTCGTCGATGAGAATGCCTTCCTTGATGGCCGCACTGCGGAACGTGCCGGATAGCCACGGTTCCGGCAGCTTGAGCCAGAGGAAGGGAATGTCCGGCATCGAATTGAATTCGAAACTGGCGAAGGCCTTGCGGGCGATCTGTTCGCGGGCCTTGATCTCTTCGGTGACGTCTCTGCGGATATCATGTGCATCGCCGCTATTGACCATACGGGCACTGAGTTCCGCCAAGAGGAAGGGCAGGCCGCCGGTCATCATGGCGTGAGAAATGCGGATGCGCGTCGCGAAATTCGACGGACAGGCGACCCAGCCTCCACGCACACCAGCAGACACGGACTTCGACAGGCCGCCCACGACGAAGGTGAGGTCGGGCGCGAATTGCGCAATCATCGGCGGCTGGCTGCTGACCATTGCGCCGTAGAGATTGTCTTCGATGATCCAGACATTGTACCGGTGAGCGATATCGGCAATGGCGCGACGGCGCTCCTCGGGCAACACGGCGCAGGTGGGGTTTTGGCCTGTCGGCATGAGGAAGATCATTTTCGGGTGCTGCTGTGCGCATACCCGCTCGAAATCTTCGGGGATGATGCCCTTTTCGTCGCTCTCAACCACAGACGCACGGCGACCGGCCAGAATCGCGGCACGGGCAATCTGGGAATAGGTGACGGGCTCGAACACGATCCTGTCGCCCGGCGAGGTCATGGCGGTGATGATGCCCATAATGGCCGCATGCGCACCCAGCGTAGGAACAATGTTGTCGACCATCGGCGACCAGTCGCCCTGGCTCAGCCAGCGAACACCCGCCTGTGCCCACTCTGGCGGGAACGTCCTGATGTAATCGGCGATCTTTGGAGAGCACTCCTTTACGACACCGGCGATGTGCCGGTCGATCAGCAGGTTCTGGCCGATATCGGGAGCGGCCGTCGTGTTCAGTCGATATTTGTTGGGTGTTTCGGCGCTTGGCCGCGTGCCGCCCAAGTCAGAGACCGCATGTTCCGGCTTCGTCGCGGGCCGGGGTGTCTCGCTTGCATTGACATAGGTGCCACGTCCGACTTCGCCGCTGACGAGGCCGCGCTCGTGGATCAGCGCGTAGGCGCGGCTGATCGTGCCGATTGTCACCCCCAGATCAAAAGCGAGATTGCGCTGCGGCGGGAGTTTGGTGCCGGGCGGCAAGGTGCCTTCGGATATGGCAGTTTCAATATGGTCGGCAAGCCGTACGTAAATCGGACCGGTGCCTTGCGATAAGTCTGGAAGCCAATTTGTCATGGTGACAATTTATGCATTGTACTCGTTCTCGAGTCAATTGTATTGATTGTTTCAATTGAATGATTTCTGAGAAAATCCCGAAGGGGTACAATATGCGCAAGCTGGATCAATATCTTTCGACAATAGATACAATGTACCCGGATAGCTATGCGCGGGAGCGTGTTTTCCGCGATGATGGCGATATGGTCAACCCTGCGCCTTTTCAGGCCGAGCCGCGCACCGTCTTCGAGCGGCTCTTGGGTGTATTCGGCCAATGGCAGCGTAAGCGTAACACCCGTCTGGCACTGCGTGAACTGACCGCAGAGGAATTGGCAGACATTGGAATTACGCGGCAGGATGCAATACGCGAGTTTTCCAAGGCACGCCTGTTTTCACTGCCGCGCTCGTTCTGAGGTCGCTTGGATCAGCAGCCCTTGCCGCCATTCGCCCAACGCTTCACATCGGCTGAGATGCGGGCGGCGTGGGGCTCGTTCATCGCGGGACCGAAGGCGTCCAGTTTGGCCGGGTTGCCTTCCGCGTGAACGACGAGCATGGGGCGCGATTCAGGGCTGTTGCGCGGCACTAGAAGAATGCGCGGACGACCGGAGAAGGAGTTAAGCTCAGGGGCGAGGCGGTAGGCTTTGAAGGCCGGGTCGCCTGATTTGAACCAGCAGGCATTTGCACCCAGCGCCACGCGTTCCATGACAGGCAAGGCTGCCTGCGAGGACGATGAGGACGAAGCGGCTGGTTTTCTTTCGGACTGACAGGCGGCGAGAGACAGGGCAATAAGGCCGAGGCCTGCAATGTTGAGTGCGTGACGACGGGGCAGGCGGTTCATCGCTTCAATCCATGACTGGGAGAGATCATAAAGCCGGGTATATCCCGGCTTTATTAACAATTAAGCTGCGATGACGCCGAGAGCGGAAGCGAACAGGCCGCGACCGTCATTACCGCCATGGGCGGCTTCGATGAGGTTTTCCGGGTGCGGCATCATGCCTAGTACATTGCCCTTGGTGTTGATCACACCGGCGATGTCGTTGAGCGAACCATTCGGATTGGTGCCTTCGGCATAACGGAACACGACCTGGCCGTTATCTTCGAGAGCCTTTAGCTGTTCCTGCTCAACGAAATAGTTGCCATCATGATGGGCAACGGGCGAGCGGATGATCTGGCCCTTGTCGTAGGCGCGGGTGAATTCGGTGTCGTTGTTGACGACTTTGAGCTTAACTTCACGGCAAACGAATTTGAGCGATGCGTTGCGCATCAGGGCGCCCGGCAGCATGCCTGCCTCGACCAGAATCTGGAAGCCGTTGCAGACACCCAGAACCTTGACGCCCTGTTCGGCCTTTTCACGGATGGCCTGCATGACGGGCATGCGTGCCGCAATGGCACCGCAACGCAGGTAATCGCCATAGGAGAAGCCACCGGGGATGACGATCAGATCGACATCGGGGATTTCAGTTTCGGTCTGCCAGATAGTGACGGGTGCCTTGCCGGAAATCCGTGTCAAAGCCGCGATCATGTCACGGTCGCGATTGAGGCCCGGAAGCTGGACGACTGCGGATTTCATGGGGCGGCTCCTGAGCGTCAGAGAATAGCGATAGAGTAGTTTTCGATCACCGTGTTGGCGAGCAGCTTTTCGCACATCGCCTTCAGGTCGGCTTCGGCCTTCGCCGCGTCGCTGTTCAGTTCCAGATCGAAGACCTTGCCCTGACGGACCTGACCGACGCCATCGAAACCGAGGCTGCCGAGCGCGCCTTCGATTGCCTTACCCTGCGGATCGAGAACGCCGTTCTTCAGCGTAACAGTCACCCGTGCCTTGATCACCTGTTGCTCTCCTGAATTTACTTGACCAGAACCGGGCCGGTGCCACGGATCGGTTCATTTTCGTTGATGATGCCGAGACGGCGCGCGACTTCCGAATAGGCTTCCAGAAGCCCACCCATATCGCGGCGAAAACGGTCCTTGTCCATCTTTTCCTGCGTCTCGATGTCCCACAGGCGGCAGCTGTCGGGGGAAATCTCGTCAGCCAGAATGATGCGCATCATATCGCCTTCGTAAAGGCGACCGCATTCGATCTTGAAATCGACCAACTGAATGCCGACGCCGAGGAAAAGGCCCGAGAGGAAGTCATTGACGCGGATGGCGAGTGCCATGATGTCATCGAGTTCCGCAGGGTTCGCCCAGCCGAAAGCTGTAATGTGCTCTTCGGACACCATCGGGTCTTCGAGCGCATCGGACTTGTAATAGAACTCGATGATGGAGCGCGGCAGAACCACGCCCTCATCGATACCCAGCCGTTTTGAGAGCGAGCCAGCGGCGACATTGCGCACGACGATCTCAAGCGGGATCATCTCCACTTCCTTGATCAACTGCTCGCGCATGTTGAGGCGGCGGATGAAGTGCGTGGGAATGCCGATCTTGTTGAGGTGCGTGAACAGATATTCCGAAATACGGTTGTTCAGAACGCCCTTTCCATCGATGACTTCGTGCTTTTTCTTGTTGAAGGCGGTTGCGTCGTCCTTGAAGAACTGGATGAGAGTTCCTGGCTCTGGACCTTCGTAAAGGATCTTGGCCTTGCCTTCGTAAATACGGCGGCGACGGTTCATATCAGCAAATCTCTTGGTTGGCGCCGGTGGGCGGCGTTTGTTTCGTGTCTTTAGGCGGTCCCATAACGGAAAAGAAGCAATTCCACAATGAGGCACGGAGCGTTCGCTTCAATTGTGGCCTTTGCGTGTGTCTTCTGCGAGAGCCGTCCTGCGTGATTACGCTTTTTCAACAGTTTTATTTTACAACAGAGACGTCCCAGCGAAGAGGACGAAAATAATAATCTAATAAAAACCGGGGTGAAATTATGTTTGCATTGAAAGAACGTGGTAAAGCACTCGAAAATATTTATTTCAACGAAGAGTATGTGACGTTTCGTCTTCACGCCATGCGCAACAAGCTGGTCGGTCTTTGGGCCGCCGCGTTGATGAAGAAGGAAGACGCGAGCGCTTATGCTAGCGAACTGGCTGGCTGTGCGGTCAGCGGCAATGAGGACGAAGCCGTTTTTCTGAAGTTGCATGCCGATTTCGAGCAGGCTGCTGTGACCGTAGCCGATGATGAAATTCATGACCGCATGCGCGACTTGCTGAACTCTGCCGCCCAAAGCCTGCGTGAGGGAATGGCGGAAACCCAGGCAAAAGCCGCAGCCTGACCATCCAAAGTTTCAGTCAGCCGCCAGTCTATTCGCCTCCCGGCAGATTGGCGGCTTTTCTGCGCGTTTTGGGTGGCATGTGCGTCGCTGCCGATCGCCAACCCTCGGCGGCAACGAAAGCAGGAACCTGATCGCGGGGGATCGGGCGGCACAGGGCATAACCCTGAAGCGAATCGCAGCCCATCTCCTGCAAGATACGGATATGCTCTGCTGTTTCCACACCTTCCGCCACGACCTTGATGCCCAGCGAGTGGCCGATATCGATGATGGAGCTGAGCAGCTTGCGCTGTTCCGCCGACTCAGGTGTCAGGCGCACCAGTTCCCGATCCACTTTCAAGGTGCTGGGGCTGACCTTCAGTAGGCTGATGATCGAGGCGTGGCCGGTGCCGAAGTCGTCGATTTCGATATCGATGCCCAGCGCGCGCAACTTCTGCATATTGGAGATGGCGATGTCGTTGCTGTCATCGAGGAAGATGGATTCCAGCAATTCGAATGAGAGCGTTCCAGGTTCGATATCCAGCCGGTCCAGCGTGTCCGTCAGCGCAGGATCGTGCAGACGCCGGGCCGAAACGTTGACGGAGACAGTCGGAATGGCCATGCCTGCCGCTTTCCACAGCTTGAAATCGGCCAATGCCTTTTCGAGAATGATGCCGTCGATGGTCGCCACGGCGTCGAGGTCTTCGGCGACGGCCAGAAACTTGTCCGGTGTCAGAATGCCCTCAATGGGGTGGTTCCAGCGGGCTAGCGTTTCAACGCCGGAAATATCAAGCGTCTTGGCGTCGAACTGGAACTGGTAATAGGGAACGAATTCGTCCCGCTCCAGCGCCGTCAGAATTTCGTCCGAGACGCGCTTGGTGTTGATCAGCCAGTCCTGCGTGTCGGCAGAGAAGAATTCATAGCGGTTACGACCACGTTTCTTGGCGTTGTAGAGCGCGATATCGGCATTCAACAACACCTGCTTGTAATCGATGTCATCGCCGATGCCGCAGGCTATGCCAATACTGGCGCCGAACCGGCATTCATGCCCTTCATGCAGAACCGGCTTCCGCAACTCCTTGATCAGGCCGTCGGCCATGGCCGCCACTCTTCGGGTGTTGCCGTTGAAGGGCGATACAAAGACGAATTCATCACCGCCGATGCGTGCCGCAAACTCGTCCGCTTTCAGGTTCTTGCGCAAGAGATCGGCGACGTGCTGCAGCATGACATCGCCGGTGCGGTGTCCCAGCGTATCGTTGATCTGCTTGAAGCGGTCGAGATCGATGTGGAGGATGGCAATGCCGCGTTTGTTCTCGGCTGTTCCCGGCACGCGGCGCTCCAGCACGTCGTCCAGATAGCGGCGGTTTGGCAGGTCCGTCAGATAGTCATGCATCGCATTGTGTTCGATGCTGGCCCTTGCCGCTTCAAGTTCGAGGTTGCGTGCTTCCGCCAGTGTCTTGGCGCGCTCCAGTTCGTGGCGAAGCTGCACATCCGCCGTCACATCCCAGTTGACGCCGATCATCTTCTTGCGGCCATCGATATCGAAGAAAGGAAGCGAACGGGCGCGAATGTAACGCAAGGAGCCATCCGGCAGAATGATGCGGTAGTCTTCGGAGAAGGGCTGAAGTTCTTCGATCTTGTTCGAAACGTTTTTACCGACCCGCTTCAAATCGTCTGGGTGAACGCGTGCTTCCCACAGTCCGCCGATCTTCACGGGCGTGCTGGGATCGACCTGGTACATTTCGTACATGCGCTCGTCCCAGATGGTTTCTCCCTCGTCGAAATCGACTTCGAACACACCGACCTGCGACGCCTCGAGCGCGACTTTCAGATGGCGCGAGATGCGCTCCATGAGGTGTTCGGTGGCTTTTCGATCGGATACATCCGTATCGGTGCCGACGATCCGTACCGGCCTGCCATATTCATCGCGTTCGATACAAGCCCCGCGACATTCGATCCAGACCCAGTGGCCATCCTTGTGCCGTTCCCGGTACTGGAAGGCGGTATAGGCGGGATCACCCGCATTTTGCCGTTCTATGCAATGCAGCGTGTGTTCCCGGTCATCCGGGTGCAGCAAATCCACCCACTTGTTGTAATCGGTTTCGACCGATTCGTGTGGCGCCAGACCACGAATGGCCTTCCAGGTATCCGAACCGTACATAGCGCCGGTGACGAGGTTTTGGTCCCAGACGCCGGACACGGAGCTGACAAGCGCGCTGTTCCAGCGGCTTTCGCGAAAGGCGATTTCTTTTTCCCGATGTCGCTGCTCGGTGATATCGGTGAATTGGGCCAGAGTTCTGGCACGAGCGCCGGTGCCGACCGCGCTTAAAGACAGGACCGCGTAACGATCCGCCGTGCCGGTACCGAGCAACCGGGCCTCCAGCGAGGCCGACGAGACCTCCGGCAGCGTCGCCAGCGCCTCTGTGACGCCCACGTGGTCATCGGTGTGTATGAAGTCCAGCAGATGGCCTGGGGTGTCGCAGGAGGCGGCCATATTGAAATTGGCCGGAACGAAGACGATATCGCCACTGGCCCGAAGATGGAGGACGGGAACGGGCAGAGCTTCAAGAATATCTTTCAGCAACAGATCTTGGTTCACGCGATCCTGCCATATGTTCAATCGATTAAAATAGCGCACGGGCGTACGCCATCAGTTCGCACTCTATTCTCGCAGACTTAAGTCGCAGTTAAAAGAGACGTGCAAAAAAATGTGCTTCGCAAGTTAGAGTCGTGAAATATTTGAAATTACTAATTAAATTACTTGGTGAATCCGGCAGGGGGTTTCAGCTTGCTGATAAACTGCGCGAACACCATCGTACCCTCCGGCCATGGACCATGACCGGACTCGGTGTTGATATGGCCGGACATGCCCGCATCTATCAATGTCGAACCCCAGGCATTGGCGATATCGCCCGCATGCTCATAGGTGCCGAAGGGGTCGTTCTGGCTGGCGATGGTGATGGTCGGGAAGGGGAGTGGCTCTCGGGGATAGGGCCCGAACGTCATGAGATGTTTCGGGCGAATATCCGGGTTTGCAACATCGGGTGGGGCAACGAACATCGCACCGGCAATCTTGTCCTTGATCTGCGGCAGTGCATGCATGACGGTCGGCACGCCGAGGGAGTGCGCGACCAGCACGACAGGCTTTGTACAGGCATTCACTTCCTCGATCAGCTTCGCCACCCAGTCGTCCTTAACCGGCTTTGTCCACTCGGCCTGCTCGACACGGCGCGCGGTGGACAGCTTTTCCTGCCAGCGGCTTTGCCAGTGTTCAGGGCCGGAATTGGTGTAACCGGGGACGATGAGGATATCTGCTTCAGATGCTTTCATGCCGCATATCTCGGTGTGATTGTGAGTGGAATCAAGGTGGCGGTTTGTGTAGTGACGGTCAATCCTCTCTCCGTCACCCTCGGGCTTGTCCCGAGGATCTACCCACGTCGCATCCGCAGAAGCGTGATTAGATCCTCGGGACAAGCCCGAGGATGACGGAAGAAAGAATGAAAGTCTTTCGACCTTTAAGCCTTTCCGAACACACGATTGAAAATCGTGTCCACATGCTTGGTGTGATAGCCCAGATCGAACTTCTCGCGGATTTTTTCTTCTGGCAGCGCGGCGCGGACTTCTTCGTCGGCGAGTAGCTCTTCCAGGAAGTCCTTGCCTTCTTCCCAGACACGCATGGCGTTGCGCTGAACGAGACGATAGCTGTCCTCACGCGAGACACCGGCCTGCGTCAGCGCCAGGAGAACGCGCTGGGAGTGAACGAGGCCGCGGAACTTGTTCATGTTCTTGAGCATGTTGTCGGGGTAGATCACCAGCTTTTCGATGACGCCAGCCAGACGGTTCAGCGCAAAATCGAGCGTAATCGTCGTGTCGGGGCCGATGGCGCGTTCGACGGAGGAGTGGCTGATATCGCGCTCGTGCCACAGGGCAACGTTTTCCATTGCCGGAACAACCGACATGCGCACCAGACGCGCAAGGCCGGTGAGGTTTTCGGTCAGTACCGGATTGCGCTTGTGCGGCATGGCCGAGGAGCCCTTCTGGCCGGGAGAGAAGAACTCTTCGGCTTCCAGAACCTCGGTGCGCTGCATGTGGCGGATTTCGATGGCGACGTTTTCGATGGACGAGGCGATGACGCCCAGCGTAGCGAAGAACATGGCGTGGCGGTCACGTGGGATAACCTGCGTGGAAACGGGCTCCGGTACGAGACCGAGCGCCTTGCAGACGTGTTCTTCAACGGACGGATCGATATTGGCGAATGTGCCAACAGCGCCGGAGATGGCGCCTGTGGCGATTTCTGCACGGGCAGCGACGAGGCGGGCGCGGTTGCGGTCCATCTCGGCATAGAAGCGGGCAAAGGTTAGGCCCATTGTCGTCGGCTCGGCATGGATGCCGTGGCTGCGACCGATGCGAACCGTGTCTTTGTGTTCGAAGGCGCGGGTCTTGAGCGCGTTGAGAACGCGGTCCATATCTGCAATCAGCAGATCGGCTGCGCGCACCAGCTGGATGTTCAGCGTGGTGTCCAGCACGTCGGACGAGGTCATGCCCTGGTGGATGAAGCGGCTGTCGGGGCCGACGAATTCCGCCAAATGGGTGAGGAAGGCGATGACGTCATGCTTGGTGACGGCTTCGATTTCATCGATGCGCGCGACATCGAATTCCGCAGCGCCGCCCTTTTCCCAGATGGTCTTGGCCGCATCCTTGGGGATGACGCCGATTTCCGCCAGCGCGTCGCAGGCATGCGCCTCGATTTCGAACCAGATGCGGAATTTTGTTTCCGGCGACCAGATTGCGACCATTTCCGGTCGGGAATAACGAGGGATCATGGCAATGACTTTCTCTCAGGAAGGAATATTTCTGCCCCTTTAGCAAAGTGTCCCGATAATCTCAACGCATAGCGCGCGTGAGGGTTAAGCGGTGGCAGGGCAGGGCCGCCGCTTGAGACGAAGGTCAGGCGCGGCCTTTTTCTGCAGCGGTTCTGACGGCGCTGACCATCTTGCGATAGTCTTCCGTGCCGTCGCCCTTAAAGATGGCAGAACCGGCGACCAGCACGTTTGCGCCTGCGGCAATCGCGCTGCCTGCCGTGTCGATGGTGATGCCGCCATCGACCTCAAGCTCGATAGGTCGGTCGCCTATCATCGCCTTGGCAGCGCGGATCTTGTCCAGCATGGCGGGAATGAATTTCTGGCCGCCGAAACCGGGATTGACGCTCATGATGAGGATGAGATCGACATCATCCAGCACGTTTTCCAGAACAGACAGCGGCGTGGCCGGATTGAGCGTGACGCCGACTTTCTTGCCGAGCGCGCGGATTGTTTGCAGCGAGCGGTGCAGATGCGCACCCGCTTCGGCATGCACGGTGATGCCATCACACCCGGCCTTGGCGAAGGCTTCAAGATAGGGATCGGCAGGGGCGATCATCAGGTGACAATCGAAGAACGCTTCACTGTGAGGGCGCAGCGCCTTGATCACATCAGGGCCAAAGGAGATGTTCGGCACGAAATGTCCGTCCATCACATCCAGATGGATCCAGTCGGCACCCGCCGCCGTCACATCGGAGACTTCCTGACCGAGTTTCGCAAAATTGGCAGCAAGGATGGAGGGGGCAATTCTGACGGGGAGGGTCATCTGCAAAAGCTCCTGAAACAAGAATGCGAAATCGCGACCCGAGGCCGGAAGCCTCCTCTGCCATCGATCTCCTATGGCGGGCATTTATCACCGATGCGCGGCATCAACAATCACCGCCCGGGCAATTGTGGTCAGCGTTCGGCGCGGTCCACAGGAACGAAAGCCGTGCCGTTCCACTGTTGCAAGCGGTAAGGATTGGCCTGAAGCTCGTGGCGGTCGGTAAAGGTGATCTGGCCAATCGCGGTGTCAAACGGCGTGCCGATCATCAGCGTCGGCGCGGGCTTGTCCCGCGCTTCCACCAACTCGTTCAGCTTTGCGGTGATCTGCGTTGCCGCGAAGGCGGGTAGGACATAGCCCTCGGGCTCCACATTGGCGGCGCGCAATTCCTTCACCGCCTCGGCGGCAGATGGCAGTGCGGCGTAATCCGGCGTGGTGATGGCAAGGACGCCCGGCTGCAAGGCAACGGGGCTGTTGGCCGCCCTCATCGTGTCACCGGACATGATGGTCAGCATAGCCTTCTCCGCGGCCACGTCGCGGGCGATAGTGGCGACATCATTGCGCTCGGCGGCGATGAAGGCATGGGTGATGCCGGTGCGGCTGAGGCGCCTGACCAGCGCGACCTGCTGCTCCTGGGACGGGCGCATGGTATCGGTGAAAGTCGGCTTCAGGCCGGATTCTTCCAGCCTGGTGCGAATGCGATCCACGAGTTCGCGGCTGTAGATCGTACCGTCATCGATGAGGCCGAAGGAGTGGCCCTTCCAGTCCCGCAGCATGACCTCGATGGCAGCGTCGGATTCGGCAGCATCGGATGGGCCGAGACGGAACAGCGGCAAGCCACGCTTCAACGTGTCTTCCATCAGGCCGGAGGCCCGGCTGGAGAGGGTAATGGCTGGAATGGCTGCGTTCTTGAGCGTCGGCAGGGCGTCCTGCAACGTCTCTGTGCACAGAAAGCCGACGACAACGCTGACCTTGGCGGCAACCAGCCCATCGGCAATCGCGCCACCGCTGCCTTCTTCGCAGCTTTCGTGAATTTCCATGACATCGAGGCCAGCCTTGGCCGCTGCGATCTTCACGCCCTGGCGAATTTGCAGGCCCAGCATTTCATAGGCACCGCTCTGCGGCGCGACGACACCGATGGTGGCGGCACTTGCTGTGCCCGCAAAGGTGACACTGGCAACAATGATGAGCAGGCGAAATAATGGCATCGGGCAGCTGTTGTCCTCTTCCTGTCCTGCGATGTTTATCGACACAGAACCGTTTACAAAAGAGGCAATGCTTTCGAAAAGGCGCCAGCAGGACGAATTTTGGCGTATTTTCAGCAATGTAGGGGCTCCGTGACCCTCACGCGCTCCGCTTGCGCAGATGGCGGAACGCATCCTGTGCGAAAAGCGACAGTGGCTGCGGGGCGTCATCCATGTCGAACCAGCCCATATCAGATAATTTATCGGGCTCTGTCAGGCTCGGTTCACCCTTCACGTCGCGGGCGAGATAAATGAGCGACAGCCAGTGCTGGCCATCATCTGGAATGATCTGTTCGCTGATGCAGAGGAATGTCACATCGCCGATGGCAAGGCCGGTTTCTTCTTCGGCCTCGCGCTTGGCGGCTGTGGCAGCAGGCTCCATATGGTCCACCTTGCCGCCGACGATGTTCCAGTGGCCCGCTTCTGGCGGGTTGACTCGCTTGTAGAGCAGCACCTTTCCGTCCCGTTCAATGACGAGGCCGGAACCGACACCCGGAAAATGAGTGCCGGGTTTCATATCAGGCTTTCGCGCTTGCCACGATCAGCATGAAGGCAGGGATGTCATCGCCGAAACCGACAGGTGTCGGGCCGTCGTCGTAATCACGGTAGTGACGACGGCGATTGTCGTCGTTTGCGGGAGGCGTCGTGTTGTGGTTCCGCTCGAAATTGCGAGGTGCTCTTTCTTGCTTGCGCTCTGCCTTCAACTTTTCGCCTCCGTTTGCCGCAACTTCAACGATCGCGGCTGGCTGAATGATCTTTTCTTCGACTTCGGTCTGGGGTGCGGCTTCGCGACGATTTCTGTCGCGGCCCCGGCCCCGTGGTTCCTTTTCCTTGCCACGGCGCGGACGCTCGGCAGCAAAGCTTTCCATTGGGGCTGGCAGTTCGGTCAGGTCGCCGCTCAGCCACTCGATCTTTTCACCGATCAGCTTTTCGATAGCGTCCAAATACTTGGTGTCACGACGGTTGACGAGGGTGAAGGCAGCGCCGGAGCGGCCTGCACGGCCCGTACGACCGATGCGGTGGACATAGTCTTCCGCGTGGATCGGAACGTCGAAGTTGAAGACGTGGCTGACATCGGGGATGTCGAGACCGCGTGCAGCAACGTCGGATGCGACGAGCAGGGTGATCTGGTTATCCTTGAAGCCCGCCAACATCTTGGTGCGCGAGTTCTGGTCCATATCGCCATGCAAGGCGCCGACCGAGAAACCGTGACGCTCCAGCGAACGGAACAGATCGGCGACATCTTTCTTGCGGTTGCAGAAGATGATCGCGTTCTTGAGTTCCGTCTGAGCGTTGATGAGATCGCGCAGAATGGCGCGCTTCTCGTAATCCTTGTCATGCGTGGCGACGATGCGCTGCGTCACGGTCTTTGCTGTCGAAGAGGGCTTTGCCACTTCGATTCTAACCGGGTTCTGCAAGAAGCGGTCGGCCAGCTTCTGAATTTCTGGCGGCATGGTGGCCGAGAAGAACAGCGTCTGACGCGTGAAGGGAATCATCTTCGCGATACGTTCGATATCGGGAATGAAGCCCATGTCGAGCATGCGGTCGGCTTCGTCGATCACGAGGATTTCGACGCCAGTCATCAACAGCTTGCCACGTTCGCAATGGTCCAGCAGGCGGCCGGGGGTGCAGATCAGAACGTCTGCGCCGCGCTCCAGCTTGCGGTCCTGTTCATCGAAGGACACGCCGCCGATGAGGAGAGCCACGTTCAGCTTGTGATTTTTGCCGTACTTCTCGAAGTTCTCAGCAACCTGCGCCGCGAGTTCGCGCGTCGGCTCTAGAATAAGGGTTCGCGGCATTCTTGCGCGCGCACGGCCTTTTTCGAGAAGGGTCAGCATCGGCAGCACGAAGGATGCGGTCTTGCCCGTACCCGTTTGCGCAATGCCGCAAATGTCGCGTCGTTCCAGCGCTGGCGGGATCGCACCTTCTTGAATAGGTGTCGGTGTCGTGTAGCCGGCACTTTCGATAGCAGAAAGAACTTTTTGGCTCAGGCCAAGATCAGAGAATGTTGTCAAAGGAAAAACTGTTTCCGTGTTGGTTCGAAAAGAACACTTAGCTGTCATAACGGCGACGCCGCAGACCGGTAGCGGCGGAATAGGCCGAATTGGCAAGAAAGTCAAGGAAACAGGGATTTATCCCAAAATAATACAGGTTGCCGCACTGATTGCAGTGAGACTGGCAATTGTATCGGTATCAATAACCAAGTCGCGCGTCGGCGACTGTTCTATTGAAGATAGGTTTTTAGCTCTGTTCCGGCAACCAGAAACCGCATCGGATCGACCGGATTGTCATTCAGGCGCACTTCGTAATGGACATGCGGCCCTGTCGAACGACCGGTGCTGCCGGCTTTTCCGAGGACATCGCCCAGCGCGACATTGTCGCCTTCCTTGACCAGAATTTGTGACATATGGCCGTAGCGGGTGGTGATGCCCTTGCCGTGATCGACCTCGACCATGTTGCCGTAACCACCGGAAAACCCCGCGCTAATGACCGTTCCGGCACCTGTTGTATGGACGTCGGCGCCCGTTTCTGCGACGAAATCAACACCGGCATGCAAAGCGAGGCGTCCGAGGAAGGGATCGATCCGGTTACCGAATCGGCTGGATATTTCGCGACCGGGGGCAGGGTTGCCGAAAGGAAGTGCCACGGCTGCGCCGCGCACGCTTTCCAGACGGTTCAGGGCGTCGTCGAGATTGCTCAGCGATGTCTCGAAGGTTTCGGCGCTGGCTGTCATCGGCTCGACAAAGGGGCCGCCGATATTCTCACTCGACTTGTCGTCGATCTTGATGCCGGTGCTGCGGATGATATCCGCCATGGCGTCTGCCTTGCTGGCGGCACCCGTGGTCAGCGAAGCGATTCGGCTCAACTGATCGTTTTCGACCTTGCTCAGCGAAGCGACCATTTTGGCAAGGCTGCGTTCGGAGAGTTTGTCGCTTCTGGTGCCGTAACCGAGGCTGCCCTTGAGGGCGGTTGCCGACGATGGCGGGGCCATCAGGTGTTCGATTGCGCTTGAAGCGCCAGACAGGCTGGCACGTTTGTCTGCGGAATAGGCGTTGACGGGGCGGCTCTCGACCGGCGTTTCGGACAGGCCGGATTTCTCGGCTCGTTCGAGCAATTCGCTCATACGGCCATGGCGTGAGGTGAGGGCGTTCTGCTGCTCCAGAAGCTTCTCGACCTTGCGCTCCACCACCTGCTGGTCAAGAAGCTGCTTGGATGTGACGCGGTCCACCTGCGCGCGCAACGCGGCAATGCGGTCTTCATATTCGCGTTGAATGCGGGACTGGCGAGCAATCGTCGCGCCGACCAGATCGTCCCGCAAAATCAGATAGGCGGTGGAGCCGATGTATCCGACGCTGAGAAGGCCCGCGAGACACAGTGCCGTTGCCGTTAGCCAGGGACGGATGGTGATGTGGCGAACCTTTTCGCCACTCGCCAGAATGAGGACGTGCTGCTGGCGCTTTTTGCCAAAGGCCAGGTTTTTACCCGCTTCCGTCAAAATCCACCTCCAGCCAAGATCACGTTCAGCCGGATAGTAATTTGTTAAGGTTAACGAAGTTTTGACTTTCGCGGGCTGTCTCGTCGTCCAAACGTCGATTTCAGAGCTTTTTGATCGTTTCGAGCACGTCCTGTGCGTGACCGGGAACCTTCACCTTGTTCCAGATATGGGCGATCTTGCCATCCGGGGCCACGAGATATGTGGTGCGCTCGACGCCCATATATTTCTTGCCATACATGCTTTTTTCTTTCCACGCGCCGTAGGTTTCAAGCACCTGCCGATCCTCGTCGGACGCCAGCATGACGGTCAGGGAGTGCTTGGCGGCGAATTTGTCGTGGCTCTTTACCGAATCGGGTGAGATGCCGATGACGACGGCATTGGCCGCCTCGAAATCCGCACCCATGGCGCTGAAGTCTATGGCCTGCGCCGTGCAGCCCGACGTATCGTCCTTTGGGTAGAAATAGAGCACCACAGCCTTGCCTTTGAGTCCTGCGAGAGTGACATCGCCCGTACCGTTTCTGGGAAGGGTGAAATCCGGTGCAGCATCTCCGATTTTCAGTTCTGTCATGGGTGACCTTTCTTTCGCCGGATTGTTAAGTAAATGGGCCATTATTCGATATATACCGAATAAGAGCTTCGTCCAGTCTTGTGGCGAGTCAGACGGTGTGGTTGGTTGAGCCGCCATTCCGAACAGACCCTGATGGTATTTTCAGGGCGTGGCAATTCCGGGAGCAAGCACAGGCGGATGGCGGAAATTCGTGGTGAAAAGGTAAGCTTCAGCAAGCGCGATATTACGCCGCTGCATGCGATGCCCTCTGCCCAGGTCGAAGATCCGATCATCGTGCATTGCCCGCTCCCGCGCTCCATGATGCGATCGCTGTTCAAGGTGTTTGCGGCTCTCGTCGTCCTCGCCTTCATTTCCATCGGCGGCATCATCCTCTCCATCGAGACCGGTTCTATCGACAGCACACTGTCCACCCAAGCCAAGCAGGAGCTGGAACGGTCGCTCGGTTCCAAATACGAGGCGCGGATCGGCTCCACATCCGTACGATTCGCATCCGGCTTTCATCTGGCGCTGGTGGCCCAGGACGTCGATATCATCGACCAGGGCACCGGCCAGCATGTCAGCCGCGCGCGCGCCATCGGCATGGCGCTCAATCCGCTGGCGCTTCTGAGCGGTCGTGTCTCGGTGCAAAGCCTCGAGGCCACCGGCATGGAGCTGGATACGGCACTTTTGCCGAAGGGGCAGGGGCTGGATTTTTCGAGCCTGCGCGTTGGTGATGTGCCCTCCTATCTCAATCTGGCCTTTGCGGAACTGGACCGTTTTGCGCTAGCCTTCGAGGCCAGCGGTACGGAAGAGATTGATCTTTCCGACATCGCCGTGCGCTTGCCTGCGCGTGAAGACGGCCAGCCGCGCACCATCTTGCTCGAGGAATTATCGCTGGTACCGGATGGTAACGGTGGATATTCGCTGGATGGCAATGTTTCCTTCAATGGAGAAGTGGCGACGCTGTCGCTCGCGGCCCGTGGGGCTCAAGGCACGATCGGCAATTTCAGCGCACGGCTCGATGGTTTCGATATCGGCCCGCTTCTGGAGCAGCATGATCCGGAAGGGCTGATGCACCAGGGGCTGAACGTTAAGGCTGGTTTCAATATCATAGGCAATCGCGATCATGGTGATGCAGAGCCTTCTCTTTCCGTTTCTGTCGGCATTGGCGATGGTAAGCTCTACATCGGCGGCGATGCGCAGCCGGTTTCGAGCGGCCTGATCAATGCCCGCTACGATTTCGACAAGAACGTCATTGCGCTCGAAAACTCGCGTCTGACACTTGGCCAGACCATCCTGCCGCTGCGGGGCGAAATCAAGGACAGCGCTATCGGCTACGACCTCGCCCTGCGCATGGAGCAGGCAACCGCGCTGGCTGAAGCAGGTGGCGAGCCGCCCGTCACCTTCGACCTAACGGCGGATGGAACATTCAACACATCAACGCACCTGCTCGATGTGCCAGGGCTCTATGTAAAGAGTGCGCTCGGGGACATGGCGGGGTCTCTCAAGGTTCATTTCGTCGGCAAGGGCTCGCCTGAAATCAGTTTTGGCGGCCAGATCGCCAAGATGGAGGCAACGGCAGTCAAGCAGCTATGGCCGTTCTGGATGGCCCGCAAGGCAAGGCCCTGGGTGGTCTCCAACCTGTTCGGCGGCACGGTCAGAAACGGATCGATTTCTGTCTTCATTCCGCAGGGACGTATGTGTGGACCCGGTTGCCCGCTGGAGCTCTCCGATAGCGAATTGCAGATCAAGTTCGATGTTGAGAATACCCGTCTTAATATAGCGGGTGATATTCCGCCGCTGCGCGATGCATACGCTCACTTTGAGCTGATCGGCGAGACGATCGATGTCGATATTATCAAGGCGACATCGTTTTTCCCCTCCAACCGCACGCTGACGCTCGAAAACAGCACGTTCGCGATCAAATCCGTCTATGACAAGCCGTTGATGGCCGATCTGGACCTTAATGTCTCGGGCTCGGCGGACGCGGTGGCGGAACTTGCGAGCTTCCAGCCGATTAATGCTCTGCGCGACACGGAGTTCAAGCCGGGTGATTTCGCCGGGCAAGTGAAGGCCAATGCCAAGCTGCGGATCGGCCTGCTGGCCAGCCAAAACCCGCCGCCGCCCGCATGGTCGGCGCGGCTGGATCTGGATGATGTCGCGCTCACCAAGCCGTTTTCAGGACGCAATATCTCCGCGGTGAATGGACCACTGACGATCGACAACGACGCCCTGCGGCTAAAGGGCAAGGCGCGCGTCGATGATGTCGCGATGGATATCGATGTCGTGCAGCCCACGCGCAAGACCAGCACCGTGGCGCGGCAGATGGTGATCAAGGCAACGCTGGAGCCCGGTCAGGTGGCCAAACTCGCGCCGGAGTTGACCAAGCTTCTCGGCGGTACGACCCTGCTCGAGATCAATGCCTCCGACCCGCGTCGTCAGGCCGTGAAGCTCGATCTGTCCAACGCTTCGATCGTGCTGCCCGGCATTGGCTGGACCAAGGGGGCGGGCATCCCCGCATCCGCATCCTTCGTGATGGAGACGGCGGATGGCCGCACGTCCATCGGCAATTTTTCGCTGAAGGGCGATGGTTTCGGCGCAGCAGGTGATCTGACCTTCGATAAATCCGGGCTGACGGCTGCCAATTTCTCACGCTTCCAGCTTTCCCCACAGGACGATGTCTCTGTCAGCGTCACCTCGGCACGCAAGAATTACACGATCAACGCCAGCGGCAAGTCCATCGATCTCAGGCCGTTGATCGCAAGGCTGCGCAACTCGTCTGCCAAAAATGGCGGCGCTGCACCATCCGACGATACCGATTTCGGTGCTTTCTCCATCAAGGCGCAACTGGATAAGGTTTACGGTTTCAATGACGAGGTGATGAGCAACGTCAATGCTGACGTCAATCTGCGCGATGGCAAACTGCGAACCATCGACATGAAAGCCGTCACCAGCCGGGGGCAGGCGCTGGTCGCCCAGACCACCAACCGGGGCGGCGGCGGAACGATCAATCTGACCACCAGCGACGCTGGCTCTTTTGCTCGCTTCACCAACCTTTATTCACGCGTGCGCGGAGGCCTGCTGAACCTTGCACTGACGACGGCCAACGGTAATGACTGGAGCGGATCGCTCGACATGCGCAACTTCGCGGTGCTGAACGAGGCCAAGCTTCAGGATATCGTCGCCACCCCCACAGGTGAGGATGGACGAAGCCTCAACAACGCCGTTCGCCGCAATATCGATGTCAGTTCGGAAAAGTTTCAGCGTGGTTTTGCCCGTGTGGTCTATGTCAACGGCACCCTGGCGTTGGAAAACGGGGTCATCAGGGGTGAGCAGATCGGCGCGACATTCCAGGGTCTGGTCAAGGATCAGAACGGCAATATGGACATGACCGGCACGTTCATGCCCGCCTATGGTCTGAACCGTCTGTTCGGCGAGTTACCCTTCATTGGTATCTTCCTCGGCAATGGGCGGGATCGCGGATTGCTGGGCATCACCTTCAAGCTGACCGGCCAGACAGACTCACCTCGCCTGACGATCAACCCTCTGTCGTTGATTGCGCCCGGTGTCTTCCGGCAAATCTTCGAATTCCAATAAAAAACGGGCCGCGTGGAAGCGACCCGTGGAAGTGTCGCAGTGACCATTTTCATGGGCACCGCGCTGGCTATGCTTTTGTTTACTCGATGATGGTTTCGCGGCGACGGTCCGTGTGGGCTGCGCCGATGTTGCCGCCGAAGAGGGCTGCGATGGCACCGATCAGAAGCGCACCGAAAGCAACGTAAGCAGCGGTGGAAACGCCTGTGGCGGTTGCCTGAGCGGCTTCAGTCGCTGTCTTCTTGGCCTGTTCGACAGCCTGCTTGTACTGGTTTTCGTAATCGGTAACCTGCTGCCGGGCCTGATCGACAGGGATGTTCTGCGCGCGGGCCAAAGCATCGGCAGCACGGTTGCGGGCGTCATCTGCCTGCGCCTGATCACCGGTCAGAGCAGCGCGCATGGCGCTGACAGCTGCATCGCGCAGGGCCTGCGGGTCGTTGCCGCCGCTTGCTTCACGGATACGCTGTTCGATAGTAGACATAGGGTTGTTCGCCGTAGCGAGCGATGGTGCAGCCGCGGTTGCCGCAGTCGCGATGGTGGAACCGGCGCCAGAGAAGACGCTGGTGACGCCTGTGAACGCGCCGCCGACCAATGCACCAACGGATGTCGTCAGCAGGTAGAAGACGATGAGTGTTGTGACAGCCCAGGATGCGAGGCCATGCAGAGCGCCTGTGGAACGAACCACGCGACCGGACAGGCGGCTTGCAACATAAGCGCCTATAAAGGCTGCGATGATGCCGCTGACGATGACCCAGATGACGGAACCGGTGGAAAGGGAAGCGGCTGTCGGTGTGTCGTTCTGCGCCGGATCGATGACGCCCGCACCGATGGCGAGCCCTAAGAGGTTGAGCAGCAAATGCAGCGAAAGCGCAATGGCAACACCAGCAAAGATGCTGCCCCAGGAAACATTTGCAATCGAATCGCGCAGTACAGGAGCGTGAACACCTGTCGTCGTAGTGGCATATCTTGTTTGGTCGGTCATTTCGCTCTCCTGACAGTAGCGCTTGTTTTGCGCCTGCGAAAAACGAAATCGTGATCGGTTTGTTCCGAAGTATCGTCTGAAATACTAATTAAGGTCGATATTATATCTTCGACAGCTAAAACTTTCGTCTCGCCGCCGAATATTTCCGGCTTTACTCGCGCAGATTGTCGCGAATCTAGCCTATCGGTCCAGCGGTTTGCGCAGACGTCCTGCGGCATCCTGAATATATTGCCATGCGACGCGGCCTGAACGACCGCCCCGTGTTGTTGCCCATTCAAGCGCTTCGCGATGGAGCGTTTCTCGCGACATCCCCAGATCGAAGTAGTCGCTGTAGCCATCGATCATCGTCAGATAGTCATCCTGGCTGCATTTGTGGAAGCCGAGCCAGAGGCCGAAGCGATCCGATAGCGACACCTTTTCCTCGACGGCCTCGGATGGGTTGATGGCGGTCGATTGCTCGTTTTCCATCATGTGTCGTGGCAGGAGGTGGCGGCGATTGGAGGTTGCGTAGAACAAGACGTTGTCAGGCCGTCCCTCTATGCCGCCATCCAGTGCTGCCTTGAGCGATTTGTACGCCGTATCATCGTGGTCGAATGACAGGTCGTCGCAAAAGAGAATGACGCGCTGATCAGACGCTTTCAATATATCGAGCAGGGCGGGCAGGGTGTGGATGTCTTCACGGTGGACTTCCACCAGCTTCAAGGCCGCGCCGCTGGCTGCACGCACGTCTTCGTGAACAGCTTTGACCAGCGAGGATTTGCCCATGCCGCGCGCGCCCCAAAGAAGGACATTGTTGGCGGCAAAGCCTTCCGCAAAGCGAAGGGTGTTCTCGTGCAGGATATCGCGAACATGATCCACGCCGCGAATGAGTTGAAGCGCAATGCGGTTTGGCCGTGGCACCGGCTGTAGCCAGCTGTTGGCCGGCACCCAGACGAAGCAATCGGCGCTGTTCCAGTCATTTTCGGCGGGGGCAGGGCCCGCCAGACGCTCCAGCGCCGTGGCGATGCGTCGAACTTCGGCAAGCAGAGCCATGTTGGTTTCTTCCGGCGTCATCGTCGCGTCTCCCTGCAAACAGTTCCCGTTGTGTTTTCCCGCCATCAAGGTGGCACAAGCCTAGAATTTCTGCGGGGTAGCATGGTGTTTATTGCGTTGAAAGGTTATGAGGCGTGGAAACGGTACGGCGCGCAGTGTCTGTCTGTTGCATTCTAGGGGATCGCAACTATATTCCGGCGGCTTGAAAAGCCGGCCAGTGGCGAAGACTGCGCCCGATAATCTGAGGAGTTCTTAATGTTCATTAGCCAAGCTTTTGCCCAGGATGCAGCGGGCGCACCATCTGCATTCGGGTCTGGCCTCGAAATGCTTTTCCTGTTCGCACCGTTGATGGTGGTCTGGTACTTCTTCCTGATCCGTCCACAGCGCGCACAGTTGAAGAAGCGTCAGGAAACATTGACGGCCATCCGTCGCGGCGATCAGGTCGTTCTCGGAGGCGGCATCGTCGGCAAGGTGACCAAGGTCATTGATGACAACGAACTGGAAGTCGAAATCGCCGAAGGCGTCAAAGTTCGTGCATCGCGCACTTACATCGCCGAAGTCCGCGTCAAGGGTGAGCCGGTTAAGACCGAAGCGCCTGCAAACGCGAAGTAACACACGCGACGCACCTTAATAAGCAGGCTGCGGCGACCGCAGCCTGGGTTCTGACACCCAACCCTGACCGAGACCTCAATGCTTCATTTTTCCCGCTGGAAAACAGCCTTCATCTGGCTGGCCGTGCTGATAAGCGTGTTTATCGCTTCTCCAAACCTGTTTACCGACAAGCAGCTGGAGGGCATGCCCAACTGGTACAAGGATAATAAGGTAACGCTAGGTCTCGACCTTCAGGGTGGCTCCCACATCATGCTCAAGATCGAGCGTTCCGACATCGTGAAGGAGCGTCTCGAGACCATCGTGGGCGATGTGCGCACCCAGCTGCGTGATGCCAACATCAAGTATTCCGGCCTTGCCGGTAACGGCCAGCAGGTGCAGGTCCGCATCAGCGATCCGGCCCAGTACGAGGCAGCAAAGACAGCACTTCGCGATCTGACGCTGCCCGTTTCGTCCGGTACGCTTGTTGGTACATCCATCAATGAAGTCACGATGAGCGATGGCGGCGACAACCTGCTGCGCCTCAACCTCACCGATGACGGCATCAACTACCGCTTGTCGTCTGCCGTATCGCAGTCCATCGAAGTCGTTCGCCGCCGCGTGGACGAAGTCGGTACGACCGAGCCTCTGATCCAGCGTCAGGGTTCCGACCGCATCATCGTGCAGGTGCCTGGCCTTCAGGACCCGCAGCGTTTGAAGTCGCTGCTGAACCAGACGGCTAAGCTGTCCTTCCGCATGGTCGATACGTCGATGCCGGTGCAGGAGGCCCTGAACGGCCGTCCGCCTGCAACGTCTGAAATTCTCTACTCGCAGGACGACCCGCCGGTTCCGTATCTGGTCGAGCGTCGCGCACTGGTCTCCGGTGACAATCTGGTCGATTCGCAGGCGAGCTTTAACCAGCAGAACAACGAACCTGTCGTGACCTTCCGTTTCGACAGCCGTGGCGCGCAGCGTTTTGCGCAGGCCACACAGCAGAATGTCGGCAAGCCTTTCGCCATCATTCTCGATAATCAGGTTATCTCAGCGCCTGTGATCCGCGAGCCGATCATCGGTGGTTCCGGCCAGATTTCCGGTAACTTCTCGGTTCAGGGCGCGAACGACCTTGCAGTTCTGCTGCGTGCCGGTGCACTTCCGGCAACCCTGACCGTTGTTGAAGAACGCACGGTTGGCCCAAGCCTTGGTAGCGATTCGATCAATGCCGGTCTGATGGCCAGCGCCATCGGTGCCATCGGCGTTGTCATCTTCATGTTCATTTTCTACGGCTTCTTTGGCCTGCTGGCGAACATTGCGTTGATCGTGAACATCGTCATGCTGCTGGCGGTGCTGAGTATGATCGGGTCGACGCTGACGTTGCCGGGTATCGCCGGTATCGTGCTGACCATCGGTATGGCCGTCGATTCGAACGTGCTGATCTATGAGCGTATTCGTGAAGAGGTGAAAAGCGGCAAACCGCTGATATCCTCGCTGGAGAACGGGTTCACCCGCGCCTTTGCGACCATCATCGACGCCAACCTGACGACACTGATCGTTGCCAGCGTGCTGTTCTATATGGGCACGGGCCCGGTCAAGGGCTTTGCGGTCACGCTTGCTGTCGGTATCGTCACTACCGTGTTTACCGCTTACACGCTGACGGCATGGCTTTTCGGTGTGTGGGTTCGCCGCAGCCGTCCAAAGCATCTGCCGAACGGTATCCGCACCGCCATTTTCGATGGCAAGGATATCCCGTTCATGCGCTACCGCCGTTACGTGTTCCTCTTCACCGGTGCGGTGATGCTGGCCTGCGTCGGCGGTTTCATGACCAAGGGTCTCAACCTGGGTATCGACTTCCAGGGCGGCTCCGTCATCGAGGTCAAGGCCAAGCAGGGCGATGCCGACATTGCCGATATTCGCGATCGTTTGAGCCAGCTCAACCTCGGCGAAATCCAGGCGCAGGGCTTCGGTACACCGCAGGACGTGCTGATCCGCATTCAGGCGCAAGAAGGCGGCGAAAATGCCGAACAGTCTGCCATCACGCTGGTGCGTGGCGAACTTGAGGACAAGTACGAATTCCGCCGCGTGGAAGTCGTTGGGCCTGCTGTTTCCGGCGACCTGACCTTCACCTCCACCATCGGCATTCTGCTCGCTATGGTCGCTATCATGGCCTACATCTGGGTGCGGTTCGAGTGGCAGTTCGCACTCGGTGCCATCATCTCGATGGTGCATGACGTGGTGCTGACCGTTGGTCTCTTCGTCTTTCTGGGGATCGAGTTCAATCTCACCAGTATCGCGGCGATCCTGACGATCATCGGCTATTCGCTGAACGATACCGTCGTCATCTATGACCGAATTCGTGAAAACCTGCGGCGTTACAAGAAGATGCCGCTGTCCATGATCATCGACGTTTCGCTGAATCAGACATTGTCGCGTACGATCCTCACGGGTCTGACGGTGATGCTGGCGCTGCTGTCGCTCTATCTCTTCGGCGGCGAAGTCATCCGGTCCTTCACCTTCGCCATGCTGTTCGGTGTCGGTATCGGCGTCTTCTCGTCGGTCTACATCGCTGCACCAGTGCTTATCGCCTTCAAGCTTCGCCCAGGTGGTAATGACACCGAGGACGAGAAGGCCGATGCCAAGTCCAATGGCAAGACAAACGCCATTGACGGCAAGCCTGCGGTCTGATGGCTGCTGGTATAGAAATACGCCCGGCCCATTTTCCCGGCCGGGCGCCCATCGATGCCTATGGCAATGGCGGCTTTCGCTTTGCCGACATGTCCCATCGCGGCTCCATCCTCTGCTTGCCCTCTGGCATTCACGGCTGGAGCGTCGATGATCCGGCAAAACTCTCCGTCGAAGATTTTTCGCGGATCATTGCGCAGGCTGGCGACATCGAAGTCCTGCTGGTTGGCATGGGCGATACGATGCGCGTGCTTCCCAAAGAGTTGAAGCAGGCTTTGCGGGACGCAGGCATTTCCGCTGACCCCATGAGCACGGGTGCTGCGGTGCGGACCTACAACATCATGCTTTCGGAAGCGCGTGCCGTTGCGGCAGCCCTGATTGCCGTCGAAGGCTGAAAGAGCGGAACAGTCATGACCGAGCCGTTGGCAGACAAGGACGCGTGCCTGACGATGTTGCGTGATCTCGACCGAGACCGCTATCTCGCCTGTCTGCTTTCGCCCGAAGACAAACGCCCCGCTCTTTCCGCGCTCTACGCCTTCAATGCCGAAATCGCCCGCATTCGCGACCTCGTGCGCGAAGCCTTGCCGGGCGAGGTGCGGATGCAGTGGTGGCGTGATTTTCTGGACGGATCGCCGCATGGCGAAAGCCTTGCCAACCCTGTCGCCGCAGGGCTGCTGAGCGCCATCGAAACCTTCGATCTGCCGCGCCAGACGTTGATCGACATGATCGACGCCCGGATATTCGATCTCTATGACGACCCCTTCGAAGATCGCAACGTGCTGGAAGGCTATGCCGGGGAAACGGCATCGGCGCTGATCCAGCTGTGCAGCCTTGTGCTATCGCCAGCCGATGCAGCCCTGAGCGCCCATGCCGCCGGTCACGCAGGCGTGGCGCAGGCTATGGCCGGAATGCTGTTGCTGGCGCCGCTGCACAGACGGCGCGGCCAGGTCTATATTCCTCTCGACATGCTCTCGGCAGCAGGATTGGACCGGGAGACGTTTCTGGAAGGCAAGGACACGTCGCGCATTGCGGCAGCCATCGAGATTTTCTGCGTCCACGCGCAAGACCATCTGAAAAAGGCGCGTGGCGCAACGATACCCAAGCCCGTGTTTCCGGCCTTCATTCCGGTGGCACTGACGGGCAGGGTGATCGCCGATGCACGCCGGGCAGGGGCCGGGCTATTCGAACAGGATATGCAGCCATCGATGCTGCGGCGGCAGTGGCTGCTGGGCAAGGCCTCGGTGCTGAAGCGGTTTTAGCCTCCTCAATATTCGCGCAAGGCTCGCTGGCTATGAACCGACAACAATGAGACACTTCCCCGCCAACACCACCAGCCGCCGCATGGAGCAACGTCGATGGACCCTTTGATTTGGATCGTCATTCTCGTTCCGCTCGGCTTTCTGGGCATGTATTTCTGGCGGATGAAACGGGATGCGGGTGACGATGACAGTCACGACACCGGACAGGCCATTCTCGACTTCGCGCGCGCTTTTCCAACCGAAGCCATCCGCAGCCTGCACATGACCGCAGATGGCATGGCCGTGTTCGTACGACTGCACGATAACAAGGCCGGTTTCATGCGCAATATGGGCAAGCATCACGCCTGCATGCTCATCGATCCCGAGCGCATTACGGTTGAGCAACTTGAAACGGGTGACGGGTTCGTGGTGACCTTTGTCGACGCGCCGAAATATAGCGGCGCGTACCGGTTCAAATCGGCAGGCGAGGCAGCGGAGGTTTCTCTGTGGCTGCTGGGCAGCTATCTGGAAGCCGCCGAAAGCCTGCCGGAGATATCAGACGATCAGGCGGCGGATGCCCCTGCCTCCACGCCGTCGCCGTCCTCTTCCACCTGAGCGAAGACGGGGGCGGGAACGCCAAGCCATGATGCGCAATCGGTCAACGCACGTCTGGCCATCAATTGCCGTTTCATGATCGTCTTGTCCTTGCCGCGGAAGCGTTTCACGCCCTCCGGCTTGACGATGGAGCCCGGAGCGAGTTCCGGGAACAGCCCGAAATTCACGTTCATCGGCTGGAACGATCGCTTGCCCGGCTCTTCATCCGTGGAAAGATGGCCGCCGGTGATATGGCTGAGCAGCGAACCGAGTGCGGTGGTCGCAGGCGGCAGGCTAACCGGCTCGCCCTTGCGCTCCGCACTGGCAAAACGACCCGTCAGCAGCCCGATGGAGGCGCTTTCGACATAGCCCTCGCAACCGGTGATCTGACCTGCAAAACGCACCGAGGGCCTCGACTTCAGCCGCAGCGATGGATCGAGCAGGCGAGGGGAATCGATGTAGGTATTGCGGTGCAGGCCGCCGAGACGTGCGAACTCGGCATTTTCCAGACCCGGAATCATACGGAAAATATCCGCCTGCGTGCCGTATTTCAGCTTCGTCTGGAAACCGACCATATTATAGAGCGTGCCCAGCGCATTGTCCTGCCGAAGCTGAACTACGGCATAAGCTTTCACGGTCGGGTTGTGAGCATTCGTCAGACCCATCGGCTTCATTGGCCCGTGGCGCAGCGTTTCGCGTCCGCGCTCCGCCATGATTTCAATCGGCAGGCAGCCATCGAAATAGGGCGTGCCTTCCCACTCCTTGAAACCGACCGTATCGCCCGCGATCAACGCGTCGATGAAGGCATGGTACTGCTGCTCGTCCAGCGGACAGTTGATATAGTCCTTGCCATTGCCGCCGGGGCCGACCTTGTCATAGCGCGACTGGTACCAGCAGATATCCATGTTGATGCTGTCGCGGTGGATGATGGGAGCGATGGCGTCGAAAAAGGCAAGTGCATCCTCACCCGTTTCGGCCTGAATGGCGGAAGCGAGGTTCGGCGAAGTCAGTGGGCCAGTGGCGATGATGGTGTTGTCCCACTCCTGCGGCGGCAGACCGGAGATTTCTTCGCGGACGACAGTGATCAGCGGGTGGGCGGCAAGCTCTGCCGTCACCGCATCGGCAAAGCCGTCACGATCCACGGCGAGCGCGCTGCCAGCGGGCACCTTGTGGCGGTCTGCGCAGGCGATGATCAGCGAACCGGCAAGACGCATTTCCGCGTGAATGACACCCACGGCGTTGGCTGTCGCATCATCCGAGCGGAAGGAGTTGGAGCAGACGAGTTCCGCCAGCGCATCGCCCTTGTGCGCATCCGTACCGCGCACGCCGCGCATCTCGTGCAGAATGACAGGAACGCCCGCCTGCGCAATCTGCCAAGCCGCTTCAGAACCGGCCAGCCCGCCGCCAATGACATGAATGGGGGAATAAGTCTTGTCTTGCATCGTACACCCGCACCGCCATAGAGCGCGACGTGCGTTCCAGCGGACATGTTGGTTTGATTGGAAAGCCAGCCATTTTCAGGAGGCGATTTTGCCGATCCAGTACCACGACACGGAAATGCCGCCAAACTTTTTCGGCAGCTCTGTTTCAGGAGACTGTCAACGGATCAGCGGTTTCTGCCCCATGCTGACGGCAATGATGCCGAGCAAGAGAATCGCTTCACAATTTTGCAGAAACCTCGACGACAGATGCGACCATAGGGCGAAGCAGGCGAAATAACGGCTTTTGAATGTGAAAAACATGGCTGTGGTGGCAGAGTCACACAACGGCCAATTGGTGGGATTTCATTCCGTTTTGGCCTGATTAATCCCTAATAGTTAGAACAAATTAGCTATAAAGCACCCGTATACGCTGTAGATGGGCATCTTACGTAAATTATTTTTGCAGTGCAAAACGCTTTACTCAGCAGGCGGTAGATTGCCTTTTTTTTCAAAGCACGGCACGTTTTTCCCAACGCATTGCCTTGATTGGGGAGAGACATGGCAAAACAAAATATCATTTTAAGTGGTGCCTTGAGCTTTGCCGTCGGTTTGACATCGATGACGCCTGCGTTTGCGGGTGGGTTGGAGCGCGGCGGGTATAATATTGACCTGCTTTTTGATAGTTCACGATTTGCAGCAGAATCGACTGCGACGTTCGTTGCTCCTCAGCGTAAGTTGAAGAATGCGAGAGATACGAACACCGGCAATAACCCGCTTCTCGGACAGAATGGCGACAACAACAATCTGTCTTCATCAACAGACGATAGCGAAAATTACTGGGTACCTCGAGTCGGCTTAAAAGCTGGATTCGGTGATGCCACGGATTGTATGGTTGATTACTCCCAGCCTTGGGGCGCGCATACTAAGCCGGGAAGAAATTGGGCGGGTATAAATGAGAATATCGAAACCAAGGTAGAGAGCGATAACTATGCTTTAACATGTTCCTACAAGTTTGATGTCGGACAAGGACAGCTTCGCTTCATTGGGGGTGGCTTTTATCAGGAGCTTTCTGGCTTTAAAGAACGTCAAGTTTTGCCAGCTAATATTTTGGGTACAGGTGTTGGTCGCCTTGATTTGAAAGGTGATGGCTGGGGATGGCGCGCAGGCATCGCGTATGAAATTCCAGAGTACGCACTTCGTGCGAGCCTTGTTTATAATAGTGAAGTGAAGTTGAACGACATCACGGGCACGCTTAACCTTTCGCAGGTCGCGGCACTAGGTGGTCCAGTCGTGCCTGTTTCCGGGTCACAGGCGATGCCAGACACGCTTGAGTTCAAGTTTCAGACGGGTATAGCACCTGGTTGGCTTGCGCTCGGTTCTGTGAAGTGGGTTGACTGGAGCCAATTTTCGAAAGTCCCATTTTACTGCTCGACGGCAGGTGTGCCTATCTGTGGAGCAAACCCCGCTACCTCCCTTGATTTGGGTTATCGCGACGGCTGGACTATCTCAGGCGGCGTAGGTCACAAGTTCAATGATCAGTGGAGCGGCGCCGTAACCGTAACATGGGATCGTGGAACCTCTCAGGGCTTCGGTACTCAGACAGACACGTGGACGCTCGGTACCGGTGTCTCCTACTCTCCTACCGAGAATGTCGAACTGCGTCTTGCTGGTGCTCTTGGCATCCTCACAAGTGGTTCCTCTGGTCTCACCACGATCAACGGTCAGGTCTACGGTAATGACGCCTCTTACAGCTTTGGTAACGACCTCGTTGCGGCTGTTTCGACATCGCTTAAAGTCAAGTTCTAGTCAGCGCTTGAACTATTCTGAAACCCGGTCCGCCAAGGCCGGGTTTTTTGTTGCCCATCCGCAATATTGTGACGATTTGGCAACATATTTCTGCAACCTTCACGTAGCGTAAGAATGCGTGCCTATTTGTCCATTTCCCGCCACAAACAAGTTGCTTGTTTGTCTTCGAGGGCGCGGGGAATGGAAGAATATGCAAGCTTCGACAGGGGTTCTGCGGAAGTGGTTAATGTGAAAACAAGTGTGGATTCAGTGTCTAAGCAAGTAAACGCACGAATTGAATTCGTGGTCTTGCTCCATACGATTATGACGGCAATCAGACGCCGTTATATTGCCGGAAACGGCTCCTACATTTGTTCCCATGCAAAGACTGATCTATCGCCGGAAGCCATGACTGGCAGCACTGTCAAAGGTGCGGCTGGAAAGACGCAGTGTGTTCCAAAGTTGCAGTCTGGTGTGAATTGGCTTTGCAGTATTGCGTGAGTATTCGCTATACGCCGGGAAGAGTGAGAGAAGTCCGTTTAAATGCTGAAATGTGACATCAACGTTTTGAAGCCGCTGTGTACGGGGTTATTGCTTGCAACGCTTGCAATGCCCGCTGCTGCTTTTGATATCAATTCCGGCGTGACCAAGGAATCCGGTCCTTTCGACCTGTTCAAGTTCGGCTTCAAATCTTACAAGAGCGGCAAGAAGGACGATGCTGTCGAGGCATATCGCTATGCTGCGGAAAAGGGCCATACGGGTTCCCGCTGGGCGCTTGCCAATATGTACGCCTTTGGCGACGGCGTTGCCAAGAATGACTTCGAAGCCTTCAAGATTTACAGCGAGATTGCCAGCCAGGGCGTGGAGCCCGGCTCTGAAGACACGGGCTTCTTCGTGAACGCGTTGCTGTCCCTTGCAGACTACTACCGCCATGGCATTCCCGGCAGCCCGGTCAAGACGGACCTGACGCAGGCGCGCCAGCTTTATTTCCAGGTCGCCTCCACCTTCGGCGTTGCCGAGGCGCAGTTCGAACTCGCGCAGATGATCCTGGCGGGCGAGGGCGGTCGTGCCGATGCGCAGCAGGCCAAGAAGTGGCTGAACCAGGCCCGCAAGCACGGTCATGCCGGTGCAATGTCGATCTTCGGCAATCTGTTGTTTCAGGAAGGCCAGACCGTGCGTGGCCTCGCTTTCATGACGGCTGCGCTGGACAGGTGTTCCTCCGTCAACTGCAAATGGATCCAAAACCTGCAGGAGCAGGCTTTCTCCGTGGCAGCAGAAGACGATCGCCGCGTGGCGATCTCGCTTGCACAAAACATCTCGGCTGGCGACGCAGACTGATCGCATCCGGCGGGTCAAATTCCCTATGGTCTAATGGTATGGAACAGCTTCCCGCTGCCCTATAGTCGCGCGAGGTGATGGCGCACGCGTTGTGACGTTTGGCTGTGGCGCCTGCACGTTCCGTTATCAGCCCGTTTCCAAGGATTATCCGTGCCTGCTAACTTCTCCGTTACCCCGGCCTATTGTTTATAAGCCGAGGTAACTGAAAGTGTCGTACCGTGTTCGCGTCAGGCTCTCAGCACGGCGTTATCGGGATCAAACGGGCTTTCTACCACCACTTCGGCGTCATAGAGATCACCCAGTATCTTGATTTTCAGCTTGGTGCCGATGGCGGCGTGATCCGGCGACAGCATGGCGAGCGCCAGCGATTTGCCGATACGCCAGCCGAAGCCGCCTGACGTGGCGCGACCGACGACGTCGCCAGAGGCGTTGTAGATGGCTTCCGAACCGCGGGCGTCTACTGTCGTGTTGCCGGAGACCACAAGGGTGGAGAAGAGCCAGTTCAGGCCTTTTTCCTTGCCTGCGACCACAGCGTCACGACCGATGAACTGCTTTTCCGGCTTGATGAAGCGGTCGAGGCCTGACGTGTAGGCATTGTATTCGACCGAAAGTTCGCGGCCCATGTTGCGGTAGGATTTTTCCAGCGACATCGAGACCATCGCACGGATGCCGAAGGGCTTGATGCCGAATTCGGCACCAGCCTCCATCAGCCTATCGAAAATATAGGCTTGCATCTCGATGGGGTGGTGCAGTTCCCAGCCCAGTTCGCCGACGAAGTTTACGCGCAGCGCATGCGCTGTTGCCACACCAACCGAAATTTCCTTTGCGGTGAGCCATGAGAAATCCTTGTTGTCGAGGCTGGTGCGGGTCAGTTTCTTCAAGACATCGCGCGACTTCGGACCGGCCAGTGCCAGCACGCCGTATTTCTGGGTGATGGGTTGGAGGATGACAGAGCCATCGGTGGGTGCCAGACGGCGCAGAACGTCATGGTCATGGGTCTCAAGACCACCGGCGGAAACGAGGTAGAATCGACCCGGTGCCCACTCATAGACGGTAAATTCCGCCTTCACACCGCCATCCTTCGTCAGAAGGTGCGTCAACGCGATGCGGCCACGTTTCTTAGGAATGGCGTTTGCGAGGATGCTATCCAGCCAAGCGCGCGCACCGGGGCCGGAGACTTCCATCTTGGCAAAGGCCGACATATCCAGCACGCCGACATTCTGGCTGACGTGTTTCACCTCGTTGCCGACATGCTCAAAATAGTTCGAACGGCGGAATGACCATTTCTCAACGATACGGCCATCATCCAGCGCTGGTGCGTGATTGTGGTTGGTGATGACGTCGGCACCCACGCCCAACTCTTCTGGCTTCAGTTCGTAACCATCCGGCACGAACCAGTTGGCGCGCTCCCAACCATAGACAGAGCCGAAGACGCCACCGAGTTTCTTCAGACGGTCATAGATCGGCGTCGTCTTGAGCGGACGGGCAGCGGCGCGCTCTTCATCCGGGTAGTGCATGGTGAAGACGTTGGCATAGGCCTCCTCGTTCTTGGCGATGAGGTAACCTTCGGTCGCGTATGGGCCAAAGCGGCGCGGATCGACGCCCATCAGGTCGAGCGTAGGCTCGCCGTCGACGATCCATTCCGCCAGCTGCCAGCCCGCGCCACCAGCGGCGGTGATGCCGAAGGAGTGGCCCTCGTTCAGCCAGAAGTTCTTCAGACCCGGGGCAGGGCCAACAATCGGGTTACCATCCGGCGTGTAGGCGATGGCGCCGTTATAGACCTTCTTAATACCGACTTCGCCGAAGGCCGGAACGCGGGCAATGGCCGCTTCGATGTGGGGCATCAGGCGGTCGAGCTCTTCCTGAAACAGCTCGTATTCGCTCTGGTCGGAGGGACCATCGACATAACAGACGGGCGCACCGACCTCGTAAGGTCCGAGGATGAGGCCACCTGCTTCCTCGCGCATATACCAGGCGCTGTCGGATTCGCGCAGCACGCCCATTTCCGGCAGGCCCTGTTTGCGACGTTCCAGAATGGCTGGGTGCGGTTCGGTGACGATATATTGGTGCTCGACCGGTATGACAGGAATGTTGATGCCGACCATTTCACCGGTCTTGCGGGCAAAGTTGCCGGTACAGGAAATGACGTGCTCAGCGATGATCTCGCCCTTGTCCGTCGTCACCTTCCAGTGACCGTTCTCAAGCTGCTCCAGCGCTGTCACTGTCGTGTTGCGGTAGATGGTGGCTCCACGGTCGCGCGCGCCCTTGGCCAGCGCCTGTGTGAGGTCTGCGGGCTGGATGTAGCCATCGTCAGGGTGCTGGATGGCACCCAGCAGGCCATCGGTCTCACAGAGCGGCCAGACGTCCTTCACCTCTTCCGGCGTCAGCATCTTGACGTTAACGCCGATGGTTTCGGCAATGCCGGAATAATACATATATTCGTCCCAGCGATCTTTGGTGCGGGCGAGACGAATGTTGGACACCTTGGAAAAGCCGACATTCATGCCGGTTTCTTCCTGAAGTTCTTCATAGAACTTCACCGAATATTTGTGGATCTGGCCCACGGAATAGCTCATGTTGAACAGCGGGAGCAGGCCAGCGGCATGCCAGGTGGAGCCGGAGGTCAGCTCCTTGCGCTCAATCAGAACGGCGTCGCTCCAGCCCTTCTTGGCCAGATGATAAAGCGTCGAAACACCGACAACGCCGCCACCGATCACCACCGCCCGCGCATGTGTCTTCATAATGAAAATTCCCCTTGAAGCCTGTTCGTCCGCTTTCACGCAGGCTTTATCAAGCCCGTCAGGGCCAGACTATGCAATGTCGCACCGTTGCTCAAACGCCTGATTACGACATGCAAAAGGCTCGCCGCGACGGCGAGCCTTTTGACGTTTTTCACGGCTTTCAGAGCGTCAGCCTCTGCGGTTGCGCGCGGAAGGTCTCGTGGTTTCGATTTCGGCATCCTTGACGGCAAGCTCAGCAGGTTCGGGCTTTGGTATGTCCGGCTTCGGTACAGCGGCAGTGGCGGTAGCGGTCTTGGACACCAGAGCCTTGTCGCCTTCCTCCTCCATAAGCTCGGCCAGGACCTTCGGATGGGTGTCACCATCGACATGAATGTTCACATTGCGCTGTTTCATCGGAATGCTGATTCCCTCTTGGTGGAATCGCTTCAAAATTTCCATGCGCAAATTGTTTTTGACTGTGAGCCCATGGCTGAGATCGGCCAGATGGAAACGCAGTTCGAAGTCCAGCGCGAACTCTCCGAACCGCAGGAATTCCACATGCGGTTCCGGGTTACGCAGGACTGGGGTCTGCTTCTTCACCAGTTCCAGCAGAATATCCATCACCCGCTGCGGGTCCGTGTCATAGGAAACGGAGACGGGAATTTCAGCACGCTGGATGCGGTTTCTATGCGTCCAGTTGCCGACGGAAGAGTTGATGAACTCCGAGTTCGGCACGATGATGGACTGGCCTCGGAACGTCTCGATTTCGGTCGCACGCACCGAGAGGCGCTTGACGGTTCCCTCGACGGTGCCTGTCACCACCCAGTCACCGACCTTGAAGGGGCGTTCGACCAGAAGAATGAGGCCGGACACGAAGTTCGACACGATGTTCTGTAGGCCGAAACCGATACCGACCGACAGCGCCGAGGCGACCAGCGCGAGGCTCGACAGATCGAGACCAGCTGATGAGATACCGAAAATGGCGGCGACCACGATGCCGAGATAACCGATGCCGGTGCCAACGGAGTTGCGCACGCCCGCATCCACCTGACCGCGTGCCATGACGTTGCGGTCCAGCCATCTCTGGAACCAGCGGGTGACCGCGTAGCCCACCACGAAGACGAGGATGCCTGTGAAAATGCTGATCAGCGAGATCGAGGTGTTGCCGATGCTGAAGCCGGTCAGCAGACGATAGGCCCAGCCTTCGATATCACCCGGCTGGAAGCCCCAGGAAAACAGAATGAGCGGAATGCCGAATGCGAGCGCTATTCCATAAATTCCAAGACCGGCGGCCAAGCCTGCCTGATCCAGAGGAACGGGGCCAAGACCGAAGCGTCTGCCTAGATAGCGTCCGGCCAGCGTTTCCGCAAAGGCGCCCTGCTTGGAAATGGCTTTGCCCGAGAGAATGCCGATATAGACGGTGGCAAGCACCGCGCCCGTCGCGACGATCTGCGTTGCCAGAAACCGCGCCAAGCCGACATAGCCGGTCAGGCACGCGCCAATGAGCAACAGGCCGCCGACGCGCAGCAGGATAGATAGCCAGCGGGGCAGGCGGTGATGGCCGTTTTCGGCATCCTCACCTTCACCGATCATGGGCTTCAGGAACGACATCGCAAAGAGAATCACGCCGATGATGATCGAGGCGACGAAGCTCTTGGCGACCGTCAGGATCAGCGGGGAGTTCAGCGTCTCGCTGATGGTGCTGAACAGGTAATCAAGCCCGTTGACCAGTGACATGAGCAGAACGGCTGACGACAGCACATGGGCGCCATGGTTGGAAACGTGCAGCAGACGCCATTCCGGCTGGGTCGGCGCAAAGATGGCGTAGGTCAGGCGCGATACGAAGTAGACGAACGCAATGACCGACATCGCGACATAGACGATGGGTGCGATATCCGGTCTCAGCACGCCGAAATTATCCAAGAAGAATGCCGAGGTGACCATCAGAAGAAAGACGGACATGGCCTGTATGGTTGTGGACCAGAATGCCACGGACAGGCGTCTGAGATAGGAAGGCTCGCCCGAGAAGGCGCGGCGCTCCATCCTGTGCCCCAGAATGCGATACCCACCCCACAGAAACAGCACCGCAGCCATGACGGACAGAGAGACCGCACCGAACATCGACAGGCGCTTGTAGTTCCAGACGAAGATGGCCCAACCCGTAAGCGAGCTGCTGAGTGCGCTGATTTCGCCGACGAATTCGGTGCCTGCATCGGCGAGAACGGATGGCGAGATTTCCGTGCGCTTGAACAGTGTGGCGGCAAACAGGGCGCGGCGCATTGCCGTGATGTTGTTTGAAAGCTGTGTGGCGTGGCCTGACACGGCTTCGGCATCGCCCAGAACCGCATTGATCTGCGACTTCTCGGAGTTCAGCCGTGTCCGCTCGTCGGTGACGACGCTGGCCTCCGGCGGCTGGCCTTCCTTGGGCGGCTCGCCAAGCGAGGTGATGCGGGAATTGATCTCATCGAGCCTGCTGCGCAGGCTGGTGACGGTGCCGCTGGCCGTGCTGGCGAGATCGTCTGCCTTGCCCTTGAGATCGACCAAGCGCGGGTCTTCGTTTCGCGCATCTTCGATCTGCTGGTTGATTTGCGCTAGCGTGGCTTTCGATTTTTCAAGATCGGCCTTGGATTGCTCCACGATGGGAAGCGAAGCGCTGGACGCGCCTTGATCCGTGACCTGGGCGAAGGCGAATGAGGAGAGCAGCAACCATAATACGGGCAATAGGAACAGGGCAGGTAACCACCGTTGCTGCCTTATCGAAAACGTCATCAAGAATGCCCTTTGTGCTGCTGCCGAATCATTCGATCAAAATAAACGGCAAGTTTTGCGTATCAAGAAGCAAGCGCAGGAATAGCGCGGAACTTCTTGGCGGTCTCAACCATTACAATCACCGAATATATGTTGTGCGCAAACAAGGAGAACGTCATGGAAACTGCTGGTATTGGTTGGATCGCCGCGATTATCATTGGTGGCATAGCCGGTTGGCTCGCCGAACAGTTCATGAAGAGCAATATGGGTGTTTTCATGAACATCATTCTGGGAATCGTGGGCGCGATCATCGCCAACGCCATTCTCGCACTGTTCGGCGTCGTGCTGACGGGCTGGATCGGCTACCTCATCGCCGGCTTTATCGGTGCCTGCATCTTGATTGCGGTAGCCCGCGCGTTCCGTCGCGGCTGATGGAAAAAAGAACCGGGCCTTAAAAGCCCGGTACTCAAGGGTTTTCCAGCGTGGTCGAGATTTTTACGAAACAAATTTCGCAGAAATGTCATTTCCACGCTGGACAAGCCGAATTATCCTCTTTATACGGCCACTCACACCGCCAGACACGGCGGCGGCGGGTGATTAGCTCAGTTGGTAGAGCAGCTGACTCTTAATCAGCGGGTCGTAGGTTCGAGCCCTACATCACCCACCATTTTCTTTCAGAAATCAAAATGTTATTGCGACTTGTTAAAGTCGGCTAGTGTGATGCAGTGTTGTGTCCGACCGCCATTAGCCGTCGCAAGCAAAAGCATTTCTCTTCTCATCATAACGACGCAGCGCACTAACCTCCGACATCAACCTGTCTAGAGGAACACGTCCGGTGTCGTGATCAGTTTGCTTTGTATTGGCATAATGGCGGACGCGGGACGCCTTTTTTTGTTGCGGACTGTCCTTCGTACCATCCAGCGCCCATGGCGATGAATGTGATTTCAAACCCCATCCAGGCGTTCGGTGCCTTCTCGCCAAAAATACGCTCTGAGACTTCCGTAAATTTCCAGCTTGGAACGCCGGAACTGTCACATGTCGCTTCGCCCGCAGCATCTGCTCGGATCAGGGCGTCGAAGTGTTTTACCAAAAGCGCGTGGGTCTTCTCGACCTCCGGCATCTGCGGCACCTTTGCGCAAGCGCCGCGCGTGATCATAAATCCCGGCGGAGTTCGTAGCGGGTCTGGGGAGAAGAAAGCCAGATCACCTGAAATCAATCCAGCGCTTAAAAACCGTAGATATTCCTGATTTGCCTTATCGGCAGTCCATCCTCGCGAGACCTTTGCGGTTTGGAATACTGATTGACCATCGAGATAACAGCCGGGAGAACCATCGGCGACATAGGCGTCGATCGCAGAGGTATTCTGAACGACCTCGGGATCGTCTATGGCTATTTCGCTTGTGACCCTTGGCGGTTTAATTTCGCATGTCTCTCTGGGAAGAACCAACCAGTGTCCGGTCTTCACCGTTCGGCTATCTTTCTGAGCATCTGTTGTGAGTTTGACGATGATTGACGTATCGATCCCGGCAGCAAGCGCGGCCGACATGGTTGAAGGGCCGAGCGCACAGCCTTGATCGATCAGGAATTCCTTGACCGCCTTGTCATCGGCATGACCAGATGCAACGGACGACACCCAAATGAGCGCGACGACGAGTGTTCCCCGAAGATAGTGCCTCATTCGCAGTTCCCCTTTATCCAAGCTATCTCTAGCGACAACAACTATCAAAAATGGATCGCCACGTCGTCCTCTTTTGCAGCCACAGGTGGAATTATAATGCAGTTGTCTGCTTCACGCCTTTCAACTTTCCGGTGACATCGAGAATTGGCCGAAAAAGCTCTCGTCATCTATTATTGTTTCCAGATTACTGAAATCGTTGGCAATACTGAAATCCTCAACACGAATGTCACACATACTGACGTTTATCAGCTTATTCTCCCGATATGGGTTGCCATCCCCAAAGCCGTCTTATTTTTCGGGATAATGGATGGAATGAGAACTGTTACCAATATTTTGATTCTGATGGCCGGGGTGGTGGGCAGCGGGCTTGTTGCCGCCTTCACGGTGACCATTGTGGCAGAAGCGGGTGGTCTGGGCTCCTGCTTGGGGGAGACCTGCGGCTATGCGGCTCTGTTTATGGCGTTTCCGCTGACATGGTTCATCATGTTCTGCCTCGTTCTGATGGCGATGCTGATCTGGCGGCGCAAGCCTCGACGGGACTATTGAGACGCCGTTCAGCCGCGTGCCTGGCCGGGATATCCACAGGATCGTAACTGATCTGAACTTGACACTCACACTCATATGACAGAATCTCCCTCTCGCTGGGGGATTCGTTTTACTTGTACCGCCGGTCATCTTAGTGGTGGCCAGTGCTTTGAGTGTGTGAATTTTCGTACGTCCCGAGTTCCTCTCGGGAGCCCGTGCGTTAGAATGGAGTGCTTAATGCGCGCTTTGATCAATTCCCCGTCGCTTTCGGTCGACACCATGGATTATCAGGCTGAATGCCAATTTGCTCTTGAGCCATCGATCAACGGCCTTATCGAGAAGGCCGAGGGCGCAGGCTGGGACCGCCAACATGCGGTTCTTGCAATCATGGCGCTTGCCAGTGGTAAGGTTCCCGAGAGCAGCTTTACGGATGATCGCCTGCTATCCTGATAGGGCGGGTTTGGTTTCGGGTCTAGATCACTGTCCAGTCGGACTATGTACGGACCCAGAGACTTCGCGCCTTCTGTTTCAAGACGAAATTTGGTAACAGCAACACCGCTCCAGATATGAATTGACCTGATTGACGTTGTCACAAGGTCGGTTCTGCATCACGGGGCGGTTTTTGTTTGCGACGCTTTGGCGCGGAAATAGCCAGATGCTGTTGACTCTCAATCCCCCATCCTTATTTAAAAATCATACATATGGCACGACGCGATTTCCCGGATTCGCGATGTGCTGTAGTCTGTTTGAATTGTCGCATGTCGCTACCGTAAAACCGCTTTATGGTTTTGCGCAACATGCTCTGGAACTCTAAAATTCAGGTCCATAAATGCTCGAAAAGACCTACGATTCCGCATCCGTAGAACCGAAAATCGCCAAGGCGTGGGATGATGCCAATGCGTTTCGCGCTGGCGCCAACGCCAAGCCGGGTGCGCAGGCCTTCACCATCGTCATTCCGCCGCCAAACGTAACTGGCTCGCTGCATATGGGCCACGCGCTCAACAATACGCTGCAGGACATCTTGGTTCGCTTCGAGCGTATGCGCGGCAAGGATGTGCTCTGGCAGCCGGGCATGGACCATGCCGGCATCGCAACACAGATGGTTGTCGAGCGCAAGCTGATGGAAAACCAGCTTCCGGGCCGTCGCGACATCGGCCGTGAGGCTTTCGTTGAAAAGATCTGGGAATGGAAGGAAGAGTCTGGCGGGCTGATCTTCAACCAGTTGAAGCGTCTCGGCGCATCCTGCGACTGGTCGCGTGAGCGCTTCACCATGGACGAAGGCCTTTCCGAAGCGGTTCTCGAGGTCTTCGTCACGCTGTACAAGCAGGGCCTGATCTACAAGGACAAGCGTCTCGTCAACTGGGACCCCAAGCTGCTGACGGCGATTTCCGATCTGGAAGTCGAGCCGCAGGAGATCAAGGGTAACCTCTGGCACTTCCGTTATCCGCTGGAAAAGGGCGTCACCTACGAATACCCCATTGCCTTCGATGAGGACGGCAAGGCGACCGAATTCGAAACTCGCGATTACATCGTGGTTGCGACCACCCGGCCTGAAACCATGCTGGGTGATACCGGTATTGCGGTTCACCCTGATGACGAGCGGTACAAGGGCATTGTCGGCAAGCATATCATTCTGCCAATCGTTGGACGCAGGGTCGAGATCGTTGCGGATGAATATGCTGACCCGACCACGGGCACCGGTGCGGTCAAGATCACGCCTGCGCATGATTTCAACGACTTTGAAGTCGGCAAGCGTGCGGGCCTGCGCGCCATCAACATCATGAATATCGATGGTACGATCTGCATCAAGGAAAACGAGGACTTCCTCGAAGGGCTGGATCATCCCGCGGCACTGCACGGCGCCTGGGACCGTCTGGAAGGGCAGGACCGGTTTACCGCGCGCAAGATCATCGTCGAGATATTCGAAGAGGCCGGTCTGCTCGACAAGATCGAACCGCATAAGCACATGGTGCCACATGGCGACCGTGGCGGCGTGCCGATCGAGCCGCGCCTGACGGAACAGTGGTACGTCGATGCCAAGACGTTGGCCAAGCCCGCCATCGAAAGCGTTCGCGAAGGCCGCACCAATTTCGTGCCGAAAAACTGGGACAAGACCTATTACGAATGGATGGAAAACATCCAGCCGTGGTGCGTTTCGCGCCAACTATGGTGGGGTCACCAGATTCCAGCATGGTACGGTCCAGATGGTCAGGTCTTTGTTGAAAAGACCGAAGAAGATGCGTTGCAGGCGGCGATCCAGCATTATCTGGCGCATGAAGGTCCTTGGAAGGCCTGGGTCGAGGAGAAGCTTGAGAACTTCAAGCCGGGGGAAATTCTGACCCGCGATGAAGACGTTCTCGACACGTGGTTCTCGTCTGCGCTCTGGCCGTTTTCGACGCTCGGCTGGCCGGACAAGACGCCGGAACTGGCGCGCTACTATCCGACCAACGTGCTCGTCACCGGCTTCGACATCATCTTCTTCTGGGTTGCCCGCATGATGATGATGGGCCTTCATTTCATGAAGGACGATGCAGGAAATCCGGTCGAGCCGTTCAACACGGTCTATGTTCATGCGCTGGTTCGCGACAAGAACGGCCAGAAGATGTCGAAGTCCAAGGGCAACGTCATCGACCCGCTCGATCTGATCGACGAATATGGTGCGGATGCGCTGCGCTTTACGCTGGCTATCATGGCGGCGCAGGGTCGCGACGTGAAGCTGGACCCGGCGCGCATCGCCGGTTACCGCAACTTCGGCACCAAGCTGTGGAACGCCACCCGTTTCGCAGAGATGAATGGCGTCAAGCGCGACCCGCATTTCATCCCCGAAGCGACGACGCAGACGATCAACCGCTGGATTCTGACCGAGCTTGCCAACACGGCAAAGGAAGTCACCGGCTTTATCGAGAATTACCGCTTCAACGATGCGGCAAGTTCGCTTTACCGCTTCGTGTGGAATCAGGTCTGTGACTGGTATCTCGAACTTCTGAAACCAGTCTTCAGCGGTGATGACGAGGATGCCAAGCGCGAGGCGCAGGCGTGCGCGGCTTATGTTCTGGAAGAGATCTACAAGCTGCTGCATCCGTTCATGCCGTTCATGACGGAAGAACTGTGGGCGCATTCAGCCGGTGAGGGTGAGAGCCGCGCCGATCTGCTGTGCCACACCGACTGGCCGACACCGGAGTTTCGCGATGAGGCGGCGGCAGCCGAAATCAACTGGTTGGTAGACCTCGTTTCCGGTATTCGTTCGACCCGTTCTGAAATGAACGTGCCGCCGGGTGCGACGGCCCCGCTGGTGGTCGTTGCCGCGAACCCGACCACGGAAATGCGTCTCGACCGTCATTCGGCAGCCATTCGCCGTCTGGCCCGTGCTGACGAAATCCGCGGCGCCGATGTTGCGCCGAAGGGCTCCGCACAGTTGGTGCTGGGTGAGGCGACAGTGTGCATTCCGCTCGGAAACCTCATCGATGTCGCGGCGGAAAAATCCCGTCTCGAAAAGGCTATCGGCAAGGTGGAAGCGGAACTGGAACGGATCGACAAGAAGCTGTCGAACGAAAAGTTCGTGGCCAATGCCGACCCGGAAGTGGTTGCCGCCGACCGCGACCGCAAGGCCGAGCTGGATGTTCAGATCAAGAGCCTTCGCACAGCTCTCCAGCGGGTCAACGAAGCCGGTTGAAAAGTGTAACTGGTCGCTCGTTATGAGTGACCGGTCTCAGGCATCTGTCTGCGGGTTGCGATTGCGCAGTGTGATTTGTCTTCTCGTTGAGCAGACATGAAAACGGGCCGCTGAAGAGCGGCCCGTTTGTTTTTGGGTCAGAACCGGCAACGCGTTTAGTGCCGGTTCTGAAGGTATCAGGATAGGTTAGGTGGCGTTACCGTTACCGGGACCGTTGCCGTTTCCACCGCCATAGCCACCGCCATGATTGCCGCTACCGCCGTGGCCTCCGCTATGGCCGCTGTGTTGACCACCGCCACCGCCCCAGCCACCGTTGCCATTACCGCCACCGTTACCATTGCCTCCGTGGCTACCGCCTCCGCCGTGGCTACCGCCTCCGCCGTGGCTACCGCCTCCGCCGTGGCTGCCACCACCGCCGTGGCTGCCACCACCGCCGTGGCTGCCGCCTCCGCCGTGGTTACCGCCGCCTCCGTGGCTACCGCCGCCTCCGTGGCTACCGCCTCCGCCGTGGCTGCCGCCTCCGCCGTGGCTGCCGCCTCCGCCGTGGTTACCACCACCGCCGTGGTTGCCGCCTCCGCCGTGGTTACCACCACCGCCGTGGTTGCCGCCACCGCCGTGGTTACCACCACCGCCGTGGTGCCCGCCACCGCCATGGTGACCGCCGCCGCCATGATGACCGCCACCACCGGGATTGCCACCACCTGGGTTGCCACCACCGGGATTACCGCCGCCGGGGTTGCCACCACCAGGGTTGTTACTGCCGGGATTTCCGTTGTTCCTGTCGTTGTCGCCCTGGCTGTCTATAGAAGTTGGTATTGTTGCTGTGGGTCTGCAGAGCGCTGCCTCCAGCGTTCCTGGCGTTACTCGATCGCATCGTTGTGGACGCGTTTGAGCCGAAACCAGTGACGTACTGGACAGCAAGATTGCAATACACGAGAACACAGTTGTTATCTTACTGCTCATGGGATTCCTCCATTGATTGGCAGTTTTAGGACCGCACTATGGAGGCTATATTAACGAAATATTATGCACAATATGACGGTATACTGTGATTATTTCGTGTTAATGTCTTGACGCTAACTATATTAAGCTATTGTCGGGCTATATTTAATCAAAGTAGTTATATGTTTCTGAGAATTATATTCTCGTTTTGGCACTTTTTTGCTGTGGCGGGGAACGGCAATGTGGCTGTTAGAACATCTGTTCCGAAGGCCGACTTTCCCGAAATGGCACACATCAAAAAGGGGTACGTTAATATTTTTTTGATCTTTTAGGCTAATCATGCCATGAGGTGGCCTTAGGCGCGTTTTAAAGGTGTTTTGGTTAGAGTACGACGTCGTGTCGGTCACCTACAGTGTGCATGCCTACGTGTTGTTGCGTGAGTCGGGCAGCGGTCTTCCGAGCCCTTGGATCACCAGGCTACCTCAAAGGAACGGGCATATCATGAAATTTTCTGTTTTGAGCTACGCTCTTTTGGGCGCGGCCATGCTTTGCACACCCGTATTTGCCGGCCAGTTGCAGGCGACGCGCGCCATTGCCGCCCCGGAAGGCTTTTCATCCGCCTGTCAGCGTTACAGCTGGCTTTGCACCACCAAGGCTGGCGTGAAGATGAGCGATGCCGAGGCGCTGGAGCTTTTGACCAAGGTCAACCGGCAGGTGAACGCCGCGATCCGCCCCGCAGAAGATAGCGTCGTCTATGGGCGGAGCAATTACTGGACGTTGCCGAAAGACGGGCGTGGCGATTGCGAAGACTACGCTATGGCAAAGACCAAGGCGCTGCTGGATGCGGGCTTTCCCGCCAGCAAGATGGCCGTTTCGGTCGTGCTGGATCGCAGCGGCAACAATCACGCGGTACTGATGGTCCGTATCGCCGATGGAGACTACGTGCTGGACAACATGACCGGCTCCATCAAATCCTGGGATCGCACCGGCTACACCTTCCTTGCGCGCCAGAAATACGACAACAAGGCCGCATGGGAAGTGATCCTATCGGGTCCACGTGCAAAGCAGTTCAGCCAGATCTAAGCGCTGGCGACTTTAGCGATCGCGCAGCTTCAACTCGTCCGTCTGCATCTGCAACGAGCCGAGGGTAGAGAGAAATGTCATGCCCAGCAGGCTCTGATCCAGTTGCCCATCCTGCGCCACAAGGGCAGAGATATTGCGCCGGACAATCGGTCCTATCGCGACTTCCGACAGGCGCACCGGCGCCGCCGATGTGCGCCCGTTGGCCGTCATGACGGTCACTGTATAGGAGAGGTTGTCGACGTTGATTCCGACCGCCTCCGCATCGCTTCTCGACAGAACGACGGAACTGGCACCGGTATCGACCAGCATGTGCACGGTGCCACCGTTGACCTCGGCATTCGTTTCGAAATGCCCGCTCATGGATTTGTTGAGGATGACTTCCTGATCGCCGTTCTGCGTGGTCATCACCACGGCGCGGCCCGGCATGAGGCCTGCCAGCAGCCTGTCTCCGAAACGCTGGAAGTCGTAGCGATAGAGATAAGCGGCGACGAGGGTGAGTATGATGACGAGCCAGATGGCAAGCTGTCGCACCGCAGTGGAAAACCCGCCTCGATTGCCCGCCAGAATCCCTGCGGAGAGCAGTCCCGCGATGGGTACAAGGTAGACCAACTGTCCGAATTGCTCGTTGCTGATACCGAATGTCTGGCCGCTATCGTGATTGATGACCAGCAGTGCAAGGCCGATGCCCAGTACGAGGAGAACGAAGGTCAGCCTGTTCATACGGTCGCTGTCTCCTGAAGGGTTTCATGGCGCTGTGCGGCGCGCTGCGGTAGTTCGGCCATGATGGCGAGGCGCTCTGCCGACGTGTAGCCCGTCCAGCCCATGATTTCTTCGATGTTGCGGTGGCAACCGGCACACAGCTCATCCACGGGGTCCAGCGAACAGATGTCGATACAAGGTGATTCCATCACTTCATATCCGCAATCTAGGCGATCAGGGCAAGGGCAACGAGCATCACGATCTCTGTGATCTGCTGGGTTGCGCCGATGGTGTCTCCCGTGTGGCCGCCTATCTTGCGGTCGCAGAGGCGGTTGAACAGATGGGTGAAACCAAAGACGGCGGCGACAGCGAGGACGAGGAGATAGGGTGAGAAAAAGGGCAGGCAGAGGAAAATCGCGATGCACGTGCCGTAGGTGATCGCGCCCTTGCGCTCGCGCTCTCCCGGCTGGCCCGCCGTTGCTGCCACGCCGCCGTCTCTGGCGGGAGCAAGCGTTTGCCAGTGCCACACCATCAGCCCCCGGCTGATTGTTGCGGCGGCGATGATGCTGGCGGCGATGGCCATAGGCGACAGTTCGCGAAACAAGGCGGCGATGGCCGATGCTCTCAGCAAGAAGGACACGATGAGCGCAATGGCTCCATAGGTGCCGATGCGGCTGTCCTTCATGATAAGCAGCGCGCGCTCTGGGCTACTGCCGCCGCCAAAACCATCGGCGGTATCTGCAAGGCCGTCTTCGTGCAGGGCGCCGGTGATGACTGTCGTAACGGTGAGAACCAGTGCTGCCGCCATCAGCGGATCGGCGTCCACATTTGCCAGAATCGCTGCAAGGCAGGCGGCGGGCAGGGCGATCAGCACGCCTGCAACCGGGAATGCGCGCACCATCTGCCCCAGCGGGCGCTGGTCGTCTTCAAAGAAGATGTCGTTTACGGGAATGCGGCTGAGAAAGCTCAGCGACCGCATCATATCCGTCATGAAATTCCCAGCCCGCAACCGTCTCTCCTGTTGTTCAACAGCGGCATATCGCATTTGAGGTTGTTCCTCTGCGCATCCCCGATTATGAGAAGCGCAGCAAAGACCGATTTGCCGGAAAAGACAAGCGTCCGGCGTGAGCAGAAAGACCGATATCATGAGCATGAGCGGATTGCCCTTTGATGATTTTCGCACGTTGCTGCGCGACCTGCCGGGTCCCGATACCAATGCGCTGGTGGCCGCCAAGGAGCGCAATGCGCAACTGACAAAGCCAGCCGGTTCGCTTGGCCGTCTGGAGGAGATCGCCATGTGGCTGGCGGCGTGGTCCGGGCGTGCGCCTGCGGTCAACCGTCCGCTGGTGGCGATTTTCGCTGGCAATCACGGCGTTACCCGCCATGGCGTCACCCCCTATCCATCGTCCGTTACGCAGCAGATGGTCGAAAACTTTGCCGCCGGTGGCGCGGCCATCAACCAGATTTGTGTCACGAATGATCTGGGTCTGAAGATTTTCGATCTGGCGCTGGACTACCCGACTGGCGATATCACCACTGAACCGGCCCTTTCAGAGCGCGACTGTGCAGCAACCATGGCCTTCGGCATGGAAGCGATTGCAGGCGGCACGGACCTTCTGTGCATCGGCGAAATGGGTATCGGCAACACCACGATTGCCGCTGCAATCAATCTGGCGCTCTATGGCGGCACGGCAGAAGAGTGGACCGGTCCCGGCACTGGTTCTGAAGGCGACGTGATGGCCCGCAAGATCGCTGCCGTCAAAGCCGCAGTCGAATTTCATCGGGATCACCTGTCCGACCCGCTGGAAATCATGCGCCGCCTCGGCGGTCGTGAAATTGCGGCGATGGCCGGTGCTATTCTGGCCGCCCGCGTCGAGAAAATTCCCGTGCTGATCGATGGTTATGTGGCGACGGCTGCTGCGGCTCTTCTAAAAGCGGCCAACCCTGCCGCACTCGACCACTGCCTGATCGGCCATGTGTCCGGCGAGCCGGGTCATCTGGCTGCGGTCGAAAGGCTGGGCAAGACGCCGCTTCTGGCGCTGGGCATGCGGCTGGGTGAGGGAACCGGGGCAGCACTTGCTGCCGGTATCGTCAAATCCGCAGCGGCGTGCCATTCTGGCATGGCGACCTTTGCCGCAGCGGGTGTCGATACCCGTACCGACCACTGAGATCACTATGGACAACCCCAACGTCATGCCACCATCAGAGCCGGTTTTCCGCAAGGAGACCGGGCTGAAGCACCTCTTCGCCGCTGCGCGCTACTCCGCGCAGGGACTGTCGCGGCTGTGGAAAGAGGCGGCGTTTCGCCATGAAGTTCTGGCGCTGGGCGCAGGACTTGCGGTGATGGGCGTCATCGGTGCGCCGCTGGCGCATTACCTTATCTTCGTGGTGCTTATGCTGCTGTTGTTTTCGATCGAAGCGCTCAATACGGCCATTGAGGAAATCGTAGACCGGGTATCGCCGGAGTTCTCTTCCGCTGCCCGCAACGCCAAGGATCTCGGTTCTTTCGCGGTGTTCTGTCTACTAATGGCGAATGGTGGTTTTGTGCTCTACTCGCTGGTCAGCACGATCTTTTTTTCGGTCGCTGCGCTTTAAGCGAAAGACCGCTTGCGTGGCTGCACCACCTGCACGTCTTCGACGGCTGGAATGCTTTGCAGAACGCGCTTGGCGGGCAAAATGGCGATGACTTCGGTGCCTTCGCGCAGGCGTGATTTCAGCACGAACTGACCGTCATGCTTGGCAAGAATGGCCTGTACGATGGGCAGGCCAAGGCCCGTTCCCTGTTCGGCACTCTTGATAGCAATCGAGCCCTGGCCAAAGGCCGAGAGAACGACGGGAATTTCCTCTTCGGGAATACCCGGGCCGTTATCGCGAATGGCGACATATTGCCCGCCGCCTGCCGTCCAGCCCGCCTTGATGGTGATTTCGCCGCCCTGTGGGGTGAATTTCACGGCATTGGACAGAAGATTGAGAATGACTTGCCGGATCGATTTTTCATCGGCCCAGACATGGGGCAGGGTGGTTTCGAACTGCTGTGAAATGCGGATGTTCTTGGCGCGCGCCCGAAGTTGGATCATGCCCACGCAATCATCTGCGATTTCCAGAAGCGCGATGGCTTCTTCATGCAGGTCGTATCGCCCGGCTTCGATGCGTGACAGATCGAGAATTTCGTTGATGAGGTCGAGAAGGTGCTGGCCCGAGCGGTGAATATCGCCGGAATACTCTTTATATAAGGGATTGTTCAGCGGTCCGAGAACTTCAGATGCCATGACCTCGGAAAAGCCGAGGATGGCGTTGAGCGGAGTGCGCAACTCATGTGACATGGAGGCGAGGAAGCGCGATTTCGCCATGTTGGCCTCTTCAGCCCGCCGGCGCGCTTCGTCGGACATGGATTTTGCCACTTCCAGTTCTGCGATCAGATCGTCCTTTTCCGACTGGAAGGACAGGAGCTTGATGCTGGACTGGTAAAGACGCTTGGTGACATGGTGGCAAAACAGCATGGCAAGCGCGAACATCAGCGCCAGACCGATCTCCATCGGGCTTCGCGACAAAGCCGCCGTCACACTCAGTGCAACAAGCACGGGCAGGAACGTCATCAACATGGCGCGCCGCAGCAACACGTTGGATGTCGCCGTGATCGACAGGGCAATCAGCAGCGTGCCGCCCTTGTAGAACATGATCAGCGCCGGGTCGCCCGCTTCTATCTTCTGGATGGCAAACAGCACCCAGACAAGCCCAATGACGATCTGTGCAGCAAGGAATATGGTCTGCCATGTGGAAAGATTGGCGGGTGTCAGTTCCTGACGCGACGCACGCCGGGCAAACAACAGGGCGATGGCGTGGGCGGTCAGTGCCAGCACGGCCCATGCGACGATTTGCGGATCGCGGCTGATATAGATGCCGACGCCGGTTGCCAGTATCGTGAACAGAGGCATGATCGTTGCGCTCTGCAACGTCTCGGCAATATGCATCTGCAGCATGTCACGCTCGAAAGCATTGCCGCTGACCGGGCCGTATTGCAAGCGCTCGCGCGTCGCCTTGACCGTATCGAACACCGCCTTGTTACGGCGCGTTCTGGAACGGTCGACGATGTTTTTGTCAGCGATGGTGCTGGCGCTTTTACTCATTGATACAACGCGAATGATCTAAAGACTTGCAGCCTAGTCGCAAAATCTTAAGAAGATGCTGCCGCTAAAGGATTTGTTTGCCATTTCTGAAAAGGGTTTGTTCTTACATGAGACGAAAGTCGGGCGGGCCATTCCGGCTGGTGAAGGATGGCATCATCGCCGTTCTGCTGCTGGTGATGGGCACGCTGATCGCAGCGCGAGTGGATGGCATCAATCAGGAGCGGTTTTCGGGCCGGTTCACGGCAGTGGATGGTGACACCATTGCCCGTGACGGCGAACGCTTCCGGCTGCTCGGCATCGATGCGCCGGAGCTAGATCAGAACTGCCAGCGCAGCGCAGACGAATGGCCCTGCGGCATGCAGGCGAAAACCTATGTCCAGACGCTGCTGCAAAGCGGAACCGTGGACTGTTCCGGCAGTGAGCGCGACCGCTACAAAAGGCTGCTCGTTCGTTGCACGATCGGGGATCGCGATCTGGCAGGGTTGATCGTCGCAGCCGGTTATGCGGTGACCACGGAATATTTCCTGTTCTCCCGAGAACAAGCGCAGGCGCAGGACCGGCGCGCTGGCATATGGTCCGGCACCTTCGAGCAGCCACGGGATTGGCGACGGGAAAACAAGGCCGCCGACATGGATGTGCCGCTGGCCGGAGTGCTCAGCCTGATCAGGCAAATCGCGGGATGGTAGGGACACGCATGGTGGCGGATCATCCAGACATAGCCGCGCTTCGGCTTCACATCACGCAATGCAGGCTCTGTCGTGACGCGCCGCTGAAAGGCGCCGATGATCGCCTGCCGCACGAGCCGCGCCCGGTTGCGGTCATTTCCACCACAGCAAGGCTGCTGATCGCCGGACAGGCACCGGGCCTCAAAGTGCACGAGAGCGGATTGCCGTTCAACGACGCATCCGGCAACCGGCTGAGGGAGTGGCTGGGTGTGAGCAGGGAGACGTTCTACGATCCAGACCGGTTTGCGATCGTGCCGATGGGCTTCTGTTTTCCCGGGTATGACGCCAAGGGCAGCGACCTGCCTCCGCGCCGGGAGTGTGCGCCCCGCTGGCGCGAGACGGTGATACAGGCGATGCCGCAGATCGAGTTGGTGCTGGCAATCGGGCAATATGCGCAAGCCTGGCATCTGGGCCCGCGACGCATGAAAACAATGACGGAAACAGTGCAGAACTGGCGTAGCTATTTCCACACCAATGAGGGCCTTCCGGTGCTTCCACTGCCGCATCCCAGCTGGCGCAATACGGCGTGGCTGCGGAAAAACCCTTGGTTCGAGAACGAGTTGTTGCCCATACTTCGTCAGTCTGTGGAAAGGCTTATCGCCTGAAACAAAATTCTTTTTTTCTCTTTTTTTTAGTGTAAACAGAGGAAAATAATTCTGGAGGAGAGTAGATTGGACCGCCTCGACCGAAAAATACTACGAATTTTGCAGGAAGATTCCACACTTGCTGTCGCCGATCTTGCCAAAAAGGTCGGTCTTTCAACGACGCCGTGCTGGCGCCGTATCCAGAAAATGGAAGAAGACGGTGTCATCCGCCGCCGCGTCGCCATTCTCGACGCTGGCAAGGTCAATACCAAGGTCACGGTCTTCGTCTCCATCCGCACGGCGTCCCACTCCATCGAGTGGCTGAAGCGCTTCTCCGAAGTGGTTTCCGAATTCCCCGAAGTGGTGGAATTCTACCGCATGAGCGGTGACGTGGATTACCTTCTGCGCGTCGTCGTACCCGATATTGCCGCTTACGACGCCTTCTACAAGCGCATGATCGCCAAGATCGAAATCCGCGACGTCTCTTCTGCCTTCGCCATGGAGCAGATCAAATACACGACCGAACTTCCGCTTGACTACATGCTGCTGGACAATCCGAAGTCCGGCGAGGAGTGAGGCGCTGAATATCTCGACCTGAGCCACCGCTGTTCGGGTCAACTTTCATAACTTTGGTTTTATAAACCAAACAAAAGGCCCGGAAGCAGTTAGCTTCCGGGCCTTTTTCATTTCAAACATCAAGCCTCAGTTCTGGGCGACCGGGCGGACCAGCGGGGTGATGCGGCGGATGGTGACGCGGCGGTTTTCCTGGCTTGGGCCCAGCGTCTGGACCTTCAGGTAGCGCTCGCCATAGCCCTGTGTCGTCAGGTTTTCCGGCGGGATGCCGTAGACGTCTGAAAGAACATTGGCGACGGAAGCGGCGCGCTGGTCTGACAGAACGAGGTTGCTTTCATCGTTACCAACCGCGTCGGTGTGGCCTTCGATGAGGAAGGTTTCTGCCGGGTTGTTCTTCAGCACCTTGTTCATCGCATCTGCGACCTTGCGCAGCGACTGCGCCTGGCTCATCGGAATTTCCGCACTGCCTGTCGCGAAGGTGATGGTATCGAGGTCGATACGGCGCACCATGTCGCGGACGCGGGCAGAGTAGCGGACCTCATCCAGCGAGTAGACGCGCTGCACAGGCTCGACCGGCGGCTGTTCGAGGAAGCGGTAGTAGTCGCGATCCTCGTCCGACGAGGTGTCGATGATGTACTCGTTGACGGGAATACGCAGACGCAGCGGTGGCAGGTCGAGACCCGGATCACGATAGACGTATTCGCGGTCAGGCTGATCCACGAGCTCAGGTGCGTAGAACAGCACGTACTCACGGCCACGCGCATCGATGCGCGAACGCTGGACGACGTCGCCATAGCGGTTGCGGATCGTTACGATCTGCGTGCGGTCTGGACGCTCGATGGTTTCGCGGTAGCGGTCACCGGGCAGGCGTTCGTAATAAGGTTTTGCGCCGTCGCTGATGAAGCGGTCGTCGTCATTGCCACGCACGACGACGCGGTCGCCGAATTGCAGGAAGACGCGGTCGCCCATGTCGCGGTCACGCGGCATGTCACGGGGACGCCATTCCCGCACACCGTCTGGACGATCGAAATCGGGACGACGGTCGATGCGCTCACCCTGAACGTTGGTGATGTTCTGGATGACGATTTTCGGAGCGGGTGCACCGTCACGGCGGGAAGAAGACTGTGCTTCGGCGTCGGATGTCGGGACCTTGAAGTCGCGACCCTGCTCGCGTTCAAGACGGCGCTGCTCGCGTGTCTGCTCGTTGCCGCTGCGATAGGCTTCCTTGTCGCTGTCGAGAACGGCGGCACCCTTGTCGACCGGCAGAAGCACGGTGTCCGAAGACTTGGATGGGTCCTTGGCAACCGCACGCGCCTTGTCGAGCTGTTCCTTCGTGGACGGAGGAGCTTCCTGCTGAGGTGTCGCGACCTGCGTTGGGGCTGGCTCGTTTGCCGGTGCCTGTCCGGTGGTAGCGCCATTTGGAACCGCTGGTTCCGTTGGAACAGGGGCTGGCTCACCGTTCTGGCCGCGCGGCGGGCGTGGCTGCTCGGATGGCTGCTGGCCGGGAGCAGGGTTCGGCTGATCGGTCGGAGCAGGCGCCTTGCCGGGTGTCGGCGGCTCTACAGGAACCGGTGCCTTGCCAGCTTCAGGTTCTGGGGCAGGCTTTCTGCCGGGAACGGCTGGCTTTTCAGGCTTGGCTTCTTCAGCGCCCGCAGGTGCGGCGTCGGGAGCCGGGCGAGGACGCTCACCCTGTGCCCTTGGCGGTTGCGTGCCCTCGGCTGCCGGCTGCTGGTCGCGCTGTTGACGGCGAGGAGTTTCCGATGGCTGTTCTGCCTTTGGCTCTGCGGGGGCGGCGTCTGGCTGTGCGTTACGGCGTGGACGCTCCGGTGTCTGCTCACCGTCTGCTGCTGGCTGCTGGTCGCGCTGAGGGCGGCGACGCTCCTGCTGCTGCTCTGGCTGAGCCTGTGCAGGGGCCGCATCCGGCTGGGCTTCGCGACGCGGACGCTGCTGTGGTTCCTTCTGCGGCTCGGCAGCACCTTCCGGTGCGGCTTCACGGCGAGGGCGCTCCTGCTGCTTTTCCCGACGCTGCGGTTCGGGGGCTGCCTCAGGTGCGGCTTCGCGACGCGGGCGCGCTGGTGCTTCTTCCTTTGGCTGCTCCGCGCGGGGCGCTTCGGCCTTAGGCTCTGGCGCCCGGGGCTTTTCTGCCTTGGGCTCTTCCTGCTGCTCTTGCTGCTGGCGCTTCTTGGGAAGCTCCTCGGCAGGCGGTTCGGCCTGCGCCATCAGCATTTCGCCGCTGGCAGGCGTCGAATGGCTGGCAGTATAGTATGGTACGCCGTTGCCCGTCGCTGCAAGCGCAGGCTCGGCGACCATGGCAATCGACATCAGGGGGAAGACCACCCCGGTCAGCAGCTTGTTTTTCTTCAGCATCAAAGTTCCTCACCTAGAAATCGTTTGTACCGCTTGTTTACGGATTTAGAAAAACGCGTCTGCACATGCGGGCGGTGAACAACGTCCGAATTGCAGTCTGGTTCCCATGATGACGGAGCGGGTCTGTACCGGAAATGAACAGATCAAGGCCATTTCATGGGCTGTTTGTGGCGTTCGTTGCGGTGCGAAACGATTAGGGTTGCATTTTTAGGACAAGGATAAGACTATCCGGCAAGCGCGGCGCTCACCCATAGGGATGAGTGCGCCACGCGAAACATTTACCGCCCGGAAAACACAAACAAGCCGGGGCGGATCTGCCGAAAGAGAGGATCGAAATGCGTATCTCCACCCGTCTGCTTGCTGCTGCATCGATTGCCGCGATGTCGCTATTCTCCGGTGCCGCCATGGCGCAGGACAAGCTGGTTATTGGCACGGAAGGCGCCTACCCACCCTTCAACGTTCTTGAAGCAGACGGCACCCTGACCGGTTTCGACATCGACATTGCCAAGGCGCTTTGCGTGGAGATGAAGACAGAGTGCACCTTCGTCACCAACGATTGGGACGGCATCATTCCGGCCCTTCAGGCCAAGAAGTTCGACGCCATCGTGGCGTCCATGTCGATCACACCAGAGCGTCTGGAAAAGGTTGATTTCTCGAAGAAATACTACAATACGCCTCCGGCCATTGCCGTGCCGAAGGACAGCCCGGTCAAGACGGTCGAAGACCTGAAGGGCAAGACCATCGGCGCGCAGGGTTCCACCACCCACGCAAACTACGCCGAAAAGCACCTGGCTGATTCCGAGCTGAAGCTTTACCCAACGGCTGACGAATACAAGCTCGACATCACCAATGGCCGCATCGATGGCGTGATCGACGATATCGTCGTTCTCTCGGAATGGGTCAAATCCGATGCTGGCGCTTGCTGCAAAATCCTCGCCCCGATGCCTGTTGATGAAGCCATCAATGGCCAGGGCGCCGGTATCGCAGTCCGCAAGGGCGACACGGCACTTGCCGACAAGTTGACCGCTGCCATCGCCGCCATCCGCGCCAACGGCGAATACAAGAAGATCAACGACAAGTACTTCGATTTCGATGTTTACGGCAAATAAGCCGCTTGCCTGTTGAATAGTGTGGCGGAAGGCTTGCCCTTCCGCCATTTTTGTTTGAGAACAGAAGACTAAAATAATACGAAACGCGCGGCAAAGTCCGCAGGGGAAATTGGCATGAGCGGAGCACTTTCCGCCATAGGTTCGTTCTGGACCTATCTGACGTATCTCTTCGATCCCTTTTGTGGACCGGTTGGCATCTTCTCTCTTTTCGGCAATGGAACCTTGTTGGCCTGCGGCGATGGCTGGGGCGACGAAATTGCCTTCGGCGTCAAGATCACCATTTCCGTGGCGCTGGCGACTTTGCCGATCGGTCTCACCGTCGGCTTTCTCATTGCGCTGGCGGCACAATCGCAGGAAAAGTCGCTGCGACTGGCGGCGGGTGTCTACACCACCATCTTTCGTGGCCTGCCGGAGTTGCTGACGCTTTTCATCGTCTATTACGGCATCCAGATGCTGCTGCAATCGGCTGGCAGCTATGTCGGCATTTCCGGCCCTATCGAAATCAACGCCTTCGTTGCGGGCATGGTGGCGCTGTCCGTGGTGTTCTCGTCCTACGCGTCGGAAGTGCTGCTATCGGCTTTCCGCGCCATTCCCAAGGGGCAGTTCGAAGCGGGTGACGCGCTGGGCCTTTCGCGCAGCCGCACCATGGTACTGATCATCATTCCGCAACTTGTGCGTATCGCGCTGCCCGGCATGACGAACCTGTGGATGATTCTGCTGAAAGACACGTCCTACGTCTCGATCATCGGCCTGTCCGATATCCTGCGACAGACCGGCATTGCCGCGCGTGTCAGCAAGGAAGCCTTCTTTTTCTACGGCATCGCCTGCCTTCTTTATCTTTTCCTTGCGCTCATCTCATCCTTCGGCCTCGGCTTCATCGACCGTTGGGCCCGCCGCTCGGAGACAAGCCGATGAGCCATGTGGATCAGTTGATACCGGCACGCCCGGCACCTCCGGCCATCGCAAGGCCGCTGTCGACCGCCAAAATCGTCGGCGTTACCGTGACAGGCCTGTGGCTGCTTCTGGCACTGGGCTTGCTTTACAGCGTCGTCTCGGATTGGGACCCGGACAAGTTCACCCGCTACGGGCCGCGCTATCTCGACGGTCTGTTGACGACGATCACGCTAGTCGGCACATCGATCATTCTTGGCGCGTTGTTGTCGCTGCCGCTGGCCTTCGCCCGCATGTCGCGCAACCGCATCATCGGGTCGCTGGCCTTTGTCTACGTTTATGTCTTCCGCAGCACGCCGCTTCTGGCGCAGCTCTTCCTGATCTACTATGGCCTTGGCAGTTTTCGCCCGGAACTGGAATCCGTCCATCTCTGGTGGTTCTTCCGCGAGGCCTGGTATTGCGGACTGCTTTCGCTGACGCTCAACACCGCAGCCTATCAGGCGGAAATCCTGCGCGGTGCGATCCAGAGCGTGCCGAAGGGGCAGCATGAGGGCGCCAAGTCGCTGGGCATTTCCAAGCTCGTGACCTTCTGGAAGATCGTGCTTCCGCAAGCGTTGATCGTGGCGCTACGTCCATACGGCAACGAGATCATCCTGATGATCAAGGGATCGGCAGTCGTCTCCATCGTCACGGTCTTCGATCTGATGGGGCAGACGCGCTATGCCTTCTCCCGCACGTTCGATTACCAGACCTATCTCTGGGCGGCGATTTTCTACCTCTCCATGGTCGAGATACTGCGCCACACCTGGGCACGGATCGAGGCGCGGCTGACCCGCCATCTGACGCGATGAGCTCGCTGGCAGCACTCACTGCGAGTGAATGCTAACGATCTGAAATATATAACTATTTTGTGACAGATCGGCCAATTGGCAAGGTTCGGTTAACCATGTCATGTTCCCATGGTCATGGATACCAGATGGTATCGGCGACCAACAAGAACGGGAGCAGCCACCATGAACAAAGACATGGAAATGATGCTGAAAGGCTACGGCCTGACCACTGCCGAAATTCTCTACCGAATGCCGGATCATCCGGTCGTCCTGCAAACCTATCTCTGGCAGAACTACGATCTCGCCCCCGATTTCCCTGAAATGCACGGTTTTCTGAAATTCTGGCAGGAAAAGCTGGATGGTCCGCTGCACTCCGTGCGCTACATTCATCGTCAGCTGATTTCCGCGCAGGAATGGCGCTCGTTGAAGGGTGAGTTCATTCTTCACTGACGAAACACATATTGCACCATCCGGCTTTGGAGACTAAGCAGGCGTCAAAACCTGACATCAAGCCGGGATGCGCACTGTGACGAAAAACCAGAAGATCGACGAAGAAGCTCTTGCCGAAGCCTATAACCGCGCCCTTGCGCTGGAAAAGGCTGGCGATATCGACGCCGCCGTGAAGGCGTACGAAGACGTCCTCGCCATCGACCCGGAAGATCACGGTGGTGCTGCCGTACGCATCGCGTCCATGGGCCGCGGTGAGACACCGCCCAAGGCACCGGACGCCTATGTCGAAACTCTGTTCGACCAGCAGGCCGAAGCCTTCGAGGATATTCTCGTCGAGCAACTCGGCTATGCCGTGCCGATGATCGTGCGCCAGCGCCTGCAAGCACTGCAGCTCGGGCCCTTCAAGCGCATGCTGGATCTGGGCTGCGGCACCGGTCTGACGGGTGAAGCCCTGCGCGACATGGTCGATGACATCACCGGTATGGACCTTTCCGAAAACATGGTCGAGATCGCCCATGAGAAAGATATCTACGAGACGCTCTATGTCGCCGAAGTCGAGGACTTTCTGGAAGACAATGACGACGACGCCTTTGACTTGATCACGGCCACCGACGTGCTGCCCTATCTGGGTGCGCTGGAACCGATTTTCTTTGGTGCTGCGGAAAACATGGTCGAGGGTGGCTTGCTCATCTTCTCATCGGAAACCCTGGGCGACGACGTTCTGGCTGGTCGCCCCTTCATGGTCGGTCCGCACCAGCGCTTCGCCCACTCGGAAACCTACGTCCGCGAGCGCCTCGCGGCGACAGGGTTCGAGGTCATCGAGGTTACCGACATCAACGTGCGCATGCAGGATGGCCACCCGACGCCGGGCCATCTGGTGATTGCGAAGTTCAAGGGATAAAAAAAGGCGCACCTGACGGGTGCGCCTTTAAACATATCCATGAAACGGGCGACGCCTTAAACCAGCGCTACGGCGATCTCAGCCGCAAGGCGTGCATTGTTGCGCACCAAGGCAATATTCGTATCGAGGCTGCGTCCCTCGGTGATCTCGAAAATCTTCGACAAGAGATATGGCGTGACCGCCTTGCCGGCGATCTCGTCTTCCTCGGCATGGGACAATGCGCGGGTGATATAGACCTCCATCTCCTCGCGGGAGATTTCGTCTTCTTCCGGCACGGGGTTGGCGATCAGCATGCCGCCATCGATGCCCAACTGTTCGCGCGTGGACTGGAAATTGGCAATCGCCGCCGGGCTGTTGAGCGACAGCGGGCTCTGAATGCCCGAAGCGCGGGACCAGAATGCCGGAAATTCCGTCGATCCGAAGGTCACGACGGGCACGCCGTTGGTCTCGAGCACTTCGAGTGTCTTTGGAATATCGAGAATGGCTTTTGCGCCTGCGCAGACCACGATCACGGCGGTTCTGGCCAGTTCGGTCAGGTCTGCAGAAATATCGAAGCTTGTCTCGGCACCGCGATGCACGCCGCCGATGCCGCCCGTCGCGAAAACCTTGATGCCTGCGTGTTCTGCAGCAATCATGGTGGCGGCCACGGTGGTGGCGCCGGTGCGGCGCTCGGCAATCGCAAAGGCGATATCGGCGCGCGAAACCTTCATCGCGTCCTTGGTCTGGGCCAAGGCTTCCAGCTCATGCTTCTCAAGACCGATATGCAACGTACCATGGATGACGGCGATGGTTGCTGGCACGGCTCCCTGATCGCGGATGATCTGCTCGACGCTTTCCGCCATCTGGATATTGCCGGGATAAGGCATGCCGTGGGTGATGATGGTGGATTCGAGCGCAACGATGGGCGCGCCGCGCTGTTGGGCGGCAGCGACTTCTTGCGAATAGGCGATAGGCAGCAGTGGGGGCAGGGGCTTTGTCATCATAGGTTTCCGGGTTTATTTCAGTGCTCTGTTCACACCATTTCGGCTGGCGGCACAAGAGCCAGCATGGCGTCCAGCGTTTGCGGGTTCAATTCATGCGCCGTGGCGCTGGGTGACTGTACGGTGATGGCGGCTGCCGCTGCACCCCAGCGAAGCGCCTGCGACGGAGGCTCTTTGCGCAATGTCGCGGCCAGATAGCCGGATGCCATGGCATCGCCTGCACCGGTCACATCCCGCACGGCCTCGATCAAGGGCGGGCGCAGAACGGCGGTTTCGCGCTCGGAAAATGCAACGACCTGCCGCGCACCGCTGGTGATGACGCCGCCGCGAAGGCCAAGCGCTGCGAGATGACGCGGCCAATCGCTGGCATGCTCGACGGTCTGGCCGGTCAGTGCCCGCGCTTCAGCCTCGTTCATGAACAGCATGTCGACATCCGGCAATGCCGCCTTCAGCCTCACAACCTTCGCCGGAGAGATGGCGATGGCGGCCAAAGGCTTGCCGCAGACCCGCGCCGCCACGCCAATGGCGCTCAGCGTGTCCTCTGGCAGGTTTGCGTCGCATAGAATGACATCGGTTCCCATGATGGCTTCTCGAACGGCACGCACTCGCAGGCGGCGTGGGGTGAAAAGGCGGTAGAGATCCATGTCTGCAATGGCGATGACGAGGTTGCCGTCACGCTCCAGAATGGCGGTGTAGCTAGGCGTGCGCCGATCGAGGAAAGTAAACGGCGTGTCCTCGACCCCTGCATCGTGGGCCGCTGCCGCCACGGCCGCGCCATTCGCATCGCCCCCGCGTGGCGCGATCAGCCTGACCTGAAAGCCGAGGCGCGAGAGATTGCGCGCCGCATTGAAACCGCCGCCGCCTGCCTCTTCCATCCATGCGCCGGGGTTGCTGGCACCCATGGTCGTTTCGGTCTCGATCATGCCTCGCCGGTCTATATGCGCACCGCCCAGAACGAGTATTTTTTTCACTGCCAAATTTCCTGTTTCGATAGGCCGGAGGTAGGTCGATTCGTGCCGGACGGGGCATTCCAACCCTATTTTAAGTGCCTCTTTTTCCACAGACAAAAAAGAAAAACAAAAGTAGAACAAAGGACTTATCCATATTTGTTTTCAATATGATGATCCTCGCTTGTGGAATGAGAACAAATAAAGTACAAAATCCCCACAGAGAGCTTCATTGCCTGTGCGGCTTCAATAACCTAAAGGTGGTTTCCAGATGGCACAAAATTCTTTGCGTCTTGTAGAGGACAAAGCAGTGGATAAAAGCAAGGCACTGGAAGCGGCGCTTTCCCAGATCGAACGTGCGTTCGGTAAGGGATCGATCATGAAGCTCGGTTCCAATGAAAGTATCGTCGAGGTCGAGACCATTTCAACCGGTTCACTTAGCCTCGATGTTGCGCTCGGTATTGGCGGTTTGCCTAAGGGCCGTATCGTGGAAATTTACGGGCCGGAAAGCTCCGGTAAGACGACACTGGCGTTGCAGACCATTGCAGAAGCCCAGAAGAAGGGCGGCATTTGCGCCTTCGTGGATGCCGAACATGCGCTTGACCCGGTCTATGCCCGCAAGCTCGGCGTCGATCTGCATAATCTGCTGATCTCCCAGCCGGATACGGGTGAACAGGCGCTTGAAATCACAGATACGCTGGTGCGTTCGGGTGCCGTTGACGTTCTGGTCGTCGACTCGGTTGCGGCCCTGACGCCACGTGCGGAAATCGAAGGCGAAATGGGTGATAGCCTTCCGGGTCTTCAGGCCCGTCTGATGAGCCAGGCGCTGCGCAAGCTGACGGCTTCGATTTCCAAGTCGAAGACCATGGTCATCTTCATTAACCAGATCCGTATGAAAATCGGCATCTCCTACGGTTCGCCGGAAGTGACGACTGGTGGTAACGCGCTGAAGTTCTACGCTTCCGTTCGTCTCGACATCCGCCGCATCGGCGCCGTCAAGGATCGCGAAGAAGTCGTCGGCAACCAAACACGCGTCAAGGTCGTCAAGAACAAGATGGCACCTCCTTTCAAGCAGGTCGAATTCGACATCATGTATGGCGAAGGCGTTTCCAAGACCGGCGAGTTGGTGGATCTGGGCGTTAAGGCTGGTCTGGTCGAAAAGGCCGGTGCATGGTTCTCATACAAGAGCCAACGTCTGGGGCAGGGCCGAGAGAACGCCAAAACGTTCCTCAAGGAAAATCCTGCCGTGGCGGAAGAGATCGAACTGGCGCTTCGCCAGAACGCCGGACTGATCGCTGAAAAGTTCCTCCAGAATGGTGGACCTGAAGCGGATGCGGATGGGGTCGATCCCGACGCATGATCAGACCTCACAGGGTTGAGGTCTTGATATATTCGAGCGTTTGAAGATCAAAGGTCGTGCGATTGTGTCGCGCGGCCTTTATTTGTGCTGTAACCCCGCCCTCTTTGGCTGGACAGGCAGGGTGGTGAGCGATAAAAGCCAGTGTTTTTGATGCTATGGCCGCGGGATCGCGTGGAAATGAAGGACTTCTGATGAGCGGTGTAAATGAAATCCGGTCGACCTTCCTCGACTACTTCAAGAAGAACGGCCACGAGATCGTGCCATCCAGCCCGCTCGTGCCGCGCAACGACCCGACATTGATGTTCACCAATGCGGGCATGGTGCAGTTCAAGAATGTCTTCACCGGACTGGAAAGCCGCCCTTATTCCACGGCAGCGTCGTCGCAGAAATGCGTACGCGCTGGTGGCAAGCATAACGACCTCGACAATGTCGGCTACACCGCTCGTCACCACACCTTCTTCGAAATGCTCGGCAACTTTTCCTTCGGCGATTACTTCAAGGAAGAGGCGATCAGCCATGCCTGGAACCTGATCACCGGCGAATTCGGTATCGACAAGAACCGCCTGCTGGTGACGGTCTACCACACCGACGATGAAGCCTTTAACCTGTGGAAGAAGATCGCGGGTTTCTCCGACGACCGCATCATTCGCATTCCGACCAGCGACAATTTCTGGGCGATGGGCGATACCGGTCCTTGCGGCCCTTGCTCCGAAATCTTCTATGACCACGGCGATCACATCTGGGGCGGCCCTCCGGGTTCTGCCGATGAGGATGGTGACCGGTTCATCGAAATCTGGAACCTCGTCTTCATGCAGTATGAGCAGGTGACGAAGGAACAGCGCATCGATCTTCCGCGCCCTTCCATCGATACCGGCATGGGCCTTGAGCGTATTTCCGCTCTGCTTCAGGGCAAGCATGACAATTACGACACCGACCTGTTCCGTGCGCTGATTTCCGCTTCCGTAGAAGCCACCGGTGTTCCGGCGGAAGGTGAAAACCGTGCAAGCCACCGCATCATCGCCGACCACCTGCGCTCCACCGCGTTCCTCATTGCCGACGGCGTTCTGCCGTCGAATGAAGGCCGCGGTTACGTTCTGCGCCGCATCATGCGCCGCGCCATGCGCCATGCCGAGTTACTGGGTTCGCGTGAGCCGCTGATCTGGAAGCTGCTGCCAGCCCTCATCCAGCAGATGGGCCGCGCCTACCCTGAACTGGTGCGCGCTGAGGCGCTGATTTCCGAAACGCTGAAGCTGGAAGAAACCCGTTTCCGCAAGACGCTTGCCCGTGGTCTGACGCTGCTGTCGGATGCGACATCCACGCTCCACAAGGGCGATATGCTGGACGGCGAAACCGCCTTCAAGCTTCACGACACCTATGGCTTCCCGCTCGATTTGACGCAGGATGCGCTGCGCGCCCGCGAAATCGGCGTTGACGTGGCCGGCTTCACCGACGCGATGGAGCGCCAGAAGGCTGAGGCTCGTTCGCACTGGACCGGCTCCGGCGACAAGGCGACCGAAACCGTCTGGTTCGAGCTTAAGGAAAAGCACGGCGCGACCGAGTTTCTCGGCTACGATACCGAGACCGCCGAAGGCGTGGTTCTTGCTATCGTCAAGGACGGCAAGTCGGTGGAGAGTGCTGCTGACGGCGAGACTGTCCAGATCGTCGTCAACCAGACACCGTTCTACGGCGAGTCCGGCGGCCAGATGGGCGATACCGGCATCATCGCGTCTGACGAGGGCACCTTTACGGTCACCGATACGAACAAGAAAGGCGAGGGGCTTTTCGTCCACATCGGCTCCGTCTCCAAGGGCGGCATCAAGGTGGGCGACGAAGTGCAACTGACCGTCGATCATACCAGACGCTCGCGCCTGCGCGCCAACCATTCGGCCACGCATCTGCTGCATGAAGCGCTGCGCGAAGTGCTCGGCACCCATGTCGCCCAGAAGGGTTCGCTGGTCGCGCCCGAGCGTCTGCGCTTCGACGTGTCTCACCCGAAACCCATGTCGGCGGAAGAGTTGAAGATCGTCGAGGACATGGCGAATGAAATCATCCTTCAGAACTCGCCTGTCGTCACACGCCTGATGAGCGTCGATGACGCCATTGCCGAAGGTGCGATGGCGCTGTTTGGTGAGAAATATGGCGATGAAGTGCGTGTTGTCTCCATGGGCACCGGTATTCATGGTGCCAAGGCCAACCGCCCTTACTCCGTCGAGCTTTGCGGCGGTACGCATGTTGCGGCCACAGGCCAGATCGGTCTGGTGCGTGTTCTCGGCGACAGCGCCGTGAGCGCAGGCGTGCGCCGCATCGAAGCGGTGACCGGCGCGGGGGCTCTGGCCTATCTGGCCGAGCAGGATGATCGCGTCAAAGCGCTGGCATCATCGCTGAAGGTTCAGCCCTCTGAGGTGCTGGGCCGCGTGGAAAGCCTTGTCGATGAGCGCAAGAAGCTGGAACGCGAACTGGCAGACGCCCGCCGCAAGCTGGCTATGGGTGGCGGTTCTGCGGAAAGTTCTGCTGGCGACGCGAAGGACATCGGCGGCGTGAAGTTCCTTGCCAAATCCATGTCCGGCATCGATGCAAAGGACCTCAAGAGCTTGGCCGACGAAGCCAAGACCAGCCTCGGCTCCGGCGTTGTGCTGCTGATTGCCGTCTCCGACGATGGCAAGGCCAGCGCCGTGGCCGCCGTCACCGAAGACCTGACAGCCCGCTTCAGCGCGGTCGATCTCGTTCGCACCGCATCCGCCGCTCTCGGCGGCAAGGGCGGCGGCGGACGCCCCGACATGGCGCAGGCCGGTGGCCCGGATGGAGACAAGGCTGATGCGGCGATTGAAGCGGTTGCGGCTGCTTTGGCTGTGTGAGTTGACGGGCGTTCTGAGAGCACGCTCAGACGACGTGCAAGCGCCGTGCTGGCAGCAACAAGCTTACCTCCGTCATTCCGGCCTTCAGCCGGAATCTAGTCAGACCAAGTCCTTGGTCTGAAAGAACCTCTCTCGCCGCGCAGACGCGCGTTAGCTGGACCCCGGCTCAAGGCCGGGGTGACGGAGGTGAATGTACTTCCGCCAAAATGTTCTAAATTTTGAACCATTCAGCAGTGCATCAAGTCCGGGATTGGAAGAAGTAGCGTTTCTAAAACGCTGACCTATCCGGTTAAGTCGGACAATAGTGAGAACACGCAGATGGTGACGACAGCGAAGATAGGCTTTAATCCCTTCCCAACTCCGTGCTTCAATAGATCGAAGTTCTAGCCCGCCGCCTGCTGCGCCTTAGCCGCCTCGTCATCCAACTGCGTAGCGCGCTGATAGGCTGGGCGTGCCTGGACATCACCGAGATAATCCAGGAATCGCTGGCGCTTTTCGATGGAGCCGAAACGCAGGCCCCAGGTGATTTGTGATCCGATGTAGACGTCGGCGGCGGTGAACTGGTTTCCGGCTATATAGCGATTGGCGTTGAGTGCGTGCTCCAGCGTGTCCATGACATCGGAATAGGCGCCGCAGCCTGCCATGCGCTGTTTGTCCCGGCCGATTTCAAAGCCCATGGCTTTGGTGGTCACGGCCATTTCGAGCGGGCCAGCGGCATAGAAAAACCAGCGATAATAGGTTCCGCGATCCGTGATCGGCGGGGCGAGATTGGCTTGTGGGAACGCGTCCGCAAGGTAGGCGCAGATGGCTGCGCATTCCGTCACCACCGTGTCGCCATGGCGGGTACTTTGCCCATAGGGTTGATAGCCTTGTAGGCTTGCGACTTCATGCCGTCGCTATCGTAGCCGAGATATTGCGTTTCGTAGGTCGCGCCCGCTTCCTCCAGCATCCAGCGCACGATGCGTCCACGCGACATGGGGTTGGTGTAGAATGTCAGTTCGCTCATGATCTCTCTCCCTCTTGTTTTCTGATTTCGAAATTGCATTGCGTCTGCGACGTAATCAAGACAGCGGCCATTCAGCCAAAAGAAAACCCGGCGCAAAGGCCGGGTTCTCGAGGTCAGTTATGAAGGTCGCCGATCAGGCAGCCATTGCCTTTTTGAGGTTTTCGTCGATTTTGTCGAGGAACGCCGTTGTGGAGAGCCAAGGCTGGTCTGGGCCGATGAGCAGCGCCAAATCCTTTGTCATGTAACCGGCTTCGACGGTGTCGACGCAGACGGTTTCCAGCGTTGCTGCAAACTTCGCCAGTTCCGCGTTGTCGTCCAGCTTGGCGCGGTGAGCGAGTCCACGGCTCCAGGCGAAGATCGATGCGATGGAGTTGGTCGAGGTTTCCTGACCCTTCTGGTGCTGGCGGTAGTGACGCGTCACTGTGCCGTGGGCAGCTTCGGCTTCAACCGTGCGGCCATCCGGCGACAGAAGAACCGAGGTCATCAGGCCGAGCGAGCCGAAGCCCTGAGCAACCGTATCGGACTGCACGTCGCCGTCGTAGTTCTTGCAGGCCCAGACGTAACCGCCGGACCACTTGAGAGCAGACGCAACCATGTCGTCGATCAGGCGGTGCTCATAGGTGATGCCGACTTCGTCGAACTTCGCCTTGAATTCTGTCTGGTAGATTTCTTCGAACAGATCCTTGAAGCGACCGTCATAGGCCTTGAGGATGGTGTTCTTGGTGGACAGGTAAACCGGCCACTTGCGCATCAGGCCATAGTTCATGGATGCGCGGGCGAATTCGCGGATCGACTCATCCAGGTTGTACATGGCCATGGCAACGCCAGCGCCGGGCGCGTCGAACACGTCCTTTTCGATGACCTGACCGTCTTCACCAACGAACTTGATGGACAGCTTGCCCTTGCCGGGGAACTTGAAATCGGTTGCCTTGTACTGGTCGCCGAAAGCGTGACGACCGACAACGATCGGCTTCGTCCAGCCCGGAACGAGGCGTGGCACGTTCTTGCAGATGATCGGCTCGCGGAAAATCACGCCGCCGAGAATGTTGCGGATGGTGCCGTTCGGGCTCTTCCACATCTGCTTGAGGTTGAATTCCTTGACGCGATCTTCGTCTGGAGTGATCGTCGCGCACTTGATGCCAACGCCGTGCTTCTTGATGGCGTGCGCCGCATCAACCGTTACCTGGTCGTTGGTAGCATCGCGGTTTTCAACGGAAAGATCGTAATATTCGATATCGAGATCGAGGTATGGCAGGATCAGCTTGTCCTTGATGAGCTGCCAGATGATACGGGTCATTTCGTCGCCGTCGAGATCGACGACCGGATTGGCTACCTTGATCTTTGTCATGAATTCCTCACCTTCGAGAACGATTGCGCCGGGAGGGCGCGATATGCAAAAAATATCCCGTGGCGCTATAGCATCGCGAGCGCCGAAGGCAAAGCCATGCACGTTCTTTTTTGGACTTGCTAAAACATACTGGGACACATTGCCAAAATACATTGGGCTACTAAAGTCTGGCGAATCGCTTACGTAGGGTAAGCTTGCTACCAGGACATCATCATGCGGAAACTTCTGCTCGCCTCTGTCGCCATTCTCTTTTCCTGCAACGCCTTTGCGGCAGACCCAACGGAGCCGGTCAAGAAGGTGATGGACATCACCGTCAAGAACTGGTCCGGCGAGGCGGATGACTGGAAATATATCTTCGACGAGGATTTGCTCAGCACGCTGTTCAGCAAGGAATTCATCAAGCAATATCGCGAAGCCTCCAAGAAGCCTGCTTCGGAAGTCGAGAGCGGCGATAAGGGTGATCCGTTCGGCTACGACGTCGTGACGAATTCGCAGGATGGCTGCCCTTTGCAGGATGTTGCGATTACCGCAGCACCGCCGAAAGATGGCGTGAGTGATGTGACCGTGAAGTTCAAGCTCTGGGCCTGCATGGATGAGGCGGAGATGAAGGCAAGCGTCGATCAGGTGAATTTCGACGTCGTTGAAGAAGATGGCAAGCCTGTCATCAATGATATCCACCGTGTGGGCGACGATGGCCGCGATTCCCTGCTTCAGGAGATGGCCAACATCATCAAGGGCGAATAACCGGCGCATGCTGGCGCTGTGCCTTTGATTTGTCGCAAAAACTGTGCCAGTGAAGCCGAAAAATCGGAAGGCGAATATGGCAGGTACGAATAGCGAACTCGAACTTGTGGCTGAGGGCCCGGCAATCATTCTGGTCGAGCCCCAGCTGGGCGAAAACATCGGCATGGTGGCGCGAGCCATGGCCAATTTCGGCCTGGCCGAATTGCGCCTCGTCAACCCGCGCGATGGCTGGCCGAGTGAGAAGGCGCGCGCCGCGGCCTCCAAGGCCGATCACGTGATCGACCATACGCGTGTGTTCGATACGATCGAGGAAGCGACCGCCGACCTGCAATTCACCTATGCCACGACGGCGCGAGAACGTTACGGCTTCAAGCCGGTGCGTGCGCCCGTGGTTGCCGCACAGACATTGCGCCAGAAATTTACGTCAGGCGAAAAAACCGGCATCCTCTTTGGGCGCGAGCGCTGGGGCCTGACCAATGAAGAGGTGGCGCTGGCCGATGAAATCGTGACCTTCCCGGTCAATCCCGCTTTCGCCTCTCTCAACATCGCGCAGGCCGTGCTGCTGATGTCCTATGAGTGGATGAATTCCGGCATGGAAGATCTGAGCCAGACGCTGTTCGTGCCGCTGGAGCAGAAACAGGCGACGAAGGAGCAGCTTTACGGGCTGTTTGACCAGCTGGAAGAAGCGCTGGATGCGCGCGGTTATTTCCGCCCGGAAGGCAAGAAGCAGCGGATGATCGAAAATCTGCGGGCTGTCTTGTCGAGGCGGGCGCTGAGCTCGCAGGAAATCAGCGTGTTGCGCGGGGTGTTCGGCACCTTCGACAAATATGGCCGCCAGACACCACGCGGTAGCAATGGCCCTTATGCTGACGGGAGCAATGCACAGGATGACATCGATAACGCGTGATCCCAGCGAGATACCACTCAAGCCGGTGCTGGTCCTCGACAGTGGCATTGGCGGACTGACCGTTCTGCGTGAGGCGAGGGTGCTGATGCCCGAGCGCAGCTTTGTCTATGTGGCCGATGATGCCGGTTTTCCCTATGGCGGCTGGGAAGAGAGCGCTTTGACGGAGCGGCTTTTGGCGCTGTTTAGGCAATTGATCGAGACCCACGATCCCGAAATCTGCATTGTTGCCTGCAACACCGCCTTTACGCTGGCAGGTGCGGCGCTGCGGGCAGAGTTTTCCGATATGACCTTCGTTGGCACCGTTCCGGCGATCAAACCGGCGGCGGAACGCACCCGTTCCGGTCTTGTCTCGGTTCTGGCCACGCCCGGCACCGTCAAGCGCGCCTATACACGCGATCTCATCCAGTCCTTCGCTTCACAATGCCATGTTCGTCTGGTGGGGTCTGAGAACCTTGCGCGCATGGCGGAAGCGTGGATACGGGGGGAAGCGATTTCCGATGACGAGGTTACAGCGGAAATAGCGCCCTGTTTCATCGAAGACAGCGGAAGGCGCACCGACATCGTCGTGCTGGCCTGTACGCATTATCCGTTCATGGCGAATGTCTTCCGAAGACTGGCGCCATGGCCGGTGGATTGGTTGGACCCAGCGGAAGCCATTGCCCGGCAAGGGCGGCGCAAAGTGCCGTTGGTGGAGAGCGCAGAGCATCCCGACGGTTTCGACGTTGCCATTTTCACCTCCGGCCAGCCGGATTTCACGACCCGCAGACTGATGCAGGGCTTCGGCCTTCGTGTTGCCGGGTAGCGGAATGCTCATCTGTGACATTTTTGCACTGATTTTTGCTCTTTGATGCAATTCGAGATTGAGTGGCTTGAAATCGAATCAAAGCCATGTCACAAAATTCAAGCCCGCAGCTCAAACAAGGAGGCTACAAATGAACACATTTAATTTGCACGGCCTTTTTGGCGTGGTTCGACTTATGGCAACGGTTCATATCGCCTATATGGTGCCATCAGTGCGACGTGGAACAGCGATTTAAAGCCGTTCTCTAGCCTTTACAGGCATTTTCAACTTGTCTCATAACGTGTCGGTCCTCGTTTAGTCGTCGCAGAGTCTATCTGCGTCCGTCGGTTCCACACGTCTTTTTCCATCACGAAAGGACCTGGTCGCCACAGTGCGCCGGGGCGGATTTCCTATGTCTCATGAACAATCTTTACGTGTAAATGATGTTTCGAAAGAAGTTGATGATCTGTTTAGGCATTTCGGTGTCTGGACGACGTTCAAAGCTGTACTGGTCGTTGCCTGGCAGCATCGGCAGACGAAAGTGTATGTCTCGCATCTGTCTGATCACATGTTGCGTGACATCGGTCTTCCTGTCAGCAAATATCGGTCTGAAATACCGTTGTTACCACCTTGGACCCCACGCTTTTGAGGCGTGTCCTCCTCGGCAGTCATTCTGCCGGGGGGGGGCTTGTGATGCAGCTAAACTCTTGAGATAGCCATGCAGACTTCCATACAAAAATTGTCGACCATTGACGCAGAGGCTTATCGCGACCTTCGTCTGGAAGGCTTGGCTGCTCATCCAGAAGCCTTCGGTGCTTCGTTTGAAGATGAGGCCGTGTTGTCAGTCGATGATTTCGCTCAACGCCTTGAACAAGGAAACGTTTTTGGCGCTCGTCGCACCGACACGAATGCTCTGGTGGGTGCCGTTGGCCTTCGCCTCTCGACGGCCTCGAAGACCAGACATAAAGGCGCGATCTGGGGCATGTATGTGCGACCGCAGACGCGCGGCTCGGGCATTGGTGCTGCCCTCATCAAACACGCATTGGACTATGCCAAACCGCTTGTTGAAGAGGTCACCATTATTGTCGGTGCGTCCAACATTGCTGCCCATAAACTGTATATAAAGATGGGTTTCGAGCAGTATGGGTTTGAATGGCGGGCGTTGAAAATCGGGCCAACCTATTATGATGAAGTGCTGATGGCAGTCGTTCTCAATCCGCCCGCCGAGCTGTGACGGCCTAAGGTTGACCGCATTGGTCGACATGCTTTCGACTTGGTCGCTTGACTATATTATCATAACAAAGGACCTCATCATGCCGATAGAAAACTGGTTGGCCTTCGTGGCCGCATCCGCTGTCATGCTCGCCATTCCCGGGCCGACGATTTTGCTCGTTATTTCCTATGCGCTCGGTCACGGTCGCAAAGCCAGCTCGGCCACGGTAGCGGGCGTGGCGCTGGGGGATTTTACGGCGATGACGGCATCCATGCTGGGGCTGGGTGCGTTGCTGGCGACATCTGCTGCGCTTTTTACCGTTTTGAAGTGGGTGGGTGCCGCTTATCTTATCTATCTCGGCATCAAGCTGTGGCGTGCGCCGGTGAGCGGTGAGGGCGCGCAAGAAGCGGCAACCGGCAAGGAGCGCCCGCTTAAAATCTTCCTGCATACTTATATTGTGACGGCTCTAAACCCGAAGAGCATCATCTTCTTCGTGGCCTTCTTGCCGCAGTTTCTGACGCCATCGCTGCCGTTCTGGCCGCAGGTGATGATCTTCGAGGTCACGTTCCTTGTGCTTGCCACCTGCAATGCGGCTCTTTATGGATTGCTGGCAAGTGCGGCCCGCAATTCCATTCGCAAGCCAAAAGTCCAGCGCATCGTCAACCGTACAGGCGGAAGCCTGCTGATCGGGGCTGGCCTGCTGACCATGGGTTGGAAGCGCGCCGCCGGTTAAGAAGGCCGCAATCTCGTGCGGCACCCGATTGGATAAAAACAAAATGGCCGTGCCGCATATCTTTCTCGCCCTGATCACCGTGTTTTTGTGGGGCTTCAACTTCGTTGTCATCAAGGTCGGCGTTATGGACATGCCGCCCTTGTTTCTAACGGCGCTGCGATACTTCTTTGCCGCAGTCCCGCTCGTCTTCTTTCTGGCGCGCCCAAAAGTGCCGTGGAAGCACATGGTTGTCTACGGCATGGTGATGGGCTGCGCGCAGTTCGGGCTGTTGTACACCGCCATCAAATGGGGGCTTCCGGCAGGGCTTGCATCTCTGGTCATGCAGTCTCAGGCGTTTTTCACCATGGCGCTGGCGGTGACGCTGCTGGGTGAGATACCACTGAAATCGCATATTGCGGGTGCCGCCGTTGCGTTCAGCGGTCTTGCCGTGATCGGCCTTGAGCGTCTTGATATCGACGCGATGGTACCGCTGCTGATGTGTGTTGGTGCCGCCTTTAGCTGGGCCCTCGGCAATATCGTCAATCGCAAGGTCGGCAGGGTCAATGCCGTGTCTTTTGTGGCGTGGACAAGCCTTGTGCCGGTGCTGCCGCTTATGGCTCTTTCTCTTGTGCTGGAAGGTCCGCAGGCTATTTCGGCAGGTCTGGCATCTGCCAATGTCATGACGGTGATGGTCGTGGTCTACATGGCCTATGGCGCAACCATTGTTGGTGCTGGTATCTGGAGTTTTCTGCTGCTGCGGTATCCGGCGGGCACGGTTGCGCCATTCTCGCTGCTGGTGCCGATTGTCGGTTTTCTCGGTGCCTACTTCGCTTTCGCAGAGGAAATCACGCTGCTGGAGGTCCTTGGTAGCACGCTGGTTGTCGCAGGGCTGGCGCTGAACGTGTTCGGACGCCGCCTGTCGTGGAGGCGAATTGCGTCCTGACGAGGGGTGATATTCCCTGTGTATTGTTGCGATAGGCCGGGGTATTCGGTTAAAACTTTGGTAAAGAGATGGTTCGCGCTGCGTGAGCCAGCGCATCATCCATTCTAAGTCGCAGGGACATTCACAGTGCAGGTCGGTATCGACATGGGAACCCTAACGGGCGGGCAGGCGGCCAAGCTCGATATCGAAGAATTGCTGGCCACGCGTTTGCTGGTGCAGGGCAATTCCGGTTCCGGCAAATCGCATCTGCTGCGCCGTCTTCTGGAGCAGTCTGCGCCGTGGGTGCAGCAGGTCATCATCGATCCCGAAGGCGATTTCGTTACGCTGGCCGATAAGTTCGGCCATGTGGTTGTCGATGGTGAGCGCACCGAAGGTGAGCTTGCGGGCATCGCCAACCGCATCAGGCAGCACCGCGTTTCCTGCGTTCTGACGCTGGAAGGTCTCGATATCGAGCAGCAGATGCGCGCTGCCGCAGCCTTCCTCAATGGCCTTTTCGATGCTGACCGCGAATTCTGGTATCCGGTTCTCGTCGTGGTGGACGAGGCGCAGATGTTTGCGCCGTCCGTTGCCGGTGAGGTGACGGAAGATGCGCGCAAGATGTCGCTGGGCGCGATGACCAACCTGATGTGCCGTGGCCGAAAGCGCGGTCTGGCAGGCGTTATCGCTACGCAGCGTCTGGCAAAGCTGGCCAAGAACGTCGCCGCCGAAGCCTCCAACTTCCTGATGGGACGTACGTTTCTCGATATCGATATGGCGCGCGCTGCCGATCTGTTGGGCATGGATCGCCGTCAGGCGGAAATGTTCCGCGATTTGCAGCGGGGAAATTTCGTGGCGCTTGGCCCCGCCCTGTCGCGTCGTCCGCTGCCCATCGTCATCGGCAATGTCGAGACGTCCGCGCGGTCCTCTTCGCCGAAGCTGATGCCGTTGCCCGATTCGCCGCAGGACGTCGAAGACCTGATCTTCACGCCCGACCCGGAAGAGTTCAGCCGCGCACCCGTGCGCCGCACGCCACCTGCGCCACGCCCGACGACCGATATTCTGGCGGAGCTTTCACGTTCCACACCTGCCATTGGCGGGCCGGAACCGCAGCAGCAGCCTCAACGCAGCGGCCAGCCGGATATGACGCCGGAAGAGCGGACGGAGAAGATTTCGGCCGTCCTGACCGAAATCATGGAAGACCCGCAATCGGCCTATCGCACGGATGCCGTCCTTTATCAGGAGTTTCTGGTGCGCGCCCGAATGCGCCGAATTCCCGGGACCCCCATGGCGCTTTCGGAGTTCCGCCGACAGGTGGCCATTACCCGCTCCGGCGTGGATGTGGAGATGGCTGCCAGCGAGGACTGGCAGAAGGCGCTGGAGCTTTCAAAGAACGTCTCGGATGATTTGCAGGGTGTGTTCCTCTTGCTGGTCAAGGCAGCGCTGGCGCAAGAGCCATGTCCGTCCGATGCGCGGATCGCCCGGGCCTATGGCACGCATTCTGCGCGGCGTGCTCGGATGCTGCTCGGCTATTTCGAGGAAAAAGAACTCGTGGTCGTTCATGCGGATTTTTCCGGCAAGCGCATCGTGGCGTTTCCTGATCTCGATGCAAAGACCGCACCGGGTGATGCTGATGCGGCTGAGGATGTCGCGAAGTTCGCGGCTGAGTAGGCTCATTTTAAGTCTGAGAGATGCACCACATGCGAACAGCATGAGGATGGGTGCGAGTAAATTCTTAACGCTATCTTTGATTGTGTTAATTTATAATGCTACTTTAAATTGACTCCCGGTGCCTGAGATAGAACAACCAGAGGCGGCAAGAGAGAAGCATTCTTGCTGTTCAAAAGTGGAAACCATTTGAGGAGAATAAGCTATGTCTGCTGCTCGTAGCACGGTCTGGACGATCACCAACGCCACCGATTCCGATTGGTCGTTGACATCTTCAACTCTCAATCACGGTGTGTGGGCATCCAACCCGCCACAGACGATCAAGGCGGGAGCAACCGCGTCTCTGACGGCTGAATCCAACGGTCTCGCGACAGGCGATGAAGGCACCGTCGTTTACTCCTTCAGCGGCGGGTCAGTCAGTTTCTATTTCGATAACCCGTTTTTGGGTTCCGATGATTACAAGTCGACGGTTCCGCCGGGTTATGACCAGACAAGCAACCAACAGACCGGCAACACGCAGGTTCTGACGACTCGCGTCTTCAAGACCAGCTAAAAATGGAACGGGCGCGGTTTTTACCGCGCCCGCGTCAGCATCTCGTTTCGGTTTAACCTTACTCGATCGCCTTCTTTTCATTACGGGTCGCCAGCAGCGAGCCCACAACGCCTGTCACGAGGATCGCGACGGTTACGCCCAGCGACAGGGCAGGCGGGATCTTGGCGATGCCCAGCATGTCGGCCACGAAGATTTTCGAGCCGACGAAGACCAGAACCGCAGCCAGCGCGTATTTGAGATACGCAAAGCGGTGGATCAAGGCGGCCAGTGCGAAGTAGAGGGCACGCAGGCCAAGGATCGCGAAGATGTTCGACGTGTAGACGATGAACGGGTTTGTCGTGATCGCGAAGATCGCCGGAATCGAATCAACTGCGAAGATGAGGTCAGCGATTTCCACCATGATCAGCGCAAGGAACAGCGGCGTGACAAAGGTCTTTAGTTTACCCGTCTTCTCATCGACTTCCTTGACGATGAATTTTTCGCCGTGCAGCGCATTGGTCACCGGTAGGTGACGGCGCATGAACTTCAATATCTTGTTGTTGCCGATATCGTTTTCATCATGGTCGGACGAAAACAGCATCTTGAGACCAGTGAAGACCAAAAACGCCGCGAAGAGATAAAGAACCCAGTGGAAGTTATCGACGATGGCTGCACCCGCAGCAATCATGATGCCGCGCAGAACGATCACGCCCAGAATACCCCACAGCAGCACGCGGTGCTGGTACTGGCGGGGAATGGCGAAGTAGGAGAAGATCATGGCGATGATGAAGATGTTGTCCATCGCCAGGCTTTTTTCGACCACGAAACCGGTGACATATTCCATCGCCGATTGCTGGCCGGACTGGTACCAGATCCAGCCGCCAAAGGCCAAGCCGATGACGATGTAGAAACCAGACATCAGCAGGCTTTCGCGAATGCCGATTTCCTTGGAGTTCTTATGCAACACGCCCAGATCGAGAGCGAGCAGGCCTAATACGAGAGAAATGAAGACGCCCCACATCCATGTGGGCGTGCCGAGAAAATCCGAGAAGAGGAAGTCCATCAGTCAACCTTTGGCCGGACGAGGTTGGCTTTACGGATGGGGAACGTGTGATAGACATAAACGTGGCCCCAACCTTAAGAAACTCGACATCGCGTATTGTCCGGTAATACGCCAGAGGGGCCCGAGTTCTGATCACGACGATGAAATAATGTAGCGAAATCCTGTTTCAAGAGGATCGCCAAACTTTTTTCTCGTTGACAATTTTATGAAGGCCTCCTAGAAGCCGCACAACACCGGGCAGCAATGCTCGGTGTTATCTGTTGATCGCCCTGCAGCTTCTATGTTGTCGTTCGGCAATCGACATCACTGACATGTCCCGTGGCTTCTCCGTACGCAAATGTGAGAAACCTGTCAGAGGTTCTCAACAGAACCTCAGAGGAGGGCGTGTTTCCTTGATCCGGTTTGGCAACAAACCGGTGTAACGTTCTGAAAGGAAATACGATGAGCAAGCGCGAATCGTCCAAGTATAAAATTGACCGCCGTATGGGCGAAAACATCTGGGGTCGTCCTAAGTCCCCAGTAAACCGCCGCGAATACGGCCCAGGCCAGCACGGCCAGCGCCGCAAGGGCAAGATGAGCGACTTCGGCACGCAGCTGCGCGCCAAGCAGAAGCTCAAGGGCTACTACGGTGAAATCCGCGAGAAGCAGTTCCGCGCAACTTACGACGAAGCAAACCGTCGCAAGGGTGACACTTCCGAGAACCTGATCGGTCTGCTCGAGTCCCGTCTGGACGCGATCGTATACCGCGCAAAGTTCGTACCGACCGTTTTCGCTGCTCGCCAGTTCGTAAACCATGGCCACGTCACGGTTAACGGCGTTCGCGTCAACATCGGTTCTTACCGTTGCAAGGTCGGCGACGTTATCGAAGTTCGCCAGAAGTCCAAGCAGCTCGTAACCGTTCTGGAAGCTGTTGCTCTCGCAGAACGCGACGTTCCTGACTACATCGAAGTCGATCACAACAAGATGGTTGCGACATTTGCTCGCGTTCCAGCTCTGTCTGACGTTCCATACCCAGTCGTCATGGAACCGCACCTCGTGGTCGAATTCTACTCGCGTTAATCTGCCAGTAGCTGAGATTGGAAAAGCCGCCTTTCGGGGCGGCTTTTTTGTTGGGCGGTTTTCTTGAAGATTTCCGTCATTCCGCACCTGATGCGGAATCCAGTGTGATCGAGTCCTTGATCACAAAAGACTCTATGCCACGCAGACGCGTGGCTGCTGGATACCGGGTCAAGCCCGGTATGACGGATAAGTGGGGTGCCTTATCAGGCCGCAGCGACTCGCTTGGCTATCAACCGCTCGATCAGTGCCGCATCCAACTCATCATAGCTATCAATCACCACATCCGGTCCAAGCTCGGGCATCGGCACATCCGTATAGCCAAAGGTCACGCCCACCGAGGGAATGTTGGCGTTCTTGGCGGAGGCGATGTCGTTGAAACTGTCGCCCACCATCACGCTTTTGGCAGGGTCTCCGCCTGCTTTTTCGATGGTGCCGGTGACGTGGCGAGCGTCGGGCTTGCGCCACTCGAATGTGTCGCCACAGGTGATGGCTGCGAAGTGGTGGCTGAGGCCCAGTTTCTCCAGAAGCGGTATCGTCAGAACGGTCGTCTTGTTGGTGCAGACCGCCAGTGTGAAACCCGCTGCGGCCAGTCTGTCGAGTGCTGAGACGATGCCAGGGTAGGGCACGCTCTGTCCGGGCATTTTTTCAAGATAATAGGACAGGAAGCGCTCATAGAGCGACTCCAGCTCGGCGTCGGAAAGCTCTTTGTTACGTAGGGCAAAGGCCCGCTTGATCATGACGCGTGCGCCGTGACCAACGAGGTGTTTGAGGTCACCGTAGGTCGTGGGTGCGAGACCGGCTGCGGCGATGGCGTAATTCAGGCTGTCGATGAGGTCGGGAGCGGTGTCGACCAATGTGCCGTCGAGATCGAAGATGACAAGGGGAGTAGTCAAGGAATGCCTCATGATGAACTGTCTATTTCTGGCAAGGCTAAGCAATGGCGCGGGCTTTTGCAATGAAACCTTTGGATCGTCATGGGTTGTGATCTGAAAGGGCTTTCGTTTGCTATTCTTCCCGTGTAAACACCACGCCAGCGTTCGGGCCCTTTGAAGGGGCAGGGCGTGGACAGTCTAAACCGACCCGGAGTTTGCAGCCGAATGGATGCCCGCCAAATGAAGATCAAGGCCGCAGAAGCGGCGTTGTCCTACGTCGAAGACGGAATGCGTCTCGGTATTGGTACGGGCTCCACGGCAGAAGAATTCGTCAGGCTTCTGGCGGAAAAAGTCTCGAATGGCCTCAACGTTCAGGGCGTCCCGACATCGGAGCGCACCGCGCGTCTGTGCGTCGAACTCGGCGTTCCCTTGAAGTCGCTGGATGAACTGCCTGAGCTTGACCTGACCATCGATGGCGCTGACGAGGTCGACCACGGTCTGCGTCTGATCAAGGGCGGCGGCGGTGCCTTGCTGCGTGAGAAAATCGTGGCTGCGGCCTCATCTCGCGTCATCGTGATCGCCGATCAGACAAAGGTCGTGGACACGCTGGGGGCGTTTCCGCTGCCCATCGAAATCAATATTTTCGGCCAGGTCGCAACCTGCATCGCCATTGAAAAACTGGCGTCCAGGCTTGGTCTTTCGGGCGCATTGAAGCTGCGCGCTTTGGAGGACGGACCCTTCAAAACCGACGGCGGACACCTCATTTTCGACGCATCTTTTGGCCGTATTCCTGATGCAGAAGCACTGGCACGCGAGCTGAACACCATACCCGGTGTTGTCGAGCACGGACTTTTCATTAATCTGGCATCGCTTGCTATTATCGCCGGGCCGGATGGCGCCCGCGTAATGCAGGCGAAAATATAAACAGGAGCGAGAGATTTCATGATCAAACTTGCGGGACTGGGCAAAGCTGCCGCTGCTTCTATCCTCATTTCAGGCGTCATCTTCGGCACTGCCGTTCGCGCACAGGAAATCACGGAAGAGCACATCGCCGCTGCAAAGCAGGCCATCGGCGCTCTCGGCGTTACCGACCGTTTTGACGACATTCTGCCGGGTCTTGCAGAGCGACTGAAGGCCGAGCTCATTCAGGCTTCGCCAAACGTACAGGATGCCATCACCGAGACGGTCGATACCAAGGCGCTGGAACTCGCACCACGCCGCGCCGATCTGGAACGTGAAGCTGCGCTCACCTATGCGCGCGCATTCTCGCTCGACGAGCTGAAGGCCATCTCCACGTTTTACGGCAGTGAAGCAGGCAAGAAGCTGTTGAAGGACGGCCCAATCGCCACGCGCGAACTGATGAAGGCTGCCGATATCTGGGCGGCTGGCATCAACCGTGACCTCAACACATCCAGCATGACAGAACTGCAGAAGGTTGCCGGTGCAGACCTGCAGCCACTGCCTGCAAACAGCGCCAACACCGGTGGTGCACCGGGCGCAGCAGCACCTGCACCTGCGGCGCCAGCGGCAAAGCCTAAGCCTTAATCTTCTGAGCGAGATTCAGAATTTTTCAAAGCCCGGATAACAGTCCGGGCTTTTCATTTATGTGGTGCGCCACCTATATGAGTGCATCAGGGATGGCTGCGACCGTCCTTCCTATCAGAGGCTCTTCCATGACAACTTATGACTACGACCTTTTCGTTATCGGCGGCGGCTCCGGCGGTGTGCGCAGCGCCCGTGTGGCAGCGTCGCTGGGCAAGCGTGTCGGCATTGCGGAAGAGTACCGCTATGGCGGAACCTGCGTCATAAGAGGTTGCGTGCCGAAGAAGCTGTTCGTCTACGCCTCGCAATTTCCAGAGCATTTCGAAGATGCCGCAGGTTACGGCTGGACGGTAGGCGAAATCACCTTCGACTGGAAAAAGCTGATTGCCGCCAAGGACAAGGAAATCGATCGTCTCGAGGGCCTTTATCGCAAGGGTCTGGAGAACGCCAAGGCCGACATTTTCGACAGCCGCGCTGAACTGGTGGATGCTCACACCGTGAAGCTGACGAAGTCAGGACAGACGGTAACGGCGGAGCGCATCGTGATTGCGGTGGGTGGCACGCCCAATCCGCATGTTTCCTTACCCGGCTATGAATTGGCAATTTCGTCCAATGAAGCGTTTGACCTGGATGCCTTGCCGAAATCCATTCTGATTGCGGGCGGCGGTTATATTGCGGTGGAATTTGCCAATATCTTCCATGGTCTTGGTGTGGAAACGACGCTGATCTATCGCGGCAAGCAAATTCTGAATGGCTTTGACAACGATATGCGCGAAGGCCTGCATGCGGCGATGACCGAAAAAGGCATCCGCATCATTCTGGAAGACGTGATCCATGAGATTAGCAAGGACGGCGACGACGGTTTTGTGGCGCGCACCAAGCAGGGCGAGTCGCTGCATGTCGGGCTGGTGATGCTGGCGCTGGGCCGCGATCCCAACACGCAAGGGCTTGGTCTGGAAAATGCCGGTGTGGCGGTCAACGAAAAGGGCGCAATCATTGTTGATGATTACTCTCGCACGAATGTGCCGGGGATTTTCGCGTTGGGCGATGTCACTGACCGGGTACAATTGACCCCGGTCGCCATTCATGAAGCGATGTGTTTCATCGAAACCGAGTTCAAGAACAACCCGACGAAGCCGGATCATCACCTGATCGCAACGGCGGTTTTCTCCCAGCCGGAAATCGGCACGGTCGGTATTTCCGAGGAAGAGGCGGCTTCCAAGTTCGAGGAGATCGAGGTTTACCGCGCGCAGTTCCGCCCGATGAAAGCCACGCTATCGGGACGCACGGAAAAGACCATCATGAAGCTGATCGTCAACGCCGCAGATGGCAAGGTCGTCGGCGCGCATATTCTTGGCCATGAGGCCGGTGAAATGGCGCAGCTTTTGGGCATCACGCTGAAGGCCGGATGCACCAAAGACGATTTCGATGCCACCATGGCCGTCCACCCGACCGCTGCGGAAGAGCTGGTGACGATGTATACGCCGAGTTACCGCATTAAAAACGGCCAGCGGGTGTAATTGCGATTTAGTGGCGAAGAAATTAAATCGTTTAGATTTCCTTTTCTTCGCTTTATCGGCACAAAAACGGCTCAAACGCCGAGGCTCCATAAGGATCGGCTTTGCAAAGCCTGTCCTTGAAGCTATAAGCCGCGCAACTTTCGAGATCGCCGCTCAAGACGGAGTTGGCGTGGAAACCAGGTGAAAAACATGGCACAGAATTGGACACCCGGTAGCTGGAGACACAAGCCGGTCCAGCAGGTTCCTGAATACCCCGATATGGCTGCTCTGGCTGCCACGGAAGCGACGCTGGCCACCTATCCGCCGCTGGTGTTTGCCGGTGAAGCGCGCCGCTTGAAGAAGCAGCTTGCCAATGTGGCGGAAGGTGAGGCCTTCCTGCTACAGGGTGGCGACTGTGCAGAAAGCTTTCTGGAACATGGCGCGGATAATATTCGCGACTTCTTCCGTGCCTTCCTGCAAATGGCGGTCGTTCTGACCTATGGCGCACAGCTTCCTGTCGTGAAGGTTGGCCGCATTGCCGGTCAGTTTGCCAAGCCACGCTCGTCCAACATCGAGTCCCAGAACGGTGTAGAGTTGCCCTCCTACCGTGGTGACATCATCAACGGTATCGAGTTCAACGAAGGCTCGCGCATTCCCAACCCGGAGCGTCAGCTCGATGCTTACCGCCAGTCGGCGGCAACGCTGAACCTGCTGCGCGCCTTTGCCATGGGTGGCTATGCCAACCTTGAAAACGTGCATCAGTGGATGCTGGGCTTCGTCAAGGACAGCCCGCAGGCGGACCGTTACCGCAAGCTGGCCAACCGCATCTCCGAAACCATGGACTTCATGAAGGCCATTGGCATCACGGCGGAAAACCAGCCAAGCCTGCGGGAGACGGACTTCTTCACCAGCCATGAAGCGCTGCTTTTGGGCTATGAAGAAGCGCTGACCCGTATCGACTCCACCTCCGGCGATTGGTACGCGACCTCGGGCCACATGCTGTGGATCGGCGACCGTACGCGCCAGCTGGACCATGCCCATGTGGAATATTTCCGCGGCATCAAGAACCCGATCGGTTTGAAGTGCGGCCCATCCTTGCAGCCGGACAATCTGATCGAGCTGATCGATGCGCTGAACCCGACCAACGAAGCCGGTCGCCTGACACTGATCTGCCGCTTCGGTCACGACAAGGTCGCCGAAAGCCTGCCGAAGCTGATCCGTGCAGTTCAGAAGGAAGGCCGCAAGGCAGTGTGGTCCTGCGATCCGATGCATGGCAACACGATCACGCTCAACCATTACAAGACGCGTCCGTTCGAGCGCATTCTGTCGGAAGTCGAAAGCTTCTTCCAGATCCACCGCGCCGAAGGCACGCATCCGGGCGGCATACACATCGAAATGACCGGCAAGGACGTGACGGAATGCACCGGCGGCGCGCGCACCGTGACAGCCGACTCACTGTCCGACCGTTATCACACCCATTGCGACCCACGCCTCAATGCGGACCAGGCGCTGGAACTCGCGTTTCTGTTGTCGGAGCGCATGAAGACCGGTCGCGACGAGAAGCGTCTGGCCGTCGTCAACGGCTGATCGGGTCCGAGAGACATGCGAAAGCCGCCGAGGTGACCCGGCGGCTTTTTTGTTATGGGCATGTCTTCACTGCACCAGCGCCGGGTGGGCGCAACGGGCATCGGTGACGCGTACATCAGCTTCGCCGATTTTGATGCCTAGCAGCATCAGCGTGTTGTAGAGCAGGGCATCGATCGGCACAGTGGCAACGGAGAGTGTTTCGGCAAGAGCTGCCTGAACCACTGTCGGAGAGCCGATGGTGAGGAAGAGGACGTTGATATCGACGTCGAGATTTTTCAGCAACGATTTCACCAGGGATGTCGTTGCGTCCTTTGTGGACACGCTTTTCACCGTCGCCTGGGTGATGTCGGATTGCTGGAAGGTCAGCTTCGTCTTCGTCATGTTGGCGGCATCGACATGGGCCATGCCGTTGATCTTGAGCACCAGTGCATCGACGATTGCGGCCTTGGTCACGCGAGGGTCACGCCCGAAATTGTTGAAGGCGGTGGTATCGACATTACCAAGCGATATCTCGGCGATCCCCGGCACCACGTCCACATCCACTGCCGCTGTGCCGTTTGCCGAGCACCTGATGTCGGTGAGTTTGGCCTCGGCATTGGCTACTTCCACATAGAGGGGAACGTTGACGGAGAGGCCGAGCAGGGCTTTCAGACCGTCTACTTTCGTATCGATGGAAAGCCGTGTCTGCGAGGTTCTGACGACGCTGCCGGTTGAGCCGAGGGCAAGCGATGGTGTGCCGACAGGTGGTTCGCCGATGGCAAGGGTGATTTTGGTCGAGGCAAGTCCCAGTACGGTGACACCGGCGTCGAGAGACAGTTGCTTGCCGCCGTTCGCAGCGGTCGCCGCAGCCGTGATGAGATCGAAGAGGCCAGCCTGGACATTCAGGTTCTCGGCATTGCCGATATGTTTGTCGAGAATGGGTTCCAGCGCCAGCACCTGTTCCAGCCGCAGCTTGACGGTGCTTTTGTTGAGAGCCTTTTCCAGCGATTTCAGCGCAGCCGTGACTGTTGGCCGCGTGCCGGTGGCCTTCAGCAGGGCGCTGACGAATTTGCCGTAGGTAATCTCTGTTTTCAACACGTCGCGATAGGTCCCAGCCGTGAGGTTGAGATCGAGCGCCAGCGCATCGATGATTTTCAACGCGTTCACATCAGCGGCAACCAGCGCCTGGTAATCCACCAGATTGAACGAGATGGTCGTGCCCAGCAGCCCGCCCAGAAGATTGTTCAGCAAGCCGTTGTTGAGGCTGGCGACACGTGATCCGACGGAGACCGCGGCGAGTCGCTGTGCTGCCGCCGTGCCGACAGCGGAAATCGTCGGCGCGGTGGTGAAAGTGCTGGCAAAATAGATGTGGCCCTTTTCGTAGATATTGACCTTCACCGCATTGGAGGGCGTCGCGTTTTCCACGAAGCGTTTGCCGATGCCCACATTGGCATCCGGGACGTAGCGACCCTTGATCACCTCGGCATAGCCATCGCGGCTGGAGAACGCAGTTTTAGGATCGAATGGAGTAGTCCCGGTCTCTGTCAAGATGCCGGACGCAGTCTTCACGCCGATATTCTTGTTGTTGAGCTGGAAATACTGAAAGACCGCGCGCTCCACATTGCTGGCAGAGGCTGCCGATATGGCGGCGAGATCTGCCGTATTCTGCAACTGGCGCTTTTGCACGGTCAGCGAGCCATAATCGACACCTAGCGCCAGTACACCCATCATCAGCGGCGCTGTAATGCCCGCCATGATAGCGACATTGCCGGAGCGGTCGCGCAGCATTCTGGCGAATTTCGAAACGGAATTCTGCATCTCAAATCCCCCCGATGCGAATGGTCGAGAAACGTCTGATGGTCTTGTCGGGAAGCGCGAAGCTGTAGAGGCTCCAGATCGGCAGTCCGGTCGCGTCATATTCGACTGTCACGGTAAACTGGTTGACGTTACCGGGGTCGCTACCGACGCTGACGTTCACATTCCTCTTGTCGAGGAAGATGTAGTTCAGCGCTGTCCGATCGACGAAGTCCTTCGCCAGGGTTTCCCGCTCGGTTTTGTTGATGCCGGCGACTGCCGTGCGGGCCGCATCTGCCGCCACCTGCTGTACGGCATAGGCCGCCGTCAGGTAGATGCCATAGGCGATCATCGTCAAAAGTACGAGGATGAAGACCGGGGCGACGATGGCAAATTCCACCGCCGCGGAGCCAGAACGATTACGGAGAATTCCTGCCACCTGTTTCATGGCGCACCCCTGATCCGAAGTATTATTATTTTCGAATAGGCTAAAATATAGAGATTGATTTTTTATTAATTCACGGTTGTGCCAAATGCGCACAACGGGACGGCGGGGTGCATAAACCCTAGATCAGCCGCAGACCCTTGAAGCTGACATGCCCATCCTTGCCGATGATGATGTGATCGTGCACAGCGATTCCCAGCGGTTTGGCGGTGTCTATGATGGTCTTCGTCATCTCGATATCGGCGCGGGACGGGGTTGGGTCACCGCTTGGATGGTTGTGCACGAGAATGATGGCGGTTGAAGAAAGCTCCAGCGCGCGGCGCACCACTTCACGCGGATAGACCGGCGTATGGTCTACCGTGCCTTGGCCCTGCACCTCATCGGCAATCAGCACGTTGCGCTTGTCGAGAAATAGAATGCGGAACTGCTCGCGTGCCTCATGGGCCATCACGGCATGGCAATAATCGATGACCGACGACCATGAGCCCAGCACCTGCTTGTTGCGGATTTCGCTTTTCAGCATGCGCTGGGAAACGGACGAGATGAGTTTCAGATCGAGCGCGACCGCTTCGCCGACGCCCTTGACCTCCTGCAACAGGGCGATGGGAGCGCCCATGACCCCACCGAAGGTGCCGAACCGTGCGATCAGCGCCTTGGCAATCGGCTTCGTGTCCCGCCTTGGAATGAGCCGAAACAGCAGAAGCTCCAGCAATTCGTAGTCGGCGAGCGCCGCGTCGCCATTGTCGCGGTATTTGGTGCGAAGACGCTCTCGATGGCCAAGATAATGTGCAGCGTCGCTGTCCGGTGCAGGGGTCGGCTCCGCTTTTATCTTGCGGGGCGCCTGTCGTTGTTCTGCGAAAAAGCCGCGCTCATCAGGTGCTTCGGCAAGGCCGTCGCTGCCGCCATCCTTGGCGCTGAACAATGTCTTCTGATCGGCAGGGCCTTTGGCCATCGGCATCGTCTCGCGTGGTTTTGTTACAGCGGTGGCAGACCGGGGCGGTGCAGGCCACCGGGCGAAAGCGTGAAAATTTCACACCCCGTCGCCGTCACGCCCACCGCATGCTCATACTGAGCAGACAGCGAACGGTCGCGGGTCACCGCCGTCCAGCCGTCGGACAGAACCTTCACATGAGGCTTGCCCAGATTGATCATCGGCTCGATGGTGAAAATCATGCCTTCGCGAATTTCCGGCCCATCGCTTTCCTTGCCGTAGTGCAGAATGTTGGGCGTATCGTGAAACAGACGGCCCACGCCGTGGCCGCAGAAATCCGTGACCACGGAGCAGCGCTCGGATTCCGCATAGGCCTGAATGGCAGCGCCAATGGCGCCAGTGCGGGCACCCGGACGCACTGCCGCAATGCCGCGCATCAGGCACTCATAGGTCACTTCCAGCAGCCGCTCGGATGCGCGCTTTATCTGACCCACCGGGTACATACGGCTCGAATCGCCATACCAGCCATCCAGCACATAGGTCACGTCGATGTTGACGATATCGCCCTCACGCAACGGCTTGTCATCGGGAATGCCGTGACACACGACGTGGTTGATGGAGGTGCAGACGGACTTGGTGTAGCCGCGATAATTCAGCGTGGCGGGCAGGGCGTTGTTGTCCATGCCGAATTCGAACACGAAACGGTCGATGGCATTGGTGGTCACGCCGGGCTTGACGATATCGGCCAGCGCATCCAGGCAGCGCGCCGTCAGCTGGCTCGCCTTGTGCATGCCCGCAAAGTCTTCCTGGTTATACAAGCGGATCACGCCCGTATTCTTCATGGGGGCCGTTGCCGCGTCGATGTATGTAACCATTGTACCGCCTTCTGTGCTTTATGCTTTGTTTCATAATGCAGCAGGGTGCCAGTCGTCCATTGCAACCATCTCGTTTGCGCTAATTTCCAGTGAGGAGATGTGACATTTGATGGCGTAAGCCTCCACGCCACGCAGCATCGCCCGCTGAAATGCCGCAAAATACACCGGATCGAGATCGTCGCAGATGCGCAGCCGCTGGCAATCGCTGCGCTGGATGAGGTAGAGCATCACCGCCCGGTAACCGGCCTCAGCTGCATCTCCCAACTCCTCCAGATGTTTTGCACCGCGCTTGGTCGGGCTGTCGGGAAATTCCGCCAGACCTTTTGCGCGGGTGAAATGCACATTCTTCACCTCCACATAGGCATCGGGCCTGCCGGGTGCAGAGAGCAGAAAATCGATGCGCGAATTGATGCCGTATTTCTGCTCGCGCTTCAGACCTGTATAGTCGGTGAGTTGCGGGATACGACCGTGGGTAATGGCTTCCTCAGCCAGCCTGTTGGGCATGCCGGTGTTGATGCCGACCACCGTTCCATCCGCTTCCACCAGTTCCAGCATATGGCGATATTTGCGGGTAGGGCTGTCATGCTGGGAAAGCCAGATGCGGGAACCCGGCGTGGTCAGTCCGCGCATCGAGCCGGTGTTGGGGCAAAAACCCGTCACCGCCGTGCCGTCCTCCAGAACCGCGTCGAACAAAAAACGTTTGTAGCGGGACACGAGCGTGGCGGGGATGAGCGGGGAATCAAACTGCATGGCGCAGTGTCGTGCCGGGCAATGGTTTATTCAAGCAAATAGGTGCCCGGCGCATCGCAAAGCGGCGTCAGCGCATCGCCGCCGGGCAGGCGGGCCGCCACTTTTCGGCTGTCTTGATTGGCAATCCACCGCTGCCAGTGCGGCCACCACGACCCCTTGTGAGCGCTCGCCGTCTGCTGCCACGCTTCGAAGTCACCGTCCGGTGACCTGCCGGTCCAGTATTGATACTTGTCCATCTCCGGCGGGTTGACCACGCCCGCGATGTGGCCTGATGCGCTGAGAACGAAGTCCACCGGCCCTCCGAAGAGGGCGGCACCTGTGAAGACCGATTTGGCGGGGGCAATGTGATCTTCGCGCGTCGCCAGATCGAAGACCGGAATGGTGATGTCCTTGAGATCGAGCATCTTGCCCGACACCTGCATGCGCCCTTCGGCCAGATTGTTTTCCAGATAACAATTGCGCAGATAAAACGAGTGGTTGGCCGCAGCTACACGGGTCGAATCGGAATTCCAGTAGAGCAGGTCGAAGGGCGGAGGTTGCGCACCGCGCAGGTAATTGTCTACGACATAGGGCCAGATCAGGTCGGATGCGCGCAGCATGTTGAACACGCTGGCCATGACAGCACCATCGAGATAGCCGACCGCCATCATATGCGCATCGAGCGCTGCCAGTTGCTGTTCGTCTATGAACACTTTCAAATCGCCCGCATGGGTGAAATCCGTCTGGGCGGCCAGCAGCGTGGCGGAACGGATGCGCTTGTTCTTTTCCTGCGCATGGAGCGCCAGCGTGGAGGCCAGCAGCGTACCGCCGATGCAGTAACCCACGGCGTTGATCTTCTTTTCACCCGTCGCCTGTTCGATGGCGTCGAGCGCGAAGTCGATTCCCTCACGGGTGTAGCTTTCCCAGTTTTTCTCAGCATGGCGCGCATCGGGGTTGACCCAGGAGATCATGAAAACCGTGTGGCCCTGATCCACGCACCATTTGACGTAGGATTTGCGGGCATTGAGATCGAGAATGTAAAACTTGTTGATCCAAGGCGGGATGATCAGCAGGGGCCGTTTCAGCACCTTTTCGGTGGAGGGTGCGTATTGAATGATTTCGCACAGGTCGCTTCTGGCGATGACCTTGCCGGGGGTGACGGCCACATTCTGACCGATGACGAATTTGCTGTAATCGGTATGGCGCAGCTTGATGTTGCCATTGCCCGCCGCCATGTCCTCGGCCAGTTGGGCCATGCCCTTGACGAGGTTTGCACCGCTGGTCGCCACCGTCTCGCGAAAGACCTGCGGGTTGGTGAAGGCGAAATTGGCGGGCGAAATTGCTTCCGTCACTTGGCGCATATAGAACCGGGCTTTCTGGCGGGTATGCTCGTCCAGACCTTCGGCCTCGTTCACCATCCTGTCCGCCCAGCTTGCCGTGGCGAAGTAGACTTTTTGCAAAAAGTCGAAAAACGGGTTTTCCTGCCAGTCGGCATCGGCAAAGCGCTTGTCCTTGCGCCCGGTGTCGGCGTTCTCCCGTGCGGCGGAAGGCTTGCCGGAAAGCTCGGACATGGACTTCTGCCAGATGTCAAAATAGCTCGAGAGCAGATGCGTCTGCGCCTCCACGGAGCGCTGCGGCTCCGCCATCCAGTATTCCGCAACGTCGGACAGTGTCTTGAACAGATCGCTTGTGGGGCTGGCGGTGGATTGCGGAATGTCGCCGCGCTCGCGCGGCGCCAGCCATTCGGAGGCCGCCTTGCCCAGATTTTCCAGTGCTCTTGCCACGTTCATGGCAAAGGCCTGGGGATCGCGCACGATATAGGCGTCGGCAGATTTGGGATCGAAGCCCGCAGGCTTTTCCTCCGTGTCGTCAACCCCGCCTTTCGTACCCTTCATCCATTGTCCTCCGGTGCATTTTTGTGTTTGCACATTCTGCATGAAAACGAATACAAGTTCCAGCAACACAGACGCCAGCGAAATGGCGTCCGGTCTGGGAAACATTGGTATAGGCGGGATATCGAAATGGGCAAGCATGTGGATAGCATAAGAGCGGCAACCGTGCTGTCTGTCTGCGGCCTTCTTTTGCCGCTGGTTGTTTCCTGCAGAACCCTGCCGCCGGTGGTCGCCCCGGAAAACATGCCGCGCCCCACGGCGCAGGTGGTTGGTCCGCAGCGCGTCGATGCATCTCCCGTCTCCCAGAAGCGCGATACGGGCACCTATCCGACCTTTGCAAAGCCTATGACGGCCGCTCTGCCGCAGATGGAAAACGAAGAAGCCGGTACCATGGAAACGACCATGACCCGGCTAGGGGCCGCACGCCGCAAGGGCCAGATTTCAGAAGCTGAATACAAGCGCAAGGTTGCAGAACTGCGCGCCTTGTCCGAGCAGCAGAAGCCTGTCGCGACACCGGCTGCTTCTCAATAGAGTCAAATATTTCCTTCGTTATAGTGCCTAGCCGCCTGTGGTCGACTATTGATCAGGCTGCATCGAGAAGCTTTTGTCCGGCGTAAGTGCCGACAAAAGCGCCTACGCCGCCAGCCAAGCCCGTCAGCCAAGAAGACAAACCATAGCTCTGTGTGATCCAGACAGAGGAACCTGCCAAAAAGCCGCCGAGAAGGCTTGGCAAAAATCGTTTCATCCCATCCTCCAGTTTCTGCAACTTAAGAGTAAACTTGTTTGGGCTGCACTTCAAATCACGAACCTTAACAACTCCCTACCGATGTCCATCAACTCTTACGCTTGCCGACAAGACCCGGCTTACTGCGTTCCTTAAGCGGATGGATGCAACTCATGCGCTATACATATGTCCAGGGAGGCCACTGGCCGGTATGCGCTGGGGAGCGTTGAAAATGAAATGCTTTTTCGCTTGTTTGATCGTTGCGACCGCGTTGTTTCACCCGGCTCAGGCCAAGGCACCGGCTGCCGGCGGGTACACGGGCTCGTACCCGATAACGGGTTATCGTTGAGGTCCGATTCGGTCTGACGGAAGGTGGGGCTTTCGCCCCACCATGCTCAAGAGCAGGTTGCCTTGCCGCAGGTGCGCATATTCGCGATTTTTTCCTTCAGGGGAGTGGCCCCGACTGCGCCGAAGATGGCTTCGTTGCCGATGACGTAGGAAGGGGTGCCGGTGATGCCGAGGCTGGTAGCGAGCTGGTAGGCTTCCTTGACCTGCGCATCGTTGGGATTGGCGGCCATGGACTTACGGATGTCGGCTTTCTTCACGCCCAGCGATTCCGCAACTTCGATGGCGCTGGCCTCATTGGCGCGGCCGGTGCTGCCCAGCAGGGTGCGCTGAAATTCAGGGTATTTTTCCGGTGCGATGAGTTTGAAGGCGTTGGAAACCTTGTGTGCTTCCAGTGACTCAGGCCCCAGAATCGGGAACTCCTTGAGGACGAATCGGACCTTTTTGTCGGTTTTGAGAATGGTATCGACATCGCTCATGGCGCGTTTGCAATAGCCGCAATTGTAATCGAAGAACTCGACCAGCGTCACATCACCATTGGGATTGCCGAGCGACAGGTCGTATTTGGATTCGAACAGGGCCTTCTGGTTTTCAGCAACGGCTTCTGCGGCCTTGGCGTTGCGCGAATCGTACTGCTTGCGCTCAAGAGCTTCCTGAACCTCCAGCATGATCTCCGGGTTTTCGATCAGATATTCCTTGATGAAGGCGCCGAATTCCTTCTTCTGCTGATCATCAAGCGCGTGAGCGGGCAGGGAGACGAATAGCGTCGAAAGGGCCGTCAGGCTGGCGATAGCAGTGGATTTGATCGAAAGTGCCATGTCGGTCCTCTAAAGTCCTAGTTGGATGGTGATTCCGTTATCCAACGCAATTACCTTAATTTAATTTAAATGCCATATCGCAGATTAAATCTGCCCGTTGCGTTCTCGTCATTGTGAAGACAGCAATAATACGGCAAATGTCCGACAGTTTTCCAAGAAAGAACATGCCCTTGATTACCTTGTCGAAGCGCAGCGCGGTTGAGCCCTTCCATGCCATGGATATTCTGGCGGAGGCCAACCGTCGCAGACAGGCGGGGCGGCCCGTTATTTCCATGGCGGTGGGCCAGCCATCGCATGCCGCACCGCGCGCGTCTCTCGAAGCTGCCGAGACGGCGCTGAAGCATGGGCGTATCGGTTATACGGATGCGCTGGGACTTCGCGACCTGCGCGAAGCCATCGCCTCCAGCTACCGTGTGCGCCACGGCGCAATCGTAGACCCCGCCCGTATCGCGGTGACGACGGGTTCGTCTGCGGCATTCAATCTGGCATTTCTGGCACTTTTCGATGCGGGTGATGCCGTCGCCATCGCGCGACCCGGTTATCCCGCCTACCGCAATATTCTGAAGGCTCTGGGGCTGAACGTGGTCGAGGTGCCCGTTACTGCTGAGACTGGATATACGCTGACGCCAGCAAGCCTCGAGCGGGCAGAGACCAAGGCCGGATGCAAGTTGAAGGGGGTACTGCTGGCGAGCCCAGCCAACCCGACCGGAACGGTCACGGGCCGCGACGCGCTGAAGCGCCTCATCTCCTATTGCGACAGCCGCGACATCGCCTTCATCTCGGATGAAATCTACCACGGCCTGACATTCGTGGGTGATGAGACGAGCGCCGTCGAGATCAGCGAGAACGCCGTCGTCATCAACTCCTTCTCCAAATATTACTGCATGACCGGCTGGCGTATCGGCTGGATGGTGCTGCCGGAGAAGCTGATCCGTCCCGTCGAATGTCTTGCGCAGAGCCTTTATATCTCAGCGCCAGAGCTTTCCCAACTTGCCGCGACTGCTGCATTTTCTGCGGAAGAAGAGCTTGATGTCTACAAGGAAAGCTATCGCACCAACCGCGACTTTCTGACGACGCGCCTGCCGGACCTCGGCCTGCCGCTGGCGTCACCCATGGACGGCGCTTTCTACGCCTATGTCGATACCCGCCGCTATTCCAACGACAGCATGGATTTTGCCAAACGTATGCTGGCGGAAATCGATGTCGCGGCGACACCGGGGCTGGATTTCGATCCTCTGGAAGGACATCGTGCCCTGCGTTTTTCCTATGCGGGATCGGTCTCCGATATTGCAGAAGCGGTGGGGCGCATCGCCGGTTGGCTGAAATGAGCGGCTTCACAAGCCGCATTTTTTCGTAACCGACCTATCAGGGATTTTGGTTCGAAGTCTGCCGAAAATCACGCTAAGCTTTCTATTTGGATTAAAGGGAGCGTGATGATGTCTGTAGAAAAAGTGGCGGTGGTGACAGCGGGTGGTAGTGGCATGGGGGCGGCGGTTGCACGGCGTCTCGCCGCTGATGGCTACAAGGTCGCCATCCTCTCATCCTCCGGCAAAGGCGAGGCACTCGCCAAGGAGCTTGGCGGGATCGGCGTGACGGGGTCCAACCAGTCCAATGACGATATCCAGAAGCTTGCCGATCTGACATTGCAAACATTCGGTCGCATAGATGTGCTGGTCAACAGCGCCGGTCACGGCCCACGCGCACCCATTCTCGATATCACCGACGAACAATGGCACGCTGGGCTCGACGTCTACCTTCTCAACGTCATCAGGCCGACCCGCATCATCGCACCCGTCATGGTGCAACAAAAGGCGGGTGCCATCGTCAATATCTCCACCGCATGGGCGTTCGAACCGAGCGAGATGTTTCCGACATCGGCGGTCTTCCGTGCTGGCCTTGCCGCTTACACGAAGATTTTTTCAGACACCTATGCGTCAGACAATGTGCGCATGAACAATGTGCTGCCCGGCTGGATCGACAGTCTGCCTGCCACCGAACAGCGGCGTGAAATGGTGCCCATGCAGCGTTACGGAAAGAGCGAGGAGATCGCGGCGACAGTGGCGTTTCTAGCCTCCGAAGGGGCTGGATACATCACCGGCCAGAACCTGCGGGTGGACGGCGGATTGACCCGCTCCGTCTAGCCTGATTCCAATTAAGTTTTCTATGCTTTTCAAGTTTTTGCCTGATCGAGGGCTTGATTCGACAGGCGACGAAGGAACCTGCGTCTATTGGGGACGTTGTTCAATCTGAGGTCAAAAGTTTTCACAAACACGACGCTTGGATGTAGAAGCAGGTAAATTGAAGTCATGGGACAGCGAAACGCATACGCCAAACAAGTGGTGCTGGTCGTTGAAGACGATCCGCTTTTACGCATGATGGCTGTCGATCTGGTGGAGGATGCCGGGTTCGACGCCATAGAAGCGTCGGGTGCCGACGAGGCCATGGAGATCATGGAAAGCCGCTCCGACATCGACGTGCTGTTCACCGATGTCGATATGCCTGGCAGCATGAATGGTGTTGGTCTCGCAAACTGGGCACGGCGTTCCAACACACCGCTTGGCATCATGCTGACATCTGGACATCACAACCCGTCCGACGAAGCATTGCCGGAGCGCAGTGTGTTCTTTCCCAAGCCTTACGACTTCAAGAAAGTCGTCGATACTTTGAAACTGATGACTGTCTAAGTCTTCGGGATGGTCAGGGGCGCGATAGGCTTTGCGAATAAGTAACCATAGTCAAAAAGCCGTTTCGCGATTAATTATTCTGAAAATATCAGCCGTTATATTGGCTTTCAAAGCTTGAAGTGTTTTGGGGGCATAATGAATTTTCTGGGTATTACGGGCATGCAGTATTCTGGCGTGCCATTTCGCGACACAAGAATATTGCTGGCGGAAGACTCCAATGTCTTCACCCAGATGATTGGCGCCAGACTGAAAGAACTTCTGGGTCTGTCGGTCGAAGTCTGCCGTAACTTCGAAGAATTGCAGGAATGCTATGAGCGTTCTTCAGAAGAAGTGACACTTGCGATTTCCAACATCAATCTGCCGGGCGCCGAGAACGGCGAGGCGCTGGAGTATCTCGTCGATCTCTCCATTCCGACCATCGTGTTCACCAGCACGTTCCACGAGGATACGCGCGAGAAGCTGATCACCAAAGAAGTCGTCGACTATATTTTGAAAGACAATGTCTTTGCAGTAGATATGCTGACGGAATCGGTCTGCCGCTTCCTCACCAACCATCGCCACCACGTGCTGATCGTGGATGACAGCCCGACCGCACGCGCGCTGCTTTCCAGCCGTTTGAAGCGTTACAACTTCCGTGTCAGCCTTGCCGAGAGCGGCGCAAAGGCGCTGGAAATCCTGCGCAACAACCCGGACATCGGTCTTGTCGTTACCGACTACAACATGCCTGACATTGATGGTTTCGAACTGACGCGCCGCATTCGCACCATGCGTGGCTCGCATGAACTGCGCATCATCGGCGTATCGTCCTCCACCAACCGTCTGTTGTCTGCGCGCTTCCTGAAGGCTGGCGGCAATGACTTCATGCTGCGCCCCTTCATCGATGAAGAGTTCTATTGCCGCGTGAACCAGAACCTCGACACGCTGGTGCAGATACAGGCGGCAAAGCAGAGCAACAAGAAAGCTGCTGCTTAAGCTACGCTATCGGCCTCGGTCTGCTCAATGGGGCGTCCGAGAGCCAGTTTCTGCGCCAAATCCGGGCCAAGCTTATCGACATAGGCCTGGTCCGGCGATGTGCCCAGCGCATCCAGCGTCTTGGAAAAGAAGCAGCGGGCCGATGCGGCGGCGACGATATCGAAGATTTCGGCATCCGTCAGTGCGTGGGTTTTCAGCGCATCGATATCGGCCTGCGTGACCGATGTTGCATCGCGCACCACTTTCGAAACAAAAATCATGATGGCGCGCTCCTGTTCATCCAGCGGCGCGTCTTCTGCGTTGGTGATGATGCCGGTGAGTTCGTCTGCGTCGAGCCCCTCTCGCGCCAGTACCGAGGCGTGCGCCAGCATGCAATAGGACGACCTCAGTTCCCGAGCCGCTGCCAGCGTGACCAGTTCATAACGCCGTGGCTCGATGTTGCCACGCAGAGCGACCAGCAATGCACTCCAGCTTTCCATCACCTCGGGGCGGTGACCGAAGGTGCGGTACATGTTGGGCAGATAGCCATAGGTGCTTTCCGCGTTCCGATACATTTCCGCGATCTTGATGCTGGTTTTGGGCTCCGGGGGCGTGATGAACATGGATGTCTCCTGTATGTCAATTATGCCTAAAATGCCTGAGCGCTGAATTCGATCAGCTCATCGCAGATTTTTTTCATCAAAGTTGGGATTCCAGCGGCAAAATGCCCATGATGCTCACCAGTGCGCGGCGGCTGAAGGTAGCGTAGGGTTCGCGGCGGTAGTGCCTTGGCTCGCCTCTGACCAAGCCCGTCCACGTCAGGTTTCTACGCTCGTTCAGCGCCAGTTCAAAGCTCATCTCCCGGCTGGTTTCTTCCTTGAAGATGTCGTCCATCTCCTTCACCAGTCCGGCGGATGAAAACAGGACGCCCATTTCCGTATTGAGAGACATGGAGCGCGGATCGAAGTTCAGCGAACCGATAAAGCCTGTGTCGCCGTCCCGGGTAAAAGCCTTGGTGTGCAGGCTTGCCTGACCCGAACCGCGCAATGAGAAGGATTTGTGCTGATCCGCGAGAGACCGCAATTCATGGATTTTGATGCCGTTGAGCAGCAACGGCCTGCGATATCGAGAATATCCGGCGTGAACGGCAGCGACATCGGTGGCGGCCAAAGAGTTGGTGAGGACACTGACGGACACGCCATCGGCAGAGAGACGCGACAATGTCTCCAGACCTTTTTGACCGGGAATGAAGTAGGGCGAGGTGATTTTCAGTCGGTCGTTCGTCTCTTCCATGACGGGCAACAGCGTTTCCATCAGGTAGTTGTGGCCACTGCGACGTTTGCCGGCAGCTTTCTCCGGCGGGTCGGCAACCACTGTGGCGCTTTCCACCCAGTGGAGCGTATCTGACAGGAGGAAGTTGCCGGAATGGTGCTGGCTTTCGACCTGCGCCAGATAGGGACGGGCGGCACTGCCGGAGGCGAGAACGTCCATTCTGCGGCGCAGCTTCGCCAGCTTGCTGGGGCGACGGGCCAGAAGCGAACGCACGGGAACGGCGACGGCACTATTCCAGTAATCGTCGAAAATCTCTTCGGCCTGCGCCACGCAGGCGCCATGCGCGATGATATCGAAATCACGGAAATTCGCCTGTTCCGCAGCATCGAAATAGGCGTCACCGATATTGCGGCCACCGACGATCAATGTGCGGCCATCGGCAATCCAGGCTTTGTTATGCATGCGCCTGTTAACGCTGCGAAACCGCAGCACCATTTCCAGCCCACGGCGGAAGACGTTTTCACGCGCCTTCGTCGGGTTGAACAGGCGAAGCTCGATATTGGGGTGGCTGTCTATAGCCTGAAAGACGCGGTCCGAGATGGAAACGCCGAGATCATCCAGCAGCAGGCGTACCCGGACGCCACGATCAGCTGCGGCGATAACCTCGCGCATCACCAACTGCCCGGTGAGGTCAGCATTCCACATATAATACATGAGATCGAGGCTGCGACCGGCGGCGCGGGCAGTGCCTACACGCGCGGCAAATGCGCCAAGGTTGGACTGTATCAGCGAAAGCGCGCTCAGCCCGTCACGACCACGGCTGATGTCCGTCCAGTGGCGGTCGAGCGGCGTGGCGTCCTCTTCAAGCGGCAGTGCTGCCGACGCGATCTTGATGATGATTTTGTCACGATGACGGGACGCAAAAACGAGGCCCGCGATAATGGCGAGGATAATGAGGGCACAAATGGCGACGGTGACATTCACAGTGATGATATTACCCGCATCTTTCCCCTACACACACTCGTGCATTCAATGGATGTCAATGTTCCGCTTGTCCGCTTCTTCCTTGATGATGTCCTCGATGATCTGCCGTTTCAAAGCGGCATCTGTCGTCAGGTAATCATCTGCGAGCTCAAAGATAGACTTCGGACTTTCGCTGGCCTTGAGCGTATCGAGGTCCTGACCGATCTGCTGGCGAAGTTCGGAATACTGATCCATCTTTGTTCTCCTTTATGCGTAGAATGCGGGAGGCGGCTCGGCGGTTCCGGTCGACGCGGGTAAAACGCCTGCCTGCTTGCATAGCGTAGCGCGAAGCGACATAAGAAGCGCCATCAGGTGCCTGCTTCACGCAGGAGAATCGGGAACGCGGTGAAACTCCGCGACGTGCCCAACGCTGTGAGGCCGATGCGACTGCCGAATGCCACTGAGAAATCGGGAAGGCGGCATGTCGCGATGACGCCCAGTCAGAAGACCGGCCTGATACCATAGACCGCACCGCATGGACGGCGGCAGGTTGTTGACAGGCGGGCCCTTGCGATCTGCCCGTGCATTGTTGGGGAATGGCGATGCGACCTGATGATTTGGAAGATGCGCTTCACCCTGCGCAGGCGTTCAGCGACGCCGACAAGGCCGCGGTGTATCGCGTCATTGAGACGAGGCGTGACGTTCGCGACCAGTTTTTGCCGGACGCGCTGCCGGAGGAGCTGGTGGCGCGATTGCTGGCTGCGGCGCATGCCGCGCCATCAGTTGGCTTCATGCAGCCGTGGAATTTCACGCTTGTTACGGATGCGTTGGTGAGGCAGCAGGCGTGGGAGGCGTTTTCGCGCGCCAATGCAGAAGCTGCCGAGATGTTTGCGCAGGAAAGCCAGACGCTATATCGCAGCTTGAAGCTGGAGGGCATTCGCAAGGCACCGCTTTCGATCTGTGTCACCTGCGACCCAACCCGTGGCGGCGATGTCGTGTTGGGGCGCACGCACAATCCGCGCATGGATGTCTATTCAACCGTCTGCGCCATCCAGAACCTGTGGCTCGCAGCTCGTGCCGAAGGTGTCGGCGTCGGCTGGGTCAGCATTTTCCACGATGCCGATATCCGCAAAATCCTCGAAATACCCCAGCACATCGAAATCGTCGCCTGGCTCTGCCTTGGCCGCGTCGATAGGCTCTACAGCGAACCGGAGCTGGCTATCAAAGGCTGGCGACAGAGACTGCCGCTGGAGGAGCTTGTGTTTCGCGACAAGTGGGGTGCAAGTTAAGTCCCGTCCCTAATCTCACTGCTGTTGTGGCTGGGCGCCTTGCAGGGCGGGGTTCTTGAGGTCGATACGGCTGGTTTCTTCCTGCATGAAGCGGGGACCGACGATGCGGACTTTGCTGTTGGCCGGATCATAGTCGCGCTCGGGGATCGGTTCGGCTTTCTCTACGGGTTTGATTTCCGGCTTCGTTTCGGCAGGGGCGGGTTTCGTGTCACTCTTCGGTGATGTCAGAGTGGTCACGCTTGGCGAGCTTTGCAGTGCGGTGGATTGTGGTGCCTGCTTATTTTCCTGCGGCTTCGTCGTTGGGTCGGAAGAGGCCGTCATTTTGCAGCTGCATGAGGGCGCGCGACTGGATGCGGGGTTGTTGCGGTAAGCGAAAGCGGTTGGCATCGAGGCGTAGGGCTGGCCGGTTTTTGCCGAGACCATGTCCTCGCTCTCCTGACCTTCCATGGCGTGATAGAATAATTCGGTCTGGGTGCCGGGACACATGCGCTCGCATTGGGCTGCCTGCTCACGGAAATCGAGCGGCGTCGCGTCCGAAGAAATGGGGAAGAACGCACCATCGCAGGTGCGAACGCAAAGTGTTCGCAGCCCACCCTGCATTGGCATATCGGGCGAAGGCGCGTAATCGTTGTTCGGCTCACCAAAGCCGTCATTCGGGTCGCGCATGTCGGGATAGGGCGAGGGGTCTGTGGAGGTGAACGAGGGCGGCTGCTCGTCGTAGCAGCCTTGCGCATCCAGCGCGGCCAGAATGCGCTCACGCGACCCCTGGGCGTTATCATTGCGTTGGGCGGCCAGCATGCGGTCGCGGTCGTCAGCGATCATGTCGCGCTCGGCCTGCGCCTGCTCCAACGCATCGCCGATTTCGCCGCAAAGCTGCGCATTGGGGTTGCCGTAGACGATGACGCTGCCGGAGGAGCAGCCATAACCGCGCATGTCGTTCTTGATACGCCTGATGAGAATATTCTGCTGGGCGAGGGCGCTCGCAAAGCGGCGTACCTCTGCGGTATTGCCGTAAACCTGCACGGGCTGGTTCAGCTGCGAGCGCAGCGAATCACAGACGGCGCTTGCCTGCGCCGAAAACGGAGCGGCCAGCATGATAATCGCAAATGTGCCGACCAGTCGGCTTCGGCGCGGGATCAATGGTCCGTCCGTTCCGCCTGCCATTTGGGCAGGCCATATCCTGAGGGGTGTCATCCGCGAAATGCGGATGACGTATTTTCGATCAGGATAACATAGGCGCGCGCAGCAAAGCGGCAACAGTCAGTTCAAAATTGCGTTAACCCGTGCTTACACCGAAGGGTGCGATGCCTGCACCGCGGCCAGGGCTGCCATGTTGACCACGCCACGCGACGTGACTGTTGGCGACAGAATGTGCACGGGCAGGGCGGAACCGAGCAGAATTGGCCCGACATGCAGACCTTCCGTCATGGTGCGCACGACGCCAAGCGTGATGTTGGCCGAATCGAGGTTTGGGAAGACCAGCAGATTTGCTTCGCCAGATAGCGAGCTGTTTGGCATGGCGCGTTTGCGCAATACTTCTGATAGCGCCGAACCGCCCTGCATTTCACCATCGATTTCCAGTTCCGGTGCTGTTGCGCGCACAATCTGCAACGCGCGGCGCATCTTGCGGGCACTTTCGGAATCGCGCGAGCCGAAGTTGGAATGGCTGGCGAGCGCGATTTTCGGAACGATGCCGAAGCGCTTGATTTCCTTGGCCGCGAGAATGGCCAGTTCTGCGATATCTTCCGAGGTCGGCTCGTAATTGACGAAGGTGTCCGTCAAAAACAGCGCGCCCTGCTGCGTGATCAGCAGGCTGAGGCCGCCGAACGTATGCGCACCCTCGCGCTTGCCGATGATCTGGTTGATGTCACGCAAATGCCTGTCGAAACGACCTTCCAGACCGCAGATCAAGGCGTCCGCTTCGCCACGCTTGACGGAGAGCGCGCCGATCACGGTGCTGTTGGTACGAACGATGGTGCGCGCAGCCTCCGGGTTGATACCGGCGCGCCCGACGAGCGCGAAATAGTCATCGACGTATTCACGGTAGCGTGGATCGTCTTCCGGGTTGACCACGGCAAAGTCCGTATTCGGGCGAATGCGCAGCCCGAAGCGCTTCAGGCGGGTCTCGATGATCTGCGGACGACCGATGAGGATGGGCACGCCGGTGCCTTCTTCCAGCAGAACCTGTGCAGCGCGCAGCGAACGCTCGTCTTCGCCTTCGGCAAAAATGATCCGCTTTTTTTCCGCTGTTTTTGCCAGGTTGAAGATCGGCTTCATGATGAAGCCGGAACGCCAGACGAAGCGGTTCAACTGATCGAGATAGGCGTCGAAATCGGTGATCGGGCGAGCGGCAACGCCGCTTGCAGCAGCGGCACGGGCAACGGCAGGCGCAATGCGCAGGATGAGGCGCGGGTCGAAGGGCGAGGGAATGAGATAGTTGGGGCCGAAGATTGGCGTCTCATCGCTATAGGCCTTCGCCGCGACTTCCGACACTTCCTCGCGCGCCAATTCTGCGATGGCGTGAACGGCGGCCATCTTCATTTCTTCATTGATGGTGGTCGCACCGCAATCCAGCGCACCCCTGAAGATATAGGGGAAGCAGAGCACGTTGTTGACCTGGTTCGGGAAGTCCGAACGGCCCGTGCAGATCATCGCATCCGGGCGTGCCTGACGCGCCAGTTCCGGCATGATTTCCGGGTTGGGGTTTGCAAGCGCTAGAATCAGCGGCTTTTCGGCCATGCGCGCCAGCAGTTCCGGCTTCAGAACGCCAGCGGCGGACAGGCCCAGGAAAACGTCGGCGCCATCGATGGTTTCGTTCAACACGCGCTTGTCTGTCTTTTGCGCGTAAACTTCCTTCCACTCGTCCATCAAGGTGTTTCGGCCCTCATAGACGAGCCCTTCGATGTCGTGAACCCAGATGTTTTCGCGCTTCGCACCCAGCACTACCAGCAGGTTGAGGCAGGCCAGTGCAGCGGCACCAGCGCCTGAAGCGACGATCTTGACGCTCGACAGGGACTTGCCTGCAAGCTCCAGTGCGTTGGTCACGGCGGCCGCGACGATGATGGCCGTGCCGTGCTGGTCGTCGTGGAACACGGGAATGTTCATTTTCTCGCGAAGCTGTCGCTCCACTTCGAAACATTCCGGTGCCTTGATGTCTTCCAGGTTGATGCCGCCAAAAGTCGGCTCCAGCGCCGAGATGGTGGACACCATGTCGTTGATGCCGGGTGCGTCGATTTCTATGTCGAAGACGTCAATGCCAGCGAACTTCTTGAACAGAACGGCCTTGCCTTCCATGACAGGCTTTGAGGCGAGAGGGCCTATATTGCCGAGGCCCAGCACTGCGGTGCCGTTGGAGATGACGGCGACGAGATTGGCGCGCGCGGTGTATTCCGCTGCAGCCTCCGGGTTTTCATGGATCGCAAGGCAGGGGGCGGCGACGCCGGGGGAGTAGGCAAGCGCCAGGTCGCGCTGGTTACCGAGCGGCTTGGATGCCTGTATTTCCAGTTTTCCCGGACGCGGATAACGGTGATAAAACAGGGCCTGTTGTTCCAGATCCGCATTGGCGTTTTGGTCTTGCGTCTTGCCCGTGTCCTGAGAACTCATTTTATCACCGCTTATTTCAATTTCTTGGAGGCCTTTGCATACAACAATCGGTCCATGCGTACAGCCGTTTATTTTGCCTCGATATCTCAAAACTGTCGTTTTGAAATTGCTTAAAAGCGGCACTTCCTGACCCGAAATAGCGTTCTGTCATCTTGCTGAAACACGAGTCTGGTTTTCCAGAGGTTGAAAATTGCCGAGACAGGGGGAAGAGTTCCATGGCCGCGCAAACCGAAACCAGACAGTTCAGAACGCTTTTCATTTCCGATGTGCATCTTGGCTCCAAGGCAGCCAAAACGGATTTCCTTCTGGATTTCCTTCGCTATCATGAAGCCGATACGATCATCCTCGTCGGCGACATTATCGATGGCTGGCGCCTGCGCCGCAACTGGTACTGGCCGCAGGGCTGTAACGACGTGGTGCAGAAGCTTCTGCGCAAGGCCCGAAAGGGCACGCGCATCGTCTACATCCCGGGCAACCACGATGAGTTTCTGCGGGAATTTCCCGGCACTCATTTCGGCGGTATCGAAGTGGCTGAAAGGATGATCCATGAAGCTGCCGACGGAAAGAAATATCTCGTCATTCACGGCGATGAGTTCGACGTGGTGGTGCGCAATGCGCGTCTGCTGGCCTATCTGGGTGACTGGGCCTACGACGCAGCGATTGCCATCAACGTTCTCCTTGCCGCTATTCGCCGCCGGATCGGCTTGCCCTACTGGTCGTTCTCGGCCTGGGCAAAGCTTCAGGTAAAGCATGCCGTCAACTTCATTGGCGAGTTTCAGCGCGTTGTGGCCGATGAGGCCCGTCGCAACAATGTCGACGGTGTGATCTGTGGCCACATCCACCACGCCGTGATGGAGGACATCGACGGTATCCGCTACATCAACACCGGCGACTGGGTAGAAAGCTGCACGGCAGTTGCCGAAACGATGGACGGTAACTTCGAGCTGATCACCTGGATGAAGTCCGACGACAAGATCGAGGAAAACCCGGTGACCGAGCTGGAGCCAGTGGCTTTCCCCAAGCTCATCAGCACCTACGCAGCCTGAACGGCGCTCGTCGTCTCAGCCCCAGAGTTCAGCCTGGGGCGGGTGGACGAGTGATCCGTCATAGATGAGCCCGGGAACACGATCCCGGGCCAGTAGCAATGGGCCATCCAGATCGGCATAGGCGGTATCCTGTGCGAGCAGAATGGCAGGCGCCATGCCAAGGGATGTGCCGAGCATGCATCCAACCATGATCGTATAGCCGAGCCGTTCGGCTTCCCGTTTCATCAACAATGCCTCGGTCAGGCCGCCAGTCTTGTCCAGTTTGATGTTGATGGCATCGTAGCGGTCTTGCAGGGACGCCAGATCAGCGGTCAGGTGCACGCTTTCGTCGGCGCAGATCGGCACGGTGCGGGTGATGCGTGAAAGAATGGCGTCCTTACCGGCAGGCAAAGGTTGCTCGATGAGGGCGATGCCCAGTTCTGCGGCAACCGCCAAATGATGCTCTATATTATCGTCGGTCCAGCCTTCATTGGCATCGACGATAATGCGGGAAAGAGGTGCGGCGCTTCGCACGGCTCGAAGACGCGCTTCGTCATCATCCGTGCCTGTCTTGATCTTCAGCAGCGGACGCACGGCGTTCTCTGCCGCTTTTGCGCCCATCGTCTCTGCATCTCCAAGAGAGATCGTGTAGGCGGTGACGATAGGCCCCGGCTGCGACGGCAGGATAGTCGCGGCAACGCGTTTACCGAAGAGTTTGGCCTCGAGATCCCAGAGGGCGCAATCGACGGCGTTACGGGCGGCACCCGCCTTCATCGCACCTTGCAGGTCGTTACGGTCCAGTCCCCCAGATATGCTGTCCGAGACGGCACTGATATCGGCCAGCACGCCTTCGATCGATTCGCCGTATCGCTTGTAGGGAACGCATTCTCCCACACCGGTGGCGCCATCCTGCGTAATCACGCACTTGATGACCTCAACTTCCGTGCGGCTTCCACGGGAAATGGTGAAACTTCCCGCAACCGGGAATGTCTCAGCTGTGGCTTGAATGTAACGACGCATCAAAATTACCTTCGTGTTTTGTCATAAACCGTTAAACCGACGAAAAAACACCGGGAATCATCCGCAGTGCTGTGGCTTGGTGATCCGTCACTCGATATGAATCGTTAGAGAATCTTTAATAAGCTGCATTCGCTTGGAGCAAGATGCAAGAACTTGAAACACGGCAGCAGGTGCAGCCAGCAGCAATCTCGGCGGATGACAACGCGGAGAATGGCGGCGCGCGCTATGCTTTGACCGGTTCCTGGCGCAATGCCAATGTCGCTCCCGTTCTTGCCGACATCGAGAAAATCGAGAAGTCCAAGCCATCAGGCGCGATCACGATCGATCTGTCAGGCGTTGAAAACATCGACACCACGGGCGCTTGGCTGCTGCGTCGCATGCGCAACCGGCTGGATAAGGCAGGCACGCAGGTTTTGTTCGAGGGTAACGAGCGGTTTGAGGAAATCATTTCGGCGCTGCCGGATGAAGCGCCTATGCCGCCCAAGGACACCAGCAAGACCGGTATCGTCCAGCGCATATTCGATCCGATCGGCAAGAACATCGTTCAGGCCGGTGCCGATTTTCTGGCCGGCATGTATATTCTGGGCTCCGCCGTTCGCGGTGCGCAGATGAAGCTGGGGCGGGGGCGCGGTGTTTCGCCTGCGGCCATCGCCAACCAGATCGACCACATGGGCGTGCGCGCCGTGCCCATCATTCTGCTGATGTCGTTCCTGATCGGCGCCATTATCGCGCAGCAGGGCGCGTTCCAGTTGCGCTACTTCGGCGCTGAAGTCTTCGTCGTCGACCTCGTGGGCATCTTGCAGCTTCGTGAAATCGGCGTGCTTTTGACCGCAATAATGATCGCCGGTCGTTCTGGAAGCGCGATCACGGCCGAAATAGGCTCGATGAAAATGCGCGAGGAAATCGACGCGCTGAAGGTCATCGGCCTTAATCCGGTCGGCGTTCTCGTGTTTCCGCGTTTGGTAGCGCTGACGATTGCCTTACCGCTTTTGACGATCATTGCAAATTTTGCCGCACTGTTCGGTGCAGCGGTCGTCTCGCTGCTGTATTCCGGTATCACCTTCGAGGTCTTCCTGTCACGCCTTCATTCTGCGGTGGAAATCTCCACCATCGCATCCGGCATGATCAAGGCACCGTTCATGGCGCTGATCATCGGCATCGTGGCGGCAGTGGAAGGCATGAAGGTTGGCGGCAGCGCCGAATCGCTCGGCCAGCACGTGACGTCATCCGTCGTGAAATCCATTTTCGTTGTAATTCTGGTCGATGGCGTTTTCGCCATCTTCTATGCAGCCATCGATTTTTAAGGAGTGGCTGTGCAGGATCAGGAATTGAACACAGACAAGAAAAAAGGCGATCGGGAAGTCATTCTCTCGGTCGAGGGCGCGACCGTAGCCTTCGGCGACAAGGTCGTTCTCGATAACCTCAATCTTGATGTTTACCGCGGCGAAATTTTGGGCTTCATCGGTCCTTCCGGTGCGGGCAAATCCGTGCTGATGCGCGCAGTCTTGCGCCTCCTGCCGCGCCAGGCTGGCACGATCAAGATTCTCGGTATCGATTACGACAAGGCGACGGATGAGGAGCGCATGGCGCTCGACACACGTCTTGGCGTTCTCTTTCAGCAGGGCGCGCTGTTTTCCGGCCTGACCGTGAAGGAAAACATTCAGTTACCAATGCGCGAATATCTGGATTTGCCGCAGGAACTGATGGATGAGCTTGCCGCCATCAAAATCGAGATGGTGGGTCTTAAGCCCGATGCGGCGGATAAATATCCCTCGGAGCTTTCCGGCGGCATGATCAAGCGTGCTGCACTGGCGCGCGCGCTGTCTCTCGACCCCGACCTTGTCTTTCTCGACGAGCCGACCTCGGGTCTCGACCCCATCGGTGCTGCCGAATTCGATATGCTGATTGCGCGCCTGCGTGATTCGCTCGGCCTGACCGTCTACATGGTCACCCACGACCTGGACAGCCTGTTCTCGGTCTGTGACCGCATTGCCGTTCTGGGCGACAAGAAAGTCGCCGTGGAAGGCACCCTTGAGGAAATGTTCGATAGCGACGATCCTTGGGTTCAATCATATTTCCGCGGAAAGCGGGCACGCGCCGTCGTTCTTCCCGATGGCACGCAACACATTCCGGGGAGTGACGGATAGCCATGGAAACCAAGGCAAATTACACCATCGTCGGGATTTTCACGCTGATCGTGATCGCAGCCGCCTTCGGCTTCGTTTACTGGATGGCGGAATTCGGTCGCGGCGGACCCACGGCGCAACTGACGATCCGTATTCCCGGCTCGGCCAACGGTCTGTCGGTCGGTTCGCCTGTACGATTCAACGGTATTCCCGTGGGCACCGTGCGCGGCCTTTCGATTGACCGTGACGACCCGGCCTATTCGATTGCATTTACCGAAGTGCAGGCCGATGCGCCTGTGTTTCCGTCCACCCGCGCCGTTCTGGAAATCCAGGGCCTAACGGGTGCGGCCTATATAGAATTGTCCGGTGGTCGTAACAATGAAGAGCGCATTTTGCAGAAGTCGTTCGACACGGGCGTACCTGCGGAACTGACGGCCGATCTTTCCAGCGTGACCAACCTCTTGGCGACGGCCGACAAAATCCTGCGTCGTGCAGATGGTGCCATCGGCGAATTGCAGGGCTTCGTACAGGACGCGCGCGGGCCGCTGACGCAGACAGTGCGCAACGCCGAGAAGTTTTCCAACGCTCTGGCCTCCAACTCTGACGGCATCGAGAATTTCATCTCGAGCCTCAGCTCGCTATCGACCACCGTACAGTCCGTTTCTGTCCGTCTGGACAGCACGCTCACGGCAGTCGAAGATCTGGTGAAGGCGGTGGACTCGCAGAAAATCGACTCCATCCTGACCAATGTCGACAAAGTCACCACCGATGTCGCGGCCTCTTCCGGCGGTATTCAGGACGTGATGGAAACCGTTCAGCGCACGTCGCGAAACTTCGAACAGGCGAGTGCAGAAGTTCAGGTCGTGGTGAAACGCGCCGACGAGTTGCTGGCGTCCGTTGATGCTGCGAAGGTTGGCAACGCTGTTGAAGACGTCTCTGCTGCCACAGCCGATGCCCGTCAGGCCATCGCGACGTTCCGCCAGATCGCCGATGATGTCGGCACACGCCGCCCGGATATCGATCAGGCCATTGCCGATTTCACCGACATGTCGCGCAAGCTGAACATGGCGTCGAGCCGCGTGGATGGAATTCTGGCAAAAGTTGACGGCCTTCTTGGAACCGATGATGCAAATTCGCTTTTCTCCAAAGCGCGTGAGACATTGGCCTCGTTCAAGGCGGTTGCCGATAATCTCAATGCGCGCATTGGCCCTATTGCCGACAATCTCGCACGTTTCTCCAGTTCGGGTCTGAAGGATTTCCAGGCACTTATTGGCAACACGCGACAGACGGTCGACAATCTGAACAATGCGATCACAAACTTCGATCGCGATCCGCAGCGGCTGATTTTCGGTGGCGAGAACGTAAAACAATATGATGGCCGAACAAGGCGCTGACGGGGGTAGGAATTTGAAGATTTCGTTGATGCGCGGGCAGGCGGCTGTCCCGACCAGAACCAAGGCTTTCGTGATGCTGCCTCTGCTTGCTGCGCTGCTGGCAGGCTGCGGCGGCAGTGCGAAAAATGATACATTCGACCTCTCGGTGTCAGCCGCACCGGTGACGCGTGGTCCAGTCTTGCGCTCACGCCAGTTGCTGATCGCCGATCCGACCGCGCTGAAGGCGCTGGATAGCGAAAACATTCTGGTGCGCCTGTCTGGCTCCGAGGTTCAGTATCTTGCCAACTCGCAATGGAGCGACCGCCTGCCTCGCATGGTGCAGTCCAAGCTCGTGGAAGCCTTCGAGGACACCGGTCGTCTCGGCGGTGTGGGTCGTCCCGGCCAGGGCTTGGCGATCGACTATCAGGTCGTGACCGACATCCGCGCCTTCGAAGTCGATACGGCGAAGAACCTCGCCAATATCGAGATTTCGGTAAAGCTGCTCAACGACAAGAACGGCACCGTCAAAGCACAACAGGTTTTCCAGTCCAGCGACCGCGTCAGCGGTTCCGGCAATGCGAACCTCGTCAAGGCTCTGGACAGTGCCTTTGCCGGCGCTTCGCGTGACATCGTCGCCTGGACGCTGAAGTCGCTCTAAGCGAAAGACTTCGACCAACAAAAAACGCTGCGTATCGGATAGATGCGCAGCGTTTTTGTTTCTGGATTAAGCGTCTTACTCGGCGGCCTGTGCCTTCTTCCATTCCGGTAGAGGAAATAGGCGGTCGTAGCACCAGTTGAAGACGAAGGCGTAGACCACATAGAACAGCGCGAATGACACATCCATGATCAGCGCATGGGCGAGGCTGATGTTCAGATACCAGGCGATGAACGGCATCAGCACCACCAATAGACCAAGTTCGAACAGCACGGCATGGGCGACGCGGATGCCGGTCGTTTTTAGCGTCGTGCCTCTGGAGCGCTGCATAATGTGATCGAAGATGAGATTATAGAGGTAGTTCCAGGCCGTTGCGATGGTCGCGCTGACGACGCCGACAACACCGATGTCCTCCGCAGGCATGCTGAATAAAAGCGCACCCAGCGGTATCATGAGAATGAGGCCGATGATCTCGAAGCTGAGTGCGTGACGTATACGGTCGGCAATGGTCCGCATGGAAAACTCCCGAAATGTCCCGGGCCGTCCCGTATGCTTTGCCCCAATGGCCGAGGTCGTCCTCGCAGGCTCCATATAAATCCTCAGCGGCTTTTCTTCAAGCCTGCGGTCTCACGCATAAAAGAAAAGCCCTCCCGGCGGACCGGAAGGGCTGATGTCTTTGCTATCGCGCAGGCGCTTAGCTGAAGCGTCCGGCTGCATGCGCTAGCATGGTGTAGACCTTGCCGGTATCGGAGGTCAGGTAGGACTGGGTGACCGTGCGGTCCCGGTCCGTACGCGCCACGTCTGCAAGCAGTTTTTCGAAATCGGAAATGTAGCGATCGACCGCAGTACGGAATTCCGTTTCGCGTTCGTATTTCCTCTTGATCTCGTCAAAGGTCTGCTGGCCCTTCAGCGTGTAGAGACGACGGGTGAAGACGTCGCGCTCGCCGCGCTGGTAGCGGCCCCAGAGTTCGACCGAAGCATCATGATCGATGGCGCGGGCGATATCCACGGACAGCGAGTTCAGCGATTCGACCACATGGCGTGGGTTGCGCGCATCGGCTGCCCTTGTCTGCGGCTCGGCCTGACGTGGAACGGGTGCAGACTGGCCGTTGCCATCCTGTCCATCACGCGATGCGCCACGCAGCAGGTCACTGATCCAGCCGCCACCATCTTCACGGCGCTGAACCGGCGCGGCTGCAATGCCTGCCTGCGGCGGTACGCTGCGGGTTTCGAGTGGCGATGTGCTGCGCAACTGTGGTGCGGCGGGTTGCTGTGGTGCAGGGCGGGAGATGACGGGAGCAGACTGCACGACAGGAGCGGGAGCGGCCTGCTGTGGGCGAGGCTGTTCGACGCGCGGCTGCTGCGGCTGTGGTTGTGGTTGCGGCTGAACCGGTGCAGCAGGCTTTGTGGCCGCGATGGCACGGGCTGCCGGTTCAGAGATTTCCAACTGTTGCGTGGAGCGACCCACGAGCTGCGAAATATCCTGCAACGCCTTGATCTGCTCGGAAACGGCGCGGCGCATGGCGGCAGCGCTTTCCTTGGCTTCTTCCGGCAGGTCGAAAGCACCGCGCTTCAGTTCGGCGCGGGTCGAGTCGAGTTCTCGGCGGATGTCATGGCTGGAGCGGCGTATTTCATCGGTCGCGCCTGCAAAGCGTGTGACAGCGTCTTCGACCGCTTCGCGCAACGTCTCGCGCAGAACCTCTGCGGCGGCGTTGGACTTGTCGGTTGCGTTGCCGAGCAGCTTGTCGACATCCGAGAGCGAGGCAGCGACGCCGCCGCGCATGCGGTTGACCAGCGCGTCTGAATACTTCTGCGCTTCAGCCATTGTGCCCTCGATGGAGCGGCTGGCGTCTTCGCCAGCGGAAAGAAGTGCACCACGCATGTTCTGCGCGGCAGACTGTGCCCGCTGTTCCGTCTCATCAAGCGAACGACCGATCTGCTCGAAGGACGAGTTGAGATTGTCGCGCAGGTTGCCCGCGACATTTGCCGAACGCTGCTCAGCAGTGGCAAGGGTCTGTTCCACCACGCCCATGACGCCGCGCATCGAGGTTTCGATTTCTTCGGAGCGCTTCAGCAGACCGACGGACAGGGTCCGCAAGGCTTCCTGGCGCTCGTCCAGCGTGCCGACGAGGCTGGTCTGGGCTGCACTGAGCAGCTCCGATGCCTGCGACAGAACCGACGAATGCTCTTCGAAGCGGCCGACGATACCGGCGATCTGCGACAGAGTCTGGCCGGAAATATTCGTCAGACGATCGATCTTTCCTTCAAGCAGACGGCTGGAGCTCGAGACCATATCGGCAGCACGGGATGCGGTTTCCGTAAAGGTCGTTGCCACCGTGTTGAGGGTCTGGTCGGCAGCCCTGAATTCCTGCGAGGCGCGGGCGACGGCGACGTTCAGGTCATCGACAGCGCCGGTCACGACGTCGGCCATGCCGGAATGGGTCTCGGTCAGCATCGTGGTGCTGTGGCGTGTCGCCGCGACAAGGCGTTCAGCCGCATCGTTGCCAGCCTTGGCATAATCGCCGATGGCCTGTTCGACCAGCTGCGCCATGCCGCTGTTGCTCTCGGCAAGCAGATTCGCGCTCTGCTGTGCGGCGGTGACGATCTTTTCTGCCGCATTATGGCCGATCGTCGCATATTCGTTGACGATGGGCTTGGCCTTCTCTTCGATGAGGCGCGACAGTTCCGCAGAACGGCTTGCCAGCATCGAGTTGAGTTCGCGAGTGCGTGTATCGAGCGTCGAGCGAATGGATTCGCCACGGGCGTCGAGCGAGCTTTCCACGCCGGACAGCGTTTCAGAGATTGCGCCCACCTGTGTGCGAACAACGGCTTCCGCTTCGGCAACCTTGTTGACGATGGCATTGCCCGCCTCGGAGAAGGTCTGGGCAACAGCCGCAGCCTGGCCGGAGAGGCGACCCTGCGCATCGGAAATACGTCCAACGATTTCGTCCGAACGCTGCTCGATGGCGCGGGCGAATTCGTCATTGCGCGACTTCATCTGTTCTGCAAATTCCGAACCGGTTTTCGCGAGCAGTTCGGTCGAACGAAGCGCTTCGCCATCCATGGTCTGCGTGGCGTTGACGACAGCATCGCGAAGGCTGACGGCGAGGTTGGTGGCCTTGCCTTCGATGGTGCGGTTGACGTTGTCAAGGCCAATGTTCAGCGCGCGATCCATGGTGCCAAGACGCTCGTCGATACGGGCGGTTCCGCTGTCCAGCACGCCTGCAATGCGCTGGGTCGCGTCATCGCTGGTGCGCACGAGATCGGCAGTCTTGCCATCGAGCGTTTCGGAAATTTTGCGGCTCGCATCTTCGATGGAGGCGTTAACGTTGCCAAGATCGGTCTGGATGCGGTTCTGCAAGCCATCGATGTTGCTTTCCAGCCGCGCACCGGTTTCGTCAAGACGAGTGGAGACGTTGCTGACGGACTGTTCGACGCGAGAGGTGAGGGCGTCGGCTGCGCTGCCAATTTCACGGGCTGCGTCGTCGATACGAACAGCTACGAGACCGGCACTGTTTCTCAGCCGCTCTTCCAGCGTGGCGCCACTGGCGTCGATAGTGCGCTGAATGGCTTCCTGCTGATTTTCCAGCGACATTTCCAGCATGCTGGCACTCGACGCAATCGTCGTGCCGATGGACATGGACTGTTCAGACAGCAGATCGTTCATGCGCTCCTGCGCCGAACCCAGTGTTTCGCTCAGCGCGCCATGGTGCTGATCGAGCGTGGTGCGTAGCAGATCGTGCGAGGAAGCAAGGTTGTTTTCGACGCGCGAAACGCCGCTTTCCATCGTCTCGGCAAAGCGGCCAGCGCCAACTTCGGTGGCCGTTTCGATGCGTGTTGCGGCGGTGCCAACGGTCTGCTCGATGAGGCCGCTGGTGCGCTCGATGGTGCGTGTGATCGCGTCAGCCTGAACGCCCAGCATGGTGTCGAGGCGCAGATGGCCAACGGACAGGGCTTCCTCGATGGTGGAGGCGGTGGACGACAGGCGCTGCTCGGCACCCGTAACAGATTGGGTGAGGGCGGCTGTGCGGTTGTCGAGCGTTTCAGTGATACGCTCTTCTGCGCCGGATATGGCCATGTCGATCGCCAGGGCACGGCTGTCGAGCGCATCTGCAATGCGGTCTTCCACGCCGGACACGGCGTTGGCAAGCGCCGAGGTGCGGCTGTCCAGTGTGTCGGCCAAGCGTTCTTCAACGCCAGAGACAACGCTGTTTAGGGCAGCCGTGCGGCTTTCGAGCGTGTCTGCGATGCGATGCTCGACGCCGGATACAACGCTGGTAAGTGACGCTGCGCGGGCATCCAGAGTTTCTGCCATACGCTCTTCGGCACCGGAGAATGCCATGTCGATAGCGAGCGTGCGGCTGTCCAGCGTGTCAGCGATGCGCTCTTCGACACCCGCAACCACGCTGCTGAGCGCAGCCGTGCGGCTATCGAGAGTTTCAGCGATACGATCTTCGACGCCATTCACGGCATTGCTGAGTGCAGCGGTACCGTTATGAATGGTATCGGCGATGCGGCTTTCGACGCCCGAAACGATCGTGTTCAGCGCAGCGGTTCTTGCGTCCAGGGTATCGGCGATGCGTTCTTCCGCACCGGAGAATGCCATGTCGAGTGCCATGGTGCGGCTATCGAGTGTATCGGCAATACGCTCCTCAACACCGGCAACAACGCCGCTCAGCGCCGCAGTGCGGCTATCCAGCGTGTCCGCAATGCGGGCCTCGACACCGGAGACGGCGTCCGTAAGCGCTGTTGTACGTCCGTCTAACGTCTCGGCCAAGCGCTCTTCTGCTGTGGAGAATGCCATGTCGAGTGCCATGGTGCGGCTGTCGAGTGCATCGGCAATGCGCTCTTCGACGCCGGAGACAACGCCGCTGAGAGCAGCCGTGCGGCTATCCAGCGTGTCCGCAATGCGGGCATCGACGCCGGACACTGCATTGGTCAGCGCAGTCGTGCGTCCATCCAACGTTTCGGCCAGGCGCTCTTCTGCTGTGGAGAATGCCATGTCGAGTGCCATTGTCCGGCTGTCGAGTGCATCGGCAATGCGCTCTTCGACGCCGGACACAACGCCGCTGAGAGCAGCGGTACGGCTATCCAGGGTTTCGGTGATGCGTGTTTCGATACCGGAGACGGCGCTTGTCAGTGAAGCGGTGCGTCCATCCAGCGTTTCGGCCAGACGCTCTTCCGCTGTCGAGAACGCCATATCGAGGGCCATGGTTCGGCTGTCGAGTGCATCGGCGATCCGCTCTTCGACACCGGAGACGACGCCGCTGAGAGCAGCGGTGCGGCTATCCAGTGTCTCGGCGATGCGATCTTCCACGCCGGAGACGACGTTGGCGAGTGCAGCCGTGCGGCTTTCGAGCGTATCGGCAATCCGATCTTCGACGCCCGCTACGGCATGGTGAATGGCAGCGGTGCGCATATCAAGCGTATCGGCCAGACGTTCCTCAACACCGGAAACGGCGCCGGTGATGGCGGCTGCGCGGCTGTCGAGGGTTTCGGCAAGACGACGCTCTACATCGGCGACGATGCTGTTGATGGCTGCGGCCCGCTCGTCGAGCAGTCCGGCGAGGTGTTCGGCAGTGCCGGACATAGAGCCGGTAATGGCTTCCGCACGGCTGGCGAGCGCCGTGTCGAAACGATCCTGGCTGGCAGACAGCGCACCGAAAAGGGCGGCGCTGCGTTCTGCAAGAACGGTATCGATCTGCTGGTGTGTGGTGGTGAATGCGCCGGTGATTTCCGCCGTGCGCGCGCCGATGGCATCGCTCAATTCGCGGGTGTGGCTTTCCAGCGAGCTTTCGAGCATTTCCTGGCCTGTGCCAAGCGTTGTGGCCAGCGCGAAGGATTGGTCGGTGAGGGCGGTGCTAAGACGTTCGATGCCGGAATTCAGCATGCCGTCGATGGAATCAGTGCCGCCAGCAACCGTTTCATTGATGCGGGCGAGGCTTTCCATCAGCTTGCTGTCGAGGCTGCCTGCACGCTGGTCAAAGGCGCTGGTGAATTCCGCGACACGATCATCGAAGGCCGAGTTGACGAGGCCGACGGTCGTCTGAAGCTTTTCTTCAAACAGACCGGTGCGAAGATCGAGATCCATGATCGCATCGTCGGCGGAGCTTTGCAGGTTCTGGCGGAACGACAGACCTTTTTCTTCCAGCGTCGTCGCCAGCTTGTCGAGAACGTTATCGAGCGAGCCGCCGATGATTTCCTGACCGCGATCGATGTTCTGTGTGAGTTCCAGCGTGCGCTTGGACAGGATGTCGTTGAGAAGACGGGTGCGCGCTTCCAGCGATGTGTTGAGGTTCTCGGTTCCGGCAGACAGCGTCGAGGCCTGGGTTGCGAACTGCTCTAGAAGCAGGCGACCACGGTCATCCAGCGTGGTGGAGAGATCATGCAGGCGCAGATCGAATTCGTTGGAAATGGACGCGCCGGACGTATTGAGCGCCTTGAGAAGATTGTCGGTCTTTGCCGCAATCAGGCTGCCCATGGCCTCGGTGGAAATACGGGATTTTTCGAGCAGTGCAGCCGAGCGCGTGTCGATCATCGACGCGAAAGCTTCGCCGCTGGTCGCCAGACGCATCGAAAGCTCTTCACCGACGATGGAGAGCTCTTCCTTGATCTGGTCCTGTGCGCCGACGATGGAGGAACGAATGCGTTCGGCGTGGTTGATGATGGCATCGCGCTCTGCGCTCAGTTCCTGAACGAGGCTGCGAACGCGCAATTCGTTATCGGCATAGCTGCGCTCTAGCGCGTTGACTTCGGAATGAACGAGCGTTTCCAGCTCGGTGGCGCGCGCAATGGTGCGCTCGATGCCGTCATTCATGGCCGAGACTTCGCGGCGAACGGCCTGTCCCACGGACATGATGCGCTCAGACGCAATGGTTTCCGGTTCCGACAGGCGAAGAGCGACTTCCGCCATCGAGCGCGCAGCATTGCGCAGGTCCTTGGCGCGGGCCATCATGATCGCGAAGGCAAAAAACAGCATGATCGGCACGATGACGCCGACGATGATGGCCATGACGCCGGGCACGGCGAAGAGTTCGGCAAGCGAACTGACGTTCCAGATCAGGTTGCCGTAGATGACATTGGCAAGGCCTGCACCGGCGATGGCCCAGAGGACGGACACGATACCGGCGTTGCGAAGCGCACCTGTCATGGAGCCGGCATCCAGCGATTTCAGGATCATGGCGGGGCTGCGCTTGGAGCCGTCATTGGCAGCTTCCAGAGATGGCGATCTGGGTGCTGCCTGTTCGGCAGCAGGTCTCTGCTGCTGCGGTTCAGGTGCGCGGGCTCTGCTCTTCTCAGGCACTCTCGTCTGTTCTGGCACTTTGGCCCCCGCAGGCTTTGGAGTGGATTTTTTCCGAGGCTCCGGCTGATTTTCGTAGGCGCCGAGCTGCAAGGCATCTTCCAATGCCTGAAACGCAGTCTCGTCGATCGAGTCGCTAATCTTGTTGTTCGCCATGCGGTTACGCCTCGTTACTATACGCCCGGCTTCATGCCGTTCAATCCCATGCCGCCTGCACGGGAACTCCGCCATCATGCCTCGAGGCACGATACCAGCCGGTATATAGTGCCTCGTTTCTTACTAATTCCTGAGAGCAGGTTGCCGCGCCCCAGGTAAAACTACATTTACAAGCCGGTTTCACAAAGCCTGCGATGAGGTTAGGAAACACGGCAGTACCGTAGTGACACATTTGCGGCTTTGAAACAATTAATGCCGCGTTGGCGCCTGAGCCAAGTGGCGGTTTGTTAACAGTTTTTAAACCTCGTCAGAAGGCTGAACGCCTTGTTTCGTATAAGTTTAACATAAATTAACCATAGCGAAAGATTTCCACCTTCGTTGCGCCCCAATTTAAGCTCATCGCAGTCCTAACCTGCGCAAATGCAGGACATATGTGCCTCAAAACAAGAAAACGGCCCAAACGAGGAATTCTGAAAAATGGCAGCGTTGAGTATCGCATTCGAAGCTCCTGACAATCGCGGCGGCCCAGCGCCCGCCAGCAAGCCTATCGATTTCGTGCATCTGGCGCGCCAGACCATGGGCGATAAGGATCTGGAGATCGAAATCCTGCAACTGTTCACGCGCAACGCCCGGACATTGCTGCATGATCTGGCCGTCGCCAATGACATCGAGATGAAAGCTATCGCGCATCGCCTCAAAGGTTCTGCCGACGCCGTTGGTGCTTTCAACGTATCGGCAGCCGCAGAGGCAGTCGAAAACGGCAGCCGCGATAGTGCTGCCCTTGCAAAAGTCGCGTCTTCGGTCATCGAGGCGGAAAATTTCATTCTGAAACTGTGCCGTTGATCGCATTCGTCTGAATGTTTTTGAGGCCGGATATGCGCGGTAACCACTTTGACGGGTTGCCAAGCCTATCCGGCCTTTCTATTTGTTTAGAAACATTCTCAAACATTCGCTCTGGATTTCCGAAATGACAAAACTGACCATCGTTGCTTTCGACGGCACGCCGCACGAACTTGACGTCAGCAATGGCTCCACCGTGATGGAAAACGCCATGCGCAACTCCGTACCCGGTATCGATGCGGAATGTGGCGGCGCTTGTGCCTGTGCCACCTGTCATGTCTATGTGGACGACGCATGGTCGGAACGCGTCGGCCCGCCGGAGCCGATGGAAGAGGACATGCTGGATTTCGCGTTCGATGTGCGCCCGACATCGCGACTTTCCTGTCAGATCAAGCTGACCGATGCGCTGGACGGATTGGTCGTGCACGTGCCTGAGCGTCAGGGCTGAGCCGTCATTCAGCCAGACTGCGATGAGTGCTCCACAAAAAGCCTCGCTTTCCGTTTCGCGGGATAAGCGAGGCGAGTTGGGCACGTCACCATCAGGCAGGAGGAGAGGCCTAAGGCTCAAGGACGCGCCGAGGGACCGACACTTTAGAAACATAAACGCGATGACTGATTTCGCGTTATTTCTCAAAACAATAGTCGAGTCGTGGTCTGACCGAAACGACTAGAATTCAACCATCATAAACACGCGGCGTTGCCTCACCTTAAAGTTGTGGTGAAACTTTAAATTATTCCCATAAGTAATCGTAATGAATTGCTATTCAACGCCCGGATGCTTTTTGCGACATGCGGTTTTTCAAAAGCCGCGTCATGCGTGAATCGAAGTTTTTCGATTCCACCATATCGAAGCGCAATTGATCCTTGTCATGCTCGTCCATCACGCTTTGCGTGGTGCGCGTCACGAGCGCCTGCATCTGCTCGCACGTCTTTTGCGGGCGAAGGGACTGGAGTTGCTTGTCGAGGCTGCGGGCATAACCGCGTGAGATTTCCGCGTGGCGTTCTTCGTGCCGCTTGATGTCGGCTGACAGCGTGTCCCAGATCAGGGCAAGATTGGCGGTGGTGCGCCGGCGGTTCGTCCATTGCGGCAACAGGATTTTCGTGTGCAATGTCACTTTCACCGTGCCAACGGCACAGAGCGAGCCCTTTTCGACATAGGTGATTTCGCCGCCGAACTTGATTTCCGTTGCGCCGGGGTGGCGCGCGCCGGTGGATTTCGTCATCGGTCCGTGGCGGGAAAGCTCACGGTCCAGATCCTCGGCAGTCTTGCCGCCAACCTTGAAGTAGGAGAAGGACTTGCTGATCACACTTTCTGCGCTGGCAAACTGCGGAACGGACAGAAACATGACGCCTGAAAGAACGGCGGAGAGTATGCGGGACTGTGGCGTCATTTACCGGCCTTCCGGTTGAACTTGGAAGATGATTGCGGCATAGAACGCCATGTGCACGGCACGTCAGGCTTAGCAGGCGGAGTGGTGGGACGAGCGATGGCGGGGCACTCCGTTATTCCGGAAAGGCTTGATGTTACGTGATAACAGCCAGTGACAAGGTGTGGCAAGTCGCGCATGGGCGCTCCCTGAAACTTGATGGGGATGGCCTTATTATGGCTATCGTCAATGCGACACCGGATTCCTTTTCGGATGGCGGCCAGTTTCTGGCAGCGGATGAAGCCGTAAACCATGCGTTAGCATGCGTAGAGCAAGGCGCACATATCATCGATATCGGCGGTGAATCGACCCGTCCCGGTGCGGCTGTTGTGACAGCGCAGCAGGAACAGGATCGCGTGCTGCCCGTCATCGAGAGGCTGGCAGCAGAAACGGACGCCCTGATTTCTGTGGATACGTATCGCGGATCCACAGCGAAGCTGGCAATCGAAGCCGGCGCGCACATCGTCAACGATGTTTTCGGTCTCCAGAAAGACGCCGACATGGCCCGCGTGATCGGCTATGCTGGGGCGGGTGTCTGCATCATGCATACGGGCCGCGAGCGCCAGAAGTTGGCCGATATCATCGAAGACCAGTTTCTTTTTCTCAACCACTCGCTGGAACTGGCGAATGCCGAAGGAATTGCCCGCGACGCCATCGTTCTCGATCCAGGGTTCGGATTTGCCAAGGACACGGATGAAAACTTGGCTCTGATGTCGCGTTTCGAAGAGCTTGCAGGGTTTGGCTTGCCTATTCTGGCTGGAACGTCGAGAAAGCGATTTATCGGTGCTTTGACCGGTCGCAAAGGCGCCGAGGAGCGTGATGTCGGTACATCGGCAACCACGGCACTTCTTCGCATGTCCGGGGCAGTTATTTTTCGCGTCCATAACGTGGTAATGACACGGGATGCCCTTGCGATTGCCGATGCGGTTTTGAGGCACAAGAACCATAATTAGGGGTGGGACACCAATGAGCCGCTACACGATTTTGTTGAAGAACTGTTCGTTCTTCGCCCGCCACGGCCTGCTGGAGCAGGAAGAGACCCTTGGGCAACGGTTTTTCGTCGACGCCGAAATGGAAGTCGAGGCCGGAGATGCCTTGGAGACCGACGACATCAAGAACACCGTCGATTACGGTGTCGCGTTCGACGTCATAGAAAAGATCGTCGCCGGTCAGCGCCGCTATCTCATCGAAGCGCTTGCCAACGACATCGCATCCGCGTTGCGTCGCCGCTACCCGCAGATCGTGCGTGTCAAAGTCACGGTTCGAAAGCCATCCGCGCCGGTTCCCGGCATTCTCGATTATGCACAAGTGAGCGTCGAGCAGCATGGCTGATGGCATGACGCTGGCTGCGTTGGGGCTGGGCGGTAATATCGGCGATCCGCCCGCAGCCATGGCGCAGGCGCTCGATGCTTTTTCCCGCCACGAAAGCTGCCGGTTGGTCGCGGTTTCGCATCTCTACAGCACGCCGCCATGGGGAAAGGTCGATCAGGCAGATTTCTTCAATTGCTGCGCCCTCATCGAAACGTCACTCACCGCAGAAGCGTTGCTAGACCTCGGCCTGGACATCGAGCGGGGCATGAAGCGTGTGCGCATCGAGCGTTGGGGGCCGCGCACGATCGATATCGACGTGCTGACCTATGGCGACGAACATGTGATGACCGAGCGCGTTGAAATCCCCCATCCGCGCATGACCGAGCGCGCCTTCGTGCTCATGCCGCTGGCAGATATCGCGCCCGATATCGTGGTCAATGGGAGGCGGGTGCTTGACTGGCTTGAGGATGCTGACAAGACCGGCATTGTTCGTGCCAATGAACAGCGGGAATGGTGGGCGCTCAAGTGAGCCGCGCAGCGGCTCTACCGAGGACGAGCGAAAGAGAAGCTTACGGCTTGATGGAGCCGACGGCCATCTGATCGACGTTGCGGGCAAGCGTCAGTCCAATCACGGGGACCATCTGGTCCGCGACTTTCACGGAAATGGTGATGTTCATGGATGTGTTGTTGGTCACGCGCGCAACCATAGCGCCGTTCAGCTTTGCGCGATTGATGCCGAGAACGACTTTGTCGCCGCTGACCTGACCCGATACGATGTCGAGACCCTTGCCTTCGGAACCATCGAGGAACTTGCCTTCGTAGCCATTGCCCTTTTTCGAGATGACGGCAGACATGGGCTGCTTGAAGACGCCAACGCGGCATGTGCCGCCGAGCTTGATGCCTGTGTCCTTGTCACTGATCGGTTCGCCAGTGAGGTCGCAGGTGAATTTCGTGCCCTTGTATTTGCCCGCAACGATCTCGCCGGGACCCGACCAGACGCCAGCGACAGAGCCAAAGAACTGGTCGTCACGAGAGGCTGCCTGAACGTCGGAAACTGCAAGTCCGCCACTGACGGACATCACGGCGGCGAGGCCACCCAGTAGCGAAAAGAAGCGCGAATACATGATACTTTCCCTGGCGAATAGGCCGCTTTGTGTAGGCCCAATCTATGCCGGGAATGGTTAATGCTTCGTTTCACTTGCCGATATTGCTGCTGCCAGCAGTAACCATTTGGTGAAGGATTCACCGAGAAATCATGGCTTTTCAACACCTTTTCCGCCCGTAAGGTCGGGTGTCAGGTCCGACACGAAATCGCCTATGCCAGGACGCTTCAGCGCCTGGAACGGAAGCGGTCGGCACAGATCCATGGCAGCAATGCCGATTCGTGCCGTCATCAGGCCGTTGATCACACCTTCACCCAGACGCGCAGACAGGCGGGATGCTAAGCCGTGCCCGAGAACCTGCTGGGCCAGCCCATCACCAACCGCGATGGATCCGGTCACGGCAAGATGTGCGATGACATCGCGCATCAGCCGCAGCATACCAAGCGTGCCGGGACGACCGCCGTAAAGCTCCGCCATGGTGCGCACCAACCGCGTAACCTCGAACAGGACGTAGGCCAGATCGACCACAGCGCGAGGACTGACAGCCGTCACGACGGACACGCGTTTGGACGAGTTGAGAATCAGCGCGCGGGCTTGCCGGTCGAGCGGGCTCAACAACTCCCGTTCTGCCAGATCGATCAGGTGCGGCCCATCGATAACGTCGTTTTCGGTCAGCTTGAGCGCGGCACGACCCTTCGCCGTCTCGGCTCTGTGAGAGAGGACAGTGGTCAGGCGTGAAATGACGGCGCGGGCCGCCGATGGCTTTTTCTCGAGTGCGGCCTTTTCCGCATCCGCCTTCAGCGATTGCACGGCGTTGAGCCGCATGATGCCGACGCCTTCACGAATGACGAGCGCGAGCAGGCCGAAAACGGCGACCGCAAGCGCGACCGTCGCTGTATAGCCCAACCAGTCGGAGCGGGTGAAAAGATCGCGTATGAGCTGGTCTGCCCAGAGACCGAAGGCAAGCGAAAGCAGAACACCGATTGCGCCCATGGCCAGCTTGCCGAAGGAGAAGCGCCGACGTCGAGGAGCAGCAACGGGCAGGGCGGCTGAATCGACCGTCTCGGGTGCCAGAAACGGGTCTTCTTCATCCGGCGTCATCGATATGTCGGCGTCGAAGCTACGCGGTGCGCGTCTGGCCTCTATCACCCGCGTCGGTGCGGGCTCGCTTTCCAGCGTGAAAGCTGCCGGGCGGCGGCCTGGGTTTTCGGTTTCGTCCTTCATGCGAGCCTATCTCCAAACAAGAACTGCATGGCGCGGTCCAACCGGATATGCGGGACCGAAAGCTTGATGCCGTCACTGTTTTCCTCGAGTTTGGGCGGGCGAAAGCGAACCACGTTGACGTCCGGCAAATCGGCCTTGTCGCCCTCGACGTCCAAGGCCCGAAATAGCGGCTCCGGGTTTTCCGGCAGGTCGCCGGGGAAGATCGCCGTCGTGCGGTTTCCGTCAAAAATCTCGCCGTTGATCTTCTCGCCCGAAATGGGCGTACCAACGATGACGGGCAGGGTGTGACCATCCTGACGTACGCTGGCTTCCTTGGTGGCCCGCACCGAGGCCAGCGCCATGACCTCGATGCCAGCGCCACTCATGCCGATGGTGGTGATGGCGCGGTCAACCAGACGGCGTGTCAGGCTTTCAAGACGATCGTGGCTTTCGTGGTGCAGGTGATCAGCCTTGGTCGCGGCGACCAGAACCTTGTCGATGCGCCTGCCGACGAGCGAGGACAGCAGGCTGTTCTTGCCGGGGCGGAAGCAGGCGAGAACGTCGCCCAGAGCACGTTCCAGATCCTGAACGGCTTCGGGACCGCGATTGACGGCCTGAAGCGCATCGATCAGCACGATTTGCCGGTCCAGACGCGCGAAGTGTTCTCGAAAGAACGGTTTGACGACGATGGACTTATAGGCCTCGTAACGACGCTCCATCATGGCCCTGAGTGAGCCCTTAACCGCCTTGCCATCGGTCAGGCCGGGAAGCGGCGAGAAGGTGAGGGCAGGCGACCCCTCCAGATCACCCGGCATCAGAAAGCGACCCGGCGGCAGGGTGGATAGCGAGCGCTCGTCCGACTTGCATGCGCGCAGATAAGTGGCAAAGCTTTCCGCCAGACGACGCGCCGTCATTTCATCGGCAGGACCGTCGAGATCGACCGAATTGGCGATCTCGAGCCACTCGCGCGCAAGTTCCGCCCGCACGCCGCCCTGTGCCAGTGTCACGGTGTTGTCGCTGAAGGTCTTGTAATCCTGCCCCAGCAGCGGCAAATCGAGCAGCCACTCGCCGGGGTAATCGACAATGTCGATCGCCAGCTTTCCCGCCGAAAACCAGCGACCCCAGCCGCTCGCGCTCTGGTAATCGAGTGTGATGCGCAGCTCCGAGATGGCACGTGTCGAGTCCGGCCAGATACGGTCTCGCACCAGCGCCTGAATGTGGTCTTCATACTGAAAGCGTGGAATGGCGTCATCCGGCTGCGGCTCAAGCCGGACGTTCGAAACACGACCGGAGCGGATGGCCTCGAAGATTGGCAGCCGTCCGCCGTTCAGCAGATTGTGGACGAGTGACGAGATGAAAACCGTCTTGCCAGCACGCGACAGCCCGGTCACTCCAAGCCGAAGTGTCGGGTTGGTCAGAGCACTGGCGCGGTCTGCAAGATTGTCGATGGCAATCAGTGCGCTATCGGTGACGGAGGTGAAGGATGGCGCCAAAGACTGTTTCCCAAAAAATATTTCACTATCCGAAAATATATAGGGTGGCTGCCTGCTCAAAAAAGAAGCGACTGTCGGAAAGTTTTCTGACCGCCGCAGGATGTCTCAGGGGTGAAGAAAGTCGATGAGGTGCCATCTCACTTTACCAGAGGAGGTTGGGTCAGCATCGAAAACGGCGAGACCAGCGGTGGGAAAACCGGAGGGCAGGAGAGCCTCCATCTGTTCGCGACCGATCAGCGTCTCAGCAACGGCTTCGATAGTGGGGTTGTGCCCGACCAGCATCACCGCGCGGCTCGCAGTCTGTGCTGCCATCAAGGCCAGATAGGTGTCGGCCTCGGCATTGTACATCTCATCGATATAAGCGACGTCGAAGCTATCGTTGAAGGCCCGGCGCATCGCCTGTGCCGTTTCGCGGCAACGCAACGCCGTCGAGCTTATCACGGCATCCGGGAGATAGCCCTTATCGGCGGCCTGATCTGCGATCACCTCGGCTTCCGCGTAACCGGCAGCATCGAGAGCCCTGTCGAAGTCCCGTTGCCCGGGCCCGGCCCAGGCGGCATGGGCGTGACGCAGCAGATAGATCCGGGAGGGTAGCGATGAGGGCTCGTGCATGCCGGGTATCCTGTGCGCAGCGAAACAATGGCAGCAGCTTTACAGGAATAGCCCGTGAGGCTGCAAGTGGCGGGCGGTATAGGCAAGTTATGAAAACGTGATCGAAGAAATAATTCGTGTAATGCCAATAAAGCATAAAAAATAATCGTTTAGCTGAATTTTGTGACAGATTTAAAAATGCCTGAAAACTGCTCTGCGCACTTGAACGGGCCTACGATATCGGAGTATACCCGCGCAATATGAGATGTTCTTCGAGGAGAATCGCGTGAGTGAGAAGATCGATCTTAGCAATTATGTACTCTCGGAAAGCGATGAGTTCATGAATGCCAACCAGCGAGCCTATTTCAGGTCAAAGCTGGTCGGTTGGAGAAATGACATTTTACGGGAAGCGCGGGAGACGCTGGGTCATCTCGCCGAAGAAAGCGCCAATCATCCTGATCTCGCCGACAGGGCATCGTCAGAGACAGACCGCGCCATCGAACTTCGGGCCCGCGACCGCCAACGCAAGTTGATCTCCAAGATCGACGCCGCGCTGCAGCGGATCGAAGATGGGACCTACGGCTACTGCGAAGAAACCGGCGAACCCATCGGCCTCAAGCGACTGGACGCTCGCCCCATCGCCACACTTTCCATCGAAGCCCAGGAACGCCACGAGCGCCGCGAGAAGGTTTACCGCGACGAGTGAGTCGTTCTCCTCGACCTACGTTTTTGAAAAGGCCGTTTCCGAGTGAGACGGCCTTTTTGTTTTTAGCCTTGTGCTAACGCAAATCAGCCCGATCAGGCAGGCTATCACGCGCCATTTCCGCACGCATCCAGCTGGAATCGCCCCACGTCGAAAGCCAGATCATCAGATCGGTGAGGGCTCCGATGATCGGCAACAGAACTTTACGCATCGCACCACGGCTTTTCTGGCTGTTTTCGGCCTGGGTCAAATGGGCCAACTCCTGCTCCTGAATCGACAGGATCAGGGCATGCAGTTCAGGGTCGCGTTTTCGAAGAAAAGTCAGTTGGTCTTCGAGATGTTGATGAACGGTACTCTCTACGGCCTCTGTGCAAATCCAGACCGTGTTGCGGCCACACAGCGCCGTCAGAACGCCAAGAACAAAGCCACCCAAGCTCCACAGCGCCATGATCCGGCATGGTCTTGCGCCTCGCGCAGGCATTGCGTCGCGAAACAACCGGCAATGATCGATCTCGTCGTCGCGCATCTCTTCGAGTTTCGAAACGATATCTGGGAAGAGCCAGCGGGCGACGAAAATCTGCGCACCGTAAATCCTGATAGCACCGAACTCGCCAGCGTGATTGACTTTTAAAATGCGGCGCACGGTTAACGCAGGATCACGGTTGTTGGTCACATCAAATCCATCTGGTTCGGGTGAAAACTTTCCTCGAAGCACAACCTCTATGCGTGTATTTCTGAGTTCTCGTCAAATGAAAGAGGCCCCGCAATGCGGAGCCTCAATTCATTCGTCAGCGTTGAAAGCTAAGGCTTAAAAGAAGCCGCGTCTTTGCCACCAGCCGCCCTTGCGGGGCTTGGATGGGTCGGTGTCGCCACCTTCGGGTGCTGCAGAGGTAACCACCGGCTCCGAGGAGGAGACGTTGTCGCCGCGGTTGGCACGTGCTGGCTTGGCGGCTTCTTCCGTCGTTTCTTCAACGGAAGCGGCAGGTGTCGCAACAGCAGGTTCCACAGGTGCCGGAGCAGGAACTTCGGCAGCGGGTGCCTCGGCTGCTGGCGGCTCCACAGCCTCGATAGGTGTCGGCGCTGGTGCTGGCTCAGCCACAGCAGCAACTGCCGCAGTTTCGGCTTCTGTATCGCCAGCCTTGTCCTTTGCCTTACGGGTCCGGCGAGGCTTCTTCGGCTTTTCCGATTCTTCGGCAACAACCGCAGGCGCTGCTTCTACGGCGACGGCTTCGATGACAGCAGCTTCTTCCGTGACCTCGGAAGCAGAGGCGGTTTCGCCTTCTTCTACGGCCCGCACGGATTCAGCTTCATCATTGTCTTCGATGATGTTGCCGTTTTCATCGCGATTGCGGCGTCCGCCACGCTTGCCACGGCGGCGGCGCTTGCGCTTTGCTTCGTCTCCAGATGCGCTGTCGCTGTTTTCCAGTGTCGAGGTGGATGCCTCGTCATCAGATTCGCCTTCGGCATCATCGTCCTGATCGTCGGAAGAGGTGTCGTCATCCGACTCGCCTTGAGCCTCGGTGCCATTCTGGCTGCCCTTGCCCCGACGACGACGACGACGCTTGCGCTTGCGCTTGCCGTCTTCGCCCGCGTCCGCCTGTGGCTGACGTGCTTCGGTCTTTTCAGCCTTTACGACGACTTCTTCCTCGTCTTCATCCTCATCGGCTTCGATGATGATGTCGTCTTCCTCTTCCTCGAAATCAGGAAGCATCTGGATTAGGCTTTCGATCTTGACCGGATTCTCAACGGCTTCACCACGATCGATGGCGAAGTGCTGTGCACCCACGCTGTCGTCCGCCGCGATGATGATGGCCACGCCGAAGCGGGCTTCATAATCCACAATGGTCGCGCGCTTGTGGTTGAGCAGGTAGAGCGCAGTATCCGGCGTGCAGCGAACAGTGATGTTGTGGGTGGTGTTGCGCAGCAGATATTCTTCCACGCCGCGCAGAACATGCAGGGCGATGGAGGATTCGGAGCGCACATGGCCCGTACCGCCACAGTGCGAGCAGACCTGCGTCGTGGATTCCAGAACCGATGCGCGAATGCGCTGACGCGACATTTCCAGAAGGCCGAAATGCGAAATACGGCCGACCTGAATGCGGGCGCGGTCGTTCTTCAGGCAATCCTTGAGCTTCTTTTCGACGGAGCGGTTGTTGCGCTTCTCCTCCATGTCGATGAAGTCGATGACGACGAGACCGGCAAGGTCGCGCAGACGCAGCTGGCGTGCCACTTCTTCCGCAGCTTCCAGGTTGGTCTGGACGGCAGTTTCTTCAATCGAATGTTCGCGGGTCGAACGACCGGAGTTCACGTCGATCGCAACCAGTGCTTCGGTCTGGTTGATGATGAGATAGCCACCGGACTTCAACGTAACCTGCGGCTGCAACATACGGTCAAGCTGCGCTTCGATGCCGGAGCGCGAGAAGATCGGGTGAATGTCGCGGTAAGGCTGGACCACCTTGGCATGGCTTGGCATCAGCATCTTCATGAAGTCTTTTGCTTCACGATAGCCTTCTTCGCCAGAGACGATGATCTCGCTGATGTCCTTGTTGTAGAGATCGCGGATCGAACGCTTGATCAGCGATCCTTCTTCATACACGAGGCACGGAGCAGTGGAGTTGAGCGTCAGCGTGCGGACGTTTTCCCACAGGCGCATCAGATATTCGAAGTCACGCTTGATCTCGACGCGCGTGCGGTTTGCACCGGCTGTACGCAGAATAACGCCCATGCCCTGTGGCACTTCCAGGTCGCGTGCGATTTCTTTGAGGCGCTTGCGGTCTGTCGGCTGGGTGATCTTGCGGGAAATACCGCCGCCACGCGCCGTGTTCGGCATCAGAACCGAGTAACGGCCTGCGAGCGACAGATAGGTCGTCAGAGCAGCGCCCTTGTTGCCGCGTTCTTCCTTAGCAACCTGAACCAGAAGGATCTGGCGGCGCTTGATGACTTCCTGAATGCGGTACTGCTTGCGTGGCTTGCGCGAAACGCGGTCTGGAACTTCTTCCATCGCATCTTCAGCGCCAACGGATTCGATGACTTCCTTTTCGTGGTGGTCATCGTCATCATCGTCGTCATCGTCATTGCCACGACGGCCAAGACCCTCGACCTCTTCCGAAATCGTGTCGGTATCGACCATGGCAGCCATTTCGCCGCCCTTGCTGCCATCATCTTCGGAACCATCGTCTGAAGGGCCTGCATCGGCAGACGCTTCATCTGCTTCGGTCTTTTTCTTCGTGCGGGGACGACGAACGCGCTTCTTCGGCTTTTCGTCTTCGGCCGGTGCTTCTTCAGCCACGGCTTCGACAGCCTCGACTTCGGTTTCAACCGGTTCTGCTACGATTTCGGCAACTTCGTTTGGTGCATCGGCAGCAGCGTCTGGTGCCGAGACGATACCGATGTCAGGCTGGTCGGCCTGGGAAAGATCGACGGCGAGCGACGACGCGGAGGATGGCTCGTTGGGTGTGTCGTTTGCCGATTCGAAGTCGTCATTGCGGCGATGATCTTCGGCTTCCGCTCTCAGCAGCGCCTGTCTGTCGGCCAGGGGAATCTGGTAATAATCGGGATGGATTTCCGCAAAAGCGAGAAAGCCATGGCGGTTGCCGCCGTAATCCACGAAAGCAGCCTGAAGAGAAGGCTCAACCCTTGTTACCTTGGCAAGGTAGATGTTGCCACGGATCTGTTTCTTATGTTCAGATTCAAAATCGAATTCCTCGATCCGATTTCCCCGAACAACGACTACCCGCGTCTCCTCTTCATGGGAGGCGTCGATAAGCATTTTGTCTGCCATGTAAGCTGTGCTCCTCGGCGCAGCCCTGTCTTATACGAGAACAGGCCCGCCGCTAGGACAGGCCTTTCATCTATGGTCGAGGGTGTGCCGGAAATGAAGTTTCTTGCCCGGCGTCTGTAAACTGGCAGCATCCGGACAACTGGCAAAGCAATGTGCCTGCTCCTGGTATCCGGTTCATATGAAAGCTGCTGCAACGACATCATTGGCCAAGCGAGAACGACTTTAATAAATAGACCCCGGAGGATCCGATGAAAATGCTCTCCTCGAGCGTGCGGTGGCATGCCACCGGGTATTGTTCCGACTAGAGCCGGAATTAATCCAGTTTCAGGAGAAAAATGCAGCGACGGCAGATGATTGCCCGATATTACAGCGCCAGCGTCTTTGGTCGATTGGCAGCCGGCGGGCATCTATCCCGTCAACACTTTTAACCCTCATTCATGTTGTATGTTCTATCTGTCATAATAGCAATAGGGTGGCTAAATATGCCATATCATTGGCGGAATTTGGCGGTTAAGAATTGCTTCACCAAGGGCTGCAATTGTTGCGCGCATGTGCAAATCAGGCCATTCTAGTGACGGCTTAAGCGATATTTCGACCCGCATGTCACGATATCCGGCCCTAATGACCGAAATTACGGAAACGACGTTGACGACCAGCAAACATCTCATCGGCGGAGCTAAAGTCGCCATCCTCGCAACTCTGGCGGGGCGAATCGCATCTGTGCTGCTGGTGGCCGCGCTTTGTGCGCCGATCATGTTGTCATCGGCGAATGCGACGGACAAAGCACCCTCTTTGATCGTCAGTTCGGCCCGTATAATTGGCGATGAGGCGCGGACGCGCATCGTTATGGATTTCAACGAAGAGCCGGAATTCGAAGTCCATTATCTGGACGGACCTGCACGCATCGTCGTCGATTTTCCTGCCGTCGGTTTCTCGTTTCCGACAAAAGACCTCGCACCCACGGGGCTGTTCAGCGATATCCGGTTTGGAACCATGGGCGAGGGCAGTGCGCGGCTGGTGCTGACAGCGAAGAAGCCTGTGCAGGTCGCCATCGCAGACGTCAAAACCGAAGATGGCGGCAAGGTTTACCGCTTTGTGCTCGATACGGAAATCGCGACCAAGCAGAAATTTGCTGATCTTCTGAAGAATCAGAACTGGCAAGCGCTGGCTCCCGCCACCACCGCGTCTGTCAATGCCGATGTCGCTCCTAAGACCAGCAGGCAGTCGGAGTTCGTCATTGCTGTCGATGCAGGACATGGCGGTATCGATGCGGGGGCGAAGGGTGGAATCAGCGGAACCGACGAGAAGGTCATAACTCTGACCTTTGCCAAGCAACTGACCGACCGGCTGAACAAGATCGGCGGCATCAGGGCATTTCTAACGCGGGACGACGATACGTTTCTGGCGCTTTCGGAACGTGTGACGCTGGCGCGGCAGCAGAACGCCAATCTCTTTATCTCTGTGCATGCCGATACGCTAAAACAGAAGGGCATTCGCGGTGCGACTGTCTACACCATATCGGACCGGGCATCGGACCGCATGGCGCAGGACCTTGCCGAGCGCGAAAACCTTTCGGACCAGATTGCGGGTGTCGCACAGCAGCATTCCCAGCCTGAAGTTGCCGATATCCTTCTCGACTTGACGCGGCGTGAGACGCAGGCATTTTCCGTGACGCTTGCCGAAAACATCGTCAAATCCTTCGAAGGGCAGATCGGTCTCATCAACAATCCGCATCGATATGCGGGTTTCCAGGTGCTGCGCGCCCACGACGTGCCTTCGGTTTTGCTGGAGCTTGGTTTCCTGTCCAACCCGGACGACGAAAAACTGCTGCTGGATGAAACCTGGCGTCAGAAGGTTGCAGATACGCTCGCTGTGGCCGTTACCCGGTACCGTGCGCAGGCTCTGGCAAACGGCGGTTAAGGCTGCGCCGTTCAGCGTCGATGGATCGCGAGCGATGTCACCTGTGACATCTTCGCGACCGGCGCGATAAAAAGGGCGTAGAGACACAATATCTGGAATGATAATCTGCTACGGGCCCTATTTTACTCACATTCCCCACGTTACTCGGACACAGGATTCGATGGTGATGTGTGCTTTTCGCGAAGCAGAAAGCCACGGCTCACTTTAATGTATGAGAGAATGCTGCTCTTGGCGGCTTGTCATCGATGAAGCGGTGTGCAAAACGGCATGCTATATGCAAGAATGTGCTCATAACAACGGGCGCAACCAGTTACGATTCGAAGTATCGGTAGCTTTAATATGATCAGACTTATTGGATATTTCTTCGGCTTGGCCAGCATGCTGTTCCTTGTGGTGGCTGGCGGTGTTGCCATTTATTTGGTGACCATTACGAAGGATCTGCCCGATTACGCGGTGCTGAACAGTTACGAGCCACCGGTAACGACACGCATCCACGCAGGTAATGGCGCGCTGATGGCGGAATACGCCAAACAGCGGCGCCTGTTCCTGCCCATTCAGGCGGTGCCAGACCGCGTCAAGGCTGCGTTTCTGTCTGCCGAAGACAAGAATTTCTATCAGCACCCCGGCATCGACGTCACCGGCTTTGCTCGCGCTGCCGTCGCTTACGTGACCGGTGGTCCGACGCAGGGTGGCTCGACGATCACGCAGCAGGTTGCCAAGAACTTCCTGCTGACCAATGAGCAGACCATGGAGCGTAAGGCCAAGGAAGCGATCCTGTCCTTCCGCATCGAGCAGGCCTACAGCAAGGATAAAATCCTCGAGCTTTACCTCAACGAGATTTTCTTCGGTCTCAACTCCTATGGTATCGCCAGTGCTGCTCTGACCTATTTCAATAAGTCTGTGACCGAACTGACGATTGCGGAAACAGCCTATCTGGCTGCGCTTCCAAAGGGGCCTGCTAACTACCATCCTCTGCGCCGTGAAAAGGCGGCGGTCGAGCGCCGCAACTGGGTCATCGACCGCATGGCGGAAAATGGCTACATCACGCAAGCCGACGCAGCCGATGCCAAGACGCAGCCCTTGGGCGTGAATATTCGCACAGGCGGAGCCCGTCTTGCTGCATCCGATTACTTCTCCGAAGAGGCACGCCGCCAGATCGTTGAGAAATACGGCGAAAAGGCTTTGCTGGAAGGCGGCCTGTCCGTTCGCACGTCGTTCGATCCCGATATTCAGTTGGAGGCCCGCAAGGCGCTTCAGGACGGTTTGCTGGATTATGATGAGCGTCGTGGCTTCCACGGCCCTGTCGATCAGATCGACACCTCCGGCAACTGGAGCGATGCGTTGGCGAAGATCAAGCCGCTTCGTGACGTGCCCGAGTGGAAACTGGCCGTCGTGCTGGCCGCATCCGCCGATGGAGTCGATGTTGGCCTTCGTCCCGATGGTGATAGCGACAACCCGGATAAGCGCAGCCGAGGCCATATCAAGCCGGAAAACATGCGTTGGGCCTACCGTGATGCCAAGGGGCAGCGCGCGACAGCCAAGTCTCCTGCGAGCGTCCTGAAGACCGGCGACGTCGTCTACGTCGAGCCGCTGTCCAATGACGGTGCGGAATACCGCCTTCGTCAGCCGCCGAAGGTGCAGGGCGGCATGGTGGTGATGGACCCGCATACCGGCCGCGTTCTGGCCATGGTCGGCGGCTTCTCCTATGGCCAGTCGGAGTTCAACCGCGCGACGCAGGCTATGCGCCAACCCGGTTCCTCGTTCAAGCCGTTCATCTATGCTGCGGCCTTGGACAATGGCTACACGCCTGCATCCGTGGTCATGGATGCACCGCTTGAGGTTGTTTCCGGTGGTCAGGTCTGGCGGCCGCAGAACTACGGCGGCGAAGTAGCTGGTCCGTCTACACTGCGTCTGGGTATCGAGAAATCCCGTAACCTCATGACTGTGCGTCTGGCGCAGGATATGGGCATGAACCTCGTTGCGGAATATGCCGAGCGATTCGGCATTTACGACAAGATGCCGCCACTGCTGGCCATGTCGCTTGGTTCCGGTGAAACCACTGTGATGCGGATGGTCTCTGCCTATTCCGTGATTGCGAATGGCGGCAAGCAGATCAATCCGACGGTTATCGACCGCATTCAGGACCGCTACGGCAAGACGATTTTCCGTCATGAGGAGCGCGGTTGCGAAAGCTGCAACGCTGCGAGCTGGCAGAATCAGGACGAACCCGAGATCGTTGACAATCGCGAGCAGGTTCTTGACCCGATGACGGCGTATCAAACGACATCCATGCTTGAAGGCGTCGTTCAGCGCGGTACGGCGGCAGGCAAGATCAAGGTCAACCTGCCGGTTGCAGGCAAGACCGGCACGACCAATGACGAAAAAGACGCTTGGTTCGTAGGCTACACGCCTGATCTGGTGGCTGGCTTGTATATCGGTTTCGATAGCCCGGCACCGCTTGGCCGCGGCGGCACCGGCGGTTCGCTGGCAGCGCCGATCTTCGGTGAGTTCATTGCGCAGGCTGCAAAGCATCTGCCACAGAGCAAGTTCATCGTTCCCAACGGGATGCAATTCGTTGCCGTCAACCGCAAGACCGGCATGGCTGCCAATGAGGGCGAGCCCGATACGATTATGGAAGCCTTCAAGCCTGGCACAGGTCCAGCCAGCAGCTTCAACGTGATTGGTATGGACGGCGCCATGTCCCAGGAAGACATTCTGCGCGCTTCGCCACAGGCCCAGCAGGCCATTACCGGCGGTGGCGGCGGCCTCTATTGAACCCAATTGATGGAAAGGCGAGGGGCGCGGGCTTTACATCCGCGCCCCTCGCATTTATTCAGCCATCGAGTTTTAATGCCAATTTCCATGAAAGCGAAGTATCTGCGAAATGCGCAATGAGATCGTGAACGTCGTCGACGAAATCAGGCAGGCCATAAGCCTGCTGAGGAGGCATCTTTGACTGGGACCAGGCGATAAGACGACTGGACTGGTTGAACAACAAGGCCGAAGACCCAAACCTCTGGAATGACGCGACGGAAGCGCAGAAGCTGATGCGCGAGCGCCAGCAGCTTGACGAATCCATCAACGGCGTCAAAGCCCTCGAACAGCAGGTCAACGACAATGTCGAGCTGATCGAGATGGGTGAGGCGGAAGGTGATGCCGACATCATCAAGGAAGCCGAAGACGCTTTGAAGACGCTGCGAAGCGAGGCGAACCGCCGTCAGGTGGAAGCCATGCTCTCTGGTGAAGCCGACAGCAACGATACCTATGTCGAAGTGCATTCCGGCGCTGGTGGCACGGAAAGCCAGGATTGGGCCAATATTCTCCTGCGCATGTACACGCGTTGGGCAGAGCGCCAGGGCTACAAGGTCGAAGTTCTGGAAGTTCACGAAGGCGAAGAAGCGGGCATCAAATCCGCGACCATTCTCGTCAAGGGTCACAATGCGTTTGGCTGGATGAAGACGGAATCGGGCGTTCACCGCCTCGTTCGCATCTCGCCTTACGACAGCAATGCGCGCCGACATACGTCGTTCTCGTCCATCTGGGTTTACCCGGTTGTCGATGATTCGATCCAGATCGACATCAACGAAAGCGATTGCCGTATCGATACCTATCGCTCGTCGGGTGCGGGCGGACAGCACGTCAACACGACCGACTCTGCTGTGCGTATCACGCATATTCCAACCGGCATCGCGGTGGCCTGTCAGCAGGAACGCTCCCAGCACAAGAACCGCGCCAAGGCGTGGGAAATGCTGCGTTCACGCCTTTACGAAGCCGAGTTGATGAAGCGGGAAGCTGCGGCCAATGCTCAGGCAGCATCCAAGACCGATATCGGCTGGGGACACCAGATCCGTTCCTACGTCTTGCAGCCCTACCAGTTGGTCAAGGATTTGCGCACGGGCGTGGAAAGCACCGCGCCGAGCAACGTTCTCGATGGTGAACTGAACGAGTTCATGGAAGCAGCACTCGCCCACCGCATCAGCGGCGGTGCAGACGTCGAAGTCTCCGACATCGATTGATCTCAGGCGCCTTGCTTTGTGACGACATTGGCCTCTCGCATGTCTTGCGGGAGGCTTTTTGATTCGGAGCCCAATTAACAATGGAGCGGTGTAGCGTGAAACAGGTTCTCTATATCGTCGATGTGCAGCCAAGCTTCGATCCGCCTGCGGACCTCGTCAGCAATATTGCGCGCCTGGCCAAGCTCTTGCCGAGTGTCGCAAGCGTGGAGCGGCATAATGAAAGCATCACGCCATTCGAAAGCCAGTTGGGCTGGAAGCCGGGTGCTTCTGACAATTCGCTTGTCGCTGCCGACCGCGTCTTTATCAAGTATGGGTATGCTCCACCAAAAGAGGCCGTCGACTACCTCGTGTCGTTGAAGCCAGACCGTGTGTTGGTCTGTGGCATTCAGGCGGATACTTGCGTTCTTGCTGCGGGGTTCAGCTTTTTCGACGTCGGGTTACGCCCGACGCTGATACCGTGGCTGACCATAGGCTCCAGTCTCGACCGCAGCGGCGCATTGGGCGCTCGCCTCTGGAAACATCATTTCGGTGCGGTGCTGGAGAGGCCTGAAGACATCGGCCTCTGATTGCCCACTCAGTTCGACGCTTTCTCGATCTTCATGTCGCCGAGTTCGTCGATCAGCACCGTCCAGGCATCGGCATCTTTTTGCGTAGGGTTCGTTTTCAGGTGAACCGTGACGAAAAGGCCCGGAACATCGGAGGCACCTGTGGAGCTTTCCGGGCGGATGTCGGTCACATAGGCCTTCATCTGAGTGAATTCTTCAAGCTCGACAGTTTCCACGAGACTGGGACCGGTTGCGGTGTAGGCGATCTGCTGAAGGTAAATCTTCGCGGTACCATCGGTCTGGCGCATGGCGATGACTTTATAATAGCCGCGTGTCGGCTCAGCCGATCCTGCTGATTTGTTTTCACCCTGTGCATTGGCATCCTGTTCCCACATACCGCTGCTTGCCACGAAAATCGTGGAGACTGGCAGGGCGTCGATGCCGGGTCCTTGCGTCTGGGCGTTAGCCACGCAGAGGCTGACAGCGAGAAATGTGGTGGCGAGGAAGCTTTTGATCATCGTTATCTTCATCAATTCGTAAACTGTTCGGCAAGCACCCTGTCCGACCAGGATCGATCCGGGTCCGAGAGAATTTTTGCGGTTCTGTCCTCGGATTGCGCAATACGCACTGTTTGCACCGACTTGACCTCCGTGTGGTCGGCAACGGCGTTGACCGGACGCTTTTCGCTCTCGAGAACGTGGACATCCACCGTTACCTTATTTGGCAAGAGAGCGCCACGCCAGCGGCGCGGGCGAAACGCGCTGACCGGCGTCAACGCCAGAAGCGGCGATTCGAGCGGTAGGATTGGACCGTGCGCCGAGAAGTTATAGGCCGTGGAGCCCGCAGGTGTCGCCACCATCATGCCATCGCAGATCAGCTCTTCCAGCCGCGTCTTGCCATCCACATCCACCCGCAGTTTGGCAGCCTGATGGGACTGGCGGAAAAGGCTGACTTCATTCATGGCGAGTGCCGAGAAGTCTTTGCCATCGGCATCGATGGTGGTCATGCGCAACGGGTGAAAATCATTGCCGGTGGCAATCGCGATCCGCTCCGGCAGGCCTTTGACCCGGTAGTCATTCATCAAAAACCCGATCGAGCCACGGTTCATGCCGTAGACGCGCTTGCCGGAGTTCATGGTCTCGTTGAGGACCTGCAACATGAAACCATCACCGCCAAGCACCACGATGACATCGGCTTCATCGAACGAGGCATTGCCATAATGTCTTATCAGTTCGTCCCGCGCACTTTGCGCATTGTCGGTGGTCGAAGCAACGAAACACAGACTCTCAGTTGAACGCGACATGCAGTCACCCCTGTTGATGGCCTTTGGTACATGAAGACCTGCTGTCAGGACAAGCTCTTTAAAGTGCACCGGCCACGTCCACAGCTTCTTGAATGCTTGCGTATAAACAGGGTTGCAGTGCCCAGTCAGGTCAGGCAGTTTGCGGGACATTGCAGGTGCCCAGGGAGTGGGATGTGGCGATAGAGTACAGTATCTACGATGTCTTCACCCGCCAGAAACTGGCCGGGAACCCACTGGCCGTGATGTTCGGCGCAGATGGTCTGGATGACGATACGATGCAGGCCATCGCGCGCGAGATGAACCTGTCGGAAACCGTTTTCGTCACGCAATCCGATAACCCTGCCTATGCCGCATTCCTCAGAATATTTACGCCTGCATCGGAGCTGCCTTTTGCAGGGCACCCCACAGTGGGTGCTGCCATAGCCATCGCTGAACGAAATCACAGCCAAGGCTCTGCCGATATGGTGACTGTGCTGGAGGAAAAGGTCGGACCCGTCAGATGCGCCATCCGTGTTCGTGAAGGCGAGGCGAGCTTTGCCGAATTCGACCTGCCGCGAAAATCGTCGCGTGTCGACCTGCCGCTTTACAATGATCAGCTTGCCGATGCTCTGGGCCTTACAGAGGCACAGCTTGGCTTTGAAAACCACCACCCGTCGATCTGGACTGCGGGCGTCCCGTTTCTCACCATTCCCGTTCACAACATTGCGGCGATGGAGGAAGTGGATTTCGATGCGAGCCTGTGGCTTAAAAATGCGCCGCTTGTCGAGGGACGCCTGACATCTGCTTATCTCTACTGTCGCGGCGGCGTGAACCATGCGGCGAAATTCCACGCGCGCATGTTTTCGCCCGATATGGGCATTTCAGAAGACCCGGCGACGGGCTCTGCGGTCGCGGCGCTCTCCGGTGCTATCCATCACTTCGACAGGCTGGCCGATGGGCACTACCCGATGTTAATAGAACAGGGTGTCGAAATGGGACGCCCTTCACATATTCATCTTACCATGGATGTGAAAGAAAACGAGATTTCCCGAGCCCGAATCGGCGGCAACGCCGTGCGTGTTGCTACAGGTGTCTTCGATATCTGAGACTTAGCGAAAACCGCCTAGGGTTTCATCGGCAGGCATCACGAATTCGTGATGGTATAACGCATTTTTTCGAAACGAATTGTTAACCTTTGCTTGCGTGACGCAGGAACCAAAGGTCTCGCCTTCCGTTTATTTCGCGAAGGAGAGGTGGCATGAAATTGCAAAACAGCTCGAACACCAGACGGATACTTCAGGCGGCCAACACGACTTCGGCCTCCACCTACAAGCCGCTTATCGTTCCCCTGAGAGGAACCTACGTGGCGATGATTTTCCGTCGGTCACTCAAGGCAAGACTTGAATTCAGCAAGAGCTAACCCGGATTTGCAACCCGCCTAGCACGAACGTGTGATTCCAAGACAATCAGTTTAACGAATATATTGCTAATATAAACAAAGAAGGGAGAATGACATGAAGCCAATTCTCATCATCGCAGCCATGATCGGCTTTTCCGCTTCTGCGGCCATTGCCGACAGCGTCGTCAACAAGAACATGAATACGTCGATTCCGGTCGACCGTGAGTTCAAGACAGCCAGCATAACGCCACCGGTTGAACCCGCACAAAAGCCGATTCTGGTTCTCAAAAAGACCGATCGACTGCCCGGCAACGCGGAAGCAGCGATTGCTTCACCTCAGTCAGCACTTCTAAGAATGCAGTAAACCGATGCAAAAACCTGTTTCAAAAAATCCCGTGCGGAGATGATCCCGCACGGGATTTTTTGTGGCAGCAAAACTCGTGTAGAATAAATGCGGTGAGCTGAAGCAGGGCGCGTTGTAGCCCCTAGCTATCCAGCCGAAGCGACAACTGCCGTCCGCCATCCTTTTTCAAAATGTAGAGCGGCTTGACCGTCACCATTTCGGCACGGCGTTGCAATTCGCGACGCCGCTCCAAAGCACGCTCGCGAAGGCTGCGTGACTGGGCGACGAGAGACATAGCGTGTTCAATGGTTTTATCTGCTGCGTTCATTGCTGCAACTCCATATGTTCACTTTATGTTCTATTATTTTGCGATAGTTGTCAAGCGCTGGCTTGTTTATGGCGAAGTGGACGAATCGGAGTTGGGTTGGGAGATGAGGATGTGGTCATCCTCACTTGGCGCAATTCGGGAGACGAAGCTCTCGACCGAATGCCCTGAATCAAAAACGGCGCCCGAGGCGCCGTTCTGATTACCTGTCGCTCAGCCATTCAACGCCCGTGGGAGGTCGGTTGGCGGAATAGCCCTTTACGCTGATTAGCGGAACGAACGGGAAGCAACGTTGCGGATGTCGTAACGTGTCAGGCCGATGTCGCTGAGGGCCTGGTTGGAAAGGCTACCCAACTCATTGATTGTGCGGCGGTAGCTGATCCAGTTTTTTGCAATGCGGATAGGGTTCATGGTCGTTTCCTCGATCTGTGTTCTGTTTGACTTCGAATTAGGCTGCCGAGGCGTTTCTGTCTGCGCTCTCTGCTGTTGATGTGTATATACATATGCAGACCGAGGATGTGGAGTGCAGAATTTAGGCGACTGCCATGCATTTGTGCAGTGTGTCGGCTAATTTTCAGCCATTTCCATTGTGATGGGTGTTTTTTAAGCGCGATCACTCCAGCGCAAATTGCCGACGCTGCATGGGAAGTGCAGACAAAGAAAAAGGCCCGGAGCCGAAGCTCAAGACCTTTTTAAAAACGTACCAGAACCCGAGGCTGATGCCCCCGATATTCTGTTGATATATTAGATGCCGACGGCCGTGCGTGCAACGCGACGGATATCGCTGCGGCCAATGCCGAGGTCGCTGAGTTCGCGGTCGCTCATGCGGCCCAGTTCAGTTACGGTCTGACGGTACTTGCGCCAGTTGTTCAGCGAGCGAGTGATGTTCATGATCGTGTCCTTCGTTTCGTCTCTGAGCGCCGCTTGGGTCGGCGCTGCTTTGATTTCCTGAGACCGAATATAATCGGTTTAGGAGAAACAAAAACAGACAATGAAGTATGCCACCTATGCATTCAGCGCATTGCAACGCCTGAAAACGCCTACGCTTCGTTAATAAATGCATAATTTGAGGGCAGTGTGAGCGTCTAGGTGGCTTCGACTGAGTGGAGATGCCCAACATTGCACAATATCGATCGCTGTTCGTGATCCTCGCGACTCATATGTCGTATGCATTATTCCTCGGCTCATCTGGTTGCTTGATAAGCCCGAACGGACCGATAAATCTTGGGAGAGGCGGGTAAAACCCGGCAAATAGCGACGTAAAACCGTCATTTTCCCTTTGCGCTCCAGAAAACGGGTGATATAGAGACGCGCGCTCCGGAAGGCCTCGTGTGCCAGATGTTGTTTATGCAGGATTCAAGAGCGCGGGTATGGCGGAATTGGTAGACGCACCAGATTTAGGTTCTGGCGACGAGAGTTGTGGGGGTTCGAGTCCCTCTACCCGCACCACATGAATCGCCGGGAAGATGCGTGGAGATTTTCTTCGCGGCTTCCTTGGCTCAAGCGCAGTTTTTGCTCGGCAAAATGCTTGTGCATGCACTTTATATAGCAACGGCCGGTGAATTTAGATTCCGGCGCTGTGCTCGAAAGTAAACCAACGGCTGTCTGAGCACCGCCGCCATGATGTGAAGGTATGAAAATGCAGGTTATCGAAACGCTCGCTGAAGGGCTGAAGCGCGAAATCAAGGTCGTAATTCCGGCCGCCGATATGAAGTCTCGCCTTGACGAGCGCCTGGTCGACGCCAAGGACAAGGTTCGCATCAACGGCTTCCGTCCAGGCAAAGTGCCTCTCGCACACCTGAAGAAGATGTACGGCAAGTCCATTATGGCTGACCTCGTCAACGAACTCGTTCGTGACAAGCCATCCGAGATCATTTCCGGTCGTGGCGAAAAGTCTGCAACACAGCCTTCCATCTCCATGACGGAAGACCAGGACGAAGCCGACAAGATCCTGGCTGCTGAAGCCGATTTCGAATTCAACCTCGCATACGAAGTCATCCCTGCGATCGAGTTGAAGTCGAACGACGGCATCAAGGTTACGCGCGAAGTCGTCGAAGTCACCGAAGACGAAATCAACGAGCAGATCCTCAAGATCGCTGAAAGCGCTCGCACGTATGAAGCCAAGGACGGCGTTGCCGCTGAAGGCGACCGCGTTACCATGAATTATCTCGGCAAGGTCGACGGCGTAGCCTTTGATGGCGGCGCTGCCGAGGATGCAGAGCTCGTGATCGGTTCCGGTCGCTTCATTCCTGGCTTCGAAGACCAGCTGGTCGGCGTTAAGGCTGGCGATGAGAAGGCGATCACCGTTACGTTCCCGACTGAATATCCTGCTGCAGAACTTGCTGGCAAGGAAGCTGTGTTCGACATCACCGTCAAGGAAGTTGCATCTGCAGCAGCCGTTGAAATCAACGACGAACTGGCGACCAAGCTCGGTCTCGAATCGGCTGAAAAGCTGAAGGAAATCGTGCGCGGCCAGATCGAAAGCCAGTACAGCAACGTTACCCGTCAGAAGGTAAAGCGTCAGATTCTCGACCAGCTCGACGAAGTCTACAAGTTCGAGACACCGGCTGGTCTGGTTGACGCCGAGTTCGACAACATCTGGCGCCAGATCAACACTGATCTCGCACAGTCCGGCAAGACATTTGCCGACGAAGACACGACGGAAGAAGAAGCACGCGAAGAATACCGCAAGCTCGCCGAGCGTCGCGTTCGTCTCGGCCTCGTTCTTTCTGAAATCGGTGAGAAGGCTGGCGTTGAAGTAACGGAAGAAGAAATGCAGCGCGCGCTGTTCCAGCAGTTGCAGCAGTTCCCGGGCCAGCAGAAAGAAATCCTCGATTTCTTCCGCAACACCCCAGGTGCTTCCGCTTCGCTCCGCGCACCGATCTTCGAAGAGAAGGTCATCGACAAGCTGCTCGAAGAAGTTTCCGTTACGGACAAGACCGTAACGAAGGAAGAGCTGCTGGCTGAAGACGCCGAAGAAGGCGAAAAGGCTGAGAAGAAGCCTGCCAAGAAGAAGGCTGCTGCCAAGGCCGACGCTGCGGAAGGCGAAGAAGCCGCTCCGAAGAAGAAGGCTCCTGCCAAGAAGAAGGCTGCTGAAGGCGACGCCGAGTAAGCTTCTTTTTCAAAATATTTTGAAAGGCCGTGGCGTGAGCTGCGGCCTTTTGCTTTGAGTGCTGATAAGCGATTTCCGGCTGCATGCGCATCATGCAAAAAAGACGTTGAATTCGGTCGCGAGAAAATTACGTCAGGTCTGGGTTAGCCAGCGCTTTCAACAGTGCCGTTTCGATCACAATGCAGCGCACAATGATTTTTTGCTGCATCTGCTCTTGTTCATCTGCCGTTCATCTGGCAGACTCGGGTCATTGATTTGCGGTCGCCACGAGCACCTTGCAAATCCGTCGTGCTTCGCGCGCGGCCCGGCTTTTAGCCCTCAGTTTCAGCTCTCCATTCGGCATCATCGACAGCTTCGTCATGCCGGATGATCAACCACGCGCCCTTCATTGCTGGCGCGGTCTGCCAACTCGGGACGTGTGGTTATTCCATCGTCCAAAGCCGAACAAGGTGCGTCATTGCCCCTCCCAGCAATGATGCGCCTCCCAAAGCTTGAGGAACAGAAGTCATGTTTCAGAAAACCAGCGGCCTCGTGATTGCCGCGCTTGCCGTCATCTTTTCGGCTGGAACTGTCCATGCGCAGGAGCGGGGACTGATCTGGTCCCCGGCCAAGAATTCCGATCAATCCTATTCCGCACGGGTTGGTGCGAAGCTCCCCATCCAGACGCCGGTGCGTGCCGGGCTGGAAATGGGCATGAATGCGTCCGAAGGCGGTGCGCTGGTGGATACGCCGGTCAAGTTTTGGGGTAATGTCACGCTGTTGTCGTCCAATGTTCCCGGCGCGAAGGTTGCGGGTGACATCGCGGTTCTCATGAACGCCCTGACCGGCTCCAGTGCCTGGACCATGACGACAACGCAAAAGCGCATCGCAACCCGCGAGCTTGATGTAGAGGCCAATCGTAACATGACCGTGCGATATGACGGCACGGCGCAGCAGTGGAGCGGGCTTGATGTGTCGCAATCCCTACGCCTTACCCGTTCGGAAACCGGAACCGCTTTTGTACTGACGGGCGCGAGCCGTGAGACCTTCGACGAATTCACTTCCAGCGTCGCGTTGGAGCAGAAATTCGGTGAAAATCTCACCGTGACGGGCAAGCTCAATCAGGGGTATGAAGACCGTTTTCGCCCCTCGGTCAACGCCCGCTACCAGATCCGCTGGTAGAAGCGTTCGTGCCTCAGGCGTTATCGTTCTTGATATCACCCATGCGGTTCCACGCATCGAGACCGGCGATCTTATAGGCCTCGGCAAGCGTCGGGTAATTGAAAGTGTTTTCGACGAAATACTCGACAGTTCCCTTGAGGTTGAGAACCGCCTGACCGATGTGGACCAACTCTGTCGCACCTTCGCCAACGATGTGAACACCGAGCAGGCGACGGGTTTTCAGCGAGAAAATCAGTTTAAGCAGACCGGTGTCCAGACCCATGATATGACCGCGTGAGGTCTCGCGGAAGCGGGCAATGCCGCATTCATAAGCGATCCCACGCTCCTTCATCTCTTCTTCGGTCAGGCCGCAGGTGGAGATTTCCGGTACGGCATAGATGCCGTAGGGAAAGTATTTTTGCGGCTCCATGCCGATGGCACCAACTGCGACGCGCGCTGCAATGCGGCCCTGTTCCATGGACGTCGAAGCAAGGCTTGGAAAGCCGATGACGTCGCCTGCTGCGAAAATTCCTTTGACCGAGGTTTCAAAGGTTTCAGGATTGACGGACAGGCGGCCTCGGTTATCGGCGGACAGACCAGCGGCGGCCAGGTTGAGCGTATCGGTAGCGCCCATGCGGCCAGCAGCGAACAGAACCATTTCCGTCGTCAGCGTACGCCCGCTATCCAGCGTCAGCATGACCTTGCCTTCCGGCGTATGCTCGACCTTTTCAGCCTTCTGGCCCAGCAGCAGCTTCATGTTGCGGTCGCGGAGCTGGTAGGTGAAGTCCTCGACAATTTCCTTGTCGATGAAATCAAGCATCGTCGGCTTCGGGTCGATGATGGTCACCGCCGTGTCGAGCGCACTGAAAATTGTGGCATATTCGATACCGATAACACCCGCACCGATGACGACCATCGAGCGAGGCAGCTTTTCGAGTTCCAGCAACTCGTCGCTATCGATAACGGTCTTGCCATCGAACGGCATGTAATCCGGGCGGAATGGGCGAGTGCCGACGGCCAGCAGAATGCTCTTGCCTTTGACGAGAACGACCTCGCCATCGTCCTTGGTAATCTCCATCGTGTCGTTCGTCACGAAGGCCGCCTTGCCGCGAATGTGGGTCACGCGGTTGCGCGCAAACTGGTGTTCCAGCACTTCGACTTCGTGATCCAGTGTGATGAGCAGGCGACGACGCAGGTCTTCCGCGCTGATTTCCTGCTTTACGCGGTAGGAGCGTCCGTAGAACCCGCGCTCGCGCCAGCCGGAGAGATTGAGCGCGGTTTCGCGCATTGTTTTGGAGGGAATGGTGCCGGTGTGCACGGAAACGCCGCCGACGCGGCTGCCTTTTTCGATGACGAGGACTTTTTTATCCAGCTTTGCCGCCTGAATGGCAGCACGTCTACCAGCGGGACCGCTACCGACAACAACAAGATCGTACTCGTTCATGAAAAATGCCTCGGAACAAAATTTCGATAGCCGGAGATCGTGTCTCCAGCGCGTGGGCTTCGCTGCTCGGAAAAGCGTGATGCCTTCTGATACGGAAAGTGATTCCCGTGTCGTTGCACCCAGAGTGCAATGCAACAAATGCCCGCGTCAATCTGTAGCGGAAGAATCTGACGGATTCGTAACCAATGCAGAAAAAGGCGCAAAATGAATATCGAATGACAATAGACGTGTTGGGCGGGTGCAAGTCACGGCAAGTCGGTGCTGTTTTCCCGGCGTGTGTGAAGCTTGGCAATTTCTTCCCGCAGCGCCACCAGTTCTGCCAGCACCTTCACATCGATCTTTTCGTGCAGAGACAGGACCTCGAGTTCGGACTTGAGATTGACCTCGTAATCCTTGGCGGCCTCGAAGCGGTCACGCGTTCCCTGACGGTTCTGCGACATCATGATGATGGGTGCCTGAATGGCCGCCAGCATCGATAGAATGAGATTGAGAAAAACGAAAGGGTAGGGGTCGAACGCCTGTGTCGTCAGCACCACGGTATTGATGACGGCCCAGACAACCAGAAAAACCATGAAGCTGATGATGAAGGCCCACGAGCCGCCGACGCGGGCGATACCATCTGCGAGCCGCTCTCCGAAGGTGGAGTTCTTCGAAAATGCCGCGTTGGTATCTGTGGAAATAAGTTGCCGCTGATGCGCGATGTCGAGAATGTGCAGTTCCACATCTCCGATCTCTTTCGACGATCGTTTGAAATGAGAGGCGATATAATCGGGGATAGCAGGCATTCGTCGATCTCCAGCCAAGGCTCAAACCGCCCGGGACGACGGTCCGATAGTCTTGAGGAGTAACCGGGGCCAATACCGAATTCAAATGAATTCGGTATTGCGATCATCGCCCTCAACTGGATGGCTGAGCCGGATTGATCCACGCAAAACCGGGGAAGAACCGATCCTTGCTAAATTGTTTTCCGAACATCATATCGAACTGCAGCTGGCGATATTCGTTGATGGCGGACGGGACCGCACCTGTGCCCGTTGCCCAGTCCGGTACGGCAGAGCCGTCTTTTTCCACCAGCATATGCCGGTCTATGACGGAGTAAGATGCCTGCACCTTGCCAAGAACGCCGGTGTAGAACGGGTCGGCGAAACCAGCCGTTTTCAGGACGTGGTAAGGCAGCAACGCTGGGCTGATCGTGCCGATCCTGTTGTGCAATCCGGTTTTGGAGGACCAGACCACAAGCGGCGTTTCGTGTTCCTTTCTCATGGTATCAAGCGGCGCGCGGCGTGTCGCGACCATGCCCGGCATGTGGCCGCTTTCGACATAGACCTGCCCCAGCGGCGGTAGATGGTCTCCGAAGAGAACGATAACGGTCTCGCGCTCACGGTTCTTGGCCCAATCAATCAGCCGCGCAAAACTGTCGTCAGCTTCCGAAACGCCTTGCGCATAAGTCGAAAGAGCTTCAGCAGCACCATCCGAAAGCGATCCATCCACGGACACCGTGTTTTGCCTATATCGGTTCGGCTCATAGGGGCCGTGACCCTGCAAGGTGACGGCGAAGAGGAACAGAGGCTTTTCCGCTGCATCCACCATCTGCATGATTTCGGATGTCAGCGCCTCGTCGGAGGCAAACATGCCACGCTTTTCCATGGCTGGAAGCGTTTCTTCCGAGCGGAACTCCTCAAAACCAAAGGACTTGTAGACCTCGCGGCGGTTCCAGAACCAGTCCTGAAACGGGTGCATGGCAATGGCGGAATAACCTTCCGCACGGAAGAACGTTGCCAGCGAGGGAACGGGCTGGCGCACATATTGCTGATAGGGAATGCTGCCATAGGGCAGGAACGCGTTGGAAAATCCGGTGAGCGCCTCGAACTCGACATTGGCAGTCATGCCACCGAATTCGGGAGAGAAGATGTGGCCTGATTGCCGGCTGCGAATGTTGGGCATCGGATCGCGGGACAGCGAGACGTTGGAGAGCCGCGTTGGGTCCCAGAGCGACTCGCTCATGATCATGATGACATCCGGCCACTGGCTGTGGTTGACGGCAAAAGCCGAACCATCGGAGGCGATGTCTGCAATTGTGTTTTCGCCATAGCCTGCCGGAGCAGACACATTGGCCATGGGAATATTGAAGGCGAAGGCCATCAGGAAACCGTTGTGACGGTAGTTTTCTTTTTGGTCCCACATCATGGGAATGATGTTCAAACGGTCGCGGACCCAGGAGTTGTCTGAATATTCCATCAGCGACGCAAGACCGGTCAGCAGCGGGGCTGCGAGCGCCAGGCGAACCAGTCGCGCTCTCATCGAAAGCACTGGTGTGCATTGGCGCACGAACCCCCATAGATGGATGGCACCTGCACCTGCCACGATCATGCCGAGCGCGAGCGCTACTGCTGTCAGCGGCTGGGCTTTCAGCATCGCGGGCATCAACTGCACGATTTGACGCCCGAACAGCAGGTCGGATGGATAGAGCGGATCGGAAAGATAAAGCTGTTTTTGATGCGAGACGAAGGCCGTAACGAGCAGCACTGGGCCAGCGACAAGCAGCGACTGATATTGCCTGCCGAAAACCGCATCCAACGCCAACAGTGATAGGAGAATCGCGACCACGGTGGTGATGCCAGGCCGCACGGGCGAGGCGAGGAAGGTGCCGACATCGTGTAACGATCCGCGCGCGATCCACTCTACGCAGACGATCAGCAACAATGACGCTAATGTCAGATTGACCAGCGGTTGAAGGTCGCCCGCGATGCTGGTCGGGTTGCGTGCCAACGGGTGCGAAAGGACGAGTTTCATCCTTTCGGCGACCGTTGTTTTGGGCGCCAAATTCCTCAATATTCTAACTCCGGTATTCTCTAGACGCACACGGTGAATCGGGCGTCATGAAGGTGTCATGTAACTGTCACATAAGCGGAGTGAATGCGACATGAACTCTGCAAAATCCACAATCGTCCGGCATAACCTTTGCGTGAAATGCATCATGCTGATGCGACGGTCGTTTTTTCGATGACTTTAATTGCCTGCGTTGCACAGCGGGCATGACCACGGTAGACAAGTGTTATGAGCCAAATACACACCAATCCCAATGTTTTGCGAATTGCCGTCGGGCAGTTCAATCCCACAGTCGGCGATGTCTCTGGCAACCTTGCCAAGGCCCGCGAAGCCCGTGCGGACGCCGCGTCGCAAGGTGCGGATCTGCTGCTTTTGTCAGAGCTTTTCATCTCCGGCTACCCACCGGAAGACTTGGTCCTAAAGCCATCCTTCCTGAAGTCTTGCCTGAAGGCGGTGGAAGAACTGGCTGCAGAAACGGCTGATGGCGGACCAGGTGTGGTCATCGGTTTCCCGCGTCAGGGTGAAACCGGGCGGCACAATTCCGTGGCGCTTCTGGATGGCGGAAAAATACTGGCGCTGCGCGACAAGGTCGATCTGCCAAACTATGGCGAGTTCGACGAGAAGCGTGTTTTCTCCGAAGGCTCCATTTCCGGTCCCTACAATTTCCGGGGTGTCCGCATCGGCATTCCGATCTGCGAGGAAATCTGGAACGACCTGGGCGTTTGCGAAACGCTGGCCGAAAGCGGCGCTGAAATTCTGCTGGTGCCTAATGGCTCGCCCTATTATCGCGGCAAGGTGGATGTGCGCCATCAGGTGGCCTTGCGACAGGTCATCGAAAGCGGCCTGCCGCTCGTCTTCTCCAACCAGGTCGGCGGGCAGGATGAGCTTGTGTTTGATGGCGCGAGCTTCGCCTTCAACGCGGACAAGACGCTAGCCTTCCAGATGAGCCAGTTCGAATCGACGCTTTCTGTCACGGACTGGAAGCGTACCGAAAAGGGTTGGCATTGCAGCGAAGGACCGTTCTCGCAGATACCGGAAGGCGAGGAGGCCGATTACCGCGCCTGCATGCTGGGCTTCCGTGATTATGTGAACAAGAACGGCTTCAAAAGCGTGGTGCTGGGTCTTTCCGGCGGTATCGATTCGGCCATTTGCGCAGCCATTGCGGTGGATGCGCTGGGCGAGGAGCGGGTGCGCTGCATCATGCTGCCCTACCGCTATACATCAGAGGATTCGTTCAAGGATGCGGCGGATTGCGCAAAGGCGCTGGGATGCCGCTATGATATCGTGCCGATTGCCGATCCGGTCGATGGCTTCCTGTCTTCGTTGGCCGAACTGTTCGAAGGCACGGAAGAGGGCATTACCGAAGAAAATCTGCAGAGCCGCGCGCGCGGCACCATTCTCATGGCTGTCTCCAACAAGTTCGGCTCCATGGTCGTGACGACGGGCAACAAGTCTGAGATGTCGGTGGGTTACGCCACGCTGTATGGCGATATGAATGGCGGCTTTAACCCGATCAAAGATCTTTACAAGATGCAGGTCTACGCCATCTCCGCCTGGAGAAACAGCCACGTGCCGCCAACGGCGCTTGGCCCGTCGGGTGAGGTCATTCCCGCCAACATCATATCCAAAGCGCCATCGGCGGAACTGCGACCCAACCAGACCGACCAGGACTCGTTGCCGCCTTATCCCGTACTGGACGATATTCTGGAGTGCCTGGTGGAGCAGGAAATGTCGGTGGAAGATATCGTCGCGCGTGGCCACGACATCGCAACCGTCCATCGCATCGAGCATCTGCTTTATCTCGCCGAATATAAACGCCGCCAATCCGCGCCGGGTGTAAAGATCACCAAAAAGAATTTTGGTCGTGACCGGCGGTACCCGATCACCAACCGCTTCAGGGATCGATGATGTGACCGAAAAGCTTCGCAGTTCCGTTGAAATCTTCAACATTCGCACACGGGAAAACCGGGTGGTCTGGCAGACGCAGGAACTGTTCGAAGCACCCAATTGGTCGCCGGATGGAACGTATCTTTTGCTGAACAGCGAGGGGTTGCTCTACCGCCTGTCGCTGACTGGTGATGCAGCAATCGAAAAGATCGATACGGGCTTTGCCAGCGAGTGCAACAACGACCATGGCATTTCGCCTGATGGTTCGCTCTATGCTATTTCCGACAAGGTTGAGTTCGGCAAAAGCACGATTTACCTTCTGCCGTCTGAAGGTGGTGCGCCAAGGCTGATGACGCATAATCTGCCGTCCTACTGGCATGGCTGGTCTCCCGATGGCAAAAGCTTTGCCTATTGCGGCATTCGCGATCAGGTTTTCGATATCTATTCGATGGACGTCGAGACCGCGACTGAAATACGTCTGACCCACGGCGAGGGGCGCAATGACGGGCCGGATTATTCGGCGGATGGGCAGTGGATTTATTTCAACTCCAGCCGTACGGGTTTGATGCAAATCTGGCGCGTTCGTGTGGATGGCTCGGCGGTCGAGCGCGTCACGGACAGCCCATATGGCGACTGGTTTCCACATCCGTCACCGAAGGGTGACAAGGTGGTTTTTGTTTCCTACGACGCCGACGTGTTCGATCATCCGCGCGATCTCGATGTAAGAGTGCGGCTGATGGATGTGGATGGAAGCAATGTGGAGACGCTTTTCGAACTTTTCGGCGGGCAGGGAACGATGAATTCTCCCAACTGGTCACCAGATGGTGATGAGTTCGCCTATGTCAGATATTGTCCCGAATAGACTGATCCCAGCACACAAAAAAAGCCCGACCGGAGATAGCTCCAGTCGGGCCTGATATCGGTCAATCCATGGTTCTTAGAACACTGCGAGATACTTCAGCAGGGAAATAATACCGATGATGATTACGATGACCTGTGCGATCTGCTTCGCGCTGCCGCCAACGGGCAGGCGGTTGATCAGCCAAAGAATGAGTACGATGACCAGAAATGTGATCAGAATACTTACGAGTGCGCCTGTAGCCATATGTCCCAGCTCCTATTTATAAATCTGTAACGGTCGATCACCGTTCCGTGAGTAAAAGCACAAACGGGTATTTTGGTTCCATTGTGCAAAATGTAATTTCTGAAAATTCGAAATTAAGGAAATGGGCGTGAGCGAAGTCAGAGTGAAGAAGCGCGAGACCGGTGCCACCGCAACATTGGGGCGCAACGGTCACCCGCAGATCGCAACGCCGACCGGCGGCGCACTGGCCGTCGTCACTGCTGCGTCCGAGCCCGGTTTCAACCCGCTTGACCTGCTCTACTCCTCGCTCGCCGCCTGTCTGGTGCTGAGCGCCCGCATCGCGGCCAGCCGCATGGGGGTGCTAGACCGTTTCGAAAGCGTGGAGGCGCGGGTGACTGGCGAGAAGTCCGAGGGGGAGCCGGCACGGATCACGCATTTCCATATGAGCCTGAAAATCAACGGCGATTTCGATGCGCAGATGAAACAGACTATCGCTCATCAGGCTGAGGAGATTTGCACCGTCAGCAACACGTTGCGTGGTGACGCCGCGTTCAATCTCTCCGTTGAATAGTCAGCGCTGTGCCTTTTCCCATTTGCGGATCAAGCGATCGCGCTTGAGTTTCGACAGGCGCTTGAGCCAGAACATGCCGTTCAACTGGTCGATTTCGTGCTGGATGCAGATGGCGTGAAAACCCTCCGCCTGCTCTTCGTGCCACTGGCCAGAGACATCCTGAAAACGCAGCGTCACTTTGGAGGGGCGCTCCACCTCTTCGGTGAAGCCCGGCATGGACACGCTGCCTTCCGTGTGCCGCATCGTTTCAGCCGAAGTCTCCAGAATCTCTGGATTGACACAGGTCCTGACATCACCGGGTTTCAGCTCCAGCACGAAGAGGCGTTGCAGCACGCCGACATGCGCGGCAGTGATGCCGACGCCGGGGGCAGCGCGCATCGTTTCGAGCAGATCCTGTGCAAGCTGCTCCAGTTCAGCCCCGAACTCCGTCACAGGTTCGCAATGGGAGCCAAGCGCGGGATGCGGGTAGAACACGATAGAACGAGTTGGCATGGGACGTTCAATTTATTCTATTCGGCTGCAAGCGAACTCTTGAGCAGGATTTGGGAGGCAGATGAAGCAAGGGAAGATGCCTCATCCGTCAGTTCCACCCATGTTCGCTGCGTACGTGTATCGCGCTTGATGATTGTCAGCATGCGGCCGGACAGTGCGTTGATTTCCCGCAGCACCAGCGCGTGCGCAATGCCGAGCTTGTTGGAAAGACTGCGGCTGTCATTGCCGATGCCGAGGTGAACAGCTGCAATGAGCGCGGCCCCGGTGGCGTCGAGCACAACCGGGGCCGTTAGGCTGATCTGTTCCACCACGGCCAGAAAGCGCGCGGCGGATTGATCGTCATTCATCAGGCGGCCTCTGCCTCTGTGCGCAGGCGAACCGAGACCAGAACGGATTTCGATGTCGGCGTGAAGCTGCCTTCGCCATAGCTGTGCAGCGGCACGAGGACGTTCAGTTCCGGGTAATAGCCACCGACGCTGCCCTCTGGAATATTGTAGGGAACGAGGCGGAAGTTTTCCGCAATGCGCTCGACGCCGTCGCCATATTCACCGATGACATCCACACGCTGCTTGGCATGCGCGCCCAGCTTTTCCATGTCCTTCGGGTTCATGAAAATCACCTGGCGCTCGCCATAGACGCCACGATAGCGGTCATCCATGCCGTAGATCGTGGTATTGTACTGATCGTGGCTGCGGAAGGTCTGCAGAACGAAGATGCCAGTTTTGGAAAGCGCTTCCTGATGGTCCGTCTTTTCCGGCAGGGTGCCGGTAAAGAAGGTGGCCTTCTTGGCAGGCGTATTCCATTCGCGTTCTGCCGCCGCATTGCGCAGGTGGAAGCCGCGCGGCACGCGCACACGCTCGTTGAACTCATGGAAGCCCGGCAGAACGCGCGAGATCATGTCGCGGATCAGATCGTAATCGTCGGCCAGCTTCGCCCACTGAACGCGCTCGCTGCCGAGCGTTGCCGCCGCAATGCCGGCGATGATGGCGACTTCCGATCGCAGTTCCGGCGAAGCGGGCTCGTTGATGCCGCCGGAGCCGTGGACCATGCTCATGGAATCTTCCACGGTCACGATCTGCGACTTGCCCTGCGAGTTGCGGTCGATTTCTGTGCGGCCAAGGCAGGGCAGGATGAAGGACGTTTCGCCGGGTACCAGATGCGAATGGTTGAGCTTGGTGGCGATGTTGACCGTCAGCTTCTGCTTTTCGAACGCCTTGATGATCAGCGGGCTGTCCGGCGTGGCGCGCAGGAAGTTGCCGCCCAGCGCGATGAAGGCCTGTGCCTTGCCATCCAGCATGGCGCTGATGGCTTCTACAGTATTGTGACCACGGTTGCGCGGCATGGGAACGCCGAGTTCCTTTTCCAGCGCATCGAGCAGGGCAGGCGGGGCCTTCTCGTCGATACCAACCGTGCGGTCACCCTGCACGTTGGAGTGACCACGCACGGGGCAGAGACCCGCGCCGGGACGACCGATATTGCCGCGCAGCAGCATGAAGTTGGTGATTTCTCGGATCGTGATCACCGAGTGCTTGTGCTGGGTAATGCCCATCGCCCAGGTCGCAATCACGGCATTCGACGCCATGTAGATGCCAGCGGCTTCTTCGATCTGCTCGCGGGTCAGGCCAGACTGGTCGAGGATTTCTTCCCAACTCGTGGCCTCTACGGCAGCTTTGTAAGCGTCAAACTCCACCGCATGTTCGGCAAGGAAATCATAGTCGATGACCGCAGGCTTGCCAGCGGCGCGGGCTGCGTCATCAGCCGCAAACACGGCCTTGCTCATGCCGCGCACTGCGGCCATGTCACCGCCCTGACGTGGCTGGTAATAGTTGGTGGCAATTTTGGTGTTGCCGCCGGTGATCATTTCGATCTTGTCCTGCGGATCGGTGAAGCGCTCCAGACCCTTTTCGCGGATCGGGTTGAAAACCGCTATGCGCGCGCCACGAATGGCGGCACGGCGCAGGTCACCCAGCATGCGCGGATGGTTGGTGCCGGGGTTCTGTCCGATGACGAAAATGGCATCCGCCTTCTCGAAATCCTCCAACAGAACCGTGCCCTTGCCGACACCGACGGAGGCTTTCAGGCCTACGCCACTGGCTTCGTGGCACATGTTGGAACAGTCAGGGAAATTGTTGGTGCCGTAGAGACGAACCATCAACTGGTAGATAAAGGCTGCCTCGTTGGAAGCGCGACCTGAGGTGTAGAACTCGGCGCGATCAGGGCTGTCGAGGCTCTTGAGAACGCCGCCGATTTCAGCAAAAGCATCGTTCCAGGAAACAGGCAGGTATTTGTCGGTGGCGCGGTCGTAGCGCAATGGGTCCGTCAAGCGACCCTGCTTTTCGAGGCTGTAATCGGACCATGTACGAAGTTCGGAAACCGTGTGGCTGGCGAAAAAGTCGGGCGGAACGCGTGCTTCCGTCGCTTCCCAGGCAACGGCCTTCACACCGTTTTCGCAGAACTCGAAGGAGGAGCCATGCTCCGGGTCACCCCATGCACAGCCGGGACAATCGAAACCATCCGGCTGATTGGCCTTGAGCAGGGTTCTGGCACCGGAAATCGGAGCACCCGATTCCAGCAGGCGCTTGCCCACGCTCTTGAGTGCACCCCAGCCGCCAGCCGCGCTGGAAGCCTTTCCGATGAAATCCATTTTGCCCATTTTAAGGTCTCTTTCTGATCAATTTTTTGGCCACTCGGTCCGGGTGCCAACCCGGGCGATTTTTGATGCAGCCTTTTGCCCCAGATTCCCGCATAACGGCCATATGTCAACTCGTAACTGCGGGACTGTGCCAATCACCCGATCAATTCGCTGAGACTGTTTCGCAACCGTTAACGCGAAGGGGGTAGGCTCCAACGGATTGCACATGGAACTGCAACGCCTTTTCTCCTATCCCGTTGTTGACATTGTGCTTTTAAAAGCCATTCTCCTGCGCTTTGGCGAAGCAGGCAGTTTACCGGATAAAGGGGCGTAATTTGACGCAAGCGGACGACCATCATTCCCTGCCGGAAGACGCCAAGAGACCCGAGATCATGGCGGATATCTATTCCGAGGATGGGTCGATTCGCTCCGATTTTCTCGCAATGGTCGGCGCTGCCATTGCCGATCGGGATGTCCTTTTCCTGCGGCAAAACGTTGCCCGGCTTCACGAATCCGAGCTGGGTGACCTACTCGAATCCATCCAGTCGGACCAACGCCACGCCATGGTGCGTCTGCTGGGCTCCGACTTCGACATGACGGCACTGACCGAGGTGGATGAAGCGATCCGCCTCGACATCGTCGAGCAGATGCCCAACGACCAGATCGCCGCCGGTATCGGCGAGATGGATTCGGACGACGCCGTTTACATTCTCGAAGACATGGACCGCGAAGACCGCGAGGACATTCTTGCGCAGATGCCGTTTACCGAGCGTGTCAGGCTGCTGCGCGCGTTGGATTATCCCGAAAGCTCGGCTGGTCGCCGTATGCAGACGGAATTCGTGGCCGTGCCGCCCTTCTGGACCGTGGGCCAGACCATCGACTACATGCGTGAAGAGGAAGAACTACCGGAATCCTTTTCGCAAATCTTCGTTGTCGATCCCACCTTTAAGCTGGTTGGCGCGCTCGATCTCGACCGTCTGCTGCGCTCCAAGCGCCAGGTGAAGGTCGAATCGATTATGCACGAGACCAACCACCCCATCGCCGCCGAGATGGACCAGGAGGAGGCGGCGCAGCTTTTCGAGCAGTACGATTTGCTGTCCGCAGCGGTGGTTGACGACAACGGTCGCCTCGTCGGCGTTCTCACCATCGATGACGTTGTCGACGTTATTCAGGAAGAGGCAGAAGAAGACCTGCTGCGCCTGGGTGGTGTTGGTGACGAAGAACTGTCCGACTCCATCGCGGTGACCTCGCGCTCACGCGTGCCGTGGCTGGCGGTCAATCTCATCACGGCCTTTATGGCTGCTTCCGTCATCGGGCTCTTCGATGCGACGATCGAGCAGATCGTGGCGCTGGCCGTTCTGATGCCGATCGTGGCGGGAATGGGCGGCAATGCAGGCTCGCAGACCATGACCGTCTCCGTGCGCGCGCTTGCGACCAAGAACCTCGATATTCACAATGCCGCCCGGATTATTCGCCGTGAAGCGGGCGTGGGTTTGCTCAACGGTGCGCTGTTCGGTTGCGCGATCGGCGTTATCGCTGGCCTCTGGTTCAATGATGTCAATCTGGGCGGTATCATCGCGACGGCCATGCTGATCAACATGTTCGCCGCAGCCATTGCCGGCATCATTATCCCATTACTGCTGGATAAATTCGGGGCCGACCCTGCGGTGTCCTCAGCTGTCTTCGTGACCGCCGTCACCGACATCGTCGGTTTCTTTTCATTCCTTGGCCTCGCGACCTGGTGGTTCGGCGTTCCCATCTGATGGCTTCAAAATTGACTTTTACGTTAAGGTCAATCATATTGAATTGCTAAAAGATAAAACTGGCAGGCGCGGGACGCTTCGTCATTCTATCTTGTTGTTTGAGCAACGGATATTCCGAAAACCGTGTGTTATTTTCGGTCCGATGCTCCAGAATCGGATGAAGCCTTGAACAAGTATTATAGCATCACGGAACTGACACGCGAATTCGGGGTCTCCACCCGCACACTCCGCTTCTATGAGGATGAGGGCTTGATCCATCCTGAGCGGCGGGGGCGCACGCGGCTGTTTCGCATGGCAGACCGCAGGCTCATTCAGGAAATTCTGCGCGGTCGCCGCATCGGCTTCACCATCGCTGAAATTCGCGAAATCATTCAGGTCTACAAGGAGCCGCCGGGTGAATCCGGGCAGCTCGTTCTGTTGATGAAGAAGGTCGATGAAAAGCGCGCCGACTTGCGTCAAAAGCGCAAGGACATTGAGGAAACCTTGGCCGAGCTCGACAATGTCGAAGAGGCCTGCCTCACGCGCCTCGCCGAAATCGGCGTCGGCACCTGATCCTTATTGAATCTGGTTCGAGCATTGCGAGGCGATCTCGCCAATCTTCGACTGCTGCTCTGGCTGGAGACTGTTGGCCATCATAGGGTCGAACAGATTTTCGGCCTGAAGCTTTTCCAGCGTACATCCACAGAAGCTCTGGCATAGTTCAAGCCCGTTCTCCTGCTGCATGCAGCTGGCCTCGCAGCTTTTCTTGTATGCCTCGACCTGATCGACCGGCGATGGCGGGGCGATGAGGGATGCCAGATAGACGATGCCGATCAGGATCGGCTGGTGGACAATGTAAAACAGCAGGCTGTGACGCCCGAAGAAGGCAAGGACGTTCTTGCGTCCACTGGGCTTTCTGAAACGGTCCAGCCAGCCACGTGGCGTGACGAATTGTGAAACGGCGAGTCCCAGCAGAAATGGTGCCAGAAACGGCAGGACGGGAACATAGTCGTTGGACCGGGGAGGGACGGTCGAAAGGCCGATCCATGACAGCCATATGGGGTTGAAGCTATCCGAGCTGAGATAACGGGGTGCCAAGAGCGCAAGGGCTGCGAAAACCAGCGTCACGACAAACGGAAGCCGCAAAAACAGTAGGCCAATCAGACTGGCGGCTGCGATATTGTGCAATATGCCGAAGAATATCCAGCCATCCGGCACGGCAAAATAGGTCGCGACGGAAATCAGAAGAGCGGCGCCTGCCACCATCGCAAAACGTTTGCCGAACGACGGCCAGTGAACGCCGCGCCTGTGGGCAAGGTAAAGGCTGAAACCGGCCAGAAACAGGAACGAACTCGCGATTGCGCGGGCGTAAAGCCGCCACCACCCTTGGGTCGCCGTGCCCGGATCGAGATATCCGAACATCTCCAGATCCCAGGTAAAATGGTAGCTCGCCATGGCAATCAGCGCAAAGCCGCGCAGCGTATCGAGCGCGCCGATCCGGCCCTTTGTCTTGGGTTCGATGGCCGCTACAGGGACTTCACTCATCAATTCCGTCCTTCGCAACGGTTACAAACTGCTGGCAGCGCTTCGCCTGTGAAGTGCGTCGTTTTCATGGCATTTCACAGATCGTCCATGATCGCGCGGCGCGCTTCCGAGAAGAACTGCCTGCGCAACAATGCCACCATGATGATGATGGTCGACGCCATGAAGACGTAAGGACTGATGAACCAGCCGAGATAACCGATAGAGAAGAAAATGGTTCTCAGGCCATCGTTGAAATTCTTCGCGGCGATGATGTTCATGCGAATGACGTTTTCGGCAGCATGTTCGGCGGCCTGCCGGTTCTCGTTTGCCTGGTGCATCATCGGCATCCCGCCGAAGAGAATGGTGCAGTAATTGAACAGGCGGTAGGACCAGCCGAATTTGAAGAAGGCATAGCCAAACAGGCAGGTGAGGCCTATGACCTTCATTTCAAAGGCGGTGCGACCCGCATAGTGAACAAACGGCATGTCCCGAAACACCGATTCGACCTGATCCGTCGCGCCTAAAAGTGCAAAGCATCCGCCGATGGCGAAAATCGACGTTGACGCGAAAAAAGCCGTTCCGTTCTGTAGGCCCGCCATGATCTGGGTGTCGATCATTTTCAGATCGCGGGTCAGCGAATTGTAAATCCACTGACGACGGCGTTCGGCCATGGCCAGGTTTAGGCTGGTGCGGCCAAATGCCGACTTCGACGTTGTGATGAGCGTGTAGGATGTCCACAGCACCAGAAAGACAATCAACGCTAGATAATCGACGGTCGTCATGATCACAGTTTATCCTTTTGGTCGCGCCCGAATCTCCCGCGCTATATTGATGCGATTTGAATGCATGGCAATCTGGATGAAAACTCATCCCTTCGTTCTTTTCCTGTTTGCGCTAACCATCCGGTAACGAACTACCGTTATTGGTGTTCGTGCACGCCGGATTTGTTTTGCGTACCGGTGTGCCATTCCCCGCTGTCTACGGCGGATTTAAATACCGCGTTTGCGCTCTGGCGTAGCGCGGTTTTTGCTTTGCGGCATTTGACAATTTTCCTAACTAAACCTACCTTATCAAGACGATCCGGCGCTTTTGTATCGAGCGGGTTTGCTGACATGTCTTGCGCAATGCGGGCGGGCAAACAGGTTCCGATCCTCTACCGGGCGCGCATGGCATGATTGACCGGGAGAACGCCTCCATATCTACGAATCGTTCTCTTTTCATGTCGAATGCCCCCCGGCTTGCGCTTCAAATCGCAATGGCTGCCGGATCGTTTCATCATCCCATCCGTATTATGTTCCATGTCTAACGCCGCGCACTCTGTGCTGGTGCTGGGCGGTGCGCGCTCCGGCAAATCGGCCTTTGCCGAGAAACTCGTTCTCTCTGGCAGTGGGACCGCGCATTACATCGCGACCGGTCGCGCCTGGGACGATGAGATGAAAGACCGCATTTCCCACCACCGCGACCGCCGCGGCGACGTATGGACGACGCATGAAGAGCCGCTTGCGCTGACCGAAATGTTGCGGCAGTTGGACCAGCCGGAGAACATCATTCTTGTCGATTGCCTGACGCTTTGGGTGACGAACCTGATGATGGAGGAGGGGCGGGATGTCGAATCGGCCTTTGCCCCTCTGGTTACGCATGCTGCGACTGCGCGGGCGCGGATTGTGTTCGTGTCCAACGAGGTTGGGTTAGGGATTGTGCCGGAGAACCGGATGGCCCGGGAGTTTCGCGATCATGCGGGGCGTTTGCACCAGCAGATCGCGGCTGTGGCGGGGGAGGTTTATTTTATTGCGGCAGGGCTGCCTTTGAGGATGAAGGGGTAGGGGATTGGGTAGGAAGGACACTGATACATCGCGCTACATTGTGTCGCGGGAATGTGCGGCCAGACCCAGTCATCGAACCCACACAACTTCGAATCATCCCCAAAACAGAGAAACAGCGTGATCCATATTCGCCCTGCGAGAGAGACGGATGCAGCAGTGCTGGCGGCAATTGGGTTGCGGGCTTGGGCGGAGGCGACTGCGGTGATTGGTGTGACGGAGGCATTGCGGGAGAATGCGCGGTATGCTTTCGAGAATTTCACCCATGCATCATGGGCCGCGATCACAGTGGCAGAGGCAGGCGGGGGCATTGTCGGCTGGGCGGCGCGGGAGCATTTCGACGATACGATTTCCGATTTCTGGGTCGATCCACCGCACCAGCGTCAGGGTGTCGGCGCGGCGCTTCTGGTCGAGATCGAGCGGCAGATCGTGGCGCGCAATTTCCCCTCGGCAAAGCTGGAAAGCCACGCCCAGAACGAACGTGCCGTCCAGTTTTTCCGCAAGCACGGCTACGGCGTCAGCTGGTTTTCCATGAAATACTCCACCCGGCTTGATCGGGACGTGCAATCCATCGGCCTCGAAAAGCAGTTCGTTCACATCAGCGATGACAGTTACGGCTTCGATTTTTGAACCGCATTCTCAGCCGCGATAAACAACCTCTCGGGCCATTGCGGCATGATGACGAGCGAAAGTGCGACGCCGACATGAAGGATTGCGATGGACAATAGAATGCTGCGAAACGGTTCCTTGCGCGTCTTGTGGCGCAGCAGGCGTTGCGCCAGGATCGCTCCAGCCGTGCCGCCCAGAAAGGCCAGCCACAACAGCGTGCTTTCGCGCACGCGCCATTCGCCATTTCGCGCCGCTTCCTTATCCCACCAGAAGACCAGGAAAACGAAGAGGTTGAATGCAATATAAGTGCCGAGGAGCAAACCGAGAATCATCATGTGCGCGATTAAACCTTGAATTGTAAAAGAATGGTATTTTCTCGCTCGAAATCTCATGCCGATGATGCCTTTGGCGTGACAAGCCTTGCGCCAAGGTGCCAATTGCTCTACCTCACCAAAGACAGACATTCCGTATATTAAGAGCTTGATATGACCCTTGTAGACGTGCGCACACCAGACCCGAAACGCTTCATTCCCGGCGCGACCGGCGATTGGGAAATCGTCATCGGCATGGAGGTTCACGCGCAGGTTCTCTCCAATTCCAAGCTGTTTTCCGGCGCTTCCACCACCTTCGGCAATGCGCCGAACTCCAACGTCTCGCTTGTGGATGCCGCCATGCCGGGCATGCTGCCCGTGATCAACGAGGAATGCGTGGCGCAGGCCGTGCGTACCGGTTTGGGCTTGAAGGCACAGATCAACAAGCGTTCCATCTTCGACCGCAAGAACTACTTTTATCCCGACCTGCCGCAGGGCTATCAGATTTCGCAGTTCAAGGACCCCATCGTCGGTGAGGGCCAGATCGTCATTTCGCTCGGGCCGGACCGTCAGGGCAATTTCGAGGATATCGAAATCGGCATTGAGCGGCTGCATCTGGAGCAGGATGCGGGCAAGTCGATGCACGACCAGCATCCGACCATGTCCTATGTGGACCTGAACCGTTCCGGCGTGGCGCTGATGGAAATCGTGTCGAAGCCCGACATGCGCTCGTCCGATGAAGCCAAGGCCTACATGACCAAGCTGCGCTCCATCGTGCGCTATCTCGGCACCTGCGATGGCAACATGGACGAAGGCTCCATGCGCGCTGACGTCAATGTCTCCGTGCGCAAGCCGGGCGAAGCTTTCGGCACACGCTGCGAAATCAAGAACGTCAACTCCATCCGCTTCATCGGTCAGGCCATCGAATACGAAGCCCGTCGCCAGATCGCCATTCTGGAAGATGGCGGCTCCATCGATCAGGAAACGCGTTTGTTCGATCCCGGCAAGGGCGAGACGCGCTCCATGCGCTCCAAGGAAGACGCGCATGATTATCGCTACTTCCCCGACCCGGACCTGCTGCCGCTGGAATTCGACGATGCCTATATCGAGGCTCTGAACAAGGATTTGCCGGAACTGCCCGATGACAAGAAGGCGCGCTTCGTCAGCTCGCTCGGCCTGTCGGTCTACGATGCGTCGATCCTCGTGTCTGAAAAGGCGATTGCCGATTACTACGAGCTCGTTGCCGAGGGGCGCGATGGCAAGATTGCCGCCAACTGGGTCATCAACGATCTGCTCGGCGCGCTGAACAAGGCCAGCAAGGGTATCGAGGAAACGCCTGTTTCCGCCGATCAGCTGGGCGTTATCATCGATCTCATCAAGGCCAACACCATCTCCGGCAAGATCGCCAAGGACCTGTTCGAGATCGTCTGGAACGAGGGCGGCAATCCGGCGGAGATCGTGGAAAGCCGTGGCATGAAGCAGGTCACCGACACCGGCGCCATCGAAAAGGCCGTGGATGAGATCATCGCTGCCAACCCGGATCAGGTCGAGAAGGTCAAGGCCAAGCCAACGCTGGCTGGCTGGTTCGTCGGTCAGGTCATGAAGGCCACTGGCGGCAAAGCCAACCCGCAGGCCGTGCAGGAACTGGTCAAGGCGAAGTTGGGTATCGAGGAGTAAGACCGTTGGCCGGGACCATCTCGGCGAGCAGTCAAGACCAAAACATCGCTTCCGTCATCCTCGGGCTTGTCCCGAGGATCTAACGAACCACGACGTCAAACGTGGTCAGATCCTCGGGACAAGCCCGAGGATGACGTCGAGTGGAGTGAGAGGTCGAATGCGGCCATGCCGGGATTGCTCCCGGCCTTTCCATTCTCAGACGGAGCAACACGTGTTTTTCATTCGGACAGCCAATGAGCGCGATATCGAGGCCGTGAGGGCACTGTTGGCCCGCACGTGGCACGCCACCTACGATACGCTCTACGGTGCGGAAAAGACCGCAGCACTCATCGCCGACTGGCATTCGCCCGCCGCGATGAAGGAGCGTATCCAGAAAAAGGGTGGCGAGTTTCTGGTGGCGGATGACGGCAAGCGCATCGGCGGCATGGGCTATGCGGCCATGTCGACCAGGATGGTGAAAACGGCGCTTTTGCACCAGCTCTACGTCGATCCACTGTTTCAGCGTCAGGGCGTCGGTCGCGATATGTTTGCCGAGCTCGAGACATGCTTTCCCGATGCGGACATCATGCGCCTTGAAGTCGAGCCGAGGAACAAGGCCGCGATTTCCTTCTACGAGGGTGTCGGTTTCGTTGAAGTCGATCGCGTCGAACGCATGGCGGGTGTCGAAGGTTTGCCCGGCATCGTCATGGAGAAAACGCTGTCCCGATGAACACCATGGTCGAGAATCTCACTATCCGCTTTGCTCGCGAGGACGACATCCCTGCGCTGGCCGCCATGTTCGCCGCCGATGATATCGGCGGTCACGGCGATACTGCCGATCTGTCGGCCATGCCCGATTATATGGCGGCTTTTCATGCCATCGAGGAATCCTCCAACGAGACGCTTTATGTGGCCGAACTGGACGGCGAGGTCGTCGGCACGTTTCAGACGGTGATTCTGACCAAGCTCGTCGGGCGCGGGGCTGTGACGATGAAGATCGAGGCGGTGCAGACGCGGGCAGACATGCGCGGTCGCGGGATCGGCGCGATCATGATCCGCCACTGCATCGAGGATGCTAAAGAGCGTGGCGTCAAAACGATCGAGCTGGGATCGAATATGGCGCGGCTCGATGCCCACAGGTTCTACGAACGGCTCGGCTTCGACAAACGCCATTTCGGCTTCAGCATAAAGCTGAAATAGTGTCGATATCGCCGGAAATACTGGACAATTGGCCCGTGGAGCGGCATAAGCTTTTGCTGTGCAGCGCACATCACGTCGTCGCGGTGCACTCAAGCCCGAGGAATGGATAATGAAGACTCTCCTGACGCAAATCTTCACCTGGTGGAACGGCCAGACAATCGGAACGCGCTTTCACACATGGCGTTTTGGCAAGAAGGTCGGTACGGACGAGTTGGGCAATACCTATTACGAAGGCGGCACCACATCCTGGGGCATGCCACGTCGCTGGGTCATCTACAACGGCTACGCCGAAGCCTCTGCGATCACGCCCGGCTGGCATGGCTGGATGCATTATCGCACCGACGTCCCGCCGAGCCAGGAAAATTATCCCGCTCGGGATTGGGAAAAGCCGCATGTGCCCAACCTGACCGGCACCTCGAAGGCCTACCGCCCGCAGGGCTCTCTGGCCGTTGCTGGTGAACGTCCACGCGTGACCGGCGACTACGACGCCTGGACACCCGGCAACTGATCGCGGAGCGGGTCCGCTGTGGATGTGCGGTCTTCGCATTGAAACGCCACCCGCTTTCGCCACATTCCGCCTGTAGGCGTTGAGCCCGTGCCCGATGGTTCGGGAAATCTTTCTGGAGACGGTTCGACATGGGAAAATTCACGCGGGAAACCTCTTTGCGTGCACTGGCTGTTTCACTGTTGACGCTCGTGCCCATGACCGCCCTGGTCACCCCAGCCTCCGCCGCCCGAATCGAGAACCGCGTCGCCGTCTTTTCCGGCATCGACAAGATCACCGGTCGCATCACGTCCTTTGATGTCTATCTGAACGAGACCGTGCAATTCGGCGCGCTTCAGGTCACTCCAAAGGTCTGCTATTCGCGAGACGATACCGAAGCGCAGAAGATCGATGCCTTCATCGAGGTCGACGAAATTACCCTCGACCGTAAGATCAAGCGCATCTTTACCGGCTGGATGTTCGCCGACAGCCCAGGCCTCAATGCCGTCGAGCATCCGATCTATGACGTCTGGCTGACCGGCTGCAAGCAGGAATCGGACGTGCCTGCACCGTCTACTGCCAGCAAGTAACTCTATGTTTCCCCTCATTCCTGTGCTCGTCACAGGAATCTAGCTAGCCCAAGTCCTTGGGCTATGGGAGTCTTCCATCGCGCAGACGCGCGATGACTGGATTCCTATGACAATCACAGGAATGAGGGAAGCTGAGGTTCTTGCCGGGAACCGTGCCTGATTCTGGCGTCTTCTTGAATTCGCTAAAAATCCACGTTCTCAACTTCGACAGCCCGCTCCAGCATCTTTGCATACTCCGCCTTCGGCACATCGATGGCGCCAAAAGTCTTGAGATGTTCGGTGGTGAATTGCGTGTCGAGGAGTGTGAAGCCTTTGTTGCGCAGATGCTCGACCAGATGGACGAGGCAAATCTTCGAGGCATTGGTGCGTCGGGAGAACATGCTCTCGCCGAAGAAGGCTGAGCCCAAGGATACACCGTAAAGACCACCGACAAGTTCGTCGCCTTCCCATGCTTCGACGCTGTGGGCGTGGCCAATTTCGTGGAGTTCGACATAGAGCTTGCGGATCGTCTGATTGATCCATGTGCTGGGACGATCCGGCGCTTCTGCGGCGCAACCCGCCATCACGCCTTCGAAATTCGTGTCTAAGCGGATGTCAAAGGGGCATTTGCGGATAGCCTTGGCAAGGCTCTTGGAAACGTGGAAATCATTAAGCGGGATGATGCCCCGCATTTCCGGCTCGACCCAGAAGAGTTCCGGATCGTCAGCCGAGTCGGCCATGGGAAACAGGCCGATGGAGTAGGCGCGCAGCAGAATATCGACATCGATGTCGTTGTTTCTGCCGCGCCGTCCCATGTCTTACTTCGCGTCACCGGCCAGATATTTTTCCAGCCAGTGAATGTCGTAATCGCCTTTCAGAATGTCTTCGTTTTGCAGAAGGTCCTGAAACAGCGGCAGGGTGGTCTTGATACCGTCTACCACGAATTCGTCGAGCGCGCGGCGAAGGCGGCGAATGCATTCGTCACGGTTACGACCATGCACGATCAGCTTGCCGATCATGCTGTCGTAATATGGCGGGATCTTGTAGCCCTGATAGGCACCGGAATCGACGCGAACGCCGAGGCCACCGGGTGTGTGGAAGTAGGTCAATGTACCAGGAGACGGCACAAAGGTGCGCGGGTCTTCGGCATTGATACGGCATTCGATGGCATGGCCACTGAATGTCACCTGATCCTGTGTTACGGAAAGGCCCTGACCGGAGGCGACGCGAATCTGCTCCTGCACGAGGTCCATGCCGGTGATGGCTTCCGTGACAGGATGCTCGACCTGAAGACGGGTGTTCATTTCGATGAAATAGAACTCGCCATTCTCGTAAAGGAACTCGATGGTGCCAGCACCGCGATACTTCAGCTTGCGCATGGCATCGGCGCAAATTTCGCCGATCTTCATGCGCTGCTCGACGGTCAGCGCTGGTGAATTGGCCTCTTCCAGAACCTTCTGGTGGCGGCGCTGCAACGAGCAATCGCGTTCACCCAGATGGATGGCCTTGCCTTCACCATCTCCGAACACCTGCACTTCGATGTGGCGTGGCTTGCCGAGGTACTTTTCCATGTAGACGGCGTCGTTACCGAAAGCGGCCAGCGCTTCGGAGCGGGCTGTCGAAACGGCTTCTTCGACTTCCGACTCATCCTTGGCGACCTTCATGCCGCGTCCACCGCCGCCAGCGGTGGCCTTGATGAGAACCGGGAAACCGATCTTGCGAGCGATTTCCAGAGCGTTCTCAGGCTTCACTTCGCCGTCAGAGCCGGGAACGACGGGAATGCCGAGTTCCTGCGCGGTCTGCTTGGCGGTGATCTTGTCACCCATGATGCGGATGTGATCTGCGGTCGGTCCGATGAAGGTGATGCCGTGGGCATCGAGAATATCCGCGAACTTGGCGTTTTCAGACAGGAAGCCGTAGCCGGGGTGAACGGCATCCGCACCGGTGATTTCGCAGGCAGCAACGATCTGGTGGATGTTGAGGTAGCTATCACGCGACGGCGGCGGGCCGATGCAGACGCTCTCATCAGCGAGGCGCACATGCATGGCATCCGCGTCAGCCGTGGAGTGGACGGCAACCGTTGGAATGCCGAGTTCCTTGGCGGCGCGCAACACGCGAAGGGCGATTTCGCCGCGATTGGCGATGAGGATCTTGGATACCATGAAATCAGCCCTTATTCGATGACCACGAGGGCTTCACCATACTCGACTGGCTGCGAGTCGTTGACGATGATTTCCGTGACCTTGCCCGACTTCGGTGCTGGAATCTGGTTCATGGTCTTCATGGCTTCAACGATCAGAAGCGTCTGGCCTTCCTTGACGGTGGCGCCGACTTCAACGAAAGGACGCGCGCCGGGGGCGGACGACAGGTAAGCCGTGCCGACCATAGGCGATGTCACGGTGTTGGCCGGGTTGCGGGCAGGTGCAGCTGGCGCGGCATTGCCGGGCGCAACTGCCGGTGCGGCAGCAGGGGCTGCGGCGGGAGCAGGGGCATACTGCGCAGGTGCGGTTGCGTAAACAGGTGCGGGCGCGGCGCGCGAAACGCGGATGCGCAAATCGTCCTGCTCGACCTCGATCTCGGAAAGGTCGGTGTCGTTGAGAATGTTCGCGAGGTCGCGGATCAGTTCCTTGTCGATACCGTTTTTCTTTTCAGACATGACAAACCCTATTTCTGATTGTTTCTTTTTATGCCGTGATATTTTTCAAGGCGTTGAGCGCCATGATGTAGCCATAAGGCCCGAAGCCGCAAATCATTCCCTTTGCAGCGGGCGCTATCATCGATTTATGGCGGAATTCCTCACGCGCGTGGATGTTGGAGATGTGAACTTCCACCACGGGCACGGAGATGGCTCTGATCGCATCATGCATGGCAATCGACGTATGGCCGTAAGCACCGGGATTGATGACGACGCCGACGGCGCGTTCTCCAGCCTCATGCAGCAGATCGACCAGCGCGCCCTCGTGGTTGGACTGATGGCACTCGACTGCAAAGCCCAGCTCTTCGCCAGCCTTGATGCAATCGTTCTCGATGTCTTTCAGCGTCTTGCCGCCATAAATGCCCGGCTCACGTTTTCCCAACATGTTGAGATTAGGTCCGTTGAGGACGAAGATCGTGTTGCTCATTTGTCGTTCCGCTAAAAAATCAGCGCCACCTATAGACCGCGCGACCGCGAAGGAAAAGCCCCGAAGCGCGTAAAGCGCTGGTTGTCCTTAATCTTCTGGCGTTTATGGGTGTTTTGAAGTGGATGACGCAATGCACTGCGCTGCGACTGACAGGGCAGCGCCCTTCGACCGTCAAGGCCAAAGGGCGTTGGTTCATCGATCAATAGACGACGACACCACGGATGCTTTCGCCGGAATGCATCATTTCGAAGCCCCTGTTGATGTCTTCGAGCGGCATTGTGTGGGTGATCATCGGGTCGATCTGGATTTTGCCTTCCATGTACCAGTCGACGATCTTCGGCACATCCGTGCGACCGCGCGCGCCGCCAAAGGCGGTACCCATCCATGTGCGTCCCGTGACGAGCTGGAAGGGACGCGTGGAAATCTCCTGACCGGCACCGGCCACGCCGATAACGACGGACTTGCCCCAGCCGCGATGCGAGGATTCCAGTGCCTGCCGCATGACCTTGGTGTTGCCGGTGCAATCGAATGTGTAATCCGCGCCGCCGATCTGGTCTGCACCACGCTTCGTCAGATTGACGAGGTAAGGCACAATATCGTCGCCCGCATCCTTCGGATTGACGAAGTGCGTCATGCCGAAGCGTTCGCCCCATGCCTTCTTGTCATTGTTGAGATCGACACCAATGATCATGTCGGCGCCAGCGATCTTCAGGCCCTGAATAACGTTGAGGCCGATACCGCCCAAACCGAACACGATGGCGGTGGAGCCGATTTCGACCTTGGCGGTGTTAATGACGGCGCCAATACCGGTGGTGACGCCGCAACCGATGTAGCAAACCTTATCGAATGGGGCGTCCGGGTTGATCTTGGCGACCGCGATTTCCGGCAGAACTGTGTAATTCGCGAAGGTCGAGCAGCCCATATAGTGGTGGATTTTGTCCTTTCCGATAGAAAAGCGGCTGGTGCCATCGGGCATGACGCCTTGGCCCTGGGTGGAGCGGATGGCGGTGCAGAGATTGGTTTTGCGCGACAGGCAGGACGGGCATTCGCGGCACTCGGGCGTGTAGAGCGGAATGACGTGGTCGCCCTTCTTGACCGAGGTGACGCCGGGGCCGACATCGACCACGATGCCTGCACCTTCATGACCGAGGATAGCTGGAAACAGGCCTTCTGGGTCAGCGCCCGAAAGCGTGAAATCGTCCGTGTGGCAAAGGCCGGTCGCCTTGACCTCGATCAAGACCTCGCCGGCGCGCGGGCCTTCAAGCTGTACCGTCATGATTTCGAGGGGCTTGCCTGCCTGAACAGCGACTGCGGCGCGAACGTCCATATTCGTCTCCTGATAATATTCGTTTTATTCGAAAAGACTTTTGCCCGACCTCGGCGACAGGAACAAGGGCGGTGGGCGACATTCGTCACACTTCTGCGACATCCACGATGGTTGGCCTTGCGGCGCGCCGCTCTCTCCAGATAATGAACAGGCCTGACGCGACGATGATGAAAATGCCCACCCATTTCGACGCCGTGGGGAAATCGGCAAACAGCACATAGCCCAGGACAGTTGCCGAAATGATCTCGAAATATTGAAACGGTGCCAGAAGCGATACGGGTGCGAGCCGGAAGGCTTTGACCACGAGAAGGTGCATGTAGCCGGAAATGGAGCCGAGCAGCACCAGAAGCAAAAGGCCATGGCCCCAACCGGGCAGTGACATTTCGAAATTCACATCTCCAAACCCGTGGCCGATCAAAAGAGCTGCGCCCATGAAAACCGTACCGGCGATGCCCGCCATTGTCTGCATGACCAGCGGGCTATCGGCATCGCCCATAGCGCGGTTGAGGAAGAGGTAGAGTGTAAAGAGGAAGGCGCAGGCAACGGGTAGCAGCGAGGTCCAGCCAAAAACCTCAAAGCTTGGCTGAATGACGATCATCGCGCCGACGAAGCCGACGGCAATGGCGCTCCAGCGCATCCAGCCGACTTTTTCGCCCAGAAACAGCGCGGACATCATGGTCAGCAGGAAGGGTTCGACGAAATAGATGGCGAAGACATCGGCCAATGGCATGTATTTGACGGCAGCGAAGAAGGCGAGGCTGGCGGCGGCATGCAGTACCCCGCGCAACAGGTTGAGCCATGGCCGTTTGGCGGAAAGCAGCGCACGGGGCGACATGATGAGCAGCAGGGGTAGGGTGCAGACGAGCTGAAAGAAGAACCGATAAAACGTTACCTGCGCCGGTGACATGCCTTCGCTGGTCGCCATATATTTGGCAATGGCGTCCATGACTGGCAGCACGATCATGCATGCCGCCATGATGAGCATGCCTTTGAGCGCCGCAGAACCAGTTGCCGAGTTGTTCACGTGATCACCCTTTGTTCCCCGTCGCGATCTTGATCAGAGTCGCGAGAGGATGGCAACCGACATCACATATGGAAAGGCCCGCCGAGAGGCGGGCCGAATGCGTAAGCGATCCATGACGTAAGAAGATGCCGTTACTTGTCGCGAGTAACGGCCATTTCACCGAAAATACGGGCCATTTCCTTCTGAACATCGCTATCGGCAGCGCCATCCGATACAGGCGACGAGACGGTCTGCTGCGGTTCTGTCGGCCATGTCGGCTCGATATTGATTTTGGGTCTGATGTCGGAGGTGATATCGGGTGTGGCAGCGGCGTTCTTGGCAATTTCGGCTTCGAGGAAGCTCTCGAAATCGCTGGTCAGCTGATCGCCGAAGACGGGGCCGTTATCGCCGGGTGCCAGTGGCTCTGGTTTGGCAATCGAGGCTGTGGCAGCGATCGGCGCAGCGGTGGTGAATGTGGGCAGGACGCGCTCGCGGGCGGCATCCAGAAAGTCTCCCGCATTGTTCTGATCGATAACAGGTTCTCTGGACGCGACCGGTTCCGGCGCGACGTCAGGTGCGACCGGGGCGGGCTGGGGTGGAGCGACCGGAGGTTGCTTTACGACTGGCTCGGCGGCGAGCGATGCTGCGGTTACGGCTGGTACAATGGGTGCCGTCATTGCAGGTGCGATCGGCTCCTTGGCAACGACGCGCGGGGCAGGAGCCACTGGCGGCGCAGGACGCGGAGGGGCGGCGACCGGTTGGGCTGCTGTCACAGGTGGGGCTGGTGGTGTAACTGGCCGAGGTGCTGGTGCTGGCGCTGGCGTGGGAGCGGGTCGTGGGCTTGGCGTCGGCGCGGGTGGCTGGACGGCGGCTGAGGCTGGGCGCAATTCGGGTTGGGGTGCCGGGGCTGCCGCAGGAGTGGACGGTGCGGGACGGCTTTCCTCTTCCTTCACGGTGGGAAGGGCGCGCGTTCGGCTTGGCGAAATTGCTTTTTCGACTGGTGGCGCTGGCAGCATGTCGTCCTGCGGGTCGCGAACGTCCTTCATGAAAGGAATGGCGCCAATGCCGCTTTCAATGACGATATCGGTCGGGCCGCCGATCATGACGAGATGTTCGACATTGTCGCGGCGCACCAGCACCAACCTGCGACGGGCATCCACAGCTGCGGCATCCAGCACCTGCAAGCGCGGTTGACGGCTTTTACCACCGCGAATGAACGGCGACGAGCCGCCGCGTCTGCGAATGAGCCACAGGATGATCGCCAGAGCCAGAAGTGCCACGCCGACACCGACAACAGCAACGATGAGGTTGTTGCCATATGTGCCGATAAAATCTTCCATCATCGAGCCAGTCCCTCTTGCATTTTGTGGGGCAAATGATTGCCTTGTCTGAATTTTTCAAGCCGGTTGAAGCGAAAAGACGATTTTTTTCCGTCAAGTACAAGTTTTTATGCTGCGTACGCCACCAAATTGCGGTGCGTTTCAATCAGCGACAACGTTTTGACGTGGCAAAGGTGCCACGCAGGCAGCCATATCGCATCCAAAACCTTGCATTCGCTGTGTATTGACAAAGGTTTATGGTGACGCGGAGCTTTTTGACATTTCAGCGAATTGCTACAAGGGATAGACAAAAGCGATTCCATCAGGGGCATTTGTGTTCTGATGTGCGAGGATCGGCAAAACTGCAAGGGTTAGAGCCTCCATGACCAAGGTCAGCCAAGCCAGCGACAATGACTTTCCGTTGGTGGACAGGCGCGCCAGATCCGGCACCCTGTTGCGCATCCTGCTGTTGGCCCTCGTCCTCGTGGCCGCCGCCGTGGGTTTCGTATATTTCAAGGATTCGCTGGAAAACGAAGTCGTACTCGGCATTCTCGGCGTGCTGGCCATGCTCGGCATCTTCTTTCTGGTGTCGTCTGCCATCGGCTTCATCGAGGTCATGCCGCAATCGCAATCCGATGGCATGGCGCGCCGGTTTCTCTCTTCCCATCCCGATGGCACCCTGATCACCGACCCCAAGGGGCGGCTGGTCTACGCCAACGCCACCTATTGCCAGATGACCGGCGCGACCAAGGCCACAGACATCCAAAGCCTCGAGACGCTGCTGTCGCGGGACCGGGAATCGACGGAAGCGCTGTATCGCCTGATCAACGGGTTGCGCGATGGGAACGACGGTTACGAGGAATTCCGGCTGCTGAAGCCGTTGAGTGCCAGTACGTCGCAGGCTGGGCCGCATTGGTACCGGCTCAAGGCCCGGCTGTTGAAGGACACGAGCGACAAATCCCTCCACGTGTTTCAGATTGCCGACATCACCACGGAGCGAGAAGATCAGGAGCGGTTTTTCCGCGAGTTGCAGAACGCTATCGACTATCTCGACCATGCGCCTGCCGGGTTCTTCTCTGCGGGCAAGAAGGGCGAGATCGTCTATCTCAACGCCACGCTGTCCGAATGGCTGGGCATCGATCTGGCGCAGTTTTCGCCGGGTTCGCTGGCGGTTTCAGATATCGTCGCGGGTGAGGGCATGGCGCTGATCGAATCCGTTCAGCCGCAGGCCGGATCGAACCGCACCGAAATGCTGGATCTGGATATGCGCCGGGTCAACGGCCAGAGCATGCCAGCGCGTCTGGTGCATCAGGTTACCGGCACGCGCGACGGTGCACCGGGCGAAAGCCGGACCATCGTGCTGATGCGTGCCAAGGGCAAGGCAAATGCCGAGTCGGCCTCGGCCATGCGGTTCACGCGCTTCTTCAACAACACGCCGATGGCCATTGCCTCGCTGGATGGCGATGGCCGAATCCTGCGCACCAATGCGCCGTTCCTGAAGCTGTTTTCCGGCGTCGTCGGTCGTGACGATATCGACAATGGCGTGGTGCTGGATGCCGTGCTGCACGACAACGACAAGCCGAAGCTGTTGCAGGCTATCGATGCCGCCAAGGACCGCCAGGGCGACATTCCGCCGTTCGATTCCCGCCATCCGACCGATGAGGCGCGGCATTTCCGCTTCTATGTTCATGCCGTGATCGACCAGGACGACGAGGCGCCGGAAGAGGTTGCCATTGTTTACGCCATTGAGGTGACCGAGCAGAAGGCGCTCGAAACGCAGATGGCGCAGACTCAGAAGATGAATGCCGTCGGCACGCTGGCTGGCGGCATCGCGCATGACTTCAACAACGTGCTGACCGCCATTCTGCTGTCGTCCGACCATCTGCTGCTCCAGGCGCGGCCTGCCGATGCCAGCTTTGCCGACCTGATGGAAATCAAGCGTAACGCCAACCGCGCCGCGGTTCTCGTGCGTCAATTGCTGGCGTTCTCGCGAAAGCAGACGATGCGCCCGGCCGTGCTGAACTTGACTGACGTCATCGGCGATCTTCGCATGCTGGTGGACCGCTTGATCTCCGGTACCAATGTCAAGCTGGAGGTGGATTACGGGCGCGATCTGTGGCCTGTGAAAACCGATCTGTCGCAGTTCGAGCAGGTGCTGATCAACCTCTGCGTCAACGCCCGTGATGCGATGCCGGATGGTGGCAAGATCAAGATAATGACCCGCAACATGTCTGCGGAAGAAGTCGTCGCGCTGGGACGTTCGGATATTCCGTCCGAAGACCTCGTAATGATCGAGGTTGCAGATACCGGCACCGGTATTCCGCCGGAGATCATGGACAAGATTTTCGAGCCGTTCTTCACCACCAAGGAAGTGGGCAAGGGCACGGGGCTTGGCCTTTCGATGGTATATGGCATCGTCAAGCAGTCCGGCGGCTACATCTACCCCGATTCGGAAGTGGGCAAGGGCACGGCCTTCCGCATCTTCCTGCCGCGCCACATCATCGAGGTGGTGCATCAGACAGAAGAGGAAATCGCAGCGCGTGGCATCGCCGATGCGGCGGCCGCCAAGGATGCTGCGGCCAAGGAAGAGCTTCTCGACCTGACCGGCAAATCCGCGGTCGTTCTACTAGTCGAGGACGAAGAAGCGGTGCGACGTGGTGGCAAGCGCATGCTGGAAACTCGCGGCTACACCGTTCACGAGGCCGGGTCCGGCACAGAGGCGCTGGAAGTTCTGGAAGAGCTGGACGGCAAGGTCGATATCGTCGTCTCCGACGTCGTGATGCCGGAAATGGACGGTCCGTCGCTGCTGCGGGAGCTTCGCAAGACCTATCCCGACATGAAGTTCATCTTCGTATCGGGCTATGCCGAGGACGCGTTCGCGAAGAACCTGCCAGCCGATGCCAAGTTCGGTTTCCTGCCCAAGCCATTCTCGCTAAAGCAACTGGCCGTGGCCGTGCGCGAGATGCTGGATAGTGAAAATTGACAGGCAACAGCTGTCCGATTAGGCTTTCCGGTATAGTGCCGAACTGACCCATAGGTCGTTCGGCACATGCCCATCAACCCTGATGGCCGTTCCTTTGATGCAGAGGTATGAAATCAACCAGGAGCTTCTCATCAGAATGCAAAAAGCCGACACGATGGACGATGTCGCGCTGTTGCTGACTGAAATTCAGAACATGTTCGGCTTTCGTTATTATTGCGTGTTCGAAACGGCGCGTGTGGAGGAGGAAGAGCCGATATCCTTCCTTTTCCCATCCAACATGCCGGTTGACCTGTTCTACAAGATCGATGAGCGCGTGGCGGCTTTCGCTGAACGGCTTTTCAAGCATCTACCCGGTACTCTGGGTCCAACCCCTTGGGATTTGAGCGAGGATGAAGCCTGTGGCGAGATCGACCCGGATCACGCAGCATTTTATCGTTCCGTTGGTTTCACCATGGGGATCAGCTTTTCCGCGCTTGGCGCTTCATCCCTGCCGCGCCTGATAGGCTTTGCAGGAGACCGACCGCACCCTGATGTAGATGAGGTCGAGCGGATGAGCATGCTGATGTTTCACATGCATATGCGCCTCACCGCGATCGGGCGTGCACGAACAGAAAAGAGGCAACCTCTTTCCGGTCTTGAAAAGCAGATTCTTTTTCTCGCCGCAGAAGGTGAAAGCTTTGAGATTATTGCTGCAGAAGTGGCTCTCTCCAGCATAACGATAGGCTATCTGATGGAGTCGATTTGCCGGAAGATGGAGGTGTCGACCTTCGAACATGCGGTTGCTGTCACGCTGCGGCGCGGCCTGTCGCGATGAGAATGGGTTGCGCGCGCCATCGCTTCGCGCTTCTCTTCACACTTTCCTCGCCTGTGAACGTATTAGTGATTGCAGTGCGGCAAAGGGGGCTTAAAATCACCACTGGACGACCTAAATATAGGTGAGCGAAATTCTGGCTCGTATCCCAAAAAGACCGGTGCGAGTGCGATCTGGAGAATGAAGTAAGATGATCGCTAAGCCGATCGACATGCAGGGCGACGGTGAAGGGGAAGATGGCGGTGCCAACCGCGGAACGTCTGTTATTACCCGCACCAAACCGAAGACAAAAAAGCCTAATCTCTACCGTGTTCTTTTACTGAACGACGACTATACTCCCATGGAATTCGTCATTCACATTCTGGAGCGTTTTTTCCAGAAGGACAGGGAAGGGGCTACCCGCATCATGTTGCATGTACACCAGCACGGTGTCGGCGAATGCGGGGTATTTACATATGAGGTCGCAGAGACAAAAGTAAGTCAGGTCATGGATTTCGCCCGACAGCACCAGCATCCGCTTCAGTGCGTCATGGAAAAGAAATGAGGATCGCAACGTGCCAACTTTTTCCCCAAGTCTAGAGAAGGCGCTGCATCAGGCACTGACCTTTGCAAATGAGCGTCATCACGAATATGCGACGCTTGAGCATTTGTTGCTGGCGTTGATAGAGGATGCGGATGCGGCAGCCGTGATGGGTGCATGCAACGTTGATCTGGATGCGCTTCGCAAGACCGTGGTCGATTATGTCGACAACGAGCTGTCCAACCTGGTGACGGGTTACGACGAGGATTCCAAACCCACTTCCGGTTTCCAGCGCGTCATCCAGCGTGCCGTCATTCATGTTCAGTCGTCGGGCCGTGAAGAGGTTACCGGCGCCAACGTGCTGGTCGCAATCTTTGCAGAGCGCGAAAGCCACGCTGCCTACTTCCTGCAGGAGCAGGAGATGACGCGCTACGACGCCGTCAATTACATCTCGCACGGCATCGGCAAACGTCCCGGGACCTCCCAGACCCGGTCGCCCCGTGGTGCCGAGGACACCGAAAACGAAGCAAAGCCTGCACGCAACGGTTCCGAAGAGGACAATGCTGCGCCCAAGAAGCAGCCGGACGCACTGAAAGCATATTGTGTGAACCTGAACGACAAGGCGCGTGGTGGCAAGATCGATCCGCTGATTGGTCGTCATGCCGAGGTTAATCGTACCATTCAGATCCTGTGCCGTCGCTCCAAGAACAACCCGCTTTATGTGGGCGATCCCGGCGTTGGCAAGACGGCGATCGCCGAAGGTCTCGCCAAGCGTATCGTCGAAGGCAAGGTGCCTGAAGCGCTGAAGAACGACACGATTTTCTCGCTCGACATGGGCACGCTTCTGGCGGGTACACGTTATCGCGGTGACTTCGAAGAGCGCTTGAAGCAGGTCGTCAAGGAACTGGAAGAGTTTCCGGGTGCGGTGCTGTTCATCGATGAAATTCACACCGTGATCGGTGCCGGTGCGACATCGGGCGGCGCAATGGATGCGTCCAACCTGCTTAAGCCTGCGCTTTCCTCCGGTGTGATCCGTTGCATCGGTTCAACGACCTATAAGGAATATCGCCAGTTCTTCGAAAAGGATCGCGCGCTCGTTCGTCGCTTCCAGAAGATCGACGTCAACGAGCCGTCCATCGAAGATGCGATCGAGATCATGAAGGGTCTGAAGCCCTATTTCGAAGATTACCACCATCTGCGCTACACCAACGACGCCATCAAGGCGGCTGTCGAGCTTTCGGCCCGCTATATCTCTGACCGTAAGCTGCCGGACAAGGCAATCGACGTGATCGATGAGACCGGTGCCGCGCAGATGCTGTTGCCTGCTTCCAAGCGTCGCAAGCTGATCACCGAAAAGGAGATCGAGGTTACGATTGCGACGATGGCACGCATTCCAGCCAAGACCGTTTCCAAGGATGACGAGATGGTTCTCGCCAATCTTGAAAAGGAATTGCGCTCGGTCGTTTATGGTCAGGATATTGCTATCGAAGCGCTGTCCACCGCCATCAAGCTGGCCCGCGCGGGTCTGCGGGAACCCAACAAGCCCATCGGCTCCTACGTCTTTTCGGGCCCGACGGGCGTGGGCAAGACAGAAGTTGCCAAGCAGCTTGCTGCGTCGCTCGGCGTGGAGATGCTGCGGTTCGATATGTCGGAGTATATGGAGCGTCACACTGTGTCGCGTCTCTTGGGTGCACCTCCCGGCTACGTCGGATTCGACCAGGGTGGCCTGCTGACCGATGGTGTCGATCAGCATCCACATTGCGTGGTGTTGCTGGACGAAATCGAGAAGGCGCATCCTGACATCTACAACATCCTGTTGCAGGTCATGGACCATGGCTCTCTGACCGACCACAACGGCAAGAAGATCGACTTCCGCAACGTCATTCTGATCATGACGACTAATGCGGGTGCGTCTGAGATGGCGAAGTCGGCCATCGGCTTCGGCTCGTCCAAGCGCAGCGGTGAGGATGAAGAGGCGCTCAACCGCCTGTTCACGCCTGAATTCCGAAACCGTCTGGATGCGATCATTCCGTTCTCGCCGCTGCCGACTGCGATCATTCATAAAGTGGTGCAGAAGTTCGTCATGCAGCTGGAAACGCAGCTTTCCGAACGCAACGTTACTTTCGACCTGCATGAGGATGCCATCGCGTGGCTGTCTGAAAAGGGTTACGATGAGAAGATGGGTGCGCGTCCGCTCGGTCGCGTCATTCAGGAACACATCAAGAAGCCGCTGGCCAACGAGATATTGTTCGGCAAGCTCAAGAAAGGCGGCGTCGTTAGCGTCAGCATCGGCAAGAAGGAAGACGGCACGGACGGTTTGAAGCTGGACGTGCTGCCGGAGACCGCACCGGTTAAGCCGAAGCCGGAGGCCGAGTTGAAGGCCGCGAAGTCGCCAGGCAAGGCCAAGAGCAAGGCGAAAGCCGCCAAGGACGAGAAAGAGGACGAGGTTGTGGCCGCCGACACGGACAAGGCAGCGGAAGAAGCCAAGCCTCGCCGTAAAACCAACACGGTTCCCAAGGTGCCGAAAAAGAAGTAATCGGTACCATAAGACTGAAAAGTGCCGGGCTCTATGCCCGGCACTTTATTTTTATCGATACCGGATAACGACATGCCTTTAGAACACCCTGCGGAGCCCATCTATCTCTGGTTTTTCAGAGGCATGAAGGGTATTTTCTCGCTGCCATCGCTCATTCTCATGACCTCGTTCGTTGGCTTCAGCGCTTTTGCTCTGGAGTCCGGGGTGCCGCGCGGCGAGGCTGTGTTCATGACGCTTACCATCTGGGCGCTTCCAGCCAAGATGATCCTGATCGGCGCGATGACCAGCGGCGCGGGGCTGGCGACCTGCTTTCTGGTGGTGACCCTGTCTTCCATCCGCATGATGCCGATGGTGGCCTCCATCGTGCCGGAAATGCGCACCGCAAAGACACCCACTTGGGTTCTGCTGTTCATCTCCCATTTCGTCGCTATCACCGCCTGGGTCTTTGCCACACAGAACCTGAGTAAAGTGCCACGCGAGGCCAGGGTTGCCTGGTTCGCAGGGTTTGGCATGACGCTGACGCTGGTGAACGCGGCCATCGTCGGAATCTGCTACGGTCTCGTCGCTGCCTTTCCGCCGCTGGTTGCGGGGATTCTGTTCTTTCTGACGCCGGTTTACTTCGTCTCATCCATCTGGGCATCCGCCCGACATACGGTGGTGAAAGTGGCCTTCATCATTGGCGTGATCGCTGGTCCGCTGTTTGCGGTCATCGAGCCTGAATTCGACATTCTCTATGCCGGTATCGGTGGCGGCACGCTGGCCTACCTGATCGACCGTTTCTGGTTTCGCCGCAAAATCGAGCCCGTGACCGTGGAGGGCGAACCATGATCCCGGATGCATGGTGGGCACCCTACCTCTTCATCGCGATTGCTGGCTGGCTCGCCACCGATCTCTGGCGATGGCTGGGCGTGATCGCGGGCAATCGGTTGAAAGAGGGCTCCGAAGTCCTGAACTGGGTCCGCGCGGTTGCCACGGCGCTGGTCATGGCCGTCACCGCAAAGCTGATCGTGTTTCCCACCGGTGTGCTGGAGCAGTCGCCGATGTGGTTGCGGATAGGGGCTGCTGCGCTGGGGTTCGTCGTCTTCCTGCTGGCACGGCAACGCGTGCTGGTTGGCGTGATTGTACCGCTGGTTTTGCTGACGATCGGTATGCTCTTTATCAGTCCACGCTGAGATTTACACGAATTTCAGGCTTTTGGCTTAGCGTCAGTCATACTTGGAGAAGCCAATGCGACTGTTGCCAGCCGAACGTTTGTTCGCCTTTGTCATTGCCACCATAGCCGCGGTTGATCTGGCGCTGATTTTGGTCAAGGGCGTCAGAACCGACTGGGCTGGCTATGCAGTTCCATTTTTCGGCAGCATGCTTCTCATCGTTGGCGGGCAATATTACCGTACTTATCGTGGAGAGGAGCGCCTTGCTCTTGCCCTTACTGCGTCGGGCCTGTTCATAATATTCACTCTGGTCGCGTCTATTTTCAACTATCTCCTCCTGCCGATACGTTCCGCACCGGTGGATTTGACCTTCGTTCGCATCGACTCAATTTTCGGTTATAGCTGGCCGGAGGCAGTGGCAATCGCTGCTCAATGGCCTTTGGTGACCAAGGTCCTATTTTTCGTTTATTTCAGCTCGTTGCCCCAACTGGCCTTCGTGGTACTTCTCCTAAGCTTCTCCGGCAAAGAGCAGTATCTCTGGCATTTTTTGTTGACCGGCGTTTTGGGTGTTATCGGTTGCATCGCGGTATGGGCGATGTTTCCAACCTTTGGGCCATCGACACTCTACAAATTGTCACCGGAGATACTTTCGGCGATCGATCTTGGCGTGACTCCCGAATACGGAGCTGAATTGTTGCTGCTTGGACGCGATGGACCAGGATATCTTTCGCCATCCCACGTGCTTGGCTTGATAGGTTTTCCATCGTTTCATACGGTTATGGCTTGTATGTCGGCGGTATTTCTAGCGCGGTTCAGAATGGCCGCGCCTGTTGCGTTGCTATTAAACGCGGCGATGGTGCCTGCCATCCTCGTTCACGGTGGGCACCATCTCAGCGATGTGTTTGGCGGCATTGCGATGTTCGCCTTGGCCTATTGGATATCGGGAAAACTCGTTCTGTATCTCGCTTTGTCCGGCAGAATGGTGCCGATGCTGTCGCAGGCGACTGAACAGTCAGCAGACCAGTGATGCGTTAGTTCAAAGCGCGGCCTTGATCTTCTCCGCGTGCTCTTTCAGCAAAGCGCCATCGGCCATCGCGCCGCTATGAGGCTTCAACGATTCGCCTTCCTTGCGGGGGACGATGTGGAAATGCAGGTGGAAGACGGTCTGGCCTGCTGCGGGTTCGTTGAACTGCGCGATGTAGACACCATCCGCATCGAAGGCCTGTTTTGCGGCGACGGCGAGTTTCTGGACAACGGCGATGGTTTTTGCCAGCACTTGCGGGTCGGCATCCAGCATGTTGCGTGACGCGGTCTTGGGGATGACGAGCAGATGGCCCGGTGCTTGCGGCATGACATCCATGAAGGCAAGCGTATCGTCGTCTTCGTGAACCTTTACGCAGGGAATTTCGCCGCGCAGGATTTTGGCAAAGATATTGTCGGTGTCGTAAGCTGCCGTCATGGGAAGTCTCCTCGAAATGCTGTTGTTCTAGTCGTCGGTTTCCAGACGCTCGCCTTTGCGGAATGGGCTGTGGTCGTCAAGATAGCCGCCGATCTCCTCCACTTCGCTACGCTCCCGCTCCAGATAATCGGCAATTGCGCGCCGCAGGCCCGGGTGCGTGATGAAGTGGGCCGAATGGGTGGTGACAGGGGTGTAGCCACGTGCCAGCTTGTGTTCGCCCTGCGCGCCTGCCTCCACACGCTTCAGGCCCTTCGCCAGGGCGAAATCGATGGCCTGATGGTAGCAGACTTCGAAATGTAGGAAGGGGTGGTCTTCGATGCAGCCCCAGTGGCGACCGTAAAGCGCGTCTCCACCGATGAAGTTGATGGCGCCTGCGATGTAGCGGCCCTCGCGCCTGGCCATGATCAGAAGGACGTCCTCTGCCATGCGCTCGCCGATCAACGAGTAGAACTGGCGGGTGAGGTAGGGTCGGCCCCATTTACGGCTGCCAGTGTCCATGTAGAATTTGTAGAACTGATCCCAGATGTCTTCGGTCAGATCGCTGCCGGTAAGCCAGTCGATCTCGATGCCGTTTTCGAGAGCTGCGCGGCGTTCTTTTTTCAGACCCTTGCGCTTGCGAGACGCGAGCGCATCGAGAAAATCGGCGTGGTCGCGGTAGCCGTTGTTGATGAAATGAAATTGCTGGTCGGTGCGGGGAAGAAAGCCTTCGCCCAGCAAAGCGTCGATATCACCATCTGGTGCGAAGGTCACGTGAGCTGAAGATATGCCGATTTTCTCGGTCACCTGCCGCAAACCTGACGCTAGCACTTGCCGAAAGGCCGCGTCGTCGATCCCGCTGGTCAAAAGCCTTGGTCCGGTTGCGGGCGTGAAGGGCACGGAGCATTGCAGCTTCGGATAATAATTGCCCCCAGCCCGCTCCAGCGCATCCGCCCAGCCGTGATCGAAGACATATTCGCCCTGGCTGTGGCTTTTAAGGTAGGCTGGTATCGCGCCCACCAGTGTTCCGTCACCCGTTTCAAGCAACAGGTGATGGCCGCGCCAACCGGTCTTGGCCGCCGCAGAACCCGATTGCTCCAACGATGATAGAAATGCATGTGATATGAAAGGGTTGTAGGCATCCGTTCGCGTAGATTTCGACATTCCAGAAAGCCTGCTCCAGCTTTCCGGGTCGATGTCCGCGAAGGACTGCTCTACGCGAATGGAATATTCTTCGCTCATGCGCTGGCCGTATGTCCTTGTTTCGGATCGAAACCTTCGAACGTCATCTGGTCAGCATATTTATAGGTGGTCGCGCGGGCATTTTCATCCATGACCGTCCAGGTAATTACCGGAAGCCCGAGTTTTCTCTGCGCCTCGATGAAGCTGTTGGGCAGGTGGGCCCAGGCGTAGGAAATGAAATCGAGGCCGATCTGCATGGCTTCGTCATGCTTGAAGAAGTCTTCGGGCTTTGCGCCTTCGGCAGTGAGACCCAGCGGCCAGGGCGACCCGGCAGTCTTGAGGTCTTTCAGCAGATGGTGATCGAAGCTCATCAGCGCTACATGACCCTCGTAGCCCTCCAGCACCTCCAGCACCGCCTCGGCAAAGCCGTCATCGACGCCAGCGCCTTGGCGGCCTTTCAGTTCCAGAACGAGCGGGACCTTTCCAGCGCATAGCTTCAAGAGCTGTTTCAGAGTAGGAACGCGGTCCTTGGTCTGGCCGACCGAGAGAAGGCCGAGTTCACCGGATGTGCGTTCCCGCACGTCGCCCTTGATGCCGGTCAGGCGCGTCATTTCGTCATCGTGGAAGACAACAGGGACACTGTCGGATGCCAGTTGCAGATCGCATTCGATGGCGTAACCGGCTTCGATGGCGCGTGAGAACGCCGTCAGTGTGTTTTCCCAGACCGTCTTGTTCTGGTCGTGATAGCCGCGATGGGCAACGGGCTGTGCCGTCAGCCAGGAAAGTTTCAGTGTCATACGTCGATTTCCACGATGGCGTCGATTTCTACGGCGGCATTGAAGGGCAGGGAGGCCATGCCGACGGCAGCGCGTGCGTGCTTGCCGGCATCACCCAGCACATTGGCTATGAGATTGGACGCACCATTGATGACCAGATGCTGTTCGGTGAATTCGGGAACGGAAGCGACGAAACCGTTGAGCTTCAGCACGCGGCGGACTTTCGAGAGATCGCCATTCAGCGCGGCCTTCACCTGTGCGAGAATGTTGACCGCGCAAAGTTCGGCTGCGCGCTGGGCAGTTGCAACATCGACATCGCGACCGACATGGCCCGTGACCGCAATCTTGCCGGATTCCATGGGCAACTGGCCTGAAATATACAGAAGATTGCCGCTGATGGTATAGGGCACATAGTTTGCAGCCGGTGCAGCGGCAGCGGGCAGGGTGTAGCCAAGTTCTTTAAGGCGAGCTTCGATGGCATCCGACATTTTCGTCTCCGCTTTTGTTGTAAATCTTTCAAAAATCCGGCAGACAGAGCATGATGTCCGAAAGCCGGGCGGTTGCTTGTACAATATGAGCGGCGAGTCCAACAGGAGATATTGAATGTTTGTCAGGAACCTTGTCATCGCCCTTGCTTCCGGCACCTTTCTGGTGGTGCCCACGGTTGCCGGTGCTGTGCCTGCCGCCGTGCCAAACCTGATCTCACATCGTGCTGTCTACGATCTCGAACTGAAGGACGCGTCCGACCGCTCGGGCATCGAAGGCATGACCGGCAGAATGGTCTATGAGTTCACCGGGTCCTCCTGCAAAGGCTACAAGACCGACTTTCGCTTCGTCACCCAGATCAGCACTGGCGATACCGTACGGATGACGGACCAGCAGACGACGACGTTCGAAGATGCGGGCTCCAAGAAATTCACGTTCGAAACCAAATCCTTCACGGACGACAAGCTGGACAAGGAAGTCACCGGGTCGGCCTCCGATTCCAACGGCGCGATGACAATCGACCTGACCAAGCCAGACGCCCGCAAGATCGATCTGGTCGCTGGCGAATTTCCGACAGAGCATATGTTTCAGGTCATTGAAAATGCCAAGCTTGGCAAACGCATCTTCGAGTCGCGTGTGTTCGATGGTTCCGATGATGGCGACGAAAGCCTGATTACCTCTACGCTTGTGGGCAAGCAGCAGACGCCCGCCGATGGCGACGCGGATGCGGGCAAGGCGGGAGATTTCGCCAAGACACCGTTCTGGCCGGTGACCATTGCCTATTACAACGACAAGAGCGGTACCGATTCGCTGCCGATCTATCGCATGTCCTTCAAGCTCTATGAGAACGGGATTACCCGTGACCTGACCATGGACTACGGCGATTTCGTTTTGACGGGAAAACTTGCAAAACTCGATATTCTCCAGCCTGAAAGCTGCGAGAACAAGCCGATACGCTGATCGGCGCATCGGCCGATTTTGTCTTTTTCCGCATAATTGCTTGCTTTCTGTCGAAACTGGCTGTATGCGGCACACCATTCCACACGCGAAGCTTGGGATGTTCCGGGAGAAATCCGGATCGTTCCGCCCGGTGGTGCCATCTTGATGGCGCTGTTTGCTTCGCGGGGGTTCAACCGGAAAAGGATAACTAGGCATGGCATTGCCCGATTTCTCTATGCGTCAGCTTCTGGAAGCTGGCGTTCACTTTGGTCACCAGACACATCGCTGGAACCCAAAGATGAAGCCGTACATCTTCGGCGACCGCAGCAACATTCACATTATCGACCTAGCACAGACGGTTCCTTTGCTGTCGCGCGCCCTTCAGGTCGTGTCCGACACGGTTGCCCGTGGCGGTCGCGTTCTGTTCGTTGGCACGAAGCGTCAGGCTTCTGAAATCATCGCAGACAGCGCAAAGCGCTCCGCTCAGTACTACGTCAACTCGCGTTGGCTCGGCGGCATGATGACCAACTGGAAGACGATTTCGAACTCGATCCAGCGCCTGCGCAAGGTCGACGAAATCCTCAACTCCGACGCTTCCGGCTACTCCAAGAAAGAGCGCCTGAACCTCGAGCGCGAACGCGAAAAGCTTGAAAAGGCTCTCGGCGGTATCCGCGATATGGGCGGCGTTCCTGACCTGATGTTCATCATCGACACCAACAAGGAAAAGATCGCAATCGAAGAAGCCAAGCGTCTTGGCATTCCTGTCGTTGCAATTATCGACTCCAACTGCGACCCGGACCAGATCGATTTCCCGATCCCCGGTAACGACGATGCATCGCGCGCCATTTCGCTGTATTGCGATCTGATCGCTCGCGCTGCCATCGACGGTATCGCACGTCAGCAGGGCTCTTCCGGTCGCGACATCGGCGCTTCCGAAGAAGCTCCGATCGAGCCTGCGCTCGAAGACGAAGCTGGCGCCTGATAGTCGGCCTTTGGGCGGCATATTGATGCCGCCTCACCAATCAGGATATGACAAGGCCGTTCTGGACTAGAAAGTTCGACGGCCTTGTTCGTTTAAATCGCGCAGTCCTCTAGGGCATGGGCGCGGTTTTTGAAGTTTCGTGGTGGCTGTTTCATCAGCCTGTCACAATTCCGGGTACATTCGTTCCCAAAATCCGATTTCGGTCGGGCCGCAATCGCGCCGTGACCGACGAACCGACAAGAGGCACACAATGAGCGAAATCACAGCCGCAATGGTTAAGGAACTGCGCGAGAAGTCCGGCGCAGGCATGATGGATTGCAAAAAGGCGCTGGCCGAAACCGGTGGCGACATGGAAGCTGCAATCGACTGGCTGCGCGCCAAGGGTATCGCCAAGGCTGACAAGAAGTCTGGTCGTACGGCTGCTGAAGGTCTCGTCGGTATCGCATCTGCCGGCCACAAGGCTGTCGTTGTCGAAATCAACTCCGAAACCGACTTCGTTGCCCGTAACGACGCTTTCCAGGACATCGTCCGTGGCGTTGCTTCCGTTGCGCTGACGACAGACGGTACGGTCGATGCCGTTGCTGCTGCGACGTACCCAGCGACCGGCAAGACTGTTGCCGACACCATCAAGGACGCGATTGCCACCATCGGCGAAAACATGACGCTGCGCCGTTCGGCTCTGCTCGAAGTCGAGCACGGCGTTGTTGCGACCTACGTTCACAACGCTGCTGGCGACGGCATCGGCAAGCTTGGCGTTCTCGTCGCGCTGAAGTCCGTTGGCGACAAGGCTGTTCTGACATCCATCGGTCGTCAGGTTGCCATGCACATTGCTGCGACCAACCCGCTCGCCATTCGCGCTGAAGAAGTCGATGCTGCTGTTGCTGAACGCGAACGCAACGTCTTCATCGAGCAGGCTCGCGAATCCGGCAAGCCAGAAGCCATCATCGAAAAGATGGTCGACGGTCGTATGCGCAAGTTCTTCGAAGAAGTCGCTCTTCTGTCGCAGGCCTTCGTCATCAACCCTGACCTCACCGTTGGTGATGCTGTCAAGGAAGCTGAAAAGGAAGCTGGCGCGAAGATCGAAGTCGTCGGTATGGCTCGCCTGCTGCTCGGCGAAGGCATCGAAAAGGAAGAAAGCGACTTCGCTGCTGAAGTTGCTGCGGTCGCTAAGGGCTGATCTCTTTACCCAAATACTGGAAAACTACGGGGCATCGCGTGACAACGCGGTGCCCTTCGTGTATCGGCGATGCGGTTATATCTGCAGCACTTCGGGATCGTTCAGATTCGTCCGTGCTGTGGTTTCTCAAGTTTCCGCATGTCGTCACTGCAAACTGTGTATGGCCGTGCGCGACATGCTTTAAGGAGTCATGATGTCTTCCAAGCCGCTTTATAAACGTGTTCTTCTCAAGGCGTCGGGCGAAGCCCTCATGGGCAATCAAGGTTTCGGGATCGACGTTGCGGTCGCAGACCGTATCGCGTCCGATATTGCCGAGGCGAGAGCCATGGGCGTCGAAGTGGGTGTCGTCGTGGGTGGCGGCAATATTTTCCGCGGTGTGGCCGTTGCCTCCAAGGGCGGCGACCGCGTGACCGGCGATCACATGGGCATGCTGGGCACCGTCATCAACGCGCTGGCGCTCGCGACCTCTCTGCGCAAGCTGGATCTCGACACCGTCGTTCTCTCGGCCATCGCCATGCCGGAAATCTGCGAGAGCTTCTCGCAGCGCGCAGCCGTGCACCATCTTTCGCAGGGCCGCGTCGTCATTTTCGCAGGTGGCACAGGCAACCCGTTCTTCACCACCGATTCTGCCGCCGCATTGCGTGCCGCCGAAATGGGTGCGGAAGCGATCTTCAAGGGTACGCAGGTGGACGGCATCTATTCCGCCGACCCGAAGAAAGACCCGACAGCGACCCGTTTCGAGGAACTGACGCATTCGGAAGTGCTGGGCAAGGGGCTTGCCGTCATGGATGTCGCAGCCGTTGCCCTGGCGCGCGAAAACCACATTCCGATCATCGTCTTTTCGATCCACGAGAAGGGCGGTTTTGCGCAAATATTGACGGGTGGCGGTCGCAAGACCATCGTGCACGACAAGTAACATACGGCGTTGATTCCGCGCTGTGACATTGAGGCCCTCTTGGCCAGAACTGATGGAGTATGAAAATGAGTGGTATTGACCTCAACGATATCAAGCGCCGCATGGACGGCGCCATCAACGCCTTCAAGAGCGATATCGCTTCGCTGCGCACCGGTCGCGCATCTGCCAACATCCTGGACCCGGTGACCGTTGACGCCTATGGCTCGCGCGTCCCGCTGTCGCAGGTGGCCAACATTACCGTGCCGGAAGCGCGCATGCTGGGTGTGAACATCTGGGACAAGTCGATGGTGGGTGCCGTCGACCGCGCAATCCGCGAGTCCAACCTCGGCCTCAACCCGATTGTGGATGGCCAGAACCTGCGCATTCCCCTGCCGGAGCTGAACGAGGAGCGCCGCAAGTCGCTCGTCAAGGTCGCGCATGATTACGCGGAAAAAGCAAAGGTTGCCATTCGCCACGTTCGGCGCGATGGTATGGACGGTCTGAAAAAAGCCGAAAAGGATGGTGACATCGGTCAGGATGAAAGCCGTGCACAATCCGACAAGGTTCAGAAGATGACGGATGACACGATTTTGGATATTGATCGCTTGCTTGGAGAGAAAGAAAGAGAAATCATGCAGGTATAGTCGGCCATCCGGCCACTGCAGATTTTATCTTTTCATTCCGCGCTGCTTTACACTGGATCGAGATGTCGGACATTAAACGTTCCTCACACCCTGAGCATGTTGCCATCATTATGGATGGCAATGGGCGTTGGGCAAAGCAGCGCGGGCTTCCGCGCATCATGGGGCACCGCCGTGGGGTAGAAGCCGTGCGTGAAACCGTGCGCGCCGCTGGCGAATGCGGGCTCAAATATCTGACATTGTTCGCCTTCTCCTCGGAGAACTGGCGCCGGCCCGAATCGGAAGTCAGCGATCTGCTGGGGCTTCTCAAGGCCTTTATCCGTCGCGATCTGGCCGATCTGCACAATGAAAATGTGCGGGTTCGCGTCATCGGCGACCGCGAAAGCCTGAAGGACGATATCCGCAACCTGCTGATCGAAGCCGAGCAGATGACGGCTGAAAATACGGCTCTGACGCTGATAATTGCCTTCAATTACGGGTCCCGCGATGAGATCGCCCGTGCCGCCGCCTCGCTTGCACGCGATGTCGCAGCCGGTCTCATCGATGCGTCCGATATCGATCCCGACGCCATTGCTGCGCGTCTCGATACCGCTGGAATGCCCGATCCCGATCTCATTATCCGAACCAGCGGTGAAGAGCGGCTCTCCAACTTCATGTTGTGGCAGGCTGCCTATTCGGAATTTCTGTTCATTCCCGACTTCTGGCCGGACTTCGACCGCAAGACGTTTTTCTCGGCAATAGACCAGTATATGACGCGTGACCGTAGGTTTGGCGGCCTGTCCGGTCAAGTCGCTCTGGCGGGTGCCTGATGAGCCGGGAACTGAGGCTGCGGATCATCTCCGCCATCGTGCTCGCAGCCGTTACTCTGACGGCCACGTGGTACGGCGGCATGATGTTCCGTCTCGTGGCGGGGCTTCTTGCGCTGCTGATCTATTACGAGTGGAGCACCATCACCAAGCTTTCCGATACCAATCCCACGGGCTATGCCTGGGGCTGGTTTTCCGTGGCGGTGATGAGCGGCAATACGATCTTCGGCGAATCGTCGCTCGATTTGCCTCTGCTGTCAGGCTTTGCGCTGACGGCGGCGCTTTTTCCGGTGTTGCGAGGGAAGAACTGGTGGCTGGTGGGCGGCATCGTCTATGCGGGCCTCAGCGGTATTTCTCTGGCGGCCATCCGGGGTGACGAGTTGACGGGCTTCGCAGCCATGGTCTTCGTCTTCGCGATTGTCTGGGCCACGGATATTCTGGCGTATTTCGTCGGGCGCGCTATTGGCGGCCCGAAGCTCGCACCGGCGATCTCTCCCGGCAAGACCTGGTCCGGTGCCATCGGTGGCACGGTATCCGGCGTGTTGGCGGGTGCGGCGGTGGCTGCGACCTATCACGGTCGCGTGAGTATGGTCGTTTTAGGAATGGCGCTGGTGCTATCCGTATTCAGCCAGATCGGTGATCTCTTCGAATCATTCATCAAGCGCCGTTTCAAGGTCAAGGATTCCAGCAATCTTATACCCGGCCATGGTGGCTTCATGGACCGGGTTGACGGTCTTGTTTTTGCCTGCTTTACCGTATTCCTCATTGCTGTTGTTCACGCGGCGATAACCGGTGATGTGCCAGGGTCGGGCGGCGGAATTCTGCCGGGGTTCTGACGGTAGCGTTGAACAGGCAATAGCGAAAGGCTGGGTTGGGTATGGATATGATAACGGCGACGGTTGGGTTCTTGACCGGGTACATGGTGCCGTTCATTCTCGTCCTTTCTCTCCTCGTTTTTGTTCACGAGATGGGTCATTACCTCGTCGGGCGCTGGTGCGGCATTCGATCCACAGCTTTTTCGGTCGGTTTCGGACCTGAATTGATCGGCTTTACCGACAAGCGTGGAACGCGGTGGAAGATTTCCGCCATTCCCCTTGGCGGCTATGTCAAATTCTTCGGAGACGAGGATGTTTCCAGCAAGCCGGACAGCGACAGCCTTTCCGGCCTGACGCTGGAAGAGCGGGCGCAGACACTGGCAGGCGCAAAGTTGTGGAAAAGAGCAGCGACGGTCGCTGCTGGCCCGATCGCGAATTTCATCCTGGCGATTCTCATATTCGCGGCACTTTTCACCATCTATGGCCGCATGATCTCAGATCCTATCGTGTCCGAAGTACGCGAAAACAGTGCCGCGCAGACCGCTGGCGTTCTGCCAGGCGACCGGCTGGTGGCAATCGACGGTGAAAACGTCAAGACATTCGAGGATGTCCGCCGCTATGTGGCGGTCCGTCCGGCAACGCCGATCACGGTCACTGTGGAGCGCAACGGACAGCAACTCAATCTGCCGATGGTGCCGACTCGCACCGAGACGACGGACCAGTTCGGCAACAAGATGGAACTGGGAATCATCGGCATTGTGACCGATCAGACCCGTGGAAACTTCAGGCATGTCACCTATTCTCCGGGCGAAGCGCTGGTTGAGGGTGTCCGCGAGACGGGTCATGTCGTAACCGGCACATTCGCCTATATCGGCAACCTCGTGACAGGCCGCATGAATGCCGACCAGTTGGGTGGACCGGTGCGTGTTGCGCAGGCGTCAGGACAGATGGCGTCGCTCGGTTTTGCCGCCGTCATACAGCTTGCAGCGCTGCTCTCGGTCTCCATCGGCCTCCTTAATTTGATGCCTGTGCCGGTTCTGGACGGGGGGCATCTGGTGTTTTATGCTATCGAGGCGATCCGTGGCAGACCGCTGGGTACAGGTGCGCAGGAAGTCGCTTTCCGTATCGGTCTTGCCATGATTTTCAGTTTGATGGTATTTGCCACATGGAATGATATCAGCAGCTTGATCGGCTGAATCGGGCTTTTTAGCCTGTTTATTAAGGGGGCGTTTACCTTGTTTTGAAGCCAAAGTGGCGATTGAGCCACGGTTGCTTGCGAAGTAAACAGAAATTAACGGTCGGGCTTGCTTGTAGAGGAAAAGCAGGTAAAACGACGCAGATGGCCGGAGTCGGGTTCCGCCCGCTGAGGGACAACGGGAAAAGGTAAGAATTGAAAATGAAGGCTGGTTCAAGATTTTTGAACGCGGTGTCGGCGGTTGCGCTGTCTGCTGGTGTTTCTTCGGTCGCAGCTCTGGGAGTGCTTGCTTCTTCCGGTGTTGCAAATGCAGCAGTGATCCAGCGCGTTGATGTGCGGGGCGCTGAACGCTCTGGTGCGGATGCCGTGCGCTCCAACATCACAATTGCTCCCGGTCGGAACTTTTCCAACGCAGATATCGATGAGTCGGTGAAGCGTCTTTACGCGACCGGTTACTTCTCCAACGTCAGCATGAGCGTTTCCGGTAGCACGCTGGTCGTGACGGTTCGCGAAAACAGTCTGGTCAATCAGGTCGTGTTCAACGGCAACCGCAAGATCAAGGACGACAAGCTTCAGGGGATCGTGCAGACACAGTCTCTTGGTCCATATGACCAGACACTGGTAACGGCTGATATTGCCCGCATCAAGGAAGCCTACGCTGCCATTGGCCGTAGCGACATCCAGGTCACGACACAGGTCGTTCCCGTCGGTCAGGGTCGCGTCAACCTCGCTTTCGTCATCAACGAAGGCGAGCGCACGAAGATTGCCCGCATCGACTTCGTCGGCAACAATGCCTACAGCGACGGTCGCCTTGCTGCCGTTCTCAATACCAAGAAATCCAACATGCTGTCATTCCTGACGCGTAAGGATGTCTACAATGAGGACAAGCTGCGCGCTGACGAAGAAGCGCTGCGCCAGTTCTATTACAACCGTGGCTACGCCGACTTCCGCGTAACGGGCTCTGATGCCGTTCTGGACGAAGCGAGCAACGAATATACAATCACTATCACTGTGGACGAAGGTCAGCGTTACGCATTCGGTAACGTCGGCGTCGAGTCGACCGTTCCTGGCGTAGACGGTTCGGAACTGCAGGGCCTCGTTGAGACCCGTTCTGGCTCCAACTACAGCGCCAAGGAAGTCCAGCAGAGCATGGAAGCAATTTCCAAGCGCGTCTCGGCTGAAGGCTATCCGTTTGCACGCGTAACACCGCGCGGCGACCGCGACATGTCCGGCAACACCATCGGTGTGACCTACATCGTCGATCAGGGCGAGCGCGCTTACGTCGAGCGTATCGAAATCCGCGGCAACACACGTACGCGTGACTATGTTATCCGCCGCGAATTTGACATCAGCGAAGGCGACGCCTTCAACCAGACCGTTGTGTCGGCTGCAAAGCGTCGTCTTGAAGCCCTCGGCTACTTCTCCAAGGTCAACATCAGCACGTCTCAGGGCAGCGCCCCGGACCGCGTTGTGATCGTGGTGGATGTCGAGGATCAGGCAACCGGCTCCTTCGGTATCGGTGCTGGCTACTCGCAGAACGACGGTGCGCTTCTTGAAGCGTCTATCGAAGAAAAGAACTTCCTCGGCCGTGGTCAGTACATCCGTATTGCCGCAGGTGCCGGTCAGGATGACGCGCGTAGCTACAACCTGTCCTTCACTGAGCCTTACTTCCTCGGCTACCGTCTTGCAGCAGGTTTCGACCTGTTCAAGAGCCAGAGCTCGAGCGAAGATTACTACGATTACGATGAGCAGGGCTTCGCACTTCGCGTAACAGCCCCGATCACCGAAAATCTGGCGACGACGTTCAAGTACACGTACAAGCAGATCAATTACGACGGTAAGGGTGATTGGGATCAGCCGGGCAATCTGGCGTCGCCTTATCGTGATCTGATTGATGGCGGTAACTGGACGCAGTCCATTATTTCGAACACCTTGGCTTACAACAGCCTGGATGACCGCAATATGCCGCGTGATGGTTGGCAGGGTGCGTTGACGAACGAGTTTGCTGGACTTGGTGGTGACTCCGAGTACTACAAGATTTATGCCAAGGCTCGTTACTACCACACGCTGTCTGACGAATATGACATCATCGGCTCGCTGACAGGTCAGGCCGGTTATGTTGCGCCAACCGGTGACAACCTGCTCGTCTTCGATCAGTTCAAGATCGGTGGTCGTGTGATCCGTGGCTTCGAGAATGACGGTATTGGTCCGCGTATCAACGGTGATGCCATTGGTGGTACGACATACTTCGCAGCTTCTGCTGAAGTCACTGCGCCTATGCCGGGCGTTCCTGAAGACTTCGGTCTGCGTCTCGCTGGCTTCGTTGACGCTGGTACGCTCTACGGAAACAAGGTCAGAGTTTCTGGCGGGGAATCTGTTGATGACGACAGCTCTATCCGTGCGTCTGCCGGTATCGGCCTGATGTGGGCTTCGCCTTTCGGTCCTCTGCGCGTAGACTACGCTGTGCCCTTCATGAAGGAAGACTACGACGAAGTGCAGAATTTCCGGTTTGGCATGTCCAACACTTTCTGATATCGGCAGTCCAGAACTGCGAGTTTGAACGTTCTGGAGTATCTGGTTGATGGAATACAATGATTTTTTTCCGCCCCATGACGGCATGCGATTGAAAGATATCGCAGACCGTCTTGGGGCGGAACTGTCTGATGAGGCTGCTGGAGATCGCGTCGTGCGGTCCATATCGCCGGTGTATCGGGCAAAGTCCGACCAGCTTTGCTACATTCTTTCCCGCAAAAACCGAGACGAACTGCTGACGTGCGAAGCGGCTGCCGTTATATGCGATGAGGCGTTGCGAAAGCTCGTTCCAGACCACATTCCAGCGCTCATCTCGAAGAACCCCCATCCGATTTTTGCCCAGGCCGGAGCTCTGTTGCATCCTTTGGCGATGAGGCCATCTCCTGTCGTTGGCAATCTCTCGGGAATATCGCCTGCGGCTCACATCGATCCCTCGGCGAAAATCGAAGGCGATGTTGTCATCGAACCTTTTGCGGTGATCGGTGCCAACGCCAATATCGGCACAGGTACGCGGATCGGGGCAGGGGCGATTATTGGTGCCGAGGTTCAGATCGGGCGTGATTGCACTATCGCTGCCGGTGCGAGCATTCTGTCCGCCCTGGTCGGCAATAGTGTCATCATTCACAATGGTGCGCGCATCGGGCAGGACGGATTTGGCTATGCGCCCGGTCCCCGCGGGATGTTGAAAATCGTGCAGATCGGTCGCGTCATCATTCAGGATCATGTAGAGATCGGTGCGAACACGACAATCGATCGCGGCACGATGGATGACACTGTGATTGGTGAAGGCACCAAGATCGATAATCAGGTGCAGATCGGACATAATGTTCGCATTGGGCGCCACTGCGGCATCGTCAGCAAGGTCGGTATTGCGGGCAGCACCCGGATTGGCGATGGCGTCATGATTGGTGGTGCAAGCGGCATCAATGGACATATCAACATTGGCGACGGCGCGCAGATTGCCGCCATGAGTGGTGTCGTTGCCGATGTGCCTGCTGGAGCGAAATACGGCGGTGTACCGGCGCGGCCTATCAAACATTTCCTTCGTGATATGGCAGAGTTGCTGGCGCGCGCCGAAGAGCGAGATAAGAAGACAGGAGACAAAAATGTCTGAAGAAACAAAGACGACGCTCGGCGCGGCTGACATCCTCGAAGTCATGAAGCTGCTGCCGCATCGTTACCCGTTTTTGCTGATCGACAAGATCATCGATATCGATGCCGACAATTCGGCAACGGGCATCAAGAACGTTACGGTCAACGAGCCCCATTTCACGGGACATTTCCCTGATCGTCCGATCATGCCGGGCGTTTTGATCGTGGAAGCCATGGCACAGACGGCGGGTGCGATCTGTGCGCGCAAGCAGGGCGATGGCGGCCATCTCGTCTACTTCATGACCATCGACAATGCGCGCTTCCGCAAGCCCGTCATTCCCGGCGACCGGCTGGAGATTTACGTGGTCAAGCAACGTCAGCGCGGCAATGTGTGGAAATTCCATTGCGACGCCAAGGTCGATGGCGTTCTCGTTGCGGAAGCCGATATCGGCGCGATGATGATCCCCGAGGATCAGCAATGAGCACAGTTGCGGCTTCGGCGCAAATTCATCCCATGTCATTTGTCGAAGACGGTGCGGTCATCGGCGAAAATGTCGTCATCGGGCCGTTCTGCCATGTCGGGCCGAAGGTGACGCTGCATGAGGGTGTGCAACTCGTCAGCCACGTTGTCGTGCTCGGCTGCACCACGGTCGGCAAGGGTACGACCATCTGGCCATCTGCCGTCATCGGCGGTGATTCCCAGAGCGCACATCACAGCGCCGTCGATACGACGCTGGTGATCGGTGAGAATTGCACCATTCGCGAGGGTGTGACGATGAACACCGGCACTGTGGAGCATGGTGGCACGACTGTCGTCGGCGACAATAATCTGTTTCTGGCCTACGCGCATGTGGCGCATGATTGCCGGCTGGGCAATAACATCATTCTGTCCAACAATGTCATGCTGGCGGGCCATGTGACCGTGGAAGACCGTGCCATTCTGGGCGGCGGTTCGGCCGTGCATCAGTTCACGCGCGTTGGACGTCAGGCCTTTATCGGTGGTCTCTCTGCCGTCAGCTATGATGTCATTCCCTATGGCATGCTGAACGGCAATCCCGGCATTCTCAGCGGTCTCAACATCGTTGGTATGACCCGGGCAGGCATCGAGCGCGCCGAGATTCACAAGGTGCGCCGCGCCTACAAGCAAATCTTCGAGAGCGAAGGCAACGTGCGCACCAATGCGGCGGCTGTTCGCGAAGACTATACGGATTGCCCGCAGGCGCTTGAGATCATCGACTTCATCGCTGCTGCAAACGACCGGGCCATTTCTTCGCCCAACCGCGGCAAATAATCCGTGTCTGCGGGTGCGGGGCGTCTCGCCATCATCGCCGGTAGCGGTTTCCTTCCCTATTATGTAGCGGAGGCCGCAGAACTGGCGGGGGAAACGCCCTTCATCATCCGCCTCAAAAACGAGGCTGATCTGGACTGGTCGCATTTCGACAATATCACGATCAGCGTCGGCGATGTTTCCAGCCTTGGCCGCGTGCTGTCAGAGCGGAAGATAGACCGTGTGGTTTTATCCGGCGGGGTTTCGCGCAGGCCGGAATGGCGCGAAATCAGACCAAATCTGAAAATGGTCGCGAAAATGCCCTCCATCATTCGCACACTGTTATCCGGCGGCGATGATACCGTTCTGCAAATGGTGATCGGCTTGATCGAAGCGCAGGGCGCGCGAGTGATCGGTGCCCATGAAATAGCGCCGGGATTGCTGGCAACCACCGGTTCTCTTGGCAAGATCACACCCAGCGACGATGATCGGCGTGACATTGCAAAAGCTGCAAAAGCGGCCCTTGCGCTGGGTGCGTTGGATGTGGGGCAGGGCGCGGTTTCCGTGGGCGGACGTCTGGTGGCGCTTGAGGGCGTCGAAGGCACGGATGGCATGCTGGCGCGCGTTGCGTCGCTGCGCGCAGAAGGGCGTATTTCCAGCCGCAGAAAAGGCGTTCTCGTCAAGCTGTGCAAGCCACAACAGGATATCCGCGCAGATCTACCCACCATCGGCCCTTCGACCGTTCAGAACGCCGCGAAGGCGGGGCTTGCCGGGATTGCTGTGGAGGCGGGCAGGGCATTCGTGCTGGATCGTGACGCGATGCTGGAGGCGGCGGATGCCGCAGGTCTGTTCGTCTGTGGGATCGATACGGGTATTTCAGGAGACATGATGTGACGGAAGCTGTGTTGAAACTTGGCGTCATCGCAGGCGAAGTTTCCGGCGACTTGCTGGGTGCCGATCTCATCCGGTCGCTGAAGGCGCAATATGCCGGACGAGTCGAGCTGGTTGGCGTGGGTGGCGAGGGGCTGGCGGGCGAGGGCCTTGTTTCGCTGTTCGACTATTCCGAATTGTCGATCATGGGTTTTACCCAAGTGCTGAAAAAGCTGCCGCAACTGATATCACGCATCAAGGAAACGGCCAACGCCATTGTCGCCGCGCGCCCGGATGTGTTGCTGATCATCGATAGCCCCGATTTTACCCACCGGGTGGCCAAGCGCGTCCGCAAGGCTATACCGGATATGCCGGTTGTCAATTATGTGTGCCCGAGTGTGTGGGCGTGGAAAGAGCAGCGCGCCACTGCGATGCTGTCCTATGTCGATCACGTTCTGGCGCTGCTGCCATTCGAGCCTGAGACAATGCGGCGTCTGGGTGGCCCGCCGACGACCTTTGTCGGTCATCGCCTGAGTGTGGACGCAGATCTGCTGCGTGTCAGGGCTCTGCGTGCCGAGCGAAACGTCCCACAGGCGACTGAGCCGAGAACGATTCTTTTGCTGCCCGGTTCACGGTCTACGGAGACCACGCGTCTGATGGAGCCTTTCAAGGATGCGGCAAGTGCATTTGTGGAGCGCAACGGTCCAACGCGGTTCGTGTTGCCGACTGTGACGCGGCAGGAAAGCCGCATTTGCGAACTGGCAGCATCATGGCCTGATCATACGCGCCCCGAGATAGGCGTCGGCTCGGACTTCAAATGGCAGGCGTTTGCGCAGGCGGATGCGGCCATTGCAGCGTCCGGCACTGTCATTCTGGAGCTTGCGCTTGCGAATGTGCCTGTGGTGTCCGTCTACAAGACCGACTGGATTTTCACGATGCTGAGTCGGCGCATCAAGACATGGACGGGTGCCTTGCCGAACCTGATCGCGGATTACGCGGTGGTGCCGGAATATATCAACGAGGTCGTGCGGGCTGGCTCCATGCTGCGCTGGGCCGAGCGCCTTTCATCAGACACGTTGCAGCGACGCGCCATGCTGGAAGGTTTTGCGCTGGTGCAAGACCGTCTGCATACGGAGCGACCGCCGGGTGAGGTAGGAGCCGAAATCCTGCTCTCGATCTTTGAAAAAACGCAAACTAGACATGTGTGATCTCAAACAGTGCGATCAACACGGTTGAGTTGACTAAAAAATAGTCAAATGACCATTTCGGCATCCCTTGAGTGTCCGAGTTTCCTGAGAAAACCTGAGTGGCACGGGCATTGCTTACTTAAAGCATAGGCAATGTGCCCTCAAACTCTCAAGGGAATTTCAGAATGTTTAATAGACGGGCTTTTCTGGTCGCTATCGCCGCTATCGCAAGTTTCACGACGCCCGTTCTGGCCGATGCGCTCGGTGATATCGCATCGCGCGGCACGATCCGTGTCGCCGTGCCCCAGGATTTTCCGCCATTCGGCAGTGTCGGCATCGATATGGCGCCGCGCGGTTATGACATCGACGTGGCAAATCTGATCGCGGAGAAGATGGGTGTGAAGGTCGAACTCGTGCCCGTGACCAGCGCAAACCGCATCCCCTATTTGCAGACCAACAAGGTCGATCTGGTTGTTTCCAGCCTCGGCAAGAATCCTGACCGGGAGAAGGTCATCGATTTCTCCGTTGCATATGCGCCATTCTTCAACGGCGTTTTTGCACCTGGCAGCGTTAAAATCGAAAAGGCGGAAGACCTTGCGGGCAAGACAATCGGCGTGACGCGTGGTGCGGTGGAAGATCTGGAGCTGACGAAAATTGCGCCTGCCGATGCCACCATCAAGCGTTACGAGGACAATAACGGCACGATTTCCGCCTTCTTGTCCGGTCAGGTCGAGACCGTTGCGACCGGCAACGTCGTCGCCGCCGCTATTCTGGAAAAGAACCCGCCGAAGCGGCCAGAGCTGAAATTCCTGATCAAAAATTCCCCTTGCTTCATCGGCCTGAACAAGGAACAGCCAGCGCTTCTGGGAAAGATCGACGCCATTATCACTGCTGCGAAGGCGGACGGAAGCCTCAATGCAATTGCCCAGAAATGGTTGAAGACCGATCTGCCGAAAGACCTTTGAGGCTTTCGAGTGCGCGCCCTGTAACTGACGGGGCGCGCTTGTCTTCTTTACACCGAAAGGAACACTCGTGCATTACGCATTCGAGTTCGGGTGGCTGTTCGAATATTACCCCGTGATCGTGAAAGGCGTGCTTATTACGCTCCAACTGATTGCGATCGGTGGTGTTCTAGGCATTGCGCTCGGTATTTTCTGCGCCTGGGTTCGGGCACTGGGTCCGACATGGCTGCGACCGCCCATCGCGCTTTATGTGGAGTTGATCCGCAATACGCCATTTCTGATCCAGCTTTTCTTTATCTTTTTCGGCCTTCCGTCGCTGGGATTGCAACTGACCGAATTGACGGCTGCCAACATAGCCATGGTCGTCAATCTGGGTGCTTATAGCTGCGAAATCATTCGCGCTGGCATTCAGGCAACGCCGAAGGGACAGTTCGAAGCGGGCGCAAGCCTTGCCATGACGCGGTTCGAGACGTTCCGGCATGTGGTGCTGGTGCCTTCGCTGCAACGCATCTGGCCAGCGCTTTCGTCGCAGGTCGTCATCGTCATGCTCGGCTCTTCGGTGGTATCTCAGATTGCTGCCGAAGACCTGACCTTTGCGGCCAACTTCATCCAGTCCCGTACGTTCCGAGCTTTTGAAGCCTATATGGTTTCAACGGTCATCTATCTCGCACTGGCAATTCTTCTGCGGCAGATATTGCTTGTCGTGGGCGGGTTTATTTTTCCCAGAAGGAGCGCCCGATGATAGAGTTTTCGACCTGGGATATTTTGCGAAACCTGCTTCTAGCCGCGCGCTGGACGATATTGCTGTCGCTCGTTTCCTTCATCGGCGGTGCCTTTGTCGGGCTCTTGCTTCTCTTCATGCGCATTTCAAAAAAGAAATCGCTGCGGGTTTTCTCCAAATATTACGTAGAGCTTTTTCAGGGCACACCGTTGCTGATGCAGCTCTTCATCGCCTTCTTTGGGCTAGGCCTGGTGGGTATCGATGTTCCGGCCTGGCTTGCCGCAGGCATCACACTCATTCTCTGGGCGGCAGCGTTTTTGACGGAAATCTGGCGCGGTTGTGTTGAGTCGGTACAGAAGGGCCAGTGGGAAGCCTCTGCCAGCCTTGGCATGGGTCGCCTGCAGCAGATGCGTTACGTCATTTTGCCTCAGGCAATGCGCGTGGCTATACCGCCGACCGTTGGTTTTGCCGTGCAGGTCATCAAGGGCACAGCTGTCACATCGATCATCGGTTTCGTGGAGCTTTCCAAGGCCGGAACGGTCGTGACCAACGCGACCTTCCAACCCTTCACTGTCTATGGCCTCGTCGCCCTCATTTATTTCGCGCTGTGCTGGCCTTTGTCGAAAAGCAGCCAGATTCTCGAAAGGAAGCTCAATGTCGCTCATCGAAATCACTGAAGTCCGCAAGAGCTACGGCACAAACGAAGTCTTGAAGGGAATCAATCTCGATATCGAGCCGGGCGAAGTCATCGCCATCATCGGCAAAAGCGGGTCGGGAAAATCCACATTGCTTCGCTGCATCAACGGTCTCGAAGCCCTTTCTTCCGGTGCCATCTCTGTTGCTGGTGCGCAGTTTCTGGACGATGAAATTCACTTGAAAGCGCTGCGTCTGAAAGTCGGGATGATCTTCCAGCAGTTCAACCTGTTTCCGCACCTGACCGTTGGCGGTAACGTCATGCTGTCACAGACCGTCGTCAAGAAAACGCGCAAAGCGGAAGCGGAAACAATCGCGCGCAAGATGCTGGAACGGGTTGGTCTGGCGCATAAATTCGACGCCTACCCGGATGAGCTTTCCGGCGGGCAACAGCAGCGCGTGGCGATTGCCAGGGCCCTTGCCATGCAGCCGACTGCGTTATTGTGTGACGAGATTACCTCGGCGCTCGACCCCGAACTTGTCGCGGAAGTTCTGGCCGTGGTGCGGGAATTGGCGGCGGAAGGCATGACGCTGGTCATGGTCACCCACGAAATGAAATTCGCCCGCGACGTCTGCTCGCGCGTCGTGTTCATGCACGAAGGCCGCGTTCACGAAATCGGCCCGCCGGAGGAGGTGTTTACGGCACCCAAGACGCCGGAGCTGAAACAGTTTCTGGGCGTAACGGCGCATTGATTTTGGATGCTCAGTCCAGGTCTTCCTGAATGAAAACGTCTGCGACATGAATGTCGGTCGTTTCCAGAGGCCCTGGTCCAAGATTGATGTATTTGTGGGGAATATTGGCGGGTCCGAACAGGACCTGCCCTTCAGAGGCACGAATTTCCTGATCACCGATTGTGAAAAGCGCGTTGCCCTTTCGCATGATGAAGATTTCATCATAGGGGTGTTTGTGAAGGCCCGTGCCTTTGCCCACTTCGTTCACGGTGTAGAACATGACGGAGGCGTTGGTTCCGAAAGTGCGGCCTTCAAACTCGCCCTGCCAGAAGTCCTCACCATCGCTCCAGTCAGATCGATTCAATATCTGCGGTCGTTTTTCCATCATGACTGGCCTTTGCTGATGTCTTGTACGACTTTGACAAAGGACGCAGGTATCGGCAAATAAAAAAAGCCGGGCGTGAGCCCGGCTTCTTTTTTCGTATTGGATATCCGCGCTTAGCGCTTGGACACAGGCGTGTAGTCGCGCTTTGCTTCGCCGGTGTAGAGCTGGCGAGGGCGACCGATGCGCTGCTGTGGATCTTCAATCATTTCGTTCCACTGAGCAATCCAGCCCACGGTGCGGGCGAGAGCGAAGAGGACGGTGAACATGGTCGTGGGGAATCCAAGCGCCTTCAGCGTGATGCCGGAGTAGAAGTCGACGTTTGGATAGAGCTTCTTTTCGACGAAGTAAGGGTCGGAAAGGGCGATCTTTTCCAGCTCGAGCGCGACCTGCATGATCGGATCATCCTGGTTTCCAGTGGCTTCCAGCACTTCATACATCGTCTTCTGCATGATCTTGGCGCGCGGATCGTAGTTCTTGTAAACGCGGTGGCCAAAGCCCATCAGGCGGAACGGATCGTTCTTGTCCTTGGCGCGGGCAATGTATTCAGGAATACGATCGACCGAACCAATTTCGTTCAGCATGTTGAGCGCTGCTTCGTTGGCGCCACCGTGAGCCGGGCCCCAGAGGCAGGCGATGCCAGCCGCGATACAGGCGAACGGGTTGGCGCCGGAAGAACCAGCGAGGCGAACGGTCGAGGTGGACGCGTTCTGCTCGTGATCGGCATGGAGGATGAAGATGCGGTCCATGGCGCGGGCCAGGACAGGATCAACCTTGTAGTCTTCGCAAGGAACAGCAAAGCACATGTTGAGGAAGTTGGATGCGTAATCCAGATCGTTCTTTGGATACACGAACGGCTGACCGATGTGGTATTTGTAAGCCATCGCCGCAATCGTCGGCATCTTCGCGATCATGCGCAGCGAAGCGACCATGCGCTGGTGCGGATCGGTGATATCCGTGGAATCGTGGTAGAAGGCAGAGAGGGCACCGACCGTGCCGCACATGACAGCCATCGGGTGCGCGTCGCGACGGAAGCCGGTGAAGAAGCGGCTCATCTGCTCATGCACCATTGTGTGGCGCGTTACGCGAGTGTCGAAGTCTTTCTTCTGTGCTGTCGTCGGCAGTTCGCCGTAAAGCAGCAGGTAGCAGGTTTCGAGGAAGTCGCCCTGTTCGGCCAATTGCTCGATAGGATAGCCGCGGTGCAAGAGCACGCCTTCATCGCCATCGATATACGTGATCTTGGATTCGCAAGAGGCGGTCGACGTGAAGCCGGGGTCGTAGGTGAAGGTGCCGGTGTTCTTATACAGCGTTCCGATATCTACGACCTTGGGTCCGATCGTGCCTTCTCGTACAGGGAGATCGACCTTATTATCGCCGAGTGTCACTGTTGCGCTAGTTTCCGTCATACCATACCTCCGAAATATGCAGGCGATGCGGGGTGACGCATCAGCCAGTTAAGCGTCAGCGATTTAGCTATATGATCCGAGCCATAAAGCCAAGCTATCCAACGGCCAAATTGTGCATTGCGACACGCCAATATCCCGAAATGGAGCATTTCTACGGCATAGTGTTTCATTCTAGGTCAATGCTTTCTTAACTCAGCAAGAGGTTGCAATCTTTTCTTTGGGGTTGCAAACTAAGGGCTGCGGCAAGGGGCGCCGGGCTTTGAACACACAGGACGAAAAACAGCATTTCCGCCTGGCGGAAACGAGCTCCGTTGCGCATGCGGACCTCGATGATTTGCTGTTGCCGCTTCACACGTCGCGTCGCGAACTGGCCACGGAGACCGGGCACGAAACTGCCCGTGAGTGGTCGGTGCGTGCGGTCAAGCAATGGATTGTCAGGTGTGCCGAGCAGGAGGTGATGCACCGGCAGGACTTCCTGTTCGTGCCTGTTTTCATCGCGGCGGGCGCCGCTTTATGGTTCTGCCTGCCCGCGACGCCATCGCGCTGGTTTTTGATGTTCGTCACGGTTGGGATCGGTGCCTTCGCCGCAGCCATGCTGCACCGCCCGGGCACTGTCTCTGCAATTTTAAAAGCCACTACTCTTGTGGCGATTGGCATGCTGCTGGCTGATCTCGAAGCGCGGCGCTTGGGCACCATCATTCTCGACACACCGGTGACCACGACGATTACCGGGACCGTGGAGCGGCGTGAATTGGATGCGAGGGGTAACTGGCGATATGTCGTGGTTCTGGACGCGACATCGGGCCCAAAACTTTCGCGCCCACCGCAGAAAGTCTCGCTGGCATCACGCAGCCGTCATGAGGCGGTGGCCATTGGTGGTGTGATCACCGGAAAGGCGCGGCTATCGCCGCCCTCGGGCCCGGCGCTGCCGGGGCTCAACGACTTCGCCTTCGCTTCATATTTCAATGGAATAGGCGCGACGGGGTTTTTCTACGGTGCACCGAAGACATTGCCGGACAAGCAAAAGTCCACAACGTGGATGGGGGCAGCGGATGCGTGGCTCTACAAGCTCAGAAGCGATATTGCGCAGCGCATTCGTGACCTGATCGGTGGCGACGCTGGCGCGTTCGCGGCATCAATCATCACCGACGAAAGACGCGCAATTTCCAATGAGACGATGGAAGCGCTGCGCGTTTCCGGGTTGGCGCATATCGTTGCCATTTCAGGGCTGAACATGGCGCTGGCCGCTGGTATCTTTTTTGTCGGCATGAGAACCGCATTCAGCCTTTTTCCCGCTTTTTCGCAGCGCTGGCCGGTGAAGAAAATCTCTGCATTTGCGGCGCTGTTGATGACGCTCGCCTACTATCTCATCTCGGGGTTTGCCGTTTCGGCAGAGCGGGCGTGGTTGATGATGTCAGTCATGCTGATCGCGGTGCTGGTGGACAAGCCTTCGATCAGTCTCAGAAACGTCGCACTTTCCGCCATCGTCATCATCGTTCTGTCACCGCATGAGGTGATGGGTCCGAGTTTCCAGATGTCGTTTGCGGCAACGCTGGCACTGGTGTCAGGCTATGCGTTCTGGAGCAGGTGGCGAGGCGACCGCGAGCAGCAGATACTATCCCGTCCACCATGGTGGCTGTCATTGGCGGCCAAAGCCGGTACGATCATAGGCGGTGTTGTGGTGACGTCACTGATCGGTGGCATCTCGACTGCTGTCTACTCCATCGAGCATTTTCACCGGATCACGACATATGGGCTGGCGGCCAATCTGGCGGCTATGCCTGTCATGTCGTTGATCGTCATGCCGTTTGCGCTGATCGGCATGCTGTTGATGCCGTTTGGGCTCGACGCTCCCTTTCTGAAGGTCATGGGCTACGGCATGGCGCTGGTGATCGACATCGCCAAGACTGTCTCCAGTTGGGGTGGCGATGCTACGATCGGGCGCCAGAATGGCTGGTTTCTCGCCGTATCCACGACAGGTTTTTTGCTGCTGGCGCTTCTACGCACGCGTCTGGCACTGATAGGCTTGCCGTTCATTGCCGCCGGGTTTGGATTGTTGGTCGTAGAGCAATGGCGGGCAAGGCCGGATTTGCTGATCTATGAGGACGGTTCGCTGGTCGCGCTACTGACGGAGGATTCAATCTCGACAACAAAGCAGCAGGCCTCGGGCTTCATCTATGACCAATGGGTGAGGGCGCTGCCCCTATCCGAACGACATAACCCGCCCGACATGCTGGAAACCGCAAAGTCACCTGATGGTGACGAAGCTGATGCCGACGAGCGACCCGCTACACGCCGCGCTGGTTTGAACGAGAGAGATAAGGCGAAAGCAACGGAGGAGATGCGAAACGCGCTTTCCAAACCAGAGCGCTTCACCTGCCGGAAGGATAGCTGGTGCGTTGCCAAATCCCGGACTGGCGTTGCTATAGCCGTGATCTTCGACTCTGCACTGACTGGAACTGCCTGCGAAATCGCCGACCTGATCGTAACGACACGACGCGTCTCTTTCAGCGAATGCTATTCCGGCGCCATACTCATCAGCCAAGACACATTGCGCCGAACCGGCTCGCTGGAAATCTGGCTTGGCGACAAGAGTGACCCCGTCGTGAAAGCGCAGGCCGCAATGCAGGGTGCGGATCGGTTCTGGACCATGCACCGAAGTTACGACTGGCGCGAACGAAATTTCGACACGTCCCTTCCGCCGCATATCGAGACAATGTTGTCCACTTCGCGGTGACGACGCTTGGCTCGAAGGGTGCAGGTTGAAACGCTTCCGCTACACCCTTCAAATACTCTTTCCTCTAGAAAACTACGCCGCAGCGTGCGCTCGTAATAGAAGGTTTATCCAGAGGTCACGGCTTTGAGCGTAAATCCGCAAGCCATTCTCCGGTGGCCTTGGCTTCCGCCTCGTGTTCCGCATCGCGCCACGGTTCCAGCAAAGCCGCATCCTGCCATTCCTGCATCGCTGGCAGGGCGAGAAGCCGATTCTTGTAGGCTTCTGACTCGGGAGACAAGGCTGTTGCGTAGGTCTGAAAGCGGAAGGCGACGGGACAGAAAAACGCGTCGACCGCCGTAAATGTTTCTCCTGCCAGAAATGGCCCACCAAAGGATGTCAGACCTTCTTGCCAAAGCGCGTCGATGCGGGAGATGTCTTTCCGCAAAGCTTCACCGATCGCGGTTGGCTGTATGCGAAGACCGACATGCATGGGATGCTCGTTGCGCAATGTCTGGAATCCGGAATGCATTTCTGCCGCTGCAGAACGGGACCAGGCACGGGCCCTCGCATCATCAGCCCAAACGCCACTGTGCCGTTCGGCCAGATATTCTGTTATCGACAACGTGTCCCACACGATGAACTCATTTTCGACAAGGCAGGGCACTTTTGCCGTTGGCGAAAACACTGCGAAATCCTCTGCTGAATTGCCGAAGGGCGTGAGTTTCTCGCTGAAGGGGATATCGAGTGTTCGCATCAAAACCCACGGCCGCAATGACCAGGAGGAATAGTTCTTGTTGGCTATGTAAAGATCGTACATCTCAAAATCCCTCGTTGCGCATACCGTGTTAGCGCGGTAAAATTCTTCAATACAGATGGTCTGGGCGATGGCGGTCTTCAAATTATTTGATGTTTTGCCGTTTGCTCAAGCGAGTAGATTTGCAGCATCGCGCTGAGATTGGAAAACTTTAGTTTCCGCTATTCGACCGCATTCACCACCACTTAAACGTCATGCTGGAATCGTCATAAACAATCGAAATGGCGCGTGATTCAAAAAATAATGATCCGGCTAAGGATTTTCGGTCTTCAAACCCGTCCTGAGTGAATTATGCGTCTAAAAAACGCCTAATATTCCGGTCTAATCTCAAGCAAATTCCGACGACTAAGCATCAGACATTGCGAATACCGAACATTGGAACTGCCAAATGGCTAGGGCAGACACTTCAAGTCTGCCCTAGCGGATCTTAATGATAGCGGCGGATCAAGCCAACGAGTTTGCCCTGAATTTTTACCCGGTCCGGTCCGAAGATACGGGTTTCATAGGCAGGGTTCGCGGCCTCCAACGCAATCGACGCGCCTTTGCGACGGAAGCGTTTCAGGGTCGCTTCTTCCTCATCCACAAGCGCGACGATGATATCGCCCGGATTTGCCGTGCTCGTATCGCGGATGATAACCGTGTCGCCATCGAAGATGCCTGCCTCGATCATCGAATCGCCTTTGACTTCAAGTGCATAGTGCTCGCCCGCACCCAGCATATCCATGGGGACGACGACATCATGTGTGTTGTTCTGGATTGCCGAAATCGGCACGCCTGCAGCAATCCGCCCCATAACCGGTACGCTCACCGAATCAGGGTTGCGATCGTTTGCAGCGACGGGCGGCGGCGGCTGCACGGGCTGCGGTTTGCCGAGGCTGCCCTCGATGACGCTGGGTGAAAAGCCTCGCTGCGGCTTATTCTGCGGTGAATAAGATTCGGGAAGCTTGATGACTTCTAGCGCGCGAGCACGATTCGGTAGCCGGCGAATGAATCCGCGTTCCTCTAGCGCCGTAATCAGCCTGTGTATGCCGGATTTGGAGGCAAGATCGAGCGCATCCTTCATTTCATCGAAGGAAGGCGGCACGCCGGACTCTTTCATTCGCTCATGAATGAAGAGAAGCAGTTCCTGCTGTTTGCGCGTGAGCATGGAGTAAACACCCTTGAAGCTTTGAGGCTTAGATTCGTGAAACAAATACAGAACGAACACTATATGTTCCACATGTGTTCTGCAATCCCCAATAGTCATCCCAAATCATTTAAGACATCATTGATAGATGTCCTATGGTGTTCTGCCACGCCAGCCATGTCATGCCGTGACTTCGCTGCTGCTTGCTGCTAAGTGCGTGGCGAGTTTTGGAAGATTGCAGGATGGTTCGGCGGCGTTGGCTGCGAAGCGTCCCTTTGTATCAGGGGAATCATCATGAGTGTGACGAATAATCTGAAAGTGGTTGCTGGCGAGGGTGCGGGCGCGGTCTCTTTTTCCAACACCGAGCGTTTCTCGCTGATCGCTGGCCCGTGCCAGATGGAAAGCCGCGATCACGCCTTCATGATTGCAGAAACGCTGGCTGAGCTCTGCGGGAAGCTGGGCGTTGGTTTGGTCTACAAATCCTCTTTCGATAAGGCGAATCGCACGTCGCTCTCCGGTCAGCGCGGCATCGGCATTGATAAGGCGCTTGAGATATTCTCGGAGCTGAAAAGCCAGTTCGGATTTCCGGTTTTGACGGATATTCACACTGAGGAACAGTGCGGCATCGTCGCGCCTGTTGTGGACATCCTTCAGATTCCGGCATTTCTCAGCCGCCAGACAGACTTGCTGGTGGCGGCTGCGAAGACCGGTCGCGTCATTAACGTCAAGAAGGGGCAGTTTCTAGCGCCTTGGGATATGAAGAATGTGCTGGCGAAGCTAAATGATAGCGGAAACCCGAACGTACTGTTGTGCGAGCGTGGTGCCTCCTTCGGCTATAACACGCTGGTTTCCGACATGCGTTCTCTTCCTATTATGGCCTCGCTTGGCGCGCCCGTGGTGTTTGATGCCACACACTCCGTGCAGCAGCCGGGCGGGCAGGGTGGTTCCACTGGTGGGCAGCGTGAATTCGTGGAAACGCTGTCGCGTGCCGCCGTGGCCGTGGGCGTTGCTGGTCTTTTCGTGGAGACGCATGAGGACCCTGATAATGCGCCGTCCGACGGGCCAAACATGGTGCACCTCAAGGATATGCCGAAGCTTCTGGAAAAACTGCTGGCCTTTGACAATATCGCGAAGGCTGCGTGACGGCTTTTGGCCTTAATCGATTTTTATGAGAAGGAAGGCGTCTGGAAAAGGACGCCGTCATTGTAAATTCTTGTGCGTCGTCTACAGCGGCTGAAGAAATTCAAATCGAGTCGCCATTTCCGTTGTCCTGATAATAGCGCCGCTCAACCGAAAAGCGCTTCACAGGTTTCGGGATGCACTCTAAGACAGGCATCTGAAATTCCTGTTCCAGTCCCAAGGGAGAGATCATGACAGCCATTACCGATATCATCGCACGCGAAATCCTCGACAGCCGTGGCAACCCCACCGTTGAAGTCGATGTCTATCTGGAAGACGGTTCTTTCGGTCGTGCGGCGGTTCCATCGGGCGCATCGACAGGCGCACACGAAGCCGTTGAACTGCGTGATGGTGGCAAGCGCTACCTGGGTAAGGGCGTCGAGAAGGCTGTCGAAGCCGTCAACACCGAGATTTTCGACGCGCTGGGCGGTTTCGATGCCGAAAGCCAGATCCATGTCGACCAGACGCTGATCGAGCTCGATGGCACGCCGAACAAGTCGCGCCTCGGCGCCAACGCCATCCTCGGTGTTTCGCTGGCTGTTGCCAAGGCTGCCGCTGAAACAACCGGTCTGCCACTTTACCGCTATGTTGGCGGCCCGAACGCGCATCTGCTGCCAGTGCCGATGATGAACATCATTAATGGCGGCGCACATGCCGACAATCCGATTGACTTCCAGGAATTCATGATCATGCCGGTTGGCGCGGAAAGTATCCGTGACGCCGTGCGCATCGGCGCGGAAATCTTCCACGTTCTGAAAAAGGAACTGTCGGCGCAGGGTTTCAACACCAATGTTGGCGATGAAGGTGGTTTTGCGCCGGGCCTTAAGAGCGCGCCTGAAGCTCTCGACTTCATCATGAAGTCAGTCGAAAAGGCTGGTTACAAGCCAGGCGACGACGTTGCTCTGGCGCTCGACTGCGCGTCGACTGAGTTCTTCAAGAACGGCAAGTACGAGATGGAAGGCGAGGGCCGTACGCTCGAGCCGGAAGCCATGGCCGACTACCTTGCAGAACTGGCGGCTAAGTACCCGATCATTTCCATTGAAGACGGCATGGCCGAAGATGACTGGGACGGCTGGAAGTATCTGACCGACAAAATCGGCTCCAAGGTGCAGTTGGTCGGCGACGATCTTTTCGTCACAAACTCCGCGCGCCTTCGTGACGGTATCAAGATGGGCGTTGCCAACTCCATCCTCGTCAAGGTCAACCAGATTGGTTCGCTGACTGAAACGCTCGACGCCGTCGAAACCGCACACAAGGCTGGCTACACCGCCGTTATGTCCCACCGCTCCGGCGAAACGGAAGATTCAACGATTGCGGATCTTTCTGTTGCCACCAACTGCGGACAGATCAAGACCGGTTCGCTCTCACGCTCCGACCGTCTGGCCAAGTACAACCAACTGATCCGCATCGAAGAAATGCTGGGCCCACAGGCAACTTATGCTGGTCGTTCGATCCTGCGCGGTTAAAGCTTTCGATACAAATTAAAAAAAGGCTCGCTTCTGCGGGCCTTTTTTTGTGCGCTGCGGTGGGCGACGGAGTTAAGGTCAACGGATGGTTAAACAAATGCGGCTATGGTGATGGCAGTAACGCGTTTGAAGGCTGTTCAAGAGTATGTGGACCAAGCATCACAAGAAGAGACGTTTTGGCCGTCTGGTCGTTCCGGCAATCACCGTCGCATTCCTGTCCTATTTCGGATATCATTGTGTCCATGGCGACTTTGGTCTTCAGGCCACGGAACGTCTGGAGCGCCAGCGTCTGGCGCGCACCGTCGAGCTTGCGAAGCTGACCAAGGCGCGCGTCTCGTTAGAGCGGCAGGTCGAGCTGATGAGCGATGGTTCATTGGAGCGCGACATGATCGATGAAATCTCGCGTTATCAGCTGAATATGTCGCGCAGCGACGAAATCGTGATCATGAATACATATTTCTGATTAACCTGATATCGGTTAATCAAGTTTTTTAATTTATTCACAGCAACTTACCAGAATATGAGCCATGCGTTTATGGCATTGCTGCTTTTCCTTTTCTTGCATATGGTGCGCCCCAATCCAACCATTCTAATGGCAACTCAGGGAGGGATGAATGGCGCCGCGAAAAACCGCGACCGTATCCGGCCGCAAGACTACGGCAAAGACCGCCACCAAGGAATTCACCGGCAAGAATACGCCGGACTTTGGTAAAGACGAAGAGTTGCACGCCTATCGTGAAATGCTTCTGATCCGTCGATTCGAAGAAAAGGCCGGCCAGCTTTACGGCATGGGCTTCATCGGTGGTTTCTGTCACCTCTACATCGGGCAGGAAGCTGTCGTTGTCGGCATGAACATGTCGCAGAAGGAAGGCGATCAGGTCATCACAGCCTATCGTGACCACGGCCATATGCTGGCTGCTGGCATGAGCGCGCGCGGCGTCATGGCCGAGTTGACCGGACGTAGCGGCGGCTTGTCCAAGGGCAAGGGCGGCTCCATGCACATGTTCTCCAAGGAAAAGCATTTCTACGGCGGGCACGGCATCGTGGGTGCGCAGGTTTCTTTGGGAACCGGTCTTGCCTTTGCCAACAAGTATCGGGGCAATGACAGCGTTTCCGTCGCTTACTTCGGTGATGGTGCTGCCAACCAGGGCCAGGTCTATGAGAGCTTCAACATGGCTGCTCTCTGGAAGCTGCCGATCATCTATATCGTCGAAAACAACCACTATGCGATGGGTACGTCCACGGCTCGCGCCACTGCGCAGTCCAACTACTCGCTGCGTGGCTCCGGCTTTGGCATTCCCGGCGTACAGGTCGATGGCATGGATGTTCGTGCTGTCAAAGCTGCCGCTGATGAGGCGCTGGAGCACTGCCGGTCCGGCAAGGGTCCGATCATTCTGGAAATGTTGACCTATCGTTATCGTGGTCACTCCATGTCTGACCCGGCAAAGTACCGTTCCAAAGACGAAGTGCAGAAAATGCGCGCGGAACATGACCCAATCGAGCAGGTCAAGGCGCGGCTCCTTCAACAGGGCTGGGCCACTGAGGATGAACTGAAGGCAATCGACAAGGATGTCCGTGACATCGTGGCCGACAGCGCCGAGTTCGCCCAGACCGATCCGGAGCCGGATGTATCCGAGCTCTACACCGACATTCTGCTCTGATTTGGGAAGGGAGATAACATGCCTATAGAAATTCTCATGCCCGCCCTTTCCCCAACCATGGAGGAAGGCACGCTTTCCAAGTGGCTGAAGAAAGAGGGTGACAAAGTTTCCTCCGGTGACGCGATCGCTGAAATTGAAACCGACAAGGCAACGATGGAAGTCGAAGCCGTGGACGAAGGCACAATCGGTAAGCTGCTGATCGAAGCCGGCACCGAAGGCGTCAAGGTCAACACGGCCATTGCCGTGCTGCTTCAGGACGGCGAAAGCGCTGACGATCTGTCCGCATCTTCCGCTCCGAAGAAGGAAGAGCCGAAGGCAGACGCTGCCAATTCCGGTTCCGACGCTGCTGGCGGCAAGACTCGCGAAGCCAGCGAAGAGCCTTCTGCCGACAAGGAAGCTGCAAAGGTTCCGGCCGCGCCAAAGATCGAAGTTGCTGCCGACCCGGATATTCCAGAAGGCACCGAGTTCGTAACGCAGACCGTGCGCGAGGCTCTTCGTGATGCGATGGCCGAAGAAATGCGCTCTGACGAGAACGTCTTCGTCATGGGTGAAGAAGTCGCCGAATATCAGGGCGCCTACAAAATCACCCAGGGTCTTCTGCAGGAATTCGGCGCCAAGCGCGTTATCGACACGCCGATCACCGAACACGGCTTTGCCGGTATCGGCGTCGGTGCAGCGATGACGGGTTTGCGCCCGATCGTAGAGTTCATGACGTTCAACTTCGCCATGCAGGCCATCGACCAGATCGTCAACTCCGCTGCCAAGACGCTTTATATGTCTGGCGGTCAGATGGGTGCGCCGATGGTGTTCCGTGGTCCGTCGGGCGCTGCTGCCCGCGTGGCTGCCCAGCACTCGCAGTGCTATGCCGCATGGTACAGCCATATTCCGGGCCTCAAGGTCATCATGCCCTACACGGCTGCTGACGCAAAGGGTCTCTTGAAGGCTGCGATCCGCGATCCGAACCCGATCATCTTCCTCGAAAACGAAATTCTGTACGGTCAGAGCTTCGAAGTTCCGAAGATGGACGATTTCGTTCTGCCAATCGGCAAGGCGCGCATTCACCGCAAGGGCAAGGATGCGACCATTGTTTCCTTCGGTATCGGCATGACCTACGCGATCAAGGCTGTGGCCGAACTCGAAAAGCTCGGCATCGATGTCGAACTGATCGACCTGCGCACCATCCGCCCGATGGATCTGCCAACGGTCATCGAATCCGTCAAGAAGACGGGTCGTCTGGTGACGGTGGAAGAAGGCTTCCCGCAGTCATCGGTCGGTGACTTCATTTCCAACAGCGTTCAGCGCGCCGCATTCGACTACCTCGATGCGCCGATCCTGACGATTGCTGGCAAGGACGTTCCGATGCCGTATGCTGCGAACCTCGAAAAGCTGGCTCTGCCGAATGTCGACGAAGTCATTCAGGCCGTCAAAACCGTCTGCTACAAATGAAGGAGGAGAATTTGGGTAAAATCAAACACATCCTCCCGGCCGGTGAAAACTGGTATCGTGTTGTAGGGTCCAAGGACGCGCCTCAGTTCGAGCGCATCGTCTTTTGGGCTGTGATCAATGACGGTGAGGGCGATGTCGTCGCCGGTGTCCCGCGTGAGGATATCGGCGTCATCGGCGCCGTGAGCGACTGGCTGAGTGATGTTGCGGGATATATCGAAGTCTCGCCGTCGCAGCTAAGTTCACTGGCAGAAAAACCTGAAGAATTGGAACAGTACAATCTCGTTTGGGGGGAGGGCTAGTCATGCCTATCAACATCACAATGCCTGCCCTTTCGCCAACCATGGAAGAGGGAAATCTCACCAAGTGGCTGGTCAAGGAAGGCGATAAAGTTGGTCCCGGCGACGTGATTGCCGAGATCGAAACCGACAAGGCCACCATGGAAGTGGAAGCCGTGGACGAAGGCGTCGTTGCGAAGCTCGTCGTTCCAGCCGGTTCCGAAGCCGTCAAGGTCAATGCCGTGATCGCGATCCTCGCTGCCGAAGGCGAAGACGTGGGCGAAGCTGCCAAGGGTGGCGATGCCGCGCCTGCAAAGGCCGACGCGAAAGCCGAAGCGCCGAAGGCTGAAGCCGCCAAGGTTGATGCACCCAAGGAAGCAAAGACCGAGGCAGCTCCTGCCAAGGCTGAAAAGCCGGTGGCTGATCAGGGTCCGGCACCATCGACGCCCGCACCAGTCTCCAAGGACGGCGAACGCATCTTTGCATCTCCGCTGGCACGTCGTCTGGCAAAAGAAGCCGGTCTTGATCTTTCGGCTGTATCTGGCTCCGGCCCGCATGGTCGTATCGTCAAGACGGACGTTGAAAAAGCGGCTAGCTCTGGCGGTGCCAAGGCGGCTCCGGCTGCTGCTCAGTCCGCTGGCGCTTCGGCTCCGGCCCCTGCCAAGGGTCCTTCGGACGAAAACGTGCTCAAGCTGTTTGCGGAAGGGTCCTACGAGCTTCTTCCACACGACGGCATGCGCAAGACGATTGCCTCGCGCCTGACGGAGTCGACGCAGACCGTTCCGTCCTACACGGTTTCGATGGAATGCGAACTCGATGCGATGCTGAAGCTTCGCGCCGAGATCAATGCGTCTGCGCCGGTGAGGAAGACCGAAAAGGGCGAGGTTCCGGCCTTCAAGCTTTCCGTCAACGACTTCATCATCAAGGCGATGGCGCTTGCTCTGCGTGACGTCCCGATGGCAAATGCGTCGTGGACATCGACCGCCCGCGTTCTGCACAAGCACGCAGACGTTGGCGTTGCCGTGTCGATCCCGGATGGCCTGATCACGCCAATCGTGCGCAATGCCGAAACGAAAACGCTGTCTGCGATCTCCAACGAGGTCAAGGATCTTGCCAAGCGTGCGCGTGACAAGAAGCTGAAGCCGGAAGAATACCAGGGCGGCACGACATCCGTGTCCAACCTTGGCATGTTCGGTGTGTCTTCCTTCACGTCCATCGTCAACCTGCCGCAGGCATCCATCGTTTCGATTGGTGTCGGCGTCGAGAAGCCGGTGGTGCGTGGCGGCAAGATTGAAGTGGGCACGGTCATGACCGCCACCTTCGCCTTCGACCACCGCGTCATCGATGGTGCTCTGGGTGCAGAACTCGCGTCTGCCTTCAAACGCTATATCGAGAACCCGATGGGCATGTTGGTGTGAAAAACGCTGAGCCGGAAGCCGGGGAACGGTTTTCGGCTCGCTCCATCCGGGAGGCTGACGTGATAAAAACCGTTCTTTGCTATGGCGACAGTCTGACCTGGGGTTTCGACGCCGAAAATCTCGGTCGTCATGCCTTTGAAGATCGCTGGTCGAGCGTTTTGCAAAAAGCGCTGGGAACGGATGTCAATGTCATTGCCGAGGGGCTGAACGGCAGAACCACGGCTTATGACGATCATCTGGCGGATTGCGACCGCAACGGTGCGCGCATATTGCCGACGCTGCTGCACAGTCACGCCCCGCTCGATCTCGTCATCATCATGCTGGGCACGAATGATCTGAAACGCGGTATCGGTAGCGGCAACGCTGTTGGTGCGGTGAAAGGTGTCGAGCGGCTTATTAATCTCGTGCGCAGCCACGTCTGGTCGTTCGACGACGAGCAGCCGGAAATCCTGATCGTTTCGGCTCCGCATATTTGCGAAACAGGCAATGAGATGTTCGCTGCCATGTTCATCGATGCGGTTGAGGAATCGCAGATGATGGGCTCGCTCTATCGAGATCTGGCGGATGAGAAGGGCTGCGGGTTCTTCGATGCAGCCTCCGTTGCGGTGACGACGCCAGTCGATGGCGTTCATCTGGATGCAGAAAACACACGTGCGATTGGAAGAGGCCTCGAGCCCGTCGTTCGCATGATGCTTGGACTTTAAAAGAAATCGACTGGGGCTGCGGCATGGTTTCGCCCTCGGGAAGACAAAGGCAGGAAACAGACATGGCTCAGTCTTATGACGTCATCATTATCGGTTCGGGTCCGGGCGGTTACGTCACGGCTATCCGTGCTGCGCAATTGGGCCTCAAGACGGCAATCGTCGAGCGTGAGCATCTGGGCGGCATCTGCCTGAACTGGGGCTGCATTCCCACCAAGGCATTGCTGCGTTCCGCCGAAGTGCTGGATAATTCCAACCATGCCAAGAATTACGGCCTGAAGCTGGAAGGCACCATCACCGCCGATGTGAAGGAAGTGGTTGCGCGTTCGCGTGGTGTGTCTGCGCGCCTCAACGGCGGCGTGGCCTACCTGATGAAGAAGAACAAGATCGACGTCATCTGGGGCGAGGCGAAGCTGACCAAGGCCAATGAGATCGTCGTTGGCAAGATTTCCAAGCCTATCGTCCAGCCACAGAACCCGGTTCCGAAGGGTGTTTTGGGCGAAGGCACTTATACCGCCAAGCACATCATCGTTGCCACCGGTGCGCGTCCTCGTGCGCTGCCGGGCATCGAGCCGGATGGCAAGCTGATCTGGACCTATTTCGAAGCGATGAAGCCGGATTTCATGCCGAAGTCCATCGTCGTCATGGGCTCCGGTGCCATCGGCATCGAGTTTGCCTCCTTCTATCGCTCCATGGGCGTGGATGTGACGGTGGTGGAATTGATGGCCAACGTCATGCCGGTGGAAGATGCTGAGATTTCGGCCTTCGCCCGCAAGCAGCTCGAGAAGCGCGGCCTCAAGATCATCACCGAAGCCAAGGTTTCCAAGGTCGAAAAGAGTTCCGACTCGATTACGGCACATGTCGAAACGAAGGACGGCAAAGTGCAGAAGATCACCGCTGATCGCCTGATTTCGGCTGTTGGCGTGCAGGGCAATATCGAGAATCTCGGTCTTGAGGAGCTCGGCGTCAAGACGGATCGCGGCTGCGTTGTGATTGACGGTTATGGCAAGACCAATGTTCCCGGCCTCTATGCCATTGGCGATGTCGCCGGTCCGCCCATGCTGGCGCACAAGGCCGAGCATGAGGGTGTGATATGCATCGAAAAGATTGCCGGTCTGCCGAATGTTCACCCGATGGACAAGTTGAAAATCCCCGGCTGCACCTATTGCAACCCGCAGGTCGCCTCGGTTGGTCTGACGGAAGCCAAGGCAAAGGAGCAGGGACGCGAGATCCGGGTCGGTCGCTATTCCTTCGCGGCCAACGGCAAGGCGATTGCGCTGGGTGAAGATCAGGGCATGGTCAAGACCATCTTCGACAAGAAGACGGGCGAGCTGATCGGCGCGCATATGGTGGGTGCGGAAGTGACCGAACTCATTCAGGGCTTCGTCGTCGCCATGAACCTCGAAACAACCGAGGAAGAACTGATGCACACGATCTTCCCGCATCCGACGTTGTCGGAAATGATGAAGGAAAGCGTGCTGGACGCCTATGGACGTGTGCTGAACGCATAACTACCCGGCGATACCCGGGATTGCCTTGGCAAACCGGGTATACCATATGTCGTTGAAAGATGGTTGACGGGAGTTCGAAATGGAAAGTGTAGGCTGGATAGCGGCCATCATCATCGGCGGTCTGGCCGGTTGGCTGGCAGGCAAGCTCATGGATATGCGCTTCGGCATCTTCATGAACATCGTGCTGGGCATTGTCGGCTCGGTCGTCGCGGTTGCGGTGCTGCGTACATTTGACGTGTTCGTTCAGGACAGCAGGCTCGGATATTTCGTCACATCTTTCTTGGGCGCAAGCCTTCTGTTATTCCTCGCCAAGCTGGTCAGGCGTTAAACCGTTCAAAACGGTAGAAGCAGGTTTATAATGGTCACTATTCTCGACAGGACATCGCAGGACGAAAAGCGCATCCGCCACCCGGAAAAGGCGCATCGTCCCGACACCGAAGTCATGCGCAAGCCGGAATGGATTCGCGTTAAAGCGCCGACATCCAAGGGCTATCACGAGACGCGTGAACTGGTGCGCTCCCACAAGCTGGTGACGGTTTGTGAGGAAGCTGGCTGTCCGAACATCGGCGAGTGCTGGGAAAAGAAGCACGCGACCTTCATGATCATGGGTGAAATCTGCACCCGCGCCTGCGCTTTCTGCAACGTCTCGACCGGCAAGCCGAATGCGCTGGATATGCTGGAGCCTGAAAATGTCGCCAAGGCCGTGAAGCAGATGGGCCTGAGCCACGTCGTCATTACATCGGTGGACCGTGACGATCTGGCCGACGGTGGCGCTGAGCATTTCGAAAAGGTGATCTGGGCGATCCGCGCATCCTCACCGAACACGACCATCGAAATTCTGACACCGGACTTCCTGAAGAAGCCGGGCGCGTTGGAACGTGTCGTAGCCGCCAAGCCCGATGTGTTCAACCACAACATGGAAACCGTGCCTGGCAACTATCTCACGGTTCGTCCCGGCGCGCGTTACTTCCACTCCGTGCGGCTGTTGCAACGCGTGAAGGAACTGGACCCCACCATGTTCACAAAGTCAGGCATCATGGTCGGCCTGGGTGAAGAGCGCAACGAAGTGCTTCAGCTTATGGACGATCTGCGCACCGCAGACGTGGATTTCCTGACCATTGGCCAGTACCTCCAGCCAACCCGCAAGCACCACAAGGTCGAAAGCTTCGTCACACCAGAGGAATTCAAGTCCTACGAGACGGTTGCCTACACCAAGGGCTTTCTGATGGTGTCGTCCAGCCCGCTCACACGCTCTTCGCACCATGCGGGTGACGACTTTGCGCGGTTGAGGGCGAACCGTGAGAAGAAGCTGCTGGCTGCGGCTGAGTGACCACTATTCACCTGAAGGCGATGTTACCAACCTTTCGCGAGCTTTGAGGTTTTGGGCACAACGCAGCAACCCTCATCCTGAGGCGCCCCAAAGGGGCCTCGAAGGACGTGGGTTGCGGGCCGGAACGTTGAGTTCTCAGCTTGGATGCTTCGAGGCTTTGGCCTGCGGCCAAAGCACCTCAGCATGAGGGCGGCACATTCGGCATGCGCTCAACAGGAGGTGATTGCTGGCAACTAGTTGGTACTCTCGCGATATCACCCATGCACCTTCGCAGGTCGATGCGCCTGCATGCACAACAACACACTCACCACCACAGACACAATCGCAGCACTCTCGATCAGAGTCGGCCCGCGCTGTTCCCATATGAAGCCATAGAGCAACGCAAACAGCGTCTCGAACAGAATCATCTGCCCCACCATCGTCAGCGGAAGCAGGCGGCTCATGCGGTTCCACAGCGCGTTGCCGAAGATGGATGCGGAGATGCCGAGGCCCACAGCGACGCCGGCGAATTGCAGCCAGTCAGAGCCGGTATGAGCCGCGGTGCTGAAACTGAACGCGGGAATGGCGAGAAGCAGCGCGAGACCGCCTGTGACGACGCCGGTCATCAGGTTCCATTCATCGGCACTGACGGCGTGGAGGCGTGTAAGCCAGCGCGCGTTGCCGACGGCGAAAGCGGTCCAAGAGGCGAGGGCACCGATGGCGCAGGCGAGGCCGATGATGCGACTGACATCCAGCCTGCCATCTCCTTCTGAAAACGACTGCCATGATACACCAATGATACCGATGGCTCCGAAGAGGAGCGATGGCCAGAGGCGCTTGAGTGAAACGGCGCCATGGTCGCGGCTACCGATGATCGTGACGGCGACGGGCAGGAAGCCGATGATGATAGAGGTGAAGGCAACGCCGCTCATTTGTACGGCGGTTGAGATCATCACGTAGTATACGATATTGCCGATGAGGCTCAGCCAACCAAGCGCGATCCATTCCGCCTTGCCGAACTGTGCAGAGACGAGTTTGAGTTTCGGGCCGATGAGGATGAGCGCGATCAGGCCGTAGGTGAGATAGCGCGCGGTAGACAGTTGGAGCGGCGTAAACCCTGCGGGAATAAGCTTCGGCGCCAGAAATATTCCGCCCCAGAGCGCACCCGCCAGCATTCCATAAAATACGCCGAGACCAGTCTTGTTCATGCCATGTCCATTCGTTGCCGGGCGTGCGTTATCTGCCATGGCGGCGAGGGGCTGTCTTGACATAAACTACTGCGGCTGCGCCGAAAATTCGCGACGATAGGCGGCGGGCGTAGTGCCCATCGCTTTCTTCATGGCTCGGGTGAGGGCGCTTTGATCGGAAAACCCGGCCCTGTCGGCAATCTCGGCAATCGGCAGAGACGAGCTCGCCAAAAGTTCACGAATTTTCGTCATGCGGATATCGGCCAACCAGAGATGCGGCGTTTCATCGAACTGCTCACGGAAAACGGCGTGCAAACGGCTGACGCTGATATCCGCTTGGTCTGCCATGCGCTCCAGGCTCCAAGGCATGAACGGGTCGATTTCCACGAGCGCCTTCAGCACTGAGAGCCGATATTTGAGATCGGGGCTTTCGTCCGCAAGGCTCGCAATCAGGATCGGCGCCCAGGCTAGAGCAGCCCTTGTATTCCCTTCGCCCATTCGCAGCATGTTGTACATGTACTGCGTCAGCTTGGTCGTTCGCAGACTGAGATCGATAAAGGGCTTTGAGGAAAATTTGTCGAGCATATCGGCGCCCACCGCCTGCTCGTCCATGTCTACCACCAGCGAACGGTTGGACACTGTACTGGTCTGGGTGTGGGACGTGCTCCTGTGAACCAGCACACCTCGGGAGGGCGACAATCTTTCCTGCTGCCCGCAGACATCGATCTCCAACTGTCCAGCAACGGGCAGAACGATCTGCACAAAGGCATGGCGTTCGCTAGGGGTCTCGCCGCGATAGGAGCGCATATCGACAGATACGGTTTGCATTCTATACTTATCCGGTTCCCCAAAACGAAAGATGGCCGCGTCGCGGCCACTCATTATCTTGATGATCTCATGTCGGATGGCAAGCGGCCAGCCCGTATCTCAGACTTCGGCTTCCTGCTTGATTGTCGATTCGCCACGCTTGCGTTTGCGTAGAACCGGCTTGTTTTCCCGTGCTTCGCATTTTGCGACGTCGATGAGATAAGCAAGCATCGGCATGCTGTTCATCGAAGCAAGCTGTTTCGCGGATTCTAGTAAGTTGATAATGTTGGAAAAATCATCCATCGTGTCGCTCGCAAGGCATTTTAGCCTGGTTGTTGGGCTGCATCCCATGGGTGCAACTCTCTTGCACCTAAATAGCAACCCGCCCAGTATGGTTGCAATAGTCAATTTTCATAAACTGCTATGCAAGAGTGGACAGGATGATTGCCGTAAACACCTTGGAGGAAGCTGCCGCGCTGGTATCCAGCGCATCCCGTATCATGGTCGTCGGCTCTTCAGGCGCTGGAAAGACGACACTTTCACGCGGGATCGCACAACAGTTCGGTCTCACTCACATATCAATGGATAAAGAATTCTTTTGGTTGCCGGGTTGGGTGGCCCGCGAGCGTTCCGAACAGCGTCAGATGATTGCGGCTGCAATTCAATTAGATCGTTGGATCATGGATGGTAGCAATCCATCGAGTTTCGATTTGCGTCTTCCGAAAACAGATGTCGTACTATGGGTGCGGATTTCGCGTTTGGTCTGTATTTGGAGCGTTTTGAAAAGAGTGGCGAAAAGTTACGGCAAAACGAGGCCAGATATGGCACCAGGTTGCGCCGAGCAATGGCCGGATAGGCAATTCCTCAGCTACATCTGGAATTTCGAGAAGCGCCACGCGCCAATATTTCTGCGCAATTTCGAACTCTACGGACCAGATGTGCCGATATTTCAGGTGAAATCCAGAGCGCAGGCCCGCCAGCTTCTTGATCTTGTTCGCGCCGCGCATTAATTGCCGCTTATGCCGCAATTTGAAACCCGCCGCCCTGTCAAACACTCTCCCGAACGGATGTATGCTCTCGTCGCCGATGTGGAGAAGTATCCCGAATTTCTGCCGCTCTGCGAAGGTCTGACCGTTCGTTCCAGAAAGGACCGGGATGGAAAGACGTTGCTGGTGGCGGATATGACCGTTGGATACAAGGCATTTCGCGAGACGTTTACGACGCAGGTTCTGCTGAAGCCGGACGAGAATGCCATCGATGTGAAATATCTGGATGGCCCGTTCAAATATCTCGATAACCGCTGGCGTTTCGAGCCGACTGAAAATGGCGGCTGCTCGGTGTATTTCTTTATCGATTACGAGTTCAAAAGCCGCATTCTGGGCGCCGTCATGGGCTCCATGTTCGACCGCGCCTTCCGCATGTTTGCCGAAGCCTTCGAGGCCCGGGCGGACAAGATTTACGTAGACTGAAGCGCCAGCAACATTTCCAGCGCGGTTCTGACTGTCGCCAACCTCACATCGGTGCGGCCAATATCGCCATACCGCATTTCGCGGTGGATGAACTGGCCGTCACGTCGCTTTGCAACGAGATGCACGAGGCCGACCGGCTTTGCGTCCGAGCCACCACCTGGGCCCGCGATGCCCGTGACCGCGACGGAAAGTTCGGCGCGCGTGCGAAACAGTGCGCCGTGAGCCATCTGCAACGCGGTTTCGCGCGAGACTGCGCCGAATGCGTCCAACGTGATGGCACTGATGCCCAGCATCTGCATCTTGGCTTCATTGGTATAGGTCACGAAGCCACGGTCGACGACCGCTGACGAACCCGGAATATCGGTCAGGGCACCGGCAATCAGGCCGCCGGTGCAGCTTTCCGCTGTCGACAGCATCTGTCCCCGCGCGCTAAAATCCTTGACGACTGTCTGCGCGAGGATCTCGATATCGGCAGGAAAGAGACTCATGGCTGATGTCCGCGATAAACCACCGTCGCCGTTGCGATGGCGGCGATGCCCTCGCGGCGACCGACAAAGCCGATCGTCTCGTTGGTCGTCGCCTTGACCGAGCAGCGGTCGAGCGAAATACCGAGGATATCGGCGAGGTTCTCCCGCATGGCCTGACGATGCGGCCCAACCCGGGGGGCCTCGGCGATGAGGGAAACGTCGGCATTCATGATGGTGCCACCCGCGTCCCGCACCACTTTCGCGGCATGTTTCAAAAATATGCTGGAGGCGGCGCCTTTCCATTGCATGTCGGATGGCGGGAAGTGATCGCCAATATCGCCTGCGCCACAGGTGGCAAGCAGGGCGTCCGTCAAGGCGTGAAGGGCGACATCGGCATCCGAATGGCCCATTAGTTTCTGATCATGCGGAATGAAAATGCCGCACAGCGTGACGCCATCGCCGTCGCCCAGCTGGTGAACATCGTAACCATTGCCGGTGCGCACGTCTGGCAGGGTGGCGGAAAGCTTCTCATCGGCCATGGCAATATCTCGCTTCAAAGTCAGCTTCACGTTGTCGACAAGCCCCTCCACCAGCTTAACCGGAATTCCGGCCCACTCGGCAATGGCGGCGTCATCAGTGAAATCAGCGCGGTTGGCAGTTGCGGCATTACGGTGTGCGGACAAAATTGTCGGGTAATCGAAGGATTGTGGCGTCTGGGCGGCATAAAGCTCCTCCCTCGATACGGTATCGCTGACAAAACCTGCGGCTCCGCGCTTCAGCGTATCGGCAACCGGCACGGCAGGCAGCACGGCTTTTTCTCCCTCCGACAACGCGTCTGCGATTCGTTGCAGCATATCCGCGTCGATGAAGGGCCGGACGGCATCGTGGATCATGACGTGGGTCACGCCGCTCTGCGCCAACGCCTCAAGACCTGCCAACACGGACTGCTGACGCGTCTGGCCGCCAATGACGCTGTTGATACGGTCGTTCGCATTCAGACGTGTTCGGACAGCGTCAAACAGCGTCACATCATCTGCGTGGATGACCACGACGACCGGGGCTGTCTCAAGCCATGCCATAAAGCGCTCTAGGGTATGCTGAATTACAGGTTTGCCGCCGATCAGCCGATATTGCTTGGGGCCTTCCTCTGGCGCACCAGCGCGTTCTCCCCTACCGGCGGCGACAACGACGATTCCGATTTTCATAGTCGATTCCTGCATTGAACCTATGCCGTTTGTGCATCTCTTCAAAGGTTTACAGAGCTGCTGTAGCGTTTTAGAACCCCGTTTGCCAGCAAGAGCACAGAGAATCCTCCCAAACCGTGTGCCGCTTTTCTAATCTTTTGTGCATCGAATATAAAAATTCATCAAAACATATGGATATGCGCGTGAAAGTGCTTGGCAAGACCATAAAGGCTGTCTAAAAATAATGCATATTTTAAACTGCATGAAAGATCACCATTTGCCGCTTCCGCTTTTGTCAGACCCTTTCAACATCGGACCCGTTACCGTTCGTAACCGCGCGGTACTGGCACCCATGTCTGGCGTTACGGATCTGCCGTTTCGGCAGCTGGCATGGCGGTATGGCGCAGGCCTCGTGGTGACCGAAATGGTTGCCAGCCGAGAACTGGTTGCCAATCGCGGCGAGTCCTGGACGCGTTTGAAGAATGCAGGCATGGTGCCGCACATGGTGCAACTTGCCGGGCGTGAGGCCTACTGGATGGCGGAAGCGGCGAAGATTTCGGCAGATAACGGCGCAGGCATTATCGACATCAATATGGGTTGCCCGGCGAAAAAGGTGACCGGCGGTTATTCCGGTTCCGCGCTGATGCGCGAGCCCGACCATGCCCTGAGCCTGATCGAGGCAACCGTTAAGGCCGTAGACGTGCCGGTGACGTTGAAAATGCGTCTTGGTTGGGACGACCAGTCCATAAACGCGCCTGAAATCGCGGCGCGTGCGCAAGCCGCAGGCGTTCAGCTCATCACCATTCACGGTCGCACGCGCATGCAGTTTTATGAGGGGCGTGCGGATTGGGATGCGATCAAGGCCGTGCGGGACGTGATTTCCGTGCCGCTGATTGCCAATGGCGATGTCGAAACACCTGATGATGCCGCGGAGATTTTACGTCGGTCTGGCGCAGACGCTGTCATGGTGGGGAGAGGGGCGCAGGGTCAACCGTGGCTGCCTGCGGTTCTGGCCGGTCATGCGCCGCCGGAGGCCGCCGAGATTGCCGATATCGCTGTCGAGCATTACGAATTGATGCTGGAATTCTACGGCATCGAAGCCGGGCTTCGCCACGCGCGCAAACATCTTGGATGGTATCTGGACCGGTTTGCCGCTGGCATGAAGACAGATGACAAGGTTGACATCATGACATCGAAAAACACGGGGCAGGTGACCTCACTGCTGCGCTCGGCGCTGCAACAAGGCGCGGAACTGTCCGCTGCGAGGAAGGCCGCATGAGCGCCGACAAAGCAACGCCAGGTGCCAACAATGCGCTTGCCATGGCTGTTCTCAACGCCGTGCAGAACCCGGTCATTCTGGTAGACGGCGAGGGTTTCGTGGCCTTCGCGAATTGGGAGGCCGAGGCTTTTTTTGGTGCCAGCGCAACACATCTCGCCCGCTATCGCATCTCCACATTCATTCCGTTCGGAAGTCCGCTTCTGGCCTTGATCGATCAGGTGCGTGAACGCCGTGCGCCTGTCAATGAATACCGTGTCGATCTGTCGTCGCCGCGTTTGGGGCAGGACAAGCTGGTCGACCTCTACGTTGCGCCTGTGGTCAGCGAGCCCGGCTCCGTGGTCGTGGTGTTTCAGGAACGCTCCATGGCCGATAAGATCGACCGCCAGTTGACCCACCGCGCCGCCGCGCGCTCGGTAACCGGTCTGGCCTCCATGCTGGCGCATGAAATCAAGAACCCGCTTTCCGGCATTCGCGGTGCTGCGCAATTGCTGGAAACATCGGTTCCTGATGAGGACCGTGCGCTGACACGCCTGATTTGCGATGAAACAGACCGCATCGTGTCACTGGTGGATCGCATGGAGATATTCTCCGACGAGCGCCCCGTAGACCGTATGCCGATCAATATCCACTCGGTGCTGGACCACGTGAAAGCAGTGGCGAAAGCCGGTTTTGCCCGCAACATCAAGATCAGCGAGAACTACGATCCATCGCTGCCTGCTGTTTACGCCAACCGCGATCAGCTGGTGCAAGTTTTCCTCAATCTGGTCAAGAACGCTGCCGAGGCCGTAGGTAACCAGCCGGATGGCGAGGTCGTTCTCACGACTGCCTACCGCCCGGGCATTCGCCTATCGGTGGCGGGCACCCGCGAGCGTATCTCGCTGCCGCTGGAATTCTGCGTGGTCGATAACGGCCCGGGCGTACCCTCGGATTTGCTGCCGCATCTCTTCGACCCCTTCATTACCACCAAGACCAATGGTTCCGGTCTTGGGCTTGCGCTCGTCGCCAAACTCATCGGTGCCCATGGCGGCATCGTGGAGTGCGACAGCCAGAACCATCGCACGACTTTCCGCGTATTGATGCCCGTTTCCCCCGAATTGGCGGCGGACGACAGCATTTTGCCGAACCCGACAGGACTTAATCGATGACAGCAACGATTCTCGTGGCCGATGACGACGCGGCTATCCGTACGGTCCTCAATCAGGCGCTCAGCCGTGCCGGGTACGACGTGCGGATAACATCCAACGCTGCGACCCTGTGGCGCTGGGTTTCTGCAGGTGAGGGCGATCTTGTCGTCACCGACGTGGTGATGCCGGATGAAAACGCATTCGATCTCTTGCCGCGCATCAAGAAAGCCCGCCCGGATTTGCCGGTGCTGGTCATGAGCGCGCAAAACACGTTCATGACGGCTATCAAGGCCTCTGAAAAAGGTGCCTATGACTATCTGCCCAAGCCCTTCGATCTGACAGAGCTCATCGCCATCATCGGTCGCGCTCTGTCCGAGCCCAAGCGTAAGCCTGCCAAGCTTGATGACGATATGCAGGACGGCATGCCGTTGGTCGGTCGTTCTGCTGCCATGCAAGAAATCTACCGCGTGCTGGCCCGGTTGATGCAGACCGACCTGACTCTGATGATCACAGGTGAATCCGGCACCGGCAAGGAACTGGTCGCCCGCGCTCTTCACGACTACGGCAAGCGCCGCAACGGACCGTTTGTCGCCATCAACATGGCCGCCATTCCGCGTGACCTGATCGAATCCGAACTCTTCGGCCATGAGAAAGGTGCCTTTACCGGAGCACAGAACCGTTCTACGGGCCGGTTCGAGCAGGCCGAGGGCGGTACGCTGTTTCTGGATGAAATCGGCGACATGCCGATGGATGCGCAGACGCGGCTTTTGCGGGTGCTTCAGCAGGGCGAATACACGACCGTCGGCGGGCGCACGCCGATCCGCACCGATGTTCGCATCGTGGCTGCGACAAACAAGGATTTGAAGACCTCGATCAATCAGGGTCTGTTCCGCGAGGACCTTTATTATCGCCTCAACGTCGTGCCATTGCGCCTACCGCCTCTGCGTGATCGCGCCGAGGATATTCCAGACCTCGTTCGTCACTTCATCCAGACGGGTGAAAAAGAGGGGCTGGAAGGCAAACGTTTCGAGACCGAGGCGCTGGAACTGATGAAGGCCTATGCTTGGCCAGGCAACGTGCGAGAGTTGGAGAACCTCATTCGCCGCCTGATGGCGCTTTATCCACAGGAAGTCATCACCCGCGAAATCATTGAGCAGGAGCTTCAATCCGACGTTCCCGACAGCCCTATTGACCGCACCGCAACCCGCAATGGCTCGCTGACGATTTCGCAGGCCGTGGAAGAAAACATGCGGGATTACTTCTCCAGTTTTGGCGAAAATCTGCCGCCAGCAGGGCTTTATGATCGCGTTCTGCGCGAAATGGAGTATCCGCTGATTCTCGCAGCCCTGACGGCAACACGTGGCAACCAGATCAAGGCCGCTGATCTTCTCGGGCTCAACCGCAATACGTTGCGCAAAAAGATCCGCGAACTTGGCGTATCTGTGTATCGCAGTTCGCGAACCGCCTGACACGGTTGACAAGTGATGGGTGTCGTTGCATTTTCGCCACAATGTGTTGCTTGAAAATCACGGGAAAGCTGGATTCTTTTTGATCGCAATCCGCTTCGTCATTTTTCAAGGTTGTGGTGCCGCAAAGCGCGGCGCGGGAAAATAATCGATGCGCAAGCCTGTCACCGATAGGATTTCCGACCGTCCGTCGGGCGATATAGTGATTGCCGACAGGCGCATGTCATTTGCGTTTCCGGGACTTGTGCTTGCGGGTGTGGCGCTTGTCTGCGCCACGCTCACCCTGTTCGTGCTGCTGGGGCTGACACCTATTGCGCCGACCACCAACGTGGTCGTTGCTTCTGTCATCATCAACTCGCTTTTTATCATCGGGCTGATGTACTTGATTGGTCGGGAGATCAACCGGCTGATGAAAGCGCGCCGGCGGGGCCGGGCGGCGGCGCGGTTGCACGTGCGCATCGTGGCGCTGTTTTCCATTGTCGCCATCACACCCGCGGTGCTCGTCGCCATCTTCGCCAGTATTACCCTCAATGTCGGGCTCGACCGGTGGTTTGCCATTCGCACCCAGGCCATCGTGGATTCGTCCAGCAATATCGCGCAGGCCTATATGCTGGAAAATGCTGGCTATCTCCAGGGGCAGACGCTGTCCATGGCGACCGATCTGGATCGTAACCGGGCACTGTTCTATCTCGACCGGACAGGTTTCAAGGAGTTGATGACCCGGCAGGCGAAGGGACGCGGTTTTCTCGGCGCGTTTCTCGTGCAGGAAGATGGCGATGCGGTGGTTCAGGCCGATATTCAGACCGAGAAGCCTCTGCCCGCCATCCCACAGGATGCGCTTGAAAAGGCGGCAGCCGGTCAACCGACACTCATTCCGCCCGGCGTGACCAACCTCGTCGGCGCCATCATCAAGCTGGAGGGTATCGGCGGAACGTTCCTCTACACCGTGCGTGCTGTCGACCCCAAGGTCATGGGCGCGATGCGGCAGATGGAAGAAAATCGCGCGGAATACAAGGCCATGGAGGCGGGGCGTGCGCCGCTGCAAATCGCCTTTGCCATCCTCTATCTCGGTTTTGCGCTGATCGTTCTTCTCGCGGCCATCTGGACTGCGATTGCCGTGGCGGACCGCATTGTGCGACCTATCCGCCTGCTGATCAGCGCTGCCGACAGCGTCGCGATGGGCAATATGCATGTGCTGGTGCCGGTTCGTGCCGTTGATGGCGACGTCGGCCGTCTGGCACGAACATTCAACAAGATGATCTCGGAAATCCGCAGTCAGCAGGATGAGATCATCGAGGCGAAGGACGACATCGACAACCGTCGTCGCTTCATTGAGGCGGTTCTGTCTGGTGTTACTGCCGCTGTGATCGGCGTCGACGAACATCGCAACATCACGATCGCCAACCCTTCCGCCGAAGAGTTCCTGGCGGTATCATCCGATAGCCTTGTCGGATTGCCGCTGGTGGAAGTGGCGCCTGAAATCGAGCATGTTGTGACCGAAGCTGCCGCATCTGCCCGCATGGACTTTCGCCATCAGATCAATATCGTCAGGCGCGGTAAAGAGCGCACGCTCAACGTTCAGGTCACCCGTGAGGACGCGCGCGATGGACATGAATCCTACGTCATCACGCTGGATGACATCACCGACCTCCTGATCGCGCAGCGCTCTACTGCGTGGTCCGAAGTCGCGCGGCGTATCGCCCACGAAATCAAGAACCCGCTGACACCGATCCAGCTTTCCGCCGAACGCATCAAGCGCCGTTTTGGCAAGCAAATTCACGACGAAGCCGACCGCGCCGTGTTCGACCAGTGTACGGACACCATCGTGCGCCAGGTGGGCGATATTGGCCGCATGGTCGATGAGTTCTCGGCTTTCGCCCGTATGCCGAAGCCGACCAAGGAAATGTCGGATCTGCGTACGGTTCTCAAGGATGCCACATTCCTGCGGGAAATGGGCGCTGCGCATATCGAATTTGCAACGGAGTTGGGTGACCAGCCGCTAGAAGGCATGTTCGACTCGCGCATGCTGGGGCAGGCCTTCGGTAACCTCATCAAGAATGCGACAGAGGCCATCGAGTCGGTCGAGACGAGTAACGCGCCGCGCAAAGGCAAGATCGTCGTTCGCGCATCCTTTGACGAGCATAACAATCGCTTCATTGCTGACGTCATCGACAATGGTCGCGGCCTTCCGGTCGAAAACCGTCACCGCATTCTGGAGCCTTATATGACGATGCGAGAGAAGGGCACCGGCCTCGGGCTCGCCATCGTCAAGAAAATCATTGAGGAACACGGCGGTCATCTTGAGTTGCATGATGCACCCGCCGATTTCGATCACGGCCACGGCGCCATGATCAGAGTGCTGCTACCGCATGTCGAAGCGGTGGGCAGTGAAATGGATAAGGAAATTGCATATGGCGTCTGATATTCTGGTCGTAGACGATGAAGCCGATATCCGTGAAATCGTTGCCGGTATTCTGTCCGATGAGGGACATGAAACGCGCATGGCGTTTGACAGCGACAGCGCACTTGCCGCGATTTCCGAACGCGTTCCCCGGCTGATTTTCCTCGATATCTGGATGCAGGGCAGCAAGCTGGATGGTCTGGCGCTGCTGGACGAGATCAAGAGCCGTCACCCGGATTTGCCGGTGGTGATGATCTCCGGCCACGGCAACATCGAAACGGCGGTCAATGCCATCAAGCGTGGCGCGTTCGATTTCATCGAAAAGCCCTTCAAGGCTGACCGGCTTATTCTCATTGCCGAACGTGCCTTGGAAAACTCCAAGCTGAAGCGCGAGGTATCCGAGCTAAAAAAGCGTACGGGCGATGCGGTTGAGCTGATCGGAGCATCGCTTGCCGTGTCACAGCTACGCCAGACGATCGATCGTGTATCGCCCACCAACAGCCGTATCATGATCCTTGGCCCCTCCGGCTCCGGCAAGGAACTGGTGGCCCGCATGATCCACAAGAAGTCGTCGCGCGCGACAGGACCGTTCGTGGCGCTCAACGCCGCGACCATTACGCCAGACCGCATGGAAATTGCACTGTTCGGCACCGAAGGTCTGCCTGGTCAGCCACGCAAGGTCGGTGCGCTGGAAGAGGCGCATCGCGGCGTTCTCTACCTCGACGAGGTCGGCGAAATGCCGCGCGAAACGCAGAACAAGATTTTGCGTGTTCTTGTCGATCAGCAGTTCGAGCGCGTCGGCGGCGGCAAGCGGGTTAAGGTGGATGTCCGCATCATTTCCTCGACAGCCCATAATCTTGAAGGGCTGATTGCCGACGGGCTGTTCCGCGAAGACCTCTATCACCGTCTAGCCGTCGTTCCCGTCAAGGTTCCGGCCCTGTCCGAGCGTCGGGAGGATATCCCGTTTCTGGTCGATATGTTCATGCGGCAGATTTCCGAGCAGGCGGGCATTCGTCCACGCAAGATCGGTGATGACGCCATGGCCGTCCTCCAGACCCATGACTGGCCGGGCAACATCCGCCAGCTTCGCAACAACATCGAACGCTTGATGATTCTGGCGCGTCCCGAAGGCGGCGATACACCGATTTCAGCGGATATGCTGCCAGCGGATATCGGCGATATGCTGCCCAAGATCGCGGCGCAGGGTGACCAGCACATCATGACGCTGCCACTGCGCGAAGCACGTGAGATGTTCGAGCGGGATTATCTCGTGGCGCAGATCAACCGTTTCGGCGGAAATATTTCCCGCACGGCAGAGTTTGTAGGCATGGAACGGTCGGCCCTGCATCGCAAATTGAAATCGCTCGGCGTATAACGATCATCAGTTGCCGTTAACGTCCCTAGAGAGAGCGTATGAAAGTCATCATTTGCGGCGCAGGCCAAGTGGGTTACGGCATTGCGGAGCAATTGTCGCGTGAAGACAACGAAGTCTCCGTGATCGACACTTCAGCGGCGCTGATTGCGGCGATCACTGAAACGCTCGATGTGCGTGGCTATGTCGGGCACGGCGCGCATCCCGATATGCTGGCCAAGGCTGGTGCCGACCAGGCCGACATGATCATTGCCGTGACGCTCTACGACGAGATCAATATTGTCGCCTGCGAGGTGGCGCATGCACTGTTCAGTGTTCCCACCAAGGTCGCCCGTATCCGCGACCAGAGCTATCTTCAGCCGGAATATGGCGACCTCTTCAGCCGCGAGAATATGTCCATCGATGTCACCATCTCGCCGGAGATCGAAGTCGGCAAGATGGTGTTGCGCCGCATTGCTTTTCCGGGTGCGACGGATGTGGTGCGCTTTGCCGACGACAATGTCTTCATGCTGGCCATTGAGTGCATGGAGAATTGCCCTGTCGTCAACACGCCGCTGCAACAGCTCAGCCAACTCTTCCCGGATCTGGTGGCAACCGTGGTCGGCATTTACCGCAATGGCCATCTCAAGGCCATCGACTCCTCGGAGCAGCTTCGTACCGGCGACCTGGCCTATGTCATTTGCCAGCATCAGCACGCACGCCGTACCCTCGGTCTGTTCGGTCACGAAGAAAAGGAAGCTGGCCGCATCGTGATCGCCGGTGGTGGCAATATCGGTCAATATGTGGCCCGCTCCATCGAGGAACTCCAGCCCAAAACCCGGGTCAAGATCATCGAGGCTGACCGGGAACGCGCGATCGCCGCATCCGAGAAACTGAACTCCACCATCGTGCTGAATGGCTCGGTGCTGGATCAAAAAATACTGCATCAGGCCGACATTCAGGATGCGGACCTGATCGTGACGCTGACCAACAACGACCAGACGAACATTCTGGGCGCTGTCATGGCAAAGCAGTTGGGCTGCAAATCGAACCTAGCGCTCCTGAACGGTCCATCTTTTCATGATGTTGCCAAGTCGCTGGCGCTTGATGCCTATATCAATCCGCGCGCCGTGACGATTTCGCGGGTTCTGCAACATGTTCGAAAAGGCCGCATTCGCTCCGTTTACGCTGTACAGCGGGGCAATGGCGAAATCATCGAGGCGGAAGCACTGGATACCTCGCCTTTGGTCGGACAGGCGTTACGGGATGTCGACTTGCCGGAAGGGATTCGAATCGGCGTCATATATCGCGACAAGAAAGTTTTACGACCGGATGGCAACACCAAGATCAAGGCGAAGGATCGTGTCATCCTGTTCGCGTCATCGGATGCCGTTCGCGAGGTGGAACAGCTATTCCGTGTGTCTATACAATATTTCTAATACGTTGGCTTTGAAACAAAAAAAGCCTATCTCAGGAAATCCGGGTGAGTTTTTCCACATTGCGGAACAGATCGTGATTTGATACCAGAGTTGCTGATCGGCTGACGGGGGACAAGGTTCGACCGATCCTATTATTGATTGTTTAATTCCCGGTCTCCCATCCGGGCAAAAAAGAAAGAATCGGCGCCATGGCGGAACGTTCTCAAAACCTGCAAGATCTTTTTCTCAATACCGTTCGCAAGCAAAAGATTTCGTTGACGATTTTCTTGATCAACGGCGTAAAACTGACGGGCGTTGTTACATCCTTCGACAATTTCTGCGTCCTTCTTCGTCGTGACGGTCATTCCCAGCTTGTTTACAAGCACGCGATTTCCACGATCATGCCGGGCCAGCCGATGCAGATGTTCGAATCGGAAGAGGGTGCCGCTTAATCGGCGCCTGTCTTTTAGCCATCATTCCCATCTAGATGTGGCAGACAACGGAACCGTATGCCGGGACCGTTGTTTTGCATTCTCCAAGCCATGAGATTTTCTGGCTGTTCCACTGACACTCGAAAGGTGCGGGCTCATTTCTACACGCGACACATCGAACGAATCCATCATTCCCGAGCAGGAAAAGCACCGGGACGATATGCGCGCGGTGGTTATCATCCCGGTCCTGAAACAGGGGCGGCAGCCAAAGGAAGCCTCGGTAACGACAGCGCCACGCTCGATGGAGGCGAAGCTTGAGGAAGCCAAGGGTCTGGCGCTCGCTATTGATCTCCATGTGTCTGAAGGCCTTATTGTTCCCGTCAATCAGCCCCGACCCGCCACCCTTTTCGGGAGTGGCAAGATCGAGGAAATCAAGCACCTTTTGAATGATACCGATTCAGGGCTCGTGATCATCGATCACCCACTGACACCGGTGCAGCAGCGTAATCTCGAAAAAGAGTGGAATGCCAAGGTCATAGATCGCACAGGCCTTATTCTCGAGATTTTTGGCCGCCGTGCCTCGACCAAGGAAGGCACGTTGCAGGTCGATCTCGCGCACCTCAACTATCAAAAGGGCCGCCTCGTCAGAAGCTGGACCCACCTTGAACGCCAGCGCGGTGGTGCGGGCTTCATGGGTGGTCCCGGTGAAACGCAGATCGAGGCCGACCGTCGCCTGTTGCAGGACCGCATCGTCAAGCTGGAACGCGAACTGGAGCAAGTCGTCCGCACGCGCCAGCTTCACCGGGCAAAGCGCCGCAAGGTGCCGCATCCCATCGTCGCGCTCGTCGGTTACACCAATGCCGGTAAATCGACGCTGTTCAACCGCATTACCGGTGCGGGCGTTCTGGCCGAAGACATGCTGTTCGCCACGCTGGACCCGACGCTGCGCCGTATGAAGCTGCCGCATGGACGCACGGTTATTCTGTCGGACACGGTTGGTTTCATTTCCGACCTGCCGACCCATCTCGTGGCTGCCTTTCGCGCAACGCTGGAAGAGGTGCTGGAAGCGGACCTCATTCTCCATGTTCGCGATATGGCGGACCCCGACAATGGCGCTCAGTCGTCGGATGTTCTGCGGATTCTGAGCGACCTCGGTATCGATGAAAAAGTCGCCGATGAGAAAATCATCGAGGTTTGGAACAAGGTGGACAGGCTGGATATGGAAAGCCATGACGCCATTCTGCATAAGGCTGAGGGACGCGCCAATGTCCGCGCCGTTTCCGCCATCACGGGCGAGGGCGTCGATCAGTTGATGGAAGAGATTTCCCGGCGGCTTTCCGGCGTTCTGACGGAGAACACCGTAGTTTTGAATGTCGAGCAATTGCAGTTTCTTCCGTGGGTCTACAGCAACGCGATCGTTGATGCGCGCGAAGACAACGAAGATGGTTCGGTGACGCTTGAAGTACGCCTTTCCGAAGCGCAGGCTTTGGAGCTGGAAAGCCGCTTGGGCAAAGTTCAGAAGCAAGATGTGGAAGACTGGGAGCGTTAAGCGCTCTCGGTTATCGAAATCACCTTTGCCCTCGCAAAAGCTAATCTCTCCGTTTATTTTCCAACTGGTTGAAAAATGAAAATGCTTTTCCAATCGAAAAGCTGATGGCGCATATCTGTTATGCGTTAGATGCAACCGCTAGTCTGTTTTTTGTTAGGGTTTCGTAATCAGCGCCGTGTGATACTGTCGCTCAATTCATACGAGCTGATAATGATGCAACCTTTAGATCTGCCTACGGTCCTGCTGCTGCACAAGCTGTCTTTCTTCGTGGCGGCACTGTGCTTTCTGTATGTTCGCTCGCAATCGCGAGAGAGCGTCGGGCTTGGATTTCTGGCGATTGGTTTCTTTCTCGTCGCGATGGCATCGACACTCGTCAGTATCGGCAAGCTTCTAAATGGATTTGAAAATTTTCTGGCGCTTGCAGGCAGTTTTGCCGGTCTCGTCGGCTATTCGATTTTCTGGATCGGCATGTGTCGTATCAGCACACAAAGGCGCAGGCGTCGGGAATGGCTGGTTCTGTGCCTGCCGTTTTTCGTTTGTACGGCTCTGTTTTTATCCGGTTCCTATGTCTTCACCGAAGCCAGAACCAGCGCGTTTCAGGCAACCGCAGCGTCACTTCTGTTTGCTGCCGCCTTTACGGTGTTCACCGACCGCCTGATCGAGCCGCTTCCCGTTCGCAAGGCATTGGCGGCCACCATCGCTTTTGCGGCGTTTCTCAGTGCTCTCGTCGTCGTCGGCATTGTATTTCCAAAGATTGCGGTCGTGTCGCCAAGAAACGCCTTCTTCGTCTCCATCGTTTGCCATTTCGCAATCGCCGTTTTTGTTCTGGCCTTGGTCAAGGAGCGGGCGGAGGAGGGGCTGAAACGATTGGCTGATCTGGACGTGCTGACCGGCGTTCCCAACCGGCGCTCCTTCTCTCTGCGCCTTCCAGAACAGATGCGTCAGGGCGATGTTATCGTGATGACCGATATCGACCACTTCAAGCGCATCAACGACGGTTTCGGGCACTTTGCGGGTGATGAGGTTCTGGTGCGTGTGGCGAGAGAACTGTCCGCACGTATTCGGCCCAATGACAGTTTCGCCCGGTTCGGCGGTGAAGAGTTTATTCTGTTTCTGCCAGCAACGGGAGAACAGGAGGCATCGACACTGGTGGAGAGTGTTCGCCAGCTCGTCAGCTCCATCAAACACACGATCGACGATCAAAAAGTCGTCGCCACATTGAGCATGGGGCTGGCGGTGTGTGAGGAGAAATATTGCACCCCACACGCTTTGATGAAAATGGCGGATACTGCGCTCTATGCGTCAAAGTCGCGCGGCCGTGATCGCCTGACGGTTTATCGCGCAGACGAATTCGCCGAAGACGCCGCTTTATCGCACACTGCGCGTCACGCTGGCTGAGTTAGCACCAGTCTGTCACTCAAGCTGACGCTCGATGGCCTTGGCGGATTGCCAAAGTTCTTCCATCCGCTCCAAGGTTGCCGCTTCGAGGGTCTCGCCATTGTCATTCAATGACGTTTCGATGTGGTGAAAACGGCGGCGGAATTTGGTGTTGGTGCCTCGCAATGCGTTCTCCGGGTCTGTCTTTACATGGCGGCCTATGTTGACGAGGGCGAAAATCAGATCGCCCAGTTCGTCCGCCACTTTTTCCGGTTTGCCCTTGGCAAGCGCTTCACGCAACTCTCTTACTTCTTCCTCGATTTTGTCGAGGATGGGTTCAGGAGCCGACCAGTCAAAGCCCACTCGCGCCGCCTGTTCCTGAAGCTTCAGCGCTTCCGTCAGTGCCGGTTGCGTGCGCGGAATGGAGCCGAGGTAGCCCGCTTTGAAATCGTCGCCGATGCCCCGCCGCAAACGCCGCTCGGCGCGTTCCCGTTTTTCCTGCGCCTTGATGACATCCCACTGGATCTTTACCGTTTCAGCCGTATCGGCATCTGAAACGGCGAAGACATGCGGGTGGCGTCGGATCATCTTGGATGTTACCGCGTGGACGACATCGCCGAAGGAGAACGCGCCCATTTCCTCGGCAATTCGGGAATGAAACACCACTTGTAGCAGCAGATCACCAAGCTCATCACAAAGGTCGTCCGTATCGTTGCGTTCGATGGCGTCGGCAACCTCGTAGGCTTCCTCGATCGTATAAGGCTTGATCGTCTCGAATGTTTGCACGATGTCCCACGGGCAACCGGTATCCGGCTGACGCAGGGCTTCCATGATCTCGATGAGACGCGAAATATCCTTCGAGGCTTCCATATGCTGCTGCTTTCTGCTGCGATCAGTTTAAGGGAATGTTGTTGTCGCTCTTGGACGACTGGTAGTTGACCGACAGGTCGTTATAGGCTGCTTTGATGCGCGCCGTCTGCTCCTTGAGCTTGGACTTGAGCGGATCGTCCAGATTCTCAACGAGATCGGAGAGGAAGTAGGAATTCCAGAACGCGTTGCTGCGCCTGTAACCACCGGGCTCCAGTCCGAAAACCTCTTTCAGTATTTTCAGATCATGCGGAATGGCAAAAGCGTCACGCGAATCTTCGTGACTGAAGAAGGAATAGAAATTGTCGAAACCAGCCCAGGTGATTGCCGACATGCACATGGTGCAGGGTTCATGAGTCGAGAGAAAAATCAGCTCCTTCGTGTCAGGCTTCTCGCCCAATTCGTAGAAACGTTTCAGCGTGTGAACCTCACCGTGCCAAAGCGGATTTTCCAGCTCGTTGTTCGTTTCCGCAATGACGAGGGAAAGGTCCGACTTGCGCAGGATGGCCGCGCCGAAGACCTTGTTGCCCAGCGACACACCTTGAGTCGTGAGGGGTAGAATATCCTTCTCGATGACATCGAGCAGGCGGGATGCGAGTGTAAGTTCCGTCAAGGTATTTTCCTATTTCTGGTGCTGCCTAATCATTGGACATTGTCGCTCGGGATTTGCCGAAAAAATGTACATAATTGGTAGAAAATGTGTGGAATTACAACAGCGTGCCGTTTTCGTCGCCGTGGTTGCTTTTCCTCCAAAACAGCGCTTGCCGAGAAATAAAAATCTACGGCAATATAGCAAGCGAATTTCTGTACCTTCAATCTCGGCGACGGATCGGACATATTATGAGCATGCTTAAAACCGCTTCAGATAAGGCTGACCATCGGCTTACGACTTTTCCTGCTTTTTTCAAAGTGGACAAGCGGCCCGTTGCGGTTTTTGGAAATGGCGATGAGGCCTTCGCAAAAGTTCGACTTCTTCTCAACACCAGTGCCGATATTCAAGCCTTCGCGGACGCGCCGCAGGATGACTATGCGGCGTTGTTGGCAAGCGGGCAGGTGACACATCATCTGCTTCCATTTTCGCCAAAGCTGGTCGATGGCATGGTTCTCGTCTTCGCGGCCACCGGTGAGGAGGCGCTTGATCGTCAAATTGTAGACGTTGCGCGTGCCAAGTCCATTCCTGCCAACGCGGTCGATCAGCCTGGCTATTGCGATTTCTATACACCCGGCCTCGTGTCTCGCGCCCCCGTCGCGGTCGCGATCTGCACCGAAGGGGCAGGGCCGGTCCTCGGGCAGATGATCCGCGCGCGCATCGACCAGATGCTGTCGCCTTCGCTCGGTCGTTTGGCGCGTCTGGCGGTCGAGTATCGCGATGCTGCGGAAAAGAATGTGCCGAAAGGCGCCCTGCGTCGTAACTTCTGGCGTCGCTTCTTCTCCGGTGGTGTTGCCGATGCTGTTGCGCTGGCAGATATCGACAGTGCGCACCGCGCCGCAGAGCAATTGCTTGCCTCGCCTGAGCGTCCAGAAGGCTATGTTTGGTTGGTGGGTGCCGGTCCTGGTGCCGAGGATTTGCTGACATTGCGCGCACAGCGCGTGCTGATGCAGGCGGATGTCATTGTTTACGATGCGCTCGTGCCGCAGGAAATCGTCAACATGGGCCGCAGGGATGCTGAGCGTCTCTCCGTCGGCAAGCGCAAAGGCTGTCACTCCAAGTCCCAGTCCGACATCAACAAGCTGCTGGTCTCGCTGGGAGAAGACGGCAAACGGGTCGTGCGCCTGAAGTCCGGCGACCCCCTGATTTACGGTCGCGCTGCCGAAGAGATGGCGGCGTTGAGGGAAGCGGGCATTGCTTACGAGATCGTGCCAGGCATTACCTCTGCGTTTGCTGCTGCCGCCGATTTCGAACTGCCGCTGACACTGCGTGGTGTCGCCTCGTCGCTGATCTTCACGACGGGTCATGATCTGGCAGGCGACATCCTGCCGGACTGGGCGCGTTTGGCTGTCTCTGGTGCAACGATCGCGGTCTACATGGGCCGTTCCGTGGCTGCGTCTGTTGCCACGCGTCTGATGAATGCCGGTCTCGATGCCAATACGACCGTCGCGGTCATTGAAAATGCCAGCCGTTCCTATCGCCGCCTGATGCATGGCACGTTGAAAGATTTGCCGGAGCTGGAGCATCGCGACGAACTGGCGGGGCCGGTCATGGTCATCATCGGTGATGCTGTCGCGGGTGCGAATTTCGAAAGATCGGAAGCACTGTCGCTTGCTGGCACGTCGTCCGATCTGAAGCAGGAGTATGCAAATGGTTGATAAGGTTCTGACAGCCAATCGTCTCGACGACGGCATCGCCGTATGGCTCGATGCAAGCGGCGCGTGGAACGAGGATCTTCAGTCTGCTCTTGTTGCGCGCCATGCTGATGCCGAGGCCTCGCTGGAAGAGATCGGCAAACGCGATTTTTCTGCCAACAAGGTCGTGGACGTCAACATCGTCGACGTTACCGAACAGGATGGCCGCCTATGGCCGACACGCCTGCGCGAGAGAATTCGTGCGGCAGGACCAACCATGCATTACGCCAACGGCTTTGAGCCAGCGGACGCAGCTTTTATCGCAGTCTGAGGAATACCATGTATCGCTACGATGAGTTCGACCACGCATTTGTTCAAGGTCGCGTGGAGCAATTCCGCGATCAGGTGGAAAGACGCCTTTCCGGCGAACTGGCCGAGGATGCCTTCAAGCCGCTGCGTTTGATGAACGGTGTTTATCTCCAGCTTCACGCCTATATGCTGCGCGTGGCCATTCCCTATGGCACTTTGAACGCAAAACAGATGCGGATGCTGGCCCATATCGCCCGCAAATATGACCGCGGTTATGGCCACTTCACCACGCGTCAGAACATTCAGTACAACTGGCCGCGCCTCGCAGATACGCCGGATATTCTAGCGGAACTCGCAAGCGTGGAAATGCATGCGCTGCAAACCTCCGGCAACTGCATTCGTAACGTGACGGCTGACCATTTTGCTGGTGCTGCCGCAGACGAAGTCGCCGACCCGCGCCCTTACGCTGAAATTCTGCGCCAGTGGTCTTCCGTTCACCCCGAATTTTCCTTCCTGCCGCGCAAGTTCAAGATTGCTGTGACCGGTGCGGAGAAGGATCGTGCCGCCATTCAGGTGCATGATATCGGCCTGCACCTGAAGAAGAACGACAAGGGCGAAATCGGCTTTGCCGTCTACGTCGGTGGCGGGCAGGGAAGAACGCCGATGATCGCCAAGAAGATCAACGACTTCCTGCCGGAAGAGGATTTGCTGTCCTACACCACCGCCATCATGCGCGTTTACAATCTGCATGGCCGTCGCGACAACAAATACAAGGCACGCATCAAGATTCTTGTCCACGAGACGGGCGCCGAAGAGCTGGCGCGTCAGGTGGAGGCGGAGTTCGCTGAACTGAAAAACGGCGAGTTGAAACTGCCGGATGCCGATATCGCTGCCATCACCTCGTACTTCGCGCTGCCGGATTTGAAGGCACGCCCTGAAGGATGGGAAAGCCTCGCACGCTGGAAGAAGGCCGACGCCGATTTCGCACGCTGGGTGAACCAGAACGTACAGCCACACACCAACCCGGACTACGGCATGGTGACGGTTTCGCTAAAGCCCATTGGCGGCATTCCAGGTGATGCATCCGACGAGCAGATGGATCTCGTTGCCGATATCGCCGAAGAATATGCGCTGGACGAAATCCGCATCAGCCACGAACAGAATATCATTCTGCCGCATGTGGCACTTGCCGATCTGGAGCCTGTTTATCGCGCGCTGCTGGGCGCTGGTCTCGCGACGGCAAATGCAGGTTTGATTACAGATATCATTGCCTGTCCCGGGCTGGACTATTGCGCGCTCGCCAATGCACGCTCTATTCCAGTGTCGCAGGAAATTTCCAACCGCTTCGGTTCGCCGGAGCGTCAGGCCGAAATCGGTGAGCTGAAGATCAAGATTTCAGGCTGCATCAATGCCTGTGGCCATCACCATGTCGGCCATATCGGTCTGCTGGGTGTGGAGAAGAAGGGTGCCGAACTCTACCAGATCACGCTGGGCGGATCGGGTGACGAGAACTCGTCCATTGGCGAGATCATCGGTCGCGGCTTTGAGCCGGAAAAGGTGACGGACGCGGTGGAAACCATCGTCGATACCTATCTTGGTTTGCGTCTGTCGAAGGAAGAGACCTTCCTCGATGCCTATCGTCGTGTCGGTGCGCAGCCTTTCAAGGACGCGCTCTATCCGGCAACCGCCGCAGCCGCATAAGGAACCGCATCATGACAAAAATCTGGAATGAGAGCGGTTTCGTAGAGAACGATCCGTGGGTCATCGAGACCGAAGAGGTCAAGGCGCAGGATGGCGAGCATGCTGTTCTGGGGCTCGATGCCTTTATCGCGCGGGCAGAGGAAAGCAACGATATTGGCCTTGGTGTCCTCGTGACACCTGCTGATGACGTTGAAAAACTGCGCCCGTTCATCGATCGTATCGGGCTTGTTGCGGTCAGTTTCCCGGCGTTTAGCGACGGTCGTGGCTTCAGCCACGCATCGCTGTTGCGCACGCGCCTGAACTATCAGGGCGAATTGCGGGCGGTTGGTGATGTGCTAATCGACCAAGTGCCGCTGATGCTCCGCACCGGTTTCACGAGCTTTGCGGTGACGAACGAGACAGCGATCCGTCGGCTGTCGGAAAACCGTCTGCCCAGCATCGATGTCTATTACCAGCCGACTGCTAAGCCTGCGCCTAGTGAACAGTCCTATAGCTGGCGACGCCGTGCGGCGATATGAACTCTTGCGTGGAAATATGAGTTTTAGATACATATTTCTACTCGCATAGCACCAATGACATTCCTGTACCTTCAAAAGCAGGGCCGGATGGTATATTGCCCCATCTGAAAATGTCGCACACCATGAAGATGGACGGATAGAGAATGAACGCTCCAGCCAAGACGGAAGAATTTGCGGTGAAAATCCCTGATGGCGTTTATGCTGAGACGGTGCTTTCTGTTGAGCATTATACGGATCACCTGTTCCGCTTCCGCATGACACGTCCGGCTGGTTTCCGTTTCCGTTCGGGTGAGTTTGCCATGATCGGCCTGATGGTGGGTGAAAAGCCTATCTACCGTGCCTATTCCATCGCCAGCCCTTCCTGGGATGAGGAGCTGGAGTTCTTCTCGATCAAGGTGCCGGATGGTCCGCTGACATCGCATCTGCAGCAGATCAAGCCTGGCGATACCGTGTTGATGCGCAAGAAGCCGACAGGCACGCTGGTGCTGGATGCGCTCACGCCCGGCAAGCGTCTTTATATGTTCTCGACCGGAACCGGCATCGCGCCATTCGCAAGTCTCATTCGCGACCCGGAAACCTATGAGAAGTTCGAGGAAGTCATTCTCACGCATACCTGCCGCGATGTGGCTGAGCTGAAATATGGCTTCGATTTGGTCGAAGAGATCAAGAACCATGAGTTCCTGAGCGAATTAGTCGGTGACAAGCTGAAGCACTACGCCACCGTCACGCGACAGGATTACGCGTTTACAGGCCGCATCACAGACCTGATCGAAAACGGCAAGATGTTTGCCGATCTCGGCGTGCCAGCGTTCGACCCTGCCGTGGACCGTGGTATGATTTGCGGCTCTACCGCGATGCTGAAGGATACCAAGGCGCTTCTGGAGCAGGCTGGCTTGAACGAGGGTGCAAACAACAAACCAGCGGAGTTCGTTATCGAGCGGGCCTTTGTGGGCTGATCCTAATTTCGCGAATTAAAAAAGGAGGCCGTTTGGCCTCCTTTTTTCATGTCAGCCGTCTGTTTCCTGTGCCGGGGCGATATCGTGTCGGAACATCAGGAACAGAACGATCGCGATGGCTGCGATACCACCGCCCACGAGGTGTGACAGCGCATAGCCGCCCTCCGTGGTCAGCCAGCCCGCGACACCATTGCTGAGAGACGCGCCGATGCCCTGAACGGTCATCACGCTGGCAAGGCCGACATTGAAGCGTCCCGTACCCTTCAGAATTCTCTCAACGGCGACCGGCGTTGCAATGCCGAGCAGGCCCGCACCGATGCCATCCAGCAACTGTACGGGGTAGATCACCCAGAATTCGTGGAACGATGCCGCCAGCACGCCGCGAATGGGCAGGGCTGCAAGTGCGATCAGGAACACGGCCGACAGACCGAAGCGGCGGATGAGCCATGGCGCAAGGGCCGCGACGAAAATCATGGCAAACTGCGCGACACCGGTGATGATGGCTGTTGTGCGGAAAGGCGTGTTCAATTCGATTGCGAAATTCTGGGCGATCAATCTGCCCATGGGCGCATTGCCGAAGTGGAAGATTAGCAGAATGATGGAGAGAAAAATCAGGCCCCGTTCTTTGAACAGAACTTTGAAGCCGGAAGGACCGGGCTCGCCTTCGTCGTGTCCCAGCCCGCGTGCGACCTTGTGGTCGATACGCTTGGGATCGATGGCCACGACGGCTGCAAGCGCACCAATCGCGGTTGCAACCATAAGGCCGATGACGCCGGAAATACCGAAGGCGGTTACGGCGAAATAGGTGGCGAACAGTGAGACGAAATTGCCGCCGTGGTTCCAGAACTCGTTGCGTGAGATTTGTTGCGAAAACAGCTTCTCGCCGACGAGACCCAGCGTCAAACCGGCAAGGGCAGGGCCGACGACGGCCCCGACGACGGCCGTCATGATCTGGCCAGTCCAGACCACGGCCTCGTTGGTGAAGAGCAGCGTAATCAGCGCGCCGATCGTGACGAGAACGACGGGTATTGCAATCAAGGTGCGCTTCCATGTGGTGCCATCAACCAAGGCACCGCAAAGTGGTGTCGCGGCAAGACCGACGAGCCCGCCAACGGTGGCGATAACGCCGAGCTGCATGGCCGACCAGCCGTTGGTGGCCAGAAACGCATCCAGAAACGGACCAAGCCCGTCACGCGCGTCAGCCAGAAAGAAATTGAGGACTGCGAGGGCAAAAATCGAGCGATCGGACAGGCCTGTCCCTGGGGAGTTCCCGAGAGACTGACCGCTGGCATCAATGGGCGTTGTTAGCGTTGTCATGAAAGGCTCTCCGGGAGGGGCGAGGTGAAGCTGGCGAGAAACGCGCATGATAGGTTTAGGTTGCTTTAGCGCATAACAATCTGTGCGAAGGAACAATCAGGATAGCCGGGCGTTCGGTCTGCACACACAAGGAACACGCGGATGACCGGCAAACTGATTTCCATGATAGCACTCGCGACTGCCCTGATGGCGCCACCGGCAATGGCCGATGAAAGCCAGTTTCTTTCCACTCTGAAAGGAAGCTGGAAGGGTTCAGGCACCGTCACCACCAAGATCGGCTCCAAGCCCATCAAGGTGAATTGCACGTTCGACTCGACATCGTCTGGTCCCTCACTGCGCATGAACGGCACATGTCGCGGGTTGCTCGTCATCCGCCGCGCCATCTCCGCCGATTTGAGTGCCTCCGGCACGCGCTACCGCGGCAACTATGTCGGCCCATCCGGCATACCTTCTGCACTCGCCGGTAGCCGCAACGGCAACTCCATCAATCTGTCCATCACATGGAAACGCGTCATCAATGGGGACAAGGTCGCCGCCATGACCATCACCAAGGTCGGCAATAACGGCTTGCGTCTGCGCACGACCGACAAGGATGGTGCCGGTGGACCCACGGTGACGACCGCAGACATTCAGCTGACGCGCTAACGACACCAATTCATCGTGTCAAATGAAAAGGCCCGGATCGCTCCGGGCCTTATTACTTTTACTCTGCAGCTTCCGCATATTCGCTCATTGGTGGGCATGTGCAGATGAGGTTGCGGTCGCCGTAGACGTTGTCGACACGGTTGACCGGAGACCAATATTTGTCCACGCGGAATGCACCAGGTGGATAGCAGGCCTGTTCGCGGGAATAGGGGCGATCCCAGTTCCCGACTAGGTCTTCCACAGTGTGGGGTGCGTTCTTCAGCGGGTTGTTGGTCTTGTCCGATCGACCTTCTTCGATATCGCGAGCTTCCTGACGGATGGCCAGCATGGCATCGCAGAAGCGATCGAGTTCGGCCTTCGGCTCGGATTCGGTCGGCTCGATCATCAGCGTTCCCGCAACCGGCCAGCTCATGGTCGGGGCGTGGAAGCCGCAGTCGATCAGACGCTTGGCCACATCGTCCACCGTCACGCCGCAGCTGTCGTTCAGCGGGCGGGTGTCGATGATGCACTCATGTGCCACGCGTCCGGCTTCTGACTTGTAGAGCACGTCGTAAGCGCCCTTCAGCCGTGCTGCGATGTAGTTGGCGTTGAGGATCGCGACCTTGGTTGCCTGCGTCAGACCTTCGCCGCCCATCATCAGGCAGTAGCTCCAGGAGATCGGCAGGATGGATGGCGAGCCGAATGGGGCCGCTGAAACCGCACCGGTGCGCCCGTCGCTGGCAGGGTGACCGGGCAGGTAAGGCGCAAGATGCGCCTTCACGCCAATCGGACCCATGCCAGGACCACCGCCACCATGCGGAATGCAGAAGGTTTTGTGCAGGTTGAGGTGCGACACGTCGGAGCCGATATCGCCCGGACGGGACAGACCGACCATGGCGTTCATGTTTGCACCGTCAAGATAGACCTGGCCGCCATGCTCGTGGGTGATGTCGCAAATTTCGCGAACGGTCTCTTCAAACACGCCGTGGGTCGACGGGTACGTGATCATGCAGCACGAGAGGTTTTCCGCATATTGCGTTGCTTTCGCACGGAAATCTTCGATATCGATGTCACCGTTTTCTCTGACCTTCACCGGCACCACGCGCATGCCGACCATCTGAGCCGAGGCAGGGTTTGTGCCGTGTGCAGAGGTCGGGATGAGGCAAACGTCGCGATGTGCGTCGCCGCGCGCGAGGTGATAGTTTCGGATGGTCAACAGGCCCGCATATTCGCCCTGCGCACCGGAATTCGGCTGCATGGAGAAGGCGTCGTAGCCGGTGACTTGGCACAGCTTGGTGGAAAGATCTTCGATCATCTCCTTGTAGCCCAGTGCCTGATCGGCTGGCACGAAGGGGTGGATATCGGAGAATTCCGGCCATGTGATCGGCAGCATTTCGGCTGTCGCGTTCAGCTTCATGGTGCAGGAGCCGAGCGGGATCATGGAGCGGTCGAGCGCCAGATCACGGTCCGAAAGACGTCGGATATAGCGGGTCATCTCGCTCTCGGCGCGGTTCATGTGGAATATCGGGTGTGTCATGTATTGCGTTGTGCGCAATAGGTTTTTGGGCAATCGATAATCCGGTTCGAAGTCCGAAATCGAGAAGTTGCCACCAAACGCACGCCAGACCGATTCCAGAGTTGCCGGGCGCGTGCGCTCGTCAAGACTCATGCCGATCTTGGTGGAGCCGACCTTGCGCAAGTTCACACCTTCGGCGACAGCTGCGCGCAGGATCAATGCCTGCATGTGGCCGACATCGACGGTGATGGTGTCGAAGAAGGTCTCGGGCTCGATGACGAAGCCGAGCTTCTCCAGACCCTTTGCCATCAGCACGGCCTTCTGGTGGGTCTGCTGGGCGATGGCCTTGATGCCCTGTGGGCCGTGGAAGACGCCATACATGGACGCCATGACGGCCAGCAGCACTTGTGCGGTGCAGATGTTGGACGTGGCCTTTTCGCGGCGAATGTGCTGCTCGCGCGTCTGGAGAGACAGGCGATAGGCTCGGTTGCCACGCGCATCGACCGAGACGCCGACGAGACGACCGGGCATGGAGCGCTTGATCGCGTCCTTGACGGCCATGAAGGCCGCATGCGGGCCGCCGTAACCAACGGGAACGCCGAAACGCTGTGACGAGCCGATAGCGATATCCGCACTCATTTCGCCGGGGGATTTCAAAAGCGTCAGCGCCAGCAGGTCTGTGGCAACAGCCGCGATTGCGCCGGTCTGGTGCAGGCGGGAAATCAGGCCTGTGAAATCATTCACATGGCCGTGCGTACCGGGATACTGGAACAGAGCGCCAAAGACATCGACGGGATCGAGATCGGTGAAGGGGTTGCCGACGATGACATTCCAGCCGAGCGGTGCTGCACGGGTTTCGATCAGCGCAATCGTCTGCGGATGGCAGTTGGCATCCACGAAGAAGGCGGTCGCCTTTGACTTCGCCACGCGCTGGCACATGGCCATGGCTTCGGCGGCAGCCGTTGCTTCATCCAACAGCGAGGCGTTGGCGACATCGAGACCGGTCAGATCGGAAATCATGGTCTGGAAGTTCAGCAGCGCTTCGAGGCGACCCTGCGATATCTCAGGCTGGTACGGTGTGTAGGCCGTGTACCAGGCCGGATTTTCCAGAATGTTGCGCTGGATGACCGGCGGCGTGATCGTACCGTAATAGCCCTGACCGATGAGCGAGGTCAGAACCTTGTTCTTGTTGGCGGTTTCGCGAAGACGGTCCAGCGCTTCTCGCTCCGTCAGCGCTGCACCCCAGGCAAGTGGCGCCTTCTGGCGGATGGAGGACGGCACGGTCGCGTCGATGAGTGCATCGAGGCTGTTGTAACCGATGACCTTCAACATATCCGTCATTTCAGACGGCGACGGCCCGATATGACGCCGGTTAGCGAAGTCATAGGGCTGATAGTCGGTGAAATAGAACTCTGTGGGAGTCGTCATTACGCAATAAGCTCCTTATAGGCCGCTTCATCCAGCAGCGCATCTGCATCAGACGCGTTGGCGAGCTTCAGCTTGAAGAACCAGCCAGCTCCCTGCGGATCGGAGTTGACCAGCGATGGGTCGTCAACGATGGCCTGGTTGATTTCAGTGATCTCGCCATCCAGCGGACAATAGACGTCAGAAGCAGCCTTCACGCTTTCAACGGTTGCGGCGTCGCCATCCTTGGAGAAGGTCGCACCGACTTCCGGCAGTTCCACGAAAACGAGATCGCCCAGCTGCTCGGCAGCATGCGTCGTGATGCCGACGGTGGCGACATCGCCTTCGATCTTCAGCCACTCGTGTTCTTGAGTAAATTTCAGCATTGGTCTCTCCGGAAATTAGCGTTTGTATGTGGGTGTGATGAAGGGCAGGGCAGACACGTTGACGGGCAGGTACTTGCCACGAACTTCCGCGAATATGGCCGTGCCGGGTGTTGCGAAATCTTTCGGTACGTAACCCATGGCGACAGGGCCTTCGACGGACGGCCCGAAACCGCCCGAGGTCACTTCGCCAATCTCGTTTTTGCCATCCGCATCGGCGAACAGTTTGACGTGACCGCGAACCGGGGCCTTGCCTTCGGGCTTCAAGCCGACGCGGCGGCGAGTCGTACCGTTGGCAAGCTCACCCAGAATGCGCTCGGCACCCGGAAAGCCGCCTTCGCGATCACCGCCAGTGCGGCGTGCTTTTTGGATGGCCCATTCGAGCGAGGCTTCGATGGGGGAGGTCGTGGTGTCGATGTCATTGCCGTAGAGGCATAGGCCAGCCTCAAGACGAAGGCTGTCGCGTGCACCAAGGCCTATGGCTTCGCAGTCAGGATGTTCCAGCAAAGCCTTGGCGATGAACTCGGCCTTGTCTGATGGAATGGAAATTTCAAAACCGTCTTCGCCGGAATAGCCGGAACGGGAGACGATGCAAGGTACGTCGAGAAGCGGAATTTCGCGGACATCCATGAACTTCATGCCCGAGACGCCAGCCCACAATTCGGCCAAAACGGCTTCGGCACGTGGTCCCTGAAGCGCGATAAGCGCTCGGTCGTCCAGAAGCGTGACGTCGCAGGTGTCGGAAAGATGCGCGTTCATATGCGCAATATCGGCATTCTTGCAGGCGGCGTTGACGACGACAAAGAGGTGATCGCCCATAGTGGTGATCATCAGATCATCGAGGATGTTGCCGTCTGCATCGGTGAAGAAGCCGTAGCGCTGGCGACCCTCCTTGAGGCCAAGAATGTCGACCGGCACAAGCTTTTCGAGAGCCAGCGCGGCATCTTCGACCTTGCCGGACTTCGCCTTTACGATCACCTGACCCATGTGCGATACATCGAACAGGCCAGCCGATGCGCGTGTGTGCAGATGTTCTTTGAGGACGCCTGCCGGGTACTGAACCGGCATGTCGTATCCTGCAAAGGGTACCATGCGGGCACCGAGGGACACGTGCAGAGAATGAAGTGGGGTGACTTGTAGCGCGGCAGTATCGGCCAAGAAAGCCTCCGAGGTTGCGCGATGTCGCGCGGGCTCATGTCATGGCACACAACGTGCCGGGTTCAAGAGCCCCCTCTGTCCTTGTCGCCTGAGATTGTTATCCCTTCGGCGAGCCGTCCTTGTGCAGGTGGCTTCTCTCCAGAGTTCCGTCCTCGCCGCTGGTCCTTTTGCCTGAGAGTTTCCGGGGCGGTTGCTCCTTCGGCCCCGCCGTGAGGCGGTGTCTCCCAGCGGGATAGATCGTCATTATCTGGTATGCGCGTTTTTTGGCAAGGACCAAATGACGCAGCCAAACAGTTTTTTGTTCCGCTTGCGTCACGAGACTGTTTTCATTGAGCCGACGGTAGACGTCTCAATCAAGTGTCTTTCTTTTCAGGCAGCTTCTTGTGTTTGGTGGATGCGAGGTCTTCAAGTTCTTTTTCTGTCATGGACTTAGCCATGGTTTTTGAAGCGCCTTGTAAACGTGATTTCGGCATATCGCCGCGTTTTGCGGCAAGCGCTGCACCGGCAGCTTTCTGTTGTGCTTTGGATTTTGCAGGCATCGGACCATTCTCCTCACCGATTTTGTACATCGGGCAAACGACAGTTTGGAGGGGACGGTTCCGGTGCGCGTCAATTCCACTTTGATTTCAGACAAAAAGCGCGATATCGCTTCGCATCATGAGAGCGTCCATGAGTAAGCACCGCATAGACTGGACACGGCTCCTGCGCATTTTCTGCGCGGCGCTGATGCTGTCGCTTGGCTTTGCGCATAAGCCAGTGGCTGCCTTTGTTGCGCCAACCGCTGCTCTGGACGAGGCCTACAGGTTGCCGGATGGCAGTTTTGCCGAGATTTGCGAAGGACACGCGGGTGCGGCGGCTCCCCATACGCCCGGCAAATCAGACCATTCCACGATATCGCTGTTTTGCGAAGCATGCCTTCTGTCATCCTCGGTCCTGATACCAACACCGGATGCGAACTCCTGGGCAAAGGCTGAGTTCACATGGCTGGACAACGCCCCCGTCATTCAACCTGTTCAGGTCTACGACGTAGATTACCAGCGCCCCAAGGCGAGGGCGCCGCCTGTTGTTCTCTGATCGCTGAACCGAGAAACAGGATAGCCGCATGTTGCGGCAAACGGGACTGGCGACGCTCGAAGAGCCACAGTCGGAAGGGTATCAAAATGAACATTCACACACTTGCAGCCGGTACGGCGCTGATCGCATCCATGGCGGCATTTCCAGCCTTCGCGCATTCGACATTCGTCAACCAGACTGCCGAGCAGGAAAGCACCATCGTTGCGGCACTTCAGGTTCCACATGGATGTGACGGTGGCCTTCCCACCACCGAGGTGCGGATGAAGCTGCCGGAAGGCTTCATTTCAGCAAAGCCACAGCCCAAGGCGGGCTGGGAGCTTGAGATCATCACGGGTGATTATCAAAAGAGCTACAAAAACCATGGTGTCGACGTCAAATCCGGTCCGGTGGAGATCCGCTGGAAGGATGGGGATTTGCCTGATGCATTCTATGATACGTTCAATGTGCAGGGCAAAGTGACTGGCGTGGAAGCCGGGGTCGATCTGCCGTTCAAGGTCATCCAGATTTGCGGAGACAAGGGCAGGGCGAACTGGGATCAGGTGGCAGAGAAAGGGCAGGACCCTCACTCGCTAGAGAACCCCGCGCCCACCATTAAGATCGTGGCCAAGCAGGCGATGGCTGGCGGGCATGAACACGATCATGGGGCAGCACAACACGCGGCTGATGTCGTGAAAGTCGGCGAACTCGAGCTTTCGGGTGCAGCATCCAAGGCAATGCTGCCCGGCCAGCCAGTGGGTGGTGGCTTCATCACCATCAAGAATGATGGTTCGTCCGACGACCGTCTTGTGTCCATCGCATCGCCGAATGCCGGTCGCGCCGAAATCCACGAGATGGCGATGGTCAATGACGTGATGAAGATGCGCAAGCTCGATGCCGGGATCGTCATTCCTGCTGGCAAGACCGTGGAGCTGACGCCGGGCGGCCTGCATTTCATGTTCTTCAATGTCACGAAGCCATTCGCAGAAGGCGACAAAGTGCCGGTTACGCTGACCTTCGAAAAGGCGGGCAAGGCAGACGTCATGCTCGACGTGGGGTCTGCTAAGGGCGGGGCCGAGAAGCACGACCACAACTGAATCAAAAGCTGCCGGGGCAATCAGTCCCGGCAGCTTTCTTTTGTTGCCAGGTTAGATTTCAGAGCGGCCCTTGTTTTCCTCGTAGGCTTCGATGACCTCTTCAAGGGTGGCCTGGGGATTGTGCTGCTGTCCCGCAGTCATGAAGTGCAGTGACAGGGCAGGCTGTGTGACGGCAGTCGAGAGGGAACTGACTGGAGTGTCCTGAACCTGGCTGGTCTTTCGTACGAGTTCGCGCTTGGCTTGCTCGATCTCTGTTTTTCGCGATGCGCGCTGAGTGGCTTTGATGCTATCGGCCACGTAGCCGGCGGTGGTCGCCGAAACTGACAAAATTTGCACCATGCGAACACCCTCCTGCTGTTTAATCGAATGATTGTATCATCGGCGACTTTCTTCCCGATTAAACCCAAGGGTTGCATTTGATCGGTATTTTAACGATTTCTAAAACCTCTTTTTTACGCTTATAGTTCCCGTCGGGAATTTCGCTTTCGACCAGTTTGTCGTAGAGATCGAACACGCTGCGCCTAGCTGGCGCTTCATGACCGGAGATTTCCCATGCTCAATATCGCTCTCGTTGCCATCGGCGGCGCAATCGGTTCCGTGGCACGCTATCTGGTCGGCGTCTGGGGCGTGAAGCTGGCGGGTCCGAACTTTCCTTGGGGCACGATCACCGTCAACGTTGTCGGGGCATTTTTCATTGGTTTGATGGTCGAGATGATAGCGCGCAGGTTCGATGCGTCTTCGGAAGTGCGGGTGTTCATCGTCACCGGCATTCTCGGCGGCTTTACCACATGGTCTTCGTTCACGCTGGACGCCGTCGTATTGTTCGAGCGCGGAGATTTGGGGTTGGCGGCGGTCTATCTGCTGGCCAGTCTCGTCGTTTCTTTCGCTGCAATCTTCGCCGGGCTGGCCTTGGGCCGCGCTTTGTTCTAAAGGCAACGGAAAATACCGCACACCAAGGATGCGGAGTTGAGAAAAGAAAGAATGGAATTGCCATGGCAGGTATCGAGCACATCAAGGTTGAGCCTGAAGAAGCCGGAATGCGCCTCGACCGCTGGTTCAAGATCCACTATCCGGGCTTAGGCTTTGGTCCGCTGCAAAAACTGATGCGCTCCGGGCAGGTGCGTGTCGATGGTGGCCGCGTCAAGACCGATGCGCGTGTGGAAGCCGGACAGACGGTTCGCGTGCCGCCGCTCGATGTCGATGCGAAGGTCAAGGGCGGACCGATCAGCTCCAGCGACCTGAAGAATTCCGACGATGTCGATCTATTGAAGCGCATGCTTCTGCATGAAGACGAAAAAGTCTTCGTGTTCAACAAGCCTGCTGGCATTGCCGTGCAGGGCGGCTCCGGCATCAACCGCCATATCGATGGGCTGCTGGAAGCATGGACCAGTTCCAAGGGTGAAAAGCCGCGTCTGGTCCACCGCATCGACCGCGATACGTCAGGCGTGTTGGTCGTTGCCCGCACCAGAGGAGCAGCGCAGAAGCTGACCGCTGCGTTTCGTGAACGCGACACCAAAAAGACCTACTGGTCGCTGGTCAAGGGCGTGCCGCGCAAGCATCAGGACAAGATTTCAAGCTGGCTGGTGAAGGAACAGACACCGGATGGTGATCGCATGCGCATTGCCAAGCACGGTGAGGAGGGCGCCGATCACGCGATCTCTTATTACCGCGTTATCGATACGGCGGCGCAAAATCTGGCATGGCTGGAAATGGAGCCCTATACGGGCCGTACCCACCAGCTGCGTGTTCACGCGCTGCATATGGGCCATCCAATCATCGGCGACCCAAAATATTACATCGAGGACGTCAATTGGGATTTCCCCGGCGGCGTCCAGAAACGCCTGCACCTGCATGCGCGCAAGATCGACATTCCGCATCCATCCGGTGGACGCCTGCGTGTTACGGCACCTTTGCCACCGCACATGGTACAGACCTGGAACCTCCTGGGTCTTGACGTGGCCGATGGTGACAGGGACGACGAATGAAACTGGTTCTCTTTGATTGCGATGGTACGCTGGTGGACAGCGTCCGCCTCATTCACGAGGTCATGGCGCGCACCTTCGTGCATTTCGGCCATGATCGCCCAGATGTTTCGCTGACGAAATCGATCATCGGGCTAACGCTGGACATCGCCATCGCGCGCATGCAGGGAAAGCCGCATGTGGATGACGAAGCGCTTGCCATGACGGCGCATTACAAGGCCATTTTTGCGGCAACGCGGGCTGAGCCGGGCTTCGAAGAGCCGATGTTCGCCGGCATCCACGCCATGATCGATACGTTGGCCAAGCGCCAGGAACTGTTGATGGGTGCTGTCACCGGCAAGTCTCGCCGAGGTCTCAACCTGATCATGGATACGCATGGTTTCCGCCAGCATTTCATCGTATCGCGCACGGCGGATGATTGCCCTTCCAAGCCGCATTCGGCCATGGTGACAGAATGCTGCAGCGAGACCGGCATGGTGCCAGCCGATACGATCGTGATCGGCGATGCCATCTATGATATGCAGATGGCAAAAGCGGCGGGCACAAAAGCCATTGGCGTCGCCTGGGGCTACGCTTCCGTTGATGATCTCTGGAACGCCGGAGCGGACGCCATCGTCAACCATCCCAGCGAAATTCCCGGCCACATACCGGGTTGATGAGGACGTATCATGCGTGACCTTTTGAACGATCTGACCGAAGGCCTAAGCCATCCCGACCCCATTCGCCGTTCGCAAATCCAGATGCAGAAGCCGTTGCCAAAGCGGTTCTACAAGGATGTGTCGGTTGGCGAAACGGAGGAAGGTGCTTTCACCGTTCTTCTCGATGGGAAGACCATGCGGACCCCTGCGAAACATGCGCTGACCGTGCCGACACGTGCCCTTGCGCAACTGCTACGAGACGAGTGGGATGCACAGGTCGAAGTCGTAAACCCCGCCATCATGCCGATATCGCGGCACGTCAACACGGCCATCGATGGCATCGCAGCCGATACGCAGGCTGTGTTCGAAGACATCTTGCGGTTCTCCTCAAGCGATCTCTTGTGTTACCGCGCCGCAGAACCCGCTGCGCTGGTGGAGCGCCAGACGGACCAGTGGGATCCGATCATCGACTGGGCCGCACAGACGCTTGGCGCACGGTTCATTCTGGTTGAAGGCGTCATTCATCAGGAGCAGCCGCGCGAAGCCGTCGCAGCCTTTGCCGTGACGCTGCGCAAGTATGATACGGCGATAGAGCTTGCGGCATTACACACGATGACGGCGCTGACCGGCTCTGCCATTCTGGCGCTTGCGCTGGCCGAAGGCGTGCGCAGTCTTGAGGAAATCTGGGCACTTGCGCATCTTGACGAAGACTGGACATCCGAGCAGTGGGGCGAAGACGAGGAAGCGCAGATAAGGCGGGCTGCAAGGCTTGTGGATATGCACGCGGCATTGGCCGTGCTGGTCGCTGCACGCGATGGTGCTATCAGGGTTTAACGCTTTTCTAACCGTAAAAGATGATGATGGATGCCTAACCTGACGTAGGGGAAGCGTCTATCATGCACCACTCGCTGCAGCGTCTCGGCATCATCATGCTGGCGTCTCTTGCGCTCATGTCTTTCAGGCTGGAGCCGAAAGCAGGCGAGGGTGATAGGCTGCTTTATGACGTGCGCGGTGCATTCGTTGCTGCTAGGCCGGATATTTCACCGGAGTTGATGCAGTCCATCCACTACCAGATGTCGAACGCCATCAAATCCACCACGCGGGACAAGACCCGCCCGCGCGTGGTGCTGACGATCCGGCTCATCTCCGTCGACCGAGGCTCGTTCATGTTCGGCGAACGTGCAGCAGCACGCGTCGTGGTTCGTGCAGCGGCGGTGCAGACCGGTGAGGTGGTCGCCGAAACGAAATTCACGGCAACCATCATCGGCATCGACAAGGCTGCCATCGATCACGAACTGGCAACCGGTATCGTGGACCGTGTCCTCACCGAATTCCGTTTCGACCGCGCATCACCTCTGGCGACAGCGCTCTTTCCCGGCAAGTTTTGAGCAACGATCAGCCAAGACGCTCCGCATGCCATTTGAGGTGATCGTCCATGAACGTCGAAATAAAGAAGTACGAGTGATCGTAGCGGTCATGCATGCGCAGCGTCAGGTCGATATCCGTGCCTTTGATAGCCTCTTCGAACAGCCACGGACGAAGGCCGTTTTCGAGAAAATTGTCTGCCTTGCCCTGATCGATCAGGAAAGCGGGGAAGCGCGCACCGTCTTCGACCAGTGCACAAGCGTCGTACTGGCGCCACGCTGCCTCGTTTTCGCCGAGATATTTTTCGAGGGCAGGGCGCGACCAATCGGCAGAGGACGGCGCGACGATGGGTGCAAATGCCGAGCAGCTTTTGAAACGATCCGGATTTTTAAGAGCAATCGTCATGGCGCCATGGCCACCCATGGAATGGCCGAAAATGCCCTGCCGGTGCATGTCTACGCGAAACTGCTGCGCGATGAGGGCAGGCAGTTCCTCCGTGACATAGCTGTACATCTGGTAGTTCTCAGCCCAAGGCGTCTCGGTCGCATCAAGATAAAAGCCAGCGCCTTTGCCCATCTGCCAGTTGGTCAACTCATCGGGAACATCGCTGCCGCGCGGGCTGGTATCAGGGCAGACGACGATCAAGCCAAGCTCTGACGCCATACGCCTGTATTCGCCCTTGTCCATGACATTGGCGTGCGTGCAGGTCAGACCTGAGAGATACCAGACAACCGGGCAGGGCTCCTGGATAGCCTTTGGCGGGACGTAGACCGCAAATGTCATCTCGCAATTGGTAACGTCGGACTCATGCGTAAAAACGCCCTGCATGCCGCCAAAAGCGGTGTTTTGAGAGATGATTTTCATGTGTATTCCTTGATTGTGGGCCAATATCAACCAGCAAGCGACACGGCAGCATTGACGGCTGCCGCAACGAGCACGGTGTTGAAAAAGAACGAAACGATGGAATGCAGAAGCACCACCTTGCGCATTGGTGTGCTGGTGACCGCGACATCGGATGTCTGGGCGGTCATGCCGATGACGACGGCGAAATACAGGAACTCGTAGACACCAGGTTCATCGGTATCTGGAAAATCCATGCCGCCGCGCGGCTGTTTCTTTCCCGTCGCTTTCGCGGGGCGCCAAAAGAGGTGGGCATAATGCATCGCCGTCATGGTGTGGATGGTCAACCAGCCAAGCAACACCGACAGAAAAGCTAAGGTAAGCGACCAGACGGTTTCACCCGTGGTGTGATTGAGCGCCAGAAACAGCGATGCGACAGCTACGCCGACAGCCAGGAACGTGATGGCGATGATGACCATCGCTGGCAGATCGTCACTATCTGCATGCGCTTTCAGATGCGCAGCCGTGAGGCGAGGGAGCCGCAAACCGACAATGACCAGATAGGTTAGGAAAAACACGACAGCTGCGCATTCGACAGCCAGCGATGGCTTCACGATAATCGTGCCCACCAACACCAATGCGCTGAGAATAAAAGCGACGAGGAACGGTTTATGTCTGGCAAATTGACTGTGTTGCTGCGCCGTTTGCATGGGGTTCTCCAACAGGGCCTATTTTTTGACGCGGCGACATAGGCGGTCAAGCGTTTCAAGAAACTGCGACCTGTCGCGCGGCGAAAACGCTGCGTTGTAGCCTTTGCTTTCGCCGGTTTCCCGCAAGTGCGCGCCGAGATCCCGCATGGCCGTCGCCATACCGATATTGGCCTTGTCGAAAACGCGCCCAGTAGGCCCGGTCACCTGCGCACCATTGGCCACACAACGGCCCGCGAGCGGCACATCGGCGGTGACGACGATATCGCCCTCGATGGCACGCTCCGCAATCCAGTCATCGGCTGCATCGAACGACGCGGAGACGATGACGTTCTTGACCATAGGATCCCGCGAAGGCCGCAAACCGGAATTCGCCACGAACGTCACCTCAAGCCCGTGTCTTTCGGCAACCTTCAATATCTCCGGCTTCACCGGACACGCATCAGCATCGACATAAATCTGCGGCATCAACACTTCTTCTTCAACTGAACTCCAACGTCTTTTAGAATTGCAGTCGAAAATACCCAAGTGTTATTTCTTTGTTGGGCGAAATGGGATGGATGTCAGGTGAAAGGCGACCGCCGGACGCCACGATCAACGTCGACATGATCGCAAAGCTGGTAGGAGGTGCACCATTGGCGCCGCAAGTAAAGCCATATCCAAACCGGACGGAGCAGGGGGCTTCAACACGTTCTATAGCGAAACTGGTGCGGGGAAATCCGTACCCGCACACCCATCGCCACACAACCCATCTACGAATGCGCCTATTGTTGTGGTTCGTGAATAGGACAGCCGTTGAAACGCGCCCGGAACTTCGCGGAGTGTTCGTAAGGTTCTTTTCGCGCGCGATTAATATTTCCAAGCGGCTGATGCGCTGCCAATCCGGTCCAGACACTAAAGCGCATCTCTTCGTCCACCCGCTTGACCTGCTCTTCGCTCCAACTGTCCTGTGGAGCCGCAGTTATGGTCGCAACAGTTATGAAGGGAGCCTTCGCTTGGTCCCACTCGACCGTTGGATCTTCGATCGGTTGAGCCTCGATGTCGCGACAGAGCTGAACCTGAAATTCCCATTGCCCTGAAATTGTCTTCATTTCCGCCTGCACGGTATCGCGAATAGCGTCTTCGCCAGTGCTAGTATCGATCTCCCTGCCGCTGAGCTCGATCAGATCGTGCGAAATGGGCTTGAGACTGAATTTCGCGACGTAGTCGCCATACCGGAAAGGCGTCACGCTGAAATAGGTTTCTCCTAGCGGATCAACATTGGGAGCGCCACCCATCGATTGCACCGTGGAACTGGACAGTCCGACGGCCTCCATCGCGCTGTTGACCACCTGTAGCACGCTCGACATTGCTTTTTTCGTGCCCTCCATTTTGTCGGTGGTCTTGGCGAGCATTTTCAGACTGCCGAGAAATTTGTCAGCGGTTTTGGCTTGAAACACGGGACCGTTGACCATGACGAAATCCTGGCTGCGGCCTGCCGCATCAACAAGCCGTTCACCATCCACGCCCACGACTTTTATGGCCATGCCACGGGGCAGGGAAATCGCATCGGGGAGAATATCGCCAGCATTCGTCGATATACGCATAAACACGGTGTAAATGCCGGGTTTGGCGAATAGGCCTTGAGCGAGTTCAGGTGGGAGATCGTCTTTGACGTCGAGCTTGCCCTGAAGAATGCCATGGGACTTGGCATGAACCGACCTGACAGCATGACCGTAATCGCTGGCGGTCTTTTGAAGGATCGTGTCGAAGGTTTCATTGAGACCTTGGATCGTTTCCTGTTCATCAGGCTTGATCTCTTCAAGATCGGGAGAAAAGCGAACTGGCTGCGATATCGGCATGTGGGGCTCCTCTGATTTCCCAGAAAACCCTGCGAGTTTGAGTTTGTTCCAAAACTGAAGGGGTAGGTCCGCCGTCATCGCCCAGATAGGCATACATAAAAATCGCATAACATATATTATGGAACTTTTGGATATGATGCGCTTGCCGGGACTTGAGGTTTATCACAACGCTCGACATCGTTGCCACTCTTTGCAAAATTGCTCTCGCGGCACAGGCTCATGAGCGATAGTGATATGAAAATCATCATTCTACCAGGACTGGATGGGACTGGGCTTCTTCTAACGGAGCTAGAGAGTATTCTCGCCAAAGAGAACGCGGTTTCGGTTATCCGGTATCCTGTAGACCGCTATCGATATGATGATCTTCTAAGTTGGGTGAAAGACAAACTTCCGAGTGATGATTTCATTGTGGTGGCGGAATCCTTTGCTGGGCCACTTGCAATTATGTTGGCGTCGCAAAGGCCTGTCGGTTTGAGAGGCATCGTCTTCGTTGCGACATTTGCGCGATCGCCTCTGCGTTTGCCTTCGTTTCTGCCCAACTTGGTAAGAATCATACCGTTCAAATCACCATTCCTGGTGTGGCCGATACAGCCGCTCCTAATGGGTCGATGGTCAAGCAAGACGTTCACGGAAAGGTTTCAGAACGCTGTGAATCTCGTACCCGCAAGAACCTTTGCCGGTCGGTTGAAAGAGGTTCTGAAAGTCGACATGCGTGACAGACTGAAAGAATTGTCTCTGCCATTTATCTATCTTCGTGCCACGCAGGATCGGTTGGTGCCCGCAAGAATGTCTCAAGATTTTGAACTGGTTTCCGAGACGATTTCAACGATTGATGGACCGCACTTTCTTCTTCAGTCTCGAGCATCAGACGCAGCTCGGTTTATCCTGAAATTTGCAAGTCTTTTGCGTGGAACACGGTAGCGCCAAAGAATAAGCCGAGTGTCTCAAGCCATTTGGCTTTGTATATTTGAAATTCAATATAGCGTTTTATATCAATAATTTAAAGAGAAAATCTCCGTCAAAATTATATCTCGCCGGACGCCTCCCGACGTCTGATGTCGAGTTCTTCGCTGTACCTTCGGAGCGTGTGGCTTTCGGTTAGCAGGCCGATGGGTCTGTTCTCTATCTTGTCGTTGACGACCGCGAGCACTTCGCTTTCCGTGGTGTCGAACAAGGCCGCGGCCTGGCGGGCGTTCATGGTTGGCAAAAGTACGTCTGTCTTGTAGCGCAGATAGGTTTCGAGGCTGATCGTTTTGGAATCCCGTTCCATGGGATCGGCGTAGATTTCTGGGACGAGGATGATGCCGGCGTAGCGTCCGTCGTCGTGGGTCATGATGACGCGCTGGGTCGAGCCGAGAGGAAACTTTTCCTTGAAAGCTGGCAGGCCGATGCTGACGGTTTCTTTTCTGATATCGGCGCGCATCATCTTTCCAACGGTCAGGTCGCGAATCCAGCCGATGTCGTGGGCGCTGCGTATGCTTTCGCCGCGCAGGTGGAAGCGCCAGGTGGCGAAGGAATATCCGAAGGTCGTGCGCACCACCAACGACGTCGTCATGACCGCTGCCAGCACCAGAACGGTGATCTGGAAGTCGCCCGTCAGTTCCAGCGCCAGAAACGTCATGGTCAAGGGTCCGCCGATGATTGCGGCGGCGAAGGCACTCATGCCGATGACGGCGTAGACAATGGGCTGGGTATCGCCGTACCCGATATAGGGAGCGAAAATTGCGAAGATTTTGCCCAGCAGCGAGCCCATGAACAAGGACGCGAAAAACAGGCCGCCGCGAAAGTTCGAGCCAATGGAAATGGCGCTGGCAGCGGCTTTCAGAACAAACAATCCGCTCAATGCCCAGACCGTCATGGTCGCATCAAGGTTTAGATGCAGCGCGCCGTGGCCGCTGGACAAAACCTGCGGCGAAATCAATGCCAGTGCGCCAACAGCAATGCCGCCCAGCGCTGGTCTGAGCCAGATCGGGATGCGGCTTTTCCGGGCTGTTTCCTCGATGAAAGACACGGTCTGCATGAGGACGATGCCGATGCCTGCACAGACCGCGCCCAGAAATATCGCGGGAATATAATCTGGCGGCGTGACGGCGCTGTGCCCGACGATATCGATGCTCAGGCCGTGTTGGGATAGCAGACCGGCTACGATGGTCGCGACCAGTGCTGAAACGATCAAGGGCGCAAGCGTGACGATGGTGTAGGTGCCGATGATCAGTTCGATGGCGTAGAACGCGCCTGTCAACGGCGCATTGAAGGCCGCAGCGATGGCGCCTGCCGCGCCGCAGCCGACGAGGATACGCATGTCCCCTCGCCTCAGCTTGAGATTGACGCCGAGCTTCGATGCGACGCCACTGGCGACCTGTGTGTAACCGGCCTCAAGGCCCACGGATGCGCCAAAACCGTTGGAAACGATGTTCTGCAAACATACGATGACGCTATCGGTCAAAGACAAGCGACCGCCGTGCAAGGCGTTTGCCTCGATGGGGTCGATCATCGGTTTCTTGCGGGTTTTCGAGATAATGAAAATGATGGTGCCGAGAATGATACCGCCGGCCAGCGGCCCGAGAAGCACGATCCAGCCGGACAGGTCGCTGCTGCTCAATCGCTCTACGCCAAAGACGAGCGTGTGGAGAAAGGTCGTGATTGCGCCGATGAGGACGACGAAAAGACCCGCCGCCGCGCCCACAAACAAAGCCAGTATTACCAACGCGACTTCGCCGCGCCGGAAAACCGCGCGCAGGCGGCTTGAGCGGAGATTATCGAAGAAGCTTGCCATAGTGGGTGCACGGAAAGGCTTGGTCGACATCGTTTTTCCTTGGCAGTCCGAGATCAGGTCAAATCAGGTCGATCTCGAAGCGCATCTGGTCGTAACCCGGCTCTACGTGGTCGGGCGTTTCCCGCATGACTGTGTCATAATCTAGCGGCGTGTGCATGTGGGTTAGTATGGCGCGCTTGGCTCGAAGCTTCGCAATCCAATCCAGCGACTGTTCAAGCGACAGATGGCTGGGATGAAAGCGGTACTGCAACGTATCGATCACCAGCACGTCGATATCCACCAGCTTTTCCACCGACTCTGGCGGAAAGTCGCTGACATCGGTGCAATAGGCGACATCGCCGATGCGAAAACCCAGCGAGTGCGTGTCTCCGTGCTGCTGCATGTGCGGCTTAAAACTGATAGTTCCGCCTGCCCCGGCAACCTCGAATTCCGTGTCCATGTCGTTGATGATATGCGGCTCGACAATGGGTGGATAGTTGCTGCCCGGTGGTGTTTCCAAACAATAGGGAAAGCCATCGCGAATGCGCTGCATCGTTGTCGGGTCAGCGTGGATGGGAATACGCTTGCGGCTGGAAATGAAATATCCGCGCAGGTCATCGATGCCATGGAGGTGGTCGGCATGGGAATGGGTGTAGATCACGGCGTCTAAATGTTCGACCTTGGCGGCGATCAGCTGCGCACGAAGATCTGGCCCGGTATCGATCACCACAGTCGTGATGCCTCCATCGGGAGCAAACTGCTGCACCATGAAGGCTGCACGGGTGCGCATATTCCTGGGGTTTTCAGGATCACAGGCGCCCCAGTCACCATTGATACGCGGCACGCCCGGCGACGAGCCGCAACCCAGTATCGTGAAGCGACGCCGATAGCCTGCCAAAACTACACCTTCGTCATCTTGGAAAAGCAGCGAAACGCGTTTTCGGTGGTCACCTCAGCCATCCGCTCATAGGAAATACCATGAACCTCAGCCAAAACTTCCGCCGTGTTGACCACGTAGGATGGCTCATTGCGTTTGCCGCGCCAGCGCTTGGGCGCAAGATACGGCGCATCTGTTTCCACCAGCAGCCGGTCCAGCGGAACGGTCGCTGCGATATCCCTGATGTCCTGCGATTTCGGGAAGGTCAGAATGCCTGAGAAGGAGACGTAGCCGCCAAGCTCCACACCGGCATTTGCCAGTTCCTGACCGGCTGAAAAGCAGTGCAGGATGAAAGGAAAAGCACCCTTCCCGCTTTCTTCGCGCAAAATCGCGATCATGTCGTCATCGGCGCTGCGGCTATGGATGACGAGCGGAAGCTTCGTGATGCGCGCAGCTTCGATGTGGCGTCGCAGGCCGGTTTTCTGATCTTCCGGTTTCTGCGTATCGTAGAAATAGTCCAGACCCGCCTCGCCTATGGCAACGATCTTGTCGTGGCTGTTGGCCAGCCGCACCAGATCGTCTGCCATGATGTCGAGTTCCTCGTCGGCATTGTTGGGATGCGTCCCGACCGAACAGAAAACGGAGGGATATTTTTCCGCGATCTTCAGCAGTTCCGGCAGGCGCGCGACGCGGGTGGAGATCGTCACCATCTGGCTGACGCCGGATGCATGAGCGCGCGCGATGATATCGTCGCGCTCCGCATCGAAATCAGCAAAATCCAGATGGCAATGGGTATCGATCAGCATCGGCTTCAAGCCTCTGGCGCCACATACCGCGGGAAGACCGGCTTCGGCGCTTCGAGCGGTGTGCCGGGAACGAGACGACCGCCCTCACCCAAGGCTGCGAAATCACGTTTGTCCGCAGGTGCGGCAACGAGATCGAGAAGCTTTTCGCAAGAACCTGGCATGAACGGCTGAAGAAGAATGCCGATCTGGCGAACCACTTCTGCCGTCACATAGAGAACCGTGCCCATGCGCTCCGGGTCAGTCTTTTTCAACGCCCAAGGTTCCTGTCCCGCAAAGTAGCGGTCAGTTTCAGAAACGACAGCGATGATCGCGGCAAGCGCCTTGTGGATCATCTGCTTGCCCATTTCGTCGCGGCATGTCGCGTGTAGCGCATCAGCGGCGGCCAGCATGGCCTTGTCTTCATCGGTGAATGCGCCGGGGGTCGGAATTTGGCCATCGCAGTTCTTGACGATCATGGATAGCGAGCGGCTGGCAAGATTGCCGATGCCATTTGCCAGATCGGCATTGATGCGGGTGGCGATGCCTTCTTCGCTGTAGCTGCCGTCCTGTCCGAAGGAGACTTCGCGCAGGAAGAAGTAACGCACCTGATCCAGCCCGAAATGGTTCACCAGATCGACGGGATCGACCACGTTGCCGACGGATTTCGACATCTTCTCACCCTTGTTGAGCAGGAAGCCGTGGGCGTAAACGCGCTTGGGTAGTGGCAAGCCAGCGCTCATCAGGAATGCAGGCCAATAGACCGCGTGGAAACGAATGATGTCCTTGCCGATGATGTGCACGTCGGCAGGCCAGTATTTGGCGCGCGGGCCATCCTTGTCTTCGATGTAGCCGGTCGCGGTGATGTAGTTGGTGAGGGCATCGACCCACACATACATCACGTGTTTCGGATCATTGGGGACCTTGATTCCCCAATCGAACGTCGTGCGCGAGACTGAGAGGTCTTTCAGGCCTGATTTGACGAAGGAGATGACTTCGTTGCGGCGCTCAGCCGGACCGATGAAATCAGGGTTCTCTTCGTACAGCTTCAGCAGTTTGTCCTGATATTCGGACAGCTTGAAGAAGTAGCTTTCTTCCTCGACCCATTCGACCGGCGTGCCCTGTGGTCCATAGCGAACGCCGTCAGCACGCACTTCCGTTTCTTCCTCGGCATAGTAGGCCTCGTCACGCACGGAATACCAGCCGGCATAGCTGTCCTTATAGATGTCGCCATTATCGGCCATCAGCTTCCAGATGTTGCGCGACGTCTCGTGGTGACGCTCTTCCGTGGTGCGGATGAAATCGTCATTGGAGGCGTTGAGCAACTTGCCCATGGCGCGGAACTGGTCGGAGTTGCGCTGCGCGAGTTCTTCCGGAGCAATGCCCTCAGCGCGCGCTGTCTGCTGCATCTTCTGGCCGTGTTCGTCCGTGCCGGTCAGAAAGAACACGTCCTTACCATCCAGACGCTGAAAACGCGCCATGGCATCCGTTGCGATCAGCTCGTAGGCATGGCCGATATGCGGCTTGCCGTTGGGATAGGAAATCGCTGTTGTGATGTAGAAAGGTGTCTTGTCTGTCATGACGCTCGATCGGCTTTACAGTCTGTTTTGAGATAGACCGCTCTTAGCCTATTGTTCGCGCAAGCGAAAGCAAAAGCCGTACAAAATTGACGGACTGTCAAACCGCGCGCATGTCTTCCAGAATGGAAAGCACCATCTGCTTCTTGTCCAGATTATACGCCTGCGCGATGGTAATGCGTTCTGAAAGCGATGATGACAGGCGCGCATGGCGCTCGGCGGCACTGATATCGCCTGCCATGGCCGCAGCCCTTGCTCTGTCCATCAGAGTTTCGGTTGCATGTTCCATGAAGAAGCCGAGAACGATATCGCCATCCTTCTGGGCCAGCACGTCGGCAAGTTTGTGCATCTGTTTTCGCGCCGAAGGACCGCTCGCCGCCATGACGTCGCTGAACACATCCACGATGTCGGAGCCGCCGTAGTTCAGAAGCTTCAGCGCTTGCGAAACGCTGCCCTTGGACGCGGCCAGAAGCGATGTCCGCTTGTCATCAGACATGGTCAGGCCGAGATTTTGCAGGGCCCGCTCCATATCGCCATTGCCCAGCGGTAGGAGACGCAAGGGCATGCAGCGTGAGCGGATGGTGGGCAGAAGTTTGCCAGGCGCATGCGAAAGAACCAGAAACAGCGCCCGTTTCGGTGGCTCTTCAAGAATTTTCAGGATTGCATTCGCGGCATTGCGGTTCAGGTCGTCTGCCGGGTCGATGATGACGATACGCCAGTTGCCGGTACCGGAGGTCTGGGAGAAGAAGTGCCCTGCCCTTCGAACCTCATCCACCGTAATAGCCGACTTCACCTTTCCGGTTTTCTCATCGACCGGTCGTGTCAAATGCAGCAGATTATGCGATGCGCCAGACGCAATCTGATGGCTGACCTGAGATTCCGGGTCAGGGTCGGCTAGATTTTCCGGCGCCAGCGCGGGCTCCGGGTAAGACAACACGTGGTGGGCAAAGCGGAACGCAAGCGTCGCCTTGCCAATGCCTTCCGGCCCCTCGATCAGGATGGCATGGTGACCCTTACCCGAGCGATAGGATTGCGCCAGGAACTGCGCTGCGTCGTCATGACCGAATAATTTCGGGTTTTCCTGCGGCGGAATGGCTCCGTCCAGAACGCCGTGAACCTCGCTCATTCCGCAATTTCCGTGACGTTCGCCAGCAGCGGTTCTACCAGTAACAACACGTCTTCGGTTACCTTTTCAGGTGGCTGATCTGCGTTGACGATGCGACACCGCCGCGGCTCGTTCAGGGCGATATCGAGATAGGCCTCGCGCCGCTTCTCGTGCGTTTCCAGCTCTTCCTTCTCGAACCTATCAGGCGTCGCGCCCTCGTCTGCCCGCTTACGCGCCCGTGCAAGACCGGAGGCGGCAGGGATATCGAAGATAAGCGTCAGATCCGGCATCGTGCCGTCGATGGCAATGCGCTGCAGGGTCTCGATGAATTCCGGTTCCAGATTACCCGTCGTACCCTGATAAACCCGGGAGGAATCCAGAAAGCGGTCGCATAAAACGACGGAGCCCTTGTTCAACGCTGGTCTGATGACTTCTTCAACATGGTCGTTGCGCGCGGCGGCAAACAGCATGGCCTCCATGCGCACGCCAAAAGGTTCGGCGGCACCCGAAAGAAGCACATGACGCACGGCCTCCGCACCCGGAGAACCGCCCGGCTCGCGGGTCACGACGACATCAAGTCCGCGCTTGCGCAAGGTCTCGGCAAGAAGGGTTATCTGCGTGGATTTTCCAGCGCCCTCGCCGCCTTCGAAGCTGATGAACAATCCAGTGTTTTCGGACAATGTAACTTCCTGACTTCCGCAATAGGTCGGCCTGTGTGTAACCCATATCAGTAGATTGGGAAACTATCGACACCAAAGCACGTTGCGGAAAACCGCAGCCAAACAATGCGATGTTGCTATAACCAGAAGAACAACAACTCTTTCAGTGCGCCGGTCGCATTCTGCGTCAAGGTTCCCGTGTCTACAGCGGCCTTGGTATAAAGCGGCACCTCACGCAGCAGCTTTTCGCCGGAGAAAATGCGCAGCGTCGCCGCATTGAAATTGGCCTCCAACGGGGCATTGAGCGGCCATTTATAGACGATGCGACCGGAAAGCCGGTCGGGATTGTTGATCGGCACAAGAATGCTCACCTGCTCGTGCACCGCTAGATCGACAGCCGAAACTGAGCCGCCGTAGACGCTGATATTGCCAACGGTCTCATCTTTCTGGAACAGGCTGCGCTTTTCGAACGCTGTCAGTCCCCACTCCACCACGCGACGCGCTTCTTCCTGCCGGGTCTTGTCGTCCGCCATCCCCGCGAGAGTAAGATAAATCCGGCGTCCATCACGCTCAGCCGAAACGACAGCTGAAAAGCCGTGGCCCTCGGCATAACCCAATCCCAACCCGTCGATTCCGTTACCGATCAGCGAATTCTTGTTGCGCTGGAAAATGCGGTTCCACTCGAAATCCGGCTTGCTGAACAGGCCGTAGCGATCCCCCGACGTGTCGTGAATGTGCTTTGCCAGCAAAACCATATCCTTCGCCGTGGTGCTGCTGACTTGGTCGGGCAAACCAGTCGAGTTTGCAAAGGCGCTGGCTGTCATGCCGAGCGTCTTTGCCCGCTCGGTCATCCGCTTTGCGAAAGCCGGATCGGACCCCGCCATGCCCTCGGCGACGATGAGGCAACCGTCATTTGCGTTTTGCACGATAATGCCGGTCAGAAGATCATTGATCGGAACGGAGGATTTCAGTGCCGCAAACATCGTGGATGTCCGCGACGGTGCACCACCTGTGCGCCAGGCATATTCCGACACGGGATACGCCGTTTCAGGATTGACCTGCCCTTGCTTGAGAGCATCCATCACCACTTCCACGGTCATCAGCTTCGCGAGCGATGCGGGCGCAAACGGCTTGTTTTCATCAATGGCAAGCAGGACCGTGCCGGTCTCGGCATCGACCATATAGGCCTGCTGCGCCTTGACCGTGATGGTTGCTTGGGCCGATGCAGCGCCTGCGCCAGTGTGGATGCAGACCGCAGCAATCAGGAGTGCGCTAAAATGTCGGAGAATAAGTGTGCGCATAACGTCTCAGCCCGCCAGTCTTTGTCTTTCAGCAAGCGCGACGACTTGCAGCATCTTCAGGCAATTTGCCTGAAAACACTTTCTGAATCGTTCCGCAGTCGAAGATAATCGGTTCGAGGCAGGCAGTAGGGGCAAAGAATCAGCGTGCCTTGCCCTGCTTGTTTTTCACAAAGCTCAGAATGGACGCTTCGGTCAGTTGCCCGCGATTGACGAGAACCTTGTCGAAGGCGCTCGCGGCCTTGGAAACAGGTGCGGCTTCTTCGGAATAGGCTGAAGCGAAACGGCCTGCTGGCGTCGGCGCACGAAGGAAATTGCCTTCGGGGCGCTCACTGAGGAACGGGCCGATCTCAGGGAGAATCACGAATTGCTCGGAGCCCTGGCTCATGACAGGCGCCGGGCCATTGACCAGTGGCATAGCCTGTAGAGCCTGATTTTTCTTCGTACCAACCATCGCCATCTGCGCCGAGCCGCCATAGGCAGGGCTGGACGGGATTGGAATATTGGTTGCTGAAGCGGATGCGACCATCACGCCAGTCGCAATCTGTCCCTCGGGATTGATGCCCGGACCACGCGAACCCTTCGGCGCATAGGACGCCATCAGATACGGCATATCATGGCCATCAAGCGGTGCGCGACCGACATATTGGACGCGGACGTTTGCCGTGCCGGTGGCCTTCATATCCAGGAGATCGGCGGTCTTGCTGGACACGTCGATCAAGCGACCCTCGTGGAACGGGCCGCGATCGTTGACACGGACGATGACGGACGAGCCGTTGTTCAGGTTGGTAACGCGGGCATAACTGGGCAGAGGGAAAGTCGGGTGCGCGGCAGAAAGATGTTCTTTGTCGTAGGCCTCGCCATTCGCCGTCAGACGACCATGGAATGCGGAGCCGTACCAGGAAGCAAGGCCCGACTTGTCGTAATTCTGTTCTTCCTTGGGGAAATAGCGGCGACCTTTGACGGTATAGGCATTACCGACGAGGAAACGCCCGCCGCCCTTGGGAATATTGGCACCATCGGCAACACGCGGGCTGGCCTTCACCCCATACTCGGATTCGGAAAAATATTCCTTGCTCCGCTTAGGCTTGGTTTCGGTCTTCGACGTTGTCGAACAGGATGCTGTCGCCGCGCATAGAACGGCAATGCCGAGCCACTTCGCGCTCACACCGACTTTCGTTACCGTAGATTTCAAATCCATGCCCCGTGCTGCTTTGAGCCGTCTTTACGACAACCCCTCTCATGCCTCGATGATCATGCCCCTGACATCGAAGCACCTAACAGCCGCTTAATCTTGCCCGCAACATGGCGAAATTGCGAACGGGCAGTGCGATTTAGATAAAATTGTAACCAACGTGGTTACCGCTTTATTAATCGCGCCACCTCTTCTACGACGCCGAAAAGCCCATAACGACGGATTGACGCAGTAGAGCAAACCGTTATAAAGCCACGCATAACACGGATGGGTGTCCGAGTGGTTTAAGGAACCGGTCTTGAAAACCGGCGTGCGTGAGAGCGTACCGTGGGTTCGAATCCCACCCCATCTGCCAGGATTTTCCATTGCCGATTGTGGCGATACGCATCCTGCATTCCCGCTTATTCTCGTGTTTTTTCAGCCCGAATAGCGCTTGCGAGCTTATGCTTGCGAATTGTTGTCGTGAATCATTGGCGGCTTTTATCGCAGCATTTATAAGAGCCGAAATTGACGATTCTCAAAGGGCTTTAAGATGTGGATTGAAGTGACAGCGGCGGGCAATAATCAGAAGTTTGCCATCAACTTCGACCACGTCACCCAGATTTCACCGCTGGCGCAAGGCACGCTCATTCTGCGCGCTGGAAATGAGCGCGTGCAGGTGATGGAGAGCTACGATTACATCGTCGCCCGCCTCCACGCTGCGGCATCCAAGTAAGTCAGATCCCGGTCAGCACTGCAACGAGAGCGACAAACGCCGGTGCTGACTGGATCATCATGATCTTCCGATGCGCCGTCACGCCACCGAAGATGCCAGCGACGAAGACGCAGACCAGAAAGAAGATCGCGACGCTTCTGTCTGCAATGCCGTGCGTCAGGCTGAAGATCAGACCAGCCGCGAGAAAGCCGTTGTACAGACCCTGATTGGCGGCAAGCACTTTGCTGGATTCTGCGAATTCGGGTGAAAGCCTGAAGGCTTTTCGACCGGCGGGTTTTGTCCAGAAGGCCATTTGCAAGATCAGAATGTAGATATGCAGTGCTGCGATCAGCACGATCAAAATATTGGCAATCAAAGTCTATCCCCCCGATGCAATGCTGCAATCGCCAGTTAGCACCAAACATGCGCATGCGGAAGCGGCTTTGACCGCTCCAGCTGTGCGCCTCTCGCTTGACGTCCTACGGCCTCAACAGAACTTTCCCGGCTTTTCCGGGAGCGAGTGACGCCTTCACCGCATCGGCGATGTCAGCCAGATCGTAAATGCCCTCTACGGGTAGCTTTATGGTGCCGTCTTCCACCAGTCTGATGAGTTCCCCGAAGAGGCGGTGCCGGACATCCGTCGGCATGGAGCCAATGACCTTGCTGCCCCAAAAACCCTTGATGGTCAGTTGTTTGAAAATGACAGGACCGGACGAAATTTGCATGGGCGCACCGGTCATCGATCCAAAGGAAACGAGCAGACCGTCATCACCCAGCAATTCGGCAATATCGTTGCTGGCAGTGCCACCAATCGAATCGACACCGGCGTGGATTGGTTGATTCCCGGTCAGTGACCGCACCTCATCCTTCCAATCCGGCGTTGCCGTCGACACACAGTTGATAATGCCGAGGTCGGAGAGTTCCTTGATGCCGTCATCGCGACGCACGAGATTGATGACGTGAATGTTGCGGGCCTGCGCAAGCATGGCGACGGCCTTGCCAACGGCGCCGTTCGCGGTGTTCTGGATCATCCAGTCACCTTCCTTGACGCCCAGAAACTCTAGCAATGTGATGGCGCTGAAGGGCATTGCGATAAACTGCGCTGCCGCTTCGTCGGATATCGAATCAGGTACGGGAACGACGCCAGCCGCAGGTGCGAGAAAATACTCGGCCCAGGACCCGTGCACACCCGCTACCGCGACCCGTCGACCCAATAGAGACGCATCTGCTCCCTCGCCCAGTTCTTCAACGATGCCGACCGCTTCGCTGCCACCGATCGCGCCGGGTAACGGTGGCTTGTATCCATAATTGCCGCGCACCGTCCAAAGGTCGTGATTATGGATGGGGGAAAGAAGCGTGCGTATGCGCGACTGTCCTTCACCGGGTTTTGGTACCGGCGCATCCTTTAAAAAAAGCACGTCCTGCGGTTCGCCAAAAACGTCGTGTGTTGCGCTGCGCATCATATTGTCCTTGTTTTCAAGCCTGCGTTGATCAGACCCTTCGAAAACAATGAGGCGATGATATGAAGTGTCGGTGGCGCAAAAGAAAAGCCGACCTGAAGGCCGGCTTTCATCAACTCATTCGTTGTGCAGCCATTACTGGCAGACGCGGAAACTTTCGGTGTGCCAGCCGCCATCATAAGCGTTGCGGATCTGACGATCCTCGAACCAGCATCTTGGTGGCGGCGGTGGTGGTGGCTCCACGTAGCGAGGGCCGCTATTTGCGAGAGCGCCGCCAATGATGCCACCCAGAACGCCGGCTGCGATGCCACCGGCAATAATTCTGCCGTCATGGTCGCGGTGTCTGCGCGGAGGGTCACGATAAGGAGGTGGCGGTGGACCGCGACGGTCGTACCTGTAGGGGCCATCGTAATATTGTGCTGATGCAGTCTGAACGCTGGTCAACACCGCGCCGCTGGCGATGATTGCGGCAAGTGTAGCGAGAAGAATCTTTTTCATTGCGGGCTTCTCCATGTGAGCCGAACCAGTCTCGGGTATCGGCTCAATATGCTCGCAAAATGGCATGGCAGTGATGAACAAGTGCTGAACGCGGAAAACGCTTATCGCCAAGGTTTGAAATTCAACCAGAAGCGTACCGTTCGCCACCACAATGGCCTTTCACACGCTGGCATCCAACGCTATTCCTGATTTGCTTCCTCCACGGGAGGAGCTCCCAAGTCCTGAAAGCCAATCAGGCATAGCTTGGCCCCGCCTTTTGGTGGGGCTTTTTTTATGCCGTCAGAAAAATTATGTCGTGATTGCTGACTTATTTTTAACGAGCGTACCGATGCTGCTGGATGTGCACTTTCCCAATTTGGCAAATCTCAAATAGAAAGAGCCATCGCTCAAGGGCTTTGCCCGACTTTCCCCGAGCGACCAACCTGCCCCGCCCATCGCGGGGCTTTTTTGTTTGCAGCCGGAAATCTTTCAGTAGCTGCGGCTGGGAGACGGGGCCGATACATCCAGTCCCGGCGCAGGCCTGCTCTCGTGATTTTCTTTTAGCAAGTCCTCGAACAACTCTATGATGGCAGTTGGCATGTTTCTTGAGAATTCATCGAAAAGCTCGTGCGCCCGGTTCCAGGCGTAAATACCAAGGAGCGTGAGGACGAGCAGAAGCAGCCACGGCCAGATCGGCTTTTTACGTGGCGGTGGCCTGTCTCGTCTCTGGTTATTGTCAACGGTGCTCATAATGCACTCCGGGCTGGATGCTCAACGCTGGCTGGATCGCGGTTCGCCACCCGGCGCATAGGCCACCTTTTGAAGGAAGCGGAAGATGTTTCCGCACTGCCCGCAGCGTATCATGTACTCCGCTGGGTTTCTCGACGGGCGCTCCGCACGAAAACCCCTTGGCATTTCGTCTATGCGAAAATCCACATCGGGATTTGCCTTCTCATCCTGCTCGGACGCTTCTGCAAAGCCGCTATGGCCGCATTTGGAACATTCGAGTTTGCGGGAATATCGATCGCGTGAGGCCATGGTGCATCCTTCGTTTCGCGACAGGTAGCAATCGGCGCGCTGTGTTTCAATATGCATCGCCACTGCTGCACAGACTTGAACGACCTGTACCGCTTTTGATCACGCCATGCATTTTATCGGTTTCAGATACCATTCATAAACCACTTGGTAACGCCATCACTCTAAAGTTGGCGGGTGAAAAGTCTGGCGGGGCGTGTCGGACGGAACAGTGGCATGCGATTAATGAGTTCAACCGTGTTCAAAAAAATATCTGAGGTACTCGGGCAAGCGGTAAACGCTAAGTCTTGCGTGAAGGTTTTCATGTTTGCGATCGCTATGGCGACGGCAACGACCGCCACAACGCAGATCGCGAAAGCTGATCCCAAATATGCGGGCATCGTTCTGGATGCCAGAACTGGCAAGGTTCTGTATAGTGAGGACCCTGATGGTTTGCGCTATCCTGCATCGCTGACCAAAATGATGACCCTGTATCTGACGTTCGAAGCGTTGAACTCGGGCCGCATCACTCTTGACTCGAAAGTTCCGATTTCTGCCAACGCTGCGAAAGAGCCTCCATCGAAGCTCGGCGTTCGCGCAGGCGGCTCGGTTACCGTCGAGCAGGCCATTCTTGCTCTGGTCACCCGCTCGGCCAACGACGTTGCGACGGCACTCGGCGAATATCTCGGCGGCTCCGAAGAACGTTGGGGACGGCTCATGACGGCAAAGGCACGTGCACTGGGTATGACCCGCACGACCTATCGCAATGCTCACGGCCTGCCCAATACGGCGCAGATGACGACGGCGCGCGATCAGGCTCGTCTTTCCGTTGCGCTGCGTCAGCACTTCCCGCAGTATTACGGCTACTTCAACACCCGCACCTTCACCTTCGGCAAGCAGGTCATCGGCAATCATAACCGCCTCGTTGGCACCGTTCGCGGCGTCGATGGTATCAAGACTGGTTATACGCGCGCTGCCGGTAGCAACCTTGCAACATCTGCACAGCTGGACGGTCGTTCCATCGTTGCTGTTGTCCTAGGCGGTCGTTCCAGCGCTGCTCGCGATGCGACGATGCGTAAGCTTGTTGCGGAATATCTTCCACAGGCATCTCGTGGTGGTAACAGCAACCTGATCGCAGCTACTCCATCTGCTCTGCTCGAAGAGCCAATGGCCGTTGCTGCGTCCACACAACCTTCCGGTCTGCCGCATGCCGGGCCCGTTCCGCAGGCACGCTATGCAGACGAGACACCGGTTACGGCTTTTGCACCGGCTCAAGCCAATGCTGCTGTCGCTGCCATGGATGTCGTGACACGCGCAAAGACCCCTGCCCGTCCCGTTCCTCCTGTCGACATGAAGCCGGATCGTTCGCTTGTGACGAACTCCACCAAGGTCGACAACATCGTGACGGCATCTACAGTTCCTGCGCCTGTAACATCAGGCAGCGCTGGCTGGGTCATTCAGATCGGCGCATCGCCGGATGAAGGCTCTGCACGCAACCTGCTTCAGGCAGCACAGGACAAGGGTGGCAGTCTACTTCGCACTGCCAAGCCATTCACGGTCGCCTTTAGCAAGGACGGCTCCCAGATGTACCGTGCACGTTTCGGCGGCTTCGGCGGCCAGAACGAAGCGGTCAACGCATGCAACCTCTTGAAGAAGAAGGGCATCAGCTGCTGGGCTTCTCTCCAGTAAGCGACAGACGGTATCGAGGCCGGTAATGACTATCAAACTTAAAATTACCGGTTCCACTCCTCGAATTGTATTGTGTAACGAGGGTTTCCAGATGGCGATCAACGAAAATTATGCGGACATGGCAGCGGGCAAAGGCAGACAGCAAAGTCTTTCCGTGCTGCATCCGATCCACGAAGCGGCAATGCGAATTGCCGATCTCGGCCTGAATAAATCGCGCCACAAGACACGCGATCTCGTCAATCTCCTGCTTTGCCACGGCGCCCGCGCCTGGCGAAGCAACCAGCCGGAAGCAAAGATACATCTTCATATCGCTTCCCGCTCCGGCCAAAGCGTCATTCATTTGCGCCTGCGCTGAAATCTAACGGCATATAAAAAGCCCTGCGAGACATGTGTTTCGCAGGGCTTTTTGCTGTTTGCTTATAGGTTAGTTTTATGAGGAATACATCGACTGCAAACGAAAACGGCGGGGTTGAGCCCGCCGTTCCCTATTGTCATTCCTGAGCGTCGCCGTCTGGAGCGGCTGCGTCATCAGCAGTCCCGCCTTCAACGACCACTTCACCTTCGATGGCTTCGACCTCGTCGTCGCCCTCCGGCTCGTTGATGCGCTCGACAGAGACAACCTTCTCATCCTTGGCTGTGGAGAAGATCGTGACGCCCTTTGTGGCGCGGCTCGCGATGCGGATGCCATTGACAGGCACACGGATCAGCTGGCCACCATCGGAGACGAGCATGATCTGGTCGCCGTCTTCGACCGGGAAGGCCGCAACCAGCTCACCGATTTCCGTCGTCTTGGACGTATCGGTAGCACGGATACCCTTGCCGCCACGACCGGATGTACGGAAGTCATACGAAGAGGAGCGCTTACCGAAGCCCTTCTGGGAGACAGTCAGCACGAATTGTTCGCGTGCCTTCAGTTCCTGATAGCGCTCTTCGCCAAGATCACCCTCTTCGAGAACCTCTTCGCCGACCAGCGCGATATCTTCCTCATCCACACCTGCTGCACGACGCTCGGCGGCAGAACGTTTCAGATAGGCCGCACGCTCCCATGGCTGCGCGTCGCTGCTGCCGACGATGGTCATGGAGATGATGCGATCGCCCTCGCCCATGTTGATACCGCGAACGCCGACCGAGTTACGGCCTGCAAAGACGCGAACGTCATCCACGGAGAAGCGAATGCACTGGCCCAACGCCGTTGTGAGGAGCACGTCGTCACGTTCGGTGCAGGTTTCGACCGAGAGGATTTCGTCGCCCTCTTCGTCCAGCTTCATCGCGATCTTACCGTTGCGGTTGACCTGAACGAAGTCGGAGAGCTTGTTACGGCGCACCGTTCCACGCGTGGTCGAGAACATCACGTCCAGCGTTTCCCACGTCGTCTCGTCTTCCGGCAGTGGCATGATGGTGGTGATGCGCTCGCCAGCCGCCAATGGCAGCATGTTGATCAGCGCTTTGCCCTTGGACTGCGGTGTGCCGATGGGCAGACGCCAGACCTTTTCCTTATAAACGATACCGCGCGAGGAGAAGAACAGAACAGGCGTGTGCGTGTTGGCTACGAACAGGCGGTTCACGAAATCCGCATCGCGCGTTGCCATGCCGGAGCGGCCTTTGCCGCCACGACGCTGCGCCTTGTATGTCGTCAACGGCACGCGCTTGATGTAGCCGAGGTGCGATACGGTCACGACCATGTCTTCGCGGGCGATGAGGTCTTCATCGTCCATATCAGGACCGCCTTCAACGATCTGGCTTCGACGCGGCGTGCCGAACTCATCACGCACGGCTGCCAGTTCATCCTTGACGATCTGCTGAATGCGGATGCGGGACGAGAGAATATCGAGATATTCACTAATCTCGGCGCCGATCTTGTTAAGCTCGTCACCGATTTCATCGCGACCGAGAGCCGTCAAACGTGCCAAGCGCAATTCGAGAATGGCCCGCGCCTGCTCTTCGGACAGATTATAGGTCTTGTCCTCGTTGATGCGATGGCGCGGATCGTCGATCAACATGATCAGGCTTTCGACATCCGAGGCAGGCCAGCGGCGTGTCATCAACTGCTCACGAGCCGTGGCTGGGTCCGGTGCCTGACGGATGACACGAATGACCTCGTCGATGTTGGCGACGGCAATCGCCAGACCTACCAACACATGCGCACGGTCACGCGCCTTGCGCAGCAGGTACTTGGTACGACGGCTGACGACTTCTTCGCGGAAGGAAACGAAAGCGCGCAGCATGTCCAGCAGTGTCATCTGCTCCGGCTTACCACCGTTCAGCGCCACCATGTTGCAACCGAAAGACGTCTGCAATGGCGTGTAACGATAGAGCTGGTTCAAAATGACTTCAGCATTGGCATCACGCTTGAGCTCGACAACCACGCGGTAACCCTGGCGGTCGGACTCGTCGCGAAGGTCCGAAATGCCTTCGACGCGTTTGTCCTTGACCAGTTCGGCCATCTTTTCAATCATCGAAGACTTGTTCACCTGGAAGGGAACTTCGGTGATGATGATCTGTTCGCGGTCGCCACGCATCGGCTCGATCGTCGCACGACCGCGCATGATGACGGAGCCACGGCCCGTTTCGTAAGCCGAACGAATGCCCGAGCGTCCGAGAATGAAGGCGCCTGTCGGGAAATCCGGGCCGGGAATGATTTCCATCAGTTCCGGCAGCTCAATCTCCGGGTTGTCGATCAGAGCGATGGAGCCGTTGATGACTTCGGTCAGATTGTGCGGAGGAATGTTGGTCGCCATGCCGACGGCGATGCCGCCTGCGCCATTGACGAGAAGGTTGGGGAATTTGGCAGGAACCACGACCGGCTCCGTCATGGTGCCATCATAGTTGTCGCGGAAATCGACCGTTTCCTTGTCGAGATCATCCAGCAGCGCATGCGCCACTTTCTCGAGTCGGCATTCGGTATAACGCTGGGCAGCTGGCGGATCGCCGTCGATGGAACCGAAATTGCCCTGGCCATCGATCAGCGGCATGCGCAGCGACCAGTCCTGGGCCATACGGGCCAACGCGTCGTAAATCGCCGAGTCCCCGTGTGGATGGTATTTACCCATCACGTCACCGGTTACGCGGGCGGACTTGACGTATTTCTTGTTCCAGTCGAGGCCGAGTTCATTCATCCCGTAAAGAATACGGCGATGAACGGGTTTCAGTCCGTCACGGACGTCTGGAAGTGCACGGCTGACGATAACGCTCATGGCGTAATCGAGATACGACCGCTGCATTTCCTCCATGATGGAAATCGGCTCAATACCTGGCGGAAGCTTTCCGCCGCCTGGGGGGCTCTGGTCAGTCAAATCGGATCACATTCTATGTTAAGAATCGGATGGATTTTTATAGCGGAAACAGTGCTAAAGCGCCAATTTCCAAGGGCGTTTTGAACAGTCTTTTGCGTCATTTGCAAGACGATACACAGTTTTATCAAGGTAGTGGGCGAAAACGGCTCGGGCGGGGTTTCAAACCGGGCGTGACTTACCTACCATCACGCAAAACAAGACGTCGAAACTCCTGCCATCGCATGGGGTTTGCAAGCGCTGAAACGGGGACACCATGGCAACCACCGAACTTCTCATCAATGCGTTGACGACGATGCTGGTGACACTCGACCCACCCGGCCTTGCGCCTGTCTTTCTAGCGCTGACGGTTGGCATGACGCGGGCCCAGCGTGGCCAAGTGGCGCTGAGAGGCTCGATCATCGCCTTTGCCATCCTTGCCCTGTTTGCTCTGTTCGGTTCGTCCATTCTAGAACTGCTCGGCATATCGCTCGGCGCCTTCCGCATCTCCGGCGGCCTTCTGCTCTTCTGGATTTCCTTTGAAATGATTTTCGAAAAGCGACAGGAGCGTAAGGAGAAGACGTCGGAAATGGCGATCACGCTGGATCACATCCAGAATATAGCTGTCTTTCCGCTGGCGCTTCCGTTGATCGCAGGCCCCGGTGCGATTTCCGCAACCGTGCTGATCTCCGGCTCGATGCAGACGACGTTCGACAAGATCATCTTTATTCTCATCCTCGCCTTCAGCATGCTGCTGGTGTTTCTCGCGCTGCTGGCTGCCGACCGTCTGGACCGCTTTCTCGGCAACACCGGCCGCGCCATCCTAACCCGCCTGTTGGGCGTGCTTTTGGCAGCGCTTTCGGTTCAGTTCGTGGTGGACGGCGTGAAATCTGTTATTGCGTCGTAACGACACACGAGAGTTTCAGAATGCTAAATCCGTTACGCCGTCTTGTGCCGGAGACAATGCCGGTCAGTTATAAGGAGCGTCTTCGCTCCGCGACCGGGGCACTACTCGGAATTCTTGTGACAGGCCTCATCGGGCACTGGGCAGTTGGCGACAATTCCGCGTTGCCAGCGCTCATCGCGCCCATGGGCGCATCCGCCGTGCTGTTGTTCGCCGTCCCCTCAAGCCCGCTTGCGCAGCCGTGGTCTATTCTCTGCGGCAATATCGTTTCTGCCTTTGTCGGCGTAACAGTCGCAATGCTGGTCGCAAATCCCTTTGTAGCGGCAGCGCTGGCGATCAGCATCGCCATTGCAGCGATGATGACGCTGCGTTGCCTCCATCCGCCGAGCGGAGCTGTTGCACTGACTGCGGTATTGGGTGGATCGGCCATTCACGAATTGGGCTACGGCTTCGTGCTGTGGCCAGTGGCTGGAAACTCCATAGCGCTTCTCGCCATCGCTGTGATCTACAACAACATCTCAGGCCGTCGTTACCCTCACGTCGTCCGCTCCGTCCCCGCCAGCCATGGAACGAAAGACCCTTCACCTGTCCAACGTATCGGCTTTTCCAGAGATGACCTCGATGATGTCTTGAGGGAGTATGATCAGGTCATCGACATTGATCGCGACGATCTCGAAACGATTTTGCGCCGTACCGAACTGCGCTCCTACAGACGCCGCGCGACCCATCTGGATTGCGCGAGCATCATGTCACGCGACGTCGTAGGTGTGGCGCCGGACGACTCTCTGAAAACCGCGCACGAACTGATGCGCGAACACCATTTCAAGGCTCTACCGGTCACCAACGACACAGCTGAAGTCGTGGGGATCGTGACGCAAACGGATTTTCTGGACAAGGCAAGCTGGACGAGTGGCCGCCCGGTGATCGGGCTTCTTCAGCGCATACGCCTGATTTTCTCAGGACGCAGCGCGCCGAATGGTACCGTCAAAGACATCATGACATCGCCGGTCAAAACCGTCTCACCGGAGACGCCGATAGAGGACGCCATCATCATGCTGGCGGAACAGGGCCTACACTATCTGCCGGTAGTTGACGGCAACAACAAACTTGCTGGCATCATTTCCCAATCGGACGTGATGGTGGGAATGTTGGCGGACAAGGCTGGCAAATGAACGCCGCCAACCGAAACTTCATCTAACAGACCAATGAAGCACCAGGCCGAACCTAATGGCCTGCGTGCTCCTCAACCTCAGCAAACGTTCAGTCGGACCGTCTCGCCTTCAAAATGCGCTTCCAGATCGTTCCGCCCAAGTAGCGATTGAAGATCAGGAAGTATGCAACGATGAGCGCAAAGAGAATGAGCGCAGGCATGCCTTGCAGGCTGAACCCGCTTTCCGTGCGTCCGCCAGACACAACAGCGACGAGGTATCCAAAAACCCAGAAGGCCGTGAAGAAATCCAGAATCGCAGCAAGAACGATGCGCCAGGTCGATGGCTGGCGCGTCGGTGTCGTCGTCTCAGTCATGCTGGCCCCCTGCTATGGTTCAAAAATCAGAATGGAATATCGTCGTCCATGTCATTGTTGAAATTGCCTGCTGGCTGGCCGCCGCGGGATGCGCCACCGCGCGAAGAGGACGATGGCTGATCGTTGCCGCCGCCGTAATTTCCACCGCCACCACCGAAATCGTCTCCGCCACGGCCTGCTCCGCCACCGCCGCCCTCACCGCGACCATCAAGCATGGTCAGCGTGGAGTTGAAGCCCTGTAACACGATTTCCGTGGAGTAACGATCGGCGCCGGTCTGGTCCTGCCATTTGCGGGTCTGAAGCGCGCCCTCGATATAGAGCTTGGCACCCTTCTTCACGTATTGCTCGACGACCTTGCAGAGGCCTTCGTTGAAAACCACGACGGTGTGCCATTCGGTCTTTTCGCGGCGTTCGCCGGAATTACGGTCACGCCAGCTTTCAGACGTGGCAATCCGCAAATTCGCGATGGGGCGACCGTCCTGCGTGCGGCGAATTTCGGGATCAGCGCCGACGTTTCCAACCAGAATAACCTTGTTTACGCTGCCAGCCATCTCTTTAATCCTGTCTACCAGCCGTCATGGCCAGCCTCATACTGTTCAAAATTTCATCCACCATAGACCATCCTTGCGCAGGAAGGGCACCGGATGGAACGACAATCCACAAGGAATGTTTTTGTCCTGTGAAGACACTTGTCAATCGTTCTTCATTTGTTCTATTAAAGGCAATCGAGTGAGTCAAGCGCATCGAAAAGCATACGAAAATCTTAATATACCTCGACACGCCGGTTTCGGTCATTACATAAGAGCCTACGCCTCCCAACGAGTATTTTGAGCCTCCTCATGAGTGAATTAAAGACGATTTCGATCCGTGGTGCCCGCGAGCATAACCTCAAGGGCATCGATCTGGATTTGCCGCGCAACAAGCTGATCGTCATGACGGGGCTGTCGGGCTCCGGCAAATCCTCGCTCGCATTCGACACGATCTATGCGGAAGGGCAGCGTCGCTACGTTGAAAGCCTTTCGGCCTACGCCCGCCAGTTTCTGGAAATGATGCAGAAGCCCGACGTGGACCAGATCGAAGGTCTGTCGCCTGCCATATCCATCGAGCAGAAGACGACCTCGCGCAATCCGCGCTCGACGGTCGGAACTGTCACGGAAATCTATGACTACATGCGCCTACTGTTTGCGCGTGTCGGCGTTCCCTATTCGCCCGCGACCGGCCTGCCCATCGAAAGCCAGACCGTCAGCCAGATGGTCGACCGCATCCTCGCCTTCGAAGAGGGAACACGGCTCTATATTCTTGCACCCATGATCAGAGGTCGTAAGGGCGAATACAAAAAAGAGTTGGCCGAACTGATGAAGAAGGGCTTCCAGCGCGTAAAGGTGGATGGCCAGTTCTACGAGATTGCCGATGTCCCAGCACTGGACAAGAAGTACAAGCACGATATCGATGTTGTCGTGGACCGCGCCGTTGTGCGGCCTGATATGGCAGCGCGTTTGGCGGACAGTCTCGAAACCTGCCTGAAACTCGCAGACGGTCTGGCTGTTGCAGAATTTGCCGACAAGCCCCTGCCCCCAGAGGAAACGTCAGCCGGTGGTTCGGCCAATAAGTCGCTCAACGAAACCCATGAGCGGGTGCTTTTCTCGGAAAAATTTGCATGCCCGGTCTCGGGTTTCACGATCTCCGAGATCGAACCGCGCCTGTTTTCCTTCAATAATCCTTTTGGTGCCTGCCCAACCTGCGATGGTCTTGGCTCGCAACAGAAAGTCGACATTGCGCTCATCGTGCCGGAGCCTGCCCGCACGTTGAAAGATGGTGCCGTGGCACCTTGGGCAAAATCATCGTCGCCCTATTACAATCAGACGCTGGAAGCGCTTGGCAAAGCATTCGGCTTCAAGCTTTCGAGCCGCTGGAACGACCTGACGGATGCCGCGAAGAAGGCCATTCTTCACGGGACCGACGACAAGGTCGAGTTCGAATATCAGGACGGCGCGCGCTCCTATAAGACGGTCAAGAACTTCGAAGGTATCGTTCCAAACCTCGAGCGCCGCTGGAAAGAAACCGATAGCGCATGGGCGCGTGAAGAGATCGAGCGATACATGTCGGCAGCACCCTGCCCAGCCTGCGCCGGGTATCGCCTGAAGCCGGAAGCGCTGGCTGTTAAAATCAACAAGTTGCACATCGGCCAAGTCACAGAAATGTCGATCCGCGTCGCCCGCGACTGGTTCGAAGTCCTGCCGGAATCGCTCAATGCCAAACAGAACGAGATCGCCGTTCGTATCCTGAAGGAAATCCGCGAACGCCTGCGCTTCCTCAACGATGTCGGGCTGGATTATCTCAGCCTGTCGCGAAATTCCGGTACCCTTTCCGGCGGCGAGAGCCAGCGTATTCGTCTAGCCTCGCAAATCGGCTCTGGTCTGACAGGCGTTCTCTACGTTCTGGACGAGCCGTCCATCGGCCTTCACCAGCGTGACAACGCACGTCTGCTGGAAACGCTGAAACATCTTCGCGATATCGGCAACACCGTCATCGTGGTCGAGCATGACGAAGACGCGATCATGACGGCTGATTACGTGGTCGATATTGGTCCCGCCGCTGGTATTCACGGTGGTGAGGTGATTGCAGAGGGTACGCCGCAGCAGGTGATGGCCAACCCTAAATCGCTGACCGGCAAGTATCTTTCCGGCGAACTTGGCGTGGCGGTTCCCAGTGAGCGCCGCAAGGCCAAGAAGGGTAAGGAAATCAAGGTCGTCGGCGCGCGCGGCAACAATTTAAAGAATGTCACCGCCTCCGTTCCGCTTGGCGTCTTCACGGCAGTGACAGGCGTTTCGGGCGGCGGGAAATCGACGTTCCTGATTGAGACACTGTATAAATCTGCGGCGCGTCGCGTCATGGGTGCACGCGAAATTCCCGCCGAACATGACCGCATCGATGGCTTCGAATTTATCGACAAGGTCATCGATATCGATCAGTCACCCATCGGTCGCACACCGCGCTCCAACCCGGCCACCTACACGGGCGCCTTCACACCGATCCGCGACTGGTTTGCGGGTTTGCCAGAATCCAAGGCGCGTGGTTATGCACCTGGCCGCTTCTCCTTCAACGTAAAGGGTGGTCGATGCGAAGCCTGTCAGGGTGATGGTGTCATCAAGATCGAGATGCACTTCTTGCCCGACGTTTACGTCACTTGTGATGTTTGCCACGGCAAGCGCTACAATCGCGAGACGCTCGATGTAACCTTCAAGTCCAAATCCATCGCCGACGTTCTGGATATGACAGTCGAAGAAGGTGTGGAGTTCTTCGCCGCGGTTCCTGCCGTGCGTGACAAGCTGCAGTCGCTGTTCGACGTCGGACTTGGCTACATCAAGGTTGGCCAGCAGGCGAATACCCTGTCGGGTGGCGAAGCGCAGCGCGTGAAGCTGGCGAAGGAGCTGTCCAAGCGTTCAACGGGCCGCACGCTCTATATTCTCGACGAACCGACGACCGGCCTGCATTTCCACGACGTCAACAAGCTCTTGGAAATGCTGCATGAACTGGTCAATCAGGGCAACTCCGTCGTCGTCATCGAACACAATCTCGAAGTCATCAAGACTGCGGATTGGGTCATCGATATCGGTCCTGAAGGCGGGACAGGCGGCGGTGAGATCGTGGCAACCGGTACGCCGGAACAGATCGTCAAAGAAAAGCGCTCTTATACCGGTCATTTCCTGAAAGAACTGCTGGAGCGTCGTTCCGACCGAAAGATCGAGGCAGCGGAGTAACGCGCCCTCTGCACCGGGGCTAGGCATTTACGGGAGAGAAGAATGAGCAAGACTGGCACGATCCGCACCGGCATTGGCGGCTGGACCTTCGAGCCTTGGGAAGGCACATTTTATCCTGAGAAGATGCCGAAACGACGTCAGCTCGAACATGCCAGCAGTCAGTTTGCCGCCATCGAGGTCAATGGCACCTACTACGGTAGCCAGAAACCGGAGACATTCGCGAAATGGGCGTCGGAAGTTCCTGACGGTTTCATTTTCTCACTGAAAGCTAGCCGCTTCGTGACGAACCGCAAGGTGTTGGCCGAGGCGGGTGAATCGATGGCGAAATTTCTCACCCAAGGCCTGACGGAGCTGGGCGATCATCTAGGCCCGATCCTGTGGCAATTTGCGCCGACCAAGAAATTCGAGCCGGAAGACTTCGCTGGCTTTCTGGCACTCCTGCCGGAAAAGCAGGACGGCCTGACGTTGCAGCATGTCGTGGAGGTCCGCAATCCGAGCTTTCAGGTTCCCGAATTCATCGAGCTCCTGGCAAAACACAAGGTTGCCGTCGTCTGTGCCGACCATCACGACTATCCGATGTTGCCGGATGTGACGGCTGACTTCGTCTATTGCCGCCTGCAAAAAGGCGAGGACGACATCGAAACCTGCTATCCTGAGAAGGACGTAAAAGCCTGGGGCGAGCGCTTGAAGACCTATGCTGGAGGTTCGGTACCGGATGACCTTCCGCTGATCGCGTCGGATCGAAAAGCAGAGAAAAAGCCACGCGATGTCTTTGCCTTCTTCATAACAGGCGGCAAGGTCAATGCTCCCAATGGCGCGAAGTTGCTGCAAACACTGGTTTGATATCGGTGCGACATGCGAGTGTCTTTAGCCTGGCAAGGGCTCCTGCGCATCGAAATTGATGGCGGAAAAGGCCGCCGCGATCACTTCCGGGCCAGCACCTGGGCGCGTCGCATCACTCGACAGAATCTGGCGGAATCTGCGCGCACCGGGCAATCCCTGAAACAGCCCTACCATGTGACGGGTGACGTGGTTGAGGCGCCCACCATTGGCGATGTAGTCGGCTGCGTAATCCATCATTTTATCTCGCAGCACCAGCCAGTCAGGCACGCTTTCCGGCGCGCCGTAAATGCGGTGATCGACATCGGCGAGGATCGAGGTGTTGTGATAGGCAGCACGGCCAAGCATCACCCCGTCCATATGTTTCAGATGCTCTTCGGCGTGATCGAGATCGGTGATACCACCGTTGATGCCGATAAAAATGTCGGGATTTCGCTGCTTCATCCGGTAGACGAGTTCGTAGTCCAGCGGGGGCACGTCTCTGTTTTCCTTGGGCGACAGCCCCTGAAGCCATGCTTTTCGGGCGTGGATCCAGACTGCGTCAGCGCCCTCTGCCACCACGCGGGTGATGAAATCAGGCAGCACGATCTCAGGGTCCTGATCATCGACACCGATACGGCACTTTACAGTCACCGGTACCGTGGCGACGGATTTCATCGCGGACACGCAGCGCGCAACCGTTTCCGGCTCGCGCATGAGGCATGCACCGAATGTGCCTGATTGAACCCTGTCCGATGGACAGCCAACGTTGAGATTGATTTCGTCGTAACCGAAGTCTGCAGCAATCCGCACAGCCTCCGACAGCTTTGCCGGATCGGACCCGCCAAGCTGAAGGGCGACCGGATGCTCCTGCACATGATAGCCTAGCAGCTTTTCCCGCTGCCCGTGGATGATGGCGTCCGCCACGATCATTTCGGTGTAGAGCAGCGCGTGGCTGGATAGCTGCCGGTGCAGAAAACGGCATCGCGTGTCGGTCCAGTCGATCATCGGTGCGACTGCGAAGATTTTGCCGCCAGTGGCGCGTGCTTTTTGGTACATATCTCGTGAAACCTCTTAACGTCCGGCTTCTAGCGCAATGCGCAGGATAATGCCAGTTTTCCCACGCCAGTGTTTTTTGAACTGGAATTCCAGGCAGAATCGCGGGACAACCAAAGACAGAAATCAGGAGCTCACCATGTCCGCAACCGTTATTCCCGTTCCACCATCCGTCCTGTTGCCCGTTGAAGGCAGCAGCGAGACTTTTCCGGTCCGCCGGGTGTATTGCGTGGGGCGGAACTATGCGGACCACGCCATCGAAATGGGTCACGATCCATCGCGCGAACCTCCGTTCTTTTTCCAGAAAAACGCTGAAAACCTTCTGCCGGCAGGCCAGGATTTCCCCTATCCCGCACTGTCTTCGAACGTTCATTTCGAAGTTGAATGCGTCGTTGCGCTGAAAAGCGGCGGCTCTGACATTGCGGTGAAAGACGCGCTCGATCATGTTTGGGGCTATGCCGTCGGCATCGATATGACGCGCCGCGACATGCAGGACACCCTGAAGAAGATGGGCCGTTCATGGGAGGGTGCCAAGGCTTTCGAGGCTTCCGCCCCCGTTTCGCCCCTCGTTCCCGCCTCGAAAATCGGCCACCCGGACAAAGGTGCTGTCTGGTTGGACGTCAACGGCGAGCGAAAGCAGTCCGGCGATCTCGACCAGATGATCTGGAAGACGGCTGAGATCATCGCCGAACTGTCCAAGCTTTTCACGCTGGCTGCTGGCGATGTGATCATGACTGGAACGCCCGCTGGTGTCGGCCCCATCGTCAAGGGTGACGTCATGACATGTGGCGTGGATGGCGTCGGCACGCTGTCCGTTAAAGTCGTATAACATAGAGGACAGGCCATGCCCCTTTATCGTCTGGGCGAACGTGCGCCGCAAACCCCTGCCCCCGACAGCTACTGGGTCGCGCCCGATGCCAATGTCATCGGGTCCGTCACCATCGGTGAGGATGTCGGCATCTGGTTCGGCGCCACGTTGCGCGGCGACAATGAGCCAATCACCGTTGGGCGTGGCACCAATATTCAGGAAGGCGTGATGGTGCACAGCGATCCCGGCTTTCCGGCCACGATTGGCGAAGGTTGCACTATTGGCCACCATGCCATCGTTCATGGCTGCACAATTGGCGACAACACGCTGGTCGGCATGGGTGCCACGGTGCTGAACGGCGCTAAGATCGGCAAGAACTGCCTGATCGGTGCCAATGCGCTGGTTACCGAAGGAAAGGAATTTCCCGACAATTCTCTGATCGTCGGGTCACCTGCGCGGGCCATTCGTACGCTTGATGATGCGGCGGTGCAGTCTCTCAAGTCATCCGCCACCAGGTATGTCGAGAACTGGCGGCGCTTTTCCCGAGATTTACAGCCGCTCTAGGCGGCGCAGGCTTCGCAGAGCCCACGTATTTCGATCGTGGTTTTTTCCGCTTTGAACTTCTGGTTCTTGACCCAATCACCCAGACGATGATCGATCTGGTGATCATGAAATTCCGTCACCTGACCGCAGGCGTTGCAAATGGCGAATGCAACTGTGCCATGGTGATGCGTGCAGCAATCCGTTTGCGTGTGCGAGCAGGCGACGAAAGCGTTGAGGCTCTCCAACCGGTGCACGATACCGAGCTCGATCAGCTTTTCCAGCGCGCGGTAGACCTGCAAGGGCGCGCGAAAACCGCTGTCCCGCAATTTGTCGAGAATGACGTAAGCGCTGAGCGGCGCCTGCGAACGCGTGAGCGCATCGTAGACCAGAGACTGGTTGCGCGTGAGGTTTAGACTGGTCATGGGCGACCTCCCTGCTCTGCCTTTCGCGCGAATTTGGGCGCTGGCAAGAGACTTAAAATGAACAGCATAACGGCTGCAACGACGATGGATGGTCCTGACGGCGTATCGTAATGCAGCGAGCCCATCAACCCGCCAAAGACCGCAACCGCACCGATGAGTGATGCCAAAACGGCCATCACTTCCGGCGTGGACGAGAAACGACGCGCCGTCGCTGCCGGAATGATGAGCAGCGATGTGATCAGCATGATGCCGACGATTTTCATGGCGATGGCGATGACGAGCGCCATCAGCAGCATGAACAGCAGTTTCGAACGCTCCGGCCGCATGCCCTCCGCCTCGGCCAGTTCTGCATTGACCGTGGAAGCGAGCAGCGGTTTCCACAAATAGGCAATGGCAACCAGAACGACCACGCCGCCGCCCCATATCAGCTGGATATCCGACACGGTAACCGCCAGAATATCCCCGAATAGGAAAGCCACGAGATCGATACGGACCCACGTCATGAAGGCGACGATGACCAGCCCGAAGGCAAGCGCCGAATGCGAAAGAATACCCAGAAGGGCATCGGCAGACAGGGCCTGGCGCCTTTGCAGAAACAAAAGGATTAGCGACACCAGGGACGCGACGATAAAGACGCTGACGATCAGATTGATCTGGAACAGCAGCGAGATCGCCACGCCGAGCAACGCCGAATGCGCCATCGTATCCCCGAAATAGGCCATGCGCCGCCAGACGACGAAACAGCCCAACGGACCTGCCATCAGCGCGACACCGATGCCCGCAACCATGGCCCGCACGAAGAAATCGTCAAACATGCTTTGCTCCCGGTGCATGGGCCGCGTGCCCGGCATGATGGTGCCCATCGTCGTGATCATGGCCGCAACCGCAGTCGTCCTCGTGCGCATGGTCGTCGGGTTCGTGGTGGTGACCGTCGTGCGGATGGCAATGGTCCGTCACGGATCCATCGGCATGTTGTACGCGTCCGTCGGGTAGATGCGTATGGTCGTGATCGTGGCTGTAAACAGCAAGTCCACGTCCCGCAGCGCCGCCGAACAGCCGCATATATTCTGGGCTCTGGCTGACCACCTGCGGTGTGCCGCGGCAGCAGACGTGGCCGTTCAGGCAGATCACGGTGTCGGTTTCCGCCATCACGACATGCAAATCATGCGATATCAGCAGAATGCCGCAGCCAGTGGTGTTGCGAATGGTTTTGATGAGGTCATAAAGCGCGATTTCACCGGAAAAATCTACGCCCTGCACGGGCTCGTCCAGCACAAGCAGGTCCGGTTTGCGGGCGACGGCCCGCGCCAGCAATGCACGCTGAAATTCGCCGCCCGAGAGATGCTGCACTTCGGCCTTGGCCAGATGCAGAATACCGGTTGCGTCGAGGGCGGCGTCGATTTCGCGGGCGGGTAATTGTCCGGTCAGCGTCATCAACCGCCGAACGGTCAGCGGCATCGTCCAGTCAACGGAAAGCTTTTGCGGCACATAGCCGACCTTCAACCCGGCGATACGCTGGACATGTCCTTCATCCGGTTTCAGCACACCGGTCGCCATTTTCGCGCTGGTGGATTTGCCGGATCCGTTCGGGCCGATCAGCGTGACGATCTCGCCTCTGCCGACGGAAAACTCCACGCCACGTACCAGCCAGCGCCCCGCGCGGTGCACGCCAGCATTGGAAAGAGAGACCAGTTTTCCGTCGATTTTGACCGGAGAGTGAAGCATGTATTTTTCCGTTTGTCGGTGTTGCACATGGCTATCGCATACGTTATAGCGTTACGCAACATATGTAATAACATAACATATCCATACAAGTGGAGCACACCGCATGAAAACAATCGCCACCCTTCTTCTCGCCTCCGCAGCCATGATCGCATCGTCCAACGCCATGGCCGCGCCGAATGTGGTGGTTTCGATCAAACCTATTCATTCTCTCGTCGCGGCCATCATGCAGGGTGTCGGCGAACCGACATTGATCGTGGAAGGCGGCGCGTCTCCCCATACCTATTCGCTGAAGCCATCCAACGCGCGGGCTATCGAAGGCGCGGATGTTATCTTCTGGGTGGGTGACGGCCTTGAGAAATTTTTTGAAAAGCCGCTTCATTCGCTGGCTGGCAAGGCTACGGTCATAGAGCTGGACGATGCGAAAGGCGTCGAGAAGCTGCCGTTCCGTGAGGGTGGCCCTTTCGAGGCGCACGACCATGGTGAGCACGAAGGCCATGACCATGCAGAGGGTGACGACCACAAGCATGAGGAAGAGCATGCTCATAATCACAGCCACGACGACGGCCATGATCACGATGAGGGTGAGTATGACATGCACCTGTGGCTCGATCCGACCAATGCGAAAGCCATGGCCGTCGAAATCGAGAAGACCTTGATCACCGCCGATCCCGGCAATGCGAAGACCTATCAAGACAACACCCTGAAACTGGTGGATAAGCTCGACGCGCTGGATGCTGAGATTACAGCGAACGTTGCCCCCATCAAGGACAAACCCTTCGTCGTATTCCATGATGCCTACCAATATTTCGAACATCGCTACGGCGTGAAGACAGCCGGTTCGATTACCGTCAGCCCGGAGACCATTCCGGGTGCTGACCGCATCAAGCAGATTCATGCCAAGGTAAAGGAACTGAATGCGACCTGCGTCTTCGCAGAACCGCAGTTCGAACCGAAGCTGGTCAATGTCGTCATCGAAGGTACGAATGCGAAGTCGGGCACGCTCGACCCGGAAGCAGGCACACTGGATGCCGGTCCCGATCTGTATTTCAAGCTGATGCGTGGCATCGCGACATCGCTAAAAGATTGCCTATCCTAAGATCGACTTTGTGAAGGGTGGCTTACGCCGCCCTTCATTTTGCCCAAAGATGTAATACTATTACAATGGAGTGCCACTATGACTGGGAAATTGCCCGTTACCGTTCTCTCTGGATTTCTGGGCGCTGGAAAAACCACGCTTCTCAATCATATCCTCGGGAACCGTGAGGGACTGCGCGTTGCGGTTCAACGATATGAGCGAAGTCAACATCGACGCCGCCTTGATCCGCGATGGCGGCGCCAATCTCTCCCGCACACAGGAACAGCTTGTCGAGGTGACCAATGGATGCATCTGTTGCACGCTGCGTGATGATCTTTTGAACGAGGTCAGGCAATTGGCCGAGCAGGACAGGTTCGATTATCTGCTGATTGAATCAACGGGCATCGCTGAGCCCCTGCCCGTGGCTGCTACCTTCGATTTTCGTGATGAGAACGGCCAGAGCCTTTCCGATGTTGCCAAGCTCGATACGATGGTGACGGTGGTGGATTGCGCCAATTTGCTGAAAGATTATGGATCGGCAGATTTTCTGGCCGATCGTGGCGAGACGGCGGGAGATGGCGACAGCCGCACGTTAGTGGACCTGCTGGTTGAGCAGATCGAATTTGCAGACGTGGTCGTGCTGAACAAGGTATCCACCGCCACAGCTGCTGAGCGCGATGCTGCAAGAAAGATCGTCATCGGCCTCAACCCGGATGCAAAACTCATCGAGACGGATCATGGCAATGTCGACCTGAAGGCCGTTCTGGGCACAGGACTATTCGATTTCGCTGAGGCGGAAACCCATCCCCTGTGGTTCAAGGAGTTGCACGGCTTCAAGGGTCACATGCCGGAAACGGAAGAATACGGCATCCGCTCCTTCGTCTACCGCGCGAAGCGTCCATTCGACCCCGCCCGTTTTCACGCCTTCATCAACCGGGATTGGCCGGGCGTGATCCGAGCCAAAGGTTTCTTCTGGCTCGCAACACGACCTGATCATGTCGGAGAGATCAGTCAGGCGGGTGCCTTGGTAAAAACGGGTAAGATGGGACTGTGGTGGTCATCCGTTCCTAAGAAGCACTGGCCGGAAGACCCGGGCTTTGCGCGCATGCTGGCGCCTTATATGGATGACACATGGGGAGACCGGCGACAGGAAATCGTGTTCATCGGCGCAGACCCAATGAGTGAAGCCGAACTCCGACTGGCGCTGGATGCGTGCCTGATCGAGGCGGCGACCTTTACGCCGAAGGCCTGGCGTTCCCTTACCGACCCCTTCCCCGATTGGAACAGACAGGCCGCATGACGATAGACACACCAGCCTCACGTTTTCAATGCACTGCCGTGACGGATGACACGATCCCCGGAAACGACTGCAGCCATGGATATAATCCATGGCCGCAGGAGCAAGTTTCGGGTGATTTAGCGCGCGTTGGACAGGCCGATAATGAGGCCGTTCACGGCGTTGATCAGCAGATACTGATTGTCGACGCGCACCCAACGCTGGCCACGACCGGGCTCTCTCAGGTTATGGCGACGATAATCGCGGCGATCCACAAAGTGACGACGATCCTTCGCCGCTAGGCGCTGGCCACGGTCCCAACGATGCTTCTTGATAATCACCTTCTTGGTGGTGACGGTCCGTTCCATCGTCCGGTGGCTCGGGCGGTCGTCATGGCGGCTCTGCGCCTGCGCGGCCAGGGGAGCAGCAAGCACGGTGCCGGCAAGAAGGATAGAGAAGAACTTTTTCATCGATGTTTCCTTTCGTAAAGTGATGAATAGACCATATCGTCACAACAATGAACGGAAACTGAATTGGGAAATTACAAATCCGTAATGATCGCAGCCATTTAGATCGATCAATTAAAGTTCATAATCATTATTTGTTGGAAAAGCCGCCCCGGATTGTATCAGGGCGGCTTCAACTTCACTTCGCCCGTTCTGCGGATTTGGCCCAAAGATTGATATCCGCGTCCTTTGCGAAACGATCGATTTCGGCCAGTTCTTCGGCGGTGAAATCGAGTTTATCCAGCGCCTTCACGCAATCTTCCACCTGTTCTGGGCGGCTGGCACCGATGAGCGCGGTGGTAATGCGGCCACCTCTCAACACCCAGGCAATCGCCATCTGCGCCAGGGTCTGTCCGCGGCGTTCGGCAATGGCGTTCAGTCCGCGAATGTTCTCGATGTTGCGGTCATTGAGGAAGGCCGGGTTCAGCGACTTGCCCTGGCTGGCGCGGCTGGCATCCGGCACGCCGCCAAGATATTTGGCCGTGAGCATGCCCTGCGCCAGCGGCGAGAAAACGATGGAGCCGATGCCGAGTTCTTCCAGCGTATCAACAAGACCGTCTTCTTCGATCCAGCGATTGATCATCGAGTAGCTGGGCTGATGAATGATGCAGGGCGTGCCCAGCTCTTTCAAAATTGCCGCGGCTTCGCGCGTACGCTGCGAATTGTAAGAGGAAATCCCGACATACAGTGCCCTGCCCGATCGAACGATGTGATCAAGCGCGCCGCAGGTCTCTTCAAGCGGCGTATCTGGGTCGAAGCGGTGGGAATAGAAAATATCGACGTAATCAAGCCCCATGCGCTTCAGGCTCTGGTCGCAGGACGAGATCAGATATTTGCGGCTGCCCCATTCGCCGTATGGGCCCGGCCACATGTTGTAACCAGCCTTGGACGAGATGACCAACTCATCGCGATAGCCCGCGAAATCCGTTCTCAGGATTTCGCCGAATGCCGTTTCCGCGCTGCCGGGAGGCGGACCGTAATTGTTGGCAAGATCGAAGTGCGTGATACCGAGATCAAATGCCTTGCGGCAAATCGCCTGCTTCGTCGCGTGGGGCGTGTCATTGCCGAAATTGTGCCAAAGGCCCAGCGAAATCGCCGGAAGCTTCAGTCCCGTCTTGCCGCAGTGATTGTATTTCATGGACGCGTAACGGTTCTCAGCCAGTTGCCAAGCCATGGATATTCCTCCCTATGATGGATTTCAGCCTTCGTGAAAATGTGAAGGCTCTGGTTCTGTTGGTGGTCAAGCTAAAGACAAGTCGGCCCCGTTTCAACCTTGCGATTGAGACGAAAAGAGGTCGAAAATACTGAAGTTTGGACGCGACATCGTTGCCGTATCCTTCGGTGAAAACACGATACGTCGCGTTTCTCCAGCCGCGAGGTCGAAGAGATTGTCGGAATACCGGCCCTCCACATCGGCCTCGATCATCACGAACAGCGCAAGGCCGCTGGCTGTGACCTCTATTTCGAACTGCCCGTCGTCAAGCGTGCTGACCGAGTGGTCGAGGCCGGATGGCTGCAGGTCCAGAGCCTTGTAGGTATCGACCACATGGTGGCCCTCACCCGTCATGCCGTTGGACGCAATGAAATTCCACGACAGCAGCGCACCCGCAGGCAGTTGGCCGAGATCGACTTCCGCCATGATAACCGCTGCGTCCGGTCCGCAGCTTCCGCTGGCGGACTTGAGCGGGGTGCGCACTCCATCGGTCGAGAGCGCGAAAATGTTCATATCGATGTCCACCGCCTCCGCCGTGTCGTTGACGGTGGAAAAGCTCACGGTCTTGCAGTCTTCGGACGGAATGGCCGAAACCGTCACAGGCTGGAAGAAACGGCGGGCCGCGTAATGCAGCGCTTTCCAGCTGCCGCCATAATCAAGGCTGGACCAGGATGCGACCGGCCACGTGTCGTTGAGCTGCCAATAGAGTGTGCCCATGCAGTGCGGTTTCAATGAGCGCCAATGTTCCACCGCCGTCTTGATGGCGAGTGCCTGCTGAACCTGGCTGATATAGACGAAATTCGGGAAGTCCTTCGGGAACCGGAAATAGCGGAACATGGTGCCCGCGATACGCTCGTTGCCACCCGCATTCTTCTGATGCAGCTCGATCACCGGCGACGAGATATTCATGTCCTTTTCGTCGGCATAGGTGCCGATGACCGGCATGGAGGTGTAGGACTGGAAACCGAATTCCGAGCAGAAGCGCGGCTTGACCGCACGGTAATTGTCGAAGGATTTGTTCTCGTGCCAGACGGACCAGTAGTGCATGTCGCCTGAACCGTCCGAATGCCAGGCATCGCCGTAGTCCATATAACCGGATGCCGGGCTGGAGGGCCACCATAGCGCTGATGGTGCGGCCTTCTTCAGCGCTTTTTCGATTGTCCGGTTCAGCCGGTCATAGGCGACGAGATAACGGTCTCGATTGTCGCGGGATTGATCGAACCATGTGAGCGCACCGACAAGCTCATTGTCACCGCACCAGAGCGCGATGGACGGATGCGAGGACAGGCGCTTGACCTGATAGGTAACCTCCTGCTCCACATTGTCCAGAAAGTCGTCGGTGCAGGGATAGAGATTGCAGGCAAACATGAAGTCCTGCCACACCATAAGACCCATCCGGTCGCAGAGGTCGTAAAACCAGTCCTGCTCATAAAAGCCACCGCCCCAGACGCGGATCATGTTCATATTGGCTTCGACCGCCGAGGACAAAAGGTCCTCGGTCTTTTCGCGGCTGCTGAGCGAATGCAGCGCATCGGCGGGAATCCAGTTCGCGCCACGGCAGAAAATCTCGCGCCCGTTGATGCGGAACGCAAAGCGGCTCCCCACCTCATCCTTATCCGTCAGCAGTTCCACGGTTCGAAAACCGATCTGCCGCGTCACGGCTTCATCCGGTAGCTCGACAGTCAGCGTGTAGAGTGATTGCTCGCCGCCGCCCGCTGGCCACCACAGCTTCGGGCTTTCTACGAAGAAAATATGCCGGACCACAGTTTCTCCAGCACCGACGCCGCAGTCCAGCCGCAGCCGTTCATCACCCAGCGAAAGATGGATGGGCAGACTGGCAGCCGCTTTGGCATGGAGCGTCAGCTCCACATGCAGTTCCACCCCGCCATCGACATGGTGCTGCGTCGTCGTGAGATGTTCGATCCGCGCCGTATCCAGACGCCGCAGCGCGATAGTGCCATAAAGCCCAAGCGGTGCCAGCGCGATATTCCAGTCCCAGCCAAAGTGGCATTGCGGCTTGCGCAGCATATTGCCATGCGGGATGGGCGAGTTGCCGGGGTGGTAAGGGACGTAAAACGGCTGAGCGGCCTGCCGTTCGGCGCCCGCCTTGATGCTGGAATGGAAACGAATTCGAATGACGTTTTCGCCCTGCACCAGCGCGTTGGAGACATCAGGGCGATAACGGCGGAAGCAATTGTCGGCGGAAAGCATAGGCGTATCGTTGACGAACACGACGGCGACCGTATCGAGATAATCGATGTCCAGATACCAGTCCGCATCGGCATGATCGACGTAAAAGCGGCGCTCTATCACCCAGTCGCGGTGCGCCACCCACTGCACGTCATTTTCGTTGCGCCCGAAATAGGGGTCGGGAATGATCTCCGCGTTTCGCAACGCCGTGTGCACATCGCCCGGAATGGTCATCGTGGTGGAATGCTCTCCATCATCCGTCGCAAGTGTCCATTCACCCGACAGGTCGATTACAACGTCGCTTGCGTAGGAGGATGTCATGCTCATGCCCTGTCATTCAATGTGCAGCCGGTGGAGAACGGTGAGATAGCGCTTCAAACGGGCAGCCAACCGACACTCGGATGGCTTCCAGGAAACGACAGATATCCTCCTGATGGCAACGTTACCGGAAAATTTTCTGACCGTCACGGGTTGGCGGAAAGATTGTTTGGGCGACGATAACTCTTGAAGAAAAACATATCATTCTTAAAATATATCAGTTCTTTATTGAAGTTTTTTAATTCTCTCTGCCACCGATTTTTGTGTGATCGTTCTTCAAATTATCACGGATGAAAATCCGCATCTAACACGCTCAGCGCCAAGAATATCTGTTTTGAAACTGCATCGTTGCAGTTTTTCTCACCTACACGTCGTCACCCATAAGTCTCCATGCTTTGCAATCCTTGAAAAGCCAACTACCATATGAGCCAGCGATGTATGGTGAGTGTCGACATGAATGACAGCATAAAATCTGAAACGAGCGGACAGAAGCTTCCCGGCTACGAGCGCCCGACACTCAAGACGATTGCCTACATGACCGGGCTTGGTATCACCACCGTCTCGCGTGCTTTGAAAGATGCTCCCGATATCGGCGCAGAGACCAAGGAGCGAGTGCGTCAGGTTGCCCAGCAGATCGGCTATCAACCGAACCGCGCGGGCGTGCGTCTGCGGACGGGCAAGACCAATGTCATCGCTCTGGTGTTGAGTGTAGACGAAGAGTTGATGGGTTTCACCACGCAGTTGGTGTTCGGTATTACCGAAGTGCTTTCCAACACGCAGTACCATCTCGTGGTCACGCCACACACCCACGCCAAAGACCCGATGATTCCGATCCGTTATATTCTCGATACCGGGTCAGCCGATGGCGTGATCATTTCGAAGTTGCAGCCGGATGACCCGCGTGTTCGCTTCATGACGGAGCGCAACATGCCCTTCGCGACCCACGGGCGTACCGATATGGGCATCGAGCATCCCTATCATGACTTCGATAATGAAGCCTACGCCTATGAGGCAGTGAAGCGGCTGTCGCAGTGCGGGCGAAAGCGCATCGCCGTGCTTCTGCCGCCGACGCAATTTTCATATCACGATTTCGCGCGACGTGGGATCGAGCGGGGCCTCAAAGATTTCGGGCTCAGTGAATTTCCGCTGCATGGCATCATCAGCAACGACACACCCCTCGACCAGATCAAGGAGGTCAGCCGGACGCTGATGAGCCAACCGGATTATCCCGATGGGCTCGTTTCGATCAGCGGCACGTCCACCATCGCCTTCGTGGCTGGTGTCGAAGAAACCGGCAAGAAGGTCGGCACGGATATCGACGTCGTGTCCAAGCAGTCGGCAGACTTCCTGAACTGGCTGCGACCCGAAATCCATACGGTGAATGAGGACATCAAGCTGGCAGGCCGCGAATTGGCAAAGGCGCTGCTGGCGCGTATCGATGGAAAGTCGGTAGAGGGATTGCAGACCCTCAGCCAACCGGTCTGGTCCAGCCGCGCCCCAAAGTTCGGCGCATAGCAAAAGGCCCGCTTGACGCGGGCCTTCCTGTTTTACTTTCCGAAGATGTCGAGACCGCTGCCCCACGGGCCGTGCGGCTTGTCCACACCGTCGGTGCGCTCGAAACCATGCGCGCCGAAGAAGTCGCGCTGCGCCTGAATGAGATTGGCGCTGCCACGGGCACGGCGGTAGGCATCGAAATAGCCGAGGGCAGACGCGAGCGCCGGAACAGGCAAGCCGGAGAGAACGGCATGCGAAACCACGCGACGAAGCGGAGCATCCGTGTCTTTCACCATCTGCGAGAAGGCTGGCGTCACGATCAGGTTGGCAACATGCGGGTCCTTGGTGAAGGCCGATGTGATTTCATCCAGGAACTGCGAACGGATGATGCAGCCAGCGCGCCAGATGCGGGCGATGGTCGGCATCGGCAGATCCCAGCCGAACTCCTTAGAAGCAGCCGCCATGACCGCAAAGCCCTGCGCATAGGCGCCAATCTTTGCTGCCAGCAGTGCACTTTCCAGATCAGCTATGAATGCCTTTTTATCGGCAGGCGCAGGCAGAGCCTTCGGCAGACCGAGAATGGTTTCAGCCGATTCGCGCTCGGTCTTCTGCGAAGACAGGATGCGGGCTGCAACAGCGGCTTCAATAGCCGTTGCGGCAACGCCCATGTTCTGCGCTTCAATGACCGACCACTTGCCTGTGCCCTTCTGGCCGGCCTTGTCGAGAATGAGATCGACCATCGGCTTGCCGGTGATCGGGTCTGCTGCGCGCAGAACCTTTTCGGTGATTTCGATGAGGTAGGAGTTCAGGCGACCCTTGTTCCACTCACCGAAGACATCGGCGATTTCGGCAGCGCTGAGGTTCAGGCCATCACGCAGAATGCCATAGATTTCAGCGATCATCTGCATGTCGGCATATTCGATGCCGTTATGGATGGTCTTGACGAAGTGGCCTGCGCCATCATTGCCGAGCCACGCCACGCATGGGTCGTTGTCGTATTTCGCGGAGATGGAGGTCAATACCTTCTCGACGCGCTTCCAGCTCTCTTCCGTGCCGCCAACCATGATGGACGGGCCGTGACGTGCACCTTCTTCACCACCGGATACACCCATGCCGATAAAGGTCAGGTCGGTATCCTTGAGCGTGTCGAAGCGGCGGATCGTATCGCGGAAATTTGCATTTCCGGCGTCGATCATGATGTCGCCCTTTTCGAGGTACGGCTTCAGAATTTCCATCTGCTGATCGACCGGCTCACCGGCCTTGATCATGATGATGATGGGGCGTGGCGGGCGGATGGCTGCGACGAACTCTTCGATGGTTTCGCAAGGAATGATCTGGCCCTGCAACTCGCCAGCATCTGCGTAGAATTTCTTCGTGACTTCCGGGGTTCGGTTGAAAACAGCAATCTTGTTGCCTTTTTCTGCGATGTTGAGCGCGAGGTTAGACCCCATTACGCCAAGACCGATCAAACCGATTTCTGCCTGTTCCACGGATGTATCTCCAAATTGCTTTTAACGGCGATGTTGTGGCACTCTAATGTGAAAACGGCAAGGCTAGCGCGAACTGAAACGATTATATTTTGATGACGCAAGTCAGCTTTTCAGACGGCGCCCCAAAGCAAGGATCAAACACCGGGCCTGTCATCTCCATCATCCAGCGCCCGCCATGCGGCACCATCCATATCGTCATACTGACCGCTTTTGAGCGACCACATGAAGGCGAAAAGACCCAGAGCCCCCAGCAGAAGCGCGACCGGTATCAGGAAGATCAGCATATTCATGCGAAGCTCATCTCCCGGGTTTTGCTTTCGACGTCATTCACGTCCGACTTATCCGCACCATTGAGCCGCAGGGCGTTGACGACCACGATGATTGACGATGTCGACATGGCGATGGCGGCAATCATCGGCGTGGCGTAGCCGGCAAGCGCAATGGGAACCGCGATGATGTTATAACCGATTGCCAGTGCGAAATTCTGGCGGATCAACCGGCTTGCCTTGCGCGACGTATCGACCGCAAAAGCGACCGAGCTCAGATCGGAGCGCATGAACACGAAGTCAGCCGCCTGCCTGCCGATGTCCGCCGCCGTGGCCGGTGCCATCGAGACATGCGCGGCAGCCAGCGCCGGTGCGTCGTTGATGCCATCCCCCACCATCAAAACCTTGCGCCCTTCTGCCGCCAGTGCCGCGCAGCGCCCTGCCTTCTCCGCAGGAGTCAACGCATCATTCCAGACAGCAATGCCAACACGTTGCGCGAGTACAGAAACCGCGGCTGGTCGGTCGCCAGAGACGATCTCGGCGGAAAATCCTGCTGCGGATAGTTGTGCAATCGTTGCTGCGGCACCCGGGCGTATCGTGTCTTCGAACTGAAAACTGGCGAGTTCTCGACCGTCCAGCGACAGGACGGCTTCAGAGGTGGAGCGCAGATCGCCCGTCTCATTCCGCGCATCACAAGCAAAACGTCTGTTGCCGAGGCGGTAGGTGCCGCAGGAAGACGTTGCCTCGATGCCCGAGCCGGGAATTTCAGTCACCTCGGCAAAGACAGGCAATGGCCCGCGCACTGCGCGGTGCAGCGTCTGCGAAAGCGGATGGTGGGAGTTTGCAGCGATACCGGCGGCGATAGCCATGGTTTCGGGATCAATGCTCGATGCGTTCATCAGCCGTGGTTGACCCAGCGTCAAGGTTCCAGTCTTGTCGAACAGTGCAGTGTCGGCCTCTGCCAGCCTTTCCATGGCGGAGCCATCCTTGACCATGATGCCGTGTTTGAACAGCCGTCCGGCGGCCACCACTTGCACAACGGGCACGGCGATGCCCAGCGCGCAAGGGCAGGTGATGATCAGCACCGCAATGGCAATCAACATCGCCTGCTTCCAGTCTCCACCAAAGACACCCCAGGCCACGAAGGCGGTCAGTGCCAGAAGGTGGACGACCGGCGAGTAATATTGCGCAGCGCGGTCGGCAAGACGGCGATAACGCGCCCTGCCTCCTTCGGCCGCTTCCATCAGGCCGATGATTTCGGACAGGAAGGAATCGCGAGACAGCGTCGTCGCTTCCATGATGAGCGGCCCGGTCAGATTGAGCGTTCCGGCCTGAATATCATCTCCCGCCCTCACCACGAGCGGCGCACTTTCACCATTGGCAATGGATACGTCGAGATCGCTGTTACCACTGATGATGCGGCCATCCACCGGCACCCGGTCACCGGCAGCAATCGCAACGCGGTCGCCCGGAACGATCTCGGCCACTGCCCGATATTCCCTGATGCCGTCATCCAGAAGAACGGTTGCACCACGGGGTGACAGCCGGGCCAGTCCAGCAATGGCAGACCGCGCCTTGTCCCGCATGACGTGGTCCAGCGTACGACCGATCAGCAGGAAGAACAGTAGCGATACCGTCGCATCGAACCACGCATGTTCGCCGCTGTGAATCGTCTCCCAGATCGAGACACTGTAGGAAAGGGTGATGGCCAGCGCGATTGGGACATCCATGTTCGTCCGGCGATGCTTCAGCGCGTTATACGCCGACTGATAGAAGAAGCGGCCACCATAGATCAGTGCCGGTGCGGCAATCAGCGCCGAAAGCCAGTGGAACATGTCACGCGTGGAAGAATCCGCGCCAGACCAGACGGAAATCGACAGCAGCATGATGTTGACGGCGGCAAAGCCGGTCAGCCCGACAGCGCGGATCAGCTGATTGCGCATCTCGTCCGCCGTGTCCTGACCCGATCCGAACAGATGCGTATCGTAACCTGTCGATGCCACCGCCTGCGCCAGATCGGCCGGATTTGTTTTGATACCGTCGACCTCCTCTTTCCAGACGATGGAAATGCGTTTCGAAGACAGGTTGACGCGGGCGCGCTCCACCTGCGGCATGGTGGTCAAAGCCGCCTCGAGGGTAACGATGCAGGCACCGCAATAGACGCCGGGCACGGCCAGATCGGTCTGCCGCAACCCCTGCCCCAAATCCCGGCTGGACAGCATCAACTCTTCCGAAGACGGCAGGGCTTTCTTCAGCCACGCCTGTTCAAGCGCAATCTCGGTTCCGGGCGCGCAACAGCTCATCTCACGCCTCCCGCCACATCGATCCGGGTACCCTCATGCACGATGATTTTTCCGTTCTTCAAGGCCGTCGCTTCGACAATCCAGTCACCAGCGGCCAGTTCGTGCTGGGCGCTGAACAGATTGGTTGTCCGCTTCTCCAACGGCAGCGTGAAGTCCTGATGCTCGCCAACCGGGCGACGAAAATTAAGCGTGACAGTGTCGGTATCGATGGCTCCCCTTTGTGGGTGCGACACTTCGTAGGTTACAACATTGCCATCGATATGAAGCTTGCCAACAATGCCGCTGGCTGCGCGGGCCTTGGCCGCTTCCGCCTTGCCGTTGAACTGCTGGCTGGCGACGTAGGTGTTTTGCACCACCAGCCCGCTCCAGCTTGTCACCGCATTCCAGGCCATCGTCACATTCACCGAAATGATTGTGCCGAAGAACAGCAGCATGATGGTCAGCATGTGCCAGCCGGTGAAGGTGAAGCCCGGCTTTTCGTGGTGTTCAGCGCTCATCTCTTCGCTCCCGGCCCGTTGAAAACGGCCTTGTAGTGTGCGGTTTCGGAATATTGGTCATCGACCGCTATGAATTGAAAATCTTCGGATGCGCGGTAAGCGGTGCCGTTCGGCATGGTGACGAACACCCGCAGGCTGGTGACTTCATCCGGCTTCGCGTCGATGGTGAATGTGCGGGCGGGCGTGTCAGCGATGCCATTGATCTTCATGACCGCGTCTGGAAGCCCTTCAAGCGACAGGGTGATGCTGCGTGGCTGGGCAATCATGTTCAGCAGCCGAACGGTGTAGCCGTTGCGGATTGAGCCGTCTGATTCCATCACATATTGCGGGTTGCGATCATGCAGCACATTGACCGACAGCCGCTCCCGCGTCGCCAGCGTCACGAGCATGACGACACCCACCAGGCACCAGACAGTCAGATAAAAGACTGTGCGTGGGCGAAATATGATGCGCCAGTCGAAGTGCCTGACGGCCTCCACGAAACGGCCATCTGATTTGCGCACGTTGGATGGACATATGTCGTGCGCGCGGTCACCCGTTGCTAGCGCCATGTTCGATTCGTATTCGGCAAGCGTCGCATAGGCGATAAGGCCGCGTGGCTTGGACAGCTTGTCCATAATGCCATCGCAGGCATCGATGCACAGCGCGCAGGTAATGCACTCCATCTGCTGCCCGTCTCTGATATCAATCCCCATGGGACAGACAGCGACGCAGGCATTACAATCCACGCAATCACCAACGGGTTCACCGGCGGCCATGGCCTTCTTGGCGTGGCGCGAACGTGGTTCTCCACGCCAGTCATTATAGGTCACGACAAGCGAATGCTCATCCAGCAGCGCGCCCTGAATACGGGGCCATGGGCACATATAGGTGCAGACCTGCTCGCGCATCAGCCCGCCGAGAATATAGGTCGTCGCCGTCAGGGTCGCCACGGTGTAATAGGCGATCATCGCGGCATCGCCGGTCAGAAACTGCATGGCCAGCGTCGGGGCATCGGCAAAGTAGAAGATCCACGCGCCGCCGGTGAGAACCCCGATGATGAGCCAGATTGCGTGCTTGACCACGCGCTTGCGAATTTTCGTCAATGTCCACGGACCGGCATCCAGCTTCATCCGGGCGTTTCTATCGCCTTCGATAAAGCGCTCGACGACGAGAAAGAGATCGACCCACACGGTCTGCGGACAAGTATATCCGCACCATGCGCGCCCGACGGCGGAGGTCAGCAGGAACAAACCAAAGCCCGCCATGACCAGCAGCCCGGCAACGTAGAAGAATTCCTGCGGCCATATCTCGATGAAGAAGAAGTAGAAGCGGCGGCTGGCGATATCGATTAGAACCGCCTGATCCGGCGCGTAGGGTCCCCGATCCCACCTGATCCACGGCGTCAGGTAATAGATGCCGAGCGTGATGAGCATGACGATCCATTTGAACTGTCGAAACCGGCCCTCTGCACGTTTCGGAAAAATCTTTTTGCGCGCCTCATAAAGCGGCTGTCTGACCTTTGCGGAATTGACGGGCTCGGCATTCAGTCTTTGAACCGCATCCGCGCCATCGCCATTTTTATCCGTCGTATATATGTTCATGGTCATGCATGTCCGGTTTCTCCTTTGCGTTTTCGCACTTCGCCGGGCAAGCATCCTTGACTTAGGTCAATTGAGGACAAAGTGGCGCAGCCGGAAACGCACGCTTTAAGGAGGCAGAAATGACAGTCATGACCGCACGCATCGTCCACATCTCGATCAAACGTCCATGGAGAGAGGTCTATGTCTACGCGTCTGATGCGTCGCGAATGCCTGAATGGGCAGCCGGGCTGGCCAGTGGGCTTGAGCAGCGCGGCGATGTGTGGATTGCGTCCGGCCCGCTTGGTGATGTCCGGGTCAAGTTCGCGGAACCGAACGACTACGGCGTCATCGATCACGTCGTCACGATGCCCGATGGGCTGGAAGTTTATAACGCGCTGCGCGTCACGCCCAATGGTGATGGCGCGGAGATGGCGTTCACGGTGCTGAAGCTAGCTGGCATGAGCGATGCCGAATTTGAGCGCGATGCCGCAGCGGTACTTGCGGATTTGAAGACGTTGAAGGAGATTTTGGAGGGTAAGTGAGTCAGGCTTACACCTCACCGTCGTCATCCTCGGGCTTGTCCCGAGGATCCAATCACGTCTCCAAAATTGTTACGTAGCAGATGCTCGGGACAGGCCCGAGCATGACGTCGGGGGAACATCGGAGCGGCGCTTTTAACTTGGTAACGCCTCCCCCTATTCCCCACCACCCAACGAGTGCACAAACAGCGTCAGCTGCTTGACCGTCGTATCGCCAAGGCGCTCACCCCAGGCTGGCATCACACCATGCTTGGGTGCACGTATCTGGGCAATAATCCCATCCTCACCATGTGATTTCAGCCAGATGGCGTCGGCAAGGCTCGGGGCGCCCATATCGCGGTTACCCTTGGCATCGTCACCATGACAGGATGCACAATTGTCAGCAAAAAGCTGCGCGCCTGGCTGAACCATGGTCGCATCGCGCGGCGCTCCCGTCAGGCTGACGACATAGGCGGCGACCTCGCGAATTTCTTCTGGTTTCAGCATTTCACCAAAGGCTGGCATTTCCGAGATGCGTGTGTCGGCATCTTCCACAAAACGAATACCGTGGGTAATCGTGGTATGGATGTCGTTGACGTTACCGCCCCACAGCCAATCGTCGTCGTTGAGGTTGGGATAGCCGTTACCGCCTTCCGCGCCTGAGCCGTGGCACTGGATGCAGTTGATCTTGAAGGCTGCGGCACCACCGGCGACGGCGAACTGCATGAGTTCGCCATCCTTTTGAATGTCCTCCAGCGAAGACGAAGCGATCTTCTCCAGGTAAACAGTCTGCGCCGATTTCGCATCGGCGGTCTCGGCCACGAAATCAGCACGGCTGTGCCAGCCAAGCAGGCCTTTCGTTGAACCGCTGATCAACGGCCATGCGGGATAGGCGATGGTATAGCCGATGGCCCAGACGATGGTGGCGTAGAAGGTCCACACCCACCAGCGCGGCATGGGGTTGTTCAGTTCGCGGATGCCATCCCACTCGTGACCGGTGGTCTCGACGCCGCTGATATCGTCAATGTGGTTATCGGACATGATCAGTCCTCCCTGAGCGGAATGCTGGCGGCATCGTCGGCCGATGTCTTGGAGCCGGGTCGCAGCGTGAAGACGACGACACCTGCGAAAAACAGGGTCATGACAAGCAGGCCCCAACTATCGGCGAAGTGGCGCATGGCGGTGTAGGTTTCCATGGCGTTTCTCCTCAGCGGTAACCGGCGGCATCGTCATAGGTCGAGAAATCGACCAGCGTGCCGAGCATTTGCAGATAGGCGACCAGCGCATCCATTTCGGTGACCTTGGTCGGGTCACCATCGAAATCGCCGATCTTCGCTTTCGGGTAACGTGCCTCCAGCGCTGTCGTATCGGCATTGGGGTCGGCCTGCGCTTTCAGGTCGGCTGCCGCGTTTTCGATCATCTCGTCGCTGTAGGGCACACCGACGGCTCGGTTGGCCTTCAGCTCCATGGATGCGTCGGGAACCTTGAGCGGTGTCGTCTTGAGAAAGGAATAGCTCGGCATCACCGATTCCGGTACCACGGCCCGTGGTTCGCTCAGGTGCTGGACGTGCCATTCGTTGGAGTAGCGACCACCGACGCGGGCCAGATCCGGTCCTGTACGTTTGGAGCCCCACTGGAACGGGTGATCGTACATGCTTTCCGCTGCAAGGCTGTAATGGCCATAGCGTTCGACTTCATCGCGGAAAGGCCGGATCATCTGACTATGACAGGTGTAGCAGCCTTCGCGGATGTAGATGTTCCTCCCGGCCAGTTCCAAAGGCGCGTAAGGCCGCATGCCCTCCACTTTCTCGATGGTGTTTTCGAGGTAGAACAGCGGCGCGATCTCGACGATGCCACCGATGGCGACGACGACGAGAGAACCAACGAGAAGCAGGGTGGCGTTTCGTTCGATGACGCCATGTTTGTCAAGAATAGACATGGTTGGTTCTCCTTATTCCGCTGGCTGCAGCTTAGGCGTAGCGCTCTTGAAGCCCGCCTCGTCGCGCTGGTAGCCAAGAATTGTCATGGTGACGTTGTAGGCCATGATCAGCGCGCCCCCGAGGAACAGCGCCCCGCCCAGTGCACGCAGCACGTAGTATGGGAACAGCGCGGCGACCGTTTCGGCGAACGAGTAGACCAGGAAGCCCTGCGCATCATATTCGCGCCACATCAGACCCTGCTGGATACCGGCCACCCACATGACGGCGGCGTAGACGACGATGCCGAGTGTGGCGAGCCAAAAGTGCCAGTTGACCATGCGCAAGCTATAGAGCCGCTCACGTCCCCAGAGCTTCGGCGTCAGGTAATAGACCGCACCGAAGGTGATCATGCCGTTCCAGCCGAGAGCGCCGGAATGCACGTGACCGATGGTCCAGTCGGTATAGTGGCTGAGCGAATTGACGGCCTTGATGGACATCATCGGTCCCTCGAAGGTTGCCATGCCGTAGAAGGCAACCGCCATCACCATCATGCGCACGATCGGGTCGGTGCGGATCTTGTCCCAGGCGCCCGACAGAGTCATCAGGCCATTGATCATGCCACCCCACGACGGCATCCACAGCATGATGGAAAACACCATGCCCAATGTCTGCGCCCAGTCGGGCAGCGCCGTGTAATGCAGGTGGTGAGGACCTGCCCAGATATACATGAAGATCAGCGCCCAGAAGTGGATGATCGACAGCCGGTAGGAATAGACGGGGCGGTTCACCTGCTTGGGGATGAAGTAGTACATCATGCCCAGGAAGCCAGCCGTCAGGAAGAAGCCGACCGCGTTGTGGCCATACCACCATTGCGTCAACGCATCCTGCACGCCGGAGAAGGCCGAGTAGCTTTTCACACCGAGGAAAGAGACGGGCACGGCCAGATTGTTGACCACATGCAGCATGGCGATGGTGACGATGAAGCCAAGGTAGAACCAGTTCGCCACATAGATATGCGGCTCCTTACGCTTCAGGATCGTGCCAAGGAAGGTGACGAGGTAGGCGACCCAGACGATGGTGAGCCAAATATCAACATACCATTCCGGCTCGGCATATTCCTTGCTCTGGGTGATGCCCAGCAGATACCCGGTGGCGGCCATGACGATGAACAGATTGTAGCCCCAGAACACGAACCAGCCGAGATCACCGCCGAACAGCCGCGCGCGAGATGTCCGCTGAACGACATAGAAAGACGTCGCTATCAGCGCATTGCCGCCAAAGGCGAAAATGACGGCGGACGTGTGAAGTGGGCGAACACGACCGAAGTTGAACCATGGCTCGATATTCAAATCTGGAAAGGCCAGTTGCAGGGCGATGATGACGCCCACCAGAAACCCGACGACGCCCCAAAACACCGTTGCAATCACACCGTATCGTATGACTTCGTCGAAATATTCGGATTCGCGCTGTTCTCTCGAGATCGGCTTTACCGGCGCAAAGGACGCGCGGCGCAACATCAGCGCGGTGCCGGTCACGAGCAGGAAGAACAGTACCCACATATGGGCAGCAAAAAGATCATCGTGAGCGAAGGCCGCCCCGAGCAGCGCGAGGAAAGCCCCCACGGCCACCATCGCAGTTCCTAAAACAGAGTTCATTGTTGGTTTCCCCCAACGTCATCGCAGTTACGACGCGGGGCATGGGCCAGCAAAAAGTGGCAAACGTGCTTTCGCGTCGTCTGCTGCTTTGCCACTGAGATGGGCAAGTGGCCTTGATTTGGATCAAGTCGGGAAGTTGGGGATGCAGTTTACGTGATGAGAGGGTGGGCGGCGTAATAGAGCTTTGTATTTTAGGGGGCACTACTCTTCTGGCATGACGCAATGTAGCCAGTCACCTCACCCTCCAACCTCATGCTGAGGTGGCGCGCAGCGCCCTCGAAGCATCTGCCGCGTACTCCTGCCCCAAGCCCGCAACCCCCGTCCTTCGAGGCCCCTGCGGGGCACCTCTCCTTCGGCAAGCTCAGGATGATGGATGAGGGTTGCTGAGTTGCGGCCTGCATCTTCCCCCTAAAGCGTGGCGCATACCCCATTATTTGCCTACCCGCGTTGTGTCCGTGCCAATCGCCTACCTCACCCACCAACCTCATGCTGAGGTGGCGCGCAGCGCCCTCGAAGCATCCGCCGCGTACTCACTGCCTCAAGCCAGCAACCCTCGTCCTTCGAGGGTCGCTTCGCTCCCACCTCAGGATGAGGGTTGCTGCGTTGCGCCCTTTACGTGGCAACTTCTTCGGCAATCTCATGATGGTGAGGGTTGCTGCGATGTGCCGTCCCTCGCTTGCTCAAGCTTGCCGGGCCGCCACACCCACTGCCCTCATGCTGAGGTGGCTTTGGCCGAAGGACAAAGCCTCGAAGCATCCGCCGCGCACTCCTGCCTTGAGCCCGCAACCCTCGTCCTTCGAGGCCCCTGTGGGGCACCTCAGGATGAGGGTTGCTCTGTTGCAGCCCGCAGCCCAGCGAACGCAGCTTGCACCGGCATTCAGAACCCGGCACCCAGCCGCACCCTCACCAAATCCCATCGCTATCAAAAACCCCGGCCATCGCTTACGCAAGCTTCGCCGTTCACGCGGCAGCACCTGCCCGTGGTATGACCTTCAATCAGTGTCCATAACCATTCGCGGCCATGGGTATTCGGACGGGGCGCTGTAAGTTGCCTCGTTGGGTAGTCTAAAGAATGGCACCTCGCAGCGCCCCGTTCGGCTCTTTTGGCCAAACAGCGATCCTCTTGCCACGGCTGGCATATCCCGGAGGGCAAGGGGGCCTTGCCGTTGGGACGGTCGGACAAATCAAGGTCCGGCCTTACCCACCCGGGTGACGGCGGCTTCGTTGCCGAAGCTGCCGCCTGCCAGTTCGGCCACATCTGCCTTCGAGGATGCGAGCGTTCATTCTGACGAAGCGCCCGCAGCCATCGATCCGTTCTCCGCGAGAGCCACGCCCGCCATCCATGGCTTGTGCGTCCCTCGCGATCCGTCCGCGCTGTTTCGCAACAGTGCGGGGCAGATGCAGCGTGTTCCTGTGTACCGCCTGACTTTCGCTTCAAGCCCC
>UBRU01000029.1:0-7154 GCA_900468015.1 Hyphomicrobiales bacterium
CTGACGACTTCGGTGAACGGCGGCAGGGCATAGATACGCTTTTCGCGACCGGCACCGAAGAGTTGCAGCGCGGGAGAATTGTTCATCTTCGGATTATCGAATTTGGGAATAGGCGATGGGTCCATGACATAGCGGCCCTCGACCTTGACCGGATAGGCATAGGTGGTGGCGATATGCCCGTGCTGGGCGATGTCTTCATAGAGCTTCACGTGAATGAGGCCATATTCCTCCAGCCCGTGCATCACCCGCGTTTCCGTTTCCCGCGGCTCCAGAAACCGCAGGGGCTCTGGAATAGGGACCTGATAGACAATGGTCTGTCCTGCCCTCAGCGGCGTCTCGGGAATGCGGTGACGGGTTTGGATGACCGTCGCCTCCGTCGTTTTCGTCGTGGTGGCCACGCCCGCCGTCTTTGCGAAGAAGGCGCGAATGGACACGGCATTGGTGGTGTCGTCGGCGCCCTGATCGATGACCTTCAGCACATCATCCGGCCCGAGAATGGCGGCAGTAACCTGCACGCCACCGGTACCCCAGCCATAGGGCATCGGCATTTCACGCGAGGCGAAAGGCACCTGATAACCGGGAATGCTGATCGCCTTGAGAATGGCGCGGCGGATCATGCGCTTGGTCTGTTCGTCAAGATAGGCAAAATTGTAAGCTGGCAGGTTCATTCCGCAGCCTCCTTTTTTTGCATGGCGTCTTCGTTTTCACGGCGAAGCATGCGCAGCAGACCGAGTTCGGCCTGGAAGTCTACGTAATGGGGCAGTTTCAGGTGCTCCACGAAGCCGGTCGCCTCGACGTTGTCACAGTGGGCAAGCACGAATTCCTCGTCCTGCGCGGGTGCATTGCGCTGCTCCTGAAATTCATCGGCGCGCAGTGCACGGTCGACAAGGCTCATCGCCATCGCCTTTCGTTCGGACTGACCAAACACCAGCCCGTAGCCGCGGGTAAACCGTGGACCGTCCTCGCCTTGACCCTTGAACTGTGACACCATCTGGCATTCGGTGACCCTTATGGAGCCGACCGAAACGGCAAAGCCGAGCTCCGGGATATCGATTTCCAATTCCACCATGCCGATGCGGACTTCGCCGACGAAGGGGTGGGTTCGGCCATAACCACGCTGGGTGGAATAGGCCAGCGACAGCAGAAATCCCTCGTCGCCCCGCGCCAGCGCCTGCAATCTGCGATCCCGCTCGACAGGAAACGCTGTCGGGTCTCGCGTCAGATCGCCGGGTTCCTTTTCCGAGGGACGGTCAGGCTCGATCAGGCCCTCGTCATCAAGAATGTCGGTCACTCTCGGGAAGACACTGTTGCCATCGATCAGGCGTCGGGCGGGTGGCTCCACGGGCGCATCACCGGCCATGTCGGGGTCGATTAGCCTGTGGGTATAATCGAATGTCGGACCCAGCAACTGGCCGCCGGGAATATCCTTATAGGTGGCCGAAACACGCCGTTCCACCTGCATCACGTCGGTGGCAACCGGTCTCGAATATCCGAAGCGCGGCAATGTCGTTCTATAGGCACGAAGCAGGAATATCGCTTCGATGAGGTCGCCGCGAGACTGGCGCACGCACATCGCCGCCAGTTGCGGATCGTAAAGCGATCCTTCCGCCATGACACGGTCGACGGCGAGCGACAATTGCCCGGCAATCTGGTCCAGTGTCAGCGCAGGAACATCGCGATCTCCACGCCGCCGGTCTGCCAACAGCTTGTGTGCCTTGTCGATAGCCGCTTCGCCACCTTTTACCGCAACATACATGGGTTACACCTCCCTGATACAGGTCGTGCGCGGCAAGGCAATCGCCTCGCTGGCACAGACGAGAATGACATCGAAGCCGAGTGGATAGGTCGCAACATTGGCCTGCATTGCAGCGACAAATCCGTCCGGCAGACCTGTGGGGGACATGGTGCAGGTCGTCTCGATACCCGGTCCGGTCAGCTCAAGCGGCGCGCCACGGGTGAGTGATGCAACTGGCAGGATGAGCGTGGCAGAACGATCGGGATATTCCGATGTGCCACGGGCGAAGACCTGCCATTGCGCAGTCTCGGTCGTTTCGGAAAGCACGAGGAAAGTGGCCGTCTCCGGCTTTTCGCAGATCGGCGCGCCGCTGTGAAAGGTCAGCCATGTCGCAGCCGGGCGCATGTCTTCAGCAGCCTCGAACCACACCGGCGTGTCGTAATCGCACAGCGTCAGAAGGATGGACGAGGCGGCGGCGCACAGGGGAGCCGGGCCGCTTGCACGCTCACCCAGATTCGCCACGGTGCCGGGCGTCGAGAAAGCGTGCATGATGGAATGGAATACATCCTGCGATGCAAAGACCGGATCGGCAAAGCCACCGTCGAAATTGACTGCGCTCATCAATCTTCTCCTCTCGCAACGGTAAAGAAGTCGACCTTTGTCGCTTCCGTTTCCTCGGCAAGGCGGCGTTTTTCAGCCTCCTTCAGGACGAGTGCGGGACCGACGATTTCGGCATCGATGCGGGCGGCCCAGTCGGGCTGTTGGCGCAGGGCATCGAGATGCGCGACCATGCTGGCCTTTTGCTTGTCTCGACCCAGAACGACGGAATGCCCGACCTCGCCCGTGCCCAGTTTCACCGTGGCGCGGGTAACGCTGGCTTCGCCGAGATTGAAAGCGCCACCGCCGCCACCCACCCTGCCCCGGACCATGACGGTGCCGATCTCTGGACCGCGAACGGGTGTGGCGGGAGCTGCGCTCTGACTCATCGTGGCATAATGCTGCTTCAGAAATTCAGTCGAAGCCCCGCTCAGAATATCCAGCGCCTGCTTCCTGTCGAATTTGTAAGTCGTCATATCGTCTTCGCTTTGTTATTTGTCTATTTGTATAGACAACCATTCTTATCTGACTTATACACCACTTTAGATGACGCTGGAATGACAATGGGACGACGGGGCAAAAAATGAATGCACATGAGGACGGGATTTCCCTGTGGCGGCGCGTCGCCGACGGCATCCGAAGCGCCATCGCGGAGGGCGCGATCACTGACCGCCTACCACCTGAAACCGAGCTTGCAGTGGAGTTCGGTGTCAACAGACACACGGTAAGACGCGCGATCTCAGTGCTCTCCGCCGATGGTTTACTGCGCGCAGAGCGTGGCCGCGGCACCTTCGTCAATGCAGTGCAGACCCGTATCGTCTNNTTTCCGAAAACATTGCCCGCCAGTCTCTCGAACCATCCGGGCGTCTCATTCATGCGGAAATCGTAGCCGCCGACACGTCGCAGGCAAAGCTGCTGTCCTGCGCAACGGGCTCGCCCCTGCACCGGCTGGAACATCTGGCCGTGGCGGATGGCGTACCAGTTTCACGCTCCGTCTCACTGTTTTCCGCCACCCGCTTTCCCGGCATCATCACGGCCTATGCCGACACCGGGTCCATCACTAGGGCATTGCAACGCGAGGGTCTGGAAGATTATCGCCGTAAGGAAACGCGGCTGACGGCAGAACGGGTGTCTTCGCGCGATACGGAACTGCTCAATTGCGCACCCGACAGCATCGTTCTGGTCAGCAAGGCAATCGACACCGATGTGGCGCTCAATCCGATCCAGAGCATCGTGACCCGTTTTCTTGCAGACCGCATGGAATTGGTGTTTTCCAACATCCAGTAACGGCGGCAATCAACACAATGTGACCGATACCAAAACCGCGCCGAAGCGCCAGAAAAGTATAATACTGAACGCCTAATATGGCTCAGCACTTTTGTGTCAGCCACAGCGAACCTCCATGCAATGCAGCAGAAATTGCCTGATTTTGCTGCATTGCAGGATAAATCTCGCGCGTCCAACGCCCGCTTGCTGATGAAACAAAGTGGCACTGACACCTTTCCATCAGTGGTATGGTCAAAAAAGTATCAGCAATTTCTCCGCCGTGATGTGGAATGCAACTGCTGAAGTCCCGATGCTTCCTCCAACGCGCAGGCAGTTGGGAGGAGCCAATTGCGAGCCCTAAATGGCTGTCGCGTCAGGGAGAGGATATTCATGCAACCCGATCTGGAACTGGTCCATATCCGCAAGGGCGAATCGTTCGCAGCGTGGACGCATGGCTACCCGTTCCGTACGGTGCGCTGGCATTATCACCCCGAATACGAAATTCATCTTGTCGTCGCGACCTCGGGCACATTTTACCTAGGCGACTTTGTCGGCACCTTCAGCCCCGGTCAGCTGATCATGACGGGACCGAACCTCCCGCAGAACTGGATCAGCGATATAGAGGTCGGTGAGATTGTCCCGGCCCGCTCGCTCGTCATTCAGTTTCCAGAAGCTTTCATTGAGGATGCCAGCGCGTCCATGCCGGAAATGAATGCCGTGCGTCCCCTGCTGGACCGCAGCCGTCGTGGGCTGCTCTTTGATGATGCGACAAGCATGGCAGTACGACCGCTCATCGAAAAACTACTCGAAGCGCAGGGTCTGAAGAGACTGGCACTGTTCTGGGACATTCTCGCCCTTCTCGTGGATGCCGATTACGAGGTGCTGGCCAGCCTCAGCTTCCAGCTCGACCTAACCGGCACCGAAGATAGCGGCATCAATCGCGCTTTGTCGCATCTGCGTGAAAACCTGACGGATCAGGTCGAAGAGAGCGAACTGGCGGCGATGGTGGGCCAGAGCCCGAGCGCGTTCTCACGTGCATTCAAACGACACACGGGCACGACGCTTGTTCGTTACCGCAACCAGCTGCGCATTGACCTTGCCTGCAAGATGCTGCTGGCCGATCTGGAGGTCAATGTCGCAGAGGTCTGCTATGACGTCGGCTTCTCCAACCTGTCCAATTTCAACCGGCATTTCCTTAAGCTTAAGGGAATGTCTCCATCCCAGTTCCGCTCGAAATTCACGGCGCAGAAGGCGTTCATGATGGCGGACTGATCGAGCCTACCAGACGAAATCAACCCCATTCGGGCGGCGAGATGCTGTCCGGAAACGAGCAGGTATTGCCTGCATTCATCCATAAGGGAGGAACCTAGATGAAAAAGATGCTTCTTTCGGCCACCGCCGCACTCGCTTTGTTCGTCACGCCAGCACTTGCGCAAGAAAAGCTCAAGATCGGCATGACCTTTCAAGAACTGAACAACCCGTACTTCGTGTCCATGCAGGAAGCTTTGATAGAAGCCGCAGCCTCCATCGGTGCAGAGGTGATCGTGACCGATGCTGCGCATGACGTCGCAAAGCAGGTTTCCGACGTAGAAGACATGTTGCAGCAGAAGATCGATATCCTGCTTCTGAACCCGACCGACTCAGCCGGTATCGAGGCTGCCGTCCATGCAGCGAAAGCGGCTGGCGTCATCGTCGTCGCCATCGACGCCAATGCCAATGGCCCGGTCGATACGTTCGTCGGCTCCAAGAACCGGGATGCCGGTTACCAGTCCTGCAAACATCTGGGCGATGCGCTGGGCGGCAAGGGTGAAGTCGCCATTCTCGACGGCATTCCTGTCGTCCCGATCCTACAGCGCGTCGAGGGTTGTAAGGCAGCCCTCGGTGAATTCTCCGACATCAAACTCGTCGACACGCAGAATGGTCGTCAGGACCGCTCCGTAGCGCTGGGTGTCGTTGAAAACATGATCCAGTCGCATCCCAACCTGGCGGGCATCTTCTCCGTCAATGACGGCGGCGCCATGGGAGCGCTCGCTGCCATTCAGGGTTCGGGCCGCGACATCAAGCTGACCTCCGTCGATGGTGCACCGGAAGCCGTGAAGGCGATTGCCGACGGCACCAACTTCATCGAAACGACAGCACAGTTCCCACGCGACCAGGTTCGCGTCGGTCTTGCAATGGCGCTTGCCCAGAAGTGGGGCGCCGTTGTCGTGCCGAAGGAAGTTCCGATCGACGTACGCGTCGTGGACAGCAAGAACGCCGCTGACTTCAGCTGGTAAATCCACACCTCCCAAGCCCGCGCCCACAGCAATGTGGGTGCGGGACCTTTCCAACCTTAAAAGGAGGGCAAGATGCTTGAGCTGAAAAACATCAGAAAGAGCTTTGGCCAGATCGAAGTCCTGCAAGGCGTCGATCTGCAAGCGCGCCCGGGAGAGGTTCATGCGCTCCTGGGGGAAAATGGTGCAGGCAAGTCGACCCTGATGAAAATCCTGTGCGGCATCATCAAGCCGACGGATGGGGAAATCCTGATCGATGGAAAAGAACATCGCTTTGCCAATTACGATGAGGCCATCGCCGCCGGTATCGGCATCGTCTTTCAGGAATTCAGCCTGATCCCCTACCTCGATGCTGTTGAGAACATGTTTCTTGCCAGAGAGATACGAGGACCTTTCGGGCTACTGAACAGGAAGGCCATGCGCCTTCGTGCCGCAGAGATCATGCGCCAGCTGGCCATCGACGTGCCGCTTGATGTGCCGGTCCACCGGCTGTCGGTTGCCGAGCAGCAATTCGTGGAAATCGCCAAGGCGCTGTCGCTGGACGCCCGTATTCTGGTTCTGGATGAGCCGACCGCGACGTTGACCCCGTCAGAGACGGAACATCTGTTCAACGTCATGCGGCAATTGCGCAAGCAAGGTGTGGCGATCATCTTCATTTCGCACCATCTGGAAGAAATCTTCGAGATTTGCGACCGCATCACCGTTTTGCGTGACGGTGAGTTCATCGCATCCTGCCTTGTCTCCGAGGTCGATAATGATCGGCTCGTCGAGATGATGGTCGGACGCAGGATCGAAAACAATTTTCCACCCAAGAAAACCCCTGATAGCGCCGCACCGCTGGTCATCGAAGTGGATGAGCTGCAACTCAAGAAGGGCGGACCGATCTCGCGCTTTTCTCTCAGGAAAGGCGAAATTCTGGGCTTCGCCGGACTGGTCGGCTCTGGCCGCACGGAGACCGTTCTGGCCATGCTGGGCGCTCATCCAGCCGCCCGACGCAAGGTGAAAATGGATGGCGTCGAGAAACGTTTTTCCGGGCCGGATGACGGACTGATCAATGGCGTTGGTCTGCTGCCGGAAAGCCGCAAGGACGAAGGTCTGATCACCAGTTTCTCGATTTTGCAGAACGTGTCTCTCAACAATTACCGCAAATATCGCAAGAACCACTGGTTCATCGACCTCAAGAAAGAGCTTGCCCACACGCAGACAGCGATGGATCAGGTGCGCGTGAAAGCGCCGGGACCGCACGCTCGTGTCGACACGCTGTCGGGCGGCAACCAGCAGAA
>UBRU01000025.1:0-72140 GCA_900468015.1 Hyphomicrobiales bacterium
TGACTTGGCCGGACGCACACCGAGAACCTCCATGAATGCCATGATGTTGGCGATGTCGCCATGCACCTGCAGGGACGCGGGCTTACGACTTCCAACTCTTTCAGGTGTGATGCTCGCCTTAAACTGCCAGTTCGAGCCGCATCTGACCGATGATTATGCCGAAATGGTATTCTAAGTGAATATCTGAACTCATACGTGCCGAGGTGCTGCGAAGATAGGTGATTTCACCAGAGTAAGACCAACTCACATTGATGCCAGGATTTCGGCCATCCCATTTATCGTCCAGCCCGGTCAACACAATTTCAACCAGAAGACACCCGGAAATATTAGGATCGTTGACAATAGGCCAGCGGCTGCGCAGTAGCTCCCGATCCATCTAATTACCTGATCGGCATGAACTTTTGTTGTTATGATGTAGATCGACGCCGATGCCACTGCCGATAGTATGAGAAGAGTGACAAGGATCAATCTGAGGACGGGAATGCCGGCCAGAAAAACGGTATCCCAATCCGCCCTGCATCCCACGGCCTGAACGCCATAAAGCGTGATGAAATAGATGCTCCATAAGATGAATGGTCCGATAATGAGGAATATCAGGCGGTACCGCACGGCTTATCCCCCCGACGCCAGCGTTGTGAGGAGGTGCGGATACAGCCATGCGATCAAGACAATACCAACACAGTAGCGGTGCCAGAGGGAGCCGATCCGCAGATCGTTCTGCCGAGCGTCGGAAACATATTCGCCCATGCGCCACAGTCCAAAACTGGAAAACACCAGACCCAGACCAAGGTGCAGAAGCAGGTAGCAGGAGACTGCGAACTCGACGGCGTTAAGGGCTGAAGACGTTGCGATCGCGTAACGTCCGTGCAATTCCACCAGCAACAGCGTCGCCGCCAAACCATAGGCGATGAGCGATGCGAGAAACATCGAACGATATGGCCGCTTTTTCGTGCCAGATGCAGCGCCCAAACATGCTGCAAAGATGGCTATGGGTATAATCCATGCAGCACCCGCGGTGGATACCACATCGGTGAGCGGCCTCGGACCAAGATTGGAAACCCAGAGGAAAAGGCCGCCGAACAGCAGAGATGCAAACAAAGTGGCATTCGCGACGAGGACCAAACGCATTGCCAGAATGGTGGGCGCATCCCGGCTTTCGGAATGCAACGGGAGGCGGCAGTCGCTGGAGGCGTCGAGCAGACCACGGTCCGTTTTGGCATCCGGGTTGCGGGTCCACAGCAGGAACAGGCCAAGCGTTGCCAGCGCGAACATCATCGCGAGCGGATACAGCTTTAGCAGCAGCGACATAAAGACCCCGCCGGTCGTGATTGCCGTGAACAACGGCAGATAGGTCGGTCTCGGCAGAATGATGATTTGATTGGGTTCGCCCGAGATGGCATCGACTCCGATCGTCTCCATCCAGCCATTGCGTAAAAAGCCCAGATAACCCTTGCCTGCCGCCAGTTCGGCCCCAAGTTTGTCGATCGGCAGATTGTCGGCCCGTTCTGAAATGTGAGGGATCGACGCGAAACTGTAGGATGGGGGAGGGGTGGGCATGGCCCATTCCAGCGTTCCCGCTTTCCAAGGGTTACGCCTAAACCGCTTTCCGAAAATGAAGATCAGCACCATGTCGAGCGCGACTAGCATGAAGCCCATGGCCATGATGAAGCTGCCGAAGGACGACAGCAGGTTTAGCCATTCCCACGGCGAACCCACAGGGTATGCATAGATTCTGCGCGGCATGCCAAGCAGGCCGGTTAGATGCATCATGAAGAAGGTCAGGTTGAACCCGATAAAGATCATCCAGAAGGCCGCATGCGACAGATGCTGCACGGGTTGGCGTCCGCTGATGTGCGGTATCCAGTAATATAAGCCCGCAAGCATGGGAAACAGGAATCCACCCACCAGCACATAATGCAGATGCGCCACCACGAAATGCGTATCATGTGCCTGCTGGTCGAAGGGTACCATGGCCAGCATCACGCCGGTCAAGCCACCCATGACGAAGACGACGAAGAAGCCGATGATATGCAGCATCGGCACGTTCAGTTGCGGGCGCCCCTGGGCAAGCGTCGCAAACCAGGCGAAAATCTGAACCGATGTGGGTATGGCGACAAGCGCGCTGGCGGCGGAGAAGAACGACAATGCGACATGGGGAATGCCGACCGTATACATGTGATGCACCCAGAGGCCGAAGGAGAGAAAGGCCATGGCCATCAGGGCCGCGATGATGATCTCGTAGCCGGTCAGCGTCGTTCTCGCCAGCACCGGGATGATGGTGGACAAGGCGCCTGCGGCGGGAAGAAAGATGATATAGACCTCCGGGTGTCCGAACAACCAGAACAGATGCTGCCACAATAGCGGATCACCACCCCGGTCGGGATCGAAGAACGGAAGGTCGAAGGCGCGTTCCGCTTCCAGCAGGATCGAGCCCAGGATGAGAGGCGGAAATCCGACGAGCATCATGCCGCCGACCACCAGCATGTACCAAGCGAAGATCGGCATTCTCACCAGCGACATTCCCGGCGCGCGCATGCGAATGATCGTGACCACGATTTCGATGGCGGCGCTGATTGCGGAAATCTCCACGAAGGTGATGCCCAGCAGCCAGATATCGGCATTGATGCCGGGGCTGTATTTTGATGATGAGAGCGGCGTGTACATGAACCAGCCGCCATCCGGCGCGATGCCAGTGACGAGGGCGAAGATCAGCATCGAGCTGCCGAAGAGATAACACCAGTATCCGTAAGCGGATAATCTGGGAAAGGCCAGATCGCGCGCGCCCAGCATCTTCGGCAGAAGATACATGGACAGGCCTTCGAAAAATGGGATCGCAAACAGGAACATCATGATGGTCCCGTGCATGGTGAAGACCTGCGCATATTGCGCCGCGTCCATGAACCCGTTGGTAGCAGTCGCCAGTTGTGTGCGGATGAGCATGCCAAGGAAGCCACCGATGGCGAAAAACACCAGCGCCGTTACCATGAAACGTTTGCCGATGACGTTGTGATTGACCGCGGCAAAACGCTTGATGCCCGAACCAGCACTCCAGATCGCATCGAGCTGCCTGTGCAGGGCGATGGGAGACAGCTTCTGCGTGGGTATGGATCGGTCCATCACGGGGCTAAATTCCTCACGGTGTTTTCATAATCGGGCGGGCTGTGTGTCTGGACGCGGAAGGTCATGGCGGCATGGCCTTGCCCGCAATACTCAGAACAAATGCCCCCGAAGGTGCCCTCGATATCTGCCAGCACCGTGATCGTGTTGATCTGGCCGGGAATGGAGTCGATCTTGCCGCCTAGCCGTGGCACCCAGAAGCTATGGATGACGTCCACGCTCGTCGTGTCGATTTTCACCGGCAGGCCGACCGGTATGTGCAGAACATCTCGGGAAACGACCTGTCTGCCATCGATCTGATAGGAGAACTCCCAGCTCCACATTCTGGCTGTTGCCGCAATCGTGACCGCAGGGCGCGGCGTGTTTGCACCGAACATTCTCTCACCCTGATAGAAGGCATAGCCCAACAAAGCGATGAGGACGGGGATGGGCATGATGATGCCGCCCAGAACGATCCAGCGCTTCGGATCAATGGATTTCAGACGCCCCCGCGCCATCAGGACCATGAAGAGCAGGCCTATGACGAGCGCGAAGATCACAGCCGAACCTGCCAACATCGCCCACCAAAGCCTTGTAAAAGCCTCGGTCGAAGGCCCGGCGGGATCGAGCGCTGACAGGTCACCCTGACAGCCAGAGAGCATGGCGCCGGCAAGGAACAGCGTACCTAAACCCCGGAACCCGAAAGCGGATCGCCGTGTTGATAGCCAAACAGGAGCCAGTGGATGCCAGAAACAGACAAGCCGAACCCAGTGATTTCCAAGGTGGAAGAAAAGACCACCAATTCCGCTGTCGCGGTTGCCGGTCATCCCCTCCACGCCATGACGGTCCACTTCCCCATTGCGCTGGTAATCGCCACTTTGGCTGCGGATGTCATGTTCTGGTGGAGCGGTGATCATTTCTGGATGAGAGCGGCGCTCTGGGCTTCGGGCGGCGCCTTCTTCAGTGGCGTTGCTGCGGGGTTGATCGGTACTGCGGAATTGTTGCTGGTGTCCGGCATTCGGGCCCGGGTCGCCAGCTGGGCGCATGGTATCGCCGCCATGTCGTTGATTGCGGTTGCAGGTGCCAACTGGGGCGGACGCGTCACCGAAACCATCGACGTTCTTCCGCACGGGCTGGGTCTCTCGCTCCTGGCATCCGTTCTCACCGGACTGGCCGGATGGCACGGCGGCAAACTGATCTTCGATCATGGCATCGGCCTCATGGTATCTCCCAAGGACTGATGTGCGAGATAAGCTGTTTGAGCGCGCCCGGCTCTGCCCATTCTGATGGCAGGGCAAAGGGTGCTTCCGGCCGCGCCAGAACCAGAAAAAAGATAGCTCCCACCACAAACCCGCTGACGATGGTGACCGAGACAAAGCGCCATACCGGGTAGACCTCGCCATCGTTGAAGAGACGGATGATGACGAGGCCGGTCATGACGTGGATGACGACCATGATGCCGACAAATGCCAGCTTCATGGAAAACCACGCACTGAACGGGTTCTGCAGAAAAATCAGGCCGGTGCCGGTGGCAATGGCGATGAATGCGGCAGGCGAGATGACGCGAACGTAGGAAAAACGGACGATCTTCTGAAGCCGGAAAAGGTCGTCATCCCTCACGATATGGGCGCGCTGCACATACAGTCCCGGCAAGCTGACAAGCCCGGCGGCCCAGACGGAAATAGCCATGATGTGCAGGAATTTGATGAATACCATCGCGCTCACTGCTCTGCCGGACGGGAATGAAGCAGGCGCGTGCGCATGCACCACAGGACAACGATTGCGTATGGCGCAAATCCCAGAGTCCACATCAACACGCCTGCCAATTGCTGATCCTCAAGCGGTGTCAATCCAAAGGCCTGCGTAGTCGCGAAATGCGCTTCGAAAAGCGTTACAGGTGCAAATGTCAGGATGGCGCCGAGAAAACCCATTTGCCCCATCGTGCCAAGCGCCAGGCTGGTGGTGGCGACCACTGACATGCTGCGCGAGAGCAAAGCGTGCCACAGCAGAATGGATGCGACGATCAGCGCGATCTGCATCAGCCAATATTGCCAGGTGCCAGACAGGGCAAAGGCATAACCAAAGGGCAGGTGCCAGACCCAGTAGATCGCGGTGTGCGCGACAAAGGTGGCTTCCAACGGAATTTTCGCGAGCCACCTCTGTGTCGGCCAGCCGATCATGACGACAAAAGGCGCGATGGCCGAGCCGATGAGAATATGGTGGGCCAACCTTACAGAAAACAGGGCGCTGGTCATGGCACAAAGTGGCGAGACGAATGCGGCAATCAATAGGAAAACTAGCAGGCCCGTCTTCCATCCCCTCGGGAGCGGCGCCGCATAATGAAATGCCGCTGCGACGCCTGCGATACAAGCGATGAGAACAGGGTCAAAATTCCATGAGGACAGTGCATTTTGGAGCGTCGGAGCTGGGCCGCAATAGGGGTCAAGCGTGCTCGGCAATATGCTGTTTCCTGATTGAAAGATGTATGGGCCAACTCTGGTTACATCACCCGCAACGCATATAAGCAGAAACTGTTCCACAAATTTTCCATCACCCTTTGGTTACAACTCCACGTAGCTTTTTAGGGAACTCTTACGCACGTTTTTCCATTGGCTGGTCAGGAGATGATACGCGGCCGCGTGCGGCGCGCTCGATATCAGGCCGTTCTGAAGTTTTCGGAAACTGGCGAATTCCAGGTCTCGCAATCGCGAGAATGCGTCGGTGCGCGTTGGAACAACTGGGCTTGGATGCGGTTCAGCATTCATGGATAAAAGCAAGGTGGAACGGTGAAAAAAGTCAAATATGCGCCATACAACATGCCAACAGGCGGTTGGGGATCAATCAAATCCGTTGTCAAAAATGCCGTAACGCAAAAGGCTGTCAGGACCGCCCCGGGTCTGATGACCGATCACAACAAAAAGGGCGGTTATGCCTGTACCAGTTGCGCTTGGGCCAAGCCGGGCAAACCGCATCTGGCGGAGTTTTGTGAAAACGGTGCCAAGGCGACGTTCTGGGACCTGACGGCCAAGCGCACCACGCCCGAATTCTTTTCCAAACACACCGTCACCGAGCTGCTCGATTGGGCCGATTACGATCTGGAAAACGAGGGACGTTTGACGCATCCGATGCGATATGATGCGGCGACCGACAAATATCAAGAAGTGAGTTGGGCCGACGCATTTGCAGATATAGGCCTCAAACTCAAAGGTTACGATCCGCAATCCGTCGTATTCTATGCGTCAGGTCGCGCGTCGCTTGAGACCTCCTACATGTACCAGTTGCTGGCGCGGCTCTATGGTAACAACAATCTCCCAGACAGTTCCAACATGTGCCACGAAACGACATCAGTCGCGTTGCCGCAGAGCATTGGAACCCCAGTCGGCACGATTCTGCTGGAAGATTACCAGCATACGGATTGCATTCTTTCCTTTGGTCAGAACGTCGGCACCAATGCGCCGAGGCTGTTGCACAGCCTACAGGAGGTCCGCGAGCGCGGTGCGCCGGTCGTGGTTTTCAATCCGTTGAAAGAGCGTGGCTGGCGGGAATTCGTCAATCCCCAAAGTCCGGGTCAGATGCTGACCAATAAGCCGACCGATATTGCCACGCAATATTATCAGGTCAGCGCTGGCGGTGATATCGCTGCAATGGTCGGCATGGCCAAGTGTCTGTTCGAATGGGATGACGAGGCAATTGCCGATGGAAGGCAGCGCGTTCTCGATGTCGCGTTTATCGAGGAGCACACCCACGGTCTGGCCGAATTCGAAAACTACGTCAGAACCATGCCATGGTCCGATATTCTTGCCACGTCCGGGCTGAGCCACTCCTCCATAGAAGCAGCGACAAGGACCTACTCTCAGGCGCGCAATGTCATCGCCATCTATGGAATGGGTTTGACCCAGCATCGTTATGGCATCAGCAACGTCCAGATGCTGATCAATCTTCTTCTCATGCGCGGCAATATCGGCAGACCCGGCGCTGGCATCTGTCCCGTGCGCGGTCACTCCAATGTGCAGGGCCAAAGAACGGTCGGCATATCCGAAAAGACCAAGCTGGTTCCGCTTGATCTGCTGGGCGAACAATATGGTTTCGAGCCCCCGCGCAAGGATGGCGTGAACACCGTCGAGGCTTGCGAGGGTATCATCGATGGCAGCGTCAAGGCCTTCATCGGCCTGGGCGGCAATTTCGTGCGCGCCATTCCCGAACGGACCTTGATGGAAGAGAAATGGCGCGGGCTCGATCTCTCGGTACAAATCGCAACCAAACTCAACCGAAGCCATCTGATCACTGGCGCAACGACCTATCTTTTGCCCACGCTGGTCAGAACGGAAATCGACGAGCAAGCCACTGGTCCGCAGATCGTCACGATCGAGGATTCCACCACCTGCATTCATGCCTCACGCGGCAAATACAAACCCGCCGCCGAAAGCCTTCTATCGGAACCCCGAATTGTGGCTGAGATTGCAAAACACGCGCTGACGCCCAATCCGAAAGTGCCGTGGGACGAGTGGGTTGGTGATTACAGCCGTGTCAGAGACGCCATCGAAGCCACATACCCCGAGCCCTTCAAGGATTTCAACAAGCGCCTCGATATTCCCGGTGGCTTCTCGCGCCCCGTTCCGGCCAGAAACCGGATATGGGAAACAGACACCGGCAAGGCGAACTTCAAGTTGCCGAAGGCGCTGTGTTCCGGCTTCTCAACCGGCGAAGATCGCAACGTGCTGAGCCTCATCACCCTGCGGTCCAACGATCAGTTCAACACCACGGTCTATGGCTATGACGACCGTCTGCGCGGCATCCATAAATCCCGCATGATCCTGATGATGAATGCAGACGATCGTGTCCGGTTGGGGATCGCGAAGGATGGGTTGGCCAGTATCACCACCGCCGTGGACGATGGTATCGTGCGCGTGCTGAGCGGTATGCAGGTCATCGACTACGATCTTCCACCCGGCAGCTGTGCGGGCTATTTCCCCGAATGCAATTCTCTCATTCCCTTGTGGCAACACGATGAGGAGAGCAAGACACCGGCTGCGAAGTCCATTCCTGTCAGGGTTGCTCCGGCATGAGCGCGTTTCCCAAGCCTGCAGAATTGACGGAGAACGCATTCGAAGCGCTGGCGACAAAGGCCGAGCAGCCGATCAAAACCATCGCGATCCTCGGGCTACTCGCGGGCGTTTACATTGGTTTGGGTGGCGTTGCTGCGACTGTTGCGCTGGCAGGCGCAGACGCCATGCCCTTTGGCGTTGCGCAAATCCTCGCTGGTTTGGTCTTTTCCCTGGGCTTGGCTGCCGTGGTTGTCGCGGGTGCCGAACTCTTCACCGGTAACACCCTTTTTGCTGGGCCCGTGCTGTTCGGCGAAGTGTCTGTTGTCGTTGCATTTCGCGCTCTGCTGGTTGCCTATATCGCGAACTTCATTGGCTCAATTTTGCTCGCCGTCGTCGTCTTCGCTGCACGATTTCATGAAGCGGGTGATGGGGCTGTCGGTTCAGCCGCTATCGACCTAGCAACGACGAAAGTCGAAAAAGGCTTCTTTACCGTCCTCGCAAGCGGCATCCTCGCAAATATTCTCGTTTGTCTTGGCGTGTGGTTCGCATTCGCAGGCAACAGCGTCACAGAAAAACTCGCCGGAATTTTCCTGCCGGTGACTGTTTTCGTGGCGGCGGGCTTTGAGCATTCGGTTGCGAATATGTATTTGCTGCCCTACGCCTATCTGCTTGAACAAAGCCAGGTCGGCTTACCCTCAATCACCATCTCGTCGATCGTGAGCAATATCTCGGCGGCCACACTCGGCAATATCGTGGGAGGTGGCTTGGTCGGCGTCACCTATGGCTATCTTTTCAACAATAACAACGCTTTGAAGTGAACTGTAACCGACCGACATTCAGGCATCGAGCATGTTCATTTAGGGCTTTGCGAAAACTGAAAAGGCAGGGCGATGCGCTGCTGTCCGATATCCGTCACCGGGATATGAAATCCATAGATCGAGTGTAGCGCCTCCGACGTCATGATGTCCCGAGGGCTTCCATCGGCGACGATCTCACCATTACGCATTCCAATAATTCTGTCCGCGAATCCGCTGGCATAATTGATGTCGTGGAGAACGATAACGATCGTCTTTCCGTCCTCGTCGGCGATCTTGCGCAGGGATCGCATCAGCTCCTGAGAAAAATACATATCGAGATTGTTGAGCGGTTCGTCCAGAAGCAGATAGTCGGTGTCCTGACAAAACGCCATGGCGACCAGCGCTCTCTGGCGCTGCCCGCCGGAAAGGGTTTCGAGAAAACGGCCTGACAGATCGGAAAGATCGAAAAGCTTTAGTGCCTCCTCGATTATGTCCATATCGCCTTGAGACTGATGGCCGCGATTGTGCGGGAAGCGACCGAAACCGACCAGTTCCTTCACCGTCAGGCGGCTCGCGACCTGATTGTCCTGACGCAAAATCGCGAGTTTCTTGGCAAGGTCACGTGTCGGCGTTGAGCCTATGGGCAGATCGTCCACGCTGATTGACCCTGTTTGCAAAGGTTGGAGGCGCGCCATTAGACCCAGCAGGGATGATTTCCCAGCACCATTAGGGCCGATGAGGGCGGTAATCCCGCCCTTGGGAAGCGTCACGGAAATATCGTTCAAAATTCTCGCTGCGCCGTAATGCAGCGAGACGTGTTCGATCCGGATCATCTGCGGCTCCCGCGCCAGAGTAGGGTGAGAAAGACGATGCCACCGGCAAATTCGATGACCACGCCGAGCGTCGAACTGTTTCCGAGGCCATACTGAAACACCGTCTGCCCGCCAACGAGCACGATGATCGCAACGAGTGATGCCGCTGGGATCAGCACCGCATGGCGGCGTGATTGAACGATCTGCTCCGCAAGTGCGACGAACAGCAGTCCGAGAAAGGCGACGGGGCCGACCAGTGCGGTGGAGACGGCCACCAGCGCTGAGACCATGAGAAGACAGGCAATCTGGGTTTTTGGCCAATCAATGCCCAGCCCGATCGCGGCGTCCCTGCCAAGGGCCACGATATCGAGGCTATGGCGCGCGCGCCAGATGCAGATCAGCGCCCCGGCGGTCAGCAGTGAGGCGATGGCCAGAAGATCGGTTTTCACATCGTTGAAATTGACGAAACTGCCGCCCTGCACGATGGCAAAATCATTCGGATCGATCAGCCGGGCGAGAAGCGAGTGGAGGCTGCGAAACAGGACGCCGACGACGACACCGCAGAGCAGCATTAGCCCCATGTCCCAGCGCGCGCGCAGCATGGGTAGGACCAGAGCACATGTCAGCGCCATCAGAAGGATGATTTCGCCTACAAATTTCAGGCGCGAATCCAGTGTCGTATAGGCGAGACCGCCGAACAGGAAGACGAGCAGGATTTGTCCGAAAACATAGAGCGCGTCCATTCCCATGATGGAAGGTGTCAGAATGCGATTCGCGGTGACGGTTTGAAAGACGACGGTCGAGATGGCGATGGCGATGCCAACCTCGATCAGCGCTGCCAATTTGACGGCGCGTAGGCCGAGCACGAAAGCAAGATTGCCGCGCAGGCCGATCGTCATGAAACAGATGATGCAGCCAAGTGCCACCAGCGCCAGAATGAACAATCGCCGCTTAAGCATCGGCGCGCCGACGAAGGAGCAGCACGAACAGGATTGCGCCGACGACGCCCATAACTGTGCCCACCGGAATTTCGTAAGGGAAACGAATGATGCGCCCGATGATGTCGCAACCCAATGCCAGGATGGCGCCGAAAAGTGCCGTGACGGGCAGGGTGGAGCGCAAATTGTCGCCCATGAGCCGTGAAACGAGGTTGGGAACGACGAGACCGACGAATGGGATGATGCCGATGACGACAACCGTGACCGCTGAAATGATGGCGATAATGACGAGCCCGATTTGCAGCATGCGTTGGTAATTGATGCCAAGTCCGATGCTGGTTTCGCGACCAAGCGCCATGATGGTCATGCGGTCTGCCGTCGCCCAGGCTGCGGCCACCAGCAGCGCACCAATCCAGAGCATTTCATAACGTCCGCGCAGAACACCGGAAAAATCACCATTGCTCCACACCGAGAGATATTGCAGGAGATCGGCCTGCCAGGCGATGAAAGTGGCTGCTGCACCGATCACGCCGCCATAGACTAGCCCGAACAGGGGAACGAGATAGGGTTGGGTGGGTGGCAGACGATGCGCGGTCATCAGAAACAGGCTGGTTCCTGCAAGTGCAGCAATGCTGGCAATTACGGTTTTGAAGCCTAACGTGGCCGCGGGCCAAACGATCGTGACGAGCAGAATGCCAAGCTCAGCAGACTGGGCGGTACCCGCAGTCGCCGGTTCAACGAAGCGGTTGCGGGCGATGGCTTGCATGATCAGCCCGGCAATCGCCAGGCCAGCACCCGCCAGCACTGCCGCCAATGTTCTCGGCAGGCGGCTGACAGCCAGCAATTCCGCGCCATCGGATGAGGTCCAAAGGCCGCTGACGGAAACATCGCCAGCGCCGACGCCGAGGCTGACGACACACAAAAAGGCGAGCAATAAGCCCGCCAGTCCAGACAGTCGTTTCGGATGCCGTTGTGCTGAAGCGATCATCGTGCGGCGGAAAAGGCCTCTCTTATGGTGGACAGCACCCGCTGCGTGGCCTGAATACCGCCAGCCGCGATGTAGAAATCTGCAGCGGGTAGGTAAACGACCTGGCCTTTTTTCCAAGCCGTCGTGCTGGCCACCAGCTCATTGTCGAGAGTGGCGCGCGCGCCTTGTTCGCCAGAACCAATCGCGGCTGCGCGGTCCACCACCAGCAACCAGTCCGGGTTTGCCTTGTGAATGAACTCGAAGGAAACCGCTTCACCATGAGTGGCGGCCTGCATGGCACTGACCGCCGGTGGCAGGTCAAGCGTGGCATGAACCCAGCCGAAGCGCGAACCGGGCCCGTAGGCGGTCACTTTCGGGCCGTTGGTCATGACGATCAGGACCTTGCCCTTACCCGCCACTGCATTGCGCGTCGCCTCGATCTCCCCATCGAGTTCCGCCGCGATTGCCTTCGCCTCGGCCTGTTTGCCGAACAAGCTGCCGTAATCGATGAGCCGCACTTTCGCCTGCTCCACCAAATCGTCGCCATCCATGGTCATGTCGATGCTGGGTGCGACGCGGGCTGTGGAGTCGAGTTTTGGTGAAGACCGTCCGCCCAACACGATGAGATCGGGGCCGAGCGCGCTGAGTGCTTCCAGATCAGGTTCGAAAATATCGCCGACGGCTTCCGCTTCGGATTTGAGGTGTTCCAGTTGTGGAAGATAAAGCTTCTGGGGCACGCCAGCGGGCTTGATACCCAGGCGGTCGAGGGTGTCGAGAGCGGCGAGATCGAAGACCGCGATACGTTCCGGCTGCTTCGGTATATCCACCATGCCGCGTGCTGTCCTTATCTCGGCGCTATGCGCGGCGGTCGCAAGCAGGCTTACAAGAATGAAAAGTCGGCATAACCTCATGGATGTCACGTCTCGGTTTGCAACGTGTCGGGTTTGGCCGTTGCCGAAGATGGCGACCATTGCAACGGCTGCAACTCTTCCCGAAAGGCAAAGCGCAAAAGATGGCTTTCGATCACGTGCTGCGTTTCTTTCAATTGGTCTTCGTCAGAAGCCGTGCAGCGGATCGTCAGTTCATCGCTATCCGCATCCATAATGGCGGTGCCGCAGGTAAAACGGCATTCACCATGGCCTTCCGAATGCGAAACATCGACCTTGTGGGCAAAATGCTTGCACAGCTGTGCGATATATTTCGCCGCATGTTCGGTGCGCAGCGCTGCCGTTGTTTCCATCATCGTCTTCTCCCGTCGCGCGCCAGCGGGCCATGCCGCTGAGCGCTCTTTCTTTAAGTGATCAGAACGTCGCCTTGGCCGTGATCAGGAAACTGCGGCCCGGTTCGAAAAGGGGTGTCACGTTGCCGAATTCCTGTCCATAGGTGGCGCGGTCTGAATAGCTCTCGTCGAAGAGATTTTTTACCTCCGCGCGGAACGTGAAATTCTGCAATTGCTCCGGCTTCCATTCGGTGAAGACATTGACGACCTCATAGGCTTTGTAAGGCGCATTGCCTGCAGCGACATGGTCGTATTCCGGCGCAATCTCGATATCGCCGCCGACTGTCAGATTCCACTGATCGAATGTATGGGCAGCGGTGATGGTGATGATGTCGCCAACGGGTGAAGCCAGGTAATTACCACTGTCGGAGTCCGCTGGCGAACCGTTTACGTCCACGTCGATATGGGCGTATTTGACCTTGATGTAGGAGCTCGTCCATTCGTAACCGGCACCGACTTCAAAGCCCTTGGATGTGAGATTGCGGCGGTTCAAGGCACCTGCGGTGGCGAGATTATATAGCGGAACACGGGCGTTATCGATATCGGTGCGGAACAGGCTGATGTCGGCGGTGAAGCCGTTATATTCAGCATCCAGACCAATCATGTAATTGTCAGCCTTGACCGGCGCTGGTCCTTGGTTGCCATAATTCCAGTTCGGATTCATGATGAAATTTTCCGCTAGCGGAATCCCGGCCCAGACATGGGAGAACCCGGCTTTGGCAGTTAAGATATCCGTGAGGTCATATTCGCCGGATATATTGGCACTGAGACCAGCATTGTCGAATTCCGAGTCATTGGTACCTGTAAACCATTGCCGGTCCCCTCTCGCGCCGAAGGACAGGCGAGTACGCTCCCATGGCTCGAGACGCGCTTGCGCGTAAATACCCAGATTTTGCGCTTTTTCACGACTGCCATCGGTAGGATCATTCAACGTGGCCCGGTCGTTATAAAAGTCAATGCCAGCGACGACACTACCGATATCGAACGAGAATTTGTTTTCGAACTTGCCGTTGAACGTCGAGGTCTTGCCACTGTCATCATAGAGACGGCCTGTGGGTCCGTAGATGGGTAAGGTCACCTCAGTCGAGCCATAGGCCAGCATGACCTTTGGATCCCACCAGCCTTCGGGAGTTTCGTCGGTGTATGTGAAGACGGTATTTTGCCGCTCCAGCCGGTAATCGCGGATTCGTGGTTCCCAAGGGCGCGCCACGACAAATCCCGCATTGGCCCGGTATGGACGCGGCGCATCGTCCACCAGCCGATCATGGCTTATTTCAAAACGGTCACCGCTATCGAATTCGTAGCCGATTTTGCCAAGGCCGCTCAACAGGTTTGTTGTGGTCCCGTCCACGACGTCACCGTTACCGCCGTGGAAATCATTGCCTTTGCCGAAGGTGAAGTAGCCGAGGTAATCCAGCCCGTCCTTCAAGCCATAGGCCGACAGGCCGGTTACGACTGTTTCGCTGTTGAAATTATAGGTCGAAGTCACAAAACCACCGAAGGTCTGGCCATCGGTCAGTAGGTCTTTTGCGTCTTTGGTCTCGTAGTTGATCGCGCCAGCAAGCGCGCCGGGGCCAGCGTCGGCAGGTGCAATACCTGAATCGACGTCGACGGCCTTAAGGATCGACGGGTCGATCAGGTTGGTGGCGTTGTGGTGAAACACCTTGTTGTTCTGGCGGGCGCCATCGATACTCACCGCAAGATTGGTTTCCTCGACGCCGTGGACATAGACCTTTTGCGACATGGGCAGCGAACTGCCGACCTGCACGCCAGCCTGTTCGCGGAAGACGTCTGCGATGTTGCTGGGGTTGATCCTTTCCAGCTCTTTTGCTCCGATGACTGTCTCTCCGACATCGCCTTGACCGACGGATTGTCCTTGTAGCACGATGGTTTCAAGAACCGTGCTGTTTCCATCACCGGCCGCGACGGGTGCGGGTGCAGAGCGACCAATCACCGCCGTGCCGTTGGAAATGCTATAGGGAATTCCGGTGCCTTCCAGCAGTTGCCCTAGTGCGGCCTGCGCGGACAAGTTACCGGAAACGGCACGGGAGGTGATACCTTGCGATGTGGACGCGGCAAGCGAAACCTGCAGACCGGACTGTCGCCCGAAAGCATTCAGCGCCGATGCCAGCGGCTGCGCCGGAATGTTGAAGCTGCGCTGAGCGGTCTGCGCCATTGCTGTCTGGGCCTGTGCCAGCATCGTGATGCCCACTGCCGCCGATGCCATCAGCCTGAGCGCCAAAACCGTCCCCCGGTTCGACTTTCGCGACCGTTCCACATTTACCTGAAGCGTCATTCCGCCCAGTCTCCCCATACGCCAACATTGCAAGCCCCCTGCCTGCATTCAGCTTAGAGACGACCGTGGCGCCGGGATTTTTCATCGCTCAGCGAAAAAATCGTGAAATTTTTAAATATTAGAACAATGAAAGGACACGGAGGTAGGGCGATACATGATGCACCTTTGCACCGTATGGGCTGACAAGGGCTTCCAGAGCGCGGTCAGGATCAGACAAATCATAGAGACCAGTGACGTGGCGTTCTTCCAGATCGCTGCTTGCGACCTTGATCCATGACGGGTGGTAGCGCTGCAATTCTGCCACCACGGTTTTTATCGCGACATCCTGTACGAACAGCTTTCCATCCCGCCAGGCGGCAATGGCATCGATATCCGTTCTGGCCCGTGAAAGCTCGCCGTTGCCGCGATCAAGCGTGACAGAATCGCCGGGGCGAAGTTGCATCGAATGTCCGGTTTGCCGGGAGCGAAGATCGACCACCCCATGGGCGAGCTGGACGCTGGCGACCTGCGGTGTGACATTGACGTCAAACGCCGTCCCCACAACGGTAATATTCAACTCGCCGCCTGCATCCACGGTAAACGGTCGGCTTGTGTCCGGCTGCACGTCGAAGAAAGCCTCGCCAGACAGCAGGCGAACCTTTCGTTCGACACCGGAAAAATCCACGGCGATGGCACTGGCGGCACTCATGTCCACACGGGACCCGTCCTCCAGCGTAATGCGACGGGTTTCGGCGGTTGCGGTCGTGTAATCGGCCTCATAGCGGGTCACGACAGTTGGGCCAACCACTGCCGCGACGAGACAGGCCGCAAGTGCGGCAATGCCGATACCGATCGCATGTCGTCGGCCAAAGCGTGCCCGTCGGACGGAGCGTTCTTGAATTGGTTTTTGCCAGGCTGGAATGTTGATGGGCCGTGTTTCGCCCATTATCTCCCAGGTGCGACAGGCTTTGCCCCATGCCAGTTCGTGTTGTGTCGAACGCCCGATCCACGCAGCGAAAGCGAGGTCGTCGATGTCCGAGCGCGACGGGTCGCGCAGGCGCAGAAACCAGTCCATCGCCTCTTCGAGCAGTTCTTCATCTGTCTGGTCTTGCCGTGTCACATCATACCCGCTTCGGATCTCGACAAGCTCTTATCCGAGTTTGCTTATCGAGAGTAGTACGATTGAAGCAGGAAGATTTTTCGTGAAGATCGTGAAGATCAGGCATTTTTTCTATCGAGCGCGATGGCGATCTTTACCATCGCGGTTTTGACGTGCCGATGCGCGGTCGCAACGGAGATTCCCAGATGCTCCGCCACGACTTCCAGCGTGCAACCGCCGTGCCGGTGCATTTCAACTGCTATCTGAATGTCCCTAGGCAGCGATGCGAGTACCTGCTGGGCAATACGGACTTCATCACAGAACATCGTCGTCTGCTCTGGCGTTTCGGCAGGACGCGGGACGATCCAGAAGGGCGGATCGTCGTTTTGCGCCCGCTGTTCGATCTTGCGACGCTTGACGATGTCGAGCGAGAGATTGCGGACGATACGATAGAGATAGGCCAACCCCTCCCGCGCCGTTTGTGTTGGCGAGTTGCCGAAGCCGAAGCGCAGATAGGCTTCCTGCACGATGTCTTCGGCGGCATCCCGGGAACCGAGAATCCGGGCAGAATAGCTGATCAAAGCCGTGCGATGCCCCATGAAAAGGGTATCCGCATCAAGGCTGACATCCAGGTGCTGCTTCGCTTGTCTTTCTTGCACGCTGTCTTCCGATAGGCGGTCGATTGACGGAATAAATTGCTCACGCCCATGGAGGCGCTTGCGTGCAACTCTCTAACAGCAAAAACATGATCAATAAAGTCATATTTGAACGTTTATGGCACTGGCTGTGGAGAAGAGGTGGTTTACACGGCCAGCCTGCGCAGATTGATCTCCGGTGATGCACAATGTTCGTCGCACCACTGCGCAAACACGGTGCCGAGCCTGTCCTTGAGTTTGGTTTCGATACGGTCCGCTTCGTCCAGTTGCGCTAAGACCGCTGCCGCCTGTGCCGGGTCGTTTGTCTGTGAAAGCTTCATGCAGACATAGTGAAGGTTCTTCAGGGATTGAACCAATGCTTCAATGTCCTCGCACAACCGCTCGAATTCCGCTGCTGGCAATTTCAGAGCACGCCAGAAAAAGGCAAAGCCGTGCTCATAGGCATATTTGCGAATGGTCAAAATCGGTAGCTCGCGCACTGCGGGTTCCAGGTCGCGGAGGGACAAGCCTTGCTTACCATCCAGATGGGCTGCAACGATCGTCCGCATCGCGTCTACAATCGGATTTCGCTCGAAAACGAAGCAGCTTTCGAAATAGGCCTTGAGGTCTTCCGGGTGGGGAGCGCGCGCTTGCGCAATATCGAAGGCGTAACCACCGCCGACAGTTGGCTGCATGATGGCGTGAATGACCTTGTCGCGCGCCATAACCCCTTCCCAGCGATAATCGGGATCATGCACGAACCATGTCTCGGGATCATCCGTCTCTTGCAGCATCAGGTAATGGGGAAACGGGTTCTGGTTGAACTTGTTCTCGCGCTCCGGCATGTGGAACATGTCCAGCATCACCATCACGCACTCGGTTTCTCCGCGCTCACGCACGAGATCGGTCATCACAGCCAGATTGTCCTCCTTGCTTAATGCCGGGTCGTACCATTCGTGGACCTTCACGCCATAGAGGCGCTCGAACCATGAGCGGTAAAATTCCTGGCTGATGTCGCTTGCGTGGTAGCGCAGTTGATACTTGTCGCTGACCGCGAACTTCGCGTCCCAGATTCCGCAATAGAACGGTCGCTGGTCAAGTCCGCGCTTCTTCAGCCCATCGCAAACGCAACTGACGAAACAATGAACCTTGATGTCATAATAGGCCTCGCCATGCACGCCTTCGTCCGTATCGCCGCCGGTCATCGGAAAGCTTGGGATTGGGAGTGCCGGTGCCTTTGGCAGATAGAGGCCGACCAGATCATCGACCGTCTCAACATCCTGACTGGCGATGGCGTCTTCCGGCATGGCGAGGTTGAATTCGAGTTCGAGGTTCAGAAAAATCTGGAGGATGAGGACAGAGTCGAGATACAGATCCTCGTTCAACCGCGCATCCGGCGCAAACCCGGCCATATGGGGATGGTCCATATGGGTAGTGAGAGTGGTTTGAATGGCGGAAAAGATGTCGTCGCGGGTCATGAAGCCACTCCGGTTGGGACTGGAAGGAAGGCACCAGCAGCATGGCGTTCGGCCACATCGCGGCGGCTGATCTTGCCATTGGCCTGGCGGGGAATGTCGCTGACCTGGATCATTTCGGACGGTAATTGGTGGGTGGCCAATTGCTTGCTCAACCATTCCCGTAGCGCGCCTGATGACACAGGATTTTCGGCGCTAAAAAGAAGTGCTACTCGCTCGCCTGCAAAGCGGTCGCTCTTGCGAAACGCGACGGCATCGGTAATGCCGGGCATTGCAGTGACCGCGTCTTCGACATCCTTGGGATAGACGTTGAGGCCAGCGACATTGATCATGTCATCCATGCGCGACACGAAAACCAGCATGCCATCAGCCCTGACATATCCAAGGTCGCGCGTATGGATTTGTTGACCGTCGGCCTTGCGGATGACGATATCGGCTGCCGTCTCGAGATCACGGCCTGTGTCCGCAGTAACGTGTGGCAGAACGTAGCCCATATCAGGCGCGGCGGTTAGATCAGGGTTGATGGCGACACAACCGGCTTCCGAACAACCATATTGCTGAAAAAGGGTGTCACATTTCTCACTAATGCGCGCGAACCAAGGTTCCGGCAACAGCGTGCCCGAGGTCATGGCGGCGTGCAGTCTTTCGCCAACAGGCAGAAGTTGGGCCAGCATGTGCAGGATGGCAGGTGAGGAATAGAGCACGGGCCGCTCGGTCTCGCGCATGACTTTCAAAAGATATTTCGGATTGCCGGTGTCCACGACCACAGGCGTGACGCCACGATGCAGCCCCACCAGAAGGCCGCAGATCAGTCCGTAGGAATGTGTCGTCGGGCAGGCGACGATGGGCGTCATATCTGCGGAGGCTGTGAATGCCTGCACGTAGCTCGCGATTTCGGTTTCGATATTCCGCCATGTGCGGGCAATCAGCTTTGGCGCGCCGGTTGTGCCGGAACTCATTTGTAGCAATTCGCCTTCGCCGCTCGTCACGGATGCTTCCGGCAAGGCTTCGCCCGTGAAACTGTTATAGAACAGCCTGTCGCACCCTGCCTGCACGGCTAGTTTGCGCGCCGCCGCATAGGGCGTGCCAGGATGGATCGGTAGCACGCTGGCACCGGCTTGCCGAATGGCGAAGAAAAGCGCCAGCCAGTCGATTGCATCTGCGAAGCACACCGCGAAACGGGCGGACTGCGAAAGTCCCGTCAAAGCGGTCAACTCTGCTGAGCGCTTTTCGAAATAGGCTTTGTCGTAAAGCGTTTCGCCAATCCTGATCATCGCATTGTTCTCCGTTCGGCCGTGGCCTTCGCAAAGAAGTTCGGCACGTCGTGATGGTATTCCGGCTCGCGGGCGAGCAGTTTGCGGGTGAGAAGAGATTCCGTCTGTATGGTCGGCGCATCGTAACCGAGCGCTGCCATCCGCTGGCTCGCTTCGTGGCTTGCCGCATAGGTTTCGATGATTGCTTCGACGCGCTGCCAGAAGCTTGCTTCGGGCAGTTGGTAAGCATGATCGAGGAGATGTGCGACCTCTGCCAGATTGTAGACGAACAGTGTGTCTGCCACGAGTTCGCGTAGGGAATCGAGGTTGTCCATCCAATAATATTGATTGGGCACAGCGTCGCGATAACGCGCATCGAGCGACTGAAAGTCTGGCGCTTTAGCGGGTTCGCGCAGGAAGAATTGGCAGTACTCGACGCTCTCGTGAAAATCACGAAGCACCAGTCGCACCGGCCAGCCGTTTCTATGCACTAGCAACATGTTTTGCCCATGGGCTTCGACAGCAAGGCCGTAATGCACCAGCAGATGCCAGACCGACAGGACACAGATTTCCAGCAAACGGTTCAGCCAGGGCATGAGGCCGAACTGCTCGATCCATGGATGAACGAACGGCTTTTGATCGGCCTCCAGCATCATCAGCGCGTTGAAGGGAATGACGTCCTCTCCGGGCTGTAAATCTTTGAGCGCACTTTCGCGCCAGATCGCACCGATCTGGCCGGAGAGTTCGCCTTCGTGCTCCGCCAGCACAGCAGCATATTCCTGAAGAATGGTCAGCGGATAACGGTCGCGAAACGCGGCGTCTTCATCCACCATACCGGCAATCCACCGCGACAGCACCGGGGCGGTGCAGACCGAATGCGGATCGAGAATACGCCGGGAGGATGTGTTGATGACGTCAAGCGGCAGCTTAATGCTTGCGGCCAGAGGGCGATCAATATTGTGCAAACTGCGGAGCGACTGGCTGGCGAGATAATTGTCTCCGAACTGTCCGAGGCCATGCAGTTTGCCGCTGGCGATCAAGTCGGAGCCTGCACCGTCTTTCAAACGCTGCCATTGCCACGGATGCGTCGGCACCAGCGCAAACTTTTCCCAGCTAAGATTTTTCGCAGCGCGCGCGTCATCTATCTGGCTCCAGACCTCCTCGCCGAGTTCGCTTTTCCAGAAGCTCGTCTCGTCGCGGTCAAGCGCCTGCCTTATGGTTTCACGCGCATGCAATGCCCAGAAAAGCTGGAACGGTTTCGCCGCTTCAGGGCCATAGAGTTGGTTGTCTGCGGTCGTGAAACCATACCGTGCCTTGAAGCATGGATGATAAGGGTGGCCTTCGTGCAATGCACCATCCAGATGCGCGAATGCCATGTTCCGCCGTTCGCGCGGTGGAATATTATCCTCGTTCCACTGGCAAAGCGTGACTGTATGCTGGAGCTCTCTCAACAGCTTATCGCGGGTCGTATCGCTGCCGGGCATGCCCACGACAATCGCAGCAAGCGAAGCCGGTACCCAGTTACCATCGTCACCTTTCGTCTCGATGGAATGCGGTTGAATACGCGGACGGCCAAATGTGCCGAGCGTCGCGCGGCAGCGATAATCGTGGCCAACAGCGGCCCACGTCAGATAGTCCGGTGCTTCGATCCGAAAGGAAACAAGACCTTCGAACAGCATCGCCGCTACCAATTGTCTGATCACACGATCCTGCGGCACGGACTGAATTTCAAGAGGCAATGGCATGCGGCCTCTCCGTATTGGTATCTGTGATCGTGGCCAGGCTCAGCGGGTTGGGCATTTTTCGGTAGAGCGAATGGTCCCCCATCGAACTCAGCTCATCCACATCGGCCAGTCGGGTCGCAAGGTTCGCTTTGGTGCCGATATCGGCTTCATCCAGAATATGCCGGATGAAATCGCGACCAAGTCCGCGCATGGAAAGCGCAAGCGTTTCGAGATGATCACGTAGTATCCGCAGGAGGGCCGTCTCATCGGCAAGCCCATCATGCGCCATGCGGCTGATGACCGAAAACACCTGATTGACGATCAGGTAATAGGCAAAGCGGTCACGAATATCTGCTTCGGGGAAATAAAGTGAGTTGATCGTTTCCGTCTCGGGCACGGCGCTTGCGATTGCTGGCCTATGGCTTTCGGAAAGATAGAAACCCTGATTGTCGCGGTAGTAGCCCAGCCGTGGGTAGCCCGCGCCGATATCGACAAGGCTGTTTTGCTGATGCGCCTCAAGCGCGATGCCATGCCTCTCGTAAAGCTCGATCAATGGCGTGACAGCGCAATCGAGATATTGGCGAAACCAGAGGGATGCGGTTGCTGCGATATTGCCGCTCTCGCCGGTATGGACTTGCCTGACCAGCCGTTCCAGCCGCGACAGGTGGCCCGGAATTGGTTCCGCGGTCAGCGCCGCGAGCGTGACGATACCCGTCCCACTCTTTGCCCTGAACGGGTTTTCCCGGAAAATCGTCTCGAACCCGCTTTCTTTGCGGCCGGGAATGTCAAGCGTTATGAAAGCGGGGTCCCGGATGATGCGGAACGATGGCATCTCTCGTGCAAGATCGAACCGGTCGACCAGCTTTGCCATCGCGACGCCCGCATCCAGTTCGTCGCGCCCGTTGATGCGCACCGAATTGGTGATACGCACAGGCAGCGAAAACTTCAGCATCCAGTCGGCGTCTTCGCTCCAGACTGTCCGCACCGACGACGTTGCCGTGAAATGTGGCCCCGCCGCACCAAGGCTTCGAAGGGCGCCTTCTGCCATCATCGCGCTGATGTCGGGATCAAGTAGCAGTGCCTGCGCCTGCAAGGGGTGCATTGGCAGGAGTGTTTCATTGTCGCGAATACCGAAGTTGCGGGCGCTAGAACCGGCGAGCTGTGCGACGATACGGTTAGCAGACTGATAGGTCGCCGACGCATGCGTCACGAAATCCGTTCGCGCCGCAAAATAATGCAGCTGAAAACGGCCATGGAATTCCGGCGCATAGGTTTTCTGCTGCCAGAAGGTCATGCCCTGTCGACTTTTCGGCGTCGGGTGCAGCCAGTGTCCGAATATGAGTGATTGTTCGGCAGCAATGAAATCATCACGCTCGTCGGGTTCGGCCAGCGCATATTCGATATTGGTGTTGATCTGCTGATTGCTGTCCATTACGCGCAACAGAAGTTCTGTCTCGCAGCCGTTCCGATTGCTACCCTCTGGCGCACTTTGATAGGCCTCTCGCATCAACGCCTGCAAGGCAGGCATGGGCGCGCAAGGGTGCCAAACGGTTTCTGAGAATGCGCGCTGCCATATGCGGCCAAAATGGTGCGGGCCGCAGAGTAATGCCGAGGTCACTTCGGCTCTGATAAACATTCTGCTGCCATGCAGCACCCATTCGATGCAGTCGATTTCTCTTGCGAATACCTTATGGCGAACAGCTTTGCCGGTATCGATCTCGCGCATGAAGCAATTGGCGAAACTCTGAAACGTGGCTGTCTCGGCAGCCTTCCACGCGACAGACATTATGCTTCGCACGCGATGAGGGGTGAGGAAGCACGGTTACGGGTTCCCGAAGACAAGAACACATATCGGGTTGTTTCTAAAAAGTGTCCTGCCGTCATCATGCGGTTCCTCGCCGAACTTCTGGATGTGCCACGAAGCAGAGACGACCGAGCCGACGGGTTTTTTCATGCGTGAGGAAATTTTGTGATTGGCCGCTGCGCCTCGTCAGTCGCCAGAGGCTCTGGTCGCACAAAGCGCACAATGGCGGTCCGAAGGCATGTCACCGCTCAATATTTCTTTTTTTTAGCGATCTTGTTACCGCGGGGACCGCTGAAGACAGGTGTCTTATCGCGATTTTCTGACATCAGGTTTCGCCAGCGTTCAACGCGGTCAGCGGCCAAAGCGCCGCTTTTGACAGCGGCCTGAACTGCGCAGCCCGGTTCATGCGCGTGGGTACAATCGCGAAATCGGCAAAGTGGTGCCAGTTCCGTTATATCGGCAAAAACCGTGTCGATCCCGTCTGTGACATCGCTGACGACGAGCGTTCTTATTCCCGGTGTGTCAATTACCCAGCCGCCACCTACAATGGAGTGCAGCGATCGCGCGGTCGTGGTGTGGCGGCCTTGCGCGTCATGCTCGCGAATGGTCCCGGTTTTTTGCTGTGTGTCGGATGTCGGTCCCGTTAGGGTGTTGACGAGTGTAGACTTTCCGACACCGGAGGACCCCACCAGGGCGATCGTCTGGCCAACGCCGCACCATGCACTCAAGCGAGAGTGGGCATCGACAGAGCGCCCGTTCAACGCCACGACGGGCAGGTCGCGTTGCAAGCCCTCGGCTTGCGTCTGAAACAGGCCAACGTCATCAGCAGTGTCAGCCTTGGTCAACACGATCACGGGTGTCGTCCCGGCCTCGTTGGCCATGATCAGGTAACGTTCCAAGCGGTCTGTATTGAAATCGGCGTTGCAGGATGTGACGATAAAAAGCGTATCGATGTTGGCTGCCACCAGTTGCTGGCCATGACCAAGCTCGGTGCGCCGCTGAAACACGGTTTTTCTGTCGAGGCGCCTGACAAACATGTCCGACCCTGGATCGGCAAGCACCCAATCGCCCACCGCGAAGTCAGCGACGTTGGCATTGGCTGGCAGTTCCAGTTTGACGGGCCCTGTATCCGCCATTGCTTCTATACGCGCCCGGTGAACCGACGAGATGCGCCGGGGCAGAAGGTCAGCTTCGTCCGCGTTGATCTGATCCGAAAAAAAGTCAGACCAACCAAGCAATTCCAAGGCTGAGTGAAGACGTGAATTGGTCAAGTTTGACTTCGCATTCATTGACAGAGGTTGCCCACGATTTCGCAGCCTCCCTGCCTAGTTTTGCTGGGAAACGCGCTTTGGCAAAGAGTTTGCATAGGCAGCAGCTTCGCCGGAGTAGGGGAATTCATCGCCAATCTGACGGGCGCCATCGTAAACGGTAAAGGCAGGTCCATCGATCTCGACGATCTTGTAGCCATTCACGTATTCGAATTTTGGCGTTTTCCAGCCCATAATCGTCTCCAGTTTCGGTCCTGAGTTTCCAACCTCTGAAGATGATGTCCGACCCGTCACATTCAGCAGGCTATTTCTCTATCAGGTGTTTGCACAAAAGACGAACTCGCATGTGCGTACAGCCGATAAATGCCATAAATTCTGCCATATAGGTTGTTGGGATCGATCTTGCGGCCCTTTGAACGTGAATGAGATCGACGACCGGAAGCGGGGATGACAAGTGGTGACAATGAAGCGCTTCGACTTCACGATACGGCTGGTTGGAGCATTCGCGGTCCTTGCCATCCTGATCGTGTCCCAAGGGTTACTCAATCGTCACATCGCAACCGTGGCGGAGCAGCAGGTTATTCGCGGTCGCTATGCGGGTGATCTTCTGTCTGGGTTACTGGAGCTTTCCGCGACCAAGCAGCGGCTGCGTGCGTGGTCGTTGCGCGCCTTGATCGGCGCAGATCATGCGCCCGGTGATGGTGAGATGCTCCGTGCTCATATGGCCACAACAATTGAACAGCTTCAGCGCATCAGCCAGAAAACGCGGGAGATGGATCATCTCGCTGCCGGGCCTGATGCTGATGATGACGCGCGCGACGAGGCCTTGCGGCTTATCTCAGGCAGCGTGATCGCGCTCAGACCGGCCATCGAACAGATCAGGTCCCATACGGGAGCAGATGATGTGCGAACCGCATGGGCCTCCATAGAAACGATTTTCGATCAGGGAGCCGGGCGAGACCTTCGCGAAGTCCTCAACGACATCATCGCCAAGGAACGGTCGCAACTCGTTATCACGCGGGCAAACGCAGATGCCGCCCTCCTGCAACTCAATCGCGTCCTTGCGGGGATGACGTTCATCATCGCTGTCATCGGCATGGGATTGGCCTATGCGATCGCCAACGCCATCCGCCGCCCTCTGCAACAGATGTCGGAAGGGGCGAAGGCCTATGAAGCCGGTCAACTTGAACATCGCATTCCTGTGACGACCACCGATGAATTCGGCCGGTTCGCCACCAGCATCAATCGCATGGCGTCGGAGCTTTTGCTGAGACGACATGAGGAAGCCAACCAGCGGATCGTCCTTGAGCAACAGGTCAAGGAACGGACATCTGCTCTTGAAAATGCCCTGTCGCGATTGCGCGCTTCCGAGGGACGCAGGCGCAGTTTGTTGGCCGATATCAGCCACGAATTGCGCACGCCTACCACTGCAATTCGTGGTGAAGCGGAGATCGCGCTGCGCGGACAGAAGGCGGATGATGATTATCGCGCATCGCTGGAGCGCATTGGCCAGGCGGCAAGCCAGATGGGAAGCCTGATCGATGACCTCTTGATGATGTCGCGTGGCGAAGACGAGAGTTTGGCGCTCAACAAGGAGCCGATCGATATTGCCGGTCCGCTTGAAGAGGCTTTGTTGAGTGCCGCCGCCCTGGCCAATCAGCGAAGCGTTGCAATCACGACTGATATTGAAGATGCAGAGACGGTCGTGGCTGGCGATGCGTTTCGCTTACGACAGGTCATCGCGATTTTACTCGATAACGCCATCCGCTATTCGCCTCAAAACGGTCACGTGAAAATCGTCTCCCATGTGGTCGAAAACACATGGGAACTGGTCGTGCATGACAACGGAATAGGCATCGAACCAGATGCGCTGAACCACGTTTTTGAACGCAATTTCCGCGGCAACAATGCGAGGCTTCATCGTCCCGAGGGCACCGGACTCGGGCTGTCCATCGCTAGGCATCTGGTGTCTGCGCATGATGGAACAATCACTCTTTCCAGCGATAGTGGCAAGCGAACGACGGCGACGCTTCGATTGCCATTGCTCAAAAACGGTGCCGTTGTCGAAGCCACCGTGGAGGCGTCAGAGTGAACATACTGATTATAGAAGATGATCCGAGAGTGGCTGATTTTCTGGAACGCGGATTGCGCGCGGAAGGCTATGGCGTCACCGTTGCACGTGATGGCCCGACCGGCATCGAACGCGCCCATGAACTGTGGCAGGAATGGCGGTCTACGGGTGCAAACGGTGCCATTCTGCTCGATGTCATGCTGCCAATCATCAACGGCTCCGATGTCTGCCAGACACTCCGTGCCAGCGGGATATCAGCTCCGATCTTGATGCTGACAGCCCTTGGCTCGGTCAATGATCGCATCTCGGGATTGCGCATGGGTGCTGACGATTATCTGGTCAAGCCATTCTCGTTTGAAGAATTGCTGGCGCGCATCGAGGCGCTGATGCGCCGCCCGGTCGATCTGCGTCCGCTCGGGCCTAAGACGTTGTGCGTCGGTGGACTGGAACTGGACCGGGAGTCCATGCGGGTCACCGTTGAGGGCGATGAAATTTCGTTGACTGCCAAGGAGCTTGCGCTCTTGGAACTCTTCATGTCCGCTCCCGGCCGTGTTCTCAGCCGGGAACGGATTTTGGCCAATATCTGGGGCGCAGGCGAGGACCCTCTGACCAATGTGGTCGATGTCTATGTGCGCCGATTGCGCGCAAAGATCGACAGGTCTTCGGAGGGGCGCTCCTGCATCACGACTGTCAGGGGCATCGGCTATCGTCTCGAACAGAGCACGTAGTCACTGCCTGCGCCAGACGAGATTTATTTGACAGCATAAGGCAGTGAGGAATGGTGCTGGACGATGCGGATCGTCCCCTCATCATCCTTTTTGAACGTCCATGACTTGTCGACCGTCGTTACTTTACCGTCCTTGTCGGTGAAAGACACTTTACCGAGTGTGGTCGCGTATTCCCCATCCAGAAGAATGGCAGCGTTCTTGACGTCCACCTCACGCCATCCCTTCAGGGCGAAACCGGTATCGGCGGGGTATTTCGGGTTTTGACCCACGAAGTAAGCCAGGGCGCCCTCACGATCGGTACGGAAGGTCTGCGGCTCCTGCGTCAACGTCGGCTTGAACAAAACCGGGCCCAACTGGTAGCCATAGGCCGCATCGATCACCTTCGCTGCCATGTCGCGGGCAGGCTTTGCGCCCTTGTCTTCGTACTCACGCGAAATCGCGACGAGGGCTTCGCCCCAGGCCTTTTGTGTTTTGAGGACTTCAGCCTCGCTGATGGACCCATTGTGAATTTCGACGGCGTTCACGCCACCGGCGGTCATAAGCAGAACGGTTCCTGTTACGGCAGTCGCCTTGGCTATCCAGCGCATATGTGTCTCCTGTTTGATTGCTCGTTTTGAGCGACAACAGGAATATGGATGTCCCGTCTGAAGCAGGCGTGGCTGCTTCATGAACAGATGATGGACGGACGATTACAGTTTCAGGGGCGATGTCCATATGGAAACTGAGGTTGGCACGTGAAGTGCAGGTCGACCGCCCAGCGATACGCTAAGCGGTCTTGTTTCACATGTCGGACGTCGAGCACACGTTCTGATCCAGCGGTCTAAATGCCTCTTCCGCAGGTGTTTCGGCGATGATCTTGAAGAGGTCCCATTCGCCTTTGCTCTCGCTTGGCGCCTTCGCCTGGAGCAGATAGGTCGGAATGAGCGCGCGACCGTCTTCGCGAACTCGGCCCTTGCCGAAGCAATCGTCGTCGGTTGGCATTTTCTTCATGGCGCGAACCGTATTGCGTCCCGATGCCTTGGCTTCAGCAGCACCCATTTCAGCGACAGCCTTGAGATAGTGGAAGACGCTGGCATAGGTCGCGGCATGTTCGCTATTGGGATAGTTTTTCGGTGTTTCCTTCTTGATCTTATCCGTGAAGGCGCGGGTGCGGTCATTGCGGTCCCAGTAGAATGTTTCCGTCAGCATCAGGCCTTGTGCGGCCTCCAGCCCCAGCGCATGGACTTCGGTGATGAAGCCGGCGAGCGCCGCGATGGTGATGCTCTGGTCGAGGCCGAATTCCTTGACCGATTTGACGCTGTTGATGAGATCGCCCGCCGTATTGGCAAAGGCAATGACTTTCGGGTTGGTGGATGTGGCGGTCAGCAGGAAGGATGAGAAGTCCGTAGTGCCTGGGAACGGATAGACCGATGAGCCGAGAACCTTGCCGCCGCCATGCGTGATCACGTCGGTTGCCATGGCCTGAAGCGACTGACCGAAGGCATAGTTCGCCGTCACGAAATACCAGCTGTCGCCGCCGTTCTTGAGAATGGCACCGCCAGTGGATTTTGCGCGGCAATAGGTGTCCAGCGCCCAATGTACGGTGTTCGGGCTGCATGCCTTGCCGGTAAAGTCGGCACTGGCCGGGCCGCTGGCCAGAAACACCTTGTCCTTGGCCTTGATGACGTCGACAGCACCCAGCGCGATGGCGCTGTTGTTGATTTCTGTCACGGCATCGACGCCGTCCTGATCGATCCACTTGCGGACGATCCCTACGCCCACATCCGTCTTCTGCTGGTGGTCGGCGACCAGCACCTCGACGTTGAAACCGCGCTCCAGAATGCCGGAATCCTTCACCGCCTGCCGTGCGCAGGCAACAGCCGTTTCGCCGCCGGTATCGCGGTATGGCCCGGAAAGATCCAGCAATACCCCTATTCGGATCGTCTTGTTATCCTGGGCGCGCCCGATGCCGGTCATGCTCAGCACGGATGCGGCGGTTGCCCCGCCCAGCAATTGTCTTCTGTTGATCATGTTGTCCTCCTCCTCCGTTGAAGTTTTATTCCCGCTCGTAGGCGTCGCTCTTTTGTGAAACGAGCACGAGACGGCCACGCACCTTTCCATCGCGCACCCGGTCAAGAGCGTCATTGGTCGCGCTGCGCGGCTGGCGTTCGATGTCCATGGGTTTCAGTTTTCCGGTCTTCGCCAGGTTCAGCAAGGCGCGAAGATCGTCCAGACTGCCGGTCAGCGATCCGATGATCGAGATCGGGCGCAGCGAGATCGGCGGCAATGCCTGGGTGACTTCTCCGCCGGAAAGCCCGACGATGACATAGCGACCGCCGCGCCGCAGTGCCTTCAAGCCGAACTCATAGGTCGCCGTATTGCCGACGAAATCGATGACGCTCGCGAATTGCCCGGCAAAGTCCTCGTCATCACAGCATGACGGGTCGATAGCCTTCGTCGCACCTGCCGCCACGGCTATTTCGCGCTTGATGCGATCGACATCGCCGACAACCACACTTTTGTAGCCGAGGGCCTTTGCAATATTGAGCGCGCTTTGGCCAAGCCCGCCGCCGCCGATGAGCAGAAGCGGTGCCTTATGCGCCTCTGGAGCCAGCTTGCTGAGGGCACCGTAGCTGGTCAGGCCCGAACAGGCATAGGTGGCTGCAAGGGCCGGGTCGACATTGCCGATATCGACAAGATATCTGGCATGGGGAACAATGATGCGTTCGGCATGACCACCGGGCCTTTGCAGGCCGAGGAATTGTGGCGCGAGGCAAAGGTTTTCGTCGCCTTCCTTGCACATCACGCATTGGCCGCAGCCGATCCAGGGATAGACCACGAATGTTCGACCGATCTGGTCTTCGGAAATGGTCGCGTCGGGTCCAAGCGCCACGAGCCGCCCGGAAATTTCGTGGCCCAGCACGATGGGCGGGACCATGCCACGGTCACGCATGACCATTTTCTTGCCGCCGCCGAGGTCATAATAGCCCTTCTTGATGCTGAGGTCTGTCTGGCAGACCCCGCAGCAGGACACTTCGATGAGGACTTCGGTGCCGCGCGGCGCCAGTTCCGGCTCACAGCGCATGACCAGAGGCTGTCCGAATTCGGTCAGTGTGTAATTGTCCATCTGAGATCGCCCCCTCGGCTAAAGCTTGATTTTCGCAAGACGGGCGACGAGCCCGAGTATGCCTTCGCGGAAGACAAGCACGCAGACCACGAACACGCAGCCCTGAATGACCATCACCCATGCCCCCATGGATGCGAGGTAGTTCTGCATGCCGACGATCACGGAGGCGCCGAGGATCGGCCCGAAGATGGTGCCAATGCCGCCAAGGATGGCCATCAGCACGACCTCGCCGGACATGGCCCAGTGAACGTCGGTCAAAGATGCCAATTGGAACACGAGTGCCTTGGTCGCACCTGCCATGCCTGCCAGAGAGGCCGACAGCACGAAGACGAGAAGCTTGTAGCGGGGCACGTTGTAGCCGAGAGACAGTGCGCGGTTCTCATTCTCGCGAATGCACTTAAGCACCTGCCCGAAGGGGGAATGGATGGTGCGGTAGATGATGAAAAGGCCCATAAGGAATATTGCGCAGACCAGGACATAGATGGACCTGTCGCTGGAGATGTCGATCAGGCCGAACAAGGCGCGGCGCGGCACCGTCTGAATGCCGTCTTCCCCACCCGTGAAAGCGGGTGCCTGAAGCGAGAAGAAATAGATCATCTGTGCAAAGGCCAGCGTGACCATCGAGAAATAGATGCCCTTGCTGCGTATGGCCAATCCACCGATGATCAGACCCAGAATGGCGGCGACCGCTATACCGGAGAGAATGGAAAGCTCAGGCGTCAGGCCCCAGTATTTCGCCGTATAGGCAGACACATAACTGGCCATGCCGAAATAGGCCGCGTGGCCGAAGGACAGCATTCCGCCGAAGCCGAAGAGCAGGTTGAAGGCCAGCGCAAACAGCGCAAAGCACAGAACTTTCATCACGAAGACGGGATAAGCGACGAAGGGCGCGATTGCCAGCAGGACCGCAATGACGGCAAAGGCCGCGATATAGGATTTCTTCGAATGACGGGCGACAGGTCGCGTGCCCATCGCTACAGACATGGGAGCGGTGCCACTCATGCGATACCCTTTCCGAACAGGCCATTGGGTTTGATGAGAAGGACGATGGCCATGATGATGAAGATGACCGTCGATGAAGCCTCCGGGTAGAAGACCTTCGTGAGCCCTTCAACGAGGCCTAGTCCAAAGCCGGTGATGACGGCACCAAGGATCGACCCCATGCCGCCGATGACCACCACGGCAAAGACGACGATGATCAGATCGACGCCCATGGTGGGGCTCACCGAATAGATCGGCGCTGCCAGCACACCGGCAAAGGCCGCCAGACCGACGCCAACGCCATAGGTGATCGTGATCATCAAGGGGACGTTGACGCCGAAAGCGCCGACGAGGCCGGGATTTTCAGTAGCGGCCCGCAGATAAGAGCCGAGTTTGGTCTTCTCGATGACGAACCAGGCCGCAAGGCAGACAACGATGGACGCGACGATGACCCATGCGCGATAGATCGGCAGGAACATGAAGCCGAGATTGAAGCCGCCGGTCAGCGCCGCAGGTGTGGCATAGCTCATACCGGATGAACCATAGCCGTTCATGAACAGGCCCTGCACGATGAGCGCAACGCCGAATGTCAGAAGCAGGCCATAGACGTGATCGAGCGAGGAAATCCGTGACAGAAGCAGCCGCTCCAGCAGAATGCCGAAAAGACCGACGGTAACGGGTGCCAGAATAAGCGCCCACCAGTAACCAAGGCCGAGATAGTTCGACAGCATCCATGCTACGAAAGCGCCCATCATGTAGAGCGCGCCGTGCGCGAAGTTCACAATGCGCAAAAGGCCGAAGATGATGGCAAGGCCAAGACTCAAGATCGCATAGAATGCGCCGTTGATCAGGCCCAGAAGAAGTTGCCCCATGAGTGCGACGAGAGGCACGCCGAAGATTGTCGCCATGGTCAAACCCCGAGATACTGTTGAAGAGTGTCGATGTTTTCGCTGCCATCCGCTTCGGCCACGACCTTGCCCTGTTCGACAACGTAATGGCGATCAGCCAGCGAGGCGGCAAAGCGCAGGTTCTGCTCGACAAGGATGATGGTGAAGCCGCTTTCCTTGAGCATGCGCAGCACCGCTTCGATTTGCTGTACGATGACGGGGGCAAGCCCTTCCGTCGGTTCGTCCAGCAGCAGAAAATCGGCACCGGTGCGCAGCACGCGCGCCATGGCCAGCATCTGCTGCTCACCACCGGAAAGCTTGGTCCCCTGACTTTGCAGCCGGGATTTCAGGTTCGGAAACAGCGTGAAGATTTGCTCCAGCAAGAAACCGCCATCTTTGAGTTTCGGCGGTAGCAGCAGGTTTTCCTCGACGGATAGCTCAGAGAAAATACCGCGCTCTTCGGGAACGTAACCGATGCCGAGACGGGCGATGCGACGCGCTGGCAGGCCGATGGTCTGCTGGCCCTGAATGGTGACCGAACCGGTGCGCTTGCCTAAAAGACCCATGATCGATCTGAGCGTCGTGGTCTTTCCAGCACCGTTGCGGCCCAGCAGGGTGACGACTTCGCCCTTGCTCACATGCATATCGATGCCGTGGAGAATATGGCTCTCGCCATACCAGGCCTGAAGCCCTTCGACCGAGATGGCGGCGGTGCTTCGCATTGCGTCAGTCATGGGAGGCTCCAATATAGGCTTCGATGACCTTCGGATCGGCTGAAACTGTGGCGTAATCGCCCTCGGCCAACACCTGGCCTCTGGCCAGTACCGTTATCCGGTTGGACAGCTCCGCCACCACCTTGAGGTTATGCTCGACCATCAGGACTGTGCGTGTCCTTGCGATCTCGCGAATGAGGGCAGCGGTGCGCTCGACATCTTCGTGGCCCATGCCGGCCATGGGTTCATCGAGCAGCAGCATTTCGGGATCAAGGGCCAGCGTCGTGGCCACTTCCAGTGCGCGTTTGCGGCCATAGGACAGCTCGGCGGCGCGTGAAGTGATGTAGCGGCTGAGACCGACCGACTCCACCAGGCTTTCCGCCTCTTCATCCAGAGAAGCGAGGGAGCGTTCGCTGCGCCAGAAATCGAAGGACGCGCCATGTTTGCGTCTTTGCAGCGCAACCCGCACGTTTTCCAGCACGGTCATGTCGCCAAAAACCGCCGAAATCTGGAACGAGCGGACCATGCCGCGACGGGCAATCTCGTCCGGCGCAAGGCGTGTGATGTCCTGACCGTTGAAATGGATCGAGCCGGATGTCGGCGTCAGAAAACGGGTCAACAGGTTGAAGCAGGTGGTCTTTCCTGCGCCGTTCGGGCCGATGAGCGCATGGATATGCCCACGCCTCACGTTGAAGGATGCACCGTTCACGGCCTTGAAGCCGTTGAATTCGATGCACAGGTCTTTGGCCGCCAGAATGACGTCCTCGTTGGTCATGTGCTTCCTCCCGATCCCTTCCGCACAAGAAGGCATTTCCGTATCAGTGGCAGGATATGTGATCCATGCACCAAGCATTGTCAGCGGGGACGTACTTTCCGCAAGAGCCTATAACGCACGGGGTCATTCCGTTTTGGTGTGACGCCGCACTTGCCCTTGTCGAGTAGCAACCGACATTCGAATTGAGCAGCAGCCCATGAGTTTTTGTCTGTTGTGCGCTCGCGCGAAGAGGGCAAGCTACATCAGACGCACTTTATAGAGACTGGTCGTCTTACTGGAGAGGTATCCATGAAAAACAAGAATATAGCCTGCGCGGCTGCAAGCGTGCTGGGAGCGCTGCTTGCCGCACCATCAGCCTCTGCCGCCGATATTTCAGACGGCGTGGTGAAGATCGGTGTTCTCACCGATATGTCTGGTCCTTATGCTGATAATGTCGGTGCCGGTGCCGTGCTGGCTGCGAAAATGGCAGCCGAGGATTTTGGCGGCAAGGTTCAGGGCGTGCCGATCGAAATCGTTCAGGCCGACCACCAGAACAAGGCCGATGTCGGCAGCGCCGTCGCGAACAAATGGTACGACACCGAAAAGGTCGATGCCATCACCGAAGTCGTTTCTTCAGCGGTCGCCTTGTCTGTGCAGGAAATTTCCAAGGCGAAGAACAAGGTGTTTCTGGCGACAGGTCCGGGCACGCCCGATCTGACCGGAAAAGCCTGTTCGCCTGTTGGCGTCCATTGGGCCTATGACAATTACGCCTATGCCAATGTCGTGGCCGGTGCCACGGTGCGGCGCGGCTTGAAAAGCTGGTACTTTCTGACGGCGGATTACAGCTTTGGCCATACGCTCGAAGGTGCGGCGACGCAGGTCATCAAGGCCAATGGCGGCGAAGTGCTGGGTGCCGTGCGTGCGCCATTGAACAGCACGGATATGTCGTCCTACCTGCTTCAGGCCCAGGGGTCCGGTGCGCAGGTCATCGGCATCGCCAATGCCGGTGCCGACATGGTCAACACCGTCAAGCAGGCGCAGGAATTCGGCATCACCCAAGCCGGTCAAAGTCTGGCGGCGCTTCTCGTCAACCTTCCCGATATCAAATCGCTCGGGCTGGCCAGCGCAAAGGACCTGATCCTTGCCGACAGTTTCTATTGGGACATGAACGACGACACGCGCAAATGGAGCAAGCGCTTCATGGAACGCTCCGGCGGTAAGGCGCCCGGCAGTTTGCAGGCCGCAGTCTATGGTGCGGTGACGCATTATCTGAAATCGATCGATGCCAATGGCAGCGACGAGGCCAAATCCACCGTCGCCAAGATGCGAGACATTCCGATCAACGATTTTTACACGAAGAATGCGACCATCCGCACCGATGGACGTGTGATGCGCGACATGTATCTCTTCCAGGTGAAAACGCCGGAAGAGTCGAAATACGACTGGGATTTCTACAAGCTTCTGGAAACGGTTCCGGCTGACAAAGCCTTCCGCTCCCAGGCAGACGGTGGGTGCAATAGTCCCGCGAAATAATCGACTGATGACCCGGCCCTTCTTTGTTGTCGTTTGTGTTTTCGGGAAACCGTTTTCCACTTTTCCCTGACAAACTCTAACGAAGCGCCGGGTCGTTTTTCGTTTCTTCCAGAAGCCAGTCGCGGAAGGATTGCAGCTTTCTGGATTCGGGGCGATCCATCGGCCACACTAGGTAATAGGCCAGCGGCCGCTTGACGCTGTTGAACAGCGCCACCAGTTTGCCGGATGCCAGCTCCTCGCCCAGAAGCGCCTTCTGGCCAATCGCCACGCCGAGGCCCTCGATGGCGGCCTGATAGGTGAGGTTCGAGGATTCGAAAACCGTGCCTCGATCATCCGGCAAATCGACACAGGCAGCGGCAAACCAGTCCGCCCAGTCACGCCTGCGGTAATAGGAATGAAGCCGCGCATGTTTCAGCAAATCGGCAGGGGTGTGCAGAGGAGTCCGCTTCAAAAGCGCAGGACTTGCTACGGGCTGAATCACATCGTCGAACAGGTGAATGGCGTTCATGCCCGGCCAGTTGCCGTTGCCCACCTGAATGGCGATTTCCACCGTCTCGCGTGAAAAATCGACGGGCTTGACCGTATTGCTGACGGTGATCTGTATTTTCGGATAACGTTTGTGGAAATTCGATAGGCGCGGAATGAGCCAGCGGCTGGCGAATGTCGCGTAGGCGCGCAGTTTCAAAGGCGAATTCGGCTTGCGTTCCACGAGGCGGTGAGATGCTGCGGCGAGTTTTGCGAAGGGCTCGGCGATTTCGGCTGCAAATTCTTCTCCCGCTTCGGTGAGCTTCGAGCCGGTGCGTTCGCGGTGAAACAGTCTGACACCCAGATAGCTTTCCAGCACCGAAATCTGGCGGCTGACGGCGGATTGGGTGACGTTGAGTTCCTGTGCCGCCTTGCCAAAGCCGCCATGCCGGGCCGCAACCTCGAAAACGTAAAGCGGGTTCAACGGGGGCATCCCGGTCACTGCCATTTGCTTCCTCCATGCAAAAACACCTGCGCCACAAGGTAGCCACACAAGCGTTGCGAGGAGTCATATCGAGCAATCGATCCGTTGTTAAGCACCGGCATGCGGTTCTGTTGAGCGGAAAACTCATGGCGTCCCGATGCCTAGTACGTTGCGAAGGCTTGAGGTTTTCGGCCAAATCCTGACAGCGGCACGAGAGGGTGCCAATGTCGGTCTAAAGAGAGAGCATTGATCATGGATTTTGCCCTGAGCGAAGAGCAAAAAATGTTTGCGGATTCGGTTCGCCGTTTTGCCGAACAGCATCTGGCAGCGGGTGCCCTCGAACGCGCCCACACACCGGGTTTCCCCTTCGATGTCGCGAAGTTGATGGCTGAGCAGGGACTTCTGGGCATCGCGTTTTCTGAAGAAGACGGCGGGCAGGGCGGTACATTGCTGGACGCGATCATCGCCATCGAGCAGGTCGCAGCCGTGTGCCCGCGCAGCGCCGATGTGGTGCAGGCCGGTAATTTCGGCCCCATCAGAACATTCGTCGAATATGCCAGCGCCGATCAGAAAGAGCGTTTTCTGGCCGACCTCATCGGCGGACGAAAAGTCATCAGCCTTGGCATGTCCGAACCGGACGCCGGTTCTGCAGTCACCGAGCTCAAGACTTCTGCGCGTATAGAAGGCGATGAGGTTATCGTCAACGGCTCCAAGGTGTTTTCGACCCACAGCCCCGATGCGTCTCTTTATCTCATCTATGTCCGCTTTGGCCCCGGTGCCGGGGGCATCGGTTCGGTTCTGGTCGAACGAAATGCTCCGGGCTTTACCGTCAGCAAACCATCGGCTTTCATGAGCGGCGAGGAATGGTCTGAACTGCATTTCGACAATTGCCGTATTCCGGCAGCCAATATCCTGCTCGGCCCCGGTGGGTTCAAGAAGCAGATTTCGGGTTTCAACGTCGAACGCCTGGGCAATGCTGCCCGTTCGCTGGCTCTGGGGCGCTATGCCTTTAATCTTGCTCGCGAACATGCGCTGGTGCGCAAGCAATTCGGTCGTCCGCTCTGCGAATTCCAGGGCTTGCAGTGGAAATTTGCCGACTTGCTGCTGAAGCTCGAATCTGCGCAGCTTCTGCTCTATCGTAGCGCATCGGTCGGCGAAGGAGAATTGCCGAGCGCTGCCGATACGGCTCTGGCAAAGCTTGCCTGCAACCAGGCCGGTTTCGATGCTGCCAACGAGGCGATCCAGATCATGGGCGGGCTTGGCTACAGCACCGAGGCGCTGGCGGAATATTGCATGCGCAGAACGAGGGGCTGGATGATTGCCGGTGGCTCCATCGAAGTTCTCAAGAACCGCATTGCGGAACATGTATTTGATCGCCGTTTCGAGCAGCGCGCCCCGCGTGTTCCAAACGCCGCAGAATGAAGGTCGACCCGTAATGCCTGTTAACAGCGCGTTCCATTCCGCCTTTTTCGCACCCCGCAGCATCGCCATCATCGGGGCCTCCGATGATGCCACGAAAACGGCGGGCCGCCCGCTCTCCTATCTCAGGCGCGCGGGTTTCGAGGGTAATCTTTATCCGATCAATCCCCGCAGAACCTCGGTTCTTGGCGAGAAAGCCTGGGCCTCCCTCAACGATCTTCCCGAGGTGGTCGATCACGCCTTCATTCTGACGGGTGCGGATGCTGCCGTGGATGCGGTGGCGGAATGCGCGGCAAAGGGCGTAAAGGTGGCAACCGTTCTCGCCAACGGCTTTTCCGAGGGCGGCAGTGCCGGGCAGGTGCGCAGCGAGCGCATCCTGGCGGCTGCGAAACAATCGGGATTGCGTCTTATCGGCCCCTCCAGCCTCGGCATGGTCAATGTTCACCGCAAGACGGTGATGACGGCAAACGCAGCCTTTGCCGAAGAAGGCTTGCCGAAGGGCAATATCTTCGTCGCCTCCCATAGCGGCAGCATGATCGGTGCTCTCCTGTCGCGCGGCAAATCGCTGGGCATCGGCTTTGCCGGTCTGGTCTCCGTCGGCAACGAGATCGATCTGTCGCTGGGCGAGCTTTGCGAGGCGGTGCTTGAGGACCCCACGGTCGGCGGATACCTGCTGTTCCTCGAAAGCCTGCGCAATGCCGATCACCTCAGACGCTTTGCGGAACTGGCGCATCGCCATAACAAACCCATCGTCGCGTTGAAGCTTGGCCGTTCGCAGCAGGCCGCCGAACTGGCGCTGTCGCATACCGGCGCTCTGGCTGGTGAAGATGCCGTGGCCGATGCGTTTCTGCGTGATTGCGGCATTGCGCGTGTCGATACGCTCGAAGGCCTTCTCGGCGCCTTGCCATTGCTGTCACGAACGAAAACACAGGCGCATGGCTATACCGCAAAGGTCGGCGTGGTTACCACTACGGGTGGCGGTGCGGCCATGGTTGTCGATCAGCTCGGTGTACGCGGCATCACGGTCGAGGAGCCCGTGGCCTCGACCTTCGATACCTTCAAAGCATCAGGTGTCGAGGTGGAACGCGGTCGTATCGTTGACCTGACCCTTGCAGGCGTCAAGCCGGAGGTCATGAAGGCAGCGCTTTCGACCATGGTGGATTCGAACCAGTTCGATTTGGTCATTGCCGTCGTCGGCTCTTCGGCCCGAAACCACCCCGATCTCGCGGTCAAACCGATTTTTGACGTCGCCGGCAAGGACGTGCCGCTTGCCGTCTTCCTCGTTCCCGATGCCCCTGAGGCATTGGGGCTTCTGTCCGAGAAGGGCATACCGGTTTTCCGGTCGCCCGAAGCCTGCGCCGATGTCGTGGCGGCGGCATTCCGGCGCAGGCGCCCGGATGGGGGCGCAGGTCTGAAAGTCAGCCGTTCCGACACAGGGCGTAACCTCGATGAGCGTGAGGCGTATGGGGTTCTCGAAGCCCTCGGTGTCCAACACGCACCCGTTCATGTGCTGCCCCAAGGCAAGCTCTCCGGCAAATTGCCCTTTGCCTATCCGGTGGTTGCCAAGGTGCTGTCATCGCATGTTCTGCACAAGACGGATGTCGGCGGCGTGGTTCTGGGCATTTCCGATTGTTCCGGTCTTGAAAAGGCAGCCCTGGATATCGGCAAAAACGTCAGCGCCCATGTGCCTGAAGCCCGGGGTGCCGATATTCTCGTGCAGGCCATGGTCAAGGGCGTTGGCGAGGCGCTGGTGGGTTATCGTATCGATCAAGAGGCAGGGCCGATCATCATGGTGGCCGCAGGCGGCGTGATGACGGAAATCTATCAGGACCGCGCCGTCAGGCTCGCGCCTGTGACAATCGAAACGGCTCGCGAGATGATCGATGAGGTCAAGGCCTTCGCAGCCCTCAGGGGGTTCAGAGGCAAGCCGCGCGGCGATCTGGAGGCGCTGGCCGCCTCCATCGTCGCCCTGTCCTCGCTTGCTGTGCGTCCGGATCTGGCGATACAGGAGGCCGAGGTCAATCCGTTCCTGGTGCTTCCCGAAGGACAGGGCGTGGTGGCCGTGGATGCGCTGATGCAGGCATCGGATATTTAAGAAGACAATAAGGGAGGAGGAAACATGCTTGAAGCGCTTCCTGATATCATCAATCATAGAGAAGGTCTGGTCAGGCGCGGGCAATATGTCAGCCTGCGTTTTCTGGTCGAGATCGGCGAACAGGCCTTTCTGGTCGATATCGACAAGGGTCGTGTCGCCTCGGTTCAAAAAGGTCCATTCGTCATGCCGAGCTGGACCTTTGCACTGCGCGCTGCGTCCGATTCCTGGGCGCGGTTTTTCGAGGCGGTGCCCGCACCGGGCTATCACGATCTCTTCGCCCTGCTGAAATCGCGCCATCTGAAAATCGAGGGCAATCTGCATCCCTTCATGGCCAATCTGCGATATTTCAAAGAGATTTTTTCTGCCGTTCGCGAGGAGGTGAACACGTGACCGCCAGCTTCGAACCCATTGTCGGACGCTATCTCAAGCTCGATATCGTCGGTCGCAGCCACAGGATCTATGTGGAAGAAGCCGGTCAGGGCATTCCGCTTCTGTGCCTTCACACCGCAGGCTCCGATGGCCGCCAGTATCGCAATCTTCTCAACGACGAAAAGGTGCTGGAAAACTTCCGCGTCGTCGTCTTCGATATGCCATGGCACGGCAAATCATCGCCGCCAACCGGCTGGCATGAGGAAGAGTATCGCCTGACATCCGCAGGCTATGTCGATATCATCCTCTCGATCATGACAGCACTTGAGCTGGACAAGCCGGTGGTCATGGGCTGCTCCATCGGCGGTCGCGCCGTGCTGCACCTCGCGCTCCGCCACCCCGAACTGTTTCGCGCTGCCATCGGCCTTCAATCGGGCGCGCATGTGAACCCCTATTACGATATTTCCTGGACGCACCGCCCCGATGTGCATGGCGGCGAAGTCTGCGCGGCCATCGTTTCGGGCCTCATCGGACCGCTTGCAACCGATGGCGACCGCTGGGAAACGCTGTGGCATTACATGCAGGGCGGTCCCGGCATCTTCAAGGGCGATCTGTTTTTCTACAAGCAGGATGGCGACATGCGCGGCGATGTGGCGCGCATCGACACCGGCAAATGCCCGCTCTATCTGCTGACCGGCGAATATGACTATTCCTGCACGCCCGAAGATACGCTGGCGCTGGTGGAAAGCATCAAGGGCGCCGAAGCGGTGATCATGAAAGGTCTTGGCCATTTTCCGATGAGCGAAGACCATCAGGGCTTCATGACCTATCTCGGCCCCGTGCTGGAAAAGATCAGGTCAACAGGTGCGGGCAAAGCGTGAGAGGAGACCGCGCCATGGATGCGGACAGGAGCTATCCCGCCTTGAGATTGTTCATTGCCGGGCGTTGGGTCGATGATCGCCCTGATGTCAGCACTGACGTGCTCGACCCTGCCACCGGCGAGGTCCTGGGGCAGATGCCCCATGCCACGCCCGCCCAGGTGGAGGAAGCAATCGAGGCCGCAGGCCGGGCATTTCAATCATGGCGCGCCACATCGCCCCATGACCGGGCCGCCATTCTGCTCAGAGCCGCAAGCCTGCTGCGCGAACGCGCCGATGCCATGGCATGGCTGATCAGCACCGAGCTTGGCAAGCCGCTGGCCGAGGCGAAAGTCGAGGTCGAGACTGCCGCAGGAATCTTTACCTGGGATGCCGAGGAAGCCCGCCGCGCCTATGGCCGGGTCATCCCGTCACGTCAGGCGGGTATTCGCCAGTTGGTGTTGAAGGAGCCGCTCGGCCCCATCGCGGCCTTTGCGCCATGGAATGCGCCGCTGATTACACCGTCGCGCAAGATCAGCGGTGCGCTTGCCGCCGGTTGCACGGTGGTCATGAAGCCTGCGGAAGAAACGCCCGCCTGCACCTTTGCGCTCGCCGCAATTCTGGAAGAAGCCGGTCTGCCCGCAGGCGCGCTCAGCGTCGTCACCGGCAATCCGGCGGAGATTTCGAAACAACTGATCGCCTCACCCGTCATCAAGGGCGTGACCTTCACCGGCTCGACGGCGGTGGGAAAATCGCTGGCCGCCCAGGCGGCACTCGGCATGAAACGGATGATTTCAGAGCTTGGCGGCCACGCCCCGGTGCTGATCTTTGCCGATGCGGATATCGAGGCGGTGGCGCTCTCTGCCGCCAAAGCCAAATATCGCAATGCCGGGCAGATCTGCACCTCGCCCACGCGCTTTTTCGTGCATGAAAGCAAACACGACCGCTTTGCCGAAGCCTTTGCCGAGGCCGCCCGTGGGATAAAGGTCGGAGACGGGCGCGTGGCATCGACGCAGATGGGCCCGCTGGCCCATGCCCGCCGCATCACCGCCATCGAGGCATTTGTCGAGGATGCCCATGCGCGTGGCACGAAGGTCGCCGCCGGTGGAAACCGTATCAACAATCAGGGCTTTTTCTTCGAGCCGACATTGCTTGTACATGCTGACGACACCAGCCTTGCGATGAACGAAGAGCCCTTCGGGCCACTGGCGGTGACGCAGCCCTTTGCAACTATCGAGGATGCCATGCGGCTGGCGAACCGGCTGCCCTTCGGGCTTGCGGCCTATGCCTTCACCTATGACAGCCGCATCATTTCCGAGGTTGCGGAGCGCGTCGAAAGCGGCAACGTCATCATCAATCATTGGCAGGCATCGCTGCCTGAAACCCCGTTCGGGGGTGTCAAGGATAGCGGACAGGGCCGCGAAGGCGGCATCGAGGGGCTGGACGCGTTCCAGACCGTCAAATATGTCAGCCAGGCATAAAGGTCAGACCAGATCATGCAGACAGAGACTTCACGCGTTCGTATCGAACGCGATGGCGATATCGCCTTCATCGTCATCGACAACCCGCCGATCAATGCAGGCTCCATAGAGGTACGTCGCGGTCTTCTGAAGGCGCTGGCGGTCCTTGAAGCCGACGATATGGTGACCGCCGCCGTTCTGATCGGCGCGGGTAAAACCTTTGTGGCGGGATCGGATCTGCGGGAGTTTTCAGCCCCCCTGGCCGATCCGCAGGTCCCGGCTGTCATCGCGGCCTTCGAGCAATTTCCAAAGCCCATCGTTGCCGCGCTGCATGGCGCGGCCCTTGGCGGTGGTTTCGAGCTGGCGCTGGGCTGCGATGCCCGCATCGCCACCGCAGATGCCGTGGTCGGCCTGCCGGAAGTGACCTTCGGGATCATTCCCGGCGCTGGCGGCACGGTGCGTTTGCCGCGCCTGTCGGACGCCGCCACCGCCATCGACATCATCACCTCCTGCCGCCGCATCAAGGGGCCGGATGCGCTTATGCTAGGACTGATCGACCTTATAGCGACGGATTTGCGCGTCGGTGCTGCGGCACTGGCCCGGTCGCTACCGGGAAAACGGCGGGTGCGTGATATGCCCATCATCAGCTTCAGCGCCGACGCTCTGGAAGAGGCCGCCGCACAGGCAAAGCGCAAGCGCCGTGGTCACCCCGGCGTCGAGGAAGCCATCGCTGCCGTCAGGCGCGCCGTTTCGCTCGATTTCGATGCGGCACTCACGGAAGAACGCGTCGTCTTCCAGAGACTGCGGATGACCGACGAATCCGCAGCCCTGCGACACCTGTTCTTTGCCGAGCGGCGCGCTGGCGATACGGGCGATGCGAAAGACGTCATAGCGCGCAATCTGCAAACCATCGGCATCGTCGGTGCAGGCACCATGGGTGCCGGCATCGCCGCCTGCTTCCTCTCCGCCGGATACAGGGTGCGCCTTGTGGACCAGAACGCCGAAGCACTGGCCTCCCTGCCTGACCGTCTGGCGAAAATGCTGGCCACGCCATCGGCTCAAGAGGTGATCGCCACACAGTTTTCAACCTCCGCCGATATCGCAACATTCGCGGATTGCGATATGGTAGTCGAGGCCGTTTTCGAGAATATGGAGGTCAAGAAGGCGCTGATCGCTTCCCTGAACTCCGTGGTTGCCCCCGATACGATCATCGCCTCCAACACCTCCTATCTCGATCTCGATATTCTGGCGCAAGCAGCGAGCAACCCGGCCAATGTCGTCGGCCTGCATTTCTTCAGCCCCGCGCATCGCATGAAATTGCTGGAGGTCGTGCGCGGCAAAATGACATCCGCAGACGTGCTCAAGACCGCGCTGGCCGTGGGCCGCAAGCTCGGCAAGATCCCGGTGGTCTCGGGCGTCGGCGAAGGCTTCATCGGCAACCGCATCTATAATGCCTACCGCCTGCAATGCGAGGTGATGGTCGATCAGGGTGCCGAACCGCAACAGGTCGATCAGGCGCTGGAAGCCTTCGGCTTTGCCATGGGGCCTTTTGCCGTGGGCGATCTCTCCGGCCTCGATATTTCCGCAGCAAACCGCAGTCGCAGACGCGCCGAGAGGATCGACCCGCCTGATACGGTTTCGTTTCTTGAACGGCTGGTGGAAAACGGACGGCTCGGTCGCAAAACCAATGCGGGATGGTACGACTATCCCGAAGGCGCGCGTCGTGGGGTCGAAAGCCCGAAGGTTGCAGATATGCTGCGCGTATGGCGCAAAGAGCGCGCAGTTGCCCAGCATCAGTTCTCAGACGCCGACATCCAGAAACGCGCCCTTGCTGCCATCGTCAACGAAGCGGCGCTTGTTCTGGAAGAGGGCATAGCAGCACGTCCATCGGATATCGATCTCGTCTGGGTCCATGGCTATGGGTTTCCTGCCAGGCTGGGCGGCCCGCTCTACTGGCTGGAGCGGCAATCGAAGGAATGGACATCGTCCGCGTTGCAGTCCCTCGATGAAAATCCCTATGTTGGTTATCGCCAAGCCACCAAGGACATCGCGAGCGCTGAAAATGACAGATGACTCAATGACGTGGTCGGCTCTCGAGGACGATGGATTCATCAATCTGGTCGGTCCCATCGAAGCCTGTAACGAAAATCCGTACCGCTATCGCTTCCATGCCGAGCGCAAGCATAAGAACCGGGCTGGCTTCGTTCAGGGCGGAATGTTGATGACCTTTGCAGACCGGGCGATGGGAACAGCCGCAAGAAGCCATGCCCCTGACCGCCGTCAAAGTACGGTTCAGTTCGACATGCAGTTCATGCGTGCGGTGCGGCTGGGCGAAATGGTCGAGATAAGATGCGAGGTTTTGAAGGAAACACGCACGCTGATTTTCCTCGATGGAAAATTGACGGTAGCAGGTGAAATGGTTGCCGCCGCACGCGGCGTGTGGAAGATCATTCACAGTTGAGCATTGGTTGATGTGAGGCACTCATAATCTTCCCGCAAAGTTTGTGATGGTCGTCCATAAATTCAACCAGTGACTGTATAATCCTGTTGTGTAACCTTCCCCATGTTGCGGGGAATTGCACAGGGGGTCTGATGTCCAACGTCGCAGGCAAAGCCTATGGAATGAACGTCATCACGCCGATGAAGCCGCGGCGTACGTGGATTAACAGGTTCATATTTCGCATTGCCCGCGCGCTTCCGGCCACGTTGGGCGGCCTGTTGGGTCTATCGATCATTCACTTCGCTCGCTGGGTGCTGATCAAGCGTGATCAGTGGCCGGATTACGGGCAGGGCAAGCAGACCCTGCAAAATGACTACATGCTGTTTTGCAGCAATTTCAACGGCACCTGGGATCAGTATATCAATGCCTTTTCGGACGGCATCCCCAACGGATTGGATCTGTTCTGGTATTCCAGCACCGGCTATCCTCACTCCATACCGATCACGCCGTTCAAAACCTATATCCGCGCCAATCAGATCGACAACGACTATTATTATAACGCCACGCCAGGTACCGGCCAGCGGGATATCAAGGCGGCACTGCGGGTGCGCCAGGCCATTCTGGCACTGATGAAGTCAGAACAGACAGCGCAAAGCGATGCCGATTTCATGGTGGCCTACCGCAAGGCTGTCAGAGAGATGCAGAACTCGCTGCCAAGCCCGGGTTATGCCCCCATCGCCAGTACGGCGGCTGAAAAAGCGGATCGTAACCGGCTTTTGTGGCTCAAGGAGCATCCTGCACGGCAGGCCTGATACGAAGGCCATGCCCGGTGCACTGCGCTGGTGGCCGTTGATACGAAACGATCTCTGTTTCTGGTGTGACGATTGGTTTTTCTAGGGAGAATCACAGTCGTTGATGCCGCAGACCGCTCATTCCATTCCGCCAATAGTTTACGAAAGGCGAAACCCATGCCCAATCTGGATGGTGGCCATTATTTTCTGACGATCCTCATTCCCATCAGGACCGATCTTGTCGATCCCGGTGCGTTGGCGCCGGTTAGCCATCTGCATGCGCTGCGAACCGCTCTGGACAGGCTTTTGCCCGCACAGCAATCGCCGATGACCTCGAAGGAGAGCCGGGATGACAACAGCCCGTTTGCCCGCAGCGATCGCACCCATTTCGCCCGTTTCTTCATCATCGATGATGTCGCGTTTAATGGGCGTGTCCCGAAAAACAGCCTGTGGAGCGCCGTGCGCGGAACTGTGCTGACCGATCCGCAGCCCGTCGATCATCTCGGCCAGCCTTTCCTCGCGTTCACCGCAGACTTCGACCCCGTCGGCACGGGTAAAACCGAACCCTCCGATTATCTCAGGCATCTATGGAGTGTGATGGAAAAGGAGCTACGTAGCGTTTTCCAGCATTGTCTTCAGTTCGACACGGTGCGGGACGCAGCGGGCTTCGCGGCCTGGGTCGCCAAGGGACAGGTCGAAACGACCATGCCGTTTAACGATTACTGGATCACCCCGCCACCGTTTCACAGCATTTCGACGAGGCTGCTGATCATACTGGCAGCTATTCCTGCCATCGCGTTTCTTGTGTGTCTGGTCGGGGCCTTCTTTGCCTGGGCGTATAACCACCCCATGAACACGTGGATGACCTACGCTCTGGTGGCGTTCATCGTCACGCTTCTGGCCGTGGGACTGGACTACCTTCTGGTCATGCGGGCAGGTGCAAAGCCGCTGCCGGCAGCACCCAATTCCGATCTCCGGTCTGTGCTCAAAAGCCTCTATCTGCAACAGAATTTCACGGATGTCATCGGCGATAACCAGCTGGCGTCGGCAGGGCAGGTTCGTGCCGCCTTCCGGGAATTCGTAGCCCGAACCGCCCCTGAAGATATCGACCGCCCGACCCAGTCACCCGGCGTTATCCGCTCCTGATCAAAGGCTGCTCTTCCATGACCGAATTTCTCGATCTCGCCGATATTCAAGGCAACGTCCTCACCGCCTATGGCAAGCAGGGCTTTCCCAAGGGCCGCATGCTGCTGTTTACCGTCAATAGCGGTCGTGCTGGGCGTGCTTTCGTCGAATATATCAGGCCCAGGGTAACCTCGGCACTGCGCTGGCCTTCGAGCAAGGACAAGCCCGGAGACGCCAACCCGGACAATGATCTCCAGATGCAGGAGCGGCCAGAGGTCGCCATCAATCTCGCCTTCACATTTCCCGGCCTGCTGGCACTGGGCGTTCCCAGCACCACGCTGCGCGGCATGCCGGACGAATTTATCGAGGGCATGGAGGCGCGTGCGCAAATTCTGGGTGACGAAATCTACGGCGTCGATGACAAGGATGAGCAACGCTGCCGCTGGGACCGCGTGTGGGTGAAGCCCAATCCCGATGGCCTGACCCGCGTCCATATTCTGGTGACGCTGAACGCCCAGATGGAGGCCGCGACAGGTGAGGCGGTCGCGGAAATGAGCCGGATTACATCCTGGATCGTCGGGTTGGCGGAAAGCTCGGATGGCGGCGTCGTTTTGCTGGACGGACATTCGGGTCCCGATCCCCGCTGGCAAAACCTGACGGCGCTTCTCGGACAGGATGCAGATGGCAATTTCGCACCAACGCCGAAGGAACATTTCGGATATACCGATGGCATCGGCGATCCGGCATTCGAGGGGCAATATTCCCTCGGCCGCATGAAACTGAACTTGCCCGGTCGTGGCAAATTGTCCGGTAGCGGCGAGTGGTCTCCGCTGGCAACCGGCGAGTTTCTACTGGGTCATGCCGATGAGGCGCAGGAGATTCCCGGCAGTGCGATGCCGCTGGATTTCAGCCGCAACGGCACTTTTTTCGCCTATCGAAAACTCCACCAGAATGTCGCGTCCTTCCGCAACGCCATCGTTGCCGCCGCCGCACAATATCAGGCCGTTGCCGCGATCGGTGGTCCGCCGGAAGTCGGTCAGGAAACCTTGATGGCAAAGATGGCCGGACGCTGGTCCGACGGCATTCCCATCATGGCGGCACCCACCTATGAGGATTGGAAGGCCGTGCAGGCGAAAGCGATGGCGGCATACAAGGCAGATGACAAGAAGGCCATGGCGGCTTTTGCCCTTGAGCTTAACGATTTCGTCTACAGGCCGGACCCGGAAGGCATCAAATGTCCCGTCACCGCCCATATTCGCCGCATCAATACGCGCGATCAGCTGGACCCCTATTATGCATCCGACAATCCCAAGACGTGGCTGGGCTCAGTGCTGAACAACCGGCGTCGTATTTTGCGACGCGGTCTGCCCTACGGCTCGTCAGGCCCGGAGTCGACCGATGATGACAACCATGGCATTGTGATGCTTTGCCTCTGCTCCAATCTCAACCGGCAGTTCGAATTCGTGCAGCAGCAATGGGTCAATTACGGGCTGGATGCCAATGCGGGCAACGATACCTGCCCGATGGTCGGGCGGCATCGTGAAGGTGCGAAATTCATCGTGCCGGGTGATCCCGCAAAGGATCAGGCGCCCTTCATCATGAAAAATTTGCCCGAATTCGTGGAGTCGCGCGGTGGCGATTACTTCTTTGTGCCCAGTGTCACGGCGCTGCGCATGATCGGCATGGGCGTCACCGATCCGACCTGACATTGTTTCGGAAGAGAACGCCGCCAAATCTGCCGAGATGACGAAGGATTGCCTGATGATAAGCCTTACCGCAAATATCGTGAAAAGCCTGTTGATCTGGTTCAGCGTCATCATCGAGGCGCTCGTTTCCATCGTCATTCTCGCTGCCAACGCTGTCCAGATCGTGCTTTTTCCTTCAAAGGAAGGACGCGAGGCGGGGTTTGCAAAACTTGCCGCAGAGCCCGTCACGCTGCGTCGTGGCTTTGCGGTGCTGCGGGCTTTCGCGCCCAATCTGCTCCTTAAGAAGCAGGTGATAACGGCCTATCCCAATACGGGTACCGCCATCGTCACGCGTGCTGAGGATGTGCGCGAGGTGCTGGCTCGTGACTGTGATTTTGCCGTCGTTTACGAGCCGAAGATGCATGCGATCACGGCGGGATCGAACTTCTTTTTGGGCATGCAGAACACGCCGCGCTACACCCATGATGTGTCGCTGATGCGTCTTGCGATACGCCGTGAGGATTTGCCCGGCATCATTATCCCGGCTGCTCAACAACGCGCCGAAGACGTTGTCGCTTCGGCAAACGGTGCCATCGACGTTCCCCATGCGCTGACGCTGGAGGTGCCCTACCGCATGGTCGCGGATTATTTCGGCACACCGGGTCCAACTCGCGGCGATATGATCGAGTGGACCACCATCATGTTCTGGTACCTGTTCATCGATCTCAAAGGAGATGCCGCCATTACGGGAAAGGCAATGGATGCCGCAGCCCGTTGTCGGGCTTATCTGGACCAGTGCATCGAAGACCTTAAGGGTCAAGTGGCGGCAGACGATGTTGTTTCGCGCTGTCTGGCTTTGCAGGCCAGCGGTGTGGATGGTTTCGATGACGTCGACATCAGGAACAACATGATCGGCATGGTCATCGGCGCCATTCCCACCTTGAACAAGGCAGCGGTCCAGGCGCTCGATCAGTTGATGGAGCGGCCCGACGCTCTGGAGAAAGCGCAGATTGCAGCGCGCGCAAGCGATATCAAGACGGTCACGTCCGCCCTTATGGAGGCCATGCGCTACAATCCGGTCAATCCGCTGATCTACCGACAGGCGGTGCGCGACAGCGTCATTGCGCGCTCGACATGGCGAGCGCGGAAGATACCGCAGGGGACGATAGTGCTAGCCTGCAATCTCTCCGCCATGTTCGATCCACATGCGGTCTCCAGCCCCAACCAGTTTCGGTTCGACAGGCCATCGGAAGACTATATTTTATGGGGGAATGGTCTTCACACATGCTTTGGCGAATACATCAATCAGGCGATCATTCCTGAAATGCTGATGCCGCTTCTGCGGAAAAAGGGACTCCGCCGCGCCGCAGGGCAGGCGGGTCAGGTGGATTTCGGCGGTACGCCATTTCCGCAGAACTGGCACTTGCTATTCGATTGAAAAGCAGCCGGGATTGGGGGCAACCCGCGCTGGTTGCCCCCTGATCTGCTCATTCAGGCAGAGACAGCAATCTCGCGTCTTTCCCGGTCGGTGACGATGGACAGGTCCAACACCTTCTGCAGGTTGGCGGCGTGGCGGAAGTCGGGGTCGGCTTTGCCGCCTTCCATCACAGCCTTGGCGAACTTCTCGTAGTTCGTTTCCACCGGCTCGACCTCGATGTTTCGCCAGATCGCCTTTTCCACGTCCTCGCCAAGGCATCCGCGAAGCGTCGAATATTCCGGCGTGTGGATGACTTCGACAGCACCCTTGTCTCCGTGGAGGCGAAGACGCAATTCGTTCAGATGGCCGGTGGCCCAGCGGCTGGCGTGAATGACGCCCATGGCGCCGTTTTCCAGTTCCGCCGTCATCGTAAAGCTGTCATTGGCGTCGAGATCATAGACATCGATCCTGTTACCCTCGTATTTGTCGAAGGTTTTCAACCGGGTGAAGATGCGTTCCACATCGCTACCCGCTCCATAGGACGCGAAGTCGAGAATGTGAATGCCAACATCGCCCAACACGCCGTTGGAACCGTGCTTGGTCGAGAGCCGCCACAGCCATTTGCTCTCTGTCATCCAGTCGCCCCAGGCCTTGGAAACCAGCCAGCTCTGGAGGTAGGACGCCTCCATATGGCGCAGTTTACCGATCTTGCCTTCCAGAACCATCTGCCGCGCGATCTGAAGAGGTGCGACGTTGCGATAGGTCAGGTTGACCATGCCGACGAGACCGGACTTTTCTGCCGCATCCGCCATCTCGGCTGCCTTGACGTAGGTTTCGGCCAGCGGCTTTTCGCAAAAGACATGCTTGCCCGCAGCTAAAAGTTCGAGGGTGGTGGGGTGGTGGATCGCATCCGGTGTGACGTTCGCGACGGCGTCGAACTCGCCCCACGCAATCGCCTCGTCCAGTGATGTGAACGTCGAGGGAATATTGTGACGGGCTGCGAAGCCGCGCACCACGACATCATCCACGTCGATCGCCGCTACAAGCTCTACGCCTGAGATGAGCGAGAAGTGCATGGCATGGGTATTGGCCATGCCGCCCGTTCCAAGAATAACCAGTCTCATCATGAATTACCTGTAACCTGCTTCGCCTGCGGAGTGGAGTTTGGGGCCGCGCTCTTCGATCTTTTCCAGAGCGGATTCGACCGGCACGTTGGGCGCGTCATGAATGCTCTTCAGCGTGCCCAGGGGGTTGTAGGCCCATTTCACGGAGTTACCGATGACCTTCTGGACATTGGCGTCGTGGTAGGTCGGGTAGGTTTCGTGCCCGGGGCGGAAATAGAAGATATTGCCCGCACCACGACGCCATGTCAGGCCGGACCGGAAAACCTCGCCACCCTGGAACCAAGAGATGAAGACGGTCTCGAGTGGTTCGGGTACGGAAAACTGCTCGCCATACATTTCTTCGTTTTCCAACTCGAAATGCTCTGGCAGGCCTGCGGCAATCGGGTGGCGCGGGTTGATGGTCCACAGACGCTCGCGCTCGCCCGCTTCGCGCCATTTCAGCGCGCAGGGCGTGCCCATCAGGCGCTTGAACGGCTTGGAAAAATGGCCCGAGTGCAGAACGATCAGGCCCATGCCCTCCCAGACGCGGCTTGCAACGCGCTCGACGATGGCGTCATCAACCTCGCCATGGGCCTTGTGACCCCACCATACCAGCACATCCGTCTGGTCCAGCCGTTCCTGCGAGAGCCCGTGTTCCGGCTCCTGAAGCGTCGCTGTCGTGGCGTTGATATCGGACTCCCGGTTGAGAGCATCGGCAATCGTCGTGTGCATGCCATTGGGATAGATCCCACGAACGGTCTCATTCTCGTGTTCGTGGACATTTTCGCCCCAAACGACGGTGTTGATGGTCATGTCTCTGCTCCTTGATGGTCCAGCGCTCTTGGGTAGCACCGGTGAGAAGGGTCTCTCGGATGTGTACGGCCTTGTCCCAGCTTTATCGTGGCTCGCTCGGATAAGGTCCCCCGGCATCAACTCCCCGGTCTCCCCGTCGTTCCACCCGTTCCGTTCAGCCACACAATCCTTTGCGGTATCAAGGCCATACTGCGGTTCAATGGGGCGATTTCGAGACGGGTCAAACTGTGTGGGCATGAGACAATTTACCCGGCTCATATTCTTAACGATACCGCGTAACGGATTGTCAAAAACACGTGTTATAAGATTGTTTTCATACTCATTGGTTGTTGCGTCACGGTGGAGGGAACAGGGGCGCCAACTGAGCGTTAAGATTTCAAATGGGAGGAAGCCATGTTCGATTTCTTGAAAACCGCAGCACCATCGACCGTCTTCGACTTCGAAGACGAAACGGGCACCTATGCCGACGCCTTGTTGCAAGTGCCGGACGTCGAGGCGAGCCGTGTTACAGCTCGCGAATGTGGCCACGAGGCGCACATGCGTGACTACGGCGCTCAGCGCGAAGTCGCCCGCAACTCCCTGGGCTTCGCATAACGTTTCGGAACCCTCACGGCATCAAGACGTTTACTTCATGAGACTGGTGAGGCGGGCAGCGCAGCCTTCGACTGGACCGAGATTGGCGAACGAAAGTGGACCAAGAGGCGATGTGGACAGCAGCACTGCCCGCCAACTTATGTGAGGTGAAAGCTGATGACTGTGATTCCTGTAGAGCCTGTTCCAGGCCCCGTACCGCCGATGGCGCCGCAGCCCGATATACCGCCGGTGAAAGAACCTGAACCCGGCACGCTGCCGGATGATTTGCCGGTTCCCAATCCGGACGAAAATGACGACATTCCAAGAGTGTTGTAATCATCCTCCCAAACACCGTAACGGCACCTTCAGTTGGAGGTGCCGTTATTCGTTTGAGCGGTGGTTAGACCATCAACTCGACTGAATCATCGGTTGACGCCACTTGCGCGTCGCTTCCGAGATGCGCCACCGAAATCTCGTATGTATCCGGTAGCTCGGCTGCCTGTTCGCTGTTCATGATGCCGTAAGGGATCATCGTGCCGTTACAGTCGGGCACTGAAACCTCGACCAGTGTTTTCTGGTTCATGATGCGTCTTTCCATAGCAAGAATCCGAAAGGCGCCGGACAGGCCTCATTGTGAAGCCAGCCTCGTCGCTACGGTCTTTAATGGTCCAGAAAGAAAAAAGTTCCGCGGTGAAGCAGATTTAACGTGCTTGTTATCCGGGCAACGTTAGCCCGCTGCTGAGCGTCTCGCTGGCTCTTCAAATCCTGCCAGGCGTTCAACCTGCTGAACGAGGCTGGTTGGCAGGCATGGCTTCTGACAGAACGCCGATTGCGGATAGACTTCCTCGAGGGCGCGTCCGTCGGCGTGGCCGGAATGGAATACGAAGGGGACATTGGTTTCCCGCAGCCGGTCAGCAACTGGGAACACGTCACCATCCGTCAGGCGCACATCCAAAATCGCGCAGGTCGGAATATTTTCGTCGAGATAGGAGAGGGCTTCTGCGGTGCTCGGAAACGGTCCTGCAACGGTCCAACCCTCGTCTTCAAGGGTCATTTGAATATCCATCGCAACAAATATTTCGTCTTCTACCAGCAACACAGTCTTATGCGTCATGTCGAACCTTGGTCTGCATCGTCAGGGTGTGCGTCAAGCTCGCCCCATCGACATCTGTTGAAACCTTACCCCCAATTTGCTTGGCGGCACTGGTCAGAAGTACTGTTCCAAATCCAGCTACTCCCGGCTGCTCAACGGGCTCGGTGCCGGTTTCGTTCCAAACCAAATGAATTTGATCTCCAGTTTCTTCCCAGCGAATGCGCAAATGCCCGTCGGGTTTGCCCAGAACGCCGTGTTTCAGGGCATTCGTAGACCACTCGTGGAGAATGAGCGTCAGCGGCGTTATGTAGTTTGCCGCAATCGGAAGGTCGCCGCCTTCGATGTCGATCGTCGCATGGCGACGGTAGGGCGTCAGAATGGTTTCGATCAGATCCTGAATGCCGACGGCTGCGGTACGCTTCTGGTTGGAGGCCAGAGAATGCGCGCTGCCCAGGGCCAATATGCGCCCCTCGACATCCTCTACCAGTCCTTTGACCGACTCGTGCTTGCGCGCCGCCATGCGCAGTATGCCACCAATCATCGCAAACAGGTTTTTGACGCGGTGGTTCATCTCGTTCAGCATCAAGTCACGTGCTTCGGCAAGCTCGTATTCCGCCGTCACATCGACGCTGACGCCAATCACCCGGCCCGGATCGCTGTCTGCCACATGCCGCGCAAATGTCTTCAGCCAGCGGGAACGACCATCATTGCCGACAATGCGGGAGGTCAGCTCGAAGCCGGTATGGTCGTGGATCGCTGTTTCCAGCGCATCACGCAGATGCGTGCGGTCCGCGTCGCTAAAGTTCTGCAGTACGGCCTGCAAGGCAGGCGTCCCGTCGCGGGTTTGCAGCAGCTCCATCGCAGCGCCCCCCAGAACGAATTCACTACGGTCCGGCAGATATTCCCACACGCCGATGCCCGCAGCCTCAATGGCAAGCTCGTGCCGCTCCTGCTCGGCGGCAAGCTGGCTTTCCACGCTGATGGCGTGCGAAATGTCGGTCATGACGATGGTTGCGCCGCCCGTCGTTCCATTTGCCGTGCGGTAGGGCAGTATGCGCAGCGAGAACGTGCGTTCCTGCTCGCGGTCCATTACGGTCTGGTTATATTCGATGCCATCTGCCATGACGCTGTGGACACGCGTGGCAAAGTCGAGGGCAGGAAAACGGCTTGCGACATCGGACAGGGGCCTGCCCCTGTCTGTCGGCTGCAACGGAAAGATTGCCGTCGCCGCCTTGGTATAGGACCGCAGCCGCATGTCATTATCCAGCACGATCACCGCCAGACTTGTCGAATCAAAGAAGTTGCGCAGATCGGTGTTGGCCACGGTCACTTCATCGACCTTGGTCTTCAGCTCGTCATTGACCGTCGTCAGTTCCTCATTGGTCGATTGAAGCTCCTCGTTCATCGACATCATTTCTTCGTTGGAGCTTTTCAGTTCCTCGTTGGCCGTCTCCAGCTCTTCGGTTGCAGAGCGTAGCCGATGCTTGGCTGATCGTAGCTCGCGCTCCAGCGCCTCGACATGGCCGTCGCCATGTTCGAGTTCAAGCACATCGGTCAGCTCCAGCGGCGTGAAAACGGGCGATTCCTGAAACACCACCAAGTAACTGTTGTCATCCAAGGGGTCGCAGATGATCTCTGTCTTCAGCGAGCCGAAGTCGGTCACGACATCGACATTGCGGGCAATGACGCGTTTCTTCGTCGTGCGCGCTTGCCGCACCAGCGCTCCCAGTTGTTCTTTCACGCCGGGCCGGGCCAGCGTTGCCGCACTCGTTTCACTGGCAGCGGATACCGGAAACTCGAAATAGCGGCTCAGGCGGCCATAGGCGGCAACGATCTGCCCGTCATTGTCCAACACCACGCTTGCCGGAATGTAACGCTCCATCAGCCGGTTGACGGCCTGCTCATCGACGGATTCGGGAACCTTCTGGACTTCAGCTCTGGAAACAGCGGGACGCTGGTCGCGGCGCTCGCCCGGAAGCGGAATGGGGTAGGTCGGAGAGCCGGGAAGGCGCTCGAACAGCCGCGCCTTCTGGTCTATGGCGGAAAACACGCTGTCGAACCGGCCGACAGTCTCGGACGATCCCAGAAACAGAAAACCACCCGGCCGTATCGCGTAGTGCAGAAGCGGCATGACCTTCTTTTGCAGCTTCTCATCGAAATAGATCAGCAGATTTCGGCATGAAACGAGGTCCACCTTGGAAAAGGGCGGATCCTTGATCAGGCTGTGACCCGAAAAGCGGATCATGTCCCTGATCTGGCCGATAAAATTGAACCGGTCCTTGTGCGGAATGACGTAATTTTCCTGCAATTCATGCGGAATATCAGCGAGAGACGCGTTGGGATAAGAGCCCTCACGGGCGATCTTCAACATGCTTTCATCGATGTCGGTCGCAAATATCTGAACATTGCAGGGCAGTTCGAGCTTGCGCGCAGCCTCTGCAAACAGCACCGCTATCGTGTAGGCTTCCTCACCGCTGGAACAGCCGGGCACCCAAACGCGAACGCCGTCTTCACTGCCTGCCGCATCGCGCATCAGGTTGGTAATGGCAAGTTCATTCAGCACGTCGAACGAGTGACGGTCACGGAAAAATCGGGTGACATTGATCAGCAGGTCCCGAAATAGCGCGTCGCACTCATTTGTGTCGGTCTGCACCCGGGTCAGATAGTCTGAGCCCTTGCTGATGCCCAGAACATGCATGCGGCGTTCGACACGCCGAACGAATGTCGTCTGCTTGTAGCCCGCGAAATCGTGGCCAACGGTGGTGCGGAGCGCCACACAGAGGTCGTCAACGATGTCAGCGACTCTGGAGGCTTCTCTCTTGTCGGCACCCTGGCTCTTGCGAAAGAAGAAGCCGCCGATGCAGGACAGGATTTGTTGGGGCGGCACCACGAAGTCGACAAGGCCGGTGCCTGTGGCGGAAACGGGCATGCCGTCATATTTCGCCGTTGACGGCTCCTGCACGACGCATAGACCACCATTTTCCTTGATGGCGCGAAGACCCGTCGAGCCATCGGCACCCGTGCCGGACAGAATGACGCAGGCGGCGTTCGATTGCTGGTCATTGGCCAGCGAAATGAAGAAATCGTCGATGGGGCGACGCAAACCGCGCGGCTGGGCGAAATCGTTGAGAACGAGCCGCCCGTGCTCGATGCTCAGCCCTTTGCCCGGAGGGATGATGAAGACGGTATCCGCCTCTATCTCTTCGCCGCCCTCGCATTGGAGGACGTTGAGGCCCGTATGTCTGTCCAACAGTTCCGCCAGCATGCTTTCATGATGCGGATCTAGATGCTGTACGACGACGAAGGCGAGGCCCGTTGGCACTTCGGCGGCACTCAGCATTTCGCGCAGAGCTTCCAGACCACCTGCAGATGAACCGACGCCGACAACAGGTACGGATGGAAGATTATACTCGTGAGACAAACAGGGGTCCTTGAAATTTCGAATGCTAAAACGATCAATAGGGGGCGTTTTGTTCCAGTTCCGCCAAAGTTAGTTTTGCCTGGGCAATGGTGGTCGTCGAATTCGCAATCGTTGCAAGCGTACCCTCGATCATGATGTTGTGGTCATCGAGCAGTGGCTTGATTTTCGTCAGAGTGTCATTCAGTTCCTGATCGTAGGTCTCCAGAAGGTGCGCGTGGGCGCGGCTCACATCGAATTGCGAGGCCAATATATAGCGCACCTGCCCCGACGTCGCTTTTAACTTTGACATGAACAGCAGATTGACGAAGGCACTGCTATCTTTGCGAAAATTGACGATTGTCGTGCGTACGGTCTCCGGGCCGTCAGGCTGTAGAAAGTCATGGATTTTGGCGCGTGCCTCGGCATTTTCGGCATGAGCACCCTTCGGGCTGGTCTGCAGCATTCTGCAGTTTTTGCCCAATACATCCTCGCTGTTGTAACCCGTAAGTGCGCAGAACTTGTCATTCACCAGCGCCAGATGGTTGTCGTCATCCGCATGGGACAGCGCAAGCGCGACAGATGATTTCTGGAAGAACTCCTGAAGCGGGCTGTCTATTTCAAGCTGTGGCATGTCGCTCTTCATTCAAAAACTGGGACCTCGTTTTTATGATAACATGCTGTTTTAATAAAGGCTCTGGCAACGAAAACAAGTTGGAGCTTTGCCGGAAAAAAGCGGACCGCTAAAATTGGCCCTGTAGGACGTAACACATTACACACTTTATCCCGGTAGAATGCCCAAGGTTTCATCTGTGGCGTGTCGCACGTGCAGACCATTGAGGGGCTTTCAGGAATGGCGGACAGGGCAGAATTCGTGATGTGCAAGCTGGCCGCGTTCTTTGCGGACCGGCAGGGTGCGACGGCAATCGAATATGGCCTGGTCATCGCCCTTATCTCCAGCGCCCTGATTCTCGGCTTGGAAGGCATTCGCGACCATCTCATCGCCGTGTTGCGAATATTGTCCGACACCTTTGCCAACGCTATCAATTGACAGTGTTGCTTACTCGTTGTCGCGTCGAGGCAGCTTGATTTCCGCAGTTTTCAAAGCATCGGCAAGCCGAACCTTGGCGGAGCCCGGTTTCAAAGGCTTCTGCTGGTTCTCATGCGGGGCCCATCCCGACACATAGATGATCGAGAATGTCGCGCGAATGCGGCCATCGGCATCCGAATATTTCTCGGCATAGATTTCCGCTGCTCGCATGATGAATCGCCGCGTCAGTGGTCTTTTGCTGCGGCCCGCCAAAGGATTTGCCATTCCCATGGCCCTGAGATCTCGCATCAGCGGCAAAATGGAGTCGTAGCGAACGGTATAGGTTTCAGCGTCGGTAACCGGAAGCGCAAAACCCGCACGCTGCAACAGTGCGCCCACATCCCGAACATCGGCAAAGGGGATGACGCGTGGGCTTGCGCCGCCGGTTAGTTCGGCCTCCGTTGTCAGCAGCACGTCGCGCAGTTCCTGCAAGGTGCCGCTGCCGGGAATGGCGGCGAGAAACAGTCCGTCCGGTTTCAGCGCGCGGCGGATTTGGATCAGCGTGCCGGGCGTATCATTGGTTAGATGCAGGCTCAGCGGCGAGACGATGAGGTTGGCGGATGCGGGCTGCAGCGGTAGGTGCTCGATGGGTGCTACCGTGAGCGATGTATGCTCTGCAGCAAACGCAGCATCTGTTTCGACGCGCGTGATGTGGCCGACTTTACCGGTTTCCATGATCCGCCGTGCGGTGACACCGGTCGCGCCATGCAGTTCGACGACTTCGTCGAAATGGCGCTCCACGATGCCTATGCGCTCGGCTATTTCGTCTGCGGCGATGTCGAGCAGGAACAGGGCCTTGTTGTCCCCGATGTGCCATGCGCGTCTGCGGTTTTTTTCTACCAGCGCCGAGTCGAAAACTATGTCCATGCGGTGATCCATCTCAAATTTTAGTGTCGCAAAGGCACCCGTTCGCGCCTATTGTCAACCTCATGGGCGAATGGGAAGAACGGATTTCCAGCAACGGTGGTTTGCGTCTGCTGCGCGGCTTTCTGCGCAGCCTGAGCGAGTTCGTCTATCCGCCATCCTGCCTCGGTTGCGGCTGCAAGACGCAAAACGACGGTGCCTTTTGCGCGGCGTGCTGGGCGGGTGTGCAGTTCATCGAGCGGCCCTATTGCGAAGTGCTGGGCATTCCGTTCAGCCACGATCACGGTCGCGGTATCGTCTGCGCCGAGGCGATCGCCGCGCCTCCACCTTTCGAGCGTTTGCGGGCTGCCACCGTGCACGATGGACCGGCCCGCAAGCTCGTCCACCAGCTCAAATATCTCGACCGCACCGATCTCGCATTGTTGATGGCGACATGGATGCTGCGCGCCAGCGATGGCATGGTTGCCGCATGCGACTGTATCGTGCCGGTTCCCCTGCACCGGCGGCGGTTTCTGGCACGCCGTTTCAATCAATCGGCGGAGCTTGCCCGTCATCTGTCCGCGCTATCGGGCAAGTCCTTGCTTGCGTCATCGCTCATCCGCGTCAAGCCGACCAGCCGGCAGGTCGGGCTTTCGGCGCGGGCCCGCAAGCTCAATGTGCGCGGAGCATTTGCCATTGCGCCGGGCCGTGAGGCCGACATTTCCGGCAAGCGGGTGGTCCTCGTCGATGACGTCTACACCACCGGAGCAACGGTTGCGGCTGCGGCCCGCAGGCTCAAGAAGGCAGGTGCCGCAGATGTCACTGTTTTGACCTTTGCAATGGCGATTTCCGGGCCTATATGACAGGTCAGACATCGGTCTGGCTGACACTGCGAGGGTTCGAAGAAATGGCATCCGTTACGATTTACACGCGCGATTTTTGTGGTTTCTGTGCCCGCGCCAAGTCTCTTCTCGAGAGCAAGGGCGTCGCGTTCACCGAGTACAACGCCACCACAAATCCCGATTACCGTCAGGAAATGATGGACAAATCCGGTCGCAACACGTTTCCGCAAATCTTTATCGGCAACAAGCATGTCGGCGGTTGTGACGATCTGCACGCGCTGGACCGCGATGGCGAGCTGGACGCGCTGCTGGCAGCTTGAGATCGATAAGAAGACGACGAAATGGGGAACGAAAAAATGAGCTTCAAGGCCGCTGCCATCCAGATGTGCTCGGGCGTTGACCCGAAAACGAACGCGACAATAATGGAGCGGCTCGTTCGCGAGGCGGCAGGGCAGGGCGCTGTCTACGTGCAGACGCCGGAGATGACTGGCGCGATCCAGAAGGATCGGGATGCCCTGCGTGCGTCGCTGAAAGACGAGAAGGGCGACATCATCGTTCTGACGGCGGCCAAGCTTGCGCGCGAACTCGGCATCTATGTCCATGTCGGCTCCACCGCCATCGCCCGTCCAGACGGCAAGATCGCCAATCGCGGCTTTCTATTTGCGCCTGATGGAGAGCGCATCTGCACCTATGACAAGATCCACATGTTCGATGTCGATCTCGACAATGGCGAAAGCTGGCGGGAAAGCTCGGCCTATGAGCCGGGCAAGGATGCACGCATCGCGGAACTGCCGCTTGCCACATTCGGTTTTGCCATCTGCTACGATGTCCGTTTTCCAGCCCTGTTCCGCACCGAAGCCATCGCTGGCGCGCAGGTTCTGACCGTTCCCGCCGCCTTTACTCGTCAGACGGGCGAGGCACATTGGGAAATTCTCCTGCGCGCCCGCGCCATTGAAAACGGTGCCTTCCTCATTGCCGCAGCACAGGGTGGCACGCATGAAGACGGTCGCGAGACCTTCGGCCATTCCATGATCGTCGATCCCTGGGGCAAGGTTCTCGCAGTCGCCGGTGGGAGCGGTGAGGAGATCATCCATGCGGATATCGATCCCTCAGCTGTGCCCGCCGCAAGGGCAAAAATCCCCAACCTGAAAAATGCGCGCGATTTCACGCTCGATAGGGTTGGGAGCACCTCGGCTGCTATGGGCGCTGCCCAGTGATCCGCTACTCGCTCCATTGCGAAAAAGCCCATGAGTTCGAGGGCTGGTTTTCCAGTAGCGCCGATTATGACAGTCAGCGCGCACGCGGTCTCGTGACGTGCCCCGTCTGCAATTCCGCGGATGTCACCAAGATGCTGATGGCACCGTCGGTCTCGACCGCGCGCGAGAAGGAGGCCACACGAACGCTGGCACTCGATGCGGCGCAAGCCCAGGCCTTCGCCAAGATCAAGGAAACCCTGGCAACAATCCGTGCGAATACCGACGATGTCGGTGAAAAGTTTCCCGAGGAAGCCCGCAAGATCCATTACGGCGAGGCCGAAGCCCGTGGCATTATCGGGCAGGCCTCTCCGCAGGAAGCAAAAGCTTTGATCGAAGAGGGGATCGCGGTCGCGCCGCTTCCCGTCCTGCCTGACGACGTTAATTAAGACGGACGTTTTGCCAGCACCATGTAATTGACTTCCATGTCCGATGACAGGTTCCAGCGGTCCTGCAACATGTTGTAGAAGACGCCGGTGCGGTGGATGATGCTCATGCCGTCGGCAAGGATCGGCTTCTCCAGTTCGTCCGGGCGCACCAGTTTTTCATATTGGTGCGTGCCGCGTGGCAGCCAGCGCAACACATTTTCAGCAGCGAAAATCGCCAGCGCACGGGCCTTCAGCGTCCGATTGATCGTCGCTGCGAACATCAACCCGTTGGGTCGTACCATCTTCGCGCAGGTGGTGACGAAAAGATCGACATCCGCCACATGCTCCACCACTTCCATGTTGAGAACGATGTCGAATGTCTCGCCTGCCGCCAGCAACTGTTCGGCGGTCACGGCGCGGTAATCCACGGAAACATTGTTTTCCCGGGCATGGGTGGATGCGATGCCGATGTTCTTTTCAGAGGGATCGGCCCCCACCACATCAGCACCCATGCGTGCCATCGGCTCGGATAGCAGACCGCCACCGCAACCGATATCGAGAACGCGCAAGCCCTCCAGAGGGCGGTGCGCCTTGGGGTCGCGACCAAAATTCTCGCAGGCGCGGTTGCGGATATATTCCAGGCGGACGGGATTGAACTTGTGCAGTGGCCGAAACTTGCCGGTCGGGCTCCACCACTCGGCGGCCATGGCGGAGAAACGGTCTACTTCGCTCTGGTCGACGGTCGTTTTCGTGGCTTCGCTCATGGTGCTGCTCCATCCTGTGTACCCCTGAAGTCGGATGATTGCCCCATGAAGTCAAGGGGCGGTGCGTAAAGTCACGGCGGGGCCTGCCGCGATCGATCGCCGCAAGGAACTGAAATCTGGGGATTTTCGTTTCATGCTGCGTTCATCATCAGGCGCGTATCTCTAAAAATGTTCAATGCCGATTTCGGCGGCCAAGCCTTTGCTTGAGGGAGAATAAAAGTGAAGAAGAAACTGTTTGGTGCCCTTGCGCTTCTTGCGCTGGTAACCGCCCCGGCGCTGGCGCAAGCTGCGACGCAGGGCTTTTCCACGGCCAACGTCAACATGCGGTCCGGACCCAGCACGGCCTATCCTGCCGTGGTCGTCATTCCCAATGGAGCGCCGCTGACCATTCACGGCTGCCTGTCGGATACGCCGTGGTGCGATGTGTCGTTCAGCTATGGTCGTGGCTGGGTTGCCGGACGCTACGTTCAGGCCATCTATCGCCAGAACCGCGTCTACGTAGAGCCGCGCTATTATCGTGATCTCGGCGTACCGATCATCACCTTTGAAGCAGGACGCTATTGGGATCAGAACTACCGCGACCGAGATTTCTACCGCGAGCGTGACCGCTGGCGCCGTCCATCCGGCGGTTATTGGAATGCACCCCCACCACGCGGTGATTTTAACCGCCCGCGTCCGCGTGACGACTGGCGCGACGACCGCGGTCGTGATGACCGCCGTGACCGGGGTCCGAACGATGGTCGCTGGGAACAGCGCCACGGCGACTGGAACCAGAACGACCGTCAGCGTCCGCCGATGCGGGATCGTGATGGCGACCGCAACGAACGCCCGCGCTGGGATAACGACAATCGTGGCCGCGATGGTAACAGAGACCGGGACGTGAACCGCGACGGAAATCGTGATCGCAACCGCGACTGGAGCCAGAACCAGAACGACCGTCGCCAGAACGATGAGGGTCGCCGCCGTCCCGATGGAAATCGTCCGCCACCGCCTCCTCAGCAGGGTCAGGAATTCGGCTGCATCATCGGCACGCCAGGCTGCCCAACCCGTTAATTGGGTTTCGATAACAGACAAAAAAACCGGCGGAAATTTCCGCCGGTTTTTTTATTATCGATCCTGCTTCTTCGGCCCGCGCTTTTCGAAAGGCTTGTCTTTCTTGCCTTCGAACTTCGAAGGTTTGCCGCCACTAGAATGGTCACCCGCAGGCTTGGCCTTCTTCTTCCAAGGCTTGTCATCGCCAGGGCGTGCGCTCGCCTGGTCGGATTTCACGTATTTCTTCTGGGCTCTCGGAGAGCGCGTATCTTCGCGGGCACCGCCCGTCATTTCGGGTTTGCCTTCCATGGCTTTCACGCGGATGCCCTTTTCCAGCATCATGTCCTTGCCCAGTGCGGAGGTGAAGCGGTCTACCGCATCGGCGGCCAGTTCCACATAGGTTTCCGTCTGCTGCATGCGGATCGCGCCGATATCCTGACGCGTCAGCTTGCCGAAGCGGCACAGCATGGGGATCAGCCAGCGTGGCTCTGCATTCTGCTTGCGACCGACGGAGAGCGTGAACCAGCCGCTATCGGAAAAGTCGGAGCGATCGCGGCGCGGCTCGTTGTTTTCAACGGTCTCGAAACCGTCGCGACGTGGCTTGCGGGCGCCATCAATCGAGACCTCGGCAATGTCCTCCGGTGCGGAACGACCCGAATGGTAGAGACGCACGAAAGCAGCCGCGACCTTTTCGGCACCGTGCTGTTCCAGAAGCTTGGCGACGAAATCGCGCTCGTCGTCGTTGACATTTTCCGTCAGCGAAGCGTCGGCCAGCAGGCGTTCGCCATCCCGCTGGGTGATTTCCTCGGCAGATGGTGGGCGAACCCAGGCCGGGCTGACCTTGGCGCCTTCCAACAGGCGTTCAGCTTTGCGGCGCTGGCTCATTGGCACGACAATGGCGCTGATGCCCTTCTGTCCGGCACGGCCCGTACGGCCCGAGCGGTGCAGAAGCGTATCGGAGTTGGTCGGCAGATCGGCGTGGATGACGAGCTCGAGACCCGGCAAGTCGATACCGCGTGCGGCAACGTCTGTCGCCACGCAAACGCGGGCACGACCGTCACGCATGGCCTGCAAAGCGTGTGTGCGCTCGTTCTGGCTCAACTCGCCCGAGAGAGCCACAACGGAGAAACCGCGATTGTTGAGGCGCGCGGTCAGATGGTTGACGGCAGCGCGGGTGGAGCAAAACACAATGGCATTGCGGGCTTCATAAAAGCGCAGCGCATTGATGATTGCGTTTTCGCGGTCGGATGGGGAAACCACCATGGCGCGGTATTCGATATCGACGTGCTGCTTCTGCTCGGATGTCGTCGCAACGCGCACGGCATTCTTCTGATAGCTTTCGGCAAGCTTGGCGATGCTGCGAGAAACCGTCGCCGAAAACATTAACGTGCGGCGCTCAGCAGGCGATTCTTCGAGAATGAATTCCAGATCTTCGCGGAAACCAAGGTCGAGCATTTCGTCGGCCTCATCCAGCACCACAGCGCGAATGGACGAAAGGTCCAGCGCCTTGCGCTTAATGTGGTCGCAAAGGCGACCCGGCGTGCCGACGATAATATGGGCACCGCGCTCCAGCGCACGGCGCTCGGCGCGGATATCCATGCCGCCAACGCAGGACGCAATGGAAACGCCGGTAAATTCGTAGAGCCATTCCAGCTCGCGCATCACCTGCATGGCAAGTTCGCGGGTCGGGGCAATGGCGATGCCGAGTGGCGCGCCGGCCTGGCCGAAGCGGCCATTCTTCTGCAACAGCGTCGGGGCAATGGCCATGCCGAAGGCAACGGTCTTGCCAGAGCCCGTCTGGGCGGAAACCAACGCGTCCTGTCCATCCAGTTCAGGCGCAAGCATGGCCTTCTGCACGGGAGTCAAATCATTATAGCCGCGTTTTTCCAACGCCTGTGCAATCGCCGGGGCGATACCCTGGGTTTCTGTCATCTACCGTCTTTCGGATATTGGGCTGCCTGCATCCGCTCGAAACCATTAGATCATAAGGGTCATAAAGCAGCCGATACGGGCCATTTCGGCCATTCAGCCAGTTGAATTGACGCGCTCATACTGTGAATGGCGACGTTTGTACAGACCAAAGCGGTACGCTCGTCACCCGGATTCGCTGCTGGTGAGGCCCGTCACGCCGAAAAAGGCGTACCGCATGGTTCATAAACGGCATTGCGTGGACCATGCCTTTTCGCTATGAGACCCGCAACTTGAGGCCCTTTTTTGGGAAGGTGCCGACTGGGTTGTACTCTTGTCCGCCATGTCGGGCGGCAAAATGGGATGGTACTGGTCAACTATGGCTCGCATTGTCATGAAATTCGGCGGCACGTCCGTCGCAAATCTCGAACGCATTCATAATGTCGCACGGCATGTGAAACGCGAAGTGGATGCTGGCCATGAAGTGGCCGTTGTCGTCTCGGCCATGTCCGGCAAAACCAACGAGCTGGTGGACTGGGTTCAGAATACGCCGAAAGTGGCCGGTGCCGCAGGTTCTGCGTCCTTTTACGATGCGCGCGAATATGACGCCATCGTTGCCTCCGGCGAACAGGTGACATCGGGCCTTCTGGCCATCGCCTTGCAGTCGATGGGCGTCAATGCGCGCTCCTGGCAGGGCTGGCAGATTCCCATTCGCACCGACAACGCCCATGGCGCGGCCCGCATTCTGGATATCGATGGTTCCGACATTGTTCGCCGCATGGGCGAAGGTCAGGTCGCCGTCGTTGCCGGTTTCCAGGGCTTGGGCCCGGACAATCGCATCGCCACGCTCGGTCGCGGTGGTTCCGATACGTCTGCTGTCGCCATCGCCGCTGCCGTCAAGGCAGACCGTTGCGATATCTACACGGACGTCGATGGCGTCTACACCACGGATCCGCGCATCGTGCCCAAGGCGCGCCGCCTGAAGAAGGTCGCTTTCGAGGAAATGCTCGAAATGGCATCTCTGGGTGCAAAGGTCTTGCAGGTTCGCTCGGTGGAGCTTGCCATGGTGCACAAGGTTCGGACCTTCGTGCGCTCCAGTTTCGAGGATCCCGATGCGCCGGGCATGGGTGACCTTATCAATCCGCCCGGTACTTTGATTTGTGACGAGGAAGAAATCGTGGAACAGGAAGTCGTAACCGGCATCGCCTATGCCAAGGACGAAGCACAAATCTCGCTGCGCCGCCTGTCGGACCGGCCGGGTGTTTCCGCCGCCATTTTCGGCCCGCTGGCCGAATCCCACATCAATGTGGACATGATCGTGCAGAACATCTCTGAAGATGGTTCGCGTACCGACATGACGTTTACGGTTCCATCAGGCGATATGCCGAAGGCTATCAAGGTACTGGAAGACAACAAGGCGCAGATCGGCTTTGACGTCGTTCAGAACGAGACCGGCCTTGCCAAGGTTTCGGTCATCGGCATCGGCATGCGCAGCCATGCAGGCGTTGCTGCCAGCGCGTTCAAGGCTTTGGCCGAGAAGAATATCAACATCAAGGCCATCACGACGTCGGAAATCAAGATTTCCATCCTTATTGATGGCGCCTATGCGGAACTTGCAGTTCGTACTTTGCATTCTGCTTACGGTCTGGATAAGAGTTGATTCTGTAATGTCGATACACGTCATCCGATTCTTTGAGGTGGCGTGTCAGATGTTGGATCGACTGTGCATCCCTGCCTTGCGGCTTGCTGTGCAGGCGGTATAGATTTTGATTGATTGCCATGCGGATCATCTCGGTCCGTATGTGAAGACATCAGGGAGCACACGCGATGAGAGACCTTTCCGCAGGTCCACGCGTCCTCCTCAAGCGGCTTCGCGAAATGATGGCGGAGCACCTTGAGCCGCAGGAGCGTCTCGACCAGATTGTTCGGCAGATTGCCAGCAACATGGTCGCTGAAGTGTGTTCCGTCTACGTGCTGCGGTCCGACAGCGTTCTGGAGCTTTATGCTACCGAAGGACTCAATAAAGACGCAGTCCATCTGGCTCAACTGAAAATGGGGCAAGGTCTTGTCGGCACCATCGCCGCATCTGCCCAGCCACTCAATCTTTCCGATGCGCAGGCCCACCCCGCTTTCCGCTATCTCCCTGAAACGGGAGAGGAAATTTATCATTCCTTCCTCGGTGTACCGATTTTGAGATCCGGTCGCACTCTTGGCGTTCTTGTCGTTCAGAACAAGACCAGCCGAACGTACCGGGAGGATGAAGTTGAAGCGCTTGAGACAACTGCGATGCTTATCGCAGAGATCGTGGCGAGCGGTGAATTGAAGAAAATCACACGCCCCGGTGTGGAGTTGGACCTGACCCGGGCCGTCTCCATCGATGGCGATGCCTATGGCGAAGGCATCGGCCTTGGCCATGTCGTTCTGCATGATCCGCGAATCGTCGTCACCAATCTCCTCAACGAAGACGCCGATATGGAAATCCGCCGCTTGGCGGAGGCCATCGGCTCTTTGCGCCTGTCCATCGATGACATGCTCCAGCGCCGCGACGTGGCGACGGAAGGCGAGCACCGCGAAGTCTTGGAAACCTACCGCATGTTCGCCCATGACCAGGGCTGGGTGCGCCGTATGGAAGAGGCGATCCGCAATGGCCTCACCGCAGAAGCAGCGGTCGAAAAGGTTCAAAGCGATACCAAGGCGCGCATGATGCGCCTGACCGATCCCTATCTGCGTGAGCGGATGCATGATTTCGACGACCTGGCCAACCGCCTGTTACGCCAGCTGATCGGTTATGGCGGTCGCGGCCCCGAGGAAGATTTCCCGGCGGATGCCATCGTTCTCGCCCGTGCCATGGGTGCAGCCGAGCTTTTGGATTACCCGCGTGAAAAGCTGCGCGGGCTGGTGCTGGAAGACGGAGCGGTGACGAGCCACGTCGTGATCGTTGCACGCGCCATGGGCATTCCCATCATCGGGCAGGCCGCAGGCATCGTGGCGCTGGCTGAAAACAATGACGCCATCATCATCGATGGCGACGACGGGCAGGTACATTTGCGCCCCGTTGTCGATCTTCAGCGCGCCTATGAGGAAAAAGTCCGTCTGCGCGCCAAGCGTCAGGAACAGTTCCGGGCGCTGCGCGATGTCGAACCCGTCACCAAGGACGGCCAGCGGGTCGATCTCAAGATGAATGCGGGCCTTCTGGTCGATCTGCCGCAGCTGGACGAATCCGGTGCTGATGGCATCGGCCTGTTCCGCACCGAACTGCAGTTCATGATCGCCTCCAACATGCCCAAGGGCGAGGAGCAGGAAGCCTTTTATCGCAGCGTGCTGCGCAACGCCAAAGGCAAGCCGGTGACCTTCCGCACGCTCGATATCGGCGGCGACAAGGTCGTCTCCTATATGCGCGGTCAGGAAGAGGAAAACCCGGCTCTCGGCTGGCGTGCCATCCGCCTGTCGCTTGACCGTCCTGGCCTGATGCGCACCCAGCTGCGCGCGCTTCTTCGTGCTGCCTCAGGTGCCGAACTGCGCATCATGCTGCCGATGATCACCGAGGTCGCGGAAATCCGTGTTGCGCGAGAGTTGCTGCAAAAGGAAGTGCAGCATCTGTCGAAATTCGGCCATTCCCTGCCGCGCAAGCTGCAATTCGGCGCCATGCTGGAAGTGCCTTCTTTGATGTGGCAGCTGGATGAGCTGATGGCCGAAGTCGATTTCGTGTCGGTCGGCTCGAACGATCTGTTCCAGTTCACAATGGCGGTGGATCGCGGCAATGCGCGTGTGTCGGATCGTTTCGACAATCTCGGCAAGCCGTTCCTGCGCATCCTGCGCGATATCGTCCGCGCCGGTACCCGCAACAACACGCAGGTCACGCTGTGCGGGGAGATGGCCAGCAAGCCGCTCTCTGCCATGGCACTGATCGGCCTTGGCTTCCGCTCCATTTCCATGTCGCCCACCGCCATCGGGCCGGTCAAAGCCATGCTGCTGGGGCTGGATGCGGCAGCACTGTCGGAGGAACTGGAAGCGGCGCTGGATGACAACAAGTCGGTGGAAAGCACGCGTCAGGTGCTTTTGCGCTTTGCAGCGACCCATTCCATCCCTATTTGAAAGCCAAGAAAAATTGGAGTGCGTGACAGGTGGCGAAGCTTCCCGTCGAAAAAATGCGTGAGCTTGAGCGGCGTTTCGGTGAAATCGAAGCGCGCATGTCGGCTGGCCCTGCCGCCGATGTCTATGTGAAGCTTGCGTCTGAATATTCGGAATTGCAGCCGGTGGTCAAAACCATCCGCGAATATGAGAAGGCGCTTGCCGAAGTGGCCGATCTCGAAACCCTGCTGGCCGACAAATCGACCGACAGGGACATGCGCGATCTCGCCGAGGCAGAGCTTCCTGATATGTCCGAGCGCATCGGACAGCTCGAAAAGGACATGCAAATCCTTCTTTTGCCCAAGGACGCTGCAGACGAAAAAAGCGCCATCGTCGAAATCCGCGCCGGAACGGGCGGCTCCGAAGCGGCCCTATTTGCCGGCAACCTGTTTCGGATGTACGAGCGCTTCGCCAGCACCAAGGGCTGGAAGGTCGAGATACTCTCCGCCAGCGAAGGCGAGGCGGGCGGTTTCAAGGAAATCATCGCCACAATTAATGGACGCGGTGTGTTCTCGAAGCTGAAGTTCGAATCCGGCGTGCACCGGGTGCAGCGTGTGCCGGAAACGGAGGCCAGCGGCCGTATCCACACCTCGGCGGCAACCGTTGCCGTCCTGCCGGAAGCCGAGGAAATCGATATCGAAATCCGCGCCGAAGACATCCGCATCGATACGATGCGCGCGTCGGGCGCCGGTGGTCAGCACGTCAACACCACGGACTCGGCTGTGCGCATCACCCACTTGCCCACCGGCCTCATCGTTACCTCGTCCGAAAAATCGCAGCACCAGAACCGTGCGAAAGCTATGCAGGTCCTGCGCTCGCGCCTTTACGATATCGAGCGCCAGAAGGTTGACAACGAGCGATCCGCAGACCGCAAGAGCCAGGTCGGCTCCGGTGATCGGTCCGAGCGCATCCGCACCTATAATTTCCCGCAGGGGCGCGTGACGGACCACCGCATCAACCTCACGCTCTATAAGCTCGACCGCATGATCGAAGGTGATATCGATGAAATGGTCGATGCGCTGATTGCCGATTATCAGGCAGGTCAACTGGCGCAACTGGGCGAGCAACATTGAGCGAGACGCCGCTCACGGTGCAAGCCTTTGTTGCTAGGATGCGAGACCGGCTGCAGGACGCAGGCGTGCCGGAACCACTTACCGATATCAGGCTGTTGGCAGGGGAGGTCATCGGATTTTCGCTCACCGATTTCGTGCTGAACGGCACGCGACTCATCAGCGAGACCGAGGCAGAGCAGATCGCTGCTCTCGTCGCCCGGCGGGCAGAAGGCGAGCCGGTCCACCGCATTCTTGGCCATCGCGAGTTCTACGGTCTCGACCTTCTCCTGTCTTCCGGCACACTGGAACCACGGCCAGATACCGAGGTGCTGGTTAATACCCTGCTGCCGCACCTCCGTCGCATGGCAGGAAAGGCCGGTCAGGCGCGTGTGCTGGATATGGGCACTGGCACTGGTGCTATCTGTCTCGCGCTCCTCAACGAATGCCCTGAGGCCACCGGTATCGGCAGCGATATCGCGCCGGATGTTCTCGAAACGGCACACAGAAATGCTGAGCGACACGGCCTCACCAGCCGTTTTGCTGCCGTTCAGAGCAACTGGTTCGATCGGATCGAGGGCCGCTTTGACATAATCGTGTCTAACCCGCCCTATATAAGAACGGATGTGATCCAGACACTGGACCGCGATGTCCGCGAGTTCGATCCCATGCTGGCGCTCGATGGCGGTGCTGATGGTCTTGCCCCATACCGTACCATCGCTGAAAAAGCTGTGGAATTTCTGGTGGATGGTGGCATTATCGGCGTCGAAATCGGCTACGATCAAAAAGACGATGTGACAGGTATATTCGCGACCCATGGCTATGCGCGTCTTGAGGCGGTGAAAGATTACGGCGGTAATGATCGGGCGCTGATCTTTGGTCGGTAGTGTCTATGGATTTTGTGCAAGGTTATTTTGCAAAGCAAAAGAAAAGGCTTGGATTTCCGCAGGAAGCGGGCTACTTTGCGCCCACATGCAGGGTGGCTGACGGTGAATTTTAGATTCGCCATGGTTTGAATCAGTCCCGAAGCGGGTTTTTTTGAGAACCCTGAAAGGCTGGGCATTCCCGGCATGTGAATCAGTAAACTTTCTTCGCAGGCAGCTCGATGCAGCATTTGCGCATCTGGGCACAAAACGCGAGGTCTTGTCCTTTAGGGTCAAGGCACGTGATGGGCGCAACGTCGTAAAACTGGCCAAACCGTCGGTTTTTCGTTGCAACGAAACAACGAGAATTATCAAAATAGAATTCAGGTGAGCAATTGATGAGGCCAGGACAGCAGAACAAGCGCGGCCGGGGGCGTGGTAGCAACAACAATAACAATGGTGGCAACGGCGGCGGCGGTGGTGGCGGTAACAGCAACAACTTTAACCGCAAGGGTGGCAACCCGCTCACCAGAAGCTACGACAGCTCCGGTCCCGATGTTAAGATCCGCGGCACGGCCCAGCATATAGCCGAGAAATATGCGACGCTTGCCCGTGATGCCCAGAGCTCCGGTGATCGCGTCATGGCCGAGAACTATTTGCAGCACGCGGAACATTACAACCGCATCATTGCATCTGCACAGGCGCAAATGCAGGAGCGTTTCCAGCGCGATGATCGCGGCGAGTTCCAGCAGGAGCGCGATGGTGACGAGATGGACGGCGATGACAACGATGACGTCGTCGTCTCCATGCCCGTCAATCATGATCAGCCCGAGCAGCGCTCCCAGCGTAACGAGCAGGCGCAGCGCAACGATCAGGGTGAACGTCAGGAAAGACAGGACCGCCCCGAGCGCCAGGATCGCCCTGAACGTCAGGACCGTAACGAGCGCCGTGACCGTCGCGAGCGTCCTGCCCGTCAGGAACGCCAGCCCCGTGAAGCGGAAGACGACACAGCGCCGGTCCCAGCCGTAGCCGCAGCCGTCAGCGCCCCGGTCTACGACGCCAGCTCCGCACCTCAGCCGGTCATCGAGGGCACGCCCAAGGAAGTTGCAGTCGAAGAGGAGGCGCAGGTCAACTCCGCCGCCTCCGAACGCGCCCCCCGCCGCCCCCGCAG
>UBRU01000007.1:0-419138 GCA_900468015.1 Hyphomicrobiales bacterium
TGGGTGGAGGTGGCCGGCGATTTCGCCTGATGATGCGCCCGGTTTCGGTTCGTGACGGAAGACGAGGTTGCCGTAGAACATTTCATCCGACGAGGAGCCCGGCAAATCCACCGTACCATCGGGATCGTGGTTGCCGTTGATCCATATCCATTCACGTCCCCGGGCCATCTCCTTGATGAGATCGCGAAGCGGCAGTGGCAGGTGCTGCGAGCCGATGCGATCGTGGAAATTATCGCCGAGGCTGACGACGATCTTCGGGTCGTAGCGGGTGATGAGCGAGGACAGGATTTTGAGGGTGGCGATGGTGTCGTAGGGCGGCAGAAGGCGGCCGCGGCGGGCAAAGGCTGCCCCTTTTTCCAGGTGCAAATCGGAGACGACCAGCAGCGAGAGGTCGGGCAGGTACAGCCCGCCTAGCGGATCGCACCAGCCAGCGACGCCGTTGATGGCGGTTTCCGAGCCGAGGCATTCGAAGCCGGTGGCAAATTTGTCGCTCAGGGCAAGTCGGCTCAGCACGTCGTTGTTGTGTCCTTCATTCTTGGCAAACGGATGCATCATGACATCGCATCCGCAATCAGCTCATCGGCGGCTTCGGCCAGCACGTCATCCATGGCTTGGCCCGGCACCGTCTCGCGCCCGATTTCCATCATGACCGGAACGGCCAGCGGCGAAACATGCTCCAGGGCGCAATGGGTAGTGTGGCCCTTGATTCGCCTTAGCATATCGCCAAGACGGCCAATGTCCAAAAGTCCGGCTGCGGCATCGCGACGCGTGGCTTCCAGCAGGATATGGTCCGGCTCATGGCTGCGAAGAACGTCATAAATAAGATCGGCAGAGACCGTCACCTGCCGCCCGGTCTTTTCCTTGCCGGGATGGCGCCGCTCGATGAGGCCTGAGATGATCGCGCAATTGCGGAAGGTGCGTTTGAGCATGAAGGATTCGTCCAGCCATGCCTCGAGATCATCGCCCAGCATGTCCTCGTCCAGCAGGTCCGGCAGCGATAGACGGTCGGATTGCAGGCGAATGCCGATATCTTCCAGCGCCCATATGGCGAGCGAATAATCCGTGGCGACGAAGCCCATGGGCTTGGCCCCTGCCCGCTCCAGCCGCCGGGTCAGGAGCATGCCGAGCGTCTGGTGCGCCAAGCGCCCCTCGAAAGGGTACATGACCATGAAGAAGCGTTTGCGGAAAGGGAAGGTCTCGACCAGCAGCTCATCCCGTTTGGGGATGATGGATTTTTCCTTCTGGATGGCCAGCCAGTCGCGCACCTGATCCGGCAGGGCATGCCAGCGGGCGGGATCGGCCAGCATGGAGCGGACTTGGTCTGCCAGATAGGTGGACAGCGGAAATTTGCCGCCCGCATAGGACGGGATTTTCGGGTCCATGGAAAAGGCCTGACTGACGAGGCATTCACTTTCGCGGATACCTTCGAAGCGCAGCACCTTGCCCGCGAAGAGAAACGTATCGCCCTGCACCAGCTGTTCGAGGAAATGCTCCTCCACCTTGCCGAGCGTCATGCCGCCGCGCCCGATGGTGCCCTTCGCATTGCGCTTGACCATGCGAACGTTGAGTTCCGCCGCCTCGACAATGGTACCGAGGTTGAGGCGATATTGCATCGCGACCTGCGGGTTGGAGACGCGCCAAAGACCATCCTTCGTCTGGCGGATGCGAGCGTAACGCTCATAGGTGCGCAGGGCATAGCCGCCGGTGGCGGTGAAATCGACGATGCGATCGAAGGTCTCGCGCGGCAGATCGGCGTATGGCGAGGCGGTGGTGACTTCGCGGTAGAGGTCATCGGCATCGAAGGGTTCGGCGCAGGCCATGCCCAGCACATGCTGGGCGAGCACATCCAGCGCGCCCTCGGCAATGGGCGGCGTATCCTGCGCACCGATGTAGTTGGCATCGAGCGCGGCGCGGCACTCCATGACCTCGAAGCGGTTGGCGGGCACAAGAATGGCCTTGGACGGTTCGTCCATGCGGTGGTTGGCGCGGCCGATGCGCTGGGCAAGGCGGCTGGCACCCTTGGGCGCACCGACATGCACCACGAGATCGACATCGCCCCAGTCTATGCCGAGATCGAGCGTGGAGGTGGCGACGACGGCGCGCAGCTTGTTGTCGGCCATCGCCGCTTCCACCCTTCGGCGCTGGCCCGCATCCAGCGAGCCGTGATGCAGCGCAATCGGCAGATTGTCGTCGTTGATGGTCCAGAGTTCCTGAAAGATGCGCTCCGCCTGCGAGCGGGTGTTGACGAAGATCAGCGTCGTTTTGTGCGCCTTCAAGGCCGGGTAGAGATCCTGCATGGCGTAACGCGCCGAATGGCCGGACCATGGGATGCGCTCTTCGGTGCCGAGAATGGCGATGTCGGGCTTTGCGCCGCCATCCACGGTGATGAGACCGGCAGTGGGTTCGCCCTTCGCCTGCGGGCTGAGATAGCGCTGCAGATCCATCGGGTCAGCGACGGTGGCAGACAGGCCGATGGTGCGCATGGCGGGGGCATGTTTGCGGATGCGGGCAATGGCCAGCGACAGAAGATGGCCGCGTTTGGAGGTGACGAGCGAATGCAGCTCGTCCAGCACCACATATTTTAGGTCCTTGAAAAAGCGTTCTGCTTCCTTGTTGGCGAGCAGCAGCGAGACCTGTTCGGGCGTCGTCAGCAGAATGTCCGGGGGTTTCAGCTTCTGGCGCTGACGTTTGGCCTGCGGCGTATCGCCGGTGCGGGTTTCCACCGAAATGGGCAGGCCCATTTCCGACACCGGCTTCATCAGGTTGCGCTCGATATCGACAGCCAGCGCCTTCAGCGGCGAGATGTAAAGCGTGTGGACGCCGACGAAGGCCGAGCCGGGTGGAACCTTGCCGCGTTCTGCGAGATCGGTGAGCGAGGCCATGAAGCCGCCGAGCGTCTTGCCCGCACCGGTGGGCGCAATCAGCAGCATGTTTTCGCCTGCGCGAGCGCGAGCGGATAATTCCAGCTGATGGGCGCGCGGGCTCCAGCCTTTTTCGCCGAACCATTTCTGGAAGGATAAAGGCAAGGTGCCGACATCAACGCCGGAGATGGGGGGCTCAGTGTGTTTCACAGCTCTAAAGTAGTGAAACGCGGGCGAAAAAGAAGGCCTTAGAGATCAGCGCACGACGATATAGCGATCCGAGCGGTGATTGATGGCGAGGAACAGGTTGAGCACGAAGGCGCCGACGATGGAGTAGAGCACCGTTTCGGGATTGATGACGGCAAAGGCCGCGATCATGACGCAGCTGTCGAAGGCAAGCTGGATGAGACCGGCGCGGATGCCGAAACGATCCTGAATGTAGATGGCGAGAATACCGATGCCGCCGAGGCTGGCGCGGTGGCGATAGAGCGCCAGAAGGCCGTAGCCCAGGAGAAGGCCGCCGAGCAGGGCGGCCCAGAGCGGATTGATGCTTTCCACCACCATCCAGCGGCTTTCCAGTTCCGTCAGCACCGACACGAGGCCGATGGCGATGAAGGTTTTGAGCGAAAAGGCAAGGCCCAAGCGGCGGAAGGACAGGTAGTAGAAGGGAAGATTGACGAGAAAGAACAGCAGGCCGAAGCTGATGCCGAAGGCATAATGCAGAAGAAAGGCTACGCCCGCCGTGCCGCCGGTGAGCAGGCCGACCTTGGCGAGAAGGTAGAAACCGAGCGCCGAGACGATGCTTCCGGTGACGATGCCCTGAATGTCTTCCACCGGCGCGTGCTTGGCCGGATCGGCACTCCACATGCCATAAACGCTTCTCGTGAATGCCATGCGCGCTACCCCGAAATGGAACTGCCAGTTTTATGAGAGTGCATCGCCGCATCGTGATTCTTGCGACTGGATCGGCTCAACAGGCTCTATTTTGCACCGCAAAAGGCAGCGTTTCAATATCGATATGTAAGCAAGGCTGACCTATCGATAAAAAGGCAAGAAACGAAAAGATCAGGTGGGTTTTCTGGCAAGAAACAGAATGCCGGAGAGGAGTTTTCCGGCGTCCTTGCGAATGGTGGTTTTGCGGGTGTCCAGCGTTTGCAGGCCGGATGCGTCCAACAAAGCGCGGACGTAGGCTTCCGAATGGGCATACCGCAGGGATGGCTGGAGGACGAAGCCCTCCTCGCTCCCTGCATCTTCCACCGAAAAGGCGAAGGTTCCGCCCGGTGCCAGCAGCGCCAAGACCAGCGGCATGACGGTTTCCAGACTGCCGAGATACATCATCACATCGGCGGCTGCGACCAGATCGGCGCGGTGATGGGGAAGGTTATCGGCGAAGAGGCCGGATGTTTCTGCCGTAAGCGAAAGATCGGCTTGCGCCAGATGGTGGTAGATGGCCTTTTCTTCGGCCTTGGCCAGCATGTTGGTGGAAATGTCGAAGCCTTCGAGGCGTTGCGTCCAGCTGTGGATTTCGAGACCGAGCAGGCCGGTGCCGCAACCGATATCGACAGTGCAATTGAATTGGCCGCCACCTGATCTTGCCGTTTCGATCAGCGCGGCCAGTTTCTGCGGGACGCTGTACCCGAGCTTTTCGACCAGCGAGGTTTCGAAACGGTCGGCATAATCATCGAACAGGCCTTCGACATAGGCACTGGGCGGTTGCTCGGGTGTTGCGGCGGCACCGAGTACGGCGAGTTTGAGTGGGGCTGCGAAGATACCCTCGGGGTCCAGGCGATCAACGGTCTCATAGGCCGCTATGGCCTTGTCCCTTTGCCCGGCTTTATCGCAATAGTCTCCCAGCTGGACCCAGCCTGCGGCCCATGACGGGGTGAGTTCCAGCGCCTGCTCCATCAGTTCGGCAGCAGCGGCGTGATCTGCGCTTTCCGCCAGCATGCGGGCGTAATCTGCGCGCCGGTCTGCGATGGCATCGCCGGACGAAAACTGGTGTGGGGCCATGCACGCTTTCCTGAAAGAGGTGGGCTGTCTTTCATCAGGCCATAAAAAAACTCAAGTCCTATTTCATGGCAGCGGCAAATATGGCGCTGATAATGCGCCAGCGCTTGCATAGAGGCACCACGCTTTCTATGTCTTGGCTGAATTCAGGAGATTTTGCAGATGGCCGGTGAGGTGGATAAGGTGCTGGGTGACAGTGTAGCGCGCACGATCATAAAGTTGCTGGTCGTATCGCTGATCGTCGGCTTCGTCATGGCAGTCTTTGGCCTGACACCATGGAACATCATCTATGGGGTCAGAAATTTCGTGCTCGACCTCTGGCACAGCGGCTTCCGCGCCTTGGGCAGCATTGGCGACTATCTGCTGGCAGGTGCCGTGATCGTCGTGCCTGTCTTCATCATCCTTCGCCTTTTGAGCTTCCGCCGCTGATATGACCCAACATTCCCTGCTTACGTTTTCCCGGCGCGGCTTTGTGCTGGTGTCTGCCAGTGCCGCTCTTTCGGCCTGCGTTTCCACGCCCACCAACAAGGGTGTGGCCTCCGGCACGCGCGATGAGACGGCTGCGGCCCTGCCTATGGTCAACGAGCTTCGCCGCTCCAAGGGCCTGCCCACACTTTCGGCCAACAGCGCCGCGCAACAGGCCGCCGCCTATCAAGCCAACCGCATGGTGAAAGCGCAGAAAATGGCGCATCTCATCGGCCTCACCGACAGTTTTCTCATTCGTATGAAAGACGGTGGCGTGCCATTGCCTGCGGCTGAAAACGTGGCGGCGGGACAGGATACGGTCGAGCGCGTGGTGAAGGCGTGGATTAGCTCTCCGCACCATCTGGAGAATATGCTGGGGAATTACGGGGGGCTGGGTGTGGCGGTTGCTTACGATGCGGCGGCGAAGAATAGGCCTTATTGGGCGATGGTGCTGTGTCGATGATGGGGTTGGGTTGAACGCCGCGAGGCGAAGGCGCAAAGATTCGGTCTCTTCATCGCGTTCTTCGTTATGCTCGGGCTTGTCCCGAGCATCTGCTACGTTGCGATTTTGGAGGCGTGATCAGATCCTAGGGACAAGCCCTAGGATGACGGAGGAGAGGTGGGAGCCTCGAATTATCCGCTAGATTGCTCGTTCGGCCCAGCGGTCCAAAGCACTATCCCGCAACTCCCTGATATTCCCAACCCGCTCACGCTCCACCAAGGTGGAAAGCCCCCGCACGATGCGGCCCGGTAGAGCAGGCCCCTCATAGACCATGCAGGAATAGAGCTGCACGAGATCGGCACCGGCGCGGATTTTTTCCAGCGCGGTTTCCGCCGATGACACGCCGCCGACGCCGATGATGGGGAGATCAGGGCCGACGCGTTTGCGCATTTTCGCGAGAACGGTGGTGGAGAGATCGAAGAGCGGCTTTCCGGAGAGACCGCCGGTTTCGTGATTGTTGGGGCCGGGACGCAGGCCATCGCGGGACAGGGTGGTATTGGAGACGATCAGACCATCGAGATTATGCGCCAGCACTTCGGCGGCGATATCATCAAGCCCTTCCTCGGTTAGATCCGGTGCAATCTTGAGGAAGACTGGAAGCGGGCGATTGAGCTTTGCCGCCTCGGCATCGCGCTTTTCCAGCACGGCTTTCAACAGGGCAGACAGGCTTTCGCGCGCCTGCAAATCGCGCAGGCCCGGCGTGTTGGGCGAGGAGATGTTGGCGGTGAAATAGGAGGCGACGGAGGCGAAGGTTTCGATGCCCTTCACGTAGTCAGAAATGCGGTCTTCGCTATCCTTGTTGGCACCGATGTTGACGCCAACAAGGCCGCGCAGGCCAGCGGCGATCAGGCGGGCAAGGGCTGCCGCATGGCCTTCATTATTGAAGCCGAGACGGTTGATGACGGCGTCGTTTTCCACGAGGCGGAAGATGCGCGGTTTAGGATTGCCCGATTGCGGGCGCGGCGTGACCGTGCCGATCTCTGTGAAGCCGAAGCCGAGCTTCAGCAGTGGGCCAGACACTTCCGCGTTCTTGTCATAGCCCGCCGCCATGCCAAGTGGGTTGGGAAAGACGAGGCCAGCGACCGTCTGTTGCAGGCGCGGATCGTGCGGCACCATGCAGGTGGGAATGAAGCCGGAGCGCAGGGCGGTGATCGACATGCCGTGGGCCACTTCCGGGTCTATCAGAAACAGGCCGCGTCGACCGATCGAGGAAAAAATTCCGCTCATCATGCAATCTCCGGGAACTGGTGGGCACCATCATCATCAAGCGTCAGCGGCGTTTCCCAAAGGACCGCGTTCAAGGGCAGAGGCGCGTAAAGATGTGGGAACTGATCGCCACCGCGTGAGGTTTCGAACACCAGCTTGTCACCCAGCGCGCCACCATCGACGGCAACCAGCACAAGATCGTCCTGACCGGCGAAGTGCTTGAGCGCGGTTTCCTTGACCTGGGCTGCGGTTGAGAAATGAATGTAACCATCCTTGAGGTCTATGGCCGCGCCGTTGAAAACACCCGCTTCCTTCGCGTCCCGCCAAAGGTCTGTCGGCACGATCTTGTAAATGACCTGATTGATAATCGGGGGCGTTTCACTCATGCGGCGTCTCCTTCATATGCGGGCGGTTTGCCGCAAATGCGGGTCCTTGTCCACCGCTTCACACAGAATTTTGCGTGTAGACGGCGCCTAAGGGGTGCTGCATGCAATCTAACGCTTGTGTTGCAGTCGCATTTCACGCAATTCTTGATTTAGATTTGGATTGCGGTCGCTTGACGGCCAACTGTTCTGCGCCAAATATGGGACGCACATGAAATGCCTTTGGGAGGGGGCGCTGCATGTCACAACTCACCATTATCATTGCAGATGATCATCCCCTGTTTCGCGGCGCGCTTCGCCAGGCGGTAACGGGGCTCGAAGGCGACAACGCCATCATCGAAGCAGGCGATTTCGAAGCGGCGAAAGCAGCCGCCGAACAGCAGCCCGATGCCGATCTGATGCTGCTGGATCTTGCCATGCCAGGCGTCAGCGGCTTTTCCGGGCTGATGGCGCTGCGGGCGGAGTTTTTCAGCCTGCCCATCGTCATCGTATCGGCCACCGACGACCCGGCCACCATGCGCCGTGCCATCGAGCTTGGCGCGTCCGGCTTCATTTCCAAATCCTCGGGCATCGAAGACATGCGCGCCGGTATTCGTGCCGTGCTGGAGGGCGACGTCTGGATACCCGCATCCTGTCAGTCAGGCCACGAGCAGGACCCTGACATGGCCGACCTCATACACCGCTTGCGCACGCTGACGCCGCAGCAAAGCAGGGTTCTGGGCATGCTGGGCGAAGGGTTGCTGAACAAGCAGATCGCCTATGAACTCGGCGTTTCCGAAGCCACGATCAAGGCGCATGTCTCTGCCATCTTGCTGAAACTGAAGGTGGACAGCCGCACGCAGGCCGTGATCCAGCTTTCCAAGATCAATATGTCGACACTGGTGGCCTGATCATTAAGGATTTTATTCCTTTTACGACTTTACTCTTCGAGCGTCTTTGGTTAAATTTCGCCAGATACTGAAGCGAGCCGCGTGACGACGCCGCTCCATCCGGACCGTTGAACCATGCTGTCACACGATAATATCTGGAGTGCGATCGATACGCTTGCGGACCGTAACCAGTTGACCCCTTCCGGGCTGGCGCGGAAAGCAGGGCTGGACCCGACTTCGTTCAACAAATCCAAGCGGCTGGGGCCGGATGGACGCCAGCGCTGGCCTTCCACGGAGTCCGTGTCCAAGGTGCTGGAGGCGACCGGGGCCACTGTCGATCAGTTTTTTGGCTATGTGTTGAACCATGCGGACAGAAACACGCTGCCCGAAAGCAATTTTCCACCGCAGACGGGCGCCATTCCGCTGCTGGGCTTTGCGCAGGCCGGTTCCGGTGGTTTCTTCGATGATGGTGGTTTTCCCGCAGGCCAAGGCTGGGATGTCGTGGATTTCCCCGCCTCCCCCGCCAATAAGGTTGGCGTTTATGCACTGGAAGTACAAGGCGAAAGCATGATGCCGCTTTACCGCGACGGCGATGTGCTGATCGTGGAGCCGGGCGCGCAGGTGCGTCGGGGCGACCGTGTGGTTGTCAAAAGCCGGGATGGCGAAGTCATGGCAAAGGTGCTGGCCCGCCAGACCGCCAAAACAATCGAGCTTTTTTCGCTCAATCCAGAACATCCCAATCGCAGCTTCGATCTGGCGGATGTGGAGTGGATGGCGCGCATCATCTGGGCGAGCCAGTAGGTTGCGTCAAAACATTCCGTAAGGGAAATACCTACGATAGATTTCTTCCAGACGGCCGTTGCGCGAAAGCGCAGCCAACGCCTGATCGAAGGCGGGAACGAGTTTGTTTTCAGGATCGACCGTCATGATGGACAGCCCCTCGCCCAGGAACCGGTCAGACATATAGGGGCCGTCGAACATTGCGCAGCAGCCACTGGACGCTGTGCCCGCAACCCAGAACGGTAGGCGCAGGCCATCGGCAAAGACGGCGTCGATCTTGCCGGATTTCAGTGCCTCATACATCGGTTCGTAACCATCGAAACCATTGACCAGAACCGCCGGGAAAAATGCCTTGAGCATGGCCTCATGGCGCGAATTGGTGACCACGCCGACCTTCTTGCCAGAGAGCGCAGTGGCTGATTGCCCCTCGAGTTTCGTCGCCTTATTCACCGCAAAGCGGGCAGGCAGAAGCGTATAGGGGCGTGTAAAACTGAAACTTTTGCGCAGATCAGCGCTGGAGGCGATGCCCGACATGACAGCCTCGCCCTCGCCCATTTCGACAGCCGCCTCAAGCTCATCAAACGGCAAAGCCTGAACCTGGCATTTGTTTTCGATCTTCAATTGCGCGCAAATCTCCCGCGCCAGATCGACATGGAAGCCGACCAGGCGGCCATCCTGATCGGTGAAGTTGAAGGGCGGAAAATCCACCGACATCAGGAAACGAACGCGCGGAATGGTCGAGAGGTCGGCGCCGGGTAGACGTTCCTGCGTATCGAACAACACCGGTAGGCGTCCATTTTCCACTAGCCCATCTGCAACAGCAGAATGCGGGCCAATAAACAACGACGCGGTGATGGCGGAAACCAAAATCCCCGTAATTTTCAAGGTTGCAACCAAAGAGCGCATGCATATGATCCGGCTGGGGAATTTAGGGGCTCCACCTCAACGGTGGCGGGTAGCGTATGTTGCGTTTTGACGAGTATACACAAGAATCGCAAAAAGCGATGCTTGTGAAGGGTGAAATTGTCGCGCTCGATACGCTCGAGGACGACCTCTTTCCGTTTTTAAATGGGCCGTCGCAAGAGAGTGACGCAGCTACATTTCTCAAAGCACTGGGGTTGGGCAAGCCCTACATAGAAGACTTTACCGCTCGCGCCCTTCGCAACGGTTCCACCTTCGAAGCGGAACTGTTGCAGAGCGGAACGGTGACGGAAGACGCCTATTTCGGCGCTTTTGCGCGCTTTTTGCGGCTGCCGTTCCTGGCCGAGCTGGACAGTGGTCTGGTGGTGGACACACCATCGCTGGACGTGCAGCTTCTGGACACGCGAATGGTACGCCTGTCTCCCAAAGACGCAGCGCCTTACATCGCGATGGTGCCGGACGTGGGCAGCATCGAACGGCTAAAACAGGCGCTGGAGACGTCACCCGACTTCGGCAGGAACCTCGTCGTGACGACACCAACGGCGCTGCGAAAAGCAGTTTGGGAGGTGGGAGAAGATCGCCGCACACGCCAGACGGTCAACGCCCTGTTCGATGCCAAACCTCATTATTCGGCACGGATCACGCTACATGGAAAACAGGGATTTCTGCTGGGTGTCGGCGCAACGCTGCTGGCGTGCCTGATCCTGATTTCGCCTGATATGACTTTTCAGCTGCTGCATATTCTGACAGCGGCGCTTTACATGGCGGCTATTCTGTTCCGGCTGGTACCGCTGCGCGCAAAGCCGGACCGACGAACGTTGAAGCTGGTGGAGCAATCGCCAGACGGCCCCCTGCCCGTCTATACGATACTGGTGGCGCTCTACCGCGAGGAAGCCGTGGTCGAGCAACTTGTCACGGCGCTGAACCGGCTCGACTGGCCGAAATCCAGGCTCGATATCAAGCTGGTCTGCGAGGCGGACGATGCCTCTACCATCGCGGCGATAGAGCGCTTGCGGCCCGGTCCTCAATTCGAAATCGTCACCGTCCCTCCCTCATTGCCACGGACCAAGCCGAAGGCTCTGAACTACGCTCTTGCCGGAGCAAGGGGCGAGTTCATCGCCATCTACGATGCCGAAGACCGCCCGCACCCCAAGCAATTGCGCGAAGCCTATGCGCGTTTTCGCGATGGGTGCGACAAGCTGGCCTGCCTGCAGGCACCGCTGATCATCAGCAATGCCCATGTCTCGTGGATGACTTCATCATTCTCGCTGGAATATTCCGCCCTGTTCAGGCGCATGCTGCCAATGCTGGCGCGTATGAAAATGCCGCTGCCACTGGGTGGCACGTCCAACCATTTTCGCGCATCGATCCTCCGTCAGGTCGGGGCATGGGACCCTTACAATGTCACCGAGGATGCCGATCTGGGCATGCGGCTCTACCGGTTGGGCTATTATTCCGATGTCATCAGCTACCAGACGCTGGAGGATGCACCGACCGATCTTTCGGTCTGGTTGGCGCAGCGCAGCCGCTGGTTCAAGGGCTGGCTTCAAAGCTGGCTGGTGATGATGCGATCGCCACTTAACGTGGGCAAGGAGATGGGGTGGAAAGCTTATGCGGTGTTCCACCTGTTGATCGGCGGTATGCTGCTCTCTTCGCTGACACATCCAATTTTCATTATCTACCTGTTGATGGTCAGCAAGACCCTTCTTCTGGAGGGGCCAAGCGCTCTATCTCACGCCGAGTTAGCTCTAGCGGGCGTGGATCTGCTCAACATGGCGGCAAGTTACGCGATTTTTCTGCTCATGGGCACGCGCGCAATGATCGCACACGAGCGGGGCATGGTGGGAAGACGATGGATTGCGACGCCGGTTTATTGGCTTCTGCTATCGGTCGCAGCATGGAGAGCGGTCTATGAACTACGATATAAGCCATTCGTCTGGAACAAAACGCCACACAAGCCTGTGATTAAGAATAACTAAGTAAATCTCTAATTAAAATATTATATTTTGAAAGTATATCTGGAAACGCAATTTGCGTTTCGCTCAGTACGGTGAGCGGCACTCCGTGCGCGAACCCTGCTTGGTCTGATAGCTGTTATCTGTTGCGTGGTAAGATGTGTATGTCTTCGCACACCACGTAACATGCTTGATTTCCTGGGCAGACAGAGACAAACCGCTGGAATTAGCGCTCTGAGCAACACCGCCTGTAAAGGCAACGGGCGCGTTGCCATAGTCGGAACCTTGTGCTTCTGCTTGGCCTTCATAGGCAGGAGAGATGATGCTGAGGGCGTGAGCAGGTATTGTAGTAACTGTCGAGAAACCAATGCTCACTGCAACGACAGAAACGAGTTTTACCAGAATAGACATCGGTAATTCCTTTTTTCTATTTGGAATACCAACGTCAGGCCTACGCCTTTTGTTCCGGAAAAGTGAAGAAAGTTAAAATTTCGTATTGACACGCAAAAAATCGACGTGCGACGCGTAGTGAATTTCCTCAATATATCATCGCAATATGCTGCGCTTCGTCATGCTAAAGCGATGATAACCCAGTGCTTAGCAACGTAGGTGAACTCATTGGAAAGGTCGGTGAAGCGAAAAGCTCTTCAGAAACGGGGTTACTAGATCGATATGCTCGACGACCCCTCAAGGAAAAGCCGGAAAAATCATTCGCGGGAAGGCACCCAGCGTCTTGTAGAAAGCGACTGTCCCTTCGTTAGAAATCAGCCGCAGAAAACACCAGACCTTTGATCAAACGGCGATGGTAAACCAGATGAACAGCGATTGAGAAAGGTCAAACTCAGAATTTCGTAATGCATACTAATCCGGAAATGGGGTCCATCAGGGATTATTATCGCAAACTTGAAAGACTTAATCCAAATCGCTCGGGTGGAGCTTGGGTAAGAGATTTGAAACAAGTTATACTAGTAGACCGAAGAACGGGCCAACCATCGTTCTGGCACCGGCAATCACGTTTATAGAGGATGCAATTTTGAGGAGGCTGGACATAGATAAGGGACATGTAGGTGTTTTTCCTCTTGCCAAGAAAGCTATTTTTGATGTTTGTCAACATGTTCAGTCAGATGACCTCAAAGCAGAAATATATCCAGATACGTCAGATCAATTAGTTCGGTTTTACTTCATTGGTAAAAGCTTTTGCGAATTCATCGACTGTGACCTGTTTAGTAAACAGTTTTTCCAAAAGTCCATGATAGAAAGCTACAGTGAAAAATTCACTGAACGTTTAAGGTCGTTGACACTTGAGTATCCTTGGGGCGAAGTTTTCATCACTGCTGAAGCATGGACCGGTCCAAGTACTAGCGAAGAAAACTTTGCATTTTCCACCCTGATATCGACCGATAATCCACCGTCTAAAGCGTCACTCGCATACTTTGTGCAAATGTCGCTCGACCAGCACGGGATGTCAGGGTTTTGGGAGGACGAGCAATGCGACCGCGTGCCCGAAGCATTTCTGGGGAGAACACCACTAGCAGACCTTGTCGAGCTCGCAGCGGCAAATCCTTCAATCTTATTCGCATCGGAAGGACGCAACACATTTCTGAAGCCAAGCAACCACATCAAGGGATTGGATGAAATATCACGCAATGTCTTTCTTTCATCTTCTGATTATTATAAAAATAATCAAGACTTAGTTCCTCAATCCGCCCTGTATTTGTGTAAATATTCGCAATACGTTGATAGAGTTTTGGAGATGCGCGACAACATAGATGCAGATTTCGAATTCTCTCTTCCATACCTCTTGGAATTTATGCCATTGATTGGCAACGATTTCTTTCGCTCACCAGTTCGAATTGATGATTTTAGTTTATACGCACTGGAAGGTTCCATTCAGATACCAGAACCACTCGCGACGCCTCGAAGCTGGAAATATACTTGAATTTGGGATAAACGCTTCGTGGCTGAAGTTTTTACAGTTTTCAGTTTTGCCTCGGCCGAATATAGCCCTTTGGAATAGGCAATCACCCTTGACGATGGCTTCGGCATAACGCGCGCCGATATCAATTGGTGCGTTACGCAAAATCGACCAAGACTCTCTGAACTTGCCCGACGACAACTATGTGCTCTAACATCAGCGCGGAAATCGTTACGCTGAAAAATTCAGAAAGGTGAGAAATGCGGCTGGCGCCTCCTCGAATGTCAGTATTCCCGCGCCGGCGCCGTGTCTGAAACAATTGAGGCAACAGAGTCGATTGAAGCAGCCAGAGAGTTGGCCAGGCATACGACCGTAAAGATGACCAAACGCTACAGCCGTGGTGACGGTCTAGAGATGAGCCGTAAAGTTGCCGAAGCGCGGGCTAAAAACCGCACCTGACAAAAGTGGCGCGAAATTTCATTGAAGTTACTGGAGCGGGTGAAGGGAATCGAACCCTCGTATTCAGCTTGGGAAGCTTGATCTATCGCCTATAGATCAATGCCTTGTGTGTAAAACTCGCTTAAATCGGCACGAAATTCCATAATGTTTTCAAAAGCGCTGTAAAACTTCTGGGGGATGGTAGCGGAAGACCGATCACGTCAATCCCCCCGGATAAATTACGGGCGATTTAGCGCGTAAGTGCGGTGCGGACGGCGGGACATGGAGCATTTCTGGACGGGCTTTAAACATGCGTTCTTAAAGCCCTCTCGCATCCTGAGTGGCACTTTCAGTGTCGCTCTATGTGGCACATGGCAACCTTGACCTTATCCCCGCCGGCACGAATTTCCAAATCGCGGTAAGTCTGTCTTGACTCATTAGACAATGAGAACATAAATAGAACATAACCCACGCCGGTGCGGGCGTTTTACCACCAACCATGCGGCATTGAGGCTCTGTAAAATGGAGATTGAGAACGTGCGCCCGGAGATACGAGAGACACCTGTCGATGTGGCGGATTACATTTTGCAATGCCACAACGGCAACGCCAAGGCTGCTATCGAAGCGATGCAGGAAGAGATCGAGCACCTGCAGAACCAGTTGAGCCTGGCTGTCACCGCGATGGGCAAGGGTTACACCCGAGGATGGTCGCCGTCTCAGGAGCGCGTCAGCTGATGCCGCAAGCACGACAAGATGACCACGTGATATTTGCGCGGTTTGATAAATGGTGGGAAACCATCGAACCATCGACCAGAGCTTCGCTGGATTTACAAACCGCCCGCGTGTCATTCGTCGCCGGATGCAGGCTGGCGAAGAAAGACCATCTGCGCAAAGGTAGAAAGCGGATGGAAAAATATCGGTTTCAAGCCGGGCGATGGAAAGTCACGGTGTACGCCTACGGCATCGAGGCCGCGAGGATCAAAGCAATACAGATACTCGATCGTCGAGCTCAAAAGTTTATGGCAACAGCGCCTCGCGGTGGCTGGAACCTTTCACTGATAGAAGATGACCAGTTATGAGCGACCTGACGAATAAAGCCGGTGATGGTGTCCACGAAAATCACTATTGCTGTTTGCTAGAATGTAAGAAATGGGGCGGATTTGGGTTTGCCCGCAACAAGGCAGAGCCAGTGCAATGGTGGTGCTGGGAGCATTATCCACACAAGGAACCGCCCCGCAGATGAAGAGCGCAGTGGACTTCATCGTGATCGGGCTTGCTGTGGGTGGCGCGGTTGTCGCTCTGGCTGGCGCCGTGGCGAAGCTGATGGGATGGCTGCCGAACTAAGGCCGCTTCACCTTTTCCATTCTCTCCAGAATCACCTTGATCTCCCTAAGATCGCCAGACTGCTGAGATAGCGATTGCTGGATATCCTTGACGGTCTGGGCAATGCCGGTGGTGGCGTTCTCGTTGGTAGTCAGGCGGAAGTTCAGGTTGTCGGCCAAGCCGGTGAGTTTCCGCACATCGGCCTCAACGCTCTTGAATTTCTCGTCTGTCCTTGCCTCATTGGCTTTCACGTCGGCCAACCGCTCTTTATGAAGCTGCTCGTGGTTCACGCGCCACCCCTGCAAATCTTCGATATCGCGGCTCTTGTCCACCCATATGACGACGCCACCGACAACCATGCCGACCAGCGTCACCAACTGAATGAGGGTGTTCAGATTCCATTCCATTTTCGGCGAACGCGTGATCTGCATGCTTGTATTCTCCATTAGCCCCGTAACCCTTATGCCATGATGCTATTTCCGACAGGCAGCATCAGCGCCGCACTGCCGGTTATTCGAATTGATGGCCGGTCCTGCCGTGGCATCCTGAGAGGCAAGCCGCGCCGCCTGTGGATCGCTGAACCGGATAAATGAGTAGCCCGCGCCCTCAGTCGTCACAGGTCGAGTCTGGCAGCCCGCTATCACGAGCGAAGACAAGGCAACGATGATGCAAGTCGAGATTGCGAAACGACGCATTGTTTTTCTCCAGATTGTCGATGCGCTTGAGCGCTTCCTTGGCGGCTTGAACCTCGATGTCAGCGCGGAGCTCCTTCTTGCCTTCGCGCTTGCCGAGAGAAAACGACGTGCCGACGATGACGATCAAAGCGATGACACCGGCCACGCCAATCTTCATCCAGTTGGGCATGAACGCCAGCGCCATCATGACAGCGCCTCGGCAAGCTCTTCAGCCTTGCGCTTGGCCCACATGCGGTAGGCTAGGCCACCGACAGCCACGGCAACACCGACGATGGTGAGCGCGGCCACGGCCTTGCCAACGAACTCGATGTTCGCCAGTGGTGTAAGCTGGTCTGTTGCCTGGGTGATGACGGTCGAAACCGTACCTGCGCCGGTCGCCGCATCGCCGGGGGCCTTGGAGGGTGGCGTCTTTGCATCTGCCAACCTTGCCTTTGCCTCGCCGCCGGGAACGAATGTGATCTCCGGCCCGGTATCACCCATAGCCCATGCCTGCCCCACAGCGCGAACGCCATCAACGCGGCGCGTCCAGCCCTTGCCGAAGGTCTTGAACGTCTTGAGGGCCTTGAGGAAAGCCATGCGCAGATCGCAGATTTTCCGCACCAGCGCATCGTGATTGTCATGCGCGCGCGCGGCATTGATCGTCTGAGGTCCAATGACGCCATCAGCAGGGACGCCAAGAGCGCGCTGGAGCCATTTCACCGACTGACTGACGCCAGAGTTCACCGCGCCATCGAAAACGACGTATGACACGCCAGCGGGCAAACTGTCGCCCTTTACCAATGCCCAATACCGGGCGCGATAGATGCTGTCGCGTTCGGCGTTCGTCAGCAGCTTAACAGCCTGCGCCTTCTGCCCTACAGTCTTGCGATAGTCGTCATAAACGCGCTGAGTCACGCCCTGATTGGTCGCGCCGCCGGGGTCTTGCGGATGATTGATGTACCCGCCTTCATGCACAAGCACCTTTGCCAAGGCGCGGTCAAATTCACCCATCATGCTTTCTCCTGTGGTTTAATGGTTCAGACCACGGCAAGCGCAATCAAGCGCCGCTGTACGTCGCGTACAGTCGCCATGGTGGTCTCCTGAGGTTTGGGGGTGGTTAAGCCGCCGAGCTTTGCAGCGCGATGGTCGCATTAGAGATGACGGTGTTTACTTTCCTTGGTCGCTCTTTCAAAGAGCGCTGATCAGAGAAAGCCCGTTTGACGATGCGAGAATAACGTGCATTTAGTGCCGCCATAGCGCGTCAGAGTGAATTCAAGGTTGAACGATGACTACACCATACACAGGCTTACCTGGTCGGCAGTTTTGGTCGACTGGCGTTCGCCCTTTTACGTCAAGCGACGTAGAAGGTATTTACACTCCAAAGTGGCCGATCGCTGGTTTAAGGATCGCTACTGCAGGTAGCTGTTTTGCCCAAGAGATTTCTAAGGCCCTCAAGGCTCGAAAATTTGATGTAATTGATGTCGAGCCAACACCATACGGAGTGCCGCCGAAAGTTGCAGCTAGGTATGGGTATGGGCTCTACTCCGCCCGACATGGCAACATATACACATCATCGCATCTTTTGCAGCTGACAAAAGAGGCCTTGGGCCAAATTACGATACCCCCGGATATTTATGTGATTGAACATGAAGGCCGATACTACGACGCACTCAGACCAACAGTTGAACCTGAAGGGCTGCCAAACTTAGATGAAGTAATTGAGCAGCGTTACAACCATCTGGCTAGTTTCAAGTTACTATTAGAAACATGCGATCTTTTTATCTTCACGCTTGGCCTCACCGAAGGTTGGTTTCATCGTTCAACCGGCACAGCTTATCAAAGCACACCTGGCGTTTCCGCCGGCGTCTTTGACCATTCGCAGCACATGTTTAAAAATCTACGATTTAATGAAATCATGCGAGACATGCTTGAATTTCGAAAACTGCTAAAAAAAACAAACCCTACCGCAAAAATGCTGCTGACTGTGTCGCCAGTTCCTCTGGTCGCAACGGCTGTCGAGAGGCACGTTCTCGTTTCGACGGTAAGGTCGAAATCTGTGTTAAGAGCAGTAGCAGGAGAACTGGCAGAAACTCTCAGCGATGTGGATTATTTCCCCTCATATGAATTGCTCAGTACCCCTTTCTTGGGCAAGCCGCTGTTTGAAGAAAATAAACGGAGTGTGACGAAGGATGGCGTACAGACGGTAATGAGGGCGTTCTTCCAAGCGCACGACGCCAACACATTGTCGGATCAACCGAAAAATGAACCAGTAAAGACGGAAGAAGAACTTGTCTGTGAAGACGCGCTACTAGAGGCATTCGCACCACAATGACCAAGATCGCTTGTATCGGAAACTCTCATGTAGCCGCGTTCAAACTTGGATGGGATTTATTGCAGCCATCATACGATGATGTGTCATTGCATTTTTTCTGCGGCGCGGCGAACTCGATGAAGAAACTAGCGCTCAAAGATGGCGGTATTTCACCAGTGAACGATGATCTCAGAGCAATGTTTAAAGCTTATTCTGGTCGTGAAGAAATAACAGCGGATTACGATGCATACATCTTGATAGGTATGGGCTTCGGCATTGTGCCTTTGATGAGTATATTTTCGAAGCACGTGCCACCGCATCTTTACAAAAATAATCGGGACCATCATTTGATATCCAGCCACATGTACGCTGAGGCCATCAAGTATGCGACTTCTAGTTCAACGGCGATGTTTGTACTTGACCTCGTAAAGAAGATAGCCCCGTCGGATGCGCCCATAATTCTTTGTCCTAATCCTCTTCCTGCAGGTAATGTCACAGATTCAGCCCCGCAATGGCGGGATGAAGATCTCCTTAACGAGGCACAATCCATTTTTGAGTCGGCAGTTGCAAACATTGAAGGTGCGCGCCTTTTACTGCAGCCACCTATCACCAAGTCGAGTAATCACCTTACAGCCGAGCGCTATTCCGACGGGGCAACGCTACTTAAAGCCAGATGGACTCGCCCTACGAACGACGGCGACCCCTATCACCTCAACCCAGAATTTGGGATGGAATATCTAAAAACAGCGCTCAGCGCGATTTCGATAGTAGGTTCGCAGCACGCCGGCTGAGTTGCCTTGGGGAACTATCGATCCTCCCATCGCCATTGACAGAAAATTCTAACAAGCGGGTAAAAAAATAACATCTATGGACAAACTAGCATGACCTCATCTTTGCAAAATAGTGCCGTTGCCATTCTGAGTTCCGACGAGGTTAAGGTAATCTTAGTTGAGGGCCTCCACAGAGTGGCGCGGATCATCGACACGTCTTCCGATTACAACGCGATAATTGGTCACAAATTCGGTGATGATTTCAAAGATCAATTGTCTTGCGATGTCACGCTACCGCAAAAACGCAAATTTGCGCTAGAATACTGGCAGAAGACGATCGAGACCTCGAAACAAGCTACCTATGCTTTCCCTGACGTCGATGTTCTTTTTCTTGGTAGAACAAAGAACAACTTAAGAGAATTTTCCTTTTTTAAAAAAATTCTTTCGGACACTGGTCGGCCAGTAACGACCTTCAATGCTGTCGATTTGAAGTTTCAAAAGAAAGAGCATTCTTCTGACGACCTTGCGCTGGTAACGGAAGCCTACATCCCAGTGCTTGAAGGTTATCTAGATTCTAGAAGCGACATTGGTCCCGAGGTGATTTACCAGCAAGGCCAGTTCATTGTTCACTTTATTCGTTATGTTTTTTCGCTTTCTCGTAAAGATTCTCGCCGCCCTATTTTGGCTGTTGTGGCAAACGACCACTCTCCGAACCCGGTTGCCTTCTCCCTGGCGATGAGGGCTTTCAACGTTACACGCGTCTATCTCCAGCATGCCGAGGTATCGCCCAATTTCCCGCCTCTGGATTTTGAATATAGCATATTGCGGAACCAAACTTCGCTGCACACATACGAAGACATATCGAAGCCACTCGGTAAAACATATGTGATTTCGAGATTTACCGAACCGTTTAAAAAACCGACGACGCCAAATAGCGGAACGCCGCAATCAGTCGTCATCTACACGACGGGTCGAGTAGATGAGCAAGGATTCAAGGCGGTAGTTGATCGGTTGCTGGGCAACCAGTCTGTCTCTGCCATTTTTGTAAAGCCGCATCCAAATCAGGCGCCAGTCGTATGGCCAGACGGAGTGTCCGTCCTTGGCGGCACACCGGACTTTCCTCACGTTGCCTTAGTATCGAACTCTTCTGTAGTGATCGAACTCTTGCACAGAGGAATTCCAACATTTCAAAATTTCGATTTTGATCCTGTCGAACCTGACTACTATGGTTTCGTTCGTAACAGAGTTAGTTGCCACGCCCCCACAGAAACTTTAGACACTCAGTTCTGGGCGTCGTTCGCCTTCGATGATGAATGGTATACTCAGTACTCAAATTTTTATGTTCCTGCAGAATCCAAATCTGAACCAGAGAAAGCTGCTTTCATCCAGAAAGTCTCGGCCTTGCTCAAGCAACAAGGCAGGCCCAGGTTCGGTGTGAGGATCAGCCAAACAAAGTTACCCATCGTCAAAAAGCCCCAGAAGTCCAAACTATCACCTCGGAAACGTAAGATCCTTGAGTGGGTCTCAAAGCTGTCAACTACGACAACACTAGAAGCTATCAAATATTTCGTGCATGAATCATCTCTTCGCAATAAAGAGGCGATCAAACAAATAAGGGCTTCTAGTCCTCCTCCAGTGGTATTGCCTGCCGCCAATGACCCGGACAGACTGAAGTGGGTCGAAGTCTCGATTTCGAATTCCAAAAAACCAGATATCTGGATTAACGACACGCTAGCGATCAATCTGGCGACCGACGAAGATATGATCAAAAGTTTAGAGTCGCTGTTCCTGAAACGCGATCCCGTAGTCTTTGCTCTTTTCGATCTGGTGGATAATATAGAGCAAAACTTGTTCGTTTATTTGTGGCTGAGCTTCAAGAGATCAGAAATAACAGGGGTAGATTTACCTTATCACCTCGACGGAATGGTTGAGGCTCTGATAGCTGCACCGAACGTTCGCTATATCAAGGCAAGCTTGGAGGGTCTCGCTTTCAATGCCTGCCTGAGAGCCAACCGGCTCGATGTATTAGAAAAGCTGTTCACTCTCTCATTTAGACTTAAACGGGAAACACTATCCACTACCCGCAGGGTAGCTCTCCTCCGTCACCTCTTAGCCAAAGGCGACCTACCTACATACGAGGTTACCCGCCAAGAATTCTGGGCAGCTGAGACGCCGTTACACCGCCTAAAAATTTCTGATCTTGATAGCGCTTTCGGCACCCACCACGGAAATGCAAGCCATTCACAGATTGAATTTGCTTTCGAACAGAGCGCGCCCGTGGCGATCAGTTCGGAATACATTGCTCACGTTAAGCCGGTGTATGATCTGCAAAGAGCAAACATGGCGTTCATGGACGTTCGGTCAAACGAAAAAGAGCGATCGAATTTCAAAGAAAAGGTCCTTAATGCTTTGGTGCTCAAAAAGCCTTTTTCTATGATCCGCTTGAGTGACGGGGAAGGTTATGCCTTCGCGTCCGAGCACGAGTTTTTCAGTCTCGAAGATCAACTAAACCGCGAACGCCACTGGTGGGGCGTCGAGCTGGGGCAGCCCCTGAGAACAACCATTGAACGGTCTGTGCGCGAAGCCGTTGAAACTGCTGATGTTTTAGGCATACCATCAATCCACCGCTTAGTGCGAGACGTTCACGACAAAAGCTTAAGTTTAAAGGCCAACGTTCAAGGTCGAGGCTTGATGCAGGTTATCAATCACTTTTCTGCCCACCGGTGGAACTCCGAATTCGGTGACGAGAAAATGAACATTCCATTGTTCCGATCGATCGAGTTCGTCACCTCTTTAGCAAAGGCGGCAGATTGCTGCGTTGTCGTAAGTAGCGCAGGCGCAGAACATGTACCGACTTGGCTAAGTGAATTAACCGAGGTTGTGCACATTCCGATACCTACTCATTTCAGAACATCTAGAAACGAGAAATATCACGCTGCCGAAAAGCCGCTGCCATTTGTTTACGAGGAGATAAAAATCCTCATTCAGCAGAGCGTGCACCCAGGAACCCTTGTGCTAGTTGCTGGGGGCATTATAGGTAAGATATTCATTGATACAGCCAAAAGATCAGGTGGTGTTGCCATTGACCTTGGTAGTGTCATGGACGAGTGGCTAGACGCCGGCATCCATTCGCTTCATTAGGAGACAAGGTTTGTTCAAATTTCTGCACAAGAAACCAAAAGTAGTTTCGAAAGAAAATACCCCCTTTGAGGGTGAGTATCTGCTCGACGATGTTGCTGAGGAAGCTGAAATTGATCTCCACGATGATACAGACAGAGCCGATGAAGCAGCTGCCTTTTGGTCACAAACTCCAGATCGTGCATTCTAGGCGTCGATAGCTCCAAAAGGCTTCCATGCGCCAGGCGCACCACCCGTCGTGCAAATCCACCCAGCCTTTCCACCAGCTGCCGCTCCCGTGGAATAGATAACGTCTCCCGTCCTCCATGATCCAGTTGTTGGCGCCCCCGAGGCATAACCTACACGTCTGTCCCCTATCGTTGTGGAGTAGTAGCCGGACGTTCCAGAGATGCGACCAGTGGCACCAGCAGGCAGTAGCGGTCCGAACCAGTTCCCACTTATGTCATGATCTTCAGTAGCGGTTACCGCTGGAGCGAACTTGTTAATTGCCGAGAGCTGAGAATTATGAAAACGATTTCCAGAGAGCATAACACCTGTGGCGTCCCCAAACAGATAGATAGCGCTTCGGATTAGGGTTGAGTTGTCCTCATTGCCTTCAAATGTGTTACCGATGATTTTGATGTCAGAGCAACCATCAATCAAACGTATCGAATTGGTCGCGGATGTGTCTAGTTGACCGCCTTCCTCGAAAAGGCAATCCAGAACGGACAAGCCTTTCGCGGCACGTCCGTAAATCTCATGAAGACCGGTCCGCTTGAAACGACGATTTCTCACTGTCACACCGCGAGCTTTTCCTGAAGATGTATTCGCCAGAAGGACGCCGATATAGAAACCTTCGCAGTAGCCCGACAGCTCAACATTGCCAGTGTATTTTTCGACTGTCGCAGCCGCACCCGCTACAGCCGCTACAAAACTTTTGGTGATCGACAAAACAACACTCGATGCTGATTGCGCAGCAGCTTTTGTAAGCACCATTGTACGGCCACCAATGGTGATAGTAGATCCGGCAACTAGGTCGAAAGCTAGGCTTTGCAATGTCACTGACTGATCGCCAACGGCGAGCGCAGTGTCAAGCACGTGGCCCCCACTTTGACCCGTTAACCTTGTCCCATAGCACGACGTATTGTAATCGCCGCGCAGGCAAATGTCGGCGGTATCAACTTTCACACCTTTGCCACAGCCAACAAGTTCAGTTGCGAAGGGAACCTTGGTGCAACCTGATATTTCGGTATCATCGCAGGCTTGCAAAAATATTGCTGGAGTAAAGATATCTTGAAAGCCATCTCCCAAATGAGTGATGTTCACGCCTTTCATGCGCAAGCCAGTCATGAAACGAGCATCAATTGCGCGAGCAGACGTGCTCAGGGAACCGCGCCGTATAACAAGGTTGTCAAAAGTTACCAGCGCACCCTCGTTATTAGCAATCCATAGGCTGCCGCCTCGCGTCCCAGAGAGACCGGACATAAGCACCCCAGCAACCTGGTAATTGATGAGGGTGCAGTTCTCAAAACGTATGTTTTTCAGCGTCTGCCCTAGGCTGTCACCATTCTCAAGCAGGCCTCCGATATCACCCGCAGCGACTACTATTGGCGTTCTCACGCCGTTAGTGAAGACGTTGCGAACAGTGTAATCATGAACCCCCGAAAGGTAGATGCAGCCGAGTGCGGCATCGGGCATAGGGTTTTCCATAAATACGCCGTCAATGAGAATTCGCCGCGGTCGCCATGCTGCGGTTACGGCTGATGTATCCGGGGCGGAAGGATCGAAGGTCCCGCCCCAATGGTTCATAAAGGCGTATGAGATGAAGCCGCTAAACCTGAAGTTTTTGAACGTGCAGTCGTGACTGTTCCCATAAACACCAAATATGGACCTGCGGCCAACGCCCGCGTCCACACCGATAAAATGAATGCTGCTCATGTGAATGTTGCTGTAATCTTGGCCAAGGGAATAGTAATCGCCAACCACAGCACCATTATTGAAGTCACCGCTAATCGAGCCACCGGAAACCCCACGTTCAATGATGAAATTGTGCATTGAACTGTTGGACTTCATCCAGAAGCCACGGTGAGAGTTCTGATCGGACCCGCCGTTGACGGTCAGCTTAAACGTAGGCGTTCCCGCTATCCCGACGAACTTGCTGTAAACTGGCAAAGTCCCTTTCACGACTATGGCTTTAGAAGGGAACCGAACTTCTTTTCCAGCGAAAGGCTGCGACCCGGCTAGTACAACAGCGGCAGTGTCGTCTACGATTCCGTCACACATCGCCCCCAAAGAGCGAATGTCGATTACATCATCCGAGAGGCCGAACCAGTTGCCCGCACTATCCTGAAACTTTGCGGCGTGCGCAGGTTCGATAGCTACTTTGGCATAATTCGCCGGGGCGACCAGCGAAGACGAGGACCAGCGATTAATCTGGACAATACTGAACGCAGATAGTGCAAAAGCCGCGGCAGTATCTCGGGACACGAAGATCGGCACATTGCCTTGTGCAACAGCATTTTCAGCAGCCTCGACCGCCTCATTCCGCGCCACTACGGCTTCATCGCGCGCAGCAAAGAGCGATTGCGCCACGGCTTGGTCAGAAAGAAGACGGAAAGTTTCACCTGAGATCACTCCCAGCGCTACGGCCCCAGCAAGCAACCCACCGACATCGACATCAATACCACTGTTGGTCTTGATCGTCAGTGCACTACCGCCATTGAAAGAAACAGTGACGGGCGATGCCGTGTTCGTAGCCGCGATAGGCAGGATCACCAGCGCGCTAGAAGAAACCGGGATAGACGTGGTAGCATCAATTGCATTCCCCGTTCCAGCGCCGGGACTGGACGCGACGATGAACGAAAATGGCAGATCGCCAGCGCGCACCCACGAGCCTGCGCCAGCGCCGCCTACCTTGCGATAGATACCGTTGTTCGCAACGGTCGGGTCCTCCATGACCCATGCAATGGAATTGGCCGCAGGCGACAGATCGGCAACCAGAATGGCCTGCGTCTGGTAAATCTTGCCACCGGTTGAGAAGAAAGCGGTGATGTTCTCTTCAAGCCACGCGCCCCAAGCGCGCAGGTCTGACTTCTTCGGTTGCCACTTACCGGAACTCGGAACGCCCCAGGTTACGAAATCTCGAAAAACTTCCGCTGCCCTGATCATAAATGCCATGAAAATCTCCATGCAGAAGCGCACCGCGATCGCGGCCTGCGCATTGTCCAAAGGGTTCGGTTAATCCCGTCAGGTGACGGTAAAAGGTACGGTCGCCACGGCAGGCGCAGCGCGTCCGGAAGGGTTGATAGCCAAGAGCCAGCCAAAGTAGGTGCCAGCGGCCAGCCCGAGGACCGTGCGGTTGTCGACAGCGCTTGGCGGCCCATATTCGGTTGCCACCAGTGTTGAAGCATTAATGTTGTTCGTGGTGCCAACGCGGATCTGACAAGCGTAATAGTTCGGCGAATTTGGTGCTGTCCATTCGAACATCGCCTGCCCTACGCCCTCAGTCACCGTCGCACCACTTACAGCACCTGGTGCAACCGGGTCAGCTGTCGCCGTGGCAATCAGATATCCCGTCCAGGCCGAAGGCGTCCCACCACCCCAGGCTCGCAGCCTGAAACGATATTGCCCACCGTCTACAAGATATCCAGATCGAACATCGGTCTGGTTTTCATCAGACATGACCGAGGCCGGAGGGTCACTAAGATCTGTCGGCTCCCACTCAAATTCATAGGTCAGCACCTCTGAAACGAGCGCCCATGAAGCTTTCGCAAATGCGGCAGTCGCACCTCCGGAAACGACCTCCGTCTGAATGGTCGCGACAAAGTCAGTCGGTACAGGAACGCCGGAGGGGTCGATCTTGTCAACCGTCGCCGGCGGCGCGCCCTCCTCCACCGCTGCCACAAAGCTGTACAGCGTTGACGGAACAACGATGCCGGAGAACTCCACCGTTAGGTTTCTCAAAGAAACCTTCGGTGTGGCGGTGATCTCGACAATCGCCTCCTCCATCTTTGGCGGCAGATGCACCCTGACGTACCGATGGTACGGCACATCTTCCGACGCTTCATAGTGCGCCAGCACCGATACTCTGGGCGCGTTGGCCCGGATGAGCGCGATCTTCTGCAGGCGCTGGCAGTGATTATGTCGCTGCAGCGCGGCATTATCGACAGTCTTGGTGCGCTCGCTGTCGTCATCCGCCTGGTACGGGTTGCCATAGATCGCCGCATCCTGGGTGACATAGTCTGCCGTTGTGTCCACATAGCGTCCACGCACGGCAAGCACAGTCGAAGAGTCGCGCTCATTGGCATCGAAGTTGACGCTGATGATGTCGTCGCGTGTCAGGCGGATCGTGGGCTCAACAAAATGACCAGGGTGGACACCAACCAAACCGTCAGGCCGCTCGAACACGACGAGCTCCGCCGCTTGGTCAATAATCCGTCCAACTTCAGTGACTTCATTATTCGCACGAAACCAGAAACCACCGTGATAGCGCGGCTCTATTCCACCAGCCCGGTTGATCACCCCCTCGTCGGAAACATTCGCGGCGTTGATCCAGTCCGGGAGATACATGTCATCAAGCGTAAGCTTTCCACCAACAGGGTGCGTCAGGTGCCACAGCCGCATCAAAGCAAGGTTTTCGGAATAGCTCCATGTCTGAGGCTGATCCGGTATGTGCTGGTTGGCCTTGCGCGGATCAAAAAGCAATGCGCCTTCAATCACCGCGGAGTGTTCCGGCATGCTGTTGGGAAACACGGTCAGATGATTTTTCTGACTGACTGTATTCACGCGCATCCAGATCGTCGCTAGCCCGTCGCCGCGATGATCGTTTGTCCAAATGGTTGGAAACGCAGCAACCACTTGCGCGTAAGCATTGGAAGCCGCCGCCCCAATGCGGGTGACGATCCGCACATTCCGCGTACCATTGAAATAAGTGGTGCCGCTGATCACGCCGCCATCGACATCGAGCGTGACCTTGTCATCATGGAGGTAGTGTGAAACGAATCGATTGATACGATGCGCGACAAAACAAGTGATGTGATGCGCAACACCACCTGACTGCTCAAGAAAGACGTAGTCGCCACCCTTTTTGACGCGACCCAGAGCAAAGGAAATAGCTGGCACATTCTGTTTCAGATTGTAGCTGCCGTCCTCTGGTTTAGGCACCTTTGGCTTTGGATTCATATAGCTCTGAAGCGCAGAATAGCCGAACGCCAGACCAGCGGCCGCAAGAGCATAGGTGCCGAGATAAAGCAGGTTCGCGCCAAGAACGGTTGTCGCCAGTGACGAGACGATCAGCGCAATTGTTTCGAGAACACCAGGCAAATCAGATACTCCAGATCGCCAAAGGCGAGGCCGTCATGGGGCCGATGCTATGAATGAAACGGACATTCCAGCGCGTACCGTCAAAGATCGCGCCGTATTGATGATCGATGTTGGCTTTACTGCCGATAACGCCGATCGAGCCACACACCGGCTGCTGGAGGCGCTTAGCCCCGATCAGCCCGGCACAACGCTCGACAACCGGCACAACGCCACCAGCGGCGCTGATGATGGCGCGGAAGCCATCGTCACAATCATAAGTACCGCGCAGATGCGGAGCCGGATCTGAATACCCCAGCCACATCGCCCAGGACGCCAGGAATAGGCAGCAATCCACCTCCCCCGGCTTCCAAGGCTGCTGACCATGGACGCGAAAAAACTCTTGTAGCGTTTCTTGCATGGGTCACCAGTTTGGCCAGCGGATTGTCTTGTCTCTCAACGCCGTCACTCGCTCGAGGAAACGGTCAGGCGGTGCGCCGGGGTTGAGAATGGCCGATCTTGCCTTTTGATCGACATCGGACAACACCGCCCCGCTCGTGAGCGTCCTCATCGTAAAGCGGTTGACGATCTCGATCGTGATGTTGGAGCGGATCTCGTCGCCGCTGACACCATCACCCCACACCAGGTTGTCGATCTTGCCGGTGAACTTGATTTTGGGATCACCGATCGGCTGTTCCCAATCATCGCATTTCTGGATCATGATCCGGAAGCGAGATCCCTTGATGGTCTTGGCCTTATAGTCCGCATAGATCGAGTTCGAGGTTTTCTCGTCGAGGGCGTTGATGACCAAAGAAAGCGTGTAAGCCTCTGCATTGATCGCCATCTCGATTGAGGCCAAGGCGTCGTCGGTCAGGACGCAGGAGCGATAGAGATTTCCAGCACTGTCAAGGAATGGCCCACCGGACCCGTCCCACATGCGAAGCGGGCCAGACGGAAGATCCACCTGGCACAAAACGCGCAAAACTTTCAGCGCCATCAGATCAACCCCAGGGCTAGCTTGTTCCAGTAGTCATTCGCCTCGAGGAAGGCGACAGATCGGCGCTCGAACGGAACGGGATCAACGCCTGCACCCATCTGATCGTCAGAGGCCAGATGGCAAAGACATGTCGGCCGGTCGAATTCGAGATCCGCACCGTCAGGGATCGGAGCCCGCACAGTTGGCGAAATCGGAACCGTCCAGATATCGCCATCGATGTCGATCACCGGGCCGGTCTCGTAAAGTGCGTGTTGGTATGAAAACCGCACGCCGACGAGGTTTGCTTCTGCCTGAATGATCCTCAGGCGGATCACCGTCGCGCCGATCGCCGTGACCCCGACCGATTGAACCGCAATCGCGCCTTGGCTGTACAGCGTGTCATCAGAGAACGGCGTGTCGTCATCATGCGGCACGAAGCCAAGAGGCTCGAATTCCCCCGAAGCATAAGGCGCAACATCTTGGCTCCAAGCCGGGACGGCAATCAATCCAGCCCGTCCACCCAGCGCGTTGCGGATGGCAAGCCATGTCCGCCGCTGCGCAGGATCATTCACCGGAATGTCCGACAGCTCGATAGACCAGAAGCCAAGGTCGGTTCTGATCGAAGGCTCCAGTCCACCGAGCGATCGCCCGCCCGATCGGGAAAACGGCACAATGTTCGGGTAACAGGCCAAAGGCGTCAGAACATCTTGTGGCCAGACCAGAACATCAGCCATTCCGATAATCTCCTCCGCTGCGCGTTGCGTTGTATTGTGCGACGGCAGCCGGTGCCATGCGGTTGGCCTGGCCTACCGCGCCAGACTGAATGCCCGGCGTTGCCTGCTGAATGCTGCTGTCGACATAACCCTGAATGCTGCCATTCTTCGGATCAACGCCGACGATAACCCGCATGACGCCGCCAGCGCGGTCTTGTCGTTGTCCGCCAAGTTTGGTGTGGTCGATCACGGTTTCATTCGGATGCATGACAGACAGAAAGCCACCCTTGCCATCCAGCCCGCCGCTGCGCGCGCCATAGCCGGTGAACCCACCACCATCGAAGGAAAACAGTTTTCCAATCCCGCCAAAGAGTGCGCCGAGAAGTCCACCGCCGCCACCGCCGCCCATGCCGCCGCCAAAGATGGCCTGAAAGCCTTGGTTGAAGAACATGTCGGTCAGGCTGCTGAGAACATCCAGAAGCGCAGACTTGACGGTCTTCGACCCATCGAGAATACCCTTGAAGGCGCTCGACAGGCTGTTGGACAGTGTGCCACCAATGCTTTCCATCTGCGAGAAAGCACCCGTCACATTGGACGCGATGCCCGTTGCAGTATCCGTCACGGTGCCAGAGAAATTCGTGATCCCGTTGTTGAGGCCCTGCATGACATTCGTGCCGATATCCTGCATGACGCGAGACGGCGAGTTGATATCGAACACGGATTTGACGCTATCGACAACGCTGGATGCGATCCCTTTCGCGCCCTCGACAACGGCAGTGGCCCCGCTCTGGATGCCGCTCCATAGGCCTGACATCAGATCCACACCGACTTGAAGCATCTGGGCAGGTAGCGCACTGAAGGCAGCAAGAATGCTGCTGGCAACACCCTGGACGGTTGTCACGATTTGGGCTGTGTTCGAATTGATCGAAGCCAGCAGGTTCGGAAAGATCGTTTCGATGATCGATCCCAGCGTCTGCCAGAAATTATGGACCAGCTCGCGCGCGCTATTCCATGCCCCGGCAAAATCGCCGGTCAAAAGCTGCGCCACACCGGTTGCCAGTAACCGTGCATTTTCCAGCACCCCAGCCATGCTGGTTCTCATGACAGCCGTCGTCGTTTCCACGATCTGCCCGACAAGCGGAAACCGCTCAATGATCCCCTGCCAGTTCTGCTGAAGGATGAGCGCGCCGGCAGCAAGCGCTGCAACAGCCGCGACACCGGCCAGGACAGGAGCGGATATGCCTGCAAGCACAGTGACCAGCAGACCCAGCGAAGCAATGGCCGGACCGACCACAACCGCAATCCCGGCAATGGCCGTGCCCCATTTCAGAATTTCAGGATTGGTCTGGGACAGAACCGTCAGCAATTCCGCCATGCTGGTGACGATACCTGTCACCCACTCCAGTAAGCCGCTTGTGGCGATGGCGATCGTCACAGCCCTGATGGCTTCACCGAGGGCGCGCATGCCGTCATTATAGGCTTGCAGCCCCTTGGCTTGATCCTCGGAGATCGTGGCCGCGCCCTCACCGAGCTTCCTGAAGCCCTCGCCACCTTTTGCCAGGAGCGGTATCAGTGCGGTCGCATCGGATGCCATCGCCTCAAGATAGAAGGTCATTTCTTGCTGAGACGCGCCAGCCTTCACAAGGCTATCGTAATAGAGCTGCAACGCCTGTGGGCCCGAGAGGTTTTTGAAGGCATCGGCGGTGATGCCGATCTTCGGGGCAATCTTCTCGAAGAAGTCCGCCATCGGTCCACCTCCGGTGGTGACGAAATCACCGACGCGGTCATTCACATCCTTGTAGATATCGGAAAGCTTGTCGCTTTCGATACCCACGGATTTTGCAGCAAAAGCCAGCCGCTGGAATTCCTCGAATGTCGTGTTAGAGATCTGCGCACTTTTTTGCAGCTCCTGCACGTCCTTTGCCATCATCGTCACGGCGGCGGTTACAGCAGCGGCTGCGCCCGCAATCGGCGCGGAAACAGTTTTGGAAAGCGATGTTCCAAAATTCTGCATGGAGCGCCCAGCCTGGTCCATTGCTTTGCGAACACCTGACAGGCTGCTTTTGAACTGTGCGGTATCGATGCCCAGGTTGACGCGCAGCGCGCCGATCACAGCAGAGCCCATAATGGATATCCTTATTGCTTGGAGCCAACCCATGCAGACCAGGCGGCGAATTCTCGCTTCGGGTTCACCTGCGAAGGTGCCGCCCTTGGCCGGCCGTCGTGCTGCTGCATGGATTTGAGAGAAGGCAGCCGCTCAACGCGGGCAAGCGCCTCGATGTGCCAGGCAAGCCAGGCGTTCTCATTGTGATGGTGCCGCATCCTTGCTGTCGCACCATCAATGATGACGTGAATGACCCTGAATGTCAGTTTCCAGAAACGAGCCTCGTCTTGCCCCGCTTCCACCCATGATTTTAAGAGCGGGAGAGGATTCAGCCTCTCCCCCGCCGAGGGTTTTTGGGTCCCTTAGCCTCCGGGAATGCGAGCTTGAAGGCGGCACTGATGGCATCCATGCAGGCCTGAATGCCCGCCTTGTCAGCGATTGCGCCGGCTTCCTTCAGGGTGATGTCAGGGTGCTGATCGATAAGACCAGCCCAGACCACCCGACGCACCGCCCGCATGCTGACATTGTCGCCATTCAGGTCTTCATCCACCACCTTCTGGACGCTCTTACCGAAAGCCTCCTCAAGCTCACAGAGTGCATTCACGCCATAACTGACGCGGTATTCCTTGTCGCCAGCCACAAGAGCGACCTGGCCAAGATGAGCGTTTGCCAAAGTTCACCTCACGCAATGACTGCGGCGGTTGCCGCGCTGGAGACAGTAGTGCTGTAAAGCGTGTTCGTCCCGGTGACATCGACCGTGATCGTCTCGCCAATGTCAGCGGTCACAGGCACGTAGGACGATGTGTTGGCGTTGGCGATCACGTCACCCCCGACCTTCCACTGATAGGACAGATCTTCGGCACCAGCCCAGATGCCCCAATCGACTGTCAGCGGCGAGCCGACCTTGGCAACACCTTCGATCAAGGGAAGATCGATGTTCCGTGGAGCCGTGACGCCGGTCATGATGGGATCGCCGGACACGCGCAATGTCAGCGTTGCGGTCTTGCGATCATCGACCGGGATATCCTTCTCATACCCCTGACGGTTGCCCCGGAAGATGACCTGAATGCCGTTTTCGAAGGTCACGCGGTTGATCAGCTTTTTGCCCTTGATGGACTGGATGAAGCGATCAGTTGCAGATCCGGGCACATAGTTCATTTCGGCAGAGGCTTCACCGGAATCCGTCAGGCCCGGAATATATTCGCGGGTCTTGTTCGGAGACTGCATGTGCGTCGCCTCGATCGAATCGTCGGTATCAGACGGAGGCGTAAGCGCGTAGACCTCGCGAATATAGGTGAATTCGTTCGGCGCGGTGGCAAGCGCGATTTCGAGCACCGTGCCGTAGCCAATGGAAACTTCAGTATCAGCCATTGCTGTTCTCCTGATGGTGAATGAAAATGTCGATCGAGACGCGGAAAAGCTGGTTCACGTCCCCGGCGTCCGCGTCTGGCAGGTCACGCTCGGTATCGAGGAAAATGCCTTTGATGATGCCGCCCCGGTACCCGGAGAGAGATTTGGAAACCGCCCGTGCGGCGGCTTTCGCAGCCAGGTATTTCGGCGCCCTGACATCGATCTGGACGCGGCTGCGAGTGAGATTTGTCTGACCGCCAAAGCTGTATCCGGACTGTTTGCCGACCACCTGCAGGACACAGTTGGGTTTCTGCTTTTCCTTTTGCGGAACCGCCACCCAATAGACGTTTCGGCCAAAGTGATGCGCTACCGCTGGGCTATCCAGCAGTATGCGAAGAAGAACTTCCTCCATGATCGATCAGCCCTTCTTGGCCAGCCTGCGAGCGGATCTCTCGATTTCAGTCCAGAGAGAATTCGCGATGCGATCAAGCGTTGGCTCTTTCTCAGAGTCCCAGGCCGGACGCATGAAGGGCTGGGCACCATGCCGCTCGTTGCCAAACTCCTGCTGGACACCCGCCGGATTGTTTGTGCCGACGAACATCTCCTGAAAGGATCTGTCATTTTCTTTCTTGTGCGCCGCCGCCTGTCGTTTGCTCAGCCTCGTCGAGGCGTCGATGCTGTCATAGAGATGATACTCATCCCGAGGCGCGAGCTGTCGGGCCCGACGCGCCAACGGCTCGGCCGCTTCCTTTAAAACCTTGCGCAAAGTCTGCTTTGCCACCGATTGTGGTAGCTGACCAAGAGCGCGATCAAGCTCTTTCAGCCCAGTAATTTTCACCGTGAAACCTGCCATCAGTCCGCCTCCGCAGTTGCCGAAATTTCAAGGAAGCGATTTCGCCCGTCCTGCGTTTCCTTGATCCCGACGATGTTCCATGTCTGCGCGTCGTGGTGCAGTTCATCGCTGGCATTGATGGATCGACTGCGAACAGTGGACCGGATGACAAACCGGGCTGAGAGAAAGCCACCAACCCCACCCGCCTGGAACTTCTCACCATCGGAAACATCAGACCGCTTGGCGCGATATTTCGTGGCTTCCGTTCCGTAGATTGGCTCATTCATCTCATTGCGCCCGGTTTCGACATCGAGCTTCACGATGGTGATGGACCTGTCGAGTTCCTGCGCGGTCGTCATAGCGAAAACTTTCGATACTTGCCGACGAGAGCCTCTTCCACCTCAGTCAGATTTTTAGCACCAGCTCGCGCGCTCTCATCATAGGCGATCTGGACGCGGATCTTGATCGCTGTCTTGATGTCAGCAGGAACGGTGCTTTTACCCTCAAGCACAGGCCATCCAGTCACGTAATCGACCTGAAGCGCGCCGGTTTCATAGAGTCCGGTAGGCCGTTGATACGCGTTGCGAAACCGTATCAGCGCCAGCCCGCCAGCATCGACGACCAGCGAATACTCACCTTGGGCGATCGTTGCCATCTGCCCAACAGCGTTGCGGTATCGAACGGCAGAAATCGCGGACACCTTTCCCACAGGTAGCGCCAGACAGCCGTCAAATCCGTCAAACTCCTGCCGCCAAGTCTGTTCCGAAAGAGCCATTCCGAGAATGCCATCCCAGCCCTCGTAATGGGCTACTGCCGCCCGTATCTGATCTTCGATCTCGCCGTCGTCTTCGTGGGGAAGTATTGCCCCCTCGCCGTCGCGCTCAACTATACGCAGCGCGACCTTCATTTCATCGAGAGTGACAGGAAGAACCGCAGCAGCCGTTACGAGAACTGGTCGATGCATCCGCTAATCCTCCGAGTTAATCTTCGCTTTTTTCATGGCAACCGGAGGTGGCTCACCAACCAGCTTTTTCTCGATAAGCGGCTTCATTCTTGCTTCACTCATCTCAACTTGTTCGGTGCGACGGTACACAGTTGAGCCGTGGCGAAAGGTCTTTAAGGCCGTTAGCTTCATATGAATCTCCCTCGGTTCATAGAGCGGGCAGCTTCTGCTGCCCGCCTTGATGAGCCGAGTGATTATGGTCCGGTTGGCGGCACCGCCGTGCCAAACGGGCCAGAAACGAACGCTTCTGGTCGCTTGACAGCGAGTGCGATCCGCTCTTCGCAACGGATAGAGATGAGGTTCTTCTCAAAGTCGTCGACATTCTCAGTCGAGATCACCACATTGGCTTCCTCTCGATCAAATATCTGCGCGCCCGTCTGGAATGCGCCGGCAAGAAACTCGCCTTCGAACTGCGGAATTTCCGTTTCGACCACAGGCCGACCCCAGAGTGTTGGCCCAGTAAGGCGCAACGGATTGGCAAGAATATAGCCACCGTTCGCGTCTTTCGTCAGTTCGATCTTCGCCCAGTCGGTGAAGTGCACAACGAAGCCGTCGATAGGCAAACGAGCAAGCTGCGCTTGAAGGATCGCCAGTCGAAGATCATCTATTTGCGTGCGATCCTCGGGAGCAAAAGCCGGCGCAAACACAGATGCCTGCGGCACGATCCCTTCAAGATGACCACTTGCGCCGGAGCCGAACAGAATTTCCTGCTCTTCCACATACTTCAAGCCATAACGCATCTCGGCGTCGATGGTGGACTGAAGCTGCGCAAAGTCATCCATGATCTGTTTCGACGCCTTGAACATATGGGCGATCGTCGCAACAGGCGTGATCTTGGTGGTGAATTCGATGTCGGAATAAGGCTTCTTCGTACCCTCCACCGCAATGACGGCAGCGGCGTTCGTAAAGCCAGTCTGCTGCACCCAAAAAATTGCCGGCGAAGTGGTACGGCCAGGCGCAATCAAGTCACGAATGAAAAGACGCTGTTTCGGCATCACGTCGATACCAGGAAGCCTCTGCGGTTCGACCACACCGGTTTCGATATCCGGTGAGGTTGTGACATTTTTCACAGGCACGCTGACGCGGCGACCGCCCTGCACGCCCTGAGAGAAGTCTTTCATTGACTGGTGATCGATGGCTTGCTGGCCAACCGTCTTGTAGCCATCACCACCGCCGCCACCACGGCGCGCACCCTTTTGTTCTACCTCACCGAGGCGAGCTTGGAGGTCTTCGAGCTTGCCCGACAAGGATGTCTGCGAGGTGGCAAGCTTGTCCACTTCCTGCTTCGTCTGTTCTGAAAGCTTGCCGGTATTCTTTACCTCTGTGAGGCATTCCTCCGCCTTTTTGCTGAACTCATCGTTCACGCGCGAGAGATCGTTCGTTACCTGCTTAAGCAGGTCGCGTACTTCGTCAGCCATTCTGGCCTCCTGTTTGATGGATTTATCGGGCTCAGGCCCGTGTAAGGCTCAATCGTGCTGCCACGAGTCGCAGCTGGTCGATTGCATCGTCGTCAGCGCTCGGCATGACGTTTTGAGGAGCAGCGCCCGGCATACCCTCGGATAGTTCTTTGATTAACTTCCTGCGCTCTGACCTCGGCAGCGGCTTTCCAGATGCTAAGGCAGCTTCGAGCCTATACAGCGCAGGCTTTGAATTCGTGGCTCCCGACGCCTGTACATCAAAGTCTGTGACACGGTCGGCAAAACCCTTGTCGACGGCACCCTGACCACCCAGCCAAGTCTCGTCATCAAGCATCTTTTGAACTGTCGCTAAATCCTGCTCGCTGCGCTCGGCGTACATTTCTGCGCAGGTTCCGTCGAACACTTTCATGATGTCGCCGGTTTCGTACATGACGTGCCGATCTCCAGCCGCGACCCATTGTGTGTTATGGATCATGATGAATCCGAGCTTGGCAATCTGAATGTCATCTCCTGCCATCGCGATCACAGAAGCGGCTGAAGCCGCAATGCCGAGGATCTGCACCGTCACCTTAGCCGGATGCGCTCTCAACAGGTTGTAGATCGTGACACCTTCAAAAAAATCGCCACCAGGTGAGTTGATGACGACAGTGACTGGCTTGTCTCCAATCTGGCGAAGAGCGGCAGAGACGCGCTTGGCGGTAACACCCTCGCCTGTCCACCAGTCGTAACCGATGACATCAAGAATTGTGATGACATCGGATCCGTCAGTAGATGCAGCCGTTGGCGTTTCGATTGGGCGAAACATCTGGACCGCCTTTTCGGAGAGATGATGCGATCCGTGAACGCCACCGGGGCAGCTAAGCTCTGGCAATGGACGAAGGCTCATTCATTTTCTCCTATCTTTGGTCCGCCACTGTGACCAATTCCACTGTCAGTGATCGGAACATTCTGGGACTGCATGCGGGGAACGTCACCGCCATCAACAGGAGCAAGGCCCTCAAGACGACGAACTTCATTGATGGTCATCACGCCGGCATTCAGCAGGGAGGTGTAGAAAGCGGCTCGAGCCTGACTATCCCCGCGCAGAAGATCTTCGTAGTTGAAGCGAACTTTGAACCGACGCCGTTCCTCCGGCGTCATGATCCGTTTTGATATCGCCTTTTCAATTCGACGGAGCTGGGACCGAAGGCTGAGATTAAGCCAGCTCTGCATAATCGCAGATACGCCAGTACCCCACATGGTCTGCCCATCACCCGCGTGGCCGATAATGATTGGCGGGACACCGAGCCAGCGACATATCTCCTCGACATTGAAACGTCGATTCAAGATCATCTCGGCGTCGCGGGGGGTAATATTCACAGCCTTGAAGTCGACGCCTGCCTCTAGAAGACCTACGCCAGGTGCATTCGGGCCACTGTAACGCTCGGCAAAGTTCTTCTTCGCCTCTGCTCTTTGCTCTGGCGTCAACTGGTTAGGAAACGTGAAGAACCCTTTTGCGCGCATTCCCTTACCAAAGGTCTGCCCAGCCGCACGCTCAGAGGCGATCGATATACCCAGTGTCTGACGAGCATAGGCCACTGGTGACATTCCTGTATCGCCATCACCAAAGGCTTTGAGGTGAAACACCTTGCTCTCGGGAAGGTCGATGGACTTTCCGCGATCGTTAAACCTGAAACGCAAATCTCCGTCATGGTTACGATCAACAAAAGTGTCGTATGGCATTGGGTTTAGGGCGACCAACCGATTGCCATTAAAAACCTTCTCCGCAAACCCGTTGCCCGATGTGCAGAGCCCAAGCACCCGGCCCTCCCAGAACTCGATCGACGTCTGGTCAGCGTTGGGACTGTCATCGAGAAGCTCTTGAAGAGGATGATCGGCGACACGAACCCGCGCACCATCAGACCTTTTCTCCATAACCTCCAGAGACAAACTGGCGATTGTCTGCGCCGTAACTCGGGTGCAAGCCCAAAAAGCAGAGAGATTGAGTGCGCCTTGCGTAGAGACGTGCTCCCCCGACCAAGTGTCGGTACTACCCAACATCTCGTAGAGCTCACTGTCTCGCGCGGTGAGTTTCTTTCCGAACAACCGATTCCAGAGACTCATCAGGCGAACACCGCGTTTGAGATTACATCGTTCATATCGACGGGCCTTCCGGCTTCTGGGTTCTGGAACATCAGCATCGCGGCGTTGAAAAGAGCCATCAACAAATCGATCTTTCCTGCGCCAGAAACTTCCTTGGTGACGACATAATTGCTTCCGCGCAGCGTCTGTTTCGCGTTCCCAACACACCAGGACATGATGGCTTGGTCACCGTGTACGAAGCGTCGATCTTCGAGTTTTAGAGGAACGGAGGAAATTGCAGTCTGCAGTTTCCACCCCTGTGCAACAGCCTGCAAAAGCGGGTCTCGAAGCTCCTCACCCTCCAGAGCATCAAGCAAAAGTGCGATACCCGCCGAGTCCAGCCCAATCCCAGCTTTCTCTGGCAATAGACCAGAGGCAAAGATCTTCTTGCAGATGGCTGCGGCCGACGCGGCCTGCTCCTCGCCTGTCTGAGAAATTATCAAGTCACCCGTACGCTCAAAATCCAAGAGCCGTGGCGCAATACTTTTTCGTCTCTCGAACACCGATGGGCGGGCCCATGCTTGCCCCCATCCGAGCCATCGCTTGGTGAACTTTTCCCGCCCAATGACGTAGAGCGCCGCAAGGTCGTCGGCTCCGCCCCAGTCGATGCCGACCGTGCAGACTTCTGACCTCCTGAGAACGTCATCCAACCCACCGATTTTGCTATCAACACATGATGACCACGATGGCGCGCCCGACCAACCATCCCCAGCCAAACCCACACCAATCTCGATATTGAGATGCTGGCTGGCCCAGATCTGCTCGGCCTCTTTGGTGGCCTTCCCGTTATTGTCGTAATCCGCGACCAGTCGCGCTGGATCAATAGAGCGCCCCAGATTTGGAAGAACCGAACCCCAATTCCTCTGGTTGCGCCAAAACTCTTGATCACGCTGTTTCTCGGGCGGAAACTCGTAAAGAACCGGCAGCAAAATGGGTGCGCCGCCGCCCTTTCCATCTCGAATTGCGCGGGCCTTATCCAGCTCAATGCGCCAGATACCTGCTGGTGCCTCATCTGATTGGGTGGTGATCATCAGGACTTGACCGCCCTGCATGGTGATCCCGCCACCGCGTATCTGCTGCATGACAGCAGCAGCCTTGTTCTTTTTTCCGAGCTCGTGCAACTCGTCGATAATCGTCAGGATCGGAATTTCGCCGGTGACAATAGAGGTATCGAAAGTCTTCACATCGAGCTTCGTACCGGTCTTAATCCGCGTAATGCTGTTTTCGCTGTCCTGAACACGGAAAATGTTCTGCAATCGATGGTCAATTCTGATCATGCCCTGCGCCTGCTCAAAACATCTCTGTGAGATGTTCTGGCTGGGAGCGACCAACAGCATTTGCCGATTAGGTGCCTCCTCGAGGAACAATGCCGTCAGGCCCAGAGCCGCGACATAAGTTGTTTTCGAATTCTTCTTGGGGACCATGCAAAGAAGCTCCCACACCAGGCGCTTTTTCGTTTCCGGATCTTCACTTGCCAAGAAAGCGCAAAGGATATCTCGGAACCAATCGCCACAAGCGTCAGACAGCGGCGGATTTCCAGGAACGTCTGGCAACCGCAATCGATTGAAAAACGCGACCGCTTTTGCCGCCCTTGCCTCATTAAGTGGGACGTCCACCATTGGCGTTCTGCCAGTTTGGATACGCTCCCACCAATCAGGACAGGCAAAGCGGGGTAGATCCTCAGTGGCGTCCATGCACTTGTGCTTCCTGTTCAAGCTCCGCCATTAGATCCGCATCGGCGTCGATCGCACGTTGCTCATTCATGATCTTCTTGCCGAGCCGCTCCTTAGGTTCCGGCGCATCATCCTTCTTGGATGTCGACGCCATTTCCCTCTCGATCTCCATTCGATCGTTCCGCTCAAGCAACTTGCCGAATTCTTTGAAGGCACCGACATTGCCTTTTTCCGACAGCTCCCAGGCTATCTCGAGCCGCCGCACTTCCAACCGATCGCGAGCAACTTCGCGTTGGCGGAGCTCATAAAAATAATACTTGTGAAGCGTCGGCAAAGTGACGCCCATCGCTGACGATATCCGAGGATTTGACCATCCAAGAGCAACTAACATGCTGACTCTGTTACGATTTCTAATCGTTACTTCATGCGTCGGGCGACCGCGCTTGCTGGGAGCCTGCACATACGGGTTGCCAAACAGGTCAAATTCTTCGGTCTGCATAAAAAAAATCCCTGAGTGCGGGGGGCGCGGGTGCGGGAGAAAGGGGGCTTCCAGACTTTTGACCCGCCCCCCCTTAGAGCGGATAGTGCCGCTTGCTTCCGCCGCCCACGTTGATCCCGTGTCCCTAATCGCTCTCGCAAGGTTGACCGCGCATCCCGCGCTTCCGGCGTGTCCCTGCCACCCAACGCAAGCGGTCAGCAGGCCTAAAGGTGCCTTGCCCAAGGGCTGCTCAATCTTGCCATGGCGATGGCGGCCATTGGCTCAAACCATCGGTCATTCACAAGCGTCTGCCCAGAGCGAGGCGGGCTGGGTAATCCTAGAAGCGGCCTCGCGACCGCTCCTCTCGTTGCTTCAATGTGTCGTGGCATGGCTTGCACAACGTCTGAAGGTTGGTCTCATCGAAGAACAGCACCTCGTCACCCTTGTGAGGTTTGACGTGGTCGCAGATGAGTTTCGATGTGTTGCCTTCGATCTTGCCGCAGCCTGCCATCTGGCATGTGAACAGATCACGCTTGAATGTCTCGATGCGCAGCCGCTTCCATCTCACCAGCTGGTACCACTTGCGCCATGGCTCCGCTGTCTGACGATGCTTGTTGCGATCCTGCTCATCACCAGGCGCTGGACCCAAGCGAGGTGGCAACGTGCCGAGCGTCGGCTTGAGTGTCGTAAGTCTGGCCATATCTCTAGAAAGCAGAAAGGCGACCGTTAGGCCGCCTCATCATTCCGTCGATCATAGCTGTAGCACTGGCCCTGAATCGGTGTCTCGCTTCGGGAGACTGTCAGGGTTGGGTCCAGGCGCTAGAGCAAAAGCCCGCTAAGAACTGGATCGACCATGGATGGTTTGTACTCACACTTTCTCAAGCATGACAAGAGGCAAGTTAAAGACTGTGGGCTTTCCAAATATGTTGATGGTGACGACAGCATCACCATCCTTGGCGTCTGCAAAGGCTTCGATAGCGACCTCATACCCAACGAATGGACCGCTCGCTATCCGGACCTTCTCACCCTTCACGAAACCATCCGATCGGCGCTTATAGTCATACCCGCCCTCGTCGGCCATCTGCTTGAACTGGTTTATCTTTTCAGTAGACACCAAGGCTGCGCGATCACCCGCCATGATGATGGCTTTAACGTGCTCGAACGTGCGGATGCCATTCAATGCATCAGCACTTGGATGGCAAAATACGAACACAAGACCATTGAAGACAGGAATGGAAACTGCTGGCAAAACGCGATAGCGACGCTTCCTTTCTGGCCCCTGCCGCATCACAACACAGGCTTCAATCCCAGCCTCTCGCATGTCTTTTTCCACAGCCTGCTCTCGTCCATAAGCCACCTGGACAATGATCCAGCCCGAATCGCTCACTCCATCGGCAATCCGTTTACACGCTGATTCTCGCTCACGCTGAACCTGTGCAACCTCCGCTGCAATGCGATCCAGCTTCAACAAGCCCTGCATCGAGACGTAACGGGAGATATCTTCGAACTTATGCTGCATCATTTTCGCGCCCCTCGTTAATCTGCTGTCCGAAGGCGTCCCATGCCTCGGAAACCGCCAAGTCCAAATCCGTCACGTCTGCTGGCACTGGTGGGAAGAACAGCCAGTCAAGGCCCGTGGGCATCGCTGGCAATGGCAATCCGGTCTTGTCGAAGAACCGCTTCCATGCCAACGCCAGATCGCTGTCCCGGCGAACGGTATCAAAGCCTTCGGAAAGCCGGAGAAGCTGCGGGCTGACTGTAACGCCTTTGCGATCCCCTGCCCGCTCATCCATCGTGTTGACCTTTGGCCAGCCGTATTTCCGGCGACGGTCTGCAAGCTCCGCTTCCGCCGCAGCGCCGCCCTGCTCGACAATCCTGCGCTGGAACGGCGTGAGCTGCGGCATGGTCTGTGTGATAGGCCGCAGCAGTTCAGCGCAGCGACCGGCATGCCATGGCCGGGTGTACGGATTATGCACCTGCGCCACCGCGATATCGGATTTCGGGTCTTCCAGCTTTTCCCAATCCCGGCCAGTCAGGTACGGCCCGGCATACGGCACCTTCACGCCCTTCGCTGCATTGGCGCGCTCGATGTACGTAGGAGATTTGGCGATGCATTCGGCTCGCTGGTCGGTCGTCAGCGCGAACCACGCCTTTTCGGCAGCATAGGCGCTGTCCACCTTCCGGGTCGGCCAATCGCCGTACCAACGCTTGAACGCCCGTGCCACGGCCTTCGGGTCTTCATCGTTCTTCAAATCAGCTTCGGGCGCATCTCCCTCTTGCTGATAATCAGTATTTTCTAAGTGTGAGTTATTACTAGGTGCCGATTTTACCGGCGACGGTGAATCCGGCGACGGCTTTACCGGCGACGGCATTTCAGTCTGCGGTAAAGATGCAACACCTTCGGTTTCGCCTCTCGCTTCAACAGATCGCGGCTCATCGAAAATCACCAGAGCGGTAGCGCTGAAACGGCCATCTTCACGCGTCTGCTCGCGTTCCGCATAGCCGACTTCGACCAGCTCTGCGATCATCTTGCGGGCCTTGTCGCGCCCGCAGCCGCCCTTCTTGATGATGTCGCCAACGACAACAGTCCAGTTGTCCGGCTTCGAAAGAAGATAGCCCAGCAGCCAGCGCGCATCCATCGACAAGCGCGTGTCTTCAAACACATGATTTGGAAGGGTGGTATAGCGCGCATTGCGCACCCCACGCCGAATGGTCGGTTCGCTCATACCAAGCCGCCTTTCCGAACCAGCGTTCGCATAAAGGCGCGCATGGCGTTGACCGTTGAGCAAAGCTCTGCGGGCGGCTCACCGTCTGGACCGCGCCGTGCGACCAGCATGGAAAGCTCCATCTCCAGAAGCTCTACACCCTTCAAAAAGCCCGCCGCGCGCAACACCCGGCAAATGTCCATCTGGCTGCGATAAAACACGAAGCTTGGCACCTGCAACAACCACTGCGCCCGCTTCGCGTCCGTCTCACAGTCTTCCAATAGCTCGATAATTGGCAGCATCCCCGTCATGCCCGCCCCCTTTTCCATATCTCGAAGTCGGAGCGCAGATCGATAAACGCCACCTGCGCCCGCTCTTCCCTGTTCAGTTGTGTTTTGCTGGTGATGACAAGCAGGCGCTTCAAAGCTGCGTCTGCCTGTTCCTTGTCGTGGATCGCTCCACCGTCGCGGTTACGGCGTTCCAAAAACCGATGAAAGTGAGGTTCCGCACAAAGCATCGCTGCGTTGGCTGCGAAATCGCCTTCGCGAAGACGGTTACGGGGTTCCGCGCGCCGCGCTGATGGCTGTTGGCCTTGCTTCACGGCGATGATGGCGCGGCGGCGAAGTTCAAGAAACAGAACAACGTTTTCCAACGCGCCGCTGATCAGCTCGACTTCTTCCGGCGATGCGGTGCCTGAGATTGTGCAGATCACGTCCTGCTCACCAGATGACCGCTTGGCGATGATGTTCGTCTGCTTCCCGTCAATGTCGATTTCCCAACGGTCGCCGTGGCAACGGTTGGCAATATCAATCAATCTGGAAACCCGCGCTTTTTCCCGGTCCCGCGCCCCCTGCGCCCCTGTCGTCATGCGGCGACCTCAAGCGCGTACCCGCCCCATTGCAGCGCCATGGCGTCAGCGATGCCCTGATAGGTCTTGGACCGGAGCTGCCAGCGGTTTGGCCCCGGCGATGCACGGTGGACCTGCGACCAAAGCTTATGTTCGTCGGTTCCCGGCTTGGGTGGCGCGAGACGATTGGTAGATTTCAGACCAGGCAATCCGCGAAGGTAGAATGATGTCGCCTTGAAAGCGCGTTCTCCAAAATGCCAAGGCTGGACTGTCTGTGTCGCTTTTTCAAAATTGCGAATGCGCTCTTTCGCGTGACGGTGCATGACAGGGTTTTCGACAGCGATCCTTGGGATTGGCGCATTCCAGCAGTCCGAAAACAGTGCGGCACCTTCATCAAGAAGTCGCCACATGATCCGCAAGCGCTCGTCGCGCGAAAATGTCGGCCAGTCGGACTTTTCCGCTGGCGTTGCGTCAGATGGCGGGTTCTTTGGCGGCTCATTCAACCAGCGAACGCCGGAATTGCACAGCCGCGTACACGGTGGATGCATAACAGCCAGCAAGTCCCAACCTTCGTTAAGAAGATCACGGATATCACCCACGATATGCCTGTTGCTCGCATCTTCCGCAGGCAGCAAGTCGCAGGACCAGACATCATGACCGAGTGCATCAAACGCGCGTCGGACGACGCCGGATGTTTCGCAACCGATAAGGATTTTCAGGGGCGCGGCGGGCGCGAAGTGGGTTCTGGAATAAGCTTGTGTCATGCCGCACCCACGCCGCTATCGTTCTGTTTCCGATTGAAAATTGTTGAGATCATCACTTCGCAGCGCACCTCGTGGCCCGAAGCCTTGGCGTGGAGAGCGCCGACAGCAACCGCGTTGCGAGCGTTCCAGACCTTGTCGCATTCGACACACTGAGCCAGCCAGTGGACGGGATAGGATATGCGGTTCATTCCACACCGCCTTCCGGCGATCCGGCCTGATTGCCCCAGAAATCCCATTTTCCGTTCAGCCGGATATCGCCATCCGCAAGGCTATCCTTGCGCTGAAACATTTCGAGTTTCGGCATGTTGGGATAAAGGTGCTCAAGTTGTTCGGCATACCAAACCGGCTTTTGGCTATGGCCCGCCACTGGATGATCCATGCACTTCACAGGCTGTGTGCCGGGAATGGGCGCTGGAAAGTCGCCGCGCGTCCCGATCAACAGCAATTCGGCATTATCGAAAGACCAATAGCCAGTGCCAGTTTGCGCGCCTTCATAAATTTTTTTCCAAACCCAGAAGGACTTGTAGGCGTAGCCCCAACGCTCCATTGTTTTGATGCCGTTGGCGAGGTCCGTCACCCACATAAACAAAACGGAATTATGCGCGCCGGGGCAACCGAGCGCTTGAATGTCTTCAAGCGTCATCGTCGGATAATGATTTTCCGCACCTTTTTCGCCGCCAGTGACTTCCGAGTAAGTCTTGAATCGCCATGGTGGGTCGGCATAGATGACGGGATAGGCTTTACCCTCATCTTGCCCCACGCTTTGCCACCACGGCGCTGCGTTCTGCCGGGCTGCGATCTGCACCGCGAGGTCAGACCGAACCGCATGGCGGATTTTCTGATCTTCTGCCCGCTTGAGCTTAACGACCGTCTTCATTTCCTTGAAATTGGCTGGTTCCGGCAAAAACATCGTGCGGATCGGCTTGGCAATTGGTTGCGCCACGCCATCGCGGCCCACAATGGTTTCATGGTGGGGAATTTCCCCAGCATCGACCAAACGCCGCCGCGCTGCGGAAACCGTTTTGTGATCGACACCCAGTTCCTTGGCTATCAAGCGATTGGAAGCCGTTGGCGCGTCCTTGAGGTGCGCCTGAATGATTTCCTGCCGCTGCGCACCGGAAAGGTGCCGCCGCGCAAAGTTGAGCGACCGCGCAAAGCTGCGCTTACCGTCTTCCGACAGACCTTTACGCACGAAACGCGGCCAATCGGTAATTCCGAGCATCTTGCAAATGGCAACGCGATGATGGCCGTCGAGAATTTCACCGGCATCATCGTATTCGACCGGCACTTTGACGCCATGCGTTGCTATATCGTCATAGAGCGAACGGAAATCGTCATCGGAGAGCGGCGGCAAGAGTTGGTAAGGTCCGCTTACTACGATGCGGGCTGCGTTTTCTTCCGGCAACTTTCCTTCGGACTGCGCCCGCTCGATAAGGCCACCGGCGTTCTCGCCGGGGCGAAACAAGTTACTGTCCTTTGCGTCCCGCGTCAGATACCGGTGCGCCATCGCAGAAGCAGCCGAAAGGCGATCATTGTGGGTTTTGCAGTGAAATTCGCCATCGCGAACAGCCGCAGCGACGATGCCCAATCCGGTCGGCCCGATCATTGGATAATTCTGAGAAGCCATCACGCGGCCCCCTTCCGGGCTGATAGCCTAATGTCGGTGATTGTGATGCGGTCTGCGCACCGGGTGGGTGATGCACCGCGCCGCAAAAGCCGTTCCGCCATGCCAGGGTGAAACTCAAATGATGCCGCGTTGATGGCTTGGCGCACGAGAGGCGGCAGAGCATCGAACCGCGCCATACGAATATGCCGATTTTCCGGGTGAGAGGATGCGCATTCCATCAGTGCGCCCTCATCAACGTATCTAGGTACGCCTGGCCGAGGCCCGTCAGGCGCAGGTCATAACCCGTCTCGCCGATGTGGACGTACCCCGCCTTGCGTAGCTCCAGCGCTTTGGACCGCGCCTCAACGGTCGAAACGATCGTCATCTTGCCACCGGCGAAGCGAACCTTGCGCAGCAAGGCCCGCGAAGCTTCCGCCACAGGCGTTAGGGTCAATGTGTTCTGGGATGCGCTCAACGTCCGCTCTCCTCGATAATGCGGCAAACCTCGCTTTCGGCGAGGTCCAATTCCGCTGCGATTTTGTGGGTAGATTTGCCCTGTGCATCGCGCCATCGTTCCTGCACCCGCGCAGAACGGGCCATGGTGACGAGAGACGGACGCCGGGTTTCGACCATGCAGAAACTCATGCGTCACCGCCGATCCTGCGAAGGACGCAGTTGAGGTAGCGCTTGAGCTGGTGGCATTTGCCTACAATCGCCTTGCGCTCTCTGGAATTGATCACGCCATCTTCGCGAGCGGCGAAAATCTCCTCCGCAAGCGCCATGGATTTGCGCGTCAACTGATGCGCGTCCTGCTCGTCGATTGCGCCGGCATCCTCGATTGCGACCAGCGGAACGAGTTCGAATCCCAAGAGCTCCGCATAGATCGACAGGATTGCCGGCGATCCAGCGGCCCGATCGATTTCGATGGCGACATCAAGAGGAACATAGACCTCACGCTGGTCGCTTCTCCCATCTGGCATCGGATGGCAAAAGTTGGCGTACTTCGACAACTGGCTTCCTGTCGGCCTGCAACGCATTGCTGTCACAGTTGGCCCGCCTGCGAGATCAAGCGCAGCATCGGTCACGCCCTTTATGGCCCGAAGCTCTTTTTCCGTAATGGATCTGGTTTTCTCAGTTTCAGGACGCACGAAAGCACCTCACGCAAAAGCAAGGAATAAAATTAGGAAAAGGATTCCGTGAAAGACGCCGCCTACCGACGTAATTATTAATCCGTCACATCAACGGAGGCCCGCATGCCCATTCAGCAAGAAAAGAACCGCCGGAGCTGGGAGGTGAAGCATCACGGCGGGTGCGCGACATCTGGTCGAAACGACCGCGCGCAGCACTCGAAAGAGTTTGGACGGAAAAGGCCGCAGGCGTGCAAAGCCTTTTCCGTCCGGGTTCCCGTACGCGTTCTGCCAGGAAAACGCCGGGAATGGTTGAAGCTGTCAAAAGTCGGAGGGACGTCGTCATTTCGCATCCTCAAGGCTTTCAGCGGGGCCGAAGACGTCCGGACGCTGAACGTGACGCGAGATCCCAGTAGCTTTCTCAATTTTGAGAACATGTTCGGGCGGTACGGCACGCCACTGCGCAACCGCTTGTGGCGTGACGTTCACAATACGTGCGATTGCGCTTGCTCCGCCGGCCGCGCGCTTCGCTTCATCCAGTCCTGAAATTTGAAGATTCTGGTCCATAGACCGGAGTAAAAGCATGGCTTTAAAAATAATGCAAGCAATACTTAAATGGACTGACAATGAAAGATTGCCTTTCATCGCTCCCATGGAAACAGATGATTTCGCAAAAAAGATTGGCTCACAAATCCGTATTGCTCGAAAGCAGCGCGGCTTGGTGATGAAAGACGTCGCTGACGCGATTGGCGTTACAACCGGGGCCGTAGGAAACTGGGAGCGCGGAGCAAACGTGCTCTCAATGGAAAACCTTCAAGCGGTCGCAAGATATCTTGAGCTCGATCCGGTGGCCCTCAGCCGCGGAGAAATCAAGAATCTGACTGATACGGAACTCCTTTCAGACGCTGAAATCATCAGTGATCCAGGACCAGCACCGCGTGGACCAATGGACATCGAGGTTCTCGGCGTTGCCGTCGGTGGTGACGATGGTGATTTCTCTTTGAACGGAGAGGTGGCAGGCTACGTTCGACGCCCGCCAGGCATTGCCCACCTTCGAAAAGTCTTCGCTCTCCATATCCTTAGCGATAGTATGGTACCCCGCTACGATCCCGGAGAAATGATATATTGCGGGGGAAGAGACCCAGTTCCCGGAGATCATATCGTGATTGAAATGTTCCCCGAAGAAGGTCAGCGGATAGGAAAAGCCTATGTCAAGAAGCTTGTAAAACGCACCACGACACAGCTAATTTGCGCCCAATATAACCCAGCAAAAGAACTAACTTTTGATCCTTACGCCGTGAAAGCCGTGTGGCGAATCATCCCTTTGCACGAATTGCTTGGCTACTAATTCTTGCCGCCTCAAACCTGAGGCGGTCATTTTCCAAATTGAAATTAGCTTGGATGGCAATATTCCTGCCGTCCATCCCCTCATTTTGACATGAGGTACAAACCAGTCGCATCCCCAGTTCCGACAAATCAGTCGCAGGGCCGACACCTTTAATTCTGTACAGATCCGAAGGCTTTCGCCAACGCAGTCGGCCGCAATCGACGCACTCGATCGACAGAGAAGTCAACTTTTCCAGCGTTGAAATGCTGCCACGATGCATGCCCGTCTCTCCACATGTTCTATTTTCGTTCTCATAATTGATTCTTTTCCTCCGCTTGTCGAATCGTTTTTGCGCTCTTTCTTTTTTAAAGTATCACTTGCATTATTTTTAAAGTCGTGATTACTTGCCGCCATCCCGAGCCGCTAAGCCCCGCAGCGACGAGGGTTAGAAGACCGGGCGGCAACCCCCTCAAAACTCAAGTGCCGCCCGGTCCAACCTCAACGGATGGAGACCGACATGCGCAGCAACACCCAGGACGAACAGACCGTGCAAAACATGGCCGACGCGATGCGCCGCCATGGAGAAGGATGCACACGCGAAGATCTGAACCTGCATTTCACCACGGAAGAAATCACTCGCTTCGAATCCAAGGCCCGTGCCCGGGCCAATGACGAAGCCATTCGTCAAATCCGCCGCGCGGCCTGACACATCCGCTCCGGTTTCCGCCTCAAGCGAGGCGGCTTCCCGAACGGATGGAGGCGAACTTGACGCAGATACTCCCCATGTACCCAACAAATTACGAAGATCTTGGCACCTTCAAGAAGGAAGCCCCGGTCCCGTATTTGCGGACAATCGTAACAGCAGCTGCTGCTGCTGGCTTCCTTGGTTTGTTTGCTGCCACGGCGCTGTGCGTTGATCGACTGGCAGAGATCGAGCGCCGGCACGAACTGGCGGCCCGCGTATGACCAGTCTCACACTTTACATCGACGACGAGACGGAAGCCCGACTTCGCAAGATTGCCGAAGAGTTGCAGCGCGACGTCCACGATCTTGCGTCCTGTGCCATCGCGGAAGCTGCCCTTGATTACTTTCGAGGCGGGCCCAGCACGCGGGATCCCGCTCATCACTCAGCCAGGAGCGCCATTCAGTGACAGCAGAAATCATCCCGCTTTCCCGCGTGCGCCCAGCCGTGCGCCTGGTCTTCTCTTCCGTTCAGGAGCCGCAGATCGAGCTGGACCGGCACGCACTTTGCCAACTGGCCAACGCCACCGATCTGCTGAACGCAGCCCTTGGCGAGATCTCCGACGCGAACCGCACATTGCTGCGTGGCCGATCGGTGCCTGATGGCGACCCGACCATGACTGGCGAAACCCTCGAGTTGATTTTGCGTGCCGCCATGCAGGCTGGTCTCTTCTCCGGAGCTAGCAACCGTGATCGCCCGATCATGCAGGCGATGCGCGACTGGTTAAAAACCAACGGGAGTGCCCAGCTATGAAGAACCGACTCATCGACTTGAACAACCACCTGTTTTCGCAGCTGGAGCGCCTGAGTGAGGAAGGCCTGACGACCGAGCAAATCGAGCGCGAGGTTAGCCGCACCGATGCAATCGTTGCCGTGAGCGAGCAGCTTATCCGGAATTCGGAACTCTCTCTGAAAGCTGCAACGCTTGTTGCCAACCACGGCGACCGTTTCAAGCCCATGCTTCCGACGATCTTCCGCGCGCAGGAAACGATTGACGCCAAAGCCATCACAGATGGGGCAGACAAATGAGACGGGGTCGCATCATCTATAGCGCCGAGGAAATGGCGTGGCTGCAAGAAAACTTCCGGATGGTCATCAGCGATTATCACCGGGCCTTCGTAGAGAAATTTGGTCGCGCCGATATCGAGCTCGTCCACCTAAATCAATTGCGTAAGCGCAAAGGGTGGAAAGTCGGGCGGGACGGAAGCCGTTATCGCGGTCGCTTGCGGACCTACAGCCAGGCCGAAATGGATTGGTTGGAAGAGAACCGGCTGATGCCGATCGGCGAGTATCACCAACAGTTCAGCCAAGTGTTTGGCAGGCAGGTATCTGCGAAGGCTTTGCACCAATTGAGAAAGCGTTACGGCTGGAAAACCGGTCGTACGGGCCAGTTCAAGAAGGGCCAGATCCCGAACAACAAGGGCAAGAAATGCGCTCCAGGCGTTGGCGGCCGGCACCCGAACGCGCAGCGCACACAGTTCAAGAATGGCCAGCGGTCGGCCAACTTCAAAGGTGCTGGCCACGAGCGCATCGACAGCAAAGATGGTTACGTCATCATGATCATCGATGAGCCGAACCCTTGGACAGGTGCGAAAACGCGCCCCGTCCACAAGCACCGCCATCTCTGGGAAAAGCAGAACGGTCCCATCCCTGACGGCTACGTCCTCAAGTGCACAGGCGAAGACAAGACAAATTGCGACCCGTCTAACTGGGAACTTATCCCGCGTGAGGTCCTGCCGCGTCTCAGTGGCCGCTTTGGCATGAATTATGACCAGGCCGCCCCTGAGATCAAACCGACCATCATGGCCGTCGCCAAGCTGAAACATGCCGCTAAGCAGATCCGTAGCCGCAAACATCAATCCACTAGGGAGAATTCCTGCGATGTCTGAACTAAACTTAAAAGGTAAGAATAAGCCCATTCACCAGATGGTCAGAATCGAGGGAACGCTACACGATCCGGCATCCATCTCAACTGAGTGCATACGCGCAGAGTATGTTCGGCGTGGTTTGGAAGTCCAGCCACGGCCCATGCCAACGCAGGAAATCGAAGAAGCCTACCGGCTGATCGCTGAAAACCGGAACAGCGAGGCGATGGAAATCCTTGCGCGCGCATTCCCCAAGCTTGCCCCCCCCGTCCCACGAATGCAAGATCGCCGACTTGTTGTCTTACAGTAAGGCGTAACAGCATGGCCGAACTGTATTTCCGCGTTCATCGCACTGAGCTGCTATCCGCCCTTGGCGCGGTGAGTGGTGCCATTCATCGCAAAGATGAAATCCCTATCCTTCAACACGTTCTTTTGCAGCCCGATGGCGAGCGATTGACGGTGCGCGGCGCCAACCTTGATATTGAGGTTGAGACGCGCTGCGATCTGCTGGAGGCCGGGAACGGCAACGCGCTGACGATTGGCTTCAAAGAGCTTTACGACATCGCCAAGAACATGCCGGAAACAGCCGAGATTGCCATTCACGAAGGCAAGTCACAGGGGCAGGTCGCTGTTTCCGGTGGTCGATCCCGCTACAACCTGCACTTTCTGTCCGCACTGGATTTCCCATCCATGGGAAAGCAGCGCCCACCCTTTGCCTTTTCCATCGCTGGGACCATGTTGAACGCAGCATTCAGGAAAACCCTCTATGCCGTCAATACGAAGCTGAATGACCGCCCTCATCTGTCAGGAGTCTATGTCCATGCCCGACAGGATGGAAAGCTGGCTGTCGTTGGAAGCGATGGTTTGAAGCTGGCCGTAGTCCGCGTGGTGCCGGAAGAGGTCGTCGAGTTTGCGCCGCCCATCATCGCTACTGATACGGTCAAGATATTTTGTAAGCTGATGGGCGAGAGCAAAGCCATTTGCAAAGTCTTTATCAGTGAAAACAAGATTCTCATCGAGTGCGGCGATACCGTTATTGTTTCCAAGTTGATGGATGGGGTTTTCCCCGACTACGAGAACTTCATTCCTGCCCGGCACCAAACCTCTTTTCGAGCAGACCGCGAGGCCGTGATACGGGCCATTAGTCGCGTGATGGCGATTACCGGCGATGCCAAGACATCGGCAATAAAGCTGCTGATTTCCAACGGTCAGATGCAAATCGAATACGCATCTGGCAACGGCCAGACCGCCGTGGAAGCGCTCGATATCGAATATGAGGGCGCTGATTTCTATTGGGGCTTCAATGGAACGCAGGTCAAAGAAACGCTGGAAAGCATATCGGCACCAGCATTCCTCCTGTTCGGCGACGACCCGTCAGTACCAGGTCATTTCATTCCAGCTAACGATGCAGACGAAGAGTACGTCGTCGTGCCTATGAGGGTTAAATCATGAGTACCCAATCCGCACCCATCCGCCGCATCGTCGGCCCCACCATCCTCCTTGGTTCCGGCACCTATTTCGATTTCGATAAACCAGAAGCGTCAGAGATCACGATTGAAGACGTGGCCTACAGCCTGTCGTTTCAGTCCCGCTTTACCGGTCATTGCGTCAGCCGTCGCACGAAGAAGCGTGTCTATTTTCCGATTTCGCAGCATTGCGTTGTGATGGCAGGACACGCCAAGCCCGGCCAGAAGATGGCGGCATTGCTGCACGAAGTCGGCGAGGCAACCTGCGGCGATATGAATGCGCCGCTGAAATCACAATGCCCTGATTACAAGCGCATCGAAAAGCGCTGCGAAGCGGCAGGCTTTGCTCGTTTCGGCGTGAAGATGACCGATCCGGCTTACATCAAGCATCTGGACTTGCGCATGCTCGCGACCGAACAGCGCGACTTGATGCCCACGCGCGGCGAAAAGTGGGGCATGCTAAATGGCATCGAACCTTTCGAGGCAGAGATTGTCCCATGGGAGAACCCTCACGAAGCGGCCTTACTCTTTCTTGATACCTTTATCGCACTACGGAGGGCAGGTGAATGAGCGTCACCTATCGCCACGACCCGGCATTTCTGAAAGCCGTCGAAACCCTCATCCAGACGATCCAGTTCGATGTAAACGGAACCGCAGGCAAAGGCGGCAATGGTGGCCTGACCTCCGACAAGGCCATTCGCCAGTCCGGTGAACTCAACATCATGATGGACCGGATCAAGAAGCAGGAGGCTGAAACTTCCGCGCCACCTGTTGCTGTGATGAACGATCAAAACATCATGAATATGGTTTCCGCGTACGGCAGGAACCCAAATCAGCAGCTGTTTGACCAAATCTACCATCAGTATCTATTGGACTGCGAGAGTGTGGCCATCTCTGTGCCTGCGCAAGACTTTTGCCCAATTTGCATTAAAGCGTTCAGGCTTGGCGATATCCTTTGCCCGCGCCCAAATGGTCCGGGTCCGGTCCACGCTGAATGCCTCAAAAGCAAACCAGATGTTGATCAGGAAACCGGTGAAGTTATCCGCGATACACTCCCCACCTTCATTTACGAGGGACACCGATCACTCGTCACCACACAGGGAGACGCGCCGGAAACTTGTCCGATTTGCCAAGAGGCGTTCAAGCTTTCCGACTTGTGCGCCACCGACATAACGATGGGTACTTGCCATGCCGAGTGCTTGGATGGCTCACCCGTTGTAGACCTCGATACTGGCGAAGAAACGGGAGGCGAAGTTCATCTTTACCACTACATCATAGATGCGCCGCCTGCACCATTGCCGCAAAACTTTATAGCAACGCATCGTCACAAAGCGCGTGGCTCATCATATCAGCTTATCGGTGGAGCCACGATCCAGACCGCTGGGAAGCTGGCGGACATGGATGCAGTCGTAATTTACCGCAACGAAGACGGCACCCTATGGGCGCGCAGTCCATCGGAATTTTTCGATGGTCGCTTTGATGAGGTGGCGTGATGTCTGAACCAAACACCAACGGCGAAAACAACGCGTCCGTACCGACCGAAATCGAGCGCCAGTCCCTTGCTCTCTCGGCGGCGGGCCAAGCGACCATTGCCACCAGCGAGCTTCTTCGTTTTGCGAGGGAAGGTGCCGATCTGGAAGGCACGTTCGGTCAGGTCGAGGTCGTCGAATTGCTTTTGGACGCTGCAAAGATGGCAATCGAGTGCCTTACCGAAGAAGACGATTCGCAACGTTATTCCAGCATCTATGGCGATCTGCGCCACGAACTGGAGTTCTGGGTATGAATCGCCGTTACGTTGTCGCATACGGCGACCTGATGCATCGAAGCGTAGAGCGCGCACCTGAAAGAGAGAAAGGCGACTTCCTCACCAAAGAGGAAGCCGCCAGTCGCATCATAGCTGAAATGGATGAGGTCATTGCGCTCGCAAAGCGCAGCCGCAATCGCGCGTACCGCATCGTGCGCGCCGAGCGGAAGAAGGGCGGTACAACACCCGCCGAAAAGCATGGAGAGGCGCAATGAGCGACCTACTTATGTTGAGACGCGTCGTATTCTCCGACTGCGGGTTGTTCCGTTACCTACTGGAGCATGAATTCGGAGGGGATGGCCCTGTTATCTCGCTTGGGATGGTCAACCCATCACTGGCAGACGGTAGAAAGAACGACCCTACTATGACGAAAGTCGATGGCTTTGCCACCCGCCTTGGTGCCAGCAAAGTCATCGTCTGGAACCCCTTCGCCCGCATCGCCAAAGACGTTCGCGATCTTCGCCATGTGGATGATCCCATCGGCCCGGAAAATGATGCTTACATCGCGCAGGCCGTCAAAGGAGCCGATATTCACATAGTTGGGTGGGGACCGTTAGCAAAGCTTCCGAAGCCGCTGCGCAATCGGTGGCGATCTGTCGTTGATGTTCTGAATGACGTAGGCGCTAAGCCTATGTGCTGGGGAACCGCGCAGGACGGCCATCCAAGGCATCCGTTGATGTTGGCTTACGCCACTCCGCTAGTTCCGTGGGTATCGCCTGACTTGGTCGTAGGTGGTGCGCCATGAGCCGCCGCCAGTCCATCTTTGATAAAATCATGAGCCGCGTTCATGTCAACCCGGAAACAGGTTGCTGGACATGGACCGGTCCAAACTCCGGCAAGGAAGGGCGCGGAGCTGGTTATCCGCGCATGTCATTGGGCGGGCAAACCGTCGCCGTTCACATCGCCATGTGGACGAACGAACACGGCTATATCCCCGGCAAAAAAGAACTTGATCACAAATGCCGCAATCGCCTTTGCGTTAACCCCAGCCCCGATCATCTGGAGATGGTGACGCGCAAGCGCAATGCGATGCGGCGCGAGGAAGCAAGGCGCATGCGCTGCGAAGAGGTAACGCCATGACAACCACAGACCCGCAGACCAGAAAGAACCGCCGCCCTGCCCTCCGCGTCAGAGACGTGAACGCCACGCTAGAGGCGCTGAAAAAAGGCGGATTGACGCCGACTGCATTAGACACATTGCCAGACGGCACGTTTCGGTGGCATTTTACACCAGCGCCGCAGAGCGACGACACCGATCTAGACCGCGAACTGGCAGAGTTTGATAAAAAGCATGGTTTCAGTTGAGCTTAAAGGCATCCACAGCGTAAAGGCCAAGGGCAGTACCTACTACTACGCTTGGCGTGGAGGCCCAAGACTTACAGGCGAACCCGGCTCACCAGCTTTCATGGCGTCTTATAACGAGGCCGTCGCCAGTCGCACCGAACCAGAGAGCGGGAAATTCCGCTCAATCATTACCCACTACAAAGCAACAGAATTCAAAAAGATTGCCGATTCTACAAAGCGCGTCTGGACGCCTTGGATAGATCGGATTTCAACCCACTTTGGGGATTTAAGTATCTCGCAGTTCAACAGGGCTGAGAAGATCAGGCCGCGCATTCGCCAATGGCGAGGGCAGTACAGCGACACGCCGCGCGCAGCAGACACCGGAATGCAGGTTCTCTCTCGCATCCTGTCTCATGGTGTCGATCCGATGGGCAAGCTCAATTCGAACCCGGCAGAAGGTATCAAACACCTTTACAGCAGCGACCGATCCGAGATCATCTGGACGGACAGCGATATTGCACAGGTCAAGGTTGGCTGTTCGCAAGAGGTGATGTGGGTTATCGACCTCGCAGCGCACACAGGCTTGCGCGTGGGCGACCTGCTAAAACTTTCATGGTCCCATATTGGCGAAGATGCCATTATCATTTCGACCGGCAAGAGCAGACAAAGGCGCGAAGCAATCATTCCCCGTTACGACGCCTTGAACGAGGTGCTGGCGCGCATTCCGAAGCGTTCGCCGGTCATCCTCACCAGCACCAAGAAAAAGCCGTGGAAGCAGAATGGCCTTAACACGATGTTCTGGCGCGCCAAAGAGCGCAACGGCATGCTAGAACGCGATCTGCATTTTCATGACCTGCGCGGGACAGCCGCGACCAAGTTCTACAATGCCGGGCTATCCGTTCGCGTCATCGCTGAAATCATGGCGTGGGAAGAGGAAGCGGTTGAGCGGATTATCCGCCGCTACGTAGGCCGAAATTCTGCGACTAGAGAGATGATCAGGCAACTGAACGAGGCCATACCGCGAACAGACGCTGTAAAACAGCCTGTAAAACCCTCCAAAAAAAATCTTACAAAATAACGCTGGAATCCCTGTAAAATAAGGGCGAGCGGGTGAAGGGAATCGAACCCTCGTATTCAGCTTGGGAAGCTGCTGCTCTACCATTGAGCTACACCCGCGCAGACCTGAGGGTCTGATAGTTCCTGGGGGCTGTCAAGCTTTGTGGTTATTCGGCGCGGAAGTGTTTGGACAGTTTCAGACCCTGCGCTTGATAGTTGGAGCCGAGGCCGGAGCCGTAGAGGCCTTCGGGTTTGGTGAGCATGTGTTCATAGACAAGTCGACCGACGATTTGGCCGTGTTCCAGGATGAAGGGGACTTCATGGCTGCGGACTTCGAGGACGGCGCGGCTGCCGGTGCCGCCGGCGCTGGCGTGGCCGAAGCCGGGGTCGAAGAAGCCAGCGTAGTGGACGCGGAATTCGCCGACGAGCGGATCGAAGGGTGTCATTTCGGCAGCGTAGAGCGGCGGAACGTGGACGGCTTCCTGCGAGACGAGGATATAGAATTCATCCGGGTCGAGAATGAGTTCGGCGCGACCCCGCGAATAGATCGGTTCCCAAAAATCCAGCACGTCATGCGCGGCCTTCACGTCGACATCGACAACCGCGGTGTGATGCTTACCGCGATAGCCGATCAGCCCGAGTTCGCCGAACCCCTGGAGATCGATGGACAGGGCAATGCCACCGCCCGAGACGTTGGGCGTCTCGCTGGCAACCAACATCTCGCTTTCGTGCAGGGCCAGCAGCTCGGTATCGGCCAGCACGGAATGGCCGATGCGGAAGCGGATTTGCGAGAGGCGAGAGCCCTGGCGCACGACGATGGGGAAGGTGCGGGGGCTGATTTCCAAATAAAGCGGGCCGTTATAGCCTGCTGGAATCTTGTCGAACTCCTGCGCGTGGTCGGTGATGACGCGGGTGAAGATGTCGAGACGGCCCGTGGAGCTTTTCGGGTTAGCCGATGCCGACATGCCTTGCGGAAGTGCGAGAGCTTCCATCAGCGGCACGATGTAGACGCAGCCGGTTTCCAGAACCGCGCCGTCGCTGAGATCGATCTCGTGCAGGCTGAGCCGTGTGAGCTTTTCGATGACCTTTGTCGTGGGACCGGGCATGAAGCTGGCGCGGACGCGATAGGCTTTCGCGCCCAGGCGCAGATCGAGGCTGGCAGGCTGAATCTGGTCGGCATCCAGCGACCGTTCGCTCGTCAATTGGCCTGAAGCGAACAGTTCCCGGATCGCGCCATCCGCCAGTATGCCCGTCGTTCTCGTCATCTTTTGATCATCCCTTTTCACGGCGACAAAACCAAAAGCCAGGCATTGACGCAAGTCGTTAACGGAGTTATGGCAATCTTATCCCGTGGTGATTTGGCCGGTCGGCTTGCAGCCACGTTAAATAAGTGGCTAAAAAGACCGGGTGCGCTTGTAACCGGTCTGCTTTTGCGACCGGTTTTTTTGTTTGTAAGGTGATGACATGAGCAAGAAATGGCGCCCGGCAACGCAACTGGTTCACGGCGGTACGCTGCGGTCCGAATATGGCGAGACCTCTGAGGCAATATACCTGACCCAAGGCTTCGTCTATGACAGCTCAGAAGCGGCGGAAGCCCGTTTCAAGGGCGAAACCGAGGGCTTTATATACGCCCGCTACGCCAGCCCTACCAATGACATGTTTGAAAAGCGGATGTGCCTGCTGGAAGGCGCCGAAGACGCGCGCGCTACGGCGTCCGGCATGGCTGCCGTCAGCGCCGCTATTCTATGCCAGTTGAAGGCAGGCGATCACATCGTGGCTGCCCGCGCCCTGTTCGGCTCCTGCCGTTGGGTCGTCGAAACACTGGCACCGAAATACGGCATCGAATGCACGCTGGTCGATGGCCGTGATCTGGCCAATTGGGAAAAGGCGATCCAGCCCAATACCAAGCTGTTCTTCCTTGAAAGCCCGACGAACCCGACACTGGAAGTCGTCGATATCGCCGGTGTTGCCAAGCTTGCAAACCAGATCGGCGCGAAGCTGGTGGTCGACAACGTGTTCGCCACTCCGCTTTTCCAGAAGCCATTGGAACTGGGGGCGCATATCGTCGTCTACTCCGCAACCAAGCATATCGATGGTCAGGGCCGCTGCCTTGGCGGCGTCGTTCTTTCGGACAAAAAGTGGATCGAGGAAGAGCTTCAGGATTATTTCCGCCACACCGGCCCTGCCCTTTCGCCTTTCAACGCATGGACGCTGTTGAAGGGTATCGAAACATTGCCGCTTCGCGTGCGCCAGCAGACGGCGAATGCAGGCAAAATTGCCGATTTCCTTGCCGAGCAGAACAAGGTCGCCAAGGTCATCTACCCGGGTCGCGCCGACCATCCGCAGGCAGATATCATCGCCAAGCAGATGACGGGCGGCTCGACGCTGGTCTGTTTCGAGCTGAAGGGCGGCAAGGAAGCGGCGTTCAAGCTGCAGAACGCGCTTGAAGTGGTCAAGATTTCCAACAATCTGGGCGATGCCAAGAGCCTGATTACACATCCCGGTACGACAACGCACAAGAACCTGACGGACGAGGCGCGTGCTGAACTCGGCATTTCTGGCGGCACGTTGCGCCTGTCCTGCGGCATCGAGGACACTGATGATCTGCTGGAGGATTTCGCAGCAGCGCTGGCACAGGTCTCGGCCTGAGACCTTAAGGCCCGGCGTTCTCAGCCGGGCCGCTTCTGTTTACCAACAAACTTATCCCTGACAGACGAAATGCACGGCTGTTTTGTAAAGCAAAGCTAATATGGGTCTTACCTTTCTTGACCACGGCCCGCGCCTGTAGTGTAGAATGTCTTGACAACAATGACTTAGGGCCCTGTGAATGTACCGTGCACTGACAAGAGAGATCGAGGTCACCGTAGACCCGTATTATCTTGAGGAGCAGTCCGACCCGGATGACAACCGCTACGTCTGGGGCTACACGGTCGTGATTTCCAACAACTCGGATATATCGGTGACCCTGGTCAGTCGCTACTGGCACATTACCGATGAAAATGGCCAAGTCGACGAGGTCTCCGGCCCCGGCGTGATCGGCGAACAGCCGCATCTGAAACCCGGCGACACCTACGAATATTCATCCGGTTGCCCGCTGGATACGCCATCCGGGATGATGTTCGGCCATTACGAAATGCAGGCCGAAACGGGTGAAGTCTTCACCGTCGCCATTCCCGCCTTTTCCCTGGACAGCCCCGGATTGTCGCGCGTGCTGAATTGAGCGACTACGGCTTGCGGTTATGAATCGGGCCGTTTTTGTTATTTGTTCTTCCGGTTGCAATCCTTAAAACTTGTCGCGTCACCGTTTCTGGGAGGAAAACACATGACGCGATCTATCCTGCTGGCAGGCCCGGTGTTTCTCGGTCTGCTCGTTTCCACTTCGGCACTTGCGCAAAATCGAAGCAGCTTTCTCGATCAGGATGAGCGGACGGACCTGTCTTCCGCCACCGTCTCGGCCAATATGCAATGCAGCGCACTTGCGGCGCAGACATTTGATGAGGTGACGACGCTGAGCGTCCGGCATGTGGAAGCGCAGGGCAAGGTGCCGGGCTTTTGCCATGTCACCGGATATATCCAACCCCAGATTCGGTTTGAAATTGCACTGCCAGACAGCTGGAATCGGCGCGTCTATATGTTCGGAAATGGCGGTTATGCCGGAGAGGATCTGGCCGCCCCGTCCCGCCTAGAGACGCGCAACGCCGCCTTGCAAAGGGGATTCATCAGCGTCCAGCAAAACACTGGCCATGACGCGAAAACCTATGATCTGGGAGACTTTGCGTCGGATATGGCGCTTCTCGTGGATTACGGTTCGCGGGCGGTCCACGTGACCTTGCAAACGGCGAAGGCCGTCGCGGCGCAGTATTATGACCGAGACCCCTCGTTCTCCTATTGGGATGGATGCTCGACCGGCGGTCGTCAGGGACTGATGGCGGCGCAGCGCTATCCCGGCGATTTCGATGGCATTCTGGCGGGTGCCCCGGTTCTGCGTTTCAGCGATACGGGCCTGTGGAACATCTGGAACGCGCAAGCGCTGGCCAAGGCGCCCATCAGAAAGGCGCAACTGCCCGCCTTGGCCAAAGCCGTCATGGACAAATGTGACGCAATCGATGGCGCCAAGGACGGGCTTATTGCGGATCCGCGCCAATGCAATTTCGATCCTGCCAAGGATTTGAAGATGTGCGAAAATGGCGGCGATGATTGCTTTACGACAGCGCAGGTCGATACGCTGAAAACACTCGCTGGCGGCGTGAAGGTCAAGGGTCAAACCGTGTTTCCCGGTGTGCTGCCCGGCACGGAGGGGATTGACGCCGCTGGCGTGAGCGGCTGGGAAGAGTGGGTGATTTCGGAAAAGGGACCAAGCCGTCAGCTGGCCTATGGTGATACCTTCGTCAAGAACATGGCCATGCTGCCCGCATCCGGCAAGGACATGGACTGGAAACGCTACGACTTCGACACGCAGTACGAAAAGACGGTGATGGTGCGTGGGCTCGTCGATGCCGACGATCCCGACCTCAGCGCGTTTCACAAACGCGGCGGACGGATGATCACCTATTTCGGATGGTCGGACCCGGCATTGAACCCGCTGATGGGCGTCGATTATTACGAATCTGTGCGCAAGACGATGGGGGCCGAAAAGGTTGCCGATTTTTATCGGATGTTCATGGTGCCCGGCATGTTCCATTGCCGCATGGGCTATGGCACGGATACATTCGATGCCTTCACGCCGCTGATGGACTGGGTGGAAAACGGCAAGGCACCTGATGTCATCGAGGCTAAAAAGATCGTTGCCGACAAAACCACGATGACGCGGCCGCTTTGCCCGTACCCGCAATCGGCAAAATACTCCGGTAGCGGCGATATCAATGACGGCGCAAACTTTGCGTGTCAGGCCCCCTGACGATAACGGGCGGGATCATGGTCCCGCCCTCCTCTTCTCAACTGATCGCCGCGACTTCGTCTACCGGGTAGTGGTAGGTCGTGGAGCAGAACTCGCAGGTGACGGAGATGACGCCGTCTTCCTGGCTGTCGCGGATTTCCTCCGCGGTGAAGCCTGTGAGGACGCCCTTGATCTTTTCGCGCGAGCAATTGCAGCGGTCCACGATCAGTTGCGGGTCGTAGACGCGCACGCCCTGCTCGTGAAACAGTCGGAACAACAACTTTTCGGCAGGCACCTGCGGGTCCGTCAACTCGTCCATATGCACGGTGTCGATCAGGGTTACCGCTTCGTTCCAGGCGTCGTCATAGGCCAGATCGACTGCGCCCTCATCGCCATCACCACCGTGAAGGTCCTGCTGGCGCAGACGCTCCGGTGCCTGCGGCAGGAACTGGGCGATGATGCCGCCAGCGCGCCAGCCGTGGCGTGGTTTGCCATCGTCGTCGCGGTCGAAGAGTTCGGCAACGCCCAGGCGCACACGGGTCGGAAGCTGTTCCGACTGGCGGAAATAGACGCCTGCAATGTCTTCCAGCGACGATCCATCCAGCGGCACGATGCCCTGATAGGGCTGCATGCCGACGCCCTGATCAATGGTGAAGGCCAAAATGCCGTTGCCCAGCAGTTCTTCCGGCGAGGTTTCACCAGACGCGATGGCCTGCTCCAGACGCTCCTCATCGAAACGGGCATAGGCGCGCATGTTCTCTGGCGCTGTGAAATCGGCGACCAGCAGATCAACGGGGCCATCGCCCTTGGTCTGGAGCGTCAGCTTGCCGGAAAATTTCAGCGATGTACCGATGAGCGCCGTCAGCACCACGGCCTCCGCCAGAAGGCAGGCAACGACCGGCGGGTAATCATGCCGCTCCAGAATGGAGTTCAACAAAGGACCGATCTGCACGGCGCGGCCACGCACATCCAGCCCGTCTACCTGAAAGGGAACGACCTTGTCATCGCCAGCCAATTGAAGCTCGTCCAGCTCTACCGTTACGTCTGCCATATTCCAACTCCTTGACGCCCGTCTGCATGCGCGCAACCGCATGGGGACACAGCTATGCCGTAACCGGCGTCGCGACGGGCATGATATTCGTTTTGCACAGACGCCCGGAAAGCGAAACCGCTGCCGGGGCTGTATGCGATGAACAATTGATGAAAAGCCGCCTTCAAACGCTCCGGCGGCATCGACCTGGCCTACAAATGGGAAGCCAGATCGGGATTTCAAGCAGCCCGGCACGCGCCGCGAGATGTTGAAATCAGATGACGCCCATGCACCAGGCAATGATGGCCTTTTGTGCGTGCAAACGGTTTTCCGCCTCGTCGAACACCACAGACTGCGGGCCATCGATGACCTCGTCGGTCACTTCCTCGCCACGGTGGGCGGGCAGGCAATGCATGAACAGCGCGTCCTTGTTTGCCTTGCCCATCAAACCGGCATTGACCTGATAGGGCTGGAAGATGTTGTGACCGCGGGCCTTGTGTTCCTGGTTCATGGACACCCAGGTGTCGGTGACAACGCAGTCCGCACCTTCGACGGCACGTTCCGCATCATGGCACAGCATGATGTCGCCGCCATTGTTGCGCGCCCAGTTGAGGAAGCGGTCATGCGGTTCGGAACCCATGGGAACGGCCATGTTCATCTTGTAACCGAAGCGGGCAGAACCCTCGACCAGCGAATGCAGCACGTTGTTGCCATCACCCGTCCAGGCGATCGTCTTGCCCTTGACCGGGCCACGGTGCTCTTCGAAGGTCAGGATATCGGCCATGATCTGGCACGGATGCGTATCGTCCGTCAGACCGTTGATAACGGGCACGGTAGCGTGTTCTGCCAGCTCCAGCAGGCGCTTGTGGTCGGTCGTGCGGATCATGATCGCATCCACATAACGCGACAGCACCTTGGCGGTATCGCCAATGGTTTCGGCGCGACCGAGCTGCATTTCGGTGCCGGAGAGAAACAGCGTTTCGCCGCCCAACTGGCGCATGCCGACATCGAAGGAAACGCGGGTGCGCGTCGAGGGCTTTTCGAAGATCATCGCCAGCATCTTGCCAGCCAACGGCTTTTCCGCCGTGCCGTTCTTGGTTGCGATCTTGCGAGCGCGGGCGTCGTCCATAATGACCCGCAGGTCTTCCGAGCCGACGGCCGAAAGGTCTAGAAAATGCTTAGCTGATGCCATTTCAATATAGTCCCATCACTACGGGCGACGTCTTGGCCTGCCCGGATGCGTTATCTTGGTGCATGTCGTTGTTCCGAAACCGCTGCACGCCTTTGTGCAACAGGCGTCAGGCGCTCTTTGCCAGTTTCGAGGTGACTGCTTCCGCCGCCTTTTCAAGCCGTGCCAGACCCTCGCGCGCTTCTTCCGCCGTTACCACGAGCGGTGGCAGCAGACGGATGACGTTATCGCCAGCGGGAACGCCAAGAAGATGCTCGGCGCGAATGGCAGCGAGAAGATCGGAGGACGGAACCTTCGCCTTAACGCCGAGAAGCAGGCCCTCGCCACGAATTTCCTCGATCACGTCTGGAAAACGGTCTTTTAGCGAGGCCAATCCCTGACGGAATACCAGCGCGACATCGCGCACATGCTGGAGGAAACCGTCGGCCAGAACGATATCCAGCACGGCGTTGCCGCAGGCCATGGCCAGCGGGTTGCCGCCATAGGTCGTGCCATGCACGCCAGCCGTCATGCCGGATGCGGCCTCTGCCGTTGCAAGGCATGCGCCGAACGGGAAGCCACCGCCGATGCCCTTGGCCACAGCCATGATATCCGGTGCCACGCCCGACCACTCATAAGCGAAGAACTTGCCGGTACGCCCGACGCCGGTCTGAACCTCATCATAGATCAACAACAACCCGTGCTCGTCGCACAGCGCGCGAAGCTCACGCAGGAACTCCGGTGCCACGGGACGAATGCCGCCCTCGCCCTGGATGGGCTCGATCAGCAACGCTGCCGTTTCCGGCACGATGGCCGCCTTCAGCGCGTCGAGATCGTTGAACGGCACCTGATCAAAACCTTCGACCTTGGGCCCGAAGCCTTCGATATATTTCTGCTGGCCACCGGCTGCGATGGTTGCCAGCGTGCGCCCGTGGAATGCACCTTCGAACGTGATGATGCGGAATTTCTCAGGATTGCCATGGGTATAGTGATACCGGCGCGCGGTCTTGATCGCACATTCCAAGGCTTCGGCCCCGGAATTGGTAAAAAAGGCTTTATCCGCAAAGGTTGCATCGGTCAGCCGCTTGGCAAGGGTCTCCTGACCCGCAACCTCATAGAGGTTGGACAGGTGCCAGACCTTCTCGGCCTGCGACTTGAGCGCATCGACCATATGCGGGTGGCTGTGGCCGACGGAGGTGACCGCGACGCCTGCGCCGAAATCCAGATATCGCTCTCCGGTCTCGGTCACGAGCCACACGCCCTCTCCTCGCTCGAAGCGCAAAGGGGCTCTGGAAAACGTATCGAACAATGGCCCAGTTTCGAGCACAGTGTCGGCCATGGCTGCATCACTCCCTGCGCAAAGGCGCTGTCAATAGGGCTTATCGGTTATACCGTGCCTGAAAATCAAAAATGCCGCCTCGCGGCGGCTTGGGGTATCCCTGTAACTGCGAGCGCACTATTGTCACTTCGCCCGAGGATGTCAACAAATGTCCGCGTTTCCCGGCACTTCCAAGAGGTGGGATGGCGTTGGAAGAGCGCTTCAGGTGTTGCTTTTCTGACTCACTGAGCGCAGCAAGTTGGGGAAAACCGGAAAATCGATTCCAGATGATTCTCCCGACTCTTGTCACGGAGTCTGCCGACGATTAGGTTAACTCTCAATTACTAGATCGCAAGCGGCGGACCTAGTCACCTACAATCTGGCGGATACTCTGCGCGTGGTTTGCTCCACGGCATAGCAGAATGATTCTGCCTTCGCGACCAGCGGAGAAACGGCATGAACTGGACTGATGAACGAGTCGAGAGACTGAAACGACTGTGGTCTGAAGGCCTGAGCGCCAGCCAGATCGCTGCCCAGCTGGGCGGTGTCAGCCGTAACGCAGTCATCGGCAAAGTGCACCGTCTGAACCTGCCTGGCCGCGCCAAGGCTGGCGGCACGGTTGCAACCACACGTCCTGCCGCCAAGCGCCCGGCAGCGCCAGCAACGGCTGCTCCACGCGCCACCAATTTTCAGGCACGCGTCGCCCCTTCCCGTCCCACCATCCGCACAGCAGGCGCAACAGCGCTGAAGGACGAGATGGACATGGATACAGCGCAGGTTCTGGAATATGTACCGGTCAGCAACGCCACGCTGCCGACATCGCTTCGCCTAACGCTGACGGAACTGACGGAACGCACCTGCAAGTGGCCGGTTGGCGATCCGCTGAAGGATGACTTCCATTTCTGCGGCTGCGACGCATCGGAATCCTCTCCTTACTGCAAGTTCCACGCAAAGATGGCGTACCAGCCCGTGAGCGAACGCCGCCGCGCCTGATTGCTTCCAGACATTGACGATGAAAAGCGGGTCCGAGGGCCCGCTTTTTTCGTTTCAGATCATACGGTTGGTGACGGAGGGAGGCGTTATGCCTGATGTCCGTCTCATGGTTTTAATGTGGGGAGGAAGGTGCTGCCGCACTGATCGCCGATATCGTCGCGCAAAGTCAGCATTGTTATCGTTCGATGGGATGCTCGGACGTCGCACACTGTAGGGACTGCGGGATTGGGGCGAAAACTGCAACGGCTTTCGCAGCCGTGATCACTTTGATCAGGATCGAAGCGGCGCATCCCTGCTGGACGCGCAGCACTTCAAAGCATCGGTCTGAAAACCGAAATCGATTTTCAGACTGCACAATGTCGATGTAAACTCACAGCGCCCTTGGTACGTCCCGAAGGACCCGTGGCGCTATCAGTATCAGCCCTGGCGGGCCTTGCGGTTGGCGTAGCGAAGGTCACGCGCGGCCTTGCGGGCTGCTTCGTCTTCGATCACGCGGGCAACGCGGCTTTTCTCGGCGAGCTTGCGCTCTTCGGCTTCAGCATTGGCTGCGGCTTCGATTTCAGCTTCGCGCTGAAGCTTTTCAGCTTCGGCCTGCTTCTTCTCTTCCAGCTTCAGCTGCTCGCGCTCTGCACGGCGTGCCTCACGGGCTTCTGCTGCGGCAATACGTTCGGCCTGCTTGGCTTCGCGCAGAGGTTCGGCAGCTTCCTTGGCGGCACGATAGGCCTGAAGAAGGGCTGCCTTCGCGTCGGCAGCGGCGCTGCGACGGTCAGAAAGATCGTTGTTCTTGACGTTTTTAGTATTTTTCAAATCTCTACTCCAGTGAAAGTGTCAGCCTGATCGGGCTCAGGATTTCTTGACACGCTTTGAAGGGGTGGGTTTAGGCGTGGTGCTGTCCTGCAATTCCTTGGCAAGACGCGCTTCACGCAGCCGAAGCGTCTTTTCATCACGAGCTTGAGCGATCGAGTTGAGTTCGTCAACCGCATGGCCCTTGGCGAAAAATTGGGATTGCGCCGCACCGAAAGCGATCTCCGCCTGCTGGCGAGACTTGCTATACGTTTCTGTCATGGAATTCCCTTTCTGTCACATCGACCTAAGCGGGATGTGAAGTGGTTGGCTCAGAGCGCCTCGCGTCCATTCAAGCATATCATTATCGCAAAACTGCTGCACATTTCGTGCGACACGCTTCTGGACGCCTAAAGGGACTGGCCGACATGCGGCACAAAAAAAGGCCAGGCAACGTTGCCTGACCTCGGTTGGTCTCATACTTTCAACAGTGCCAGTACATCCGTGGTCAAAGGAAAGTAGATTCCGTATTAAGCAGCCTGGAGATTGCAGGCAGACATCTTGCCGGACTTGTTGTCCCGCTCAAGATCGTAGCTCAGCTTCTGGCCTTCTACGATTTCGCGCATGCCTGCACGCTCTACAGCAGAGATGTGCACGAATGCATCAGCGCCGCCGTTGTCTGGCTGAATGAAGCCGAAGCCCTTAGTGGAGTTAAACCATTTTACTGTGCCTGTGGTCATAATGAACCCTTTCAAAGCATAAGTTACAGATCACAGGACAGGTGCCCTGTGTGCGAATATAGCGATTTTTTTGAAAGGAAGTGTTAGTTCAAAGCGCGGTGCTAATCGCGCGGTAACCAAAGCTCAGCAAGCAAAAGATCGATGACGTATTGATAGAGGTTTATGGGAAGCTAGTCAAACTTAATTTTCAAAATTCCTGTTCTTGGCTTCAGCGACAGTCATTTGAAATTCGACTTGGAACCCTGCTCACTGTTCATTCAAACCGGCGATCAATATCTCCGATATAACTGATTTCGCTGAACAAATACCAAACAACCTTCGTCTCGCCCGTAGCGGATAATCAACGCGCATAACCGTCAATCGGGGTGGTCGAAGAGGGAGAAAATATATGGCCGGGGATATGCATCGGACTTCCGATTGGCCTGGCTTTCTGCAACTTCATGGAGAACGCCGTCCATTTCGGCGCAACTGATGACGCCTCAATCGGCGTCATCGCAGAGCGTATTGAAGCTCTCAGGCTTCCATGGAGTAGCCAGCGCCGCGCACCGTGCGGATGACATCTTGCATGTTGGAGAAGTTGAGCGCCTTGCGCAGACGGCCGACATGGACGTCCACGGTGCGTTCATCCACGTAGATATCGTGGCCCCAGACGCCGTCGAGAAGCTGCGAGCGCGAGAAGACACGGCCCGGCGATACCATCAGGAACTCCAGCAGGCGGAACTCGGTTGGCCCGAGACGCACTTCGCGCGTCTTACGATGGACGCGGTGCGTTTCGCGGTCCAGCTCGATATCGCCGCATTTCAGCAGCGATGACAGAACTTCCGGGCGGGCGCGGCGCAACATGGCCTTGACCCGTGCCATCAGTTCCGGTGTCGAGAACGGCTTGACCACGTAATCGTCAGCGCCGGTTGCCAGGCCGCGTACGCGCTCGCTCTCTTCGCCACGCGCCGTCAGCATGATGATCGGCAGACGTTCCGTTTCCGGGCGCATGCGCAGGCGGCGGCACAGCTCGATGCCGGAAACGCCAGGAAGCATCCAGTCGAGGATCAGAAGATCCGGGGTCCGCTCCTGCAGACGGATTTCCGCCTCGTCGCCGCGTGGAATGGTGTCCACGTCATAACCTTCGGATTCCAGATTGTATCGAAGAAGAACGCTGAGGGCTTCCTCGTCTTCGACAACTGCGATTTTCGGCACCATAGCTCAGGACTCCGCCCATCTTGGGAGAACGCCATGCACCCGCAAGGACGCGCTGGCATTTGGGTTTTACGCATCCAGCCCGACCGAACCGATCGGGCCGATGCGGCGAGGCTTACTCGGTGATTGCACCGAGCGTGTTGGAACTGTCGTCCTTGGGACGCTCGCCTTCCGGCTGGCTGCCGGTTGCCATGTAATAGATGGTCTCGGCGATGTTGGTGGCGTGGTCACCCACGCGCTCTATGTTCTTGGCGCAAAACAGAAGATGCGTGCAGGTCGTGATGTTGCGCGGGTCTTCCATCATATAGGTCAGAAGTTCCCGGAACAGCGACGTGTACATGGCGTCGATTTCCTCGTCACGCTCACGGATGGCCTGCGCCTTTTCCGCCGAGCGTGTGGAATAGACATCCAGCACTTCCTTCAGCTGCACCAGAGCCAGTTCGGAGAGATGCTCCAGACCGCGGGCCAGCTTGCGCGGAACGCCCGTACCCGCAACCGCGATGACGCGCTTGGCGGTGTTCTTGCCCAGATCACCCACGCGCTCCAGATCAGCTGCGATACGCAGCGAACCGATGATTTCGCGAAGGTCCGCCGCCATGGGCTGACGCTTGGCGATGGTGACGATGGCCTTGTCGCCGATCTCGCGCTCTGCGTGATCGAGGATCGTATCGTCAGAAATCACCTTCTGGGCCAGAGCCGCATCGGAGTTGACCAGCGCGCGCACCGCATCGGCACACATCTGCTCTGCCAGACCGCCCATTTCGGCGATACGGCGGGTCAGGAACTTCAGCTCTTCATCGTAGGCGGACATGATATGCGAGTGTGTCGGCATGTTCGAACTCTCCAGTTTCGATGCGCTTTTCCGCAAGCCCGGCAGGGCTCCAGCGTCTGGCGCGAATGATTAAACCTGCGGCCAATCAGCCGAAGCGGCCCATGATGTAATCCTGCGTGCGCTGGTCATCCGGGTTGGTGAACATCTTGTCCGTATCGTTCTCTTCCACCAGGTGACCCAGGTGGAACATGGCCGTGCGCTGCGAAACACGGGCAGCCTGCTGCATGGAGTGGGTGACGATGACGATGGTGTAATTGGCGCGCAGTTCGTGGATCAGCTCCTCGACCTTGGCGGTGGCGATGGGGTCCAGTGCCGAGCAGGGCTCGTCCATGAGAATGACTTCGGGCGAAACGGCAATGGCGCGGGCGATGCACAGACGCTGCTGCTGACCGCCGGACAGGCCGGTGCCGGATTCGTGCAGACGATCCTTGGCTTCGTTCCACAGACCTGCCTTCTGAAGGCTGGACTCGACGATCTGGTCCATATCCGCCTTGTTGCGGGCAAGACCATGGATGCGCGGGCCGTAGGCGATGTTTTCGTAGATCGTCTTGGGGAACGGGTTCGGCTTCTGGAACACCATGCCGACACGGGCGCGCAGTTCCACTACGTCGATAGTCTGATCGTAGATGTCTTCTTCGTCGAGCGTGATCTTGCCCGCGACGCGGCAGCCATCGATTGTGTCATTCATGCGGTTCAATGTGCGCAGGAATGTCGATTTGCCACAGCCGGACGGGCCGATAAGCGCCGTTACGGTGTTTTCGCGAACATTGAGGTTCACATCGTAGAGGGCACGCTTCTCGCTGTAATAGACCGAAACGTCCTTGCCGATCATCTTGTATGTTACTTCATTCATTTTCTTGTCCAGCGCCTTTTCAACTGCTGCTTCCGACAACATATTCATAGCCTCAAGCTCCCGGTTTCCGTTACATCGCACGTCCAGAGGAAAAACCGGAGACCGGTTTTTCAGGAAATGCTTACCAGCGACGCTCGAAGCGGCGGCGCAACAGGATTGCTCCAACATTCATGACGACGAGGAACATGAGCAGAATGATGATAGCGCCTGATGTTCTCTCGACAAAGGCACGTTCTGCTTCGTTCGCCCACATGTAGATCTGTACCGGCAGTGCCGTGGACGGGTCCATCGGCGTTGTCGGATAATTCGCGACGAAGGCGACCATGCCGATGAGCAGCAGCGGTGCGGTTTCGCCCAGGGCATGCGCCAGACCGATGATGGTGCCAGTGAGAATTCCCGGCATGGCCAGTGGCAGCACGTGGTGGAAAATCGTCTGCATTTTCGATGCGCCAAGGCCAAGGGCCGCAGCACGGATGGATGGCGGCACAGCCTTCAGCGCCGCACGCGTGGCGATGATGATGGTCGGCAACGTCATCAGCGTCAGGACCAGACCACCGACCAGCGAGGCCGAGCGCGGGAAGCCCATGAAGTTGATGAAGACCGACAGGCCGAGCAGACCGTAGACGATCGACGGAACGGCTGCGAGATTGTTGATGTTGACCTCGATCAGGTCCGTCAGGCGGTTCTTCGGTGCGAATTCTTCCAGATAGATGGAAGCGGCGACACCGATGGGCAGGGACAGCACCAGAACGATCAGCATCATATAGAAGGAGCCGATCAGCGCCACGCCGACACCTGCGGCCTCTGGACGGCTGGATGCGCCGTTGAAGAAGATGCCGGTGTTGAACTCCTTGGCCAGTTGCCCCGCATCGGTCAGTTGCTTGACCCAGCCGAGCTGCTGGTCGGAGATGCGACGGTTCTGTTCGTTGACGGAAACATCGACCTGACCTTTGACCACGCTGTCGAGATCGCCGGATGCCAGAAGGGCAACGGTGCGCGTGGTACCGATGACGCTAGGATCGGCGACCACCAGATCGCGAAGCTGTCCTCGGATGCTGTCGGAGATCATCGCATTCACGGCCTTCAGGGCATCACGATCATCCAAGGACACGCCGAGTGCCTTTGCCACCGCATTGCGGGCAACCACGGGATAGTTCGCGGTCATCAGCTTGCCGGGGTTCTGGGCACGGACATTGTCGGGATCGATGATCTGCTGCGAGAACTCGACCGGCACGGTGATCATGGTCTGCTGGAACGCCGTGTAGCCTTTGCCGACGACGGACCAGAGAAGCAGGAACAGAAACAGCAGGCCGAAGGAGATGGCCGCCAGACCATAGGTCCGAAAGCGGCGCTCTGAGGCGTAGCGGCGCTTGATGCCGATATCGCGACGGACCTTCTTCGTTGCGGCGGGGGCGATGACGCCCGGAGTAACGACCTCGGTCATTCGTACTGCTCCCGGTATTTGCGCACGATATAGAGCGCGTAGATATTGAGGCAAAGCGTGATGGCAAACAGGGTGATGCCAAGCGCAAAGGCAACCAGTGTCTGCGGCGACGTGAACTCAAGGTCGCCCGTCAACTGGCTGACGATCTTGACGGTGACCGTCGTCATCGGCTCGAACGGATCGATCTGGAGGCGTGCGGCAACACCGGCGGCCAGAACCACGATCATCGTTTCACCGATGGCGCGCGAGGCGGTCATCAAAATGGCGCCGACGATGCCCGGAAGAGCGGCAGGCAGGATGACCTTCTTGACCGTCTCAGAGCGTGTTGCACCAAGGCCCAGCGAACCGTCGCGCAGCGTGCGTGGCACGGCTGTGATGATGTCATCGGACAGCGACGAGACGTAAGGGATCAACATGATGCCCATGACGAAACCGGCGGTGATTACACTCTGCGCCTGAATGAAGTTGGTGTAGTCGCCGGTCGTCAGGCCATTGATCTGCGAGGAAATGTCCCGCAGGAACGGACCAACCGTCGTCAGCGCGAAGAAGCCGTAAACGATGGTGGGGATACCTGCCAGAACTTCCAGCAGCGGCTTTGCGACGGAGCGGAAGCGCGGGCTGGCATATTCCGCCATGTAGATGGCCGAGAACAGACCGACGGGAACGGCAACCAGCATGGCGACGAAGCCGATGTAGAGCGTGCCTGCCAGAAGTGGAATAAGACCGAACTGACCGGCGCTGTCCGTCGAGCCCGCTGCGGCGAACCGCGGATCCCAGACCGTTCCGAAGAAGAACTCCTGAGCCGGGACCATGTTGAAGAACTGGATGGCTTCCGTCAGCATCGACAATACGATGCCGATGGTGGTGAGGATGGCGATGGACGAGGCCAGCAGCAGGGCTGCAAGAATGACCTTTTCGACATTGTTGCGCGCCCGGAACCGGGGTGCGATGCCGCGCATGGCATAAAATGCGCCAGCGAAGGCCGTGCCCAGCACGATGATGACCATGCCAAGGCGGCTGGCGGTCGTCATGGTATTGAGCGTTTCAGCCGCTTCGACCATGTAGGCTTCGGGATCGCCAGCAATGGCGACACCCTTGGAGCCGAGCAGCGGACGCAATTTGGCCGGATCGGCCTTGGCCTGAGCAGTTTCATCTGCCGTCAGCCGTTGAAGGCCGCGCGCGATGGAACCGACCATGCCGTAGCTGAGGCTCTGCTGCGCCTCGGACCGCGCCTTGATGTCTTCGGGAAACTCGCCCCGGACGGCTGCAGTGACGATCATGGGGCTGATGATGAGCCAGAGTGCTAAAATGAATGCGGCAGGCAGAACGGCCCATATGAGAACATAGGAGCCATGATAACCGGCACGGGAATGCATGGAGGACGGACGACCGCCCGCCAGGGCGACAGCGCGGCGTGAACCCAGCAAATAGCTGGCTATGCCGATCAGCGCCAATATCAGCAAAAGAATGGATGTGTTCATGAGACTTTCCTCGGCGCACCAGAAAGGGATGCGGTATCAAGCAGCTTTGTTACTTGCACATCGGATCATCGAAAAAACGCACCGAACCTCTTTAGCTCGATGGTTTTGCGACAGTGCCGTCTTCCCTATTTTGGCTCAGGCATTCCGGGTTGATACATCATATGTATCGGCCGCTTGATCATGCGATAAATAGGAACTGTCAACCCACACAGCGCCTTGCCAACAGATAGATGAATGGAAGGCGCGACGATGTCGCCGCGCCTTCCAGACCTATTACATGATCTTGCCAGCTTCGAACTGAGCGCGAATTTCCTTGCGCTCGGCTTCTGGAGCAGCAACCAGACCGTAGTTGGACAGTGGAGAGTCAGGACCGATCATTTCGTCGGAGGTGAAGAACTCAACATATTCCTTGAGGCCCGGGATAACGCCGACATGTGCCTTCTTGACGTAGAAGAACAGCGGGCGAGACACAGGGTACTTACCGCTTGCTACGGATTCGGTCGTTGGAACAACGCCGCTGACGGTTGCAACCTTCAGCTTGTCCTTGTTATTCTCGTAGAATGCGAGGCCGAATACGCCGAGACCGGTCTTGTTGGCGTCGATGCGAGCGAGCGTCTCTGTGTAGTCGCCGTCGATATCGACAGCAGCGCCGTCTTTACGAACGGCAACGCACTTTGCAGCAGCCTGCTTGGCGTCGGCAACGAGACCCTTGATCGCGTCGGTCGCACCAGCTTCCTTGCAGCCGTCAGCCATGATCTTCTCTTCGAAGACTTCGCGTGTGCCGTGCTTGGAGCCTGGGATGTAGGCAGCGATGGCGACGTCAGGCAGTTCCTTGTTGATTTCCGACCACTTCTTGTAAGGGTTGGCAACCAGCTTGCCGTCCTTGACGACTTCAGCAGCGAGACCGAGGTAGAGGTCCTTTGGCTCGAGCTTGACGTCCTTGTTGGACTTGTCCATGGCGAAGACGATGCCGTCGTAACCGATCTTGACTTCCTGAACGTCGGTCACGCCTGCTGCCTTACAGGCTGCAAGTTCGTCGGCCTTGATTGGGCGCGAGGCGTTCGCAACGTCGATGGTGCCTTCACCAACGCCGGAGCAGAATGCCTTCAAGCCGCCGCCTGTGCCGCCGGACTCAACAACTGGAGCCTTGAAGTCAGGGAAAGTTTCAGCAAAAGTTTCAGCAACGATCTTTGCGTAGGGCAGAACCGTGGACGAGCCGGCAACCTGGATCTGGTCACGAGCAGATGCGGCACCCGCAAAGGCAACGGAGGCCACCAAGGCGGCGGCGGACAATTTTACGATATTCATGTAACTCTCCCGTATGGGGCCCGCATTGGGCTTTTATAGACGCTGCCGGCAGTAACTTTACCCTCTTGCCCAATCTGGGCTGCCCCGGCGGCCTCTTCTTAACCAGTCTTGCCACACCCTTTTATGTCATTTGGGTGAAAGATTTGTGACAGGCTAAGTATTTGATTTATAATATTTATTTTTATCCGCAATGCATGAGAAAAGCATTATGTGTCAAAATCTCACGGTGAAGTCCGTGCCGACCTCCAGTTCCGAGCGAATGATGAGGCGAGCCCGGTGTCTGGTGAGGATGTGTTTGACGATGGCAAGGCCTAAACCGGTGCCTTTTTTGGAGCGACTGTCTGCGACACTGACCCGGTAAAACCGCTCCGTCAGACGCGGAACGTGCTCCGCCGGAATGCCCGGCCCCTTGTCCACGACGCTGACTTCGACCGGCTTCCCGGCGTCGGCGCGCAAGAACACATCCACCACCTTGCCGTCCTGACCATATTTGCAGGCATTCTCCACAAGGTTCTGGAACACCTGCACCAGTTCGTCCCGGTCACCGGTCACTTCCACCTTGCCCTCGGGGATGTGCAGATTGATGCCGATCTCGAGATCTTCGGCCAGCGGCAGCAGGGAATCCCTGACGTGGCCGAGAAGCGGCACGAGATCCACGCGTTGATCCGGGGCGATATTGGCGCGCAATTCCAGCCGTGACAGGGACATCAGATCATCCACGAGGCGGCTCATGCGGGTGGCCTGATCCAGCATGATGCCCAAGAACCGTTCCCGCGCCTTGGGATCATCGCGGGCCGGACCCTGCATGGTTTCGATAAAGCCACGCAAGGACGCCAGTGGCGTGCGCAGCTCATGGCTTGCGTTGGCCACGAAATCGCTGCGCATGCGATCGATCCGGCGCAGTTCCGAGACATCGCGGAAGGAGAGAATATAGAGTGGCGCTCCGGCCTGCTCCTGCGTCGCGGCAGGCGCGATGCGGACGATGAAGACCCGCTCCGACGGAAGCCGTTCGGAGTGCTCGACCTGATTGGGCTGGCCGGTCGCGATGGTTTCCCTGATGACATCCAGCAAGCCCGGCGACCGCAAGCGCCCTGATATATGGGAGCCGACCGGAAGCGTGCCGAAAGCCCGTTCTGCGGCGCTGTTTTCAAAGAGGACGCTGGCGTTGCGATCCAGAATGAAGACAGGCGTGTCGAGAACCGCCAGCCCGGAGCGCACCCCGGCAATCAGGCTTTCGCTGACCGTCTGCTCCTCGTCGACCACCGTCTCTGCCGCGCGTTTCGTGACCTTGGCGACCTTGCCGGAGTTGACGGCAAGAATGGCCAGCACCGCGCCGACCCATAGCGCTAAGGGCACATAGGGCGTGCGCAGTTCCGAAAGCGTGACGAGTGCCAAAAGCGTTACGACGGAAACGGGCAGCCAGCTGCGGCGAAGTCCATGCCAATATCTTGCCAGCGTGCTGCCGCTTTCCATCACCGCCATTGCCATCTGCTTTCCTCTGCCGCCGAAATCAGCGTATCGACCCTTTTATCGCTCTTTCATGACAGAGATTCATCACTGTGTCTTTTCCCACAGCTTGATCTGCCTGCACGCGCCGCAAAACGCACTATATTGAACTTCGGCAAGGACTGTGAGTTGATGCAAACGAACCGCACGATGAACCCGCCACACAGGGAGCGATGATGAGCGAAAACGCCAAGGACCGTTCGGTCGAACTTCAAATCGGTGGGAAAACCCGCATCTTCAACATAGACGACCCGGTTTTGCCGGACTGGGTAGAAGAAAAGAAGCTATCTGCGGGCGGCTTTCCCTATGACAAGAAGATGAACCGCGAGGACTATGACAAGACGCTGGAAGCGTTGCAGATCGAGCTGGTGAAGGTGCAATACTGGCTTCAGGCCACCGGCAGTCGCGTGCTTTCCGTCTTCGAGGGCCGTGATGCCGCGGGCAAGGGCGGTGCGATCTCGGTCGTCAAGGAATACCTCAATCCCCGCGCCGCGCGCGTTGTTGCTCTGTCCAAACCGACGGAGACGGAGCGTGGGCAATGGTACTTCCAGCGCTACATTTCGCATTTTCCCACCGCTGGCGAAATCGTCATGTTCGACCGCTCATGGTACAACCGCGCAGGCGTCGAACCCGTCATGGGCTTCTGCACCCCCGACGAACACAAGCGCTTCCTCAAGGAAACGCCACGTCTGGAAAAGATGGTGGAGCACGAGGGCACCTATCTGTTCAAGTTCTGGCTGGATATCGGTCGCGAAACCCAGATCGCGCGTTTTCACGACCGGCGGCACAGCCCGCTGAAAGCGTGGAAACTGTCCGATATGGACATCGCAGCGCTGACCAAATGGGACGATTACACCGCCATGCGGGATTTGATGCTGGAAAAGACCCACATCGACGACGCACCGTGGACCGTAATCCGTGCCAACGACAAGCGACGCGCCCGCATCAACCTCATCCGGCACATTCTGAAAACGCTGGATTACGAGGGTAAAGACAAGAGTGTCATCGGCGATATCGACGAGAAGATTCTCGGATTTGGCCCTGACTTTCTGAAATCATGATCTCAAGCCCTCACTCCCTGTCGATGCGGGGAGTGAGGCAGCATATCACTCGCCCGGTAGAATACGGACCGAGTAGAGATTGACCGGCAGTCCATTGCCATCGATATCGCTGTTGATGATGATGCGGCCCGGGCTGTTGGGCGCGAGCGTACGGTCGAATGCGACGTTGATCAGCATATCCGCCCGCTCCGGCGTTGCGGTGAAACGATGACGGGAGCAATCGCCGAGGCTGCCGAAATCACAGCTAACGGAGAGCTGTGTCTGCCGATCACTGGAGGATTGCAGCGTAATCGAAATGGTGGAAGACTTGCCCGCCATTTCTTTCAGCACCTCCGCAGGCACGGTGATGCTGACATTGCCATCCGCTTCGCCGACACGTGATGTCAGGCGCACGGCCTTTCCGGCTGGCGTGGTGATGGGCTCTACCACCGAGAGCGACGCCGTCTGGATGCCGTTCGTGCCACGCTCGGCATTGAAGACATCTTCCCAGGCATCGGAAAAGCCGCGACCGGCTTCGACGCTTGGCTGCGGCGTTGCTTCTGCGCCATTGAAATCTTCCGACTGCACTTCCGGAGGCGGGTTCGGCACGCCGGTGTCGCGTTCGCTCGGTGACAAAAGCAGGCCGGAACTATAGACCCACCAAGCGCCCAAGCCGATGAAGGCGAGCAAGGTGAAATAGATGAACAGCCGCGCAACCAGACCCTTCTTGCGACGTGCCTTCGCAGCACGTTCCGGGGTGAAGGCAAGCGATGATGCCGCATCTGTGCGTGGGTTTGACCGCGCATCGGGTGCGACCACGCCGCGCTCCGCTCTGATATCATCGATATCATGGGAGGCTGGCGCGCTATCGTCGCGTTCACTGCGGACTTCGGCATCCACTGGCAGCACGTCGTCCTCTTCGTAGCCTTCGCGGTCCGGTGCAGAGACAGTCGGCGTGACGGGTCGTATAGGCGGCGGGGGAGTTGGTGCCCGTGCCGCTTCCCGGCGAACATGACCTTCGACGACGCTTAAAAGACGGTTGCGCTCTTCGCTTTCAATGGCGTGAACCAACGCCTCCAGCCGCTGACGCTGCTGCGCCACGGTTTCGGGATCGTCTATGCCCTGTTTGCGCAGTCCCGCTTCCAGCGCCTGACGCGAGGACTGGTAAATACGCGCCCGCACCTCGGCACTCGATCGGTCCGATTTTTCAAGGGCATTTCTGATTGCCGTTTCCAGTCCGCTCACTGTCGGTCCTTTGCTTTTCGTCGAAGAGGCGCTGCATTATCCACGCTGTCACTCAAGCAACAAGGCGCGCCGCCTTCGTTTACGATTCGGTAACCTCTCGTTTGCCCAACCGCAAGGGACGTGTTTCGCAATTATCGGAATGGCTTGGGGAAAACACGCCTCACGCAACGTCTAGACGTTCAAGTTAAGGCTATGAGCACTATCGCTTGGCCTGCGCTTCTTCAAAGGTTCCAACCGAAACCAGCACGCAATTTTCTGCTTTTCATATCGGATAGCCTTCGTTACATCTTACGTGCGCGTAAACGTAAGCCTGTGGGAGGAACCATGCTGCCATCCGTATTGAAAGACAATCTGAGACTGCCGGTGGTCGCCTCTCCGCTGTTCATCATTTCCCACCCCGAGCTGACGCTCGCGCAATGCAAGGCAGGTATCGTGGGGGCTTTTCCAGCGCTCAACGCCCGCCCGGAAAGCCAGCTGGACGAGTGGCTTGCCATGCTGACGGAGGACCTTGCCGCCCACAACGCCGCAAATCCCGACCGTCCCGCCGCTCCTTTTGCCGTCAACCAGATCGTCCACACCTCCAACAAGCGGCTGGAGCATGATCTTGGGCTCTGCGTCAAATACAAGGTGCCGATCGTCATCTCCTCGCTGGGTGCCGTGCCGGAGGTCAATGCCGCGATCCATTCCTATGGCGGCATCGTGCTGCATGACGTCATCAACAACCGCCACGCCAATTCCGCCATCCGCAAGGGTGCGGACGGGCTGATTGCGGTGGCCACTGGGGCGGGCGGCCATGCGGGCACGCTTTCCCCCTTCGCGCTGGTGCAGGAAATCCGTGAATGGTTCGACGGCCCCCTGCTTCTGGCCGGCGCCATCGCCAATGGCGGCGCTATTCTCGCAGCCCAAGCCATGGGCGCCGACATGGCCTATATCGGCTCTCCCTTCATCGCCACGACGGAAGCACGTGCGACTGATGCCTACAAGCAAGCCATCGTGGACGCCCAAGCCAACGACATCGTCTACTCCAACTATTTCACCGGCATTCACGGCAACTACATGAAAACCTCAATTATCGCAGCCGGTCTGGACCCCGACAACCTGCCAGTTGCAGATCCATCCAAAATGGATTTCGGAGCAGCAACGAGCGGCGCAAAAGCCTGGAAGGATATCTGGGGTGCGGGTCAAGGCGTGGGCGCGGTGAAAGCCGTGGAGCCGGTTGCCGCCGTGGTCGAACGGCTCGCCCGGGAATACGACGCCGCCAAGGCCCGCATTTTGGCGTGATGGAGCTGGCGCGGGTTGGCAATACGGGATTTTTAGTCGAACCCGTATTCAAGGCTTGAAATCCATCCCCAATGCCTGTATCAGCCCGCCATACGCCGCTCCGACAGATATTCGGCGCGTGGCAAGCCGCTTTAGCTCAGGTGGTAGAGCACATCATTCGTAATGATGGGGTCGCAGGTTCGAGTCCTGCAAGCGGCACCAGTCTTGGTGACGGCACTCAATCTCATGTTACGCTTTTTTATTGATATGCTTGCTGTGAAAGCTCAGCATTAAGCCGCGCTTACTTAAAATCGCCAATTTGGTAATTTCCCGTTGTTCCCAAATTGGGAATGCCGTATAGTCTGCTTCATGCAGATCATCGCAAAGTCTACATTGAAGCTGTTTTGGGAGCGCCATGCTCAGGCCGAAACACCGTTGAAGACGTGGTATGCGATTGTCAGCAAGGCAGAGTGGAGCGGACCTTCAGACGTCAAGACAGCGTTTGGTTCAACAGTGGATTTCGTTTCGGATAACCGCGTGATTTTCGACATTTCAGGCAACAAATATCGCCTGATTGTCCATGTCGCATATGCTTACAAACGCGTTTTGATCAAGTTTGTCGGCACCCATAAAGACTACGACCAGATCGACCCGGAGACAGTGTAATGGACAATATTCGCGTCATCAAAACCGATGCTGATCTTGCTTGGGCCATTGCGGAGATCAGCCCTTATTTTGACAATCCGCCTGATCTCGGAACGCCTGATGCCGACAGGTTTGATGTGCTAGCTACGCTCATCGAAGCTTTTGAGAACAAGCATTATCACATCGACGCGCCTGAACCGGTAGAATTGATCAAAACACATATGGAGGTGACAGGTCGGACTCAAGGTGATCTTGCCGCGCTTTTAGGTTCACGCTCGCGCGCCTCAGAAGTCCTGAACAGGAAACGCGCTCTTACTGTGGATATGATCCATAGGCTGCATAAAGAGTGGGGCATCCCGGCGGAATGCCTTGTAGAGCCGTATCATCTTTGCGAACGGAAATACGCATAACGAAAGCCGCAAGCATCACTGCTGCGGTTGAACCGTCGTCCTCGGGATCAACGTCCCGTCCTGGCTTTGTGGTGAAAGCTGCCTGTCGCCGTTGAGGAAGGCGATGCTCAGCACGATGCCCACGAGCACGCACAGCATTGCTACGAAAATCAGGCCGGATTTGTCTATTGGCTTCTTCATGCCTCGCTAACATAACCGTGAATGTGAAGATGATGGGGCGAAAAACACGTTTTTTTAACGGCGGACATATTTGGTTATGAAAGCGTGAAGGCACGTCTTTGCGTGCCTTCATTTGTTAAGGTTTTTGGTTCTCGCAAATAGCGTCAAATGATGCCGCCACTGCCACCTTTCGATGCCGGGCGTTCGGCCGCGATCTTGGCGCGGTAACCGCTGGCTCGATAGGTGGCGATCGGGTCGACCGCCCCGCCTACCCTCACCCGGACTTCGGCAAGAATAGGCTCGACATCCGTGCGATAGGCGCGTTTCAGTGTGTCGGATGCCATCAGCGCATCATTGTCCTGCTGGTAGCCGTCCAGAGCCTCTCGATCCACCAGAAGCGCCTGCGCATAGGCGCGGCGGATTTCGTTGGCGCTGGAGATGAGGCTTTCAATCGGGTCCGTCACATTGTGCGATTGGTCGATCATGTGGGCCGGGTGGAAGCCTTCGACGCCACGGTGGTCTGCATCGACCAACTCGTTGAAAACGAGAAACAGGCGGTAGGGATCGATGGAGCCTGCATCCAGATCGTCATCGCCATATTTGCTGTCATTGAAATGGAAGCCGCCGAGCTTGCCGAACTGGATGAGGCGGGCGACGATCATTTCGATGTTGGTGTTGGGCGCATGGTGGCCGAGATCGACGAGGCAGAAGGCCTTGTTCCCAAGCGTATTGGCGATGAGGTAGTTCGTGCCCCAATCCTGCACCACCGTCGAATAGAAGGCGGGCTCATACATCTTGTGTTCGGAAAAGATGCGCCAGTCATCCGGCAGCGCCTTGTAGATATCGCCCATGGCGGAGAGATACCGCTCGAAGCTTCTGGTGAAATTGCTTTGGCCGGGGAAGTTGGAGCCATCGCCCACCCACACCGTCAGTGCCTTGGAGCCAAGGGCGTTGCCGATTTCGATACATTCGATGTTGTGGTCAACAGCCTGTTGGCGCGTGGCGGCATCTGCGTGGCTCAGCGAGCCGTATTTGTAGGAATGCGGCTGTCCCTCGGCATCCGAAAACGTGTTGGAGTTCATCGCGTCGAAGCCGAGACCCAGCGCATCGGCATGGGCTCTCAGCGCTTTTGGGTCCTGTTTGTCCCAAGGAATATGCAGGGACACATTGGGCGTTGCTGCTGTCAGCTGGTTGATGACGGCGCAATCGTCCAGCTTGTCGAAAATGCCGCGGGGCTCACCCTTGCCGGGAAAGCGGGCAAAGCGCGTGCCGCCAGTGCCCACTCCCCAGGACGGGACGGCCACGAAGAATTGAGACACCTGCTCCGTAATGGCTTCGATATCGATATTGCGCCGCGCCAGATGCTCGCCCAGCGCCTCGAAGTCTGATTCGTGGGCCGCCTGGCGCTTTTCGTTCTCGCGCTCGACAATATCCGCGGCAATCTTCAGTTCAACCATGTGTTCCTCCCGGTCCGCGTCCCCGCATTTGAAACCAATCCGGCGTTTCCCACGTTATGGGGGCAGCAACAAACAGACGGGATATTCAATCGTGGACGTAATTCGTATTATTCTTGCCATTTTCCTGCCGCCGGTCGGCGTTTTCCTTCAGGTGGGCCTTGGCCTGCACTTCTGGCTCAACATCCTGCTGACTCTCTGCGGTTATATTCCCGGCATCATCCACGCCATCTGGGTTATTCTGCGCAAATAAGCCTATCTCACCCGCATTTAGCGGGTGAAACTTTGCGCATTTCCCGCATCGACATTGATGATGTTGCCGGTCGATTTGGCCGAGGCATCCGATGTCAGGAAGTAGATCGCTTCCGCTATATCCTCCGGGAAAACGTTCAGCTTCAGCATGGAGCGATTGCGATAATGCTCCTCGAGATCGGTCACTTCGATCTTCGAGGAGGCAGCCCGCTGCTCTCTCCACTCGCCATTCCAGATTTTTGATCCACGCAGAACCGCGTCAGGATTGACGGTGTTGACGCGGATGCCCGCATCTGCCCCCTCAAGTGCTAGGCAACGCGCCAGATGGATTTCGGCAGCCTTTGCCGTGCAATAGGCAGAAGCGTTTGGCGAAGAGGCCAGACCGTTCTTCGATGCTACGAAGACGACGTTGCCGCCGAGCTTCTGGCGACGAAAAAGCCGGAAAGCCTCCCGTGAGACGAGGAAATAACCTGTCGCCAGAATGTCGATATTCTTGTTCCACATGGCAAGCGTGGTGTCTTCGACAGGCGCAGACGAGGCAATACCGGCATTGGAGACGAGAATATCGATGCCGCCGAATTCAACGCTGGCCTCGATAAAGGCTGAGAGCACCGCGTCTTCCTTCGTCACGTCAAGCTTGACGGTGCGCACGGCATCCGCGTTGAAACGCTTCTCGAAATCACCCTTGGTGGCATCCAGAGCGCCTTCGTCAATATCCGCCAGCACCACGCAGGCACCTTCATTCGCCAGACGCTCCGCCGTCGCGCGCCCAATTCCGCCAGCGCCGCCGGTGATGAAAGCGACGCGGCCAGCCAAGCTTTTCGGCTTTGGCATACGCTGAAGCTTCGCCTCTTCGAGCAACCAGTATTCGATATCGAAAGCTTCCTGCTCCGGCAGCCCCTGATAGTCCGAAACCGTGGAAGCGCCGCGCATGACATTGATGGCGTTGACGTAAAACTCACCGGCAATGCGCGCCGTCGCCTTGTCCTTGGCAAAGGACAGAAGACCGACGCCGGGAATGAGGAAGATGACCGGATTGGGGTCTCTGATTTTTGGTGAGTTATCGTGCTTGCAGGCTTCGTAATACCGGACGTAATCGGCGCGGTAGTCGGCAAGCGCCTGATCAAGACCCGCAAGCAGCGCATCCACATCGGGTTTTGCCGTGTCGAGATCGAGGATCAGCGGGCGGATCTTGGTGCGCAGAAAATGGTCCGGGCAGGATGTGCCGAGCGCGCCCAGCGGCTTCAAATCCTCGGAATTGACGAATTCCAGCACGGCATCCTGATCATCGAAATGACCGAGCTTTCGCTCATCACGACCGATCCGGCCACGAATTTCCGGCATAAGGCGGGCAGCGATTGCTCGGCGCTGTTGTGGTGACAGGCTTTTGGCAACCGCACCGCCGAAAATAGTCTTGCCCTCCGTCTCCTTGGCAAACCAGGTGATGGCCTTGTTGATGATTTCAAGCGTCAGTTCGTAGCAGGCCTTGGCATCATTATCCCAGGTAAACAGGCCATGGCTTTCCAGCACCACGCCCTTTGCGCCGGGGTTTTCCTTGACGAAGGCTTCGAGGTCGAGACCCAGTTGGAAGCCGGGGCGGCGCCATGGCAGCCAGCCGATATCGGCCCCAAAAATCTGCTGCGTCAGCTCTTTGGAGTTTTTCGAGGCGGCAATGGCGATGATTGCATCCGGGTGCATGTGATCGACGTGATCGAACGGCACGAAACCGTGCAGCGGCGTATCGATGGAGGCAGCGCGCGGGTTGAGATTGAAGGTGCAATGGGGAAGGAAACCGACCATGCGGTCTTCGTCTTCCACACCCTTGTAGATGCTTTTCAGGGCTTCCAGCTTGTCGAGATAGAGCGTGGCAAAGCCATCCAGCTTGATGGTGCCGACATCTCCGCCCGAACCCTTGACCCACATGACGCGGACCTTTTCGCCCGTCAGCGGGTCGGCTTCCAGCACCTTCGCGGAGGTATTGCCGCCGCCATAATTGGTGATGCGCTTGTCTGCACCCAGGAGATTGGAGCGATAGAGCAGCTTGCCCGGCTCATCGAGTGTTGCCGCATAGGCATCATCCCAGCGGTTTTCGAGAAGACCCGTCTGGCCCATCGCAATATCCTCCCATGTCGTTTATCTGCAGACTTTCAAACCAGCCCGCCTCCCAATGCAGGCAGGTATCGCGCATTCAAAACGACAATGTCAATCAAAAACGATCATAAATTTTCATGCTGCATCGCACCATTGTTTATTTTGATCGAACTTGATTGACAACATCAGAACTTTACGAATAACTGACCATCAGGAGGACCCCATGCACGAAAGCGAACGCCATCGCATCATCTTGAGCGCCATACAGGAAAAGCCTGTGGTGACGGTGCAGGATATTGCCGAATTGACGGACGCTTCCGAAGCGACGATCCGGCGCGATATCGCCTCCTTGCATGTTCAGGGAAAGCTGCGGCGGGTACGCGGCGGGGCAGAAGCGGTGCATCCACCACAGCTCGGCAATCTCGCGGCACGACCGTTTCGCGTGTCGGAATCGGTCAATATCGATAAGAAACGCGCAATTGCACGCAAGGCGGTGGATCTCTGTGAGGAAGGCGACGCCATCATCATCAATGGTGGCACCACGACCTTCCAGATGGTGCATTACATGTCGGCCCGCCGTTTGCAGGTCATGACCAATTCCTTTGCCATTGCCGAACATCTGGTCAAGCATTCCAAGTGCAATGTCAGTGTACCCGGCGGCGCGATCTATCGCGACCAGAGCCTTATATTGTCGCCATTTGAAAATGACGCGATCCGCAATTTTTATGCGCGCAGGATCTTCATTGGCGCGCAGGGTGTCGGCGCGCTCGGCATCATGGAGTCGGATGCGCTTGTCATTCAGAGCGAACAGAAATTGATGCGGCAGGCGGAAGAGCTGATCGTGATGATCGACTCGTCCAAATTCCGCAAACGCTCAAGCCTTATTCTCTGCCCGCTGGAAAACGTGTCCACCATCATTACCGATGAGGGCATTTCAGACGAGGCAGCGCGGATGGTGGAGGCAGCGGGCGTGACGTTGATCGTGGCCGGACCGGCAGCGGCGACGCAGACGCGACCGCCGGACGAGGAGGATTCCGCTTCGGTTGCTTGAGGAGCACCGCAGCGGAGAATGAAGTTCAATCGGGAGGAGAACCAACATGAAACTGTCACGCAGAAAATTAAGCCAGGCCCTGGCACTCAGCGTCGCCATCGGCGTTGCCGGTTTTGGCGGCATGGCGCAGGCGAAAGACATCAAGATCGCGCTTGTGGTCAAATCGCTCGGCAACGGCTTCTTTGAAGCTGCCAACAAGGGCGCGCAGGAAGCCGCCAAGGAACTCGGCGGCGTCGAGATCATCTATACCGGCCCGACCACGACCACAGCCGAAGGCCAGATCGAGGTCATCAATTCGCTGATCGCGCAGGGCGTGGATGCCATCGCCATTTCCGCCAACGATCCGGACGCGGTTGTGCCAGCCCTCAAGAAGGCGGCGCAACGTGGCATCAAGGTTATCTCATGGGATAGCGGTGTTGCACCGGCAGGCCGCATTCTCCAGCTCAACCCTTCTTCCAACGCGCTGATCGGCAAGATGTGCCTGCAGCTGGCTGCCGCGCATCTGGAAGGCGGCAAGGGTGACTTCGCAATCCTCTCTGCCACCACGACATCCACGAACCAGAATATCTGGATCGATGAGATGAAGAAGCAGTTGAAGGACTTCCCCGGCCTCAATCTAGTGACCACGGTTTATGGTGACGACCTGGCCGACAAGAGCTACCGCGAAGCACAGGGCCTGCTCACATCACAGCCGAATGTGAAGGTCATCGTTGCTCCGACAACGGTCGGCGTGCTGGCCGCATCGCAGGCGGTGAAGGATGCCGGCAAGATCGGGCAGGTCTTCGTGACCGGTCTCGGCCTTCCCTCCGAAATGGCGGGTGCCATCAAATCAGGCGCGACAAAGGAATTCGCCATCTGGAACCCCATCGACCTCGGCTATTCCGCAACCCAGATCGCCTACCGCCTCGTCAAGGGCGAAGCAGACGGCAAGCCGGGTTCGGAAATCGCAGCCGGACGCATGGGCAAGATCAAGGTCGGCGAGAACAGCGAAGCCGCGATGGCCGATCCGTTTGTTTATGACGCGAAGAATATCGATCAGTTCTCGAAGATTTTCTGATGTGATGGAGCTGAGGGTGGGGCTTACCCCCCTCTGCCCTGCCGGGCATCTCCCCCTCAAGGGGGGAGATAGGCAAGACGCATGCGCGCCACTCCAAGCTCGACAATCGAGATGGTCGAAAGGTTGCCGCAATCCGATCTCCCCCCTTGAGGGGGAGATGTCCGGCAGGACAGAGGGGGGTGGCCCCACCCACTAACTCCAATAAATGACTGGCAAGACTGATGATGCAGGCTGAAACCAAAATCATGGATGCGCCCGAGGCCTCAAACGCCTCGCCCATTCTCGAAATGCGCGGCATCAGCCAGATATTCCCCGGCGTCAAAGCCTTGGATGGCGTCAACATTGCGCTCTACCCCGGCAAGGTCACGGCCCTCATCGGTGAAAACGGTGCGGGAAAATCCACGCTCGTCAAAATCCTCACCGGCATTTACCGCCCCAACGAGGGCGAAATCCTGCTGGATGGTCAGCCCGTCACATTCCACAGCGCGCAGGACGCCATTGATGCCGGCGTGACTGCCATCCATCAGGAAACCGTGCTGTTTGACGAGCTTTCGGTGGGTGAAAACATCTTTCTCGGCCACGCGCCCAAGGGGCGATTCGGGCTGATCGACTGGAAAACCATCAACGACAAATCCCGCGCTTTGCTGGAGCGGCTGGAAAGCAAGATCGATCCGACCATCCGGCTGAAAGACCTGTCGATTGCGCAGCGGCATCTGGTGGCGATTGCGCGGGCGCTATCCGTTGAAGCCCGCATCGTCATCATGGATGAGCCGACGGCGGCTTTGTCACGCAAGGAAATCGATGATCTCTTCCGCATCGTGGAAAACCTGAAGCGGCAGGGCAAAGCCATCCTGTTCATCAGCCACAAATTCGATGAGGTCTATGAGATCGCCGAAAGCTATGCGGTTTTCCGCGATGGCAAGATGGTCGGTTCTGGTGATCTAGCGCAGACGCCGCAGGATGAAATCGTGCGCCTGATGGTGGGCCGCGATGTGAAGGATGCCTTTCCCAAGCAGGCCGTCAACATCGGCACCACGACGCTCTCTGTCCAAAGCTACTGCCACGATACCGAGTTCCGCGACATTTCCTTCGATCTGCGCAAGGGCGAAATTCTCGGGCTTTACGGCCTGATTGGTGCCGGGCGTTCGGAGCTTTGCCAGTCGCTGTTCGGCATCACGCGCCCCGCATCCGGCACCTTGATGCTGGATGGTCAGCAGATTTCCATCCGCAGCCCGCAAGATGCGATTCATGCTGGCATTGTCTATGTGCCGGAAGAGCGCGGGCGGCACGGGCTGGCGCTCGAACTGCCGATCTATCAGAACATGTCGCTGCCATCGCTGGCGCGCACATCGCGCAAGGGGTTTCTGGCCGCGGCCAACGAATTTGCGCTCGCCCGCAAATATGCCTCGCGGCTGGATCTGCGCGCCGCCGCCCTGTCGGTGCCAGTCGGTACGCTCTCGGGCGGCAACCAGCAGAAGGTCGTCATCGGCAAGTGGCTGGCCACCCAGCCCAAGGTCATCATTCTGGACGAGCCGACCAAGGGCATCGATATCGGTTCCAAGGCCGCAGTCCACGGCTTCATCAGCGAACTGGCCGCCGAGGGCCTGTCGATCATCATGATTTCATCCGAGCTGCCGGAAATTCTGGGCATGTCGGACCGCGCCATCGTCATGCGCGAAGGTCTGATGGCGGGCGTGTTCGAACGACCAGATTTTTCAGCCGAAAAGCTGGTCCGCGCTGCCACAGGAAACGCGTGAGAGGACCAACGCCATGAAAAGACTTCTTAAAAATCGCGAATGGCTGCTGGCAGGCAGCATCATCGCCTTGATCGCGGGCTTCTCCATGCGTTCCCCCGGTTTCGAGCGCCCCGGAAATCTCGTCAACATCTTCAACGACACATCCATCCTCATCATTCTGGCGCTCGGCCAGATGGCGGTGATCCTGACGAAATCCATCGATCTCTCTGTTGCCGCCAACCTTGCCTTTACCGGCATGGCCGTGGCCATGACCAATGCGGCCTTTCCCTCGATACCCCTGCCCTTCCTCATTGCCATGGCGGTTGTGATCGGCGCATTTTTAGGCTCCATCAACGGCATTCTGGTCTGGTGGCTGGGCCTGCCTTCCATCGTGGTCACACTGGGAACGCTGACGATTTATCGCGGCATGGCCTTTGTTCTCTCCGGTGGCGCATGGATCAACGCCCACCAGATGTCGCCGACTTTCCTGAATATTCCACGCACGCCGATTTTTGGAATTCCTGTTCTATCCTGGGTCGCCGTCCTCATCATTGCGGGCGCGTGGCTGGTACTGACCCGCACATCCTTTGGCCGCTCGGCCTATGCATCCGGCGGCAATCCAGGTGCGGCTGTCTATGCCGGCATAGATGTCGGTCGCACGCGCTTTCTGGCCTTTGTGCTGTCTGGCGCTTTGGCGGGGCTGGCGAGCTACCTCTGGGTGTCGCGCTATGCCGTGGCCTATGTCGATATCGCATCCGGTTTCGAACTGGATAGCGTCGCCGCAAATGTCATCGGCGGCATTTCGATTGCGGGTGGCATCGGCTCGGTTGCCGGTGCGGTGTTGGGGGCTCTGTTTCTCGGCGTCATCAAGAATGCGCTTCCCGTCATCGGCATTTCGCCCTTCGCGCAGATGGCAATTTCGGGTGTCGTCATCGTGCTTGCCGTGGTGTTCAACGCACGCGCCGAAGCCAAAAAGGGCCGCATCATTCTGCGCGACAGGGCCAAGACCGAAATCACCAAGGAGGCTTCGGCATGAGCATAACCGCACCCGAAACCTCGACACCCCGCGTCATTCCAGACAAGCTCGGCACGCCGTTCAGGCGCGTCATGGCCAGCTGGGAAGTGCTGCTTTTAGGCGTGGCGATCCTGATCTTTATCGTCAATTCCCTCGCGTCGCCCTATTTTCTCGATGCCTATAACCTCTCGGACGCCACCTTCAACTTTACCGAAAAGGCCCTCATCGCCTTCGCCATGGCGCTTTTGATCATCGCGGGCGAGATCGATCTTTCGGTCGCCGCCATCATTGCGCTCGCCTCCACCGTCATGGGTTATGCGGTGCAGATGGGTGTGGGCACGCCGGTCCTTGTGGCGCTCGGCATCGGCACCGGCCTTGCCTGCGGTGCGTTCAACGGCTTTCTGGTAGCGGGCTTGCGGCTGCCCTCCATCGTCGTCACCATCGGCACGATGAGCCTGTTTCGCGGCATTTCCTATCTGGTTCTGGGCGATCAGGCCTTCGGCAAATACCCGGAAAGCTTTGCCTATTTCGGACAGGGCTATGTGTTCTGGGTTATCTCCTTTGAATTCGTGCTGTTCGTGGTCATGGCCGCCCTCTTCGCCATTCTGCTGCATGCCACCAATTTCGGGCGTCAGGTCTTCGTCATCGGCACCAATCCCTTTGCCGCGCGCTTTTCCGGCATTCCGGTGGAACGGGTGAAGTTCATCCTGTTCCTGCTGACGGGCCTTATGAGCGGCATCGCCGCCGTTTGCCTCACCTCGCGCCTCGGCTCCACCCGCCCCTCCATTGCGCAAGGCTGGGAGCTGGAAGTGGTGACGATGGTGGTGCTTGGGGGCGTTTCCATTCTGGGCGGCTCCGGTACCATCGGCGGGGTGGTGATTGCGGCCTTCGTCATGGGCCTCGTCACCTTCGGGCTCGGTCTTCTCAACGTGCCGGGCATCGTCATGTCGATTTTCGTCGGGCTTCTCCTGATCATCACCATCGCCATTCCCATCGTCGTGCGCCGCCTGCGGGCCATGAGGTAGATCCATGCCAGAGTTTGAAAAACACGCCTTCAAGATGAAGCTCTTTCCCGGCATGGAAGCGGAGTACCGGAAACGCCATGATGAGATCTGGCCGGAACTGGTTACGCTTCTACAGGAGGCGGGTGTGAGCGATTATTCCATTCATCTCGATCCTGAAACAAATATTCTATTTGGCGTTTTGACCCGTCCGAAACATCACAGCATGGCCGCCTTGCCGGATCATCCTGTCATGAAGAAATGGTGGGCGCATATGGCCGACATCATGGAGAGCAATGCCGACAATTCTCCTGATACCCGCGATCTCATCACGTTGTTTCACCTGCCATGAGCACCGCAATCCGCAACGTCGCCGTCATCGATATCGGCAAGACACACGCCAAGCTGATCGTGGTGGATGGCGAGAGCGGCGAGGAAATTGCTTCACGCAAAATCGCCAACCGGGTTTTGAGCGGCCCGCCCTACCCGCATTACGATATCGAGACGCTGTGGAGCTTCATCCTGGATGGTCTCTGCGCATTTCGCGAGGCACCGGGATTTCAGGCTATTTCCATCACCACCCATGGTGCGAGTGCGGCGCTGCTTGATCGCGCGGGAAATCTGGCGCTGCCGGTGCTGGATTACGAGCACAGCTATCCCGACGACATACAGAATGCCTATACGGCTCTGCGCCCGCCCTTTGAGGAGACATTCTCGCCCGCTCTGCCGATGGGGCTGAATGTCGGGGCGCAACTGCATTACCAGAAGACGGCCTTTCCCGACGCTTTCACCGAAGTCACAGATATCCTGACCTATCCGCAATATTGGGCCTACCGGCTGACCGGCGTGAAGGCCAATGAGGCGACGTCGCTCGGCTGCCACACGGATCTCTGGCAGCCGGGCAAGTCAAGATTTTCGAGCCTGCCGGAAACGCTCGGAATCACCGATCTGATCGCGCCGGTTCGCTCCGCATTCGACGCACTCGGGCCGGTCCTGCCGGACATCGCAGAGAAGATCGGCATTGACGGCGATATGCCGGTCTATTGCGGGCTGCATGATTCCAACGCGTCCCTGCTGCCGCATCTGATGGTGCGCGAACGTCCGTTTTCGGTTGTTTCCACGGGGACATGGATCATCTGCTTCGGCGTCGGCGCATCGCTGGAAACGCTTGATGCGGCGCGCGATACGTTGGTCAATGTCGATGCCTTTGGAAAGCCGGTTCCCTCGGCGCGCTTCATGGGTGGCCGGGAATTCGAGATGTTGACGGCGGGTATAAAATCGCTGAGCGAGGCCGAGCTTGGGGCGGCACTGGAGACCGTTCTGGCGGACGATATTCTCTATCTGCCTAATGCGGCGGAAGGTTCTGGGCCTTATCCCGGTCGCAAGGGCCACTGGCTGAACGAACCAAGAGGCGAGGCGGAGCGCTATGTCGCAGCAAGTCTCTATGCGGCGATGATGACGGCGTCTTGTCTTGCGCTGGTTGGCAATACGCAAACGACCATCATTGAAGGTCCGTTCGGCAGCAATCGCATTTACACGCAGGCGCTGGCAGCAATAACCGGATCGGATGTCCTGGTGACCGATAGCAACAGCCCGTCAGGCACGGCACTAGGTGCTGCGCTGCTTGCGATCAGGCATGCGCCGCAACAGTCGTATCACGCCGTTGAAGCACTTCGCGGCGTCTCGGATTATTACAGCAAATGGCGGAAGATTGTGGAAACCGATTACGCCACAGCCTGAACCAGCCAGAAACCGCCGACAGCGGCGAGGCCTGTCAGAAATGTTCCCCAAAGAATATCGGCCACACAGATGCGCCAGGACCAGCCCTTCAAAGTGGAGAGATTGGTCATGTCATAGGTGCCATAGGCGAAGCCGCCGAGGATAGCGCCGGAGGTAAGCGCCGTGCTCCATCCGCCGCCATTCAAGGCAGGGACGACGGCGAAATAGACGATACCGGCGATATAAAAGAGGTAGAAAATGCCGGCAGCGGCGAAATTGGGTTTTGGCAACAGAAGCGGGCCGATCTCACGCTTGTAAAAGCTGGATGCCTTCGACAACCAGATGAAATCAAGTCCAAAAAAGACGATGGCCGTGCCGATATAGGCGACGAGAAGCTGCATGCTTTTGTTTCCTTAATGGGCTGGCGAATTCCAGAGTAGCGCTGTTGCGCTTATTCCTGTGCTTGTGGCTAAAACGCGTCTGCACGGCAAAAAGACTATCCTCAACCTAAGGACTTGGGCTGGCTGTATTGACGGGCGCGGGAATGAGGGCATTGCGGGTCACGCGATTTTTTCTCCTGCGACCCGCATGCATTCCTAGTTATATTCCCAGAACCGGCTGAACCAACCGAACCAGCCAACTCTTGAACTTCAACGGCGCGTCGGTGACGGCAAGACAGATACAGTCTTCGCCTTCGCCCGCAATCGGCTGGTGCGTCAGATCCTCGTCGGCCTCTTCGAAATCGCCACGGCGGAAGACATCGTTGCCATCCTTGAAGTAGCCCGAGAGCACGACCGTGAGTTCACGCCCGCCATGGGTATGTTCCGGCACCGGCTTTCCCGCCGGGATGCGCAGCAGGCGAACATTGGCCTCGCCATCACGCGTGCGAATGGGGAAGTGGTAGGCGCCGGGGCCAAGCTGCTTCCATTTCAGCGCATCCACATCGCCACCCGCATAGGACCGCAGCGGTTCCGGCAGTACGGCACTGTCATACGTCTGAGCTGCGGGCGGGGACGACACAGTTGTTGCATCCGCCTTCAGGAGCTTGCGTATCTTCTGCCATTGATCGTCGGACACTTCGTCTACGGATGTGATATCGCTCAACAGCGCGCCGCCGGTCATCTCAAGTGCTTCCAGCCTTTGGCGGCTTTCGGGACACAGGGCGAGATGCGTGGATACCGCAAGGCTCCAGCTTTCACCGAGGCTTCCCGATGCGTAATCCAGCAGCAGCTCATCGCTAACCTTATGGTTTACCCTCATGAGCGTGACTCCAGCGCGGTGCGAAGCTTGGCAAAGGCCAGACGGATACGCGACTTGACCGTGCCTATGGGCAGACCAAGCTGCTGGGCGATGGTGCTGTGGGAGGCCTCATCGAAAAAAGAGCGTTTCAACAGATCAAGCTGTTCCTGCGGCAGTTGCGCCAGCGCCCGGTGCAGACGTTCGGCATCCTGCACCTCTTCCATCTGCGTATCAGCTGCGGGCGCATCGTCTTTCACAAAGGCCGGGTCGTTGATATCGAACTCCGGGCGCTTGTCCTTGCGGTGCGCATCGATCCTCAGATTTCGGGCTATTCTGAATATCCAGGCCGAGACGTTGCCCCGAGCCGGATCGAAAAGGGCGGCCTTGTTCCAGACCGTCATCATGGTTTCCTGCATCAGTTCCTCAGCGGCCTGCGCATCACGCACCTGCCGTAACATATAAATCCGCACGCGCGGTCCGTAATAGCGGAACAGCACTTCGAACGCTTCGACGCTACGCTCGCCGGCCACGGCCTTGATCAGCGCCGGACATTGATTTTCGATGTCGTCCTTGACGGTATTGCTCATGCGGATCGGCTTCACTCCGCTTCCATGCGACTTGCCAACCACCGGATTGTTCCGAGGGCGGCTCATATACTGGCACGCAGGGCCCGTTATGGAAACGTTTATTGTCATGAATCCGATTACGCCACGGGGCTGAAATCGGATCACCGACAATAAAAATTCTGCCGCAAGCAATCCAGTCGGCGACCTGCCTCGTAAATGCTGACAAGACAAATGCGGAACCGGACGTCATGGACTTTCAGACAGGCACCAGCAACCGATCTCAGAGAAAACGGATTGCCGTGATCGGTTCGGGCATTTCGGGCCTTTCCGCCGCATGGTTGCTGGATCAGAGCGCCGACGTGACCCTGTTCGAGGCGGATAACCGTCTGGGTGGCCACGCCAATACCGTCTCGGTCGATCTGCCGGGCAAAGACACGATTGCCGTCGATACCGGTTTCATCGTCTATAACGAGCGGAATTATCCTAACCTCGTTGCCCTCTTCAAGCATCTGGGCGTGGAAACCACGGCCTCCGACATGTCTTTTGCGGCATCGATTTCCGGCGGCAGACTGGAATATTCCGGTTCCAACATTTCAGGCCTTTTCGGGCAGAGGTTCAACCTGTTGCGCCCGCGCTTCTGGCGGATGGTGCGCGATGTGATGCGCTTCTACAAGACAGCGCCCGATCTGCTGAACGATGGCTCGCTTGAAGGCGTCAGCCTCGGTGACTATCTCGACCGGAACAATTATTCGCAAAGCTTTATCGACGATCATCTGCTGCCGATGGGCGCGGCCATCTGGTCGACCACGGCTTCCGACATGCGCGCCTATCCGCTTCAGGCCTTTATACGCTTCTTCGTCAACCATGGCCTTGTGCAACTGGCGGATCGTCCGCAGTGGCGCACGGTGAAGGGCGGCAGTCGCGAATATGTGTCGCGCATCAAGGCGCAGTTCAAGGGCACCGTCGTCGTCAACAGTCAGATCGCAGCGGTACGGCGTGATGGGGATGGCGTGAAACTTCTCGACCGCTCCGGCCTGATGTCAGCCTTCGATGATGTCGTCATTGCCACCCACGCTGATCAGGCGCTGGCGCTGCTGGGCGATGCCGATAGCGATGAGCGCGCGGTACTGGGTGCTTTCGAATATACGCGCAACACTGCCGTTCTTCATTCCGACATCAACCTCATGCCGAAGCGCCGCAATGTCTGGTCCAGCTGGAATTATCTGAGCGAACCCGGTTCGCTGGGCACCGAACAGCTTTGCGTGACCTACTGGATGAACCGTCTTCAAAATATCGACGACGCAACGCCGCTGTTCGTGACGCTGAACCCGTCGCGTCCCATCGATCCGGCCAAGCTGATCCGCACATTCGATTACGCGCATCCACTGTTCGACACCAAGGCGCTGGAAGCACAAAAACTGCTGTGGAGCCTGCAGGGCCGTCGCAATACATGGTTCTGCGGCGCGCATTTCGGCAGCGGTTTCCACGAGGACGGGCTGCAATCGGGCCTCGCCGTTGCCGAGGCGCTGGGTGGCGTCAAGCGCCCTTGGACGGTTGAAAACGAGTCGGGTCGCATCTTCCTCACCTCGGAAAAGGTGCTGGCGCAATGAGCTTCCGTTCCGCCATTTATGCCGGACACGTCGTGCATGCGCGCCACCGCCCGCATGCCCACAAAATGCGCTACCGCGTGTTTTCCATGCTGCTGGACCTCGATGAACTCAACGTTCTCGACAAGGGCCTGCGGCTGTTCGGTTATAACAGCGGAGCCGTCTTCAGCTTCCACGACAAAGACCACGGCGTTGGCGAAACGGGTCGCCTGAAGGACTGGGTAGCGCAGCATCTGGCTGATGCGGACATCGCACCTGCGCCTGAGGCATTGCGGGTGGACATGCTGTGTTACCCACGCATTTTCGGATACGTGTTCAATCCGCTCACCGTCTATTTCTGTTACAACCGGCAGGATGAGCGGCTGGTCGCCATTCTCTACGAAGTGCGCAACACGTTTCACGAACGCCACACCTATGTCATTCCCACGGATGCCGATCAGCCAGGAACGGTGCGACATTCCTGCGCCAAGGAAATGTATGTTTCGCCCTTCGTGCCGATGGAATGCAGCTATGATTTCCGCATCCAGCCACCGGATGAGACGGTTCTGGTCGCCATCAACGAGCAGGATCGCGATGGCGATTTGCTGTTCGCTTCCTTTTCCGGCAAGCGCAGTCGCCTTGATGACAGGGCTTTGCTGAGCGCACTTTTAACCTATCCGTTGATGACCCTGAAGATCATGGGCGCAATCCACTGGGAAGCGCTGCGGCTTTGGGCAAAAGGCAATCCGATCTATCGACACGAGGCTGCACGCAACCGCATCGCCAGTTCCATCAAGGGAAAGAGCGCTGTTGCGGGCGCACCATCAGGAGGAATGAAAGATGAGCCACGCTGAACAGGAGACCAGTCCCTTTCTCATGGAACAAGCACCTCTCTGGCAGCGGATGATTTGTCGCCGCCTGAAAAACATCACCCATGGACGCCTGACCGTGCTGTTTCCCGGCGGCTATGAATATGTCGTTAGTGGACAGCAGCCCGGCCCGCACGGTGTCGTTTCGCTTAACAAAGGTCGCGTCGTTCGCCGGTTGTTGATGGGCGGCAGCCTTGGTTTTGCGCAGTCCTACATGGATGGCGATTGGGATACCCCCGATATTGCCACGCTTCTGGAAGTCGCCATCGCCAACGAGCAGAACTGGATGTCCGTGTCGGAGCCCGCGCGTCTGGTCTCCGCCTTCGCCTATCTGCGTCACCGCCTGCGCCGCAACTCCAAGTCCGGCAGCCGCCGCAACATCGCCTTCCATTACGATCTCGGCAACCGATTCTATTCGGCGTGGTTGGACGAGACGATGACCTACTCATCGGCGCTCTTTGAAAAGCCGGGCCAGAGCCTTGCCGATGCGCAGAACGCCAAATACGACCGCATCGTCGAGCAGTTGAACATCGGCCCCGATGACCATGTGCTGGAAGTCGGTTGCGGCTGGGGTGGCTTTGCCGAATATGCAATCGCCAAGACCGGATGCCGTGTTACCGGTCTGACGCTGTCGACCGAACAGGCCGATTTCGCCACGAAGCGCCTTGCAAAAGCGGGACTCGCCGACCGTGCGGATATCCGGCTGGAAGACTACCGCGATTGTCAGGGCCAATTTTCCAAGATCGTCTCCATCGAAATGTTCGAGGCGGTAGGTGAAGAAAACTGGCCGACCTATTTCCAGCGCCTGCGCGACCTTCTGGCCGACAAGGGTGAGGCCATGGTGCAGGTGATCACCATCGATGAAAGCCGTTTCGATGAATATCGCCGTAACGCCGACTTCATCCAGACCTACATCTTTCCCGGCGGCATGCTGCCGACCATCACCGCGTTCCAGAAAGCAGCCGCCGCTAAAGGCTTTGCAGTGCCCGACATGCTTCGGTTCGGCAAGGATTACGACCGCACCCTGATGCTGTGGGACCGGGCGTTTCTGGCGAACTGGCACCGCATCGAACCCATGGGGTTTGACGAGCGCTTCCGCCGCATGTGGCAATACTATCTGCATTATTGCGCAGCAGGCTTTAGAACCGACCGAATAGACGTCGTGCAGTTCAAACTGGCAAAGTCTTAAAACCAAAAAAATGCGCTCTCGGGGCTATCGATGCCGAGAGCGCAATCTGCTCGCGCACAATGAATTTCTCATATTCATGGAACCTCACGCAGGCGCTCACGTTACGGTGAGTGTCATATGTTTCAGCATCGAACATTGCAGCAGCGGTCAGCCCGCTCGGTTCGATCTCACAAAGCGGAGATTATCCATGAATCAGATCATTTACATCGTCGGCCTGGTCGTCATCGTACTCGCAATTCTGTCCTTCTTCGGCTTCCGCTGAGACCACAACTTTACCGTTGTAAATCTGCGTCTTTGCAAATATTCTCTTCGATGGGAACCATGTCAGCTTATCGCTCGTTGACATGGGCTGTTAGGGAGGCGTCCGATGCAACAAACGAAATGGACAAAGCCTGTCGAAGTGAATTTCGACAAAGCCGACAAAGATGTAATCGCTGGCCCGTTCGACGCGCTGGCACTTTTAACCGAAAATTGGCCGCATACGCGTGGATTGACATTCGTCCGCGCCAGAAGCGCGTGCCGTGCTGCACTCGATGGTCGAAAGACTGCCGAGGAGGCGCGCAGGTGTTTTGAAGATGCGGTCTCTGAAGCAAAATTGCACCGGGCCCACTGAGCCGGATTTTGCGTTTACAACCACTGCTTGATTTCCGATATCGTTGAACAAGAAAATGGCCCCTTTCGGGGCCATCTCTTTATTGGTGTTACATCCAATATGGCGGAACGCCGTAGTGGTCGTAAACGGTCCGGTCGTCGCGACCGAAGAGGCTCTCATCGTCGCGATTTGCAAAGCGCGGGCCATTCTCGATCTGCTCCTTCGTAAGGTCGATGCGGTAGCCATCAAGCTCTTCATCGTAGTGCAGCTTTTCCCATGGCAGCGGATAGTAATCGTCACCGATACCCATGAAGCCGCCGAAGCTTAGAACGGCGTAGGCGACGCGGCCACCGCGCTTTTCGAGGATGATGCGCTGGATCGAGCCGATCTTTTTGCTGTCTGCGCCGTAAACGCTAGTGCCTTCGACCTTGTCGCTGGCGATGAAGCTCGGCGTGTCCTTGACGTAGGGGTCCTGACCGGCGCGGGGTTCATGATGTACCATAACGTTTCCTCCTTAGGCTTGTATTCGTTATGGCTTGTAAACCCGAGGGCGGCAAAATCGTTCCGCCCAAAGTTAGCTGGTGCCAGTCCAGCGTCTCGATCTCCGCTCGAAATGCAAAGCGCAGGATGATCAGAATTAGCGCCTGACGCGGCCAATACGTGCGAGAAGGATGACAGGCAGGATGCCGATCACGACGATGGCGAGGGCAGCAATCGAGGCCTCCTCATAAGTGCCACGCGCGGCCTCACCATAGAGATGGGTGGCGAAGGTTTCGAAATTGAGCGGGCGCAAGAGAAGGGTCGCGGGCAGTTCCTTGACGCAATCCACGAACACCAGCAGTGCCGCTGCCGCCATGGCTGCTTTCGACAAGGGCAAGTGAACGGCGCTGAATGTTGCGGTGGATGTGCGGCCAAGAGTGCGCGAGGCATGATCGAAGGACATCGGAATACGGCTCAAGCCGGCATCGATCCCGCCGCCTGCTATCGTCAGGAAACGAGCGGCGTAGGCAAAGATCAGCGCAGCACCGCTACCGATCAACAGAAGGCCGCTGGAAACGCCGAACCATTGTTGCAGCGTCAGATCCAGAAACCTGTCGAAACTTCCCAGCGCAATCAGCACACCAATGGCGATCACGGTTCCCGGTGCCGCATAGCCGACCGTGGCCAACCGGAAAGACCAGAGCGAAGCCTTTCCGGGAATGATCCGCATGGCGTAGGCAACGACCAGCCCGGCACCCACGGTGACAAGCGTGGCGGTTCCGGCGAAAGCAACGGTATTCATGGCTTCCGAGGCAAAACGTGATGACAGCCCGCTAAACTGGTAGCGCTTCCACGCCTCGACCATGAGATAGATGGCCGGGGCGACGAAGCCGATCAGGATCGGCAAACCGCCGAGCAGAAAGGCCAGCAAGCCGCCGAGCCCGACAACACGGGCAGGCGCGAGCACCGTGCTCTTCTGTGCCGAGGTCGAATAGCGCTGTCTGCGCCGCGCCCATCGCTCTACGGCAATCAGCGCGACGACCAGCAGCAGCATGCACAGCGCAATCTGCGATGCGCCCGGCAGATCGGACTTGGTGACCCATGTCGTATAGATCGAGACCGTCAGCGTTCGTACGCCGAGAAACTCGGATGCACCGATGTCGTTCAGCGCTTCCATCAATGCAAGGCTGATGCCGACGGCTATGGCCGGGCGCGCGAGCGGAACGGCGACCCGGAAAAACAGGGCGTGCCGCGAGGTTCCCAGCATCCGCGCCGCATCCAGCAGGTTACCGGCCTGCGTCAGAAACATCGCCCGGACAGGAATGTAGACATAAGGGTAAAGCACGAAGCCGAGCAGGATGATGCAGCCCGTCATCGAGCGGATATCTGGCAGGCGAAATTCACGCGGGCTGGAATATCCTAGCAGCCAGCGAACCGCACCCTGCACCGGACCCAGTGGATGCAGAATGTCGAGATAGGCGTAGGCGACGATATAGGTCGGCATGGCCAGCGGCAGCAGCAGCGCCCATTCCAACAGCTTTCGTCCGCGAAAATCATAGGCGCTGACGAGCCATGCGCTGGCCGTTCCTATAACCCCGGCAACAATGCCCACGCCAAGCAGCAGGATCAGTGTTTCGGGAAGTGCGGTTGCCAGTACCGTATTGCGCAGGTGCTCCCAAAGCCCAGAAGAGCCTTTGATAGCCTCTGATAACAGCGCCAGAACCGGCAGCATAGCCAGTGCCGCAATGCCGCAGGATGCCACAAGCCACCAGGACGCGGAATTGATCCGCAGTCTGGGTTTGGAACGGATGGCCGTGCAGTTGGTGGCGCGCATGCTGATCTTGGGTATCGCTTTGCTGGAAACAGGCAAGGCGCCCGCGGGAAGCGGGCGCCTGAGATTGTCGAGAATAAATCGCTCGCTCCATCATCCTCGGGCTTGTCCCGAGGATCCACCCAGGTCACCAAACCCGGTCCGTTGCAGATCCTCGGGACAAGCCCGAGGATGACGGAGTGTGTGGTCGGCGCAGGCAAGAACTCAACGCACCCATACCGGGCGCGTCATGCCCATTCGCTTAGTTGTCGAAGCCGACCTTGTCCACCAGCTGGCTGGCTTCCTTGCGGTGGGACACGATTTCCGTCAGCGGCTTGTTGTCGATCTTCAGCTCACCGAACGAAGCGACGATCTTGTCGACGCCAGCGCCCTTGTTGACGGGGTACTCGTAGTTGGCTTCGGCGTAGATCTTCTGGGCTTCATCAGACGCCAGATATTCGAGAAGCTTGACGGCCTCTGCCTTGTTCGGCGCATTCTTGGCAACCGCTGCACCCGAAACGTTGACCTGCGTGCCGCCGTCCTTGAAGGTTGGCAGAACGACCTTGATGGCCTCGCCCCACTTGACCTGTTCTTCGCCGCCCTTGCCGGAGCGCATCAGGCCGACATAGTAGGAGTTGGCGATGCCGATATCGCAAATGCCGCCGAGAATGTCCTTGGCAACATCACGGTCACCGCCGCCAGCCTTGCGGGCCAGATTGTCCTTCACGCCAGCCAGCCACTTTTCGGTCGCTTCAGCGCCGTGGTGGGCGATGTAATCGGCAAACAGGGCCGTATTGTAAGGGTGCTGGCCGGAGCGAATGCAAACCTTGCCCTTCCACTTGGCATCGGCGAGGTCTTCGTAGTTGAACGAGGACACATCGACATCCTTGGCGGCGTAGAGGACGCGGGCGCGCATGGACAAAGCAAACCAGTTGCCCTTGGCATCACGAAGTTCGGCAGGGATGGCCTTGGTCAAGACTTCAGATTCGACAGGCTGCGTCACGCCCTTTTCGACCAGATCGACCAGATTACCGGCATCAACCGTCATCAGCACGTCGGCGGGCGAGCTGGCGCCTTCGCTTAACACGCGCTCGGCCAGACCGTCTTTCAGAAACACGGTGTTGACCTTGACGCCGCTTTCCTTGGTGAAGGCTTCCAGCAGCGGCTGGATCAGCGCTGGCTCGCGTGTTGTGTAGATGTTGAGTTCTGCGGACTGTGCGGTGCCGGCAGAAAAGGCCACCGTGCCGGCAAGCAGCGCGAACTTGGTCAAAGATGTCATGTCTATCCCCTATGACTCGAAAAATGACGTCGGAAATGCATGCATCATACCTGATCAATTAAATCAAGTTATCGCTATGGAATTTCAGGCGGTTTTGTTCACTTTGAGTTGAATAAGGCAGGGATTTTCCGCCCCTCGATTCAAAATTCAATTTTCAGTAAACATAAGGACCGAGTCTTTCTCAATGGAAAGTCTGACAGCGTCCAAATTCACAGGGCTTCTGCGCATGCTGCGAACCCGCAAGTCCTGCGCCAGACCATCGACATTGACCGACACCTGTTCGATCTCGCCCATGAAGACGCGGCTGGTGATGCGACCTTCCACATCGCCCTCGCCGCCTGCAGCGGAAATCGAGATCGCGCTGGGCCGGATATAGGCGTAGGCAGGACTACCCTCGGTCAACATACCATTGTGCGGAAAATCGCCTAATGGTGTCTTCACATGCCCATTGCACACCGTGCCCTCGACCTTGTTGAAAGCGCAGAAGAAATCTGCCGCATAACGGCTGACGGGGTTGTCGTGCACCTCATAGCCCGTGCCGATCTGGACGACTCTGCCCTCCTGCATCAGCACCACGCGATCACCTGCCGAGAGCGCCTCTTCAGGATCGTGCGTCACCATGATCGCGGTCGTTTTCAGCTCCCGCAGAAGCGCCAGCGTTTCCTCGCGCACGCTGTCACGCAGACCTCGGTCCAGATTGGAGAACGGCTCGTCCATCAGGAGTATTTCCGGTTTCGGCGCGAGCGCACGGGCCAAGGCCACGCGCTGCTGTTCGCCCCCCGAAAGCGTATGTGGATAGCGCTTGGCAAGGTCGGCCAGGCGCACATGCTCGATCATGTCTGCCGCCCGCGCCCGCGCCTGCGCTTTTGGCATGCCTTTCAAGCCGAAAAGAACATTCTGCTCGACGGTGAGATGTGGAAACAGCGCATAGTCCTGAAACACGAAACCGATGCGTCGCTTTTCCGGCTCCATGAAGGTGGCGGGGCCTGCGATCTCCTGCCCATTCATCGTGACAGAGCCCGCATCCGGCGTTTCCACCCCGGCAATAATGCGCAGCAAGGTGGACTTTCCGCAGCCGGAGCGTCCGACGAGGCAGATGACTTCACCCCGCATGACCGAGAGATCGATGCCTGTGAGCACATCGCGACCGCCAAAACGCTTTCCGACAGCGTGAAGTCTCAAGGCGGCAATATCTGACATGTCTCGGTTTCCGTGCGGTGCTTTGGTTTGTTGATCGCGCAAATCAGGATTAAAGTCAAAACCCAAACACTTGTCATCTGCCTGTGCCAAAAGTGGCCGCTAATATGGAATGGCCTCGGTTGACGTTTACGTTAGAGTTAAATACGCTGATGTGAGTGGATGGTTTTGGAGGCTTCATCTACGATTGCAAAAATTGCTGGTGCATCTGTCGGGCTGAGGAGCAGGCGGGTAGAAGCGCACACCGCAGATGATTGCAAATGCCAGCATGGGGAGGACTAGACATGAGCGACACGACTTTGAGCAGCCCGGCGACCCGGATCATCCAGCGGCCATGGCTTGCATCCTATCCGCAGGGTGTGCCAGCGGAACTACCGGACCTCGGTTACGCCTCCCTCGTTGAACTGCTGGAAAAGAGCTGCGCGCTCTATGCAGATCGCAAAGCGTTTTCCAGCATGGGCAAATCGCTCAGCTATCGTCAGCTGGAAGAGCAGACCCGTCACATCGGCGCGTGGCTGCAAACGCTGGGCCTGCAAAAAGGCGACCGTGTCGCGGTCATGATGCCCAATATTCTCCAGAACCCCGTCGCGACCTATGCAATCCTGCGGGCTGGCCTGACGGTGGTCAACGTCAACCCGCTCTACACGCCGCGCGAGTTGGAACATCAGCTCAAGGACTCCGGTGCGAAAGTCATTTTCGTTCTGGAGAACTTCGCCCATGTCGTGCAGCAGGCACTGCCCAAAACCGATCTCCAGCATATCGTCGTTGCCACCATGGGCGATCTGCTGGGCCTGAAGGGCCACATCGTCAATCTCGTGGTTCGCAAGGTCAAGAAAATGGTTCCGGCCTATGACCTGCCCAACGCCATCAGTTTCAAGGCCGTGTTGAAACAATCCCGCGGGCTCACGCTTAAGAAGGTCGATATCGCCCGCAGCGACGTGGCCTTCCTGCAATATACTGGCGGCACGACCGGCATTTCCAAGGGTGCGGTGCTGACCCATGCCAACCTGCTTGCCAACAAGGCGCAGATCGCGCTGTGGATGGACGCTGTCTTCCTGCACAAAAAGCGGCCCGAGGTGATGAACTTCGTCTGCGCGCTGCCGCTCTATCACATTTTTGCGCTGACGGTGAATTCGCTGATGGGCATTGCGCTCGGCGGTCACAACCTGCTCATTGCAAACCCTCGCGATATCCCCGGCTTCGTAAAAGAACTGTCCGGTTACACCCCACACGTTTTTCCTGCCATCAACACGTTGTTCAACGCGCTGTTGAACAACGAGGACTTCCGCAAGCTCGATCTAAGCTCGCTCGTGCTCGTTATGGGCGGCGGCATGTCCGTTCAGCGGCCCGTGGCAGAACGTTGGGCATCGGTGACCGGCACCCATATCTGCGAAGGCTATGGCCTTTCCGAAACCTCGCCTGTCGCAACCGTCAACCCGCTTGGTCGATCCGATTTCAGCGGCACCATCGGTCTTCCCGTACCCTCCACCGAGGTCGATATTCGCGACGATGACGGCAACAGCCTGCCTCTCGGCGAAGTTGGTGAAATCTGCATTCGTGGCCCGCAGGTCATGCCCGGCTACTGGCAGCGCCCGGATGAGACCGCCAAGGTCATGACGGTAGACGGCTTCTTCCGGTCCGGCGACATGGGCTTCATGGACGAAGCGGGCTACACCAAGATCGTTGATCGCAAGAAGGACATGATCCTTGTCTCGGGCTTCAACGTTTATCCCAACGAAATCGAGGAAGTGGCTGCTGGCCATCCTGGCGTGCAGGAGTGCGCAGCCGTGGGCGTGACGGATGAACATTCCGGCGAAGCGGTGAAGCTTTACGTGGTCAGGAAGGACCCCGCGCTGACGGTGGAAGACCTGAAAGCCTTCTGCGCGAAAAGCCTGACGAATTACAAGCGACCCAAGCATGTGGAGTTCATTCAGGAACTGCCGAAGACCAATGTGGGCAAGATTTTGCGACGTGAACTTCGGAAGCTGGCTAACTGATTGGTGCCACTTGCAGAATTTGACCGTTTTGGACGCACGCGCCTTGATTTAGCCCGATGAAAAAGAATAGTTTCCTCATCCTTCCCCGGAGCATGAGGAGCATTCCATGCAGGCTATCGTCGAGACCCTGAAATCCACTGCCGCCAAGACCGTCGCGACCGACCTCCGCGCAGCCTTTGCCGCCGACGCAAACCGTTTCGAGCAGTTCAGCGTGCGTTTCGACGATCTGTTGATGGATTATTCCAAATGCGCTGTGAATTACGAGGTGCTGGCGCTTCTCGAAAAGCTTGCCATCGAAGGTGGCGTCGAGAAGAAGCGCGACGAGATGTTCTCCGGCGCGGAAATCAACTTCACCGAGGGACGCGCCGTTCTGCACACCGCGCTGCGCAACCGTTCCAACACACCTGTTATTGTGGATGGCAAAGATGTGATGCCGGACGTGAACGGCGTTCTCGCCGCCATGGGCAAATTTGCCGATGCCATCCGTTCTGGCGCCCTCAAGGGTGCGACGGGCAAAAAGATCACCGATGTCGTCAATATCGGCATTGGCGGTTCCGACCTTGGGCCTGTGATGGCCACACTGTCGCTCGCACCCTTCCATGATGGCCCGCGCGCCCATTTCGTCTCCAACATCGATGGCGCCCATATCGCCGATACGCTGAAGCTGACCGACCCGGAGACGACCCTCTTCATCGTGGCGTCGAAGACCTTCACCACCATCGAAACCATGACGAATGCGGCCACCGCCCGCAAGTTCATCGCCGATGCGCTGGGCGAAGACGCGGTCAAGCACCACTTCTGCGCCGTTTCCACAGCACTCGATAAGGTCGCAAAATTCGGCATCGAAAGCGACCGCATCTTCGGTTTCTGGGACTGGGTCGGCGGGCGCTACTCCATCTGGTCGGCCATCGGCCTGCCACTCATGATCGCCATCGGGCCTGAGAATTTCGGCAAGTTCCTGGATGGCGCCCATGCAATGGACCAGCATTTCCGGGAAGCACCGGTGCGCCAGAACCTGCCGATGCTGCTCGGCCTTATCGGTTTTTATCATCGCAACGTGCTTGATTACCCGACCCGCGCTATTCTGCCCTACGACCAGCGCCTGTCGCGTTTCCCTGCCTATCTGCAACAGCTGGATATGGAATCGAACGGCAAGGGTGTCACCATCGATGGAACGCCGGTCGAGGGACAATCCGGCCCTGTCGTCTGGGGCGAACCTGGCACCAACGGCCAGCACGCTTTCTACCAGCTCATCCACCAAGGCACGAGCGTCATCCCCGTCGAATTCATGATTGCCGCCAATGGCTTCGAACCCGACCTGCGCCATCAGCACCAGTTGCTGATTGCCAATTGCCTTGCGCAATCCGAAGCCTTGATGAAGGGCCGCACACTGGCCGAGGCCAAGGAGCAACTGACCTCCAAGGGCATGGACGACAAAAAAGCCGACTTCATCGCCCCGCACCGCGTCTTCACCGGCAACCGTCCGTCGATCACCTTCGTCTATGACAAGCTAACGCCGTTTGCGCTCGGCCGCCTGATTGCCCTTTACGAACATCGCGTCTTCGTCGAAGGCGTGCTCTTCCGCATCAACTCCTTCGACCAATGGGGTGTGGAGCTCGGCAAAGAACTGGCAACCGGCCTGCTGCCGGTGGTGGAAGGCAAGGAGAGCGCCGAAGGACATGACAGCTCGACGCAAGGGCTGGTCAAAGCGCTCTCGGGCCTCGCAACGAAGGCATAAGCGTTCCCAGCCAAACCGTTACTCCACATCGAACCCGCCGATACCATCATCGGCGGGTTTCTTCTTTACCGTCGTTGCGCGTGCAGTCTTTGTCATGCGTTTGAAAATCGTGCGGAAAACCCTATTATCGCTTGGAATTCAGGCCATGCGCCGATATGAAACCAAGGGCGCACGCAACAACAGGAACAGGCCTGGTGTTTTCGACCATCATAAACCGGACTGAACGTCAGCAGGCTGACCCGCAAAGCGAGGTCCCTGCCTTGACGAAAGGCTTGTCCGGTCGTCTGCTGTTGCTGACGGTGATCTTCGTGATGATCGCCGAAGTCCTGATTTTCGTACCCTCCGTCGCCAATATGCGCCTTTCATGGCTGCGAGACAGACTGAACACAGCTGCTGCCGCTGGCATCGTCATCGATGGCTTGCAGACGGAACTGCCCAGAACCGTCCAGAACGACACCCTGCTGGCCACCGGCGCCAAACTGATCGCCCTGCGCAAGGATGGCACCAACACGCTGCTGGCCGCGACAGAGGTGCCGCCCAGCGTCGATGATCAATACGACCTATCCGACGTCTCCCAACTGGAGGCGGTACGCGACGCGTTTTCGGTGCTGCTGTTCGGCGGCAACCGCGTCATCCGGGTCTTCGATGTCATCGGCGACAGCAACATGATCATCGAGATCGTGATCGGCGAGCATAAGCTCCGCGCCGCGATGATCGCCTATGCGGGCAATGTCTTGATGATCTCGGTGGCTCTGTCGCTGATCACCGCCAGCCTGATCTTCGTCTCGATCAACCGCATCCTCATTCGACCCATCCGTCGTCTGACGCTGGGAATGCAGGGTTTTTCCGAACAGCCCGACGATCCCTCCCGCGTGTTCAAACCCGATGACGGCAGCGATGAACTGGCCGTTGCCGGACGGCATCTGGCCGATATGCAGACGCAACTGCAAAAGACCCTTCGCCAACAGAAGAACCTCGCGGATCTCGGCCTTGCCGTTTCCAAGATCAACCATGACATGCGTAACATCCTGTCATCTGCGCAACTGATGTCCGACAGGCTCGTCGATGTCGAAGACCCCATGGTGCGCAGCTTTGCGCCGAAACTCCTGCGCACCATCGACCGCGCCGTGGGCTATACCAGCGAAGTTCTGGCCTATGGACAGGCCACAGAAGGCGCACCAAAACGCCGCTTGATCGATCTGGACGAGCTTGTGCAGGACGTCAAGGACATCCTCGCCATAGACCCTGCCAGCGGCATCGAGTTCGCCGACAATGTGCCTGCGGACCTGCGCATCGATGCCGACAGCGAACAATTGTTCCGCGTCCTCTACAACCTCTGTCGCAACGCCGTGCAGGCGCTGCAACAGGCCAGCGGCGACGACTACCCCACCAAGCGGCTGACGATTGCCGCACAGCGCAATGCCGATGTCGTCAGCATCGTCATTGACGACAATGGTCCGGGCATGCCGCAAAAGGCCCGGGAGAACCTGTTCTCGGCCTTCCGCGGCTCCGCCCGCTCCGGCGGCACCGGCCTTGGCCTCGTCATCGCCCGTGAACTGGTCCTGTCGCACAAGGGCACAATCGCGCTCGTGGAAAAATCCCACCACGGCACCCAATTCCGCATCGAAATCCCTGACCGCCCCGCAACCGACCTTCGCGCCAGCGCAACGGCGTAAAAGCGGCTGACTGCGTAACGGCTGATGCGCTGTTTGGAGCCGCCGAAATCACTCCGATCAAAAAATCATTTATTTTCAGCTGCTTAGAAATTTCATTACACCAAAATGACAATTTTTTTCCAAAATCGCTTGCATTCAAACCGAGGACGTTTTAGAGGATCGCCACGCCAACGGAACATGTTTCTGCGGCACGCACCCGTAGCTCAGCTGGATAGAGCACCAGACTACGAATCTGGGGGTCAGGAGTTCGAATCTCTTCGGGTGCGCCATCTCTTTTCCTAAAATTTGAGACGTCATGCGAAGCATAAAATGCTTCAAGCTGCGTGAATCGAAAATCACTCCGCAGTAATCTCCTCATCCTGCCTCACAGATCCTAAAATCCGATGGTCAGAATTCAGTAGCCATCGTGATACCCGCGAAGCTCACTTTCGCAGTTCCAAATGCCATCATAGTCGATATGAAATGCTTTTGATGCCGAACGCATTGAGCATCAAGTGTCGTACACAAGTCTAACGGGATTGATTCACAAGCCTCAGGCAAGACGCGTGTTTTATTCGATGATCAACTGAGATTGCGGTGTCGAATAGAACGACGTTTTAATGAATTACTGGGGATGACAATCATGCTTAAGACTGCAAGGAACGTGTTTCAAAATCCATTCGTGGCCAACGAGTGTAATAATTTTTCAATCAGTCCGGCGCCAATAACGACCAATATTTATGAGACATATGGACAGTGTAACGAAGATATTATTGTGGAATCCGTTCTTCGTGCGCAGATGCGAAGGTCTGGCCGCTCTATGGATACGATAAGATATATTGAGATCGGCGCAAACCACCCCTTCCAGACGAGTTCGACCTACCTTCTATATAAGCTTTACGGTGCTACGGGTGTTTTGGTGGAAGCGATTCCGGCGCTCGCTGAAACATTGGCTAAAGCGAGACCCAACGACACGATCGCAAATTGTGCCGTCACCGTTTCCCGTGAGCCGACCATCGAATTTCACGTTCATGAAAAAAGTGAATTATCCTCGGTCTCGGCAGATCACATTTCGATCTTTCAACAGTTCGGCGGCACAGAGAAAATCATCGACACGATCACATGCAAGAATATGCATATCAATGATTTTCTGAAGCAATATTACGGGGCGTATTGCGACTACCTCTCCGTCGACGTCGAAGGACTGGATGCGGCGCTTCTCTCTGAAATGGATACCGTCTTCCAGCCGACCATCGTACAGTGCGAGCACGAAGGACGTTTTGACGAGTTTTCCTCAATCCTGAAACCGCGTGGTTACGGTCTGCTGGCACAAACCGATGTGAATGCTATTTTCGTTAAGTCAACTTCCGTTTAACGCCAATGCTGAACACAGAAAAACAGCAGGTGCTGGACAGCGCAACCGATGAACTTCTGGCGATGCCGATCGAGGCTGACTGGCTAACAACGCACGTCTTCAGTTTGGAAGCGGGGCCAGAAAGACGGCGGATAACATCTGTCCTAACGTTTGAAAAGGATGGTCGAATCGGCGGCTATCGCCATCCAAATGAAGCAGCTTGGCGCATTGATCAGAACAGACTGCTCATCTTGCGGGAGGACGGATCTCTTTCGTGCGTCGCGATAATGGTTCAAACGTCGGACGGCAGTCTGGAGATCGTAGGGCCCCTCGTGAACTCTCAGGATACACATTTCCACCATTTCAGACCTCTGGCTGTCCGTTCAGTTCTGCCGGCAGTGCAGACGTTTGACCTTTTCGATACACTTGTCGCTCGTTATTGTGTCAATCCACTCCTCATCTTCAGCTTGGTCGAAGCGAAGTCACGCGTGGAAGGTTTTGCAAGTTATCGACAGCTTGTCGAGGCAGAGCTTTGGCGAAATGGAAACTACTCGCTTGATGACATCTACATAAATCTTGCCAAAGTAACCGGATGGTCAGACAGCACGCTGAACCGCCTGAAGATGTTGGAACTTTCTGAAGAGTGGAACAATCTCTTTCCCATTCAGGAATTCGTATCTCGGGTCAGGCATGACGATCTTATCATTTCCGACATGTATCTACCCGCGTCCTTCATTCGCAAAGTCGTCGATGAGAAGTGCAGTCTGCCCGGATTGACAATCCACCTCAGCAATCACGGCAAGCATCATGGTACAATATGGCCAAAGATATTAAGCTCTCATCGCGTGCTGCGGCACTATGGCGATAATCACCACTCCGATATCGTGCAAGCCGCCAAAGCCGGTGTAGAGGCAGAATATGTAACGACATCTGGTTGGTCGCAGGGAGAAGCGGTTCTCTGCTCAGTTGGGCTCGAGGAATTTGCCAAAGCTATACGCAAGGCACGGCTGACGAGCTTCTCTTTCGATAAAATGGCGCGGCAGGCGCAACTGGCGCAATTTGACGCCAACATCCCGCTCCTGATCATCGCAGGACTTCTCCTCCTCAGGCGTGCAAGCGCCTTGGAAGCGGACACATTGTTGATGTGTGGGCGCGATTCCAATATGTGGATTCATCTCGTGCGGTGGATGATGGGTCTGTCGGCTAAAAAAATGGCCGTCCACTACTTCCCCTCGTCGCGCGATCTTATGCTTGCCGACAGTCCTGCTTATGCCGCCTATTTTACGCAATTGCGCGGTCGGCGCACGATGATAGTGGACGTGTCAGGGACGGGCCGCAGTCCTGCGCATTTCATCGCGCACCTTGAGGCGCAGGAGGACACCAGCGTTTTCGTCGCTCTCAAGTCAAACCGGATAGATCCTCCGATGGAGTTGCGCGCACCGGCCAGAGATGACGTGCAGATCGATTGCGCAGTGACGATTGATCTGGAGCGCTTTCTCTTCGAAAGATTCAACACTGCTGCGTATGAAGATCGCGCGATAGGTGTGGAGTTTATGGGAGCGGAATTCAAAATTCTCCGCGAGCACGCACCAGTCAGTACGACGACTGCACGCCTGATCGATGAATTGCAGGAGGCATTTGCTCTTACACTTTCGATTTTAAAAGAATCGCCGATTGTCGCTTTGCCTGAAACGGCGACCGACGAACAACTGCAACAGGCCATTGGCCAACTTGTTCAGGTTGGTATCGGCTATCTGGAGTTGGCCAAGCTATTGCCAGAGTGAATAGGGCCATCTTCCGTTTTGGCATCCCGCCAATGCATAGGACCGCCTCGTCTGTTCACACGCGCAACGGATGCAATGCCTGCAGCATCAACGAATACATATCGCCCGATAAGAGCTGAGAGAGTAGAAAATCATGGCAACCAAAAGCATTTACAATCTTCTTAACGCGGAAATGCGCGCGAAGGTCGCTTGGGAAAGCAACAAGCTTCCTCCCTTCCCTGCTGTCGACCGCACCGTATCTGGTCAGGTTTGGTCCACTATTCCAGGCGGTCATAAGTGGCTCAGCTATTTCCAGACATATGACCGTGAGTTCGGAGCGTATCACGGGAAAAGCCCTCGCGTGCTCGAAATTGGCGTTTACCGAGGTGCATCGTTGCAACTGTGGAGACGTTTTTTTGGAGATGGCGCCGTTATCGTCGGCATCGACATCGATGAAAGTTGTACCGCCTTCAATGCGCCGCAACATGATATTCATGTGGAAATCGGTGATCAAAGCGATGCCGCCTTCCTCCAGTCCGTTGTCGACAAATATGGTCCATTTGACATCATCATCGATGATGGCAGCCATGTTGCGTCCCATCAAATCGCCTCTTTCAATGCGCTCTTCAACAATGGTCTAAAAGAAACGGGCATTTATTTCGTTGAGGACCTGGAGTGCATGTATTGGGGACATACGGATGTGTACCGCGATGCACCTGTCACGGCCGTAGAATTCTTTAAAATGCTGATCGATATTCAAAACAGCATTTTCGAGGATTATGGCTACAGTGACTTCGCTGTTCATTCAGCGGATTCTCGAACCCAGTATGACGTCATCGCGCTCGCCAAATCCATTGCTTCGATAAAATTTGGCCGTGGTCTTGTGGTTGTGGAAAAAGCTCCGCAAATGCCCCCTCAGGTACTTCACCTGTAATACCGGCAAAACCGTATTCGGACTGTCATACGTTAAAGAAAACTGTGTTGCGTGAGGTGATCCCGCGCAACACAGTTGCATTTCGGTCGCGCGTGCGCATTGAGGCAGTTGCGACACACCACATCCGAAATACAATTCCATTCGGCGCCTCGCTGCTGGCTTAGAGCGAAGCATTCTGTAATAACGGGACCTGTTGAATGCTGAAGCTTCAAGCTGTCACTATGACGCATGGGCTTTGCCTTGTTCCCGGAGTATCGGAATGGCCGCAAGGCTTGTTGCATTAGTCACCCTGCTTGCCTTTCTTGTCAGCTGCGGCGGTCGTCCCATTGGGGTCATGACACCGACCGGGCAGAGGGTACAGGGCACCTCTGCGGTCAATCTTCTAGTCGCCACCACGCGTGCACCGTCCGATGACAAGGCCATTTTGTTCGGAGGCGAGCGCGGCACGGGGTTGAAGGTCGATGCCATCTCCGTTTCCATTCCGCCGGAGGCCAACCGTAAGGTGGGTCAGGTGCAGTGGCCGAAGAAGTTGCCAGCCGATCCGCTGAAGAGCTTTACCACCGTGTCCGTCGAACCGCTGAAGAACGATCCGGACACCCAAAGCTGGATCAAGCGCAACAGCTTGAAGAATAAGCGCGTGCTGGTCTTCGTGCATGGTTTCAACAACCGCTATGAGGAATCGGTCTATCGCTTTGCGCAGATCGTCCATGATTCCGGGTCAAATGTGCTGCCGGTGGTGTTTACCTGGCCATCGCGCGCCAGCGTTTTCGATTACAACTACGACAAGGAAAGCACCAACTATTCCCGCGATGCACTGGAAGAGATGCTGACGCGACTGGCCAAGGACAATGCGGTGAGCGACGTGACCATCATGGCGCACTCCATGGGCACCTGGCTCGCCGTAGAGGCTTTGCGCCAGATGGCCATCCGCCATGGCCGGGTTTATCCGAAGATCAACAATGTCATTCTGGCGGCACCCGATCTCGATGTGGATGTATTCGCGCGCCAATATGCAAGCCTTGGCAAGGACAAGCCGAAATTCACTCTGTTCGTCTCTCAGGATGATCGGGCGCTCAGCCTTTCCAGGCGCATTTCCGGCAATGTCGACCGCCTCGGCCAGATCGACCCTGCCGCCGAACCCTATCGCAGCCAGCTGGAAAGCGCGGGCATTACCGTCCTCGATCTCACCAAGCTGAAATCCGGCGATAGCCTCAACCACGGCAAATTCGCCGAAAGCCCTGAGGTCGTGCGTCTCATCGGTGGACGGTTGATCGATGGGCAGACGGTGACGGATTCCGATGTTGGCTTGGGTGAGGCCATCGGTGCCGTGGGCATTGGTGCCGCGCAGACGGTTGGTACGGCGGCGAGCGTCGTGGTCAGCGCGCCGATTGCGGTGTTCGATCCACGTACCCGCGAAAATTACGGGCGGCAGGTCGAGCGCCTTGGCCGCTCCGTCGGCAACACCGTTGGTTCGGTGGGAGACACGGCAACGAGCGTGGTCGATCCGCAGGCGTTGAACAACGGCACGCGACGGTCAAACGATTGTAGCCTGTCGGTCAATCGTGGAAACTCGGAGTGCCGGGACCGCTGAACGCGTAATATACAAACAGTATTTTATGCGTTATGACCGGCTTATTCTCATCTTACCGGAGTGATCGCCATGCGCTTCAGACGCACAATTCAGCTTCTCGATGTTCATTGTGAAGGTGAAATCGGGCGCGTGGCCACCGGTGGCGTGCCGAAAATTCCGGGCAATACAGTTGCCGAACAGCTGCATTGGCTGAACACTGATCCGAAAGGTGAAGAGCTTCGCCGCTTCCTGACGCTGGAGCCGCGCGGCGCGCCCATCGGCTCCGTCAACCTGCTGCTGCCACCCAAGCACCCGGATGCGGATGCCGCTTTCGTCATTCTCCAGCCGGATCAGGCGCATGCAAGCTCAGGCTCCAACTCTATCTGCGCTACCACCGCGCTGCTGGAAAGCGGGATGGTGGAGATGAAGGAGCCGGAAACCATCGTCATGCTGGAAACGGCTGCCGGCCTGGTGAAGGCCACCGCCACGTGCCGCGACGGGCGCTGCGAAAAGGTCAAGCTGACCATGGTTCCGTCCTTTGTTCACGAGCTGGATGTCGAGATCGACACGCCGGACTGGGGCCGCATCCGCATGGATATCGCCTATGGCGGCATTTTTTATGCGCTGGTGGATGTTGGGCAGATTGGCCTCACCATCGACAAGGCCAATGCGGCCAAGCTGGTGGCGGCGGGCATGGTGCTGAAGGATATCGTCAACCGCGAGATACCCGTGGTTCATCCCGAAATTCCAGCCATTTCAGGCGTGGCTTATGTCATGTTCCGCGATACGGAAGCCGATGGCACCATCCGCACCTGCACCACCATGTGGCCGGGCCGGGCGGATCGCTCCCCCTGCGGCACCGGAAATTCCGCCAATCTGGCCACGTTGCATGCGCGCGGCAAGGTGCAGGTGGGCGACACCTACACATCCCGCTCCATCATCGGCACACAGTTCGAGGTCGGCTTATCTGCGGTCACGGAAGTTGCAGGCAAGGCGGCGGTCATTCCCACCATTACCGGGCGCGGTTTCACCTTCGGCCTGCATCAGGTCTGGCTTGATCCGAACGATCCGCTGGCAGAGGGTTTTGCCATAACGGATGTCTGGGGTCCGCAGGCGGGCGCGATTTAACCCCAGCTTTTGCGCCGAAAAAGTGGTTTGAGACGCTGTCCTCTCGCTTAGAATGGTGTTAAACGGGCGCAATTCCAGCAAGCTGTCGGTCTTGTCTTACGCATGTCGTTATCGCAAAACCGCGGCACACTTTTGCGCACATGCTTTGGAGGCCCAACGATGAAGTCGATCACCCTTCGCCGCCCTGATGACTGGCACCTGCATTTGCGCGATGGCGCGATGCTGGAGGGCGTGATCGGTGATACCAGCCGCCATTTCGCGCGCGCCATCATCATGCCGAACCTCGTTCCACCGGTGGTGACGACGGCAGATGCAATTGCCTACAAGGACCGCATCGTCAAAGCCATTCCAGCAGGTGATCGTTTCGAACCGCTGATGACGCTCTACCTCACCGAACATACCAGCCCCGATGATGTGGAAGAGGGCAAGTCCAGTGGCCTCATCGCCGCCGTCAAGCTTTACCCCGCCGGTGCCACCACAAATTCCCACGGCGGCGTGCGGGATATGGACAAGGCGATGCCGGTGCTGGAGCGCATGGCGAAGATTGGCCTGCCGCTCTGTGTCCATGGTGAAGTGACGACACCGGAAGTCGATATTTTCGACCGCGAAAAAGTCTTCATCGATACGGTTCTCGATCCGCTGCGCCAACGCTTGCCGGAACTGAAGGTGACGATGGAGCATGTGACGACGCGCGATGGCGTGGATTACATTAGGGAATCCAAGGCCAATCTGGCCGGTTCGATCACCACCCACCACCTCATCATCAACCGCAATGCCATTCTGGTCGGCGGTATCAAGCCGCACTATTACTGCCTGCCGGTGGCCAAGCGCGAAGAGCACCGCCTGGCGCTGCGTACTGCCGCAACCTCCGGTAATGTCAGATTCTTCCTCGGCACGGATTCCGCACCGCATGTGGACCCGCTGAAGGAATGCGCCTGCGGTTGCGCAGGCGTCTACACCTCCATCAACACCATGAGTTGCCTTGCCCATGTGTTCGAGCAGGACAACGCACTCGACAAGCTGGAAGCCTTCGCCTCGCTCAACGGTCCCGCCTGGTATGGTCTGGCACCCAACGAAGACACGATTACCATGGTCAGGCGCTATGAGCCCGTGAACTTCCCGGAGAAGATCGACACCGGCGCTGGACCGGTCACGGTGTTCGACCCGATGTTCCCATTGCATTGGGACGTTGCCTGAATTTTCAATTGCTGCCGGTTTATCCGGCAGTTTTTTTATGCACTCGATGATCAAAAGAGGAAAATGCCGATGTCCCAGTTTACATTCACGGATCGCGCCCTTGTGGCAGAACTTGTTGCGAAGATGTTGTGGGAAATCAAGGCGGTGCATTTCAACTCGGCAAGCCCCTACACCTTCGCATCGGGCATGAAGAGCCCTGTTTACATCGACATGCGCAAGCTGATTTCCTACCCACGCATCCGCGCTGCCGTGATGGATTTTGCCGCAGCCAAGATCGTTGCCGATGCGGGCTTCGAGAAATTTGATTGCGTGGCCGGTGGCGAGACGGCGGGCATTCCCTTCGCCGCCTTCCTGGCGGAACGCTTGGGCTTGCCGATGATCTATTGCCGCAAGAAGCCCAAGGGTCATGGCCGCAATGCACAGATCGAAGGCCATATGCCTGAGGGTGCGCGCGTGCTTGTGATCGAGGATCTGACGACTGCTGGCGGTTCCATGTTCACCTTCATCGATGCTATCAGGGCCGCGGGTGGCATTGTCGATCACGGCATTGCGCTGTTCTATTACGGCATCTTCCCGGAGGCCGAAGCACGCTTTGCCAACGGAAACGTGAAGCTGCATTACCTCAGCACATGGCGAAATGTTCTGGCCGTTGCCCGCACTGAGAAACTCTTCGATGACAAGACCTTGTCGGAAGTCGAAGCCTTCCTAGACAACCCGCTGCTATGGTCTGCCGCCCAGGGCGGGGTCAGCGAATTGCCGCAATCCTGATCTTCTTTGATGCCGAAGTTTCGATTGGCTGACATCTGGCCAAGTCGGGTGAAGTTGTTTAAATCGATTTAGTTTTTGATACGGAGGAGGACCGGATGATCCTGTGTTGTGGTGAAGCCCTAATCGACATGCTGCCGCGTGAAACCACGAAAGGCGAGCCGGGTTTTGCGCCCTATGCAGGCGGGGCGGTCTTCAACACGGCCATCGCGCTGGGGCGTCTCGGCGTTCCCTCCGCCTTCTTCTCCGGCATCGCCGATGACATGATGGGCGAAATCCTCAAAGACACGCTTAGGGACAGCAATGTCGATTACAGCCTCTGCGCCTTCTCGCACCGCCCCTCCACCATCGCCTTCGTCAAACTGGTGGATGGCCACGCGACCTATGCTTTCTATGATGAGGGCACGGCGCTGCGCATGCTGTCCGAAGCCGATCTGCCCAACATCGGTGCGGATTGCGAAGCCATGCATTTCGGCGCGATCAGCCTCATCCCCGAACCCTGCGGCGGTACCTACGAAGCGCTTTTGATGCGCGAACACGAAAAGCGCGTCATCTCGCTCGATCCCAACATCCGCCCCGGCTTCATCAAGGACAAGCAAAAGCATCTGGAGCGCATCAACCGCATGGCCGCCAAATCGGATATCGTCAAATTCTCGGATGAGGATCTGGCTTGGTTCGGTCTGGAAGGCGATGAAGACACGCTCGCCCGCCACTGGCTGCACCACGGCGCCAAACTCGTCGTCGTCACACGCGGTGCAGAGGGCGCGGTCGGCTATACATCTAACCTTCGCGTGGAAGTCCCAAGCGAACGCGTCGAGGTGGTCGATACCGTCGGTGCAGGCGACACCTTCGACGCAGGCATCCTCGCCTCGCTGAAGCTTCAGGGCTTGCTGACGAAGCCACAGGTCGCAGCACTGACGGAAGAGCAGATCGCCAAGGCACTGGCGCTGGGCGCGAAGGCTGCCGCTGTGACGGTGTCTCGTGCGGGGGCGAATCCACCTTGGGCGAATGAGATCGGGTTGTAATTCGGTTGTAAAAGAGTCATCATTTTACTATCAATTGCAAACGCATGAGCGCTGCGATTTTTGAGCGAGATGTATGAACAAATTAACCTCCGCACTAATTGTCGTGACTTTACCATTGATGTTGATGTCCCTGTCGGCGAAAGCCGAGAGTGTCTCTGACATGTTTTATGACTTGCCGTGCAGAAGTGTGGCTTCAGGCGATAGGTATTGTCCGAAAGACTTTGTTGAACGATACCTGTCGTCAGATCAGGACGAGCGGACGGAGATGCTCACTAAATTATATGTTCTTCTCGTGCGTAGATTTGAACCGCTTGAGTATTTTCGCAATGTTAGTTTTGAAAAAGATTTTATAGCGGCCGCTGTCGAGGGCTTGACCCCAAAAAATTTCATTAAGCGGACGAACGGATTAATTCTGCTCTCAATCGCTTCCGACAAAGAAAGTCGAGATTTTCTGGTAACTGAAATTCTTAGACGTGCAGAGATGTCTGCATCCTCGGATGAAAGAAGAGTTTATCATTCCTCTCTTTACGGCGAAGTTGAGAGATCGAGGGATCTAATTTTCAAAGCAGTGTTAGACTCAGCCAACGTCGAATTTATCGGAAATCTTGCCAGTCTCTTGAGAAAGACGCCATTGCCGCCACAGGTTCGGCAGAAATTCGAAGAAGTTTTAATTGCATCCGATGCAGATGATGTTCGCATCAAGATTGCACAAGCACTTGGTCCCGACTCAGGCTCTTTCGGCGGTGTATTCAATCTGGTTCTTAACAAGCTCATTTCAGCATCGTCAGACGATGAACGGATGCGTTGGGCGACAGAACTCGGAAGATTTCCTGGTCGAGATGACGTTGTCATAGATGCGTTGGCAACCGCATTGGCGCTGACGAACGATCCACTCAAGAGTGGCGCTGCTGGACGCGCTTTGGCAGAAGTTGGCGAAAACGGTGTCCTGAGATTGGCGAAGATTGTTGACGTTGAGGTGGTCGACGAAAAACAAAAAAGCATGGCGATTATAATGAGCGCCATTGGGTCGGAAGGGGCTGTGCCTATTGATAAGGTGGATTTCGTCATCAGGACGGCGCTCAAAGCGCGCCTCAAGAGTGACGATCCGCTGTTAAGATCTTCGGTTTATGCGCTTTTGTTCAAATATGGGAAGGCGTCGATCAGTCCAATTAAACAAGTGCTCCCAAGAGCTAATGAGGAAACTCGAACCGACTTTCAGGAAATTTTAGATCGATTTGGAGATCAGTGAAAATCCACAATTTCAGTGCTGCGCACCAGTTTTCGTAAAAGCTCAGACGCTCTGGTGGATCAAAATTTCAATAGGCCCGTTTCCGGCGCAATCTCATTCGTTGATATACTTGGTAAATATGCCAGCTATGAGGTCAACTCGTTCTCCTTCGTACGTTAGACGACTGACATGGTTGTCTCGCTTTCATGGAATACAAAATGTCTGCTTCATCCACCACACGGGCGCCTAAGCCCTTCTACGCCTCGTTCGGCTTTCAAGTTTTCGCCGCCATGGTTGTTGGCCTTGTGCTGGGCTATATCGCCCGGCAGATGGGCGCGTCCGAGGCGGGGCCGAATTGGTTGGTTCAGACGCTGTCGACCATCGGTACGATTTTCGTTCAGCTGCTGCGTGCTCTGGTGCCGCTGCTGATTTTCACCGCCATCGTCGCCAGCATCGCCAATCTGCGCGAGTTGAACAATGCGGCGCGGTTGGTGTGGCAGACGCTGTTGTGGTTTGCGATCACGGCTCTGATTGCTGTTCTCATCGGCATCGCGCTCGGGCTGTTGATCCAGCCGGGCATCAACTCGGGCGTTGCGGCGACGGCTGCGGCGGTCCCGTCCAGCACAGGCTCGTGGCTCGACTTTCTCAAAGGGCTGATCCCGGCCAACCTGCTCGGTCTCCAGGCATCGACCAAGATCACGCAGGGTGGCGCTACCACTGCGCTTAATTTCAATGTGCTGCAAATTCTGGTGATCTCGATTGCGGTCGGCATCGCTGCCTTGCAGGTGGGCGAGAAGGCAGAGCCGTTTCTGGCCTTCAACCGCTCGCTGCTGGCGATTACGCGCAAGATTTTGTGGTGGGTTATCCGCTTGACGCCGATCGGTACGATCGGCCTTCTGGGCAATGCCGTTGCCGTTTATGGCTGGGAAGCGCTGGCCTCGCTCGGCTGGTATTCGGCGGCGATATATATCGGCCTCGCCATCGTGCTGTTCGTTGTTTACCCCATCATTCTTGCGGCCAATGGGCTGAACCCGGTCCGCTTCTTTTCCGGCGCTTGGCCCGCCATTCAGTTGGCCTTCGTCTCCCGCTCCTCCATCGGCACGCTGCCGGTGACAGAGCAGGTGACTGAACGCAATCTCGGTGTTCCGCGTGAATATGCCGCCTTCGCCGTGCCGCTGGGTGCAACCACCAAGATGGATGGCTGCGCTGCCATCTATCCGGCGATTTCCGCCATCTTCGTTGCGCAGTTCTATGGCGTGCCGCTCGGCATTCAGGAATATGTGCTGATCGCCTTTGTCTCGGTTCTGGGCTCTGCTGCAACGGCGGGTCTGACGGGCGCGACCGTGATGCTGACGCTGACGCTCTCGACACTTGGTCTGCCGCTGCAAGGCGTCGGCTTGCTGCTGGCGGTTGATCCGATCCTCGATATGGGCCGCACGGCGGTCAATGTGGCCGGACAGGCGCTCATCCCCACCATCGTCGCTAAGCGGCAGGGTATTCTCGATCAGGCCGCTTATGATCGGCAAGAGGGCATCGATGCACTCGATCCGACCGTGGTGCCTGCCGAATAAGCTGACAACGTGCACCGTAACAAAAGAAAACCCCTCGCCGGTGGCGAGGGGTTTTCAGTTTTGACGTCTTCAAACGAGGCCTGGATGGTCCGGGCCTCAGAACTCCTGCCATTCATCACGGCTTTGGGCGACCGCTGCATTGCCATTGAAGGCGCGGGCCACGTTGCCCATCATCTTGCGCGCAGGTGATGCCACCGGTGCGGAGCGGGATGAGGCGACGGCGGGTCGGCTGGACTGACCGGCATAGGCGCCCGTCTCGTTGCCGAGCCGGAAGCGGCCGACCAGCGAGACGAGGTTCTGTGCTTCGCCGCTGAGCTTATGGGTTGCGGCAGAGGTCTCTTCCACCATGGCCGCGTTGCGCTGGGTCACCTGATCCATCTGGTTGATGGCCGTGTTGACTTCCTGCAGGCCAGTGGACTGCTCCTTGGCAGCGGTTGCGATGGAGTGGATATGATCGTTGATGCCGAGCACGCGCGTCTCGATCTCGTCCAAGACCTCACCGGTGCGCTGCACCAGCGTCACACCGTTGCCGACCTCTTCGCCCGACTTGGTGATCAGTGCCTTGATGTCCTTAGCGGCATTTGCGGACCGCTGTGCTAGTTCACGCACTTCCTGCGCGACCACGGCAAAGCCTTTGCCAGCCTCGCCTGCACGTGCAGCCTCGACACCTGCGTTCAGCGCCAGCAGATTGGTCTGGAAGGCGATCTCGTCGATGACATTGATGATCTGGCTGATCTCGCGCGATGCCTGCTCGATCCGTCCCATGGCCGAGACGGCGTCACGCACGACTTTGGCGGACTGTGCCGTCTTTTCCTTGGTTTCGGAAACCATGGCGCTGGCTTCCTGCGCACGCTCGGTGGAACTGCGAACCACAGCGGTGATTTCATCCAGTGCGGCGGATGTTTCTTCCAAGGCTGCGGCCTGCTGCTCGGTACGCTTGGAAAGATCGTCGGCTGCGGCGCGCAGTTCATTGGCATTGCCGCTGATGCTCTCGGTGCTGCCGCGAACTTCGGAAATCGTGCCCTTCAGCTTGATAAATGTTTCGTTGACATTGGACTGAAGCTCGGCAAACACACCGTGGAAGCTGCCATTCATCGTCTGCGTCAGGTCGCCATGCGCAAGGCTCTCGATGACGCGGCCCGTTTCCGTCACGCCGCTGTCGACGCTGATCAGCAGTGAATTGATGTTATGGGCAAAACGGTTGAGGTTGTCGTCGCCGTAATCCTTGGTGATGCGACGGCTGTAATCGCCTTCCGCAGCCGCACCCACGACTTCTGCCATGCCGGCCTGCAAATCGTCGCTCTTGGCGCGCATCGCGGTTTCCTGCGCATTCATGCGGCGGAATTCCAGCCCGTTGCGCTTGAAGACTTCCACAGCGGCGGCCATTTCGCCGATTTCGTCCTTGCGGTCGAGATAGGGTACGTCCGTGTCCAGATTGCCTTCGGCAACCGCATTCATTACGTTTGAAACTTTCAGGATCGGGCCGCTGAGTTCTCTGGAGCCGATATAGAGACCGAAGGCAGCGCCGATGACCACACCGGCCACGGTGACGAAAGCAACGACGAGGAAAATCGTGTCGCCGAAGTTCTCGATTTCCACCTTGATCGCATCCAGGGACTGAAGGTCGCTCTTCACGACGGCATCGATTTCCGTCTGGTAAAGCTTGCGGTTTTCACGGTTGGCTTCGTTGTTGCCCTGCGCGTTGGCGTCCTGCGGGCTTGCTTCGCGGCCAAGGCGTGCGGTTTCGGTGCGGAACGTGCGGAAATCGGCGAAGCGCTTTTCGAGACTTGCGAACTGGCTGACCTGTGCCGCCGGAACCTGCGATTTCCAGTCGTTCAACAAAGCGGCCATGTCATCGAGGTTGGTCTTGATGCCATCGGCAAACTTCGCCGCAGCCGCCGTGTCTTTGGCGGCATAGATGCCGCGCGATTCCATCACCACTGCCGTGACGAGACGATTGAGGGTTTCTCCATGCCGGGCGCGGTCCGCAACAGCATCCAGCGCCAGCGTCTGGGCGTGATATTCCTTGACGGCATAGATCGACAATCCACCTATGGTACAAGCAACAAGGCTCAAAAGCCCCACAAGAAGATTGATCTTACCCCGAATTTTCACTGCGTAGTCCCCTCAAAAACGCCCTCTCGCCAAAAAGCAAGAAACGATCCCCCGACGATAGTTCGTCAGCAAAACCTTTAACTGCCTCCCCTTAAGAAAGACTTTCCAATTTTAATCATTTTGCTCGCCTGGAAGAGGCGACGCAGGCATTTCACAAGCATAGATTACTCAATCTGTCATACAGACTGGATGAACACACAGAGGTCGTGCGGTTCAGCAATTGACTTTAAGGCCTGTAAGCCCTTATAAGCCCGCACGTCTGGGCATTTTACCGTTTGCGCGGTAGGCCTCGGCATCAACGAAACGCTCTTGTCCCACAAGGGGCAAAGTCAAGAAGGGCCGCACCCCGCGGTATTAAATAAATGTCTAAGCGTACTTTCCAGCCATCCAAGCTTGTTCGCAAGCGTCGTCATGGTTTCCGTGCCCGTATGGCAACTGCCGGCGGTCGTAAGGTTCTGGCTGCTCGCCGCACACGCGGCCGCGCCCGTCTTTCGGCCTAATTGCGCCGCAAGCCCGATGAAAGTCGCGGCACATGACGCATGAGAAGAAAATACCCGGTCGGTTGAAAAACCGACCGGAGTTTCTTGCTGTTCAGGCAGGAGAAAAAAGACGAGGCGGCACCTTTCTTCTGGAGGTACTGGATCGTCAGGCACCCGAGACCGAACCCCGCGTCGGTTTTACGGTGACGAAACGCCAAGGCAATGCGGTTGAACGCAATCGAATGCGCCGCCGTCTAAGGGAAGCCGTGAGGCTTAAAGCCGGGTTTGCAATGAAGCCCGGGCATGACTATGTGATTGTCGCCCGAAGGGACGCATTGAAAACCGAATTTGCCGTACTGGAACACTTGCTCATAGAGCGGATCGAGGGACGCGCGAAATCCGGACGCTCCCGGGAGACCCGCTCCAGGAAAGAATGATGGAAAAAAACCGCAACTACTTTATCGCGATAGGCCTTTCGGTTGTCATCGTGCTTGCCTGGCAGTTCCTGTATATGAACCCGCGCATCGAGCAGCAGCGTCGGACCGAAGAGGCCCGTCAGGCCCAGCAGGCCGCGCAGCAGCAGACGCAGCCCACAACGGGCACCGGCACCGCCGCTGCGCCGGGAACGGCAGCAGCACCGGGTGGCACCCTGCCCGGCGCCTCCGGCCAGCAGGCCGCAACTATGTCTCGCGATGAAGCGCTTGCCAGATCGCAGCGTGTACAGATCGACACCAATGCCATTTCAGGTTCCATCAACCTCAGTGGCGCTCGTCTGGATGATATCAAGCTCAAGGATTATCACGAGACCGTGGATGACTCGAGCCCGCTGATCACGCTGTTCTCGCCGTCCGATACCCATGATGGTTACTTCACGGAGCTTGGCTATATCGCCGGTGATGCTGTGGGCACGGTTCCCGGCCCCTCCACCGTGTGGACCGCTCCCGAAGGCGCCAAGCTGACAGAGCAGACACCTGTTACGCTGTCCTTCACCAACGACAAGGACGTGGTTTTCAACCGCACGCTTTCGATCGACGATCACTACATGATCACTGTCGTTGACAAGATCGAGAACCCCGGCCAGGAGCCAGTGTCCTTCTCGACCTATGGCCGCATCACCCGCAACAACAAGCCTGCAACACCTGCCGTCTTCGTCATTCACGAAGGCTTTCTGGGCGTTGCCGGTGCAGATGGCAGCCTGACGGAAGAATCCTACAAGAACGTCGAAGAGAAGCCCTACACTCTGCCAAAGGCAACCGGTGGCTGGCTCGGCATTACCGACAAGTACTGGGCTGCTGCCATCGTGCCGCCGCAGACCGTTCCCGTCGAAACCCGCTACACCCACTTCACCGATGGTCAACCGCGTTATCAGGCCGACTACCGTGGCGATGCGGTTACCGTGGCCCCAGGCCAGTCTGTTGAGTTGAAGAACCTCGTTTTTGCTGGTGCCAAGGAAGTTCCGCTAGTCAGCCGTTACGAAACGCAATACGCCATTCCGAAGTTCGATCTCATGATCGACTGGGGCTGGTTCTACTTCATCACCAAGCCGATGTTCAAACTAATGGATTTCTTCTTCCGTTACTTTGGCAACTTCGGCGTGGCTATCCTGCTGACCACCATCGTCGTCAAGGTTCTGTTCTTCCCGCTTGCCAGCAAGCAGTACGCTTCCATGGCCAACATGAAGCGCGTGCAGCCCAAGATGGAGGAGCTGAAAGCCAAGCACGGCGATGATCGTATGGCCATGCAGCAGGCCATGATGCAGCTTTACAAGGAAGAAAAGATCAATCCGGTGGCCGGTTGCTGGCCGATGCTGTTGCAGATTCCGGTGTTCTTCGCGCTCTATAAGGTCATTTACGTGACCATCGAAATGCGGCATGCGCCGTTCTTCGGTTGGATTCACGACCTGTCTGCGCCCGATCCGACCTCGCTGTTCAACCTGTTCGGCCTTCTGCCTTACGACGTTCCGCACTTCCTGATGATCGGCGTCTGGCCTATCATCATGGGCATCACCATGTTCATGCAGATGCGCATGAACCCGACGCCACCCGATCCGACCCAGGCGATGATCTTCACCTGGATGCCGCTGATCTTCACCTTCATGCTGGCGTCGTTCCCTGCCGGTCTCGTCATCTACTGGGCGTGGAACAACACTCTGTCGATTTCCCAGCAGGCCGTGATCATGAAGCGCCACGGTGCCAAGATCGAGCTGTTCGACAACATAAAAGCGTTGTTCAAGCGAAAGCCGGTGGAAACCAAATGACCGGCGACATCAAAGGCGGTCAGCCGGCAACGGAAAAGCCGCTCTTCGGGAGGCCCTGGATTTTCATTCGCGGCGTACCCGCCATGAAATTCCTTCCCCCGGAAGGCCCGCCCGAGATTGCCTTTGCCGGACGCTCCAATGTCGGCAAGTCGTCTCTCATCAACGCGCTCGTCGGCCATCGCGGGCTGGCGCGCACGTCCAACACGCCGGGCCGCACGCAGGAACTGAACTACTTCGTTCCAGAGGGCTTTTCCGGCGAGGCAGGCGACCTGCCGCCCATGGCGCTGGTGGACATGCCGGGTTACGGCTATGCCCAGGCCCCGAAGGACCAGGTCGATGCCTGGACGAAGCTGGTGTTCGATTATCTGCGTGGCCGAGCCACGCTGAAGCGCGTTTACGTGCTGATCGACTCGCGCCACGGCATCAAGAAGAACGATGAGGACGTGTTGTCGCTGCTGGACAAGGCAGCTGTCTCCTATCAGATCATTCTGACGAAGACCGACAAGATCAAGGACGTCGGTGTGCCACGTTTGATGAGCGAAACGCTGGAGAAAATCCGCAAGCGCCCGGCCGCCTATCCCGAAGTGCTAGCTACGTCTTCCGAAAAGTCCTCTGGGCTGGATATGGTCCGAGACGAAATTGTCAGGACGATCAGTATCTAGCTGGGTTCAGGGGCTTGGCAGTTCAATAGACTGCCGCCCCGAATTCCCGCGCTGATAACGGGAATGATAAACAATGCGGTGTTGGGGAGCTACTCAAAAGCCCGCAAATAGCAGCGCTGCTGCCCATAGCACTGCTGCCGATGTCGTCAGTCTCCAGAAACGCACGGAATTCCACAGCGCCGAGACGATTGCAAAACGCCCGTAAAGCCCGCGATGTCCCTTGATGTCCGATCTGCGTCTGCCGTGATCCACCGCTCTCCCTGCACCATAGGCTGAAAAAGCGCGGCGGTCAGTTCGATCTGTCTCTGCGAGGTTTTCCTGCCAGCGGCGGACGGTGGCTGCGAACTGGCGATCCGTCTTCATGCGTTTGGCAAGTTCAGCACTGGCATCGGAGCTCAATGCGCCGAGGACATATTCGCCCGCCAGCACCTCATCCTGCAAACCGCAACGTTTCTCCCGATCTGGCAAGGTCATCCGTCATAGAACTCCTGGCTATCGTGCGACACTGCCGTCATGGCAGTTCCGGCTTCACTCCAACCGGTACGCGCACTTGCCCCCACCCATAAAGCTGGTCCGATTGTGCGATTATGTCAATCTCCATGGCGCTATCGTCGTGATCACGTTTGAATTTTCTGCCCGTGATTGGCTCTGCGTTGTTTCATCCGTCAAAAACTTGGGTTAAAAGCGCGGCATTCAACGACGAGGTTATTTCCCATGGCGTCTTCCGAAAGCGAAATGCAGGCCCGGCTTCTGGCACAGGCCCTGCCCTTCATGCAGAAATATGAAAACAAGACCATCGTCGTAAAATATGGCGGTCATGCCATGGGCGACAGCGGCCTTGGCAAGGCTTTCGCCGAGGACATTGCACTTCTCAAGCAATCCGGCATCAATCCCATCGTCGTCCATGGCGGCGGCCCGCAGATCGGCGCGATGCTGAGCAAGATGGGCATCGAATCGAAATTCGAAGGTGGCCTGCGCGTGACCGATGCCAAGACGGTGGAGATCGTCGAAATGGTTCTTGCCGGTTCGATCAACAAGGAAATCGTTGCCCTCATCAATCAGACCGGCGAATGGGCCATCGGCCTGTGCGGCAAGGACGGCAACATGGTCTTTGCCGAAAAGGCAAAGAAGACCGTCATCGATCCCGATAGCAACATCGAGCGCGTTCTCGACCTCGGCTTCGTCGGTGAAGTGGTGGAAGTCGACCGCACGCTGCTCGATCTTCTCGCCAAGTCCGAGATGATCCCGGTCATCGCGCCGGTGGCTCCTGGCCGTGATGGTGCGACCTACAACATCAATGCCGACACCTTTGCCGGTGCCATTGCCGGTGCGCTGCATGCCAGCCGACTGCTTTTCCTCACCGACGTCGAAGGTGTTCTCGACAAGAACAAGGAACTCATCAAGGAACTGACGGTGTCGCAGGCGCGCGCACTGATCAAGGATGGCACGATTTCCGGCGGCATGATCCCCAAGGTCGAGACGTGCATCGAAGCCATCAAGGCGGGCGTTCAGGGCGTCGTCATTCTCAACGGCAAGACCGCCCACTCCGTTCTGTTGGAAATCTTTACCGAAGGGGCCGGCACGCTCATCGTTCCCTGATTACCAGAACAGCAAACCCAGGATGCCGCTGACGATCAGCAGGCATCCTGCAAGCTCCATGGCGTTGACCCTTTCGCGGAATAAAAACCACGACGCCATGAAGGTAAAGACCAGCTCGATCTGGCCCAGTGCGCGGACATAGGCCACCTGTTGCAGCGTCATGGCCGTGAACCAGCCAGCCGAGCCCAATACCCCAGCGATACCGACCAAAGCCGACGAGCGCCACGTCACCAGAACCTGCACGATCTCCCTCTTGTCCTTCCATGCCATCCAGACCAGCATGAACGCCGTCTGGAAGGTCGTGACGCAGGCCAGAGTCACCGCTGCAGACATGATCGGCCCTGCCCCTTGCAAGGACAGAGACGCGCTTCGGTACGCGACCGCCGATATGCCGAAGACGCCGCCAGAAGCGATGCCGATCAGCGCGGTGCGGCTGGTCAGTGCCGTAACGGTATTCCTCCAAGAGAGCGGCATGCGCGCCATCGATATCGTCATCACGCCGATGACGCCGACGATGATCGCGCCCACAACACCCGGCGTCAGCTTTTCGCCCAATATGACGAAACCGAACAGAGCCGCCTGCACAGGCTCCGTCTTGGAATAGGCAGTGCCAACGGCGAAATTGCGCAGGGAAAACAGGTGCACCAACAGCATGGTGGCGTAGATTTGTGCCAGACCGCCGATAACCGCCCAGATGAAAAATGACGGGCTGAAGGTCGGGAAAATTTGCTTCGCCACAAAATGCAGAGCCAAGACGTACACGATCGCAATCGGGAACCCATAACCGAAGCGCACGAAGCTGGCGCCACGCGTGCCGAGCGACCCCTGCAAATGCTTTTGCAAGGCGGAGCGCAGGTTCTGCATGAAGGCAGCGGCGATGGTGATGGGTATCCAGAGTTCCATGCCTCAACGATTATCACGCCCCAGCTTTGCGCCCCAAGGTCGGAAAGCGGCTGGAACGTCGCCTTTTCGATTTTCTTTGTGCTGACGACAGGGCATAAGAGGCCATGAGCACGAAACCGAAAAATGAACCGAACTCCGCCGATTTCTCCCATGTGACCGAATGGGTGTTCGATCTCGACAACACGCTTTACCCCCACGAGGTGAACCTGTTTTCGCAGATCGACAAGAACATGACGGCCTATGTCGCCGAGTTGTTGCAGCTCGAGCCGGACGAAGCGCGCAAGCTTCAGAAGCAATATTACCACGAGCATGGCACCACCCTTCAGGGCCTGATGATCCATTACGGCATCGACCCCAACGCCTTTCTGGAGCGGGCGCATGCGATCGATTATTCCGCGCTGCTGCCCAACCCGGAACTGGGTGAGGCGATCAAGGCACTGCCGGGCCGCAAGTTCATTCTGACCAATGGCAGCGTGCCGCATGCGCAGGCCGCCGCTGGCGCATTGGGAATTCTCGACCATTTCGAGGATATCTTCGACATCGTCGCCGCCGATTTTCTGCCCAAGCCCGCCAGCGCGACCTACGAGAAATTCGCCGCTCTTGCCAAGCTGGACACAACCAAGGCCGCCATGTTCGAGGATTTGCCGCGAAACCTTGTGGCCCCAAAGGCTTTGGGCATGAAAACGGTGCTTCTGGTTCCGCGCAATCTCGAAGGCATCGTCATGGAGCGCTGGGAAATTCCGGCAACCAGCGATGAACATATCGACTTCATCACCGATGATCTGACAGGCTTTCTAAAAGCCCTGCCCCACGCGGCAGGCTGAGCCAGGTTACCGATTTGTCATGCACATTACTGATGTTTAAGTGGTGAAGGCACCATCGGCTCACTACCTTTCAATCAGGGACAGCATTTGAAAGGTACAGACCATGACAATTCGAAAATTTGCGCTCACTGCTCTTGGAGCGGCCCTCGTGCTCAGCACCACAGCACCCATGTCCATGGCAGCACCCCGCGGCCCCGGCAGAGATGGCCCGCCCATGCGCCCCGAACTGGCCTATGTCTATCTGCTGAAGACGGCTGATACCAACAAGGACGGTAAGGTTTCCAAGGAAGAGTTCGCAGCCCGTCAAGATGCGCTTTTCACCGAGATCGACGCCAACAAGGATGGCTCGATCACGCCGAAGGAAATGCGCGATTTCCGCAGAGCCAAGATGGAAGCCTTCCGCGCCGAAAACCCACGCCCCGAGCGCGCCAATGCCGAAGGCATGGATGGCAAAAAGGGTGGCCCGGAACACGCAGAGCGTGACGGCAAGCGTCACGAAGGCCGCAAGCATGAAGGCCGCGAAGGTGGCAAGCGTCCGGGTGGCCGGGTGAATGCCATGTTCTCCATGGTCGACACCGATGGCAATGGCCAGATCAGCAAGGCGGAATTCACCGCCGCCGGTGAAAAAATGTTCACACGCCTCGACAAGAACAATGACGGCGTCATCAGCATCGATGACATGCCGGACCGTCCGTTCCTGTAATCACTCTTTCTAGTGAATTCTTCCAAAGCCCGGCCACGCGCCGGGCTTTGTCGTTTTAGCAAGGGCTCTTTTCTTGCCCGTTCCCCATGCTATATCGACGTTACGATTTTCGGGGGACACCGTCGTGACCATTGCAACGCTTCTGACTTACGCCACCGCTCTCTTCATCGCTGCCGCCATCCCCGGCCCCGGCATGACGGCCATCGTCGCCCGTGCCCTGGGCTCGGGGTTTCGCGAAACGTTTTTCATGGGGCTCGGTCTCGTTCTCGGCGACATGGTCTACCTGACCGCCGTCATTCTCGGCCTCGCCTTCGTGGCGCAGACATTTCAGGAAGCCTTCATGGTTCTGAAATTCGCTGGCGCCGCCTATCTGCTCTATATCGCCTGGAAACTGTGGACTGCGGGGCTTCTGCCGCAGGATTTGCAAGCCAAAAAGAGCACCAGCATTGGAATGTCTTTTCTGTCTGGCCTGTTCATCACGCTGGGCAACCCCAAGACCATGCTGTTTTACGTGGCGCTGGTACCGACGCTGATCGATATCCGGCTGATTGGTACCAGTGAATACGCGACCCTCCTTGCGGTCACTTTCACCGTGCTGATGGCGGTGCTGCTGCCCTATATTCTGCTGGCCTCGAAGGCACGAACTTTGCTGAAACGTCCCAGCGCATTGACGATCCTCAACCGAACCGCAGCAGGCATTCTGGCCGGTACCGCTGCTATGATCGCGACACGTACAAGTTAAGAACCACACTCCCAAAAATGGCGCATCCTTGGAATCTTATACCCTAATTGGCTCCATATAAGCACATTCATTCTCTGGAATCGAGATGCTATTCCTCCTATTCTGCGGCCAATTCCTGCTGTTTGCACAATGGAGCATGCCATGACAGAAGCCAGAAAACCCGGACGCGGACGTATCTATTCCTCGATCACGGAGACGATCGGGGACACACCTCTGGTACGGCTCGACAAGCTGGCGGCTGAAAAAGGCGTCAAGGCCACCATTTTGGCAAAGCTCGAATTCTTCAACCCCATCGCCTCGGTCAAGGACCGCATCGGCGTTGCCATGATCGAAGCGCTGGAAGCCCAGGGCAAGATCACGCCTGGCAAGACGACGCTGATCGAGCCGACATCCGGCAACACCGGCATTGCGCTGGCCTTTGCCGCCGCCGCCAAGGGCTACAAACTGATCCTGACGATGCCCGAGACCATGTCAATCGAGCGCCGCAAGATGCTGGCACTTCTGGGTGCCGAACTGGTACTGACCGAAGGCCCCAAAGGCATGAAGGGCGCGATTTCCAAGGCGCATGAACTGGCCGAAACGCTGCCCGATGCGATCATTCCACAGCAGTTCGAAAACCCCGCCAACCCCGAAATCCATCGCAAGACAACAGCCGAGGAAATCTGGAACGACACGAATGGCAATGTTGACATCTTCGTCTCGGGCATCGGCACCGGCGGCACCATTACCGGCGTTGGCCAGGTTCTCAAGGCGCGCAAACCCGACGTGAAAGTGATAGCGGTAGAGCCAGCCGACAGCCCCGTGCTTTCAGGCGGAAACCCCGGCCCGCACAAGATTCAAGGCATCGGCGCAGGCTTCGCGCCCGCCGTGCTCGACACCAATATCTACGACGAAATCGTCACCGTCACCAATGACGAAGCCTTCGAAACCGCCCGTCTGGTTGCCCGTCTGGAAGGCGTACCGGTCGGCATCTCCTCCGGCGGAGCCCTCGCCGCCGCTATCAAGATCGGCGCGCGGGATGAGAATGCGGGCAAAACGATTGTGGTTATCATTCCTTCCTTTGCGGAACGGTATTTGTCGACGGCACTGTTTGAGGGATTGGGGCTCTAGACTTACCGAGCTGTTTGGGGGTGGTCTATCGTTGGCGTTGGAGCCAGCGGCAAACTCCTCACCCGAAAAATCTGTGACTTAGCTTGCGCTAAGATCATGATTTTTCGTCCTCTCCCAAAAGGGTAGAGGCAACCTAGTTGCACCGTTGCGAACACCTTGCCCTCCGCCTTATGCTGAGCATTTTGGGCTGCCACACCCGCCGTCCTCATGCTGAGGTGCTTTGACCGGAGGGCAAAGCCTCGAAGCATCCGCCGCACCCTCTGCCCTCTTGGCCCGCAACCCTCGCCCTCCGAGGGTCGCTTCGCTCCCGCCTCAGGATGAGGGTGGCTGCGTTGTGCCCACACTCAGCGCCTTCCTTACAAGGCTTTCGCTGTCATGTCCTGCATTACGCCAATGAGGGACGGTCATGGAGTTGCGAACCTTCCTACTAACCCTCACTCATGCAGCTGCCGTCAGTCGCTCCCCTGCTATCCGGTAGGAAATCGCTTCCGCCAGATGAATGCGGGTGACGGTTGCCTTGTCGTCGAGGTCGGCCAGCGTGCGAGCGACTTTGAGGATGCGGTGGTAGCCTCGGGCGGAGAATTTCAGTTTTTCGGCGGCGTCGCGGAGCAGTTGCAGACCAGGGGCGTCTGGTTCAGCAAACTTTTCGATAAGGGCGGTGGAGCAGCGGGCGTTGGTACGGATGCCGGTGAAGCCTGCGGAGGCGAAACGGTCCTGCTGTAGATCGCGGGCGCGCGCCACGCGTCTGGCGACATCTGCGCTGGCTTCGGCGGCCATGGGGCGGATGAGGTCTGCCGCCGAGACGGCAGGAACTTCGATGCGGATATCAATGCGGTCCATCAGTGGGCCGGAAATCCGTTGCTGATAATCCGTCACGCAACGCGGGCCACGGGCGCAAGTGAATCCGGGTTCGCCCGCCATGCCGCATTTGCACGGGTTCATGGCAGCGACGAGTTGGATTTGGGCCGGGTAACTGACACGGTGGTTGGCGCGGGCGATGATGCATTCGCCGGTTTCCAACGGCTGGCGCAGCGCATCTAGGGCTTGTGGTGAGAATTCAGGAAATTCATCGAGAAAGAGAATGCCGTGATGGGCAAGCGACGCCTCGCCCGGTCTCGCGCGAAGGCCGCCGCCGACGAGGGCCGCCATGGTCGCGGAATGATGTGGAGTGCGAAACGGGCGGCGATCCGACAGCTTTCCGCCAGAGAGTTGGCCGGCGATGGAGTGAACCATGGACACCTCCAGCAATTCCGCAGCCGAGAGCGGCGGAAGGATGGAGGGAAGCCGTGAGGCCAGCATGGATTTTCCCGAACCGGGTGGGCCGACCATCAGGAGATTATGTCCACCGGCGGCAGCCACCTCCAGCGCGCGCTTGGCGCTTTCCTGCCCCTTGATATCGGCCAAGTCAGGCAGGTTGGCGGGATTGGCGCGGATTGCGGCAAGCGGGCGTGATAGGCGCTGGGTGCCGCGAAAATGGTTGGCGAGCGCGATGAGGCTGCGAGGTGCGAGAATATCGAACTCGGCACCCGCCCATGCCGCTTCACCGCCGCTGTCTGCCGGGCAGATGAGTCCCTTGCCTTGCGCATTGGCACCGATGGCGGCGGGAAGTGCCCCGGACACGGCACCGATTGTGCCGTCCAGATTAAGTTCGCCTAAAACGACATAGGCATTGAGCGCTTCTGCGGGAATGGCACCTAGAGCGGCCATCAGCCCGAGCGCGATGGGGAGATCGAAATGACTGCCCTCTTTGGGTAAATCAGCGGGCGCGAGATTAACGGTGACCTTCTTGGCAGGCAGCGCCAAGCCCGAGGCGTGGAGAGCAGCTTGCACCCTCTCCCGACTTTCGGCCACGGCTTTATCCGGCAGACCGACGATCTGCATGCCGACCTTGCCGGGCGCGACCATGACCTGAACTTCGACGGGCACGCCCTCTATGCCCTGAAATGCCACCGTATTGACGCGCGCAACCATGTAAGCCCCCAACAGGCGGACTTTAGAAAACATGCAATCAAGCGTGTAACCATCCGCCCATGCAACCTTGCACAACGCGAATGATAAAACAAGAACAAGAAGTGAACAATTTCACTTATGCCGCGCAGAAAATTGCGCGTGGTTGTGAGGCGTCAGACGCCGGTGGAGCCGAAACCGCCGGTGCCGCGGGCGGTATCAGAGGTCTCCGTGACCTCGAATACGGCCACCTGCGTAACGGGTGCGATGACCATCTGGGCGATGCGCATGCCGCGCTCGATCACGAAATCCTCTTGGCCCAGATTGGCGAGGATGACTTTGACCTCGCCGCGATAATCGCTATCCACCGTTCCCGGTGTGTTGAGGCATGTAATGCCGTTCTTGATGGCAAGGCCGGAGCGTGGGCGGATCTGTGCCTCAAAACCTTGGGGGACTTCAAAGATGAAGCCGGTGGGCACGAGTGCGCGGGTGCCGGGTTTCAGAGTGAGCGGTTCGTCAGCAGGAACGGCGGCGCGCAAATCCATGCCGGCGGCACCAGTCGTCTCATAGGCGGGCAGGTCGATACCGGCGCCATTTTCTAGACGAACGAGCTTGAGCGACGGTTGAAAAGAGGCGCGTGTGTTCATGTGATCCATTTGCTGCGCGCTCACGGTCTTGGTCAATTGCATATCCGGCCCCAAATCTATAAAGACGGCCCCAATCAACAGGAATTTCTGAGAATGGCTGAAACGCTCGCCGAGGCGGTCTCCCGCCGCCGTACCTTTGCTATCATCGCGCACCCGGATGCCGGTAAAACGACGCTGACCGAAAAGCTGCTGCTGTTCGGCGGTGCCATTCAGCTAGCCGGTGAGGTGAAGGCGAAGAAGGATCGCATCCAGACGCGTTCCGACTGGATGAAGATCGAGCGCGAGCGCGGCATTTCGGTCGTGACCTCGGTGATGACGTTCGAGTATGACGACAAGGTCTTCAACATTCTCGATACGCCCGGCCACGAAGACTTTGCGGATGATACATACCGCACGCTGACGGCGGTGGATGCGGCCATCATGGTCATCGACGCCGCCAAGGGTATCGAGCCACGGACGCTAAAACTGTTCGAAGTGTGCCGCATGCGCGATATTCCCATCATCACCTTCGTCAACAAGATGGACCGCGAAAGCCGAGACATTTTCGAGATTCTCGACGAGGTCGAGGAGAAGCTGGCGCTGGATACGGCGCCGATTACCTGGCCGATCGGTCGTTCCAAAAGCTTCTGCGGCTCTTACCATTTGGCCAGCAACCGGGTGCGCGGCTCCGACAATGAGGTCGAGGCGACGCAGGTGAATGGCCCGCAGGCAGTGGCCAGCCGCTTGCCAGAAAATGAGCGTGACGCCTTTATCGAGGAAACCGAACTGGCGCTGGAAGCCTGCCGGCCGTTCGATCGCACGGCGTTTCTGGAGGGTCATCTGACGCCGGTGTTCTTCGGTTCGGCGTTGCGCAATTTCGGCGTTCGCGACTTAATCAACGCGCTGGGCGATATCGCACCGCCGCCGCGCGACCAAGTGGCCGATACGCGCACCGTGCATGCCGACGAAGACAAGATGACGGCCTTCGTGTTCAAGATTCAGGCGAACATGGACCCGAACCACCGCGACCGCATTGCCTTTGCGCGCATCTGCTCCGGCAAGCTGGAGCGTGGCATGAAGGCGCGGCTGGCGCGCACTGGCAAGCAGATGGGCCTGACGGCACCGCAATTCTTCTTCGCCTCGCAGCGCCACATTGCCGATACGGCCTTCGCAGGCGATGTGGTGGGCATTCCCAACCATGGCACCTTGCGCATCGGTGACACGCTGACCGAGGGTGAAAACCTCGTGTTCCAGGGCGTGCCGAACTTCTCGCCGGAAATTCTGCGCCGTGTGCGGCTGGAAGATGCGATGAAGGCCAAGAAATTGAAGGAAGCCCTGCACCAGATGGCCGAGGAAGGCGTCGTGCAGCTGTTTTCGCCGGAAGATGGCTCGCCTGCCATCGTCGGTGTGGTCGGTGCGTTGCAGCTGGATGTGCTGAAGGAACGGCTGATGGGCGAATATGGCCTGCCGGTCTCGTTCGAAATGTCGCGCTTTTCGATCTGCCGCTGGATTTCTGCCGAGCAGCCTGCCGATATGGAGAAGTTCCTGACGGTCAAGCGCGGCGATATAGCCCGCGATCTGGATGGCGACCCGGTGTTTCTGGCCCAGGACGCGTTTTCGCTGCGCTATGAATCGGAACGGTATCCGGCGATCAAGATGGCTGCGATCAAGGAGTATCACGTCGCCAAGGCGGCGTGATAATCGACTTTGTACAGCGTCATTCCGGTCTTGCACGCTCTGACCACCACGAATGTGATGGGCATGGCCTATCTGGGGCTGATCGGTGCTGCCTTCTTCTATGGTTCCGCGGGCTGACACGCATCCAACCCTCGGTTGCCGCTTCGCTTGGTTTTTTGAGCGCCAGTTACCGCGACGCTTCTATGCTGGCTGGCGCTTGGTTAAATACCTGCGCCAGTCCAGTTTGCCGGTTTCATCATGGTGCTGTTCAGCGTCGGGCTGAGCCAGAAAAGTCAGGCACCACGATAGGGCCTATCAGGCCCATTCGCCCTTGCGCATCACAGGCACCTTTGAGCCATCGGCTCTGACACCGTCGATATCGACCTTGTCGGAGCCGATCATCCAGTCGATGTGGATCAGGCTGGAGTTTCCGCCTTGTGCTTTGATCTGGTCTTGGCTGAGCGACGCACCATCGAGGAAGCACTTGGAATAGCACTGCCCAAGCGCAATATGGCAGGACGCATTTTCATCGAACAGCGTGTTATAAAACAGAATGCCGCTGGCCGAGATGGGCGAGGAATGCGGCACCAGCGCCACTTCGCCCAGACGCCGCGCGCCTTCATCCGTATCCAGCACCTTGTTCAAAACCTCTTCGCCACGCGACGCCTTGGCCTCCACGATGCGGCCTGCCTCGAACTTGACCTGGATGTTGTCGATCAGCGTGCCCTGATGCGACAGCGGCTTGGTGCTGGAGACATAACCATCCACCCGCAGCGCATGCGGCGTGGTGAAGACCTCTTCGGTCGGAATGTTCGGGTTGCAGGTCACGCCGTTTTTGGCCATGGACGCGCCGCCATGCCATTCATGGCTGTCTGCCAGACCGATGGTCACATCCGTACCGGGACCGGTGAAATGGAGCGAGGCGAAACGCTCGCCGTTCAGCCATTTGGAGCGCTTGGCAAGGTTGGCATTGTGCTCCGCCCACGCAGCCACCGGGTCGGCAAGATCAACGCGGGACGCGGCGAAAATCGCGTCCGCCAGCTTCTTCACGGCCTCGTCTTCGGGAATGCCGGGGAATACCTGTTTGGCCCAGGACGGGTTGGGGTAGGAGATGATGTTCCAGTTGATGTCGAAGTTGGAAATCTTCTCCAGCGCCGGTTTGTAAGCGGTAGAATTGGCCTTGTTGGCGCGTGCCACCTTAGCGGGGTCTGCGTCCGCCAGCAGCATGGGGTTGTCGCCGGAGATCGCCAGACGAGCCGCGCCGTTGGCGTAGGCCTTCGCCATCCCCTCATAGAGCCAGCCGGAAGCGCGGTCGAAGTTAGCGTCGCTGGCGTGGGCGTAACGGGCCAGTGTCGTTTCCTCGTCGGAATAGAAGGTTGTGACCAGACCGCCGCCCGCCATGTAGGCGTGCTTGGTCAAAAACCGCACCAGCGGCAATGCTGCCAGCGGCGCCGTGATGACCAGATCCTGATCCTTCTGCAATTGCAGCCCGACCTTGACGGCAACTTCGGCCAGTTTTTCGAGTTTGACGGGATCGATGGGAGAAACTGTCATGATGCGCCTTCATATGCTTCAATAGGAGGCGCAAAACATAGCCCATTCGCGGCGAAAGCCAACCGGCTTTCTGCTATTCGCTGACCAGCGGTGCCGCGATGGCTTTCAAAACGGCGAGCGCATCCCCAGGTGAAAGTCGCACCTGCAATCCCCGCTGCCCGCCATTCATATAGACGAGATCATGGCCCATGGATTGTGCCTCGATGGCCGTTGGTACCTGCTTCTTCTGGCCGAAGGGGCTGATGCCGCCGACATGATAACCGGTCGCACGCTCAGCATCGGCAGGCTTCATCATCTGCGCGGATTTGCCGCCGAAGGCAGCTGCCAGCTTCTTCATGCTGACCTCATGGTCGGAGGGCACCACAACGCAGACTGCCTTGCCATCCACCTCGGCCATCAAGGTTTTCAGAACCAGATGCGGTTCGGCTCCTATTGCTTCCGCCGCCTGAAGACCGATGCGCTCGGCATTCGGGTCGTATTCATAGGTCACGGTGGTGAAAGAAATACCGGCTTTGGTCAGCACCTGCGTGGCGCGCGTCGTCTTCGACATGGGGCTCGCCTAACCGAACAGCGCCGCATAAGTGTCGGGCTTGAAGCCAACCGTGATCTTACCCTTGGCCTCCAGAACCGGACGCTTGATCATGGAAGGCTGCGCTTGCATCAGCGCGATTGCCTTCTCGCGCGTTAGGTCGGCCTTGTCGGCCTCATCCAGCTTCTTGAAGGTGGTGCCAGCGCGGTTCAGCACCGTTTCCCACCCGGCTGCATCGCACCAGGCATTGAGATGGGCGTCATCGATCCCGGCGCTTTTATAGTCATGAAACGCGTAATCGATGCCTTCAGCTTCTAGCCAACTGCGGGCCTTCTTCATCGTGTCGCAGTTCTTGATGCCGTAAATCGTAACCGTCATATCATCAGCCTTTTCATGCTCTTCCCAATGAATAGCAAAATACGGACCGCAATCAATCTCCATCCAGCCATGCAAATCTGCATGGGCTGTCATCCAAACGAGTTCGAGCTAAGCTGCATGGCTCGCCTGCTATATCATGAGTTGTGTAAAAGCCTGAGAATGCTCATATTCTGGGCAACACGAAGGAGAGACCCACATGCGTAACGTTGCTAAGACATCCCGTAAATTCTTTGGCGAAACCTTTGCCGTTTTCGGTGCGGCTCTTGCAGTATCCGCCGCTGTCCGTTCCCACCGCAAGCCAGCCGGCGCAGACCTCGACGCACTCGGCATCGACCGCAAGGCTTTCGACAAGGTTCAGCTCTAATCTCGAATTGACGCTGGCGAGGCATGATTGCCTCGCCTTGGCAGAAGGCGAAATGCGCCTTTCGTGGCGGACTTGCGTACCTGAATTGGTGCCTAGCATGTCGCCCACATCCTATGCACGGACGTAAAACCAGCATATCTCAGCTTTTCATAGATTATTGCCACTGCGGGAATTTCATTTGTTCGGCAATGGCCCGATAGTCACGGCTATCAGCCCGTAAGGGCCACCGTCCGCATCGTTCATGCAGGGCGCCGCCATAGTGACTGAAGACGAGTTCAAAGTCGCTTACAGTCCAGCCATATACTTTCGACACGGGCATCGGCTCTATTTCCCCACATCCATAAATGATTGTCACATGCGGCGTGAAAGCGCTTTGGCATACGTAGGGCACATTGTGCGAGCGCAACCTCGCTTGCAGCATCTGTGTGATGCACGTCATCTCAGGAAGCACGGACGTACTCTTCAAAGCAAGACTCTTGCGATTTCCGAAGTGAGTTACCGTGTCCAGGGTCATAGGGATTGGTCGCGCAGAAAAATCTTGTAGCGCTGCGGCAAGGCGCGCAATCAGCCTGTCGGGACGGGACTGAAATGCGCCAATACAGAGTAAGCTGAGATGTAGAAGTTCGGCAGGATAAGCGCTCCGCGTCGTCCGGCCCAGAGCATGTCTCTCAGCGTCGCGGAAAATTGTCTCAGAAAGTGCGCCGGGTGGTTTTGTCATCAGCAACAATTTGCTGAGTTTCTGCCGGTTATGGCCCGTCACGGGATGAGGTGCAAGCCAGTCAAAAGACAGTTGCCGCGGCTGATCCGCTGATGCTGCACTATCGCCCATGGTGATGCTCCCTGGCCTCATGCCAAGGCCAGAAAGCTACCATCAATCAACACAGATAAAAAGAACAAAATGAGAACAAATAGACGGAAATTAAAAAACCGTCTTTTGTTATTCCCATTCGATCGTACCCGGTGGCTTGCTCGTTACGTCATAGACCACGCGGTTGATGCCCTTGACCTCGTTGATGATACGGGTCGCCGTGCGGCCAAGGAAGTTCATGTCGTAGGGATAGAAATCCGCCGTCATGCCGTCCACCGAGGTCACGGCGCGAAGCGCGCAGACGAAATCGTAGGTGCGATAATCGCCCATGACGCCCACAGTCTGGACCGGCAGCAGCACGGCAAAGGCCTGCCAGATGGTGTCGTAGAGACCGGCCTTGCGAATTTCGTCGAGATAGATGGCATCGGCCTTGCGCAGAATATCGAGCTTTTCGCGCGTCACGACGCCGGGGCAGCGGATCGCGAGGCCTGGGCCAGGGAACGGGTGGCGGCCGATGAAGCTTTCGGGCAGGCCGAGTTCGCGGCCCAGCACGCGCACTTCGTCCTTGAACAGCTCGCGCAGCGGCTCCACCAGCTTCATGTTCATGCGTTCTGGAAGACCGCCGACATTGTGGTGGCTCTTGATGGTGACGGATGGGCCACCTGAGAAGGACACGCTTTCGATGACGTCGGGGTAAAGCGTACCCTGCGCCAGAAATGCAGGAGCGCCCTTGCCGTCGGATGCGATCTTGGCAGCTTCGGCCTCGAAGGTTTCGATGAACAGGCGACCGATGGTTTTGCGCTTGACTTCCGGGTCGGAAACACCGGCCAATTCCGTAAGGAACAGGTCGGACGCATCCACATGAACCAGCGGAATATTGTAGTGGTCGCGGAACATAGTCACGACCTGTTCGCTCTCGGCCAGACGCATCATGCCGTGGTCGACATAGATGCAGGTCAGCTGATCTCCGATGGCTTCGTGAATAAGAACCGCAGCAACGGAGGAATCGACGCCACCAGACAGTCCGCAGATAACGCGCTCGGTGCCCACTTGCTCGCGGATCTTGCGGATCATCTCGGCGCGGTAGGCCGCCATGGTCCAGTCGGATTTCAAGCCGACGATCTTGTGCACGAAGTTGGACAGCAGCTTGGCACCATCAGGCGTGTGCATCACTTCGGGGTGGAACATCGTGGTGTAATAGCGACGCTCTTCATTGACAGCGATGGCAAAGGGCGCGTTCTCAGATGTCGCGGCCACTTCGAAGCCGTGCGGCAATTGCGTGACGCGGTCGCCATGGCTCATCCAAACAGGGTAACGTCCGCCCAGTTCCCAGAAACCGTCGAATAGCGGGCTTGCCTTCTTGATCTCGATATCGGCGCGACCGAATTCTGCCGCGTGACCACCTTCGACCGTGCCGCCCAGCTGGGTACATAGCGTCTGCTGGCCATAGCAGATGCCAAGGATCGGAATGCCGGAATCAAACACCGCCTGCGGTGCGCGTGGACTTCCCTCTGCCGTCACCGATGCCGGGCCGCCGGAGAAGATGACGCCTTTGGGCGCCAGCTTCTCGAATGCCTCTGCGGCATTCTGGAACGGGTGGATTTCGCAATAGACTCCGGCTTCGCGAACACGGCGCGCAATAAGCTGCGTCACCTGGCTGCCGAAATCGATGATGAGGATGCTGTCGGGATGGGCTATCTGGGTCATGGCGAGCCTTTAAAGAAATCCGGGGCTTTAGGCAACCCGTGACATGGCCTGAAAAGCCAGAAAATAAGCGGTTGCGCAAGAGATTTAGAGCGAAATGCTGCCGTCTTCTATCGCGCGGCACAGCCTGTCCACAGCGTCGGCCAGCTTCTCATCGATCACATGCAGATACTCCGTCCAGTCGGAAATATGGCTCACATCCGCCTTTCCGTCCGAGATTCCACGGAGCCCAATGAGCGGAATGCCAAAGCGCTGGCAGGCGCGCAATAACGCAAACGTTTCCATCTCAACCATGTCGGCGTCCACCCCGTCATAGGCAGCACCGGAGACGACATTGGCACCGGTGGAAAGCCTGGCTTGCGCCACGCCCGGAATGCGTAGCGGCAGGGAAACTTCGGCGGGCAAATCGAGGAACGGGGTGCAGCCCTTCTCGAAACCGAATGCGGAAGCGTCCATGTCTCGGTAGGAGACGGACGTGGCCTGATAGACCTCCGCTTGCTCCAGAACGCGAGACCCGGCAGAACCGAGCGAGACGACGAGATGGGGAAGACTGCCAGTGGCTTTAAGCTCCGCCAGTGCCGCCGTCAGCGATACTGCCGCCTCCACTGGGCCGACACCCGTCATCAGTGGCTTGAAACGGGCCTTCAGATGCGGACCATATTCGGCATCTGCTGCCATGACGAACAGCAGGCGCATGCCCGCCACTTCCACAGTCTCATAACTCATTCATCAAACCCTTCGCGGCCTTTCATAACCATCATCGTGCCGGTCATGGAGGCGATCAGTTTTGCTGGACCATCCGACAGCGCATAGGCGCGACCGTCTGCTACGATGATGTTGCTGCCCGGTTTGGTGATTTCACCGCGAAACAGGAACCGCTCGCCACGCCCCGGCGACATCAGGTTGACCTTGAACTCGATGGTCAGCAGCGATGTCTCCGGCTCGATGATCGTATAGGCGGCATAGGTGCAGGCGGTGTCCAGCGCCGCAGCGATGACGCCCGCATGCAGAATGCCGTGCTGCTGGGTGAGTTTGGGGTGAAACGGCAGCTCGATTTCCACCAGCCGATGCTCGATGCGCGATATTTCGGCATTGATGGCCTGAACGACGCCCTGACGTGCAAAGCTCTTGCTTATCCGCTGGCGATAATCGCCGGGATCGGTGAAATCCATTCCCCTGCCTTTCCTTGTTTCAGATTGAAAACATGGCGTGTGGATGACCACAAGGCAAGGGCGCAAGGTTCGCTAATTCAGATAAACGATGCTGGCGTTCAGCAGCGTGGCGAAGGCTACCCACATCGCATAGGGCACGAAGAGCCACATCGAAATGCGGTCGCGTGTGGATGTCATGATGATGAAGGCGATGACGCAGATCAGCATCGGTACGATGAGAATGAGCGCACCGATGGGGCTCTGCATCGTAAAGAAGATCGGTGACCACATAAAATTCAGCAGCATCTGGCTGCCCCACAGCTGCATGCGCCCGCCCATGCGGCTTTGCAGCCACGTGCGCGCACCGGCAATCGCGATCATGATATAGAGCGCGGTCCAGACCGGGCCGAAAATCCAGTTGGGCGGGTTGAAGAACGGCTTGTTGAGCGACTGGTACCATTCGCCCGGCACATTGTTCATGCCGATCAGCGCCCCGATGGTGACGACTGCCAAGACGAAAATGAGATAGACCAGCGCTTTTTTCATAGGCATGAAATGCACAGACGTTCCTTCTGTTCCGGTGTTATTTTAGCAATTTATCCGGCAAGCCGGACGATATGCTGATCCCACGCCACAGGACTGATTTTCGCCCCGAATTGACCGTCATAAGACGAGGTGACAATGCCCTTTTCGGCAGCGGCAACACCCGCCGCTTCACGAAGCGTCGTTTCGCCAACAACCGTGCCGTTTTTCTCGTCCAGCATCACGGTGGAATTGCCATTCGGAGAGGTGATCCCGACGATACCATCGCGCCGATTAACCGCTATGGCCCCTACATAATTCGCCAAGCGTGCCGTCGTTTCCTCCGGCAGATCGATGAAACGCAGATCGTCGCCCTTGGAAAAATGCCCTACCAGCGGCGGCAGGTCGTTGCGCGGTCCCTCATACTGGCAGGCAAACCAGATGCGCCCATCGTTCCCGAGATCCACATGCCGGGTGGACAGTTGGCTGAGATCTTTTGCAAGCCCATGCCGCTGGATCAGCCGCCCTGTCGCCGCATCCAGCAGCACCAGAGAAGGCTGCATCGCATCGAGGTTCAGTTTCGTACGCCCAAAATCCGGGTGGGTCTCGATGCCGCCATTGGCGATGATGATGATCCGCCCGTCGTCGCTCACCGTCATGTCGTGTGTGCCGATGCCGCGCGCATCATATTCGCCGATGCGCCGGAAGCCGTCGCGGGCATCGTAAAGGCCAATCACACCGCGATTGCGGTCGAAGTCGTTCTCGCTGGCGTAGAGGATCGAGCCATCAGGCGAAAACTGCCCGTGGCCGTAGAAATGCCTGTTCTCCGGCGTGTGCATGACGATGGGCTCGCGCCGCTTGGTCGGGTCGAAGGCCATGAAGAAGGTGCCAGGCCTGCGCGCAAAGGCAACTGTAACCCCGGTGGCGCGGCTGGTCGCCATGCCATGGGCGCGGGCAGGCAGCACCAGTCGGTCGATGATCTCTCCCGCCTCGCTCACCGTCGCCACGCCGTAGGAACCGTTACGGTCGCGGAAAGCCGAAGCGAAAACGGCATCCGTCCGCTCCAGCGCGTAAAGCGAACGCGGCGCAAGCGACGCCAGAAACGGCAATCCCGCCGCCTTGATAAAGGCGCGCCGGTCGATCAGCAGCCGTTTGTCGCGCGCCACCGTTCAATCCCCGTCCGCAAAGGAAAAGCCGGAACTGAGGCCGATAGCGCCACCATATTGGTCGTTGATGCGGTAGATCAGATCCTTGCCGTTCAGCAGCAGATAATCCACCTTGGCGCGCTCCTTGTCGTCGCCAAGCGCTTTTTCCACATCGGGTTGAATAGTACCGGATACGCGAACCATGGATTTGGCAATGAAATCGATGGAGCCGATGATGGAGCGCTGGTCGGGCGGCAGGAGATCGCTCATGCCAGCCTTGTGCAACAAACCCTGTACCGCGGACACATTGTCGCCAATGCTCTTCCATGTCAGGCCGGAGCGCCAGTAGATCGCGGTGCGCGGAAATTTGGCATTGTCCGGGCCCTTGTAGAAGGTTTCGATGCGCTGGTCGCGAATGGCTTCGGAGCCATGCACCAGGATGCCCAGCAGTGCCACAAGCGCCTCGCGCTCGTCACGAAACACCGGATTGTCTGGTCCCGGTTCCTTCCAGTTCTTCGCGGTCCCGTCAGGCGCATCCCACAGATCGGAAAGCTCGGTGCCGATATTGGCGATATTGCCCGCAATGGCTGCGCCGTACCGGCAACGGAAACTGTTTTTCTCAACCGTCACATCATCGGAACCAGTGCCATAAAGCACATATTCCAGCGCACTCAAGCCCTGTGCGGCAACGCTTTTCGCCCGCAATCCCTGCGGCGTCGTCACGGTCTCGTCCTTGTCCGAAAGGTATTTTTGCACCTGTTTCAGCCCAAGACCCTTTTTGTCAGGATAGTACAGCACCCGCTCGAACCGGTTCTGCTCGATGACGGGACCGACGCGGACGATCTCGATACCCGACCATGCGTGGGTCGCATCCACAAAACCCGCTTTTGCCTCGGCCATCGTCTCTGCGGAAGGGGCAGCGCACAGCGCCTGCATCTTGTCCGTCAGCGCCTTGGCGCTATCGCGAAACCCGTCATAGCCGGGGCGGATGAAGCCATCCACGGCCTTTGCCATGACGCTGCGCACCTTCACCGGGTCGAGCGGCGGTGGCGGCATCAGTTCCACATCCTGCGCCAGTGCCGTGCCGAAGCTCATCAGAAAAGCGAGCGGCAGAAGGGCATGAAATTTTCGCATCGCGTTTTCCATCAAAGAGACTCCAGAAATTTCAGCAAAGCCTCCCGGTCGGACTTTTGCAAGGCAGCAAAAGCATCGCGCGCTTTTTGCGCTTCGCCACCATGCCACAGGATCGCTTCGGTCAGGCTGCGCGCCCGCCCGTCATGCAGATAAAAACCATTGCCATTCACGGCTTGCGTCAGCCCGATGCCCCAGAGCGGCTGGGTACGCCAGTCGCGCCCACCAGCCTCGCCCACCTGTTGCCCATCCGCCAAGCCATCGCCCATGTCATGCAGCAAAAAATCGGAATAGGGCCATATCAGTTGGAAGGAATGCAGCGGGTCGTTGGCATCGCGCTTCGTCACGAATTTCGGTATGTGACAGGATGCACATCCCGCCGCGTAGAATTGCTGCTTACCGCGCAGAACGGTGGGGTCATCGACCTTACGGCGCGCTGGCACAGCCAGATTTTCGGTGTAGAACGTCATCAGATCAAGCACGGGAGAAGGCGCTTCCACATCGCCCAGCCGCTTCTGCACACCGGTCGGCATGGAAAGACAGTCGGTCTGCTTGTCCGTGCAGTCGCCAAAGGCGTTTGGCGCATCCGGTGAGGATATGCCGATATCGTGAGACAGCGCGCTCGCCGTCTGATCCCGCACGCTGGCATTCTGCGCCTTCCAGCCGAAACGACCGAGCTTCAACGCGCCGCTGCGGTGGTCGCGCACCCATGCCGGTTTGCCGCCATCAGGCCTGGCATTGGCCAGAATATCCTCATCCGCAATGGCCTCGATGAGGCCCAGACCCAGCGTTGGCTGGGCGATGCGGGCAGACAGCGCGGTGTCACGCTCCAGCGGGCCATAATTCAGCCCGTCGATGCTATAGGTCGGCTTGCGGAGCGGTAAGGCCTCGCCATCATCCAACGTCACCGTCTGCTCCTCATAGGAGACGACAAGCCTGCCCTCGGCTTTGAGGCCGGGAACGGCAAGGTTCTGCAGCTGCCCGCCATAGGTCGCATCGGGGAAGTTCAGCGCATCATGGTCGGCGATAGCCTTGAGCTCTTCCGGCGTCCGGGCAGGACGGGCGAGACGCAGGAACATCGACACCGCATCCTCATTCTCCACCGGCGGTCGCCCACGCCCGTCCTTGATGTGGCAGGTCTGGCACGACCGCGCATTGTAAAGCGGTCCCAGTCCATCGGATGCCTGCGTGGAGGATGGCGAGGACACCCACAATTTCTGAAACAGCGCATTGCCCAGCTTGAAATCATGGCCGCGCTCGAAGCTCATATTTGCAGAGGGTTGCGAAAAGGTATCGCTTGTCGCCGTCGTGGTTGCCGCGCCGGCGGACATGGCCTCGAAGGGCTCCGGTTTCGAGAAATCCGCTGTGGGCCGCGTGATCCGGGTTACGCGCGCAAGGTCTGCGGTGGAGAGATCGTTGCGGGTGGTGGTTTCGGCTTCGGTGCCGCCCAATACACCATGGTGCGCTTGGCTTACCCCCCTCTGTCCTGCCGGACATCTCCCCCACAGGTGGGGAGATCGACAAGTGGCGACCTCTTGCACATATTCAACGTTGCGGATGAAGCGGAGAGCGTGAGGCTGGCCGATCTCCCCCCTTGTGGGGGAGATGTCCGGCAGGACAGAGGGGGGTAAGCCAAGCGCACTGTCGTGGGTTATGGCAATACTGCTCGCTGCCAAGATAAACAGAAGACAGAAAAGGCGTAGCTGCCGCAAATGTCTCATGAAACCTTCACATCGGGTTTAGGGGAACGGTCGCGCCACTGCTATGCCAGTTCGGGACCGGAATGATGGAGGTGAACCGCGTTCGTCGCCAAATGATCCGCCTGCAAAACATCTGGCAGCAATAGACAGGCCGCATGTCACCATGCGGCCTGCAAAAAGCGTTTTACTTGAACACCGCGTTAGGGCTGTCCAGGCTATCGGAGCCTTCCAGCTGGATCTTGCCTAGATCCAGCGCCGCAATCACGCGTTCAATCGTCTTGGTCTGATCCAGCAGCCCGTCAATCGCAGCCTGCACTGTCGCATTGCCGTCCTTGTTGCCTTCAGCAATCATCTGGTCGTAAGCCTCGACGGTCTGGCCGCGCTTTTCCATGGCGTGCATCGCGTCCAGCGTCTTGTTCAGCTTGGCCTTCATTTCCGCATCCAGCGTCTTGTCGCTGGCGGCAACGAGTTCGGAGAGCGAAGGGCCGGTCAGTTTCTTGCCGTCTACCGTTGTGTATTCACCGCTATAGGCAGCGGCGATGCCGATCGCGTCGTTGAGGTGCGAGTTGTAGGTGTTGTCGGAGAAGCAATCATGCTCTTCTTCGGGATCGTGCAGCAGAAGGCCAAGCTTCATGCGCTCACCGGCCAGTTCGCCATAGGACAGCGAGCCCATGCCGGTCAGAATGGCGGTCAGGCCCTTTTTCGGGTCGGCTTCCACCGTCTTTGCCGCTTCGCCATCCGGTGCCCAGTTGGCCACCATTTCCTTCAGGTCCGAAACCAGCAGCGTGGAGGCGGCCTTGAGGTAATCGGAGCGGCGGTCGCAATTGCCACCGGTGCAGTTCTTCGTGTCGTAGTCGGTGTACGGGCGGTTGCCCGCACCCGGTCCGGTGCCATTCAAATCCTGGCCCCAGAGCAGAAACTCGATGGCGTGGTAGCCGGTGGTCACGTTGGCCTCCACTTCACCCGCTTCCGCAAGGCTTTGGATCAGCTCCGGCGTGATCTTGGAGGCGTCCACCTCTTCACCGCTAACCTTGATCTTTTTGTTGGCGATGATGTTGGCAGTGTAAAGCTCGTTCTCGTCGCTTTCGGTGCCATAGGAGCCATCGACATAGTCGATCAGGCCTTCATCCAGCGGCCAGGCATTGACCTTGCCTTCCCACTCATCGACGATAGGGTTGCCGAAGCGGTAGACTTCGGTCTGCTGGTAGGGGACGCGGGCCTTGATCCAGGCTTCACGCGCAGCTTTCAGCGTGGCGTCGCTGGGCGTCGCGATCAGCGCGTCGATGGCCTTATCAAGGGTTTCCGCTGTCGTCAGCGCATCCTGATATTTCGCGTGACCCAGTTCCGCATAATGCTTGACCACGGCAGCCGGATCAGTCGCAGCGCGGACAGGAAGTGCGGTAAGGGCCACCGATGTGGCCAGCAGCGCCAGACGTGCGCCAGATAAGGTTTTGCGGAACATGATCTCTCCTATCAGCCCTCTCGTAACGAGGCCGTGAAGGCGAGTTCTGAACCAATCACAAACTTGTGTCAAATATTCTAGTTTAGAAGTTTTCCAACCAGACTGCCGGATTTTGATTTTGGTCAAATCCGGCAGTTCACAAGGGTTGTGACAAGTTTCAGATAAGCGTTTGGCGGCGCCAATCAGGCCTTGCGCTTCATGGCGCAGAAGAAGAACCCATCGGTATCCGTCGTCGCCGGTGTCAGCGTCAGTGTCTCGCCATCCGCCGAATGGGGTTTGACGGCATCTGCACCAAACAGACCGGTCCAGCGGTCGAGTGCCGAGCGGATGGAGAATTCGGGATTGTCGGCGCAGAAGCGGCGCACCTGACGTTCGTTTTCCTCCGGTAGCACGGAGCAGGTGACGTAGACGAGCTCACCGCCCGGGCGCACATAAAGCTTGGCCTGATCCAGCGCCTGAGCCTGCTGTTCCACCCGTTCTTCGAGATTGCGTTCGTTCAACCGCCACTTCGTATCCGGTCGGCGTCGCCATGTCCCGGTGCCTGTGCAGGGGGCATCCACCAGTACGCGGTCGAATTTGCCCTGATAGCGCTCCAGCGCATCCGCGCGGTCGTGCACCTGCACATTGCGGGTGCCTGCGCGCTTCAGGCGTTCGATGATGGGGGCCAGACGCTTGCGGTCGGCATCGAAGGCGTGAACCTGCCCCTTGTTATTCATGGTCGCGGCCATCGCCAGCGTCTTGCCGCCACCGCCTGCGCAATAATCGAGAATCTGCTCACCTTCCTGCGCACCGGCCAGATCAGCCACAATCTGCGATCCCTCGTCCTGCACCTCAAACCATCCCTTCTGGAAAGACAGCTCTGCGGTGACATTGGGTAGACGCGATGGGCCTTCACCGGCGGCAATGCGCACACCTTGGCGCGCAGTACGAGTCACCTCTGCCTTGGCGTCTTCCAGTGCCTTGATGACCTTGGTGCGGTTGGCTTTCAACGTGTTGGCGCGCAGGTCTAGCGTTGGGCGCTCGTTCAGCGCCTTTGCCTGCCGCAGCCAGTCCTCGCCAAAGGTCGCCTCGAACGAGGCCTGCACCCATTCAGGAATGTCGCCCTGCACATGGGCGGGCGCATCGTCGAGCGAACGGGATGTAAAGGCAGACAGTGCTGCGTCGCTCAGCGGCTCTGGCGCAAACTTGTCGCCATCGAACTCGGCTGTCAATTGCTCCGGTGTTTTGCCCCATTGGCGCAGCATCACGGCATAACCTAGCGCATGCGCGCTCTCGTCATCCATCAGCCATGAGTGGGAAAGTTTCATGCGCAGGGCATCGTAAACGATGTTGCCGATGGCAGCCCTGTCACCGGAACCGGCAAAACGATGCGCCAGTCCCCAGTCCTTCAGTGCGTCGGCGACGGGGCGTCTGCGCGCCTCGATATCCGCCAACACTTCGATAGCCCCGGCCAAACGTCCGCCCAAACGCATTTTCTACCTCATTCACAATGTGTCCGGGTTGGTAGACGCGAATGGTGGCAAGGGCAAGCCTTCACCAAGAATTCCCTAAAAAACGCTTTCAGGGAGTCGGATTAATTAGATGCCATGATCTCGTAGCAAACCTTGGCGGTGCCGGAGCTGACCATGCCGATGTTCTTGGCGGCTGCCTTGGACAAATCGAGCACACGTCCCTTGATGAACGGGCCACGGTCGTTGATGCGAACCACGACGGCCTTGCCGTTGCGGGCATTGGTGACCTTGACCTTGGTGCCGAAGCGCAAGGAGCGATGCGCGGCCGTCAGGTTGGAAGGATTCATCCGCTCGCCCGAAGCGGTCTTGGAGGTCAATGCATACCAGGATGCGCCCCCGCAGCCGGTACCGGCATTTGCTTGAAGTGGAGCGATGATGGAACAGGCAGCTATAGTTGCAGCCGCGATAGTTATGCGTCGGATATTCGTCAAACTGTGCTTCCCTGATACTCGGCTCGATCCCCGTAGACTGGGCCGATAAACTTTAGGCAAATGAATTGCGATGAGTGTAGGGCGAGCGAAAAATGGCAAAAAATGGCCAAGGGCTAATCACGAAATGTTACAGACTGTAATATTCGTGATGAGAAAGTCATTTGTGAATTTTGATAGCCTTCGATGGATTCAGCAAAAATTTATTTAGAATCAACAATTAGCGGGAATAGCGTTGCAGAGAGTCGTCAACGTCGGTCCAATCACGAATTCGTAGTGAAATAATTTTCCAAAGCATGAAAATTTTAGCCAATTTGCCCCTTAACAATTGGTTAAATCGGCGAAAATGCGATTAAAATATTCTCCAGAAGTGCCCTTGGATGGATTTTCCATCGCATCGAATATGAACGGTTATTCATCTCGCCAGAGGCCGTCCTGCCATAATTCCCGCAGCGAATGACGGTAGTCCGAGTAAGCGAAATCGAAACCCATCTCGCGCAACTTGCCATTCGAGACCCGCTTGTTCTCGCCATAGAAGGAACGGGCCATAGGGCTGAGCTCGGCGGTTTGGAAATCCTGCTCTTCCGGTGGCTCCACGCCCATCATGTCGGCGGCGAAGGTAACGACATCCTGTGGCGGTGCGGGCTCGTCATCCGTCACATTGAAAATGCCGCTGGCATGGGCGTCAATCAGGAACGCCGTCGCGCTGCCGATGTCCTCGACGCGGATGCGGTTGAACACCTGATCCTTCTTGATCAGACGCCGCGCCGTACCCTTTTCAAGATTGACGAAACCATTGCGGCCCGGGCCGTAAATGCCGGAGAGACGCAGCACACATAGGGACACATCGGCATCCCGCGCTGCGGCTGCCCATGCCTCCTCCGCTTCCACACGCTCACGCGAGCGGGCCGAGACCGGGCGGCAAGGCGTTTCCTCGTCCACCCAGGCACCGTCGTGATTTCCGTAAACGCCGACGGTCGAAAGATAGGCCGTCCATTGCAGGTTCGGCATCATGCATTTCAGATCGCCCTGAGACAGCCGCAGATATGGATCGCCCGATGCGCCGGGCGCGATGGACTGCACAAGATGCGTCACGCTGCGCAACTCCGTCCGCAATTCGTCGTTCAACGTCTCTCCATCGAAAATGAAGGGGGCGATAGCCAGACATTGCAGGGTGGAGATATTGAGCTCGCTGCGGGTCGTACCGGAGACCCTGTCGATCTTGCCTTGAAGCGCCCTGGCAATAGCCTTGCCGGAATACCCAGCGCCCAAAATCATCAGATGCGACATCTAAACTCCTGCCATGCTCCACTCGTCCAGCACGTCCGAATCGTCTTCGGGCATGCGGCCTTCAGCGTAGGCATTGAAGTCTGACCTGTCCATCAATCTTGACAGCGCCCACACCGCCATGCCCCGCACATCCAGCGATGCGTCCTGCGCAAGTGTCTGGCATTGCTTGATAAATTCGGCGTTGCCAGAGTTTCCTGCTGCCATCAGGACGTTACGCACGAACCGGTTTCGACCGATGCGCTTGACCGGCGATCCACTGAAAAACGTGCGAAACGCCGCATCATCAAGCGTCAGAAGAAAGGCAATATCCGGCTCCTTCAGATCATCGCGGGCCTGCAATTTCATCTCAGCAGCACTTGCCGCGAACTTGTTCCAGGGGCAAGCAGCCAGACAGTCGTCGCAGCCATAAATGCGGTTGCCGATCATCTGTCGGAACTCGTGGGGTATTGGTCCCTTGTGCTCGATCGTGAGGTAGGAAATGCAGCGTCTTGCATCCAGCTTGTAGGGTGCTGGAAAAGCATCTGTCGGGCAGGCATCGAGGCAAGCCCGGCAGGAGCCGCAATGGTCGCGCTCCGCCTGGTCGAGACAGAGGTCAGCTGTGGTGAACATGCTGCCTAAAAACAGCCAGGAGCCATGGCTGCGGCTGACGAGGTTGGTGTGCTTGCCCTGCCAGCCCAGCCCGGCGGCTTCCGCCAACGGCTTTTCCATGACCGGCGCGGTATCCACGAAGACCTTCACGTCTTCACCCGCGCGCGCCGCAAAGCGGGTGGCGATCTCCTTCAGCCGTCCCTTGATCACATCGTGATAATCGCGGTTGCGGGCATAGACCGAAATAGCCGCCTTGTCGGGCTTGTTTAGAATACCGCGGGGGTCTTCCTCCGGGCCGTAATTCAGCCCGAACATGACGACGGACCGCACGTCGCCCCACAGGGTCTTCGGATCAGCCCGACGCGCCTCCGTATCCTCCATCCAGCCCATCGTGCCGTGATAACCGCTATCGAGGAATTCGCGCAGCCGTTCGGGCGCCAGCGGAATGCTGTCGGGAGATGTTATGCGACAGAGATCGAAGCCGAGCGACGCCGCTTCCGCACGAACGAAGTCCGTCAGCTTGCGGGCTTTCAGCTCCTGCTTTGCGTGTGCCGTGTCGATGGCTACTCTCCTGATGTGAAGCGCAGGCAAGCCGCACCGTGCATCATTATATATGAAGCCTGTAGATATTGAATTCGCGCGCCAGACTTAAAAATCCAGATCCGCATAGTGCGAGGAGGGCGCAAGGCGCGGCACGCGCTCGGCCAGAAGTGGCCGGAAGGATGGCCGCGATTTCATCCGCTGGTACCACTCCTTGGCAATCGGTGCTTCCAGCCAGTTGATCTCGCCGAGATAGTCGAGGATCGAGACGGAGGCTGCTGCGGCGAGGTCGGCATAGCTCAACCGTTCGCCCGCGAGCCAGGTGCGGGAACCGGCCAGCCATTCCAGATACTTCATGTGCTGGTGCACGTTGGAGCGCGCGGTGCGCAGCAGTTTGCTGTCTGGCGGGCCTCCGCCCTGGGCCGTGGACATTTGCAGCTTGTAGGCACGCTCACGCACAAGCGGGCGTGTCACGTCGGTTTCCATCTTCTGCAGAAACCACTCCGTCAGACGGCGGATTTCCGCGCGCTGAAACGGGTCTTCGGCCAGCAGACGCCTGTCGCGTTTCAACACACCATGGGTCTCGTCCAGGAATTCTGCGAGAACATAGGGCCCACAGAGCGAGCGCATATTGTCGTCGAGATAGACCGGCAGCGTTCCCGCCGGGTTCAGTGCCAGAAACTCCCGTCTCTTTTCCCATGGCTGCTCTTCGACCAGATCGGCCTGAAAACCATACTCGGTCAGGATCAGCCGAACGAAACGGGAAGCCGTCGAAATGGAAGAATGATAGAGAGTTGGCATCGGCACTCAATTTTTTTGATTCAAGGAATGGATTGTCTTTTATCGCCACGTGGCGTGGAAAGCTGGCGCTGTCCAGAAACTATAAGTTCAGCTTTTTTAAGACATGTTTAACGATGGCGTTGATGCAACGCACTTTTGCCGCCGCATACTTAGTCTAGACCCACGAAAAAAGCGCCGTCGTGGGAGCGATGGCGCTTTTAGAAAATCCTGCAACACGCTCTGTGTTTGAGAGATCAGTTTGCCGAGATAGAGCTCGTTGCGCATGGATCGACGCCGTATGCAGGCGAACAACCGGTTTTGCCAGCTGCCACCGTACCGGGTGCCATGAACGAACCTGCCAGAACAACCAACGCCGCACACGCAAAAAAGAGTGCGATAGACCTGCCCATTTGATACTTGCCTTTCAGACGATGAACGAAGCGGCTTCAAGCCGCAGCGCTTTGATTGTTAGGTTGGGGAATGTGTGTTGGATGTGGCGTTTATCAATAAAGCAGCTTGCTGAACACCGGGTTAATGCGAACTCTTGTCCACAGTTGCCCTTGTGCCACGCTTGGTGCTGAGAAACAGAATTTTCACGATGTGCCCCCACATGACGATGCAACGTAACGACAGATATCGCTACTCGTTGGGGGCACAACGCACCAGCTTCAGATTGGTTGCAATCTTTTTTCAGGCAGCCTTGCCGGCATTGCTGAACTGGCCGTTGGTGCGATAGCTCACCAAATAGGACGGCAGAACGGAAGCGACCCGGACAGGTGTAATGCCAAGGCCATCCAGCGTTAGACCGGCGCTTTCCGCGTCGTTGGAAACGACATTGTCGGTCTTCAGCATCGTCACCTGATCAGACGTCAAAGGTGGCGTCACCAGCGGGATGAGCGATGCAACCTTGCCCATCAGCGAGGCAATGCCGAAGGGCAGGTTGACCAGCGGGCGCTGGCGATAGGTTGCAGCCAGAACCGCCTCGAGACAGTCGCGGAACGTCATCACGTCCTGACCGCCGAGTTCATAGGTCGCGCCAGCCTTCAAAGCACCATCGACGCTGCGAGCAACGACTTCGGCCACATCTTCTACATAAACGGGCTGGAACTTGGTGTGACCGCCGCCGATCAACGGCAGGAACGGCAGGCGTTGCGCCATGCCCGCAAATTTGTTGAAGAAATCGTCTTCCGGTCCAAACACGATGGAGGGACGCAGGATGACGGCGTCCGGCAACACAGAACGAATGGCGGCTTCAGCACGGCCCTTGGTGCGGGCATAGCCGACCGAGGAATTGGCGTCAGCGCCGATTGCAGAAATATGCGTCAGCGTCGCACCGGCGTTCTTGGCGGCTTCGGCCACGGCGCGGGCACCAAATTCCTGTACGGCGTCGAATGTGTTGCGACCGCTTTCAAACAGAATGCCGACGCAATTGACCACATGGTCGGCGCCCTCGACGGCCTTGTTGACCGAATCCTTGTAACGCAGGTTGGCCTGCGCAAAGGAAATCTGCCCGACATTGCCCAGCGGCTGCAAAAAGCCAGCCAGATCGGGACGGCGAACGGCGACGCGAATGCGGTAGCCTCGCTTGGCCAAGAAGCGCACCACATGCCGTCCGACGAAGCCCGAACCGCCAAAAACGGTGACGAGAGGAGGAAGGTTGGCCAATGGCATGGGAGGCTCCTGCGAAGCGTTGAATATAGCGTTTCCGTCTCTTAGCTCAAAGCCGATGCAACGGGAAGAGAGAACAGCATCCGCCGCCAACCAGAGTGAACGGATGCTTGATGATGATCAGGCGCCGTCCATGATCATCAGTTCGGCATCGGCCACTTCCTGCCGGATTTTCAGGGCCTGCTGGTACTCATCGGAATTGTAGCAATCGAGCGCGTGCTGCATCGAGGGAAACTCGATCACGACGTTGCGCGCCCGGCCCTCGCCTTCGAGTTGCGTCACGACACCGCCGCGCGCCAGGAAGTTCGCGCCATACTTTTCAAAAGCCGGTTTGGCAGTGGAAATATAGTCCTTGTAACGCTCTGCGTCGCGCACATCCACCTGTGCGATCCAGTAACCCTTGGCCATGATCCGTTCCTTTCAGATTGCCTTGGACATCTCATCCAGAATAGCATTCGCCGCAGCCTTCGGGTCCGCAGCCTTTACAATGGGGCGGCCCACGACGAGATGGCTGGAACCAGCCTTGATCGCATCGAATGGGGTTACCACGCGTTTCTGATCACCGGCATCGCCACCTAAAGGCCGAATACCAGGGGTGACGACTGCCATCTCGGAGCCGACGATATCGCGAACGGCAGCGGATTCTTCAGCCGAGCAGACGATACCGCCCATGCCTGCGTCCCGCGCCTGTTGCGCCCGCTTCAGCACCAGCGAACGTGCGTCGCCCGCATATCCTGCTTCGATCAGATCGGCATCGTCCATCGAGGTCAAAACCGTCACGCCGAGCAGCGTCAACCCGGAGCCTTCCGCCGCCTTCACCGCCGCCCGCATGGCTTTGGGATAGGCGTGCAGCGTCAGCATGGTCATGCCCATCTTGGCAATGTTTTCCACGCCGGATGCGACGGTGTTGTCGATGTCGAGAAGTTTCATGTCGAGGAAGATTTTTTTGCCGCTTTCAACAAGCTCGCGGGCAAATTCAAGGCCGCCTGCAAAGGCCAGTTGGTGGCCGATCTTGTAGAACAGGACGTCGTCGCCAAGGGCGTTGACGATTGCCTCGGCCTCGGCCACGGTTGGAAGATCAAGCCCGACAATCAGGCGTTCACGTGCAGTCATAGTGTCATCCCCTGCCACTGTTCCATCGCCGTCCAGTCGCATGTGAGACTGCGGTCTGCAAGAGAAAAACAGAAGATATTGCCACCACCCAGCGGCTGGTCGCCGCGACGGGTGATGACGTCGTGTTCGAGGTATGATTTCAGCAGAGTTCCGACGGCGCCGTGACCGACGAAGGCAATCGGCTCTGCCGGATCGTGGCTGGCGAGCACGGCCTCGATAGCGCCGACAATCCGCATCTGCGCATCCGCTGCCGTCTCCCAACCCTTGTAGCTTGCCTGCGGGTTGGCGAAGAACCAGTCTGCGGCGCGCTCGAACTCATCGGGTGGTAAAAACCCGGTCGCGCTGCGGTCATTCTCGTGCATGTTGGCGGCGGTTTCGACCTCGACACCGCCCGCTCTAGCGAAAATCCGCGCCGTTTCAACCGCCTTTTTCTCGCTGCTCGAAACGATACGCCGCAACGCTTTGGCCCAGCGAAGGGCTGCTGCCCTTCGGACACGCTGTGCTCCGATATCGGAAAGAGACCAGTCCGGAACCGGCACATCGGCCTCGATCCGAACCTGCGGATGGGTAATGTAAAGCGCGTACATACGCTAAGCCTAACTCAGGCCCGTGTATAGGTCCACAGCTGGGCCGGTGGAATGTTGCGTACCACGAAGTCGAAGTGGCGGATGTGGTAGAGATGCGGTTGGGCGACGATGGGCGAGACCGGGCCATAGGAAATCTGAATGACCGGGCGGCCATGGGGCACGCGTTTCAGAAGTTCGTCCAGCAGCGAAATCCGCGCCGCCATCGGGAAATTCAGCATGGGCACTGCAGAGATCACGCAATCGAACATCTGGTCTTTCTGCGCCCCAAGTGTCGTGTCCAGATCAAAAGCATCGCCATTGATGAAGTTGACGCCGGGATAGCTGCGCAGAAGCTGCTGATAGAAATCGGTCGAATACTCGATGGCCGTGATATTTTCAGGCTTCACGCCGCGTCCTAGGATCGCCTTGGTGATGCAGCCTGTGCCCGGTCCCAATTCCAGCACGGGAAGGCCCGATTGCGGGGTGATGACACTCGCCATGCGCCGCGCTGTTACGCCAGAGGTCGGAACGATGGCGCCCACCTTTTTCGGCTGGTTCACCATTCCCTTGAAGAAACGGATTTCTTCTTCGAATTTTCTGCCGAAGCGCTCTTTCAGGCTCAGTCCCATCATGGTCCCCCTTTGATTATGCGCGACAACATTTGTGGAAACTATGGCGATATGTTGTCGCCTTGTCGTAAAGACAATGGAAAATGTCGCAGCGAGGAAATCTTAACGAAAGTCAAAAAAACCGCAAACAAAAACGCCGGTGAGGAGGCTCACCGGCGTCGAATTTATTTCCAGCAGAGTTGGTGCTAGACGCGCATTGGCATCAGAACATAGAGCGCATCATCGCCTGCGGTGTCGCGAACCAGTGTCGGAGAGCCGGAATCGGCCAACAGGAAAATCGCATCTTCGCCGGACAGCTGAGCTGTGATATCCAGCAGATACTTGGCGTTAAAGCCGATTTCCATGCCGTCATGCTCATAGCCGACGGCGACTTCTTCGGTAGCACTACCCGAATCCGGGTTATTGACGGTCAGCGTCAACTGCCCTTCGGTAATCGCGAGCTTCACAGCACGGCCACGCTCGGACGAAATCGTAGACACGCGGTCGACGGCCTTGGCGAAGGTCTGGCAATCGACGCGCATTTCCTTGTCGTTGCCGGTCGGGATGACCCGCTGGTAATCAGGGAAAGTGCCGTCGATCAGCTTGGAGGTCAAAACGATGTCGCCGATGGCGATGCGGATCTTGGCGTCGGACACCTCGACCGTCACTTCCACCTCGGGATTGTCCACCAGCTTCTGCAACTCGCCAACCGTCTTGCGCGGAATGATGATGCCCGGCATGCCCTCGGAACCCGAGGGTGCCTTGACATCGGCGCGCGCCAGACGGTGACCGTCGGTAGCCACGGCGCGCAGCTTCAGGTCGTTGTCGCTTTCGATGGTGTGGAAGAAAATACCGTTCAGATAATAACGCGTCTCTTCGGTCGAAATCGCAAACTGCGTGCGGTCGATCAGCATCTTCAAGTCCGCCGCCTTCAGCTTGAAGCTGTGGCTGAACGTACCCGCCGTCAGGTCGGGGAAATCGGTTTCCGGCAGGCATTGCAGCGAAAACTTGGAGCGGCCCGAGGTCACCGTCATCGACGAGCCATCAGGATTGGTCGCCAGAAGCACTTCCGAACCATCTGGCAGCTTGCGCACGATTTCATAGAGAAGATGCGCGGGAACGGTGGTGGATCCGGCCTGTTCGACCATAGCCGGTGTCGCCTCGGTAATTTCGAGATCGAGGTCGGTCGCCTTCATGTCCAGCTTGGCGTCGGATGCGCGCAACAGCACGTTGGACAGAATGGGGATGGTGTTGCGCCGTTCCACCACGCGATGAACGTGGTTCAGCGATTTCAGAAGGTTCGACCGCTCGAGAGTAATACGCATGGACACTACCGCTTTCAACCGTTGCAACCCGTATCATCCGGGTCGCCAAGATAGTCTTCTCCAGCTTGGGGGCCGGATAATGTGGACGGGCAAAATGGCAGAGTTCCCAAGGAAAATGCAAGAGGCCATGCCGCCTCATTCCCTTATTTCCACGCAATACAACACGGTCCACAGCCCGGCGTGCCATAACTGCCCTTGTTCACGGGCGTTGTCTTGCCCATAAAGGCCTGGAATAGACATGAACGGGAATGAAGCAGTGACAGATGAAGCACCTGTTGGTGAAAATGGCGAAGGCCCTGATGGCAACGGACGCGGCTTCAAGGTTGGCGGACATACTATACCGGCCCGTCCAATAGAGGCAGCGCTTTATCTCGTGGCGACACCCATCGGCAACCTTGGCGATATTACCGTTCGCGCGCTGGAAACGCTGGCGTCTGCCGATGTGCTCGCCTGCGAAGACACCCGCGTCACCCGAATTCTCTTAGACCGCTATGGCATTCGCAACCGGCCCTATTCCTATCACGAACACAATGCTGAAGAGGCAGGACCAAAACTCATCGCTGCGCTGGATGCCGGAAAATCCGTGGCGCTGGTGTCGGATGCCGGTACACCGCTGGTCTCCGATCCCGGCTATCGGTTGGGCCAGATGGCGCTGGAAGCGGGCCACCACGTGGTGCCGATCCCCGGCGCATCTGCACCGCTCGCCGCACTTGTCGGCTCTGGAATGCCGAGCGACGCTTTCATGTTTGCAGGCTTTCTGCCGGTCAAGGACAAGGGTAAACGCGACCGCTTCTCCGAACTGTCGAAGATACCGGCAACCATGATGTTCTTCGAATCCCCGCACCGCATCTGCGCTACCATCAAGGTCGCGTCGGAAGTGCTGGGCCCGAACCGCCGTGCCGTCGTGTGCCGGGAACTGACGAAAACCTTCGAAGAGTTCCGACGCGGCACGCTGGCTGAACTGGCCGACTATTATAATGAAGACCGCATCGTCAAAGGCGAGATCGTACTTCTCATAGAGCCGCCGTCCTACGATGAAATTCCCGATATGGAAGATGTCGAAAAGCTGCTGAAAGACCTCGTTTCCACCATGCCCGCCGCCAAGGCAGCGGCAGAGGCAGCAAAGCTCACCGGTCTGCCGCGCAAGGAACTCTATCAGCGCCTGCTGGATATGAAGGGCAGCGATGGCGGCTGAGGGGCGAACGGGGCAAAGACGCAAGGCGGAAAGGCGCGGCCATGCTGCGGAATATTGGGCCGCCCTCTATCTCATCTTCAAGGGCTACCGCATCCTTGCCCTACGCCACCGAACAAAGCTCGGCGAGATCGACCTCATCGTCCGCAAGAGGGACGTGATCGCCTTCATCGAGGTCAAGGCACGTGCCTCTGAAACCGGTGCCGTCGCCGCGGTTAGTTACGCCTCACAAAAACGCATCCGCGCTGCCGCCGATCTCTGGCTGTCGCGTCGCCGGGATGCAGCAACGCTATCCCTACGCTTCGATATCGTCGCCGTTCTACCGCGCCGCCTACCAAAACATTTCATAGATGCATTTTAGGGTTGCGGCGCCGCGCCATCCTTGTCTTTTTGAGCGGTCTAATCGGTTTAACCTGTAATAAATCTGCCATAAAACTGTAAACGGCCCGTCACGGAAGGGGCCTATTCGCATCCTCACCCAAACAAGGGCGGTAAAGGATCGAAACCATGATCAAGAAATTTTCCATGGCCGCAATGGCCATCACGTTTACGGCGACGTCTTCCATGGCGGCGACCAACATCACCTGGTGGCACGGCATGGGCGGCCGCAACGGCGAAGTCATCAATGAAGTGTCCCAGAAGTTCAACGCCGCCCAGAGCGCCTGCGCGATAACGCCGGTTTCCAAGGGTACCTATGAAGAAGCGCTGGCCAGCGGCATCGCTGCCTTCCGCTCCGGCGATCAGCCGAACATTCTTCAGGTTTTCGATGCCGGTGCTGCCACCATCATCAACGCCAAGGGCGCTGTTATCCCTGCTGAAGACGTCATCACCAAGGCCGGCTACAAATTCGACCGCGAAGCTTTCATCCCAGGTGTACGCAGCTTCTTCGCTGCCGCTGATGGCAAGTTCTTCGGCATGCCGTTCAATTCCTCCGCCCCTATCATGTATTTCAACACCGAAGCCCTGAAAAAGGCTGGCGTTGAAGCACCAAAGACCTGGGAAGAATTCGAAGCCGCAGCCCCGAAGCTGAAGGAAGCCGGTTTCATTCCGCTTGTTCAGACGCAGCTGACATGGGAGTTCACCGAGAATTTCTTCTCGCGCAACAACCTCCAGTTCGCTACCAACAACAATGGTTACGACAGCGTTGTCGACACCAAGCTCAAGGTCACCGACCCGAACCTCGTCATGATGTTCGACAAGCTGAAGTCCTGGAAGGATCAGGGCTATTTTGCTTATTACGGTGCTGGCTGGAACGATAACCAGAAGCCATTCGAAGAAAACAAGGTTGCACTCTGGATCGGTTCTTCCGGCTCCTTTGGTGGCCTGCAGAAGACGGCACAGATGCCGTTCTCGGCAACATTCCTTCCTTACTGGGGCTCCATTAAGGGCGCTGGCACCAACTCCTTCATCGGCGGCGCGGCCCTGTTTGCCATGTCCGGCAAGCCGGAAGCGGAAAACAAGTGCGTTGCGGACTTCTTCCAGTTCCTGACATCGCCTGAAATCCAGAAGTTCTACCACCAGGCCACCGGTTACGTCGCCATCACACAGGCTGCATACGAGCTGACAAAGAAGGAAGGCTACTACGAAAAGCAGCCGGTTGCCGAAGTCGGCATCAAGCAGCTTTCCCTTCCAGGCGGCGAATGGTCCAAGGGCTACCGCCTCGGCTTCTACCCACAGATCCGCGCCATCATGGAACGTGAATACGGCCGCATCTTCTCTGGCGAAGTTCAGCCAAAGGAAGCCCTCGAGATCATCGAGAAGGAAGGCAACGAACTGCTCGCCCGTTTCGCAAAGACGGCTGGCTGATTGAACGGTTTCTGAAAATAGATGGACCTCCCTTCCTGATGAGGGGAGGTCCGTCGGTTATCTGCAAGGCTCGTCCAACACTGCGCCGTCATCCTCGGGCTTGTCCCGAGGATCTAACGAACCACAACATTGAACGTGGTTAGATCCTCGGGACAAGCCCGAGGATGACGTCGAGTACGAATGCGAAGCCTCCCAACAATCCCGGCCTGTCTTCAGCCTTGAAGAAAAGCCCACAACAAAAAGGTTTGCGCGCGTGGCCTATACGTCTTCCCAACCGCGTTCCGTGCGGTTCCTGCCGGGCTTCAAGTCCAAGGCAAAAAAGCCTGCGGTGAAAGCTGAATCGGCCAAACGGGTGCAATTTTCCGCATCCCCGCTGCCCTACCTGTTGATTGCGCCGCAGCTCATCGTCATTTTCGTCTTCTTCTACTGGCCGTCGGTACAGGCGGTGCAGTCTTCGTTCTATATCGAAGACCCTTTCGGCTTCGGCTCCACCTTTGTCGGGCTTGCCAATTACACCGACGTCCTGTTCAGCGCCGAATATCTCAACATTGCCAAGTTCACCGTGCTGTTCACCACGCTGGTCACAATATTTTCGTTGGCGCTCGGCCTTCTGCTGGCGGTCAAAGCGGATGCAATCATCAGGGGCAGCGCCGCCTATAAGACGATATTGATTTCAGTTTATGCCATCGCGCCGCCGGTCGCTGGCCTCATCGGCATGATGTTTTTCGATCAGCATATCGGCCCCTTCGTCAAGATGGCCGCCTTCCTCGGATGGCACATGCAGGTCGGCGTCACTTATTTCGACACCGCCTTTGCCATGATCTTCGTCTCCGTCTGGAAGCAAATCCCCTACAATTTCATCTTCTTTCTGTCAGGCCTGCAAAGCGTGCCCGTCTCAGTCCGCGAAGCCGCCTTCATCGATTGCCGCAACGGCTTTCGCCGTTTTTGGACGGTCATCATGCCGTTGTTGGCACCCACCGCCTTCTTCTTGCTCATCATCAACATCACATACGCGCTGTTCGATACCTTCGCGGTCATCGACGTGATGGTGAAGGACAAGGCAGCCAACAACCCAATTACCCTTGTCTACAAGGTCTATTTGGATGGCTTCCGCGGCAACGATATCGGCGGCTCATCGGCGCAATCGGTCATTCTGATGATCGTCGTCTTCGTGCTCACGGTCATCCAGTTCCGTTTCCTCGAAAAACGCATCCATTACGGTTGAGGGATATCCGATATGTACAAGACAAAGCCCCTCGATCATCTGATCCTCATCATCGGTTCGCTGTTTCTGATCATGCCGGTCCTCGTGGCCTTCATGACATCGACCCACACGGCAGCCCAGATTCACATGAATGGCCTGACCCTTTTACCGGGCGATAATTTCGTCGGCACCTATGAAAAGGTCCTAACCCAAAAAGGTGGGTTCACCGGTCAGATCACCGGCCTGAACATGGTCATAAACTCGCTGATCCTAGGCGTCGGCTTTGCCGTTGGCAAGATCGTGCTGTCGATGCTGGCGGCCTACGCCATCGTGTATTTCCGCTTTCGTTTTGCGACATTCGCGTTCTGGATCATCTTCACCACCCTGCTTCTGCCGCTCGAAGTGCGCATTATGCCGTCCTATGAGGTCATGAGTAAACTTGGGCTTTTGAACTCCTATACCGGCCTCATCGTGCCGCTTCTGGCCTCGGCCACTGGGACTTTCTATTTCCGCCAGTTCTTCAAGGCCGTGCCAGATGAAATTCTCGAGGCCGCCCGTATCGATGGCGCAGGCCCTGTGAAGTTCTTCATCGATATTCTCCTGCCCCTGTCCCGCACCATGATGGCCGCCATCTTTATCATCATGTTCGTCTATGGCTGGAACCAGTATCTGTGGCCCATGCTGATGACCAATGATGAGAGCTTCTTCACCATCATGCGCGGCATAAAATCGATCCTGCAAGTCTGGGTCGGCTCGCAAATCCCCGATTACAACGAAGCCTTCGCGCTCGCCGTTCTGGCCATGCTGCCGCCTGTGTTGATCGTCGTGATCTTCCAGAGCTGGTTCATCAAGGGCCTCACCGAAAGCGATAAATAAAGGATATTGATATGGCCGAGATCGAAATCAGTCAGGTCTGCAAGGATTATTCCAACGGCATGCGCGCCGTCCACGATGTGGATATCTCCATCAAGGATGGCGAGTTCATCGTGCTCGTCGGCCCCTCAGGCTGCGGCAAGTCTACGCTTTTGCGCATGGTCGCAGGTCTGGAGGAAATTTCCGATGGCAAGGTCAGCATCGGCAACCGCGTGGTCAATGACGTAGAACCGGCAGACCGCGACATCGCTATGGTCTTCCAGAATTACGCGCTCTACCCGCATATGTCGGTGCGCCAGAATCTGGAATATGGCCTGAAAAACCGCAAGACGCCGAAGGCAGAGATCGATGCGCGTGTGGCGGAAGCCGCCCGCATGCTGGAGCTTCAGCCCTATCTGGATCGCAAGCCGCGCGCACTCTCCGGTGGTCAGCGCCAACGTGTGGCCATGGGCCGCGCCATCGTGCGCAAGCCCGCCGCTTTCCTCTTCGATGAGCCGTTGTCCAATCTCGATGCCAAGCTGCGCGTCTCCATGCGCGGCGAAATCAAGCGCCTGCAACGCCGCCTCGGCACCACCTCCATCTATGTAACGCATGATCAGCTTGAAGCCATGACGCTGGCGGATCGCCTTGTGGTGCTGAATGCCGGTCGCATCGAACAGATCGGCGCGCCGCTGGAGGTATATCACAAGCCCGCCTCCACCTTCGTCGCCAGCTTCATCGGCTCTCCAGCCATGAACCTGCTGTCGGGCGAACTGCATGGCGATAGTCTGGCTATCGGCCCTGTCGTCCTGTCGCTCAATGGTTATGCCCCGACGTCTGGCTCTGTCACTGTTGGTATGCGTGCTGAAGACCTTCGCATCGCCCGCACCGATGAGCAGGGCTTACCATTCCGGGTGGATTACATCGAAGAGCTCGGCTCACAGCGTCTCGTCCACGGCATGGTGGCAGATCAGGCCCTGACAGTTGCCTGCTCCGCCGAAACGGACATGCCGCAGGAAATGTCGCTGGCGATCGCACTGGAGAAGCTCCACTTCTTCGACAAGGAAACGGGTAAGCGTATCGAAGGGGCAGCAACCAGCACCTCGCGTCATCAAGCCGAGCAACTGGCCGTCGCCCATTGAAACCAGCCTAAAATGCACTTTCGTTACAATTGATTCAATTTATGGAAGAGCATTCTTACCGGATTTGTGTTAAAGCGTTCCCGTTACGAGGTGGGGACGCTCGATGGTGTTGCATGTGATGATCGCAAGTGTGGCCGCTATGGCAGGTCGCGCTGTACCTTTGGTGCCACGCGCAAAAAGACGCGCTGGGGCGCAGGCCGTAGTCTCCGCCGCATCACACGCGCTGGACATGCAACCTGCCCCGATCAACCCGGACTGGGTCATCGAAGGTCAGCCGCAGGCCCGCATGGCTGATCATTCCCGCAGCGGCGACCGCGCCGCCTATACCGCCCTTTGGGATTGCACGGCGGGCACCTTCCGCTGGTTCTTCGCCTGGGACGAAACCGTACATATCCTTGAAGGTGGGGTGCATGTCACGGCGGAGGATGGCTCGGTGCACCACCTCAACGCGGGTGACGTCGCCTATTTCAAAGCAGGCACCTGGGCCACATGGCGAGTAGACACTTACGTTCGCAAAGTCGCCTTCCTGCGCCGCCCGTTCCCTTGGCCGGTCGCAATCGCTTTCCGCTTGAAAAACAAGCTGATGCCCGCAAAGACGCCATCGCTTTAAAGCGCTTTCACGTCAATAAAACTCATAGATACGCCACCGAGTAGCAGTTGCCTTTGAAGCTTGCCTGCCCTACACATTTCGGGCTTTCAAAAGGAAATTGCGCATGGCCAAAATCAAGAACGTCGCGATCCAGATGGATCATGTCTCCGGCATTAACATCGCTGGCGATAGCACCTTCGCGATCAGCCTTGAGGCGCAGGCCCGTGGCTACCGCCTGTTCCATTACACGCCGGACCGCCTGTCCATGCGCGATGGCAAGATTTACGCCACCGTCGAGCAGATGCAGCTGCGCGACATCAATGGCGATCACTTCTCCTTAGCCGAACCCGAACGCGTCGACCTCGCCACCATGGATGTCATCCATCTGCGCCAGGACCCGCCTTTCGACATGGCCTACATCACCTCCACCCATCTTTTGGAGCGCATCCACCCCAAGACACTGGTGGTGAATGACCCGGCCTGGGTGCGCAATTCGCCGGAAAAGATTTTCGTCACCGAATTCGCCGACCTCATGCCCACCACGCTGATCACCAAGGACGTGGCAGAGATTTCCCGCTTCCGCGAGGAAATGGGCGACATCATCCTCAAGCCGCTCTACGGCAATGGTGGCGCTGGCGTGTTCCACTCCACCCGCGATGACCGCAACTTCTCCTCGCTGCTGGAAATGTTCGGCCAGATGTTCCGCGAACCCTACATCGCCCAGCAATATCTGCCTGATGTCCGCAAGGGCGACAAGCGCATCCTTCTGGTGGATGGAGAGCCAGTCGGCGCCATCAACCGCGTACCTGCGGAAAACGACGCCCGCTCCAACATGCATGCCGGTGGCCGCCCGGAACCGACCGAGCTCACGGCCCGCGAAAAGGAAATCTGCCAACGCATCGGCCCTGCGCTGCGAGAACGCGGCTTCCTCTTCGTCGGCATCGATGTGATCGGCGACTACATGACCGAAATCAACGTCACGTCGCCAACCGGCATCCGCGAAGTCAAGAAATTCGGCGGCGCCGATGTCGCCAGCCTGCTGTGGGATGCCATCGAGCGCAAGCGCGACGCTCAAGGCTGATCGCTGCCTCACTCTCCGTCGCCCGCACTTGATGCAGTCCTGTTCGGTTTCAATTTTTAGACATGATGCATGACTCTGACTCTACTCGTGTTCAGGCGCTTGGTGGCGTTCTGGACACGAACAGGCGATTAAAACATGCAGCACGCGAGTAGCGTTTTTCACGGTCTTTTGAAGTAAATTCCTCAGTCCGCGTTCGATCGCTCGGTTTGCTGCCTTCCGGCCAACAGCCAAGCTAAAGGCTCTGGCATCGTCACCAGCGATCTGAAGGCACCGGCTTAGGAGATTGCCCATCTCTACAAACGTCGCTGGCAGATCGAAATGTTCTTCCGTTGGGCAAAAGCAGAGCCAAGTCGAAAGCCCCCTCGCCTTTGCCCGCAAATCTCTTACACCACAAACCAACAGACTAGCTTCTCAAGCAGCCCAGGTACACAAGCGCGCACCCACAGCATCTGGCGATGCAATGGCTGAAGTTAAACCAGGGAAAGTGCAGAATGGCTGAGTGTGTTGTCGCCTAAAACAAACTGCCTTGATCAACCGGGCCTGATGTGGTCGATTTCACCGGCTTTTTCTTCGGTGCTGCCGTCACTGTGTCAGCGGGTTGGACATCCGCACCGCCAGCGACGGCAGACACGCGGCCGTCCGCGAATTCCATCGAAAGAATGGCACCATTCTCGATGGTGGCGGCGCGGGTCAGCGGGCGGTTGTCTTCATCGCGGATGACTGCGTAACCGCGCTTTAGCACGTTCTTGTAAGACAGCGATTGCAGGATGCGGTCATGGGCGGCGAGGCCGGAGCGGTTTTGCGACATGCGGTGGAGGACGGCGGTATCGGTGCGGCGGGTGGCGGTTGCCACTCTCTCCTTCTGGCGCTCCAGCAGGCCGAGGAGACGGGCGGGCAAAGCACGCAGCGACGAGTCCGACGATGAGACGCGCGATTGTGCTTGCAACAGGCGACGCTCCACCAGGCTTTCGGCGCGCTGCATGCGCTCCTGAATGCGCTGGCGTTGCTGTTTCAAGCCATGGGCCAGCACATCCGGGCGCAGGCCCGAAGCTGTGCGCTCGAAGCTGCGACGTTTGTTGAGCGTGTTGAGTTCCAGCCCGCGACCGAGACCGCTGGCTGCCTCATCGAAACGGCGGCGCGGCAGGGCCAGCAACTGATCGAGTGATGGCAGTGCGCGCACGAGCGCTCGCACGCCCTGGCGGCGGTTGTCCATCTGGCGGGACATGGAACCGGAGAGACGGGCAGATAGACCTGCAAGCTGTGCCTCGAGATCAGCCCTGACAGGCACGGCCATTTCGGCGGCACCCGTGGGTGTCGGCGCGCGGACATCCGCGGCATGGTCGATGAGTGTCGTATCGGTTTCGTGGCCAACAGCCGAGATCAGCGGTATCTGGCTTTCTGCCGCGGCGCGCACGACGATCTCGTCGTTGAAACTCCACAAATCTTCCAGACTGCCGCCACCACGAGCGACGATCAGCACGTCGGGGCGCGGAATGGCTCCGCCGATCTCAAGCGCATTGAAGCCTCTGATGGCGTTCGCCACTTCTTCGCCAGAGCCTTCGCCCTGCACTTTGACCGGCCAAACCAGCACATGCACGGGGAAACGATCGGAAATGCGGTGCAGGATATCGCGGATGACGGCGCCGGTCGGCGAGGTGACGACGCCGATGACCCTGGGCATATAGGGCAGACGGCGCTTGCGCGTCTGATCGAACAGACCTTCGGCAGCCAGCTTTCTACGACGCTCTTCCAGAAGCGCCATCAGCGCACCGGCACCGGCGGGCTCCAGGCTTTCGATGACGATCTGGTATTTGGACGAGCCGGGGAAGGTGGTGATCTTGCCGGTGGCGATGACCTCCATACCCTCTTCCGGGCGGAACTTCAGCTTGGAAAAACTGCCCTTCCAGATGACGGCATCGATGCGGGCGCGGTCGTCCTTCAGCGAGAAATAGGCATGCCCCGACGTATGCTGGCCGCGATAACCGGAGATTTCACCGCGCACCCGAACCTGATCGAACGCGGTTTCCACCGTGCGTTTGATGGAACCGGACAGTTCCGAAACGGAAAACTCGGCAAGGTTGGTGAGAGGCTGGCTGAAAATATCGCTCATGCCCGTTTCTACCCCATGCCCCGCGATTCGCAAATCGGCTTCATGACGCGGATTTGACAATTTTCTGACGATTAAATTTCACAAAATTGCAACAATCTGATATCTTGACGGTTGGAAGAGGAGAAATAAGGGCTTTGAGGATGACGGTGCCTTTCCTCAGGCCCTCTGGAGGAGGAGCGGCATCATGGTATTTGTTCTCGGAATCTCACTTGGCGTAGCTGCACTTGCTTTGCGGTCTCTGACGGCTCTCGCCGCCACGGGCATCCTTATTGCAGTTGCGTTCGCAGTAGCAGCTCTCGTTTCTGCATCCGGCGTGCATGTTTTATCGCTTTTGATCGCACTGGCCGGTTACAATGTCGGTATCGCCGGTGCGTTTGGCGCAATGTTGGTGATGCGCGGCATGCGCACCGCTTAATCTCTAGCGGCGCCTCAGGTTTGCGTTAGAATGCGTTTCGAGGGTCTTGAAACGGAATACAAACGCGTGAACTTACCAGTATTCATCGTCATCACTGTTGCCTTCACTGTGCTAGATGGTCTTCTGACACTCGCCATATCGACTGGTTCAGGCCTCGACATCATATTCGCCCGTTTGCTGAGCGTGGCGATAACCCTGCCCTGTCTTGCCTATACCCTAAACCGAATGCTACGAGCCGCCCCTGTGGGCGGCGTTTTGCTGATAATCGTCAGTGTCATCAGCACATGCGTCGGCTTCGGCGTTTTCGCGCTGATCATCAACCGAAACCCGTTCGTGCAATGGCCGATAGCTTTCATTGCCGCGTCGTTTGGTGGCCTCGCTCTCGCCGTTATCGGCTATCTAAGAGCGAGGAAAAGGCTGGGTGGCGGGTCTTAGACCGTTTCCCAGCCATCCTTGTCGGCAGCGCGGTAGATCGCGTCGATAAAGCGCTGACTGTTCTTCGAGCTTTCCAGAGACACGACCTCCGCCTCGCCACCGCTTGCTGCTGTCGCGAAGGCTTCGATCTCACGACGGTATTGGCGGCTGTCCTGAAAGCGGAAGATTTGCGACTGGCCGTGGGTCTGGTTGGTGAGTTCGACTTCTTCGGCACCCCAGCGGTCGGCATTGAAGGGTGACTTGACCTCGATATAACCTTCGGTCCCGTGAAGAACCATCAACTGGCGGCCCGCGAGCTGGGTGGAAATATAGAAGCTGAGTTCGAAATCGCCGAAATCTGCTTTGACGCTCGCGTAGATGTCGGTGCCGAATTCCGGATCACGCTCCACCGTGGACTGAACGCGTTTCGGCTCTTTGCCGGTGGCAAAGCGGGTGGTGATGGTGGGGTAGACGCCGATATCCGGAAGCGCGCCGCCGCCGAGTTCGGGAATGTTGCGCATATTGCCGGGATCACGGTTGAAATAGGTAAAGGAGCCCTGGACGTGCTTGAGCGTGCCGATGGCACCGGAGGCCAGCAACTCGCGCACCTTCAGCCACACCGGCGCGTAGGTCACCATATAGGCTTCTGATATCAGCACCTTGTTGCGGTCTCGCGCTGCAATCAGGCTGTCGATCTCCTCGGCCTTCAGCGCAATCGGCTTTTCGCACAGCACATGCTTGCCCGCATTGGCGGCCTTGATGGACCATTCCACATGCTGGGCGGTGGGCAAAGGAATGTAGACCGCGTCGATGACATCAGACGCCAGCATCTCCTCGTAGGAACCGAAAGCATGTGGCACGGAGAAGCGGTCGGCGAGCTGCCGCGCCTTGCCCAAATCACGGCTGGCAATAGCGGTGACGACGGCATTTTCCGCATCCTGAATGGCGGGAATGACGAGCTCCCGACCGATTTTCGCCGTCGATAGAATTCCAAAACGCAACATGCTTGCCTCCAATGTGATGGGCGGCACCTTATCACGACATAGCGAGCACGCAACCGTTCGACACGTCCGAGTGCATGAATCGCAATGATGGCTGAAAATGTCCTCTCTTCGGCGCAACCTGCACTTTCGGGTTCTCAGCTAATAGGAAAGACTGTAATCATCAGAAATCGGATATACAGAAAATGTCCCATTCACACACAGCGCTTCTGGTTATCGATGTGCAGGAATCCTTTCGTCAGGCGCCCTATTTCGATGAGAGCGGCCTGCCTGCCTATCTCGCCGCCCAGCAAAAGCTGATCGACGGCGCTGAGGCGGCGGGGATTCCCGTCATCCAGATCTTCCATGTCGATGGGGACCGGGCCTTTGCTGAAGACAGCGGTTTCATCCGCGCATTGGAGGGCATTCGCATCGAGCCGACCGCGACGTTTCGTAAGAACCGCCATTCGGCCTTTATCGGCACGGGTCTGGATGTGTGGTTGACCCAGCATGGCATCAACCGGCTGATCATCTCCGGCATTCGCACCGAGCAATGCTGCGAAACCACCACGCGACAGGGGTCTGATCTCGGCTACACCGTCGATTTCGTGACCGAGGCGACGCTGACCTTTCCCATGACGCATGCATCAGGCACGGTGTTTTCGGCAAAGGATATCGCCATGCGCACGGAAGTCGTGCTCTCGGGTCGGTTTGCTCGCATCGTGACCGTGGACGAGGCGTTGCAGGTACGAAAAGAGGCCGCATGATGATGAGTGGCGGCACACCAACCAAGATCATTCCGGTTTTTGTGGTGCTGCCGCCGCAGACGCTGTTGCTGGATGTTGCGGGGCCGCTGGAGGTGTTGCGTTATGCCAACGAGCAGCAGGATGCCGTGCGGTTCGACTGCAAATATGTCGCGGCAGCCAAGACCCAGACGACGACGATCGGGCTTTCGCTGGCCGGACTGGAGGCCTTGCCGGAGGCGCTGCCCGACAATGCCATGGTGCTGATTTCCGGCGGTTCCGTAATGAAAACGATGCAGGCCGGTTCAAAGCGGGAGCGGCGCGATCTGGCAGCCTGGCTGCGGCGGACAGTGCGGGACGACACCACCATCGTCTCCATCTGCTCCGGCGCGCTGATTGCCGCCGAAGCCGGTGTCTTCGATGGTCATCAATGCACGACCCATGCCGATTGCATGGGTGAATTGCGACGGATCGCGCCCTTGGCGCAGGTGTTGGACAACCGTCTATTCGTGGAAGACAAGAGGTGCTTTTCCAGTGCTGGCATTTCCACCGGCATCGATCTTCTGCTGCACATTGTATCGTCACTCACCAGCCCGGTGATTGCGGCGCGCATTGCGCAGATCATGGTCATCTATATCAGGCGCACGGCGAACGATCCACAAATCTCGCCCTGGCTTTCGGGCCGCAACCACATTCACCCCTCCGTCCACAAGGCACAGGATGCCATCGTGGCAGATCCCGCTGCCGAATGGTCGCTGGGAAGGCTGGCAAAGGCGGCAGCCTTGAGCGAACGGCACCTGTCGCGGCTGTTTCGCGAACACACCGGCGTCAGCGTGGTGGACTACATCAACCTGATGCGCGTCAATCTCGCCCGCGATATTCTCTCCCATTCCAGGCTGGATATGGAAGCAGTGGCCGAGCGCTCCGGCTTTGCCTCTGCCCGCCATCTTCGTCGCGTGTGGCAACAGCATCATGAGGAGCCGCCCAGTTTTTACCGAACCCTTTCCTCCTGAGCGTCGTTTCCATCACGCAAGCCACGGCCAGCCATCAAGGAAATTCAATGGTGATGCCTCCACGCGCTTGCTACTGTTGTGAACATCAAAAGAAATAAAGGGAGTATCATCCGTGGAGAAACGCGCGCTTGGCCGGACCGGCCTTTCCATCGCCCCGATCGTCTTTGGCGGCAACGTCTTCGGCTGGACGGCGGATGAGAAGACTTCTTTCCAGTTGCTGGATGCATTTTTCGATGCAGGCTTCAACACCATCGACACGGCAGATGTCTATTCCGCATGGGTTGATGGCCATCAGGGTGGCGAGTCCGAAACCATCATTGGCAAATGGCTGAAGCACGGCAGCGTGACCCGCGACAAGGCAATCATCGTGTCCAAGGTTGGATACGACAAGGGGCTGAAGGCGGACCGGATCGCTGAGGCGGTAGAGGCCTCGCTGCGGCGCTTGCAGACCGACTACATCGACCTTTATCTGGCCCACAAGCCGGATGCCGAAACGCCGATCGAGGAAACGCTTGGCGCGTTCACCAAGCTCAAAGAACAAGGCAAGGTGCGCGCCATCGGCTGCTCGAACTACGATGCGCCGGACCTGCAAGAAGCGCTCGATGTTTCCGCAAAGACGGGGCTGGCGCGCTTCGATGTCGTGCAGCCGGAATATAACCTTTACACCCGCGAGAGGTTCGAAGGACCGCTGTCCGAGCTGACCGCGAAAGAAGACATCGGCGTCTTCAACTATTACAGCCTTGCCGCAGGCTTCCTCACAGGTAAGTACCGCAGCAAGGCGGATACGGAAGGCGTGGCCCGCTCCTATCGCGTTGGCGATTACGTCAACTCGCGCGGTCTCGATATTCTCGGTGCCATGGACACGATTGCCGCTGAAACCGGGGCAAAGCTGGCCGATATCGCGCTTGCCTGGCTTTTGCGCAAAAAGGCCGTGACGGCGCCGATCGCCAGCGCCACCAGCCTTTCGCAGCTGGAAAGCTTTACGCGCGCCACGGAGCTGAAGCTGACCGACGAGATGGTGGCCCTTCTGGACAAGGCTGGCGCATAATGGATCTCAGCATTCGCGATGCCCGTAGCGAAGACCACGGCCAGTGGCTTAGACTTTGGCAGGATTACCTTGCCTTCTACAGTGTTGATCTCGCCGACGACGTAACCGCCCACACATGGGCGCGTATCATCGACCCCGCGTCGCGCGTGTCTGCGCGTCTGGCAGTGCTGGATGGACAGGTGGTTGGCTTTGCCATCCACCACTTCCATGACAGCACTTGGGTCAAGACGCCGGATTGTTATCTGGAAGACCTGTTCATCGATGCCACCATTCGCGGCAAAGGCATCGGTCGTGCCTTGATCGATGACCTGATTTCCACCTGTAAAGAGAAGGGTTGGTCACGCCTCTACTGGCATACCAACGAGGACAACGCCCAGGCCCGCAAGCTCTATGACAGCTATATCAAAAGCGATGGCCATATTCGCTACCGGATCAAGTTCTGATCTCACGCATTTTCTATCGATCCCTGGCTCCCAGCGATCCACCGGACCCGTTGCAACGATGTAAACGGGTGCCGTTTTCAAGGACAGACAGATGCAAAACAGAATTCTCGGAAACAATCTCTCCGTTTCAGCGCTTGGCCTCGGCTGCATGGGCATGAGCCACGCTTACAGCCCATCCGCAGACGAAGCTGCATCCATCGCGACCCTGCACCGCGCCGTCGAACTTGGCGTGACCTTCTTTGATACGGCAGAGGTCTATGGACCTCACACCAACGAAGTTTTGGTCGGCAAAGGCTTGAAGCCCCACCGCGACAAGGTCATCATCGCCACCAAATTCGGCTTCAAGATCGATGCCAGCAAGCCAGCCGGGCAGATGATGGTCGGCACAGACAGCCGACCTGAGAATGTGCACGCCGTGGCCGATGCCTCCCTCAAGCGTCTGGGCGTCGATGTCATCGATCTCTTCTACCAGCACCGCGTTGACCCCAACGTGCCGATTGAAGAGACGGTCGGTGCCATGGCCGAACTGGTGCAGGCCGGTAAAATTCGTCATCTCGGCCTTTCGGAAGCCAATGCCGAAACCATCCGCAAAGCGCACGCCACCCACCCTATCACTGCACTTCAAAGCGAATATTCGCTGTGGACCCGCGATGTCGAGACAAACGGCGTGCTCGACATCTGCCGCGAACTCGGCATCGGCTTCGTGCCGTTCAGTCCACTCGGTCGCGGTGTTCTGACCGGTGCATTGAAGAAGCTCGAAGGCCTCTCCGACACCGATTTCCGCCGCTCCCTCCCCCGCTTTCAGGCGGAAAACTTCGACGCCAATCTGGCGCTCATCACGCTTCTTGAAGAGATGGCCGCGGAAAAAGGCGTGACGGCGGGCCAACTGGCGCTGGCATGGGTGCTGGCACAAGGCGACTTCATCGTCCCTATTCCCGGCACGACAAAGATCGCCAATCTGGAAAAGAACGTGGCTGCGGCCGATGTGGCGCTGAGTGCGGATGAGGCTGCGAAGCTGGGTGAGCTGCTGTCTCCGGCGAAGGTCGCGGGCGGGAGATATCCCGAGCAGATGGCGGCAATGGCGAATAGATAAGTTATCTATTTGGTTTTATTGAATTTTACACCCTCGCACCGCAAAACTGGAGCGAGGGTGTAAAACCGTTTTAGAACAGTTTGTTAGAGGAAATTCCAGGGATTGCGGCAGGTCAAGATGAGCGCACTGGACGAAAAATTAAGTGTAGCTTCCAATGTAGTTGCATATGCAATCACTTGTGATATTGTAGGCCATGTTTGATCATTGCCTCTATTTCAACACTATGGCCTTGAGCCGCCAACTGGAGCGCGTCTGGACTGAGGCCTTCAAGCCTTTTGACCTGACACCCGCTCAAGCCTTTACGCTGCGCGCGGCGCTGAACAAACCCGGCATGTTGCAAAGCGAGTTGGCAGACACGTTGCAGATCGCCAGAGCAACGGCCACGCGAGCCATCGATGGGCTTGAGAAACGCGGGTTTCTGACGCGCCAAACAGCCAAGCGCGACAAGCGGGAATGCGAGATCCATCCGACCGCAGAGGCGGTGGCGCTACATGCATCATTGGATGCTGCCAGCGCTGCGGTGACCAAACGTTTGCGAGCAGAACTCGGAGACGGGTCTTTCGATCAATTCGTAGACCAGGCGAAGTCCATCAACAAGCAGATCAGCTAATTCCAACTCAATAGTTGCATAGCTAACCATATGGAGAAGAAAATGCCGATTTTAAATGTTAAGGTGGGTGTCGAGCAATCCGAGGAGATGACAGCAAAAATCTCCGTACTTTTATCGGAGTTGACGCACCGTGTTCTGGGCAAGAACCCCGCCCTCACAGCCATCACAATTCAATACATAGATCCACGCGACTGGATTGTCGGCGGCAGGACGCTGGCTGCGCAAGGCAAGTCCAGCGTCTATCTCGACATCAAAATTACCGATGAAACAAATACCAAAGCCGAGAAGGCCGCCTATATCGCCGAGGTATTCAAAGAATTTTCAGCTCTCCTCGGAAACCTTCACGAGGAGAGCTATATCTATGTCGAGGACGTGCGGGCGACCGCCTATGGTTACGGCGGTCTGACCCAAGAGCGGCGTTATCACCACGCCGCTTAGGCGCGCAGAACGCCGCCCGTCGATTTCTCGACATTGCCGACGATCTTGGCCGTGAGGGCTTCAAAATCCTCATCGGTGAGGGTCTTGTCGACCGGCTGGATTTGCACTTCGATGGCGATGGACTTCTTGTTTTCGCCGACGGATGCGCCTTCGAAGACGTCAAAGACATTGACGCCTGTGACGAGTTTGCGATCGGCGCTGGTGGCAGCCTTGATGATGGAGCCAGCTTCGACGGAGCGGTCCACCACGAAGGCGAAGTCGCGCTTGACGGCCTGGAACGGTGACAGTTCCAGCGCCGGTTTGGTGCGCGTTGCCTTCTTCTTCGGCTCTGGCATGGCGTCGAGATAGATTTCAAAGCCTGCATAAGCGCCGGAGACATCCAGTTCGGCGAGCGTCTTCGGGTGGAATTCACCGAAATAACCCAGGATAACCTTCGGCCCCATCTTGATGGTGCCGGAACGACCGGGATGATACCAGCCAGGCGCGCCCGCTTCGATCTGCACATTGCTCATCGGCAATCCGCAGGCTTCGATGACGGCCAGCGCATCGGCCTTTGCATCATAGACATCCACAGGCTTGCCACCGCCCTTGGTCGCGTTGGACCACATGCGACCGGAGCCAGCCAACGAGGCAGTGCCACGACGAACGCCGCCTGCCACGCGACGCTGCGCCTGCGGTGTGTCACCCTCATAGGTGCCGGAGACTTCGAAGATCGCGACATCGCCGTGACCCTTGTCGGCATTGCGCTGAGCGGCCGTCAACAGACCCGGCAGCAGTGAAGGACGCATGTCCGACATATCGGCTGCGATGGGGTTGGCAAGTTTCAACGCGGGCGAACCGCCGCCGAACAGCTTTGCCTGCGCTTCCGGAATGAACGACCATGTCACCGCTTCCAGCATGCCGCGCGATGCTAGCGAGCGCTTGGCTGTGCGGGTGCGGATTTGCAGGGTGGTCAGGATACGTTCATTGACGGCACCGAAGCTTTCCAGCGGTTCCGGCTTGATGTTATCGACGCCATGAATGCGCATGACCTCCTCCACCAGATCGGCCTTGCCATCCACATCCGGCCGCCATGAGGGAGCCGAGACGCTGACGCGCTCACCAGTGCCCTCAATGCTGAAGCCAAGGCCCTTGAGGATTTCGAGGGTTTCTTCTGACGACACGTCCAGCCCAGTCAAGCGCTTGACTTCGGACAGCGGGAAGTCGATCCACTTTGGCTCGAAACCCTTGTAACCAACGACCTTCGCCTCTGCTGCCGTGCCGCCGCAAAGCTCCAACACCAGTTCTGTCGTGCGCTCCAGACCCGGCACCATATATTCGGGATCGACGCCACGCTCGAAACGGTAACGGGCATCGGTGATGATGCCGAGGGAGCGACCGGTCTTGGCGATGTTGATCGGGTCCCAAAGCGCCGATTCGATCAGCACATCCACGGTGTTTTCATCGCAACCAGAATGCTCGCCACCCATGACGCCGCCGATGGATTCGATGCCGTTATCGTCGGCAATGACCACATTGGTCGGGCCGAGCTTGTATTCGCGCTGATCGAGCGCAAGAATGGTTTCGCCATCCTTCGCGCGGCGTACGACGAGGTTGCCCTTGACCTTGGTCGCGTCGAAGACGTGCATTGGGCGACCCTGATCGAAGGTCATGTAGTTGGTGATATCCACCAGCGCGTTGATAGGACGCAAGCCGATGGCGAGAAGGCGCTGCTGCATCCATTTCGGGCTGGGGCCGTTCTTGACGCCGCGCACAAGGCGCAGGCCGAAACCGGGGCAAAGCGTTGCGTCGTCCAGATCAAGGCTCACATCCACGGATGTCGCGCCTTCGACCTTGAAGGTCGGCGCTGGCTTTGTCTTCAGTGTGCCGAGACCGGACGCTGCGAGATCGCGCGCGATGCCGTAGATCGAGGTGCAATCAGGGCGGTTGGGCGTCAGGTTGATTTCGATGACAGGATCGTCAAGACCGGCATAGGTGGCGAAGGACGTGCCGACCGGCGCGTCCTGTGGCAGATCGATGATGCCATCATGGCTGTCGGACATGTTAAGCTCCTTTTCGGAGCACATCATGCCATGACTTTCGACACCGCGAATCTTTCCGACTGCCAGCGTTACATCGATGCCCGGAACATAGTCACCCGGACGTGCGAGCGCGCCGACGAGACCGGCACGCGCATTCGGCGCACCGCAAACGATCTGCACCGGCTTGCCGTCACCCGCATCGACTGACAGCACCTTGAGGCGGTCGGCCTCTGGGTGTTTCTCTGCGCTCAATACCTTGGCGATGACGAAAGGCCTGTATGCCGCCTTGTCATCCACGTCTTCGACTTCGAGACCGATGGCGGTGAGGCGTTCGCAGATCTGTTCGAGAGACGCATCGGTTTCGAGATGCTCTCTCAGCCAGGAGAGTGTGAATTTCATGTCTATGCGTCCTTAACGGTATTTTGTCTCTTCTGGTCGAGCGGTCATCGCAACTTTCGTCACGGCTCAGTTTGCAGACTATGCGGCTTTCTGCGGAGCTTGGGCACCCGGTGCCTTCCGGCCCTTCAGCATGCCATCAACAGACAAATCTTCATCAACTTCGGGCCAATGGATACCTGCAAGCATCAATTCAACCGTGTTTCGCTGAGCTGGCGTCGCGTTAAGCAGCCTTGGATACCACCAAAGTGGCGTCGATACATGTCTGCCATCTGCCAATCGCACATGCACTTCATGCGGATCGCACCATGCCTCAACAGGACGGTCGCTATCGGGATACGGATCATCCGAAATAGTCATTCCACGCCTCCATCATCTGGTGCCTGTGTTCCTCAACAGTTTCCAATATACGGGCGATATCGCGCTGATTGAAGCCCTTTGCTTGCGCTAATCTAACAGCCTCCAACCACACCTTCGCTTCGCCGCCTTGTCTGTCAACATGAATATGTGGTGGCTCATGGCCATCACCTGAGTAGAAATGAAAACGAAAGCCGTATTCGCTAAGAACAGTTGGCATAACTTAACTGCTCAAACCACCAAACAAGGTCGGCATATCCAGGGGGCGGAAGCCGTAGTGGGTCATCCAGCGGACGTCGGCGTTGAAGAAGTCGCGCAGGTCGGGCATGCCGTATTTCAGCATGGCGATGCGGTCGAGGCCCATGCCCCAGGCAAAGCCTTGGTATTCATCCGGGTCCAGCCCGCCAGCGCGCAGGACGTTGGGGTGAACCATGCCGCAGCCGAGGATTTCCATCCAGTCCTTGCCTTCGCCGAACTTGACGATAGGGCCGGAGCGATCGCACTGGATATCCACTTCGAAGCTCGGCTCCGTGAAGGGGAAGAAGGACGGGCGGAAGCGCATGACGACGCTGTCGACCTCGAAGAAGGTCTTGCAGAACTCTTCCAGCACCCAGCGCAGATTGCCGACATTCGACTTCTTGTCGATGACCAAACCTTCGACCTGATGGAACATCGGCGAGTGGGTGGCGTCGCTATCCTGGCGGTAGGTCTTGCCGGGAATGACGATGCGGATCGGTGGCTTCTGGGCTTCCATGGTGCGCACCTGGACGGGCGAGGTATGCGTGCGCAGCACCTTGCGCTCATCGTTCTCGTCCGGCTGGAAGAAAAAGGTATCGTGCATTTCGCGGGCCGGATGTCCTTCGGGGAAGTTCAGCGCCGTGAAGTTGTAGTAGTCAGTTTCGATATCCGGGCCTTCGGCGATGGAAAAACCCATATCGGCAAAAATGGCGGTGATCTCGTCGACGATCTGGCTGATCGGATGGATGCGGCCACGTTCTGCCGGCGACTGGCGAACCGGCAGGCTGATATCCAGCGTTTCGGCCTTCAGGCGCGCTTCGATGGCCGCATCCTTCAACTCGGCCTTGCGGGCTGTGATGACGTCCGTCACTTCGGTCTTCAACTGGTTGATGGCGGCACCGCGTGTCTGGCGCTCTTCCGGCGTCATGGAACCCAGCGTCTTCAACAGATCGGAAACAGAGCCCTTTTTGCCCAGCGCGGAAACGCGCACGGCTTCGATGGATGCTTCATCCCCGGCAGCTGCGATGTCCGACATCAATTGCGATTTCAAGTTATCCAGTTCGGTCATATTTTCCTGCCTCGTCGGGCTTTAGCCTGCGGCTTCGGGTTTAACGGCATTCTTCAGATAATCGGTCGCCACGATAAAGCGTTGCAGATCACTACCCATCCGCAGGCGTCCAATCAACCGTGCGAGTGGCAAAAAGCGGCTGAGAACACGAACCAACCGCTGCAATTCTACTATCGTTGCTTTCGGCGCGCGCGAGACCCATGCCCGGTAGGCGGCATCGAGTGTCGTCTTGCCGTTTTGCGCAAGTGCCGACAGCGGCAGGAACAGCAGCCAGATGTCGCGGGCCTGTGCTGTTTCAAGCGGCATAACGGCCTCCGGCTCTTCCTCGAAATCCATGAAGCCGATGCGTCCGTCCTGCAAGAAGAAGTCTCGCACGTGCGGGCGACCGTGGCACAGGCCCGCTGCGTGGAGATTTCCGATGGCGGCGGCGCAATCGATCAAAAGCGCGTCGTGATCGCTGCCACCCGCGCCGCGTTTCGTTTTCAAAATGCGCTGGACCGTTGGCCCGACATCAGAGATGACGATGGCGGTCTGGGACGAATAGATGATCTCAGGAACGGGAAAACCCTTTTCTCCAAACGTCATCATCCGGCGCTTCTCACGCGCCATCATATCCGTGGGCTTGAGGACGGGCGATGGCTTCAGAAACTTGTAGGGCAATGCTGCGGCGAAAAACGCCTGGATCTTCAGCCACCAAGGCGCCGTTTCCGTGCCCTGTCGCTTGATCCAGACGGAACCTGCGGAAAGATTGAGTTGCTGAATGCGGTTGTCGCTGGTCAGCAAAACCTGCATCAAGGCAGCAATATCCGCGTCCTCAAGGTGGACGTGGAATCCTTTAGCTTTTTCCTCCGGGTCAGCCGCTTGCAGCATTCATTACTCTTGGGCGCAACTCGCCCGTTTGCAGCCAGCAAAGACCGCCATCACAATAAAAAAACCCGCACCGGTGGCCCGGCGCGGGTTTCAAATGAACAACAATTTGTCCGCGCCGTAATTACTTTACAGCGGCTTCAAATTCGTTGGTGGTGCCTGCGTCCTTGAGGTACGCAAGAGACTTCTTTGCTGTGTCGACGAGAACGCCGAACGCTGCTGGCTCATGGATAGCCATGTCGGACAGAACCTTGCGGTCGACTTCGATGCCAGCCTTGTTGAGGCCGTCGATGAAGCGACCGTATGTCAGGCCGAATTCGCGAACAGCAGCATTGATACGCTGAATCCACAGAGCGCGGAAGTTGCGCTTGTTGACCTTACGGTCGCGGTAAGCGTACTGCTTGGAACGGTCCACAGCAGCCTTGGCTGCGCGGATGGTGTTCTTGCGACGGCCGTAGAAGCCCTTGGCTGCCTTGAGTGTCTTGGTGTGCTTGGCGCGGGAAGTTACGCCACGTTTTACGCGTGCCATGTCATGATCTCCTTAAAATGTCCAAATACGCGGAAAAGTCTTAGAGACCGTTCGGCAGATAGTTCTTGACGACCTTCTTGGCGTCAGCGTCGGCCAGAACCATGGTTCCGCGCGCGTCGCGAATGAACTTGTTGGAACGCTTGATCATGCCGTGGCGCTTGCCGGCAGCGGCTGCGAGAACCTTGCCGGTACCTGTGATCTTGAACCGCTTCTTTGCAGCGGACTTCGTCTTCATCTTGGGCATTTTGCTACTCCATTTTTGTATCGAAGGCAGGCAGACGAAGCCTGCTTTCAAGCTATTCTGGAACGGACACGGCATGCCCTGCCGGACCGTTCGGACGCGCTCCTATAACCTCAGTTATGAAAAAGAGCAACGGGGAATGATAAATTCCCCTGCGACTGTGCGTAAACGCCTACAATTCAGACGTTCTAGACTTACTTCGGTGCCAGAACCATCATCATCTGACGTCCCTCGAGCTTCGGTTCAGCTTCAACCTTGGCAATGGCTAGGGTGTCTTCCTTGACTTGCAGAAGGAGCTTCATACCGAGTTCCTGGTGAGCCATTTCACGGCCACGGAACTTCAGCGTTACCTTTACCTTGTCGCCTTCATCGAAGAACCGGTTCATCGCCTTCATCTTCACCTCATAGTCATGGGTGTCGATATTTGGGCGCATCTTGATTTCTTTGACTTCGACAATCTTCTGCTTCTTGCGCGCTTCGGCCGCTTTTTTCTGGGTCGAATACTTCAGCTTGCCAAGATCGAGAATCTTACAGACCGGCGGTTCCGCGTTCGGCGAGATCTCAACGAGATCGAGACCGGCGTCTTCTGCCATCTTCAAAGCCTGGTCCGTCGGCATCACGCCGAGGTTCTGGCCTTCTTCATCAATCAGCTGAATCTTGGGAATTCGGATTTCCCTGTTGGAGCGCGGGCCCTCTTTGACGGGGGCATCGGCTTTGAACGGTCTGCGAATGGTCGTATTCTCCTGATCTGTTTCGGGATCGCGTCGGCAAAAACAGCTTGTCGGTGCAAATGGCGGAAATGTCGTGAATGCCGCCGCGAAGTCAATAGCACAGCCGCTCAAAAAAATCACCTCCTGTCGTGCTTTTTCTGAATTTGCTCTACATGGGGAGTGGAACCGAGGAGAATCGCGTCGTTATGACTGAGCAAACCATTGAGTATATTACCGTCGGCACAACCAGTGATGCGCGCGAGATCGCTATACTGTCACGCGCGGCAGTGACGGATACGGACGCACCCACGCTGGTGTGGCTTGGTGGCTATCGCTCGGACATGACAGGCACGAAGGCGGTGGAACTGGACAAATTCGCTGTAGAAAACGGACTAGCCTGTATTCGCCTCGATTATTCCGGCCACGGCGCATCCGGCGGCGACTTCAACGAGGGTACGATTTCGCGCTGGCTGAATGAAACCATGGCGGTTCTGCGCCACAAAGCCCCGAAGCGTATCATTATAACAGGGTCTTCCATGGGCGGCTGGATTGCACTTCGGCTGGTGGAAGAACTGCGCAAGGTTACGAATGGTCCGCAGGTGGCCGGCTTGCTGCTGATTGCGCCAGCCCCGGATTTCACGGCTGATTTGATCGAACCCAACCTTTCGGAAGCTGAAAAGGCGTCACTTGCAGAGCGTGGATTCTTCGAGGAAAAGTCGGAATACAGCGATGAGCCCAATATTTTCACTCGGGACCTGATCGAAGACGGGCGCAACAACCTCGTGCTGACGGGGATCATCGAAACCGGGTGCCCGGTTCACATCCTACAGGGCATGCGCGACGACGACGTGCCGTACCAACATGCTCTCAAGCTGCTCAACCATCTGCCCGCCGACGACGTCGTGCTGAGCCTTATCCGCGACGGAGACCACAGACTGTCCCGTCCACAGGACATCGAGCGCATGCTGACGGCGGCCAAAAGCCTTGTTTTGTCGGCAAAAACGCAACGATCTTAACCATATTATTCATCTTGCGTTCATGGCGCTGAGTTCCGATTGACTTGCACCCCCTTCCTCTCTTAACTTTTCGTTAAGATTTTAAGGGACGGGTTTCATGAAGAACGCACCGTGGGCGCGTGCTCTGCTTGTAGCACTTGCGACCGGACTACTGTCTGCGGCCTCCGTGCAGGCAGAAAACAAGGGTAGCCTGTCTATGGTCACAGGCGGCATCACGTCCCAGCCGATCGGCCATTACGAGTTCTGCCAGAAGTACCAATCGGAATGCGACATTCGCAGCAAGCTGACGCCCCCACCGCGTGTGACGGAATATGGCTGGAAGGTCATTCACGACATCAACAAGGAAGTGAACTCCACGATCGTCGCCATGACCGATCTGGAAGTTTACGGCCGCGACGAGGTCTGGGAATACCCGACCACCGCTGGCGACTGCGAAGACTTCGTGCTGCTCAAGCGCCGCAAGCTGATGGAGCGCGGCTTTGCCGTATCCGATCTGCTGATAACGGTCGTTCGCAAGCCCGATGGTGAAGGCCACGCCGTACTCACTCTGCGCACCAATGAAGGCGACTTCATTCTCGACAACCTGTCGGATGAGGTCAAACTGTGGACGAACACCACCTACACCTATCTCAAGCGTCAGGCGTCCTTCAACACGGGCCGCTGGGTTTCCATCGAGGATGGTCGCGACGTTCTGGTAGGCGCACTGCGTTGATGACGTGCTGCGGCAGGTTTGTGCCTGCCGCAACTTGGAAATGGTGCGTCACCGCGCCGTCCAACATCTCATTTTAGCTTGAACACACATTGAGCCGATCCTATTATGGGGTCTCAGCCAATTCTCGCAGGATGTGTTCGACATGGATTTCTCCCCAACAACAACAGCCACCCATTTTGTTGTTTTCGGGAAAGTCGTTGCTCATGCCTGCCTCCATAACACTCTCCAATCTCAGCTGGTCCACGCCTGAAGGGCGTATCCTCTTTTCAAACCTGACACTCAGCTTCGACAGTGAACGAACCGGTCTTGTGGGTCGTAACGGTGTTGGAAAATCCACATTGCTGAGACTGATCGCTGGCGACCTCATTCCGCATGCAGGGAGCGTCTCCATCTCGGGTAGCATCGGCACGATGCAGCAAACCGTGCAGGTGGATGCACATCACACCATCGCTGATCTCTTTGGTGTATCTCAAGCGCTGGCCATTATCAGGCAGGCCGAAAGCGGTCAGGCAACGCTTGCGGAACTGGAAATTGCCGACTGGACGTTAGAGGACCGCATGCGGTCAGCCCTTGGTCTTCTCGGCCTTGATGCCAGTGCCGAGACGCACCTGTCATGCCTGTCCGGCGGGCAACGCACACGCGCCGGACTTGCCGCGCTGGTGTTCCGCAAGCCGGATTTCATGCTGCTGGACGAGCCGACCAACAATCTCGACCGCGAGGGCCGCACAGCCATCATTGATTTTCTGAGGGCATGGCGCGGCGGGGCGCTGGTCGTCAGCCATGATCGCGAATTGCTGGAGAGCATGGACACCATCGTGGACCTGACCTCGCTTGGGGCGAAACGCTACGGCGGAAATTGGAGCCATTATCAGAGCCTGAAAGCATTGGAGCTTGCTGCCGTGGAGCGCGACATGTCCGAGGCTGAGAAACAGCTCAACGACGTCGCTCGCAAAACACAGGAGAGAGCCGAGGCCAAGGCACGCAAAGACAGCACCGGGCGACGCAAGGCCGCCAAACGCGACCAGCCCCGAATCCTCCTCGGAGCCATGAAAAACCGAAGCGAAGGCACCAGCGGCAGCCATTCAAGGCTGGCGGAAAGCCGAGAGGCCGATGCTACGCAGACACTCGAAACGGCACGCCGCAAAATAGAAATACTTCAGCCACTTTCGGTGTCGCTTGCCTCGACCGGCCTCCCCGCATCGAAAATGGTGTTGCAGATGGACGGGATTACGGCGGGATATCTGCCCGGTCTGCCGGTCTTGCGTGATGTTTCCTTTTCCATCACTGGGCCGGAACGGATTGCCGTGACCGGCGCAAATGGATCGGGCAAATCCACGCTGCTCTCTGTCATGACAGGTGCGTTGAAACCGTGGAGCGGTGAGATCAGGATTTTCACGGACTGGGCCATGCTGGATCAGCAGGTAAGTATTCTCGACGCCACGACATCCATTCTGGACAATTTTCGACGACTAAACCCGCAGTTCGACGACAATGCGTGCCGCGCGGCGCTGTCCCGCTTCATGTTTCGCGCCGATGCGGCCTTGCAGTTGGTCGGAGCATTGAGCGGCGGCCAGCTTTTGCGGGCGGGTCTGGCCTGTACCCTGGGAGGTGAAGCCCCGCCGCCGTTTCTGATTTTGGATGAACCGACCAACCATCTCGATATCGACGCAATAGAGGCTGTCGAGGCGGGCTTGCGCGCCTATGACGGCGCGCTTCTGGTTGTCAGCCACGATCAGGCGTTTCTGGACGCTATCGGTATCGAGCGCTATCAGCCAATGCCGATAAACAGGTTATGACGGCCGGGGCAATCATGGCTTCGCCAGCAAACCGGAGGCCATGGAGTGGAAGGCTTCGATGGCCTTTGGAAAGGCCGCGCGAGGATCGCCGGCTGCGGCAATCCAGAGAGCCGCATTCAACACGGCGCCATTCAGCAACCACGTTGCGGCCCTGGCATCCAGCGGCTTGAGCGCGCCATCATTAATCAGTTCCTGAACCGTTTTCTCAATTCGCTTGAGGCAAGCCGTCTGGTTGGGCCATTTGGCCGGATCGCCCAGCACTGCAGGTCCATCCAACAACATGATGCGCTGTATTTCAGGCTCCAAAGCCATTTCGATATAAGCCACACTTTCGGCAAGCAGACCGCGCCAAGGCGTCTCGGCTTCTTCCTGAACGACACGCATTCTCGCCAGCATTTCGGCATCGATCTGGTCGATAACGGCCTGTAGCAGGCCTTTTTTGTCACCAAAATTGTAATAGAGCGCACCGCGGGTCAGGCCTGCCTCCGCTGTGAGGTCATCCATGGACGACGCGGCATAACCCTTTGATGCAAAGGCCTTTCGTGCCGCCGCGATGAGTTTTGCGCGTGTCTCCTCGACCATTTGCGACCGCGTTTTCGGTGTCATATCTCATCCTCGAAATTAACATACGATGCGTATACATATTGACATACGCGTCGTATGCTGGCTATTTAAACATACGAGACGTATATCAAACTCTGTCTCGAACAGTAAAGTCATCATGGGCCAGATCGCACGACCTCGCCCGACGCTTTTCACGTCGAGCCGAGGCACGGATACTGCTGCCTAGAACTCTGGAGTCACAAAAATGAGCAAACGCGACGCAATTTTCCCCGCCAACCGCCACGCGCTTTACGAAGCCCACGGTTATTCGGCAGCGGTTCGCACTGGCGACCTTTTGTTCGTTTCCGGTCAGGTCGGCAGCCGCGATGATGGCTCTGCCGAACCGGATTTTGCAAAACAGGTGCAGCTTGCTTTCGACAATCTGAAAGCTGTTCTGGCGGCGGCTGGTGCAACTTTCGATGACATCATCGATGTCACCACCTTCCACACTGACCCTGAAAAGCAGATGGAAATCATCATGGAGGTCAAGGCGGGCGTTTTCAGCGAAAAGCCCTACCCCACATGGACAGCGGTTGGCGTGAACTGGCTGGCGGGTTTCGACTTCGAGATCAAAGTCATCGCCCGCGTTCCACAGACCGCGTGATTTGTGAGGGGGACTTCCGCAAGAACGAAGCCCTCCCCACATCAGCCATTACCGATGAGAATGCCCGCCGCCAGCACCAACGAACCGCCCAGCACGACCTGAAAGACTGCGCGCAGAAACGGCGTTTCCATGTAGCGGTTCTGGATGAAGGCGATGGCCCAGAGTTCCATGAAGACGATGACGGCGGCGACGGCGGTCGCCGTCCAGAAATGCGAAATGAGATAGGGCAGCGTATGCCCCAAACCACCGATGGCCGTCATGATGCCGGATGCAAGGCCACGCTTCAAAGGCGATCCACGGCCTGACAGTTTACCGTCATCATGGGCAGCTTCGGTAAAGCCCATCGAGATACCAGCGCCAACGGATGCGGACAGGCCAATGAGGAAGGTCTGCCATGTGTCCTGCGTGGCGAAAGCGGCAGCAAAAATGGGGGCCAGCGTCGAGACCGAGCCATCCATCAGACCGGCGAGACCGGGTTGAACATAAGTCAATAGGAATTGCCGTTTTGCGGTTTCCTCTTCGTCGGATTTTACGTCTTCGGGCAGATGCTTGCCGTTCAGCATGCCGGCAATATCTTCATGCCCGCGTTCGGCTTCAGCCAGATCGCCCAGGAGCTTGCGTGTGGAGGCATCGGTCACGTGTTTTACGGCTTCGTCGTAAAAGCGGATGGCCTGACCTTCCATCAGTTCGGCCTGTTCGCGCATCGTCTCAAGCGACAGATTCTTGACCAACCAGTCGGGCTTGCGCTCGTAAAAGCCGCTGACATGCTCGCGACGGATCAAGGGAATGATATCGCCAAATCTGTCCTGGTGCATGCCGATCAGCATGTTGCGATGCGCCTGTTCGACCTCGGCCATATCCTCGAAGACCTTGGCCGACTGGGGATATTGAGCCCGCAGATGCCCGGCATAGGAGTGGTAGATACGAGCGTCGTCCTCCTCTGAGGAAATAGCGAGGGCGAGGATTTCCTGTTCACTTAAGGAGGCGAAAGGACGTTTGGTGCGGGAGAAGAGATTGCGAAACATGGGAGGCGTCCGATTTAGAATAATTCTAAATAATCCCGCTGCGGAATTTGCGCAAGTAAATTTAGAATAATTCTAATTTCAGCTATGTGAATCGGATTTTTTGCTCTGCGGTCTGTTAACCAACAAGCCCTGAAGCTTGCAGGAATGCTCATTCGTCCGATAGTTGAAGACAACACATTCCTTCTACTGCGAAACAAAGACTGCTGACTCAATATCATCAAGATTGTCTTGAAGACTGCAACCGGACATGGTTAGTAGTTTATGGGAGGCGTACCATGCGGTTCGCCTTGAATCTTCATATTAAGGCTCAATCGACATGGATCGCAGATCATTCATCCGCAAGGCCGGTGCCGTTGGCGCAGGCGTCACAGCAACCGCTCTTGCCGCACCCGCCATCGCCCAGGAAAACCCCAAGATCACCTGGCGCATGACCTCCTCCTTCACCAAGGGTCTCGACATTCTGTTCGGAGCAGGACAGATCGTGGCCGATCATGTGAAGGAAGCATCCGGCGGCAACTTCGTCATCCAGCATTTTGCCGGTGGCGAAATCGTGCCTGCTCTACAAGCTGCGGATGCGGTGACATCCGGCACGGTCGAGATGGCCCACACCTGCTCCTATTATTACGTCGGCAAAGACCCGACCTTTGCGCTGGGCACATCGGTCCCCTTCGGCCTCAACGCACGCCAGACCAATGCCTGGTTCAATCAGGCTGGCGGCAACGAGCTGCTGAACGAATTTCTGGCCAAGCACAACATCTACTCCATTCTGCTCGGCAACACCGGCGCGCAGATGGGCGGCTGGTTCCGCAAGGAAATCAACACCATCGATGACCTGAAGGGTCTGAAGATGCGCATCGCCGGACTTACCGGTCAGGTCATGCAGAAGGTTGGCATCACTCCGCAGCAGATCGCAGGCGGCGATGTTTACGCAGCGCTGGAAAAGGGCACCATCGACGCGACGGAATTCGTCGGCCCGTATGACGACCAGAAGCTCGGCTTCTACAAGGTCGCGAAATATTACTACTACCCCGCATGGTGGGAGGGTGGCCCGGCCTGCCACGCCTTCGTCAACCTCGAGAAATTCAACGGCCTGCCGGAGAACTACAAGCGTATTCTGAAGGATGCCTGTGCTGCTGGCAGCGCTTCCATGCTGGAACGCTACGATGCCCGCAACCCCAAGGCATTGAAGGAATTGGTGGCCCAGGGCGCGATCCTTCGCCCGTTCAGCCAGGAAATCCTCGACGTGTGCCACAAGGCAGCGCTGGAGACCTACGCGGAAATTTCCGCCGTCAACGAGAACTTCAAGAAGATTTACGAGAGCCAGCAGGCCTTCAAGAAAGACGCCTATCTCTGGGCGCAGATCGCCGAATACACATATGATACCTACATGATGATCCAGCAGCGCAACGGTAATCTCTGATTACCCTGTCTCGCTGAGACGCTTTGGGCCATCCGGTTATGCCGGGTGGCCCTTTTTATGCCTGGAGACCAGCGTCCAGACTTCCCTGTCGCGCCATGCGATGGGGCTCATGCCGGTGATGCGCCGAAATTCGCGATTAAAATTGGACTTGGTCTGAAAACCGCTTTCCAGCATGATCGACGTCACCGACTGATCCGTTTCCTCCAGCAGTCGGCATGCGTCCTTCACCCTCAACTGGTTGATATACTGCGATACGTTTCCGCCCGTTGCTCGGTTAATGGCCTGTGAAATCTGACGGCTGGGCAGCACCATCTTGCGCGCCAGACGGGAGAGATTGAGGTTTTCATCGCGATAGACCTTCTGCCTGCTCATCATCTCTTCCAATCGGCCCATGATCTCGTGATCTTCGGGTGTAGCAGCGGCAGGATCAGCCGGTGCAGGGTCGACATCCCTATGTTTTTCCGGCCTGCTATCTCCTGCCACCCATGACGTCAGTCCGATCAGAAGCAGTCCCAGCAGATTTCCATTGCTGATGATGGCGCCAGCGTTCTGGCCCTGCGCCCACTCAAAGTCGAGCAGAACGAGAACATCGAAAGCGGCGGAAAGGCACAGAGCGAAGGCGGCGATAAAAAGCGCCCGGTGAACGGAGGTTACACTGGCGAACTGCGCCTCCTCCAGCCCATCCGGGCCGCGCCTGCCCAGCAAAACGATGGCAAGCGCATACCCCACGAACAGCAAGATGAGGATACTATCGATCGCGACGGGATAGACCACCAGCAAGACGGCGACCACGATGGGCGGCGCGGCAATGCTCACGATGTTGGCGGCACTTTTCAAGCGCCAGCTATGCATGAGGCTTCTGAAGCTGGCATAGGCCAGCGGTGGCAAGGCCGATGCCATGATCGGCAAAGCGTATTTCAACTCTTCGATCTGGTAACCCCAGCGCAGGCCAACAATGGTCGATTGCACGGCGCTCAGCAAAATCATTGCAATAAACGGACGGTTGGCGCGGCCTTCACCATTGCTGCGGATAATCGAGAGCAGCATCAGGACCAACAGCAGTGCGACGACGAAGGGCATGGGTACGAAGATCAAGGTGACAGCCTCGTGCTGAAAAGACGACATCTTCTACATGGACCAGATCGCGTTTACGGACGACCTCAATCGTGTTTCAGGGCGTGAAAAAATTGCCATGCGCAGACACCGGCCTCGTTGCTCCAATCACGAGGTTTCTAGGATGCGCTTTATGCTCCCCACCGCTCTGCTGCTGACCGCTTTCACCTTCCAGCCCGCACTGGCTGATGATGTTGTCGGCACGCGTGACATCACGATACACTCCCCTGCCCGCAACAGGGATCTGTCCGTCACTCTCTGGTACCCTTCCAAAGGAGAGGGAAAAACGATTGCTGTCGGCGAAAACAGGATTTTCGACGGTGCGCAAGCGGTCAGCAATGCCACGCTTTCGTCCGGCCCAAGGCCCCTGATCCTGCTTTCGCACGGGTCAGGTTCGCGCGCGGTCGCCATGGCATGGATTGCCACCACACTTGCGCAGGCAGGCTACCTCGTTGCAGCACCTGACCATCCCGGCACCACCAGTGGCGATTCCACCCCAGAAGAAACGCCAAAAATATGGGAGCGCACGGATGACATCTCCACCATCATCACGTCGCTGACCTCTGATCCCGAACTGTCGAAATCTGTCGATGCCAAGCGCATCGGCATTCTCGGCTTTTCCCTCGGCGGCAGTACGGCACTGGAGCTGGTGGGCGGTCGGGCCAATCTTGACGCCTATGTGCAATATTGCGTGGACTATGCGGCCTCCATGGATTGCCAGTGGTTTACGGGTGGCAAAGGTTTCAAGAACGACGAGCCAATCTCAGTCCCGACGTTGGATTTGCGCAGCGTGGACAAAGCGCGCTTCGAGCAATCGAACCATGACGCCCGTATCCGCACAGCGGTTCTCGTCGATCCCGGTCTGGAGGTCGCCTTCACCAAGGACAGCCTTGCGGCAATCGACATTCCACTGACCTTCATCAATCTGGGCAGTGTCGGCCACATCCCGGTTTCGGTGATTTCGGACCAGCTTGCCAAGGATGTGGCAAAGGCAAGCTACGCGCAGGTTGATGACGCAGACCATTTCAGCTTTCTGCCCGTGTGCAAGCCAGGCGCTGCCGATTTTCTGAAATCGGTCGGCGAGATCGATCCGATCTGCAAACCTGCCGGTCCGCGCGACAGGGCCGACATCCATGAAGAACTGAAGAGGCTCATCGTCGATGCCTTCGGCACGACGCTGAAAGCAAACCACTGAGGTCAGCCTGACACGTTTTACCACCCCGACCGGCATGCGCGTGCCGGTCCACGCCCTTGCCAACTGCTTGAAATCGCCGCGCTCTTAACCGTTTTTTCAAACCTGAATTGCAGAAGTTAGAGACGGCGATTGCGCCAGCGAAAAGCGACATAAAAATTAAAAACGGGCCTTGGGAAAAATTATGGTAATCGATAATCTGCTCGCACGCTTCAAGATACAAACGAAAGTCATCGTTTTCATTGCCCCCTTCATTGCAAGCATTCTTGCAGTCGGGCTTTCCGGTCTATACGCATCAAATCTGCTGCAAAGCCGCATGGATGTTTCCAACACGATCCTGCAGTCGCTGACCGGGTTCAAGGAAGTCTATGGCGGCATGACATCGTTTCTCAACAATACTAACGATGACACGCGCACCACATTGCACCGTCAGCTGTCCGAGCAGGCGAATTTTCTTCGCGCCACCGCAGACGCTGCTTCTCCCGAAATAAAAGATGCAATCGACCGCACAAAAATCATCGACGATCAGGTCAATGAATTGTGGTCTAGCCACCAGAAGGAACAGGCGCTTCGTGCCGGTATGAGCGCCGACCTGGCCGTTGTTTTGCGCGAGCTGAACGGACTTCTGTCCAACGCCACCAACACCCGCAATACGTTGCAAACCGACGAAGCAAGAGCCAAGCTTTTGTTGCGCGAGGCCGATAAACTCAACCGTGGCGCAAACGTCATCGCAACCGTGGTCACCGACTTCAACAAGGCCACAGTGCCGGAAGAAAAAATGGCAGTGGTCAAGGCGGCCATCGGCACCTTGGAAGCGACCGCAAAGGATCTCGTCGCCATCGCATCCATCGACCAGAAAGTTCTGATCGAACAGATGGCCGAGTCCGTCTCGCAAATCCGCGCACAGCTCGACATCGGCATCGTCAACGACAGCACGGTTGGTGCTGTTGACCGTGTCGTGAACCTGATGCGCCCGGCCACCATTCGTCTCCAGGGCTTTGCCACCGTCAAATCGCGACAGGCCACAGAGGTCTTCGGCCAGCTCGACCAGCCTATCGAACAGGCAACGACATTTCTGGCAACCGCCCGGCAGATCGGCGACGATGCCAAGAACCTCGAACTGGAAATGGCGGGCTATGTTGCCGCCCCGACCAAGGCCGCACTGGAAAAATTCAGCGACGCCGCCTTCCGCCTGAATGTCTCGGCAGGCGCCATGACCAGCGATGCCGCAATGTCGGAATCGACGCGCAAGAGTGCAAAGGCCATCGACGACACTGCGACCAAGCTGGACCGCGCAGCCGCAGACCTTCTGGCAGTGTCCGAACAGCGCAAAGTGGCATTCGGCATGGCGGAAGAGGAAATTCGCCGCGTCTGGGTCAGCCTGACGGATTTTGCCGGAAAGCAGCGTCTGGCCGCTGATACGGAACGCAGTAAGGCGGATGGTATTTCCTTGTCTGCCATGGTCATTGGCGTCCTCGTTGCTATCTTCGCAGGTATCGGCCTGGTGATGACCTTCAAGGGTCCGATCCTTGGTATTGTCAGCGCGATGAAACGCCTGGCCAAGGGCGACACGAATATTCCGCTGAACGCTAAAAATCGCTACGATGAGATTGGCGACATGGCGCGTGCGCTGGAAGTTTTCAAGGAAAACGCCGAGGAGCGCGTCCGTCTCGAGGTCGCAACAGAAGAGCAGCGGGCAGCGGCGGAAGCGCAGCGGCAGTCGAACGACAGCGAGCGCAAGGAACTGGACCGCCAGATTCAGTTCGCCGTCACCGCACTTGCCGGTGGTTTGAAGCGACTGTCTTCAGGCGATATTTCCACGACCATCGATACGCCTTTCAACGACCGTCTTGAGCAGTTGCGTGTGGACTTCAACCAGTCAATGCTGCGCCTTCGCGAAACCATCGGCGGCATTCAGGAAAATGTCAGCGTCATCAGGGGCAATGCCCAGCAGATGTCGGAATCCGCCGTCGATCTCGCGCGTCGCACCGAACGTCAGGCCGCATCGCTGGAGGAAACCGCAGCGGCTGTGGATGAGGTGAACACCAACATGCGCAATGCTGTGGACAGGGCTCGCGAAGCCAATACCATTGTCGACAAGACACGCCGCAACACCGAGGAATCGCTGGTTATCGTGCGCAACGCCGTTACGGCCATGCAACGCATCGAGAACGCGTCGCAGACCATCGGCAATATCACCGAGGTCATCGATTCCATCTCGTTCCAGACGAACCTTCTGGCGCTGAATGCAGGCGTGGAAGCGGCACGTGCGGGTGAAGCAGGCAAGGGCTTTGCGGTCGTTGCCCACGAGGTGCGTGAATTGGCGCAGCGCTCTGCTTCGGCTGCAAAGGAAATCCGGCAGTTGATCGCCGTTTCCTCCACCGAGGTTGCCGCAGGCTCCAGCCTGGTCCACCAGACTGGCGATGCTCTGGCGCAGATCGGCTCGCAGATTTCCCACGTCAGCGACCACGTCGAAAAGATCACGCAGGCAACGCAGGATCAGGCTGTCGCCCTGCAACAGATCAACAGTTCCGTGGGTGAGGTCGACCTTCTCACACAACAAAATGCGGCGATGGTTGAAGAGACGAGTGCGGCGAGCGAGCAGTTGAACGAAGAGACGGACCAGTTGCTGGGACTTCTCGAGCAATTCAAACTCGATACCAACGCTGGCTATCGCGACACTCGTTTCGCAGCCTAATCAACGCCACTGGCAAACAGTTCGACGCGCGGGCGGTTTTTGCCCGCGCGTTTTGCTTTTTACGAGCATGCACAGTTCTCCTCGCGCATGTGTGATCAGTGTTTTTAACCAGATTTCCGGTCGTAAAGATTGGATTCAGCCTTTTTTGATAATTTGTCGTTAGTCATATTTTTTCATGGTCTCAGGGTTGGCGCGTGTTGTGCTTATCCGCTTGTTTTGCGTACGGGTTCTCATGCATCGATCGACAGTGCCAGCCTTAATACTCGCCTGCCTATCCCTCGCGGGCTGTACGTCCAGTTCCGGGCCGGAAGGCCTGATGGCGGGCATTCCCTCCAAGGAAACCACCAGTTCGGTGACGCCTTCGGCACCCGTGCCACAAGCCAGTGTCGGCGCGCCGCTTCGTGCCGAACCCGCACAAAAAGTGCTGGCCTGGGGTGGCCCGATGCCGTCCGGCTCTCCCGCCTTTGCCGCTGTCGACCAGCAGACCACGGCACCCCGCGCGGCACCGCAGATGGAAAGACCGATAGCCCCGCAGGCGGGTGTGGCCATGCCGAACGAAAGACCAGTGCAATTGGCGATGGCCGCAGCGCCTGCCATCAATGCCGGTCCTGCGGTCCGCTCTCGCATCTTCAAATCCAATTTCGGCGATGCCAAGCCCATCAATTTCGGCAGAGTCACGCCCCGCCATTTCCCGATTCACGGCGTCGATGTTTCGCGCTGGCAGGGCAATATCGACTGGGAAAGGCTGAGATCGCGCGGTGCCAACTTCGCCTTCATCAAGGCGACGGATGGCGGTGACCATCTGGACCCGATGTTCAGGACCAATTGGGACCGCGCCAAGGCGGCGGGTGTTCGCCGCGGTGCTTACCACTTCTTCTACTGGTGCCGTCCGGCAAGCCATCAGGCCGACTGGTTCATTCGCAACGTACCGCGTGACCCGGACGCGCTGCCGCCTGTCATCGACGTGGAATATAACGGTGAATCCAGCTGCAAGATGCGCCTGCCACGTGCCAAGGTGCTGGAAAAGATGCAGGTCTTCATGGACATGCTGGAGCGCCATTATGGCCAGCGTCCAATCATCTACACCGCCCCTGATTTCTACAAGGATCACCTGTCGGGTGAGTTCAAGAACTACCCGTTCTGGCTTCGGGCCGTGGCGCAGCATCCGTCCAAGGTCTACCCGGACCGCAAGTGGCTGTTCTGGCAATATTCGGGTTCCGGTCTGTCGCATGGGGTAGAGGGAAAAATCGACCTCAACGTGTTCAGCGGCAACGAAGAAGCATGGCAACGCTGGACGCGCGGTCGCGGCTAATGCCGCGGCACCGCGACCTGCCTTGAAACGCGCCGGGCACCTGCGACGCAGGCCACCACGCCCATCGTGACGATAAGCATTGCGGGGCTGACAGCTTCGCCCAGCAATGTCGCCGACAATATCAGCCCAAAAAACGGTTGCAGCAATTGCAATTGGCCCACGGCGGCAATGCCACCGAGCGCCAGCCCGCGATACCAGAAGATGAAGCCGATCAGCATGCTGAATAGCGACACGTAGCAGAGCCCAACCCACGCACTGGTAGGAATACCACTCAAGGATGCGGGCATAAAGAAAAGCGCGAGCGGCAACATGAGCGGCAGCGACAGAACCAGCGCCCAGGAGATGACCTGCCAACCGCCCAGCCGCCGCGACAACGCGGCACCTTCTGCATAACCCAGCCCACAGACGACGATTGCGCTCAGCATCAAGAGGTCACCCGTCAACGATGCGGTGCCGTCCTGCATCAGGGCAAAGCCTGCGACCAGCGTACTGCCGAGGCATGAGAAGACCCAGAAAATGGGACGCGGTCTCTCCCCTCCCCGCATCACGGCGAAAATGGCTGTCGAGAGCGGCAGGAGGCCGATGAAAACAGTAGAGTGAGCTGCGGTGATATGTTTCAGCGCAAGGGCCGTGAGAAACGGAAAGCCGATGACGACGCCCAACGCGACCACGGCGAGCGATCCCAAATCGGCGCCAGCCGGGCGCTTCTGTTTGAACACCACGAGCAGAGCGCAAGCCAGCATGCCTGCGATGCTGGCGCGCGCAAGCGTGAGAAACGCAGGGTCGAAGCCTGCGACGGCCATCCGCGTGGCAGGCAGTGATGCGCTGAAAATCAGCACGCCTATAAAGCCGCTCCACCATCCGCTCGACACTTGTTTCATACCATCACTCCAGTTCAGCCAGCTATGCTACTGCCGAGGGTAGCGCTGCCAGTGACAGTGCGATACGGTTTTGAAAAACCGTTATGGTGCATAGAGCAGTACAGATGAACGATGTGACCTTGAAACCTGAAAGCACCGCACCCCGCATCGACACCGTCATGGCGGAAATCCGGCGCCGGATCGCGTCCCGTCATCTGACGTCCGGCAGCAAGCTTCCGTCCGTACGGGCGTTTGCCAAGATCATGCAGGTTTCCACATCCACCGTGGTGGAGGCTTACGAACGGCTTGTCGCAGAAGGCGCCATCCGGTCCCGGCCCGGCTCCGGTTTTTATGTTGCAAACGCGCTGGCACCCCTATCTCTTGCCGACATCGGACCAAAGCTGGACCGGGCCGTCGATCCTTTCTGGGTCTCCCGTCTGGCGCTGGACGGGCGTGGCGATCTTTTGAAGCCCGGCTGCGGCTGGATGCCCGCATCATGGATGCCGCAGGACGTTCTGCGACGCGCGATGCGCAATCTGGGCCGCAGCGACGCTCATCATCTGACGGATTACAGCACCCCGCTCGGGCTGGCCCCGCTCCGACAACTGCTCTCGCGTCGATTGGCTGATCAAGGCGTGCAGGCCGATGCTGAGCAAATCATTCTCGTGGATTCGGGAACGCAGGCCATTGATCACCTCTGTCGCTTCCTGCTGGAGCCGGGCGAAACCGTACTGGTGGACGACCCCTGCTACTTCAACTTTCACGCCCTGCTGCGTGCCCACCGCGTCAACGTGGTTGGCGTGCCCTATACGCCGACAGGGCCGGATATCGCTCTTTTCGAGGAGGCTGTGACGACGCACCAGCCCCGGCTCTACATTACCAACTCTGCAATCCATAACCCAACGGGTGCGGTCCTCTCACCCTCCACCGCGCATCGTGTTCTGATGTTGGCGGAGCGCGCTGGCGTGACGATCATCGAAGACGACATATTTGCCGATTTCGAACACCACAAAGCGCCTCGCCTCGCGGCGTTCGATGGTCTGAGCCGGGTCGTGCAGATCGGCAGCTTCTCCAAAACGCTATCGGCCTCCGTGCGCTGCGGTTACATAGCGGCACCGAAGGACTGGATCGAACCGCTGACCGACATGAAAATCGCCACCGGCTTTTCAGGCAGTCAACTGTCTGAAGTTCTGGTGTATTCGGCGCTGAAGGACGTGCACTATCGTCGCCATATGGACGTCGTGAATATAAAGTTGACGCAGGCCCGGGAAGCAACAACTGCGCGGCTCGCAGCACTCGGCATCACACCATGGATCGAACCAAGCGCAGGCATTTTTCTGTGGTGCAAGCTGCCTGATGACGTAGATGCTGCCTCGGTCGCGCGCCACGCTCTAACGAAGAACGTGGTACTGGCGCCGGGCAATATCTTCAGTCAGGGCAAGACCGCATCAGGTTTTATGCGCTTCAATGTTTCGCAATGCGACGATCCAGCCGTGTTCGATGTGCTCGAAGATTCCCTGTTTCAGCAGCGAGCCGATGCATGACGTCTATTACGTGTTTCTTACATGTCTGGAACCAATCACGCAGATTTGCATTTTCTCTGCAGTAGCAAAGAGGAGAAAACACCATGACATTCGATCCAAACCTACCACGTGATCCAAATCTTCGCCCTGACCGTCCAGAGCTGCGCACGACACCGGAAGCCGCACGCAAGCCTGCCGGCTGGGCTCCATGGGTTGCCGTGATCGCGGTTCTGTTGGTTGGCGGTTTCATCTGGATGCAGATGAGCGCACCATCCACAACTGACCCGACCACAACGTCGTCGACAACTCCGCCAGCCGTGACCGATCAGGCACCCGCGCCAGCACCGATGACACCGACTGCACCAACGAACGACGCAGCGCCTGCTACGCCAAACACCAATGGCACCCAGACGCAGCCATAATGGGCAGCATCATGTACTCATAAAAAACCGCCTGTCGCAAGACAGGCGGTTTTTCGTTTGGATGATGTCGTTCTCAGTCGTCGCTCATTTTCAGAGCTGCAATGAACGCTTCCTGCGGGATGTCCACCTTGCCGAACTGGCGCATGCGCTTCTTGCCTTCCTTCTGCTTGTCCAGAAGTTTGCGCTTACGTGTCGCGTCGCCGCCGTAGCATTTCGCGGTCACGTCCTTGCGCATGGCAGAGATCGTCTCACGCGCAATGACGTTGCCACCAATGGCCGCTTGAATCGGGATTTTGAACATGTGTCGCGGAATCAGATCTTTCAGCTTCTCGCACATGTCGCGACCGCGCTTTTCAGCGGCGGTGCGGTGCACGAGCATCGAAAGGGCGTCAACCGGCTCGCCATTGACCATGATCGACATCTTCACGAGGTTGCCTTCACGATAACCATCGAGATGGTAATCGAAGGAAGCATAGCCCTTGGAGATCGATTTCAGACGATCGTAGAAGTCGAAAACGACTTCGTTGAGCGGCAGTTCATAGGTGATCATGGCGCGCTTGCCGACATAGGTCAGCTCGGTCTGAACACCGCGACGGTCCTGGCAAAGCTTCAGAATGCCACCAAGATAATCGTCCGGCGTCAAGATCGTCGCCTTGATCCACGGCTCGCGTATCTCGGAAATCTTCACGACATCAGGCATATCGGCCGGATTGTGAAGTTCGCGTTCCGAACCATCGGTCATCGTCAACTGGTAGACCACCGAAGGGGCGGTTGCGATGAGGTCAAGATCGAATTCGCGCTCGAGACGTTCCTGAATGATTTCCAGATGCAGCAGACCGAGGAAGCCGCAACGGAAACCGAAGCCGAGTGCAGCAGACGATTCCATTTCGAAGGAGAACGACGCGTCATTGAGGCGAAGCTTGCCCATGGCGGCGCGCAAATCTTCGAAGTCGGCCGCATCCACCGGGAAGAGACCACAGAACACGACAGGCTGAGCGGGCTTGAAGCCCGGCAGTGCGGTCGCGGTCGGGCGTTTGTCTTCGGTAATGGTATCGCCGACGCGCGTATCGGCCACTTCCTTGATCGAGCCGGTGATGAAACCGATCTCGCCCGGACCAAGACTATCGACAGCCACCATCTTCGGGGTCAGAACGCCGACGCGCTCCACCTGATATTTCGCGTCCGTGCCCATCATGCGGATGGTCTGGCCCTTGGTCAGCACGCCATCGAGAACGCGCACGAGAACCATGACGCCCAGATAGGTGTCGTACCAGCTATCGACCAGCAGGGCTTTGAGCGGGCCCTTTTCGCCAAGCTCGCTCTTTGGCGGCGGCAACTGGTGTACGATGGCTTCGAGAACGTCGGGAATACCAAGACCTGTCTTGGCTGAGATCAGAACAGCCTGACTGGCATCGATGCCGATGACCTCTTCGATCTGTTCCTTGATGCGGTCCGGTTCAGCAGCGGGCAGATCGATCTTGTTGAGGACGGTGACCAGTTCGTGGTCGTTATCGATAGCCTGATAGACGTTGGCCAGCGTCTGCGCTTCGACGCCCTGGGACGCATCGACCACCAGCAGCGAGCCTTCGCAGGCCGACAGCGAGCGGGACACTTCATAGGCAAAGTCGACGTGGCCGGGCGTGTCGATGAGGTTCAACACATAGATTTCGCCGTTATTCGCCTTGTAATGTAGGCGCACGGTCTGTGCCTTGATGGTAATGCCGCGCTCGCGCTCGATATCCATGTTGTCGAGCACCTGCTCGGACATGTCGCGTTCGGCCAGGCCGCCCGTCGATTGGATCAACCGGTCAGCCAATGTCGATTTGCCATGGTCGATATGGGCAACGATGGAGAAGTTGCGGATATGGTCAAGCGGAGTGCGGGTCGAATTTGTGCTCATGCCCCGCGCTATAGCAGGGGCCCTTGCGCTGGAAAAGCGGGAATTTGGTTAAAAGCCTTTTAAGTTGGGCTTTTTCAGTCAGCGATCGGGAGACTGCGGTTGCGGGCGAGCAGCATCATGAATTTACGTGACGAGATTTGACGCTTCAGACTACAAATTCCATTATCGTGGATATTGACTCCATCATTTGAGATTAATATTCTCTGATAATGGAAAACGAAATCGACACCTTCGAACACTCTATTGCCGCACGCATCAAGCACCTGCGAACGCAAGGCAATTTAACACTCGACCAGCTCGCTAGCGCCTCCGGCGTCAGCCGCGCCATGATCTCCCGTATAGAACGCGGCGAAGCCAGCCCAACCGCAGCTCTTCTGGCCCGGATTTGCGCAGCACTGGGGCTTTCGCTGTCAGGCTTTTTTGCCGAGGACGAAACGACCACCTCACCGCTGACGCGAAAACGCGATCAGCCGACATGGCAGGATCCTGAAACCGGTTACACGCGCCGGGCCATCTCTCCGCCACGCGTCGAGTCAGACATCGATATCGTCGAGGTCGATTTTCCAGCCCACGCACGGGTCAGCTTCCCACCGCACAGCGCGAGCCGTGGCATGACACAATATGTCTGGCTGCTGGAGGGGGCCCTCGAAATGACGACAGGCGCCGAGATCCACCAAATGGAGCCCGGCGACTGCCTGTTCATGTCTGTGGGCGAAGGGCACATCTTTCACAATCCGTCCGACCACCCTGCCCGCTATGCCGTGGTGCTGGACCAACGCAAGCGCTGACATCTCAGGAGTTTCGAATGACACGTATCCGCATGCTGAACGGCGAGGAGACCCTGGCCGCGTTACCAGACCTTTGCGAAGTCCTGTCCGATTGCGTCAATGACGGTGCCTCCGTCGGCTATATGCTTCCTTTCGTGCCTGCCGATGCGATAGCATTCTGGCAGAGCGTAGCGAAGTCGGTGGAAAGCGGCGGAACACTTCATGTGGTGGCAGAGGTGGATGGCAAAATCGTCGGCACCGTGCAGGTGGGGCTCGCCTCCAAACCCAACCAGCCTCATCGCGGTGACCTGATGAAACTTCTGGTGCATCGTTCCGCGCGCGGGCTTGGGCTGTCGCGCCGGCTGATGGAACGGGTCGAGGCTGAAGCTGTGGCCCGTGGCCGGACGCTTCTGGTGCTGGACACGGCGTCGGGCAGCAAGGCCGAAGCGATATATCCTCGCTACGGTTGGCAGCGCGTCGGCGTCATTCCCAATTATGCGATGCACCCCGATGGTCGCTACTGCGACGCGACATGGTTCTACAAAGAAATCGGCTAAATTTCCTGCACATATGCGCTTGCAAAGATTTGCTTCACCGCAGAACATGGCCTCGCTCTAAAAGCGATGAACAAATGAGGGGCCATATGACAGACACAGCGGCCAAGCCACGCATTTCCATTGTCTATTGCACCCAGTGCAACTGGCTCCTGCGCTCGTCCTGGATGGCGCAGGAACTACTGCACACATTTTCCGACAGTCTCGCAGAAGTCTCGTTGGTGCCCGCAACGGGCGGACGCTTCGAAATCCTGCTGGACGGAAACGTTATTTGGGAGCGCAAGCGCGATGGCGGCTTCCCCGGACCAAAGGAACTCAAGCAGCGCGTCCGTGACGTCATAGACCCCGGTCGCGACCTCGGCCATCTCGACCGCTCTAAGAACGAAGGGCTGGATAGCTGATTCCCTTTTCGTGGTGTTCGCGGAGGCCCTTCACGATCCTTTTGATATGTGTAACGAGGCCGTCTCACCGCCTCCTCAAGTTTTTTTCACTGAAAAATCAATGATCGTCACAAAACTTCAAAATCCCTGTTGACACCGAGGGGCTCCCCCCGTACATCGCTCCTCGTCGCCCAGATGGCGGAATTGGTAGACGCGCCAGCTTCAGGTGCTGGTACTCGAAAGGGTGTGGAGGTTCGAGTCCTCTTCTGGGCACCATTCCATTTTTGATCTTAGCCAGATCAATGACTTACCGAAAAATATGTAAAGATGTATCGCCCTCGGGGCGCGGTAAATCTGTGCCTGAAATTCGCCTATGATGTGCGGATTTTGTCATGCGACAGAAATATTCGCCGCTGAATGCGCGGCGTGCCTCAACCCCAAGAAAATGAAATCTTACTGGCCGGTCGCCGCTGCGCCTTCGTTCGGGGAATGCTCTTCGCAGTTCGGCGTGCAGGAGAGGACGGTGCGGGCCGTCTGGCGGAAAACGCGGACTGTGTTGCCTTCATCGATGGAAACGAGCACGCGCTCGTCCACGATTGCATTGCCATCTGCGTCCAGCAGAACGAGGTTCGTGGTGCCGAAGCTTCGGCCCGTCAGGACGATGGTGGTGGCATCTGCGACCGTCGCATCGGCTACCTTGGAGTTTCCAATAATGACCTTGCTGACCGGTCTGTCCAATTTCAGCACGCGGGCGTGGTTCATCGAAACACGCAGCAACTCATCCTCAGCCGAAACCGCCATTGTGGACGTGGCGAGCAGCGCCGCCAGGGTCATAGCAAGTCTAGCCATTGAAACGGACAGCATGAGTTTGGACAGCCTTGGTTGGTGCGGCGTTGTGATGATCAAAAGCACCATGCGCGGGATTGGTGAATGAAGCGTTAAACGAGAATCCCATTATGAAATGGTTGATACGCCCCCGCTGAAAAACGTTGGTCCATTATGCTACATGCCTCAAAACAAAACAGCGGATATGTCCTATTAAAGTGCATTTCGCTGGCGTCATTTGTCGCTACAGCCCCTAAGAATAGGCATGTTCTGCAACACATAAAAATTGAATTTCTACTTTGAATTATTGTTTACTATGCTCGATTTCACTGCCCGTTAATCTTTTTTTAATCAGCTTTTTTAAGTGGTTGGAAATCCAAATTCGCTAGTTTGAGGTCAACCGAACAACGGAAAACAGTTGTCGGCGTGCTCAACGATAAGACAGAGTTTAGGAGAACCCGCATGACACAGATTTTCGCTCGCTTCATGAAAGACGAGTCCGGCGCGACCGCCATCGAATACGGCCTGATTGCGGCCCTGATTTCCGTTGCGATCATCACTGGCGCGACCACTGTTGGTACGCGCCTTGGCGCGCTCTTTACAACGCTTGGAACACGCATGACAACGGCTGCAACCGCGGCAAACAACTGAGTCTGGCTCGGGTTCGATAGTATTTGCGCCGCCTGAACAAGGCGGCGTATCGCATTGGTCTGTTGGCGAGTAGGATAAGGTGCATCACATGGTTATCGCCGCGATATTCCTGATCGTTCCGCTTTGTCTTGCATTCGCGGCGCTCAACGACCTCTTCACGATGACGATCCCCAACCGCATCTCTGCGATCCTCATGGCATCATTCCTCGTGATTGCACCACTTTCGGGCATGGACATGCAGACCTTCGGCATGAGCCTCATTGCAGGTCTCGCCGTATTTTGCGTGAGCTTCATTCTTTTTGCAATGAACACGATGGGCGGCGGGGATGCGAAGTTGCTGACGGCATCTGCGGTCTGGTTCGGGTTCGACATGCCGCTTGCGCTTTATATGCTGGCAGTCGCCATCCTTGGTGGTGTGCTGACGATGGGCATTCTGTTCATCAGGTCCTATCGACAGGAAATCATGGTGACGGGCCTGCCGGTTCCAGATTCGCTGCTGGTGGCTAAAAAGGTTCCCTACGGAATAGCGATCGCGGTAGCGGGCCTGCTGACCTACCCTGAAGCGCCAATCGTTCAGCTTGCGATGCAGCGCCTGATGTAAAGCAACGGCCCTGAAACGGGCCTGTTTATTTTCCATTAACCACACGCCGACACATTTTATTAACTATAATTACACCAATGGCGGGCCATGGTCGGAACAGAGATTCTGACTCTTTCAAGGCCCGAACATGAAACCGTCGCGTGTCGTCATTCTTTCCGTAGCTGTGGTCGCCGCCGGTCTTGCCGGTTTGCTGGCCATGCAGCTTGGCGCTCCCCAACAGGTCGTGGAGCAGGCCGAAGCCATCATTCAGAAAGAACCCACCGTCAATGTCCTGGTATCCTCGGTCAACTTGCCGGTTGGAAGCCGCCTGAGTGCTGACTCGGTGCGCTGGGCAGCGTGGCCACAGGGCAGCATCAATGAGAGCTTCGTTACCGAAGCAAAGCGCCCGGAAGCCATTGCCGAACTGACCGGTTCTATCGTGCGCCTGCCGCTGTTCGAAGGCGAACCCTTGCGGCCCGAAAAGGTTGTCGATTCCAGTTCCCGTATCATGTCTGCCTTGCTGCCGGCCGGAAAACGCGCCGTCTCCACGGAGATTTCGGTCGCCACCGGTGCCGGTGGCTTTGTGCTGCCCAACGACCGGGTCGACGTGATCATGGTTCGCAAAGGAGACAATGGCGGCTTTTTGACGGAAAACGTTCTCAACAATGTTCGTGTTCTCGCCATCGACCAGCAGATCAAGGAAGGCGAAGACGGCACGAGCGCTGTTGTCGGCGCGACAGCCACGCTGGAACTGACACCGGAACAGGCAAAGATCATGACTGTCGCACAGCAGATGGCGGATCGTCTGACGCTGTCGCTACGCTCCGTTGCCGATGCACAGGATAGTGACACCACATCTGCCGAATACCTTCTGAACCGGGGTGCGGGACAGCCAGCCATTCAGGTCATCAAATCCGGCTCAATCGTCAAGGAAGGACAAGGGGGATCGGCACAATGACCTATCAAACACGCAACAGCCTGAAGACCCTTATGCGCTCCTCCGTCACTGGCGGGCTGGCTTTCTGCATCGCATTCTCCGGTTTTCCCGGCATGAATGCGCCTTTTGGCCTTTCGACCAACGAAGCCCTTGCCCAGAGCGCCAGCATCGTGCGCATCAATGAAAGTGGTCAGGGCGTGCGAAAGCGCCTGAAGCTGGGGCTCAACAAGGCGCTGGTCATCGACCTGCCGCAAGACGCGCACGATATTCTCGTAGCAGACCCCTCCATGGCGGATGCCGTAACGCGCAGTTCGCGACGCATCTATCTTTTCGGCAAGTCGGTTGGCCAGACGAATATCTTCATTTTCGGTGATCAGGGGCAGGAGATCGTCAGCCTCGATCTTGAAGTCGAGCGTGACATTTCCGGTCTTCAGGCCAACCTTCGCCGCTTCATTCCTGAATCGGACATACGCGTCGAAATCGTCTCCGATAACATCGTGCTCTCGGGCAGCGTTCGCACCCCGCAGGATTCTGCCCGCGCCGTCCAGCTCGCTTCCGCCTTCTTGAAAGGTGGTGAGGCGACCACGCGCAATATAACCGAGACAAGCCAGAGCAATGGTGACGGCGCCGTCGCGATCTTCGCGGAAGATCGCCAGCAATCCTCCATCGTCAATATGCTGACGATCGAAGGTGAAGATCAGGTGACGCTGAAGGTCACGGTTGCGGAAGTCAGCCGTCAGGTTTTGAAGCAGCTTGGTTTCAATGGCTCCATCAGCGGTACAGGCTCGAACTCCAGTCAAATTGCGTTTTCCAATCCCGCAAACCTGGGCAATGCGATTGGCCTAGCGGGTACTGGTAACGTGGCGGGCACAGTCGGAAAACTGGCCCTTGGCAGCTATTTCAATGCGATGGAGCAGGCGGGTGTCATGCGCACCTTGGCCGAGCCGAGCCTCACTGCGATTTCAGGCGAACAGGCGAAATTCTATGTAGGTGGCGAGTTCCGGCTGCCTGCTGAACAGGAAGTTGCATTCGATGAAACGACGGGAAGACCGACTGTTACTCGAACAACGGACAAGGTCGATTACGGGATCGAGCTGAATTTTCGTCCTGTCGTTCTATCTCCCGGCCGTATCAGCCTGAAGATCGAGACCAACGTCTCGGAACCGACCTATGAGGGCAGTGCCGTGACGGGCAATGGCAGCAGCGTTCGCGTTCCGGGTAGTACCTACCTGTCAATACGAAAGCGCGAGGCCTCCACAAGCGTCGAGCTTCCGTCTGGCGGCTCGATCGTCATTGCTGGTTTGGTGCAAGACAACGTGCGACAAGCCATGTCCGGTCTGCCCGGCGCGTCCAAGGTTCCGATTCTCGGCACGCTGTTCCGCAGCAAGGACTTCATTCGCAACGAAACAGAGCTCGTCATCATCGCCACGCCTTATCTGGTGCGACCGGTATCGCGCAACGAGATCGCCCGGCCCGACGACAACTTCAACCCGGAAAACGATGCCGCCATGTACTTCATGAACCGGGTCAACAAGGTTTACGGCAACAGGCAGCAGGCTCACACACAGCCCTATCAGGGCTCGGTAGGGTTTATCTACAAATGACAAAGATGCACCAGATGAAACCTCTCGCGCAACGCCACACGATCCGCCGCGTCAGCCTCGTTGCCGCGCTACTGACGACGGCAATGCTGGCGCAGGGCTGCGCACGCGACCCGATGTCGACAGGCGCCATTCCAGATGACTACCGCACCCGCCATCCGATCACGCTTTCGGAAGCGCAGCACTCCTTGGATATCCCGGTTTCTGCTGGCGACAACCGTTTGACGGTCGGCATGGCCGACAGCATCAAGGGCTTTGCGCAGAGCTATTCCTCCACCTCATCGGGCGTCGTGCAGATGCAGATACCCATGGGCTCGGCAAACTCCGCTGCGGCTTCGATCCTGAAACGGCAAATTCGGTCCGTGCTGGCCTCTTCCGGCATTCCGGCAACCAAGATCGTGGAGACGCCCTATGGTGCCGCACCCTCGGGGGATGCTGCTCCCATCCGGTTGAGCTACGTGGCCATCACGGCGATGACCGGGCAGTGCGGGCAATGGCCGCAAGACCTTTCGGATAACACCTATTCCAACAAGAACTGGTACAATTTCGGCTGTGCATCACAAAACAATCTGGCAGCGCAGGTGGCAAACCCGATGGACCTTGTTGGCCCTCGCGGCATGAGCCCGATTGATGCAGAGCGTCGTTCCGTGGTGATCGGCAACTATCGTGCAGGCAAGACAACGGCAACGACAGAGTGACGTGAAGCCAGAGCGGATGCGGCAACAGGAAACACAATGAACCCGGTAAACTACGATATTCAGCACGCAAACCCGGACGAGCCCTACGCCGAAGAGCCCCTGCGAACGGGCGATCTGGAGGGTCTGCGACCCCTGCCCCGCATTTCCATCCATGCATTCTGCGAAAGCGAGGGCATGCAGCGCCTGATGGAGCGTCTGTCAGGCGACCGCCGCATGAACAAGGTCAGCCTGCGCGTCACCAATGGCGAGATCGAAGCGGCAGCGACGATGTTTTCGTCAAGCCCGACGCCCAACCTGATCGTTCTGGAAACAGCGCGCGAGCCTTCGACGTTGCTGAACGACCTGGCACCGCTGGCAGAAGTTTGCGACCCGACAACCCGCGTCATCATCATCGGGCGCCATAACGACATCACGCTCTACCGCGACCTCATCCGCAACGGCATTTCGGAATATCTCGTTGCGCCGGTGAAAATGCCGGATCTGCTGGCGTCGATCTCGGCGATCTTCGTTGACCCTGAGGCCGAACCGTTGGGTCGTAACATCGCGTTCATCGGCGCGAAGGGCGGCGTCGGCTCGTCGACCATCGCGCACAATTGCGCCTTCGGCATCTCTCAGCTGTTTTCGACGGAAACCATTCTCGCCGATCTGGACCTGCCGTTCGGAACCGCCAATATCGACTTTGATCAGGACCCTGCTCAGGGCATCGCCGAGGCGGTTTACGCGCCCGAGCGTCTGGACGAGATGTTTCTCGACCGTCTGCTGACCAAATGCTCCGAGCATCTTTCGCTGCTTGCCGCGCCGTCGCTTCTCGACCGATCCTATGATTTCGAGCGGCTGGCCTTCCAGCCCCTGCTCGAGCTCTTGCAGCGCAGTGCACCGGTTGCGGTTCTCGATGTTCCCCACATCTGGTCTGACTGGACACAAACTGTTCTGGCCGAAGCAGATGAGGTGGTGATCACGGCGGTGCCGGACCTCGCCAATCTGCGAAACACCAAGAACCTTCTGGATGCGCTGAAAAAGCTTCGACCCAACGACAAGGTTCCGCATCTGGTGCTCAACCAGGTTGGCATGGTGAAGCGGCCCGAGATCGCACCTGCCGACTTTTTCGAGCCACTGGAGATCGAGCCGATCGCCATCATTCCATTCGATGTTCAACTGTTCGGCAATGCTGCCAATAGCGGGCGGATGATCAGCGAAATCGATGCAAAGTCGCCGATTGCCGAGACGTTCTCCCAGATTTCCCACATCGTCACGGGCCGTTCTTCGGCGCGAAAGGCGAAGCGGGCGGGGCTTGGCAAATTCATGGACCTTATAAAACGCAAGTGATGCGCGGCATGGCCGTGCAAAGACAGACCGGAAGACACCTATGTTCGGAAAACGTGGCAACGAAGGCTTCTCACGAAGCACAAACAGTGGACCGGCGGCATCTTCCCATGCCCCGTCGCCCGTTGTCGCGGCTCCGCGTGCTGAGCCGGTGGAGACACTGGTCCTACCCTCGCCAGCAGCCCCGTCTCATTCTCCGCCCCCACAGGTGCGCAAGCGCACGCGGACCGACGAATACTACCAGACAAAGGCACAGGTCTTCTCGGCGCTGATCGACACCATCGATCTGTCGCAACTGGCGAAACTCGATACCGAGAGCGCGCGCGAAGAAATCCGCGATATCGTCAACGATATCATCACCATCAAGAACTTCGCGATGTCGATTTCCGAGCAGGAAGAACTGCTGGAAGACATCTGCAACGATGTTCTGGGGTATGGACCGCTGGAGCCGCTTCTGGCGCGTGACGACATCGCCGACATCATGGTCAACGGTTCCGGCCAGACCTTCATCGAAGTGGGCGGCAAGACCATCGAATCCGACATACGGTTTCGTGACAATGCTCAGCTTCTGTCGATCTGCCAGCGTATCGTCAGCCAGGTCGGTCGCCGCGTCGATGAATCGAGCCCGATCTGCGACGCCCGTCTGCCGGACGGTTCTCGCGTCAACGTCATCGCGCCGCCGCTTGCCATTGATGGCCCGGCACTGACGATCCGTAAGTTCAAGAAGGACAAACTCACGCTCGACCAGCTGGTGCGCTTTGGAGCCATCACACCGGAGGGTGCCGTTCTTCTTCAGGTCATCGGGCGTGTTCGCTGCAATGTCGTCATCTCCGGCGGCACCGGCTCAGGCAAGACGACGCTTCTCAATTGCCTGACGAGCTATATCGACAAGACCGAACGTGTCATCACCTGCGAAGACACTGCCGAACTTCAGTTGCAGCAGCCCCACGTGGTAAGGCTTGAAACCCGCCCTCCCAACATCGAGGGCGAAGGTGAAATCACCATGCGTGATCTCGTCAAGAACTGCCTGCGTATGCGCCCTGAGCGCATCATCGTCGGTGAAGTGCGTGGGCCCGAAGTCTTCGACCTGTTACAGGCGATGAACACGGGTCATGACGGCTCCATGGGAACGATCCACGCCAACACCCCGCGCGAATGCCTAAGCCGTATGGAATCGATGATCGCCATGGGTGGCTTCAGTCTTCCGGCAAAGACCGTGCGCGAAATCATCTCCTCCTCCGTCGATGTCATCATTCAGGCTGCGCGTCTGCGCGACGGTTCGCGCCGCATCACGCAGGTCACCGAGGTGCTGGGCATGGAAGGCGACGTGATCATCACGCAGGATCTGATGCGCTACGAGATGGATGGCGAAGATGCGAGCGGACGTCTGATCGGCCGCCATGTTTCGACCGGCATCAGCAAACCGCATTTCTGGGATCGGGCACGCTATTTCAACGAGGAAAAGCGCCTGGCCGCCGCCCTCGATGAAATGGAAAGCCAGTCTCAATAAGCAGGATCAGAACGGAACTGTAGAATGAATATGACGGTGGTGTTGCTCGTGATCCTGGTCGCCATATCGGCAGGAGCGATGGCCTATGTCTTTCTCTTCCCGCAGATCGAAGTTGAAAAGAAAACCGCAAGCCGCGTGAGCCGGGTCAAGGCCGCAGAAACCGACCATACCAAGATCAAGGCCGCACGTGACCGTGTTCAGGAACTGAGCAAGCGTCGCAAATCCGTGCAGGACACCCTCAAGGATCTTGAAAAGAAGCAGAACGAGAAAACCAAGGATCGGCGGGACACGAGTGTGCGCGGCAGGCTGGTTCAGGCCGGACTGTCGATTTCGGTGCGCAAATTCTATGTCCTGGGATGTGGTCTTGGGATCACCGTTTTTCTCGTCGCCCTGCTTTACGGTGCGCCCATCTATCTGGCACTCGGTGGCGGCTTTGTCGGCGCGCTTGGCCTTCCCCGCTGGATCCTCGGCTTTCTGGTCAAGCGCCGACAGAACAGGTTTCTGGAAGAGTTTCCGAACGCACTCGATGTGATGTACCGCTCCATCAAATCAGGCCTGCCGCTCAATGATTCCGTAAGGCTGATCGCTTCGGACGGGCAGGAGCCTGTCAAAACCGAGTTCCAACGCGTGGTGGAAGCGCAGCAGGTGGGCATGACCATTCCCGAAGGCATCAACCGCATGATGCTGACAATGCCGCTGCCCGAGGTCAACTTCTTCGGCACCGTCATCACCATTCAGGCACAGGCGGGTGGCAATCTTTCCGAAGCGCTAGCCAACCTGTCCAAGGTGCTGCGTGAACGGCGCAAGATGAGGGCCAAGGTCTCAGCGCTCTCGATGGAGGCCAAGGCATCCGCCGTCATCATCGGCGCACTGCCCTTTATCGTGGCGCTGCTCGTCTATCTGACATCGCCGGATTACATCATGGTGCTGTTCACCGATCCGCGCGGTCATCTCATTCTCGGCGCCTCGGCGATCTGGATGTCCATCGGCATCATCGTCATGCGCCAGATGATCAATTTCGATATTTGAGGCGGTAGCACCATGTTCCAGCAACTCGCATCCAGCCTCACCAACCCGCATCTCATCGTTGCCGTCCTCGTTGCCGTCGCTGTTTTTGCGACGTTCTACACGCTCGCCATTCCATATTTCGAGAAGGGCGATCTAGGCAAACGCATGAAGGCCGTGTCCACGGAACGCGACCTGATCCGAAGCCGGGAACGCAACCGGATGAGCGAAGCAGCTAAAGGCGAAAAGGCCTCGTTGCGCTCGAACAACAACAAATCCGCTCGCCGGATCGTCGAGCGCTTCAACCTGCGCGAAGCGCTTGTAGATGCCAATACGGTCAACAAGCTGCGGGCTGCGGGCTACCGATCCCAGAACGCCTTGAACACTTTTCTGGCCGCCCGCTTCATTCTGCCCTTCGTGTTCCTCGTGGTGGCTTTTCTCTGGGTCTTCGTCATGGGAAATCTCGACGGCAGGCCGTTCGGAATTCGGCTCATGGCGGTGCTGGGCTTTGGTTATCTGGGCTTTTATGCACCCAACATCTTCGTTTCCAATCAGATGTCCAAGCGCCAGAAATCGATCAAACGCGCGTGGCCGGATGCGCTGGACCTCATGCTGATCTGTGTGGAATCGGGCGTATCGATGGAAGCGGCGATGCGGCGTGTGGCTGAAGAGCTGGCAGAGCAATCGCCCGAACTTGCCGAGGAAATGGTGCTAACCACGGCAGAACTGTCTTTCCTTCAGGACCGACGTACCGCGCTCGAAAACCTGGGGCTTCGCACGCAGTTGGATGGCGTGAAAAGCGTGGTGCAGGCGTTGATCCAGGCAGAGCGTTACGGCACGCCCTTGGCGCAGGCGCTGCGCGTGCTGGCACAGGAAGGCCGCGATGAGCGCATGAACGAAGCAGAGAAGAAAGCCTCCGCTCTGCCACCCAAACTCACAGTGCCGATGATCCTGTTTTTCCTGCCGGTGCTGATCGCCGTCATTCTCGGCCCTGCCGGAATTCGCATCTCCGACACGTTCTAAACGCGTTGGCGCGCAGCAAAAAGGCCGACCCGCAGACCGCCTTTTGAGGACCATGGCGACAAGCTTAATTCGTCGCCGTTTTCTTGTTCTTGTCGGAAAGCTGCGACCAGGCATTCTGCTGAGATAGCATGCCGCGCAGATAGGTCAGGTTGGCCTGAGCCTGCTGGGCGGACAGTTCCTGCATCGCAATGCGTTCCGCCTCCTCGAAGCGTCCCTGAAGTCCGACGACCAGTGCGAGGTTCTGGCGAATGCGGCTGTCGGCTCCGGGCTGGGACGCGGCGGAGCGCATATAGGTCTCAGCCGTGCGCGGATCGCTTTGAAGCACGTAGGACATTCCCAGATTGGAAAGAATGCTCGGATCGTTCGGTTTCAGATCGAGCGCCTGCCGGTACTTCGCCCGCGCTTCGGATGAGCGACCAAGCTGATCCAGCACAGCGCCTTCTGCCGAATAAAGACGCCAGTCCGGGCGATCTGGTGTTTGCGCCCTGTTGATGGTGTTGAGTGCCTGCTCCAGCTGACCGGCAGCGGCCTGTGTCTTGCCGTAGGAAGAAAGAACGTCACGATCTGTCGGATAAGCGATGGCGACCTGCTGCATAACGGCGAGTGCCTGCGTGTTCTTACCCGTCATCATCAGCAGATTGGCGTAGTTGAGGCCCGTGTTGCGATCCCTCGGGTTATGCTCATAGGCCTTGCCGGTGGAGGCTTCCGCCTGTCGCAACTGCTCCATGTTCATCTGGTCGTAGGAGCGGGATACCGGCGCCACCGAGCCGGTCGACATACGGTCTGGCTTGTTAGTGGAACATCCGACGAGAAACAGGGCAAGCACGGCCGCGCAGACACCGCTCAACAGCATGTTTGGGCGCTCTGGAAGGGAAGAAACAGCAATCACGACATTGCCCCCGGCTCTCGGTTATGATCGAAACGGGTGACACGAAGCGATTTCGCTCGACGCAACCCTCGCTCCAGCAATAATCTGTTAACCCTAACAGAGTGTTAATTTGCCGATTCCAGACCTTTACGAAAGTACCCAATGCCTCCTTATCAATTTATTGATCGCACCACGCCTTTCAGTTCCAAAGCGGGAAAAACACTGCCCGTTTTTGCGGTGACACCTGCTCACATCGAACAGGGCGCGATTGATCCAATTGCTCTCGATTGGGCGCGTAAAGCGGGCTTCAAAGCAGATGCAGGCGCAATTCTGCTCATTCCATCCGCAGAAGGTGCCCTCGGCGGCGCGCTTTTAGGGCTCGGCACCAACCCGTCGGAGCTTCCTTTCATTACCGGCAAGCTGGCGCGCGAACTGCCGGAAGGCGACTGGCACATCGAGACTGCACCGCTGACGGTCAACCGTCTGATGCTGGGCTTTGGCCTCGGCGCCTATCGTTTCGATAAATACCGTACGTCCAAGAGCAACGGCGCGAAGCTGTTGATCCCCCGGGACGCAGAAGATGCGGAGATCAAGCGGATTCTAGCGGGTGTCTATCTGGCCCGTGACCTCATCAACGTGCCTGCCAACGACATGGGGCCGGACCAGCTTGAGATCGCATTCCGCAGTCTGGCTGCCCATTACAAGGCGCAGGTTTCGGTTGTGGCAGGCGAAGACCTGCTGAAAGAAAACTTTCCGCTGATCCATGCGGTCGGTCGTGCCAGCGAAAGCGCGCCGCGCCTGCTGGAGATGACATGGGGCAAAAAGGGCAATCCGCGCCTGACGCTGGTGGGCAAGGGCGTATGCTTCGACACCGGCGGCCTCGATATCAAGCCGTCGTCTTCGATGGCGTTGATGAAGAAGGACATGGGTGGGGCGGCCAATGTGCTTGGTCTGGCTCTCATGATCATGGACGCCCGCCTGCCGATCGATTTGCGCGTTCTCGTGCCTGCCGTGGAAAACTCCATTTCGGCCAACGCCTTCCGCCCCGGCGATATCTATCAGAGCCGTAAAGGCCTGACCGTTCAGATCGACAATACCGATGCGGAAGGCCGTCTCGTGCTGGCGGATGCCCTTGCCTATGCCGACGAGGATGCGCCGGATCTCATCATCGACATGGCGACCCTGACGGGTGCCGCCCGCGTGGCGCTCGGCCCCGATGTGCCGCCATTCTTCACGGATGATGAAGATTTGGCACACAGCATCAGCGATGCCAGCATGGATGTGGATGATCCCTTGTGGCGCCTGCCGCTCTACATGGGCTATGACAAGGACATCCGCTCCCGCGCCGCCGATATCACCAATGCGCCAGCAGGAGGCATGGCCGGTTCGATCACGGCAGCGCTTTTCCTCAAGCGTTTCGTAACGCAGACGAAGAAATGGGCGCATTTCGATATTTACGGCTGGTCGCTCAGCGAGCGTCCACATTCCTCCATCGGCGGAGAAGCCCAGGCCATTCGCGCGCTTTTCCAATATATTTCACGCAATTTCGCGAAGAAGTAACTGGCAAGGGAGCGGGAAACCGCTCCCTGCTCAGACGTGCACGTCCTGCTCCTTACGGTCTTCCTGACCGAAGAATTTCAGGTAGCGCTGGACCTCTTCCGGTTCTCCGGTCGCCTTTTGCGGGTTGTCGGAAAGCTTGACGGCGGGGCGTCCGTTGGCGTCGATAACCTTGCAGACGATGGAAATCGGCTTCAGGCTTTCAATCGTGTTGGGCGCGCATCCGGCAAAGTCATTGGTCAGATTGGTGCCCCAACCGAAACTCATTCGGACGCGTCCCTCGAAATGCTTGTAGGTGTCGATGATGGCATCCACATCCAGACCGTCCGAAAAGATCAGCAGTTTCTTCTTCGGGTCTCGGTCCATCTTCTGCCACCAGTCGATGATCTTCTCGCCACCTTCGATCGGCGGGGCGCTATCGGGGCGAAAACCCGTCCAGTCCGCCACCCATTCCGGCGCATTGCGCAAAAACGCGGCAGTGCCGAAAGCATCCGGCAGCACGATCAGAAGGTTGCCGCCATAAAGCCGGTTCCAGTCCTTCATGACCTGATAGGGCGCTGCGGCCAGAGCTTCGTCGTTCTGTGCGAGGGCAGCGACAACCATCGGCAGCTCATGCGCATTGGTGCCGACGGCTTCTAGGTCGGAATCCATCGCCAGCAAAACGTTGCTCGTGCCGGTAAATGCCGGGCCGATGCCTTCCTTCAACGCTTCCACGCACCAGCGCTGCCACAGGAAGCTATGCCGACGGCGAGTGCCGAAATCGGAAATACGAAGGCCGGGAAGTTCGCGCAGACGCTCCACCTTTGCCCACATCTTGGCCTTTGCGCGCGCATAGAGAACATCAAGCGTGAAATAGCCGAGCGACCGCATGGCGCTGCGCGAGCGAAGCTCATTGATGATAGCAAGGGCGGGAATTTCCCACAGTGTGGTGTCCATCCAGCGCCCATGGAAATTCAGTTCGTACTGCCCATCGCGTTTGAACAGTTCGTATTCCGGCAGCTGGTAGCTATCCAGCCACGAGAGAAACTCTGGCTCGAAAATCTGCGAACGGCCATAGAACGTGTTACCCGCCAGCCAGATGCTTTCCTTTTTGGAAAGACGCAGGCTCCGGGCATGATCAAGTTGCTCACGCAGTTCCATCTCGTCGATTTCATCGGCAAGCTTGACTGTCTTGGTGCGGTTGATGAGCGAGAATGTCGCGTTCACCTCTGGATAGAGCTTCCAGATCATCTGCAACATCAATAGCTTGTAGAAGTCGGTATCGATGAGGCTGCGGACGATGGGGTCCAGCTTCCAAGTGTGGTTGTGAACACGGGTCGCTATGTCTGTCTTCGTCATTGCTGCTGCTATCCCCCGCACCGGGCTCCATAAATTAAGAAGGGCCGATGTCGCCGCGCATTTCGAAAGGCTTTAAGCCTTCAGAAGCCTGATCTGCTCCCGAGAAAAAGACTTATCTGATAAAACAGCGGCAAGTCCAGACCGGTTTCAGCAAAGACGGTTCTCGCTCACGGTTAGAAATCCACCGCAGGCGGATTGATGCCAGGATACCAGTCCTTCGATGTCGGCACGCGGTTGCCTGTGGCAGTCACGCCGGCGGAACCGGTGCAACGGTAGCCCTGCACTGCCAGACCACGATTGCCGAAGACATCGCGGTAAGGGCCATCCGAATAGCTCGAAATCACAGGGGCGGAGTGGCAGTTGTAGCGCTCCTTCGGCTGCAGCGTCTTGGGGTCTTTCACACCCGGCAGATTGGCATAGGCATCCGGCGCTGGCAGATAGCCATTTTCATAGACGGTCTGCGCCTGACCGCTCGAAGCAAGTGAGAAACTGGCGAAAAGAAAAGCCGCGATGCGGAGTGCTGGTCGTGCCATAGGAATGGTCCTGCCGAATGTTCTATCCCTGTTATATAGAACGGTCACCGCGCCAAGCCAGCGGATGGAAACAAACGTTTTCGTGAAAACTCAAGGGCGGCGGTAGGCCGTCGGCATCTCGTAAAGCCAGCCGATACGCTTGATCGCCTCATCGAGATTTTCCCGCGAGACATTCATGGTGTGGCCATTGGCGTGAAGAAGCGTCTCCTCGTCTTCCATAATGCCGACATGGCCCTTCCAGAACACAAGATCGCCACGCCGCAGTTCTTCGCGGGTGATCTCGGTGCCGAGGGAGCAGACCTGCATATCCGTATCCCGCAGAACCGATTTTCCCGCCATGGCCATCGAAAGCTGGACGAGCCCCGAGCAATCGATACCAAAGCCTGACCGCCCGCCCCAGAGATAGGGCGTTTCCAGAAAACGCAGTGCGATGGACACATAGTCTTCTGTCAGCACCTGCTCGACGCCAAGGCAATGGGCGGCGATGACGCCCTGCCCGTTTTCGGTCATCAGATACCGTGTGCCGCGCGTTTCGGCTTCTCCGACAAAGCGCATCTGGCTGCCCATGGACAGTGCCGCAACCGGTGGCTTTCTGAGTTCAGCAGCGGGGTAAAGAAAGGTGCGGGGCGCGATGATGCGGTGTGTAGGTGCAACCGTCTCACCGAATGCGGTTTCCGGCAGATAGCCAGCATAGCCATCTGCATCCGCCTGAACCCAGGCCCAGCCATTGGCCTTTTCGAACACCTTAATGGTTTCACCCAGCAGCAATTCGGTATCGATACCCGCAGTCAAATCCGGCTTTGGGCGGAGACCGATGACCGGCACCGTGATCTGCGATGGAGTACCGCTGACAAACCGTTCCGCCTCCACCTGGCCCTTGAGCGCCTCATCAGCAAGATCGGCGCGGAAGATGTTAAGGCGGCGGTCGAGTGTCGTTTCCGTGGTTGTCATATCGGTTCGTCCTGCTCACCTTCATTTGCGTATTCGCCCACCGGCATACACCTTTTTGAAGCGGCACGCTAAGCCCTGCGGGCATGCTCGATGATCAGATCGCCGAATTTTTCGAGATAAAGCGCACCGTCCACCGTGCGTTTGATGACGACATTGCGGCGGTCGCGTTCATCGCGTGCGCGGTCTACCAGCCCTAACGCACCCATGCTGTCCAGTGCGCGGGTGATGACGGGCTTGGTGACGCCCAGAACAGAGGCCAGCCCTCTGACCGTATGTGGTGGCGGCACGAGGTAGATATGCAGCAGGATTGCCATCTGCCTTGCCGTCAGATCCGGCGCATCTTCCTCGACCTGCGCCAGCACCACTCGGTGCCAGAGGTTCAGTGCCTGGCTTGGCGACAGTTCGACAGACACATTCCGGCTCCGTTCGTTTGCAATCCACAAAGGTCATCGGGATGATTTTGGCGCAAATCAATGAACAAAATAAAACCGCCGCCCATCGTGTCTGCACTGACGTGCGCATCGATGTAGCGGCGGTTCTTGCACTCGTTTTCGAGCTAGCGTCCCCTCTGGACTTGAAGAGATATATGCATCAAGCGTGCCAGTTGGGTTTTTCAGCGGAAATGCCCGCTAATCCTGCCTTTACAAACAAAAAGCTTCGGCGGAGGCACCGCCGAAGCTCATATTTTAAGCGATATTCTTCAATCGCACAATTCTGCGCCGCTCACTCGAAGAGTTGAGCGGCGTTATAGCGTTAAATCTCGGCACCCTGCGCGCCTTCAACTTCCCGTGCTTTTTCCTGCTTGTTGTAGCGAATGGAAGACCACAGCGAGATACCGATGAGCGTTGCGCCACCCAGACCGGTGATGACTTCTGGAATATGGACGAGGCTCTGCACATACATGATGACCGAGAGGATGAGGATGGCATAGAACGCGCCATGCTCGAGATAGCGGTATTCCGCCAGCGTTCCCTTTTCGACCAGCATGATGGTCATCGAGCGCACATACATGGCACCGATGCCAAGACCTATGGCGATGATGAAGAGGTTGGAGGTGAGCGCAAAAGCGCCGATGACGCCATCGAAGGAGAAGCTGGCATCCAGCACTTCGAGGTAAAGGAACGCGCCGAAGCCGCCCTTTGCCGCACCTTCCAGCACCTGCTGGCTACGGTCCAGAATGCCGCCGAGAACTTCGACCAGAAGGAAGGTCAACAGACCCCAGATCGCCGAACTGAAGAAAAGAGTAGCTGCTTCAGGACCCAGCGCTGGATCAGCGCTATTGGCAATGATGCGCGAAAAGACCAGCATGACGATCAGCACGAAAGCGATCTCGATGCCCTTGATCGACGAATAGGTCGCGATCTTCTCTTCGAACCAGCGCACCCAGTGCACGTCCTTCTCATGATCGAAGAAGAAGCTGAGACCCACCATCATCAGGAAGGTGCCGCCAAAGGCCGCGATCGGCAGATGTGCGTCCTTCATGATCTGGGCATAACGCTCCGGTTCGGTCGCCGCCATGACCATGGCCGTCCACGGGCCGACATTGGCCGCGATAACGACGATGAGCAACGGGAAGACGATACGCATGCCGAAAACGGCAATGAGAATACCCCAGGTCAAAAAGCGATGCTGCCACTCGGGCGTCATGTCTTTCAGCTTGTTGGCATTGACGATGGCGTTATCGAAGGACAGCGATATCTCGAGAACCGCCAGAACCGCGCAGATGAAGAAGATCGTGGCCGTACCGCTGACGGTGCCCGTCATTTCCCAGCCAAGCCAACCGCCCAGCAGAAGGCCGACGACCGTGACGATGAAAGCCCATTTGAAATAGGTAAGTGAGGATTTGGTTGTCGGTGTCATCACAGGGCTCCCGCGCTGGCTGGGCGAACGGGAAAACGTGGAGCAGGCATGGCACAAAGCGCACGCATGGAATGCATGGTCAGATTTTTCATGGGTTTAAATCCGCCGGCGTAATAAGCAGGCGGTACCGACATCGCGAGAGCGCCGTAAAACTCTCGCCAGAGGGGCCCGGCACCAAAGTTCGGTTCCCAAATCCCGATGTCAGGGGATAGGGAATACCTTTGTTATTCTCGCAACTTCGTGATTTCGTCAAGATAAAAGTTGTTTTTTCGACGCAATCCCGGCGTTTCAGCCGTTTTCGAGTCGGTTTTGCAAACAAAAGTTGCGATGTATTATGTTGTAATATCATTCTTAAAAGAGATACTATTTGTTCCTTGCCCCCATAATCAGCTTGCGATAAATACGGGTAAGGCAACGAATTCCTGATGCATGGAGCAGCGCAATGACGATTTCCTTCGACCTGACCGGCAAGACAGCGATTGTCACGGGTGCCAATACCGGGCTTGGACAGGGCATCGCCACGGCGCTGGCTGGCGCGGGCGCAACGGTGGCACTGGTCGGGCGGTCCTCCATGACGGAAACGGAGGAGGCAATTGCAGCCATTGGCGGCAGGAGCCACACCATCAAGGCGGATCTGTCATCCATCGCGCCCGTTGGAGAAGTCATCAGCGAGACCGTGCGCCTTTCTGGCGGCGCCGATATTCTCGTGAACAATGCGGGCATCATTAAGCGCGCCGATTCGCTGGATTTCACCGAAGCTGATTGGGACACCGTGATGGATGTGAACCTGAAGACGGTTTTCTTCCTCAGCCAGGCTTTTGCCCGTCACCTTGTTGCGGAAAACAAGCCGGGTAAGATCATCAACATCGCCTCGCTTCTGTCGTTTCAGGGCGGCATCCGCATTCCATCTTACACCGCATCCAAAAGTGGGCTCGCCGGTCTGACCCGCCTTCTGGCCTGCGAATGGGCGGCCAAGGGCATCAACGTCAACGCCATCGCGCCGGGCTATTTTGACACCAACAACACGGAAGCCCTGCGCAACGACCCGGACCGCAATGCGGCGATCCTGGCGCGTATTCCCGCAGGCCATTGGGGCAAGCCGGAAGAGCTTGGCGGAGCCGCCGTGTTCCTCGCCTCCAGCGCTGCGGACTATATTCACGGCTCGGTTCTGCCGGTCGATGGCGGCTGGTTGGCACGTTGATTCGACAGGTTAGACGAGATCATCCAGCGGCGGATTGGCGGATTTTGCCTGCCTGCGCTTGAGCGTATTTTCCCGGAAGAAGATATAAAGGCCCGCCAGCACGATCAGTCCAGCGCCGATGACGATGCTGGACTGCGGCACATCGCCGAAGATCAGCCATCCGAACACCACGGCCCAGAGCAGCAGCGTATATTGCAGCGGCGCCACCGTTGCGGCATCGGCCAGCTTCAGCGCGCGGTTGACTAGCACATGCGCCGTCATCGCGACGATGCCCAGCAGAGCCAGCAGCGACAGGTCGAAACCGGATTTCAGCGGCACCCAGCCCGACGGCGTGACGCCGATCGCAACGACACTGGCGACTGCCGCGCCAACGATCTGCCAGAAGGCCAGTACCGTATCCGGCGTGTTGCGCAACTGGCGCCCAGACAGCATCATGAAAGCAAAAGCCGCACTGCCGAGAATGGAAAAGAGCGCCGCAGAGGTCAGGGATGCCGAGCTTGGTTGCAGCGCAATCACTACGCCGACGAAGCCAATGGCAATCGCCGTCCAGCGCCGCCAGCCAACCTTCTCACCCAACAGAAACGGCGACAGCGCTGCAACATAAATGGGGGCCGCCAGCCAATAGGTCATCACATCCGCCAGCGGCAGCGCTTTGACGGCGAAATAGAAACAGAAGAGTTCAGCTGTTGAAAAGAACACGCGGGCGGCCTGCAAGGCCGGACGCTCGACGCGGATAACATTGCTTAAACCCGCTCGCCACAGGATGGGAATCAGCACGATAATCGCAGCGGCACTGCGCACCAGAACGACTTGTCCCAGGCTGTAGGTAGACACCAGCCATTTGCCCATGGCGTCATTCAACGCAAAAAGAAGCATGCCGAGCAGCATGACAGCCACCCCGAGACCCGTGGGCGAAAGCTGACGAATGAAATTGGGCATTTTGCCTCCGGACTCCCTAGATCACAATGATCTCCGCGAGGTCCTTTTCCAAGTCAAGCCCAAGGACGCTTCCATGCGTACATTAGAGTTATCTATTGCGACAAAAGCTCTTTCATCGTCGCACGGAAGCGCGCTGAGGTCGCCTCACGCCCCACATGTAGACCATCGCGAACGACAGCCTTGCCGTTGATCCACACCGTTTCCGGCTTTACCAAGCCACCGAATATCCAGCCATCCAGCAGATTATCGCGCTCAAGATACGGCGCATTGGCTGTGTTGAGCGAAACGAAATCGGCGGCATGCCCTACTGCGATACCCGCTTTGGCTCCCAATGCACGAGCGCCACCCTTTAATGCAGCACCGAAAAGCGTCCTGCCGGTCGAGCCATTGGCGGTTGCCACCACATTGCGGGCATGATGCAGAAGCCGTTGGGAATATTCCAGTTGCCGAAGTTCATCGGAAACACCGATCAGCACATTGCTGTCTGAACCAATGCCGAAAGCGCCGCCTGATGCGAGAAATTCCTGGGCTGGGAATGTGCCATCCCCCAGATTGGCCTCGGTGATGGGGCACAGGCCTGCGATTGCACCACTTCGGGCCACGGCTACCGTCTCTTCTGAGGTCATATGGGTGGCGTGGATCAGGCACCAGCGATCGGTGACATCGGCATTGTCCAACAACCATTCCACCGGCCTCTTGCCGGACCACGCAATGCAATCTTCAACTTCCTTCACCTGTTCGGCGATGTGGATATGAAGCGGTGCTGATGGGGCAAGCTGCGATACTGTAGCCAATTCGTCCGGGGTCACCGCGCGCAGGCTGTGCGGCGCAACGCCGACGACGCTTTCCGGCAACGAGGAAACGGCCTTTGCAGCACCCTCGAAAAGTTGGGCAAAACTCTCCGTGGAATTGATGAATCGTCGCTGGCCCTCTGACGGCTCAAGCCCACCGAAGCCGGAGTGAGCGTAAAGGACCGGAAGGAGTGTCAGCGCGATGCCCGTTTGGGACGCTGCCGCCGCGATGCGCTCCGACAGTTCCGCAATGTTTGAATAGTGACCGCCGTCCTTGTCATGATGCAGGTAATGAAACTCGCCGACACGACCGAAACCGGCCTCCATCATTTCCATATAGAGCTGCGCAGCCACCGCCTCCATCTGATCCGGCGTCATGGTCAGCGCGAAGCGGTACATCAGGGTGCGCCAGCTCCAGAAACTGTCTGCGGTGCTGCCTCGCGTTTCCACGAGGCCCGCCATGGCGCGCTGAAAGGCGTGGCTGTGGAGGTTCGGCATGGCGGGGAGGATGACCTTCGCCCGTTCGTCAGTACCTTGCGCCGGTGCGCCGATGTCGAGCGAAGCGATTTTGCCATCGGCAATTTTCAGCCGGACATTATCCGCCCAACCATCTGACAACATAGCGACTTCAGCATGAAGGATCATTTCGGCTCCCCAATTTTTACATCACGGCTCTTGCCTCTCCATCCATTATGTATATACATATTAAACATAAGGGAAGGGAAAACTCAGCATGAACGGCAACTCCATTCCAGAAAATAGCGAACCCGAAACATCTGTTTCTCTGTGGCGAAATGCGCGGCTTGCAACACTCGATCCTTCGATGCCGGGGCTTGGAATCGTCGAAAAAGGCGCGCTTGCCGTCCAGGATGGGCGGATCGTTTTTGCTGGCCCGGAGGCGAATTTGCCAGCCGAGTTCAAGCAGGCAACCGAGAGCTTCGACTGCCAGGGACGCTGGATTACCCCTGCCCTGATCGATTGCCACACCCACCTCGTCTTCGGCGGCAACCGCGCCATGGAATTCGAGATGCGGTTGGACGGCGCGAACTATGAAGACATCGCGAAGGCAGGCGGCGGCATCGTGTCGTCCGTTCGCGATACGCGGGCGTTGTCAGAAGACGAGTTGCTTGCGCAGGCTCTGCCGCGACTGGATACACTGCTTGCGGAAGGCGTTTCCACCATCGAAATCAAATCCGGCTACGGGCTGGATATCGAGACAGAGCTGAAAATGCTGCGTGTGGCGCGCAAGCTTGGAACATTACGGCCAGTGCGCATCGTCACCAGCTACCTTGCAGCCCACGCGACACCGGCGGAGTACAAAGGCCGCAATGCCGAATACATAGCAGACGTCGTACTGCCGGGGATGGAGCGCGGCCATGCCGAGGGTCTCATCGATGCGGTCGATGGCTTTTGCGAAGGCATTGCTTTTTCCGTTGAAGAGATGCGCATGGTTTTCGACAGAGCCAAATCGCTGGGTCTGCCGGTGAAGCTGCATGCGGAGCAACTCTCCAATCTCGGTGGCTCACAACTTGCAGCCACCTACGGGGCATTGTCTGCCGATCATCTCGAATATCTGGATAAGGCCGGTGCCGAAGCACTCGGCGAGGCCGGAACGGTTGCGGTGCTGCTGCCCGGCGCGTTCTATGCGCTTCGCGAGACGCAGGTGCCACCGGTGCAGGCTCTTCGCGATGCGGGCGCAGATATCGCGCTTGCCACCGACTGCAACCCTGGCACATCGCCGCTGAGCTCGCTGCTGTTGACCATGAATATGGGCGCGACCCTGTTCCGCCTAACGGTCGAGGAATGCCTTGTTGCCACAACACGCAATGCAGCCAAGGCACTCGGGCTTACCTCTGAGACCGGAACGCTGGAGGTCGGGAAATCTGCCGACTTCGCGATCTGGGATATCGAGCGTCCCGCCGAGCTCGTATACCGCATCGGTTTCAACCCGCTTCATGCCCGTATTTTCAAGGGACGGATCACATCATGACCATCACGCTCCACCCCGGCTCCGTGCAGCTGGCCGATCTTGCCGATATCTACTGGAACAATGGTTCGGCAAAGCTCGATCCATCCTTCGATGCGGGCATTGAGCGCGCGGCGAAACGCATCGCCGAGATAGCGGCGGGCAACGCCCCTGTCTATGGCATCAACACGGGCTTCGGCAAACTCGCCTCCATCAAGATCGATTCAGCCGATGTGGCCACCTTACAGCGCAATCTCATCCTGTCGCATTGCTGCGGCGTGGGTTCAGCACTGCCCGAAAATGTCGTGCGCCTGATCATGGCACTGAAGCTGATTTCGCTCGGTCGCGGTGCATCCGGCGTGCGGTTGGAACTGGTGCGACTGATAGAGAGCATGCTGGAAAAGGGCGTGATCCCGTCCATCCCGGAAAAAGGCTCTGTCGGGGCGTCGGGTGATCTTGCACCCTTGGCGCATATGGCCGCCGTGATGATGGGTGAAGGCGAAGCCTTTTATGGCGGCACGCTATTGCCAGCAGCCGACGCGCTTTCCAACGCGGGACTGACGCCGGTGGTGCTGGCCGCAAAAGAGGGCTTGGCGCTGATCAACGGCACGCAGACCTCCACTGCATTGGCGCTGGCGGGACTGTTCCGCACCCATCGTGCAGCGCAGGCCACGCTGATTACCGGCGCGCTGTCCACCGATGCGGCCATGGGCTCATCCGCGCCCTTCCATCCTGATATCCACACGCTTCGTGGCCACAAGGGCCAGATCGATGCAGGTGCAGCACTTCGCAATCTGCTGGAAGGCTCTGAAATCCGCGTTAGCCACATCGAAGGCGATGAGCGGGTACAGGACCCCTATTGCATCCGATGCCAGCCACAGGTCGATGGCGCCTGCCTTGATCTGTTGCGACAGGTCGCACAGACATTGCAAATCGAAGCCAATGCCGTCACCGACAATCCATTGGTGCTATCAGACAATTCCGTCGTCTCAGGCGGCAACTTCCACGCTGAACCGGTGGCGTTCGCTGCTGACCAGACGGCGCTTGCCATCTGCGAAATCGGCGCGATTGCCCAGCGTCGTATCGCGCTGCTGGTCGACCCAGCCTTGTCCTATGGCCTGCCCGCCTTCCTGTCGAAAAAGCCGGGACTGAACTCCGGGCTGATGATCGCCGAAGTGACCTCTGCCGCCTTGATGAGCGAAAACAAGCAGATGTCGCACCCGGCATCTGTCGATTCCACGCCCACATCCGCCAATCAGGAAGACCATGTGTCCATGGCCTGCCACGGCGCGCGCCGGTTGCTGGCGATGACGGACAACCTGTTTGCTATCATCGGCATAGAGGCCCTGTCTGCCGTTCAGGGCGTGGAACTGCGCGGCCCGCTGAAGACGAGCCCGGAGCTGCAAAAGGCGATGGCCGTGCTGCGCAACGTCATTCCGTCACTGGATGACGACCGCTACATGGCGCCTGACCTGAAAGCTGCCTCGGAGTTGATCGCGTCCGGGGCGCTGGTATCCGTCATCTCCCAAGGCATTCTGCCGAAGCTGGAGGCGTGAGGATGCCTGTTTTCGAAACGCACCAGTGCTCCTCTCCTATCATCCTCGGCCTGCCGCACACGGGAACCGATACGCCCCCGGATATCTGGGAGCGCCTGAACGATAACGGCAAAATGCTTACCGATACCGACTGGCACATTCACGATCTCTACGCCGGGCTGCTGGATGATGCGACCACAGTTCGCGCGACCTTCCACCGCTATGTCATCGACGCCAATCGCGATCCCCAGGGCTCCAGCCTTTACCCGGGCCAGAACACGACCGGTCTGGTTCCGACAACGGATTTCGATGGCAAGCCGATCTGGAAAGAGGGGCAAGAACCGACGGAAGCGGATATCGCACACCGTCTGGCAACCTTCCACGCGCCCTACCACGCAGCCCTCTCAGCGGAAATCGCGCGGGTAAGAGCCCTCCATGGCATCGCCATTCTCTATGATTGCCACTCTATTCGTTCGCACATCCCATTCCTGTTCGACGGTGCCTTGCCGGATTTCAATATCGGCACGGACATGGGCCACACCTGCGACCCCGCTATCGAAGCAATCGCCGTCGATGTCACAGCGCATGCACAAGGCTACACCTCTGTGCTCAATGGTCGCTTCAAGGGTGGCTGGACGACGCGGCAGTATGGGAAGCCGGAAAGCGGGGTTCACGCCATTCAGATGGAACTGGCGCAATCCACGCATCTGGCAACGGAAGCACCGCCCTTTGCCTATGATGCTGAAAAGGCTGGAAAGCTTCGCATTCACCTCAAAGACATTCTGACCCGCATGGAAGACTTTGCGCTGCACGCCAACGATATGGGGAGACCATCATGACCAATCCGCGCCACAACGAACGGGAAGTTCGCAGTCCCCGAGGCTCCGAGCTCAACGCCAAAAGCTGGATGACCGAAGCGCCGTTGCGCATGCTGATGAACAATCTCGACCCTGCCGTGGCGGAGCGACCGCATGAACTGGTCGTCTATGGCGGCATTGGCCGCGCTGCCCGTACATGGGCCGATTTCGACAAGATCGTCGCGACATTGAAAGACCTCAACGAGGACGAGACTCTGCTGGTGCAATCCGGCAAGCCGGTTGGTGTGTTCCGCACCCACAAGGATGCGCCGCGCGTGCTGATCGCCAACTCCAACCTCGTGCCGCACTGGGCAACGTGGGAGCATTTCAACGAACTTGATAAGAAGGGACTGGCCATGTATGGCCAGATGACAGCCGGTTCGTGGATTTACATCGGCACCCAGGGCATCGTGCAGGGCACCTACGAGACCTTCGTGGAGGCGGGTCGCCAGCATTATGACGGCAACCTTAAGGGCAAATGGATCCTGACAGGTGGTCTGGGCGGCATGGGCGGCGCCCAGCCGCTGGCCGCCGTCATGGCCGGGGCCTGCTGCCTTGCGGTGGAATGCGACGAGACCCGCGTCGATTTTCGCCTGCGCACCCGCTACGTCGATGCCAACGCCCATACGCTGGATGAGGCCTTGGCGCTGATCGACCAATGGACGGCGGCAGGTGAGGCGAAATCCGTTGGCCTCATTGGCAATGCAGCGGAGATTTTCCCCGAACTGGTCAAGCGCGGCATTCGCCCTGATATCGTCACCGACCAGACCTCGGCACATGATCCTGTTCACGGCTATCTGCCGGTCGGTTGGACGGTTGCCGAGTGGCGCGCCAAACAGGAGAGCGACCCGAAAGCGGTTGAAGCCGCAGCCCGCGCCTCTATGAAGCTTCAGGTTCAGGCCATGGTCGATTTCTGGAATGCCGGCGTTCCGACACTCGATTACGGCAACAATATCCGCCAGGTCGCCAAGGAAGAAGGCCTCGAAAATGCCTTCGCCTTCCCCGGCTTCGTGCCTGCCTATATCCGCCCGCTGTTTTGCCGTGGCATCGGCCCGTTCCGCTGGGCAGCGCTTTCGGGTGATCCCGAAGATATCTACAAGACAGACGCCAAGGTGAAAGAGCTGACACCCGGCAACACTCATCTGCACAACTGGCTGGACATGGCGCGGGAGCGCATCGCCTTCCAGGGTCTACCCGCCCGCATCTGCTGGGTCGGCCTTGGTGACCGGCACCGACTGGCGCTGGCCTTCAACGAGATGGTGAAAAGCGGGGAGCTGAAGGCACCCGTCGTCATCGGTCGCGATCACCTCGATAGCGGCTCCGTGGCCTCGCCCAACCGCGAAACGGAAGCCATGAAGGACGGCTCCGATGCCGTCTCCGACTGGCCGCTGCTCAACGCGCTGCTCAACACCGCCTCCGGTGCAACCTGGGTTTCCCTGCATCACGGCGGCGGCGTCGGCATGGGGTTCTCGCAGCATTCCGGCGTTGTCATCTGCGCCGATGGTTCGGAAGATGCGGCGCGGCGTCTGGACCGTGTGCTTTGGAACGACCCTGCTACCGGCGTCATGCGTCATGCCGATGCAGGCTATGACATCGCGCTGGACTGCGCCCGGGAAAAGGGTCTTCGTCTGCCCGGCATTCTCGGTAACTGAATGCCATGAAGCTCTTCCGCGCAAGGGAACACAAGCGCATGCCTTGGAAGAACGGCGGCGGGGAGACGGTGGAAATCGCCGTCTTTCCGCCAGATGCCTCAGTCGATGATTTCGACTGGCGCATCAGCATGGCGATGGTTGCCAGTGACGGGCCATTTTCGATTTTTCCCGGTATTGATCGAACGCTATCCATTTTGGATGGAAGCGGCATGTCGCTGTCAATAGATCGGTCCGCTCCGATACTGTTGAACAAAACCAGCGAACCTCTCAGCTTTGCTGCCGATGTTCCGGTCGATGCGGTTCTTGTCGATGGAACCATTACCGATCTCAATGTCATGACCCGTCGCGGCAGGTTTTCGCACCGGGTGGAACGGAAGTCGGAGAACATCCTTATCGAGCCTCCGACAATCGGCGAAACGTTTTTTGTTCTCTCAACGGGTAAAATTTCCTTAGAAACGGAGGGCCAGATTGTCGTTCTCGATGCTCTGGATGCCGCGCTGATCGAGACACAAACTCAGGTCATCACCGGACATGCGGCTTTCTATCTGATCTCTTTGCGGACCCTCTGACAGCCTGCTGCCGAAAGACCAGTTACAGGAACATCCCCCTTTCCCCGGCAATGCATTCTTGCAGAAATTCTACGACCGTCTTAACGCGGGCGAGTTGTCGCGCGTTTTCGTGAAAGGCTGTCCAGTAGGAACGGCGGATGGAAATGTCGGGCAAAAGGCGCACAAGTTCTGCCTCCCCCCTCACTATATAGTCATGCAGGATGCCGACGCCTGCCCCTGACCGCACCGCCTCGGTCTGGCCGATGGCGCTCGATATGGCAAAGCTTGCGTCCCAATCCCGCATGATCTCACCGGTAAAATTCAAGGATGGGGAAAAGATCAGGTCTTCCACGTAACCGATGCGGCGATGCTGCTTTAGCGCATCGATATCTTCCGGGTGTCCATGTTTTTCGACATAAGCCCTGGAGGCATAGAGGCCGAGCGAATAATCGGTGAGCTTCGAAAAGACCAGCCGCCCCTGCTCCGGCCTTTCGATGGTGATGGCGATATCCGCCTCGCGCTGTGAAAGCGAAAAGGAGCGCGGTACCGGCACGAGTTCGATTTTCAGTTCCGGGTGACGAGCCGTCAGCTGGCCCAGCCGAGGTGCCAGAAAAGAGACGCCGAAACCATCGGGTGCGCCGATCCTCACCGTACCGCTGATTGCCGCATCGCCTCGCCCGAGGCTCGCCTGAACATCCAGCATTTCTGCCTCCATCCGCTCGGCGGAAACGAGAAAGCGTCCACCCTCCTCGGTCAGCTCGCAGCCGGTCGTACCGCGAATGAAGAGCCGCGTCTTCAACGCTTCTTCCAGAGAGGTCAGCCGCCGAGACAGGGTCGCGTGATTGAGCCCGAGACGCCGGGACGCCGCAAGGATCTGCCCCGTGCGCGCAACGGCCAGAAAGATGCGGACATCATCCCAGTTCATGATTTGCTGCACATCATAATAGGATCGACCTCGAAAAGCGTGAGCTTCGTGACCATGCCAGCGGTGCCGTTCTTGTATTTCAGAAAGTGAGGCGTCTGCAGATGTGCCTCATATGCAGCGACATCCCGGTAGATTTCGAGAATCCGAATTTTCTCGGGGCTGCCTTTGATGGCGACAGCGCTCAACGCCAGCACACCGTCTTCGATCCTGACAGATGCTTCAATTTCCTCCGCCAACTGGCGTCGATAGTCTTCCAGATGAGCCGGGTCTATTTCGATCTCTGCCATCCTGACAACGCGATTGTCCGTCATTGAATTGCCTTTCCGATTTGCAAAAATTAGGGTTCGCCCTCGTTTCAAGTAACGTCGCGCTTTAATTTACGCACAACGGATGATTACCCGAGGTCATTGATTTGTGCAATTCAAAGCGCAAAGGTGGCACTATCGAAAATTCAGGAGGAACACCCATGAAAGAAATCGGTCACTTCATCAACGGTAAGCAGGTAGCTGGCACCAGCGGTCGCACATCCAATGTCTACAATCCGGCAACGGGCGAAGTGCAGGCGACGCTTTCTTTGGCTAGCGATGCGGAAATTCTGGCCGCCGTCGACAGCGCCAAGGCTGCGCAGCCGAAGTGGGCGGCCACCAATCCGCAGCGCCGCGCGCGCGTGTTCTTCAAATTCGTTGATTTGCTGAACCAGAACATGGATGAGCTGGCCGTGCTGCTGTCCAGCGAGCATGGCAAGACGGTGGAAGATTCCAAGGGCGACATTATTCGCGGCTTGGAAGTCTGCGAATTCGTTTGTGGCATTCCGCATCTTTCCAAGGGTGAGTTTACCGAAGGTGCTGGCCCTGCCATCGATATGTATTCCATCCGCCAGCCGGTCGGCATCGGTGCGGGCATTACGCCGTTCAACTTCCCCGGCATGATCCCGATGTGGATGTTTGCACCCGCGATTGCCTGCGGTAACGCCTTTATCCTCAAGCCATCCGAGCGAGATCCATCGCTACCGATCCGTCTGGCTGAGCTGATGATCGAAGCCGGCCTGCCAGCGGGTATTCTCAACGTCATCAATGGTGACAAGAGCGCGGTCGACGGCATTCTGACCAACCCGGATATCGGCGCGATCTCGTTTGTCGGCTCCACGCCCATCGCACGCTATGTTTACGGCACAGCCGCCGCAAACGGCAAGCGCGCGCAGTGCTTCGGTGGTGCCAAGAACCACATGATCATCATGCCGGATGCCGATCTCGATCAGGCCGTCAGCGCTTTGATGGGTGCCGGTTACGGTTCGGCTGGCGAACGCTGCATGGCGGTGTCCGTTGCTGTTCCCGTGGGCGAAGAGACGGCAAATCGTCTTGTCGAAAAGCTCATTCCGCAGATCGAGGCGCTGAAGATCGGCCCTTATACCGATGACAAGGCCGACATGGGTCCGTTGGTCACCAAGGAAGCCCAGACACGCGTTCAAGGCCTGATCGACAGCGGTGTGGAACAGGGTGCGAAGCTTCTGGTCGATGGCCGCAATTTCAAGCTTCAGGGCTATGAAGACGGCTATTTCGTTGGCGGCTGCCTGTTCGACAACGTGACTACCGACATGGATATCTACAAGCAGGAAATCTTCGGACCGGTTCTCTCGGTCGTTCGTGCCAAGAACTATGAGGATGCGCTGGAACTGCCGATGAAGCATGAATATGGCAACGGTGTTGCGATTTTCACTCGCGATGGCGATGCTGCCCGTGATTTTGCCAGCCGCATCAATATCGGCATGATCGGTATCAACGTTCCGATCCCGGTTCCCTTGGCCTACCACTCCTTCGGCGGCTGGAAGGCTTCGAGCTTCGGCGATCTCAACCAGCACGGCACGGATTCGATCAAGTTCTGGACGAAGACAAAGACGGTCACGGCCCGCTGGCCTTCGGGCATCAAAAGCGGTGCTGAATTCGTCATGCCAACGATGAAGTAATGCCGACCGAGATACCAAGCGCCCTCAATTCGTTGAGGGCGCTTTTTATTGTTTATTTCGTGCCGTACATGCGGTCGCCCGCGTCACCGAGACCGGGCATAATGTAGCCCTGTTCGTTCAAGTGGCTATCGATCGAGGCGGTGAAGATCGGCACGTCGGGGTGTGCTTCGCGAAAGTTCTTAATACCTTCGGGGGCTGCTAAGAGGCAGAGAAAGCGCATGTTCTTCGCGCCGCGTTCCTTGAGCTTGTCCACGGCAGCGATGGACGAATTGCCGGTTGCCAGCATCGGATCGACAACGATGATCAGGCGCGCATCGAGATTGTCGGGTGCCTTGAAGAAATATTCCACCGCCTCAAGGGTATCGTGATCACGGTACACACCGATATGCGAGACGCGGGCAGATGGTACCAGTTCCAGCATACCCTCCAGCAGGCCATTACCGGCACGCAAGATGGAGGCGAACACCAGTTTCTTGCCTTCCAGAACCGGCGCATCAATGGTCTGCATCGGCGTTTCGATGGTCTCCATCGTCATTTCCAAATCGCGCGTGACCTCATAACACAGCAGCGTCGAGATTTCCCGCAGCAGACGGCGGAAACCGGCGGTCGAGGTTTCCTTCTTGCGCATGATGGTGAGTTTGTGCTGCACGAGGGGATGAGCGATAACGGTGACGCCGTCCATGAAGCTGGCCTTTTCTTTTATCTATGATGTCTCTGTATTTCACCGAATGAGCGGCTTTCGCAAGACCGGAAGCGCATTTTGCGCCTCCGTTCCCGCTCGATTTATGCTGCTTCAGACTGCGTATCCAGCTTGGCAAGCAGGGTCGCGCGGGTGTCCTCATCCACGAAAGCGGCCTCCAGCGCGGTGCGGGTCATGGCATTGATGTCTCCATCGCTGAAGCCGAAGGCGTGACGTGCGATCTCGTATTCCTGCGCCAGCGACGTGTGGAAGAACGGCGGATCATCCGAGCTGATGCAGACGCGCACGCCCGCATCGCGAAGGCGCTTCAGCGGATGGCTTTCGAAATCCGGGTAGACATTCAAAGCAATGTTGGAGCCGGGGCAGACTTCCAGCACGGTACCGAGTTCCACCAGCCGCGCGACCAAGGCATCGTCTTCGATGGCGCGCACGCCGTGGCCGATACGCTGGGGTTTGACGAGATCGAGCGCATCCGTCACGCTGAACGCGCCGCAGACTTCGCCCGCATGAATTGTCAGTCCCAGCCCGGCATCGCGTGCAATATCGAAGGCGCGGGCATAATCCGCCACGCGGCCCATGCGCTCTTCGCCTGCCATGTTAAAGCCGGTGATGAGAGGGCGCCTGACACGCGCTGCGTATTCGGCAGCGGCAATCACGCTTTCGGGGCCGAAGTGACGCTCGCCTGTCACGATGATGCGCGCTTCGATGCCGGTCTTTTCCTTCGCCGCCGCAATCCCTGCCGCAATCCCTGAGAGATATGCATCCGCGCCGAGGCCGATACGGTCGCCGTGATCGGGCGAAATGATGAGTTCGCTGTAGATGGTGTTTTCGCCAGCGAGTTCGTTCAGATAGGTTTCCGCCAGAAGCGCGTAATCTTCCTCGGTCTTGAAGACCTGGGCCACGGCGTCATAGCAGCGGATGAATTCGGCAAAATCCGTCCAGATGTAAGCGCCATCGCGCATGAATTGGCTGCTGTCTATGCCGTATTTCTTTGCCTGCTGTGCCACCAGCGCAGGTGGAGCTGCACCTTCCAGATGACAATGTATCTCTGCTTTCAACAAATGCGACGTCACATGAAACTCCTGCCGTGGCGGCCAGTGGGTATGCTGAGATGGGAGGCGATGCTTTCACCGATATCGGCAAAGCACGAGCGTATCCCGATATTGCGTTCGCGAATGCCGGGGCCGAAGGCCATGATCGGCACGCGCTCTCGGGTGTGGTCCGTGCCGCGCCATGTCGGGTCACAGCCGTGGTCGGCGGTGAGAATGGCGATATCGCCCGGCTGCATCTTACGATGAATCTCCGGCAGGCGAGCGTCGAAAGCTTCGAGTGCCGCGGCATAACCCGCCACATCGCGACGGTGGCCGTAGATCATGTCGAAATCGACGAAATTGGTGAAGACGAGATCGCCGTCTTCGGCCTCTTCCATCGCCGCCAACGTCGCATCCATAAGTGCTTCGTTGCCATTGGCCTTGATGACTTTGGATACACCCTGATGCGCATAGATATCGCCGATCTTGCCGATGGCGAGCACCCTGCGATCCATCTCCAAAAGACGGTCAAGCAAGGTCGGCTCCGGCGGCAGAACGGAAAAATCGCGGCGATTGCCGGTTCGCTCGAATGTAGCAACGGTTTCGCCGGTAAAAGGCCGGGCGATGACACGGCCGATATTGAGCGGATCAACCAGCTTGCGCACCGTCTGGCAGAAAGCAATTAGCCGTTCCAGCCCGAAATGCTCTTCATGCGCCGCAATCTGGAAAACGGAATCCGACGACGTATAGCAGATGGGTTTGCCAGTGCGGATGTGCTCCGCCCCAAAACGGGCGATGATCTCGGTGCCGGATGCGTGGCAATTTCCGAGGATACCTGGCACCTCACCCTGCTCGCAAATGGCCGCGACGAGTTCGGGAGAGAAAGCATCGCCTTCCGTGGGGAAATAACCCCAGTCGAAGGTCACCGGCGTGCCTGCAATTTCCCAATGGCCAGATGGTGTGTCCTTGCCCTTCGACACCTCATTGGCGCAGCCGTGGATGCCATAGATGCGTTCCGGCGGCTCCATACCAGCGGGTGTCTCACCGCTGGAAAGCTGGGCGATATTCAACAGGCCAAGCGCCGACATATTCGGCAATTTCAGCGGGCCGGAGCGCAGACCGGCGCGGTCAGCGGCACCAGCGGCGCAGAACTCGGCAATGTGGCCCAGCGTGTTGGAGCCAAGATCGCCATATTGCTCGGCATCCGGCGCGCCGCCGACACCGAAGGAATCCAGAACGAGAAGAAAGGCCCGTGCCATACGTCACCACAAAAAGCGCGGCGCAAAGGGCCGCGATAACAAACGAGTGATATAATCACCGCGAGAGAAAAGGTGAAACGCTTTCTTTAAGCACTCTCTTGAACGCCTGTGGGGTCGTCCTTGTTGGCTGTCTTTGGCGCATTGAGATTGCGCGTGACATACCATCCCGCAGCCACGACCATGCCCGCCAGAATATACCATGTTATGGCATAGGACAGGTGGTTGTTGGGGAAGGTCAGCATGGTCTTGCCGCCGATGGGCAGGCCGCCAGGATTGGGTGTCGCATCCGCGTCGATGTAGAACGGCGCGGCATTCGCGATCTGTTTGGTCTCGGCGATCTGGGAAATATTGCGCGAATACCAGCGATTGTTTTGCGGATCATTTGTGCGCAGGAACAGGCCGCCCGTCTCCGGGGCGCGCATCAAGCCCACGACGTCGACGCGGTCTTCGACCTCTCCTTGCGGGCGTGAGGAAGGCTCACGCTTGTCGGTGGGGACGAAGCCGCGGTTGACGATGACAGAGGAGCCATCGTCGCGTTGCAGTGGGGTCAGCACCCAGTAGCCGGGGCCGAGGTCAGAGACCGTGTAGACCTGGACCTCATCCTGATGGCGGAAAGTGCCGGACAGGTGGACGCGGCGGTATTCGTATTGCGACGGGTCGGTCAGAGTGGGCCACTCGCTGGCCAAAGGTGCTTCCACAGGGGCGGCGTTGGCGCGCTCCTCGACATTGGCAATCAATTCGCGTTTCCACGCCAAGCGGTTCACCTGCCATGTGCCGAGCGCCAGCAGGCAGCCGGTCAGGACGATGGTCATGAAGATGACGACGATGGCCGCAGGGCGAATGCCCTTGCGGGGCGTGGTTTCGTTTTGAATGGTCATTGGAGCTTTCCCGCTCAACACAAAACCCCATGAATCCGCTCTCCGATTCATGGGGTTTTGTGTCTCTCGGAGAGGAGCGGCCCGCTTTTCGCGCGGGCCACCATATTGTTGCAACGGTGCCGGTTACGGCATGTTGCGCATCTGCTCCATGGTCATGGTTGGCATCATGTTCTTGTTCATATTGTACATGACCCAGAGCGAGCCGACGAGCGTGATCATGACCACGACCAGCGTGAACAGTAGCGACATGAAGGTCCAGCCGCCTTGCGACTTTGTGTTCATGTGCAGGAAGTAGATCATGTGCACGAACACCTGGATCACACCGAAGATCATGATGACGATAACAGTGGTGGTGCGGCTTTCTAGAACATCGCCCATGACCAGCCAGAACGGGATCGCCGTCAGGATGACCGAGAGGATGAAGCCGATCATGTAACTCTTGAAGGAGCCGTGATCTTCGCCGCTATCATGGTGATGATCGTCGCCATGGGCATGCCCATGACCGTGGTCGTGGCTATGGTCGTGTGTGTTTGCACTCATCACAGAACTCCAACCAGATAGACAAAGGAAAAGACGCCGATCCAGATCACGTCGAGGAAGTGCCAGAACATGGACAGGCAGGTCAGGCGGCGCATGTTTTCAGGATGCAGGCCGAACTTCTTGACCTGAACCATGAGCGTCACCAGCCAGATGACGCCAAAAGTGACGTGCAGACCGTGCGTACCGACCAATGCGAAGAAGGCGGACAGGAACGCCGAACGCTGCGGTGTCGCACCCTCGTGGATCAGGTGGTAGAACTCGTAAAGTTCCAGCCCAAGGAAGGCGAGACCAAAGAGGCCGGTGATGGCGAGCCAGATCAGCGTCGTGTTGATCTTCTTCTTCTGTGCCTCCAGCATGGCAAAGCCATAGGTGATGGAAGAGAAAAGAAGGAAACTGGTGTTGATCGCCACCAGCTTCAGATCGAAGAGATCAGCGCCCGATGGGCCGGCCGCATAGCTGCGACCGACAACGGCATAGGTTGCAAAGAGCGTTGCAAAGATCAGGCAGTCGCTCATCAGATACAGCCAGAAACCGATAGACGTACCGTTTTCCGGGTGGTGGTCTTCCTTCAGATAGAAGACCGGCTTTTCCGCGCCATTGGCGCTCTGGGCAGGTGCTTGAGACATTCTGTTACGCCTGAGTTGCCAGCAGCTTCGTACGTTCTGCTTCGACTTCCGTCACATCCGAAACAGGGATGTAGTAGTCGCGATTGTAGTTGAAGGTGTGAGCGATCGAGACGGCGATGATCGCAACCAGGGATACGATTGCCAGCCACCAGATGTGCCACACCAGTGCGAAGCCAAGCACGACGCTGATCGCGCTGATGATAACGCCCGTACCGGTATTCTTCGGCATGTGGATGGGGATGAAGCCATCGACAGGACGTTCGGCACCGTGCTTCTTCATATGCGCCCAGGCATCGATTTCATGCACGACCGGCGTGAAAGCGAAGTTGTAGGCAGGCGGCGGCGAAGACGTGGACCATTCCAGCGTACGACCACCGTAGGGATCGCCGGTCACATCACGCAGCTCTTCGCGTCGCAGGAAGCTGACGACGAGCTGGATGAGGAAGGAGGCGATACCGAGTGCGATGAGGAATGCACCGAAGGCGGCAACGATGAACCAGATTTGAAGCGAGGTATCTTCGAACTGGCTGAGACGCCGGGTCACACCCATCAGGCCGAGCACGTAGAGCGGCATAAAGGCGAAGTAGAAGCCGACGAACCAGAACCAGAAGGACAGCTTGCCCCAGAAAGGATCGAGACGGTAACCAAAAGCCTTCGGATACCAGTAAGCGATACCAGCCAGAACACCGAAGGCCACGCCGCCAATGATCGTGTTGTGGAAGTGGGCGATCAGGAACAGCGAGTTGTGCAGCACGAAGTCAGCAGGAGGAACGGCGAGCAGAACGCCCGTCATGCCACCGATGACGAAGGTGATCATAAAGCCCATGGCCCACAGCATCGGCACATCGAAGGTGATGCGGCCCTTATACATTGTGAAGAGCCAATTGAAGATCTTCGCACCCGTCGGGATCGAAATGATCATCGTCGTGATGCCGAAGAAGGCATTGACGCTGGCACCCGAACCCATGGTGAAGAAGTGGTGCAGCCACACGACATAAGCAAGAATGGTGATAACCACCGTCGCATAGACCATCGAGGCATAACCGAACAGCCGCTTGTTGGAGAAGGTCGAAACGATCTCAGAGAAGATGCCGAAGGCTGGCAGCACGAGAATGTAAACTTCCGGGTGACCCCAGATCCAGATGAGGTTGACATACATCATCGGGTTGCCGCCGAGATCGTTGGTGAAGAAGTTCGTACCAACGTAACGGTCGAGCGTGAGCAGAGCGAGTGTGCCGGTTAGGATCGGGAAGGACGCCACGATCAGGATGTTCGAACACAGCGACGTCCAGACGAAGATCGGCAGGCGCATCAGCGTCATGCCCGGCGCGCGCATCTTGATGATGGTGACGATCAGGTTGATACCCGACAGCGTCGTTCCCACACCGGCGATCTGCAAGCCCCAGATGTAATAGTCTACGCCAACACTCGGACTTCCCTGAATACCAGACAGCGGCGGATAGGCAAGCCAGCCCGTCTGCGCATATTCACCGATGAACAGTGAGATCATGGTGATGACGGCGCCAGCCGTGGTCATCCAGAAGGAGAAGTTGTTGAGGAACGGAAACGACACGTCACGCGCGCCGATCTGCAACGGAATGATATAGTTCATCAGACCGGTGATCATCGGCATCGCCATGAAGAAGATCATGATCACGCCGTGGGCGGTGAAGATTTGGTCGTAGTGATGCGGGTTGAGATAACCTTCGGAACCGCCAGAGGCGATGGCCTGCTGGAGGCGCATCATGATGGCGTCGGCAAAGCCACGCAGCAGCATGACGAGGGCCAGAATGATGTACATGATACCGATCTTCTTGTGATCGATAGATGTAAACCATTCCTTCCAGAGATAGCCCCAGAGCCGGAAGTAGGTGAGCGCGCCAAGAACGGCTGCGCCACCGAGCGCCACGACCGCGAAGGTCACGATCAGAATGGGCTCATGGAAAGGGATGGATTCCCACGTCAGCTTCCCGAAAAGGAACGACGTTTGATCGGTATTGACGACCATTTTAGCCTCTTGCGATTTTCGGGGCGCCGTTCGTCCACTTGGCGAACAGCAGCACCCACATCATTGAATCTACGTTCCCGACGAACCGGGACGCCCGGAGCTGCGCGAACCTCGCGCGGCCCCCATGCAATTCATCACTCAGCCCGCGTTTTTGCCTGCGGACGGCAGTGCTGCCTTCGTATCGGGCAGTGCTGCCGGTTCGAATGTCTGGCCTTCGATGACCGCTGGTACAGACTGTGGGCCGGACGCGACGCCGTAAGGCGAAAGCGGCGTGCAGACCACGGAGTTCAGCGCCTTGGCGATATCGATGCCTTCCTTGCCGCCGCCGCCATTGGCGTCGATATGCATCATGTCACGCATGCAAAGCTTGTTGGGCTCGACGCAGCGGTTCAAAATGGCATCGTAAAGCTCTGGGTCGACATTGGCGAAGTACTGCACGGGCTCGCGCTCGCTCGGCTTTGCGAATTCGAGATACTCCATGCGGCCAAACCCCTTGCCGCCATCCTTCGCCTTGGCAACCCACTGGTCAAAGCCCTGCTGGCTCATACCATGGAACTTGAAGCGCATATGCGAGAAACCGGGACCGGAGAAGTTGGCCGAGAAGCCGTCGTAGACGCCTTCCTTGTTGATCACAGCGTGAAGCTTGGTCTGCATGCCGCCCATGGCGTAGATCTGACCGGCAAGCGCTGGCACGAAGAACGAGTTCATCGCCGTGGTGCCGGTGATCTTGAAGTTGATGGGAACATCGACCGGTGCGGCAAATTCGTTGACGCTACCAATGCCCAGTTCCGGGTAGAAGAACAGCCACTTCCAGTCCATCGCCACAACTTCCACCGTGATCGGCTTCATGTCGGCGGTGACCTGACGGTCCTGATCGATGCGTTCGATCGGGCGGTAAGGATCGAGGCGGTGCGTCGAAATCCACGTCACGGTGCCGAGCATCAGAATGATCGCGACCGGTGCAGACCAGATGACCATTTCGAGACGCGTGGAGTGGTGCCATTCCGGATCGTAATCCTCCGCCTTGGCGGATGCGCGGTACTTCCACGCAAAGAAGAGCGTGAGAGCAAGGACCGGAACGATGATGAGGAGCATCAACACGGTGGAGGTGATGATGAGGTCGCGCTGCTGGACGGCGATATCACCCGAAGGATTCATCACAACGAGATCGCAGCCGCTTAACAGCAGCAGAGACGAAATGGCCAGGAGGGCAGATGGAATTTTCATGAGCGTGCGCACGTTCTGGTACTCGTACTGTTTTTGGTATTGTGGCGTATACTTATCAAACGTCATAAATGACATGAGGTAGTTTGTCGCGGTGCAACATAAGTTTTCGAACCGCAATCATTGCGGCGCTCGGAGGGGCACCGGAACGCAGAGAATGAGCCATTATCTCATAGGATAGCGTGCGAGCAACCCCTCATCTGTAATCTTCATTTGACGCCCTTGAACCCCTGTGTGACAATCCGTCGCATAACGTCGGCGATAGAGGAGCGTCGGTCGTTATGGTCATGGCATGCCCATACGCAGGAGGGAATTTATGAGCTACACCGATACGTCCTATACGGACCACAATGGGCGCAAAGGCCAACCGACAACGCCGGTGGCTGTAGACCCGGATCGCATTACGATCGCGGTTATTCTCGCCAGAATGACGGAATTCTTCGACTTTTTCGTCTATGCCATCGCATCTGCGCTGGTCTTCCCTCACGTCTTCTTCTCCTTCGTCGATCCGCTGACCGCAACACTTTATTCCTTCGCCGTCTTCTCGCTTGCGTTCATTGCACGGCCCATCGGTTCCCTGCTTTTCCTTCAGGTCGATCGCAAGTTCGGACGCGCCGTCAAACTGACACTCGCGCTCTTCACGCTCTGTGGCTCCACCATGGCCATCAGCTTCCTGCCCTCCTATGCGGATGCAGGCATGCTCGCTCCTCTTCTTTTGGCTGTGTTCCGCATCGGCCAGGGCATTGGCCTGGGTGGCGCGTGGGATGGCTTGGTGTCGCTGCTTGCCATGAATGCGCCGGAGAAACAACGCGGCTGGTACGCGATGATGCCGCAATTGGGTGCAGCCATGGGCTTCGGCTTGGCAAGCGCCTTCTTCATCATCTTCACGACCCAGCTGTCCAACCCGGAGTTCCTCGCTTGGGGCTGGCGCTTCCCGTTCTTCGTCGCACTGGCGCTCAACGTTCTGGCACTGTTTGCTCGTCTGCGCATGATCGTCACGCCGGAGTTCCAGACCATGCTACAACAGCATGAGTTGGAGCCGAAGCCCATGTTCGAGATGCTGCGCAACCAGTCACGCGTCGTCCTGACCGGTGCCTTCGTCCCGCTGGCGAGTTTTGCTCTCTTCCACCTCGTTACGGTGTTTCCGCTCAGCTGGGTATCGCTCAACACGAACCAGAGGGTATCCGACTTTCTGTTCGTGCAATTCGTCAGTGCCATCATCGCTGGCGGCATGATCGTCGTTTCCGGGGTGCTGTCGGATAAAATCGGTCGTCGCAAGCTGATCGGTATCGCGGCCTCGCTTATCGCGGTCTTCAGCTTCATCGCACCGGTTTTGCTGTCATCTGGCGATATCGGTCGTTACCTTTTCGTCCTCATCGGCTTTGCGCTGCTTGGTCTTTCTTTCGGGCAGTCGGGTGGAGCCCTCGCCTCCCGGTTCAGCCGAGAGTACCGCTATACCGGCGCGTCACTGACGTCTGATATTTCGTGGCTGATCGGCGCGGGATTTGCACCGCTTGTGGCGCTCGGCTTCTCGTCCAAGTTCGGCCTGTTTGCGGTGGGCATCTATCTTCTGTCCGGCGCGCTTTGCACCATCGTCGCGCTGTACTTCAGCCGAACACTGGATATGCCGTCGGAATAAGCGACACATCGATATGAATGGAAAAGCCGCGACTGCTGAAAAGTAGCCGCGGCTTTTTATCGTCTAGGAGCATGTGTCACACCGCTCAGCAGTCCGTGCAGGTAATCGGGTCTGCTTCACGCTTGGCAAAGTAGTAATCCCGCCCGATGGTGATCGGTGTCAGTTTCGACGACAGTGTCGACATCACCATGAGCAATGTGTGTGGCACGGTTAGTTCTGCGTGTATGAGAAACGCATTGGCCTGTCTCAGGTTGGCAGGAATGTTGACGATGGAATTGACAGGATAGGGCTTTTGGTCGCTCTCATCCCATGACCAACTGACTTTCGCCACCTTGTTGGCATCAACCTGTATCCCTGTGATCTTCAACTTCATTCCCGTAGTTTTATAGGGCACGAATATGGCACCAGCCACATCTCTCATCGTGCCGAGATAGGCCTTGTTGATCGTCTGGGGCTGGGACACCAGATCCGCGATGGCACCGGCAGCGCGGGTGGCGCGCTTGTAGATGCTAAAGCCAATCGTCAGCTCGAACGCCGTGATGTAGAGGGCGACGAGAAGAGGGAAGATAATCGCAAACTCCACTGCGCCAACGCCCCGGCGGTCACGTTTGAGGCGCGTCAGTGTCTCTGTAAATTTGCGAAGAATGGAAGATATCCCGCTTTTCATATCGGCGCCCTCACTGATAGGCCTCATTGAGGTAGGCGTCCGTCGCGACGATCAGAAAATGCGAGGGCATGGAGCCATCTTTGGGGCGGATTTTGGTGAGGAACGGGCGGACTAGATCCGTGGTCACCTGCCAGCGGTAGTAGACCCTCAGCATATTGATCGTCTTGGGCCCACCTGGAGAAAAACCGAACGCCGATTCGTCCAGATCGTAAAACTGACCATTCAGCATCAACGGCACCGTCTTTGGAATATCGGCGAAGGTCGAGAATTTTCTAAGATCGATGTAGAGCTTTTTTGGCGTCCTGATCTCATCCGCCGAGCATGTAATAAGAATGGACACTTCCGCGCAGAATTGCGTTCTGAACTCGTCCCTCGTGATCGTGTTGGTAATCTGCCCGGTACGCAATCTGCGCGCCATCGTATCGGTGGCATTGGACACAAGCTGCTCGCCTATCATCGCCAGAAAGGTTTCGATGGTGGCGAAAACGATGAGGAAATAGGGGATTGCAAGAATGGCGAACTCGATAGCCGCTGCGCCATCGCGCGAGCGTGCAAATTTCCGAGCCAGTTTTGCTTTGGAAAACAGTGATCGCATAGAGCTTTTTCTATCTTCATGACGGGAAAGCATGTCTGCCGCAAAGCTTTTATGCGGTAGAACTGTAGCGCGGCTTCGTTTAAATTGTCTTTCCCGAAAACCTTGCATTTCCAGCATAAGGGTGATTTCACGTCAAACGTCAGTCGCCGGAGATCATATCAATGAACGCTGGAAATAATATAAATATTGCCAATTCCCCGCATTTACGGGATATTTGCAGAAATCTTAATCGATAATGGAGACGACGCGCCTCAGCGATGTCTCGAATTGCCCGGAGTTCATTTTGGCCAGCGTCCATGAAACCGCCGAAAGCGGCGTAAAAGAACAATCCTCAATAGGTCGTTCCGGAGGTTCGCTCGTCAGCCAGACGGCAGATGCGCTGCGACACGCCATCTTGTCTGGAGAATACAAGCCAGGCGACAAGCTGCCCAGCGAGGCGGGTCTGACGGAACTCTACAAGGTCAGCAGGACCGTCGTGCGTGAAGCTGTCGCAGCATTGCGTGCAGACAAGCTGGTGGAAGCCCGGCATGGCGCAGGCATATTCGTATTGACGCTGCCCACGCAGCAACCCCAGCCTTTTCAGGATGTGGACCACGACCGCATTTCATCGATCATCGAACTGCTGGAACTGCGCGCAGCCGTCGAAACCGAGGCGGCAGAGCTTGCTGCCGTTCGCCGCTCGCCCGCCCAGGAAGAAGCGATCATGCGCTGTCTGTCGGCCGTGCAGACTTGCATCGAAAACAGTGAGCCGACATCGGAGGCGGATTTCAAGCTGCATCTCGCTATTGCAGACGCCACCAACAATCCGCGCTTCCGTGAGTTCTTGGAGGTGATGGGCCAGAACGTCATTCCGCGCGCGGCCCTGCGCTCCTCGCAGTCCGAGAAGACAGCCGCGTCCTACCTTCAGCAGCTTCAAAAGGAGCATGAGGTTATCGTCAACGCCATCTCGGATGGAGACTCAGCTGCCGCCAGGGAAGCCATGCGCCAGCACCTGAAGGGCAGCCAGCAGCGCTATCGTGCCATGCTGCGGCAGACGGACCGCTAATCAAGTAAGGAAGGTGAGCGCGGTGTCGTCCGTGGAGGGCACGCGACCGTTGCGCCAAATCAAGGGGGCTCTTCGGCCTGGAGGAGAATCATGACCATCATCAGAACATTCGAAGGTCGGTCGCCACGCGTGGCCGTGCCGAGAGGCACGATCGACACGCAGATGCACATGTATTTGCCGGGTTTTCCCCAGCAGGTTGGCGGTCCACCTGTTCCCGAGGGTACGCCGGGGCCGGATGAGTACCGGCGTCTGATGAACTGGCTCGGCATTGATCGTGTCGTCATTACGCAGGGCAATGCGCATCAACGCGATAACGGCAATCTCATCGCTTGTCTCCGTGCCATGGGCGCTATCGCGCGCGGCGTCGCCGTCATTACGCGTGATACACCGCTCGACGAACTGCAGGAGCTTTGCGATGTGGGTGTCGTTGGAGCACGGATCATGGATCTGCCGGGTGGCGCTGTCGATCTCAGCCATCTGGAAGAGGTCGATAGCCTTGCGCAGGAACTCGGCTGGTGCATCGCAGCTCAGCTCGACGGCTCCAACATTCTCGACCACGAAGCACGTCTCGGCGCCATCAAAAGCCGCTGGATACTGGACCATCACGGCAAGTTCTTCGCAGGCGTGACGCCGGACAGCCCACAGATCGCTGCACTGAAGCGGCTGATCGACAAGGGTAACTGCTGGTTCAAATTTGCTGGCTGCTACGAGTCAAGCCGTTCCGGTGGGCCTGACTTCGAAGACATCGCAGCCGTTGCCCGTGACATAGCCACCTATGCGCCGAATCGCATTATCTGGGGCACCAACTGGCCGCACAACAATGCCAAGACGACGGAAGAGTATCCTGACGATGCCGATCTGATGGATACCGTATTGTCGTGGTTGCCTTCAGACGAGGCCCGCCGAAAGGCGCTGGTGACCAACCCGGAAGAGTTGTTTGGTTTCGGCACGGTCGCATCTTGAATGTAGGCATGAAAAAGCCCGGCATGGGACCGGGCTTTTTGATATTATTTGTTTTTCCGCCATTCCGGCCCCTGAGAGGACTTACTCGCTGTCAGCGTTGTAAAGCACTTCGAGCGTCGGGATCGACGTGATGTTGAAGCCACCATCGACATAGTGACATTCGCCGGTCACGCCGCGTGACAGGTTCGACAGAAGATACAGCGCTGAGCCGCCGATGTCTTCGATATCAGGCGTACGGCGCATCGGTGCGTTCTTCTGGTTCCACGAGAATATGGCGCGCGCATCCGAAATACCGGCACCGGCAAGCGTGCGAACCGGGCCTGCGGAGATGGCATTGACGCGGATGCCCTTCGGACCATAATCGGCAGCCAGATAGCGCACGGAGGCTTCCAGAGCCGCCTTTGCGACGCCCATGACGTTGTAGTTCGGGATCACACGCTGAGAGCCATTATAGGTCAGGGTCAGCATCGATCCGCCATCGGTCATCAGTTCGGCGGCACGCTTGGCGATTTCGGTAAACGAGAAGCAGGAGATGACCATCGTGCGGCTGAAGTTTTCGCGCGTGGTGTTGGCGTAAAGCCCCTTCAACTCGTTCTTGTCGGAAAAGCCGATGGCGTGAACGACGAAATCCAGGGAACCCCAGCGTTCACGTACGGTCTCGAACAGGGCATCCACCGAAGCGATGTCTTCCACGTCGCAGGGGACGATGAAGTCAGAGCCGACTTCCGCCGCAAGCGGCTTGACGCGCTTGCCCAGCGCTTCGCCCTGATAGGTGAAGGCCAGCTCCGCGCCCTGAGCGGCCAGCGCCTTGGAAATGCCCCAGGCAATGGAGTGATTGTTTGCGACACCCATGATGAGGCCGCGCTTTCCCTGCATGATGCCGTTCATGGGCAATTATCCGTTGTAGCGCTGGAAGACGAGCGTGGCGTTGGTGCCGCCGAAGCCGAAGGAGTTCGACAGAACCGTATCGATCTTTGCATTGTCGATGCGTTCGCGGACAATCGGTACACCTTCGAATTCCGGATCGAGCGTTTCGATGTGAGCGCTTTTGCCGATGAAGCGCTCCTGCATCATCAACAGACCGTAGATGGATTCCTGCACGCCTGCGGCACCCAGCGAGTGACCGGTAAGCGACTTGGTCGACTGCACATGCGGGATTTTGTCGCCGAACACTTCGCGGATCGCGCCGACTTCCTTGCTGTCGCCAACGGGTGTGGATGTGCCGTGGGTGTTGATGTAATCGACATCGCCCTTCACCGTTGCCAGCGCTTGACGCATGCAGCGGATGGCGCCTTCGCCCGATGGGGCGACCATGTCGTAACCATCCGATGTGGCGCCGTAACCGACGATTTCGGCGTAAATCTTGGCGCCGCGTGCCTTGGCATGTTCCAGTTCTTCCAGAACCAGAACGCCAGCACCGCCAGCGATGACGAAGCCGTCGCGGTTGACGTCATAGGCGCGCGAGGCGACCGATGGCGTCTCGTTATACTTGGACGACATGGCACCCATGGCGTCGAACAGGTTCGACATGGACCAGTCGAGGTCTTCGTGTCCGCCAGCAAACATCACGTCCTGCTTGCCCCACTGGATCATTTCAGCGGCATTGCCGATGCAGTGCGCCGATGTCGAGCAGGCCGAGGAGATGGAATAGTTGACGCCGTGGATCTTGAACCAGGTGGCAAGCGTTGCGGATGCCGTCGACGACATCGCCTTTGGCACGGCAAACGGGCCGATGCGCTTGGGGCTGTTGTTCTTCAGCGTGATGTCGGAGGCTTCAACGATGGTGCGGGTGGACGGACCGCCCGAGCCCATGATGATGCCTGTGCGCTCATTGCCGCTGATGACGCTTTCTTCCAGACCGGAGTCTGCAATCGCCTGCTTCATGGCCACATGGTTCCACGCACCGCCCTGGGACAGAAAGCGCATGGCGCGACGGTCAACCAGATCGGTCGGGTCGAGAGACGGCTTGCCCCACACCTGGCATTTAAAGCCATGCTCGGCAAAATCCGGCGAGAACGAAATTCCCGACTTTGCATCTCTCAAGGACGCCGTAACCTCTGCGGCATCGCTGCCGATGGATGAAACAATACCGAGGCCGGTGACTACAACTCTTCTCATAAAGTTGACCTTTTCTGTGTTAGCCGACTGACGTGTCTGTTTTGAGCGGAGAAACCGCCCTCACAAACGTCAGGGATCAGGCGGTCTTTTCTTTCGACAGGCCGACACGCAGGTCAGACGCTTGATAAATGGTTTCGCCATCGGCCTTCAGCCAGCCATCGGCGGTGCCGAGAACCAGGCGACCGCGCATGACGCGCTTGAAATCGATGCCGTATTGCAAAAGCTTGGTTTCAGGGCGAACCATGCCCTTGAACTTCACTTCGCCGGTGGACAGCGCCATGCCGCGACCTTCTTCACCCAGCCAACCGAGGAAAAAGCCGGTCAGCTGCCACATGCCGTCGAGACCGAGGCAGCCTGGCATGATGGGGTTGCCCTGAAAGTGGCAAGGGAAGTACCAGTCATCCGGCGAAACGTCGTATTCCGCGCGGATGAAACCCTTGTCATGAGCGCCGCCGGTTTCGGAAATTTCAGTGATGCGGTGAACCATGAGCATAGGAGGCAGAGGAAGCTGTGCATTGCCCGGGCCAAACAACTCGCCACGTCCGCATGCGAGAATTTCCTCATAGTTGTAGCTGGATTGCCTCGTTGCCATATCGCTTCCGTTTCCCCGTTGACTGTTCGTTGCACGACTTCTGTAAATCAAGTTAGGTTTAAAATGAAGCGCCACAAGGGCAACTTGCATTTGGAAACCTTCATGTCTTCCGTCGAAGCCTTGCCTCAATATGGCGCCCGCATACAGGAAGCGTAAGGCAGGAACCAGAGGAAAATTGCAAAAAGCACCGGTTTGCAGCCAATTGCCGCGCCTGCTACACCGGAAACTATTGAAAGGACTGCGCGTAAAAGTTATATGCTACTTCGATTGGGTTTTATTTACCGCTTTTGGGGCAGCATTGTATGGCATTTGACGCCACATTGGACATTGGAACACGGTTGCGCCGTTTCGGCCTGCGCCCGACGCGCCAACGCGTCGCGCTGGGTGACCTCCTGTTCGCCAAGGGTGACCGTCACCTGACCGTCGAGGAACTGCACGATGAGGCGGTGACCGCTGGCGTCCCCATCTCGCTTGCAACGGTTTACAACACGCTGCACCAGTTCACCGAGGCAGGCCTCATTCGCGTTCTGGCGGTCGAGGGTGCAAAAACCTATTTCGACACCAATGTTTCGGATCACCATCACTTCTTCGTCGAAGGTGAAAACGAAGTGCTCGATATTCCGGTCAACAATCTGCAAATCGGCAATCTGCCGGAGCCACCTGAAGGCATGGAAATTGCCCATGTGGACGTCGTTATCCGCCTGCGCCGCAAGCGCCGCTGATCACTTCACGTCGAGTGCCGCTTTGAAAACGGCACTCCCCGCTGCTTTGCTGCTCGCTAGTTCGACGGACCATCATTAAAGCCAACTTCGTCCACCAGTTCGGATGCTTCCTTACGATGGGCGGCAATCTCCGTCAGCGACAGTGTGTCAGGCTTGATCGGTCCGAAATTCTTCACGATATCTGAGGGCTGAGCACCGGGCAGGACAGGATATTCAAAGACCTGCTTGGCATAGATTTCCTGCGCTTCACCGGATGCAAGGAATTCCATCAGCTTCAGGGCATTGTCCTTGTTAGGCGCATATTTGGTCATTGCCACACCGGAAATATTGACGTGTGTGCCACGATCCTGCGCATTCGGGAAAATAACGCGGACAGCATCACCCCAGACCTTTTCCTCCGGCTCCTGCTCGTTGGTCAGCATCAGGCCTACATAGTATGTGTTGCCAAGCGCGATATCGCATTCACCGGAATAGATCGATTTTGCCTGGCTGCGATCCGTCCCATCGGGCTTGCGGGCCAGATTGTTCTTGAGCGCGGTCAACCATGTGCGAGTGTAATCCACACCATGATGGGCGATCATCGAGGCAAACAGCGCGATGTTATAAGAGTGCTGGCCATCACGAATGCAGATTTTGCCCTTCCACTTCGGGTCGGCAAGCTCCTCGTAGGTGATGTCTTTCTGCGTAACGCGCTCCTTGGAGGCATAGACCACACGCCCGCGGGTCGTCAGTCCGAACCACTCGCCTTCCGGATCACGCAAATTGGCAGGAATGTCCTTTTCGATGACCGGATCGTTCAGGACCGGCTGTGTAACGTTGCCTTCCTTTGCCTCGACCAAGCGGGCAATATCGACAGTCAGCAAAATATCGGCGGGCGAATTGACGCCTTCGGCTTGAATACGCTCGACCAGTCCCTTGTCCAGAAACAGGACGTTAGCCTCGATACCGGTTTCCTTGGTGAAGGCATCCAGCAGCGGCTGGATCAACTCCGGTTGGCGATAGGAGTAGACATTGACCTCTCCACCCGCAAAAGCTGTGGACATTCCGCAACTAACAACCGATGCCGTCGTCGCAATCGCACAAATGATGGATTTCGTCCTTGCCATGGGGAATGCCTCCGATAAGTTGGATTCTTGAGTTGTTTGTTCATGAATCGAACGGGCGGTCAACGGGGCAATTTTGAGTTTGAAAATTCCGTTAGAGAATTTTTAATTTCTGGAATTGTTCTAAACTGTAAAAGCGACTATATAACTCCACATTACAGGAGTTAGGAGACCAGCATGCGTTTGACCAAACAGACCAATTACGCCGTCCGCATGTTGATGTACTGCGCTGCCAACGATGGCCACCTCAGCCGGATTCCAGAGATCGCCAAGGCCTACGGCGTTTCGGAACTCTTCCTGTTTAAGATTCTTCAGCCGCTGAACAAGGCTGGCCTGGTCGAAACCGTTCGTGGTCGCAATGGCGGCGTCAGGCTTGGTCGTGCGGCGGACAAGATCAGCCTGTTCGACGTCGTCAAGGTTACCGAAGATAGCTTTGCCATGGCCGAGTGCTTCGAAGATGGTGCAGTCGAGTGTCCACTGGTCGATAGCTGCGGCCTCAACTCCGCACTGCGCAAGGCGCTGAACGCATTCTTCGATGTCCTGACGCAATATTCTATCGACGATCTCGTCAAGGCGCGCCCACAGATCAGCTTCCTGCTGGGTCTGGAAGACACGATGGCCAAGCGCCGTCCTGCCGCAGTGGTGGCAGCGCCCGCAGCCTAAACGAGACAACAGCGAGATTTTTCGACCCGCGGACCTCGTTCGCGGGTTTTCTTTTTTCCATGGCTTGAAGGTTGACGGTGGTAGCCTAAAGGGCGCAACTGGAAACCGAAATCCGCCTCTTCGATTCCTTTAGTATTTGCAATGATCATCAAGCCAGACGTCCAGAGCTTTATCCTTACTGCCATCATTGGCAGCATCGGCGCTCTGGTCGCGTTCGCCCTCAGCTTTCCGGCGCCGTTTCTCTGCGGTCCTGCGCTGGCTGTTACGCTTGCGGGACTTGCAGGTTTGCGGCTCTCGGTGCCCAATCTGCTGCGCAACGCTACATTCGTCATCGTCGGCATTTCCATGGGCACGAGCGTAACGCCGGAGGTGGTCGATGCCGCGAGAGCATGGCCGCTCAGCTTCTTGGCTGTTCTCGTCACCGTCGTCATTCTTCTTTATGTCGCCTACTGGGTCTTGCGCGGTTTTGGTTATGATCGCACGACCGCAATGCTGGGCGCCTCTCCCGGCCACCTCAGCTACATCATCAGCTTGACGGCTGAGACAAAGAGCGATCTTGCAACCGTCAGCGTCATCCAGAGCGTGCGGGTGCTGGCCCTGACGCTCACCGTGCCGTTGATCGTCGAATATCTCGATCTCATCAGCATCGAACCACCTGTGATGGCGGCACCGATGCATCCGGTCGTTCTGGGCGTGACTATTCTTGCATCCCTGGCGGTTGGTTGGCTGTTCATGCGCTGGCGCTTTCCGGCAGCGCTGTTGCTGGGCGGTGTCGCCGTATCGATCGGCATCCACATTACCGGCCTGACCAGCGGCGGCGTGCCGAACTGGCTCAGCCAGCCCACCTACATCGTTCTCGGCAGCCTCATCGGCACACGCTTTTCCCGTGCGTCACTGCGCGACATGCGCAAGGCCTTCGTCGCGGGAGGGGTCGTAACGATTGTCGTCATGCTGCTCGCTTCTGTGATTGCGGTTTTCGTGTCGCGACTGACCGGCGTGCCGCTCAACGCTGTCATGATCGCTTTTTCACCGGGTGGACTGGAAACCATGGCCGCCATGGCTGTCATGATGCATGCTGACACCGCCTATGTCGGTTCCCACCATGTGCTGCGGCTGCTTTTCCTCTCCGTGCTGATGCCGCTGGTCATGGGAAAAGATGCGCGCCGGAAACCAGACTGACGTCAAATTAGTCGCTGCGCATAAATTAAAATTCGCATGCAACCATTTGGCTCTCGGTTTCGTTACCGCCTACTGAATTGGGGAAACATCGATTTCATCGACATAGCGCGTTCCCCTCGGCCCGCACCTGTTTCCATGGAGATTGTTGATGAAGCGTTTGATGAAGCTGACCGGCGCTGGACTGGCGCTCGCCCTCTATGCATCGATTGCACAGGCCCAGGTCGTCGTATCGTCCAAGATCGACACGGAAGGTAGCGTTCTAGGCAACATCATTCTGACTGTTCTCAACAAAAACAACATCGAAACGACAGACCGCATCCAGCTTGGTGCCACGCCAGTCGTTCGCAAGGCGATCACAGCGGGTGAGGTCGATATCTATCCAGAATACACCGGCAATGCCGCCTTCTTCTTCGAAAAGGCCGACGATCCGCTCTGGAAGGACGCCGCGAAAGCCTATGAAGAGGCCAAGACGTTGGATTACGATGCCAACAAAATCGTCTGGCTGGCACCTTCGCCTGCCAACAACACCTGGGGCATCGCCATCCGCAAAGACATTGCCGACAAGAACAATCTAAAGACGCTCAGCGATCTCGGCAAATACGTCTCCGGTGGCGGCCAGATGGTGCTTGCCGCATCGTCGGAATTCGTCAATTCCGCAGCCGCGCTGCCAGCCTTCCAGAAAACCTATGGCTTCACCCTGAAGTCCGACCAGCTCATCACCCTCTCCGGCGGTGATACGGCAGCAACCATCGCTGCAGCCGCTAACCAGACCAACAATGCCAGTGCAGCGATGGTCTATGGTACGGATGGTGGCATTGCCCCGTCCGGTCTCGTGGTGCTGGAAGACGACAAGAATGTCCAGCCGGTCTACCAGCCTGCACCGATCATTCGCGAAGCGGTTCTGAAAGAACATCCCAATATCGAGCAGTTGCTGAAGCCGGTGTTCGAAAAACTCGATCTCAAGACCCTTCAGGAACTGAACGGTCGCGTACAGGTCGGTGGTGAACAGGCGAAAAACGTGGCGCTGGACTTTTTGACGAAGAATGGCCTCATACAATAAGAGGCGACTTTGCAGCGCGCCCTCCCTGCCCCTGAACGTCTGACGTTTAAGCCCGACAAGGTGGGGGCGCTGATCGCTGCATTGCTGATCTATGCTCTAGTCGCCTTGCCTTTCGCAACGTTTCGCGCCAACCGCATCATCCAGGGCGAGACGCGCGGCATTCTCGATGCGCTGCCGCCCCTTGCCGGATATAGCCTCATCGCAATCGTCATAGCCGCAGCGGCGATGGCGTTTTTTCGTAGTGAAACGAAACTCAGGCTTGTTTCAGCACTGATCGGCCTTGCTACCCTCGCATTCGTAATCGGCCTTGCCGCCACCCATCTCACCCCCGCTGAAAACACCTATGCCCGCGTTTCCCCGGCCAGCGGCTTCTGGTTGTTGATGGCGGGGTTGATCGTTATGGCGACGGACGCGATTGCACGGCTCGATCCCAAACCCGCCATTCGCGTGCTGCTACTTGTGATCGCGCTCGCCCTTGTAGGCACCATGCTTGCATCCGGGCAATGGAACGATCTTTCCCTGTTGAAGGAATATCAGAACCGCGCCGATATTTTCTGGACGGAAGCCTTCAGGCACGTCCAGCTCGCCATCGGCTCACTTGTCGCCGCCGTTCTGGTTGGGCTTCCGCTCGGCGTTCTCTGCTACAAGGTGCAAAAGCTCCGCGCCGGTGTGCTGAACAGCCTCAACATCGTCCAGACGATTCCCTCGATCGCCCTGTTTGGCCTGCTGATCGCGCCGCTGGGATGGATCGCCGTTAACATCCCTGGCGCATCTGACATCGGTATTCGCGGCATCGGCATGGCGCCTGCCTTCGTTGCGCTGTTTCTCTATTCGCTGCTGCCGGTTGTCTCCAACACTGTCGTCGGTCTGGATGGCGTGTCGAATTCCGTGCGCGAAGCGGCGCGTGGTCTCGGCATGACGAGCGCGCAGCGGCTGATCAAAGTGGATTTCCCGCTGGCGCTGCCGATCATTCTCACCGGAATTCGTATCGTTCTCGTCCAGAATATCGGCCTTGCCACCATCGCAGCCCTCATCGGCGGCGGCGGGTTCGGTGTCTTCGTGTTTCAGGGCATCGGCCAGACGGCGATGGATCTGGTTCTGCTGGGCACCATTCCGACCGTCATCTTGGGTTTTACTGCTGCCATCCTCTTGGATGCCATAATCGAGAGCCATCTGTTCAACAAAGGAAGCAGGGCATGATCGAGGTCGAAAGTTTGACCAAAGACTATGACGGCGCTACCGTTGTCGATGACGTTTCACTAACGATCGATGCCCGTAGCATCACCGTCATCGTCGGCACCTCGGGTTCCGGCAAGACGACGCTTCTGCGTATGATAAACCGGCTGGTCGAGCCGACATCCGGCATTATCCGCATCGACGGACAAAATATTCTGGATGTGCCGGGCTACCAGCTTCGCCGCAGCATCGGCTACGCCATTCAGGGTCATGGGCTTTTTCCGCACCGCACCGTGGCGCAAAACATTGCCACCGTTCCCGAACTGATCGGCTGGGACCGTTCCCGGATCGATGCCAAAGTGACCGAACTTCTGGACCTATTTCAGCTCGACCCGGCCCTTTACGCAAACCGCTTTCCCAACGAGCTCTCTGGCGGCCAACAGCAGCGCGTCGGTGTTGCGCGTGCGCTGGCGGCAGAGCCGAATATTCTCCTGATGGACGAGCCCTTCGGCGCGCTGGACCCGATCATCCGCGCCAAGGCGCAGGACGATTTGCTGGCCATCCAGAAAAAGCTCGGCGTTACCATCGTGCTCGTGACGCATGATATGGACGAGGCCTTTCATCTAGCAGACCGCATCGCCGTGATGGACAAGGGCAAGATCGTCCAATACGGCAAACCCGCCGAACTGGTGCGCAAACCGGCGACGGATTTCGTGCGCACCATGATCGGTGAGCGGGAGAGACCGCTGCGGCTGCTATCGGTCGCAACCGTCGGCGAGATCGTGGAGCCTGGAGAGGCCGAAGGCGAGCCTTTGCCCGCCGCGACCAGCCAGCGCGACGCGCTATCAGCCATGCTGTGGACCGGACGTGACACGCTTCCCGTAACCGGACCGGACGGACAGGTGGCAGGGCGCATTCGCCGCGAGGTCTTGCTGCACAATGCGGCGGGGTCTGTATGACAAAGCGGCTTGGTCCTTTTCTGCTGGCCGCACTCAGCCTCTTGCTCATCACCTTCCTCGTGAAGCCAGAGCTGTTCGAACCCGTGTTCAAGCCTCTCGTTCAGACCAATGCCCCGGCCATTTACATACAGGCCAATCTTCTCTCGCTAACGCTGTCTCATCTGGCGACGGTCGCAATCGCGACGGGCGCCGCCATCGTGATTGCCGGGACGTTGGCCATTCTCGTCACCCGGCCATTTGGGCGTGAATTTCTGCCGCTGTCGCGCAGTATCGTCAATATCGGCCAGACCTTTCCGCCCGTCGCGGTGCTGGCCCTTGCAGTGCCGATCATGGGTTTTGGTGAGAAGCCGACGCTGATGGCGTTGTTTCTTTACGCCCTGCTGCCGATCTTCGAAAATACCATCACCGGCCTCACCACCCTTCCGCCTGCTATTGTCGAAGCGGCGCGTGGGTCTGGCATGACCGGCTTCCAGCGTTTGTGGCGCATCGAGCTACCGCTCGCCCTCCCCGCCATCCTCGCGGGTATCCGGCTGTCTGCCGTCATTAGCCTGTCCACCGCCACCATCGGCTCGACGGTTGCGGCACGCACGTTGGGCGAAGTCATCATTGCCGGGCTGCAATCCAACAATCTCGCTTTTATTCTTCAGGGCGGCTTGATCGTCGCAGCCCTTGCCGTGCTGATCCATAGCGGGCTATCCATGCTGGAGGCAAAGGCGGCCCGGCGTGCGGGCTACTGATTTGTGAAGAGAAAAGATGTCCGCCCGATAGCCTCATGCTGTAAGCGGATGAAGATCGAATTTGAAATGCAGAGGTCATCGTGAAACAGGCAATCATCGTCATGGGCGTCAGCGGCTGCGGCAAATCCACCGTGGGCGAGGAATTGGCCGAACGGCTAGGCATTCCCTTCATGGAAGGCGACAAGCTTCACCCGGCCTCCAATGTCGAGAAAATGGCTGCGGGAACGCCGCTGACCGATGAAGATCGCTGGCCGTGGCTCGATCTCGTCGGGGCTGAACTGCGTAAGGGCTATGAGGCTGGTGGCATCGTCGTTTCCTGCTCTGCACTCAAGAAGACCTATCGCGATCGCCTGCGTGACGCCTGCGGCGGGCCCTTGGCCTTCGTCTATCTGGAAGGCAGCGAAGCGCTTCTGACCGAACGCATGGGCGCCCGCACTGGCCACTTCATGCCGCTGTCGCTGCTCAAGACACAGTTGGCCACGCTGGAAGTGCCAACCGGCGAGCCCGGCGTCGTCACCGTTAGCATCGACGCCACGCCGGACGAGATCACCGAGAACGCCTTGAAGGGACTCTCCTCGTTATAGGTTTTCACGCAATTCCGGACGCAAAACCGCTTCACACTTTTGCTGGAATTGCTCTAGACACCCAGCCTGTCGCGAAGGCCGTACCACCATGCGCCGAGCATGGTCAGCGGCACGCGGAATGTCTTGCCGCCCGGGAACGGATAGTTCGGCAGCGACGACCAGACATCGAAGCGTTCCGCATGGCCAGCAACCGCTTCGCCCAAAATCTTGCCAAGCAGCTGCGTCGTCGTCACGCCATGGCCGCTATCGCCGTGCGAAAAATAGACGTTGGGCGACAGGCGCCCGATATGCGGAATGCGGGTCAATGTCAGCGCGAAGTTGCCACTCCAGGCAAAATCGATCTTGGTGTCCTGTAGTTGCGGAAAGGTCTTCAGCATATTAGGGCGGATGACGCTGGTCAGGTCTGCGGGATCGCTGCCGCCATAACCGATACCGCCGCCATAGAGCAGGCGGTTGTCGGAGGTGCGGCGATAGTAATCCAGAATGTAATTGGCATCCTCCACGCAGTAATTGGCAGGCAGGAGGTCTTCGATCAGCGCTACATCCAGCGGCTCCGTCGCCATCACCTGGCTCGACACCGGCATCATCCGCTCACCGATTTCCGGCAGGAGACCGCCGAGATAGGCATTGCCACAGACCAGCACATATTTGGCCGCAACCTTGCCCTGCGCCGTCCGCACCACCGGGTTTGCGCCCTGCTCGACCGCAATAACGCGCGAGTTTTCGAAGATGCGCCCGCCAAGGCTTTCAATCGCCGCCGCTTCGCCAAGAACGTAGTTCAACGGATGGATATGCCCGCCGAAGCGGTCGATCATGCCGCCCGCATAGCGATCCGACTTCACATATTTGCCGACCTCGGCCTTGGAGACCATTTCAAGACCGGTATGGCCGTGCTTTTCCCAATTGGCCTTATTGGCGGCCATCTCGGTGATCTGCTTGGGCGTGAACGCCGCGAAGAAACCGCCATCGACCAGATCGCAATCGATCCCGTATTTCGCCACGCGCTCACGGATGATCTGCCCGCCTTCGAGCGACATCGCGCCCAGTTGGGCAGCCTTCTGCGCGCCGTAGCGCCGGGCAATCGTATGAAGATCGCGGCTATAGCCGTTGACGATCTGGCCACCGTTACGCCCGGACGCGCCGAAGCCAACCCGCTCGCCTTCCAGCACGATGACGGAAAAGCCCTTTTGCGCCAGTTCCAGGGCTGCCGATAGGCCGGTGAACCCTGCACCGATGATGCAGACATCGGCATCCTGATCGCCCTGAAGCGCGGTGCGGACGGTCTTGGTGTTGGCGGATGCCGCGTACCATGACGTGGTGTGGCCGGGATTTGGAGTGTCAGTCACTTTCGCCATCTCACACCGTCCTGATATATGCGTCGTATTCGACGTCGGTTACGCGTAGGGAAAATTCGGAAAGTTCCTGCTGTTTGCAGGCTGAGTATAGCGTGCGATATTTCTGCCCGAAGGTTGCGTAGGCAAAGCTGGAACGGGTGAAACGCTGAAGCGCATAGTCCCAGTTCGTCGGCAGCGGCTCGTGGTTGATCGCATGGCTATCCCCCGAGATCGCTCCGCCCGGCTGGCGCTTTTCCTTCATGCCGGCAAGGGCGGCACTGAGGATCATGGCCAACACCAGATAGGGGTTGGTGTCGGCACCGGCGACGCGGTGTTCGATGCGGGTCGCGGGCTTGCTCGCCACTATGACGCGGACCGCGGCAGAGCGGTTATCGATACCCCAGGAGGCGTAGGTCGGCGCATGTTCGCTGGGGCGCAGGCGGCGGTAGGAATTGGCATGCGGCGCAAACACCGCCATGCTCTCTCCCATATTCTCCAGGAGTCCGCCGACCGAATGCATCAGCGCTTCGGACGGGCCATTTTCGCCCGCATAGATATTGTTGCCGTCTCTATCCAGCATGGAAAAATGCACATGCATGCCATTGCCCGCCTGCATGCCGTAAGGCTTGGCCATGAAGGTGGCATCGAGATCGTGCTTGCGGGCCACCCCCTTGACGATGCGCTTCAGGAAGACGGCATCATCTGCGGCGCGCAGGGCATCCGGCACATGGTTGAGGTTGATTTCGTACTGACCCGGCCCATTTTCACGCAGCGTCGTATCGGCCCCGACATTCTGCGCGCGACACGCCGTCGAGATATCGTGGAAGACGCCCTCGAAATCCTGCAATTCGGAAATGGAGAGAACCTGCGTCTGGCCTGTGTGCCAGCGTCCCTCGCGGCTGCGTGGCGGGCGCACAGGGTCGAGTGCGGAGCGGACCGGGTCGATCAGATAGAATTCAAGTTCGGTCGCGACGACCGGCGTCAGTCCGCGCCGGGTAAAGCCAGCCAGAACCTGCGCCAGCACATTGCGCGGATCGCCGTAAAAGCCGTTGCCATCAGGGTCTTTCATCGCCAGCAGCACCTGCGCCGTGGGTCGCCCCAGCCACGTTACGCGTGACAGTGTCTCGGGAACGGCAAAGCACAGACCGTCCGGGTCGCCGGTGCCTTCTGCAAGACCTGCGGCGTTTACGTCACGGCCCCAGATATCCAGCGCGTAGACGGAGCGCGGCACGGCCATGCCTTTTTCCAGCACATCGATGGCCCGTTCACGCGGTATCCATTTGCCGCGCGGCACGCCGTTTACATCGATGACAAAGGCTTCAAGAATTTCAATATCGGGGTTTTCTTCGAAAAATCTTTTTGCGTAATCAATATCGACCATCATTCACCAGCAGGTTGTTTCATCTTCGGTTCGCGGCAGAGTCGCTAACGGAAAGCATCCACAAGCTGATAAAGTATATATCGCGCCGTCATGATGACATCACGCCTCATTGTTTTCCACGTTCTCGTTGCATCGTACGTGGGCTGGCCCAAGAAGGCCAGCATGTTCTTGAAAACGCCTACTCGCTGATCGCTGCCGTCTTGACGGCTTCGATGTTGAAAGCCGCCGCCATGAGCGCACGCGTATAGTCTTCCTTCGGCGCTTCGAAGATCGACTTTGCCGGACCGCTCTCCACAACCTTGCCGTGGCGCATGACAATCATGTCGTTGGCGAGCGCTTTGACGACCTTCAGGTCGTGGCTGATGAAGAGGTAAGCCAGATCGTGACGCGCCTGCAAATCCCGCAGCAGGTCCACGACCTGCGCCTGCACACTCATATCCAGCGCCGATGTCGGTTCATCCAGCATCACGAAACGAGGCTTAAGCACCATGGCACGGGCAATGGCGATGCGCTGCCGTTGACCGCCGGAAAATTCGTGCGGAAAGCGCCAGCGGGTCGCGGTATCGAGGCCCACCTCATCCAGCGCCTGCGCCACGCGCCGGTCGCGCTCATCCGCAGACAGGGATTTCTCGTGCACCCGCAGCCCTTCGGCGATGATCTCACCCACCGACATGCGCGGGCTGAGCGATCCATAAGGGTCCTGAAACACCACCTGAAGCCGGTTTCTGAGTGGCTTCATCATTGCATAGGAATAGCCATCGATGGATTGGCCGATGAAGCTGATGCGGCCCTTGGAGGATATCAGCCGAGAGAGCGCAAGACCCAGCGTCGTCTTACCCGAGCCGGATTCGCCGACGACACCCACCGTCTGACCGGCGCGCAGGGTGATGTCGATACCATCCACTGCCTTGACGTGGTCCACCACCTTGCGCATCAACCCGGCCTTGATCGGGAACCAGACCTTGATCTCATCTCCCTGCATGACCACAGGTTTGCTGCTATCGGACAGCGGCGGTTCGCCCTTGGGTTCGGCGGCCAGAAGATGACGGGTATAGGCGTGCTGCGGATCGGTAAAGACCTGATCGACCGTGCCGGTCTCCACGATTTTGCCTTTCGTCATCACGCACACGCGGTCTGCGAATTTGCGGACGATGCCGAGATCATGGGTGATGAACAGCATGGACATATCGTGCTGGTTCTTCAAATCGCCCAGCAGTTCCAGGATTTGCGCCTGCACAGTCACGTCCAGCGCCGTCGTCGGTTCGTCCGCGATCAGCAGCTTCGGCCGATTGGCAAGCGCCATGGCAATCATCACGCGCTGCCGCTGGCCGCCGGAGAGCTCATGCGGATAGGCTTTCAGCCGCTTTTCCGGCTCGCGAATGCCGACCTGCAACAGCAGTTCCAACGTCCGTTTGCGCGCCTCGATGCCGGTGATGGCCTGATGAAGCTCCAATATTTCGCCAATCTGCCGCTCGATGCTGTGCAGCGGATTGAGCGAGGTCATCGGCTCCTGAAAGATCATGGTGATATCGTTGCCACGGACAGCGCGAAGCTCTCGGATCGAGGCGTTCAGCAGATCCTTGTCTTCGAACAGAATCTGCCCGGAGGGATGGCTGGCGGCAGGGTATGGCAAAAGCTTCAGAATGGAATTCGCCGTTACCGATTTGCCCGAGCCCGACTCGCCCACCAGCGCGACGATCTCGCCGGGCATGATATCGAACGACACATGATCGACAGCCACGCTCTCCTTGCCACCCTGATGAAAGGCAACGGAAAGATCGCGGACGGAGAGAAGCGGAGCGGTCATCGTATCCTTCACGGCACTCATCGGAATGTCTTTCTCGGATCGAAGGCATCTCGAACGGCTTCACCGACGAAAATCAGGAGCGACAGCATGATGGACATGGTGAAGAAGGCCGTGAGCCCCAACCAGGGGGCCTGAAGGTTGTTCTTGCCCTGCGCGATCAGTTCGCCCAGCGAGGGAGAGCCGGGCGGCATGCCGAAGCCGAGGAAGTCGAGCGAGGTGAGCGTCGTGATCGAGCCCGAGAGAATGAAGGGCAGGAATGTCAGCGTCGCGACCATGGCATTGGGCAGCAGGTGGCGGAACATGATGGTGCCGTTTCCGACGCCAAGCGCACGGGCGGCGTTGACATATTCGAAGTTGCGGGCGCGCAGAAACTCGGCGCGCACGATGCCGACGAAGCCAACCCAAGAAAACAGAAGCATGATGCCAAGCAGCACGAAAAAGCCGGGCGGCAAAATGGCGGCGATGATGAGCAGAATATAGAGCACCGGCATGGACGACCATATCTCGATGAAACGCTGCATCAAAAGGTCGGTCCAACCGCCAAAATAACCCTGCACCGCACCGGCGCTGACACCGACGATGGCAGAAGCAATGGTGAGCGCCAAGCCGAACAGCACGGAGATACGGAAGCCGTAGATAACACGGGCAGCCACGTCGCGCGCCTGATTGTCCGTACCAAGCCAGTTGAGATTGCCGAGCGTGCAGCCGGGATCAGCCGTGCCTTGCGGATAGCCGGAGCAACGTTCCTGCGCATCCATCAGCCAGAAGGGTGCCGTGGGTGCGGAATGCGGAATGTTGGAATTCACCGTCTGGTATGAGTAACGGATCGGCGGCCAGATCATCCAGCCATTGGCGTTGATTTCATCCTGAATGAAGGAGGATTTGTAATCCGTCTGGGCCAGAAAGCCGCCGAATTTCTCTTCCGGGTAATCCACCATCACAGGCACCAGAATCTCGCCCTTGTAGGAGGCGATGATCGGCTTGTCATTGGCCAGAAACTCGGCAAACAGGCTGAGGCCAAAGATCAGGAGAAAGAGCCAGAAGGACCAGTAGCCACGCCGGTTAGCCTTGAAATTCTGCCAGCGCCGCACGCTTGTGGGCGAGAAGAACGGACGCTTCTGAGCCGGTGCGTCGGTGACGAGAGGTGTTGTCATGGTCATCACACGTCCCTCCGCTCGAAGTCGATGCGCGGATCGATCCAGGTGTAGATCATGTCGGAGATGAGGCTGACGACGAGGCCCATCAGCGAGAAGATGAACAGGGTGCCGAACACGATCGGATAATCGCGGTTGACGACGGAGAGGTAGCCGAGCCGTCCAAGACCATCGAGCGAGAAGATGTTTTCGATCAACAGCGAACCGGTGAAGAAGGCCGAAATGAAGGCCCCGGGGAAACCGGCGATGACGATCAGCATGGCGTTGCGGAAGACGTGACCGTATAGCACCTTGCGTTCCGAAAGACCCTTGGCACGGGCCGTGACCACATATTGCTTCTTGATTTCATCGATAAAGGAATTCTTGGTCAGCAGCGTTGTGGTGGCGAAAGCTGAGAGAACGAGCGCGGTGAGCGGCAGTGCCAGGTGCCAGAAATAGTCGATGATCTTCTGCCACCATGTCAGTTCGGCAAAATTATCCGACGTCAGCCCGCGTAACGGAAACCAGTCGAAGAACGAACCGCCCGCAAACACCACGATCAGCAGAATGCCGAACAGGAAGCTCGGCACCGCATAACCGACGATCACGATGCCCGATGTCCACACATCGAATTTCGAGCCATCCGAAACGGCCTTCTTGATGCCAAGCGGGATGGAGATGGCATAGGAGATAATCAAGATCCAGAAGCCAAGCGAGATCGAGACTGGAAGCTTGTCGATGATGAGGTCGATAACGGAGGAATTGCGGAAGAAACTGTCGCCAAAATCGAAGCGAATGTAATTCCACATCATCTCCAGAAAACGGGTGAGCGGCGGCTTGTCGAAACCGAACTGCTTTTCCAGCTTGGCGATTAGGTCCGGGTCCAGACCCTGCGCGCCGCGATATTTCGAGCCGCTTTCATCCATCCCTCCACCCATGAGGTCGCCACCGCCCGAAAGACGGTCAGACGCGCTGTCACCTGAGCCGGAAAGCTGAGCGACGACCTGCTCGACAGGTCCACCGGGCGCAAACTGAATGACAAGAAAGGAAATGCCCATAATGCCGATGATGGTCGGTATCATCAGGGCCAGACGCCGCAGAATATAAGCTCCCATCAGGCGCGTCCCAGCATGGCGTTGGGCTCAATTGTCATCGGCTTCGTCAAACCGTTTCCTTTCGGGCCTGCGGAGAAAACCGCAGGCGTCGTGATTCGTAATCGCTCATGTGAATCAAGGCTTGGCTTATAAAGCAAGGCCCGCGTTATTTTCCGGCGTTTGCAGACCACCAGGCATCGGGGAAACCGATGCCGTATCGGGGCAGTGTCTGGGGTTGTACCAGCGTATTCCAGTAGGCAAGCGTCATTTCACCGCGATAAAATTGCGGGATCACGTAGTTTCCAGCAAGAAGCACGCGGTCCAGCGCCTTGACGGCTGCGACTTGGTCATCGCGGTTTGCGGCAAAGATAATCTTGCGAACGATTGCATCAACAGCTGGGTTGCTGATGCCCGCATAGTTTTTGGAACCTTGGCGATCGACCGCCTTCGAGCCCCAATAATCTGCCTGCTCATTTCCCGGGTTCGCGCTCTGAGCCCAGAGATTGACGATCATGTCAAAATCAAAAGACCGGGTACGATTTGTGTATTGCGACGTATCCACCACTCTGACTGTGGCGTTGATTCCGATCTTTCTTAGATTTTGCGCGTAAGTGACCACTACGCGCTCCATCGCTGCGGAATCAACGAGGATTTCGAACTCAAAAGGCTGGCCCGTGGACGCGTTGACCATTCGGTTGCCACGAAGCTCATAACCGGCTTCCTTCATGAGCTTTACGGCTTCACGAAGATTGTCGCGCTGTTTTGAGGGATCGCCGCCTACCGGGTTCGTATATTCCTTTGTAAAAATGTCGGCGGGAATCTGATCTTTGACTTCGTTCAGAATTTCCAGCTCTTTTCCTTGAGGAAGGCCAGACGATGCTAAGTCGCTACCCATGAAGAAACTGCCGATGCGTTGATACTGGTTATAGAACAGCGTGCGGTTCATTTCTTCGAAATCGAAGGCGTAGTTCAAGGCCAGCCGGACTTTTGGATCGTTGAATTTGTCGCGTCGTCCATTCGGCACGAGTGCCTGCATTATGCCAACGGAACGATAGATGTTGGGCAACTCTTCTTTCTTGATACGACCGTCTTTCACGGCCGGAAAATCATAACCCGTTGCCCAGCGCCCTGCGGAATTCTCCTGCCAGAAATCCGTATTCCCGGCCTTGAACGCCTGAAACTCGACATCGCGGTCTGTATAGAAGGTGTAAGTGATCGTCTTGAAGTTGTTCATCCCAACATTAATGTTGACGTCCTTACCCCAATAATCGTCGCGCCGCTCATAGGTAATGGTCGAACCCGGTGCGATGGACGCGATCTTATATGGGCCAGACCCCATGACGGGCTCCAGCGTGCCACGGGAAATGTCGCGCGGCTTTCCGTCGGCACCATTGGCTTCCCACCAGTGTTTCGGAACGACCATGATCTGGCCGACGATCTGGGGCAGTTCCTTGTTATTCTTTTCATCGAAGGTGAAAGTGACTTCACGTTCACCGGTCTTTTCGGCCTTGGTGACATGGGTGTAATAAGTTGCCAGTTGCGGGCTTAAATCCTTCGCCTTTTCGAAACTGAAAACGACATCTTCGGGCGTTACTGGCTGGCCATCGGCCCACTTCGCTTCTTTTCGCAGCCGGAAACTGGCTTTGGAAATATCGTCTGGAAAGCTGACCGCCTCCGCCAGAAGGCCATAAGATGAGGATAGTTCCTCTTCTGAGGATTTCATCAACGTATCGAAAACAGCGCCGAGCCCCGTCGCAAGTTCGCCTTTTGCCAGAAGCGGATTGACCGTATCGAAGGTACCTGCCGTCGATAGGCGTAGCGTTCCACCCTTGGGCGCACTCGGGTTCACGTAATCAAATCGTTCAAATCCGTTCGGGTGCTTCAGTTCGCCAATCGTCGAAATGCCGCTGCGCCAGTTTTCGCTGTCTTGAGCCGGTGCTGCTATCGGCACGATCACGAATGATAGAGCAGCCAGAGCGAACACGCCGGATTTCAACTTTGCCAATGCCATGAAGCGACAGTCCTTTTCGTTTTCATTGCCGTGCACCATAAGACAAACATTGGCAAAATATAGGGGATTTGGGTCACAAGCCGTTTATGCCGCGAAAATCGGCCAAACATGCTTTCACCAAATTCGCGTTCCAGCGTAATATTTCCAACAGAATCATTTCAAGCATCGCAGGCGACGGACGATATGGAAAAAATGGCAAGAGGCGTGGGCAAGGCATCATTCCTGGCACTTTCGATGATGTCCATGCTGGCCATGGATAGCGTTTCAGCCTTCGCGCAGGATGGTCCGGCCAAGCAGGTCTTCGGCAACGTTGCCCTGCCATCCGCCGGTCCTTCCGCCTCTTACGGTTCCTATGCCAAGGGTTGCCAGTCAGGTGCCGTGGCGCTTCCCACCGAAGGCCAGGGTTTTCAGGCCATGCGACTGTCCCGCAATCGTCGCTGGGGCCAGCCGCAGATGATTTCCTTCATCGAGCGCTTTGCGCAGGACGCGCAAAAGATCGGCTGGCCCGGGCTTTTGATCGGCGATATCTCGCAGCCGCGTGGCGGGCCGATGCTGACGGGCCATGCCTCGCATCAGATCGGTCTCGATGCCGACATCTGGTGGCGTCCCATGCCGGATCGCATCATGAGCGCCGAGCAGCGCGAGAGTACGCCGTTCATCTCCATGCTTGATAAGAGCAAGTTCCTGACGGTGGATGATCGCAGATGGTCGCCGCTCAATGCCAAGCTGGTGATGATGGCAGCGAGCTATCCGCAGGTGGAGCGCATCTTCGTCAATCCGGCCATCAAGCAGAAGCTCTGCCAGACATGGACCGGCGACCGTACCTATATGGGCAAGATCAGGCCGATCTACGGGCACGACGAGCACTTCCATGTGCGTCTGGAATGCCCGCCCGGCGCAACGAACTGCAAGCCGCAGGCACCCGTGGGCGCGGGCAATGGCTGCGACAAGTCGCTGGCATGGTGGTTTACCAAGGAGCCTTGGGCGGCACCGAAGAAAGATCCGAATGCCAAGCCACCAAAGCCGCCGCGGCCGATGATGATGTCCGATCTGCCGAAAGCCTGTGCGGCGATTGCGGCGGCTCCTTCGGCAGGCAGGGCAAATGTCGCGGCTCAAAATTCCTACGCGCCGTCTGCGCCGTCGTCCCAGGCGCAGGACATCGTGCCGCAATCGTCCAGATCGAGCGTGCCCATGCCGCCTGCGGATGTGCCGCGACCATCGTCCCGCCCTTCGTCGAATTAAGGTAGCCCGGCTTTCCAAACGGTGCGAAGTTGCGGTAGAAGGCTTCAAATCGATTAGAGACGACGCGATCTGAACAAGGCTGGGGCGCAGACACCATATGACGGGGCAACGCTGTATCGCATTGATCGCGCATGACCAGAAAAAAGACGACATGGCGGATTTCGCCCGTCGGCATGAGGCCGCCCTGTCGCAATTCAGGATCGTCGCCACCGGCACCACCGGCGGGCGTGTGCAGGATGCCTGTCCGGGTCTGAGCGTCGTGCGCCTGAAAAGCGGCCCGCTGGGCGGCGATCAGCAGATCGGTGCGATGATCGCGACGGGCGATGTGGACATGCTGATCTTCTTCATCGATCCCTTGTCTTCCCTACCCCACGATGTCGATGTCAAGGCTTTGACACGCCTTGCAACAGTCTATGACATTCCCATGGCCTTGAACCGCGCCACGGCCGAACAGCTGACCGATTTTCATTCGACACATTGATATCCGGGCCATCCAGGAGCAGCGATGACCAAGCAGAACGACACACTTTCCTTTCCGATTCTCATCGGAGACATCGGCGGTACCAATGCGCGCTTCTGCATTTTGCCGGATGCGAACGCCGAACCCACCCAACTGACCAGCGTCAAGACCGCCGATTACGCATCGATCGATGATGCGATCCAGAATGCGGTTCTGAACCACACCGCCTTGCTGCCGGTGTCCACGATCCTTGCCGTTGCCGGTCCGATCGAGACCGACGAGATACCGCTGACGAACTGCCACTGGGTCGTCAAGCCAAAGGAAATGCTCGTCAATCTTGGCCTGAAAGACGTGATCGTCATCAACGACTTCGAAGCGCAGGCTCTGGCCATTGCGTCGCTTGATGGCGACAACAGAGAAACCATCGGCCCTCACAATCCAGATATGACGGCGTCGCGCGTCGTGCTCGGGCCCGGTACCGGGCTTGGCGTCGCAGGGCTGGTTTACGCCCGCAATATGTGGTTTCCGGTCCCCGGCGAAGGCGGCCATGTCGATATCGGCCCGCGCAGCGCACGCGACTATCAGGTGTTTCCGCATCTCGACGCCATCGAAGGACGTATCGCAGGCGAGCAGATCCTGTGCGGACGCGGGCTCGTCAACCTCTACCGCGCCATTTGCAAGGCCGACGGCACAACGCCTGTCTTTTCCGATCCCGCAGACGTAACGGCCAAGGGCCTGAGCGGCGAAAACCCGCAGGCGCAGGAAACGCTGTCCCTGTTCAGCACCTATCTCGGTCGCATCGCGGGCGATATGGCGCTGATTTTCATGGCCCGTGGCGGCGTCTATCTCGCCGGTGGCATCTCGCAGAAAATCATCTCCGCCTTGCGACTGCCGGAGTTCCGCGCCGCGTTCGAAGACAAGGCGCCGCACAAGGCCCTGATGCGCAGCATTCCCACCCATGTCGTCACCCACCCGCAGGCGGCCTTGGCCGGACTTGCGACCTATGCCCGCACGCCGTCCGATTTCGGCCTGACACTGGATGGACGGCGCTGGCAGCACCCAGGGTAAAGTCAGGACTGGTCAAATCCGGCCCGAGTGGATATAGACGCCGCTTGAATGGGCGGCATGTCCGCCGCAACAGCACAAGGTGGATGAACGCTTGAAGACCGCCAAAAAACGGCATCCTATGGATACCGATACCATCACGTCAGTCCTGAAACGCATTTTTGCCGAAAATGCCCGTGATCATATGCGCGGCTATGCCTTTGCGATTTTCTGCCTACTGGCCGTCGCTGGTACAACCGCGTTCACAGCGTGGATCATGGATTCCATCATCAATGAGGCCTTCGTCAACCGACGGGCCGATCTTGTCTGGATCATCTGCGCATCCATCTTTGCCGCATTTTTCATCCGCGGAATAGCGACTTACGGCCAGTCCGTAGCCCTCTCAAAGATCGGCAACAATATCGTCGCGCGCTATCAGAAGCGGCTCTATTCTCACCTGATGACATTGTCGGTTGGATATCTGAGCGAGTCTCGTTCCGCGCACCTCGCGGCCCAAGTCAGCCAAAACATCGGCGGCATCCGCGATGTCATGAACCTGACGGTGACGACGGTTGCGCGCGATCTGCTCACCTTTATCGCGCTGGTCTGCGTGATGATCATAAAAGATCCAATCCTTTCCATCGTCATTGTCTTCATCGCACCGCCGCTCGTGCTGGGACTACGCTACATCGCCAAGCGACTGCGCCAGGCCACACGCGATGCCGTCATCCTCAACAGCCGCGTTTTGGGTGCCATGCAGGAAACGCTGCAGGGCATTGCCATCGTCAAAGCCTTCACGATGGAAAAGCAGTTGGAAACCCGTGTCGATGCGGTGATCGATTCCGCCGAATCGCGTGCCAACCGCATCGCACGGCTGACCGAAAAAAGCGCCCCCCTGACCGAAACCCTCGCCGGTCTTGCGGTGTCAGGTGTTCTTGCCTACGCCGCGTATCGCGCGATCTATGACAATGTCCCTCCGGGCGCTTTCTTTGCATTCGTAACCGCGCTTCTTCTTGCCTATGATCCGGCACGCCGTCTTGCACGCGTTCAGATTTCGCTGGAACGCGCTGTCGTCAACGCACAGATGATCTACGACATTCTCGACATGGAACCGGTGCAACGCCAGAAGCCCGATGCGCAACCGTTGAAGATTTCGAATGCGACGGTGGAATTGCGTGACGTTGTCTTCTCGTACAAAGACGGCGGCCCAATCCTGCGTGGCGTGAGTTTCATTGCAGAGGGCGGCAAGACGACCGCTCTCGTGGGTCCATCCGGTGCCGGAAAATCAACGATTATCAACCTCATTCCACGCTTTTACGATCCGAGCGCCGGTGCGATCCTGATCGATGGCCAAGATATCGCCGATGTCACGACCATGTCCGTCCGCCAGAACCTCGCTTATGTCTCGCAGCAGCCCTATCTCTTCGAAGGAACGATCCGCGACAATATCCGCTACGGCAGGCCCGAGGCAACGGATGCGGAGATCGAAGAGGCAGCACGGTTGGCTTTTGCGCATGATTTCATCCTAGCGCAGCCACAGGGTTACGAAACGGCGGTCGGCGAAAACGGCATGACGCTCTCCGGCGGTCAACGCCAACGCCTGTCCATCGCGCGCGCTCTGGTCCGCAATGCACCGATCCTGCTGCTGGACGAAGCAACATCCGCGCTCGACACGGAATCGGAGGCCGTCGTGCAAAAAGCACTCGATACCGCCATGACGGGTCGTACCGTCATCGTGATTGCGCACCGTCTGTCGACCGTGGTCAAGGCTGACAAGATCGTGGTGATGAACGAAGGACTGGTGGTGGAAGAAGGCGTTCACGAGACGCTTGCGCGGCAGGAAGATGGTCTTTACGCTCGCCTCAACAATCTTCAGGCGACGGGCGTTCGCGGTCTTTGAACGAAACCTACAGGTAGGGCAGTATGAGCGGCAATGGCATGAAACTGGTGGTGGTCGGCGCGGCTGGACGGATGGGTCAAACCCTGATCCGTCTGATCCACGAAACGCCGGGTGTCCAGCTTCATGCCGCCGTCGAGCGCGAAGGCTCACCTTTTATCGGTCGTGATGCCGGTGAGATTTCCGGTCTTGGTCCTATCGACGTTGCAGTAACAAGCGATGCGCTCGAGGCTTTCGTTCATGCTGAAGGGGTAATTGATTTCACCTCGCCCGCTGGCAGCGTTGCTTTCGCGGGTCTCGCCGCCCAGGCCCGCATCGTCCATGTCATCGGCACCACGGGATGCTCGGTCGCAGATGAGGAGAAGTTCGAAGCGGCGGCCCGCCACGCCCGTGTCGTAAAATCCGGCAATATGAGCCTCGGTGTCAACCTGCTCAGCGTTCTGACGCAGCAGGCGGCAAAAGCGCTGGACGCCAATGGCTGGGATATCGAAATTCTCGAAATGCACCACAAGCACAAGGTCGATGCCCCCTCTGGCACTGCCCTGCTTCTGGGCCAGGCGGCTGCGAAAGGCCGGGATATCGACCTCGCATCCAAGTCCGTGCGCGTGCGTGATGGCCATACCGGTCCTCGTGAAAGCGGGACGATCGGCTTTGCAACATTGCGCGGCGGGTCAGTCGTCGGCGACCACTCGGTTATTTTTGCCGCAGACGGAGAGCAGGTCACGCTCACCCACCACGCCGCAGACCGCACGATTTTCGGGCGCGGCGCCATCGCCGCTGCCATCTGGGCCCATGGGCAGAAGCCTGGCCTATATTCCATGCTGGACGTTCTCGGCCTGGCGAAAGAACAATAATCAACTCGGAGAGCAATCGATATGAGCGGAACCCTCGTCCTCGTTCGTCACGGCCAAAGTGACTGGAACCTCAAGAACCTCTTCACCGGCTGGCGCGACCCTGATCTGACGGCGCTTGGCGTTCAGGAAGCCAATGCAGGCGGCAAGGCACTCGCCGATTACGGCATCAAGTTCGATATCGCATACACCTCGTCGCTCATCCGCGCCCAGAGAACATGCCAGATGGTGCTCGACAATGTCGGCCAGCCGGACCTCCAGACCATTCGGGACGAGGCGCTGAACGAACGGGACTACGGCGATCTTTCCGGTCTGAACAAAGATGATGCGCGTGAAAAATGGGGCGAAGACCAGGTCCATATCTGGCGCCGTTCCTACGACATTCCACCTCCGGGTGGCGAAAGCCTGCGCGACACCGGTGCCCGCGTCTGGCCCTATTACCTGACGGAAATCCTGCCGCGCGTGCTACGTGGCGAAAAGGTTCTGGTTGCCGCACACGGCAATTCGCTGCGCTCGCTGGTTATGGTGCTGGATAAGTTGAGCAAGGAAGAAATCCTCAAGCTCAACCTCGCGACCGGTGTTCCCATGGTCTACAAGCTGAATGCGGATTCTACTGTCGCTTCCAAGGAAGTGCTGGGCGATATGTCCGCCGCGCATTGATATTGCGCTGAATCAAAAAGCGCCGCAATGTAAAACTTGCGGCGCTTTTGTTATTTTATCTGCAATACATTCAAACGCTTCGGCGCAGTGAAATTACTGTGCCGTGATTGAATTCAGAAATTACGATGTTCGCCGAACCAATAGGCGCAACCTACGCTGGATGCGGCAAATACTGTAAAAAACAGTGCGACGAGAATTCCGATTTCCATGAGCTTTTGCTCCTTGCATCCGTGAATACTTGCAAGACTAACGCACAATGTTTGAAGAAGTTTCATCTCGATTTCGGAGACCATCCAGCAAGCTGGCCATATCGCCCTAAAAAGCATCCGCAATGCGGAGTTTTTCGGCTCTATCATCATTCCGTCACGTAGAGGCTCTAATTCGCTCCTGCGGCCTTGCTTCGCCAGGGCGAGTCATTCCAGATGCTATCCTGATCCTTGATACCGAAAGTGCGACCAACGTGCGCTACGCCATCTATTTTACACCCGCCGAACATGATGCCCTTACCGAAAAGGCATCGCGATGGCTGGGGCGCAACGCGTTTTCCGGCGTGACCTATAGTGACCACGAGGCCCATGCGGATATCACCGCCGAGCCACGTCGATACGGCTTTCACGCCACGCTGAAAGCACCATTCGAGCTTTCCGAAAAGCGCAGCGAAGCCGATCTTCTGGCCGCCCTTCACACTTTTGCCGCGACAAGGCATACATTCGACATTCCCAAACTGGTGGTCGGTTCTCTGGGGCCGTTCTTCGCGCTGGTGCCGCAAGCGCCCTACCAGCCGCTTCAGGATTTTGCAGCTGACGTCGTAGATTACTTCGATCCTTTCCGTGCGCCATTGTCCGACAGCGACATCGCCCGCCGCAGGCCGCAAAACCTCACGGAAAGCCAGCGGCAGAACCTCTCCCTCTGGGGCTATCCGCATGTCATGGACGATTTTCGTTTTCATATGACGCTGACCGGGCCGGTGGATGAGGTTGAGCGCGACCATATGTCGACGGTTCTGACAACGGCGTTTTCCGAGTTTACAGATCGTCCACTCACCATTTCCGGGCTTGGCCTGTTCATTGAAAAGGCGCGTGGCGAGCCCTTCATCGCTCACACGTGGTTGCCACTCGCAGCGCCGAACGCAGATGATACGAAAGAAGCGATAGCATGACCGAACAGGTATTCTCCAACGCCCGCATCGTCCTAGAGGACGAGATCATCCAAGGCTCGGTTTTGATCCGCGATGGCGTGATTGCCGATATCAGCGAAGGAGCATCGCGTACGGGCGAGGACTTTGAGGGTGACTATCTTATCCCCGGTCTCGTGGAACTCCATACCGACCACCTCGAGCAGCACTATTCTCCTCGTCCCGGCGTGACGTGGAACAAGATTGCCGCCATTCAGGCGCATGATGCGCAGGTGGCATCGTCAGGCATCACCACAGTCTTCGATTGCCTAAGGCTCGGCTCGGATGAGGATGGCGGCTTTGCCCGTGGCGAGATGCGCGACATGGCGGATGCCATAGAGCACGCCCAGAGCGAAAATCGGCTGCGGGCCGATCACCTGCTCCACCTTCGCTGCGAAGTCGCGTCTGCCGATGTGCTGGATCATTTCGAAGACTTCGAGAGCGATCCGCAGGTCAAGCTGATTTCGCTGATGGACCATTCGCCGGGCCAACGGCAGTTCCAGACCATGGATCAGTATATCGTTTTCTATCAAAAGAAACGTGGCTTGAGTGACGAGGTCTTCAAGGCGTTCGTGGATCGCCGCGTCGCGGCGTCGACAAAATACTCCACAAAGCATCGCGATTACCTCTCCGCGCAGTGCCTGGCACGCGGCATAACCATTGCCAGCCACGACGATGCCACGCTGGCGCATGTCGATGAGGCCATCGGTCACGGCGTCAAGCTGGCCGAGTTTCCCACCAGCGTCGAAGCCGCCAAGGCATCACATGGTGCAGGCATGAGTGTTTTGATGGGTGCGCCGAATATCGTGCGAGGCAAATCCCATTCCGGCAACATCGCCGCACGGGATCTCGCGGAGATCGACGTTCTCGACGTGTTGTCGTCCGATTATGTCCCGTTCAGTCTGCTTCATGCACCTTTCCTTCTTGCGGATCAGGTTGAAGGCATGACTCTTCCAAGGGCGCTTTCCATGGTAACCGCGACACCGGCTCGCACGGTGGGGCTTGCCGATCGCGGTCGCATCGCGTCCGGTCTGCGAGCCGATCTCGTGCGCGTCCATCGGGACGATGGCGTGCCCGTTGTTCGTTCGGTGTGGCGACAGGGCAGGCGCGTGGCATGAGCGATCCTGCTCCGACTTCCACTCGTCTTTCTCCGCGCTCCGGCGTGATGATCGTGGTCGTGGGACCGAGCGGCGCGGGGAAAGATACGATCATGGACTTCGCCGCCAGCCGGTTTCGCGATCGCGACGATGTCCATTTCGTGCGCCGCGTTATCACCCGAGACAGTGATGCGGGAGGGGAAAACCATGACGCCGTCAGCGACGAGACGTTTGCGCGTCGTCTCGCGGAGGGCGAACTCTGCGTGTCGTGGCAGGCTCATGGTCTCAGTTACGGTATTCCAGCATCTGTGCAGAACAAGCTCGCCGCAGGCAACATCCTCATCGCCAACGGTTCACGTTCCGCGCTGGGACATTTCAAGGCCGTTTTTCCCAGTTTGACAGTCGTCAATATCGTCGCCACCCCTGATGTTTTGGCCGCGCGGCTTGAGGGTCGCGGTAGAGAAAGCCGTGACGACATTCTTCGCAGGCTGCAACGCAGTTCACTCGATGTCCGTGGTGATTTCGATGTCGTCACGATCGACAATAGCGGCGCGCTGGAGACAGCGGGCACTGCCTTCGTCGAGTTGCTTCGGCACCACATCAGTGCCCGGCGGTGATCACAGGGTTCGTATCTCGGCCATGATATCGTCGTCGATGACGATGCCATTTTCCAGTGACTGCTTTCGAATGCCCTGGCTTCTTCGCCCCGGCAAACGTGCATTTTCCTGTCCCTCGATCTCGGCGGCCATCAAGGCTAGTCGCTTGGCAAAGACATGATCGCCCGCAATCGTCGGGTCGATAGCGATGATGGTATGTCCAAGCGACGGCGCAGTCCCGGTATCATCCAGCAGCGATGATGCCTGAAAACCGAAATTGCCACCGGTCAGCCCTGCGGCCATGACCTCCACCATCAAGGCAAGGGCGGCACCCTTGGCATCGCCCGCAGGCGACATCGTGCCCTTGATCGCTTCATCGGGGTCGGTCGTCGGGCGCCCGCTGGAATCAAGCGCCCAATCATCGGGTATCGTCTCACCCTTCTGCCGCGCCGCCATGATTCGTCCCCGTGCGACCTTGGAGAGCGCCAGATCGATGACGAGCGGATCAGCGCCTTCAACAGGAGCTGCAAACGCGATGGGGTTGGTACCATAGAGCGGCTTGATCCCGCCCCAAGGCGCCATGGATGCCGGTGCATTTGCGACCATGAAGGCGACAAGACCCTCGTCTGCAAAACGCTCGACCGTCAACGCCATCACGCCGGCATGATGCGATCTGCCGATAACCCCCAGCGCGATGCCCTGAGTGCGCGCGATGGCTGGTAGCCGCTCGACGACCATATCGATAGCCGGATAAGCGTAACCGTGACCGGCATCGACGCTGAGAACCGCAGGACGCGGCTGCGATGCAACGGGCTTCGCCTGACCGTCGATCTTGCCGACGCGCAACTGGCTGATATAGGCGGACAATCGGCGAATGCCATGGCCGCCCTGCCCTGCGGCTTCTGCCGCAATGAGCGCACGCGCAACGGAGCGTGCGTTCTCCGGCAAAACGCCGTTCTTTTCAAAAATGGAAGAAACGAATTCTTCCGCCTGGGCAATGCTGAATTTCATGACTGGCTTGACCTGCGGTGGGTAAAATCCAGCCATAGCGCGAGCAGCAGCGAAGCGAAATGTTTTTTAGACGACCGCGGCACGTTCTATTTGATTGTGATGGGAAGCGTCACATTTCGGTTCACATCCGGCGGTGGCTCCGCGACCGGCGAAGCGCGCTCGACCCAGGCTATGATCTGCTGATCGAGTGACGCATCTCCCGTCGAACCAAGCAGCCTCACCCCGCTCAAAGAGCCGGATTCGCTCACCTTGAAAGAGACAGAAACCCTCACGCCCGAAGCGGGAAGTTCTCGCGGCTTCTTGCGTCTGATCTGGGCAACGACTCTTGATTGCCATTTTGCAGGTGTCATGGAGGACGAAAACAAACCAGAGCTGGTTCGCGAAGCCGCCGTGCGGTTGGATTGCGTCGTCTCGACCTTGGCGGTTTCCTTCGCAGCGGATGGTGGTGGCGCGGCTGTCTGCTTGCGCTCCACCTTCTTCTTCTCAGGCTCTTTTTTCTTTTCCACCTTTTTCTCGACCGGAGCCGGTGGTGGACGCATGACAGGCAACGGCACCTCGACATTTTCGAGGGCGGCCATCTGCTCTTGCTGAATGGGGTCGATTTCTTCCACAGGTTCGGGCACCTCTTGCGGCAGAGGCTCCGTCACTTCCTGTGGCGGTTCAGGCATCGGTTCCGGTTCAGGCGGTGTTTCCTCGACAACGGGTTCGGGCTGCGGCTGAGGCTGTGGTGCTTCCTCCGGTGGAACGTCTTCCACCTTCTCAGGAACCTCGCTTTGCACCTCCTGCGCGTCTTCCATATCGTTTGCCTCCACTGTCTCCTCGGTTTCGACAGCTTCGGGAAGGGCAGCAAGCTCGATCATGATCGCCGCTGGCGGTCCACCATCGGCATCCGGCTCAGGTTGCTCCTGTAGAAGGTAATAGGCAGCGCCCGCATGCACGGACAATGTCAGCAGACCGGCCGCCGTCCAAAGTGCCACTTCTCCCAGCCGGGAGCGTCCGGAACGGGGAAAAGACGTGGCACTCATGGCATCGCTCCAGCAGGTGCGGGTGCAGGCGTGCCGGCAGCAGACGGTGCAGGCTGCGTTGCAGCCGCAGCATTCTCAAGGCCTACAAGCGCGATCTTCAGATAACCGCTATCGCGCAACATGTTCATGATTTCCATGAAATGCCCGTAATCGACAGCCTTGTCGGCCCGCAGGAAAATGCGCGTATCCTTGTTGCCGCCGGTGCGTGCATCGAGGCTTGCAGTCAGCGCTTCGCGCGCCACGGCGTCATTGCCAAGATTGAGCGACAGGTCGTCCTTGACCGTCAGATACAGCGGCTCGTCCGGGCGCTCCGCAGGCTTGGCTGAAGAGGCGGGCAGATCGACATTCACATCCACCGTCGCCAGCGGGGCTGCGACCATGAAGATGATCAGCAACACCAGCATCACGTCGATGAAAGGCGTGACGTTGATCTCATGATTTTCGGAGAGCTCGTCTCCACCGCTTTCACGAATACCGCCAGCCATGATCAGCGTCCCACGAGCGAAACGGCTGGCTTGGCGGCGTTGCCGGGCGGAATGCGGCGGAAGTCGAGGTCACGGCTGACGAGGCGTTCGACACCGGCGGCGACATCGGCCAGCAGATGGCGATAACCGGTGATGGAGCGCGCAAACACGTTATAGATCACCACCGCTGGAATGGCGGCAACAAGACCGATAGCGGTTGCCAGCAGTGCTTCGGCAATACCAGGTGCGACGACGGCAAGATTGGTCGTCTGCGATTCCGAGATGCTGATGAACGAGTTCATGATGCCCCAGACCGTGCCGAACAGGCCGACGAAAGGCGATACGGAACCGATGGTCGCCAGAATGCCCGTGCCGCGCGACATGCGGCGGCCCGCATGGGTCTCGATACGTCCGAGAACGGAGGACACACGCTCCTTGATGCCGCCGCCGTCCGTGTGCTCCACCACGGCGTCCGACAGCTGCATTTCGTGGGTCGCCATGCGCAACATGAGCGCGCTCGGGCCACCCTTCTTTTCCACGGCATCCGTGGCTTCCGACAAGGTCTTGGCCTTGTGAACGATCTTGAGCGTGGACTTGGCGCGAATGCGCGCGCCTGCCAGTTCGATGGTTTTCGCAACCCAAACCGTCCAGGTAATCAGCGACGCAATCGCCAGCCCGATCATCACACTTTTCACCACCCAGTCGGCGGCCATGAACATGCCCCAGGGGGACAGGTTGTGCGGGATGTCGCTGCGCTGCTCTGGCGTGGCGGGCGCTTGAGCGGCTTGGTCCGCAATGGTGGGCTGAACGAGTGGCTGATCGACTGCACCAGAGGCTGGCTGCTGTGCCGTTGGTGCCGCAGGCGCAGGTGCCGCTGGCTGGGATGGTTGTGCTGGCGCTGCGGGGGTCTGCGGCGCCGAATTTTCCGTCGCAGGCGCGGAGGCGGGGGGCTCTTGAGCCTGTGATGGGGCAGGCGGCGTTGCGGTCTGACCTGCGGGCGCTGGCTCGTTGGGGGCGGGTGCCGTGGTCTGCGCCACCGTTGATCCGGCATAGAGGCAGGCGACGACCGACAGCATGAGAGCTGCGGCAGACGCGCGCCGTCTGCTCGACAGAGCCGTTGAGTTTGACGAAAGGGTCAATTTTTCAGATGCCATCATGATATTCCCGGATGTCCGTAACAATGCGCCGATCTTCTTTGGCCAGAGCCTGCAACCCCAAACCTTGGCAAAGTGGCCTTCTTCAAAAGCCGCTAACAAAGTGGAGTGCGATTGGCAACTAATACATTGCTAAAACCTGCGGTGTAAACTCTTCTTTTACGAAAAGAACCGCGCTGGGGCGTTCACATTTGTTGTGATGGCATGAATTGCGCGACCAACTCGTGGCGGTCGCCGGGGTATGTTACGGTGACATGGGTGATGTAGGTCTGGCCATTCCATGTCCGTCGCTCAATGACCAGACAGGCGGTTCCCGTGGGTATTGCCAGGGCTTCGGCCACCCTGCGATCGGCGGAAACAGCGCGAATGCGGTGTTCGGCAGCACTCCAGGGCACCATTTTCAACAACCATGAACCCGGCCCGATGGTGGAGAAGTCTGCATTGCGTGCTTCCGGCACGGATGCGACGTTGATGACGCGTTCCTCGAGGCAAAAGGGCACCTCGCCGGTAAAATGACGACACGCCAAAGCCAGAACCGGTGCCCTTGCCTTGACCTCCAATGCCTTTCGATCCGCCGCAGTCGATTTTCTCAGCTCCCGACTGTCCAGCCGATAGGCGTAGACGAGACCAAGCGCCTGCACCTCGCGCTGGATATCGTGAATTTCCAGAACTGCGGATTGCGCGTGCGGCTGGGTGACGAAGCTACCCGATCGGCGACGGCGCTCGATCAGCCCTTTTTTCACAAGCTCGCCCAACGCCTTGTTCACCGTCATGCGTGAACAGGCATAGTCCTGCGTCAATTCATGCTCGAAGGGGATACGATGGCCGGGCGCCCATTCGCCGGATAGAATCCGGCCCTCGACATCACCGATGATGCGGTCATGTAGCGATTTTTCCTGAACCCGAGGGGTTTCAGCCATAGGCCCAATCATCCTGTTGCATTGCAATGCCTGATATCATCCCGGCTTGCTCATAGCCATATGGCTTGGCCAGCACCGAGTTTAACGAGGTTGAAATCTTGTGAGCCTACCCTTTCTGAACCATACCGGACCGCGGATCGCGAGATTTCCATGACCAGACAGAGACGGCGACAGATCATCCGCGCAAGGCGCACGGCAACCGGCATCGCGCTGGTGGCTGCCCTATCCTTCATCGCCGGAATGACGGATGCGATCGGCCTGACGATGTCTGGGGATTTCGTGTCCTTCATGACGGGCAACACCACCCGCGCGGCGCTGTCGCTTCAGGCTGGCGACTACGCGCATGCCAGCATTTTGCTGCTGGCCATTGTCACCTTTGTCGCTGGCAATGCAGGCGGCATCGTAATCGCCTACAAGTCGCAAAGACGCGTGTTCACGGTGCTGTGCTGCGTCGGCGTGCTGCTCGCCACCGCCGCTCTTCTGCAAACGCAGGATATGAAGCTGACCCAGTTCTATCTGGTCGTGTTTGCCATGGGCATGATCAATGCCGCCGTCGAACATATCGAAGGCCTGCCCATTGGCCTCACCTATGTCACAGGCGCACTCTCCCGTTTCGGACGCGGCATCGGACGGTTCATTCTGGGGGAGCGCAAACTAGACTGGACGATCCAGATGGTACCCTGGATAGGCATGGTTGCGGGCGCGATCTGCGGCGCTGTTCTTGCGACCACCTATGCCACGATTGCACTAGCCTGCGTCAGCCTGCTGGTCTTTGTGGTCGCACTTGCCAGCCTGTTCATGCCGCCTTCGCTGCGACGCCGATACAATCAAGGCGTTGCGATCAAAACCACACGATAAATAGGCGCCGCCTATTTGCGGGATATGGTGACGAAGTTCGTGCCGCGAACGCGCACCGTCATTTCGCAAGGCTCGCTGTCCGTCCGCTCGCAATATCGCGGATGCATTTTCAGCACGAAGACCATGTTGCCGAAACGCTGGACGAAATCATAGCTGTAGATCGTGGCGGTGGCGATCATCAGATAACCGCCCTCCTTGACCTGCACGTAGAAATTATAGGGGCAGCCATCATCGTTGCAACTGCGCGCCTTGTCGCCATCGCAGGTCAACTCGCCGCGATTGGTGATGGCATCCATAAGCCCATCATTGTTGATATCCAGCCGGGTGATGAAACCCTCGCCGAACTCCGCCACTTTGCACTCCTGGCGAAAATGGTCCTTTTCGTAAATTTCGGGATCGCTGACGAGTTCCTGCTGCGCCAGTGCCGCAACAGGAACGACCAGAAATACCAGCGCTTGAAGCGTTACGAAGAGAAGGCGTTTCACGGCATTTTCCTTTAGGTCTGTTTGGGCTATGGATGCGACAGCATCGGCCAAGTCGCTTTTCGATCCGGCGACGAACGATACATCCCGTCCCTTGCGTGACACTGACCCTGCGCCACATATCTGAGGAGCGCCTGCCCATGACCCTTCTGGCCTTTCTCGATTATGCGGGCGTTGCCGTTTTTGCCGCAACCGGCGCACTTGCCGCCTCGCGCAAACAGCTGGACCTTATCGGATTTCTGTTTTTTGCCGCCGTCACCGGCATTGGCGGCGGTACGCTGCGAGATCTGGTGTTGGGCCGCGCGCCGGTCTTCTGGGTGGTCAACCCGACCTATATTCTCGTCTGCGTCGTTATCGCGGCGTTGGTCTACCTGACTGCACACCTGATGGAATCGCGGTACAAGCTGCTGATCTGGCTCGACGCTATCGGTCTCTCGGCCTATTGCGTCATGGGCGCCGCAAAAGGACTTGCAGCAAGCGGATCACCCACCGTGGCGATCGTGACGGGCACCTTGACCGCAACATTCGGCGGCGTTCTTCGTGACATATTGGCCGGTGAACCATCCGTTTTGCTGCGGCCAGAGGTTTACATCAGCTGCGCTTTGGCAGGAGCCTGCGTTTTCACAGCCGCCCATGCAATCGGCCTGCCGCTTCTGGCGGCGTCCGCTGCTGGGGTCCTCACAGCATTCGCGATCAGAAGCGGCGCGCTGATCTTCGGCTGGACCTTTCCGCGTTATCATCCCCGCCCCGGCAGACCGCCCGAAGACGTGATGTAAGGCAAACGCAAAAGGCGCCCGAGGGCGCCTTAGACATGATCTACTCAAAGACTTTTCTCAGTGCACGCTGATGGTGCGGAGCTCGTCTTCGGCGGCCTTGAAGAAGGTGCTGGAGCGGTTGTCCGTCAAAAGGATCGGCGTACCATCGGCACCAAAGAGCGCCCAGAGATCAAGGCCGGGATCGATATTGGGTGCTTCGGGAAAACAACGGTTCACTTCTTCGGCACGCATCTTTCTGATGTATCCGACTTCGCCTGCCCCGATATGAGCCAGCTGTGACTTGGTCAAACGCGCATGCGCTTCTTTCAAGAGCATATTTCAGCCTCCACATTCTTAAGACGCAGCGACGTGATGAATCGTTTGGCGTCAGAATCCTACTGTGAGACGGAAATGTTAATTTTCTTCACCACGTTGGAGATTTCAGGGCGCGTCAGATCGATGGATAGCAACCCGTTGCGCAGACGCGCATCATTGACCTGCATGCCATCCGCGAGCACGAAAACCCGTTGGAACTGCCGCGCGGCAATACCGCGATAAAGATAGTCCTTCGCATCCTGTTCCTGCTGGCGTCCACGGATGACAACCTGATTGTCAGCCGTCGTCACCTCAAGATCGTCTTCGGAAAAACCAGCGACCGCAATGGTGATCCGCAGGCGCTCAGGGCTGTTTCCCTCGGCTGCGAGGCGTTCGATATTATAGGGGGGATAACCGTCATTCGCCTTCGCCATGCGCTCCAGCGTTTTTTCCATGGCGTCGAAACCCAGCATCAACGGGTGCGTGAATGGTGTCATGCGGCTCATATCTTTCAGTCCTTGTATCCAAGCGACGATCGTCTGCCCCGTTTACGGCGGCATGGCTTCATATGGGAATATGCGGTTTGCAACGCAAGAACGGCACGACGCGAAAAGTCTGAACCGCCGCGTGCTTGACAAGGCTCCGAAACAGGCTTGAAAAGGCGTGTCATATAAAAAACAGGACAATCATGGCCGAGCGCAGAAAAATCATCATCGACACCGACCCGGGGCAGGACGACGCAGCCGCCATCATGCTGGCCTTGGCGAGCCCGGATGAAATCGAAGTTCTCGGTCTGTGTGCCGTTGCGGGCAACGTGCCGCTGAAGCTGACCAGCCGCAACATCCGCATCATGCTGGAACTGTGCAACCGCACCGAAATCCCTGTCTATGAAGGCTGCGAGCGCCCGCTGGTCCGCGCGCCCATCACTGCCGAACACGTGCACGGCAGCACCGGGCTGGACGGCCCGACCCTGCCGGAGCCTGTTCTCGAAGCGCAATCGCAAAATGCCATCGACTTCATCATCGAAACGATCCGTCGCGAGCCGGAAGGCACGATTACGCTCTGCACCTTGGGCGCACTGACCAACATCGCCACTGCCTTGCAGAAGGCACCCGATATTGCGCCGCGCGTGAAAGAACTGGTTCTGATGGGTGGCGGTTTCTTCGAGGGAGGCAACATCACGCCTGCTGCCGAATTCAACATCTATGTCGACCCGCACGCCGCCGACATCGTCTTCCGCTCTGGCATTCCGTTGGTCATGATGCCGCTCGATGTGACGCATAAGCTTCTCACCACCAAGGCCCGCGTTGCCGCCATCCGCGATATCGGCACCCGTCCGGCCATCGCCATGGCCGAAATGCTGGAATTCTTCGAGCGTTTCGACGTGGAAAAATACGGCTCCGACGGCGGCCCGCTGCATGACCCGACCGTGATTGCCTATCTGATCAAGCCGGACCTCTTCGATGGTCGCAATTGCAATGTCGAGATCGAGGTGAATTCTGAACTCACCATCGGCATGACGGTTGTCGACTGGTGGAAGGTCACGGGCCGCGAACCGAATGCCCGTGTCATGCGCGATGTGGATGCGGATGGTTTCTTTGCGCTTCTGACGGAGCGTTTTGCGCGGATTTGAGGGCGGTACTGCCCTCTCCTCACGTCACCCTCGGGCTTGTCCCGAGGGTCTAATCACGTTCGATCTTGTGGTTCGTTAGATCCTCGGCACAAGGCCGAGGATGACGAGTTGTGGGCGTCGCGCGGGCCTTCTAGCGCTCAAAGCTCATAAAAATCCGCAACCACCTTCCACGCATCCTCAGCCGTTTCGCAGAAGTGCAACAGCTCCATATCATCAGGCGCAATCGTGCCGAAATCGGCCAGCGCTTCGAAATTGATGATGGAGCGCCAGAAAGCTTCACCGAACAGGATGAGCGGGATGGGTGCCATGCGCTTGGTCTGGATCAGCGTCAGCGTTTCAAACAGCTCATCCATGGTACCGAAGCCGCCGGGAAACACCACGACCGCCTTGGCGCGCATCAGAAAATGCATCTTGCGGATGGCGAAATAGTGGAAGTTGAAGCTGAGTTCCGGCGTCACATGCGGATTGGGTGCCTGCTCGTGCGGCAAGAGAATGTTGAGCCCGATGGACGGCGCACCGGCTTCCGATGCACCGCGATTGCCCGCTTCCATCACGCCCGGTCCGCCACCCGTCATCACGACATACTCGCGGTGATCATGCTTTTCGGATTCACCGGCGCAGAGTTTTGCGAACTTACGGGCCTCATCGTAATAAACGGAGGCCGCTTCCAGGTTCTTTCTCTGCGTTTCGTTGCGCGCCGCCCAGGCTTTGCCGCCCGGTTCGGGAATTCGCGCGCCGCCGAACAGCACGACGGTGGATTTGATGCCGCGCTCGGTCAGGATCATTTCCGGTTTCATCAGTTCCAGTTGCAGCCGGATGGGGCGCAACTCTTCGCGGCACAGAAAATCGGTATCGGCATAGGCCAGACGATAGGACGGCGAGGCCGATTGCGGGGTTTTGGGCAAGCCTTCTGCCTGCTGCTTGTCATCCGAGCTGGATTTCAAAGGGTCCCAGACGCCATCCTTGCGCCGCAACTTGCCGTTTTTCAGTTTTGCCATGTCCATGCCTTTCGTTTAGCCGCGCCAAATCACATTGACGCCCTTGAAACACTCGCTTAGAGCAATTGACCATGTCCGGCCAGCGGTGCGGATGTTTCCCTGTATGTGACGATAGTCAGCGAAGTTTAAGGAATTCTCATGAGCATCTCGGATCTAGGCTCCCTTGAAACAATCATCGAAACCGCATTCGATAATCGCGACAGCGTCAACATATCGACCAAAGGCGAAGTTCGCGATGCCGTCGAAACTGCGCTGAACCTGCTCGATGGCGGGCAAGTGCGCGTTGCCGAAAAGCAGGCCGATGGCAACTGGACCGTGAACCAGTGGCTGAAGAAAGCCGTGCTGCTGTCCTTCCGTCTCAACGATATGGAGATCGTCACCGGCGGCCCCGGCGAATCCACTTGGTGGGACAAGGTGCCCTCCAAATTCGAGAACTGGGGTGAAAACCAGTTCCGCGCCGCAGGTTTCCGCGCCGTGCCGAATGCCGTCGTGCGCCGCTCTGCCTACGTTGCCAAGAACGTCGTCCTGATGCCGTCCTTCGTCAATCTCGGTGCCTACGTCGATGAAGGTACCATGGTCGACACCTGGGCAACCGTCGGTTCCTGCGCGCAGATTGGCAAGAACGTGCATCTGTCCGGCGGCGTCGGCATTGGTGGCGTGCTTGAGCCGCTTCAGGCTGGCCCGACCATCATCGAAGACAATTGCTTCATCGGCGCGCGTTCGGAAGTCGTTGAAGGCTGCATCATTCGCGAGGGTGCCGTTCTCGGCATGGGCGTGTTCATCGGCAAGTCCACCAAGATCGTGGATCGCGCCACCGGCTCGATCACCTATGGCGAAGTTCCGCCTTACTCGGTGGTCGTTGCTGGAACCATGCCGGGCAAGCCGTTCCCGAATGGCGAGATGGGCCCGAGCCTCTATTGCGCCGTCATCGTCAAGACCGTCGATGAGAAGACCCGTTCCAAGACCGGCATCAACGAGTTGCTGCGCGACTGATAAAGTAGACACCCATGCACGCCACCGATCCCGTCGCCAATCTCGCCGCCCTCATCCGTTGCCCGTCGGTGACACCAGCGGAAGGTGGAGCGCTTTTGCTGCTCGATACGCTGCTGACCCCACTCGGCTTTGCAGTGGAGCGGGTGATGGCGACGGAAGAGGGAACGCCTGACGTCGAAAACCTCTATGCCCGGCTTGGCGATCAAGGCCCGCATCTGATGTTTGCGGGCCATACGGATGTCGTGCCCGTGGGTGACGAGACCGCATGGAGCCATCCGCCTTTTGCGGCTGAAATCGCAGGTGGCGAGATGTTCGGCCGCGGTGCGGTGGATATGAAGGGCGGCATCGCCTGCTTCGTCGCGGCCATCGCCCGCCATATCGAAAAGCATGGAAAGCCCCAAGGCTCTGTCTCCTTCCTCATCACCGGCGATGAAGAGGGACCGTCGATCAACGGTACATCCAAGCTTCTGGAATGGGCCGCTGCCAAGGGCGAGACATGGGACGCCTGCGTGGTGGGCGAACCCACAAACCCGGACCATCTGGGCGACATGATCAAGATCGGTCGCCGCGGCTCGCTGTCGGGCCGCATCGTCGTCCATGGCGTGCAGGGCCACGCGGCCTATCCGCATCTGGCCGACAATCCGCTGCGCGGCATGCTGCAATTGACCCAGGCGCTGATGGATCCGGCCTTCGACACCGGCACGGATAATTTCCAGCCGTCGAACCTCGAAGTCACGACCATCGACACCGGCAATGCGGCCACAAATGTCATCCCGTCCAAGGCGACGGCTGCCTTCAACATCCGTTTCAACGATACATGGACGGCAGAGGCGCTGCGCGCCGAAATCATCCGCCGTCTGGACGAGGCTGCTGCCGACGGCGTTCTGCGCCCGGATCGTTCACCGGTCACATACGACATCGTTTGGGCCGATCGCCCCGCCCATGTTTTTCTGACGCGCAACAATGCGCTCATCTCATCGTTGTCGGGTGCGGTGGCAGAGGTCACCGGCAAGGAGCCAAAGCTATCGACCACCGGCGGCACGTCGGACGCCCGTTTCATCAAAGATTACTGCCCAGTGGTCGAGTTCGGCCTCGTCGGCCAGACCATGCACATGGTGGATGAGCGCGTGGCGGTTGCAGACCTGGAAACGCTGACCCGCATCTACGAGACCTTCATCGAACGCTGGTTTGACCATGCCGTCGCGTAGCGAGGCGACGCGCAGTTTGAGAGGCCTTTGGTTGCTGGGAAAAGGCGATCCCCGGGGCATGCAGGCTTTTGGTACATCGTTTGTTAGTGTAGCACGGTCGTTTCTTGCGATAATCTGGTCGCTTCCAGCAATCATCGCCTACTTCATATTTCAAAGGCTGGAATTTCTCACTGAAATGCCGGATGCCGATCACGGCAGCGTCGGGTTCTACGCCAAAGTTGGCGCAATCGAAGCCGTCGCCCTCGTCGTAACGCCGCTTCTGATCTTTCTGTGTGTTCCGCTGTTGAGAATAAACCTATCCGCAAGCGCTCTGATCGTTGTCACGAACTGGTTTATGGTCCCATCAAACTACCTGTCAGTCGCGATCATTTATCTCGCATATCTCTTGGATCAGGCAGACAATTTGAGTTCGACAGTCTCTCTTGTTGTGCTTGCTTTAGGATTTCTTTTTCTCGCCGCATGGCTCTGGACTGTCTTGAGAACTGCAAGTGGCGCGCATGCATGGCAAATTCTTTGTCTTCTCGTTCTAACACTCGCACCGCAGTATGTGATCAACACTGCTCTCGCGAGCTTTCTAGGGGTATCCGCTGCCTATGAATAGATTTGCGGTTAGCACACGGGAACATCATGCCTTCGTATAACGAGATAACCCTCTACGTCAGAGGCCTGTAGCTGCTGTTTCTCGGCGATCCGGCTGGGGGGCGGTTGCTGGATCTGACGGATCGGGGCGTGGGGCGGTCATTTTATGCGGCGCTGTGGTGCCTGCCGTCCATGGCGCTGTCCTGGTACTGGTGGCATGAAGCCTATGTTTCCGTGCTTCCGAAGGGTGTCGGCACCGGGGCCATCTTCTTCCTGCGGCTGGCGATGGTCGAGGCCATCTGCTGGATGGTGCCGCTGATCCTCATCGGGTTTCTGCTGGTGGCATTTGGCGCAAAGCAAAAATTCCCGGCCCTCGTCGTCGTCGCCAACTGGCTATCGCTGCCATTTTCCTATGCCTATGCCACGCTGATTCTGATTGCGCTTTTGGTGCCGTCCTTGCAGGGGCTGGTCGCAATCCTGTGGTTTTCGCTGCTGCTGGCGCTGGTGTTCAGTTTTTCGCGCATCGTCAAATTCTTCGTGCGGGACCAACCGCTCTTGGTCGCCGCACTCGTCATGACGCTGCTCATTCCCGGGATGATCCTGTCGGAATTGCTGCAACGCTTTCTGGGCGTCTATCCGAGCTGACACCTATCGGGTTGCACAACCTCGCCATCTTCCTTGGTGAAGCTACCAATGCTGCCTTCGTCCAGAATCTCCAGCACCAGTTCCGATGGGCGACAAAGACGCGCGCCCTTGTCGGTCACCACGATAGGCCGGTTCAGGAGGATCGGATGTGCTTCGATGGCATCCAGCAAGGCATCATCACTCAAACTTTCGTCCGAAAGGCCAAGCTCCGCATAGGGCGTGCCTTTTTCCCGCAGCAGGCTGCGCAGGGGCACACCGATTTTTTCTGCCAAAGAGACAATCTCTGCGCGCAATGGCGGCGTCTTCAGATATTCGATGATGACAGGTTCTTCGCCCGATTGGCGGATCATGGCCAGCGTGTTGCGCGAGGTGCCGCAGGCCGGGTTATGATAGATCGTCACCGTCATTGGTCATCTCCGGTCTTGGTTGCCTTGGCGGTATCACATCGGGATAATCGACCTGCATGAAATAGAGCCCGTCAGGCGGGGCGACAGGGCCGCAGGCCTTTCGGTCGCGCGCCTCGAGCGCTGCCTTCACGTCATCAACCGTCATGCCGCCATCACCGGCCAGTTTCAGCGTGCCGGCAAAGGAGCGTATCTGATTGTGCAGAAAGCTTTGCGCCGTCGCGCGTATTTCGATCAGGTCGCCGTCGCGCGTCACATCCAGCCGGTCGAGCGTTCTGACCGGGCTGTTGGCTTGGCAGTGAACGGAACGGAAGGTGGTGAAATCATGCCGACCGACCAGCGTCTGGGCTGCGGCATGCATGGTCTCGTGGTCGAGGTCTTTCGACACCCACCAGGCCCGCTTGTGTTCCAGCGCCAGCCGGGATTTGCGGCAGATGATGCGGTAGAGGTAATGGCGGCGCAGTGCTGAAAAGCGCGCGTCGAAATCCTCGGTGACGGCTTCCACGTCCAGAACCGAGACAGCCTCTCCCGCCATGGCCAGATGCGCGTTCAACGCGTTGCGCAGCTTGTAGGGCTCCCAGGCGCGGGTGAGATCAACATGCACGACCTGCCCCTTGGCGTGAACGCCGGAATCAGTGCGGCCTGCGCCGCGAAAGCTGACCGTTTCTGTCGTCAGCGACAGCACGGCGGCTTCCAGCGCGCCTTGCACGGACGGACCATTGGTCTGGCGTTGCCAGCCGAAATAGGGGGAACCATCATATTCGACGGTCATGCGAAAGCGTGGCATCAGCCGAGCCTCGTGCCGACAGCGACGGGAGTGCCGCGCAGAAAATCTTGCGTCAACATCGGCTTGCCGCCCGCCTTTTGCAGGCGCACCAGCCGCACCGCGCCGCTGCCGCAAGCGATGGTCAGGACACCGTCCAGAACGGACCCCGCCTCGCCCATGCCGCTTGCCAGTTCTGTTTCCAGCACCTTCACGCGTTCGGCCTTGCCGCCGATCTGCATTTCGAACCATGCACCGGGGAAGGGCGAAAGGCCGCGAATGTGGTTGTGCACATCCTGGCTGGACCAGGAAAAATTGATACGGGTCTCTGCCTTGTCGATCTTGGCGGCATAGACAACGCCCTCTTCCGACTGCTGTGTCAGCGGCAAGTCATTATCTTCCAGCTTCAGCATCGCCTCACGCATCAGCCGCGCACCTGCCAGCATCAGGCTGTCATGCAATTCGCCAGCTGTCATGTTCGGGGTAATGGAAACCTTTGCCGTCAGAGCCACGGGGCCAGTATCCAACCCCTTTTCCATCTGCATCACCATCACGCCGGTTTCGGTATCTCCAGCCATGATGGCGCGCTGAATGGGGGCGGCACCGCGCCAGCGCGGCAACAGTGAAGCGTGGCCATTGTAGCAGCCAAGACGGGTGCCATTCAAAATGGCCTCAGGCAGCAGCAGGCCATAGGCGACGACGACGGCCACGTCCGCATTGAACGCCTTAAATTCCGCCCTGTCTTCTTCCGTTTTGAAATTCAGCGGCGTCAGCACAGGAATGCCGAGCAGTTCGGCGGCCTGATGCACGGGTGATTTCTGGAGATCGAGCCCGCGACGACCGCCGGGTCGTGGCGGCTGTGTATAGACGGCAGCTATTCTGTGGCCCGCATCGACCAGTGCGCGCAGGGTGGGAACGGAAAATTCCGGCGTTCCCATGAAAATGATGCGCAGTGCCATGCTCGCCCCCTGCCCTGCTGCCTGATCTGCCAATGCTTGTAGACAGGCAGATCAGATTTTTGCGCGGGCCGCTTTGGTGAATTTCTTGATGACCATATCTCGTTTCAGGCGGGAAATGTGGTCGATGAACAGAACACCGTTCAGATGGTCCATTTCATGTTGAAGGCAGGTGGCCAAAAGGCCATCGGCCTCCACCGTCTGCTTTTTGCCATCGCGGTCGATATAGCCAACCGTCAGCGAAGCCGGTCGCTCCACCTCGGCATAATAGTCGGGAATGGATAGACAGCCCTCCTCATAGGCCGAGACATCGTCCGACACTTTGAGGATTTCCGGGTTGATGAACACCACCGGATTGCGGTCTTCGTCTTCGCGCGAGATGTCGATGACCAGCATGCGGCGCGGCACGCCGATCTGGATTGCGGCAAGGCCAATGCCCGGCGCATCATACATGGTGTCCAGCATGTCGTCGGCCAAACGCGTGATCTCGGCATCCACCTGTTCGATGGGCTTGGATTGCTGGCGCAGCAGTGGATCAGGCAAAATAATAAGAGGTTTGATCGTCATGGCTTCCCCATAACGCATCTCATCTTTGGAGGAAACAAAAAATAAAGGCCAATATTAGCGACATGAGCAGCGGCAAACGGGACTCATTTACGCCCCAGAAATGTTCTTGTTTTGATCTGACGAATCACACGAAATCTGTTAGATTTGGATATGAACATCGATCTCAATGCGCTTGGTACGACAGCTTTCAGTCTTGGCAGCCTCCAGATATCGGTTGGCGCTCTCCTCGGCATTCTCATTGCGGGCTGTCTGGTGGCTGCGGCGATGATGTGGCGCAAACCGCCCGCGCCCGATCAATCGCGTGACGAAATCACCGAGCTTTTGAGAACCCAGTCGGAACTGCATGGCCGCATCGCCGCCATGACGGAAAGCCTCAGCGCTCGCCAGAACGAGATGAGCCAGACGCTGAACGACCGGCTGGATGGCATGTCGCAGCGCATCGGCACCACCTTGACGGAGCAGACCCGCTCCACCCACGAAAATCTCAGCAAATTGCAGGAACGCCTCGCCGTCATCGATGCCGCGCAGGGCAATATTCAGGATCTGGCCAAGGACGTGATCGGCCTTCAAGCCATCCTCAACAACAAGCAGACACGCGGGGCTTTTGGCCAAGCGCGTATGGAAGCGCTGATTGCCGACGCCCTGCCCTCGGGTTCATACAGTTTGCAGCCCACACTTTCGAACGGCTTTCGGCCCGATTGCACCATCAGAATGCCGAACAATGCACCACCTCTGGTCATCGACGCGAAATTTCCTCTGGAAGCGTGGAATGCGCTGAAGGCCGATGATACGCCGGAGGCGAAACGCGCCGCCACCCAGCAGTTTCGTCGCGATATGGAAGTGCATATCCGCGATGTCGCGGACAAATATCTCATCTCCGGCGAAACCCAGGATACTGCCTTCATCTTCGTGCCCTCGGAATCGATCTTTGCCGATATTCATCAACACTTCGAAAACCTGGTGCAGCGCGCACACCGGTCGCGCGTCGTCATCGTCTCACCTTCGCTGTTGATGCTCTCCGTGCAGGTCATCCAGTCCGTGCTGAAAGACCAGCGCATGCGCGAACAGGCGCATCTCATTCAAGGCGAAGTCGCGATGCTGATGGACGATGTGCGGCGCCTGGACGAGCGGACGCGCAAATTGCAGGCGCATTTTGGGCTGGTGCAAAAGGACGTGGACATGATGCTGACCTCGTCCGACAAGGTCCTGGCACGTGGCATCAAGATCGAAAGCCTCGATTTCGCCCCCTCGCAAAAGGAAATCGCCCATCTTGAGGCCGAACAGTTGCGGCGCATCGCGGATGTGCGCGCCGGTGCCACCAAGCTGAGGGTGGTTGACGACGAGTGATCCACTCGGCAAAGTCGCCTTCGTTTTCGCCTCTTATGGAATGACCCGCATGATCACAGTTTTCGGCTCCATCAACATGGACCTCGTTGCCATTTCCGACCGCCTGCCCAAGCCGGGTGAAACCGTGACCGGCAAGACTTTCTCCACCGCCGCCGGTGGCAAGGGCGCCAATCAGGCGCTGGCGGCGAAACGCGCCGGTGCCACGGTGAAGATGGCAGGTGCCGTTGGCGACGACGCCTTTGCAGCCCCTGCACTCACCCTGCTTCGCGATGCCAGAACCGATCTGTCGCTGGTCAAGTCCGTCGCCGTGCCGACAGGAACCGCCGTCATCCTCATTGGTGAGGGCGGGGAAAACATGATCTCGGTCATTCCGGCTGCAAATGGCGAAGTTTCCGCTTCCGATGCGGAGCGTACCGTCTCCGAAATGGCGGCAGGCGACATCCTGATGTTGCAATTCGAAATACCAGCCGAGGCCATCGAAGCCGCACTCAAGGCCGGCAAGGCAAAGCGCGTCACCACGCTCATCAACACCGCCCCGCTCACATCTGAGGCGCAGCGCCTGTCGCGACTGGCGGATGTCGTCATCGCCAATGAGACCGAATTCGAATTGCTGATTGGCAAAAATGGCCTCTCCACCGACCAGCGGGAAAAGGAACTCGCCGCACTTCACGACGAGACCGGACAGACCCTCATCGTGACGCTGGGCGCGGAAGGGGTGATCGCTATCCGCAACGGCAAGCTGGTGAAGGCCAAGGGCCTGAAGATCGAGCCGGTCGATACGGTCGGTGCGGGTGATACGTTCTGCGGTTATCTGGCTGCGAGCCTCGATGCCGGTCTCGATTTCGAAGCAGCCCTTCGTCGCGCCGCCGTTGCCGGTTCGCTGGCCTGCACAAAGCCCGGCGCGCAGCCCTCCATTCCCGTCGCCTCCGAGGTGGATGCGAAGCTCTGAAACTCAGGTTCGGATGAAGGTGAGATAGGCGGAGCTGCGACCCTCACGCTTCGCCTTGTTCTCGTAGCGCGTGCCCGGCCAGTTATCGAAGGGCGTCGTCCAGTCGGCAGCCACCTGCGCCGTCCATTCGAAACCGCCATGGCTGGCGCAATGCTGAAGCGTCCAGTTGATGTAGGTATCGATATCGGATGCAAAGCAGAATTTCGCGCCTGGCTTCAGCACGCGGTGAAAGCGGGCCAGATTGACGTCTGAGACGAAGCGACGCTTCCAATGCTTCTTTTTCGGCCATGGGTCGGGATAGAGCAGATCGATATGGTCGATGCAGGCATCCGGCAGCCAGTCGAGCAGTTGCGTTGCATCATCATCATAGAGGCGGATGTTCATCAGCTCGCGCTCTTTCACGCTGCCCAGAAGCTTCGCCATGGAATTGACGAAGGGCTCGACGCCGATGAAGCCGGTATCAGGATTTTCAGACGCGCGGTGGATGAGATGCTCGCCACCGCCAAAGCCGATTTCGAGGCGGATGGTTTTCACATCGGCGGGAAACAACGCCGCGAGATTTTTTGGCGGCTGGGTCTCAAGATCGACCTTCAGCAACGGCAGAAGGTTTTCGATCGTATCAACCTGCTGGTTGCGCAACGGCTTGCCCTTGCGCCGACCAAAAAACGCTTCTGTTGCGCGTGAACGCCGCTCTTCCGTCATTTCAACACTCTCAGACAAAATGGATAACCCGCACCGCGCCTGTTCAACTGCGCTGTGCGGGTTTCAAAACGTTCAGACCGTATCTCTCAATCGGTAGCGATTGACAAGCCTTATGCGGCCTTCAATGCATCCTTGAGCGGCTTGACCAGATCCAGCTTCTCCCAGGAGAAGGAGCCGTCACGACCGGCCTTGCGACCGAAATGGCCGTAGGAAGACGTCTTGGCGTAGATCGGCTTGTTGAGGTCAAGGTGACGACGAATGCCCGATGGCGAGAGGTCGATGACCTTGCGGATCGCGGATTCGACTTCGTCTTCGCTCATCTTGCCGGTCTGGTGGAAATCGACATAGACCGACAGGGGCTGTGCAACGCCGATGGCGTAGGACAGCTGGATCGTGCAACGCTCTGCCAATCCGGCAGCCACAACGTTCTTGGCAATGTAGCGGGCAGCATAGGCTGCGGAACGGTCGACCTTGGTCGTGTCCTTGCCGGAGAATGCGCCGCCACCGTGAGGGGCAGCACCGCCATAGGTGTCGACGATGATCTTGCGGCCGGTCAGGCCAGCGTCGCCGTCAGGACCACCGATCACGAACTTGCCGGTTGGGTTGATGTACCACTGGCAATCGTCGGCGATCTTCAATTCGCCCAGCGCTTCGCGGATGTAGGGCTCTACGACGGAGCGGACCTTCTTGGAGTCCCAGCTGGCATCGAGATGCTGCGTGGAAAGCACGATGGATACGGCTTCAGATGCCTTGCCATCGACGTAACGCACGGTCACCTGGCTCTTGGCGTCGGGGCCGAGCTTGGCTGCTTCGCCTTCGCCGCTCTTGCGGGCAGTTGCCAGAAGCTGGAGAATGCGGTGCGAATAATAGATCGGGGCCGGCATCAGGTCCGGCGTTTCCTTGCAGGCGTAACCGAACATGATGCCCTGGTCGCCAGCGCCTTCGTCGCCCTGCTTGTCGGACGCGTTGTCCACGCCCTGCGCAATGTCGGCAGACTGCGGGTGCAGCAGCACGTCGATCTTGGCGGTCTTCCAGTGGAAGCCGTCCTGTTCGTAGCCGATATCACGGATGGCCTTGCGGGCGGCGGCTTTGAACTTGGCGGGGTTGATGACGGGATGGCCGCTCGCGTCCTTGAACACGGAGCCGTCTTTGTCCTTCTTCAACAGCGTGTCGGGAACACGCACTTCACCGGCGATGATCACGCGGTTCGTCGTTGCAAGGGTCTCGCAGGCGATGCGCACCGTCCAGGGATCGACCCCGGTCTTGGCAGCTTCGCGATAGATGAGATCAACGATTTCATCGGAAATGCGGTCACAAACCTTGTCAGGGTGACCTTCAGCAACAGACTCGCTGGTGAATAGGTAATTGGCACGCATGCGGGATTCCCCTCAAAGAAACGGTCATCGTTGTTAGTCACATTGCCCGCAAAAAACAAGGACACAACGACATAAATATATCTTTATATCGGAATTCCTAACTCATCCTTACGCAATAAAAAACGGCCCCGAAGGACCGTTTTAAAAATCGCGCGATGGTAAATGCGTTATTCCGCGTCGCCTTCGGCAGCGAGAGCCTTGACCAGATCCACGAGACGGCGGCGAACCTTCGGGTCGTTGATCTTGACGAAAGCGCGGTTCAGCTGCAGCCCCTCGGACGAGGACAGGAAGTCCACGACATAGTTGGAGCTGTTTGCTTCGGCCATGCCGGTGGCGCTGACGCCCTGATCGCCCGGCGCATCTTCAAAGAAGAACGACACGGGGACATTGAGAATTCCAGAGATGTTCTGCAAACGGCTGGCGCCGACGCGGTTCGTCCCTTTTTCGTATTTCTGAATCTGCTGAAATGTGATGCCCAGGCTTTCGCCCAGCTTTTCCTGGCTCATGCCCAGCATCGTGCGGCGGAGGCGAATACGGCTTCCGACGTGAATGTCGATCGGGTTTGGCTTCTTCTTGTTCTCTGTCATTGTCGTGGTCCTGACATTCAGTTTATTCGGGTTATCGACTACACGCCTGTTCAAATCCTGAATAGTAGGATTGTCGCCGCACGAAACATATCACGTGCGTTGTGCAACCTAACAAGTTCACTATGCAATTTTAGGGGTTTTTGGTCAATTCTTCGATTTCATCAAACCAGTCCGAGCAATCACCGCGCACACGAGCAATATTCCAAAGAACAACCAAAAGTGTATCTGTCGCATATCTCCAGTGAACGCGCCAGTGGCGGCACCACTTAAAGTGGAATCGATTATTCCCTTTTGACCGTAGTCAAGACCTGCGGCAATTCGCCCCAGAGGGTCGATAATGGCTGAAATGCCGGTATTGGCTGCGCGAATCACCGGAATGCCGGTTTCCACAGCGCGTATTCTAGCCTGCTGAAGATGCTGGTAAGGACCCGGCGTATCGCCGAACCAGCCGTCATTCGTCACGTTGACGATCGCCGCCGACGTGGCGATATCGGCGGGCACTTCCCCGGGAAAGATGATTTCATAGCAGATGAACGAGTGAAGCTTCTTGCCCGAAGGCAGCGTGATCGGCTCGCGCGTTGCGGCTGGCGAAAAGCCGCCGGGCAGGCTGATCAGATTGTTGATGCCGAAGTTTCTCAGCACGTTTTCGAACGGTACATACTCTCCGAAGGGTACGAGATGCACCTTGTCCGTCGCACCGATGATCTGCCCCTGACTATCGATGGCATAGACGGAATTGTAATAGCGCGGCGCGTGTCCTGCACCTGCATCTTCCATGCGCACTGCACCGGTCAGCAATATCTGACCATCGTCCAGCGTCTTGGCGATCTCTTCCAGCGCATCCGGGTTCTGCGTCAGAATGAAGGGCACGGAGGTTTCCGGCCAGACAATGATGTCAGGGCGCTTCTCGCCGTCCTTCACCGGCAGTGCTGACAGGCGCAGATGTTCCTTGAATATCTCGGCGCGGTCGGCGTTCAGCATCTTGCGGGACTGGTCGATCCCCGGCTGTACGATCCTGACCGTCAGCGCGTCACCATCCACCTTCAATGGCTGTTGTAATCGATAGGCACCATATCCGAGATGCACCGCCATCATGAGAAGCGCGATGCCAAGGCCCGGAAGCAATCCCTTTTTCGTCCCGAGAAGCGCGGGGCTGGAGAACACGAAAACAGCCAGCATCGACATGCCGAATATGCCGATGAGGTTCGATGTCTGCATCATCAAGGGGAATGGCATCAGCCCGAAGCCGACCGTATTCCACGGAAACCCCGTCAGCACGAAACTGCGCAGCCATTCGATCAGGCCAAAGGCGGCGGCCAAAGCTGCGATCCGTCCCCATCCGTCCGACCAGAGCAGATTGGCGAGCATGACGGCGAAGCCGTAGAAGATGGCGAGGCAGGCGGGCAATCCAAGGATGGCGAGCGGCAACGCCCAGGCGAACTCGTCTGCCTCCAGAAGCAGGGCGTTGCCAAGCCACCACAGACCCGCCACGAAGTAGCCGAACCCGAACAGCCAGCCGATGACGAAGGTTTTCCAGCCACGCGACCATAGGCCGCCATCGGGATTGCCCGTGGCACCATCGATCAGCCAAACCAGCAGAGTAAACGAGACGAACAGGGACGCGAAGAAACCAAAGGGTGGAAATGCAAGAGCACCGATGGCACCGGCACCGATGGTCATGGCAACACGGCCAAAACCACTGCTCAGCATGATCCTGCCCGCCAGTCGCTCCATCTTAGTCTCCACCTTTTTAAGGCACCATCCGACACAAGATACACGGGAGGCGACACCGTCTGTTCAACGGGATTTACTGTAAAAAAAACCGCACGTCCACAGCATCCCGCGCCACAGGATGACGTCGTTCCAAAAACAGAATGGCCGTAGAATCATTATTCTACGGCCATTCAGAATCTATCAACGTCCTCGTTTAAGCAGTGGCGTTATCGGCATGGCTTTGTGATGGTGGCGGCAGCGCCAGAACGACGGCATCCGCCGGAGCCTGATCGTCTTCACCTTCCGAGGACTGGTTGCGAACGATGCGTACGCCCTTGATTCGGCGGGAGTCGGCATCGAGAATGTGGAACTCGAAACCTGCCACGGCACGAACGACTTCGCCCTTGACCGGGATACGGCCAAGCGCAAAAAAGATCAGCCCGCCCAGCGTATCGATCTCCTCGATATGCTCGCGCACATCGAAATCGTGACCGATGGCCTCGGCAAGTTCGGTCAGTTCTGCGCGGGCATCGGCAATCAGGACATCCGCAGACAGGCGTGAGAACATCGTCTCATCCTTGTCGTGCTCGTCATCGATATCGCCGACGACCATCTCCACGATGTCTTCGTGGCTCACGAGACCATCCGTGCCGCCATACTCATCAATGATGAGCGCAAGCTGCGTGCGCTGAGCCTGCATGGTTTTCAGCAGACTGGACGCCAGCATGGACGGGGGGGCGAAGAGAATTTTTCTGATGATACCGGCTTCCGCCAGCGTCTTTTCCAGATCGACACGGGCGAGGTCGAAGTTGGCGCGCGGGGATTTGGTGACCTTGCCTTCGGCATTCGTCGTCTGGCGGGAACCGACGCGACGCTTGTTGCGGGCCTGCTTGCCGATGAAGGACAAGAGGTCGCGAATGTGGATCATGCCCTTGGGGTTATCCAGCGTTTCATCGTAAACCGGCATGCGGGAGCGCCCGGTCTCCTCAAACAGGATCATCGCTTCGCCGATGGTCATATCCTGATCCAGCCCGTCGATATCGGCACGCGGGATCATGATGTCCTCGACCCGGACTTCCCTGAAACGTAGAATATTGTTGAGCATCGCCCGCTCTTCGGGCGTGAACGCGGCACCGATTTCCGTATCGGTCATCAACGCGTCCGTAATGTCTTCGCGAAGACGCTCGCCCTGCGACGGCTTCAACAGCCGCGAAATGCGAGACCAGAGCGTGGCTCTGGGTTTGGCCTGGTAGTCCTGACGTAAGGGACTACTGCCCTCCTCCGATGAGGATTGCTCCCCGGTTTCTTTGCCCTCCTGGGGCGGCCTTGCAGAATGTTCGTTCATGGTCCCAAACTGTTAAATCAAAGCGGATCTTGTCCCGCATACGGATCAGATAGACCAAGCGCCGCCAAAATGCGAGTCTCGAGCCCTTCCATTTCTTCGGCTTCATCGGTTTCGATGTGATCGTAACCGAAGAGGTGCAGGAATCCGTGCACCAGAAGATGGGTCAGATGATCCTCGAAACTCTTCTCCAGATCAAGAGCCTCGCGAGCAACGGTCTCGTGGGCAATGACGATATCACCCAGCATCGGGCCCGGCATACCGCCCGGTTCCAGCGGATAGGCGGGAAAAGACAGCACATTGGTTGCCTTGTCCTTGTCACGCCATTCCGCATTGATTTCCCGAATTGCCGCGTCGTCGGTAAAGACCAAGGACAGTTCCGTTGGCATTTTGGGAAAAGGCTGCTCTTCCTTTTCCTGCAAGAATTCAGCAGTCGGATTTAAAACCCGGCTGCTGAATGCCAGCAATTCTTCTTCAGAAGACCAGCTCTCAGCCTCTACGCTGATCTGAATATCCAGTAACGTCATCGTTCTGCTTCATGCGCCTCTGGGCAGGCTCTCGTCCGGCACCGCCGTCTGGGCTTCGTAGGCGCGGACGATACGTGCGACCATCGGATGGCGAACGACGTCCACATCCTTGAAACGCACGACCGATACGCCTTCGACATCCGGCAAGATTTGAAGGGCTTCCACGAGGCCGGACTTCACGCCGCGCGGCAAGTCCACCTGGCTTGGGTCACCGGTCACGATCATCCGGCCGTTTTCACCCAGACGCGTCAGAAACATCTTCATCTGCATCGTCGTGGTGTTCTGCGCTTCATCGAGAATGACGGCAGCATTGGCAAGCGTGCGTCCGCGCATGAAAGCCAGCGGCGCGATTTCGATGACGCCTGCCTGAATGGCACGCTCCACCTTGTCACCCGGCATCATGTCGTAAAGCGCGTCGTAAAGCGGACGAAGGTAAGGATCGACCTTCTCCTTCATATCGCCGGGCAGAAAGCCAAGGCGCTCACCGGCTTCGACGGCTGGACGCGACAGGATGATGCGATCCACCACGCCCCGCTCCAGCAGTTGCGCTGCGTGGGCGACGGCGAGATAGGTCTTGCCCGTACCGGCAGGACCAACACCGAAGACCAACTCGGACTGCTCCAACGCCCGCATATAAACATCCTGCGTCGGCGTGCGGGCAGCGATGGTCTTTTTGCGCGTGGAAATCTGAGCCATCGATATCTTGGCTTTGCGTTCCATCGTCGGAAGGGTCAGCTGATCGTCAGCGGCCATCGCCATGCGAATGGCACCTTCGACGTCGGAAACCTCCACCGTGCCGCCCTTCAGCAGTCTCTCATAGAGCGAATCCAGCGCGCGTCGCGCCTGATTGATGGCGACGACATCGCCGGTGATGGCTACCGAGTTTCCGCGCGGGCGGGCATCGATATTGAGCTTTTGCTCCAGCAATTTGAGGTTTTGATCGAACTGACCGAATAGCTCTCCGGCTATCCTGTTATTCTCGAACGTGAGGACGAAGTGATTGGCGTCGGTCGCGGCTGTGCGTGGCTGGCGCGATGGGGGTGATACCAATTCGTGTGCGTTCAAGCGGTCAGGCTCCCGTCCTAATCAGTGTCGGTTCCTCACTCTAGCTTTATGCCACCTCGGCAAACAAGCTGTTTGGACCCGTTGCGGTGATTCGTACATGAATAATGTCGCCGATTTTCATGTCGTTTGCATCAAGATTCACAGATTGAAGCCAGGGAGATCTACCGATTAATTGTCCTGGCATCCGACCGGGCTTTTCCAGCAACACATCCATCGTCTTGCCGACCAGCGAATCGGCAAATTCGTGCTGCTGTTTTAACAACAAGGCTTGCAGGCGTTCCAGCCGTTTAGCCTTGACCTCTTCAGGCACCTGATCGGTCAAATCCGCGCCGGGCGTTCCCGGCCGCGTGGAATATTTGAACGAAAATGCCTGTGCGTATTTCACCTGATCCACGAGAGCGAGCGTATCATCGAAATCCTGATCCGTCTCGCCAGGGAAGCCAACAATAAAGTCTCCCGACATGGCGATATCAGGGCGGGCAGAACGAATTCTTTCGATAAGCCTAATATATTCATCACCCGTGTGACGGCGGTTCATGGCTTTCAGAATACGATCCGAGCCGGACTGAACAGGCAGATGTAGATACGGCATCAAAATGCGCAAATCACGGTGGGCACCGATCAGTTGCTCATCCATATCGCGAGGATGGCTGGTCGTGTATCTCAACCGCGCAAGGCCGGGAATTTCCGCCAGTTTATACAGCAACTCGGCCAGGCCCAGCTGTTCTCCCGCAGCACCTGTGCAGCGCCATGCATTGACGTTCTGGCCAAGCAGCGTGATCTCGCGAACACCGGCATCGACAAGCTTCATCGCTTCGTCAACGATCTGCCGTACCGGACGCGATACTTCCGATCCGCGCGTATACGGCACGACACAGAAGGTACAGAATTTATCGCAGCCTTCCTGCACCGTCAAAAACGCGGTGACGCCGCGGCTGCGCAGCGTCTGCTTTTCCGCCAACGGCAAATGCTCGAATTTGTCTTCGACCGCATAGTCCGTTTCGATGACCCGTTCACCGCCGCGGACGCGCTTCAGGGCATCCGGCAGGCGGTGATAGGTCTGGGGACCGATGACGACATCCACGGCAGGCGCGCGGCGAAGAATTTCCTCGCCTTCTGCCTGAGCCACGCAACCGGCAACGCCGATGACGAATTCGCGGCCCTGTTCTTCACGGGTCTTCTTCATATCCCGAAGACGGCCGAGCGCGGAATAGACCTTTTCGGCGGCCTTTTCGCGGATGTGACAGGTGTTGAGAAGAACCAGATCGGCCTCGCCCATGTCTTCGGTCTGCACGTAGCCGTCCTTGGCCAGAGCATCGCTCATGCGCACGGAATCGTAGACGTTCATCTGACAGCCATAGGTCTTGATGAAGACCTTGCGGCTGTTTGCACCTTCGCGAAGGGCAAGCGGGGCGGCCTCTAGGCCAATCATTTCCTGGGTCATGACGCTTATCTAATGATTTCGGTCGCTATATTAAATAGAAAAATGCGGGATCAGCGGGACTTTCGCCAGCCGCCGCGCAGAGAAAAATTCAGCATTGACCGGATTGCCAGGGTCGACTCAGTGCTCAAGGCTTTGCGATTGTCGCCTTCGCGGAAAGGGATCGCTTCGCCGAAGGACACATCGACATCGATTGCGCCTGCCTTCAGCAGACCGAACAGCGAGGGCAGAAGCTCCAAACTGCCCGGCCAGGCCGCAACGCTGCGATGATATCGACCCATCGCCATGCCTTGAATGCCGGTATAGGCAATCGCAACCGGCTGCACATGAACGATGCGCCCCGGCACCTGCTCTGCCGCGCTCGAGGCCGCGCCGAAAAGCGAGGATTTGACGGTGAGAAGACGATTGCCGTCAGACGTCGTGCCTTCGGGAAACAGAACGACGATCTCACCGGCAGCCAGCCGCTCGGCGATCTCGTTGACCTGCGCGCCTGCGCTGCGCTTTTGCTCACGCGCTATGAAGATGGTTTTTTGCAGCCGTGCCAACAGGCCGAAAACCGGCCAGTCCCGCACTTCTGTCTTGGCGATGAAGGCCACGTCGGCGATACTGCCGAGTATCATGATATCTTTCCAGGAGACGTGGTTCACCACCAGCAACAGCGGCGTTGCGCTCTCGACGCTGCCGTGAACGTGAACCTTGATGCCCAGCGCGTGGCAGGCAACCCTGTGCCACACTCTCGGCAGCCTGCGACGGAAAGGCCGGTCGAAGCAGAGGCCCAGCACCTGCGCTGGCAACAGAACCAGCGTGACCAGCGACATCAGGACAACCAGATAGACAACCCGCAGCCACGTCATCGCTTCACCTGCTCCGCAGCCCGGTCTGCCTAACGCTCTTCGGGCTTCAACGGCACACCATAGAGTTCAAGCCGGTGGTCCACCAGCTTGAACCCATGCTCGCGAGCAATCTTTTCCTGCAACGCTTCGATTTCGGGAGAGTGAAACTCGATCACCACACCGTGCTTGAGGTCGATGAGGTGATCGTGATGTTCTTCCGGCATCGTCTCGTAACGCGAGCGGCCATCACGAAAGTCGTGCCGTTCAATAATGCCCGCATCTTCGAACAGCTTCACCGTGCGGTAGACCGTTGAAATCGAAATGCGCGGATCGACAGCGGACGAGCGGCGATAGAGTTCTTCGACATCCGGGTGATCAGCCGATTCCTGAAGGACACGCGCAATGACGCGGCGCTGATCCGTCATGCGCATACCGCGCTCGGCACATAATTCTTCCAGCGTTTTTGAAAGGTCTATCACGTCTCGTCTTCCAGGCTCGTCCGTTGGAATGCGCCACTGCGCTGCGTTAACTTGCATCACGAACTAGCGAAGATCGCGCCGCATGACAAGCGCCATGGATTTCGTGCCATCCTTGGCGGTGTAATAGGCCCGACGTTCCGCAACCGTCTTGAACCCAAGCTTCTGATAGAGGCCAATGGCCGATCCATTGGCACCATCGACCTCCAGAAACATAGTTTCAGCACCCCGCATGGATGCTTCGCGCATGGCCGTCTGCATCAGCCGCCAGCCGAGGCCGACGCGCGCAAACTTGTCGGAAACCGCAATGGTGAGTATCTCCGCCTCTCCGCCTGCCTCGCGCGACAACACGAAGCCCCCCAACGGCTTGCTGAAAAAGGCATTCGTCTGGCGGGCGACCGCGCCGAAAACGCTGGACTGGCTCAAAAGACTGGAAAATTCGCCGTCGTTCCAAGCGCGTGGAAAGCGCGTCGCGTGCAGTGCGGCGATGTCGACGCAGTCGCCATGCTCCATCGGCACGATCTCGAAAAAGGGTTTCCAGCTCAGATAATCGTCGAACATCTCAGGGAATCATCCGCGTTCACAATAGGAACGGGCACTATCAGGCAACCGAGCGGCGTTCCAGTGCAAATCCCGATTGCGGCTTGGCATCGGGCCCGCGCAGATACAGGGGGGCTGGCTTGGGCAGGCCCTGTGGCTTCGAAGCGCCGATGCGGGCGACCGTCGCGATGTCGAAATGATCCGGCCCTGAGCCGGTCTCGCCACCTTCCAGAATCGGCGCGGCTGAGCCGATGATCTCACCGTTAAAGCCGACGAGAGCCGCTTTCGCATCCATCAGCGAAAGAAGCGCAGCCTCGCTCAATGGTGATCCATCTGCAGCAAACATCTGGAGATAGGCTTCGTCGCGCTTGGCATCGAGACCGACTGCGACTGGTTGTCCGGGATGCTTATGCAGGTGATGTGCGGCCAATGTTTCCAGCGTCGTGATGCCCACGGCGTCTATGCCGAGGGATAGAGCAAATCCGCGCGCTGCAGCGACGCCGACCCGAATACCCGTAAAAGAGCCCGGTCCGATGGTGACCGCGATGCGCCCGACATCCTTTAGGGTCAGCGAAGCCTGCTGCAAGGCGCCTTCGATGATGCCCATCAGCAACTCGGCATGGCCCTTGCCGATGTTTTCAGTGACCTCGCCCATCACAGAGTCATCAGCGCTGTCATAGAGACAGGCGGAGCAATCCACACCCGAGGTATCGATGGACAGAACAATCATCGCCAAAGCAGCCGCTGGTCAGACGGCCTCGACCTCTTGCACTTCGGGAACGAAGTGGCGAAGCAGGTTCTGAACGCCATGTTTGAGTGTTGCGGTGGAGGATGGGCAGCCGGAGCAAGCACCCTTCATGTTGAGGAACACCGTGCCATCGCGGAAACCACGGAAAGTGATGTCGCCGCCATCCTGCGCCACAGCCGGGCGAACGCGGGTCTCAAGAAGTTCCTTGATCGTGGCGACAATGGTCTCATCGCCCGCTTCGAAGAACTCTTCCTCTTCATCGGAAATTTCTGCCGAAACGGCGGTGCCCATCAGGGGACGACCCGACATGAAATGCTCCATGATCGAGCCGAGGATCGCTGGCTTGAGATGCTGCCATTCGGCGCCATCCTTGGAGACAGTGATAAAATCGAATCCGTAGTAAACGCCAGTCACACCGGGAATCTCGAACAGAACCGCGGCCAGAGGCGACGCCTGCGCCTGCGCTGCATTCAGGAATTCCGCCGTTCCGTTTTCCAGAACGACCTTTCCCGGCAGAAATTTCAGCGTTGCCGGGTTGGGCGTGGATTCTGTCTGAATGAACATCTCAATCTCCTTCGGGACAATCATCAGACAGCCCGGAATTTAGAACACTTCCAAAGTATGCCGAATATGGGCTCACTTCAAGTGCTGACATGATAATGATAGTCAAGAAATCTACCCGACACAGCAATGCTTCGTTGTCGCCTTTTAGCAGAGGGCGTCGATTTCCTCATCGCTCAGCGTATCGGGAAGCACCGTCACGGGGATGGGGAACGCAGCACCGCGTCCAGCGATCGACGACACCAGCGGACCGGGACCATCCTTGGTGGAGCCAGCGGCCAGCACGAGAATGGCGATGTCGCGGTCTTCCTCAATCAGGCCATGGATCTGGTCGGCCGCGTTGCCTTCGCGGATCACTGCTTCCGGTTCGATGCCGACGCTTTCTCGCACTCTCTGAGCCACTTTCGCCAGCGAAGCTTCCGCCTCTTCGAGAGCCTCGGCACGCATGATCTGCTCCACGCCCAGCCACTGCTGGAAGTCCCCTTCAGGGATGACATAGAGAAGCACGAGTGCGCCGTTGGAGTTCTTGGCGCGACGACCGGCATAGTGAACGGCCCGCTCGCATTCGGGCGTGCCATCGATGACCGCCAGAAACTTACGACGGTGTCCTTCGAGACGCGAAAGTCGTTTCGATACCATAGCGCACTCCTATTTCGCAGCGGCAGGACAAAGCCACCCGGTGGCCCGGGCGGACCTTATATCAGATGCAGAGATTAAAAAATGCTCTTGCGCAAGCAAGCGTCACACCTCAGCGCAGAAAGCCGATGATGTCACGCACGTCGTCCATCGTCTTTTCCGCAATCGCGCGTGCCCGCTCTCCACCCTGCTTCAGGATCGCATCGATATGACTGGTGTCATCCAGAAGGCGGCGCATTTCGCTGTTGATGGGCGCGAGAACATTGACAGCGAGGTCTACCAGCGCAGGCTTGAAGGCCGAGAACTGCTGCCCGCCGAATTCCGCGAGAACCTCGGCCTTGGTCTTGTCGGACAGGGCTGCGTAAATGCCGATGAGGTTTTCAGCCTCCGCGCGACCCTTCAAACCCTCGACTTCGCTTGGCAAGGCATCCGGGTCCGTCTTCGCCTTCTTGATCTTGCGCGACAGCGTATCGACATCGTCCATCAGGTTGATGCGCGACAGATCCGACGGGTCGGACTTCGACATCTTCTTGGTGCCGTCCTTCAGGGACATGACACGTGGAGCGGGTCCGCCGATCAGGGGCTCGACCATCGGGAAATAGGCATGAACGGGCTCGTTGCCGACAGTGATATCAACACCGAGACCGGCATTGCGGATATTGGCGCCGAAGTCGATGTTGAATTTCTGGGCGATATCGCGAGCGAGCTCCAGATGCTGCTTCTGGTCATCACCTACGGGAACATGGGTCGCGCGGTAGACCAGAATGTCAGCGGCCATCAGGCTCGGATAGGCAAGCAGACCTAGCGATACCTGTTCGGCATTCTTGCCGGACTTGTCCTTGAACTGGGTCATGCGCTCCATCCAGCCGATGCGCGCCACGCAATTGAACACCCATGCCAGCTCCGCATGCTGCGGCACGGCGGACTGATTGAAGACGATATGCTTGACCGGATCGATACCTGCCGCGATGAAAGCGGCCGCGATGGAGCGCGTCTGCGCCTTCAGGTCGCTATGCACCAGTTGGGCCGTGATCGCGTGCATATCCACCACGCAGTAGATGCAGTCATTGTCTTCCTGAAGCGCAACGAATTTGCGGATGGCACCGAGATAATTGCCGAGGTGTAGGTTCCCGGTCGGCTGAACACCTGAGAAAACCAGTGGCTTGAATGCGTTCATCATCGTCCTCGATAAGGCTTGTGGAGGGCCTTGCCCTGCGTTTTGGATCGGGTTTCGGATCGGGGTATAAATTGGCAGCGCTTATGCACCCGCAACAGCCTGCAATCAAGGGGTTTCGGCTGGATCGGGCGGAGTTTCCTTTTTCACCTGGCGCCGCTTCAACCCGCGTTTGACCATGGCAAGGCTGGCACCCCCGGACAGGAAGGCAAGACCGAAATACAGCACCATCGCCGCAAGGACGAGGCCGACGAGTGTTCCGGCTCGCACCGCGATAGACGATGCGGCTGACAATTCGAAGGACAGATGGGCGAGCGCATAGTGAATGGCGATGGCCATTACACCGGCAGCAACCAGCAGCCGGGGAATGCGGGTCAGGAGCGGAATATCGAGTTTCCAGTGTCCGCGCCACAACAGCATGCCAAAGAGAAGAGCAGCATTGACCCAACCGGCGGTGATCTCCGCCGTCGCAATGCCCGGTCCGCCATAGGACGGAAACAGGGTGAGTGCCATGGACACATTCACGACGACCGAAATCGCTGCAAAGATCATCGGCGTTCGGGTGTCTTCACGGGCGAAGAAGCCCGGGATGAAGGCTTTGATCAGCACGAAGGCGGGAAGCCCGAGGCCATAGATTCCGAGAATTTCAGCGACTGTCACGGTTGCAGATGGAGAGAAGTTGCCGCGCTCATACAGGAAACGTACGATGGGCTCTGCCATGACAAGCAATGCGGCAGCGGCGGGCAGCGTCAAAAACAGCACGAATTCGACGGAGCGGTTTTGCAAATTGGCAGCTTCGACCTGCTGCCCACCCCGTAGCGCGCGGGCGAGTTCCGGCAACAGCACCGTTGCAACGGCAATACCGACCACACCAAGCGGCAGCTGGTAGATACGGTCCGCATAGGCCAGGGAGGAGATAACGCCCTCACCGCCGGATGCAATATTGGTGTTGATCAACAGGTTGATCTGGGTGATGCCGCCCGTGATCGCGGCAGGCAGGGCCAGCACCAACAGGCGCTTGACGTTGCCGGTCATGCGCGGGCGGCGAAAGCCGATCTTGATACCGGCGTTGCGCACGGCAATCCAGACGATGGCCAGTTGCACGAAACCGGCTGCCATCACGCCCCAGGACAGCGCGTAGCCGACCTGAAGCGGATCGAAACTTTTCCACCAGGCCATACCCAGCACGCCGATCAGAATGATATTGAGGAAGACAGGTGCAATCGCCGCTGCAAAATACCGATGCAGCGAGTTCAGCATGCCGCCCATCATCGCCGCCAGCGACATGCAGGCGAGATAGGGGAACATGATGGTGGCGAGACGCACCGTGTTGTCGAACTTCGTCGGGTCCTCGACGAAGCCTGGCGCAATCACCGTTTTCACGATGAAGGGCATCGACAATTCCATGACGATCGTCAGCGCCATCAGCACCGTGAAGAGAACGCCGAAGACCTCTTCCGAAAAGCGCTTTGCGCCCTCCATGCCGTTGGCTTCGATTTCCTTGGCAAACAACGGCACGAAGGCGGAGTTGAAGGCACCCTCGGCAAACAGGCGACGGAAGGTGTTGGGGAAACGAAATGCTGCGTTGAACGCATCCGCCACCGGGCCGGTACCGACTGCGGCTGCCATCAGCATTTCACGGACGAAACCGAAAAGGCGGCTGCCCAGCGTCGCGGCGCCGACCGTTGCGAATTTGGCGATCAAACCCATTCTATCTTCAAGCCTTCGCGGTACGTGCGGCAGGCAAGGCTGCGACATCGGGATGGGCGATGATGCCGGGCGGCATGCGGTCGCGCAATTCGTCTTCCTGCTCGGCCATGACGGCCTTCAGGCGTGAGGCAATGCTCGCCTGGCGATTGTCTGTCATGACCTTTTGACCGAAGAGATCGGTCACGTAGAACGTATCGATCACCTTCTCGCCGAAGGTGGTGATGCGCGCCGATGTGATATCCAGCGAAAGATCGGCCAGCACAGCCGTCATATCTGCCAGAAGGCCGGTACGATCGAGGCATTCGACCTCAATGACCGTGAACTTGTTGGACAGACCATTCGAGATGGTGACGGATGGCGGAATGTTGAATGTCTTGCTTTTCTTGCGGCTCTTGGTTCGGGTCGCGATGATTTCGGGAATACGCTTTTGACCTGCCAGAACCTCCTCGATCATCTTGCCGATATTGTTGGCACGCCGCGTCTCATCCTCGTCGATCGGAAATTCTCTGTTAATGAGGATGGTGTCCAGAGCCCGCCCGTCCGACGTCGTGAAGATTTGCGCGTCGGCAATATTGGCACCGGCTGCGGCACAGGCACCTGTTATGATCGACAGCAGACGCGGGTGGTCAGGTGCCAGCACCGTAATCTCGGTAATGGCGTGGAAGGAGTGCGTTCGGACCATGGTGGACAGGACTTTTTCCTGTTTGTCCGTTTCTCTCAAAAACCGCGTATGGCGAATCTGATCGTCCAGATCGACCGACAAGAGATAGGGCTCATAATGCAGCGCGGTATATTTGCGGCGTGCCTTCTGACCCCAATCCGTCAGGGCATCGTAAAGTGCCTGACGGGCGATCTTGGCGCGTTCCTTGCGGGACGTTTCCGAGAAACCGCCGGAGAGCAAAAGTTCGGTCTCGTAATAGAGCGTGCGTAGCAACTGGCCTTTCCAGCCGTTCCACACATCCGGCCCCACGGCCCTGATGTCGCAGACCGTCAGGATCAGCAGCATTTTCAGCCGCTCCATGGACTGCACCTTGTCGGCAAAGTCGGTGATGGTCTTGCGGTCGTGAAGGTCGCGAGTCTGCGCCACCATCGACATCAAGAGATGCTGCTCGATCAGCCAGAAGACGGTTTCGGTCTGTTTGCTGGTCAGGCGGAAGCGCTGGCAGAGTTTGCGCGCCACGCGGGCACCGGCAATGGAGTGATCCTCCTGCCTGCCTTTGGCGACATCGTGCAGCAGCACCGCGACATAGAGGACGTCGCGGTCTTCGATGGCTGGCATTAGCTGGTTGACCAGCGGATGGGTATCGACCGCCTGTCCCTTTTCGATTTCCGAGAGAACGGCAACAGACCGGATCAAATGCTCATCGACCGTGTAGTGATGGTACATGTTGAACTGCATCATCGCGACGATCTTGCCAAATTCCGGGATGAACTTACCCAGCACACCGGCTTCGTTCATACGGCGCAGCGTCAGTGCCGGGTCCCGTCGCGAGGTCAAAATTGCCAGGAAAAGCCGGTTGGCTTCCTCATTGTCGCGCAGTTCGTGATTGATCAGCGCCAGCGAACGGGTCACCACCCGCAACGCATCAGGGTGCAGTTCCAGATTGTTGATATCCGCCACATGAAACAGCCGGATAAGGCTGACGGGGTCGCGGCGGAAAACATCGGCATTGGCAAGCGCGATGCGGCCACGATCTTCCACGAATTCGTCTGAGCCCGGTATTTTACGCAGACGATGGGCAAAGCGGCTGAACACGCCCGACAGGCCGGGTACATCTTTCGCCTGCTTGTCTTCCAGGGCGGCGCAGAGGATGCGCGTGAGATCGCCGACATCCTTGGCGACCAGAAAATAGTGTTTCATGAAGCGCTCGACAGCCGACAGGCCGGGACGCGGCTGGTAATTCAGTGATCCCGCAATTTCACGCTGGATGTCGAATGACAGGCGTTCCTCTGCCTTACCGGTGATGAAATGCATTTGGCAACGCACGGTCCAGAGGAAATCATCCGCCTTTTCGAACAGCTTCAGCTCGCGTTTCGAGAGAACGCCCAGCTTCACCAGTTCTGCGGTATCACGCACGTGATAGTAATATTTGGCAATCCAGAACAGCGTATGGAGGTCGCGCAGACCGCCCTTGCCTTCCTTGACATTGGGCTCCACCAGATAGCGCGTGTCGCCTGCCTTGCGATGGCGCTGATCGCGCTCCGCCAGCTTGGCGGCAATGAACTCCGGGCCGCTATTTGTGACAACCTCGGTTTCGAACCGACGCTCCAATTCATCGGCCAGCGTCTGTTTTCCGCAAATGGCGCGCATTTCAAGAATGGCAGTGCGGATGGTCATATCGGCCTTGGAAAGGCGAATGCACTCGTCCACCGTGCGGGTCGCGTGGCCAACCTTGAAGCCGACATCCCACAGAATGTAGAGAATGAATTCGATGGCCTTGTTCATGTCCGGCGTGTGTTTGGGCGGCAGCAGGAACAGGAGATCGATATCGGAGCCCGGCGCCAGTGTGCCACGCCCGTATCCGCCAACAGCGGTGATCGCCACCTGGGGCGCGTCAGCCGGATAGACATGCTGGCAGGCAAGATCATAGAGAACTTCGATGAGGCGATCCTGAAGCCATGAAATACGACGGGCGCAATCGATGCCACCGCCTTCCGTATTCAACAGCTCGCGGGCCTTGTCGCGTCCTTGCCCGCTTGCCCTCTTGAAGATCGGCAAAAGGTCTGCGCGGACATCGGAAACGCGCTTCCCTTCTCCCTGAAAGACAGCGTCACACTCATGCTTGAGAGCCGCAACGTCCAATATTGCGGTAAAATCCAGGTCCTTGATGGCCATTGATGCCGATATCCATTTCATACGGACTGCGCTTTTGCCATAGCCCTATAGCGATTTTAAGACGTGATGGACAGGCACTGTAAGGCTCAAGCGTTGCCAAGTTGTTTCTTGAGGGCGTAAAGCGCGTCGAGCGCCTCCCGCGGCGTCATTTCATCCGGGTTCAAAGCTTTGAGCGCTTCATCGACTTTCGATTTGCCAGCCGATCGGCTGTCCTCACGCCGCACCGCCATCTGAAACAGCGGCAGATCGTCGATCAACTGGCTTGCCGGGTTCTTCCGGTCAGCATCCTCCAGCTTGGTCAGAACATCCTTGGCACGCTCGACCACAGAGGCCGGCAGACCCGCCAGTCGCGCAACCTGAATACCGTAGGAACGGTCGGCGGCACCGGGCCCGACCTCGTGTAGAAAGATGACGTCGCCTTCCCATTCCCGCACCTTCATGGTTGCATTGGAGAGACGTCCAAGCTTTTCCGACAGCACCGTCAACTCATGGAAATGGGTGGCGAAAAGGCCACGGCACCTGTTGACCTCATGGAGATGCTCCACCGCGGCCCAGGCGATGGAGAGCCCGTCAAAGGTTGCCGTGCCGCGCCCGATCTCATCCAGAATGACAAGCGAACGATCCGTGGCCTGATTAAGGATAGCCGCCGTTTCAACCATCTCCACCATGAAGGTCGAGCGACCGCGCGCCAGATCATCCGATGCGCCGACACGGGAAAACAGGCGGTCGACGATGCCGATATGGGCATAATCTGCTGGCACGAAGGAGCCGATCTGGCCGAGAATGGCAATCAGCGCATTCTGGCGCAGGAATGTCGATTTACCGCCCATGTTCGGGCCCGTCAGCAGCCAGATGGCGCCGTTGCGGTGACCGCCCACCGATGACAGATCGCAGTTATTGGCGATGAACGGCCCGCTGGATTGGCGGCGAAGCGCCTGCTCCACCACCGGGTGGCGTCCGCCCTTGATATCGAACATCATGGAGCCATCGATGACCGGGCGGCAATAGGCCTGCTCTGCCGCCAGACAGGCAAGGCTTGTTGCAACGTCGATCACCGCAAGCGCCAGAGCACCAGCCTTGATGACCTCTGAATGCGACACGACGGCGCGCACCATCTGGTCGAAGGCCTGCAGTTCCATGGTCAGCGCCTGCGCTGCGGCGTTAGCAATGCGACTTTCCAGATCGGCAAGCTCGGTTGTGGTAAAGCGCATGGCGCCAGCCATGGTCTGACGGTGGATGAAGCGCGCCTTCGCCTCATCACCCACCATCATCACATCGGCATGTCCGGCGCTGACCTCGATGAAGTAACCCAGCACATTGTTGTGCTTGATTTTCAGCGACTTGATACCGGTCTCTTCGGAATATTGCAGTTGCAGGCCAGCAATGACGCGACGGGACTGGTCGCGAAGTGCACGGACTTCATCCAGCTCGCTGCTCCACCCATCGCGCACGAAACCGCCATCGCGCTTTAAGAGCGGCAATTCATCCGATAGCGTCGCATTCAACGTCTGCTCAAGAGTTGTCGGAAGCGCCTTCAAATTTGCAAGCGCATCGGCCAGCTCATCCGGCAGCAAACCGTGATCCAGCAAGGTCGCGACGTCGGCAGCGGCAGAAAGCCCCACCTTGATCGCACCCAGGTCACGCGGCCCGCCACGCTCCAGCGCAAGACGCGAAAGCGCGCGCGGCATATCCGCCACATGCTTCAACGCCTCCCGCAACTCGTCGCACAGCGGAACATCGTCCAGCAGATAGGCAACGGCGTCGAGACGGGTATTGATCTGCTCCGGGTCCGTCAAAGGCGACATCAGCCGCTCGGCCAAGAGCCGCGCCCCACCTCCGGTGACGGTGCGGTTGATGGCGTGCAGCAGCGATCCATCGCGCTCGCCCGAAAGGGTTTTCGTCAGCTCCAAATTGGCGCGGGTGGCCGGATCGATAAAAAGGGTCGAGGCCGCACTTTCGCGCTCCGGTGCGCCCAGGGGCGGGCGTTCGGCGATCTGCGTTTTTTCGACATAGGCCACAGCTGCGGCTGCGGCTGCCATCTCGATGCGGGAAAAACTGCCAAAGCCATCCAGCGTGGCGACACCGAAATAGCGCGCAATGCGCCCTTCCGCCGTTGCGCTATCGAACAGAATGGAGGGTTGCGGCACGGCGACCCGGCCCAGCACATCGAAAACCGGCCTCAGTTCTTCATCGTGAAACAGGCTGTCGGCAACGATCAACTCGCGCGGATCGATACGCCAGATATCGGCCAAAAGCCGGGTCAATGTCGTTTCTGCCAGGCGGAAAACGCCCGTGGAGATGTCGATCCAGGCAAGTGCGAATTGCGCTTCGGAACTTCCCTTGATGCGGGCCAGCGCCATCAGATAATTGGATTCCGTCGGCGACAGAAGCTTGTCTTCCGTCAGCGTGCCGGGTGTGACCAGCCGGACGACATCACGCCGGACGACGGATTTCGACCCTCGCTTCTTGGCTTCCGCCGGGTCTTCGGTCTGCTCGCAAACGGCAACACGATAGCCGCGCAGAATGAGTTTTTGCAGATAGTCATCAGCGGCATGGACCGGAACGCCGCACATGGGAATATCCTGCCCCAGATGCTGCCCGCGTTTCGTCAGTGTAATGCCCAGTGCCCGCGACGCCTCCGCCGCATCATCGAAGAACAGCTCGTAAAAATCGCCCATGCGATAGAACAGCAGCGAACCGGGGTTGTTCGCCTTGATCTCGATATATTGCTCCATCATCGGAGTAGCCGACGCGCGGCTTTCCTCGGAGATGAGCGAGGCAGTGGAGTGAACGTCCGTCAATGGCTTTTCAATATCGCTGTGTGTTGCGGGAAACAAGCGCAGAGACTAACGGTCCCGCCCCATGAGGACAACACACCCCAACCGCCTGCCCACAGGAAGCTGCTGATATCAGGCCCTATCCGTTAAAACGATAGCCCTCGCCGCCGTAATAATTGATGTACCGCCCGGCAATCGATGAGACCGGCAGGATGACCAGCACATCGGTGGTGTTGAAAGCGTGATCCACCACGGCACCGGAGCCGAACGTTGCGCCGATGCGCATATAGGCCTTGATCAACGGGGGCATGGCCGAAAGGGCGCGGCGCGGGTTGATGGCTTCCGTAGGCATCATGTCCATTTCACGGTAAAGCTCAGGCAAGGCAGATGCCGACCATTCGCCCTTGGCACTGCAATTGTGATGCAGGAAAGACAGAGGCAAAGCGTGGGCTTCCGGCTGGACGCCGGGGAACGAGGCGCAGCCGATCATGGCGTCCATGCGGTGCCGGACGGCATAGGCCCAGTTTCCCTGCCAAAGCAGCTCTACGGTTCGCTTCGTGCGATATTCCGGCAGAACGCAGGAGCGGCCCAGTTCCATGAACCGCTTGCCGGGATGGCGGGCGATCAAACCTTCGATATCGAACTCGCTTGCAGAGTAGAAGCCGTTATGGGCAAAGGCAGTTTCCTGCCGTAGCAAGCGGTAGGTGCCGACGATCTGATCTTCCGGGTCGCCTTCAATCGCGTTGTCGAGAACGAGGAGATGGTCGCACACCGCATCGAAAGAATCGATGTCTCGGCTACGGCGCATGGCGTCTGCTGGAAGACGCGCACCCATTTCCTCGACGAAGACGCGGTAGCGAACATGTTGGGCGGCGTCGACTTCGCGCTCGTTTCTGGCAAGCCGCGTTTCCAGCGAGCCGATACGCCCGAAGACATCATCATTCCGCGTCTGCGACGCAGGCCTGACGCCAGCAATGACATTGCGCTCGCGAATGTCGTGTTCGAGAATTTCCGTGACCATGGAGAATCGCCCCACCACCGTTTCGTTCTGGCTGTCATAAATCACTTATTGACGACAAAACAGTGACAGTTAGCCGCGCAATGGCCTGCCGTGACACCTAAAATCTGCCAGTCCCTTTTTGAGGAAACAATCGGAGCACTTCCTCGATCAGACGCTTTGGTTCGACGGGTTTTGCGAGCACGATATCGACGCCCCCAGCCAACAAAATCGATTGCATACCCGGCGTCGTATCTGCACTGAGCACGATGAGCGGAACGTTATGATCACGCAGCGACGCGCACAAGCCGGGAAGGACATCGATGCCATCACCACCCGGCATATTGAGGTCGGAGATGATGAGGTCCGGCAGATTTTCCGGTCCATTGCCGAGGCTCTGAGTGAGGCCTGTGAAATCAGCGACCGAACGCACCTTGCAGCCGGATTTTTCCAGGACGGCCCGCAGAATGCGCAGATTGACCGGATCGTCTTCCGCCACCAGCACATCGAGCTCATACGCCGTGTCATCGAGGACGCTGGCAAAGCCGAAGCCGGGATGATGATTGTCGTTGATTGCATCACGACCTTCAACCCCGCTGAAGCGCCCTGACAGGACATCGGTCAGCGACTTTTCGCGCAGGGGCCGGATCAGCCAGGCATCGAAGGCATCCTGTTTTTGCGCAGCGCGCTCTTCCGGGTTGACCAATAGAACGCGTCTCACAGGGCGGTCCGGCTCTGTCGGCCAAGTTTCCAAAGTCTCTTGAAACAGTGGGGCCACACGGTGGTCTATGATGATATCCGTCAATCGCTGAAATGCGTCAGGCAATCGGCTGCGCAATGCATCCAGTTCGCGCCGCGTCGACGCATGCAGGCACGATCCACCCAGCGCTTCGACGGAGGCAACCGTTGCCTTTGCGACTGTGCCTGAAGGCGAAAGCAGCAGGACGTTTGCCTTTCGCAGGGCCTCGGCGCGATGTGACGACAGGGTCTGCGCCAACGGGGCAGGCTTGAATGTGAGCGTGAACACGCTTCCCTTGCCCTTTTGGCTGGCGACTTTGAGTGCGCCTCCAAACTCACGGATGATCCGGGCCGATATGGCGAGGCCAAGCCCTGTGCCAGCGCTGCGCTGGGAGGTTGGCCCGGCCTGTTCGAATTCACCGAAAATCCGCGCCTGCTCCGCGCCGCTTATGCCCGGCCCGGTATCCTCGACAGCGATTGAAAGTTCGCCATCCGCCATCCGGGCCTGAACGAGGACGCCGCCCTTGCTGGTGAATTTCACAGCGTTGCCGATGAGGTTGAACAGCACCTGACGAAGCCGCGCCGGGTCGAAATCCAGGTAATCGGGAACATCAGGCGTCACGATGGAGGCAATCTCGATGCCTTTCTCATGGGCGCGGTGGGCCAGCATCTCCACCACGCTTTCGATCAATTGACGAAGGTTTTCGGCGCGCGGATTCAGCCTGAAACGACCGGCCTCCATGGTCGAAAAATCCAACAGGTCTTCGACGAGCTGCACCAGTGCTTGCCCGGATTCACGCATACCATTCAGATAGTTTCGCTGCTCGTGGTTCAACTGCGTTTGTGCGAGCAGGTGATTCATGCCGAGGATGCCCGATAGTGGCAGGCGGATTTCGTGACTGACTGTTGCCAGCAGCCTGCCCTTTGCCGCATTCGCATTTTCTGCTCGGACCCTGGCATCTTCACGGCTGACGATGGCAGCTCTTTCATCTGTCACATCACGCGCGATGCTGTTGATGACAAGACGGCTGCTTGTTGCATCATTGGCAACGACGTCGTGCCAGGTGAAAATGCGCTGGCCGTAGGGCGTGGCGATTTCCACATCGTAGCAATGCGCCTTGCCGCCGGGGCGAAAGGCGATGCCGATTTCTTCACATGTCTTGCCCTGTGGCGACGCGCAGCCGGTCATTTCACAAAACGCGGTATTGGTGTGGAGGATACGCCGCTCCAGATCGCGAGTGACCACGATGTCGCCCATGGCCTCATGGATCTCAGCCATCAGTGCAGCGTTCTGCCTCTGCCGCGCCTCGATCACCGTCGCATCGCGCATGGACGCCTGACGCAGCATGGAGGACCGGACCATCATGTAAAAGGCGCAGGACACGCAGATGGCGACGGAGATCGCCGCCATATAGAGCGCCGCATCTCCGCCAAGATAGACTGCGCTTGCAAAAGCAAAGCCGCAGCCAGCGGTAAACAGCGTCACCCGGCGCAGGATTTTGTTGTAAAAGGCAAGTGCGCCCGCTTCTGGCGGACTCGTCGTTTTCAAAACGACGGGAAAAACCGCATCCGCCTCAGTCGGGCCGAAGGCTTCGGAAAGCTGATCTTTCAGTTTCGCCAGTTCGCTCATGCCACATGGCTACCACGCCAGCCGTTTGGATTGGCTTGGCGTGAACGCTAAACTTTTAGCGTTCCTCGTTTTTGGCGCGTTGGGTTGCTCTGGCGTGCAATATCTCATCCAGAATGACGCAACCGGCACCGATGGTAATGAAGGAATCGGCAAGGTTAAACACCGCAAAGGACCATGTGTCGGTGTGGAAGAGAATATAATCGATGACATGGCCGTATAGAAAACGGTCGAAGATATTACCGGCGGCACCGGCGATGATGAGCGCGAAGCCCAGATGCGCGAAGGTGCGGTCCGCATCCGTCTTGCGCCACAGCCAGATGACAAAACCGACGATGGCTAAGCGCATGGTGACGATGAACCAGCCCTCCATGTCAGCCAGCATGGAAAAGGCGACGCCGAGATTATAGGTGCGGTAGAGCGCCCAGAAGGGCATGACCGGCACCATCTGTTGCAAGGGCAGATAGGCTTCTACCAGAAGCTTGATGATCTGGTCTGCGATCAGCGCACAGACGATCAGGGCGATTGCCGGGATAGGCTTGGAGAACAGAGCGGGCTTGGCCATCATTTTACCGGTGCGAGTTCGAGAAGATGACGTCGGGCTTCAAACAGCATCACTGCCGTTGCAATCGCCAGATTAAGAGAATCGGCACGCCCCTGCTGGGGAATGCGCGCTAGCTGGTCTGCCTTCGCCGCCAGTTCCGGTGGCAGGCCGGATTGTTCGTTGCCCATCAGGATCACGGTCGGCTTGCGCTTGTAATCGATGGTTCGGTAATCGGCCGAACCGGCAAGATGGGTGGCAACGACGCTGACACCCGCAGATTTCTTCCAGGCCAGAAACTCCTCCACTGTCGCACGCGCGACGGGGATGGCGAAGACCGAGCCCATGGTGGCGCGCACTGTTTCCAGCGAAAACGGATCGGTGCAATCGCCGACGAGGATGACGCCGGATGCGCCCGCCGCATCGGCGGTGCGAATGATGGTGCCAAGATTACCGGGATCACGCACGCGGTCGAGCGCAATGAAGGTCTGACCGTCCTGCGGCTGGATATCCCTCAGCGGCGTCCATTTCTGATCGAAAATGCCGACCACCATCTGCGGATTGTCGCGGCGCGTGATGGAGGACAGGATTTTTTCGGTCACTTCCAGAACAAGCCCGCCTTTGGCAACCGTCTTGGTTGCAACCTGTTCCACCAGCGGTTTGCCCTTGGCATTTTTGGCGTAGACCAGCGTGCGGATCGTCCAGCCCAGCTCCAGCGCATCGATCACCAGCTTCAGCCCTTCGGCCATGAAGGTGCTGGTTTCTTCCCGGCCCTTCTTCTGGGTCAGATTTTTGATGTCCTTGATGATAGGATTGGCAAGGCTGGTGACCTCTTTGACCTGCCCTACCCGGCCCGGTCTGTTTTCACGGCGGTCATCGATCATTTCGGCACCCAGCGGCTAAAGAGAGAGGTGGAAAGCGCACGGCCCCGCGTCTTGCCGTCAAGACCGGCCTCGCGGATGACGAGTTCGCCGGAGGCAACTTCGCCACCTGCGCCGCGCATGGTTTCGCGCATCAGCTCATGCATCGAATAGAAACTGGCGCGTATGGAATAGGCCGTCAGCACCAGACCTAGCGCCTTGGGCGACAGGATATCGCGGCAGACATCCAGCATCAGTGGCAGATGCTCGAACAGTTGCCAGATCTCACCATGGGTGCCACGGCCAAAGTGCGGCGGATCAGTGAGAATAATGTCGTACGTGTTGCCGCGCCGTTCTTCGCGCTGGATGAACTTCATCGCGTCTTCGCAAATCCAGCGGATCGGTGCGTTTTCCAGCCCCGCCAGCGCCTGATTTTCCCGCGCCCAGCCAATCGCCTTCTTGGAAGCATCCACATGGGTCACTTCCGCACCGGCAGCCGCCGCGACCAGAGAGGCGACACCGGTATAACCGAAGAGATTGAGAACCTTAAGCGGGCGATCTGCCGTCTCGATCGTGTGTTTCAGCCATTCCCAATGAACGATCTGCTCCGGGAACACGCCGACATGGCGAAAGGCGGTGAAGCGACCAAGAAAATTGACGCCGAGAAGCGAAAGCGGCCATGTTTCGCCCAGTTGCTCCTTGGGAAATCGCCAGCGGCCCATGCCGTCTTCATCCGTATCGCCGGTGAAGATGGAGTCTGCGTTTTCCCAGACACGCTCGGGCAGGCTCGGACGCCACAGCGCCTGTGCCTCGGGCCGCACGATGCGGTAGTTGCCATATTGCTCCAGCTTCAGCCCGTTGCCGGTGTCGATCAGGTGAAAGTCGCCAGCGCCCAGCGATTCCAGGATCACCGGAACTTGTTCACCCGGCAGATCGCCGGTCCGCTGCTTGAGAGGGCACGGTGGAACCTGCTCTGTCTCTTGCGGGGCGACCTTGACCTTCACACTGTCCTGAACGCCCGCCTTCGCAGCGGGTTTGCCGGATTTTACTGGCGCGTTGGCGGCAGCGCGCACATGGTCCGGCGCGCGGCTGCGAGGAGCGGTGTCTTTTTGTCTTGCCGGTTTACCGGCATTGCGCTGCCGGGGTTCCTGCCCCGCGCGCGACTTGGCGCCCGGGCGGTTGTCTTTTTTCTTCAACGGGGTTCTTTCCAAGTCTGACCGCATTTTATGCGACAGCGAATAGCATCACAGCGCAATATTATCAAAGGGCTGCGGTTTCAACACCCATCACGTCGTGGAGACCTCACTTGGCGGCGATGCGCGCATCCGTGGAGGGGGCGATGACCACCGCATTGGCGGCTGCCTTCTGCCGATTGGCTTCGTCATGCCAGCGCACGGCTTCTTTAGCTTCTGTGCGGGCGCGCTTGCGATACTTACCCTGCGAAAACCATGTGACCAGAGAGCCGAGAAAGATGCCGAAAATAACGGCGAGGAATATGAAGACGAAGAACGGCGCGGAGAAGGACAGAACGCTGTCATCGGGCCGGAACGGATTGAGCGCGAGTGTCACGGCCTGCCGGTTGGCCACGCACAACACCACCAGAATGATGGCGAGTGGCACCAGAACCACGAGATTGACGATCTTCTTAGACATCCAACGATACTCCGTCTTTAGGGGCCTTCAGACAAACCTGCATGGACGTCAGATAGGAGCCCGACTGCTCGGTCTCAACCGTTCTCCAAAGCGCAAAATCGCCAAACGATCTGCACCATGGATTTTAGTCCTCGTCTTCGACGTCGCTCATGCCCGGATTGAGACGCTCGCGCAGCTCCTTGCCGGTCTTGAAGAAGGGAACCCATTTTTCCTCGACAAAAACGGACTCACCCGTGCGTGGGTTCCGTCCCGAACGTGAGGGGCGATTCTTGACTGAAAAAGCACCGAAGCCGCGCAGCTCCACACGGTTGCCCGCCGCCAACGCATCGGTGATCTCGTCAAGCACGGCGTTGACGATATTTTCCACGTCACGGTGGTAAAGGTGCGGGTTGTGCGCAGCAACAATCTGCACCAGTTCAGACTTAATCACGGTTGCCCCCTGAAAGAATTGGATTTTTAACGTTCCCCAACCTGCCAAACCGAAACAAGACCGTCAAGAAACAACTTGTCGGCACTCAACTGGCGAGGCACGTTGAAAGGCAGAAATTCATCATATCCGAGCATTTTTGCGATGCCCGCAAGACTGAAGAATGAAAATGGCGAGCGCTTGGGCGGAGCCGTCCATTCGACGATGGGCAGATCCTTGGCGACCTTGCGGCTCTCGAAATAGCTGCGAATTTCCTTTTCACCACCCAGTGTATCGATGAGCTTGACGGCAACGGCCTGACGACCGGTGAAGATGGAACCATCGGCAAGCTTCAACACGTCTTCACGCGGCAGCTTGCGGCGGTCTGCGACAAGGTCAACGAACCAGCTGTAGCTGTCCATGACCATGTTGCGGATCATGGTTTTCGATTCTTCCGGCGGCTCGTGGAACGGCGAAGGCTCAGCCTTCATCGGCGACGACTTGATCTCCTGCAGGGAGACGCCAAGCTTGTCGAGCAGAGGCTTGACCTGTGGATACTGGAAGATAACGCCGATAGAGCCGGTGATCGATGTGTCACCGGCAATGATCGTGTCGCCCGCCGTGGCGATCATATAGCCAGCCGACGCGGCCAACGTGCGGACATCGGAAACAACAGGCTTCTTTTCAGCCACAGCACGGATGGCCTTGAAAATGCGCTCGCCGCCATAGGTGGTGCCGCCGGGAGAGGAGATGGAAACGATCAGGCCCTTGGCGCTGTCGCTGTCTGCAATCTTTTGCAGGCGCTCCAACAGCTCGGTGTCGTCTTGAATGAGACCGCTGATTTCGACACGTGCAATGTGCGGGCGCACGCTCGTCGTCGGTTCGGCGAAGGCGAAGCGGTAGATCGCGAAACATCCTGCCACCAGAAGAAGAACGGCGGCGACGCGCCAGAATGTCAGCTTGCGCCGCAATTGTCTGCGATCTGCGATTGCTGTCTGATCCATTTGCTCACCTTAACTCAGGACGCCGTCAACGATTAATGCCAGCCATATGAGCTTTGTAGCTACCTCTTGCCAAGAAACAAACGGAAAGCTTCGTTTTGATAAAAATATCGTAGCTCTTGCGCTCATTCTGAGAAAAACCATATTGGCAGGGCAAGTGCCCCGTGCCAAAGACAAGTGCAACCCATGATAAAGTCGCTAATATGTGCGTGATTAGCGACGAGATTTGCCCCGGACCCAGATGATGCTCGAACGACTTAGCCAGCCAGCGCCCGGTTTTCCCCTGTCTGACGGACAGGCAAGCGCCTATGCACTGGCGTTGCGTCATTCGTCACGCGTCAAGAAGCTGAAGATCATTCTTCCGCTTGGCGCAGCACTGATTTCGCTCACCTTTATTGCCGTCTCGCTGGCGCGGACATGGTTGCCGGATGAAGTTTCGCTGGAAAGCGCGACGGTCGAGAATGGCAAGATCGTCATGGAAAAGCCCGCACTTGCGGGACGCAACAACAAGGGCTTCGATTATTCGATGAACGCCGAACGGGCCTTGCAGGATATTGCCAGCCCCAACCTGATGACGCTGGAAAAAGTGCTCGCCGCCGTGCCTATGAACGACATCGTCGCACAGGTCGTGGCGCAGGAAGGCCTTTTCGACCGCGCCACCAACCGGCTGAAAATGACAGCGCCCTTTGACATCAATCTCAGCAATGGCATACAAGCAAAGTTCCAGTCTGCGGATGTGGACCTGAAAGCCGGAACGATGGACAGCTCGACGCCTGTTACCATCACCACCACTCAAGGTTCAATTGTTGCAGAAAGTTTGCATATAGCAGATAATGGCAAGACGATTACATTCTCGGGGCAGGTACGGGCACGTATAGCTGCATCCACCATTCAGAACGCAGGCAAGTGAGAGCCCGACCCAGATGATGCAGATTTCGCGCCCAGCCCGTTACGTCAATGCTGCCTATTTCGCTTCTGCCATCGCTCTGGCCTGTCTTGCAGGCCCTGCTGCGGCGCAAAATGCGACGAGCAAGATGGAGGGCCTGAAGCTTTCCAACGATCAGCCTATCGCCATCGAGAGCGACCAGCTCGAAGTACGCGATCAGGAGCGCAAGGCTTATTTCACTGGAAATGTGAAGGTCGTGCAGGGAACGACCACCTTGCAGGCAGGCAAGATGACCGTTCTTTATAAAAGCAACGGCGAAGGCGCTGCTGCCAATTCATCGATCACCAGCGGCGGTGCGGATATCGACAAGATCTTCGTCGATAACTCTGTTTACCTGACATCGGGCACCCAGAAGGCGACAGCCGACAAGGGTGAATTCGACATGGCGGCGCAGACGTTCATTCTCTCGGGAAAACAGGTCGTTCTCTCGCAGGACACCAATGTCTTCACCGGCTGTAAGTTGACCGTCCTGATGAACACGGGTGAAGCAAAGCTCGAAAGCTGTGGCGGACCTGTCCGCATCATGCTCGACCCCAAGTCCCAGAAAAAGCAGTAGTTCCCAGCCCGTGAAGATACCATCCATGTCAAAGCTGTTCGGCGCAGGCTCCGCACGCGCACCCGAGGCGGATATCGCTCCCGGTGACAAGGCGCGGTACGAGGGCACATTGATCGCCCACGGCCTGACCAAGACCTACAACACCCGCCGTGTCGTCAATGGCGTCTCACTCGTCGTGCGTCGTGGTGAGGCCGTTGGTCTCCTTGGACCCAACGGTGCTGGCAAGACCACATGTTTCTACATGATTACCGGCCTCGTTCCCGTCGATAGCGGCAAGATCGCCATCAACGGCAATGACGTGACCGGCATGCCGATGTATCGCCGCTCGCGGCTGGGCGTCGGATATCTTCCGCAGGAAGCATCCATCTTTCGTGGACTGACGGTCGAAGACAATATTCGTGCGGTTCTCGAAGTGCATGAGCGCGACGAGAAGAAGCGCAATCGCAAGCTCGATGAACTGCTGGAAGAATTCCACATTTCGCAACTGCGCAAGTCGCCAGCGGTCGCGCTGTCCGGTGGTGAGCGTCGCCGTCTGGAAATCGCCCGAGCGCTGGCGACCGACCCGACCTTCATGTTGCTGGATGAACCCTTTGCAGGTGTTGACCCGATTTCGGTCAGCGACATCCAGAATCTGGTGCGTCACCTCACAGCCCGCGGCATCGGTGTTCTCATCACCGACCACAATGTTCGTGAAACACTGGGTCTGATCGACCGCGCCTATATCATCCATGCGGGGGAAGTCTTGACCCATGGTCGCGCTTCGGAAATCGTCAACAATGCTGACGTCCGCCGCCTGTATCTCGGCAATAATTTCAGCCTGTAAGTCACTTGGCCGTAAAACTTAGGTCCGGTTAACGGTCCACGCAAAGAATCTTCCACTCGACCTGACAGTTGAGCTTGACCAAACAAAAATAAAAAGCAATTTTTGGGCCAAGTTCTACCTCCCCGTTCAGATTTCTTCAAAAATATCGACGGGTAAAGGGTTTTTGGGAGTTTAGCGTCCGCCATGGCCTTGTCCGCCAGTCTTTTGCTGCGTCAGAGCCAGTCTCTGGTCATGACCCCGCAACTGATGCAGTCGATCCAGCTGCTTCAGATGACCCATATCGAGCTGACGCAATTCATCGCTCAGGAAGTTGAAAAAAATCCACTGCTGGAAATTGTGGCAAACGATAGCGATTTGGACAGCGCTTCTGCATCCGTCGAAGACAGCTACGCCCAGGCTGAACTCACCACAGACCAGTTCTCCGAAAGCGCTCACGACCCCGAAGAGTGGTACGGCGACCGCGCCAGCAGTCTCAACGAGCAGCTCGACACGAATTTCGAGAACGTCTTTCCAGATGATAGCGCAGCGCCAAAGGCGGATGCACCGGAGCTGGCCGGTCAGTGGAAATCGATGCCAGGTGCCGAGTCTTCCGAGGCCTATGATCTCGACGATTTTGTTGCGGGCAAGCCCAGTCTGCGGGACCATATTGGTCAACAATTGCCATTTACCGTCACCTCTCTTCAGGACCGGATGATTGCGGATGCGCTGCTCGATCACTTGGATGAGACCGGCTATCTGGCTGCGGACGCCGTCAACGAGATTGCTGCGCGCCTTGGCAAAAACGAGCGTGACGTGAGTGCCGTCCTCACCGCGCTACAGGCACTCGATCCACCCGGTATTTTTGCCCGCTCGCTGAGTGAGTGCCTGTCCATCCAACTGGCGCAAAAGGATCGCCTCGATCCGGCGATGAAAGCGTTCGTCAGCAATCTCGAGCTCTTGGCGAAACGTGACTTCGTCTCCCTGAAGCGGCTTTGCGGGGTGGGCGAAGAAGACCTCCTCGACATGCTTGCCGAAATCCGGTCGCTCAACCCCAGACCGGGCGCAGGCTTTGAGACCGGGATTTCGGAAACAATCGTTCCCGACATCATCGTCAGACCGTCCTCCGACGGAGGTTGGCTGATAGAGCTCAACCCGGAAACCCTCCCCCGCGTCCTTGTCAACCAGACCTATTTTGCTCAGGTCTCCAAACTCAAATGCCGTGAGGGCGAGGATGGAGAATTTATGTCCGAGTGCATGCAGACCGCAAGCTGGCTGACTCGCAGTCTCGACCAGCGCGCCAAGACCATCATGAAGGTTGCGAGCGAAATCGTGCGGCAGCAGGACGCCTTCCTGCTGCACGGTGTCGATCACCTGCGCCCCCTCAATCTCAGACAGGTGGCCGACGCGATCAAGATGCACGAGTCCACCGTCAGCCGGGTCACGTCGCGCAAATATATGCTCACGCCACGCGGCCTGTTCGAACTCAAATATTTCTTCAGCGTTTCAATTGGAGCGGTTGAGGGCGGCGACAGCCATTCGGCTGAAGCCGTTCGGCACCGCATCAGGATCATGATCACCCAGGAAGCACCCGATGCCGTACTTTCAGACGATGATATCGTCGAAATTCTGAAAAAAAACGGCGTCGAACTGGCGCGGCGAACGGTCGCAAAATATCGTGAAGCGATGAATATTCCCTCATCCGTACAGCGGCGTCGGGAGAAAAAAGCCATGGCAAAAGTTACCGCTTCGTAACGAAAAATTCATATATTTCAATTTGTTAATAATGTTAATTGACTCTTGATGCCCGCGAGGCTAGAAGCTCGCCGCATAGAGGGCAGGGGCCGGATCAACCGTTAAATACATACGGCGCTTTTGCGCCAAGCCGGAATGAGACCGAAACGGACTCGAAACGCTTGGATGAGCGCGTCGCTTGACGTAAGCTGGTACACGCAAATCACTGAAAAAGGAAAAATTCCATGAGTGTGCGTGTATCTGGTAAACATATGGATATCGGCGAATCGTTCCGTCAGAGGATCGAGGACAACATTAGCCTGGCGATTACCAAATACTTTGACGGGGGGTATTCCGGTCAAGTGACTGTGGAGAAATCTGGCGCGCGTTTCGATGCCGATTGCAAGATTCACCTCGATACCGGGGTTGTCTTGCATGCAGCGGGACAGGCCAACGATCCACAGGCGAGTTTCGATGCGGCAGCGGCGCGGATAGAAAAGCGCCTTCGCAGATATAAGAGAAAACTGAAGGACCACCACAACGGCGCTTCGGCAAACGGCATTATGGAAGAGTTTCCGTATACCGTCATGGATGCCGTGCCGGATGAGGACGACGAGCTGCCGGAAGATTTCGCACCGACCATCGTTGCCGAGACCTCCAAGCAGGTCAAGACGATGACGGTTGCAAGCGCGGTCATGGCGCTGGACATGACAGACGAGCCGGTGTTGCTGTTCCGCAGCCCGGGCAAGGAACTCAATATCGTTTACCGCCGCAACGATGGAAACATCGGCTGGATTGACGCGGCGACGATCAAGAACTGAATAGTCTGACAGGACATCGGGAGTGCAGCCGCCACGCGGTGGCACTCCCTTCGTCTCGATGGCATGAAGGATAAACAGAATGGCGTTGGCAGATTTGCTGCAACAAGATGCGATTATTCCCGCCCTCAAGGTCAATTCCAAAAAGCAGCTCCTTCAGGAATTGGCGGCAAGAGCGTCCAGGATCACCGGGGTGCCTGAGCGGGAAGTTTTCGACGTCATATTGCAGCGCGAGCGGCTGGGCTCGACGGGCGTGGGCCATGGCATTGCCATCCCGCACGGCAAGCTGGCCAGCATCAACACCATCGTGGGCGTTTTCGCACGCCTGGAAAATGCCGTCGATTTCGAAGCGCTCGACGACCAGCCGGTCGATTTGGTGTTCCTTCTTCTGGCGCCAGAAGGCGCTGGTGCCGACCATTTGAAGGCGCTGTCGCGTATCGCACGTGTGCTGCGTGACCCAGAATTGGTTGCCAAGCTGCGCGCGACGGAATCCGACACGGCAATTTATACCTTCCTCAACCAGGAACAGGCCACAGCGGCCTGAGTGCGTGGCACAGGTCACGGGCTGATGGAGAACGCCGAAGACCCTACGTCTGTAGAGGACACTCGCGTTCAGACGCAGGGTGTAACGCCCGATCATCTGCCGGTCTTCTCCGCGTCGCTAAAGCGAAGACTTCATTTTCCTCTTAGCTGGCGACTCGGGGAGGACGTTTGCGCGTGGAAGGCCACGGCACGGTCCAAACTCCACACATTGACTCTGCAACAGCCCGACGATACCCCGTTCACACCTTCCACGATGGCCTCCAAGGATCGCGGCAGCTATGTCGCACGCAAGATCGCCTTCAACCTGACTGCTGACAGCCGGGTACAGGCCTTTCTGCTGGTGCCAAAGGGCGAGGGCCCGTTTCCAGCAGCGATTTTTTATCACGACCATGGATCGCAGTTCGATATCGGCAAGGAAAAGCTGGTGGAGCCCTGGGACGACGACGCCCGCATGACATCCGCCAAAGCATGGACGGCAAGGTTCTTTTCCGGGCGATTTCCAGCGGATGAACTTGCCCGCCGTGGTTATGTCGTGCTGGTGACGGATGCCTTGGGCTGGGGATACCGCGGCCCCCTTACCTATGATGGCCAGCAGGCTCTTGCCGCCAATCTTTTCAACATGGGCAGTTCACTGGCGGGCTTGATGGCGCTGGAGGACACACGCGCTGCGGATTTTCTCAGCAGCCTCCGCCAAGTGGATCGCACCCGTGTCGCGGCTATCGGCTTTTCGATGGGGGCGTTCCGAGCCTGGCAGGCAGCAGCGCTGAGCGATACGATCAAGGCTGTGGTCGCGGTCAACTGGATGGCGACGGCTGAGGGCCTGATGGAACCCGGCAATAACCATTGTCGTGGAGGATCGGCCTGGCACATGACGCATCCAGGGCTGATGCAGCACATGGACTACCCGGATGTGGCAAGTCTTTGCGCACCCAACCCCATGTTGATCTTCGCAGGCGAGCAAGACACGCTGTTTCCGCTCGCGTCCGTCAAAACGGCTTTTCAGAAAATGAGTGGGATTTGGGAGGCGTGGGGCACTGGGCATGGTTTCGAGAGCAAAATATGGCCCGGCGGTCATGTCTTCGAAGCCGCTCAGCAGGATTACGCCTATGAATGGCTGAACCGCCAGTTCGATCAAACCAGGGCATAAGTCGCCTGATAAAATCCACCCCAGCCATCGACCGGGGTGGACCGTTTACGTTACGCGTCTTTTTCGTTCAGGCCGCTTGTGCCAGGCTCAGCCGCTGTGGGCGCATCACCCTTGGGACCGCCCTTGGCAACGCCGACCATCGCCGGGCGCAGCACGCGATCGCCAATGGTAAAACCCGCTTGGACGACCTGCACGACCGTGTTGTTCGGAACCGCCGTATTGGGAATTTCGAACATAGCCTGGTGGAAATTCGGATCGAACTTCTGTCCTTCCGCATCCATCTTGCGCACACCATGACGCTCCAGCGCAGACAGCATGGAACGTTCGGTCATATCGACGCCTTCGATCAGCCCGGCAATGCCAGCTTCGGAATTCGTCTTCAGCTCTTCAGGGATGGTGTCGAGTGCACGGCGTAGATTGTCGGAAACGGCCAGCATATCGCGGGCAAAGCCTGCAACGGAATAGGCCTTGGCGTCCTTCACGTCGCGCTCGGTGCGGCGGCGCAGATTGTCCATTTCCGCAGCGAGGCGCAGAAATTTATCGCGCAGATCGGCATTTTCGGCCTTCAAGACGTCGATCGGATCTGGCTCTGCCTGCTCTTGCCCTGCGTCTTCAACAGCAGCAGTGTCGGCAGCCTCGTCTACGACGTCTGCGTCAGGTCCGGTTTTGTTGTTGTCATCGGTCATGACGTTCTCCAGCTTCACATGTGTTCATTGGTTGAGCCCGATATCGAGCTTTGCCGGGCAAAAATCAAGGCTCGCAGACAAATCCGTTCCGGATTCGGTGATGTCTTTTGAGGATCAGCGTCTTTGGCTGGAAAGTCGGGCCATAATCTGGGCGGTATAGTCCACCATCGGCACGATACGGGAGTAGTTGAGCCGTGTCGGACCGATGACGCCGACCGCACCCACCACCCGGTTCTCATCATCCCTGTAGGGCGCAACGATCAGTGACGAACCCGACAGGGAAAACAGCTTGTTTTCCGATCCGATAAAAATCCGCACGCCGGATCCTGTCTCGGCCAGATTGAGAACCTCGATCAGATTGTCCTTGCGCTCAAGATCATCGAACAGCAGTCGCACGCGGTCGATGTCCTCTTCGCCGGCCAGCCCTTCCAGAAGATTGGAGCGACCGCGCACGATGAGACGTCCGAGCTTGCCCTCTTCATTATCACCCGACCAGACCGCTAGCCCGCGCTCCACGAGATCTTGCGCGAGTGTACTCAGCGCACTTTGCAGCTCAGACTTCTGACGCAGAAGCTGGTTGCGCAGTTCCGGCAGCGTCTGGCCGGAAAGATGCGCGTTGATAAAATTGGCCGCTTCCGTCAATTGCGACGAGGTAATCCCGGCGGGCAGTTCGATGATACGGTTTTCGACCTGATTGTTGTCGCCGACCAGAATGGCGAGACCCTTGGTCGGCTCAAGGCGAATGAATTCCACGTGCTTGAGAACGGCGTCGCTTTTGGTGGTCAAAACCAGCCCGGCGCCCCGCGACATGCCGGAGAGCATGCGGCTCGCTTCCGTCAGCAGACCCTCTATCGATTGTTCACGCCCGGAGACAGGGCTGATCTGCCGGTCGATGCTGGCGCGCTGTTCGGCAGGCAGATCAGCCACCTGCATAAAGGCGTCTACGAAGAAGCGAAGCCCGCTTTGCGTCGGCAAGCGACCGGCGCTGATATGCGGCGAATAGATCAGGCCAAGCTGTTCCAGATCGCTCATGACGTTGCGAACGGAGGCGGGAGACAGAGACATTGGCAGCAGGCGCGAAAGGCTGCGCGAGCCCAGCGGCTCGCCATTTTCGAGATAACCTTCGACGATACGCCGGAAAATCTCGCGTGAGCGATCATCCAGCAGCGCACCCGGTTCTGTTCCAATCGGAGGAGAAACGCCCATTCGCCAGCTCTTCATCAATTCAGTACTGTAAGGAATATAGTCATTCGCTTGCGCAAGTGAAAACGGAAATTCCAAGGTGGCGGTGCTGAGACCCGCTTTTCCTTTGCAAAACCGGTGCTGCGGCCTTAGAAGGCGCAGATCAACACGGAGACGAACCACATGCGGCCTTCAGGCAGAAAACTCGATCAGATGCGCAAAGTTTCTTTTGAGCGCAACTTCTCCAAGCACGCAGAAGGCTCCTGTCTGGTCAAATTTGGCGATACGCACGTCCTCGTCACCGCCAGCCTTGAAGAAAAGACACCATCATGGCTGCGCAACAGCGGCAAGGGCTGGGTCACCGCCGAATACGGCATGCTGCCGCGCTCCACACACGAGCGCATGCGCCGTGAAGCCGCATCCGGCAAGCAGGGTGGCCGCACGCAGGAAATCCAACGTCTCATTGGCCGCTCGCTGCGCGCCGTGGTCGATCTTCAGGCGCTGGGCGAGCGCCAGATCAGCATCGACTGCGATGTCATTCAGGCCGATGGCGGCACCCGCACCGCCTCCATCACCGGCGCCTGGATTGCCCTTCACGATTGCCTGAAGTGGATGGAAACCCGTAACATGATCAAGGTCGAGAAGGTCCTGAAAGACCATATCGCCGCCATTTCCTGCGGTATTTTCGCCAGCCAGCCTGTCATCGATCTCGATTATCTCGAAGATTCCTCCGCCGAAACCGACGCCAATTTCGTCATCACCGGCTCCGGTGGCATCGTCGAAATTCAGGGTACGGCTGAAGGCGCGCCTTTCTCGGAAGAGGAGTTTCTGACGCTGCTGGGTCTTGCCAAGACCGGCTGCGCGGAACTCGTCGAGCTGCAAAAGCAGACGATTGCCTGAGCCAGGACATCAAAACCATGCGCAAACTCGACACCAGAACCATCGTCGTTGCCAGCCACAACAAGGGCAAGATTGCCGAGATCGCCGATCTCATCGGCCCTCTCGGCTTTTCTGCCAAGTCGGCTGCGGAACTGAATTTCGCAGAACCCGACGAAACCGGCACGACCTTTGAAGAAAACGCCGCCATCAAGGCTCTGGCGTCTGCGCAAGCGTCCGGGTTGCCATCGCTTTCCGACGATAGCGGTCTGGTGATCGATGCGCTCGACGGCAATCCCGGCGTCTACACCGCCAATTGGGCCGAAACGGCTGACGGTACCCGTGATTTCGCCATGGCGATGCAGAAGGTCGAAGACGCGCTTCGGGAGCGCGGCGCGACGGAGCCTTCAGCCCGCACCTGCCGCTTTGTCAGCGTTCTCTGCCTCGCATGGCCCGATGGCCATACCGAATTCTTCCGCGGCGAGATCGAAGGCACGGTCGCATGGCCACCGCGTGGTGCCAGCGGCTTCGGTTACGACCCGATCTTCCAGCCGGAAGGACACGAGACGACCTTCGGCGAGATGACAGCCGAGGAAAAGCATGGTTGGAAGCCCGGTGACCCACAGGCCCTGTCCCACCGCGCCCGCGCCTTCAAAACCTTCGTCGAAACCTGTCTGGACGCATGATGATCGATCTCGGGAGCAGGTTCTCCCCTGCCCCCGATGCGACACTGCTGCCCGACACCGGTGAGCCCGGTTTCGGCATCTATGTGCATTGGCCCTTCTGCGCGGCCAAGTGCCCCTATTGCGATTTCAACAGCCATGTCCGCCACAAGCCGGTGGATCAGGAGCGTTTCGTTGCCGCCTTCCTGCGTGAAATTGACACGATGCGCCAATTGAGCGGCGCAAAGGTTGTGACCAGCGTTTTCCTGGGCGGCGGCACGCCGTCGCTGATGGACCCGCAGACCGTTGGCGCCATTCTGGATGGCATGGCCCGCTTCTGGCATGTGCCCGATGGCATCGAAATCACCATGGAAGCCAATCCGTCCAGCGTTGAAGCGGAGCGTTTCCGCGGTTACCGCGCCGCTGGCGTCAACCGCGTCTCCATGGGCGTACAGGCACTGAACGACCGCGACCTGAAATTTCTGGGCCGCCTGCATGATGTCGCCGATGCGCTGAAAGCCATCCGGCTGGCCCGCGAGATTTTTCCGCGCATGTCCTTCGATCTCATCTATGCCCGCCCGAACCAGACGGTCGAAGAATGGGAAAAAGAGCTTGTCGAAGCCATTTCCTATGCCGTCGATCACCTGTCGCTCTACCAACTAACCATCGAGGAAGGCACGGCCTTTTACGGTCTGCACAAGGCAGGCAAGCTGATCGTGCCGGATGGAGACCAATCCGCGCTACTCTACGAGGCAACGCAGGAGATCACGGCGCGTCACGGCATGCCCGCTTACGAGGTGTCCAACCACGCCATTCCCGGTGCTGAAAGCCGCCATAACCTGACCTATTGGCGCTACGGCGACTATGCCGGCATCGGCCCCGGCGCGCATGGGCGTCTGACCAAAGGCGGCGCAAAACTCGCCACCGCCACCGAACGCCACCCGGAAACATGGCTCGATGCCGTCGAGCGCGATGGTCATGGCATTCTGGATCAGGAAATGCTGGGCGTTGAAGAACAGTCCGATGAGCTTCTGTTGATGGGCCTGCGCCTGCGCGAAGGTGTCGATCTTGCCCGCTGGAGCGACCTCTCCGGCCGCGACCTCGATCCCGACAAGGAAGACTTCCTCCTGCAACACGGCTTCATCGAGCGAATCGGCAATTCACGCCTGCGCTGCACGCCATCCGGCATGCTTATTCTGGATTCCGTGGTGGCTGATCTGGCGTGCTGATATAGTCGGTTATTCGGACGTCGCACCCGCGTCTTTTTCCTGTGCCTTGCGCGCATTCTCCGCACTTTCGCGCCGCAGCGGCGCCCCAATCGGGCAGATGTCCTGCACGAACCCGGTTAGGCTATTGGCCAGCGTGTCCGAGACCTGTCGGTAATAAACATACTTTCCCCGCTTTTCAGACGACACCAGTCCCGCATGTTCAAGCAATTGTAAATGCTGTGAAATCGACGGTTTCGACATCTCGAAACGGGCGGCGATATCGCCTGCGTTCATCTCATGATGCGCGACATAGGCTAGGATTTTGCGTCTGACGGGAGAGGCCAGTGCCTCGAAAATCAACTGAATGGACATGGCTCTTTCTACCATTAGTCAATTAGACAATCAACTAACTGTTGACAGGATTATAATTAGTTGATTACCTAATTGTAGAAATGAAGGAGAGACAATTATGCAGATTCACTCGCAATGGATTTTCAACAGCGCCCCGCACCACATCTGGCCGCATTTTCTCCATGCCAAAATGGACAGCTCCAAACCCTTCCTGTTTCGCCTCGGTATTCCCAAGCCGGTCAGTTGCAAGGTGCTGGAAGGTTACGGCGCGCTGGGCAACACGCGCCAATGCACCACGGATCGCGGAACCATCGACCAGCGCATTCTCGATTACATCCCCAACCAAAAATTACGTTACCGCATGATCGGCAGCACCGTCTGGTGCAAGGACTGGATCGGCAATCTGGAGGACGAATTCACTCTCATGCCGATGGGACCGAACCTAACGCGGGTCGAGCGCCGCAGCGAATTTGTTGCGAGCGGATGGCTGGCACCCGTCAAGCAACTGGCGCTCTGGATCGCCTTGAAACAGGCGCATCGCTACGCCTCGAAGAACTGGCGCAGATTGAGCAGTGAAACGCAGGCTGCCGATCAGACACTGGAGGTCCTGGCATGAAGGAGCGTCAGACATCGCACATCGTCGCCCGCGTCGTGTATTTCGTGGAACTGATTATCTTCGCAGCGCCCTTCTACCTGACCTATGGACTGGTGGCGGTGATCAGCGCGCCTTACGCAGGCTTACTGATCCTGTTCAGTCCGGTTTGGCTCATGACTTACTTCGTTGATGCGAATGGAGAAGCTGCGCCTGTTCTTCTCATCGGAGTAATCGTCATCTTAGCCGCGACGCTGTCCGTGACAGGCGTCATCGCCCTATGGAAACTGGCAAAACTCTCGCACATCTATCTCTTCAAGGGTGCGCAGGAGCTGTCAGCACATCGCCGTGATTTTCGGATCGGCTTTTATTGCGGGCTGGCGCCGCTCATTTTCGCGACGACCGTCATGGCGGCTGTGGGCGTCAGCGACGGTGGCTGGACAAGTTTGCCTTTTGCCATCATTGGCGGCGGCACATTGCTCGTACCCGTCACCCATCTCTGGATCGCGATGCGCAAGCCTCACGAAGAACGCGGGGTCGATGACGAAACTCCACTCCTAGCCTAGATCAGGTTTCGTCTCGGCCCGCCGTACAATACCAGACGATCACAACGATCGATCCGATCGGGAAAAATCCCGAGAGAAGCTGGTGCCATCCACTGCGATTGATGTCGTGAAGGCGACGCGTAGACACTGCGATCATCGGTAAAAACAGAATGAAAGACCAGGTCAGACTCAGGAACCCACGACTATCAATCGTGTCGACACCCAACGAGCTGGCCGACACAAATAGGAAAGAAAACCAGTATTCCGATCGGGACGCCCTGCCGCGGAAATTGACGTAGTTTCTGAAGAAGCTGGCAAAAGCCTCTCCAAACGTCATGGGCATGGCCGGTGCACCGAACCTGTTGGGTCCGGGTGGCGGCGGCCTGAAGACGAAGATCAGCGGGAAGGCAATAAGAGCAATGATAACAATCAAATGCCAAGCCGACATATCGTGCCTTTCCGTCGTCTCAAATCACAGTGAAAATATATGCATTTTGCACCCGTAAGGGTGCTGAATTGAAAAGAAGCAGCGTTAAAGCTGTCGTGAAATAATCACACGTGGGGCTCAATTACAAGTAGAAAGACCGGCTTTCGCTTTTGAAAATGCGGCCGGTCTTTGATGGAATGGCCGGGTTCCCCCGACCATCACATTCACGCGTTGTTTTCGTTGATCAACCGCTTCAAAAGCTCGACCTCGTGGCCGAGTTTCGTGTCGCCGCCGATCAGTTCTTCTATCTTGCGGACCGCATGCAAAACGGTTGTGTGGTCACGTCCGCCGAAGCGGCGACCGATTTCCGGGAAGGAGCGCGGTGTCAGCATCTTGGCGAGATACATGGCCACCTGACGCGGCTTGACGATGACGCGGGTGCGGCGGTTGGAGACGAGTTCCTGGCGCGAGACGTTGTAGTGTCTGGCAACGATGCGCTGGATATCTTCGATGCGCACGCGCTTGGCTTCGCCGGTGCCGACCAGATGCGCCAGCAATTCATCGACGCGCTCGACCGACAGGTTCGGTTCGAACGAACGGCGGAAGATGAGCTGGTTGAACGCGCCTTCCAGTTCGCGACCGCTGGCGGTGACGCTGCGGGCCACGTGGGAGACGATTTCTTCTGGAATATCGAAGCCTGGGTCTTCCTGACGGGCGGTCGCGATACGCTGGGTCAGCATTTCGTGGCGCATATCATAGTCGGGGCCTTCGATTTCGATGGCCATACCGCCCTGAAGACGCGAGCGAACGCGTGGATCGAGCGATTCCAGTTCCCAAGGTGCGCGGTCAGCGGCAACCACGACCTGCTTGGCGCTGTCGAGCAGCATGTTGAGCAGGTGGCAGAACTCGTGCTGGATCATTTTGCCCTGCAGGAACTGCATGTCGTCGATGACGAGCAGGTCGATGTTGCGTAGCGTGTCCTTCAGGGTCAGCGCATCATTATCGCGGATCGCGGTTGCGAAGCGCCACATGAAGTATTCTGCGGTCAGATAGACGACGCGCGGATTGCGCGGGCTGTCGACGGCAGCATTGGCGATGGCCTGGAGAAGGTGGGTCTTTCCGAGACCCACACCTGCATGGATGAAAAGCGGATTGAACCGCACGGCACCCGCACCGGCCTCAGCGATGGTCTTTGCAGCAGCCAGAGCCACACGGTTGGACGCGCCTTCAACGAAGGTATCGAAGGTAAAGCGGCTGTCTAGCGGCGATCCGAACAGTGGGCCGGAGCCAGCGTGGCGGGTCACCGGTGCGGACGCACCTGATATCTGCGTGCTTGCCGACGGCTGTGGCGGAATGAACGGCTTTGCTCTCTGAACGGACGCGCTCACATCAGCGGCGGGCTGGGCGCGTTCTTCGACCGGAGCCGGACGTGCAGGACGGCTTGCCGAACGCACGAGAATTTCGACCTTCAAGACATCGGCATCTTCGCTCTGAACGAGCGTCGTGATGAGATCGATGTAGCGATTGTTAATCCAAGATTTCAAAAATGTCGTTGGAACGGTAAAACGTACGACGCTCTTGGAAACGGAGTGAAGCTTCAGGCGAGCAAACCAGCTCGCATAAACTTCCGGTCCGACCTGCGCCTTCAGCCGCGCGCTAAAACGTTCAAACAGCGCGTCTTGCTTCATAACTTGGTTGTCCCTTGCCGCATCAGTATCAGCTGCATCACATGCCTTTGGTGTGCGGTCCCCGTTTGATACCGCACCCATCACCAAATTCAATTGCATATTGCCGCCTTTCAAAATTGCCAATCATAGCCCGACGAACCAACGTTCATCAGGGATACCCCTCGTTTATTCTTTCTCTCCAGACATCCCCCTCGTAAGCATGTCCTTTGAGTCTTTTGTATCACCGCGAGCCGGTTATCCCACTTCCCTCTTCATCATGGAGAGGTCTGCGATTACTCAACAACTACTCCCACAACACAACCTAAACATACAATCATCAGGACACAGCTTCGCTTTTTCGCAACCGTGTGGATTACGACCAAACCGACCCCAATACTTGAAAAAACGAACTCGAACAGAATTCGTCCGCAAGAAGCATGTGCCTTCGATACTCAAGGATCGAGATAGCTTGTGGATAGAAATCCTTGCCCCTTGTCGAGATGCATTTAGGCAGGATCAGGGGTGGAGATCAATGGCGATTTTTCCGCCAAACCGAAGATCGGCCATTGACTCACTGGGGCCGTTTTGCATCGTTTGAAGGGCCGTCTGGAGAATCTCTTATGAATCAATGAGATTCAATTTCTCGACTTTTTCAAAGGGCGATTTGATGGAAAAATAAAAATTCTCTTGACTCTAACTTAGTGCAGCCTTCCGCTACGTAAAGCAGCGCCGGATTCAGAGACCTCTCGTAAGCAATTGATTTCAAATGTATTTTTCCGTCACCTCATTGACGTAGAAGTGTCATGCTGACAGGAGACATATTAACAAGTCGTTATAAACGAAAAAAGCCCGGTCCGAAGACCAGGCTTTTTATAATAAATTTGGATTAGCCGGATTAGGCTGAAAGTGCCTTCACGCGCTGAGCAAGACGGGACACTTTACGCGATGCCGTGTTGCCATGCAGAACACCGCGCGTAGCAGCGCGCTGGATCTCAGGCTGGGCTACCTTCAGGGCTTCAGTTGCCACTGAAAGATCGCCCGATGCGATGGCTTCTTCAACCTTGCGGATGAAACCACGAACGCGCGAACGGCGAGCCTTATTGACTTCAGTACGGCGAGCGATCTTGCGAGTCGCCTTTTTCGCCGAAGTTGTATTGGCCATGTATGCCTCTCTTCGAATTCAAACCAAAATCCGCAACCACAGGATCAGGTCTGTCGAAGACCTCACGTTCCAAAGAGTGCGGGAGTAATTGGAACAAGCCGGGTGGCTTTTCCTAACCGTGGGCGGGCATATAGCCCTAAAGCGGCTGCCCGTCAACGCGCATTTTCAGCAAAAACGCTGATATTTCGAATCCTTGGCGCCTCTTGAGCCGAAAACACATGAAGCTTTCGGCCCATTACACGCTTGGGATTGCCCTAGCGATTCTTGAATAGCGGTTTTCTCTTCTCTACGAAAGCCGCCATGCCCTCTTTCTGATCTTCCGTCGCAAACAGGGACTGGAACAGGCGCCGCTCGAAGCGCAGGCCTTCGCTCAAAGAGCCTTCGAAGGACCGGTTGACGCTTTCCTTTGCCATCAGCACGGACGCACGCGACAGCGATGCGATAACACCCGCAGCCTCGACCGCTTCATCGAGCAGGCGCTCCTGCGGGACGACCCGCGACACCAGCCCTGCCCTTTCGGCCTCTGTCGCATCCATCTTGCGACCGGTGAGAACGAGGTCCATGGCTTTTGCCTTGCCGACAGCGCGGGTCAGGCGCTGCGACCCCCCCATGCCCGGGATGACGCCAAGCGTGATTTCCGGCTGTCCGAACTTCGCCGTATCGGAGGCGATGATGAAATCACACATCATGGCAAGCTCACATCCGCCACCCAGGGCGAAACCGGAGACTGCCGCGATGACAGGCTTTCGGCTGGCTGCCACATCGTCCCAGCCGCCCAGGAAATCACCGAGATAGGCATCGACGAAATCAAGCGACTGCATCTCCTTTATATCGGCACCTGCGGCAAAGGCCTTTGGCGAGCCGGTAATGACAATTGCGCCGATGGACTCATCCGTCGAGAAGGACGCCAATATGTGCCGCAACTCTTTCATCACGGTAGAATTGAGCGCGTTCAAAGCCTGCGGGCGGTTGAGCGTGATGACGCCGACCGCATCGCGCTTTTCGACAATCAGGGTCTCGTATTCCATCGGATTCATCCTCTCCCGTTACTTTTGACAGGCGGCGCAGTAAAAGGTGGAACGCCCCGCCTGTACGATACGTTCGACCGTACCCCCGCAACCGGGTGTGGGGCAAGCATGACCCTGGCGGTCGTAAACCGAAAAGGAGTGCTGAAAGTAACCCAGCGTGCCATCGGTTTGAATATGATCCCGCAGGGATGACCCGCCCGCCGCTATCGCGTCAGCAATCACATCCCGGATTTTTTCGGTCAGCACCGTCAACTGCGCACGTGGCTTGCCGGTCTTCGTCACCAGTGTACCCGCAGCCCGCAGGGGCGAAAGATGAGCACGCCACAAAGCTTCGCACACATAGATATTGCCAAGCCCTGCAATGATCTTCTGATCCAGCAACGTGCTTTTGAGCGGCTGGGCCTTGCCGGAAAAGCGGGCTGCGAGATAGTCCGCGCTGAGTGTATTGCCTGTCGGTTCTGGGCCGAGATCGGCAAAGGCCGGATAGAGATCGATATTGGAGCGCTCCACCAGATGCATGAAGCCGAAGCGGCGCGGGTCATTATAGATCACGCGCACCGCACGGTCGCCCAGGCGCAAATGAAAGATCACATGGTCGTGCTTGCCATCCTTCGAGCGGGCATGGTGAAACACACCGGGCGTGTCCGTGCCCTCATCTTCTATGCGAAAAGAACCGGACATGCCCAGATGCGAGACGATGGTCAGCCCGCCCTCCAGCTCTATCAGCAAATATTTCGCCCGCCTGCCCAGCGAAATGACACGCTTTCCCTCCACCAGATCCGCAAACCCCTCAGGGAAGGGAAAGCGCAAATCGGGACGGCCGAGCGCCAGTTTTTCGATGAGCGCACCTTCCATGGTCGGCGCAAGGCCCCGTCGGACGGTTTCAACTTCGGGCAATTCTGGCATGGAGTTTATCCCACATGTTTACCGCAACGGTCTTGTGATCTCCTGCCTGCGGGCATACATGTCGCAGGCAGTTGCTGTCGCAACAGATAGCTTCGTAATCCTGTTTCCGCTATGGTCCGCACCGCAATAATACATGGAGACCGCTCATGACCGAAGCCCGCACCACCGCTCAAGGCGGCATGGAAACCTCCTATGGCTTCCACAAGGTGGATGAAGGCCAGAAGCAGGGAATGGTCAACGAGGTCTTCCATAAGGTCGCCAAGCGCTACGATATCATGAATGACGTCATGTCGGCTGGCATGCACCGCGTGTGGAAAGATGCGATGATCTCAGCGCTCAATCCACGCAAGGACCCGTCCTATAAGACACTTGATGTGGCCGGCGGCACTGGCGACATCGCGTTTCGCATTATCGAAGCCTCCAATCGCCTGGCGCATTCGACCGTTCTCGATATCAACGGCTCGATGCTGGCCGTGGGTGAAGAGCGAGCAGCCAAGAAGAAGCTTTCCGACAATCTGACCTTCGTGGAAGCCAATGCCGAGGAATTGCCGTTCGAGGCCAATAGCTTCGACGCCTACACAGTAGCCTTTGGCATCCGCAACGTGCCGCGCATCGATGTGGCGCTCAAAGAAGCGAACCGGGTGTTGAAGCGCGGTGGTCGTCTTCTCGTGCTCGAATTTTCCGAAGTCGATATGCCGCTTCTCGACAAAGTCTATGACGCCTGGTCGTTCAACGCTATTCCGAAGTTCGGAAAGATGATCACCGGCGATGCCGAGCCCTATCAGTATCTGGTGGAATCGATCCGCAAATTTCCCAATCAGGAAGATTTCGCAGCGATGATCCGCACTGCCGGTTTCTCGCGCGTCAGCTATACCAATTATACCGGCGGCATTGCCGCCCTGCATTCCGGCTGGAAGCTCTGATCGATATGGCAGCCACAGGCAGGAAGAAGGCATTCGCATGAGCACTCCTGGCGCATATTACCGCCTCGCAAAGGTTGGCTGGGTCCTCGTGCGTGAGGGCGTGGTGCTGGCACTGCCATCGGAAGACCTGCCTCAGACAGCAAAAATCGCGAAAGCCTTGCTGAAGCCTTTCGCCCGTAACCGCGCGAAACATGCGGACCGGCGCGATCGTCTGGCGACAGCGGTGGAACGCCTCGGCCCGTCCTATGTGAAAATGGGCCAGTTTCTGGCCACCCGCCCCGATGTCGTCGGAGCCGACTTCGCCGACGATCTGTCCAGACTTCAGGACCGCATGGCGTTCTTCCCCAATGCCGCGGCAAAGGCCAATATCGAGGGCTCTCTGGGGCGTCCCGTCAGCGAGCTCTTTCTGGAGTTCAACGACCCGATTGCCGCAGCATCCATTGCACAGGTCCACCCTGCCATGGTGCGCACGCCATCGGGGCAAAAGAAGGTCGCCGTCAAGGTCATCCGCCCGGGTGTGCGCCAGCGCTTCCAGAACGATCTGGAAGCCATGTATCTGATTGCCGATCTGCAACAGCGCTTCGTGCGTTCGGCACGTCGCTTACGCCCGGTGGAAGTCACACGCGCGCTGGAACAGACGACCAAGATCGAAATGGATTTGCGGCTGGAAGCGGCAGCGCTTTCCGAGATCGCCGAAAATACCAAAGGCGACCCAGGCTTTCGCGTGCCCGAAGTGGATTGGGAACGCACGGGCCGTGATGTCGTCACCATGGAGTGGATCGACGGCGTCAAGATGTCCGACGTGGAAGGCCTGAAGGCAGCCGGTCACGATCTCAACGCATTGGCCGACACACTCATTCAGTCCTTCCTGCGCCACACATTGCGGGACGGGTTTTTCCACGCAGACATGCATCCGGGCAACCTCTTCGTTGACCCGAAGGGCATGATCGTTGCCGTCGATATGGGCATTGCCGGGCGTCTCGGCAAAAAGGAACGGCGGTTCCTTGCCGAAATCCTCTATGGTTTCATCACCCGCGATTACTTGCGGGTCGCAGAGGTGCATTTCGAGGCCGGTTATGTGCCGGGTCATCACGATATTGCCAGCTTTGCCCAGGCCATCCGCGCCATTGGTGAACCCATTCACGGGCAGCCTGCGGAAACGATTTCCATGGGTAAATTGCTGACACTTCTGTTTGAAGTCACCGAACTCTTCGACATGGAAACGCGCCCTGAACTCGTCATGCTGCAAAAGACGATGGTGGTGGTCGAAGGCGTATCGCGCATGCTCAATCCACGCTTCAACATGTGGAAAGCCGCTGACCCTGTCGTCAGCAGCTGGATACGCGACAATCTCGGCCCCAAACGCGTTGTCACCGACATCAAGGATGGCCTGAAAGCGGCCATGAAGCTAGCCGAAGCCGCGCCTGAAATCGCGGCCAAGACGGAAAAGCTGCATTCCGACCTGATGTATATGAGCGAGCACGGTCTTCGCTTCGATGAGCGGACTGCCGAGGCAATCGGCAAGGCAGAAGCGCGCCACACCCGTTGGGGCCGAATTGCCCTTTGGGTGATAGCGCTGGTGCTGATCTATATCGCCGTCAGAATAAGCTGAGGCAGCGGAGTTATTCTGGCGCCTATCTCAGCTTGGCTTTGAGGGACGCATCGGGAAAGCAGGTTGGACGCATTCCGTTCTTGGACTGCCAGTCACCGATCGATCGCCGCGTTTTAAAGCCAGCCAGGCCGTCAGCTTTGCCCACATCATAGCCCTTGGCAACGAGTGCTTTTTGCATGGATAGCACATCGGAGCGCAGCATGGAGCCGACATCGCCCCACTTGGCCTGAAACGGCCCGGCATTATAGGCGATGCGATCTGCCAGATTGCCGATGAAAAGCGCGTAAAGATCGGAGTTGTTATACTCCTTGATCACATAGAAATTCGGCGTCACGACAAATTCCGGGCCGTTTCGACCGGCGGGAACGAGCATCATTCCATCTGCACTCAAGTCGTTGGATGGAAAGCCTTTTCCCGAGATGCGCGTGATGCCCATTTTGGCCCAATCCGCGACCGGGCGTGCCAGATCAGGGCCTTCCTGCGCGCAGGACACGTTGTCCGGTATGGAGACCTCAAAGCCCCAGTCGCGATTGCGCTGCCAGCCGCGTTTCGACAGATAGTTGGCGATGGACGCCAGCGCGTCCGGCACAGAACTCCAGATATCGCGATGACCGTCGCCGTCGAAGTCGACGGCATATTTCAGATAGCTCGATGGCATGAACTGTGGCTGGCCGAGCGCACCTGCCCAGGAGCCCATCATTTTCGATGCGGAGATATCGCCGCTATCGACGATCTTTAGCGCATCGATCAGCTCTGTGCGGAACAGGTCTTTCCGCGTCGAGGTATAGGCCTTGGTCGCCAGAACGTCGATCACGGCATTCGGCAGTTTCGCGCGCCCGAAGCCCGATTCGCGGCCCCAGACGGCAATGAGGATATTGCCGGGAACGCCATAGGTAGCTTCGATGCGCTTGAGGGTCGCGGAATGGGTAGCGGCGAGCGAACGTCCCGTCGCGGCAAGGCCCTGCAAGCGTTGCTCCGAAAAATAGGCGCCCGGTGACGAGAACTCCGCCTGGCTTTGTGCCTGCTCCTTCGGTGGCTTCTGGCCGGGTATGATCAGGTCCGGGAGCTTCCAGTTGATGGTAAGGCCGCTCAGCGTCGTCTCTATCGTCTTTTGCGAGATGCCTGCCTTGCGCGCTTCCGGCCAGATTTCTTTCTTCAGCCAACTATTGAATTCGGCGTCATATCTGGCTGCGGCTGCACCCGTGGGGGCCGATTGCGCGAAGGCCGCGCTGCTCGACAGCAACGTCATGACCGCAGCAACCGCGAGACCGAACAATTTGGAGGGCATGGAGCTTCCCTTTTTTGAAGTGCATATGCGGCCTTGAGGACAAGACCAGATTCTATCCGACCTAGATCGCTGTTCGTGCGCGCAACGCTGCCGTCAGCGTCCCCTCGTCGAGATAGTCGAGTTCGCCTCCGACCGGCACGCCGTGCGCAAGTCGGGTAATTTTCACATCGAGGCCGGTCAGCCTGTCGGTGATATAGTGGGCCGTCGCCTGTCCCTCGACGGTCGCGTTGACGGCGATGATGAGTTCGCGAATGCCACCTGCACTGACGCGGTCGATCAGACCCTTGATGTTCAGGTCTTCCGGCCCGACGCCGTCCAGCGGCGACAGCGTGCCGCCCAGCACGTGGTAGGCGGTGTTCATGGCCGCAGCCCGCTCCAGCGCCCAGAGATCGGCGACATCTTCCACCACGATGATCACCGTCTGATCGCGACGTTCATCGGTGCAGACAGTGCACGGGTCCATCGTATCGACATTGCCGCAGCAGGAGCAGATTTTCACCTTGTCATAGGCTTCGCCCATGGCATGCCCGAGGGGCCCCAGCAATTGCTCTTTCTTTTTGATCAGATGAAGAGCCGCGCGGCGCGCCGAACGCGGACCAAGCCCGGGCACTTTTGCCAGAAGCTGGATGAGTTTTTCGATTTCAGGACCGGTGACTCGTTTTGCCATGGGCGCTTTCTACTGCATAAATGTCATAACGGGAATCACAAGCGGACAGCATCATATGAAAATACGCGCAATCTGCCGGGCCGATGCGAAACTTCTCCCCGGCAAGACGTCGAAGACCGGAATTTTCAAACATCCCGTTCAAGGTCCTGTTGTGATCGACCAGCAGGGAATCGTCAGCGACGCCGTCTGCAACAGGAAACATCATGGTGGGCCGGATCAGGCCCTTTACGTGATGGGCTCTGCCGATCTCGATTTCTGGTCTCGCGAACTCGGGCATACCATCGAGCCTGGATTCTTCGGCGAAAATCTTGTCATTGACGGCATCGACAGCGCTAAGATGCATGTGGGCGATCAATTGATGGCGGCCGAAGTGAAGCTTGAAGTCACTGCGGCTCGCATTCCCTGCGCGACGCTAACCGCGCGCATAGGTGACCCAAATTTCGCACCCCGCTTCAAACAGGCGGGACAGCCGGGCTTTTACTGTCGCGTGCTGCAGGGTGGGATGATGGCCACTGATGAGACGGTGGTATTGACCCCCTATCGAGGCACTCTGCTGCCAATCCCGGTCGTTCTCCAGAAATTCCGGCCATGTCGAATATCGCAAGCGGAGCGGGACGCATATCTCACCACGCCGCTTGCCAGCCGTTTCAGGGCGATGCTGGAATAATATGGCCTAGAAAGGCAGCTTCATACCGGGTGGAATCGGCAGACCGGCTGTCAGGTCGCGTGTCTTCTCAGCCGTGACGGATTCCGCGCGCTGCTTGGCATCATTATGCGCAGCCACAAGCAAATCCTCGAGAATTTCGACTTCGTCTTCCTTGAGGAGCGACGGATCGATTTTCACGCCGAGCAGCGAACCCTTGCCGCTCATCTTGACGGTCACAAGCCCGCCACCGGATTTGCCTTCGATTTCAAGTGCAGCAATTTCTTCCTGCATCTTCTCCATCTTGGCCTGCATTTCCTTGACCTTGCCCATCATGCCCATGATGTCGCGCATCGCAAAACTCCTGTCTTTTTCTAGAATTCGATATCGTCGCCGGGAAGGATGTCGCCTTCGCTCGATTCGACAACGGATGGTGGTGCGATCTCTTCTACGTCGTCGGGCACCGGTGTCCTGATGCGAACGTCTGTAATCTTGGCACCGGGAAACTGCGCTAGAATAGCGGCGACATCGGGATCTTGCCGCGCATCGACAAAGCGGGCTTCGCGCGCGTTGCCCTCCGCTTCGACAAGCGTTGGCTCACCCTGTTCCTTGCTGATGCTGACGATCCAGTGGATGCCGGTCCATTCCTTGAGCTTGACGCCGATCTCACCGGGAAGCGAGCCGGGCGCGCCTTCGCCGAGCCGCAGGTCGAAGCGCCCGGGCTCCAGCCGCACAAGATGGACAAAATTGCGCAGCCTCGCTTTGAGGATTGGTTCACGGTGTTTGGTGCAGAGATCGACAATGTCACTCAAGGAATTGACCGGAACCTTGGGCTCTGGCCGTTCTTCTGGCTTGGGGGCCGCGACCTGCATCTCTTGCGGGCGGCTGTCCGGCACGGTGCGCAGCATGGCGGTCGGCTGCGGCGAGGTCTGGCGCTGCGGCGAAACTTGAGCGGATGCAACGGCCTGTGTAGACGAATAGGCGCGTGCACCGCCACCATTACCGCCACCGGAAGGCGCACCGCTGGACGCGCCGCCATCCCCGTTGGCAAGCTCCAGCAGCCGACGGGCAGCATCTTCGGGCGCGGGCAGATTGGCCGCATGCGAGAGACGGATCAACACCATCTCGGCAGCGCCTGCCGGGCGAGAGGCATTTTCCGTTTCAGGAATACCCTTCAACAGCATCTGCCAGATGCGCGACAGGGTGGAAACCGCGATACTGTCGGCGAACTCCGCACCGCTGACACGCTCGACCTCTGACAGCGACGGGTCTTCCGCCGCATCCGGCACATATTTCATGCGCGTCACGAGATGCGTGAAATCCGCTAGATCGTTGAGAACGACGATAGGGTTCGCGCCCGCCTCGTATTGAGCCGTAAATTCACCCAGGGCAGCGGCGACATCGCCCTTCACCACGTGTTGAAACAGGTCAACGATACGGGCGCGGTCGGCAAGGCCCAGCATGCCGCGAACGGCTTCCGCCTCGACGTGTCCGCCACCATGGGCAATGGCCTGATCCAGCAGAGACAGACCGTCACGCGCGGAACCTTCAGCTGCACGGGCGATCATGGCCAGCGCCTGCGGCTCTGCCTCGAAACCTTCTTTTGCTGCAATGGCCGTAAACAGCCCAACCAGATCGGCAGCGCTGATGCGGCGCAGATCGAACCGCTGGCAACGCGACAGAACGGTGATCGGAACTTTGCGGATTTCGGTCGTTGCGAAGATGAATTTCACGTGTTCCGGCGGCTCTTCGAGCGTCTTCAGAAGGCCGTTGAAGGCCTGCGTCGAGAGCATGTGCACTTCGTCGATGATGTAGACTTTGTAGCGCGCCGAAACAGGACGATAGCGCACCTGCTCGATGATCTCTCTGATGTCATCGATGCCGGTATGAGAGGCAGCGTCCATCTCGATCACATCGACATGACGGCCTTCCATGATGGCCTGGCAATGTTCGCCGGGGATACGCAGGTCGATGGTCGGCTTGTCGATTTCGTCGGTCTTGTAGTTCAGCGCACGCGCCAGAATGCGGGCTGTCGTGGTCTTTCCCACGCCGCGAACGCCGGTCAGCATATAGGCTTGCGCAATGCGCCCGGTCTCGAACGCGTTTGTCAGCGTCCGAACCATCGGTTCCTGGCCAACCATCAAATCGGAAAAGTCTTTCGGGCGGTACTTTCGCGCCAGAACCCGGTAACCTGTACCCTGCTCTTTGGTCTGGGGCGTATTGGTTCCGGTTTCGCTCATCGCCTCGCCAGTGATTGGGTGCTGCCCGCTTCAGGCCGAATGGGCCCGGCGAAACCTGAGCACGTCTTCAAAAAGAAAAGGTGGGAGGCTGGCACGGCGACCCGTGCCTGGCTCGTTAGGGCTGCTTCCTTCCGGACCTGACCCGGTTGGCGAGTGGCTCGTCCACCACCAACCTCCCGAAGGCACATATCGGCAATAATAAAAGCAAATGCAAGCCAAGCCTTCAAAAAACTGCTATCAGGAGAAAACAAATTGGGAGGACGCCTTGGACACATTCCGGCTTGACGACAGACTGGCGCGCGACAGCGTGCTGATTACCAAGCTGGGCCTGTGCCAACTGCGCCTTCAAAATGATTGCCGATGGCCGTGGCTGGTTCTCGTGCCGCAACGAGGCGACATGAGCGAGATGTTCGACCTCACACCGCTCGACCAGACGACATTGGCATTCGAGACCAATCAGGTCGCATCCGCGCTGAAACAATTGACAGGCGCGACGAAAATAAATGTCGGCGCCCTTGGCAACATAGTCCGGCAACTCCACGTCCATGTCATTGCCCGCAACGAGGGCGATCCTTGCTGGCCGGGTCCGATCTGGGGGCAAGGCACTCCTGTTGCCTATTCGGACGAAGACAGACACAATTTCATGCAAAAACTGGCCGGCGCGCTCTGATGACATCACACAGCATTTTCGATACGAACTCCCCTCATCCAGAACCAAGCACCCTCACCGCCTTCGCGCAAAACAAGCTGGATCGTCTGGCAGAAAAGCGCACGGAAAACTGTGTCGTGGACGCGCTGAAGCTGGAAGGCACGCATCTGCTGGCCTTCGCGGGCACGAAGCTCATTCTCAAGCATGACGACCAGGTGCTCGACCCGCTGTTTTCGGCCTACGAGCTGGCGGAACTCGATCCTGACTTCGAAAAGGCCATTCTGCTGGGCCACAAGGACAATGGCGAACCGCGCATCGCTGTTCCCGTGAACATTGCCGAGGACGCGCTGGCAAGCCACTACAAGCCGGTGGATGCCCGCACGTTGTATCGCGACCAATTGATCGGCGACGAACTTTTGGGCGAGGTCGCCCAGGCTGTGGCGCTGATCAACTGGAACAGCGATAACCGTTTTTGCGGGCGCTGCGGCAGTGCAATGGAGCCGCGCATCGGTGGCTACAAGCGCACCTGCACAGCTTGCTCCCATACGATATTTCCGCGCACGGACCCTGTGGTCATCATGCTCACGATCGATCTCGAACGGGAACTGTGCCTTCTCGGTCGGGGGCCGCATTTCGCGCCCGGCATGTACTCTTGTCTCGCAGGCTTCGTGGAACCCGGCGAAACCATCGAGAACGCCGTGCGCCGCGAGACCCATGAGGAAGCCAATATCGATGTCGGCAGGGTGCGTTACCACGCGTCGCAGCCTTGGCCGATGCCTCACACCCTCATGATCGGTTGCTACGCAGAGGCGCTGACGCGCGATATCACGCGAGACGAAGCCGAGCTTGAAGATTGCCGCTGGTTTACCCGCGAGGAAGTGGCAACACTTCTGGACATGACATCCGCCGATGGCAGGCAACCGCCACCGCGCGGCGCCATCGCGCACCGCCTGATGCGCGACTGGATCGAATGGGGCAATGCCGAATAGGTGACTGCCGCCGCTGGCTAGATGAAGTTGAGCTTGCGGCGCATGGCGTGACCTTTGTAGACGCCGAGTATGCGGACTTTTTCCGAGAAGAAACGCAGTTCATCCAGCGCATGCCGCACCGATTCGTCGTCGGGATGCCCCTCGATGTCGGCGTAAAACTGCGTTGCCACGAACTTGCCGCCCAACTGGTAGCTTTCCAGCTTGGTCATGTTGATGGAGTTGGTGGCAAAGCCGCCCATGGCTTTATAAAGCGCTGCTGGAATATTGCGGACGTTGAACACGAAGGTGGTGACGATCACTTCGTCTGACGCAGTGCGCTTTGTCCAGTCCTCATCGCGTGACAGTACCACGAAACGGGTCACGTTGTTTTCGGAATCCTCGACGTTTTCAGCTAGAATATCGAGACCATAAAGTTCGGACGCGAGCCGGGGTGCAAGTGCTGCCATGCTGCGATCGCCCAATTCGGCCACCAGCTTCGCCGCACCCGCCGTGTCGCCAGCGACGACCGGCTTCCAGCCGTTGGAACGGATGATCTTGCGGCATTGTCCCAAGGCGTGGATGTGGCTGTGAACGGTTTTGATCTCGTCTTTTTGTACACCCGGCAGCACCATCAACTGGAAGCGGATAGGCATGAAATACTCGCCGATGATGTGCAGGCGTGATTCGGGAAGGAGATGATGAATATCGGCGACACGACCAGCCAGCGTGTTCTCGATGGGAATCATCGCCAGCTCTGCGTCGCCGTTCTCCAGCGCGTTGAACGCGTCCTCGAATGTCGGGCACGGTAACGGCTCCATCTGCGGAAAAACGTCGCGGCACGCCATATCGGAATTTGCGCCAAAGTCGCCCTGAAAGGCAATGCGGTTGCTGCTCATGGTATTGCCGATCATTTATCTGTTCGCGAGAATTTCGCGTGCTTTATCGAGTTGAGCCTGCGTATCGACACCGAGCGGAACCGAATTGACGATTTCCGCATCGATGCGCATGCCCGCTTCCAGGGCGCGCAACTGCTCGAGGCTTTCGCGCAACTCAAGCGTTGAGGGCTTGAGTGTCACGAATTTTTCGAGGGCGGCGCGGCGATAGGTGTAGAGCCCGATGTGGTGATAGAGCGGACCCTGACCATAGGGTGCCGTGACGCGGGTGAAATACAAGGCGCGCAGTCTTTGCTCGGAAATCGGGCTGCCGATGATCTTCACGATGCTCGGATTGGTTTTTTCGTTTTCATCCTGAATTTCGACGGTCAGCGTCGCGATGTCGGTGGCGGGGTTTTCCATGGGGCGCATGGAGGCGCGGATCGTGTCGGCCTCGATGGTTGGCAGATCGCCCTGAACATTGATGATGAATTCGGCGTTGCCATAGGGATCGGCCTTTTGCAGCGCTTCATAGATACGGTCGGAGCCGGACTGGTGATCCTGACGGGTCATCGTGACATCGAATCCGGCATTTTTGACGGCCTCGAAAACGCGGTCATCATCCACGGCAACCACGATACGTTCGGCACCGGCTTCGCGCGCGCGCATCGCAACCTGCACAATCATGGGGTGGCCACCAATGTCTGCCAAAGGCTTGCCGGGAAGGCGCGTGGAGGCCATTCTTGCCGGAATCAGGACGACTGCTTTTTCGAAATACCGATTATTCATCCAACACCCTTCAAATCCCGGCGGAAAAGTGGCAATACGTCACGGTGCGGGGAGCATATTCAAGTTGCGCGTGCTGTGCAAAAGCCATAGCTTTCGAGCAATTTCAAGATGTCCGTTTGATGCGAACGGTTGTGAGGGAGCGCAGATCAATGAATTCACAGGTTAACATGGCGGTCGGTGCGCTCTTGGGCACGATCTTCGTCCTGATGTCGGTGTCCATCGCGTCGGAAGGTATTTTCCACGCGCCAGCGCCCGAAAAGGAAGGTTACGCCATTGTTGCAGAAACCACCGGGGCGGATAGTGCTGGCGGAGAACCTGCCGCTGTAGCGACGCCGATTGCAAAGCTTCTGGCCAGCGCCGATGCGGCAAAGGGTGAGACGGTCTTCAAGAAATGTACAAGCTGTCACTCCGGGGAAAAGGGCGGCCCCAATAAAGTCGGCCCTGACCTGTACGGCGTCGTCGGTCGCCCTATTGCAAGCCACGAAGGCTTCAGCTACTCCGCTGGGATGAAAGATTTTTCCAAGGGAGGCGCAGAGAAGTGGGACTATGACCACCTCAGCTACTTCATCGAAGCGCCGAAGAAGCACGTTCCTGGCACCGCCATGGGCTTTGCGGGCATCAAGAAGGAAACCGAGCGCGCCGACCTGATTGCCTATCTACGCACGCTTTCAGACAGCCCGGTACCGCTGCCGGATCCAAATGCGGCGCCTGAAGTCATCAACTGACATCGCTGCGATCTAAATCGTGTAAAAAAAGCCCGGCTCGACCGGGCTTTTTGCTGTTCAGCGACAACACACTGTCATTTGGATGATGCGCCCTTTTCCTCAATTTCCCATCAGAATGTCGAACAGGGTCGTCTGTTTCGGCGCAGCCTGCCGCTGTTGCGGCGCACCGCCAATGTCGGCTGGTGGAACGGGTCCACCGCCATACCCTTGCTGAGGGAATTGCTGGTGTGGGACATCAGCGGGTGGGTAATCTGGCGTCGATGCGGTCTGCTGATCGCGTCCCACGGGTGCTGCCGGATAATCCTCCGGCACCGGTGCCGAACCGCCGCCCAGCGCATTTGAAATGAGATCGCCAATCGTCTGCGGCGGAGCACCGGGCGATTCGGTGGCAGGCTGACCCATTTCCGGCGCGCCATAGGCCCCGAGACCGAACAGCGGTGACGGTGTCAGACCGGAATGGGCGGCAGTCATGAATTCTTTCCACGCCTTTGCCGGCAAACCACCACCCGTCACTTTTTTCATGGATGTGCCATCGTCATTGCCGAACCAGACGCCTGTCGTCAGCGTGCTGGTATAGCCTACGAACAAGGCGTCCCTGAAGGACTGAGTGGTGCCTGACTTGCCAGCGGCCTGCCAGCCTTTGAGACGCGCAGCCTTGCCGGTCCCTTCATTGATGACGCCGGTCAGCATGCTGTTCATGGTGGACGCGACACCTTCGCTGAGAACACGGGGCGGATTGTCGTATTTGTTCTCGTAGAGCACCTTGCCATCGGCATCGGTGATTCGCTTGACGATATGCGGCGTTGCTTTGAAGCCGCCATTCATCATCGGCGCGTAGGCCGAGGTGAGTTCGAGAAGCGACACTTCGGATGTGCCGAGCGCAATCGAGGCATTGGCTTGCAGATCGGATTCAATACCCATGCGGTGCGCCACCTGCGCCACCCGATCAGGCCCCACTTCCATGACGAGTTGCGCCGCGATCGTGTTCAACGAGTTCGCCAGCGCCGTGGCAAGCGTCACCTCGCCGCGATATTTCTGGTCGTAATTCTCCGGCGTCCATTTGCCGATCTTGACGGGCGCGTCGTTGCGGATGGAATTCGGGGTCAGGCCGTTTTCGAGAGCGGCAATATAAACGAATGGCTTGAAGGCCGAGCCCGGCTGCCGTTTGGCTCTGGATGCGCGGTTGAACTGGCTTTGCGCGTAATCCGCTCCGCCCACCACTGCACGGATTGCCCCGGTGCCATCGATGGAAGCGAGCGCTGCCTGTGAAGCACCCAGTTTCTTGCCTTCGCTCTTCAAGACATCGGAAAGCGCCTTTTCGGCCTCTTTTTCCAAGTCGAGATCGATCGTGGTGTCGACAACCAGATCCTGCTTCACATCGCCCACCAGCATCCGGACTTCGTCCAGCACCATGTCGGCGGCGTAATGTTCCGCACCAGACCAGAAGCGCTTGGCCTTGGTTGGGGGCTGGGACATGGCGGTCTTGATTTCGTCTTCGGTGATGAAGCCGACGTCGCGCATCGACTGCAAGACGACCTGCGCCCGCTCTTCGGCTGCCTGCGGATCACGGGCAGGAGACAGTCTCGACGGAGCCTTCAGCAATCCCGCCAGAAGTGCGGCCTCGCCCAGATTGACGTCACGCGCCGACTTGTTGAAATATCGCCGCGACGCCGCCTCTACGCCATAGGCATTCGAGCCGAAATAGACGCGGTTGAGGTACATGGCGAGGATCTGGTCTTTTGTGTATTTCTGCTCCAGCCAGAAAGACAGCAGGACTTCCTGAATTTTCCGCTCCATCGTCCGATCGGGAGACAGGAACAGGTTCTTCGCCAACTGCTGGGTCAGTGTCGAGCCGCCCTGGACCGTGCGACCGCTGACGACATTGGTGACGATAGCGCGGGCAAGACCGAGCGGATCGATGCCGAAATGGGAATAAAAACGCCTGTCTTCGATCGCCATGACGGCCTGCGGCAGATAGGGGGACATATCCTCCAGCGAAAGCGCCTCGCCGCCCGTCGTGCCGCGATTGGCAAGAACAGAGCCGTCGACGGCGACGATTTTCAGGTTTGGCGGACGCTCGGGTATCGACCACGTACTGGCGCTTGGCATGCGCGCACCGTAATAGAAGACGATGCCTGCAACTGCTATCCCACCCCATATTCCGAGAACCACGCACCAATAGAGGCAGGAGCGAATGAAGCCCGTAATGCCGCCGCCGCTTGCCGCACGTGTTTGACGGTCTGGCCGCTGTGGTTTGGATCGGTCACGTTTGGGCTGCTTGGGCGAATCGAAGTCGGATGCCTTTTTGCCACTTGCCTTGGTGCCGTTGATACGGTCGGTCTCGTTGAGACGCAGGTCATCGCCGGACTCGTGAAAATCCCCGAAAGAAGGTTCTACGCGCTGGCGTGACTTGCCATTACCTGCCATCTGCGGGAAATCGCTCCATGATGTTCGAGGGCGCTAAGCGGCTCCTGATCGCCGTTTCATCCCGATGCAGCTTAAATGCGGCGATTTAAGGTGGGGTTAAGGGACGTGCGACTTCACGTTGCCGTCACTGGCAGACGTCTACCCATTCTGCGCCCGTCAATTCAACCAGACGATCAGGCGTGATGCGAACCGCTGCATTGGTAGCCCCGGCAGCAGGCACGACCTCGGCGTAGGCTTTCAATGAAATGTCGCAAAAGACCGGCAACGGCGACGGCAAGCCGAAGGGACACACGCCGCCTATCGGGTGGCTTGTTGCGGCAACCACGTCGTCAGCGCCCAGCATTCGTGGCTTTGCACTGAAGCGATCTCTGAACTTTCGGTTATCCAGTCGCTTTGTCCCGGCAGTAACGACGAGCAGAACAGCGTCGCCTGCTCGCAGGCAGATCGTCTTGGCAATCTGATCGGCATCGACGCCATGGGCTTGAGCAGCAAGCTCGACCGTTGCGGAACTCGCTTCGGTCACCAAAATGGCGGTGTCAGGCGCGTGGGCGGCGAAATACTCTCGGACTGAATCAAGGCTCATGCGTAATCTTTAGGCGCAGAGCACAAAAAGAGCAAGCATATCGTCCCTAGCTATGCAAAATTTGCAATGCTGCGCTGCAATGTCTGAGCTGTTTTTCATGGAGAATTGTTGTATCTTCAAATCATCGAAGCGACGCACTCCTCCTCCCAGCGTCGCCCGATTTGGACTGGCAACACTCCTCCTCCCAGTTGTCAGTCAGTTTCAAGAACCCGGCGCACCTCCTCCCGCGCCGGGTTTTTGCTTTTCACGCTCCGCTGATCTCGCGTATTCGAACAAAGTCACGCTTATTTTTGCACGCGGAGCGGACAGAAAAATCAAGCCTTCCGCATTCGTTCTTCATCAAACAAACTTGACTTCTCCGCGGCTCCATCCTAGGTGTTTTGCCATCGATATTTGTTTGACGACCAGAGCTTCGGCGTTTCATAGACGCATACGACGATCTTTCCTTCAAATTCGAGAACACCCGCACTGAATTTCGGTGCAAACGTAATTTGCCAACGGAAGGAACATCGTTATGGCGACTGGTACAGTAAAGTGGTTCAACGCAACCAAGGGCTACGGCTTCATTCAGCCTGACGACGGCGCACAGGACGTGTTCGTACACATCTCTGCTGTTGAGCGCGCTGGCCTGAACGGCCTCAAGGATGGTCAGAAGATCACCTACGAACTGGTTCAGGACCGTCGTTCTGGCAAGATGTCTGCCGACAGCATCGTTGCTGCCTAATTAACGCTTCCGTCGGTTCGCCGATGAGACGTATAGGTTGAAGGCCGGGTCTTCCCGGCCTTTTTCTTTTCTGGATTCTTTTGAGCACCTAAGATGATCCATCGCTAAAATTTGAGAACATGGCCTTGTAATCGCCATGTCGTCTCCCAATATAGGGTGCAGCGGTGTTTCAGTAACTTCCGATTTGGTAACACTACCACGCGTTTGCAGTTTATGCGTTAACCAAAGATTAACCAAAGCAGCGCAAACATGTTTCGGAAGACGCGAGCGACAGCAACTTTGCTGGCGCCGTGCTGAGACACCAGACCGTTTTATGCACTTTGACCACGGATGTACTGGCACTGAAGCTGAAACGGTAGGAAAGGTCGGGCTTGCCCGGCCTTTTTGCTTTTCAGAGACTTCGTCTCATGAGCAATGGCGCCACCCGTCAATCAGGTGGCGCCATTTTGTTATTTGACGCTCAGCGCCTGCAAAATCCTGACCCAGGAGCGAATGCCCTTGTGGAAGGATTGCAGATCGTATTTTTCATTCGGCGAATGGATGCGATCATCCGTCAGCCCGAAGCCGATCATCAGCGAATCCATTCCGAGCAGATTTTGGAAATCTCCGACGATCGGGATCGAGCCACCCATGCCGATCACCACAGCCTGCTTTGCCCATTCATCCGACAACGCGCTCTTTGCCTTCGTCAGCGCGGGCGAATCATAGGAGAGCTGGATGGCGGGCGAGCCACCGTGTTCGTGAAACTCGACCGAGCAATCCGCTGGAATTTTCGAGCGAACATAGGACCGGAAGCTTTCACGAATAGCTGCGGGGTCCTGCTTGCCGACGAGACGGAAGGAGACCTTGGCGGAAGCCTTGGCGGCGATGACCGTCTTGAAACCTTCGCCGGTATAGCCGCCGGTGATGCCATTGACTTCGGCGGTTGGCCGCGCCCAGGTCAACTCCAGAACAGAGCGTCCCTTTTCGCCGGATGGTACGGAAAGACCGACCTCACCCAGAAAGCTCTCGGCGGTGCGACCCAGACTGTCCCAGGAAGCCTTGATGTTGGACGGCGTTTCTTCGACACCATCGTAGAAGCCCGGCAATGTCACCTTTCCGGTTTCGTCGTGAAGGCCAGCCAGAATTCCGCTCAAGATATGAATGGGATTGGCGGCAGCACCGCCGAAGAGACCGGAATGGAGATCGCGGTCTGCGGCTGTGATGACGATTTCCTCACCGACGAGGCCGCGGAGCGCAGCAGCGATGGCAGGCGTCTCGCGGTCCCACATGCTGGTGTCGCACACCAAAGCGTAGTCTGCCTTCAACTCATCGGAATTGGCATCGAGGAAAGGCTTCAGCGACGGCGAGCCGGATTCCTCTTCGCCTTCGAACAAAATGGTGATGCGAAGCGGCAGGGAGCCATGCACCTGTTTGTAGGCGCGGCAGGCCTCGACGAAGGTCATCAACTGTCCCTTGTCGTCGGATGTGCCACGTCCGGTGATGACCTGACGACCGCCACCGATGTCCTTCAGTGCCGGGTCGAAGGGTTCGTTGTCCCACAGAGCGATCGGATCAACAGGCTGGACATCATAGTGTCCGTAAAACAGCACGTGGGGGGCGTCAGCGCTGGCGCCGTCATGATGGGCAACGACCATGGGATGCCCTGCGGTATCGCGTATCGAGGCCGTGAAGCCGATTGTCGAGAGATCACGGACCAGCCATTCGGCAGCCTTGCGGCATTCGGCCTTGTAGGCCGGGTCAGTCGAGATCGACTTGACGCGGACGAGTTCGAAAAGTCTGTCGAGGCTGGCCTTGAGATTGTCGTCAACCGCCGAGAGAACGGGGGAAATATCTGTCATTACGCGATCCTGTCATGCGAAGATCGTGTCAAGATAGAGCAAAGCGGCACCGGTTTCGAGCCGGAAAATCATTTCACGCTTCGAGGTTTGGTGCTTTTGCAGCGTCGATGGCGCGACCCATATATTCCAGAAGGAGCTGCCTCTCGAACCGCAGGAGCCCGGCAAGAATGGCGTCATCTGTCGATTTCGAGGCAGAAATCGCTTGCTGCTCTAGTTCCCTGCCCCGCTCCGTCAATTCGATGATCTGCGCGCGTCGGTCTCGCGGGTGCTGCTTGCGCTCGATGAGGCCATCGCGCTCCATGCGTGCGAGTGTATTGGCAAGCGTGGCCTGCTCCACTTCCACGCGGTCGAGCAACTGGCGCTGCGTCAAGCCGTCTTCATTCCACAATTCCAGCAAGACGGGGAACTGACCCGGGGAAAAGCCAAGGGCAGCGGCGCGCTTGTTCAGTGCCTTCGAAAAGGTCTTTGCCAGTTGCGCAGCAAGATATGTCGCTGAGTCGTTTCGTGAAAAACGCATGTCTCGATCCTGAAGGCGCAGCACGGTGCCGCATTGCATATCATACTATCTAGATATGCAGGCTTTCGTGGAGCATGTGCTTCAAGCCGATTGCGATGATCGACCATAAAAAAACGCCATGGCCGGGAGGGGACGGCCATGGCGTTTACATTGAAGGACAAAGGCCCGGAGAGGGGGGATAGGCCTTTGTCCGGTCTGACGCGGCGGGGGACATGCCTGCAATCAGACTACGGCGTGATCAGTCGCCGTCCTCCAAGAAATGAGGCTCCAAATGCGGCTTTTCAAGGGAAGCCCGGATTACAAATTTGTAACGTTCTGGTGAGAATGAGAGCCGCCGTTCCGCCGTCTCGAAACAGTGGGTTGCCTGTGGCTCGGGCGAACTTTATCTGGACGTCAATCATGGCCCGCGCTATCCATGCTTCCCATGAAAACAGGCGATCATCTCTTCCTCGTAGACGGCTCCGGCTTCATCTTCCGGGCGTTCCATGCCATCCCCGCGCTCAACCGCAAATCGGATGGATTGCCCGTCAACGCCGTCTCCGGTTTCTGCAACATGTTGTGGAAGCTTCTGAAGGATGCGCGCAATACCGATGTCGGCGTGACGCCCACGCATTTTGCGGTGATTTTCGATTATTCCTCGAAAACCTTCCGCAACGAGCTTTACGATCTCTACAAGGCCAATCGCTCTGCCCCGCCGGAAGATCTCATTCCGCAATTCGGCCTGATCCGCCATGCGACCCGCGCCTTCAACCTGCCTTGCATCGAGACCGAGGGGTTCGAGGCCGACGACATCATCGCGACCTATGCCCGGCAGGCCGAAGCGATCGGCGCCGACGTAACGATCATCTCGTCCGACAAGGATCTGATGCAGCTCGTCACGCCAAACGTGCATATGTACGACGCGATGAAGGACAAGCAGATCGGCGTACCTGACGTCATCGAAAAATGGGGCGTTGCGCCCGAAAAGATGATCGACCTGCAAGCCATGACGGGCGATTCCACCGATAACGTTCCCGGCATTCCCGGCATCGGGCCAAAGACTGCCGCGCAGCTGCTCGAAGAATATGGTGATCTCGACACCTTGCTTCTCCGCGCTGGCGAGATCAAGCAGCAGAAACGTCGTGAAAACATCATCGCAAATGCCGAACTTGCGCGCCTGTCGCGCCAGCTCGTGGCGTTGCGCACGGACGTTCCTCTGGAACTTCCGCTGGATGCGCTGACGCTGGAGCCGCAGGATGGTCCCAAGCTGATCGCTTTCCTGAAAGCCATGGAGTTTACGACGCTAACCCGCCGCGTCGCGGAAACCACGGGCGCGGACGCCGCCGTCATCGAGGCAGCCAATGTCCCCGTAGAGCGCGGTGCGCAGGCCCACGGGCCGGATTTGGAAGGTGTTGCTGCCACTGGGACGGGCGATGCTGCGATCCCGCTCGATGAGACTTCCATCGCCGAAGCATCGGCAATTGCGTCCAAGGTTGAAGGCGAGACACCTGCCGACCTGTCGTCTTCGCGAGAAGCTGTCTTCTCCGCAGCGAAAATCGATATCACCTCGTATCAGACAATCCGCACCATCGAAGAACTTGACCGCTGGCTGGCCATGGCCCGCGAAACCGGTGTCGTCGCTTTCGATACGGAAACGACATCGCTCGATCCGATGCAGGCAGAACTGGTTGGCTTTTCCCTGGCGCTTGCCGACAATCGCAAGGACGCCAGCGGCACCGATATTATCGCCGCCTATGTCCCGATTGCCCACAAGACAGGCTCGGGCGGAGATCTGTTCAGCGACGGAATAAAACTCGCACCCGACCAGATACCGTCGGCAGATGCATTGGACCGGCTTAAGACGCTTCTCGAAGACCCTGCCATTCTCAAGGTCGCGCAAAACCTGAAGTATGATTACCTGCTCATGACGCGCCACGGAATCGTCATCGAAAGCTTCGATGACACTATGCTGCTGTCTTACGTGCTTGAGGCGGGTAAGGGCCTGCATGGCATGGACGCGCTGTCCGAGCGCTGGCTTGGCCATACGCCGATTGCCTACAAGGACGTTGCGGGTTCCGGCAAATCCGGCGTGACATTCGATTTTGTCGATATCGACAAAGCCACAGCCTACGCAGCCGAAGATGCCGACGTGACGCTGCGCCTGTGGATGGTCTTGAAGCCTCGCCTCGTGGCTGACCGGTTGACATCGGTCTATGAGCGGCTTGAACGTCCGCTATTGCCGGTGCTGGCCCGCATGGAAGAACGCGGCATCACCGTCGACCGTCAAATCCTGTCGCGTCTGTCGGGTGAACTGGCGCAAAAAGCCGCCGCCTTTGAAGAAGACATCTACGAACTCGCTGGCGAGAAGTTCAATATCGGATCACCCAAGCAACTGGGCGATATCTTGTTCGGCAGGATGGGGCTACCAGGAGGGTCGAAGACCAAGACTGGCCAGTGGTCCACCTCTGCACAGGTTCTGGAAGATCTGGCCGCAGAAGGCGCAGAACTTCCCCGCAAGATCGTGGACTGGCGTCAGCTGACCAAGCTGAAATCCACCTATACCGACGCGCTGCCCGGTTACATTCACCCGGAAACCAGGCGGGTTCACACCTCCTATTCCCTGGCGTCCACGACGACGGGGCGCCTGTCGTCGTCTGAACCGAATTTGCAGAATATTCCGGTCCGCACAGCGGAAGGCCGCAAGATCCGTACGGCCTTCATTTCAACGCCGGGAAACAAGCTTCTGTCGGCAGACTACAGCCAGATCGAACTGCGCGTGCTGGCCCATGTCGCCGATATTCCGCAGTTGAGAAATGCATTCGAGAACGGCATCGACATTCACGCCATGACGGCGTCTGAAATGTTCGGCGTGCCGGTTGAGGGCATGCCATCGGAAGTCCGTCGTCGGGCCAAGGCGATCAACTTCGGTATCATCTACGGCATTTCCTCCTTCGGCCTTGCCAACCAGCTGAGCATCGGACGATCCGAGGCAGGGGAATACATCAAGAAGTATTTCGAGCGCTTCCCCGGCATTCGCGACTACATGGAAAACACAAAGACCTTTGCGCGCGACAAGGGTTACGTCGAAACCATCTTCGGGCGCCGGATCAATTACCCGGAAATCAAATCGTCCAACCCATCGGTGCGCGCCTTCAACGAACGCGCCGCGATCAACGCGCCGATCCAGGGTTCAGCAGCCGATATCATCCGCCGCGCCATGATCCGCATCGAACCGGCACTCGACCAGGCCAAACTATCGGCCCGCATGCTGTTGCAGGTTCACGACGAACTGATCTTCGAGGTGGAAGAAGCCGAGATCGACAAAACCCTGCCGGTCGTCGTTTCGATCATGGAAAATGCAGCCATGCCCGCCATCGACATGAAGGTGCCGCTCAAGGTCGATGCCCGTGCAGCCGCCAACTGGGACGAAGCACACTGACGCTGTCGTGTCATTGAAGTGTCGTGTGCCAGGAGTAGGAGGCTATCTTGCTTAAGGGAGCCTTCGCACCATGCATGTGCCGTTCGTTTCACCCAGACTCGCCCGCTTCTCCGCCACCAGCAATGACGCACCGCCGCGTCACCTCGGAACCCGCTTTGATCTGAGCGGAGTGTTTCTGCCTGAACCGGGAAACACCGTCGTTTGCCATCTGGCAGACGGATCGCGCACGCAACAGGCGATCATCAGAGCCCGCCAGCGGCTTTTCGACATGCCTGAGGCGCACAGTCATCTGGCCTTCACGCCCATCTCCAGCCTGCATATGACGGTCTTTCAGGGCATTATCGAGTATCGCCGCATCTGGCCCTTCTGGCCGAAGGAAATGCCCAGCGATTCATCCATTGAACAGATGATGGATTTCTATCTGGAAAAACTCCAGAGGTTTACGCAGCTTCCAGCCTTCAAGATGCAAGCTATCCGGCTCTCACCGATTGGCCTGACATTGAAAGGTGCAACGGCTGAGGATGACAGGATCGTTGCCGAATGGCGCGACGCATTTGCTGAGGCGTTCGGCTATCGCCATCCGGACCATGATGACTACGAATTTCACATCACCTTTGCCTATATCATGCGCTGGTTCGAGCCAGAGGCCTTGCCCCGCTGGCAAAAAATGCTGGACGAATGCCTCGAAGATTTGCGATCCACCGTTCCGGTTCTGGAAATGCGCCCGCCAGCATTCTGTGAATTCAGCGACATGAAGCACTTTGAGGAATTGATCGTTTTCGACCCTGTTTGATAGTCAGTGTCAAAAGCTTTCGCGCGAAACCCTTTTCCGTGATTCGGACATTCTTGAAAAAATCGACGCCGGGGCTGGTCAAAGCCCTGGGAGGCATGTATAAGCGCGCCAAATTTCCAATAAAGAAACATGTGACATTCGGCCTGGGTCCTGGCTGGTTCCCGTGTTTCGCCGCTTCAGTGGAGTTACACAAATGGCAGTACCAAAGAGAAAAACAAGCCCGTCCAAGCGCGGCATGCGTCGTTCGGCCGATGGCCTGAAGTCTGCAACCTACGTTGAAGACAAGAACTCCGGCGAACTTCGCCGCCCACACCACATCGACCTGAAGACAGGCATGTACCGTGGCCGTCAGGTTCTGACACCGAAAGAAAGCGCATAATTTTTAGCGCAGTCTTTGATTGACGAATAAGCCGGCCTTTGGGTCGGCTTTTTTGTTTTTGGCTGAAGCCTGCCGATCCCCCTTGGAAATTGTGGCCCCTCCCCTTACACTTGATGCGGGAGAGCGGACATCGATCATATCCGCGCTAGGGAGGGTTGAGATCGGTGAGATATCGCTGGGTCGGCATTGTGCTTGTCTGCCTTGGTCTGGGTGGTGTCGCCCTGACCAAGGGAAGCGATCTGATCGCCGAAAGCTATTTCAACGAGGTGGCGGCCCAAGGTGGAACGACATTGCGGCTGGCGGTGTCTGCGCTGGGCGGGCATTTGAGTCGCTACGAGCCATTGCCCGCACTGATGGCGGATCACGACGATATCGAAGAGCTCGTCGCCCATCCTGACGATCAGGCCCTGCGCCTTCGCGCCAACATCTACCTGAAGTCGATCAACGACCTTCTCAAATCATCCGACATCTACATCATGACGCTGGATGGCGAGACGATTGCCGCCAGCAATTACGATGGTCCGGCGAGCTTCGTTGGCCAGAATTTCAGCTACCGCCCGTATTTTCAGGATGCCGCCAAGGGCCAGCAGTCGAAGTTCTTCGCGCTTGGCACCACCTCGCACAAACGAGGTTATTACTTCGCCTCACCGATTCTCTTCAACGGAGACATCAAGGGCGTGATCGTCTTCAAGGTCGATATCGAAGGCATTGAAGCGTCCTTCGGTAATGGCGAAAACCGGATTTTCGTCAGCGATCCCGAAGGCATCATCTTCATGACGGGAACGCCGGAATGGCTTTACGCGGCCATCCAGCCGCTCACACCAGAACGAATTGCCAAGACGGAAAGCTCGCGTCGCTATTCCGACGCCAATTTGAAGCCGCTCGACCTGACACGCGGCACCTTCGGCGCCCATGACATGATGACGATCCGCGAGGGAGAGCAGGACAAGGAGTATCTTTTCCTGTCGCAGCCGATGCCGGACGCAGGCTGGACGGTCAATGTGCTGATGGACACCAGTTCTGTGCGCACGCAGGTGAAGACCACGATGATCGCCGTCGTTTTATGCCTGTGCCTTGCCGGTGCGCTGGTTGCCGCTATGCTGCAACGACGCAAGCGCTTGCGTGACCGACTGATCCATCAGGCAGAAGCGCAGGCCGAGCTTGAGCGACGTGTGGAGGAGCGCACTGCTGATCTCGCCCGGGTCAATGTCGATATCAAGCACGAGATTGCCGAACGGCGGCAGACGGAAAAGCGACTGCGCAAGACCCAGAAGGATTTGATCCAGGCCGGAAAGCTGGCCGCGCTTGGGCAAATGTCGGCGGCTCTTTCTCACGAATTCAACCAGCCACTTGCGGCGGCCAAGACCTATGCCGAAAGTGCTGCCTTGCTGATCGAGCGAGGGCGGGTCGAGGAAGCGACCAACAATCTCAATCGCATCTCAGGCCTGATTGACCGGATGGCGGCGATCGGTAAGCATCTTCGCAATTTTGCACGAAAGCCCAACGAGAAGCTGGGGCCGGTTTCCCTCGATGCCGTGGTCAGCGACACGCTGGAGATCGTCAACGCCCGGCTGAAGGCAGCCGGTGCCGTGCTGGATGTCAATTTCGGGCCCTCGCTTCCTCAGGTGAAGGCAGGACCTATCAGGCTCCAGCAGGTTCTGGTCAACATCATTTCCAACGCTGCCGACGCTGTGGAAGGCCTGAGCGACCGCCGCATCCAACTGACGGCTCGGCAGGAAAGCGACAAAGTCATCCTCTCCATCCGCGATCACGGGCCCGGTGTACCACCCGCCATTATGGAGCGTATTTTCGATCCGTTCTTTTCCACCAAGGGCGTCGGCAAGGGCTTGGGCCTTGGGCTGTCCATCTCCTACAACATCGTCAAGGATTTTGGTGGGCGCTTGAGTGTGACCAACCTGCCGGAGGGCGGAGCCCGGTTCGACATCGAACTGGATGCGGCAGCGCCGATGGAGATTGCGGCTGAATGACCTCTTCCCGTGTGCTGTTGATCGACGATGAAGAAGACCTCCGCCTCTCCACCGCGCAGGCGCTGGAGTTGGCCGGTCTTGACGTCGTTACCGTCGACAATGCCGATCATGTCTTCGAACTCATCGGCTACAGCTTCGATGGGGTCATCGTCAGCGATATCAGAATGCCCGGCATGGACGGCATGACACTGCTGCAAAAGGTGCGGGAGCTGGATGCGGAAATCCCCGTCATTCTGGTCACCGGCCATGGCGATGTCCAGCTTGCCGTCAGCGCTATGCGCAATGGCGCCTATGACTTCATCGAAAAGCCTTTCAGCGTCCAATATCTCGCAGGCATCATCAAGCGCGCCATAGACCGGCGCTCGCTCGTCCTGGAAAACCGTCGCCTTCGGGCCGTGGCGGGTAAGCGAGACGATCTGGAAACGCGCCTGCCGGGCCGCACGCAGGTCATGGTCGATCTGCGCTATCGCATCCGTGCGATTGGTGCGGCGGATGCCGATACGCTGATCATCGGCGATACCGGTGCTGGCAAGGAGGTGGTGGCCCGCGCGCTCCATGACGTCAGCGCCCGGGCAGACAAGCCCTTCGTCGCCATCAATTGCGCCGCCTTGCCGCAGCATCTGATCGAGAGCGAATTGTTTGGCCATGAGGCGGGCGCGTTTCCCGGTGCGCTGCGCCCGCGTTACGGCAAATTCGAACATGCCCGTGGCGGCACGGTTCTCTTGGACGAAATCGGCTCCATGCCGTTTGACATGCAAGGCAAGCTGTTGCGGGTGCTGCAAGAGCGCACGATCACCCGCCTTGGCTCAAACGAGACCGTGGAGCTCGATGTACGCTTTATCGCGACCAGCAAGGCTGATTTGGCACAAGAGGCGCTGGCGGGCCGTTTTCGGCAGGATTTGCTCTACCGCCTGAATGTCGCGACCGTGCATGTGCCATCGCTTGCGCAGCGTCGCTCCGATATCCCGCTTCTCTTCCTCCAATTGGTGCGCGAGGCTGCGGCACGTTATGGCCGGGATGATCTCGACGTGCCCTCAGACATCGTCTCGACACTTGCCATGCAGGAGTGGCCCGGCAATGTGCGGGAACTGAGAAATGCAGCTGACAGACTGGTGCTGGGGCTGGATGGCAATCCCGCCGATGGGGCACAAACGGCATCGAAAAGTGCCGCAAGTCTTTCGGACAAAGTCGCGGAGTTCGAAAAATCCGTTCTGGCAAGAGCGATTGCGCTCCACAAAGGCAACCTCAAAGCTGTCTACGAGACGCTCGGAATATCGCGCAAGACGCTTTATGAAAAAATGCAAAAGCATGCGCTGACGAAACATGGCCTGGTCGATGAAGACCTGAAAACCTTGCCCTGAACCTTTGCCTCTATTGCGATGGGTGGATTTCCACCCATCGATGATGTCGGATGTTTCGCTTTCCACCCATTATGCCCAGGTAGTGAAGGCTTTTCTTCTGCGTTGCTCTGCCCGGCATTGCGCCGACGCCGACACCGATTGCAAATAACCTCACCCCGACCGGCGCAATAGGAGTGCGACGGTCGATGAGGCCATATTTCATCGGGAGGAAAAGATGAAAATTCTGAAAACCGTCACAGGTGCCGTGGCTGCTGCTGCCGTATCGCTGTTTGCTCTGTCCGCCGCCGCGCAGACCTACCCGCAGCGCAACATCACCATGGTCGTTCCCTTCGCCGCAGGCGGCCCGACCGATACGGTTGCCCGCCTCGTTGCCGAATCCATGTCGAAGGACCTGGGCCAGCAGATCATCGTGGAAAATGTCGGCGGTGCCGGTGGCACGCTGGGTGCGGGCCGTGTCGCATCGGCTGATGCGGATGGCTACACCGTTCTTCTCCATCACATCGGCATGGCCACCAGCGCCACGCTCTACCGCAAACTGGCCTACAACACGCTCGAAGCCTTCGATTATGTCGGCCTCGTCACCGAAGTGCCGATGACCATTCTGTCGCGCAAGACGCTCGAGACCACCGATCTCAAAGGCCTGATCGAATATGCCAAGGCCAACAAGGACACGGTCACCGTGGCCAATGCGGGCATCGGTGCGGCCTCGCATCTGTGCGGCATGCTGTTCATGAGCGCAATCGAGACCCCCCTCGTCACCGTTCCTTACAAGGGCACGGGTCCGGCCATGACCGACCTTCTTGGCGGTCAGGTCGATATCATGTGCGACCAGACGACCAACACCACTAAGCAGATCCAGGGCGGCACCGTGAAGGCCTATGCGGTGACAACACCAAAGCGTCTGGATGTGCTTCCAAACGTGCCGACCTCTGCAGAAGCCGGTCTGCCGGACTTCGAAGTCGGCGTCTGGCACGGCATCTATACGCCGAAGGGCACGCCTGCCGAGATCAACGAGCGCCTGTCCAAGTCGCTTCAGATCGCGCTGAAGGACCCCAATGTCGCAGCCCGTTTTGCAGAGCTGGGCACCACGCCATCGCCTGAAGCAGATGGCACGCCTGCGGCTCTGAAGGCCAAACTCGAAAGCGAGATACCACGCTGGAAAACGGTGATCGAGGCCGCTGGCCAGTACGCCGACTAAGCCTGCTCTCAAGCAATCGACCGGTGGCGCTCACATGCCACCGGTTTTCACTCGTCAGCGGGGGACAAATTCATGAAATCACTTTCTTTCGACGCAACAGAGGCGATTTGTGGCGCCTTTTTCATTCTGCTCGGCATTTTCTTTGCCTGGCAATCCTACGGGCTGGAACTGGGAACGGCGTTTCGCATGGGCCCCGGCTATTTCCCGCTGGTGCTGTCGCTCATTCTCGTCGGGCTCGGCACACTCATCCTCGTCCGGGCGGGCAAGGTTCAGGGCGAACCGCTCGGACCCATCGCGTGGCGCGGCATCTTCCTCATTCTGCCGGCACCGATCTTCTTCGGCATGACGGTGCGCGGCCTGGGTTTCGTCACGGCACTCTTCATCAGCGCACTGATCGCATCCTTTGCATCGCATAAGATGAAACCGCTGATGGCGGTTCTGCTGTCGATCGGCATCACCATCTTTTCCGTCGCAGTCTTCGACTACGGTCTTGGCCTGCCCTTCCAGCGCTTCGGCCCCTGGCTCAATTTCTGAGGTGCATGATGGAACTGTTCAATAATCTCGCGCTGGGTTTTTCCACCGCAACCTCTATCGACAATCTGTTCTTCTGCCTCATCGGCGTGCTGCTGGGAACCTTGATCGGCGTATTGCCGGGCATCGGTGCCACGGCAACCATCGCCATGCTGTTGCCGATCACCTTCCAGTTAGAGCCGGTCTCGTCGCTCATCATGCTGGCCGGTATCTATTACGGCGCGCAATATGGCGGCTCGACCACGGCGATCCTCATCAACATGCCGGGCGAATCCTCGTCAGCCGTCACCGCCATCGATGGCTACCAGATGGCGCGCAAGGGCAAGGCGGGCGTGGCACTTTCGGTCGCAGCACTCGGCTCGTTCTTTGCCGGTACGGTCTCGACATTCCTCGTTGCCGTCTTTGCCCCACCGCTGACGGCCATTGCGCTCGAATTCGGTGCCGCCGAATATTTCTCGCTGATGGTGGTCGGTCTCGTGTCCTCCATCGCGCTGGCTCACGGCTCCATCATCAAAGCGCTGGCTATGGTGGTCCTGGGCCTGCTCTTGGGTCTCGTCGGTACCGATATCTACAGTGGTACGCCACGCTTCACGCTCGGCATTCGCGAATATGCCGATGGCCTGAACTTCGTCGCTGTCGCCGTCGGTGTCTTCGGCATTGCTGAAATCTTAAGGAACCTCGAAAACGAAAAGACACGCTCCGTCTTGATGGCAAAGGTCAGCGGCCTTCTGCCCAGCAAGGAAGACTTCAAGCAGATGATCGGCCCCGTTCTGCGCGGTACGGCCATTGGCTCGGCGCTTGGCATTCTGCCCGGCGGCGGCGCGATCCTTGCTGCGTTTGCGTCCTACACCGTCGAAAAGCGCGTGTCGAAGCACCCGGAAGAGTTCGGCCACGGCGCTATCGCCGGTGTGGCTGGCCCTGAATCGGCCAACAATGCCGGTGCGCAGACCTCGTTCATTCCGCTTTTGACGCTCGGCATTCCCGCCAACCCGGTCATGGCGCTGATGATCGGTGCCATGATCATTCAGGGCATCGTCCCCGGACCCAATGTCGCAACCGAACAGCCTGCTCTGTTCTGGGGCATCATCGCGTCCATGTGGATCGGTAACCTGATGCTGGTCGTTCTCAACCTGCCGCTGATCGGGCTCTGGGTGAAGCTGCTGACCATTCCCTACTATGTGCTTTTCCCGATCATCATGGCCTTCTGTGCCATCGGGGTCTACAGCGTCAACTCCAACGTCTACGACCTCTATGCCGTCGCCTTCTTCGGGCTTATCGGCTATGCGCTCGTCAAACTGCGCTGCGAACCGGCACCGCTTCTGCTGGGCTTCGTTCTGGGGCCGCTGCTGGAGGAAAACCTGCGGCGTGCGATGATCCTGTCGCGCGGCGACGCGACGACCTTCGTTACACGCCCCATCAGCGCAACGCTGCTCTTGATTGCACTAGCGGTTCTCATCGTCGTCTTCCTGCCAAGTGTGAAGAAAAAGCGCGAAGAGGTCTTTCAGGAAGAAGACTGATCCATCATCGCATCACGAAAACCATCAAAGGCCGGGCATCATGTCCGGCCTTTGTCTTGTTTGCGGGATATAAAGCTGGCAAAGCAGGGCATAAATCAGGAGGTGCCCATGGCCGACGACAGCGAAAACCGTATCATTGCGCTCGAAGAAACCGTGGCGCATCAGGCAAAGACCATCGAGGAACTGTCCGATCAGCTGACCGAGCAATGGAAAGTCGTCGAGCAGACCCGCGCCAAGCTGGATCGGCTGACAGACCGGTTCCTGAACCTCGAGGAACAATCGCTCGAAGCCCCCGCCATCACCAAGCCACCGCATTATTGAGGAGAAGGCTATGAGCAAAGGCACCGCTACGTCCGCTTCTGACGTTATGGCGTTTTGGAAAGATGCCGGACCTGAAAAATGGTTCGACAAAGACGCCCACTTCGATGCGACGTTCCATGATCGTTTCAGGGATTTGCATTTCGCAGCAGCACGGCGCGAACTGGAAGACTGGCTCGATGGCGCGGAAAGCAGCCTCGCTCTGCTGTTGCTGCTGGACCAGTTTCCACGCAACTGCTTTCGCGGCACGGCGCATATGTACGCGACAGACCCGCTTGCCCGTCACTACACCCAGGAGGCCCTGAGGCACGGCCATGACAACACAATCGATCCAGAACTTCCCATCTTCTTCTATCTCCCTTTGATGCACTCGGAAGACCTCGAAGACCAGCATCTATGCTGCAAGCTCTGCGAACCCTTGGGCGAACGCTATCTGCCCTTTGCCATCGAGCATCGCGACATCATCGAACGCTTCGGTCGTTTCCCGCATCGCAACGACATTCTTCTGCGCGAAAGCACGGCGGATGAAAAACGCTTTCTGGAAGAAGGCGGGTTTGCAGGCTGATCTGGGCTAGCGAAATTGACCGAAATCAAACCGCTTGCGGTGAGATCAGCTATGGTCCAGCTCTAAGATGGAGCCTGCGCATGTCGACATTTCTGGAATTCACCGGTGCCATTCTGCTTCTTTTGCTGACGCCCGGGCCGACCAACACATTGATGGCGCTGGCGGGATATTCCCGCGGCGTCCTTCGCGCTTTGCCGCTGATCCTCAGCGAGATCGTCGGATATCTTCTCGTCATTATTCCCGTCGCGGTTCTGGCCGCACCGTTTCTTGCGCAACACCCGCAATTGCTGCTGGCCGCCAAAATCTGCGCCTGCCTCTGGGTGCTGCTTTTGAGTTACCGGCTCTGGTTCAGGACGTCAGTCGAGGCAAGGGTGAAAGAGGTTACTGCGACGGATATTCTGGTCACCACCATGCTCAATCCGAAGGCGCTCATTATCGCCATCGTCATCATGCCGCATGGTGCGATCGCTCAGCTGATTCCGTGGCTTGCCCTGTTCACGGGATTGGTTGTCTTTGCCGCATCCGGCTGGATCAGCCTCGGTCACCACCTATCGAGAAACAAGACGGTTGCCCTGAAGCCAGAGGCCATCCAGCGCATCGCGGCAACCTGCCTCTTCGTCTTTGCCGCCATTCTCGCCACCAGCACAGTGCGGGCTATGGCATAAAAAAGCCGCGCATTCTTTTCGAAGCGCGGCTTTTTTGTTGGACGTTTTCGACTGAATCAACCGTCGAAGAATTCCTTCATCCGGGCAAAGAAGCCGGTGGATTCAGGGTTGTTGTCCTTGGATGACAGTTCGTGGAATTCCTGCAGCAATTCCCGCTGACGCTTTGTCAGCTTCTGCGGTGTTTCGATCTGAATCTGGATGTAGAGATCACCCTGCTGCGCAGAGCGCAGAACCGGCATCCCCTTACCCTTCAGACGGAACTGCTTGCCCGCCTGAGTGCCTTCAGGCACCGTCACGCGGGACTTCGTGCCATCCAACGTCGTTACATCGAACGTGCCGCCAAGTGCTGCCGTCGTCATGGAGATGGGAACGGCACAATAGAGATCGGCACCATCGCGCTGGAAGAACTCGTGCGGTCGCACCGACAGGAAGATGTAGAGATCGCCCGAGGGGCCACCGCGCATGCCCGCCTCACCTTCGCCTTGCAGACGAATGCGTGTACCGTCTTCGATACCGGCTGGAATATTGACCGACAACGACCGCTCTTCCGTCACACGGCCCTGACCATGGCACTTCGCGCAAGGATCGGTGATCGTCTGGCCGCGACCGTGACAGGTCGGGCAGGTGCGTTCCACCGAGAAGAAACCTTGTGCTGCGCGCACGCGACCAGAACCCTGGCAGGTGCCGCAGGTCTTTGGCTGCGTGCCGGGCTTTGCGCCAGAACCGGTACAGACATCGCAGGTAATCGAGGTCGGAACGCGAATCTGCGCGGTCTTGCCCGCAAAGGCCTCTTCCAGCGAAATTTCCATGTTATAGCGCAGATCGGCACCGCGTTCGCGTCCGCCGCTGGAGCGACGCGCACGTCCGCCACCCATCATCTCGCCGAAAATGTCTTCGAAGATGTCGGAGAAGCCACCGCTTGCGCCACCGCCGAAGCCGCCGCCTGCATTGCCCATGCCGCCTTGTTCGAAAGCCGCATGGCCGAAGCGGTCGTAGGCTGCCCGCTTCTGCGGGTCCTTCAACGTTTCATAGGCCTCGTTGATTTCCTTGAACTTCTTCTCGGATTCAGCATCACCCGGATTCTTGTCCGGATGGTACTTCATCGCGAGTTTGCGGAAGGCGCTTTTCAGCTCTTTTTCGTCAGCAGCTTTGCCAACGCCAAGTGTTTCGTAAAAGTCTGCTTTCGCCATTAATTAACAAGCCCCGGAAATGGATTTCCGGCTGCACGAGGCAGCCGGATTTCAGTCAAGCATCAATTGGAGTTCAAAAGCCACGTTTATGCGGACTTCTTGTCGTCCTTGATTTCCTCGTAGTCCGCATCGACCACGTCGTCCTTGTGACCTTCGGCAGCGCCCTCGCCGCCTTCAGCCTGCTGTGCTTCGTAGATAGCCTGACCCAGCTTCATGGACACTTCCATGAGCGTCTGGGTCTTCGCCTGGATGTCATCGGCATCAGGCTCAGCCGCTTCAACCGAGGTCTTCAGCGTGGCGATAGCGTCTTCGATGGCCTTGCGGTCCGTCTCGGAAACCTTGTCGCCATACTCCGCCACCGACTTCTCGGTGGAGTGGATGAGGCTTTCGGCCTGGTTCTTGGCTTCCACACCGGCGCGACGCTTCTTGTCAGTTTCAGCGTTGGCTTCGGCGTCCTTCACCATCTTTTCGATGTCGGCGTCGGACAGACCACCAGATGCCTGGATGCGGATCTGCTGTTCCTTGCCGGTGCCCTTGTCCTTGGCCGAAACCTGCACGATGCCGTTAGCGTCGATATCGAAGGTGACTTCGATCTGCGGTACGCCGCGAGGTGCTGGCGGCAGGCCAACGAGGTCGAACTGACCGAGCGACTTGTTGTCGGCAGCCATTTCACGCTCACCCTGGCTGACGCGGATCGTCACGGCAGACTGGCTGTCTTCAGCAGTCGAGAAGGTCTGGCTCTTCTTGGTCGGGATCGTCGTGTTACGGTCGATCAAACGTGTGAAGACACCACCCAGCGTTTCGATGCCGAGCGACAGAGGCGTTACGTCGAGAAGCAGAACGTCCTTAACGTCACCCTGCAGAACGCCAGCCTGAATGGCGGCACCCATGGCAACCACTTCGTCCGGGTTCACACCCTTGTGTGGCTCCTTGCCAAACAGCTGCTTGACGATTTCCTGTACCTTCGGCATGCGGCTCATGCCGCCGACGAGAACGACTTCTTCGATTTCGGCTGCCGTCAGGCCAGCATCCTTGAGCGCGGCCTTGCACGGTGCAACGGTGCGCTGAACCAGATCGTCCACCAGGCTTTCGAACTTGGCGCGGGTCAGCTTCAGCGTCAGGTGCTTCGGACCGGTCGCATCTGCCGTGATGAAGGGCAGGTTGATTTCGGTCTGCTGCGAAGACGACAGTTCGATCTTTGCCTTTTCGGCAGCTTCCTTAAGGCGCTGAAGCGCAAGCTTGTCGCCCTTGAGGTCGATGCCCTGGTCCTTCTTGAACTCACCGGCCAGATATTCGACCAGACGCATGTCGAAGTCTTCACCACCGAGGAAGGTATCGCCGTTGGTGGATTTTACTTCGAAAACGCCATCGCCGATTTCCAGAACGGAAATATCGAAGGTACCGCCACCCAAGTCGTACACGGCAATCGTCTTGCCTTCCTTCTTGTCGAGGCCGTAAGCCAAGGCCGCAGCCGTCGGCTCGTTGATGATGCGCAGAACTTCGAGACCAGCGATGCGGCCTGCATCCTTGGTCGCCTGACGCTGTGCGTCGTTGAAGTAGGCTGGAACGGTGATGACGGCCTTTTCGACCTTTTCACCGAGGTAGGATTCAGCGGTTTCCTTCATCTTCTGAAGGATCATCGCGGAAATCTGCGAAGGGGAATATCCCTTGCCCTGTGCCTGGACCCATGCGTCGCCATTGTCGCCCTTGACGATCTCGAACGGAACGAGACCCTTGTCCTTTTCAACAGTCGGGTCTTCGTAACGGCGACCGATCAGGCGTTTGACGGCAAACAGGGTGTTTGTCGGGTTGGTGACGGCCTGACGCTTTGCAGGCTGGCCGACCAGACGCTCGCCATCATCGCTGAAGGCGACCATTGAAGGGGTCGTGCGCGCGCCTTCTGCGTTTTCAATAACTTTGGTGTCCTTGCCGTCCATCACTGCCACGCAGGAATTGGTCGTGCCAAGGTCGATACCGATTACTTTTGCCATGTTCTTCTCTCCTTGAAGCGAGTTGTCGGAACCCCGGGAGGCATTCCACTGACAACTCCTTGACTTGGATGGTCTTCCGGTTTGTGCAGCAAACTTGCTGCTGTCTGGGGGGTATATAAGGAGCGATTTTTCCCGCTGCAAGGCGGATAGACGCGTCGATTGCACCAAAAAATGAAGAAATAAAGCTTGCATAAAACAGATGACGCACCCTGAGCGCCTTTCAACGCGGCAGGAATGAAAAAACGCGGGGTTGCGAAGCACCCGTTGGATTCGCGCCGATCGTCATTTCAGTGTCATGCGCGGTGCCTATAGGCGGGGAGCTTTTTCATAAAACATAACTCCTTCGAGGTTATCATGCGCAAAATTATCGCTGCATTCGTCGCGACCACCGTGCTTGCCGGCGCTGCACAGGCAGCAACCGTCTATCCGCTTGATCGTGCAACGATTCTGGTCGGTTCTCCCTTCGACTTCAAAGTCGAATTCAAGAACGTCGTAAAGGCTGAAGACGTCAAGATCACCGTCAACGGCCAGGACTACAAGACCGTCTTCGGTTCGGACGTCACCTTCACGGCTGAAGAAAAGGGCAAGCAAGACAAGGTTCTTGGCTCCGCGGTCAGCTTGCGTGGCCTCAAGATCGCCAAGGCGGGCGACTACAAGATCGAGGTTTCCGCAGGTTCCGAAACCAAAAACGTCACATGGACGGTTTATGGCACCCCTGAAACGCCAAAGGCCAAGAACATCATCTTCCTGCTGGGCGATGGCCTGTCGGTTGCGCACCGCACCGCTGCCCGCATCATGTCCAAGGGCATGACCGAAGGCAAGGCAAACGGTCGCCTCAACATGGACGACATGGACCGCATGGCCTTCATCGGCACATCGTCGACAGAAGCTGTCGCAACCGATAGCGCCAACACCATGTCGGCCTACATGACCGGCCACAAGGCGCCTGTAAACGCGCTTGGCGTTTATGGCGACCGCACGCCTGCAAGCCTTGACGATCCAAAGGTCGAGACAATGGGTGAGGCGCTGCGCCGCCAGACCAAGAAGTCCATCGGTATCGTGACGACATCCGAATTGCAGGATGCAACGCCTGCGGCCATCGTCTCCCATACCCGCAAGCGTGCCGACAAGGCCGAAATCACCGGCATGATGTTCGACGTAAAGCCAGATGTCGTCCTGGGCGGCGGCTCGGCCTATTTCCTCAGCAAGGACATCCCCGGCTCCAAGCGCAAGGACGACAAGGATTACATCAAGCTCTTCAAGGACGCAGGCTACACGCTTGCCACCGACAAGAGCGAGCTTGAAAAGGCAGAGGGTTCCAACACCGGCAAGCTTCTCGGCCTCTTCCACACCGGCAACATGGACACGCTTCTCGACCGCAACTTCCTCAAGAAGGGCACCGTCGACAAGTTTCCGAACCAGCCAGGTCTGGTCGATATGACCAAGGCCGCTCTGGGTGAGCTTTCGAAAAATCAAGACGGCTTCTTCCTGATGGTTGAAGCTGCCAACATCGACAAGATGTCCCACCCGCTGGATTGGGATCGCGCCGTTGTCGAAACCATCGAATTCGACAAGGCCGTTGGCGTCGCCCGCGAATTCGCTGCCAAGAACCCTGATACGCTGATCGTCGTTACCGGTGACCATACGCATGGCGTTTCCATCATCGGCACCGTCGATGACGAAAAGCCGGGCGATGAAATGCGCGCCAAGGTCGGCACCTATGCCGAAGCAGGCTTCCCGAACTACGAAGACAAGGACGGTGACGGTTACCCAGACCGGATCGATGTGACCCGCCGCCTGTTCCTGAACGCCAATAATGGCCCTGACCATTACGAAACATTCCGTCCGAAGATGGATGGTCCTTTCGTTCCGGCAATCCAGAACGAGAAGAAGGAATATATCGCCAACGAAGCCTACAAGAACGTTCCCGGCGCCGTCTTCGTACAGGGTAACATTCCCAAGGACGGCGACAGCGGCGTTCACGCAGTCGACGACATCGTGCTTCAGTCCACCGGCCCCGGCTCGGAAGAGTTCAAAGGCTACATGGAACAGAGCGATGTTTACCGCGTGTTGGCCGATACCTTCGCGCTTGGCACAAAGCAGACGCAGTAAAAAACGGCTTAGCCAGATAAAGCGACCCGGTCTGCATCATACAGGCCGGGTCGCCCTGTTACAGACCTATTCATCGGAGACCGCCATGGCGCCTTACAAAGCCATTTTCACACGCAGGCAGTCGTTTCAACTCGCCGGTTTGGCAGCCTTTGCACTCGGTACGAAGCAGGCCGCTGCTGCGCCATCTCCCCTCACCTTCGATGAAATGTACGGCAAGATCGGCGTGCTGGGACTTGAGTTTTCCGAAAAGCTCAAGGCCTTGACCGGCAAGGAAATCCGCATGAAGGGTTTCATGGCGCCGCCGTTGAAGGCCGAAGCGGCCTTTTTTGTTTTGACCGAAATTCCCATGGCGCTGTGCCCATTCTGCTCATCGGATTCCGACTGGCCCGATAACATCGTCGTCGTCTACCTCTCCGAGAAACAGACCTTCGTGCAGCCCAGCACCACGATCGAAGTGACGGGCATGCTGGAGCGCGGATCATGGACGGACCCAGAAACGGGCTTCGTCAGTCTCGTGCGTATCCGCGACGCTCAGTACAGGGTTTCCTGATCATGCTACCGCTGACAATATCCGGCTTGTCCGTATCCTATTCGGGTCTTGCAGCACCCGTTCTGTCCATTGAAAATCTTGTGGTGTCGGCGGGCGAAAAACTGTCGATCACAGGTGCGTCCGGTTCGGGCAAAAGCACATTCGTCAACGTCATCACGGGGTTGGAACGGGTACGTCAGGGCAGCGTCACATGGGGCGGGCAAGGCATCGGCGACCTGACCGAGACCAGACGAGACCGCTGGCGTGGCGAAAACGTCGGGCTCGTGATGCAGGACTTCCACCTTCTGTCTGGTCTGTCCGCCCTAGAGAACGTGCTTTTGCCTGTGCGTCTGGCCCGCAACATGTCGAAAGAGCTTGGCGAACGCGCAGCAGCGCTGCTCGAAAAGACCGGATTGTCCCGACCCGACCAGAAAATCGATACCATGTCGCGTGGTGAAATGCAGCGCGTGGCCATTTCCCGTGCGCTGCTGCGAAAGCCGGGTGTCATCGTTGCCGACGAACCCACCGCAAGCCTGGACCCTGAGAATGGTGAGGCCATCGGTGGATTGCTGGTCGATCTTGCCCAGGCAGAGGGCTCGACCCTGATCGTCATCACCCACGACCGGCTTCTGGCGGAACGGCTGGACCGCCGTCTGGAACTCGCCAATGGCCGTGTTGTCACCGACACCGCCGGGAAACCCTGATATGTTGCGTTTTATTGTTTCAGACCTCAAGCGTCTCTGGGCAGGATCACTCGTCGTCGTCATTCTGGTTGCCATGGCAACTGCACTGGGCGCGACCGTCACCTTGCAGGAACGGGCGCTGCGGCTGGGCTCGGCGCGCGCTGCCGATAAGTTCGATCTCGTCATCGGTGCGGCAGGCAGCGAAACCCAGCTCGTCCTGTCGTCCGTTTTCCTTCAGGCTGCGCCACTGCCACTCGTCAGCGGTCAAACGCTGGCCGCGCTGTCGGCAGATACCCGCGTCGCATGGGCCGGGCCGGTCGGCTTCGGCGACTCCTTTGCCGGCTATCCTATTGTGGGAACGACCACCGCCTTGATCAAAAACACCTCCGGCGGCTTTATCGAAGGTCAGGGTTTTGCGGATGGCGAAGATGCCGTCATCGGCTCTGCAGTGGATTTGCCGCTGGGTGCCGAAATCAAGCCTATGCATGGCAGTGCGCAGGAAGGTGGCCATACGCATACTGAAATCGTATACCACGTTCAGGGCAAACTGAAACCGACGGGCACGCCGTGGGACAGGGCTATTCTGGTGCCCATCAGCTCTGTCTGGCACATCCATGGCATGGGCGATCATGATCATGCACACGAGCATGGTGCCGAGGCCCACGAAGAGGGGCACGAAGGGCACGACCACGATGCGCTGAACGAGGTTTTCGATGCCGATACGCCCGGTGTTCCTGCCATTCTGGTGAAGCCCAAATCCATTGCAGATGCTTACAAGCTCCGGCAGCAGTATCGTCAGGGCAACACGCTTGCTGTTTTCCCCGGCGAGGTGCTGACGAAACTCTATGCGACGTTGGGGGATGCGCGTCAGGTGCTGTCCATCGTGGCAATCGGCGCGCAATTGCTGGTCGCGGCATCGCTCATTCTCGTCACCCTGACGCATATCGTGCAGAGACGAAAGCAGATCGGGGCGCTGCGCGCGTTCGGGGCGCCACGCTCCTCCATATCGCTGATCGTTTGGACGGAACTGTTCACGCTGTTCGCCACCGGCATTATTTTAGGCTTCGGCATCGGCTTTACCGCCGCCAAGACGATCACGGGCATGCTTGTTGCCCAGAGCGGCGTGGCGATGCCTGTCGAATTTGCCCGCGCCGACCTCAATCAGGCCGGGCTGCTGCTTGGCGTCGCAGCGGTTCTGGCGATATTGCCTGCATGGCTTGCCTATCGTCAGTCCGCCGTAGAGGCTCTGCGCAGTTAAGCGCGGTTTATTGCCGGGGGCCAGCGAGGGCTTTGACCCGTTGCGCAAACACATCAAGCTGGAACGGCTTGGTCATGACATGCATGCCATGATCGAGATGCCCGTGATTGAGGACCGCGTTTTCGGCGTAGCCGGTGATGAACAGCACCTCCAGCCCGGGTCGGTTGACGCGCGCTGCGTCGGCGAGCTGTCGCCCGTTCATTCCGCCGGGTAACCCGACATCGGTGATCAGAAGGCTGATGTCGCGCGCCGAGTTCAATATCCGCAGCGCCGACGCACCATCCTCGGCCTCGATGACCGAGTAGCCCAAATCCTGAAGCTCTTCGACGGCGAGCATGCGCACCAGTGGCTCGTCATCGACGACGAGGATCGTTTCGCCTCCATCGGCACGCAGCGCATCTGTCACGCCAAGCGGCTCGGCCTCAGTGGTTTCGATGTCACCGGCGTGTCTGGGCAAATAAAGACATATCATCGTGCCTTTCCCGACTTCGGAATAAATTCGCGCCGCACCGCCCGACTGGCCTGCAAATCCATACACCATGGAGAGACCAAGGCCGGTGCCCTGCCCGATCGGTTTGGTCGTGTAGAAAGGATCGAATGCCCGGTCGATGATTTCCTGGCTCATGCCCGTTCCCGTATCGGATACACAGAGCGAGACGTATTGCCCCGGCTCCAGCCCGCGCATCCGCGCCGCCCTGTCATCGATCCAGCGATTGCCTGTTTCGATGGTCAAGTTGCCGCCGCCGGGCATGGCATCCCGCGCATTGATGCAGAGGTTCAAAAGAGCATTTTCGAGCTGACCGGCATCCACACTGGTTGCCCACAGCCCCGCCGCACCCACCGTTTCCACCTTGATGGCGGGACCGACGCTTCTGGTGATGAGATCGAGCATACCGTCAACGAGGGTGTTGACGTTGAGCGGTTTGGGATCGAGCGTCTGTCGCCGTGAGAAGGCAAGAAGACGTTGTGTCAGGGCCGCTGCGCGCTTCGTGGCGCCGACCGCACCGTTGATATAGCGCTCGATATCGCCAACGCGGCCTTGCGTCAGGCGCGTGCTCATCATTTCCAGACTGCCGCTGATACCAGCCAGAATGTTGTTGAAGTCATGTGCAAGGCCACCGGTGAGTTGCCCCACGGCTTCCATTTTCTGGCTGTGGCGCAGTGCCTCTTCCACGACCATCAGTTCGGCTGTGCGCTCCTCAACCTGTTGTTCCAGCGTGGCGTTTAGTTTTGCCAAGGCGATTTCGGCGCGGCGTCTGGCGGTGATGTCCTGAAACATGACCGCGACCTGCCGTTTGCTTTCCGGCTCGATGCGCACTGCCGCCAACTCCAGATAGCGGCGTGTCGCAACCAGTTCCTGTTGAAACCTGATCGGCTTGCCGGTCCGTAGAACTTCGCCGTAACGAGCGACCCAGGCATCGGCCTCATCCCCAACCATTTCGCGCAGCTTTTGCCCAACGACGTTGGGAATACCGGCGTGCCGGGCATAGGCGTCATTGGCCTGTATGTGGATGTAGTCGCTGTTTGGACCGTGTGGCCCATCGAAGAACTCGATGACGCAAAAGCCCTCGTCTATCGCGTCGAACAAACCCTTGTAGAGTTCTTCACTCTCGCGACGTTTCCGCTCAGCCAACGTCCGCTCGGTGACATCGGACCCCTCGACGAAGATCGCCTCCACCTTTCCATCCGCTCCCAATATGGGCTGGTAGATGAAGTCGAGATAGCGCTCGGTGACGGGCCCATCGATTTCCGGCTGAACCGCGTAGAGTGCGCCGGGAGCAGAATAAGTTGAGCCCGTTCGATAGACGTCGTCGAGAATGTTCAGGAAACCTTGGGACACGGCATCCGGCAAGGCTTCCGCAACGGTCCGCCCTATGAGATCGTCTCGACCCACCAATGTCATATAGCTGCGGTTGGCAAGCTCGAAGCGGTGATCCGGGCCGTGAAGAAGGGCGATGAACGTCGGCGCCTGCTCGAATAACTTATCCAGAATTGGGCCTATGCCGCTCGTTTCTTTATACAATTTCCTGCCCCGTCATGCCTAAAGTCTTTGATAAATGTCGTCGTTCTGAAAAAAAAACGTAGCTTTCACAACCGATATCTGGTGGAAGCCTTGGCGCAACAGGAAGCAAGCCATAGCGCAGGGTTGCCTCTCAGGCGCGGACTTTCGAAGGCTCTCATGACTTTCCCCTGACCATATGAGACGCATGAAGCTGCCACGGCCAAAAAAGTTCCCGAGGGTCGAATATTTTAGCGAAGACCGATGATCCGCCTTATCCAGTCATGCTGCCTTCAGTGCGGGTCGATATGGGCTTTGTGGAAGATATCATCCTGCGGCGGTATGGCCTGACGTTCGATCATACGATGCACGCGCGGACGTGTACTGCCGCGGTGGAGTGCCAGAATACTGTCCCAACTCTCGGCATCGGCCTGCGTCCGGCGGTGGTTGTGGCGCACATATTCCACCCATGTCGGCACATGGTAGATTTCCGTCCAGATATCCGGGTTTTCCAGATCCCGCATCAACGTCCAGTTCTGGGCGCCGTCCCGCAGGCGGATGCGTCGTCTCTCTGCCATGATCGACATGAATTCCGGCAGGTCGGCATCATCGATCTCGTAATCGACGAGAATGGCAATCGGCCCGCTTCGCGGTTTGACGTCGAGGCGCAGGTTCGGTTCGACGAAACGGTTGAGCGGATCGAGGTTGAGCGACGCGAAGGCTGGCATTGCCAGCTTGAAGCCGACCAGAACACCCAGCAGCATCAGCAGGCACGAACAGAGCAGGGAATAGGTCAGGCCGTAATTTTCGGCAAGCGAACCCCACAGCCAACTGCCCACGGCGATGCCACCAAAGGTCAGCGTCTGGTAGAGCGAGAGCGCGCGGCCCACGACCCAGCGCGGCGTGGACAATTGCACGATGGTGTTGAACAGCGACAGTGCGAGAACCCAGCTTGCGCCAGAAATCGTCAGAACCAGCGCCGTCAGGATGGCACTCGTGCTAACGGCGGTAACGGCGGAGCTCAGTGCGAAGCCGAGAAACGCGACGCGCACGATCCATTCGCTGCTGACCATTTCCCGCAGACGTGCGCTCACCAGAGCACCGCCGATTGCGCCGACGCCAAAGGCACCCAGCATGATACCGTAGGTCAGAGGCCCACCCTGCACCAGATCGCGCGCGACCAGCGGCATCAGCGCCAGAATAGCACTGGCGGAAAGACCGAACAGGAAACCGCGTACCAAAACCTTGCCGATATTCGGCGACATGGCGACATAGCGCATGCCAGCGGAGATGGCAGCGAAGAGATGCTCGCGTGGCAAAGTGGAGGTGCTCTTGGGCGGTTGCCATTTCACCAAAGCATAGATAAGCGCAAAATAGCTGAAGGTGTTGACGAGAAACGCGGCTGCCGCTCCTGCAATCGCCACGACGACACCGCCGATGGCCGGGCCGACACTGCGGGTGATGTTGAAGCCGACACTGTTGAGCGTCACCGCTGCCGGAAGATCTTCGCGTGGCACCATCTCGCCAACGGACGCCTGCCATGAGGGGTTGTTGAGCGCCGTACCACAGCCGATCATGAAGGTGAAGAACAGGAGCAGCCACGGTGACAGCCATCCAAACCAGGCGAACACCGTCAGCATGATGGAGGCGGCAAGCATCAGAAGCTGGGCCGAAATCATGATGCGGCGGCGGTCGAAACTGTCGGCCAATGCGCCCGATACCAGCGAAAACAGCATGATGGGCAGCGACGTCGATGCCTGCACCAGCGCGATCATGTTTTCAGACGAGGACAGCGCCGTCATCATCCAGGCAGCGCCCACCGCCTGAATGAGCCCACCGAAGTTCGATGCGATGCTCGCAAACCAGATTGTGCGGTAGGTTTGATGCTTGAGTGGCGTAAGCGGAGATTTTCTATCGGGCACGGGCAGTCCAATTGATGCAATTGCTGGTCATCCGGGTCACACTATAGACGCCGTTTGAGAGGATGCCACTGTTTCGGCGCGTGCCAAGGTAAAATTGTGACGAAAGCCAATTTCGCTGCTTTTGCGCCTCATCCTTGCAATATCGACGATTTGGGTTTATACGGACCTTCAAATTCTTGATCGTCTGATGAAGAGTGGGGCCGCAAGGCTCCGCTCTTTTTCGTTAGGCGCCCTAAAAACCGGAGCAAGCCTCCGGCGCAGAGTAAAGACCGGAAGGCCAGAATGGCAGACGCCGAACCAAGACTGATAACCGAAACAGGCATCGACCAGCGCATCGCCGAAATCATTGAGCCTGTGCTGACAGGCATGGGCTTCCTTCTGGTGCGCGTCCGGCTTTCCAGCCAGAACGGCTCGACCCTGCAGATTATGGCCGAGCGCGAAGACGGAACCATGACCGTGCAGGACTGTGAAGCCGTTTCCATGGCCATTTCACCGGTTCTTGATGTGGAAGACCCCGTCGAAAAGGCGTATCATCTCGAAGTGTCTTCGCCCGGCATCGACCGGCCGATGGTGCGCAAGACCGACTTCGTTCGCTGGCAGGGCCATATCGTCAAGGTCGAGACATCGATTCTGGTCGACAACCGCAAGCGCTTTCGCGGCAAGATCGCCAGCGTAGAAGCGGACGGTTTCAGGTTGGAACGCGACCAGGTTGCCTATGGCGAAGAGCCTGTGGTGATGATCCCGTTTAACACACTTTCCGACGCGAAGCTGGTCCTGACGGACGATCTTATTCGCGACGCACTGAAGGCAGACAAGCAGGCCAAGGCCGCGGCTGCCAATCAGAACGAAGAAGCAGACGAAGACTAATTCCAAAGTAAGCCCTGACAACGCGGGCAAAACGACTTACGGAGACATAAAAATGGCAGTCAGTGCTAATAGGCTTGAGCTTCTGCAGATCGCCGATGCTGTGGCGCGCGAAAAGGTCATCGACCGCGAAATCGTGCTGGCCGCAATGGCTGATGCTATCCAGAAGGCTGCCCGCTCGCGTTACGGTTCCGAGACCAACATCCGCGCCGACATCAACTCCAAGACCGGCGAAATCCGCTTGCAGCGTCTGCTCGAAGTTGTCGAAAAGGCCGAAGACTACGGCACGCAGATTCCGCTAGAACTGGCGCGCGACCGCAACGTCGATGCCAAGATCGGCGACTACATTGCCGATCCGCTGCCACCGATGGATTTCGGCCGTATCGCTGCCCAGTCCGCCAAGCAGGTCATCGTTCAGAAGGTTCGCGAAGCAGAGCGTGACCGCCAGTACGACGAGTTCAAGGACCGTATCGGCGAAATCATCAACGGTACCGTCAAGCGCGTCGAGTATGGCAACGTCATCGTCGATCTCGGTCGTGGCGAAGGCATTATCCGTCGTGACGAGATGATTCCTCGCGAAAACCTGCGTTACGGCGACCGCGTTCGTGCCTTCGTCTACGACGTGCGCCGCGAACAGCGTGGCCCGCAAATCTTCCTGTCGCGCACGCATCCGCAGTTCATGGTCAAGCTCTTCACCATGGAAGTGCCTGAAATCTACGACGGCATCATCCAGATCAAGTCGGTTGCCCGTGACCCGGGTTCGCGCGCCAAGATCGCCGTCATCTCCAACGACTCGTCGATCGATCCGGTCGGCGCTTGCGTGGGTATGCGCGGTTCGCGCGTTCAGGCCGTTGTCGGTGAGCTCCAGGGTGAAAAGATCGACATCATTCCATGGTCGCAGGACCCGGCATCCTTCATCGTCAACGCGCTTCAGCCCGCTGAAGTTTCCAAGGTCGTTCTCGATGAAGAGGCAGAGCGTATCGAGGTCGTCGTGCCGGATGAGCAGCTTTCGCTCGCCATCGGTCGTCGCGGCCAGAACGTACGCCTCGCATCGCAGCTGACCGGCTGGGACATCGACATCATGACGGAAGCCGAAGAGTCCGAGCGCCGTCAGAAGGAATTCAACGAACGCACCGGCATCTTCATGGAAGCGCTGGATGTGGACGAAATGGTTGGCCAGGTTCTGGCATCCGAAGGCTTCGCGCAGGTCGAGGAACTGGCTTATGTGGACCTGAGCGAAATCTCGTCCATCGACGGTTTCGATGAAGACACAGCTGTCGAAATCCAGACCCGCGCGAAGGAATATATCGAGCGTATCGAGACGGAAATGGATGCCAAGCGCAAGGAGCTCGGTGTTTCCGACGAACTGCGCCAGATCGACGGCCTGACATCGCAGATGCTGGTGGCACTGGGCGAAGAAGGTGTGAAGAACATCGAAGACTTCGCAGGCTGCGCCGCTGACGATCTGGTTGGTTGGAGCGAACGCAAGGACGGCGAGACAAAGAAGTTCGAAGGCACCTTCTCCAAGCTCGACGTGTCGCGCGTCGAAGCCGAGAACATGATCGTTCAGGCCCGTCTTCTGGCTGGCTGGATCACCGCTGAAGATCTTGCTGCTCAGCAGGAAGAGGTTGCTACCGAGGAGGCGGATACCGCCGATCAGGAATGATTTCGCAAGCGCATGAGCCTGACGACCTGCTCGATGACGAGCTGGTCGAAGGTACAGGCAGCGAGCGGATGTGCATTGTAACGCGGCAGAGTGGAACACCCGATGAGTTGGTCCGTTTTGTCGCAGGCCCGGACAAAAGCGTCGTGCCGGACCTGAAACGCCAATTGCCAGGGCGCGGATGCTGGGTCACACCCGAGCGCGCCCTGATCGAGAAGGCCATTGCGAAGAAGCTTTTCGCGCGCGCCTTGAAGACGGATGTCAAAACCGGACCTGAACTCCTGGAGATGATGGACCGGCTGATGGCGCAGCAGTTGACCGGAATGATGAACATGGCGCGCAAGGCGGGCCAGTTCATCAGCGGCGCCACGAAAGTGGATGCGTCCGTGCGTTCGGGACATGCCCTTGCGGTGTTCCATGCAACGGATGCCGCGCCGGATGGCGTGAGAAAGATCAACCAGGCCCGCAAGGCCTGGACCCTCGGCTCAGGCGCCGAGACAGAAATACCGTCCTTTCGGCTCTTCAGCGAGCAGGAAATGGACGAACTGATGGGCCAGAATGCTTTTATCCATGCCTGCGCGCTTGCAGGGCAGGCGGGTGAGGGTGTAGTGAAGCGCGCAAAGATGCTCGAGCGATATCGCAATGGCGATAAACCTCAGGCGGATTTAGACGCTGCCCGGACAATACAATGACGCGGTCATCGGACTCTATCCGCCACCGCGTTCGGATGCAGCTAGTTAAAGACAGGGCCTGATGAATGTCATCCGGCTCTCGTCCGAAGGAACGGGAACGGAATGACCGATAACAACGACGACAAGACACTCAACGCACAACCCAAGAAGACCCTCACTCTGAAGCCGAGTGGAGCGTCTACGGGAACTGTGCGTCAGGATATGGGTCGTGGTCGCACCAACGCGGTTGTCGTGGAGACACGCAAACGCCGCCCATTGCGTCCCGAAGACGAAAAGCCCATCACGCCGACAGTGACAGCAGCACCACAGCCAGCACGGCCTGCAGCGCCTGCTGCAGCTCAGCGCCCGCAGCAGCCTCAGGCGCAGCGGCCCTATCAGTCTGGCAACCAGAACAATAACAACAATCAGAACCGCTCTGCGCCATCGTCGCAGCCTGCACGTCAGCCGGATCGCCCGCGTGGCGCCGTCCTGCATGACCTTTCGGCTGGCGAAATGGATGCGCGCCGTCGGGCTCTCGCAGAAGCTCAGGCTCGCGACATCGTAGAAGCCAAGCAGCGCGCGGAAGACGAAGCACGCCGAAAGATCGAAGAAGAAGCCCGTGCAGTGGCCGAGAAGGAAGAGGCTGCACGCCGCGCAGCCGAAGAAGCCCTCGCTGCCAAGACGGCACCGGCTCCTGTTGCAGCGCCTGCCGAAGCCGCACCTGCGCCTGTTGCGACGAGAACACCTGCCAGCACGGGCCGCCCGGACTCACGTCCGCAGCTGCGCACCGTTCCGGCTGCCGTTCCGACACCGATCGACAATGCCGGTCCCCGTGGCCGTCGCCCCGGTGGCGAAGAAGAAGACGATCGTGGTGCACGTCGCAGTGGTGTACCGGTTCGCGGCAAGGTCGCGGCCCCTGCCCCGACCAAGCCTGCTGCACGTCTCAAGACCGAAGAAGAGCGTCGTCGTGGCAAGCTGACGGTGACGTCCAATCTGGAAGAAGATGGCAGCCCGCGCGGTCGCTCGCTTTCCGCCATGCGCCGCCGTCAGGAAAAATTCCGTCGCGGCCAGATGCAGGAAACCCGCGAAAAGGTCATGCGCGAAGTCATTCTGCCTGAGACCATCACCATTCAGGAACTGTCGCAGCGTATGTCCGAACGGGCCGTCGATGTGATCAAGTACCTGATGAAGGAAGGTCAGATGATGAAGCCGGGCGACGTCATCGACGCCGATCTGGCCGAAATCATCGCTGGCGAATTCGGCCATACCGTCAAGCGTGTATCCGAATCCGACATCGAAGAAGGCATCTTCAACGTATCCGACGACGATGGCGGCGAACTGGTTTCGCGTCCTCCGGTCGTCACCATCATGGGTCACGTCGACCACGGCAAGACATCGCTTCTCGACGCCATCCGTCAGACGAGCGTTGTTTCGGGTGAAGCCGGTGGTATCACTCAGCATATCGGCGCCTATCAGGTCGAGAAGAACGGTCACAAGATCACCTTCATCGACACCCCCGGCCACGCCGCCTTTACGGCCATGCGTGCCCGTGGTGCACAGGCAACCGACATCGCCATTCTGGTGGTCGCAGCCGATGACAGCGTGATGCCGCAGACGATTGAATCGATCAACCACGCGAAAGCCGCTGGTGTGCCGATCATCGTCGCGATCAACAAGATCGACAAACACGAGGCAAACCCTGAAAAGGTTCGCCAGCAGCTGTTGCAGCACGAAGTCTTCGTCGAATCCATGGGTGGTGAAGTTCTCGATGTGGAAGTGTCCGCAAAGAACAAGCTCAACCTCGACAAGCTTCTCGAAGCCGTTCTGCTCCAGGCCGAAATTCTCGATCTGAAGGCAAACCTCAACCGCACCGCGGAAGGTACGGTTATCGAAGCCCAGCTCGATCGCGGTCGTGGTTCCGTGGCGACCATTCTGGTTCAGAAGGGCGTGTTGCGTCCGGGCCAGATCATCGTTGCCGGCGACCAGTGGGGCCGTGTGCGTGCACTCGTCAACGACAAGGGCGAACACGTCAAGGAAGCCGGTCCGGCTACACCCGTCGAGGTTCTCGGCCTTTCGGGTACACCATCTGCCGGTGATCGCTTCGCGGTCGTTGAAAACGAAAGCCGTGCTCGTGAAATTTCCGAGTACCGTCAGCGCCTGACACGTGACAAGGCTGTTGCCCGTCAGACTGGCCAGCGCGGTTCGCTGGAACAGATGATGACGCAGTTGCAGGCCAGTGGCCGCAAGGACTTCCCGTTGCTCATCAAGGGTGACGTGCAGGGTTCTGTCGAAGCGATCATCGCATCGCTTGAAAAGCTTGGAACAGACGAAGTTCGCGCACGCATCATCCACTCTGGTGCAGGTGCGATCACGGAGTCGGATATCTCGCTTGCCGAGGCCTCCAACGCTGCGATCATCGGCTTCAACGTACGCGCCAACGCTCAGGCACGGACCGCATCCGAACGCGCCGGTATCGAAATTCGCTACTACAACATCATCTACGATCTGGTGGATGACGTGAAAGCAGCGATGTCGGGTCTTCTGTCTCCAGAACGCCGCGAAACCTTCCTCGGCAACGCCGAAATCCTGGAAGTCTTCAACATCACGAAGGTCGGCAAGGTTGCCGGTTGCCGTGTCGTCGAAGGCAAGGTGGAACGTGGTGCAGGCGTTCGTCTGGTGCGCGACAATGTCGTCATCCACGAAGGCAAGCTCAAGACGCTCAAGCGCTTCAAGGACGAAGTCGGCGAAGTGCCGGTTGGTCAGGAGTGCGGTATGGCGTTCGAAAACTACGAGGACATCCGTGCAGGCGACACCATCGAGTGCTTCCGCGTAGAGCACATCACCAGAACGCTCTAAGCGTTTCGCCACAACAAGAATACACTGTCGGGCGCCGGCTTAACCGGCGCTCGCTTTGTTTGAGGCTAAGATAAAATGGCAAAAGCATCATCATCCGCGCCCTCGCAACGCATGCTGCGCGTTGCCGAACAGGTTCGCGCTGCGGTGACCCAAATTCTGCAACGTGGCGAAGTTCGCGACGATCTGATCGAAAAGACGGTGATTTCCATTTCGGAAGTGCGCATGTCGACCGATCTCAAGATCGCGACCGCTTACGTGACGCCGATTGGCGTTGACGACCACACCGATACGATCACGGCACTGAACCGCCACGCCAAGTTTCTGCGTGGCCGCTTGGGCCCGCATTTGCGGCAGCTGAAATATGTGCCGGAGCTGCGGTTCCGCGACGATACCAGCTTCGACAATTACAAGAAGATCGACGCGCTCCTGCGTTCGCCGGAGGTGCAGCGCGATCTGGGACCTTCAAACGAAAAAGACGACGAACAGAACTGAAGCATGTCCAAACCACGCAAACAACAACACCGTAAGCCCAAGGGCCGACCGATTTCCGGCTGGCTTATCCTCGACAAGCCGTTCGATTTCGGCTCCACCGAGGCCGTTTCGAAAATCAAGTGGCTCTTCAACGCACAGAAGGCCGGTCATGCTGGCACGCTCGATCCCTTGGCTTCCGGCATGTTGCCGATTGCACTGGGTGATGCCACGAAAACCGTTCCCTACGTGATGGATGGCCGTAAGATATACGAGTTCACCGTAACCTGGGGCGAGGAGCGGACCACCGACGACATGGAAGGTGATGTGCTCAACACATCCGCCGACCGTCCGAATGAGCAGGCGATCCGCGATCTGTTGCCCAACTATACCGGTACGATCCTCCAGATACCGCCGCAGTTTTCCGCGATCAAGATCGCCGGAGAGCGCGCCTATGATCTGGCGCGCAGCGGCGAGGAAGTGGAAATTCCAGCCCGTGAAGTCGAGATACACCGGATCACCCTGCTGGCCTGCCCCGATGCCGACACCGCCCATTTCGAAGTGGAGTGCGGTAAGGGAACCTATGTACGTGCGCTTGCCCGTGACATGGGCCGCGATCTGGGTTGCTATGGCTTTATCTCTGAGCTGCGCCGCTCCATGGTCGCACCCTTTGCCGAAGACGCGATGGTGCCGCTTGCAAAGCTGGTCGAGTTCGAAGCCATCGAAGACCGCGACGAGCGGTTGGCGGCACTGGACGCATATTTGATAGACACGTCGGAAGCACTTTCGTCGCTGCCGCATCTCATCATTAATGATGACCAGGCCCATCGGCTCAAAATGGGTAATCCCATTCTTCTGCGCGGGCGCGATGCGCCGACACAGGAGATGGAAGCCTATGCGACCGCACGCGGCAAGCTGGTCGCCATCGGCGAAATTGCCGAAGGCGAGTTCCGCCCGAAGCGCGTTTTCGGCTGATAACGACAGCACACGCACCTACGTTGATGGCTGAGCGACCCAAAGGGGCGAAACTAATCGCCTCTTTCCTTTATGGGCCGTTTGGTTTATAGGCAGCGCAGCTTGGGCTTGGCCCGCGCTACTACATGGCCAGTGCTGGACGACATCCCGGTGCTTGGCGTCCCGTTTTTCCTTAAATAGAAAGGATCGTCCGATGTCGATTACTGCAGAGCGCAAAGCCGAACTCATCAAGGAATACGCCATCAAGGAAGGTGATACCGGTTCGCCGGAAGTTCAGGTCGCAATTTTGACCGAACGGATCAACAACCTGACAGGCCACTTCAAGGATCACAAGAAGGACAACCACTCCCGTCGTGGCCTTCTGACCATGGTTTCCAGCCGCCGTTCGCTTCTCGACTACGTCAAGAAGAAGGACGAAAGCCGTTACACCAAGCTGATCAGCGCACTCGGCATTCGCCGCTAAAAACTTTTCCGGCGGGTTTCGATCACGAAATTCCCGCCGGTTTTTATTCCAGCCCTGTGCTGGCATGCTGATAATGGCAGTCCCTCAGGACGCCAACAGAAGATGGGCCGGATGGGCCGGTGCCGTCTGATATAACCGATGACCTGTCATGGGGCAGGATTGCCGGATGCTTTTGCAACGTTTCGACGCGTTGCCATGTTTCACACGAAATATGGACCAAAGCGCCCTGCTGTCTTGCCCGTGATACGTTGCAGCCCGCGTGTTCTCCGCTTTTTGAGAGGACCGTGGCTACATTTGAGGACAAGATATGTTCAATCAACACTCCGTGGAAATCGAATGGGCAGGCCGCCCGCTCAAGCTTGAAACCGGCAAGGTCGCCCGTCAGGCCGATGGTGCGGTTATCGCAACCTACGGCGAAACAATGGTTCTCGCGACCGTCGTTTCCGCAAAGTCGCCAAAGCCTGGTCAGGACTTCTTCCCGCTGACCGTCAACTACCAGGAAAAGACCTATGCAGCCGGCAAGATTCCCGGTGGCTATTTCAAGCGCGAAGGTCGTCCTTCCGAAAAGGAAACTCTGGTTTCCCGCCTGATCGACCGCCCGATCCGTCCGCTGTTTCCTGAGGGCTACAAGAACGACACCCAGGTTGTCGTCACCGTAATTCAGCACGACCTCGAAAACGATCCTGACGTATTGTCGATGGTTGCAGCCTCTGCTGCCCTGACACTGTCGGGCGTTCCCTTCATGGGCCCAGTCGGCGGCGCACGCGTCGGCTACATCAACGGCGAATACGTCCTGAACCCGCATCTCGACGAGATGGACGAGTCGGTTCTGGATCTGGTCGTTGCCGGTACGCAGGACGCCGTCCTGATGGTCGAGTCCGAAGCCAAGGAACTCAACGAAGAAATCATGCTCGGCGCTGTGATGTTTGGTCATCGCGGTTTCCAGCCGGTCATCGACGCCATCATCAAGCTGGCTGAAGTTGCTGCCAAGGAACCACGCGAATTCGAACCGGAAGATTTCTCCGCTCTCGAAACCGAAATGCTCGGCCTTGCCGAAGCTGAACTGCGCGACGCCTACAAGATCACCGAAAAGGCTGCCCGTTACAACGCAGTCGACGCCGTCAAGGCAAAGGTGAAGGCCCACTTCTTCCCGGAAGGTGCAGAGCCGAAGTACACCAATGAAGTGATTGGCGCTGTCTTCAAGCACATTCAGGCAAAAATCGTTCGCTGGAACATTCTGGACACCAAGAGCCGCATCGACGGTCGCGATCTGTCCACGGTTCGCCCGATCGTGTCTGAAGTCGGCATGCTGCCACGCACCCACGGTTCTGCCCTGTTCACACGCGGCGAAACTCAGGCCATCGTTGTCGCCACACTCGGCACCGGCGAAGACGAGCAGTACGTGGACTCGCTCACCGGCATGTACAAGGAACGTTTCCTTCTGCATTATAACTTCCCTCCCTACTCGGTTGGTGAAACAGGCCGCATGGGCTCCCCGGGCCGCCGCGAAATCGGTCACGGCAAGCTGGCATGGCGCGCAATCCGCCCGATGCTGCCATCGGTCGAACAGTTCCCTTACACGCTACGCGTCGTCTCCGAGATCACCGAGTCCAACGGCTCGTCCTCGATGGCAACCGTTTGCGGCACATCGCTCGCTCTGATGGACGCAGGCGTTCCGCTTGCAAAGCCAGTGGCCGGTATTGCCATGGGCCTCATCCTTGAAGGTGAACGCTTCGCCGTTCTCTCCGACATCCTGGGCGATGAAGATCACCTCGGCGATATGGACTTCAAGGTTGCGGGTACTGCTGACGGCATCACATCGCTGCAGATGGACATCAAGATCGCCGGTATTACCGAAGAGATCATGAAGGTCGCTCTGGAGCAGGCAAAGGGTGGTCGTACGCACATTCTCGGCGAAATGGCCAACGCCATCACCGAAGGACGTTCGCAGCTCGGCGAATTCGCTCCACGCATCGAAGTCATGAACATTCCGGTCGACAAGATCCGTGAAGTCATCGGCTCCGGCGGCAAGGTCATTCGCGAAATCGTCGAAAAGACCGGCGCGAAGATCAACATCGAAGACGACGGCACCGTCAAGATCGCGTCTTCCTCCGGCAAAGAAATCGAAGCGGCCCGCAAGTGGATCCACTCCATCGTTGCAGAGCCTGAAGTCGGCATGATCTACGAAGGCACGGTCGTCAAGACCGCTGACTTCGGTGCATTCGTCAACTTCTTCGGCGCACGCGACGGCCTCGTTCACATCTCGCAGCTGGCATCCGATCGCGTTGCCAAGACCTCCGACGTCGTCAAGGAAGGCGACAAGGTTTGGGTCAAGCTGATGGGCTTTGACGAGCGTGGCAAGGTTCGCCTGTCCATGAAGGTTGTCGATCAGGCAACCGGCAAGGAAGCCGTTGCTGAAAAGAAGAGCGAAGGCGAAGCTGCCGAATAAGGTAGCTGGCGCTAACCGATATCGAGGCGCGGGATTTCTCCCCGCGCCTTTTTTCTATGTGAACTTAGGAACGACCCCATGAGCCGTGACGCTGTTAAAACCCTGTTTCATCCGTTTGCCGCAGATATGCTGGCGAGCCCCAAAGCGGGCGAACGCGTTCTGTTTTTGGGCGCTGAAGCAGGCGCGCCGCGTCTGGAAGGGTTCGAGGCTGCGATCACAGCCGTTCAGAACCTGCGCCCGCTCTACCGTGCGCTGCAAGCGCAAGGCGCAGAGGTAGCACCAGATATTTCTGGTGAAGACTATGATGTGGCACTTCTGATCGGTGGCAAGCACCGCGGCGAAAACGAAAACCGTCTTGCCGAGGCGCTGACCCGCGTCAAGGCTGGCGGCCTGATTGTCGCTGCCGGTTCCAAGGAAGACGGCATCGTCACGTTGCGCAAGACCTTGTCGAAGCTCGGCATCGAAGCGGAATCGACACCGAAATATCACGGCGTCGCCATCTGGTTCAGACGCCCCGACGATGTCTCTGCTGCCGTTGCCAAACTCCAGCAGGGCACTGTGACCATTGATGGTCGCTTCACTGCCATGCCGGGCATGTTCTCGCACGACCGCGTCGATGGCGGTTCTGAGCTTCTGGCTTCGCGCCTGCCGACGGATTTCGATGGCAACGCTGCGGACTTTGGCGCAGGCTGGGGTTATCTCTCCGTTATGCTGGCTGAAAAGTCGGCGCGCACGGCCCGGATCGACCTGTTCGAAGCAGACTGGAACGCACTGGAATTTGCCAAGACCAACATGCTGGAAAATTGCCCGCGGCTGACAGCACGCTTCTTCTGGCAGGATCTGGTCGCAGAGCCGCCGAAGGAAAAATACGACCTCATCATCATGAACCCGCCCTTCCATGCCAATGGTCAGGCGTCGGAACCGGCTCTCGGTCAGGCCATGATCAAGACGGCTGCAACGGCGCTGCGCAGTGGCGGAAAGCTGCTGATGGTTGCCAATCGCGGCATGCCCTACGAGACGATCCTGTCCACGGAATTCCGCTCCAGCCAGGAAGTCTGCCGCAACTCGCGCTTCAAGGTTTTGGGCGCGCAGAAATAATCAACTCAAAAGCCATGCCCAGAACGACACGGTCAGCACACCGAACAGGGTGGAAATGCTGATCGTGGAGGCCGCTATGCTGTGGCCGATGCCGAAACGGTTGGCTAGCAGCCAGGAATTGATGCCCGTCGGCACGCAAGATGTCAGAACCAGTGCTGCCGTCCAGGCCGGGCTGAGGCCCAGGGCATGCGCCATCAGCCAAACGCAGGCTGGCATCAGGATCAGCTTGAACGCCGTCATCGTCACCGCAATGCGCAGATTGCCGCGTATAGGATATTTGGTGAGCGCCATGCCGAGCGAAATCAGCGCCGCCGGTCCCGCCATGCTGGCGATTTGATCGATCACCGTTGTCATCACCTCCGGCATGGCAAAGCCGGTCATATTGAAGCACAGCCCCAGCACGAGCGCGATCACCAGCGGATTTTGCGCCAGATTGCGCCCCACCTGTTTCAGCACGGCAAACGCACTGCGCTTTTCTCCGCCCAGAACCTTGTGCGTGGCATTTTCCATCAGGATCGTACCGGCAATCATCATGATCGGCAGATGCACCACCAGAAGGATGGAAATCGCCACGATGCCATCGCTGCCAATTGAGCGACCAACGAGAGGCAGGCCGATAAAGATGTTGTTGGCAAAGGCCGACGAAATGCCAGCGATGACGCTGACCCGCAAATCCTGTTTGAAGACGTGGCGCGTGACCAGTTGCCCCGCTGCCCAGGTAATCGCGACACCGACGAAATAGGTCACCCAGAGCTTGAAGGGCGAGGCGCCATGGAAATCAGCCGACGCCAGCGTGCGAAAAATCAGCGTGGGAACGGCGATCTTGAAGACAAAGTCGCTAAGTACATCGCTGGCTTCCGCCTTGAACAGCTTAACCTTGACGGTTGCCCAGCCAATGAGAATGAGAAGGAAGATCGGCGCGACATTGATGGCGACAGCATACATTGCGGAGGGACTTTCGCGGGCCTGCAGAAGCGTTCGGTCTAACGCATCTATCGGGACCGAACAACGCCAACCGCCTCCACAAAAGAAAAAAGCGAGGTCGCCCCCGCTTTCATCCGCTTGCCTCACCAGTACATCCGTGATGACGCAATGCGCATTCTATACCAACGCTGCATGACAGACACATGACGCGTTGTTTTTTTGTAGGAGGGCTGTTCTGTTACAACCGGCAAGCGGTTTTGGCTTTTCTTGTGGCCAGAATTCTTTAAGACCGAATGGTATATAACGCATCCACCGATGCATCCCGGACAAGAGGCCCATGACAAAATTCGACGTACTGACGGTTGGCAATGCCATTGTGGATATCATCTCCCGCTGTAACGATCAGTTTCTAGAAGAGACAAAGATCACCAAGGGCGCGATGAACCTCATCGATGCCGAGCGTGCCGAATTGCTCTATTCGTTGATGGGCCCGGCGCTCGAAGCCTCTGGCGGTAGTGCCGGCAACACGGCAGCGGGCATTGCCAATTTCGGCGGAAGCGCGGCCTATTTCGGCAAGGTGGCCGAAGATCAGCTCGGAGAGATTTTCCAGCACGATATCCGCGCCCAAGGCGTTCATTTCGAAACCAAGCCGCAAGGCACATTCCCGCCAACGGCCCGCTCGATGATTTTCGTCACTGAAGACGGCGAGCGTTCGATGAACACCTATCTCGGTGCCTGCGTGGAGTTTGGCCCTGAGGATGTCGAACCGGCTGTGGTCGCTGAATCCAAGGTCATCTATTTCGAAGGTTATCTCTGGGACCCACCGCGCGCCAAGGATGCGATCCGCGATTGTGCCCGCATTGCCCATGAAAACGGTCGCGAAGTCTCGATGACACTGTCAGACAGCTTTTGCGTCGGTCGTTACCGGGATGAGTTTCTGGAACTGATGCGCTCCGGTACGGTCGATATCGTTTTCGCCAACAAGCAGGAAGCGCTTTCGCTCTACGAGACCGATGATTTCGATCTGGCGCTGACGAAGATCGCCGCCGATTGCAAGATCGCCGCCGTCACCATGAGCGAAGAGGGCGCCACCATTGTGCGCGGCACAGAGCGCGTGAAGGTCGAGGCCTACCCTGTGTTCGACGTGGTGGACACGACGGGTGCTGGCGATCTGTTCGCCTCCGGCTTCCTCTATGGCTACACGCAGGGCCGTTCGCTGGAAGATTCGGGCAAGCTCGGCTGCCTTGCCGCCGCCGCCGTCATCCAGCAGGTCGGCCCGCGCCCCATGTCATCGCTGAAGGCGCTGGCCGAAAAGCATGGTCTTGTCTAAGGGCTTGGCTTATTTAACGGCTTGGCCTATTTGAAGGCCTCGCCTGGGTAAGCGCCCCAGATTTCCCCTTGAGACACCCAGCCGGTCACCTGATCGGCCTGGGCCTTGCACCAGTCGCCATTGCATTCGCCGATCCTGATCTGGACACCGGGCTCCAGCTTGGCGACGACGGATGCGCCCGATTGCGCTTCGCGGCGCATGTTGACATAGACATCCTTGCCCTTGCCGCGCATCCATGGGGCTGCAACGGCGGTTCGCTCGCCAGACAGCAGCGCCTGGTTGACCCAGCCTTCGGTGCCGTCGGCATCGCGAATGCGCCGCCAGTTTTCATATTCCTGAATGATTTCCACCGGCATGCCGGACTTCATATACATCCATGAGACGGCGTAATCGGTGCTTGGCCCGATGCGCATGTTGACGCGCCGTGATTTCAGGCTGACGAAGCGTGGCAACGGCAGGCCGCTTGCGCCCTTGGCGGCACCTTGTGCCATCACAGGTGCGCTTGCAGCGTCGAGAAAACCCAGCGACAATGCAATGCAGACAATAAAGACAATGCTACGCATGCCGGTTTCCGTTTCCTTGCGGTTGGTAATCTTGGGTGACGAACGAAACCACCATTTTTAAAAGTCGACGACGGCAACATGCGAGATTTGTTTGTCTTCGCCGGTGGGTCTGGTAGAAACGCCCGTGGTGAAAGAAATTATCGCTCTTTTTGGTTAACGACCTCTGAACAAGGTGCCCTCGGACAATGACGAATAAGAAGAGACCGACCGTCTATTTGACACGCAAATTGCCGGATCTGGTCGAAACCCGCATGCGAGAGCTGTTCGACGCGGAACTGAACATCGAGGACACCCCGCGCTCCAAGGCCGAACTCATCGCGGCCATGCAGACCGTGGACGTTCTGGTGCCCACGGTCACGGACCGTATCACCGCCGAGATGATCGAGCAGGCAGGCCCGCAACTGAAGCTGATCGCCGGGTTTTCCAACGGCATCGACCATATCGATGTGGATGCCGCCGCCCGCAAGGGAATTACCGTTACCAACACCCCAAATGTTCTGACCGAAGACAGCGCCGATATGACCATGGCGCTCGTGCTTGCCGTGCCGCGTCGGCTTGTGGAGGGAACCCGCGTTCTTGCCAATGGCTCGGATGAATGGCTGGGCTGGTCGCCCACCTGGATGCTGGGCCGTCGCCTGTCGGGCAAGCGCATCGGCATCGTCGGCATGGGCCGCATCGGCACCGCCGTTGCCCGTCGCGCCAAGGCTTTCGGGCTATCGATCCACTACCACAACCGCAAGCGCGTCAACCCGGCAACGGAGGCTGAGCTGGAGGCGACCTATTGGGACAGCCTCGATCAGATGCTGGCCCGCGTCGATATCGTCTCGGTCAATTGCCCATCGACACCGGCCACCTATCACCTGATTTCCGCGCGTCACCTCGCGCTGATGCAGCCGACGAGCTACATCGTCAACACGGCGCGCGGCGATATCATCGATGAGGCGGCGCTGATCCGCTGCCTGATGGACGGCAAGATCGCAGGCGCGGGTCTGGACGTTTTCGAAAATGAACCGGTCGTGAACCCCAAGCTCATCAAGCTCGCCAAAGAGGGCAAGGTCGTCCTGTTGCCGCATATGAGTTCGGCCACCATCGAAGGTCGGATCGACATGGGTGACAAGGTCATCATCAACATCCGCGCCTTCTATGACGGTCACCGCCCGCCCAACAGGGTTTTGCCGGGCCGTAGCTAAACGATCAGCTAAGACGCTTCGTCATCTCGATGGACGTTACACGCGTATAGCCGGGATGGGAGTTTTCTGCCGTCCTCACAAAACCCCACGCCGCGAAGCGACGATGGTTGCCGGTGAGTTCGATGCGCGTTTCTAGCCGCAGTGCGGGAAGCCCCCTATCACGGGCCACATCTTCCGCTGACCACAACAATGCGGAGCCCACGCCTTTACCCTGCGCCAAAGGAGAAACGGCGAGCTTGCCGACATAAAGGCTTGTCACTTCTGGCTTACAAAAGATGCAGCCCAACAACAGCTCGCCATCCAGCGCAACAAAGGCGATCTCGTCCTCGGCTTTCTGCGCCAGCGTGTCCAGTGTCAGCCGATGGGCAGAGGATGGCGGATCGATGATCCCGTCCATATAGGCAAAGGATGACCTGATCAGCGCCAGCAATTCGGCAAACCGCGCAAAGCTGCCGTCGATCTTCACGATCTCGATCATGATGTCTGCGCGCGCCTCTTGTAGCGAACGGTGTCGAACCGTGCCGCCAGCGCATCATATAACAGCAGACGCCCGATCAACGGTTCGCCAGTCTGGGTAATCAGCTTGATCGCCTCCATCGCCATGATCGTGCCGATCACCCCGGTCAGCGCACCGATAATGCCGGTTTCGGCGCAGGACGGCACCACGCCCTCCGGTGGTGGTGCAGGAAAAAGGTCACGATATCCCGGCAGCAAGGTGCCGTCCGCCCCAGCCTCATAGGGCTTCAGGACGGTCACCGAACCATCGAATCGCCCAACCGCCCCCGTCACCAGCGGCACCTTCGCCGTCTCCGCCGCATCGGCTGCGGCATAGCGCGTGTCGAAATTGTCGGAGCCATCGATAACAAGATCGAAACCCTTCAGATGGTCATGCGCCCAGACGACCGAGAACCGCTCCTCGAAATGCAGCGTCCGCACATGCGGGTTCAGCCGCGCAATGGAGCGACGCGCGCTTTCCGTCTTCTGCTCGCCGATGGTGCCGGTGTCGTGAATGACCTGTCGCTGAAGATTGGACAGCGAAACCACATCATCATCGATGATGCCAAGCGTGCCGACACCCGCCGCTGCGAGATAATAGAGCACCGGGGCACCCAGCCCGCCCGCGCCGATGACCAGCACCTTGGCAGCCTTCAGACGCTGCTGGCCGGCACCGCCGATTTCCGGCAGCAGAATATGGCGCTTGTAACGGTCTATTTCCTTTGGTGTCAGGGGGTCCAAAGTCGTGTCTCCTGGCAATAGCTACAGGATTTAAGAACTATCACCCGATGCTGCCATGGGAAACATCGAAAAACTGCGCCCGCTCGCCCAGACCCGCAAACATCGACGCATCTGTTCCTGTCATGAAACTCTGGCCGCCCAGCGCATGGATGAGATCAAACAACGCTGCGCGCCGCCCCTCGTCCAGATGCGCGGCGATTTCGTCCAGCAGCAGCACCGGCGCATAGCCTGTCATATTGGCGGTCAGCTGCGCATGGGCCAGAACCAGCCCGACGAGCAGCGCCTTCTGCTCACCCGTCGAGCAGCGTCCTGCATCCATGTCCTTTTCCGCATGGCGCACGAACAGATCCGCGCGGTGCGGACCCTCAAGCGTGCGCCCGGCGGCAGCATCGCGGTAGCGATTGTCTTTAAGCGTGGCAAGATACTCGTCTTCCAGATCGACCGCCGGACGGTGAAATTCGCCATCCATGAAACCGGAGAGCGTCAGCGATGCCGTCGGAAAATTCGTGTCATTGCTGCGGCTGTCGATAAGCGCTCTCAAAAGGCCCAGCATTTCGTGACGCGCAACCGCCATCGAAATCCCAAGCTCTGCCATCTGCTTTTCGATGCCCTCCAGCCAGACCGGATCGAAGCGACCATCTGACAAAAGGCGATTGCGCCCGCGCATGGCTTTTTCGAAGTCGCTGGCCCGGCGTCCATGGCTGGGGTCGAGCGATAGAACCAGCCGGTCGAGAAAACGGCGACGGTCGGATGAGGAGCCGGTGAACAGGCCGTCCATGGCCGGTGTCAGCCACAACACGCGAAGGTGGTCGGTCAGTTCATCGACGGATTTGACCGAGGTGCCATTCAGCCGCAAACGGCGCGACAGCGTTTCGCCTTCGCCCTCCACGCCGGTGCCGATGGCAACCTCGCCATCCATGCCATCAACCTCGGCAAAGATGGAGAAGCCTACATTTTCTGCGCCAACGCGCGTCACATCGGAAAGCGTGGCGCGCCGCAATCCGCGGCCCGGCGAAAGAAACGAGACGGCCTCCAGCAGATTGGTCTTGCCCGATCCATTGTCGCCCGTCAGCACCACGTGGCGTGCATCGAGGCGCAGCGATACTTCCGCATAATTGCGAAACTCGCTCAGTTTCAGCCGGGAGAGGAAAACCTTGGCAGTCATGCCGCATCCAGAATCGTCATGGGATCATGACCTACAACATGCGCTCGAAAATCGGAATGGATTTTCAGAAAAAGCGCATACTCCATCTCCCTCATTCCTGTGCTTGTCACAGGAATCCAGTCGCCGCGCGTCTGCGCGGCGAGAGAGTCTTTCAGCCCAAGGTGTTGAACCAACTGGATACCGTGAAAGGAACTATTCCCAGATGTCGATGCTGATATCAGCACCCACGGAGTTCTCGACTACGCGTTTGCCGTTCGGCAGATCGTTTTCGTAAAGCTTGGCATGGATGCCCGCCTCGTCCAGGCCATATCCAACCCAGCGATCGCGCAACCGCTGTTCCAGCACCTCGACCGATGGACCGACGAAAATCGAAAAGTCGTAGCTGCTCTTCAGACAAACCCAGGGCTCTTCGTTGAGCAGGAGATAATTGCCTTCCGCCAGAATGAACCGCGTATCAGGCGCAATCGCACGCGCCGAGGCAATGGCAATCTCCCTCGAACGATCGAACACCGGCACCAGCACTTCCTGATCCGCCTTGCGAACGGCGGCGACAATATCGGAGAAACCGCGCACGTCGAAAGTCTCCGGCGCGCCTTTGCGGGCGAACAATCCACGATGTTGCAGAATGCCGTTGTCCATGTGAAACCCGTCCATGGGCAGGACTTCGGCTTTTTCACTGCGTCTGGTCAGCTCGTCCCGCAGCGCATCGGCTAGCGTAGACTTGCCGGCCCCAGGGGGACCGGCAATGGCAACGATGAAGCGGGGATTGTCTGACGCGCGCTTGACGATGTCGTCAGCCATCGCATCGAGTGTCATCGTCATGCCGCGAGCGTCTCTCTCGGTGGTTCCTTGGCGCCCGTCATGAAGGCGACCGCATCGGACATGGTGTATTCCTTCGGATTGATGACGCAAAGGCGCTTGCCCAGACGGTGAATGTGAATGCGGTCTGCGACCTCGAACACATGCGGCATATTGTGCGAAATCAGCACGATCGGCATGCCACGCGAGCGCACATCGAGAATGAGCTCCAGCACGCGTCGGCTTTCCTTCACGCCCAAGGCTGCTGTCGGTTCATCCAGAATGACGACCTTGGAGCCGAAGGCCGCCGCGCGTGCAACGGCCACGCCCTGACGCTGGCCACCCGAGAGGGTTTCCACCGACTGGTTGATGTTTTGAATGGTCATGAGGCCGAGTTCGGACAGCTTGTTACGTGCAAACTTGTCCATGGCGGCGTGGTCGAGCTTGCGCAGGACCGTGCCCAGGAAACCTGGTTTTCTTAGCTCACGACCAAGGAACATGTTGTCGGTGATCGACAGGGCAGGTGAGAGCGCCAGGTTTTGATAGACGGTCTCGATGCCAGCATCGCGGGCTTCAAGCGGTGTCTTGAACTGCACCGGCTTGCCATCCAGCCTGATCTCGCCTTCATCGGGACGGACGGCCCCGGACAAAGCCTTGATCAGAGAGGATTTGCCCGCACCATTATCGCCGATAACGGCCAGGATTTCGCCGGGGTAGAGATCGAAATCTGCATTGTCGAGGGCGGTCACACGGCCATAACGCTTGACGAGACCATGGGCGGAGAGAACGGGTTGCTTTGTGGTGTCTATGCTCATCACACGCCTGCCTTTCGGATCCATTGGTCGATTGCAACGGCAGCGATGATCAGCCAGCCGGTCAACATGACTTTCCATTGCGGGTCAGCACCAAGCATGTTGAGACCCATGGAGACGACACCCACCAGCATGGCACCAAACAGCGTGCCGAGAATGGAGCCACGACCGCCAAACAGCGAAATACCTCCGATCACAGTCGCCGTAATAGCTTGCAGGTTATAGTCGGTCACGGCAGCGGACGGCGAAATCGAGCCGTTACGACCGATGGCAACCCAAGCTGCGAAGGCGGCGATGACGCCTGCAACGGTATAGACGCTCAACAGAACTTTGCGGGTCTGGATGCCGGAAAGCTTTGCTGCTTCCGGATCGTCACCCACCGCATAGACGTGGCGACCCCAGGCGGTGTGGTTGAGAATGTACCAGAGCAGGGCGACCAGCAGCACCATGGCGATAACGCCCAGCGTGAAGGTGGCCGTGCCGATGCGAAAATTGGTGGCGAAAATTTGGAGAAGCGGTGCGTTTTGCGAAACATCAGCATCGCGGATCGTCTGGTTTGCCGAATAGATGAAATTCGTCGCCATGACGATGTTCCACGATCCGAGCGTGACGATAAAGGGCGGCAATTTGACGACTGCGACCAGGAAGCCGTTGAACAGACCACACAGCCCGCCAACCACAAAGCCTGCCAGAACGGCAACGCCGCTCGGCAACCCGTAGGTCACGGCCACATTGCCCATCACCACGGACGAAATCACCATGACGACGCCGATCGAAAGATCGATACCGGCGGTGAGGATGATCAGCGTCTGCGCCGAGCCGAGAATACCGACGACGGCGATCTGCTGTAGAATCAGCGTTAGCGTATAGGATGAAAAGAAACGCCCACCGATGCTCAGTCCGAAGATGGCGACCGAAAGGATCAGCACGATCAGCGGCACCGCTGCCGGGGTCGAGTGCAGGAAATGCTGCGCGCGTTTCAGGGGTGAAATTTTCTGGTGTTCGAACGACGCGACATTCTTGTCGCTGCCATCGAGCACTTGCTCGAATTCCTGTATTCCGCTCATGGTTTCTCCTCCCGCTCGCCAGCTCAAGCCATCCAAGGCGCTCGATCTTTAGCCGGATAATCTGACAGCGAAATCTTCTGGGCGAAACCGGCCGGAACAATGTTCCGACCGGTATGGGTTTATCGAAGGGTGGGGATTAGCCCCAGCACTTGGCTAGGCCTTCCTTGACGCTGATCGACGGCACGCCGGACACCGGCTTGTCCGTGACGAGCGAAACGCCTGTGTCAAAGAAGGACTTGCCTTCGGTTGGCTTTGGCTTTTCGCCGGTGTCAGCGAACTTTTTGATCGCTTCAACGCCGAGTGCGGCCATCATCAGCGGGTACTGCTGCGATGTCGCGCCGATAACGCCTTCTTCGACCGACTTCACGCCGGGGCAACCGCCATCGACGGAAACGATCAGCACGTTCTTTTCCATGCCGACAGCCTTCAGCGCCTGATAGGCACCGACGGCAGCAGGTTCGTTGATCGTGTGAATGACGTTGATGCCTGGATCCTTCTGGAGAAGGTTTTCCATGGCCTTGCGGCCACCTTCTTCATTGCCGTTGGTCACGTCATGGCCAACGATGCGCGGATCGACTTCATCGCCGATCTTGGATGGATCCTTGGGGTCGATGCCGAAGCCGATCATGAAGCCCTGGTCGCGTAGAACGTCAACGCTTGGCTGGTCAGGTGTCAGGTCGAGGAAGCCGACCTTGGCATCTTTGGACTTGTCGCCCATCGTGCCCTTGGCCCATTCGCCGATCAGCTTGCCGGCCAGCAGGTTGTCGGTTGCGAATGTCGCGTCAGCAGAATCGACCGGATCGAGCGGGGTGTCGAGAGCGATCACGAGAACGCCTGCGTCACGCGCCTTCTTGACAGAAGAAACGATGCCCTTGGTGTCGGATGCGGTGATGAGGATACCCTTGGCGCCATCGGCGATGCAGGATTCGATAGCAGCAACCTGGCTTTCGGAATCGCCGTCGATCTTACCGGCATAGGACTTCAGCGTCACGCCGACTTCCTTGGCCTTGGCAGTCGCGCCTTCCTTCATCTTGACGAAGAAGGGGTTGGTATCTGTCTTGGTGATGAGGCAAACCGACGTATCGGCGGCAGATGCCACGGATGCAAAAGAAACGCCAAGCGCAAGCGCGCCGAGAAAGGCGGAAACGGTGCTTTTCATGTAGTCCTCCCAGTGAGCGAAGTGCTTCTTATCGAAGCGACCTGTGCGGCCCCTCTCCTCCTAGAGCGGGTACCACTGCGGCAGATGGAACCACCAAATTAAAAAACTGTCAATAAATAAATCCAATTGAATTATTAATTCGATGTGCCATCTTATCGTTTCGCGGCGATGGAAAGAACGGTGGGAGGACACTGTTCTTCGAAACACGATCCTTGCGAATTTCTTGATGCTGGCTACAGACCGTCGTAGGCCGGGAGGGACATGCACATGAGACGATCAGCGGAACCGACGATACAGGTATCGGCCAATGCGATGGACAGCGGCGGGGCAAACCAGGTCCGTGTCCGCGCCTATAATGAACGTTTGGTGCTATCGCTCGTCAGACGCCACAATGGCCTCTCAAAGGCCGAGATCGCCCGCAGAAGCGGTCTTTCTGCACAAACTGTTTCGGTCATCATGCGGTCGCTTGAAAGCGACGGGCTGCTTATCCGCGGCGAACCGCTCAGGGGTAAGGTTGGCCAACCCTCGACACCGATGAGACTGAACCCGGATGCTGTCTTCTCCTTCGGCGTCAAGATCGGCAGGCGCAGTGTCGATCTCGTTTTGATGGATTTCGTAGGTCGCATCCGGCTGAAACTCCGCAACACCTATCCCTATCCCATGCCAGAATGGATATTGCCCTTCGTGATCGATGGCATTGCCGAGTTGGAGGCACGCCTGACGCCTGCCGAGCAACAGCGCATCGCTGGCATTGGCATCGCAGCACCGTTCGAGCTCTGGAGCTGGGCGCAGGAAGTGGGTGCGCCGCAAAAGGAAATGGACCGTTGGCGTGGGGTCGATCTCAGGGCCGAGATTGCGCGACAGGTCAGCTACCCCGTTTTTCTGCAAAACGACGCGACGAGCGCCTGCGGCGCAGAACTCGTATTCGGTGTCGGCCAGAACTACCCCGACTTCCTCTATGTCTTCATCGGGTCCTTCATCGGTGGCGGCGTCGTTTTGAATTCCGCCCTGTTTTCCGGGCGCACCGGCGCGGCTGGCGCAATCGGTCCCCTGCCGGTGCAGGGCCGAGATGGTTCCGTCGTGCAATTGCTGAAGATCGCCTCGATCTTCGTGCTTGAGGATATGTTGCGTGAAAAAAATATCGACCCGAAACCGCTGTGGTTTTCCCCGGACGAATGGGTCGATTTCGGAGAACCGCTCGAACGATGGATTGAGAACACGGCGGCAGCCCTCGCCCAGGCCGTCGTGGCCGCCTCCTCCATCATCGATTTCGCGTCTGTCATTATCGATGGCGGGTTTCCAAGCTGGGTGCGCGCAAGAATAACCGCAGCGACACGCAAGGCGCTGGATTTGCATGATCTTCAGGGCGTCGTCGTGCCGGAGATTCTGGAAGGTGCGGTTGGAAGTCAGGCCCGCGCCATCGGCGGCGCAAGTCTACCGCTTTTCTCACGCTACCTCTTGGATCAGAACGTTCTGTTCAAGGAAACAACGGGGCTGGGTGAGCAGCAGAATGGAATGCGTGCCGTTCAATAAGGGGATATTTGCAAGCCAAACATCGAGGTTGATCGCGTTCAGGAGCTCGCCTGTCGCGTCGAAACTTTGGTGAGGTTTTTTAAGGGTGGGATGGCGGACAGGGTGGGATTCGAACCCACGGTACGCTTTCACGCACACACGCGTTCCAGGCGTGCGCCTTAAACCACTCGGCCACCTGTCCGTCTAAACATCTGCATTTTGTGAAAACTGCAAATCACTGGAACGGCGCGATATATACCGATGAATTCGCAGGGATCAACCCAAATTTGACAGTTTTTTTATTTGCGCATCAATTCGTTGCCGTTAGCGCGATTGCAATGCGTGTTCCGCAGCTTTATCCCGAGGTAGACAGACGAGCGCGTCGTGCGCCGAAAGGCCGAAGCACTGCTTTCCTGTAGCGGTGTCTGGAGAGGTTTCATGAAAGCGATTTTGCGGCTTATCAGTTTTTTGTTTCTGGCGGTAGCGGTGGGCGTCGGTGCGCTCGACTCTGTACGCTCGGTTGCGACATCATCAGTGGATATGATGAGTGCGCAGGATGTCTGGTCGAAATTTTTTCCTGCATCGCTCACCATGGCAGAAGGCATTGTGGCGCACTATATTCACCCGGAAGCGTGGCGCTGGGTTGGAAACGGCCTGTCTGCGGTTCCCGCCTTTGCCGTTCTTCTGGCGTTGTCGCTGCTCTTCTGGATGGCGGGATACAGAAAACCGAGGGTGATGGGCCGCTTCTCCGCCTGATGCAGAGATTGCCACGTACATATGCGCGAACCATGTAGCGGCCCTTTGTGGGCGCAAGGAGAATGCAATGTTCGGATTTGATACCATGTCCAAGAAAACCACGATGCCGACGCCGGAGACGGCATATCCGGGCCGCGACGAGGCAGTGATTGTGCCGGAGCATCACTTCGTCAACGGCAATCCTCTCAAAGGTCCCTACCCCGATGGTCTGGAAACGATCTATCTCGGTATGGGATGTTTTTGGGGTGCAGAACGGCTGTTCTGGAAAACGCCGGGTGTCTGGGTGACGGCTGTCGGCTATTCCGGTGGCATTACCCGCAATCCCAGCTATCAGGAAACGACGACCGGCCTCACCGGCCATGCCGAAGTGGTCAAGGTTGTCTATGACCCCGCGCAAGTGTCGCTCGCCGCTCTGCTCAAGATATTCTTCGAGGAACATGATCCGACACAGGGCATGCGGCAGGGGAACGATGTGGGCACCACCTATCGCTCCGTCATCTACACGACCAGTGATGAGCAGTTAAGCCAGGCCAAAGCCGCACGCGACACTTTCCAGCAGGCGCTGAAGTCTGCCGGACATCCGGCGATCACGACCGAGATCGAACCGCTGGATATCTTCTATTACGCCGAGGACTACCATCAGCAGTATCTGGCGAAAAATCCCGGCGGTTACTGTGGTCTGCGCGGTACGGGCGTGAGCTGCAACATCGGTTAGTTTCGAATCTTTTGATGGTTCGACCTGCTTTCCGACCTCCATACACCGCTTTCGGCCCGGCCACGCTCGATCATCGCGCACAGCCGGGCCGATTTTTTGTGCGGAATGCCTGAAGAAGTGGCAGTTAACGGTTTTTCCACCGGGTCAAAAAAAGCGGATGAATTTTTCTTGCAGCCGTGCAAGGATAATCCTTACGCACAGTCGAAAACAGGCTGGCAGTTCCGCAGACATGCCCGTATCAGCGGGTTTGCGGGAGGACCCTTTAAAAAACCAAACTGTAACAACAGGGCTGCACAATGAAAAAATCCCTTCTGACGCTTTTCGCGCTGGCCGCGATGTCGGCTTCCGCTTTGGCTGCGGACATCAAGCCTGCGCTGGTCTATGGCACGGGCGGCAAATTCGACAAGTCGTTCAACGAAGCCGCTGCCGCAGGCGCTGAGAAGTTCAAGGCTGAAACCGGGACCGAATACCGCGATTTCGAGCCGACCAGCGACACGCAGGGCGAACAGGCCATCCGCAACTTCGCCAGCCGTGGGTTCAATCCCGTTGTTGCCGTGTCGTTCGCATGGACGTCAGCCATGGAAAAGGTTGCAGCCGAGTTTCCCGACACCAAGTTCGTCATCGTCGATTCTGTCGTCGAGCTGCCGAATGTGCGCTCCGTCGTCTACAAGGAAGAAGAGGGTTCCTACCTCGTCGGTCTTCTGGCTGGCATGGCATCCAAGACCGGTAAGGTCGGCTTCATCGGCGGCATGGACATTCCGTTGATCCGCAAGTTCGCCTGCGGTTACGCACAAGGTGCCAAGGCTGCCAATGACAAGATCGAAGTCTTCCAGAACATGACCGGCACGACCGGTGCGGCCTGGAACGACCCGGTTCGTGGCGGTGAATTGACGAAGAACCAGCTCGATCAGGGCGCGGACGTGATTTACGCGGCAGCCGGTGCCACGGGTCTCGGCGTTCTCCAGACCGCAGCCGACAACAAGAAATACTCCATCGGTGTGGATAGCAACCAGAACCACCTGCACCCCGGCTCCGTCCTGACCTCGATGGTCAAGCGCGTCGATCTGGCCGTCTACAATGCGTTCAAGGACACCAAGGACGACAAGTTCACCGGTGGCGTTCAGTCGCTGGGCGTCAAGGAAGACGGCGTTGCTTACGCTGTCGACGACAACAACAAGGCTCTGATCACGCCGGAAATGACGGCAGCCGTCGATAAGGCGAAGGCCGACATCATCGCTGGCACCGTCAAGGTTCACGACTATATGTCGGACAATTCTTGCCCAAAGTGATGTGATTTTCGGATCAGGGCGCATCGCGGTATCCGCGTTGCGCCCTTTTCATATCTAGCCTCCGGAGACGTTTGGGTTGACGATGGAACCTGCAATCGAGCTTGTCGGTATCGATAAAAAATTCGGCACCGTACACGCCAATAAGAATATCAATCTCACCGTTGCCAAGGGCACCATCCACGGCATTATCGGGGAAAACGGGGCGGGGAAATCGACGCTGATGTCGATCCTCTACGGCTTCTATTCCGCCGACGCAGGTGAAATCCGCATCGACGGCAAACCCGTCAACATCAAGGACAGCCAGGCGGCCATCGATGCCGGAATCGGCATGGTGCATCAGCACTTCATGCTGGTCGAAAATTTTTCGGTGTTGGAAAACATCATGCTGGGTGCCGAAGGCGGCATGCTGCTCGCCAAAGGCACGGCGGCAACCCGCAAGGAGTTGAAGCGGCTGGAAGACGAATATGGCCTCGAGGTCAATCCAGATGCGATCATCGAGGATTTGCCGGTGGGCCTGCAACAGCGCGTCGAAATATTGAAAGCGATGTATCGCGGCGCTGAAATCCTCATCCTCGATGAGCCCACAGGCGTGCTGACACCGGCGGAAGCCGATCACCTCTTCAAAATTCTGGGTGTGCTGCGCGATCAGGGCAAGACCGTCATTCTCATCACCCACAAGCTGCGCGAAATCATGGCGATTACCGACGAGGTCTCCGTCATGCGCCGCGGCGAAATGGTGGCAACACGCAAGACCTCGGAAACGACGGTCGAGGAACTGGCCGAACTCATGGTCGGTCGCCGCGTGCTTCTGCGCGTGGAAAAAGGCGAAGCCAATCCCGGCGAAGTCCTGTTTTCCGTCCGCAATCTCACCGTTAAAGACAGCCGTGGCGTGACCATGGTGGACGATGTGTCGTTTGATGTGCGCGCAGGCGAAATCGTCGGCATTGCCGGTGTGGCCGGTAACGGCCAGTCGGAATTGCTGGAAGCCATTGCTGGCATTCGCAAGCCGCATTCCGGTGAAATCCTGATGGGCGGCAAGACCGTCGACAAGGTCGATCCCGCAGTGCTGCGCAAACTAGGCCTCGCCCACATTCCCGAAGACCGCCACCATATGGGGCTGGTCCTGAAGTTCGAGGAATATGAAAACTCCATCCTCGGCTATCACCGCGATGACCGCTACGGCAAAGGCATGTTCCTCAACCCGGAAGCCATTCGCAAGGATGCGGTCGAAAAGATCGAGAAATATGACATCCGCCCACCGAATGCCCGGCTGAAGACCGCCAACTTCTCCGGCGGCAACCAGCAAAAGATCGTCGTTGCGCGTGAAATCGAGCGGGACCCGAAGATGCTGATCATCGGTCAGCCGACCCGTGGCGTGGATATCGGGGCCATCGAATTCATCCACCGCCGCATCATCGAAATGCGCGATGCGGGCAAGGCCATTCTGCTGGTCTCGGTAGAGCTGGATGAAATCCGCTCTTTGTCGGACCGCATTCTGGTGATGTTCGCAGGCCGGATCGTCGGAGAAAAAACGGCGGAAGCCGAAGAACAAACGCTGGGCCTGATGATGGCCGGCATCGCCGCATAAGGCAAAGGCTTTAAAGCTCATGAGTACAGCTTCCGTCCCTCTTCCCAACTGGATGTCCTACGGCCTTCTGCCGTTTCTCAACCTCGTCACCGCCTTTTTCATTTCCGGCCTCGTGGTCTGGGGCATCGGCGAAGACCCGTTTGCCGCACTGCGTCTGCTGATCGAAGGCGCGCTGGGCCGTGGTGACGCCATCGGCTTTACCCTGTTTTACACCACCAGCTTCATCTTCACCGGCCTTTCGGTGGCCGTCGCCTTCCATGCGGGCCTCTTCAATATCGGCTCGGAAGGCCAGGCTTATATTGGTGGTCTAGGTGCCGCCATGGTCGCACTAGCGCTCGATCGCTACGTGCCCTGGTATGTCACGATGCCCTTCGCCGTTATCGGTGCTGCCGTGTTCGGTGCGGCCTGGGCGTTCATTCCCGGCTGGCTGCAGGCAAAGCGTGGCAGCCACGTCGTCATCACCACCATCATGTTCAACTTCATCGCAGCCGCTTTGATGGTGTACCTGCTGGTCAACGTCTTCATCGTGCCCGGCAAGATGGCGCCGGAAACCCGCACCTTCCTGCCCGGTGGCCAATTGCCGAAGCTGGATTGGTTGATGGCGATGTTCGGCCTGAAACTCGGCCCCGCGCCCTTCAACGTCTCCTTCATCATCGCGCTGGTTGCGGCGTTTCTGGTCTGGGTGCTGATCTGGCGCACAAAGCTGGGCTATGAAATGCGCACGCTCGGCATCAGCCCGTCGGCAGCTGTTTATGCGGGCATTCCCTACTCCCGCACCGTCATCATCGCCATGCTGATCTCCGGCGGTCTGGCAGGCATGATGGCGCTCAACCCTGTCATGGGCGCGTCTGCACGCTTGCAGGTGGAGTTCGTCGGCGGCGCAGGCTTCGTCGGTATTGCCGTGTCGTTGATGGGCCGCAGCCACCCGCTCGGTATCGTCTTTGCAGCCCTTCTCTTCGGCATTCTCTACCAGGGCGGCGCGGATCTCTCCTTTGAAATGCCCAACATCACCCGCGAGATGATCGTCGTCATTCAGGGTCTTGTCATCCTGTTTGCAGGCGCGCTCGAATATATGTACCGCCCCGCGCTGGTGCGCATCTACCAACAATTCGTGAAGAGGTAAGGCCCATGGAAACCTTCGATATGCTGGTCAGCATTCTCGGTTCGACCGTCCGCCTGACCATTCCGCTGCTGTTTACGGCTCTAGCAGGCCTGTTTTCGGAGCGCGCCGGTGTGTTCGACATCGGCCTTGAGGGCAAGATGCTGGCCGCCGCCTTCGCATCGGCCTGCGTCGCCTATATCACGTCCGACCCCTGGGCGGGTCTGGCCGCCGGTATCGGCGTGTCGATCTTCTTTTCGCTGGTCCACGGCTTTGCCGTCATCACCAACCGCGGCAACCAGATCGTTTCGGGTGTGGCGTTGAACTTCGTCGCAGCTGGCCTGACAGTTGTTCTCGGTCAGGCATGGTTCGGGCAGGGCGGTCGCACGCCGCAGATCACCGGCGAGGGCCGTTTCACGCCGATCATTCTGCCGGGCGTGGATGCCATGCGCGAGGTGCCGTTCATCGGCCCGCTCTATGCCAACGTCATCTCGGGCAACAACATTCTGACTTATCTCGCCTTCATCGCCGTGCCGATTTCGTGGTGGGTCTTGTACCGCACCCGCTTTGGCCTGCGCCTGCGTGCCGTGGGTGAAAATCCGGGTGCTGTCGATACGGCGGGCATTTCCGTGACATGGATGCGCTTCCGCGCCGTCATCGTCGCAGGCTTTCTCTGCGGCTTTGCAGGCACCTATCTCGCCGTCGCACAGTCTGCCGCCTTCATCGCCAACATGTCGGCAGGCAAGGGCTATATCGCGCTGGCCGCCCTGATCTTTGCCAAATGGAAGCCGGTTCCGGTCATGTTTGCCTGCCTGCTGTTCGGCTTTCTGGATGCGGTTGCAAACTTCATGCAGGGCAAGGCCATTCCGGGCATCGGTGAAGTGCCGGTGCAAATCTTCCAGGCGCTGCCCTATATCCTCACCTGCATTTTGCTGGCCGGTTTCATCGGCGTTGCCAAGCCGCCCAAGGCTGGCGGCGTTGCTTACTCGAAGGAGCGTTAAACCATGTCTCATGAGCTTTTTGAAGCCGCCCGCGAGGCCATGGCCTTTGCCCACGCACCCTATTCGAAGTTCCCCGTCGGTGCGGCCATCCGCGCCGAAGACGGCAAGATCTACAAGGGCGCGAATATCGAGAACCTGTCCTTTCCTCAAGGGTGGTGTGCGGAACCGTCAGCTATCAGTGCCATGATCATGGGCGGGGCAAATAAGATCACTGAAATCGCCGTCATCGCAGAAAAGCTGGCGCTCTGCCCGCCCTGCGGCGGTTGCCGCCAGAAGATTGCGGAATTTGCCTCCGCCGATACGAAGATTTATCTCTGTGACGAAGCGGGCGTGCAAAAGGTCATGACCATGGATGAACTCCTGCCCTTCAGCTTCAAGACAGAGTTGGATTGATGGATCACGCGATCATCGACGTCCTCGTGGACAGGCTGAACGGGCTGATGCCGCGCACCGCCGTGGTTCTCGGCTCCGGTCTCGGTTCTCTGGTGGACGAGGTGACCGACCCGATCCGCATACCCTATGCCGAAATCCCCGGCTTTCCCGAAAGCGCCGTCTCCGGCCATGCGGGTGAGCTGGTGGCCGGATATCTCGGCGGTCAGCCCATCCTCATGCTGGCGGGCCGCGTCCATTATTACGAACAGGGCAATGCCAGCGCCATGCGCCCCGCCATCGAGGCTCTCTGCGGCATCGGTGTCCAATCGCTCATTCTCACGAATTCCGCAGGCTCTGTTCGCCAGGACATGCCGCCGGGCTCTGTCATGCAGATCACCGACCACATCAACTATTCAGGCATGAATCCGCTGATCAGCGAGGAAAGCGACAGCCGTTTCGTCGGCATGACCAGCGCTTACGATGCCGATCTGTCGATTGCGATGCGCAATGCCGCCATCCGCGCCACCGTGCCGCTGTTTTCGGGCGTATATATGTGGTTCTCAGGCCCAAGCTTTGAAACACCAGCGGAAATCCGCATGGCCCGCACGCTGGGTGCAGATGCTGTCGGCATGTCCACCGTGCCGGAAGTCATTCTCGCGCGCTTTTTCGGGATGCGCGTTGCCGCCGCTTCCGTTATTACCAATTACGGTGCCGGAATGACCGGGGCCGAACTGAGCCATGACGAAACCAAAGACATGGCGCCCATAGGCGGCAAGAGACTGGCCGCGATCTTAACGGAAATGATTTCAGGAGGAAATTGAGCATGGAACTTCAGCGCCCGCGCGAAGCCGCCGCTCTCGCCTTGTCCTTGCTGGACCTCACCAATCTCAAGGAAGACTGCACGCCGGAGCAGATTGCTGCCCTGTGCCAGAAAGCCCACACGCAATACGGCACCACCGCTGCCATCTGCATCTGGCCGCGTTTCGTGGCGCAGGCTCGTGCCGCCTTCGGCAAGGATCACTCGATCCGCATCGCAACCGTCGTCAATTTCCCATCCGGCGATCTCGATGTCGCAACCGTCGTTGGCGAGACCGAGCGTGCCATTGCCGATGGTGCCGATGAAATCGATCTGGTCATCCCCTACAGGAAATTCATCGCAGGCGATGAAAACGCCGTCAGCGAAATGGTCGCTGCCGTCCGCAAAGCCTGTGTCGCCCCTATTCTCCTCAAGGTCATCCTTGAAACCGGCGAGTTGAAGGACAAGGCGCTGATCCGCCGCGCCTCTGAAATCGCCATTGCCGAGGGTGCGGATTTCATCAAGACCTCCACCGGCAAGGTCGCGGTCAACGCCACGCTGGAAGCCGCCGACATCATGTTGCAGTCCATCCGCGACAGCAAGAAGAAGGTCGGCTTCAAACCCGCCGGTGGCATCGGCACGGTGGAAGATGCAACGCTCTATCTGCGTCTGGCGGAAACCATCATGCAGCCCAACTGGGCCATGCCCTCCACCTTCCGCTTCGGCGCCTCCGGCATTCTGGACGATATCTTGAATGTGCTGGGCGGCGGCGAACCGGCCAAATCCGCCAGCGGATATTGATCCCGCATGATCCCGCAGGAAATCATCCGCCGCAAACGCGATGGGCAGGTGCTGACGGCGGATGAGATTTCCGCCTTCATCTCCGGTCTGTCCAAAGGTTCGATTTCCGAAGGGCAGGCCGCAGCCTTCGCCATGGCCGTGTTCTTTCGCGGCATGCGCCGCGATGAAATCGTTGCATTGACGCTGGCCATGCGTGACAGCGGCGATGTTCTCTCATGGGCCGATATCGGCAAGCCCATTGCCGACAAGCACTCCACCGGCGGCGTGGGCGACAATGTCTCGCTCATGCTCGCCCCCATCGTTGCCGCCTGCGGTCTGGCCGTGCCGATGATTTCAGGCCGTGGCCTTGGCCACACCGGCGGCACGCTGGACAAGCTCGAATCCATACCAGGCTATGATATCATGCCTGAAGAGGCCCTGTTTCGCCGCACGGTCAAAGACGTAGGCTGCGCCATCATCGGCCAGACGGGCGATCTCGCCCCCGCCGACAAGCGGCTCTATGCCATCAGAGACGTAACCGCGACGGTGGATTCCGTTCCCCTGATCACCGCCTCCATCCTGTCGAAGAAGCTCGCCGCGGGCCTTGAAACGCTGGTGCTGGACGTCAAATTCGGCAATGGCGCCTTCATGCAATGCGCCGACGAGGCCGAGCAACTGGCACGCTCACTCGTAGAAGTCGCCAATGGCGCAGGCGTCAAAACCTCCGCTCTCATCACAGACATGAACGAGCCGCTTGCCGATGCCGCAGGCAACGCGCTGGAAATCGTGCATTGCCTGGATTTTCTCAGCGGCAAAAAGGCCGGAACCCGCATCGAAACACTGGTTCTCGCCTTCGCCGCTGAAATGCTCATGCAATCTGGCCTCGTCACCAGCCTCATCGAAGGCGAAGCTTTGGCGCGCAAGGCGCTTGCCTCCGGTGCGGCCATGGAGCGTTTCGGCCAGATGATCAGAGCCCTTGGCGGCCCCTCGGATTTCATCGAAAAGTCGGGCGACTATCTCAAACCGGCCCCCTATATCGCGCCGGTTCTGGCAACAGAAACCGGTTTTCTGTCCTCCTGCCAGACGACGCGCGATCTCGGCATGGTCGTGGTCGGCCTTGGCGGCGGTCGCCGCCATCCCAGCGATGTCATCGATCATCGTGTCGGTATGTCACATATTCTGCCCTTGGAAACAAAGGTGGAGAAGGGTCAGCCGATTGCCATGGTGCATGCGGCAACGCAAGCGGATGCACACAGGGCAGTGGCAGAGGTGTCGACGATCTACACGATAGCACACGAGCCCGTATCTTCCGGCCAGATGATCGCTGGTCGCATAAGCTGAATGTGAGGGTGAAAGACCACGGATAGCAGAGGTCTGAGAAAATCTGCGAAAACCAAAAAAAGTCAAAAAACTTTTCTCAATGGCCATCTGACCCATGCCTACAATCCTCCTTTCGCCGCGGAGCTGTTTCGCGAGACATTGAGGTGGCGAAGGCTGGTGGGTGGGCGCAGACGTGCGGCCAGACATCAGGAATACCATGTCAGGGTAAGACCGGTGGACCTGATTTTCTCGACGCGAAAGACCATTCACGGCTTTCGGGCAGGGCGAGGCGAAACGGTTCGGCGGATACTGCCTGTCACGCTCAGGCCGGATTATTCACGGTTCGGTCTGGGCAAGACATGGCTGCAAGAACGAAAGACCAGAGGCCACGCAAATGCGGACGCCAACGACACCACCATACCAGAGACATCTCCCGCATTTGCGTGTGTTCTCCGGGTTGAAACGAAACAGGACACGGGTGCATCGTACCGCGTGAACGGCGAAGCGTATCTTGAACGTGACGTTAGTCGTCCTCATCCATCATACTGAGCCCTGTCGAAGGAGAGGTGGGCGCGAAGCGACCCTCGAAGGACGAGAGCTACGGAACGGATGCTTCGAGGCTTTGACCCTTGGCCAAAGCACCTCAGCATGAGGGTGGAGCGCGCCACGCGATTGCACTTTGAAAGCCAAGGGCTTAGGCTTCCCATCAAACAAGAATTCGGTCGGCATCATGGCACTTTCGGGCAAGCATATTCTTCTCATCATCTCCGGTGGCATCGCAGCCTATAAAAGCCTCGACCTCATCCGTCGGCTGAAAGAGCGCGGCGCGAAGGTGACGCCTGTCATGACGCGTGGTGCGCAGGAATTCGTAACACCGCTCGCCGTCGGTGCCCTCTCGGCTACCCATGTCTTTACCGAACTGTTTTCGCGCCAGGACGAGCAGGATGTCGGCCATATCAGGCTGGCGCGCGACTGTGATCTGGTTCTGGTTGCACCTGCCACCGCCGATCTGATGGCGAAGATGGCCAATGGCCTGGCCGATGATCTGGCCTCCACCGTTCTGCTGGCTACAGATCGTAAGGTGCTGATCGCACCCGCCATGAACCCCAAAATGTGGACCGCCAAGGCCACCCAGCGCAACGTCGAAACCTTGAAAGCGGATGGCATCCGTTTCATCGGCCCCATGGCAGGCGAGATGGCCGAGAAAGGTGAGGCAGGCGTTGGCCGCATGGCCGAGCCCTTGCAGATCGTCGATGCCGTCGAAACACTCCTGGACGACAGACCGAAGCCTCTGGCAGGCAAAAAAGCCATCGTTACGTCAGGCCCGACGCATGAGCCGATCGATCCCGTCCGCTACATCGCCAACCGCTCCTCCGGCAAGCAAGGCCATGCCATTGCGGCAGCGTTGGCGGAACTCGGCGCAGAGGTAACGCTCGTCTCAGGCCCCGTCACGATTGCCGATCCAATGGGCGTCACGACGGTCCACGTCGAACGGGCCGAGGAGATGCTGGATGCAGTCATCTCGAATCTGCCCGTTGATATCGCCGTCATGGTCGCCGCTGTAGCGGACTGGCGGGTGGCAACCGCAGTCGATCAGAAGATCAAGAAGCAACCGGACGGCCAGCCTCCCGCCCTGCACATGGTCGAAAACCCGGATATTCTCAAAACCATTGGCCACCACGCCAAGAGGCCGAAAATCGTCGTCGGTTTCGCCGCAGAAACTCAGGATGTCGAAACGAACGGCCGTGCAAAGCTCACGCGCAAGGGCGCCGACCTCATCGTCGCCAACGACGTCTCTGCCCAAACCGGAATCATGGGCGGTGATCGCAACAGTGTGAAAATCATCTCGGCAGATGGCGTCGAGGCATGGCCTGATCTCGACAAGAACGATGTGGCCAGACGCCTCGCCGCGCTGATTGCGGATAGATTGGCATGACGATTTTTGACCGAGATGGGTTCGATGCACTTTTGGGAACATGGCCCGGTGTCACCTTCGTTGACCAATGGGATTCCCATGTCGCGAAAGTGGGAGACAAGGTCTTTGCCGTTCTCGGAGAGCGGGAAAATTGGCGGCTTGTCATCAAGTGTTCCGAGGAGAGTTTCGAAATCCTGACGTCGCTGGACGGGATTGGGCAGGCGCCCTATTTCGCTAAACGCAAATGGATTTCGATTTCCGACCGAGCGCCGCTCGAACCCGAAGAAATAGAGCATTACGTCCAACGATCCTATGCGTTCGTTGCATCAGGATTGACGAGGAAGTTACGAGCAGAGCTGGGCATCGTGTTGACGTGAGCGACCCGGTCTTCGGATAACGTAAGATCAATGACGAAATTCATTTCGTGCAGGAAAGCAGAGCGATGACCACAAAATTTCCGCAGATCGTTCTCGTCAGGCATGGAGAGACCGAATGGTCCCTCTCCGGTCGCCACACGGGACGGAGCGACATACCACTGACGGAAAACGGCGAGTTGGCTGCCAAGACGTTGGCGGCGCGCCTGCCAGCGCTCGATTTCGCTGCCGTTTATACCAGCCCCTCCCAGCGGGCGCGCAAAACCTGTGACCTCGCAGGCTTCGGTTCCCGTGCGGCGATAGACAATAATTTGGCCGAATGGGACTACTGGCGTTATGAGGGCATAACGACCAAGGACATCCAAGCCGAAGCACCGGGATGGAACGTTTTTCGCGATGGTTGTCCCGGCGGGGAATCGACCAGAGATATCGAAAAAAGAGCCGATGATGTCATCGCAAAACTGAAATCCGCGACTGGCAATATCCTTATTTTCTCCAGCTCCCATTTTCTCAGAGTGCTCGCTGCAAGATGGTTAGGGCTGACGGCGGAGGCGGGCTCGCTTTTCATTCTTGATACCACTGGTATCAGTGTCCTCGGTTACGAACATAATCTGGATGAACCCGTTATTCGAAGCTGGAATCAGACATAATCCTGTCCGAAGGCTGAACTAGGTTAAAGCACAGATTGAAAATGTTGGAGATTTCGCCTTGGACGCTGCACCTGCCCCTCCGGTAACACTTGTGATCTTCGGCGCCACTGGCGATCTTACCCGTCGTCTGTTGATCCCATCCCTTGTCAATCTCACGCGCAGCGGACTGGTTGGAGACGATCTCCACATCCTCGGTGTTGGTATCGAGCCCGGTGACGATGCCATGCTGGTGGAAAGGCTCGATGGCTTTCTCTCAACACTGGGCGGAAAAGAACCGCTGTCTGCCGATCCGGCATGGCTGCGTCTCAAGCAGCGCATTTCCTATGTGAGCGGCGACTTTACAAAGGACGAAGTCTTTACAGAGGTCGCTCGTCGACTGACCCAAGCGCCATCAGGAAACGCTGCCTTCTACCTCGCAGTGCCGCCGCAGTTTTTCGGAACGATTGTGGAGAAGCTGGGCCAGCACGGTCTCGTGACTGAAAACGATTCTGCTTTCAGACGGCTGGCGATTGAAAAGCCATTCGGGACCGATCTCGCTTCGGCGCGCGCCCTGAATGCAAAAATCCTGAACACCGTCTCAGAAAGCCAAGTCTACCGGCTGGATCACTTCCTCGGCAAGGAGACCGTCCAAAACATCATGACGGCGCGTTTCGCCAATATGATGATCGAGTCACTCTGGAACAATAACTACATCGATCATGTCCAGATCACCGCTGCGGAGGTTGTGGATGTTGGATCACGGGGCAAATTCTACGATGCCACCGGTGCCCTGCGCGACATGGTGCCGAACCATCTTTTCCAATTGCTCGCAATGGTCGCCATGGAGCCGCCGAACAGCTTCGACGCGGAGGCAATCCGCAACGAAAAGAGCAAGGTGCTCCAGGCGCTGCGCATTTACACACCGGAAGAAGCCGCCAGCCATTCTGCACGTGGCGTCTACACGGCCGGAACGCTCAACGGCGGGGAAGTTCCAGCCTACAGGGACACGAAGGACATAGCACCCGCGAGCACCACCGAAACATTCGTGGCTCTCAAACTGTACGCGGACACGTGGCGCTGGGCAGGCGTTCCCTTTTATCTCAGAACTGGGAAAGCCATGGCTGCACGAGACACCGAAGTGGTCGTCACCTTCAAAAAAGTACCCTTCGCCCAGTTTCGCCAAACGGAAGTCACGCCCAAACTGCCTCCCAACAGGCTCGTCATTCAGGTCCAGCCCGACGAAGGCATCAGCATGGAAATGTCCATCAAATCACCCGGTCAGTCAGTAGACACCGTCCCCGTCTCGCTTGACTTTCGCTACGCTCAACAATTCGATATCAGCAAAATGACGGGGTACGAGTCGCTGCTGTACGAACTGTTCATGGGAGATCAAACCCTGTTTCAACGCGCCGATGGCATCGAAGCCGGATGGGCGGCGGTCCAACCCTTTCTGGATTTGTGGGCGAAAGAAGGCGTGCCAGAGGACTATGAGGCCGGCAGCCTGGGGCCGCAATCCGCGCAGGACCTGATAGAACAGGACGGGCGTGGATGGCGTGGGCTCGGCGTGCTCAGACCGCATGCGAAGTCAACGACGTGAGAGTGTTGTTGCGGCAAGATGAACTAGTGTTTTCGTCAAGCTTCGCGGACAGGGTGATTTAGAGGTATTTTGATTTGGTTGCGGGGGCAGGA
>UBRU01000015.1:0-137913 GCA_900468015.1 Hyphomicrobiales bacterium
GCCCACCCTGACCCTGCACGAAATCCAATTGTTCCTGATAGGCATCGACGATTTGCTCGAGACTATAGCCGGTGCAGGTTAGATGATCCGTGCCGACGCCGCAGGCGATCAGCGCATCCTTTCGGGTCGCCGCTTCTTTCAAGGCCCTCGTGATCAGTTCCTGCGCTTGCGGCCAGCCCAGCCCCATGCCGCGCTGTGCCGTATCCATCGCCTCGGCGACACCCAGACCCAAATCCCATAGACGGTGTCGGAAGCGAAGGGTGCCGTCCCAGTCGATAGCAGGTGTCAGCCACGGGTCATTGTCGGCGAAAGGATCGGCTACCACATGGGCTGCGGCAAAGGCTATGCGGTTGAAATCGCTCGCTGCCCGCTTCTCCAATGGAATGGGTGTTCCAATCAATGTGTAGCGTTCCATCGAGCGGTCAGCGCCGGGCAGGTGGAGTTCGGTCATTCCAGCCTCCTCAGACGATGGCGGGAACGTCGAGCCAGCGGCGCTCCTTCCACGATTGCAGACCGAGCTCTGCCAGTTGCACGCCCTTTACGCCCTCCATCAACCCATAGGGCCATGGCTCGTCGTTGGCGAGGTGCCGGACGAACATTTCCCACTGCGCCTTGAAGCCATTGTCGTAGACGACATTGTCTGGCACTTCCTGCCAGGTCTTGTAGAAATCGATGGTCTGCGGCTGGTCAGGGTTCCACACGGGCTTTGGCGTGTTGGTGCGGTGTTGCGTGAAGCATTTCGTCAGGCCGGCGACGGCAGACCCGTGGGTGCCATCCACCTGAAACGTCACCAGATCGTCGCGACGAACACGCACCGCCCAGGATGAGTTGATGTGCGCGATGACGCCGTCTGCAAGCTCAAATGTCGCATAAGCGGCGTCATCGGCGTCGGCCTCATAGGGCTCGCCCTGTTCGTCGAACCGTTTGGGAATATGCGTTGTGCCGAGGCAGCTGACCGCTTTGACCTCACCGAACAGATTGTCGAGAACATAGCGCCAGTGGCAGAGCATATCGAGAATGATGCCGCCGCCGTCTTTGTGGCGGTAGTTCCAAGACGGGCGCTGCGCCGCCTGCCAGTCACCCTCGAACACCCAGTAGCCGAACTCGCCACGCACAGAGAGAATCTTGCCGAAAAAGCCGCTGTCGCGCAGCATGGCAAGCTTGCGAAGACCGGGCAAGAATAGCTTGTCCTGCACCACGCCATGTTTGACTCCTGAACTTTCCGCAAGCCGCGCGACCGCAAGGGCCTCTTCCATGTTGTCGGAAATCGGCTTTTCGCAATAGACGTTCTTCCCGGCCTTGATGGCCTTGGTCAGAAGGCTACCGCGCATCTGCGTGGTGCCGGCGTCGAAAAACAGCGTGTCATCGGGGTTTGCCAGAGCAGCATCGATATCGGTGGTCCAGCGCTCCACGTTGTGTTTACGGGCAATTTCTTCGATTTTTGCGCCGTTTCGGCCAACCAGAATGGGGTCGAGCATGACCTTTTCGCCCGTCTTGAGGGTCACGCCGCCTTGATCGCGAATGGCCAGAACAGAGCGCATAAGGTGCTGGTTGTATCCCATGCGGCCAGTGATGCCGTGCATGATGACGCCGATGCGTTGCATGAAACTTCCTCCCACAGGCGCCCGATTCCCGGCAGGCGCAATCTTACAGCCGCGATATTTGTAACCGTTTGGTTATTTGTGAAGTCGAAGCGCGGTTTCTGTCAAGAAGTTTTTGATCTCAGAAATCGCTGACTAATTCACGGCAAGGCATCTGTGTGAGCAATGGTAGCGCGTTTACATTTCCGTTCTTTCGCATATGCGAAGACACGCAGGATTGATCTTGTTCAGCAAATTGGATCAGGCGTTCAAAATGGCCGCAATGCAGCAATCACCGTGTTGACGATGTGCTGGCCCCAACGCTCCAGCTCAGCCGGTGCCGCAAGGTCGCGCTGGAAGATCGTCGATAGCGTGAAACGGTTGGAGAGATAGAAGAAGCCGAGCGAGGCGATCGTCAGATAGACGTCAACAGGATCGAGCCCAGCGCGAAAGTCACCCGTAGCTTCGCCGCGCTTCAGCACATCCTTCAGCTCTGAAATGAAATTGGAATGCATTTCAGGAATGCTGGTGGATTGACGCAAGTATCTGGCTTGATTGATATTTTCTGTTGCGAGGATGCTGAGAAACTCAGGATGGTCGAGAAAATAATGCCATGTGAAGAGCGCCAGTTCCCGCAGTCCCTCGACCGGTGGTTTACGGGTCAGGTCCAGCCGGTGTTCGGCTTGGCGAATATGACGATAGGCATCTTCCAGCACCGCGAGGTAGAGCGCATCCTTGTCGCCGAAGTAGTGATAGATCATGCGCTTGTTGGTGCCTGCGCGTCTTGCCACGACATCGATCCGCGCACCGGCCAGCCCCTTGGCCGCGACCTCGCGACGGCCGGCTTCCAAAATCGCGGCGCGGGTTCGCTCCGGGTTGCGAGACTGGCTCGCAGGTTTCCTGACGGTCCGCTTGGTCTTTTTTTCGGCCGTATCGTCCGTTTTATCGGAAACGGTTTTGCCGGTGTCATCCATCGTTATTGGCCGCTTGACAATAGTGTTGATCAGTGTTCCCATGTAACCAGATAGTTATAAAACAGCAAGCGCTGTTCACCACATCATTCAATTTGGCATTCAATTAGGGAGGAGTTGCCAATGTCCATGATGCTTCAGAGACGTGCCGTGCTTTCGGCAGGTCTGGCGGCTTTATCTTTGGCGACAGTGGGTGGAGGACCCGCTTTCGCACAGGCAGCACGCATTCGCCTACTCTGGTGGGGTTCGCAGGAAAGAGCGGATCGTACCAACAAGGCCATTGCGGCTTTCAAACAGGTCAAGCCTGATCTCGATATCGCCGGGGAGTTTGCCGGCTGGTCGGATTACTGGCCGCGTCTGGCAACACAGGTCGCGGGTCGCAATGCCCCTGATCTTATCCAGATGGATTATCGATACATCTTCGAATATGCCCGTCGCGGTGCTCTGGCGCCATTGGATGACTATCTCGGAAAATCATTGAAAATCGAGGATTTTGGCACGCCGAATATCGCCTCCGGTCGGGTGGACGGTAAACTTTACGGTATCAATCTCGGGGTGAATTCCAGTGCCGTGTTTTACGACGCCAAGGCTTGGGAAAAAACCGGCGCCAAGGCGCCATCTGCGGGGCAGAGCTGGGAAGAGTTCGCCAAGAACGCAGCCGAGTTTGGCAAGAACAAGCCAAAGCCCGGTTACTATGCAACAGCCGATGCCAGCGGTGTCGAGCCGAGCTTTGAGAACTGGCTGCGTCAGAAGAACAAATCGCTGTTCGCCGAAGGCGGCGGCCTGGGTTATGACGCCAAGGATGCGGGCGAATGGTTTGCCATGTGGGCGGCCATGCGCGAGGCTGGGGCCTGTGTGCCCGCCGACATTCAGGCGCTCGATCAGCTCAATATCGAAAGCAACGCGCTGACCACGGGCAAGGCCGCGACCGCTTTTGCCCACTCCAATCAGTTTGTCGGCTATCAGGCCATCAACAAAGCCAAGCTTTCGATCACGTCCTATCCGAAGGTCTCAGCAGACAGTCCGTCCGGTCATTATCTCAAGCCATCGATGCTGATGAGTGTGGCCAATGGCAGTGCGGGCATCGAGGCGGCGGTGGATTTCATCAACTTCCTCGTGGCCGTGCCTGAAGGCGTTGACATTCTCGGCGTCGAGCGCGGTGTTCCGGCGTCTGAATCGATGCGCGATCAACTGAGCCCCAAGCTCAACGAGGTCAGCAAGGCGATGGTCGATTACATCGCCGAAATCACGCCCAAGGTTGGTGCGTTGCCGCCGTCGCCACCGCCAGGTGCTGGCGAGTTTGCCTTCGTACTCAAGCGGACCTCGGAAGAGGTTGGTTTCGGCAGGATGACGCCGGAGCAGGGCGGCAAGCAGCTGGTGACCGAAGCGGAAACAGTTATCAAGCGGAAGTAACGAACCATGGCGTTTCGATCCGACACGATGACGAGGGAGGGCCGCTCGACGGCTCCTCCTCCGCAGGGTGCACTGCGCAAGATGTTCGACCGGAACGTCCACGCCTATGTCTTTCTTCTGCCCTGGCTGATCGGCTTTTTCGGGCTGACGCTTGGTCCCGCGCTGGCGTCGCTCTATCTGTCTTTCACCAACTACGATTTGCTGCAATCGCCAGACTGGGTCGGCGCATCCAACTATGTGCGTATCGCCACTGCTGATCCCAAGTTTGCAGCAGCGATGAAGGTGACGTTTACCTATGTCATCCTTTCCGTGCCGCTGAAGCTGATCTTTGCGCTGATGGTCGCGATGGCGTTCAATCGCGGCATCAAGGGGCTGACGCTTTACCGCGCGGTGTTCTACCTTCCGTCGCTGCTTGGATCGAGCGTCGCCATCGCCGTTCTGTGGCGCCAGCTTTTCGCCTCGGATGGTCTCGTCAACATGGTGCTCTGGCAGGCCTTTGGCTATGAAGGGCCGAGCTGGATTTCGAACCCGAACTATTCCATCTACACGTTGGTTATACTGTCTGTTTGGCAGTTCGGCTCGCCGATGATCATCTTCCTTGCCGGTCTGCGCCAGATACCGCAGGACATGTATGAGGCAGCCGAAATGGATGGCGCTGGCAAAATGCGACAGTTTTTCCGCATCACCCTTCCGCTGCTGACGCCGGTCATTTTCTTCAATGCCGTCATTCAGACCATCGATGCCTTCAAGGCGTTCACGCCTGCCTTCATCATCTCGGAAGGCTCCGGTGGTCCGATCAACTCCACGCTGTTCTACACCCTCTACCTCTATCAGGAGGCGTTCGGCTTCTTCCGCATGGGATATGCGTCGGCGTTGGCGTGGATACTGGTCGTCATCATCTCGCTGTTCACGGCCTTTTCCTTCTTGAGCGCACGCTATTGGGTGCATTACGATGACTGATGCCGTCACCTCACTTCGCCCCAGTCAGGCCGTGCAGCGTCCTTTGTGGAAATCCATCCTGCTGCATGCGGCGCTGATCGTTGCCTCCATCGTCATGATGTATCCGATCCTGTGGATGATCTCCGGCTCCTTCAGGCCCCAGGACGAATTGTTCGGTTCGTCTTCGCTCATCCCTTCGGCGGTCGATCTGGGCGGCTATATCAGAGGCTGGACGGGGCTTCAGGTCTCGTTTGGAAAGTTCTTCTGGAACTCGTTCTTCATCGCGGTTCTCGCAACCATCGGCAATGTGGTCGGGTGTTCGCTGGCAGCATTTGCCTTTGCACGGCTTCGCTTCGGGGGTCGCAATTTCTGGTTCGCGCTGATGCTGGGCACCTTGATGCTGCCCTACCATGTGGTGCTGATCCCGCAATATATCCTGTTTCTGGAGCTGGGCTGGGTGAACACCTCGCTGCCGCTCATCGTGCCCAAATATCTGGCCACCGACGCGTTCTTTATTTTCCTGATGGTGCAGTTCTTCCGTGGCATTCCCCGCGAACTGGATGAGGCGGCGGTGATGGACGGGTGCAGCCCCTTCCGCATCTACTGGAAAATCATGCTGCCGCTGTCATCGCCGGTGCTGGCGACGGCTGCGATTTTCTCCTTCATCTGGACTTGGGACGATTTCTTTGGGCCGCTGATTTACCTCAACGATATCAACACCTACACCGTGCAGCTGGGTCTCCGCTCTTTCGTGGACAGTACCGGCAGCTCGGACTGGACGGCGCTGTTTGCCATGTCCAACCTGTCCCTCATTCCCGTTTTTCTTTTCTTCCTCTTCTTCCAGCGTCTTCTCATCGAAGGCATCGCCACCACAGGCATGAAGCGCTGAAACATCAAGGCATGGATATGAAACCCGTTCGCTTCGCAACAATCGGTATCAACCACAATCACATCTACGGACAGACGACCTGCCTTTTGAATGCAGGCGCGGAGTTCGTCGGTTTCCATGCGGTAGAGGATGATCTCTCCAAAGCCTACGGAGAGACATTCCCCTCGGCCCCGCGTGTGGATGACAAGCGCCGCTTCCTGGAAGACGACAGCATCGATCTCATCATCACAGCGGCTGTCCCCGGAGATCGTTCAGCCATTGCAATCGAAGCGATGCGCGCCGGAAAAGACGTCATGACCGACAAGCCGGGCATGATCAGCCTTGAACAGCTTGCGGAGGTAAAGCAGGTGCAGGCCGAGACAGGCCGCATTTTCTCTATCATGTATTCGGAGCATTTCGAGACCCGATCCACCGTCAAGGCGGGAGAACTCATTGCGGCAGGCGCTATCGGGAAAGTGGTTTCGACCGTGGGTCTGGGGCCGCATCGCCTGCGCGCGCCGACACGGGCCGAGTGGTTCTTCAAACGTGAGCGCTACGGCGGCATTCTCACAGATATTGCTTCGCATCAATGCGAACAATTCCTGTTCTTCACCGGCGCTCAGGAGGCAAATATCCGCTCTGCCACCGTGTCCAATCGCGCCCATCCCCAATGGCCCGGCCTGCAGGACAGTGGCGATATTCACCTCTCGACAGAGGATGCGGACGGTTACATCCGCGTGGATTGGTTCACGCCGGATGGCCTGCCCATCTGGGGCGACGGACGCTTGTTCATCACCGGCACGGAAGGCACGATAGAGCTTCGGAAATACGTCGATATCGCAGGCCGCGAAGGGAAAGATCATCTGTTCCTGACCGATAAGACCGGTGTGCACTATATTGATTGCACCGATGTCACGCTGCCCTATGGACCGCAGCTTCTGGACGATATCCGCAACCGCACCGAGACGGCCATGCCGCAGGCGCGCTGCTTTGCGGCCATGGAGATTGCACTGAAGGCTCAGCAGATTGCGGAGGGCCATCACCATGGCTAAACGCTACAGGGTCGGCCTCATCGGTTGCGGCATCGGCAGCTCGCATATCTCAGAAGGCTATGCGATGCATCCAGACAAATACGAGGTCGTAGCCCTTTGCGATCTCGATGAAGTGCGCCTGAAGGCGGTGGCGGATGAGTTCAAGGTCGAGCGTCGCCTAACATCGACTGACGAGCTTATGGCGATGGAGGATATCGACATTATCGATATCTGCACGCCGCCCGCCATTCACACCAGACTCATTCTTCAGGGGCTGGCGACCGGCAAGCATGTGGTCTGCGAAAAGCCGCTGACGGGTTCCCTGTCGGAGCTTGACGAGGTGGTCGCAGCCGAAAAGGTCGCCAAGGGCAAATTGATGCCGATCTACCAGTATCGATACGGTGACGGTGTTCAGCAGGCGCGCCGCGTCATCGAGAGCGGTCTGGCTGGCAAGCCTTACGTGGCAACCGCAGAGACCCTGTGGAAGCGCGATGCTGCCTATTACGACAATCCATGGCGCGGTCGCTGGGCAACCGAACTGGGCGGTGTGCTGATGACCCATGCGATCCATCTGCACGACATGCTGACCTATCTGATGGGGCCGATCGACCGCGTCTTTGCTCGTACCGCAACGCGCGTCAACCCCATCGAGGTGGAAGACTGCGTCTCGGCTAGTCTTCTGATGAAGAGCGGCGCGCTGGTCGCGGTATCGACGACGCTGGGGTCTCAGGAGGAGATCAGCCGTCTGAGGCTCTCATTCGAAAATGTGACGATGGAGAGCAACCATTCGGCCTATTCACCGGGTGATGGACCCTGGCGTTTCATTCCCGCCAGCGAGGGGATCGGCAGGAAGATCGACGCGCTGCTGAGCGATATGCCGACCGTTGGCCGCAGGTTTAACGGGCAGATGGAGGCCTTCTACCACGCATTGGAGAACGGCGATGCGCCACCGGTGACCACGGCCGATGCACGTGGTTCGCTGGAGCTTCTCGCGGCGATCTATCATTCCAACGATATCAATGCGGACGTTGCCCTGCCGATCACACAGGGGCATCCGAAATATATCAGCTGGCGTCCCTGAGACTGTCGGAGGAACCCATGGCAAGCAGTATTACCCTTCAAAAAATCGTCAAGCGTTTCGGCGCCTTTCCCGTGGTTCACGGTATCGACTTGCAGATAGAGCCGGGCGAATTCACTGTCTTCGTCGGCCCCTCCGGCTGTGGCAAATCCACCCTGCTGCGGATGATTGCCGGGCTGGAGGAGATATCGGATGGCGATCTGATCATTGATGGCGCGCGCGTCAATGAAATGGCTGCGTCCAAACGCGGCATTGCCATGGTGTTCCAGTCCTACGCCCTTTACCCGCATATGAGTGTCTACAAGAACCTCGCATTTGGGCTGGAAACGGCAGGTTACAAAAAGCCCGAAATCGAGGCACGCGTAGCCAAGGCCGCGGATGTGCTGCAAATCGGCCCGCTTCTGCAACGCAAGCCGAAGGCGTTGTCCGGCGGGCAGCGCCAGCGCGTGGCCATCGGGCGTGCCATCGTTCGCGAACCGAAAATCTTCCTATTCGATGAGCCGCTATCCAACCTCGATGCAGAGCTTCGGGTTCAGATGCGCGTGGAAATCGCCAAGCTGCATCAGACATTGGGCAGCACCATGATCTATGTCACGCATGATCAGGTGGAAGCCATGACCATGGCCGACAAGATCGTCGTGCTGCGCGAAGGTCGCATCATGCAGGTTGGCCGTCCGCTCGATCTGTACAACCACCCTGCCAATCAGTTCGTCGCCGGGTTCATCGGCTCACCGAAAATGAATTTTCTGGCAGCAAAACTCGTGGTGTCCGACACGTCCCGCCGTACCATCGAGATTGCCGGACAGCAGATCGTTCTCGACAGACCGCTGGAGGCCGAGAATGGCGAGGCGCTGACCTTCGGCATTCGCCCCGAGCATATTCAGCCGCATATGCAATCGGCCAGTCTTGGGGAGGGCAATATCCAGCTGGTGGAACATCTGGGTGGATCGACGGTGATCTACACCAATACCGCCGACGGCCAACCCGTGACCGTCGTGCTGGAAGGGCAGAAACAGTTGCGCATGGGCGAAAAGGTGTCGCTCTCTTTCGATCTGGCCAATGCGCATATTTTCGGTGCGGATGGCCGTCGTGTCTGAGATTGAAGAGTCGCTCCACCGGCCGTCCGTATCAGGATGATCCGGCTATGCCGAGATCTCTGAACTCGCCACTATCGATGAAGGTTTCGAGCATGGCGCGATAGGGCGCGGTGTCGATGCCATTCTTGGCCAGCCAGTCGGGATTGTAATAGGTTGCGGCGTAACGGTCTCCACTGTCGCAAATCAGCGAAACCAGAGAGCCCTCTTTGCCTTCCTTCATCATCGCCGCTGCAATCCAGCATAGGCCGAAGAAATTCGTGCCGGTCGATCCGCCGACGCGGCGAAACAGTCTTTCGGAGAGAACGTGCATCGCCGCGATGGATGCCGCGTCCGGTATCTTGATCATGTGGTCGATGACGCCGGGGATGAAAGACGGTTCCACCCGTGGTCGGCCCACGCCTTCGATCCGCGATGGTGTCGGGCAGGTCACGTTGCGGTCGCCGGACATATAAGACGCGTAAAAGGCGGAATGTTCGACATCCACGACGCATAGTCGCGTGCGCAGGTTTCTGTACCGGATGAAGCGGCCAATGGTGGCGGAGGTGCCGCCGGTGCCGGCATTCATCACCACCCATTCGGGTTCGGGATGCTCTTCGCTCTTCATCTGCTCGAAGATGGAATCGGCGATATTGTTGTTGCCGCGCCAGTCCGTTGCGCGTTCGGCATAGGTGAACTGATCGAGATAATGACCGCCAGCTTCCGCCGCCAGCCGTTCCGCCACGGTGTAGACTTCGGATGGCTTGTCCACGAAATGGCATTTTCCACCAAAGCGCTCGATGGCCTCCACCTTCTGCGGGCTGGTGGAATGCGGCATAACCGCAATGAACGGCAGATCGAGAAGATGGGCGAAGTAGGCCTCGCTGACCGCGGTCGAGCCGGACGATGCCTCGACCAGGGTCGTGCCCTGGGCAATCTTGCCGTTGCAAATCCCGTACAGAAACAGGGAGCGCGCCAGCCTGTGCTTGAGGCTGCCGGTAGGATGTGTCGACTCGTCCTTCAGGTAGATCGAGATACCACGCAGGCCTTTGAACACCGGTTTGACCAGATGCGTGTCCGCCGACCGGCGTCCATCACCCTGGAGAATACCAATTGCGCGCCTTGCCCAATCACGGTTTGTGCATTCCGGCAGAGGTGTCAGCGGTGGGGCAGTGAGACATTCCGACGTCATGCCACGCTCCTCCTGATCGCAAGTGAAATCCACAGGGGTCTGTAACAGGTGTGACTAAAGCGGATCACGACGTTTTATCTCTTTCCAGGCGACTTGATGGAATATCCTTCTATAATTTCGTCATATATTGGAAAGTATCGGTCGCCAAGTCAAAAATTCTTCGAAAATCTGTTTCTACAGCTGGCCGCCTAGTTCATCTTCGATATGCGCCTGAATGATCTCATCGAAGGAGGTCTCGGCTGTGAAGCCCAGTGCCTTTGCGCGTGTCGCTTCAAAGCCGGGTGCCCAGCCAGCCACCATGTTCATGATCATCTCATCCGGCTCCCTGCGGATCAGGGCCACGGCCTTTTCGCCTCCTACGCGGCGCAATGCTTCGATTTGTTCGCCCACAGTGGCGCTAAGGCCCGGCATGGAGAGCGCCCGGCGTGGTCCGACCCTGTCAAGATCGATGATCGCGCCGTGCAGCAAAAAGCCGACGGCGGAGCGTGGTGATGTGTGCCAATGGCGCACGTCTTCAGACACGGGCAAAACGGCTTCCTGACCGACGAGAGGTTCCCGCAAAATGTTGGAGAAGAAGCCCGATGCGGCCTTGTTCGGCTTGCCGGGACGGATGCAGATGGTCGGCAGGCGGATGGCGATGCCATCGAAAAAGCCGCGACGGCTGTAGTCGGATAGAAGCAGTTCGCAGATGGCCTTTTGTGTGCCGTAACTGGTCAGCGGCGTCGTGTGGTAATCGTCCGCGATGGGATAGGGCAGCGGCGCACCGAATACGGCAATGGAAGATGTGAAGACGACGCGGGGCTTGTAGCCATCTTCACCATGGGCCAGACGAATGGCGTCGAACAGGTAGCGGGTGCCATCCAGATTGATGCGGTAACCCTTGTCGAAATCCTGCTCTGCTTCGCCCGAGACGATAGCCGCCAGATGAAAGATCACGTCGGGCCGTGTCGCAATCAGCGCTTCGGCCTCACCCGGTGCCGAAAGATCGGCCTCTCTGGCATCGACGACGCCTGTGAAACCCTGCGGCCCCTCGGGCGCAACGACGTCAACCAGTGTCATCCGCTCAACGGTTTTGCCGCCCAGTCGCCCGTCGCTGGACAGCTTCGCCGCCAGTTTTCTGCCGATCATACCCGCCGCGCCAATGATCAGAATATGCATCGCGTTTCTCCTCCGCACCATAGCCGTGACGTACTTTTAGGCATAGCCACCCGGCTTAAAATTCCTATTGTAAGGTTGTCTGATAACCTTATATTGGCATTTTGAAAACAGGGATTTGATCCATCAAGGCAAAAAATGAGCTGGTGGATTGCGCGAAAGGTGGGACGATGAGTGCTGGTGTCATGGATAAAACGGCGCATTTGCAGACATCTCTCATCGCAGCTCTCAGCAACGATGTCGTTCTGACAGATCCGGCACACATGGAGCGTTTCTGTCGCGACTGGCATGGCGATGTGACGAGCAATGCCCTTGCCGTTCTGCGCCCACGCTCGACCCAGGGTGTCAGTGATGCCATCCGCACCTGCGGGGCGCTGGGGCTTTCGATCATTCCGCAGGGCGGCAATACAGGCCTCGTGCTGGGCGCTATTCCCGATCAACCCGAAACGCAAATCGTGCTCAGCCTTGAGCGTATGAACGCGATCAGAAATATCGATGCTGACGATTTTTCGGCGGTGGTCGAGGCGGGCTGCGTCCTCTCCGAGGTGAAGGACCGGATTGCTGAAAGGGGGATGTTCTTCCCGCTGGCTCTCGGTGCACAAGGGTCTTGCCGTATCGGCGGCAACGTCGCCACCAATGCTGGCGGCATCAATGTTCTGCGCTACGGCATGACACGGGAGCTGGTGCTGGGTCTGGAAGTCGTTTTGCCGGATGGCACGATTTTCAACGGCCTCTCCACGCTGCGAAAAGACAATCGCGGCATCGATCTGAAGCAAATCTTCATTGGCTCCGAGGGCACGCTTGGCATCATCACGGCGGTCTCGATCAAGCTGACGCCGTTGCCAGATCAGGTCGAAACGGCTCTTTTGGGCCTAAACTCGCTCGATGATGTCATCAAGCTATACCGCCGCGCCCGGCGCGACTGCTGCGACCTGATGTCGGCGTTTGAATTCATGCCACCGGTTGCGCTGACGCTTGCGAAGGAAGCGCTGCCTGATCTGCCCATGCCGATGGCTGGTGACTATCCCGCCTATGTGCTGATGGAGATATCCGGTTCCGGGCTGGTCGATATCCCGGATTTGATGCAACGGTTCCTGACCGGCGTCATGGAGGACGGGCTGGTGGTGGACGGTGTGATTGCCGCCTCGCAGGCGCAGGCTCGCAACCTCTGGCTCATTCGTGAAGGCATGAACGAGGGTCAGGCGAAGCGCGGACCACATATGCGCACGGACATTTCCGTACCGCTGTCGCGACTGGCCGATTTCGTAGCGGACGCCGAGCGGGCCGTGTCAGAGGCTTTGCCGCAGTGTCTCAGCGTGTCCTATGGTCACGTGGGGGATGGCAATGTGCATCTGAACGTGCTGCCGCCCAGTGGCATCGGCAGACAGGAGGCCGATGCGATGATCTATGAGGCCAAAACGGTGGTGAATGCGGTTGTCGATCGCTACAGCGGCAGCATCAGCGCCGAACACGGCATCGGTCGTCTCAAACGTGCGGATTTCGAGTTGCGGCTGGCACCGGCCCACCGTGCACTTCTGGTCGCGTTGAAACAGGCTATTGATCCCGCCATGGTGATGAACCCCGGCTGCCAATTGAATTTCACCCGCAGTTCGTAGAATAGTCTGGCAACATCAAAGGACGGACCAATTGCATGACGGCGGATTTTGGCCAGTTAAAACGTAGCGAACATCTTCCGGCGCGCATTGCGGGGCATATCGGCAAGGAGATTGCCGAGGGCCGGATTGTGCCCGGAGACAGACTGCCGACCGAACATATCCTTGCCAAGACATTCGGCGTCAGTCGCTCTGTCGTGCGTGAAGCCATTGCCGAGTTGCGCAATGAGGGGTTGGTCGAGACCCGTCAGGGCATCGGCGCCTTCGTGACCGAGGCCACGGGTCGTGGCTCCATCCGCATCGAACAAACCGCGCTATACGACCGCGAGAGCTTTCGCAGTCTGTTCCAGCTGCGCATGCCGCTAGAAATCGAGGCCGCAGGCCTTGCCGCCGTGCACCACGATGACGATGATCTGAAGAAGCTGGATGAGGCTCTGGCGCTGATGACCGGTGCTGCGAAGTGGACGGGTGAGGGCATCGTCGCCGATCTCGCCTTCCACCGCGCCCTGGCGGCGGCCACGCATAACGAATATTTTCCGCTGTTCATCGGCTTTATCGCAGAGCGCATCAGTCTGGCAATCAATGCCGCGCGCGCCGCTGCCATTCTCGAAGAGATCGTGGAAATCACCATTGCGGAACATGTGGCGATCCGAGATGCGGTCGTGACACGCGATCCGGTCAAGGCGCGCCTGGCCATGCGCCACCACCTGATGGGCGCTGCCGGGCGGGTCGATCTGACGATGGAAGTTTACTGACGCTTAACTTTTCCACAGCCTGTGTGCGGTTTTACTGAGTTTTGCACGCTGGACATGATGGAAAAGTCATATTAGAGATTTTGAGGGAGCATTGTCAGACATCCTGACAATAGGGCAAGCACTGCTGGAGGGCGGGCTTGTCTGGAAATGTGGAGGACGACCCTGTGAATTCCGAACGTGTACTGCGCGCAGAATCCATTCTGCCGGAAGATGCCGCCAATGCTCTCTTGGTCGGGCGCGTCTGGTCCAATGCCAGCGATGGCCCATGCCCGGTGCTGATTTCCGACGGGCGCGTTCTGGACCTAACAGGCGTTGCTGCCACCATGTCCGCCCTTCTGGAAATCGAAAATCTCGGCTCCGTGTTGAAGCAGGCCCAAGGGCTTGCGGACCTTGGTGATGTGCAAAGCTTCCTCTCCGGGGAAGCAGGAAGAATTCTGGCGCCGATCGATTTGCAGGCCGTGAAGGCCGCAGGCGTAACCTTTGCAGACAGCATGCTGGAACGCGTGATCGAGGAGCAGGCAAAAGGCGATCCACGCCGCGCGCAGGACATCCGCGCCAAGCTGGCTCCAGTTCTGGGCGATAGCCTGCGTGGTCTGGTTGCCGGTTCCGAGCAGGCCGCATCTGTGAAAAAGCTTTTGCAGGATATGGGCCTCTGGTCGCAATATCTCGAAGTGGGCATCGGTCCCGATGCGGAAATTTTCACGAAGGCGCAGCCGATGTCCTCGGTCGGATGCGGCGATCTGGTCGGCATCCATCCCATTTCGCAATGGAACAACCCGGAGCCGGAGGTCGTGCTCGTCCTGCGTTCCGACGGTACGGTTGTTGGTGCCAGCCTCGGCAATGATGTCAATTTGCGCGATGTCGAGGGGCGTTCGGCACTGCTGCTGGGCAAGGCCAAGGACAACAATGCGTCCTGCTCAATCGGCCCTTTTATCCGCCTTTTCGACGATGGTTTCACGATGGATGACCTGCGCCGCGTCCGCGTTGCACTTCGCGTCAATGGCGAAGACGGCTTTGAAATGACCGGCGAAAGCCCGATGGAGGCCATCAGCCGTTCGCCCGAGAGCCTTGCCGCCCAACTGCGCAACCGCAATCACCAATATCCTGACGGTGCCGTCCTGTTTCTCGGCACCATGTTCGCCCCCGTCAAGGACCGTCGCGGTGCGGGCGAGGGCTTCACGCACGAGGTCGGTGACCGGGTGGAAATCTCCACGGCCAAACTGGGTCGGCTGGTCAACTGGGTCGAGCGAACGGATGCCTGCCCAGAATGGACGTTCGGCGTCGGTTCGCTGATCCGCAACCTTGCCGGTCGCGGCCTTTTGGGAAAGATCTGAGCCATGCAAAAAGCGATCGATCTGTTTTACCGATTCCTCGAACTTCTGTTGATCCTGCTGCTGTCTGGCATGGCGATCATGGTTTTCGTCAACGTCGTCATGCGCTACGGCTTCAACTCCGGCCTCAATGTCTCTGAGGAGATGTCGCGCTACTTCTTCGTCTGGCTGACCTTTATCGGCGCCGTCGTCGCCTTCCGCGAACACAGCCATCTCGGCATCGAAACGCTGGTCATGTTTCTGTCGCGGCGCGGTCGCATCATCTGCATGGTCCTCTCCAATTTGGTCATCATCACCTGCTCCGCTATTTTCTTCTGGGGCACGTGGAAGCAGTTTCCGATCAATGCAAGCATGGCGGCTCCCGTCACCGGCATGTCGATGATCTGGGTCTACGGCATCGGCCTGTTTACCGGCGCGGGCATGGTGCTGATTGCACTGGAACGTCTGGTCCGCCTGGTCACAGGACGCGTGACGGATGAGGAAATATCCGCCTTCGCAGGTGAAAACCTGACACTTGAGCAGTTGGCGGAGCGGACCTGATGACACTTCTTGTCTTTATCGCATCGCTGCTGGGCGCAATGGTCATCGGCGTGCCCGTCGCCTTCGCGCTGATGTTCTGTGGCGTCATTCTCATGTGGTTCATGGGCATGTTCAATACGCAGATCATCGCGCAGAACATGATTGCCGGTGCCGACACCTTTACGCTTCTGGCCATTCCCTTCTTCATTCTCGCAGGCGAACTGATGAATTCCGGCGGCCTGTCGCGCCGCATCATCGATTTCGCCATCGCCTGCGTCGGCCATATCAGGGGTGGCCTCGGCATTGTGGCCATTCTGGCTGCCATCATCATGGCCAGCATCTCAGGCTCTGCCGCCGCCGATACGGCAGCGCTTGCCGCCATCCTGCTGCCGATGATGGCGAAGGCCGGGTATAATGTGCCGCGTGCCGGTGGTCTGATTGCCGCCGGTGGCATCATCGCTCCGGTCATTCCGCCGTCCATGGCCTTCATCGTTTTCGGCGTGGCGGCCAATGTGTCGATCACCCAGCTCTTCATGGCGGGTATCGTGCCCGGCATTCTGATGGGCCTGTCGCTGGTCGTTGCTTGGTTGATCGTCGTTCGCAAGGACAATGTGCAGCCCTTGCCGAAAGCGCCGATGTCGGAACGTCTCAACGCGACCGGTCGTGCCGCTTGGGCTCTGGGCATGCCTGTCATCATTCTCGGTGGCATCAAGGCGGGTGTCGTCACGCCAACGGAAGCGGCTGTTATTGCTGCCGCCTATGCCATGTTCGTCGGCATGGTCATCTACCGGGAGCTAAAGCCTCGCGACCTGCCGCGTGTCATTTTGCAGGCGGCCAAGACCACCTCGGTCATCATGTTCCTGGTTTGCGCGGCGCTCGTCTCTGCCTGGCTCATTACTGCCGCCAATATTCCAGCAGAGATCGCAGGTTATATCGAGCCGCTGATCGACCGGCCCATGCTGCTGATGTTCGTGATCATGATCCTCGTTCTGGTTGTCGGCACTGCGCTGGATCTGACGCCGACGATCCTTATTCTGACGCCGGTACTCATGCCGATCATTAAGCAGGCTGGCATCGACCCCGTCTATTTCGGTGTCATGTTCATCATGAACAATTGTATCGGCTTGATCACGCCACCCGTCGGCGTGGTGCTCAATGTCGTCAGCGGCGTCGGGCGCATTCCGCTCGGCAAGGTCACGATCGGGGTTTGGCCGTTCCTTCTGGCGCAAACCATCGTGCTGTTTCTGCTGGTCATATTCCCCGACATCGTACTCGTGCCTGCCCGCTGGCTGCGATAGCAGCCGGCACTTAACCGTCGTTTTCAATCATCCTGGGAGGATAAAATGAGAAAACTGCTTCTAGCCACTACGGCATTCGCCTTTGGCCTATCCGCTGCCATGCCAGCTTTCGCCGAATTCAACGCCCGCAACATTCGTGTTTCCAATGGCATCAATGCCGACCACCCGGTTGGCAACGGCATCAAGGCCATGCAGGCCTGCCTGGATGAAAAGTCGGGCGGAAAACTGAAGATCACCGCATTCTGGGGCGGCGCACTGGGCGGCGACCTTCAGGCAACACAGGCGCTTCGTTCTGGTGTTCAGGAAGGCGTTGTCACCTCTTCTTCGCCGCTGGTCGGCATTATTCCGGCACTTGGCGTCTTCGACCTGCCGTTCCTGTTCGCAACCCCGCAGGAGGCTTACAAGGTCCTCGACGGCAAGTTCGGCGACATGATGAACGAGAAGCTGGAAGCAGCCGGGCTCGTGAACCTCGCTTACTGGGAAAACGGCTTCCGCAACCTGTCCAACTCGGTGCGTCCCGTGACCAAATGGGAAGACTTTTCCGGCATGAAGGTCCGCGTCATGCAGAACAACATCTTCCTCGACACCTTCCAGAATCTTGGCGCGAACCCGACGCCGATGGCCTTCGGTGAAGTCTTCTCGGCGCTGGAAACAAACGCCATCGATGCGCAGGAAAATCCCTACGTCACCATCGATACGTCAAAATTCTTCGAGGTGCAGAAGTACATCACCGAGACCAATCACGCCTACACTCCGTTTCTGCTTCTCTTCTCGAAAGCCATTTTCGACAGCTACACACCGGAAGAGCAGGCCGCCCTTCGCGAATGTGCCGTGGTCGGCCGCGATGAGGAGCGCAAGGTCATTCAGGAGCTGAACAAGACCTCGCTCGAAAAGATCAGGGAAGCCGGTTTGAAGGTCAACACGCTGTCTCCCGAAGAACAGGCGCGTATTCGTGAAAAATCGATGATCGTCTACGAAAAGCACAAGGAGCAGATCGGCCCCGATGTCGTTGATGCTATTGTCAAGGAACTGTCGGAAATTCGTAAGTAACTGTTTCCCGAAAAATAATGTTTGGAGGTCGGGCAATGCCCGGCCTCTTCGTTTTCAGATCTATGCTGTCAGTCAGGATATCGCTGAATTGCAAACTACGTCTTCAAGATTGACGCCCCGGGCATGCTCGCTACTTGCTCACTGACGGGCAATCTGGCTCGCCAGTTTGAACGGGCTGGCGACGGCGGCACCGGAGGCATCAAAGACGAAGGCGCCGATATTGTTGCCGTTCGTGCGCATCCGCGCATCCGCTTTCAACATATCCCCGGAGAACCGCGCAAGCGAGGCGTAGCGGTCGTGCCCCAACCCATCGGATGATTGCAGCGAAGAAATATCGATGACCGTAAGTCGCTCCTGTTTTGCAGCCTGCTGGATCAGCGGGTCCTCGATATTGAGCAGGCCCACGCGCGGTCGCTCACCGCCAATGAAGCTCGATACGCTCAAGGCATTGTCGCTTTTGGAAACCAGGAGAACGATAGGGTTGGGAAGACGACCGATGTCGCGCAACTGTGACTGGAACACGTCGACATCGATATCCGGTGCGGCAAGCACGATCTGAAGTTTTGCCAGAACGTCATCACGTCGCTGAAGTTTCAACTGCCGTGCCACTTCCATCGACAGGAAACCACCCATGCTATGGCCGAACAACACGATGCGCTTGATCTTCGGCGCCTTGGCCATCGCCTGTATGAGCGCATCCAGTTGCGAGCGGGAATAGAGCACGGCATCCTTGTCCGTAACGTAACCCGTAACGCTGGCAGCCGATGGCCAGGAGAACATGACAGGCGGGCTCATGGAGGTGGCGTCGGCGGACATCTGGGCGGTTCGAAACAGGGCCTCCTGGTAGGAATAATTGTATCCGTGCACGAAAATCGAAGCTGTCCCATCGAACCGGTCGGCCCGCGTTGCATCCTCGACCAGCGCGTCCAGGGACAATTTTTCGCGCTTCGTTACGATGAATTGCCGTTTGGGATCGGGCTTTGCCGAGGGGTAGGTGATCGCGGCACCTTCCCGGTCCGTTGGAACGGAAAACACGAAGCGATCGTAGTGAACATCCGTTGCCCATCGATTTCCGAAGGAGTGATCCTTGCTGTCGGACGTACGGTTCGTCACCGCGAGAATGCTGACCTGTTCGCCCGCGCCCTGGCGAAGCGTTACCGGTTGCAGAACGGTCGTGGTCGGGCGTGACACGCAGCCAGACACTGCCATCACAATTGCTGCGACGGTCAAAACGCAGCGCGAAGGGCTGACAATAGAGGAGGAAAAAAGAACCACGGTGTTGCTCTGCTCTATGGGTAAAGTGGAGAGGGCGTTCGCGACGCCCTCTCGATATCAAACCGTTACCGGTTCCTGCGCTGGCTTTGTATCGTCTTCACGCGGAATTCGGAACCATGCGACGTACAGCGCTGGAAGGAACAGCAACGTCAAGATCGTGCCGACCACGATGCCACCCATCATGGCATAGGCCATGGGCCCCCAGAACACTTCACGCGAGATGGGAATGAGTGCAAGCGTTGCGGCGGCGGCTGTCAGCATGATGGGTCGCATGCGATGCTCGGTCGCTTCGATAACCGCGCGCCATGCGCTGACACCTTCCTCTCGCAGATGCTCAATCTGGACCACGAGGATCACAGAGTTTCTGATCAGAATACCGATCAGCGCCAGCACACCCAGAATGGCGACGAAGCCCATGGGCGCATTGCTGAGCAGCAGTGCTGCAACGACACCGATGAGGGCCAGTGGCGCAACCGCAAAGACCAGGAACAGGCGACTGAAGCTTTGCAACTGGAACATCAGGATCGTTGCCATGGCGAGCAGCATCATAGGCGCCACGGCAGCGATCGGGCCTTGCGCTTCGGCGCTCGATTCCACCGAGCCACCGATGACCACCTTGTAGCCAGGGGGTACCGAAGCGTTGAACTTCTCGACCTGTGGCTTTAGTTCCTCGACGATCGTTGCTGGCTGGGTTGGCCCAACGACGGCCGCTTTCACGATGATCGTCGGCATGCGATCCCGGCGACCGATCAACGGTTGTTCCAGCTCATATCTGAACTTGGCGACAGCCGAGAGTGGAACGGATTTTCCGTTTGCCGCCGCAAGCTGGAGGTTGCGAAGCGTGTCTATCGAACCCCGCTCGATGTCTTCGGCACGACCAACGACATCGATCAGATAGATGTCGTCGCGAACCTGCGTGACGGTGGTCCCTTCGACGATATCGTTCAGAGCCGTCGCTATGTCCTGCGAGGAGACGCCAAGCTGCCGTGCCTTATCCTGAAGCACATCCACCTTTACGACGCGGGACGGCTCGTTCCAGTCATAGGTCATGTTGGAAAGCAGCGGATTGCCGTTGATGATGGTTCCGAACTGCTGTGCAAGCTTGCGCACCTCCTGCACATCGGGTCCGCTGATGCGATACTGAACGGGTTTGCCGACGGGAGGGCCGATATCGAGCAGCTTCACGAAGGCGTCCGTGCCAGGGTAAGTCTTAACGAGGTAACCTTGAAGGTCATCGCGCAGCCTGTTTCGTGCCTCAAGGTCCTTGGCAACGATCACCATCTGCCCAAACCATGGTGCCGGGCTCTGGACGTCGTAGGACAGAATGAAGCGGGGCGCGCCCTCCCCGACATAGGTCGACCAATGGTCGATATCGGCGTTGCCAACCAGCTTGTCCTTTTCGAATTCGGCCATCTGCTTGTTGGTCTCAGCAATCGTGCTGTTCTGCGGCAGACTCCAGTCGACAATCAGTTCGACGCGGTCGGATGCCGGGAAGAATTGCTGCTGGACCAGTCCAAGACCACCGATCGACAAGCCGAATATGATGATCGTCGAGGCGATGGTGACCCACCGCCAACGCATGGCAAGAAGCAGCAGCCACGCAAAACCGCTGGCAAAGCGGCCCTTCTCACCGTGATGCTGCTTCATCGTCTTGGGCAGAATGACCACGCCGAGTAGTGGCGTGAACACCACGGCAACGATCCATGACACGACCAGCGAGACGGCGATGACGACGAACAGCGTGAAGGTAAACTCACCTGCCGCACTGCTGTTCAGGCCGATCGGTATGAAACCTGCCACGGTAACGAGCGTGCCCGTCAACATCGGAAAGGCAGTCGATGTGTAAACGTAAGTCGCGGCCTTTCGCAGATCGTCGCCCGCTTCCAGTCTGGACACCATCATTTCCACCGCAATCATGGCGTCGTCCACCAGAAGGCCGAGGGCGATGATGAGCGCGCCAAGCGAAATACGCTGGAGCGAGATGCCGGAATATTCCATGAAGACGAAGGTGATGGCCAGCACAAGCGGGATGGAAATGGCGACCACGAGGCCTGCGCGAACGCCCAGACTGATGAAGCTGATAGCCAGAACGATGACGATGGCTTCGAACAGCGCCGTCGTGAAGCCGGACACGGCTTCTTCCACCACGGCGGGCTGGTCTGAAACGCGATCGACGGTGACACCGATGGGAAGATCGGCCACCACGCGCTTCATTTCAGCGTCGAGGTTCTCACCGAAGGTCAACAGATTGGCCCCCGGTGTCATGCCGATGGACAGACCGATTGCGGGCTGCCCCTTGAAACGGAACAGCGATGATGCGGGATCGACATAGCCGCGCTTGATGGTGGCAATATCCGTCAGCGGGAAATACCGGTCATTGACCCGCAGATTGATGGACTTCAGGCTTTCTTCCGAGAGGAATGCCCCACCGACGCGCAGTGCAACGCTTTCCGGCCCTGCTTCCACGAAACCGGACTGCGTCACGGCATTCTGCGCCTGCAGGGTGTCGATGATGGCCTGACGGTCGATGCCCATTGCGGCGATCTTGCGGGTGGAGAATTCGAGATAGATGACCTCATCCTGCGCACCCACGACATCAATCTTGCCGGCATTCGGTACCGTCAGCAGCTTTTCACGCGCGCTTTCGACAAGGTCGCGCAATTGTCGCTGGGACAGGCCGTCGGAGGTGAAGGCGTAAATATTGCCATAGACATCGCCGAACGTGTCGTTGAAGAAGGGGCCGACGACACCGCTCGGAAGGTCGCCCTTGATATCGTTGACCATGTTGCGGACACGAATCCAGTTCGTGTTCACGTCCCTGGCTTTGGTCGTGGGCAGAAGCTCCACGTAGATTGTGGTTTGGCCCGCACGCGTTTCGCTGCGGGTGTAGTCCAGCGCGTCAAGCTCCTGAAGCTTTTTCTCGATGCGGTCGGTGACCTGTTTCGTCACCTCCTCGGCAGAGGCACCGGGCCATTGCGCGTTGATGATCATCGTCTTGATCGTGAATGCGGGATCTTCTTCGCGGCCGAGATTAATGTAGGAGAACGTGCCCGCGATGATGAAGATGATCATGAAGTACCAGACGAGCGAACGGTGATCGAGCGCCCAGTCGGAGAGATTGAACGATTTCACTGGGCATTCTCCTGCTCGATACGTACGGCCTGGCCGTCCTGAAGTTGGTGCACGCCGGCCACGACGACACGGTCACCGGGATTGAGGCCCGAGGATATTACGATCGTACCACCGGGCACGGAGCCAGCCTCGGGTGTGACGTCACGCGCCGAAACCTTGCCGACCTTTTCGTCCACGATCCAGACGGAGGTCTTGTCACCCTCGCGCTTGATGGCGGATGATGGGAGACGGATGACCGGGTGGGCGTCCGCCGTGGCAGTCGCCGTGATCACGGCACCGAGGCGTAGTGCGTCGGGCGGGTTTACCAGGGCCAGCTTCGTGCGCAGTGTGCGGGTCGCATCGTCCGCTTCGGGGGCAACCTCGCGCACCATACCCTGTGCATGATAGGTGGGGTCAAGTTGCAAGGCGACGTCGAAGGCAGTGCCGGGTTTCAGCAGTGAGCCAGCAGCTTCCGGCACGTCGATCACAGCGTCACGCTGTTCCGGGCGGGCAACGGTGACGACGCTCTGGCCAGCCGAAACGACCTGCCCAACTTCGGCGGATGTGCTGGTCACGACACCGTCGAACTCCGTCAGCAGGCGTGAATAGCTCAGCTGCTCATTGGCTTTGTCCAGATTGGCCTGCGCCTTGTTCAGGTTCGCCTCGGCAGTCACGCGCTCCTGTTGCGCGCTCTCAAACGTTGCCTTGGCGGCGGACTGCCGCTCGAACAATGTCTGCTGGCGCTGTTCGTTCGTCTGTGCATTTGCAAACTGGGCCTGTGCGTTGGACAGGTCCGACTGCGCGCTTTTGACGGCAAGTTCAAGAGAAAGCGGGTCGATAGCGGCCAGTACGTCCCCCTTTTTCACGATATCGCCGACCTGTACATTGCGCGCAACGATACGACCGAGAACGCGAAAGCCGAATTGGGTTTCGATGCGCGCATTGACGGTGCCGGGCAGCGTCAATGTTGCAGCGGGGACTGGCTGCACGACGATGGAGAGGACGGGGCGCGGCTTTTCAGGCGCTTCCTCTTCCTTTTGGCAGGATGCGAGAAAAGTGGTGGCAAGCGCAAGCGCCACGAAGGCTACGGAAGTTCTCATTGAGCGGCTCCTTCATAGGCCACGGTCTCGCCGATGGCGAGAAATTTGGTGCCATTGACGACGACCGTTTCGCCCTCGGAAAGGCCTGATCTCACCGAAAAATGCCCATTTGCATATTTCGCGATGTCGATCTTGCGCAGCGATACGACTTTGGTTTTGGGATCGACGACCCACACCGAAGGCTGGCCGGAATCGGATGCTATGGCCGACCATGGAAGCTGCATGGTCTTGACGGGCTTGTAATGCGCGGTGGCGACAATGGGGCTGCCGAGCCGCACATTGGCTGTCGCATCCAGCGCCAGCTTGACACGGATCGTGGCGGTTGTGGTATCGAGAGCAGGGGACAATTCCCGCAATGTGGCCTTGACCGGCGCACCGCCCGACAGCATTCTGACGACGACATCGTTCTCGATTTCACCGCCCAGAAGGGTCGTTTCATCAGCATTGATCACAGCGTCACGCGGGCCATCATGGGCCAGCGTGAACACCAGTTGCGCTGCCTGTGCGACCTGACCGACTTCAGCGCTGCGTGCAGTGATGATACCATCGGCATCGGCCTTCAGTTCGGTCTGCTCGAGCGCATCGCGAGCAGTATCGACCTGCGCTTGTGAGGACTGCACGGTGCCTTGACCCGTCAGCAGGGTTTCCTGCGCCTGGTCCAGAGCGGCCCGCGTGGTAACACCGGTGTTGAAAAGGCTCTGTTGCCGGTCGAATGCCTGCTGCGCCTGCGTCTGCTGGGCCTGCGCCGACTGCAGCGTGGCCAGCGCGACCTGAAGATCGGCCTTCTGTTCCTGGGGGTCTATCCGTGCCAGAACCTGGCCCGTGGTCACATGGTCACCCACATCCACAAGCCGTTCCACGATTTGACCGCTGACACGGAACGAGAGGTCGGATTGAACGCGCGCGCTGATTTCGCCTGTGGTCGAGACCGCGTCTGACACATCCACTGATTTGACCTGCACCACCTCGACATGCCGGGGTGCTTTTTCCTGCGCCTGTTTTTCAGGCGAGCAGGCGGCCAGCCCTGGCAGTGCTGCCGCCAAAAAGGCGATTGTTGCATACCGTCTCATATATTGCCTCTTGAACCGTGATGAAGACGTGATACATTTGACTTACCGGACAGTCAATGAAATTATTGTGTCCTCGAATTGATCGGGCGCAGATGGTTAAGGATCACTATGAAACGGCTGACACGCGCCGAACAGAAGGCACTTCGGCCCACGCAAATTCTGGAAGCAGCATTCGAAGAGTTCGTGGACCATGGGTTCACGGCGGCACGGGTGGAAGACATCGCAGAACGCGTCGGGGTCACCAAAGGCACCGTCTATGTCTACTTTCCCACCAAGGAAGAACTTTTTGCGGAAATGATACGCCATATCGCCTCGCCGCTCGAAACCTTTCTCACCGATTTGGGAGAGTTGAGCGGCAACAGCGAGGAGCGACTGAAGAACTTCATACTCCAGCTTTATGACCGGCTGCTGACAGAACGACGGTTGCGGCAAATGCTGCGCTTCGTCATCTCTGAGGGAACGCGGTTTCCGCATGTCATCGATACGCACACGGAAGAACTGATAGAGCCGATTCTCGGGCGTTTGCAGGAATTGCTCGACGAAGGCGTCAAGCAGGGCGAGTTCGTTCCAGGCCCGAGAGCGAGCGCACGGATCGTCTTCGCACCGATCGTCGGAATAGCGGTGGAGACCCTGATCCACGGTGACCGCCGCGATCTGGAACTCCCGTCCTTTATCGAGTCACACCTCGATCTCATCATGGGCGCGCTGCTGACGCGGCCCCAAAGCTAAAAATCGATAAGGCGGGTTGCGTCCGGTCAGTCTTAGAAGGCCGGGCGCGGAATGGGGATCGGCACATTGGCCATATCTGCGCCCCTGATCGGCGTGCTGTCGCTGTTGGCGACCACGGTCTCGCTGCCCGGAATGAGGCCCGCATAGGAGTAGACCGGCGGGCGGGTCATTTCCTGCACATAGGGAGATTTGATGATCATGCGGCCTGCTTCGTCGCGGCTTTCGCTGCGAACCTTTGCGGCCTTCGGGTTGCAGATATCGGCGCTGATATCGTTGACATCGGCTGTCTCGCCATAAGGTGCCAGCGATGCCAGAGAGACGCCCTGTCCGCTCGAGGATGTCAAAGCCATCTGTAGCAGGTCTGCGGATTGGTCGGTGCGGCCCGCAAGGCTATCGGCGCCCAGCACCACGCTGATGACCTGACGGCCATTGCGCGAGGCCGAGGACACCTGGTTGAAGCCGGAGGCACAGATAAAGCCGGTCTTCATGCCATCAGCCCCCTGGAAGCGACCGACCAGCATATTGTAATTGGCATAGTTCTTCTTGCCGGTGCTGACGCCTTCCAGCGAGAAATAGCCAGCATATTCAGGAAATTCGCGCTTCAGGAGCAGGGCCAGAACGGCAAGATCGCGCGCTGTCGTGTATTGACCCTTGCCGGGCAGGCCGTTGGGGTTGACATAGCGGGTGGACGTCATGCCCAGACGTGCCGCCTGCGCATTCATCTGTGCCACGAAATTTTCCGTCGTTCCGCCCACCGTTTCGGCAATGGCGACGGCAACATCGTTTGCGGATTTGATCAGCAACAGCTTTAACGCGCTGTCCAGCGTCAGCTTGGAGCCCGGCTTGAAATACATCTTGCTGGCAGGCTGATCGGCGGCCTTCTTGCTCATCACCACTTCGGTCTGCGGGCTGAGCTTGCCGGATTTCATTGCGCTGAACGCCAGATAGGCCGTCATCAGCTTGGTCAGCGAGGCGGGATACCACTTGCGAAACGCTTCCTGATGCGAGATCACCTTGCCGGTTCTGACATCGATCACCATCTTAGGGTTGGCGTAGGCCACAGACGTCATCGTCAGGACACCGGCCAGAATTGCAGCAGTGGTTTTTACCAGCCGCCCTGCGGCGCGGCCATGTCTGGAAGTAGATTGCAAGGCGGATCCTCGAATTCCCGTCATCGTTACGGGATTTGCAATATTCACAATATATGGCCTAGCAATGGCAAAGTACATTGATTGCGTCAATTATGCGGCGCAATATCCACCGTGGGGAAAGCGCATTTCGCCGTGCCGAGAATGGAATATCAGGAATAAATGAATGCCAGTATTGAACAGAGCCGCGGAATTGCAGGTGCAGGCCAGCGAGTGGCGACGTCATCTCCATGAAAATCCCGAGCTGCTCTACGACGTGCACGACACTGCTGCATTCGTCGCGGAGAAGCTGCAATCCTTCGGCGTCGATGAAATCGTGACGGGCATCGGTCGCACCGGCGTCGTCGGCATCATCCATGGTCAGCGTGGCAAGGGCCGTACCATCGGTCTGCGCTCCGACATGGATGCGCTGCCGATCGTCGAGGAAACCGGCAAGCCATGGACATCGAAAGTCGATGGCAAGATGCACGCCTGTGGTCATGACGGCCACATGGCCATGTTGCTGGGTGCTGCCAAATATCTGGCGGAAACACGCAATTTCACCGGCTCGGTCGCGCTGATTTTCCAGCCTGCGGAAGAGGGTGGAGCCGGGGCGCTTGCGATGGTGCAGGATGGCCTGATGACCCGGTTCAAGATCGATGAAGTCTATGGCATGCACAATATGCCAGGTATTCCGTTGGGCTCTTTCGCCATCCGCAAAGGCGGCATCATGGCCGCCCCGGACAAGTTCTCTATCGTGGTGAAAGGGCAGGGCGGCCATGCCGCGCAGCCACATCGCACGGTGGACCCCATAGCCATCGGCGCGCAGATCGTCACCAATCTCCAGATGATCGCGTCGCGCAATGCCGACCCCATACGCTCGGTCGTGGTCTCCGTCACCCGTTTTCAGGCGGGCTCCAGTCACAATATCATCCCCAACGAGGCGGTGATTGCAGGAACGGTTCGCACGCTGGATGAAAATGTGCGCGATATGGCCGAAGCGCGGATCAAGCAGATGGCGGAAGGCATCGCGCATGCCAATGGTGCGGAAGCCGAAGCCATCTATGAGCGCTACTGCCCTGTTACCGTCAACCATGGAAATGAAACCGAACATGCCATCCGCATCGCCCGAGATGTTGTGGGCGACAAGAACGTCGATCCCGACGTCGATCCGTCCATGGCCGGGGAAGATTTCTCCTACATGCTGAACGAGCGGCCCGGCGCATTTATCTTTCTGGGCAATGGTGACAGTGCAGGGCTGCACAATCCCAGCTACGACTTCAATGATGAAGCCCTGGCCTACGGCATTTCCTATTGGGTGAAACTCGCCGAGCAGCGGCTGGCTGAATAATTATGTGACTCAGGTGACCACGACCGCGCCATTGGTGCGGTCGTCACGCTTCGTGTTTCCACAACAACAATGGACGTGAAATGTAATCACATCGTCCAAGACTATGAAGCGTTTCGCAAGGCGGCAGAGGACAATTGAAGTGCAAAGAGAAAAGTCCAGGTATCTGGATTTTCCGTTTCAATTTACTCACTTAGAGGAAATTGGAGCGGGCGAAGGGATTTGAACCCTCGACCCCAACCTTGGCAAGGTTGTGCTCTACCCCTGAGCTACACCCGCTCAAAATCCGTGGTTCGGGGTAGATCGCTGAACCGCGGGTCGCTGCGTTGCGGCGACGAGGGCTATATCGCTCAACCGCTTTTTAAATGCAACAGGGAAATGACAAAAAGGGTAAGAAATTTTGGAAAAAGCTCTCAACTAACGGAAAACATTATATTATTTTGACATCGAAATCCCCTGGGCGATTGCAAAAGCTGTTTTGAGGGCTTAATGACAGTGTCAGAGAAAACCGAATCCGACGGCATAAGAAGGCGATGATGACAGAGCAAACCCCGAAAACCGCGCAGGACCTTTTCGCTTTGCTGGATAGCCTCGGCATCCAGCATAAGACGGTGCAGCACGAGCCGGTTTTCACGGTTGCCGAGTCCGAATCTCTGCGTGACAGCATTCCCGGCGGTCACACCAAGAACCTTTTTGTGAAGGACAAGAAGGACAGATACTTCGTGCTGACCGTGGAGGAGAATGCGGTGGTGGACCTGAAAACGGTTCATAAGACCATCGATGCTTCGAGTCGCGTTTCGTTCGGTCGGCCTGAAAAGATGCTGGAGTATCTGGGTGTCGTTCCCGGCTCCGTTACCGTCTTCGGTGCCATCAACGATTTGGGTAACGATGTGACCTTCGTTCTCGACAGCGAATTGATGAAGCACGATCTGATCAACGGCCACCCGCTTTCCAACGATGCGACCACCACGATTGGCCGCGATGACCTCATTCGGTTTCTGGAGGCGACGGGGCACATGCCGCTCGTCTTGAAAGTCACCGAATAAAGTACGATCTTTGCGCTGCGACATGAACGGAGACTTATATGAGCGATAATCCCTACGGAACGTCCAACAGCGGACATATGACTGGCTCCGTCAATTATGGTAGCGCGCCGCAGGCTGCAGCTGCGGCCTCGCATATCAAGGATACGACAACAGCGAATTTCTCCAAGGACGTTATGGAGGAATCCCGCCGCCAGCCGGTTCTGGTGGATTTCTGGGCGCCATGGTGCGGCCCTTGCAAACAATTGACACCGGTGCTGGAAAAGGTCGTCAACGAGGCTGGCGGTCGCGTCAAGCTCGTCAAGCTCAACATCGATGACCACCCTTCCATTCCCGGTCAGCTCGGCATTCAGTCCATTCCGGCCATCGTCGCGTTTCAGGATGGTCGCCCGGTGGATGGTTTCATGGGTGCCGTGCCTGAAAGCCAAATCCGAGAATTCATCGACAAGATTGCGGGTCCTGCTGGAAACGATCCGCAGGCAGAGATTGATGCTGCCCTGGCCGAGGCAAAGCAGCTTTTCGCCGATGGCGACCATCAGGGTGCAGCCCAGCTTTTCGGCTTTGTCATGCAGGTGGACCCTGATAATGCCACGGCGATTGCCGGTATCGCAGAATGCATGATTGCCGTTGGTGAATATCAGCGCGCCAGCGATCTCTTGGCCTCTGTTTCCGAAGAACTGCTGGCCGATCCGGCCATTCAGGCGGCATCCAAAAAGCTGGCGCAATATGAAGAAGCCCGTCAACTGGGCGATCCGGCAGCGCTGGAACGCGAACTTTCAGCCGATCCCGACAACCACGATGCCCGCATGAAGCTTGCCAAAATCCTCAATGCGCAGGGCCGTCGCGATGAAGCGGCAGACCAGTTGCTGACGGTGATGCGCAAGGATCGTACGTATGAGGACGACGGTGCTCGCAAGCAGCTTGTCGAGTTTCTGGAAAGCTGGGGCTTCAAGGACCCGGCATCCGTATCAGCCCGCAGAAAGCTGTCATCGATACTGTTTTCCTGACCCGCGCCTTGCGATGTCAGGTCGCACACCACACTTATAGGGTCGTGGCGCCTTTAACGGAGCAAGGCGGCGCGGTCTATTCTCGAAGCGAGGACCCTTCACATGCACGTCGGAAATGCGCGATATCTCAAGAGCACCGATCTGCCGGACGTCGTCCCTGTGTTTCCGCTGTCGGGCGCCCTTCTTCTGCCGGAGGGGCAACTACCGCTCAATATCTTCGAGCCACGCTACCTTGCCATGTTCGATGCAGCCTTGTCGGGCGACCGTATGATCGGAATGGTGCAGCCATCCTTGCAGGGTCTGGATAGTGGCAAGGGCGATGGTCCGCTCAGCCAGGTGGGCTGTCTGGGGCGCGTCACGTCCTTTTCGGAAACAGGAGACGGGCGGTATCTCGTCTCGCTCAGCGGTGTGTGCCGTTTCCGTCTGCTGGATGAAGTGGCGACCAGCGCACCGTATCGTACCTTCAAGCACGCCCCGTTCCTGTCCGACCTCACGGGCGAATATGACGAAGATGCCGTTGACCGTGAAAACCTGCTGCGGGTCTTTCGGTCCTTCCTCGATGCCAATCAGCTGGAAGCGGACTGGGAAAGCGTGGAGCGCGCGGGAAATCGCGTTCTCGTCAACTCGCTTTCCATGATGTCGCCGTTTGGCCCTGCCGAGAAGCAGGCGCTTCTGGAGGCGCCTGATCTCAAGTCACGCGCCGATACACTGATCGCCATCACGGAAATCGTTCTTGCTCAAGGCAGCAGCGAACCCGGCACCCTGTTGCAGTAAGGGCCACGAGATGGACGAAAAACTCAGTAATGTGGATCCGAAACTGCTTGATCTCCTGGTCTGCCCGTTGACCAAGGGACGCCTGTCCTATGACAGGGAAAAACGAGAGCTGATTTCTGAGAGTGCACGGCTTGCATATCCGATCCGCGATGGCGTGCCGATCATGCTGGTTTCGGAAGCGCGGACCATAGAAGACTAGCGTCCAGTCTCGCTCAGCCTCACTCAGTCGTCATTGTGAAATAGGGGTCAGCCTGATGGGCCGACCCGCATTGTTTCAAAGAAATTCAGCCCTGTGGGGGGTGAATGTATCGATAAGGCGACCTTTCGCGAGCGCTTTCACGCCGTGCACGAGGTCAGGCTTTACGATGAATGTTCCGCCAACGCCAAGCTCTTGCGTCACACCATCGATCGTCACTTCGAAGCGGCCTTCGGCAACATAGCTGGCCTGAATGTGCGGGTGAGAGTGGAGGGAGCCGACGGCACCCTCTTCAAAGACTACCTCGACCATCATCATCTCAGGCAGATAGGCCATGATGCGGCGCGAAACGCCGGGCTCGGTCGGCGTCCATGTGCCGTCCTCGGCGTTTACGAATGCTTTGCTTTCACTCATCTGCGCGGTCCTTATTTCAGGTCGTCCATGGTGACGGGGTCTACATCGGTATAGTCGACATTATCTCCGGCCATGGCCCAGATGAAGGAGTAATTCGCCGTCCCGGCACCCGAATGGATCGACCAGCCCGGTGAAAGGGCTGCTTCTTCGTTTTTCATCACCAGATGGCGTGTTTCGCCCGGTTCACCGAGAAAATGGAAGACGCGCGCCGTTTCCGGCAGATCGAAATAGAGATAGGCTTCCATGCGGCGGTCATGAATATGGCACGGCATCGTGTTCCAGACAGAGCCCGGCGCGAGACTGGTCATGCCTACCACCAGCTGGCAAGTCTTCACGCCTTCCGGGTGGATGAACTGGAAGATCGATCGCTCGTTGCTGGTCGCCTGCGAACCGAGATCGACGCGCTTTGCATCGTTGATGCTGATGTGTTTCGCCGGATAGGCTGCGTGCGCAGGTGCGCTCAAAAGGTAGAACTTGGCAGGTGTACCGGAGTCGGTGGACGCGAAGGACACTTTCGCACCAAGGCCCGCGTAGACCATGTCGCGCGTGCCGGTTTCAAATGCCGTGCCATCCACAGTCACCGTACCCTTGCCACCGATATTGACGACGATCAGTTCGCGTCGGTCGAGAAAGGACTTCGTGCCCGTTGGTTTGATGGCTTCAAGTTCAAGCGAGCCGGACACCGGCACGGCACCACCCACGATCATGCGATCGTAATTGGTGTAATGCAGCTGAACCGTGTCGTTGACGAACAAAGGCGGCAGCAGGAAGTTCTCACGAAGCTCTTCTGTGCCAAATTTCGCAGCGGTTTTCGGGTCGATGGCGAAGCGGTTCGTATATTCAGTCTGGCCCACGGCTCTTCCTATCATATCTCGTGAAAAGTCATCATACATATATGCGATGAGAATCCTATGTCAACAACAGCTCGTCTCTCCATAACGGCGACTGGTTGCTCACAGATGCGGTAAATGAGGCATTTTAACTTGTAAGGCAGGTAACCCATCTAGCTGATGGATTTGTCCCCTCAGCCGTCCGTCTGCATAACGCCGCCTGTCTGCGGGGCGTCGCTCTCACATTGACTTTTCTTCATGAATGCGAGCAAAGTCAGCGCGGTCAGACGGACCGGGGGAGAGACTGATGTCCATGCGCGCTGCTTTGAAAAGCCTGTTGTTGGTCGTTGCCACCTTAGCCTTCCAGCCTGTGTCCGCTCAGGAGACGACGCGAAAAATCGTCACTACGCAGAACGGTGACTATTTCGGTTTCGATCTGCGCACGGAGCAGAACGTCTCCCAGCCACAATGCGAAACCATCTGCATCAACGACGCATCCTGCAAGGCCTTCACCTATAACCCCAAGGTGAAGTGGTGCTTCCTCAAGTCGGATTTCAACCAGCTCAATGCGTTCCCCGGTGCCGTCGCGGGAAAGGTGGTGGAGGTCGCCAGCGAGCCAGATATCGGCGCGCCGCAAAAACTCTCCTTTGTGGATGACAGCCTTTATCAGCAGGCCCGCCGCCTGACGCTGGACCTTCCCGCAGCCGGTGACGGTCAGCAGGTGAATGATCTTCTTGCCGCTGCCCGCCAGCAATCTGCCGTTGGAAATGACGCTCTGGCCGTGGATGGTTACAAGGCGGTGCTGGCGCTTGCACCTGACGACGGCGCTGCCTGGGCAGAACTTTCTCGCTCGGCAGCAAAGGTCAAGAACAATTACCAGATCAGCGGGCAGGCCGCGTCCGCCGCCCTCAATGCCTATTCGCTGAGCCGCACTCTCTCTGCACGCACCGATGCGCTGAACACGCTGGCGCAGGCATTTGACAAGCCGCAGAGCTACCGTGCCGCGCTCGATGCCTATAAGGCGAGCCTTGCGCTCTCCGATGTGCCGCAAACCCGTGCCATTTATGCCGATCTGAGAACCCGTCAGGGTTTTCGCATCATCGGCAACACAGTGGATACCGATAGTGTCAGCCCGCGTGCCTGCATCCAGTTTTCCGAACCGCTGGTGAAAAACGGCGTCGATTACACGTCTTTCGTCACACTGGATGGCGCACCGCCAAAGGCCATCGAAGCCAAGGGCAGCGAGATTTGCGTGGAGGCGCTGACCCACGGCCAACGCTACAAAATAGCCTTGCGCGCAGGTCTGCCATCCTCGGTTGAAGAGCCGCTCGAAAAGCAGGTCGATCTGGACATCTACGTTCGTGACCGTTCCGGCTCGGTGCGTTTTACCGGCGAGAATTTTGTCCTTCCCGGCACCGCCCGCCGCGGCATTCCGCTCGTATCCGTCAATATCGACCACGCCGATCTCAAGCTTTATCGCGTCGGTGACCGCAATATCACAGCCCTGTTGTCCAATTCGCAGTTCCTGACGCAGATGGATGGTTATGGTGCAGAGCGCATCGAGACGGAAATAGGCGAGCTCGTCTGGCAGGGTGCCATCGATATCAAGAGCGAGCTGAACAAGGACGTCGCCACCAGTTTCCCGGTGGATGAGGCATTGCCGGAGCGCAAGCCGGGCATCTACATGCTGACCGCCGTGCCCCCAGGCACTGCTGCCGAGAGCTGGGATTCGCGCGCAACACAGTGGTTCCTCGTGTCCGATACCGGCATCACCACCTACGCCGGGACTGATGGCCTCAATGTCTTCGTTCGTGCGCTCAGCAGTGCAAAACCGCTCGAAGGCGTCTCGCTTCAGCTCCTTGCCAAGAACAACGAAATACTCGGCACCGCCATCACGGACGGCGACGGCCGCGCCACGTTTTCGGCAGGACTTATGCGCGGCACGGCAGGGCAGGCGCCTGCCATCATCACTGCGCGCAATGGCGAGAAGGATTACGTTTTCCTCGATATGACCCGCGCCGGTTTCGACCTCTCCGACCGTGGTGTGACGGGCCGCGCCGCGCCGGGTGCCATCGATGTGTTCAGTTGGACGGAACGCGGCATCTACCGTGCCGGTGAAACCGTGCATGCGGCAGCACTGGCGCGGGATATCGAAGGCAATGCGGTGGAGAACTTGCCGCTGACCTTCATCTTCTCGCGGCCCGATGGCGTCGAGGACCGACGTTTTGTCAGCGACGGCAAGGCGCTCGGTGGTCATGCGGTGGACCTGCCGTTGCAGGAAAACGCCATGCGCGGCACCTGGACGCTGCGCATTCACACCGATCCGAAAACCGCTGCCATCAGCGAAAAATCCTTCCTCGTGGATGATTTCGTACCTGACAGAACCGAATTCGATCTGACCAGCAAAGCGAAGGAGATCGATCCCGCCGGTGAAACGGCAATCGACGTCGATGGCCGTTATCTCTACGGCGCACCCGCCGCCGGGTTGGAACTCGAGGGCGAAATCGCGCTGAAGCCGACCCGGACTCATCCGGGCTTCGAAGGCTACATGTTCGGTCTGGCCGATGAGGAAACGGAAGAGGAAAGCCGTACGACGCTGGATGCGCTGCCTGTGCTCGATGAAAACGGCAAGGCCACGTTCAATGTCACGCTGGCCGATCTACCGTCCACCACGCAGTTCCTGTCTGCCGATATCACCCTTCGTATGCGTGAGGCGGGCGGTCGTGCCGTTGAGCGGTCGCTCACACTGCCGGTCAAATCCGATAGCGCGATGATCGGCATCAAGCCGCAGTTCTCCGGTGATCTCGCGGAAAACTCCATCGGTCGCTTTCACGTTATCGGGCTAGGCGCCGATGGTGCAAAAAAGACCATGAGCGGGCTGACATGGAAGCTCATCAAGGTCGAGCGTAATTATCAGTGGTACCGCCAGGGCAGCTCGTGGCGCTACGAACCTGTTGTCTACACCAAGCAAGTGGAGACCGGCACGATCTCGGTCGATGCCAATGGCGGCGAGATTTCCGTACCCGCCTCCTGGGGCCGCTACCGTCTGGAAGTGGAATCGCCTGAGAATAACGGTCCGGTCTCCAGCGTCGAATTCGACGCTGGCTGGTACGTGTCGGCAAGCTCCACCGAAACGCCCGATGCGCTGGAAATCGCGCTCGACAAGCAAAGCTACAAGATCGGTGATACCGCCAAATTGCAGGTCACCTCTCGTTTCTCCGGGCAATTGATGGTCGCCTCCGGTTCGGAAAAGCTGATCGCGGTTCAGAATGTCGAGGTCGGCGATAAGGGTGGTGAGATCGATATTCCCGTCACCAAGGATTGGGGTGCTGGTTCCTACGTTACCGCCACGCTGTTTCGCCCCGGCGATGCACAGGAAAGCCGCATGCCCATGCGCGCCATCGGTATCAAGTGGCTAGCGGTCGATCCGGGCGAGCGTAAGCTTGGCATCGCACTCGATCTGCCAAAGCAGACCTTGCCGCGTCAGCCGCTGGAAATCCCCATCCATGTCTCCGGTGCCGGTGCGGGTGAAAAAGCCTATGTCACCCTTGCCGCCGTGGATGTCGGCATTCTCAACCTCACCCGTTACGAGCCACCCAAGCCGGATGAATGGTATTTCGGCCAGCGCCGTCTGGGTCTGGAAATCCGCGATATCTACGGTCGCCTGATCGATGGTTCGCTAGGCGCCACGGGTCGTCTCAGAACCGGTGGAGATGGCGGGCAGACAGCACTTCAGGGCAGCCCTCCCACAGAAAAGCTCGTCGCTTTCTTCGAAGGACCGGTCGAGCTGGACGCAGATGGCAAGGCCACCGTGCGTTTCAATATCCCGCAATTCAACGGCACGGCCCGTGTGATGGCGGTTGCTTGGACGAAGACGGGCGTCGGTCATGCCGTGTCGGACGTCGTCATTCGTGATCCCGTCGTCATTACGGCCAGCGCGCCGAAATTCCTCAGTCCCGGCGATGTCTCGCAAATGCGCATCGATATCGCCAATACCGATGGCGAGGCAGGCGATTACACGCTTGCTGTTGCCAGCAACATGGCGATCACGGTGGATGAGGGCGAGCTGTCGCAGACCCTGCCGCTGCAAAAGGGCGGTAAAACCTCGCTCACCGTACCGCTGACGGGTGAAAACCCCGGCAATGGCACCATTTCCATCAAGCTTTCCAATGCCAGCGGGCTTTCGCTGGAGCAGGCGTTGAACATTCCGGTGCGCCCCGCTGTGCTGCCGGTCACGACCCGCCGCAACATCAAGATCGCCCCCAACAGCACGCTGACAGTGGACGGAAACCTGCTGGCGGAAAGCATGCTGCTCGGCTCGTCGGTTGCCGTCAATGTCACCCGTTCCCCGGCTTTCGATGTGCCCGCACTCGTCATGATGCTGGACAAGTATCCCTATGGATGCGCCGAGCAGACCACGAGCCGTGCACTGCCCTTGCTCTATGTCTCGGAACTGATGAAGCAGCGTGGCGGCGCCGACGATCCCGACATTCGCAAACGCGTACAGGAGGCGATCTATCGCGTGCTGTCTTTCCAGTCTTCGTCAGGAAGCTTCGGTCTCTGGGGGCCGGGCGAGGGTGATCTGTGGCTGGATTCCTACATCACCGACTTCCTCACCCGGGCGCGAGAACAGTCTTACGATGTCCCTGAGACTGCCATGGTGCAGGCGCTCAACAATCTGCAAAACGGCCTTGCCTATGACACCAATGTAAGGGATCGCGGCAACGAGATCGCATACTCTCTCTACGTTCTTGCCCGCAATCGCAAGGCTGCCATCAACGATCTGCGTTATTACGCCGATACGGCACTGAACGATTTCCCGACACCGCTGGCGAAGGCGCAACTTGCGTCGGCACTTTCGCTATATGGCGATGCCGTCAGGTCGAAATCCGTTTTCGGCGCGTCGCTCAGCATGGCCTCGGCTAACACCAAGGTGAGCCTTGCGCGTGCGGATTACGGCTCCGCGTTGCGCGACGGTGCGGCCTCGTTGGCGCTTGCCGCAGAAAGCCGTCCCGTTCCCGCCGTCGTGCCGCAACTGGCCAGCGCCGTTGCCAAGGCATGGGACGCAAAGTCCTATACCAGCACGCAGGAACAGGCCTGGATGCTGCTTGCGGCGCGCGCGCTTCAGGGCGAGGACAAGGATGTGCGGCTCGATGTGAACGGTGCGTTGGTCGACGGCGGCTACAGCAAAACGCTCACCGGCGACGAACTCCTGCAATCGCCCATCAAGCTCACCAATGCATCCGCAGATGCGGTGACCGCAGTCGTCACGACCGTTGCGCCACCGGCCCAGCCGCTGCCTGCGGGCGGCGACGGCTTTGATATTCAAAAGACCTACTACTCTCTTGCTGGAGAAGAGGTGAACATCAGCGAAGCCCAGCAGAACGAGCGCTATGTCGTCGTCATCAATGTGACGCCGAAGCACGACTGGCAATCGCGCATCATGCTGACTGACCTTCTGCCCTCCGGCTTCGAGATCGATAATCCAAGCCTCGTCAACAGTGCGGCGCTTACCAATTTCGATTGGTTGCCAGAAACGGAAACGGCCCATACCGAATTCCGCTATGACCGCTTCGTGGCGGCGTTCGATCGCACCGCCGGAGATGCCTCGGAGATCACGCTCGCCTATGTCGTGCGTGCGGTCACTCCCGGCACCTACGATAATCCCGCTGCCACGGTTGAGGACATGTATCGTCCGCAATTTTCGGCCCGCACCGCGACCGGGCGCATGGAGGTGCGTGCAGCGCAGAAATGATCAGGTGGCGCGCGTTCACAGGCGGTTTCGTTGTATCGGCAGTGCTGACTGGCGCTGCCGTCTACGGGCTCGACCGATTGGACCGCGCCTATCCGCCGCCGCTGCACAATGCCGCTATCGCCTCGCAGGAAGTGCTGGATGTGGATGGCAAACTGCTGCGCGCTTTCGCCACCTCGGATGGTCGTTGGCGGCTGAAAACCACGGCTGCGGATGTTGATCCGCAGTTCGTGCGCATGCTGGTCGCCTATGAGGACCAGCGCTTTTTCGATCACGGCGGCGTCGATTTTCAGGCGCTTGCACGGGCTGCCGGGCAGTTGCTGACCAATGGCCGCATCGTTTCTGGTGCATCCACGCTCTCCATGCAGGTCGCACGCCTGATTGAGCCGCGCACGGATCGTTCCTTCAGCGCCAAACTTCTGCAGATGATTCGCGCATGGCAAATCGAGCGGCGATTGACCAAGGCCGAGATCATCGACCTCTACCTCAACATCGCGCCCTATGGTGGAAATCTCGAAGGTATCAGGGCCGCAAGCCTCGCATGGTTCGGTAAGGAGCCGAAGCGGCTGGATACGGGGGAGGCGGCCCTTCTGGTGTCCCTGCCACAATTGCCGGAAAAGCGCCGCCCGGATCGTTTCCCCGAGGCAGCCCGCATGGCTCGCGAGCGTGTGTTGAAACGTCTTGCCGTCGCCCGCGTGGTGGGCGAGGGGGAGGCGGCCCGCGCCGCGATTGCCGCCGTGCCACTGAAGCGTCTGGACCTCCCGTCCTTTGCGCCGCATATGGCGGAAGCGGCGCGTGTCAGATTTCCCAAAATGGACAAGATTCGCTCGACCCTACGCCTGTCCATTCAAAGCGAACTGGAAGAGCTTGCCCGTCGGTCCGGCCAGAAACTCGGAGACAAGGTCTCGGTCGCCATCGTCATGGCGGATAGCACCACCGGCGAGATCATGGCCGAAGTCGGCTCGTCCGATTTCCTCGATACCGACCGTCGTGGCTGGGTGGAAATGACGCGCGCCGTGCGTTCGCCGGGCTCGACACTCAAGCCTTTCATCTATGGCCTTGCCTTCGAAAACGGCCTCGTCGCGCAGGAAAGCATCATCGAAGACCGCCCGGCCGATTTTTCCGGTTATCGTCCGCGCAATTTTGACATGCAGTATCAGGGCGATGTCAGCATTCGCCAGGCCTTACAACTCTCACTCAATGTGCCCGCTGTACGCCTGCTGGATGCCGTCAGTCCCGCCGCGCTGATGGTCCGCTTTCGCCGCGCATCGGTGCAAATGGTGCTCCCAAAAGCCGAAGCGCCGGGGCTTGCCATCGCGCTTGGTGGCGCGGGTCTGTCGCTCGTTGATCTCGTGCAGCTTTACGCTGCACTCGCCAATGGTGGTCAGCCTGTGAAGCTTGGCGATGGCGTGCGTGGCACACCGCAGGTGCTAGATGCCGATCCTCTGTTTTCGAAAGCGGCTATCTGGAACATCACCGATGTGCTGTCAGGCGTCCTGCCGCCGCTCGGCATGAAACAACGCGGCATAGCCTATAAAACCGGCACGTCCTATGGCTATCGCGACGCATGGTCGGTGGGTTTCGATGGACGTTACGTCATCGGCGTCTGGGCCGGGCGGGCCGATAACGGGTCTGTGCCCGGTCTTGCAGGCTACGTCTCTGCCGCCCCCATTTTGTTTGAGGCCTTCACCAAATCCGGCGTGGCCATCACCCCATTCGCACCTCCGCCGCCGGGGGCATCTCGCCTTGCCTACAACGACCTGCCTGCCAACCAGCGCCGCTTCAGCGTAACCTCGTCCGGTCTCCTCTCAGCATCCCGCCGCGAAGCCTCTCCGCAAATCGTTTATCCACCCGAAGGTGCACGCATCGAGCTCACCGGCCAGACAGGCAACCTTTCGCCGCTCGTGCTGAAACTGCAAGGCGGCCGGGCGCCCTTCCACTGGCTCGCCAATGGCAAACCTTTGCCAGAACCCTCCCGCCGCCGCAGCAGCGAATGGGTGCCGGAAGGTCAGGGCTTTTCCACCCTCACCGTCATCGACGCCGATGGCCGTGCATCGAGCGTGCGGATTTTCGTGGAATAGGCAGTTCTATACGGGACGTTACTTTTTAGAGTGTTGCCAGCAACCGGTTGCTTAGCATTCCCGCAGACGCCTGTTGCATCGCCACCTTCTTCTCGATGGATTCGATAATGGTGTCGGTGAAATCGACTTTGGCAAGATCGCGAATATGCGCCAGTCCACCAGGCGAGAACACGTTCACCTCAAGAATTTTGTCACCGACGATGTCGAGGCCGACGAGGAACATGCCATCTTCCACCAGCTTCGGGCGCATCATTTCCGCCAAAGCGATGACGTCATCCGTCACCTCCACGGTCTCAGCCGTGCCGCTGGCATGAATGTTGGAGCGCAGGTCGCCCTTGGCAGGTACGCGCCGCAGTGCCGCATATTGTCCATCACGCATCAGCGGCTCTCCATTCATCATGAAGAACCTGATATCCCCACCCTTGGCCGCAGGCAAATAGGCTTGCGCGATCAGGTAGCCCTCGATGCTGACAGCCTCGAAAATCTGGTTGAGGTTGGTTTCCTTGCTGGACTCGATCTTGAACACGTTCTTGCCGCCAGAACCCTGCAAAGGCTTCACGATGACGCCTTTGGGGTGCGAATCCGCAAAGGCACGGATTTCTTCGACGTTGCGTGAAATCAAGGTCGTGGGGCGCACGATTTCCGGGAAGCTCTGGAAGTACAGCTTGTTCTGCGCCAGTGCCAATCCCTCCGGGTCATTCAACACGACCACGCCACGCTGCTCCGCCAACCGCCCGAACAGGATGCCGGAATGCACAGCCCAAGGCCGCACGGTCTGGTCCAGCGACGGGTCGTTGCGCAGCATGAGAGCGTCGATCTCCTCGATATCGATCGTCTGTCGCTCCAGTTTCTTTTCCTGAAGCACTGAGTGGAAGGTCTCGATCTTCTTGTATTTCTGGCGCGGCAAGATCAACGCGTGGACGACCAGCGTATCGTCTGCACGCAGGGTAAAGTCGCCGGGTGTCAGATAGACAACCTCGTGACCGCGGTTCAGCGCGGCCATCGCCATCAACCCTGTTGCAAAGGTGGGTTGTTCGCCCTCGATTGAATTGACGAAAAATGCAAGACGCATAGGTCCCTCCCTTATAAAGTTGCCATTTCGGCTATCGATAAACCGGATCGTATTTTCTCAAGGCGCTCGCTTGCTTTCGCCGGCGCCAAAAATGCCGGGCGAATGCCGGGCGGATGTAGCAGGCCGCGCAACGCCAGTTCCTGCATGACAGGAAAATGCGCGGCGGAAATCTTGCCCATCCAGAAAGGATCAAGCGCGCCGCCTTTGCGCAGATGCTCCAGTATTTCGCTGAGGCCACGCAGATAGATCGCGTCTTTCGAAAGCCCGCCACCCCGGTAAATCCGCAGCACCATGTTGAAGGCGCTGGCTTCTTCAAAACCGTGCTCCCGAGTCATCATGCGGAAGGTCTCAACGAAATCGGCACTCTCGAGCATCGCAGCGCATCCAACGACACGCGCTGCAATCAGCCGCAATCTCTCGCGCGTCATGCCGCCAGCCAGATGCTCGGCCATGACCGCCAAACCTTCCTGAACGCCCTCGTAGCCCGATAGCCCCGTTCGAAACAGCCGCAACCCTTGCGCCGAACCGTTGAAATAGGTCAGCAGGTGAACACCGATTTCGTGGTGGAGCAGAGCATCCAAACGGCGCCGCTCCATAACGGTGTGGCGTGATATCAGCAGCTTTTCGCCTGTCACCATCAGCCCAGGCGGCAGGTCGTCCCGGATCTCGACGCGCGCTTTGAAAAGCGAATTTTCCGCATGGTAGGCATCCACCATCTGCCGTGCGCTCTTCACGACCTCGTAGCAATCCACCATGGCGATATCGTCGACATCGCCCGACCGAGGGCAGCGCTTCAGCACGTCTTGTGCCAATGACAGCAGGGGAGGTTCGACAGAACCGTACAGCGCCCGGCTGAAATCCGTAAACTGGCGCCGGTGCAGATGCGCTAGCATGCTCAGCTGAAGGTCGATCTCCTGCTGCTTCTCGCGGTAGAGATTGTAGAGAACGGGGTCTTCGAGGTGATCGAAGGCCACCGAATAAAGTTTGCGTTTTTGCTCTTCGACATCGACGCTCAACGGGCGGTATAGGAAATGCGGAGCGTATTCAAAACCGCTCTCACGGAAATCCTTGAGGGCCTGTCGCGCGTTGATGGGTGTGACAGACAGCAGAAAATCGAAGGAAGCGGCGATGTCATCGATAGAGCGATCCGCCCTGCGCACCGCATCCACGAACGCCTTGCGCCCCAGTGCCCTGTGCGAGGGAATGGTCAGCGCTTGCGTCTTTGTGGAAAATGCTGCGAAAGCTCGCAGACCTGCATCGAAAAGATCGGCGATCATCGTCTCACGCAGGCCCGGATAATCCGCTCCCGATTCCGGTTGACGGTAGATCGGCGCAAAACGCACGCTGATGACAGGGTAATCCAACCCTGCATTCTTAAATGCGGCGATAGGGTCATGCTGGTCATCGGGCCGCGTGATGTGGGGGGTGCGAAAACGAATTTCAGCGTCACAAACTGCCTTGATGAAAACGCGCTTCGCATCCAGCGTTACCGGCTCTGCGGTAGAGGAAACGGCAACTTCGTAATGCGGCAAGAAGGGCGAGTCGTCCGCAAGCAGGATATCGTGTTCCAATTCGCCCACATCCAAAACCATGAAGGTCCCGAAGCGTTTCTCCATCTCCGCCCCAACGACCGTCAGAATTGGCATCGCTTCGGTCAGGCTGGACGCAATGAGATAGGACGCATGGGCCGACGCGATATCCCTGGCCGCCAGATTTTTGGTCCCGGCAGTCAGGTGCAGGCAAAGGAAGGGCAGAGGCCTGTCCATGTGCAGACGCCCGTCGGTGCCGATATCCGTGCGGATGGCTTTTCCTGCATTAAGACACGCTACGACCTCGTCCAGAATATCAGACGTAGCGACCCGCTGTCTTGCCCCAGCCGCATTCACGTCTGCACCCTCAGCAAATCCTCCAGTTTCGCCTCAAGCGCGGTCATCGCGTTGCTGATGTCGCGTATGATCTTCTGGTTAGGCTGTCCCGTCCACTCGTCCATGAATATCTTCTTGAATTCGATCGCGATGGCGCAGCCATTTTGCGGGAAATTCTGGTGAACGAAGCGCGTCTGTTCACCCTTTCCCTGAAAGGCAATGTTTTCCCGAACGTCCAGCTGACGTCCGCCAATCCTCGCGGCACTGAAATGATCGATCACAGTATCGACCACATCGGCCCAACGGGCCCTATCCATGGAGATGGTGCCAATGTTGATATCAGGTGCATCGTGAGGGTTCGTTGGCTTCGCATCCGCACCGCCGCGCCTGTGATTGTAGCTGTGAACATCCAGCACAACGAACGCGCCATGGCGTTTTTCGACAACCTCAAGCATCTGTTGCAGCATGGCATAATAATCATCATGAAACGCAAGCGACTGCTCAATCGAACCATCTGTCGGCTTTTCGCGCCAAACCTTCAGCCCCCATGCCTGCTCCGGCGTCAGATAAATGGCCTGATCTCGCGCCCTATTAAGATCAAGCTCGAACCGGGAGCGATGCACGACAACCCGGTTGGTTAGCTCAGAAATCATGTCAGCCGTAAAGGGATCTTCTTCCCTCAGCCTCTCATCGGAAGATAAACCCATGATCGGAAGCAGGTCATCGCGCACACCGTGCCCCTCATGGATCGCCGTGCCAACCACGGGGCTCAATCCACATTCGACCGACCAGAAGCGCCTCACACTCCGCTCAAAACCCTCTCCCGACAAACCCATCTCGCCCTCACATTGAACAGCATTGAAACCGCACGACGAGAAGTTTTGTTCCGAATTCATTTAACGTGACAGGCGAACATCGCCTATCAGAACACCCCATTCACAAATCCATCAAAAACTTGACCCACCGCCGCCATAGCAAGCATTTAGCCCTTGCACACATCCAGATTGCTGGTTATGAGAACGCCCGCACGACCCTAAAAAATCGTGCCCGCGGAGAGGTGGCAGAGTGGTCGAATGCACCGCACTCGAAATGCGGCATACCTGCAAGGGTATCGTGGGTTCAAATCCCACCCTCTCCGCCATGATTGTCTCAGAAATGCAGAAGATACTGTGTGTCTGCCCTATCAATTTAGGGCCATGCCGTTAATCGCGGCTGATTAGGCGATAAGAGTGCAATCACAATCTATCCTAAATCTGTGAGATTAAACCTTCCGCTGGTCACGAGGGGCCTCTAAATCGAGGCTGCAGTGAATCAAAACTAGGGCGATTGTAGACCAGATTTATAAGCTCGAAACCGAGCGAACTCATCTGAGAAGGGCGTGGGCGACTATGGGTTCGCCGATGATGGCATTGCTTCGCAAGCATCGCGCGGCTGTAAATTTCGACTGCTTTACATCCGCTTCGATAAATTGAAGATATTGCTGCTCATGGTGAGCCGAAAACGCAGTTGGTGTCGTTGATGACTCCGTGCGATATTCATTTGGCGACAACGGACCAATGTGGTGGCTTGGTGGATGCGAAGAGATTCAGGCGGGTATGGGTTGAGCGAGCCACGAAATGAGTGAATTGTCCTGGAGTTCGTTGCGTCAGAGGTATCTTACGGTTCCTACTTTGTTGCGATCGATCCCTATCGGGGTCGTGATCGCGTCAGGCGTACTGGCCACGACATGGACCCACACCCTTTTGAGCGATCATCAGGATATGGTTGTTCATACCTATGAGGCGATCGACACGACGAAGGATGTTCTCATAGCGCTCGATGATGCGGAAACGGGCCAGAGGGGATATCTCGTCAGTGGTGACCGTCGATATCTCGCGCCTTATGAAAAAGCGATGGAACGGCTGCATATCCTCCAAAATGATTTATCAACGAGGATTTCCGACAATAGTGCGCAGGTCGCGCGTGTCGCAACTCTAAAGAGTTTGGTCGATCAGAAGTTGGCCGAGTTGAGCCACTCCATTTCGCTACACGACAACCAGAGTGCGGAAGCCGCGCGTGCGAATGAAATATCCTACATGGCGGTTGGAACGATGGATCATATCCGCGATATCATCGGCAATATCACGGTTAGCGAACGCGACCTGTTGGAAACGCGTCAGGCGGAGGTCGAGACTGATGAACTGCGTATCCGTATTGTTGCGGTCATTGTAGGGTTGGCTTCGTTTTTGACTCGGGCAGGGGTTGAAATGTACCTGACGAGAAAGCGCTTGGTATCATAATGCAGGCTTTTTTATAAGTCTGGTCATTCACCACTCGCAGACCGGATTGGGAAGATTATTTGCAGATCATCGAAGACTTTGACGTGTCTTCATTTGCGCTGATCACCGTAATGCCAAGAAGGACGGGTCCAACCTGAAAATGCCACCATTTAAAATGGTTTTGGAACTATGGGCGGTCGAGATCGTCTGCGTTGTGGGACATCCGAAACAGGAGACGCTTCAATGGCTGATGACAGCACCACCACGATACGCGCTATTTTCAATACAAGGGCTTCGGCAGATCTGGCAGTCGAACATATGGTCCAGCAGCACGGTATTGCGCGGCCGGACATTTTCGTTCAGTCGGCGACCGCTGAAAACACGGTTGGCTCGCAGCCTTCTGGTGGAGATGTGACGAAGGGCGAGGGCGCGCGGGATGATGCGCCGCTTGAGGGTGAAATCGAAGTCTCCGCGGATATAGCCGCGGGGGATGTCGCTGCCGTTCAGCGTAGCCTTGGCGATGCCGGAGCCATCAGGGTTTCCGGCGGCTGATGAGTGCTGCAGAGGTGCCGTGAACAACGTGGGCTCTTGAATGGAGCCCATGGCATACCCATTCCTTTATTCCATATATCTCTCTTTTTCAGATTGGAGTCTCCGATGGCTGCAAGAACGTGGAATGCAAGTGGGGCGAGCCCCGGAACGTCTGAGGAGTTCCTCGACAGCGCGGAGCGCATGCGTCGATTGCGCCGCCTGTCCGGTATTGCCCGACTGATGGATACGGCGATTGGCATTCCCGGTACGCGGCTGCGCTTCGGTGCGGATTCCATAATGGGTCTCGTGCCATTGGTTGGGGATGGTGCCGGCGCGCTGGTGGGTCTTTACATCGTCAACGAAGCTCGCCGCATGGGTGTGCCGCGTGAGAAGCTGGCGCGAATGATCGGCAATATCGGCATGGATGCTGTGGTCGGCAGTGTACCGCTGGTCGGCGATTTGTTTGACGTTTACTTCAAGTCCCACCGCCGCAACGTCAACATGATCATCGATCATTTCGGCATACACGACGATGAGCTAGGCCGTAAAAGGTAGGCTTGAGCTGCGGGCTTTCATGCTCGCAGGCAGAATGAGAACAGCCCGCAGTCCGTTGGGTGAATTGCTCTCCAAGGACAGCGAGCCGCCGTAGAGTCCGGCGAGCTCGTTTGCAATGGTGAGGCCGAAGCCGGAACCAGCGATCCGCTCGTCCTCTCGAACGCCCGGTAGCAGAACGGCCTCCATACGAGAGGCTGGAATGCCCGGACCGTCATCCGCAATTCTGATACGCAGGTTGGCGCCATCCTTGATGGCGCTGATGCTGACCTGAGACGATGCCCATTTGAAAGCGTTATCGATCAGGTTGCCCAGCATTTCCTCCAGATCGTTTTCGTCGCATGCGACCCGCGCAGCCTCTTCGATATTGTTTTCAAAGCGAATGCCTCTGTCGGCATGAATGGAGCCGATTGCAAGATGCAGGTTAGACACCACCGATCCGATATCGGCATCAGTCAACGCGTTACCTGCGGCCATGACTTGTCGAGTTGCGCTGAGGTGGTGCTTGATCCGATGGTCGATGCGCCTGCCGAGATCTCGCAATGTACCATCGGGATCATTGCTGTCGGTCAGCGCCAGAAGCAGGCTGGCGACGGGCGTCTTCAGACCGTGAGCGAGATTGGCAAACTGCATGCGTGTTGCGATCAACCGCTCCTCATTTGCCGTCAGCAAAGCATTAGTCTTCGCAGAAAGTGGCGCAAGTTCGCTTGACGGCTGCGGGGGCAGGCGGGCGAGATCGCCGCTGTTGATGGCGTCGATGTCTTTAGCCATCGACGCGAGGGGTCGCAGGCCGAAGCGTATTTGCCACAGCGTTCCGCCCAAAAGGACGATGCCGAGAATCAGCATGCAGGGCACTAGCCAGAACAGGGCTCTCAACGCCGGTTCGATCAGGGCTGTGGAGGGCGCACTCGCGGTAATGATCATTACGGTGCCACCGATGTCGCGGGAGATTTGACGCGTATAGAGCATCTGGCCGTTGCTGTCCCTGCTTTCACCGGGCGAGGCCATGCCCGTCAGCATGTGTTTCAAGCTTTGGCGCGGCGGAGGGGCGTCGAGCGCGCTTTGCATCAGCGAGCGGGATGTGAGGTGCTGATCACCTGCATCGATCTGCCAGTACCAGCCGGAGCCGCCACGGTCGAAGGGCGGCGCATCCAGGGGAGTGGAGAGAGATAGCCTGCCTTCAGGCCCTTGCCTGACAGCACCGGCAATCGCGCTGATTTGCGTATCCAGCCGTTGGTCGATCTGCTCGCGCACCACCGTTTTAAGAGCGAGCCATAGAATGACCGAGGCGACCACCAGTGCCGCGGTGACGAAAATGCCCGAAAACAGCAACAGCCGCCCGGCGATAGACTTTGGAGATTTCAGAGGAAAGATCGTCAACTTGCCACCGCCGCCGTCAGCATGTAGCCGCGGCCCCTCACGGTTTCGATGCGTTCTGCACCGACTTTCTTACGCAGTCTGGCAATGATGACCTCGATCGAATTCGAGTCCACTTCCGCATCTCCGTCGTAGACGCGCTCGTTCAGTTCACGGCGGTCGACGATGGTTTCCTTGCGCAGGATGAGGCAGGACAGGACACGCCATTCGAGTGCCGTGAGTTTCAGGGGAAGGCCATCGAGTTCGAAGGTGCCAAGCTGTGCGTCGAAGACCAGCGGTCCGCAATTCAGCCGGGCGGAAGCATAACCGGCAGCCCGGCGCACCAGCGCTCGCAGCCGTAGCACCAGCTCCTCCACCTTGAAGGGCTTTGGCAGAAAGTCGTCTGCCCCAGCCTTGAAGCTTGCCACCTTGTCCGGCCAGCCATCGCGGGCGGTTAGCACGAGCACGGGGAGATTGCGCTCGCTTTCGCGCCAGCCTTTCAGCACCGAGATACCATCGATTTTGGGCAGCCCCAGGTCGAGAATGGCGACGTCGAAGAGTTCCGTCAGCCCTGCGTGAAGCGCATCTTCGCCGTTGCGGGCGACATCGACGACGAAATTTTCAAGCCGAAGCGCACTTGCGATCCGGCCGCCGAGATCTGCATCGTCTTCCACGAGCAATACGCGCATGAGTGAACTTTCCAATGAGAGAAGGCCGGAAATCTAGATATGGCAGCTTAACTCAAACTGAACAGGAAGGTTCAGGCAGCTGTGTGGGAGGTTGGGCTAGATTGCAGTTGTCATTCACAAGGAGCAACGCAAATGGAAAACGAAAATCACACAGCAGACCATATCGGCCCCACACCATCGCCGGATCATCCACACCACAAACGCCGCAGCAGACTGGCACTGCCAGCCATCGCCGCTGTCGTTGCACTGGCACTGGGTGCTGCGGGCGGTGCAGGCGCCATGAAGCTGGTGCGGCCATCGGCTGAAATGGCACCCATGACGCCGGTCGAAATCTCGACAATGCCAGCATCGAGCCTTGTCACCATCAAGGGCACGGTTGCCGAAATCTACGGCAATAAATTCGTGTTGCAGGATGGTAGCGGCAAGGCGCTGATCGAAACGGGTCCCGGCGGGGAAGATGGCGATCTGGTCAAGCAGAACGAGGCCGTGACCGTGCAAGGCCGTTTCGATGATGGCTTCGTACATGCCAGCTATCTGGTGCGCGAGGACGGAAAGACGGAAGCGCTTGGACCACAGAAGGGCCCACCGCCGCACAAACGTCTGGAAGATATGGTCCGCGGACCGGCACCTGAAGCGCCAAGGCCCTGAGACACTTTAAATGATACAGCCCCCGGTGGTCGCGAGACCGCCGGGTTTTTGCCGTTGAAGATCAGGCTGCCGAAGAGTAGCGCGCCACCGACTGGACGGGCAAAAGCCGCATGACTTCATCGGCAAATGCACAGGCGTTCTGCATAGCCTTATCCAGATTGCTGACCTGTGCAGGGTTCATCATATGCAGGTAGCCGCCGAAATCGAACATGTCGCGAAAGGCGGCGCGCTCGATGATGGGGGTATCAAGCACATGCACATTGCGCTTTGCGAGCAGTGCTTTGGCGGCAAGAAGCGCGCGGGTCGTGACCATGGAATTGACCCGCGACAGCACGACGGAATGTGGAATCTTGATCGAGGCGCGATCATCGAGATAACGCAGCAGTTCGAGAACCTGCGCGCCACCCTGCGCATCCATGGTGCTGCCCTGCACGGGGATCAACACATGGTTCGACAGTCCGACGGCGGTCGCCAGAAGGGGTGACTGAGCCCCGGGAAGATCGATGATGACGTGATCGAACTTCCGACGGTTTTCGAGAACGTGGTTCTGAAGGCTGGAGGCGGAAACATAGGTGATGACGGAGAGATCGACGCGATGGTCAGCCGATTCCCGCCACTTTGACAGCCAACGCTGCGGATCGGTATCGACAACGCAAATCCGCAAGCCGCGGCGTGCCAGTTCCGACGCCAGCAGCAGAACCGCCGTCGTCTTGCCTGCGCCACCTTTGGTATTTGCGAATGTAATGACCGCCATGGAAAGATCCGATAAAAGCTGAGACGGTCATCGCCTGTTTCGACGCGCCTAAATCATGGCGCCAGTCGATCATTGAACATTATGGTTAACGATTTCTAAATAAGATGAGCGAAATTAGTGACGGCGGTCTTCGGCCAGGATTTCTCTGAAAATCTGGTCAAGCGGCACGATCTTGTCCACACCACCATGGGCGATGGCTTCCTTCGGCATGCCGAAAACGACGGAGGAGGCCTCATCTTGGGCAACGGTATATGCGCCTGCCTGATGCATTTCCAGCATGCCGCGCGCGCCGTCATCTCCCATGCCGGTCATAATGACGCCCATGGCGTTTGAGCCTGCCGACCGCGCGGCAGAGCGGAAAAGCACATCCACCGACGGGCGGTGACGCGTAACGAGGGGGCCATTGCGGACAGACACGTAGTAGCGTGCGCCCTGTCTTTCCAGCAGCATATGTTTGTCACCCGGGGCAATCAGCACATGGCCACGCAGGACCGGATCACCATCTGATGCTTCCTTGATCTCTACCTCGCAAAGCGTGTTCAGGCGGCGCGCGAAAGCGGCGGTAAATTTTTCCGGCATGTGCTGGACGATGACCATGCCCGGCGCGTTTGCGGGCAGTTTTTCCAGCATTTCCCGCAATGCCTCGGTGCCGCCAGTGGATGCGCCGACGCAGACGACCATTTCGGTGGTACGGGCCATGGCCTTGCCAGACGGTGGCGGCAGCACGGCATCGGCAGTCAGTTTCGCCTGCGGATCGCTGGCGGCAGACCGGCGGGCAACGGCTTTGGCGCCCTTGACGCGGGCATGCGCGGCACTCTTGACCACTTCACATATGCGCTGTGCCGATTCAGCCAGATGATCGGCGGCACCGATGCGTGGCTTGACGATGATATCCACCGCGCCGGCTTCCAACGCCTGAAGAAGCGTTTCGGAACCGGCTTCGGTCAGCGATGAACACATGACGACCGGGATTGGGTGCTGGGACATGATCTTGCGCAGGAAGGTAATGCCGTCCATGCGCGGCATTTCCACATCCAGCGTGATCACATCCGGCATATCTTCCTGTATCTTTTTCGCCGCCATGAAGGGGTCGGACGCTGCGCCGATCACTTCGATGGCAGGGTCGGATTGAAGAACCGCCGTCAGCGTCTGCCGGACGCTGGCGGAATCATCGACGATAAGGACGCGGGTTTTTTTGATCATGCTACTTTATTGTTTCATGAAGACGGTGTTGGCAACCTGCTTTATCGGAAGATCGATACCGGTCACGGTCTCCGAATGGCCGATGAGGAGATAGCCACCCGGTGCGATGCATTTGCAAAGCTCGGTCAAGACATGGGTCTGCGTCTTCTTGTCGAAATAGATCAGGACGTTGCGGCAAAACAGGATGTGAACAGGATCGCCGATTTCATATTTCGGGTTCATCAGGTTCATACGAGCAAAGCCGATCTTGGAGCGAAGCTTCGCAGCAATTCGCACGTCGTTGCGGTTGCGCTCCTTGGCCTGCATCACATATTTGCGCTTCATTTCCGGCGGCACGGGATCGACCAGATCACGGCTGTAAATGCCGCTATGGGCTTTTTGCAGCACGTCTGTCGACAGATCGGTGGCGAGGATGTTGTAGTCCGAGATAACGTTCCGTTCTATGGCGTCAGCCATGACCATGGCCATGGTGTAGGGCTCGGCACCGGTGGAGCAGGCCGAACTCCAGGCGCGCACGCGACCGATGCCCTTCTTTGCCAATGCAGGCAGCGCGACTTTTTCCATAAAGTCGAAATGGTTCGGTTCGCGGAAAAAGTCTGTTTTGTTCGTCGTCACGACGTCGATCAGGAAGATCGATTCCGCTTCCATTCCACCGTGGCGAAACAGGTAGTCGCAATAATCGCTGAAGTTGGCATAACCCGTGGCGCGCAAGCGTTTGCGCAGGCGGCCTTCCAGCATGGAGCGCTTGGTCTCCGGCATTTTGATGCCGCAATATTCATAAATGAAGCTCGAGAGTTCGCGGAAGTCGCGGGTGCTCAGGCTGTCGTCGAAGTTTACGCTGACGGCGGTACTCAACTCTCAAATTCCTTTCACGCAGCGCGCATGGGCCCGGCATTGACCTTTGCCAGATCGCCAGCTTCGCTTGAAAACAACTGTGCAAGATCGATGATGACGACGAAATCACCCTCACGGCGTACCACGCCGGCGATGTAGCTGGAGTTCCAGCGAATGCCGATATCCGGCGCAGTCTCGATCTGGTCGAGAAGGAACGGCGTGACTTCGAAGACCTTGTCGGCCACCAAGCCCAGCGCCAGCAGCTTGTCGCCGAAGGGGATGTCGAGAACGAGGATGCGCGTATGCGGCGTTTTCACCGTTCGTGTCATGCCCAGACGCAGGCGCAGATCGATGACGGGAACGCCCTGACCGCGCACGTCGCGCAGCCCCAGCAGATAATCCGGCCCATGGGGGATTTTGAACGCCTCCTCATGGTCGAGAATTTCTCGCACGACATCCACAGGAACGGCGAAGACTTCCTCGCCGAGACTGAACGTCACGTACTGGGTATGAGATGATGGGCTCGCCATTTTACGTCTTCTCCAAAGTCATGGTTTCGTCAGTCGAGGTCGTCTGCGTCTGATCTCGGTATTCGGCATTGACGCGGCGGGCGGTAATGCCCGCCGCGTCAATGTGTCATCAAGCGGACTGGCGGAAGTCCTGGTCGGCCGCGTCGGGGCCACCCATGGACATATCCAGTGCGAAGCCCTTGGCGCGTGCTTGCTGAGCGCCAATCGAGTTGTCGTTCGGTTTGCGTGCAGCGGCCTTCGGCGCACTCTGAGTTGCGCGGATGGAGCCGTGGAACTGCGGTTGTGCTCGGTTGGCTGCCGCTGCATTTGCACGCTCGACCTTGAAGAAGGCGATGCTGGCCTGAAGTTCTTCGGCTTGGGCTGCAAGCTCTTCCGAAGTTGCCGACATTTCTTCCGATGCGCTGGTGTTCTGCTGCGTCACCCGGTCGAGCTGCTGGATCGCCTCGTTGATCTGGTTGGCGCCGATGTCCTGCTCGCGGCAAGCCGCAGAGATTTCGGCAACGAGTTCTGCTGTCTTGCGGATATCGGGAACCAGACGGTTCAGCATCTCGCCTGCATCGGCAGCGGCAGTCACGGTTTCGCTGGACATGGCGCTGATTTCGGCGGCGGCAGACTGGCTACGCTCGGCCAGCTTGCGAACTTCCGAGGCAACGACGGCAAAGCCCTTGCCATGCTCGCCAGCACGGGCGGCTTCGACTGCGGCGTTCAGAGCCAGAAGGTCGGTCTGACGGGCGATTTCCTGAACGATGGAAATCTTCTCGGCAATGGTGCGCATGGCGACGACGGCGCGACCGACAGCAGCACCGCTGGCTTCCGCATCTGTGGAAGACTGGCGGGCAATCTTTTCCGTCTGAGCCGCATTTTCGGCGTTCTGGCGGATATTGGCGGCCATCTGTTCCATGGATGCGGATGCTTCTTCGGTAGAAGAGGCCTGTTCGGTTGCGCCCTGCGAGACCTGCTCGGAGCTGGATGAAAGCTCCTGGCTGCCGGTCGAAACGTTGTCTGCGGCAGACAGAGAGTCGGAGACGACACCGCGCAGACGTTCGATCATGGTGTTGACGTGTTCAAGCAACTGACCGATTTCGTCACGGGTCGTGACAGCCGCCAATTTCGTGAGATCACCTTCCGAGACGTCGCGAACCGCAGCGATGGCCTTCGTTAGGCCACGGCTGATGCCGAGGGCAATCATGAAAGCAATGATGACGGAGAAGATAACGAGCGCGATCGATGCACCAATGAGAATGTTTCGTGCCGACTCATATTGTTCGTTGGTTGCTTCGTCGGTTTTCTTCAGGTCGGAGTTAATCGTCGAGGACAGTGCCGTTAGGGTCGTGAGCAATCGATCCGTTGCCATTGCTCCCTCAGTCATCGACAACTGACCGGCGCGCTCATTGCTCTCTGTTGTGTTTTCAGTTGCCAGGGCAAAGACCTGATCCTGTATTTTCATCCAGTCCGTATAAATCGAACGAAAGGACGTAGTGGCTGACTTTATTTCTGTAGATGTATCCAGTTCGATCTTGCCAATACTTGTTTCGATTACCTTACGGCGTTCAGTTGCATCGTGCCGGTAGTCATTGATCTTTTGCATATCGGTGGACATGACAGCATTTTTTTCGGCGCGAATGGCACCAGAGATGCTTTCCGAAAGTGCGTTCAGGCTTTGCAGATTTTCCGCCGGGCCATCGATGATTTCCGTAATGGAATCGTTAAGAGATGCGAGATTGAAAATAGCCATAGTCGCCATGCCCCCGGCCATCAAAATGATGAGCGTGAACGCTAGAGCCAGTTTTAGTTTAATCGTGAAGCGCATAATAACCTCGGGTTCAAAATGGGAGAGGGTTGCAAAAAGGGTATGTTCTGCCCTCAAAAGCCATTTGAAGGCGGCGGAAATCTCACTGGCAACAAAGCTTGCGATGGTCGTTGGGCCCGGAGTTATTCTCCCCGAGCCCTTTGGTGGTCGGCTTATGCGCTTTCGCGGAAATCGGCGTCGCTGGCATCCGGGCCGCCCATGGACATGTCCAGTGCAAAGCCCTTGGCGCGCGCCTGCTGAGCGCCAATCGAGTTGTCGTTCGGTTTGCGTGCAAAGCTTTTCGATGCCGGTGCTGGATTATGAGTTACGCGGACGGTACCGTGGGACTGCGTCGACGGGCGGTTTGCTGCCGCTGCGTTCGCACGCTCGACCTTGAAGAAGGCGATGCTGGCCTGAAGTTCTTCGGCCTGGGCTGCAAGCTCTTCCGAAGTTGCCGACATTTCTTCCGACGCACTGGTGTTCTGCTGCGTCACCCGGTCGAGCTGCTGGATCGCTTCGTTGATCTGGTTGGCGCCGATGTCCTGCTCGCGGCAGGCTGCAGAAATTTCGGCAACGAGTTCAGCCGTCTTGCGGATATCGGGAACCAGACGGTTCAGCATCTCCCCTGCATCGGCAGCGGCAGTCACAGTTTGAGTGGACATGGCGCTGATTTCGGCAGCGGCAGACTGGCTACGCTCGGCCAGCTTGCGGACTTCCGAGGCAACGACGGCAAAGCCCTTGCCATGCTCACCTGCACGGGCCGCTTCTACGGCTGCGTTCAATGCGAGAAGGTCAGTCTGACGGGCGATTTCCTGAACGATGGAAATCTTCTCGGCAATCGTGCGCATGGCAACGACAGCGCGACCGACAGCAGCACCGCTGGCTTCCGCATCGGTGGACGACTGGCGAGCAATCTTTTCCGTCTGCGCCGCATTTTCGGCGTTCTGGCGAATGTTGGCAGCCATCTGCTCCATGGATGCGGATGCTTCTTCGGTGGAAGAGGCCTGTTCTGTTGCGCCCTGCGAGACCTGCTCGGAGCTGGCGGACAGTTCCTGGCTACCAGTCGAAACGTTGTCTGCGGCAGAGAGGGAGTCGGAGACGACGCCGCGCAGACGTTCGATCATGACATTGACCTGCTCCAGAAGCTTGCCGATTTCATCGCGCGATGTGATTTCGCTCAAGGTCGTCAGGTCGCCATCGGCAACTTTCTGGACGGCTGCCGATGCCCTGCTGAGGCCCCTGACGATGCCAAGTGCGATCAGGAATGCCGCAGCAAGAGCAATCACGATTGCGGTTGAGGAAATGCCGGTGATCATCGTCCATGTCGTGTCGTAAAGCGAATCCGTATCCGCATCGGCTTGGCGCATCTGGGTCTTGCTTGCCTCTACGCGCTGGTCGATGATGTCGCCGATCTTGTCGGTGGCCGTGCGGCTTTCAGTCTTCGTCTTGATCAGAGCAGTCTGAAGATCGCCAGATCTGACGGATTTGCGGATGTCGTCGTCAATGTGAAACAGTTCTGCGCCCAATTCTCCAACGAGACGCCATTGCGTACGACCCGCATCTGTGGACGCGTTCTTCTGAAGCCAATCGACTTTTTCATTAAACTGGCTGCGGTAGGTGTCACTGTCCTGAATAGATTTTTCGGCAGCTGCGGCATTATCCGCAGTGGACATGTTCATCTGCGAACGGGTGAAGCGCAGCTGGATGCGGCCAAGTTCTTGAGCGGCCTCAAGGCGGGCGGCAGGACCGGCTATCAGGTTGCTGATGGCAGTGTTGAGGCTATTGAGGCTGTTGATGGAGTAGACGGATGTACCCGCCATCATCAAAATGATGAGGCCAAAGGCAAGCGCTAGCTTAAGTTTAATGGTGAGGTGCATGATACTTGTCCCTTATAAATCTTGAACGCAAGCCAGGTCATCTCAGGCCCCAGATCGATTGGATGGAATGCTTCATTCTCTAATTTTGTAGTCCCCGCTTCGTCATTAAAATCGAACGAAGCGGGGGTGTTGCTTTGATTTACGCGCTTTCGCGGAAATCCGCGTCGCTGGCATCCGGACCGCCCATGGACATATCAAGTGCAAAGCCCTTGGCGCGGGCCTGTTGCGCGTGGATGGACTGGTCCTGGGTCGGGCGGCGTGTCGGTGCGGCAGGCTTTGCGGCTTGACGCGGTGCCGGTGCGGAAGGCCGTGCCTGTGTCTTCTGGGCGTAGCCGGAATTGCCGCGCTCTACCTTGAAGAAAGCAATGCTGGCCTGAAGCTCTTCGGCCTGTGCTGCAAGTTCTTCCGAGGTCGCGGACATTTCTTCAGACGCACCGGAGTTCTGCTGGGTAACGAGATCGAGCTGCTGGATCGCTTCGTTGATCTGGCTGGCACCGATGTCCTGCTCGCGGCAGGCGGCAGAGATTTCCGAGACCAATTCGGCGGTCTTGCGGATATCCGGCACCAGACGGTTCAGCATATCACCGGCTTCGGTCGCGACCTGAACCGTCTCGCCCGACAGCGAAGAGATTTCGGCAGCAGCGGCCTGGCTGCGTTCGGCCAGCTTGCGCACTTCCGAGGCAACGACGGCAAAGCCCTTGCCATGTTCGCCAGCACGCGCTGCTTCAACGGCGGCGTTCAGAGCGAGAAGGTCGGTCTGACGAGCGATTTCCTGAACGATGGAAATCTTTTCCGCGATGGTGCGCATGGCAGAGACGGCACGGCCCACGGCCTCGCCACTGGCCTCCGCATCCTTGGAAGACTGACGGGCAATCTTTTCGGTCTGGGCGGCGTTGTCGGCGTTCTGCTTGATGTTGGCTGCCATCTGCTCCATCGAAGCGGATGCTTCTTCGGCAGACGATGCCTGTTCCGTCGCACCCTGCGACAGCTGCTCAGAGCTTGCCGACAGTTCCTGGCTACCGGACGAGACGTTGTCGGCAGCGGTCAGTGCATCCGAAACCACGCCACGGAGGCGCTCGACCATGCGCTCAAGAGACAGGCCAAGTGTGTCCTTGTCGGACAGCGGCTTTGGCGTGATGGTCAGGTTGCCGTCTGCAATTTCGTTTGCGACGCTTGCAGTGTTGCGAAGATTTCCAGTCATGGTGTTAATGCGTGTGACGAGATCCTTGATTTCATCATTCGTCTTGATATCGACATCCTGATTGAGATCGCCGATCGATACGGCTTCCGCCACAACCATGATCTTGCGCAGGCCGCTGCTGATACCCAGCGCGATCCAAAGCGCGGTGCCGATAGCAATGATGACTGCGGCAATCGATGCGGCGATCAGCAACAGGCGCGTGTTTTCGTATTCGGAAGCCGCTGCCTGCTTCGCATTATCTAGACGCGTACGGTTGAACTTGACCGTTTCGTCCAGTTTCTGCGTCAGCTCGTTTGCTGCGGTACGGCCATCACCGGAAGAGTAGGCCGCAGCGGCAGAGGTGTTGCCCTCAGCGACCAATTGACGAACGCGGTCGTCGCTTTCCTCAAAGTTCTTCGTGATGGACTGAATGGTCGTCCAGAGGGACTGCATCTCTGGTGGGGCGGTCTTTGCCATGTCGTTGATAAGCACGTTGAGCTCTTCACGACTCTTGTTACCAGCGTTTTTGTATGTCTGCACTTCTGCCGGAGACGTGGCGAGAATGATGTTTTTCTGCGCGCGGACCGTGACCAGCGCAAGTGCGTTGATCTGGTGAACCTTGTCGAGGCGTACGACGGTGCCGTCGACTACGTCATCCATGGCATCCTTTGCGACGCCAAGGCTGAAAATGCCGTACCCGGCTGTTCCTGCGAGCATCAAGATCAGGAATCCGAATGCGACAGCTAGCTTCATTTTAATGGTAAATCGCATTCTAGAATTCCTTAGAGAGTTCGATGACGTTGTTGCGGGAGGTGCCCTTGGCGGATGCGTCAGGCTGTGAGGTAAAAATCGCATTCAGGTTGGGAAGAATGACGAATTCGCTGCCCCGTTTGATGAGGCAATTGATGTAATCGGGACGCCACCGCATACCCACGCTCGGCGGCTGTTCGCTCGCCGTTTTGGAGAATGTGGTGACTTCGTAGACCTTGTCGGTGCGAAGACCGATCAGCGTGCGCTCGCCTTCCATAGGAAGTTCGATGACGACGATGCGGCTGTCGATGGTCTTTTCCGCAGCACCCATGCCGAATGCCAGTCGGATATCCGCGAGTGGAATGACCTTGCCGCGGAAGTTGATGACGCTGGCGACGAAAGGCTTGCTGCCGGGAACGGCTGTTTCAGGCAGCAGATCGAGAATTTCCTGAACCAGAACCGCTTCGATGGCGAATGTCTCGCCTTCGATGCTGAAGGTCAGAACTTCCAGGTCTTCGCGGCTTGCCCACATGTCTTCGGGCTGTTTCAAAAGAGGCTGGTTCATCCGGCAATACGCATATGCGCCTCCTGCTGCTGGCCTGCGATGACCAGGTGTCCGACATCGAGAATGAGGGCGACGCTACCGTCTCCCAGAATGGTCGCGCCCGAGAAGGTCGCGACGTCATGGTGAAGTTTCGACATGGCCTTGATAACCGTCTGGTGGTCGCCGATGATCTGGTCCACGACGAGACCGACACGCTCGGACCCGGTGGAAATGACGACGACTTTCTGGAACTGGTCAGGGCTGGTGCCGGTTTGGAACAGTTCGCGCAGACGGATGAAGGGCACGAGGCTTTCACGCAGCGATATGAAGGAACGGCCACGCGATTTGACGTCGTTTTCGGGGGAAAGCTCCAGGCATTCCTCCACCGCCGAAAGCGGAATGACGTAGCAACCGTTGCCGACACGCACGAGCAGACCGTCGATGATGGCCAGCGTCAGCGGAATGGCAAGGGTGATTTCAGAACCGACGCCTGCGGTGCTGGAGACGTTGATGGTCCCGCGTAGCGCTTCGATGGTTTTTTTCACGACATCCATGCCGACGCCGCGACCCGACAGATTGGTGACGGCAGCGGCGGTGGAAAAGCCAGGCTCAAAGATCATCTGAAGGAGTTCCTGATCGGACAGGTTCGCACCTGCGGCGATGAGGCCCGACGATTCCGCTTTGGCCCGGACGCGCTGGCGGTCGATGCCGCGACCATCGTCCTTGATGGTGATCGTCACGTCGCCACCGGTCTGGCGGGCAACGAGGGTGACCTGTCCCGCAGGCTTTTTGCCAGCGGCGATACGTTCTTCCGGCGTTTCGAGGCCATGGTCGCAGGAGTTGCGAACCAGATGCACCAGCGGATCGGCCAGGCGCTCGATGACAACCTTGTCGACCTCGGTGGCTTCGCCCTCGGTCACAAGCTCGATCTGCTTGCCGGTTTCACGGGCCAGATCGTGCGTCAGGCGACGGAAGCGGCTGAAAAGCTGGGCGATGGGCACCATGCGCAGCACCATCATCGTGTCGCGCAGTTCACCGGAGAGGCGCTCTACATCTTCCGATACGGAGCGAAGCTGGATATCGACGCTTGTGTTTGCCAACTGCGACAGGCGCGACTGGGCAATGACGAGTTCGCCGACGCGGTCCATCAGTTCATCGAGGCGCTCGGCAGGAACGCGGACGTTTTCTGCGCCCTTGTTTTGCTTGCCATCGGCGGCTGCTTGCGCTGCTGCCGGGTTTGCCTTTGCGGCCTCTTCGACAGGTGCCAGAGGTGGCACGATTTCGGCGGATGGAGCGGGTTCGTCGGAGACCTTTTTGACGTCGATCTCCATCTCGTCCATGACGAAAATAAAGACGTCGTCTATGGCCGAGCGTGGCTTGTCGGTGGTGAGTGTGACTTTCCACGACAGGTAGAGATTGGTCGGATCGATGCTGTCGATAGCCGGAATGGCGCTGGTGTTGGCGACGATCGAGCAGTCACCCAGTTCTGCCAACTCATCCAGAAGGCCAAGCGGATTGGTGCCGTTGGCCATTGCGTTTGAGGGCAGGCTGAAATCGATCTGCCATGTTGCGACAGAAGGTGCGTCTGCTTTCTTTGGCGCCACAGGCTGGACGTGATGGACCGTACCCGTCTCGTCGGTGCCGACTGCTGCCTGCAATTTGGCCAGAAGACGGTCGCCGGTCTCGGGCAGCGCTCGGGCCGGATTGTCGACCAGGCAACGCATGTGATCCTGCGCTTCCAGAACGGCTGCGATCAGCTCACTGCTTGCAGGGACTTCTCCCTTGCGAACACGGTCGAATGCGGTTTCACAATGGTGGGTGAAGGCTGCCAAGGCTTCGAAGCCGAACATGGCACCGGACCCCTTGAGGGTATGCAGGCCGCGAAAAACGGCATCGATCTGTCCCTGATTGGACAGATCATGCAACAGGTCGAGCAGACCGCTTTCGATCTGCTCGAAAAGCTCTGCCGCTTCTGTTCTGAAAACCTGAATGGGGTCCAGTATATTCATCTACCAAGAACCTTTTTAGCAATTTTTACGAGATTTTCCGGATCGAAAGGCTTCGTGACCCAGCCCGTGGCACCGGCGGCTTTCGCGCGGGCCTTCATGTCTGCGTCCGATTCCGTGGTTAAAAAGATGATGGGAATGCCGGTATGCGCAGGCGACTGGCGCAACGCTTCGATCATTTCCAGGCCGTTCATGTTGGGCATGTTCAGATCGGTGACGATGAGATCGAACGTGCCAGCCTTGGCTTTGGTAAGGCCATCTGCGCCATCAACCGCTTCCGTTACCTGATAACCTGCATTCGTCAGGGCAATTTTGGTGGTCATTCTGATGCTTGCAGAGTCATCGACGGTGAGAATGTTGGCGCTCATTGTATTTCCTTTCCATGCAGCCAGAAGAGGCGAGAGGCCTCGTCCATGTCGGTCAGAAAACCGCCCCGCCGCAGGGTATCGACAATTGCGGGCGAAGCCGGTTTCGTAAGTGTGATGTATTTGCCTTCGGCACGCGCATAGAGCCGTGATGCTTCGATAAGCTGGATGAAGCTGAGGTCCGCGTGGGCATCTGCCGGGATTTCGACCGTGACGGCCTTGTTCATCTGCAACGCCTCGAAAAGCGTTTCATGAATGGCAGAGATGCCCCGTATGGAAAGCGAAGGAGGCAGATTGAGTATTTCTGGTGTCATCAGTTTTCCTAAACGTCCCCTGTTGCTTTTCGCTCTGGCCAGCGAAGAAGTGTGATCCGCACCCAGCAACGATCAGGCACGCGTATTGGCACGCATGTCGGCGTTGACAGTTTGTTTTGAGGATTTGCATCGGGCATGCGCCAAGCGCTAGACACAGCCATGACCGCACCATCCAGTCGAACCTGGACAGCGTTTCAAATCGATACATTGTTGAAATCGGGTCGGCGTCATGCAACCCGTTATAGCGGTGCACAACTGCGGCGATGCGCCGCTATCTGTTGGTTCCGCTTGTTATATTAGCCATATTCATATGCGCGGACTAGTTAATGCGTCGTTAAGCCAGGTTGCGATTAGTCGCATTCCTTAAGATGTATGGTTGCGTTGCCTTAATTCAAAATGCCTGTGGGCAATATATCAGATTTACTACCGAGGATATATGGTACTCAAACACCGTTACGTTACATAAAGTTGATAAGAGTATCGTCGTCGTTACTCGATAACGTTCCTGTGAAGCGCAGGTGCAGGTGTCTCATATCCGTGGTTGCGACCTCTCATACTCAGTGATCGTCGCAGCCAAAGAAATTATCAGCCATTTTTCACAGGCCGACGTAAATCGCGTCTGGACGAACGAAAATCTGGCCGAAAAAATAGCTTAAAGCATTGATATAAATCATTAATTATAAGCCTTAATTTTTTATGACCGGTGCTGTTGCAGAAGGGGGATGATTCGAATAGGTTTTTACGGCAACGTTTCAGTGAGGGAGGAGACTCATGCGCATTCGTTTTATTTTGGCCGCTCTGTCGGCTGGTGTGATGCTTCCGGCAAGTATTGCCGGGGCGACAGACCTGGAAGTAACACACTGGTGGACATCCGGTAGTGAGGCCGCGGCGGTGGGAGAGCTCGCCAAGGCTTTTGATGCAACCGGAAATAAGTGGGTGGACGGTGCCATTGCCGGATCTGGCGGCACGGCCAGACCAATCATGATCAGCCGCATCACCGGCGGTGATCCGATGGGTGCGACCCAGTTCAACCACGGTCGTCAGGCAGAGGAACTGGCGCAGTCCGGTTTGATGCGGGATCTGACCGACGTCGCTGAAAAGGGCAACTGGAAAGAGATCATCAAGCCAGCCAGCCTGCTCGAAAGCTGCACCATCGACGGCAAGATTTATTGTGCGCCCGTCAACATTCACTCGTGGCAATGGCTTTGGCTTTCCAATGCAGCTTTCAAGAAGGCTGGCGTAGAGGTTCCCAAGAACTGGACGGAATTCATCGCCGCAGCGCCTGCTTTGCAAAAGGCCGGAATTCAACCGCTCGCGCTGGGTGGTCAGGCTTGGCAGGCCAACGGTCTGTTCGATACGCTGTTGATTGCGATGGGAGGCAAGGACCTTTACGAAAAGGTCTACAAGGATAAGGACGCCGAGGTTGCCGCCGGACCGGACATGAAGAAGATTTTCGCTGCTGCCGACGAAGCCCGCAAGCTGACAAAGGGTTCCAACGTTCAAGACTGGAACCAGGCGACGAACATGGTCATCACCGGCAAGGCTGGCGGTCAGATCATGGGTGACTGGGCACAGGGTGAATTCCAGCTTGCAAATATGAAAGCCGGAACAGACTATACCTGCCTTCCTGGCCTTGGTCTCAATGAATACCTGACAGCTAATGGCGACGCCTTCTATTTTCCTTTGTTGAAAGACGAAGCGAAGTCTAAGGCGCAGGAAGTTCTGGCAGAAGTCATCGTTGACCCCAAGACACAGTTGGCCTTCAACCTGAAGAAGGGCTCGCTTCCCATCCGCTCAGACGTTGACCTCGGTGTCGCAAACGACTGCATGAAAAAGGGTCTGGATATCTTGGCGAAGGGCAATGTGCTGGCAAGCACGGATCAGTTGATCTCCGCCGATACGCAAAAGCAAAAAGAGGACTTGATGTCCGAATTTTTTGCCAATGCGTCCCTCACTGCCGAGGCTGCACAGAAGCGTTTTGCTGACATTATTGCCTCAGCAGACTGATCTTCTTTGTCTGTCACTGCAAACGCTTACGTTTGCCGGTGACAGACGCCTCCTTACCCGACGCCCCTGATTTCGCGTCTGGAAAACCGTGTCGCGGGATATGCTGTGAAGCCGCCCGCCACGCAATCAACCTTTATGATTGATGAGGAGTGGTACATGGCGGTTAAAAGCCATTCTGGTCGTCCCAACCAGCTATTCCGCAATCTGAATTCAAAGATTGCATCTATCCCCATGATCCTGACCGCGATGGTCATCTTCATGGGCGGAACGATCTGGACAGTCGTTTATTCCTTTACGAATTCAAAATTGCTACCTCGCGCGACATTCATTGGTTTTGAACAATATGAACGCCTCTGGGCGGCGCCCCGTTGGCTGATATCGATCCAGAACCTAGCCATATACGGCATTCTTTCGCTGATTTTCAGCCTTGTCATCGGCTTCGTGCTGGCGGCGCTGATGGATCAGAAAATCAGGTTCGAGAATACCTTTAGAACAATCTTTCTCTATCCCTTCGCCCTGTCCTTTATCGTCACCGGCCTTGTCTGGCAGTGGCTGTTGAACCCGGAGTTCGGCATTCAGGCCGTTGTGCGGTCTCTCGGCTGGGAAAGTTTCACCTTCGATCCGCTCTATAATTCGGATTTCGTGATCTATGGCATCTTGATTGCGGCACTCTGGCAAGGCACCGGCCTCGTCATGTGCCTCATGCTGGCGGGTCTGCGCGGGATCGATGAGGACATCTGGAAGGCCTCTCGTGTGGACGGTATTCCCATGTGGAAGACCTATATCCTCATCGTCATCCCGATGATGCGCCCGGTTTTCATCACTACCTTGGTCATCATCGCTAGCGGCATCGTCAAAGTGTACGACCTCGTGGTGGCACAAACCAGCGGCGGCCCCGGCATCGCATCGGAAGTGCCTGCCAAGTACGTCTACGATTATATGTTCCAGGCGCAAAACCTGGGGCAGGGCTTCGCCGCATCGACCATGATGCTGCTGACGGTCGCCATCATTGTTGTTCCATGGGCCTATCTCGAGTTCGGAGGGCGCAAGCGTGGCTAATATCTCGACACTGAATACGGTCGCGGCAGGCGTCGATCCCGTCTCGGCCCAACTCGATGGTCCACGCGGGCGCAAGCCTAAGAAGCGGCTGTCCCGGCGCAACATCATCCTCTATGGCAGCCTGACCATTGCTGCGCTCTATTATCTGTTACCTCTTTACGTGATGGTCGTGACATCGCTTAAAGGCATGCCTGAAATCCGCATGGGCAACATCTTTGCTCCGCCGCTCGAAATTACTTTTGAGCCGTGGGTCAAGGCATGGTCCAATGCCTGTACCGGTCTCAATTGCGATGGCCTGTCACGTGGCTTCTGGAACTCCGTGCTCATCACGCTCCCATCCACCATCGTATCGATTGTGATTGCATCGGTCAGTGGATACGCATTGGCGAACTGGAAGTTCAAAGGCTCGGAGTTTTTCTTCTCCATCCTCATCATCGGTGCGTTCATTCCCTATCAGGTGATGATCTATCCGATCGTGATTGTCCTGCGTGAAATGGGCGTTTATGGCACGTTGACCGGCCTCGTTATCGTGCACACGATTTTCGGAATGCCGATCCTCACCCTGTTGTTTCGCAACTACTTCGCGGGTCTGCCGGAAGAGTTGTTCAAGGCAGCGCGCATCGATGGTGCGAATTTCTGGCAAATCTATTTTCGCATCATGGCCCCCATGTCGCTGCCGATTTTCGTGGTGGCCATGATCTTGCAGGTGACCGGCATCTGGAACGACTTCCTGTTCGGCGTCGTCTTCACCAGACCGGAATATTACCCGATGACGGTTCAGCTCAACAACATCGTCAACTCGGTTCAAGGCGTGAAGGAATACAACGTCAATATGGCGGCGACCCTTCTGACCGGTACCGTTCCGCTGTTCGTCTATTTCGTTTCAGGCAGACTTTTTGTCCGCGGCATCGCCGCAGGCGCAGTCAAAGGTTAAGCTTCATGAATAAAAGCGTCTCCATTCGCGACCTGTCCTTGTCCTTCGGTGCAGTCAACGTACTCTCGGACCTCAATCTCGATATTTACGAAGGGGAATTTCTCGTCCTTCTCGGCTCGTCCGGCTGCGGAAAATCCACATTGCTCAATTGCATCGCCGGACTTCTGGAGCCGACGGAAGGGCAAATCTTCATCAAGGACCGAAACGTCACCTGGGAAGAGCCGAAGGATAGAGGCATCGGCATGGTGTTCCAGTCTTATGCGCTTTACCCACAGATGACGGTGGAAAAGAACCTGTCCTTCGGCCTGCAAGTGGCCAAAATTCCCAAGGAAGAAATCGACAAGCGCGTGAAGCGCGCCGCTGGTATTCTCCAGATCGAGCCACTGCTGAAACGCAAACCGGCAGAACTATCAGGCGGTCAGCGTCAACGTGTGGCCATCGGGCGCGCGCTAGTGCGTGACGTGGATGTGTTTCTGTTCGATGAGCCGCTGTCCAACCTCGATGCCAAGCTGCGCTCGGAACTGCGTGTGGAAATCAAACGGCTTCACCAGTCGCTGAAAAATACGATGATTTACGTCACGCATGACCAGATCGAGGCGCTGACACTGGCGGACCGCATCGCCATCATGAAAAGCGGTGTCATTCAGCAGTTGGACGATCCGATTTCGATCTACAACAAGCCAAAGAACCTGTTCGTGGCAGGCTTCATCGGCTCTCCGTCGATGAACTTTCTGCGCGGTGAACTGGCGGAAAAGGACGGCAAGGTCGTGTTCGCCACCAATGGTGTCAGCTTCACGCTGGATGGTTATGACGCGTCTTCGGCACTGAGGCCGGGAGCGACAGCTGTGCTCGGCGTTCGGCCAGAGCATGTGCGTGTCGACAACGACATTACCGGTGGTGAAATCCATGACGCCGTTGTTGATATCGAAGAGCCGATGGGGGCGGACAATCTCATCTGGCTCAAGCTTGCCGGTCACACCATGTCCGTGCGGGTCGGCGGCCACCGCCGCTTCGCGCCGGGCACTAAGGTCAAGCTTGCCTTCGACATGTCCATGGCCTCACTTTTCGATGCGGCGACGGAAGACCGCATCTGACCCATATCCCACCCTTCCACCGGACACAGTCCCAATGTCAGGAGAGACAGATGACGAAACTCGGCTTTCAACTTTACAGCGCGCGTAATTTCCCGCCGCTTTCGGGTACCCTCAAGAAACTCTCAGCGGCAGGCTACGCCCATGTCGAAGGCTTCGGCGGCATTTACGGCACGATGGACGACGCTGCCCTTAAGGCTCTGCGTGCCGATCTCGACGCCAACAATCTGACCATGCCGACTGGCCATTTCGGTCTCGACATGCTGGAGAACGAGCCCGAGAAAGCGTTGAGCATCGCAAAAATTCTCGGCGTGCAGGCCATCTATTGCCCTTATCTGTTACCGGATCAACGGCCAAGCAATGCCGCTGGCTGGCTGGCTTTCGGCAAGCGTCTTCAAGAGGCTGCCAAGCCTTACCGTGATGCAGGTCTCGCCTTTGGCTGGCACAACCACGACTTCGAGTTCGTGAAGCTGGAGGATGGCACCACGCCGCAAGAGCAGATTTTTGCTGGCGGTCCTGAACTGGAGTGGGAAGCGGATATTGCCTGGATCATCCGCGGCAAAGCCGATCCGTTTGAATGGATCGAGCGTTACGCAAGCCGGATCACCGCGGTGCATGTGAAGGACATCGCGCCATCAGGTGAAAATACGGACGAAGACGGTTGGGCGGATGTTGGCCACGGCACCGTGGATTGGAAAGGCCTTGTCGATGTGCTGAAGAAAACCGCCGTCAAATATTACGTGGTCGAACATGACAATCCTAGCGATGCCGACCGTCTGATCACAAGATCGATCGCATCCTTCAACAGCTACTAATCCAAATCTGGAGTGACATTCATGGCCAAGGAACTTGGCGTCGGCATCATTGGATGCGGCAATATATCAACCACCTATTTCTCGCTATCGCCCCTGTTCAAGGGGTTGAAAGTTCTGGCCTGCGCCGACCTGAACCGCAGTGCCGCCGAACTGAGAGCCGAAGAATACGGGGTCAAGGCGCAGTCCATCGAGGAGCTGCTCCAGAACGACGACATCGACGTGGTGGTTAACCTCACCATACCCGCAGCGCATTTTGGAGTGTCAAAAGCCATTCTGGAGGCGGGTAAGCACGTCTATTCCGAAAAGCCGCTCGTTCTAACGTTGGAAGAAGGCGAGGAGCTGCGGCGTCTGGCGACAGAAAAGAACCTCGCTGTCGGTTGCGCGCCCGATACGTTTCTGGGCGGCGCGCACCAGTTGGCGCGTAAATATATCGATGAAGGCGGTGTCGGTCGCATCACCTCGGGCACATGCCATGTCATGAGCCCCGGCATGGAAATGTGGCACCCCAACCCCGGCTTCTTCTTCCTCGAAGGCGGCGGCCCAATCCTCGATCTTGGTCCCTATTACATCGCCAATCTCATCAACCTCATCGGCCCGGTCAAACGTGTCGGTGCCCTGACGTCGATGGCGAACCCGACGCGAACGGTGACCAGCCAGCCTCTGAACGGTCAGGTCATTCCTGTGGAAACGCCTACCAATATCCACGCTCTCCTGGAGTTCGTGAACGGCGCGACGATTACCCTGTCGGCCAGCTGGGATGTGTGGTCGCACCGCCATGCCAATATGGAACTCTACGGTACGGAAGGCTCGATCTACGTGCCGGACCCGAATTTCTTCGGCGGAGTAGTCGAGGCCAGCGGTCGTGACAAGGACATCAAGCCGCTGGAAAACTGGGAGCATCCCTTCGGGATTGCCAATCAGGAAAGCCCGCAGGGTGCACGTGCCAACTACCGCACGGCAGGGCTTGCCGACATGGCACTGGCATTGATCGAAGGACGCGACGCGCGCTGCTCGCTGGAACGCTCCCTTCACGGCATCGATGTTATGACGTCGATCCTGAAATCCGGTGAGGAAGGTCGGTTCATCGAATTGACCACGACCTGCACGCAGCCGGCGGCATTGGGTATCGAAGAAGCCAAGGCATTGCTCCGATAAAATGGATAAGGCGGATGCGCAGGCCGCATCCGCCTTTTCTGCTCTTCACCCGACGAGAATATCCGTACGGATTGCTGCCTTGAGCGGCAGATGGTCGGATGCGACCCGCGATAGCGCGCTGTCATGCGCCGTTACATTTTCGATCAGACCTTCTCGGTTGGAAATGATCCGGTCGAGCGCAAGTACCGGCAATCCCGATGGGAAGCTAGGAACTGCTGGCGGCAGGCTGCCGAAGGCATCGCGGAACGTATTGAGCGATGAGCCATTTCCCAGCCGCCATTCGTTGAGATCACCGAGCAGAATTGTTGGCTGCTCGTCGCGCATATTGAGAAGATCGACAAGCGCTTTGGCTTGCTGCGCGCGCGAGCGGCGCAAAAGACCGAAATGGGCAGCGATGATGCGCAGTGTTCCACCCTGTTTCAGTTCGAGCTCCACAACGAGCGCACCACGCGGTTCCAGACCTGGAAGCCTGAGCGGATGCACATCACGAACGGAGCCTTCCCGGAACAGAACGACGTTGCCGTGCCAGCCATGGGCCTTGGCGCTTGCGCTGATCGGCACCGGCGTCAGCCCGCATTCGCGCTCCAGCCTACCGAGGTCGAGCAGGCCGGTGCGCTCTCCGAACCGGCTGTCGGCCTCCTGTAGCGCAATGATATCGGCACCAATTTCCTTGATGACATGGCAGATGCGGTCCGGGTCGAACTTGCGGTCGCGTCCCACACATTTGTGAACGTTGTAGGATGCGATGATGGGCTGTCCCTCATCTCCGCAACCGTTGCTCTCCGTCTGGCGTTTCTTGCGATTGCGCAGGGATGTCATCAGAACGGAGGACAGGCTGTCGGGTTTGGTTCGTGTCAATTCATATCTCGCATCAACGATTTCATTCCCAACACTCAAAGGTGTCGCCTTTAAAGATAAGGCGATGCCAGCCACAAAATCCGCTCGAAAAGCCGGATAAGAAACGGGCGAGCCCGTAAGGCTTCGAGGTTCACAGCCACTGCCGTCTCCATCGCGTCGGTGATGCGCGCGGAGACCGCTTCGGCGAAACCCTCATCCATAACTTCTATGTCCACCTCAAAGTTCAATCGCAACGACCTTGGATCGAGATTGGACGAGCCGACATACGACCAACGGTCATCGATGACGAGCAGCTTGGAATGGTTGAACGGGCCGGTCGCGCGCCAGATGCGACAATAGCTTTTCAGCATCTGATCGAACTGTGCCGTCATGGCATGGTCGACCAATGTCAGATTGTTGTTCGCAGGAATGATGATATCGACCTGCACGCCACGCCGGGCTGCCGTCGTCAGTGCGGAGATCAATTCGCGATCCGGCAGGAAATAGGGCGACATGATGCGGATGGACGAGCGGGCAACGGAAAAAGCGCCCATCAGCATCTTGTGACTGGTCTCGATGCTGTTATCCGGCCCCGAAGCGACCACGCGCGCCAAGACCGGCTGACCCGGCTCGCCCTCGGGAAGCGTGACGTCCCAGACCGGGCCATCCAGAAGCTCGCCCGTGGTGAAGCGCCAGTCTTCGGCGGCAACGGTGAAAAGATCGGCGACCAGAGGTCCTCTCACCTTGAAATGGGTGTCGTGCGAGTGGTGCTCTCGAGCAAACTCCGCCGTAAAACCTTCGCGAATATTCATGCCGCCGGTGAAGGCAATGCGTCCATCCACCACCAGAATTTTTCGGTGCGTTCTGAGATTGGCGTAGGGAAGGCGAAGACCCATGATGACATTGCCGTTGAAAACCGCAGCCCGGATGGCGGCTTTTCGAAGGGCAGGCAAAATGCTCGGAACGGAATAGCGGGCACCCACGGCATCCACCAGCACCCTGACCTCGACGCCACGATCGCAGGCATCGGCCAGCGCTTCGACGATACGGATGCCGATACGGTCCTGATCGAAAATGTAGGTTTCGAGAACGATGGACCGTTTGGCGTTCGCGATGGCATCCAGCATCTCGGCATAGGCGATATCGCCGGAGTTCAGCGGCTCGATGACATTGCCGGTCGTCAGCGCCGTCCGAGTGACGCGATCACCAACGGTTTTCATGGAGGCGAAACGTCGGCCGAACCGCTCGACGACAAGACTATCGTCGGCATCGAACCGCGCGACGCGGTCCATGATGGTGCCGTGCATCAAAGAGCGCTGTTGGCCCAGTGACGTGCGTCTGATGCGGTTGATGCCAGCGATGGCGTAGATGGCGGCGCCGACGAAGGGTGAGAGCAGGATGACGCCAACCCAGCCAAGTGCCGTGCGGACTTCCTGTTTCGTCATGGTGGCGTGGATGGCAGCGGCGGCGCCCATGATTGCGGACAGGGTTGCGAGGATGTGCGGCCAGTAGGCAGTCATGAGGTCGATCATATCGGGAATATAGATGAGTTCGGCCCTGCCGCAAGCGACATCGCCCGCAAGCGGTGTAGCGATGTGTTAAGACTTTGTAAGCTATATTCCAACAACGGATTCAACATCGCCGATGAGATCATGAGAGCCGATCAGCAGCCCTTTGCCGGAAATAGACCGGCGATCACAAGTTCGCGGACTTGTATTCAAATCCGAAATATTTTACCACCGTTGCACATCCTGAAAATTGGTGGAACGCCATGCGTTTGAGACATATTGCGCTTTTCGCCTGCACCGCTCTCATGCTTGCAGGCTGCAACGAAACGCTCGAGACCGTCGAGCGTGATGTTTCCCATGTGAAAAACAAGGTCGATTACCCGCTTGCTCCATCCATTCTTGCCGAAATGGACAAGAAGAACATGGATCGCAACGCGCCGATCATGATCCGGATTTTCAAGGAAGAGGGTAAGCTTGAGATTTGGAAGGCCCGTCGCGACAACCGCTTTGAGGTCATCGCCTCCTACGACATCTGCGCATGGTCTGGAAAGCTCGGCCCCAAGGTCAAGGAAGGCGACCGGCAGGCGCCCGAAGGTTTTTACAATCTGACGCCGGGACACCTTAACCCGAACTCCAATTACTATCTTGCGATCAATACCGGTTTTCCAAACCGCTATGACCAGGCGAATGGTCGTAATGGCACCAACCTGATGATCCACGGCGCATGTTCGTCGTCGGGTTGCTACTCCATGACGGATGCACAGGTTCTGGAAATCTACGGCTTTGCGCGCGATGCCTTCAAGGGTGGCCAGAAGACGGTTCAGTTGCAGGCCCTGCCATTCCGCATGACGGCGGAAAACATGGCTCGCCACCGCAAGAGCGAGCACTTCGAATTCTGGAAGATGCTGAAGGTCGGCTACGACAACTTCGAAGTGACCAAGCGTCCGCCTGAAGTCAATGTCTGCGAAAAGAAGTACGTGTTCAATCAGCAGCTCGAAGGTGGACAGTTCAACGCTTCCGCAGCCTGCCCCAAGATGAGCACGCCGCCAGCTCTCGCAAGTGCGCTGGCGAGCTACGACAAGACCTACCAGCTTGCCTATGCCAAGGCGACCAACAAGCTCGACGGCATGGTCTGGTATGATCCCAGCGAAGCCGAGCGCAAGGCACTGGTTGCCGAAAAGCGCAAGGGTCGCGAGCCCGCCTATGCTCCAACCGGCTCGGCGCTTAAGGCAGGCAAGCTGATGAAAGAAACCGAGTTCGCTGCGCTGATGGAAAAGAAGGCAGCCAAGGGCATTTCTGGCCAGGCTGCGACAGCCATGGCTTCGGCAGCAAATCCGGGTGCAACGACTGCGGCGACGGTCATGGCACCGTCGCCGGCAGCCACCCCAACGGCAGCACCAACGATGGTTGCTTCTGCCGGGCCGGTGGCAGCGCAACCACAGACAGGCGCGCCGCAAAGCGTGCCGGTGCCAACGGTGAACCCGCTTGCCTTCAGCGCACCACCATCACCCGACGATGCGCAGAAGAAGCCGTTCTGGAAGTTCTGGGCCAAGCAATGACCGCTGGTCACGCCGAAATCTACGATCTAAGGGGGCTGAAATGCCCCCTTCCTGTTTTAAGGTGCCGCAAGAAGCTGTCGCGGATGCGGGCTGGCGATGAGCTCATCGTCGAAACCAGCGATCCGCTTGCCATCATCGACATTCCCCATATGTGTCGTGAAGACGGACATAGCCTGCTGGAAGCGACGCCCACGCAAACAGGCCACAGGTTCCATATCCGTAAGACGTAGGGATTTTAGACGCCGCGCTTGTTGCCCCACAGCAGCACATGCAGTTGCGGCAGGACGCGGACGTCGAACCAGCGGTCGTCGCTGACCTTGTCCACCAGCCAGATCATCCGATCCATCACGCCATTGATATCGACCACGGCACTATCGTCCTCCGGTGGCGGCGGGGTGTGGTTGCCGGGCTGGAGATAGACGGGCAGATGGGGATAGCGGGCGCTGGCGTCTTTTGCGTAACGGTAATCCGCATCATCGAAAATCACGAATTTCAGCGCGACGTGCGGACGGTCTCCCGCCGCTGCAAGACAGTTTTCAAAGGCTGACCAATCCGTCTGCATGCCGCTGGAAGGTGGTTTGGGGCTGATCACCAGATAATCGAGGCTGGCAAACCAGTCTTTGGCAATGCTGCCCTGCGTCTCCAGTGCAAAGCGGTAACCTTCACCATGGCCTTTGTCGATGAGCGGTCCGAGCGGTTGAATCGCAGGATTGCCGCCGGAAAGGGACACGGTCAGTGGCTTGCCGCCGGATAGACGCAAGACCTCCTGCCAGATCGCATCGGCAGACATGGGCTTCCAGTTATCGCGGTATTCGCTGTCCACCGCATGCAGCGTATCGCACCACGAACAGCGATAATCGCAGCCGCCGGTGCGGACGAAAACCGTGGGAACACCAATCAGCACACCTTCACCTTGGATCGTCGGGCCGAAGATTTCGCTGATACGGATAGGGCTTTCCTTGGCCGCGCTCATGGCTGGGGACGGGGGCGATATTCTGCCCAGGTCTTGGCAGTCTCGCTGACGCGCACGGCACTTGTTTCTGGCAGACGCGCTTTGCACCACTCATAAAAATGCCGGGCGAGACGTTCAGCCGTGACCATGTCGTGCCCCAAGACGTCGTTGAGGTGACGGTGATCGAAGCTGTCGTCGATGTATTGCTTCAAAGGCGCAAGCTCGTGGTAATCGCGCACGAAGCCGTGCTCGTTCAGCTCATCTGCGGAAAGCTCGACTTCAACGATGTAATTATGACCGTGCAGACGTGCGCACTGGTGGTCATCGGGCAGGCCCTTGAGTTGGTGCGATGCGGAGAAATGAAATTCCTTGGTGATACGAAACATCATTTCACCTCCTGTGCCGCGTAGGCACTGGTGGCCGCTACCCAGAAATCCGGGTCTTCGTAATCGGTGGGATCGCTTACATTTGCCAGATGGAAGGCTTCGCGCCGCTCCACGCAGGTGCCGCAGCGCCCGCAATGGCGCATGCCGCCCTTGTAGCAGGACCAGGTCTGCGCAAACGGCGTTCCATGCTTTGATCCGTCCGTCACGATATCGGCCTTGGACCCGTTGACGTAGGGCGCTACCAGCTTGACGTTGGCGTAGCCATCCAGCGCGTGACGTTGCATCTCGTTGAAGCTGTCGATGAAACCGGGGCGGCAATCGGGATAGATGAAGTGGTCGCCACCATGCACGGCAATGGCAACGGCATCCGCCTGCTGCGCTGCGGCCAGCCCGAAAGCGATGGTTAGCATGATGGCATTGCGGTTGGGCACCACGGTGGAGCGCATCGTCTCCTCCGCATAGTGACCATCCGGTACGGCGATATCGTCGGTTAGCGCCGAGCCCGTCAGATGGGCGCCAATGGGGCGAATGTCGATGACATGATGCGGCACGCCAAGCCTGTCGGCGCAGGCCGCCGCATAGTCCAGCTCCTTTTTATGGCGCTGACCATAATCGAAGGAGACGAGGGCGAGAAGTTCGTTTTCCGCTGCTATTCTGTGCGCAAGCGAAACGGAGTCCAATCCGCCGGAGCAGATGACGATAGTTTTCATGGTTCGGGATCCCTTGTTTTGACCGGGTGGGCTGCGACCGGATTACGGTGCGGCTTCTAGTGCAACTCGGGACCGTTGTGAAGGGGCGCAGCGATTTTTGCGCCTCTTCAGTCACGTGGACGTGCCGTTATTCGACGATGACCGACACGGAATTGCCGGTGTAAACTGGCCGAAGCTTGACCGAACCTGCATCGATTTTGGCAAATGTGCCATGGAGCGCGTTGGCTGATAGCACTTCAAACCGGGCTCCGGCAGCGGGCGTGGTTTGCCCGAAAGTAAAATGGAGCACTGCACCCTCGATGCTGGCCTGACCCTTGATTTGTAAAGGGCCTTTCGCAGCATCGAGCGCGAGCGTACCGCCGGTCTGGCTGTAATCGCCCGTGATCTCGACAGCCTCTGAACCAAGCGCCAGGGTTCCACCGCTGACGTTCACGCTGCCAGTGCCGAGTGCGGTTCTGGAGCCAACCGTCAGCGTGCCATCTTCCAAAACGGTGCCGCCGGAGTAGCTGTTGTTGCCGGTGAGTGCGAGTGCACCATCACCCGATTTCACGAGGCGACCAGCGCCGGAAATATCGTTCGTCCAACGATCCTGCGCGTTGAAACCGCCAGCGGCTGCGTTCATCGTCACGCTGACATCGCCATCGAACGCGCCATAGCCGGATGCCGCGGCCACAAGGTTGATGCGGCCCCAGCCATTGCTGTCATCAAGCAGCGGATAGCCGGATTCGATGCCGGTGGAGAAAAGCACGGCGCGGCGTTGTGCAGCGTCCAGATAGGGCAGGCGGGTTTCCAACAGGACTTCCGCACCTTCCGGCACCACCATGGCAAGGCGCGGCGCAGACGTATCGCGGCTGAAGGAGTAGGTCATGCGCTTGCGGAAATCAGCCTTGTTTCTGACCTCATCCGCATAAGGATCGATGGTGATATCAGCACTGTGCGCGAAGCTTTGCAGGGTTTGTCCCTGCGGCAAGCGCTTGGTCAGATAGGCCTGCACTTCGTCATGCGCCAGCTTTTTGGCATTTGCGGATTTCGCGTCCTGCAGGACGCCAGCAGCAATGGCGGTTGCCGTAATCCTGCCGCCGATGACATCTAGCGGCGAGTGCATGCCCGCCTCGATACGGGTTTCTCCCAGTTCTGAGGCCTTGGTCAGAAGTTCGGAAAACCGTTCGGGCACCGCATAGGCATAGGCAATTGCCGCGAGATAGGCGGCATTGGTGTGGCCGCTCGGGAAACCGCCATCCTTGGCGCGACCGCGGTTTTCCCGCGCATAACGCAAGGCAGGCACCGTGACGTCGGGCTCGGTTTCGTAGCGCTCGAATGTCTTGTCGCCGATGGTTTCGGTGCCGATTTCGATCACCTCTCCCCTGGCGTTCATGCGCCATGGACGGGGGCTGGAATAGAAATATTTGGAGGGAGACGTCGTGCCTTCCGGGCCGCGCATCAGCTTCATGAAGGCGACGAAGTCTTTGAGTTCGGACGTGTCCGTTCCCGCTTCCGCGCCCTTGTCGTCTTCTCGTCTGGTGATCACCTCGTTGACGTTGAAATCGCTGAGTGTGTGGTTGATGGTGGTCGTCGCGCCGGAACCTTCGCGGTACCATGGAGCAAGAGGCCCAAGACCTTCTATAACGCTGTAACCCTGGGAGCGGCGGTCGTTCAGATAGGCGTTAAGCGCCTGCGCATCGGTGCGGTTCTTGCCGGTGACGGACAGGACATAGCGCATGTTTTCGGCCCAGATATCCGCATCGAGAATTTTGACCTTGCTGTAATCCTTGGGGCCATCGCCATTGGCGCCACCATTGGCCCAGGCATCGTCGCCCAATGTCCAGATGCGGTTGAAGCCTGTGAGTATGTTGATGACCGGGTTTTGCTTGTCGTCATAGGCATTAACGGCCTCGCCCTCGGCGTTCTTGCCGGTCTGATTATGGTAATTCTCAGCAACAGGTAGTGGATAGGCAACGGATGGCGTTGGAACAACGACGCTGTAGCCAGCGCCTGATGGCTCCTTTCCATCGAAGGTTAATGCATGGGATGTGATGCTGAGTGCGGCAATGGATGCAAGCAGGCTGGAGCGGATAAAAAAGGAATACGCGCGCGTTGTGGCCAAAACAGCCTCCTGATGATGTCAAGCAATTCGTCTGGAATCGGTGGTCGGCAAAATGCCCGTGGACCATGACATTTTGTTTACAGTGACTGACGAATTCGGCGCCTGCGTGGCGCTGGTGATCAGTTCGGTTCTTCAAGAGACGCATTGGTCATGCGGTGGCGGCCAATGGGCAGCATCATCGGGCGGCCCGATGTGGGGTCGATGATCACGCGGCTTTCAAGGCCGAAAACCTCACGGATATGATCCTGCGTCAGCACGTCTTGCGGGGTGCCGGTGATGTGCAGGCGGCCCTTGGCCATCGCCACCAGATGGTCGGCGTAACGGGCTGCGAGATTAAGGTCGTGCAGCACCATGACGATGGTCGTGCCTCTGCTATGGTTGAGGTCGACAAGCAGATCGAGAACCTCGATCTGGTGGCTGATATCGAGGAAGGTGGTGGGTTCGTCCAGCAGCAGAATGTCCGTTTGCTGCGCAAGCGCCATGGCAATCCACACCCGCTGCCTCTGCCCACCGGACAGTTCGTCCACCGGGCGTTCCGCAAGCTCGAAGGTCTTGGTCGCTTCCAGTGCAGTGGCCACCGCGTCATTATCCGCATCGCTCCAGCGTGATAAAATGCCCTGATGTGGGTGGCGACCCCGGCTGACGAGGTCTGCGACCGTAATGCCCTCCGGCGCGATGGGAGACTGCGGCAAAAGCCCGAGAGTTCTAGCCAGCTTTTTCGGCGGCATGCTGTGGATAGACCTTCCGTCCAGCAGCACATGGCCACGGCGCGGAGACAAAAGCCGCGACATGGTGCGCAGCAGTGTCGATTTTCCGCAGGCATTGGCACCCACGATCACCGTGATCTTGCCTTCGGGAACAACAAGATCGAGGTCTTCCAGAATAAGGTTTTCGCCATATCCGGCGGATAGGTTGGTCACGGTAAGGGCGTGGTTGGTCAAAGCGAGCCTCCGGTCCGGTTGACGCGGATAATCAGGAAAATCAGATAGGGTGCACCCAGCGCACCGGTGATGACGCCGACCGGGTAGCGGCTGGGTAACAGAAACTGTCCGGCATAATCACCCGCCAGCACCAAGAGAGCGCCGATGAGGGCTGCTGGCAGCAGCAGCGAGCCGTTGGCACCGGCGATGCGCGCGGCAATCGGTCCCGACAGAAACGCCACGAAAGCGATAGGTCCGGTGATGGCGGTCGCGATGGCGATCATGCCGACGGCAGCGATGATGACGAGAATGCGGGTTACGCCGACGCGAACACCGAGGGCAGCGGCGGTATCGTCCCCTATCCGCAATGCCTCCAGATCGCGCTGGCGGCTGAAAAGCACGCTCCCGAAAGCAACGAGCCCGATCAGAAGCGGCAGAACCTGCAAAAGCTGTGCGCCATTGACGCTTCCGGTCAGCCAGCGCATTGCCTCTTGGAGGCTCCAGGCTGGCGCGGTGGAGAGGATATAGGCGATGACGCTTTCCAGCATGGCCGAAACACCGATGCCGACCAGGATGAGCCGCGTGCCTGCCACCCCATTGCGGGATGACAGCGCATAGACGGACAGTGCCACGCCAAGCCCTGCCGCAACCGCAAACACCGAAACGACCGGTCCATTCAGCGACAGCACAACAATGGCAAAGACGGCGGCGGCGCTGGCGCCTGAACTGATGCCGATAATATCGGGGCTGGCGAGGGGATTGCGCAGCATGATCTGAAACGCCACACCGCCGAGACCGAAGCTCAGACCGGCAAGAACGCACAGCACTGCTCGCGGCAGGCGCAATTGCCCCACGGTAAAGCCTGCGCCTGGCACATCTTGGCCCAGCAGAACCCTAATGACATCCATCGGCGGTGTGAAGGACTGACCGAGCACGAGCGTGAGCGAGAAGATTGCGACAATCAATACAACGAGCGCCGCAATCACGCGCATGCGTTTTCGTGCCCGCTGGGTACGATTGCGCATGAGAGAGGTGGTGATCGTCGAATGCATGGTCATAGGTCACGCACCCGCTGCCGTCTGACGATCCAGATGAAGAAGGGTGCGCCGATCAGCGCCGTAACGATGCCCACATCCAGCTCGGCAGGTCGCGAGACGATGCGACCGATGATATCTGCTGCAATTAGCAGGCTCGCCCCGCAAAGCGCTGAAAACGGTAAAAGCCAGCGGTGATCGACGCCGACGAGCAGGCGGCAGATATGCGGCACGACGAGGCCGAGAAAGCCGATGGGTCCGCAGACGGCGGTCGTGGCCCCGCAGAGCAGGATCGCCCCCAGTGCGGAAAAGGCACGGGCGATGGCCACACGCTCGCCAAGCCCTGAGGCCAACTCATCTCCGAGCGCCAGAGAGTTCAGCTTGCGTGCCGATAACAGGCTGATGACGAAGCCGACGGCGAGAAACGGCAGGACGTGGGAGATACGGTCGAAGGTCGCGCCACCGACGCCACCGATCTGCCAAGACCTTATTCCGCCTGAGATATCGTTTCGCGGCAGAACGACCGCGATGACCAGCGAGGAAAAGGCGACCGATGTTGCAGCACCTGCCAGCGCGAGTTTGAGCGGGGTTGCCCCGCCCCGACCAAGCGAGCCGATGGTGTAAACAAACACGGCAGAACAGCCTGCACCCAGAATAGCCGCCCAGATAAAGGCGTTGGCGGACGCGATGTTGAACCATGCCACGCCGATGACAACCGCAAGAGATGCACCCATGTTGACGCCCAGAATGCCTGGGTCTGCCAGGGGGTTGCGCGTCACGCCCTGCATGACAGCCCCGGCCAACCCCAGAGCCGCCCCGGCAGCAAGCGCAAGGACGGTGCGCGGAATGCGCACGGCAACTGCGGCCTGACCGATGTTCTCTGCCCGGCCACCAAGTGCCGCCGCGATATCGACCCAGGCGACATCCCGCGTGCCGATGGCCACGGACAGAATGCAAAGCAGTGCCAGAACACCAAGCAGACCCAGCAGCCAGAGTGATCTGACACTGTTAGAGCGCTTTATGACGACGCTACGGGCCGGTTGCCGGGCGTATCTGAAGGTCATCAAGGCTTTCCGGCAGACTTTTCCGCAGCCTGCTCCAGCAGGGCCGCATAATCTTTCAACACCCATGAAATCGACAGGGGCGTCGGGTTTGCCGCTGTGCCGAGCGGGTTGCGACCGAGCATGACGATGGAATTGTGCTCGACAGCTGGCATTCTGGACAGAAGCGGATCGGCCTTCACGGCATCGAACAGCGCCTGACCGCCATAGGTCACGAGGATATCGACATCGTCGAAGGCATCGACACGCTCTGCGCTGACACCGGAAGCGAACTGGCCAGGCTTGGTCGCATCCTTCACGCTTTTCGGCGATGTGAGGCCCAGATCTGCAAAGAATTTCACGCGTGTGTCATTGGCCGTATAGAAATTGACAGTGCTGAGGTTGGTCGTATCGAGGTGGGTGACGAACATGGCCGTCTTGTTCTTTAGCTGAGGAAAACCCGCCACGACTTCGGCAATCTCCGCGTCGATCCGCTCGATCAGGGTCTCGCCTTCCTGAGCCATGCCGAGCCCGAGGCTGTTGAAGCGGATCATCTCGCGCCAGTCCGTCGCCCATGGTGATTGCGGATAGGCGATGACGGGCGCGATCTGGCTCAGCGTATCGTAATCGGACTGGCTGAGACCGGAATAGGCCGCGAGGATCACATCCGGCTTAGTGGCCGCAACCGCTTCGAAATCGATGCCATCGCCCTCATCGAACAGCACAGGCTTTTCCGCGCCAAGAGCCTTCAGCTTCTCCGCCACCCATGGCAACAGCCCGTCACCATCGTCATCTCCGAAATTAGCCGCAGCAAAACCGACGGGTACGACACCAAGCGCCAGGGGAACTTCATGATTGGCCCAGGCCACGGTAGCGACCCGCTCTGGCTTCTTTTCAATCGTTGTGGTGCCCAAGGCGTGTTTGATGACGAGAGGATAGGATGTGCCCTCGGCGTGTGCAGCGCTCGCTGCAAAGAAGAGGTGCAGGCACAGGGCCATGAAGGGCGCGAGAGCGCGGATGAAGCGCAGCATGGGCAAACTTTCTTCCGTATTGAAACTTGACTTGAAGTCTCAGCTTCACGATGGAAGGTCAAGACCGATCTGACAAGCAGCTGCGATGGCCAAGGAAGTTTCCGTGGTTTTTTACAAAACCGTGGAATTGTACAATACCAGACTAACGGCCTCAAGTTATCAGGCGATACAGGGGGCGCCGGGTTTTCCACCGAGGTTGCCAGAATCAGCACTCGACATCTGGAATTTGATCATGAGCATTGAAACCACCAGCGCAAACCATGGCCACGCGCGTCGCCGGTACCGCCAGGCGTTTCTACTGGGTTGCACGGCCCTTGTCGCGCTGGCGCCAGTCAGGCTGCTTGCTCAGGAGGCCGATGCGCAGGGTTCCGGCACAGTGCTGGAGACGATCGTAGTACAGGGTGCGGGTGGTGATAGCGATGCCAAGACCATCGTGGCGAGGAATGCGTCGAGCGTCAGTAAAATGGCAACCGATATTCTCGATACGCCTGCGTCGGTTTCCGTCATTACAGCCAAGGAAATAGAACAACGAGGCGCGACCAGCGTTGAGGAAGTGCTACAATACACGCCCGGTGTCAGCACGGACTTCTATGGCTCTGATGATCGGTATGATTTTTTCAAAATACGTGGTTTCGATGCTTACACGTATCGAGACGGATTGGCCTTGGGACGTCCATTCGGCGCCGCGCGCGAGGAAACCTACGCTTTTGAACGAGTAGAAGTATTGAAAGGAGCTAACTCAACGTCGGGCGTTTCAGACCCAGGCGGTTCTGTAAATCTGGTGACGAAAACGCCAAAATCCGAAAGGTTCGGAGAGGCATATGTCACTGGTGGAGTGAATAATCGAGCAGAAACCGGCGTGGATTTTGGCGACAACATCACCGATGACGATACTCTGTCCTACCGGTTTACGGGAAAGTTTAGAAAAGCGGACGCGGAATACGATTATTCACGGGATGATCAGAAGTTTTTCATGGGAGGCCTGACGTGGCGTCCAACTGACACGACGACTTTGACTATCGTTTACGATCACATAAATGGTGATGGTGTACCGGGAAGTGGTGGCCACCCAGTAGGCTCTAATTTTGACCGGAGCCGTTTCTTTGGTGAGCCTGACTTTAACTATCGCGGGACGAACAGAAACACGGTCAGTGCCATGCTCGATCATGACTTCGGATCAGGACTTCGATTTGGAGCTAACGCTCGCTATAGCAATACGAATACAAACTTTGGTTATGCCTATATCGCGACAACGCCGGCAAACGGATCAACGACCGCGGGCCGAGCTTTTTTTGCTAACGAGTACTCTGCGGAAGATTTCATCGTTGATGCACATCTTCAGTACGACACAAATTTCAGCGACGTCGAAAGCCGCACGTTACTCGGTGTAGAGTACAATTCAAATTCCTCAACAAATGATACCTATTATGGACCTGCTCCAGGAATAGATTGGACCAATCCGGTCTATAGCGGTCGTCCAACGTCTGTTCCACTCTATGCAAGCACGTCCTCTGACGATAACTCCAAAGCATTGTATCTTCAGCAAGAGTTGACGTTTGCAGAGAAAGTCATCGTTTCCGTCGGTTTACGAAACGACTGGATAAATGTTGATGAGACTGATGAAATGTCAGGCGTATCCGGTAAAAGTAGCAACAGTGAATTTACAAAACGGGTTGGCGTCAGCTATCGAGCTTTCGAAGAATTAGCGGTGTATGCAAGCTATGCTGAATCAGTTTCCCCGCCGTCTGTCGGGCTTGATCCGGAAACGGGTAAGCAGGTCGAGGTCGGGGTCAAGTATCGGCCTGATGCCTTCCCGGCACTTTTCACGGCGTCTGTCTTCGATCTGACCCGTGAAAACTATGCTGTGGCTGATCCGAATACAGGCGTTCAGTACACGGTCGGACAGGCCAAGTCGCGTGGTTTTGAGCTAGAGGCAAAAGCTGAAGTTACTGACAACATCAATCTGACCGCTGCCTATACGTTTCTCGACACGGAGATTGCTCGCAACATCGGCGGAGTCAATGTCGGTAACCAGCTTGCGCTCGTTCCAGAGCATATGGCCTCTGTTTGGGCAAGTTACACCCTGGAAGGCAATGACAGTCGCGGTGACATGACGTTTGGGGCAGGTGGTCGCTACGTGGGCTCTTATTTCTATGGTGACGACAATGCATCCGGGAAAAAAGGAACTGTCGTCTTCGATGCAGCCTTTTCTTACAAGCTCCAGGAAAACACGACGCTGGAAGTCAACGCCAGCAACGTGTTCAACAAAAAATACGTAGCGAACGGTGGTTTCGGGGCCGATTTCTATAATCCCGGACGTGAGGTCTGGGCGACCTTGCGACATAAGTGGTGAGGTGTAACAACACCGAATATCTCGCGCCTAAGACTGATTAACCCCGCCGCATACGACGCCATGCGGCGGGCGTTTCGCCTGCGACTTGCCTGAAGGTCTTTGTCAAATGGGCCTGATCTGAAAAACCGAGCTGTGCCGCAATCGCTGCCACGCTGAGATCACTGTCGGTCAGCATGGTCCGGGCAAGGTCGATGCGCCTGCTCAATTGCCACTGCAAAGGTGTTTTGCCTGTGGTTAGCTTGAAGACATTGGCGAACCAGCTTTCCGAGAGACCGACGATCTCAGCCATTTCGCAGACGGTCATCCGGCGGTCGGCGCGGGTGTTGACGACGGAGATGAGCTTGTTCATCTGCGCTTGTGTCAGCCGTGCGTTGGTGTTGTCTTCTGGCTGCCCCTCACGCAGATCCAATAGACCGGCAATGATGCTGCCGACGAGGCTTTCGGCGTAGATTGCGTGTTTGGCGGGGTGGATCAGTTCGTCGACCAAAAGGCCAGCTAGCACTTCGACTGCCCGCGTATCCTGAATCTCGACCGGCCTGCGCAGCGCGCTGGCGGCGACGGAGCTTCCGACTGATGGCAGCAGATATTTCAACATCCGGTCTTTATGCAGGTGAATATCGACATGGGAGAAGCGGTGAAACGACGTAAAGCTGGTCCACAACGGCACCCCGGCGGGCACGTAGATCGCCTTCTTCATCGGTCTGTAGGCATCGGCGGTTTTGCCGTCGCGGTTGCTCATAAGGATGTGCGAGGAGACATCGTTGAAGAAGATAACGATGCGCGGGTCTGGTGACAGGTAGTAACCGCTTGCTCCTGCATGCGCCTCGGCGTCCCAGAACACGCTGATCAGCCCATCAAGACCACGCCACCTGGCAGGTCCCAGCGCACGGATGCCGTCCGTGAAAGATGTCATTGAGTGCAGATACGTCACAATTTCAAACCAGTCTCATGCGCTTGAAAATCGGCGCGCCAAGCAAAACTTCGCCATTACCCGCTTTATGCGCAGACATGGGCCAAGGCGTTTCCGACATGAATGCCATTAGATGACTAGAAATATCATGTTTATAACATATAGCAAGTTAGGTTCGAAAACGGGTCTTCTCCAAACCTATCCCCTGATGTCTGTGGGAAACGTTTGACCTCTTGTTATGAACCGCAGCGCACTGAGCGCCTTCATCTGCAAAAGGGCGGTAATGACATCCCGGCCACACCATCCGCTTGCTGCATGAACCGTCGATAGAACGAATGGAACAAAACACCCGCCTCTTGTGTTGAAGAGCCACAAAAGCTCAGTATATTCAGGAGATTGTTGATGGAACGGGTTGCCATTGGTGCCGCCGTGGGTGCCGTATTTTGTTTTGTAACCGCCGCCGTAGCGCAGGACATTGAGGTGAGCAGCCTCGGTATCAAACAGTCGGCTGTGAGCATCGAAACGAAACGACCCGTGAAGGCGCAGGCTGGATACATCGTCGATGTCAGCGGTCGTCAGGTCCGGCTTGTGGGCCCACGCTTCTTCCCGGACAATTCAAAAGAGGTCGCGCTTTTTGGTCGTGCAGACGCATTAGTGCGTGAAGAAGCCCGTTCGCAGATGGCTTCAAACTGATATTAAAGCTTTTGGATTTTTGAGGAATAGAACATTTATGGGGCAGACCATGGAGACTTCGAGCATGAAAACTGGCTCGAAGTGGCGGCTTATCCGGCAGGCCGATGCAGAAGCTGGAAAGCCGACTTTTCCTGAACTGTTTTTCGATCTCGTCTTCGTGTTTGCGATGATCCAGCTCTCGCATACCCTCGCCAAGGATTTCGGCTCTACCGCATTGCTGGAAGCCGCCATCATCATTCTGGCGCTCTGGTGGCTGTGGGTGCAGATCACCTGGCTGACCAACATGTTGAATACGGAGGCCGGACTTGTCCGGCTGTTTTTGTTTTCGATGATGTTTGCCGGTGTCCTGCTTGCAATCGCGCTGCCCAAAGCTTTCGATGATCAAAGCTTTACCTTTGCCCTGATCTATAGCGGCATGCAGGTGATGCGATCGCTTTTTGCGCTTTACGTCTTCAAAGGCGTCGATCACGAGAACTCGCTGACCTTTACACGCATGGCGATTTGGCTGGGCGTCTCTAGCGTCTTCTGGATATGCGGAGGGCTGGCTGAAAGTCTGGAATGGCAGATCGGTTTTTGGGCGGTTGCCATCTGCATTGAATATGTTGGCCCTGCTGCAAAGTATTATTTCCCCGGACTTAAAACCGGAGAACACGAAAAGCTGCATCTTTCTGGGGAGCATCTGGCGGAACGATGCGCTCTCTTCGTGCTCATTTGTCTCGGCGAGACGATTCTGACGACAGGACAGACGGCGACCGACCATATGAACTCAAGTCTCAGCTTCATCGTTTTCTGCGCGGCCTTCACCAGCACGGTGTTGATGTGGTGGATTTATTTCCATCATGGCCAGGAAAAAGCATCCGAAAAAGCCGAGGAGTCTGCCGAGCCTGAGAAGATTGCGCAGACGCTGTTCAATTATGGCCATCTGCCTATCGTCGCAGGCATCATCCTGACGGCTGTTGGCGAAGACTTCAGCCTATCGCACAGTTACGAGCATTCCACTTGGCGCGAGTCGCTTGCCATCGTTGGCGGGCCGATCCTGTTTCTGGCGGGAAACATCGGTGTGAAAATTGCGGCGTCATATGTCCGCCCGATCTCGCACTTCGTTGGGATCGGCGTGCTCATCGTTCTCTTGCTGCTACAGGGAATGCCGCTTTACGCGTTGCAGATTGCTGCCGTGACGGTTCTGCTGCTGGTGGCGATTTGGGAATATGTGGCGCTGAAGAAGCAGGCACCCGACATGGCGTGACGGCCTCGGACAGGAAACCGTAGCAATCGCATGAGAGCGATTGCTACGGAGATTTGTCAGAACGGATAGTGCTGTCCGGCATCCTCGATTGTGATCCAGCGAAGGTCGGTGAATTCGGCAATGGCAGCCTTGCCACCGAAGCGACCGTAACCGGATGCCTTGACGCCACCGAACGGCATTTGCGGTTCATCGGATACCGTCGGGCCGTTGATGTGGCAAATGCCGGATTGAATCTGATCCGCCACGCGCATGGCACGTCCAATGTCGCGGCTGAACACTGCGGCGGACAGACCGTATTCCGTATCATTGGCAACGCGGATGGCTTCCGCCTCGCCCTTCACACGAATGACTGGCTTCACCGGACCAAAAGATTCTTCCTCGTAAATCTTCATGCCAGGCGCGGCGTGATCGATGATGGTGGCCGTAACGATGGTATTGTTACGCGTGCCGCCTGCAACCACCTTGCCGCCCTTGGCCGTAGCGTCGGCGATGATGGCGTCCATTTTTTCCGCAGCTTCTGGCGTCACCAGAGAGCCCAGAACGACTTTTTCACGCGGGTTTCCGGCGGGAAGGGCGTTTGCGCGGGCGGCGAGTTTCGAGACGAAGTCATCGGCGATGGAGTGATCGACGATGATCCGCTCCGTCGACATGCAAATCTGGCCCTGATTCATGAAAGCGCCAAAGATCGCCGCATTTACCGCGCCGTCGATGTCGGCATCATCCAGAACCACCAGTGGGGCCTTGCCACCGAGTTCCAGCAGCGCAGGCTTGAGATTTTCTCCCGCCAGCCGCCCGATGATCCGCCCGACTTTGGAAGAGCCGGTAAAATTGACATGGCGCACACGTGGGTCTGCGATCAGGGCCTCGACAAGGGATGCTGCGTCCTGCGGTGCGTTGCTGATGACGTTGAGAACGCCAGCCGGGAAACCCGCCTCCGTAAAGCAATCACCGATGAGACGGTGGGTTGCAGGGCAGAGTTCGGAAGATTTGAGAACGACCGTATTGCCACATGCGATTGCCATGGCCACGGCGCGCGTGCCCAGAATGACCGGCGCATTCCAGGGTGCAATGGCAAGGCAGACGCCTTTGGGTTTAAGGATGCCCATCGCCAGCGTGTTGGGTTTGTCTGCCGGAATGACCTCACCGCCAAGCTGTGTGACCATCGCTGCGGCCTCGCGGATGACACCGGCTGCAAGCTTGACGTTGAAGCCCGCCCAAAGGCCGGTCGCGCCCGTCTCCGAAATCATTGCCTCCACGAAGGACGCAACCTTGCTGTCCATCACGTCGGCTGCCTTCATCAACAGGGCGCGGCGATGGTTGGGGCCAGTCTTCGACCATGCTTCGAACGCCTTTGCGGCGGAAGCGACGGCACGTTTGGCATCCGCAGTGCTTGCAGCGGCGGCCTGTGCGGCCATGGTTCCTGTCACCGGGTCAAGGCGGTCAAAAGTGCGCCCGCCCTCGGCCTTCTGGTCTTTTCCATCGATAAGCAACTCGACGATCATATGTCATTCCTCCCAATACCGACTGCGCCAATCACAAGGCCGCCATCATCCGATATCAGCACACAACCGTGGGACGGCACAAGCCGCCCGCCGTTGACATTTGCGAGTACGCAAATCCAGCCTCTGCCCGGTATCAGAACTTGACCCGCGCTGTCAGCGTCGCATTGAACGGTTCGCCGATCTGGTTGCCGAAAGCTGTGCCGCCGATCGATGACGTGTAGTAGGTACGGTCGAAAATATTCTTCAAATTCAGCTGAAGCGTAATCGGGCGTTCCAGCTCGAACGTGTAGGCGGCAAAGGCATCCACGACCGCATAGCCGGGCAGGAAATAGCTATTGCTGTTGATGCCGGTTCGCTCACCGACCGCCCTGATCCCGCCGCCGACTTTGAGACTATTGCCAGACGTGCCGAATTCGCCGACATCGTAGGCGAGATACAGCGAGGCGGTATGCCGCGCGACGTTGACCGGGCGCTTGCCCGCATTCTCGCCTTCCAGAACCTTGGCGTCGGTGTAGGCGTAGCTTGCGATGAAATCGAGGTCTGAGGTCAATGCGCCTGCGACATCCATTTCCAGGCCCCGTGCCCTGACGAGACCCGCCGTTTTTAAGACCAGTCCGTCGGTATAGGCCACATTCTCCTTGTCGGAGGTGTAGAGCGCGACATTTGCGGTCAACCCGGAGGGGAGTTCGAACTTGGAGCCGACTTCATAGGACACCCCTTCCTCCGGCTTCAGATTGCCGTACAGGCTTGCGATGGAGGACTGAGGGCGGAAGGTCTTGGCGGCATTGGCATAAAGCGAGATATCCGGTGTCACCTTGTAGACGATACCGGCGTTCGGTACGAGCGCATCGCCGAAGCTATCTGTGTTACTGATGAAAGGTCTGCCTTTGCCTGCCAGCAGATCGTAATATTGATAACGCAGCCCGCCGACGACGATCCATTGTTCATTCAGATGAATGGAGTCTTGTACATAGACGGATGCGGTGGATAGCTCTTCAGTCTGGTCGCTGTCGAAATTGGAAACGTTCGTGCAGGCAGGCATGTTGCCATAGACCGGGTTATAAATGTTGAAATTGAACGCGGAGCCGCAGCGGATCATGTTGGTTCGAAGTGTGTCGCTGTAGTCGTAGGAGGCACCGATCAACAGATCGTGTTGCAAACCGCCGATCTCCACCTCGCCAGTCAAATCGGCACGGAGAGCGTGATTATAGATCGTCGAATAATCGGTTGCATCCGCGCGGCGGCTGACGGCGCCTGTAGAGGGCGTATAGTCCATGACACGTGCCTGATTGTCGGAATATTCATTGCGGCTGTAGCCGTAATCGATACCAAGCTTCCAGTTATCGGAAAGTTCGTGATCGATCTCGATCTGAAAGAGGTCTGATTTGCCGTCCGTGATGTTGTAGGGCTCGTCGAACCGGATTTTGCGGTCGACATTGACGGCGCGTCCTGTCGTGGTGTCGAAGATGGTGCCACGGTCGAACGGCACGCTGTAGTCTTCGTGCATATAGGTGGCGGTGATCTCCGTGTCTTCGCCGGTCCATGTCAGAGAGGGAGAGAGGAGCCACTTCTTGGTATCGCCGAAATTGCGCCAGTAGTCGGTGTTTTCGTACTCACCGATGAGGCGATAGGAGAAGTCGGTCCCTTCGATTGGACCGGTGAAATCAAGGCCGGTCTTGCCACCGCCAAAGCTCGATGCGCTGCCGTAGACGGTGCCTGAAAACGTGTCCTTCGGCTTCTTCGTGACGACATTGACCATGCCGCCCGGGTCGAGAATGCCGTAGAGCGTGGAGGAGGGTCCCTTGAGGACTTCGACACGGTCGGTCATGGCATTGAACGAACGGGGCAGGGCCGTCTTCAGGCCGTTGGTCAAAATCGAGCCGTCGCGATTGTCCCCGAAACCGCGACGAATGACGGAATCCTGCGTGCCACCCAGCGTGTTCGTCTGCGTGACCCCGCTGATATTTCCTAGCGCTTCGTCCAGATTCGTTGCGTTCTGGTCCTCGATGACCTCATGGCTGACCACATTGACCGCCTGCGGAATGTCGATCAACGGCGTGTCCGTGCGGGTCGCGGTGCTGGTCGATTTCGGCTGGTAGCCGTCGGTCTGCCCGGCACCGTCGACGATGATGGGCTGGAGGACCGTGCTCGTCTGCGCGGTATCGGCCTTGCGCTGCGATTTTTTGATGTCGGCAATGTCTTGCGCCTTCACAGGCGATACTATGGCGATACCTGCCACGGTTAGCAGAACGATTGCCGCCTGCATCTGAAATCTCTTACCCAGCTTCATGCTTCAGTCCCCACCGAACAGATCACGTCATTTCACCCGCCTTCTGTATTTCATGACTGTAGTAGTCAACTTTGAAGTGGCGATTTCCGTGCGTTCATGCGCAATTTTTGAAGGGAAAATGGCGGTTTCACCCGCATATTTCCGCCCTTCGTCGCCGAGAATGCGTGTCGGTCAGGAATTTTCAGCGGTTTAATTGTTGACTACTACATTCATAAAATACAAATGACGCAGGAATTTCACGAAGGAAGATGGTTGGTCGATGCGGTCGGACGGGAATGATGCGGCGTTGCGCGCGCAACATCTGAGCGCTGGTTACGGCCAGACCGATGTGCTGAAAAGCGTGTCGCTTCTCGTGCCGCGTGGGAAGTTTACAGCTCTTGCCGGGCCGAACGGCTCCGGCAAATCAACCCTGTTGGCAGCACTCTCGCGTGTCCTCAAGCCAACCGGCGGCATGGCCTTCATCGATGGGCGTGACATCTCCACCATGCCGACCCGCGACGTTGCCCGCAAACTGGCGCTACTGCCGCAGGCACCTGTCACGCCGGAAGGTCTCAGCGTTTACGATCTGGTGTCGCGTGGACGATACCCCCATCGCGGCGTGTTCAAATCCTGGACGCAGGCGGATGAAGAGGCCGTCGAGCAGGCGTTGGTCATCACGGGCCTCAGCGATCTCGCCGCCCGTTCGGTGGAAAGCCTTTCCGGCGGACAACGCCAGCGGTGTTTCATTGCGCTAACCATCGCTCAGGACACGCAGACGCTGCTGTTCGATGAGCCGACGACCTTTCTTGATCTGCGATATCAGGTCGAGGTCATGGAACTGCTCTCCAGATTGAGCCGCACTGAAAATCGCACTGTCGTCGCTGTCCTTCACGATCTGAACGCGGCGTTGCAATATGCAGATCGGATCGTTTTTCTGAAAGACGGCGCCGTTCATCATATCGCTGAAACGACGGCCGAATGTTCGGCAACAGACATCGAAAAGGTGTTCGACACCAAGGTCATCGCCGTGACGCATCCCACCACCGGCAGGCCAGCATTTCTGCCCGATCCGGGATCTGGGAACGCTTCGCCGTGACCTCCCCGACCAAAACGGCGTCGTCTGCCGCCTGGCTGTGGATACCCTGCGCCGTCGTGACGGTCGTGATGCTCGGCGTCGTCCATCTGGGTGTCGGTGCTCGGCCAGTGTCGGCCCGACTGGTCATAGATGCCCTGATCGCGCGCGACCACGCCAGTTTCGAACAGCAGATATTGCTGAAACTGCGCCTGCCAAGATTGCTCGCCGCCATCTTGTGCGGAGCGGCACTCGGGATTTCGGGCAGGCTGTTGCAATCCATCCTGCGCAACCCCTTGGGAGAACCGCATATTCTGGGTCTGAATGCCGGGGCTAGCCTTGCCATCGTGCTGACGATAGCGCTTCCATCCGCCTTCATGCCATTCGCTCTGACGCGACCTCTCGTTGCCGCCTTGGGTGGCGGGTTGCTGTTTTCAGCTGTTCTGGCGCTTTCCTGTGCCGGGCGAACCGGCTTGACGATGACCAAGCTGACCTTTTGCGGCATAGCCCTTTCCGCACTTGCATCTGCTTGCGTGTCCGCGATCCTTATTCTCGATCAGGAGACGCTGGAGCAGATGCGGTTCTGGCTCGCTGGCGATCTCTCCGGCATTTCTGTGTCCGATATACAGGCGGTCATACCGATCGTTATCGCCGCAACAATCACGACTGCTTTCATCGTGACGCGGCTGGATATCTTGGCGTTGGGAGACACGCTTGCAGCGGGCCTCGGCGTGCCGGTGCGTCAGACGCGGCTGCTAGGAATGGTGGCGGCAGCCCTGTTTTGTGGGGCTTCCGTTTCGCTCTGCGGGCCCATCGGCTTCGTCGGTTTGATCGTCGGTGGCATGTCGCACCGGCTAGCGGGCGGACGGCACAGTCTCTCCGTGCCGCTTTCGGCGCTGTTGGGGGCATGCCTGCTTGTTGCTGCAGACATCGCCGCCCGCACAATTGCCTCTCCGCGTGAACTGGCAACCGGCATTCTCACGGCTTTCATCGGTGCTCCTGTCTTCATCCTCGTTGTTGCCCGGAGGCTGAAATGACGGTGCGAAAGCTGAACGGGTCCTATCGCCTCATCGCGCTCGGGAGCATCAGCGCCAAAGTCCACCCTTTGCGGTTGACATTGCTACTGGCCCTCATGGCGGGTCTCCTTTTACTCGTCGTCTGGGCGCTTGCGTCGGGAAGCGGCAGAGCGGGGTTCTCCGATTTCGTAGCTTTCGTGACCGGCTCGTCAGCAACGGATAGCCTATCCGTCATTGGTGATCTGAGGCTACCACGAACCGTCATGGCTTTGTGCTGCGGCGGCATGCTCGGCCTTTCTGGCGCCGCTCTCCAGTCCCTAACGCGCAATGGTCTGGCTGATCCGGGTCTTCTGGGCGTACGGGAAGGTGCGGCGCTGGCGATCGTTACCGTCATCATCATTTTCCCGCAGGCACCGCTGGTTTTCCGCCCATTCGTCGGCCTTGCCGGAGGGCTGACAGTCGCCTTAGTAGTCGGGATGATTGCAGGTTCGTTCTCGCGGCTGCGCTTCGTGCTGATCGGCATCGGCTTTTCCTGGTTCCTGTCCGCCGCAATCGCCTTGCTGCTGACGATATCCGACATCGACCGTATTCAGATCGCTTTGACATGGATGGCGGGAAGTCTGGCAACCGTGACGCCCGACATGGTGCCTCTTGCCGTTACCGGACTGGTGATCGGCGCAGCACTTTTGTTTTCGACAGCCCGTGCCGCAGACGTGGCCGCGCTTGGGGATCATTTCTCCGTCGGGCTCGGCGTGCGCCGCAATCTCCTCGCCGTTATCTGGTTGGTGAGCCCTATTGTGATGACTGCCACCGCCGTGTCCTGCGTCGGTAGCATAGGCTTCGTCGGGCTGATCGCGCCCCACACGGCGCGGCTGGCAATTGGTGGCGGGCAACGGTCACTTCTCGCTGGAAGCATGTTGATTGGGGCAGGGCTGGTGGTGATGGCGGATACGCTTGGCCGAACGCTGTTCGCTCCCCTGCAAATTCCCGCCGGTATTGTCATCGCGCTCGTCGGTGTTCCTGTTCTTCTCGCTCTTCTGTGGCGCCGTCGCGACCAATTGTGAAAGGTTTTATGATGCGTATCCTTGCCTTGCTGTTTCTGGCCCTCTTCGCCACCGGTGCAAGCGCGGCTGATGCCACGCATGAATTTCAGGACGACGCGGGACGAAGTGTCATAGTGCCGACAAAGCCGCTTAGGATCGCCTCGCTGCACGACATCGATGTCACCATTCCGCTGATCGAACTCGGCGTAACGCCCATCGCCAGCCACGGACGCATCGGGGCCGACGCAAAGCCCTATCTTCGCTCCAGCGCGATACTGACTGGCGTTGATTTCGACAATTCCGGCATGGCCTTTCTGGGTGCTGTCGATATCGATATCGAAGCGCTTGCGGAGCAGAAGCCCGACCTCATCATAACTGCCGCAGGCAGGCCGACACCCATAGCGACGCTGAAAAAAATTGCGCCGACAGTTGTGATCGATCCCACCCGCTTTGGCACCGCGCACGCCTATAAAAAGCTCGCAGAGTTGACCGGGACAGAGACAAAACTCGCCATTCTCGACCGTCGATATCGCGCCGGTATCGAGGAGTTGAAAACTGCTGTCGATACCAAATCGATCACCGTGTCGGTTATTCAACCGCTCAACGGCAAGATCAGCATCTATCATACCTACAGGGCGCTTGGTCAGGTACTAAGAGATGCAGGTTTCCGCTTTCCTGACATCATCAACGGCATTGCCGAGGGAGGGCGTATCGAAGTCAGCGGCGAACGTTTGCCGGATGTCGATGCTGACTTCATCTTCGATCCCTACCGGTCGGACACCGGCGGCACGTCAAAAGAAGACATCGACGCCATGGAAAAAGTCGTGCCGGACTTCTGCAGCTTTCTAAAGGCCTGCACAGAGGGACGATACGTCATGGTTTCGCGGGAAGAGGCCATCTCGAACAGCTACGCTGCCATGGCGCTGATGACGGCCATCGTGAAATCGACGACGGCCCCGCGCCCGGCAAAATAGTGGTTGCTGCTTTAAAAATGAAGACGTCTCAGGCACTGTGTATCGATACACGCTTTTGAAGTGACCACGATGGTATCGATGCGCAGTCCCGTTCTGAAGAAACGCCACATAGACCGCTTTGGCGAGCGATTGAAGAAGAAGCGGGACGCCCTGTCTCCCGGCCTGCTGGCCGTGGCGGAATATATCGACAGGCACCGGCACGCGGTGCTGGCGCAATCCGCGCTGGAAATCGGTCGTGAAATCGGCACGTCTGACGCGACGGTCATCAGGGCCATTCAGGCGCTCGGCTTCGAAGGTCTGGTTGATCTGAAAGATACGCTGGAAGCGCATCTCGGTGAAACGGACTCGCCATCCGAAAAGATGGCGGCAACGACAGACGATCTCCTTGATGACACCAATTCCGCCATCGACTTCGTGGTGGCAGACATGGGCCACGCGATGGCGGCGCTGTCATCGCCTGACAATCGGCAAGCCATGACCACGGCGGTAACGGTGCTATCCGCCGCCACGAAAATCGGCGTCTTCGGCATTGGCGCATCTGGCGTCGTCGCGCTCTATGCTTCCCGCAATTTCATCCGATCTGGGTTTCCGTCCTATGCGCTTGATAGGACCGGGATCATGCTGGCAGAGCAGTTGCTGCAAATGGAGACCGGCGATGTTCTCCTCGTTCTTGCGCAAGGGCGCCCGCACCGCGAGGTCATGACGACGATCACCGAGGCGCAACGCCTCTCGATACCCATTATCGCCATCGTCGGAAAAGAAGATAGCGCGCTTGCCCAACACGCCTGCGCGACGCTCGTTCTGCCACGCGCAAAAAATGAAAAAGTGGCCATGCACGGCGCTTCGCTCGTTTGCATCGAAGCCCTGACACTGGCTCTCGCCGGTAAAAACCGCGACCGAACCCTTTCGACACTGGACCGGTTGGTGGAACTGCGCAACCAGATCAGGCCGAACAAGCGGTGACAGCTTCCGCCTACGCTTTGGCAGCGGCGATGGGCCGACTAGAACAAGTCACTCCAAAAAATTCGCACATGTTTAAATTCCTGAACCTCATAACGCAGGGTTGACACTGCTGCGTTCCTGCCTAAAGTTGCAATTGGTAAGACCATTTTACCAGATGAGATCTCGGGAGGATTTCATGTTTGTGGCTTTGGAGCCGCGCCGCCTGCACAGGCAGGTTGCGGACCAGATTCGTGCGTTGATAGAGGCGGGGGAGCTTGGCCACGGTGCCAAGTTGCCTGCCGAGCGTGACCTTGCGGAACGTTTCGCGGTTTCGCGTCCCACTATTCGTGAAGCCCTGATCGTTCTAGAGGTAGAGGGCTACATCCAGATTCGCATGGGGTCCGGTATTTATGTCAGCCAGCGGCCCAGCCATCCGGCTCAGGTGCTGCCGGTGGACGACAATGACAGCCCATTCGAAATCCTTCAGGCGCGCAGCATCATTGAAAGTGCGATTGCCGAGGAAGCGGCCCGAGTGGCGACTGCCGATGGTGTTGCGCGTCTCGACGCGTGCCTTCAGCAAATGGAAAACGCGATTGGCGATCCGGTCGACATGCTGGTTCAGGACCGCGCCTTTCACACTGCCATCACGGATATCATCGGCAATGCCACGCTGCACCGTTTCACCGGGCAGATTTTCGATCGTCGCATGACGCCCTATTTCGAGCGGCTGGCCAGCCATTTCGAGGGACCGAAAACATGGCGCCTGGCGCTGGAAGAACACAGGGTCATCAGAGATGCCATTGCCAGAAATGACACAGCCGCCGCGCGCGATGCGATGCGTCGCCATTTGACGCAGTCGCAGAAGAGATTTTCCGAAAGCTTCGGGGAGGAGCCGTAGGGGAGGCGTGGTTCCGCAGGGAGAGAGCGGGATCATGAAAACAGCAGTCTGACATCAATCCGGGAGGGAAACCAATGACATCAAGATTTATCACATTGCTTGGCGCAACGGCCATCGTCGCCGTATCCGCCTTTACCGCACAGGCGCAGACCGCGCTCAAATGGGCGCATGTCTACGAGACGACCGAACCATTCCACACGGAATCCGTCTGGGCCGCCAAGGAAATCGAAAAGCGCACGGAAGGCCGCTACAAGATCGATGTCTTTCCGGCATCGCAACTTGGCAAGGAAGTCGATATCAACCAGGGACTGAAGCTGGGAACCGTCGATATGGTCATCTCAGGCTCAAGCTTCGCCGCGCGGGATTACAAGCCCATCGGCGTGACCTACTTCCCCTACATCTTCCGTAGCCCCGAACATCTGATCGCCTATACCAAGAGCGACGTCTTCAAGCGATTGGCCAAGGGCTATCAGGACAAGACCGGCAACGTGATTGCGGCGGTGAGCTATTACGGTACGCGCCACACCACGGCCAACAAGCCGATTTCGACCTGCGCAGACTTGTCCGGCGTGAAGATGCGCGTGCCTGACGTTCCTGCCTACCTTGCCATGCCGCGCGCCTGCGGTGCCAACACCACGCCGATTGCCTTTGCCGAGGTCTATCTGGCACTTCAGAATGGGACCGTGGACGCGCAGGAAAACCCGCTGACGACCATCGAGGCGAAGAAGTTTTTCGAGGTGCAGAAAAACATCGTTTTGACCGGTCACATTGTCGATCACCTGAATACGGTGATTTCCAAGAGCCGTTGGGCCAGCCTGTCGGATGAAGACAAGAAAATCTTCGTCGACGTCATGCAGGAAGCTGCGACCAAAACAACCAAGATCATCGAGGAGCGTGAAAACAAGCTGGTTGATGACTTCAAGGCACGTGGCTTGACCGTCACCGAAGTCGACAAGGCCGACTTTGAAAAGAACGTGCTCGAGAAGGTGAAATTCGAGGACTTTGGTTACGACAAGGCCGATTGGGAAGCCATTCGCGCCATTCAGTAAGTCCGTGTCCGGCGCGGTTTTATGGGCCGCGCCGCCTTCTCGTTTTCGTTAGCGTCTGACGATCTGAAACGGTCCGACGCTCCAGCCGGGACAATTCAATGTCGCAGGAAACTCACACTCAGGTGACGCCTGAGGAACTTGCCCAAACCTTCGATGAAGCGCCGCCAAATGTCGATTTGTCGGTCTATTCCTTCGAAGACTGGCTTACCCTTGCCCTCTTCTGGGTCATGACAGGCTGCGTGTTCTTGCAGTTCTTCACCCGCTATGTCCTCAATGACAGTTACGCATGGACGGAAGAAATTGCCGTCAACTGCCTGATCGGCGTTGTTTTTCTCGGCTCTGTCATGTGCGTGCGCATGTCGCGTCACATCCAGGTGGATGTTCTCTACCACTACCTGCCGTCGAACGTGACGCGCGTCATGTCGCTGGCCGTCGATGTGCTGCGCATCGGCTTTTTCGCCTATACGTCATGGCTGATGTGGCGATATCTCGAAATCGTGGCGGATGAGGAGATGGTGACGGTGGCCCTGCCGCGTAGCATCGTTTTCTACACGGTCTTTGCAGCTTTCGTGCTGATGTTCCTCCGGTCGATCCAGGTTTTCGTGGCCAATCTTCAACGTGGTTATTCCGTTCTTGAAAGACCGGAAGAATTCCAGAGCGTGGAGGAGGTGTGACATGCTGGTTCTGATTGGATCGTTTCTGCTTCTGATGCTGATCGGCCTGCCGGTTGCCATTTCCATGGCGACATCGTCGCTGCTCTACATTCTGGCCTACAATGTCGCGCCGGATATCATTGCCGCTCAGCGCATGATTGCCGGTGTCGAAAGCTTTCCGCTTCTCGCCGTCCCGTTCTTCATTCTGGCTGGAAACCTGATGAACGTGGCAGGTGTCACGGGCCGTATCTATTCCTTCGCCGTCGCTCTTGTCGGCTGGATGAAGGGTGGGTTGGCGCAGGTCAATATCATCGGCTCGGTTATTTTCTCCGGCATGTCCGGCACCGCTCTTGCGGATGCAGCCGGTATCGGCACCATCGAAATCAAGGCGATGAAGGACCACGGCTATCCCGTCGAGGCGGCTGTCGGCGTCACCGCTGCATCGGCCACACTGGGGCCGATCTTCCCGCCATCCCTGCCTTTCGTGATCTACGGCATGATGGCAAACGTCTCCATCGGCGCACTGTTCATGGCGGGCATCTTGCCCGGCGTGGTCATGACGTTGCTGATGATGATCACCGTCGCCGTCTTTGCCTATATCAAGAACTGGGGCTCCGACACGCCGTTCAGCCTGCGCACGATCTTCGGCGCATCGCTGGAAGTCTTGGTCGTCATGCTGGTGCCGATCAGCGTCTATGTGCTGACGATGTTCGGCCTGTCGCTCAACCTTGCTATTTTCATCGTGCTTGCGGTGTTGATCGCCTGCGACTGGTATTTCGATTTTTCCGCTGTCATGGCCTTGATGACACCGGTCATTCTGATCGGCGGCATGACCATGGGCTGGTTTACGCCAACGGAAGCAGCCGTCGCTGCGGTCTTGTGGTCGCTGTTCCTCGGCCTCGTGCGCTACCGCACCATGACCTTCAAAACGCTGGCGAAGGCAACGTTCGACACCATCGAGACGACGGCCTCGGTTCTGTTCATCGTGGCGGCGGCCTCCGTCTTTGCGTGGTTGCTCACCGTCAGCCAGGCGGCGCAGGTACTATCGGGTGCCATCCTGACATTGACCGACAGCAAGTGGATATTCCTCGTGCTGGTCAACCTGCTGATGCTGTTCGTCGGTTGCTTCCTGGACACGATTGCGGCGATTACCATTCTCGTCCCGATCCTCCTGCCGCTGGTGTTGCAGTTCGATATCGACCCCGTGCATTTCGGTTTGATCATGACGCTCAATCTGATGATCGGGCTGCTGCATCCGCCGCTCGGCATGGTCTTGTTCGTGCTGTCACGGGTGGCTAGGCTTTCGGTGGAGCGTACGACGATGGCCATTCTGCCATGGCTGGTGCCGCTGTTCATCGCCCTCATTCTCATCACCTTCATTCCAGCCATTACCCTGTGGCTGCCAACGGAGATGGGACTGATCCGATAACAAATACCCGCGCGGCTGTCCGCGCGGGTTTTCCTCCAATCACCGGGACAAAAGCACATCATGTCGACCCGCGTCGCGCGTCTTTACGGAAAACAGGACCTCAAGGTCGAAACACAGGAGTTCCAGCCGCCTGGCCCCGGCCAAGTGCTGCTACGCATGGCAGCAGGCGGCATTTGTGGGTCCGACCTCCATTATTATCAGGACGGTGGTTTCGGCCCCATTCAGGTGCGCGAACCGATCATATCAGGCCATGAGGCATCCGGTTATATCGAGGCACTGGGTGAGGGCGTATTGCACCTGACGGTTGGCTCACTCGTTGCGGTAAATCCGTCACAGCCCTGTGGTAAGTGTCATTATTGCCAGATTGGACAGCCTATCCATTGTCTCGACATGCGCTTCATGGGCAGCGCGATGCGCCTGCCGCATGAGCAGGGGATGTTTCGGGACTGGCTGGTGGTCGACGCAAAGCAATGCCTGGCCTTTGGCGGCGAGATAACGCCCGGCGAGGCCGCATGTGCCGAACCGCTCGCCGTCTGCCTGCATGCGGTGGCTCAGGCCGGTCATCTCGAAGGCAAGCGAGTGCTTGTCACCGGCGCAGGTCCCATCGGGCTGTTGACTGTAGCCGCTGCAAGGCAAGCCGGTGCCGCGGAGATCGTGGTGACGGATATTGCCGATGCGGCGCTGGCAAGGGCGCGTTCCATGGGTGCCGACCGCACCGTCAATGTCTTGACGGATCAGGATGGCCTGACCCCCTATCAAGCGAACAAGGGTGTGTTCGACGTCGTTTTCGATTGCTCGGCTGCCGGTCCTGCCTTGCGCTCCGCTTTTGCGGTCGTCAAACCACGCGGCACTATCGTTCAGGTGGGCGTGACGGGAGACATGACGATTCCGCTTAATGCGCTGGTGGGCAAAGAAATCGTCTGGCGCGGTTCCCAGCGTTTCGATCAGGAATTTGGGCAGGCCGCAGCGCTCATATCGGCGCGCGCCATCGACGTGCGCCCCATTATTTCGCATGCGTTTCCGTTGCAAGATGCCGTCGCCGCATTCGAGCAGGCGGGCGACCGCTCCGTTGCCTGCAAGGTTCAAATCACATTCGGCTGATGCCATTGATATCTGAGGGATAGACAAGATGAAGCATACATGGCGCTGGTTTGGGCCTGTGGACAAGGTTTCCGTGCGAGATGCCGCACAGGCAGGTGCTGAAGGCATCGTCAGCGCGCTGCATCACATCGAAACGGGCGCAGTCTGGCCGGTTGATGAGATTGTGAAAAGGCATGACGAGATCAAGGCTGGCGGTCTCTATTGGGATGTCGTGGAAAGTGTGCCTGTGTCGGAAGACATCAAGACGCAGAGCGGTGACTGGAAAGCGCATATCGCTCATTGGCAGGAGACGCTCAGACGCCTGTCTGCGACGGGTATTCGCACCGTCTGCTACAATTTCATGCCGATCCTGGACTGGACGCGCACCGATCTGCGTTGGGATACGCGCCATGGTGCAAAGGCGATGCGCTTCGACCTGACCGATTTTGTAGCCTTCGATATCCACATTCTGAAGCGTCCGGATGCGCGTGCCGATTATCCCGACTGGCTTACCGAAGAAGCCGCGCGGCGGTTTTCGGAGATGCCCGATACCAAGGTCATCGCGCTCAGCGTCAATATCGGTGCGGGCCTGCCGGGGTCTGCGGATGGCTACACGCTGGATCAACTTCTCGAAAAACTGCGCTCCTATCAGGGTGTCGACCGGCTGCGGCTTCAGGCCAACCTAGTGGATTTTCTGTCGCAGGTGGTGCCGGTTGCCGAGGAGGTCGGTATCAATATCTGCGCCCACGGTGACGACCCGCCGTGGCCTCTGCTGGGCCTGCCACGCATCCTGTCCACAGAATCCGACTATGCGCATATGCTCGGCCAGGTCGATAGTCGGGCAAATGGCGTAACACTGTGTACTGGTTCACTGGGTGCGCGTGCAGACAATGACCTGCCCATGATCGCTCGACGGTTTGCAGATCGCATTCACTTCGTGCACCTTCGCAATGTGACCCGTGATACGGACACGGTGCCGTGCTCTTTTTTTGAGGACGAACATCTGGAAGGATCAACGGATATGGTCGCGGTCATCGCGGCCCTGCTGGACGAAGAAAAACGCCGCTGTGCCGAAGGGCGGGAGGACCATCGCATCGCCATGCGCCCCGACCACGGTCAGGAAATTCTCGATGACCTCCAGCGCGGCGCGCAGCCCGGTTATCCTGCCATCGGGCGTCTCAAGGGTCTGGCAGAACTGCGCGGCATAGAGCGTGCGCTTCTCCACCCGCAATTCGGAAGGAACTGACCCTTATGACGACGCTGTCCAATTCTGCCCATTTGAAGCCGAACGTGACGAAGCCCGCCTTTGACCGCGCGGCGTTGAAATCAGGCATCGTCCATATCGGTCTCGGTGCCTTTCACCGCGCGCATCAGGCCGTCTTCACGCAAAAAGCAATCGAGAAGAACTTCGGCCATTGGGGCATCGTTGCCGTCAACCTGCGCTCACCAGAACCGGTGCGCGCGCTTGAGCAGCAGGATGGTCTTTATTCCATCATCGTGCGTGGTGCAGAGGGTGACGATGCGCAGATCATCGGTGTCACCGTGGACTGGCTCTGCGCCGCAGAACGGGCTGATGACGTGCTGGACTATCTCGCCAGCCCCGATACCCGTATCGTGACCCTGACGGTCAGTGAGAAAGCCTACGGACTCGATCCCGTCACTGGCGGGCTGGATATGGCCCACCCCGCCATCGCGGCGGATAAGGCCAATCCCCATTCACCCAAGGGCGTGATCGGGTTCATCGTCGAAGGCCTTGCGCGGCGTAGGGAGAAAGGCTTGCCGCCCTATACTGTTCTTTGCTGCGATAACCTGCCTTCCAACGGTCACGTCGTGCGTCGTCTGGTGTTGGAAATGGCAGAATTACGGGACCCGGAACTGGCCCAATGGATTTCGCAGGAAGGCAAATTCCCATGCAGCATGGTGGACCGCATCGTTCCCGCAGCGACGGATGAAACGCGGGCCCGCGCAGCATCCTTGCTCGGCGCGGACGACAAGCTTGCGATCGAAACAGAACCGTTCATGCAATGGGTCATCGAAGACGATTTCGTTTCGGGTCGTCCGGCCTGGGAAGATGCAGGCGCGGTGTTTGCACAGTCTGTCGTGCCATACGAAGACATGAAGCTCCGATTACTGAACGGGTCTCACACGCTGATTGCGCATCTTGGCATTCTGCATGATCTGGAATTCGTAAGAGACGTAATGGCCGTGCCCGAATTCGTGGCTAAGGTGGAGCGGCATATGGAAGCCGCGACAGCGACTCTGGATGCGGTGCCGGGCATCGATCTGCCATTCTACCGAAACCAGTTGCTAGAGCGTTTTGCCAACCCGACCATTGCCCATCGCAACGAGCAGATTGCCATGGATACCAGCCAAAAGCTGCCGCAGCGCATTCTGGCTGCGGCGGTGGAGACGTTGGAGGCTGGCGGGGATGGTGCGGAATTCGCCTATGTCGTGGCGCTCTGGATTGTGTCTATCCACAAACGCGGCGATCTCAACGATCCCAGACGGGACGACATTCTGGCTGCCGCACGGAATGTGGATGACAACGACCGCTCGGCGTTTCTCTTCTCGGTCAAGGGACTGTTTCCCATGTCGCTCGTGGAAAACCGTGCATGGCGCGATCTCGTCAACGGTGAACTGGCCGCCTTGAACGGCTGACGGGAAGTGCTATCAGGACAATGAAAAACCCGGCAATCGACTTGCCGGGTTTTGTGTTTCAGCGGGTGCGATCAATCCATCTTGTGGATGTCGCGATCCTTGGTTTCCGGCAGGAACAGCAGGCCGATGACCAGTGTGATGCCTGCGAAAATGATCGGATACCAGAGGCCGTAATAGATATCGCCCTTGGCAGCACTCATCGCGAACGCCGTTGCCGGCAGCAAGCCACCGAACCAGCCGTTACCGATGTGGTAGGGCAGGGACATGCCGGTGTAGCGAATGCGGGTCGGGAAGAGTTCGACCAGAAGCGCTGCAATCGGGCCGTAGACCATTGTCACATAGATGACGAGTACGGTCAGAACCGCGATGATGGCGATCCAGTTGACGGCAGCAGGATCGGCGACCATCGTAAACGCACCGCCACCGGCCACCGTATAGACAGCCATTTCAGTCGCGCCGTTGAGCTCGGCCGGGGTCAGCAACTTGTCTGCAACCAGCTTGTCTGCCGGTACGGTCTTAGCCGGAGTGGCGCGAACCGTGTCGGCATTGAGGCTAAGTTCCGGGTTGGCAGCGACGAAGGCATCCAGCTTTGCTGCCGGGACCTGAGCGGCACCGCGAACCAGCGGATAACCACCATCGTGAAGCGCGATGTTGATCTGCTTCTGGAATGCGCGATCATTTGCAGCGGCGTTTGCGCCTGCGGCAACAGCATCATAGCTCGTGATGGTCTGCTCACCGATCTTGACGGTTGCAGGCTGGCCAGCCGGACCGGCGACGACATCGTAAGGTACCGAGTTTCTGGTGAGGAACGAGGTTGCGATATCGCAAGAGGTGGTGAATTTAGCCGTGCCCGTGGGGTTGAACTGGAAGCGGCAATCGCCGGGAGCAGCCGTCACCGTCGCGCGAACCGAAGCCTGGGCCTGCGCCAGGGCAGGGTTGCCGGCCCAGGTCAGTGCTTTGAACAGTGGGAAATAGGTCAGCATGGCCAGAACGAGACCTGCCATGATGATGGGCTTGCGGCCGATCTTGTCCGAGAGCCATCCGAATAGAACGAAGAAGCCGGTGCCAAGGATGAGAGCGCAGGCGACCATGATATTGGCCGACTGACCATCCACCTTTAGAATGCTTTGCAGGAAGAACAGCGCGTAGAACTGACCGGTGTACCAGACGACAGCCTGACCGATGACGGCGCCGACGAGTGCGATGATCGCGATCTTCGCGTTCTTCCACTGGCCGAAGGCTTCGCTGAGTGGTGCCTTGGAAGTCTTGCCCTCTTCCTTCATCTTTTTGAAGGCAGGAGATTCGCTCATTTTCAGGCGAATCCAGACGGAGACGCCGAGCAGGATGACGGAGAGCAGGAACGGAATGCGCCAGCCCCAGTCAGCAAAGGCTTCACGTCCCAAAGCAAATTGTACGCCGAGAATGACCACGAGCGACAGGAAGAGACCGAGGGTCGCTGTCGTCTGGATCCACGATGTGTAGTAGCCGCGACGGCCATTCGGGGCATGTTCGGCGACGTAGGTTGCCGCACCGCCATATTCACCACCCAAAGCAAGACCCTGCAACATGCGCAGAACGATCAGGATAATCGGAGCCGCAATGCCGATCTGCGATGCGTTTGGCAGAACGCCGACGAGAAACGTCGAGAAGCCCATAATTAGAATGGTGACGAGGAAGGTGTATTTACGACCGACCAGATCGCCCAGCCGTCCAAACACCAGCGCGCCGAAAGGGCGAACGAGAAAGCCTGCCGCAAAGGCGAGAAGAGCGAAAATGTTGCGCGTCGTTTCAGGATACTGGCTGAAGAAGTTCGCGCCGATATAGATGGCCAGGGAGCCGTAAAGATAAAAGTCGTACCACTCGAACACTGTTCCCAGAGAAGAGGCGAAAATCACCTTCTTCTCTTCCCCCGTCATGGGACGGGCTTTCTCCGCTGTCGCGGTCGCTACATTCGCCATTGTCTGTCCTCCACAGATATATGAATGACACATCGCAGCAGCCCGTTTCTCCCCCGGACTGCCCTTTCGGCACGATGCACCTTGCAACAGCTTGACAGAAAATTAACAAAAGGAAGAGCGATGCTTTCGGCTTATGACTTTAGTCTAATTTCGCAGGGCCCCGTTGCAGCCACAGAACTCCGAATTGCTTCCGCCGAAGACCAAATTGCCGTGCGTTTGCGCTTGACAGAAAATACAAACACATAATAGCTTTGCCTCGAAAAGGAGCGCGAACTTGATCGAACACATGCACAACATAGTTGTCATGCAAAACCCGGCACAGCCTGTCGGTGATCACTCGTGCTTTTCTGTTTCCATCCGAATTACGGCCAAAACGACGATTAAAACCGTCTAACGTCTCTGGCCCGCCGCTCTCTCCCCGGTTTGGTCGGGGAAGAAGGAACCCGCCGATTTGCGGGGTCCCCTCACCAAAAAAGAGGAGAGGCAGAAAGAGAGCTTGATCATGGGTTTCAAAGTTGCAATCGCAGGCGCTACCGGCAATGTCGGTCGTGAAATGCTCAATATTCTTGCCGAGCGCGGGTTTCCGGCTGATGAAGTCGTGGCGCTGGCATCCGCTCGCAGCCAGGGCACGGAAGTCTCCTATGGCGACCGCACGCTGAAGGTCTCCAACATGGAGAACTACGATTTCTCCGATACCGACATCTGCCTGATGTCGGCTGGCGGCGACGTGTCCAAGAAGTGGTCTCCTAAAATCGGTGCGCAGGGCTGCGTCGTCATCGATAACTCTTCCGCATGGCGCTACGATCAGGACGTTCCGTTGATCGTTCCCGAGGTCAACGCCGATGCCATCGAAGGTTTCCGCAAGCGTAACATCATCGCCAACCCCAATTGTTCCACGGCGCAGCTCGTCGTTGCCTTGAAGCCTTTGCATGATGCGGCAACGATCAAGCGCGTTGTCGTCTCCACCTACCAGTCGGTGTCCGGTGCCGGCAAGGAAGGCATGGACGAACTGTTCCAGCAGACACGCGCCGTCTTCGTCGCCGATCCAGTCGAGACCAAGAAGTTCACCAAGCGCATCGCCTTTAACGTCATCCCTCACATCGATGTGTTCATGGAAGACGGCTACACGAAGGAAGAGTGGAAGGTTCTGGCCGAAACCAAAAAGATGCTGGACCCCAAGATCAAGGTCACCTGCACTGCCGTGCGCGTTCCGGTCTTCATCGGCCATTCTGAATCCGTCAACATCGAATTCGAAAACGAAATCACTGCCGATCAGGCTCGCGATATCCTGCGCGAAGCCCCAGGCTGCCTCGTTATCGACAAGCATGAAAACGGCGGCTACATCACCCCGGTCGAATGCGCTGGCGAAGACGCGACCTATATTTCGCGTATCCGCGAAGATGCAACGGTCGAAAATGGCCTGAACATCTGGGTTGTTTCGGATAACCTGCGCAAGGGTGCAGCGCTGAACGCGATCCAGATTGCCGAGCTTCTGGTTAATCGCGGCCTTATCAAGCCACGCAAGGTCGCTGCCTGATACGGTTTTTTAACAACTATTAACTATAACCCGTCCATTCCATGAGTGAAATGGGCGGGTTTTTAGTTTGTTCTTTATCACGGGCAGTTTATTTGCTGGTTATGATGATGGCGGGCAATTTAAAATTCGGTGATTTCTCTCTGGTCTCACAACAGCGCTGGGCATGATCCCAAACGAAATTGAAGGCAAAATCTGATGCGGGCAATGAAGGCTTTTTCCGTTGGCGTGGTAATGGTCGCAGCACTGGCGGCAACGCCCGTTCTGGCGGCGCAGTGCGGTAATACGTCGGCGGGCTTCGATGCCTGGGTGGGCGCGTTCAAGCAGGAGGCCGCAGGCCGTGGTATCAGCGGTTCGGTTCTCGACCGCGCATTTTCCGGCGTGTCCTACAATCAGGCTACGATCCGTGCGGATCGCGGTCAGCACAGCTTCAAACTGTCCTTCGACCAGTTCATGCAAAAACGTGGCGGGCAGGCCATTATTTCTCGCGGCAAGGCGATGAAGAAGAACAATGCGGCTCTGTTTGCCAATATCGAACGCGCCTATGGCGTTCCAGCAGGTCCGCTTCTGGCGATCTGGGGCATGGAAACAGGTTTTGGCGGCTTCATGGGCAACCAGCACACGCTGTCTGCTGTCGCAACCCTGTCCTATGACTGCCGCCGTTCGGACTACTTTACGGAACAGCTCTATGCTGCTCTGAAACTGGTTGCCAGCGGCAATCTGAGCGTAACGGCCAAGGGCGCGGCCCACGGCGAAATCGGCCAGACGCAGTTCCTGCCGCTCAATGTTCTTCGCTACGGTGTGGACTTTGACCGCAACGGTCGCATCGATCTCGTCGGTTCGCGCGCCGATGCTCTAGCCTCAACCGCAAACTTCCTTGTCGGCCATGGCTGGCAGCGCGGTGCAGGGTATCAGCAGGGTCAGACGAACTTTTCGGCCATTCAGGGCTGGAACGCCGCAAGCGTCTATCAGCAGTCCATCGCCTATATCGGCAAGGCTATCGACGGCCAATAAGCTGGCCGCCGATGCTTATATTGGGATCACACTTCCGGGCGGCGAAAGTCGCCCGTTTTGCTGTCCATGACCCACAGCTCGCCAGTCGAGATGTCGAACCATGCGCCGTGTAGCTTGACCTTTCCGGCGACTTCCTGCGCCTTGACGAAGGGGAAACCGCGCAGATTGTTGATGGAGTTGCGGATAGAAACGCGCTCCAGAGCGGTCTGACGCTCCGAGGATGTCATCACGTCGTTGCTCTGGATCTGTTCGGCTGCGGATTTGACCATATTCATCCATTTGCCGATGAAGTCGCCCGGAGACAGCGACTCGAAATTGGGGTCGAGCGCGGCCTGAATACCGCCGCAGCGGCCATGGCCCATGACGACGATGTCCTTGACCCTCAAAACCTGCACGGCATATTCGATGGCGGCAGACGTCGCGTGGAACTGGCCGTCCGGTTCGAATGGCGGCACCATATTGGCGACGTTTCTCATCACGAAGAGTTCGCCCGGTCCACAGTCGAAAATCGTTTCCGGCGCGGATCGGGAGTCACAACAGGCGATGAAAAGGGTCTGCGGCTTCTGGCCTGTTTCCGCCAAAGCGCGATATCTTTCGCGCTCATCGACGTAACGGCCACTCATGAAGTTCTTGTAGCCGTTGAGTAGGTATTCTGGAAAATCTTTCATGATATCGCAGGACCGTTGTCTTGAGGCCGGGATCGATAATGGAGCCCGGCGCGTTAAAAACCCGTTTTCGTGTCGCTATTTGCGCTTGCTTCGTGAAGGATGCAAGAGATGACGCATCTGCACCATGGCCATGGGTGTGGAAAGGCTGGAAGCGTCGGTCTCCAGCGTCAGCTCGTTCAGCCCGCGCTTCATTGTCCGCGCCAGCACCTCGAACACACTTGCGGTGGCCAGTTGCAGCGCTTTTTCATCATCCATGCCCTGCAATAGTCGCGCCAGAAACAGCGCGGCAAGAAGATCGCCCAGTCCATTCGGCACATTTTCGATCGAGCGATGCTCGGCCAAAAGCGCGTGTCGTCCGCTGAGGAAAAGATTGCCGATACCGCCTGCCATCATCGGTACGGCAGAGGTAACAAGCATTTTCGGTGGACCCAAGGCCAGAGCCGCATCCATGATTTCATTGTTGGTTTCGAGGTCCGCGCCGCTCATCCAGGCCAGTTCATAGCGGTTGGGTGTGGACACAGTGGCCAACGGAACCAGTTCGTCACGAATGGCCTGTGCGGTTTCAAGCGGCACATAGAGCCCGCCTTTGTCGCCCATGACGGGATCGCAGACATAGATGATGTCGGGGTTACGCTCTTTCATCGTGCGGATGAGCCTTGCCACGGAACGCACCTGATCGGCGCTGCCGAAATAACCGGTCAGGATGGCGCGCACTTCGCCCGCCCATTTCGACCCTGCCAAATCCTGCATGGCCTTGTCGAATTCGCCATTGTCGAAACGCAATCTCGTGGACGGTCCGTGTCCGGGGTGCCAGGGCATGACGATTGTGGGCACGGCCCAGACGGGAAAGCCCAGCGTTTCCAGTCCGAATACGGCAGCCCTGTTGCCGACGGAGCCGCGCATGACGTGGCTGGAAATGACGATGACGGACCCGTTGGTATTATCCTGCATGGTACACTCGTTCAGCTTGGCAACCGGAAGCGCTCAGACGCGCTTCCTCGGACGCATTGTCAAAACCTCATGGCATATAGACACGGGGCTTTCCACTGCAATGTTATTTCGCCGCCCGCTCCAGCGCTTTCAAAACCGTGCGTTCGGAAAGGTCGAGGTAGCGCTCCATCTGTGCTGCCGCGTCACTGACAAGTCCCTGCTCGACGAGGCCCAGAATCTGGTCGTTCATGTCCACGAACGGTGAGTGCAGTTGCTCGGGATCGTTCAGCAGTCCGAAACTGAGGCGAAGTTCGGCGGCGACGCGCTCGTAAAAATCGCTCAGTCTGCTGCTGTCGGAGAGATCGACCACTGCGGCATGAAATTTCATGTTGGCGCTGCCGACGTCGCGCCATTCTCCGAGATCACGCGTGCGCTTTGCTTCTTCCACCGCCCTACGCATGACTGCGGTGGCGGGATGCTTGGGCCATGCCTGTCGCAGGGCGCCGCATTCCAGCATGCGCCGGACACGATAGATGTCGATGATGGAGTCGGTACTTGGCACGGAGACGAAGACGCCGCGATTGGCCTCATGCCGTAAAAGGCCGTCCTTGGTCAAAAGCCGGAAGGCCTCGCGGAGCGAATTGCGGGACACGTCAAGCCGTTCGCTGAAAGCAGCTTCGGACAAACGCTGGCCGGGGGAAAGGACACCGGTGATCAGAAGCTCACGAATGTCCTTGGCCACGCGGTCGGCCAGCGGCAAAGCTTCAGTCATAAGGTTTCCTTCTATCCCGATCTGCAACCGTATGAGTCAGGTTGAGCAACGACTATCGCGCTTGCAGTATCATAAATTTTGCACAGCCGGCGTAAAAATCATGCTTATTTTGCGCGCAAACGTCCCAAATATTGCGCAGAATGAAAGAACGATATATTTTTATTGTTCAACAATATTGACAATTTTGTAGATGACGCCAAGATCACCTCAATGCATCCGCGAGGGGCGGAGCAATACGGAGAAAATCCATGGAAAAAGGTGTGCCGCAAGCGGCCGTGGAAACGGCTGCGCAAAAATCAAAGAAACAGCGTTACGCGCTGTTATCGGCAATGTTCCTAATGTCGATGTCCGCAGTTGGACCGGGCTTCATCACGCAGACAGCGAACTTTACGGTCAAGCTCGGCGCGGCCTTCGCTTTCGCCATCATCATTTCCATTCTCATTGATTTCGTGGTGCAGGCCAATGTTTGGCGCATCATCACCGTGACCCGGATGCGCGCTCCGGCCATTGCCAATGCTGCCATTCCGGGTTCCGGTTACTTGCTTGCCATCCTCGTTATTATCGGCGGCTTGTTTTTTAACATTGGCAACATCGGCGGTGCAGGCCTGGGCCTGAACGCGATGATCGACCTCGATCCGAAAATTGGTGGAGCCATTGCCGCACTGGTGGCGATCGGTATCTTCCTGTCGCGCCGTGCTGGCGTCGCTATGGATCGCGTCGTTTACGTCGCAGCTTTTGTCAAACTCGCTCTCATTCTCTACGCGGTATTTGTTTCCGGCCCTCCTGTTGCCGATGCATTCCGTCAGACCTTCCTGCCGGACACCATCGATTTCGTAACGATCACGACGATCGTCGGTGGTACCGTTGGCGGTTACATCACCTACGCTGGCGCACACCGCCTGCTGGACAAGGGAACGGTCGGTGTCGAAAACATCGGCGCCGTCAACCGTGCAGCCTTGAGCGGCATCGCGATCACCGGTGTCCTTCGCTACATCCTGTTTTTGGCCATTCTTGGCGTCGTGGCATCCGGCGTCGTCATCGACCTTTCCGGCAAGGGTGCCAATCCGGCTGGCCAGGCATTCCGTGCTGCGTCTGGTGATATCGGTTATCGCCTGTTCGGTGCCGTGTTCTTGGCGTCCGCTATGACCAGCATCATCGGCGCTGCCTACACGTCCGTGTCGTTCCTCACCGCCTTCAAACCGGCTATGAGCGAACGTCAGCGCAACCTTGCAACGGTCATCTTCATCGCTATCTCGCTGATTGCCTATATCATCATGACGACACCACCTGCGGCAATGCTTGTGTTCGTCGGTGGTCTCAACGGTCTCGTGCTGCCCATCGGTCTCTCCATCCTGCTGTTTGCAGCGTGGAAGCGTTCCGATCTCATGCACGGTTATCACTATCCTCGTTGGCTGCTGGTTCTGGGTGCGCTCACCTGCTGCCTGACATGGTATATGGCCTACAAGTCCGCAGGTGCGATCTTCGCATTGCTCGGTTACTAAAAAGGGAGAGATAAACATGGCTTCCATTGATCTGAACAGCGACCTCGGCGAAAGCTACGGTGCATGGAGCATGGGTGATGACGGCGCGATGCTGTCGGTCGTTTCCAGCGCCAACATCGCCTGCGGTTTTCATGCAGGCGACCCGGCGGGCATTTACCGCACCGTCAAAGCCGCCGCCGAAAAAGGTGTCGTCATTGGAGCCCATGTCTCCTACCCGGACCGCGTCGGCTTTGGCCGCCGCGATCTGGATGTAACCTCGGAAGAACTGATCGCCGATGTCATCTATCAGATAGGCGCGCTGAAGGGCCTAGCGGCGGCAGCGGGCACGGCAGTTCGTTACGTCAAACCGCATGGCGCGCTCTATAACCGCATCGCCAATGATGCAAAGCAAGGACAGGCGGTCATTGATGGCATCAAGTCCATCGATCCGTCGCTGGTGCTGATGGGGCTTGCCAACGCGCCGATCCTCGATCTCGCTCGCAAATCTGGTCTCTCGGTGGTGGCGGAAGCCTTCGCCGACCGGGCCTACACCCCGCAAGGGCAACTGGTTTCCCGCCGTGAGGCCGGTGCCGTGCTGCACGATGCAGAAAAAATTGCAGCCCGCATGGTTCAGCTTGCCCGTGAAGGCACGCTCGAAGCTATCGATGGCAGCATCATCAATATCGAGGCGCAATCGATCTGCGTCCATGGCGACAGCCCCGGTGCCGTCGCTATTGCGCAGCAAATCCGCAAGCGGTTCGAAGCCGAAGGCATCGACATCAACTCTTTCGCCTCCAGCGAATAAGGAGTGGCCATGACGATCCCGACATCCTATCTCGATCACACGGATGCGACCGCCGCCCGCAAAGCGCGCGACGATTACCGCAACGGTCTGGTCGCCCCCACTTCTGGCATCGCTCCCGGCTTCACGCAGGCCAACATGATCGTGCTACCGCGCGATTGGGCTTTTGATTTTCTGCTATACGCGCAGCGCAACCCGAAGCCTTGCCCGGTGCTTGACGTGTCTGACCCAGGTGTGCCGACGACCTTGCTCGCTCCCGGTGCTGATCTTCGCACCGATCTGCCGCTCTACCGCATTTGGCGGGATGGAAAGCTGGTCGAGGAGACGGCGGATGCCACAAGTGCATGGGCCGAGCGAGACGATCTCGTCGCCTTCCTCATCGGGTGCAGCTTCACCTTCGAGACGCCGATGGTGGAGGCGGGCATCGAAATCCGCCACATAACGGACAAGTGCAATGTGCCGATGTATCTGACCGACCAGCCTTGCCGCCCGGCAGGTCGTCTGAAAGGCAATATGGTCGTATCCATGCGTCCCATCCCCGCGTCACGCGTGGCGGATGCGGCGACGATTTCCGGGCGCTTTCCCGCCGTCCATGGGGCACCCGTTCATGTCGGCTCGCCAGCAGAAATCGGCATTGCTGATCTGGCCAAGCCGGATTTTGGCGATGCGGTGCGGATCGAACCCGGCGAAGTGCCGGTGTTCTGGGCGTGTGGAGTAACGCCGCAGGCGGCAGTCATGGCATCGGGCGTGCCCTTTGCGATCACCCATTCGCCCGGCCATATGTTCATCACCGACATTCCCGATTCTGCCTACCATGCGTGAGGACAAGATGCGCTTCTTACCCGTCAGCCTCACGACCATTCTAGTCGAACTCGCCGATCTCGATCAGACGCTCGCCCTGTTTGCCTCGCTTGAGGCAGATCAAATCGACGGTCTGGAAGAAACCGTTCCGGCGGCCCGGACATTGATGATCCGTTTCCGCCCGGAAACGATCACCGCGCAAGCGCTCGCAGCAAACATCTCCAAGCGCGATCTCTCCGCAAAAATCGCCCCATCCGACGAGCTCGTCGAAATCCCCGTTCAATATAACGGCGAAGATTTGGCCGATGTCGCCGAACTGACGGGTTTGACTGTCGAGGAGGTCATCCAGCGGCATACGAACAGCGAATTCACCGTCGCCTTTTGCGGCTTTGCACCGGGCTTCGGATATCTCGTGGGAGGCGACCCAGCCCTGCACGTGCCGCGCCGTCAAAGCCCACGCACGCGAATACCCGCTGGTTCAGTGGCACTTGCCGGTGCGTTCAGTGGAGTCTATCCGCAGAACAGTCCCGGCGGCTGGCAGATCATCGGCACCACCCCGCTGAAGATGTGGGATATCGAGCGCGAGCCTGGCGCACTGTTCCAGCCCGGTTACCGTGTCCGCTTCGTGGATATGGCGAAGGGCGCGGTCAACGTTCAAACACCACAACAAACCTCTGCTGCCACCAAGCCCATGTCCAGCAGTGCTGATGCACATTTCGAGGTCCTGGCGGCGCCCATGCCCGCCCTGTTTCAGGATTTGGGACGGTTCGGCCAGACGGGTCAGGGCGTCTCGGCCTCCGGTGCGCTGGATCGATCGGCATTTAATACGGCCAATCGCATCGTCGGCAATCCATCCAATACGCCCTGCCTTGAAATCACACTGGGTGGCTTCTCCTTCAAAAGCACCAGCCGTGCGGTCATAGGTATTGCGGGCGCGAACTGCGTGATTACCGTTCAGTCAGGGGAACAGAGCTTCGAGGCGAGCCCTTATGTGCCGATTTCTCTGGAGCCGGGCGATGTGGTTTCCTTCGCCAACCCAACCAAGGGCATGCGCTCCTATCTGGCCGTGCGCGGTGGGTTCAAGGTTGCTGCGGTTCTGGGCAGCGCGGCGACAGATACGCTGGCGGTGGTCGGCCCTGATGTCGTCGTCGCAGGAACTATCCTCACGCTAAGACACCAGAAAGAAAGCCTTGCAAGCGTCTCCATCGACGAGGTTCCGGCCTTTGATCTGCCGAAGGCAGGCGATGTTGTGACCCTCGACGTTGTCTTTGGGCCGCGCACGGACTGGTTCACGCAAACGGGTATCGACACCCTGACGAGCCAGCACTGGCAGGTCACACCGCAGTCCAGCCGCGTCGGCATTCGTCTCGCCGGTGAAACACCGGTGGAGCGCAAGGATAGTGCCGAACTGCCGAGCGAGGGTACGGCCACCGGCGCGATTCAGATACCGCATAGCGGTCAACCGGTGCTGTTTCTGGCCGATCGCCCCCTGACAGGGGGATATCCGGTCATTGGTGCGGTGGCGGAATATCATCTCGATCTGGCGGGCCAGATACCCGTCAACGCCAAAATCCAGTTTCGCCCGCTTGGGCCATTCGCCGAGATCGCGGCGAGCAAAACCGCAGAGTTTTCGGGAGAAGAACGATGAAAAAAGTAATGATTGCCAATCGTGGCGAGATCGCCGTGCGTATCGTTCGCGCCTGTCGCGATTACGGTATCAGTTCCGTGGCCGTCTATGCCGATCCCGATCAGGATGCGCTTTTTGTGCGTCAGGCCGACGAAGCCTATGGTCTTGACGGCGTTCGCCCGGCAGAAACCTATCTCAATATCGAAAAGCTGATTGCCATTGCCAAGCGCTGCGGCGCAAATGCTGTGCACCCCGGCTACGGCTTCCTGTCTGAGCGGGCCGAATTTGCGCAAGCCGTCATAGATGCCGGGCTGATCTGGATCGGACCTGAACCGGATGTCATCAAGGTCCTCGGCGATAAGGTCGAGGCGCGACGCATCGCCACGAGCGTTGGTGCACCTCTGGTTGCAGGCAGCGACGGTCCGGTGGCGACCGCAGCGGAAGTCACCGCCTTTGCCCAGCAGCATGGCCTGCCGGTTGCCATCAAGGCAGCCCATGGTGGTGGCGGACGTGGCATCAAGGTCGCCTGGAAAATGGAAGAGATTGCCGATCTCTACGATTCGGCCGTCCGTGAAGCCACGGTCGCATTCGGTCGCGGTGAATGCTTTCTCGAACGCTTCCTCGATCGCCCCCGCCACATTGAGGCGCAGGTCATTGCGGACAAGCATGGCAACGTCGTCGTGCTGGGCACGCGCGACTGCTCGCTCCAGCGTCGCAATCAAAAACTGATCGAAGAGGCGCCTGCGCCGTTTCTGGAGCCGCAGCAACGCCAGAAAATCCACGAATCCGCCAAGGCCATTTGTGCGGCTGCGGGTTATTCTGGGGCTGGCACGGTTGAGTTTCTGCTTGGCGTCGATGGCACTATCTCGTTCCTTGAGGTCAACACCCGCCTTCAGGTGGAGCATCCCGTCACCGAAGAAACCACCGGCATCGATCTGGTTATCGAGCAATTCAGGATTGCAGAGGGTCATCCCTTGCGTGTTCTCGAAACACCCGAGCCGCGCGGTCATTCCATGGAATTCCGCATCAATGCCGAAGATCCGGGCCGGGGCTTTCTGCCGACGCCCGGTGCCATCACGCGCTTCGATCCGCCATCCGGCCCCGGCGTGCGTCTGGATAGCGGCGTCGTCACCGGCTCGACCATACCCGGCGTGTTCGACTCCCTGATGGCGAAACTGATCGTCACCGGTGCCGACCGCGAGCAGGTTCTGCGTCGCGCCCGTCGTGCGCTGAAGGAATTCCAGATCGACGGCGTTGCGACCGTTTTGCCATTCCATCGCGCCGCGCTGGAAACCGCCGATTTTATCGGTGACGATGGCTTCAAGGTTCATACCCGCTGGATCGAGACCGATTTCGCCGAAATGCCTGATGCCATGGAGCGTCCAGCTCCCGCCGATGACGGGTCGATGACCCGAACATGGCTCGAAATCGACGGCAAACGTGTTTCGGTCGGGTTGCCGCATATTCTGCTTGCGGGTCTTGGGTCTGCTGGTGGCGCGGCACATGCAAAAGCCGAGGCATCGCCCAAGAATGAAGGCATTCTCGCGCCGGTCTCCGGCACCTTGCAGTCGTTCAAGGTCGAAGACGGCGCGTCGGTGTTGGAAGGCGATCTGGTCGCTGTGATGGAAGCCATGAAGATGGAAACCCAGATCACTGCGCCGAAATCCGGCAAAGTCCAGCTGCGCGTCAAGGAGGGTGATTACCTTCAGGCGGGAGATACGATGGTCGTTTTCGAATAGGGTTGCGGGGTTGAGGCAGGAGTGCGCGGCGGATGCTTCGAGGGTCGCTTCGCTCCCACCTCAGCATGAGGTTGGAGGGTGCGGCTGCCCACCCTGCTAAAAACGAAGGAGGAATGGTGAAACGGAGTTGGATGAGTGCTATTAAATTGCCAGAATCTTTTGGCTAGAATTGCGTCATTGCAAAGAAAAGCTGGATAGCATTTTGGATACCGAAAGCCATTTATTCGACGCGCAAGCCATTTCAGTCGCTCGTTCTATCCCTGACGATATCGAAGACATCCAATACCGGACGTTCGAGTATTTCTGGCTTGGCAGCCATCCCGTCTCCGGCTTGGCGCGGGATCGCCTGCGTTCCGATGGAACTGTCATCAACGAAATCACCTCCGTGTCCGGCACGGGTTTCTCGTTCATGGCCATCATCGTGGGTGCGGAGCGCCACTGGATATCGCGCGATCAGGCGCTGGAGCGCGTCACGACAATGGTCGGTGCACTGCACAAGGCCAAACGCTTTCATGGCGCATTCGCGCATTTTCTTCACGGTGAGACCTGCGAGGTCATACCCTTCGGGCCGAAGGACGATGGCGGTGACCTCGTGGAGACGGCCTTGCTGTTGCAGGGTTTGATCTGCGCCCGGCAATACTTCTCGCGCTCCACACTTGCCGAAACACGGTTCCGCGCGCTTGCCCAGGAACTGGTGACGGGCGTCGAATGGGACTGGTACACGCGCGGAAAGGAAGGTCCCCTCTGGTGGCACTGGAGCCCGAAGCACAGATGGTGCTTCAACATTCCCGTCAGCGGCTGGAACGAGGCGTTGGTTTGCTATGTGCTGGCAGCAGGCGCTGACGATCATCGTATCGAACCTGTCCATTATCACGAGGGATGGGCACGATCGGGTGAGATGGTGAACGGTAACACTTATCTCGGCACCGTCTTGCCGCTGGGCGAGCCCTATGGCGGGCCGCTGTTTCTCTCGCAATATTCCTTTTGCGGGCTCGATCCGCGTGGATTGTCCGACCGTTACTGCGATTACTGGCAGCAGATCGACGCCCATACGCGCATCAACCACAGCTACTGCCAGTCCAAATATCCGGGCTCTGACATCTGGGGCATGACGGCAAGCGATGGGCCGAAGGGCTACCGCGTCAATTCGCCGACGCAGGACATCGATGTCATCTCGCCGACAGCCGCTCTTTCCAGTTTTGCGGTTTTGCCGGATGAGGCGATCAAGGCGGCGCGCGCATTTGCAAAATTCGAGGGTGGAAAGCTGATGGGCCGGTACGGCTTTGTCGACGCATTTTCACCTGTGACCGGTTGGGTTGCGGATACGCATCTGGCCATAGACCAGGGCCCCATCGTCGCCATGATGGAGAATTATCGGTCCGGCCTTTTATGGGCCTTGTTCATGAGTGCGCCGGAGGTCCAGCGCGGTCTCGACCGTCTCGGTTTCCAGATCGACGGCAAGTCGGGCGCCGAACACGTTGCCTGAGACCTAATCGCGTGGCATGCCTTCCGGGCGCAGCAATCGGCGCTGCGCGCCGATGCGGAACGGGGCATTCATCGCGCCATATCCGGTGTATTGACCACGCCGCTCCACGATTTCGAAGAAGAACCCTTCTCCGAAGGTCTGGCTGTAAATCTGGAAGTATTCACCATTGTCATCGCGGTCATAAAGAATACTTGAGCCACGCAGCGCATCCGACAATTCCGGTTCCAGACCGAAGCGCGCTTCGAGATCGTCGTAATAGTTGCGGGAGATGGGCAATGCCTGAAAACCACGCGCCTGGAGTTCGCGCGCGGTGGCGAAGATGTCGTCCGTGGAAAAGGCGATATGCTGGATGCTGGTGCCAAAGCCTTCTGCCAGAAACTTTCCTGCGAATGTCTTGCGATTGTCCGCACCATTCATCGTCAGACGAAAATCCGGTTTTGGCAGGCTCTCGATGGCCTGACTGCGTACGAGGCCGCCCGGCTCCACGACATCGACCATGGGTGTACGGCGCATGGAAAAGATCGACGTGTAGAACAAAAGCCACGTCAACATTTCGTCGTAGCGGGTCGTCTGGGCAAGATGGTCTATGCGGGTCAATCCGGCACTGCCCTCGGTCTCAGGTGCGAGAGGGAGAAATTCCTGATCCCAGATCGATGAGAGGGCAGGGGAGCCATCAAGGAAATAGATGACGCCATTACCCACGCCCTGAATAGCCGGAATGGATGCCTCTCCGCTCTTGCGGGGTTCAAAGAATGTCGGTGCGCCCAGCGCGGCAGCGCGCTCGAGTGCCGCCGTCGCGTTTTCCACCTTGAGGCCAAAGGCGTAGGCGTTTGTCCCATGGACGGAATAGGACGCACCTGCAAAACTATCGCCTGTGCTGTCCGTGTTGATGACGATGCGAATGTCACCTTGGGTGTAGAGATCGACTTCGCGATTGCAGTGGCGGGCGGATTTGGCGAAACCAAGCGTCAAGAGCAGCCGTTCCAGATCGGCTTTTTCGTTTTGCCCGGTGGTAAACTCTACGAATTCGACGCCGGTCGTTTCGACCGGGCTTGGCATGTCGGTCACGCCGATGTTGATGTCCGGCTCCAGCCTGTGAACCTTATCCATCAGGTTGACCAGCGAGCGGTGGCCATCTTCGGCCAGCAGACGCGCAGAACCGCCACGGAACTGGTCGTTGAAAATCTCAAGGGACAGCGGGCCGGAATAGCCGGTTGCTGCTACGGCGCGCATAAAATCCACGACCGGCAGATCGCCTTCGCCGGGCATGTTGCGGAAGTGTCGGCTCCAGTAGAGCAGGTCCATGTCGAACAGCGGTGCGTCTGCAAGCTGGACGATGAAAATCTTGTCGCCAGGAATGGAGCGGATGGAGTTGGGGTCGATCTTGCGCGACAGCGTATGAAAACTGTCGAGAATGATGCCGACATTGTTGTGGTCGGCGCGGCGCACGACTTCCCAGGCATCGCGGTGGTCGCTGATATGGCGGCCCCACGCCAGCGCCTCATAGCCGACGCGCAGGCCATGTTTTGCGGCCCGCTCGCCCAATTCGTTGAAATCATTGGCAGCGCGATCGACGCCGCCGAGGGAAATCGGCGACACATTCGAGCAGATCAGCATGAGGTCGGTGCCAAGCTCGCTCATGATGTCGAACTTTCGTTCAGCGCGCTCGAAAGCACGCTGCCGGTGATGATCCGGCATGCCTTCGAAGTCACGGAACGGCTGGAACAGGGTGATTTCAAGCCCATGGTCGCGCACCATGGCGCGGACCTCACGGGGAGAGGCGTCGTAGGTCAGGAAGTCGTTCTCGAAAATTTCCACGCCGGAAAATCCAGCCTTGGCGATGGCGGCCAGCTTTTCGGGAAATTCTCCGCTGATGGAAACGGTTGCGATGGATGTCCGCATCGGCAGCTTTTGCTGTGTCGTGCCAGAGATGACCATATTGCCTTCCTTTCCGAGATTATGTACTAATTAGTTAATAATAAGCCGGGCGACCGGCAATGGGTGGACGATGACCAAAGCCGAAACTTCGAGCAAGACAAGCACTGTGCGACAGTCCAAACGCGATCCCGAAGGGGTGCGACGCGATATTCTGTCGGTCGCCATGGACGAGTTTTCCCAAAACGGCCTGTCTGGTGCGCGGATCGATGAGATTGCGGCCCGCACGCGCACGTCCAAGCGCATGATTTACTATTATTACGGCGACAAGGAGGGGCTTTACCAGCAGGCGCTTGAGGAGGCTTATGCCAAGGTGCGTGGGGGAGAAAGCGACCTCGAGCTTGATGGCATGGAGCCGCGCGCGGCGTTGGAAAAGCTCTGTCGTTTCACCTTCGATCACCACCGCCGGAATCCGGCTTTCATTCGCATGGTCATGATCGAGAATGTCCACCACGGGCGGCACATGCAGGCATCCGAAACCATCCGTCAGCTCAACCGTCCGGCGATCGGCGCGCTTGAAAACGTGCTGGCGCGCGGCCAAAGTCAGGGCATTTTTCGTGAGGGCGTTGAAGCGCTTGAGCTGCATTGGCAGATCAGCGCGCTGTCGTTCTTCAATGTCTCGAACGCGGCCACCTTCTCGTTCATTTTCGGGGACAGCCTGTTTACCGACAACGGTCAGGAAGCTCTCTCGAAGCATGTCGCTGAGATGGTGCTGCGCTATGTGCTTCGGGTCGATCATATCGGCGCTACTGAACAAACCGGCTCGTGACGCATCGCGCCGAAGAGCCGCTTTCGTAGGCGCTGCAAGCCGAGTTCATGCCGCAGCCTCGTTCATGCACAATTCGTTGAAATGCGCGCTCATGCGCGCGGGATCGGGCTCTTTTCCAGAAAATAGACGGAAGGCATCCACGGCCTGAAACACGGCCATGCCGCCGCCGGGCAGAACCTTACAGCCTTTTCGCGTAGCCTGGGCCAGTAACTCCGTCACCAGCGGCATATAGACGATGTCAGCCACCCAATGACGCGCTTCTATCAATGAAGCGGGCACCGGTATGCCGGGATGCGCTGGCATGCCTGTCGGCGTCGCATGGATCAAACCGTCAGCATGGGGGAGGGAGCTTTCCGCGCTCTCGACCGCAAACGCACGCGGGGTGCCGAACCGGGCGTTCAACTGGTCCGCAAGCTGTCTCGCCCGGCTGATATCCTGATCGAGAATGTCGAGATGGCCAATCTCCAGCTTCAAGGCCGCATGGGCAACCGCCACACCTGCACCACCTGCGCCGATCAGCAGAACGCGGTCACGCTTTGCATCCGGCAGTCCGCGCTTGAAACTCTCATAAAAGCCGTACCAGTCCGTGTTGTGCCCCGTCCGCTTCCCATCGCGAAACACAACCGTGTTGACGGCACCCAGCATACGGGCGTCTTCCGACAGGTCGTGAAGAAGTCCGATGACCCGCTGCTTGAAAGGATGCGTAATGTTGACGCCTGCAAATCCTCTGGATTCGGCTTCATCGAGAAGGTCCGGCAAAGCGCTTTCGGGCACATGCCGTGTGTTGATATCGATCAGCTCGTAATCATAGGCGATGCCGTGCGCAGCGCCTTCGCGCATATGCATGGCTGGCGTTTTGGAAAGCTGGATATCGGCACCGATCAGGCCGACTTTCAGGGATGTTTTCTCTGTCATAGCAGGCATTCTCATCGGGAGAGGTCAAGAGAAACGAGCACGCGGGTCAGTGATGGGCGAGAATTTCGCCGAGGAACGTGCGTGTTCGCTGATGTCGGGGATTGCGGAAAAACTCCTCCGGTGGAGCTTCTTCAATGATTTCGCCGGATGCCATGAACACTACGCGGTCGGCGACCTGACGAGCAAATCCCATCTCGTGTGTCACGCAAATCATCGTCATGCCATCGCGGGCAAGGCCGATCATCGTATCAAGCACTTCCTTGACCATTTCCGGGTCAAGCGCGGATGTCGGCTCGTCGAAAAGCATGGCTTTCGGCTCCATGCAGAGTGCGCGGGCAATGGCTGCGCGCTGCTGCTGGCCGCCGGAAAGCTGGGCGGGGTACTTGTCGGCCTGATCCAGAATGCGCACGCGCTCCAGATACTTCCGGGCTGTCTTTTCGGCCTCGGATTTGGAAAGACCTTTTACCCGCATGGGTGCAAGCGTGCAGTTCTCAAGGATCGTCTTGTGCGGAAACAGATTGAAATTCTGAAACACCATGCCGACTTCGCGCCTGACGGTGTCGATGGCGCTTGTCGAGGATGTCAGTTTCGTACCTTCGACGGTGATCGTGCCAGTCTGGATTTCTTCCAGATGATTGATGCAGCGGATCAGCGTTGATTTGCCGGAACCGGACGGCCCGCAAAGGACGATTTTCTCACCCTTGCGAACCGTCAGATTGATGTTTTTCAGTGCGTGAAAGGCTCCATACCACTTTTCCACCGCTTCAAGAGCGATCAGCGGAACCTGAGTGTCGGCGGTCTGTAGCATGGGAGCCTCCAGATTACTTTACGGTGAACGGAATCTCAGGCAGGGATTCCGGGAAGGCCGGAACTTCGCGCTTCATCCACTTGGTGTAGATTTTTGCGAGTTCGCCATCGCCCTTGATCTTCACCAGGAATGCGTTGATGGATTCGTTCCAGTCCTTTTCACCGGGCCGCGTGCCTGCACCGTTATACAGCGTGGTCAGATCGAACTTCGGTTCGTACTTGCCAGCGGCTGCGGCATTCAGACGGTCACCGTAAAACTGGTTGCCACCGACGACTTCCACCTGTCCCGAAATCAGAGCCTGAATATTGGCGGCATCGTCATCGAAGCGCAGGATGTTAGCCTTGGTGCCAGCACCTGCGGTGATGGATGTGTCCATGGCGCTGGACTTTGGAACGCCGACAGATACGCCCGTCAGGTCGTCGTAACCGGCAATCTTCTTATCCTTCGGTCCGTAGACGGACAGCACGTTACCAGCGTAAGGCTGGGAATACTGGATCGTCTTTGCACGTTCCGCCGTCATGCCCATGGTGGCGAAGAGGACGTCGACCTTACCCGTCATCAGGGCCGGGATGCGGTTGGCAACGGCGAGCGGTACGAACTCGACCTTGACGCCAAGATAATCCGCGAATGCCTTGCCGATATCGGCGTCGAGACCGTCCTGAACGCCGCTGGAGTTCACGAAGCCCCAAGGCGAGTTGTCGCCCTGAATGCCGATGACGACTTTGCCCTTGGCTTTCGCTTCTTCGAGCGTTCCGGCAACGGCGCTGACCGGTGCTACGAACGGCAGGGCGACGGTTGCTGCGGCAAGCGCAAGCAGCACACGGCGGTTCATTTTCAAGCTGTTGAGTTTCATCTTTTGCTCCTCCTTACAAAGCTGATGGCATGGTTAGCGTGAGGCGGTCTGAAGCCGCTTTTCGACACCGGCGCCCCAAAGGGAGAGCGGCCAGCAAATGAGAAAATAGATCAAACCGACGATGGCAAAAACGGTCAGCGGCTTGAATGTCTGGTTGGAAACGATCTGCCCGGCGCGTGATAGCTCCACGAAGCCGACGATGGCGGCAAGCGACGTGCCCTTGATGAGCTGCACGAGAAAACCGATGGTCGCGGGCAGGGAAATCTTTAGCGCCTGCGGCAGCACGACATCTTTCATGCGCGAGACATAGTGAAGGCCAAGCGCTTTTGCAGCTTCCGTTTGTCCCTTGGGAACAGCCTGAATGCCGCCGCGCCAGATTTCGCCGAGAAAGGCGCTGGCATGCAGCGTAAAGGCAACGGCCACGGCAAGCCACGCGTCGATATCCAAACCCACAAGCGCAACGCCGTAATAGACGACAAATAGCTGCATCAACAGCGGCGTGCCCTGAAACACGGCGATGTAACCGGCTGTGACGCGCTGACCGATCTTGTTTTCAGCTGTTCTGGCGAGCGCAACGCACAGACCGAAAACGCCGCCGCCGATAAAGCCGATCAACGTCAGGGCGAGTGTCCACTTGAGACCCTGCATCAGGAAAAACAATTCGTTGGTGCCGATTGGTGTCATTGTTTTCGCCTCACTTGACCGGGTAGCTGAATGACAGGCGCGAAATCAAGGCGAAAACGGCCATCATGAGCGAGGAAATGACGAGGTAGAGAAGTGTAATGGAGAAATAGACCTCGAAGGAGCGGAACGTTTCTGCCTCGATCCGTTGCGCAACGGATGTCAGCTCATAGGCCGCAATGGATGTGCAGACGGATGTTGTCAGCGTCAGCATAATGAACTGGCTGGTGAGCGACGGATAGACGGCGCGCAGGGCAGGTTTCAAAATGATGTGACGGAAAATCTGTGAGCGACGCAGACCGAGCGCGAGCCCCGCTTCTACCTGTCCCTTGGGAACAGCATCCACGCCGCCGCGAATGATCTCGATCGCGTAGGCGCCGCCGTTCAATGCTAGCGCTACGATGGCTGTCGTCGTTGGGTTGAGCCGCAGACCCATCTGCGGAAGGGCAAAGAAGATGAAGAAAATCTGGACCAGAAACGGCGTGTTGCGTATGACTTCGACAAAGGCGATGACCAGCGCGCGCAGCGGCTTGAACGAAGAACTGCGGGCGATGACGCCGAGAACGCCGATGATGGTGGCGAGAAACATGCCTGCGAGAGCAAGGCCAATCGTAGCGAGGCAGGCAATCAACAGTTCAGGCAGGCGGTCGAAAACTGCCGAGAAATCCAGCGTGTATGACATCGATCCTCCCCTCTCCAGCAAAGCGCGAATTGCCCTGCTCACTATTCTTGCCCGTAGCGACTAAAGCTACCGGATTTTTAACGTGCCGACCTCAGCGCCTCCCGCGCATCCATTCATCGGCAACACAATGTTTGTACCAGTTAGTTCATACTTGTCAAGCGTGGGTTAACGCGGTTGTTTTCGTATGTATTGTCGCAGCAAATATGGCTGTAAAAAACCTTGTCTGCGAGCAGGATATATTTATCCTCTGCCTCATCCACCAGCGTGCCTCCCTCGTTATATGTCGGTAACATAAGGATGCTTCTGCCATGGCGCGCTGCCGGAACCTTGTCTTTATACTCGGTGACCAACTCTCGATGAGCATATCGAGCCTGAGGGGCATAGATTGCGAGCGTGACATTATTCTTCTATGCGAGGTCGCGGAAGAAACGACCTATGTCCGGCATCACCGCAAGAAGATCATCTTCATTCTGTCGGCCATGCGGCATTTTGCCGAAGAACTATCCGCTGCAGGGTACAAGGTCCGTTACGTCAAACTGGATGATGCCGACAATACTGGCTCGTTCACGTCCGAACTGAAGCGGGCCGTCGAGGATTTGCGGCCTGACGGCATCGTCGTTACCGAACCCGGTGAATGGCGCGTTCTGGAACAGATGCGCGGGTGGCAGGCAGACACCGGCTTGCCAGTCGATATCCGACCCGATGGGCGCTACCTTTGCTCGCATGACGAATTCAAGACCTGGGCTCAGGGCCGCCGTCAGTTGACGATGGAGTTCTTTTACCGCGACATGCGCCGCAAGACCGGGCTGTTGATGGAAGGCGATGCACCGGCGGGAGGGCGCTGGAATTTCGATAGCGAGAACCGGTCACCCGCCAAGCCGGACCTGTTTCGCCCTCGCCACCCACGCTTCGTACCCGACGAGACGACACGGGACGTGATGAAACTCGTCGATCTCAGGTTTGGTGATCACATGGGGTCCGCAGAGGGCTTTGCCTTTGCCGTCACGCGAAAGGATGCAGAACGGGCAGCGGATGTCTTCATCGAAGACTTCCTGCCCAAATTCGGCGAGACGCAGGATGCGATGATTTCGGGCGATCCCTTCGTCAATCACTCGTTGCTGTCATTCTATATCAATATCGGTTTTCTCGATGCGCTCTCGCTCTGTCAGGCGGCTGAGCGGGCCTATCTCGAAGGCAAAGCGCCGATCAATGCCGTTGAAGGCTTCATCCGCCAGATCATCGGCTGGCGGGAATATATGCGGGGCATCTACTGGCTCTTCATGCCGGACTACGCGCAGCGCAATTTCTTCGACGCCTCGCGTCCACTGCCGGATTTCTTCTGGACGGCGAAGACGCAGATGGCTTGTCTGTCCACTGTTATCGGCGAGACCATCGAGAATGCCTATGCCCACCACATTCAGCGCCTGATGATAACGGGTAATTTCGCCATGCTGGCAGGTCTCGATCCGCATGCGCTTCATGAATGGTATCTCGAAGTCTATGCCGATGCCTATGAGTGGGTAGAGCTTCCGAATGTCATCGGCATGAGCCAGTTTGCCGATGGTGGGCTTTTGGGCTCAAAGCCCTATGCAGCAAGCGGCGCGTATATTTCCCGTATGTCGGATTACTGTGAAAACTGTCGTTATGATGTGCGCAAAAAAACAGGTGAGGGCGCCTGTCCGTTCAATGCTCTCTACTGGGATTTTCTGGCGCGAAACGCGGAGAAATTATCTGCCAACCGCAGGCTCGCCCAGCCCTACGCGACATGGCGTGGAATGAATGAGGCGCAGCAGAAAATCTATCGCGATAGTGCGCGCGCGTTTCTCCAGAAGCTGGACGATGGCGTTCCCGTCTGAGGAAGCGGTCAGCGTCTTTATCTTTTCCTTATGTCATCAGCCCATCTTCCCAATCGAACCCTGACGCGCACCAGGATTAGGGTGTTCTCCTGATCATATGGAGAAACCTATGTCCGATCTTGTTTTTGTCCTTCTTGGAAGTGCCGTGCTGCTGAGCTTTGCGCTCTATGCACGTGCGCTCAACCGTCTCTAAGGGTGACGTAATGGAGCCTTTGATTGCCCTCGTCGTCGCGGGCGGCCTTGCCGTCTATCTCGTCGTGACGCTGCTGCGTCCTGAACGCTTCTGATCTCGGAGAATTCCCATGACTATTCTCGGGTGGCTGCAAATCAGCCTCCTCATTCTCGCCGTGCTTGCCGTCGTCAAGCCGCTCGGTCTTTACATGGCCAAGGTGTTCTCAGGCGAAAGAACGTTTCTGTCTCCCGTTCTCGTCCCCGTCGAAAACGTCATCTATCTGGCCGCAGGCACCAGCCCTAAAAAGGAACAGGGATGGCTGGCCTACACGCTTTCCATGCTCGCGTTCTCGATAGCAAGCTTCCTCGCTCTTTACGCCATATTGCGTTTGCAGGCCTATCTGCCGCTCAATCCGCAGGGCTTTGCCAATGTGCCGCCGGATCTCGCGTTCAACACCGCCGTTAGCTTCGTCACCAACACCAACTGGCAGAACTATGCCGGTGAAGCGACTATGAGCAATTTCAGCCAGATGGTTGGATTGTCGGTGCAGAACTTCCTGTCCGGCGCCGTCGGCATCGCGCTTGCGGTGGCCTTCACACGCGCTTTTGCCCGCTCGCAATCCACCACGCTTGGCAATTTCTGGGTCGATATGACGAGAGCGACGCTCTACGTGTTGCTGCCGCTCGCTATCGTCGTTGCCCTTGCCTTCGTCGCTATGGGCGTTCCCCAGACGCTGGACGGCACCGTAACAGCGACCACCCTAGAAGGTGCCCAGCAGGTCATCTCCGTCGGACCTGTCGCGAGCCAAGAAGCCATCAAGCAACTGGGCACCAACGGTGGCGGTTTCTTCAACGCCAATGCCGCCCATCCGTTTGAAAATCCAACGGCGTTCTCCAATTATCTCAACATTTTTGCGATGCTGGCCATCTCGGCAGCTCTTGTTTACACCTTCGGCCAAATGGTTGGTAACCGCCGCCAGGGCTGGGTTCTGCTTGCCACCATGGGCGCCCTTCTTTTCGCGGGTGTTGCCGTGATCTACTGGGCGGAATCATCAGGCAATACGATCCTGACGGCGCTGGGCGTCGATGCCTTGCAAGGGAATATGGAGGGCAAGGAAGTCCGCTTCGGGCAGGCCATGAACGCGCTTTATGCCGCTGTGACAACCGGTGTATCGAATGGCGGCGTTAACGGCATGCATGGCTCCTTCACCGGTCTCGGTGGACTGGTTCCGATGTTCCTTATCCAGCTTGGCGAAATTCTGCCCGGCGGCGTGGGTTCCGGCCTCTACGGCATGCTGGTCTTCTCGCTTCTTGCGGTTTTCGTCGCAGGTCTGATGGTCGGTCGTACCCCGGAATTTCTGGGCAAGAAGATCGAAGGACGGGAAATGAAATGCGCCATGCTGGCCGTTCTCATCCTGCCCGTCGCCATTCTCGGCTTCTCTGCGGTCTCGGCGCTTCTTCCTTCGGCACTTGCGAGCATCGGTACGGCAGGCCCCCATGGTCTTTCGGAAATCCTCTACGCCTACACCTCGGCTGCGGGCAACAACGGTTCTGCTTTCGGCGGGCTCTCTGGCAATACGCCCTGGTATAATACCACTCTCGGCATCGCCATGCTCTTGGGACGCTTTGCCTATGTCATTCCCGTCATGGCCATTGCCGGTTCGCTGGCAGCGAAAATCCGGGTTCCGGCATCCAGCGGCACATTCCCAACGGATGGCCCGCTCTTCGTCGGCCTGCTGATCGGCATCATCCTCATTCTTGGCGGGCTGCAATATTTCCCGGCTCTGGCGCTCGGCCCCATTGTCGAACATTTCGCAATGCTCGCTGGCCAAACGTTCTAAAGGACAAAGTTCATGTCACAAAAGCCAGCAAAACCTGGTCTTTTCGATCCTGCAATCATCCTGCCTGCGGCCAGGCAGGCCTTCGTCAAACTCGACCCGAGACAATTGGTCCGTGCGCCGGTGATCTTCGTCACCGAGGTCGTCGCAGCACTGGTGTCGATCCTCTTCCTGCGTGACCTTATCAAAGGCAGCGAAACAACCATTTTTTCAGGCCAGATCGCCGCATGGCTCTGGTTCACGGTGCTGTTCGCAACCTTTGCCGAAGCGGTGGCGGAGGGCAGGGGCCGGGCACAGGCGGAAAGCCTGAAGCGCGGACGCTCCGACCTGACAGCCCGCCGGGTCGTCTCCAATGGCGCGGAGGAAGCCGTTCCGGCAACCATGCTCGCTGTCGGCGATGTCGTCATCGTCGATGCAGGCGAACTCATTCCCGGTGACGGCGAGGTGATCGAAGGTGTCGCCTCCGTCAATGAAAGCGCGATCACCGGCGAATCCGCACCCGTCATTCGCGAATCCGGCGGTGACCGGTCGGCGGTAACGGGGGGCACGCAGGTCCTGTCGGACCGCTTGACGATACGGATCACCACACCGCCCGGTGCCAGCTTCGTCGACCGCATGATCGCGTTGATCGAAGGCGCCGAACGCCAGAAAACACCAAACGAAATTGCACTTTCGATCTTGCTGTCAGGCCTGACGCTGGTGTTTCTCATCGTGGTCGTCACGATCTGGGGTCTTGCAGGATATTCCGGCACGGTGCTGTCGGTCACGGTGCTAGCCGCCTTGCTCGTAACCCTGATTCCGACGACCATTGGCGGTCTTCTCTCGGCCATCGGCATTGCCGGTATGGATAGGCTCGTGCGCTTCAACGTTATCGCCACCTCCGGTCGCGCTGTGGAAGCGGCGGGTGATGTCGACACACTGCTTCTGGACAAGACCGGCACGATCACCTTCGGCAACCGCATGGCGGCAGATTTCATCGCCGCACCCGGCGTTAGCCAGCAGCAACTGGCAGAGGCCGCACTTCTGGCTAGCCTTTCCGATGAAACGCCGGAGGGGCGCTCGATTGCAGCGCTCGCCATGGGTGATTTCGGCATCGCAGCGCCCAAGGCTGTGGCTGACAACACCATCGCGTTCAGTGCGCAGACCCGCCTGTCCGGTATCGACATGGGCCCGCATCGTCTTCGCAAAGGTGCCATTGATGCCGTGCTGAAATTCACTGGCATGTCGGACAAAGATGCGCCTGCGGAATTTCTTCAGGCGGTGGAAAGCGTGGCACGCTCAGGTGGCACCCCGCTCGGCGTTGCCGATGGAAACCGCCTGTTGGGTGTCATCCACCTGAAAGACGTGGTGAAACCCGGCATCAAGGAACGTTTTGCGGCGCTGCGCGCAATGGGTATCCGCACGGTCATGGTCACGGGCGACAATCCCGTAACCGCTGCCGCCATCGCTTCGGAAGCTGGGGTCGATGACTTCCTGGCCGAAGCGACGCCCGAAGACAAGCTGGCCTATATTCGCCGGGAGCAACAGGGCGGCAGGCTGATCGCCATGTGCGGCGATGGTACCAACGATGCGCCAGCATTGGCGCAGGCCGATGTCGGCGTGGCCATGCAGACAGGCACCCAGGCCGCCCGCGAGGCCGCGAATATGGTCGATCTCGATTCCAGCCCGACCAAGCTCATCGAAATCGTGGAGATCGGCAAACAGCTTCTAATGACACGCGGTTCGCTGACGACATTCTCCATCGCAAACGATGTCGCAAAATACTTCGCGATCATCCCCGCGCTGTTCGTCGCGACCTATCCCGCACTTGGCGCCTTCAACATCATGGGACTTTCGACGCCGCAGTCGGCCATTCTGTCTGCCGTCATTTTCAACGCGCTGATCATCATCGCGCTGATACCGCTGGCACTGAAAGGCATCGCCTACCGTCCGTCCAGCGCGGCCTCTCTGCTGCGCAGAAACCTGCTCATCTATGGCGTTGGCGGTTTGTTGCTGCCTTTCGCCGGTATCAAGATTATCGATCTGGCCGTTTCGGCCCTGCACCTGGTGTGACCATGTTCAAATTTATCAGACCTGCTATCGTTTTTCTCGGTCTTTTGACCTTGCTGACCGGTGTTGCCTATCCGCTTGCGGTTACCGGCATCGCCCAGACACTCATGCCGCAACAGGCCAATGGCTCGCTGATCCGCCGTGGCGACGCCGTGGTCGGTTCTGCGCTGATCGGCCAAAACTTCACGACCGAGCGCTACTTCTGGCCAAGGCCATCGGCCACATCACCGGACGCCTACAATGCGTCCGCCTCATCCGGCTCCAACCTTGGCACCACATCGGCAAAGCTGCGCGACCGTGTGGCAGCCGATGTGGAAAAGTTGAAATCAGGCGGTCTGGCTGGCGCTGTTCCGGCAGATGCCGTCACGACTTCAGGTTCCGGCCTCGATCCGCATATTTCGCCTGAATTTGCAGATGCGCAGGTTGCGCGGGTGGCCAGTGCGCGGCAACTGTCACTAGAGCAGGTAAAGGCGCTCGTTCAAACGCATACTGAGACCAGAACGTTGGGAATTGTAGGCGAGCCGCGTGTGAATGTGCTAGAGCTCAATCTTGCGCTCGATGCGCTGAAGAGTTGATACGGATGCCGGCAAACGAGCCATACGAGACGAACCGTCCCGACCCCGATGCATTGCTTGCCCTGGCGGAGAAAGACCGCCGGGGCAAGCTCACTATTTTTCTAGGCGCGGCCCCCGGTGTCGGCAAAACCTATGCCATGCTGAACCGCGCCCAGCGACTGCGCAAAGAGGGTACGGAAATACTGGCCGGGCTTGTGGAAACGCACGGGCGCACAGAAACCTCGGCTCTGCTGGACGGGCTGGAAATCCTGCCGCGCCTGCCGGTCGCCTATCACGGCAAGGAACTGCTTGAATTCGATCTGGATGCCGCGCTGGCGCGCAAACCGGCCACCATCATTGTCGATGAACTGGCTCATTCAAACCCGGATGGCTTCAGGCATCCCAAGCGTTATCAGGATATCGAAGAACTGATCAACGCTGGCATCGATGTATGGACGGCGCTCAACATTCAGCATCTGGAAAGTCTGTCGGATCTGGTCGAGCAGATCACCGGCGTCAATGTGCGTGAAAGGGTGCCGGATACGGTTTTAAAAAAGGCCGACGAGGTCCTTCTGGTCGATCTGCCACCTGCCGAACTGATCACGCGTTTGCAGGATGGCAAGGTCTACCTTCCTGCCAGTGCCCGTCGCGCGGCGGACCGTTTCTTTCGCCTCGGAAATCTCACCGCTTTGCGGGAATTGGCGCTGCGGCGAACCGCAGACCGGGTGGATGATCAGATGATCGATTATCTGCGCCAGAACGCCATCGAAGGCCCATGGGCAACGGGAGAGCGGCTTCTCGTTTGCATCGGCGCTGATGCCCTGTCGGAAAAAGTCGTGCGTGTGGCTAGCCGTCTGGCGTCCGGTCTGAATGCGCCGTGGCTGGTGGTGAGTGTCGCCCGCTACGACCGGGAAACCATGGATGACGAAGACCTTCGCCGGATAGACGATACGTTTCGGCTGGCAGAAAAGCTCGGTGCTGAAACAGGTAGAGTGACGGGCAGTGACTTCGTTGCCGAAATTCTGAAACTGGCCAAGCGAGAACACGCAACGCAGGTCGTCATCGGTTCGCAACGCCGCCGATGGCCGGGTTTTGCCCTGCGTAACAGTCTCGCAGATGCGCTGACGCGCGAGATGAGCGGCATCGGACTTCATATCGTCACATCTGACGATAAGCTGAAACGTCCTGCAAAAAGACCCTCGCCCTGGCCGCGCCTTCCAGCTCTCACCCGGCCTTTCGCCTTTGCATTGATCTCCGTGTTGCCGGCGACGGTCGTCGGCGTGCTGATCGACCGCATCATCTACCTGCCGAATATCTCGCTGCTGTTTCTACTGGCGGTTCTAGCGTCCGCTATCTACGCCGGGTTTGCGGCGGCGTTGATGTCTGCCTTGTTGTCGGCACTCGCCTACAATTTCTTCTTCATCCCGCCGCTTTACAATTTTACCATCGCATCTCCGCACGAAGTTTTCGCGCTGTGCATCTTTATCGTCGCAGCGGTTCTAGCGGGTAGTCTCGGCTCACGTATACGGGAGCAGGCACAGACGGCGCGTTCACGTGCCACTGCCATGCAGGCGCTCTATGATTTTGCGCGCAAGCTCTCGGGCACCGCAGATGTCGATGAGGTGCTGTGGGCGTCCGTCACGCAACTGCATGCGGGCCTCAACCGCAACATCGTTCTGCTGCGCCCCAATGGCGATCTGCTCGAAACCGCTGCCGCATGGCCTCCGGACACCGAGCTTGGGGTCGCCGAGGTTGCTGCGGCGCGTTGGGCCAATACGAAGAAAGAGGCAGCAGGTGCCGGAACCGGCACGCTGCCCAATTGCCGTTTTCAGTTCAGACCGTTGACCAGCCCGCATGGCGTGGTTGGCGTGTGTGGCTATGAAGTCGCTGGTGAGCCACTGGATTCCAATGCTGAGCGCATGTTTTCCGCCATCATCGATCAGACCGCCACGGCCATCGACCGCGCGAGACTTTCATCCGAAAGCGCCCAGCAAGCGCTGCGGCTGGAAAGCGAACGTTACCGCGAGGCTCTGCTATCCTCCATTTCTCACGATCTACGCACGCCCCTTGCCACCATCACCGGCGCCGTCACCAGTCTTCGGGAACTGGGAGAGCGGATGACGCCGGAAAGCCGCGACGATCTGCTGCAATCCATCGAGGAAGAGGGCGCGCGGCTCAGCCGCTTCGTAGCCAACCTTCTCGACATGACACGGATATCGGCGGGAACGCTGAGAGCGAGGCAGGACTGGGTCGATCTGGGTGATGTGGTGCGTGCGGCAACTGATCGCGCCCGCAAATATTTCCCTGCGCAGGTGTTCGAGACCGGAATTGCGACGGACCTGCCTCTCATGCGTGGTGACAGCGTACTGCTGGAACAGGTTCTGTTCAACCTTCTGGACAATGCCGCCAAATATGGAGGCGGCGAACCCGTCAACATCTATGTCCGCCGGGATGGCAAGGATGTTGCAATCTCGGTGACCGATCTGGGCAAGGGCATCCCGGCTACCGATCTCGACCGCATCTTCGAGAAGTTCTACCGCCGCTCGAAATCCGATGGACGATCCCCCGGCACGGGGCTTGGCCTGTCGATCGCCCGTGGGTTCGTTGAGGCATTGGGCGGGCGCATCCACGCGGAAAGTCCGGCGGTCAGGAAGAGAGGCACTCGTATTGTCATGCGTTTCCCGGTAGAGGAAAAAGACCGAACCGCAGGAGCACCATGACACTCGCCCGCATTCTTGTCGTCGATGACGAACCGCAGATCAGGCGTTTTCTCCGGCCAGCGCTGGCCGCTGCCGGGTATGAGGTTATCGAAGCCGAAAACGGCGCGGATGCGCTCAAGGCTGTTGCTACCGCTGCGCCCGAACTGGTGATCCTCGATCTCGGCCTGCCGGATATGGATGGCAAGGATGTCATCGCCAGCCTGCGCGGCTGGTCGGAAATACCCATCATCATCCTGTCGGCCCGTGACCGCGAAACGGAGAAAATCGCAGCACTCGATCTCGGCGCCGATGACTACATCGAAAAGCCCTTCACCATAGGCGAACTGACCGCCCGCATCAGAACCGCCATGCGCCATCGCGGCACGGCCAGCAAGGCTCCATCCGTGGTGACAACTGATGGTCTGACCATCGATATGATCCAGCGCATCGTTCTGCGAGACGGCAAATCCATTCGGCTGACGCCGAAGGAATATGATCTTTTAACCCTGCTTGCCCATCACGCCGGGCGCGTGGTGACGCATCGCACACTCCTGACCTCGGTCTGGGGCCCGGCGCATGAAGAAGACCTGCATTATCTGCGCGTCTTCATCGGCCAGCTTCGACAGAAAATCGAGCGGGACCCGGCCCAGCCCAAAATCGTCCAAACGGAGCCGGGTGTCGGTTATCGCCTATTGAGCGATTGAGCCGTCAATTCGATGCGAGCACCTTCGATATCTCGCTTGCCAGCTGATCCTGCGTGTAAGGTTTCCCCAACCGCGTGATCTCAAGGTCGGTACCCTCGGGAAGATCGGCATAACCGGTCGCAATCAGGATCGGCAGACCCGGAATAAGCTCGCGCGCCCTTCGCGACAGTTCCGCACCGTTCATGCCGGGCATCGAGAAGTCCGTCACCAACAGATCGAACTGCCCCTGGTTCGCGAGAATTTCCAGTGCCTGACGGCCAGAGCTAGCCTCAACGACCTCATGACCGAGATCTTCGAGCATATCGACCGAACTCATGGCGATCAGGGCATCGTCATCGACCATCAGAATTCTGAGGTTCCTGTTGTTGACCGATGGATTTACAGAGACCGTTTCGGGAGGATGCGTCTCTACCGATCCGCCGACATGCTCTTCACTAACGGGTATCCATAGCTCGGCGGTCGTTCCCTGTCCTTTGACGCTTTTCAAAACGAGTGCACCTTTGAGCTGCAAGGCCAGTCCATGAATCATGGAAAGGCCGAGACCGGTGCCCTTGCCCAATTCCTTGGTCGAGAAGAAGGGATCGATGGCCTTTTTCAGTGTTTCGGCGTCCATGCCGACGCCGGTGTCGGTTACGGACAAGACGACATAATCACCGGCTGCAAGCTCCGGCGAGCCCCGCAAAACACTGTCTTCGCGAAGGCCAATGGTAATCGTGCCACGTTCCGGCGTTGCGTCTCGCGCGTTGACCACCAGATTGAGGAGAGCAAGTTCGATCTGGTTTGCGTCGCCAAGTCCGAAGCGCAAATCCTTCTCCACCGCCCATTGCAGGGCAATGCTGGAGCCAACGGATTTACGCAGGAGATCGTCCATGTCTTCAATAAGCTTTGACATATCGACCGGCTTGACCTGAAGGTCCTGCCTGCGGGCAAAGGCCAGCAGTCTCTGCGTGAGCGATGCGCCGCGTTTTGCCCCTTTCAGGGCACCATCGATCAGCCGCATGCCGCGCTCATCGCCAGAAACATGCTTTGCCAGCAGCTCGAGATTGCCCATGACGGCCATCAACAGGTTGTTGAAATCGTGCGCCACGCCGCCCGTCAGTTGGCCAATCGCTTCCATCTTCAGCGCCTGTCGCAACTGCTCCTCGGCCTTCTGTCGCTGATCGACTTCGGCCATGACGGTTTCATGCGCCTGCAAAAGCTCCGCCGTGCGCTCCGCTACTCGCAGTTCCAGCGTTTCATTCACCAGCCGCTGCCGCTCTGCCACTTCCTTGCGTTCCGTGATATCTGCGGAAACGCCGACCAGCTTGGTGGGCACGCCGCGCCTGTCGCGGTAAAGCTGTGCTTTGATTTCAGCCCAGTGGACTGAGCCATCGGGCCAGACAACACGGTATTCGATCGAATATTCCGTACCGTTCTCAAGCGTATCGCGAACCGCCGCCTGCATGCGTTGCCGGTCATCCGGGTGCACACCTGCCAGCAGGTTCTCATAACCGAAGCTTGCGGTTCGCGGATACCCGAAAATGGCTTTACACGTGCCCGAGCAGTCGAGCGTCATCGACGCCAGTTCCAACTGCCACGATCCCAGTCGGCCTGCACTCAACGCGGTCTGCAGCCAAAGTTCACCGTCTGCGAGCGCCTCGATCTTGGACCGGGCGTCGAACTGGCGAAGCCGGTTCCGGTAGGCCGTGCGCGAAACGCTGATGAAAGTGGTTGCGTGGAACGGCCGCTCCAAAAAGCTCACATTGCCAAGAATTTCCGATAGTCTGAGCGCAAACGGATTGCGGTCCTGTCCGCCGCCCCGGTGGGTAAGAACGATGAATGGTAAGTCTGACCAGGCTGGCTGCGCCATGATCCAGTCAGACAAGGGCTTGAGGTCTGCCGAGCGCAATGTCTCTTCGGTAACGACGACGAATGCAGCATCGTCGCCGAGTTCAGACACGATAGCCCGGGCCGTCGACACAGCTTTCGACGCGATTCCTGCCTCGGTGAGCAGGGTTGTCGCGATTTGGGCGTCTCTGCCGTTAGGGGCATAAATGAGGGCGAAGTGTCCGGGCTCAGAAATTTTCCGAACTCCCATCCGCCGGTGTCAATCCGGCATTTTCAGACATCAAGAACGGGACGCCGCGCAGCACGCCTTGGAAGGCATAAAGCGGTTCACCGAGGATGAGGCCTTCATTGGTAATGGTGTATTCCCGGATCGTATCCTCGTGGGTACCCGTGCGCTTCTTGATCACGGAAACAGCGCGCCGAACGCGACCGGAGGCCTCGAAGTAACGAAGCAGAATAACGGTGTCTGCAAGATAGGTCACATCCACGGGAGACTTCATATCGCCGACCAGCCCGTGCTGGGCAACGGTCAGGAACGTATTTGCGCCCTGCCTGTTCAGGAACTGAAGCAACTCGTGCATGTGAAGGATCAGTGCGTTTTCTTCGGGCATCGCTGCCTGATAGCCGTTGATGCTGTCGATCAGCACCGTCTTGGCATCGTATTTCGCGACCTGCTCACGCACCCGTTGCGCAAACTCGCCCGGAGAAAGCTCAGCCGCATCCAGTTGCTCAATGTAGAGATGACCGGAATCACGCAGCTTTTCGAGGTCGATGTCGAGATGCTTCATCCGGTCGAAGAGCAGCCCGAGTTCTTCGTCGAAAATGAACATCGCAGCCTTTTCGCCGCGCTTGATCGCTGCGTCGATGAACTGAATGCCAAAAATGCTCTTACCCGTACCGGCAGGCCCGATCAGCAAAGTGCTGGAACCACGGTTGACGCCACCACCAAGCAGGCCGTCAAGACGCTCGATTCCACTGCTCAGAATGTCGCGCGTGAACGACGTCTTGTGTTCAATGGCGCGTAGCCGCGGAAACACTGCCACGCCGCCTGTGCGGATGACAAAATCGTGGTAGCCACCTCTATAGGCCTGACCACGATACTTCAGAATGCGCACCCGGCGCCGCTCTGGACCGTAATTCGGTGACAACTCCTCAAGATGGATGACACCGTGGACAACACTGTGAACGGTCTTGTCGAGGACATCGGCAGTCAGATCGTCCAGCAAAAGCACGGTTGCGCCTGACTTCGAAAAGTAATGCTTCATGGCCAGAATCTGGCGACGATACCGCAGGGAGCTCTGCGCCAGCAAGCGAATTTCCGACAAGCTGTCGATAACGACGCGATCTGGTTTCAGACGCTCGAACGCGCCGAATATCAACTTGGTCGTTTCACCCAATTCCAGATCGGACGAATAGAGCAGGCTCTGCTGCTGGTCTGCATCCAGAAGACTTTCGGGCGGCACCAATTCGAAGATGTCGATATTCTCGCCAAGGAACATGTTGTGGGACGCGGCGCTATCGCGAAGTTCCTCTTCGGATTCCGACAGGCTGATATAGAGGCAGCGTTCGCCATTGGCCGCGCCTTCGATCAGAAACTGAAGCGCAATCGTGGTCTTGCCGGTGCCCGGAGAGCCTTCAAGCAAGAACACGTGACGCCGGGAAAGGCCTCCAGATAAAATGTCATCCAGTCCCTCTACGCCCGTGATTGCTTTGCTATCCGTATCTCTCATAATCATTCCTGTTTTATGGCCGTCATCCGAGACGGTATCATTAGCTAGTAAGCGAAAGAACTTATATTATTCCTCTATAAAATGACTTTTGGGCACCTTCTGTTCCCTGCGCCTGCGTTTTGATCCGCGCAACCCCCGAAATTAACCTCCTGTTAGCCATGCCGTTAAAGTTTTAGTCAAATTTGAATGGAATTTCGGAACGGGTCTTATCTTTGTGCCATTTTTAGACAAAACGACGGACAGACGCGCAGTCATGGATGCGTTTTGGAAATTGGGTGGCCTGGTGGGTCGTCTCGCTTGGAAAATGTTTGGAGTAGCCTATGTCGAAGACACTGAAATCTGTTGCAGCTGCAGCGCTTGTTTCCTTTGCCGCATCCCCCATATGGGCGGCTGATCTATCCTCTTACGAAAACCCGCCAGCCTACAATGAGGCACCAGCCTCCACCTCGTGGACCGGCGCCTATGTTGGCGGTCACATCGGCGCTGCAATGCCCAGCGCCAACCCGTTCAAGGGTGGCAAGGGCTTGGCGCTGGGCGCGCAGGCAGGCTACGACTATGATCTGGGCTCTGCTGTCATCGGCGGTGAAGTCGAAGCAACCCATCTGGGCGATGCAAAGGCCAAGGTGCCAAACGGTAATCTGAAAGAACGCTGGCGCGCTGCCGTAAAGGCAAAGGCAGGCGTCAAGCTTGACGATACGCTGGTTTACGGCACGGCCGGTGTCACCGTTACCAGCCTGCGCGATGGCGGCGGCNNATGTGCGCACATTCTCCAACAACGTCGTGTCGCACACCGACCTCAGCGACCACGTCGTCAAAGGCGGTGTCAACTATCGTTTCTAATTGCTGATGGCGGCGGGATGAATGTCCCGCCGCTATTTTCATCGAGCTTGCTATAAGTTCGATCTATCCGGGCGAGCACAGAGCCCCGTCGATAAACGACCTTTTCAAAATTCATTGCTGATCGCTCGACGACGCTACAAGGCTCGCGATCTGCGTGATGTTAGAAGTGTTTACGTCAGCACCAGACAAGCACTCAAACGGTTCCATGTTTTCACCGTGACGTTAGCAGATCATCAGACGCCATCAAGCGCAGCATGACTCCCCAACGTGTGACCATTGGTATTGGCTCAAGCCGGGTAAAATAGGGTGCGGAAACTGGCGAGGTGCTTGGGTGTTTTGGATGGAAAATGCCGAGATTTCAAAATTATTGTTTAATTACAATGGTTTATAATTTTATTCTAGAATTTGAAAATTGCCCTGT
>UBRU01000020.1:0-53503 GCA_900468015.1 Hyphomicrobiales bacterium
CGATGCACTCATGCCGTGGAGTTACACGCGATGAACGGTCTCAGCTTGCCGCTTACCGAAAAAGTCGAGGCCCTGGCTACGAAATGGAAGCGCAGATCGCGCAATAAAACCTGACACTGCGGTCCTCGGCGAATGCTTACGCCACGGCGCTGGGCAGTCGTCATACTCGATGCCAACAGGAAGGGGAAACCATCAGTTCAAGGCGAGCCAATATCGACTACAATTAATATACACTACCAGAGCACATCATCCACTCTTACAGGTGAGTTTAATACAACGTCACGGGTAACAGGTTTACCAATAATTGATTTTAGATACTTAGGAGCGAGGCCGAACCCAGGTCTGACGCTTCGAACCGAATCCTCCGAAATGACCTGACCTTGTTCCAGACTCTTGACGAAGTATATTGATCTCCGAAACTTAACATTACCAGTCTCGCTCGACTTAAGGCCATAGTCGACTTGACCAAGCGATTCCCACGCCGTTTTAGCTCCCGTGCATAACTGAACTAATTCAAGAGGCTCTAACGAAAAACTGTCATCTGGACCACCACCTGAACGATCTAACGTGAAGTGCTTTTCGATAATAGACGCACCGACTGCGATACTTACTAAAGCGGTGGTATTGTCGAGGGTGTGGTCCGAAAGTCCGACTGTTACTCCAAACCGCTTCATCATATCCGGTATCGTCTTAAGATTGTAATCCGATGGCGGAGCGGGATATCCGCTTACGCAACGCAAAAGGGCAAGTTGGCTACAGCCGGCCGCACGCGCTGCTTCAACCGCCTCGTGTATCTCCTCATCGTTTGCCATTCCAGTTGATATTATAAGAGGTTTCCCAGTAGACGCCGCATACTCAATCAAAGGAATATCGACAGCTTCAAAAGATGCGATTTTGTAAGCAGGCGCATTGAGATCTTCAAGCAAATCAACAGCGGTGAAATCGAATGGAGAACTAAAAATAGTTATTTCTTCTTTTCTTGCCCTGTCGAACAACGGTTTATGCCATTCCCAAGGCATGTGAGCTTCCTCATAAAGCTCATACAGTGTTCTTCCGTGCCAGAGCCCACCATCAATGCAGAAGCTTTCGTCGTCGCAATCCAACGTGATTGTATCTGGAGAATATGTTTGTAGCTTGACCGCGTCGGCTCCGCTGGCTTTGGCCTTCGAAATAATGTTGAAAGCGTTCTCAATACTCCCATTGTGATTAGCAGACATCTCCGCGATAATATAGGGAGGAAATTTATCCCCAATCTTACGGCCTGCGATAGTCATATCCATGGTCTTAAATCCTATTTTACAACACGTAGACGTTCTTTAATCTCGCCTCGCTTATCAGCCCATTCGTCAGCGAAAATCGCTAATCTAACTATATCGTGTCGTTCATCGCCTCTTGAATGTTGTTCTCTAAATCGTCCCTCAACAGTGAACCCAAATTTCTCATGAAGCTTGATTACGCTCGTGTTGAAAGACAACACCTCGCAGCTTAATTTATGCAATTTCAAGACCGTAAAAGCATAATCAAGTGCGCAAAGCTCCATCCAAGATCCAGTCCCTCGTTTAGCAAGAGGCGATGCATAGAATGCCCAAAACGCCGTATTGTATTTTTTGCTTATGTCGTAAAACGATACCACGCCGCAAGGTATCAAGTCAGCCTCACAAATCAGGTGAACCTGGTGGCTACCATCCTGTGAATTTCGCCACCAAGCTTGATGCTCTTCCTCCGATATCTCCTGGTGATTATACATATTTTGGCGTATCGTTGGGAAATTCCGCCATTCGAGTACCTGCGCTAGATCATCTTCTTTTAGTTTTCTCAGTGCGAAACGCTCGCTATTCGGTAGCATTTGTTACTTCCTCAGATTGATGAAATACAAACTTCCAGATGGTGTCAGCAACGCGCATTGTCCCTCGGCCATCGCAAATGCGCGATGCTATGTTAATCATCTTTTGCCGGGCGCCAGAATCGCTTGTCATATACGTCAGGAAGTTCTCTAAAACAGATACAAAATTAGCCCCGATCGGCATAACCATGGCCCCCCCGGCCTCCTCTAATCTTTTAGCAACAAGTAGTTGGTTCTGAGCGAGAATTAGAAGGAGCGTTGGTACGCCAAGCGCGCAACGCTCCCAAGAAGTACTTCCTGCTGCACCAATCGCTAAGTCAGAGTCGGCCATAAGAGAAGCCATATCCGTTACCGAACTGAGAACCGTCGTGCTATGCCGACACTTTTTTGCTTCTGAGATCACCTCTTCTATCCACGGTGCATTCGGCCCCATAACTATTGTGAGCTCTAATGTGCTCTCAAATTTACACTCATGAAGAGCCGTTATTACTCGTTGGGTCACGTTATCACGATCAACGCCACCAAGGCTTATCAACACTCGGAATGACATAGCGCCTTGCCTGCGAGACAAGCTATAATCCCGTAGATGTAGGAATTGCGGGCGGAGCAATGCGTAACGCGGACCGATTAATTTACATACTCCAGCGGGGAGGAGACGATCGTAATTCGCGCTCTTTGAGCCGATGTTCTGATCGAGAAGAATGTCACAGTCGTGAGGTCGGTTGGCTAAATCGTCAACAACCATTAAATTCTTAGCTCGTGGCCGAAGCACCGTCTCCCATTTTTTATCAATCGCGTAATGATCGATTACGAGCAAATCTACGGACGCAGACAATGCATTTATCGTATCGTTAGCGTCTGTTGCGAAATCAGTACCGAGCCAATGCTCGACAGATTGCGAATCAGATGCATCTCCTATGTCTCCAGACAGCGTTGAAATATTTGGGAGCGAAATAGCTGAAAAACCTTGGCGTTCAATGTATTCGATCAAGTGACCCTTGAACGGCCTGCAAATGAACATGCAGAGAGCACCACGCTCCCTCAGCATCGACGCTAACGTCAAGCAACGCATTACGTGGCCGTTACCGATTGTGAGAGAAGAATCGGTTCGAAATACGATAAACGGGCTATCTTTCCGAGCCATCCATATCCTCAATCTGCCTGAACATTAGCTCAGCTTGGAACCAATCCTCCATAGTATCAATGTCTTGCACTCTATAACGCGGTAGCGGAACAAGTACGGAGGAGGAAGAGAAAATCGATTTTGAAGACAACCAAGCCTCTGTCCTTCCCCAGTAGAATTGACCAGCATCGTGATACAGCTCTTCCAAGTCCTGTGATCTGCTTAGAAAATGCTCTGGCATAAGCATCTCAACCCCGCCGCCCTCAGTTCTTCTGATGGCACGCTGGACGGGGAAGGCGTACCTTGTTGCAGAAAACGCGAACATTACATCGCTGCGATCAAGTGCCCGTAAGCCCTCTAGCAGATCCTCTGTTCGAATGAATGGGGCAGTTGCGTACAGGCAGCAAACGAGGGAAGGTGCTTCAACATGCTCAACCCACCAGTTGATAGCATGTTGAACAACATCAATAGTATTTGTTTGATCATCAGATAACTCAGCGGGGCGAATAAACGGAACTTCGGCTCCATTTGATCGAGCTATATCCGCAATTTCTGCATCATCTGTGGATACCATAATTCGATCGAAACACATGCTTTCTTTAGCAGCCTTGATTGTCCATGCAATCATCGGCATTCCATGGAATATCTTTATATTTTTACGCGGTATCCTTTTGCTACCGCCTCTCGCAGGAATCAGCGCAAGCCTCATTGCACGATCTCCGCGCGCAAAGAATCGATTACGTGGTCCTGCTGTTCAGGCGTAAGTGTTGGATACAAAGGTATCGTTATCGCGTCAGCGTAAAAACTTTCGGCTTCGGGGAAATCTCCTTCGTTGAAACCAAACTGCTTATAGTAAGGCTGCGTATGGACAGGTATATAGTGGACATTCACACCAATCCCACGTGTACGCAGACCCTCGAAAATCTTACTTCGGGGCCTTGAAATTTTGTCCAGCTTTAATCGAACCGGATATAAGTGAAATGCCGAGTAACAATCATGATGTTGAAACGGTATAACAACAGGAAGACTTGCTAGCAATTGATCATATCGCGCTGCTATCTCATGCCGTCGAGATACGAATTCTTTCACCCGCTTCAGCTGGCTCAATCCGAGGGCTGCTTGTAGCTCGGTTATGCGGTAATTGAACCCCAAACCGACCTGTTGGTAATACCACTGGCCGTGACTTTCTCCGACCATCATCTCTGGGGCCCTAGTAATACCGTGACTTCTAAAGAGCTCCATTCGTTCGGCAAGCATCAAATTGTTCGTGAGCGCAGCACCTCCTTCAGCAGTTGTTACGATCTTTACTGGATGGAAGCTGAAAACTGTAATGTCACTGTACTGGCAACTGCCTATTGGGGATCCGAGGTATGCTCCACCAATAGCGTGAGACGCATCTTCAATGAGTTTAAAGCCATATCGTTGTGCAAGCGCGTGAAATTTTATCATTTCGCAAGATTGTCCGGCAAAGTGAACCACAACGACAACTTTCGGAAGAGTCCCAGTCGCTTGAGCTTGTGCTAATTTTCGCTCAAGTGATTGCGGGCACATGTTGTAGGTTGCTGCATCAATGTCGACGAAATCTACTGTGGCGCCGCAATATAAAGCGCAATTAGCAGATGCCACGAATGTATTAGGCGTAGTCCAGAGACGATCACCCTGACCCAACCCGAGGGCAAGACAAGCGATATGCAGCGCAGATGTGGCACTATTCACTGCTACGGCGAAACTCGCTCCGGCAAGATTTGATAAAGACTGTTCAAACTGCTGAACAACCGGACCTTGCGTCAGAAAATCTGAGCGCAAAACACTTATGACAGCGTCAATGTCTTCCTGTGAAATTTCCTGGCGTCCATACGGTATCATAGATCAAACATTACCTATTTTAGAGTTGTTAGCCAAAACCCAACTTTGCAACTCTTCCTTGCTCATCCATTCGCTATTATTGTCACTGGTGTAGCTGAACCCCGTCTGAACCTTTTTCCCATCCTTTATCCGAGCTTGTGACGAAGTCCAGTTGTGTATGGCCGGCAGAATTTTGAAATGCTCGTCATATTCATACGTAAAATATGCGTCTTCTTCGCCGATCATCTGCTCATGCAACTTTTCACCTGGTCGGATACCGACAACTTTCTGCTCAGCTTCTGGCGCGACTGCACTGGCGAGGTCGGTTACCTTCATTGACGGGATTTTTTTTACATAAATTTCGCCGCCTTCCATGTCGTCGAAAGCATGCCACACGAGTTCAACGCCTTGCTCCAATGTAATCATGAAGCGTGTCATGCGTTCATCTGTTATGGGCAACGTCCCAGCACCCCTAATCGATAAGAAAAAAGGAATCACAGAACCGCGTGAACCCATAACATTTCCGTAACGCACCACTCCAAAACGCGTGTCGTGTCCCCCAGCATAAGAATTGCCTGCCACAAATAGCTTGTCAGATGCTAACTTTGTCGCACCGTAGAGGTTAATCGGACTGCTGGCCTTGTCCGTCGAGAGCGCGACAACGCGCTTAACCTTTTTATCGATGCAGGCATCGATGAGGTTCATTGCACCATTTATATTTGTTTTTACGCATTCAAATGGGTTGTATTCTGCCGTCGGCACAATTTTTGTCGCCGCAGCATGCACGACGTAGTCGATACCGTCTAACGCCCGATAGAGCCTTTCTCGATCACGCACGTCACCGATGAAGAACCGAACACGTGGATCGGAGCCATAGAGCTTGGCCATCTCCCACTGTTTCATCTCATCCCTTGAATAGATAATGATTTTAGAAGGATTATATTTCGCAAGCGTCATAGGTACGAAGGCGTGACCAAAGGATCCCGTCCCACCCGTCACAAGTATTGCACTGCCGGATAGCATCTATTTCTCCTAGTATTTCAAGCAAAAAATTTATCAGCAAGTTTGCTGATGTGCGGATCACCATCGCGCAAGAATCTCGCAATTTCGTCCATATGCCAATAAGGAACACCGACCGGATCGTTTGTAACCGGACGATGCGAATAGCGGAACGGCACACAAACCTCCTCTGTACCCATGTACTTGAGAAGAAGAGCAGCACGTTCTTTTTTCTCTTGGTTCGGTTTTTCCCACTCAGACCCACAAATCAAACGTTCATAATCGTCTCGTGACTCTGGATAAATGAGTTCCACAGGGTAGTCATGACGACCAAAATGGCTTGCCATCACTACGGGTATTCCTTGCGCGCAGAGTTCTAACGAGGACGTCCCGTTCCAAAGAACCGCCAAGTCGAGATACTTGATTAGATCTTGGTTATTAAAACCCGTGTGCGGAAGAATCAGAACGTTCTCCGGAATATTCATTCCTTTGATCAAATCGAGCCAATACTCATTTAGGTCACGAGCGATTTCCGGTCTTAGTTCATGAGGATGGGGCTTGAGAACAATTAGGTTTGAAGTCGAATTAGCTAACGACACAGTGTGCCTCAACCAATCAGCAATATCTTCATGTGCAGGCCCTCCATCGAAGGGCACGGCTAAATCACAGAGAATCTTACCGTAGACGCCAATAATCTTGCGACCTTCAGATTTGGCGTTATAAAGCTTATTTTCATATCCCGAAACGACTGGATCGTTTCCAATCCTGCCCACACGATTGTGATTAAGAACCAGCTCAATATCACTACGATAACGCTCGTAAAGCCCGTCTTGTGAAAGCCAATTCTCGAAGAGATCGGGACGAGCTAAAAACGGCAAACGATATAAAGGATACTTCGTGAGGTTTTCAAGTGAAACCGTTGTCGCCACCTTTCCTTTAAGGTTGCTATAATAATTCTCGTAAGCGGGGCCCATATGGACAAAACCAACATCGTGGCTTGATGCATATTTTAAAGCAAACGATCTATACACTGAAAAAGGCGCCGAGTGCGATCCCGCATTGATAAAACGAACTGGTACTCCACGTGCCATAATCTCACTGTGGATTGAAAGGCAAGCATGAAGTGCTTTATCGCAACGAATTAGGTAATAACAAAACCATCGATAAATCAAAGGATCATTTATATCGAAATTGAATGCTCTGAATTTTTGAGTCATAATTTCAAAAATTGCTTGATAAAAATTAATCCCATTACTTATTACCTCGCGCCCTGCCCAATTAATATTCCACTCATTTTTCAAACCCACCGCGAGATCATGGTCAGTATGAATTGTGCGCTCTATCATTCCAGCATGCTTATCGATCCACGGTAAAGTTGTCGGTTCGTTGCGCAGCATACCTTCATCAAGTTGAACTACGGCATATCCCCGACGCTTCAATTCCACCAGGACAGGCACGACCATCGATATTGTATTCAAACAACCAAAAGATCCAAGGAAAACTACGCCCTTAGGCAACTTCGGCTGCGCCACTGTAGAAAGTATATCTGATGACTCTGCTAGAAAACTTACCCTTGCCTCCTCATCGCGGATTACGGATAACTCTCGTCTTCCCGCCATCCCTTTGGTGGAGAGGGCCGCGGATGCAGCGTGACTCAACCATGCGCTGGCCTTCTCAAGTTCACCACTATTTGCATAAACTGTAGCGAGCTTCCGCCTGTAAGTATTTTTTTTAAATTTCTTCAGTAGAATTAGGGATATTTTTTCAGCTGATTTGTAGTTTCGCTCATGCGTGTAGCAATTCGAAACCAGATGAAGATAAAATTCCTCAGGAATTTTTGATTTCTGGCCGGCAAGAAAACTTCTAGCATTTTTGTAATCCCGCGCCTTGACGAGACGATTACAAAAATCACTAATGGTCTTTTTGTATTCAGACAGCTCCGGCTTTGCAATTGGTGTTTTGGCGTCGAAAACGACGCTTTTATAGTACTCTATCTCTTTATCGCTTTCAGTGGCGATCGCCATCTGCAACAAGAGCATGGCGATTGTTCGCGGTAATGTGGCGAGTTTGTCAGCATAGTAGCTAGTGATCTTTGCATCACACTTCCGAAACACATGAATCGCTAGCTGCCGCTTCCCTTGAACCGACAATTCCGGTCGTTTCGAAGCCTTAAACAGTGCTGATACAATTACCTGCGAATATTTCGCATTTTTTGCAAATTCTTCAGCTTTCAGCCCGCCAAGAAGTTCATTGCAAAGAAAGCGTACATCACTCAGCATCCTAAAATGCGTCAGGTGAGCAAACATATGAGGAAGGATGCTCAAAAATTTCGTATCATGCCGAAGCCAGTGTAAGTTGGCCCTAAAAAAGTTCCACAACGGCATAGGGTCGACAGGCTTCCGACCAAATCTACCTTGTTCTCCGCGGACAAACTCATACGCCTGCAAAAACACCAATAAATCGTCAACTGAAACTGTATTTGGTAGTACGCAGGCCCTACGATTAAGGACATTCTCTGCTGCATCAAAACGACCAATCATCGTCAGACACGCGACCAGATCAGTCGAATCTTGAAGAGCAAAGTTCTCTGGCGCAATATCCTGCAGCGCCGCTAGAGCCTCGGACGGTTCACCAGATAGTGCGATGCTCCGAAGTTTCCAGAATACACCGACGTTTCTATCTCCAGCCAGTGCCCGCCGCAGCAAATAGGAGATCACAGTCGAACTATTAAGTTCTGGATCCGACAGCAATTCAAGCAACTCACCTTGTCCCTCATCAAACAACGCAGTTTCGTCGAGCAAGTATGGGTTATTTTTCAATACATAGATCAGGCGATCGCACAACGCGTCATCAATAACGCGATAGTCGAAACGACTAGCGATATTTTCTGCGAGAGACCTTGGCGTTCCGTGCTTTTCAAGTATTAATGCTAAGATCGCGTGTTCAACCTGCGCTTTATTACCCAAGGCCCCAACGCAGTAAGTTGGGTACTGAATGTAAGCCGCGGCAAACACTTCCATAAGCGTTCTATGGACATTTCGCCGCACACTTATGTGTCTGTCCTCTGTAAGCCCCCATCCGGCATAGAAAGGTTCACCAAATACCCTAACACGCTTGCCTCGCAATAAACTTTCAAAACCAGCAAGGGAGGTAAGAGTATAAACTTCATCAACAGATTCTAGAAGAGCTTGGAAATCGTAATCCCCGGTGATAATTGTGGCGAAGTCAGCTACTTCTTTTGGATCGGAGATTGCCTGCCGGTGCCCGCCAGCGACATCTGGATGTGGCTTGTAGATGACTTCCGCGTCCTCATTCTCTTCATGAGCAATGCGAACAAGATCATTGTTGGAATATTTTTCAGTAGAACCGAAAACGATTGAGGCGTCGTCTTCAACTTGACCGATCACAAGCACGCGGCGTCGGTTTGACGGCGGCAACTCTTTTAACTTCGCACTATGCTTTGTATTATATTTCGTTAGACTATGATTCTCGATCAAGACTTTGCATTTTTCAGCCCGCTCAATAATCCCCGGGCAATTCTCAGCATCGAATTTGTTAATCAAATTCTCAAGATCGGATTCTTTTGAACGATCGAAATATATTCCGCTCTTGTCTATAGCTAAAGAAAGAGGCTCAATGTGTTGCGCGCCGAGCCCAACCGATCGCAAAAACCCATCTTCTACTCTCCAGACGTCAACACCATTTTTCTCTGCGAAGGTGATTGCGCCTTTTTTGCTTTGCATGCTCCAAAACACAAAAAGCGATGGAGAATGTTTTTCAAACGCAAGTTGCTGCTTCAACCACGGTGTGTTTTTTCGGGCAAACGCGATACGATAATCTGAGAGGAACCTCGTAACAGCTTCACGCTTCCAAGGTGCAAAACCGAAAAGAACGGCTATGGGTTTTGCGTCACCTTCTTCTGACCACGAATGCCCTACGAGGTCAAATACCTCTAGTCCATCTACTTGGATGGGCGAGACATCGACCTGAGATGCAGGTTTCACAAATTTTGTATTCGGACTACCAAAAAAGAAGTAAAGTGCCTTTCTGATTTGGGTTTTTCTTCCAATTTGACAAAAAACATTTGCAAGTTTTTGCTTGTTCTTTTTGCTAATCGAAAAAATATCCACCGTTTACCGCCTAAAGTCTGATGATTGCCGAATAAGCAAGTTCTATTTCCGGGCACGATTTAGCAGCCTCAGTTATTTATATCAACCTCGAAATATCAACCTCGAATTGCTGGTCCATGTGGCGACCAGTTTCAATTATCCTCTCCTCATCCTGCCATGAAACAATTACTTCAAACACGAAGACAATCATCAACTGTTTCTACCATGGATATAATATTCTACCCAAGAGCCGAAATCGTTCATCGGAAAGTTCACGGAAAAAACCTGCTGGGTTACCACGGTATTGCAACGTATCACGCTCATTTCCAAATCTACTCACAAGAGGTGCGATGATGGGTGTCAACAGGTGACGCCAACCTAAAAGACCGTAAGTGCCATATGGTTTCCACTTTAATCTGGGGCTCAAGGACACTCGGGGTTTTGCCCGCCGGGCTACCAAGCTGGCAATAGTCGCCTCAAACGAGACGGCACGACCGTTGTCGGGATCATAATAAATTGGATAAAGTAAATAGGCGGCGGCGAATACGGCTTCGACGCTGAGTTTTCTACCGCGACGTGGGCTTGCCTGTCTATCATCCGTTAGCCCCCAGCCAGCGTAAAAAGGCGCGCCGATCGTCGTGACCTTCTTTCCCCGCATGAGGGCTTCGAAACCTGCTAACGAGGTAATGGAATAGACGTGATCCGCGGCATCCAGCGCATCTGGCAGGGAGGCTTTTTCCCGCATGATGGTGCAGAGGTGGGCGACATCGTCGGGATTTGAGAGTTCGCGGCGCATGCGGCTCAGCACATCTGGATGGGGCTTGTAGATTATATCCGCATCGGGGTTTTCTGCTGCGGCTGTTCGTACTAGGTCGTTATTCGTAAAGGGGCGGTCGCAGCCATAAAGTATGGAGGCATCTTCCTCCACTTGGCCGATGACGAGTACCTGCTTTCGCTGCGTGGCGTGCTGCGCGGGCGCGTGTGCGGAGTTGGCGAGGTTTCCGTTATACTTTGTTAGGCGCTGTTGCAGGACTGTTCTCATACCCTCTCTTGCGCGCTGCATGAGGTCTTCGTCTGCGTCGAAATCATAACTCGCGAGTAGGTCTTCAAGATCGCTCTTACCGCGACTATCGAAATAGGGGCGGTTTGCATCCAGCGTGAGGGAGAGTGGTACAGAGTAACCAGCCTGGGCCTCCAGCGAGCGAATGAAGCCATCTTCCATATGCCAGACGTCAAGCCCGAGGCGCGTGATATGCTGCGCGGCAAAGGCAGGCAGGTTATTGCTCCAAACGAAAACTTGCGGCTTATCTGCAGCCTCCAGCAGCGGTAGCATCTTCTTTTCAAAGCTACGCTGCGTGAGCTGGAAGGGTGCGAAGTGGAAACGCTTTTGCGGGAAGAACTCTTCCAGGAAGCAGTGCTTCCACGCCTTCATGTGGAATGCGACAACTGTACCCTGCGCTGCCAGCGCCGTAGTGCGGGCGTGGAGCGAAGAGAGCGCGGAGTTCTGCATTTCAGGCATCAATCAGTTTCGGTCGCGGATATTGTAGTACCCCATGGTCGCCACACCCCAGGCGAAGAGGCAGCCGACGAATACCAACGCCACGTTCATGAACCGGGACGGATATTGCGCGAGTTCCGACTGTGTGGGCTGGATGAAGGTCGCGAGGTATCGCTGCTGGTTATTGGCATCCATGCGCGCCTTTTCCAGACCACCGAGGGCGGCAGTGTAGGCCTTTTCCGCGAATTCGCGCTCGGTTTCCAGCTTTTCATAATTCAAAATGCGGCTGGCGACATCACTGTTCTGCGCCTGCCCTGCGGCACCGCTGCCGAAGCGCTGGCGCTCTTCATTCAACTGCTTTTCAAGACTGGCGATCTGCGTCGTGATGACTCGGATACGCGGGGAATTCGCCGACATGCGGCTTCGCGCCGCCGTGAGTTCCGTCTTCAACTGCGTGAGCTGCTGCTCCAGAGAACCAACGAGCTGAGCGGCGAGCTTTGCCGCCTCGACCGGGTCTGCTTCCTGCGAGATATCACGGAAGTTTCTCAGCGCGACGCGGGCTGCCGACAGTCTGCCCTCCGCCAGCGCCACCTCTTCCTGCGAGGCCTTCTGCACGCCGTTGCGGGCTTCCAATGACAGGTCATTGATGAGGCGTTCACTTTCCACAATGATAGCAGATGCGATTACCTGCGCAGTTCCCGGCTCAAACGCCTTGACTTGCAGGTTAAGGATAGATGAGGTGTGGTCGTAGTTGACGCTGATCATATCCTTCCAGTACTCCAGCCGCTCCTCAATGGGCTGGCCGGGGGCAAGGGCGTAGAAGAAATCCGCACCACGGCGAGCGAAGGCCTGCTCCAGATCCACCACTTCCGATACGGCTTCGATCATGCGTTCGCTGCGAATATAATCCAGCAGCATATAGGAATCCGCGCCTGTGGTGTTTCCGCCGGTGCTTTGGGTGAACATGCCGAGCAGATCCCCAGAGGCCTTGCCATCGATGCTGCGCACCGCAAAGGCAGAGGACGAGTGAAATTGATCCGCCGCGATGAAGGCCATGTAGAGGCCCGTCAGCGCCGTGGGCACCGCAACGCAGAGCGCAAAGCCTGCGGCAATCACCATATGGCGGAGTTTAACGCCGTGCAGCTTACCCCGGACCGGCATGGACTGACGAACGCCTTCGCGCTCCGGCTTGATATCAAGTTTCAGGAGGTTATCGAACACGGTGAGGTTGGCGCGCTTGACTAGCGCCTTCGCCTCTTCCACCTTCTTGCCGGGCCCCAGATGTTCGACGCTCATTTCTCGCTTTCCTTCATATTGCGCTCATGAACGCGGATCGCATCCTCGACGTTGTCGAAATATGTCAGCTTGCCGTTCTCAAGTACAACGCCAGTCTCGCAATAATCCCGAATCGTGCCAGAACTGTGGGACACCATTATCACGTCGGAATCCTGCAAGCGATACTTGAATACATCGTGACATTTTTTCTTGAAATTGGCGTCTCCCACAGCAGTTATCTCATCTACTAGATAATAGTCAAACTTCACACCCATGCTGACCCCAAAAGCCAACCGAGCTTTCATCCCCGACGAATAGGTTCCGACCGGAGCGCGGTAAAAGGCGCCGAGTTCGGCAAACTCATCGACATAGGCCACCAGCTCGTCCGTATCGACTCCGTAGATTCGGGCCACGAAGCGCACGTTCTGTTCACCCGACATGCTGGGCTGGAAGCTGCCCTGAAAGCCGAGCGGCCAGGAGATCTTGCCATGACGGACAATCCGGCCGCGATTCAGTTGCAGGGAGCCTGCGATCAATTGCAGCAGCGTCGACTTACCCGCGCCGTTTCGCCCTAGCAGGCCGACGCTGCGGCCACGGTTGATGACCAGCGATGCATTCTCGATGATCGTCTTTTTGATACCCTTTGTGCGAACATACTTCGTCGCCTGCTCCAGCCTGATCATCGGCTCCTCAACACAGAAACGGAGCTAGTGGACAGCATAAGTCCAATGAACATGACCGTAGAGGCGCATGAGTAGAGGTAGAACATGTCCATCTCAAGGGCGCGGTATTCCTGATAAAACCCCTTGCGGAACAGCATCACCACATGCACGAGCGGATTGTACAGCACGATATCGCGGATGGGCGCAGGCAACGCGTCGGGCAGAAAGAACACACCAGAGATCATGAAGAGGGGTCGGTTTATCATGCCAAATAGCTGCTCGTAGAGCGGAAATCGCAATGTCGCGATATTGTTGAAGATATCTACCCCAAGCCCAAGAAGCGTGGCCGCAAACGCGGCCTCAATGATGGCAGGCCAGTTGAAGTAGACGGGCTGGTTCACCATCAACAGAATGATGCCCAACACGCAGAAGGTAACGACCGACGTCGTTCCGACCTGAAGAATGTAGCGCGACACGATGGTATCGATGGGTGCGACGTTCGGATAGCTTAGCAGTGTGCGATTAGCCTTCACCGCGCCATTCAAATAGCCCGCCGTCGCCTGATAAAACTGAAATGCGAGATAGCCCGTTGCAAAGAAGAGCGGAAAGCTCTCACCCAGCGCTGGGTTGTGGGTGATCGCCATGAAGATCAGCGACAGGAAGGCGATATGCGCGACCGGATCGATGATCGCCCACACATATCCACCCGGCTTGCTGCCGAACCGCGTCGACATTTCCCGAACCAGCAGTGCCGCGACGACACGGATATGGGTTTTCAGATAATACAAATGCCTCTCACCGAAAGCCTCTGTCACAGCGACAGTCCGCGAACAGCTTTATGCACCAACCAGCGAAAAAGTACTAGGGCCGGGTATCAGTCTGTGAAATTCTTGACCTGGTATGCAGTTCCTATTGGACGCCCGACAAGTTGCAAGAACCGATCGATATCCACGGCTGGATGTCGCGAGACGTAGATTACGTCACGGCTCTTGATCGGGAAAGTCTGGCCTACGATTAAACTGTCAGGACGGGTCATATCCAAGCGATACACAATCGGAAAACGACCATCGCGGTTCGGCGTCATACCCTTTTCACGCAATTGACGGAACCGTTCACTGCCGAGAAGATCGGCAACGATTTCAGGTTCCTCATAACGGAACACGAAGTAACCCGCTGCATTGGAGCGATCCGACGCCCCACCACCGGCGAGCGCCACCGCCTCTAGGATATTCAGATCGTTCGCGCCGAACTCTATGCGGCTATTCTTCGAAACCTCACCCAGCACGGTAAATGTGCGCGGATCCTTGGTCACGAAAATCTGGTCGCCCGGCTCAACATAAATATTCTCAATAGGGTTTTCGATGATTGTCTTCAGAAGCGCCGTGCCGGTCTGCCGACCACGAACAAGCGTTACATAGGATTCGTAGGGTTGGGCGCTAGGTCCGCCAGCCTTGGCAACGACCTCAGCAATCGACTCGCCTGTCAGACTGAGCGGGACCATGGAGGGGCTACCAACAGCACCTGACACTGTGACATTACGCGAACTCGTAGTGGTGCTCGTGACGAGAACATCCGGCTCGACCGCCTTGCCCTTCAGGCCAGCCAAAATCGTCTGGCGCGCTTGCTCTAGTGTTTTGCCCGCAAATTTAACTGTGCCGACATAGGGAATAGCCGCAGTACCATCAGGTTGAACGACGACATCAAGGGCCGTCTGTTTGCTTTCGGAGGTAGAAAACAAACCATCTGCACCAGCTTCGAACACGGTGACTTTCAGCGCGTCGCCAACCCCAATTACCACACGCTTCGCAGCGCCACCGATACCGAATCGGCGCTGAAGCGTAGTCGTCGAGAAATTGGCAACCATCTGCGCCGAGCGATGACTTACATCGACCACGTCGAAAACAGTGGAAACGGAATCACCGGCAACGACAGCAGGCTTTCCTGCTTGACTGTTGATTTGCATCGCACTTGGCCCGGCGCTTGGCAGCGCTTCACAACCTGTAAGACCAGCACTGGCCAGAAGAACTACGCCGCGCAACGATTTAAAACTCAACAACCGGTGCAATTCAAATTTCCCCAGATATTACAACTACCTGCTCAGATCAGTTAACCTGCGCGGCCCGTTCGGCTCACATACCTGTTTTACCCTCAACATCAGATTAATAAAGACCAGATTATCCAACCGAATGTAAACTCGACAACTCTTTGTTGCCGACTGTGCCATAGTTATCACGCACATCGTCCGAAAGGCACGATCACGCAGGCAGCCCCTTCTTCACAGGTTTTGTGCGCTTTGCGACCCCCGTGTCCGCACCATGCGAATTGATTTTTCCCGACAAAAGACGATTCGAAATGGCTTGCGCAGCAGCTTTCGACCCCGCTCGGGAGTAGAAATTGCCCCTGACATGTATGGCTGCGGCCATAAGGCTAAAGAAATCATCTGCCAAAGCAGGCTGTGGCAGATGCGGTGTCCACCAAAAGCTGTCGAGTGATCCCTGATGGGTCAGACCTTCTACATCATAGATGGCGCAGCCTAAAATCTTCGCGGGCACACCCTTCCTTAATCCGGCAAGAACAGCCGTCGAATTCACCGTGACCATGCCGCTGCATTCGGCCACCAGCTTTGCCAAATCGCCCCCGTCAATGAAAAGAACACGGTCATTGACGCCCAAGCGCCGTGAAAGCGATTTAATTTTGTCACGCCAGTCTGTGAGACCGTTATCTAGAGGGTGAAGTTTTACGACAAGGACGGTTTCTGGCGAAGAGGCCGTGGCAAAAGAGGAGATGACCTCCTCGATTGCCTCCATCTGAGACTGATATGGCGAATGGGCGCGCAGTTGATAATCCGTCTCCAACTGAAGCGGATAGATAAAGTAGCGCTGCTTTGATCGATGCAGCCTATCGACGACATGATTTGCCGCTTCTTTGTTACGGCGCGATTTCAGCAGCCTAACACACCATCCCGCATATTCGCGGAGCGGATGGAATATCCCGTGCCTCCGATAGCCCGGAAACAGCGGCGACAGAAATACATTGGGCAGATTATAGGCCAGATCGAAAAACGCTTCCTTCAAGAAGCTCTGCCTGTATATTGGCTCCAAGGAAAGCTTAGGCAAACCCCGCGCCGCCTCGCGGATAGTATCTGGATCAGGGGGAAAACGCGAATTTGATGACATTCCATCGCGCTCGACCGTGACCCAGTCGGGGCGGAGATAGCCCATTTCAACAACGGTAACGTCTATGCCACGCTGTTTAGCCTTATCCACCGCGACGCGGTGATAGGGACGCTCCTCACCGAGGAGGACAAGATCGGTCACATTGCAGGAGAGCATGATCTCTTCGATATAGCTCGGCCAACCTGCAACATCGCCTCGATAGTTTAGTGCGCCAGCTCTCCTCCAAAACAGCCAATCACCTACATTGAGGTTGATCCGCAGACATTCATGACCTGCGGCTTCAAGATGCACTGCGATTTTCGTGAATATCGGTGAGGAGGGTCCCTGCAAGAAGAGGAACACCCGATGACGGGCTACGTCGGTAGCGATGGTCATGCAAAGCGTTCCTTATAGAGCTTAGCATGAAGAAGTATGGTTTCGAAGAGGTTCCAAGGCGCCTCCTCCCTACCCTTAACCGCAACCCGTTCCTGAGAACGGGCGGAACCCAGTGGCACGACATAATAGTCAGTACGTGGGTCTGGGAACGGATCAGCATAGGTTTTCAATAACGGCGCATGGTCGCCATAAAAAGCCAACCAGACGGGCCGACCGGATTTTTCAAGCGCCTCTATAAGTGTCTCTAAAGCCCCGTCGGCCTTTTGCAACAGCTCACGATATATCTCGACAGGCTCGGTCAGACCCTCGCATCGACCTGGCGCCCATGGGCCGTGATTGGCCATGGATGCCACGAAAACGAAAGAGGGCTTGTCAGCGCCTATGTCGTCAATTGTTCTTAGAACTTTCTTGGTGAGATCTGCGTCGGATACATATGGGTTCGTGTCTGTTGGCGTGTGATCGAACTCGTCCAGCATCGTCATATGCTCGAAACCAAGCAGCGGCAAAGCCTTGTGGCGCATAAAGAATGTGCGATCGTAAGGGTGAATAAAATGCGTGTGCCATCCGTTGCGCAGGAGTTTGTTGGGCCACACCAGTTCCGCGTAATGGCTCGCGCGGAGATAAGGATAAGACGCGTCGACATGCACCTCTTCGGGCTTGAGGCCACTCAACACGGCAAATTCCGTCCGCAGCGTGTAGCCTCCCTCAAACACATTGGTAAGTCGGCCCCACTGAACTGCCTCTCGCTTCAACCGGTCGATGGTCGGAAGATGGAGATAGTTATCGCCCATGTTACGCAGGTCATAAAAAGATTCAGATTGCCATACGATGATCAGAGGTGCCTTTTCATGCTCGCCATCGATCAGCTCGTGGATAGCCTTTTGGAGACCTTGGCCAAGCTCACCAACGATGTGATCACGGTTCTTACCAAGCCAGACGAGAAAATGCAGCGTAACCGATGTAAATGTCCCGAAACGAACCGTGTTCGGCCGGACCTTTAGATGGGTCAACAACCTTTCCGAAGCACGCGCCACAAGCCGGTTGATCGGCTTAACGAAGATGAGAGCGATCGGGGCCAGAAAAGCCGCAAGCCCCAACAGCGCGCCAATTAGCTCTGCACCGTCCGGCAACACATGAGGCTCGACAACTATGTAAAGCGCAGTGACGCCGAAGACGTAAGAAAGGGCAACGATCCAAAAGAGGATGTTGAACTTGGAAGCATAGAATATCGTCTTATATTTAAAAACATCCACGACGAGCGCGATGTCCGAGAATATGAGTGGCTCTCGTATAAACCGAAATTTCACATAGGAAATGGCGGTAAAAATCACAAAGAAGCTCGCTGTGCCCTGAGCGGCATAAATCGGACGCCACGAGATAGCGAAGAAAAACAGAAAGATGAATGCGATAACCGGTAAACGCGCACTATATTCCAAAAGAGCGCGCATAAGGCTACGATCTTGCCGGTATTTGCTCCTTGCCTCTTTCGGAAGCGCAAACCCGTCAGTCGCGTAGACAAAGAGCGCAGTTATAGCAAAGCAGAGCGCCGTCAATCCGACTGGATAGCTATGTAGTTCAAAAGAATTAGTCATGTTTTGTTATGAGCGACTGCGGATAACGGTGCAACTGTAGAAAGTCACTGGTTTTTGGATGCAGTGGCGCAAGTCATCTGAAGCACTTCGGGACCGGAACTAGATACGGAGTGACAGATATCGGTAGATCAATGGCTTAACCAGAGGTCCAAGTAAAGCTAGTGCCTTGAGTTTCCATCCGAAGTGCACTGTCTCTCGACCGCTTTTAAACGCCACATATATCTCATTTGCCACAGTCCCCACAGAGCTAGTCGGACTTTCGCCCATCAAGCGTCTGGCCGCTGCAGGACGCTTCGGAAGCTCTACGAGGAGTTGCGGAGTGTCCGTATCCGGAGGAAAGGCAAGGGCAATCTTGACCTCTCGTTCCGTTTCACAGCGCAAGCTTTCGGCAAAGGATACGAGTGCTGCCTTTGACGCGCAATAAGCGGTATAACCCGGCAAACCAATCAAGGCGGCCCCGGAGGAAACGATCATAATCGAACCGCGTCTTTCTTTTTGCATGGCGGGGAGTACAGCGCGCACAGCGTTGACCACGCCGAAAAAGTTCGTCTCTATCTGCATCTGAAATGTCGATGGCGGCATTTCTGAAAAGAAAGCGGGTTCGACCACACCTGCACTGGCGACCAGCAGATCGCAGTGGCCGAACTCGCCGACGCATTTTGCGATTGCCGCTTCGATTTTCTCCCTATCAGCGACATCTGCGGAGACTGAATGAATGGCGGCGCCGGGTACCAAGCGCAACTCCTGAGATGCGCATTCTAGCCTATCCATATCACGCCCGATGATAGAGACGCGATGTCCATCTGCAGCCGCAAGTCTTGCTACGGCAAGCCCTATACCGCTTGATCCTCCCGTTATGATGACGTGCATTCGTTACCTCAGCGCAGTGACATGCTGCGTTGTAATGCCTCTAGATCAAGCGATGACGTACCGACGTTTTCATCAACCAGTTTCTGTAAAAGCGTTGACGTCTTTTCGACGGCCTTGTCGATCTGTTCCTCGGTGTGGGTACAGGTGAGGAAGAAACGTATGCGGGCTAATCGCTCTGGAACGGCAGGGTGGATGATCGGAAGGGCATTGATGCCTTCGGCAAAAAGCCGATTGCTCAATTCGACAGCGCGAAGCGAATCTCCAACGATGACCGGGACAACGGAATGTCCGGCGCTAGTGCCCGTATCCAGTCCTCTTTCTTTGGCCTTTTGCAAGAAAAATCGCCCGTTGTGACTGAGGCGTGTGATGCGGTCCTTGCTTTCGCGAAGGATCATAAGGCTGGCCAAAGCGGCTGCGGCCAGTGGTGGGGACAGCCCAACACTATAGACGAAACCGCCCGCATGGGCTTTGAGAATATCGATAAGCGCAGCACTTCCGGCGATGTAGCCGCCACAACTTGAAGATGTTTTGGATAGCGTGCCCATCCAGATATCGATTTCGTTTGGATCGATTTCCAGATGCTGAAATGTTCCCCTACCCGTTTTTCCAAGGACTCCAAGCGAATGCGCCTCATCGACCATCAGCCAAAATGGAAACTTTTCGCGAAGATCAAGGATGCCGCGAAGGTCCGCGACATCGCCATCCATTGAATAAATGCCTTCAACGATAACCAAAACGTTGCGGAACTGGCCATCAATGTTAGCAAGTACTCGTTCAAGGTCGCGGATATCGTTATGCTTGAAGTTGAGGCGCTTGGCGCCCGAGAGCTGCGAGCCGATCAACGCGCTGTTATGGATGAACTCGTCGTGAATGACGACGTCCTGTGGACCCATAAGGCAGCTGATGGCGGTAATATTCGTCAGATAACCACTGACGAAGCATACGGCGGCTTCCGCTCCATAGTTCTCGGCTATTGCGCGCTCGAGCTCTGCATGAACCGGACGCTCGCCCGCAACGAGGCGGCTGGCGGAGGCGGATATCCCGTACTGATCGATAGCCTGCTTTGCAGCCTCATGAACACGGCTATCGGCGTTGGTAGCGAGATAATCATATGACGCAAAATTGAGGAGCTTTCGGCCTTCGATCATCGTTTCCGCACCAGCCACCGCTTCGTGGGGACGATAAAAGGGATTTTCGACACCTGCGAAAGTCGCGACTGCCTTCTGGATCTGAACAGTTTTGTAAGACGCGAGCTCTTCGAACCGTGTTTGTTTTCGAATTGCTTGCGGAGATGTCTCCGGCGGATTTCCTAAATCACGCCTAGCGAGGCCGGCGCTGCGCTGGCTTTTCAGCTTTTCCAGCATTCCGGCTGAGAGCAGTTTGCCCTTCGATTGTCCTCCGTCTCCACGCCCCTCCGTCATGCGACATCCGCCAAGGCTTTGGGAGCGGTATGCTTTGTTGTAAGGCCGGACAGCAGATCTGCAGCTGCATCGTTATCGCCATCTAGTGCGTGCCGGTTGTTGAGCTTATCCCGTAGTTTGGTGACGATATCCGCGACAGTCGTGCCATCAGAGATCGCGCTCAAGGGGAGATCAATCCCGGTCTTTTGCTGGAAGCTCGTTCCCAACTCCATCGCCATCAGGCTGTCGAGACCGATATCCCGCAGAACCTTGTCTTGAGTAATATTGGTTTCTGCCATCTGCAGGATGAGCGCAAGTTCAGACGCGATGATGGAATGCAATGCAGCATCCATCTCCTCCACCGACTTACCGTCGATAAGGGCGTGGAGATCGAAATGCTCTCCGGCATTTGCCTGTTGGGCGATCTGGTGGCTGCTGATGGTGGAAAATAGCGGTTTACTGATGATCGACAGGCCGGCGGCGTTAGACCAGTCGATTTCCGCGATTACGACCGAGCCGACCATGCTGTCGGAAGGTTCATATGTGAGATAGTCCTCGACATAGCGAAGTGCATCACGTGCCTTCATGGCCGAGCGACCGATGCGTTTCGAAAGGATGTCGTTGACGCTGGTATTTCGGGCAAGGAAGCCTGTGTCCGCAATGGCACCGAAGCCGACCGCAAGTGCCGGTTTTCCGCGCTGGCGACGGGCGGTAGCGAGACCCTCAAGATAACCGTTCGCCGCGACATAGTTTGACTGACCGGGATTGCCGACCATCGTCGTTGCAGAGGAAAACAGCAGGAAGAGGTCAAGATCGTCCTGTTCGGTAAGTTCGTCAAGCAGCCGCGCGCCTTCGACCTTGGTGTTGATCACCGGCTGGTTTCGCTCGAGATCAAGGTTCGCGATCAGTGCATCATCCAACACCATCGCCGCGTGAATGACACCTTTCAACGGACCGATGCGGCGCAACTCATCAAGCAATGTGGCGAGTTGCTTCCCATTGGTCACATCACAAGCGTGGACCGAAGCGGTGACGCCCTGATCATTCCAACGCGCGATCGCATTGCGGGTCTCGTCGTCCAGCACACCGCTGCGTGTTGCAAGCGCGATGTGCGACGCGCCCCTCGCGGCCATCCAATTCGCCGCTTCAAGTCCAAAGCCACCAATGCCTCCGATGACAAGGTGAACGTCGCTCGAAATTGTTAGAGCATTCCGGCGGTCACGATAAACCGCATCCATGCCTGAGACCGGCGGAGTAACGATGATTTTTCCGATGTGACCAGCACTCTGCATGAGCCGGAATGCGGGTGTTATCTCGTTGAAGGCAAACTGCCGGTAAGGCAGTGGTTTTAGATGGTTCTCGTCGAACAGCACGGCAATCTCATGGAATATTTTTGCAGCCGTTTCCGGCGTCTCCACGAGAAGCTGGTCAGCGTCGATGCCGAAATAGGAAATATTCTTGCGGAAGGGCCGCAGGCCGATCTTGCTGTCGGAATAATAGTCGCGCTTGCCAAGCTCCAGGAAGCGCCCGAAGGGCTTTACGAGTTCCAGGCTGCGTTCCATCGCCTCTTGGAACAACGAGTTTATAACGACGTCGACGCCTGCGCCCTCGGTGACATTCAGAATATCATTTACGAAATCGAGCGAACGGGAATCGAAGACATGATCTGCGCCAAGTGACTTTACCAGATTGCGCTTTTCATCCGTCCCCGCGGTCGCAATGATCTTTGCGCCCTTTAGCTTTGCGATCTGTAAGGCGGCTAATCCGACGCCGCCAGCTGCGCCGTGAATGAGAACGGTTTCACCAGAGCGCAATCTTCCAAGCTCGACCAGAGCGTAGTAGGCTGTGAGGAATGTGACTGGAACTGTTGCAGCTTGCGCAAGGTCCATTGCCTCGGGTATGCGGGTAACGCCGTTTTCAGAAACGATCACATGCGTCGAGAATGCTCCGGGGCCAATGCCCATCACGCGATCACCGACCCGCAAATGTGTGACACTGCGGCCGACCGACAGGATGGTGCCGGAAAACTCCATCCCAATCGTAGCGCCAGCAAAACCATCCTCCAACGCTTCTTCCGGTAGCATTCCCATCGACCACATTACGTCTCGGAAGTTCAACCCAGTTGCGGCGACGGCAACGACCACTTCATCCGGCTCCGGCTCTCGAACCGAAGTCTGCTGCCAAGCAATCGTTTCTATACGACCTGAAGACCTTTGGACGATTGAAGCAGCCTGATAATCCCGAACAAGCTCTTGCGAACGTGTGAATGCGCCTGGCACGACCCTTAGAACATCGAAGCGCCCAGATCGCGTGTTGTAGGCAATTTCGTTTTCGCCGTGCTTCTGAAGCTCGAAAATCTCGTCCCAGATGCTATCCGACATGTGCTCGCTTGCTGTGTCGACCAGCGTCACATCAAGCTCGTCATATTCATTTTGAAGGACGCGGGAGAATGTCCAGACGCCCTGCGAAACCGGGTCCGTATTTTCGGAGAGGCTTGCACCTCCTGGAGAAAGGATGAAGAGGCGCGAAGGCTCTGCCACCCCGCTAACGGAATTTGACCTCAAAGCTTCCGCGATGCGACCAAGCACGTTCACATGGTTTTGTGTGGAGAGCGAATGCTGCGTGGTCGGTGTGGAGACACTCATGACGTAAATGACGTCAGTCGGCTGCCCTGCATGACGCGCAAGAACGTCCTGAATCTCCGAAAGGCCACGCCCCGACAAAGAGTCGAAACTGTTCGGCTGGCGGAAATCGGCGCCTCTGAAATGGACGCCGTCGCATAGGATCGTGACGTGGTTGGTGGCGAGTTTCCTCGTGGCCTGGATGTTAGGATACCGGTGTCCAACACCCCGCACGAAAACCAAGGAACCATCTGCGAAATCAGCTGAAAGGCAGGACACTTGTCTGAACCCGACCTGATCTAGCATGCTCTTCATTCCATCCTCGGACGGAATTTTGCCAACCGGCAAATCTGCCGTCACGGTATTGGCGAACCAATTCGGCTGAAGTCCGAAAACAAAATCGGCAAGAACGCCGTTTTTCTGCTCAGCGAGAAGAATTTCAGCGCCGGTCGCCGCGATTTTCGTCAAACCTTGCGTAAGCGTGGCGCTTTCCTGGAGACGCGTACACAGAAAGCCATTTGCACTGACCGCAAGGTCAATGTTTTCCGGCAAAACCACTCCCTCATTATCAACGACGCTGACCCACGGATTACGGGCAAATGAGGTGCTCAGAGTGCTGCGAAGGTTCTCATCGTCTTCAAGAATAAATAGTCTTGCATCGAACTGCTCGGCAATGGAAGCAAGCCTCTCGCTAACCGTGATCGACGTTGCTCCGACTTCGACAAGTACAAAGCCGGGCTTGCCCCGAGATGCCTGTTCAAGGAACGATTCAATGAGGTGACAGGTTTTATTGACCCGCGTTTGTCCAATTCCAAGACCGTTTCGGAAGTGATCAAGCGTCGCTTCCGAAGCTTCATAGGTGGGCAGCTCTACACCGCTATCCCGTGCCAGCGCTTCGATGGCGTCCAGCACGAACTGCCGGTTATTGTTGACAAGGATCGCGGCAGCACTGCTGGCGGGAAAGCTTCCGACGAGCTCACGAATGATATCGCTGAATTCGGGCAGCTCTGGCTCAGCGCTCAAAACCCAATCGCCTGAACCATTGGAGGCTAAGCCACAATCCTCCAGAATGAGGAAACAGTTGGAAATGAAGGCGTTCACGTCTTGATGAGAAACTAGAAGCGGATCAAAGCGCTTAGCTCCCTTTAAAACGGCAACGGCAATATCATAACTGGCGCGGTAAATCGCGGCGTCATAGAGCAGGGTCTCTTCACACGGCTCTTCGGCAGCGACGGACGATAGGATTGAAGGCAATAGCCGATCACCTTCAGGTTCTGGGACACTTGGCACCTTCTCGTAGTGGAATGAAATCGTATCGAGGCTGTGATGAAGCTTGAGGAAAGTTCGCCTGAAACGGCAATCATCCAAGACAGCAATCAATTCGCCTTCCCCACCGAAGAGTTCGACCCGGATTTTCAAGGAGTGTGGAGAAAAGCGTAAAATCTCGATTTGGGCAAAGCGAATTTCATTATCGCCCGCATGGATGCGTATGGAACCGAAGCGAACCGGAATGTAGGGCGCCCCGTCCAACTTGCCCGTCAACTGGCCGAACAGCGCAACCAGCCCGTGAAAAGCGGCATCAACAGCGATTGGATTTATATGATAGGACAGATAAGGGTGCGACGGTTTCAAACTGGACGAAAGCTCAACTTTAAGAACTTTGTCATCGAACACGCCAACTTTCCGCAGCAATTGGAATGATGGACCGTAGTCCAGACCAAAGCTCCTTGCTGTTTCGTAGGCGCGTTCTCTCAAAATTTCCAAAGTAGAAACATCATCTTGCATATGTTTTCTAATTGTGGACGTGAGCGCTTTTACGGGTTTGCGAATGCGTGCGGTGGCGTGGACGCTCCAGTCATCTTCGCTCATGTATTCGCGAGAGCGAATTTCGATCTGCCCCGTTTCCATCGACACGATGGTCGAAAGCTCACTCATCCGGGTGGTCTGTAGCTCTAGGGGACGAACAATTTCGAGATTGCTGACCTCGATCTCCGCGCTGCCTAAAAGCTGATGGGCGGCTGCAACAGTGATTTCAAGGAAAGCGCTACCCGGAAGGATCGACTTGCCGTCGACCACATGCTGCGCCAGATCCGGGAAAAGATTTGCATCGACGTGGTTTTTCCATGATGTCGATTTTGGATCGGTTCGCCAACCAAGTAGCGTGTAACTCTCGGAGCTCTCGCTTTTACCGAAGAGATTGACGCGATCCGAAGTCTCAGGCGGCCGCAGGGTTTCATTTTCGAAAGGAAGCGGCGGCAACACAACGTGAGCATTTCGCGACATAGCATCCAGACACCAAGGCGAAACACCGCTGGCGACCACGGCCGCAACGATATGAGGTATTGGACTTTGTTCCAGCGCGGTGCGGGCCAGTGTCGGGATGACCTGTATGGATACTCCGGCCTGTCTGGCGTTCTCGGAAAGATAGGATGCGAGGATTGAACGTGGCGTTATTTCGATAAAAAGATTGCAGCCGTTTTCAATAGCGGTCGCGTTCGCCTCACTGAAGCGAACAACCTCCCGCACATTGTTCCACCAGTAGCGACCGTCCAGTTGCTCTCCGCTCAATATCCGGCCGGTTACGCTGGATATAAATACAATGTCGCTGGAGTTGGGCGTGAAATGCGGCAAGTCGAGCAGAAATGCATTCTTCTCACGGTCGATGGATGAGTGGTGGAAAGGATAATCGATATCGAGAATATGAGCCGAGATGTGTGCGTTTCTAGCGAATTCCCGATATGCGGTGATCTCTTCCGCCGGTCCGGTCAATGTCACCGAGTTAACACTGTTGACTGCGGCAAGTTCAATGCCTGACAGACCGTTTTTCTGCGCGACCTTTAGAGCTCGCTCCGGCGACAAGGCAACAGCCACCATTTTGCCCTCGCCAGCCATAGCATGTTGGTGGCGCGACCTAATAGCGACCACGGCAACAGCCTGGTCTAGCGTGAGAATTCCAGCGCAGTAGGCAGCCGCGATCTCGCCTACCGAATGACCGAAAACGGCATGGGGCTTGATGTTTCTGCCCACAAGTACATCCGAAAGGCTTGCTTGAATAGCAAAGAGCAAAGCCTGCGCAACGCGCGTATCTGACAAGTTGGATTGGAGTTCATCGCTCTGGAAAAGAGTGAGCAGATCAATATTGAGCCACTTCACAAACTTTGAACAGATTATGCTAAAGCGGGTCGCAAACTCTGTATCGTAACGAAACGCATCCAAGGCCATACCAGCCCATTGGCTACCATTGCCGGAAAACACAAACGCTGGACGCACCTCACCTGCTGGCGCCTGCCCTTCGCGGCCCAAAGCGGAAGGCATGCCACCGAGAAAGTCGTCTATAGCCTTGTTGACAATTCTTGGCTCAACGCTGTCCACCGCGAAGCGGTGCTTCTGGTGAGTGCGATTGATGGCCGACGCTGCGACAAGTTCATGAAGATCGATGCGATCACTGTTGAGTTCGCCTCGATAGCTTTCAAGCAGGCTTTTCAAGGCAGATTGCGTATGAGCACTAACCATAAAAGGACCAATGCCCAGGTTTTCAGATGCTTTTTTGCGAAGCGGATCGGAAATGACAACATGCGCATTTGTGCCGCCAAAACCGAACGAATTGATGCCCGCGAGACGCGCTTTTTCGTGGCGCGGCAGGTGACGGCCTTCACGGTTTACCCTTACGCGCAGGTTGTCGAAATCAATATCCGAATTCAGCTCTTCTGCGTGGAGCGATGCGGGGAGATAATCATGCTGGAGCGAGAGTATCGCCTTGATCAGCCCGAACATGCCGGATGCCGGTTCCGAATGGCCGACATTGGATTTGATCGAGCCGATGAGAAGTTCATCTTGCCGCTTTTGCGCAAGCTCTGTACCGATTGCCCACAACTCCGCGGGGTCTCCGACTTTCGTGCCGGTTCCGTGTCCTTCGATGAAGGCTAAATCATTCGGGTTGAGACCGTTCTGAGCATAGATTGTACGCAGCAATTCGGCCTGCATTTCACGCGACGGCAAGGAAATGCCGTTGGTCCGGCCCGCGGAGTTTAGGCCGGTTGCAACTATCGTAGCGTGACTGCGATCACCTCTGGACAGCGAATTTTCAGTGGTGCGAAGAACGACAACTCCACCGCCCTCGGACCTCACATACCCCTGACCACCCTCGCCGTAGGCCCGGCACAAGCCGTCGGGCGAGAGCATGCGGGCTTGCGAAAACCCGATGAACGAAAATGGATGCGCAAGAATATTGACGCCACCGACAATCGCCGTGTCAATTTCACCGCTCTCAAGGGCGCGCACTGCCTGATCGAGCGCGACAAGAGACGATGAACATGCCGTATCAATTGTTAGACTGGGTCCGTTCAGACCGAAAACATGCGAGATGCGGTTGGATATAATGGAGAGCGTGTTACCCGTCATAAAGTAAGGACCGCCTGCTGCAGGGTCCTCTACATATGTATTTCCGCTGTCGAGACTCGATGCCCCAACGTAAACGCCGACGCGTTCCCTTTGAAGCGTCTCCACGGTAATCGACGCGTCCTCCATGGCGCGCCAGACAAGTTGCAATAGCATGCGCTGCTGAGGATCCATAAAGGTTGCCTCTCGCGCAGTGAGGCCAAAGACAGCTGGATCAAAGTCGTGGATGTCGTCCACAATACCTGATGCGAACGTGTAAGCCTTGCCGGGAACGCCTGGAACAGGATGCCAAAAGCGCGCGTGGGCCCACCTCTCCTCGGGCACCATAGTGACCACAGAGCGTTCGTCTTTCAGCAACTGAAAGAGCTCCTCGACATTCCGTGCGGATGGCGTTCGAACGGAGCGGCCGATAATCTCAACTGACATTCACAGATCCATCACTCAATCTCTTAACGCCTGAATGCAACATACTAAACCTTCAATCAACCTGTAATTTCAAAAGAGAACAACGGTCTTTGCTGCAATTCACGGAACTTTCTTTTCTCGTTTCACTGCCACGATGAATCGCCAGGTAATGTAGTTAGCTCTATCAGGTCAGGGCGCGCGTCGCGCATTCACGTTCATAAGTAATCGCGTCGAAGTCAAACTCCCGCTTTGTGAAGCCCCACGCTATTTTTAGCACTAAGATACCAAAACCGCTCGCTTCTTCATATTTATTTAACTTCAAAATGTGTCACGAAGCATCTGCTACCGCAGCGTGCTCAAATTGCAACACAACGGATCTCGTTTGGACAATCACACTGCTAAAAGCGCGTAAGGATTTGCCTCAAACAACAGTCTGGTGCGAAATAAACCTACGATCGTTACGACACCAATCCCGGCGCATCCCAACGCCGTTTGTTAGTTCGAGTTCAAAGGACTTCATCATGAACATCAAGGCCCTTCTCATTGGCTCCGCCGCAGCTCTTGCAAGCGTCACAGGCGCACACGCTGCCGACGCTATTGTCGCTGCTGAACCTGAGCCTCTTGAATATGTTCGCGTTTGCGACGCGTTCGGTACCGGCTTCTTCTACATCCCGGGTTCCGAAACTTGCTTGAAGTTTTCAGGCTACGTTCGCTTCCAGACTGAATTCGGTCGCGACCGCTCGGGCACCTCTGACTGGAACAGCTTCACGCGCGCGCAGTTCAATGTGGACACCAAGACGGACACCGAAATCGGCACAGTCCGCGGTTTTATTGAATTCCGCGGTGACGCTGACAGTGAAGCAGACAGTGGCCTCAACGTTCAGCAGGCTTTCATCGAATTTGGCGGCCTGAAGGTCGGTAAGTTCTACAGCGAGTGGGATAACGACCTGAACGGCGAGACCGACATCCTGTCGTCGAACACGCTGTTCAACTCGATTGCTTACACTTATGATGCTGGCTCATTCTACGCTACTCTTTCGGTCGATGAACTCGAAGGCACCTACACAACGAGCGATAACAATGTTGGTGTTACCGGTGTCGTCGGTGCAAAGTTCGGCGCTGTGACCGCGACGATCGTTGGAAGCTATGACACTGACCTCGAAGACGGCGCTGTACGCGGCATGCTGTTTGCTGATGTTGGTCCGGGCACGCTCGGTGTCTCCGGCGTATGGGCTTCGGGCGCGAACGCCTACTACGCGGTGTCCGAGTGGGCGGTTGCGGCTGAATACGCTATCAAGGCAACTGACAAGCTGACGATCACGCCAGCGGCACAGTACCTCGGTAACGTCGGTCCTCGCGGCGTGGATGGTGATGTCTTTGGAGCAGGCGTTTCTCCGAATGCTGACTTCACCAATAACGATGCATGGACTGCCGGTTTGACGGTTGACTACAAAATCACCGACGGTCTGACCACGAAGGTCACAGCCAACTACTACGACGAAGATAATCGTGGTGATGAAGTTACAGGTTTTGTTCGCCTCCAGCGTACATTCTAAGCTGATCGTTATCGATCAGTGTAAAAGCCCGGCCTCAAGCCGGGCTTTTTTTGTTTGGATGATCTGCCAGCCTAGTGGACCACGCAACGCAGAAGTATACAGATCCGGCTGGACGGATCGTTTCGCATCGGTGTGCTTTGTGCTGCCGCGGACATTGAATTCGCCGCACCCGCACAAGCCTTTCGTCGTGTTGCCGCTGTCGATATGCTAAACGGCATTACCATTTCCGAGTTCAGCGCCAAGTTGTAACTACCGAAAACGCATGGGCCTATAAATCTGGTAATACGGCTTTGTCGCACCCACTGGTTTAACGCGATGGTATATTGCCGACCGACTATCCCGCTTGACGGTCTCCGCAAAGGCTCCCCTGCGTATGGCGCCTATATTTGACAACACGTCTCTGGCAACTTTGACGTTGAGACTGTGGTGGAAATTTTAGAAAAGTCTGCGAACAGATTTTAGCTGTTGCTCACCGGTTCCCCAATGCTGTGACGCCCCGGCGCGCTGACGTTGCCCTCGAATGGCGAGATGGTCAGCGTTGGCCTCACCTAAAGACTCTCGTCGCTTACCTCTTAGGGGCGGATAAGTTGAAGACTGCGTAATAACGCGCTATGAGGATTGGGTATAAAGAAGTGGGGTTTCAAGGCTGCGGCCGCGGCCACGGGAAATTATGCCAAATTGGGTATCGATAAGAGCTTATTGGAAACATCGTTGATCTTCCAAATCGACCGAGCGGCTAAGGCGACCCGCCAGCGCATAAGTGCTCATTTGGCAGATTCACATCTCACCTTTACTGACTTCATTGTCCTGAGTGCAATTTCAGAAGCTGCAAATATACCGCTGGGCGTAATCGCAGATAGCCTAGACATAGGACCGAGTAACTTTAGCAATATGGTCTCGTTGCTCGAGAGAAGGAAACTTGTCAAACGGAAGCCGAATGGGCCTGATAAACGGCTTCGAGCGATTTTGGTGACAAAACGCGGAAAAGCCTTTCTACAGAGAGCATTGTCCGTTTGGAGCGATTCCGAAGAGGAGCTGACTAAACAGCTCGGTGATACCAGTGGAAGAACATTCGTTTTGAAGGCTCTACGCGATCTCGAAGACATGCCAGGTTCAAAGTTATAGTTTCACCGCGTGGGCTGGTTCCGATACCTCCTTGAGTGCAGCCGACACCAACGACCCTATCCGAGACAAGCATCCCATATTCAGCAACCTGGCGATCAAGCGTTGTTGTATTGACCGTTATGGCTCAACGCGCGCTTTCCAGACGCTCTAGGACGACAACCTCCAAGAAGCCGCAGACATTAACCCGCACGACTTGCCATGGTTTCTGTAACCGCTGCTGCAGCTAGAATACGAGGACGAGCATCCGTTTCAAGGCCGAGAGGAGGTGTCGCCTGCGACGTGGCAGTATCGCTGCGGGTGCACTCGACGTCGGATTTTGGAAACTTTCCATCACCGCGAGTATCGAATGCTGACAAAGACCGGCAGTCTTTTCCTTGGCTCGCACAGATTTGAGATCGATAATGCTTGTTTCATTGCGAATTCGAGTTAACGTTTTTCCGCAGGTTTACGGAGGGACGAATGGATGTGCAATCATTGCGTGATGGAAAGCGTGAAACGAAATATGCTGTCGCGGCGGATGTTCTTCAAAGGTGCTGCGCTGACAGGTATGACGGTTGGCTCGGCCAGTCTTGCGAAACCTGTGCTCGCGCAGACTGCCAGCAAGGTTGTCGATCTTACACATGTCTATGATTCAAGTTTTCCCACGTTTGATGGAAAGCCGGGCATAGAATTGGAATGGGCTGCGGATATAAAGAAAGATGGCTACCAACTGCATAAGCTCACGATTTTCGAACACACGGGAACCCATATTGACGCACCACTTCACTTCAGCGCGGACGGAGCCAGCGTCGACCAGCTTGAACCACAAAAACTGGTTGCACCCCTGATCATCGTTGACATCACAGATCGCGCGGGGGAAGACGCCAACTCGACTGTTGAGGCTGCGGACATCGAAAACTGGATCAGCGTCAATGGTGAAGTCCCTGCCGGCGCAGTGGTAGCCCTTCGCTCCGGCTGGTCAAAGAAGATTGGGACGACCGTGTTTCGCAACGATGACGCCGGCAAATTTGCCTTCCCAGGATTTGCAGAATCTGCGACTGATCTCCTCCTTAGTCTTGATGTAGTCGCGATCGGCGTCGACACCCTGTCGCTTGACCCAGGCAATTCAGCCGATTTTGCGGTTCATAATTCATGGCTTCCGGCTGGTCGTTACGGTATTGAAGGCTTGAATAACCTCGAAGCCGTGCCAGTCAAGGGCGCGACGATTATCGTCGGAGCACCAACCCATCGGGGTGGGACTGGTGGCCCAGCCCGGGTTCTGGCTCTTGTCTGAAGTCATCTTTGATTGGCACCGTTTTGTCGCTTGAAGAGATAGAAAGCTGTGAGACTGAGTACACCATTGAGCTGCAAGCTACGCACAAGGGCTCTGGCGTAGGTTTTATTCACAACAGCGGAGGCCGATATGATTGCTGGTACGTGGGACAGTACAGTTACGATAGAACTCAAGGGCGAACGGAGATCTTTCGCGCGCATCACGACCAATAGGGATGCGGCTTCGTATCTGGTCGATCAGTGGCCCGGGCAACTTGACAGTGCATACAGGGAAGCCATACTGATTTGCACGAAGGCATTGCGAGGGGAAATCGACGAGAGGCTCGCACTGGTCAAATTTGTTGAAGCTGCGACAGTCTCAGGTTTGCGATACATGAACAGCCCTCACCCACAGCATCGTAACGACGACTTTGAGCTCGACTTGATCGAAGCCACCAAGCAGTCGCTGGCGAATGACAATTACGAAACATCGCCGTGACTCGGTGCGCACCTAAAGCATCGTGAACGGGCCGCCAAATCCGTTCATGTTGAGAGCCCGTCGTCCTACTGACAACGACGGGCTTTCTTTTGCCACGTATTAGGACTTGCTTGCAACTTTTTCATACTCTCGCCCCTACGAGGTTCGAACCCACAGCGCATTACCTCAGCGTCGGCGCTGAAACCAGCATTCAATCTTCGCTCGAGTGGTTTGGCTCATCCGTACTGATGCCTTCAGCAACGCCAATTGCCGCTCGCTCCATTGGTAATCACTTTCTTAAGGAATCCGCCATCGTGCTTCGCGGCCTTAGGTCGCTTGATCGAAATCAGTACGACATGTTTTCACTCTACTAAGAATCACAGACGATGGAGCGTGTTATCTGACACCAAAGGCGCTTCCAGGCTTTTTGCTAACCTTACGAGAGACGGTTGAACGGGACTTGTCAGTACCGTGGTCGCAGAACTGACAGCCGATTGCGCCGGGCCAGTTTGCGGGTTTGGCATTTTGCGCAATCGAGGCCCAACATACACTGAATACACTGAACAAATCGCGTTTCTCTCCTGCGTGTCTTTTTGGCCTCTAGGTGCGGCGATGATTGGAATTCTGGCCTCTGCCGATCTAAGCCATGGGATGAAAATCGCGGAAGAGACGCATGCTAGCCAGTTTAAGCTTCCCCGCGATGTCGAGATTTTCAATCCACATCTGTGACGGATTCAATGCCTCTCCGGGGCCTGACATTTTTCGATCACTTTGTCCGATTTGGAGCAAGCCATTTTGCAGCTGCGCTTGTCTTTGATATGAAGCATGGATGACAGAATCGCCGGGTTTCTCTCGCTTAATTCGAAAATTTCAGACCCGCGTTGCGGAGGCGGTCCTTGTGCTGGGAGGGCCTAGCGTCGTAGGTCTGGTCTGCGCCCAGATGCGGTGGGGGAGGATGAGTGTCACAGGTGGCAGCATCATCGCAAACGAAGATATGGTAAGTTATTATTTCATGAATGGAATTGCTATCGTGATCAGCCTTTGTGCACTTGCGATCAGTGCGACGACAATTCGTCGTCTTATCAAGGGGCTGCGCGCAAAATCATAGAAATTGGTCGAGCTAATCACCGGGCGGGTTGAAAGGATCTTTACCTAAAGCATGAAGTAATGCTGGGAAACCGAATGGTCCCTGTGAAAATCTCCAAGGACAAGGCGGTGGACCCATGGGTGCTGCCCCCTAGGACCGGGATCAAATATGATTGCCCGATTCCCACCAGCACTATGGTGGCGCTCACGGAGGAAAGGCAGATGACACAGATGCATAGCCTCGCAATCGACCTCGCGAAGAAGAGCTTCAATGTTTGTCCTTGGGATTGCGGCGGAACCGTTTCTTCAGCCAAGTGCTTTCATCGGCTGGACTGCAGCAGCTTTTGAGCAAGCAATCCACGTTCATCGTCGCGATGAAGACTCGAACCACCAGTGACTTCTGGGATCGGTATACTAGATAATGCCGCCGCAAGGTACGACTGCTCCTGCCATTTGGGTGGCCCCTTCGTCACACGGCAGAAGAATGGCGCAGCAGCTGCAATTGGAGAGGCCGCGCTTAGCCAGAACAGGCTCTATGTTGCAGTCAAGGGCGCTGAACATCAGGCACGTACGGTGGCGGTTGAACGCTTCAGTGCTACGTGCGCCAACGAGCGCAGGCTCATGCGTGGTGCGGGCACCTATGCGAATTTGGGATCGTCGTTACTCAAGGACCAGCTAGACTTAATGGGGTGGTGGACATTCTGGCCGATTAGACAAATGATCTTCCTTATGAAGTCAGAGAGTTTGGTCAGCTTCGACCTGGTCCAGACCATGGGCCTATTGTCCGAAAGAAGAATGTGTTTTCAGCGGTTGGCTGAAAAGAAGATAATCGCAAGCTGTGGGTAAAGTCACCGCGAGAAATTGGTCGGCAGTAATAGTAACTTGGACAGAGGATGGAGGTAGGCCTTTGAAAAGCGAACGAGCCAAGATGGAAGCGGGTGAGTGGTATTGCTGTATCGATCCGGAGCTCGATACGTTACGGATGCTGGCTAGATGCGCTGTGCATGCCCATAATAGCACGCCGCCTGACAAGCGAGGGGCAATCGGACCGGACCTCCGCGAACTGTTCTCCGCCGCTGAGGAAGCCTTTATCGAGGCACCTTTCCATTGTGCATACGGCATAAATATTTCACTTGGAAGCGGCGTGTACCTCAATTCTGGCTGCGCTATTCTCGATGCCGCACCTGTATCTATCGGTGACGGCACGATGTTAGGTCCTGCGGTACAAATCTACTGCCCGGAACACCATCGCGATATGGCGCTGCGAAAAGCGGGCCTCGAACGGGCGCGACCAGTAACCATCGGCAAGGATGTCTGGATAGGTGGGGGTGCCATCATCCTGGGTGGGGTGACCGTCGGTGACGGAGCTATCATAGGTGCTGGTTCTGTGGTGACACGCAACGTTGCAGCAGGAACGACCGTCGTTGGCAATCCGGCCAAACTAATCACTCGAGTTTAATCTCGCACCCAGAGCAGATTTCCATCACTCGCCCTGCAACAGCGGCAGTCACCCAAATTGTGGTCGACCTTAAAGGTATGTGTTTTTCTTTTGGCCTCTAATAACCTGTCGCCGGGTTAAAAATATCAATTCGTGTGTTCCGTTGTTGAGACGCGTCTTGATCATCGTCAGCGATAACGGGACTCTTGGATCTCTTCCAGAGAAGCTGGCCTTCGGCAAAAACTCCAGATCTGACTTGTCTGGTACAGCCAGCTACCACCGCGTCCCCCGAGGGTGCTCAGCAGGCTTCTACAATGATATTATGGGCCACATTGAAACACTTTCGATGGGGATTTTGCGGTGGTCGGCAGTCCTTTTCTTAAACGACGGTAGATTGACTCTGTCGCAACGAGCGCGTCCTGCCGATCCAACATCATTTTGGGATAGCACCCATCGTGGAAATCTCGCTCTGGCAACGTGATCGTTCATGCTCTAGAAGAGACCGATGCCAAAACTGGACGACTACATACATCCGGAAGCGGCAGTTGCTCCCGGATGCCTTGACGACCACGCTGCACGCGTATTCAATCGATTGGTGGATACGGCCCTACGGCCGCATGGACTTTCACTTTCCCTCATCGGTCCGATCATGCTTCTTTCGTGGAAGGGGCCGATGCTCCAGCGCGACACTGTGCGGTCCTCGGCAGTCAAGCAGCCGGCGATGGTTGCGCTCCTCGATAATCTGGAAGCGATGACCTTGATTCGCCGATCTCCCTCAACGACTGATCGTCGGGCGGCGCTGGTCGAATTGACGACCCAAGGTCATGAGGCGGCTATGCGTGGACGCGGTGCGTTACTGGCTGCAAATGCCAAAGGGTTGGAAGGTTTCTAACCCGAAGAGGCGGCTTCGATCGTTTGTCTATTCCAGCGTTTATCGAAAATATTGAGCATAAGTGAAAGAACAATTATATCACCAGTAATGTTCCTTGCGAAAAGGAGATCATTTTATGTCCCGTCGCATCCTCATTTCCGGCGCAAGTATCGCTGGCAATACAGCCGCTTGGTGGCTAGGTCGTTACGGCTTTGACGTAACAGTCGTGGAACGTACCCCGCAGTTCCGGGACGGTGGCCAGAATGTTGATATCCGGGGTGTTGGTCGAGACGTATTGCGCAGGATGGGCCTAGAACAAACAGCCTTGGATCGCGGCACAGGGGAAGAAGGCACCGCTTGGGTTGATGAGCAAGGTGAGAAAGAGGCCCAGTTTGTTGCCGACGAGCTTGGGAGTGAGGGTCCAACGGCGGAGATGGAAATTCTCCGTGGAGATCTCGCGCGCCTTTTGTACGAGCCAGCCCGTGACTGCGCGACGTATCGTTATGGTGATCACATTGAGCGGGTTGAGGAAGGCGCAGAAAAAGTCTGTGTCGCCTTCGCGAACGGAAAGACCGAAGTTTATGATGCGGTCGTCATTGCAGAGGGCGTAGGCTCGTCGACACGCGAACTCGTTTTCCCGCAGGAGAACAACCCGCGGTGGATGGACCTCACAATCGCCTATTTCACCATACCAAGACAAGCCGACGACGACAGGATGTGGCGCTGGTAGAACGCGACGGACGGCAGAAGCATATCGCTACGACCCGACACGCATGGAACGACGCGTGCCATGCTGTCGCTCCAGCAACCACCGAATGGGGAGCAGGAATGGAGTGACGAGCAGCAGAAGACCGATCTCCGCGAACGGTTTGTCGACGCCGGTTGGCAGGCGCAGCGAGTGTTGACTGCCATGCAAGAAACCGGAGACTTCTATTTCGATGTGCTGCGCCAGGTGCGCATGGATCGGTGGTCCAAAGGGCGCATCGTGCTGACCGGAGACGCTGCATGGTGCGCAACGCCACTGGCTGGCATAGGGGCCACACTCGCGGTCACCGGGGACTATGTACTTGCCAGCGAACTGCAGCGCGGTGTCGATTTCGGGCAAGCCCTTTCTGCCTATGAGGAAGCGATGCGGCCAATGGTCAACAAAGGCCAGGACATCCCGAAAATTGCGCCTCGCATGATGAACCCTCACAGCCAGATTGCATAGACCTTCTGCATAAAGCTCTCAAAATCGCAAGCAAACCGCCTATCCGCGCTTCGAGGCCATGGTTGCTCGCTCTGGTGACGACAGGACAGACTTTTTGAACGCTGATCATACTAAGGAAATGAATGGGAGACAGGCGAGTTGTCAACTACTCCCTGGGGCCGAATGCTGCTTTGGCAGTTTTGCACCACAGTGGCCCAGAGACGCTGCGATCACTACTGTGAAGATGATTTGTGACGCCCGTGATATGTTAGGTTACCAGTGGACCCGAACTCTAGCGGTTCGACTCCGAGAGCCGTATGACCAATCAAGACAAGGGTATTCTCCGTCTCCGTCTGGCGTCTGATCTTGGCCACCTGCGTGTGGTCCAGCCTCGAAACTAGGTAATCCCAATCTGGCTCTTTGCCGCTCTTCCAGATGATCTCAACAAAATCATTGTCGATGGAGCAGCTCAACTCGGATTTCATTGGCCAGATGGGGTTTCGATCTTCCCAGGCCGTGTATTCTTCTTCTGAAGCATCCTGACTTGGTTCTGGTTCCCAGTGAGGATGCCCAAAGGTGGAGGCCTCATCTTTAGTCGCGAACAGAGCTGTAAATACGTGGATGTCTGAGCTTTCTAACATTAAGCGTCCTGATGGTCACGGCTGCGTTCATTCTTTTGGTCAAGACTAGGCATCTGGGTGCACGATTGGAAGGCCGCTACAGGCCAAATGCAGCCTTTGGCGGCAATGCGCCATCATCGCATAAATTGGAGGAATGCCCAATTTAGGGTAATGCCTTACGTCCTTGGAGCAGAAATGCTTAATATCAGGAATGACAGAACCTACGCCCGAACAAATCGAAAAACTCGCGACCGCCTTTGAGCGCTTTACCCGTCGTTTCAAGGTCGCTGAGGCAGCGGCAGTGATGCAAAACTCGCTTAATCCGCTCGACATTCAGGCGCTTCTTTTCATTGATGATCATCCCCAGTGTAACTTGGGGGATGTTGCCCGGCATCTTCATGTCGCTCTGACAACAATGTCGTCTTCGGCTGACCGGCTGGTCCGTCGGGAGATGATTGAACGGCAACGGCCAGAAGCAAACCGCAGGTCGGTGGCTCTGACGATTACGGACAAGGGGCAGCAAGTGGTCGCAGGCTATATCGATGGATATCGAGCCTCCTGCAAAGCGATGCTGCAGGCCCTCGATCCCGTTGACCAAACCGAATTCCTGAAGCTTACGCAGCAAATCGCAAAATACGAAGGTTGAATAATACGAATTTCGTAGTATGTCTCTGACATCGAAATGATCAGGGATATCATCATGACCCACACATCGCCCATTGCGCTCGTCACGGGAGCAAACAAGGGTATTGGCTTCGCCATAGCGCGGCAACTTGGAGCAGCCGGACACATGGTGTGGCTGGGATGCCGAGATATCTCACGGGGTGAGATGGCAGCTTGCGAACTGCGCGAGAACGGGGTCGACGCCCGTGCTGTGCAACTTGATGTCACTGACGATGCGAGCGTTTTAAACGCCGCCGAAACCGTCAAGAATGAAGTGGGGTATCTCGACGTTTTGGTCAACAATGCCGGGCTCATGTTTGGTCCGCCTCCCTCTCTTGCCGAGGAGTCAATTGACGAGATGCAGCGTATGTTCAACACCAACGTATTCGGGGTAATGCGCGTCACTCAAGCCTTCTTACCGTTGCTGCGCAATTCGAAGGCGGCCCGGATCGTCATGATGAGCAGTGGCCTAAGTTCGTTGACGGATGCCTTGGACATGCGGAGCGAAACATGGACGGTCGGTTTCGGCGGATACTGTGCCTCCAAGACTGCGCTGAACATGTTGACCGTCAAGCTTGCCAAGGAGCTGGATCGGCAAGGGATCAAAGTCAACGCGGTGGACCCCGGCCTGACATCGACTGATATGACAGGCAACGGACCGGGGCACTCACCTGAATATGGCGCACGTCCGGCAGTCGCTCTTGCAACAACCCACGCATACAGACCGACAGCAGGGTTCTACGCTTGCGCTCCCTCAGGCGAACTTGTGCAAAAGAGTTGGTGATACGCATTCATCGATAATGGGATGCGGGCCGACCGGCCCCGCATCTCGATGTCTCCTTCGCGCCGATACCGTTGAAAAAGTCGGCGTTGCTGTCATTGCGAAGTTCTGATTCACTCTTTCTACGGATTTAGGAGGATGTGCCGATGATGGGCGAGCGGACGGTAGCGCAGGAAGCGCTGTTTTACGGGTTCAGCATGGAGCGTCACGTCCCAGCGAGCCATCTTCTGCGGTCTATAGACCGCTTCGTCGATCTGTCTGGTCTTAGGTCTCACTTGCGCCCTTTCTACAGCGAGATCGGGCGGCCCTCGATTGATCCGGAACTGATGATCCGCATGCTGATCGTTGGTTACTGCTTCGGCATCCGTTCGGAGCGTCGACTGTGTGAGGAAGTGCATCTGAACCTTGCTTATCGCTGGTTCTGCAGGCTAGGCCTTGAAGGCGATGTCCCGGATCACTCGACTTTCTCCAAGAATCGGCATGGTCGTTTTCGGGATAGCGATCTGCTGCGCGAACTGTTCGAGACGACAGTGAGGCGCTGCATTGAAGAAGGCCTTGTCGGCGGCGAAGGCTTTGCCGTCGATGCGAGTCTGATCAAGGCGGATGCCAACAAGCAACGGTCAGTGGAAGGATCGGAAGCGGTCGACTGGAAAGCCATGGCCGAGACCCGCCGCTCGGTTCAGGAATATCTCGACACGCTGGATGACGCGGCTTGGGGGGCGGCTAGCGAAGCAAAGCCGAAGTTCGTATCGAGGTCGGACCCAGCGGCTCAATGGACCGGAGCGATGAAAGGCCACGCCTTCTTTGCTTATGCTACCAACTATTTGATCGATTTGGACAATGCCGTCATCGTTGATGTCGAGGCGAGCCGCGCGATCCGGCAGGCGGAGGTCGGCGCGGCACGCACCATGATTGACCGTACTCAGGATAGCTTCGGTCTCTATCCGGAACGCTTGGCCGCTGACACCGCCTATGGTTCGGCAGAGATGTTGGGCTGGCTCGTCCACGAGCGCGGGATAGAGCCGCATATTCCAGTCTTCGACAAGTCCGAGCGGCGTGATGGTACATTCCAGCGTGCCGACTTTGCTTACGACCACAAGCGTGATCTCTACACCTGCCCTGGCGGCAAGAAGTTACGCTCTCGGCAGATCACCTACAAAAGCGAACGTCCGCTCGTGGATGAAGATGGCATGGTACGTTATCGCGCCAGCAAACTCGACTGCGATGCCTGCGCCTTAAAACCTCGATGCTGCCCGAACGCCCCGGCGCGCAAGATACCACGCTCCATCCATGAAGGCGCTCGCGACATGGCGCGCGATATCGTCAAGACCGAAGCCTATGTTACGTCGAGGCATCAGAGGAAAAAGGTAGAGATGCTTTTTGCCCACCTCAAACGCATCCTCAGACTGGATCGCCTGCGATTACGTGGACCGAACGGAGCGCGTGATGAGTTCCACCTCGCAGCCGCAGCCCAAAACCTCCGGAAACTCGCAAAACTGATCCCGTCAACAACGCCAAAACCGGCGTGAAGGGAAATACATCTCAGCATGTCCCAACGATGAAAGCGTCGGAGCAAGATCAGCATGCGCCTTTTTCAACGGTATCCGCCAGAAGCGGACAAGCCCGCGCGGCTTGATGACGATCAAGCCGCGCTCTTCCGAGCTATGATTCAGCGCTGCCGCTCGTTTGAGAGCGGGTGTTCCTGCCTGCGGTCATATGGCTTCAACAGTTGGCAAACTTGTTCGACATGCTTCCGGAAGGTTGCGTTCGCCTCTCTGTCTCTTTTCGGATTTCCACTCCATATATAGAAATCGAAAATACCGCGTCCCTCTCTTACAAACGGCCACCAAGCGTTACCGACAGATGCGATACGCTGCTCAGGGGCAAATTCTTCGTCACGTATCTCGGCAATCAATCCCTCAATGAAGCGGGATGAACCATCTTGCGCCGCTTGTAAGGTCTTCCAAATGACGACGAGGTTATGGTCAAGTTGGTCTTCCGTCGTGTCGGCATTCATTGCCTGCTCCGAAGTGTGCTTTCGTTCTATATCCCACAGAGCAGAGTTATTGAAACGACAGATGTTAAAAAACGGGCCCCGCACCCAAGCTCTGTCCGCTTAGGGCCAAAAAGCGCCAAATGCGGTCGTTGGCCGCATGCACCTTGATGATGTCTTCGATCCGTGTTGGCTGCTCGGCGCGGTGGGCGGCTTGGCACGCTCTGTCTGGCGTGCAATGTTCGCACGCAAAGCCAGTTCAGTTGAAGGATGGGTCTCATGCGCCTCGACAAACTTTCGCCTAATGATAAGCCCTTCAAAATTGATGGTTTACCTACGCTCTACGGCGGCAAGGGGGCTTGGGTCACAGCGCTACCAATGCCTTTGACTTCAACGTTTCAACACTCGCTTGTCGCTCTACCCCATCCCGGACGTGGCAACGCCGAGTTCGCTGAGCCGGGAGAAGTGCCGGTCATCTTGGAGAACGACGACGGTACGGGTGACGTGCCAAGTTCGAACATGATCGCAGCAGCGCGATGGCTGATCGATAACGACGCAGAAGTGGAACAGGCGATCATCGCTACTATTCGATCCTCGCTTGATGAGCTTATCAACATTCAGAAGGGGATTGACGGCGTGACCGACGAGGCCGTTAATGAGACATGGGAAGAAGCACAGTTGCGCTCGAGAGTCAGCCTTCTCCACATCGCGCTACCAGACGTGGTAGGAAAGCCTCCTTATTTTGGGGTCGAGCTTGCCTGCAGTTGGGATACGGAGAACGGCTATGGCATAATGTTCCACGGCACGGATGTCGTGGAGTGGGGCGCTGGAGACGTACCAAACCTGCCTTGGATTGCCCTTCGCCATGCCGAAGGGCGGAGTTAGCTTTGAACGTACAGCACCCAACTTGTTTGCATTGCGGTTGACCCTGTCCTGGGCCCTTCAAAGCGGATGGGCTGAAAAAACCAGTTCAAGGCGTTGTTGCGAAATTTGGGATTACGGCGACAGCGCGCCAATTGGAGACATAGGCCTGATCGATTATTGCTTCTCCGGTCGTCCCGGCACGAAGGCTATCGCTATCTTTTTGGCCCTGATGAAGCCGTCCAATCCATAGCAGGGAAGTAATTCAATCTCGATGTCACCCTCCTCCTCCGGCAAAGCGTAATAACCGGCACGGCCCCTATCTGTCGCTCGTTGAAGCACAAGATCCGCGATGACGTTTTGGCGGCTGAAACCATCCAATTGGAGGTCCATGATATCGGTGAACGTGAAGGTCACAACCGCATGCTTGTCGAGCACGAAGTAGCCTCGCGGGCCAACTTCGTCAGTCATGATCCAGCCATGAACCTTTAGCTGTGTTTCGGCGTGGAATATTGACCCCTCTGGCGGGGTGATCGGCGTCCAATTTTGACCCCCCTCCTGTTTCATCTGTCCGTTCGTCTTTTGAAGGCGGATGGAGGGGGAGTTGAAGCGAGTGGATACGATTGCACGTGTTCGTCGAGCCTTTCATGTTCAAGGCTGGTCGGTGAAGCAGATTGTCCAGATGTCGCCTGATGACCGCAATGGGCCAATTGGAGACATAAGCCGGATCGATTATTGCTTCTCCGGTCGTCCCGGCACGAAGGCTATCGATATCTTTTTTGCCCTGATGAAGCCGTCCAATCCATAGCAGGGAAGCAATTCAATCTCGATGTCACCCTCCTCCTCCGGCAAAGCATAATAACCGGCACGGCCCCTATCTGTCGCTCGTTGAAGCACAAGACCCGCGATGACGTTTTGGCGGCTGAAACCATCCAATTGGAGGTCCATGATATCGGTGAACGTGAAGGTCACAATCGCATGCTTGTCGAGCACGAAGTAGCCTCGCGGATCAACGTCGTCAGTCATGATCCAGCCATGAACCTTCAGCTCACTGATCCCGCTTCGGTTGAGCGATAGGCTGACAATCTCGGCATCATGAAAGGTCGGGGTCTGCCCGAACCATTCCAAAAGCTCCTCACCCCCAACCACAGTTGAGTAATTCATGTTACCTCCTCAAACGTCGCATGCCGTCATGCTATCAATCCAGAGAGGGTTTGCAATCTATGTCCAGATGTCGCCTGATGACCGCAACGGGACATGAGAAGACTACCGGATAGTGTTGCAGAGAGCGGAGGTACAGATGAGAGCATTTTTAGCGAATCTTCTTGGTGGCGGTCTCGCGGCCGCTTCAGTCTGGATTGCACAAATCCTCGATGCCACTTTTTTATTGTCAGGAATAGCAGCCTTTGTAGGGGCCTTCATCGGAACTTATGCTGGGCAGAAGCTCATCAATAAACTCTAATACTGGAAAGGATTTTCCATTGGATATCAAGCGTAATGGCTTCAAGCCATCAGCAAAAGGTCCGGAAGATTGGTTCACCGGCATTGTGCGGATCGACAGTCCTTTTCAGGCAGAAGCACCGGCCAGGGTCGGTGGTGCGACCGTCACATTTGAACCAGGCGCACGAACTGCATGGCACACTCACCCCCTCGGACAAACTTTGCTTGTCACCTCGGGGCTTGGATTGGTCCAGCGCGAAGGTGGACAGATAGAAGAAATCCATCCCGGCGACGTTGTGTGGTTTCCACCCGGCGAGAAACATTGGCATGGCGCAACCGCTACGACTGCTATGTCTCACATAGCTATCAACGAATTCCATGACGGCCGGGCGGTAGATTGGTTGGAGAAGGTTACGGACGATCAATATCTCGGCAAATAGGTGTTAGCTCAACACCATTGGTCGCACGACTCTCAATCCTATCGTGACATGCCCATAAACGATGGTCAGGAAATATCCGATCTGCGGTTTCGGGAAAAATTACTGGGCCTGCAAAGATTGTGGCATGTTTTCCAAAAAAGAGAAAATCAGTCGCGTGTGGTACGTGACTGATGGGGCTGAGGCCGATTGACAATTGTAAAGGCTTCTACCGTAAATGCGCCAAGCGCGGAGATAACGACGCCGTCACAGACGATCTCTCATGTTGTCATAGCGCAACGTAGCAGCCTCGACCTTGTCACCATTGGCCGCAGCCCACGCACACAGTGCTTCAAACGGCTCCCGCAGGGAATGGCCTAGCGAGGTAATTGCATACTCAACGCCAATCGGCTGCGTTGGGAGCACTGTCCTCGTGACAAGGCCGTTTCGCTCAAGTCTCTTTAAAGCGTCTGCCAGTGCCTTGTGCGTGATCCCGTCGAGACGACGCTTGATTTCATTGAAGCGTGAGGGTTTGGGACAGATCACTGTGAGGATCATGATCGTCCATTTGTCAGCAATCTTGTCCAGTACCGGGCGAACCAGCGGCATGTCGCAGAGTGCTCGCTGGGAGAGATGTTCGAGGTCGGTATACTCATCCATATCTAGGCTATTCCAGGTGCGTAATTGATATCAGATATCCACTGTATATCATGACTAGACCATTCAGTGAAAGGATTTACGATGGCTCGAATGAACAACAAAGTGGCACTGGTCGTTGGCGGCGCAAAGGGTATTGGCCTTGCTATTGCAGAGCGACTTTCTGCTGAAGGCGCAAATGTCTTTATCACCAGTCGCAGAGGTGAAGATGCTGAAAAAGCTGCCCAAGGGATCGGCAATGGCGTCATCGGGATTGCCGCAGACGCAGGCTCTCCAGAAGACATGGTCGCCGCTGTCGAGACAGTCCGCAAAGCATATGGTCGGATCGATGCGCTTGTTTTGAATGCAGGGCTTTCTGAACCGTCTCAGATCGCCGAGATCACGCCAGAGCATTTCGACCGTCACTTCGACGTCAATGTCCGAGGGATGGTTTTCGGTTTCCAGGCTGCACTTCCTGCGTTGACAGAAAGTAGCTCTGTCGTCCTCATTGGCTCTATTGCCGGAAGCGCGGGTTATGCGGGTTATGGTACCTACTGCGCGACCAAAGCAGCGGTTCGTTCCTATGCCAGAACCTGGACCGCAGAACTCGCATCCAAAGGTATTAGGGTCAATGTCGTTGCACCCGGCCCGACGGATACGGACATGATGGCTTCTGTTGCAGAAGACACACGCGCGGCGATTGTCGCTCCGATTCCGATGGGCCGTATGGCGCGACCGTCAGAGGTGGCTGCGGCCGCCTTTTTCTTGCTGAGCGATGATGCGAGCTACATTGCGGGCGCTGAACTTTGCGTCGACGGGGGCTTGCTGCAGGTCTAAGCCTCCACCGACACGCGGCACCCGTTCTTGAACAGGTCGGGTGCCGCACGATCTGCTCGACTTATGTTTCCACCGGGCTCGCTTGTGCCTTGATTGGAAGCTTATCGGCAAAATGCTTTCAGACGGCTTTATCGAATGCATCTGCCTCGGTTTGAGTAGTGAAGGTGAATGTGATCAGCTCACTGTCATCATCTTGGCGGATACCCACCGCCGTCACAATTAAGCGAGCGATTTCATCTTGAGCTTCACTTCCTGTCCGAGATGCATTCACCGCTTTCTCGACAGCCGGTGCGAACATTTCACTGATTACACCCAGACGCATATTGTGTTTCATGATGATATCCCGGTCTTCGATGATCGCTGCCTGTTCCGCTTTGGCGATTCCGGCATTGTCCATTGCAGTTATCGTCGCATTCGTGGCGAGCCTGATCGGACCCTCGTTGAGCCAACGGTCAACCATCTGCTGGAACTGCTGCATACGCACAGCGGGTATCGTTTTCTGTACAGTGATCGACATCTTCATTCCTTTGTCGGCTTCCGTGCATACCGGTGCCTGCGCCGTGGGTAAGGGACCGGCTTCGCAACCATCAAGACCTTGCGTAAGCGCGATGTAAAAGATTAAGCGACAAGCTTCAATGCACTAGTACCGAGCGTCGGCCCGTCTACTCTATTTCGTGAGGCAAGGTGCATTTGGGTCTTAACAGAACGATTGCCCCAACAAACTCGATGTCGTAAAACCTATCACGATTTCATGGAGGCATGACATGGCGGTGCGCTTCTGTCTCGCGGCGGTGTTGAGCGCAGTCTGCACAATGCTCATCACTGCTTTTTCCCCGACATACGCGGTCGCGACGGACGATCCTGGTGCTCGCCCGATGAACTTCATTCTCGTGTCCGATGGCGACTGCAAAGTCGAATGTGTTCAATGGGTATCCGCAGAGGGACGAATCACGTCAGCCACGCCCGCTCGATTTGTCATATTTCTGGGAAGCCTCAAGAACCGGCAACTGCCCATAGTGATCCAGTCTGGAGGGGGTGACGTCAATGCGGCGTTGGCCATCGGGCGGATGATCCGTAAGGCAGGGCTCAACACGGCGATTGGACGAACGCAACTGAACGATTGCCCGATGCTTGATCCAAGGTGCACGGCAAAAATCGTCAAAGGTGGTTGGTCTTCAGGCACTGTCCACAGCGGTGGAGCCTATTGTTTTTCAGCATGCCCGTTTATTGTCGCAGGCGGCGTCGTCCGTGCGACAGCAACAACCGCATCAATCGGTGTCCATCAGATTACCAATGGCGATAAAGATTCAAATTATGGTCCGGCCAATAAACGTAATCTGAATGCCATCGCCACGCGTGAGGACGATTCTGTAGAACGACTGCTAGCGAACTATTTCAAAGCCATGGGTATTCAGTCCAAAGAAATTTCGTGATGATGGGGCTGGCAACACCGAACGGCCTTTATAGCGTTCTGCACGAGGAAGCGCTGAATACAGGGTTGATCACCAAGGTTTACTCGCTTTCGGAAGAGCCCGGCTTCGCCTACAGTGCGGCTACGAATTTGCGTAAGCAAAACGGGAAGGTAAAAGGCTAGCCCTCCGCACAAAGGCGGCAGCCTGTTTGTTGTCTCGTGATGGCGTCCATCCTGCTTCAGCGACTTCGGTTGCATTTGAAAGAAGTGCTGGCGGCTACACATCTTCCATGTTGTCCGCAACTCTTTGGCGTCGGTCACGTTCCCCGACAAACGGAGATAGACATGGGCAGAAAATTAAATCGCGTTTACGAAGTTCTCCTGGACGGCGCAGCGTCTGGTTTGACTGACGAAAAACTTTACCAGCATGTCATCAGTGAGTGTCCCAAAACTTCAAGCAAGCGGATAGTGCGTGCATCATTGCTGGCTCTCACCGATCCGGCCGTGAAAAAACGAGAGGTGTTGGAAGCGGTTTATGCATTCGCCATCAAATACAGGCTCGTTTCGCTTGGTATTGAGGAAGATCACCACGACGCCGACGATGAAGACGTTTCATCACCAACGGTTTCAGATACTTTGAAGACGCGGCTTGCTGCCACGGTTGCACCAGCTTCGATGTTGGCTTCTGACACAATTGTTCAGCCACCAAACTAAATGGACATGGCGCGGAAAGGTAGACGACGATGACCAAGCCTAAACCTAAGCTCATAGTCGTATTTTGCGGTGCGTTTGCTACCCTCCTTGGGGTCGAAGTCTCACACGCCAATTCTACTGACGCCACTATCGAGAAGGTCTTGAATGTGTGCTCAGCGCCGGATGTACGAACCGCAGTTGATCACGCAAATCAACTTGGCTGGCGACGGCAAAACGACGAGGCGGTTGATGAATGGCGCACCGCTTTCATCGGCTACAATGGTGGCTCAGTTGATGTCGTGGCATGGCGCAGTGGAGAGGGTGACAAAGCGGACACGTTGTCTTTTTGGGTGGCGGTAGGCCCGAATGGGCATAAAGCGTGCGCCTACTCAACTAGCTCACCTGAAGGGCTGCTAGACACAATGGTGCAATTCCTCGGACCTCCTGAAACTTCTGAAATAAACGATACCATTCAATCCCGGTCGGCGTCGTGGACCCAAGGAGGCCTGGTGTACAGATTTGGACAGGTAGGCTCCGCCGGAAGCATTACTGTTGGACCGAATTAAACCGTTTAATCATGGAATTTGTGGAGAAAGATTTCTAATGGATTCGCGGATCACAACGTCAGCAGACTGGCAGGAATTCGTAAGCCAAAGATCAAAGAAGCTCGCCGACCCTGTATTAGCCGACGCGCTATCAGGGTTTCAGTTGGTTCCAGGTGGTGCCCAGGCCGAGGTAGCAGACGCGTGGGTCTACACCGGGGACGTTGAAATTGAGGGTGACTTCATCCCGTCGTCTTGGCTCACAGTAATCGACGGGGACCTTAACGTTACCGGCAGGGTTTCGACGCGAATTGATGGCGGCGATGGAAACGTCACCCTGATCGTGTTCGGCAACCTGAAATGCGCTCAACTTGATAACGATTGGGCGAGCATAATCTTCGTGACAGGCACTGCCACAGCCACCGAATGGGTTTTCGCGGCAAGAGAAGACTCTTCAATGGTAGTCGGCGGCAATTTCAGCACGCCAATCTTCATCGGAGCTGACATATGGGTATCCGTAGGCGGGGCCGTCGAAATGGATTATGGCTATGGCTATGCAGTCGCTTTAGAATATTACGCTGATGCATATGGCGCTCCACAAATAGAGCCGAGTAATGGTTGGCGTGAGTTGGCATTGAAACTGGGGCTGGGGCGTGGCCGCTTGAATGAAGAGGAGTTGATGCCGTTGCTGGAAGAGCGACTGTACACGACAGGCAACTTGATGCCGGTATGAAGTAGAGGTCAAAAACGACCCGGCAATCGGCATTTTCTTAGTTCAAGCCGACGTTCGTATCGTTATTATCCATACAGATGATACACTGCCGCTCCAGTAAGCACGAGAACTAGGAACATCGCTATCCGTAAAAAATCGCGCATTGTCAGTGGTTTGCTTGCGTAGTCGTTATCTGGTCCAGTATTCTTGTCCCATCCACCTACCACTTCCATCACCTCATTATTTCGCGCTTACGTGTTTGACGTCATAGTTGAAAAATATATGGGCACTACTTGCCCAAACTAACGCCCTTCTGCAATAGTGATGGTGGGGGCGCTAATGAAAAAACGATACTGGCTGTTGTGTGGCATCATTTTGTTTGGTCTCTCCAGACTTGGCGACAAGCCACCGCAGCAACAATATGCTGTTGCACCCTCAAATCCCCCATAAGTTCACAGTCTGCGCGAGCGAGCCTGCCGCAGAGCAAACCTGAAATCACGCCCGTACCCTCAAGTTCTGCGACCACCAGGCAGCCTGAGCCCGCATCACGCTCGACACCTAAACCACGAGTAAAGTTCGTAAGAGGAAACAGTGTTGCCTTAAGACAGAGCCCTGCCCAAAAAGGTTCAATTCTCGATAGGTTTGACTCCGGGAGGCAAGTGGCGGTTTTAGACGAGGAAGGCCAGTGGTCACGGGTGCGAGATAACCTCACTCAACGGGAAGGTTGGATTGCGAGCCGGTTTCTCAGTGAAGACGAACCAACTGTTGAACAAAAAAAACCGAAAATCGAAGAGACGGCGACAGTCGCGCCGAAGATTTCGCCATCGATCATCATTCAAAGACTGATCGCTGAATCTATTGCAAATTATCCTGGAACCTGCGCTTGCCCTTACAGCACGGACCGCCGTGGTCGGAAGTGCGGAAACAGAAGCGCCTACTCAAAACCTGGCGGGTATTCTCCGATCTGTTTTGCTGGCGATGTCACAAAGTCGATGATCGAAGCCTACGATTAACGGTCGCAAGCATATTTTGAGGAACGGTCAATCGAAGCAGCAGACGCTCTTTACGTAAGTGTTGCCAACGGTCATGAACGCGTCGTCAGGCACTGAGCCTTTGTCTTTCAACGCCTTTAGGAGTTCAGCCGCTTTATCTGCCGGAAGTGAACGGTTTAGTGTCACAGCGAACCACTTGTTGGTCGCCAGATATGCTGTCACAGGTAGGTCAGAGCTTCGAACATATTGGGCAGCCGCAGCGAAGTTATCGAAGCTCTTGATCTGGATGAACCGGTTCTCAAACGGTTGGCTGTAGAACTGGTCTACTTTCACCCAATTATGGTGCACGAAGCCTTCTTTGCCTTGTGATCGGACACGGTACCACCGATCTCCGACAGCCAAGATATCCACCTTGTCGCCATTTCGTAATGAGATCAGCTTCTCTGATTTTTGATCCTCGCCAGCTCGAAGAAACTCTTTGCCCTTCGGAACTCGAATTTTTCCTGTTTTCGCGAGCGGTATCTGGAACCGTGGGTCGTCTTCAGCAATCCGATACGATGGCATCGCTGTGGTTTCAGGGGCTGATGGTTGTGGGGTCGCGGAAACTTCGGGTCTAGAAGGAGCTGGTGCGTCTCCGAGATTTGTGACGCGGTACTGCGCCATCTCGCTTTTCGAGAGGTAACGCATGTCGTCTTTTTCATAGCGCAAAGAAAGCTGCAGCAGAGATGGGTCAACACCCATTTCTGTCATGTAGCTGATGGTTTCTGCGGTCTGGTGCTGAATGTAAGATACCGCATCATCCACGGAGATCGCAGAGGTGTCGGCGAAAGAAGTTTTATGAACGCCGATTGAGCCTGTCTCGGCGACGCGGACAGTGCCACCCATGAAGGCCAAAGCGCAGGCTGACGAGCATTCCATTCCACGCATCTGAAAGGTCGGTAAGCCGAGAGCACGAATAAGTCGACCAAGTTCTATGGCTTTAGATGGGTTACCTCCAACTGAGTTGAAGACCACGATACCGGAACCTGTACCCAAGCCCTTCGCAAGCGATACGAACGACGTCAGACTTTCGTTCGGCTCAAACACACCTGCAACGAGGATGACTGACTTTGAGGCATCGACGGGCTCAGTTGAGAATGTCAGCGCGTTCGCCGCACCTGGACATAGTAACGCGGCAATAGCTGCATACACCAAAAAACGCCTGGCAAACATTCGATGCGATCCCCAACGCAATTACGCGTTAGATTTATATCCAGGAACGCTCACATTGCTAGAGGGGCGTGCTTGCAAGATTGTTCGAAACTTGGCCCGGATCGTGCGAATTATGAGCCCTATCAATAATGCATGCTGAGATGGCTTCGACTAATCGCCGCCAGCAACGAGGCGTTTGCCTTCGTCAGTCAGAACAAGACATGGTGAGCCGTTCACAGCGATCTCTCGAATGAATGCCTCTCTTTCAAGGGTCGCTACAGTTGTGGTCGAGATACGCTTGTCGCCGACCAGCCACACACGACCAGAACGCCTCTGGTAGCGATACTGGTGGATCGCCGACAAGGTGCGAACGGCGGTCTTCGAAAGCTGCTTTTCACCAGATGTCATCATGACGGCTCCTATGAATGTTCTTGCTACGTTCATGTGATAGTCGGGGAGTGAGCTTTCAAGTGAGCAGCTAATAATTCAGATTTAATTAAATATGTTCGTGAATACTTTTCAGTAGGGATGATCGAAATGGGCGTGGAGAAGTTGAGTAACCGATAGCCATTGGAGCCACCATGTCCCAGCGCACTGTGCTCGTAGTAGAAGACGATCTTCTGATCAGACTAATGTTGGTTGAGGCACTCCAAGATGATGGGTACGCTGTCACGCAGGCAGCGAATGTCCTTGAAGCGGTCGCAGCAGTCGGGCGGAACCCGTCGTTCGATGCCTTGGTCACTGACGTCGACATGCCTGGAAACCTCACAGGTCTTGATCTCGCCGAAATGGTTTTGAGCGTCTCTCCGCGTACTAGGGTTGTCATCGTATCGGGTCGCGATGTCAGCGACGACGTTGGGCCGGAGTGGGTTTTCATGCCAAAGCCATACAGTTTGGATCAGCTCCTGAACTTGCTGGATGAGGCCGATGGCGTGATGACCGAGGCACCTGAGATGGCGCAAGCAGTATGAATGTGGGGTAGCGACAATCCATGACGTCAGTTCTCGGCATTGATGCAGCGTGGACACACACCGAACCGAGTGGGGTTGCTCTGGTCGAACGCACCGGCATCAGCTGGCGACTTGTGAGGGTTGCGGCTTCTTACCAGGCGTTTCTATCTGATCATCATTCAGAGGGCGCAAGACATCGCGGATCGACGCCTAATCCGGAAGCTCTCTTATCGAAGACGGCAACATTAACCGGGAGGCCGGTAAGCGTCGTAGCGATTGACATGCCATTATCGACCAACCCTATCAATGGGCGACGTGTTTCCGATAATGCGATTTCAGTGCTGTATGGCGCGAGGCACGCCGGTACACATACGCCAAGCCAGTTGCGACGATTTGACCACGGGTTTTGCACAGGCTGGTTATCCGTTGCTGACGCTGGGAGCGTCATTTCCTGCTCTCATCGAAGTTTATCCGCATCCGGCTTTGATCGAACTGGCAAAAGCGGACCGGAGGCTTCCTTATAAGCACGCCAAGTCTCGTAAATACTGGCCTGACGAAAGCCTCTTGGGTCGTCGACACAATATTTTGGGGGTATGGGCAGAAATCGTCAGCTTGCTGGACTGCCGCATCCAGGGTGTTGCATCGTTACTGCCGTTACCCGATCCCGCATGCCGAGGCTTCGAGTTGAAAGCGTTCGAGGATTCCCTGGATGCGGTCGTCTGTGCTTGGATCGGCACATGTGTCTTGGATGGAAGGGCTAAAGCGTACGGCGACGACACGTCGGCAATCTGGGTGCCGACCGCCGGGTCGTGAGACCTTAAAACAGTTATTCGCTCTGGTCCTAGAGGGCGCTCGCCCCATATGTCTCCGATCAAACGTCCAGACCTCGATCTGGGCCTCAAATTGAAAGAGAGGACGCCATATGGCCTATAATGCAAAGCCGGGCGATGTCTGCCTTTTCGAAAATGAAAAAGCTGGACACGAAACAGCCCCTGACCATCGCGGCTATTTTATCGCAGACCGCGACATCAAAGCTGGAGAGAAGGTCGAGTTCGCACTGTGGGTAGGACGACAAAATAGCCTACGATCATTTGGCGGTCGCCTCTCTGCCCAGAAAAGTCCTCCGGAGCCTGAGCCCGTCGATCTTTTCGGAAATCCGGTAGTCCGCACCGAAAAAAATCGGCAGTAGATTGCATGTGGTCCAACTTAGAGCGGTCGTTTCTAAGCCTTATTGGTCATCGCGCAGATTTAATGGCTTTCCAATAAACGCGAGGTCTTGCCCTCCAAATTCTTGCGTTACATTGTTTTGTGAATAACTGAGCCCCCAAGCAAATTCCCGGTTTTTTAAATTCGCTAATATACAGTATTACTGAATTTAGCGGTGGGAGAAGTGAGTTACACGAGGAACTTATCACGCAGATTTTTTGATGAGCAGCATTTCGAGTTCGGCCTCAAAAAGATGGTCACTGGGTATAACCGCCTCTTCTACTATGACGCCCTCCCGATCAGGGAAGGCGCGCACATCGCTCTTTGGTCGGCCAGGAGCAGTGCGGAAGGCCGATGACGCGGGAAAATAATAT
>UBRU01000011.1:0-197016 GCA_900468015.1 Hyphomicrobiales bacterium
ATCCCAGCTCAAAACCGGAATGACGAAAAGGCCCGCCCTGGCTTACCAGCCACCGCCTCCACCACCACCACCACCAGACCCGGACGAACCGCCGCCACCGGAAAAGCTCGACGAAGAAGAGCTGACCGGTGCCGGTATGGTCGAGGCGATGGTTGACGCCATGGAAGAGGAAAAGCCGCCGATGCGGGTTCCGAAATTGCTGTAGTTACCGCTGTACCATCCAGGCGAATATTCTCCCGCTTGAGCATTCGCCAGCCACGTCTCGAACGCTTCGCTCCAGGGCTTTTCCACGCCCAGAGCAACGGCATAAGGCAGCAATGTCTCGAAATGCTGCGGCGACATCTGCGGCGCGCCTTGCATGTTCATCCGGTCTTTTTCAGCCACCGTCAAATAAAGCCGCAGCCCTTCGATGCCATCCATCAGCTTGCGTCCCAGCGGCGTCGGCGCGCCCATCAGCATCACGAACACGATGTTTGTGGTGATGATACCGGCGACGGACATGATGGCTGGTAAATGCAGCGCTTCTAGTGCTTCCAGCGAGAAGACACTGATCGCACCGCCAATACCGGAGACCAGCATGGAGCCCACCAGTGCCAGAACGACGATCATACCGATGCGCTTGAGTAGGGAGCCCCCTCGCGTCAACGATTTCCCGAGGACAAGTGCAAAACCCGTTCCGATGAAGGACAGGATGCCGATGACGAACATCGCAACAAGAGCTTCCGGTTCGAAATTGCCGAACACCACAACGGCGAAGACGATGAAGAAGGACATGCCAACGCCTACGGCGATGAAGCCAGCATTGGCATGGTAATATTTGCCACTATGTTCCGTTTCGATGGATTTGCGAAAAGCATTGCCGAGCGATACGACCCTTGATCCGTTTTTCTTGTTGATCTCGAATGCCATGCCCGGTTCATCGACCGTATTGATGATCTTTGCTTCACCCGCCTGTAACTTACCGTCGATTGGCTTGTCGGTGCGGCGAATGATGAGCGAATTCTTCAAATCCTCCAGCACAACATAGCCTTTGACCGCAAGATTGAGCGATGCTGCGGAAAACGCCGTCCAGCCATTATCGGAAAACCCGTGATTATCGACATAGTTGACGAGCGCAGGCGACAACCCCTCCGGCGCATCCCAGCGCGGCACGATAATGCCTTTGGCGGGATCGCGGCCAACGGCTGACCATGCCCGGTAATAATAAAACAGGATGATTATGAAGCCTGAAACACCCAGCACCGAGCCTAAGTGGTCCTGCAACCACCAGCTCCGCGCCTGCGCAGCCGTCGGCGCGTCGATCACACCCTTGGGCAACTTCACCGCAATCGTCATGCCCTCACCCTGATAGAAGGGGCGGGTGGAGGCAAAGAACACCTCGTTACCCTCGGTCATGACGCGGGCATCTTTGCCCTTCGCGCCGAGAGGTCCCGTGAAGACGGCGGTGTCGGTCGGCGTCACGTTTTCAGGCAGAGAAACGGTGGCCGAGATGTCGCGCATCGAAAACTGCCAGCCATTGCCGGTCACGTTCCAGGTCAGCTCGTCATAACCATCGAAATAGCGGATCTGCCGGTCGGTGGTATAGGTGATCTGGAAAACATGATCACCGGTTGGTAAGAAGCGGTCGGCATTGCCGGTATAGATGCGAATGCCGCCATCGATGCTTTCGGTGCGCCAGTCTTCTGGAGCGCCATCCCGCTCCACGGAGAGAACCTTGAAGCCGACCTTGGTCCGGCTGCCGTTCTTATCCAGCGCATAGAGCGGGAAGTCGCGGAAAATGCCTCGCTTGATCCGGTTGCCCTCGGCCCGCGCGGTGATGGTCTCCGTCACCGTCAGCTCACCGCTTTTGGCAACATCCACTACGGAATGATAGGAACTGATGAACTCCTCAGCCGCCGCGGGCAGGGCCGCGAGCATGAAGACGTAAAGTGCCAGACATCTCGCAGCAATGGTCTTCACGGGCGGCCCTTTCTGAGCGTCAGTCCTGTCCGGTTTCGCTGTAATCAACACCCAGCGAAGCCAGTGCCTTCCAGTAGCCGGGGTAGGTCTTGCCCACGCAGGCCGGGTTCTGAATGGCAATGCCGCCGGTCTTTAGGCCCGCCAGCGCAAAGCTCATGGCAATACGGTGGTCGTGGAACGTATCGATTGAGGCAGACACCGTCTGTCCGGCCAGATCAGGATCGGCATGCACGATCAGATCGTCGCCATCCTCTTCCGCCAACCCGTCGCGGATGCCATTGAGGCCAAGCGACAGCGCCCTGATGCGATCGCATTCCTTCACCCGCAGATTGGCGATGCCCACGAAGCGCACCGGTGTTTCGTTGTAGGCAGCCAGCACGGCAATCGTCGGAATGGCGTCCTGCATCTGGCTTCCATCGATTTCGGCGGGCAGATTGGGAAACTGCGCCATCACGGCATAGGCCTTGGCATCCGGCTGCGTAAACGCGTCCGCAGGCGTACCGATATCGATTGTGCCCCCCGTCAGCAGTTCCGCACCCCACAGATAGGTGGCAGCAGAGGCATCCGGCTCGATGTGGAAATCGGTGGCCTTATAGCCGGTCGGATGCACGCGCCAGATGGCGTTGCTCACCCGCTCCACCCTGGCACCGAAGGCTTCCATGGCGGACACGGTCAGGTCGATATATCCCTTGGCGCCGATATCCTCACCCGCCAGAATAATATCCAGCGGCTTTGCCCCGCAGGGCGCGGCCATCAACAGCGCGGACACATACTGGCTGGAAAGATTGGCGTCGATGGTGACGCTATCCCTGGCAAAACCCTGGCCATTGCCCTTCACCGTCACCGGCGGGCAGCCGGTTGCCGCTTCCGCTTCGATGCCCAGCGCATTCAGCGCCTCCACCAGCGGCAGAATAGGCCGCTTGCGCATATGCTCGTCGCCATCGACAACCACGGTGCCATCCATGGAGGCCACCGCCGCCGTCAAAAACCGTGTCGCCGTTCCCGCATTGCCGAGGAAAAGCGGCTTGGTCGGTGCCGTCAGCACGCCGCTGCTTTCCACCACGAAACTCGTCGCATCCGGCTCGGTCACATCAACGCCCATGGCGCGCAGCGCTTCGGCCATATAGAGCGTATCATCGCTTTTCAGCGCGCCCGTCAGCACACTGCGCCCCTTGGCGAGACCCGCCAGCAGCAGCACGCGGTTGGTGATGGATTTGGAACCGGGCGGCTCCACCTTGCCGGAAAGCGGATGGTTGGGCGGGGTAATGGTCAGTTCGATCATGGCTTTATCGTTTCTCAACCAGCCGGGGCCGGTTCTTTGGCTCAGAATTTTACAGTTGGAACAGCGCGGTCCGCCTCATTGGTGATCTCGAAAAACGGTGCTTTTGCAAAGCCGAAATTGCGCGCCACAAGGTTGGACGGGAAGCTCTCCACCTTCACATTCAGGTCGCGTGCCGAACCATTATAATAGCGGCGTGACATCTGGATTTCACCCTCGATGGTCTCGAGCGATTTCTGCAATTCCAGAAAACCCTGATTGGCCTTGAGATCAGGATAGGCTTCCGCCAGCGCAAACAGCTTGCCCAGCGCCTGGCTTAGCAACCCCTCCGCCTGCGCACGCCCCTCGACATCGCCAGCGGGCACGGCCTGAGCGCGGTTGCGCATCGCCACCACCTCCTCAAAGGTGCTTTTCTCGTGGGCGGCATAGCCTTTCACGGTCTCGATCAGGTTGGGAATGAGGTCGGCACGGCGCTTCAACTGCACATCAATGCCCGACCAAGCCTCTTCCTTCATCTGCCGCGCCGTGACGAGGCCGTTATAGATGAAGACGACATAGACGGCGATTGCTGCGATAATGGCCAGTGCGATATACATGTCCCAGTCCCCCTCATGAAACCTTATGGTCTGGCCGGACGATAGTCGTTCCGGCCCGCCATGTCATCGCCTGTCAAACAACGCGTCAGGCCGCGTCCTTATTCCAGTTCGCGCCACCGGCGTCGGTCATCAAAAACGCCTCGCCGCAGGCCTTGGATAGCGTGCGAACCCGCAGGATGTAGCTCTGCCGCTCGGTCACGGAAATCACGCCGCGTGCGTCCAGCAGGTTGAAGACGTGGGATGCCTTGATGCACTGATCATAGGCCGGAAACACGCATTTGTGCAGCATCTGGTTGGCGTTGTCGCCGGGCGCACCGGCATCCAGCAGCGCCTTGCACTCTTTCTCGGCGTCGATGAAATGGCGGTGCAGCATGGCGGTGTCGGCATATTCGAAGTTATGCCGCGAATATTCCTGCTCGGCCTGCAGAAACACATCGCCATAGGAAATCTTTTCTTCGCCTTCGCGGCCATTGAAGTTCAGGTCGTAGACATTGTCCACGCCCTGCACATACATGGCCAATCGCTCCAGACCATAGGTCAACTCACCGGCAACCGGCGAGCATTCGATGCCGCAGACCTGCTGGAAATAGGTAAACTGCGACACTTCCATGCCGTCGCACCAGCACTCCCAACCCAGACCCCAGGCCCCCAGCGTCGGGCTTTCCCAGTCGTCTTCCACGAAGCGCACATCATGCAGCAGCGGGTCGAGACCGATAGCCTTCAGCGAGCCGAGATACAGCTCCTGCAAATTGGAAGGGTTGGGTTTGAGAATGACCTGATACTGGTAATAATGCTGCAACCGGTTGGGGTTTTCACCATAGCGCCCGTCGGATGGACGGCGCGACGGCTGCACATAGGCAGCCTTCCACGGCTTCGGCCCCAGCGCCCGCAGCGTCGTTGCCGGGTGAAACGTACCCGCACCCACTTCCATGTCATAAGGCTGCAACACCGCACAGCCCTTGTCGGCCCAGTAATTGTGCAGCGTCAGGATCAGCGCCTGAAAGGAACGCTTCGGGTTCATATGGTCTGGAACGTCGGTCATTGCAGTCATCACGGCCATCGATTGTTGTCGGTAAGTGCTTGACGCACTTCGGATGCGGACAGGTGCCACGGGGAAGGGTTGCGGGTCAAGAACTTCTGTGTGGGGGAGGGTGCCTGCGGCGGATGCTTCGAGGGCGCTGCGCGCCACCTCAGCATGAGGGCGGTGGGCGTGGCATCCCGACTCCCTCACATAAGTGGAGAGCGTCGCACACCGCAGCAACCCTCATCCATCATCCTCAGCCTGTCGAAGGAGAGGTGCCCGCAGGTCGCATTGGTAGCATCCCTCATCCTGAGGTGCGGAGGCGAAGCCGCAGCCTCGAAGGGCGAGGGTTGCGGGCTTAGGGCAGAGTATGCGGCGGATGCTTCGAGGCTTTGTCCTTCGGCCAAAGCACCTCTCCTTCGACACGCTCAGGATGATGCATGAGGGCAGTGGGTGCGGCTACCCACCCTGCTAGAAACGAAGGAGGAATGGTGAAACGGAGTTGGATGAGTGCATGTCGTAGGATGCCGTATGCCGGTTGCAACGGCAGCATCCCTCATCCTGAGGTGCCCCGCAGGGGCCTCGAAGGACGAGGGTTGCGGGCTTGGGGCAGAGTATGCCGCTCACCCCCTCTGCCTGCCGGCATCTCCCCCTCAGGTGGGGAGATCGGCAAGCCTCATGCTATCCACTCTATCCGCAACTTTCGAGATGGCCGCGACCTCTCCACGAGTCGATCTCCCCACCTGAGGGGGAGATGTCCGGCAGGACAGAGGGGGGTAAGCCACACCCTCAAACCTCACGATGCGTATCTAAAAACCTCTCCACCAAAAATACTTCCCAACCAGATCAATTCCTTACCCAAAATCCCGAAAAAAACACCAAAAATCCCCCCGCAACTTTCTCCACGGCGCGCGAATCACCCGCACAATTGTCCCGTTCCGCCCTCGGATACACCGCAAGGCGTTGCGGCGAGGCGGGACCGGCGCTGGTGGCAAGGAGGTTACGCATCCTCTTCGTCATCGGGGTCGAGCAGCAATCCCCCCGGCGGCACGGGAGGAGGACGACACCGGTTTCGGACCGGCCGGTGTCATCCTCCCGATGCCCGACCTGGCCGCATCACGGGTGCCGAGACTGACCGTCTTGGTGACCCGAGATGCATCCGCCAGGAGCTTGGTCGCCGGGTGTACCGACAGCTCATCGTCCCCTGGTCGAACGCGATCATGGGGATTGAAGCGAAAGTCAGGCGGTACACAGGAACACGCTGCATCTGCCCCGCACTGTTGGCAAACAGCGCGGACGGATCGCAAGGGGCACACCTGGCCGGAGCTGGCGGGTGAGGAACTTGCGAAAAACGGATCGACCCTTCCGCCCCTCGATTATCGGCGCGGAGGCAAATCGAAGGCAGGTGCAGCCGAACTGGCAGGGCGATGATCTGGCAACAGACCATCGCCACCCGGATGGGAAGGGTCGGACCTTGAACACGTCCGACCGGTTCTCCGGCAAGGTTCATCCTTCGCCGTCCGGGTTGCCAGCCGTGGCAAGTGGATTGCTGTTTGGCCAAAAGAGCCGAACGGGGCGCTGAAAGGTGCCATTCTTAGACTACCCAACGAGGCAGCTTGCAGCGCCCCGTCCGACATACCTGTGGCCGCGAATGGTTATGGGACCAGAGAATGAAGCAAACCACGGGCAGGCGCTGCCGCGTGAACGGCGAAGCTTGCGTGAGGGGTGGCCGGGGTTTTTGATGGTGATGGGATTGGAAGGTTTTGGTCGCTGGATGCTGGACTGCGGGCCGCAACAGAGCAACCCTCATCCTGAGGTGCGGAGGCAAAGCCGGAGCCTCGAAGGACGGGGGTTGCGTGCTTGGGGCGGGAGTCCGCGGCGGATGCTTCGAGGGTCGCTTCGCTCCCACCTCAGCATGAGGGCGGTGAGTGCGGCTACCCACCCTGCTAGAAACGAAGGAGGGATGGTGAAACGGAGTTGGATGAATGCATGTCGTCGGATGCCGTATGCCGGATGCAACGCAGCGACCCTCATCCATCATCCTGAGCCTGTCGAAGGAGAGGTGCCCCGCAGGGGCCTCGAAGGACGAGGGTTGCGTGCTTGGGGCGGGAGTGCGCGGCGGATGCTTCGAGGCTTTGTCCTTCGGCCAAAGCACCTCAGCATGAGGATGGAGGGTGTGGCTTCCCTAGCTTTCGAGAGGGCAGCGGGTGTGACAGTTGCACCTTATCGAAAGGTCAGACTACGCCGCTCACCACCCTCTGGCCTGCCGGCCATTTCCCCCACAAGGAGGGAGATCGGCAAGAGGAGACCGCTCGGCCATCTCTGCCGCTGCGGATAAAGCGGGGAGCATGCGGCCAGCCGATCTCCCCACCTGTGGGGGAGATGGCCGGCAGGCCAGAGGGGGGCGATCTGGCGCCGAGGCTCGCCATCCCGCCAACGGCACAACGTCCAACCCGATATTACCATTGTGCATCCACCGCAAATTTTGCTAGCAGAGGCCAACCGAAAATCCATGACACCGGAAAATAGATATGCCCGATCTTCTGCTTGAACTCCGCTCCGAGGAAATCCCCGCTCGCATGCAGCGGAAGGCGGCTGGCGATCTGAAGAAGCTTGTCACCGATGCGCTGGTGGAAAAAGGGCTGACCTACGAGGGTGCGCGCGAATATTGGACGCCGCGCCGCCTGACGCTGGATATTCGCGGGCTGAACGTGCGCTCTGCCGATGTGCGCGAAGAAAAGAAAGGCCCCCGCACCGATGCCAATGAGAAGGCTATCGAAGGCTTTTTGCGCGGCGCGGGGCTCACCGATATTGCGCAGGCACAGGTCGTGTCCGACCCGAAGAAGGGTGATTTCTACATCGCCATCGTCAACAAGCCCGGCCGTGCGGCAGAAGAGATCATTGCTGAGGTTATGCCCGGCATCATCCGCAAATTCCCGTGGCCTGTTTCCATGCGCTCCGGGCCAGCTTCCATGCCAAAGGGCTCCAGCTATGCGGGCATTGAAGGCAAGGGTTCGGAAAGCCTAAGCTGGGTGCGCCCGCTGCAATCCATCGTTTGCCTGTTCGGCCCCGAACACGACGAAACGCAGGTCATTCCCTTCGAGATCGATGGCATCGTGGCCAGTAACGTGACCTATGGCCACCGTTTCCATGCGCCCGAAGCCATCACCGTGCGTCGCTTCGAGGACTATGTGTCGAGCCTCGAAAAGGCCAAGGTCATCTTGGATGCAGAGCGCCGCAAGGACATCATCCTGCACGATGCCAAGGATCTGGCTTTCGCCAACGGCCTCGATCTCGTGGAAGACGAAGGCCTGCTCGAAGAAGTCTCCGGCCTCGTGGAATGGCCGCAGGTGCTGATCGGCACCTTCGAGGAAGATTACCTCGAAATCCCCGCCGAAATCATCCGCCTCACCATCAAGACCAACCAGAAGTGTTTCGTCACCCGCCCGCAAGGCGCGACGGAAGGCCTGTCCAACCGCTTCATTCTGGTCTCCAACATTCAAGCCATCGATGGCGGCAAGGAAATCATCCACGGCAACGGCAAGGTCGTGCGCGCCCGCCTGTCGGATGCCAAGCACTTCTGGACCCGCGACCAAGGCGACCTGCCGGACCTGGAAACGCTCAAAGCTTCCGCTGCGAAATTCGACCTCGACCTGAAGAAGCCGCTGGACCAGCGCATGGCCAAGCTCGATGCGCTGAACGTGACGTTCCACGCCAAGCTCGGCACGCAGGGCGAGCGCGTCGCCCGCATCCGCGAACTGGCCAAGCAGCTTGCCCCGGTTATCGGTGCCGATGCTGATCTGGTAGACCGCGCCGTGGTTCTCGCCAAGGCCGATCTGCGCACCGAAGCCGTCGGTGAATTCCCCGAATTGCAGGGCCTGATGGGCCGCAAATATGCGAGCCTTCAGGGCGAAAACGAAAGCGTCGCCGCCGCCATCGAAGACCACTACAAGCCACAAGGCCCTTCCGACCGCGTGCCGACCGACAAGGTGGCGATCACCGTGGCTCTGGCCGACAAGCTCGACACATTGGTCGGCTTTTGGGCCATCGATGAAAAGCCGACAGGTTCGAAAGACCCGTTCGCGTTGCGTCGTGCGGCGCTGGGCGTGGTGCGGATGATTTTGGAGCGGAATGTTAGGGTTGGGCTACTCGATGCTCTAACTCGCCATGGCGCCATTGTACTCGATGATAGCGCCGCAGAGGTTCAAAATCAGAGCGATGGTGTAAGCGTGCGCGGACCGTTGAGAAAACTGCGTCCATATTGGCAATCTCAATCAATCGAAAAGGCGAAGGAAGGGATAAGGCTCACACTACATTCATGCGCTTTTGATGATCAGGAAGTCGCAGACCTCCTGTCCTTTTTCCACGATCGCCTAAAAGTCTACCTCCGCGATCTCGGCGCACGCTACGATCTCATCGAAGCCGTGCTCACGCCTGAGACCGACGATCTCCTCATGGTCGCCCGCCGTGTCGAAGCGCTGACGGCTTTCGTGACGGATCAGGATGGCATCAACCTTCTGGCCGGCACCAAGCGCGCCACCCAGCTTCTGGCCGCGGAAGAAAAGAAGGGCACCGTGGTAGCTGACAGCGTTTCGGAAGAGCTGCTGAAGCTCGACGCCGAAAAAGCACTCTATGCGGCCATCAAGACCGCCTCCGCCGATGCCGCCAAAGCGGTCGAAACGGAAGACTTCCGCTCCGCCATGCAGGCGCTTTCCACCCTGCGCGCGCCGGTCGACAAATTCTTCGAAGACGTCCTCGTCAACGACGAAGACACCGCCATCCGCGCCAACCGCCTGGCCCTGCTCAAGGCCATCCGCGAAGCGACGGGTACGGTTGCGGATTTCTCGAAGATCAGTGGGTGAGCGGTTTCGAGAGCAGACGGTAAGGTTGTGGTTGCGGCTAGCCCCCCTCTGCCCTGCCGGGCATCTCCCCCACAGGTGGGGAGATCGAGTCGTAGACAGCGCTCGACCATCTTGAACGTTGCGGAGACGATCTGTGATGACGGTACGGATGAATCAGGGAGCTTGCGCCCAGCCGATCTCCCCACCTGTGGGGAGATGCCTGGCAAGGCAGAGGGGGGCTAGCCGCACATGAAAACGCTCAACGAAATAACGCACAAAATCCTCATCAGCGCCTGCCTCCTCGGCCACGCCGTCCGCTATGATGGCAAGGGCAAGCCGCTCTCCCACCCGGCCATCAAGCGCTGGAAAGAAGAGGGTAGGTTGGTGACGATCTGTCCCGAAATGGCAGGCGGCATGGCGGTGCCGCGTCCGCCAGCGGAAATCGAAAATGGGGCCTCGGGCCTTGATGTGCTGGAGGGCCGGGCGCGGGTGATCGAAATCACCGGCGGCGATGTGACGGCGCAGTTTGTGGCCGGTGCGAAAAGGGCGCTGGCTTTCGCAAGGGACAATGGCTGCGGCTATGCGCTGCTGATCGATGGCAGTCCATCCTGCGGGTCGGTTGCTGTTTATGATGGCTCGTTTTCGAGCCGTAAACATGCGGGCAACGGAGTTACCGCAGCATTGCTCGCGCAGGCAGGTATTGTGGTGTTTTCCAACCGGCAGATCGATGCGCTTGTCGCTGCTGTCGAGCAGCACGGAGCGCCATCCTAGCGACCTCCCGAATTTTGAGGCATGATGCATTCGCCATACTGAATTCAGGGAGGAATGCACAATGGTCAAGAACACGATTTGCGTCTGGTATGACAAGGATGCCGAAACTGCCGCCCGGTTTTATGCGGAGGTGTTTCCCGATAGCACCGTTGGCAAGGTCCACCACGCCCCCGGCGATTATCCCTCCGGCAAGCAGGGGGATGTGCTGATGGTGGAGTTCACGGTGGCAGGCGTCGCCTGCGTCGGCCTGAATGGCGGGCCGGTGTTCAAGCACAATGAAGCCTTCTCCTTCCAGATTTCAACCGATACGCAGGAGGAAACCGACCGCTATTGGAATGCCATCGTCGGCAATGGCGGGCAGGAAAGCGATTGCGGCTGGTGCAAGGACAGATGGGGCGTTTCGTGGCAGATCACACCGCGCGTGCTGATGGAAGCAATGGCCGCCGGTGGTGACGAAGCCAAGCGGGCATTCGATGCCATTATGACGATGAAGAAGATCGACGTGGCGAAGATCGAGGCGGCCCGACGCGGACCATAATCGGTTTGTCTTGGCCATAAAAAACGCCGGAGATGTCTCCCCGGCGTCTGATCTCAAAACATTCCTTTAAACCCAATCAGCTTGCCATCCGCATCTGCTGGCCCATGCCGTGCAGGCTGCCATTTTGCGAATTGGAGACGCGGAAGGTGCGGATGAGGTTGAGAAGCTCTTCGGTGTCGGCGGCCAGCGCTTCGGCAGACGCGGTGGTCTCCTCGGCCATGGCGGCGTTGTGCTGGGTTGCGGCGTCCAGCTGGTTGAGCGAGGACGAGATGGAGCGAAGTGTGGTGTCCTGCTCAGCCGCCGAATGGGCGATCTTGCTGACGATGTCGCTGGAGGATTTTATCTGAGTGGAGATGCGTTTCAGCGCATCGCCTGCCTCACCCACCAGACGCACGCCATTTTCCACCTGGGTGGAGGAACGGGCGATCTGCGTCTTGATTTCCTTGGCAGCAGCGGCGGATTTCTGGGCCAGTTCGCGCACTTCTTGGGCTACGACGGCAAAGCCCTTGCCAGCTTCGCCCGCACGGGCAGCTTCAACACCCGCATTCAGGGCCAGAAGGTTGGTCTGGAAAGCGATGTCGTCGATGACGCCGATGATCTTGGAGATTTCCACGGCAGATTGTTCGATGCCGCTCATCGCGCCGATGGCTTCCTCCACGATCTGGTCGCTGCGGTTCGCATCTGTGCTGATGGAGGTCACGCGCTTTGCGGCTTCCGATGCGCCGTCTGCGGTCTGGCGTACGGCAACCGTCAGCTCGTCCAAGGCCGCCGATGTTTCCTCAAGGCTTGCAGCCTGACGTTCGGTGCGCTGGGAGAGTTCGTTGGAGGCCTTGCGGATTTCATCCTTGGAGCCGCCGATGTCCACGCTCTTGACGTTGACCTTTTCCATGGCCGCGTCGAGCTGCGACAATGCCTCGTTGAAATTGTCACGCAAAGTGGCGTAGCGCGAACCGAGATCACCGCAGCGTACCGTCAGATCGCCCTGCGCCAGTTGCTCCAGCGCGTTGCCGATGGTGGTGACGACGCGGGCCTGTAGCTCGGCCTCATCGCGCTGCATATCGAGGTTGGTCTGGCGCTCGGTGTCCAGTTGCTGCTGCTGTTCGTCCTGACGGGCCTGCATGGTGTGGCGCTCGCGCACCTTCTGTTGCAGGGCTTCGGTGGCCTTGGCCATCAGGCCGATCTCGTTCTTCATGCCGGTGTGAGGAATGGCCAGATCGACATTCTCGTTGGCCACTTCGCCCAGTGCCTTGTGAATGTCATCAAGCGGCTTGGAGATGCCTCTGATCACGATATAGGCAGCAGCGAGACCCAGCAGGAAGACGCCGAGACCGAAGGAAATGGCGCTGATGATGGTATCGCGAACCTGCGCCTGCAGGTCATCGATATAGACACCCGTCACGACCACGACCTGCCACGGCTCGAATGCCATGGCGTAGGAGCTTTTGGCATAAGTATCGCCCTCAGCACCGGGCTTTGGACCATAAAAGCTGGTCTGGCCGCCGCCTGCGCGGGCCAGCCGAACCAGCTCGTCGCGGTAGTTGAAGCCCTGGCTGTCCGGCTTGCCCTTGAAGCTCTGGCCGACGCGCTTTGGATCAGGGTGAAACAGCATTTTGACATCGTAGTCATAGCCGAACATATATCCATCGGGGGTATATTTCATGGCTGCGACAATAGCGAAGGCCTGGGACATCGCCTGTTCGTGGGTCAGCGTACCAGCCTTTTCCTTGTCGTAGAACGACTGGAGAATAGAGATGGAAGACTGCACCTGCGTGCGCAGCATCCCGTATCGCTCTTCGTAAATGGCGTTGACGGACGATCTGATCTGGAAATAGGTCGTGGCGGCAAAGGCTGCCATCAGCGCGACCACGAGCAGGATCAGTTGTCGGGAAATCGGCAGGTTTTTCATACGCGCTCACAGGGCTAAAGCACCGCAGCATAGGCAACGGAGCGATCTCGGGACGATGTGGGATGGGCGCCTGATGCGCTATAAAGGTACGCTCATCGCACCCGATAATGTAGATGAAGCTTCAAAAATTTGAACAATTGTTTAAATTCGGCCCGCTGGAGGTGGCGCCGTAGAAAATATTTTGTCATTTGTCAAATATATGACAATAAAATTCCATCATTGGTTGTTCGAGATATCGGTTGTCACTCAGGATGGTTGCTTTTGCCATCACTGGCGCAGCGTAAAGCCATCCAGCGACAGCGGCGTGACAGCGTCCGCAGTTACAGGTTCGGGCATTTCTCCGCCGATGGTCTTGCCGACAGCAGAAGTCTTCGCCGTCATGTCGACAGTGTCGGGTGCGGGGCCCGCCACATTCATCTCTGGCGCAGGAAACCAGATAGGGTTGCTGCTGACATAGGTTACGGGTGATCCGCCGAGCCAAGCTTCCGTGCGCACGATTTCCCTCTTGCCGCCGACATCGAGAATGGAAATATCCTGCGTGCCGGGGCTGAGAACGGGGGTGGGCTTCGGTGCTGGCTGTCGTGGCTTGGGTGGCGGGCAGCCATCGCAGGAAATGGACAGCAGACTGCCGTTTCCGGTACGGTTCTGGCCAATGACTTCGATGGAAGATGCCATGGCACTGCTGCTTGTCAGCACAACTGCAATCGTCAGCAAAGTCTTGCGCATGAAAATCCCCGTCATCGGCAGCTCTTCGCTGCTGTATCAGGCGGGAATTTTACGCAGACTTCCTTTCCATACCGTCAGGAATAATGGTAAAAATTGAGCGAAATCAGCGCTCGTTCGAGTCTTGCTTTTCGCGGGCTACAGCTTGCCAGCCAATATCGCTGCGGCTGAAACCATTGTCCCATTTCACCTCAGCGGCCAAGGCATAGGCGCGGTCTCTGGCTTCCGTCACGGTCTTGCCAAACGCCGTCACGTTCAGCACGCGCCCTCCGGTGGCAACCAATTGGCCGTCCTTGATGGATGTGCCCGCGTGAAAGACCTTGGCATCGGCGCGCTCGTCCGGCACATGCGCAATCGGCGTGTTCTTCTCATAGGAAGCGGGATAGCCGTTCGACGCCAGAACGATGGTCAGTGCCGCATCGTCGCGCCATTCGGCGCTGACCTGATCCAGCGTGCCGGTTGCGGTGGCATGGAGGATGGGCAGAAGGTCGCTTTTCAGCCGCATCATCAGCACCTGGCATTCCGGGTCGCCGAAACGGACGTTGTATTCGATCAGCTCCGGGCCTTTCTGCGTGATCATAAGGCCAGCGAAAAACACGCCGGAAAATGGGTTGCCGTCCTTCGCCATGCCCTTGATGGTCGGTTCGATGATCTCTTTCATGGTGCGTTCCACCATTTCGGGCGTCATGACCGGGGCAGGCGAATAGGCGCCCATGCCGCCTGTGTTGGGGCCGGTGTCGCCATCGCCGACGCGCTTGTGGTCCTGCGCGGTGGCCAGTGCCAGCGCCGTCTTGCCATCGGACAGGCAGAAGAAGCTGGCCTCCTCACCATCTAGAAAGGCTTCGACCACGACTTCAGCACCGGCAGCGCCGAACGCACCATCGAAACAGTCATCGATGGCAGCAAGCGCCTCGGCTTGCGTCATCGCAACGGTCACGCCTTTGCCAGCCGCCAGACCATCGGCCTTGATGACGATGGGTGCGCCCTGTTCGCGAACATAGGCCTTGGCCGGTTCGGCAGACTTGAAGCGCTGATACGCGCCGGTTGGGATATCGTATCGCGCACAGAGATCCTTCGTGAAGCCCTTGGAACCCTCGAGCTGTGCCGCCGCCTTCGATGGGCCGAAGGTCACGATGCCCGCTGCGCGCAGGTCATCCGCCAGACCAGCCACCAGCGGTGCTTCCGGACCGATGATGACGAAGTCGATTGAGTTTTCCTGACAGAAGGCGATGACTGCCGGATGATCTTCGACATCGAGCGTGACCAGCGTCGCGTGGTCGGCAATGCCGGGGTTGCCGGGGGCGGCGTAGAGTTTCGTCAGCAGGGGAGACTGGGCGATTTTCCACGCTAGCGCATGTTCGCGTCCGCCGGAACCGATCAACAGAACTTTCATGGTCAACACCCCTGTCATCTCGCGTTTTATCGTATTGTTGGGGCGTTAAGGGCAGGGGCAGGAAAGGTCAAGGTCACCTAAGGCTTTTCTGTGGAATCGATGAAGCTTCCTGTTGTCATGCCATAATCAACATCTATGTTCGGGCAGATTTTTAAAACAGTTCAGAGAACCATATGTCCGCAGATAATGCCCGTATCGCCCCGACAATCGCTTCCGAGATCAATGCCCGCGCCGAACAGGTCAAGGCCGCGATTGCGCTGCTGGACGAAGGCGCCACCGTGCCCTTCATCGCCCGCTATCGCAAGGAAGTGACTGGCGGGCTTGATGATACGCAACTGCGGACGCTGGCGGAGCGGCTGTCCTACCTGCGTGAACTCAATGCACGGCGCGCATCGATTGTCGATTCCATCACGGGTCAGGACAAGATGACCGATGGGCTGATGGTCAAGATCGTCTCGGCCACGACCAAGGCGGAACTGGAAGACCTCTATCTTCCCTACAAGCCCAAGCGCCGCACCCGCGCCGAAATTGCCCGTGAGCGCGGGCTTGGACCGCTTGCGCAAGCCATCTGGGACGATCGCAGCGCTGACCCGGCGAAGCTGGCATGCGCCTATGTTCAGGGCGAGGTGGCCGATGTGAAGGCGGCACTGGAGGGCGCACGCGATATCGTGGCCGAAACCATGACCGAGAACGCCGATCTGCTGAAGCGGCTGCGTGACTACATGCGCCACAATGCGACCTTCCGCGCCAAGGTCGTGGATGGCAAGCAGGCGACGGGTGAGAAGTTCTCCGACTATTTCGACCATTCCGAAAAATGGGCAACCGTGCCGGGCCACCGGGCGCTGGCCATGTTGCGCGGCTGGAACGAGGAAGTGCTGACGCTGACCATCGATGTCGATGCGGATGATCCGTCGCCGGTCAAACCCGCCCAGCGCACCATCGCCAGCGCCTTCGATATCCGCAGTGCGGGACCTGCCGATGCGTGGTTGATGGAGGTTGCGGGCTGGACGTGGCGCGTGAAGCTGTCCATGTCGCTGTCGCTCGACCTGATGCGCGAATTGCGGGAGCGGGCCGAAGAAGAAGCAATCCACGTCTTTGCCCGCAATCTCAAGGACTTGCTGCTGGCTGCTCCCGCCGGTTCGCGTGCCACCATGGGTCTCGATCCGGGCATCCGCACCGGCGTCAAGGTGGCGATTATCGATGGCACCGGCAAGTTGCTGGATACGACCACGGTCTACCCGTTCCCGCCACGAAACGATATTCGCGGCACGCAGGCAGAGCTTGCCAGCCTCATCAAGAAACACAATGTCGAGCTGATCTCTATCGGCAATGGCACGGGCAGCCGCGAGACCGAACGTCTGGTCGCGGATATGCTGGGGCAGTTGACCGGCGCAAAGCCGACGAAGGTCATCGTGTCGGAAGCAGGAGCCTCGATCTATTCGGCCTCGGCCAGTGCTGCCGCCGAATTCCCCAATCTGGACGTCTCGCTGCGCGGTGCCGTCTCCATCGCCCGTCGTCTGCAAGACCCGCTGGCGGAACTGGTGAAGATCGAGCCGAAGTCCATCGGCGTCGGCCAGTACCAGCATGATGTCGATCAGGGCAAGCTGTCGCGCTCGCTGGATGCCGTCGTGGAAGATGCGGTGAACGCCGTGGGCGTCGATCTCAACACGGCGTCGGCTCCGTTGCTGGCCCGGGTTTCAGGTCTTGGAGCCTCGATTGCAGATGCCATCGTGCTGCATCGCGACCAGACGGGACCATTTGCCAGCCGCAAGGAACTGCTGAAAGTGCCGCGTCTCGGCCAGCGCACATTCGAGCAATGCGCGGGCTTTCTGCGTATTCCAAACGGCAAGGAGCCGCTGGATTCGTCTTCCGTGCACCCGGAAGCATACGGCGTTGCCAAGAAGATCGTCGCCGCCTGCGGTCGCGATCTGCGCTCTGTCATGGGCGATAGTGCCGCGCTGAAATCGCTGGACCCGAAACAATTCATCGATGAGCAGTTCGGTCTCCCGACCGTCAAGGACATCATCGCCGAACTGGAAAAGCCGGGCCGCGATCCGCGCCCAAGCTTCAAGACCGCAACCTTTGCCGATGGCGTGGACGAAATCACTGATTTGAAACCCGGCATGCTGCTGGAAGGAACGGTCACGAACGTCGCGGCTTTCGGTGCTTTCGTCGATATCGGCGTGCATCAGGATGGCCTCGTCCACGTCTCACAACTGGCCGACCGTTTCGTCAAAGACCCGCACGAGGTGGTGAAGGCGGGGGATGTGGTGAAGGTGCGCGTGGTGGAAGTGGATGTGAAGCGAAAGCGCATCGGTCTCACCATGCGCAAGGATGGCGGCGAGGCTGCACCCCAGCCGATGCGCGAAAAGGGCAACGCCAATGCCATGCGCCACGCTAGCGCCAAACCGCAGCCGCATGCCGAGGCGGCGCAACCGGGCGGCGCATTGGCGGCGGCGCTTGCCGAGGCGATGAAGAAGCGGTGAGTGGTCTTAGACATCAGCGGGTGTGGCTTACCCCCCTCTGTCCTGCCGGACATCTCCCCCACAGGTGGGGAGATCGAATCGTCGAGAGCTCTCGCTCATCTTGCCCGTTGCGAATGAAGTGGTGAGCATGCGTCTTGCCAATCTCCCCACCTGAGGGGGAGATGTCCGGCAGGACAGAGGGGGGTAAGCCACACCCGCTGGCCTCTCTACTCTATCAAAAACCCGAATAACGCCAAAAAACCAAGCTGAAATCATTCAATATTTTTGAACATTGCCCGGCTTGCAACTTTGCTTGAAAAGAATAGCTTCATTCTACTTGATAAGTGAGACTTAGCTTATTTGGTGGGTGGAATGGCCTCATCTCTGCATGCTTTGCTTGGTAAAATCATAAAGACAGGAAATCTGGTCGTGACGGGCCCTGGGGGCCTTCAGGTCTTTGGCGACAACACGGGAAAACGTGTCGCCATCAACTTTACCGATCAGGCCGCGATGGACGAGATTGCCGCGGACCCCGCGTTGAAGCTGGCGGAAATGTTCATGGAAGGGCGGATGGTTGTCGTTGAGGGCGACATCTATGATTTTCTCGCCCTCATCAAAAGCAACACGCTGAGCGAAGCGCTGACCTTCGGCATGGTCTGGCGGGGCATGGCGCGTATCATCGCATCGCGCATCAAGATGCATCTGCCGGTCAATCACAACAAGGACAATGTCGCTCACCATTACGACCTCAGCGCCAAGCTGTTCGATCTGTTTCTGGATGAGGACTGGCAATATTCCTGCGCCTATTTCAACCCGCCCGGCATCAGTCTCTATGAAGCGCAGGTCGCCAAGAAGCGGCATATCACGGCAAAGCTTATGCCGGAGGCAGGCCATCGCGTCCTGGAAATCGGGTCCGGTTGGGGCGGGATGGCGATGTATCTTGCCGAAAGCTCCGGCGTCGAGGTCACGGGCATCACGTTGAGCGAAGAGCAGTTGCGGGTTTCGCGCGACCGTGCGCAAAAGCGCGGTCTGGATGCCAAGGTACATTTCGAGCTGCAGGACTATCGCTATATGTCTGCCGCGCGGCCTTATGACCGGATTGTTTCCGTCGGTATGTTCGAACATGTGGGGCCGACGCATTACCGCGAATACTTCACCAAGGCCGCAGAAGTGCTAGATGATGAGGGTGTGATGCTGCTGCATTCCATCGGTCAGCCACAGCCCGCGCTGGCGACCAATCCCTTCATCGAAAAATATATTTTCCCCGGCGGTTATATTCCCTCGCTTGCCGAGGTTCTGCCGGCTATCGAAAAATCCGGTCTTTTGGTGCGCGACATCGAAATCCTGCCGATGCACTACGCCCATACGCTGCGCGCTTGGCGGGAACGGTTCGTTGCCAGCAAGGCGGAAGTCATCGCTCTTTATGATGAGCGATTTTTCCGCATGTGGGAATTCTATCTGGCCGGATCGGAAATGGCCTTCACCCACGAAAACTTCCACATCTTCCAGATGCAGCTGACAAAACGTGGCGGCGTGGTGCCCGTTGCGCGCGATTACATCGCGAAAAACGAAGCGCGGCTGATGGAATTCGAAAAGACGCGCCCGCCGCTCGAGAAGGTTACGTTTTAACGGGAATCGGTCGCGCCACCGTCCCCGCTTGACGCTTCACGAAGGCGAGGCGTAGAACGCTGGCATGGTTGACCAAAGCGATCTCTCTGGCCGCGTTTCCGACGCGCCATCCAACAATTGGGTCTATCGGATTTTGCCGAGGACGCTGTGGCCCTATGCGCAGCTTGCGCGTTGGGATCGGCCTATCGGCTGGGAATTGCTGATGTGGCCGTGCTTCTGGTCGGCGGCGCTGGCGGCAAACGTGGCGCAGCATCAGGGCACATTTTCGTGGATGACGCTGCTCTTTCATCTGTTCCTGTTCTTTGCCGGTTCCGTTGCCATGCGCGGTGCGGGCTGCACCTATAATGATCTCGTCGATCACAAGATTGACATGGCCGTGGCCAGAACCCGCTCGCGACCGCTGCCATCCGGGCGGGTCAGCCGCAAACAGGCGAAAATCTTCATCGTCATTCAGGCGCTTGTCGGACTTGCGGTGCTGTTGTGCTTCAACGGATTTGCCATTCTGGTCGGGCTGTCATCGCTGGTCTTTGTGGCGATCTATCCGTTTGCCAAACGCTTTACCCACTGGCCGCAGTTTTTCCTCGGCCTTGCCTTTTCCTGGGGTGCGTTGATGGGCTGGGCCGGGCAGTTCGGGTCGTTGTCGATGTCGCCTGTCCTGCTCTACGTCGGTGCCATCGCCTGGACCATCGGCTACGACACGATCTACGCGCATCAGGACCGGGAAGATGACACGGCTGCGGGCATCGGCTCCACCGCGCTGTTGTTCGGTGACAAGACCCATGGCTGGCTGATCGGTCTTTATGGTACAGCGCTCGCCCTTATCCTGCTGGCGTTTGTGACCGCAGGGGTCAGTCTCGCAGGCTATATCGGCGTCGCCATCGCAGCTTTTCTGCTGTTTCGACAGGTCTGGGTGCTGGATATCAACAATGTAGAGCAGTGCCTGGCGCTGTTCAAATCCAACAATCGTGTCGGACTTTTGATCTTTGTCGGATTGCTTCTGCCACTGGTGACGGGCTGACATGAAAAACCCGGCTGCGTCCTGAAACGCGCCGGGTTTTCTTTTGTCCGCAAGCGTGGTGGATCAGCTGCGGGCGATGATTTCCTTGCCCTGAATGCGCATGGTCATGCCCAGAGAACCGGTGCTGCGGCGCACGAGGAAGCGCGGGCGGCGGTCTGCGAAATAGGAATGACGGCGGCGCGGGCGGGTGGTCTGGGTGCGCACATTGCCGAGATGATCTTCCAGTGGACGGGCAACACCATCGGCTTCGACCATCAGCATGGGAATGCGATACTTTTCCGACCAGCTGCGCCAGTCTGCAGCGATGTCGCACAGATCGTGCGCCACCAGCAGCGGAATGCACAGCTCCGGGTCGTCGTGGTGAAGTTCGAGGGTAACAGTGACCTGTCCGTCACCATGGTCGATGGCGCGGGCGGCAACACCTTTGAAGGCGCGGGCAGGCAGAGCGAAGGAAAGCGGAAGGCCGCTGGTGTGAAGCACTTTGCGAAGAACAGCGCCGCGCTCATCAAGCGTGATTGCCACATCGGCTGAACCCTGGTCGTTGCCATACGTCAGCTGCTGCGGGAACCGCGTAGGATCGAGCCGGAGTGTCGCGCCTGCCCATTCGGGCTTCAGAACAGTGTTGGTCATATCATGCTATCCTTGTTTTACCTGAGAGCCGTTTCATGGTCTCGTCCGGGACTTTTCGTCCTCTGATAGGGAGAAGATAGCGGGCGCTTGTTCGATACAGCTTAAAAATCGAGGTTAAGAAAACTTTGCATTCCCAAATGGTTAGCAAAACGCAGCCTGATAGGGTTTCGAATTCCTGAATTGGTACGGCAACCCCTTATGGCAGCCTGTCAGCCAATATCACCCCTTCACCCCGTCTGTGCCGCATTCGGCTACGCTTCCCTTGCCCCCGCAGGTTCCGCCTAAAAGCAGCTTGCGCAGTGCAAAGCGCTTCCGCAATCGGTAAAATTGCGAAAGCCAAAAATGAGCGTGGATGAGGAAAAGGGACGCGGAATCTCCGCGTCGGGTCAGTTCATGTCGAGCCTACAAAAATAAGCGCGAAAACGCCCTATATCTGCACAACCTTGCCCGGGTTCATGATGCCTGCGGGGTCGAAGGCTGTCTTGATTCGGTGCATCAATTCCATTTCGATGCCGGGGCGGATGGATGCGAGCTCGTCACGTTTTAACTGGCCGATGCCATGTTCGGCAGAAATCGATCCACCATGGGAAAGCACGATGCCGTGGACGATGTGGTTGATGTCACGCCAGCGTTCGATGAACTGCGCCTTGTCGGCCCCCACGGGCTGCGAAATGTTGTAATGGATATTGCCATCACCCAGATGGCCGAAGGCGCAGATGCGCGCGCCGGGAATGGCTCGGAGAACGCCAGCCTCGGCCTCTGCCATGAAGTCCGGGATTTTGGAAACCGGCACGGACACATCATGCTTGATGGAGCCGCCCTCGGGTTTTTGCGCATCCGACATGCTTTCGCGCATGTGCCACAGCGCCTGACGCTGTGCTTCGGAACTGGCAATCACGGCATCCTGCACGATCCCGGCCTCAAAACCTTGCTCCAGAAGGGTCTCGATCATCGTCTGCGCCGTCTCGGCAGTGTCGGAGGTCGAGACGTCGATCAGCGCATACCAGGGATGCGGCGTTTCCAAGGGATCGCGGACGCCGGGAATGTGCTTTGCGGTAAACTCGATACCGATGCGTGGCATCAGCTCGAAACCGGTCAGCGCACTGCCGCACAGGGTCGAAGCGCGGTCGAAAAGCGTCAAGGCATCCGCCGGGGAGTTCAGTCCGGCAAATGCGACCTGATGGCCGCGCGGTTTTGGGAAGAGTTTCAGCACCGCACCGGTGATCACGCCAAGCGTACCTTCGGAGCCGATGAATAGGTCACGCAGATCGTAACCGGTATTGTCCTTCTTCAGACGGCGCAGGCCGTTCCAGATTTCACCGGTCGGCAGAACCACCTCCAGACCGAGGCAAAGCTGGCGCATGTTGCCATAGGCCAAAACCGCCGTGCCGCCTGCATTGGTGGCGAGGTTGCCGCCGATGCGGCACGAGCCCTGCGAACCCAGCGACAGCGGAAACATGCGCTCCACCTTGTCGGCGGCCTGATGGACGCTGTCGAGAATGCAGCCGCCATCCACCACGATGACATTGGCGACTGGATCGATATCGCGAACGCTGTTCATGCGCTCCAGCGATAGAATGACGTCGCTGGCATCGCCGCGTGGCGTCTGCCCGCCCACAAGGCCGGTATTGCCGGTCTGTGGAACGATGGCCGTACCGGTTTCGCTGGCAAGCTTCATGATGGCTGCGACCTCTTCCGTCGTGGCCGGTTTCAGCAGCAGCGGAGAGTTGCCCTTGTAGAGGCCGCGATTTTCCACGAGATGCGGCGCCAAATCGGCTGCGTCAACGAGGGCGTTCTTCTCCCCGACGATGGTCACGAAACGCTGCAACAGGTCATCGGGCAAAGCGGTCATCGTCATGAAGTCCTTATGGTGATGCGTCAGGGGCGGGGGGCTGCGGCGCGAGACAGCCGGTCGTTGATGGCTTCGCCAAGCCCGGTATTGGGGATGGGCGTAATGGCGATGAGGCTTGCGCCGCTGGCATCGGCGATTTTGAGATGGTCGAAGAGATTGGCAGCGGCTTCGGCCAGATCGGCAGCGGTGCTCAGATCAAGAATAATGGCCGCGTTTTCGTCACCCTCCACACGGCGGCCACCGAAACGGATCAGGGCCTCGCCAGCCTCCACGGAAACGGCGTTTAGCCGCACGGCAGCGCCTGGCGCATAATGAGAGGCCAGCATGCCGGGCGCTTCGATGGTGGCGGATGCCGTTTGCGGGCGGATCAGCGCCACGCCGGTCACCCGCTCAATATCCTCGGCAACCAGCCCTCCGGGCCGCAACAGCCGCACGGTGCCGTCGGCCTCGACCTTGACGATGGTGGATTCGACACCGACAGGTGCCGCGCCGCCATCGAGAATGAGGCTGATGCGCGCACCCAGATCGGCCTCGACATGGGCCGCACTGGTGGAACTGATCTTGCCGGAACTGTTGGCGCTGGGTGCCGCCAGCGGCTTGCCGAAAGCACGGATCAATTCGGCCGCAAAGCCCTGGGGAATGCGGATGCCGACGGTATCAAGTCCCGCCGTTGCCAGCGAATGGATCGTGCTTCCGGGCTTGAGCGGCACAATGAGGGTCAGCGGGCCGGGCCAGAATGCCTGCGCCAGTTTGCGTGAGATGGGGTCGAAGGTGGCGTATTCCTCAGCCATCTCAAGGTTGGCCATATGGCAGATCAACGGATTGAACTGCGGGCGACCCTTGGTCTCGTAAATACGGGTAATGGCAGCGGGGTTGGTCGCATCAGCAGCAAGGCCATAGACCGTCTCGGTGGGAATTGCGACGGGATGGCCAGACGACAACACCGCCACGGCGTCTCGAAGCGCTGTTTCCCTGTCTTGGTCGATGTCGATATGACGAGCCATTGCTGCTGCACCCTGTGGCGCGCGTCGCCTGAAAGCGCCGCACGGTTTTGCGCGGCATGCTTTAGAGGTTTTCGGGAGGGTTGGAAAGCCATATGCCGTTCACCGCGGGGCGATGATGCCGGGGCGACTTCTCGGACAAGATCAGATGCTGCGGATGAACTTGCGCATCTCGCTGGAGCGTGTGCCGAGCATCAGCACATTTTTCAGTGCGATCTTCGGGTCGTGGGTGCGGAACAGCAAGCCATCGCGGTGGATGGTCTTGTCGATCTTCACCGACCTGTCGCCTGCCACATCCATCGCAACCGCAAAATACATGCGGGAATGGCGCGAATCGATGTTTTCGAAAAACGCACCCTCGCCGCACAGTTCAGAGAAGAAGTTTGCGAAGTAGAACGACCAGATGACCGGGTTGCGCAGATCGAAACTGGTGCGCGATGCCGTGACGTGGCAGTAGCCGAGATGCGGGCTCTCATCGATGGTGCGGTGAAACACCATGTTGGGAAAGCGAATGGAGCTGTGAAAGCTGTTCAGCCGCGAATAGGTCAGTTCTCCGGCAGCCTGAAGCTTGCGGCCTGTAATGTCCGCGACCTGGTCATGGGTGAGATAACGCGGTTCCGGCGGGAGCCATTTCTGTTCGTAACGGGCAATTCTGCCGGTGCGCAGGAAATCCGAATGGGCCGTTTTCGTGCGTGCAGGAGCCGCCGAGCGCGCGCTCGCATCGAAGTAGCGGATCTGTGTTCCCTTTTCCATCGGAGAACTCCTGTTGCCGATCTGACCTTTTTTTTACGACAAGGGAGTTAAAATTTCCTTGTCGCGGCATGACAAGCGTTAAGGATTGCAAAGTGCGACGATTGCGTCATATTGCGACGGATTTTATCGCTGGAACGGCAATAAGCCTCTGTTTTGGAATTAGAATAGCCCTTTGTCGCCATTCTGCGACATGTCGCAAATTGTCGCCAATGCGGAAGCCGATGTCGCTCCATGTGGTGCTGAAAAGGGGCGTCAATGGTTAGATCATTTCCACACACGCGGCGCATGCCAGTCGATCCAGCCGCGACTTTTCGAGGACATGGCCATGGATTTGCGTGAAACCGTACTGCGCCAACTGAAAAACCGCCGTGAGGGCTTCACTCTGGAGCAGCCCTTCTATGTCGATCAGGACTATTTCAAGCTGGATATGGAAAATATCTGGTACCGGGACTGGTTGTTCGTGGCGCATGATTGCGAGGTGCCAAAGACCGGCGCCTACACGACGGTACAGATCGGCGATTACGCCATCGTCATCGTTCGCGGCAAGGATGGCGTTATCAGAGCATTCCACAATTCATGCCGCCATCGTGGCTCCCGCGTCTGCACCAGCCAGAAGGGGCAGTCCGCCCGTCTCGTCTGTCCCTACCATCAGTGGACCTATGATCTGGATGGCAAGCTTCTGTTTGCACGCCACATGGGCGATGATTTCGACAAGGGTGATTTCGGTCTGAAGCCGATTGCCTGCGAATCCGTCGCCGGATACGTCTTCATCTGTCTGGCTGAGCAGCCGCTCGATTTCGCGCCCGTTCGCGCCGAGATCGAATCCTACATGGCCCCGCACCGGGTCTGGGAGGCGAAGGTCGCCCATGAGAGCACGATCATCGAAAAGGGCAACTGGAAGCTCGTTTGGGAAAACAACCGCGAGTGCTATCACTGCGCCGCCAACCACCCCGAGCTTTGCCGCACCTATCCTGAAAATCCCAGCGTCACCGGCACGGACGGCGGGGCGAGTGACCCAGAAATCGGCGGTCACTGGGCACGCTGCGAAGCTGCCGGTCTGCCCAGCCGCTTCAAGATCGATCCCACCGGCCAGTTCCGCGTGGCACGCATGCCGTTGATCGGCGATGCCGAAAGCTACACCATGTCCGGCAAGCGCGCGGTGCGCCGTCCGCTGTCCGACGATGTGACCATCGACCATATCGGCACGCTGCTTCTGTTCCACTACCCCACGACATGGAACCACTTCCTTGGCGACCACCTGATTTCCTTCCGCGTAATACCGCTGGGCCCGCAGGAAACGCAGGTCACGACCAAGTGGCTGGTGCACAAGGATGCGGTGGAAGGCGTCGATTACAATCTCGAAGACCTGACCCACGTCTGGAACGAGACCAACGATCAGGACCGCCGCATCGTCGAGGAAAATGCCTTCGGCATCCGCTCGCCGGCCTATGAGCCCGGACCCTATTCGATGGAAGACGAGGGCGGCGTCATGCAGTTCGTGAACTGGTATTCCGATTTCATGATCGACCGTCTGTCCGGCGATAAACAGAAACTGTCGGCGGTTGCATGACATCGATGACCATGACGACGACGTACAAGCACATCGATGAAATGAAGCCGTGGAGCGACAAGCTCCACATGCTGGAATGTATCTCGGTCACGCCCGAAACACCCGATGTGATGACGTTTCTGTTTCGCTCAGAAGGTCCCAACTGGTTTCGATACCTGCCGGGCCAGTTCGTGACGCTGGAACTGCCGGTGGGGCCGGAGCCGCTGTTTCGCACCTACACGTTGTCATCAAGCCCGTCTCGACCCTATGCGCTGGCCGTCACGGTCAAGGCGCAGGCGACCAGCGTTGGAACGCGCTGGATGTTCAACAACCTCAAGCCGGGCATGCGTATCCGTGCGCTGGGGCCGCTGGGCGACTTTTCCTATGTGCGCCATCCCGGCGAGAAGTATCTGTTCATCTCGGCGGGCTCCGGCGTTACGCCGATGATGTCGATGGTGCGCGATATGAGCGACCGCGCGCCACAGAGCGACATCTCCTTCATCAACTGCTCGCGCTCGCCGTCCGACATCGTTTTCCGGCACGAGCTGGAATATCTCGCCCGCTTCATGCCCAATCTGTCGCTCGGTTTCATTGTCGAAAACTGCGGTCGCACCGATCTCTGGTCGGGGCTGAAGGGCATGGTGGACAAGGCCAAGATCGCGCTGCTGTCACATGATTTCATGGATCGCACAGTGTTCTGTTGCGGGCCGGAGCCGTTTATGGCGGCCATCCGCTCCATGCTGGATGCCTCCGACTTCGATATGTCGCGCTACCATCAGGAAAGCTTCTCTCCGGCCATGCCTGTTGCCGTTGGCGAAAGCGATTTGCCTGATGATGGCGAAGTGCTGGCGAAGATAGGTTTTACCCTGTCCGGCAAGGACGTGCCATGTCAGCCGGGCCAGACGATTCTTATGACAGCGCGTGCCGCTGGAGTGCGCATCGGTGCTGCCTGTGAATCCGGTATCTGCGGCACCTGCCGCGTTTTGAAGATATCAGGCGAAGTCGAGATGAACCATAATGGTGGCATTCTCGATGAAGATATCGAGGAAGGTTATATTCTCGCCTGCTGCTCGCGCCCGCTGACAGATGTCAAAGTAGAGGCATAAATATACTTGGTTGCACTTCGCGTGGAACCAACACCCCGTTTTCCCGTTATTTGCCTATCGAAGCGCGGTTTCAACGCGTAGTGTAAAAAACGGAGGAAATTCATGCTGAATTTGCGCAAGACGAGCGTTGCGACCGCTCTGGTCATGCTTTTGACAAGCTTCACGCCGTCCCAGGCCTTTCAGGTGCCAATCCCAGCGCCAAAGCCCATCGCCGCACAGTCGAGCAACGTCGTAGACGTTCAGTATCGCGAATGGGACCGTCGTCATTACCGCAATGGCCGTGATTTCCGCCGTGACCGTGACTTCCGTCGTCAGGGCTACTACAACGGCCACCGTGGTTACCGCGACCGTCGTCCCGGTTATCGTCAGCACAATGGCTATTGGTTCCCGCTCGCAGCTTTCGCAACCGGTGCCATCATCGGCGGTGCGATGCAGCAGCAGACGCGTCCAGCCTACGGCAGCAGCCACCAGCAATACTGTGCCAATCGCTGGAGATCGTACCGCGCGTATGACAACACGTATCAGCCAAACAATGGCCCACGCAGACAGTGTGTTTCGCCATAAGCTGAAAGTTCCCAATAGGCCCGGCGCAAGCCGGGCTTACTGCGTTTGATTTATTGAGACCACATCAAGTACCTGTGATCGCATTGTTAATGCTGGGTTCAGCTAGCCGTTCCTATGCTGCATAACATATAAATACCTCACCTCGTGTGAGCTGAAATAAACAAGAAAACGTCGTCGTTGTTCACAATGAGCCGGAAGAGTAGCCGGTCGTGGATGGAGGAAATCAGATGCAAAACTATATGAAAACACTTTGGGCTGCCGGTTTCGCAGCATTGACTGCGGCAGGCTCCGTTGTGCCTGCTCAGGCCATGCCGATGACGATCAATCCGCCTGTGGTCGATAAGGCCAATGACGGCGTCGTCAACGTGCAATATTGGCGCGACCGCGGCTATGGTCGCGACTACGGCGGGGGCTATTATCGTGGCCATCGCGGATACCGCGACTACCGTCCCGGTTATCGCCACCACAACGGTTACTGGTTCCCGTTGGCTGCCTTCGGCGCTGGTGCGATCATCGGTGGTGCGCTTGCTCAGCCACGTGAAGTCTACCGCCCCGTGCCGGAATACCGTCCTCGCCCTGTTTACCGCGAGTACCGCCCGACACGCCGTGCTGGCGTCAGCCAAAGCCATGTGAACTGGTGCTTCGGTCGCTACCGTTCGTATGATGCTTATAGCAACACGTTCCAGCCTTACAACGGCCCACGTCAGACCTGCTATTCGCCTTATGGCTGATATATTGACAGTGTGAAATGGCAAACGCCGTCCGGCTCCAAACGGTCGGCGTTTTTGCGTTTACAGAATGCCCGCTCGGCGCAAGACAACCCAGGCGAACAGAATTGACGCGACGATGAAGCTCGCTGCATAGACCGTGCCGCTGGTGCCTTCGGTGAAGGGCAGCGCACCGGTGTTCATGCCGAAAAAGCCTGTGACCAACGTGGGCGGCAAGAGAAACGCCGTCATTAGCGACAAGATATAGAGATGCCGGTTGGTTTCGGAGGATAGCTTCGAATCCACTTCCTCGTGCAACAGCCGAGCCCGCTCCTGAAGCGCGTAGACATCATGATCGATGGATTCCAGACGACCGGTCAGCCGGGCCGCGATATCTTCGAAGCCGAAGGGCATCTCCTCCTCATCGGCTGCGGAGGCTCTCCGCATCAATGTCAGCACCGTGCGCAGATGGCGGTGGAGACGCACCACGGTGCGCCGCACCGGTGCCAGCCTGCGGCGCTCATCGCGCGGAGTGCTGTCATAGACGATGTCCTCGATGGCATTCAGCTCTTCGGTCGTTTCCATAACCAGGGCGATCAGGCTGCGCTGAAATTCCGCGACCAGTCCTTCGAAAATATGCGACGGCGTCGAATAGCGCTTGGGGTTCTTGTCAATGGCGGCACGCAGGCGATCGACGGAGCGCAGCGGTTGCAGGCGGGTGGTGATGATGTAGCGCTCACCCAGCGCAAAATGCAGCCAGCCGATATCGCGCGTTTCCTGATCGAACTCCCGCTGGAAATCGACCAGCGTGCCATAAAGCGCGCCCTCATCCACCACTATGGAAGGATGGGTCTCATGCGTCGTCAGGTTTGCCTTCATGCTTTCGTCGAGCCCCGGCATGGTTTCGAGAAAGGCGGTGACGCGCGAGTCTGCCAGATTGAGATGCAGCCAGAAGAAACCGTCTTCGGTTTGCAGTTCGGCAAGCTCCACATCCGGGGGCAATCGGGTGCACGGTTCCACGCCGGGACGGAAGCGATAAGCCCAGACAAGGCCGGGAATGGAAGGGTGGGGAATGTCCATGGGCGTAATCCTGAAACGGCAATCGCGGCGGGCAGCGGATGGTGCTTCGCTGAGGCGATGCGGATATGCTGAACAGAGTTTTGTGACAGTTTGATAACATCGAAGTTGATCGTATCAAGGATATTTCAAATTGACGTTTACGTAAAAATCATTTAGCCGAAGATTATCGCATTGCAGCAGACGCTTCGGGAGGAGGCAGGATGTACACCGCACCGGTCAACGACATTGCTTTTACGCTGAAACACGTGGCTGGCCTTGGTGCCGCACTGGAAAGCGGCGCATTTGGCGACCTCAGCGAAGACATCGTCGATGCTATCCTTCACGAAGCCGGGCGCTTTGCGTCTGACGAAGTCGCGCCGCTCGCCGAAATCGGCGACAAGCAAGGTTCGAAGCTGGTGGACGGCGTTGTTCGCACGCCGGATGGCTGGGCACACCTTTATCGCCGCTGGGCCGAAGGCGGCTGGAACGGCCTGACCGCGCCGGAAGAATTCGGCGGTCAGGCCCTGCCGCATCTGCTCAACGTCGCCGCACTGGAAATGTGGAACTCCGGCTCCATGGCCTTTGCGCTGTGCCCGACATTGACCATGGGCGCTGTGGAAGCGATTGCCACCCACGGCAGCGATGATCTGAAGGCCACCTATCTCGAAAAGCTGGTATCCGGCCTCTGGACCGGAACGATGAACCTGACGGAACCCCATGCGGGATCTGATCTCGGTGCACTGAAAAGCAGGGCGGAACGCGTCGGCGATGGCAGCTACCGGATTTTCGGCCAGAAGATTTTCATCACCTGGGGTGAGCACGACGCTGCCGACAACATCATCCATCTGGTACTGGCACGCCTGCCGGATGCGCCTGCTGGCACGCGCGGGATCTCGCTGTTTCTCGTGCCGAAGTTTCTGCCCGATGAGGCCGGTCGGCCGGGCGAGCGCAACGATCTGTTCTGCCACGCGCTGGAACACAAGCTTGGCATTCACGGCTCCCCCACCTGCACGATGATTTTCGGTGATGGTCGCTACGGCAGCGAAAAGGGTGCCATCGGCTGGATCGTCGGTGAGGAAAACAAGGGTCTGGCCTGCATGTTCACGATGATGAACAATGCCCGCCTTGCCGTCGGCATGCAGGGCGTTGCCATCTGCGAAGCGGCAACGCAAAAGGCCATCGCCTACGCCAAGGACCGCACGCAGGGCAAAGCGCCGGGCACGACAGCCACGGGCATGAGCCCGATCATCGAGCATCCCGATATCGCCAGAACGCTTCTGACGATGAAGGCGCTGACGCAGGGTTCGCGCGCCATTTCCTTTTCCTGTGCCCACGCCATCGACATGAGCCACGCCGAGACAGATGCGACGAAGCAGAAATTCTGGCAGGAACGGGCTGCCCTTCTGACCCCAATTGCCAAGTCCTTTTCCACCGATGCCGGGGTGGACGTGGCCTCTCTTGGCATTCAGGTGCATGGCGGCATGGGCTTTATCGAGGAAACAGGTGCCGCGCGCTATCTGCGCGATGCCCGCATCGCGCCGATCTATGAAGGCACCAACGGCATTCAGGCTATCGATCTCGTCATGCGCAAACTGCCGCTGTCCGAAGGCGCGCACGTTCGCGGCTTCATTGCCGAGCTGAAAGAGCAAGCCGAAGCTGTGCGTGCGTCCAACCAGCCTGAGCTGGGTGAGACCGCACGCTATCTGGAACAGAGCCTTGCCGATCTGGAAGAGGCGACGGAGTGGATGCTGGCATCTATCGCCAAGGGTGAGACCGCGGCGGCCCTTTCAGGTGCCACGCCGTACCAGCGGCTGTTCGGCCTCGCATTGACCAGTGCCTATCACGCCAAGGGCGCGCTTGCGCCTGTGGATGATGGACAGGCTGGAAACCGCGCCGCATTGTGCCGCTTTACGGCTGAAAATCTGCTGGCGGAAACAGCGGCCCTGAAAGACCGAGTCATTGCCGGTGCCGCAAGCCTCGAGGCGGCACGCGCCGTTTTGGCATAAGGAGCTACCCATGTCCGCAGAGCCTATTCTCGTCCAACGGCCTGAAACAGCACCGGGCGTCGAAGTCATACGCTTTAACCGACCGGAAAAGAAAAACGCTATCACTGACGCCATGTATCGTACTATGATCGAGGCGTTGCAGGCGGCGGATGCCGATGAGGATGTGCGCGCCATCGCTTTCCTCGGCTCCGATGGTTGCTTTTCGGCAGGCAATGACATGGCCGATTTCATGGCTTTCGCTATGTCCGGCGGGCAGGGCAGGCTGGCGGCTGGGGATTTCCTGCATGCGCTGGTCGGCGTCGGCAAACCCATTATCTCCGGCGTCGATGGTCTGGCCATCGGCATCGGCACGACGCTCAACCTGCATTGCGATCTTACGGTGGCCTCCAGCCGCAGCCTGTTCAAGACGCCGTTCGTTGATCTGGCGCTGGTGCCGGAAGCGGCCTCCAGCCTGCTCGTGCCGCGCATTATGGGCCATCAGCGGGCTTTCGCGCTTTTGGCCGCTGGCGAGGGCTTTTCCGCCGAACAGGCGCTACAGGCCGGGTTGATCTGGAAAGTCGTGTCCGAAACGGAAGTCGAGAGCGAAACCCTGAAAATCGCAGCCTCACTCGCCGCAAAGCCACCCAAGGCCTTGAAGATCGCCCGTGATCTGCTGCGCGGCGATGTCTCTGAGGTTCGTGCGCGCATCGACGCCGAGATCGTGCATTTTGCAGCGCAGTTGCAAAGTGCGGAAGCCAGAGCTGCTTTCGAGGCATTCATGCGTCGTTAAGCGTGGCTGATGAAATTGGTCGGGTCTTATGGAATTGCTGATGAAGGCTGGTTAGTCTTTGCTCAACAACGCCCGTCTTTCAAGAAAGCCGCCACCATGCGTAAAGTCGTTTTCGCAACGCTCACCCTCATGTCGCTCTCCAGCCTCGCGGAGGCGGCCAGTTTCCAGCTGCCTTTGATGTCGCAGCCAGCGCAGAGCGATGTCATCGAAGTGCAGAACTTCAACAGTCAGGCCGGTCCATCCAACCGCAACAACGGTTACGACCGTCGCAAACAGCGTTTCGTCTGCGTCGTGACGCCACCCGATAGCGCCAACCGCTCACGGCCCTATGTCTGCCCGGTGCCGCAGGGGCGCGTGGGTGGGCGCTGCCGCTGCAGCGGTGTGGTGGGGAATGGCAATATCGATACGGCTTGGTGAGCGATAAATGCTTGCGTCATTCCGGCCTTGAGCCGGAATCCAGCGGTCATGCGTCTGAGTGGCAGAAGAGCCCTTCGCGATCAAGGATTTGATCGCACTGGACCCCGCAGCAAGTGCGGGGTGACGGAGGGGGCTATTTTGCCCTACTTCTCCAGCGTCGCAACTGCTTCCACATGCGGCGACCACAGGAACTGGTCGATAGGTGTCACCTTGGTCACGCGGTAACCACTCTCGACCAGAATGGCGAGATCACGTGCCAGAGAAAGCGGATTGCAGCTGACGGCAACGATCTTCTTGACGCTGCTTTTCGCCAGTTCCTTGCACTGTGCTTCCGCACCCGCGCGTGGCGGGTCGAACACGACGGCGTCGTAGTTCTTCAGTTCCTTGACGGTCAGCGCATGGCGGAAGAGGTCACGCTTTTCGATGGTGACGGGCTTCAGGCCCTGTGTGTTGCGGGCCGCAAGATCGAGCGCCTTGAGCGCTTTGTCTTCGGCTTCCACCGCATGCACCTTGCCAAGACGTGCCAGCCGCAGGGCAAATGTGCCGGACCCACAGAAGAGGTCTGCGATGCGCTTGGATTTGCCGACATGCGCCAGCACCAATTCCGCCATGGCGTCTTCCGCCGGCTTTGTGGCCTGCGCGAAACCGCCGGACGGTGGCGAAATCATCACGCCGTCGAAATCGATCAGCGGCTTTTGCGGCTCGATCATAATTTCACCAGCAATCGAAACACGCGCAATGCCACGCGTGGCCAGCGTGATTTCCGTCGCCGTTCTGCGCTGCTTGTCGTTGGGCGCCTTGATGCCTTCAAAGGAAATATCGAGCCCGGTCCGTGTTTCCATAACGGTGATGCGGAACGGCTCGGCATTCGAGACCAGCGGCAGACCGATGGCACGGATGGCGTCCAGACGCGAGACGATGCCATCTGACGCGACGGGACATTCCTCGATGGCGACGATATGATGGCTGCCAGCCTGGCTGAAACCCAAAAGCAGGCCTTTTTCCGTTTTGCGGGCGGAAAACACAACGCGGCGTCTGTCTCCGGGGCGACAGTGCACCAGCGCATCGACTTCTGCGTCCAGCCCCTTGGATTTCAAGGCTGCAACGACGAGGCTGCGCTTGAAGACGTGGTAGGGCTCATCGGCCATATGCTGCAAGGAGCAGCCGCCACAGGTGCCGTTCTTCCCGTCAGGACCGAAGTGGCGGCAGGCAGGCTCACGCCGTTCGGGGGCAGCCTCGGCAATCGACATGATCGTGCCCACGTCCTTGACGCGAGCAATGGCCACGGTTTCGCCGGGCAGTGCAAATGGCACATAGACCGTGCCATCGGGACAGTGGACGATGCCATCGCCCTGCGCGCCGAGGCTCTGGATTTTTACGGTCTGGGCGGTCATGGCTTTTTGCCTCCGAGAAGGAATTCCTCGTTGCCATCACCACCTGCAATGGGCGAGGGGATGAGGCCGAGGCTGACCCAGCCCATGTCTTCGACCAGCCAACGTTCGAGTTCTGCTGCGACCGCCGGTGCCGTCTCCGGCTCCTTGAGCAGACCAGCCTTGCTGATCGCATCGCGTCCGGCCTCGAATTGCGGTTTGACGAGCAGGATGGCCAGTGCTTCCGGTTCTGCCAGTTCCAGGGCAGGGGCCAGCGCCAGTTTCAGCGAGATGAATGACACATCCGAAACGATGAAATTGATCGGGCGGTTGTCGATATCGTCACTGGTCAGAAAGCGGGCGTTGAAACCTTCGATGCTGGTGACGCGCCGGTCGTTTTCGATGCGTGGGTGAATCTGGCCATGGCCGACATCGATGGAGGTGACATGAGACGCGCCGCGCTTCAGCAACACTTCGGTAAAGCCACCGGTGGAGGCGCCGACGTCGAGGCATTCGCAATTGCGTGGATCGATCTGGAAATGGTCGAGCGCTGCAACCAGTTTCAGGGCTGCGCGCGACACATAATCCTGCGCAGGATCGCTGATCTCGAAGACGACATTTCCGGGGAATGTCAGGCTGGGCTTGGTGACGACCTTGCCATTGACGCGCACGGTGCCGCGTGCAACCGCGTCGCGCGCACGGGAGCGGCTGGCGAACAGGCCGCGCGATACCAGAAGCTGGTCCAGCCGGTGATTTTCAGATGAATGAGACATGGCCGTGTCAATGACTGTCAAAAGCCCGGAAAGCAAGTGTTTTGTATGGGTGAAGCTGTGAGCGAGGCGTGAACTGCGATTTCAACGCGGTTGCAGCAATCTGGGTCCTGCTGGGCGTTTAAGCGAAAATAAACGGCTTGGTGGCATTCTCTCGCCCAGCTGAGTTAGTCTCAACATTTTCGCCATGAAGGCGGTCCTCCCCAAATACATTGTGTGGTGTCACAGGCCGCTTTGCGCCTGGTCACACCTGAAGCGTGTCGAAAGAGTTCTCGATGTCTTTGAAGAATTTACCTATCAACCTGAAGCTGGTCGCCACATTCGTTGCGCTGATGGGCGTTTGCCTGGTCGCGTCAGCGGTTGTTTTCATGCAAACGGTTGATGCCAAGCGTGTCTCTGAACGTCAGACAAACACCGCCAAGATCATGTCGAACGTGGACGACGCGAAAGCAGCGATGCTGGAGCAGGCGGTCAACCAGCGCGGCTTCCTGCTGTTTCGCAGCGACAGCACATACAACGATGTGTTTGCCCAGCGCGACCTGATGTTGAAGAAGCTGGATGAGGCCCGTGCCCTCGCTGCCGGTCAGCCCGACATCCTGAAATCCATCGACGATATGCAGGCCAGCGCAACCGTGTTCTACACGCAGCTGGCTCAGCCACAGATGGCAGCCCGCAAGAACACAGAGGCACCGATTTCCGAAGTCATCGAGATCGGCCGCAATCAGGCCAAGGGTCAGCTGGATGGCTTCCGTGCCGCCGCTGCAAAGATCAAGGATCAATTGACCGTTGCGTCGGATGCTCAGGTGGCCACACAGGCGGCCGCTCACACCAATCTGGAACTGGCGCTTCTGGGTGGCGGTGCCGCCGCTGGCGTCGTTGCCGTGCTGCTGATCTGGGCCCTGTCGCGCGCCATCGTGTCCCCGATTGTCGGCATGACGGACGCGATGAGCCGCCTTGCCGGTGGTGACACGACCGTTGACGTTCCAGCTCTCGACCGTGGCGATGAAGTCGGCAAGATGGCCAAGGCCGTTCTGGTCTTCAAGGACGCCGGTATCGAAAAGTCCCGCCTTGCGGATGAAAGCGATCGCATGCGTTCTTCGACGGAAGCAGACCGTCGCCGCAACGAAGCCGAGAAGGCACGGACCGACGCCGAGCAGACCTTTGCGAGCGAAGAACTGGCGAAGGGCTTGCAATCTCTCGCCGATGGCAATCTCGTCTACCGTATCGAGACGCCATTTGCTGAGTCCATGGAGCCGCTGCGCATCAACTTCAACAACTCGCTGGACAAGCTACAGGAAGCCCTGAGCAATGTCGGCGACAACGCGTCGGCCATCAATGCCGGTGCCTCCGAAATGTTGTCCTCCGCAGACGACCTATCGCGCCGGACGGAACAGCAGGCCGCTTCCATCGAACAGACGGCTGCTGCACTCGAGGAAGTCACGACCACCGTACGCGACAGCGCAAGGGGTGCGGAAGAGGCAAGCGCTCTGGTTCAGCGTGCTCGTTCAGGCGCAGAAAACTCCGGCGTGGTGGTTCGCAAGGCCGTTGCCGCCATGCAGGAGATCGAGAAGTCGTCTGGTGAGATCACCAACATCATCGGCGTGATCGATGACATCGCCTTCCAGACCAACCTTCTGGCTCTGAACGCTGGTGTCGAAGCCGCGCGTGCCGGTGAGGCAGGCAAGGGCTTTGCGGTCGTTGCACAGGAAGTGCGTGAACTGGCGCAGCGTTCTGCCAATGCCGCCAAGGAAATCAAGGCGTTGATCGGTGCATCCAGCGCACAGGTCGAAAACGGTGTGAACCTCGTTGGTGAAACCGGCAAGGCCTTGCAGGCGATCATTGCCGAGGTTGAGGAGATCAACTCGCACGTCAGCACCATCGTGACTGCGGCCCGCGAACAGGCAACCGGCCTTCAAGAAATCAACACCGCCGTCAACACCATGGATCAGGGCACGCAGCAGAACGCAGCCATGGTCGAAGAGCAGACCGCTGCAAGCCATGCTTTGGCCCGGGAAGCGGAAGCGCTCAACAGCCTGATCGGCCAGTTCAATCTGGGTGGCAGAGCGCGTGGTACGACGGCCTTTGCACCATCCAGCACTCACGCAGCACCACGCTCGGCAGCGCCTGCACCGAAGCCAAGCTTCGTCGCAAAGCCACGACCCGCCGCAAAGATCGCAGCGCCAAGCGCACGCCCGGTGTCTTCACCGGCCCGCGCACTCGGCCAGAGCCTCGCACAGGCCTTTGCTGCGGCTCCTGCACAGCCAGCAACGCAGGACTGGGAAGAATTCTGATATCGAGCGGAATTTGAAATGAATAAAACGCCGGGTCACCCCGGCGTTTTATTTTGTTCTATTGCAAGAATTCAAGGATCGGTCTGATCCAAAAACGTTCTAGGACGCGGCGTATTCCACGCCCGTCTGCTTCTGGCCCAACGCCTTGAACACCGTCGCGACGATGCCTGCCCGGTCCAGTCCGGCATTGGCATACATGATCTCAGGCTTGGCCTGTTCCACCCATTGGTCAGGCAACGTCAGCGTGCGGACCTTGAGGCCCGTGTCGAGAAGACCGGCGCTCGCCATGAAGTGCAGCACATGCGCGCCGAAACCGCCCGCCGATCCCTCTTCGATGGTGATGAGAACCTCGTGGTGGCTGGCCAGTTGGCGAATGAGATCGAGATCCAGAGGCTTTGCGAAGCGCGCATCTGCAACCGTGGTGGAAAGGCCAGCCGCATCCAAATCTTCGGCTGCGGACAGGCATTCCGCAAGGCGTGTGCCGAAGGACAGAAGGGCGACCTTGCTACCTTCCTTGACGATGCGTCCCTTGCCGATTTCGAGGATTTCACCACGCACCGGCATTTCTATGCCGACACCTTCACCGCGTGGATAACGGAATGAAATCGGACCTTCATCATAGGCGGCAGCGGTGCGCACCATATGTTTCAGCTCAGCTTCGTCGGCCGCCGCCATGACCACCATGCCGGGCAGGGTAGCGAGAAACGTCGTGTCGAAAGAACCCGAGTGGGTAGGGCCATCAGCGCCAACGAAACCGGCGCGATCGATCGGAAAGCGCACCGGCAGGCCCTGAATGGCCACATCATGCACCAGCTGGTCGTAACCGCGTTGCAGGAAGGTGGAATAGAGCGCGCAGAACGGCTTGTAGCCATCTGCGGCCAACCCCGCAGCAAAGGTCACCGCATGTTGCTCGGCAATGCCGACATCGAAGCTGCGTGTGGGGAAGAGTTCGGCGAGCTTGTCCAGCCCTGTGCCGTTGGGCATGGCCGCGCTGACGCCGACGATCTTGTCATCAAGCGTCGCTTCCTGAATGAGCGCTTCGGCAAAGACGCTGGTATAGCTCGGCGCATTCGGCTTGGCTTTCGCTTGCGCACCGGTGATGACATCGAACTTGTTAACGCCGTGATACTTGTCTGCCGCAGCCTCGGCAGGCGCGTAGCCCTTGCCCTTCTGCGTGACGACATGGATCAGCACCGGACCCTTCTGGTTATCCCGCACGTTGCGAAGCACGGGCAACAGGTGGTCGAAGGAATGACCGTCGATGGGGCCGATATGGTAGAAGCCCAGTTCCTCGAACAACGTGCCGCCGGTGACATAGCCCCGCGCGTGGGTGACCGCCCGGGTGATCGCCCGGTCGATGGTCTTGCCAAGATAGGCCGTAAGCTTCTTGCCGAAATCGCGAAAGCCCATGTAGGTGCGGCCAGATGCCAGACGCGCAAGATAAGCGCTCATCGCACCCGTCGGCGGCGCAATCGACATGTCGTTGTCGTTGAGAATGACGATGAGGCGTGCATCCAGTGCACCGGCATTGTTCAGCGCCTCGAACGCCATGCCCGCCGACATGGAGCCGTCGCCGATCACCGAGATGACCTTACGATTGCTGCCGTCAAGCTCAGCCGCGACGGCCATGCCGAGACCGGCGGAAATGGAGGTGGAGGAGTGGCCTGCACCGAAATCGTCATATTCGCTTTCTGCGCGGCGGGTAAAGCCGGAAAGGCCACCTTCCTGGCGCAGCGTGCGGATACGGTCCCGGCGACCGGTCAGAATCTTGTGTGGATAGCACTGGTGGCCGACATCGAAAATCAGCCGGTCTTCCGGTGTGTTGAACACCTTGTGAATGGCAATGGTCAGCTCGACGACACCAAGACCCGCACCCAGATGCCCACCGGTGGTGGAAACGGCGTCGATCATCTCATCGCGCAATTCCCTGGCCAGTTGCGGCAGGTCGCGATCTTCTATCGCCTTGAGGTCGGATGGGAATTTCACCCGGTCAAGCAATGGTGTCTCTGGCATTCCGGTCAATCGTTCGGCCTTCGTCTCTATCGTTCTACCTATTGGCTACCAAATGGTGTGTAGCGCGGCCTTCGGCAAGATTTAAATCCTTTTAACGACTTTCAACCCTGCGGCAAAGGGACAAACTCTTCTTCATCCCCCGGAACGATATCGAAGCGTCCGGTTCTCCACTCCTGCTTGGCTTGTTCTATGCGTTCTTTTGATGACGATACGAAATTCCACCAGATGTATCGCTTAGAATTCAGCGCCGCTCCACCGAACATCATGACGTGGCAACCACTGATTCCACCCTTCAGCGTGATGTCATCGCCCGCACGAAAGACGATCAGTTGATCGGCTGCAAACACATCGCCCGCCACTTCCAGGCAGCCGGACAGAATATAGATCGCCCGCTCCTCTTGGTCGGCAGGGAAAGGGAATTTCACTCCGGCATTCAGGGTCAGATCGACATAGAGCGTGTCCGTCAGGGTTTTGACCGGTGACGACGAACCGGCGAAAGCACCGATCACGACGCGACCGAAGACACCCGCATCGTCTATCATCGGCATGGACTCACGCCCGGTGTGGGAAAACTCCGGCGCGATCTCTTCCTTATCATCGGGCAGGGCAAGCCATGTTTGCAGGCCGGACATGGACAGCGGGTGCCCGCGCAGATTTTCTGGCGTCCGTTCCGAATGCACGATGCCGCGCCCCGCCGTCATCAGGTTGATATCGCCGGGGCGGATGGTGAGTTCGGTGCCCAGACTATCCCGATGCTTGATCTCACCATCGAACAGATAGGTGACGGTGGAAAGCCCGATATGCGGATGCGGCTTCACATCAAGCGCTTCACCGGCTTTGAGGATGGCCGGACCCATACGGTCGAAGAAGATGAAGGGGCCAACCAGCCGCCGGTCCCGCGTCGGCAGCGCGCGCCGCACGGCAAAGCCACCGATGTCGCTCGAGCGCGGAATGATGAGGTTCTCGATAGCATCGCAGGCAAAAGCGTCGCCCGCGACGGGGTCTTTTCCGGGAAAAAACGACATGGGAAATCTCCTGCGTTGCTGGCCGGTAGATTACCATGATTTGCGGGACTGTTGAGCGTTCTCTTATGAACGCTGTGTTCTTGGTTATGGGAGGATAGGAGATTGCCCACAACCCCTCCGCCGTCATGCTCGGGCCTGTCCCGAGCATCTAACGAACCCCTACGTTAATGAGACGTGGGCAGACCCTCGGGACAAGCCCGAGGGTGACGAGTGCGAGGATAACCTGCGCCTCATTCGCCGTCCAGCGGCTCCACGCCGACCGGCTTGCCAGCACGGTCCAGACGAATTTTCTCGATACGCTTTTCGGCAGCCGTCAGCAGGGTTTCGCAATGTTTCTTCAGGGCTTCACCGCGCTCATAGATGGCGATGGATTCGTCCAGCGCCACATCGCCGCGTTCCAGACGGGCGACAATGCTTTCCAGCTCGGCGACAGCCTTTTCGAAAGAATAACCGCTGACATCGGCTGTGTTGGCATTTTCCGTCATGTTCAACCCTTCATCATTCTCAAAATATGCATGGCTGCCGATTCCGCCAGCCCTTCCAGATCATAGCCGCCTTCAAGCAGGCTGACGACCCGGTTGGCGGCAAATTTGTCGGCCATCTCTAGAATTCGCCCCGTTGCCCAATCGAAATCATCGCCCACCAGATTGATCTGCGCCAGCGGATCGCGGTGGTGCGCATCGAAACCCGCCGAGATGATGATGAGATCGGGCGAGAAATCCGCAAGTGCTGGTAGCACGCGGGATTTGAACGCCTCGCGAAAATGGTCGCTGCCGGTGTTGGGAGACAGCGGCGCGTTGACCACATTGTTCTTGATGCCGGTTTCTTTTTTATCACCACTCCACGGGTAAAGCGGCATCTGGTGGGTGGAGCAGAACAGCACGGATGTGTCGTTCCAGAAAATATCCTGCGTGCCGTTGCCGTGGTGCACGTCCCAATCAACGATGGCGACGCGTTCTGCGCCATGGACCTTCTGCGCATGGCGGGCCGCGATGGCGGCGTTGTTGAACAGGCAAAAGCCCATGGCCTTTTCGGTCTCGGCATGGTGGCCCGGTGGGCGGCTGGCCACGAAGACATTGTCGGCGGCACCGCTGAACACGTCATCCACCGCCGCCATGGCAGCGCCGATACCAGTCAGCGCCGCTTGCAGGCTTTTGGGCGAGGCATAGGTATCGGCCTCGATGCGGTTGATCTCGCCTTCTTCCTCGGGAATCTGCCGCATGATCGAGATCAGATGGCTCTCGGGGTGGGCCAGCAGAACGGCATCCTCATTGGCCTGCGGTGCTTGGCTACGCTCCAGCCGCTCGAAATTCGGATGCTCCAGCGCGATGTTGAGCGACCGCAACCGGTCAGGCCGCTCCGGGTGGCCCGCAGGCGTGATGTGTTCCAGGAATATGGGATGCTCGTAAAGCCGTGTGGCCATGGCGGATACTCCTGAACGTGGGGCTTAGACCTATGCGCGTTGCGGCAACAGCGGATATCCGGCCATCACGGCCCGGCCTGCCAGTGCTGCGAGAACGGCCTTGAGGACATCGCCCGGAATGAAGGCCATGGAGCCGATAAAGGCTTTGGAAAAGCCGATGCCCGCTGCAAAGCCAAGATAGGTGATGCCGAACGCATAGAGCACTACGACGCCACCGGCGACGCTGGCCAGAAAGAAGCCGAGGCCTTGCGCGAAAGCCGATTGATCGCGACTGACCAGACGCTCTGAGAGATAGCCGGTTGTAAATACCGCCGCGATCCAGCCGATCAGATAACCTGTTGTCGGCGTGTAGAAGATCGAAAGGCCACCGCGACCGCCCGACAGCACCGGCAGGCCGATGGTGGCGATGAGAATGGTGAGCAGAACGGCGAGCGTGCCGCGCTTTGCCCCCAGCACCACACCGGCCAGCATGACGCCAAGCGACTGCGCGGTGATGGGTACGGGAATAAAGCCGAGCGGGATTGGCGGCAACAGGCCAAGCGCAATGATGATGGCTGAAAACAGCGAAATCAGAACGAGGTCACGGGTCTTCATTCTCAATAGGCTCCCCTCTACAAATCCTTGGATGAGGTTTGGCCTCTGAAACCGCGCGCGTCAATGGCATCTGCAATGGCATCGGCATCCTTCAACGTCATAATGATGAGCGGCACCAGGGTGTTGTGCAGCTTCGGCGTCAACCCACGCGCGCGTTGCGCATCCCGCAATGTCTCGTAGCGGGTGATGACCTCAGGCACGAAGCGCACGACGAGCCCCACGGCAAGGCCGATATCGGAGGCATTGGCGAGGCCAAGTTTTTCCAAGGGGCGCAAGGCAAAGGCGATCTCATCCATGAACTGCGAAATGCTGACGCTGGCCGTCACCGCCGTTGCCAGCAACGTCAGCGCCGTCAGTCGCAACAGGGAAATGGTCGCTTCGAGAGGGGAGACCAGAACGAAACTGAAAGCCGCGATGATGGCGATGGTCAAAAAGACCGGGCGCAGCCGCGCCACCGTTTCGCGCCAGCCCAGCTGCGCCTGCCACAGAACCAGCGATGCCAATCCGACCGCCGCACTGAGGATCAGCATATCGCGGGTCAGAAACAAGGCGACGCTGAAAGCGGCAAGCGCGATGAGCTTGATGCGCGGCGATAGACGGTAGAGCCACCCACTACCTTCGACGTGGAGGCTTTTCATGACAGCGCCAGCGTGCGGTAGGCGCTGATGGCCTTGGTTGGCGAGCCATCGATATGCAGCTTTCCCTGATGAAACAGCAGAACGCGATCGAAACTTTCCAGCAACGGTAGATCATGGGTGATGACGATCAGCGACTGCTCCAAACCGGCCATCGTCCGCTCCACGAAAGCACGGTTTTTCAGGTCAAGCTGGTTGGTCGGCTCGTCCATGATGAGAATTTTCGGACTGGTGATGGCGAGTGCCGCCAAGGCCGATAGCTGCAATTCGCCGCCGGACAGTTCATGCGCGCGTCGCTTGGCCAGATGCACGATATCGAAGCGCTGCAAGGTGGCATCCACAGCGGCATCGATTGCAGCCTTGTTCAGCCCCTTGCTCTTCAGGCCAAAGGCGATGTCGTCGCGAATAATCGGCAGGATGATCTGGTTTTGCGGGTTCTGGAAGATGAAGCCGACATCCTTCAACACGTCCGAAGCGTCTTTGACCGTATCCAGCCCGTTGACGCTGACATGGCCGCTCGTCGGTTTCGTCAACCCGTTGATCATCCGCGCAAAGGTGGTTTTGCCGGAACCGTTGAGGCCGATAATACCGACGCGTCGTTCAGTGAGCGTAAGCGTCAGCGGCTCGACCGCCGCTCTGCCGTCAAACGCCACGCCCGCATCGTGAAAACGAATATCCAAAGGCCAGTCCCCGAAATGTTCTGGCTGTTTCTATAAACGCGAGGGACGTCAAACGAAACAAGGAACAAAAAAAGAACATTGATTTTTCGTCGGCGCAAACATAGGCTTTTGCTATGGCGATTCTGATTTCGAACGAAGCAGCACGACGTATTTTTCTGGCGCGACAAGGTCTGTCCGCTTCGCCCAGCCGCGCCATGGGCAAGGCAGATTTGCTGAAGCTCATCACCGACCTTGGCTTCGTTCAACTCGACAGCATCGCCACGGTGGAGCGTGCGCACCACCAGATCATCTTTTCCCGCAACCAGACCTACAAGCGCCAGCACTTGACGGAACTGCTGGAAAAAGACCGGGCACTGTTCGAACACTGGACGCATGACGCCTCCATTCTGCCCGCGATCTTCTACCCCTATTGGAAACACCGCTTCCGCCGCCGCGAGCCGATTATTAAGGAACGCTGGCGCAACTGGCACGGCGAGGGTTTCGATTCCGCCTTCGAGGAAACTTATCGGCGCATCGCCGAAAACGGTCCCACCATGTCGCGCGATATGAAAGCCGAGGGGCATCAGTCCGGTGGCTGGTGGAACTGGCATCCGTCGAAAACCGCGCTCGAATATCTCTGGCATACCGGCAAACTGGCCGTGGCAGGCCGCGTTAATTTTCAGAAGGTCTATGATCTCGCGGAACGGGTGATCCCATCAGAGCATCACGATCTGGAGGTCGATCAGGATGCCTTTGTCGACTGGGCTTGCCGCGAGGCGTTAACGCGGCTGGGTTTTGCAACATCGGGCGAGATATCCGCGTTTTTCGACATCGTCACGCCGCAGGAAGCGCGGGCGTGGGTGATGGCGCATCGCGATGAACTCTGCGAGGTCTCGCTCGCCTCGTCTGACGGTGGGAAGGAGCGCATCTCCTACGCCTTCGAAGGGTTTGCGAGCGGAGCGGAAGCAGAAATCGAGCCCCCCAACCGCATTCGGGTACTCAGTCCCTTCGATCCGCTCTTGCGAAATCGCGCCCGTACCGAACGCTTGTTCGGTTTCTTCTACCGCATCGAAGTCTTCGTGCCTGAGCCGAAACGGCAATACGGCTATTACGTCTTCCCACTTCTGGAAGGTGACCGCCTTATTGGTCGCATCGACATGAAGGCGGAGCGCAAGGGCGGGACGCTGGATGTCAGGCGGCTGTGGCTCGAAAAGGGCGTGCGTGCGTCTTCGGGTCGGCTTGCAAAGCTGGATGCGGAGTTGAGTCGGCTGGCGAAATTTACCGGTGTCGAGAGTGTGCGGTATCTGGAGGGGTGGCTGGGGTGAGAGGGTAATGTCGTCCCACCACCCTCATTCCTGTGCTCGTCACAGGAATCCAGTTGACGCGCGTCTGCGCGGCGGGAGAGGCCTTTTCAGCCCAAGGACTTGGGCTGGCTGGATTCCTGTCACAAGGACAGGAATGAGGGAGAGTTGATGTGGAGCGGTATTCTAAACTCACCCGATATCCGTCGAGCTGATCTGGATTCCAAAACCCTCTAGCCCGACATAGTGGCGCTCGCGGGTGCTCAGCAACTTGATCGAGCTGATGCCAAGCTCTTTCAGGATTTGCGCGCCGAGGCCGATTTCCAGCCATTCGTCGTCGCGGGAGCGGGCTTGCGCGTGGGCCTCTTCCGGGTCGCGGGACTTGCGACGTCCGGCAACTTGGCCGACGCCAACCGAGCCTTCGCGCAGATAGATGATGACGCCGCGGCCCTCGGCTGCGATCTTTTCCATGTAGTGCTGCACGGGCTGCTTCTTGCCGAAGATGTCGTCCGCCACGTTTTCAGGGTGCAGGCGCACAGGAATGTCGACGCCATCGCGGATATCGCCGAAGATGACGGCCATGTGCTCCATCGGGTCCCAGGGCAGGGAATAGGTCTGGGCTTTTGCGGGGCCGAAGGGCGTGTCGAGGGTGAATTCGGATTCCTTTTCGACCAGCGTTTCCTTGCGCTGGCGATAGGCGATCAGATCGGCGACCGAAACCTGTTTCATGCCGTGCTTCTCGGCAAAGGCCGAAACCTGCGGGCCGCGCATGACGGTGCCATCGTCATTCACCAGCTCGCTGATCACGCCGATGGGTGGCAGACCAGCCAGCTTGCAGAGATCGACCGCCGCTTCTGTATGGCCGGAACGCATCAACACGCCGCCTTCGCGCGACACCAGCGGGAAGATGTGGCCGGGACGGGTAAAATCGGACGCACCCGCATTGGGGTTGGCCAGATTGCGAACCGTCACATTGCGGTCGCTGGCGGAAATGCCGGTCGTCGTGCCGTGTTTGAAGTCAACCGAAACGGTAAAGGCAGTGGTGTGGGCGCTGTCGTTTTCGGCGACCATGGCGTTGAGGTTGAGGCGTTTCGCCTCTTCTTTCGGCATGGGGGCACAGACGATGCCCGATGTATGGCGCACGATGAAAGCCATCTGTTCAGGCGTGCAATGCACGGCGGCAACGATGAGATCGCCTTCGTTCTCGCGGTCGTCATCATCCATGACGACAACGATCTCACCGGCCTCGAAGGCCCTGATAGCTTCAACGACACGCTTCTGATCATATGTCATGGTGGCTCATGTTCCTATTTCAGGCGACCGGTCTGGCCGCGGTCTCTCAGATAATGATCGGCAACCGTGCAGGCCACCATGGCTTCGCCAATCGGCACGGCGCGAATGCCGACGCAGGGGTCGTGGCGACCCTTGGTGCGCACATCGACATTGCGCCCGTCGGCATCGATGGACTGGCGCTCGGTCAAAATGGATGAGGTCGGCTTGATGGCAAAGCGGGCAACGACCGGTTCTCCGGTTGCGATGCCGCCCAAAATGCCGCCTGCATGGTTTGACAGGAAAATCCGCCTGCCATCATTGCCCATGCGCATTTCGTCGGCATTTTCTTCGCCGGTCAACTCGGCAGAGGCAAAACCTTCGCCGATTTCCACGCCCTTGACGGCGTTGATCGACATGAGGTTGGAAGCGATATCCTGATCGAGCTTGGCATAAATCGGTGCGCCGATGCCAGCGGGAACGCCCTCAGCCACGACTTCGACAACGGCACCGATGGAGGAGCCTGCCTTGCGAATGCCGTCGAGATATTCCTCCCAAACAGGCACCATCGCGGCATCCGGGCAGAAGAACGGGTTCTGGTCGACCTGCGCCCAGTCCCAATTGTCGCGGTTGATCTTGTGTTTGCCGATCTGCACCAGCGCGCCGCGCACATTGAGGCTGGGCACCACCTTGCGGGCCAGTGCACCGGCGGCAACGCGGGCAGCCGTTTCGCGGGCGGAAGACCGTCCACCGCCGCGATAATCGCGAATGCCGTATTTCAGATCATAGGTATAGTCGGCATGGCCGGGGCGGAAGCTTCTGGCAATTTCGCCGTAATCCTTAGAGCGCTGGTCGGTGTTTTCGATCATCATCGACACGGGCGTTCCCGTGGTGATCATCGTCTCACCGTCCTCGTCCATCATCACGCCGGAGAGGACTTTCACGATGTCTTCTTCGCGGCGCTGGGTCACGAAGCGGTTCTGGCCGGGCTTGCGCTTGTCCATCCATGCCTGAACTTCGGACAGCGTGAAGCGAATACCGGGCGGGCACCCGTCGATCACACAGCCCAGCGCCGGGCCGTGGCTTTCGCCCCAAGTGGAGACACGGAAGAGATAACCGAAAGTATTATGCGACATAGGATCAAACCGAGAGAGCGGCATTCCGCAGGCGGAACGCATTTTCAAAAACAGGCGGGTTTGTCATAGTGTAAAAACCGGGGAAGGCAAAAGCCTTTCTTTTGCCAATGGGCTCGCCGGGAATGGCGCAGGCGGGCAGGGCTCTACCCGCCATCTTGCTGGTGCATCACGATACCTTGCGCCATCTTTCCGCGCTTGCGAATTCCGAAAACTCCTCCGGTGCGAGCGGCTTTGCGAAGGCGTAGCCCTGAACCATGTCGCAACCCAGCTGCCGCAGCAGGGCGGCGTGTTCCTGCGTTTCGACGCCTTCGGCAATGGTTTCCACGCCGAGCGAGCGGGCGATATCGATGATAGAGCGGACGAGAGAACGCTCCTGCGGAGAGGTGACGATGGGCATGACCAGTTGCCGGTCGATCTTCAGGCGCTTCGGCTTCAGGCGCAACAGGCTGATGATCGAGGTGTGGCCGGTGCCGAAATCGTCGATTTCGATATCGATGCCCATCGCCTTGATGCGCTCGATATTGCTTGCAGCGACATCCTCGTTCTCATCGAGGAAAATCGATTCCACCAGCTCGAATGTGACCTCGCCCGGCTTGATCTGCAATTGCTTGAGGCTCTCGATCAACTGATCGTCGTGCAGACGGCGAACCGAGACATTGACCGAAACACGCGGGACATTGAAGCCCTTCAGGCGCCATATTTCCATGTCCCGCAGCGCGTGTTGAAGAACAATGTGGTCGATGTTCGAGACGACGTTCAGCTCCTCGGCAATCTTGAGGAACTTGTCCGGTGTCAGAATGCCCCTGACGGGGTGGCGCCAGCGGACCAGCGCTTCCACGCCGGTCAGTTGTTGCGTGTTGGCACAGAATTGTGGCTGGTACCACGCTTCAAACTCGCCGCGCTCCAGCCCCGCCAGAATTTCGTCGGCGGTGCGCTTGTGGCTGACGATTTCCGCCTGAAGGTTCTGGGTGAAGAACTCGTAGCGGTTACGGCCCGTTGCCTTTGCGCGGTAGAGCGCAAGGTCGGCATTGATTAGCGTGCGCCGTGCATCTGCCGAACCGATATCTGCAAACGCGATGCCGATGGAAACGCCGCAGCGGCAGGTGAAGCCTTCGAAATCAAAGGGATGGCTGAAGGCCGCAATGATCTTCGTGGCGATGGCTTTGATGTTGTCCTTATCGGCCAAGGGCGAGATGAGAATGACGAATTCATCGCCGCCGATGCGCGCGACGACGTCGCCTTCACGCACGTTGCGCGACAATATCTTCGCAGCATGGATCAGCACCGCATCGCCAGCGGCGTGGCCCAGCGTGTCGTTGATCTGCTTGAAGCGGTCGAGATCGAGGTGGAGAATGGCGAAACGCTTGCGCTCGCCGGGAGAATGCGAGGAGAGAGCGTCCAGCTCGTGGTCCAGCTTGCGGCGGTTGGCAAGCCCGGTCAGAGGGTCGTGAAGCGCATTGTGCTCGATGCGGTTCTTGGCGTGTTCCAGCTCTGCGTTTCTGGCCTCCGCCTCATCCTTGGCGGAGTTGAGCTGTTCCGACAGCAAAACATCCGCGGTGACATCGAAGGCGATACCGACAATTTTCCGGGTTCCATTACGGTTCTCGTGAAGACGACCGACAGCTTTGACATACCGAATGCTGCCATCAGGCAAGACGATCCGCTGCGTGGTCACGCGTTCCGGGTCATCGGCGGCTCTCATCGTGTTCAAAAGAGCGGTCGGTCTTTCATCGGGATGGATGCAGCTGAGGTAATCATCCCGCGTGACGTATCTTCCCGCCTCCGGTGGCAGTCCGTAAAGCTCGCACATCCGCTCATTCCAAATTGCACTGGAATAGTCGGCGACTGATTCCCAAATGCCGCAATTGTATGATTCCAAGGCGAGTGTCAGGCGTCCCGAAAGCTCTTCTAATTCATGTTCGCGGCTTGAAAGCTCCTGCAGGGCAAGCTCGAGTTCGGCATTCTTGATGTCGCTATTGTCCTTTGCCTCGCGCAGCTTTTGCGCCATCAGCATATCGGATGTCACATCCCACAAAATGCCCGTGGTCTGGTAGGTGCCATCGGGTTTGATGTAGCTGGAACCGGCAGAGCGCAGATAGCGCACGGTGCCACCTTCGATCGGCACGCGATAGACTTCCGATGATGTCTGCTGGCCGGAGGAGCAATTGAAGAAGAACCGTGCCGCCTTCGAGCGGTCCTCGACCACCAGCGCGGTCAGCCACGCATTCAGCAACAGATGCTGCTCCTGCATCGGAAAACCATGCAGGCTGGAGGCGCGCTCATCCAGATAGCAGCGTGACGTATCGTTTTCGATTTCCCAGATGCCGATGCTGGACGAATCCATCGCCAGCTTAAAGCGCTGGGAGAGTTCCAGAAGCTTGCTCTCGCGCTGGCGCAGGGTCTTGATGTTGCGGTTGCGTTCGGAAAGCAGCAGGGCGGCCACGATGATGGGCAGCAGCATCGATATTGCAGCGATGGCCAGGGTTGTGCTGACGGAGCGATAATAGGGCTTCACTGCCTCCCATCCCGACGCAGGTGTCGCGCGGATTTCCCAGTTAGAACCGGGCAGGTCCACGGTTCTAACGACGGGGTCTTCGTGCAGTGGCTCCAGGACGCTGCTAACGACCTCGTTCGTCACCGTATCGCGGATTTCGAACCTTATATCACCGGCGTCTTCACTCAGCGGTGCATGCGTGTCGTAACCGATGCTCTGGAGCAGCTTTCTTCGGTCGACGACGGCAAGGATGAGATCATCTTTATTCGCGTTCCCAGCGGTGGCAGGCGGCATGGTGACGATGACCATGATGGTGCCACCCTCCGCCGCCTCGAAGACCTGTGTGTGCGGCAGGCGATCTTTTTCCGGCATGGCCGCCAGCTTGGCCAGCCACTCGTTCAGCATCCTGTTCAGTCGATCGGCGGGAAAATCGGACGCAGACTGAGACGTATAGACCTTATCCAGCTGGAAATTCTGCGCAAAGCCGATGGCGATGAAATGGTTCGACTGCTCGAACTGGAAGTCTGCGATCCTTTCGAAACCCTGCGTGGACAGCGTGGCGTAGTGGCCAAGCGAGGTCAGCGTCGCGACATCGTTGCGCAAACGCATGACAAGACCGTCATGCAGGAGATCGAGCGCGTAATGCGCGTGGGTTTCGAGGTCTTCGCGCATGGACGTCGCGCTGCGGTGATCCACGACATTGAATGCGCAGAAGGTGATACCGGCCATGGCGAGAGCCAGCATGGCGGCGACAACCCGCCGTTTTATGATTTCGTTAAGGCGGTCGCTAATATCAGCCCAAACAGTCACTTAATTATCCTTCGGCATTATCGCATTTTTCTCTGCTATACAGTGTAAAAGACAATATATTCTGAATCGCGAAATATAGATCGCGTTTCAATTAAAGCTAATATAGCAACACCAAAATTGCCGGGCGGTTTCGCGCACAGCAAGAGGAAACATTGCCTAAAGGCTTGATTAAAAGTTAAAATCCGTTCATCAATTATACGGAAAATGTCATGCTTGCGGGCGAATTCCGCCACATTCGGGAGGCAAATCTTGTCGCGTACACAGTTTTTCAGCAGCCTTAAGAAAGCTATAGCGATGCGTTTGATGATTGCCGCACTGATGGCCACAGCCAGTCTGTTTGCTCCCTTCAACGCGTTCTCGCAGAGCGTGGATGTGGAATCCACCATCAGCAAGGTGGATGTGAAGGGCCTGACGATTACGCTTGCCGATGGCAAAAGCTACAAGGTGCCCGAAGAGTTCAATTTCGATGGTTTGCAAGCCGGCGTTAAGGTCGTGGTGTTCTACACCGAAGTCGACGGAAAGCGCGTCGTGGATGACCTTGAGGTTATCCAGTAAGAGTCCTCAGAGGGCCGCCGTTGCGTCGATCCACTCGGCGGTTCCGTCATCGGTTTCGACCTTCAGAATCTTATCCTGCGGAATGGGAATGTCCGCAGCTTCTTCTTTTTCCATGCCTGTCACCAAGCGGAAGATGGAGCGGATAACGCCGCCATGGCAAACGCAGACGGTCTGGCGGTCAACGGACGCCAACCAAGCGCCGATCCGCCAGGACAAAATCTCGTAGCTTTCAGCGTCCTGACCGGGTGGGATGAAATCCCATTTGGCAGCCTTGCGGGCCCTGACTTTTTCGGGATGCGTGAGCTTCAACTCGGGGAGTGTCTGGCCTTCCCAGTCACCGAAGGAAACTTCCACCAAACGATCATCGGTTCGGTAGGCGTTCGCGTCCAGTCCCATGGCGCCGCGCAACAGTTCCATGGTTTCGCGCGTGCGGCCCAGCGGGCTGGCGACGTAGTCGAATTCGGGAGCTTTTTCCCCAAGGATGTCGCGAAGGGTCTTGCCGTTGGCGATTGCCTGTGAGCGACCGAAGTCATTGAGGGGAATGTCTTTTTGGCCTTGAAGCCTGCGGATCGCATTCCAGTCTGTTTGTCCGTGACGGATAACATAGACCAGCAAAGCGTCACTCCTGTTTCATTCGGTCATTCAAAGACAGCTGTGCCGTACTCGACGGCAAGCGCGCTGATTGCACATGTCGCGCAAAAGCGCTTTACACTTTTGCGCGACATGCAGAATATCAGTCTTTTACGACAGAGATATCGGGCGCGTCCACAGCCTTCATGCCGATCGTGTGATAGCCGGAATCGACGTGGTGAACTTCACCCGTCACGCCGGTGGACAGATCGGACAAGAGATACAAGGCGGATTTGCCGACTTCTTCGATGGAAACGGTGCGCTTCAGCGGCGCATTGTATTCATTCCACTTGAGGATATAGCGGAAGTCACCGATGCCGGAGGCGGCAAGCGTCTTGATCGGGCCAGCCGAGACAGCGTTGACGCGAATGCCGCGACCGCCGAGATCGACGGCGAGATAGCGAACGCTGGCTTCGAGAGCCGCCTTGGCAACGCCCATGACGTTGTAATTCGGCATGACTTTTTCCGCGCCATAATAGGTCAGCGTCAGCAGCGAGCCGCCATCGTTCATGACAGGGTCCGCGCGCTTGGCGACTGCGGCCAGCGAATAGACCGAAATGTCCATGGTGCGGTTGAAGTTATCACGGCTGGTGTCGAGATAACGACCGGTCAGCTCGTCCTTGTCGGAAAACGCGATGGCGTGAACGACGAAGTCGATCTTGCCCCAGTGCGCTTCGATATTCGCAAACACAGCATCAATGGTGCCGAGATCGGTCACATCGCAGTGGCCCGCCATAAACGCGCCAAGTTCCTGCGCCAGTGGTTCGACGCGCTTCTTCAGCGCATCGCCCTGCCAGGTGAAAGCCAGTTCCGCGCCCGCATCCGCGCACGCCTTGGCAATGCCCCATGCGATGGAGCGGTTGTTTGCGACGCCCATGATGAGGCCGCGCTTGCCAGCCATGAGGCCGGATGTCTGAGCCATTGGATGCTCCCTATACACAAATCGAACTTGCCTATGGCATAGGCCGAACGCCGGTTCAAGCAGGGCCGGGATCATCTCGTGTTTGGGAACGTAACAAAGAGTGCGTTGTTCACGCCTTTCGACAGGAACCGTAGAGAAATCGTGCTCCGGCTTAGAGATAAAGCCCTTCGCGCATGTGGCGCATGAGGTCCATCACCTTGGCATCAGGCGTGTCCAGCAGCACAATACGCAGTTCCACCACGAAATCTCCATGGCCGCCATTGCCATCAGCAAGGCCTTTGCCTTCGACGCGAATGGCGCGGTCGGAGCCGGACCATGCGGGAACATCGACTTTCATTTCTCCGAACGGAGACTGCACGGTGGCCTCGTAACCCAGAACGGCATCCGCCAAGGAAACAGGCAAAGTCGTATGAATATCGAAGTTGTTGATGGTGAAGGGGCCGTCTCGCGAAACCAGCAGCGTCACCACAAGGTCGCCGCGATTGGATTCAGGCAGTTTCAGCCCCTGTCCTTTCAGACGCACGACATAGCCATCGGTCATGCCGGGCTCGAGCTGGAAGCGAACTTCCCGGTCTTCCGGCATGTTAAGCGTGACCCATTTGCGCTCGATAAGATCGGTCACGCTGATCGTGGCTTCGGCGGTGATATCGGGTGCCTTTTCGGGAACACTGGTGGTGCCCCTGATGCGACGCAGGAGCGAAGCGAAAAAGCTCGTGACCTGCGCGCTGGCAGCTTCGGCCTTTTCTCTTTGCTGTGCCGGAGTGTCTTCCGATGAATTGTCGGACTGTTCTGCCTCAGCCTTGGCGGAGACCTTGGCCTTCGCGTCTGCGCCGAAAATGCGCTCCAGCATATCCTCGGCAGTTTCCGGCTTTGCAGCCTCGGCTGACGGTTCTGCCTTAGCAGTGCGGGCCTGTGCGCGGGCCAGTTCTTCCATCAGTTTTTCCGCAGCCTTTGCGCGTTCCGCTGCCTGTCTGGCTGCATCGCGCTGCTGCATGATGGTCTGGTCGCGTTTCTTGGTTTCCGCCACACGCTTGGCCTGATCATAAAGGCCGCGTTTCTTGGGGTCTTTCAGAAGGTCATAGGCCTGGCCTATTTCGGCAAAGCGCGCGGTTGCGTCCGGGTCGTTGCGGTTTTGATCAGGATGCACGACTTTCGCCTGCGAACGCCACGCCGCCTTGATTTCGTCCGATCCGGCATCCTTTTGAACACCGAGAATAGAGTAAGGATCACGCATCCAGACCACCAGTTACGCTTGCCGGTGCAGGCCGTTTGTTTCCATCATGAAAAGCCTGCAACACGTATGCCACCCCTTCTGAACGTGCTTGCGGTGTATTGCGTTGCATCGTTCGGTTTAAATTGGGTTTGACTGTCGCAAGAAGTTGCTAATCAGACCTTTACAGTCGCAAGCCGTCAGCTGTTGCTGCCGCTTTAAAGAAGGAAAGGGTAAATGCTTTATTTCTGGCTGAAGCGGGTCATCAGCCATTCACCGGTCTCTGAGAGACAGGCCTGACCGCTATAGCTCGCCACGCCTTCGAAAGAATGGCGAGTGGTGTCGAACTGGCGGCACACGAATCCGCTGGCCCTGTCTTCCCTGATGGCGGTGACGACACCGGCACTGCCGGTGGCCGCGTTGGCCCAGGGCAGGGGAGAATCGGAAATCTTTGCGAGATCGGCAGACGTGACGGCGTTGCGGATCGTCGCATCGTCGGAAAGCGTCTGGGTATTCGACTGGTTGGGAACCGATGCCGTGGACAGGGATTTATCGACCTTGTCACCACCGAACAGGTCAAGACTGACGCAACCGGTCAACATGCCAAGCATGCACACAGTTGCGGAGACACCCGCGACCGATGACAAGAAGCTCTTTGTTCGACTGTTCGACTTTGCTATGACGTTCACCATCTATAAACCAGAATCCATCTCTGGTGTGCAAATCAGCTCAGGAGCATTTTATTCAATATGTCGGAAAGCCGGTTAACATCCAGTGACTTTACTGAGGAAAATGAACCTTTCACACTTTTTGCGGCCTGGTTGCAGGATGCGACCGCTTCGGAAATCAACGATCCGAACGGTGTAGCACTCGCCTCCGTGGATGAGGAAGGCATGCCCAGCGTGCGTATGGTTCTGTTGAAACATGCCGATGAGCGGGGCTTCGTTTTCTACACCAACTTCGAAAGCCGCAAAGGCCATGAACTGCTTGGCCAAAAAAAGGCGGCCATGTGTTTTCATTGGAAAAGCCTGCGCAGACAGGTGCGTGTGCGCGGTCTGGTCGAGGTTGTCAGCGATGCGGAAGCGGATGAATATTACGCAACGCGCGCCCGTGGCAGCCGCATCGGCGCATGGGCGTCCAAACAGTCGCGCCCGCTGGAAAGCCGTTTCGCGCTGGAAAAAGCGGTTGCCGCCTATACGGCAAAATACGCCATCGGCGACATACCCCGCCCGCCGCACTGGTCGGGCTTCCGCATCCAGCCGCTGACCATCGAGTTCTGGCAAGACGGCAAATTCCGCCTGCACGACCGCGTCGAATTCCGCCGCGATACGCCTCAGGGCGATTGGTCGAAGGTGCGGATGTATCCGTGATCTGAAAGCGTCTGTTACGACGCTTTCAACAATTCCGCTACGTCGAACAGGCTGTCGCAGATCGCCACACACTTTTCGCGCATCGCGTCCGTCGCGGGCGCGACATCCGGCACCATAATGGTCTGCGTTCCAGCGCTCCATGCGGACTGAACGCCGTGATAGGAATCTTCCAGCGCAACGCAATCGCGAGGGTCGATGCCGAGACGTTCGGCGGCGGTCAGATAGGGGAGGGGCGATGGCTTCGGTTCCGCATAATCGCCGCGCGCCAGGATATGGTCAAAGCGGCGCAGGAGATCGAACGGGCCGAGATGGCGATTGACGGATTCGTGGCCGGACGACGTGGCGATGGCGCGCGGCAGGCCCATCTCGTCCAGCAGATCCAGAATTTCGAGAACGCCACCCCGAAGTGCCACGCCATCCGCCATCTGGATCGCCAGATGCCGAAGCCAGGCGTCGCGAAACGCCTCCATTGGAAAATCCTCGCCGTATTCGGTGCGGATGGTCTTGGTAATGACATCCCACGGACTACCGCAGACCCGCTGGTAGACATCGACCACCATGCCATGGCCGCCCTCTTCTGAGGCAGCCAGAAATGCATCCCGGTAGTGCTTTTCGCTCTCGATCAGCAGCCCATCCATATCAAAAATGACGGCTTTCGGCCTGCGCAACATCAGGGCCATGGTTCAGCCGAACCGGAATGGGTGCTCGCCCAGGCTTTCGAATGGGCGGATGAGGTAGCCGTCCGGGTCAGCGACGACGAATTGCCGGTTGCCGACTTCGGTCTCGCCCCGCCGATACCATTTCTCTTCCAACGGCAGAAACAGTGAAATCTCCGCGCGCTCCAACCGCTCGATAATGGCCTCCAGCGATGGCACCACCAATTGAAGGTTCATTCCCCGCCCCAATGGATAATTCATCGGCCCGTTGTCGTCTTCGAAAGTCCGTCCCGCCCCGATCTGGTCGATCATCAGCTGCGCATCACCCAGCGCCAGATAGGTAAAACCTTCTTCTGGACGTTCATAGACCACGTGAAAACCGATGAGATCGCAATAAAAAGACCGGCTTCTCGGCCAGTCGCTAACGGCCAGTTCAGGAACAAGGGCATTTGCTATGAAAGTCATTTTTGGGCCATGTCACCTTTAAAAATATGAATCCTATAGCGCTTCTGCGCAGAAAAGGTAACTCCGTTCGGGCGGAAACGTTGCAGGCCGGCGATCCATTCAACGCGAACGTACCAGTTTGAGGGCACCATAGGTCAGCACGATCATGAGCGGTAAGCTGATGCCAAAGCCGATCAGCATTTCCAGATCAGCCACCTGTTCCGCATTTTCCGCCCCATAAAGATCGGCAAGCTTTTCGGCAAGTGGTTGCGGAAATTGCGGAAACCAGTCAGGTCGCGTGAGCCATAGATGTGTGAGTACGCTTGAGGCGAACAACACCCATATCGACAGGAGAGCTGGTTCGGCGAGCTTCCGCATGACGCTCCGTCAAGCCTTCGTCCCGCCCACGGTGATCTGGTCCATGCGCAAATGCGGCTGGCCAACGCCGACCGGCACCCATTGGCCTGCCTTGCCGCAATTGCCGATACCGGTGTCGAGCTTCATGTCGTTGCCGATCATCGTCACGCGCTTCATGGCGTCAGGCCCGTTGCCGATCAGCATGGCGCCCTTGACCGGCGCGCCGATCTTGCCGTTCTCGATCAGGTAGGCTTCCGTGCAGCCGAAGACGAATTTGCCCGATGTAATATCGACCTGACCACCGCCGAAGGACACGGCGTAGATGCCCTTCTTGACCGAAGCGATGATCTCTTCCGGTGTCTTGTCGCCGCCCAGCATATAGGTGTTGGTCATGCGTGGCATAGGCACGTGGGAATAGCCTTGTCGGCGGCCATTGCCGGTTGCCGTCATGCCCATCAGGCGAGCGTTCTGGCGGTCCTGCATATATCCGACCAGCTTGCCGTTTTCGATCAGGACGTTGTAGGCCGATGGCGTGCCTTCGTCATCGACAGTGATCGAACCGCGACGATTGTCGATGGTGCCGTCATCCACCACGGTAACCCCGGGTGCCGCCACCATTTCGCCCAACAGGCCAGCAAAGGCCGATGTCTTCTTGCGGTTGAAATCACCTTCCAGCCCGTGGCCGACCGCTTCATGCAGCATCACACCGGGCCAGCCGGAGCCGAGCACTACATCCATGGTGCCTGCAGGCGCATCGATGGCGCTGAGGTTGACGAAGGCCTGACGTAAGGCGTCATCGGCACCGCGCTGCCAGCTTTCCGTGGTGATGAAATCGCTGAAGCCAACCCGGCCACCGACACCGAAAGAGCCGCTTTCCTGACGGTCGCCTTCCCCGGCGATGACGGAGATATTGATGCGTGTCATCGGCCTGATGTCGCTGACGCGGTGGCCGTCTGCACGCAAGATATCCACGACCTGCCAGCTTGCCGAGACGCTGGCCGTGACCTGACGCACCTTGGGGTCCTTGTCACGCAGATAAGCATCGATTTCGGTCAGAAGCTTGACCTTTTCCTCGAAGCTCGGAGCGCCGATGGGATTTTCATCGCCATAGAGTTTTTTGTTGGTGCGCTGCGGAGCTGCCGCATAGGAGCCGGAATAACCTTTGGTGACCGCACCGACAGCATCCGATGCGCGCTGGAGGGCGCCCAGCGAAAGCTCGCCCGCATGGGCATAGCCCACTGTTTCACCCGCAACGGCGCGAAGGCCAAAGCCCTGATCGGTGTTGAAGCTGCCGCCCTTGAGGCGACCGTTGTCGAAGGTCAGGGATTCCGACTGCGCATGTTCCACGAACAATTCACCGTCGTCTGCCCCGGACAGCGCCTCGGCGACCTTGGCGCGCAACTGCCCTTCATCGCAATCGAAAAGGGTCAACAGGTCTTGGGTCATCGCAGGCTCCAGTCTTGGTGTGTCCTCAGCATCGAACAATCTTTCTGTCCAACGCTTCAGCGCATTTAAGTGCTGAAACCCTTGCGCGCAAGATCGATCAGGGGAGGGTGTCGTAGCCTTCAGCAAAGCCACGAAGCTCGATGGGAATGCCGACACGGTCCTGATCGACGGCTTCGCGCAGTGCGAACACGGCGTTTTTGCCAGCCCGCAGCACCTTCAGCAACTCGTCGTCAATATCGACCTCGACATAGCAGCCTTCGGAGAAGCAGCGTGTGAAATAGGCGCGACCGATATTGTTGTTGTCGATGTAGAGTTCCATCCCATCCTTCAACAACACGCCCAGCGGCGCCAGAATGCGAAGAATGCGCGACTTGCGATCCGCTGTCTTGAGAATGACAACGGAAAGGCCAACTTCCGGGCGATCGTCCGCAATCACGTTCTGCATCAATGCGCATTGTTCTTCGGATGCGCCTGCAGGCTTGTCGCAGATGACAGACCAGGCGCCATGCGTCGATTTCGGTGTTCCCGGCGGCTGCTGGGCAAAACCCGCAGCGGGAACGGTAAGGGAAAGACCGGCGGCGAAAAGAAAAGCGCGCGCAATCGGGGACAGACGCATGGATACCTCGGAATTCGAATCAGTGCGGCTATTTTGACTTGCCGTCAGGGACAAGGAAAGAGCCGCGCTCCTCAATTCCAAGCGAGTGCGGCCAAAATAGGACTTAGAGGGGAAATGGCTGCCGTTCCGGGCCTCGGCAAGTACCTAATCCTGCGCTTTACGGGTCTGCGTGGGCCAACATAGCAGAACGTATAGCGTTAAAAATGCGTGGCTTGCCAACCAAGGCGATATTGCGGCGAAGGGCAAACTATGATTTGAAGTCTACACTATATGCATGGATTCTGCGTTTGAGATTGATCATGATCAAACGCGTGAGGGAGAGGTACCGTGACTAACAGGATTTACGCAAGCTTGGTGGGCGCCATCTGTCTGCTCACGGCTGCCGGCGCCCGTGCCGACCAGCCGCGGGACTGGCAAATGGGATTGCAGGAGGCGGCAACGCCCATCATGCATGAGATTCGCTGGTTCGAACAATATACGCTTTGGTTCATCGTTCCGGTCACGCTGTTCGTGCTCGCCCTGTTGATTGTCGTTGCGGTCAAGTTCCGCGCGTCGAAAAATCCGGTGCCATCTAAGACAAGCCATAACACTGCCATCGAGATCGTCTGGACGCTCGCGCCGGTTCTCATTCTGATGTTCCTGGCATTTCCCTCGTTCAACCTGCTCAATGCGCAGCTGACGCAGCCGGAAAATCCAGATCTGACGCTCAAGGCCACGGCTACACAGTGGCAGTGGAACTACGAATACGCGGCTGCCGAGGGCGCCGAGCCGTTGGCCTTCGACAGCTACATGCTGAAAGAGCCGGATCGCGCCACCGCTGGAAAGCAGGATGTGGCCCGCTATCCGCGTCTTCTCGCCGTCGACAACGAAATGGTCGTTCCCGTCGGCAAGACCGTGCGCCTTCTGGTCACGGCAGCGCCGACAGACGTCATCCATGCGTTCGCCATGCCTGCCTTCGGCGTCAAGATCGATGCCGTGCCCGGCCGCCTGAACGAAACATGGTTCAAGCCTGAAAAAGAAGGCCTCTACTACGGGCAGTGCTCCGAGCTTTGCGGCAAGGATCACGCCTTCATGCCGATCGCCATACGTGTGGTTTCCGAAGAGCAGTATAACACCTGGCACGCCGCAGCCGCTTCAGATCTGAGCGGTGCGAACCGGGCGCTCATGGCCTCCGTGGATGGTGCGCCAAGCACCGTTCAGGTCGCCGAAAACGAAACCAAGTAACGTAAGGAGTGAGGACAATGGCTGGACCTTCCGCACACGACGATCATCACTCTCACGCGCATGATGCTTCTCATGATGATCACGCGCACCATGCGCATAAGCCGAGCTTCGCTCAGCGCTGGCTCTTTTCCACCAACCACAAAGACATCGGTACGCTCTACCTCATCTTCGCGATCATCGCCGGTATCATCGGTGGTGGCCTTTCCGTCGTCATGCGTATGGAATTGCAGGAGCCGGGCATTCAGATTTTCCATGGCCTCGCATCCATGGTCTATGGTTTCGAAGGCGATGCGGCCATTGATGGTGGCAAGCACATGTATAATGTGTTCACCACCGCGCACGCGCTCATCATGATCTTCTTCATGGTCATGCCTGCCATGATCGGCGGTTTCGCCAACTGGATGGTGCCGATCATGATCGGTGCGCCAGATATGGCGTTCCCGCGTCTCAACAACATCTCCTTCTGGCTTATCGTGCCAGCCTTTATTCTGCTGCTTCTGTCGCTCTTCGTTGAAGGACCGGCAGGTGCCTATGGTGTGGGTGGTGGCTGGACCATGTATCCGCCGCTCTCGACCAGCGGCATGCCGGGGCCTGCGGTGGATCTGGCGATCTTCGCGCTGCACGTTGCCGGTGCCTCTTCCATTCTGGGTGCCATCAACTTCATCACGACCATTCTCAACATGCGTGCGCCGGGCATGACCCTGCACAAGATGCCGCTGTTTGCATGGTCGGTGCTGGTGACGGCATTCCTGCTTCTTCTGTCCCTGCCGGTTCTGGCTGGTGGCATCACCATGCTTCTGACCGACCGTAACTTCGGCACGACCTTCTTCTCGCCGGAAGGCGGCGGTGATCCAATCCTCTACCAGCACCTGTTCTGGTTCTTCGGTCACCCGGAAGTCTACATTCTAATCCTGCCCGGCTTCGGCATCATCAGCCACATCGTATCGACCTTCTCCAAGAAGCCGATCTTCGGTTACCTCGGCATGGCTTACGCCATGGTCGCCATCGGTGCCGTCGGATTCATCGTGTGGGCGCACCACATGTACACGGTCGGCCTGTCGCTGGAAGCGCAGCGCTACTTCGTCTTCGCAACCATGGTCATCGCGGTGCCCACGGGGATCAAGATATTCTCCTGGATTGCCACGATGTGGGGTGGGTCTCTGACCTTCTCTACACCGATGATCTGGGCCATCGGCTTCATCTTCCTGTTTACGGTGGGTGGTGTGACGGGCGTCCAGCTCGCCAATGCCGGTCTCGACCGGTCGCTGCATGACACCTATTACGTGGTCGCGCACTTCCATTACGTGCTGTCGCTGGGTGCCGTCTTCGCGATCTTTGCGGGCTGGTACTACTGGTTCCCGAAGATCACCGGTTACATGTACAGCGAAAAGATCGGCAACCTGCACTTCTGGGTCATGTTCGTCGGCGTCAACCTCATCTTCTTCCCGCAGCACTTCCTCGGTCTTGCTGGCATGCCGCGTCGTTACATCGACTACCCGGATGCCTATGCCCATTGGAATGCAGTGTCGTCCTATGGCTCTTATATCTCGGCCGTGGCGGTTCTCATTTTCCTCGCCGGTGTTTGGGAAGCTTTCGCCAAGAAGCGTGTGGCGGGTGACAACCCTTGGGGTGAAGGTGCAACCACGCTGGAATGGCAGCTGTCTTCGCCGCCGCCATATCACCAGTGGGAACAGCTTCCCCGTATCCGCTGAGGCATTTTGTCCAAGCGTGTATGTTTGCTGAACATGATAAATGTCAGTTTCACGCTGAGATGAAAGACACACAGGAGCGCCGCATCCATGCGCGGCGTTTCCTATGAAAGCAGGAAAAATGACTGTTATCGACAATCGCGACACGTTGGGACTGGAAAGCGTCAGGCTTTCGGAAGCCGGCGCTCGCGATTATTTCGAGCTGCTGAAGCCACGCGTCATGTCGCTTGTGGTGTTCACGGGCTTTGCTGGCCTCGTCCTTGCTCCGGGCACGATCAATCCGGTTCTGGCGGTGGTTGCCATCCTCTGTATCGCCGTGGGTGCTGGTGCATCCGGCGCGCTGAACATGTGGTACGATGCCGACATCGACGCCGTGATGACGCGCACCGCCAAACGCCCCATCCCGTCTGGCCGTGTCGAACCCGGCGAAGCGCTGGCATTCGGCCTGATACTGTCGGTGTTCTCCGTCGCCATTCTTGGGCTAGCCATCAACTGGTTCGCCGCAGGCCTTCTGGCGTTTACTATCTTCTTCTACGCCGTAGTCTACACAATGTGGCTGAAGCGCTCGACACCGCAGAACATCGTTATCGGTGGCGCGGCGGGCGCGTTTCCGCCCATGCTGGGCTGGGCCTGTGTAACGGGCGGCGTGTCGCTCGACAGCACTATTCTGTTCCTCATCATCTTCCTTTGGACGCCTGCGCATTTCTGGGCTCTGGCGCTGTTTAAGATGCGCGATTACGGCTCCGTCGGCATTCCGATGATGCCGAATGTCGCAGGCGAGCGGTCCACCAAAAACCAGATGATCGCCTATGCGGTGTTGACGGCCTTCGTTGCGGTTGCGCCCTATTATACGGGTCTTGCGGGTGCTGGTTACGGCATCTTCGCCGCCGTTCTCAGCGCCATCTTCATCTACTGTTCCATCTCTGTCCGGCGCATGCCGGATGGCGACGAGCGTATGATGCAGGCCAAGAAGATGTTCGCCTACTCGGTCTTCTATCTCTTCGCGATCTTTTCCGGCCTGCTGGCCGATCATCTCGCGCCGTCATTTATGACGTTGATCTCGGGAGCGGCATAATGGAAACCATCAAGCTCAACGATGCACAGAAGCGCTCGCGACGTAGCCGCAACATTGCGCTCGGCGTCGTGCTGGCCTCGCTCGTGGTTCTTTTCTACATCATCACCATCATAAAAATCGGCGATTTCTGATCGCGATCAGAGGAGGGGGAGGCGATATGGCGACAACGGAAACCACAGCTAAGAAGACCAGCAACGGCTCTATTCTCGTGCTGTGCCTTGTCTTCGTTTGCGGCATGGTCGGCATGGCCTATGCGTCGGTGCCGCTCTACCGTCTGTTCTGCCAGGTCACCGGCTATAACGGCACCACCCAGCGCGTCGAGCAATATTCGGATGTCATTCTCGACAAGACGATGAAGGTCACCTTCGACGCCAACACCTCCACCGGTCTGAACTGGGATTTCCGTCCGGTCGACAGACAAGTCGAACCGAAGATCGGCGAGACGGTGCAGGTCATGTTCAAGGCGACGAATCGCTCGCCGGTTGCCACGACCGGCAGTGCCGTGTTCAACGTGACGCCGATGGAGGCGGGCGCCTACTTCAACAAGGTGCAATGTTTCTGCTTTACGGAAACCACGCTGCAACCCGGCGAAACGCTTGAGATGCCAGTGGTTTTCTTCATCGATCCCGAGATCGTCAAGGCTCGGGAAACGAAGGGCATTCATACTTTGACACTGTCCTATACGTTTTATCCGTCCAAGACGGAAAAACCGGTTGCGTCCTTGCCGGTAAAGACTGAACGTGAAGAGACGAAACTTTGAGAGTGGGAGGCCCGACCGTTTCGGTCGTGCTGTAGACGTGGTCTTCTTGACGGAGAACACGATATCGAGTGAGACGAGCGCATCGACTTGAAACCTCAAGGGTTTCGAAATGGTCGATGGGTAGATGAAGAGAGTGAGAGCGTGGCGTGCGTCCGGTTGGATGTCCGGCGCTTTAGGGAAGAGCCTGCGGGGATCGATCACATGGCAGACACACATCAGAAGAAACATGACTACCATATCATAGACCCCAGCCCGTGGCCGCTTCTGGCCTCGATTGGTGCTTTCGTCCTGACCTTCGGTGGCGTCTGTTACATGCGCTACCTGCATGGCGGCTCGATGAAGATGTTCGGCCTGGAATGGGCCAACCCATGGATGTTCTACATCGGCGTGGCCATCGTGCTGTACGTCATGTACGCATGGTGGGCAGATACGGTGAAGGAAGGGCATGAGGGGCACCACACGCCCGTCGTGTCGCTGCACCTGCGCTACGGCATGATCATGTTCATCGCGTCCGAAGTCATGTTCTTCGTGGCTTGGTTCTGGGCTTATTTCGATGCCAGCCTTTACCCGCATGAGGCCATTCAGGCAGCGCGTGTGGAGTTCACAGGCGGTCAATGGCCACCCAAGGGTATCGAGGTCATCGATCCTTGGCACCTGCCGCTTTACAACACCGTCATCCTGCTGTTGTCCGGTACCTGCGTGACATGGGCGCACCACGCGCTGTTGCACAATGACCGCAAGGGTCTGATCAGCGGACTGGCGTTGACGGTCGCGCTCGGCGCATTCTTCTCCTTCGTGCAGGTCTACGAATACATGCACGCGCCATTCGACTTCAAGAATTCGATTTACGGCGCGACCTTCTTCATGGCGACGGGCTTCCACGGCTTCCATGTTTTCGTGGGAACGATCTTCCTGCTGGTCTGCCTGTTCCGTGCCATTTCAGGTGATTTTTCACCCAAGCGGCATTTCGCCTTCGAGGCCGCCGCATGGTACTGGCACTTCGTTGACGTTGTCTGGCTGTTCCTGTTCTTCGCTATCTATGTTTGGGGTGGCTGGGGCGCACCGCTGGCCCATTGAGGTCAAACAAGGAATTGAACAAAGGGCGGCGCGTGCCGCCCTTTGTATTTCTGCGGCCTGATGGATCGCTAAGGGAGATGATGCGATGACGCAGGACAATGAGGCGCATTATCCGCCAGTGGACCCGGTTAAGGTGGGGCTGCGGGGCTGTTGCCCGCGTTGCGGCCACGGCAGGCTGTTTGCCGGATTTCTGACGTTGAAACCCAAATGCAGCGCCTGCGGTCTGGATTATGCCTTTGCCGATGCGGGCGAGGGGCCTGCCGTTTTCGTCATGCTCATCGTCGGCTTCCTCATTATCGGTCTGGCGCTGTGGTTCGATGCGCGGTTTGCGCCACCGGTCTGGCTGCACGCGTTGATTTGGATACCCACGGCGATCATCCTGTCGCTCGTTCTGCTCAAGAAAATGAAGGGCATCATGATTGCCCTGCAATATCGCACCAAGGCCAGTGAAGGCAGGATCGATCGTGACTGACAGCGCATCTCTCAAACCGCGACAGCGCAGCTTCTGGTTTGCCGCACCGCTCATCCTGCTGGCCATGATCATTCTCGTGTCGCTGGGTACCTGGCAGGTAAAGCGGATGTACTGGAAAGAGGCGCTTCTGGCCGATATCCAGCAACGCATCCACGCCACACCCGTGCCGCTTTCGGATATCGAGGTGATGGCGAGGAGCGGCGGCGATATCGAATATCGCACCGTGGCGCTCACCGGCACGTTCGATCATTCCCACGAACAACACTTCTTCGCGACATTTCAGGGCCAGACCGGCTACTACATCTACACACCGCTGAGGCTTGAGGACGGCAAATCCATTTTCGTCAATCGTGGCTTCGTGCCCTACGACATGAAGGAGCCTGCCAAGCGTATGGCAGGCGAGGTTGCGGGTGTGGTGTCGATAGAAGGTCTTGCCCGCGCGCGGCTTAACGCCAAACCATCGAGCCTGCTGCCGGAAAACGATCTGGGCAAAAACATCTATTACTGGAAAGACCTGACGGCGATGACCGGCGCTGCGGGGCTTGAGAGGGAAAATGTCCTGCCGTTTTTCGTGGATGCCAACGATGCACCCAACCCCGGCGGATGGCCGAAGGGGGGTGTGACGCTGATCGATCTGCCGAATAATCACCTTCAATATGCGATAACTTGGTACGGATTGGCGCTCGCCCTTGTCATCGTGGTCGGTTTTGCCTATGTCCGGGGTTCAAGAAAAGCGACGGATTGAAAGCTGGGAGGCAGAAGGAGAAGGAATGAATATTGCCGTTTCCAAACCGCCTCTGACGATCAGGCTCTGTGGCCCGCGTGGCTTCTGTGCGGGTGTCGATCGCGCCATCCAGATCGTCGTTCTGGCGCTGAAAGCCTATGGCGCACCCGTCTATGTCCGCCATGAAATCGTCCATAACCGTTATGTCGTCGAAGGTCTCGAAGCCAAGGGCGCAATTTTCGTTGAGGAATTGAACGAAATTCCGCCGGAGCATCGCCAGCAGCCCGTGGTGTTTTCTGCCCATGGCGTGCCCAAATCCGTGCCGGAAGACGCGCAAGCCAGAAACCTGTTCTACCTCGATGCGACGTGCCCGCTGGTGTCAAAGGTCCATAAGCAGGCCATGCGCCACCAGCGCCTTGGTCGCCATGTCATCCTCATCGGTCATGCCGGTCACCCGGAGGTCATCGGCACCATGGGGCAACTGCCGGAAGGCTCTGTCTCGCTGGTCGAAACCATCGAAGATGCCGCGCGCTATCAGCCCGCAGACACACAAAATCTCGGCTTCGTCACCCAGACAACCCTATCCGTGGATGACACGGCAGGCGTGATCGCCAAGCTGCAGGAACGGTTCCCTGCCATGCAGGCACCTGCGGCAGACAGCATATGCTACGCCACCACCAACCGTCAGGATGCGGTCAAGCAGGCGGCACCCGGTTGCGATCTTTTCATCGTCGTCGGCGCGCCCAACTCCTCCAATTCCAAGCGGTTGGTGGAAGTGGCATTGCGCGCAGGCGCAAAGCGCTCGGTGCTGGTGCAGCGCGCCGCCGAAATCGATTGGAACGAGGTGGGTGATGTGGAGACCGTTGGCCTGTCTGCCGGTGCGTCCGCGCCCGAGGTGATCGTGGATGAGATTATCCAGGCCTTCAAGGCGCGCTACGACACCAAGCTCGATCTGGCTGTAACGGTCGAGGAAACAGAGCATTTCCTCGTCAATCGCGAATTGCGCGAGATCGAACTGACGGTGCAGGACATGGCGTTCGTCAACGGTAGCGCAAGCGACGCTCTGCCTGCCAAACTCGCCAAGCCCTTCTGATCGCTAGCGAAAAATTTACGTCCCGACCCTTCTTCCGCTTAAGAGATTGAAAATTGGCAGTTTACACGGATATCAGCGAAGACGATCTGCGGCAGTTTCTCGGACAATATGATGTCGGTGAGCTGACATCCTATAAGGGCATTGCCGAGGGCGTGGAAAACACCAATTTTCTGCTGCACACGACAAAAGACCCGCTGATCCTGACGCTCTATGAAAAGCGGGTGGAAAAGTCGGATTTGCCGTTTTTTCTGGGCCTGAAGCAGCATCTGTTCGCAAATGGCCTGTCGTGCCCTCTGCCCCTGCCGCGCCACGATGGCGAACTTCTGGGCGAGTTGTCGGGCCGTCCCGCCGCACTGATCTCGTTTCTGGAAGGCATGTGGCTGCGCAAGCCCGAGGCACGTCATTGCCGTGAAGTGGGTAAGGCGCTCGCCGCCATGCATTTGGCCGGTGAGGGGTTCGAACTGACGCGCCCCAATGCGCTATCGGTGGAAGGCTGGAAGGTTTTGTGGGAAAAATCCGCTGATCGGGCTGACGAGGTCGAAGCCGGTTTGCAAAGCGAAATCCCCGCCGACATCGATTTCCTCAGCACCCATTGGCCCAACGACCTGCCATCGGGCGTCATCCATGCCGATCTGTTTCAGGACAATGTCTTCTTCCTCGGCGATGAACTGTCAGGCCTGATCGACTTCTATTTCGCCTGCAATGATCTGCTGGCCTACGATGTTTCCATCTGCCTCAACGCATGGTGCTTCGAAAAGGACGGGTCTTATAACGTCACGAAGGGTAAGGCGCTGCTGGAGGGTTACCAGTCTGTGCGCCCCATGAGTGCGGCTGAACTGGATGCGCTGCCGCTTCTGGCGCGCGGCTCTGCGCTGCGGTTTTTCCTGACCCGCCTTTATGACTGGCTGACGACGCCGGAAAGCGCGCTGGTGGTCAAGAAAGACCCGCTGGAGTATCTGCGCAAGCTTCGGTTCCACCGCGCGGTTTCCAACGTGGCGGAATACGGGCTGGCAGTCGCATGAAGCATGTCGAAATTTACACCGATGGTGCCTGCTCGGGTAATCCGGGTCCGGGAGGCTGGGGTGCGGTGCTGCGCTATGGCGAGACGGAAAAAGAACTGTTCGGCGGTGAGGCCGATACCACCAACAACCGCATGGAGCTGATGGCAGCGATACAGTCGCTGAACGCGCTGAAAGCAGCTTGCGAGGTCGATCTTTACACCGATAGCGCCTATGTGAAGGACGGCATCACCAAGTGGATTTTCGGCTGGAAGAAAAAGGGCTGGAAAACTGCCGATAACAAGCCGGTCAAGAATGTCGAGCTTTGGCAGGCGCTAGAATTGGCACGTGAGCGCCACAAGGTGACGCTACATTGGGTCAAAGGCCATGCCGGTCACCCGGAAAACGAACGCGCCGACGAACTTGCCCGAAAGGGCATGGAGCCATTCAAACGGCGGTAACAGACAGGTGCTTTACTGGGGTTGCAGATCGCGCCCGCAAGACTATCTATCGCTGATCATAATAAGAAATAAAGCAGAGAGGGACCCCGATGATTTCACATTGCGTATTCGTGCGCTTCAAATCCGCCGTTGCCAGTTCGGAAAAGCAGGCGATCTATGAAGCGATCACCGCGCTGAAAGACGTCATTCCGGGCATTATCGACGTCAAATTCGGACAGAACGTTTCGTCAGAGGGGCTGAATGGCGGCTTTCTGGATGGTTTCATCGTAACGCTCGACAGTGTCGAAGCCCGCGACGAGTATCTGGCACATCCGCAGCATATCGATGTGGGCGAGCGCTTGATCGGCCTGACGGATGGCGGCGCTGCCGGGCTGCTGGTCTTCGATATGGCCATCTGATCGAGACTTGCGGCGGGATGGCCCGCCGCAACTCAAACCGCTGATCAGCTGGATTTGCTGATGGCAGCGGCAATCTGATCGACATTGTAACGGAACATCTTTTCGTAAGTCGAGGCAGGGCCCTTCGCCTTGGAGAGTGATTCCACGTAGAGTTCACCGCCCGGCTCGGCCCCCGTTGCCTTTGCCACCTGCTTCACCAGGCGCGGATCGTTCGAATTCTCGAAGAAGTACGTCTTCACATGCTCGGCCTTGATCTGCTCGATCAGCTTGGCAACATCGCCCGCAGACGCCTCGGTTTCCGTCGAGACACCCAGCGGCGACAGGAACGTCACCTTGTATTCCCGCCCGAAATAGCCGAACGCATCATGGCTGGTCAGCACCTTGCGGCGATCTTCCGGGATGGCATCGAATTTCGTATGGGCATAGGCATCCAGAGTGTCCAGCGTCTTGAGGTAGGCCTGCGCATTGGCCTTGAAGTCCTGGGCGTCCGCCGGATCTGCAGCTGAAAGAGCGGTCTCGATGTTTTCCACCCAGACTTTCACATTGACCGGGCTGTTCCACACATGCGGATCGGTCACCGTCTTGCCGTCCTCATCCATCTCGCGGGTCTTGATGCCATGGGAAACCGTCACAGGCGTTCCCTTGTAACCGGAGGCGGAAATCAGGCGGTCCATCCAGCCTTCCAGCCCCAAGCCGCTGACGAAAACCGCATTTGCCGCCTTCAGGCTTTTGGCATCGGCAGGCGATGGCTCGAATTCATGCGGGTCGCCGTCAGGCTTGACGAGACTGGTCACGGTCACATGGTTGCCGCCCACCTGCTTGACCACATCGGCCAGCACGGTGAAGGAAGCGACCGCCTTCAGTTCCGCAGCAGATGCGGGCGCGGCATATGTCATGAGGGCGGGGAGTGCAGCAGTCGTCAGGAGCAGAGTTCGCGATAGCATTGGCAAGTCTCCAGATTTAGCCCTTCAAATGTGGGCGGGTAAGGTAACGACCGGCCAGTCCCGCAGGGGCGGCCAGAATGGAAAGCCCGTATAGACAGGTTGCTGCCATGATGATGGTGGGGCCGGAGGCGAGCTCGAAATGGTAGGACACCACAAGCCCGAGATAACCGGAAAGCGCGGCGCTGAGTGCTGCGACGATCAGCATGGCTGGCAGGCTACGGGTCCACAATCGCGCGATGGCCGCAGGCAGCATCATGAGCCCCACCGCCATCAAGGTGCCAAGTGCCTGAAAGCTCGCGACCAGATTGATGACGACCAGCACCAGAAAAATGACGTGATAGGCAGGCCCACGCCCACCCACGGCGCGCAGAAATCCGGGATCGAAACATTCCGTCACCAGCGGACGGTAAATGAAGGCGAGAGCGACAAGAGTGAGGGAGGTGATCGCGCCGATCTGGTAAAGGGCCGGTGCGTCTATTGCCAGAATGGTGCCGAACAGAACATGCAAAAGATCGACATTGGAGCCGCGCAGCGACACGATCAGCACACCCAGCGCCAGAGACGCCAGATAGAAGCTTGCAAAACTCGCATCCTCCTGCAACGGCGTGATGCGGCTGACGATGCCAGAGAGAAGGGCGACGGACAGCCCGGCAATCAGACCGCCAAAGCCCATGGCCGTCAGCGAAAGCGACCCGGCGATGAGGTAGCCGATGGCCGCACCCGGCAGGATGGCGTGGCTCAGCGCATCTCCCATCAGGCTCATGCGGCGCAGCATCAGAAACACGCCGATGGGACTTGCACCCACTGCCAGACAGAAGCAGGCGACAAGCGCCCGGCGCATGAAGCCATAATCCTGAAACGGCGCGAAGAAAATATCATAGGCCGTCATGCTGCTGGCTCACAGACATCGCTGTTGTCGTCCCAGCGCTCTGCCATGATGCGGGCGCGCATCAGATTGACGGGCGACATCACCTGTTGCGTCGGCCCCCACGCAATCAGTTCTCGGGCCATCAACAGCGTCTCGGGAAAATGGGCGCGCAGCTGATCGAAATCATGCAGTACGGCAATCACCGTGCGTCCTTCGCCATGCCAGCGACCAACGATGTCCAGAAGGTCACGGGTGGTGCGGGCGTCGATTGCGGTGAAGGGCTCGTCCAACAGAATGACGCTGGCATCCTGCATCAACAGGCGGGCAAACAGCACGCGCTGGAACTGGCCAGCGGAAAGCGCCCCGATGGATCGGTGCTCGAAGCCCGCAAGACCGACGATGGCAAGAGCCTCCTCGGCACGCGCCTGCTGCTTTTTGCCGATGGAGCCGAAGGCACCGGCGGTTTTCCATGTGCCCAGAAGCACGGTTTCGAGAACGGAAATCGGAAAACGCCTGTTGATATCGGCTGCCTGGGGCAGATAGCCGAAGTCAGCGCGCTTAAAGGCGTGAGTGATGGTGCCTTCGGACACCTTAAGATCGCCGATGATGGCCTTCAGCAGCGTGGACTTACCCGCCCCATTCGGCCCGGCAATCGCGGTCAGGCTGCCCCGGTCAAAACTGCCGGAGAGGTGATGCACCGCCGGATGCCGGTCATAGGCCACGGTCAGATTGTCGATCGACAGAACCGCCGCGCCGCTCATGACAGCGCCGCCGCCCAGTGTATGGCAAGCCAGAGCGGGAGGAGGATGACAAGAGCGAGGATAAGGCGGGTCATGGCAGACTGTCGCAACAGGTGCCGTGGAGAGAGATGATGCAGCATGGAATGCTCACAATAATGTTATAGCATTACTGTAATGATATAACGATTACGGCGAAAGCATGACGTGTTTGTTGGGGATGGGAATGACAACGTCGCGCATTTTTCTGACGTCATCCCCGGGCTTGTCCCGAGGATCTGACCACGTTCGTCGTTGGGGTTCGTTAGATCCTCGGGACAGGCCCGAGGATGACGAAGAGCACCGTGGCCATTCACCTGATAACGGCGAGCATCTCATACGCGAGATTGCATCGACGTTGGGTTATCCCAGTCGCTAGGTCTGGGATAACCCAGAAAAATCAGCTTAAAGTTGCTCGATCATGGTAGCGGCAGACGACACTGTGGCCTGGCCGGGATTGTCTTCGACGTTCAAAGACTTCACCACGCCGTCTTCAACCAGCATGGAATAGCGCTTGGAGCGCACGCCGAGGCTTCCGGCGGAGAGATCGGCATCGAGGCCGAGGGCCTTGGTGAAGGATGCGTCCCAGTCTGCGAGGAAGTGGATTTTACCCTGGCCACCTGATGATTGCGCCCATGCGCCCATGACGTGCCAGTCATTGACCGAAACAACGGCAATATCGTCCACGCCACGCGCGAGGATCGTATCGCGATTTTCGAGGTAGCCGGGCAGGTGGTTGAGCGAGCAGGTGGGAGTAAACGCGCCGGGAACGGCGAAGACAACGACCTTCTTGCCTGCAAACAGGGCGTCCGTGGTGGTGTCCACCGGGCCGTCTGCCGTCTTTTCCTTGAAGGTCGCGGATGGAAGTTTGTCGCCAATCTTGATGGTCATGCTGTCGCTCCTGTGGCAGTTTTCAGGGGCGACTATAGAGGACGAATTGCCGCCGTCGTCAATGAAATCCGGTGTCTTTCATTGCGGAAAATCGAGCGGCGCTTCCATGACCTGTCCACCGGACTTGACCAGAATGGTCCAGTGCTGGCCGCGCGGGTTATATGATTTCGGCAGGCCCTTGATATTCATGTAGAAGGACAGCTTGCGCTTGTCGCGCACCATGTTCTGCGGCTCGAAATAGGCGTAACCGGAGGGGCCAGCGACGTAGATTTCCGTTTCCTTCGGCGCATTGTCCGGCAGGCGAAGCTCTACGCCGAGCAGGGTCTTGTCGGGCGTGATGTGGAAATTCTGCACTTTGAAATCATCATCAGGCGGCTGCGGCAGTGCGACTTTGGCGTTGGCGACAGCTTCGGTTTCTTCCGGTGTCGCCGGCTTGCCGTGGTCCTTGCGTATCTCGAAATTCGCTTCGAAGGGAATACAGATATTCAGGCACACACCGATGAACGCCGTCAGCCGTGCCTTGTCCTCATCCGATCCCGGCTGTGCTTGCAAAACGAAGGGCAGGCTAACGGGAGCGTCGTAGCCGATGTCGTTGATTTCGCCATTCTCGATCAGTTTCGGCACGGGAAACGCCAGCGACGTCAGGGTCGCGCCGCTTGTCGGATCGAGCGTGATCTTCGGCGGAATGCCTGCTTCGCCCGGTTCGCGCCAATAGGTAATCCAGCCCGGTTTGAGTTCGATCTGCAACACGGCCTCGATGCGACCGCTGGCGTCGGCGGGTTGGCTGACGACACGCATGCGCCCACCCTCGCTGGTTTCCCAGTCCGTCGTATCGGCATTGGCCGGGGCAGGGGAGAGGACGAATGGAAGCGCAAGGGCGAAGAATGGCAACGATGCGCGCAGAAAGAGAGAGAGCTTAGCGTTCATTCCCCCGGTCTAGCCTAACATCCGCTAGCGGGCCAGTTACGATTTTGAGCCGGTTATCATTTTCGGTTGATTGATGGGCGACTATGCCGCATCCTTAACAAATGACCAACCCAATGCCGTAGCTGCTCGCGCCAGCCTATCGCAGACCGGAGGCTCCAGTGACCTTTTCGACCCTGATGGACAAGAGAGAACGCGGCTTTCTGGATGGCCACTTTCTCATCGCGATGCCGGGACTGGAGGGCGGGTCCTTCGAGCGTTCGGTGGTTTACATCTGCGCCCATTCCAGCGCCGGTGCCATGGGCTTCATCATCAACCGCCCGCAACAGATCACCTTTACCGATGTGCTGCTGCACCTGAAGATGATGGACCAGAACGACGCCATCATGCTGCCGAACCGCACCCGCGAGTTCCCCATTCAGTGTGGCGGACCGGTGGAGTCGGGCAGGGGCTTCGTGCTGCATTCGGACGATTATAATGGCGACTCCAGCATTCCCGTCAGCGACGATATCTCGTTGACCTCGACGCTGGATATTGTGCGCGCCATTTCCAGCGGGCGCGGACCCGACAAGGCAACGATGCTGCTGGGCTATGCCGGTTGGGGACCAGGGCAGCTCGAAGGTGAGATTGCCAACAATGGCTGGCTCAATTGCCCCGCATCCGAGGAACTGATCTTCGACCGTATGCTGGACAATAAATACGAACGTGCTCTGGCGCTGATGGGGGTCGATCCGCGAATGCTGTCGGCAGAAGCGGGTCATGCTTAAGGGGCCAGAAATTTAGCGGAACCAAAATTTAATCCCGACGTTTTTATCTCGGTCGCCAGCGCCAAGTCTGGTTAAAAAACTAGGGAGAAACATCATGGGTAGCACATCTGATAAAGTCGCTGGCACAGCCAATGAAGTTGCTGGCAAGGTAAAGAAGAGCGTTGGCTCTGCCACTGGTAATGACCGTATGCGCGCCGAAGGTGCTGCACAGGAAACCAAGGGCAAGGTCCAGAAGACCGTTGGCAAGGCCAAGGACTCCGTCAAGGGCGCCGTAGACCGCATGTAATTCATTTTGCCACTTCGGCCACCGGGCCGTGGCAATATTCTGCAAAGCGCATGTGCCGATATAAGGCACATGCGTTTTTTCATCTCTGATCTCTCAATTTTCCTAGCGCCGGACCATTCGAAAGCCGATCTTTCCGTCCGCGTGCTCGCTTCTGGAGCGTTAAATGCAGCTATTCTCTTGCGCTGCCTGTGGGCAGCCGGTCCATTTCGACAATCGGTCCTGCGTCAAATGCGGGCATCGTCTGGCCTTCGTGCCGGAAACGCTTTCCATGGAAGCCGTGGACCCTGCGGGTGATCCCAACTGGTCGCTGGTGTCCAATCCAGAGCGGCAAATTCGCTATTGCGCCAATGAGGTCAACGACATCTGCAACTGGTCGGTTCCCGCTGAGAGCGATCATAAATTCTGCCCGGCCTGCAGCCATAACCGGCTCGTTCCAGACGCTTCGACGGAAGAGGGCATCGAGCAGTGGCGCCGGTTGAGCCAGGCGCAACGTCATCTGTTCTATTCCATGCTGCGCCTCAACCTGCCGCACCCCAACCGCGATGTTGACCCCAATGGCGGTCTCGTATTCGACTTTCTGGTGGATGAGGTCGCACCCGATGGTTCGATCATTCCTGCCATGACCGGCCATGACGAAGGCCTGATCGCCATTCGCGCTGCTGAATCCGACGATGCGACGCGCGCGCAGATCAAAAGCAACATGAACGAGCCATACCGCACCATGCTCGGCCATTTCCGCCATGAAGTCGGTCACTTCATCTGGAACAAGCTGGTGCGCGATGCCAACCGGTTGGAAGCCTGCCGTGCCGTTTTTGGCGACGAGCGCGAGGATTATGGCGATGCGCTGAAGCGCAATTACGAGCAGGGGCCGCAGCTCGGCTGGGAGCAGACTTACATCAGCTCCTATGCCTCGGTTCACCCGTGGGAGGACTTTGCGGAATGCTTCGCGCACTACCTCCACATCGTCGACACGCTGGAAACGGCGCATGCTTTCGGCATCGCCATCGAGCCGGAAGGCCATGAGGAACTGGAAACGGACGTCGCCTTCGAGCCCTATAGCGCACGAAGTGCCAAACAGTTGGTCAACGCTTGGGTGCCGCTTAGCGTCGCGTTGAACTCCATGCAGCGAAGCATGGGTGAGGCCGACCTATATCCCTTCGTGCTGACGCCAGCCGTTGTGGACAAGCTGGAGTTCCTGCACAAGCTGTTGCACGGTCGCGTGCCTGAAGACCAGCAGCAGAACTGGCAGCCTGCTCCGCAGCAGCAGGCTGAGCAAAATCAGGCTCTCTTGACCACCTGAAAACGCTCGCGCAGCAGCTGTAGTGCTGCTTCCGGCGTATCCGGTGTGCCGAACAGGAAGCTTTGCCCGTAATGACAATTCATGCGGGCAAGCTCTGCCGCATCTTCCGGCGTTTCGATGCCCTCTGCAACGACCTGCATTTCAAGCGCCCGCGCCATGGCGATGATGGAGCGCAGTAAGACGTTTCGCTTGTCGCTGGTATTGGCGACCAGCGCCTTATCCAGCTTGATCGTGTCGAACGGAAAGCGGGTGAGATAGGCGAGCGAAGAGTAGCCTGTGCCGAAATCATCCAGTGCGAGGCTAAGCCCGGTTTCCTTGAGCTTCGCCAAAACCAGACGCGCCTGTTCCGGGTTTTCCATTACGACGGATTCGGTCAGTTCCAGCTTCAACTGCGCGGGATTGCACCGTGTCCGCTGCAACATGCTGCGCACGTCGTTGTACAACTCGTTGTTCAGCAGTTGCGCGCTGGAGATATTCACTGAAATGAAGATCGGTAGCTTGTCGATGGCATGTTGCCAGTCCATCAGATCCGTCGCGGCCCGTTCCAGCGCGAACATGCCGAGCGGTTCGATAAGACCGGAAGCTTCCGCAACGGGAATGAACTCGGATGGCGGAATGCTGCCACGCTTGGGGTGTTCCCAACGCATCAATGCTTCGAAACCTGCCATATCGCCATTGTCGAGCTTGATGATGGGCTGATAGGCCAGCGACAGCTCCTTGCGCTCGATCGCGCGGCGAAGGTCGCTCTCCATCTGCAAGCGGTCTGTGCCGGATGTGCGGAAGGCAGGGCGGAACGGTTCGACGCGATTGCCGCCTGCGCGCTTGGCCCGGTACATGGCAAGCTCAGCGTCGCTGAGCAGACCAGCGGCATTTTCCTGCTGATCAATCCACGATACGAGGCCGATGGAGGCGGTGAGGATGATTTCGCGGTTGGCGAAATTGATCGGTACCATGATGGCCTTGTTGACCGCATCGGCAAAATCCGCCACGCGCTGAGGATCGCGTTCCGACACGAGAATGAGGCCGAATTCATCGCCCGACAGACGCGCAAGCGTATCCTGCGGTTTCAGCAGACGGCGCAGGCGGCGTGTCAATGCAATCAGGATATTGTCGCCAGCAGCGATGCCCAGCGTGTCGTTGACCAGCTTGTAGCGGTCGATATCGATAGCCATAACCGTGGGGCGTACGGTTTCGCCTTCCGGTGCCAGATTGAGCACGGATTGCAGGCGGTCGAGGAAAACCTGTCGGTTGGGCAGGCCGGTCAGATTGTCACTCAAGGCGTCCTGCAACAGCCGCTCGACCGAGTTCTTCTGCTCGGTGATATCGGTAATGGTGCCGACGCAGCGGATGATTTCGCCGTTCGAGCCCAGCACGGGCCGCGCACGGATTTGCAGCCAATGGAAATGCCCGTCTTCGGCGCGAATGCGGAACTCGTGGTTCAGGCGTCCCTTGCGATGGTCCAGCAACACGTCCAGCGTGGCTTTGAACCGGTCACGGTCATCCGGGTGCAGGCGCGGCAACCAGTTGCGCGCAGCGCCGTGCATAGTGCCGGGGTGCAGCCCGAGCTTGATCGAGACATCAGGCGTGGTGACGATGCGGTCACGCGTCACGTCCCAGTCCCACACCGTGTCGCCACTGCCCGTCAGCGCCAGAGATTGCCGCTCAAGATCCGAAAACAGCCCCTGTTGATAGGCACTGCCCGCAAAGGCATGCTGGATCACGGTAAAGCCGATCAAGAGAACGATGAGAACGAGACCCCCGCCCAGCGCAGGCTGAACGATATCGTTATCCAGTTGCCCCGTGACCGTCAGCCAACTGCCGAACAGCCAGACGAGAATCAGCGCCCATGAGGGCACAAGCAAAATGGCACGGTCGTAGCGGTTGAAGCCGAGATAGATGATCAGCACGATACCGGCAGTGGCCGTCAGCGCAAACGACAGGCGGGCGATGCCGGACGCGATGGAAGGATCGTAGATCGCCACGCCGAACAGTGCGCCAAGCCCGATGATCCACGCAAATGTTGCGTAGCCAAGATGCGCGTGCCATCTGTTCAGATTGAGATAGGTGAACAGGAAGACCACGAAACTGGACGCGAGTGCGACTTCCGCACCCGCGCGCCATATTCGCTCGTCGCTTGATGTCACGGTGATCAGCTTTTCCAAAAAGCCGAAATCCACGCAGATATAGGCCAGAACGGCCCAGGATAGTGCCGCAGAGGCGGGCAGTACGGACGTACCCTTGACGACGAAGAGAATGGTCAGGAGGACGGCAAGAAGACCCGCAATACCCAGCACGATGCCGCGATACAGCGTGAACGCGTTGATAGTATCCTTATATGCCTCGGGTTCCCAGAGGTAGATTTGCGGCAGTTGCGGCGTGGAAAGCTCTGCTACGAAGGTGATGACCGCGCCGGGGTTCAGCGTGATGCGAAACACGTCGGCGTCGGGGCTCGGTTGCCGGTCCAGCGCAAAGCCTTCACTCGGCGTAATCGCAATGATGCGCTGCGAGCCGAGATCGGGCCAGAACAGTTTGGAATTCACCAGACGGAAATGCGGGGCGACGATCACGCGCTCCAGCTGCTCTTCCGACACGTTTGCCAGCGCAAACACGGCCCAGTCACCCTGATGTGCGGGAGAGGACGCGCGCACCTCGATACGGCGGCGAATGCCGTCCGGGCCGGGCGCGGTGGAAACTTGAAAGGCTTCGCCCTGATTGGCGTAAATGTCCGTCGTCGCCGTCAGGTCCAGCGCGGTGTCATCGCGAGAAATCTTGACCGGTTCGAAAGCATGGGCTTGTGCGGCGAAAAGTGCGCACAGAAACATCAGGGGCGTAAAGCGCGCTGCGGCCACAAAGCGTCCTATAAGGCGCAACGCAAGGCTAATATATGTCATCTATCCTACTGCGTCCCGCCGGGATTTTGCTTATCGGCAATGAGGGAGAACATGACGTGGTCTCGCCACTCACCGTTTATTTTCAGATATTCCCGCAAGAGACCTTCTCGCTGAAATCCGGCGTTTTCAAGCAGCCGTATGCTTTTGAAGTTCTCTGGAATACAGGCTGCCTCAATACGGTGCAACTGAAGTCCGTTGAAGATGTAGGGTATTACCAGCTTTAATGCGGCAGACATATGGCCTTGGCCCGCGTAAGCCTCGCCCATCCAATACCCGATCATGCAGCTTTGCGCCGCACCCCGCCGGATGTAGCCAATGGTGATGCCGCCCAAAAGCGTGTTGTCGGATCTGAACAGCAGCATGGACACCGCAAGGCCAGAGGAAAATTCCTGGCCGTTGCGTGTCACGCGGACCCGATAGGAGCTTTCGCTCAGCTCGTCACCGCGCCAGCTCGGCTCCCACGGCTGAAGGAACTGTCTGCTATCCGAGCGCAGCCTGTGCCACTGCCGATAATCGGAATAGCGCGGCAGTCGCAACAGATATTCGGCACTGCGAAGTTCCGGCGTATCGTTATGACGGGAAAGAAAACGCAGCATGTAAGGTCAGACCTCATCCTACTTGCCGCGGACACATGCCCTTAGCCCTCAGCCATTTGCCTTTATCTGGATGGACGGCGACGCAGAAAGCTCCGCCGTGATGTCTGAAAGCGGCGAGAGGTTTTCCAGCGGGCCGATGGCGGACAAGGTCGGAACTGTATCGAAAAACAGCCGTCCCGCAAGATCAGTCAAACGCTGCGGAGTAATATCCCCCAGACGCTGCATCATCTCGTCATTGGGAATCGGGCGACCATAAAGCATCATTTGGCGCGCCATCTGTCCGGCGCGTGCTGCCGGGCTTTCCTGACCCATCAGCAACTGCGCGCGAATCTGGGCGCGGGCGCGGTCGATTTCTTCCTGATGGATAGTCTGCGAGGACTTGCGAAGCTCGTCTATGATGACGGGCACCAGTTCCGGCAGATCGCTGCTGCCGGTTGCCGCGTGAATGCCGAAAATGCCGGTATCGGAAAAGCCCCAATGGAAGGCGTAGACCGAGTAGCACAGACCGCGATACTCACGCACTTCCTGAAACAGTCGCGAAGACATGCCGCCGCCGAGAATGTTGGCCAGAATTTGCGAACAGTAGAAATCACGGGCGTGGTATGCTTTGCCCTCGAAACCGAGAAGGACCTGCGCATCCATCAGATCGCGCGTCTCGCGGATTTCACCACCTGTATAAATGGCTTTTTCCATGACAGGCGTGGCGACTGGCAGCTGCGGCAGGCCTGCGAAGCGTTGCTCGACCTGCTTGACGAAACTTTCATGATCGACCGCACCGGCGGCAACAACGAAAATACGATCTGTCGTGTAATTGCGCGCCAGATAGTGGCGAATCTGGCCGGTGGTGAAGGATTGGACCGTTTCAGGCGTGCCCAGAATAGGTCGGCCAATAGTCTGGTCACGATAGGCTACGCCAGAGAAATTATCGAAGATAACGTCGTCGGGAGTATCGGTCGCAGCACCGATTTCCTGCAGGATGACGTTCTTTTCGCGTTCCAGTTCCGCCTCTTCAAAGGCGGATTCGGTCAGGATATCAGCCAGGATATCCACCGCGAGCGGTACGTGGTCCTTGAGGACACGGGCGTAATAGGATGTCGTTTCGGTCGATGTGGCAGCGTTGACTTCGCCGCCCACATTCTCGATTTCCTCGGCAATCTGTCGCGCTGTGCGCCGTGCCGTGCCCTTGAAGGCCATATGTTCGAGAAGATGCGCGATGCCATGCTCGTCATCGGTCTCGTTGCGGGAGCCGGATTTGATCCACACCCCAAGAGCGACGCTTTCGAGGTGTGGCATTCTTTCGGTAACAACGGTCAACCCGGAGGCTAGCCGGGTCACATTTACACTCATATTCAGTCTTTCCGCGCTACTCACTCTTGGCGCGAGCATGTGTGCCGATGAAAGTTTCCACGGCGTCCAGCTCAGCATCCAGAATGTCGAAACGCTCCTCCCGGTTCATAAGATCAGCAAGCCATAGTGGAAGCGCGGGATCGATTTCGCAAGCGGATTTTACAGCAGCGGGAAATTTCGCTGGATGCGCAGTGGACAAGGTGACCATCGGCGCGCTTGATTTCTCATGCTTTTTAGCCACGTAAACGGCAGTTGCCGTATGCGGGTCCAGGAGGTAACCGGTCTTTTCCAGCGTCTCGCGGATGGTGTCGGCTACCTGCTTTTCAGTGGCGCGGCCTGCACGGAAATCCCGTTTGATGAACTTCATCGCCTTTTCGGAAATGTCGAAGGCACCCGATTGCTTCAGCCCGTCCATGGAACGTTTGACGGCGGAAGGATCGCGGTCATTGGCTTCGAACAGCAAGCGTTCGAAGTTGGACGAAATCTGGATGTCCATCGAAGGTGATGTCGTGGCATGAACGCCGCGCATCTCGTAGCGACCAGTCTTCAGCGTGCGGGCAAGAATGTCGTTGTCGTTGGTAGCAATCACCAGCTTGTCGATGGGCAGGCCCATCTGCTTGGCGACATAGCCCGCAAAAATATCGCCGAAATTACCAGTTGGCACCGTAAACGAAATCTTGCGGTCCGGCCCGCCCAGCGAAAGGGATGCGGTGAAGTAATAGACCACCTGCGCCATGATGCGCGCCCAGTTGATGGAATTGACGCCCGACAGCTTGACGCCATCGCGGAATTTCACGTCGTTGAACATTTCTTTGACGAGGTTCTGGCAATCGTCGAAATTACCGTTGACGGCGATGGCGTGCACGTTGGACGCGGTCGAACTCGTCATCTGGCGTTGCTGAACCGGTGACACCTTGCCATGCGGGAAGAGGATGAAGATATCGGTGCGATCGCGGCCTGCGAAGGCATCGATGGCGGCGCCACCCGTATCGCCCGATGTCGCGCCGACGATGGTTGCGCGTTCGTCGCGCTGCGTCAGCACATAGTCCATCAGCCGTGCGATAAGCTGCATAGCCACGTCCTTGAACGCCAGTGTCGTGCCGTGGAACAATTCAAGGATATAGGAGTTCGGCCCGGTCTGCACCAGCGGTGCAACTGCGGGATGACGGAAGGTCGCGTAAGCATCGTCGATCATTGCACGGAAAGTGTCGGCTGGAATTTCGCCGCCGGTAAAGCGGTAGAGAACCTCGAAGGCGACTTCCTGATAGGACTTGCCACGCAGCGCGCGAATTTCCTTTTTCGACATGGTCGGCCATTTGCGCGGGACATAAAGTCCGCCGTCACGTGCCAGACCCGCCAGAAGCGCGTCGGAAAAACCCAGCGATGGGGCACTGCCCCTGGTCGAAACATATTCCACGAGATGGTCCCCTGTCGTCTTTCAGGCAAATGTCGTCAGTCGCTCATCCGCCGGAGGTGCCTGTTCGGCCCTGTCGAAAGCATTTTGCAAAATTCGGCCAAATCCGAACGCAACCAATCGATTTTCTCCAGCGTCGCTGCTATAGACCATCGCCGACGGGCATGAAAGGCCATTAAACGGGTTCTGCGGTCCTGTATCGGGATAGTTTTTGAAGGGTTGAACAAAGTGACAGGGAATATTTTGCGTTTGTCCGCCGCGATGTCGGTTCTTGCCGTGCTTGCTGGTTGCAACTCTTCCAATCCGTCGGACGCCATGGCGGTCAATCCACCGGCTGCGCAGGCCGTGGCACCGGTCGTGCAGGCCAATTGCCCCACCATCACCATTCTCGATAACAACGCCGTTAAACGGGTCTATGCCGGTGGCGCCAAGGACGATCCGACGAAGCTGGTCTATCAGGCGTCTCTCTCCGATACCACGCGCTCGTGCAGCATGAGTGACGCGACGTTGACCGTAAACGTGTTGGCCCAGGGCCGCCTCGTTCCCGGCCCGCTCTCCAAGCCCGGCCGCGTCAACCTGCCCATCCGCGTCACCGTGAAAGACGGTGATGGCGAAATCTTCTCGCAGGTCACCAATTTCCCAGTGGATGTCCCCGCAGGCCCATCCGGCACCCAGTTCATCTTCAACAACCCCAACGTCGCCATCCCTAACGCCCCCGGCGGCGCATCACGCCAGACGAATGTGTTTATTTCGTTTGATGAAGGCGCTGCGAAGGCAGGCACGAAGAAGGGTCGTCGCGGGTAAGGCTAGTCTTTGAACGCCGACGTTACGATAGCCCTGCGGCCTTGCGCAGGGCTTCATTCATTCTGCCTTGCCAGCCCTTTCCACTTTGGCGAAATCGCGTAATCACGTCTTCGTCCAGCCGCAATGTGATCTGTTTTTTTGGATTTTCCAGCGTGGGGCGTCCACGTGGCGCGCGAAGATCATCGATAGCTTTTAAGAGTTCTGGTGGCAGAACCTCAACTGCGGGCCGCAGGCGGTTTAATTCCTGTTCGGTCATTTCAGGAAAGTCGACCGCATCCCAGTCGGCTCGGCTGTAGCCACGCCCTTCCTGAAACGTCATGTTCGAAGTCTTGGCCATGGTAGTCTCCTTCTTTCCTGCTCGCTGGCTTGTCTGAAGCTAATAATGGATATTGCTTCTGATCCCAGACTGGCGAAGATGACAGCGGCAGTCCCGTCACGAAAATATCCCAATGCCTTGAAACGACGACTACCAAAATCTCCGGCAAGGCTTTCTTCGAAAAGAGCGCTTTCCCAAGCAAACTCGCCAACATCTGCAAAATCGAGGCCATGCTTCTCGATGTTGGCAAGCCGCTTTGGCTCATCCCAGAAAATCTTCATGAAATAATGTAACTACATTTATTGAATAAGCAATGCAGTTATCCAAATCACAAAATCGTCTGCCTGGCAACTTATGCTACGCCGCCCCATTCAGCCAAAGCCTCGATCGTCGCGGGCAAATCCTGCATACGCGCAATCACCGTCTCCGCGCCCGCATCCGTCAAGCGATCCGCATGGCTTGGGTAGGTGTGGGAGGCACCGGTGAAGCCAATGACGCGCATTCCGGCTGCGCGGGCGCCGTTGACGCCGTGGACGGAATCTTCGACGACGACGACTCGGTCCGGCGAAACGTTGAACTGATGCGCTCCATGCAGGAAGATGTCTGGCTTCGGCTTGACGCGATCAGGGCCGAGATCCTTGGCGGAATAGATATGGCCCTCGAAATAGGGTTTGAGGCCGACCTTTGTCAGCATCATATCCAGTCGATGGCTGGATGAGTTCGAGCAGATGCAGCGCGGTGTCGTCAGGCGAGAGAGCGCCAGCTTGACGCCGTCGATGACCTTCACGTCCCGTTCGAGCCGGGCGTCCAGAAGCTTTTCCGACTTTTCCAGCAGCGAGGCGGACAGCGGAATGCTGGCTTCACGCTCGATATCGAGGAGGATGTTTTTCCACGTCATGCCGGAGAAGCGCTCGCCCATTTCCTCGGTGGAAATCGGGTAGCCAGCATCGGTCAGCAGGCGCGATTCGACCTGGGCGGCGATGATTTCGGAATCGACGAGAACGCCGTCGCAGTCGAAAATAATGAGGTCGAAGCCGCTCATGGGCTCTCCTTAACGATTTGGGGCGGGAAGATTTGGGCGCTTTTAGCCCATGTGGGTCGCAAGCTCAACCGATGCCGATGCAAACGAGCCTTGCAAGCGGCTGCGCTTTCTCGACAATCCTGTCAGGGCATTTTATGGGAGTGCATGGCCAAACCTCAAAAAAGCAAGCCGGACGATACCATCGCCACCAAAATCAGCCGCACGCTTGCGGACCGCATCGTGCGCGGCGAGCTCGCGCCCGGTGCCCGGCTGCGGCAGGATCATGTGGCTGAAGAGTTTGGCGCGTCGCATGTGCCCGTGCGCGAAGCATTTCGTCGGCTGGAGGCACAGGGGCTTGCGGTCAGCATTCCACGTCGGGGTGTTCGCGTTGCCGATTTTGGCTTGCCGGATGTACAGGAGGTGGCGGAGATGCGTGCGGCGCTGGAGGTGCTGGCCTTGCGTCACGCCATCCCAAATCTGACCGCCGCTATTCTTGACGAGGCTGAGGCGGCGACGCTTGCCGGTGACAGGGCCATGGACGTGCGGCAATGGGAAGAGGCGAACCGTCGCTTTCACCGCCTGATTACGGCGCCGTGCGACATGCCGCGCCTGATGGAAGCCATCGATGGACTTCATGCCGCAAGCGCCCGCTTTCTGTTTTCGGCGTGGCGGGCAGGGTGGGAGAGGCGCACCGACACCGACCACCGCGCCATCATCGATGCGCTTCGCGGCAAGCGCGATGAGGAGGCTGTGCGCATTCTTGCCGGTCATGTTCAGTGGATCGGGCGCACCGCAATTCGCACGCCGACGGGCTCCACGCGGGATGCCTTCGCGATCGTCGGATAAATTATAGATAATTTTACATCGCTATAAATCTATGAAAATTATCAGTTAATTTCGACTCTATCCACATGGAGTGCGCGTCTCTGCATCGAAATTTCGTCCGAAGCTTCCTTCAGTCGGTCTTTTAGCGATACATATCTCTCTGTTCTTTCAAATTATCTATAATTGAAATTCAGGAGGATATCATGTCCATTCAAATGCCCACCGCAACCACTGGCTTCCTTGGCCTGTCATCCAGATCATACGTTCAGCAGGCTCTGTTTCTTGTGGCAGGAACGATGATCCTGGCGCTCGCATCCAAGATTGAGGTCCCCATGGTGCCAGTGCCCATCACAATGCAGACATTTGCGGTTACGATGATCGGCGCTCTCTACGGCTGGCGTCTTGGCACATTGACGGTGCTCGCGTGGCTGGGTGAGGCCATGCTCGGACTGCCCGTTCTGGCGGGCGCGGCATCTGGCCTTGCGCCATTCGTCGGCCCGACGGCAGGCTACCTCGTGGCATTTCCGGTCATGGCTGCGCTGGTTGGGCTTCTCACCGAAAAAGGTGCGGATGGTGATCGCCCGGTTGCCGCGTTCCTGCTGCATCTGTGCGCGAATGTCCTGTGCCTTGCGCTTGGCTGGGCGTGGCTTGCGGGCCTGATCGGTTCAGAGGCGGCCTGGGTTGGCGGTGTGGCACCCTTCATACTCGGGGCTGTCCTGAAGTCGGCGCTGGCTGCAGCAGCACTGAAACTCATTGCATCGCGCGGCAGAAGCGCCCGGTGACGGTTCGCCTCAGAGCCCATCACCTGCTGTGCATGCTGACCTATGTCGGCAAGGGCTACACGCCCGGCTTCACGGTCAATTATGACCGTGTCGCTGCGCGGCTGAATGCCGGTGAGGATATCGAGATCGTTTCTGGCCCCGATGACATCTGTGCGCCGCTGCTGGCGGACCCTGATGCACACTGCTTCAGCCAGAGCGTTGTGATACGCGATCAGAAAGCATTGGTGTCTATCGCACATTTGCTGGATGGAGCGGTGACTGTGCACACGCACGTCACGCCTGACGAGTCCTTCATGAAGAAGCTTCGATCAGGCTTCCGCGATGGCACCGTGCGTTCGGCCTGTGCGGGGTGCGAATGGGCAAATCTCTGTAACGATGTCGCCGCTTCCAACTATTGCGGTGTCAGGATTGCGCCGCAGCTCAATCCGTGATGTTCAGTTCGGTGCGCTCCGCAGCTTTCACCGTGGCGGTCAGTTCCTTGGGCTCACGGTTGGTCTTGTCGTCATAGGTGATTTTAACAGAGTAGTCGCCGGGATGAAGGGTTTCCTGATGGGTGGTGCCGTATCGCCCGGAAATTTCCTTCTGGGTGCCCTGCAAATCCTTGGTTGTCTCGACAATGTCGATGCGCTGGGCATCGGGTGCCGTAACGGCCAGAACACCTGCATTCAGATTGACGGTTACGTTCGTCCGCTGTCCTGCCGTGACCGAGAAAGGTATCTCGGCGCTGACCTTTCCAAGCCGCGCCCGCATGATGAAGTCGCCTGCGGGCATCTGCATCATCTTGCCAACGCCATAGGTGCCCGTCAGCGTGTCACGCGTGCCATCCAATGTTTCGGTTGGAGACACCGTTTCGAAGCGGATGTTGTCGGTCTCGACCGCACGGCCACCTTCCTTATAGACGGCGTTGGCAATCACCACGCCGCTGGGAATGATGAGGTCATGGCTGACGATTTCGCCTGCTGTTACGGTAATGGTATCCTCGGCGCGCGCGGGGCCGATGCGGCCCTCCAGCGTCAACTGCCCGGCGGGGACGTAGATTTGCTTGGCACCATAGATGCTGTCGCTGAAATCGGCGCCCTGCTTGACTTCGACACGGGCCTGCGGCTCAGCGTCCTTGCTGTCAGGGCTGCGCTTGGGAACGACGGTTAGTTGAGCCGCATTGAAATCCGCCTTCACTTCGGCAACGGATCCATCCTTCACCTCGACAGGTATCTCGCGACGGATGTTTCCCAAGCCTGCCACGGCGATGTATTTGCCTTCCGGAATCTTTTCTTCAAACGTCGCGTCGTATGCGCCACCGACATTCTCATCGCTGCGTCCGCCTGCGCTATCCACTTTGTAAAAATCCCAACGCACCTTGTCGCTATTGCCCAGAGAAGGTCCGCCCTTCACAAGCACGGCATCGGTGCGCACGTTGATCGGCGGTTTGGGAACCGTAGGTGTGGCGGTTTGCGCAAACGCAGCGCTGGCAAAAAGTGTCGATACGATAACGAGAGAAATACGCATTCTGAAATTACCCCTGCAGCCCTTACCCATGCCTTTCGGCTCCATCACACAGATGGCGCGCAAAATTCCGAAATCACAACGTTAAAAGAAGCAACTGGTTCCATTGTGCGCCACTGATTGTGGTTGGAATGGTAAATGCCCCCGACATTGCTTTCCGCCATCAGGCAATCGATGCAAGGGGCCAACATTCCATTCGGCTGCGCACACAAAGGCGGTTTGCGTATTTTTTTACGCACTTAGCGTGATTTTGCAGCACGCGTTCAGTCTTTGATAACCAACTTCGGTAACCATAAGGATCAGTTCAGTCGAGTAAGCGTATGGAGCGAGTACCTATGGCATCAGTGTTTCCGCTGGCCGATTTTCGGCGTGCCGGTTTTGACCTTGCAGGTGATAGCGATGCCTGGAAGGACAGCATCATCAAGGGTGATTGCGTGGCCGCGCTTGAAGCACTTCCCAGTCAATCCGTTGATGCAATTTTTGCCGATCCACCATATAACCTTCAACTGGGCGGCGCGCTCCACCGCCCGGATCAGTCTGTTGTCGACGCTGTCGATAATGACTGGGACCAGTTTGCATCCTTCGAAGCCTATGATGCCTTCACCCGCGCATGGCTTCTGGCCTGCCGCCGCGTTTTGAAGCCCAATGGCACCATCTGGGTTATCGGCTCCTATCATAATATCTACCGCGTCGGCTCCATCCTTCAGGACATGAATTTCTGGATCCTCAACGACATCGTCTGGCGCAAGACCAACCCGATGCCGAACTTCAAGGGTCGCCGGTTCCAGAACGCCCATGAAACCATGATCTGGGCTAGCCGTGACGCCAAGGCAAAAAGTTACACATTCAATTACGAAGCCATGAAGGCATCCAACGACGATGTGCAGATGCGCTCCGACTGGCTGTTTCCGATTTGCAGCGGCGGCGAGCGTCTGAAGGGCGATGACGGCAAGAAGGTCCACCCGACCCAGAAGCCGGAAGCCCTGCTGGCCCGCGTCATCATGGCATCCACCAAGCCTGGCGATGTCGTACTCGACCCGTTCTTCGGCTCCGGTACCACGGGTGCGGTGGCAAAGCGTCTGGGCCGTCATTTCGTCGGCATCGAACGTGAGCAGGACTACATTGATGCCGCTTCTGCGCGCATTGCCGCCGTCGAGCCTCTGGGCAAGGCGGAGCTGACCGTGATGACCGGCAAGAAGGCCGAACCGCGCGTTGCCTTCAACGTGTTGCTCGAAAGTGGTCTGGTTCGCCCCGGTCAGGTTCTGACGGATGCGAAACGCCGTTACAGCGCCATCATCCGTGCCGATGGCACCGTCGCTTCCGCCGGTACCGCAGGCTCCATTCACCGCCTCGGTGCGACGGTGCAAGGGTTGGACGCCTGCAACGGCTGGACCTTCTGGCACTATGAGGATGGTGAGGCCTTGAAGCCCATCGATGATCTGAGAACACTGATCCGCAATGAAATGGCAAAGGCGGGATAAAGCGATCCACCGCTTTGCCCTTGCCAACAGTAGGCGGTCTTGCCGCCCCACAGACTTCGCCCGGTTTTAGTACCTTCAGTCCCGGGTGAAGAGTAGGAGAGGCCCGGCGTTCCCTGAACGTCGGGCCTCTCCGTATTCGTTATTAATCATAACAGAATTTTCTTAAATATATCAATTGCATGGCAAGCCTGGAGCAAGTATGGCTCTCTAGCTAGTGTGTCCAAGGGAGCCACAAGCAAGCCGCCAACGGGTCTAGCCGAACGTCAGTTATGACGATCGCAAAGGTCAGATCCGGGAATAAGAAAGACGGCAACGTTCCCGATGATGAGATTTGACAAATCTGGCCGCTTGCGGCCGGACTGGTGCAGGTAGAAGACCGCCATTTTCGCCTGCACCAGACATTCTCGCCTCAGATGTCGATGCCGTATGCGGCCAGATCGGCTTTCAACTTTTCAGCACCGGTAAAATGCACCGCCTGCCATCCGGCAGCCTTTGCGCCTTCGACATTGGGGAAGGAATCGTCGATGAAAATGCTGCTGGCAGGGTCAAGTTCGAAGGTCCGCGCATGCAATTCATAAATCGCAACATCCGGTTTGATCAAACCGACATCGCCCGACACCGTTACGCCGCGTGACAGGGTCAGGAACGGATACATCTTCTGCGCTTCGCGGAACGTGTCGGAGGCGAAATTGGTGAGCATCGTCACGTCGTGACCTGAAGCGATCAGACCTTTGAGAATGGCGACCGAATCGTCATAGGAGTGCGACACCATTTCGTGCCAGTGCAGGCGAAAGGCGCGGATCGTCTTTTCGTGGTCCGGGTAAGCCTCCAAAAGCAGCGCCTCGGCTTCCTCCCACGTGCGGCCCCGGTCCTGCTCCAGGTTCCATTCGTGCGTGCACACATTCTCGAAGAACCATGCCCGCTCTTTTTCATCGGGAATGATGCGGCTGTAGGGAATGTTCGGGTCGTAATGGATCAGAACCTTGCCGATATCGAAAACGATGTGATTGATCTTGGTCATCAATTTTTCCTGCTTTTATCGAATGCGAGAGGAATAGCCTGCGCGATTGCTTTTTTCATCACTGTCGGCAGGGCCTGCGCATCAAGATTTGTGACCGGCTCCCACCATTCGTCATTGGCACCCGGTTTCACGCTGCCGGAAACCTTGGCGCGGAAAATGGAGAGCCGAAGCTCGAAATGGGTGAAGACATGAACGATTGTGCCCGCCGCCTCCCAATCCGCATCGAAAGGCGCATGCTCCGTGCCGGTGCCGCCATCAATCCGTGCCGTCCAAGCCGTGGTCGGCACCTCCGTCATTCCGCCCAGCAGACCAGTTTCTATCCGGCGACGCAGCAGTATCTCGCCTTTGTCGTTTACCACAACGAAGGCTGCACCCACGCGCACCGGCTTGTCCTTTTTGGCAGCCTTCACCGGGAAACGCTCCGGCTCATCCTGCGCCAGCGCCAGACAGTGGCTGTTGAACGGACAGAGCGCGCAGGCCGGTCGCTTCGGGGTACAGATCGTGGCGCCGAGGTCCATCATCGCCTGCGCGAAATCACCGGGACGGTCAGCAGGCGTAATCTCCGCGACCTTCGCCCGCATCACGCCTTTGGAACCAGGCAGGGGGGCGTCGATGCAAAACAGGCGGGAAACCACCCGCTCTACATTGCCATCCAGCACAGCCGATTGCCGGTTGAAGGCGATGGCCGCGATGGCTGCTGCCGTATAGTCGCCGATGCCGGGCAAGCTCTTCAAGCCCTCTTCGGTGTCGGGAAACACGCCGCCGTGTTCACTGGCAACGGCTTCGGCGCATTTCTTCAAGTTGCGGGCGCGGGCATAATAACCAAGCCCCGCCCATGCGGCCATCACGTCATCGCTGGGGGCTGCGGCCAGATCCTCGACCTTCGGCCATAGCGCCAGAAACTTGGCAAAGTAAGGCTTCACCGCCTGCACTGTGGTCTGTTGCAGCATGACCTCCGATAGCCAGACGTGGTAAGGATTGGCCCGCAAACCCTTTGCCGTCATCGGCGGCGAGGTGCGCCATGGCAGGTCGCGGTGGTGGCGGTCGTACCACGCCAGCAGCATGTCCGCATAAACAGGGTTGTCGATTTTATGAAGCATGGTTTGCTGTGGTCCTTGTATTGCGCCTATACTTGGTTCATCCGCTTGCGCCGATCAAGCCGCGAGTTGACGAGGTGAAAATGAAAAAGCCCCGCAAAGGCGTTATCCAGATTGCCGAAATCGCAAACGGCATCATCGACCCGGTTCTGGCGAAACGAGCCGGAATTAGCACGTCTTTGCTCGGCTCGTGGGATGAAATCGCCGGCGTGGATTTTGCCGATTGCACCCGCCCGGAAAAGATCACATGGCCGCGCCGTGACGAGGGGCCGGATCGTGGCGGGTATCAGCCCGGCGTTCTGACCATTGCCTGCGAAGGGGCTCGCGCGCTGTTTCTCACCCATGCGCAGGGCGAATTGATTGCCCGCATCAATGGTTTCTTCGGCTTTCCCGCCGTCCGCCAGATCAGGATCGTGCAGAAGCCGGTCTCTCAGACGCTGAACCGTCGCCCCAAACCGCAACCGCTGCGTGGCGATGCCGCCAGGCGGCTGGAAGGCATGATGGAGGGCATCGAAAGCGAGGCTCTTCGCAAGGCGGTTGAGCGTCTGGGAACCGCTGTTTTGCAGAAGCGAAAAGCAGGTCGGACGATTTGAAGCAGTCTTTCGGTCAAGACTGTCCTTGACTGGTCACAATTCTTTGACAAGAAGAAAAGAAATGGCCGCTTGTTCTGAACATGTGGCCGCGATATCGCAATTGCAGACGATTCCAGTCTTTCACACATAGGTGCTTGATGCATTTTCCTGAATTCAATATCACCCGTCGCAGCCTTCTGGGCGGTGTTGCTCTTGCAGCAGTCGCCGCATCCATTCCTTTTGCCCTGATGCCCAACGCGGCGCTTGCGCAGGATCTGCCCGAATCATCCGGCAATGTGGACATGGCCGCCGTTCTCAAGCCAGGCCCGCTACCGGACCGCGCGCTGGGTGATGCGAATGCACCTGTCAAGATCGTCGAATATATGTCGATGACATGCCCGCACTGCGCGCATTTCCACAACACGACTTTCGAAGAAATCAAGAAGAAGTATATCGACACCGGCAAGGTCTACTTCATCATCCGCGAATTCCCGTTCGATCCGCGCGCTGCCGCTGCCTTCATGCTGGCCCGTTGCGCGCCTGAACAGCAGTACTACCCGTTCGTCTCCATGCTGTTCAAACAGCAGCAGACATGGGCAACCGCGCAGGATGCGCGCGCTGCCCTGCTGCAAATGTCGAAACTGGCCGGTTTTTCACAGGAGACATTCGAGGCCTGCTTGACGAACCAGAAACTTCTGGATGATGTGAACGCAACGATGCAACGCGGTGCGACGGAGTTCGGCGTCAACTCGACCCCGACCTTCATCATCAACGGAAAGCGCTACGCTGGAGACATGTCTGTGGAAAATATGTCGGCTCTCGTCGACAGCCTTCTCTAAACCTTTCCGTTTCGACACGACGGGCAGCCCTGAAAGGCTGCCCTCATTCCTGTGCCTGTCACAGGAATCCAGTGCGCCCAAGTCTTTGGGCGCGAAAGACTCTGCTTTTGAAAACGAACGTTCATTCACGGCGCAGACGCGCCGTGAATGGATTCCTGTGACGAGCACAGGAATGAGGGTAGTGGATATCACCGCTTTCCCACCTGATAGGCGCTCTTTTCTCTTGGAAACGTGCAGGGCAGCAGCATGAAGTTCAACAAGCTGCGTCTGCTCGGCTTCAAATCTTTTGTCGAGCCCTCCGAGTTCATCATCGAGCCGGGACTGACGGGCGTCGTCGGCCCGAATGGCTGCGGCAAGTCCAACCTTGTCGAAGCGCTTCGCTGGGTGATGGGCGAAAACTCCTACAAGAACATGCGCGCATCCGGCATGGATGACGTCATCTTCTCCGGTTCCGGCAATCGCCCCGCCCGCAACACTGCCGAAGTCGGCCTCTATCTCGACAATCCGGACCGCACAGCTCCCGCCGCCTTCAACGACGCCGATGAAATTCAGGTCACCCGCCGCATCGAGCGCGAAAACGGCTCGGTCTATCGCATCAATGGCAAGGAAGCCCGCGCCAAGGATGTGCAGCTTCTGTTCGCCGATGCTTCCACCGGCGCTCGCTCGCCTTCCATGGTCGGGCAGGGGCGCATTGGCGAACTCATCAACGCCAAACCGCAGGCGCGCCGCCAGCTTCTGGAAGAGGCGGCGGGCATTTCCGGCCTGCATTCGCGCCGCCACGAGGCGGAACTGCGCCTGCGCGCGGCAGAGGCCAATCTTGAGCGATTGGAAGACGTCACCGCTCAGCTGGAAAGCCAGATCGAAAGCCTGAAACGTCAGGCGCGTCAGGCCAACCGCTTCAAAATGCTGTCGGCGGATATCCGCGCCCGTGAGGCGACATTGCTGCACATTCGCTGGGTGGACGCCAAGCTGGCCGAGGGCGAGGCGGAAAGCGCGCTCAATCAGGCGACCAATCTGGTGGCCGAAAAGGCGCAGGCGCAGATGGAAGCGGCCAAGGCGCAAGGGCTTGCGAGCTTTAAGCTGCCGGAACTGCGTGAAAATGAAGCCAAAGTCGCCGCCGCCCTGCAACGCCTGCAAATTGCTCGCACCCAACTGGATGAGGAAACCAACCGCATCCTGCGCCGCCGCGACGAGCTTGCCCGTCGCCTGGCGCAACTGGGCGAGGATATCGAGCGCGAAGAGCGCATGGTCTCCGACAATGCCGAAATCCTCGCGCGTCTAGATTCGGAAGAGGCGGAGATTCTCGAAATCTTGGCCGACTCGGGCCGCTACTCGGAAGAAACCCGCGAAGCTTTTGAAGCCTCCGCCGCGAAGCTGGCCGAGAGCGAACGTGTTTTCGCAAGCCTCACCGCAGAGCGAGCCGAGGCCTCCGCCAACCGGACCCAGCTTGAGCGCACCATCCGCGATCTGGCCGACCGGAAAGCGCGGCTGGACCGTCAGGCATCGGACGCCGCTGCCGAGATCGAAAACATAGATGAAAAACTCTCCGGCCTGCCGGACCCTTCGGAAAAGCGCGAAAGCGTGGAAGCCGCCGAAATCGCCGTCGAAGACGCGTTGATCGTGGTGGAAGAGGCGGAATCGGCTGTGGCAGACGCGCGGTCTGCGGAGGCGCTGGCGCGTGGACCGTTGGATATGGCGCGCAACCGGCTCAACGCGCTGGAAACCGAAGCGCGCACCATTTCCAAAATGCTGGCCGCCGGTGCCGTCTCCGGCTCGTTCACGCCGGTTGCCGAAGAACTGAAGGTGGATCGCGGCTTTGAAGCAGCCCTCGGTGCTGCCTTGGGTGATGATCTCGAAAGCCCGCTCGACCCTGCCGCCCCGGCCTATTGGACCGCAAACGGCGAAGGTGAGGCAGACCCAACGCTGCCCGACGGCGTGGGATCCCTGCTAGCGCATGTCGCAGGACCGGATGCGCTGAAACGCACGCTACGCCAGACGGGTATCGTCTCAAACGCTGATGACGCCAAACGCTTGATGCCCGCGCTGAAACCCGGTCAGCGTCTCGTTACTAAAGATGGCGCGCTGTTTCGCTGGGACGGCCACATCACCAGTGCGGACGCGCCCGGCAATGCAGCCCTGCGGCTTGCCCAGAAAAATCGTCTAGCCGAGCTGGAAGGTGAAGTAGAAGAAGCGCGCTACGCCTTGGAAGAGGCGGAAGAGCAGCTTGCCGCCAGCGCTGACGAAATTCGTCTGGTGGAGGGCCAGCTTGCCGACGCGCGAGAACGCAGCCGCCTTGCATCCCGCCAACTGGTCGAAGCCCGCGACGCATTGTCGATGGCCGAACGCGCCTCAGGTGATCTCCTGCGCCGTCGCGATATTGTTTCCGAAGCGATCAACCAGATCAGCGGCCAGATCGAAGACATCGCCGGTCAGGAAGAAAATGCCCGCATCGAGCTGGAAGATGCTGCCGATCTTTCCGACCTCGATCTGCGCCTGCGCGAAAGCCAGTTGGAAGTCGCAACCGACCGCAGCCTTGTGGCCGAAGCCCGCGCAAAACATGAAGGCCTGAACCGTGAGGCCGAGGCACGCCAGCGCCGCATCAACGCCATCGCGCAGGAACGTGCCACATGGCAGGCCCGTGCCGCCTCCGCCAGCGGCCATATTGCTACGCTGCGCGAACGCGAGGATGAAGCCCGCGATGAGCTTGCCGAACTGGACATCGCGCCGGAAGAGTTCGATGAGAAGCGTCGCGATCTTCTAACGCAACTGCAAAAGACCGAGGAAGCACGGCGGGCCGCTGCCGACCAGCTGGTCGAGGCGGAAAACCTGCAACGCGAGGCAGACCGCGCAGCCACCATCGCTCTGTCAGCCTTGGCCGAAGCTCGCGAAAAACGTGGCCGCGCTGAAGAGCGCCTCGTGTCGGCCCGCGAGAAGCGTCAGGAAGGTGAACATCGCATCCGCGAGGCGCTGAACGTCGAGCCTCACATGGCCTTCCGCCTGACGGGCTTGGCGGTTGATGCGCCGATGCCCGAGATCCGCGATGTCGAGCGAGATCTGGACCGGCTTAAAATTGAGCGCGAACGGCTGGGTGCCGTCAACCTGCGCGCCGATGAGGAGCAGGCAGAGCTCTCCGAAAAGCTGGCGGCGCTGATCAAGGAACGCGACGACATCATCGATGCGGTGCGCAAGCTGCGCGCGGGTATCCACAATCTCAACCGCGAGGGTCGCGAGCGTCTGGTCGCCGCCTTCGATATCGTCAACACCCAGTTTCAGCGGCTGTTCACCCACCTGTTCGGCGGCGGCACGGCGGAATTGCAACTGATCGAATCCGACGATCCGCTGGAAGCGGGCCTCGAAATTCTCGCCCGCCCGCCGGGCAAGAAGCCGCAGACCATGACACTACTTTCGGGCGGTGAGCAGGCCTTGACCGCCATGGCACTGATCTTCGCCGTCTTTCTCACCAATCCGGCGCCCATCTGCGTGCTGGACGAGGTGGACGCACCGCTGGATGACCACAACGTCGAGCGTTACTGCAACCTGATGGACGAGATGGTGGCCTCCACCGAAACGCGCTTCGTCATCATCACCCACAACCCCATCACCATGGCCCGCATGGACCGCCTGTTTGGGGTCACTATGGCAGAGCAGGGCGTGTCGCAACTGGTGTCCGTGGATTTGCAGATGGCGGAACGGCTGATCGAGACCGTTTGACGTTGATATCATCGATTTATTTTTGCAATTTCGCAAAAATAAACGCCAGAATGCAGAAGCTTCCGTAACGTAAAGTATGACTATTTATCCATCCTGGCGATGTGCTGCCTTATAGTCTCTCTTGCAAGTTGGCGCCTCCGCGACGCCTGCATAATTATTATACATCTTTTGATTGGTATTGTTTCTTTCCAACGAGTAATCCTGATCATTCCACGCGCAAACTGCTTAAATTATCAGCATAAAGGATATGTTTCATATCTAATTAATGCTTCGAGATCACTCTTTGATCGCGCATTCCATACATCGCCAGACACTATTCGGCTCGGTCCGATTGTCGCGAAGATGCGTCGTTTAAGAGGATCTCCATGTCTATTCGGTCAAAACTTCTGTCCTGCATATTCTTCCTCGTCGCAATACTTGCGGTGACGTCGGTCTTTTCGTTTTACGCGCTGAATGAAGAAGCAAGGCTGCTGCGCAGCGTTGTCGCCGACCGCGTGATACCCATGGCACAGCTCAAATCCATTTCGGATGATTACGCGGTCAAGATCGTGGATACCGTTCACAAGGTCAGCGGCGGTTCCCTGACGGTCGACCAGGGTATCCAGAACATCCGTGGCGCGATGCAGAACATCGACAAGTCCTGGAGGGATTATACCGCGACCTATCTGACGGTGGATGAGAAGCGTCTGGCCGATGAATTTCAGAGCATGCGCCAATCTGCGGATCAGAAAATCCAGGGCATCATCACGCTGTTGCAGGCCGGTAATCTGGAGGAGATCGGCAATTTCGCCGATGGTCAGCTCTATTCGATCATCGATCCCTTGGGAGAGTCCGTATCGAAACTCATAGATATCCAGTTGACTGCAGCCAAGGACGGCATGGTTGCCGGTGAAGACCTCAAATCTTTCATCGTCCACACCTTGGCCATTCTCGGTGCCATTGCTTTGGCGCTGGCGGTTGTTTGCGTGCTCATCGTCATCCGTGGCGTCATCAAGCCCATTCGGCGCATGACCGGCTCCATGTCGTCGCTCGCATCCGGCAATGTCGATCTGGAAATTCCCGGCGCAGATCGCAAGGACGAGATCGGCAAGATGGCGCAGAACGTCGTCATTTTTCGCAACAATGCCATCGAACGCGCGCGCCTCGAACAGGAAGCCGATGCCAATCGCAGCCTGTCCGAAAAAGAAAGGATTGCCCGTGAGAAGCAGAAGGCGAAGGAAGCAGCCGATACGCAGTTTGCTGTCGATAACCTCGCAGATGCCCTGTCACGCCTGTCGGACGGCGATGTGACCTACCGCATCAGTCAGCCTTTTGTAGATCACCTTGACGTGGTGCGGGCCAATTTCAACGCCTCAGCTGAAAAGCTGCAGTCTGCACTGAACCGCGTGGCCGACAACGCCCGTGGTATCGACGCCGGTGCCAATGAAATCCGTTCCGCTGCCGACGATCTGGCCAAGCGCACCGAACAACAGGCAGCATCGGTAGAAGAAACCGCAGCGGCTCTTGAGCAGATCACCACGACGGTGAAGGATTCGACCAAGCGTGCCCAGGAAGCCGGCCATCTGGTTGCCAAGGCACGCACCGGTGCCGAACAGTCCGGCAACGTGGTCCGCAAGGCCGTTGTTGCGATGGAGCAGATCGAGAAGTCCTCGTCTGAAATCTCCAACATCATCAGCGTGATCGATGAGATCGCTTTCCAGACCAACCTTCTGGCGCTGAACGCCGGTGTTGAAGCGGCACGTGCCGGTGAAGCGGGCAAGGGCTTTGCGGTCGTCGCACAGGAAGTGCGCGAACTGGCACAGCGCTCTGCCAATGCAGCCAAGGACATCAAGGCTCTGATCACCACATCCAACGGTCAGGTCCAGCAGGGTGTGCAGTTGGTGGGCGAGACAGGCCGCGCCTTGGAAACCATCGTTGCCGAGGTGCAGGAAATCAACCGCCACGTCGTGGCCATCGTCGATGGTGCACAGGAGCAGTCTTCCGGTCTTCAGCAGATCAACACGGCTGTGAACCAGATGGACCAGGACACGCAGAAGAACGCGGCCATGGTCGAAGAGCAGACCGCAGCCAGCCACGGCCTTGCCCGCGAAGCCGCCTCTCTCAACCAGTTGCTGGGCCAATTCAAGCTGGGTGGCGGATACGAGGCACCGCGCCAGGCGACGCAGACGCAGCGCCCGGTTCAGTCTCCGGCCCGCGCGCTTGGCCGCAAGGTCGCTTCTGCCTTCAACGGCAATGCCGCTGTAAAATCCGAATGGGAAGAGTTTTGAGCCGAAAGGTTTGAATGACCTGACCCGATACGATCATCATAAACACCGCCCGCGCTCGTCGCGGGCGGTTTTTTATGATGAGCGCTGGCGCCTGCGCCGTATTTATGCTGCACTGCGGTGGCAACTTGCCAAAACTGGCGTTTCCAACACTATGACAATGCTGTAAAGGGTTGAAAAACAAGAACGCTTCTGGGTGGAGAGCGTAGAATGAAAAAGTGGGTCTATACCTTTGGCGATGGGATCGCTGAGGGACGTGCAAGCGATATCGCCATATTGGGCGGCAAGGGCGCAAACCTTGCTGAAATGGCGAGCCTCGGCCTGCCTGTTCCCCCCGGCCTGACCATCATCAGTGAAGCCTGCGCGCGCTATCATCAGGGCGGTCGCTTTCTGCCTGAAGAACTGAAATTGCAGGTCACCAGCGGCATTTCCGGCATGGAAGCCATCACCGGGCGCACCTTCGGCTCCGGCTCGCAACCGCTTCTTCTCTCCATTCGCTCCGGCGCGCGCGCCTCCATGCCCGGCATGATGGACACGGTCCTCAACCTCGGCCTCAATGACGAGACGGTGCAGGCGCTGGCCAGCGATTCGGGTGACGCCCGCTTTGCCTGGGATAGCTACCGTCGCTTCATCCAGATGTATGCCGACGTGGTGATGGGCCTCGACCACGAAATCTTCGAAGAAATTCTAGAGGATGAAAAGGGTCGTCTTGGATATGAGTACGACACAGAACTGTCCGCGGATGAGTGGCAGCACATCGTCTCGCTCTATAACGGCCTGATCGAAGACGAACTCGGCGAGCCGTTTCCGCAGGACACGCAGGTGCAATTGTGGGGTGCCATCGGTGCCGTCTTTGCCAGCTGGATGAACACCCGCGCCGTCACCTACCGACAACTGCACAATATTCCGGGCGATTGGGGCACAGCCGTCAACGTGCAGGCCATGGTCTTCGGCAATCTCGGCTCTACGTCCGCGACTGGCGTTGCCTTCACCCGCAATCCCTCCACTGGCGAAAAAGAGCTGTACGGCGAATTCCTCGTGAATGCGCAGGGCGAGGATGTGGTCGCGGGCATCCGCACGCCGCAATCCATCACCGAAGAGGCGCGCATAAACTCCGGCTCCGACAAGCCGTCGATGGAAAAGCTGATGCCGGAGGCATTTGCTGAATTCATCGAGATTTGCGGACGACTGGAAGGCCATTACCGCGATATGCAAGATATGGAATTCACCATAGAGCGCGGTAAATTGTGGATGTTGCAGACCCGTGCTGGCAAGCGCACCACCAAGGCGGCGATGAAGATCGCCGTCGATATGGTGGCCGAAGGTCTCGTTACCACAGATGAAGCCATCTGCCGCATCGAGCCCTCGTCGCTCGATCAGTTGCTGCACCCGACCATCGATCCCTCCATCGAGCGCCCGATCATCGGTTCCGGCCTTCCGGCGTCGCCCGGTGCGGCATCCGGCGAGATCGTCTTCAGTTCCGATGAGGCAGTGGCGGCGAAGGCGGAGGGACGTCGTGTCATACTCGTGCGCATGGAAACCAGCCCGGAAGATATTCACGGCATGCATGCCGCCGAAGGTATCCTGACCACGCGCGGCGGCATGACCAGCCATGCGGCGGTGGTCGCGCGCGGCATGGGTATCCCTTGCGTCTCCGGCGCAGGCTCGATGCGGGTGGATGTGCGCAACAACGTCCTGATCGGCGTCGGCTGCATGCTGAGACGGGGCGATGTCATCACTATTGACGGTTCGTCCGGCCGCGTGATGAAGGGCGAAGTGCCGATGACGCAGCCGGAACTGTCAGGCGATTTCGCCAAGCTGATGCAATGGGCAGACGCCACCCGCCGCATGACGGTTCGCACCAATGCCGACACACCTGCCGATGCCCGCGCTGCCCGTGCCTTCGGCGCCGAAGGTATCGGCCTTTGCCGCACCGAACATATGTTCTTCGAAGGCGACCGCATTCAGGTGATGCGCGAAATGATCCTTGCCGAACACGAAGAGGGCAGGCGGGCAGCACTCGACCAGTTGCTGCCCATGCAGCGGCAGGACTTTACCGATCTGTTTTCCATCATGCACGGCCTGCCGGTCACGATCCGCCTGCTCGACCCGCCCTTGCACGAATTCCTGCCCAAGACCGATGGCGAGATCGTAGAGGTCGCGGCTGCCATGGGCATGTCGCAGACGCTGTTCCGGCAACGGCTGGATGCACTGTATGAGTTCAACCCCATGCTCGGCCATCGCGGTTGCCGTCTCGCCATTTCCTATCCTGAAATCGCCGAAATGCAGGCCCGCGCCATTTTCGAAGCCGCCGTCGAAGCCGCGCGCCAGACCGGTGCACCCGTCGTGCCGGAAATCATGGTGCCGCTGGTCGGTCTTCGCTCGGAGTTGGACTATGTCCGTGCCGTCATCGACCGCGTGGCGGCAGCCGTGGCGCAGGAAACCGGCGTGACGCTGGAATACCTCACCGGCACCATGATCGAGCTGCCGCGTGCGGCGCTCCGTGCCCATGTCATCGCCGAGGCTGCGGAGTTCTTCTCCTTCGGCACCAACGACCTGACGCAGACGACATTCGGCATTTCCCGCGATGATGCCGCACGCTTCATTGAGACCTATCAGCGCAAAGGCATCATCGAGCGAGACCCGTTCGTGTCACTGGATTTCGATGGCGTCGGAGAACTCATCCGCATCGCCGCAGACCGTGGCCGCCAGACGCGGCCAGAATTGAAACTCGGCATTTGCGGCGAACATGGTGGCGATCCGGCGTCGATCCATTTCTGTGAGGATGCGGGTCTGGACTACGTGTCCTGCTCGCCGTTCCGCGTGCCGATTGCGCGGCTTTCTGCGGCGCAGGCGACGCTCGCCATGGCGCAAAAGCGTGATACCGAAACCGTCTCGAAGGTCGTGCCTCTCAGGGCCATTCCAGCGAAGGTCTAGCGGTTCTGCACGATGATGCGGCGTTCCACCACGACAGGGCGATAGAACATGTCACGGCTGGATTGCGCCTGCCACGCACGCGCATCCGCACGTCGGTCGAGGTCGAGATCCAGCAGGCATCCAGCCATCTGGTCCGTGTTTGGGCGGAAGCCATAACCTCGGCAGGTCGTTTCGTCACGTGCGCGCCGTTCCTCCGGGCTCAGCGTCTGGCAGGACGAGAGCGCCATGGCAACGCCAAGTGCGCCAAGAACGATGGAAACACGCATGATGATAACTCCTGTAATGTCGGCCTGCCGCTCGATCTGCTTGACACACTGATACGACTGTTTGCTTCCGTAGAAAAGTCCGGCGTCTGGCAAAGGTTGCGTGGGCGGAACAGATCACGCAAAACTGTGATAGACCGGGCACCTAGCGCCCAAACGGATTCCCTTCGGCCCGGAAACACATTATGACGTGATATCGGGCGATTCCCGCGAGCGCTGCTGTTCGCGCGGGGTGGCTTTCAGCAAGACGACAGCATGTCAGGCGAAAAGTATTCGACGGCACATGCGCATCCGGGTGCCGCTTTATGACTGTTCGTTTCGTTCGGCCCGTATCCTATGCGGCGTATCTTTCTCGATATCTCGGGCTTTCTTCGCTCGTCCTGTTTCTAATCGCCGCGCCCTTGCACCGTTTCGGGCCCTTGACCACACCCGATTTCATCTCGCTCTCCCTGTTGTCAGCGGCAATCGCGGTCGCAGCTCTCGTGCTCGCCATGATCGGCCTGTTGCGCCTGTGGGTCTCTGGTGCAAAGGGTGGCATGTGGTCTCTGGCAGCGCTTGCTCTGGCAGCACTACCGCTCGGAGCGGTGGGTTTCGCGACGTTTCTCTATTGGCAGAAACCACCGCTTTACGATGTCTCGACCGATGTCACGGATGCGCCGAACTGGCTCTCCATTCCCAAAGCCAACCAGCAATGGTTGCCCCGCCCGCCCACCGTTTCCAAGGCCGAGCGCGACGTGCAACTGGCCGCCTATCCCAGCCTTGCCGGTCATCGCTATGAAGGTGCCATCGACCGCGTCTATACGGCTGCACGCAAGGTGGCGAAGGCGCAGCACATCCGAATCGCCCACACCGATGGCCTCATAGGTTCACTACCGGACGTGCAGCCCGGCGTACCACCGCAGGATCAGACCGAAGGCGCAAACGACACGCCTGTCGAAGAACTGCCGACGAACGTTCCCGTGCCCTTGGCCAGACCGCTCGATGCACCGGCCCCGACCTTCTTCAATGGCAGCGGCGTGGTGCTGTTGCAGGGCGAAATGCGCACCCTCATCTGGGGTCTGCGCTACGATATCCTCATTCGCCTGCGCGAAGACACCGAAACCACCCTCGTCGACGTCCGCATCGCCTCCCGCTATGGTCCCCACGATCTGGGTATCGGCGCCGAGATGGCCGAAGCCTATCTTGACGCGCTAGATGCTGAAATGCAGGGTTTGAACGATAATTGAACGAGATCAGAGGAAACGACTGCGTTCGTCATCCGTCGGTATCCGGCAAGCCTTACTTCGTCCGGCAATTTTCATGCGGTTGCGGGCGACAAGATCATAAACCCAGTCTCGAAGACTGCGCGGCAAGAAGCGCAAAAGTGCCAAGAGGCTGACAGCCCCGCCCAAAAGCTGAAGCACGCGCAACACACCATCGGAGCGCGGATAGGCAATCCCGTTTTCAATCAGCAGGCTTGTTTCGTAGTTGTCGGTTCTATAGCCGTAGTGGCGCATCAACGCATTGCCGAGTTCAAATTGCGCAGGCGTGAAGCGAAACACCTTTTTCTTATCGTGCCGTAGAACGAAGTTGATATCCCGAGAGCAAAACCCGCAATCGTCGTCAAAAACGATAAGTGGCTTGTCATCAGGAAAATCCGGAACCGACGGATCGTCGCGGTAGCTGTAAGCCGTAGCCATTGTCTCGCTCCTATGTCGGCAGATAAACACCACCCAGCGAAGGCGGACCGTCGGTCTCAACCTCGCCTTTTTCGATCAGGTCCTCGATGTGGGCCAGCACCGATAGCGCGGCAGCGCCGTGCAGGCGCACATCCGTACTGCGGTAAATGACTTTCACCATGTCCGCGATCGACCTGTCACCCGCCTTGATGCGGGCGAGCACGGCTTTTTCGCGCATGCGCCGGTGGGCACGCAGGCCACGCATGAAGGCGTTGGGTTCGGTCACCGGGCCGCCATGACCGGGCAGGAACAGCCTGTCATCGCGTTTGAGAAGCTTGTCCAGCGATGCCATGTAATCGCTCATGGCTCCATCCGGCGGCGCAACGATGGTCGTGGCCCAGGCCATGACGTGGTCAGCCGAAAACACGATGCCATTTCCTTCCAGCGCAAAGGCGGCGTGATTGGCCGTATGGCCCGGCGTGTGCAGCGCCGTCAGCGTCCAGCCATCGCCGGAGATGCCTTCGCCATCCGCCAGCGTCACATCAGGCACGAAATCCGTATCGGAACTTTCCGCAAAAGGGTTGAGCTCGCCTGCATGCAGCGAACGTGCAGCGCGATGCGGCCCTTCCGCAACGGTCAGCGCGCCGGTCGCTTCACGCAACCGCGCCGCAAGCGGGGAGTGATCGCGATGCGTATGGCTGACGAAGATATGTGTGACCTCGCGGCCGTCGAGCGCCGCCATCAAGGCCTGAAAATGCGCATCGTCTGCCGGGCCGGGATCTATTACGGCCACAGAATCCTTGCCGACGATGTAGCTATTCGTGCCGTGAAAGGTGAAGGGGGAGGGATTGTTGACGGTAAGACGTTGCACGTCCTGCGCCACCGGCACGGCGAGGCCATAGGCAGGCTCGAAATCACGGTTGAAATTCGGGTCTGCCATGCCGTTCGCCTTACTTGTATTCGATCTCGATGAACGACATCGGCGCGCTGCCGCCATTGACGACATTATGCGAAATACCGGCATCGCGCCGATAGGCTGCGCCCTTCGCCACATCCACCTGTCGACTTCCCGTCTCGTCTTCGATCAGAAACGTGCAGTCGGTCATCGGCACGACGACATAGCCAAGTCCATGCGTATGGTGCCCGGTTGCAGCACCGGGCTCAAAGTCCCAGCGAATGATCCTGACAACGGCATCATCGACAAGCGTCGTGGGAATGGCAGGCGGGCGGGCACTATATTTGCTCATGAACAGATTGACCTGAAAAGCACTGAAACAAAGGTTGTATCCTCACGTAACATGAAGCTTCTGGCCGACCCACAAGAAATATCGCCCCTCCCTCAACTTAATGATTGCCGCTGCCATTGCGCTTTGCTAATCAGGCCCGGTTCAGGCAGTGGCGCTTTGCCCATCTGCCCTGTTGGGGCGTCGCCAAGCGGTAAGGCACCGGTTTTTGGTACCGGCATTCCCAGGTTCGAATCCTGGCGCCCCAGCCACCGTTGATTTATCAATAAAGAAATTGATTATCAGATATTAGATTTCTGACCGTAAAATTTCTGCGGCGCGTGTTTTCGTAAAATCCACACCGAACCACCGTTAGTAATACTTGGTGGATTTTAAAAGGAGGGGCCGTGGTAGATTTTGAAACCGCTACATATGACGAGCTTGATGAACATGCGATGCAGCAACTCGTTTTTGACAGTGGGGCGGTATCATCGATACTTCGCGGCCACCTTTTTATCGAAGGTGTTATTGGACAGCTTATTCGGCAAGCGCTTCCGAAGCCGGATGCTATCATGGGAAGAGGAAATTTGAATTTCGACATGAAGATTGATCTCGCCCGCGCTCTTGATGTGCTGAGCGATCAACACGTCTCGCTGTTTCGCGCGATCAATCGCATCCGAAACCGATATGCTCATGATGCCGGATATCAGGTATCAATCGCCGAGTTGAATGCCTTCAAGTTTGAATGGGCAGATAGTCAGAAAAAGGCATTTGAAATGTCTGTGTCGAGAGGTCCGGACGAAGCGGCGAGGATCGCGACCATATTTCTTTGCTGGGAGGCTCTTGGCCTCATCAAATCACCGGGTTAGCAAACTAGTCATGCTAAATCCTGAGACGATAAAGGCACGCCCTAAGGCGTGCCTTCACAATTGCTCATAAACGCGCCGAGATCGAAAGATCAGAGCGCCATGTCTGGCCGCTTCACGCCAGGCTCGCCCTGGGCTGCGCCCGTCGCGGTGCTGACGGCGCTCATATCAATCTGTGGCGGTGTTGGCAGTTGCAGGTGTTCGCTCGTATAGGCCCATTCCTGCATGACCTTTTCCGGGTCGGCGTTCAGCTTCGTGCCGTAGCTTGGAACGATCTGGCGGATTTTGGTCTGCCATTCGGGGGAAGCGACCTTTTCCTTGAAGACCTTTTCCAGCACGTTGAGCATGATCGGCGCTGCGGTGGAAGCTCCCGGGGAGGCGCCGAGCAGGGCTGCGATGCTGCCGTCCTTGGCGCTGACGATCTCGGTGCCGAGCTTCAGGACGCCGCCCTTTTCGTCATCGCGCTTGATGATCTGCACGCGCTGGCCAGCCTGCCACAGACGCCATTCACCCTGCTTTGCATTGGGGAAATACTCCTGAAGCGCTGCAAAGCGGTCGTCGTCGGAGAGCATCAGTTGGCCTGCAAGATATTCGACCAGCGGATATTCGTCGATGCCGACGCTGACCATCGGCCACGCATTGCTGAGCGTTGTGGAGGTCAGGAGGTCGAAGTAAGAACCTTCCTTGAGGAACTTCGTAGAGAAGGTTGCGAACGGCCCGAACAGAACGACCCGCTTGCCGCCGATGACGCGCGTGTCCAGATGCGGAACCGACATGGGCGGAGAGCCGACCGATGCCTTGCCATAGGCCTTGGCCAGATGCAGCATGGTCACATCGGGGTTTTCGTTGACGAGGAACGAGCCGCCCACGGGAAAGCCCGCATAGTCGTCGCCTTCGGGAATGCCGGACATCTGCAACAGGTGCAGCGCGCCGCCACCAGCACCGACGAAGACGAACTTCGCATCAACGGTGTGGCTGCTGTCGTCCTTCGAGTTGCTGTAGCTCACGCGCCATGTGCCGTCAGCATTGCGCTCAATGCCGTCGACTTCGCTGGAAACCTGAAGGTTGAAATTCTGCTTGCTCTTCAAATGGGCGACGAACTGGCGGGTGATTTCACCGAATTCCATGTCTGTGCCCAGCGGAGACCATGTCGCGCCGATTTTCTGGTTGGGATCGCGCCCTTCCATCATCAGCGGCACCCATTTCTTGATCTGCTCCGGGTCCGTGGAATATTGCATGCCTGCGAAAAGCGGGCTGGCCTTCAGCGCCTCATAGCGCTTTTCCAGATAGGAAATGTTCTCGTCGCCCCAAACGAAGCTCATATGCGGCGTGTGGTTGATGAAGGAGCGTGGGTTTTTCAACACGCCGTTGCGTACCTGCCAGGCCCAGAACTGGCGCGAAATTTGGAAGGACTCATTGATTTCGACAGCCTTGGAGATGTCGATGCCGCCATTGGCGGTCTCCGGCGTGTAGTTCAACTCTGCAAGTGCCGAATGGCCGGTGCCGGCATTGTTCCAGCCGTTGGAGCTTTCCAGTGCCACGGCGTCCAGACGCTCGAGCATTTCGATGGACCATGTCGGTTCCAGTTCATGCAACCACACGCCGAGTGTCGCGCTCATGATGCCGCCGCCTATCAGTAGTACATCGACCTTTTTATCCGCTGCCTGCGCAAGCGCCGGTGCGCCGGGAACCGCGGCAGCCGCAAGGCCCGCCAGCGCCGTGCCCAGCACCTGGCGACGGTTCATGTTAAAATCCTGAGAAAATCCGGTGGTAAGGCCGTTGCCCTTGATATCTTTGGTCACGTCTTGTCCTAAATTATTGATGATTTTCAATTTGTGCGGCGCAATAACGCACAAAAGTCTGTAAGACAACTCGTGGCCAGAAGGGGCAGGTGCCGCATTTGGCACAGGGGGCCGTCACAAGGCGGTCGCAGAAAAGTCGCGAACCATAGCGCATCAAAGATCAAGCTGCGACATTTTGCCTTATTTTTCCGCGTCATAGCAGCTCGCGAACAGCGTCAAGCGCCTCTAAAACTCATCAGCTACAGCAAATACTAATCGGTTGAATAAGCAGGAATGCGCTGTGCGCATATCTGATGTGCGCCTCCGATTTGGGCTCTGCGCGGTGATGTGAGCGGAAAAATTGTCAGATCAAAAAAGCCCGCCTCGGAATGTCCGGGCGGGCTCTGGGGTCGATATTCGACAGGTCTTAATCTGCTGCAAGGAACTCGGCGCAGTAGCTTGGGCCGTTGACGCCTGGACGATCCGAAACGGGACGGATTGAGCGGATTTTGTAATCGCTATCGACGACGATCTGCACGGTGCAGGAAAGGTAGGAGGTGCGGGCAGAGGCTGTCTGGCGACCGCGCTTGCCGTCTCTGCCTTCTTCGAACTTGGCCGGAATTTTCGCAGTCTTGTAACCGCCGCGCCAGTTGAATGTCGTCGTGGAACCGGTATCGACATCGCTCAGCGGCGGGCCGAACTTGGCAAAGAAGACGCCAGCCGACTGGCCAACCCAACGGGTCTCGACCGCACTTTTGGGCGAGAGCGAAGGGCCTGTTGTGGTGCAGGCGGACAGGGCCATCGCCAGCCCTGCCAATGTCACGCTACGAAAACGCATTGAGATTTCCTTTTTATGCCGTGTCCAGAATTGGGAGATGATGTCCCCTAGCAGATTTGTGGCGACGCGGCAGGGGCACCGGACGCGCAATCAAATATTTTTCGCCACAATTGCTTTTTTGTAACGTTTTTGACCCGCGCGAGAGGGCTCAAACCGGGGCTCAATAGCTGTCACAAAAATTACATATGGCGCGCTTGTCGAAGATAATGGGCTGGTTTATAGCAGCGCTGATGGTCGCGGAGTGTAGCGCAGTCTGGTAGCGCACGTCGTTCGGGACGACGGGGTCGGAGGTTCGAATCCTCTCACTCCGACCAGAATTGTCTATTTCCGACATTCGCCGCACGTTATAGCTAAGTCTCTCCTCCGGCCTTCTTGATCTTCGTCAATTCCACTCTGGAGCAGTGCGTATTCACGTGCAGGTTTCAGCCGCGAGACGATTGTTATCGAGACTATTTTTGGGCTAAGCTGCGTTTCCGCCGCTTTTTTCGCCAAATCTGTTGACGTGTCGCGGATGGACGGTGACGTATATAAGAAACCACTGTATTTGGAAATATCCACTTTCTTGACAAATATTCACTGCTGCAACGTTTTAGTTTAGTCCTCGCCCACGCCCACAAGCCAAGGTCCATGGATGCCCCACCGTCGTAAACGGAAAACCGCCATCAAAGTTACCTTGCAGGACGTGGCCCGCGAAATCGGCGTCAGCGCGATTACGGTGTCACGCGCATTGCGCGAGCCTGAGAAGGTATCTGAGACCTTGCGCGACCAGATCCTCGGTGCCGTGGACAAGATGGGTTATGTTCCAGATTTGCATGCCAGGGCTTTGGCCAGAGGCACAAGCAATTTCATTGGTGTCCTCCTGCCATCGCTCTCCCACCCCGCCGTCAGCGCCGTGCTCAATGGCATCGAGGCGCGCATCAGGGGAACGGATTATCGAATTCAGTATTCCAACAGCCATTATGACCCGGAAGAAGAGGTGCGGCAGTTGCGGGCGTTTGCGGCGCACAGCCCGGCGGGCGTCATCGTTGCCGGCACGGAACGGCTTGAGAACCTGAACACCATGGCGCAGGAAGCGGGCTGTCCCGTGGTGCAAACCATCGATGCCTCGCTCAAGATGGATGGTATCGCCGTCGGTATCAATCACAAGCAGGCGGCCATGGTCGCCACACGGCACATGTTATCGCAAGGGTACCGGCGCATCGCCATGCTGGGTTGCGGTCATGACATCAGAATTCGTCTGCGCCAATCCGGCTATTGCGAGGTCATGCAACAGGCCGGTCTGTTCGATGAGAAGCTGATCATCTGGCAGGATGCCCCGCCCAGCATTCATCTCGGCTCCCGAATGATCCGCCGCTTCATCGAGGAGCATCCCGATGTCGAAGGCGTTGTGTGCCACAGTGACGATCTGGCTCTGGGCGTCATCTTCGAGTGTCAGCGCCTGGGTATACGGGTGCCCGAAGATTTCGGCATTTGCGGCTTCAACGATCTGGAATATGCCGTCTCGACCGAGCCACCGCTGACCACCGTCCGCGTTCCCCGCTTCGATATTGGTTATAAAGCCGCTGATATTGTGATCACGCTGGGCGAAGGCGGCGTTGTGCATGAACGCACCTGGGACCTTGGCTTTGAGCTCGTGGTGCGCGAAACGACACGGCGCACCCGCGCCGCAGCATTGGCCTAACCGCCAACTCCGTACTTTTGCATGTCCTCATACGCGCAAGGTCATTCCTCCAGGGAACTATTCGCCGGGATATCGCGTTAGATACACATGTGAAAAGGAGAATATTATGCTAAAAGGAATGGTTTTGTGGGCAATGGGTGTGCCGCTGGTGGTGGTCGTTCTGCTCTGGATGTTTGTATTTTGATTTCAGCGTAAACTGGCAAAGCTGAGCTTAAATTAGCTCAGTTTTGCCGTTTTCGTGTTTGCTTCAGCGCAAATCTCTGTCCTGTGCATGCCTTCCCTAGCAGCATCAATCAACGACAGAAGCGTCATGCGTAGCGACGAATTTCCTCAAGGGTAGACGTGGTTGATACGCCATCTGTCCGAGGCAAATATATGACTTCACATATGTGACTTAGGTAATCAAACCGTCCAGCCCAGTCGTCACCCATCACCAAAACATCGGCAGCATGTTCTGTAATGTATTGTTCTTTCAATTCGAGTGAGTGCTCCAGAAATACTTCATCCACACCGATAATAGCGCTGATAATTTCAAGCCTTTCATTTTCATTGTAAATGGGGCTTTTTTGCTTTTTTGAGTAATTGAGGGCGTCGGTCGAAACGCCTACGACAAGATAATCGCCCAACGCCCGCGCTCTTTGAAGAATTCGGATATGACCGATGTGCAAAACGTCGAACGTGCCAAAAGTGATAATTTTCTTCATTTCAGTACCTCTTAAAAATACCGTTAGCGCGCGTATCTCTCGTCAATTCGCTATGATCGCACCGTTCGAAAACGAGACGCAAAATAAGATGTGCGGCTTCAGCGAGCGCCATCTTTAATCCCTTCGGCGATTGCCTCAAGAATAGCGGCAGATGCTTTCCCACGATTGGGGAGGATGTTGTCCTGAAGTGTTTTTCGCTCTTGCTCGAACTCCCAGGCTTTTCCGTCTTTGTACTCGATTGCGGCCTGTTTCAGCTGATCAAACGTCGTGACCCGTCGAGAGGCCGCTTCTGCCAGCTTACCGAGATCATTGAACTCAACATGGTTGCCAGAATCGAAGAAGATCAATGGCTTGTTGAAGAGAGGGTATTCCGCAAGGAAGGAAAGGCCATCTGATATCATAAGGTCAGAAGCCGCAAAAAGAGAGCCATATTGCTCTTCTGAAAACGCACAGTTCGGCAGATCCGTCCACGCCTTCCTGATGACCGTCTGCGCCTCGGGAGTCAGCATAGCTCCGAAAAGAGCCGGGTGCGGCTTCATGACGAAGTCGATATCCGGGCTCTGTCTCGCCCAAGACAGCATCGATTCCCAAATGCGATCAAATACCCCGAACCCGAGGCCTCCACCCTTTCCAACCGAATAGTGCGGAGCCCAGATAATTCTAAAATTCCGGCGGTCTGGGTGAGAAATCGGCCAGGACGGCGTTTCGCTTTCGCTGAGCAGGCGATCGAATTTCGGATAGCCGCTCAGAACAAATTTCTCTGGGTCAGAGTGGGCGAATGAACGAAAATAATTTTGAGTGATCGGTGTTTCGCAAAAAATACGCCAAGCCGCTCGGTGGTAGGTCTGATCAAAGCCAAAGGCCGAAACATCGGTAACCACAGGATCACCCAAAGATGCCGCCAGATTGAGCGCATAGGGAACAAGGCAGAGACGGCTGAAGGTCAGTTCGTGTGTGCGGAATGCAGGCTGCACACCCATATCCCACTGCTGTTGGCGGAATATGACGGCGGGTCTCAATGCCTTGAGAATATCCAGCGCGGCATAGGAATCGTCCATATTAAAGCGAAGGTGGGGAATGCCCTGTTCTGAAAAGGCGCTACTCACCTTATCCTCACCCTCGTAAATGTTGCGCCCCAGAGTGCCGACATGGATGGAGATGATGATCGGATCGAACCGATCATCGGCAACCATGGCATCATAAACATCTGAAAGTGCATCCCACATGGGTATGGACTGGATAAGGAATACGGTTCGGATCGGAAAAACTCCGCGCGTCTGCTCGCGCAGGGTCAGATTCGCGCTTTGCTTTAAAGACGCGATATCGAGTGTTTTCTGCCTGCTATCATGCACGAATGCGAGGCCGATTTTCGATAGGTCGCTACGAATACTTCCGTCGGCAGCGGTCGTTACGGCGTTGGATAATTCGTCGACTTTGCCATCCAGTTCCAACTGCGTCTGCTGCATGTGTTGCAGCAACTTCACGACTTCAATTTGGATTTCGCCATGAGTTTCATTGTTTTGCATCAAGGCATCCAGCCTCATGCTCATTTGGTCAATTTTTGCGGCAACAGAGTCAAGCCGGTCAGTCAATTGCACAGAGATTGAGGTGTCCATAGAACCTGTTCCGAGTTTACTGCGAATTCCGGCTGTCAGATTGGCGCGTGCACGGGTTTACACAGAGAATAAATTAACTGCGGACATACATTGCTGAACTGTAGTGGGGCTTGCGCGGCAGCTGCCGATGTTGAAGTCGGGATGCAAACCTTGGGTTAAAAGACCCCCAAACAAAAAAGGCGCCAGTTTTCACCAGCGCCTTTTCCAGTCGGTTCAGCAGGACCTCAGTCCAGTTCGTCCAGAACGCGTGCGGCGGCTACCGCACTGGTGCGGCGAATGTCGATTTCGTCGCGGCGGCTGGAGAGCAGTTCGCTGGCGAGGATGGCTTCGGCCAGATCGGCTGGAAGCGAGAGGAGGACGCGTTCGCCCTGGGCGATCTTGCCGGTTTCGCTACGTTTGCCGAGGATCATCCCGCCCGCGACCGTGTTGTTCGTGTCGGGGTCGATCAGGATGAAAGAGCCGGTAGAACGGTTCTGTTCGTAAGGGTCGAAGATCGCCGTTTCGTCGAAGGAAAGGCGGATCTTGCCGATGGCGTTCATGGCCAGCGTGTCGGTATGAGCCAGCCACTGGCCGTTTTTCAGGTCCAGCTGCGTGACCGGCTGCACGCTGACGCGCTGGCGGCGGCTGCCGCTTTTCAGCCAGTAGCGTTTGCCGGGTTCTATGCCGCCGGGCTGGAGCGCCACGATCTGCGCATCGAAGGCGTGACCGGTCTGCGGCTGCGCTTCAATAGACACGATCATGTCGCCACGCGAGACGTCCACCTGCCGGTCGAGAACGAGCGTTATGGCATCGCCAGAAACCGCCGCGTTGCGGACGAGATCGAAGGTGACGATCTGTTTGACGTTGGCCACCATGCCCGATGGTAGGATAACGACGGAATCACCAGGCTTCACAGCGCCACCGGCAACAGTGCCCTGATATCCACGGAAGCTCTCACCCGGACGCGACACGCGCTGAACGGGCAGGCGGAAGCCACCGGTCTGCGTGGACCGCGCGGTTGCCAGCTCCAGCGTTTCGGCCAGCGTCGGGCCTTCATACCACGGCATGGAAGACTTGCCGGAGAGAACGACGTTCTCGCCCTTCAGCGCCGACATGGGGATCGACGTGATCTGCTTGATGCCCAGCGACAGCGCAAATTCGCGGAAGTCGTGGGCAATCAGCTCGAACCCAGCCTTGTCATAGTCGGTCAGGTCGATCTTGTTGACGGCGAGCACGAACTGGCGGATGCCCATCAGTGCGGCAATCGTGGCGTGGCGGCGGGTCTGCTCCAAAATGCCGGTGCGAGCATCTACCAGCAGCACGGCCAGATCGGCAGTCGAGGCGCCGGTTGCCATGTTGCGGGTGTATTGCTCATGGCCGGGTGTGTCGGCAACGATGAAGGCGCGCTTGTCGGTGGCGAAATAGCGATAGGCGACATCGATGGTGATGCCCTGTTCGCGCTCTGCCTGAAGACCATCCAGCAGCAGCGCGAAATCGGGCAAGCCGAGATCGTTCTGCTTGCCGCTGTCGCGGTGAAGCGTGGCGGCCTGATCTTCCTTCACCGCTTTGGTGTCCCAAAGCAGGCGGCCGATCAGCGTGGATTTGCCGTCATCGACGCTGCCGCAGGTGATAAGACGCAAGGGGCGCGTATCGCGCACGGCCTTGGCGGGCTCAACGAAAGGCAGAATGGTGGCGGATTGTGCGTTTGCGTTCTGGGTCATCAGAAATAGCCCTCGCGCTTTTTCTTTTCCATGGAGCCGGACTGGTCGCGGTCGATGGCGCGGCCCTGTCGTTCGGAAACGGTGGCGATTTCAAGTTCGGAAATCACCTCGTCCAGCGTCGTCGCTTCGGAATTAATGGCACCCGTGAGCGGAAAGCAGCCGAGTGTTCGGAAGCGGATCATGCCGTGCTGAATTTCTTCGCCCGGAAGCAGCTCCAGCCGTTCGTCTTCGGCCAAAATCATCATGCCATCACGCTCGACGTAAGGGCGCTCTGCGGCGTAATAGAGTGGCACGAGTGGAATGTTTTCAGCCTGAATGTAGCGCCAGATATCGACCTCGGTCCAGTTGGACAGCGGGAAGGCGCGAACGCTTTCACCCTGACGCACCATGCCGTTATAGATGTTCCACAGTTCCGGGCGCTGGTTGCGCGGGTCCCATTTGTGGTCTGGCGTGCGGAAGGAATAGATGCGCTCCTTGGCGCGGCTGGCTTCCTCATCGCGGCGTGCACCACCAAAGGCGGCGTCGTATTTGCCCGCATCAAGAGCCTGACGCAACGCTTCCGTCTTCATGATATCGGTATAGAGCGCAGAGCCATGCGTAAACGGCGTCACATTTTCGCTCGCACCACGTGGGTTGGTGTAGGATATGAGATCGAGATCGAATTCCTTGACGATATTGTCACGGAATTCGATCATTTCCTTGAACTTCCAGCCGGTGTTGACGTGCAGAAGCGGGAAGGGGATGCGACCCGGGAAGAACGCCTTGCGTGCCAGGTGCAACAGCACGGACGAGTCCTTGCCGATGGAATAGAGCATCACGGGATTGTCGAATTCCGCAGCGACTTCGCGGAAGATATGGATGGCTTCGTTTTCAAGGGCTTTCAGATGTGGATCAAGCGGCTGTTTGGGGCTGCTGACATTGCTGCCTTCCGTTTCCGGAACTGCGTTGGACATTTTAAACTCCGGCAATCTACTGATTTTCAACTATCTTTGTGAGGCGGCTGTTACAGGGGAGGCTTGGGTCGCCTCGGCCACGTGCAGGCCGCATTCGCGCTTCTCGTCATTTTCCCACCACCATCGACCGGCGCGTTCTGGCTCGCCGGGCTTGATGGCGCGGGTACACGGCTCGCAGCCGATGGAGGGATACCCGCGGGCGTGGAGGGGATTGACGGGAATGTTTTCCGCAAGAACATGCGCCTTGATCACATCGATATCCCAATCCGCAAGAGGATTGACCTTGATCAGATTGCGCTCGGAATCGAACTCGGCAAAGGGCGTCGTCGCCCGGTTGCCGGACTGGCCACGGCGAAGACCCGTGATCCAGAAACTTGCGCCTTCAAGTGCCTTTGCCAGCGGCACCAGTTTGCGCACATGACAGCAGGCATGACGGGCCTCGACGCTGTCGTAAATGCCGTTGAGGCCGTATTTTGCCGCGAAGGCATCGATATCGTCCTGCGCGGGGGTGAAACGCTTGATCGCGATGTCGTAACGCTCTTCGGTCTCGCCGATCAGGTGGACAGTCTCGGCAAAAAGTCGCCCCGTCTCCAGCGTGGAAACCTCGACCGGCAAACGGTGTGTGCCGATAGCGGCTGTAATGACCTGATCCTCGATGCCGAGGCTTGTGGTAAACACGGCGCGGCCACCCAGGCCCGCAACGAAACTCAGCCGCCCGGCCAGATCGAGCCTGGCAAGCGTCTCATCCAAGGATGCAACATCGTGGCTGGAAATATCATGCGGCGGGGTGTTGAAGGTCATTCCACTGGGTTCCGAACTTTACTGTTCGAAATATCCCCGAAATCCGCAGCTTTTGACAGGAATGGCTATGCTTGTGTCTGCCCGAGTGGAGCAAATATCTCTCGCTCACGCTGAATATGCGCAAAAGCCTCCCACAGGCACAGTAATCCGCAATTATGCCCGCTGCATAAAATCGTTTTGCCAGCGAAATGCAAGTCCTATTCGCGATATTTTCTGTAATTTTTATAGACTATACTGCTGGCGGTTATGTCCAGTGGCGCGTTTAAGCAGAGTGCCCGTGCCGGGAGGAGGCCCCTAACCGCAGAAAAACATTCCGGTCGCGATAAAATTTTGGTTTTCACGGTGTCAATTGTGGTGAAAATGCGAACTGGTTTTGCGTAGGCCATGGGTTTGGCCCATGTCTTATTGCGTGTTTTGCGGGCGGGGCGGCGTGTTTGTTGTCGTGCAGGCAAGGCCAAGGGAAACACTTTTGCGATTGAATTGCACCTGATTGACCAGCGGGGCTGAACAAGTAGTCTTAGGCCCAGAGCATCTAGGAGGGTATCGATGTCCAAACTTATTTCCAGCCTGAGCGCAATTGCGCTGAGCCTGTCATTTACTCTGGGTGCAGTCGCAACGGCCTCGGCGCAGACGAAACTTCTCAATGTGTCCTACGACCCGACGCGCGAACTCTACAAGGACTTCAACGAAGCCTTCGCGAAAAAATGGAAAGCCGACACGGGCGAGGATGTCACCATCCAGCAATCCCACGGCGGTTCGGGCAAACAGGCCCGTTCGGTTATCGATGGTCTGGAAGCAGACGTCGTGACACTGGCGCTTCAGAGCGATATCGACGCCATCGTCAAGAACAGCGGCAAGATCAAGGAAGACTGGCGCACACGCCTTCCGCACAATTCATCTCCCTACACATCCACAATCGTGTTTCTGGTCCGCAAGGGCAACCCGAAGGGTATCCATAACTGGGGTGATCTCGTGAAGGGCGATATCCAGATCGTGACACCCAACCCCAAGACGTCAGGCGGCGCACGCTGGAACTATCTGGCGGCCTGGGCCTGGGCAAACGAGGAATACAAGGGCGATCAGGACAAGATAAAGGCCTATGTCGGTGAACTCTACAAGCGCGCTCCGGTGCTCGATACCGGCGCACGCGGCTCCACCGTCACCTTCGCGCAGCGCCAGATCGGCGATGTGCTGCTGGCCTGGGAAAACGAAGCCTATCTGGCCGGTGAAGAATTCGGCAAGGACGCCTTCGATATCGTCGTGCCGCCAATCTCCATCCTTGCGGAACCGCCTGTCACGGTGGTTGACGCAAATGTCGATGCCAAGGGCACCCGCAAGGTCGCCGAGGCCTATCTCCAGTACCTCTATTCGGATGAAGGTCAGAACATCGCCGCCAAGCACTTCTACCGCCCGTCCAATCCATCCGTTGTCTCCAAGGATCTCTTGAAGCAGCTTCCCGACATCAAGCTTGTGACGATCGATGATCCGCAGTTCGGCGGTTGGGCCAAGGCACAGCCGGAACATTTTGGCGATGGCGGCATCTTCGACCAGATTTACAAGCCCGCAAAGTAAGCGGATGATGCGATAGGCCGACCAGCCCCTCAGCGGGGCTGTGTTCGGATCGGCAACACGATCGACCGGCCCGCACGCCGGTCGAAGACGCATAAGAGGGCGGCTGACAATGCCCCCGTTTACCGGAGCCTCGATGAGCAGTACCCCATCGCCAGCGAAATGGAAGTGGCGTCAATCGAGCGTGTTGCCTGGTTTCGGCCTCACGCTCGGCTACACCATCACCTATCTTTTTCTCATCATCCTCATCCCTCTTGCCGGTCTGGTGTGGTCCACGGCCAAGCTGGGTTTTTCGGATTTCTTCGCCATCGCCACCGATAGCCGCACCTTGAATGCGCTGCGCATCAGTTTCGGCACCGCCTTCGTGGCCGCGCTCGTCAACGCCATCTTCGGTGTGCTGATTGCCTGGGTTCTGGTGCGTTACCGCTTTCCCGGACGCCGTTTCGTGGATGCCATTGTGGATCTGCCCTTTGCGCTTCCCACCGCCGTCGCGGGCATTGCGCTCACCGCGCTCTATTCCAATCGCGGCTGGGTGGGTGCCCTGTTCGAGCCCTTCGGCATCAAGATCGCATTCACGCCCACGGGCATCGTCATTGCGCTGATCTTCATCGGGCTGCCCTTCGTGGTGCGCACGGTGCAGCCGGTCATGGAAGAAATCGACCGTCAGGTGGAAGAGGTTGCAGCGACGCTGGGTGCCAATCGTTTCCAGACGATAACCCGCATTCTGCTGCCAAGCCTGCTACCTGCCATCCTCACAGGCTTTTCCCTGGCATTTGCGCGTGGGGTTGGGGAATATGGCTCGGTCATCTTCATTGCGGGCAACATTCCCTATGTCTCTGAGATCGCACCGCTTCTGATCGTCATCCGGCTGGAGGAGTTCAACTATGCGGCAGCGACCGGCATTGCCACCATCATGCTGATCATCTCCTTTGCCATGCTCTTCGTCATCAATCTCATTCAGGCGTGGAGCCGCAAGAGGTACGGTTATGCCTGATAATGCGCGCAGTCTTCCATCCACCAAGCCGTTCCGCGATCCCGCCAGCGAGGCCTTGCCCGCCCGCATCATGCTGATCGGGCTCGCCTTTCTGTTTCTCGCGCTGTTTCTCGTGCTGCCGCTGGTCGCGGTCTTTGTGGAAGCATTCCGCAAGGGCATCGGCTCTTTCTGGGAGGCGATTGTCGAGCAGGACGCCCTGTCGGCCATTCGCCTGACATTGCTCGTGGCGGCCATCTCCGTGCCGCTCAATCTCGTCTTCGGCATTGCGGCTGCATGGTCGATTGCCAAATTCGAATTCAAGGGTAAGGCGTTTCTCATCACGCTGATCGACCTGCCATTTTCGATCTCGCCAGTCATCTCAGGCCTCGTCTACGTCATCCTGTTTTCGTCCCACAGCGTGCTGGGGCCGTTCCTCAAAAGCTATGGCATCGAAATCCTCTTCGCCGTGCCGGGCATCGTGCTGGCCACCATCTTCGTGACGTTCCCCTTCGTTGCGCGTGAGTTGATCCCTCTAATGCAGGATCAGGGGACGGGTGATGAGGAAGCGGCGATTTCGCTTGGTGCATCCGGCTGGCAGACCTTCTGGTTCGTGACGCTACCCAATATCAAATGGGGCCTGCTCTATGGCGTGCTGCTGTGCAACGCCCGCGCCATGGGCGAGTTCGGCGCCGTCTCGGTAGTCTCGGGCCATATCCGTGGCGAAACCAACACCATGCCGCTGCATGTCGAAATCCTCTACAACGAGTACAATATCGGCGCGGCCTTTGCCGTGGCGACATTGCTTGCGGGTCTGGCACTCGTCACCCTCGTTCTCAAAACCATTCTTGAAATACGCTTTGGCGCGGGCAACGCCGCCGGCAAGCATTGAAGGGCATATCCATGGAAGTGAAAGTTTCCGGCATCACCAAGCAGTTCGATCGCTTCCCGGCGCTGAACGATGTATCGCTCGACATCCGCTCCGGTGAGCTGATCGCGCTGCTCGGACCATCGGGGTCCGGCAAGACGACGCTGCTGCGCCTCATCGCCGGTCTGGAGCAGCCAACCAAGGGCCAGATTTTCTTCGGTGACGAAGACGCCTCGCACCGTTCCGTGCAGGAGCGCAATGTCGGCTTCGTGTTTCAGCATTACGCCCTGTTTCGCCACATGACGGTCGCTGATAATATCGGCTTCGGCCTCAAAGTCCGCCCATCTTCCAGCCGTCCTGCGAAATCAGACATCCGCAAGCGCGTGTCGGAACTTCTGGATATGGTCCACCTTCAAGGGCTGGAGAAACGTTATCCCAACCAACTCTCCGGTGGTCAGCGTCAGCGCGTGGCGCTTGCCCGTGCCGTCGCCATCGAGCCGCGCGTGCTGCTTCTCGATGAGCCCTTCGGCGCGCTGGATGCCAAAGTGCGCAAAGAACTGCGCCGCTGGCTGCGCGAGTTCCACGACCGCACCGGCCACACCACTGTTTTCGTGACGCATGATCAGGAAGAAGCGCTGGAACTGGCCGACCGCGTGGTCGTCATGAGCCAGGGCAAGATCGAGCAGGTCGGCACGGCAGACGATGTCTATGATACGCCCAACTCACCCTTCGTCTTCTCCTTCATCGGCGAATCCTCCAACTTGCCTGTGGCAATCCGCGATGGTCACGTGCTGTTTCAAGGTGAAAGCATTGGCATCAGAGAGGCCAATGACGGGGAGGGCGACCTGTTCTTCCGCCCTGAGGATGTGGTGCTGACTGGCGAGCAGGACGCGCTCTACGGCAAAGTCACCACCTGCCGCCGTCTTGCGGGCACCCGCATCGCCGAAATCGACATTGCCAACAACGGTCATGAGCCCTACCATCTGGAAATCGAAGTTCCGCTCGACGCCTCGGTCGCCGTCGGCAACGAACTCCGCTTCCGCCCGACCCGCTGGAAAGTCTTTCGCAAGTAACAGAGGCTGACAAAGGAAAAGGGCCGCTTGTGGCGGCCCTTCCATGAGTTTGGTCGTTGTTACAGACCTGGAAACGTTTATCAACGTCCCGTTGGAAGGCGGATCAAGCCGAGGGCTGCCTCGTCAAAATCAAATCCTTTCCACTGTCACGCACCAAGACCGAAATCTCACTAGACATTGGATCACCTTCCTTTCGCTACGTTGAACATAAGAAGAAGGTAATACGATTCGTGGGGATTGCAAGAGGCGGGGAAACTCACGCCGCCTTTTCCGCCTTCATGTCGAACTCGAAGTGAATATTGTCATACGGAAACTCGACGCCGTTTTCGTGCTTGTCGATAATGCCTGCATTGATCAACGTCGTTACATCGCGGTGCACGGCCTGCACGTCGCGTCCCACACGTCGCGCCACTTCGCGAATGGCAAGCGGGCCTTGGCTCACAAGGCTGCGAACGATACTCAGGCGCAGTGGCGCCAGAATTCGGTGCAGATCGTCGTAGCTGGAAAATTCGATAGAAGGCGTTGTTTCCACCGCCTTGCCGGAAAGGGCGAGTTTTCCAGCCGCTGCAAACCGCGCCTTCATATCGTCCATCGTGCTCAGTCGTATCGTCAAACTCGTCATTTCAAAATCCTCTCCATGTCGGTTTGAAAAGCGTCAAAGAGCGCTTCAAGCGTGGTGAATATGATTGCTTCTTCATGACCATACATATGGCGATGGTCTCCTTTGCCGCGCTCGTTGTCGTAGCGAAGAATGCATTCGCCATTTACGACAAGCGCTAATCGGTATTTGAACGGATGGGTGCTACCGGGCACAGGCTCAAGCAGATGCCATAAAACAAATTCGAAAAAGGTCTTTTCATCGATGACCTTTCTCGACTTTTCGATCAGCGTCGCGCCCATGTTGTTATTTTTAACAACGCGCTGGGCTGTTGTCAATGATAACAACAGTCCAGCCTGATGTGGCTCAGGAAACCCGCATCACAATCTTCCCAATATGGCTGCTGCTTTCCATCAACCTATGCCCATCCGCAACATGATCGAAGTCGATCACATCGTGAATGACCGGGGCGACCTTGCCTGCCTCGAGCAACGGCCACACCTCCGCCACCAGTTCGTCGCGAATAGCGCGCTTCTCGTCTGCGGTGCGGGGGCGCATGGTGGAGCCGGTGACGGTCAGGCGTTTGACCATGATGGGGCGCAGATCGACCTTTTCAGCGATGTTGCCGCCCAAGAATGCGATGATCGACAGACAGCCGTCCTTGGCAAGAGAGGACAGGTTCTTCTCGAAATAGGATGCGCCGATCATGTCGAGGATGACATCAACACCCTTGCCGCCGGTTTCTGCCTTGATGACCTCCGCGAAATCCTCTTCGCGGTAATTGATCGCGCGCTTCGCACCGAGCTTTTCGCAAGCGTCGCATTTCTCCTTCGAACCGGCGGTGGCGTAGACCTCCGCGCCGAACGCCTTGGCGAGCTGGATCGCCGTCGTGCCGATGCCGCTGGTGCCGCCGTGGATCAGCACGCTCTCACCTTCGGTCAGGCCTGCCATCTGGAACAGATTGGCCCAGACGGTGAAGAAGGTTTCGGGCAAAGCCGCTGCTTTTGCCGCGTCGTAACCCTTGGGAAATGGCAGGGTCTGCCCCGCAGGCAAGACGCAATATTCGGCATAACCGCCGCCGTTGGCCAATCCGCAGACATTGTCGCCGATCTTGAATTCGGTGACACCTTCGCCCAGCGCCACCACTTCACCTGAAATTTCCAGGCCCAGCACCGGGCTTGCATCCTTAGGTGCCGGATAGTGGCCCTGCCGTTGCGCCACATCCGGGCGGTTGATGCCCGCTGCTGCGACCTTCACCAGAATTTCACCGGCCTTCGGGGAGGGAAGCGGACCCGTTGCGAAGGTCATGACCTCGGGCGCGCCGAAGCTCGGCAGATCAACAAATCGCATGGTCGTGGGCAAAGTCATGGGGCGGCCTCCTCGAATTTTTCAATGACCTGAACTTAGGTCAGCGGAAAGGCCAATAAAAGGAGGCGTAATGCCGCGAGAGACAAAAACGCGGATTTGTCAGCGGCTGTGCACTGTTTTGAACCTGCCCGCAAATTATGGGGTTGTCACGCCGAAGGTGCGCATCACCAGGCCAGAGTCGCTCTCCTTGGCCGCCTTCTTGATGGCGGCGATCTCGCTGCTGATGCGCTCCGGGTTGCCGATGATCAAGCCCTTGGGCAGTTGCACCACACCAATGGAACAGCGCAGCAGGGCAAATTCCCGCTCATTGCCAAAACGGTCGTGACCAGTGATGACGCCAGCGGCGCGGTCTTCCTCGGAATAGAGATCGATCACGTCTTCGTGGAAGTCGCTGAGCAATCGCTCGAGTATTTCTGTTACTTCCTCTTTCGCCCAGTCGCGCACGCCGATGAAGAAGTCATCACCGCCGATATGGCCGAGGAAGCAGTCGCCGGAGAAGAAGTAGCGCTTCATCAAGGCCGAAAACAGCGTGATCGAGTGGTCACCGACGTGGAAGCCGTATTTGTCGTTGAAGGGCTTGAAGTTATCGAAGTCGCAATAGCAGAAGAAGCGGTCGTCATCGCTGTCGCTGCAACTGTGGTCGATGAAGTTGCTGATGGCACGGTTGCCGGGAAGCGCCGTCAGTGGGTTCTGTTCCTGCGCTAGTTTCAGCTGCTTTTCATTGATGACCTTGATCAGCGATGCTGCCGAGACGACACCGATATAGCGCATGTTTTCGGTCAGGATCACGCAGGCGCTGCCGCCGGTGTTGGCAAAGACATTCATCAACTGATCGGCATCCGCATCCAGCCCGACGATAGGTGCGCCATCCACGAAGTGCGAAATCGTCCGCTCATAGACCTTGTTCTTCAACAGGTCGCGACCGAAGGGCTGGTAGATATATTCCTTCAGATGGTGCTCGTTGATGACGCCGCGCGGCTCGCCATTGGCGTTGAGAACGGGAAAGAATGCCTGCGCCGGATTGCGACGGAACAGTTCGAAAACGCTGTCGATCGTGTCGTTTTCAAACACGGTCGGCAACCGCTCGATCTGGCGGCGGATGAGAATTTCATCCAGCGTCTGGCTGCTGCGACGGACCTCTCCCAGATGCTGGAGGTGCGGGAACGAGGGCTGCAACTCGCTGACGAAAGTGGTGGGGCGCGAGATGAACCAGCCCTGTACCAGATCCACGCCATGTTCTCGACAGGCCAGAAATTCCGCTTCGGTCTCGATACCCTCGGCAATGACCCGAACGCCCAGAACATGCGCGATATTGACGATGTTCTTGACCAGATGGCGCTTGCGCGGATTGCGGTCCACGCCATCGATGAAATAGCGGTCGATCTTGAGGTAATCGACGGGATAGTCGCACAGCAGCTTCATCTCGCCGTGACCGACGCCGAAGTCGTCGATGGCCAGTTTGAAACCTTCCTTGCGCATGCGTGCGATCAGCGCGCTGAATTCCGGTACGGTGGTATTGTCGAACCGTTCTGACAGTTCAAAGCAAATAGAGGAGGGCGGTATGGAGGCCTTCGCCAGATGCTCCAGCAGCTTGTCCAGAATGGCATCGCCATGCGGAATGAGCCGGACATCGAGATTGAGAAACAGCGTGGCAGAGGAAAATTCCGGCAGAGTGGAGAATTTTGCCAGCGCCCGGCCTGCCAGCATCTGCTCCACGGCAACCAGTTGGCCATCCGCTTCGACATGATCGAGCAATTCGAGAGGGTTTGAAAAGCCGATACGGTCAAAACCGCGCATCAGCGATTCGTAACCGAAAACGGTGCCGGTGGTGGCTTCGACGATGGGTTGGAATGCAGTTTCTAAAACGAGTTTGGCCATAGACGCCATCTGCCCGCTGGCAAATCGCCGTATGACATCAGGGTCGATCGCCGTCGACTGCATGTTTTTTCTCCACCACCGCACCCCCAACTGATCGTAGGGGCGCTTTTTGATGGTGAGCGTGCCGTAAACTCCTCAACAAAAGCTTTCCCGTTCGTGAAGCTTTCTTGAAGGTTTTATGACGCAAATGTGACGTTCTAAAACAGTTTTAACGTAATTGTCTCAGATGCTTAGGCGTGGCGTCTTTTCAGCGAGTGTGCGGCGTAGAGTTCCGCGACATTGAGATGTTCGCCGTTTGACGAGGCACCGGAAGCGCCTCTTCGTTGGGAGCCGCCATCACGACCCGCTGTTTCGACCCATAAACGCAATGCGGCACGCACGACTTCGCTTCCCGAAGCATAATCACCGCTGTCGACGGCGTCACGCATCTTGGCTGCCTGCTCTGGGGAAATGGATACAGTCACCATTGGCATCGTGTCTCTCCCTATGTTGGCGGTTCGTCCTTCAACAGTCATGTCGAAGCCGCACCGTCCCTGGCCGATTTAGCCATCCGCTCCAGGCCATTTGTGAGCGGACTTAAGTGATTATTATATTAGCACATATTGCATGTGCGCCGGAAGGAACGCCCGCCTCCGGTTAAGGTTCCAGACGAAACTTCGTTTCATGAAATGGGCTGCTGGCAATAAAAGCAACCGCGTAACCTGACGCCTCGCAGACTTTGTTCTGCTGCGAGCGATGGTTGTCGTTTGGTAAGCGAATGCACTCGGTCATGTATGCGACCTTTCCTGTGCCGGTTGGGGGCAACCCTATCATATTCGCAGCAGTCGGCAAAACCTTTTGCAAGGCTGGGAATGACGAACGTCACACATTTGCGTGTCGCATTTGTTGTTGATTGATCAGTCAATCAATAATAAATTACTGCGCAAAGGAGACCGCTATGCCGAAACTTGGAATGGAGCCGCTGCGCAAAAAGGCGCTGATGGATGCCGCTTTGCGCGCCATCGGCCAGAACGGTTCGCTCAACGTCACCATGTCGGATATCGCACGCGAGGCTGGCGTGTCGGCGGCTTTGGCGCACCATTATTTTGGCAGCAAGCAACAGCTTCTCCTGGAAACCATTCGCAGCCTGCTGCGCGCGCTTCGCCGGGATGCAATTACAGCCCTCGGGCAGGCGTCCGGCCCGCGAGCAAGGCTGAGCGCCATCGTCCGCGTCTCATTCCAGAGCGACCAGTTTACCAATGATACGGTTGCCGCATGGCTTGCATTCTATGTGGAGGCGCAGCGCTCGGAAGAGATGCGCCGCTTGCTGATTGCCTACACGCGCCGCCTGCGCTCCAACATCATGGACAGCCTCAACCGCCTCTGCCCGCCGGATGATGCGGCGCGCATCGCGGAAGGGGCGGCAGCGCTGATCGACGGTCTCTATATCAGGCACAGCCTCCAGGCGGCCCCGCTCGGCCTTTCTGCGGCCCCCGCGCTGGTCGAAAATTATTTCGACACGCAGCTCAAACCCTTTTCCGACGCTCCTTCTCGTGAAGGCAAACCGTCCATTCGCATTCTCTGAGGACCTTTTAGATGACATTGAAAGCCCAGCCCAAAGCCTCGCATTTCATCGATGGCGACTATGTCGAAGATACTGCGGGCACCGTATTCGACAGCATCTATCCTGCCACCGGCGAAGTCGTGGCAAGGCTGCATGCCGCCACGCCTGCCATCGTGGAGCGCGCAATCGTTTCCGCCAAGAAGGCGCAGAAGGAGTGGGCGGCGATGAGCCCCACCGCACGCGGGCGCATCCTGCGCCGCGCCGCCGATATTATGCGCGAGCGCAATCGAGAGCTCTCTGAACTGGAGACGTTGGATACCGGCAAGCCAATCCAAGAAACCATCGTCGCAGACCCGACCTCCGGTGCCGACAGCTTTGAGTTCTTCGGCGGCATCGCACCGTCTGCGCTGAACGGCGATTACATTCCACTCGGCGGCGATTTTGCCTATACCAAGCGCGTGCCGCTGGGTGTCTGCGTCGGCATCGGCGCATGGAACTACCCACAGCAGATCGCCTGCTGGAAGGCTGCACCGGCGCTGGTGGCTGGCAATGCCATGGTGTTCAAACCTTCGGAAAACACACCGCTGGGCGCACTGAAAATTGCGGAAATTCTGATCGAAGCAGGCCTGCCCAAAGGCCTCTTCAACGTCATTCAGGGCGACCGGGACACTGGCCCGCTGCTGGTCAACCACCCCGATGTCGCCAAGGTCTCGCTGACGGGTTCGGTGCCAACAGGTCGCAAGGTGGCCGCTGCCGCTGCCGGTCATCTGAAGCACGTAACCATGGAACTCGGCGGCAAGTCGCCGCTGATCGTGTTCGATGATGCCGATATCGAAAGCGCCGTTGGCGGGGCGATGCTCGGCAATTTCTACTCGTCCGGTCAGGTCTGCTCCAACGGCACCCGCGTGTTCGTCCAGCGCGGCGCAAAACAGCGGTTTCTCGACAACCTCAAGAGCCGCACCGATGCGATGGTGATTGGCGACCCGATGGACGAGGCAACGCAGATCGGCCCGCTGGTGTCCAAGGCCCAGCAGGAAAAAGTTCTGGCCTATATTGAAAAGGGCAAGGCCGAAGGCGCCACACTCATCACCGGCGGCGGCATTCCCAATCATGTGGCGGGCGAGGGTGCTTACGTGCAGCCCACGGTCTTTGCCGATGTGACGGATGGCATGACCATCGCTCGCGAGGAAATTTTCGGGCCCGTCATGTGCGTGCTGGATTTCGATGACGAAGACGAGGTGATCGCCCGTGCCAACGCCACCGAATTCGGACTCGCAGGCGGCGTCTTTACCGCCGACATCAACCGCGCCCACCGGGTGGTGGACCAACTAGAGGCGGGGACGTTGTGGATCAACACGTATAATTTGTGCCCGGTGGAGATGCCGTTTGGCGGGTCGAAACAGTCAGGATTCGGGCGTGAGAATTCTGCGGCGGCGCTCAGTCATTATAGTGAATTGAAGACGGTTTATGTGGCGACTGGGAAGGTGGACGCGCCGTATTGATCGGTACGCTCCCCTGCTAAGGGAGTATTGGGATCAGCGGCTCATCCTCGCCCTTCGAGGCCCGTTTCACGGGCACCTCAGGATGAGGATGAGAGTAAGCGTTTCCGACCACGGGGACCGCCCAGAGGGCGATGGTTGGTGAAGCAAGGCCGAAGTCCCTGAGGCAATCTTAGTAGCGCGTGTTTTTTATTAAGTAACAAACGTCTCTCCACCTCATCCTGGGGTGCCCGTGAAACGGGCCTCGAAGGACGAGGTGGCCACAGCAAAGAGCAACCACTATGCAAAACGCAGATTTCGTCATCGTCGGTTCGGGTTCCGCAGGCTCTGCCATGGCCTATCGCCTTTCGGAAGACGGCAAGTATTCCGTCATCGTAATCGAGGCAGGCGGTTCGGACTTCGGCCCCTTCATCCAGATGCCCGCCGCTCTTGCATGGCCGATGAGCATGAAGCGTTACAATTGGGGCTACTATTCCGAGCCAGAGCCGAACCTCAACAACCGCCGCATCACCGCGCCGCGCGGCAAGGTGCTGGGGGGCTCATCCTCCATCAACGGTCTTGTCTATGTTCGCGGCCATGCGGAGGATTTCAATCGGTGGGAGGCGCTGGGTGCACAGGGTTGGGCCTATGCGGATGTGCTGCCTTACTTCAAGCGCATGGAAACCAGCCATGGCGGCGAAGAGGGCTGGCGCGGAACCGATGGACCGCTGCATGTGCAGCGCGGGCCGGTCAAAAACCCACTGTTTCATGCTTTCGTCAAAGCCGGTTCACAGGCCGGTTTCGAACTGACTGACGATTACAACGGCTCCAAGCAGGAGGGTTTCGGCCTGATGGAGCAGACCATTCACAATGGTCGGCGCTGGTCCGCCGCCAATGCCTATTTGCGGCCCGCCTTGAAACGTGGAAACGTGACGCTGGTGCAAGGTTTTGCGCGCAGGATCGTCATCGAAAACGGTCGCGCCACGGGCGTCGAAATCGAACGTCGAGGCAGAGTGGAAACCGTGCGCGCCAACCGCGAGGTCATCGTCGCGGCATCGTCGTTCAATTCTCCCAAGCTGCTGATGCTCTCGGGCATCGGCCCCGCGCAGCATCTGCAGGATATGGGCATTGAAGTGAAGGTCGATCGTCCCGGCGTCGGCGCCAATCTTCAGGACCATATGGAGTTCTATTTCCAGCAGGTCTCCACCAAGCCCGTCTCGCTCTATTCATGGCTGCCATGGTTCTGGCAGGGCGTGGCAGGTGCGCAGTGGCTGGTGACAAAAGGTGGGCTGGGTGCCTCGAACCAGTTCGAGGCCTGCGCTTTCCTGCGTTCCGAACCCGGTCTGAAGCAGCCGGATATCCAGTTCCATTTCCTGCCCGTCGCCATTTCCTATGATGGCAAGGCAGCGGCGAAAAGCCATGGTTTTCAGGTCCATGTCGGTTTCAACCTGTCGAAATCACGCGGTAATGTCACGCTGCGCTCGTCCGATCCGAAGGACGATCCGGTCATCCGCTTCAACTATATGAGCCACGCCGAAGACTGGGAAAAATTCCGCCATTGCGTTCGCCTGACGCGGGACATCTTCAGCCAGAAGGCATTCGACGATTATCGCGGACCAGAGATACAGCCGGGCGAGGGCGTGCAGTCGGACGAAGCCATCGACGCATTCCTGCGCGAGCATCTGGAAAGCGCCTATCATCCCTGCGGTACCTGCCGAATGGGCGACCGAGATGATCCGATGGCCGTGGTCGATCCCGAATGCCGGGTGATCGGTGTGGAAGGCCTGCGCGTCGCCGACAGCTCGATCTTCCCGCATGTCACCTACGGCAACCTCAACGGCCCCTCGATCATGGCGGGCGAGAAAGCGGCAGATCATATTTTGGGCAGACAGCCTCTGCCGCGTTCCAATCAGGAGCCGTGGGTCAACCCGCGTGCAGCGGTCAGTGATCGGTAGGGATTAGTGATAGTCGTCTTCGCGCTGGTGGCGGATAGCGAGGATGGTGATTTTTTCTGAAGTCTCGACCTCAAACAAGACAACATATCCTGAAGAGCCAAATGGAATGATCAACTCACGTAAGAAAGGATTTACGGGGTCGACCTTGCGGAAACTCATCGGGAAATCGCCAAGCGCGTTGATGCCCTTTTGAATGGCATCGTATGCGCGCTGTGCCACGTACTTATCGTAATCGAGAAGATATCTGTAGAGGCGCATAATATCATCACGCGCTTTGTCCGCGAGAAATATTTGATACGTCATTGTTTTTTGTCTTCCGCGAGCTTTGCGTCCAGCATGGATTTCAGTTCTGCAAGAACTTCATCTGCTGAATAATAAATACCAGTCCGCTTCGATTCTTCTCTTGCGGCAAGTCCACGCGCGATAAACTCCGCCTGCGATTTGCGAATTTCCACCTGCTTGCGAACCGCTGCTTCCATGAAAGCGGAGAGCGTCTCGCCTTCGTTTAAAACGCTTTCCGCCTTGTCGCGAAACTCCGGTTCAACGCGTAGGGAAGGCAAAGTGGCAGTTTTTAAGGTTCGGCTCATGGCAACTCCATGCATTGCAATTGCGATGCGTGATCGTGCTCCTTTTCTAGCCAATTGTCAAAGATGCGGTTGAAATCGATGCCGGACGGGACGATAACGGGGGCCTCCTGACACCTGTCAAATTCCCACCTCGAAATGTCTGGATCATCATGCCTGCCAAGTCCAAAAAGCTGAAAATGCTGCGTCGTACCCGTGTCGTTTGGGGATCGTGGCACATCTGGAAGCCGCGGGCTGTGTTCTGGCTGGGTGCGCTGGCCGTCGGTGTCATCAGCGTCGTGTTTGCGATCTTGGCAGACCATGCCCAGCATCTTTTTTCTGCGGCAGTCTCGTCCGGGCAATATACGTATCTGTTGCCTTTGGTGATCAGCCCCTTGGGGTTCATGCTGTGCACCTGGCTTGCTTTTGCATTCTTTCCCAATGCGCAGGGCAGCGGTATTCCGCAGGCCATTGCAGCGCGTCACTTTCATGATGATGAGGATCGATCCCGTCTCCTTTCGCTGAAGCTTGCCTTCGGCAAAATCGTGCTGACAGTCGCGGGTCTCCTCTCCGGGGCCTCGATAGGTCGTGAAGGCCCGACTGTGCAGGTGGGAGCCTCGATCATGCTTCAGGCCGCACGCTGGGGCGGCATGGCGCAGGCCAGAGGTCTTATTCTCGCAGGCTCTGCCGCGGGCATCGCCGCCGCTTTCAACACGCCTTTGGCCGGTATCGTGTTTGCCATCGAAGAGATGGGTAAAGCCTACGAAACCCGCACCAACGGCATCGTGCTGACAGCCGTCATTCTCGCGGGCCTCTCATCCATCGGGCTCGTCGGCAGCTACAATTATTTCGGCACGAGTGCCATGATGGCGACCACTGCCATCGATTGGCTGCTAGTGTTGATCTGCGGTCTTCTCGGAGGCGTGCTGGGTGCTCTGTTCAGTTCAACAGCCGTCAAAATCATGGCGCGCATTCGCCGCTGGAGCCATGTGCTGCCGCTGAAACGCCTGTTGATCGTTGCCGCAACCTGCGGCCTGCTGTCCGCCATTATCGGTATCGTCTCGGGCGGCACGACCTATGGTACGGGTTACGAACAGGCCCGCGCCGCCATTGAAGGCCACGCTGCTCCAGCCATCTTCTTCATCGAAAAACTGCTGGCCACTTTCCTCGCTATGCTCTCCGGTATCCCCGGCGGCTTTTTCGCGCCTTCGCTCTCGGTCGGCACCGCACTTGGCAGCACGGTTGCGGATATGATTGGCGCCAGTATCGGCCTCGGTGCCATTCTCGGCATGGCTGGATATTTTTCCGGTGTCACGCAGGCACCGATGACGACCTTTGTCATCATTCTCGAAATGACGGGAAATCACCGCTGCATGATCCCCATCATGGCAGCGTCCATGATCGGCTATCTGGCCTCGCGCATCATCATGCCGGAACAGTTCTATCACGGCATGGCGCGGGTGTTCGTCGCCAACGTCATTCGCTCGCGACGCGCGGAGCATGCGCCGGACCATTGACGAGCACTGGTGTCAGGCGCTGGTCGGCGGTCTCTCGGGGGCAGGCTCGAAAGAGTTGACGCCGAAATAACCGAGCCCTGGAATTTTGATGCCGGGGTTCATCACGTCGATGCCTGCTACGAGGCCGAGGAAGTTGACCTCGAAGCCGCTTCTGGCACCCGCTGAGACGCCGAAGAAGCCGCCAAGCGAAAGGCTGACATCCTTCCAGTCGTCGGCGACGTGGATGAACTCGCCATTGGGCAGGTAATCGCGACCCACGGCATCGGGCGGCAGAACCACGCCGAGTTCCGGCACGCTGCGCAGCACGTGGGCAACGAAGGTGTTGGAGTTGGGACCGGGATAAATATGATATCCGCCCGCCTTGCCATAGGGATAGTCGGCAATGGCCTGCTGCATTTTCGGGATCAGCTTTTCGGCCTCTTCGCCGTGCAGCTCCACCACCAGTCTCGGCATGTTGGAGTACCAATAGGCATCTGGCGCATAGGCGTTGCGGCGAATGGGGTTGCCCCAGCCGACCTTGTCGTAGCGCTCATAGCTGTCCGCGCCCTGCGGCTTTATCACGATCCAGGCGTGGCTGGCGATCGAGCCTTTGAAGCCGCCGGTCATGGCGGAATAGACGTAGATGGCGGCTGGCTTGTCGGTGGGCGCCTGCGGCAAAATACCGGCGGAAGACCAGCGCGCATTGCGATAGCCGGTCGGATGTTCCTTCATGGCCCAGAGGCCAGCCGAGGCCAGTGCGGGCAAGAGGTAAATGATGAGAATGGCAAGCAGCAAACGTTTGGCAACTTTCAACGATGGGCCTCGTGCATCAATAAGAGAAGTTGGATAGAACGATCTCAATTTCGTATTTTTTGAGGCCGGACCCATGCACAACCCCGTTACCGTCGAAGTCACCAGAGGAAATCTCGTCGAAAGCCGCCATCGCGGCATGGCCGTGGTGGTGGATGGCGATGGCTCCGTCGTGTTTTCCGCAGGCGATGTGGAAGGTGGCGTGTTTCCACGTTCCGCCTGCAAGGCGATGCAGGCGCTGCCGCTTATCGAAAGCGGCGCTGCGGATGCCTACGGATTTGGAAACCGGGAACTGGCCTTCGCCTGTGCCTCCCATTCGGGTGAAGACGCCCATGCTGAGCTTGCGGCAGCCATGCTGGCAAAGGCAGGCAGGGACGTCGACACACTCGAATGCGGCGCGCACTGGTCGTCTGACCAGAAGACCATCATCCATCAGGCCCGCACGATGGACAGGCCCACGGCGCTTCACAACAACTGCTCCGGCAAACATTCAGGCTTCGTTTGCACCTGCGTCCATTCAGGCATGGAGACGAAGGGTTATGTCGGTTACGACCATCCACTTCAGGCAGAGATACGCGCGACGATGGAAAGCCTGACCGGTGCCATGCTGGGTCATGACAATTGCGGCGTCGATGGCTGTTCTATCCCAACCTATGCCGTGCCGCTAAAGGGGCTGGCCCATGGCTTTGCCAAAATGGCGACGGGGCAGGGGTTGGATGCAGGCCGGGCCAAAGCCTCCCGCCGTCTGATCGATGCCTGCATGGCGGAGCCGTTTTATGTGGCTGGCACAGGCCGCACCTGCACGCGGCTGATGGAACTCGCACCCGGACATATCTTCGCCAAGACCGGCGCGGAAGGCGTGTTCGTCGCAGCCTTGCCGCAGCAGGGCATCGCCATGGCGGTGAAGTGCGAGGATGGCACCACGCGTGCTGCCGAAGCGATGATCACGGCGCTGCTGGCGCGATATTTCGAAAATGACAGCCATGAACAGCAGGCACTTTTGAACATGGCCAACCGTTCCATGAAAAACTGGAACGGCATCCATGTCGGCGATATCAGGGTGACGGGAGACCTCGCTTAGCCTTAGGCGGGCTCGGCGGTGCGCGCATCCCACATGGCCTTGAAGGCCGGGCGGGCCTGGCAGCGTTCCAGCCAGGCGGTGACTGCGGGGTTCGCGTCGAACAGCGGCGCGTGCGCCTGCGCGTATCGCACCACTTCTGCTGCATTGATATCCGCCACGCTGAAACGGTTGCCGACCAGATAATCGCTGCCGGACAGATGCTGTTCGAGAACCTTGAACGGACGGCGCAGCATGCGGGCTGCGACCTCGATAACGGCTTGACCGGCATCGGTGCTGGCAAGTCCTTCCGCTGCGGTCGAAGAAATCTTCAGCGCATTGGTCTCGATTTCCGTCGCGGCGAAGAACGACCACTGCATCATCTGCGCGTCTTCGTTAAGATCCGCAGGCGCAATCTCCGTTCCATGCTTGCGCGCCAGATAAAGATTGATGGCCATGGATTCGTACAGAACCATGCCGTCATCATCGATGCAGGGAATCGTGCCCATGGGATTGACCGCAAGATAGGATGGCGTCAGCGTGTTGACAGGCGCATCGGCAGCGAGCGGATCGCTGAGACGGCGTGCCTGAATGACCGGCACATGTTTGAACTCCAGTCCCAGTTCGCCCGCAAGCCACAATGTGCGCGTTGCGCGAGAGCGATAGACCCCATAGATCGTCAGCATTCCATGTCCCCTCAGATGTGTTGGTGGCGAGCCTATTGCCGCCGCGCGCAAAACAAAAGCGGGAATGTCACAGTGCCAATATTTTTGACTATCTAACGCACCCTTGAATTGCATTTTCCATCAATTCAATTTATCAGCTCTGTAGCTTTGTTATTGTTAACTCGTGAATATATTCAAGATATATATTGAGTGTTATAGCTCATATTAATTGAGCATAAGTTATTATGCTCTATGGTGATATCCGCTGTACCAGGTCGAAAAGTATGGTTTCGGTTGCAAGATCAACACGGTATAGAAAAGCTCGGCAGTATGAGGCTCTTGCGTAATGCGGGACGAAAATAGCGCTCGATCGTTCGACATGGTGGAAGTGAAGGATGCGTTCCTCACGAATGGCTTGTTGGACGTACGCCTGGCCTATCTGCTGGATAATATACCGGAGATGGTATTCCTGAAGGATGCCGCCGGATATTATACCTATATGAACGCAGCTGCGCTGGCGTCACTCGGTCATCCTCCAGATCACATTCGCGGTCGCAGGCTGACGATCTATGATATGGCGCCCTACGACGTTGCGCGGCGGCTGGACGAGATCGACCAGCGTATCCTGACGACGGGTGTCGGGATCTATGAGGCCGAAGAGCGCGTGGGCACCCAGGACGGGCAGGTGCGCTGGTTTTCGGGAACACGCATCCCCATGCGCAACGAGCTGGGCGAAATAACTGGTATTGCAGGCATTTCCCGAAACATTACCGCTGCCAAGTGGCAGGAAACGCTGCGGCGCAGCCATGCTTCGCTTCTGGAAATGATCGTCCACGGAGAGCCGCTCGGCACCGTTCTTGACGCGATCATCGGCACTGTTGAAAATATTCTCGACAACCTGTCCGGCTCCATTCTTTTCGTGGAGCAGAACCGCTTGCGCACGGCATCGGCACCCTCTTTGCCCAAGACCTATACGTCGGTGATCGACGGGGTGGAGATCGGCCCCGATGTCGGCTCCTGCGGCACGGCGGCATGGCGTCGCGAGGCGGTCTATGTCAGCGACACTTATCACGATCCGCTTTGGAAAAACTTCGCCGAAGCTGCAATGCGTCACGGCCTGCGCTCCTGCTGGTCCACGCCCATCATCGGCAATGGCGGTGTGCTGCTGGGCACATTCGCGCTTTATTCCGGCACTGTGCGCAAGCCTTCCCCACTCGAAATCGAAATCATCGACATGGCGACCAATATCGCCGGTATCGCCATCGATCAGCGCCGTGCCGAAGAGCGCGCGCACTTCATGGCGCATCACGACCCGTTGACCGGGCTCTACAACAGAAACCTGTTCTGGACCCAGTTCAGCCGCGCCATCCACGAGGCTAAGCGCGAAAACCGGCTGGTGGCGATCACCTATATCGACCTCGATAATTTCAAGCAGATCAACGATACGCACGGCCATGCCGTAGGCGATGCGGTCCTGCGCAACCTGGCGGATCGCATTTCAAGCTGCATCAGGGCGTCCGACATTGCAGTGCGATTGGGTGGTGATGAGTTCGCCATCATTTTCAGCAACCCCAAGCATGACGAAGAGGGCATTCTTCGGCGGCTGGAAGCCATTCGCCAACGCGCCGCAGAGCCGATTGAGTTGACGCAGGGCTGTCTCTCCGTCACCTGCTCGTCCGGCACGGCTTTCTATCCCGGTGATGGCGATACGCCGGAAGCGCTGTTGGCGAAAGCGGATGCCGCCATGTATGCGGCGAAGAAAGACGGGCGCAACAGCGTGCGCGTTTCCGATCAGTCCGCAGGCAGCGGCATCTGAAATCATAATCGTCGTTACGCGTCGTCCGGCTTCGGTGTCGCCATCAGCGCGACGGCATCCGGCGCAAGGCGTTTTTCGAACCGTCCGATGAAGCGGTCGAACAGACGCGAAAAGTCCGCCACGTCCTGTTCGGGCCAGTCGCTGACGACGTCGCGGATAATACTGATTTTAGCGCTGCGCATTTCAGCCAGAATGCTGTGGCCCAGCGGCGTGATGTCGATGACGCTGCGGCGCCCGTCTTCCTGGGACGCTTCCCGTTTCAAAAGACCTCTGCTGACCATTTCCGTCACCACGCGGCTGCCGCGCGACGGGTCGAGACGCATGGCATCGGCAATGGCACCCACTGTGGACGAGCCTTCGGCGCGGTTGACGATATCAAGCACATCGATATGCGAGAGCTCCAGCCCGGGGGCTAGCTTGGCGATGGCCATGCGGCCAATCACGCGTCGCCCTATCATCAGCCGCATACGCGTCATGGTGTGGCTGATATCCAGCACGTCATCGCGATCGGTGTTTTCACACTCTTTCGATAGTGACGCGTGCTCGTTCATATCCGCAATTCCCCTGACAATTCTCACCCACCATAGCACAGACATAGAAATGTGCCATTGACATATATATGCGAAAGGCACATAAATTGTCCATCAAGCGTGAGACCTTTCCATGGATATGTCCGTTACGCCTGTGGCGCCCCTCGTAACAGATCGCCGTCGCAGGCTTGTTGTGTTCTCTTTTCTGATGTTGGCCATGTTCATGGCGACGCTCGACAACCAGATCGTATCGACGGCTCTGCCGACGATCGTGGGTGAGTTTGGCGCGCTGGAACGTTTCGGCTGGATCGGCTCTGCCTATCTGCTGGCGACCAGCGCGGTCATGCCTGTCTATGGCAAATTGGGCGACCTCTTCGGGCGCAAATACGTCATGATGGCCGCTATCGTGATCTTCACGCTGGGCTCGCTGGCCTGCGGGCTGGCATGGTCGATGGATTCGCTGATTGCTGCGCGCGTGCTGCAAGGTCTCGGCGGCGGCGGTATCATGGTGTCGATCTTCTCCGTCAATGCCGATCTGTTCGAGGCACGGGAGAGGGCGCGTTACCAGAGCTATTCCAGCCTCGTCATCATGGCGTCGGGCAGCGTCGGGCCAATTCTCGGTGGCACGATGAGCGATCTCTTCGGCTGGCGCTCGATCTTCCTCATCAACCTGCCTATCGGTATCATCGTGCTGACGGGCCTTGCTTTCCTTCTGCCTTACCGTCGCCCGGAACGTCAGCCCAAGATCGATTATCTCGGCGCTCTGCTTCTGGCTCTGACGATTTCCAGCGTCGTGCTGTGGGCCGATAGTTCGCAGCTCTTCGGTTCGATCTTCGCCTGGAAAAGTCTCTGCATCGTCGCCTTTGCCGCTGTTACCGCCTATTTGTGGGTGCTGGTGGAGCGCCGTGCGCCGGAACCCGTGGTGCCGCTACGCCTGTTCAAGGACAGCACCTTTCCGCTGTTCATGATCATTTCGCTGGTCAGCGGCGGTCTTGGCATCGGCATGGTCAACTACTACGCGCTGTTCCTGCAAACGACGACGGGCCTGTCGCCATCGTCCGCCGGTCTGTTCTTCATCGCCATCACCGGCGGCATTGTCATGGGGTCTTTGACGGCAGGCCGTCTGATCTCGATCACCGGCAGTTACAAGATATTCTCCGTCATCAGCCTGAGCATCGGTGTTGTCGCCATGCTGTCGCTTTCGCAGATGCATGCGGGCTCACCACTGTTCATCATCGCCATCATCATGTTTGCGCAGGGCCTCGGTGTTGGTCTTGGTCAGCAGGCACCGATCATCGCGGTGCAGAACTCGGCGCCAAGGGCGGATATCGGTGCAGCCAGCGGTGCGGTGTCGCTGACGCGCATGGGCGGCGCTGCCATTGCCATCTCCATCTACGGCGCCATCGTCTCGTCCTATCTGAAGGGCGTCTCCGTCGATATTCCCGGCGTCGGCAAAATTCAGGAACTGACGCCGAAGATGCTGTCTGAACTGCCTGTGGAATCGCAGAGCGCGGTTGCCAATCTCTATGCCGGTGCCTTCACGCCGCTGTTTTATGCAGCGGCTGCCACGGCTGCCATCGGCCTCGTTGCTGCGCTTGCCCTGAATAACAAGAAGCTACCGGCAGCGGCCATCGAAAAGCCTGTTGCAGCGGTTGAGTAAGGCCAAGCGCTGAAAAGTTGTGGCGGGAGGAACGTGTTGCTTTGGCAAACGTTTCTTCCATCCATGCCGCAATCGATAGCGCTTATGAAACCAGAGAAATTGCTCAACCCCACGCCAAAGGGGCTCTATTGCCCCGTCGGCGATTTCTATGTGGACCCTGTGCGCCCTGTGCCACGGGCGCTGATCACCCACGGCCATTCCGACCACGCCCGTGCCGGTCATGAGAAGGTTCTAGCCACCCGCCAGACGCTGGACATCATGCGCATTCGCTATGGCGAGGATTTCACGGGAAGTGAGCAGGCCGTCGGCTTTGGTGAGACCGTGGAGATCAACGGTGTCACGGTGGGCTTTTATCCCGCTGGTCATGTGCTCGGTTCTGCGCAAATCTCCATCGAACATGGCGGCACACGCATCGTTGCCTCGGGCGATTACAAGCGCGGCGTCGACCCCACATGCGCATCGTTCGAGCCTGTCCCCTGTGATGTCTTAATCACCGAGGCGACTTTCGGTCTGCCGGTCTTTCACCACCCCAAACCCAGCGTGGAAATCGGCAAGCTGCTGACCTCCATCAGGCAGTTCCCTGAGCGCACCCATCTCGTCGGGGCCTACTCTCTGGGCAAGGCGCAGCGCGTGCTACGCCTGTTGCGTGACAATGGATATTCCGAACCTGTTTACATTCATGGCGCGCTGGCCAAGCTCTGCGATTACTACGTGTCTCAGGGCATAGACCTCGGAGACCTTCGCCCCGCCACGCTGGAAAAGAGCAATCCCGCCCAGTTCAAAGGCGCCATCGTCGTCGGCCCACCCTCCGCCTTTCAGGAAAAATGGGCCCGCCGCTTCAACGAACCACTGATCTCGTTTGCCTCGGGATGGATGATGGTGCGCCAGCGCGCCAAGCAAGGCGGCGTGGAACTGCCACTGGTCATTTCCGACCATTGCGATTGGCCGGAATTGCTGGAGACTATCAAGGAAGTCGCGCCTTCGCAGGTCTGGGTGACGCATGGGCGCGAGGAGGCGCTGGTGCGCTGGTGCGAGTTGCAGGGCATTCCCGCCCGTCCGCTGCATCTGGTGGGTTATGAGGATGAGGGGGATTGATGGTGCAGAGTTCGCGGCTTACCCCCCTCTGTCCTGCCGACCATCTCCCCCACAGGGAGGGAGATCGGCAAGACGCGCGCTTCCCAGTCTATCCTCGGCTTCATAGGTGGACGAGAGGTCTCAACGAGTCGATCTCCCCCCTTGAGGGGGAGACGTCCGGCAGGACAGAGGGGGGTAACCCACCCACAGTTTCCCGACATGGGGAGCATCCCCACCCATGAAATCTTTCGCAACCCTCCTCGACCGCCTCGTCCTCACGCCTTCCCGCAACGGCAAGCTCAAACTCCTGACCGACTACTTTCGCGACACCCCAGACCCCGACCGGGGCTACGGCCTTGCCGCCATCGCTGGCACGCTGGACCTGAAGAGCGTCAAGCCTGCCATGCTGCGAGAGCTGGTGCTGGAGCGCATGGATGACGTGCTGTTCCGCTATTCCTACGACTATGTCGGTGATCTGGCCGAGACGATTTCGCTGGTCTGGGACACCAGCCAGAATGCCAACCCGCCGGAGGTCCAAGATCCCGGCCTCGGCGAAATCGTCAGCCTGATGAACTCGTTGGGGCGAACGGAGGTGCGCTCCGCCGTTCGCGATCTCTTAGACCGGCTGGAAACCTCGTCGCGCTTTGCCTTCCTCAAGCTCGTCACCGGCGGCCTGCGCATCGGCGTGTCCGCCCGGTTGGCCCGTCAGGCGTTGGCGGATTTCGGCGGGCGGGATATCACCGAGATCGAAACGCTCTGGCACGGTCTGGAGCCGCCCTATGAGCCCTTGTTTGCATGGCTGGAGGGCAAGACAGAGCGCCCAATCATTGCCACGCCCGCCATCTTCCACTCTGTCATGCTGTCCACGCCGGTTGGCGATAACGACCTGCAAAACCTTGACCCGCAGGATTTTGTTGCGGAGTGGAAGTGGGATGGCATCCGTGTGCAGCTGTCCCGCTCGGGCGAGACACGAAAGCTCTATTCCCGCTCCGGCGACGATATTTCCGGCGCCTTTCCAGATGTTCTCGACAGGATCAACTTCGAAGGCGTCATTGATGGGGAACTGCTGATTGGCGGCACGGCGCGCTCCAACATTGCGACCCGCACCTTTTCCGATCTCCAGCAGCGCCTGAACCGCAAGACGGTGACCGGCAAGATGCTGGAGGAATATCCCGCCTTCATCCGCGCCTACGACCTTCTGTTCGAGGGCGATGAGGACATTCGCGGCGAGGTCTTTCTCAAGCGCCGGGAAAAGCTCACCCATCTCATCGAAAACGCCCCGCATGACCGGTTCGATATCTCTCCGCTGGTGCCGTTCGAAAGCTGGGACGAGTTGGAAACCCTGCGCAAGGCGCCGCCCGATCCCGTCATCGAAGGCGTCATGATCAAGCGCAAGGACAGCATCTATCAGGCCGGTCGCGCCAAGGGGCCGTGGTTCAAATGGAAGCGCGATCCCTTCAACATCGATGCCGTCATGATGTATGCCCAGCGCGGCCACGGCAAACGCTCCAGCTATTATTCCGACTTCACCTTCGGTGTCTGGTCGGAAAATGAAGGGGCCGAACAACTGGTGCCCGTCGGCAAGGCCTATTTCGGCTTTACCGATGCCGAACTGGAGGTGCTCGACAAGTTCGTCCGCGACAACACCGTCGAGCGCTTCGGCCCCGTCCGCGCCGTTCGCGCCACCCCAACTTTCGGCTTTGTCCTCGAAGTCGCCTTCGAAGGCATAAATCGCTCCAACCGCCACAAATCCGGCGTAGCCATGCGCTTTCCCAGAATAGCCAGACTCCGCGCCGACAAGCTGCCATCAGAGGCCGACAGACTATCGACGCTGATGGCGATGATCGACGAGAAGGAAGGCGGTTAGTTTACCCACGGGTTTCGCGAAACAGTGAGTGGACAACCGAATTTTTGAGTGATGAAATTGATAACGTGCAACGCAGATCCTGGGTCATCGACATGACAGATAAACGGTCTTCATTTCCTAGCACCTCTTCCCCACGCGGCATGACGCGTCGTTCGCTTTTGGCGGGCGGGGTGGGACTATCGCTTGCGGCTTTGTTGCCTGTGCCGGGCGGGGCGGCGTTGATGATGCCGGAGAGCTTGCCGCTGGAAGCGGGTGACTATGCGGATGCGCGCCGGAAGTTTCAGACGCATTTGCTGCGCAAGATCGCTGCACCGGAGAAGTCTGGGCCGCTCGGTACGCCGCCGGGTGCGACGCGGGTGACCTATCCGGGTGGTCCCAATGGGTCCATCGAGCTTGTGGCGTGGCTTTCGCAATATGAACCATCGCAAAAGCTGAAGCCTGCGGTTCTCTTCCTCCATGGTGGCAATGCCACGGGCGATGGGCACTGGGCCTTGATGAAGCCCTATTGGGATGCCGGTTTCGTGGTCCTTCTGCCATCTTTCCGGGGCGAGAACGGCCAGAAGGGCAATTACTCCGGTTTTTATGACGAAACGTCTGACGCGTTGGCGGCTGCATCCTATCTGGAGAGCCTGCCGGGTATCGATCTCGACCGCCTGTTCATTGCCGGTCATTCCAATGGCGGCACGCTGTCTCTTTTGGCATCCATGACGCGGAAATTCCGCGCTGCCGTGCCGATTTCAGCCGGGGTGAACTCTTGGCGCTACTTCAATCGCTATTCCGACGAGCTGTGCTTCGATGAAAACAACCCGAAGGAATTCATTATGCGCTCCTCGGTCTGCTTCGGCCCCAGCCTGAAATGCCCGACGCTCTTGTTGCGCGGTACTGAAGAGCGGCCGTTCGATGCTGACCACAAGCTTTTGATGGAGCGCGTGCGGTCTGCGGGCATGCAGATCGACAATATGCTGCTGAAAGGTACGCACAACGGCGTGGTGCCGGGTGCGGTGGTGGAAAGCATCCGTTTCTTCAATCAGTTCGCTTGACGCCGCCAAACTGACCGTTCCTCCAGCTTCGCGCCAGCCGGGGAGGGCATTGTCGTGAAAACGATGACTCCTGTGAAGCGGTGCAATGACAGCCCTATCCTTGAAAACCTGCCGTCGCCTTCTGTCTTTCGCGGCCCTTGCGGTCATGCCGCTTTTGAGCGGCTGCCTTTTTGTCACGGATACGAGCCGCATGAACCCCGATGTGTTCGTGCAGGAAACGGCGCCGGTCTTCAATTACAACAATGTCGGCTCCATTCCGCGTCAGCCGTTGCCGCCGACGCCGGGGTCGATCAACAGCCGTCCGCCGGATCTGTTCCGCTCGCAGTTCCAGCAGCTTTACGGTCCGCCATCCACCGCCCGCCCGCCCGCATCGGGCCTGTCGCCAGCTTACAGCGGTCAGACGGTCGGTTATGGCCTGCCGGTTTCCAATCCGCTGCACCGCGCCATGTATGATCAGATCAGCGATGACGGTCACACGCTGCCCGCCATTCCCTATTCCCGCGTCGATCCGCGTTTCCTGCGGCAGGACGTGAGCTACCAGACGGCGGAAGCGCCGGGTACGATCGTTGTCGATACCAAGCAGCATTTTCTCTATCTGGTTCAGCCGGGCGGGAAGGCCGTTCGCTACGGCGTCGGCCTCGGTCGTGATGGTTATGCCTGGGCCGGTCGCGGCAAGATACAGTGGAAGGCCAAATGGCCGCGCTGGACGCCGCCGGACGAGATGGTGCAGCGACAACCGGAACTGGCGTCCATCTCAGCCGCCAATGGCGGCATGATTCCCGGTCTCAACAATCCGCTCGGTGCCCGGGCGCTTTACATTTTCAAGGACGGCAAGGACACGCTTTACCGCGTCCACGGCACGCCGGATTGGCAGTCGGTCGGCAAGGCGACATCATCCGGCTGCGTGCGCATGCTCAATCAGGATGTCATCGATCTCTATGACCGCGTGCCGCAGGGCGCGCCGATTGTGGTTATCTGATCACGCACGCCAAGAATGCTCTGCTGAAACGGCCAGTGTTGCATCCGCGCAACTGGCCTTTAGTCATGTATTAACTACTATACCAATACGTGATTGATCGTGGAACAAACGACGTACAGCGAGATTGATGGATGGTTCCGGCAAACCCGCGCAATATCCGCCCCATTCGCTTCGATGTGAGAAAAACGGCCTTATGATGAGCACCGACACAGACTTTTCCAGACGTACCTTCCTTTCCCTTCTTGGCCTCTCCTCTGCATCGCTTCTGGCGGGTTGCGCGTCTTCCGGCGTCCGGCCTTACAACAGCGTTGAACCGGGTAGCCTTGCCAGCAACTTCGCGGGCGATTTCCGCTCCATGTTTGCAGGCGGCATTTCCGATGCCGAGCTTGCCGTCATGTACGGCACGGTAGAAGATGGCGGCTACGTCATCCCTGCCATTCCTTACCAGAAGATCGACCGCCGCTATTATCGCCAGCGCGTGGTTGACCCAACGGGCGAACCCGCCGGCACGATCGTCGTCGATACGCGCTCGCGCTTCCTCTACGTCGTCGAGCAGAACGGCTCCGCCATGCGCTACGGCGTCGGCATCGGCCGCGAAGGCTTCGCATGGTCGGGCGAGGGCGTCATCCAGTGGCGTCAGAAGTGGCCCAAGTGGACACCGCCAGACGAAATGGTTGCCCGTCAGCCGGAACTGGTCAAGTTCTCCTCCAAGAACGGCGGCATGCCGCCGGGCCTGAAAAACCCGCTCGGTGCCCGCGCGCTCTACATCTTCCAGAACGGCAAGGACACGCTCTACCGCCTGCACGGTTCGCCGGAGTGGAATTCTATCGGCAAGGCCGTCTCCTCCGGCTGCGTACGCCTGATGAACCAGGACATCATCGACCTCTACGACCGCGTGCCGAACAAGGCGCGGGTTGTTGTTTGGCAGTAAGCTTGCCTACCACTCGTCATCCTCGGCCTCGTGCCGAGGACTTTGACCTTTAAAACACGTCCCCTTGGTGCGCTGGATCGAGAAGAATAGTTCTCTACCATATTAACGACTTCCGTTTTTACGGCTGATGACGTGTGAGACGCCTCTCAGGGTGACATCATTATTGATGAACCTCTTCGCGTATCACTGATGATTTTCGCACCATTCTCTTTGACACGTTTTACGATCTCGCGGGTCATTTTGGCGTTTGTCTGACATGAGCCTTCTTTGTGTACTTCCATTATTCCTGGTCGAACAAACTGATCCGTGTATTGCTGCCTCTCCAGTCCCATCTTCGTCGCTACAGCTTGGGCGGTCCCCGCAACGAGAACAGTATCGACGATGGTGAGCCCCGGGAAATTGCAATTTGATAAGAACAAATTCGCCAAGGCCAAATCCTTGAGAGATTGTGGTGTGGCCAACGTCTGCAAGGCATTATCAGCAGGTGGCTGCATAATGAGACGTTTCATTTCTGCGGAGTCGTCTGGAGTATTCTTTCGCGTGACACCATGCTCTGGATGATCTGGCATCTGCCCTATCGCGATTATACGAAGACCCGCGTCACCCGATGGTTTTGAGTAAAAGACGCAGTTCTCTTGGTTTTCGAAGAGTTTAGGGGCTAGAAACTCCAGATGGCGCTGTCTGCCGCCGAGCTTCTTGTCAGCTTCCGCAACAGATCCCTCCTTGGAGGTTCCCTTTGCCTCTTTTTCCCATACGTCTAGAGCGCGTTGCGCGGCAACGAGGCATTCCTGGGTGGGCTTAGGTGCATCGGATGCGAGCAGGAGCATCGAAAACAGGTAAATGAGCAAGCACAAGTCCTTTCAATATGTGTGAGTCTAATACGGGTACACACCCTCTGCACGCAGAAGGCGTTTCTAGGAGTAAATGACCAACAGAATCAGGAAGCACACGACGACGGGAATCAGCATACGCTGAATCTTTCGCTGCAATTCACGATGTTTTCGGTCCTTCGGCTCGGGAGGTTCAAGCAATGCTTCGATAAGCGCCTGAATGACATGACTTAATATAGCTGCTGCTCTCTGCTCAATGATCCAGTCTGGTTTTGACGCCATGCGCCATGGCAGCAATCGCTTGCCCAACCAGCCATCCTCCCAAAGTCGGTGCGCAAATCAGCAGCGAAGACAGACCGACGTAACCAAGGAAGAAGAGTTCCATTTGGAATGGCATGTTTTCGCAGACCGGATTGTTCCATATCGCGCAACTCATCGGCAAGGAAAATGCTGCGCAAGTTGCAAGAATCAACAGAATGCGCTTCGTGATCGTGAATCGGTATGTGCCTCGATTGAACTGGATAAAGGTGAAAACCGCTCCGGCAGCGATAAAAGGAATAGATGCAATTGCAAAATTATCGATCATGCGCATCCTGTTTTGAACAAGCCCGTTGGACAATCCACGACATTTGAGCGTGTTGACGACTTGAAATTTTCAAGGGTAAAAGATGGCCCGAGAAAACTTTTATCACTATTAAAGGTTGTCTTTTTTGGATGGTTAAATACGGCGAAAGTGTGTTTTTTTAAAATATGGAGGCTTGATGTTTGGTCAATGTCGGTTGTGGTCGCCGAAGAGCGGCTTTCGAAACTGGTCGCCTGTCTGGAAAGTCGGCGTCGCCCTGTGGTTTATAATTGTTACATTATTTTTCTTGGGCGCCGCAACTCAATGGGCCGGATGGGAATATGTTGCGCTTCGGTTCTACGGTTATGGCATTCTGGCGATCGTCGCTTATGCTGTCACATCCGTGTTGTTTGCTATTCTCTCCATAAGAGAGACAGTACGGTTGTTGAAGAAGTACACGCGGCGCCCACCAAACAGGAAGTAGAGTTCCCTCACTCCTTCACCAAATTTTCCTTCAGCGCATTCAACCGATCCCGCAGCTGCCCCAGCTCATCCAAACTACAGCCGGTTGCCTCACCAATCGAGCGCATGACGTTGGCTGCTTTCTTCTTCAAATCCGCGCCTTCTGGTGTCAGCGCAATCAGCACCTGACGCTCATCCACCGTGCCGCGTTTGCGGGTAATAAGGCCCGCCTGTTCCAGCCGTTTCAACAGCGGGGAGAGCGTGCCGGAGTCCAGCCCCAGCATTTCGCCCAGCACTTTGACGGTCGCCGTTTCCTTTTCCCATAGCGCCATCATGACGAGATACTGCGGGTAGGTCAGACCCAGCGGTTCCAGCAGGGGTTTATAGGCGCGGTTGAACGCATGTGCTGCGCCATACAGCGCAAAGCAGATTTGCAGGTCCAGCCTCAAAAGGCCTTCCATCGTTCCATCGTCCATTATGTGGGCTCCAAATGCGGCTGCGTAGGGAACAATTTATCCCGTCACTCGGTTCCTGCCCCATGCAACAAGCAATGCAATCTCCTCTCCACCTATCGCAGAAAGAGAAATCATTCTCAATGTGCAAAATTATATTGCGAACAATTTAATTGTGAGCTATATTAATATCAACATCACGCAAAAGGAGCAGTGACATGGCAATTCTTTACACGACCAAGGCAAGTGCAACAGGCGGCCGCGCCGGCAATGCCAAATCGGAAGATGGTGTTCTCGACGTCACCTTGACGGTGCCGAAGGAACTAGGTGGCGACGGTGCAACGGGCACAAACCCCGAGCAACTTTTCGCCGCTGGCTATTCCGCCTGCTTCCTCGGCGCGTTGAAAAACGTCGCTGGCAAGGAAAAGGTAAAGATTCCGGAAGACACGACCGTGACAGCCAGCGTTGGCGTCGGCCCGCGCGATGACGGCACCGGTTTCGGCATCGACGTGTCGCTTTCCGTCAACATTCCAGGCCTCGATAAGGCAACGGCAGAAGATCTGGTCAAAAAGGCGCATATCGTTTGCCCTTACTCCCACGCTCTTCGCACCTCCACAGAGGTTCCTGTCTCCGTAGCGTAACCTCGTCCCCCGCGATTTTACGACACGGTAAGGGCTGGCTTCATCGCCAGCCCTTCTTGCTTTCAGAAAGAAATTTGCTATATTCTTTCCAAGGAAAGGATATGTGCATGAATATCCAAGTCAAAACAGCGGTCGATCCGGCAGAGCAGGGTAGGGTCGTCACCAAGGCCGTGGTCTCTGCCGCAGAACGCATGGGCCTGAATGCCGCCCGCGTTGCCGATGTGCTGGGCGTATCAGCCCCCACCGTCTCGCGCATGAAGCGGCTCGATTTCGTTTTGGAGCCGGGCAGCAAGGCTTTCGAACTCGCCGTCCTGCTCATCCGCGTCTTCCGCTCGCTCGACGCCATCGTCGGTGGGGATGAGGCAGTGGCGCGCGCATGGATGCGTAACCACAACGAGACACTTGCCGCCGTACCAGCAGAAAAACTCACAACCATTACCGGATTGCTCGATGTCCTTGCCTATCTGGACGCCAGACGCGCTCCAATCTGAAAAGCGCGCCGTCTCGGGGCTTTATTGGCGGTTGGTGGAGGCTCAACACCAGGTTTCTACCATGAAACTTGTCGATACGGTCGATGAGCAGTCTCTGCTGGAAGATATTCTCGAAGGCAGCAAACGCCGCTTTCCAACTGAGTGTGCGGGGGTCGATTATCTCCTGGCCACACCCTTCCGATACGACGCCGCCTATCCCTATGGTTCGCGCTTTCGTCGTGCGGGCTGGACCAGAGGCGTCTATTATGCTGCCGCAAGCGTGGAAACGGCGCTCGCCGAAATGGCCTTCTATCGCCTGCTGTTTTATTCCGAATCCCCTGCTACGCCCTTGCCCGCCAATGCGGCTGAATACACCGCCTTTTCCGCCGAAATCATTACGCCTGCGGCAATCGATCTGACCACGCCGCCTCTCGCGCGCGACAAGGCGCTCTGGACGCACTCCACGGATTACGAACCGTGCCAAACGCTGGCCGATACAGCGCGCACGGGGGAGATAGAGGCCATCCTCTACCAGTCGGTGCGCGATCCCCTGGGTGGGCAGAACATCGCGCTTCTCACGCCGCGTGGCTTTGCCCGCAAGCAGCCGGTGGAGCGGGTGAGTTGGCGCATCCGCCTTGCGAAAACAGGCATACAGGCGCTGTGCGAATTTCCCATGCGGCGCATTGGGTTTGCGGTGGAGGATTTTGCGGGCGATCCGCGTATTGCGGCGTTGTTGCGGGGGTAGGGTGCCTACCCCAGATCCACAAGATCCCGCCTCAACCGGTCCGCATCACCGCTTCCAATTTGCGCTTCCACCTCGCCATGCGTCCGCGTCCAGATGGGAACGGCGGAGGCCAGCACCGCCAATCCTTCCGGCGTGAGCTTCAACCGCTTGCCGCGCTTATCCCTCGGGTCCGGCTCGATGGAGAGCAGACCACGCTTTTCCAAGGGCTTCAGCGCCGCCGTTAGTGTGGTGCGGTCCATGGCCAGAAGGTTCGCCACTGGCCCCATGGGCGGTGGTTCGGGGCGGTTGAGAGACATCAGCAGCGAAAATTGCCCATTCGTCAGCCCCACCGGCTTCAGCGCCATGTCGAAACGTCGTGCCAGGGCGCGCGCGGCGCGCTGGGCGTGCAGGCACAGGCACGTATCGCGCACCAGAAGCGTCGTTGAAAAAGGAATCACCACTGTATTTGACATAGGCAATATATGTTGATATCAACGTAAATAGTCAAGCAAAATCGTTTAGCCGGTCGGGGTAGGGCGTCAGCCAAACCAAACCGCCCAACGAGTGTTGCTTGTGCAGCTGTAAGATCGAAGGAGGATGAGATCATGCCGCATGCTGTCGTTTCCAAAGAGGAGTGGCTGGAGGCCCGCAAGGCGCTTCTTGCCCAGGAGAAGGAACTCACCCGCGCCCGTGACCGGTTGAACGAGGCTCGCCGCGCCTTGCCATGGGAGCCGGTGATGAAGGACTATATCTTCGACACCCCATCCGGCCCCAAATCGTTAGGCGAGCTGTTCGGCACGTGCAGCCAGCTTATCGTCTACCACTTCATGCTGGCACCGGATTGGGAGGAAGGCTGCGTCGGCTGCTCATTCTTTGCTGACCACGTGGATGGGGCAATGGCGCATTTGAAAGCGGGCGATGCCGCCTTCGTCGCTGCATCCCGCGCGCCGCTGGACAAGATCGAGGCTTACAAGGCACGAATGGGATGGAAATTCCCCTGGGTGTCATCGCAGGACAGTGATTTCAATTACGATTATCAGGCCTCGTTCCGCGATGAGGACGTCGCCTCCGGCACCATCACCTACAATTACACCGACATGCCCGCCATGGGCGACCTTAAAGACCTGCACGGTACCAGCGTCTTTGCAAAAGACGAGGATGGCAAGGTCTTCCACACCTATTCCACCTATGCCCGCGGTGCCGAGCAAACGCTGACGACGCTGATGCTGCTCGACCTCGTGCCCAAGGGTCGCAACGAGGAAGGCACCATGGATTGGGTGCGCCGTCACGACCAGTATGAGGATGCGCCGAAGGCCGCCAGCAGCTGCCACTAAACTCCGAGGGAGGAGAGACCAATGGAAAGCGCAAAGCCACAGAAGGAACACGCGTTTCTGGAGCGCCTCGTCGGAGACTGGGAGATGGCGTCCAGCACTGGCTATGAGGGCTACGACCCCGACGATTCCGAACAGCGGTTTATCGAGACCATCCGGTCCATCGGCGGGCTCTGGATCGTCAGCGACGGCAAGGGCAAGATGCCGGATGGAACGCCGATGGAAGCGATCATTACGCTCGGTTTCGACCCTGCCAAAGGCCATTATGTCGGTTCCTGGGTCGGCTCGATGATGACGACCCTCTGGGTCTACAAGGGTTGGCTGGAGCCGGATGGCAAGACGTTGGCGCTGGAAGCGCAGGGCCCGAAATTTGATGGCAGCGGCGAGATCGCCACCTATCATGATGTCATGACGTTGCACGATGATAACAGCCGCACCTTTTCCGGCAGCGTGTTGCAGCCGGACGGAAGTTTCAAACAATTCATGTCGTCGGAATTCCGCCGCGTCTAAAAAGGGAGAAAAGCATGTCCGATACCCATGGAAAATTTATCTGGGCGGAATTGATGACGCCGGACAAAGACAGCGCAGGCCGCTTTTACAGCCACGTCATCGGCTGGGACATCAAGGATTTCGGTTCACCGGAGATGGGCTACAAGATTTTCGAGGCTAACGGCATCGGCGTCGGTGGCATGATGGAACTGACGGACGAGCACAAAGGCGAAGGCATTCCGCCGAACTGGACGCGCTATGTCGCCGTCGATGATGTGGATGCCACGGCAAAACGCTTCGAGGAAAAAGGCGGCAAGATCATGCGCCCGCCGAGCGATATCCCCGAAGTCGGGCGCTTCGCAGTGGTGACGGACCCATCGGGTGCAGTGCTGTGCATCATGAAACCCCTGCCGATGGATAGCAACGGCTTTCCCGAGGACACCCACACTTTGACCGGCCACGTCGGCTGGAACGAGCTTTTCACCGATGACGTCGATAGCGCCATGGAATTCTACGGCGATGTCTTCGGCTGGACCAAGGACCATGACTTCGACATGGGCGAGATGGGACCATACCGCATGTTCGCCCACAACGGCAAAACCATCGGCGGCATCATGAAGCGCCCACCCCAGGTGCCCGTCTGCCACTGGGGTTACTACTTCAACGTAGACGGCATAGACGACGCCATCACCCGCGTCAGCACCGGCGGCGGCAAGGTCGTCAACGGCCCGATGCCCGTGCCGGGTGATACCTGGATCGTCAATTGCCAGGACCCGCAGGGTGCGTATTTCTCGCTGGTTTCGCTGCGGAAGTAGCTTTGGACTTGTGGGCTTGGTGTCAAAGCCTCTGACGTCTGATAAGAGCGACCGCACCCACATTCGGTGCGGTCGATGGCGGAAATCAAGAGCTCGTTCGCTCAGTTAAAAGTCAAGCTCTCTCGCAACCATCATCTTGCATAGTTTCTAAGCTGCGCCTGTTCTACACGGCCTAAGGTGACTTCGCCTCTCGCTGAAACGTCGATTGGAGCTCGGCGGTTAATGATGGTGTTATCGATGAACCGATTTTTGATCGCTACCCAATCTCTTCCACTGGGTGAAGGCCGTATTGTACTGAACATGAGAGGAAACGATGTGTCGGAAGGTGATGACACGCCTTCGGTCGTTGGAAAAAGAATTGGCCTGAAGCTGCGGTTTTTAACCGCACCAATTCCTTTGGGCAAATACTCGTCCCATATCCGCAGACTTTCCTTTTCTCCGGTATCGCCGCAAATATCGCGCAGCCGCGCCTCGCCAATGTTTCGATATGCGCCGTAGAAACCGATCAGGTTCGAAACAAGATCCTCTCCGCTAAAGCCGGAGTTCGTCGCCAGTGAAAAAGGAAAGCTTGCCTGCATGTGTTCAAACGTACGTGACGCTGCCATGAAAATTCCGAGAGCAGCGCTTTCTTTCTGTTGCGGTGAGAGCCCTTTGCGAACGACCCAGTGAGCAACGGTTGAAACCCTTATCCCCATGCCTCCCATTTCCTGGCCGTAAACAATGACAAAAGCGGGCTCTCCCTCCAATCGTATGTCCAGCCGTTTGAGAGATGTCAAGTTGGCTTCCTCCTGGTCCATCTGGCCTTTGAGCGCTCGTGCACTCTCTGGCCGCGCATGTCCCCAATCAATCCAGCCGCATCGACGCGTATAGCTCAGTCTTCGCCAGCCGCGTCCATTTGCCAAAATATCTTTACGTTCAGTCATGTAGCCTCCGCCTCAAAAGCCTATCGCACGGGTTTCAATCATGAGCTTACAATTGCTTTCGCAAGAGATTTTCGCGTAAACGCTGACGCTTTCACCGTTGTACCGTCCTGTGCATACAAGGTCTGGTTCCGACTCAAGAAAATCTTTTGCAGGTGAGGACAGCCCCAACTCCGAACACCTTGTTTTTACAGAGGTAATTGTAGCGTTGCTTCCAGATTTCAGGGTGATTTCCTGATAGGCGGTTTCTGGCATGGGGCCATCGGGCGGCTCCACATCGATGGCGCCGGTGGAAAGTGCGTCAATATTGCCAGACGATACAATTTTTGTGAGAACTTCGGCGCTGGTTCCAGCGCGTTTTATGTTCCAGCTCTGCTGCGCTGATGCGACATTGGTGCCAAGCAATGAGCAGATCACCAGCCCAGTGAAAGTCAACGTACGGCGCAGGTTCATATTCATCAACATTCCAAATCCCGTGAAAAGCCAAAACAGATCACATGTAATGCGTATGCCAAAGGTAGAAAATTTAGGGCAATTTAAAGGCAGTTATCGCTTTGGTTGATTTATAGTGTGGTCCAGAGTGTCTGAAAACGGCTGCTCCCCCACCCGTTGGTAGCCGCACATGATCGATAAAAACCCGCGAAGCTGGGGCAATAGCGTTCCAGCATGGCACAACTGCCCATGCTCGATATAGGGGCGAAAGGTTTCTTACATTCCGAAGGTGATGCCGGCGCCTGCGCAGGCGAGCTTGATCATCAGTTGCATGTCGTTACGGGTTTTACGGCGGATGGTGAGTTCGTGAATGATGTGCTGTATCACGGGGGCATGATTTTTTATCGGGACAAGTGATCTCCTCCCTCATTCCTGTGCTTGTCACAGGAATCCAGCAGACGCGCGTCTGCGCGACGGAAGAGTCCTTTCAGCCCAAAGACTTGGGCTGACTAGATTCCTGTGACAAGCAGGAATGAGGGGCACCACCACAGGCTTCTGACGAAAGCCGTGGCGTATCTTACCGCCGCAAACTCCCCAAGATACCCCGCACCAACGCCCGTCCCACCGAACTCGCCACAGTGCGCGCCGCACTCTTCATCGCCGCCTCGATCACCGTTTCGCGCTGATAGCCGCCAGCCTTGCGTTTGGCGCCAGTGGTGGAGGCTTGTGTCGGCTCCTCGTCGCCAAAGCCGGGCAGCTTCCAGCGGCTGGCGGCAGCGTCCGGTTGGTTTGCCTGTTCTTCGGCAGCACGCTTCGCCGCTTCGGCGTCGGCGGCTTTCTGGGCGCGGGCGGCCAGAAGTTCGAAGGCGGATTCGCGGTCCAGGTCCGTGTCGTAGATACCGGCGACCGGGCTGGTGCTCATGATACTGCGGCGCTCATCATCGCTGACGGGGCCGACGCGGCCGGATGGCGGGCGAACCAGTGTGCGCTCCACGATGGAGGGTGCGCCCTTGTCGCCCAATGTCGAGACCAGCGCTTCGCCGGTGCCGAGTGTGGTGATGGCATCCGCCGTGCTGAAGGCCGGATTCTGGCGGAATGTGTCGGCGGCGGTTTTCACCGCCTTCTGCTCGCGCGGCGTATAGGCGCGCAGCGCATGCTGCACGCGGTTGCCCAGCTGCGCCAGCACGGTTTCCGGCACGTCTAGCGGGTTCTGCGTCACGAAATAGACGCCCACGCCCTTGGAGCGGATGAGGCGGACGACCTGCTCCACGCGCTCCACCAGTACACGCGGTGCATCGTTGAACAGCAGATGCGCCTCGTCGAAGAAGAAGACGAGCTTCGGCTTGGTGGGATCGCCCACTTCGGGCAGTTCCTCGAAGAGTTCCGAGAGCATCCACAGCAGGAACGTGCCGTAGAGACGCGGGTTCATCATCAGCTTGTCGGCGGCCAGAACCGAGATCGTGCCGCGTCCATCGCTGGTGGTGCGCATGATATCGGAAATCTTCAGCGCTGGTTCACCGAAGAAATGTTCGGCACCCTGTTGCTCCAGCACCAGCAGCCCACGTTGCAGCGAACCGACGGAGGACTTGGAAATCAGGCCGAACTGGTTGGAAAGCTCCGACGCGTGCTCACCCATATAGTTCAGCAGCGCCTGCAAATCCTTGAGATCCAACAGCGGCAACCCGCCCTGATCGGCGATCTTGAAGGCTATGTTCAGCACGCCTTCCTGGGCCTCGGACGCATCCATCAGACGCGCCAGCAGAAGCGGGCCCATTTCGGCGATGGTGGCGCGCACACGGTGGCCTTTTTCGCCATAGAGGTCCCAGAAGATGACGGGAAACTGCTCGAAGGCAAGGTCGGTAAAGCCGATCTGCTCGGCACGCTTCGTCACCCAGTCCTTGGCCTCACCCTTGGCCGCGATGCCTGAGAGGTCGCCCTTCACGTCGGCGCAGAACACCGGCACGCCCGCCTTGGCAAATCCTTCGGCCAGCACCTGAAGCGACACGGTTTTGCCCGTGCCCGTCGCGCCGGTAATGAGGCCATGGCGGTTGCCGAAGCGCAGATCGAGATATTCGCCCTTGTTCAGGCTATCGTCGGCGTTGCGGCTCGTGCCGATGTAGAGCTTTCCATCCTGCAACATCAGGCCATTTCCTCCGGTCAGCGGGCATGTGTGCCCTTTATCCAATCTTTGCAATATTCTTATATGAACTGGCTGCGGGCTCAACAACTGTTTGATAAGGTTGTCGAAGCAGGGCCGCAAACTTCGCGGCGGCACCATTTCCCACCTTGTGTCCAAACTTCAGTTGTTTTACGTTGACGTTAACGTCATTTATTCGTTTTCAGGAGGAAGACTATGAGCGAAATCGTTACCCAGGTTGCCGATAAGGTTGGTATCGAACACGACAAGGCCGAAAAGGCTTTGGGCATGATGCTGGGCTTTCTCCAGCGTGAAGCGGATGACGCACCCGTCGCCAAGATGATCGAAGCCATTCCCGGCGCGCCGGATCTGGTTGCCCGCTTCAACGGCGAAGGCCAGGGCGGTGGCGGTTTGCTGGGTGGCCTTATGAGCGCCATCGGCGGCGGCGGCATCATGGGTCTGGGTCAGCAACTGATGAGCCAGGGCCTGGGCATGAGCGAAATTTCCGCACTAGCCAAGGAAACCATCGCCATCGCCCGCCAGCATGCGGGCGACGAAACCGTGGATCAGGTCATCGCATCCGTTCCGGGCCTCAGCCAGTTCGCTTAAATCATTGATCATTCAAGGCGCGGGGACGGCTTTTTGAAAGCCTCCCGCGCCTTTTCTATTTCGGCATGGTGGGTTTCGGCCCAAATCCAGACGCCGCAAAATGCGCTGCCCAAGGTCTTGCCGAGATGGGTCAGGCTGTAGTCCACATGCGGCGGAATGACGGGGTGAACGGTGCGGTTTACCAGCCCGTCGCATTCCATTTGCCGTAGCGTTTTCGTCAACATTTTCTGGCTGATATTACCTACGACTTTACCGATTTGGGTGAAACGCAGCGTGCCGTTTTCTTCCAGCGCCTCCAGAATGAGCATCGTCCATTTGTCCGCGACCTTCGCGATAATATCCTGAACCAGTGCCTCGATCGCCGGATCGCTCACATCGGGCGGTGAATTCTGGCGCCTGTTTTCGATCTCGGGATCGGCATGATGCCTTTTCATTCAGACACTCTCTTTCGGGTAAGTATAAATCTTTTGGGTGCCTACTTTCGATTAGAGAGCATCGTAGCTAACTTGAGTTCACCCAACAAGAGAGGTTATCTCGATGAAGACGACACGCAATACCATTCTCATCACCGGCGGCGGTTCCGGTATCGGTCGGGCGCTGGCCGAGGCGTTTCACGCGCTTGGCAATAAAGTCATCATATCGGGGCGCCGCCGGTCAGTGCTGGATGAGGTGACGGCTGCCAACCCCGGCATGGCATCCATGGTGCTGGACGCAACCGAGGCTGATGGCATCCGCGCTTTTGCAAACGCCCTGACCCATGAGCACCCGGATTTGAACGTCGTCATCAACAATGCCGGCATCATGAAGAACGAGGATATCACATCCGCACCTGATTATCTCGACACGGCAGAAGAAACCATCGCCACGAATCTTCTGGCGCCCATCCGCCTGACAGCGGCGCTCTTGCCGCATTTCCTGCAAAAGCCTGACGCGGCGGTATTGACCGTCTCATCGGGCCTCGCCTTCGTACCCATGGTCGCCACCCCCACCTACAGCGCCACGAAATCGGCGATCCACGCCTATTCGATGGCCATCCGCGAACAGCTCAAAGCCACGTCTGTCGATGTCATCGAGATCATTCCGCCTTACGTGCAGACGACGCTTCAGGGCGATCATCAGGCCACGGACGACCGCGCCATGCCGCTGGATGCCTATATCGCCGAGGTCATGGATATCCTGACCAACCAGCCGGATGCAACGGAAGTGGTGGTCGAACGCTGCAAGCCGCTACGGTTCGCGGTTGAGAGCGGCAATTTCGATCAGGTGTTTGGCATGGTGAATGGGGTGCATTCTTGAGGTGGAGATGGGGATCGAACAAGTCGCTCCCCTGTCTCGACGTCATCCTCGGGCTTGTCCCGAGGATCCAATCACGTCTCCAAATTTGCGACGAGAAAGATGCTCGGGACAAGCCCGAGCATGACGAAAAGCGAGCGTTTCAAACACAATCAACCCGTTGACCGTGCTATCCTTTTCTGCCCAACCCTACTTATCCCACTCCGGTGCCAGATGGCCCGGATTGACGATCCGCCCATCGGCCTTCGCCAGCGCGAAGATCGCCTGCATTTCGTCGCTGGATAGCTCGAAATCGAAGATGTCGTAGTTTTCCTGCAACCGGCTCTCCGTCGCCGTTTTGGATAGCCCGATGACATCCGGCTGCTGCACCGCCCAGCGCAGGGCAACTTGTGCTGCAGTCTTGCCGTGTTTCGCGCCAATGTCCTTCAGCACCGTATCGTGGGGCACCTTGCCGTCTGCCATCAGGTAATAGGCAGTAATCGAAATGCCGTGTTTGCGGGCGGCTTCGATGACCTTGGTCTGGTCGAGATAGGGGTGGTATTCGATCTGGTTGTTGGCAACGGGTGCATCGGAGAGTTTTACGGCCTCGTCCGTTAGGGCCACGTTGAAGTTGGAAATACCGATATTGCGGGTCTTGCCAGCCTTGTGCACCTCGTTTAGCGCGCCCATGCGTTCCGCCAGCGGCACGTCGCTCTTTGGCCAGTGCAGCAGAAGAAGGTCGACATAATCGGTCTTCAATTTCTTCAAGCTCTCATCGACCGACTTGATGAAGTCGGCATGCTTATATTGATCGACCCAAACCTTGGTCGTGAGAAAGATATCGCCGCGCGAAATGCCAGAATTGGCAATGACTTCGCCGACAGACGCTTCGTTCTTGTAAATCTGCGCCGTGTCGACGTGGCGGAAACCGAGTTTCAGGGCCTGCGGCAGAATGCGGTGGACGTCGTCATCCGGCATCCGAAACGTGCCGAAACCGAGCGCCGGAATGTTCGCGCCATTGGCGTTCACTGTGTGCATGATCGTCTCCTTGGTGGGAGTGGGCCCGGCAGCGCGGGCGGGAATGTGTACCAGGGATAAGTGTGTGGTCAGCGGTTTTGTTCAAGCCGCTTTCGCAACATTCGCCGAATGAAGGTCGGGCACGTCGTGCAAAAGCCCCCGTTTTCAAGGCCCCGGGCGGGCCAAAACAAAATGCGGGCACCATGGCCCGCATCGTTATTTCCATCCGTTGTCTATCTGTTGAAACAGACAGGCTGTCCTCAGCTTGTCAGGCGTGGCGAGGTGATCACGCGCTTGAACAGGGCTGCCATGGCGTCGGTAATGCCCTGTGTCGGGCTGACCTCGAAGTAGAGGCCTGGCGTGGCGCATTCTTCCATCTTGGTGCCGATCTGCGACTGGAATGGGCTGATCCACTTGTTGTACCAGTCGTTGGTCGGCAGGGGCAGATAGGTGGTGTACAGCACGGCGATGCGGTAGCCTTTGTCTTTCAGCGCGGTGCAAAGCTTTGTGTCGATAGGCTCCTGACAACGACCACCGGTCAGCTTCTTTGTGCAGCCCGATGGCTTGTAGCTATCGCCGACGCCATCGGAAACGAAGAAGACGACCTTATCGGGGTTTGCGGAACTGGTGCCATCGCCCGCTGTGCCCATCTTGGTGCTGATTTGCGTCAACGCCCGGTCGAAGTCTGTCATCTGGTCGTTGTTGAAACCCTGCATCGGGATGGACATCAAGTCGATGTCGCCTGCCTTCTTTTTGGTGGTGGCAAGATCGGCACTCAAGGCCGATACTTCCAGAAGCTTGGTATCTTCAGCCTTTTCACCGAACGTATAGACTGCCATCCTGTACTGGTTGACGGCCTTGCGTGTGGCGACGGCGGTGTCCATCAGGCTTGCGGTTGCCTGCGCCACGACGTTGATGCGGGTAGTAACGCCAAGCGACTTGGCCTTGAAATAATAGCTGTTCTGATCGGCCACACCGTCTTTCACGATGTGACAGGCGAAGGCACATTTGTCTTTGGTATTGGCCACCAGCTTCGCCACGTCGGCTGGTGTCGCGCCAACACCCATGGATGGTGTGTTGTCCAGCAACAGGTAAAAGTCGCTAAAGGACTCCGTCTCGTATTTCGCGGTGGCCCTGCCGCCCACGGTCACGAATTGCTTGCCGAGGAGTTTGGTGAGCGAGGTATCGACGGTGGCCTGGAAGGTGATCGCCGCCTGGACCACGTTGCCGACCTTTTCGACGGCTAGCTTAACGCTATCGACCTTGAAGTCATCGCGCCCCACGGCGTCGCTCGTGAAGAACTCCAGCGCCTCGCCATTGGGAACCGAAATCTTGCCGTCTCCCGACATCTTCCGGGCAGCTTCCACATAGGTGGACATCTTGGCCACGGAAGACAGAACAGCGGCATCCGCTGCCTGCTGAAGATCGGTCTTTACAGCCATTGCCTGGCTGATATCCAGCGCCACGCCCGCTGACCCGAAAATCGGGACGATCATCAGCGCAGTCAGAATTCCAAAATTACCCGATCTGTCTTGCCAGAAATTTCGCACGTTCTACCCCAGCGTTTCGATTTGCAGGAAGTATAGGTCGGCAAAATTGAAAACTCGTTTCTGGAGATAACTAACGTGTTGTGAATATATTGCATTAATCTATTGATATTCAGGCATAATCATTGGGCCTTAAAGCCGTTTCGAGATGACGGCCATCTTCCAGGAAAATACAGTGTCACGTTCGCAGCGGCTTCTCGATCTCTTGCAACTTTTGCGCACGCATCGCAGGCCGATCAGCGGTGCTGAACTGGCCAGAGAGACTGGCATCAGCCTGCGCACACTCTACCGCGATATCGCGACGCTTCAGGCGCAGGGCGCCAATATCGAGGGTGAGGCCGGTGTGGGATATGTTCTGCGGCCCGGTTTTCTGCTGCCACCCCTGATGTTTACTGAAGCGGAAATAGAGGCGCTCGTTCTGGGCTCGCGCTGGGTGGCAGGCCGGGCGGATGGCAGCATGGCAACGGCGGCGCGGGCGGCGCTTGCGAAAATCGCTGCCGTTCTGCCGGAAGAACTGGGCGAAGAGCTTGAAAACTCCACGCTTCTGATCGGCCCCGGCAAGGTGCTGGAGATGGCGCATGTCGAGCTTGGCGTGCTGCGGGCAGCCATTCGCAGCCAGTTGACAGCACAGATCGACTACGGCGATGAAAACGGGCAGGGCACGCAACGCACGGTGTGGCCCTTTGCGCTGGCGTTTTTCGATCAGGTCCGGGTGGTTCTGGCATGGTGCGAGCTGCGGCAGGATTTTCGCAGCTTTCGCGCAGACCGCATCACCGCGTTCCAGCCGCTGTCCACACGATACCCACGCAGCCGCCAATCGCTTTTGAAGGAATGGCGTGCGCGCCAGGCAATCACTGCTGACAAAAACTGACAGCAGCACGGTCTAGGCTCACTCCATCGTCACAAAGGAGACAGAGCGATGATCCATCCCAACTTCACCATCCTGTTCGTGGAAAACCCGGTAAAAAGCACCGAATTCTACAAGGACCTGTTCGGCACTGCACCGGTCGAAGCATCCGAGACCTTCGCACTGTTCATTCTGCAAGGCGGCCTGAAATTCGGTCTCTGGTCACGCCACACGGCAGAACCCGCCGTGACTGTCACAGGTGGCGGAACGGAGGTCGTCTTTCAGGTGGCGGCGGATGGCGATGTCGATGCGCGCCACCTCGACTGGAAGGCCAAAGGCCTGACGATTCTGCAACCGCCAACCGCCATGGATTTCGGTTACACCTTCGCAGCCGCCGATCCCGATGGGCACCGCCTGCGCGTCTACGCCTTCCACGGCTAACGCTTGACCGCCACGATAAACAGGCGTGGAAACCGCAGCAACCGCCGACCGTCTGCCATGGGTGGATAGGCGGCGTCGATGCGGGCCAGATAATCGGCGAGGAACGCTTCACGGTGTTCTTCGCCTGCCGCATTCAGATAGGGGCGAAGGCCGGTGCCCTTGACCCATTCCACAATGGCCTGGGCAGTCTGCATCGGGTGGTTATAGATCGTGTGCCAGACATCGACGCGTGCCGATTTCGGGGAAAGCCGGTCGAAATAGGTGGCGGGAGAAGGCAAGGGGCGTCGGCGCAATCGGTTGCCCTCGAAGGCTGCGCTCCACGGTCCCGCAGCGCCGGTTTCTTCCATCGCAAGATGGCTGGGCTCGCCCAGATTATCCGGCATCTGCACGGCCAGCACGCCGCCGGGCTTCAAGTGATCCATCAGCGCAACGAGAACATCCAAGTGGTTCGGCAACCATTGAAAAACGGCATTGGCATAGAGCAGATCGGCCTTCTGCTGCGGCTTCCATGTGGCCAGATCGGCCCTTTGGAACGTGGTGTTGGGCAACCGAAGCCGTGCCTTTTCCAGCATATCCTGATCGCTATCCACGCCCGTGATGACGTTGACACCGTAGCGTTCGGCCAGAAGCTCGGTCGAATTGCCGGGTCCACAACCCAGATCGTACCCCGCCACCAGCTTTTCCAGCGGCACCTGCGCCAGGAGATCGCTGGCCGGGCGCGTGCGTTCATTCTCGAATTTCAGATATTGTTGCGCCGACCAGACCATTTTTCACTCCTTCGCCAACCTTGAATTTTGCACGGCGTGGCGGCCCTGACCAGCCGACAACCTATCAATGAGCGTGATGGGTCCATCGACGCCGTTTGTGTGATTGCGCAATAAAATCCAAGGATTGGGGCGGTTTTCCGTAACTTTCCATCAATTTCCAATATCGGAAGCATTTGGTCTTGACGCTTGGAGTGCAGAGGCATTCATTCGCCGGAACTATTCCAAGGAGAATGCCATGTCCGTCGATACCGCACCCCGATCCACCACCTGGACTTATGTCGATGGCCAGTGGCTGCCCGGCAACCCGCCGTTGATCGGGCCAACCTCGCACGCCATGTGGCTGGCCTCCACGGTGTTCGATGGTGCGCGCTGGTTCAACGGTCTGTCACCGGATCTCGATCTGCACTGCCAGCGCGTCAACCGCTCCGCCATCAACATGGGCCTGAAGCCGACCTTTACGGCAGAGGAAATCGAGCAACTGGCGCTGGAAGGTGTGGCCAAGTTCGACGGCAATATGGCGATCTACATCAAGCCGATGTACTGGGCCGAACATGGCATGCCGGGCAGCATCGTCGCACCGGATGCAGCCTCCACGCGCTTCGCACTGTGCCTGTTCGAAGCGCCGATGGATGCAGGCGCGCCCGTCACGCTCACAGTCTCGTCCCTGCGCCGCCCTTCGCCGGAAACCGCCATGACGGATGCCAAGGCCGGTAGCCTTTACCCCAACAGCGGGCGCGCCATCATCGAGGCCCGTTCTCGCGGGTTCAGCGGCGCGCTGATGCTGGATATGAATGGCAATGTCGCCGAGACGTCTTCGGCCAACGTCTTCTTGGTCAAGGACGGCGTCGTCTTCACGCCCGTGCCCAACCGCACCTTCCTCGCCGGCATCACCCGCTCCCGCGTCATGCTCCTGCTGCGCCAGGCCGGTTTCGATGTGCGCGAGGCAACGCTCTCGGTCCAGGATTTCCGCGAAGCCGACGAAATCTTCTGCTCCGGCAATTACTCCAAGGTCTCGCCCGTGACGAAGCTGGACGAGCGTGAATTGCAGGCCGGTCCGGTGGCCCGCAAGGCGCTGGATTTGTATATGGAGTGGGCGGCAACTTCGGGTGTCGAGGCGGAGTGAGGGAGCCAAGCCGCAGGTGTTGAGCTTGGGGCGGGACCCCTCACTTGCGATTTCTAACACTTAGCGAAGACGCTAAGATGTTGAAATCGCTTTCTCTCCCACAAGGGGAGAGATAAGGCTGCCGCGCCGCCGCAGGTTACCTCTCCCCCTGTGGGAAAGGACAGAAAATCACGATCTTAGCTGAAAGCTAAGTCGTAGATTTTCTAGGTGAGGGGTCCAGCCCCTTGCTCCAACCTGTCACCCCTGCACCAACACCCCGCGTGCCACATCCACCACCGCCTGCGTTAATGGCTTGAGCTTCTCCGCCGCCAGCCGGTTCACCTGCCAGTAAAGCGGAATATCCAGCGGCGTATCGGGTACCAGTTCAACCAGGCGACCGGAGGCCAGGTGCTGGGCCACCAGCGCGTGCGGATTCATGCCCCAGCCCATGCTCAAAAGCGCTGCATCCACGAAGCTTTGCGTGGAAGGCAGCCAGTGCGTGGGGTGAACGACGGGTGCGCCAAAGACATTCGACACCCACTGATGTTGCAGCCGGTCCTTCTGGTTGAAGGTGAGTGCTGGCGCTTGTGAGAGCCGCGCTTCGGTCACGCCGCCTGCGAAATATCGCGCCATGAATTGCGGGCTGGCGGTTGCGTGGTATCGCAAGGACCCGAGCGGCGTGACGCGGCACCCCTGCACAGGCTTTTCAAGGCTGGTGACAGCGCCCAGAACCCGGCCGCGTTGCAGCCATTCCGCCGTGTGGTCCTGATCGTCGACGGCAATGTTCAGCAGGTAGTTCTGCTCGGTGGCAAAGCCGGAGATGGCGTTGAGAAACCATGTGCCGAGGCTATCGGCATTGGTGGCAATGTGCAGCGTGACCTGCCGCCCCGGCTCGTCTGGCGTGAGCAGGGCGGGAAGTTGCCCGAACAGCTCCGTTTCCAGCATGCCGACATGCTCCATGTGCCGGCAGACCCACTCGCCTTTTTCCGTTGCCGTGCATGGACTGCCGCGCAGGATCAGCACCGCACCCAACCGTTCCTCCAGTTGTTTGACGCGCTGTGAAACCGCCGAAGGCGTAACATGCAACGCATGAGCGGCCCGCTCGAAGCTGCCCGTCTGCACCACCATGGCCACCGCGCGAAGCGCCGCATAATCCAGCATGTAAGTTAGCCTGCCTTAATCACGATAAGAAACCTTAACTGGATTAACCCAACTGCGCGCTCTATCCAAACCATGAATGAGGGCAGGACGATGGATTTTTCGACGTACATGACCGGTTTGATGATGGGGCTGACTCTGATCGTCGCCATCGGCGCGCAGAACGCGTTCGTCCTGCGGCAGGGCCTGCGCGGCGAGCACGTCTTCGCCGTGGTGCTGGCCTGCGCCCTGTCGGACGCCATCCTCATCACCATCGGTTTCACCGCATTCCGGCAGATGGCCACCATTCTGCCTGCGCTGGAACCGGCCATGCACTATGCAGGCGCTGCATTTCTGTTTTGGTATGGCGCAAAAAGCCTGCAATCGGCGCTCGGCCCCGCCAATGCCCTCGTCGCTGCCTCCAGCAATGCTTCACCCCTTTCGACAACGCTCGCCACCTGCCTCGCGCTGACATGGCTCAACCCGCATGTCTATCTCGACACTGTCGTGCTGCTCGGCACCATCTCCACGCAGTTTCCGGGGGCGGAAAAGGCATTCTGGGCAGGGGCGGTTACCTCGTCCTTCCTGTTCTTCTTTTTGCTGGGCTACGGCGCCTGCTGGCTGCGCCCCATCTTCGCCAATCCTCAAGCGTGGCGGATACTGGAGGGCGTGATTGCGCTTACCATGTGGCTGATTGCCATCAAGCTGTTGGCGGGTGGTTGAGAATGGCGGCAAGCGACCGGAGCGGCGCGGTCAAATGCTTGTCGCGCCGAAGGCCCAGCGCCAGCCTTCGTTCGAGCTTGGGTGACAAAGAGCGCGCCGTCAGCGGCGAAGATTCTGCCTCACTCTGCATGGCCATGGCTGGAATGATGGCGACACCCAGCCCTGCTTGCGCGAGCTTCTTCAAAGCTTCGACGCTGCCGAGTTCCATCACTGGCTGAACGCGTTTGCCGCTCGCCCTCAGCCAGTCATCCACCAGCCGCCTTGTATTGCCACCTTCGTAAAGCAATAGCGGTTGGGTGGAGAGAAAATCGGCGGTGATTTCACTTGGTAGCGGCGCGGCATCTGGCGGAAAGATCGCCACCAGTTCTTCGCAATGGATATCGCGCAGTTCGATGCTGCGCCCGTTCGTGGGCAGTGTCACGATGGCCGCATCGATCATATTCTCTTCCAGAAGCCGCAGAATATCCGGCGTATTGCCGGTCTGAACCTTGATCTCGACATCCGGCATGGCTTGGTGAATCTGACCCAGAATGGCAGGCAAAAAATAGATCAGCGTCGTCGCACCTGTGCCAATTCGCAGCCGACCAGAAGTGCCGCTGCGGTGAGGCGCCACGGCCTCTAGTGCCTGCTCGACATCCTCCGCGATGCGTCGCGCATGGACGAGAAGATCATGACCCGCAAACGTTGGCTGCATCCGCCGCCCCACGCGCTCCACCAGCCGTGTGCCCAACTGCTTTTCCAGCAAGCGAATATGCAGACTGATCGCGGGCTGAGTGATGCCTGCTTTCTGCGCTGCTGCTGAAAAGCTGCCGAGATCAGCCACATCCATGAAGCTGCGCAATTGCTTGAGGTCGAAATCCATAGACAAAGAATCCCTTATGGTTTGCATAAGATGGATAATCTTTATTTTGGCTTTCGCCTGATGCAAACTGTGTGCAGTGAATTTTCCAGGATATTGAAATGCATTCCCAGCCAAGACCCATCGTCACCATACGCCCCTGCGAAGAGGGCGATATCGCAGCCATTACTGAGATTTATCGCGATGCCGTGTTGTACGGCAGCGCCAGTTTCGAGATCGAGCCTCCATCCGCCGAGACGATGACCCAGCGCCGGGATGCTTTGGTGGCGGGGGGCTTTCCCTATATCGTGGCGGAGGTGGAGGGCACGGTTGCGGGCTATGCCTATGCGGGGCCGCACCGCGCTCGCCCTGCTTACGGCGCCACTGTGGAAGATTCGATTTATGTCGATCCGAACCACAAAGGCCTTGGCATCGGCAAGACGTTGCTGCTGGCGCTCATCGACGAGGCAACCGCCAAAGGCTTCCGGCAGATGGTGGCGGTGGTCGGCGATTCTGATAATGCTGCCTCCGTCGGCGTCCACCGTGCCGCAGGCTTCGACATGGTCGGCACGCTCAAATCCGTCGGCTGGAAGCACGGTCGCTGGCTCGATATCGTGCTGATGCAGCGCCCGCTGGGCGACGCGGACACGACGCCACGGTTTTGATCACGGCTTGGTCGATCCCGGCAGTTCGACCTTGACGGTGTCGGCTGAAAATTCGCTGCCGAGTTCGACCTTCTTCGTCTTCTTGTCGTAAACGCAGATGTGGCTGATGGTGGTCTTCGTGCCCTTGGCGTTGCCGGTGAGGATCGCCAGACCATAGTTTTCGCTGCCGGTCGGATCGACCACCGCCTTGGCATCCTCGATCATGTCCTTGGATGCATCCAGACATTTGGCCTGCACATCGGCTGCAAATTCTTGCCAAGCAGCGTCGGAAGAGGCGACGGCGGGCAGCGACAGAAAGCTTGCCAGACCGGCTACGAAAAACTGTCGTATCATGGTGTTACTCCTAGATATGGGCTCGCCGCAAAAGAGGACGGATTTTCTTGTTTCGGTACGGTAGCCTCGGGTTGAAAAGTGTTTTCCGCAGGGCATGAGACGAATTTTCTCTTTTGCCGGAACAATTTGATATTTCACAGGTTGCCTCGGATGGCGTCCGCTCTTATGGTCCGGGCACACGGTTTCAAGGAGCGGTCAAGCCGCTGCAACAAGGAGTAAAACCATGGCTTTTGAACTTCCAGAATTGCCTTACGATTACGATGCGCTCGCGCCTTACATGTCGCGCGAAACGCTCGAATTCCACCACGACAAGCACCACAAGGCCTATGTCGACAACGGCAACAAGCTTGCTGCTGAAGCTGGTCTTGCTGACCTTTCGCTGGAAGAAGTCGTCAAGAAGTCGTTCGGCACCAATGCTGGCCTGTTCAACAACGCTGCCCAGCACTACAACCACGTCCATTTCTGGAAGTGGATGAAGAAGGACGGCGGCGGCAACAAGCTGCCCGGCAAGCTGGAGCAGGCTTTTGCGTCTGACCTCGGCGGCTACGACAAGTTCAAGGCTGACTTCATCGCAGCCGGTACCACGCAGTTCGGCTCCGGCTGGGCATGGCTGTCCGTCAAGAACGGCAAGCTCGAAATCTCCAAGACGCCGAACGGTGAAAACCCGCTGGTTCACGGCGCAGACCCGATCCTCGGCGTCGACGTGTGGGAACATTCCTACTACATCGACTACCGCAACCTGCGTCCAAAGTACCTCGAAGCCTTCGTCGATAATCTCATCAACTGGGATTACGTTCTGGAGCGCTACGAAGCTGCTGCCAAGTAAGCTTTGAACGCTTGAAGAATACGAAACACCCGGCCTCAGCGCCGGGTGTTTTCGTTCTGTCACATGCGTGTCATTCACCCGGCCTATGCGGGTGCCATCATGACCGATACATCCCCGCTCTTCTCCTTCGGCATCGTCGCCGATCCTCAATATGCCGATATCGCGCCACGCCCGGAGATGGACCGATATTATGTGCAAAGCACGCGCAAGCTGGATGCAGCAATCGAGGTGTTCAACGCGAACGATCTGGAATTCGTGGTGACGTTGGGGGATGTCATCGATCGTGGCTGGGAGAATTTCGACGCTATTCTGGCGTGTTACGACAGGCTGAAACATCGCTCCGTATTGCTGCCCGGCAATCATGATTTTGCGGTCGCGCCTGAATATCTCGACAAGGTCCATGCGCGTCTCGGCATGCCTGCACCCTGGTATGACTTTGCGGTTGGCGGCGTTCGCTTCATCGTGCTGGATGGCAGTGATGTCAGCCTTTTTGCGCCACCCCCGGGTGATCCGCGCCGGGAGCTGGCGAGGCAGCGACTGGCGGCCCTTGCGCAAGCGGGCGCCATCAATGCGCAGGACTGGAACGGCTCTTTCAGCCCGGCGCAGTTCACATGGCTTCGCGACACGCTGGTCGCGGCAGATGCGGCAGGCGAAAGCGCCGTCCTGTTCTGCCACTACCCGCTCTACCCGCAAAATTCCCACAATATGTGGGACGCACCTGACATCCTCGACCTTATCTCGGCACATCCCAGTGCCAAGGCATGGTTCTGCGGCCACAACCATGTCGGCAATTACGGCCTGCTGGGCGGCACGCATTTTCTGAACTTCAAGGGCATGGTCGATACGCAGCACGAAAACACCTTCGCCATTGCCGATGTCTATGATGACCGCATAGACATTCGCGGATTCGGTCGTCAAGACTCGAGAACGCTAAGCTTCTGATATCAAGATATTTCAGACAGCCCACCGCGCCCGGCCAGCAGGCGAAAACGCATCGCCCGCGAGATGAATTCACCACACGTATTCATTTGATATTTCTATTCATTTGATGTTTCCCGGAAAAGCGGCTGGATTTGGCGCGATATCCCACATCGATCATTTTGCGACCGCTCTATTTTCAGGACTATTCGATATGACCTACACGGAAAATCTCTGGCTTTATTTCTCCCTCCTGTTCGGCATCATCATCTTGCCGGGTATCGACATGCTTCTTGTGCTGGCAAGCTCGCTGACCGGTGGCCGAAAGGCGGGACTTGCCGCGACATCCGGCATCATGGCGGGCGGGGTGGTGCATTCGCTGTACGGCGCTGTCGGCGTGGGGCTTCTCGCCAGCCTCATGCCCGTGCTGTTCACGCCGCTGATGATTTTTGGCGCGGCCTATATGGTCTGGGTCGGCATAGGCCTCATGCGCAGTTCCATTGTGGTGGAGGGGGATGAGGTGAGCGCCAGCGCGTCGGCCCGCCGCGCGTTCCGGCGTGGCATCGTCACGTGCCTGTCCAACCCCAAGGCCTATCTTTTCATGATGGCCGTCTACCCGCAATTTTTAAAGCCGATCTACGGTCCGGTGTGGATACAGGGCGTCATCATGGGGCTGATGACGGCGGGCACGCAGCTTGCGGTTTACGGAACGCTGGCGCTGACAGCGGGCAAAAGCCGGGATTTGCTGGTGTCCTCGCCGCAGACAACGATTTTTATCGGTCGCGCTGCGGGCTTGCTGCTGGTCATCATCGCCGGTTTCACGCTGTGGGAGGCCATTGCCGTCAGGTGATATGGGACTGATAATGCTTGAAAAATTCACCGGAATGTGACTTCTTTTTGCCATGTGAAACAGGCATCTTCTGTTTCGCTCGTGGCCAATGTTGAGTGTATCTGCGCGGCTGTTCCACGTTCTGACATTTAAGACCATTTCATAGCATCACCCCGCTGCGGCGGATCCCAGGAGAGAGACGATGAAGCTTAAAACCATTGCCGCATCCATACTGATAGGCTGTCTTTGCGCCGGTGCGGTTTCCGCAGCCGGCGAGGTCGAAAAGCGCGAAGGCCTGATGAAGGGTATCGGCGGTGCCATGGGCGCGCTGGGTGCCATCGCCAAGGGTGAAAAGCCTTACGACGCAGCCGCCGTCAAGACCGCCGTCACCACCATCAGCACCAACGCAAAAGCGTTCCCGGACCAGTTCCCTGCCGGTTCCGAAGGCGGTGCTGCGGCGCCTGCCATCTGGCAGAACTTCGCAGACTTCAAGTCGAAGTCCGAAAAGCTCGGCACGGATGCGGACGCGGTTCTGGCACAGTTGCCGACGGACCAGGCCAGCGTCGGTGCCGCCCTGAAGACGCTGGGTGCAGATTGCAGCAGCTGTCACCAGACGTATCGCCTCAAGAAGTAATCGCTGAAAAGCCAGGTCCGCCGGTCATCCGGCGGACTTTTTCATCATGGATTTTACAATAGGCGGAGAAGGCGATGGCTTCCATCTGGGCCAGGCTGGCAGGCGGTGCCGTTATTGCGGGCGCGGCGGGGCTCGGTGTTTTCATGTGGGTGACCGCGCCTCAACGTCAGGCGCCGAGCCACTGGGCCAACTTAGGCGAACCGAACCTTGCCAATGGCGAAACCCTGTTCTGGGCAGGCGGTTGCGCCAGTTGCCACGCGGCACCCGATGCCACGGGTGATGCGCTGAAGACGCTGTCCGGCGGGCAGGCGCTGCCCAGCCCCTTCGGCACCTTCCATATGCCCAATATCTCGCCCGATCCGCAGCATGGCATCGGCGCATGGACAGTCGCAGAATTCGGCGATGCCATGACGCGCGGCGTCGGCAAGCAGGGAGAGCATCTCTACCCGTCCTTCCCCTATAATTCCTATGCGCGGATGACGCCGCAGGATATCAACGATCTCTTCGCCTATCTGAAAACACTCCCCGCCAGCACCAATGATGCGCCGGACCACGATCTGCCCTTTCCCTTCAACATTCGTCTGTCGCTGGGCGGCTGGAAGTTCCTGTATTTCGACAAGGGACAGCCGCGTGTAGAACTTGCCAATGCGAGTGCGGATGTCGTGCGCGGCCAGTATCTCGTCGAAGGTCTTGGTCATTGCGGCGAGTGCCACACACCACGCGATGCGCTGGGTGGCTTCCTGAAAAGGCAATGGCTGGCAGGCGGACCGAACCCAGAAGGCGAGGGCAAGATACCCGACATACGTCCCGAATCCGCGACCATTGGCTCATGGACGCAAGCCGATATCGCCAATTACCTCGAGACTGGCTTCACACCGGATTTCGACAGCGCTGGCGGCTCCATGGTCAAGGTGCAGCAGAACATGGCCCGCATTCCCGCCGAGGACCGCAACGCGATAGCGGCCTACCTCAAGGCACTGCCATCCCCCTGATGGCCATTGACTCGGCGAAACTTCCGCCGGATAACAGACGTGTGATGGTCTTTCCGGGTTCGCCCGGAAAGTGAAAAGGGAACACGATAGAGGCGCAAAGCCTTGATTCGTGGCTGCCCCCGCAACTGTGAGCGGATAGCCTGAGAACGAAAAGCCACTGATCTGGCGCATCGACGCGAAATCGTCTTCGATTTCGTAAACTACGATGCGGATACAAAAGGATTGGGAAGGTGTTTTCAAGGTTACGACCCGCAAGCCAGGAGACCTGCCATCACGTGAAGTGTCGTCCAAACCGGCGGGGTGTCCGGAACAGCACGGTTGCGAGGTCTGATGTTTCAGGCCTTAGGACCCTGTGTCTCTTTTCCCCGTGGTGAATGTTGAATGCGGTCTTGTGGCGTTTGATCAGAATACGCCCACCCGCTCAGGAAAGGGTCACCATGTCTATCCAGCAGAATACGGCCTCAGCCGTCTCAACCAAAACATCGAAAATCGCGCAATCATTGACGGCAGCCGCACTCGGCCTGTTCATCGTCGGCTTTGTCGGTTTTTCGCATATCGAAGCCGTGCACAATGCCGCGCATGACACGCGTCATGCCAATGCTTTCCCTTGCCATTGAAGGGAGAGAGATCAATGCCATTTTTCCGTAATATCGTCTTTACCGCCGTTCTGGTGGGGCTGATTGCCGGTCTGGCCGTCAGCGCCCTGCAGGCCATCGGCACCACGCCCCTCATTCTCCAGGCGGAAACGTTTGAGAACGCGGGTGGCGAAGCAGCCCCCGCTCACGCCCACGATGCGGCAACACCTGCCGACCATCACCACGATACCGAGGCATGGGCACCCGCCGATGGCTTCGAGCGCAACGCCTATACCCTTGCCGCCAATGTGCTGACGGCTATCGGTTATGCGCTGGTACTGACAGCCCTTATCTCGCTGCGCAGCACGCAGGGCGGCTGGCGTGAAGGCCTGTTCTGGGGCCTTGCCGGTTTTGCCGCCGTGATGTTGGCGCCCATGATCGGCCTGCCACCGGAATTGCCAGGCAGCCCGGCTGCTGCTCTCGAAGCACGGCAAATCTGGTGGATCGCGACCGTTGCGGCAACGGCTGGAGGCATTGCGCTGCTTGCCTTCAAACGCAACGAACCATGGGCCATCATTCTTGCTGTGGTGCTCATCGTCGCACCGCACATCGTCGGCGCGCCACTGCCGCCAGAGGGTGAACATGCGCTGGCCCCGCTGCCGCTGGAACGCCGTTTCATGGTGCTGGCAACGGTAACGAGCTTCATGTTCTGGCTCATCCTCGGCTCGCTGAGCGGCCTGTTCCTCAAGCGTTTCGACGTTGCCCGATAAGATGGAAAACGCAGCGGAATGGAGCGACGAGCTCGACGCCCTGCGTTTTTCCATCCCCGGTCATGGCGCACCTTGCGCCATGCATCGGCTGGCCTTCAAGGCGCTTCTGGCAGAAGAACCGGGCAGGGAGGCCTGCCTCGCATTCTTTGCAGAAAACAGCGAGACATTCTTGACCGCCGCCACCGCCAAGATCGCCCGTCTCGCGCTGCCCTTCGACCGCAGCCTGCACATCAACAGCCGCGATGTCAGGCGAGCGATGGCGTTAAATCCCGCTGAGGGCGCAGCCCGCGCTTGTCGTGTTCTCGACCAGAACTAACCTCGCGATACTCCGCTGAAAACACCTGAAACCGCGAAATCGATCCCCGCCATGTATGCGGCCCTACGCCAATGCCTGCATGAAGCGCATGCCGGTGACCGGGCGGGGCACGAAATCCATGTTTTCGTAGAATTTGTGGGCCGCGAAATTACCAGTGGCAGCACCGACGGAGAGGAAGTCGCAGCCGCAGCGCTTGGCGACATCGCGCGCGCGGCCCACCAGATGCTGGCCGGTGCCATGGCCGCGATGGCCATCGCGCACGAACAGGTGATGAAGCTCCATGCCGCGACGGCCTTCCTGCGCACGGTAGAGCGGCACGAGAATGGCATAACCGATGAGATCACCCTCGGCCTCTGCCACCAGCGCCGTGATCCACGGCACCTGTCCGAACAGATCGCGCTCCAGCTTCTCAGCCGTAATCGCGGCTGCATCGCCATGGTGGGCGGCCAGAAGGGTGATCATCTCGTTAAGCTCAGGCAGATCGGCCTTGCGCGCACCACGAATGGTCACAACGGGTGGTCTGGGCAGGGTCAGAAGGCTGTCTTCGGTCATCGTCTCGTCCCTCGGGTTCTGTTTTTGCCGTCAGGACGTTTGAAAACAACAAAGCCGCCTGACGGCGGCTTGTTGACAAACTGATCTGTCGAGCCGCCCTTAAAGGAAGGCCCAAAAATACGTGCAGGACATGGGTGCGCGTGCGTTGATCATGGCGTGAGTGATGCGCTGGAATTTGGAAGGTGTCAAGGGCGATTTGGATGGGGCATTCTTTCCCATCTTTCTGTCGCAGACGGTTGGCCATTATCGACGTCAACGATGAGATCTGTTTCGGCCTCTGCAATAATACCAGACATAAGAAAGACTGCTGCCCAAAATTCGTCATCATTGGGCAGAATCTCTGAAATTTTCGAGGATACTATTATGGCAAAGGGATTTGGGAAAACTTCAATTTTTCTTTTCGTTTTGGCCGCAGTAGTTTTGGCCGTTTTATTCCTTCTCAATACAAATCTCCTCGCGGCACGACCCACCGGCCAGGCGACTCTTCTTGCGCATCGTGGAATTGCGCCGCGATATGATATGACCGGGGTGACGGCCGACACCTGCACCGCCACACGCATGCTGCCGTCCGGCGATGTTTTCATTGAAAATACTCTGTCTTCTATGAAGGCGAGCTTTGAAGCAGGTGCCGATGCGGTGGAGTTTGATATTCACCCCACCAACGACGGCGAGTTTGCAGTGTTTCATGATTGGACGCTGGATTGCCGCACAGACGGCCACGGAGTCACGCGCGAACATTCGATGGCGGAGCTTCGCAAACTCGATGTTGGTTATGGTTACACGTCTGACGGCGGCAAGACCTTTCCCTTTCGTGGCAAGGGGATCGGCATGATGCCGACGCTTCGTGAGGTACTCGACACGTTTCCAGGGAAGGGATTTCTGATAAATATAAAGAGCAATTCTCCGAAAGAGGGAGAGCTTCTCGCGGCCTATCTTAAGACATTTCCGGTAAGCGTAACGGACAAGCTGTTTGTTTATGGCGGCGAGCGGCCTAGTGCCGTTCTCAAGCAGTTGATGCCGAACATAAGGACAACGACGCGGGTCTCTGCCATGTCCTGCCTGAAGGATTACTCACGCTGGGGTTGGTCAGGTATAGTTCCTGCCTCCTGCGCCAACGGCGTTGTCTACCTACCTATTAATTTAGCTCCCAAAATGTGGGGATGGCCTTATCGCTTATTAAGTCGGTTTCGCGGCGCTGGTAGCGAGGTATTCGTCATCGGACCTTACTACGGTGGAAACTATTCGAACGGTGTCGACACCGTCGAGGAAATCAAGTCGCTTCCGGCTGATTGGTCCGGCGGCATTATGACCAATGAGTTGGAGCTACTTGCGCCTGTCATGGGGCGCAAGTAGCGGGCATCACGGAATTGATATGCCAAAAGTGCTCAAGGCCGCCATCCGATTTGGATTGCCTTGACGTTCCGGTTCGTCGTCATTGATCTCTTCCAGAGGGCTCAAGATACTGAGTTGCAAGAACACTAGCACCACTTCAATGCTCATGCTCACACAACGCATGGTTCGACAGCGCCCGGATGACATAGCAATCCTCGATAGAATGCCCGTCGCAATGGGAGACGATGCGTTCCAGCTCGTGCTCCAGCTTCTTCAGCTTGGCGATCTTTTCGCGGACGGTCGTCAGGTGGTCGGCGGCGATGCGGTCGGCGTCGGTGCAGGGCATTTCGCGGTGCTGGCTGAGCGCGATCAGCTCTTTGATGGCATCGAGATTGAGGCCGAGGTCGCGGGCATGGCGCACGAAAGCGAGGCGCTCGAGATCGGATTTTTCATAGCGCCGCTGGTTGCCCTCGGACCGCTCGGCTGCCCGCAGCAGGCCCATCTGCTCGTAATAGCGAATGGTCGGCACTTTGACGCCGGTGGTGCGGGATAGATCGCCAATGGAATACATGGTCGTTCCTGATATCTATAGCTTCTAGAGATATAGATCTTCGGCACCACGGTAGCAAGGTGAGGGCGCAGCACCTTGCACCCAGCGTCACTTCCCTATAATATACCCCCCTATACTATTTTGAAGGAAACTCATGTCGCACACCATAGAAAACAAGGACAAGCTGCTTGCCCGCATCCGCCGCCTCAAAGGCCAGATGGAAGCGGTGGAGCGGGCGTTGGAAGGTGGCAAGCCGTGCGGGGAGGTGCTGCAATTGTTGGCGTCCGTGCGCGGCGCGCTGTCCGGGCTGACGGGCGAGGTGATGCAGGACCATCTGCATGAGCATGTCTTGCATGCCGAAAATGACGAAGAGCGTGCCCGTGCCACGGAAGAACTGGCGCAGGTTCTGAAAACCTACATTCGATAGAGGTGTGCCATGACGGCAGCGACTGACCATTTCCACCCGCATCCCTATCCCCAAGGCGCACACAGCCATGTCTTTCTCGGCGATAACCACGAGCGCAACGAGCGCCGCGTCTGGGCCGTCATCGGCCTGACGACGGCGATGATGGTGGCAGAAATTGCCGCCGGTAGCTGGTTCGGCTCCATGGCGCTGACGGCGGATGGCTGGCATATGGCGACACATGCGGGCGCGATGCTGATTTCGGCTCTGGCCTATCTCTATGCCCGCCGTCAGATCGCCAATGACCGTTTTACCTTCGGGACGGGAAAATTTGGCGATCTCGCGGGCTTTGCCAGCGCCGTGGTGCTGGGCGTTGCCGCCATCATGATTGCGTGGGAAAGCCTGCTGCGGTTCTTTTCGCCAGTGGATATCGATTTCAATCAGGCAATCGCGGTTGCCGCCATCGGCCTCGTCGTCAACCTCGTCAGCGCTTGGTTGTTGAAGGACGATCACCATCACGACCACGGACATGGGCATTCGCATGGAAGCCATGCGCATCACGGAAGCCACGCCCATCATGGTGATCACGCGCACCATGAAAGCCAGGGCGGCAAGGATAACAACCTGCGTTCGGCCTATTTGCATGTGCTGGCGGATGCGCTGACATCGGTGCTCGCCATCGTCGCGCTGTTGCTTGGCAAATGGAATGGCTGGACGTTTCTCGATCCCGCCATGGGCATCGTCGGCGGCATCGTGATTGCGCGCTGGTCCTGGGGACTGCTGCGCTCTACCGCGTCGGTGTTGGTCGATGCCGCACCAGAGGCGCAGGACCTTTCGCGTGAGATTCGAAATGCGGTGGAAACGCCGCAGGAGCAGATCACCGATCTGCATGTCTGGCAGGTAGGGCCGGGGCACCATGCCGCCATCGTCTCGATCCAGGCATCGTCACCGCAGGCACCAGCATTCTATCGGCAGAAGCTGGAAGCAATCCACGAACTGTCGCATGTGACGGTAGAGATCAACGCTACCCATCCGGCGTGATGTGTTGAGGAAGGCCCCACGCGATAAGGCGAATACATCCCTCATTCCTGTGCTTGTCACAGGAATCCAGTCGTCGCGCGTCTGCGCGGCGGGAAAACTCTTTGCGCTTGTACCTGCTGAGGAAATTCGGAGATCGCGGCGTCATAACTCAAGCCGCAGAGCGTTGAATATGGAGCGGCGCGAAGACTTTTGAGCGCGGCCACTCCCAGGCCATTAATCAACTTTTAATCTAAAATATGCTTGCTGGCGACGTTAACTCAGTGTGAGCGATGCGATTCGTGGGCAGATCAATGTTCCGTATAGGCTTGGCGAAACCAGGCGCTGTCCAGCTGCGACGTGGCGCCTTCGCTGCCCTGCGCGTTGCTGGCATCTGCGTCATTGCTGACGGTCCACAGAACGTTGGCAAGAGACGTCGTTTCCAGCACGTTGACGAAGGAAAGTCTGCCACCGCCGGAAACCGTTTGCTGCTGCTCGGGAGCGACAGGCTCGACCGTGCGCTTTTCGATATGCTGAGAGCGGCTTTGATGCGCAGATCCGCCGATATTATTATCGATATTCATTGCAAGCCTCTTTCTTGACCGATTAACGAATTGTTAACGGCCGAAGCTTGCGCGAAGCTTGCGTCATTGTGTTTGGCTTGCGTTCTTCGCTTGACAGCATGGAAAGTGCTGCTTCGTTTTTACGTTTTTTAGGGTTGCCAAACCAGAAAACCGCCATTTCGAGCGATTCCCTAACGTAAGACGCCCTCCGCAAGGTGAGTCGTGGAGGGCGTTGGATAGAATCAGGCGATCCGTTTTTCCGGTTCTGGCGATTCTGACGGCTCTGTCAGTGGCACGTCTGTCGTCGCGGTTTCGGCAGTGGCCTCATCATCCTGCGTGGCAGGTGTCACCATGGCCGCCATCAGCGTTTCGATGCCGATGCTGCCGACCGTCTTGCCGTCTTCATCCACCACCTGCGCGGTGGTCTCGTTGGCGTCGGTCATATCGCGGGCAATGTTTTCCAGCGTGTCGGTTTCCAGAACGGACAGGTTTTCCGGCGCGGTCGTGGCCGGTTCCATCACGGTGGTTGCCTGCAACACGCGGCCACGGTTTACGTCGCGCACGAAGTCGCTGACATATTCATTGGCCGGATGCTGGATGATGCTCTGGCCATCGCCCTGCTGAACCATCTCGCCGTCTTTCAGGATCGCGATATGGTCACCAAGCCGCAGCGCTTCATCCAAATCGTGGGTAATGAAGACGACGGTCTTCTTTAGCTCCTGCTGGAGGTCGAGCAGCATGGTCTGCATATCGACGCGGATCAGCGGATCGAGCGCGGAATAGGCCTCATCCATCAACAGAATGTCGGCATCGTTGGTGAGCGCTCGGGCCAGACCCACGCGCTGCTGCATGCCGCCGGACAGTTGGTTGGGGTAATTGTCCTCATAGCCATCGAGGCCCACGCGGTTCAGCCAGTAGCGGCCTTTTTCAAGACTGTCCTTGCGGGCCACGCCCTGAATATCGAGGCCATAGACGCTGTTTTCCAGAACCGTGCGGTGCGGGAGCAGGCCGAATTTCTGGAACACCATCGCTGTCTTGTGGCGACGGAAATCGCGAAGGGCGGATGTGCCCATCGAGCAGACGTCCTCGCCCCCATACAGCACTTCGCCCGCACTCGGCTCGATCAGCCGATTGATGTGGCGGATGAGCGTAGACTTGCCGGAGCCCGAGAGGCCCATGACAACGGTGATCTTGCCGCCGGGCATGGTGATGTTGATGTTGTTGAGACCGAGAACATGATTGTGCTTGTCGTTCAGCTCGGTCTTGCTCAAGCCGTTTTTAACGGCTTCGAGATGTCTCTCAGGGTGCTTGCCGAAGATCTTGTAAAGTCGGCGGATTTCGATGTCCTTAGCCATGTTGCACCTCGCGATATTTCTGCAAACGCTTGCCGAAGGCCTGGCTGGCACGGTCAAACATGATGGCGATGGCCACCAGCGCAAAGCCGTTCAGAAAGCCGATTGTGAAGAACTGGTTGTTGATGGCCTGGAGCACGTTCTTGCCCAAACCGCCGACACCGACCATGGAGGCGACAACGACCATGGCGAGCGACATCATGATGGTCTGGTTGATGCCGGTCATGATGGTGGGCAGCGCCAATGGCAGCTGCACATTGAACAGCTTCTGGGTGTTGGACGAGCCAAAGGCGTCCGCCGCCTCCAGCGTTTCCCGGTCTACCATGCGAATGCCCAGATTGGTCAGGCGGATCATCGGCGGTATCGCGTAGATAACGACCGCAATCAGGCCCGGCACCTTGCCGATGCCGAAGATGACGACGACGGGGATGAGATACACGAAGCTCGGCATCGTCTGCATCACGTCCAGACCCGGGTTGATGAAGCGTTGCAATCGCTCGGACCGCGCCATGAGAATGCCCAGCGGCAGGCCGATGGCAACGGCGATCAGCGTGGCAATCGCCACGATCGACAACGTCGTCATGGCATCACGCCACAGGCCGACTGCGCCAATCAGACACAGCGAAACGGCAGTGCCAAGCGTAATGCGGAAGCTGCGCCCGGCCAGATGCACCATGGCCAGCAGGCCCAGAAAGATGATGATCCATGGCGTCTGCGTGAAAAAACGTTCGGATGCGTTCAAGAACAGTTGCAGCGGGTGCATGACCGTATCGATGACATCGCCGTAACTGCGAACGATATCACGGAAGCCGTCATCAATAGACTTGCGCGCCACGCGCATGGTGCTGTTGCCAATGGCCGGAAACTTGCACAGCATATCCGGCAGGAGATTACAGAGGGCCATTATTGTTTTTTTCCCTTGTTGATTTTTGGGACGGTGCTTACCGGGTTGATGCGGAGTTTGCGGCTCACCCCCTCTGTCCTGCCGGACATCTCCCCCACAAGGAGGGAAGATCGACTCGGGGCGACCTCTCGGTCACCTCAAACGTCGAGATTGGAGCGATGTCGGCGCGCCCTGCTGATCTCCCCACCTGTGGGGGAGATGCCCGGCAGGGCAGAGGGGGGGTGAGCCACAAGTGCCGAGGCCGCGATCAAACCGCAGCCCCAAACACACTCACATCAAATCGAAGCCTTGATCTTCTCAGCCACTTCAGGCGAAACCCACTTCGTCCAGATGTCCTCATGGTTCTCGAGGAAGTACGCTGCACCGTCTTCATTGGTGCCCTGGTTCTCATCCATCCAGGCCAGAATCTTCGCCAGGGTTTCGTTATCCCACTGGCGCTTCTTGACGTATTCGCCTGAAGGGCCAGCCTTTTCGGCAAACTCCTTGGTCACGACGGTAAAGACGTCAGCGATGGGATAGGCGTTCGGCTTGGGGTCGGCGCAATCGGCCTTGGCGATGCAGTTGTCGTAGGCTTCGCGGTCGAGTTCGACGCCGTCATCCAGCTTGACCATATCGTATTTGCCCATGATCGCCGTTGGTGCCCAGTAGTAACCGAGCCAGCCCTGCTTCTTTTCGTAAGCGTTGGAGATGGAGCCATCGAGACCCGCAGCCGAGCCGGTATCGACGAGGGTAAAGCCCTTGTCTTCCGCCTTGCGTGCCTTGAACAGATTGGCCGTCGTTGGCTGGCAACCCCAGCCGGGCGGGCAACCGAAAACGGCACCCTTGCTGGCATCTTCAGGGGCGGGGAACAGTTCGGGATGCTTCAACGCATCTTCAACCGTCTTGATGTCGGGATGTGCGTCTGCCAGATACTTCGGAATCCACCATCCCTCGATGCCGCCATCGCTCAGGATCTTGACGTCCTGAATGAGATTGCCGGACTTGATGGCTTCCTCGTAAGGCGCGCCCAGCGTGTTCACCCACATTTCAGGCGCCATATCTGGCTGGCCTTTTTCGTTCATGGAGGTGAAGGTCGGTGTTGTATCGCCGGTCACGATATCGACGGTGCAGTCATAACCGTTTTCCATGATGAACTTATCGACATAAGCCGCAACGCCCGCGGATGCCCAGTTCATTTCAGCGATGGAGATATTGCCGCAGGTCTCAGCGGCGTTGGCGGTGCTTGCGCCAGCGGCGGCGGCAAGGGTGAAGCCCGTGACAAGAATGGTCGAGGCGAGGAGTTTCTTCATTGTAAGACCCCCAAGTCTAATGCAGTGTTTATGTGAGGCATACCGGGGCACTGCAAAGCCCGGCCTGCCAAAGCGCCGGCGCGACATCAACGATATCGGCTGCCAGAACGCAGAGCTGAAGCCATGGAGCGTGAACTCCGCCAGCATGCGCCAGCGAAAGCCCCAGGACGAAATGACATGCGCGGAAAGACGAGTGGAAACCCGTCGAAGAAAAGTCGCTCGACGGCGACGAAAAGAGCCGCAGTCACAGCGGCGAAAAAGCGCGTAAATATGTCAACGAGTTTTATAATACGGCGAGAAGATGATATTGCAACGCAAAATGCCGCATTGCAGCCATGCACATTGCTGCGGAACCATTTTTGAGGATGGGTAATACTTTTGAATGGTTATATTATACTGATAAAACGTAGTTTTAAATTTCTTGAAAAATTAAAATGCGATTAATTTTGAAGACACATTCAAATAAACTGATGATTTGATTTTTTGTGGAAAAAAATCTCACATAAATCATTTTAGGAGGTATTTTTCTCCAGTCGACCCTCAAGTTCGTCAACCTCGGGCCTGTCCCGAGGATCCAATCACGCTTCTGCGGATGCGACGTGGTTAGATGTTCGGGACAAGCTCGATCATGACGATCCGCATGGGTCGGGGGCGTCAATGGAACCTCACATTTAGCCACCACGGCCACCGTCTCCCCGCCGCACGACTGACAATGCAGCTTTGTCTAGAAGCGTACATCCACACTCCCCTCATTCCTGTGCTTGTCACAGGAATCCAGCCAGCCCAAGTCCTTGGGCTGAAAAGACTCGCTCCGCCGCGCAGACGCGCGACGACTGGATTCCTGTGACAAGCACAGGAATGAGGGAGCGGGGGGTGCGTCAAACAGCCTCAAACCGCAGCCTTACCAGCCACCTTCAAAGCAAACGCATATTCAAACGCAATCTCCTCCAACCGCTGGAACCGCCCGGACTTGCCACCATGCCCCGCCGCCATATTGGTCTTTAGCAGAATGGGCGCTTCACCCGTCGTGTGTTCCCGCAGCTTCGCCACCCATTTGGTCGGCTCCCAATAAGTCACGCGCGGGTCTGTCAGGCCGGAAATGGCCAGAAGCGGCGGGTAGGGTTTCGCACCGACATTGTCGTACGGCGAATAGGCCGCGATCCACTGATATTCCTCTTCCGATTCCAGCGGATTGCCCCATTCCGGCCATTCCGGCGGTGTCAGCGGCAGGGTGTCGTCCAGCATGGTGGTCAGCACGTCCACGAAGGGAACGGCGGCGATGATGCCTGCGAATTTCTCCGGTGCCATATTGGCAACAGCACCCATCAGCATACCGCCAGCGGACCCGCCCTCGGCGATGATGCCGGAATAGGAGGTGAAGCCATCCTTCACCAGATGGTCGGCAGCGGCGATGAAGTCTTTGAACGTGTTCTGCTTGTGCTCCATCTTGCCGGTTTCGTACCATTCGAAACCCTTGTCCTTGCCGCCGCGAATATGGGCCACGGCATAGACGAAGCCGCGATCGGCCAGCGACAGATTGTTGGTGCTAAAGGACGCTGGAATGGAAATGCCGTAAGCGCCGTACCCATAGAGCAGGCAAGGGGCCGAACCATCTAGTGGCGTATCCTTGCGATAGAGCAGGGACACCGGCACCAGCGCGCCATCATGCGATGTCGCCATGATGCGGCGGGTCACGTAATCGTCCGGGTTATGACCGGAGGGCACTTCCTGCGTTTTCAGCAGCGTGCGCTCACGCGTCACCATGTCGTAATCGAACAGCTGGCTCGGCGTGGTCATCGAAGAATAGCTGAAACGGATGACATTGGTGTCGTATTCGGCAGCACCGTGCAGTCCCAGCGAATAGGCCTCTTCGTCAAAGGCAACACTGTGTTCCTCGCCGCTCACGCGGTCGCGGATGACGATGCGCGGCAGGCCATCGCGGCGCTCCAGCCAGATCAGGTGTCGGGCATAGGCGTCGATATCAAGAATGAGGCGGCCTGGCTCGTGCGGCACGACTTCGGTCCAGTTTTCCTTGCCCGGAGCCGTGACCGGCGTCTGGCAGATGCGAAAATCCTTGGCGTCGCCGTCATTGGTCAAAATGTAGAAGACATCGCCGCCCTCGCACAGCGAATATTCGATGCCTTCCTCACGCTCCGCCACGATCTGCGGCTCGGCGGTCAGGTCCTTGGTGGAGAGAATGCGGTACTCGCTGGTTTCGTGGTCGTGAATATCGATGAAGATGAAATCGTCCAGCACGGATGCGCCCACACCCATGAAGAAGCCCGGGTCTTTTTCCTCATAAACCAGCCGGTCGGAAGATTGCGGCTGACCGATAATATGGTGGAAGACCTTGGACGGGCGGTGGTTTTCGTCCTGAAGCGAATAGAAGAAGCTTTTGCCATCCGGCGCCCATGCACCGCCACCAGCGGTGTTTTCGATCACATCGGCCAGGTCTTGCCCGCTTTCCAGCTCACGAATGCGCAGCGTGTAATATTCCGAACCCTTGTCGTCATAACCCCAGATGCCGCGACTGTGATCGCTGGTCTGGTCGAGACCGGCCAGCCGGAAATAATCCTTGCCTTCGGCTTCCTTGTCACCATTCAAGAGTACATGCTTCTCGCCGCCACCGCGCGGCGTGCGGAAATAATGCGGCTGCTCGCCACCGGTTACGAACAGCGTGCCATAGGCATAGGGACCGTCATTGACTGGCACGGATGAATCATCCTGCTTGATGCGGCCTTTCATCTCTTCGAACAGCTTTTCCTGAAGCGGCTTGGTGTCGGCCATGGCCGCTTCCATATAGGCGTTTTCCGCCTCCAGATGGGTGCGGATGGCCGGGTCGAGGAGCGTCGGTTCCTTGAACATGGCCTGCCAGTTGTCGGCGCGAAACCACGCATAATCATCCGTGCGCGTTATGCCGTGATGCGTATCGGTGGTCGGCTTTTTCGCTGCAACGGGCGTTGCGGGCAGGTTCTTGAAAATGGACAAGGGAAACTCGCTTTCATGGGAAATCAGTCTGCGTAGCCAAAGATGTAGAGTGCGACCGCAGGTGGATCAAGGTGGAAATCTTGTCGGGGTGAAAGCGTGCACGGGCACAATTCGGTCCGCTTTCCATCACAATTTCATACTAGATCGCAAATCTGACACATCCATGTCGATGCTGTCGATCAGTGGGTTTGCCCAGCGAATCAAAAAGAAGAAACGAAGAGCCCGAACAGGATCCCATGCAAAAGCTTCTCCCCGTCGCCCTTCTTGCAACCTTGGCCGGCCTGCCTGCGGCCATGCCCGCATTTGCCATCGATGCCAATGTTCTCAGACAGTTGAACGTGCTTGCCCCGGAAGAACGCCTCGAGCAGCGTTGCGATATCGAAGCCATGGAGCGCATCGCCAAGGAACAAAAGGGCATGAAGCCTGACAAGGTCATCGCCTATGCCTTCGGCGACCCGGATGTAACCTCCGACAGCATCAAGGCCTCAGGCGCCGTTTTCAGAAGCGGCGGTGAATGGTTCCGCCTGCGCTACAAATGCCAGATCACGACGTCTACGCTTGGCATCAAGGATTTTGATTACAAAGTGGGAGACAAGGTGCCGGAAGCGCAGTGGGCGAAGCATTATTTGTATGATTGAGGGATGGGTTTCCTCGCAAATCGACGCCGTCATCCCGCACTTGATGCGGGATCCAGTGCGATCAAGTCATTGATCGCAAAAGACTCTTTCGCACCGCAGGAGCGGTTCCATTGAATTCCGGCTCAAGGCCGGAATGACGGGTAAGGCGGTGCCTTTGCTGAGCAACAGATTTACCACAGTATCTAACTGATTTCTTATTGATATTGCCGCTTGCTGAATTGCCGACTAATCCTTGTGTCAGAGGGTTTTTCAGGGGCAGGTTGCATGAGTGTGCGTTTTCACGGGCTTTCGGCGTTTCCGCTGACACCGGCGGATGAAGAAGGCGTTGTTGATGTCGAGGCACTGTCGCGGTTGATCGACAGGGCAGGGGCTGCGCAGGTGGACTCCATCGGCCTTTTGGGCAGTACGGGAAGCTACGTCTATTTCCCCCGCGAACAGCGCCGCCGGGCCGTGGAGGCCGCAGCGGAATGCCTGAAAGGCAGCCGCCCGCTCATCGTCGGCGTCGGCACGCTGCGCACCAATGATGCTGTAATACTGGCAAAGGATGCGGAAGCGGCAGGTGCGAATGCGCTGCTGCTGGCACCTGTTTCCTATGCCCCGCTGACCCAGGAAGAGGTCTATCACCATTTCGCAGCGGTTGCCGGTGCCACCAGCCTGCCGCTTTGCATTTACAACAACCCGTCCACCACGCATTTTACCTTCACCGACGAACTGCTGGTGCGGCTGGCTTACATCCCGCATATCCTCGCCGTCAAAATGCCCTTGGCCGCCAACATGGAGTTCAAGCCGGAACTGGAGCGTCTGCGCCCGCGTCTGGGCGACAACTTCTCCATTGGCTATAGCGGTGATTGGGGCTGTGCCGACGCCGTGTTGCAAGGCGCGGACACGTGGTACAGCGTTATCGGTGGGCTTTTGCCGGTGCCATCATTGCGGCTGCTGCGTGCCGCACAGGCCGGTGACGGCGCCGAAGTCCAGCGTATCAGCGCTTACTTCGAGCCGCTATGGGCCCTGTTCAGGGAATTCGGCAGCTTCCGCGTGGTCTATGCCGCCGCCAACCTGCTGTCGCTCACCCACCGCCAGCCACCTCTGCCTGTCATGCCCCTCAGCGTCAGCGACTGCGCGCGAGTGGAGGAGGCGCTGGCAAAGCTTGCAGAACTGGATGGCCTGCCCAACGCCACGCCATAATTCCGGCACTTTGCGGGCAGATTTGCCATACAGTTGAAGATTGAAAGCACCTGACATGCTGAAGAAATTTGCCCTTGCCTGCATGCTGACCACAGTCGCGTCTCCCGTTTTCGCGAGCTCCGGCTTGCTCGAACCGACCTTGAAAATGCAGCCGGGCAAGGCGCATGCGCCGCGCGTTGCCATCACGCTGGACGCCTGCATGGGCAAGACGGATTTTCGCATTCTCGATACGCTGGTCAAGGAGCAAATCCCCGCCACCATCTTCGTCACCGCCCGCTGGCTCAAGCACAACCCCGAAGCGCTTGCCGTGATGCTGTCGCACCCCGATCTGTTCGAGCTTGAGAATCACGGCGAAAACCACATTCCCGCCGTCGATAAACCCGTCTCGATCTACGGCATTGCCGCCGCCGGTTCGGAGGCGGCGGTGGAGCAGGAAGTGGAAGGCGGCAGGCTCGCCATCGTCGCCGCCACCGGTCACCAACCGCAATGGTTTCGTGGCGCAACCGCCAAATACACAGCCTCATCCATGACCACCATCAACGGCCTCGGCGAACGCGTCGCGGGTTATTCCATCAATGGCGATGGTGGCTCGCTTCTGGGCGCTGGCGCAACCGCTAAACACATCGCATCCGCAAAAGACGGCGATGTCATCATTTCCCACATCAACCAGCCGACGCACGAAGCAGGCGAAGGCGTGGTCAAGGGCCTGCTGGCCCTGAAAGCCCGCGGCGTCATCTTCACCCGCCTCGACAGCCCGGCTTTTATCGCTCCGTCGAATTGATCAGGACGGCAAATTCGGCACCACTCTGCGCGATGGAAACAGCTCGCGGGCCACGGTCATGCCGATGAGAGAGAGGGGCAGTGCCAGCATGGCACCGGCGGCACCCCACATCCATGTCCAGAAGATGATGGCGACGAAGACCAGGAAGGGATTGATTTCCATGTTCTTTCCCACCACTGCCGGAAACGCCAGGTTTTCCATCAGCAAGTGAATGGTGAAGAAGACGATGGCGGGCAGGAGGCCCAGGATGAGGCTGTCGTGGGTCAGAATGCCGCCCACTGTCAAGGCCAGCGTCATGGCGGTTATGCCGAGGAAGGGCACGAAGCTGGAGAGGAAGGCAAACAACCCCCACAGGAACGGCATGGCGAGACCGCCGACATAGGCGATTATAATCATCGAGACGCCAAGTCCTGCATACATCATGGATGCCGTGGCAAAGTAGGAGCTCAGAACCTGCTCGATGGACCCGATGGTGCGAATGGTGCGCAGACGCTGGTGGCGCTGGGGGAAGGCCATGATGGTGGCCTTACGCAGGCGTACGCGGCTGTAGAGAAACAGCAACAAGGCTGCGAAGAAGATCAGGGCCTGGACGATGGCGGGGGTGATGTTGGAGCCGATGACGGCGATGATATCGCCGCTGCGTGAAATCAGCGATTCCATCGACATGGAGCTCAGGCTGAAGGTGGCGGCGGAAACATTCAGCCAGCGCAGGCTTTGCAGGTAGGGCAGAAAGCGGTCGATGGCTTTTTCGACGATATTGGGGCCTTCTGCTGCCAGCGTCGACAGCGGGTCGATCAGCGAGTTGACGACCAGAAACAGAACGAGCGCCACGGCAGACGACAGAATGAGCGCCACCGCAAAGCCGGGAATGCCATAGGAGTTCAGCTTGGTGGCGGCCACGCCAAGGATCATGCCCACCACGATGGCCATGACCACAGGAATGAGGATGATAGAGAGGGAGTGGATGACGCTCATCATGATGACGACGAAGATGCCGACAGTTGACCAAGCGACGGCCACATCCAGCGCCTCGCGGCCCAGAGGTTGCTGGCTTCTTTCATCGTCCTGCGCAGAGCCAACAGCCCCGCGCATATAGGGGTCCTTGGGATCGGCAGCAAGAAGGCTGCGTTCCGCCTGTTTCCGGTTGGCAATCGTCTGGTCATTCATCGAGCAGTCCCCCATCAGGGCGTATAACGCTCAACGGGTACGCCGGTTCCGGTGCATGGCCAATTTCGGTGTGGGGCGGCAAAGACGCAACCGCGCTTGCCGCCAGCACCTCAGGCCGAGAGCTTCAAGCCGATGCCCCATGGGTCTTTCAGCGCAATGCCATCGCTTTGTCGTTCGGTCGCGATTTCCATCCGCTCAAGGGCGGCGATCGCGGTGTCGAGTGCTGCTTTCTCGTTGAATTTCAGCGAGTAGCCTGAAAGCCCTGTCATAGTGTCTTGCCGCGCCTGTGCGCCCCGGCTGTTCCAGATATTGGCCGCCACATGGTGGTGGTAGGCACCGGAGCCGAAGAAGCTCGCGCCGGGATACCGCGCCATGATCTTCAGCCCCAGCACATCCTGATAGAAGGCATCCGCCTCCGGGATGTTGCCCACCTGGAGGTGGATATGGCCAATCGCCGTGTCTTCGGCAGCCTTGGCAAAGGTCGCCTTCGGCGCACTGTCGTAGAGTTCCTGAAGGTTGAGCCGCAAGGTGGACATGCTGATCGTGCCGTCCGCTTGGTAGGACCATTCCTGCGGTGTGCGGTCGCGGTAGACCTCGATACCGTTGCCCTCGGGGTCGGCCAGATAGATGGCTTCGCTGACGAGGTGGTCGGATGCGCCCTGCAGGGCCACGTTGTTGTTGGCAACATGGGTCAGCCACAGCGCCAGATCGCTGCGCGTCGGCATCAGAAACGCGGTGTGAAACAGGCCCGCAGCGCCACCCGGTGCGCGCGTGGTGTTCTGCCCGGTGGTCAGCGTCAGAAGCGGCTTGCCGCCCGCACCCAGAACCTCGCCGCTCGGCGACGTCTCCAGCACCGAAAGACCGATGATTTTCTGATAGAAGGCCGATACGCTTGCCAGATCCTGCACCACCAGATGCGCCTGTCCCACATAAGCCGGGCGCGTCAGCGCGAACATCGTGTCTTTGTTCATGTCATGCACTCCTGTCGGTTGCGCCCTCGCGGCGACGTTGGAGCCAATATGCGCGCGAATGATCGTTCACGAAAGATAGTGATTTGGTGAAGCAGCGTGCACTCAGTGTTGACAATGATATGCACGGGCTTTGACGTCGATCAATTCCATCCCTGCCGCGAACGTGTAGATTAGCATCAGATCAACGTCGAAGGGAGATCGATATGTACAACAAGATTCTTGTTCCGGTTGATTTGAGTGGCACGGAAAAAGCCCAGAAAATTCTCGCCAAGGCCGAGACCTTGCTGAACCCCGATGGTCAGATCGTGCTGCTGAACGTGGTCGAGGATTTGCCGAACTACCTCGCCATCGACCTGCCGATGGACCTCATCGAAAACGCCATCAAGGACGCTAAGGACCGGCTGGCCGTTTTGAAGGAGGGATCGCCCCGCGTCGGACTGGTGGAAATTCGCAGCGGTGCACCCGCGCGTGAAATTCTCGCCGCCGCTGCCGATCTCAACGCAGACCTCATCATCATCGCGTCGCACACGCCCGACCTGACAAATTACTTCATCGGCGCGACGGCAGATCGCGTGGTGCGTCACGCCAAATGCTCCGTGCTGGTGGACCGATAGTTCGAGGCGCTACGGCGGTCCCATAGCGTTTTGCAACAGGCGTGAATGCAAAGTGATCGCCTTTTGCAACCGTGGTCTTGTTCCCGTCTCATATTGCCTGCATGATCTCAAAACTAACATGCAGGAACAGATTTATGAGTGAGCTTTGGCGCTTCGGACGCCGTTATGACCTTCCCGAAGTCGTCGCTGATGGCATTGTCCATGGAGTAGGCATCGTTTTTGCGCTGATCGGCACGACGGCGCTGATTTTCTACGTCACGCTGTGGGGCAGCATAAGCGCCATTGCTGCCGTGTGGATTTATGCACTGGGGCTGGTGGCCTGCCTGTCCATCTCCTTTACCTACAATATCTGGCCCCATTCCAACGTGAAATGGTACCTGCGCAGGCTGGATCATTCCGGCATCTTCATCCTCATCGCGGCCACCTACACACCGATTCTCCAGCGCGGTATCGAAGACCCGCTGATTGCCGTCACGCTGGCGGGAATCTGGGTCGCGGCGCTGTCCGGCATCATGCTGAAATGCTTCTTTCCAGGCCGGTTCGACCGCCTGACCATTCTGCTGTACCTCGCCATGGGCTGGAGCGGCGTCATGGTGGCAGATCGCCTGTCTTACCATCTTCCGCCGCTCAGCCTCTGGCTCATCGTTATCGGCGGCATCATTTATTCCATGGGCGTCATCTTCCACGTCTGGGAACGCTTGCGCTTCCAAAACGCCATCTGGCACGGCTTCGTGGTCACGGCGGCTGCGGTGCATTACGTGGCAGTGATGACCAGTTTCAGCATGGCCCCCGTCAGCGCATAGAGCACTGTAATTTAACAGCCAGACGACTGTACGGTGCCGCAGCTTTCGTTATGTTGGCCGCGACATTGATTTGCAGCGGATAAACAGCATGACCATCGAGATGCGCGATGCCACCCCGGATGACCTTCCCGGCATCATGGAAATTTACAACGACGCGGTGCTGAACACCACGGCGATCTGGAACGATGTTCTGGTCGATCTGGAGAACCGCAAGGAGTGGTTCAAGGCCCGCAAGGACCGTGGCTTCCCCGTCATTGTCGCGGTGAGGGACGGTTCTGTCGTGGGCTATGCGTCCTACGGAGACTGGCGCGCCTTCGATGGCTACCGCCACACCCGCGAACACTCCATTTATGTGCACAAGAACGCCCGTGGCGCAGGCCTCGGCAAGCTGTTGATGCACGCTTTGATCGAACACGCCAAAGCCAATGGCGTGCATGTGCTGATCGGCGCCATCGAATCGGAAAACACAGCATCCATCCGACTGCATGAGGCGCTGGGCTTCCGCATTGCCGGCAGATATTCGGAGGTCGGTCGAAAATTCGACCGCTGGCTGGACCTGACCAGCATGGAACTCAAGCTTTTTACGGCGTGAGCTGAACTGCGCCGAAGCGCTCGCGATAGCTCGCGGGCGTGGTGGCAAATTGCTGGCGAAAATGGTGCCGCAGATTGGCGGCACTGCCAAGACCGCATGTCTCGGCCAGCGTTTCCATGCCCATATCGGTCGTCTCCAGCAGATCTCTGGCCTTCGCCAACCGTTGCAGCAACAGCCACTTCGCAGGCGTGGTGCCGGTCGCGGCCTCGAAGCGGCGCAGAAACGTCCGGCTGCTCATGCCCGCCGTCTCCGCCAAACGAGCGACACTGTAATCGCCGGTCAGATCGGCCTGCATCGTGTGCAGCAATGGCCCAAGCCTTGATTTTTCGTGCGGGTCCGGCACGGCCTTGTCGATGAATTGTGCCTGTCCGCCGTCCCGGTGCGGCGGCACCACCAGCCTGCGCGCCACCATATTCGCCGCCCGCGTTCCGAAATCGCGGCGGATGAGGTGCAGGCAGAGATCGATCCCGGCGGCGCTGCCCGCCGAGGTCAGCACATTGCCGCCATCGACATAGAGCACGTCGGGCAGTACCTCGATATCGGCGAACCGTTCCTTGAGTGCATCGGTATAACGCCAATGCGTCGTCGCCGTGCGGCCCGTCAGCAGACCCGCTGCCGCCAGCACGAATACGCCGGAGCAGATGGACAGCAGCCGTGCGCCGTTGTCATGCGCTTTGCGCAGGGCCTCGCTCAGCGCTTCTGGCACGGGGGAATCTATACCACGCCAGCCCGGCACGATGATCGTTCCCGCTTGCTCGATCAACTCGGTCCCGCCATCGGCAACGAACCGGACGCCGCCCGTCGCCCGCAATTCACCGCCATCGACCGCCGCCACCGCAAACCGGTACCAGTCGTCGCCCATCTCCGGTCGCGCCAGCCCGAAGACTTCGACCGCAACGCCGAATTCGAACGTGCACAGTCCGTCATAGGCAAGGGCAACGACGAGGCGGTTGGGTGGGGCGGTGGAGCCAAGTTTTGTCATGATCCTGACGATATATGGCAATCATGCCATCTGCCAGTCTTTTCGCATGCGGGTTAGGTTTGGACATCGCAACACGAAGGAGAAGCCCATGAGCACCGTCACAGACATCCCCGCCGCATCGCCACAGGTCGTCGCCGATCATTTTTCGAGATTGCTGTCATTGGAAACAGATTGCTGGGACGTTTACGGGGCGATGAACGCGGGGGAGCAGGATTTTGTCTTGCTGCACGTCGTCGGCACGGCGGACGTGTTCGCCCGCAAGCACATTCCCGGCGCGCTTCACCTTCGCCATGCGGAGATGACGGCAGAGCGCATGGCGCAATGGCCGGAGGAAACGCTGTTCGTCGTCTATTGCGCAGGCCCCCACTGCAACGGCGCCGACCGCGCCGCTCTCAAGCTTGCTCGCTTGGGCCGACCCGTCAAAATCATGCTTGGTGGTATGACGGGCTGGGAGGATGAGGGGTTTGGTTTTGTGAAGGGCGGTGTGGAATAGGTGGCAAGTTCCACCCAATACCGTCACCCTCGGGCTTGTCCCGAGGGCCTGATCACGCTTCTGCGGATGCAACCTAGCAAATCCTTGGGACAAGCCCAAGGATGACGGAGGTAGGGTCTTGCCGTGATTGTGAAGTTCCCGGCGGTAGGGTGGTGCTGTTGCCAGCCATAGTCACCACACCATCAATCCTGCGGCTCGAACACCATCGAATGACCGTTGATGCAGTAACGCAGGCCCGTAGGCGGTGGGCCATCGGGGAAGACGTGGCCGAGGTGACCGCCGCAATTGGCGCAGCGAATTTCCGTGCGCACCATGCCAAACGCGTTGTCGCGATGTTCGGTCACGGCATCTGGCTTCACCGGCTCAAAATAGCTCGGCCAACCGCAGCCAGCATCGAATTTCGTATCTGAGATGAACAGAGGCTCATCGCAGGCGGCACAGCGGTAGAGGCCCTTTTCAGTGCTGTTCCAGTAGGGGCCGGTGAAGGGCCTCTCGGTGCCGTGCTCGCGCAGAATACGGTACTGGTCCGCTGTCAGTTCCTCGCGCCACTGCGCATCGCTCTTGGTGATTTTCGGAGATTTGAGATCGCTCATCGGGAGATCCTTTCGTTTGGCATAGAGATAGTGTGGCCGCCCGCGCGATAAAAGAGGAAGCGGCTTTTCCCGGCAATAAAGCTGCTGTGATCCCGCTAAAGTCCGAAAACAGTTGAGGTCATCGCCACCTTGCCCTAATTGATTCCCTCAAAATCGTGCCGCGAAAAACAGAGCGGCGGGGGCTGGGAGACGAGATGATTGCCAATGTCACGCTGCTGACATTCGTTGTGCTGTTTTTGCCTTTCGTCATGGCATTGTGCGCGCCGCTCGCACTCGCCCGGCTGGGGCACAATGCCGTCTGGCTTCTGGCGCTGGCACCGGCGCTGGCCTTCCTTCACTTCCTCGGGTTTGTGCCCACCATTGCCGCAGGTGAGGTCGTCACCGGCGGTTACGCCTGGGTGCCCAGCCTCAATCTGAGTTTCTCCTGGTTCATCGATGGTCTCTCGCTGACATTCGCGCTGCTCATCACCGGCATCGGCACGCTGATCGTGCTCTACGCGGGCGGTTACATGAAGGGCCATCCGCAGCAGGGGCGCTTTCTGGCCTTTCTGCTGCTGTTCATGGGCGCCATGCTGGGCGTGGTGGTGTCCGACAGCCTGTTGATGCTGTTCATCTATTGGGAACTGACCTCGATCACCTCCTTCCTGCTGATCGGCTTCGATCACCGGCGGGAAGCCGCACGCCGGGCGGCCTTGCAAGCGCTGGTGGTGACGGGTGGCGGCGGGCTTGCGCTTTTGGCGGGGCTCATCTTCATCTGGAACATCAGCGGCACGACGCAGCTTTCCATGCTGGTGCATGGTGACGATGTGCTGCGCCAGAGCCCGTTCTATTTCGCCACGCTGCTGCTGGTGCTGGGCGGTGCCTTCACAAAATCGGCGCAGTTTCCCTTTCACTTCTGGCTGCCCAATGCCATGGAAGCGCCGACGCCGGTGTCGGCCTATCTGCATTCCGCGACCATGGTAAAGGCAGGCGTCTACCTGTTGATGCGGCTCAACCCCGTCATGGGCGATACGGTGGCCTGGGAAATCCTGCTGCCCTTCTTCGGTGGGCTGACCATGCTGACCGGCGCGTTTCTGGCGCTGCGCCAGACCGATCTGAAACTGATGCTGGCCTATACGACGCTCTCGTCCCTCGGCCTTCTGGTTCTTTTGACCGGGTTCGGCGCACCCTATGCCATCGAAGCCGCCGTGCTTTATCTGGTGGCGCACTCCCTGTTCAAAGGCGCGCTGTTCATGGTCGTCGGCACCATCGACCATGAGACGGGAACGCGCGATGTGACGAAGCTTTCCGGCCTTCGTCGTGCCATGCCCGTTACCTTCGTCGTCGCCATCACTGCCGCACTGTCCATGGCGGGCCTTCCGCCCTTATTCGGCTTTCTGGCGAAGGAAGAGATTTATGCGGCACTGGCGCACGCCAATCCCCGCGCCATTCTTTTTGTCGGCGTCGCTATCATCGGCAATGCCGCCATGCTCGCCATCGCCCTTGCCGTCGGCCTGAAGCCTTTTATCGGCAAGCCCTCCAAAACGCTGAAACATCCGCATGAGGGAGCGCTTCTGCTCTGGCTCGGACCTGCGGTTCTGGCCTTGGCCGGTCTGATCTCCGCGCTGTTTTCAGAAGTGTTTCACGCCGCCATTTCGACACCCATGGCAACGGCCATTGCGGGTGATTCCTCCCCGGTCGAGATATCGCTGATACCGCATATCGGCGTTCCCCTGGCGTTGTCGCTGTTTACGGTGGCGCTGGGCGTGATGATCTACACCAAGCTTTCGCTGGCACGCCACCTCATGGTCCGCGCTTTCGCCGCTGCCGGGCCGGGACCGGACAAGGCTTTCGATGCCGTCATCTCCGGCCTCGTTAAACTGTCCTTCCACGTCACCCGCATGATCCAGCCGGGCAGGCTGGAATTCTACGTCACCGCGACCTTCGCCATCATCGCGCTGGTGCTGCTGGTCCCGCTCTTTGCATATGGCGAGTTGCCGGTCATGCCCGTCTGGCCTGCCGATATCCAGCTGCCCGAACTCACCTTCATCGCCATTGCCATCATCGGCCTCATCGCCGTACTGACGGCGGCAAGTCGCCTGACGGCCATCGTTGCGCTCGGCATTCAGGGTTTCGCCGTGGCGGTGTTGTTTCTCCTGTTCGGCGCGCCGGACCTGTCGTTTACCCAGTTCATGGTCGAAACGCTTTCCGTCGTCATCCTGACGCTGGTCATGACACGCCTTCGCCTGTCTCCAACAGATCATCGCAAGCTCCGCCAGAAGCTGCTGGATGGCACGATCGCGCTCGCCTGCGGCACCGGCTTCGCGCTGATGCTGCTCAAATCCACGCAAGCGCCCTTCGATGCCAGCCTTACCGCCTTTTTCAGCACCTATTCCAAGCTCATCGCCCACGGAAACAACGTGGTCAACGTCATCATCGTTGACTTCAGAGGCACTGATACGCTGGGTGAAATCGCCGTCGTCATGGTCACCGGCCTTGCCATTCTGGCGTTGATCCGCATCCGCCACGGCGCAAAACCGGCGCATGTCGGCAAGACGGAGGATAAGCCATGAACACGCTGATCTTCCGTACCGCCGCACCCATCATCACCAGCCTCATGGTCATGTTTTCCATCTTCGTCCTGCTGCGCGGTCATAATGAGCCGGGCGGTGGCTTTATTGGCGGGCTGATCGCGGTGTCTGCACTGGCGATTTACGGCATTGCCTTTGGCGTCGCTGCTGTCAGGCGCGCCATCGTCTTTCATCCGCTGTCCCTTTCCGGCTTCGGTCTCCTGCTTGCAACGCTGTCCGGCGTCGTCTCGGCTTTCGTCGGCGTGCCCTTCATGACCGGGCTGTGGGTCACCCCCAGTTTCGCGGTGGTAGAGGTGCCGCTCGCAACCGTCATCTCCTTCGATATCGGCGTCTACCTCGTCGTGGTCGGTGGCTTCACATCCATTGCCCTGGCCCTGGAAGAAAGGGAGCGTGACTGATGGAAGCCGTGTTTTCGATCCTCGTCGGCATCTTCTTCAGCGTTGCCATTTACCTCATGCTGTCGCGCCACAGCGTGCGACTGCTGCTCGGTATCGCCGTGTTCGGAAATGCGGTCAACCTGCTGCTGTTTACCGCGGGCCGGCTGACGCGCGAGGTGCCGCCCATCATCGGCGCGGGGCAGGATGTGCTGTCGCCAACCGCTGCCAATCCGCTGCCGCAGGCGCTGATCCTGACCGCCATCGTCATATCCTTCTGCTTCTTCTGCTTTCTGCTGGTCCTTGTCTGGCGGGCGTTTCAGGAGCTGAAAACCGACGATACCGACGAGATGCGCGCAGCCGAACCGGCGCGTGAACCCTTGCCGCCGCTGAAGTATTGAAAGCGAACACGACTGATATGGCCGCACCCGGTTCCACCCCCATCGATCTTGCCGCTGCACTGGTGACCCAGCCAACCGTGCTGTCGGATTGGCTGATCATCGCCCCGGTCGCGCTGTGCATATCGGTCGGCGCTATCCTGATGATGGTTCGGCACGCCACGCGCCTGCATTCCACCATCGCGAGTTCGGCCCTCGTCATGCTCACCGCCATCGATGCTGCATTGCTGTGGAAGGTCGCGACGGGCGGTCCCTTCACCATGGTCATGGGGCGCTGGCTGGCGCCCTTCGGCATTGCCTTCACCGCAGACCTGACCGGCGCGGCCCTTGCCCTTGCGGGCGCAATCGCCGCCCTTGGCTGCGCCGTCCACGCGCGTGGTGAAATCGACGATGCGTCCACACGCTATGGCTTTTATCCGTTTCTGATGCTGCTGATGGCTGGCGTCAGCGGCGCGTTTCTGACCGGCGATATCTTCAACCTCTATGTCTGGTTCGAAGTTCTGCTGGTGTCATCCTTCGGCCTCATCGTGCTCGGCTCCCGCAAGGAGCAGATCGATGGTGCACTGAAATATGCCGTGCTCAATCTCATCGGCACCACGCTGTTTTTGATCACGGTCGGCTATCTCTATGCCATCTTCGGCACGCTCAACATGGCCGACATTGCGCTGAAGGTGAGGGTGGCAGATGGCGCCGCGCCGCTGATGACGCTCGGCGCGTTGTTCCTGCTGGCCTTCGCCATGAAGGCCGCCGCGTTTCCCGTCAATTTCTGGCTGCCCGCCTCCTATCACACGCCCAAACTCGTGGTATCCGCGCTGTTCGGCGGGTTGCTCACCAAGGTCGGCATCTATGCGCTGTTGCGCGTCATGGTCATGCTGTTTCCGGTACAGCGGGAAGAACTCAGCCTCGTCATCGCCGTCGTCGCCGCGCTCACTATGCTCTTGGGCGCCATGGGTGCGCTGGCCCAGAACGATCTTCGCCGCCTGCTGGGTTACATCGTCGTGTCGGGCATCGGCACCATGCTGGCAGGCCTTGCCATCGGCTCTCCCTCGGCGCTCGGCGGCCTCATCTTCTATGCGCTGAATTCCGTGGTCGTCATGACGGCGCTTTATCTCGCCATCGGTCACGCCATACGCCTTGGCGGTGCGTCGACGTTGTCGGAACTCTCCGGTCTCTATGCAAAGGCACCGCTGTTCTCCGGCCTTGCGCTGGCGCTATTTTTCGCAGGCTCCGGCCTGCCGCCTTTCTCCGGCTTCTGGCCGAAACTGATGCTGACGAAATCGGCCATCGATATCGGCGCATGGTGGCTGGCGGCATCGATCCTCATTTCCGGCTTCCTCTGCACCATCGCCTTCGCCCGCATTTACCTGCTGTGTTTCTGGCGTTCCTCGCCGCCGGGTATGAAGGCGGTCGAGACCGATTCACCTCCGCCATCCCTTGCCCCGCTCGTGGGCCTGACACTGCTTATCGTCGGCTTTGGCCTGTTCCCCGACGTCGTCGTGCGACTTAGCCAGCATGCGGCAGATCAACTGGCAGAGCCATCGGCCTATATCCGCTCGGTCTTTCCGCAGGAGCGTGCGCCATGAGCCGTTTCGTTATCGGTCTGCTGTTTCTTGTCGTCTGGTTCGCCATCACCGGAAGTTTTACGGTGGCGAACGGGCTGTTCGGCGCGGGTGTTGCGGCGCTGTCGCTCTTTCTCATCCGCCATCAGGTGAGGGAGAGCGAGACCTATTGGGGCCGTATCCCGGCCATTGTGTCGCTCGCGCTGTTGTTCATCAAGGAATTGGCGATGTCCGCCTGGACCGTGGCCATGCTGGTCATCAGACCGCGCCTTGCCCTGACGCCGGGCATTTTCGCCTATCCGCTGACGGTCAAAAGCGATTTCGAGATCACGCTGCTTGCCAATCTCATTACGCTCACACCCGGCACGCTCTCGGTGGATGTCTCGCCCGATCGCGCGACGCTCTATGTCCACGCGCTGGATTGCAGCGATGTGGAGGCCACCAAACGCTCCATTGCCGAGGGCTTCGAGCGTAAGATCATGGAGGCATTCCGCAAATGACACCGGAAACGCTGGTCTCCGGCGCAACCTTCGCCGCTTCCGTCATCCTCTCTGTAGCGTTCCTGCTGACGGTCTTGCGCGTGGTGGTCGGCCCCACCCTGCCGGACAGGGTCATCGCGCTGGATATGCTGGTCGGCATCGCCATCGGCTTTCTGGGCGTCATCGCCATTCGCACCGGCTTTGATCTTTATGTGGATATTGCCATCGCACTCGGGCTTGTCGGCTTTCTTGCGACAGTTGCATTCGCCCGTTTCATTCTGTCCCGCAGGCCGCAGGCAGGGCAGCATGGAAAACAGGTGCTCGATGGCACCGACCAGATGCCCGCAGGCAAGCCATCGCATCAACCCAAACAGCGCAAGCGGTCGGGCAGGGGGAAGCGATCATGAACTGGGTTATTGCCATCGCAGTTTCGGTTTTGCTGATCAGCGGCGCACTCTTCTCGCTGGCCGCCGCCATTGGTATCAACCGTTTTCCCGACCTCTATACTCGCATGCACGCTGCATCCAAGGCGGGAACAGTCGGCTCCGGCCTGCTTCTTCTTGCCGTCGGTCTGAATTCACTTGAACTTGCCGTTTTCGCACGGTCTTTCATCGGTTTTTGCTTTGTTATTCTCACTGCCCCGGTATCGGCGCATTTGTTGGCCAAAGCTGCACATGAAGCTGGATATCGCTTATCAGGCATAACCATAAAAGACGAGTTGAAAGTAAACCGTAAGTTGAGTTGATGCTAATGCTTTATTGTAAGCTTGGCCACAATTCCAACATAAGCTCTAATTTTGTTACCTGTCATTTCTTGTAGATAGAATAGTCGGTATTTGCTCTGGAATGTTCCAAAATAATAATTGGACTTTTTTTGGTTTGGTGTTATCCACATCAGGTAACGTGAATGATGTTGATTTGCAGCACGCGCAACAGCGAAATCGTCTTGGTATTTTAATAATGCCTAATCTATCCTCCTTCGAGAATAGCACGATATTTTCTAGGTGTTTGCAAATGTCGTAAGCATTACTCCCTGTTCTGTGGAGATCAGAATCGGGAATTGAACTTCGCAAGATGCAATCAGTGGGTAGGGTTTAACTTTGTTTCACAGGTAGGCGGGATATGCCCATGCCGGTGAAAATACGAACAGGAGAGACATAAATGACGGAAACTACATACGGCGGTGCGCAGGATCTGCTCGTTGAACTGACGGCGGATATCGTTGCTGCCTATGTTAGCCACCACGTCGTTCCGGTCACGGAACTGCCTGGCCTTATTTCCGACGTGCATACGGCGCTGAGCGGCACATCCACACCGGTGGTGGCTGCTGTCAACGTTGAAAAGCAGAAGCCTGCGGTCTCCGTTCGCAAGTCGGTTCAGGATGACCAGATCATCTGCCTGGAATGTGGTGGTTCGTTCAAGTCGCTCAAGCGCCATCTGACGACACATCACAGCATCAGCCCGGAAGAATACCGCGACAAGTGGGATCTGCCGGTCGATTACCCCATGGTGGCTCCCGCCTACGCAGAAGCGCGCTCGCGCCTCGCCAAGGAAATGGGCCTCGGCCAGCGCCGCAAGTCCGGTCGCTAATCATACCAATCTTTCAACGGAAAGCCGGTCCTCGTGGCCGGCTTTTTTTGTGCGTCCTGGGCCAAGGAAAATATGAAAATAATCCTTAATAAACTTATTTTTGCAGAATATGTGATTTAAAACCTGTTATTTCCTACTAAAATTACCGGATTGCCGCCATCGCTTTGCTGATGTATGAATTAATTCCTATTTAATGAGGAATTGCATCATGACGATCAATCTCGACCCTTCCGTCCCGCCGCCGTCCGTTGTCCCCCATCACTCTGC
>UBRU01000014.1:0-9640 GCA_900468015.1 Hyphomicrobiales bacterium
CCGTTGAACGGATCAGGGCCTACTTGCTGCAAACACACGAGATGCTCTTTGACGCGCACTGGCACGGCTTCCGTGTCTTCGGCGGCGTGCCTGGTCGTGGCATTTACGATAACATGAAGACAGCGGTCGATCGTGTGGGTCGCGGCAAGGAGCGACAGGTCAACATGCGCTTCCTCGCGATGACGAACCATTACGTCTTTGCACCTGAGTTCTGCAATCCAGCGGCCGGTTGGGAAAAGGGTCAGGTCGAGAAGAACGTCCAGGATGCCCGACCACGCTTGTGGCAACAGATGCCAGACTTTCCAAATCTGATGGCTTTGAATGACTGGCTGGAGCAACATTGCCAGGAGCTGTGGCGGGACACGGCGCATGGCACCTTGCCCGGTTCTATCGCAGATGTTTGGGCCGATGAGCGAGCAGCATTGATGGCATTGCCGACTGCATTTGACGGCTTCGTCGAGCAGAGCAAGCGCGTCTCACCAACATGCCTGATTACCTTCGAGCGGAACCGCTACAGCGTGCCTGCATCATTTGCAAACCGGCCCGTCAGCCTGCGGATATATCCCGAGCGCCTGGTCGTCGCAGCCGAGGGAAACATTCTATGTGAACACGCGCGGGTCATCGAGCGCAGCCACAGGCTACCCCGGACAATCTATGATTGGCGACATTACTTGACGGTCATCCAGCGCAAGCCCGGTGCCCTGCGCAATGGTGCTCCCTTTCTAGAATTGCCTTTTGCCTTTCGACAACTACAGGACCAGATGCTTCGCCGCCCCGGTGGTGATCGTGAGATGGCCGATATCCTTGCCCTCGTCCCTCATCACGACGAACAAGTTGTCGTCAGGGCTGTAGAACTGGCTTTGGATCAAGGCGTGGCAACCAAAACACATGTGCTGAATCTTCTGCACCGTCTCATCGACGGCAAGACGAACGAGGGTCCCGACGTCGATACGCCACAGGCACTGACCTTGCTACGTGAACCCAAGGCCAATGTAGAACGCTACGATGGCTTGCGCGTCCGGATCGTGGGAGGTCGCCATGCGTCATGATCCTGCCAGCGCGGCCGTCGTCATCATGCTCCGTAGCCTGAAGATGTATGGCATGGCGCAAGCCGTCACAGACCTGATCGAGCAAGGTGCTCCAGCTTTTGATGCAGCCGTGCCGATCCTCTCCCAGTTGCTGAAAGCCGAGATGGCCGAGCGCGAGGTCCGCTCCATCGCCTATCATATGAAGGCTGCACGCTTCCCTGCCTACAAGGACATCTCTGGATACGACTTTGCCGCCAGCGAGATCAACGAAGCGACGGTGCGCCAGTTGCACAGATGCGAGTTCATTGACGGAGCGCAGAATATCGTGCTCGTCGGCGGACCGGGCACAGGCAAAACCCACGTGGCGACGGCCCTTGGCATCCAGGCTATCGAACATCACCGTCGAAAGGTCCGCTTCTTCTCAACCATCGAATTGGTCAACGCACTTGAGCAGGAGAAGGCCAAAGGCAAGGCAGGCCAGATCGCTGAGACCTTGGTCCGCCTTGATCTGCTGATCCTTGATGAGCTCGGATACCTTCCATTCAGCGCTTCAGGCGGAGCGCTGCTCTTCCACCTGTTGAGCAAGCTCTATGAGCGGACCAGCGTGGTGATAACCACCAACCTCAGCTTTAGCGAATGGGCAACCGTCTTCGGCGACGCCAAGATGACGACGGCATTGCTCGATCGTTTGACCCATCGCTGCCATATCCTGGAAACAGGTAATGACAGCTTCCGCTTCAAGGCCAGTTCGGCAGCCGCAGCAAACAAGAGAGGAGAAAAAGCCAATCCCTTGACCAAAACCCAATCATAAAACAATAGTCAGAGGTGGCTCACTTCTCGGTGGAAAAACCGGCTCAGTTCCGCATGGAAACCAACAGGATGCTGACAGAAAGCCCGCTCACCGGACGCTAACACCTGAAGTTTAAGAGAAAACCTCATCTGCTAGCTTTGTAAAATGAGGATGATCCCCGTGCGGCCTTGGTCTTCTGATATGTTTTGCTGTATGTGCACTTCCTCTAACTGGAGGAAGTGAAGAGATGAGCAGCCTATCGCCGTTCTTGCGAGTAACGTCCTCGCTAATAATCAGAGAACTATCAACACGTTTTGGCGGTAGACCAGGCGGTTACATCTGGGTTCTAATCGAGCCCGCTGGCTACATAGCAATGATGTCCATTATCTTTGGAGCAATCGCCAGAACCCCAGCGCTTGGAACAAGCTTCATCTTGTTTTTCGCCACAGGCTACATGTCGTTTTCTTTTTACAAGCAGACCGAGAACTATGTAAGTTCCGCAATCTCTGCCAACAAAACACTTCTGCAGTACCCCACTGTCGCACCTATCGATGCGATTGCGGCTCGTTTCACGCTCCAACTACATACCAATCTGTTTGTTGCAGTAGCCATCATCGGGTTGATTTGCGCTTTTGCGTCTGGTCGTGAAATGTCGCTCGATTGGGGAAAGCTTTCCGTCGCCTTTTTTCTAGCGTCTTTTTTTGGGCTAGGCGAAGGAATGATGAACGCTGCACTAAATGCGAAATACAAGCTTTATGACAAGATTCATTCGATGTTGACCCGGCCAATGCTCATTCTTTCAGGTGTCTTTTTTCTACCAGACCGTATGCCTCCTCCCCTGAAAGAGATATTACTGTACAATCCCATCTGTCATGCGATCATGCTTTTCCGCCAAGGGTTCTACCCTGAATATCGAGCCGATGGATTGAGTATCGACTACCTAGCCGGCTTTGCCGCTACGATGTTCGCACTCGGAATGTCCGTGTTTACTTTCTATGGCCGTGCGTTCAAAGAAAGATAAGAATATCCGCTCAGTTCTCAACCTAAGAAAAACGATGAAGATCACCATAAATCAAAAGCACATTGACCTGCTTCGAGAGCGTAAGATCTTTTTAAATTCGGCAGGGACATATCAGTCTATCTGGTTAAAGAATGGAACTGCTTATAATGCGGGCGGGAAATGCCTCATCGAGCCTTATAGCGCCGTTCATGTCGGCCCACGGATGACATCCGTTGGTGCTTTCACATACTGCAAAAGCTATTTTCCTCCGGAAATTTATTCGATTGGCCGTTATTGTGCGGTTGCGGAGAAGGCCTCAGGTATCCCGAGCAATCACCCCCAAGGACGATTGGGAATGTCCGGTTTTGATTACTCACCAATTGCGCCGTATGCTCAGTTCGAAGCCGACATTGGCTACAAAGCTCCCAAAATCGCCCCCGGCGTCAATGTGGGGAGGACCGTAATAGGAAACGATGTGTGGATTGGTCAGGAGGTAATGATAAAGCGGGGTGTCAAGATAGGTGACGGGGCTGTTATTGCTGCTCGTTCAATCGTAACGAAAGATGTTCCTCCCTACGCAGTCGTTGCCGGTGCGCCAGCGTCAATTAAGAAACTACGCTTTGATGAAGCCGTTGTCGATCGGCTGCTTGCCTCGGAATGGTGGAACTATTCCTACGACCAATTTGCAGGGATCGATACGACTGACCCAGTAGAGTTTCTCCCGGCTTTCGAAGACGCTGTAGCAGCCGTCCGCATTAAGACCTATCCTGACAACCGAATCGACCTCCATGCTGCTTTTAGGCAGATTTCGCAAGAAATCGCGGCTTAATCATTCACGTCCTGGTTCCCTGACCGCCGAGATGTAAGCATGACGCAGATTATCCGGTGCATGAAATTGGAAATGGTCGAGTAGGCTGGTTGGGGCCACCATTGCCCAACCTTCGCTCTTCTTCTCCGCAACCGCAAGGGACGGCTATATGGACTGGTGGCGCTCACGGAGGAAAGTCAGATGACACAAACTTATAATGCTCGGACAAGAGTGGCGCTAAGCGAGGGCCCGTTTCCCGGCCCGGTAGCTGGACCAGGACGGCCCACACGGTCTCGTCCATCTTCTGCGCCATAACCACTACAGCCCCATCCCCTTTCGCAGACCTTGTTTGAGCTCATGTCTTTGGGTCAGTTCAGCACGATGCGCACGCTCTGCCAGTCGCGCTATGTCCTTCAGGCGCTCAATGTTTTCGCTTTGATCCTTGGCAATCCGCAGATCCATCTTTTCGAGCTTGAGGATGTCTGCGGTTCCGAACCTTTGCTTCAGCGCACGGGTGATGGTTTCGGCTTCGGAAAGCGCCTGTCTGCCCTCTGGCGTGTCAGTCATCTGCGCGAGGAATGTCTGTTTCTCGTCCGAGCCTAGCTTATCCAGTGCCTTGAGGATTGCCTCGCTTCGCGGCGTTAGTCCTGGGACAGTGATGATGTCCTGCTTTTCTCGGGCCCATGTTTCTGACTGGCGTTCTGTCTCAAGCCGTCGCGCCCATGTCTTGCCGAAACTGGGCGCGCTACCCAAACGCGTTCGCCACCGCGTGAAGAGGAGACTTCGCAACGGCTATGTTCAATTCCATAAGGACTGCAGAGCACCAGTGGATCCCTGTACAGGATCAGTGGCAGGCGTTGGAAGAGAACGGATCGTTTTAATCATATCGTGTGTGGGAGCCTCGCGCTGAATGTCGGGTTCCTGACTGGGTGGATAAGCTCCAACGACCTGGAAGTCTGACGATCCGGTGAGCTTTCTGTGGCCGGTTCCGGCAGGGAGGATCAGGCAGTCACGCCGTGTTATTTCCAAGGTCGGTCCCTCTGGGCCACCGAGTTGTACCGCAGCGCGACCGCGTCCGACACCTAGGACCTCATGGGCTCCGCTATGGTAGTGATGGTAATCGAAAATCCCGTTTCGCCATGTGCCGGTCCATACATTTTTCAGAAACAGACTTTCGAAACCAGCTGGGTCTATATCTGGATCAATCTGGCGATAGACGATGACTGGCAATCGCTCGTTGTTGGGGACCCAATCGCTTTTTGGTAGCCAGAAGTGCTGGATGTCCATATTCGTCTCCGGAGTTCCCTTGATCTGTCTCAATGTGGAAAAGATCACGATGGCCGTGAGGTTCCGGTGGCGATTAGCTTCGCACTTATGAGCATCGGCTGGCATCGGTGATGCGGTTGGACCACAGACATTCTTAAACAGCAGGGCTCATTATGTTTCACCCGGTCAGGGACTTGAAAAAATGCATGCGTCCGGCATTTCATGAATGATGAGCTTGGTCACGAATTTTATTGGTGAACTTATCCGCGATGCCAATCGGATAGAGCGCCTTGATGCGCTTCAAAAACGGCAAATGCTTGAGCGCGCCGTCGCGACGATTGCAGACCGGCGAGAGGCTGTAGGTATACCCAAAGGGCCAGGGCGCGATATCGTGCTCGATATTCATACAACGGCTCTGTCGGTCGAACGGGGCTGGCGAGACGACGATCAGGTTCGCGCTGCGTTTCTTTTGGCTGCGGGTATGATCCGCGACCTGCACATTGTAATTGATAGCGGCACAAAGGTTTCCGTCGTCGCAAATCGAGACCTCTCTCTGTAACCGAGGTCGAACACCTACGCGACTTTGGGATCGACACTTGCTGTCGGTTGCCGGCAACATCAGTCAGTTATTGCGTAAGGCCAGCGCCGTGGAGAATGAGGTCGGTGATTTGGTAAGGTGAGCAGCGGCTCGATGGGATAAATCTACAGCTACTGTTCGGTGATTCAGGTCCCATGGAGATCAGTCGACAAAGATGATGTCGTTGGCTATTGTTGGCTTGGTAAGGCCACACCAGTGATTTGTTGCTCACTGGCGCCTTTGTGGTCTCGTGATTTGAAAATCATATGATAATAAAGGTTTGGCGTTCCAGCCCGGGTCGCTGACACGATGGCCGGCGTTCATGGTCGCTGGGGCGTCTTATCAAACGCAGCGGGATAGCTGATGCGCGTCTTTCTTGTTCGCCACGGAGAATCCCTTGGCAATCTCGACGAACGGGCTTACAGCCAGTTTGGCGATCACAATGTACCGTTGACGCAATGGGGATACCGCCAGGCTGCCGAGGCTGGGGCCGTGATCGCCACCTATCTCGCGGGTTTGGCGGAACCCGGATTGCGAAATCTGCGCGTATGGTACTCACCGTTTCTGCGCACCCGGCAAAGCAAGGACGCTGTGCTGGAGGCTTTACCGGTCGAGCGCGTCGAAAAGGTGCGTGAAGACTATTTATTGCGAGAGCAGGATTTTGGGCTCTTCACAGAAATCTACGACCACGTTGAGCGCGAGAAGAAGTTTCCTGACGAGTTCGAGAAATGGGCAAGACTGCGCAGCAACAGCGGTAAATTCTACGCCCGACCGCCCGATGGCGAGAGCCGCGCCGATGTCGCGCAGCGCATGCGGCTGTTCCTGCAGACGATCATGCATGAGGCCCGACAGGGCCACGATAACGTGGTGATTGTCGGCCACGGTGTTACAAACCGCGCATTTGAAATGAGTTTCCTGCAGCATCCGGTCGATTGGTTCGAACGGTCCGTCAATCCGGGAAATGCCGACGTCACCCTCATCGAGGGAACGGATGGTATGGGATATACTTCAACGCAGCTACATCAGGCGAAGGATCGTGAGCCCGGCCAAAACGAGCTGCGCCAAGCCTATGGCGCAGAGGTCACGATGCGGCCAGACCCACAGCCCTGAAATTCCCTGCGTAAAAACGGGTAAAGACCGAATGATTTCTGGCAAACGAACGGGTGCTATCAGCCTGATATTTCGTCTTTTTTCCAAGATTCTTTGTCCTGTTTCTCAGCCGTATACGTTTCGCGTTCAAACAAATGACCGGAATTGGCAAAACCAACTGCGCAAACAGTAGGAATAAGCTATTTTGCTTGTACATCGAGAATGGATACTGACAGGACGTTGATTGCACCATAGGTTTGCATTGCAGGCTCAGCGCTTCTCGCACGCATCAACCTCGAATCGTCAGTGGTAAAGATTGGCATTTCTTTGCCACAATGCATCAAGCAAGGGTCAATGGCGTTCCGAAGCTTTTGCGTGGTTAATCATTCGCCGTCAAACTGAAGTCGATCTGTTTAGAAATTCCTGTTCGGCCTCAGCTCATTTACGTTACGTCTCTAATCGCTACCACTTTTGGGATTTTTCCGCCCTCCACCACGGCAACTTGGCGGGGGGATGGTTTCCCAAAAACCTGCGCATCTAACGCTTTTGTCAGCAGGGTTAGAACTGCCTCGTCAACGGCCCTATAGGATGTGGAGAACTCTGATCCCCTCTGATCGATGTCGGAATGCTGATCATAGATCATATGGAAAAAGTAGGTTGTTTTCAAAGGGGCTCTCCTAGACGGCCCCCAATCGCACAAGACGGTAAATGTTCCACTAATGAAGATATTCCTAATATAGCATATGTACGATATCGTACAGACACGAGTACTGGACTACCACACTGCCGGTGTGTATTTTTACTTCATGGCAGACATATTCAATCGCGTGGACGAAGCCCTGTTGGCAAAAGTCGAACTGTTTGGTGACGATAATCTTTGGTCAGTGCGCGTGACCGAAGAAGGCGCGTCGGCTTTGTTCACTTTCCCTGAGAAAGACCGTGCTATTGAGTACGCAGAGACTCAAGTGCGGCGACTGGGTCTTTCAGGAATAACCTATGGTTGAGACGTTGGCGGATTAGAGATTCCTGATTGCGATGACAGTGCGGCTTTCCCCACCTTTCACGATGGCGATTTGATCGGGGAAGCCTTCGCCTGGAATGTCGTCGTTCAATCCAACAAGAATGGAAGCTATGGTTCGCTCGTGTACCGCCTGTTTAGCAGACGAAATGTCTTGCCGCTGGCATCCATAACGAAGCGGACGTTGTGCCCAAGGTGATAAAAAAAAGTCTGCACGGGGATAGGCAAACAATATACACCTTTGTCTGAGCCTGAACGTGCTTTCATCGTTCGATGAGGGCGCGTATTATCGGTTGCCGTTCATTCGGCTGCCAACATTTTGGCTCGAAGCAAATCATTTATTCTGTCCTGCCAGCCGGGGCCGTCTTCCTGAAAATACGCAAGAACATCACTATCGATCCTCAAAGACACAAGCTCTTTTGTATTAGGAATGGCACGTTTTTCCACGGCGGGTGCAGCCGCCTTTCTCGACGCTGCAAACAGCGCTTCGGCAGCCTCTCTGGGGTCTGATGGTCTGCGCGGTTTCATTACCATGATGGTGCGTCCTTGACGTCGGTGTTTTGATGAGGGCAAACGGCCTGATGCAAGCGTGGATCGTCTTAACGTCCCAGGCTCGACAGAGGGATAGCTTGATAGTGTTTTAGGGCTATCCAGCCTGAATGTCGATTGGTGCGAGCGGATCGCCGATGGGCAGCATCGCATTGTAACGCCAGGCGCATTAACCTGCTTGCCGAGGTTGATCGACGGCTCGGCATTTTGGTGTATGCATGGGATACGTCATCTAGTGGTTCGAGTTTTCGTCCGCATCTCTACCGGCTCAATTCCGCGTGGAAACCAATATGCTGACAGCTTTTTTGCCGCAATTACCATTGCTGCGCATGCGCGAGTGCGCCTTGCCCTGCTTCCACGGCGTGCTAAGCTGCGTTCTATGCCTGATACTCTTCAACTTTATACGGACGGGTCCTTCGATGCCGCCTCCCGCTCGGGAGGCTGGGCGTTCGTGGTCATATATGGCGAGCTCCAAATACATTCCGCTGCAGGTGCCATGACAGGTACATCGAACAACACGTTCGAGGTCACGTCGGTCGTTCGTGCGACATCATGGCTTGTGAATGAAGCTCCGCCGGTCACTGCAGTAATCTGGACGGACTCCGTCCATGTTGTAGAGGGCTGTAACCGATGGCGACATATTTGGCGCGGCAACGGCTGGAAACGAGTGAGAGCGAATTCCCATGAACGACGCCGCACGATCCCGGATGCAAAGCTATGGCAGGAACTCGATGATCTGCTAGGCCGGATTCCGCAGATCAGGATTCGTTTGTGCAAGGGGCATTCAGGAATCGAAGGAAACGAGATGGCGGATGCAGCGGCGCGGGCGGCTTTGAAAAGTGGTCGTCATTGACCAGTCGGACACGTTCCCAAGGCTTGCGCTCCGCTTTGTTAGGGCCGCGATGGCGTTATAAGGTTTTTGCAGATTCCTTATAATATGGTAAGCGGCAAGGAGACCCCATCTGGCGCGGCTGATGCTGAGTAGGGTATGTCGGGCATACGAGTTCTTTGATGTGAGGATCTATGTCTAGACCTGCGGCTAGCCTTGGGTTGATACGAATGATCGAGGCGGTGCCCGATCGCCTTGACGGGTCGCCGCGACAGTTGCGGCGGTTCTGGTCCGACGAATTCAAGGCCACAGCGGTTGAGCAGGCCTGTCAGCCCGGTGTGACATGTCGGCAGTGGCGCGGCAGATCGGTATCTTGCCGTCTCAACTCTACCGCTGGCGTAGAGAACTGTTGGGCAGTGATGAGTCTGGACTAGCAGCGGCAGTTGATCCGCAGAGCGTCGCACCTGACCCCGACCCCGTCGTCGAAATCGACATTGACGGTATCGTCGTGCGGGTTGGCCGGCATGTTGAAGAAGCGCATCTGCAGCGTGTCATCCGAGCGGTTCGCTCAGCATGATCCCCGCAGGTGTAAAGGTCTTCCTGGCCAGCCATCCCATCGACTTCCGCAAAGGGCCGGACAGCCTGCTGTCGCTGGTGCGGGATGCTGGCCCTGATCCGTTCAACGG
>UBRU01000013.1:0-141908 GCA_900468015.1 Hyphomicrobiales bacterium
GATGTGGCAACCATGGTTGCGATGGGCCGGGCAGGGCGGCGGGGCTCGAGCCCACTTCTTCGGCAATCCTGCGGTTGAGGTTGACGGAATCAGGATCGCGCCGCTTATCTGCTATGAGCAACTCATTGTCTGGCCGATCCTGCAGTCAATGCTGAACACACCCGATGTGATCGTCGCGGTTGGCAATGGCTGGTGGACGGGTAACACATCAATTGTCGCGGTACAGAAAGCGAATTCCCTCGCCTGGGCTCGGCTCTTCGACCTTCTCATCATTATGGCATTTAACACTTAAGGAGTGCCTGGATGTTCGATGCCGTCCTTATCCCGCAGTGTGCTGATCCTTCCCTGAAGCCCGCGATCGTTGAGCAGTTCATCGCAAAAGCTGGATCGCAGGACCCACTCGCCATCACCGTTCGCTCCGGCAATAGGGTAGTGCTGGTCCCGAAGCCGACGACGCCGGAAGAGGCGCTGGCTCTGATCCGCGGAAATCTTGGTCGCAATACCGTCCGCGTTGGGGTTACCCAATATCCAGCGGGCGTCGGCCTCGTAGAGGCTGGCCAGCTGAAACCGGATATGGTCGAGCCTTGCGAGAATATCCGCATGGGGACAGCGCTCTTTGCCAAGGTCTTTCGTATTGTTTTGAAATGGTATGGCAATCCCACCGCGAAAGAAGTGATGCCGCAGGTTATGGATGATGCGCTCGTCGCGTGGCAGACGGGATATTTCGAAGGCGTGTCGGTGTTCCGCGCGGAGTATGATCCTGGGCAGGAGGAAAGTGCTGGACCTGCGGAGGGTGATACTGTGCGGTCGAAAAAAAACGCTGAATCTCAATATGACGACAGGGCGAGCGATTCAGCCGCTTCTGATCCGAACAAGGCAGGCATCCGGATCGATCTTTCGGGGATCGGCGCAAGACCGTAACCGAACTCACTCTCTGCGGATCTGCAAAGCGATTGTTTTTCCAATGCACTAGCGGAAGCGGTCTTAAGCTTTTATAAGTTGGGCAGGGCGGTACGCGCCGCCCCGGGGTGTGGAAACCTCTATCTGGTGGTTGGTGTTGGCCGTTGCAGCACCAGAATCCTCTGACCATGTGGCCGGGGGCCTGTGACGTATGTCCAGGCTCCGGCTAAAGGTCGCAGGACTGTCCAGATACAGTTTCCAACCCCCGGCTTGGGATCAGAGATTAACGTTTGCGGGGGCGCACCGCAGACTATACTCGAAGGTTGGCTCACAAATGAATTTGCAAGATTCGGCAGTGTCGGACACATGTGAACTGCGCCCGGTGATCGGGCTCACGCGCGGGCTGCCTAGTTCCGATATTGAAACCCTGACGATCAATGCCATTAGGCTGCACAGGCAGATCGTGGAGAAGGCGGATCAATTATACCAGGCGTTGCCAGAGGATTATCAGACTGGGAAATCTGTTGGTGGAGAGCAGCATCTCAAATACATTGAGGCGATGATCGAGATGCATGCGCAGATGAGCGCCGTGAACACGCTGGTCCGCCTTTTGGGCTTCATCCCGAAGGTGTCCGTCAACTGAACATTTCGCCTAGATGAGGCCAGCACGGATGGCCAGTGCCACCAGGTGCGGCATCGTATGGATCTGGAAGCGCTTTCTCGCCTCTTCAAGTTTGCTTTTCACGGAATTGTATTTGACGCCTTCGAGATCAGCAGCTTCTTCCATCGTCTTTCCGACCGAGATCCAGTTGAGGTAGGCGGCCTCCTTCGGGTCGAGCCAGGCCGGGTGCTGTGCAGTCGGCGTTAGCGGCAGTAATGACATGCGGGTGTGAAGTTGCCCAACAGCGGCGGCTGCCGCGACAGGATCGATATCGCGTTTGAGATCGATCGTGGGTTTATCGGAGGCCAGCGTGAACATAGAAGTCGATCCGTTGGCAGCTCTAATGGGTATGGTGATTCCAGAGCGGATCCCGAAATCCGCTGCCTGGTCGAAGAACGCCCGCTCCCCCTTTGACAGGTGCCGCCGTTCATGCTCTCCGCTCCACGTAAACACTCGCTTCATCGACTTTGCGCGGTTTACGATCGGATCGATGGCCTCGAATTTTCGTTTAAAATAGATCGACCGCCAATCGGATGGATAATTTGATGAGGCAATCGTGTGGCCCGGTCGGATGTATAGATAGGCATAGCCGGAAAAACCCGCTTGATTGGCAAGGCTGGTCAGAGCGTCCATCAGAACATTCTCATCGCCCCGAAGTGCAGCAAGGTCGATTAGCTTGTCCAGCCAATGTTGCATTTTTTACTCCGTAAGTTGTCAGGTAAGACAGGTCACGAGGCGCTCCTTGAAATTGTGGATTTTTATTGGCAATCAAAGATCGCATAATTCGTTTTGTGGAATTGTGCTTCTCTTGGTCGTTCCCCCAAAGCAGTTACGGAAGAATCGCCGCTCTCACCCTAGGCGGGACCACCACCACCAAACTCCTTTGTTTAGGACAGTCATTTCTAAAAGAGGTTTTGAATGCTGCAACCGCCTCGAACGTTTCGATCGAGCCGGTCCCTCTCGCGTTGTAACCGGGAAATCACGGCACAAGGCGAGATCTTTGTGGGTCGGCATCATTCCGGTGGCCAGACCGGGCGCCTCTGAAGTCCTTCGAGTTGGGAGGCATAATATGAGAACACGCACACTTACAAGATTGGAGCGATGATTGCGCTCGGAACTTGATGCAGGGCAAACGCCACCGGAACAGCTGAACCTCCATCATAGACGCCGTTTATGGAGAAGCCAAAACTCCAGCTTCCGCTGGTCCGGAAACCAAGAGCGGTTCAGAAGAATTGGGGATCTGACCATTCACGAATTTGCTTTCATTCAAAGCAAAATTGGTCGAATTGGAAGCTGCCCGATAAAAAATTTACACAACTTTACCGAAACTTGACGGTTCTTTACATGCGCTGCTGGTCTGGCGGCGGCAAGGAACCCTAGTCGCGATTATCGGAGTTTATGCACGTCGTGCTCGCCTGCATGATGGTTCAAAGTCTGCTGCTCAGCCAGTCGAATATGTCCTCGGTTGCCGTCGCGTAGCCCCCGATTTGGCAATGGGACTGCGCGGTCGAGCTGGCGTCGAACAGCATATAGTCCTTTGGGCAGTTCAAGGCCTTGAAGAACGCCTTAGCGCCACGGAACACCTCGGCTGTTCCATCAAGTACCAAGGTTTCGCATGTGACCTTGTCGATGATGTTGGAGTTGTCGTATCGCTTCAGATCGTTGATGACGTTCTTGACCGTGTTTGGGACGCCCTGCTTCCAGGCATAGTCCTTCACAAGATTGCGAACCTGCTCCGGAAGTTCGTGCGCCGCCTTGTCGGCAAAGCGCTCTAACTGGGTAATTATCCCGGCGCCCCAACTGAGGTTGCCCGGATCTGCGATGCAAATTCTGATGCGTTTGTCGAAAGCTGCGGCCCGAGGCGCCAAGAAGCCACCGAAGCTCAGACCCATAATACCGACTCGTGACTCGTCAACTTCAGGAAAACGTTCAAGTGCGACGTCAAGCATCGGACTTACAACGTTCTCCCAATCTGGCCTGAAGGTATGACCATTGAGGCGCAAGGCAAAGCCTTGGCCAGGACCATCGTAGATCAGGCAATGGATACCGCGCCGGATCGCGCCATCGTAGACCCATCGCGTGTCTTCGGCCCAAGTGTCGCGCCCGGGAGTGACGATCAGGAGCGGTGCCTTACCGTCTGCGACGGGGGATCGATAAAAATACCCGGGGAAGTAGCTGCCGCCATAGGGGAACTCGATATACTGGCCTGGGTAGCCCGACAATTCGAGATAACGTTTATAGCATCCACCGCTCGAGATGGCGTATTGCCTCATTCGCTTATCTTCGAAATTGCTGTAGTAGAGAAGCGCACAGCGCCAGTACGTAGATGCTCTTAGATATGCGCTCGAAGCCGAGACGAGGTTGCCTTTCGCGACAGCCTTCTCGGCACGTTCTTGGAGCCGACGCGCCTGACTGCTCCACGCATTGATCCAAACCTCTTCGTCGCTTCCCCTGAGCTGATGAATGGCTTCGAACACCTCGCCGAGGTCGCTCATTCCGTACGACATCAGGCTCAGAATGTGCTTAGTCAGCGCATCGATCAAGACATTCTGATTGAAGAATGAGGGGTCGGCCCAATGCTTGTCACTAAACAGGTTTATCTCTTGCGCCATGCGTTTGTCTCCGCTGGGTTGAGTGTCCATCACTGCCTGCTCGTGGGAGATCGACACCCCCCCGACCTTACAGTCGGGGGGGCTGACTCATGCAAGCCGGTCCAGTTCAGCCATTGAGGTTTGGGGGATGCTCAAATCTGCCGCGGACAGGTTCTCCTGAAGATGAGCGACCTTCGAGGTCCCCGGGATCAGAAGAACGTTCGGTGCACGAGCCAGAAGCCAGGCGAGCGCTACTTGTAGCGGCGTTGCATTCAGCTCCGAGGCAATTCTTGATAGGGTGTCCGACTGTAACTTGTTGAAACCACCCAGTGGGAAGAACGGAACGAACGCAATCCCCTGATCCGCCAGCTTGTCGATCAGCACATCGTCAGATCTATGCACGAGATTGTAGTGGTTCTGGACGCACACCACCGGAGCAATCAGTTGTGCTTCGGCGATCTGGTGTTCCGTAGCGTTGCTGAGACCAAGGTGGCGTATTACTCCCTTTTGCTGAAGCTCCGCGAGTGCAGTAAAGCGGCTTTCGATCGATCCTTCAACCGGAGCCATGCCGTTTCCTTCGATGATCCGAAGGTTCACAACATCAAGCACGTCGACACCGAGATTTCTCAGGTTCTCTGTGACAGCATCGACCAGTTGAAAGGGTTCTTGCGCGTGCTTCCACGAGCCGTCGTCGCCACGTGACGCACCGACCTTCGTGACAATGGTCAGATCGTCCGAATACGGATGAAGGGCCTCTTTGATGATCTGGTTGGTGATGTGGGGACCATAGAAGTCGGCGGTGTCGATATGATTGACGCCAGATTCCACGGCCGTCCGCAGCAAGGCGATTGCCGCGCCTCGATCCTCAGGCGGGCCGAAGGCTCCCGGACCAGTAAGCTGCATTGCGCCGTAACCCAGACGGACAACCTGACGATCACCGAGTCTGTATGTGCCGGATTTTGAGATAACGTTCATTGTTCTCTCCTTATGCCGAGGCGTTTCAGTAAATCAGCAAGGGGGTCTGGTTCAGGAAGCCAGGTGATTTCGCCTGGCGAAGCATGAAGTCGGCAACGTCTTCGCGAGAGATCTTGCCGCCTTTGAGGCCGCGAAGATCGACGAGTGCACGATATTTGCCGGTATGCGGGCCGTTTGTGAGAAAGCCGGGACGCACGATAATCCATCGCGCTATGCGGCTCTTGATGATTTGCTCCTGAACGTCCTTGTCCGCATACATCCGCTTCAAGACGATCGGCATGAACACCTTGTCATACAAAAAACCTCCCGAACCTTTGCTGTCGCCCGTGCCGATACCGGTTACCGCGATCAGTAGTTGCTCGGGTTTCAGTGCGGCTGCCAGGTTTTCTGCAGACCGGGAGAACATGGTGATCTTTTGCGTCACCTTGCCGGTTCCAAGGCAGTCGCACACAACATCCTGCCCCTCTACGAAGTCTTTCACGTCTCTCGTGTTCTCGGCGTTTCCAACGGCGATGCGCAAGTTTCCGCGAAGTGGAGGCATCTTGCTAGGATCCCGCACCAGCGCCGAGACGTCATGGCCGTCCGCCAAAGCGGTGCGTACCAGCGCCAGACCGATGCCGCGTGTAGCACCAATAACAGCCATTTTCATAAGGTCACTCCTTGTTGACCGGGTTCGAACTCACGCAGTTGAGATATTACACTAGATGTAAAAATGCAAGGAGTGTAGTTACACAAAGTGCAAAAATTAAGCTCTCGATCGACGGAAACGGGAGAGGGGCGCCCTCTTGATCCAACAAAACGAATCTGCAGATCGTGGAAAGTGGGCTGACGACAAACGTGTGCGCTGCTCAACACAGCAGCCTCCGCCGATGAAGATTCGGCAAAACTGAGACTTGCGCGAAGGAAATTGTAACGAGAATCTGGGGCTGAATGGATCTTGCGCCAGCGCAAAACTAGCCGGTAGTGGTATCTTACCGATTCAGGTCGCGCTCAAGAATCCTGAACGGCGTCATAGATTGTTGGACCTTAGCCAGAAGCCAAGCGCCCTCGATTTTCACTACAAGCATCGAGGCGGCGTCGTCCGGACTATCGAGCCCAAACCGTATTGCGTGCTTCAAAACCTCTTCCGTCCATCCGGCGACGATCTCAGCGGCAAGCTTTTGCAGTTCAAGCTCACCGTCATCGGCTTGCAGAGTGCCAAGCACCGGACATCCAGCTATGCACGTCCCATCTTGCGCCATTGCGGCAACCGCGCGGCATAGCAGCGTGGCTCCATTGTTAAACGTCGAAGCCGACACAAAGCTGTCCTCGACGGTATCCAAGATCACTCTATTAGCCAGGAGCACGGCTTCCCGGGCCAATTGCTTCTTCCCCTGCGGGAAGTGATGATAGAGAGAGCCCTTAGGCAAACCGGTTTCGACCAAGATCTCGCTAATTCCCACTCCAGCATAGCCATGCCGCCGGAAGAGCTTCAAGGCAGCTCGGGTCAATAAGATTCGGCTCGACGGTTTCTGATCCATTCCTCGATATATCAGACCGTAGACCGATCGGTCTATACGTGTTAATAGACCGTTTGGTCTAATGATGCGAGGCTCAATGCGTTCTGGTTCGGTCTTGGACCGGTGGCAACGCGGATTGCGGGATATCTTCCGGGCCGTAGATTACTCCTGGGCGCAGACCTGCCTGCCGGGGTTTACTGGCAATGGCGGCGCTGGTGTACAAGTCGCGACTTCTACCTGGAGGATATTGGCCGGTCCCTACCCCTGCCAGACTACTCAGCCCCCACCTTCGACACACATATTCTGACGATGGAGGATGACGTTGTGGTCCCCCCTCATTGTGTCTGGCGTTATGCTGATTGCTTTCCTGCAGGGAGTGTTAGACGAACCATGCTCAGGCCTTCGGATTTTGGCATGAAATCGCTTGGTCACATTTCGGTTCTGTCCGAACGGAGTTCGGCTGCATGGCCAAGTATCCTCCGTCTTGAAGTTGCCTGAGCCGAAGCTGACGGTCGCACCACGTCAAACGAGCCGCAAGTTGACCGCGTAGAAATTACGGAACCTATCAGCGCCCCTCCAAGCCCAAGAGCTGACGTTGCGGGCCGTGCGCCGTTGGGAATATGTGTGCCGACCTCTGCCCCTTAGCCCGCAATGTTCGCGTACTGGCCATGCCCGAGTGCATCACGGCCCCTGAACGTTAACGGGACACAGATATACGGTAGGCGGATCAGACCGAGAACGGCAGGGGTCGGAAGCCGGAATAGTCGAGCGCTGGCTTGTCCTCCCAGATGTAATCCCCGGTAAGATTCACGTGCTCCCAGGAGAGCGGCGACAGACTGGACAGCAGGTGATCGGGAACATGCTGGCCGGCGTCGTGCAAGGCCTCGACGACACGGCCGGCATAGATCGTGTTTCAGTGGATGATGGCGGTGACAAACAGATTGAGGGCTGATGCGCGGAGCCGTCTGATGCTCGGATTTCCTTGCGCCAGCGTTCGTCGACCAGATCGAGCGCGCCTCGCACCCAGGCGGCCTCCAAGGAGTGACGACGGCTTTTCCCGGCATCCTTCATTTGCATCACCGCGCTGATGTAGTCGCGGGCTTTCACGATTACCCTCGAAGGTGAATGCGCCGATAAACGGGGCGGCGAAACGTCGGATGCGCAGATATTGCGCAGGAAGGTAGGCGATCAGGTCGTCGTCCTTGGGGGTGCGCGATGCGGCTTTTCCTGCTGCAATCGCCTGCATTAGTTGTTCCCAACTGGCGATCGCATTGACGCCCTCATCAAGAGAAAGCCCGGTTTCCCGCTTGGCCGCGATCGCCTCGCCGAAGCTCACGAAGAAATCCAGCGCCGATGTAGCCGATGTGGCGTTCTCAAGCAGTTGCTTGTCGCGGAGAGCCTCGCCCTGCCGGAACGCCTTGCCGATCAGGATTTCGAACATAGAGATTGCTGAATCCGTGAGGGCTATCTCCGTCTCCAGAAGGAAGGCTGCCATGGTGGCATATCGGCGCCCTTGCCGCATTTGCTCGAACTGCTGAGCGGTCAGGCGGCGACCTTCCTGGGTCATGCGGCTGACACAATGCGTCGGGACTCACTGGAAAGGCCGACATGGCGCACGGCCTCAAGCCGATCGATCAGCACCGGCCCCTCCTCTTCGGCTCAACCGGACACAATACCTATGGGATCGGCGACAGTGACGAACGGAACACCTTCTGTGGCACTACGACTGACATCGTCCGGATCACCGTCCGCCCCATCAGATCCTGTGCCATTGGCGCATTGCGACCGTGTATTGCCGCGTCAGGCGATCGTCATCCGGATGGGCCGAAACGGATGCGATGTACGCCTAGCGGAACCAGGGCCGACCGGCTGGGGCATGCCCGAGACGGAGAGGACGTATTGCGGAGCTTGGCGCGAAGCGTGGCTGGTTCGGTTCGCGGGCGACCCACTGCCGATATGACGAAGCGCCGCCTGCCCATGGTGGAGCATGCCGATACGTTGTCGCTGAAGGGGCTGCGTTAGCTTGTGACAGTCGGGGCGGATCGCACGAGCTTATTGGGCAGACTTCGGATCGAAAAGATTGAAACCGACTCAGGATCGTGAGTACCCGATTGAAGGTAGACAACCAGTTCCTGCGCGACGAGATCGCTTCGTAGACACCCGCGGGGTAGATTCTGCTGCTTCTCCAACTCGATGAACGGCAGCATCCCGCTCCTGACATGTTTAGGTTTTAGAACATCTCGACGTAGTAAAATACGCCCTGGCGTGCTTTATCGCGCGGCGTTAGACGCTGCGAACTTCTTGTTCCATCAATACATGAAATGCTGGCTCACGCCGAGGCGGTGAGCAACCTCGCAACCGCATAGGCTCGCACCGTGATCTGACGCACAGCGTCGGATTAAAGCTTTTCTCTGAAATTCGATTTGGTCATGATGCTCTTCTTGCCTTAAAATCAGGTAAGAAGGCGTCCACAACCCAGGGGGTGTCGCACATTGCCTAGGGACTTGCTTCACCCGCCAGATGATTACCTCAACTGGCGAGTCAGTTAGCAACTCATCGCGGTAACGACTGGTGTCAAACTGGGCGTTTGTGATCCACGATCAGTTCGGCCAGCTTATCCATTTCTTCAGCTGTCAGATCGTTCAGCGGCGGTCGAACCCCTCCGGCGTCAAATCCCTGAAGGCGAACGCCGGCTTTGATCGCCGATACGGCGTAACCCTTGGCGCGATTTCTGATTGCCATGAAGGGATAGAAGAAATCCGTCAGGATAGTGCTGCACTTCTGATGCTCGCCAGCGCGAAGCGCCTTGTAGAACTCAACAGCGAGGCCAGGAACGAAATTGAAGACAGCGGACGAGTAGGTCGTGAAGCCTGCCCCCAGATAAGCTTCTGCAAAAAGCTCCGCTGTCGGCATGCCTCCGAGGTAGGTAAGACGGTCGCCCATCTTTGCGGTCACCTGTCGAACGAGCCCGATGTCTCCAGTACCGTCCTTAAAGCCGACGAGGTTCGGGCATTCATCGCAGAGTCGAGCAAGCGTGTCAGGCTGCAGAATGGAGTTGTCACGGTTATAGACCATGATACCCATCCCGGTTGCCTGGCATACTGCCTTGATGTGACGATAGAGGCCTTCCTGTGGGGCGTCGATGAGATAGTGGGGTAAAAGGAGAATGCCGTCCGCTCCTGCCCTTTCAACCGCTCGCGCGAGAGACAAGGCCATTTCGGTTCCGTAGCCACAGCCGGAAACGATGGGCGTGCTACCCGCAGCCTCCTTCGCGACACGCACGATCTCCGGAATTTCTGCCGGCGTCAGAGAGAAAAATTCGCCGGTTCCCCCCGCCGCGAACAATACCGACGCGTCGAACCCGGATAGCCAGTTGACATGCTCGGCGTAGCTGTTCGGATTAAATCGTCCATTGCCGTCGAAATGGGTGACGGGAAAGGACAACAGCCCGTCGCCGAGAGCGTGCTTCAGTTCCATCGTGTCCATAAGGTGCTCCTTTCATGAGTTGAGAGCAGTCGTAACCTGAGCCTGGAAAAAGCGACCCCGATTGCCTGGCCGACCAATGGCCGAGGCATGCATTCCTGTTGGCAATGAGGGCCGCAGCAGCCTTGTTATTCTTCGGAAAAGGCCTCTTCGCGTTTGCGCCGGATCGATGGTGCAGCAACCGTCAAGAGGAGACTGAAGGCGATGACGAGCATCGTTGCGCTGATAGGATGCGTCAGGAAAACCGTTGCATCGCCCTTGGACAGTAGCATTGCTCGACGTAGATACTCTTCCATCATCGGTCCGAGAATAAACCCCAGAAGAAGCGGGGCAGGCTCGCAACTGAGCCGGCGGAAGATATACCCGGCGACGCCGAACGCGACCATCAGATAGATGTCGAACAGTGACTTGTTGATGCTGAAGACGCCGACCACGCAGAATACCAGAATGGCGGGAAACAGCAGGCTGTAGCGGACCGAGATCATTTTGACCCAGATGCCAACCAGCGGCAGGTTCAGCACCAGCAGCATCAGGTTTCCGATCCACATCGATATGACGATCGCCCAAAACAGCATCGGCTGCTCGCTGATGACCGACGGTCCCGGCTGTATGCCCTGCATGATCATCGCGCCGATCATGAGTGCCATGACAGGATTGGAAGGGATGCCAAGCGTCAGCATCGGTATGAAGGATGTCTGCGCTGCGGCGTTATTGGCCGATTCCGGACCGGCCAGCCCCGCCAGAGCCCCGTGCCCGAATTCCTCAGGATTGGACGAGACCTTCTTTTCCATCGCATAGGAGGCAAACGATGCCAGCGTCGCGCCGCCGCCCGGCAGGATCCCCAGAAGCGAGCCCAAAGCTGTTCCGCGCAGAACGGGCGGCAGCATTTTCCAGAGCTCCGCCCGTGTCGGCATCAACCTCGTAATCGGCGCAAGCTCCGTTCTGTCTTCATTATCCGAACTGAGGTTGGCGATGATCTCACCAATGCCAAACACGCCCATGGCAACGATCACGAAGCTGATGCCGTCGATCAGCTCCGGAACGCCCCCATTGAAGCGTTGCACGCCGGAACTGACGTCCGTCCCGACCAGCCCCAGGAGAAGCCCGAGGAACATCATTCCGACAGCATGTAGCACCGACCCGTGCGCAAGCACGATCGCGGCGATCAAGCCCAGGACCATGAGTGAGAAATACTCGGCCGGTCCAAATTTCAGCGCGAAGATCGAAAGGACGGGCGCGACGAACCCGACCAGAAGGGTCGCTATCGTGCCGGCGATGAACGATCCGATCGCCGCCGTCGCGAGAGCCTGTCCCGCCTTGCCCTGCCGCGCCATCTGATAGCCGTCAAGAGCCGTAACGACCGATGACGATTCTCCTGGAAGGTTGACCAGGATGGCCGTTGTCGAGCCACCGTATTGCGCACCGTAAAAGATCCCTGCCAGCATGATCAGCGCGGTTTCCGGCGGAAGACCAAAGGTGATCGGCAGCAGCATGGAGATTGTCGCCACCGGTCCCAGACCGGGAAGAACGCCGATGGCCGTGCCCAGGAATACGCCAATCAGGCAGTATAAAAGATTATAGGCGCTGAACGCAGCCTGCGCGCCGAGTATGATACCAGAAAAATCCATGTCAGTTCTCTCAGCCGCCGAACCATGTACCGAAAAGAGGGAGCGGAAGCCCAAGGGCTTCGACGAACACGACCGCGCAGAAGACGATCAGTGCGATGGCGGCCAATGCGCCCGTCAGCGAATAGCCGAATGGACTGCCCGCCACCGGAGCACAGAGCAGGAGCGCCGCCAACGCGACAATCAGACCGCCGCCGGTGAGCAACATCCCGAACAGGATCAACGACAGTGAAACGAAGACGACGGGGCGCCAGGAAAATGGAGAGAAACCGGTTCCGGCGTGCCTGACCCCACGCACGATGGAGATCAACCCGACGAGCGCGAGGAGGCCGCCGAGAACCGTTGGAAAATATCCCGGTCCCATCCGAATTGCGGTACCGAAGGAATAGTCTCTCGCGACCACCACGAACCCGGTCCCGAGAACGAAATAGATCACGCCGGCCCAAAAATCCTTCGGGCCTTGAATGAATGCATGCATTGCTTCCTCCCTACGTCACAGCGGGCGCGAACCTACTGCAACGATCACGACTGTGCGTGGGCGGCAGTCCATGGACCGCCACCCACTCGCGTTCTCAGTCGGCAGTAATGTTGCCGGTCTCTATAACCTTCTTCCAGCGCGCCATGTCATCCTGGAGATACTTGGCGAATTCCTCGTTGGAATTGCCAACCACGTCGAAACCGAGCTTGTTGAACTTGGCGACGACCTCCGGATCTGTCAGAGCCGCTTTCAGGCCTTCGTTGATCTTGGCCTTGGTCTCCGCAGGCAGGCCCTTCGGCGCTGCAACGCCTTGCCACGCATTGACGACGATGTCCTTGTATCCAAGCTCGGAAAGCGTCGGGACGTCGGGAAGGAGAGGATGGCGTTTCTCGCCCGTCTGGGCCAACGCTTTCATCTGCCCTTCCTTCACATAGTTGATGATTGCGCCCAGGTTCTGGAACGAAGCATCAACATGCCCGCCGACGAGATCGGCCTGGGCCGCAGAGCCTCCCTTGTAAGGGACATGAACGCCCTTGGTGCCGGTTGCCTGAAAGAACAGTGCTGCGGTCAGATGGTCCGACGAACCGTTGCCCGAATTTGCGAACGTGACGGAGTCAGGCGATGCTTTCATCGCCGCGACCAGTTCCTCGACATTCTTCGGCTCAAATTTAGGGTTGGCGACAAGAACGTTCGGGGTGCTGACCGCGACCGTCAAGAGATCGAAATCCTTCAACGGATCGTAGGCCAAATTTTTCTGCAGAAAGGGATTGGTCGCGAATGTCCCGAGCGAGGCAACCAGCAGGGTTTTTCCGTCGGGTGCTGCCTTGGCCACAATCGCCGCGCCGATCGCTCCGGTGGCGCCCGGCCTGTTGTCGACGACGACCGACGAGCCGACGGTGGACGCCAATTTGGGCTCGATGAAGCGCGCCGCGGTATCGGTCGCGCCGCCCGGCGGGAACGGCACGATAATCGTCACCGCTTGCTGTGCCATTGCCGGTGTCAGTTGCGCAGCCAGCCCAAGGGCAAGCGCCAGCGCACCTCCAAGAATTTTAGACTTCGTCATTCCACTTCTCCTCCTAAGTGATGATGATCAGTGCTCGGGCAGTTGATGGTCCCTAGCGCACGAGGCAGGGACGTTTGTTATCGAACCGCCAGTCCTTTACGAGATATTGCATTGCCTGCGCGTCGTCGCGCGCACCCAGACCATGCTTGAGATAGAGCTGATGCGCTTCTTCCACCTTGTCGAAGTCGAGTTCGACCCCGAGGCCCGGCTTGTCAGGGACGCTGACATAGCCATCGACGATCGCAAAGGGCTCGCGTGTCAGGCGCTGCCCATCCTGCCAGATCCAATGCGTGTCCAGGGCCGTAACGCGGCCGGGTGCGGCAGCGCCGACATGGGTGAACATGGCCAGCGAGATATCGAAGTGGTTGTTGGAGTGCGAGCCCCACGTCATGCCGAAGGCGTCGCAGAGCTGCGCGACTCTCACCGACCCCTGCAACGTCCAGAAATGCGGATCGGCAAGCGGGATATCGACGGACTGAAGCTGAACGGCATGTGCCATCTGGCGCCAGTCGGTCGCAACCATGTTCGTCGCGGTGGGCAGACCGGTGGCGCGGCGGAACTCCGCCATGATCTCGCGGCCGGAATATCCATTCTCCGCTCCACAAGGGTCTTCCGCATAGGCAAGGACATCCTTGCAGTCCTTGCAAAGCCTTATCGCCTCTTCCAATGACCATGCACCATTGGGATCGAGGGTGATACGGGCGTCCGGGAAGCGCTTGGCAAGTGCCGTGACAGCGGCGATTTCCTCCTCGCCAGCAAGGACGCCGCCCTTCAGCTTGAAATCCTGAAAACCGTAACGGTCTTGAGCCGCCTCGGCGAGCCGGACGATTGCGTCCGGGGTCAATGCCACCTGATCGCGCAGCCGGGTCCAATCATCCTTCGCCCCCTCACCTGCACGATAGGATAAGTCCGTCTTGCCACGATCTCCGACATAAAAGAGATAGCCGAGCATCTGAACCCGCTCGCGCTTCTGTCCGTCTCCGAGGAGGGCGGCAACCGGAACGCCGAGGTGCTGGCCAAGCAGGTCCAGCAATGCCGTCTCGATGGCGGTAACCACATGGATCGTGGTTCTGAGATCGAAGGTTTGCAGGCCACGCCCTCCGACATCACGGCCCTTAAACTCGTTCCGGACGGTTTCGAGCAGCGCATTGTAATTTCCGATCGACTTGCCCACGAGCAATTCTGCGGAGTCTTCGAGGGTAGCACGGATCGACTCGCCGCCCGGCACTTCGCCCACACCCGTGTTGCCGGCGCTGTCCGTGATCACGACGATGTTGCGGGTGAAGAACGGGCCGTGAGCACCGCTCAAATTGAGGAGCATGCTATCGCGCCCGGCCACAGGGATGGCCCGCACGCTGCGGATAGTTGGTGCGTGACGAGCCAGAGCTTTATCTTGTTTTTTGGACGTGATCGTATCTGCCGACATTTTTCCTCACCTGCTGCACACCAAGCTCCATGAGAGCGGGGCCTCCAATTTGATCGATCGTACAAAGAGCTACTAATTTGTCAATATGAGTTATAATGAGTAAATTGAGTTTTAGATGGAGCTCTCCATCGGAGAAAGGTAGAATGTCCGTATGACCGAAACACTGACCAATTTCCGTCCTCTCATGGATCTTTCATCCCACGTCCTTGTTCAGCTCGAATCCATGCTGGCGCAGCCATCCTGGAGTAACGGAGGGCGCTTGCCGCCAGAGGCGGAACTGGCCCGTCAATTCGGCGTCTCGCGCCCGGTTTTGCGCAAGGCACTCGCACATATGCGCGAGTCTGGCCGGATCATTTCCAGGCGCGGTTCGGCCAACTTCGTCCAGCCAAAGGCGGATTTGGTATCAACGGCGGGTGCACCGGCAGTGTTATCCATTCAAACAGTTTTCGACATGAAAAGATGTCTCCGGTTCCGCCATGTCATCGAGTGCGCGGCCGCGGAAGACGCTGCCACAGTTGGTGATCGGCATGCCATCGCGGCGATCCAGGCTGCCTTCGATCGAATGCTCTCGCTTCCCGCCGGACAAACGGTTTTTGAGGCTGATTTCGCTTTCCATCTGGCGATCGCGCAGGCGACTGCGAACCCTTATTTCGCCTACACCCTTGGCGCCATGAAGGATCAGATCAGACTGACGATCGAATTCACGAGAAAGCTTCAGGACAGGCCACCCGATCAGGTCGTGCCGCGCGTTGTTTCCGAGCACGGAGCCGTACTCGAAGCGATAAAATCCGGCGACGCCGTCCAAGCACGCGCTGCAATGGAGCACCATATGCAGCAGAGTGTTGTACGTCTCCTCGAGGATGACTGAGAGTGCAGGAAAGGAGCCGGTCGATATGAAATCAGCTCCTTCCCAACCTGCAAGCCTATTCGATCTTGATGTTCGCCGTCTTTGCGACGTTCGTCCATTTATCCAGTTCCTGGCTGACGAAGGCTGTGAAATCAACCGATGACAGCCCTCCGGCCGTGTTGCCGTTCTCTTGAAACCGCGCCTTTATCTTCGGGCTATTCAGAGCCTCGAGCGTCGCATTTCTCAGCTTTTCCTCGATATCTTCGGGTAGTCCCGCGGGAGCAGACAACCCCGTCCAGGATATTGCCGAGAACCCCTCGAAGCCCAGCTCCGAGACAGTCGGCACCTCTGGGTAAAGCGCGCTTCGTTCAGGGCTTGTCACTGCAAGCAGCCGGAGTGCACCCGACTTCACATGCGGCAGGAGGGTGTCTGCGTTGACAATAAGGATCGGCACGTGGCCGCCCATCACGTCCGTCACGGCAGGCGCTGCGCCTTTGTAGGGAATATGATTGATCGAGACGCTAGCCTTCTGTTTCAGGAACTCGAACGCGAGATGCCCTGACGACCCGTTGCCGGGGCTCGCATAATTCAGGGAGCCCGGTTCAGCTTTCGCCCGCGCTATCAGATCGTTTAGATCCTTGATCGGCGTCTCGCCGTTGACGGCGATCGCGTTTGGCCCGCGCGCGATATCGGTGATATGCGTGAAATCCTTGAGCGCGTCATACGGCATATCCGGATAGAGGCCGAAGTTTGCGGCATGCGTTCCCACGCCCGAGATCGTCAAGGTATAGCCGTCCGGTTTCGCTCTTGCCACCAACGCCGTGCCGATATTCCCGCCTGCACCTGGTCGATTTTCAACGACGAACGGCTTGCCGAACTTTTTGGCCATGAATTCCGCAAGCATTCTGGCCGTGAGGTCGGTCGTCCCCCCCGGTGGGAACGGGACCAGTATCGTCACCGTGTCCGACGGGTAGTCATCGGCAAGGGCTGGCGCAGCGGTTGCGAGTGGAAGGGTGCAAAACACCGATAGTAGCAAAAGCAAGCGTCTCATCGCTATTCCTCCTCAAGAAGCGAATTCGGATCATATTCAGCGCTCGACAGACCAGTGATCCACGATCCAGTCGGCGAAGTCGTCTGCCTTGATGTCGATGCCGATCCCGTGCCCATCAGGCAGATCGAGAAAACCCTCGCCCGATACCGGATTTCCGTAAAGCTCCATGAGCGGGTTGCCGCTCGTGTCAAACTCGACATAAGGATATGGGCTGAGACCTCCAGCGTGCCATGCGGGCAGCAATGCAGCCATCTGAATTGCTGCGTGGAGATTGATGACGGTGCTGAATACGTGGGGCATGGTCGGCACATCAAATGCCGAGGCCAGCGCTGCGACACGTTGATAGCCCGAGAAACCACCGCAAACCGTCATGTCGGGTTGAACGATCGAAAGTGCACCTTCCACAAGGAAGTCTCTGAAACCCGCCGGGCTGGCAATTGCTTCGCCTCCTGCGATCGCACTGACGGAAGCGCCAACGACTTTCTTGTAGCCCTGTATATCCTCAGGCTGGACAGGTTCTTCGATCCACATCAGTCCTGCCTCCTCCATCCGCTTTGCGGACTCGATGGCAGCATTGACCGTATACCCTTGGTTTATATCAACCATGAGCGCGATATCCTGGCCTACCTGCTTGCGTAACCTATTGATGATCTCCCCATCCGCCTTCGGAGAGAGACCTACCCGAGGTTTGACGGCCCTAAACCCCTGCCGCGCCAGCTTCTCGACCTCATCTGGAAAATCCCGGTACGGTGCATCGCCTTCAAGCATGAAGGGGCCGCTGGCATAGGCTGGTATTGTGGTGCGCAGAGCGCCACCCAACATGGCGGAAACGCTGGTCTGCCGCTCGCGCGCTGCAAGATCGTGCAAGGCCATGTCGATGGCCGATACGGCCATGGGATGTGCGCCGCGGCGATCGTAGCCTTGAAGCTTAACCATCTCGGCGTAGATGCGACCGAACTCCTGCGGATCTTCGCCAAGAATTTTGGGGGCGAGGCGATGACGAATAAGTGCCGCTGCGCCGTATGGCGACGAGAAAACCTCTCCCCAGCCGCTCAGCCCGTTTCCGGTCGTGACTTCCACGACAAGGAACTCACGTTCACGAATGAAGGTTCGCGCATTTCCGAGCGCAGGCTGCGGACGGAAACGAAGATGGTAGCCCTTAATCTTGATGATAGTCGACATGCGGTCCTCCCGTTGAGGAACCTGCACATTCAAAATTGATATGTCAAAATCGTAAAATGACTAGATCTAGACAGATTTTCGTATAGCAGGCTGGACGCCAAGTCGGCAGGCCTCATCCTGGAGCAGCTTGGCAACAACCCCGATACTGCCTGTCAGGTCCGCGTTTTTGGATGTGATCAGGGTCAGAGAAAGCCGCTCTTCGATCTGAAGCGGCACCGCGTGCAAACCTCTGCGACGTGCGTAGCTCGCGCTCAGATGCTCGAGCACGGCGATGCCGGCCTGCAACTCAACCAATTCGCAAGCAACCACCGACTGCGAGACACGGATAGCGTTAGAATAGGCAATACCGCCCAGATCGAGATGCTTTCCGGCCAATGCCCCGACCGGAAGCTCGGGCCGCAGCAAGATCATTCGTTCCTTGGCTAAAGCGTCGATGGTCAATGTCTGTGCAGCCGCGTATGCATGATCGGCGGGCATCACGGCATGGAGCCCAACCTGTCCAAGCGGGTATACGGAGACCCTTTCATCACCTGGGTCGCCGAGGATGACGGCAATATCGAGTTGTTCCTCGGCCGTCATTCGAACGAGGTCGCGGGTCGTGCCTGACAAAATCGTCGTCTGAATATCCTGATGGTCAGCGGTGAGATGCTTCAACGCTGCTGGCACCAGTGTAACCCCTGCAACCGCCACAGAGCCTATCGCCAATCGCGCCGGCAAGCCATGGCGCAGATTTCGAGCCGCTGACTCGACGGCTTCAGAGGCGGCAATTGCAGAGATTATCTGCGGATACAGTTCAGCGCCTTGACGTGTTAGCGTCATGGCTCTGCCAGTGCGGTTGAAGAGCTTGAACCCTAAACGGTTTTCAAGATTGTTCAAAGTCGCGCTCGCTGCAGGCTGCGACTGACCAACCTCCACTGCTGCGGCAGTCACCGTCCCCAACTCCACGACTTTACGAATGAGGACGAGTTCCTTGGAACGTATCATTTCGTCTCCCCACATATGGACGCAGCATCTGTTTTAGGTCATTCGAGATTACGCCCGCGATAGCCTTGTTTGCAATTCGAAGAAGTCCGATCATAGACTCGGTGTGGCTTCTATGAGTATGAGCCTTGACCGAAATCGAACCGTCGTAGCCGCGGCCAGGGCGTTAGACGTTTGGTTTATCTCCGAATTTAGCCACTATTGGAGTGAAAGGCGCCTATTTGTAGCGCCTTTTTATAGCCGATCAGTTTGCTCAAGCCGCGCGACGGAATTTCATCTCAGCCCGTGGTTTCAGTGGCCGACTCGTGCGCTGCCGCTCTCCAGTCGTCCATCAGCGGAAAACCGGGCTGTCTTTCCAGAGAGTTCCTGAACTGATTCCGGAATATCCGAGGTTATAGACGGCTCGCATATAATTTGTGTCGAACGGATCGAGCATCGAATAGGGCACCTGGGCGCCGATCGTTGCCAAGTGGAAACCTGCACCATTTCGCTTTGCATAATTGTAAAGCGCCGTCAGTTCGCTCTGTGCCTGAGATTTGAGAAAAATGGAGTATGCCCTTGCCATCACAGACAGCGTTCTGTTCTGCGTGATATCAAACTCCGGCATGAGCGCGTTGTTTACGATCACATAAAAGTCGACGTTTTGAGCCCTGGCTGGTCTGTGACGGCCCGCTCCTGCCAGGAACGCCTGTGGAAGCATCAGGACGGATGACGAGGCCCCTCCGTCAGAATGCATCTCCTGGAATTGGCGTCCTTCCGACTTCGCCTTTATCATAACCGCCGGATAGACGCCGGGGATACTTGCCGATGCTATCAAAACGTCCTGGAACAGCTTCAGCGCGTCGGGGCGACCGCTGTTGGCGATGGCACCCATGTTCCACACGACACCACGTTGGGTGTCGAGATCGGTTGTCAGGACAAGAAGGCGACGACCTTTGCGATGTTCGGCCGCGATCTGCTGTAGGACTTCTGCGGTGATGAAGCGCTCGACCATCCGTCTCAACGAGGTCGGTTTCAGCAAGCTCGATCCAAACAACCCCAAGGGACGTTTCGCTGAGACAAGGTCTTCCGCGATGCCGCTGGTATACAGATACACGAGGGTGTCGTCATAAGCCGGGCCGAGGAACGCATATGGTGCGATCAAGGCGCCCGTGCTTATGCCGGTGACAAGATCGAACTGCGGCCGGGTCTTGGCTGCGCTCCACGCCGAAAGTACGCCGACGCTGAAGGCGCCCCCCGAGCCGCCGCCGGAGATCATAAGGAAATGGAGGTTCGGCTTGGGCGCTGGTGCCCAGTCGCGCGCATCTCCTGGAATTTCGTCAAGCCGAGCGTCGCGATAAGTCCGGATTTCACCATAACCCGTTATTGAGGCCTTGTCTGCTTCCTTGGCGTTATGCGCTCGGTCCGTCGTTTGCGTGCATCCGGACAAGATGATGACGAACGGGAGCAACGCCGAAAAGACTCTCACCAGAAGCGATCGCGAATGTCCACCTGCGGTCCGTCGTTCCCACAAGCAGTCCCGTTCAACGCGCGAGATGGCCTCGCGACCGGCTGCACGCTTGGAAGCGCCGGCTGCGGTGCGGTCACATGCAGGCCGTGGCGATCGGCACTGCGGCCTCGTTCCTTGCGGAACAGGGGCGGCAAACTTCATAGCGATGCCGCCGTATGACTCCCGACAGATTTCTTGTTGAGACGCAGCCATCTTTAGCGGTGCCTACTGGAGGTGCGCTCAAAGGCAAACACCTCGTGAGCATCGCGGGCACGTGTTTCCCCATCGTCGGGCCCGTGGCTTGATCCGGTCCAGCGCGCCAGCCGCTTGATCGCTTCGAGCAGGTCATCGACGAATGTGAAGATCATCGGGATCACGATCAGGCTGAGGAAGGTCGACGTTATCACGCCGCCGATCACCACAATGGCCATCGGCTGTCGAACGCTCGGATCGCCTCCCGTCAGACTGAGAGCGACCGGAAGCATGCCGCACGCCATGGCTACAGTGGTCATCACGATGGGACGTGCCCGCTTGTGGCAAGCATCGACGATGGCATCGAATCTCGACATGCCCTGGTGCCGCGACATGATCGCGTACTCGACAAGGAGGATCGAGTTCTTTGTTACGATACCCATGAGCATGAGCAGACCGATGACGACCGGCAATGAGAAGCTGGTTCCGGTCACCACAAGCGGCAGGAGTGCGCCACCCAGTGAAAGCGGGAGGGCCATCAGGATTGTGAACGGCTGCAGGAAATCATGAAAGAGCAAGACAAGAACGGCATAGATACAGAACACGCCGATTGCCATTGCGATCGCGAAGCTCTGGAACAGTTCCGAACTCTGTTGAAGTTCGCCTTGCTCCACGACTTCGACGTTCGCCGGCAGTTGCTGGAATGCCGGTAGCGCCTGCACCTCGCGGTACACGTCGCCCAAGATGCGGCCGTTCAGCTCTATCGAGAGAATGACGTTACGCATCCTATCGATGCGGTCGATCTGTGAAGGACTGCCGCCGATACGGATATCGGCGATCGATCCAAGATCGACGCTGCCATTCGCTCCACCTACCCTCATGTTCCTGATGTCATCGAGACTGGTCCGTGTCGAGGGGTTGAAGCGCACGACGATCGGGATTTGTCGTTGCGGAAGATTGAGCTTGGGCAAAGCCGCAGAGTATTCGCCACCTGTCGCAACGCGCACCGCTTCCGCCACAGCATTCGACGTCACCCCAAGCGCGGCTGCGCGAGCAAAGTCGGGAGTGATCTGAATTTCGGGGGCCTGCCTCGACGCGGTCGATGTCACCGCTCCGATGCCACCAAGCGTGCGAAGCTGCTCTTCGAGTGCTGTGCTTGCGCTATCGAGGGCGACCGGATCGTCACCCGCCAGTGTGATATCGAGCTTCGTTCCGTTGGAACCACCGCCGACCGCAATCCGCACGCCGGGAAGGACCGAGAGAGCCCGTCGGATGTCCTGTTCGATTTGCCACTGCTTGCGGTCACGTTCGTTGATCGGGGTAAGGGTGACGACCAGCGTAGCGGCTGCGACATTGCTCATATTGGTCGACTGACGACCGCCGCCAGAGGATACCGTACCTACCGACGAGAAGACATCGGACACGTCAGCGAGCTTGCCTACGATTTCCATTGCCTTCCTGGTCACTGCCTCTGTCTGTTCAATCGTCACGCCAGGCTGCAAGGTCAGCGTGATCTCCGTCCGCGCATCGTCTGAAGCGGGCAGGAAGCCTGATTGAAGAAAAGGAATGGTGGAAAGCGAAAGCGCGACGGCGACGACAGTCAAGAGCGCGGTCGTTTTCCTGTGTTTCAGGGATGTCTTCACGATTGCCATGTAAGCGCTCATAATACGGCCGTCCTTTTCCTCGGACGGATGGGCTCTCATGACATAGGCGGCCATCATCGGCGTCAGCAGACGTGCGACGACGAGTGAGGCGAGCACGGCGACCGCAGCCGTGACGCCGAACTGACGGAAGAGAAGCCCAGGCACACCGCCCATGAAGGCAGTCGGCAGGAAGACCGCTACCAGCGTGAACGTGGTCGCGATAACCGCCAGACCGATCTCGTTTGCCGCTTCCAGCGCGGCATCGATAGGGCGCTTGCCCATTTTGAGATGGCGCGCGATGTTTTCGATCTCAACGATCGCATCATCGACGAGGATGCCGACGACGAGGGATAGTGCAAGCAGCGTGAACGTGTTCAGGCTGAAGCCGGCCAAATAGACGACGAGGAAGGTCGGGATGACCGACAGCGGCAGCGCTACCGCCGACAGCATTGTCGCGCGCCAGTCTCGCAGGAAGAGCCATACGACGACGATCGCGAGGATCGCCCCTTCGTACAGCATGTGCATTGAGCCGTCGTAGCTTTCCAGGATCGGCCCGACAATGCTGTAGGCTTCATCGATCTGCACATTCGGATGTGCTGCCGCGAACCGCTTCATCGCCTCGTTCACGCCAGCGGCAACACCGGTATCGGAAAACCCGGTTGAGCGTTTGATCTCGACCGCGATAACAGGTTCGCCGTCGAAAAATGCCATTGAAGACCGGTCCGCGAAGCTGTCCGTGACGGAGGCAACCTCGTCGAGACGAACCTGCTGCCCGTTGGCCAGTGGGATGCGAAGCTCCTTTAGAACCTCAACCGACGGCACCGTGCCGAGCGTACGCACCGATTGGCGAGCGCCACCCACTTCTCCGACGCCGCCGGACGTGTCCGCTTGGACCGATCTCAACTGCGCCGACACCGAAGCTGCCGTTACACCAAGCTGCGCCATCGTTGCAGGATCGAGATCGATATGGACCTGGCGATCGACTCCGCCGATGCGGGCAACCTGCCCGACACCCGACACAGACAAGAGCGCTTTCGTCATGTCGTTGTCGACAAACCATGAGAGTTCAGTTTCGTTGAGATGGCTCGAGCGGAGCGCATAGGTGATCAGCGCGGTGTTCTGCAGGGTGACTTTCGTAATGCTCGGCGGTTCCATTTCCGCCGGCAGATCAGCCCTTACGCTGTCGACGGCATTGCGAACTTCATTCAGGGCCTCTTCGGTGTTCTTCTCCAGTTTGAAGGACACCCGGATCGAGACGTTTCCGTCTGTCACCGTGGTGGTGATGTGATCGAGATAGCTCAGTGAGGCGAGGTTATCCTCGATAACGCGGGCGACTTCCGTCTCTAGTTGGGTTGGCGCCGCACCGTCGAGTCGGGCGGTGATGTTGATGGTCGGAAGATCCATATCGGGGAAGTCCTGGATCGCCAGAGCCCGGAATGCCAAAAGCCCTCCTGCAGTCAGCAATATGAACAGCAATATCGCCGGAGTGGGATTGCGGATCGACCATGCCGAGAAATTCATTGGCCTGCTCCCGCAATGTTTACGAGAACGTTGTCTGACAGGAACGCTCCGCCCGACGTCACGATTCTCAATGCCTGATCCATGCCGGAAATGAGCTCAACTTCCCCGTTGTTGCGGCGACCCGTTTCGACGCGGATGCGTCGTGCTCGATTGTCTGCGTTAACCGTGAAGACGTAGTTGAGACCGTCACGGAATACGATCGCAGTCTCGGGAACAGTGAGGGCGGGGGTGGTCTGAAGTTCAATTCTCCCAGTTACATAGAGACCTGCCCGGGGATCGACGTCAGATGGAAGCGTGACATAGACGATCACTCGGCCGGTATTGGCGCTGACTGAAGGACCGACAAGTCTCACCTTGCCCAGAATGGGACGGCCACCCGGCCCATCTATTTCCACGTTCAGCCCTTCCGAAATGCGCGTAAGGTAGGTCGCCGAAACTTCGGCCTGCCACTCCACGCGCTGCTGGCGGATCATGCGAAACAGCTCGGTCCCCGGGGAGACAACTGCACCGAGTTCAGCCGATCGCGAGGTTATGAGGCCATCGTCAACAGCCGTGATGGTGGTCTGAGAAACCCTGATCCTCCGGCTTTCAAGGGTAGCCTCTTCCGCTTCAAGATTTGCCTTTGCCGTCTGCTCGTTGGTCAGACGTTCGGTGAAATTCTGGTCGGAGAGTGTACCGGATGCGCGAAGCTGCCTGGCCCGGTCAGCCTCTGCCTTGGCCCTTGCGAGGTTTGCTCTCGCGACCTCGACCGCTGCTTCCTGAATTCGAAGGTCTGCAAGTACACTATCCTGGGAAAGCCGGACGAGCGTCTGTCCCTCTGTCACGACTGATCCGACATCTACCAGAACATCTGTTATGCGAAGGCCGCTTGCCTCGGAAGCGATGGTCGCTTCCTGCCATGGCCTCAGCCAGCCGCTGGCGGGAACCGTTTCAGGCCATTCCCGTTGCTCGGGTTCCGTTAGCGAGACCGTGAGAGCGGGTGCCTCGGTCTGCTGCGCCGAAGCATCGCCAAAGGGCAACAAAAGTGCCGCCGCGACAAGGGCGGCGGCAAGCGGGACGGGCAGATTTCTCAACAATAGTCCTCACAGTTCGAGGCGGCAGTGGGTTCCGCCGTTCTGCTTCGGCTCGACGGGGTAGGTTCGGCCGATTTGCTCGTCCATGAGTAACCGGATGAACGTTAAGCGCAGTCAAGTTTGTGTTAAGCTGGGTAAAACCTGCTGCCCGCCCGCATTTATGCATTATAGGTGCTGGCATGAATGATGGACGAAGCGGATGAACAAGGTTCTCCTCATCGACGACGATGTCGAGCTGACGACGCTGTTACAGGAATACCTGGCCGAAGAGGGGTATGACGTCGCGGCGGACACTGATGGTCGCGCAGCCATTGCTGCCGCGGCGCGCAATTCTGTTGACCTGATCGTGCTCGATATCATGATGCCCCAAATGAACGGGATCGAGGTCCTGCAACGGATCAGGAAACTAAGCCATGTTCCCGTGCTGATGCTGACGGCCAGAGGCGATGACATCGACAGGATATCCGGCTTGAATCTTGGCGCAGATGACTATGTGACGAAGCCCTGCTCGCCAGGGGAGCTTGCCGCCAGAGTGCGGGCGATCCTTCGTCGTGTGAGCCAGCTCGCGGCGGGATCGTCCACCGACACCCTAAGGGCCGGGCGGCTGGTGATTCATCCACGCAATAGAAGCGCCGAGTGGAACGAGCAGCCTTTGGAACTTACTGGCACGGAGTTCAGCCTGCTCGAAGTTCTCGCTCGGAATGCCGGCCAGCTCGTGCCGAAGCAAGAGATATCAAAGCGGGCTTTTGGGAAGCCGCTAACCCCGTTCGATCGGCGTATCGACGTCCATATCAGCAGCGTGCGTCAGAAGCTCGGGCTCAGGGAGGATGGACAGTCTTGGATACAGTCTGTCCGCGGACAGGGCTATCAGCTTCTTTTGGACTGAAGATGCCCCGGCTGTTTAAGAAGTTTTTCGTGATAATCTGGCTGACGCTTGCCGCATCCGTCGCCGTCATAATGCTGATCGTCAACTTCATCCAGGCACCTCCGTTCGCTCCCAAACTCGAACGGCAGAAGCGAGAAATCGTCCTTAACCTCACTGAAAACCTGCTTGCAAAGGACGGCGAAGATGCCGCCCGGCGCTTTGCCCGCGCAAGCGAAGACGAGATGCCGCTCGGCCTCAATATCTTTGAAATTGCGGAGTCTGGTGCATGCGCGGTCGAAAACACGGTGGATACAAGAAGCGTCCTGAAGGATGGTGTTTGCTACCGGGTTTCCGTACCCTCGCAAACCAGTTTCATACATGAGGATCTTGCCTGGTTCTTGCTGTGGTTTACTATTTTAATGTCAAGCATGATATCGGCCGCCGCGCTCGCCCGATACCTCATTCGTCCTGTCGAACACCTTCGAGATGGCCTGAGCGCGCTTGCACACGGTCGGTTCGACGTCCGTATCGGGAACAAGATGGCTGGTCGAAAGGACGAGGTCACCGCACTCGCCCACGATTTCGATTCTACCGCAGCCCGTTTGGAGGAGCTCCAAGAGGCACAGCAGAGGCTCTTTCATGACGTATCCCATGAATTACGCTCACCGCTGTCCCGTCTGCAGGCCGTCGTGGGCGTCCTTCGACAGAGTCCCACGAAGCTTGATGCCATGTTGGACCGCATTGACCGGGAAGTTGAACGGCTCGATACGCTGGTCGGCGAAGTTTTGACCCTTGCCAGGCTGACGGCTAATTCTAGCCTTCCGCTCAAGACGCAGACCCTGGACGTCATCGACCTCCTGAGCGAAATCCTGGACGACGCGGCATTCGAAGCCCAAGCACGTAAGGTCTTGATCACAACTAGTGTCGACGGCAGCTTTCTCGCCGATGTAGAAGGTGAACTGATCTACAGGGCGCTCGAAAACGTCATTCGCAATGCCGTCAAATACACCGCCGAACGCTCAAGAATTTACGTGCAATGCGAGACGACGGCGGACCTTCTCAAGGTCTGCGTTGTGGATCAAGGACCGGGTGTCCGGCGAGACGAACTGGAGCGAATCTTCCAGCCGTTCTCCCGTGGAAACGATGCCGTGCCGAGAGGGGGATACGGACTGGGCCTTGCTATCGCCAGACAGGCTATCGAGCGTCATGGGGGGCGGGTGTACGCATCGCTGCCGGATGCCGGCGGCTTGGCCATCACCCTTGAGATTCCCGGGAAACCAACGGAGTAATTTCCCGCACGCGATCAAGTCTGATACGGGACAAACTGCCAGGAGGAATGCGTAGAGGTTGCTTCGTAGACGCTTACGCAACCAATTGATAGCTCCCCCGACCCCAAGTTTTACCCAACTTTACACTGACTTTACCGCCATTAACGCTCGCATCGCTAAACCTGAATCGACGTTCCTCGGTTCAGAAGATTTGCAAAATGACCTATCGGTTCAAATTATTGGAAATACTTCCGCAGGCCACGCTTCGCGTTGTCCTGGTTTCATCACTGTCCGCCTGCGCTAGCGTGGCCTTGGATGAGGGGACGTCACTCGGTTCTTATGCAGGAATGACGGCGTCGGGCGGCACCCTGACGAAGGCTAAACTGCGAGTGGAGCCGGCGCCGGTTCTTGCTGCGCGAACTGTCCGCATCGTGCCAACGTCGGTGCAGCTTCGTGGCGGTAGCAAGTTCGATTCCAAAGATTTGGCGCTCGTCTCCAACACGATCGATCGCGCGCTTTGTACTGGTCTAAGCGACCGCTTCGAAATCGTAGGTCCGAACCAACCGGCGGACCTCGTTGTGCGCGCAACGGTCACCAATATTGTTGCAACGAACCAAACTGCAGCGGCCGGCTCCACCGTCGCATCGCTCGGCGCCTCTGTGGCGCTTCCTGTTCCAATCCCGAGGCTTCCGATTGGGCTCGGCGGCTTGGCCGTCGAAGCCGAAGCAACCGGTCCGGACGGATCGCAGAAGGCGGCAATCCTTTGGTCGCGCGGGGCGAACATGATCACGACGAGGGCCCGGGTGTCCCAGGTCGGAGATGCATACTCCCTTTCCTCGGCTTTTGCTGCCGATTTCAGCCGCATGCTGGTCAAAGGCAGGGATCCGTTCAAGGGAATGCCGGCGATGCCATCGATGCAAAAGATAAATGCATCGCTTGGCGGCAAACCGAAATACGACGCCTGCAAAGCATTCGGAAAAGCGCCCGGCATCACGGGCGCGGTCGCTGGCCAGCTCGGCTTGCCACCAGGTTGGACAGACAAAGGTGCGGCGGTTCCGCAATAAAGAGAAAGACGCATATCCCGCAACATGTTCGCAATGCGGCGCCTGCTGCACTTCAAGAAGAAGGACGACATCGTGAAAACACATCTAAGGCTCACGGCGGCGGCGGCCGCAATTCTTGCCTCTATCCCCGCCTTTGCCGCAGAGCGGGCCTATCTACCGTCTCAAAGAGCCGCTGCCATTCTCGCCGATGGCACTCCCTGGTCGGCTTATGCGCCGACTGGCAGAAGCTTCAAACTCACTCTGAATAAGGACGGCACCGGGAGCATACGTGGGCCGCTTCCGCTTCCGATGTCCACCAGTTGGGCGATCAACGGCGATGCGCTGTGCATCACCAACAGAATGATCTCGAAGTGCCTTCGATTTACCGAAATCCCCGGCGGGTTTCAGGGTTGGGAAGATGGAAAGCTTGACCTGAAGATTAGCCGCTAGACCTTCGGACAAATTTCACGCGAGCGGAAGCGCGCAGCGCGGCAACTCCTACGCCGCAGACGAGGACAACCGCCATGGTGCAATCTGACACGCGACGTGTCGTGGTCATGACCGGGGCCACGAGTGGTTTTGGCACATACACTCTTCAGCACATCGCCGCCCAGCCTAACACAAGGGTCATCATTGGGGCTCGCGGAACCGGTCGAACCGCACCGCCCAGTGTAGAAATCATACCGCTTGACCTAGCTTCGCTTACGAGCGTCCGGGAGTTCGCCGACACGGTCAAGCGGCAGCTCGGCGATACCCACATCGATATTCTGCTCCTCAATGCCGGTATCCATGGTTCCGATGCCGGACAACGGAGCGCGGAGGGCTACGGGCTGACGTTCGCGGTCAACCACCTTGCTCACTACCTATTGGCCCGGCTCCTGCTGCCGCACATTGCTGACAATGGCCGTTTGGTGATTACCTCGAGCAATATGCATAATCCTCCCATCAAGCGGATCGCGCCCAAGAAGCTCGACTTGCAGGAGTGGGCGCATCCGACCGAAAACGGCTCCGGTACAGGCATACGCTCTTACACGGCGTCGAAGCTGTGCAACCTCATGACCGCGCTATCCTTTGCCAGACTGGAAGATGTGAAGGCACGCCAGATCAACGTGGTCGCATTCAATCCGGGACTTACCGGCGGCGTCTCGGGTCGAGATGCTTCGGCATTGCGGAAGGCGTTTTTCTGGTTAGTGGCGCGCACGCTCTTTCCTTTGATCGGGCTGTTCCGTCCTGAGTTCGTCATGAATACACCCGGCCACTCGGGCAAGCAGCTCGCCGGAGTCGCGCTGGGGACCATCGCTCCACCTCTCGGCCGGATATACGTCTCGCTGGTCAAAGGCGAACCGAAATTCCCAGATCCTTCAGAACTGGCGCGAAACCGGGAGGCTCAAGACCGGTTATGGCGCGAGAGCGCAGTTATGGTCGGATTGCCGATTGACCTCGGCCCTTGATGTAACCTTGAGCCGGACAAGAACGGCCTGAGTCTCTCTGCATATCTTCCTCAAACAGGGCGAGTTCCTTTCACCCCAAAGAGATACCTCATGAGAATTGCAGTTATAGGCGCAAGCCGCAGACCACCATCTAGTAGAAATGGAGATAGAAATGCTCACACTGTTCAAGATATTCGCAGTTGCCGGTCTTTCCGCTGCCGTGCTTGCCAGGCTCCCTAGTGCCGGCTCAGGCCATGCCGCTGCCGGCGGTCGAAAAGCCTGCCGCCGCCTCCGAGGTGACGCAGGTGCAGTATCGCGAAGGCTACTACAACGGCCATCGCGGCTACCGTGATCGTCGCCCCGGCTATCGCTACCATGAAGGCTACTGGTTTCCGCTTGCCGGCTTTGCAGCCGGCGCGGTGATCGGAGGCGCCGTCGCGGCACCGCGCTATGTCGAGCCGGTTCCGGCTCCGGCCGCGGGCAACCTCAACCCGCGTCACTATGATTGGTGCGCTACCCGCTACCGGTCCTATGACAGCTAGAGCAACACCTTCCAGCCCTATAACGGGCCGCGTCAGCAGTGCCTTTCGCCCTACTACTGATCGGCCAGGCTGAATAAGAGCTTGATGAACCGTCCGGTGAAAGCCGGGCGGGTTTTGCGTGAGAGAATTCCCGCCCGCCGCAGCGCCCACCACGCGGCCGCCACCGAAAGCCGGATGAAACCTACGGCATAGGCCATTCCTCCAATACCTTCGGCAAAGGGCAGCGACGAGGTGTTCATGCCAAAGAAGCCAGTCACCAGGGAGGGCGGCAGCAGGAAGGCGGTCATCAGCGACAGGATGTGAAGGCTGCCATTGCCGACCGCGGCAATTTGGTGATCACATCGAGCAACACGCATAATCCCCCGATCAAGCGGATCGCGCCCAAGAAACTTGACTTGAAGGAATGGTCGCACCCGACCACTCGGGCAAGAAGCTCGCTGACGTCGCGCTAAGGCAAACCGACATTCCCCGATCCTCCAGAGCTGGCGCGAAACCGGAAGGCTCAAGAGCGGTGTTGGTGCGAGAGCGCAGCCATGGTCGGACTGCCGGTCGGATAGGAAGCGCGTAGTGCTCTCTGAACGCCCTCGCTTGGCTGCCGATCTGCGGAACATCCATGGCGGCAGGATTTCACGTGCCGACGTTGCCCATTTCATGCTCTCGCCAGCCAAATCGCCTCCGTTCTTTGGTCAGGCGCCGTTGCTGATAGTCTTTCTTCCGCAAGAGGTTAGGGGAGCTCTTTTCTCAGCGTATCAAACGTGTCCTTTAGACAGTCCGTTACCGGTCGTTGCCCCCGATTTTCGGCCCATTCATCGATCGCTATACGCAAGGCACCGACCGATACCATTGCCACGAGACGCAAACCTTTCCGTCGCTCAGGCTGCGGCCATAATTCAACCAGCGCGGCAAAAGTCGTTTCTTCCATGAGAAGGAATTTCGCCTGGTTGCTGGACTGGAATTGCTCGCTCGTTCGAAGAATTCGGTCGATAGCCATGGCCTGCTCGCCGTCGAAATTGGCCATCAGTTTCAGATGGGCGTTACAAACCACTTCGAATGGTGTCTGATCGCTGGATTCTGCCAGGACGGCCGCGCGAAAAGCTTCGGGTAGCCCCTTTTGCCACGCGGCGAGGATCTCCTCCTTTGACTTGAAGTAGTAGAAGAACGTGCGGCGAGAGATACCAGCCGCAGCTGCGATAGCGTCGAGCGTGGTTGCTTCGTAGCCATTCTGGGCGAAAAGGCGCAAGGCGGAATCGGTGATGCGCTGGAGCGTCTGGCGTCGCTTCTGCTCGCGCCAACCTTCAGGCTTCGCTTCAGCTGGGTTCTCGGGGGTCAACATTCGCACTCCTTGAAAAAATGCACCAAGTGTAATATCTCCGGCAATAAATGAAGCATTTCGGTGACAAGTTCAACCGGAGTCAAACTGTGAGTGACCGATAGCATGGGAATTGCCCGACGACTGCCTTCGATTTTTGCCCCAAAGGCATTTCCAAGCCGAGGTGTCTCCGATCACTTCGACGGAACGAAGTTTTTTAATCCCACCCTCGCTCAGCGCTTTTCGCCCGGCTTCTCCGACGTTGTCGGGATGATAAAGGAAGGCCGGCCCAAGTGGCCTCGACACATCGAGAACCTCGCATCTCCTTCTTTCAATGAGGATCTCGGTTCAAACGGGATAGCGATCACCTTCGTGAATCACGCGACATTCCTGATCCAACTGTCCGGCCTCAATATTCTAACCGATCCTGTTTGGGCCGACCGCGTCAGTCCGATCAGTTGGATTGGTCCGAAGCGAGTTCGCTCGCCCGGGATACGGCTGGAAGACCTTCCCCGGATTGACCTGGTTCTCATCAGCCACAATCACTACGATCACCTCGATATTGGCACTCTTAAGGAGCTTCACCGACGATTTCGTCCCCAAGCGATCGTCCCGATTGGAGATAGGCGACTTGTCGAGTCGACCGGGATGACAGTTATCGCGGAGCTCGACTGGTGGGAAAGCGTGGACGTTGGCGACGCCCAGATAACCTTGAACCCCGCCCAGCATTCGTCTTCCCGAACACTTTTCGACCGGGATCGCAGTCTCTGGGGCAGCTACTTCGTCCGGCGGCACTCAAACAGTATCTACTACGGTGGCGATGGCGGATATTGCACCCACTTTTCGGAGATTGGCAAACGCATGGGATCACCGGATTTGGCAATTCTCGGGATCGGGGCGTTTGCGCCGCGATGGTTTATGAAACCGATTCACATGAATCCCGCCGAGGCGGTCCAAGCTCACAAGGATCTTGGTGCAAGATTAAGTATCGGCATGCATTTCGGCACGTTTCAGCTTGCTTCGGAAGCGTTCGAGCAGCCCACGGCTGACCTCGAGGTCGCTGTCGAGAAAGAAGGCCTTGCCCCAGGGAGCTTCATCACGCTGAAAGAGGGTGAGACGAGGGTTTGCGCGTAAAAGAGGCCTCGTAATAACCCCGGATCGGAAACGTAAAGTTCCGACAAGTTACTGTTAAGATAGGTAAATCCCATCCCCATTCCTTCACTGTTCGTTAGAGTGCCCCCACGAGTATAGCGCCGGGATGAAAAACACACTTGAAGTAAAAATGCACTGAGTGTAATTTGAGCCTAAAGAGCCAGATTATGCCTTTAGCGAATGAGCAAGCCAGACCCACTGTGTCTCAGGCCGGGCCAGTCATGCGCGACAGCGATCAGGAACTTCGAATCCGTCGCTCTTCCTGTCCGATGAATGGAGGTGAGCGGAAAGCACAGGTCTGTTCAATAATAAAGGATACAAGTTCTTTGACATCGAGGACGAGCACCAAATCAGATTGCGGCGAACCGGTAGTCCCATCTGACGCCACCAGTGGGACAAAAGTTCGGTTTGGTCTGGTACGATCCAAAGCCATCGCCATCGCGTGTCTGCTGCTAAGTGCGTGCACCGCACTCGATACTTTTGCAGTCAACCCGTCCAATGCGACGGAAGTCGCGTCCTCTATAGTCTCACCTGACTTTGAGCGGTATCGCGAAGATACGATAAGGCTCATGAGGGAAAAGCGCGCCTTTCAGGGCGACGAAGCGTCCGAGGTTGCTATGAACGCCCCCAGGGAATGGCATCCACCGTCCTCTGCTCATAATGGTCGCGTTCAGAAGGGAATATTGCTCGTCCATGGCCTCGGCGATTCCCCGTGGTCATATAGCGATATTGGGCCGGAACTTGCAAAAAGAGGGTTTCTCGTCCGAACCGTCTTGTTGTCGGGGCACGGGACACGTCCCGACGATTTGATGAACGTCACCCTTGAGGACTGGCGCCGTGTCGTCCAAGAGCAAGCCGAGACGATGAGGCGGGATGTGGGTGAAGTCTATTTGGGTGGCTTCTCCACCGGCGCAAATCTCGTGCTGGAATATGCCTACGATCATCACGACATTGCTGGTCTCGTCCTCTTCTCGCCGGGGTTCAAGAGCCTCCCCCTGAGCTGGATGGCGCCGGCGCTGGCCAAGGTGAGGCCTTGGCTCATCCGCCCGGATGAGGGGCAATCCATTCAGAATTCGGTTCGCTATCTCATGGTGCCGACGAATGGGTTCGCCCAATTCTACTATAGCAGCCGGGCCGCGCAGCGGCTTCTAGCGCGCAAGCCCTATGACAAGCCGGTGTTCATGGTTGTCGCAGAGCACGATTCTGTACTCGACACCGGCTATCTACTGAAGACTTTTCAGGATCGCTTTATCCATCCTGACAGCCGATTGGTTTGGTACGGAAAGGCGCCAGCAAAGCTGAGCCAACCCGAACGGGTGTTGGTGCAAAATGATCACCTGCCAGAACTGCGTATAAGCCAGTTCTCGCACATGGGTCTGATGTTCTCACCGTCCAACCCACTCTATGGCCAGGGCGGCAGTCTCCGCTTTTGCTTCAATGGCCAGAGCCGCCACGCAACGGAGGCTTGTGAAGCCGGGGCGCTAGTGTGGTACTCCGACTGGGGCTACGACGAAAAGGATAAGGTTCACGCACGCCTGACATTCAACCCATATTTTACATGGCAAACGTCGGTCATGGCATCCGTGCTGGATGCCGCTCGGTTGGACAAAAGGTCGTCGGCCTCGGCCATCTCCATTGGCCATTACCCCGCCGCATCATCACGACGCAACCTGCGGGCCCAACAAAGCTTTCAGCAATGAGCGGGGAAAACTAACATGCTCGAAGCAAGACCAGAGCTTATCGTCGTATGAGACCATCAGCATTTTGCCTCACCGGTAACTGGTGGTCAGTCGAGCCCGAATGCCTCTACCTTTTGGCAATAGATGAGGGCAAGGATGGGGCGCACGTCGCATCCTCGATCCACAGGGCCAACATCTCCTCAAGGACGGGAAGATACTGGAACGGAGGAAAATAACCTAGCTTAACTGACCGCGAGGGAGGAGAGTTCATGCGGTATAGGCTGCCGATCCTGCAGTCCCTCAAGATCGAATTATAGTGCGGGGACCAAAACCTGTGATTTGTGCATCGCCACAAGGGCTTATCCCGCACAACGTCACGGGCGAATATTTTACATAACTTTACAGAAGCTTGACCGCACTTAACACCAACTCAGCTAGTGTCGACTTCGTCAAGCCGTCATGCCGACGAGTGCTAAGATATGGCGGATCTTCTTCGTAGGCTCACTCCTACTGCTTTCGTTGCATAGATCTCAGCGTATGCGCTGTTCCTCTTCGATAGCGTTTCCGACCCCCCGGGGACGCTATCGCGGGACTACCCCAAGCAGGCGGTTTACGCCGCCTGCTGTCCTGCCAGTATAACAATACACGTGCCCGTGGGAGCAGACGACAATGGACGGCAAACCTGTGTTCGAGGTTCTCGCTTCTGATCCGCTTGGGGCACTTCTCCCGCTTATCATCGCATGCGGTGCTGCCGGCCCGATGATTGTGACGTTCATGGAGCGCCTGGTCCCGGTGGTTCCTTCCTACCTGCTGCTTGTCGTGACCGGGGTGGCTGCAGCACATGGAACCATGTCTCTAGTATCGGCGATGGCATACAGCCTCGCTGGCAGTGTTCTGGGATGCCTGTCATTCTATTCGATTGGCAGAGCGATCGGGGAACGACGGTCGCGTCGGTTTTTCCAACGCATGGCGAAGCTGCTGGGTATCTCCTCGGACAAGTACCGCCGCTGGGAGAAACGGTTTCGTGCGAATGAACATTCACTGGCGCTGATTGCGCAATTGATCCCCACTGTTCGGCTCATTTCACCGGGCATATCCGGGTCGCTTGGTATGAGTTTTCGAGGGTTCGTCGTTGCGACCGGGCTGGGTGTTGCTCTGTGGAACGGACTCTTCATCGGGGTCGGGTATGGATTTGCAACTGTTGATCCAAATGCAAACGCCTCGGTTCTAGCATTAACAGCCGTCACAGCTCTTGTTGTGGCAGAGATGCTCGTGTTTGCGGGTTGGCGATGGAACGTCAGGGCGCCGACACGATGAGCCAAGCGCTTGCTGACCATTTTCGATTTGTACGTTCGTTGCTCGCCGATCCGCGCCGTGTTGCTGCGATTGCTCCGTCGGGTGAAGCGCTTGCACGATTGATCACGTCTGAAATTATTCCGTCGAAGGGGCCAGTGCTTGAGCTTGGCCCAGGTACAGGTGTATTCACACGCGCACTTCTCGATCGCGGCATTTCTCCTGCTGACCTGACGCTTGTCGAACACGGAGGAGAGTTCATTCATAGTCTTGAACGAGAGTTTCCAGAAGCTCGTGTACTTCGGATGGACGCAACTGATCTAAATGACCAAGAGTTGTTTGAGCTTGGTTCAGTGGCGGCGGTCATCAGCGGTTTGCCGCTATTATCCATGCCACCTCGCAAGGTGGTGACGATCCTCACCACAGCATTTTCATATCTCCAACCGGCTGCAGCCTTCTACCAATTTACCTACAGTTACAGGTGTCCGGTGCGGCGCCGTATACTCGACAGCTTAGGGCTTAAGAACCGACGTCTCGGCGGTACCATGCGCAATTTACCTCCAGCCTCTGTCTACAAGATAACAAGGCGTTGACCCTTCAAGGACAACTCCTGATGCACGTCGCCGTGACCTGCTCTTGGCGCCCGGCGCGGCCGGTCAGACCAGAACTGGCTGTTGTGCGACATGTCTCTTGGGGTAATACCTCGACACTGCGCAGCGAGGAGAAATCTTACCTAAATGTGTCACGGGTTTCGGCCTGAACTGTTTGGGATTTCGAACCTTGGCTCATCGTCATGATATAACTGCGTCTGCGGGTAGTTTCCGGGGAACTCGCATAGGTAGTCATCTTTCGGATCCTCACAGAGCGATTGTCGAACGCAAACAACGCAGATTAATCTTTGTAGACTCCGGGAAACACTATGTCCTGATCAACCAGAATATTGAACCTATAGCCCGGCCGGATTTCCAGAGTGGGTTGGACATTGAGATTCCGGCTGATGGTCTGCTCGGCAACACGACCAAAACTCTCCGCAAAATTCCGCCTTGCCGCATCGGAGGCTGTATCCTGCGTGGCAAGCGTCGAACTTTCCGGCAACGACGCGTCGATCCCTGTTCCAATCAGCGCGATGAGCGCCGCCGAGCCGAATGTCCTCCAATAGTGGTTGTTCACCTTGTCGTGGAAACCGCCATAGCCTTGCGCGTCCGTTCCGGCCATGCCGCCAATCTGCAGCGTGGAGCCGTTCGGGAAAATGATATCCGTCCAGACGACGAGGACGCGGCTTTGCCCGAACGACACCTTGCTGTCGTAGCGTCCGAAGAGCTTCGTCCCCTGCGGAATGAGGAGGCGATGCCCTGTTGCGCTGTCATAGACGTTCTGGCTGACCTGCGCCGGTATGCGACCGGGCAGGTCCGAATTGATGCCCGTGATCAGTGTCGCCGGGATGACCGATCCGCGCTTCAGTTCAAATGCCGACTGCTGCGGCACGACGCGGTTCGGCAGGTAGCCGACCTCCTTGAGATCGGCGTTGAGGAAGTCCTCTTTGGAACTCTGCCCGTTCGGGTCGACATTCTGCCCCCCGAGCCCGGCCCGCAACGCGGCGGCATAAAGATCCGAGGTGGCGCCGGTGGTCGTCGATGACGCAGCGTTCGTCGTCGTTCTTGCCGCGGTGGTCTCGTCTGCCCTCGCCTCCAACTTGCTGCGGTCGATGGCGAGTGGTGCGTCATAGGCCGCGTCATTCGCCTGCAGCCGGGCCATGCGCTGGCGATGCCGCTCACGCAGATATTGCTCCCGCTGCTCCCGCTCGAGACGGGCACGCCAGACCGCTTCGTTTTCCAACTCCTGCCCGCGCTGCTGTTCCTGGTTTTGTCCCGGCTGCGGCATGAAGGGATTGTTCGCCTTCTCGTCCTGTTTGGTCTCGACGGGTGTCGGCTGGAATGTGGTCTGTTGCTGCGGCTCGCCGATGATGCCGTCCGTCACGCCGCGCTTGATCTGGTCGGCATAGGTCGATGCCGGATTGCCCGAACTGGTGTCCGGGCCGCTATCCGTGCCGATATATAGCCCGCGGGATGCGAGCCCAAAGAAAATGATTCCGAGGAAGGCGACGAACAGAACGATCACGACGATGACCGGCACGCGGTTCACCCGCTTGATACCCGATGTAGCCTGACTATTCCCTGCACCACCGAGCTTGAGAGATTGCACCATGATCTCCTCCCTTACCCGCGGCGCATGAGCGATAGTGCGCTTGCCGGGTTCGCACCTGCTGTCGTCACGGTATAGGCCCGGCCGAGTTCGATATTGCTCGTCGAAAGCCGTGCCAGCATCTGGCCGTCATAGGGGACAATCACATAGGCGAGCGAAACGACGGCCGCGCCGCTATCCGTCTTCTGGTCGGTGGCAACGGCATAGCCCCATCCCTTCAACGCGGCTTCAAGCGCCTGTCCGAACGGTGAGCCGTCCTGCTTGAGCACAACGGTCGCCCTCCCTTGTCCGATCTGTTCGGCAAGTCGGCTAACCATATCGCCGGCAATCGCACCCGCCGCTGGTCCGGAAACCTCAGGCGGAGCTGCGCTGGCGTCGAGACCGCCGGTGTCCATCGACTGGCATCCGGAAAGGAGGATGGCGAGGGCACTGGTTGCAGCGAGAGAGCGGAGAGGGCCGAGGCGGTTCCGATCGTAACGAAGGAGGTTCTGCATCACCGCCCTCCCCTGCTGATCGTCACCTTCTGCTGTTTCCAGCCGACGCCTGAGACAAGGACAGCACGATCGATGTTGTAGTCGACCACCATCATGTTGCTCTTCATGCGATAGTTGACGATGCGGTTTTGGCCGCCGGAGACGACGAAGAGAACCGGTGCATCCTGACCGGAGATCGAGCGTGGAAACTGGATGTAGGTTTTCTGCCCATCGGAATAGACTCGCGTCGGCCGCCAGCCGGCACTGCCCGAGACGGAGTAGGCAAAGCTTAATTGCTCCGCCGGAACGCCGGCGCCGGGAATGGTGCTGGCTTCCAGCCGCGCGTTGACATCGGCAAACTTTGCCGAGACCTCCTCAGGATATTCGAACCCGACACGCGCCATATATTGCGTTGCATGTGACTTGAGCTGGATATGATAGGTCCGCCGCGACGTCGTCACCACCATCGACGTGACCAGACCCGGCTCTGACGGCTTGACGATCAGATGGATCGCCTGCCCTCCCGCGGCACCCGAGGTTGCGGGCTCGACTTTCCAGCGCACGGTATCTCCGACCAGCACGTCGCGAACGACCTCGCCACCCTGAAGCTCGATGTCGCAAACCTGCAACGGTGAACAGACGACGGATGGCTGTACCTCGCCATAAAGGAAGATGACTTTGCCGTCCGCGCCTTTCGTCACGAGCCCGCGACTTCCGCGCCACTGTGTCGAAATCCCCATGCCTTTCGCCTCGTTGGCGGTGACACCATCGGCGGCACGTGCCTGGAAGGTGGGGAGAGCCATCATTGGGAAAATCAAAAGCATCGCTGCGCTCGCAGTCAGGACGGCGCGTGTTCTAAGATGTCGTATGTTCATGTTGAAAGCCATGCCTTTCAAAGCTGCGCAGTCCAGTCGAAGTCGCGGAGGTACAGACCGATGGGATTAAGACGGATGACACCCTCGTCCTGCGGCGGCGTCAGTGTCACCGTGGCGATGCCCCGGAAGCGGCGGGTCGCAGTCTCCTTGCCGCGCCGGTCCCGCTCGAACTCGGTCCAGTCGATCTGGTAGCTCTGGTTCGAAAGCGCGACGATGTTGTTGACCTCGATCGCCACCGTTGCGGTCTTGGCCTTCTCGAACGGCGAATTCGAGCGGAACCAGGCATTGACCTTTTCGGTCGCCGGATCGGAGGTGCGGAGCAGCCCATAGGTCCTGTCGATATATTGCTTCTGCACGACCGCATCCGGCGTGACGGACCGGAAGTTCGACACGAAGCTGCCGAGCGTTGCGCGGACCACGCGTGGATCGGCATATTCGATCTGCTGCGGGAAGCCGGCGTCGACAGATGTGCCGAGCTTGTCGACCTCGACGATATAAGGGATTAGCTTGACCTGGGTGCTCTGGTAGAGGGCGTAACCAAAACCGGTCACGGCCATGGTCATGCCGGCGATGCCGACGACGCGCCAGGCGGCTGCCGCTTTGACGTACGAGCCATAACGCTCGTTCCATTCGTTGCGCGCAGCGATGTAGGGATTATCCGGGATATTCTGTCCGGCCATTCTTTCAGTGTCCCATCACTTGCTGTCATTGATCGGCGGTGGTGAAGGCGGCGTGCGGGGCCGGCCGGATGATTGGTCGAGCTTGGCATTGGCAAGACCGAGCATCGATCCGGCATAAGCGCCGGGTGAACCGATCGCTTTTTCCTTTGCTGCCGAGCCGACTGCGCCAGCCGCTCCGCCGATCCCGGCCTGCATGCCGCGCAACGCCGCGCTGGCCAGAGATGAGCCTCCTGCCCTCGCGGCACTGGCGGCCCCAAACCCTCTGTTTGCCGCGCCGATCGTTAGAAACCCGGCGCCGAGCGCTGCGGACGCCGCCTGCCCGCCATGACGAATGGCTTCCATGCCGCCGCCGACCGATGCACCCTGGACCACGCCCTGCAGGATGGGCGGCACATACATGGCGATAACGAAGACAACGACCGAGATGCCGGCAATTGCAAGCGTGGTGATGAACTGCTCCGAGGTCGCCGTTGGCGCCTCTGCCAGACCGAGCAGGATATCCGAGCCGATCTTTGCGATCATCACCAGTGCCATCAGCTTCATGCCGACAGAGAAGGCATAGACCAAATATTTGATCGTAAAGTCCTTGGTGTAGGACGACCCACCCAGCCCGAGCATGATCATGCCAGCGAGCAGTCCGACATACATCTCGACCATGACGGCCACGAAAATCGCCGCAACGAGCGAAAACGAGACAACGACCACCACCATGGCGAAGACCGCGGCGATAGCGAGTGCATTGTCTTCCCAGAGCCCAAACTTCGCCTGTTCCGACATTTTGGTTGCGACACGAATGCCGGCGTCGAAAATATTGGCAGGTGAAGCCGAACCGCCGCCGGCGCCGATCTGGTAGAGGCTGTCGACGACGGCTTTCGCGAACGCCGGGCCCTGATCGAGGATGAAGGCGAACAGGCCGATAAACATGATCCGCTTCACGAGTTCGGCAAACCAGCTGTCGAGCGAGGCGGCGTTGATTGCCAGCCATACGGCCGCAATCCCGACCTCGATGCCGGCCAGGATCCAGAAGAGTGAGCGGGCCGCATTCATCACAGTCGACTCCCAGCCCTTGGCGGCGGTGACGACGGAGTTTTCGAGTGTGGTCAGAACCTGACCCTGTTGTGCCAGCGCCGGCGTGGTTGCCGCCAGCAGGACGATGGTGATCGCGATGAGCATGCGGTCGGCCGCACGGGAAGAAGGAACGGCTACCATCGCGGTTTCATCTCTTGGCCGCTGCGGATGTCGCGTTCGGAATTCCCGCTAAAGAACTCGTCGCGATGTCGGCGTTTTTCCTCATCAGATGACGAATTCATTGCGGCTGTGCCCGATCCAGAGATTGGCGTTTCCTGTGGCTGGACGACGATCCAGGTGATGACGCTCGCGCCGCCCGCGGAGACGACAGCGACGAGCGCGAGAATGAGGATCAGACGCGGGCTCACCAGCGCGGCTCCATCGTCTGGCCGCCACGGATGTCACGCTCGGTTCCGCTGAAGAACTGTTCGCGCCGCGCCTGTGCCAGATCCTTTTGCGCTTGCTCGGACTGATACCAGGTGCCCATCATCGTCATCTGCTGGGAAAGGAGACCCCGCAGCTTCTGCATCTGCGCGACCTGCTGGGCTGCGATCTCATGTCCGACCTGCAGCGCCTTCATCTGGCCGTCGGCCGATTCTGACATCGACCTGAGCTGCGACATCGTGCTTTCCTCGCTGGAGAATTGCTCTGCCGTCAGATTGGCGGCCTTTAGCGTGCCGGCGATCGTGTCGCGATTGGTGTCGGACCAGCTCTGGTAGGTCGTGGAGAAGCTCGCACCCTCAGGAAGGTTGCTCTTCATGTCGGCGAAACTCTGGAAGCGTTGCTTGAGCACATCGTCGACATTGCCCATGGAGAAGGCGACGCCCTGGCCCTGGTTGACGATACTCTGGAGGTTCTTCAGGTCATTTTCGACCTGGCCCCAGATATGGTTCGGCAGCTGAGCGGTGTTCTGCAGCATGTTTTTGTAGATGTTAAGCTGGTTCTGGATCTGCTCGGCCAGCTGCGAGATCTGGGTGATCTGGTTGTTCACCTGCTCGGCGGACTTGCCGACGAGGCTGATGAGTTCGGTATTGTTGGCAAGCTGCGTCCATTCTGTCGCCTGTCCGGTGACGCCACCGGCCTGCACTGGAAGCGGGAGAGCGGACGAGAGCATGAGGACCGCACCAAGCGCGGTGTGCAATGTCCTATTGGGTTGGGAAGAGCGTGTCGGCATGGGCGATCCCCCTTTGCTGGAGCCAATGGAGAGGCCAGCTGGCCCCATGTTCGAGATGCAGGGCGCGGATGCGCTTCAGGTCTTCCTTTCCGGATGCCCCGACAAAGGACAGAGCGACGGGACCGAGGGCCATGTCGAACAGGCGGCGGCCCTCTGGCGACACGACGTAATAGTCTCGCTTGGGGATCGCGGTCGCGACGATCTCGATCTGCCGCTCGTTGAAGCCGATGCGCTCGTAGAATTCGCGCGTGCCCGGCTCCCGTGCAGCACCGTTCGGCAGGCAGATCTTGGTTGGGCAGCTCTCCTTCAACACATCGATGATGCCGGAGCGTTCGGCGTCCGAGATCGACTGGGTAGCGAGCACCACGGCGCAATTGGCTTTTCGAAGGACCTTCAGCCATTCCCGGATCTTGTCCCGGAATACCGGATGGCCGAGCATCAGCCAGGCCTCATCGAGGATGATGAGGCTGGGTGCACCGGTGAGGCGTTTTTCGATGCGTCGGAAGAGATAGGTGAGCACGGGCACGAGGTTTCGCTCGCCCATGTTCATCAGTTCCTCGATCTCGAAGCACTGGAAGGCGCCAAGCGCCAGACCGTCTTCCTCGGCATCGAGAAGCTGGCCCATCGGACCATCGACGGTGTAGTGATGCAGGGCGTCCTTGATTTCGCGCATCTGGACGCCGGAGACGAAGTCGGATAGCGAGCGACCCCGCGACTCGGCCATCAGCCCGACCTGTCGGGAGATAGCGTTGCGGTAGTCCGGGGTGATTGTCACGCCCTGCAGGGCGACCAGCATCTCGATCCACTCGGATGCCCAGGCGCGGTCGGCATCTGACGAGAGATCGGCCAGAGGGCAGAAGGACAGTGCTCTTCCCTCCCCCTCCTCCGGTGCATCGCCGCCGATCTGATAGTGATCGCCGTTGATCCCCAGCGTCAGCGGCAGCATCGAGCCCCCCTTGTCGAAGGCAAAGATCTGCGCATCGGCGTAGCGTCGGAACTGCGCTGCGATCAATGAGAGCAGCGTTGATTTGCCCGACCCCGTCGGACCGAAGATTAACGTGTGGCCGACATCGTCGACATGCAGGTTGAGCCGGAAGGGTGTCGACCCGCTTGCGACCTGCATCAGCGGGGGCGAGGCTGGCGGATAATACGGGCAAGGAGCTATCGGGCTTCCCGACCAGACCGAATTGAGCGGGATGAGGTCGGCGAGATTGCGCGTGTTGATCAGCGGCTCGCGGATATTGGCGTAGGAGACACCCGGCAAGCTGCCGAGAAACGCGTCGGTCGCGTTGATTGTCTCGATGCGAGCACCAAAACCTTCAGCCTGGATCAAGCGCCGGACTGCCTCACACTTCTCCTGCAGGCTCCGTTGGTCCTCGTCGAAGAGAACGATCACGGGCGTATAGTAGCCATAGGCCACCAGCTGCGATGAGGCCTCAGCGATTGCGTCCTCGGTTTCCGCCACCATCAGCATGGCATCCTGGTCGAGCGATCGGGATTGGGTTTGGAAGAGCTGATCGAAGAATGGCCGCACCTTTTGTTGCCGTTTCTTGCGCGTGCGCTCGAGCCTCGCGCGGGCCTCCTCGGCGTCGAGGAATACGAACCGGGACGACCAGCGATAGGTCAGCGGCATTAGGTCAAGGCTGTTGAGAATTCCGGGCCAGCTTTCCGCCGGTAGGCCATCGATTGCCACCACGCCGAGAAACCGGTTCTCAACGAGTGGCGTCAAACCGTGCTGCAGTTCGGCCGTCACCAGCCAGTCGAGATACATGGGGATCTCTGGCAGACGCACCGGATGATTTTCCCCGGTGATGCAGAAACGGATGAACTGAAAGAGCTCGTCGTAGCGGGCGACACGATAGCCGCCACGCTCCGGCGTTTCGTGTGTCATCATCCGCTGGATCGACACGACATTGCCGAGATACTGTTCGACCTCACGGATGGAGGTGAGGAAGGTTTCAAGCGCCCTGTCGGCATACGTGGCGGATCGGCTGCCAGCATCGGAATAGACATACCGCGTCAGCCCGGACCTCCTCGGCTCCGGTGGGCGCCAGGTCAGGATCAGGGCGTGACGGCTTTCGTAATGTCCCCTCTCCTTCTGGAAGTGCCCCCGTCGCTCCGCATCGATGGCTCGGGTGACGGGATCGAGGAAATGGCTGGCTTCCTCGATTGGATAATCGCCGGTCGGCACTCTGACAGCCTCAACCTGGATCATCCAACCTGACCCGAGGCGCGACAGGATGGCATTGATCTGTCGCGACACCTCGTTTCGCTCAACGTCGGTCGAGCTTTCGCTGTCAGGCCCGGCAAAATACCAGCCGGCCATCAGCGATCCGTCCTTCAGGAGAATGACGCCGTTATCGACCAACCCGGCATAGGGAACGAGATCGGCAAAGGACGGTCCGGAATGGCGGAAGGATTTGAGGGCAACCATGTCGTACCCCTCAATACCGGCGCCACGGCGAGGACGTCGCGCGGTAGAAGGTCTTGTAGGAGATATGTCTGATGTAGACCCTCCGCATCAGCGGGTCGGCCTTGGCCATCATGCGGAGGGCTGCGACCGCGAGCAGCCAGACCGCCACGCCGAACAGCGCCGCATACCAGGTCAGAACCACGAAGATCAGGATGACGGCGGCGAGCGCCGTCACCAGGACCAGCTCGCGATCGGCGCCTATCAACAGGTTGGGGCGCGACAGTGCCCGATGCACCCGCGATCGGATAAGGTTGGAACCGGCTTCAGCCACGAGCCCCCTCCCCTGCTGCTGGCGGCGTCGTCACAGGCGCAGAGACGATGGGAGCAGCCCCGGCCTCGGCGTGGTGCCCGCCGATCGACGCCCCGGTTGCACCGAAGAGAGCGACGATCTGGGTGGCGCCGAGAAGAACGCCGCCGACCAGGGCGACATAGCAAAGGCGACGAGCAAAATCGTTGAGTTCGCCGCCGAAGATCAGCATGGCTCCGGCGATCGCGACCGCGGCAAGCGCTATGAACCCTGCCACAGGACCGGTAATCGACTGCTGGATCTGCTGCAGAGGTGATTCCCACGGAAGGCCGCCTCCACCCGAGGACGCCAATGCAGGTTCCGAAAGGCTGAAGGAGACCGCAGCAAACATAAGCGCTGCGACAATGGGATAAGTCTTACGCGACATGGCTATCCTCGTCGATCTGGGCATAGTGTTCGGTCTGGTAGTGATTGTTGCGGTATCCCTCGATGTGGATCACCTCTCGGACCCGCCTCCCCTTGCCCGTCCGCTCGATGGAGACGACGAGATCGACCGCCTCGCCGATCACCTCCTGCATTGGTTGCTGGCTGGCCTCGGCGGTCAGTTGTTCCAGCCGGCGCAGCGCCGACATTGCGGTGTTGGAGTGGATTGTGGTGACGCCGCCGGGATGACCGGTGTTCCAGGCTTTGAGGAGGGTCAGGGCTGCACCGTCGCGGACCTCGCCGACGATGATGCGGTCTGGACGCAGCCGCATGGTGCTTTTTAGCAACCGCGCCATATCGATGGTATCGCTGGTATGCAGGCAGACCGCGTTTTCGGCAGCGCACTGGATTTCGGCAGTATCCTCCAGAATCACCATGCGATCGTCGGGTGCGGCGGCGACAATCTCCGCTAGGATTGCGTTGGCCAGCGTGGTTTTGCCGGAGCCGGTGCCACCGGAAATCACGATGTTCATGCGAGCGTCAATCGCGCTGCGGATGGCAGACGCTTGCCCCTCCGTCATCACCTTCGAGGACACGTAATCGCTGAGCGGTATGAGACGCGAGGCGCGACGACGGATGGTGAAGGCAGGGCCGGACACGATTGGCGGAAGCAGACCCTCGAAACGATGGCCGCCGATCGGCAACTCGCCAGAGATGATCGGACGTTCGTCGTCTGCTTCCGACTGCAGCGCATGGGCGACGCTGCCAATGACCACTTCGGCGGCCGCTGATGTCATGACACCGGCTTCGGCAACACCGTGGCCGAGGCGTTCAATATACAGTCGGCCGTCAGGATTGAGCATAATCTCAACGACCGACGCATCGTCGAGGGCGAAGCAGAGCTGATCACCAAGAGCATCCTGTAGCTTGCGCACCAGGCGTGGATGGGAGCGAAGCTGGGTCACGCAGCGCTCCTGGTCGGGTGATTATCAATACGAAATATGGCTGACTGGTAGATCGATGGACGGACCCGCTCGAAGCTCTTCTGGTCCGCCGGAAGTGTGCCGGCTACCGCGACGGTATTGCCAATTGCCACAGGTTCACCCAAACGCGCCATCGGCCAACCTGCCCGATTCAGGATGCGCTCGAAGCGAAGGTCGGTGGCGGTAACGATCCTGTCGTAGCCATGCGCTATCGACCATTCAATGATCCCAGCGAACATGGTCAGGGTCGCGAGGTGGAGTTGTCCCCCTTCCCTGCCCGCAGGCAAGGTCGTATCGACGCAGAAGCGCGAACTCTCGATCATCGCGGCGCTCGCATTGAGCGAGCCATCTCTTAAGAGCTGCGGAAAGGTCAGCTCGAGCATGGTCGGGCCCACAGCGGGAAGGAGACGTGCGCATCCGACCACCTTGCTGCCGGAGGTGGCGAGGATGTAGGTTGGATTGAGTTCGTCGTATTGATCTCGCTCGCCACCATCGATGATGGAGACGTCCCATTCGAGCCGTCCGCTGAACACGTCGGCGCGCAGCCGGTACATTTGTTTTAGAAGATTTTGATGCTCGACATATCGGTCGGGCGAGATCGTGAGAACCTGCATCCTTATCTCCGCGTGAACTTCGTCAGGCAGATGAAGATCATCTCAATCCGCGGCTGGCCATCTGCAGATCTGCAGGCGATGATTCTGGTGAGTCGGGATGGCAGAGTCGGGAATTGAACCAACGTGACGTTCGCGAAAGGTGCCGGATTTCTGCAGATCTGCAGTTTCCACCGTCTATACGCCATCACAGGAATCTGCCTAACTTGCGGAAAGATATCGCAGATTCAGCGAGCGGCCTGGATTCCAGGAATATCCGTTAACCTGTTGTTAACCTTAAATGTCTTGCGGCGCGATGGGAATCGGGAGATAGTTTCGCAAATGATGGCCGCAAAGCCATTTTTTCGAAAGTGAAGATCTCCGGGAAATAGTTCGCAAAATGAGCACTGAGCTGCAAAACAGGTTTGATATCGAGATCGCCCAGCAGGGGTCGAAGATCTCAAGCGCGTTGCATATGCTGCGCAGCCAGCAATACCCGCCTGACGCCCGCAAGGGGTTGCGCAAGTTCCAGCTTGCGGAAGTCGCCGATTTCATGGGGGTGACGCAGACGCATCTGAGGCAACTCCATTCTGATGGCAAAGGGCCGGAGATCGAGTCGGTCAGCGGACGCCGGTATTATACGGCAGACCAGATGCTGGAGCTCCGGGATTATCTCGAAGCAAACAAGAAATCCGACAAGCGCTACTACGTGCCCAGGCGCCGGGAAGGCGAACCGATGCAGGTTGTCTCAGTCGTCAATTTCAAGGGGGGCAGCGGCAAGACCACCACGGCGGCACACCTTGCCCAGTATCTCGCTCTCACCGGCCATCGGGTATTGGCCGTCGATCTCGATCCGCAGGCCTCGCTCACCTCCTTGTTCGGGATCCAGCCTGAGCTTGACGACACTGCCTCTCTCTATGAGGCGCTTCGCTTTGATGACGAACGGAAGTCGATCGCGGACGTCATCCAGCAAACCAACATCCCGGGACTGGATGTCGTCCCGGCCAACCTGGTTCTCCAGGAATACGAATATGACGTGCCGCTGGCGATCTCCTCCAGGAAAGGCGAGGACGGCCGGCTGTTCTACATGCGGATCGCCAGCGCCCTGAAGCAGGTCGACGACAAGTATGACGTCGTCGTCATCGACTGCCCTCCTCAGCTGGGATACCTGACGATCACCGCACTCATGGCCTCGACAGGCATCCTCATCACCATCCATCCGCAGATGCTCGACATCATGTCGATGAGCCAGTTTCTCATGATGCTTGGCGGGATCATGGGGCCTGTCGCCGAGGCCGGGGCGGAGATGCGGGTGCAGTGGTTCCGCTATCTCATCACCCGCTTTGAGCCGACGGATATCCCCCAAGCCCAGATGGTAGGGTTCATGCAGTCGATGTTCGCGCAGCAGATGTTGAGAAATCACGTCCTGAAGTCCACGGCGATTTCCGACGCGTCGATCAAGAAGCAGACCCTGTATGAGGTCGAGCGGGGCGAATTCGTCCGCGCGACCTACGACCGGGCAATGGAAAGTCTCAATGCCGCCAACGCGGAAATCGTCGAACTCATCCATGGTGTCTGGGGGCGAAAATGAGAGACTTGTCAGCCGTCTTTTTTGTCGTTTTTGAGAGCGCGATGAATGGCTTGTCGCAGTTGAGCACTGATCCGGAGGCCGGCCATGTCACGTGAAAATCCATTCGCCAAGCTGGACATGGCTGCCATCTCGGCGAGCCAGACGCCAACTAAGCCGGGCTACGGCATGACAGGAGCGGCGAAGACGGTTGTCCGCTCCATCGAGGATATGGCCGAGAACACCAAGAAGCTGATGGAAGGCGAGGTAATCGTCGATCTTGATCCGCACTTGATAGATGCCTCCTTCGTTTCCGACCGTTTGTCCGACGATGGGGAGGAGTTTCAGGAACTGCTCCAGGCGATCAGGGAATCAGGTCAGACGACGCCTATTCTGGTTCGCCCGAGCTCGACGGACGCCAAGCGATATATGGTGGTGTTCGGCCATCGTCGCCTCAAGGTCGCGCGCGAGCTAGGCATTCCGGTCAAGGCAATCGTCAAGAAGCTGGACGACACCACCTCCGCAATCGTCCAGGGCCAGGAAAACGCGGCCCGGTCCAACCTGTCCTTCATAGAACGCGCCTACTTCGCCCAGAACCTGATTGGCTCAGGCATGACGAAGGAGACTGTTCGTTCGTCGCTTGCCATCGATGAAGCGATGCTTTCAAAGATGCTCGCGGTCGTCGAGGCAGTGCCAGCATCGGTTATAACGGCCTTGGGTGCGTCCAAGAAAATCGGGCGCGACCGGTGGCTAAGCCTCCGCCAGCTTGTCCTTGCCCCTGCCCTGTCCAAGGTTGCGATCGATCATGTGGAGTCCGCCGACTTCCAGGCGCTCCCTGAAGGCGACCGCTTCGACAAACTTCATGATCACCTGAAGCGATACAAGTCCAGATCAGCCGCCAAGAAGCCGAAGGCTGAACCCGCTGTCCGGGACTGGACCTCGACCGATCGCGCGTTGAACATGGTGATAAATGCGAAGGCAAAGAAGGTTGCCATCGAACTTACCAATGCTGAAGCCAGGCCGTTTAGCGAATGGCTGTCTTCACACATGGGTCGTTTGTACGAGGAGTACAAAGGATCGAAAACTGAAACAAACGGAGACTAAACAGCAAAAGAAAAAGGCCCCCAAACGGCGAACCGTGGAAGCCTCTCTCGTCATCTCTAGCAGGATCGAGAATCGCATTTCCCGGAATCACAGTCAAGAGTCTAGGCGCCGATTTGGTGAGCGGATTTCCTTTGCCTGAAGCAAGGTGAAAGAAAAATGCAGACAGGACATGTGACGACGCCCTTTGGGCGGCGACCGATGTCGCTCGCCCTGGTACAAAGCCAGATGGCGATTGAGGATCCGCGACCGGAAACGCGTATCGAGAAGTGGAAGGTCTTTCGAGACGTATGTGAGGCACGGGAGCGCCTGGGGATCCAGGACCGGGCACTTGCAGTCCTCGATGCCCTTCTGACGTTTCACCCTCATGCCCAGCTCGATCCGAGCCAGGGTCTGGTGGTCTTCCCATCCAACGCCCAGCTGTCTGTTCGGGCCCACGGGATCACCGAGACAACCCTGCGCCGGCAACTTGCCGCGCTTGTCGACGCGGGCCTTATTCTCCGGCGCGACAGCCCGAACGGTAAACGCTACGCGCACCGCAACAGGGATGGCGAGGTCGAACAGGCCTACGGGTTTGACCTGACGCCCCTGCTGGCTCGTGCCACCGAACTCGCCTTGATGGCGCAGGATGTCGCCGCCGAACGCGCGCGCTTCCGCCGTGCAAAGGAAGCGCTGACAATCTGCCGTCGCGATGTGCGCAAGTTGATCTCGGCCTCCGTGGAAGAGGGCGCGGCCGGCAACTGGCACCATGTGGAGTCCGAGTATGTCAGTATTCTCGCTCGCCTCCCCCGCCACCCGAACCGCTCCCAAATAGAGACTACGCTCGATGAAATGGAGCTGCTGCGGGAAGAAGTTCTCAACCTCCTGGAAATGCAGTTCAAAACGGAAGAAATGCATGGCAATGCCATTCAGAATGACCGCCACATACAGAATTCAAATACCGAATCCATAAATGAACTTGAACCTAGCTCTGGAAAAGAGCAGGGCGAAAAGACGGCGGACAAACCTATGACGAGGCACGAGGCGAAGGAAACACGGATCACGAGACGCGAGCCGATCAAGGCGTTCCCCCTCGGAATGGTCCTCCGTGCGTGCCCCCAGATCACTGATTATGGGCCTGGCGGGCGCATCGAGCACTGGCGCGAGCTCATGAAGGCGGCCGTGGTTGTGCGCTCGATGCTCGGCGTGAGCCCCTCTGCCTACGAGGAGGCGTGCAACGCCATGGGGCAGGAAAATGCCGCGGTAGCGGTGGCCTGCATTCTAGAGCGATCGAATTTTATAACATCGGCGGGCGGCTATCTGCGGGACCTTACCAGGCGCTCTGAGCGCGGGGAGTTTTCACTTGGACCAATGCTGATGGCTCTCATGAAGGCGAAGGAGCAGGGAAATCGGAGGACTGCGTGATGTTGGCAAGGCGCCTCGGCCGGCAAGCGGGAAACTGGCCCTGATCCGTCCGTGAAAAGGTCACTTGTCAGCCGTTTTTTTTCGTGATTTTCTGTTCTGATACAGGGAGTTACTGGCGCTGAATGTCAGTTTCTAGGGCGTCAAGCTATGTGGAGAGCAAAAGAAAAGCAGATCGGCGTCGAGCAGATCAACGGTCACGTGCCCAGGAGGAACCGCTTGATCACCGGTCGGGCGCCGGAGAATACCGAAATGCTGTTCACACCCGCCGAGCTGTTCGGGGCAATGGCGCAATGCTCCAGCAGGGCGAAGATGGACCAGCGGGCCGCGAGGGCTCAGGTTCAGATGTGCCGACACCTCATCGCCCGGCACGTCGATGACAAGAATGAGCGTTTTGCGTTGTTAGATACTGCCCGCACCCTCAAGGACTACGTGGGAAAGACGATGACTGGCCTGGTCGGCGACGGCATTGCCTATCTCCAGATGGTCCGGGATGGATATCGCTGGGTGGATCATTTTGAAAACCATGAAGTCCACGGCAAACGTCCGACCTCTCGTTCTCCCGATTACGTCTTCAGCCGTTCGGGAGATATGTTCGTCGCCCTTGCGGAGTCGAAAGCGACCAAGGGAGCGTCCAGGGCAGCTTTCACGAAGACGGTCAGGGAAGGCTACAAGGAGCAGGTCGAGCCTTATCTGGGTCGTAAAATCGGTTCGTGGGTAGCCTCACATGGCTATGCGGTCGGCAGCTGGATGAAATCTGTGAGGAAGGCTGAGATATTCATTGACCACACGGCAAATCATGAACCACCCAGCGGAAGCAGGGACGAAGGCCCGTCTGAACGCTCTGATCCAAAAGACGTGCAGTTTGGCAGCTATTGTGGAGTGCTGACTCTTCTCTTCGGACCAGAGGTCGGGGAGGCCGCCCGCCATCGTACTTGGCGACCCTCCGAGCAGAGCTTTACCACGGTCGAATGGCTCGGCCGAACCTGGATTGTCGGAGAGGATGCAGAGTGGGAGCCGCTGGTCGGCACTGCCGAAGAGCACCTGATCTTCAGGTCGGGACCGGTTAGGTTCGTGAATGGCATGGCGCTTGATCTGCAAATCGCTCAGCGTGTCTTTGCTTCCATCGAGTCGGGCGAAGGTGAGGTCGACCTCATGGCGGAATTTCCATTGTATCCGGCGGATCTGGTCGAGGCAGCAAAGCGATCTGGAGGAGCAATATTTCCAGACGGGTTCGCTGTCCTGGGTCGCGATGAGGATCTGAGCCTCTATTCGCGGATATTGGTCAAACCGCCCGCGCAAGAAGTGCCTGCATTAGTTGAAAACAAGCTAGAGGTCGACAGCGTTGTCTCCGAGGGAGTTCCGGCGATCGACGCTCGCACGTATTCCACACGCAACGCTGATGTGGTTGAGGAGAAGAAGGCGCGGCTTTACCTCACTTGGGAATAGCGTTGGAAATTGGCCGACCGCTTGTGATTGAAGTGGTCGATTGCCCCACCTGCGCTAACCGGATGAGCGCCCTCCGGGAATGATCGTCTGATCGTCGCGGCTTCTGTAATTTTCAGTCGCGCAAGTTTGCCCCTGTCGCATGGTGGTTGCCGCAGCGGATCGCGGACACGGTTTGCAATTTTCTCGTGCAGATGAAAAGACGTATTTAATGCAGCTGGTTATCGGACCCGGAAGAATTATGCCGCTCCTTTTTTGCAATATTGCGTGGATGAAGAATTACGCAGGCCGCGACGCCAAAGACCCTCCGAAAGGTGGAGGTGGCTATGTTGTGTCCGAGGGAAGAGCCGGGGAAGAGTTGAACTTCGTGGAAGCTGACGACGGATATGTCTATGGCCACTTCGAAACGATAAAGGACAACGTCGATCGGGATGTCAAAATCGAAAGACTGGGGACGTCGACTTCAGCCGAGTTCATCGATGGTGTTGACGTCGTCTGGACCGCTCCTGTCGATGGCAAAGACCCGCGGTGCGTAATCGGATGGTACAAAAATGCGCGGGTCTATCGCAAGCGGCAGAGGTTCGATGGAGTATATCCCTCCGGCCAACATGAGCTCGACGACGTCTTAAGCTTTCGGGTGCGAGCACGGGCCGAGGACGCGCATCGAATTCCCGTAAGTAAGCGCGATGAAGGCCTTTATCTTGGGCGGGGCAAAGGCTGGAGCGGGCAAGCGAGCTGGTGGTATGCGGACGACACGACCGATCCGGCTGCGCAGAATTTTGTTGAAGGTATCCGTACGATCATCAGGGGGGAAATACCCGCGTTTGATCGACCGCCCGTTCGCAGCCGGGTCAAACACAGGGCGGGGCAGGCTACAGCTGACGGCTACACCAGGTATGTTGAACGTCATGAGGTGCGGGTTAGCCCTCGGCACAACAAGCTCGAAAAGCGATTTAAAGACTACCTGCAAAGGACAGTACGCGGTCTCCAATTCCTTCCTACCTTCTGCGACGACATGCGATTTATAGATGGGAAAGGCCAGGAGGTAATGGTCGAAGTCAAGCCGACAGAGGTTTCGAGTATTCGATTTGCTATCCGTACGGCGATGGGACAACTCTTCGACTATCGCCAGCAACAACGGTGGGAAGGGAGACAACTCATTGTAGTTGAAACGGAAGTGACCAAGGCTGACGACAAAGCTTTGGCTTTGGAGAACGGCTTCGGTCTTGCTTGGCCTTCGGAAGGGGGCGATTTCAAAGTCCTCTGGCCTCCAGCCTCATAGCTAGCGGGCGATTATTGAGGAGGAAGGGCGACCGATCGCGACGCCCTTGTCACAGGCCGGCTACGCAACGGGCCTAACAACACCCGTTATTTTCGCCAATCACAACAGAACAGGCGCTGATAGCGCCACGGGATACCCGAACGACCTACCTCATCGAGTAGCACGTCGGTCTGACTCGGACTGTCTCCAACTGGCCGCCTTAGGATTATGGAATCAGTAGCGTCACGACGTATCGAGCTTGAGGCGCGCGAACGCCACATCGAATATCATCCCAGTTTGCTGTGGAAGTGAGCCGCAACCCGGTCGGCGGCATGCCGCACGGTGTCGCCTTGGTCGTAGAAGTCGAAATGCTTGCCAACTGCCCACTGCAGCTCCTTCGGACCCGCAAGCAAATTGTAGACATTGCGTGCTTGATCGGGAAAAGCGGCGCCGTCCGAATGGATTACCAGTGCGGGCGCCGTGACCTTTGAGGCCTGTGCAACGGGATTAAAGGCGATCCAAGGCTCCCAGCCCATCACCGCAAACTCATTGCGCCACGAACGTACGCCGCCGCCGCGTGTTAGGTCAAAGTAGTATTCGCTTGGGCTCGCGCTCACCGCGGTTTTGTCACCGGGATTGTAGGTCAACACGGTCTCGATGACGCCGGTTTGAAGACCGCTTTGTTGATATCGTCGCTGAGGGATATGACGCTGGCATCCGCATCGGCGAAATGATCGCGCAGGACATGGTGGCTGTAAGGCTCACTGAACCCTCGCCGCTGACTGTCGTAGGATCTCCGGCGTATTTCGCTCGCAGAGGCAAGCCGCTGCGCCCGGAACACCTCAGTGAGCACGCCTGCATCAACGTCCGGCTGTTCGGGGGCGCGGTCTACCGCTGGATGTTCAAGGAGCGATCGGGACAAGGCGATCCGCGAAGTTTTTCCATGGATGTGAAAGGCCCGCTGACAGTCAACGGGCCGGCGACATGCATATCGGCCGCTGTATCCGGCGTCGGTCTCACTTGCAATATTGCGTCGGTCGTCGAGCCGCTCGTCCGGCAGGGGTTGCTCGAGCCATGCCTAGAAGGCTTCCTGCCTGAAAGCCCCGGCTTGTTTATCTACTTTCCGAGCAGGAGACAGATGCTGCCCAAGCTCCGGGCATTCGTTGAGTTTTGGAAAGAATTTGGAGGCAGATAGATCGACCGCCTGTAACCTTGTGTAGTAACCCCGCTCCCATCGAGGTCGCACAAAGCGACGAACCTCTGCATGTTCGTGCTCAGTTGGGAATAAGACCGAACTGTTGGTCCGTCCTGTACCAGCTACAACAGGCGAATTAGACAGGTAGAGTTATATAAGCCGAGCCGCCCGACCGCTTCTACGCGTTGCACTGTTGTAATAACTCGATGCCTGCTGGACGGAGCGATGGCGTGACTGTTCCATTGCTTCGGGCAAAGGGATCCCACGGTTGGCTGCCTCGGTCAGATATCCGGACCTCAGCCCGTGCGCCGAAAACTCCCCACTGTCCAACCCGGCCATCTCGGCGCGCTGCTTGACTATTAGATTGATCGACTGCGGATCGAGCTCGCGGCGCGATACTGTGCCCCAGCGCGCTATGCGGCGAAACACGCTCCCGCTCTCGATCTTCGCCGCGGCCAGCCATGCATGCAGCGCCTCCACCGGCCGGCCGGTGAGATAGACGACATCGTCCTCTTCGCCACTCGTCGTTTTCGTCCGACCGAGATGGATGGCGAGCGAGGGGAGGGGAGGGCCGTCGGCCACGTCGATTGGCGGTTCGGCGGCCAGCTGCTCGACCCGCAGCCCGGCGATCTCGCTGCGTCGACGGCCGCCGGAGGCAAAGCCCACCATGAGAATGGCGCGGTCGCGCAGATCCCGCAGGTTTTCGGTGGCGCAGGTCGCCAGCAGCTTTGCCAAAACGTCGCCTGTGACGGCCTTTGCACTCTTGCGGCCTCTCTTGCGGGGCACCGCACGCACGGCAAGGCGGATCGCCGACTTGAGAGGAGGGGAGGCGAAGGCGCCATCGAGGCCGCGCCATTTTGTCAGCGTCGACCAGTTCGCCAGACGCCGGCGCACCGTCGACGGTGCATGCGGCCCGATTGATTTCAGAAAGCCTTGGCTCCGCAGGTTGTCATCGACATCGGCCGGCATGCCGTGATCTGGATCGGTGGCCCGCTTTTGCGGATCCCAGAGATGCTGCGCAACGAATTTGAGCAGCAGCGCCTCGGGCGCCGGCCAGGGTAGCGATCGTTTCGTGGCGGCAAGAGCCCAGGCTTCGATGTAGGCGAGATCGGAGGTGATGGCCCGCAGTGTGTTCGCGCCCATGCCTTCGTTGACGAGATGGCGCAGTGTTTCTATGTCGCTATCGGTCAGTAGCTCGGCGAGTTCGTCGCGGCGATCAATCGGCAGGACGGCGGCAATTGTGTCGAGTTCGACGGCTCTCGCCAATTGGGCATCATTCATTACAGATACCACCTCAACTTCTTGCGCTCGGCGAGAACAAGGCGTTGATAGAATTCTGGCATTCCCTCGAGCGGATCCTCACCTGCGTCGGCGCGGCGGGCAAGCTCCTTGAGGGCAGCAAGATTCATTCGCGGCCTCGGTTTATCCAAATCGATGAAGTCGTCGTCGGGAAACATCGAGTGAGCATGCATATGGGGAAGCAGCCACCGCGCCAGGTCACGGTAGGATGGCTCCGATTGGTTCTGCAGAAGGTCGGTCGTGGCACCCGCGACAATATCGGCGATCTGCAATGTGGGATTTTCTGCTGATGATCCGAAGCGCAGGGGATTTGACAGATTGGCCCTGATGGGTGCTGGTTCACCACCTGGTCCTTTCAGCTCCACCGTTTCGGTGTTCCCAACGAACCCCGAAAAGATGTGCGACATCGCCTGTAACGGCTTGGAATCATCGCAAAGCACATCCAGCCTGTCGAACCGGTGTCCCCAACCATAGACGATCAAACTGAACAGGCAGGTCGTTGTGAGATCGAGCGTCCATTTCCCAGTCGGGTCTACATCCTTCTGTAGGTGCTCGCTTTGCTCTGCGATAATTTTTGCATATCCACGTGCGAAGCGGAGAACGCACGAAAGGATTTCGTTCGTCTCCGGGTCTTGCTTGGCGGCACCGAAAACGGTCGGCGCATCGCTTGGGTCAAAAGACTTCATGAATGCCTGAAGTTCCTCGGCGAGCTTTGGGACTTGCTCGCCAGATCTGAAGAACACGCGATGCAGCGCATTCATAACGAAGCGATGGAGATCCTGACCGTAGAACAGCGTGCTCCACCTTTGGAGAACAGGTTCGAATATATACTCAAATGTTTTGCCAGCGAGATTCAATCGCTTATCGGCGGCTATGACCAGTACACGTCCTTTTAAAGGACTAAGGATGTCCAAGGCGATCTCGGGCCAATTCGCGCGCTTACGCAGCAAGCTGGCCTTGAGTTCGGGAGCCTGAATGTGGTGCTTTGCCCGCATTGCACTGACAATGCCGGCTGCCTCCTCCGGCGTGAGTTCGACTGCTGCGTAGGCAAAGTATGGCTGGTTGTCGTCGAGGAGCTTGGGCCCGGTATAGCCGGCTTCATCGCAAGATATCAGTCGAGGGGGCGTGTTTTGGGCCAAGCCACAGGCTCCATATCATGAACAGGAGCCAAGTTTCTCATGTTTTGTGACCGTTGTCGATCTATTATCGATAAACGTTAGTTATCGATGGTTATAGCACAACCGACAATCATACCATGTGACGAACCACAATATTAATATAGAGTTCCTTTAGCAAATCGTTTACCATAATATCAATGGCTTACGATATCGCGAAAATCAGCATGACAGCCTTGATGCGGCCGGCTTTCGACGCCGGTATCGCGCTGGCGCGTCTCAACGAGCGCATCGCCCGCTCACCGGTCGGCGCCGGCTTCCTAGAACGCTCCCAGTTCACCGACGCCTGCGCCTCGCTGTGGATCGACGGCGAACTGGTCCATCTCGAAGACCTCGTCCTCCACGACGCTTTTCGCGATACGCGCACCCCCACCCACGAACTCACCATCGCCCGCGACGTGTTGCGCACCCGCCGGCGCATCGCCGCTCAGTCACCGGACTGGGCGCTGTCGGCCGAGGGCATTCATATGCTGCGGAAAACCGCGGAGAGCACGCCGCCCGACGCGGCCACGGCCGGTGCCACCAAACGCGCGTTCGTAACCGATTCAGAAGGGGAGGGGGAGGAGGTCGGTGACGTCGAAAATCTCCCTGGAGTCGATTACGCCGCCATCGATGCGATCCTTGCGCGCTCTAACGCCGCGATCGAACGAGCCAAAAAGCTTGGCCAGGCTTCGGCCGATCCGATGATTTACGATCTCGACTGGGACGAAGATGCCCGGCTCGACGAATGGCGCAACGTGCTGCGGCAGGCGCAAGACTTGCCGGCGGCGCTGCAGGCGATCATCGCCCTCGATGCCTGGAATTCTTTGCAGGTCCTGCAGCATGCGCCCTGGCTTGGCCGACTGCTGACCGCCGCGATCCTGCGCCAGGCCGGCATCACGTCCGGCGCCCACCTCGCCGCGATCAATGTTGGCCTGAAAACCATTCCTGTCGATCGGCGCCGGCATAGCGATCGGGAAACGCGGATGCTGGCCATCACCCACGGACTGATCGCGGCCGTGGAGATCGGGCTCAAGGAGCATGACAGGCTGGCGCTGGCTCGAACACTGATGGAGCGAAAGCTGGAAGGGCGCCGGACATCTTCAAAACTGCCGGAGCTGGTTGAGTTGGTGATGGGCAAACCGTTGGTGTCGGCAAGAATGGTGGCGAAAACGCTCGACGTCACGCCGCAGGCGGCGCGGCGGATCGTTTTGGAGCTCGGTCTCAGGGAGATGACGGGGAGGGGGAGGTTTCGAGCATGGGGGATCATCTGAGCCATCCAATCGTCGTTGCGGTGATCCCCGAAGACGTTGGAAGAGACCATGGCTCGGCCAGAGGGGAGGCCATTCCCTCCGCCCATTCCCGGATCACGGCTATTTCGTTTCCAATCTACGGGCCATTGACTTCCGATTGTCATGCCTCATACTTCCAGTCGTCAGAAAATCGGAAACAGGCATGTACGAGCGGCTCGTCGAGCATCGGGTGGTGGAAGCCCTTTCAGACACCCCGGTAGTCCTGATCGTGGGACCACGCCGGGCGGGCAAGACCACGCTTGTCCGGAAGATGGGGGAGGCAGGTCGGACTTATATCACGCTCGACGACCAGACAGTGCTCGACGCTGCGCAGTCCGATCCGGCCGGTTTCATTCGCAGTCTGGATCGCGCGATCATTGATGAGATTCAGCGCGCGCCCGATCTGCTGCTGGCGATCAAGAAGACGGTGGACGAGGACTATCGGCCCGGCCGCTTCCTTCTGACCGGCTCTGCCAATGTACTTACCTTGCCACGGCTTGCCGACAGCCTGGCGGGCCGGATGGAAACCATTCGGATGCTGCCACTGGCTCGCGCGGAAATAACAGGCCAGTCGCCGAGTTTCCTGGAGCGTCTGTTCGCGGGGAAATTCCAGGGGGACCGTGAGGCGATTGTTGGTGACAACCTCATCCAACTCGCGCTGTTCGGAGGCTTTCCCGAGGCGATCAGCCGCGAAAGCGAACGGCGGCGGCAGGATTGGGCGCGGTCCTATCTGACGTCGGTTCTGACCCGCGACCTCAGAGACATCGCCGAGATCGAAAAGCTGACTGAGCTGCCGAAATTCGTTCGACTGCTCGCGGAGCATTCGGGGCAATTGGTCAACTACTCGCAGTTCGGCTCCAGCATCAATGTCAGCCACAAGACAGGACAGCGCTACGTCGCGCTGCTGGAGCAGGTCTTTCTCGTCTCAACATTACAGCCTTGGTACACGAACACGCTGAAGCGGATCGCCAAGACGCCGAAGCTGCATTTCCTCGACTCCGGCCTCCTCGCCACGGCGCGCGGGTTGACCTTCGATCGGGTCAAGGCGGACCGCGGCGTATTTGGCGCGCTTCTGGAAAGCTTCGTGTTCGCCGAAGTCCTGAAGCTCATGAGTGCGTCCGACCTGCGGCTGACGCCATATCATTTTCGCGATCAGCAGATGCATGAGGTGGATATCGTCCTGGAACGCGACGACGGCATGATCGTAGGAATCGAGGTCAAGGCGTCAGCGACGGTGAAGTCCAGCGACTTTGCCGGCCTGCGGACCTTGGCGGAAGCATGCAAGGACAGGTTCGCCTACGGCGTCGTGCTCTACGACAGCACCGATCTCGTGCCCTTCGGCGACAGGTTGGCCGCAGCGCCATTGTCCGCTTTGTGGGGGTGAGAGCGGTGCAACAATCGGCAAAATCGTCCCGCACAAGGCGCAGCCCGCCGATCGAGCCCGCTTTGGGATGGACCTATCTGTCGCGCGAGGCGCTGGCGCGTGCCAAGGCGCAAATGGACGAAGAGTCCATGGGCGTGCGCGACGAGATCGGCTTTCTGACGATCCATCAGCGTTATGCTGACCGCTTCTTTCCCGGCACATCGGTGCTTCACACTCGCGCCCGTTACGCGCTCTTCGTGCCCTGGCTGTTCGAGGATCTGGCGGGCCTGACCGGACTGGCTGCCGAGCGCGCTCTGCGCGAACGCCAAAGAGAGCTTGCCGGCCGGCTCAGGGAGGCGGGCGAATCCCAGGTGATCGGGGGGCGCGTGTTTCCCAAGCCGTCGAGCCAGCCGCCATCGACCGTGTATTGGAATGCGCTCGCGGTCTGGGGAGTATTGCGACCACGCCTGGATGGTCGAACCATTTCGCGTGCGCAGGCACATAGGCTGTTGAAGAGCGCGGGTTCGGCGAGCGACGACGATGGTCATCCGCTTGTGAGTTTCGACCCGCCGTTCGTGCCGCTTCCCGATCGACCGGATAATTGGCGTGGCGGCCACATCACCCTTCGGATGGCGGCCGCGGAAGCGGCGTTCCTGCGCGAGCGGCTCATTCAGTTGCGCCGCAATGGTGGCCATGAGCTGTCCCTGCTTGCGAGACTGGTCCGGACCGAGGCTGCGGCGCCATCCGGGATGTGGGGTGACGAGGTCCGCGCGGTCGCTGGTCCCGATCAGGCCGCGCTTGCAAGGGCACGGCAGGCCGCAAGTCTCGCAGGCGTAGGGCGTGCCATTTATGACGCGCTCCTCGAACGTGTCGTCGAGACAGAAGACAAGCGGGAGATGTCGACCCGGCATCGTGACCATCTCGCAGCGATCATCGAAGAGCACGGTTTCATCGCGGCCAAGCTCGATGTCGATGCGCTTGAGACAGACATCGGTGCGCTGCCGTCCAAATTGCGGGCTGTACTGACAGCCACGAAGGACTGGGTAGCGTCGAAATCGCAGAATCCTGCCCCGCTCTTCGCTATCTATGCCGCTGCTGAAGTTCGCAAGGGGCCGCGCGCTCGGCTTGCTCGGACACCCAATGGAAGGGATCGGCGCCTCGAATGGTCGAGTGATGAACATGGTCTCGCTGGGCCGCTCCACTATAGATGGGGGCAAGTCAGCACGCTCCTCGACGATCTGGCGGACTCCGAATGAGCGGGGCGGTCGATAGCTGGCCGGCGCTCTCGTTCCTTGAGGGGCTGCGTCCCGGTCCCGATGAGAGCGTCGAGCTGGCCCTGCTGGCGTCCTATTCGGCGGATCTCGGATCGATCGGCGCGACCTTGCTCGCTCTGGCAGGCAAGGACACAGACGCGGGCCGAGGTAGCCCTTCTGATTTTGCCGATGCGGTCGAGCGGCTGCGCGGCAAAGTGCGCATCGTCATTCAGCGCGGACGACTTGCGAAAATGCGCCGGACGCCGCGCATCGCGGCGGTGCTGGATCAGTTCGTGCGCGAAGTCGATTTCGATGAGGCGACCCATAGCTGGCACCCCAAGGCCGCCTTGGTACGCACATGCAGCACGGACGGCGAGATCGGCTGGCGGCTCTGGATCGGGAGCCGAAATCTCACCGAATGCGTGAACCGCGACATCGGGCTGCTGCTTGTTTCCGGCGCCAAGGGTAGCGCCCCGATTCCCGGCGCGGAAGAGCTGGCGCGCGGGCTGGCTGACAGAGCCGCGCTAAAGGGGGTGCGCTCCGCTTCCCTTGCGGCGACGATCGCGAAGGTGGCATGGCGGCCGCCAGCCGGCGTGCGCGTCGCGCGGATTCGCTGGTCGGCCGGGACAGGAGATCAGATCGTTCCTGTTCCGCCAGCGGGGACGGACGAGGTTGTTCTGGTGAGCCCCTTCGTCGACAAGAATTTCCTCGCCCGGCAGATACCGAAGGGAGCGAAGCCGGCGCGAAGCGTGCTGCTGACGACAATGCGGGAGATTGAGCGGATCGGCCCGTCGCTGGCGGCGTTTGACGATCTGCTTGCGCTCGACGCGCCCGACTATCCCATCGGCGATCCCGAACCTGCATCACAGCGTGCGGCGCCGGTGGTCGATGCCGGCGCGGCCGACGATGAGGAAGAGGAAGTCGGGCGCGGCCTTCATGCCAAGCTGTTGTTCATGCGATCGGGGCGCAAGCGGACGCTCTGGCTCGGAAGTGCGAACGCGACGCTGCGCGCCTGGACCGGACGCAACGCCGAGGTGACGGCCGAGCTAGAAGTCTCTGAGCCGGTCGAGAAGGGTCTGAAGGCGCTTCTCGGCTCAGCCCGTCTTGTTGAAGCACCCGGCGTGGAGCATTCGCCCGATGCGGCGACACTGGAAGAGGAGGCGCTCGAACGGGCGCGCGCGCAAGTGGCGGCGCGCTGGGCGGTGGAACTCAGCATCGACAACGAAGGGATGCGCCTCACCCATCGCTCCGATCTCCATCCTGGCGGGCCGCATCCTGACGCCGCCGACATCCTGCTGGAAGTCGGCGCGCTTCACGGCGAGCTTCTGGTCTGGCCGGCACAGCAACCTGACATGCTTCTGGGTCCTGTCGATCCCGCGGAACGAAGCGAGTTCGTGCGCCTGCGGGTCAGCCGTGGAGACAAGGGGCTTTCGTGGCTGCAGCGTGCGCCGGCCGAGCCGCCTTTCGGGGAGGATCGCGACCGCGCCGCATTCGTGCGTTTTCTCGGGGCCAGAGGGTTTCTTCTCTGGGTGGCCGGATTGCTTGCCGAGGACGACCGGCAGGGCGAGGGTGACTGGACGAATGACGAGCCGCAGGAACGCGCCGGCTTGGCAGCGAATCCGGTGCTGGACGCCTCGCTGCCGACCTTGGAAGAGATGTTGGCGGCATGGGCGCGCGACCCAGACAAGTTCCGCGAGATTGAGCGGCGAGTCTCTCAATATCTGCCTGCCGTGCTTAAGCAGGCCGGACAGGAAGACCCGCAAACAGCGGAGATGCTGAGACGCTTTGATGCGTTGTGGGGCAAGGTTCGAAGCGGGCTAGGCGCTACCGAGATCAAGGGGAGACGCCGATGAGCGCGCCCAAGCCATTCCAGGAAGCTGCTGTCAATGCGGCGCTCGCGGCTTTCGAGGAACTGACGGGGCGCCGCCGTTTTCTGGTGGCCGATGAAGTCGGCCTTGGAAAGACGGTCGTGGCGAAGGAACTGGCTCGCCGCATGTCCGAGGACGGCCGTCAGCCTTTGGTGATCTACTACATCGCCAATGGGCACGCGGTCTCGCATCAGAACAAGGGCCGGGTCGTTGGTTTCCTGAGCGATTCACAACGCAAGGCGGCAATTGCAACTCCGGATCGACTTTCGCTGATTGCGATCGCCAAGCAGCCGGACAATCCCGTTCTGATCTATGCCTTGACCCCCGCGACGTCATTTCCCGGAGCGCGCGCGCGTCTCACGGGAGGACGCAAGGAAGAGCGAGCGTTCCTCAAGGTGTTGCTCGAGCAGACCTATCCTGCATTCGCCCGCGATCTCGACCCGGACATATTGCGGCTCAGCGCGCGAGGTTCGTGGGACTGGGCTGTCAAGGATGCGGAAAGTAAGTTCGCGGCTTCGCCGCCCCATCTTCGCCAACGGTTTCGCGAAGCCCTGGCGGCCGAATTCGGTGAGCCGGTACGCGCGATGCTCGATCTGGCGGTTCAGGGCGATACGAAGAGAAAGGTCAATCCGCTCAAGCCGACCACCTTCGTTGGCCGCCTCCGACGCGCCTTGGCGCTGGCCACGCTGCGCCATCAGCCTCCTGATCTGGTCGTTCTCGACGAGTTTCAGCGCTACCGGCAAATTCTCGACGAGAAGGACGCCGATCCGCTTCTGCAAGCGCTTCTGGAACCTGAAGGCTCGCTTGTTCCGCCGGCGATCCTGCTACTCAGTGCAACGCCGTATCGGCTCCTGAGCACAAGATGGGACGAGGCACGCGGCGCGCTCGCCCATACGGAACTCCTGGACCTGATCGAGTTCCTGGCCGGCCTCGGCGTTCGAGAGCGCGCCAAGACGCTGTTCGCCGATTTCGGCGACAAGTTGCGTGACATCGCGGCGCATTCCGACGTGAACCATCCCGAGTTGGAGCGCGAGGTTGCTGAAGCGGCCAGGCTGAGGGATGAGCTTCGCGGACTGCTGACGCCCGTGATGTCGCGGACGGAACGGGACAGCGTGGCGTCGGTCGACCCGCTCGCCGCAACGCAATTCCTTGATGCCGACCCATTGCCCGAGGATTTTCAGGTCTATCGGCATCTCGTGGAGAGTTTCGCCGAGCAGATGCGCTATGAGGCGTTGCCATACTGGTCCTCGGTTCCCTTGCCGGCTCAGGCCCTTGGCCCTCGCTATACGGCCTGGAAGCGCGCCAAGATCAAGGCAGCGCCGAAGCTCACGCGGATGACGCGCGATCGCCGTAACAAACTCGATGCTCCAACCGCATGGCCCGACGCGAAGCTCCGCGCGCTTAGCGATGTTGCCCCGCCGAAGCTGCTGTCGCTCCCTTGGGTTGCCCCGTCGCTTCCTTGGTGGCCACTCGGCGGAGGTTGGAAGAGCACGGCGGCTGACCCCAAGCTGCTGATGTTCAGCCGCTTTCGAGCAACTCCGCCCAGCGTGGCTGCACTTCTGAGCTTTGGTGTGGAAGCGCACTGCCTCCCCAAGAAACATGGCGGCTATGAGAAGGCCTATAGGCGGCGGCGCTTCAAGTTGGCGGCCGTTCCCGGACCCGTGATGGCGGCGTTCCATCCATCGCCATGGCTGATCCGCAATACGGACCCACTTGCGAAAGCCGGCGCGGCGCTCGGCGTCGTTCGCAAGGAGGTCCAGCGGCAGATCCTTGCCGCCTTGCCCAAGGGCATCATTGAGCGGGATACTGTGAAGGCTAGACGCCGGCACAGATCGATTGCGACGACGCTGGCGGCGATCGAACGGATGGCCGGTGTTGCCGAACTGTCCGCCGCAGGCTGGCGCAGCGCGATCGGTGACGATCGTACTGCTCAGTCGGCTGTCCAAAAGTGGCGCCAGGCGCAGCCGATCGACCGGCTCTCTCCCATCGAGCTTTCGGACCTCGTGGACTATGCGATCGGGGCACCAGGCGTCGCGCTAGGCCGGGCATTGCTGCGGCATGACCGGACGATCCTTGACCCGACACGCTATCCGGAGCTGGTTCAACTCAGTTGGCAGGGACTGCGCGCGTATCTCGACAATCCGGTGATCCTGTCATCGTTGTCGGGGAAAAGCGCGGTCGAGCAAGTCATGGGCGCGATGGTGGACGGCGGCTTCGAGAGTGTTCTCGACGAGCATTGCTGGCTGCGCGCCCAAAATCTCCATGAGGGCGCCGCTGGTCTCGCCAAGGATCTGCAATCGTCGTTCGGGCTACGCGCAGGCAGCTTCAGCTTTCATGGCATTGGCGGGCCGCCGCACAAGATCCCGGTTCGTTGCCATGTCGCTGTGCCGTTCGGTGACGCCGAGACCGAGCCCGTCGTCAAGGTGGAGGGCGGCGTGGCGCAAGCTGCTCCAGCCCGACCCGATGAAGTTCGCCGGAGCTTCAACACGCCCTTCTGGCCGCACGTTCTGGCGACGACGTCCGTGGGGCAGGAGGGTCTGGATTTTCACCCCTGGTGTTCGCATGTGGTTCACTGGGATCTCTCGTCCAACCCGCTTGATCTCGAGCAACGTGAAGGGCGCATACAGCGGTATGCGGGCTTGGCGGTCAGACGGCGGCTCGCCGCAACATTGCGTGGCGAGGTGCTGAGAGATTCCACGCTGGCCGACGGTTCACCCTGGCGGTGTTTACAGGGCCATGCGGAGCGCTCCGTCGATGCAAGCGGCCTTCGTCCCTGGTGGGTGCTTGATGGCGCCGAAATCAGCCGCCATGTCTTCGAGCGTCCCTTTGGGCGGGATGTTGTGCGTTTCGCCCTGCTTCGAGAGCAGCGCATGATCTATCGTCTGGCTCTTGGGCAGCCCAATCAGGAGGATTTCATCGACGTGTTGTCGCGGGGCGGCGAGGCGACCCGCGAGCTGCTGCAACCGCTCGTCCTCGATCTTTCCGCGATGGGCCTTCGTCAGATGAGGGCGGCCCCCGCAGTACCGGCTAACGGCCACGGGGTGAGATCGACAGTTGACGCATCAATTCTGAACGGCGGGGACGTGTTCGCGGCAGAGACCCAGGCGATGGCGATTAATCCCAGACCATCCGAGCCGATCCTTCCAAGTGCTGATCCGGGATGATCAGGAGAAACGTGACCGGTGTCCCTCGCCTGGCGGGCACGCCTTGGGCTGCTCAAGGGCGCGCATGGACAATCACGCGCTGCCGATGATCCGCAGCTTCATCGCGCGTGTCTCCATCAAATAGGTCTCGACCCCGGCCAACAAGTGCAAGCCTTCCTCGGTGACGGCTGCTCGGGAGAGGCCGGGCTGCACGATCCTGACGTCGAACTCGTAGCGATAGTCCTGCCAGCTTGCCTTTAGCTTTTTGAGAAAGGCCGCCGTACCCTGCTCGAAGCGAGAACTCCGACCTTTGTCGAGGCGCAACTTTTCCCGCTTCAGCATGTGCGTGAACATGCGATGGGGACGATCGCGCCATCGAGCGGATTTCTGTGCCTGACCGCAGACCTCATAGAGATCTTTGACGCGGGCTCCCGGTGTGTCCGCGCTGGAATATTTGCAGTGATGCAGGGTCACCTGCACAAGGCCTTCCGTCACGCGAAGGGTGACCACGTCGGCGATTTCGCCGGCGCCGTCGTCGTCGAAGACGAGATCATAGGCTTCATCATCGGCCAGCAACGCGTCGATCACACGCCGCTGCACCGAGTCGGCGCGCTTTTCAGTTCCTTGCGCCTCGGCACGGATGTTTGTCTTGGACCAGTCCCAGACCTCGATCTGATCCGAGAGGTAGGGTTCGATGGCAACACCATCGGGCAAGGCGTAGAGGTGGCTGTAGATCAGAAGCGATCCGTCCCCGAAATCGATCTGCGGTGAATCGTCGCCGAAGGATTCCGACAGGGTCTTCACCTTGCCGCCGACCTTGATAGCTGTTTTCGGTCCCGAGCGCTGTGGGTAGCGGGCACCGCCCTCGGCGAAAACAATCTCGAACTCGGCGACATCAACATCGCTCCGTACCGAGAAGCGCAACGGTCCGGTGCGTTCATGATCGAGCAGTTCGATATCGCATTCGGCGAATGGCACAGCCCGGTCGCCGAAGCTAATCTCTACACGGTCCTCGATCTGCGTCAGCAGCGACTCCGGCCAATGGATCGCGACCGGCGGCACGGTCGGCCGATCGCTGATCTGTCGGGGTCGCATGGCGCTCTTGAACACACCATCGGTGGTGATCCCTGGATCGTTCACAGCCTTGCCGATATCGGCACACCATTCGACCCAGTCGGTGAGATCGCGAACCGGAGAGATCGACCAGAATTTGCCCTTGGCCGAGCAGCCGCGCGAGGCGGGCACGCCATCGAGAAAACCGGTCGCAAAGACATTATTCTTGATGCGGGACTGCGACTTGGCGGTATCGAGACCATCGGCGACATCAATGCCCATGTACATGGAGTAGCGAACGCCGCGGCCCTGATGATGGGTCAGGCCAAGATTGCGCAGGATGAGGCGGTTGAACCCGTGTAAGCTGCGGAAGACCTCCTCGCCCTCGACGCGGCGCGCCGTGTCACCACATATGGCTTTGGCCAATCGGTCATAGGGGCCTTTGGCGGAACTGCTGATATAGAGGAGCTGCCGGTCGGGATCCCAGTGCATCATGTGCAGATCCCAGATGACATTGGTCGCATGCTGCGCGGTCGTCCAGCCGGCCTGTTCCTCGGATCGGGTGACGAAGATAGCGACGCGCTGGTGCGGATTGACCTTCATGCCGAGATACACGCCCGGATTATAGAGGTCCTCGGCGCGCAGCGGTTCCCAGGCGTCGCAAGACGTCCGGTAGACGACCGTGTTCATTTTCGGTTCGAGCGTCTGGAGCGGAATATCGCTGAGGTTGCCGACGAAGCCCTTGAACATCTCGGCGCGCCGAACCTGCCGGTCGATTTTTGCGGTGCTGAGCGCTTCGACCAGCGCGTTCCAATCGGCGTCCTCCGCGTAGAGCTTGGCGAGCGACCGGTCGATATCGTCCACGCCAGTATTGGCGATGACAGTAGCATCGCCCAGGCGCGGGTCCTGGCGGGTGAACCGGCCGACGAACTGGATGGTGACGGCGATGCTCTTGTGTGGATCGTGCAGCGCAGCGATCTTCAGCTCCGGGAGATCGAAGCCTTCGCCCAGCATGTCGACGCAGATGATGACCCGGCTGTCGAAGCGCTTGAGCGCCGCGAGGTTCGCGCGGCGCTCGCGGATCGACTGCTGGCTGTGAACGATGACCGGCCGGAATTCGGGGAACATCGCGCTATAGAGCTGGTGGAGATCTTTGGCGCGGTCGATCGTCTGGCAGCGTGCCATGGCAAGGTGATTGAGATCCGCATCCAGATCGCCCTGCAGGACTTCGCCGAGCTTCTCGGCAATCGCAAGATCGGCATCGGCCTGGTCCAGCCCGAACACCGCCTCGAAACGGATCGACTTAAAATAGCCCTCGGTCTGCGCCTTCTTGAGCGGATATGTGTAGATGAACTCACCGTCGACACGCCTGCCATCCTCACGGAAGGGGGTGGCCGTGAACTGAACGATGGGCAGAGGCGGTTTCCGATCGACAAAGAGGCCTCGGAAGCGAGCCCAGGTCGGGGCGCCGATATGATGCGCCTCATCGATGAAGAGCGCCGAAGCGCGTGCAGCCATCTGCTCTTGAACGGGTGCGTCGGTGCGCCCGGCGATCTGCATAGTGGTGACGACGACATTGGCGCTGTCGAAGATTTCATCGACCTCCGCCGGGCTCGTTGGAATATGGGACAGCCGCATGACAAGCGGAAAGGCTGCTGCGTCGGCGAGACATTGCTGTTGCCTGAGAACGCCGAAGGTCTCAAATTTGCCGGCGATCTGCTCGCGCAAGGCGTCGGTGGGCACCACCACCAGCAGCCGTTCGAAGTTCTGGTGGGCATTGAGTGCGAGCATGGTTTCGGTCTTGCCAGTGCCGGTCGGCATGACAATGGTGGCCGGATCGGTCGATCGCGTCGCGTGGGCGAGCGCTGCGTGAAGCGCCCCGACCTGAGGACGCCGCAGCCCGGGCCGTGCCGGCTGGCCGGCCTCAGCGGCTCGTCCTTCGCGCAAGTAAACCGCATCCCGCCAGGAGGCGGAGACAGCGGCCAGCCGATCGGCACGCGCGGTGCGGTCGAGCGTGGCGATGTTGGCCGGCTGCACGTTCATCCAGCGGCCTTCGCCCAGTTCGAGCGCCTCTGCGATTCGTGCAGCGTCGGTTGCGCCGGGCACAAGGAGAATGAGATCGGCGTCCAGCGGCGTTGCCGTTTTCGTACTGAGAATTTTCAGCGCCTCGCCCGATTTGAGGGTGGCCTCAAAGCCAGTGACGCGGCGGATCGCGAAAGGGCGCAGTTTGCAGCGCACGCGCTGCGCCGGAACCGCCAACTGACGGAGGGGGCTCGCCAGCACCTTGCCGTCTATGGCGAGGCGAGAGGGCAGCAGCAGCTCGACTTCGGGATTGAAGAGATCGTCCTGGCCGGAAGCGGTGGTGCGTTTGCGGGTGGCCATCGAGACGTCCTCCGTCACGCCGCCATCATCTGCGGCGAGGGCGCAACGATGATTACTGTTGCGCTCGTCATCAGGACGATCAGGCCCTGTTCGGCTCCGGTCATGTCGAGATAGGCGCGCACCTGCGCACGATAGTGGTCGAGCGTTCGCGGATCTGGGTTCACATCGCTCTTCCAGTCGATGACCACGACCGGCCGGCCGTCGGGGTTGACCGTCAGCGCATCGGCGATGCCCGCCGTCGCGACAAGTTCGGTGTCTTCGCTGCGAAGAGCGTAGACCGGAAATTCGGCGAGCAGCGCGGGCCGCAGGGCCGCGATCTCCGGTAGCGCCAGCGTGCGCGTGACGCAGCCGGCCAGTTCCTCGGGGGCTAGCCCTGCGGCCGGATCGGCGACGGGGATCTTGCCGAGCGCGCAGATCAGAGACTCAGCGCGTGTGGCGAGCGCGGGAAGGGCGTCACCGGTCTCGCCAGTCAGGACTTCTTCCATCAGCTTGTGCAGGATGAGCCCGCGTTCGCGGCCCCCTTGCACGGGGGCGGGAGTCTCGATCTCTGCGGGCGGTTCATCGTCCGAACTGGCCCAGATGCCGGCTTCCTCCTCCATCAACACCGTGCCGGTTGCATTCTCGTCGCGGCTCGGGGCGAGCCACGTCAAATGCATCTGCCGATCGGCGATTGCTCTGGCCTCGGCGGCGAAACTGTCCCGTGTCTGACCATTGCTGGCGCTCCCGGCCGCAACGATCGGATCGAGCGGCAAGTGCGACGCATCAAAAGCGGGAAGCTCAACGAGGGAGAGATCGACAAGACCGATCCAGGCCGACTTGGAGGGCGTAACATCGAGCCGCGGCAGAATCAGCAGTTCCCGGGCGCGCGTCGCCGCGACATACCAGAGGCGAACGCGTTCGCGGTCCAGTTCATCCTTCTCGGCCTCACGCACAACGTCATAGCCAGACGGCACGACGCCGAGGACCGGGCAATAGAAGGTGTCGGTCCGGCGATCGATCACCGCGCTGTCGGGCGCCATCACACCGGTCATGGTGTTAATGGGAATGACCACCGGCCATTCGAGACCTTTGGCGGCGTGCATTGTGAAAAGCGCGACGGCTTCTTCCTGCGCGTCCGGCCGGCCCTCGACCGCGCGCGCCTCATCGGTCCAGGCCGTCGTCATCGCCTCCGAGAAGGCCCGCAGGCCACGCACCGAATAGCTGGTCGAGAGGCTGAGATAGAGATCGACATTGGCGAGCGCGCGCTCGGCCTGACCGCGATGGCGGTCGAGCAGAATGGGACGCAACCGCAGGACATCCACGGCTTGCGAAAGCAGTTCGTGCGGAGTCGTGCTGTTGCCGCGCCGATAGAGCGCCTGCAGCTTCTCGACGACATCGCGCGCAAGCGGATGGCCGATTGCCACCAGATCGACGCCAAGATCGAGGCGAGGAATTCGGTCGGGCTCGTTCTCAGACCGGGGAAGCGCCCAGACGATGTCCAGCAATTCCTCCTCGCTGAGCCCAACCAGCGGGCCGCGAAGAAGCGCGCCGAGCGCTAGGGTGTCACGGCGGTCGGCCAGCACACGGGTCAGCGCAATAAGGTCTTGGACCTCCTGCCGGCGGAACAGGCCCTTGCCGGCCTGTGTCGCCACCGGAATGCCGCGCCGTTCAAGGGCTTCCTCATAGCGCCACAGGTCCGCGCCGGTGGGCGCAAGGAGAGCAATGTCGCCCGGCTGGCAGGGGCGTTCCGCACCAGCCTTGCGATCAAGAACCGGATGGCTGCCGATCAGCCGGGCGCACAGGTCAGCCACCGCATCGGCTTCGGCGTCGCGCTGCCGCTCGGCGCTGGCCTTGCCGTTCTCATCGGCGACGGCGATGTCGATCGCGGCAACGCAGACGCCTTCGCCGAGATCGTCGTGGAAGGGGTCGAGCGCCGTGAATCCGGGCTGGCCATCCGCCGACAGGATCGCCTCGAAACGCTCGTTGACGAAGGTGAGGATCGAGGCGCAGGAGCGGAAATTGGTCGAGATCGACATGAGGCAGTCGGCATCCTGCGCCTCGAAGGCAGAGCGGGCCTGGACATAGGCACCGACGTCGGCGCCGCGGAAACGGTACACGGCTTGCTTGGGATCGCCCACGAGGAAGAGCGCGCCTGGCCGAATCCGGAAGCTGGTCCAATCCTGCGGATCGTCTCCGGGTTCGCCGCACAAGCGCCAGAAGATCTCAGCCTGCAGCGGATCGGTGTCCTGAAACTCGTCGACTAGGACCTTAGCGTACCGCTGGCCAAGCGCCTGCCGCACTGCCTCATGATCGCGCAGCAGATTGCGAGCGGCATAGATGAGGTCGTCGAAGTCAAGCTGGGCGCTGGCGCGCTTGTGCTCGTGATAGCGGTTCAGGATCGGCCGTGTCTCATCGATCAGCGCCGCGAGAACCTGGCTGGAAGCTGCCTGAAGGAGGGCTTCCCAGGCGGAACAGCATGCTTCGAAAAGAGCTTGAGCGGTATCGTTCAGTCGCTCGCCGTCAGCCTTCGACAGGCCCGCCTGTTTGGCTGCGGCCGCCCATTTGCCTTTCTTCCGGTAGGAAGAAAAGGTTCCGGCCTTGGTGCAAAGATCAGGATGGGGACGCGAGACCAGCAATCCAACAAGACCTGCGGGTGTGGCGGACTCTGCTGCGGTCGGCAGCGCCGTTGCCATTTCGGAGAACCGTGCCGCGAATACCTCTGTTTCCGGTTCGCTGGCACCTGCGGCACGCATGAAGGCGGCAAGGTCGTCTGCCGCCTGCCGGAATGCCTGCAGATGATCGGCCAACGGCGTCACTGCTGGCGCCGCGAGACCCCTGCGGCGGCGGAGAGCTTCCGCGATCTTGTGCATCAGCGCCACGGTCTCGCCGGGGCTGTGCAGCACCATCTCGGCCAAGATGCCGCCGTGCCCGCCGGACAGGCGCTCGCGTAGCCAGCCGTCGACGATTTCGAGAAAGGTGAGGTCGGCTTGGTTGCGGTCCATGACGGCCGCACCCGGATCGATATCGGCCTCGGCGGGATAGGGCTTGATCAGGCGCTGACAGAAACCGTGTATGGTTGAACAGGTGATCTCGTCAATCGCGGCGGTCGCTGTGATCAGATTGTCGCGCTGCGCTTGCGAAAGACCGTCAGGCAGACCCACTGCAAGCTCGGGCGCAATGTGGCCAGCGGCGAGGTCGGTGACGAAATCCCGGACGCGCGCGAGGAGTTCACTTGCCGCCAGTTCGGTGAATGTGACTGCGGCGATTGCGCGTGGTGCAACGCCCTGCGCCAGCATGACGGCGATGCGCCCGGCCATGACAGCGGTCTTGCCTGATCCTGCACCGGCCTCGACGAGGATGGAACGATGATGATGGCTGATCGCGTCACGGCGGGCGCCATCATCCTTGAGAGCCTTCGACATCATGTTCATCATTCCGCCTCCCAGGCCTGAGCGACATCGCCGAGCCGCTCGGTCGCGGCGGTTTGTTTACGTTTGCAATATGTGGCGCTGGCATTCGCCGGCAGGGCAAAGGCGAGATCGTCATAGTCGCCGCCCGTATCCGGACCCGGCAGTGCGGCGCCGCTCGACAATGCAATTCGCGCCGCCTTCAGATAACCCGTGATCTCGGCCAGGACCGCTGCGGGATCATCGAGCTGGAGGTCCAGCGGTTCGCGCGGGTAGAGCAACGAGGCGCTGATTGCGACATGATCGCCCAAGAGCGCCTTGACCGCGAAGGCATAAAGACAGCGCTGAAGCTCGCGCCCGCCGTTCAGGCGGATGTCGCTCTTTGGCGGCCGGCCGGTCTTGTAGTCGCGAACGAGCGCCCGGCTACCGTCACCGGCAATGTCGAGCCGGTCGATGTAGCCCGCGATCCGGAAGCCCGTGCCCGGGATCGTCACGGGCAGGCTCGCATCCCAGGGAAGTTCCGCCTGCGACTTGGGTTCGGACCCGCCGAAGGGCACTTCGCCATAGGAGCGGCTGCCGGGCAGATGGTCGTCGCCGTAGGTGAGAGCCTGACTGGAGAGAAGGCGTGCGTCGCCAAGCGTTCGGCCCCAAATGACATTGGGCGGAACTGGCCGCTCGCTTTCCCATTCGGCAGCGACTGCGTCCGCAGCTTCGGCCACGGCTGCGTCGATGGCCGCCGCATCGGCGGAAGCGAGTCCCCCGGTCGATTCGAGATTCCGCAAGGCGCGATCAAGCACCAGATGGATGAGATCACCTGCCGCAAGGGCGTCGAGCACAAGGGGCTCGGCGCTGCTTTGCGGGGTCTTCCAACCAAAAGCGTAGCGCCAGAGGAAGCCGAGCGGGCTGCGGAGCAACATCTTGAGCGAGCTGGCCGACTGGGTCCGTGCGAGGATCGCGAGAATGAGCGGATGATCGGGCCGCACGAGGCCATCGTGAGACGTGACCTCGGCCTGGCGCCAGTCGCTCCAGCAAGTCCGTGCGCTGATCGCCTGGGGATCGGCGGTGAACTCGCGCGGCCGAGCCATAAGCCGATCGGTTTCGCTGAAGGCGTGCGCGGGGATTGCGTTGCGGCGCAGATAGGTTTCGTCGCCATAACCGGCGAGCAACGGGCTCCGGCCGAGCAACCGTCCGTCGCTGTCGCGCCGTGCGCGTGACAGGACCACCTCGCCAGAGGTGGTCGCGAGGATCGTCTCGAAATCACGACGGTCGGCTAGGCTGACGGGAAGCGGGTCGAGCTCGCTGGTCGGGATAATATGGTCCGGGATCAGCCTGTCTTCGGAGATCCCGCGTGGCCAGCGCGAGGAGTTGAGGCCGATCAGCCGGACGAACCGGCGAGGCGATGGCGCGAGGGCACTGGCCGGCATCCAGGCGACCGACACACAGGCCTCCAGCCCGTCATCCTGTTTCAGCGCGTCGAGCGTGACATCGATTGAGGCGGCCGGCCCGGCGAGTAGCGCCTTGCGCCAGATCGACAGGGCTCGGCCCTTGAGGAAGGCTTCACCGATCTCCTGTGCCGCATCCGGTCCCTTCGCCAGCAGGTCGACCACCGCGCGCAATGCCGGGACATGGTCGATGCCATCGGGCCAATCGTCTGGCTTGAGACGGGTCAGCAGGCGGTTCCAGGCCGTAGAGGTGGACAGGGGCGCATCGCTCGGGAGTACGCGCAACCACCCTTCGGGAAGCGAGGCCAATGGTGCCGAATCTCGGCACAAGGCCGCAAGGCGGCGCAGGCGCGATTGCGAGAGACCGCGCACGACAATGTCGGCAAGCGCTGCGGCTGCCTGCCCTTCGCGCGTCGTGGCGATCCGAATGCCGTGAACGAAATGCAGGTCGATATTCGCGTCGGCGCGCAGCGCCAGTAAATGGTCGTCATAATCGGCTGGCGACGCCGTGGCGATCGCGATGTCGGAAGGCGAGACGCCCGACGTAAGCAACGCGCGCGCCCAGCGCATGGCCTCAATGGCTTCGTGATAGGCGGTCGCGGCGCTCACGGAACCCACCGTCGGCCCTTCGGCCTTGGTCTGCACGACAATGACGCCGCTATCGCCGAGCCAGTCCGGGACGGAACGGGGGCCTGCCGTCCATTGCACCGGAATGCGCGCAGCGAGTTCCTTCACCAGGGGACGCCAGCACGGAGACAGTTCGGTCAGCCCGGCGATTTCCATTGAGCCGAGAATAGCCGGCGCGTGGGCGATACGGCTGCTGGCTGCGGCGACAATATCGACCGGACGCATCATCCCGTCGGGAAGCTCAGCGAGAACGGCCGCCTCCAGGCGGGCGATGGCGTCGAGACGCGGGTGACTGGTCGACCGCGCAGCCAAATCGATGCCGGAGCGCCAGGCTTTATGCAGCGTGTCTGCGGCCGCGCCGATCATGCCCGGCAGCATCTTGATGCTTTCCAGTTCACCCATCGGCGTGGCGGGAAGGACCGCCTGGAGCGCCGCGCGCAGGCTTTCCTCATCGATCGGCCGGGCGAACCCACCCGCGAGCCGCACGGCGGCTTGCTCGAAGGACATGATCTGGAGGCCATGGCGACCGCTGCGGGCGGCCGCGAGACGGGCCTCCCGCATCGCGAGGCGACCATGAATGACAAGAGTGGATCGACTCGCGGCTGTCATCGCCATCCCCTTCCGGACTACTTCTTGTTCGGGCGCTGCGTCAGCGCCGAGGCTGCCGCGCTTTTTGCGGCCTTGCTGCTCTTCGGATCCCGCAGAACCTTCGATGCGGCACTCGCCGCTTTCTTGCTGGTCACTTCGCGGTTTGGACTACGCTTGGGCATTGCCTTTCCTCTCGAATTTCGCGCTCGCCGCCATTGACGAGTGGTGCAGATGGGAATAATAGTTATACGGATAGACCGGATATGTCCATATACTTTTTATTCCCATCGTGGATTTTAGGGTGAGCAGCGATGAAAGAAGGCGTTACGGCGTTGAAATGGGGTGTGGAGCGCCGGCTCGAATTCATTGAGTTCCGCTTGTTCTGGGAGGGCGGCGTCAACCGTTCGGACATCATCGAGATGTTTGATGTCTCCGTGCCGCAGGCATCGAAAGACCTGACACTCTATCAGGAGCGCGCTCCGCAGAACGCGATCTATGACAAGAGTGCGAAGCGCTATGTCGCTGCGCCTGATTTCTCGCCAATTTTCCTGAGGCCCGATCCCGATAGTTATCTTTCCCGGCTACGGTCATTGGCGGAAGGGCTTGCCGATCCAAGCGAGTCGTGGATCTCGCATGCTCCTGAGATTGACGTTGCGCTGACGCCGCACCGGGCGGTGGACTCAGATGTGTTGAAGGCCATTCTTGAGGCGGTGCGAGAAAGACGCTCTATCGAGGTCTACTACCAATCAATGGGAAGCCGTCGGACTCATCCGATGTGGCGGCGTATGACGCCGCACGCTTTTGGGTATGATGGTTTCCGCTGGCATGTCCGCGGCTATTGTCACATTGATGAAAAGTTCAAAGACTTTCTGCTGCCGCGCATTCTCCAGCTTCGAAACTTGGATGCGCCCGGGCCTGGTGGTGATCAGGATACGCTTTGGAAGAAGACGTTTGACATCGAAATCGGCCCTCATCCGGGGTTGACCCCAAGTCAGCGCACAGTCGTAGCGAAGGATTACGGGATGACAAATGAGCGGGTGGTTCTGACTGTCCGCTACGCGATGCTGTTTTACGTTCTGAAGCGGCTAGGACTTCTCGGGGATGCGAGCCAGCAGAACCCGCGCACTCAGCATATCGTTGCGCTCAATCCGCATGAGACGGAACGAGCGTTGAGGCGTGCAGATTTGGAATTTGGGGAAGTTGAGAAGGCCCCCAGCGATTCTGGGAGCGCGTGATGCCGGATTCGAGGGATCAGCCCTACCTTATGTCCTTCGGAACCGGGGGGCTGTACATCAATGAAAGTGCTGCCGTTGCCGAATTGCACGATGACGTCGGAGACTGGGATGCGACGCTCGGTGCCGCGCTGGAGCGCGGGGTGTTTCCGGTGCGAAAAGCGAGCTCAGCGCGGCGTTCCGTTCGGGAAATCGTGAACCGCCTGAGATGTCTGACGCCGGCAGAGTTGACTTTACTGATTGAAGGGGAGCGCAACGAGCAATGCGCTCTCCTCTGGCTAGCCATCTGTCGAGCCTACAGGTTCATCCGCGAATTTGCGATCGAAGTGCTCAGCGACAGATTTCTGACGTTGAGGACAGAACTCACCTACGATGATTTCGATACGTTCCTGTCGGCGAAGGAGGAATGGTCCCCTAAGCTTGCGAGGCTATCGGCCTCGACCCGTGCCAAGCTTCGCGCGGTGCTATTTCGCCTGATGCGCGAGTCAGAGATCCTGTCGCAGGATGACCGGATACTCGCGGCGATGTTGTCGCCGCGCGTTTGGGCAATAATCCAGGCCGAAAATCCCAATGAATTACGATACTTCCCTGGTGCCGAGCGGCAGGGGGGAGGGAAGAGATAATGGCGCGTATGAGTAAGACGACAACCCCCAAGGACCGCTTCGACCACCTTCTCAAGGTTATCGCGAGCGAGAGATTCCTCAAGAAGCAGGGTCTCGGGAACGAAGTGCCATTCTTTATCTTCCCTTATCCGGCCGAGGAAGCGGTCGGCATCGATGCGATGCGCGCCAGCCTAGTGAAGCAACTGGAGAATCGCGGTGTGCGCGTGGTTGAGATCAACCTCTACGACCTCAGCATCTCCCTGCTGCACGATCGCGGCATTTGGGATGACGTTCTCGTGGCAGAGCCAAGCATCGGAAAGGACGAACTCAAAGAGCTTTTGCAAGGGGTTCTCGATCCAGAAACCCATCTCATCCCCGCTATTGGGGCGATTCTCGCGGGCCAGCAGTTCGATGTCTTGTTCCTGTCGGGTGTCGGTGAGGTTTACCCCTACATCCGGTCCCACAATGTGTTGAATAACCTTCAGAGCACCGCCAAAGAAAAGCCGACGGTGATGTTCTTTCCAGGAAAATATACGCACAGTCTGGCTAGCGGTGCGTCGCTCGATTTGTTTGGAATCATGCATGACGACAAATACTACCGAGCGTTCGATATAACGCACTATGAGATCTGAGGGGGCCATGACCACATTTCGTGATATCTTCGAAAAACCTGTCGATCGTGCGATTGAAGGGGTTATCAAGGCCGATGATGAGGCCAGCCTCCGGGTCGAACTCGAGGAGTATGTCATCACAAATGAGATCGAGCGTCAGCTCGAGAAGTTCCTTGATGCCTACAATAATTACGGCTCGGCCAACGGGGTCTGGATCTCCGGCTTCTTCGGCTCGGGCAAATCGCATCTGCTGAAAATGCTGGCGCTCCTTCTGGAGAATCGGGATATCGGCGGAAGCCCAGCCTATGAGCTTTTCAAACAGAAATGCGCGCACAATGAGATCCTCGCAGCCGATCTGCGCAAGGCCGTATCGATCTCGTCGAAGAGCATCCTGTTTAATATCGACCAGAAGGCCGACGTCATTTCGAAGGGGCAAACCGACGCGCTGCTTTCGGTGTTCCAGAAAGTCTTCGACGAAATGGGAGGCTACTATGGCAAGCAGCCGCACATCGCGCAGTTCGAGCGCGATCTGGACAGTCGCGGGGTGCTCGAGGCGTTCAGGGAGGCGTATCAGTCTGTCGCCGGGAAGCCTTGGGAGCGCGGACGCGAGCAGGCGCTGTTGGAGAATGCGAATGTCGCCAACGCCTATGCCCAGGCAACCGGCGCCAATCCCTCCGAGGGCGAAGGCATCCTGACGCGGTATCGTCAGGATTTCCGGTCATCGATCGAGGACTTCGCCGAGAAGGTCAAGGCCTACATCGAAACGCAGAAGCCGGGCTTCCGCCTGAATTTTTTCGTCGATGAGGTGGGCCAGTACATCGCGGACAACGTCAAGCTTATGACGAATCTCCAGACGATCGCGGAGAGCTTGAATACCAAGTGCCGCGGCCGGGCCTGGATCATCGTCACGGCGCAGCAGGATATGGCGTCCGTCATCGGCGATATGAACCAGCGGCAGGAGAACGACTTCTCCAAGATTCAGGCGCGCTTCGCCAATCGCATGCCGCTCAACAGCGCCGATGTCGCCGAAGTGATCCAGAAGCGGCTGCTCAAAAAGACCGAGTCCGGCATCAGCAGCCTGTCCGATCTCTATCATCGCGAATCGAATAGCCTGAAGACGCTTTTCGACTTCACGGATGGCTCAATCCGGTTGGAGAACTTCCGCGACCGCGATCATTTCATTCACAGCTATCCCTTTGTTCCCTACCAGTATCCGCTGTTCCAGTTGGCGATCCAGAACCTGTCCCAGCATAACGCTTTCGAGGGAAAGCACAGCTCGGTCGGCGAACGGTCCATGCTGGGGGTTTTTCAGGAAGTCGCAGTGCGGCTCGCTGATCTACCGGTCGGCGGGCTTGCGACCTTCGATCAGATGTTCGAAGGCATTCGCACCGCGCTCAAATCGAATGTCCAGCAATCGGTTCTGATCGCCGAGAAGAACCTGGGCGACGAATTCGCCACACGGATTCTGAAGGCGCTGTTTCTGGTCAAATACGTGAAGGGCTTCAAGCCCACGGCCCGCAATATCGCTGTCCTGATGCTGGACAGGTTCGAAACGGACCTGACGAAGCATAGGCGGCGGGTTGATGAGGCTCTGAGCCTGCTGGAGCAGCAGACCTATATCCAGCGCAACGGTGAGCTGTTCGAGTTTCTGACCGATGAAGAGAAGGATGTCGAACAAGAAATAAAAGCGATCGAAGTCGATACGGCAGAGATTGCCAAAGAGCTGGAGGCGCTGATTTTCGATGGCGTCGTCAAGAGCCGCAAGCTGCGGCACGAGGCATCTTCGCAGGACTACGCCTTCGCGCGCTATCTCGATGACCGGCTACTCGGTCGAGATTATGAATTGGCGATCAACGTCATCACGCCATTTCACGAGCAGAGCGGTAACGCCGAAGCCACCGCCATGCGCACCATGTCGAGGGACGAACTCGCGATCATTCTCAATGCCGACAACCGCTTTGTCAGCGACTTGATGACGTTCAAGCGGACGGACAAGTATATCCGTCAGGCGCGCTCCGTGGCGCAGCAGCCGAGCATCGAGCGCATCGTCCGCGAGAAGGGCGAGCAGAACAACATCCGGCAGCGCGATCTGACCCTTAGGATCCGAGCCCTAGTGAGCGACTCCCGGCTTTTCGTGCGCGGGGAGGAAATTGAGGTTCGCTCAGAGGATGCTCAAGTCCGGATCGAGCGGGCGTTCCAGACTCTTATTGACAAGGTTCACGTCAATCTCGGCATGTTGCGCGGCGTGGCCTATTCCGAAAACGAGATCGGCCGGTTCCTCACGCACGGGAACGACGGTATGTTCGGTGAGGATGGTGCCAATCTCACCGAGGCCGAGCAGGAGATTCTCAACTTCGCGCAATCAAATGCGCGCAATGGCATCAGGACCACCGTGAAGGCTGTTGTCGAGCGATTCGAGCGCAAGCCCTATGGCTGGTCGTACGCCGCCATCCTTTGCACCACAGCCAGCCTGCTTGGCCGCGGCAAGATTGAAGCGCGTTCGGATGGAAGTCCGCTAGAAGGCGACGCCTTATCGCGCGGGCTCCAGAACGCTCACGCCCTCGGCAATATCGTGCTTGAGCTCCAAGTGGAGTTTACGCCAGCGCAGACGCGCAAGCTCAAGGAATTCTACCGCGAATTTTTCGATCAGCAGCCGGCCGGCGCCGAGGGCAAAGCGCTCGGAATCGAGACGGCCGAGGCATTCGGCGCGCTCAAGACCGAACTCGCGGTCCTGGAAGGGCAATCGGCACGCTACCCCTTTCTGTCCGCGCTGAGCCAGCTCCAGGACTCGCTCCGCGAGGTCACGGGCAAGCCCTATGCCTGGTATCTTCAGGATCTCGGTCGGCACGAGGATCGGCTGCTCGATCTGAAGGAGGGCGTTCTCGACCCGATCCGTCGCTTCATGGGCGGTGGTCAGAAGGCGATCTATGACGAGGCGCGGAGCTATCTGGCCGATCAAAACGCCAATTTCGGATATGGCGGCGAAGACCAAGCTCGCGCCATCCATGAGGTTTTGGACGATCCCAACTGCTTCAAGGGCAACGCCATACAGCAGATCAAAGGCGCCCTTGATGCTCTGAGGGCTGAGGTAGACAACAGGATCGGGGTGGAACGCAAGACGGCGATTGCCGATGTCGAGGGGCTTCGCGCCAAGCTGCGGGCGCTCCCCGAATTCGCCGCCTTGGCGGAGCCTGACCGCAGGGAGATCGAGGCTGCCTTCTCGACGGTTCTGGACGTCGCTGAGACTAGCAAGCTGATCGCGGTGATCCGCGAGCGCGTGAGCGGATTCAGAGTGTCCGGCTATCCGGCGCTGCTCGGCCGTGTGACGGCGCCGCCTCTCGTGAAGAAGGAGGGCGGAGACAATGAGTCGCGTGGCTTCAGGGACAGCGCGAGTGGCTCACCTCCGGTGCCGTCCCAACCAGAGTATGTGGCCGCCAGCGCGCTGCGCGTCACTTACGCCAAGCCGTACCTTGCCGACGAGCAGGACATTGACGCCTACCTGAATACTCTGCGCGAGACGCTGATAGCCGAAATCCGCGCGGGCAAGCGGGTGACTGTGTGATGATCGCCGGCGTCGAGATCGAGAATTTCACGGCGTTCCGGAGTTTGCAGCTATCGCTTTCTCCGCGGGTGAACGTGGTCATAGGCTCCAACGGGACGGGCAAGACACACCTCCTGAAGGCGATCTACGGTCTGGCGTTGGCGGGCCTGCCTTCATCCGCCGGTCGTTCGGATAAGGAAGTAGCGGCCAACCTATCGAGGAAGTTGCTGCGGCTCTTCTCGCCTGAGGAAAGCAGGATAGGCACCCTGCGGACCAACAGCGCGACGGCCGCAACGCGGCTCAGCCTGGTGAGCAGCGATGACACGCGCGTAGCGATCTCGTTCGGTGACCGCTCCCAAGCCGTGCAGATTAAGGTGGATGCCGGCGGTACGGGGCATGAACTGCAACCGGTGTTCATTCCGACGAAGGAGGTGCTGTCGCTCGTTCGCGGCATGCGCCACCCCGATCATGATCGCGCCACCGTAGAGATGATCTTCGATGACGGCTACATTGACCTCGCGGAACTCCTCGTCCATCCGGGTTTCGAGGACGAGGCTTCGAGTCTTGCCGAGGATCCCAGGCTGTCGAGCGTCGTCCGCGAATTGGTTGACCTGGTCGGTGGGCGGTATCGCTGGACGGACGGAAGCGCTTTCCGTTTCGAGCCTGGACGCTACGATGAGAAGGCGGATCCCGCTCGGTCGAAGTCAAAGGCAGCACAGGCCTATCAGGACTCGACCGTGACCCGTTTCGTCCCGAAGGGTGGGCAATCGCTTTCGAGCGGCATGACCGCCGAGGGATACCGGAAGATCGGTGTGCTGCATCGATTGCTCAGCAACGGCTCGATCAACCCCGGCGCCACCGGTGTTCTCCTGTGGGATGAGCCGGAAGCGAACCTCAATCCAAAGCTGATGAAGAAGCTCGTCCAGGTATTGCTGGAGCTGTCGCGCAATGGCCAACAGATCGTGGTCGCCACGCACGACTATGTCTTGCTGAAGTGGTTGGATTTGCTGGCCGACAAGAGCAAGGAAGACCACGTTCGCTATCATGCCCTCTATCGTGATCCGGCTACCCAGAATGCGACGGTGGAAAGCGCCGATAGCTACTCGCTGATCTCCAAGACTGCGATCTCGGACACCTTTGCCGAGTTGTTCGACGAAGATATGGCGCGTGCGCTGGGGAGTGTGGATGCATGAAGCTGTATCGGGCGGAGGCAAACGCGGATCTGGAGTTTTCATTTCCGGACGATCTCGTCTGGGAGGAGTTGGACCGTCAGGGGGTCAAGCTTCCTGTCCAAATGAAGTTCGTCGATCTGGTGATCGAACGAGACGACGATGTCCTGCTGGTCGAGATCAAGGATCCGTCAAATCAGAGAGCACAAGTCAAGGAGCAGAAAGCCTACTTTAAGCGTCTCTCGGATAATTCGGTTCTTACCCAGGAGCTGACGCCGAAGGCCCGGTGCTCCTACACTTTTCTCCACCTGATGGAGCGCGATGCCAAGCCGTTCAAATATGTGGTTCTGCTCGGTCTGGATGCCTTCGATCCCGAGCAACAGAAGGCGCTTCTCACCGGTTTCAAGGATCGGCTGTTGGCCGACATACGGTGCGAGACAGACACGCCTTGGCGGCGGCAACACATCACGGACTGCGTCGTGCTTTCCGTGGACATTTGGAACAAGACATTCGCCGACTGGCCCGTGACCCGGGTTGCTGCAGCGGCCGCAAATGGGGAGGCAGCCGCCTGATGGATACTACAAAGCTCAAGAAGTTCGCGCAGTTTGCCCGTCGCACCTTGATGGGGCAGGTCAGCGCTAAGCTGGACTCCGTGCTCGCGCCAGGCGCCGCCGCGCGGCGCGAGCATCCGGAGGCGATGAAGAAGCTCGAGACGGCTATCGCCCGAGACGGCAAAGGTCAGGTGATTGAGCGGGTAGCCTATATCTGGTTCAACCGTTTTTCCGCACTGCGCTTCATGGACGTGAACGACCTCAATCCCGTTCGCGTCGTATCACCCTTGTCCGGGCAATTTCAGCCGGAAGTCCTAGCCGAGGCCAAGGCAGGAAACCTCGACGAGGACCGGGTCCCGGAGAAGGTTCGCGCCCAGGTCCGTGCTCTGCTGGACGGCCGCGTTCCCAGCCCTGACGCACAGGCCGAAGCCTATCGTCTGTTGCTCGTCGCAATCTGCAATGATTGGCACCGGGTCATGCCGTTCCTGTTCGAGCGGATTGACGACTACACCGAGCTGCTGCTGCCCGATGATCTGCTCTCCAACGCCTCTATCCTCGCCTATTTGCGTGAGGCGATGACGCCGGACGTTTGCGAGGATGTCGAGGTGATCGGCTGGCTTTACCAGTTCTACATCTCCGAGAAGAAGGATGAGGTCTTTGCCGGGCTGAAGAAGAACCAGAAGATCACGGCCGAGAATATTCCGGCCGCTACGCAACTTTTCACCCCGCACTGGATCGTGCGCTACCTCGTCGAGAATTCGGTCGGTCGGCTCTGGCTGCTGAACCGGCCGGCATCAAAGCTGGCTGAGCGGATGGACTACTATATCGCGCCAGAGGAGCCGGAGACGAATTTTCTGCGCATCACATCGCCGGAGGAGATCAAGGTCTGCGATCCAGCGTGTGGGTCCGGACATATGCTGACCTACGCCTTCGACCTCCTCCACGCGATCTATGAGGAAGAGGGATATGACCTACCCCAGATCCCGGCGCTGATCTTGAAGCACAATCTGACGGGACTGGAAATCGACGACCGCGCCGGCGCGCTGGCAGCTTTCGCGTTGGCCATGAAGGCGGCAGCAAGATTGGGGCGGCGGCGGTTAACGCGGATGGATGTGAAGCCCGACATCGTCGTGCTTCAAAACGTGACCTTCACGTCGGCTGAGATAACGGACGTGGCTGCCGTGGTGGGGCACGACCTATTCACAGATGAGATGCGCGACACGCTGATGCAGTTTGGGCAGGCCAAGAACCTTGGCTCGCTGATCGTGCCGAAGCTGCGCCATCTTGCCGAAACGCTGCGTGTGGTCGAGACGCGGGATTTTGGCGGCGATCTGCTGCTGAAGGAGGTGCAGGACCGTGTCGTTGCAGTGCTGCGGATGGCCGAGGCGCTGTCGCCGAAGTATCACGTGGTGGTGGCCAACCCGCCGTATATGGGCGGGAAAGGGATGAACGGGAATCTCGGCGAGTTTGCAAAGAAGCACTTCCCTAGGAGCAAGTCAGACATGATGACATGCTTCATGGAGCGTGCCTCGCTCCTCTTAAGACCAAACGGCACATGGGGGATGATCAACCTTCCGTCTTGGATGTTTTTGTCATCTTTTGAAAAACTCCGCCTTTCATTGCTGGAGAAAGAGAGCATCTCCTCGCTCTTGCATTTGGGCAGGGGAATCTTCGGATCGGATTTTGGTAGCGTTGCGTTCATTGTCGACAAAAGGAAGCCAAGATCGGATCAGAACGCCATTTACCGTAGACTGTTCGAGAAGCACGTCCAAGTGCGCGCGCCTCATGAAATCGAAAAGCTTTTCTTTCAGTCACAATACGGGCGTTTCCGCACGCCTCAACGCAACCTCCTTGCCATTCCTGGGGCGCCGATTGCTTATTGGCTGTCCAAGGAATTCCTAGACGCATTCCAGGCCGGAATTCCGATGCAGGACTACGCAGTTCCACGGCAGGGTTTTGCGACCGGCGAAAATGAGCGCTTTCTGCGAAATTGGTATGAGGTTTCCGCAGATCGGACAAATTTTAGCGCGAGCAGCCCAAAGGACGCAGTGCAGTCAGGCGCCCGTTGGTTCCCCTGCAATAAAGGCGGCGAGTTTCGGAAATGGTACGGCAATAATATAGTCGTGGCCAATTGGGAGAACGACGGCTCAGAGATGCGAAAGCATCCCGGGGCGGTGATCCGCAATCCGAGTTACTATTTCAAGGAGGGCATCACCTGGTCAACCGTGACCAGCGGGTCGCTTTCCATGCGCTACTCTCCACAAGGTGCTGTCTTCGAGACCAAAGGTTCCGTTTGTTTTCCGCTCGAGGGACGTGAGCCTTTCTTCCCGCTGGCGCTTATGAATACGCGTGTGGTGGAGAAAGCACTTCTCGCGGTGTCGCCGACCTTAGACTATCACGAAGGGCCTATCGGCAAGGTTCCCGTCATTGAAACCCGAAAGAGCGAAGTTATTAAATCTTCAAAGAGGTGTGTCGACATTTCAAAATTCGATTGGGACGCCTGCGAAACCTCCTGGGATTTCACCAAGCTCCCGCTGCTGTTGCCCGATTACCGAGGTGAGACACTTGAGGCCACCTACGCCCGCCTGCGGACCCACTGGCAGACCATGACGGACGAGATGAAGCGGCTGGAGGAAGAGAACAACCGCATCTTTATCGACGCCTATGGCTTGCAGGACGAACTGGTGCCTGAGGTGCCAATCGAGGAGATCACTCTCACCTGCAACCCAGCCTATCGCTACGGCGTGAAGGGCACGGAAGCGGAGAGTGAGGCGCGGCTGCTTTCCGACACCATGGCCGAATTCCTGCATTATGCCGTAGGCTGCATGTTCGGCCGCTACAGTATCGATGTGCCCGGCCTGATCCTCGCCAACCAGGGGGAGGGGGTGGAGAATTATCACATCAAAGTTCCGCACGCGAGCTTTGAGCCGGACGCCGACGACGTGATCCCCGTACTCGATGGCGACTGGTTCGCCGACGACATCGCCGCGCGGTTCCGGCGGTTCCTGCGCATCACCTTCGGCGAGGAGCATTTCCAGGAGAATCTCGCCTTCATTGAAGAGGCGCTGGGCAAGGATGTTCGAAAATACTTCACCCGCGACTTCTTCAATGATCATGTGAAGCGCTACAAAAAGCGGCCCATCTATTGGCTGTTCTCTAGCCCGAAGGGCACCTTCAATGCGCTGATCAACATGCACCGCTACCGCCCTGACACGGTGAGCGTGGTGCTGAATGACTATCTGCGCGAGTTTCGATCCAAACTTGAGGCGCATCGCCGGGCGCAGGAAGCACTCAGCATCAGCGGGGATGCCTCGCCTGCACAGAAGACCAAGGCCCTGAAGGAGATCGAGGCGACATCAAAGCAGATTGAGGAGCTCGATGCCTGGGAGCGTGATATTCTCTTCCCTTTGGCGACGCAAAAGATCGAGATCGACCTCGATGATGGGGTGAAGGCCAATTACCCGAAGTTCGGCACCGCGCTAAAGCCCATTAAGGGGCTCAGCGATTCGGACGATTGAGCATGCAGGACAGGATCGCCAAGGGACTCGCAGCCCAATTTGACAAGCATCGGATCGTTTTCTGGTACGATCCGGGGCGTGAATTCCGGCAGGTGTTCGATGCGCTGACGCTCGACGGTGTCGAAAAAATCGAGGTGGCGAACACCGAGTTCTCGGTGAAGCATCGCGTCCTGCGTGAGGAGCCGAAGCGGCGCTTTCTGCTCTATCGGGACGGACCACGACCGGCTGACATCGAGAACTGGCTCCTCGACATCGAACTGGCGCACGGGGTTTTCAAGAGCGATCAGGTTGCGATCTGGTTGGCGGACCTGGGGTTGCCGATCAGCTTCGAAGACGTCGTTCGAGAGCACCATGAATTCTTCCGCTCCGGACGCCGGTTGGAGAAGCTCAAAGCCGTCGTCCGTGGTGACGACACGAAGGCGAAGCTGCGCCTGAGGATGCTCGGAGTGTGCGCCGGGGCCGACGGCGACTTCGATACAGTCATCGAGGCGCTGTTGGGAGAGCTGGCAGCCGGGAAGGATGACAGCCTACGGTTGATCGACCGCGTTGGCCTGAGTGGCTTCCTCTGGGATCAGATGGAGCGGTTCTTCGGCTATCGTGCAAACAAGGCGAGTATCGGCGACTTTGCTATCGCCCTGTTCAAGTCCTGTTACCAGAGCGCGGTCGGCGGCGAAGCGATCCTGGCTCCGGAAGCCGTGGTGTTCTTCCGTCGCTGGAAGAACAACCGGAATGCGGAGGAGGCGTTCGCTACCCTCTCGGCCGAATATGCCGAGGCGTTAGGCGTTGCCCACGATCTCACCAAACGGGACTTCCGCACCTTGATCGAAGTGGATTTCTTTGAGGAAGTCGACCGGGCAATCATCCGAGCATTGGTCCGCGAGGTAGGCAATCAGACGGTGGCGCAGGGCGAAGTCCTGAACTGGATCCGTCGGCGTCGGCAGAGCCATTGGTACAGCGCTTATCGCGACCTCTACGAAGCGATCGGGTTCGCCGCCGAATTCCAGCAAGCGATGGCACAGGTCACGCTCGGTATGACCAGCCTCACCGAAGGCGTGGAACGTTATGCGAAGAGCTGGTTCAGGATCGATCAACTCTACCGGAAATTCATCTGGCGCATGCAGAAGTCTGGGCAGGCGACGCTGATGCGCGAGCTGTTCGAGCAGGTCGAGAACCACTACGTCAACAGCTACCTGATGCGCCTGAACGATGCCTGGCAGACTCATGTCGACGGGGCTGAAACCTGGTCGGCGACTCCGATCCCCGCGCAGCGTAATTTCTACAGGGAGCATGTGGGCGAATTTCGCCGGCGCGATCAGAAGGTGTGCGTCATTATTTCCGACGCGCTTCGCTACGAGGTGGCGGAGGAGCTGCGGGGGCGCATTCTCAGCCTTGACCGCTACGAGGCCGGCATCGATCCAATGTTTGGCTGCCTTCCGAGCTACACCCAGTTAGGGATGGCGGCGCTTCTGCCCAATGGTGAGTTGCAGATTGCGGACAACGATAGCGGCACCGTGCTGGTGAATGGTCAGAGTTCACAGGGAATAGAGAACCGCAAGAAAATCCTGGCGACCGGAAGGACGGGAGACAGAACAACGGCCGTAAAGGCGGAGGATCTCATGGCACTGGACAAGGATGAGGCACGAGCGCTCGTCCGCGATCATGATGTCGTTTATGTCTATCACAATTTGATCGACGCGATCGGCGACAAGCGGGATTCAGAAGAGCGCGTTTTCGAAGCCGCCGAAGACACGATCGAGGAGATCGTGCGGGTCGTAAAAAAGCTCAATGGCGCGAACGCTAACAATGTGATCGTGACGTCAGATCATGGCTTCATCTACCAGCACCGGCCGATCGAAGAGAGCGACTTCTCCTCTGCGCAGGTCGAAGGGGACGTGATCCTTTTCCGAGACCGGCGTTTTATCCTCGGACACGGTCTGAAGGACAATCATGGCCTGCGACACTTCGCGCCGGGGCAGGCTGGTCTCGAAGGTTCGGTGGAATTTCTCATCCCCAAATCCATCAACCGGCTTCGTCGGCAAGGATCGGGGAGCCGGTTCGTGCATGGCGGCGCGACCCTTCAGGAGATTGTCGTTCCCGTCGTCAAGATCAACAAGAAGCGGCAGAGCGACACAACTGCGGTTGAGGTGGAGATCATCGGAAGCTCCAACCAGTTGATCACGTCTAGCCAGATCTCGGTCCGCTTCTACCAAGTGGAGGCCGTCACGGAGAAAACCCAGGCGCGCACGCTCAAAGCAGGGATTTATGCACAATCGGGCGAATTGATCTCGGACAGCCACGAGCTTGTGTTCGACTTCAGATCTGAAAACGCGCGCGAGCGCGAAGTTCCGATCCGGTTCCTTCTGCTCCGCAAAGCTGACGACTTCAACGGCCAGGAGGTGATCCTGAAGCTGGAAGAGCGGCACGGTGATACGTCCCACTTCAGAGAGTACCGCACAGCTCGCTACACGCTGCGTCGCAGCTTCTCGAGTGATTTCGATTTTTGATGGGGGGAGCGATGACCGCGCTAGATGATAAGATCAATGAACGCTTCCCGGGCCTCGTAGTTCGCAAGGACCTGGTCAAGGCGGTAAAGGGCAATGCCATTGTCCCGTCCTACGTGTTGGAGTTCCTGCTCGGGCAATACTGCGCCACTAATGACGAGAGCTCGATCCAGTCAGGTATTGAGACCGTTAAGGAAATCCTCCGCAAGCACTATGTCCATCGCAACGAAGCGGGGCTGATCCGATCCAACATCCGGGAAAAGGGCCGGTGGAAGGTGATCGACAAGATTAGTGTCGATCTCAACACCGACAAGGATGCCTATGAAGCGACTTTCGCCAATCTCGGCATAAAGAAAGTCATCATCGACTCCGATAGCGTGAAGGCTCATCCCAAGCTGTTGGTTAGCGGTGTCTGGTGCATTGCCGACGTCGAATACGAGCACAGCGAGGACAAGAACGTCGAACCCTGGATTCTGGGGAGCATCAAGCCCATCCAGCTATCGAAGTTTGACTACGAGGCTTTTCTCGGCGCGCGTGCGGGTTTCACGACCGAAGAATGGATCGACCTCTTGTTCCAGACGGTCGGCTTCGACCCGGAGATGTTCGGTCGGCGTAGCAAGCTCCTGCAACTGATGCGCCTCGTGCCCTTCGTCGAGCGAAACTACAATATGATCGAGCTGGGGCCGAAGGGCACGGGCAAGTCCCACATCTTTTCTGAATTCTCGCCGCACGGCATTCTGATTTCCGGCGGGGAAGTGACGGTGCCGAAGCTATTCGTCAACAACAGCTCGGGAAAGATCGGACTGGTAGGCTATTGGGATGTCGTAGCCTTTGATGAGTTCGCCGGCCGGCAAAAGAGAGTCGACAAAGCGCTTGTCGACATCATGAAAAACTACATGGCCAACAAGACCTTCTCGCGTGGGGTGGAGACGCTCGGCGCCGAGGCGTCGATGGTCTTTGTGGGAAACACTAAGCACAATGTTCCATATATGCTCAAGCATACCGATTTGTTTGAGGAGCTTCCCGAGAAATATTACGATTCCGCCTTTATTGATCGGCTTCACACCTATGTCCCGGGCTGGGAAATCGACGTCATCCGCGGGGAGATGTTCGCATCTGGGTATGGATTCGTCGTCGACTACCTGGCCGAAATCCTTCGGCACATGCGTAATGACGACTACTCCAATCGCTACCAGGCCCTGTTCACGCTCTCATCGGATATTTCGACGCGCGACCGCGATGGGGTGAACAAGACGTTCTCGGGGATGATGAAGCTGCTCTTCCCGGCGGATAACGCAACAGAGGCCGAGGTAGAGGAGATCCTTTATCTCGCCGTAGAGGGGCGAAAGCGCGTCAAGGATCAGCTTCTTCGGATTGACAGCACTTATCCAGAGACGGATTTCTCGTTCTCGGCTCGCGATGGCCGCAAGGTGGTAGTCAAGACGCTCGAAGAAACAGAGCATCCGCAATATTACCACAAACGCGCGCCCGCCCATGACGAGCCGACGCCTGAAGGTACGAAAGACGGTGGTGACACAGCTGTCCTGGAGGCAGTGTCGAAGATCGGGGAGACGGCAGATGCTCTCGCCGGTCCGCGCGAAGGACACAAGGTTTTCAGCGAAAACCAGAAAGGTGTCACCTACGCTGAGCTTTTCTGGCCCTGGCTCAAAGGCGCGACGAACATCGTGATCACCGATCCCTACATCCGCTTGTTCCATCAGGCACGGAATTTGATGGAATTCATCGAAATGGTCGCCCAGCACAAGGCGCCGGAGGACGAGGTGGCGCTTCACCTCATTACTTGCGCTGATGAGATTTACCCGGAAAAACAACAGTCCAATCTAATCGCCATTGAGGCTGCAGCCGCTGCTGCGGGAATTAAATTCTCTTGGGAGTTTGATGGAACGAACACCATCCACGCACGGCATGTTGTCACTGATGGGGGCTGGAAGATTAGCTTGGATCGGGGTCTCGATATATTTCAGAAATTCGAGATGAATGATGCGTTTAGCCTTGCAAATCGTTTGCAGGGGTATCGACAAGTTAAAGCTTTCGAAGTCACGTATCTGCGATCCGCGTGAGGACCGCGGGGCGCTGCCTTCACCTATGGTCTCAGCCTTCAAGCTGCCTTTAGGCAGTACCTCCGTCATCGACGAATTCTTCAAGTCTCTCAGGGAGTCACACTAGCCTGTGAGCAATAGAGCAGGTCAGTGCGCCCGCTGGGTATGATCGCACTCAGGATACTGATTGCATCCCAGAAACCGGGTGTTGTTGCGGCCTTTCCTTTCGATCAACTGGCCGACGCGGCATGCGGGACATTGATGCAGAGGCTCGCCATCAATCGTCTCGAAGCGTAGATTTTCGCCGGCAATTTCCGATATCTCCCGAATATATCTTGATGGCTCACGGCTGCTGGTAAGCAAGAACACGCCGCGACGCGCGCGGGTAAACGCGACATAGAATAGGCGACGCTCCTCGGCGAATTCGAAGGTTTCTGGCCGTGGCATGACGAGATTGAGCAGTTCGTCGTCTTCGATCCGGCTCGGCACCCCATAATCGCCTTCGCTGATATCGAGTAGGATTGTGTAGTCGGCTTCGAGTCCTTTGGCGCGATGAAATGACAGTCCCGAAACCTCGATATGCTCGAATTTTGGCGGCGCGCCCCTGAACGGATCGAGCTGGTTATAGCGCCACAGCACCATCGCCTTCAGCTTTTTGCGTTCATCGTTCCGCCACTGCCCTGAAATTCCACCCAAGAACGAATCGAGCCGCTTCAGTAATTGATGACACGCCTTGCTGAAATCCGGCTTGCCTACCTCACCGTCGATCGGAATGACCCGGATCGATCGGGGGATGGCCGGTCGTATCGATTGAACCGACTTCCGCAACTGGGCGGAGTTCCGCTGCACGAAGCTGGCGGCAGTCTCGGCGATCAGCTGGTTGCAGCGATAGGTCTGCTCCAGACGCCCCTGCCAGCTTGCCCCGAAATTCGACTCGAATTGCGTGAAGATCGTTACGTCCGATCCTGTAAAGCGATAGATGGACTGCCAGTCATCGCCAACGGCAAAGATCTTGGTAAACGGCTTCTGGGACTTCAGCGCCTTGATCAGTTTCGCGCGCGGCTCCGAAATATCCTGGAACTCGTCGACGAGGATCAGGGAATAGGGGCTCTGATACCGTCCGGTCTCTACAAGTTGCGTTGCATTGGCGATCATGGAGTCGAAGTCGATGCGATTGCTGTCTTCGAGATTGCGGGAATAGGTCTCGGTGGTCTTCCAGACTACTTGCGCAAACTCCCTGGCGCGGGTCCGGTCATGGAGCGATTCGGCCCGCTCAAGCAGCATGTCCAGAGTGAGGTGGCTGGCGCGGATGTGCTTGATACAGACCGCAATCAGCTTGTGGTAGTGCTTGATGACGACGGGCTCGAGGGCTTTGACGATCGCCGTGTAGTTTTTTCGTTCGAACGTAATGCTCCGTTTTGCAAGCTCGGCCTCGAGTTCCGCAATCAGCGATCCATTGTTCGCCTGCGCCGAGGTGGTTTGAAAGACGTCCATCCCGGCCTTTCGGTAGGCAGCCAACTTGTTTTCGGCATGGGTGACATAGTCTGTGAAGGGCGACGAACCATCGGCATTGATGGCCAGGTGCTCGTGGATCGTCTTGCTGGCGGGGTAATAGAAGTCCGGATGGACGTACCGGATGTGCCCGTTTTTCTCTTCGATTGGAATCTGGCGTTCGTAGTCGAACTCGACGGAATGCAGCCACAGCCAGTTGACGATTGTCTGCTCCTGGAGCGACTTCACATAGAAGCCGGCCATCGTGCCAATGGTCGCAACGCCGCTCCGGCGGCGCACCCACAGGTAGCGCTCGTAGTCTTCCTTGGAACCGAACACCTGGGCCGGGATATCCGCCTTGGGATGAAGGACGAGGAGGTTGACCCAGAGCCTGGTGAATTCCAGATCCGATCGCAGCAGTTCGTCAATGATCTGCTCGATGACTTTCGCTTCGCCGGCGGGGTGTTCAACCCAATCGGCAAGCTGCGGCGGCCGACCTTCGACCTCTTCGATAATGCCGCGACCGAGTGCATGAAACGTGGTCACTTTGCATTCCGGATTTCCCGGATCGATCGCGAGCTGCCTGCATATCCGTTCTTTCAGTTCGTCGGCGGCGCTCTTGTTGAAGGCGAGCACGAGAATCTCTTCCGGCCGATAGAGCTGCTTGTCGAGGACATAGGCGACCTTGCCAACCATCGTGGCGGATTTGCCCGATCCGGCTGAGGCGACCAAGAGATTGTTGTCCTCCAGGCGAATGCATGCCTCACGTTGCTGGTCGGACAGTGATCGGCCATCCAGATTGTCGAAGAACGAGCGATATCTCGACAGTTCTGCCGAAACGAACGCGTCATTGTATCTATGACGCACAGCCGGATCGGTGATGAAGGCAAGCGACGGGGGGAGTGCTGCTTTCAGCGCGGCCGGCATCAGTTCCAGATCGAACAGAGGATGCGAGAGCGCTGCGGCGGCGTCACCGGTTACGCCCGCGATGACCCGGCCGAGGTCGGCTTGGGCCAGATATTGTCGGTTACCCTCAATGATCGCCCGCAGTTTGGTATCTACCTCGCTCAATCGACTGATGTCTGCGCCGATCAATGCGAATAGGTGGTTGTTGATGAAGCTGTGAAGATAGGCCGCCAATCGTGTGGCGGCTTCTTCTCCAAGGCAGGACAGGTTATCGATCCGGTTCCGAGATCGGACTTCGACGGTGTGCCACAGCAATGCCTTGCTGACGGAAATGGCGACGACATCCAGAAAGGGAAGTTTAATAGCGTCGCCGACTTCAAGACGTATGGATGCGGGCGAGGACGCGGTCAGCGTGATCTTCCATTTTCCTTGAGGAAGGAACCGTGCAAAAAATCCAGGCCGGTATGTTCGAACGCGATCAGACATCAGGGCTCACGCATTACCAGCATTCAGTCCGGCAGCCATGCGCAATCGACCCATTCCCGTTCGTAGCGCTTTGCAAAATCCCGCATCTCCCTGGCATTGACCTCTGGTGTCCGGCAAGCGCGGGCGCAGGTCGTAACCACGTCGCGATAAAAGGCCGGCGAAACCGGCCGGATGCCCTCGTAGTTCATGATCAGGTCGGGAAGGCGTTCCGTGATCGCCTCGCCACGGGGTGCCATGACAAGGGTCGGCGGTGTCCCAAACGCATTGATCAAGACGTATCTCCAGCTGGGGTCCGCCTGTCCCTGAGCCGGAACGAGTTCGCAAGGACAGGCATCACCGCCGCCGGAAATCTCCTGATAGACCGCGTCGATCGGCTGAGCCTTTCTGGCGATCAGGACGTAGGGACCCGCAGGCGTGTAGCCGCCCATCCGTTCGTCATATTCGATGCCCAACAGGCGTTCTAGATCGAAGCGCGCCGACCGGTCGAGGGTGGAACGCTCCGAGATGAACCACTGGAGCTGGCGCAGGGTGATTCCAGCGGCCGCAGCGATCTCCTTCGGCGGATTGGGCCAGCAGGCGACCAGGTTCTTGGCGATTTCGGGTAGGTTGTCATACTCCTCGTAGGCCGTGATGTCGTCGTCGTCAACGACGTCCCCCGAGGGGTCCTCTCCCGAAAGCAGCCACATCCTGCCGGTAACTCCGTCGTGTTTGAAATAGCGCGGCCGATCCGGTGGGAGTGAGGTTTCCCAGGACGACAGCCACGGTCCGGCTTCCCACCCCACCTTATCGGGGAGAATGTTTACCGGGGGCCGCATCGGCAGTTCCAGCCACCGCTCGATGTTGTCCTCGAGATTTCGATTGCCGGGCCCGCGAGGACCGCTGCCTGCCCGCCAACCGTGATCGTCCTGTGCATCACGACAAAGGGCTTCGACGGACGTAGCCACAGACAGATCGACCGGATTATGCCTTTTCGACAACCACAGGGAGGCATCGTGCGCCGAGCGTAACGATGCCGGAGCCGCTTTGTCCTTGGGGTCGGCAACCTCAAGCCGGATGCCGATCTTGGCAATATCCGCCGCTAATGATCGGTCGGCCTGTTCCACGTAGCGGTTCACACGCAAAACATCTGGCAGGCCGCGCGAACCCTCGGCGTTTCGCCATGCCGTCAGCAGCACTTCGCGCAATGATTTTCGCTTCTCCATCGTGGAGAACGTCAACCAGCGGATTGGCAGGCCGGCAACGGTGAGCCCGTAAAGTACGATGGGGCCTAGCCCATGCCGTTTGGCGTCTGTCAGTCGTATCGGATCGGCTGCTGCGCCTGATTGTTCATGGCTGTTCTCAAAATCGTCAAATCTTTGTTCGGCATCCTACGATTTCGACGTCAGTGCCCAAAGTAGTTCTTTGCTTTGAATGGTGCTTGTTCGCAGTTCCTCCACCGCAGGCTCCGTGCGATGTGCACCCGATCGCGGGCGTCGTTGCTTGCTCCTATGCCGATGCGTAATGTGCGCGTGGCCATGCCGCAATCGGATCGGAATACAATGACCTCGCAACTCGACTTCTTTGCAGCTCCTGTTGTGCCGGCTACCAAAAAGGTGGCTAAGCCGCAGGCTGTTGCTGGAAGGGGGCAGGACGGCTTCGGTTCTGATGACGAGGCCATGGCCTGCCATCTGGAAGCGACCGGCAACTATCGCATCCTGCGAAAACTCTCGCCCCGATCAGTTTTCGAGCATGCTCGGCCCGAATTTCCACGGCAGGGTGTGATCCTCGATACTGAAACCACCGGCCTCAACTATCGATCCGACGAAATCATCGAAATCGGCGTAATCGCCTTCACCTTCAATAACGCAGGCGAGATTGGCGATGTCACCGGCGTCTATGGCGGACTTCAGCAGCCGACCGTTCCCATCCCAGCGGAAATCACACGGCTGACCGGCATCACCGACGACATGGTGGCCGGTCAGGTGATCGACGTTGCCCGCCTCAAAGCCCTCGTCGAACCGGCTGACCTGATCATTGCGCACAACGCCGGCTTCGATCGGCCCTTTTGTGAAGCCTTCTCGCCGATCTTTGCCCATAAGGCGTGGGCCTGCTCGGTCTCTGAGATCGACTGGTCGGCGCGTGGCTTCGAGGGAAGCAAGCTCGGTCACCTGATCGGCCAGTCGGGATATTTTCACGATGGGCACCGCGCCATCGACGATTGTTCGCACTGCTGGAAGTGCTCGGGCAGACACGGCCCGATTCGACCGCAACGCCATTTGCTGAACTTTATCAGGCCAGTCAGCGATCACGGGTTCGCGTCTACGCCGAAAACAGCCCGTTCGACATGAAGGACCATCTCAAGGCGCGAGGCTATCGCTGGGCGGACGGCTCCGACGGCCGCCCGAAATCCTGGTGGGTTGAACTGCCGGAAGAGAAGGTCGATGAGGAGCTGCATTTCCTGCGGATAGAGATCTATCGCTGGGATGCCGATCCGCCGGTCAAATATCTGACGGCGTTCGATCGCTTCCGGGCTGATTGAATGGCAGGGAGGGGCAATGACGATCATTCTGGGTATTGATGCAGCCTGGACCGCGACACAGCCGAGCGGTGTCGCAGTGGTTTCCTCCACGGCCTCCAATTGGCGCCTGATCTTCGCGGGATCGTCCTATCGTCACTTCTTGGCTCACGCCGATGAGGGACTGATCTCCACTTCCCGCCCCTCCGGCTCGGTCGCGGAGGCCGCAGCTCTGCTTGCTGCCGCCGGGAAGATCGCTGGCGCTCCTGTCGATCTTGTTGCCGTGGATATGCCCCTTTCTCTCGAACCGATCACCGCGCGGCGAGTTTCGGACAATCTGGTTTCGGCAGCCTATGGTGCCCGCCATTGCAGCACACACACGCCTAGTGCGATCAGGCCCGGCAAGATCAGCGACGATCTGAGGAGCGGCTTCGAGCGCTGCGGATATAGGCTGCTGACGAAAGAGGTGGGTGCGCCGGGACTGTTGGAAGTCTACCCGCATCCGGCCCTGGTCGAGCTGATGCGCGCCGAAAAGCGGTTGCCTTACAAGCAGGGGAAGACCCGCAATTACTGGCCAACAGAAAACCCTGCCAGCCGGCGCAACAAACTCTTCGAAACCTGGCGAACGATCGTCGCCTGCCTCGACCCGGAAATACCAGGCGCCTCTGAGGTCTTGCAGTTGCCTCCGCTTGAGTCCCCATCATGGCAGTTGAAGGCGTTTGAAGACATGCTCGATGCGGTCATCTGCGCGTGGGTCGGGATATGTGTCTTCGAGGGAGCTGCCGTACCTTTTGGTGACGACACTTCCGCGATCTGGATACCCCGTTCAGAGCTTCTGGCATCGCGGCGGGGTCGGCCATGATTGGTTTCCTGTGGCAATGGATCGAACACCGGCGAGCGATCCGCCGCCGTTGGCAAGAAGATGCCAGGTGACTTGCTGCAACTAACCCGGTCAACGCCTACTACGAGGCGCAGCGAAGAGCCGCGCGCAGTCGCGCGCAACGTCATACCAACGAATACTGGCATCGGGCCAATGTCGCCAGCGAAGTCGCCCGTATCGAACCCCGTGCTGAAATGGACTTTGAAATCGTCAAGGCGATTGCGGATCTGGAAACCACAGGTCGCCGCTGAACACGTGCGCGGTGTTTCGCGGCCAGTAAATCATCGAGTGTTTTCAGACGTCTGGGGAATATGACAGATCCGTCGTTGGTTCGATTCCTTTCAAGGCGACACGATCGACTAGCTCTTGCATTTGCCTTAAACCGAGGGTTTGTCTGCGATTGAGTTGAGAAAGGTCTCCAACTCGTCAATGCTGGCCATGACAGACCCAAATTCGGGCGGCGTCCCAAATATCATGGCGGACATTCTCTCATAGTCGGATGCGAGTTTTTTGCGCATCTCGGGCGTGGGCACCAGTCGAAAACTACCTGGTACGGCTCGATCATATCGATGGTCCGGCGCGCGAAACATCAGCTCCTTATGCCGGCGGCAAGCCTCAGCAAGGTCAAGCATCGATGCAGTGGCCTTGCCGTAGTCGGGATTCGTCCAGATTTGATGAACATCGTAATAATGGCGCGAGTATCGGTTGAGGTCTGGTACTTTCAGCTCAGGACTATTCTGTATGTTCCGTTTTTCCGTCATCTCCGTCATCGCGTGAAGGATCAGAACTTTCTCCCAGAAAGTTCGCTCCGGCTTGACGGTCGTAACATTCTGGACCGTCAGGTCAGTGCCCTTTGGCATTTCCAAGGCAACGTATGGAATGATCTCTCGCTTCTCGGTCGGAACAGGGTCCGGGCGTGCCCCGCCTTCGATGCGCACTGCCGCTTCGACATAACCGCCGCTCGTGTCAAAGACGCTTTTGTATCCCAGAACGAGTACGTCAAGCGCCGCCTTCTTTCGGTAGAGATCGTATCCGAAGTCGAGCGAAAAATGCCCCGATTGTCCGGTCTCTCCCTCGACCGTAGCGATTTCCTCATCGAGCAAACTCTTGAGCGGTCCGGACATATAATGGCGCGCGGCCTCGTCCACCTGCTCGGCCAGAGCCTTTTGCTGTTGATTGACGGAGGGAAGTGCTGCGATATCGGCCTCGAGCGGAACCTTAAGATCCGCCTTGAAGATACCGATGTCGATGTCTTCAGAAAAACGCTTTATCAGGCCATATGCTTTGCTAAGGCTGGTGCCGCCCTTAAAGTAGAGGCCGATAGCATCGTCCCTCCGCTGATTGAACAAGAAGTCCAGCACCCAGCAGACATACAGATCCTTCTCGATATTTTCGGCCCGCGTCTCCAGATCGGACGCAGCGGCGGAAAACAGTGCTTGCCGCTCGTCAGCGGTCGAGCGAAGGATATCAATGAAACTCTGGCGCATGTTCATCCATTCCCCCGCCGCTCGGCGATGTGCTTCCGTCTTCCTGGAGTGGCGGATCGGCGGTTATGGTCTCCACAGCCTGATACATCCAGGCTGGGATGGCGTGAATATTTTCGCGTAAATCCTCGACGATTGGCTGCCTGTGATGGCTTCGTGCCAAGTAGCGGACGATACCATCGACAACGGTCTCCAGATTGGATCGCTCGTCGCGAAACCAGTGAAGGGCCTGAATCACTCGCATTGCCGGTCGGCCCGCCCAAAAAGCGGTCTTTGCCGAGATGCGCTTGAAGTCCAAGATGTAGATCACGGGCTTCGTGGCCTCCATATCGCCGGCATTGGCCTCGATCTCGATGGTTCGGGGATATGTGTCCGCATAGATTGTTGACCTGGCGGGGACGGCCGTCGTCAGGCCAAGATCATTGGCAGCCGTCATGCCATCGACGCAGACACGAAGTTTGTCACGTCGCGCGATTGCATCGATGAATGAGGCCCGTGGCGGAAACACCATCTTGCCTGTCAGTTGGCTGACAGCTGGCTTGTCGTAAAGACCACGATGAGGGCGGCGGATGTCGCGGCGATTGGTCAGCCTCTGCAGCGCCTTTTCGACGGCGTTCGGTGTTGCGATATCCAAGAAGTCAGAGCGCGACCAAACCCCCGAAGGCGCCGCGTCGGCGATCCTTTGGTGAATGCGTTCCAAAGTGTCAGATGTGGGATCCGGCATGGTTATCCTACAATGGTGTCCAAAATTTATATACAAAAATTGGTCACCAATGCAACTACGACGCTACTGACCAATTTTTATATCAAAACATTGGTCAGTAGCATCAGCTGGCTAGGCTTCATCTTGTGAGGTGGATGTCTTTCCACCGGATCCAAAGCCGGTGCAGACGGATTACTGAAGCAGCTGCGCCTTGATCGCCTGTCCGACAATGGTCAACTGCAGCACCGGTTCGCCGCGGATGAAGCTCTCCTCGACTAGTTCCATCTTTTCCAGCCGCTCGACAAGCTTCTCCGATAGCCGCTTGTCACCCACCAGCCAACCCCGGCCCACTTTCCTCTGTCGCCGGAAGAAAGCAATTGCTCGAAGCGCTTCTTCTTGCGTCCGGGTCAGACTGCCTATTGCCTCAACGGCGGCGGGATGGTCTGCCATATTGTTCATGGTCTCCGCCCGTTTTCGTTCGACGGGTTATCGGCTGCGGGCCACCCGTTGGCCGGTTCTTCTATCGGTTCATCCGCGGGATCAGGGTCGCGATCATAGGCGAGCTGTCGCTTTGCCAGAACGTCCTGAAGCGTCTCTACTACACGCGCTGTTCCGTGTCCCTCATTTGCGAAACGATCGATGATCTCAGCGACGGCATCATCCAACTGCTGAAACAGTCGTTCCTGATTTTCAGATCTGTCACTCATGAAAAATCCTCCTGATCAGCCACCGACACGGCGCTGCTGCCAATCCTTGTATGGCGCCATAAGCTGGCCCGGAAACCGATCCTCGATCGCCGTCTCCACCAAAGCGATCTGAGCGAATACATCGCTGTCTTCACGATCTTCAGGACGAACACCCTCGCTTGCTTCCTCAAGCGTCTTCATCAGCCCAAACACTTCCTCGTCCGTCATCGCCGCCAGACGGTCCGCAAACTCTACGGCGTCGAAATCTTGCATACCGTCACTCCTATGTTTCTCTATCGGCCATCGCCAGGGATGGCGAGCCTGAAACGACCGCACAAATGTGTCCTTGAGATATGCTATTCATCATCCAGTTCAATCCAGACCGGGGCATGGTCGCTGGTGTGCTCCCAGGTCCGCGCAAACTTGTCGACGCTGCAGGTTTGCAGTCGTTCCCGCAGCGATGGGCTCAGCAGGAAATGGTCGATGCGCAGCCCGGCATCGCGTGCGAAGGCGTTGCGGAAATACTTCCAAAACGTATAGATCCGCTCCTCCGGGTGCAGCAGCCGGATGCCATCCGTCCAGCCCATGGCGATGAGTTCGGCATAAGCTGCGCGCACCTCAGGCCGAAACAGGGCGTCGTCCCGCCAGCGCTCCGGTTTGTAGACATCGAGATCGGTTGGCATCACATTGAAATCGCCGATCAGAGCCACAGGAACATCGAGTTCGAAGAGTTCCGCGGCGTAGGAATGCAGTCGCTCAAACCAGCGGAGTTTGTAATCGAATTTCGGCCCGGGTGCTGGGTTGCCGTTCGGAAGATACAGACAGCCAATGACGATGCCATCAATAGCAGCCTCGATATAGCGGCTGTGGCTGTCGTCGGGATCTCCCGGCAGTCCGCGTCGTGTCTCGCGCGGCTCCTGATCCCTGGCAAGGATTGCCACGCCATTCCAGGATTTCTGGCCGTGCCAGATGGCACCGTAGCCCACACGCTCGATCTCGCGGCGCGGGAATTTGTCGTTTGGCGCCTTCAATTCCTGCAGGCAGACGACATCAGGCTTTGCCTCGGCGAGCCAGCGGAGCAAAACCTCTAGCCGGCCATTGATCCCGTTGACGTTGTAGGTAGCGAGCTTCACCGGCGTTTCCGTCAGTGCTTGCGATCACCCTTGTCGCCGTGACCCGGTTTCGCATCATGCTTCGCGTCGTGGCGAGCATCGGCCGACAGCGAGCGAGAGACGTCGACACTCTCCTTGAATTTCCCCTCCTTGTCACGGCGGACATAACGCTTGTCAGTTCCGGTATCGATCAGTTCGCGCTTGCTCATGGCAGGACTCCTTTTGGGTTGCTCCACGAAGAAACGCATGTGACCAGGAAAAGATGCACGGGAATCAAGAGACTAGCGCAGACTCGCAAAACGAGTGGGCCTGATCGCGCTAAGTCCTTGAAAATTGATTCGTTTCGACTCGGAACAATTACATGCTGATTCGCTTGAATCGCATTGGTTGTGTCAGGAGTTCTGCGTCATGGTTGCCCCGAGAGCGAATTGGAAAGGCTTCATCAAATACGGAGAGGTCGCTTGTCCGGTGGCGCTGTACACCGCGGCATCATCTTCGGAAAGGATCGCTTTCAACACGCTGAACCGCAAGACCGGAAACCGGGTCAAGCGCGAGTTCGTCGATAGCGAGACCGGCGATCCGGTCGAACGTGACGAGCAGGTCAAAGGATACGAGGTCGAGAACGGCCAATACATCATCCTTGAGCCCGAGGAGGTCGCGGCCGCGGTTCCTGACAGCGACAAGACGCTCAAGATCGATGCCTTCATCCCCTGCAACGAGATCGACGACGTCTATTTCGACAAGCCGTACTATCTGGCGCCTGACAAGATGGGCACGGATGCTTTTTTGCTTTTGCGCGACGGCATGAAGAAAGCCAGGGTCGCCGCGATTGCCCGGACCGTTCTCTTTCGCCGCGTTCGAACCGTCCTCATCCGTCCGCATGGCAAAGGGCTGATCGCCACAACGCTGAACTTCGATTACGAGGTGCGCTCCTCTCAGGAGGCGTTCGAGGAACTACCCGATCTGAAGATCGAAGGCGAAATGCTGGATTTGGCCGAGCACATCATCGGCACCAAAAAAGGAAGCTTCGATGCCAGCACTTTTGACGATCGCTACGAGGCTGCCGTCGCCGAGCTGGTGAAGGCGAAGATCGAGGGTAGGGCGCTTCCGAAGAAAAAGGCGCCGGCGGCGTCGAAACCCAGCGATCTTCTGCAGGCGCTCAGAGAAAGTGCCGGCATTAGTGGAAAGAAGGCGGAGCCGAAACGGAGTGCGGCCAATGCCAACAAGGGCACGGCGCGCCAGAAGTCCGCCAAACCTGCCGCTGCCAAAACCAAGTCCGCGGCGTCGCAGACCCGCCGCGCCGGTTGATCGGAGGAGAACATGGCTGTCCGTCCCTATTGGAGAGGCTACCTCAAGCTATCGCTCGTCACGTGCCCGGTGCAGATGATGCCGGCGACCTCCGAAAGCGAGAAGGTCCGTTTCCACACGCTCAATCGCGAGACCCAGAACCGCGTCGTCAGCCACTATGTCGACAGCGTCACCGGCAAAGAGGTCAAAGACGAAGATGAGGTCAAAGGCTACCAGCGTGGCGAGAACGAATACATAATGCTGGAGGACGAGGAGCTGGAGAACGTTGCGCTCGACAGTACCAAGACGATCGACATCTCCACATTCACGCCGCGCGACAGCGTGGAATGGATCTGGTTTGATACCCCATATTACCTGTCGCCTAACGACCCGGTCGGCCAGGAGGCGTTCTCCGTCATTCGCGATGCGATGGAAGCGCAGGACATGGTTGGCATCTCGCGGCTGGTGATCTCTCGCCGGGAACGCGCCGTCATGCTGGAGCCACGCGGCAAGGGTATTGTCCTTTGGACTTTGCGCTACGGGGATGAAGTCCGCGATGAAGACTCGTATTTTGCGGGCATCGACGACAACGAGACGGCGGACAGCGAGATGATGCCCCTGGTACAGCAACTCATCAAGAAGCAGACGCAGCACTGGGACCCGAAGATGGTCATTGACCCGGTGCAGGACCGGCTTCTCGACATCATTGACGCCAAAAAGAAGGCGCTGAAAAAGCAGGCCAGGGCGAAACCGTCCGCGCCAGTAAAGTCGACGCCGAGCAACGTCATCAACATCATGGATGCTCTGAAAAAGTCGGTCGCCGCTGAGACCCGGTCCAGCAAATGAAGCGACGCGCCAAACCGCTGCTACAGGACGACGTGCTGTCTGCAAAATCGCAGCCGCGCCGCAAACGCGACCCGGCGCAGCCGAACCTTCCATTCGATCCGATGCCCGATCGGGTTGAGCCATGCCTGGCCTTGCTCAAGGCAACTCCCCCGATCGGTCCGGATTGGGCTTTTGAGATCAAGTGGGACGGCTATCGGCTGGCCGTCCACATCGAGCCGAAAGGCGTGCGAATTATTACCCGCGGCGGCCATGACTGGACACACCGGTTCCCTGCGATCGTGGCAGCCACCAAAGAGCTGGGAGTCGGGACTGCTATCCTGGACGGCGAAGCTGTTGTGCTTGATGCGCAGGGCAGGTCCGACTTCGGAGCGCTGCAACGCTCGCTTGGCGGACGCGGCGGCAAACGAGCTTCGAGCGAATCCGTCCTCTTCGCCTTCGACCTGTTATATTTCGACGGGCACGATCTGACGAAGACCGAGCTGTCAGTCCGCCGACATCTTTTGACAGATCTGTTGGATGGTGCGGTTGGAGCGATCCAGCTTTCCGAGGAGGTGGAGGGTGACGGCGGCGAACTCCTCGAAACCGCCTGTTCTCTCGGGCTGGAGGGAATTGTCGCCAAACACCGTGACCGTCCATACCGATCCGGACGGACGGGCGACTGGCTGAAAATCAAGTGCGTGCAGAGTGAGAGCTTCATGATCGTCGGCTACGAGCAGTCCGCGGTCGCGCGCGGCGGGATTGGCAGTCTGTTGCTGGCTGCGAGACGTGGACAGGACTGGGTTTATGTTGGCGCCGTTGGAACCGGGTTCAAGGAAAAGGACGCGGCGTACCTGAAGAAGACTCTGGATACGCTGAAGACCAGGACACCGGTCGTGCCGCTCAAGGGCAAGAACTACGTCTTCGCGCAGCCGACGCTGATTGCCGAGATCGAGTTCCGTGGCTGGACCGACGATGGCAATCTGCGGCACGCATCTTACAAAGGACTGCGTGAGATCCAGGACAATGCCGCTGTTTATGAACTCGACTGAGCAGGAATTTCAGCGCGTCGGCTAGGCCTCAGTTTTTTTCGGCTGGTGCTCTTGAATCCTAAATTCTCAAAAACCAAATCGATTGCCGCCAGCCGCTGAAACAGGGCTGGCCTTGCTGGGAGCGCCGTCTTTCGGCGCTTCCGTACCCATGTTGCTTCAAGGAGGATATGGCTATGGCAACATCTTACGACTACGCTCCTCTCTTCCGCTCGAGCGTCGGCTTCGACCGGGTCTTCAATCTCCTCGAAAATGCCCAGCGCGCCCGCTCGATCAGTGATTGGCCGCCCTATGACATCGTCAAGACCGGTGATGACAGCTACCGGATTTCAATCGCGGTCGCAGGTTTTGCCCGAGATGATCTCGACATCACCTTCCAGTCCAATCTGCTGACGGTAACTGGCAAGAAGCAGGAGGCGGCATCCGAAGGCTACCTGCATCGCGGCATTGCCGGACGTCCGTTCGAACACCGGTTCGAGCTTGCCGACCATGTCAGGGTGAATGGTGCGGATCTAAAGAACGGTCTCCTGTCGATTGATCTCGTTCGTGAGCTTCCCGAGGCGTTGAAGCCGCGGAAGATCGACATCCAGACGGATCCGGCCCTCGTGCAGTCGACCGCCCCGGCGCAGATCGAAGCGCAAAAGGCCGCCTGATTGAACTTTGGAGAAGGGCGCCGCTGGCCGTGGCGCCCTATTGCACATTCCGGGTTGGGAAGGAGAGAGACAATGAAACCCGATATGTTCAGAGAACCTGTGATCATCCTTGTCGGTCTTGGCTTTCCCGCTAAGGTCCGAACAGTTATAGACGCCTACCGGCATCTCGTCGAATGGCCAGCATCAATGCGCGACACGGCTTATTCGGTGGCGCTGAAGGCCTGTGGCGCAGCCCTGCGCGGCGAGATCGAAGCGGAGACCGCACGCGGCCTGTTCGCAGCTTTCGCTGAGAAGCACGATCTACTGGCACCGGAGACCAATGTCATCGCCGCTTCCAGTCGCCGGCACGACAAAGATCCGCACGTTCGCTAGGGAGGCGGACATGCACCAGATTTTGCAGCAGGCCGCGAGCAATGCCGCGGCGGTGGGTCCGACGATCCTGCTACAGGGCATGCAGATTGAGCGGCCGCTTGACGTGGTGAAAGCGACTGGTCTCACTGTGGACGACAAACGGACCATACTGGCGGCATGGGCTTCAGATTACTATGCGTTGGATTCCACGCCGGCGTTCCGCCATATCCCCGGAACGCCGAAGCCGGTTTCCATCGATGAGCTTCAGGCTGCCCTTCGAGCGCTTGACCGGCGCTATGGCTTCTGACGACAGCGATCTTAGGCAGCCTGTTTCATCGACTTCGCCAATCGTTTGATGGCCTGCTCCAACGAACGCTGGCCATCGCAATAATCCTGCCAGGCGCTGGTCTTTGCCAGCAGCGCTGGCACGGTGCGGATGGTGAAGCGTTTCGGGTCGAGATCGGTCTTCACCTGGCTCCACGTGAGAGGCATCGACACGGTGGCGCCGGGCCTTGCGCGTGGTGACAAGGGTGCAACCGCCGTCGCCATCCGGTCATTGCGCAGGTAGTCGAGGAAGATGCGGCCGTTGCGCTGGTTCTTGGCCATCTTGATCAAATAAAGCTCCGGGTTCTCGCGTGCCATGTGTTGGCAGACATCGTGTGCAAAACCCTTTGCCTCGGGCCAAGACAGCTTCTTGCCCTTCGCTACCGCGAGCGGCGTGACGACATGCAGGCCCTTGCCGCCGGTGGTCTTGCAGAAGCTGACGAGACCGAGTTCCTCCAGCCTGTCGCGCATTTCCCGGGCGGCTTCGACCACGATAGAGAAGGGCACGTCGGGACCGGGATCGAGGTCGAAGACAAGACGGCCGGGCACTTCAGGCTGGTCCGGTTCGCAATTCCATGGATGCAGCTCGACGCCACCGATCTGGGCAATGGCGGCAAGGCCCTCGACGCGATCGATCTGCAGGTAAGGCTTCTTGTCGCCAAAGACCTTGACCAGTTCGAGCAGGTTGGACGTTCCCGGCATCGCGTGCCGCTGGAAGAACTGCTCGCCGCCAATGCCGTCAGGCGTCCGGATGATCGAGCATGGCCTCCCCTTTATGTGGTCGATCAGCCACGGGCCGACGGTCTCGTAATAGCGGGCAAGATCTTCCTTGGTTACCGGCTCTCCGTCGTTGGCGTCCGGCCAGAGGGGCTTGTCCGGGCTGGAGATCATCACGCCCATCATCTCGGCCTTGGATGCCTGCCTTGACGGCTTTGTGGTGGCCGGCGTCGGGCTGTCGGTCTTTGCCGGCGATGCCGGCTTTTCTGCCTCAACTTCGGCTGCAGGCTTGTCCTCGCGCAATCCCTTGAACGCAGCCTGGCGGACGAGGCCATCCGCCGTCCAGCCGGCGAACTGGATCTCCGCGACCAGTTCGGGTTTGACCCAGACCACGTTGGTATCCTTCTTTGGGGCGCCGATCCCGGTAAAGGGCGACTTTGAGGTTTCCAGTTCCTTGAGCCTCGGCAGGATCGTATCGACCGTTTTGGCGCCGTAGCCGGTCCCGACCCGGCCGACATAGACGAAGTGATTACCCCTGAAGACGCCCACCAACAAGGAACGGAACTTGCCGTTGGTTTTGGCGTAGGCGCCAATGACGACCTCATGTCCGGCGCGGCATTTGGATTTCGCCCAGGTATCGGTACGCCCCGACTGATAGGGGGCATCCGCCTGCTTCGAGACAATGCCCTCCAGCGAGAGCTTGCAGGCCGATTTCAATACTGCATCGCCACCGGTCTCAAAGTGTTCGACGAACCGTAGGCGCGGATCTTCCCCCGCCTCCCTCATAAGCACTTCGAGCCTTTTCTTGCGTTCAGTAAGCGGCAGTTGCCTTAGATCCGCACTCCCCTCGAACAGCAGGTCGAAAGCAAAATAGACGAGCGCATCCGTTTTACCTTCTGACAGCGCCGCCTGTAGTGCGGCGAAGTCCGGGGCGCCGTTTTCATCGAGCGCACAGATCTCCCCGTCGATGATGGCATCGGGCAGGCTTGCGGCCGATGTCGCAATCGCCGGATACTTGGCCGTCCAGTCCAGCCCCTTGCGGGTCTTCAGCTTGACCTCGCCGTTTTCAATGCGCGCCTGAATACGGTTTCCGTCGAATTTAATCTCGTGGATCCAGCCATCGGCCGAAGGCGGGCGATCGAGCGTTTCGCAAAGCTGCGGCGGTATGAACTCCGGCATCGCGGACTTTGCCGGCTTTTTCGGCGCCGGCTTCCGGTTTGCCTGCGTGTCCGCGGCACGTTCGTCTGCCGCCAGCCCGTGATTGCTATCCCAAACAGCATCTGCCTGGACGTCGCCGCTCTGCACCATGAACGGTTTTGGCTTCCTGCCCTTGCCGGCGGCGATCGCACCCATGGTTCGGCCGGAGGCGACGGACGTCGCGTTGTCCTCAAGCACCGCAGCACCATTCTCCTCGACTGAGAAGTCGTCATGATGCTTGATCAGCAGCCAATTTGTGCGCTTGCCCCCGTCGCGGTCATTGCGCATCCGCACCAGCACGAAGCTGCCATGCAGCCGCTCTCCCTCCAGCGTGAACTTGAAATCCCCTTTGGCGAGGGCCTCCTCCGGCGTCTTGTTGCCTTCCGGCTCCCAGTAGCCCCGATCCCAGAGCATGACAGTTCCGCCGCCATATTGGCCTTTCGGAATAGTCCCCTCGAAGTCGCCATAGTCCAAGGGATGGTCTTCGACCTCGACAGCCAGGCGCTTGTCGTGCGGATCAAGAGACGGTCCCTTGGTGACAGCCCAGGACTTGAAGACGCCATCGAGTTCGAGCCGCAAGTCGTAGTGTAGCCGCGTTGCGTCATGTTTCTGAATGACGAAGCGCCTGCGGTTGGACGCCTTCAGCTTCGCTGCGCCACTCGGCTCCTGCGTCTTCTGAAAATCGCGTTTCTGCTTGTAGGTCGAGAGCTTGTCGCTGGCCATGGCAGTCCCCGGTACAAATCCGCCTCCCGCCTCCGATGAGGGCGGGATGAGGCCCGGCCGGACAGGTTGGACGCTCGACTGCCGTTTCGTTGGCCGCGATGAGAAACCGGAAAAACCATCGCGTTCGTCATCCCTGCCACGTCCGGTTGACACGGCCTGGAACCTCGACACTGAGAAGAGTCCAGCCGTGATTTAGTTCCAACAACACCGTAAGCGGGCTCAGCCTTTTCGCGGAAGATTGAAACTGTCGGTCAACATAGCCGTTTCCACAGCATGAGCGACGAGCAAACAACGGAGAATGTCGAAGCCGCGCCAGGAGAGACGGTGTCCTTTCCGTTCGACCGCATGACTGTCGAGCAATTTCGGACGCGTTTCCCCAGGGCGCGGTGGAGCGACACCCGGAAGGCATGGTTCGTGCCAGGCAAGACTGCTGCACGACGTGTTGGGCGGTGGCTTGCCGAACTCGAAGCAGAGGCTGATGCGTTCGCCGACGCAAAGGGCAGGGATGCATTCGAGTTCGACCCGATCGAGAGCTGCTATCTTGCACTCGGAAAAGCGGGCTTCCTGATCAGCACGCCTTATTCGCGCACGGTCGTCGACGAACTGCGCGAGATCCCCCATTCGCGGTGGGATGGTGACCAGAAGATCTGGCACGTCCCCTACCGTTCATATCAAGAGCTCCGCAGCCACTGGCCGGCAATCGAGGAGGCGGCGAGAAGGAACGAGCCTGAGGAACGGCGGCGTCGAGCTGAAGCCCGGAAAGGCTCGGAAGAGGAGGCGAAGTCGAAACGACTCTCGGCTGAGCGGAAAAGGCGGCGATACCCTCTCGCAAGCGACGACCTTCCTCCTTTGGACAGTGTCGTCGGCATTCAATATGGCCTGGTAATCTTCACTGAGATTACCGGGGAACTCGTCGATCCAGAGGCGACGGCAGAATTCTATCCGGGTGTAACGGAAGATCACGTCTGGGGGCTGTGGCGCAAGCCGAGGTTGGACGAACTCGTACGCACATGGCCTGCGAAGGTAGCACACGCGGAAGGCGCCGAGTGGTGGCACCCGACCATAGAAGAGCTTCGACCAGTCCGGCGGGCCGCTCGCCGGGGAGAAGACAGAAAACTTCGCAACATCGGCGCACCCTGAGAGTTTCACTTTCATCAAAGCCAAAGGAGATTATCATGGCAGACGACAGCACCGTTACCATCCGCGCGAGTTTCTCAACGCGTGAGGCGGCCGACCTGGCGGTCGAACATCTCGTTCAACAGCAGGGCGTGTCGCGGCCCGACATCTTCGTACAGTCGGCCACGAGTGAAAACACATCCGGTTCGCACGCATCCGGCGGAGACGCCTCGCACGCCGATGGGACCCGCCATGACGGCGCACTCGACGGCGACATTGAGGTCTCGGTCGACATCACTGCTGATCAAATCGCGGCCGTTCAACGCATTTTCGGCGATGTCGGAGCGATGAGGGTTTCGAAGGGGTGAGAAGGACGGGGAGACTCCGGGCAGCGCACCGTCCGCGCAACCGTCATCGTCTTTGATCTCGCAGTCACGTGACGCTTTTTCGAGGTCGCACGTAATAATAAAGGCGGGCGGCGAGAGCCGCCGCACTTGTCCTTACTGAGCTTGTTTAAACATCAGCTCGGTCATCTTCGCATCATCCGCCTTTGCCCCCGTGTTGTCGCCGGACGCCCGCCTGGCTGCGGCGCGAAAGCCATAGAGTCCTGAATCATTCGGAGAAAGTTTTATGGCGGCGTCGAAGTCAACAAGGGCCTTAGCGGTGTCGCCATTATTGGAGTGAGCAAGGCCGCGGTTGGTCAACGCATGTACCGAATGAGGATCGTGCCCAAGCGCTTTATTAAGATCGGCCAGGGCCCGTGCCGGCTCCCCAAGCCAGCTCAGGATCGAGGCACGGGTGACAAAGAACTCTGCGTGGTAGGGGGCGATGCGAATGGCCTCATCGAGATCCTTTAAGGCAGCCGGGAGATTACGCGCATAGAGAAGGTTTGCCTTGCCTCGCCGCCAGTAAGCATCAGCGGAGCCGGGGGACAGCTCGATTGCGCGGGCATAGTCGGCCAAGGCCCGTTCGTATTTGTCGTCTTGCCCTGGCGCCTCAAAGTCCGCGCGGTCGAGAAGCGCGTCAACCAGTGCGTCGCCCTGGAGGCCTGAGGCCTCCACCAGCCGGTCGCACGCCGCCCGTGACTGCTCATAATCTTGAAGGATCGAATTTGCGTCGGCTTCAGGCAGAACGGACGCTTCTGCACTTCCCGCACGGCAGAGCCGCCGAAGCTCTGGCGTGGACATCGTCGCAACTGGCGGCATTGGCTGCGAATGAGAACCGCTTGCGACGATCACGAGGCAAACTGCGGCGATGGCAAATGCGGCAAAGGATCGAAAGAGCATTATGATCCGACGTTAATTCAAAGGGGTACCGGGCCGATCATCACACCGTAAAAACAATTGCGAAAGTCAAAATAGTTAGAGTCTTGATTCGTCTCGGCATTTTTTCCGGTGTGTAAGTTTTGGCGAAATTGCCATTTTTGAATCTCTTGACTCTTTGCAAGCGACGGAACAAAAGAGGAACGTCACCAATTTTTCGGGGACATGAAGTCCATGCAACGCGAACCTGAGGAGGTCCGTGAACGATGTCGCGCGCCCATAATCCTCGGGTCATCGAGGAACTTAGAGACCGTATTTCCCACCTGGAAGGCAGTACGGCGAAGAAGGCCGTCGTACTGCCATTCGGCGTCCGCGAGATGGACGAGCGATTGCCGGGTGATGGGCTATCGTACGGCGCTCTTCACGAGATAGCAGGCGGTGGAGCCGGCACGGTCGATGGCGCGGCTGCAGCATTGTTTGCTGCTGGCATTGCCGCACGCTCTAAAGGCAAGGTCCTCTGGTGCCTGACGAGACCTGACCTGTTTTTCCCCGCTATCGCCCAGGCAGGCTTGCATCCCGACCGCGTGATTTTCTGCGAAGGCGACAAGGAGGAGGACGTCCTGGCATCCATGGAGGAAGGGCTCTCCTTCGGTGGTTTAGCAGCGGTAGTCGGGGAACTGGTTCGATTGCCGATGGTCGCATCCCGGCGGCTGCAGTTGGCCTGCGAAAAAACAGGGACCATGGGGCTCGTCGTCCGCAGATGGCGGCGGCAAACGGAAGCGTCGGACTTCGGCAATCCGACGGCCTCGACGACACGGTGGAGGGTGAGCGTGCTTCCGTCGGAGGAACTGCCAGTGGCAGGGGTCGGGCGCGCCCGATGGCTATTGGAATTGATGCGCGTGAAAGCAGGCGAGTGTGCTGAGTTCGAATTAGGAGCCTGTGATGCCAAGGGTCGTTTGTGTCTACTTCCCCACTCTGCCAACAGACCGGATACGTCGACATGGAGAGGGAGCCGTGCCAGCTGACCAACCGCTCGTCGTCATCTCGAAATCGGGGTCGAAACGCTGGATCTCGGCTGCCGATACCGCCGCGCGCAAACTCGGTCTCAAGCTCGGTATGCCCGCGAGTAAAGCCCAAGCGATCGTTGCCAATCTGACGATGGTCGATGCTGATCCTAGCGCCGACGCGTCTGCGCTTGAGCGCCTCGCGCTATGGGCGCTCCGGCAATATAGCCCGGTCGTCGCCGTAGATGGTGCGGACGGTATTGTCATGGACACGGAAGGGGCCGACCACTTGCAGGGCGGCGAAGATCTGCTGATCTCCGGCTTGGTCAACGGGTTGAGAGGACGAGGCCTGACCGCACGTGCTGCTGTCGCCGATACCTGGGGAGCAGCGCATGCGATCACCCGCGTGACGCCGGCTGAAACGACGGTCGTCCCGATCGGCGGCGTTGCGAAAGCGGTGACCGGCTTGCCGATCCACTGTCTGCGTCTTCCAGCTGACACAATCCACGGACTGCGGGTGATGGGCGTCGAGACCGTCGGTGAACTCTCTGCCATGCCGCGCGCACCCTTGACGCTCAGATATGGGCCCGAAGTTGGCCGGCGGCTGGATCAACTGTTTGGGCGAATGGCAGAACCGATCGAGCCCCTGCGCACTCCGGAGCTTGTCGAGGCGGCGAAGAACTTCCAGGAGCCGATCGGCGCGGCCGAGACGATCGCCAAATATGTGCGCCGACTGGTCGGGGAACTCGCGGCCAAGCTGGAGACACGCGGCCTCGGCGTCAGGCGTTCCGATCTTGTCATCTACCGTGTCGACAACACGCGGCAGTGCATTCGAGCCGGACTGGCAAAACCGGTGCGTGACCCCGCCCGGCTGTCAAAGCTTCTCTGCGACCGGATCGAGAAAATCGATCCGGGCTTCGGCATAGAGCGCCTGGTGCTTGTCGCCATCATGGCAGAACCCCTCGAGGAGCGACAGGCTGCATCCTCTCTGATCGAGGAAACCGTGGTCGACGTCACACCGCTTGTCGACATTCTCGGCAATCGTGGCCAGCGGCTTTACCGCGTGACGCCCGTCGCCTCCGACGTTCCCGAGCGGTCGGTGAAGCGGATTGGGCCGACGGCCGACGAAACCGGAGCGACATGGGCCGCGAAATGGCCGAGGCCGTCGCGGCTACTGGCAAACCCCGAACGGATCGACGTAACCGCTCTGCTCCCCGACCAGCCGCCGGCCGTGTTCACCTGGCGCGGCAAACGCCGCCGTGTGAAGCGGGCAGACGGACCGGAGCGGATATTCGGCGAATGGTGGCTTCGTCCGAAAGAACATGCCGCCGTTCGCGACTATTTTGTCGTCGAGGACGAGGCAGGGGAACGCTACTGGGTTTATCGCGCCGGTGACGGAGTGGATGCCGACACAGGGTCGCACCTCTGGTTTCTGCATGGGGTGTTCGGATGAGATATGCTGAACTTCAGGTCACCACGCATTTCTCGTTCCTGCGAGGGGCAAGTTCCGCTGAGGAGCTTTTTGCCGCCGCGGCAGCGCTCGGCATCGACGCTCTTGGCGTGGTCGATCGAAACTCGCTTGCCGGGATCGTGCGGGCATGGGAGGCGGCAAAGACCACCGGCATCCGACTGGTCGTCGGCTGTCGGCTCGACCTTTCCGACGGCATGTCTATCCTGGTCTATCCGACCGACCGGCCAGCCTATTCGAGATTGACCCGCCTGTTGTCGCTCGGCAAGAGCCGGGGAGGTAAAGGCAAGTGCATCCTCGATATATCTGATGTCGAAGCCTATAGCGCTGGCCTGATTGCCGTCCTTGTCCCAGATGGGGCCGATGAGACCACCGCGGGCCAACTCAGGAAGATCGCCGCGATGTTCGGCGACAGGGCCTACGTTTCGCTGTGCCTGCGCCGTCGTCCGAACGATCGCCTGCGGCTTCACAATCTTTCCAACATGGCGGTGAGACACAAGGTCAAAACGGTCGTCACCAATGATGTGCTGTTTCATGATCCCAGCCGCCGGCAGCTGCAGGACATCGTCACCTGCATTCGCAACCGCACCACCATAGACAGCGTCGGCTTCGATCGCGAGCGGCATGCCGATCGGTTCTTGAAAGCAACGGAAGAAATGCACCGGCTTTTTTCGGAATATCCGGAAGCGTTGGCTCGAACGCACGAAATCGTCGAGCGCTGTCGGTTCGACATGAGCGAGTTGCAATATCAGTATCCGGAAGAGGCGCTCGTGCCAGGCCTTGATGCCCAGCAGTCGCTGACCAAGTTTGCCTGGGAAGGGGCTGCCACCCGATACCCGGAGGGAATCCCGGACAAGGTCCGCAAGGCAATCCTGCACGAGCTTGAGCTGATCAGGGTGATGAGATACGCACCGTACTTCCTCACCGTCTACAGCATCGTCCGGTTTGCCCGCTCGCAAGGCATTCTCTGCCAGGGCAGGGGCTCTGCGGCAAACTCGGCCGTTTGTTACTGCCTCGGCATCACCAGCATCAACCCGGAAACCGGTGACCTGTTGTTCGAGCGGTTTGTCTCGATGGAGCGCGACGAGCCTCCGGATATCGACGTTGATTTCGAACACGCCCGCCGCGAAGAAGTTATTCAATGGATCTACGAGACCTACGGACGCTCCCGCTCCGCCCTCTGTTCCACCGTCACCCGCTACCGCGCCAAAGGCGCGCTGCGTGATGTCGGCAAGGCGCTAGGTTTGCCAGAAGATCTGATTACCCAACTTTCCTCTGGCGTCTGGGGTTGGTCGGAAGGCGTGGGGGAGAAGCAGCTCAAGGACAACAACATGAACACCGCCGACTACCGCCTGAAGCTGGCGCTGGACCTTTCAGCCCAACTGATGGGCGCGCCCCGGCATCTTGGTCAGCATCCGGGCGGCTTCGTCCTGACGCAGGACAGGTTGGACGATCTGGTACCGATCGAACCGGCGACCATGAAGGACCGTCAGGTGGTGGAATGGGACAAGGACGATATCGAGGCGTTGAAGTTCATGAAGGTGGATGTGCTCGCGCTCGGCATGTTGACCTGCATGGCGAAGTCGTTCGAGCTGCTGAAGGAACACAAGAATATCCCGATGGGCCTGTCCGATGTTGAGCAGGAAGATCCGGCGACCTATGCGATGATCCGCAAGGCCGATACGCTCGGTACCTTCCAAATCGAAAGCCGCGCCCAGATGGCGATGCTGCCGCGGCTAAAACCCCGGACATTTTATGACCTCGTCGTGCAGGTCGCCATCGTTCGGCCAGGACCTATCCAGGGCGATATGGTCCATCCCTATCTTCGCCGCCGCGAAGGCAAGGAGAAGGTCGAGTATCCGACCCCCGAGCTCGAAGCCGTTCTCGGCAAAACGCTCGGCGTTCCCCTGTTTCAGGAGAGCGCCATGAAGGTCGCGATGACCTGCGCGGGTTTTACCGCCGGCGAGGCGGACCAACTCAGGCGCGCCATGGCAACATTCAAGTTCACCGGCGGAGTCAGCAAGTTCAAGGACAAGCTCGTCGAGGGTATGGTTAAGAACGGCTACAGTCGGGAGTTTGCGGAAAAAACCTTCACCCAACTCGAGGGCTTCGGCTCCTATGGTTTTCCGGAAAGTCACGCCGCGAGCTTTGCGTTGATCGCCTATGCGAGTTCGTGGGTGAAGTGTCACCACCCCGATGTCTTTTGTGCCGCCCTGCTCAATAGCCAGCCGATGGGGTTCTATAGCGTCGCCCAGATCGTCCAGGATGCTCGAAACCACGGTGTCCAGGTCCGGCCGGTCTGCGTCAACCGCTCGCGTTGGGACTGCACCATGGAGCGGATCGGCAATTCCGAGCGCTTTGCTGTTCGTCTCGGAATGCGTGTCGTGAAGGGATTGTCCACCAACGACGCCGCACGAATTATCCTGGCGCGCGCCGAGCATCCATTTGTCTCGGCCGACGACATGTGGCGACGCTCCGGTGTTTCACCGTCCTCGCTGGTCAAGCTTGCCGAAGCGGATGCTTTCCTGCCATCGCTGCAACTGGAACGACGTCAGGCACTCTGGGATATCAAGGCGCTCCGTAATGAACCCTTGGAGCTTTGGGCGGCGGTCGCTGAGCGCGAAGCCAGGGTGATCGCCGAGATGCAGGAGCCCGAAGTCGCGTTGAAATCCATGACCGAGGGCAGGGAGGTCGTCGAGGACTACTCACACACCGGTCTTACGCTGCGAGCCCATCCGGTTTCGTTTCTCCGAAAAGACCTCGACCGCAAAGGCATCGTCACCTGCGCCGAGGCGATGGGACAGCGCGACGGAAAATGGCTTTGGACGGCCGGCCTGGTTCTCGTGCGACAGCGGCCGGGATCGGCGAAGGGCGTGATGTTTCTCACGCTGGAAGACGAGACGGGTATCGTCAATGCGGTGGTCTGGCCATCGCTGTTCGAGCGCCAGCGGCGGGTCCTTATGACGGCGAGCATGATGGCGATCAACGGCCGCATCCAGCGGGAAGGTGAGGTCGTTCACCTCGTTGCCCAGCGCCTGTTCGATTTCTCGACTGACCTGGCAAGCGTTGGGAACCGTGACGGCGGACTCGGTGACTTCCCCCTGCCCCATGGTCGCGGCGACCAGGTCAAGCACGGAGGAGGGCCGGATCCGCGTGATAATCCGAAGCCCGCTACGCAAGTCAGGGATATCTATATTCCAGACCTGCACATCGATAATCTGAAGATCAAATCCAGAAACTTCCACTGAGGAGACCGGTGTGTCACGCCTGTTTGCAGTCACCAAAAGCCTGAACGAGATTGTCGCGCAATTCGCGGTCGACATGGCGCCGGCGATCGAGGTGCCGAGTGAAACTATCGAAGGCACCCCCGGACTGATCGTTCTTGAGAAAGATGGGTTGAGGCTGTTGAAGTCAATCCCGTGGGGCTTTCCGCGGCAGACCCGGGACATGCGACGTGAGGGCGAGCCCCCGAGCAGAATAGGTCTCGTCGCCGATCTCACCAACCCGCTCTGGGACCGCATCGTCGTTCATCCCAGATATCGTTGCCTGATCCCTCTGACGCACTTCGCAAATCCCGACGGTGTCAAAGGGGCAAAAACGCGATCGTGGTTTTCGAAAAACCGCCAACCCTTGATGGCGTGGGCGGGGTTCTGCAAGAATACCCCGGACTTCGGTCCTGTGTTCGCAGGCATGACCATGACCGCCAATGAGAAGATCAGGCCGTTCAACGACCGCATGCCGGCTCTGCTCAAGCCAGACGAATACGATCGTTGGCTTCATGGTTCGATCGAAGACGTCATCGCCTTCCAGTTTCGTGATCCACCGTCATCCGATGACTTCGAAATCCTGCATACGCGCGATCGCTGGCAAAGCGGCGTTTCGCCCTCCAAGGCTTCACCGCGTCGGGACAACATGCTTATGTAACCAAGGTTTCGTGTTGGGGTTTCCTGTTGAAAGGCCTGTCATATGTGCAACTTGTACACCGTCCGTCTTTCCGCCGCGGAAGTGGCAGCGCATTTTCGCGTGCCGAACCCGATGCAATCGAACGCTCGCGAGGAAGTCTATCCTGGCACGCCCGGGATGGTGGTGACGGAAAATGAAGGTGTTCGCGAGCTCCGCTCGATGGTCTGGGGTTTTCCGCTACGCCTCAAAGGCATGAAACCGGAAGCGAAGCCAAAGCCTGTCAATAACATCGCGGACCTTTCGAAAGGCATGTGGATCGGCCTGGCACGTAAACCGCAATGGCGTTGTCTGATCCCCGTAACGGGTTTTGCCGAAGCTGAGGGTGAAAAGGGTAGGATGACACGGACATGGTTTTCCCTGAAGGACCAGCCGATTTTTGCCTGGGCAGGGCTGTGGCGCATTAGCGACGAATGGGGTCCGGTTTATTCCGGGGTTATGACGGACGCCAACGAAGCCATTCAGCCCGTGCACAACCGGATGCCCGTCCTGCTGCACGCCGATGAATACGAACAATGGCTCCATGGCAGCTTTGATGATGCGCTCGCATTCCAGAAGCGGACATTTCCGTCCGAGTTGGTGACGATGGAGCGAACAACGGAGCTATGGGCGAAGAAGAAGGCGGCATCCGAGGCGCGGCTGCTGCTTTAGTGGCAGCTTCTTCCTGTCGATCCTGGGATTGTCATCATGCGATGTCAATCATCAAGGTGTGGGCGAGAACTTTCCATTGGTCGCCCGGGCATCACGATGGGTCCATGCGTTCTCGATCATGGTCACACGAGTGGTCGAGCTGTCGTCAAGTCACGTCGGACACGGTCCCAGAAGGCGAGTGCGTCCTCGGACCTGATGGAAGGCTGAACAAACAGCCGAGGGATAGGGACGACGATAAGATCCGCATCAGCATTATCATTGTTTCTCGGAGGTGACCTATAGAGGCTTGCCAAACCCACTCTTGATGGATGGCTTCCTGGTCCAGCCCCGGATCTCCGTCGATCAACCCGCTGACGGGGTCCGCTAGCAAGCTGCGGCCGCTCCGGCTGCGCCTCCACGGTGATCGCGACCGGTTCCGGACACTGACGGTTGCCATCGAGCGGGAATGGCCCGCTCCAAAGATGGAGCCTCAGATGAACACCGATCTTTCGCTTGCGCAGAACCACGCCTTCCAGCTTTCCCGCACCCTGATGGTTCCAGTCACGCTGTTCAGGTCCGGCGACGAGTTCGGCGTTCTGCCGAGCGACGAACTCGATGACGAAGACGATCTGGAGATCGTGCATGAATATGTTCCGGGCGGGTCTCATTGAGACCCTTCTTCTCCTGGGTACCGCTTGCGAGCGGCAGGCGGCAAGGGAAGCTTCGCCGCTGCTGGCAGGTCATCTGGAGCGGGTGCAAATCTGCAGATTGCCAGCCGCGCCCTTGCCCCCTTTGCTCTTCGCGGTCGCCAGAAACGGTCCCGCAAAGTGCGGGAGACATGAATCTGGAGAGAAGGGGGGCGCCAAGCGCCGAGAAAAATAATGGAAAAACAGAAACTGGAGGAACTTCGGGACCACGTCCCGTGCGCAGCAGTGCTGGAACAGGCCGGTTTTGCCATCGACGTCAAGGAAAGCACCCGCAAGGCGGTGAAATACAGGCGCGGTGCGGAAATCGTCATCGTTATCCATGGGGGGCGGGGATGGTTCGATCCACTCTCGGATGCGAAAGGCGACGTCTTCGGTCTCGCGGAGCATCTGGACGGCGTGACCTTCGTCGAGGCATTCGACCGGGTGGCCGCTCTTGTCGGCATCGTCGCCAGGGATCCTGCCTGGTCTCGACCGGCCGGAAAGACCGCTCACAGCAGTTCCATCTCTGAACGCTGGGCAACACGACGTAGGCCGTGGCAGGGATCAATGACCTGGCGCTATCTGCGCAGCGAGCGCTGCCTACCGGCAACGATCATCCGGGAGGCCATCCAAAGTGATGTCCTTCGGGAAGGCCCTTATGGCAGCATGTGGGCCGCGCATGTCAATGACGATGGTGTTGTTACCGGCTGGGAGGAGCGCGGTCCCGATTGGCGCGGCTTTTCTGCAGGCGGTTCTAAAATTCTCTTTCGCATTGGCTCTTCCGACGCCAAGCGTCTTTGCGTCACTGAAGCGGCGATCGACGCCATGAGCCTTGCGGCATTCGAGGGGCTTCGCGAGGGTAGCCTCTATCTCAGCACCGGCGGTGGGTGGTCGCCAACCACGGACGCCGCGGTCCGCACACTGGCCGCGCGTCCCGGTACTGTTCTGGTCGCGGCCACCGACGCCAATAGCCAGGGCGAGACCTTTGCCGGCCGCCTCCGTGCCATTGCCGATGAGACCGGCTGCGACTGGTTGCGTCTGAAGCCGCCGACCGAGGACTGGAATGAAGCGCTGAAAGCGCGGAAAGAAGAAAAGCAGGAAAGCAGGATGAGGACAGAAAGAGGAGGTCTGCCGCATGCCCGCCGACCGCGTCAAGGGTGAAGCTTCGCCCGCTCAAGAGCGGCCCTTGACCCGCCCGGACGGAGAGGCGGCGTGAGGGGAGGGGTCATGAAGGGCTGAAGAGGATGGTGAGCCAGCAGGCACCACCGCGCTTCGGTTCGGACAGGGCCAAAGGAGCCGTCAATGAGCACCCCTTCCGCAATCCGTAAAGTCTACCAAGGCATCACTGAGCGCCATCAGATGTTCCGGCTGTTCGATCGGCATGCACAGCGTCCTCACCGTTTCGACGGTGACGCGAGCGCGCTTTATGCTGGGGAATGGTTCGAAATCACCGAGCGTGAGCATGATTATATGTTCGAGATCCTCCCGCCATTGTGGATCCGGGGCTCGATGTTCGCAATGCGCGAATTCCTGACGCAATCCGTCACGTCGGTTTTCTTCACGTTGCGGATCGACGGGATCATCCGCCACTTCCATGGATATTGTGATCTCTCCGACGGTCGTTCGGTGGAAGAGATGCGGCGGGCGATCATCGAGCGGGAGACGCGGCCGGTGCGAGCGATGACGCGGGATGAACGTCTTGAGCACATCTGGAGTGCCACGGCGGACGCCTATCGGGGCTACTCGGATGAAACCGCGCCGCAATTTCTGCCGGGCCAGCGCGTCATCGCTCTCTACACCGGGGCTGGATCGGCCAGGTTGAAGCTGCTCGACGACCTGACCGACGACGAGATCGCCATCAAGTTGCCCGTCCAACTGCGCCATCTCCCTGATACTGCAGTCGCAGCGTGAGGAGGCAATTTCCATGCTTTCCTTTCCGATTGAATCCGTGCGGGCGGTGATCGCCCGCGGCCGCGCCGACGCCGAAGCGAACGGCGGCTATCGCAATCCCCATTACGGCCTCCACCCCGGTCGCGACGAGCTGCCGGGGGTATGGCTCGTGGGCGATCACGGTGTCTACCTTTGCTCGAACGGCAATTTGCCGGATGGAGAAAAGCCGTTCGTTGCTTATGCACTCGAATGCGATCCCCGCACGAACGACGACTGGTTCGAGGTGAAGCGGAAGACCTTTGGCGGAGATGACGGTGTCGAGTTCATCGACGCCGTGCAGCTGGAAGCAATGATCGCCGCCGCCCCCAATGCCAGGCATCTGGGTATCACCTTTGACGAAGACTCGATGGAACTCTTCATCATCGAGTGGTCGTAACGCTCCCGCCTCAGCGGGATTCCCAACCTCAACCAGTGTCCCTTCGCCGCCGATCGTCCTGGCGGAACGATGACGCGCGCTTCCAAAAGGAGATTTTTATCATGAGCAACGATCCCTTCACGCTCGACATGTTCGGCAATACCGCACTCTCGTCCGGCTTTGGCCTGGGCGTCACGGCCTTTGGGAGCTTCGCGTCCGAGGCGGTCATTGAAACTGCCAATGACGACGATCCGGATCCCACCCCGCCGGCGCCAACGCCGGCAACCGTACTTCCGAAGGCGGCCGCACCCTCCCGAGCCGAGAGGCTTCGGGCAAACTTCTATCTCGAGGGTGACCGCGGCTTACCTTCCTCCTGGAAGGATCGTGCCCGCGCCAACGTTGCGGCGATCCTCGTTGCCAAAGATATCTCCAGGCAGGACCGGCCGGCGACGCCAAAGGAGCAGGCGGAGCTGATCCGTTTCACCGGCTTCGGCGCCGGCGAGCTGGCCAACGGCGTATTCCGACGGCCGGGTGAAAACGATTTCCGGCGGGGCTGGGATGAGATCGGCTCCTCGCTCGAGACCGCCGTCTCCGAGGCCGATTATGCGTCGCTTGCCCGCTGCACCCAATATGCCCACTTCACCCCGGAATTCATCATCCGGGCGATCTGGGCGGGTATCGAGAGGCTTGGCTGGCGCGGCGGCCGGATGCTGGAGCCAGGCATCGGTACAGGCCTCTTCCCCGCGCTGATGCCGGAGACATATCGCGACACCGCTTATGTGACCGGGATCGAGCTCGATCCGGTCACCGCGCGGATTGTCAAGCTGCTGCAGCCGAAAGCCCGGATCATCGAGGGGGACTTTTCCCGTACCGACCTTTCATCGGTCTACGATCTCGCCATCGGCAATCCGCCCTTCTCCGATCGCACCGTCCGCTCAGACCGAAACTATCGGTCACTCGGCCTGCGATTGCACGACTACTTCATCGCCCGTTCCATCGATCTGCTGAAGCCCGGCGCGCTCGCTGCCTTCATCACCTCGCATGGCACAATGGACAAGGCCGATACGACGGCGCGGGAGCATATCGCCAAGTCGGCTGACCTGATCGCCGCCATCCGTCTGCCCGAAGGCAGCTTCCGCCGGGACGCCGGCACGGATGTCGTCGTCGACATCCTGTTCCTCCGCAAGCGCAAGCCCGGTGAACCGGAAGGCGAACAGCTATGGCTCGATGTCGATGAGGTCATACCGGCCACGGATGACGAAGGTCCGATCCGCGTCAACAGGTGGTTTGCCCGGCACCCCGATTTCGTTCTCGGCACCCATGCGACGACCTCTGGACCGTTCGGCGAGACCTATACATGCCGGCCCCGCGCCGGAGACGATCTCGACGCGGCCCTCACCTCAGCAATCAATCTCCTGCCGACTGACCTCTATGACGGCGAGCCGACGCCCGTCGATGTCGATCTGGAGGACGAGCTCTGCGAGATCGTTGATCTGCAGCCGAGGGACAGTGCTATCCGCGAGGGTAGCTTTTCCCTCGACCGGTCGAAAGGGCTGATGCAGATGCTCGACGGTTCTGCCGTGCCGGTGACGGTCCGGAAGGGCCGTACACGCGACGGGATCTCTGAGAAACATGTTCGGATCATTTCGAAGCTGATCCCGATCCGAGACGCCGTGCGCGAGGTCTTGAAGGCACAGGAGGTCGACCGGCCTTGGCGAGACCTCCAAGTCCGCCTGCGGATTGCCTGGTCGAGTTTCGTGCGGGACTTCGGGCCGATCAATCATACTACCGTGTCTATCCAGGAGGATGCCGAGACCGGCGAGGTCAGGGAAACCCATCGCCAACCGAACCTCGCGCCCTTCCGCGACGACCCCGATTGCTGGCTGGTTGCCTCAATCGAGGACTACGATCTGGAGACCGATACGGCAAAGCCGGGTCCGATCTTTTCCGAACGCGTGATTGCCCCGCCGGCTACGCCGAACATCACATCTTCTTCAGATGCGCTCGCCGTCGTGCTGAATGAACGTGGTCACGTCGATATCGACCATGTCGCGGAGCTTCTCCACAGCGATCCCGCGACTGTGCTCAACGAACTTGGCAACGAGGTTTTTCGCGACCCGATCGACGGATCCTGGCAGACAGCCGATGCCTATCTTTCAGGGGCTGTCCGCACCAAGCTCGCCGCCGCGCAGGCCGCAGCCGAACTCGATCCAGCCTATGAGGGAAACGTGCGGGCGCTCCAGGATGTGCAGCCGGCCGATCTTCGACCCTCCGATATAACCGCCCGCCTCGGCGCACCGTGGATCCCGGCCGCCGATGTTGTCGCTTTTGTGAAAGAGAGGATGGAGGCTGACATCCGCATCCACCATATGCCGGAACTCGGCTCCTGGACGGTGGAAGCGCGGCAACTCGGCTATTCCGCAGCCGGCACCTCAGAATGGGGCACCAGCCGCCGCCATGCTGGCGAGTTGCTTGCTGACGCGCTCAACAGCCGAGTCCCGCAAATCTTCGACGTGTTTAAGGATGTCGACGGCGAGCGGCGTGTGCTGAACGTCGTCGATACCGAGGCGGCGCGCGACAAGCTGCAGCGGATCAAACAAGCATTCCAGGATTGGGTCTGGACCGATCCGGATCGCACCGACCGCCTTGCGCGGGATTACAATGCCCGCTTCAACAACATCGCGCCGCGCAAATTCGACGGCTCCCATCTCAAACTTCCCGGCGCCTCAGGCGCCTTTGTTCTTTATGGGCATCAGAAACGTGGCATCTGGCGGATCATCGCGGATGGCTCGACCTATCTGGCGCACGCCGTTGGCGCCGGCAAGACGATGACCATGGCAGCGGCCATCATGGAGCAGCGGAGGCTCGGCCTGATCGCCAAAGCGATGCTCGTCGTGCCCGGCCATTGCCTCGCCCAAGCCGCCCGCGAATTCCTGGCGCTTTACCCGAACGCGAAGATCCTCGTCGCCGACGAAACCAACTTCACCAAGGACAAGCGGGCTCGCTTCCTGTCGCGCGCTGCCACCGCGACTTGGGATGCGATCATCATCACGCATTCCGCGTTTCGCTTCATCGCCGTGCCGGCGGCCTTTGAACAGGAGATGATCCAGGATGAGCTGCAGCTCTACGAGGACCTGCTGACCAAGGTCGACAGCGAAGATCGCGTTTCGCGCAAGCGGCTCGAGCGGCTGAAGGAGGGATTGCAGGAGAGGCTCGAAGGCCTAGCCACCCGCAAGGACGATCTTCTCACCATTTCGGAGATCGGTATCGATCAGATCGTTGTCGACGAGGCACAGGAATTCCGAAAACTCTCCTTCGCCACCAACATGTCGACGCTGAAGGGCATCGACCCAAACGGGTCACAGCGTGCCTGGGATCTCTATGTCAAATCCCGCTACATCGAAACGAAGAACCCCGGCCGGGCGCTGGTTCTTGCCTCCGGCACACCGATCACCAATACGCTGGGCGAGATGTTCTCGATCCAGCGCCTGCTCGGCCATGCAGCCCTTAGCGAGCGCGGCCTGCACGAATTCGATGCCTGGGCCTCCTGCTTTGGCGATACATCGACCGAACTCGAAATCCAGCCCTCAGGCAAATACAAGCCAGTGTCGCGGTTCGCTTCCTTCGTCAATGTCCCGGAACTGATCGCCATGTTCCGCTCGTTTGCTGACGTCGTCATGCCGGACGACCTTCGCCAGTATGTGAGGGTGCCCAACCTCTCGACCGGCCGCCGACAGATCCTGACCGCCAAACCGACCGCGCTGTTCAAGACCTATCAGCAAACGCTGGACGCCCGGATCAAGGCGATCGAAAAGCGCGAGAGACCGGCAAAGCCCGGTGACGACATCCTGCTCTCCGTCATCACCGACGGCCGTCACGCGGCGATCGATCTCCGCTTAGTCATGCCGGCAGCCGACAATGAGGATGACAACAAGCTCAATCTGCTGGTCCGCAATGCACATCGGATCTGGAAGGAGACCGGCGAAGCCACCTATCGTCGCCCCGACGGCAAGGACTTCGATTTGCCGGGTGCCGCCCAGATGATCTTCTCTGATCTCGGCACGATTAATGTCGAAAAGTCCCGCGGCTTCTCGGCCTATCGCTTCATTCGCGATGAGTTGGTCCGGCTTGGCGTGCCGACATCCGAGATCGCCTTCATGCAGGATTACAAGAAGACCAAGGCCAAGCAGCGGCTGTTCGGCGACGTTCGCGCCGGCAAGGTCCGCTTCCTGATCGGCTCGTCCGAAACGATGGGCACCGGCGTCAATGCCCAACTACGCCTCAAGGCGCTCCACCATCTCGATGTCCCGTGGCTGCCGTCGCAGATCGAGCAGCGCGAGGGCCGGATTGTCCGCCAGGGCAATCAGCATGACGAGGTCGATATCTTCGCCTATGCGACCGAAGGTTCGCTTGATGCCTCCATGTGGCAGAACAACGAACGCAAGGCCAGGTTCATCGCGGCGGCGCTCTCGGGCGACACGTCGATCCGCCGTCTGGAAGATGTTGGTGAAGGCGCCGCCAACCAGTTCGCCATGGCCAAGGCCATCGCATCCGGCGACGAGCGCCTTATGCAGAAGGCTGGCTTGGAGGCCGATATTGCCCGCCTCGAGCGGCTGCGGGCTGCCCATGAAGACGATCAGTATGCGGTCCGTCGGCAGATGCGCGATGCCGAGCGTGAGATCGAGGTCGCAACCCGGCGCATCGGCGAGGTCGGCCAAGACATGGTGCGGCTTAAGCCGACAGGCGGCGATGCCTTTACGATGATGTTGCTCGGTCAGGAATTTGCCGAGCGCAAGGATGCCGGGCGCGCACTGATGAAGGAGATCCTTACGCTCCTGCAGTTGCGGCAGGTAGGTGAGGTGCATCTGGCGACGATCGGCGGCTTCGATCTGGTCTATGAGGGTGAGCGGTTCGGCAAGGGCGACGGCTATCGTTACGAGACCCTCCTCCAGCGAACCGGCGCAGACTACGAGATCGATCTGGCGATCACGGTTACGCCGCTCGGCGCCATCTCGCGTTTGGAGCATGCTCTTGAGGGCTTCGACGACGAACAGCGGCAGTTTCGTCGGCGTCTGGAAGAGGCCGAGAGGCGATTGGTTTCGTACCGTTCCCGAGACGGAGGCGCTTTCGCGTTCGCAGATGACCTGAAGGAAAAGCGGATGAAGCTGCGAGCAATCGAGGCTCAACTGGCGGCAGATCTGGACAACGAGACCATCGCAGCAGCTGCATAGCTGCGTTGCACAATAAATGTTATCCCGTTGATCAAAAATCAGGCATAAGGCCTTCAGCTGAAGCACATGACGGTCACCTCCCAGTTCCGTCGCAGCAGCTGTTCCCCTCTGGAGGTTTTAGATCTCCACACTTCATGGGCCGCGGTTTCCGCAGGCCCATTTTTTTTGCCGTGCGCTCGTTGGCCATGCTGGCCATGATTGCTAACGGCGAGAGCGTGAGGCTAAAAACGCAAACGCGATAAGCACAACAGCGACAATCGCGAAATGTCCACTCGCGGCCGCCTCCATCCCCAGCAGCTTTATGGATAAGTAATCGATCGGGTCTTTCACGGCGCACCTCTCAGCAGAAGAAAAAGAGTAGCGCTGCCCTGCTGCCGCATATCACCCGATCTGGTTCTTTGTTCAAGAAATGCGATTTCGCGAGGAAACTCCGATCCTTCAAAGACCCCTTAAGAGTGGCTTAAGAGCGCCTTAAAACGTCTTCAAAAGAAAAATGCTGCTTAAGTGATTTCATGTGAAATATTTTTCTGTTTGATGCGGAGGGGTGGAAAAAAATGAAAGAAAACAGAGATATATTGATCGCAGAGCGGTCCTCCTGCCGACGCTATCGCTCAACCGCCGCCTGCGCGATCCCGGCCGCTTGTCCTTCGCAGGGCCGGTAGCCCCGCTTGTCCCGCGCAGCAGGGATGCTCGGCCGCAGTTGCGGCAGTCCGGCCGCTCAGCGGTCCGGGAGGTGTCTTCGAGAAACGATGAAGACAGGAAGGGCTGGCAAGGCGCCGGTCCGGAACCTCCCGAAAGGAACGACATCATGCAGATCATGAAGGTTGACCCGCGCGCGCTCAAGGAAAACCCCGACCGGATGCGCCAGACGAAGTCGTCGCCGCAGGCGGATGCGCTGATGCTGGCGACGATCAAGGCCGTCGGCATCGTCCAGCCGCCGGTCGTCGCACCCGAAACCGATGGCGGAAACGGCTATATCATCGATGCTGGGCATCGCCGCGTGCGCCTTGCCATCGCCGCCGGCCTGGAAGAAATCGAAATCCTCGTCGCGGATGCCGCCAACGACAACGGTGCCATGCGCTCGATGGTCGAGAACTCGGTCCGCGAGGCGCTCAATCCCGTGGATCAGTGGCGCGGTATCGAGCGTCTCGTTGCTCTCGGCTGGACCGAGGAAGCGATTGCGGTCGCCCTCGCGCTTTCCGTCCGCCAGATCCGCAAGCTGCGGCTGCTCGCCAACGTCCTTCCCGCGATGCTCGAGCAGATGGCGCTGGGCGACATGCCGTCCGAGCAGCAGCTGAGGATCATCGCCGCGGCCGGTCAGGCGGACCAGAAGGAAGTCTGGAAGGCGCATAAGCCGAAGAAGGGTGACACCGCTCCGTGGTGGCAGATCGCCAACGCGCTGACCAAGAAGCGCATGTATGCCAGGGATGCGAGCTTTGGCGACGAGTTGGCCCATGCCTACGGCATCGAGTGGGTCGAGGATCTGTTCGCGCCGGCCGACCAGGACGGCCGCTATACCACCAATGTGGAGGGCTTCCTCGGCGCCCAGCATGAGTGGATGACCTCCAACCTGCCGAAGCGTGGCGCCATCATCGAGGTCAACAACTGGGGCCAGCCGGAGTTGCCAAAAAAGGCGGCCCAGGTCTACGGCAAGCCCTCCAAGTCCGATCACACGGCGCTCTACCTCGACCGGGATGGCAAGGTGCAGACCGTGCATTACCGCATGCCCGAGGTGTCCAAGCCCAAGGGCGCAGACGGCGACGGATCGGCGGCGGATGTCGACGGTGGCGACGCGATTGCCTCGCCGAAGGTCCGCCCCGACGTGACCCAGAAGGGCCACGACATGATCGGTGATTTCCGCACCGATGCGCTTCACGATGCTCTCGGCCGCGCGCCGATCGAGGATAACATGCTGATGGCGCTGCTGGTGCTGGCCTTCGCCGGGCAGAACGTCCGCGTCGACTCTGGTGCAGATGGGACCTTCTATGGCGGCAAGCGCTTCTCGCGCCATGCCGTCGTACTGTTCGACGAGCACGGCAAGCTCGCCTTCGACCAGGACACGCTTCGGGTCGCCGTTCGCTCGGTGCTGATCGATGTTCTGTCGTGCCGCCGCGGCATGTCGAACAGCGGCATGGTCTCGCGCATCGCCGGCGAGGCTATCGGCGCTGACGAGTACCTCCCGAATATGGGCTCCGATGAGTTCCTCCTGTGCCTGTCCCGCCAGGCGCTGGAAGCATCGTGCGCCGAGGCGTCCGTGCAGCCCCGTCCGAAGGTTCGTGAGACTCGCGCAGCGCTTGTCGAGCATTTCACGAACGAGCACTTCGTCCATGCGTCGGCGCGCTTCGCACCGCCAGCCGACGAGTTGCTCGACTGGATCCGGGCGAGCTCAGCCACGGATATTCTCGGCGCGGCCTCGCAAGACGACGGAGGCGATCATGTTGACGACCCAGCCGAGGATCAGGAAGGGCACTTCGACGGGGCTGCGGATCAGGACGATCTGCAGGATGCAGATCTTTCGGACCACGAAGAGGACGACGCCGGCTTCGATCAGAGGGACGCAGCGTGACCGCGGTCTCCCGGTCGATCATGGCAGCACCCACCCCGATTTTTCGGGGGTGGAGTTTGCCACCGGCGCGGACGGCTTATCCGTCGATGGGCCGTCCTCCTTCATCGGCTGGCGAAGCTTGGGGGATGGGCGATTATCAGCGTCCGGGCTTCGAAACCGCTGGCAAAAGCAATCGTCGCCGGGCGAGAGATCCAGCGACATCTGGAATGTCTGACCCGGCAAAATACAGCGCGCGCGGGAAGGCAGGCGACAACAGTAAAAGCCCGGAGCAGGGCGCGTCGCCGATCGGGTCCACGTATTTGCCATCAGGAGCTCGTCGACCGCCTCACCTTCGAGCGTTGGGTCGAACTCGACATGATCCACCGCAAGTTGGCGATGCAAGAGAGCGTCATCGGTGAACCGCAGCATTGCGATAAGCGACCTCCGCATCATCCGGCGACATAGGCAGACCCGGAAACGAAGCCGCTGGTGCGGAAGATCCGGCTTTGATGACGTTGGCATGGTCGGCTTGGCCATGTCAGTTCCTTCCCGCTAGAGCCATATCGGGCCGTGCTGGACTGCCCTTCTTGTTCGCTGCGGTCTGAACCGGCGGCCGGGCGTTTCAAGGCCGCTGTCGCGCCGCGGGGCGGCCGACCCAGCCTCTCTGCGCGAGAACAGGCTCGCGGTCCCAAGCAGGTCAAAACCTGCCGGCCCGCAAACCTGCCCCGCTGGTTCGGCCGGATCGGACCTATGAAGCCGCCCGTCCTTTGCCGGTTCTGGTCGTCCGCATCGAAGGGCAGACCGGCACGGGCCGGAACCGCTTCGCCAGCCAAGGAAGGAACAGTTTATGGCCAAGCCCGCAACTCCCAACCGCTCTAACGCACGGGTATCGCAGCTCCGCAAAGGAGCAACCCTCGAAATGGTCCGCCTCACATGCCCCGATGCGGCCCAGGCGCTCAAGATCGCCGAAAGCTTCGGCAGCACGGTCGTAGACAGCGATGGCATCCGCAGCCTGCACGAGCGGCTGATCATCGAGACCGCCGACAGCCTCTCAGAAGGGCTCGGCGAGAAGGCCATGCAGATCCATCTCCAGCGTATCGTCGGGGCCTTCGTCGGATCCGCTCACGGCGCCGGGCAGTTCTACTCCCGCGCCGTCACCGAAGCGCGCGACGCAACTGCCAAGGCATCCAACGATGGCCGAGATGAAGATCTCGATGGTCCGGTCGGCTACGACAGCGCCGCCCAGCGCAAGCGGGAATTCGCGGCCGACATGGGCATACAGTCCCACGCGCTGCGCATGGCAGCCGAGGGTGCTGTGGCCGCCTACGGACAGGTTGTCGGCGAGACCTGGAAGCCATTCGACCGGCCGGTCGAAAACCCGGGCGCATCGCTGGACCGCAAGGCGGCCGAGGTTCAGATGGCCGCTTTCGGATGACGCACTTGGCGGGGTCGCACCCCGCCCTCTTTTCCTGGTCCAAGGTCGGTGCCCACAGCGCCGGCCTTTTTTCATGTCGAAAGGAAAACTGGAAACGCGCCTATTGCGGCCCGTCTCGCTCGGCGGTCCTGCAGGAGCCGGGCGCCCATGCAACGGCTTTGCCGTCCTCCGCGCTGTTGCGGCCTTCGGTGCATGGCCACCCTATCGGCCCCTGACTTCGGCCCTCCGTGACGGACCGCGATCGGCGCGATTCATGAAAAGGAGAGAGAAGTCATGACAATGAAATCAGAAGCGGGCCGCGCGGACATCTACACCCGTATTACCGATCGGATCGTCGAGGATCTGGAAAAAGGCGTCCGCCCCTGGATGAGACCGTGGAGTGCCGCCAACTCCGATGGTCGTATCTCGCGGCCGCTGCGCCACAACGGTCTACCATATTCGGGCGTGAACGTTTTGCTCCTGTGGTCGGAGCAGATGTCGCGTGGCTTCGCCTCATCGATGTGGATGACGTTCAAGCAGGCCCTCGAACTTGGCGGGGCGGTGCGCAAGGGCGAGGCCGGCTCGACCGTCGTCTTCGCCAGCCGCTTCACCAAGTCCGAGGCGGACGGGAACGGTAATGAGGTCGATCGAGAGATCCCCTTCCTGAAGGCCTATTCAGTGTTCAATGTCGAGCAAATCGACGGTTTGCCCGGTAGCTATTATGCACCGGTGGCCGAGGTCCTTGATCCCGTCGAGCGGATCGAGAGTGCCGATCGCTTCTTCCGCAATACGGGGGCAGTCATCCGGCACGGCGGTAATCAGGCCTATTATTCTCCGGTCATGGACTACATCCAGATGCCGCCCTTCGAGGCGTTTCGCGATGCTGCCGGATACGCGGCCGTCCTTAGTCATGAAGCAACCCACTGGACGGCGGTGGAGCATCGCGTCGGACGTGACCTGTCGCGTTACGCCAAGGACCGGACGGAGCGGGCGCGGGAAGAACTCGTTGCCGAACTCGGCAGTTGCTTCCTCTGCGCCGATCTCGGTATCGCGCCGGAGCTCGAGCCGAGGCCGGATCATGCATCTTACCTGCAGTCGTGGCTATCGGTGCTGGCCAACGACAAGCGGGCCATCTTCCAAGCGGCAGCCCATGCGCAGCGCGCCGTGAGTTTCCTGCATTCCCTACAGCCGGAAACGGCTGTGTAAGCTGCGGCCTGAGGGTTAGGCGCGGTCGTCGCCACCGGCGGTGGCCGCGTGGTCCATATCCCGCTGCTCGCCATTTCGTTGATCTTGGAGACCTTGTGCGATGTCAGCGTCCAGCCTTCCCCAGATCGACGGTTTTGCAGTGTCGGGCTTGGGCTTACGGGACGGTTTACGTTCGACGATGAAGGGCTTGGTCTGCTGACGCATTGGTTCTCCAGGTGGCGATTCGCGGACGTAACGATAGCCCACCGTGCGCAGTCAGCAACCGAGCCCGTTTTGGCAGGAACGCTTATCCCCTGATGAAATGCAGGCAACGACGGCGGTTGAAGTGGGCGTGCTATAGGATGCCATTCGTGCCCGAGGCGAATGCCGCGGAACGCCATTGCCATATCCTTTCAGAGTTTCCGGCAACCCATCTGCGAGCTCGATGAGGCATGTCTGACCGGAGACCGGCTGCGCCTCGATCGTCTTCCCGCAACGACAACTCGCAAATTTCTTACCCCGGACGGCTACGCCCTCCTCCTCTCCCACTAACAAATCTGCGACTTGCCGCCCTCCATTTCATTACGGCCCGAATGGGTGCGGTCCGATCGTCACCGGTCTTTGCGACAGCCATCGAGGCCGCGATGGGCGCGGCCCGAACTAAAGAAAAGGAATACGACAATGGCAACCATCGGCACTTTCACCTCCACCGAAAACGGCTTCACCGGCTCCATCCGCACTCTCGCCCTCAACGTCAAGGCCCGCATCGCCCGGGTCGAGAACCCTTCCGACAAGGGCCCGCAGTTCCGCGTCTACGCGGGTAGCGTGGAACTGGGCGCCGCCTGGCAGAAGACCTCCGGTGAGGGCCGCGACTACCTCTCGGTCAAGCTCGACGATCCGAGCTTCCCCGCCCCGATCTACGCAACGCTTGCCGAGGTCGAAGGCGAGGATGGTCTCCAGCTCATCTGGTCCCGCCCGAACCGGGACTGAGTGATACCACGAGGCTCCGCCCCCGGCGGAGCCTTTTCCTATGCCCGGCAACTAAAGCCGGACCAGGCATCGAGCCAGGTCCGGCTTTTTTGGTGCAATACCGAGAGGAGGAAAACCTGCTCAGTATCCGGTGATGATGCCGACGGGCCCGCCGTCGTCAAGGATGAGCGGTGCCCCCAATTTCGAAATGGCAGCGAAGCCGCCAACACGAAATCGGCTCCCCCCCACTCCCCGGCGCTGCCGGTCGCTTTCGCGATCCCTGACAACGTCATTCCCTACCCGGCGCCGCTGATCGTCTTTCACATAGGAGATCAGACGATGACCTACGAACTCGAATGCCAGATCGAAGAACTTCGTGCCGAATTGCGCAATGCTGTAGACCCTTGCGAGCGCGCCCAAATCGAGGCCGAGCTCGATCTCGCACAGGCCGAACTAACGCTGGCGATTGCCGAGCTGGATGGCCGCGCCGGTACCGAGCCACCATCCTGAGGGCGATGTCCAACTGCGTCGGCTTCACATGCTGTCGCAGATCTCCTGTTGATCCGATTTCATTCACATCAGGGATGGTGCGTCCCAGGGCGTCAGGCTGCAACCTGCTGACGCCAGAATTTTCCCCGCTTAACGCTCCTCGCGCATCAAAATTCAGTCGCCATCAGGCCCTCCGCTTCGCTTCGGCCCGATGGGTGCAGCCCTCCTTTCCGGTCCGCTCTTCATCCCCGCAATGAAACGCTATCAACAGGAGATCTATGATGCAACAGCTCGCAAAATTCCTCAGCGCCACCGGCCGCCGTCTTCGCACCCTTGGCAAGGTCGTCAGTCACCTCTTCCGCAAGGGTAAGCTTGGTCTGAAAATCGCCATCAAGATCCCATTCTTCGCCGACGTCGAGCTCGACATCGAGACCGAATGGGAACGGCGCGATTGAGCGCCAACATGCTCGGCCTTAACTGGTCGAGCCGTTAGCACCAGGGTTCGCGACGACCTGTCCAGGTCCTGGCAAGTCCTTCCGAGACCAGAATATCACCAATGCTATGGCCATCTCGCATGAGAACCCGCAGCGCCCGACCATATCGATCCTTGTCACGACCCGGCCATGCTCGTATTTCGAATGGACCTTGGGTGAGCAGTTCGATCAATCGCTCGGTCGCTCGGTTTCCCAGAGCAAGTTCCGAGGCGCATTTTGGCTCGCTGATCTCAGGTGCATCAATGTCGGCGACCCGGACTTTCGTGCCATCGATCCACAGCGTGTCGCCATCGATGACGCAGGCGTTCCGATGGCCGCCGGTGCATTTCCCAAACATAGTCGCAGCCATATTCGGTGCGGCCAGTGTTTTCGACGCAGCACTGGCCATGAGGGCGGTGGTGCTCATGATGCCGAACACGATGGCGGCCATAGTGAGGTTGCGCCGACTTCCTTTTTTCCCGAAGAAAAGCCGGTGACCATGTGAATATGTCAAACGTCGAATGCTCCTGTCTCATGTGGTCGATCTATGGATTTCGGCCGGTGGCTGCAGGGGATTGATGACCTCAATGACGGACTGCCGAAGGGGTGACCCGATACCCGCGGCTTCGCTTGCGGCGCAGAAGATCGAGAAAGATAGCTACAGCGTCTTGCTCTGTGGCAAAATGCTCGACTTTCATCTGGCCCTGCGCTCCAATCCGGCCCCAGCGCCGTGTCAAACAGACCTTGCCGAACAGATCGGGTTCAATCGTTATTGCATAGAAGCGCGCCATGTTGCGAGCTTTGTCGGTGCGTTCGATGTAGAGCCGATAAGGTTGAAGGAGCATGGCAGCATAATCGCCTGGTCGCCAATTTTCGTCCAACGAGAGATATGAATCGATTTCGTCTGACCGATTCATTTTCGTGAAGTTCCGTTGAAAGATACGGGCGGTCCGCCTGCGGCGTTCAGCTCTATCCGCTCAAGCGAACGAAGCCCGGAGGTCTTCGCCCATCCGGGTCACGATCTTCCCGCGAACGCCAAGGGCGATCAGTGTGAACGGATGCCGATCAATATCCGAGGAAGCCGAGGACATCGCCGCCAGAAAATTCTCCGCAGTCGTCGGGATGACCAATGACTTCCCCACTGTCCTTGTCGATCAGCGCGCCGTCGGTTTCGCGTAACACCGCCGTGATGTGGTGCTTGCGGCATTCCTCGATCGCCTCGGCCGCCGTAACCTGTGCTTCGCATGCTTCCCAATATCTCATCGCTGGGTCCTCGATCTATTGCACAGCCTGCTCGTGCGTGCCGGAAGCATTCTGGTGAAACCTGTTCTGGCCGACGCAGGCCATCATGTCCTCGCGGCGGAACCAGACGGCGCGCCCGCATCGAAGGGGTGCATTGCCTGCGGTGAAGACGATCTGCTCGTCGGCTCGCATGCGCAGAACCTCATGCGGAAGGATCAACGGGCGACGATTAAGCTGCTTCGATCGAGATCGTGACGATCCCTTCATTCCGGACGAGCGATTGGTTTGGTCCACCTCGACCGTGGCGTCGCCGCAGCGCTTCGAGATATAGTCGGCCGTATCGGGATCGTTGATCGCAGAAAAAGAAATCCAGGATGCGGACTCGAACCATTTGCTCGTCGCATCACGCCCGCCATAAGCCTCGCGCATCTGGCCGAGCGACTGGAAGATCATCGTCAGCGTGATGCCGTATTTGCGGCCTGCGTCGCGAGCGGTCTCAAGGATGCGCAGGTAGCCGAGACGCGCGACCTCATCGAGCAGGAAAAGGGTGCGATCCTTCACGTTTCCGTTGCGGTTATAGATCGCGTTCAGCAGCGAACCGATCACCACACGCGCCAGTCCCGGATGGGCTTCCAGCACTTTCAGATCGAGCGCTATGAAGATGTCAGTATCGCCGTCTGCGAGATCGCCGGTCGAGAAACTGTCGCCGGAGACCAGGCCGGCATAGTTGGGATACGACAGCCAGTGTGTTTCCTTTACCGCATTGGCGTAGACGCCGGAAAACGTCTCCGGCGTCATGTTGACGAAGACGGCGACATTCTCCTTCACAAAGTCGGACTCTGACCCTTCGTAGATCTTCGTCAGGCGTGCCCGAAGCTGCGGCTCGGGCTCGGACAGATTGGCCCGGACCCGGCGCAAAGTTTGTTCATTTTCGTCGGTGTGGCCGGACAGGCAAACGTCGGCGATCAGTGCGGTCAGAAGCTGCATAGCCGAGGCCCTGAAGAAGTCGTCGCGGGCAGATGCCGTGCGCGCATTGTCGGTCATAATCCACGTGGCAACAGCGACGATGTCCTCTTCCTTGCTATTGCCATGACGACCGATCCAGTCGAGCGCATTGAAGCCGACACCAGACGCGGCGGGATCGAGCACGATCACCTTGCGGCCGGCCTGACGCCGGTGCTCGATCACCATCGGCGCGACTTCGCTCGACGGATCCAGCACCACGAGGCCGCCGCCCCATTTGAGCGCGGTTGGGATCGTCACCGACGTCGTCTTGAAACCGCCGGAGCCGGCAAAGACGATCCCGTGCGACGAGCCGAAGGAGCCGTCGAAACAGAGTAGCGGCGACTTGCCGCCGGCGCCCCAGCTTTGCGGTTCATCGGAGCGAAACGGCATAGCGGCAACGCTGTCGCGATCGACACGGTATCGCTCGCCGATGACGATACCACCGGCTTCTGAAAAGAGTTTTGCGGCTTCGGGCAGTTTCATCCAGTCGGCCTCGCCGTGGACAGCGCGTTTGCCGGCGATGCGGCGCGGCCCGGACGCCGAGAATGCAGCATTGCCTTTCAGCGCGACACGCAAGGCGAAGATACCGCTGAAGAGTGCTGCGGTAGCACCAACCATCGTTGCCGGGTCGGAATAGGCGATGACATACTGTCCAGGCGGCACGTTCCCGGCAATACCGGCAAGCCGGACAATCTCGCGCACCATGGCGATGACGACGGTCACGGCGTTTCCGGCAACCACGCTTGCGCCGGCCGCCTTGATGTTCGCGGAACCGTTGACGGCGAACAGCGCGATCACGCCGATCGTGGCGGCGGCGACATAGGGCAGGGCGAGCCCGACGCGGCCCAGCATCAGCTTCGCCTGCGCCGATGTTCCGAGTGCCGCCAGTTGATGTTCAAACCCTGACATCAGGACCATCACCATGATCATGGTTGCCGCAGGCAGCACTGTCAGAAACAGCCTATTCGCTGTCATTGCCGAAGGCCTCCGCGCCGATCGCCGCCAAGCGGGCCTTTTCCATCTCGTCGCCCTTGATTCGCTTGGCTGCATCGATCAGCAGGCCGAGCAGCAGAGAACGCTTCTCGTAGCGCAGCCCGGCCTTGACGATCAGGCCGCCGAGCTCGATCTTTTCGCGCGTGTCCTTTTTGCGCGCATCTGATGTCATCGCTTTAGCCATGCGCTCAAACCTGACCAGCCCCGCCCGCATCCGCGCCAGGCGGCTGCGTCGCGGACGCCCCGCTTGCGGCTCGGCCATCTCCGGCGTCCTTCTTCCCGGTCGCAGCAGGTTTGCCTCCGCGAAACCGCTTGGCGACGTCCTCGAAGGCGGCCTGAAGCTCTGCCTCGTCAATCTCGATTTCCCCGAGACCTGCCTTCAGCGCGATGCGGCCGATGCGTTCGGCCTCGCGGGTCTCGGCCTGCTTCAGCTGATCCTGCAATCTTGCGATCTCTTCCCTGATCTTCGATGACGGTTTCTTCATTCCGGTTGCTCCTTTGAAGTCTGGGCGTTGCACTTGCGACGCCCAGATTCTCCCTGATGCGCTGGAAAAGACATCTGCAGATCTGCAGATCGCCAAGGGCGATGCTTTTGTGAATGATCCCGCCGTTCCGAAGGAATGGCTCCAAGGGCGCAATTATACGTCGCGATGCGACGCGTTGCTTTTCGGCCCATTGAGACCGGGCTCTAGCGCCGCTCCCTACGAACTTGGTTCTAACCGGGAGCGCTCTTCGTCGTGGCCATCGCCCATTTCTCAGCCAGCATCGTCAGCCGCGGCTCGGGCCGCAGCGTGGTGCTGTCTGCGGCCTACCGCCACTGCGCGAAGATGGAATACAAGCGTGAGGCCCGCACTATTGACTACACCCGCAAGCAGGGACTCCTTCATGAGGAGTTTCTACTCCCGGCCGATGCCCCGAAATGGGTTCGCTCGCTGATCGCCGACCGCTCGGTCTCCGGTGCTTCTGAAGCCTTCTGGAACAAGGTCGAAGCCTTCGAAAAGCGCGCCGACGCGCAGCTCGCCCGAGACCTGACCATTGCACTACCCCTGGAACTGTCTGCCGAGCAGAACATCGCTCTCGTCCGAGACTTTGTCGATAAGCACATCCTGGCCAAAGGCATGGTTGCCGACTGGGTCTATCACGACAATCCCGGCAATCCGCATATCCATCTGATGACCACGTTGCGGCCGCTGTCCGAGGACGGCTTCGGGTCGAAGAAGGTTGCTGTCATCGGCGAGGACGGCCAGCCCGTCCGCATGAAATCGGGCAAGATCCTTTACGAACTCTGGGCCGGTTCGACCGAGGACTTTAACGTCTTGCGCGACGGGTGGTTCGAGCGGCAAAACCATCACCTGGCGCTTGGCGGTATCGATTTGCGCATCGATGGCCGCTCCTATGAGAAACAGGGTGTCGAACTTGAACCGACCATCCATCTCGGCGTGGGCGCTAAGGCTATCCAGCGCAAGGCGGAGCAACAGGGCATCCGGCCGGGCCTTGAACGGATCGAGCTCAACGAAGAACGCCGCTCGGAAAATACCCGCCGCATCCTGAAAAATCCCACCATCGTGCTCGACTTGATAACGCGGGAAAAAAGCGTCTTCGACGAACGCGATATAGCCAAGGTCCTGCATCGCTGTGTGGATGATCCCGCGGTCTTCCAGCAGTTGATGATCAGGATCATCCTGAACCCGAACGTCCTGCGGCTGCAGCGCGATACAGTTGAGTTTGCGACGGGCAATAAGCAGCCGGCGCGTTATTCGACGCGAGCGATGATCCGGCTTGAAGCGACGATGGCGCGGCAGGCAACGCGGCTGTCGGAGCGCGAAGGACGCGCCGTCTCCGGGGCCATTCTGGAGGCAACGTTCCAGCGACATAAGCGGCTGTCGGAAGAGCAGAGAACCGCAATCGAACGGATCGCCGGTCCAGCCCGGATCGCGGCGGTCGTGGGCCGTGCGGGCGCCGGCAAGACCACGATGATGAAAGCGGCGCGCGAGGCCTGGGAACTCGCGGGATATCGCGTTGTCGGCGGTGCTCTGGCCGGCAAGGCGGCAGAGGGACTGGAGAAAGAAGCAGGCATCGTCTCGCGCACGCTTGCCTCGTGGGAGCTGCGCTGGGGCAGCGGCCGTGATGATCTGGACGACAAGACGATCTTCGTTATGGACGAGGCCGGCATGGTCGCCTCGAAGCAGATGGCGTTTTTTGTCGATGCCGTTGTTCGGGCAGGTGCCAAAATCGTGCTGGTTGGCGATCCCGAACAATTGCAGCCGATCGAGGCGGGCGCTGCCTTCCGCGCAATCGTGGACCGCATCGGCTATGCCGAACTCGAAACCATCTATCGCCAGCGCGAGGAGTGGATGCGCATGGCGTCGCTCGATCTGGCACGCGGCAATGTGGAAAAAGCGCTGAGCGCCTATGACGTTAATGGCAGGATCACTGGTACCCGTTTGAAGGCGGAAGCGGTCGAGCAACTGATCGCTGACTGGAACCGAGAATACGATCCGGCCAAGACCACGCTGATGTTGGCGCATCTACGTCGCGACGTGGGCCTGCTGAACACCATGGCGCGCGAAAAGCTGGTCGAGCGCGGCATCGTCGGAGAGGGCCACGTCTTTAAGACGGCCGACGGCGAGCGCCGTATCGATGCTGGCGACCAGATTGTCTTCCTAAAGAACGAAGGATCGCTCGGCGTCAAGAACGGCATGATCGGCCATGTCATCGAGGCGGCGCCTAATCGTGTCGTCGCCGTCATCGGTGAGGGCGACCAGCGCCGGCAGGTGACGGTCGAGCAGCGATTCTACAACAATCTCGATTACGGCTACGCGACGACGATCCACAAGAGCCAGGGTGCCACAGTCGACCGCGTGAAAGTTCTGGCATCGCTCTCGCTGGATCGTCATCTGACCTATGTGGCGATGACCCGCCATCGCGAGGATCTGCAGCTCTACTACGGGACGCGGTCCTTCTCCTTCAACGGCGGCCTGGCAAAGGTTCTCGCCCGGAAAAATTCAAAGGAGACGACGCTCGATTACGAGCATGGCCAGCTCTATCGCGAGGCGCTGCGCTTCGCCGAAAACCGTGGCCTGCACATCGTCCAGGTCGCGCGAACGCTGGTGCGCGACCGGCTCGACTGGACATTGCGCCAGAAGGCGAAACTTGTCGATCTCGGCCAGCGCCTTGCTGTCTTCGCTGCTCGCCTCGGCATCACGCAAACCCCAAAGACCCAAACGATGGAGGAGGTGAAACCCATGGTCGCAGGCATCAAGACATTCACTGGCTCTGTTGCCGACACGGTCGGTGACAGGCTCGGCTTTGATCCCGCCCTGAAGCGGCAATGGGAGGAGGTTTCGGCGCGCTTTGCTTACGTCTTCGCCGATCCAGAAACCGCCTTCCGCGCGATGAACTTCGATATGGTCCTCGCCGACCAACAGACAGCGAAACAGATCCTGGAGAAACTCGAGCGGGAACCGTCGTCAATCGGTCCACTCAAGGGCAAGACCGGCATTCTAGCCACCCCGTCGGAGCGCAAGGCGCGCCGTGTCGCCGAGGTCAATGTTCCGGCCCTGAAGCGGGATCTCGAGCAATATCTGAGGATGCGCGAAACGGTCACGCAGAGGCTGCAAGCGGATGAGCAGGCCCTGCGTCAGCGGGTTTCGATCGACATTCCTGCCCTGTCGACGGCGGCGCACGTGGTGTTGGAGCGGGTGCGTGACGCGATCGATCGCAACGATCTGCCAGCCGCGATGGCCTATGCTCTCAGCGATCCCGACACCAAGCTTGAAATCGACGGATTTAACCGGGCGGTGACCGAGCGGTTCGGGGAACGGACGCTATTGAGCAACGCGGCGCGTGAACCCTCCGGAAAACTGTATGAAGAGTTCTCCGAGGGCATGAGGCCGGAGCAAAAGGAGCAGCTGAAACAAGCCTGGCCGGTCATGCGCACGGCTCAACAGCTCGCCGCTCACGAGCGCACCGTCCTATCCCTAAGACAATCCGAGGAGCAGCGTCTTATGCAGCGCCAGACGCCGGTGTTGAAGCAATGAGGCGGGGACGGGTTATCCTGTTTCTGGCTGGTGCCGCCGTCGTCATGTTGGCACTGGCGGCGACTGCGTTCGCGGGTGGCTATCGGCTGAACTTGACACCCAGCGAGCCGCTCGGCCTCTGGCGTATCGAAGAGCTTCAACGTCCGGTCTCAATCGGCGATCTCGTTTTTTTATGCCCGCCCACCACAGCCATTTTCGAAGAGGCATGGCGGCGCGGATATCTGCGGCGCGGACTTTGTCAAGGCGGAGTTGCGCCGCTGATCAAGACTGTCGCAGCAATTCCAGGACAGCGTATCGACATCACCGATCACGTGCTCATCGATGGTCGCCTGGTTCCAGCATCGTCTGTGTGGCGCACGGACGGCCAGGGCAGGGCCATCCACCCCCATCCCGGCGGTGTCGTGCCGCCGAACCATCTGTTTCTTCACTCACCCTTTGCGAGTTCTTATGACAGCAGATATTTTGGCCCGGTTCCTGATTCCGGTCTTCTCGGTCTGGCGCGGCAAGTCCTTACCTTCGATCCGTAATTGCCGTAGCGATCATATGCTTTGCCGCTGGAAATCCATGCTGCTGATCATCGTGGCCATCGCCTGCGGGTGGGGCGGCTGGAGCGGCGAGGTGCTTCTTATTCCACTCGCCATGTTCTTACCTTTGCTCTGGGCGATGGCGACGTCACGCTCGATCGCGGGACTCGTCGCGGCGAGCTATTTCCTGGCCGCCTCCCGCGGGTTGCCGCAGGGCGTAGCCAACTTCTACAGCGCCGATCTCTGGCCGGGGCTTTTGCTCTGGGTGGTGGCTTCCGCATCCTTCGTGGTTGTCCATGCGGTGTTTTGGATGAAACCGCGTGGCAAAAGCGCTTCCGAGAAAAAAGGAACGGATGGGGCGAGGGCGCTACGCTATCTTGTCGTGATCGTGCTTTTAGCATTGCCCCCCTTCGGTATCACTGGTTGGGCGCATCCCCTGACGGCTGCCGGAGTGTTGTTTTCCGGTTGGGGATGGTGGGGGCTTATAGCGACCGCGATCCTGTTGGTCCTCATGACCGGCCGAAGGTGGCAAATCGCGGTCGCAGTCCTGGTAGGACTTCACGTCTGGTCCGCCACGAACTGGATACCCCCGAAACTAACAGCCGGCTGGGTTGCCGTCGATCTCAAACAAGGGGGAACCCTTGGCCGCGATGGCTCGCTGGCCGACCAACGCCATCTGATCAGCACGGTGCGCAAGGCTGCCGAGGCTGGCGAAGATGTTCGTGTGGCAGTGCTGCCCGAAAGTGCGCTCGGGCTCTGGACGCCGACAGTGGCGCGTGTCTGGCAGGAAGGTCTCCATGGTTCGAACCTCACCGTTATCGCAGGTGCAGCTGTCATCGACCCACGGGGCTATGACAATGTGATGGTGGCAATCTCGGCGGGCGAGGCAAAGGTCCTTTATCGCGAGCGCATGCCGGTTCCTGGTTCGATGTGGCAACCATGGTTGC
>UBRU01000016.1:0-18740 GCA_900468015.1 Hyphomicrobiales bacterium
GCTTCGATCGTCGAGTAATCATTTCTCGCAAGGGATATGGAAAGCCCCGCTGGAAACAGCGGGGCTTTTTTTGTTTGCGCGCACGAATATGCCGCGTGGCCTTGTGCCTTTCCATTAAGCCCTTACCTATGGGGCCGATTGCATGACCCGGAGGAGAAAATCATGGCAAAGCGTATTCTGTTCACCGGCGGCTCTGGCAAGGCTGGCAAGCACGTCGTGCCGTGGTTGATTGCTAAGGGATATGAGGTTCACAATCTCGATCTCGTCCCGCTCGACAGTCCGGGTGTTACGAACCTGATCGTCGATGTCACCGACAGTGGACAAGTCTTCAATGCCCTGTCCATGCATCGCGATTTTCCCGATCTGGAGACGGGCAGGGGCGTTCAGCCCTATGATGCCGTGGTGCATTTCGCCGCCATTCCGCGCATCCTCATCAAGCCTGATAATGAGACATTCCGCGTCAATACGATGGGCACCTATAATGTCATCGAGGCGGCGGTAAAGCTCGGCGTGCGCAAGATCGTAGTCGCGTCTTCTGAAACCACCTATGGCATTTGCTTCGCAGAAGGGCACCGCGACTTCCACCAGTTCCCGCTGGAGGAAGATTATGATGTCGATCCGATGGATTCCTATGGACTGTCCAAGGTCGTCAACGAGAAGACGGCGCGTGCGTTTGCGGAACGCTACGGCGCTGATATCTATGCCCTTCGAATCGGCAATGTCATCGAGCCGCATGAATACGACAAATTCCCCGCCTTCTTTGCTGACCCGGAAACGCGCAAGCGCAATGCCTGGAATTACATCGATGCCCGCGATCTCGGCCAAATATGCCATTTGTGCATCGAGAAAGACGGTCTGGGTTTCCAGGTCTTCAATGCCGCGAACGACACGGCGACAGCCAATGTGCCCAGCAAGGAACTTGCTTCGCGCTTTTTCCCAAATGTGCCGTTCACGCGCGACATTGGCGAGCATGAGGGCCTCTATTCCAACCGCAAAATCCGGGAGGTCCTCGGTTTCAAGGAGGAGCACGATTGGCGCAAATATGTGAAAGCGTGAGATAAAGGGAATTCGAGGGAGTGGCGTTGGAAAAAATGAAAAACACCCTTGCCATTCTTTTCCGGGCACTTTAAAGAGCGGCATACCGACTTGGGGGACACGCTTTATGTCTCTGGTGTCGGTGTCGCAGGGGTATAGCTCAGTTGGTAGAGCGGCGGTCTCCAAAACCGCAGGCCGTGGGTTCGAGCCCCTCTGCCCCTGCCATTTCTCATCCGCAAGCGCGTGGCATCGCTGCATGGCAGATGAGGTGCCGGTTTACCGGTGAAATTCGCCGAATGTCGATTTACCCTTGTTAAAAGGGGAATCGGCGTTTATGTAGGTCAAAACAGACACGCGGTGTGTGGGGCTGATTAATTCGGCTTTACGCGCCGTAATTGCGTGGGCAGTCAATGGCATCCAAAACCAATCCGTTTACGTTTCTGCAGCAGGTTCGCGCCGAAGCGTCGAAGATCACTTGGCCGTCGCGCCGCGAGACCATGATTTCAACGGCGATGGTGCTGGTGATGGTCATCTTCGCGGCACTGTTCTTCTTTGCGGCTGACCAGCTCATCGGCTGGTTGCTCAGTCTCGTTCTGAGCGTCGGCCGATAATAGAGTGAGCGGAGAGTAAAGATGGCAGCGCGTTGGTATATCGTCCAGGCATATTCGAACTTCGAAAAGAAGGTCGCCGAGTCGATTGAAGAGAAGGTCCGTCAGAAGGGCCTCGATCATCTATTCGAGAAAATCCTCGTGCCGACCGAAAAGGTTGTCGAGGTACGTCGCGGTCGCAAGGTCGATAGCGAGCGTAAGTTCTTTCCGGGTTACGTGCTGGTTCGCGCCAACCTGACGGATGAGGCCTATCACCTCATCAAGAACACGCCCAAAGTCACGGGCTTCCTGGGTTCGGATAACAAGCCTGTTCCGATCCCTGATTCTGAAGCCGACCGTATTCTGGGTCAGGTTCAGGAAGGTGTCGAGCGCCCGAAGTCTTCGGTTTCGTTCGAGATCGGCGAGCAGGTTCGCGTTTCCGATGGTCCTTTCGCGTCGTTCAACGGCGTCGTTCAGGACGTCGACGAAGAGCGGTCGCGTCTCAAGGTGGAAGTTTCCATCTTCGGTCGCGCTACCCCCGTCGAACTGGAATATGCGCAGGTCGAAAAGGTCTGAAGATATCATGAAGAGCGCCTAGGCGCTCTTCAACCAATACATCAGCAAGCGTGAGCAAGTGATTGTTCTGCCCTGATGTGAATGCGACTTACGTCGCATAACGCGTGGAAGATCGCTGGCTCGTAGCCGGGGCAGGGATCGCACCACGCAACCGCAGCCGCCGATTATATCGGCATGGGAGCCGGGCAACCGGTTCGATTTGAAAGGCAGAGAGATATGGCTAAGAAAGTTGCAGGCCAGCTCAAGCTTCAGGTCAAGGCAGGATCGGCAAACCCGTCCCCGCCGATCGGCCCGGCGCTTGGTCAGCGTGGCATTAACATCATGGAATTCTGCAAGGCGTTCAACGCCGCTACGCAGGAAATGGAAAAGGGTATGCCGATTCCGGTCGTCATCACCTATTACCAGGACAAGTCCTTCACGTTTGCTATGAAGCAGCCGCCAATGACCTATTGGCTGAAGAAGGAAGCAAAGATCACCTCCGGTTCCAAGACGCCTGGTAAGGGTGCCAAGGTCGGCTCGATCACCAAGGCTCAGGTCAGAACCATTGCCGAAGGCAAGATGAAGGACCTGAATGCAGCCAACATCGAAGGCGCAATGGCAATGGTTGAGGGCTCTGCCCGCGCCATGGGCCTGGAAGTGGTAGGTTGATCATGGCAAAGCTTGCAAAGCGCGTACAGAAGATCCGCGAAGGCGTTGATCCAAAGACACTTTACGTCCTGACCGACGCCATTTCGATGGTTAAGGAACGGGCTGTCGCCAAGTTCGACGAAACCGTTGAAGTTTCCATGAACCTCGGCGTTGACCCACGTCACGCTGACCAGATGGTTCGCGGCGTTGTCAATCTGCCAAACGGCACAGGCCGTGACGTTCGCGTTGCTGTTTTCGCTCGCGGTGCCAAGGCTGATGAAGCCAAGGCTGCCGGTGCAGACATCGTTGGTGCAGAAGACCTGCTGGAAATCGTTCAGGGCGGCAAGATCGATTTCGATCGCGTCATCGCCACACCTGACATGATGCCGCTCGTCGGTCGCCTCGGTAAGGTTCTCGGCCCACGCGGCATGATGCCTAACCCCAAGGTCGGTACGGTTACGATGGACGTTGCTGGAGCTGTTAAGGCTTCCAAGGGCGGCGCTGTTGAATTCCGCGTCGAAAAGGCCGGTATCGTTCATGCTGGCATCGGCAAGGCTTCCTTCGACGCCAAGGCGCTCGAAGAAAACATCAAGGCTTTCGCTGACGCCGTCATCAAGGCAAAGCCAGCCGGTGCGAAGGGCAACTACGTCAAGCGCGTAGCAATCTCCTCGACCATGGGTCCAGGCGTTCGCATCGAGCCTTCGTCGGTCACTGCATAATCATTCGCCGCGCTTCTCAGGAGGCGCGGCACTTCAGATTTCCGGCTCGCAAGGGCCGGGAATTTCCAGGGCAACCTGGAACTCCTGTCCGAGATTGTAGGCGGCTCATTTCCTCCGGGATTTAAGCCTTAATCATTCAGCCTGCATGAGACGGGTAAGGCCCGGATTTTCGCATCGAAGAGATGCTTAATAATCCGGTTCGAACCTGATGTGCCTGTGCCTGAAGCCGTTTGCGGCGACAGAGCGGGGGACAGGATCCTCAAGCGTCGCTTGAGATTTTGGCAACAGAATCTCTTGAGGCAAAGGCAAACCCGATGGGTGCACATGTCATGTGCAGTCATCTACTGGAGACAGACAGTGGAAAGAGCGGAAAAACGCGAATTCGTCACGGAGCTGAACGAAGTCTTCAAGGCTTCCGGTTCAGTTGTCGTGGCCCACTATGCTGGTGTCACAGTTGCGCAGATGAACGATTTTCGTTCGAAAATGCGTGCTGCTGGCGGCACCGTCAAGGTCGCGAAAAACCGCCTGGCCAAGATCGCTCTTCAGGGTACGGAGTCGGAAGGGATCATCGATCTCTTCAAGGGACAGACGCTGATTGCATACAGCACTGACCCTATGATTGCTCCGAAAGTCGTCATGGACTTCGCAAAGACCAACGATAAAGTCGTTGTTCTCGGCGGCGCCATGGGTGCAACCACGCTCAACGCCGAAGCAGTCAAGTCGCTTGCGACCCTGCCTTCGCTGGACGAGCTGCGTGCAAAGCTGCTGGGCCTGTTTGCGGCTCCTGCAACGCGCGTCGCTACGGTTGTCGCAGCACCTGCAAGCCAGCTTGCACGCGTGTTCTCGGCTTACTCAAAGAAGGACGAAGCCGCTTAAGGCGGTTTTTCGCTGTAAATATTCAAACCGGTTCGAACCGAATTAAAGGAACTATGACATGGCTGATCTCGCAAAGATCGTTGACGACCTCTCCGCTCTGACAGTTTTGGAAGCTGCTGAGCTTTCCAAGCTTCTCGAAGAAAAGTGGGGCGTTTCCGCTGCTGCTCCTGTAGCAGTTGCTGCTGCCGGCGGCGCTGCTGCAGCTCCTGCTGAAGAAGAAAAGACTGAATTCGACGTCGTTCTCGTTGACGCTGGCGCCAACAAGATCAACGTCATCAAGGAAGTCCGCGCTATCACAGGTCTCGGCCTGAAGGAAGCTAAGGACCTCGTTGAAGGCGCTCCTAAGGCTGTCAAGGAAGCCGTTTCCAAGGCTGAAGCTGCAGACCTCAAGAAGAAGCTTGAAGACGCAGGCGCCAAGGTTGACGTTAAGTAATCTTGGAATGTTCGGGAGGCGGCGTTCGCGCCGTCTCCTGTCTTCATTTCTACTGGACTTATTACCCAAAAGCCGCGTGAAAATGGCTTTTGGGTAATGGGTTCTTCAAGAGAATGGTTTCGAACCGCGCTGTACAGGCAATCCGGCCTGACAATTCGGGACGTGAAACGAGATTGAAGATACTCATTGGATTGACGGGATCGACTGGCCAGCGGTTCCCGTCCGTTGCAGGCCCGGATGCAATTTTAAAGGAGCGACGATGGCTCAGACCCTTTCGTTTAACGGTCGCAGGCGCGTACGCAAGTTTTTCGGCAAGATTCCAGAAGTAGCGGAAATGCCGAACCTCATTGAGGTTCAGAAGGCTTCGTACGACCAGTTTCTCATGGTTGACGAGCCCAAGGGCGGTCGTCCCGACGAGGGATTGAATGCAGTCTTCAAGTCCGTATTCCCGATCACCGACTTTTCCGGTGCTTCGATGCTGGAGTTCGTATCCTACGAATTCGAAGCGCCGAAGTTCGACGTGGAAGAGTGCCGTCAGCGCGATCTGACCTACGCAGCGCCGCTTAAGGTGACGCTGCGTCTTATCGTGTTCGATATCGACGAAGATACAGGCGCGAAGTCCATCAAGGACATCAAGGAACAGTCCGTCTACATGGGCGACATGCCGCTCATGACCAACAACGGCACGTTCATCGTCAACGGCACGGAACGCGTTATCGTTTCGCAGATGCACCGTTCGCCGGGCGTCTTCTTCGACCACGACAAGGGCAAGAGCCACTCGTCGGGCAAGCTTCTGTTTGCTGCGCGCGTCATTCCTTACCGCGGTTCCTGGCTCGATATAGAATTCGACGCCAAGGATGTCGTCTACGCACGTATCGACCGTCGCCGTAAGCTGCCTGCAACATCGCTTCTGATGGCGCTTGGCATGGACGGCGAAGAAATTCTGTCGACCTTCTACACCAAGGCAAGCTACGAGCGTGACGGCGAAGGCTGGCGTTTCCCTTATCAGCCGGACGTGCTGAAGGGTGCCAAGGCCATTACCGAGATGGTCGATGCCGATACGGGCGAAGTCGTTGTGGAAGCCGGCAAGAAGCTAACACCGCGTCTGATCCGCCAGCTTTCCGACAAGGGCCTCAAGTTCCTGAAGGCAACCGACGAAGAGCTTTATGGCAACTTCCTCGCCGAAGACATGGTCAACTACGAGACAGGTGAAATCTATCTCGAAGCTGGCAATGAAATCGACGAAAAGACGCTGAAGCTCATCCTCGACACCGGCTTTACGGAAATTCCGATCCTCAACATCGACCACGTCAATGTTGGTGCCTACATCCGCAACACGCTGGCTGCAGACAAGAACGAGAACCGTCAGGAAGCTCTGTTCGACATCTATCGCGTCATGCGTCCGGGTGAGCCACCGACCATGGATTCGGCGGAAGCCATGTTCAAGTCGCTGTTCTTCGATAGCGAGCGCTACGATCTGTCGGCTGTTGGTCGCGTGAAGATGAACATGCGTCTCGACCTCGATGCAGAAGACACCGTGCGCACGCTGCGCAAGGAAGACATTCTGGCTGTCGTCAGAATGCTGGTCGAACTGCGCGATGGTAAGGGCGAAATCGACGATATCGACAACCTCGGTAACCGTCGCGTTCGCTCCGTCGGTGAGTTGATGGAGAACCAGTATCGTCTGGGTCTGCTGCGCATGGAACGTGCGATCAAGGAACGTATGTCCTCGATCGAAATCGACACCGTGATGCCGCAGGATCTGATCAACGCTAAGCCTGCTGCTGCTGCCGTTCGTGAATTCTTCGGCTCCTCACAGCTGTCGCAGTTCATGGACCAGGTGAACCCGCTTTCGGAAATCACCCACAAGCGCCGTCTTTCGGCTCTTGGACCTGGTGGTCTGACCCGCGAGCGCGCTGGCTTTGAAGTCCGCGACGTTCACCCGACCCACTACGGCCGTATTTGCCCGATCGAAACGCCTGAAGGCCCGAACATCGGTCTGATCAACTCACTCGCAACCTTTGCCCGTGTCAACAAGTACGGCTTCATCGAAAGCCCGTACCGCAAGATCATCGACGGCAAGGTTACGACCGACGTTATCTACCTCTCCGCTATGGAAGAGGCGAAGTACTACGTCGCACAGGCCAATGCCGAACTGGACGCTGAAGGCGCATTCACGGAAGAATTCGTGGTTTGCCGTCACTCCGGCGAAGTTATGCTGGCTCCGCGCGACAACATCAATCTGATGGACGTTTCGCCGAAGCAGCTCGTTTCGGTCGCTGCGGCTCTCATCCCGTTCCTGGAAAACGACGACGCCAACCGCGCCCTCATGGGTTCGAACATGCAGCGTCAGGCCGTTCCGCTCTTGCGTGCGGAAGCTCCGTTCGTAGGAACCGGTATGGAACCGATCGTTGCTCGTGACTCCGGCGCTGCCATTGCAGCCCGTCGTGGCGGCGTGGTCGACCAGGTTGACGCAACGCGTATCGTTATCCGTGCGACGGAAGATCTCGATGCTGGCAAGTCCGGCGTTGACATCTATCGTCTCCAGAAGTTCCAGCGCTCCAACCAGAACACCTGCGTCAACCAGCGTCCGCTGGTCGCCGTCGGCGACATTCTGAACAAGGGCGACATCATCGCTGACGGTCCTTCGACCGACCTCGGTGACCTGGCACTTGGCCGCAACGCGCTCGTCGCGTTCATGCCGTGGAATGGTTACAACTACGAAGACTCCATCCTGATGTCCGAACGCATCGTTTCCGACGACGTGTTCACCTCCATCCACATCGAAGAATTCGAAGTGATGGCCCGCGACACCAAGCTTGGTCCTGAAGAAATCACGCGCGATATTCCGAACGTCTCGGAAGAAGCGCTGAAGAACCTCGACGAAGCCGGTATCGTTTACATCGGTGCGGAAGTGCAGCCTGGCGATATCCTCGTTGGCAAGATCACGCCGAAGGGCGAAAGCCCAATGACGCCGGAAGAAAAGCTTCTGCGCGCCATCTTCGGTGAAAAGGCTTCCGACGTTCGCGACACATCCATGCGCATGCCTCCGGGCACGTTCGGTACGGTCGTTGAAGTTCGCGTGTTCAACCGTCACGGCGTCGAAAAAGACGAACGTGCAATGGCGATCGAGCGCGAAGAGATCGAACGTCTGGCCAAGGACCGTGACGACGAGCAGGCAATTCTGGACCGTAACGTGTATGGCCGTCTGGTCGACATGCTGCGCGGACAGGTTTCCATCGCTGGTCCGAAGGGCTTCAAGAAGGGCGTAGAGCTTTCGAACGCCGTCGTATCCGAATATCCACGCTCGCAGTGGTGGATGTTCGCCGTCGAAGACGAGAAGGCTCAGGCTGAACTCGAAGCGCTTCGCGGTCAGTACGACGAATCCAAGTCGCGCCTTGAACAGCGCTTCATGGACAAGGTCGAGAAGGTTCAGCGCGGCGACGAAATGCCTCCTGGTGTCATGAAGATGGTCAAGGTCTTTGTTGCTGTAAAGCGCAAGATCCAGCCAGGCGACAAGATGGCTGGCCGTCACGGTAACAAGGGCGTTGTCTCGCGTATCGTGCCGGTTGAAGACATGCCGTTCCTGGAAGACGGTACGCATGTCGACATCTGCTTGAACCCGCTGGGCGTGCCATCGCGCATGAACGTCGGCCAGATCCTCGAAACCCACCTTGCCTGGGCTTGCGCCGGCATGGGTAAGAAGATCGGCGATATGCTCGACGAGTATCACAAGTCGCTGGATATTACCGACCTGAAGCGCGAGCTGACGGAAGTGTATTCCTCTCAGGCCAAGGATGAAGTCGCTCACTTCGACGACGAGTCCCTGATCCGTCTTGCCGAGCAGTCCCGCAAGGGCGTCTCGATTGCAACGCCGGTCTTCGACGGCGCGCATGAGCCAGACGTTGCAGAAATGCTGACGAGAGCCGGTCTCAATGAATCGGGTCAGTCTGTTCTGTACGATGGTCGTACCGGTGAAACCTTCGACCGTAAGGTTACCGTCGGCTACATGTACATGATCAAGCTGAACCACCTTGTCGACGACAAGATTCACGCTCGCTCGATCGGTCCATACTCGCTCGTCACCCAGCAGCCGCTTGGTGGTAAGGCGCAGTTCGGCGGACAGCGCTTCGGGGAAATGGAAGTCTGGGCACTGGAAGCTTACGGCGCGGCTTACACGCTGCAGGAAATGCTCACCGTCAAGTCTGACGACGTGGCGGGCCGCACCAAGGTTTACGAAGCAATCGTCCGTGGCGACGATACCTTCGAAGCCGGTATTCCTGAAAGCTTCAACGTTCTCGTCAAGGAAATGCGCTCGCTGGGTCTCAGCGTCGAACTGGAGAACTCCAAGCTCGACGAAGCCAACGCAGCGGATCAACTGCCTGACGCGGCGGAATAAGAAACAGAAGGGCAGGCACTTTCAACAGTGCCTGCCTGTTTCGCCCGATAGCTTGCGCTTGACGGTAGAAACTTCCGCCGCATTTTGCGGTTAATCATGTTTTAGGCATTGGCCGGTGATGCGGACTGCACCGTGCCAGATGCAAGCAAGGGGCCAAACCCCTAAGGAGACAGGCATGAACCAAGAGGTCATGAACCTTTTCAACCCGGCTGTACCGGCGCAGCACTTCGATTCCATTCGGATTTCGATTGCCAGCCCCGAAAAGATCCTTTCGTGGTCGTACGGCGAAATCAAGAAGCCGGAAACCATCAACTATCGTACGTTCAAGCCTGAACGCGATGGTCTTTTCTGCGCGCGTATTTTTGGACCGATCAAGGACTATGAGTGCCTGTGCGGCAAGTACAAGCGCATGAAGTATAAGGGCATCATCTGCGAAAAGTGCGGCGTCGAAGTCACGCTGTCGCGCGTTCGCCGTGAGCGCATGGGCCATATCGAGCTCGCAGCACCCGTTGCCCACATCTGGTTCCTGAAGTCGCTGCCTTCGCGTATCTCGACATTGCTCGACATGACGCTGAAAGATGTGGAGCGCGTTCTCTACTTCGAAAACTACATCGTGACCGAGCCTGGCCTGACTTCGATGAAGCAGAACCAGCTTCTGAATGAAGAAGAGTACATGATCGCCGTCGACGAGTTCGGCGAAGATCAGTTTACGGCCATGATCGGTGCTGAAGCCATCTACGAGATGCTGGCTTCGATGAACCTCGAGAAGATCGCTGGCGATCTTCGCGCGGAACTCGCCGAGACAACGTCTGAACTGAAGCAGAAGAAGTACATGAAGCGTCTCAAGATCGTTGAGAACTTCATGGAATCTGGCAATCGTCCCGAGTGGATGATCATGAAAGTTGTTCCAGTCATTCCACCGGACCTGCGTCCGCTGGTTCCGCTGGATGGTGGCCGCTTTGCGACCTCCGACCTGAACGATCTCTATCGTCGCGTCATCAACCGTAACAACCGTTTGAAGCGCCTGATCGAGCTTCGTGCGCCTGGCATCATCATCCGCAACGAAAAGCGTATGTTGCAGGAATCCGTCGATGCACTGTTCGACAACGGCCGTCGTGGTCGCGTTATCACGGGTGCCAACAAGCGTCCGCTGAAGTCGCTGTCCGACATGCTCAAGGGCAAGCAGGGCCGCTTCCGTCAGAACCTTCTCGGTAAGCGCGTCGACTATTCCGGTCGTTCGGTTATCGTGACGGGTCCAGAACTGAAGCTGCACCAGTGCGGTCTGCCAAAGAAGATGGCGCTCGAGCTGTTCAAGCCGTTCATCTACGCCCGCCTCGACGCAAAGGGTTACTCCTCCACCGTCAAGCAGGCCAAGAAGCTGGTCGAAAAAGAAAAGCCAGAAGTTTGGGATATCCTCGACGAGGTCATCCGCGAGCATCCGGTTCTGTTGAACCGCGCACCGACGCTGCACCGTTTGGGTATCCAGGCTTTCGAACCCATGCTGGTGGAAGGCAAGGCGATCCAGCTGCATCCGCTCGTCTGCACGGCCTTCAACGCCGACTTCGACGGTGACCAGATGGCTGTTCACGTTCCGCTGTCGCTTGAAGCGCAGCTGGAAGCACGCGTGCTGATGATGTCCACCAACAACATCTTGCACCCTGCAAACGGTCAGCCGATCATCGTTCCGTCGCAGGACATGGTTCTCGGTCTCTACTACCTGTCGATCATGAACCAGAACGAGCCGGGCGAAGGCATGGCCTTCTCTGATCTCGGCGAGTTGCATCACGCTTTGGAAAACAAGGTCGTGACGCTGCATGCGAAGATTCGTGGCCGCTTCAAGACTGTCGATGCCGATGGCAAGCCAGTCTCGAAGATCTATGAAACGACGCCTGGCCGTATGCTCATCGGTGAGCTTCTGCCGAAGAACGTCAATGTGCCTTTCGAGACCTGCAACCAGGAAATGACCAAGAAGAACATCTCCAAGATGATCGACACGGTCTACCGTCATTGCGGCCAGAAAGACACGGTCATCTTCTGCGACCGCATCATGCAGCTCGGCTTCACGCATGCTTGCCGCGCCGGTATTTCGTTCGGCAAGGACGACATGATCATTCCTGAAACCAAGGAAAAGATCGTTGGCGACACTGAAAGCTTGGTCAAGGAGTACGAACAGCAGTACAATGACGGCCTGATCACTCAGGGCGAAAAGTACAACAAGGTCGTAGACGCCTGGGGCAAGGCAACCGAAAAGGTCGCGGAAGACATGATGGCCCGCATTAAGGCCGTCGAGTTCGATCCAGAGACCGGTCGTCAGAAGCCGATGAACGCCATCTACATGATGTCGCACTCCGGTGCGCGTGGTTCTCCGAACCAGATGCGTCAGCTGGGTGGTATGCGCGGCCTTATGGCCAAGCCGTCGGGTGAGATCATCGAAACACCGATCATCTCCAACTTTAAGGAAGGTCTGACCGTTAACGAGTACTTCAACTCGACCCACGGTGCCCGTAAGGGTCTTGCAGACACGGCCTTGAAGACGGCGAACTCCGGTTACCTCACACGTCGTCTCGTTGACGTCGCGCAGGATTGCATCGTCAACTCCACGGATTGCGGCACTGACAAGGGCCTCACCATGACCGCCATCGTCGATGCTGGTCAGGTCGTTGCCTCGCTTGGCGCACGTATCCTTGGTCGTACGGCTCTCGACGATATCGATAACCCGGTCACGGGCGAAAACATCGTCAAGGCTGGCAAGCTGATGGACGAAGCCGATATCGCGACCATCGAAAAGTCCGGCATCCAGTCCGTTCGTATTCGCTCCGCTCTGACCTGCGAAATTCAGGTCGGTGTTTGCGGCGTCTGCTACGGTCGTGACCTTGCACGTGGTACGCCAGTCAACATGGGCGAAGCGGTCGGCGTTATCGCCGCTCAGTCCATCGGTGAACCGGGCACACAGCTCACCATGCGTACGTTCCACCTTGGTGGCACGGCCAACGTGGTCGACCAGTCGTTCCTGGAAGCATCTTACGAAGGTACGATCCAGATCAAGAACCGCAACAGCCTGCGCAACTCTGACAACATCCTCATCGCGATGGGCCGTAACATGTCCGTCACCATTCTCGATGAGCGTGGCGTCGAGCGTTCCTCGCAGCGTGTGGCCTATGGCTCCAAGCTGTTCGTGGATGATGGCGACAAGGTCAAGCGCGGTCAGCGTCTGGCAGAGTGGGACCCTTACACACGTCCAATGATGACGGAAGTGGAAGGCACCGTTCACTTCGAAGATCTGGTCGACGGTCTTTCCGTTCTGGAAGCGACCGACGAATCCACCGGTATCACCAAGCGTCAGGTTATCGACTGGCGTTCGACACCGCGTGGTTCGGATCTGAAGCCTTGCATCGTCATCAAGGACGCTTCCGGCAATGTGGCCAAGCTTGCACGTGGTAGCGAAGCTCGCTTCCAGCTGTCGGTTGACGCCATCCTGTCGGTCGAGCCTGGCATGAAGGTCTTCCAGGGTGACGTGCTTGCACGTTCGCCATTGGAAAGCGCCAAGACCAAGGACATCACCGGTGGTCTGCCGCGTGTTGCCGAACTCTTCGAAGCGCGTCGTCCGAAGGATCATGCTATCATCGCCGAAATCGATGGTACGATCCGCCTGGGCCGCGACTACAAGAACAAGCGTCGCGTTCAGATCGAGCCTGCGGAAGATGGTGTCGAGCCAGTCGAATACCTGATCCCGAAGAGCAAGCCGTTCCACCTTCAGGAAGGCGACTACATCGAGAAGGGTGAATACATTCTCGATGGTAACCCGGCACCGCACGACATCCTGGCGATCAAGGGCGTGGAGGCTTTGGCTTCCTACCTCGTAAACGAAATCCAGGAAGTCTACCGTCTGCAGGGCGTTGTCATCAACGACAAGCACATCGAAGTGATCGTGCGTCAGATGCTGCAGAAGGTGGAAATCACCGATGCAGGTGACTCGCATTACATCGTGGGCGACAGCGTTGATCGCATCGAGATGGAAGACAACAACGATCGTCTGATCGACGAAGGCAAGAAGCCATCCTACGGCGACCCGGTTCTTCTGGGTATCACCAAGGCGTCGCTGCAAACGCCATCGTTCATCTCGGCTGCTTCGTTCCAGGAAACCACAAAGGTTCTCACGGAAGCTGCAATCGCCGGCAAGACAGACACGTTGCAGGGTCTGAAGGAAAACGTCATCGTCGGCCGCCTCATCCCGGCCGGCACCGGCGGTACCATGACCCAGATCCGTCGCATCGCCACAAGCCGCGACGAACTGATCATCGAAGAGCGCAAGAAGAGCACAGGCTCGTCTTCTGCAAACCAGATGTTGCAGGACATGACAGACAAGGCTCCAGCTGCCGAGTAACGGTAGCTGGGGTAGGGGCCTCGATAGAGGCGCCGTTTGATATAAGTGAAAACGCCCGGAGTGATCCGGGCGTTTTTGTTTTCTGATATTTCAAACACGGTGGAAGCATGTACTCGATTTAAGCGCCGGGCATGGGAGCAGTCTCAGTCGCTCCCGGCCGCAGGTGGCAAAACGTGGTTTTTCTGGTAGAGAAATGCACGACCTGAAGTTGAGGAGTGGTGTGATGCCGATTTATTTGGAAATCGAGGGAATTCATGGGAGCGTTGATGCCGATCAATACTCTGGATGTATCAGCGTCAATTCACTCGAATTCAAAGTTGATCGCGAGATTCCAAACTCACGCGAGTTGGAGATAATACCCAAACCTATCGTTTCCGAGTTGCGGATGGCCAGAAACAGTGACGAATTGTCTGCTGCCCTATACGGTGTGGCAAAACAAGGTGATCTCGGAAACAAAGCATTTGTTCATCTCCTGCACACACATGGCCAAACAGATATCAAATTTGAGCTGTCATACCCATCCTTGATAATTTCGACTGATGCTGACGAACCAAGTGAAACTTTGAGCGTCAGTTTTAGCAGAATAGATATCTGGACGACCGTTCATCATAGTGATGCGGATATTCCCGAGCGTTGGGTAACAGGATACGACCTCAGCGCTGACCGAATTTTTTAGAGGGCAGGGGTTCCTTGTGACTTTCCTACAAGTGAAAATGGAAACGCCAAGTGTCATCCCGGCATCTTTTGCTCATCAATCAAGCGTTTCCAGAATGCCGATGAGCGGAGAAAAACAATACATTTCCAAACGGAAACAGGCGCTCGCAAGTGTTTGGTCGTCTCTTTAAGAATGTTTCACTGTTCTTTACTTGAAGTGCATGTAGAGAAAAACAGCTCCGACATTCAAAGCAGCAACGATCACGACGATCCAGATACGTTTGGCTTGAAGCTTCTGTTCTTTGATCGACATCTGCGGCTTATGGCAAAATGGGCAGATAATCGTGTTTTCGGGAATGCTACGTTCGCAGTAATGACATGCTATCATCACGAACTCCCAATCGACGCGCTGGGCGCTCGATTTTTCCGCCGCCCGGTCTAGTAACGGAAACGGGCGGGGAAAGTTCAGCTCAGATCGGCGGTCTGTTTTGTTCGCATTGCCTCAGGCGAAGCGAATAATCGCCACCTCACCCTCGAGCGCGCCCTGATAGGCAGATGCATGCGGTTCCTCGTCCGGGATTTCCGTCAGCATGCCGATCTGGTCGAGGTCTGCTTCGAGGAAGCCTTCTTCGGAGAGGGCGTTCAGGGCTTCGCGTACGGCGCTGTCGTCGTCGGGTGCGCGTAGGATGATGTGGATATCGATGCCTTCTTCGCCTTCGCGCTCATAGGCCTTGCCGATGACGATAAAGACCATGGCGTCGTCGCGTCCGTTGTCGTTGTCTGGTTCTGTAATCATGACGCGATTCCTTTTCTGGCTATGTTTGTGTGACGCAAGGTGAAGTCATGCCTGTGGCTCGTTTTCACCTCATGCCGTTACGGGAATCAATAGACGGCTTTTGTGAAAAGCCAAAGGCCGGATTGGAAAATCTGGACGGGGAGAGAGGGTTTATGTTGAAAGCCACGCAAAATACTGTAGGTCAGGGGCTTGGGGCTGGTCCGCAGGGTACTAAATGCGGATTCACCCTTGACGAAAGCGGGGTAAAACAGTAGTACGCCCGCCATCGGAGCCAATGTGAGGACTGGCCATCTGGAACGACTCGTTCTGGAGATCACCTCAAACAGGGGTCCAAAAACACGTACGAAACACGAATGTTGCACGCACGACGTATTATTTACGTCCTCTGCATTGAGTGGTCCATCCGTGAAAACCGGATCGGGCCACGTTTTGCGCATGAGACTATGCGTGCGTCGTTGCCGGAAACGGTATAACCGCCATCCGAGAGGGTGGCTAAAGTAGTTTTTGCAAGGGATGGTTATATGCCTACCGTAAACCAGCTGATCCGCAAGCCACGTCAGGCACAGGTAAAGCGTAATAAGGTTCCTGCTCTGCAGGAAAACCCACAGAAGCGTGGCGTTTGCACCCGCGTTTACACGACGACCCCTAAGAAGCCTAACTCGGCTCTTCGTAAGGTTGCCAAGATCCGCCTGACCAACGGCTTCGAAGTCATCGGCTACATTCCTGGTGAAGGCCACAACCTTCAGGAACACTCCGTTGTCATGATCCGCGGCGGCCGCGTAAAGGACTTGCCGGGCGTTCGTTACCACATCATCCGTGGTGTTCTCGATACCCAGGGCGTCAAGAACCGTAAGCAGCGTCGTTCGAAGTACGGTGCGAAGCGTCCGAAGTAATTCGGCTTTAAACAATTTCCGGCGCTGCGCGAGGTTCTCCGCGTGATAAAGCGTCCATAACCGTTGAGAGACAAGAATATGTCCCGTCGCCATAGTGCAGAAAAGCGTGAGATCAACCCGGACCCGAAGTTCGGCGATCTGATCGTTACCAAATTCATGAACGCCATCATGCTTCACGGCAAGAAGTCGGTTGCAGAAAGCATCGTTTACGGCGCGTTCGACGTCGTGCAGGGCAAGACCAAGGCAGAGCCACTCGGCATCTTCCATTCGGCCCTCGACAACGTTGCTCCGCACGTTGAAGTGCGTTCGCGCCGCGTTGGTGGTGCAACATATCAGGTTCCGGTCGATGTTCGCCCAGAGCGCCGTCAGGCTCTCGCGATCCGCTGGCTGATCGCTGCTGCGCGCAAGCGCAACGAAACAACCATGGTCGATCGCCTTTCCGGCGAACTCATGGATGCAGCGAACAACCGTGGTTCCGCAGTCAAGAAGCGCGAAGACACGCACAAGATGGCCGACGCCAACCGCGCATTCTCGCATTACCGCTGGTAATCTAACCGATCCGAAAGGCAGTCCGTTATGGCTCGCGAATATAAAATCGAAGACTACCGCAATTTCGGTATCATGGCGCATATCGACGCCGGCAAGACGACAACAACCGAGCGTATTCTTTATTACACCGGTAAGTCGCACAAGATCGGCGAAGTTCACGATGGCGCAGCCACGATGGACTGGATGGAGCAAGAGCAGGAACGTGGTATCACCATCACGTCCGCTGCTACGACGACCTTCTGGAAGGGTCGCGATGGCAAGATGCGCCGTTTCAACATCATCGACACCCCCGGCCACGTTGACTTCACGATTGAAGTCGAACGTTCGCTGCGCGTTCTCGACGGTGCTATTGCTCTTCTCGATGCCAACGCCGGTGTAGAGCCGCAGACGGAAACCGTCTGGCGTCAGGCTGAGAAGTACAACGTTCCGCGTATGATCTTCTGCAACAAGATGGACAAGACCGGCGCTGACTTCTACCGCTCGGTAGAAATGATCAAGACACGTCTCGGCGCCATCGCAGTCGTCATGCAGCTCCCGATCGGTGCAGAAACCGAGTTCAAGGGCGTTATCGACCTGATCGAGATGAACGCACTCATCTGGCGCGACGAGTCTCTCGGCGCTCAGTGGGACGTCGTTGAAATTCCTGAAGACATGAAGGCCAAGGCAGACGAATATCGCGAAAAGCTGATCGAGACCGTTGTTGAGATCGACGAAGAAGCGATGGAAGACTACCTGAACGGCAAAATGCCTGACAACGAAAAGATCCGTGCGCTCGTTCGCCGCGGCACCATCGACGTGAAGTTCCACCCGATGTTCTGCGGTACCGCGTTCAAGAACAAGGGCGTTCAGCCTCTGCTCGACGCCGTTTGCGATTACCTGCCTTCGCCGCTGGACATTCCTGCGATCAAGGGCATCGACTTCAAGACCGAAGCCGAAATCGAGCGTCATGCAGATGACTCCGAGCCGCTTTCGATGCTCGCGTTCAAGATCATGAACGACCCCTTCGTCGGCTCACTCACCTTCGCACGCATCTACTCTGGCAAGCTCGAAAAGGGCACATCTGTCATCAACACGGTCAAGGACAAGCGCGAGCGCGTCGGCCGTATGCTTCAGATGCACTCCAACAGCCGTGAAGACATCGAAGAAGCCTTTGCTGGCGACATCGTTGCTCTGGCTGGCCTCAAGGAAACCACAACAGGCGATACGCTTTGCGATCCTCTGAAGCCGGTTATCCTCGAGCGCATGGAATTCCCTGAGCCGGTCATCCAGATCGCGATCGAACCGAAGACCAAGGGCGACCAGGAAAAGATGGGCCTCGCGCTCAACCGCCTGGCAGCTGAAGATCCTTCGTTCCGCGTCAAGACGGATGAAGAATCCGGTCAGACGATCATCGCTGGCATGGGCGAACTTCACCTCGACATTCTCGTTGACCGTATGCGTCGCGAGTTCAAGGTTGAAGCCACCGTCGGTGCTCCGCAGGTTGCCTACCGCGAAACGATCACGCGTCAGCACGAAGAAGATTACACACACAAGAAGCAGTCCGGTGGTACCGGTCAGTTCGCTCGTGTGAAGATCATTTTCGAACCAAACCCAGATGGCGAAGACTTCAAGTTCGAGTCCAAGATCGTTGGTGGTGCTGTTCCGAAGGAATACATCCCGGGCGTTCAGAAGGGTATCGAAAGCGTTCTGTCTTCCGGTCCTCTGGCTGGCTTCCCGATGCTTGGCGTCAAGGCAACCCTGATCGACGGCGCATACCACGACGTTGACTCCTCGGTTCTGGCGTTCGAAATCGCGTCGCGTGCCTGCTTCCGTGAAGCAGCGAAGAAGGCTGGTGCACAGCTTCTCGAGCCGATGATGAAGGTCGAAGTCGTAACCCCTGAAGATTACGTCGGTGACGTGATCGGCGATCTGAACTCGCGTCGCGGTCAGATCCAGGGCCAGGAAAGCCGCGGTATTGCCGTTGTCATCAACGCGCATGTTCCGCTGGCCAACATGTTCAAGTACGTCGATAATCTGCGCTCCATGTCCCAGGGCCGCGCGCAGTACTCGATGACCTTCGATCACTATTCGCCGGTTCCGAGCAACGTTGCTCAGGAAATCCAGGCAAAGTACTCCGGTCAGAAGTGATCGGGGTACGCCCCAAACGAATTTTAGAGTTTATTCCCTTTACGGGATCAGAATGGAGAGCCACTCATGGCAAAGAGCAAGTTTG
>UBRU01000017.1:0-125207 GCA_900468015.1 Hyphomicrobiales bacterium
GTGTCAAAACCAACAAATCAAAACCCGAAAGTCTCAATCAAAAGAACCAACTTCTCAGTCAATCCCTAGGTTTTCTCTAGAACGAAGGACATCGTCGCTAGCAGCGCCGCCGCCCTCGTCAGTGAGCGGACTTATAGAGGAACACCTCCAAGATAGTCAACAGCACTCCCGTAAAAAAATCGACATATTTTTTAAGTAACTGGTTTTGTTAGAAAATTTGCAATTCACAGCTATCGACGCCCCAAAACGTCCCGAATTACCCAGCGCAAACAGCGCCGCCACTTCACCAGCAACCGCCACGTTGATAAACTCTCGGACATATAATCAACGGGAGTTCTCATGCTGGTCCTCAATGAAGAAGAAACACGCCTTGCCCTGCCTTGGTCCGAACTGATCGACGCCATCGAGGCGATGTTTCGCGGCGGCTGTGTCGTTCCTGTCAGGCACCACCATGACGTCGAGGTGCCGGGTGAGAATGCAGCGACCCTATTATTGATGCCTGCGTGGGTGCCCGGCTCCTATATGGGCGTGAAGATACTTTCGGTCTTTCCCGATAACAGCGTCCGGTCGCTTCCCGCGATTTTTGGGACGTATCTCCTCTCATCCGGCACAACAGGCGAAATGCTGGCTGCTATAGAAGGTGGCGAGCTGACGGCGCGGCGGACGGCAGCGACATCTGCACTGGCGGCAAAGCATCTTGCCCGTGCGGATGCCGCGACCCTGTTGATGGTCGGAACCGGGCGTCTTTCCCTCAATCTGATGCAGGCCCATGCGGCGGTTCGGCCTTTGACGTCTTTCCACGTGTGGGGGCGTAATGCTTCGGCAGCGGAAAAGACTGTGCAAGAGGCACGTAAGCTGGGCTTCGACGCGCAAGTTACTGATAATCTGGAAGGCAGCGCGCGGATTGCCGATATCATTTCCTGCGCAACGCTTTCCAATGACCCGCTGATCAAGGGAGAGTGGTTGAAGGCGGGAGCGCATCTCGATCTGGTCGGTGCATTCAAACCCATCATGCGCGAAAGCGACGATAACGCCATTCAGCGGGCTCATGTTTTTGTCGATACGTTCGAAGGTGCGCTGAAAGAAGGAGGCGATGTCGTGCAGCCGCTGGCTTCAGGCATCATAGATCGCCAACATATCCGCGCTGAGATGTCTGATCTTGTTTCGGGTCGGCATAACGGTCGAGAAAAGGATAGCGACATAACCCTGTTCAAGTCGGTGGGTGCGGCGCTGGAGGATCTGGCGGGTGCTATTCTTGCCTATGAAAGCCTGAAAGCGGAACGCTGAACGCATGAGTGGCATGAAGACGATATCGCAGCGCGTACTTCCTCCCCTGCCCGTCGCGGATGTGCTCGCAGACATCGGTGAGGCGTTGTCCAGCGGCAGGCGGGCCGTGCTGTCAGCACCGCCGGGTGCCGGTAAAACCACGCTCGTTCCCCTCCACTTGCTGGATCAAGCGTGGCGTGGAAACGGCAAGATCATTTTGCTTGAGCCACGACGGCTGGCGGCACGCGCTGCTGCGAGCCGCATGGCATCGCTGCTCGGTGAGGCCGTGGGCGAGACGGTGGGTTACCGGATGCGCCTTGATAATCGCATTTCCGGCAAGACACGGATCGAGGTTGTTACCGAAGGCGTTTTTGCGCGCATGGTTCTGGATGATCCAGAACTCAAGGGCGTGGCTGTCGTGATTTTCGATGAATTTCACGAGCGGTCCCTTGATGGCGATTTCGGCCTTGCCCTCGCCTTGGACGTGCAAACCGGTCTTCGCGACGATTTGCGCATTCTCGTTATGTCGGCGACGCTCGATGTGGAACGGGTAACGGCGCTTCTGGATGGCGCGCCTGTCATCAAGAGTTTGGGCCGCAGCTTTCCCATCGATATTCGCCATGATGACCGCGCCGGACAGGAGCGCGTTGAAGACCGGGTCGCGCGCGCCATTGTGGAAGCCCACAAAGCCGAGGAAGGTTCGATACTGGCCTTCCTGCCGGGGCAAGGCGAAATCTTGCGCACCGTTGAGCGGTTGGAAGGACGCTTCGGGTCTGACACAGCCGTGATACCGCTCTATGGCAACCTGTCCCAAAAGGAACAGGACGCCGCGATAAAGCCGACCGAAGAAGGCAAACGCAAGATCGTTCTTGCGACATCGATTGCCGAGACATCGATTACCATCGATGGCGTTCGCGTGGTCATCGACAGTGGTTTACAGCGCTTGCCGGTTTTCGAGCCATCGACAGGCATGACACGGCTGGAAACGGTGAAGGTCTCCCGCGCGTCTGCCGATCAGCGGGCTGGTCGTGCCGGTCGAACCGAACCGGGCATTGCCATCAGGCTTTGGCACGCGGGCCAGACAAATGCCCTGCCCGCTTTCACGCCACCGCAGATTCTGGCGAGCGATCTTTCCAGTTTTGTCCTGGATCTTGCGCATTGGGGTGTCGGCGATCCGGCATCCATGGCGTTTCTGGATCAGCCGCCTGAAGCCGCTTTTCATGAGGCGCGTCAATTGTTGGGCAGTCTTGGTGCGCTGGATGCGACGGGAGGAATAACGCCGCGTGGTCGCAAGATGCGCGCGCTTGCCCTGCCGCCTCGCCTCTCTGCCATGGTGATTGCGGCGCAGGAAGCTGGCCATGGGCAAGAGGGCGCGATGCTCGCGGTTTTGCTGACGGAGCAAGGGCTCGGCGGAAGCGATATAGATCTGGAAGAGCGGTTGCGGCGCTTCCGGCAGGAAAAGGGCGAGCGCGCGACCGCTGCCAAGGGCCTTGCCCGGCGAATCGTATCTTCGCTTGATGAGGGGACGCGTAACGCGCCCGCGATTCCTGCCACGGCAGGTGAACTTCTGCTGCATGCTTTTCCAGACCGCATTGCATTCCAACGCGGCGGACGTGGGCGCTATGTCATGGCCAATGGGCGTGGGGCAGAACTGAGCGAGACTGAACGCCTTGCCACGGAAAAGATGCTGGTCGTTGCCGATGCCACGGGCCGCGCCGCACAGCCACGTATTCTCGCCGCAGCCTCGATCAGTCGCGAGGATGTGGAAGAGCACATGCCGGACAGTATTCGCAAAGAGGACCAGTTGTTTTTCGATAAGGCCAGCGGACAGGTCCGCGCGCGCCGTGTCACGCGGATCGGTGCGATCATTCTGGACGAAACGCCTCTTGGGAAGCCGACGGGCGAAAAGGCCGCTCTGGGCCTTGCAAACGGCATCAGGGACCATGGTCTCGATATCGTTCCCTTTTCCAAGGAGGCGCGACAGTTGCGCCAACGCCTCGGCTTCCTCAACCGCACGATCGGTGAGCCGTGGCCGGATATGGATGACGAGGCGCTCATCGCGCGGCTGGATGAATGGTTCGTCCCCTTCCAGCATGACGCCAAAAGCACGCAGGACATCCGGTCTTCAGGCATCATGGATGGGCTTCTGTCGCTGGTTCCGCACGCTGCACAGCGCGAGTTGACGAAACTGCTGCCGACACATTTTCAGGCTCCGACCGGCCAAAGACACGCCATCAGCTACGATGGTGAAGAACCCACGCTGACGATCCGGGTTCAGGAACTCTTCGGTTTGAAACAGCACCCGACCGTTGCAGGCGGCAAATTGCCACTGCTTCTGGAATTGACCTCGCCTGCGCACAGGCCGATACAGACGACGCGGGATCTTCCCGGCTTTTGGGCTGGGTCCTGGAAAGACGTGCGTGCAGACATGCGTGGGCGTTATCCGCGCCATCCCTGGCCGGAAGACCCGGCCTCGGCAGAACCGACAAATCGCGTGAAGCCACGCGGCACATAGACAGGAGACGGTGGATGGCGCCCCAGCCAGAAGAAAGCACACGATTTGGCCGCGCCAGCCGTCACATTCGTTTGCAAACCATCGTCTGGTTGCGGTGGCTGGCAGTCGTTGGACAGACGGCGACGATCCTGATCGTCGCCTTCGGGCTCAATTTTCCATTGCCACTGCTGACCTGCGCGGTGCTGATCGGCGCGCTCGCCGTCGCAAACCTGTTTCTATCCGCGCGGTTTCCGGCGACCTATCGTCTTGAACCCTGGGAAGCGACACTTCTTCTGGCATTCGATCTGTTGCAGTTGACCGCGCTGATCTACATCACCGGGGGGCTGTCCAACCCTTTTGTGCCATTGATCTGCGTGCAGGTCATCATTGCCTTCGCCTCGCAGCCGATGAAGCATTCGCTGATGTTGCTCGCCTTTGCACTGGCCTGCGTGACTGCGATTGCGTTTTCGCCCTTTCCTGTTCCCTGGTACCCGGGTGAAACCCTGCCGATCCAGCTCATCATCCATGTCGGCATCTGGTGCTCGATTGTTGCGATGATGTTATTTGCGGCGTTTTATGCCTACCGCGTTTCGCATGAGGCCAACCAGTTGGCGGATGCACTGGCGGCGACGGAACTGGTTCTGGAACGTGAAAAACACCTTTCACAGCTGGATGGCCTGGCAGCGGCGGCGGCACACGAGCTTGGCACCCCGCTTGCGACCATCAGTGTCGTCGCCAAGGAAATGGAGCGCGAGCTTGGCAATGACGAACGTTTTCGCGAGGATGTCGCCCTGTTGCGCAGCCAGAGCGAACGTTGCCGCGATATTTTGCGCCGGCTAACCTCTCTGTCGGCGGAGGGGGATGAACATCTTAGGACCTTGCCGCTTTCCTCCCTGATCGAAGAGGTTATGGCGCCGCATCGCGAGTTCGGTATCAAGCTTCGGTTGGTGGAGAAGAGCGAGCGGAGTGGTGAGCCTGTCGGCTCCAGAAACGCCGGGATCATCTATGGTCTCGGCAACCTCCTGGAAAATGCAGTCGATTACGCCCGCGAATCCGTGACGGTGACGACGCAGCATGACCCACAGCAGGTCGAGGTGATCGTGGAAGACGATGGGCAGGGCTATGCACCTGATATACTGTCACGCATTGGCGAGCCTTATGTCACCAAGCGTCAGAACGAAGCGCGCGCAGGCGGGTTGGGGCTAGGTCTCTTCATTGCCAAGACTTTGCTGGAACGTTCCGGCGCGACATTGACATTCGAGAACCGCGGACCGGATGCCGCCGGAGCCAGAGTAACGGTCGTCTGGCCACGCGACATCATGGACGACAAGAGACACCAGTGACTTTATTGCACGCTTGAAAGCAGTAAGGTCGAACTCATATGGCTGAGACAGACCGCCGGAGACCACAGGGATGAGTGACGATACACACAATAACGAGGCTAAGGCCATCGCATCCACAGAGGGTGATGCGATCGGGCCGGACAAGTCACTTCTTATCGTCGATGACGACGGCCCGTTCTTGCGGCGGCTGGCGCGCGCCATGGAAACGCGCGGTTTTGTCGTGGATACGGCGGAATCGGTCAGCGAAGGCATCGCCAAGTCGCGGCTGGCCCCTCCGAAATATGCGGTGGTCGATCTGCGCCTCGGCGACGGTAACGGTCTTGAGGTGATCGAAGCCATACGCCAGCACAGGGATGACACACAGATCGTGGTGCTGACCGGCTACGGCAACATCGCCACGGCGGTGACGGCGGTCAAACTCGGTGCTCTGGACTATCTTGCCAAACCCGCCGACGCGGACGATGTCTTCAACGCCTTGACGCAGCGCGAAGGCGACAAGATGGACCTGCCGGAAAATCCGATGTCGGCAGACCGTGTCCGCTGGGAGCATATTCAGCGCGTCTACGAGATGTGCGAGCGCAATGTTTCCGAAACGGCGCGGCGCCTCAACATGCATCGTCGCACGCTTCAGCGCATTCTGGCCAAGCGGGCGCCGAAGTAAGGCTCAGTCGGTGTAGCTGTCGCCGGTGGACCACTCGGCCATCATTAAACGCCGGGCTGCGGTGCGGGAAAAGTCGAGCATAACGGACTTTCGTGTCGCGGGCGGCAGCCTGTGTTCCGGCGCATCCCGTAGCATATGCGCGCCATATCCATCCGAAACGAACAGACCGCAGTCCTCGGGGAAGATATCGAGCGGCACGGCGGCATGCGTCGCAAAGAACAGGCGGTCGCAATGCTGGCGGTAATCAGGCCATTTGCGATCGACCTTGAAATCCTCGATGGAGGATTTGATCTCGATGATCCATATTTCGCCCTTGACCGACAGGCTGATCAGATCGGCGCGGCGACCGCTTGAAAGCGGCAGTTCAGGCAAAACAGAATGGCGCATTTCGTGGAGCAATATCTGCACACCACGTCGCACCAGCATGGCGTTTGCCGACTGCCGTCCGTCGATTAACGGATTATTGTTGATGATGGAAAGAATAGTCATGGATAAAACCGGGGTACGGACCCCCTTTCATGTTGCAAAAAGACCATGAAGCCGCAATTTCGCGCGCCGTATTCTCTTGCTGCGGTGCAACGGCTTGCCAACGCAAGATTAATCGAAAATAACCCATCTATTCAATAGATCTTCATGCATCGCCTGATTTGGGCGATATTTCCCGCGAGAAAATCATGCGCATTCGCACATCATTGACTGCCCTCGGCCTGTCTTCGGTACTTGCTTTGACCGGTTGCGCCTCCACGACGACCGAGACCTCCTCTGCTCGTCCGGTTGCTGCCCCCGTCGTCGTCGAAACCACCCAGATCTTCGGTGACGAAGTTTACGGTGCGACCACCGATGCAGGCTACGCTCTGCCAGCCATTCCGATCAACCGCGTCGACAAGCGCTTTCACCGTCAGGTCGTCAGCTTCGAGACCCCTGAGCGGCCAGGCACGGTGATCGTCAACACCCGTGAACGCTTCCTGTACTACATCCTGCCAGGCGGCAAGGCTGTGCGTTACGGCATCGGCGTTGGCAAGCAGGGCTTTGCATGGGCTGGTGAAGCCTATGTGGCCTGGAAGCAGGAATGGCCCATGTGGCATCCGCCAAAGGAAATGGCCGTGCGCAAGCCGGAAATCTCCAAATATGTCGATGCAGGCATGAGCCCGGGCCTCACCAACCCGCTGGGTGCACGCGCCATGTATCTCTTCAACGACAAGGGTCAGGACACGCTGTTCCGCATCCATGGTTCGCCAGAATGGGCATCCATCGGCACGGCTGCGTCTTCGGGCTGCATTCGCATGATCAATCAGGATGTCATCGATCTCTACAGCCGCGTCCGCCCGGGCCGCAGCTCCAAGGTCATCGTGATCCAGTAAGGGTCTCAAATACGACGAATAAAAAAAGCCGCCGAGGATTATCCCGGCGGCTTTTTATTGGGTTGAGAGCAGCTTACGCTGTCTGTTTCGCCTTCAGTTCCAGGCGACGGCGGTGGAGAACCGGCTCGGTGTAGCCGTTCGGCTGCTCCCTGCCCTTCAAAACCAGCTCAAGCGCGGCCTGAAACGCGACTGATTCATCGAAGTTTCCGGCCATGGCCATATAGGCGTGGTCGCCAGCATTCTGGCCATCCACGACAGCCGCCATGCGCTTCATCGTCTCGACGATCTGCGCTTCCGAGACCACGCCGTGGCGCAGCCAGTTGGCCATGTGCTGAGCGGAAATCCGCAGCGTCGCACGGTCCTCCATCAGACCGACATTGTTGATGTCGGGCACTTTCGAGCAACCGACGCCCTGATCGACCCAGCGCACGACATAACCCAGAATGCCCTGCGCGTTGTTATCAAGCTCGCGCTGAATCTCCTCTGCGCTCCAGTTGGGGCGCACCGCAACGGGCACGGAGAGAATATCGCCAAGCTTTGCGCGTTCGCGATGCTTCAAACCGCTCTGGACTTCGGCGACATCGACACTGTGATAATGCGTGGCATGAAGTGTGGCTGCGGTGGGAGACGGAACCCAGGCCGTGTTCGCACCCGCCTTGGGATGCGCGATCTTCTGTTCCAGCATCGCGGCCATCAGATCCGGCATGGCCCACATGCCCTTGCCGATCTGCGCGTGGCCGGAGAGACCGCATTCCAGACCGATATCGACGTTCCAGTTCTCATAGGCTGCGATCCAGGAAGCCTGCTTCATGTCGCCCTTGCGAATCATCGGGCCTGCTTCCATCGAAGTGTGGATTTCATCGCCGGTGCGATCGAGGAAGCCGGTATTGATGAAGACCACGCGATCCTTGGCAGCGCGGATACATTCCTTGAGATTGACCGTTGTGCGGCGTTCCTCATCCATGATGCCCATTTTGATGGTGTTGGGCGCCATACCGATCAGTTTCTCCACGCGGGAGAAAATCTCTGACGCAAAGGCCACCTCTTCGGGGCCGTGCATCTTCGGCTTCACCACATACATGGAGCCGGCGCGCGAATTCTGGCGGCGTCCGTTGGGGCCAACGTCATAGAGTGCGATCAGGCCGGTCACGACCGCATCCATGATGCCTTCGGGAACTTCGTTGGCGTCGCGGTCGAGAATGGCGGGGTTGGTCATGAGATGCCCGACATTGCGGACCAGCATCAGTGAGCGTCCGGGCACCGTCAGCGCAGAACCGTCTGGGGCCGTGTAATTGCGGTCGGGATTGAGGCGGCGCGTGAAGGACTTTCCGCCCTTGGAAACCTCCTCCGTCAAATCGCCGCGCATGAGGCCCAGCCAGTTGCCATAGGCCACGACCTTGTCCTCGGCATCCACGGCGGCGACCGAATCCTCGCAGTCCATGATGGTGGTCAGCGCCGATTCCAGCAGGATATCAGAAATCCCGGCAGCGTCATTCGAGCCGATGGCCGTCGATGGATCGATGACGATCTCGACATGTAGACCATTCTTGATCAACAGCACCGTGTCCGGCTTCGATACATCGCCACCGAACCCGGCAAATTGCGCAGGGTCCTTCAAGCCATTCCATGTGTCGCCAAGGCTGATCTGCAGCACGCCATCGGCGATCTTGACACCGTTTGCGGTAGACCAGCTGCCATTGTCCAAAGGTGCGGAACGATCCAGAAAATCGCGTGCCCATGCGATGACCTTTTCGCCACGCTTTTGATTATAGCCCTTGCCCTTTTCAGCGCCGTCCGCTTCGGAGATCGCATCGGTGCCATACAGCGCATCGTAAAGCGAACCCCATCGAGCGTTCGCAGCATTCAGCGCATAGCGTGCATTCATGACCGGGACGACGAGCTGTGGACCGGCAAGCTGCGCAATTTCGGGATCGACATTTTGCGTATCGACCTTGAAGGCACCACCTTCGGGCAACAGATATCCGATCTCGCGAAGAAACGCCTCGTAGGCATTGAGATCGACCGGCGCACCATGGGTGCCGTACCAGCTATCCAGTTTCTCCTGAAAGACATCACGCTTGTGAAGAAGCTCGCGATTTTTCGGCGAAAGATCGTGCACGATGCTGGAAAAGCCTGCAAAGAAAGCATCGGGCTCAATGCCGGTTTCCGGCAGAACGTCGTCCTTCAAAAAACGATAGAGTGTTTCATCAAGCGACAGACCATGCTCTTCAATGCGGCTCACCGGATATCTCCCTTGTCGGTTATGCTTTCGCCAAGAGTGGACGTTGAAACCCCGGTTCGTCAATCACAAGCCGTGGCTAAAGACGTTTTCTTTTTAAAAAACAATCCAGCAGCCTGTTCTAAAATCAGAGAAGTTTCTGAAGCTCCGGCAGCTTTTCGTTCACCAGCCAGCCGTAATAATTTTCTTCCGGCCACACAGGCGACCCGCCGCTCTGGCGGTTTTTCTGGGCAAGAGCAGCAGCCCGCTGTTGTGATCCGCCGAGATTATAGAGCGTGGAGGTAAGGCCCGGATTTTTCGAAATATCCATATCGGCAATCGACTTGTAATCGTCGATGGATTTGCGGATAGCAGCGGCCATGTAGGCCAGCGAATGGTCCGGGTCCATGATGGCGTTATAGACCGCAGCGGCGTCATTCTCATCCAGCTTTTCATAGCCGGACACGCGCGCGACGGCATCCGACAGCATCAGCGCCGTCAGCGGATTGATCTGACCCAGACCAAATGTCTGCCCGGCATAGAAAGGCTGGAAGAAGACGGAGCTGAAGCGGTTGTCGGGATAGCTGACACCATCCACCTTCTTGCCGCGGAAACTGTCGTCCCAGACGTCTTCACGACAGGTCCAGAGGCTGGCGGAATCGCGCTTCGCCTGGCATTTGGAAAATTGCGAATGCGTCAAAAACTGCGCAATGCTCTCATCCTTGTAGCCGAAACGGAAGCTGTTTCCCGCATAGGACGCGGCCTTGACGTAGTAGGACTGCAATCGGTCATAGGCATCCACGTTGTAGGTGTGTTCACCCACGATGGCGCCGATCATATGGATCGGGTCGATCCCGTAACGGCTGGCGGTCGATTTGATTTTCGCAATCAACTGCTTGTCCCCCGACAGCAGATCGAACACTTTCTGATACTTGCGGTCATAGGTGGAATTGGAGCTTTTGGTCCGCCGTGCTGATGCGCCGGGCACGTCGGGCTGCTCGGCATTCCGGTTGCCCGGCGGAACGACCGATGCCGCTTGCGCGAATGATTGTGAGACCGCGCACAAGGCCATGACGGAGGCCAATGCCAGAAGAGTTTTACGCACGAGCGAATGCCTTTTCCTTGGTCGGCACTGTAACCGGACCATTCCGTTGAGCGCCATCAACGCTTTCATTAGCGAAAAGCGTGACCATATGTCGAGAGAAGGCAAGTAAAATAAGAGTGCGGCAACAATTGCCGCACTCGCTGATCGACTTACAAAATATAACGCGATAGGTCCGTGTCGGCTGCGATATCGCCAACATGCTCCTTCACGTAGTCCTGATCGATCTTGACGGCAGAGCCGCCACGATCCGGCGCATTGAACGAGATGTCATCCAGCACACGCTCCATCACCGTCTGCAAACGGCGGGCACCGATATTCTCAACCGACGAATTCAGATGAACGGCAACATCGGCCAAGGCGTCGATGGCGTCATCTGTGAATTCGAGGTTCAGCTCTTCGGTTGCCATCAGCGCTATATACTGACGGATGAGGCTGGCTTCGGTTTCGGTCAGAATACGGCGGAAGTCTTCCTTTGTAAGAGGCTTCAGTTCGACGCGAATGGGCAAACGACCCTGAAGCTCCGGCAGGAGATCGGAGGGCTTCGAAACGTGGAACGCGCCGGAGGCGATGAACAAGATATGGTCCGTTTTGACGGGACCGTATTTCGTGGAAACCGTCGTCCCTTCCACCAGCGGAAGAAGGTCGCGCTGGACGCCTTCGCGTGACACGCCTGCGCCCATGCCGCCGTCGCGGGCTGCGATCTTGTCGATTTCGTCAAGAAACACGATGCCGTCATTTTCGACGGATTTCACCGCCTCGCGCTGGATCAGTTCGTTATCCAGCAATTTGTCGGATTCGTCGCGAATAAGATCGGCGTAGGATTTCTCGACTGTGGTGCGCACTTTCTTGCTGCGACCGCCCATGGCCTTGCCGAACATATCGGACAGATTGAGAACACCGATATTGGCACCGGGCATGCCAGGGATATCGAAACCGGGCATACCACTGCTGGTATCGGCGATCTCGATATCGATTTCCTTAGTGTCCAACTCGCCGTCGCGCAGCTTCTTGCGGAAACTCTCACGGGTTCCAGGCGACGCGGTCGAGCCGACTAGCGCGTCCAATACGCGTTCTTCGGCGCTGGCATGGGCCTTCGCCTGAACTTCGAGCCGCTTCTTTTCCTTCACAAGGCCGATGCCGATTTCCACGAGATCGCGAATGATCTGCTCGACATCGCGTCCCACGTAACCGACTTCGGTGAATTTGGTGGCTTCGACTTTGATGAAGGGAGCGCCTGCCAGCTTGGCCAGACGGCGGGAGATTTCGGTCTTGCCGACGCCGGTCGGACCGATCATCAGGATATTTTTCGGCATGACCTCGTCACGCAGACTGTCGTCCAGCTGCTGGCGGCGCCAGCGATTGCGCAACGCGATCGCCACGGCGCGCTTGGCATCGTGCTGGCCGATGATGTGACGGTCGAGTTCGGAAACGATCTCGCGGGGAGAAAAAGTCGTCATTTTATTCCTTTCGGCATCCTTAGCGGCCAGCCGTTTCGGCCCGGCCCGCAGGACCCATCGCTTGGTGAGGCGCAGTCTACTCTGCGTCGAGCGTTTCAATCACGAGATTATGGTTGGTATAGACACAGATATCGGCTGCGATATCCAAAGCCTGGCGCGCCACCTCTTCCGCTGATTTGTCAGAATCCATCAATGCACGGGCCGCTGCAAAGGCATAATTTCCGCCCGAACCAATGGCGATTGCGCCATGTTCCGGCTCGAGCACATCGCCATTACCGGTGATGGCCAGAGTGATGGACTTGTCCGCCACCAGCATCATCGCTTCGAGATTGCGCAGATATTTGTCGGTGCGCCAGTCTTTGGCAAGCTCGACGGCGGCGCGCATCAGTTGGCCGGGATATTGCTCGAGCTTCTTTTCCAGACGGTCCAGCAACGTGAACGCGTCGGCGGTGGCACCGGCAAATCCGGCGATGACGTCGCCCTTGCCGATCCGGCGGACCTTGCGGGCGTTGCCTTTCATGACGGTCTGGCCGAGGCTGACCTGACCATCGCCAGCCATCACGACCTTGCCGCCCTTTCTCACAGTAATAATCGTTGTCATCAAACACCTGTTTGCCCATCAGGGCGTTGCGCTGGGTCGCAAATGCTGACCCGTTCGCAATCTATGTAGGCCTCGATTTTGCGATTACAAATTCCAGCCACGGAAACGAACAAGACGGCATACCGCAACGCAATGTAATGGCTGGATATTTGTGGTTCTTGCTGATAAGGAACCCCGATATTCGTACGGAGCAGCCAGATGGCAGAGCGTAAAGCTGAGATTTCCCGCAAGACGAACGAAACGAGTGTTTCCGTTCGCGTGAACATCGATGGCAGCGGCAAGTCGAAAATTTCCACGGGCGTGGGTTTCTTCGATCATATGCTGGACCAGCTCAGCCGCCATTCGCTGATCGACATGGAGATCGACGTTGCAGGCGACCTGCATATCGATGACCATCATACAGTCGAAGATACCGGTATCGCCATCGGCCAGGCAATCTCCAAGGCACTCGGTGACCGTCGAGGGATCACCCGTTACGCTTCGCTTGATCTTGCCATGGATGAGACGATGACGAAGGCAGCGGTCGACATTTCCGGGCGGCCATTTCTGGTCTGGAACGTCTCATTCTCTGCGCCGAAGATCGGCACGTTCGATACCGAACTGGTGCGCGAGTTCTTTCAGGCGCTGGCACAGAATGCCGGAATAACGCTGCATATTCTTAATCATTACGGCGCCAACAATCACCATATCGCCGAAACGTGCTTCAAGGCGGTTGCCCGCGTACTGCGCGTGGCCACCGAAATCGATCCCCGTCAGGCAGATCGCGTTCCCTCGACAAAGGGTACGCTGGCCTGAGCGAGATGAAATCGTCATGGTGGTGCCAAGGCGATTGCCCTTTTATTCGTCGCCGTGACCATTGTCAGGAAAGCCGATGACATCTTATCTGGTTCTGGAAGCACCCGGCGGTCCCGACCGCGATCACCGCTCCACGCGGTTCATTGCTGACCGTTTTTCGTGGCTCGCCCTGTTTTTCCCGTGGATCTGGTTTGCCGTGCATCGTCTGTGGTGGGTGGCCGCTTCCATCGTCGTGCTTCAGGCGGCGGCAGGTCAGATTTCGGGGATAGAGGGATACGGCATATCAGGCGCATTGTTTGCCGTGACTGCGGGATTGATAGCCGGCTTAGAGGGCCGCAACATTCTCGTCCGATATCTCGTGTCCAAGGGATGGGCAATCAAGACGATCGTCACCGCGCATGATCTGGCGACGGCGGAAGACATTTATTTCTCCAACCTGCTCGAAAGCGAAGCCACAAACGCCAGCACGATTCCGCAGCCCGAGTGGAAGAAGGATCGCAAAGTCGGCACAGGTTTTTCGATGAACGATCCCGCCGGGTCGTTTCAATTCGATCTGAATGGAAAGCGCTGATATGCGTGTGGTAATTATCGATTATGGCTCCGGCAACCTTCGCTCGGCGACCAAGGCCTTTGAGCGCGCAGCAGCCGAAGCTGGCATAAACGCGACCATCGAGTTGAGCGACAAGCCGGACCGTGTCGCCTCCGCAGACCGTATCGTTCTACCAGGCGTTGGCGCTTACGCCGATTGCCGCGCAGGTCTGGATGCCGTCACCGGCATGCATGAGGCAATGATCGAAGCGGTCGAAACCCACGGACGTCCGTTCATGGGTATCTGCGTCGGTATGCAGTTGATGTCGTCGCGCGGGCTGGAGAAGACGACGAGCCCGGGCCTTGGCTGGATCGAGGGCGACGTGGTCGAAATGACTCCTGCCGATCCAGACCTGAAAATCCCGCAGATCGGCTGGAATACGCTGGACCTGCACCGCCCTCACCCGCTGTTTGATGGCATAAAGACCGGGTCGGATGGCCTGCACGCCTATTTCGTTCACTCATATCACCTTGCCGCCAAACATGCGGACGATGTTATCGCCACCACTCGCTATGGTGGCGCGATGACGGCATTCGTGGGTCGTGACAACATGGTCGGGGCGCAATTCCACCCGGAAAAAAGCCAGACACTCGGCCTTGCCCTTATTTCGAATTTCCTGCGCTGGAAGCCTTGATATGATCCTTTTCCCCGCAATCGACCTCAAAGACGGCCAGTGCGTTCGCCTCAAGCTTGGCGATATGGAGCAGGCCACTGTTTACAACACCGACCCCGGAGCTCAGGCAAAGGCCTTTGAAGACCAAGGGTTCGAATGGCTGCATGTCGTGGATTTGAACGGCGCTTTCGCGGGCCAGACCGTCAATGGCGATGCCGTGGATGCCATTTTGAAGTCCACGAAAAATCCGGTTCAGCTTGGCGGCGGTATTCGCACGCTTGATCATATCGAGGCGTGGCTGTCGCGCGGTCTTGCCCGCGTTATTCTCGGCACGATTGCCGTGCGTGATCCTGTTCTGGTCATCGAGGCCTGCAAGCGTTTTCCCAGTCAGGTCGCCGTCGGCATCGATGCAAAGGGCGGCAAGGTTGCGGTGGAGGGCTGGGCGGAAGCCTCGGAGCTTGGCGTGATCGAGCTTGCCCAGCGATTCGAAGGTGCGGGCGTCGCGGCCATCATCTACACCGATATCGATCGCGATGGCATTCTGGCCGGTATCAACTGGGCCTCCACGCTTGAACTTGCGGATGCCGTTTCCATTCCGGTCATCGCCTCCGGCGGCCTCGCCTCCATGGAAGACATCAAGCGCATGCTGGAACCCGATGCGGTCAAGCTGGAAGGTGCCATCTCGGGTCGCGCCCTCTATGACGGTCGTATCGACCCCGTCGAAGCGCTCGCCATGATCAAGGAGGCGCGCGCATGACGCTGAAAGCCCGTATCATTCCCTGTCTCGATGTTAAGGACGGACGCGTCGTCAAAGGCGTTAATTTTGTCGATCTCATCGACGCTGGTGATCCCGTGGAAGCCGCCAAAGCTTACGATGCAGCCGGTGCCGACGAGCTCTGCTTTCTCGATATTACGGCGTCCTCCGACAATCGCGATACGATTTTCGACGTCGTCTCGCGGACAGCCGACCACTGCTTCATGCCGGTGACGGTCGGCGGCGGCGTGCGCGCAGTTGGCGATATCCGCAAACTTTTGCTGTGTGGTGCAGACAAGGTTTCGATCAACTCCGCCGCCGTCAAAGACCCTGATTTCGTTGCCCGCGCTGCGGATAAATTCGGCAACCAGTGCATCGTGGTGTCGATCGACGCGAAAAAGGTTTCCACAAGCGGCGAGGCTGACAGGTGGGAAATCTTCACCCATGGTGGTCGCCAGCCGACCGGCATCAATGCGGTGGAATTTGCGATCAGCATGGTCGAGCGCGGCGCAGGCGAGTTGCTCATCACCTCCATGGACCGGGATGGCACCAAAAGCGGTTATGACATTGCGCTGACGCGCACCATTGCCGATCAGGTGCGTGTGCCCGTCATCGCATCTGGCGGCGTCGGCACGCTGGATGATCTCGTTGCCGGCGTGAAAGAAGGCCATGCTACCGCTGTGCTGGCAGCCTCCATCTTCCATTTCGGGACATATTCCATCGGCGAAGCGAAAGCCTATATGGCAGACCATGGCATTGCCATGCGTCTCGATTGATCGGGGAAACGACCCATGACGAATTTTTCCCTTTCCGATCTCGAGCGCATCGTCGCGGACCGCGCCAGCGCCTCGCCCGACCAGTCCTGGACGGCCAAGCTTTATGCTGCTGGCCAGACGCGTGCGGCGAAAAAGCTCGGCGAAGAGGCGGTGGAGACAGTGATTGCCGCCATTTCCAACGACCGCAAAAACCTGACCGATGAGGCTGCGGACCTTTTGTACCACCTGCTGGTGGTGCTGAAGATCGCCGATATACCGCTTTCCGACGTGTTGTCCGAACTGGAGCGGCGTACCGGACAATCAGGCCTTCAGGAAAAGGAATCGAGGCCCGCGCAATGACGACTTTGGCACGCATGGGAGGACAAGGCATGCCAAACACGCTCGATCATTTCCGACCCGACGAATATTCGCCCTACCACTTCTTCAGCTCCGACGAATGGTCGAAGTTCCGCGCCGACACGCCCTTGACGCTGACGACGGATGAGCTGAAACGCCTGCGTTCGCTCAACGACCCCATCGATATCGATGAAGTCCGGCGGATCTATCTGTCGCTATCGCGCCTGCTGTCCACCCATGTCGAAGCATCGCAGCTTCTGTTCGATCAACGCAATCAGTTTCTCAACATGGAAGGCGTCGCCAAGACGCCCTTCGTTATCGGCATCGCCGGGTCTGTCGCGGTTGGAAAATCAACGACGGCCCGTATCCTGAAAGAACTGCTGGCGCGCTGGCCTTCCAGCCCGAAAGTCGATCTCATCACCACGGATGGCTTCCTGTATCCCAACGAGGTGTTGCGACGCGACAATCTGATGGAGCGAAAGGGTTTTCCCGAAAGCTACGACATCGGCTCGCTGCTGCGCTTCCTGTCAGCCATCAAGGCCGGGCAACCGGATGTCAAAGCCCCCAGCTATTCGCACCTGACCTACGACGTGATACCCAACGAATATACGACCATAGACAGGCCGGACATCCTGATTTTCGAAGGCATCAACGTGCTGCAATCGCGCGACCTGCCGGAGGGCGGGCGCATCGTCCCGATCGTTTCGGATTTCTTCGACTTCTCGATCTATATCGATGCGGATGAGACGCTCATTCACAACTGGTACGTCAAGCGCTTCATGAACCTTCGTCAGACAGCGTTTCGCGATCCCTCTTCCTACTTCAACCGCTATGCTTCGATTTCGGAAGAAGCGGCGCTGGCGATTGCCGAGGGTCTTTGGGAAAACATCAACCTGAAAAACCTGCGGCGCAATATCGTTCCGACTCGCCCGAGGGCTGATCTTATCTTGCGCAAGGGCCAGAACCACCTGATCGATACGGTGGCACTACGCAAGCTCTAATCGTTATCGGGCCTGCCACGCATCTTCTTCACGTCGGAGCGCCCGGATTTGGCTTTCAGCCGTCTTTCGACCGAGCCTTTGGTCGGCTTGGTCGCCCGGCGCGTCGGTGGCGGTGGTTCGGCGGCTTTCAGAACCAGTTCTTTCAGTCGCTCGCGCGCGTCTTCTCGGTTGCGCTCCTGCGTGCGAAACCGATTGGCCTCGATCATCAGGACGCCTTCTTTCGATACGCGCCTGCCGCCGAGTTTGATCACGTTCTCCTTGATGCGATCCGGCAGCGACGGCGAACCGGCCACGTCGAAGAACAGCTGAACGGCGGTCGAGACCTTGTTGACATTCTGCCCGCCGGGCCCGCCAGCCAGCACGAATTGCTCCGTCAGTTCCCATCCGGCAATCGTAATTCTGTTGCTGATCAATAGTGCGGCGCTGGCCATGTCTTTTCTCCGGCAGCGGTGATGCCACAGATTTCCACGAATGAAAACCATGCCCATCAAACGAAAAACCCGGCACGAGGCCGGGTTTGTCAATTCATCAGGCGGATCGATTATTCAGCGGCGATCAGCAGGCCGGGAGCCGCATCGAGAACCTTGCTGTCCACATGATCTTCGAACTTGGTGAAGTTCGTGACGAACATGGAAACGAGCTTCTTGGCCTGCGCATCGTAGGCGGCACCGTCTGCCCATGTCGAACGCGGATCGAGAATTGCGCTGTCAACACCTTCCAGTGCAGTTGGCACTGCGACACCAAAATTCGCATCGGTGCGGAACTGGGCATTCTTCAACTCACCTGTCAGCGCTGCGGTCAGCAGGGCGCGCGTCGCCTTGATGGGCATACGCTTGCCGATGCCGTAGGCGCCACCGGTCCAACCGGTGTTGACCAGCCAGCAATCGACGCCGTGCTTGCCGATGAGGTCGCGCAGCAGGTTGCCGTATTCTGTCGGGTGGCGCGGCATGAAGGGGGCGCCGAAGCAGGTCGAGAATGTCGCTTCCGGTTCCGTCACGCCTTTTTCAGTGCCAGCAACCTTCGCCGTGTAACCAGAGAGGAAGTGGTACATGGCCTGCTCAGGCGTCAATCGGGCGATTGGCGGCAACACGCCGAAGGCATCCGCCGTCAGCATGATGATCGTCTTGGGATGGCCAGCGATGCCGGTTTCCGACGCATTCGGAATGAAGTGCAACGGATAGGCACTGCGGGTGTTTTCCGTCAGCGAGTTGTCGTTGAAATCAGGAACGCGGTTTTCATCGAGAACGACGTTTTCCAACACCGTACCGAAGCGGCGGGTCGCAGCATAAATCTCAGGCTCGGCTTCCGCCGACAGCTTGATGGCCTTGGCGTAACAGCCGCCTTCGAAGTTGAAGATGCCATCTTCGCCCCAGCCATGCTCGTCATCGCCGATCAACGTGCGCGATGGATCGGCAGACAGCGTCGTCTTGCCCGTGCCGGAAAGACCGAAGAACACGGCAGCATCACCATCCGGGCCGACATTGGCAGAGCAGTGCATAGGCATGACGCCCTTAGCAGGCAGCAGGTAGTTGAGAACGGTGAACACAGACTTCTTGTTTTCGCCGGCATAGGACGTGCCACCGATGAGAACCAGACCCTTGGTCAGGTCGCAGGCGATCACGGTCTCGGTGCGGACACCGTGGCGGGCCGGATCGGCCTTGAAGCTCGGCAGGTTTATGATCGTCAGCTTCTGCTTGAAGGAGCCGAGTTTTTCACGCGCCGGGCGGATCAGTAGGTTGCGGATGAACAGGCCGTGCCAGGCAAGTTCGGTTACGACGCGGGTTGGAAGCGCATTGTCTTCATCCGCGCCACCGATCAGATCCTGCACGTAAAGCGTCTTGCCGGCAGCGTGGGCCAGCATGTCCTTGTGAAGGATGTCGAAGTGTTCTGGCGACAGTGGCTTGTTGTTGTCCCACCAGATGCTGTCTTCCGTGGAGGCGTCGCGAACGACGAACTTGTCCTTGGGCGAACGGCCCGTATGCTGGCCGGTTACTGCACGCAAAGCGCCGTCTGCGGTGACATCGGCTTCGCCGTTGCGGATCGCCTCTTCGTACAATTCGCTCTCAATGAGGTTGTAGTGCACGACAGAAACGCCGGTCAAACCGAGTGCCGACACTCCATTTTCTGGATTATGTACTCCAAGTTCTTTCACGGGCACGTTCCTTTTTAAAGACGAAATGATCCAAATTTTCCCGGAAATTAATCCGCGCTTTCAAAAAACACAAGCCGAGAACATGGAATAATTCAACAATTTCAATATATTAATCGATTTAAAAGATTTTATTTCATTTTAAATCGGTTTAGTCGGCGTTCTAAACCGACAATGCGCCGGTTCAGGAAATTTACTGCCAAGGATTGCCGCCGGAATATCCGCATTTGCCCTTTGCCACAATTTGTTCCACCTTTATACTCAAGAGAAAGGCTCACGGCGCGCAACCTTGGCTGGGGTGGATGTCGGGAGTATAGATTAAATGACGATGGAGACCAATTTCATGCAAACGATTGCGCTTGTGGACGATGACCGAAATATTTTGACTTCGGTGTCGATCGCGCTGGAAGCAGAAGGTTATAAGGTCGAAACGTACACCGACGGTGCATCCGCGCTGGATGGGCTGGTCGCACGTCCACCGCAACTGGCAATTTTTGACATCAAGATGCCGCGTATGGATGGCATGGAACTTCTGCGCCGCCTGCGCCAGAAATCCGATCTGCCCGTTATCTTTCTGACGTCGAAGGACGAAGAGATCGACGAGTTGTTCGGCCTCAAGATGGGCGCCGATGATTTCATCACCAAGCCTTTCTCGCAGCGCCTTCTCGTCGAGCGGGTCAAGGCGATCCTTCGCCGTGCCAGCAGTCGCGATGCTGCGGTTCCCGGTGCAAGCCCCCTTAAGCCGACGGCAGACCAGCAGGCGCGTACGCTGGAACGCGGACAGCTTGCCATGGATCAGGAACGTCATACCTGCACCTGGAAGGGCGAGCCCGTGACTTTGACGGTCACAGAGTTCCTCATTCTTCATTCGCTGGCGCAACGCCCCGGCGTTGTCAAAAGCCGTGATGCGCTGATGGATGCCGCCTATGACGAGCAGGTCTATGTGGACGATCGCACCATCGACAGCCACATCAAGCGCCTGCGCAAGAAGTTCAAGCTGGTCGATAACGACTTCGATATGATTGAAACGCTCTACGGTGTAGGATATCGCTTCCGCGAAGCAGCCTGATATCAGGCAAGGACGAGATAACGCCGCGACAATCAGCGGCGCCGAGGGACAACGTTGCTGAACAAGACGCAGGAAAGCGTATCGGATCAAACCGATGCCGACGATCGTGAGAGCGGTCGCCGGTATCGTATTCATCCGTTGACGATTATCCGCCGTATCTTCGGCAATGCCGTCTTCTCCAGCCTGACGCGGCGCATCCTGTTCTTCAACGTTGCGGCAACCGTGGTTCTGGTCGGTGGTATTCTCTACCTCAACCAGTTCCGCGAAGGACTGATCGATGCGCGTGTCGAAAGTCTTCTGACGCAAGGCGAAATCATTGCAGGCGCGATATCCGCGTCTGCGTCTGTGGACACCAATTCCATCACCATCAATCCCGAAAAGCTGTTGGAGTTGCAGGCGGGCCAGAGCATCACGCCGGTTCCCAATGACGAGGATCTGAGTTTTCCGATCAACCCGGAGCGCGTGGCACCCGTGTTGCGGCGGTTGATTTCGCCGACCCGTACCCGCGCCCGGCTTTTCGATGCGGACGCCAATATCCTGCTTGATTCGCGGCATCTTTACTCGCGCGGTCAGGTGCTGCGTTACGATCTGCCGCCCGTCACGCCTGAAACCCAGACCTGGAGCGAGTGGTTTGCCAGCGTTTTCAATCGCATGCTCCAGCCCAGCAGTCTGCCGCTCTACAAGGAAACGCCAGGCGGCGATGGCTCGATCTATCCGGAAGTCATGAACGCCCTGACCGGTGTGCGTGGTGCGGTGGTGCGCGTAACCGAGAAAGGCGAATTGATCGTTTCGGTCGCCGTCCCCGTGCAGCGTTTCCGTGCCGTCCTTGGCGTGTTGCTGCTCTCCACGCAGGCGGGCGACATCGACAAGATCGTCCACGCCGAACGTCTTGCCATCATGCGTGTGTTCGGCATTGCAACACTGGTCAACATCGTCCTGTCCTTGCTTTTGTCGTCCACGATCGCCACACCTTTGCGTCGCCTCTCTGCGGCAGCGATCCGTGTTCGTCGTGGTGCCAAGGCACGTGAGGAAATCCCGGACTTTTCAGCGCGTCAGGATGAAATCGGCAACCTTTCCATTGCCCTTCGCGAGATGACCAACGCGCTCTATGACCGCATCGACGCCATCGAAAGCTTTGCCGCCGATGTCAGCCATGAGCTGAAGAACCCGCTGACATCGCTGCGCAGCGCCGTAGAAACCCTGCCGCGCGCCAAAACCGAAGAATCCAAGCAGCGTCTGACCGAGATCATTTTCCACGATGTCCGCCGTCTGGATCGCCTGATCAGCGACATCTCCGACGCGTCGCGTCTGGATGCCGAGCTTGCCCGCGTCGATGCGTCACCGGTCGATCTGGAGGTGTTGCTGAGCAATCTGGTCGAGATTTCCCGCCAGATCAGTGCCAAGAAAAAAAGCGTCACCATCGATTACCTCGTGGACCATAAGCCCGGCACCAAGGTCAGCTATGTCGTCAACGGCCATGATCTGCGGATCGGCCAGATCATCACAAACCTTATCGAGAATGCACGTTCTTTCGTCTCGCAGGATGGCGGACGGATTGTCGTGCATCTGTTGCGCCAGAAAGACCGCTGCATCGTGCGTGTCGAGGACAACGGTCCCGGCATTCAGGCGGAAGATATCGATCGTATTTTCGAGCGCTTCTACACCGACCGTCCTGCCAGCGAAGGCTTCGGGCAGAATTCCGGCCTTGGCCTCTCCATTAGCCGCCAGATTGCCGAAGCCCATGGGGGCACGTTGAAGGCGGACAACATCATCGACAAATATGGCGTGATTTCCGGTGCGCGCTTCAGCCTGTCGCTTCCCGCCGCTCATAGCCATGAGCGCTGAGCGAACCAATATCCACGCCACCGCTATCGTCATCGGCAAGACGGGCTTGTTGTTCGTCGGTCCATCCGGTAGCGGAAAAAGCGAGCTCGCCTTCAGTTTCATGACCGAGGCGCAGCGATGCGGTCTCGAAACTGCGCTTGTTGCCGACGATCAGGTCTTCATGACGTGCCGTGATGGGCGCGTGATGGTGGAGCGACCTGAGACCATAGCGGGTCTTCTCGAACTGCGAGGCAGCGGCATCATCGCCATGAAAAGCGTCGCGTCCGCCGTGATGAACTATGCCGTGACCACCGAACCGAACCCAGAAACGCCCCGCTTACCGCCGGCAGGTGAGCGTTTTCAACTGGGCCTTAATGCCTCCCTGCCGTTGCTGCGCATTCCACGCGACAGCATCATGCCCTATGGAAAATTTGCTGCACTTGCTCAGAATCTTTTCATAACCAAGGGAATGTGAACGAAAATCCAGCAATTTGGGGCTTGCGCTTCGGATTTTCCTCATCAAGATGTGGCCCCACCGATGGACATGATTGCGGCATTGCGATAGTCGGCAATCAAGGTGCGTGTGCAAGGGAGCATTTCATGATCGGACTAGTGCTTGTCACCCATGGCAAGCTGGCCGAGGAGTTTCGTCACGCTGTAGAGCATGTGGTCGGCCCTCAGAAATTGATCGAGACGGTCTGTATAGGTCCCGAAGATGACATGGACCAACGTCGCCAGGATATTCTGGATGCCGTCACGCGCGCAAATGACGGCAACGGCGTGATCATTCTGACTGACATGTTCGGTGGAACGCCCTCCAATCTCGCCATCTCTGTCATGAACAGTGGCAGCGTCGAAGTCATCGCAGGTGTCAATCTTCCCATGCTGATCAAACTTGCGGGCATTCGCATGGAAGATAACATGGAGAAGGCCTTGCAGGAGGCCTCGGATGCTGGCAGAAAATATATCAACGTCGCCAGCCGCGTTCTCAGCGGCAAATAAAGAAGATCGCTGGAATGTCGCCTCTTTCGCGGGAATTGCTGATCGTTAACAAGCGTGGCCTCCACGCCCGCGCATCTGCGAAATTCGTTCAGATGGTCGACAGTTACGATGCCGCTATCACCGTGTCCAAGGATGGCATGACAGTCGGCGGCACATCCATCATGGGTCTCATGATGCTGGCAGCCAGCCCCGGCTGCACTGTGGTGGTCGAGGCCAGCGGAAATCAGGCAGCCGAAGCGCTGGCCGCACTCGAAGCACTGGTGGCAGACCGCTTCGGCGAAGAAGTTTGATAACCACGACATATAAAGACATAAAGACTTCTTTATATCCTTATTGCCAGATTAGCCTCAGCCTGCTACACCGCAGCCTATATTTTCGAGGCAGCGGCTGGCCCCTGCCATCTTTGAGCAGGAGACATCTATGAGCGCTGAAAAAGACTACATCGTCGCCGACATCAACCTTGCAGACTATGGCCGCAAGGAACTGGACATTGCCGAAACCGAAATGCCGGGCCTGATGTCCTGCCGCGAAGAATTCGGCCAGACCAAGCCTTTGAAGGGCGCACGGATTTCCGGTTCGCTTCACATGACTATCCAGACCGCCGTTCTGATCGAGACCCTTAAGGAACTGGGCGCTGACATTCGCTGGGCATCCTGCAATATTTTCTCTACGCAGGACCACGCGGCTGCTGCCATCGCTGCAACCGGCATTCCGGTTTTTGCCGTCAAGGGTGAGAGCCTGACCGAATACTGGGAATACACCGACAAGATTTTCCAGTGGGCCGATGGCGGCGTTTCCAACATGATCCTCGACGACGGTGGCGATGCCACCATGTACATCCTGCTCGGCGCACGCGCTGAAGCCGGTGAGGACGTTCTGTCCAACCCAGGTTCGGAAGAAGAAGAAATCCTCATCGCCCAGATCAAGAAGCGCCTCGCCGCTTCTCCGGGCTGGTTCACCAAGCAGCGCGATGCGATCAAGGGCGTAACCGAGGAAACCACGACAGGCGTTCACCGCCTTTACGACCTTTCCAAGAAGGGCCTGCTGCCCTTCCCTGCCATCAACGTCAATGACAGCGTCACCAAGTCGAAGTTCGACAACAAGTACGGCTGCAAGGAATCGCTGGTCGACGGCATTCGCCGCGCCACCGACGTCATGATGGCCGGCAAGGTTGCCGTCGTCTGCGGTTACGGCGATGTGGGCAAGGGTTCTGCCGCTTCGCTTCAGGGCGCCGGCGCTCGCGTCAAGGTCACCGAAATCGACCCGATCTGCGCGCTTCAGGCTGCCATGGACGGCTTTGAAGTCGTTCGCCTGGAAGACGTCGTTGCCTCCGCTGACATCTTCATTACCACGACCGGCAACAAGGACGTCATCCGCATCGAGCACATGCGCGAGATGAAGGACATGGCCATCGTCGGCAATATCGGTCACTTCGACAACGAAATTCAGGTTGCTGCGCTCAAGAACCTCAAGTGGACCAACATCAAGCCGCAGGTCGACATGATCGAGTTCGCCAAGGGCAACCGCATGATCCTCCTGTCGGAGGGACGTCTGCTTAACCTCGGCAACGCGACGGGTCACCCATCCTTCGTCATGTCTGCATCCTTCACCAACCAGGTGCTGGGTCAGATCGAGCTGTTCACGAAGCAGGGCGAGTACAAAAACGACGTTTACGTGCTGCCAAAGCACCTCGACGAAAAGGTCGCTCGCCTGCATCTGGAGAAGCTGGGCGTGAAGCTGACAGAACTTTCTGAAGTTCAGGCTGATTATATCGGCGTGTCCAAGACCGGTCCGTTTAAGGCTGAACACTACAGATATTGATTGTATGGTTAATATCCACACATAATGCACTAGATATGGACATCGCGGACTTGACAAAGTCCGCGATTTCTTTTTAGCGCCCTCCCTTCCCGGTGGTTTCCTAAGGCGGTATTGTCACAAGACTTGATTCGTGCGCGGGCATGCGTGCGGAAATGGGATGTCTTGTCGAAGATGCGGCACATAGGACGGAGACAGACCGGGGATGACGGTAGACGATTCAAGCTCGCAAAAGCGGGCAAAAGACAACGTGCGGTTGGGCAGCAATGATGCGCCTGTGCCAGGACGTTTGACGACAACGCTGATCGGCACTGCGGGCTTTGTTCGCAGGAAGGCCGTCGCGTTTTCCGCTCTTATGGCGGGCACGATCCTGAGCGGTTTTGCGGCTGTGGCGCACGCCCAGCAAAATCTGGTTCTGCGCACGGGAGAGCGGCTTTTCTCCTCGTCGGAAACCATCACCTATTCCCTGTTCATCGGCATCGTCTCGGCAACGCTGTTTTCGATTGTCTGGCTCGTTCGCCAGCGCGGGAACATCGAGGCGGAAACCAGCGAGTATCGCGCCGCACTTGCGGAAGCAAACGCCAAGATTTCCAAATACGAAGCTCTGATTTCCGACAAGTCCAGACGGATCGTCATCTGGGAAAGCGCCAGCGACCGGCCTGAGTTCATCGGCCAGTTGCCGCCTGAAACAGGCATGCCGCAGGCTGATCAGGATTTCCTCGCCTTCGGGCGCTGGCTTCGGCCAACCTCGGCGTCCCCCTTGGAAAAGGCTATCGAGAAACTTCGCAGTCATGCGCAGAGCTTCGACCTGACGGTTGAAACACAGCGCGGCGAGGTCATCGAGGTTCAGGGTCGCGTTTCGGGTGGAAAAGCCTTTGCCCGTTTCGTCGCGCTCAACAATCTACGCGCAGAACTTGCCGAACTTCAGGTGGAGCGCGAGCGGCTTGTCTCCTCGATATCGACGTTCCAGGATCTTCTCGATTCCATCGAGCAGCCCGTCTGGCGGCGCAATTCCGATGGACAACTCATATGGGTCAACCATGCCTATGCGCAGGGTGTGGATGCCCGCAGTCCAGAGCAGACCATCACCGAACAGCGTGAACTGCTCAATACGGTCACGCGTCAGAAAATCCGCGCAAGTGCGACGCCGGAGTCTCCCTATCACGACCGCATTTCCACGGTGGTTTCCGGCAACAGAACATTCTTCGATGTCGTTGACATCAAGACCTCTGGCGGTTCCGCCGGTATCGCCATCGATACGACGGAAGCAGAGACGGTTCGCGAAGAGCTGAAACGCACGCTGAAAAGCCATGCCGAAACGCTGGATCATCTGGCAACACCCGTCGCCATCTTCGATGGTCGGCAGCGGCTGCAATTCTATAATCAGGCTTTTGTCAGCCTCTGGGGACTGGATCTGGTTCTCCTGGAATCCAAGCCTGATAATTCGGAGCTTCTGGATCGCCTGCGGTCCCTCGGCAAGTTGCCGGAACAATTGAGCTGGAAGAGCTGGAAAGAGACAGCGCTTTCAGTCTATCGCTCGCTCGATACCAAAACCGATCTCTGGCACCTGCCCAATGGACAGACGCTGCGCGTCATTGCCACTGCGCACCCGCAAGGTGGCGCAACCTGGGTGTTCGAAAACTTGACAGAGCAGGTCGACCTGCAGATGCGTTACAATACGCTGGTCAAGGTTCAGGGCGAAACCATCGACCATTTGGCCGAAGGCGTTGCCGTGTTCGGTGCCGATGGTCGGATCCGTCTGTCCAATCCGGCCTTCCGTGCGTTGTGGGCCATCACCGCCGATGAGGCCGCAGCGGGCAAGCATATCCGCTCCATCGAAGACGTCTGCGCGCAGTCCTACGACAAGCCGGATGGCTGGCGCGCCTTCAGCCAGTTCATCACCAGCTTCAATGACGAGCGACTGTCGAAGCAGGGAACGCTTGAGCTTCTATCAGGCCTCGTGCTGGACTACGCGATCATTCCTCTGCCGGATTCGCAGACCATGCTGACTTTCGTCAATATGACGGACAGTGTGCGGGCCGAACGTGCGCTCAAGGAGAAGAACGAGGCACTGCGCAAAGCCGACGAGCTCAAGAACGATTTCGTCCAGCATGTTTCCTATGAGCTGCGTTCGCCGCTGACCAACATCATCGGCTTCACCGATCTTCTCAAGACGCCCGGCATGGGTGATCTGTCCGAGCGGCAGGCGGAATATCTCGACCATATTTCCACATCGTCCTCGGTTCTTCTAACCATCGTCAACGACATTCTCGACCTTGCGACTGTGGATGCCGGTATCATGCATCTCAACTACACCGAAAACGATCTGAACGAGCTTCTCGAAGACGTGTCGGTACAGATCACCGACCGCCTGCAAGAAAGTGGCGTGTCGCTTGAAATCGTGGCCCCGGCGCATCTTGGCGCCATTGTCGCGGATCATCAGCGCCTCAAGCAGATCCTTCTCAAGCTGTTGACCAACGCATCGAATTTTGCCCCCGAAGGCTCCGTGGTGACCCTGACCTGCAAGCGCACGGAAGGTGATTTTGTGTTCTCGGTCGCCGATCAGGGTCCGGGTATTCCCGAGGAGATGCTGAAAACGGTGTTCGACCGCTTCTCGACCCATGGCAATGGCGGTCGTCGCACCGGTGCAGGTCTTGGCCTTTCCATCGTGGAAAGCTTCGTCAGCCTGCACAGCGGCCAAGTCACGATCGACAGCCGCCCGGGTGAAGGAACAGTCGTCAGCTGCCGCATCCCATCCGGCGCGCACCCGCATGCCATCGCCGCAGAATGAACGACACGGTTTCTCCCCTGTCCATTTTTCTCGCCGGTGAGGCAGACACGATCAGGCTTGGCGAAGAGCTGGCGCTGACAGTGCGTCCCGGCGATTGCATCGCGCTTGTCGGGGACCTTGGTGCTGGAAAGTCCACGTTGGCGCGCGCGCTCATTCGGGCCATCGCCGATGACGACCAGATGGAGGTGCCAAGCCCGACCTTCACTATCGTCCAAAGCTACGCGCTGCGTTTTCCCGTCGCTCATCTCGACCTCTACAGACTGTCGGATGTTTCCGAACTGGATGAACTCGGTATCGACGAAATGCTGTCGGATGGCGTCTGCCTGATCGAATGGCCGGAGATTGCTTCCAGCGAATTGCCCAAGGACAGCACCATCATTCTGCGCCTCACGCATCAGGGCGAAGGACGTGTCGCGACAATCGAAGCGCCGCCGCGCCAGAAAGCCCGATTGGGCAGGGTTCTTGCCATCCGCGCGTTTCTGGAAGCTGCTGGCCATACGCACGCGACACGACGATATTTCAGTGGCGATGCCGCTTACCGGACCTACGAATCCGTGCGCAAGGGCGACGACCAGTATTTGCTGATGGATTGGCAGCCGCCGCCAAGGGGGCCGATTATTCAGGACGGCAAGACCTATGCCGAAATCGTGCATCTCGCGCGTGAGGTGACCCCTTTTGTCGCGATCGATCATTATCTCACGGAGAACGGTTTTTCGGCACCGGCTATCCTCGCGCAGGACTTGGAAAATGGCATACTGCTCCTCGAGGACATGGGCCGTGAGGGCGTGCTGGACGGCGACGGAAACCCTATCGAGGACCGTTACCTCGAAAGCGTCGCCTGTCTCGCCAAACTACACGAGACCAGGGCGCCCGGCCCCATGACGATGAGCAACGGCGCTATCTACGCCGTTCCCAACTTCGACCTTGCTGCTATGAAAATCGAGACGTCACTGTTGCTGGACTGGTATGTGCCACATGTCCGCGACAATGTGATTGACGAGCACGAAAGACAAAGGTTTTTCAAGGCTTGGGATCAATTGATCGAAAAGCTCTCGGACGCCGAAACCGGTCTTCTCCTGCGTGATTTCCACTCGCCCAACATTATCTGGCAACCTGATCAATCAGGAATACGCCGGGTCGGCCTGATTGATTTTCAGGACGCGATGATCGGACCGACAGCCTATGATCTGGCCTCGATCATACAGGATGCACGCGTTACGATTTCACCTGATTTGCAGGCCAGAATGATGGAGCGCTATCTTGGCATTCGCCGCCAAAATCCCGGCTTCGATGAAAAGTCGTTCCTGAAGGCCTTCGCCATCATGGCGGCCCAGCGCAATTGCAAACTGGTCGGCATCTGGGTGCGGCTGATGAAGCGCGATGGCAAGCCGCATTACATGCAGCACATGCCGCGCACCTTTTCCTATCTGCGTTCCGCGCTTGAGCATCCAGAGCTGGCACCGCTGCGTGGCTGGTTCACCGATGCAGGCATCGATCTTCATTAACAGCGAAGTGTTTCCATGACGATCAAACAAGCAATGGTGCTCGCCGCTGGCCTCGGCACCAGAATGCGCCCAATTACCGATACGATCCCGAAGCCTCTGGTGCGGATTGCCGGCAGACCGATGATCGACTACGTGCTCGATGCGCTGGTTGAAGCTGGTGTCGAGACCATCGTCGTCAACGTCCATCACCATGCCGAGCAGATGGTTGCGCATCTTGCGACCCGTAAGGACGTCGAGATCAGGATTTCGGACGAGACTGCCCAGCTGATGAATTCCGGTGGTGGACTTGCCAAAGGACTGAAGCTTCTGGAGCCCGGCCCTGTGCTCGTCATGAATGCGGACCTGTTCTGGGTCGGCGAAATCGTTGGTCAACCCACCAATCTGCACAGACTTGCGACGTTTTTCGACCCCACGATCATGGATATGGCCATGCTCTGTGTCGATATGGATCGCACGACCGGTCACAATGGCAAGAAGGACTTCAACCTCGCCGAAGGTGGTCGCTTGACCCGCTACAACGAGGGTGAACCGCACCCTGTCGTCTATGCCGGGGCCATCGCCATGGATACGCGTCTGCTTGATGATGCACCCGCCGATGCGTTCAATCTCAACATCTATTTTGACCGTGCTATCTCAGACAACAAGCTTTTTGGTCTGTCGCTTTACGGTCAATGGATTACCGTTGGCACACCGGATGCTATAGAGGATGCAGAGCGCACCATCGCGGCCACCAAAATCGACAAGTGAGACCACCCATTGGCGCATGCCAAGCGAATCCTGACCATCGCCCCCGGAACGCCATTTTTGAAAACGCTGGCGGAAAGCCTGTGTGATGGACGTCTGACGACCGCCTTTCGTTATGATGCTGCCGATCCGCTTTCGCTGGCAAAGGTCACGATCTACGTGCCGACCCGCCGTTCGGCCCGTGTCCTGCGCTCGGAATTCGTCGATCTCCTGGGTGGTCGTTCCGCCATCCTGCCGATCATAAGACCACTCGGCGAAACGGACGACGACAGCGGATATTTCGATGTCGAAACGCCCGCAACAATCGATCTCGCGCCACCGATTTCAAGCACGGCAAGGCTGGTAGAGCTGGCGCGCCTCATTCTCGCCTGGCGCAACAGCCTGCCGGACGCCATTCGCGCGGTACACTCCGATTCTCCTCTGGTTGCCCCCGCCAGCCCTGCCGATGCCATTTGGTTGGCACGCGCGCTTGGCGAAGTCATCGATGCCATGGATACCGAGGACCGGGACTGGGATGCACTGGCAAAACTCGATACCGCAGACCATGCGCAGTGGTGGCAACTGACGGCAGACTTTCTCAAGATCGCCAGCATCTTCTGGCCTGCCCGCCTTGAGGAACTGAACAAATCGTCTGCTGGACGACACCGCAACGCGATTTTGCGCGCGGAAGCCGGGCGCCTCGCAAAGATAGGGTCAAGCGATCCCATCATCGTTGCAGGGTCCACCGGCTCCATTCCGGCAGCCGCCGATCTCATTGCCGCTGTCGCTGCCCTGCCGCAGGGCATCGTGGTGCTTCCCGGCCTCGATACCGCAATGCCAGATGAGCAGTGGCAGGACATCAACGAAAGCCCTGATGACCCGTCCACCCGCACCCATTCGCAATATGGTCTTTTCGTCCTCCTGCAAAAACTCGGTGTCTTGCGCGATGATGTCGAGCAGATCGGGACGGTGGATAGCGATCTTCAAAACCGCGCGGCGATCTTTTCCACAGCACTTGCCCCTGTCAAGGCCACCAGCGAGTGGAATGAATGGCGCGTCGACAAGAGCGAGGCCTTCTTCAACGACGCGTTTTCTTCCGCAGCCATCATCGAGGCCGCCAATGAACGGGAGGAAGCGACAGCAATTGCCATTGCGCTTCGGCTGGCGCTGGAAAAACCCGGTAGCGGCCTCCAGTCGCAGGCTGCTCTGATAACGCCCGATCGCGGACTGGCGCGCCGTGTCGCGACAGAGCTTGCCCGTTTTGGCATCGAGGCTGATGACTCTGCCGGTACTCCACTGTCTGCCACGCCGCAGGCAGGTCTTCTCCAGCTTGCCCTCGAGGCGATTTTACGCCCGGGCGATCCGGTTGCGGTCATGTCCCTGCTGAAACACCCGCTCTCGCGTTTCGGACTGGCGGTCGATGCCGTCCCCAACGCCGTTGCGGGTCTAGAGCTTCTGGCATTGCGGGGTGGCAGAACCGAAACCACGCTCGATACGCTAGACGTACTGTTGCAACAGCAACTCGCCTTGCATCAACAGGACCGGCATGCGCCGCAATGGCGCAAGGCCCTGCCACCGGATGTCGAGCTCGCTGCCGCCGATCTGGCCGCGCGCATCAAGCTGGCAATCGATCCGCTGGACTCTGCATTCATTCGCAAGGACCCGGTCAGCGGACGTCTGACCGAGCGCCTCACGCTGTCGGATTGGGCAGAGCGAACGGGCCGCGTGCTTGAAGCCTTCTGCATGGATGAGCGCGGAGATCTCGCAAGCCTCTGGTCCGGCGAAGCGGGTGAAAAACTGTCTGGCCTGCTGACGGAATTGATGGACTGCGGCGGCGTTCTGGAAGCCGATGGTCCTCAGTGGATCGATATCATGACGGCTTTGATCGCAGGTGAATCGATCAAGCCGCGCGCTATGCGTCACCCGCGTGTGTTTATTTTCGGTGCTCTCGAAGCCCGTCTTCAGGCTGTCGATACGGTTATCATCGGCGGCTTGAACGAGGGTATCTGGCCCGGCCAGACCGCCAATAATCCGTTCCTGTCACGCAATATGAAAACGGCAATCGGTCTGGAGCCGCCCGAGCGGCGGATCGGGCAACTGGCGCATGACTTCGAGATGGCAAACGGCACGCGACAGATATTCTACAGCCGCGCGCTGCGTCAGGGATCGACGCCCGCCGTTGCCTCACGATGGCTCCAACGCCTTCTGGCCCTCGGTGGCGAAACATTTGGAGAAACCTTGAAGGCACGCGGCGCGACCTACCGCCATTGGGCCGCCATGCTGGACGAGCGCGAGAGCCAACCGCCAGCCAAGCGCCCTGCCCCGACACCGCCCGCGGATTTGCAGCCGAAATCCTATTCTTTCAGCGAAGTCGGCAGGCTTCGCCGCGATCCATACTACATTTATGCGCGTCGCATTCTCAAACTCGATCCGCTGGATGAGTTCAATCGCGATCCCGGCGCCGCCGATCGCGGCACGCTGTATCACCGCGTCATGGAAAATTATGCGCGCGAAGAGCACGTGCCCGGTACGCCCGCTGCCGAGGCCGCGATGTCTCGCGTGCTGCATGCCTGCTTCGACGCGGAAAAACTGCCCCCGCATATCGACGTGGTATGGAGACCCCGGTTCGAGGCGGTTGCCCGTGAGTTTCTGAAGTGGGAAACGGAAAGACGCCACCTGATCAAGCGCAGCCACATCGAAGCGCGCGCCGGGCAGGAGATTGCCGAGGCGGGCATTCGCCTCACCGGCGTTGCCGACCGCATCGACATCAAGACATCCGGCAAGGCTGATATCATCGACTACAAAACCGGTCTTTCACCCTCCCTTAGACAGGCTCGCTCCCTTCTGGATCCCCAACTAGCACTGGAAGCGGCAGCCCTGATGCGCGGCGCATTTAAAGATGTGGGTTCACCAACCCCGGAAGATTTGATCTATGTTCGCTTGCGGCCGGGGGAGCGATTTAGCGGCAAGGATATCGTCAACAACGAAATCACTAAAGCCACTGCGAAAACGGCACCAAAATCGGCAGTGGAACTGGCGAATGATTCCATTGAGCAATTGACCAATTTCGTCATATCCCTGCGAGAGGGCAAAAACGGCTTCGTGTCTCGATTGATACCCGAGGAGCAGCAAAGCTATGGCGGCGAGTATGATCACCTTGCCCGCGTCTCCGAATGGTCCACCGCGGAACCGGGAGATGGCGATGCTGAATGATGTTATCGATCACGGTCCTGAGCAAGATGATCCGACAAGCTGGATCGACTGGACGACCAGACAACAGACAAGGGCATCCGATCCGACAAGCTCTGCCTGGGTGTCGGCCAATGCCGGCTCCGGCAAGACGCACGTCCTGACGCAGCGTGTCATCCGCCTGCTATTAGCCGGATGTCGGCCATCCGCCATTCTCTGTTTGACCTACACCAAGGCGGCGGCGTCGGAAATGTCGAGCCGCGTGTTCGACCGTCTCGCCGACTGGGCAACGCTCTCGAATGCTGATCTCAGCGATCGCATCACCGCCATTGAGGGCCGTCTTCCCGATCTCATCAAGCTAAAGGAAGCCAGACGCCTGTTTGCCAAGGCGCTGGAGACGCCCGGCGGACTGAAAATTCAGACCATCCACGCCTTTTGCGAAGCGCTTCTGCACCAGTTTCCACTGGAAGCGAATGTCGCCGGACATTTTTCGGTGCTGGATGATCGTGCGGCCAGCACACTTTTGACCGAGGCCCGGCGGACGCTTTTGACCGCTGTTTCCCTGGAAGTGGACCAGCCACTCGCCCAGGCGCTTGCCTATGTTCTCGATGCCGCCGACGAGACAGGCCTGGAATCTCTGTTGAGCGCCATCGTCGCCAACCGGAATGCCATTCGAGGCTTTCTCGATATGGCCCGCAGCCATGGCGGCATAGATGCGGCACTTCGCTCGCGCGCTGGCGTGGGCGCGCAGGAAACCGAACAGACGGCAGCAGCTTCCTATTGGCCCCTCCCCGGTCTTTCCGGCCTGTCACTCGACACCTATCTGACCCTTGCTGACGAGGTGGGTGGATCACGCGTGATCGATGTCGCCTACGCCCTTCGCGAGGCAAGCCGTACCACGGATGTCTTCAAACGCGTCGACTTTATCGAAGCAGCACTGCTGACCTCGCAGGGTGCGCCGAAATCCGACACCTACGTCATCAACAAGGCGATGCAGAAATCCGCGCCTGGCCTGCTAGACGATCTGACGCTTGCACGCGCGCATGTCGTTGCCTGTCGTGATCGCTATCGCACCCTTCGCATGCTGGAAGCGACGAAACATGCATTGACCCTTGCTGAACGCCTGATCGGCGATTTCGAGGATTTGAAAAAGCAGCGCAGCCAGCTTGATTTCGAAGACCTGATCGAGCGCGCCGCCACGCTTCTCAACCGCGACACGGCAGGCGCTTGGGTTCATTATAAGCTGGATCAGGGCATCGATCACATTCTGGTGGACGAAGCACAGGATACGAGCCCGGTGCAATGGACGATCATCCAGTCTCTGGCAGCCGACTTCTTTCATGGCGACACCGCGCGTGAAGGTCGTCGCACCGTGTTTGCCGTGGGTGACGAAAAGCAGTCGATCTATTCGTTTCAGGGCGCCAGACCCGAACGCTTCTCCCAGGAAAGCCGGGAAACGCAGCAACGCGTCAGAGCCGTGGAACAGACGTTCCATTCCGTGCGTCTGCCCCTTTCATTCCGTTCCACCGACGATGTGCTGGCCGCCGTCGATCAGGTTTTCTCCGTTCCCGAACATGCCGAGGGCTTGAGCGCAGAAAACGAACCCGTCGAGCACCGCTCCAACCGCCAGGGACAGGCGGGTACAGTCGAGCTCTGGGATATGGTCGCAGCCGAGCCGGTGGAAAACGAAGAGGATTGGACCGCTCCCTTCGATGCGCTACGGGAAAGCGCACCCCCTGCCATCGTCGCCCGCCGGATTGCGGCGCGGATCGCCGAAATGATCGGTACGGAAACGATCGTCGAAAAAGGCGTAGAGCGCGTCATCGAGGCAGGCGACATTCTCGTTCTGGTCAGAAAGCGCCACGCCTTTGTCAATGCGCTGACCCGCGAGTTAAAGCAGCGCAAGAACATTCCCGTCGCCGGTGCCGACCGCCTGCGGTTGACCGATCACATTGCCATTCAGGACCTGTTGGCGCTCGGTCGTTTCGTGCTGCTGCCGGAAGACGATCTATCGCTGTCGTCGCTGCTCAAGAGCCCGCTTTTCAACCACACCGAAGACGACATTTTCGAACTGGCGGCACTGCGCGCAGCCGACACCAGTGTGTGGCAGCATTTGCAGGCCCTTTCGACCGGAGAAGCCAACCGCTTCAAGGCGTCCGTCTCCCTGCTGACCCATTTCATAACCCTGTCGAAGACACAGACCATCCATGATTTCTTCGCCGCCGTGCTGACGCTGCATGAGGGGCGTGCGCGGTTTCTGGCCCGGCTGGGCAATGAGGCGAGCGATGTGCTTGACGAGTTCCTGTCCTTCGCGTTGGACCATGAGAAGACCGGCCTGCCCGGCCTGCAATCCTTCATCTCGGTCATGGAAACAGATGCGCCTGAGATCAAACGCGAGCAGGACAAGGAGCGCGGTGAAGTCCGCATCATGACCGTTCATGCGTCCAAGGGTCTGGAGGCCCCCGTCGTGTTTCTGGTGGACGGCGGCTCCAAGGCCTTTATTCACAGCCATCTGCCCAAGCTGCGGTTCGTTGAGACAACCCGTGCTTCCCTACCCATCTGGCTACCCGGCAAGGGTTTCGATAATGCACTGGTTTCCAAAGATGAGGACCGGCTGAAGCTTTCGGCAGAACAGGAGTATCGACGCCTGCTCTATGTTGCGATGACGCGCGCCGCAGACCACCTGATCGTCTGCGGTTATCGCGGTCCTCGCGAAAATCCCGATTGCTGGCACGCCATGATCGCTCGTTCTCTCGCTGCCGACGAGACACGCTGCAAGCGGCAGGCGTTTGCGGCAGGCGGAGAAGAATGGGATGGCCTTCTTTGGCACTCCACCAGCCGGGAAGCAAAGGCGGTCGGCAGGATCGCGCCACCTGAACTGCCGGTGCGTGACGCCCTGCCCGCATCCTTGATGACGCCGTTGCCGCCGCCGCCTTCGCTGCCACGCCCACTCAGCCCCTCTGGTGCCGGGACGATCATCGATGATGGCTCCGAGGATTTGTTGGTCAGTTCACCGCTGTTTACAAAGCCCGAAGTGTCCTCTGGTCTGGCACTCCAGCGGGGCCGTCTGGTGCACCGAATGTTGCAGACACTGCCGGATTATCCGCCGGAAGAGCGTCCGACCGCTGCCCGACGATATGCAGAGCGTGCCGCGCGCTTCTGGCCGGATTTGGAGCGAGAAAAGCTTATTGCCTCGACGCTCGCGGTTCTATCAGAGCCCGCGATCCAACCAGCCTTTGCGACAAACAGTCGGGCGGAAATCTCCATCATGGGAACGTTGCGTCTGGGCAGACAGGACTTCGCCGTGTCAGGCCGGATAGACCGTCTGGCAGTGGAGGACGATCGGGTCATTCTCGTCGATTACAAGACCAACCGCGTACCGCCACCAAACGACGCGGCCATCCCCTTTGCGCATAAGGCGCAGCTTGCAATCTACAAAAGCATTCTGGAACCGCTCTACCCCGGCAAGACCTTTACCTGCGCGTTGATCTATACGGAAAACGCCTCCTTCATGCGATTGAGCGAGGAAGCGTTGCGGGCGGCCCTTGCTGCAATCGAGACAAAGTGAGATACCGGGCATTGAAATTGCCCGCCGCCAGCATCACATGCTTGCCAACAAGATCTCTGACAAAAGGAGAGCCACCGATGGCTACCGTAAAAGTCGATACATCCAATTTTCAGTCTGAAGTTCTGGATTCCGCAGAGCCAGTCGTCGTTGATTTCTGGGCGGAATGGTGCGGCCCGTGCAAGATGATTGCGCCAAGCCTCGAGGAAATTGCGACCGAACTTGCTGGCAAGGTCAAGGTCGTCAAGCTCAACATCGATGAAAATCCAGAGCTTGCAGCACAGTTCGGCGTTCGCTCGATCCCAACGCTTGCCATGTTCAAGGGCGGCGAAGTCGCCGACATCAAGGTTGGCGCGGCTCCCAAGACAGCTCTTTCGGCCTGGATTTCCAGCGCCGCTTGATTCCGTTGCCAGAATATAATGAGAAAAGCCCGGTCATTGCCGGGCTTTTCTTGTTTTACACGAATTGAGTCCGGGATGACGATGGGAAAGTTACTTTGGAACCGTTCCGTTGAACGCTAGCGCATTGCCCGCCAGATATAGCGATCCACCGATCAGAATGCGCGGCGCTGGCCTGCCCGGCACGATCCGCTTTTTTAGCTCTTCCAACGCTTCTTCGATAGACGACGTGGGGGCTGCGACCAGGCCCGCATCGAACACCGCATGCGCCAGCACGACCGGATCGATTGCAGCGTCCGTGCCATGGATCGGCACGGTAAACACATATTCGGCGATATCGGCGAAAGCCTTGAAGTAGCCGACCTGGTCTTTCGTATTGATCATGCCGGCGATGAGCACGAGCGGTCTCGCCTGCTTTTCCTCGAAACCCGCCATGGCCTCGGCAATCACCTCGCCCGCGCCGGGATTGTGGCCACCATCGATCCAAATCTCCGATCCCACAGGCGCGAGATCGACGATGTGGCCGGTCTTGATGCGTTGCAGGCGGCCCGGCCATTCGACCGATGCCATGGCCGTCTCGATCATCTTGTCCGTCACTTCGAAGCCAGCGGCCTTGACGGCGCGAATGGCAGCAGCGGCGTTGGCGAGTTGATGGCGACCCGGAAGACGCGGCAGTGGCGCGTCTACGAGGCTGAATTCATCCTGATAAACCATACGGCCGAATTCTTCATGGGCGGAATAATCCTGACCGTAAACCGCCGTTGGGCATTTCAGGCGCTCTGCCGTGTGCACCAGCACATCCAGCGCCGCGTCATATTCCTGATGCCCGATCACGACAGGTGACCCCGATTTCATGATCCCGGCTTTCTCGGCAGCGATCAGTTCGACGCTGTCACCGAGATAGGCCTGATGATCGAGCGAAATGGGCATGATAATGGATACAGCGGGATTGGTGATGACATTCGTCGCATCGAAACGACCACCCAGCCCGACCTCAAGGATCGTGACGTCTGCCGGATGCTCTGCAAACAACACGAAGGTCACGGCCGTCAGGATTTCGAAAACGGTGATCATCTGGCCTTCATTGGCCTCGGCCACACGCTCTAGCGCGTCGGCCAGAACCGCGTCCTCGACGTAACGCCCTTTTTCGCCTCTGACGCCGATGCGATAGCGTTCGTACCAGTTCACGAGATGCGGAGAGGTATGGACATGGACGGCTAGACCTGCAGCCTCAAGGATCGCGCGGCTGAACGCCGTTACCGATCCCTTGCCGTTCGTACCGGCCACATGGATGACCGGTGGCATCCTTTTATGGGGATTGCCAAGCTTTTCCAGAAGACGGGTTATTCTGTCGAGTGAGAGATCGAAGCCCTTGGGGTGGAGCCCCAAGAGCCTCTCGATAATCCGTTCGGCCTCGCTGGAAGCGGGCGTGGTCATATCCGTCATCCGCCCCTCCTGAGCCCGTTTCTATCAGGCGGACGCAGCCAACGGCAGAACGTCTTTCGACGTGTTTGCGGGCGCCTTGGTCATGATCTTAAGAAGCGTTGCCAGCGTATCTGGAATTTCGCGACGATCCACGACCATATCGACCATGCCGTGATCCAGCAGATATTCCGATGTCTGGAAACCCTCAGGCAGTTTTTCGCGGATCGTCTGTTCGATCACGCGCTTGCCCGCAAAGCAGATTTCAGCACCCGGCTCGGCAATGTGCACATCGCCCAGCATCGCATAAGAAGCCGTAACACCGCCCGTCGTCGGGTTAGTGAGCACGACGATGTAGGGCATACCAGCTTCTTTGAGCATGTTGACCGCAACCGTGGTGCGCGGCAGCTGCATCAGCGAAAGAATGCCTTCCTGCATGCGTGCACCACCGGAGGCCGGGAACATCACGACCGGGCAACGCTCGGAAATGGCACGCTCGAAGGCCTTGACGATGGCTTCGCCAGCGGCGATGCCGAGCGAACCGCCCATAAACTGAAATTCGTGCACGATGGCGACAATCTTCAAGCCCTGGAGCTTGCCGACGCCGGCCAGGATCGTGTCTTCCTGTTCGGTCTTCACGCGGCTGTCGCGCAGACGGTCTGAATATTTCTTGGAGTCGCGAAACTTCAGGGGGTCCTGAGCCACTTTCGGCTGGACCAGCGCTTCGTAGACGCCGCCGTCGAACAGGTCTTCAAGGCGTGCCTTGGCGGGCATCTTCATGTGAAAACCGGAAGCAGGAATGACCCACTTGTTTTCCTCAAGGTCCTTGTGGAAGACCATCTCGCCCGTCTCGGGGCACTTGATCCAGAGGTTTTCCGGGGTCTCGCGGCGGCCAAGCATGGAGTTGATCCGAGGCCGTACGTAGTTGGTGATCCAATTCACGTCTAATACTCCTGACTAGCTGCGCTGAACCGAAGTCTTACTCGGCAGCGGCAAGGCGCGATGCGCGCACACCTGTTGAAAGTCCCTTTACCAGTGTTGTCACTGAGGGAACAGTGTCGTTGGTGGCCTTTCCATCCTTGGTCAGACTTCCGGCAATCTGGTTGACGATGGCAGAACCCACCACGACGCCATCGGCAACAGCGCCGATTGCACGGGCATGATCCGCCGTCTTGACGCCGAAGCCGACACAGACCGGGAGACCGGTATGCGACTTGATACGACCGACTGCGCCGGAGATCGTCGACGGATCGGGCAAAGCCGAACCGGTGATGCCGTTCATCGATACGTAATAGACGAAACCCGACGTGTTTTTAAGAACCGCAGGCAAGCGCTTTTCATCCGTGGTCGGTGTTGCCAGACGAATGAAATTGATGCCGCGGGCCAGAGCAGGAACACAAAGTTCATCATCCATCTCGGGCGGAAGATCAACGACGATCAGGCCATCGATCCCGGCTTCGAGCGCATCATCCAGAAACTTTTCGACGCCGTAGATGTAGATTGGGTTGTAGTAGCCCATCAACACGATCGGGGTGGTGTCGTCACCCTTGCGGAATTCGCGGGAGAGAGAGAGCGTCGTCTTCAACGTCTGCCCGCCCTTCAGGGCACGCTGCGCCGCCATCTGGATGGCCGGGCCATCGGCCATCGGGTCGGAAAACGGCATGCCGAGTTCGATGACATCGGCACCGGCTTCCGGCAGCGATTTCATGATGCCAAGAGACGTGTCGAAATCCGGATCGCCACCCATGAAATAGGTGATCAGTGCGGGGCGGTTTTCAGCGCGCAGATCAGCAAAGCGCTTGTCCATACGTGCAGTCATGATTACGCACCCATTTCCAGAAGTTTCGCTACAGTAAAGATGTCCTTGTCGCCACGACCGCACAGATTCATGACGATGATCTGGTCCTTGCCCATCTTCGGTGCACGCTTGACGACTTCAGCCAACGCGTGGGCAGGTTCAAGAGCGGGAATGATGCCTTCGGTGCGCGTCAGCAACTGGAAGGCATCCAGCGCCTCCGTGTCCATGATGGGCACATATTCGACGCGGCCGGCATCTTTCAGCCAGGAGTGCTCAGGGCCGATGCCGGGATAATCGAGACCGGCTGACACCGAGTGACCTTCCTTGATCTGGCCATCGCTATCCTGCAACAGATAGGTACGGTTACCATGGAGAACGCCCGGCGCACCCGCTGTGAGCGACGCACAATGTTCTTCGCCCTCAAGGCCCTTGCCGCCTGCTTCGACGCCGACGATCTTGACGCTGGCATCATCGAGGAACGGATGGAACAGGCCGATGGCGTTGGAGCCACCGCCGACCGCTGCTACCAGCAAATCTGGAAGACGGCCTTCTGCCGCCATCATCTGCTCGCGCACTTCGTGGCCGATGACCGACTGGAAGTCGCGGACCATTTCCGGGTAGGGATGCGGACCGGCTGCAGTGCCGATCATATAATAGGTGTCGTCGACATTGGTGACCCAATCGCGCAATGCCTCGTTCATGGCATCTTTCAGCGTGCCGTGGCCGGAGGTTACCGGAATGACTTCTGCGCCCAGAAGCTTCATGCGAAAGACGTTCGGTGCCTGACGCTCCACATCGGTTGCGCCCATATAGACGACGCATGGAATGCCGAAACGGGCAGCGACCGTTGCCGAGGCAACGCCATGCTGACCGGCACCGGTTTCCGCGATAATGCGGGTCTTGCCCATGCGCTTTGCAAGAAGAATTTGGCCGAGGCAATTGTTGATCTTGTGCGAACCCGTGTGGTTCAGCTCATCGCGCTTGAAGTAAATCTTCGCGCCACACAGCTCCTGCGTCAGTCGCTCTGCAAAATAGAGCGGGCTTGGACGGCCTGTATAATGGGTGTTGAGATGGGTCAGCTCTGCCTGGAATTCTGGGTCGGTCTTTGCCTTGTTCCACTCGTCCTGAAGGTCAAGGATCAGCGGCATCAGCGTTTCGGCCACGAAGCGGCCTCCGTAGATACCGAAGCGACCGTCCTCATCGGGACCGGCGCGGAAAGAGTTGGGTTTCACCGTTTCGTTCACTCTCAAACTCCCTGCGTTCTGGCAGACCGTATCGCATCGAAGAATGCGTCGATCATGGTCAGATCCTTGACACCCGGTGCGCTTTCCACACCGGAAGATGCATCTATTCCCAAAGCGCCAGTCACGTCCAAGGCTTCGGCAATGTTGTCTTTGTTCAATCCCCCGGAAAGCATGTAATCCACACCCTCGTCAAGAGAGCGCAGCAAGGTCCAGTCGAAGGAGACGCCATTGCCGCCGGGCAGATCAGAACCCTTTGGTGGTTTGGCATCGAACAGAAATTTATCGGCAATCCCTATATAGGGATCAATTTTGGCGAGATCATCGCCATCGCGAATGGAAAACGCTTTTATGACGGGCAGTCCGTAGACGGCCTTGACGTTCAGAACCCGCTCGGGGCTTTCGCTGCCATGAAGCTGCAGCATGTCGGGTTTCAGCAGATCGATGATCTCGTCCAGCTCGTCATTGTCGGCATCGACGGTAACGGCCACGATCTTGACGCTGCCGCGCACGGCATCCGCCAGCTTGCCGGCAATATCGGGCTCGATATTGCGCGGGCTCTTTTCGAAAAAGATAAATCCGATATGGCTCGCGCCGCGTCGAACGGCGCGTTCGATGGCGTCAGCAGACTTCAATCCGCAAATCTTGATATCCGGTTTCATGACTTGGGAGGTGCCATGAAATAGCTGATGAGTCGAGCCAAATCGAATGTAACCCTAATACAGGCAGATGTTTCACGTGAATCCAAAATGGTTTTTAAGGATTCACTCGAAATCTATGGCGTGGAGTTGCGAGCCGTTGCGTTTGAGCCAAGCTTTCGAGGCTTCCGTGGTCGGGCAAAGTTTTTCGCACAGCGCCCAGAATTTCGGGCCATGGTTCATCTCGCGCAGATGAGCGACCTCGTGAGCGGCGAGATAATCGATGACGCTTTCCGGCGCCATGACGATGCGCCAGGAAAAGCTCAAGTTTCCCTCATGCGAGCACGAGCCCCAGCGGCTTCGTGTGTCCTTCATGGAGATGGACCGTGCTGGCCTGCCAACTGACTTGGCGTGATGGGCAACCAGCCTCTCAAGATCAGCCCTCGCCTCTTTCTTCAGAAAGGTCGAGATGCGACGGCCAAGATGTTCCGGCAGACCGCTGACCCGCAGCACCGCTTCACCGTCTTCGTTTGTCGCAAGATGCGTTACACCACGCAATGTGCCGGTGTGTTCGATGCGATGCGTCACACCGCGGATGGAAATGCTGCCGCCGTCTTCAACGCTTCCGCCTTCCGAAAACTTCAACAGCCGCGCTTTCAGCCAGCCATTGTGGCGGTCGAGAAAATCATCGACGTCGCGATGGTGAAGACCATAGGGAATGGTCATTTTCAGCGCTTTACCGCCCGGCTCGATGCGCAGCGTGATGCGGGTGGCGCGCTGATTTTCCGTGATGGTGATGGGGACGCTGCGGCCACCGACATCCACGGTGCGCTGCGACGGCACAGCCTTGGCAGGGCGCGAAGTGGATTTCAGGGACTTTCGAAGGAGCGAAAACATCGCCTTTCATAGCGATTCGCGCCGCAAAAAGCTATCCGGTCGCCTCTATGAGGAAGGCTCGTTTTTGCGGATGAAGTCCAGCATGCGCGGAACGATATCACGGCGGAAGCGAGAACCGTTGAAGACGCCGTAGTGGCCGACATCTGGCTGCATGTAATGCTCGCGTTTCTCGGGGGGAATATTCGAGCAGAGATCATGCGCTGCCTTGGTCTGTCCAACGCCGGAAATGTCGTCGTTCTCGCCCTCGACGGTGAACAGCGCCGTGCGCTTGACGGATGACGGGTCCACCGCCCTGCCCCGATGCAGCATCGTTCCCTTGGGAAGCGCATGTTCGATGAACACGGTTTCCACGGTCTGGAGATAAAATTCCGCCGTCAGATCCATCACCGCCAGATACTCATCGTAGAACTCGCGGTGCTTCTCCGCCGTCTCACCATCGTTCTTCACAAGGTTCATGTAGAAATCCTTGTGCGCTGTCATGTGCTTGTCGAGGTTCATCGACATGAAGCCGGTGAGTTGCAGGAAGCCGGGATAAACCGCGCGGCCGAAACCGGGCTGCGGCCACGGCACATGCATGATGACATTGTCCCTGAACCACTCGATGGGTTTGCCCTTGGCCATCTCGTTGACGGCAGTGGGGTTGATCCGCGTATCGATCGGCCCACCCATCAACGTCATGGAAGCCGGTGCGCATGTGTCCTCATCGGCTTCCATCAGCGAAACGGCAGCCAGCACCGGCACCGAAGGCTGACAAACGGCCACGACATGGACGCCCTCGCCAATGTGGTGGATCATATCGATGAGGTATTCGATGTAATCATCGAGATCAAAACGGCCATCCGTCAGCGCCACGGTGCGCGCATCCAGCCAGTCCGTGATGTAAAGATCGGCAGATGGCAAAAGCGCCTCGACTGTGCCGCGCAGCAAGGTCGCGTAGTGGCCGGACATGGGCGCGACCAGCAGGACTTTCTGGTCCGGTGTTTGGCTGACAGGAAGATCGCGCTTGAAATGGATGAGATTGCAGAACGGCAGCGACCAGACAATCTCTTCGCTGACCCCAACGGATCGTCCGCCGATTACTGTCTCCGAGAGCTCGAACTGGGGTTTGCCGTAGCGACGTGTCAGACGTTCAAACACTTCAAAGCCAGCATCGAGGCTTCGTCCGAAGGCTGTATTGGACAGAGGATTGACGGGATTGTTGAAGACCTGTCGCATCATATCGGCACTGGCCCGCAACGGCATCATGGCCGCGTGGTTCATTTCATAAAACTGATAGAACATGGATGAACGCCTCCCGTCGTTTATCGACTTCTTTTCGTCATGATAGCATCTTTTCGCACATGCACAAAATGTAGAAAGCGCCAGCAGTTTCCCGCCAGCGCTTGCAATGTGAAATCAGATGGGGAGAGAGCCTCAGACGTCGGCCACAAATGTCTGCTTCTGCGTGCCAAGACCTTCGATGCCGAGCTCGACCACGTCGCCTGCTTTCAAGAAGCGCTGTGGCTTCATGCCGAGGCCGACGCCGGGAGGTGTGCCGGTGGAGATGATGTCGCCGGGATGCAGCGACATGAACTGGCTGAGGTAGGAGACGACATGGGCAACGCCATAGACCATGGTCTTGCTGGAGCCGTTCTGCATCGTCTCGCCATTGACCTTGAGCCACATGCCGAGGTTTTGCGGATCGGCGACTTCGTCCTTGGTTACGAGCCATGGGCCGACCGGACCGAAGGTGTCGCAGGACTTACCCTTGGTCCATTGTCCCTGACGCTCGGACTGGAAGGCGCGCTCCGACACATCATGCGAAACGCAATAGCCGGCGACGTAGTCCAGAGCATCGGCTTCGGAGACATATTTCGCCGTCTTGCCGATGACGACGCCGAGTTCGACTTCCCAGTCCGTCTTTTCCGAACCGCGCGGGATAACCACATTGTCGTTAGGACCGACGATGGCCGATGTGGCCTTCATGAAAATCACCGGCTCCGGTGGCACAGTGGCGCCCGTTTCGGCTGCGTGATCGGAGAAATTGAGACCGATACAAATGAATTTGCCGGTGCCGGAGACGCAAGCGCCGATACGGTCGTCGCTCAGAACCGGAAGCGAAGCCAGATCGATGGCTGCAATCTTCTTGAGACCTTCGGGAGAAATAGCATCGCCACCTATGTCTTTCACATGCGCGGACAGATCGCGCACCTTTCCTTCAGCATCGAGGATAGCTGGCTTTTCCTGGCCCAGTTGGCCTACGCGTAACAATTTCATGACATTTCTCCCGTTGTCCGACATGTTTCTGCATATATGAACGAACTATTTATCCGTGTCACCCCTACTCACAATTCAAAACATCACTCTTCGGATTGTAGGAGGCATTTTCCTCAGCGGGGTGTATGACATTTCTTGAGGGCCTCACGGTGCGCCTATGCATCATGACGTCAAACAGTGTCGAGGAGATGATATGACCTACGCCAATTCACGCCAGTCCGAGTATCCGGTCGATCCCATATTTCTGGATCGCTGGTCGCCACGTGCGTTTGACGGGACAGGAATGCCGAGAGAGCATCTGCTGACGATCCTCGACGCTGCGCATTGGGCGCCGTCTTCATCCAACCAGCAGCCATGGCGTTTCGTGTTTGCCCATAGGGGCACTGAGCAATGGGATACCTTTGTCAGTCTGTTGATGGAAGGCAATCAGGTCTGGGCGAAAAATGCCGCCGTGCTGCTGTTCGTCATTTCCCGCGACTTTACCATTTCCCGCGATGGTGAGAAGAAACCGGCAACGACCCATTCCTTCGATGCTGGTGCTGCCTGGCTGTCGCTTGCCTTGCAATCCCATATGCTCGGCTACCACGCCCATGGCATGGCGGGCATCTTCAAGGACAAGATTGTCGAGACACTGGACATCCCAGCCGGGTTCATCGTCGAGGCCGCCGTCGCGATCGGGACAATGGCTGACAAGTCTACTCTATCGCCAGAGCTTGCAGAGCGGGAAATCCCCAGCGACAGATTGCCACTCTCCGACGTCGCCTTCGAAGGCAAGTTTACCGGCAAGGCCGAATAGACCCTGTTTCATCTGCACGAGATAAAACAAAAGGCCCGAGGAAGAATATCCATCGGGCCTTTTGTTAAGATTGCGTTTCACGTGAATCGTCTCATCAGACAATCCACCTAAAAATCAGATGTCGAGATTGGCGACGTTCAGCGCGTTTTCCTGGATGAAGTCGCGGCGAGGCTCGACCTCGTCGCCCATCAGGCGGGCAAACAGGCTGTCTGCATCGGTTGCGTCAGGAATTTTCACCTGAAGCAACGAGCGAACATTGGCGTCCAGCGTGGTTTCCCAGAGCTGTTCGGCGTTCATTTCGCCAAGGCCCTTGTAACGCTGCATCGACAAGCCCTTGCGGCCTGCTGCAAAGATGGCATCGAGAAGCGAGCGCGGGCCCGAAATCGTCAGCGTGCCGTCCTTGCGTTGCAGCACCGGCGGCGTCTTGTAGATATCACCCATGCGAGTGGCCAGCTGGTCGATGTGTCGCGCGTCTGCCGAACCCATCAGGCCCATATCCAGCGTGGAGACTTCTTTCACGCCACGCACCATGCGCCAGAAGCGCAAGCCGCCATCATCAAGAACCTCTCCGGTCCAGCCGCGCTCGGTTTCTTCTGCGATCATATCCAGCCGACGTGCAACCTCGGCAACGGTGGCTTCAGCCTTGCTGGCATCCGCCGACAATTCAGGGTTCATCGCACCGGCAATGGCTGCCTGCTCGACAATCGAGCGGCTGTAGCGCGAATGCAGATTGTCGATCAGCGTGCGCATACGCACGGCATCGAGAATGACCTCGCGCAAATCCTGGCCGACGCGGACTTCACCGGACCCCAATGTCAGCGAGGCTTCCTCGATACCCATGGAAATCAGATAGTCTTCCAGCGCCTTTTCGTCCTTCAGATACTGAACGGACTTGCCGCGCGTGACCTTATAGAGCGGTGGCTGAGCGATGTAGAGATGGCCGCGCTCGATCAGTTCCGGCATCTGGCGGAAGAAGAACGTCAACAGCAGCGTGCGAATATGCGCGCCGTCGACGTCAGCGTCGGTCATGATGATGATCTTGTGGTAGCGCAACTTGTCGGCGTTGAACTCGTCCTTGCCGATGGAGGTGCCGAGCGCCGTAATCAGCGTGCCGATTTCCTGGCTGGACAGCATCTTGTCGAAACGCGCACGTTCGACGTTCAGAATCTTACCACGCAGGGGCAAAATGGCCTGCGTTTCACGCGAACGGCCTTGCTTTGCAGAACCACCGGCGGAGTCACCCTCGACGAGGAAGACTTCGGATTTGGCCGGATCACGCTCCGAGCAATCGGCAAGCTTGCCGGGCAAGGAGGAGATATCGAGTGCGCCCTTGCGGCGGGTCAGTTCACGGGCCTTGCGGGCGGCTTCACGCGCAATCGCAGCTTCGACGACCTTGCCGACCAGGATTTTGGCTTCGGTCGGATGTTCTTCGAACCAGGTGCTGAGCGCTTCGTTGACGAGATTTTCAACAACGGGCCGCACTTCGGACGATACCAGCTTGTCTTTGGTCTGCGACGAGAATTTCGGGTCGGGAACCTTGACCGAGAGAACAGCGGTCAGACCTTCGCGGCAGTCTTCGCCCTGAAGGGAAACCTTTTCGCGCTTGGTAATGCCGGAGCTATCGGCATAGGAGGTCACCTGGCGCGTCAACGCACCACGGAAACCGGCCATATGCGTGCCGCCATCGCGCTGAGGGATGTTGTTGGTAAAGCAGAGCATGTTTTCGTGGTAGGTGTCGTTCCACCACATGGCGACTTCAACGGTAATGCCGTCTTTTTCGCCGATGATGTAAACCGGCTTGTCGACAAGCGGCTTCTTCGAGCGATCAAGGTACCGAACGAAGGCGGCCAGACCGCCATCATAGAGCATCTCTTCCTGCTTGATGTCGGAATGGCGCTTGTCGGTCAAAAGAATGCGCACGCCCGAATTCAGGAAGGCCAGTTCGCGCAGCCGGTGTTCCAGCGTCGCGTAGGTGTATTCGGTCATGGTGAAGGTTTCGGTGCTGGCGAGGAAGGTGACTTCCGTGCCGGAGCGGCCTTCATATTCGCCCACGATCTTCAGCGGACCATCAGCCACGCCGTGCGTGAAGGAAATCTCATGGATTTTGCCGTTGCGGCGAATGCGCAGCTTCAGCCAGACTGACAGAGCGTTCACGACCGAAACGCCCACGCCGTGCAGACCGCCGGAGACCTTATAGGAATTCTGGTCGAACTTACCGCCCGCATGTAGCTGGGTCATGATGACTTCGGCAGCCGAAACGCCTTCGCCGGTGTGAATATCGGTGGGGATGCCGCGACCATTGTCTGTGACCGAGACCGAGCCATCGGCGTTCAGGGTTACCGTCACCAGATCGGCATGACCCGCGAGCGCTTCATCGATCGCGTTGTCGACGACTTCGTAGACCATGTGATGCAGACCGGAACCATCGTCGGTATCGCCGATATACATGCCGGGACGTTTGCGCACCGCATCAAGGCCCTTCAAGACCTTGATCGAGTCGGCTCCATAAGCTGCACTGGCGGCGTTTTTTTCGCTCGACGTCGTTTCAGTCATAAGCACTCTTTCCAAATGTATCTGTCGCAGCGCCCTTTCAAACCAGAACAGCGCCGCAGCGAATCACTTTAAATCTGACGTGTGACTATAGAAATTCCGCCCCGATATCCAAAGTCCACGAGCGCCAAAACCCTGCATAAAGCGGGGGATAGCGCGGGTTTCAATCGTAAGAACGGCTTTTTTGCAGCACCTCTGCCAATTCGTCTATCACAGTTGGCGGCAGCTTGCGAATATTCCGCGCCAAACCATTGGCCAAAGCGGTATATTCCTGCGGCAAACCGCTGGTATCGATCACCACCCTTGGATCGGAAACGCCTGCGAGGGAGAACAATTCCTCCGCCTCATCCCAGATGATGTTGAAATAACCCGCAATCCGCTGAAGAAGATTGAAGCTCGGCTTGCCACGTTTGCCGTGTTCCAGCGCCGAGAGATAGGCAGGCGATACGCCGATCGCCAGTGCCATCTCTTTTTGCGTCACGCCCTTTTTCTCACGAAGCATCCGCACCGCCTGTGCGAAAGGTGTCATAACCGATCTCCACCACGACGGGCCAGCCGCACGTAGAGAGCACCGTCCCCTCCATGGTTCATGGAGGCATCTTCGTAGGACGAAATAAGATACCGATATTCCGGTTTGGAAAACCACATCGGCACGGCCCGCTTCAACGCGCCTTCACTTCCCATTGACCGTCCCTTGCCCGTGATGACCAGAACGTGGCGCAGACCTCGCTCGTGCGCCCGAATGAGAAAATCGAGAAGCACAGCGTGGGCCTCGCTCTGGAACATGCCATGAAGGTCGATGCGCGCTTCCAGCGCCAGCCGTCCCCGTGTCAGCTTGCGCTTGACCGGCTTTTCAAGCGGATGATGGATGCGATCCTTTTTCGGTGTCGGCAGCAAAGCATCGACAACGGGTTCTATGATCATCCTTGGAAAGGGTGGCGGTGGTTTTGGCGCCTTTACATCAGGCGGGGGCTGCGGCTCGATCTCTTCCAGATCGTCCAAATCCTCGATTTTGCCCGAGATCACGCGTGTCGTTCGGGCGACCTTTCCCCAGAGAACCCGCTCGTCCCTGCCGAGTTTGCGGCCACCTTTCATCACCGATACCTTTCCGCTGCTCCACGGGGTATCAGTATATAAAAATCGGCGGCGTTGCGCACGGTTCCTGCACGTTCTCCAGCCTTGTCCCCAGAGCCGGTGAAAATGTCGCCTCTCGCAGGTCCAACGATCGCAGATCCGGTATCGAGCGCCAGCATCAATCGGCCAAAGGGCTGTCCGTCATCGAGATGCGTAAGACTGGGCGCGCTGATGTAGAACGGAAATCCGAACGTATGGATCAGTCTGTCGACTGCAAGCGAGCGGCCCGCAATCAGCGGAACCTTGGCCGCAGCAATCGGTCCCAGGTCCAGTTGCTCTACATCCGCCTCCCGAAAGAAGATGTAGGACCTGTTGTGCCAGAGAACCTCGTCGACCTGATCGGGGTGCGCTTCAAGCCACGCACGGATCGTCTGCATGGATATGGTGGCTGGGTCCAACTCCCCTCTGTCCAGAAGGAGCCGCCCGATCGGCGAAAACGGATGTCCGGCTTTTGCCGCATATGTGATGCGCTTGATGGCGCCATCGGCATAGCGGAGCTTCGCCGCGCCCTGCACATGAACGAAGAACAGATCGATTTTAGATTTTGCCCAGGCAATTTCGAGCCCGCGCCCGGCCAGATATCCGCGGTCGATTTCCCCTCTGTCTGGATAGTGCGTGATCGCACCATCGCGGTTCAGCGCAAAGGCATAATAGGGATCGATGCCTGTTGGCCGATTACTGTCATCGAGATCGATGAGATCGTCGGGGCGACGATAAATCGGATATTTCCAGATATCGTCTGGCGCATCCGACACTGAGATTTCTGGCTCATAGAAAGCCGTGACGAAGCCGCCTTTACCTGTCGACGGCTCGATCTGAAACGGAATGCAGTGATCTTCGAAAAACCTTCGTGCCGTGATGGCGTCGGTAAAATCAGCGGTTTCTGCCTTTTGTAAAAACTCCGACAGTTCATCGGCACCAAGCCCCAGCGCGCCGGTGCGATAGGGCTTTCGATTTTCAAGATGCGTTAAAATGGACCGCATGGCAGGTAACAGCGGCGTCGGGTCGTCTGCCTGCCAACCGGGCAGTTGCGCAAACGACACCTGTTTGAGTTCGAAGTCCCTGCCCTTGCCGGTCATTGCTCGGATTCGGTCGCAATCAGTTTCCAGTTCGGATCGCGCGAGCGGATGTCGCGGGAGAATGTCCAGATGTCATCGACTTCCGACACGGCCTCCGGGTCACCGTCGATCAGCTTGCCATCCTTGTCGAAGGTCGCGGAAATCAGCTGGCTGATGATGCGCAACGTGATCTGCTCTTCGGAATCGCGAATGCTGGCATGGGTGATGTCGATCTTCTCCGTGCCGACGAATGTCGATTTGACAACTTCACCACGCGTCTCACGCTCGGTGATCGCCGCATCGAAACCGTCATAAACGTCCTTAGACAGAAGATTTTTGAGCGTCTTGCGATCACCATCTGCAAAGGCTGTGACGATCATCTCGTAGGCCATGCGCGCACCGTTGATGAATTCCTTCGGACGGAATGTCGGATCGCTCTTCGTCAGTTCGCGCAGCGAATCATTGACTGCAGAGCCAACAGGCGCAACGGCATCGATTTCGGCAAACGGGTTTTCTTCTTCACCGTCTCCACGGCGGGGCAAGGTAACGACCTTGTTATCGTCGGCTACCGGGGTTTTAGCCACATCGCGTGGGCTATAGGGGTCCACAGGGGGCTTTTCATTGCCAGTACGGCGGCCAAGCACGCTTCGCAACTGAAGAAAAATCAGCACGGCAGCCACCAGGAAAAACAATGTTATAAAGTCGCTTGAGCCCATCTTTTACCGAAACCACCATTTAAATCTAATTTTCTACACATCATATAGTCTGCATCTGCTCATCATTCAAACAGGCAGATGCAATCGCTGGTCTCTAAAGGCAGGCAAATTGACGATATGCTTCGTCATTGAGCATTTGGATCAATCCAAACAACGCCTCTGCGTTAGTGTCCAGCATCTGATTTCTGTCCGTGAATACGTCTCGATCACCGTCAAGGACGTGTAGCGCTTCAACACCACGCAAGGCTAACAATATGCGTTTCTCATTCCTGCCCATCATCGTCCTCGCAATGCCGATCCTTGAGATCGCCGGATTTATCATTGTCGGAAAGGCGCTTGGCCTCTGGCTGACGATGGGCCTTATTTTTCTGACATCGTTTTTGGGCCTGGTCATTTTGCGGACCGGGGGTCTGAGCATGGTGCGCGATTTACAAAATGCCAGCAGGACCGGTGCTGAACCCGCAAAGGCCATGATCAGCGGTGGCATGCGGGTGATTGCGGGCATCCTGCTATTCGTGCCTGGCTTCATCACTGACGTCATCGGGCTTCTGTTGCTGGTCCCGGCCTTCAGGGCTTTCATGTGGAAGGCCATCGGTCCACGCATCGTCGTTGCCGGCTCGTTCAAAGGTCCAGGTTTCCGCCCAGGCCCGCAGTCGAACGGCTCCTCCAAGGTTGTGGACCTAGACGAGGACGACTTTCACCGCGATGGTCCAAAGAACTCGCCATGGTCCCCCGGCAAGGACGGTCACGATCTGCCAAAACCCTGACCTTCCCTTGAGATCAAAGGGTTGTAAGCCATAATTTGAAATGATAGACGGGCTTCCAAGAATTCAATCCGCGAGGACATAGTATGACCACTGAAAACGGTGCGCAGGAAGGGGCAAACCCTTCTCTCAACATTCTAACCCAGTACACCAAGGATCTGTCTTTCGAAAATCCCGGTGCACCGCGTTCGCTTCAGGCCCGTGATGGCGCGCCTGCCATCAATATCAATGTCAACGTCAATGCGAACCCTATTTCCGGGTCCGACTTCGACGTCGTCCTGACATTGAATGCAGAAGCCAAGGATGGTGACAAGGTTCTGTTTGTGGCCGAGCTGGTTTACGGCGGCGTTTTCCGCATCACCGGTTTCCCTCAGGAGCATATGCTGCCGGTTCTCTTCATCGAGTGCCCGCGCCTGCTGTTCCCGTTTGCACGCCAGATCATTGCAGATGTGACCCGCAATGGCGGCTTCCCGCCGCTGATGATCGACCCGATCGATTTCTCGCAGATGTTTGCGCAGCGCGTTGCTGAAGAACAGGCCCGCGCTAAAGTCCAGGCTGTTCCGAACTAAGGCTCTTAGCCAACGACAGAATATGAACCCGGGTCAAGGCCCGGGTTTTTTAATGTGCGTATTTGTTCCAGATCGCCTTGTCGCCCATGGCGAGGACGAGTTTTCCATGCGCTGCTGCCGTATCCGCATCGAGCCTCGGCGGCAGAGCGCGAGGACGAGCAACAACTTCGATCGGCCCCTCATCAACGACTTCATTGACCTGGGTTTTCGCGACGGCACCAAAGCCAAGCGCGGTCTGACGTCCGCCGATCATCTCGATATAGACTTCGGCCAGAAGTTCGGAGTCGAGCAATGCTCCATGCTTGGTGCGATGGGAATTATCGATGCCATAACGGCGGCAAAGTGCATCGAGGGAATTCGGTCCCATAGGATGTTTGCGCCGCGCCATGGACAGCGTATCGGTCACCAACTCTGGTGGAACCGCTTCTATTCCAAGACGGCTGAATTCCGCGTTGATGAAACCCATATCGAAGGTCGCATTATGCGCAACCCAGCGGGCGCCCTCGAAGAAGTCTCTGATCTCCTGGACAACTTCGCCGAATTTCGGCTTGTCCTTCAGAAACTCATCCGTGATCCCGTGGACCGCCAAAGCGTCAGGATGGACTTTCCGTTCCTCAGGATTGATGAATAGATGGATGGTGCGTCCGGTCGGAAAATGATTGAAGAGCTCGATGCCACCGATCTCGATGATGCGATCGACCTTCGATTCCAGACCTGTTGTTTCCGTATCGAATATGATCTCACGCATTGTCTTTTCCTTCTCGCCCAGAGCTCAATGCAGCAAGCACAGACTTCACCTGCTCATGTGCATCGGCAATTCCACGGCTCGTGTCGATGATAAAATCTGCGCGCCGTCTCTTTTCCTCATCCGGCATCTGCCGCGCAAGGATGATCTGGAATTTCTCTTCCGTCATGCCCGGTCGGGCTAACACTCTCTGCCTTTGTATATCGGCAGGGCAACTCACGACAACAATGGTATCGACACGGCTTTCCGCTCCAGTTTCAAAAAGCAGCGGGATATCGAGGACAGCGAGTGCAACGCCTGCATTTCGCTGATGTTCCAGAAACTCTTCCTGTTTCCTTCGAACCAAGGGGTGAACGATTTTTTCGAGACGTGCAAAATTAGCCGGATTCTGACGGAGTGCTTCACCAAGCTTTTCACGGTACACGGTCCCATCGCGCGTGGTGCCGTTGAAGGCATCCTCAATCAACGGCACGGCTTCGCCCTGATAAAGTTGATGAACAACCGCGTCTGAATCGCATACGGCGATGCCCTCGGCAACGAACAGCTCTGCTGTCGTTGACTTACCCATTCCAATCGATCCCGTCAGCCCCAGGATAATCATGCGTGTTTCCCAATATCAGCTATGATGATGCTTCTGAGTTCGTCGTTCACGATGGGAGATTGCCCGAACCATCGCTCAAAGCCAGGCTTTGCCTGATGAAGCAACATGCCCAACCCATCGACAGTCGCAAACCCCTGCTCGTCCGCCATAGCGAGAATGGGGGTTTTGAGCGGCACATAAACAAGATCGGTGACGACGGCGCCGGTTTGAAGAGGTGAGAAATCGAGGTAGGGGGTATCGCTCCCCTCCATTCCCAAAGACGTCGTATTGACGAAAAGGCCTGCACCTTCCATCACCTCGTGAAGTGCAGGCATCGGGTGGGCGAAAATTTTATCACCAAATCTGTCGCGCAATTCCTTCGCACGCCCGACTGTCCTGTTGACGACATTGATTTCGGAAATGCCACGATTGCGCAAAGCCTGGATAATCGCCCTGCTCGCCCCGCCAGCGCCGAGAACAACGGCTCTGTCCATTTTATCCCACCCCGGCTGCTGCGCGTCGAGATTTGATATGAAACCGTAACCATCGCTGTTGGTCGCATGTATCAGGCCATCTTCCAGCCAGATCGTATTGGCCGCGCCCAATTCCCGCGCAATGTCGTCAGGCTGGTCGGCAAATCGATAGGCGGATTCCTTGTGGGGAATCGTTACGTTTCCCCCGACGAAACCACCATTCTGTCCAGCTTTGAGATCAGCAACGAATGTGCCGAAGTTTTCAGGCGCCACTTCCAGTGCTTCGTATGAGCCCGCAATTCCGAAACTCTTCAGCCAGTGACCATGGATCAATGGTGAGCGGGAATGCTTGATCGGGTAGCCGGTAACGAAGGCTTTGATGGTTAATGTTTCACGTGAATCAACCATCGATCATTCCGAGTTCGCGAAGTTTCGTTAATAAAGGCAACAGCGGCAATCCCAGAATAGTGAAATAATCACCGTCTATCTGACTGAATAACTGGATTCCCTCGCCTTCCAACTGGTACGCCCCAACACTCGACAGCACGCCTTTTCCGACGCGCTGGAGGTGACGCTCCACAAATCCTGCATCAAAGTGCCGCATTGTCATGTCGGCAATCGTCACGACGTCCCAGAGGATTTCACCGTTCTGAGCCAGTGCAGCGCCGCAGTTCAAGCGATGCGTCTTTCCCGACAAAGACAGAAGGTTCGCATGGGCTTCAGCCATGTCTTTTGGCTTGTGAAAAATCTTCGTTCCCAGAGACATTGTCTGATCACAGCCCAGAACAATCGCGCCGGGCATGATGGCGCTGACAGCAAGCGCTTTTGCTTTTGCCAATTCTACCGCAATCCGGTCCGGCGTAGCGCCTTCTGCTTCAAGACGAGCATCGATGGCTCGCTCATCGACAGCGGCGGGCATTGCTGTGAACGTCAGCCCGGCATTGCGCATCAGCATCTGTCGCGATGCGCTGGAAGAGGCAAGGATCAGCTCTGGTCTCATCAACCACGGTCTCCGAACAAGAATGCGAAGGAATTAACGCGTCCTTTGGCGAAGAGCAAGAATGGCAGCAGCCGTCTCCTCAATCGAGCGACGCGTGACATCGATTACGGGCCAGTTGTTGCGGGCGCAGAGGGAGCGCGCATATTTCAGCTCCTCCATGATCGTTGCCCGGTCAATATATTGTCCGCGGTCAAAACCACCGGTGACGCCCAGTTCGCGATTTTCACGAACCTGCGATATCCGATCCGACGTCGCCACCAGACCAACGATCAAAGGCTTGGTTGCCTTATAGAGACTATCTGGCAGCGGAACGTCTGGCACCACAGGAATATTGGCCGTCTTAATCCCTCTGTTAGCGAGATAGATGCTCGTCGGTGTCTTTGAGGTGCGACTGATGCCTATGATGACGACGTCAGCATCATCGTAATTTTCCGGCATCTGCCCGTCATCATGGTCCATCGCGAAATTCAGGGCTTCAATCCGCGCAAAATAGTCTGCGTTCAACGCGTGCTGCGCACCCACGCGGCGTCGTGATGCCGTGCCGAGATAGGTCTGAAAGATGCCGATGACCGGTTCCAGCACATTGACGCAGGGAACGCCGATGGCATGACACCGAAGATCGAGGTACTCAGCCAGTTGTTCATCCACGATTGTATAGAGCACGATTCCCGGCTCTTCATCGATGCTGTCGATCACCTTTTGAAGCTGCTTCTGGTTTCGGATCATCGGGTAGACGTGCTCAAGCGGCATCGCCGCATGAAATTGTGCCGACACCGCCCTGCCCGCAGACATCAGAGTCTCACCGGTGGAGTCAGAAATCAGATGAAGATGGAAGAAGCTTTTTTGGTTCTCCACGTTGTTTTTGGCTCCCTGTTGATAAAGGTGCACAAACCTCCCACTCGGGTCCGGCACCGGGTCACGGCCTGCATAAGTGCCGTTTTATCCACAATCGGCGATCCGGTGTAGCAAGCAAACACGTCCCTGTGAATTCTGTGGAGAAATAGAATCCATTAAGAACGTTTAGCACCTTATCCACAGGCAGCGGTGAACGAGATTGCTTCTCAAGCCTCTGAATCTTCAAGTCTATATAGAGATATGACCGTAGTTTTCCCAAACTATGGACTCGATCAAAGACGCAATCTGCGTTTCACCTCGATGCGGCATTTCCGCCGGATAGATTTTAATCCTTGCTACTCACAGACTCTAAGAAATAGAAAATCATTTAGATCTATTAGATTTTATTTTTTAGAAAAGATGAGCCCATGTCAAAGCGTCGTGTTATCAAGGTTTTGAACGGGGAGACGTTGGGGCCTCCTCCAATCTGGCTTATGAGACAGGCAGGACGTTATCTGCCGGAGTACCGGGAAACGCGGAAGGCAGCAGGAAGTTTCCTCGATCTCTGTTACAATCCTGAACTTGCGACCGAAGTGACCTTGCAGCCGATCCGACGTTTCGGCTTGGACGCTGCGATCCTGTTTTCCGACATCCTCGTGATACCCGACGCGCTGAAACGCAACGTATCCTTCACCGAGGGCAAGGGACCTGCGATGGATCCGATTGATCCCGCTGGTATCGCGGCCTTGAGGGGTGACAACATCCTCCCGCATCTGGCTCCTGTTTTCGAAACGGTGAAGCGGTTGAGGCAGGAATTGCCCAGTGAAACAACGCTGCTGGGTTTTTGCGGTGCGCCCTGGACGGTTGCGACCTACATGATTGCGGGGCATGGAACGCCGGATCAGGCTCCTGCCCGTCTGTTCGGCTATCAACACCCACACGCCATGGAAACGCTTCTCGCTTTTCTCGCAGAAGTTTCTGCCGATTATCTCGTGGCGCAACTCGATGCTGGCGCGGATGCCGTTCAGATATTCGATTCCTGGGCCGGTGTTCTCGGCGAAAAAGAATTCGAGGATTTCGCGGTGAAGCCCGTGGCCCGTATCATTGAATCCGTTCGGGCACGTCGCCCTGGCGCAAAAATAATAGCCTTCGCGAAGGGTGCCGGTATCCTTTTGAAGGATTACCGACAGAAGACCGGTGCTGACGCCATTGGTCTCGATTGGAGCGTGCCGCTGTCTTTCGCCCGTGAGCTCCAGAAGGATGGACCGGTACAGGGTAACCTCGACCCGATGCTGATGGTGGCCGGTGGCCGGGCTTTGGAAGACGGGATCGATGCCATCCTGAACTGTCTTGCTAACGGCCCGCTGATCTTCAATCTCGGGCATGGGATCACGCCACAGGCAGACCCGGAGAATGTCGCCAGATTGGTGTCCCGTGTCCGTTCACATGGCTATGCGCTATGAGCGGGGAAAAGCAGACTTCAGCCACAGCAGGCCGTAAGGCACGCCTCCGAGCCGCAGCAGCGCTTGCTGTTTTTATCGGGTTGGTTGCCGTGGTACTGCACGTCGATCCTACGGATGCCTACCTCTGGATCAAGGCTTTGCACATCATTGCCGTCATCTCGTGGATGGCTGGCTTGTTCTACCTGCCCCGGCTTTTCATCTATCACACCGACGCAGCGCCCGGTTCCGACAAGTCTGAAACCTTCAAGATCATGGAGCAGCGGCTGCTCAAGGTGATCATGAACCCGGCAATGATGATTTCCTGGGTTTTTGGTCTTTACCTTGCGTGGTCAGTTTATGGTTTTTCCGGCGGCTGGTTGCATGCAAAGATCGGCCTCGTCATCCTCATGACGCTCACCCATGTCTATTTCAGCAGAAGCGTGCGTCGGTTTGCGCGTGACGAAAACACACGGACCGCTCGTCACTGGCGGTTGATGAATGAGGTCCCAACCCTTTTGATGATCCTCATAGTCATACTTGTGGTTGTGAAACCCTTCGCTTGAGGGGTCATCACGATAATTTTCTCGGAATTGGTGCTTTCCTCTTGCGGCTTTCAGGTTGAACCGCTATTTTCCGGTAACTCATCTCAATGGCATGTGAATTATTCAGACGTCTGCGGGCCACCCACAGTACCTGATTCGCGAACAAGCCTTTCCCCACACACATATTTTAAAGACGGTCTTTCTCTTCATGGCTGAAATGAAGCTTCAGGAACTTAAGAGCAAATCCCCAACCGATTTGCTGACTTTTGCAGAATCCCTGGAAGTCGAAAATGCGAGCACGATGCGCAAGCAGGAGCTCATGTTTGCAATCCTCAAGGTATTGGCAAGTCAGGACATCGAGATTATCGGTGAAGGCGTTGTTGAAGTTCTTCAGGATGGCTTCGGCTTTCTGCGCTCTGCCAACGCAAACTACCTGCCCGGCCCGGATGATATCTACATCTCGCCTTCGCAGATCCGCCGCTTTTCGCTCAAGACCGGTGATACCGTCGAGGGCCCGATCCGTGGACCAAAGGAAGGCGAGCGCTACTTCGCGCTGCTGAAGGTCAACACGATCAACTTCGATGACCCTGAAAAGATTCGCCACAAGGTTCATTTCGACAATCTGACACCGCTCTATCCGAATGAGCGTTTCAAGCTCGAACTCGAAGTACCGACATCCAAGGATTTGTCTGCGCGCGTGATGGACCTCGTTGCGCCACTCGGTAAGGGCCAGCGTGGATTGATCGTCGCGCCGCCGCGTACGGGTAAGACCGTGCTGCTGCAGAACATTGCCCATTCCATTACCGCCAATCACCCGGAATGCTACCTCATCGTGCTCCTCATCGACGAGCGGCCTGAGGAAGTGACGGACATGCAGCGTTCTGTGAAGGGTGAAGTCGTCTCATCCACATTCGATGAGCCTGCCGTGCGCCACGTTCAGGTTGCCGAAATGGTGATCGAGAAGGCCAAGCGTCTTGTCGAACATGGCCGTGACGTCGTTATTCTGCTTGATTCGATTACGCGCCTTGGCCGTGCATACAACACCGTTGTTCCTTCTTCTGGTAAGGTTCTAACCGGTGGTGTGGACGCCAATGCCTTGCAGCGCCCGAAGCGTTTCTTCGGTGCAGCCCGTAACATTGAGGAAGGTGGATCGCTGACAATCATCGCGACCGCCCTGATCGATACCGGCAGCCGTATGGACGAAGTCATCTTTGAAGAATTCAAGGGTACTGGTAACTCGGAAATCGTTCTGGATCGTAAGGTCGCCGATAAGCGTATCTTCCCGTCCATGGACATTCTCAAGTCCGGTACGCGTAAAGAAGACCTCCTCGTACCACGTCAGGATCTTCAGAAAATCTTCGTGTTGCGTCGTATCCTTGCGCCGATGGGCACGACCGATGCTATCGAGTTCCTGATCGACAAGTTGAAGCAGACCAAGACGAATGGTGATTTCTTCGATTCGATGAACACCTGATCGCTGGGTTTACAATCAGAGTTTGCCTGACCGCGCCTCACAAGGGCGCGGTTTGTCGTTGTATCGTTCAGGCGTGGCACCCATTGGAGTTAAAGACCTTGGTTTCTTCTACGGACACAATCTACGCCCTTTCCAGCGGCACTCTGCCTGCGGGAGTCGCTGTGCTGAGATTGAGCGGAAGTCAGGCCATGGTCGCGATGTCTATGCTGACAGGGGGTCGTCTTCCAGCACCCCGCGTTGCCGCACTCCGAACGATTCGTAACCGAAACAAAGAAACAATCGATCAGGCTTTGGTGATTCAATTTCCAGCCCCTCATTCTTTCACGGGCGAGGATTGCGTCGAAATCCATCTGCACGGCAGCAAGGCCGTCGTTGACGCTGTTTTCACAGAACTGGATGCTATCGATCACATCCGGCCCGCGGAAGCCGGAGAGTTCTCCAAGCGCGCCTATGACAATGGCAAGATGGATTTGCTGGAAGTAGAGGGCTTGGCCGACCTTTTGAAAGCAGAAACGGAAATGCAGAGGCGCTTGGCCGTTGAGCAGACATCCGGCCAACTCTCTGCACTATACGATGACTGGGCGCACCAACTCACCCGTTGCCGCGCATTGATCGAAGCGGAGCTTGATTTCTCTGACGAGGAAGACGTTCCCGATTCGGTAGCAGCACAGGTCTGGGTTACCGTCTCCAGACTAAAAACGGAAATATCGGATCATCTAAATGCAGGCGGCTCCAGCGAAATCATTCGCAACGGGTTCAAGGTCGCACTTATCGGTTCGCCGAACGTTGGTAAATCAAGCCTACTCAACGCGATGAGTGGACGTGATATTGCTATCGTGACTGACATTGCGGGCACCACACGCGACGTCATCAGTACCGACTTGGATATCGGCGGATATCTTGTGACGATCTATGATACCGCCGGATTGAGAGACACCGACGACGTGGTTGAGCGCGAGGGTGTAAGACGGGCCCGAGCGAGCGCTGCGGAAGCTGACCTCGTGCTATCGCTATCCGAGACCGATTCGGATGCGCAACGAATTGAATTGGCATCTAACGCCTCGATAGTAAATGTCGCCACGAAATCTGATCTTTATCCAGATCGTCGAACTAGCCGCGACGACATGGTCATTTCGGCGATGACTGGGAAGGGCATAGTTGAACTCAAGTCCCTGATCAGATCGCATATCGAAACACGTGTTGGTGTAACGCACTCTTTGGCGCCTGTACGCGCTAGACATAAGAAACGACTTGAAGAGACGTTGAACTATGTTAGTGATGCGCTCAATTCTGAAGGCATGGACCTTGCGGTCCGATCAGAATATTTGCGACTGGCTGCGACGTCGTTGGGACGAATCACCGGTCGGGTTGATGTAGAAGAATTGCTCGGTGTGATATTCTCCGAATTCTGCATTGGAAAATGATTCACGTGAAACACTGAGCCAATAGGGCGCGGGCAGACCGAAAGGACGGGTCTCGTCATGAAGTACGATGTTGTTGTAATTGGTGGCGGTCATGCCGGTAGCGAAGCTGCCGCCGCTGCTGCGCGTCACGGCGCAAAAACCGCCCTGCTCACGCATAATAAAAATACCATTGGCGTCATGTCCTGCAATCCGGCGATCGGTGGACTGGGAAAAGGCCATCTCGTCAGAGAGATCGATGCCTTGGACGGATTGATGGGGCGCGTTGCTGATGCGGGCGGAATCCAGTTCCGAATGCTCAACCGCAAGAAAGGTCCCGCAGTCAGAGGTCCACGCACGCAAGCGGATAGACGGCTGTATAGAGAAGCGATGCAGGCGGAAATCTCGGCAATTTCGAATCTCACTGTCCTTGAAGGTGATGCGTACGACATTGAATTTTCAGACAACGTCATAACAGCTGTCATCCTAGCCGATGGCACTAAAATCGCTTGCCGATCAGTCGTTCTGACGAGTGGCACATTTTTACGCGGCCTCATTCATATCGGGTCCGAAAAGATTCCCGCGGGTCGCGTTGGTGAAAGACCATCCGTTGGTCTCTCAGAGACGTTGGCACGTGCTGGGCTTTCGATGGGTCGCCTGAAAACGGGAACACCAGCCAGACTGGATGGCAAGACTATTGATTGGGCGTCAGTCGAGCGTCAGGGCGCGGACGCGGACCCCGTTCCCTTCTCCTTCATGACGGACCACATTCGCAATCCCCAGATCGAATGTGGTGTTACGAGAACGACGCCTGCTGGCCACAAGATCATTCAGGATAATATCCATCTCTCTGCCATGTATTCGGGTCAGATCGAAGGTGTAGGCCCGCGTTATTGTCCTTCAATCGAAGACAAGATTGTGCGATTTGGCGAACGCGATGGCCATCAAATATTTTTGGAACCCGAAGGGCTGGATGATGATACGATCTATCCAAACGGCATTTCGACATCTCTGCCCCTATCGGTCCAGGAACTCTTCATCCACACCATCCCTGGCCTTGAGCAGGTAAAAATCCTGCAGGCGGGTTATGCCATTGAATACGACTATGTCGATCCAAGAGAGCTGCGGCCATCTCTCGAATGCAAGAAAATTCCGGGTTTGTTTTTGGGTGGTCAGATTAACGGAACGACTGGTTATGAAGAGGCGGCGGCACAGGGGCTCGTTGCAGGGCTCAATGCGTCAGTTTTTGCAAGCGGCGGCGCTCCAGTCCACTTCAGCCGGACAGAATCCTATATCGGCGTGATGATAGACGACCTGACATCGAAGGGTGTCACCGAGCCATATCGAATGTTCACCTCACGCGCGGAATACCGTCTATCGCTGCGTGTCGACAATGCCGATCTGCGGCTCACGCCGTTTGGTGCAGCTGCTGGAATTGTCGGCACAGAGCGATCGAAGCGGTTTGCCGACTTTGTCGATACATTGGATGTAGCTAGGGCGAAACTGAAAGAGCTGACAATCAGTCCATCTGAGGCAGCTAAACAGGGTCTCAAATTAAATCAGGACGGCCAAAAGCGATCGACATATGAGTTGCTTTCCTATCCAGACATCACGTTCGCGACAATCACAGAACATTGGCCTGAGCTATCAGCACTGGCGCCAAAGGTCGCTGAAGTCCTTGAAATCGAGGCCGGCTATGCCGTCTATTTGCAGCGGCAAAACGCCGATATCATCGATATAAAGCGCGATGAAGACAGGTCCATTCCTGACGATTTCGATTTCTCCACGCTTTCCGGCCTTTCCAACGAGTTGAAGCAAAAGCTTCAGATGGCGCGCCCGGCAAACCTTGCTCAGGCTTCTCGCGTCGATGGAATGACGCCTGCCGCCATTTCGCTTATTCTTGCCCTGCTCAAGAAAGGCGCTTATACGCGAAGCCAAACGTTGCGTGCACAGCTATAACGAGTCTCTTATGAAGATAAACGGCCAAAGTGTTTCACGTGAAACACAGGAAAAACTCGAGCATTTCGTCGAACTCTTCAAAAAGTGGAACGCAACGACCAACCTTGTAGCGCCTTCGACGCTTAAGGACCTTTGGTCCCGCCACGTTGCCGATAGTGCTCAGATATTCCAGCGTGCACCCAAACCTCAACACTGGGTCGATTTGGGAAGCGGCGGTGGCTTTCCTGGAATCATCACGGCGATATTTCTCACAGAAATTGGTGACGGCTGGGTAGACCTCGTCGAAAGTAACAATAAAAAAGCTGGTTTTCTACGTGTGGCCCTGACGGAGACAGGTGCTCGCGGTTCTGTCAACCCTGTTCGGATTGAGAAGGCACCAAGTTTGGTCCAACAATGCGACGCGATATCCGCTCGCGCACTTACTGATCTAGATACACTGTTCAGCTATATCGAACCCTGGGCGCTCAAAAACGCTGATCTCACGTCATATCTCAACAAAGGTCGGGATTATGAAGCCGAAGTGCAGAAAGCGCGTGGTGGATGGGATTTCGATCTGGTAAGACATCAAAGCAGTGTAGAAGCGAGCTCCGTTGTGCTCGAAATCAGTCACCTACGTCGGAAAGCTGATTGACCAGGTCAGGTGCGGCAACATGTTTGAGAAAAATCGGATCATAACGATCGCAAACCAAAAGGGTGGCGTTGGTAAGACGACGACCGCTATCAACCTCGCCACGGCTCTAGCCGCAATCGGCGAGCGTGTGCTTGTTGTGGACCTCGACCCGCAGGGCAATGCGAGCACCGGGCTGGGTATCGACCGCCGTGAGCGTAAGCTATCATCCTATGATCTCCTGGTTGGCGCCAATTCGGTTGCCGAGGTTGCCGTTCCCACAGCCGTTCCGAACCTCGATATCGTCGCGTCGACCATGGATCTCTTGGGATTTGAAATGGAGGTGGCCAATGCTTCGAATCGCGTATTTTTGCTCAGAAATGCCCTACAGGCTGCTGATGCGCGGGCTTACTCTTATATCCTGGTCGATTGCCCCCCATCTTTTAACCTGCTGACAATGAATGCGATGGCGGCAGCTCATTCGGTACTGGTCCCTCTCCAGTGCGAGTTTTTTGCTCTGGAGGGTCTCAGTCAGTTGTTGGATACGGTCAATCAAATTCGCGGAACGGTAAACCCGGCTCTCGATATTCAGGGCATCGTGCTGACCATGTTCGACTCGCGGAACAATCTTGCGCAGCAGGTTGTCAATGACGTCAGAACGCATCTTGGTGAGAAGGTCTATCACACGCTGATACCCAGAAACGTTCGCGTTTCCGAGGCACCTTCCTATGGTAAGCCCGCTATTCTTTACGATTTGAAATGCGCCGGAAGTCAGGCATATTTGCAGTTGGCGTCCGAGGTCATACAGCGCGAACGGCTGCGAAAGGCCGCTTAGGCCGTGATTGCGTAACCTGAGGGGATGACGAGCGAGGACTCGCGACCTATTCGGATTTTTGGAGTTTGATTTTATGAGCGATGATTTATCGAAGCGCCGTCTCGGTCGCGGACTTGCAGCCTTGATTGGCGAGATGGACCAGCCTCTCCCTGTTGGCGAGCCACAACGCGCTGTCAGCCCTGACCGTACGATCCCGATCGAGTTCATCGCCCGCAGCCCGCGCAATCCACGTCGCCATTTTGATGAAAATGAATTGCAGGATCTCGCATCCTCCATTCGCCAGCATGGTATCGTTCAACCTGTCGTCGTCAGAACAGTCGAGCAGAATCGCTATGAGATCATCGCCGGTGAGCGTCGTTGGCGTGCGGCACAACTCGCTGGCTTCACAGAGATTCCTGTTATCATTCGTGATGTTGATGATCGCACAGCTCTCGAATTGGCGATCGTCGAGAACGTCCAACGCTCCGATCTCAATCCACTCGAAGAGGCGCTGGGTTACGATCAGTTGATTGCCGAACATGGTTATACGCAGAATGATCTTGGTGAGATTATCGGCAAAAGTCGTAGTCACGTCGCCAACAGTCTGCGACTTCTAAAGCTGCCCGATCCCGTGCGTGACATGCTGGCCGAGGGTACCCTGTCGGCTGGCCACGCACGCGCGCTCGTGACGACATCCGATCCACTTCATTTTGCTCGTGCCATCGTATCTCGTGGATTATCTGTCCGTGATGCCGAGCGTATGGCTCAGGCTGATATCAAGGCCCAGCTTGATCCTGATCATTCCCGCAAGCCGGAAAATGAAAAAGATTCCGACACTATCGCTTTGGAGCGGACATTGACCGATGCACTCGGTCTCGACGTCAAAATCGCCCATAAGGGCAATGGCGGTCATATTCGCATCAACTACCGCTCGCTGGAACAGTTGGAAGCCGTGTGCCGTTTGCTAGAGCAGAAGTAATTTAAGGTATTGTTTTTAAATAAGAAATTTTTAAGGACTGGCGTCGATCAAAAATCGATGGCTCGGCCTTTGATTTCGTAATCACCGAATCGGACGGGTTCGACCCCTCCCCGGCCACCCGTTTCCGGTGGCAGCTCCAGTGCTTCCGCATGCTTGCGGCGTTCTTCGGCTTCCTTCAGCGCGCGTGCTGCGGCTGGCGAAATCGGCTTGCGGTTTTCACCACTATTGTCGTTGTCTGCGTTTTCCATTGTTCCAAGGCCTTATGACAGGATATTGAAAAGCGTTTCTTCGTAACCAGATTATAGAAGTCGAGATGGCTTGGTAAGTCATTCCACTCAATTACGGAGATTATCGGATGAACATGATGCGTACGGCCATGTTGTTGGCGTTCATGACCGCTTTGTTCATGGGCATCGGTTTTATGCTCGGCGGTCGCGGCGGCATGATGATCGCGCTCGTTGTTGCAGCAGGCATGAACCTGTTTTCCTACTGGAACTCCGACAAGATGGTCCTAAAGGCCTATCACGCACAGGAGGTCGATGAGCGCAATGCGCCGGAGTTCTTTGCGATGATTCGCGACTTGGCTCACAACGCCGGTTTGCCGATGCCAAAGGTCTATGTCTACGACAGCCCGCAGCCAAATGCCTTCGCCACGGGTCGCAATCCACAGAATGCCGCAGTGGCTGCCTCCACCGGATTGATGGAGCAGTTGACGCCCGAGGAAGTCGCTGGCGTCATGGCGCATGAGCTGGCCCATATTCAAAACCGTGACACGTTGACGATGACCATCACTGCGACCTTGGCAGGTGCTATCTCCATGCTCGGCAACTTTGCGCTGTTCATGGGAGGCAACCGCGAAAACAACAATCCCCTGGGCTTCATCGGTATTCTGTTCGCCATGATTGTCGCGCCCTTCGCCGCCATGCTTGTGCAGATGGCGATCAGCCGAACACGTGAATACTCCGCTGACAGACGTGGCGCGGAAATCTGTGGCAACCCGATCTGGCTGGCGTCAGCACTGCAAAAAATCTCCGGTGCTGCCCGCCAGATTCATAATGATGACGCGGAGCGCAACCCGGCGACGGCACATATGTTCATCATCAACCCGCTCTCTGGCGAACGGATGGACAATCTGTTTTCCACGCACCCCAACACGGATAATCGCATCGCAGCCCTACATGCGATGTCCGGTGAGTTTGCGCAGCCATCGACCTACCAGTCCACAAGTGCTAAGCCGGTCCGCAAATCACGGTCCGTTCCCAACACGGGTGCGGGTCGAAGCGATAATAATGAGCGCAAAGGGCCTTGGTCTTGACATCGAATTCTTTCGCCAAACCGGCAAAACATTTCAAACGTAAGCCGTCTGGTGGAAACGATGAGGCATCCACGTCGGGTGACGAGTGGAAGCCTGGCCTTGGCTCGCGGATGGCGGCGGTCAAGATTTTGTCCGCTGTTCTGGAAAAGAAGACATCGCTCGATGGCATGATGGACGCCGAAAACGGCAACCCTACCTATCGGGCTCTCAATGTTGCAGACAGAGCTTTGGTGCGTGCCATCGTCAATACAGCGCTTCGCCACCTGCCGCGTATCGATGCAGCACTTGGCATGTTGCTGGATGGACCGCTTCCGCAGGGTGCCCGTTCGCTCCATCATGTTCTGGTCGTAGGTGCGACGCAGATGTTGTATCTGGATGTGCCAGATCACTCGGCTGTCGATCTTGCTGTCGAGCAAGCGCATCGCGATCCGCGCAACAGACGTTTCGTGAAGCTGGTCAATGCCGTCCTGCGGCGGTTGGGGCGCGAAAAAGACGAGGTTTTGCAAACTGTTAGCGCGATACCCGTCTTGCCCGAATGGTTTTATAAACGGCTGTCGAAAGTCTATGGCGCAGATGCTGCCGAACGTATGGCGCAAGCGCAGCTTATTCCGTCCGTCATCGATATCACTGTGAAGTCAAATCCTGAGCAATGGGCCGAGAAGCTCGGTGGCACGGTTATGCCCAATGGCAGCGTTAGGCTTGGTTCATTCGAAGGCTCGGTTTCGGGACTGGAAGGGTTTGATGATGGCGAATGGTGGGTCCAGGACTTCTCCGCCAGCATGCCTGTCCGCCTCATGGGTGATTTGACGGGAAAACGTGTGGTGGACGCCTGTGCGGCTCCCGGCGGCAAGACGGCACAGCTGATTTTGAGCGGCGCGCAGGTCACGGCGCTCGATCAGTCTGGCAATCGCCTGAAACGGCTTCGCGAAAATCTCGGGCGTCTAAAGCTGGAGGCCGAGACGATCGAGAGCAACATGCTGAAGTTTCAGCCGGAGGAGCTGTTCGACGCCGTGCTTCTGGATGCGCCTTGCTCATCCACCGGCACATTGCGCAAGCATCCCGACGTTTGTTGGACCAAGGACGAGCGCGATATCGCCAAGCTTGCCGGTCTTCAGGAGCAGATGCTGCGTCATGCCTCCACATTCGTGAAGTCCGGCGGGCTCGTCGTGTTCTCCAATTGCTCGCTCGACCCCTCCGAGGGTGAAGAGATGGTGGCGAAGGTACTGGCCAGTTCGCCCGATCTGGAACGTGTACCCGTATCTGCACAGGACTTTCCCGGCATGGAGCATGCTGTCAATGCGGATGGTGACCTGCGCACCACGCCGGATATGTTCGGCGGTGTAGATGGCTTTTACGCAGCGGTGTTGCGCAAACGATAGGTCATTGCCGGTCCTTTTCTGGATGTCCTGTGATGAACGACTGGTCGCAGCGGCATCAATCCATATGTCCATTTCTTTTCGCACCACCCGGTTTCTGTAGAGGGCTCCTGACCGGGAGCCGCTCACACGGCTTCCTTTGCCGCATGGTGGATTGTTTACAGAATATGAAGTTTTTCGTGAAACATTGAGTGACTTGTCCATTGCTAGCCAGCATCCATCATTCTGCGATCCATCCACTATCGTTGCGCAGGCGGGAAAGACACGTTTGGTAAGATCCCTGAACAGCAGCTTCAGCGCGGCGGGGCTATTTCTACGCACGCTTCGAAACCATCTGATGATTGGCATCGCACCTCTGCGCCTGAAATTATCCAAGCTGGCAAAACGCGCTCCCAGCGGGCTAGTGGCAGCGCCAACGGATTTACGCGCGGTCGATCCCTATGTGGCGCAGGAGCTCGTCTACGGCCGCATCGCGCTTGCCGGGCGCATTCTGGAAACCGGTGGCGTGTCGCCTTTCTCGCTTGAAATGCCGTCAGTGGCCTTCGAAGAGAGGCTGCATGCGTTTAGCTGGCTCCGTCATGTTCGGGCCAGTAAGTCGGACGAGGCCTGTCACCGGTCGCGTGTTCTCGTGTCTGACTGGATCGCGCTGCACGGTCGCACTTTCGTTGGGGTTGCCTGGGCCCCTGATACAGCGGCACAACGGTTGATCGCCTGGCTGTCCCATTCCCCGGTCGTTTTGCACAATGCTGACGCGGGCTTCTATCGGCGTTTTCTCAAAAGCCTGGGCTTTCACGTCGCCTATCTCAGCCTTATTGCCAGATATGCGCCTGATGGAGAGACCCGTCTTAAAATCCGTATTGCGCTGGCGGTGGCGTCCATTTCACTTCCCAACCGGGCTTCGAAAATTGTGCGCTTCGGTATGAAGCTGGATCGGGAGCTGGAGCGACAGGTTCTGCCCGATGGCGGCCACGTGTCGCGCAATCCCCGCGTTATGCTGGAGCTGCTGCTGGATCTGCTGCCCTTGCGGCAAAGCTACATCAATCTCGGCCACGATGTGCCACCCGGTCTCGTTCCGGCAATCGACCGCATGTTTCCCGCCATCCGGTTTTTCCGCCATCAGGATGGTGACCTTGCGCTTTTCAATGGCTCGACGGCAACACTGGCGAATGAACTGGCATCCGTGCTGCGCTACGACGAAACATCCGGGCGACCATCCCGGGCCCTGCCTGATGTGGCCTATCAGCGGCTGTCAGCGGGTGATACGGTCATTATCGTCGATACCGGCATTCCGCAGTCCATGGAACTCTCCAGAGGTGCCCATTGCGGCTGCCTGTCGTTTGAGCTTTCTTCCGTTCGCAACCGTTTCATCGTTAATTCCGGCTTTCCCTCCTATGCCGCACCTGATTTCAAACGCGCGAGCCGCTCAACAGCGGCGCATTCGACGGTAACGATCAACGATACTTCGTCTTGCAAACTGTCACGGTCACGCCTGCTGGGGCCTATCATGGTTGCCGGTATCAGCGAGGTTAGCGTTCAGCGGGAGACCGATCAAAAGGGTGCCGACGTGTTGATCGCCTCCCATGACGGCTATGTCAGAGATTACGGTTACATCCATCAACGCGAGCTGGAACTGAGTGCGACAGGAAGCAAGATCAAAGGTCGTGATCTTATCTATCATGCTCAGCAGGATAAAAAACAACCGGATGCGATGATCGATGCCGTCTCGCGCTTCCACATTCACCCCTCTATCGAACTGGTGAGGCAGGACGAAGAGTCGGTGATGATGCGGGCCAGCGATGGCACAAGCTGGATATTTTCGGCACCGGGGCAGATGGTATCAATTGCAGAGGATGTCTTCATGGCGGATGCCTCCGGCATACGTCCTTCACAGCAGTTGGAAATCCATTTTCAGGTATTAGAAACCAGTGAAGTGCGCTGGCTGATAGAAAGAAAGCTTTAGGCAGCGCTTCCCCATAGGAAAAACCCCAGCCAAATCACGAGCTGGACGCCGTGGCTGTGTTTATTAATGCGCAAAGCTGTGCTAACGCGGCGGCAACCGCCGGAATGATTGATCTCCGGCCCTTCCTCCACGTTCCACGGAGTAGTCCCATGGCTGTCGTTTCCAAGAAAATCCCTGCGCCTGACAAGGTCAAAATCCGTACCGCGCTGCTGTCGGTTTCCGACAAGACCGATATTATCGAACTCGCCGGTACGCTGGTCAAACTTGGCGTCAAGCTGCTGTCGACAGGCGGAACGTCCAAGGCTATCGCAGATGCTGGACTGCCGGTGACGGATGTGTCCGATGTGACCAAGTTTCCAGAGATCATGGATGGCCGGGTCAAGACGCTGCACCCCAATGTCCATGGTGGCTTGCTGGCCATCCGCGACGATGAAGAGCATGTCGAGGCCATGCGTGCACATGGGATCGAAGCCATCGATTTGGCGATCATCAATCTCTACCCGTTCGAAGAGGTCAGGGCTAAGGGTGGCGATTATCCAACGACGGTGGAAAACATCGATATCGGCGGCCCGGCCATGATCCGCGCTTCGGCCAAGAACCACGCTTATGTCACTGTCATCACCGATCCTAGCGACTACCCGGAACTGCTTGAAGCGTTGCAGGCAAATGATGGCGAGACGAGCTACGCGCTCCGCCAGAAATTTGCAGCAAAGGCCTACGCACGGACCGCTGCCTATGACGCTGTCATTTCCAACTGGTTTGCCGAAGCGCTCTCCATCGAAACACCGCATTACCGCGCTGTCGGCGGTGTTCTGAAGGAAAAGATGCGTTACGGTGAAAACCCGCACCAGAGCGCGGGTTTCTACCTGACAGGCGACAAGCGCCCGGGTGTTGCGACAGCAACGCTGTTGCAGGGCAAGCAGTTATCCTACAACAACATCAACGACACGGATGCCGCCTATGAACTGGTTGCCGAGTTTCTGCCGGAGAAAGCGCCTGCGGTTGCCATCATCAAGCATGCCAACCCTTGCGGTGTGGCGACGGGTGAGACGCTGCTCGATGCTTACAAGCGAGCGCTGGCCTGCGATCCAGTCTCGGCCTTCGGCGGCGTTATCGCGCTCAACCGCACACTGGATGCAGAAACGGCTGAAGAGATCATCCAGCTCTTCACGGAGGTCATCATCGCACCTGATGTGACCGAGGACGCAAGGCTGATCGTTGCCCGCAAGCCAAACCTGCGCCTTCTTTCAGCCGGTGGCCTGCCGGATGCGCGTGCGCCCGGTATTACGGCAAAGACAGTCTCCGGTGGCCTTCTCGTGCAAAGCCGCGATAACGGCATGGTGGAAGACCTCGATCTCAAGGTCGTCACCAACCGCGCGCCGACGCCGCAGGAACTCGAAGACATGAAATTTGCCTTCAAGATTGCAAAACATGTGAAATCAAATGCTGTGATTTACGCCAAGGACGGCCAGACCGCTGGTATCGGTGCTGGCCAGATGAGCCGTATCGATTCTGCACGCATTGCGGCCCAGAAGGCAGAGGATGCCGCCAAGGCCATGGGCCTTGCAGAACCCCTGACAAAGGGCTCAGCGGTTGCTTCGGAAGCTTTCTATCCCTTCGCGGATGGACTTCTGGCTGCGATTGCTGCCGGTGCCACGGCGGTTATTCAGCCCGGTGGCTCCATGCGGGATCAGGACGTCATCGACGCGGCCAACGCCCACAACGTTGCCATGGTCTTCACCGGCATGCGTCACTTCAAGCATTGATGGAATAAGGGTGGCGAAGCCGGAAACCGGCACGCCGCCCTACCCCTTTTTGATCACCCGGCGTGCGCCCGATGTTTAAAGTGACAACCCATTACGTCACTGCGCCGACCTGCCAGGGCACGAATTCGTTGTCGCCGTAGTCGTAGATTTCACTGACGGTCTTGTCACCCGAGGCAACAGCAATAATATGCTCAAAAATTCGTTCGCCGGATTCTTCGATGGTTTCATGACCGGTGACAATCTCGCCGCAGTTGATGTCCATGTCCTCCTTCATGTGCTCGTACATTTCGGAATTCGTGGCAATCTTGATGCAAGGCGATGGTTTGAAACCCGAGACCGAACCTCGGCCCGTGGTGAAACAGATCACGTTGCAGCCACCTGCCACCTGCCCCGTGACAGCAACCGGGTCATAGCCGGGTGTATCCATGAACACGAAACCGGGTTCAGTAACGGTTTCAGCGAACTCATAGACGGCTTTCAACGGCATCGATCCGCCCTTAGCGACAGCCCCTAACGATTTTTCGAGGATGGTCGTGAGGCCGCCCAGCTTGTTGCCGTGGGACGGATTGTTATTCAGCTCATCACCGTTGCGGGCCGTGTAATCCCGCCACCAGTCGATGCGTTGCAATAGTTTTTCCGCCACCGCAGGCGTCACGGCTCTGCGGGTCAACAGATGTTCGGCGCCGTAGATTTCAGGCGTTTCCGAAAGAACCGTCGTCCCTCCGTTGCGCACGATAAGGTCCGACGCATAGCCCAGCGCAGGATTGGCCGAGATGCCGGAATAGCCGTCCGACCCACCGCATTCCAAGGCTACTTTCAGCGCCGATAGCGGTTGCTCTGTTCTTATTGCGGCATTCACGCCTGGCAACATCTCCTTGATGTTGGCAATCGCCGCTTCGATCGTCTTGCGCGTGCCGCCATGCTGCTGGATCGTCATGGTGCGCAGACGTTCGCCCTCTTCCATCCGGTAATGTTCGAGAATGGGCGCAATCTGATTGGTTTCGCAGCCCAGCCCGATCAGAAGAATGCCTCCGAAATTGGGATGGCGGGCATAGCCCTGGATTGTCCGTATCAATAGACGGTAGCCTTCGGACTTTGTGTTCAGCGCACAGCCAGTGCCGTGGGTCAGCGCGACGACGCCGTCGACATTATCGAAGCCCTCGAGACCACCCTGCTTGTTGAAGTAATCCGCGATGTAGCGTGAGACCGTGGCGGAACAGTTTACGGACGCGATGACGCCGATGTAGTTGCGCGTGCCGACACCACCAGCACCGCGGTCAAAGCCCATAAAGGTGCGTCGCTCGCTGAGCGGCAACATGCCCTTTTCTTCGATATCGACGCTGAATTGGTGGGAATGTTCCGATGGTACCATGGCGAGGTTATGCAGGTGAACATGGCGACCAGGCTCGATATCCTGCGTGGCGACGCCAATGACCTGCCCGTATTTCAGCACCTCCTCACCGGTTCTGATGGTGCTGAGAGCGACCTTGTGCCCACGCCCGATCAGTTCCACGGTCTTGAGGTCGCCGCGACCGGTGGCACCTCCGGGCTGGATGGATCGCCGCGCGACGGCGACGTTGTCACGCGCGTTCAGCTGAATGGTGGCTTCGCTATTGTCTGTCACGCGGTCTCCTCCTCGCGATTGTCTTTTGTCGAGATCAGTTCTCGACCCATCTCCGTCTGGAGCTGTCCAGATGGCTGTGCATCGTGGCTTGCGCCAGCAATGAATCCTTTGCCTCAAGTGCGGCCAAAATGGCCTCATGCTCCTGCAAGGCGTAAACCCAGGTGTCGCGGTCTTCGAATTTTACGCGAAACTGCGCCGAAATTGGGCTGTGGCGCTCATCGAAAAGATCTCCGACCAAACGCGCGAGCACGCTGTTACCCGATTGCTCGGCAATAAGAACATGGAACTGACGGTCCTGGTCCAGCGGTTTGCGCCCGGCGTCGATCTCGATGCGCATGGCATCCAGCGTTGCCCGCAGGGTTTCGAGCGCCTGCGCATCGATGCGGCTGGTTGCCAGAAGCACGGTGCTCCCCTCAAGTGCCGCGCGCGCCTGCATCAGCTCCGACGGGCTTTCTCCCAAAGACTTCGTACGACCTTGCGACTGGACTGGCTCGGCAGACACATAGACGCCCGATCCCATGCGGATTTCCACGCTACCATCGATTTCGAGCGCGATCAGAGCCTCGCGCAAGGACGGCCGTGACACGCCCAGCTTTTGCGCCAGTTCACGCTCGGCAGGCAGGCGCGCGCCCGCTTGAAACTCGCCATTCTCGATCAGCTCGCGGATCTGGTCTGCGATCTGCTGATACAATCTGCGCGGTTCGATGTTTTTGGCCTGACCATTCATGCGATTTTTCTGACGGCGTTCGGTGCTTCGTAACTTTGGCCTTACCGTATCGACATCGCGAGCATGAGGCAAGATATTGTTTATTACGTTGAAATTTAATGATAATATCAAATTTCCCGATTACTGATCTGTATATCATCAATCTCTTTTTCATGTCTCATCGGACAATTGGCTTGACCAGAGAAAAAATGCGGCCTAACCATTTCGCGCATCGCAGCACCTTGAGTGGAGTCAGGGCGCTATCGGGAGGAACGAGATGTCGCACAGCGCATCGACTGTTGAGAATGCCGCCGCAGCCGGTCAAACGGCGCGCGAGCATGGTCGCATTTTGCTGCGCCTCGACCACATCAGCAAGGAATTTCCCGGCGTCAAAGCGCTGAGCGACGTGCAATTCGATCTGCGTTCCGGCGAAGTTCACGCCGTCTGCGGTGAGAATGGCGCGGGCAAGTCCACGCTGATGAAGATCGTCAGCGGCGTCTATCAGCCGACCAGTGGCACCATCCTGCACAAGGGCCGAACCGTTCAATACGCCTCGCCGCTCGAATCCGAAGCTGCCGGTATTGCTATCATTCATCAGGAACTCAACCTCGTGCCCCATCTCAGCGTGGCCGAGAACATTTATCTGGCGCGCGAGCCGCGAAAGGGCTTTCTCGTCGATCGCAAGACCTTGCGCAGCAATGCCAAGCGCTGCCTCGACCGTCTCGGTGTCGATCTCAACCCGGATCAACTGGTGCGCGGGCTATCGGTGGCGCAATGTCAGATGGTGGAGATTGCCAAGGCGCTTTCGCTCGATGCGGAAGTTCTGATCATGGACGAGCCTACGTCTTCGCTGACGGAGCAGGAGACGCGTCTTCTGTTCAAGGTCATCCGCGATCTCAAAGCGTCGGGTGTCGGCGTTGTCTATATCTCGCACCGGCTCGACGAAATGGCCGAGATCGTGGATCGCGTGACGGTGCTGCGCGATGGGCGCTATATTTCCACCGATGATTTCGCCGACGTTACCGTGGATGACATCGTGACCCGAATGGTCGGTCGTTCGCTGGAAGACAAGTTTCCCGAGAGAACATCGAAGCCGACCGATGAGGTGATATTTTCGGTCAAGGGGTTGACGCGGACCGGCGTGTTTCACGATGTGAGTTTCGAACTGCGGCGCGGTGAAATACTCGGCTTTGCCGGGCTCATGGGCGCAGGCCGCACGGAAGTGGCACGCGCCATCTTCGGGGCGGATGCTTTCGATGCCGGGACGATCACGTTCGAGGGCCGAGAGCTCTCGATAAAATCACCTCAGGATGCTATTGCCGAGGGCATCGCCTATCTCTCTGAGGATCGCAAAAGCGATGGCCTCGCGATCAAGATGTCGGTGGCGGCCAATACGTCGCTTGCGAATATGGATGCGGTATCCAACCGTTTCGGCCTTATCGATTTCAAGAAACATGACGACGTTGCGCGCCGCTATGTCGATCTTTTGAACGTCCGCACGCCGTCCATCAAACAGACCGTTCGTCTTCTATCCGGCGGCAACCAGCAGAAGATCATCATCGGAAAATGGCTGTTTCGGCAGTCGCGCGTGCTGTTCTTCGATGAGCCGACGCGCGGCATCGATGTCGGGGCAAAGTTTGCGATCTACAAGATCATGGACGAGCTGGCGGCAAAAGGTATCGGCGTCATTCTCATCAGTTCGGAACTGCCGGAAGTGCTCGGTCTGACAGACCGGATCGCGGTGTTCCACGAGGGAACGATTACCGGCATCGTCGAGACGGCCAAAACCACCCAGGAAGAAATCATGCGCTATGCCTCCGGCTATAGCAGTGGGGATAGACATGTCAGATAGTGCACCGCCACCCAAGAGCTTCGCCTTCAGCGACCGGCAGAAGGACATAATCCAGAAATTTGCGGCACTTGGCAGTCTTGTCGTGCTGACAATGGTGTTTTCGGCCACCAGCAGTGCGTTTTTTACCGTCAACAACGCCATGACGATTGCGCTTCAGGTCACCTCGATTGCGCTTTTGGGCATCGGTGCGACCTGCGTCATCATCACCGGCGGCATCGACCTTTCGGTCGGTTCCGTCCTGGCATTGGCTGGCGTGGTCGCGGCACTCGCCGTGAAAGAGCTTGGCATGCCCGTGCCGGTGGGCATGTTCTTCGGCATTCTGACCGGCTCGCTGTGCGGCCTCATCAACGGATTGCTGGTCACGCGCTTCCGGCTTCCGCCCTTCATCGCCACCCTTGGCATGATGCTGATTGCCCGCGGCGTGGCCTTGCAGATCACCGGCGCCCGCGCCGTATCGGGCCTTGGGGAATCTTTCGGCGAGCTAGGCAATGGCGCTTTGTTCCGCATCGTGACGATCGGCGATGATGGTTTCCCCAATGTCGTTTTCCCGGGCATCCCCTATCCGGTCATTCTGATGATCGTGATCGCGATCGCCGTGTCCTTCATGCTGAACCGTTCCGTTCTCGGGCGGCATATCTACGCGGTGGGCTCCAATGCTGAAGCCGCCCGTCTTTCCGGGGTCAACGTCTCCAGAGTCACCAATTTCACCTATATCCTGTCCGGCACGCTGGCAGGGTTGACCGGCTGCGTGCTGATGTCGCGACTGGTGACGGCGCAGCCGAATGAAGGCGTCATGTATGAGCTGGATGCGATTGCCAGTGCGGTGATCGGTGGCACGTCGCTGATCGGTGGCGTCGGCACGATCTCTGGCACCGCGATTGGCGCGTTTGTCATCGGCATTTTGCGCAACGGTCTCAACATGAACGGCGTCTCTGCCTTTACCCAGCAAATCATCATCGGTCTGGTCATTCTGGGCACGGTGTGGATCGACCAGCTGCGCAACCGTCGCTGATCGGACAAACAGGTTCACATGGGGTGCGGACCCTTTCCGCGGGATACCGGCGAGACGACGAGGAGATATCGCTTGGCCGGATTAATGGAGGACAACATGAAGAAACTGACCACTGTTCTTTTGACCTCGGTCATCGCCTTGTGGAGCGTATCGACGGTTCAGGCTGGTGAAATCGCTGTCATCGTCAAGACTGTCAATTCGACGTTCTGGCAGAACGTGCAGAAGGGCGCAGATGCGGCCATCAAGACTTCGACCGGCAACACCATGACCTTCCAGGGCCCTGCCTCGGAATCGGCCATCGCCGATCAGGTCAACATGGTGGAAAACGCCGTCAACCGTAAGGTCTCAGGCATCGTTCTGGCGCCTTCCGACCCGGACGCGCTGGTCCCCGCCGTTAAGAAGGCATGGGAAGCCCGTATTCCCGTGGTGATCGTGGACTCGCAGCTGGCCAAAGGTGCGGAGCAATATTACCAGTCCTTCCTCGCAACCGACAATAAAAAGGCCGGTGAGCTTGCGGCCCAGGCGTTGATCGACAAGGTCGGCAAGGAAGGCAAGATTGCCGTGATGTCCTACGTTGCGGGCGCCGGTTCTGAAATTGGCCGCGTCGGTGGCTTTACCGATTACATCAAGGCCAATTCCAAGCTTCAGATCGTCGGCCCCTATTACTCGCAGTCCCAGATGGCGACCGCGTTGAACCAGACGACCGACGTTCTCGCCGCCAATTCTGATCTGAAGGGCATCTTCGGCGCGAATGAGCCGACAGCCATCGGCGTTGGCCGCGCCTTGGCGCAATCCGGCAAGGCAGGCAAGGTTGTCGCCATCGGCTTCGATGGTAATCAGGACCTTCAGGGCTTCGTCAAGGATGGCACGCTGGCCGGTATCGTCGTTCAGGGTTCCTACCAGATGGGCGAGCTTGGCGTTCAGACGGTTTCGAAGTTGATCGCCAAGGAAAAGGTCGAGAAGTTCGTCGATACGGGCGTCGTTGTCGTGACCAAGGACAATATCGACAAGCCGGAAGCCAAGAACGTTCTGTACTAACGCTTCCATCGTCATGCTCGGGCCTGTCCCGAGCATCTACCACCGTTGCATTTTGCTCGACGTGGTTGGATCCTCGGGACAAGCCCGAGGATGACGAATAGGGGAAAGCGACCGTTCCACCAATTTGAACGGGGGATGCTGCGTTGACCTTGAGAGATGTGAATTTGAGAAAGCCTGTGCCATGAAAGTCTCCGATAAACGCAAATTGCCCCGTCGCGACGTCGATGTAACCCTGATGGGTCTGGGCTGTGCTCAGATGGGCAACCTCTATCGCGTCACGCCCTACGAGGAATCGAAGGGTGCGTTCGACACGGCCTGGAAGCACGGCATACGTTATTTCGATACCGCACCGTTTTATGGTTACACCCGCTCCGAGCGGCGGCTTGGCACGATGGTGACGGAGCATGAGCTGGCGGACTACACGCTGAGCACCAAGGTCGGCCGCGTCATGGTGCCGGACGAAACCGTAGGGCCGGAAGAGGACGCCTATATCGCGCCCCTCCCCTTCCGTCCGGTCTATGATTATTCCCATGACGGCATTTTGCGCTCCTTCGAGGCCAGCCAGCAGCGACTTGGCATCCTGAAGCCCGATATTCTCTACATCCATGACATCGGTTCCGTCACGCATGGCGACAAGCATCAGCATTATTGGCAGCAGCTGACGGAGGGCGGCGGCTTCAAGGCGCTGGCCAGATTGCGCGACGAAGGCTCTACCGGAGCCATCGGCCTTGGCGTCAACGAATGGGAAGTCGTTCGTGACGCGATGGAGGTCTTCGATATCGACATCGCCATGCTGGCCGGACGCTACACGCTTCTGGAACAGAGCAGCCTCGACTTTATGGACAATTGCACGAAACGCGGCGTCGGCATCGTTGTGGCCGGTGCCTTCAACTCCGGCATTCTGGCTGGCAATCGCAAGTTCAATTATGCGGATGCTCCTGCCGATATCATGGCAAAGGTCGATGCCTTGCATGAAGTCTGTGAGGAGTTGGGCGTGTCCTTGCAGGCCGCAGCCTTGCAGTTTCCGTTAGCGCATCCGGCATCGGTGACGGTGGTATCCGGCGCGCGCAATGCACAACAGCTCTCAGCCAACATCGAGTGGTTCGAGCAGGATATTCCCGTCGAGTTCTGGCACGAGCTGGAACGACGAGGCCTGCTGGCTGAAGGCGTGCCGGTGCCGGGGGCTCAGGCCTGATCATGCGGATCGACGCCCATCAGCATTTCTGGCTTTTGAAAGATCACGCGGGAGACTGGCCACCACCATCGCTGCAACCCATCTACCACGATTTTCTGCCGGATGATCTGATACCGCTCCTGCAAAAAGCCGGGATTGACGGCACCGTGCTGGTCCAGACCATGGAAAACGCCGGTGATACCGATTTCATGCTGGGGCTGGCAGATGATAACGACTTCATCAAGGGCGTCGTCGGCTGGGTGGACATGAAGGCAGCCAATGCGCCCGATGAGATAAGACGCCGCGCTGCACATCGGCGTTTCAAGGGCGTCAGGCCGATGTTACAAGGTATGGAGGATGTCGCATGGATCGACGATCCCGCACTCACGCCTGCAGTCGATACATTGGTCGAACTTGGGCTGGTCTTCGATGCGCTGGTTTTGCCACCCAACCTGCCGCATCTCCTGAATTTCGCCAAGCGCCATCCGGCCCTACCCATCGTGATCGACCACGGTGCCAAGCCGTTGATCGCAACCGGTCATTACGGCGCCTGGCGACGCGATATGGCGGCCCTGGCCGCGTTGCCGAACCTTCACTGCAAGCTTTCCAGCCTGCTGACCGAACGCGGTGATCAAAAGCCGCAAGCCGTGCGGCCCTATGCCGAGACCATATTGGAGCTTTTCGGACCAGAACGTGTGTTGTTCGGCAGCGACTGGCCGGTTCTGCGGCTTGCGGGCGATTATCAGGAATGGCTGGATCTCTGCTGCGATATCGTACCCGCTGCCGATCATGATGCGGTGTTCGGGGACAATGCCGTGCGTTTCTACTCTCTTGTAAACAGGTGAACCATGCTTGCGATTTTCTGCGATAAACCGGGGCTTCTCAGCGCCAAGGACCTGCCGAAACCGCATCGGGCCGAAGGCGAAGTCCTGGTCCGCATCCGTCGCATTGGTGTGTGTGGCACGGACCTGCATATTTTCACCGGCAACCAGCCCTACTTGTCTTACCCGCGGATCATGGGCCACGAACTCTCCGGTACGGTGGAAGAGGCACCTGATGGCAGCGCGCTGTCCAAGGGCGATATCGTCACCGTCATTCCCTATATGTCCTGCGGAAAATGCAACGCCTGCCTGAAAGGCAAAAGCAATTGCTGCCGCAATATCGGCGTCCTCGGCGTGCACCGCGATGGCGGCATGGTGGAGTATTTGAGCGTTCCACAGCAGTTCGTGTTGAAGGCGGAAGGTCTCAGTCTCGATCAGGCAGCGATGACCGAGTTTCTCGCCATCGGCGCCCACGCGGTCCGTCGCGCTGCCGTCGAAGCGGGGCAGAGCGTGCTGATCGTAGGCGCAGGGCCCATCGGCATGGCCGTTGCCGTCTTTGCTGTTCTCAACGGTGGCGTCGTCACAATGATCGACAGCCGACAAGACCGTCTCGATTTCTGCCGCAACGAACTCGGTGTCTCCCACACCGTGCCGCTGGGAGAAGGTGACAAGGATCGTCTCAGCGAACTGACCGATGGCGATTTCTTCGATGCCGTCTTTGATGCGACGGGCAACCCGAAAGCCATGGAACGTGGCTTTTCCTTCGTCGGTCACGGCGGAACCTATGTGCTGGTTTCCATCGTTGCCAGCGACATCAGTTTCAACGACCCGGAATTTCACAAGCGCGAGACCACCCTTCTGGGCAGTCGCAACGCGACCCTTGAGGATTTTGAGGCGGTGTTGGAGGCGCAGCGCGCCGGGCGGGTACCGGAGGCGCTGATCACCCATCGCATGACGCTTGCCGAAGTGCCCTCGCGTTTCGCGGATCTGACCAACCCGAAAGCGGGTGTCATCAAAGGCATGGTGGAGATTGCCTGACCCTGCCTGACCCTGCCTGCCACCATTTCCATGATCTCTGACCACGAGTACCGGCCATGACAAAAATCACCGATCTGCGCGTTTTCGATCTGCGTTTTCCCACCTCCCAGAGCCTCGATGGCTCCGATGCGATGAACCCGGACCCGGATTATTCGGCAGCCTACGTCATTCTGGATACGGATGACGGCGATCTCAAGGGACACGGCCTGACCTTCACCATCGGGCGCGGCAATGATATTTGCTGCATGGCCATCAAGGCCATGCGCCATCTCGTTGTTGGTACGGAGCTTTCGACCGTGCTGGAAAATCCCGGCAAATACTGGCGTCACCTCACCAGCGACAGCCAGTTGCGCTGGATTGGCCCGGATAAAGGCGCCATGCATCTGGCAACCGGTGCCGTCGTTAATGCCGTGTGGGATTTGCTGGCCAAAAAGGCGGGCAAACCGGTCTGGCAACTGGTCGCGGATATGAGCCCGGAGCAGATCGCCGATATCGTCGATTACCGATACCTGACCGATGTACTGACCCGCGATGATGCGCTCGCAATCCTGAAGAAGGCTGAGAGCGGCAAGGCGGAACGGATCGAAATCCTCAAAAGCGAAGGCTACGCCTGCTATACGACGTCAGCTGGCTGGCTGGGATACGGAGACGAGAAGCTGCGTCGTCTCTGCCAGGAAGCCATCGATGCCGGTTTCAACCACGTGAAGATGAAGGTAGGGCGCGATCTCGAAGACGATATTCGTCGCCTGACCATTGCGCGTGAGGTGATCGGCCCCGACCGCTATCTGATGATCGATGCCAATCAGGTCTGGGAGGTCGATCAGGCCATCGAGTGGGTCAACAAGCTTGCCTTTGCCAAACCGTTCTTCATCGAAGAGCCTACCAGCCCCGACGATATCGCAGGCCACCGCAAAATCCGCGAGGCTATCGGTTCGGTGAAGGTGGCCACCGGCGAAATGTGCCAGAACCGCATCATGTTCAAGCAGTTCATCGCGGAAGGTGCCATCGACGTGGTGCAGATCGATAGCTGCCGCATGGGTGGATTGAACGAAGTTCTGGCCGTGCTGCTCATCGCCGCAAAATACAATCTGCCGGTCTGGCCGCATGCCGGTGGCGTGGGGCTGTGCGAATATGTCCAGCACCTGTCAATGATCGATTATCTGGTGGTTTCTGGCACGAAGGAAGGCCGCGTGATCGAATATGTCGATCATCTGCATGAACATTTCATCGAGCCTTGCGACATCAGGGATGCCGCCTATATGCCGCCGGTCTTGCCGGGTTTCTCGATTGAAATGAAGCCGGAGTCTATCGAGGCCTATACGTTCAAGGGGTGAGATGCTCGCGAGCCAGTCGCCTCCAAACCGTCATCCTTGGGCTTGACCCAAGGATCTCATCGCGCTCCTGCGGATGAGACGTTGGTAGATGCTCGGGACAGGCCCGAGCATGACGGAAGTTGACTGTGATCGGGCTTTAAAAGCTGGCCAAGGCCGCTTCCAGTCTTGCCCATTCCGCTTCCTCGCCCGGCAGGCCAAAGCGGAGATCGGCTGGCCTTTCATCGAAACTGCGGGTGAGAATGCCGTTCTCCATCAAGTGGGTGAATAAAGTATGTGCTCGTTCATCTCTGACCAAAGTGAACAGGGACGTTCCCCCGACAATCGAAAGACCGGCTGCGCCCAAGCGATCATTCAGCCGCCTTGAATCTTCTTTTAGCCGGAGTCGCATCGCTGCGCTCCAGGCCGTATCTGCCAGCGCTTCGGTTGCGATATGCAGTGCCGGACCGGAGACCGCCCATGGTCCCAGCCTTGATTCGAGGTCTCCCACGATATCAGGATGGGCTATGGCGAAGCCGAGGCGCACGCCTGCCATGCCGTAGAACTTGCCGAAGGAGCGCAGAACGACGAGGTTGTGTGACGTCGTCGCGTCGGCAATGCTTTCGGCATAGCCCGTTTCGATGAAGGCCTCATCCACCACAAGCAGTCCGCCTTTTTTGCGCATGGCATCAGCTAGGGACAGCAGTTCCAAGCGTTTCAACACCCGTCCATCGGGATTGTTGGGGTTGATGACGACGGCATAATCGAAGGCAACGAGATCGGTAAAATCATCGACTTCGCTGACAGATAATCCCACCATCCGTGCGGTGCGTGCATGTTCGGCATAGGCAGGGGAAAGAACGCCACAGCTTCCGGCACCTCGTCCGACAGCGATCTGCGCAAGCAGCGGCATCAGCATTTGCGTTCCCGGCGCTGCCACGATGTGCGCCTTCGATGGTGCACTGAAGGCCGCTGCTGCGATATCTTTCAGCGTTTCCACGGCACCCGGTTGCGGCAGGCGGGCAAAGGCGCTAGCGGGAATGGGAGAATGGGGGTAGGAGTGCGGATTGATCCCGGTGGAAAGGTCGATCCACGGTTCGGGTGCCCTAGGAAAAAGCTGGCGCGCCCGTCCCAGATTGCCACCATGGCGGATCGCCGGTTGCGCTTTGTCTGGTACCCTTTCGCCCATGTTCTTCGCTCTCGCTTTCCTGTCCCTGCTGATCGAACGTCTTGTCGGCTATCCCGACTGGCTGTTCAAACGCATCGGCCATCCCGTGACCTGGATCGGTTCGCTTATCGCCTTCCTCGACAGAAAATGGAACCGGGAAGGCGACTCATTTTCGCGCCGCAAGGGCCTGGGTGTGGCGGCTCTCGCCGTTTTTCTGGGGTCGACGGTGTTGATTACCTCTTTATTGCAGTCCGCCCTCCTTTGGCTTCCGCTCGGTCTGATACTCGTTGCAGTGCTTGGCGCTTCGCTTCCAGCGCAGAAAAGTCTGGAGCAGCATGTCCAGGCGGTGGCGGTGGCTTTGGAACGTGACGGCATTGAGGGTGGCCGCAAGGCGGTGTCGATGATCGTCGGCCGTGATCCCGAAACGCTGGATGAAGCCGCTGTCTGCCGGGCGGCGATTGAAAGTCTGGCAGAAAATTTCTCCGATGGCATTGTCGCACCCTCGCTTTGGCTCGGGCTTCTTGGGCTGCCCGGTGGCGCTGGTTACAAGGCGATCAACACGGCTGACAGCATGATCGGACATCGTTCAGCGCGGCATGAAGCATTCGGCTGGGCATCTGCTCGGCTGGATGATCTGGTCAACCTGCCTGCCTCCCGCCTCACCGCTTTGTTGTTCGTCATGGCCGCAGTGTTCGTGAAGGATGCCTCGCCTCGTCAGGGCTTGCAGGCGATTTTCCGTGATGCGCGGCATCACCGTTCCCCAAATGCCGGATGGCCGGAGGCGGCGATGGCAGGCGCGCTGGGTTTTGCGCTGGCCGGTCCCCGCTCCTATGGCGGGCAGATGATCGAAGCACGGTTTATGGGTGAAGGTGGGCGGCGGGATTTGACCGCTGCTGATATTCGCCGGGCACTGAAGCTCGCACGCATTGCAGATGCGATGTTGATTGCATTGTTCGGGATGTTCGCACTGGCTATCGCGCTATAGCCAAGAGGGTATCGAGATCGAGATGACGCTCCATATGTTCGGCCAGCCGATCGAGAACCGCATCCACCTGTTCCTCGTAATTGAGTGCTGAGCTTTCCCCACCCAGACGCTTTAACCACGCACTGCGTTGGCGGTCATCGGCAAACAGGCCATGGATATAGGTGCCAAACACGCGGCCATTCGGGGACATCGCGCCTTCGGTATGGTTGCCGATGGTGGAGAAAGGGCGAATATCATCCGGCCCAGCGGTGACGCCCACATGCATTTCATAGCCGGAGAAGGAGATTTGATCAAAGCTCTGGCCGGATACCGAGACGAGCCGTTTATCACCCGTCAGCACGGTGTCCACGTCGATCAAGCAAAGTCCTTCTATCGCTGTGGGAGCACCTTCAATGCCATCTGGATCAGCCACGCTTTTACCGAGCATTTGATAGCCGCCGCACAGGCCAAGCACGTAGCCTCCACGTCGCACATGCGCCTTGATATCCACGTCGAGACCTGCATGTTTCAGCGTCGTCAGATCAGCGATGGTGGACTTGGAACCGCACAGCAGCACCAGCGCACAATCTGTCGGGATGACGTCTCCCTGACGCACGCGGATAAGCTCGACATCGGGTTCGGCCTCCAACGGGTCGAGATCATCGAAGTTGGAGATATGCGGCAGGATGGGAACGGCGATGCGAATTTTCGCATCGGGTTTTCTTTCGCCAGCTCCACTCAACCCTAAAGCATCTTCGGCGGGCAGGAGGCGGGCATCGGCAAAATGCGGCAAGAGGCCAATCGGGTTCCAGCCGGTCTTGTCCGAAATGATGCGCATCCCCTCATCGAACAGGCTTGGATCGCCTCTGAAACGATTGACGATGAAGCCTTCGATCATCTCCGCATCGTCCGCATCCAGAACCGTCTTCGTGCCGACAAGGCTGGCGATGACACCACCCCTGTCGATATCGCCGATCAGGATCACAGGCGCATTGGCTGCGCGGGCAAAGCCCATATTGGCGATGTCATTGGCACGAAGATTGACTTCCGAAGCGCTGCCCGCGCCCTCCACCAGAACGAGATTAGCCATGGTTTTCAGATGCTCGAAGCTTTCCAGCACACGTGGCATCAACCCGGCTTTCATGTGCTGGTAATCCGCCGCCTTGGCATTGCCGATAACCTTGCCCTGCACCACCACCTGCGCGCCCGTTTCGCTTTGGGGTTTCAGCAGCACAGGGTTCATGTGGACGGAAAGCGACAAGCCCGCCGCCCGCGCCTGCAATGCCTGCGCCCGCCCAATCTCACCACCATCGGCGGTGACGGCGGCATTGTTGGACATGTTCTGCGGCTTGAACGGCATGACGGAAAGGCCACGTCGCACGAAAGCGCGTGCCAGCCCCGCCACCATCAGCGACTTGCCGACATCGGAGCCGGTGCCTTGAAACATCAAAACGCGCGCTGTCATGGATTAATACTCTATGCCCGACTGCGCTTTGACGCCCGCCTTGAAGTGGTGTTTCACCAGCGTCATCTCCGTCACCATGTCGGCGGCGTCGATCAGCGGTTGCTTGGCGTTGCGGCCGGTGACGATGACGTGCAAGCCATCGCGGCGGTTCTGCAGGGTCTCGACCACCTCTTCCAGCGGCAGATAATCATAGCGAAGTGCGATGTTGAGCTCATCCAGAACAACGAGGCCGATGGTTTCATCGGCCATCAGGGTTTTGGCTTCCTCCCACGCCTTGGTCGCAGCAGCGACGTCGCGCTTCAAATCCTGAGTGTCCCACGTGAAACCTTCGCCCATGGTACGCCACTCCACGCAGTCGCCAAACAGGGCCAACGCGCCCTGCTCGCCGGTGGACCAAGCGCCTTTGATGAACTGGACGATGCCGACACGCCTGCCGGTGCCGAGCATACGCAGCGCAAGACCGAAGGCGGCGGTGGATTTGCCTTTGCCGGGGCCGGTGTTGATCATCAGCAGACCTTTTTCGATGGTCTTTTCCGAGACTTCGGCATCCTGCACCGCCTTGCGGTTGACCATTTTGGCGCGGTGACGTTCGGCCTCGCTGTCGCTGATGTCACGGGTCATAGTGGCTCATCCTTCCGGGTCTCATGCTTTTCAAAGCGGCGACTATAGCCAAAACGTGTTCCACGGCAATGACACGGCGGCATTGACACAAAAGCACCGCAGGGCATAAGGGTTAAGGACTGACGGTCTTTTTCCGGCAACGGGAAAAGCTAAGAGGGAACACGGTGCCATTCGCGTGTGCGAACCAACCCGTGGCTGCCCCCGCAACTGTAAGCGGTGAGCCCGCGCCGAAAGCCACTGGACGAATACGTCCGGGAAGGCGGCGCAAGGGTGTCGAAGCCGCAAGCCAGGAGACCTGCCGTTTCAGGAAAAACGTCTGCCGGGCGGGGTGCTCCGGTCAGTCGGTTGTTCGAACGATGGTGTGCGTTGATCCGCATGCCGTTTTCGATATCCGCACCCCGAGACCATTGCAAAGGCGCGGAAACCATACTCTTGGATATTACATCGACATCATCAAGCCTGAATGAAAAGACGGACCGTGACACCGCGCCCGGCGTCGTGGTGTATGTATGCCGTAGTTGCCGGTCCGAAGCTGATCCGAATGCGGACCCTCGCCCCGGTGCGACCCTTGCGCAGGCCGCCATTGCGTTGGGTGAAGCAGAAGGTGTCGATGTACGCAGCGTCAACTGCCTTGCCAATTGCAAGCGTGGCTTGAGTGCCGCGATGCGCAGCGCCGATGGCTGGTCCTATATGTTCGGATCGCTGAGTGAAGATGACGCTGCGGACTTGCTGGTCGGCGCGCGCCTCTTGTCTTCAGCACCCGATGGCCTGATGCCCTGGCGCGGACGGCCTGACAGTTTGAAGCGTGGCCTCGTTGCCCGTATTCCCCCTTTGAATTTTACCGAGGAGACATCATGACCACGCTCAACCGCGTTCCCTGCACCATTATCACCGGCTTTCTGGGCGCGGGCAAAACCACGCTTCTGCGCGGCCTTCTGGAAAAGCTCGAGGGCAAGCGGCTGGCCATCATCGTCAATGAGTTCGGCGACGTCGGCATTGATGGCGATATCCTCAAGGGGTGCGGCATCGAAAGCTGCCCGGAAGAAAACATCGTGGAGCTGGCCAATGGGTGCATCTGCTGCACCGTTGCCGATGATTTCCAGCCCGCCATCGAGCAGATTCTGAGCCGCGAGCCACGTGTTGAGCATATTTTGATCGAGACCTCGGGCCTCGCTCTGCCGAAGCCACTTGTACAGGCCTTCCAGTGGCCCGCGATCAAAAGCCGGGTGACAGTGGATGCGGTGGTGGCTGTTGCCGATGGTGTCGCGCTTGCCGAAGGCATGGTGTCGCATGATCTGGACGCGCTGGCTGCTCAGCGCCAAAACGACGAGGCGCTGGATCACGATGACCCGGTCGAAGAAGTCTTCGAAGACCAGATTGCCTGCGCCGATCTCATCGTTCTGACCAAGGGCGATTTGCTGGATGCCGCGGGCCTTGAACGCGCAAAGGCGCATATCAACGCGCATTTGCCGAAAGCCGCCAAGATTGTCGTGGCCTCCAATGGCGTGGTCGATCCAGCAGTGCTTATCGGTCTTGGCCTTGCGGTGGAAGAGGATATCGAAAACCGCCACACCCATCATGATGAAGAAGAAGACCACGATCACGACGAGTTCGACAGCTTCGTCGTGGAACTGGATGCCGTCACAGACGCCGAAGCCTTGGCCGCGCGTATTTCGGAAACGGCTGCGTCGGAAAACGTCTTGCGAATCAAGGGTTTTGTCGAAGTGTCGGCCAAGCCGATGCGGTTGCAGGTGCAGGCGGTCGGCTCGCGCGTCAACCATTATTTCGACCGTCCATGGGCAGCAGGCGAGGTGCGCCGCAGCCGTCTGGTCGTCATCGGTGAAAAAGGTCTCGACCGCGCGAAAATCGAGCGGATGCTGGCTGCCTGATCCATGCACATCCTCGCCACCACATCCTCGTCTCTGGACGACCTGATCGAGCCGGTTGATCTCAACCAGGGTCAGGCGGATGTGGTGGTGCTGTCTTTTTCGGCCAGCGACCTGGGCGGGCTGGAGCGCGGATGGCAGCGCAGCACGGATGGGTCGGTGTCATTCGTGTGCGCCAACCTCTCCGAACTTCGCCATCCCATGTCTGTCGATCTTTGGATCGAAAAGACCGCTGAAAACGCCAAGCTGATCCTTATCCGGATTCTCGGCGGCGCAGACCGTTGGCGATACGGCGTGGACGAGCTGTCGAGAATGGCGCGTCGGCGTGGTATCAAGCTCGTGCTTCTTCCCGGCGAATGCAGCGAGCGAGACGAGAAACTCGAAGTCGCGTCCACCGTCGATCTGTCGACACAGTCCAGGATTCTCTCTTTCTTCCGCGAAGGCGGGCCGGAGAATATGGACCGGGTTGCGAGATTGCTTGCCGCGTTTGCGCGGGAAGACGCCTGGCCGGATGTCGTAGCTGAACCTTTGCCCAAAGGCGGGTTTTACCGACCCGGCGAAGGCGTGGTTGACCTTCCGGCGGCACTGGTTGGTCGTGAAGACGGCACGCCGCTTGTTCCTATCCTGTTTTATCGTTCCATGCTGATGGCGGCTGACGTCGCCCCCATCGATGCGCTTTACGACGCCTTGCACTTACGCGGATTTTCGCCGCTGCCGATCTTCGTCAGCGGTTTGAAAGACGCAGACGCTATCCGGTTTCTGGAAGACACGCTTGTCACTTTGAAGCCAGCGGCGATGATCGCGGCGACGGCCTTTGCCAGCCATTCGGACGACGATGGCAAGAGCCTGTTCGACCGGCTGGGTGTCGCGACCTTTCAGGTCATTGTGGCCACCACCCACCGCGATGGCTGGGCGGACAATATGCGCGGCCTCAATCCGTCCGATCTTGCCATGCATGTGGTGTTGCCGGAGCTGGATGGTCGTATTCTGGCCGGGGCGATCTCTTTCAAGCAGCCGGACCCCGAAGGCGGGCGCGGGCTGGTGCATTGCCCGGAGCGTGATCGCGTCGAACAGGTCGCTGAACGCATCTCTGCTTTTCTGCGGTTGAAAAACGCAGATCCATCTGAGCGGCGGATTGTTATTTTGATGCCGGATTATCCAGGCGCCGCACCGGGCCGTACCGGTTATGCGGTGGGTCTCGACGTGCCGCAGAGTGTTCTGGAGATGCTGCGCGATCTGCGCGATGCCGGTTATGCGGTGCACGAGATTCCCGAAACACCGCGTGCTTTGCTCGACCGCGTGGAAAACGAGACGGCCGCTTTTGGGCTCGCGGAGTATTCGGCGTTTCGCAGCGCTTTGCCCCAAGCCGCCAATCTGGCTTTGGATGAAACATGGGGTGATGCCGAGGCAGATGATGCTGTTACAGGGGGTGTCTTCCATTTCCGCGCGGCTCGATTCGGCTCCGTAACAGTCGCTCTTGCGCCGGATCGTGGCCGCAATGAAGATCGGCGGGTGGATTACCACGACCCGGCCTTGCCGCCCCGACATGCACTGGTCGCGTTCGGCGCCTGGATGCGGCAGAGCCTCGGGGCGCATGCCATCATCCACGTCGGCGCTCATGGCACGCTGGAATGGCTGCCCGGCAAGACGGTTGCGCTGTCGCAAGCCTGTTTCCCCGAAATCGTCACCGGCTCGCTGCCCGTGATCTATCCCTTCATCGTCTCCAATCCCGGGGAGGCCGCAGTTGCGAAGCGGCGCATCGCGGCGGTGACCATCGGGCACATCCCTCCCGTGTTGGTGGATGCCGGGCTTTCGCCAGAGCAGATGGCGCTGGAACAGCTTGTCGATGAATATGCCCAGGCCGATGGGCTGGACCGCCGACGCCGCGATCGGCTGGCCAAACTGATTGTCGAAAAGGCGCAGGAAACGGGATTAGCAGCGGATGCCGGTATCGATACGCAGGACGATGCCGATACGGCGCTGTCTCGCATCGATGCGTTTCTCTGCGATCTCAAGGATTTCGCGATCAAGGATGGCCAGCATGTGTTTGGCCGCTGTGCGGATGATGAACCTGATGTCCTCAGGCGCGACAGCGCGATAGCGGAAAAAGCATCTTTGCTCGCTGCTCTCAATGGACAGCACATTACGCCCGGCCCATCGGGTGCCCCGGCGCGCGGACGGCTGGATGTGTTGCCGACGGGGCGTAATCTTTACGCTGCCGACCCGCGCACCATGCCAACACCTACCGCTTTCGAGCTCGGCCGCATGGCGGGTGAAGAGGTCTTGCGGCACCATCTGCAAAGTCACGGGGATTGGCCGAAGAATATCGTGTTTGATCTCTGGGGCTCGGCATCGCTTCGGAATGGCGGCGAAGATGTCGGCCAGGCGCTGCATCTGATGGGTGCAAGGCCGATCTATGATCAGGGCACGGGCCGCGTCACGGGCATCGAAGTGCTGCCGCCAGCGGCTTTGGGAAGGCCCCGCGTAGATGTGACATTCCGCATTTCCGGCCTGTTCCGCGATATGTTTCCGGCGCTGATTGCCCTGCTGGATGCTGCCGCAAAAGCCATTGCGCGCCGTGAAGAATCACCGGGTGATAACCCCTTGGGAGAAGAGGCCGCCAGCCTCGGCCGTATCCCTGCCCGCATTTTCGGTTCGGCACCCGGCACCTACGGTGCTGGCATCGAGGAAAAGCTGGCGAACGGACGCTGGGATGAGCGCGAAGAGCTGGGCCAAATCTATCTGGACGCCGCAAGCCATGCTTTTGGCGGGGCGAACGGGCTTGGTGTGTTTGCCGATGCCAGCTTTGCAGGCCAGGTGGAAAAGGCCGATCTTCTGGTTCATACGGGCGACGATCCGGGCCGTGATCTGCTCGATGGTTCGTCCGACGTCGCCTTTATCGGTGGCTTTGCGGCAGCCAAGGCAGCCCTTGGGCAATCCGCCGATGTCGTGGCGCTCGATACGACCGATCCCGCGCGTCCCCGCGCCCGTTCCATTGCGCAGGCCATTACCCGCGTGGTGCGTGCCCGCGCCATCAATCCGCGCTTCATTGCCGGGCAGATGCGGCACGGGCCGCGTGGTGCGGCGGAATTTGCCGAGACGGTCGACAGGCTGATCGGCTTTGCCGAGACCACCCATGCCGTGTCGTCCTCATTGATAGAAGCGCTCTACGATGCCTATTTCGGCAATGAGGATATCAGAGATTTCATTTTGCGAGAAAACCCGCAGGCGGCAGAGGTGATGGCGCAGCGTTTTCTCTCGGCCCGCCGCCGCGGCCTCTGGCACAGCCGCCGCAATGCCGTGGATGCAGAGCTGGAAATGCTCGTTGCGCCGAAATCCGTGAGGGTAGAGGCATGAGTGCTTTCGGCCCTGTGGATGTCCAGCCCTTCACGCGCCGCGGCGTTTGCCCTGCCCTGTCGGCTCCGATGCAGACGGGTGACGGACTTTTATCGCGCATCGCCTTCACGAATCCTATCTCGTCCTCTGATCTGGAGGCGCTCTGCGCCCTTGCAATTCAGCACGGAAACGGGCTGATCGACATCACCGCGCGGGGCGGGCTACAATTTCGTGGCCTGACGGCTGAGAGCGCTGAGGCTCTGGAACGTGATGTTCTCGCTCTTGATCTGCCGTTGCGACAAGGGCTGACGGTGGAGACCTCGCCCGTCACCGGGATAGACGAAAATGAACTTTCCGATACGCGCGACATCGTCAACCGGATATGCGCGCGAGCGGATGCACTTCAGCTGCATGAAAAGCTGGCTGCAAAGATGTCCGTCATCGTCGATGGCGGTGGTCTTGTGGACATGAGTGATCTGCTTGCGGATATCCGGTTGAAGGCTGTTCGTGTCGGCGGTGTCGTGTTTTGGCAACTCATGTTGGGTGGCGCCGAAGGCAAGGCGTTGCAGGCAGGTTTGCTGCGGACCGAAGATGCTGCCGATAGTGTGATAGATCTTCTGATTTGTCTTGCTAAAGGCGGTTCTGATAAGCGCGGTCGTGACTTTGATGTTGAGCAGGTACGGGCCGTGTGTGCTGGTAGATTGCTCGACGCTCCGTATCCATCTACCCTTGCCCCCTCATCCCGCTGCCGCGACCTTCTCCCCGGCGGGGAGAAGGCGGAAACATGCACCATCCCCGGTCATAACGACGCGGGTCCCTATGGTGTGATGCGCCTTTCGGACGATGTGTGTGCAGCGGTTCTTGCGCCTGCCTTTGGGCAAATCGGCGCAGACGTACTCTCTGCCCTTTGCCGCCATGCTTCGACATTGGCACTACAGCGTTTGCGGACCGGGCCAGCGCATGCCCTGTTTTTCACCGGCAGCGATAACGCATGCAGGGCCCTTCTCGATCATGCGCGTCACGCCGGTTTCGTGACCGGTGCCGATGATCCGCGCTCTTCCATCGCTGTCTGCGCTGGAAAACCGGCCTGCGCTTCGGGGTTTATCTCCACGCGAGACCTGGCCGAACATGCGGCGACGGACTGTGCGTCCTTGCTGGATGGCTCGTTCACGCTGCATCTTTCAGGCTGCGGCAAGGGCTGTGCGCACCCATTGCCTGCCACACTGGCCTTTGCGGGCTCGTCCGAAGGGCTGGCCTTTACCCATTCGGGTCGCGTTTCCGACACACCGCAGGCGGTTTTGCCGCTTGCCGACCGCAAGGCGGCACTTTCGCGACTTGCCCGATTATATGAAAAAGAACATAAGCCCGGAGAAAATGCCCGCACCCTGCTTGCCCGTCTCGGCAAGGAGCGGATCGTCGCGGCGCTCCGACAGGATACGAGATGACCGAATACGACTATATCCGCGATGGCAACGCGATCTATGAGCGCTCCTTTGCGATGATCCGCGAAGAGGCGGACCTGACGGCTTTTACGCCGGATCAGGCCGATATCGCTATCAGGATGATCCATGCCTGCGGACAGGTGGAAGCCGCGCAGCACTTCCGCTTTTCGCCTGATTTCGTAGATGCCGCACGTGGCGCGCTTCTGGCTGGCAAGCCGATCCTGTGCGATGCCAATATGGTGGCGCATGGGGTTACACATGCGCGGTTGCCCGCTGGCAATCCGGTGATCTGCACGCTGCGCGATCTGCGCACGCCCGACCTTGCCAAGCAGATCGGCAATACCCGGTCTGCCGCCGCACTCGATCTTTGGGTCGACCAGATGGAAGGCGCTCTCGTTGCCATCGGCAATGCGCCGACAGCGCTGTTTTATCTCTTGGAAATGCTGGAGCGAGGCGCTCCCCGCCCCGCCGCCATCATCGGCATGCCGGTTGGTTTCGTCGGCGCGGCGGAATCCAAGGATGCACTGGAGGAAAGTCCGCTCGGCATACCCTATGCCATCGTCAAGGGCCGCTTGGGCGGTTCTGCCATGACAGCGGCTGCCATCAACGCCATTGCGAGGGCCGGGCTATGAGTGCGGCCTTGTTCGAGCCAGCGGCGCAGCCGATGCTGAAGGGCAAGCTGATCGGCGTCGGCACAGGCCCCGGTGATCCCGAGCTTCTAACGCTGAAAGCGGTGCGTGCCATCGAGACTGCCGATGTCGTCGCCTTCTTCTGCAAGAAGGGCAGCAAGGGCAACGGGCGCGGTATCGTCGAAAGCTTCATCCGCCCCAGCACGCTGGAAATGCCGCTGGTCTACCCCGTCACGGTCGAGAGCGACAAGAATGGCGACGATTACAGAGGCGCCATCGCGGCCTTCTTCGATCAATCGGCGCGCGATATCGCCGTTCATCTGGATGCCGGACGCAGCGTCGCGGTGCTGTCGGAAGGTGATCCGCTGTTTTACGGCTCCTATATGCATCTCCATCTGCGGCTGGCCCCTTCCTATCCTGCGGAAGTCGTTGCCGGTATCACCGCTATGTCCGGTTGCTGGTCCATGGCCGGTCTGCCGCTGGTGCAGGGTGACGATATATTGAGCGTGCTTCCGGGGACGCTTGGCGAGGACACATTGACGGACCGGCTTTCTGGCACCGATGGCGCCGTCATCATGAAGGTCGGTCGCAACCTGCCGAAAATCCGCAGGGCGCTTGAAAAAGCGGGCAAGCTGCATAGCGCGCTCTATGTCGAACGCGGCACGATGGAAAACGGCCACGCCATGAGGCTGGTGGAGCATGATGGCTCACCAGCGCCCTATTTCTCGCTGGTTCTGGTTCCCGGCTGGAAAGATCGACCTGTCGGTGAAACGGCATGAGCGGGCGGTTGACGGTCGTCGGGCTCGGGCCCGGCAGCCCGGACCAGATCACGCCGGAAGCATTGTATGCCGTACGTGAGGCGGAAGATTTCTTCGGCTATATTCCCTATCTCGACCGTCTGGCGCTTGAACCACATCAACGCCGTCACGCCTCGGATAACCGCGAAGAGCTTTCCCGAGCGCAGGCTGCGCTGACCATCGCTGCCGCAGGTGGCAAGGTCTGCGTTGTTTCGGGCGGTGACCCCGGTGTGTTCGCCATGGCCGCTGCCGTCTGCGAGGCGATTGAAAACGGCCCCGTCGAATGGCGCGATATCGACTTCCACGTCGTTCCCGGCGTCACGGCCATGCTGGCGGTGGCGGCACGTGCGGGTGCGCCTCTGGGGCATGATTTCTGTGCCATTTCACTGTCGGACAATCTCAAGCCATGGTCGCTGATCGAAAAAAGATTGATTGCTGCGGCTGAGGCCGGGTTCGTCATGGCCTTTTACAATCCCGTTAGCAAGGCGCGTCCCCACCAGCTTGCCACAGCGTTCGATGTGCTGCGCGCCCATCTGCCTGAAACCGTGCCCGTCATTTTCGGGCGCGCAGCAGGTCGTGCCGACGAGCGTATGCGCGTGGTACCGCTGGGGCAAGCCGCAAGCGACATGGCGGATATGGCGACCTGTATCATCGTCGGCTCTGTCGAAACACGGTTGATCGAACGTGATGGCCAAGCGCCGATCGTCTATTCGCCGCGCTCCTCCAAAAGGGAAAGCTGATGGCGGATGGCGCTGAGCGCAGTGTCGATATTGGAGACCGTGTCACCACAGGGATGCGCGGGACGTGCGATCATGATCACGGGAATGCCCATTTGCCGCGCCGCCTCGATCTTGCCGTAGGCCGCTGCCCCGCCGGAATTCTTGCAAACAACGGCCTCAACACCATTGTCGCGCAACATGGCGACCTCATCGGCGAGAGCAAAGGGTCCTCGGGCCGTGATGTAGCGGGCATGGGGCACCGACAACGGCGGCTCGACGGGATCGACGCTACGAATGAGATAGTGGTGCTGTGGTGCCGCCTCGAAGGGCAGCAGTTCCTGACGGCCAAGGGCCAGGAACGCGGTGCAGTTTTCCTGCCCCAGAGCGGTCACGGCACTGTCGACGTCGGGCACCTCGCGCCAATCGTCTCCCGCCATCCTCACCCACGCCGGGCGCTCCAAAGCAACCAGAGGTACCTTGGCCATGTCCGCTGCCTCGACCGCGTTTGCGGATATGCGCGCGGCGTAGGGATGGGTGGCATCGACCAGCAGATCGAAGGCGTTGTCCTCAATGAAACGCGCCAGCCCGCTCGCGCCACCAAAGCTACCGCTGCGCATCGGCACCGGTTGCGCCACGGGATCACGGGTGCGGCCAGCCATGGACAGCAAAAGACGATAGCCGGATTCTCCAGCCAGCCTGCCCGAAAGAATACGGGCATCCGCCGTGCCGCCAAGAATGAGTATGGAGCGTGTCATGGTCTCTGAATATGCGGGATTGTCCGGTTCATCCACCGAAAAGACTGTAAGGCCCTGGCTTTCTATCGTCGGCATCGGCGAAGACGGACTTTCAGGTCTCGGCAATGCAGCGCGCGCAGCCATTGAGAATGCCGAGTTCGTCTTTGGCGGCAAGCGGCATCTGGCGCTGGCGGCAGAAGCCATTCGTGGAGAAGCGCTACCATGGCCTGCGCCCTTCGATATCGCCATGAGCAATGTGGTGGCGCTGCGGGGGCGAAACGTCTGCGTGCTCGCTTCCGGCGACCCGTTCCATTACGGCGTCGGCGTTACCCTGCTGCGGCATGTTGCAGCGGAAGAGACCGTGTCCTACCCGGCTCCCTCGGCCTTTTCCCTCGCAGCATCACGGCTGGGCTGGGCGTTGCAGGATGTGGAATGCGTTTCGTTGCATGGCCGCTCCATCGATCTCATCCGCCCGCATCTTCATCCTGGCGCAAAGCTCATCGCGCTGACGTCGGATGAAAACGCCCCTGCCCTGCTGGCAACGCTCGTGTCGGAGGCAGGTTTTGGGCGCTCACACTTCACCCTGCTGGAGGCCTTAGGTGGTCCGCATCAGCGGGTGCGCAGCGCAGAGGCCAAGCGTTTCGCCTTCGACGATATCGATCCGCTCAACGTTTTGGCTATCGAGGTCGTCGCTGACGAAACATCACGCGTGCTTAGCTATGCACAGGGGCTGGACGACGCGCTTTTCGAACATGACGGCCAGATCACCAAGCGGGAGATTCGCGCTGTCACGGTGTCATCCCTTTCACCGCGCCATGGTGAGTTGTTGTGGGATATCGGTGCCGGGTCGGGCTCGATCGGCATCGAATGGATGCTGGCGCACCCTTCCCTTCGCGCCATCGCTATCGAGCAACACCCGGAGCGCGCCGAACGGGCCAGTCGCAACGCCGAGACCTTCGGCGTGCCGGGCCTCGAGGTGGTGATCGGGACAGCGCCGGATGCTTTTGAAGGCCTGCCAGCACCGGATGCAATTTTCATCGGTGGTGGGGGTAGTGAACAAGGCGTGTTGGATGGTGCTATTGCCGCGCTCAAATCCGGCGGGCGCTTGGTCGCCAATGCGGTGACGCTTGAAATGGAATCGGTTCTGCTATCAGCGCAAGCCCGGCTTGGTGGTTCGCTGATCCGGCTTGAGGTGGCGCGTGCGTCGCCTGTCGGCACCATGCAGGGCTGGCGGCCATCGATGCCGGTCACGCAATGGTCGTGGGTCAAGCCATGATCGTCGCCGGTATCGGATGTCGCAAGGGCGTTGGCGCGGACGCCATCATGGCCGCGTTGCAAGAGGTCGCCCTCGCCCATCACGTGAAGATCGACTTCATCGCGACGGCGCCCATCAAGGGCGATGAACCGGGTTTGCTGGAGGCAGCAACACGCTTAGGCATGGCCTTCGTCGTGGTGGCGCAGGCGGATTTCGAAGCCGCGGGCAAACGTACCGTCACGCGCTCGGAAACCAGCCTGAAGCATTCCGGCTCCCCAAGTCTCAGCGAAGCCTCGGCGCTTGCCGCCTGTGGCCAGAATTCAAAGCTCATCGCGCCGCGTTTGGTGCTGGGCGATATTACCATTGCGATTGCCGTGTCAGGAGACCAACCATGACGGTTCATTTTATCGGTGCTGGCCCCGGTGCCGCAGACCTGATCACCGTGCGCGGGCGCGATCTCATCGCCGCCTGCCCCGTCTGCCTCTATGCGGGCTCTCTGGTGCCGAAAGCCCTGATCGACTATTGCCCACCCGGTGCACGCATCATCGATACCGCAGCCCTTTCGCTGGATGAGATCGAGGCCGAATTCGTCGCTGCCGCCCGTGAGGGCAAGGACGTGGCGCGGCTTCATTCCGGCGATCTTTCCGTGTGGAGCGCCATGGGTGAGCAAATCCGCAGACTGGAGCGGCTGGGGCTGGATTACACCGTCACCCCCGGCGTTCCCTCCTTTGCCGCCGCCGCCGCCAGTTTGAGAAAAGAACTGACGGTGCCTGAAGTGGCGCAAAGCCTCGTCCTGACGCGCATTTCCGGTCGCGCATCGAAAATGCCGGATGGGGAAAATCTGAGGGCTTTCGGTGCGACCGGCGCTACGCTTGCCATTCACCTCGCCATTCACGCCACTGCGCAGGTGGTCGAGGAACTGACACCGCTTTACGGCGCTGACTGCCCGGTGGTTATCGTGGTCCGTGCCTCATGGCCGGAAGAACGCGTGATCAAGGGCACTCTCGGCGATATCGAATCGAAGCTTGCAGAAGAGCCGGTGGAGCGCACCGCGTTGATTTTCGTCGGCAAGGGCCTGGCTTCGCAGGATTTCCGCGAAAGCGCGCTCTACAGCACGGATTATGTTCGCCGATTCCGCTCGCCGGAAGGAAAAGCCGAGACGTGATGGGATGGCGCCAAGCCTGATCGCCCTTTCAGCACGCCATCCCGGTCGAAGACCAGAATTTCTAGCGACATGCCGGGCGTATTCAGCGCGTCGGCAGCTGTTCTCCACGCATTGGCGGCAACCGTTGCGCCAAGGTCGATGCCTGCGGCTTCAGACATCGTAAAGGCATGGGACACGGTGTTGGCGTGGCGGATGGCATCGGCTAGCCCATCATCGCCGCCCGCCTCCACGGCCAATTTTGCCAGCGCATGCAGATCGGCCAAGCCACGCTTGGAGTGAACATCCAGCATACCCTGGGCAAGCTTGGTCATCTTTGCGACACCACCGGCAATAGTCAGTTTTTCGACCGGATGAGTTCGCAGATATTTCAGCATGCCGCCGATGAAATCGCCCATGTCGATCAACGCCGTTTCCGGCAGGCCATGCAGGGCCTGTCCTGCCTTTTCAGAGGCATTGCCCGTTGCACCGAGAATATGCGTCAGGCCTTCGGCGCGGGCCACATCTATGCCGCGCCAGATGGAGTGAATCCAGGCGGAACAGGAGAAGGGAATGACGATGCCGGTGGTGCCGAGAATCGAAATGCCTCCGAGAATGCCCAATCTGCCATTCAGCGTCTTCTCTGCGATCTTCTCGCCATCCTCCACCGATATCTCCACCTCGAAATCGGCATTGTCTCCGGCGACCTCGTGGATGGCCTTTTCGATCATCTTGCGGGGTACGGGGTTTATGGCAGGCTCGCCGACTGCCAGTGGAAGGCCGGGCCGTGTCACCGTGCCGACACCCGTGCCTGCCTTGAAGGTGATGCCCGTGCCCGGTCTACCGGGCCGCACGGTGCTTTCCAACAGCGCGCCATGGGTCACATCAGGGTCGTCGCCTGCGTCCTTGATAACGCCTGCGCGGGCAAAGCCGTCGCCATGATGGCTGGTCGCCAGTGAAAAGCCGACACGCTTGCCGCTTGGAAGTTCGATCTCGACAAGGTATGGAAACTCTCCGGTCAGCAACGCGGTGCAGGCGGCTTTCGCCGCAGCCGTCGCGCAAGCGCCGGTCGTCCAGCCGCGACGCAGATTTTTTCCATCCGTTTCCATCGTGTTTCTATAGCGGTTACGGGTTGGGCCGTCATCGGGAAACAACAGGCAGGGTGAATGTCGAGAGCACTTATCGTGAAACAGGATACGCCATGACGGCACGCGCAATCATCATCGGTGCGCCGCGCTCCGGTTCCGGCAAGACAAGCGTCACCATCGGGCTCCTGCGCGCCTTTGCACGGCGTGGCGTCAAAGTGCGTGGCATAAAGACCGGGCCTGACTATATCGATCCCGGTTTTCATGCTTTCGCGGCAAAAACGCCGGGGCTCAATCTCGATAGCTGGGCCATGCAGCCCGATCTGCTGCGGCATCTGTTTGCCCAGCAGGCAGGGGATGCGGAACTGGTGTTGATTGAAAGCGCCATGGGCCTGTTCGATGGTATCGTCGTGCCGGATAACAGGACCGGCTCTGCCGCCGATCTGGCGCGCCTGTTCGGCATCCCCGTACTTCTGGTGCTGGATGTTTCCGGCCAGTCGCAAACCGCCGCTGCCGTCGCCCATGGCTTTGCCCATTACGATCCTGCGGTGAAGATGTCCGCCGTAGTGCTGAACCGCGCAGGCAGCGAGAGGCATCGCACACTCTGCTCGCAAGCCATCGAAAAGATCGGCCTGCCCGTTGCGGGCTGCGTCATGCGCGATCCGTCGCTTGTGCTGCCAGAGCGGCATCTGGGTCTGGTGCAGGCCAGCGAGCATCCTGAAATAGACGCGCATATCGACCGTCTGGCAGATGCCATGGATGCCGCCATCGATCTCGATGCGCTTCTGTCACTGGCGCAACCAGTCACCGTGCCGCACGGTTCGACCGTTTCAGCCATTGCCCCGCCGGGCCAGCGAATTGCGCTGGCGCAGGATGCCGCCTTCACCTTCCTCTATCCGCATCTTGCCCGCCACTGGCGCGAAGCCGGTGCCGAAATCGTTCCTTTTTCGCCGCTGGCCGATGAGGCCCCGGACCTTTCCTGCGACGTTTGCTGGCTGCCCGGCGGATATCCCGAGCTTTTTGCGGGCCAGCTTGCCGCTGCTGATAGTTTCAGGTCGGGTCTGGCGCGCTTTGCAGAAACGAAACCTGTCCATGGCGAATGCGGAGGCTACATGGTGCTGGGTGCCGCACTCGAGGATGCGGATGGCGTGACCCACACGATGACGGGGCTGTTGTCGCATGCCACCAGCTTTGCCAAGCGCAAGATGAACCTCGGCTACCGGCAGGCGACGATTACAGCCGATAGTCCCATCGGACGCGCTGGCGATGTTCTGCGCGGCCATGAGTTTCATTACGCGCGGGTCATTGATCAGGGCCATGACGAAGCCTTTGCCCAGATTGCCGACGGGCAGGGCAAAGCGCTTGGCCCATCCGGTGGGCGACGCGGGCAGGTTACGGGAACGTTTTTTCACGCCATCGCCAAAGGTTGAATTTTTCTCATCGATCATGCGGTGGAGGAAATCTTTGTTGATCCCTATATTGCTTTGGAGTGCTGAACGCTGGCGCTTGATCCGTTGAACAAGGACAGATTTTCATGACCGAGAAATCCCCCGAGAATAATTTTCCTGCCGGTTACGAACCAGCCGACGTCTGGGAGTGGGAAAAGGGCAATGGCGGTCAGTTCGCCAATATCAATCGCCCGATTGCTGGCCCGACCCACGACAAGGAACTGCCGGTCGGCAAGCATCCGTTGCAGCTCTATTCGCTGGCGACGCCCAACGGCCAGAAGGTCGGCATCATGCTGGAAGAGCTGCTGGCGGCAGGGCATACGGGCGCCGAATACGATGCCTGGCTGATCAAGATCGGTGAGGGTGACCAGTTCGGCTCCGATTTCGTCAAGGCCAACCCGAATTCGAAAATTCCAGCGCTCGTTGACCATTCCACGCCAGAGCCGACACGCGTGTTCGAAAGCGGCTCGATCCTGCTCTATCTCGCGGAAAAGTTCGGCGCATTTCTGCCTACGGACCACAAGGGCCGCACCGAGGCGACCAACTGGCTGTTCTGGCAGATGGCATCTGGCCCGTATCTGGGCGGCGGTTTCGGCCATTTCTACGCCTATGCGCCCATTCACATCAAATATGCTATCGACCGTTTTGCCATGGAAGCCAAGCGGCAGCTTGACGTGCTGGACCGCCATCTGGCAGAAAACCGCTATCTGGCCGGTTCGGAATATTCGATTGCGGATATTGCGGTGTGGCCATGGTATGGCAATCTGGCTCGCGGGCAGTCCTATCCGAAGGCGGATGTCTTCCTGGACGTGAAGGGCTATAAGAACCTTCAGCGCTGGGCGAACGAAATTGCGGAACGTCCGGCGGTCAAGCGCGGTCGCATGGTCAACAAGATGAATGGCGATCCGTCTGAACAGTTACACGAACGCCACGATGCCTCAGACTTCGATACGAAGACGCAGGACAAGATCGGCAAAGCATAAGGAAACACCATGGCAAAGCTGCCTGAAATGACGAAACACCGCGGCTTTCCATCCGGCATGCCGAGCACGGGCATTCAGTTCACCATACGCCGCGCCAATCCGCGCGGCGTCACGCCCGTCAAACACATTCCGCGCCGTGCGCGTAATGATTCGGCGGAACACAAGGTGGATGCCGCTTTCATGCATGCGCTCTGGCACCAGTTCGGCAACGAACCGTTCGAGCGCGGTAACCTCGATGCGGCCCGCCTCAGCCTTCTGTTCGGGCGTGAGGTGCTACCTGCGGACAAGGATTTCGATCCATTGTCGTATCAATCCATGCTTGTTATCGATGAGCGGGTGGCACGGCAGAATTTCCCGGAATCCTTCGAAAATTACTTCCAGATCGACTGAAACATCCAATACGGCAAAGTTGAGCGAGCACAGAAAGTTTCTGTGCTTCGCCGTTTTGAGGTGCTATAGAGCACGCCAGTTTCATCGATTTCGGCGTCTGCCATGATCCGGCATATCATCTGCGTTATCTCTGCCTGTGCGTTTTCCTTTGTGCCCGCTGGGCTTGGCACGGGGACGCTTGCCCATGGCGGTGAGGATTATGCCACGCTGGAAAAGCTTGGCGCTGCCTTGTTCGATGATCCCAATCTCTCCATGAACCGCACCATGTCCTGCTCCACCTGCCACATGCCGGCGGCAGGCTTTACCGATGGACGTGATACTGGCGGCCCCATTGGGCACGATGTCTCGCTGGGAGATGACGGCACGTCGCTGGGTGATCGAAACACGCCCAGCGCCGCCTATGCCAGCTTCTCACCCCCCTTCGGCAAGAACGCGCTGGGCGAATATGTCGGCGGGCAGTTCTGGGATGGCCGCGCATCGTCCCTGGAAGATCAGGCCGCTGGCCCGCCTCTCAACCCCATCGAAATGGGCATGCCGGACAAGACGACCATCGCCAAGCGGCTGCAGGAAAACCCGGATTACGCTGCCGCCTTCGGCACCCAGTTCGGCGGTGATGTCTTCAAGACCGATGACGCCGCTTTCGCCGCCATGACGAAGGCGCTGGCCGCTTTCGAGCGGACGGACACCTTCTCGACATTCGATTCCAAATATGACCGCTTCCTGCGGGGCGAAGAGAAGCTGACGGATCAGGAAGAGCTGGGCCGGGTGCTGATGTCATCGACACAGTTTACCAACTGCAACACCTGCCATGAACTCAAAGGCCCGAACGGCCTGTCCAACGGGCTTTTTACCAACCACAAATATTTCAATATCGGCGTTCCCGCTAACAAGACTGCCCGGGCGGCAAATGGGTCGAAGCCGGATGCTATCGATCTCGGTTTGGCGCAGAACCCCGCTGTTGGGGGCGATCCCGCACAGCGCGGCAAGTTCAAGGTACCGACCCTGCGCAACGTCGCGGTGACCGGCCCCTACATGCACAATGGCGTGTTCAAGGATTTGCGCACGGTCGTGCTGTTTTACGTAAAATACAAAAGTAAGAAGCCCAGCCGTCAGATCAACCCGGAAACCGGGCAGGCATGGGATGCACCCGAAGTGCCTGAGAATATCGCTATGACGGAGCTGACGGCAGCGCCTGCACTGGATGACAAGCGGGTGGATGCCATCGTCGCGTTTTTGAAAACGTTGACCGACAAGCGATATGAGCATCTCTTGCCGAAAGACGATACCGGGCAGGGCGCAACGCCCCCTGCCCAGAATGTTTCGATCAAGCCGACAGCGCCTTGAACTCTTCCAGAACCGCATCGCCCATTTCAGACGTGCTGACCTGACGGCTGCCGTCCGAGACGATGTCTGCGGTGCGGATGCCCTTGTCCAGCACGTTGGCGATGGCTGTTTCCAGCTTGGTGGCTTCATCCACCATGTTGAACGAGTAGCGCAGGCACATGGCAAAGGACGCGATCATGGCGATGGGGTTGGCGATGCCCTTGCCAGCAATGTCAGGCGCAGAGCCATGCACGGGCTCGTACATGGCCTTGCGCTTGCCGGTCTTGGCATCGGGTGCGCCCAGCGAGGCGGATGGCAGCATGCCGAGAGAACCCGTCAGCATGGCGGCCACGTCGGACAGCATATCGCCGAACAGGTTGTCGGTGACGATCACGTCGAACTGCTTGGGCTTGCGCACCAGCTGCATGCCACCGGCGTCGGCCAGCATATGCTCCAGCTGCACGTCCTTGTACTTCGCCGCATGGGTTTCGGTCACGACCTGGTTCCACAACACGCCTGATTTCATGACGTTGCGCTTTTCCATGGAGCAGACGCGATTGCCACGGGTGCGGGCCAGTTCGAAGGCGACGCTGGCGATGCGCTCGATTTCGAACGTGTCGTAAATCTGCGTGTCGATGCCACGCTTCTGGCCGTTGCCAATGTCGATGATCTGCTTCGGCTCGCCGAAATAAACGCCGCCCGTCAATTCGCGAACGATGAGGATATCGAGGCCCTCGACCAGCTCCTGCTTCAGCGAGGATGCAGCAGCCAGTGCCGGGTAGCAGATGGCCGGACGCAGATTGGCGAACAGCTCCAGATCCTTGCGCAGGCGCAACAGACCGGATTCGGGCCGCACCTCATAGGGCACGCTATCCCACTTGGGGCCACCGACGGCTCCAAACAGAATGGCGTCTGCGGCCAGCGCCTTTTCCATATCCGCATCGGAGATCGCTACGCCGTGCGCGTCATAGGCGCTGCCGCCGACGAGGCCTTCTTCCGTCTTGAAGCCAGCGGCCTTCTCGCTGTTCAGATAATCGATCAGCTTGCGGACTTCCGCCATGGCTTCAGGGCCGATGCCGTCGCCGGGCAGCAGGAAAAGCGTGCGCACTGTCATGAAAACCCTCCTTGGCCCGGCTGAAACCCAAGGGGACACAGGGACGGGCGTATCAAAAATCCACATCCGGCAACGGCGTTCGTTGCGGGGTTGCGGCTTCTTAACCCTGGAGATGGCCTATTTCAAGGAAGGCTAGAGACGATTCGGTACGGCGCTGGAAGTGGAAGCCTTCAAAACTGTGTTTCGAAGTTTGCGCCGTGACGAATACGGCGACCTTACTCCGTCATCCCGCACCTGATGCGGAATCCAGTGCGATCAAGTCTTTGATCGCAAGAGACTCTTTCTCGCCGCAGACGCGGCTCTGCTGGATGCCGGATCAAGTCCGGCATGACGGAAAACAGGATGATCTCAAGCCCAGGGGCGGGCAGAGGCGTTGGTTTTTTCAAACCCTTCGATGGCACCGGCATGTTCCAGTGTCAGGCCGATGTCATCGAGACCGTTCAGCATACAGTGACGCTTGAAAGCGTCGATCTCGAAGCTGATCGTGCCACCGTCAGGGCCGCTGATTTCCTGCGTCTCCAGATCGATACTCAAAACAGCGTTGGACCCGCGCGAGGCGTCGTCCATCAGCTTTTCCAGATTTTCCGGGCTGACGATGATCGGGAGAACGCCGTTCTTGAAACAGTTGTTGTAGAAAATATCGGCGAAGCTGGTGGAGATAATGCAGCGAATGCCGAAATCCAGCAGCGCCCATGGTGCATGTTCACGGGACGAACCGCAGCCGAAATTATCGCCCGCGACCAGAATTTGTGCGTTCTGGTAGGCTGGTTTGTTCAGCACGAAGTCCGGGTTCAGAGAGCCGTCATCCAGATATCGCGATTCCGCAAACAGGCCGGTGCCAAGGCCGGTGCGCTTGATGGTTTTGAGATAATCCTTGGGAATGATCATGTCGGTGTCGATATTAACGACCGGCATAGGGGCGGCGACACCCGTCAGCTTGGTGAACTTATCCATCTCTCACTCCGAAATCATGCTGCTATCGGCGGCGCCAGAAGCGCGCCCTCTCCATCGCAATAGCGCAAAATCGCGGGCAATTGAAGGCCAAAGCGCGCAAACCCGGTACGCGTCTCACCGAAACGTCAGTGCCAGACAAAGCCCAGCTTGCGCAATTGCGTCCCCGCGAAGTCTTCCATGCCCTCCGCCACATCTTCACCGCCATGGGAGCGGAAAAAGCGGCTGGCAACGTCACTGTCCTCAAGGCACCAGACCACTGTGCCCTTGCATCCCAGTGATTTCAGAAGACGGCGTGCCTCGGTAAACAGCACGGAGCCGAGCCCCATGCCCTGATATTCGGGAAGCAGGTAAATCTCGTAGATTTCACCATCATAGGGCAGTCCACGCGCGCGGCTGAGGCCCATGGTTGCGTAGCCTGCAATCACACCGGATATTTCCACCACCAGCATGGTTGCGGAGCCTCGGGTGGCCTTGCGCCACCATCTTTCATTGCGTCGGTCCAGCATCTGCCGAAGCGGCTTATGGGGAATAAGACCCGCATAGGCCTGCTGCCAGGACGATCTGTGCGTGTCCGAAATGGCGCGCGCATCGTCCGGCTCTGCTCGGCGAATATCTATGGATAACGTTTTCATAACGCGATTCTGACCCCGGCGGAGAAAACTTACCAGCCATAAAGGTTAACGGCTCGAAGCTTACCCACAGCCTATTCATGTGGATGAAGGGTAAAAATTAACGCTATATTTACCATTGAGGCAAGCCGCATGCGACTCAGCCCCCAACTAAAAACGGTCAGACGGTTAACGCGGGCGGACAAATAAAAAACCCGGCGCAATGGCCGGGTTTTTCAAATTCACAGATGAGGCTGAAAATCAGCCAGCAAGCTTTGCCTTGTCGAAGCGCTTACGATCGTTGGCGTCCAGGAACATCTTGCGCAGACGGATGGACTTTGGCGTCACTTCCATCAGCTCGTCGTCCTGAATCCAGGAGAGAGCGCGGTCAAGTGTCATGCGGATCGGAGGTGTCAGCTTCACGGCTTCATCCTTGCCGGCGGCGCGGATGTTAGTGAGCTGCTTGCCCTTGAGCACGTTGACTTCGAGATCGTTGTCACGTGTGTGAATGCCGATGATCATGCCAGCATAAACCTTTTCGCCGGGCTCGATCATCATCGGGCCGCGATCTTCAAGGTTGAACATGGCGTAGGCAACGGCTTCACCAGAACCGTTCGACAGCAGAACGCCCTGAACGCGACCAGCAATAGCGCCCTTGAACGGCTGGTAGGAATGGAACAGACGGTTCATGATCGCCGTGCCGCGTGTGTCCGTCAGCAGTTCGGACTGGTAGCCGATGAGGCCACGGGTCGGTGCTAGGAACTTCAGACGAACGCGGTTGCCGCCGGATGGACGAAGCTCGGTCATTTCTGCCTTACGTTCGGACATCTTCTGAACGACGATACCGGAATGCTCTTCATCCACGTCGATGACGACTTCTTCGATCGGCTCGATGGTCTGGCCGTTCTCGTCCTTCTGCATGACAACACGAGGACGCGAAACGGCAAGCTCGAAGCCTTCGCGACGCATGGTTTCGATCAGAACGGCAAGCTGCAATTCGCCACGGCCTGATACGAAGAACGAGTCCTTGCCTTCGGCTTCTTCGATCTTCAGCGCAACGTTGCCTTCGGCTTCCTTGTAGAGACGATCGCGGATAACGCGCGATGTGACCTTGTCGCCTTCGGTGCCAGCCAACGGGCTGTCGTTGACGATGAAGGACATGGTCACCGTTGGCGGATCGATTGGCTGTGCGGTCATCGCTTCGGTAACGGAAGGATCACAGAACGTGTCGGCAACGGTGCCCTTGGACAAACCGGCGATGGCAACGATGTCGCCTGCATGGGCTTCATCGATGGCTGTGCGCTCGATACCGCGGAATGCAAGGATCTTGGAAATACGACCGGTTTCGATCAGCTTGCCGTCCTGACCCAGGACCTTGACAGGCTGGTTGGACTTCAGCGTACCGGACGCGATACGACCTGTGATGATACGGCCGAGGAAGGGGTTGGCTTCAAGGATCGTGCCGATCAAACGGAACGGGCCTTCTTCAACCGTTGGCTCAGGCACGTGCTTGAGAACCAGATCGAGCAAAGGTGCAAGACCTTCGTCCTTTGGTCCTTCAGGATTGACGTTCATCCAGCCATCACGACCGGAACCATAGAGGATCGGGAAGTCGAGCTGCTCGTCGGTCGCATCGAGGTTCGCGAAAAGGTCGAACACTTCGTTGATGACTTCTTCGTGGCGGCCATCTGGACGGTCGATCTTGTTGATCGCAACGATTGGCTTGAGGCCAACCTTGAGAGCCTTGGACACCACGAACTTCGTCTGCGGCATTGGTCCCTCGGACGAGTCGACCAGAACGATCGCGCCGTCCACCATCGACAGGATACGCTCGACTTCGCCACCGAAGTCGGCGTGGCCGGGGGTGTCGACGATGTTGATGCGAACACCCTTCCACTCAACAGACGTCGCCTTGGCGAGAATGGTGATGCCGCGTTCTTTTTCGAGGTCGTTCGAGTCCATAACGCGCTCTGCAACGCGCTGGTTTTCGCGGAACGAACCGGACTGTTTCAGAAGCTCGTCAACGAGCGTCGTTTTGCCATGGTCAACGTGCGCGATAATCGCGATGTTGCGAAGTGCCATTGTTCAATATCTCTGAGGTTGGGGCGTCATAACTAAAGATGCGCCAATTTAGTCTGGCGGGCTCATAACCTTTTTTTTACAAATGCGAAAGGGGGGCTAGGACATAAGCCCCTTGCACTCAGGTTCTAGCTGAGAAAGATGACAGACTTTCTAGCGTTGGCAAAGCCGTTTTACAGAAATGTCTTGCCGGTTGCGGTTTCCATCACGCCTGCAAGCTGCTTGGCCAATATGCCTTCCAGCAGGGCTTCCATTTCCGATAGATCATACGGGCCATCGAGCGGGCTGAGGTCGGCGTGCTCAAGTGCCGAAAAATAAGGTCCACGGTTGTCAACGATTTGATCTGGAATGGTATTTTTGCCGGGAAGCAACAGTCCGAGCTTGATCGAAAGAACCAGATAGGACACCATTCTGGATGTTCGGCCATTGCCATCGCTGAACGGGTGTATCCAGTTCAGTCGCCACATAATGAATGCCGACAGGTGAACAGCGGTCGCATCCACCCAGTGATCGTTGACATAATCGCACATGTCTTCGACCAGTTCAGGAACGCGAAATGCGTCTACGGGCCTGTGCTTGCTTCCTTGTATTTCTACAGATGCGGGACGAAAATTACCGGCATAGTTACTGATACCCTGCAATGCTTGTCGATGAAGGCTGAGGATTGTCGAAGGCCGAAGCCTCCATTTCCCCTGCTTGTCCAGGGCATCGACGATCATATTACGCGCAAGGTCGAACTGAAGCAGACCGTTAAGTGCTTCAGCCTCGGCTTGCTTAAGCGGGTCCGTAATAACCGGCGCCTCGCTTGCAACGCTATGACGCCGTATTCCGTCAGTCATTCTTCTTTTTCGCCATCTCGTCTGCGATGCGATCAACCATGTCCCGCGTAATCAGCTCATTTTCGAAATGCGTATTTCCATAGGCAAAGCTGCGCCGCTGCATCTCGATGTCGTCGCGTGTTTGCGGAACGTGCTTCGCAGCCTCAATCAGTTTTTTCAGAGGTTCGTTCACGTCGGTCTCCTAGGTATGCATGCTGGTCGCATTATATCGCACATGCGCACACTCACAATGTAGCGTTCATGATGACGAGATAAAATTGTGTCGGGCTTACCTAAACCAGCCCGCGCTTCTTCAGCATCGCATCGGGGCTTGGCATCTTGCCGCGGAATGCCTTGTAGGTCTCCTCCGCATCGACAGAGCCGCCAACCGAATAGATGTTGTCTTTCAGCTTGCGTGCCGTTTCGGGGTCGAAGGCATTGCCGGTTTCCTCGAAAGCCTCGAAAGCGTCGGCGTCCAGAACTTCCGACCACATGTAGGAATAGTAGCCTGCCGAATAGCCGTCGCCGGAGAACACGTGCTGGAAGTGCGGGGTTGCGTGGCGCATGACGATGGATTTCGGCATGTTGAGTTTGCCCAGAACCTCGCTCTGTACCGCCATGGGGTCGCTGACTGCGCCTTGCGTGTGAAATGCCATGTCCACGAGGGCGGAAGAAGTGAATTCCACCGTGTTGAAACCAGCATTGAAGGTCTGGGCGGCCAGCACCTTGTCCAGCAGTGCCTTGGGCATCGGTGCGCCCGTCTCGTAGTGAAGGGCATATTTTTCGAGGATTTCCGACACTGTCAGCCAGTGTTCGTATAGCTGGGATGGCAGCTCCACGAAATCGCGCGAGACGCCGGTGCCGGATACCGAGGGGTAGGTGACGTTGGAAAGCATGCCGTGCAGCGCATGACCGAATTCGTGGAACAGCGTGCGGGCATCATCCAGCGAGAGGAGGGCGGGTTTCCCAGCCGATGGCTTGGCGAAATTGCAGACATTGTAGATGATCGGCAATTCGCCCACCGTGCCGTTCTTCAAGGGCAGCTTATGCTGCGACTGAAACGAACTCATCCACGCGCCGGAGCGTTTGGAAGGCCGGGCAAAGAAATCGGCGAGGAACATGGCTACGAGATCGCCCTTGTCATTGCGAATTTCGAAGATCCGCACGTCAGGGTGATAGGCGGTTGCGTCTTTCAGTTCGATGGCTTTGATGCCGAACAGTCTGTGCGCAACGTCGAAGCAGGCTTCGACGATTTTTTCCAGTTGAAGATAGGGCTTGAGTTCCGTTTCAGAGAAGCTGAATTTTTTGGACCGCAGTTTTTCGGCGTAGTGGCGCCAGTCCCACGGCATCACATCGTGGTTTTTGCCTTCGTCGGCAATCACCTCGGCCAGTTCCGCCTCTTCTTCGCCTGCGCGGGCAACGGCCTTGTCCCAGACCTGCATCAGCAGCGTGTTCACCGCATCAGGGGTCTTGGCCATGGTGTTGTCGAGCTTGTAGGCCGCAAAATTGTCGTAGCCGAGCAGCTTTGCCTTTTCGTCGCGCAGTTCCAGCGTGCGTTTGACGGTGTCGCGATTGTCGCTCTCGCCACCGTTTTCGCCGCGTGCGACCCAGGCCTTGAATGCCTGTTCACGCAGATCTCGCCGCTCGGAAAAGGTCAGGAAGGGTTCGATGATCGAGCGGGACAGGGTGACGGCGAATTTGCCCTCTTCGCCATGTTCGCGCCCAGCACCGGCCATGGCATCGCGCAGAAAGTCCGGCACGCCCGCAAGGTCCTCGTCGCTGGAGAGCAAAAGCTTCCAGTTTTTCTCGTCGGCCAGAACGTTTTGGCCGAATTTCGCGCCGAGACCGGCCAGTTCCTCGTTGATTTCAGCCAGCCGCTCCTGCGCCTCCTTTGGCAGCTTGGCGCCGGAACGCACGAAGCCTTTCCAGTGGCGCTCCAGCACGCGCAGTTCTTCGCCGGTCAGGCCGAGCGTTTCGCGCTGTTCCCACAGCGTATCGACCCGCGCAAACAGCGCCTCGTTCATGCTGATCTTCGAATAATGACGCGACATTTTCGGCGCGATCTCTCGCTCCAGCGCCTGAATGGCCGGGTTGGTGTGGGCGCCTGCCTTGTTCCAGAACAGGGCGGAAACGCGCGACAGTGCGTCGCCTGCGATTTCCAGCGCTACGATCGTATTGGCAAAGCTCGGCTGCGCTGCGTCATGTGCGATGTCATCGATTTCGGCATTGTGGGCGGCCAGTGCGGCATCGAAGGCACCGGCGAAATTCTCGTCCCTGATAGCATCGAACCGGGGCAATCCATGGGTGCCGTTCCATTCGGTCAAAGCGGGATAGAGCGCGGCGGTGGATGTCATGGTCAGGTCCTCATGCAGATGCGATTTGCCTGCCATATGGGCACGGCTGATGGTGTCTTTCAATATCTGCGTGCCGATCCGGCCTATGACTTGCAAAACTATTCCCGTGGGATGCCTTGGTCAGCAGCGATGCGCCTTGCCAGGGGGAGACGAAGTTTTTTATAAGAGGGCCTTACAAAACAGGCGCGCCATGAAAACGTCACCCCAAACAGAATCGCTGGCCTTCCTGCTCAACAGCAGCGCCCGGTTTCTCAACAGCGCCTTCGAGCGCCGCATCGCCGATGCGGGCCTTGGGCTGACACCGGGTGAGGCGCGCGCCCTTTTGACGGTTGCTGCTATCGATGGCAGCAAGCAGGCCGATATTGCCAGCCGTATCGGTCTCGAGCCCATGACGGTGTGCACCTATCTCGACAGGTTGCAATCGCTCGATCTGGTGGAGCGTCGTCCCAACCCGGATGATCGCCGTTCCAAATGCATTTATCTGACGCAGACGTCAGAGCTGTTGCTGGTTGCCGTGCGCCTCGAGGTCGATAGCCTGATCGGTCAGGCGACGGAGGGTTTCAGTGAGAACGATCTGTCCAAATTTCATGATCTCCTGGCGACCGTGCAGAAAAACTTGCAGATGACAGTGAGCGACAAGAGCAGGCAGGCCCCGACGTGAGCAGTTTGACAACGCCGATGACGGTACGGCGCACGGCTATTCTGGGCGCAATGCTGACCTCGCTTGGGCCTGTGTCGATGGCGATTTACACGCCTGCGATGCCGGAACTCGTCCGCGCCTTTGCAACGACGGAATCGGCGATCAAGATGAGCCTCACGCTCTATTTTGGCGGTTTTGCCATCGCCCAGCTCGTGTCTGGTGCCATGTCGGATGCGTTTGGTCGTCGCAAGGCCACCATCCTGTTCATGCTGATCTATCTGGCGGGCGGAGCGCTTGCCGCTTTCGCACCCAGTGTCGAGGTGTTGCTGGCGGCCCGTCTCATTCAGGGCATCGGGGCTTCGGTTGGTGTCACGGTGGCGCGGGCGGTGGTGCGCGATCAGTTCAGCGGCCATCAGGCCATCGGCATTCTCAACCTCATCGGCATTATGCTGGCGGTCGGTCCGGCTGCGGGGCCGACGATCGGCGGGTTGTCGCTGCTCGCCTTCGGCTGGCAATCGGTCTTCGTCCTGATGCTGGCGTTCGGGCTGATTTCGATCACGGCCATCGTTTTCTGCCTGCGCGAAACGACGGTGCCGGACCGCAGCCGTCTTCGCCCATCCCGTCTGCTCAGCGCCTATGGCGAGCTTTTGCGATCACCACGCTTTCTGCTATCGGCGTTGGTGCTGGGTGGTACGGTCGGTGCGCTCTACGCACAATCGACCATGCTGCCTTTCGTGCTGATCAACGACGTCGGTCTGTCGCCGACGGCATTCGGCGTGGGCATGCTGATGCAATCCGGCGCCTATTTTCTCGGCTCGATTGCCCTGCGCTTCATCGCCCGCAGAATTGGCGACCGTCGGTCTGCGGTCATGGGTCTGTGCCTGTCGGCGACGGGTGGTGTGCTGATCTTCCTGTCGGTGCATTTCATCCCGCCCTCCTTTCTGTCGATCATGGGGCCGGTGGCGGTTGCGACCTTCGGGCTGGCGTTGCTCACGCCGCATGTCATCACGATGGGCATGGCGCCCTTTCCGCACATCGCAGGTTCGGCGTCCGCCATGATGGGGTTCATCCAGATGAGCGCGGGTTTTTCAGCCGGTGTCACCGCTGCCCTGCTTGGCTCGCCACTCACAAGTTTCGGCACGATCATCCCGTTGATGGAGTTGAGCGCCGTAGCGAGCTATGTCGTCTTTGCCGTGCTATCGCGCAGGCGGGCATAAAAAAGCCCCAGAGAACCGGGGCTTTCAAAGTCATATCTATAGAAGCTTACTTGCCGAGATTGCGCTTGGCGAGTGTGCGCAGACGCAGAGCATTGAGCTTGATGAAGCCCGCAGCATCCTTCTGGTCATAGGCGCCCTGGTCGTCCTCAAAGGTCACCAGCTTGTCGGAATAGAGCGACTTGGCCGATTCGCGACCGGTAACCATGACGTTGCCCTTGTAGAGCTTCAGCGTCACTTCGCCTTCCACATGCTCCTGGCTCTTGTCGATGAGCGCCTGGAGCATTTCCCGCTCTGGCGAGAACCAGAAGCCGTAATAGATCAGCTCGGCGTAGCGCGGCATGATCTCGTCCTTGAGGTGGGCTGCACCGCGGTCGAGCGTGATGCTCTCGATGGCGCGGTGGGCCGCCAGCAGAATGGTGCCGCCGGGTGTTTCGTACACGCCGCGAGACTTCATGCCGACATAGCGGTTTTCGACGAGATCGAGACGGCCGATGCCGTTGTCGCGACCGTAATCGTTGAGCGCGGCCAGAAGCGTCGCAGGCGACATTTCGACACCGTTGATGGAGCAGGCATCACCATTGCGGAAACCGACCTTGATGACGGTTGCCTTGTCGGGTGCTGCTTCCGGGGAGATGGTGCGCATATGCACGTATTCCGGAGCCTCGACTGCCGGATCTTCCAGAACCTTGCCCTCGGAAGACGAGTGCAGCAGGTTGGCATCGACGGAGAACGGCGCTTCGCCCTTCTTGTCCTTGGCAACCGGAATCTGGTGCTGTTCGGCGAAGTTCAGAAGATCGGTCCGGCTCTTGAACGTCCAGTCGCGCCATGGGGCGATGATCTTGATGTCGGGGTTCAGCGCATAGGCCGAAAGCTCGAAACGAACCTGGTCGTTGCCCTTGCCGGTCGCGCCGTGGGCGATGGCATCGGCGCCAGTCTTCTTGGCGATGTCGATCAGGTGCTTGGAAATCAGTGGGCGGGCAATCGAGGTGCCCAGCAGATAGACGCCTTCATAGACGGCATTGGCGCGGAACATCGGGAAGACGAAATCGCGCACGAATTCTTCGCGCACATCTTCCACGAAGATTTCCTTGATGCCCAGCATCTCGGCCTTCTTGCGCGCAGGCTCCAGCTCTTCGCCCTGGCCGAGATCGGCGGTAAAGGTCACGACTTCCGCGTTCAGCTCGGTCTGCAACCATTTCAGAATAATCGAGGTATCAAGCCCGCCGGAATAGGCGAGAACGACTTTCTTAACGTCTTTGGGAAGGGCCATCGGTGAAATCCATTTGCGTATCGGCGACATCAGGATATCGCCATTTCCTTGGGATTTCGGCACTTTTAGCGAGTTTATCGGCGCGTGCAACAAAAATGCAAAACGGCACGCGGATGGAACGCTTTCATCTTCATGTGACTTGAAGGGCTGAAAAGACTAGACTGCACAGCGCGTCAGTAGAGCGCATGGTTCCATGGGACATCGTTGCCGGAGATTTGAAGCGGTAGCGAAAAGGAGAAACCAATGGCGATCCTTCACAACGCCTTCGCACCAGACAATGTTGCCGTCGTCACAGGTGCTGCATCCGGCATCGGCCTTGCAGCCACCCGCAAATTCGCCAGTTTCGGCATGAGTGTCGTGCTTGTTGACCTCGACGGTGAAAAGCTCGCCGCTGCCCAAAGCGAAATTGCCGCCCTTGCGGAAAATGGCGATGAGCAGATCGTTTCCATTCCAACCGATGTTTCCAAACTCGATGAGCTCGAAGCGCTGGAACGTGCCGTCATCCAGCGTTTCGGGCGTGTTCATGTGCTGATGAACAATGCTGGCGTTCAGCCGGGCAGCGCCATCTTCGGACCACAGGCGAACTGGGACAAGGTGTTCGGCGTCAATCTGATGGGCGTGGTCAATGGAAGCCGCGTCTTCGGTTCGGGCATGCTGGCCCATGGAGAGGCGGGTCTCATCATCAACACAGGCTCCAAGCAGGGCATCACCACACCGCCGGGCGACCCGGCCTATAATGTGTCCAAGGCGGGCGTGAAGGCCTTTACCGAGGCCTTGGAATATGAGCTGAGAAACGCGCCGAACGGTAATATTTCGGCCCATCTTCTCATCCCCGGTTTCGTCTTTACCGGCCTGACCGCCAATGGCCGGACGGAAAAACCATCCGGTGCATGGACGCCGGAACAGACGGTGGATTTCATGATCGACGGCATCGGCAATGGCGATTTCTACATTCTTTGCCCTGATGGTGAAGTGAACCGCAAGACGGATGAGAAACGTATCCTCTGGGCCGCCAACGATCTCGTGCAAAACCGCCCGCCTTTGTCGCGCTGGCATGACGATTACAGCGATGATTTCAAGTCTTTCCTGAACAGCTGACTTGACCTGCCGCGCCTGCGGGCGCGGCATTCTTTTGTCGGGCAGTTGGCAGCTTCTCGAAACGGCGTTATGAACAGGCATCAACCCCTTGCAAGTGTGGTGCCGCCGTGGAATTCATACCGAGCCTGCCGACCCTGATTGCCTTCACCATCGCCATCCTCCTTCTGGCGGTGACGCCCGGCCCGGATATGACGCTCTGGATCAGCCGCTCGCTGCGTGAAGGCCGTACCGCCGGTTTCATGACGCTGGTGGGCACCAATCTGGGCATCACCGTCCACACCATGCTCGTCGCCTTCGGCGTGGCGGCCCTCATCGTTGCGTCCCCCACAGCCTTTCTGGTGCTCAAAACAGGTGGCGCCGCCTATCTCGTCTGGCTCGCCATTCAAGCCATCCGCAAGGGCTCGAATTTTGTCATGGAGCGTCCGAAGGATCAAAAGCCACAGGCGTCTTTGACCTCCGCTCTTCTGAACGGCATCTGGGTCAATCTGCTGAACCCGAAAGTCATCATTTTCTTCATGACCTTCCTGCCGCAATTCGTCAGCGCCTCGGACCCGCACGTCACCGGCAAGCTCATCTTCCTCGGCATCTGGTCCATCATCGTCGCCCTGCCCATCGGCATCGGTATCGTCTTTGCGGCAGATGGCCTCTCCGGCTGGCTCCAGCGCAATCGCAAGGTCCTGCGCGGGCTGGATTACACCATCGCCGGTGTCTTCTCCCTCTTCGCCGTCAAGATTTTCCTGACGCAGGCGAAGTGAGACTTCAAACCCCAGCTGGCAATTCCTCTGCTACCGTCACCCGCACTCTGGTATTGCGGTGAAATGACATAGTTTGAAGTGTTATGGCACGAGCGCATTGGATGGTGGTGGGTGGAGCTTACCCCCCTTTGCCTGCCGGGCATCTCCCCCACAGGTGGGGAGATAGACTCGTGGCAACCTTTCGGCCATCTCATATGTCGAAACAGAAACGATGTCGGCGCTCCCTGCCGATCTCCCCCCTTGAGGGGGAGATGCCCGGCAGGGCAGAGGGGGGGGCGCCACACCCACCGCCACCAACGACAAGCACCACCAAAACGAAAAAAGGCGGCCCGAAGACCGCCTTTATCCAAATTCCCGAAACCAGGAAAAGCTTATTCAGCTGCGCCTTCGGCAGGCTTTGCAGCCTCTTCAGCGGCCTTAGCTGCTGCGGCTTCTTCGGCTGCCTTGGCTTCAGCAGCTTCTGCTGCGGCCTTTTCAGCGGCCAGAGCCTGTGCTGCTGCAACCTTTTCAGCTTCGATGCGTGCCTTTTCTTCGGCAGCGGCCTGACGCTCGCCGTCGTTGAGCTTGCGAGCGCGAACGCCGGTGTCTTCAACGATACGGGCAGACTTGCCGCGACGGTCGCGCAGGTAGTAGAGCTTGGCGCGACGGACCTTACCGCGGCGAACGATTTCAACGCCTTCGACCAGCGGAGAGTAAACCGGGAATACGCGCTCGACGCCTTCGCCGTAGGAAATCTTGCGAACGGTGAAGCTCTCGTTGATGCCGCCGCCGGAACGGGCGATCACGACGCCTTCGTAAGCCTGTACACGGGTACGTGTACCTTCCGTCACGCGCACATTGACGCGAACGGTGTCACCTGGGGAAAATTCTGGAAGCTTGCGCTTCGCTTCGATCTTGGCAGCCTGTTCGGCTTCCAGCTGTTCGATAATGTTGGTCATATTAACCTCTGAGTTCTTCTGAAACAGCCAGAGCGCTCAACTGTCATCCCTTGAAACCTGTGTCTCGGGACTATGCCTTGCGGCAGGAGCGGGTTCACCATTCTTTGCTTGCGGTTAAAGGGGTAAACCCCAGTTCCACGCGGGCCATTACAGCAAGACGACGCATTTGTCATCCCTCTTGTGACATTATTTTGTCGGTCGCGGCCTGATTGTCGGCAAGCCAACCAACGGATATGGAGGATCAAAGCGCCGCAAGACGCACCGGGAGGGGTCATGTCTTTGTTCATCATTCTGCTGCTGCTGGCCAGCGGTTTTCTGTCCGGTGCGGTCAATGCCATCGCAGGCGGCGGCACATTTCTGACCTTCGGGGCCATGACGATTGCCGGCATCGCGCCGATTTCGGCCAACGCCACCTCCTCCATCGTGCAATTTCCCGGCTATGTCACCTCTGTCATCGCCTACTGGCCGGAAATTCGTGCCCACTGGAAAGGCGCTGTTTTCCTCGCCGTCCTCTCCATTGCCGGATCGACCGCCGGTGCGCTGCTGCTTCTGTCGCTGGACAATCCCGCCTTTCGCCAGCTCGTGCCCTGGCTTCTGCTAGCCGCCACGCTGCTGTTTGCCATGGGACCATGGCTGCGTCCGCGCTCGAATGCGCAGCGCTCGCCCGGCAATGCCGCAAGCCTCATCGGCCAGTTTTTTACCTCGATCTATGGCGGGTTCTTCGGTGCTGGCATGGGCATCATGATGCTGGCCGTACTGGGCCTGACGGCTGGCGGCACCTATCACCACCTCAATGCTTTGAAAAACCTGCTCGCGGTTGTCATCGCCGCCGTTGCCATCGTCGTTTTCGTCGGCGGGGGCGTGGTGGCATGGCCTGCCGCGTTGATCATGATCCCGGCATCCGCCATTGGCGGCTACAGCGGCGTCTACATCGCCCGGCGCGTGCCGCAATGGATCATCCGCGCCCTGGTCATTTCGGTCGGCCTGTTGCTATCGGTCTACTACTTCGTCTCGACCTGAGACGCTTTTCCCAGAAGGTCTGGGCGGCGCTCTTTGGTCAGGGCCAGCGCCTGGTCGTGGCGCCATTTTTCGATGGCCTTGTGATTGCCGGAGGTCAGAACGGCGGGAATATCGCGCTCTTCCCATACCTGCGGGCGGGTATAATGCGGATGTTCCAGCAGCCCGCCCTCGAAGCTCTCATGCACGCCCGATAGGTCGTTGCCCATAACACCGGGCAGAATGCGCACCACAGCATCCAGCAGCGTCAGCGCCGCCGGTTCGCCACCGGAGAGAATATAGTCGCCGATGCAGACCTCTTCGAGATCACGCGCATCGATCACCCGCTGATCCACGCCCTCGAAGCGACCGCAGATGATGATGACGCCATCGCCAGCGGCAATCTCGCGAACGCGGCCCTGCGTCAATGGCTTGCCACGCGGGCTCATCAGCAATCGTGGACGCGTATCGTCTGTGGATACCGCATCGATGGCCGCCGCCAGCACATCCGGCTTCAGCACCATGCCTGCGCCACCGCCAGCAGGCGTATCGTCCACGCTGCGGTGCTTGTCGTTCGCGAAGTCGCGGATTTGCACCGGCTCGATCTGCCACTGCCCGCGTTCCAGCGCCTTGCCTGCCAGCGAATGACCGAGATGCCCCGGAAACATGTCCGGGTACAGCGTCAGCACGGTTGCCTTGAATGCCATGTTATTTTTTCTTGCCGAAAATCGGGTGATCCGGGTCATCCTTGCCGTCATCGGGATTGTCGATCAGCCCGGCAGCCAGCGGATCGATCAGGATTTTTCCGCCTTCGAGGTCGATTTCCAAAACCGCAGCCTCGGAAAACGGAATGAGTGTCGGACGACGGCCAGCGCCTTTCAGCTCCAGCAGATCGCCCGCGCCGAAATCATGGACAGCGGCGACCGAGCCATAGCTCTTGCCCTCGGCATCGACGGCCTCCAGCCCTTCCAGATCGGTATAGTAGAATTCATCTTCGTCCAGATCATCGTCGGGCAGATTGTCGCGCTCGATGAACAGTTCCAACCCGTTCAGAGCTTCCGCCGCATTGCGGTCGTTGACACCGCGAAAGCGCACGATCACCACGGTCTTGGCTTCGCGAATCTCGAGGATCTCGAACACCCGGCCATCGGTAGCAATCAGGTTGCCGTAATCGCCCAGCGCCGTTGGATCATCCGTGAACGAGCTGACCCGCACTTCGCCGCGCAAGCCCTGCGCCGCGCCAATCTTGGCCATGAGAATGGGGTTTTCCAGCTTTGCCATCGGTCGTCCGTTTCGGTGTTCGTCTTTGAAAATCTATGTACGGCATGTTGCCGTCAAAATAAACACAAACGGGTGGCGCGGAAATCCGCACCACCCGTTCAAATCGTGCCAACCGGACTTATTCGGCAGCAGATGCTTCTGCAGCAGCAGCAGCGGCGTCGTCAGCCTTCTGCTTCTTCTCGGCAATGCGCTCGACGGCCTTCTTGCCTGGCTTTGCCTTTTCAGGGTTGCTGCGGGCGTCGCGTGTTGCAATGCCGGCTTCTGCGAGGAAGCGCAGAACGCGGTCCGTTGGCTGTGCGCCCTTGGCAATCCATTCCTTGACGAGGTCAGCATTGATCTGGATGCGATCAGCGTTGTCCTTGGCAAGCATTGGGTTCCAGGAACCGACCTTCTCGAGGAAACGGCCGTCGCGTGGCGAACGGGCGTCAGCAACGACGATCTGGTAGTACGGGCGCTTCTTGGAACCACCGCGTGCGAGACGAATTTTCAGTGCCATGTTGTTTCTCCTTATAATGGCTTGCCCGCCGGTCAGGCGGTCTTGTCGGTGCCGTTGTGTTCAGCGGCAATTGCTTCATGATGCCGGATGACTTCCTTGATGATGAAGTTCAAGAACTTCTCGGCGAAATCCGGGTCCAGATCGGCGTCCTTTGCTAAGCGGCGCAGGCGTTCGATCTGGTATTCCTCGCGCGCCGGGTCTGCCGGCGGCAATTCGTGGGTTGCTTTCAAAACGCCAACCGCCTTGGTACGTTGGAACCGTTCTGCCAGCATATGCACCAGTGCCGCATCGATATTGTCGATGGACTGGCGGTATTGCGAAAGTTGAGCTTTTACGTCTGCGTCGGTCATCACAGTCTCACTTCTTCTTGCCAAAACCGGGCAGGCCGGGAAGACCGCCCAGCCCCGGAAGCTTGGGTCCACCGAGACCCGGAAGACCGGGCATTCCGCCCATGCCACCAAGACCCGGAGGCATTGCGCCCGGCTTGCCGAGGCCTGCGGCTTCCGCCTGCTTTTGAAGCGCTTCCAGCTGCTTGGGGTCCATATTGGCGAGATCAGGCATGCCGCCCATTCCACCACCAAGACCCATCTTGCCCGCAAGACCGCCCATCATCTGCTTCATGATGCCGCCCTTGCCCTTGCCGCCCATGGCTTTCATCATATCGGCCATGCCGCGATGCATCTTCAGCAGCTTGTTGATTTCGGCAGCATCCGTGCCGGAACCGGCAGCGATGCGCTTCTTGCGGCTGTGCTTGAGCATGTCGGGATTGGCGCGCTCGGCCTTGGTCATGGACGAGATGATGGCGATCTGGCGGTCGAACATCTTGTCGTTCAAACCAGATGCGGCCATCTTGTCCTTCATGCCGGACATGCCGGGCATCAGACCCATAATGCCGCCCATGCCGCCCATTTTCTTCATCTGGCCCAGCTGGTCGGCCAGATCGTTCAGATCGAACTTGCCCGACTGCATCTTCTTGGCCATCGCCGCGGCTTTTTCCGCATCGATGTTTTCAGCAGCCTTTTCGACCAGCGAAACGATGTCGCCCATGCCCAGAATTCGGTCGGCGATGCGGCGCGGGTGGAACTCGTCCAGCTCGCCCATGCGCTCACCGGTACCGATCAGCTTGATCGGCTTGCCGGTCACCGCACGCATCGAAAGGGCGGCACCGCCACGGCCATCACCGTCCATACGGGTCAGCACGAGGCCGGTAATGCCGACGCGCTCATCGAAGTTACGCGCCAGATTGACGGCGTCCTGACCGGTCAAGCTATCAGCGACCAGCAGGATTTCGTGCGGCTTGGCGTTTTTCTTGATCTCCGCCATTTCCATCATCAACGGCTCGTCGATGTGGGTACGACCGGCAGTATCGAGGATCACGACATCATGGCCGCCAAGTTTGGCAGCCTGTACAGCGCGCGAAGCGATATCGGTCGGCGATTGTCCAGCGATGATCGGCAGCGTATCGACGCCGGTCTGCACGCCCAGCTGGCGCAGCTGCTCCTGGGCTGCCGGACGACGCGTGTCGAGAGATGCCATCAGCACCTTCTTCTTGTCGCGGTCGGTCAGGCGCTTGGCAATCTTGCCTGTCGTCGTCGTCTTACCGGAACCCTGCAGACCCACCATCATGATCACAACGGGGGCAGCGGCGTGCAGATCGATCGCCACGCCTTCGGAGCCCAGCATCTCGACCAGCTCGTCATGGACGATCTTGACGACCATCTGGCCGGGCTTGATGGCTTTGAGAACCGAAGCGCCAACGGCCTTTTCACGGACCTTGTCGGTAAAGGACCGCACGACTTCCAGCGCCACGTCCGCTTCCAGCAGCGCACGGCGAACCTCACGCAGGGCTGCCGTCACATCGGCTTCCGAAAGCGCGCCACGGCCCGTCAGTCCATTCAAAATGGAGCCAAGCCGGTCCTGGAGGTTCTCAAACATCGCGTCATCCTTCTTCGTTTCGGGGTCACCGAAACGTCGGTTCTTTTGCTGTCAAAAACAAGACGCCCGATAAAGAGCATAGCCAAAAAGCACCCGAGGGCGCATCGCGCTGTCGGATGTTTGCCTCCGGGATCATCTATACCTTGCGGGTCCCGGTCGGCGGCTGCGGTCATGAAACTGCCAGCTGATGGGCGCGGGTTAACAGCAAATGCGCGAGAGAGTCAAGGCAACGCGCCATTTTTCACGGAAGCGCAACGGCTGACGTCTTCGTGAAAACACCTCGACCCTGCATCTGCCCGCTTGAAGAGCCTGCGGCGCACTCCTATAGATTCGTCATGAAAAGACGCAGCCTCTTCAAACTCTCGTTTCTCGGCGCTCTCCTGGCAGGCGGTGGTCTTTATGCGCGCCAGTCCAGCGCCAGCGCCTATTATAAAGGCCCGATGTCGGATCATTTCGATGGCACGCGCTTCTTCAATCCCGGCGGCGAAGCGCCGAACGGCTTCCTCGACCTGATGAAATGGCGCTTCGATGGCGACAAGGCGACCTGGCCGGACGCCTATCCCAGCCCCTTCCCCTTCGTGAAACCGGACGAGCGTGTGAACGGAACCGATTTGCGGGTCACCTTCGTCGGCCACGCCTCCTTTCTCATCCAGACGGCGGGGCTAAATATTCTGGTCGATCCAGTCTGGTCGGAGCGCACCAGCCCTTTCAGCTTCGCCGGTCCCAAGCGCGTCAACCCGCCCGGCATCCAGTTCAAGGACTTGCCGCCCATCGATCTCGTGCTGGTCACGCACAATCATTACGACCATCTGGATACGGAAACGCTGCACCAGCTCCACATCCACCACAAACCGCATTTCGTCACCCCGCTGGGTAACGACGCCGTCATTCGCACCCGTGTCGAAGCCGCCAATATTTCCGTGGGTGACTGGGGCGATGTGCTGACGGTTGCGCCCGATGTGAAAATCCATTTCGAGCCCTGCCATCACTGGTCGGCACGCGGCCTCAACGATCGCCGCATGGCGCTCTGGGCCGCCTTCGTCATCGAAACATCAGGCGGCAAGATCTACCACATCGGCGATACCGGCTTTCACAGCGGCCTCAACTACCACGCCGCCCGCAAAAAACACGGCAGCTTCCGCCTCGCCAACCTGCCCTTCGGCGCATACGAGCCCCGCTGGTTCATGAAAGGCCAGCACCAGAACCCGTCCGAAGCCGTGGAAGGCATGAAGATTTGCGGCGCAGCCTACGCCTGCGGCCACCACTGGGGAACGGTTCAGCTGACCGACGAGGCCATCGATGCACCCGTCATCGCGCTGAAGGCTGCACTGAGCGAACACGGCGTCGCTGAAGACCGCTTCCGCCCGATGCGCCCAAGTGAAGTTTTCGACGTGCCGATGGTTTGAGTTTGGCGGTTGGCGGAACACTTGCAATTCCAACACTTAGCGCTCGACTAGGATGCTGGAATTGTGTTCATGATTGATGACAGAGCCAGCCGCTCACCCCCCTCTGCCTTGCCAGGCATCTCTCCCTCAAGGGGGGAGATCGGCAAGAGGCACGACCATCGCTCCAATTGCAGCCGTCAGACGGTTGGCCGCTGCAATACACGTCCTATCCAGTGCAGCAGCGCAACGCTCAAGATGACCGGCAAGCGAGCGCCCAGCCGATCTCCCCACCTGAGGGGGAGATGCCCGGCAGGGCAGAGGGGGGTAAGCCACAACCTCCGACCTCACGATGCACTCCCCAAAACACCTCCAACAAAAATACTTCCCAACCAAATCAATCCCTTACCCGAAAACCCGCAAAAAACACCAAAATTCCCCCCGCAACTTTCTCAATGACGCGCGAATCACCCGCACAATTGTCCCGTTCCGCCCTCGGATACACCGCAAGGCGTTGCGGCGAGGCGGGACCGGCGCTGGTGGCAAGGAGGTTACGCATCCTCTTTGCCATTGGGGTCGAGCAGCGATCTCCCCGGTGGGACGGGAGAAAGGTGGCGGCGGTTTCGGACCGGCTGTCGCAGCCTTTCCAATGTCCGGACCGGCCCGGCATGTCTGCGCCCCAAAACACCGTTTCGGGTTTTGCGGGTGGGGTCATGGCGGTCCGGTTCGCCAGCCACCGGGTGTACCGACAGCTCATCGGCACCGGGTCGAACGCGACCATAGGGGGCTTGAAGCGAAAGTCA
>UBRU01000018.1:0-206182 GCA_900468015.1 Hyphomicrobiales bacterium
ACAGTATCATGATACTGTTACTGTAATCTCAATCCGCCTCGGTTGAGAACCCAAAAACCACCTGCTTTCCCTCCACACATAGCCAAATCCCTCATTCGCAGTCGATTCCGAGCTTTACCGCTGGTTTCCGTCCAAAAATATGCGCACCTATCCAGATCATCTGCATGCTTGATTGCAGATAATTTATATATAAATATGCAAAATCGATCTGCAAATATATATTTCTATATATGCAGCATTGTGAATTTACTGATTTTATATCTTTCTATTATATCCTTCGATTTCACCTCTATCCTTCAACAAGGCACACCTGTTCGCTCACGCAACTCATTGAGCTCGCGTCATCACCATTCGTTGCTCGTCCAACCAAAGCTAAACAAGCCATTTCAACGGGGCGCTGAAAGCTACCTCGTAACTGTATATGTGTGGCACCTCTCAGCGCCCCCAACTATCAAACCGCATTTCCAACCAGCATCCGGGCCTGCACGCCAGGCTGAAATCTAATCTTCCTCGTCTTCTTACTTCTCTGCCAATATCCGCATTCCAAACTCAGCCATGCTCGAAATACATCAATGCGCAATAAGAAAGCCCGTTCTGCCCATAGGGTCACCAACGGGTTACTCCGCCTGCACAGCGCGCATTTCATTTATCGAGTTCTGTTCAGATAACTGAGTACCATCAAAACAAAACCTGCCACCTTCTTCATCTGGGGCTGCCAGCACGAGAACGCGACTTCAAACACTATAAAGGAAAAATCTCTCATCGTAAATCAAAATATGATTATTTTCCTATAATGAACTGAGACAAAACCTTCGAGAATGGGGGTACCAAAGGCCTCTTACGGGCCTGAACCCATCAATCAATGGACTCCAAACCAAATTGTAAAAGATGTGATCATTAACCATCCTTTACTCTCCACGTATGTGTCGTAATTGCCGCAGCATCACTCAGAAGCAGTTCCCGCGAACGCACTTAAACACGACAACCGCTGACATCAAAACAGGAAAAAGGATGACAGGTAAAGTTATGAGTATCCACCACTTTTTCGCCCAACGAAGCACGGCTGCCACGCTGACAAGCCAAATCGCTACAAACATCCAAAACAGAAAGGAAAATTCTCCGAAAGTAACCCCGAACCAACCGTACTGCGCGGTCGCTTGCCACACAGTGATAAATACGGCGATTACTACAGCCACTATACTGAATAATTTCGCTTTCCCGCTTTTCTGCATTATTACCTCTTCGACAACCTCCATGACTCCGAACACACTGCAATTACATGACAGCAATGCCGGCGCCGCAGCTAACCCAACCTTATCAAGGCGTCAGCAGACTTGCCTCGACGGTCAGGGATTCCGCATTGTCCGATTCATCTAGCTTTATGGTTATATCCCAGACCATTGCCGCCATGATTGCCACAACTTCGGGAACTCTCATTCCAAATCGATATGAAATTATCATTTCAGAGGGATTACCGGCACTATCGCTCACATGGACATTGCTCGCGTTATGTTTGCGTTCTCGTTCAAGCCGCTGTTCATTTTCAACAAGCAATCGAATCTGGCCGCGGCTCTGACCGAGAAATAAATTTTCATAATAGGATTGCGCTTCCTCTTCATCGCGCTGTTCCCAATCCTGAACATCTACGATGCGCCCGCGCGCCGGAAAGCCTCTTAGCAACGCTGTTTCCATCAGCCACTATGCCCTTGATCTAGAATTAAGTTCTATCGAGTCAGCAGATCCGTGCCCCAGCCCGGATTATTTACGCCACCCGGTTTGGTTCTGGGTAGTCCCGAATGCTTCAGAATTGTGTAGACGACCGAATTACTATTCGGCCCAGGGATTTCGTACCGAATACGCAGCGACGAAATTTCCCTCATGATCCTCACGAATTGGTCGTGGTAACCGCAATGCTCTGGCCCTTCGGCCACTAGTATGATTCCCTGAGGCCCAGCGTCATAAGCCATTTGTTCATAACTTCCCGCCCAAGCTCCGGTATGTGTAATGATCTCGCCCATGAAAGCAGTCTTGCTCCACCATCCGTCATCGACTCTAGTTTGGCCGGTTTGATATTTGCCAGACGGTTGAGTATTTCTATGATTAAATTCCGTTACACCCTGCTCGCTACTGAGCTTGTTGCCAGTGGTCGGTCCTCCTCGATAAAATTTCACGCTACCGTCCGCAAGCGTATAGCGTATAAACAGATGACCAAACTGCGCTTTCTGGCTGGTCACCCAGCCGCCGGTCGGATCTTCGACCGTAACGACGTCGAATGAACCGACCTCGACTTTGCAACTGCAATTCAAACACACATCATTTGGCTGCTGTGTTCCCCCTGCTTGAGCTTGTAGTCGCGCGACTTTTTTAGAAACCTTACCGTCGGTCACTCGATAACCCCCTCCCGTTCCTGTGAAGCCCAGCGGTCCAGTTGCCTCGAAAGCATGTCGACATTTACCTGATCATGGTTTCTTGTTGCGGCGAAAGCAGCTTTCGATCTCTCGTAAGAATCCGGAAATCCTTCGCCATGTCTTGCAGAGCAAACTACGAAATTTATGAGATCTGTTCTGGACTTTAGGCCGTGATAGTGACCTCGTGGAATATTGCGAGACGAGATTATCCGGGCCTCGTCCAACTCAATTTGGCGGTCGCTCATGCACGAAACGAGCCCTATCGCGACCTGCTCGACAAACTTCATCTCTTCGACCATGCGGAATGCCTCGACATGATGCTTCCCGATAACAGGATAGGGTGATGACGTAGTGCCTACTGTGGTTGGCTCTGGCTCCCTGTCTACCGGTGTCAAATAATTGGGGGACGACATGATATCCCTGATTTCGTTCTGATTTAAATCCAGCATCTTTGCCAAAAAACGTGGAACGTCTTCAGCTTCATCGGCAGAGCGCACCAGTGAAAGAACGATCATATTCTGTGGGGCGTTTAACGTCAGCACATCCGAGTAATCCTCGCAAACAAAGAAGCGAATGGGCCCAAAAAAACTGTGCAATTCGTTAGCAGTGGCATTGGCCAGATAGGTCTTCAACACTGCGGGATCGAAAAACCGGAAGACAACGGTCCGTTCGTCGAGGCGGACCCGAGCAAATTTGCGAAAATGACGGCGTAATCGTAAGGCCGACATATCAGATCCACTTTCCAAGTCGATAGACCCGAAGAATTCCCCAGCCGCCCTTTTCCGTGTGACGTGATCTGCTGTGACCAAAGGGTAGGCGTATTCGACCGCTTTATGCTTGGCCTGGAAAAATACCCCCCAGCCCTTTGACCAACCCTCGCGGATCAACCAATCTACAAAATCACCTTCGCGTACAAGCCTGACAAGATAAGGGCTGCTTGCGATACGCTCGTTGTCGATAGGGCCTTCGAAAAGGCTACAGAATTCTAGGCCGCTGTCCATGAGTCGTTGAGCTAGATCGGGCACCCATTGGCCGTCGAGCAAAGCCCAGACACCAACGTCATGATCTGCTTGATACCAGAGATTCGTCTTGAGTATGTCTTCCCAATGAGGTTGACGAAGGATCATATCATCTTCTGCCTGCATTTAGATTACCGAATTAAGACAAAGATGTGTGCTGGCATTCTTCCGCAAACGGTTTTCTCGTTTTACGAGGAACCGCCGGGGCCCCCGGACCCGGTGCCTGCCCTTTCACAAGTACTGGTGAATAGAGGATTGGCCCCGGCCCAATTGTAAACTGGGCTCCACCACCCCTGACTACCGTCGTCTTTACCGCGGTAATATTTATATTGCCGGCACTATCGATCACGAGTTGGTTCTCGCCCACTTTGATGGAGAACTTTTTGCCAACCTCAATAGAAAACTCATCTCCGACATAGATCGACTTCGTCTTTCCAACATGCGTTTCTTCGTTTTCTCCAACAACAGTGACGGATTTCTTGCCGATATTCGCTTGCAGCGTCTGTCCAACATTCGTTACCTTGGTGACGCCTATTTGCTCCACACTTGCTAGCCCTACTGTATCCGATCGGAAGGTTGCAACGACCGTATTCATGATCCCGCTATGCTCGAACAAACCACCGACAGCATCGCCGACAGCGGAACCAGCCGCCGCCAGCTGCGCACCCGCATCCGCCTTTGGTGAAGAACCAGATGTAACGCCCTCCCGAGCCTGAAGGGCCTGATCATCGAAGTAACCAAGCAACATGCCACCTATTGTCGTGCTGAACGGTTTTAACTCTGTCGCTCGTCCCGAATCCCGACTTGCCTCAGAGAGCATTTGTGACGTGATCTTAGCCATCTCCCGGTGCCGGAGAGCGTGCCATTGCGAGAGTGGCCCAACGCCGCCTACCGTAAGGTGAAAAGAGCCACCGACATCGTGTTTTTGATTTGCGGCAACCTCTATACTGCGGCTGCCACCGACCGATCGTGCCTCGTGATTGTCGATGCGTGCGATCTGGTCCCTGAGCACGCGGATCGTCTGGTCCTTCTGAGCGTGGAAGAACATGTTCTCATTGCCCGCCTCATCTTCGAACGTCATTTCGTTGAAGCCTGAGCCCTTATGGGTGTTCGAGCGCATAACCATGCGTGTCTTATTCGCCGGCAGATCATATGGTACCTTCTGCCTCGCATTCGGCACCACGCCCGTCACCAGCGGTCGGTCCGGGTCGCCATCGACAAACGCAACCATCACCTCCATGCCAATACGCGGGATAATCTGGCCGCCCCAGGTGGCGCCTGCCCAGTTTTGCGCGACCCGCACCCAACACGTGTCCGTGCCATCCTTCTTGGCCTTGCGGTCCCATGGGAACCACAGCTTGATGCGGCCATATTGATCCGGGTGGATTTCCTCGCCCTCGGGACCTGCGACGATGGCGACCTGAGTACCCTCGATCTTCGGGCGCTTGGTTGTGCGATGCGGTGTGAGCGGTACTCGGGCGGGGATGGCCTCGAATTGGTTGCGGTATTCCGGTTCGTTGCTGTTGGTCTCGTAGGAACGGTCCACGATTGTGTGGCTAGCCCTTATTATCACGTGCTCTTCGTATTCGTGCTCAGGGTGGGCTTCCTCGTATGGCGTGAAACGGCGACCGGCTTCGAGAATACGGGAGGTCGATCCGCCAAAGACTCGGTCGTGATCGGCTTCGATCGACTGTGCACGCAGTTTTTGGGCCCGTTCTGCCTCTTCCACCGTCTTGATGCGGGCCGGGTACTCGTAAAGCTCACGCTTGGTCGCATCTGGCATCTGCACCAGAGAAGGCGTCATCGTGCCCGGCACCATGCCCGGCGTTTCGAAATTCCAGTCGGCACCGGCGCGCTGTCCGGGCACATAGGAAAAGCGGCGTGCCCAGTCGTTGATGTGGTTGCGATCCGACGAGCCCTGTGCCAGCCTCACTCTGCCTTCGCCTTGTGCTGAAGGTGATGGTCCAAGCCATCCATTGGCAGTATCGGCAACATGCAGCTTGTGAGAGCCATCCTCATGGCTGAACCAGTAGAACAATCCGTCCTCTTCAAAACGGCGCAGGAGATAATCCAGGTCCCGTTCGTTAAACTGCACGCTGTAATGCTGTGCAGGTGGTGGCTTGATGATACCGGATGTATCCGGGGCCGGAATACCGTGTTCGGAAAACAGCGTTTCGGCGATCTCGACCGCGGTCTTGTCCATCCAGATACGACAGTCTGAACGCCGCGAAAGCAACCACATCTGCGGACGGATGGTCAGGGAATAGGAGCGTAGGCCGCGTGTGATCGGTGGTCCCTCATGCAGGTCTGTGACCAGACCGTTGAACGGGCGGCGGACACCGCTGCCATCCTCGCCATCGCCTTGGCTCACCTCGATCGAGACATCGACGAGACGACCGATCAACTCTTCCGGCTTCACCGCTTCTTTTTTAGCGCGAACGCTGAGTTGTATCTCGAAGAGTTGTGAGACACCCTCGCTGATCTCCATCCGCTCCGGCAACAACTGGTCTTCACCCAGTGGCGACTTCACCTTCAAAACACGGCTGGCCTGGATGAAATCGGCGGACGATGGCTGCTCGGTCATGGGGAACCCCGGTGATCGGATTAGATAAAATATCAATCAAGCGTATAACTTACACGTAATGCATGTATGATTTTGTCTAAATCATGTCCTTCAGTAAAATTTACAACCTCGATAAGACGTCGTGGAAAAAATTGACCAGTTTGGCGATGAAGGACCACACCTCTTTCCGAGGTTAGCGATGCTTTAGCCGACCAAGGTATATCCATCGGAAGGTCCGCGCTACGTCGCTTTTTTATAGGTCACGAACAAACGTGCAAAAAGACAGACCATGCGGTAGATCAAAGCCGCTGGGATGTTTCTGGAAATACGGAGAGCTGGTTCGGAAAAAACTCGACCTCGACACGGTGCTCTCGTGTTCACCAACGAAATCCAGACCACGACCAATATCACCCGTACTCATGGACAATTCCACGAGGGCGAGCGGTTGCGGATGGAGCTTCCTCAAGGGCACCGCAAAACGTTGCGGGCCTGAAGAAAACAATCACCCGATCCGCTCTTTCGCATTCCTCATACTCCGGCGCTCCCACCCGACGAGAACGAGGCTGGCTGCGACGATAAGGATTGCGCCGATGAAGACGTTGATTGCCGGTATTTCCGTCCAGATGGCGTAACCATAGATGAAGGCCCAGATCAGGCCGGTATATTCCACTGGCGCCAGCGACGAGGCGGGCGCGTGTCTGAAGCCTTCATAGAGAAGATATTGCCCTAACGTCGAGACTAGCCCGACCGCGATCATGAGAAGCCACCCTTGCGCATCCGGGTTTTTCCATAGCCATGGCAAGGACAGTGCGCAGGCGATGCCGAACAGTGCGCTGGTGGCATACATCTGCGTTAATGTCGTTTCGCTTTTGCTGACGAGGCGAATGAGGATGGTGCTCCACGCCCAGCAGAAGCCTGCGATGATGCACAGTGTTGCGGGGAGCCAGTTTGGGGAGTTGGCTGGATTGGCAGCCACCACGACGCCGACGAAACCGACTGCGCAGGCTATCCAGCGGCCTGCGCCGACTTTCTCCTTCAGCACGAAGATGGAGAGGACCATGACCATGATGGGTGCTGAGAAATAGAGCGTGGTGAGTTCCGCCAGCCCGAGATATCGCGCGGAGCTGTAGAACAGCATCCATGCGGTGAGCATGAGGGCTGCGCGAATGACGACGGTGCCGCGGTATTTGCTCTTGAGGATGGACGGGTGGCGGTAGCGATGTGCCAGTACGCCGGTGATCAGGACGATGACGGCGCTTCGCACAAAGAGGATTTGCGGAACCTCGTAGCTTTCGACAAGCCATTTGACGAGCGCATCCTGAAGAGCAAAACAGGAGTAGCCCATGGCCGCCAGCCCGATGCCGAAGAGCGGCCTTGCTTCTAATGATCCTGCCATGCGTTTCACCACGATACTGCTGATGATCTGTACTAGCCGAGTCCGGCGTTATGATCCATGGCGGTTGGATGGTTTCTGTCGCACCCAGCCATCGGCGCTTATTGCCCGGCGAGAAAAGTGTTGGCATCCGGTTGGGCACAGATAACGTTTTCGCGATGGCGGAGGAAATATCTCGTGCTTACACGTTACTCTGCCTATGTAATTTGCGCTGGTTAGAAAAGGAGAAGGAATGAGCGAGACGTATGGCCCCCACGTACAGATGGGAACACTTGCAGAGCGAATGGCGGCCCATTACCAAACGGATGCAAATCTGGAGCTGGGCCCGCATCTTGCTCACTACATGGAAGAGGTCGAGGTCAATATTTCTGCTCACAGTTTTGACCATGTCGGGTTCATGAGCAAGATTCACGACCGGCTGGAAAAGACACTTTTGGCGACATCGGGTCTTCGGCGAGACGAGTTTCTGCACGCCGTTGTTGCCGCACTTCGAGACCGGATGGACCGGCACAAGATTGTGGCCGCAGGTTAGGATTGGGTCGCCTCACGCGAGGGGAACGCTCACCGGGTGCGCACCGCGAAGGCGAGGTCAGTTTGCGGCCCGGGCTGCGGCAAAACGACAGATTGTTGACGTCGCAGTTTGGGCGTAGCGCTATCTGACGACAGACAGTGTCGAGCGATAGCCTGGAAGTGTTCAATGATGGATCCGGATTGGGTCGATTGGTTCCTTATAGTCCTCTTGCCGCTCAAGCTTCTCGTGCTGGGCGTAGGGATGTTCTACGCCATCAAGTGGCATCACGATCAGGCGAAGAAGGACAAGGAAGCTGGCGGACGCTAGGCCTTAGCCACATGCGACGAGTGATATCCACGAGCCAATGTGAACGGTCTGGCCGCGTAACGAAATGGCATTTCGAGACGCGCAGCGGCGGTACGATTCGGAATTGGGATTTCAATGGCAATAGCGCGGGATTGCGGGTGCGCATGGTCGATCGACTTTAGCTGAGCTCACAATTCAAAGGAGCCCAATAGTCAAAAAACTCTTTAACTTGTTTTTTAGGTAGAGCCGTACCGCTTTTCACAAGCGACGAGTAGGTCTTGCCGCCTGCGCTCACGACGTCATCGACTAGCTTTGAGAGCTTGTCTTCTGCTGCAGCAACGAGAAATATATCGCGATCGTCGCTCACATATACGACGGCATAGTCATGTATTCCTATGATCTTATCAACATCGACAAAATCCCTTTCCATCTTAACGGCACCTTCGAAGGAATCGACTGAAATCGGATCAGTTTTAGAACCCGCAACAAAAAAGGATAAAGTCCCACCCCGAGAAAAATTTTCCAAGGCTTCGTATTCAGAATCATCAAGCCAGTCAGTTCCGAAAAAAACCTTGTAACCTCGTTCTTCGCAGAACTCTTTGTTTAACCCAAACCGATCAAAACTCATCACAAACCTCAACTTCGATGATTTTCTGTAGGCGCTTAAACCAAGGCCGGAGCTTCGCCGGCGCAATCGATCGCATAGCCGATACGACGGGCAGGCTTGCCATTAATGAAGACGGTGGATGAACTAGCGGCTAGTTTGCGAGCGTAGGTGGGTTCGGTCGCAAGCTTGAGCTGGAAGTGGCCGGAGCCAATGTCAGTGCGGAGATGGGCTTGGGGCACATCGCCCTCCTTTACACTTCATCCGTCCGAATCCAAAGGTCGCTACAGGAAATTGAGGACCAAAGGATTTTAGCTGCTCTCCTTCAAATGGTGTCCGTAATCGTCCAAATGTTCGTAAAACAAGCAAACCGGCGTTCCGACACTCTCGCAACTAAAAATAAATTTACTTATATTTTTCATCCTTTCACGGAGCGGCGCATTGTCATCCAATGCATCCCAATACCGAGATAGAAAATTAAATATTTGTCTTGATCGAATTGACTTATATCTTTTCTTATCAATATAAAATCCATCAATAAATGGATCAAGTTGAAGAAGTATTGTTTTGATACAAGAGTCCTCTTTAGACGATACCTCTTCGCTATCATACTTCAATTTAAGCGTCTCCGTGGAGCTAGAGATCTCGCCTTCTCTTTTGCGTCCCTTATCTCCGAACAACATATTGGTTGAAATAGCTTCTTCCATCACTTCCGAGAAAAGAATGTAAAATGGATGCCCGTCGAAACCGTCTTCAATCAGACTTTTATGTGTCGACTTCCATGAACGTTGAATTAATTCCGTCAACGCCTCATCCATGGTTCGCTCGCCCTCAATACAACCGATCAAAAAATCATATTGATTCATGATTGCTTCGTAAGATGCGTAAAAACCAGGGTTAGAATAACCGATGAAGCTATCTACTTTAGTGGCAACTTTGTCCCAAATTTCTACATCGTTGCGGGTTGCGTGTACTTCTTGGACAAATTCCTCATAAGATCCGTAAAGTTTTTTATCTGATGAGCTGGCTGTAATCATGGCGCATCCTATTCCTGAATAAAACCAGGGTTTTCAAAGTCATTAGGGTAACTGAGTGACGTGTTGATTGTAAAAATAAACGATGCCAGAAAAGGTTTTGTTAGACCACCTACGTCAATTAGCTTCCACGAATTGCATCTCGCCAACTCAACGTTCGCCTAACTTTTTGACCAGCAAGTGCTGAAGCGCGCCGCTGTCAGCGATAAAACGTGCTCGCTCCGAATAGAAACTGCGTTTTCTGCGTGTCACGGGAATGTGCAACACGTTCAACTGGAACAAATTGGCTCAGCAACTGTTGTTATCCAACGACCAGAAACCACCTAATTCCGGTATAAAATGGACACTCACTCTCCGAACGCCGCGCTACCCGTGTTGTCATCGGACGATCTAGAAGAGATAGATCGGTTTCACACCGCTTGGTGCGAAGAAAATAATATCGAGAAAACCGATGATAGAGCCACCGAAGTGGCATCTGCTCTGATCGATTGGTATTCTACCAGCCCTTCCTATCGTCAGCGCACGAAGCTGGATCATCCACCTGAGTTACCGGTTTCCGAGACGATCGAAACGCTGCTGGAGCGGCTTGACCGGGTGAGATGAGCGGCACCGCAGCGCCTATATATGGTGAACGGATGTCTCATGCCTTTTCCGTGTTGCGGCTTTCTCTCAATGTAAGGAGCCATATCGCCGCTTTGCAGAAAGGCTCGATACTTAGCGTGGCGATTTCGCTGTCACGATTGATGTGTTCCGATGCCTGGCGATAGCCTTTTTCGCGTAGCCGGGCCGATAGGACCGGAGCCAGGGCTTGTATCGTATCTCGTGATCGCTGGCCCGCATGCAGCATGCCGCTCAACAAGTCTTCCGACTCATCGAGAATATCACGTGGCGCAGATGTCGCGATTGCAGCCACCGTGTGATCGCTTTCGTCTGCCTCAAGGTCTGCCACGATGAAGCGATCTGCCGAAATGGACCACGGTTCACAGACGACAGCCTCGCCCTCCAGACGCACGGTGCCGGCCACCTGTCTTACCGGGCCCCATTTACCCTCGAATGCCATAGCAAGAACGCCGGGTGCCGCCGGTGCCGCAGCATCGAAGGGGCGTTCGAACCATATCCTGCCACCGTCCTTTGCAAGATGAGCGCCAGCCTCCCACAGCTGACGTCCGGGTGCCCAGGACTGGCCGATGACTTCGCCTATATCGAAGACGTGGAGTGTGTCGAAGCGCCGGTGCGGGCGCAGCAGCGAGATTTGCCGGTGGCTCAACTCAGCCGCAACCCTTTCCACGCTGGTCGCCGCCAGCGGTTGGGGGAAGTTGAACAGCGCATCACGCGGCATGAGCTGGCTTCGGCCACCAGATCCGCGCCCCAGCGTCAACATTCCGTCGGCACGGCGACGGGCGACGCTCGTCAGGACTTGCCCTCGCCCCAAGCCACCCACGGGCATGCCGACCGAAATTTGTCGCGTTGGAAGCGAGGCTACAAAGCCGCGCACGTCCTGTGTGGGCAGAGGAGAGAAAGGCTTTTCCATCAGCATGGTCGCGCCCGTATCGCTATCCGCAAGCAAGACGGATGCGCGTATATCGGCGCCCTCCTGACGCAGTCTGGCGCCCAAAGAGACCAGACGCGTTTTGCCCATGGGCGTCTCGAAGGGTTCTCCCAAACCCAGCGAGGACACGCTATCCTTAGCCCGCGTACGCGCGAAAAGCCCAGCAACAAGCTGTAAAACCACGCGTTCGTCGTGTCGGGCACTACGATTGTCATAGTCCGAAATCTGCTCTTCCAGCGCTTCCAGAACCAGCAAAAGCTGGACGGCATTCGCTTGCTGCGCGCTGCGGCGAGCGGCTTCGATCGTCTGCGCGTGGGCCTCAGGACCGGCAACGACGCCCGCCTCGAGCAGCCTCTCTATAACCGCATCACAGGTAATGCGCAGCGGCATGATATCGATGCTCGCCCCGTTTTCTGAAGCGCCTCCGATAACGGTTTGCGACGTGCCTCCGGCTGCCCGAAAGGCATGCACAGCCATGCCAACATGCGCACAGTGCGTGCCAAGTTCACAGTCACAACGCGCATAGGAAAGATCACCGGGAACCAGAAAGCGCACGCTGGCCATTGGCAGATAGGCGGTTGGTGTCTTTCCATACTCCAGTCGCACGGGATGACGCGACCGCAGAAGCTGGGATAGCTCTGCCTTTGCGGATGCGGAAAGGCTATCCGCGACCTGCTGGGTATGAAATGAGGCGGGGTTCCACTCCGGCTCAGATGCGTCCGCTGCATTGGTCGCCGCATGACGCGCGCGATAGGCGACGGCCAGCATCACACGGTGCCTGCACATGCCGGAGGACGGACAACTGCAATAGGCGTCGGCCAAGGTTTGCCAAGAAGACAGACGTGTCGAGGTACCATCGGCAAATCGCGCAATGATCGCGTCTTTCGTCTCCTCCATCTCGGGAACGGCTCCCGCCTCCAGCTCGCGCAAGGCACGCTTTACAAGTCCCGCGTTGGAAAGCTGGATCAATCCCTGATCTGTGAGGGCAACGAGGTCGGGTCTCAGCATGGACTACCGCCCGATCTTTTCGGCAAGCCAGCCAGCGAGCTCGCCCGGCGTCATCGCTCCGACTTCCGCGCCTGCTGCAACGAGCTTCTGCGCCATATTCCCGTCGTAAACGGGTGTGGCGGCAGAATCCAGCGCAGCTAGTCCAAGTACAAGCGTGCGCTGGGCAACGAGTGCGGCGACACGTTCCACCAGCATGGCCGGGCTAGAACCCTCGAAGAAATCGGAGATGAGAACGACGATCGCCCGGTCGGGGTGTTCGATGAGGCCCGCCGCGTAGGATACCGCACCCTGAATATCGGTGCCGCCACCAAGCTGGACCTTCATCAGCAACTCGCAAGGGTCGTCCACGTCCTTGGTCAGATCGACGACGTTCGTATCGAAAGCGACGAGATGGGTGCGAACGCCGGGAAGCCCCCAGAGGCAAGCCGCCGTTACGGCAGAATGAATGACCGAGTCCAGCATCGATCCACTTTGATCGACAAGGAGAATGATCTGCCAGGTTTTCATATGCCGTCGGTTGCGGGCGAAGAAATGCAGTTTCTCGACGGTCATCTTGCCGGTCTCGGGGTCATAGTGCTTGAGATTGTCTTTCAGCACACGACGAAAATCGAGATCGCTGGCGATCCGAAACCGGCTGTGACGCCTGCGGTCCATGACACCGGAAAAGGCCAGAGACATATCCCGCGCCAGCTTTTCCATCAATTGGCGCACGACCTCCTGCACCAGTTTTCGTGCAAGTAGCAGGATATCCGGGGACATCAGATGCTTCGTGCGCAGGACTGCTTTCAGCAGCGTCTCATTGGGCACAGCGCGTTGCAGAACCTCCGGGTTGGTCACCACGTCGTCAATGGCATAGCGCTCTATGGCGTCGCGCTCCAGCCGCTCGATCGTTTCCTTGGGAAACAGCCGATGAATATCGTTTATCCATTCCGGTGTGGTCAGGACAGACCCTTCACGCCCACCCCGGCGTGCAATATTGCGAGAACCACCCTCCTCATCCCGGCCATAGAGCCATTCAAGGGCGACATCCATGGCCGCAGCCTCGCTGGACAGCCCGCACCCGGCAGCAGCACAGGGAGCCTGTGCTGCTTCGCCGAGAACGAGACGCCAACGTGTCAGGGCATCGAGGGCTGTGACGCTCATTTTACCGCCGTGGCGGCAAGGAGGCTCAATCCCCTAAGCATCTCACTGGCGCTCACCGGATCGAGTTCTCCAAAAGTACGGGTATCGCTTCCCGGCTGACTGTAGGGACGATACAGCGTAATGTGCTGCAGTTTCTGAAACTTTTCCTCCCAGTCGCCACCGCCGGTGAAGATGCCTGGATCAAAGCCGAACATGGCAGTATTGACCTTGCCATCGGTAAATCGCACCGGTCGCTCTAGCCACGAGATACAACCCCCGTCTTCAACTGAACCGAGGTCCCAGCCGCGTGGCGACATACCGCGCAGTCGTGCCGCCTCCACCTCGATATCGGCGAACCGGGTGATCGTGGACGCTTGCTTCTCGTCTTGCGTCAGCTCGAAAGTTTCTCGCCCAAGCTGAGGGAAAGGCTGTGAAATTTCGTAATCTCCAAACAGAGCGCCCCAGGCATCGAGCCCACCCTTTGGCAGATGCAAGGGATGAACCAGTCCAATCAAGCCGGTCGCATCAGCGGAAAGGTCGAGCGTGACCGGCTCGTCCTCTGCGTCGGTGAAGGACAGATCGTCGCCGACCCGGAAGAGTGCCTTCGGCGCGGTTTGGGGATCGGTATCATCATAGACGCCCCAGACAAGCCGCTGGGAAAGATGGCGGATCAATGGATGGCTTGCGAAGAAGAGCCAGAACACCTCGGGTGAAACCCGGCGCGACGTCGACAACATGTGTTCAAGGCGCGTTATCTGAAGGCTTGAAACCGCTCGCGCATCCTTCTTCACCGCGGCCCAGGTCTTGACCGCTGCGGCAGACAGTGTGGCATCGTCGGCTTTGTTCGGTTTGGGCAAATCCTTCAGGCGCTTGCCCGTTTCATCCTTCACCCATGGCTTCAGGAACTCATCGAAACCGACGCGGAAGCGGCGTGGCCCGAAATCGAGATCGAGACCGCCGCGCTCATCCAGATCGAGATCAGGTGCGAGACGATCGGCAAGCTCTTCCGGCGTCAGATCACGCGCCTCGGCAATTGCGGCGATCTTCTCCCGCGCCTTTTCCTGAAGTCCCTTGAATTTCAGCTTTTCCGCGATGCCATTGAGGTTCATCAGCGCCACATCCGTACCGATATCGGCAAGAACATCGAGACCGGTGACAGCGCGTTGATGGGCAGATTCGCCGGGCCATTTGCGCACAAGGCGCGTCAGTTGGCGGGCGCATTCATCATCACCGAGCCAGCCCAAACCGCGCAAAGCCCACCCTTCCTTGTTGGGAGCACCTTCGGCAAGCCAGGCGCCGAAAAGGTCCCAGGAGAATCGCGCGAGGCTCTCCGGCGTCGTGACCTCCTTTACCGCATCGAGACCGGCATAGATGGCCTCGGGCGTTGAGAAGGACAGCATTTCCGCGATGGCGGCCAGTGCCTCATCCGGCAGGGCCCCGCCATCTTTCAGCACCGGACGGGTCAGCGCACCGGGGTTGAACCATGCTGGCAGCTTGGCGATGCGCGCAGGGAACCGGGCGTAGGGATCACGATCCAGAACCTCCCAGACCGCCTTCATCACATCAGGCGACTGCGGCTCGTACAATTTCGCGATCTCAAGAATTTCGTCCCGCGCATCGGCGCGATCTGTCACCATCCAGCGAAGTGTATGTTCCGCCGCATCGCGAGAGGCGCCGGGCTTGCCGGTGGCGTCAGGGAGCAGCCTCGTTATTGCGGTGCGCCTATAAAGACGTAGCCATTGCATAGCCGGTACTCGCGCCTTCTTCAGCTTCAAGAGCGCGCGCGCGGCAAGGGGTGCAATGCCTGCGAAATCGACGTCCTTTACGTGTTCGAGCATGCCGATCGGGTTGTTTTCCACATTTCGGAGCAGACCAGGCAACGCTCTTTCGCCAAAACGATCGATCATGCGTGGGACAATATCGCCTATATAATAGGATGGCAGAACTTTGGGCTGACCCCATAAGGTCAACGAGAAAGAATCAAATTGCTTCTCGATGCCTCCTATCAGCGTGTCCCAATCATAACTTCCTGCCGCGTGATAGTCCTGGAACTCTGACACCCGCTTTGAAACAAAGGCCAAAACGTCTTCCAACTCATCGCCCTTTTGCGGAAGGGCCATCGAGCGTGGCACTTTTCTCCAATCGGGAACGTCTTTGCTCTCGAACTCCCTGATGGCATCGATCAGTTCTTCGGTCGTAGAGACGATACGGGCGCGGCTTAGGCGCCAGCTATACTCCTCCGGCGGCGGCCCTTCACGCAGATAGCGGAAGGGTGTTTGCAACGGCGAGAGTTCCAGAACGGTATCGTCAACGGCCTTCTTTTTCTTGCGCCATGGCGGATCACGCAACACGACAGGCAGGGTTTCGATCGGCGCCAGCGCAACATCATGGATATCGAGCAGCTTCTGCAGCTGGGTTTTCCACCTCGGTTCGGTGGCCCAGCTTTCCAATGTCTCTTTCGGGTACTGCTTGACGAAATCCATGGCCCGGGCGCGAATAACAGGCTCGTTGCTGCCGGATGATAGCGTTGCCAGATATTGACCGAACATGAAGGCGGGGTCTTCTTCCGAGGCTTGATCGACCGCGGGACGAATCCATTTTTCGTGAATGAACGGCAGAAGCTTTGCTAATGCCCCGCTTTCACCCGTCGCAAGGATGACGCGTGCGATCTCTGTTCTCTGACCTTCATAGCCATAATGAAGCAGCCATTCGAGCGTCGGCAGTGCGGATTCCTGATAATGCCGCGCCGTCTCTATAGCGGTGGCGAGAATATCATCGAGCATCAGGTCGTAATACATGAAGAAAATGAAATAGCTGCGCTTCGTGCGCCAGCGTGCCGCAGCAGACGGCCGGGCATCGAGCACGAGCGGCACCATGGCAAGTGTAGCGCCAACGTCCTCCCCCGCTTCCTGAGCCGCGGACAGAAAAGCAACCGGCGTCAACTCATGCGCTACATCCCGGTCATCACCGAGCATAAATGCGAAGGCTGCCTTCCTGCGCCAATCTGTTTCCGTTCGGAAGGCTTCGGTCAGCATCGCAACGATCACCTCGTAATCCTCATCGGAAGCGGCGGTGATGTTACCGCGAAGAGCAAGTTCGCGCGGCGAACTCAATGAAGAGGCTTCATAACCACGTCGATTGCTGGGATCGATCCCGACAAGTGGCAGCATCGCTTCCACCACAAAAGGCATACCGTGCTTTGCGGACAGAAACTCAAAAAAGTAGTCCAGGCACAAGAGACTGGCGGACGTCTTTTTCTGGCTTTCACCCAAATAGATGGTGAGATATTTGCTCGCCTGCTCGATCTTTTCTGCCCATTCGCGAACATCTGCGGCGGTCGACACCCCTATGGACTCTCCTGCTTCACCGGCTTCCTGAACCTTTGCGTCCAGCCAGTTCCACGCTTCGAGCCGTTCGTCTTCGGCGTTGTCCTTGATGAGGGCCACGTGACCGCGTAGCTTTGCCCAGGCTTTTACCGGATCGGCAACAACAAACCGTCGAGAACGTGTTGGCAGAGCCGAGCCTATCAGCTGGTTCAGAATTTCCTCACGATCAGCATCGACCACAGGTTTTGCAGCAGGTGGAACCGCGACGGATGGCTGCGTCGTAGCTTCGCTTGCGGCGGCTGCGGGCGATGGCGTCGCGGGTTTCTCATCTTTGGATGCCTCTGGCGAAGCGGCGGCAGGTACCGAAGGCGCGGGCATCTCACCGTCGGCAACGCGCGAATAACCCTTGCCGGTCTTTTCTTTTACCAGCTTCTTCTTTTCCTTTTCGGCATCTTCCGCAGTCGGAAAATCCTTGTCTTTCGATTGGCCCTGCGTGCCGATACGGCCATAGCGGATTTTAAGTGAAACACCTGAGACGAAGACCTCCCAGAACTTTGACGATGTACCTTCAACGAGTTCGTAGCGTTCCATTTTTACCTTCCTCACATCACATCAAATCAATCCGGCTTCGGCAAGACGCCGAGCCACAGTCGCCTCGAGCGCGATAGCGCTCGCCTGATTTGCCACCGGCGTCGATTGACGCATCCACGCCATGGCCTGAACTTCCGCCTGCGCCTCGTTGCCGCCGTGGGAACGGACGATGGCGCCAGCCAGTCTTTCGCGCTCACGCGGCGGGAAGAATGAAAAAGCTCGTCTGAGCGACGGCAACGCGCGCAAAAACGCCTCGTCCGTCCAGCCTTCTACCATGGCGGTGACGGAGCCGATGACAGACGCGCTTTTGGAAATGTCCTCGCGCGCCAACGCAAACAGGCCAGACAGGAAATCGCCGAGCCTGTCAGGCCCGCTGAAACGCTGCATTCGTCCGCTGACATCATCAGGGAATTTTTTCCCGCATGCGATCAGCGTTCCGAAAGCTCCACCGGCGAGTGCTGCTGGCGCCTCCGGGTTTGCAACACAGCGTTCAAGGCCGGCAATAAAGGAGGAAATGTCCATGTTCGGCGTCGGGCAATCCCGCATCATGTCGCGACAGGCAAGCAGCGCGCGGATGGCTCTGATGCCTTCATCCTCGTTGCGAATGGCCTCCATGATCCACATCACACGGGCGAACACCGCTTCGCAGAGACGCCCCAAAGCCTTATGTGCGGCCTCTCCGAAAATCTCGCCGAAGCGGTAAAGCCTCACGACCTCCAACCCTGTCGCGCCGATTGCATGGATGTCGTGGGACGATGCGAGACCGGCGGCGATGCGCTCCGTCAATTCGCTTTCAAGCGCCAACAGACCGGCAAACAGCGCATCGGCAAGGCAGGCGGAGAGGCTCTCGAGATCGTTTCCCGCGTGCTCGGCACGATCCGACAGCACCGCTGCTGCAGCCATTGGCACCGTGCCACCCCAGCGCGACGCCTCGATCTGCGCCCCATCGGCATCGCGATGAAGGACCAGCCGGAATGTTTCCTTCGGCGCAACGGTGCCGAGGGCCATCGGGTCACCGATACGTTCGATGCCGGGAATGTCGAGGATACAGAGCGCGTGCAGCAGGTGTGCCCGCTCTCGATCAAGAGGTACGTTCCAGTCCAGCGCCACCTCGCGTGGACGATGGTCCGGCATCAGACCGAGTTCATCAAGCCTGACACGGATATCGGCCATCAAAGGCGGCTGGCGGGTGCCGGGCGCAAGCTTACCTGAGCGTTCTCCCGTCAGGGCGCGCAGCATGGCAACGAGTGCTGGGTGGGTTCCAGACCGCAACGCCCCTTCCCGGGTCCAGGCGGCAGGCATGTCAAGAGCATCCTTGACCAAAGTCGCCAAGGCTGCGTCCAGGAGATCGGCACGCAACACGGAACGGTGTCCACGCGCCATCGAGAGCGCTTTGGCATGGGCATGCCACGCAACGCAATCCGCCGTGGAAACGACCTGCCCGGCAGCGCGTAGAGCAGCAGCAATCGCATTTTGTGCATTATCAGCCGCGTGATCCAGCCCATATGCAAAGACATCTTCATAGTAAGCTGGAGATGGCATACCGGATGCGTAACCGGCAAACCGGTCAAGCCGCCGATATTCATAGGGCACCACGTAGCTTCCCGCTCGTTCGCCCTCATCGAGTTTCGGGATCGCCGGTAGGTCGCCGTCCGCCTGACGCGCCAGCATTCGCACGGCCTGTGCGTGCCAGCCGCCGCAGATGAGGACGACTTTTCTGCCTTTTGCCTCCCTCAAGGCCCAGGCTGCATGCGCGGCCATGTAGCGTTCACGCGCAAGTTCCTGCGGGTCCTCCGCCCCATCCGGGCGCAGCAGGTCGAAATAATATGCGAGGCGTTCCTCAAGCTCCTCCAGCGGTGATTGCTCGGCAATCGCATCCCAGAATGCATCGCGCCCATCTTCACCCAGCGCATTTGCCGCGGCCTGCTCGACTGCTGCTGCCCTCTTTCCATGCAGATCGGCGTAACGGTTGGTGCGATCGCCAAAATCCGGGTGCCAGGCAGGTAGATCGCAAAAGAGCGGTCTGGCACCGGTTGACCACGCCGCTTGCAAAGCTTCCCACTCCGGCGAATAGCTGCAAAAGGGGGAATAAGACGCGTGCACGCGACGCGGTGTGGAATGAAAACTGAAAATGGCCAGCGGCAGTTGATGTGCGAGCCTCAAATCCTCGATGTGGGGATTGAAATCTGCCGGGCCTTCGATGAGCACGAATGCAGGCTTGTGTTCTTCGATGGTGCGACGAACAAACTGCGCGCAGGCAGGTGAATGATGCCGCACACCGATGACGATGAGGCGATCATGCGAGCTGTACTGGTCGTCGGGATCAGGGTGTGAGGAGATGCCGGGCTGCATAAAACGCCTTCCACCCTTCGCCTGACCGCTTGGATGCCTTCTGCTCGAGATAGCGGCGCAACCGCGTCAAATCCTCCGCATTATCCTTTGCCGCCGTGCCCGCAAGGCATTCGACGATATCTTCGGGACGACCGCTATCACCGCGAAGATAATGGCCGCGAATACCGATGGCGTGGGCAACGCTGACCGCTTCGGCTGTACTCATGACCGAGCTTAGCCGCTCCATGCCGCCTTCAACCGAAAGGCCTTCCCGCAACTCTCTGAAGCAGGTTACCAGCACCTCCAGAGTATCGTCATCAGGTGGTGCCGGGACGCCCGACCGCGCGAGCAATTTTCCAGCCTCACGCTTGACCAGCGCAAGTTCCTCATCCGCATCGCGAATGGGGAAAACCGTTTCGAAGTTGAACCGCCGCTTCAAGGCGGCAGACATCTCGTTAACGCCACGGTCGCGGGTATTGGCGGTGGCGATGATGTTGAAGCCTTCCCTGGCAAACACCATACCGTCATCACCCGACAGTTCCGGCACGGCCATCACCCGGTCTGACAGTACGGACAACAGGCTATCCTGAACCTCAAGCGGGCAACGCGTGATTTCCTCGAAACGGACAACCTTGCCTTCCGACATGCCACGGTGAAGCGGTGCCGGTACGAGCGCCCGTCGCGTCGGCCCCTCGCTCACCAGAAGAGCATAATTCCAGCCATAGCGGATCTGATCCTCGCTCAAGGAAGCGCCGCCCTGAATGGTCAGCGTCGAATCCCCGCTGATGGCCGCAGCAAGCAGTTCCGACAGAAAACTCTTGGCGGTCCCGGGCTCACCAATCAGCAGCAGCGCACGGGACGTTGCAAGGGTCACCATGGCACGCTCGATGAGGGATGGCGATGCGACGAGTTTGGCAGTTGCACCATTGCCTCCAAGAATGAAGGATTTGACGCTTTTCAGAGACAGCGCCCAACCGGGAGGCTTGGGGCCACTGTCGCTCTTGCGCAATGCTGCAAGCTCTTCAGAACATGAGATTTCAACCGGCGGTCGCTGCACGACATTGTTGGCTACATTCTCATTCATATCTCATCACCTGGCAGTGTAGATTCGCTGGAGCGCCGTAGTCGGAAACGAGAACTCGCACCCATTCGTTGCAGAAATAAGGCAAGAATTGTGCACATTGTATCGCCGATAATTTGAAGGGCAGATTTTGGTCACAGACTGGGCAGATTATGACTTCGCTGCCGTTTTCCCGCCCTAAAAACATCACCAATCATTCAGCCACCGTTCACGGGCTGAAGCGCTATTTGTTTGAGGGGCCAAAAGGAGCAAAACAGATGCGCAGATTGATTTTGAGCGCAGCTTGCATCGTCACAGGATTGTTTGCGACCGGCGTCAACGCGATGCCAACAGGCAAACACTCCGCACCGGACACGTCACTCATTCAAAAGGTGGATTACGCCTGCGGTCGCGGCTACCACCTGTCCCCACGCGGATTTTGCCGCCCGAACGGACCGCCGCCAGGATATTACGGCGGATGGGATCGGCGCGATCGCTGGGAAGAACGGCGAGAATGGCGGGAGCGGCAGGCACGCCGGGAATGGCGCGATAGACACGACCGCCGCAACTGGCATGATCGTCGGGGCTGGCAGGGAGAACCGGATTATCGCTGGTGAAGACGAAGCCCTCCGCAGCACGGAGGGCTTCTCATTGCCGTGAAGCGCCGGGATGGATGGGATCGAGAGGCGTCCTCACGGGCCCGATGGTGGCGCGAGATAACTCTCTTTTGGCAAGATTGAATTTAAAGGCCTAAAGGTGTCATCGGTCACGGCTGTATGGCCTTGTAAAGAAGATCATATTGTCGGCGAAAATTATCACTCAATATAAAGAGGCCGGGATTTGGTCTTTGTTGAGAACATTCCCTGTACTTGCAATAATAAGCTCTGCACATCGGCTGAGCGACGCCATCGGGATAATTATCCCTAAAGAACAGATGTTTGTATGAACCGTCGTCGAAGCTCGTGATCGAGGGTGCGTAATCGCAGAAATACGGCGTCTTCTCGAGGGCGCGCTGAGTTTCGCCCGAAAACTGGTGGAAAAGATTCTCGTGGCAGTTCTCATTCAGTCCACATGCCCAAACCGAAAGGCGAAAGGCTTCATAAGACGACGATATTGCTGAAGAATTAGACTTTATTTCATTGCTGCGTATTATACTGACGTAGTCCACAAATTTTCTTTTGAAATCATTCTCAATATTGAATTTGAATTTCCACATCTCGAAGAAAACGTTCGTCCCACCGCATTCCTGCAGCTTTTCCTTTATTTGATCCGTGTACTGATACTGCTGACAAACACCGGGCAGGTTAATGGCCACGGTGTTTACCGTTCCCTTGTCGTGGCATATCGCGTCAATTAAACTTATAACGTCCTTGGAGCATGCCTGCTGCAACCTGCTTTCGACGCTTTTAGGCAGTGGTGTAGTCGTCTGGGACAAGGCCTGTGAGACGCCCATAATACTCATAAGCAACGCGGCGACTATCTTGCAAAGTTTCAAGGTGCTTACTCCGTTCAGTTACGTCTCTGCACTCTCAAAAGCTGTGCTCACATTATGAAAAATATTGATCAAGAGAGATCATTTTTTCACGCGTCTCATTATCGACAGACAATTTTGAATAGGCAATCTCCACACCTTCAAACGCGATGAGCCATTCTCCGACAGCGAAAAACTGACGTATGGGAGACGTATCGTGACCTAATTTTTCAAGTTGAAGGATTAGGTCCTCCAACGTTTGAATCGCTGCAACGCCGTCGACAACACCGGCTTTCACAAGCTCAATCCCCAAAATTAATTGCAGCTTTTTCCAGCCATTCGTCAGCGTCGACCTGGCCGTTGCGATCTTGGTTGCAAAAAAGAGGCAATCCGCGACGATCTTCCGGCCACTGGATGGATTTCATATCGCCGCTCGCAAAATCGCACAGAACAGGGCTGCTGCTGAGAAATTGATCCGGGAACTTAAGAATTAGCTCTTTTGCACAAGCCGTTCTGTCGTTGCCCTTGCCGGGACATAGAAGCCACACGAAGCTGGAGAGAAGCAGGTCATTACGATACCGAAATGAATTATCAGTATCGTATCGTTTTTCAACGAGGTCTGGTTCAAATGCTCTCGAAACGTAAAATTGCAACAATCCCCATCGACGGGCCTCTGCCAGTTCCACGCTGCCGCTTCTGGACATATTAACAATTGCACGGACGGTGCTGCTGCTGCAATCGTCGCCCGGAGCTTCTGACCGCCCATTGCGCAAGCCACTTAGGTAGTCTAGCCAGGGCTTCACTTCCTGAATGTTGTCCAAAGTGAAGGTCTGTCGCTCACAAAACGCGCGAGCTGGATCAAACGCTTCTTGCGCAAGAGCTCCAAGAGATATGCTTAGCGACCCGAAAAGAAGGGTGAATATACTAAGGATTTTTAATTTTCTTGATTCAAGCATATTTTATGACTTTCAAGATGTCTTCGAAGTACGTTCGCGGCGTGAAGGAGCCATGGCCTGAATGATCTGGATGTACTTTCCTCGCTTCGAGGTCTCACGACGATAGCTACCCATGCGCCCTATCCGCTAATATGGAAATTACAATCAAACTCAAACCAAAGTCGAAATGCAATTATTAATTGTGTCAAAAACAGAGACTGGATGTTTTTGCACCTAGCTCGATGTCCCGACGAGCGCCAAATGCATTTATACATGTTATGGTTCCGAAATTATTGTTAGGTTGCAATTCTGTTGATGATTGAAGCACCACTGGCGTGCGGGAAAGCAACATCTAAATCGTCACACCCATCTTTGATTTGATGGCAAGGCGTGCCACAAGTTTTACCAGTCGTTGCACGGCTTGGGGACAGACCGCCGCGCTGGACGATGTGCTCGGGGCATTTGCGGGAAGTGGGGGAAAGTCATGCAGTCATCGGTTTCCGTTGAGGATGGCCTACGAGCGGCCGGGGTTGGGGCGTTTCAGAAGCGCCTGTTCGTCATTTTCGGGCTCGTCTGGGCAGCTGACGCCATGCAGGTTCTGGCGATTGGGTTTAGTGCGCCGTCGATTGCCAAAAGCTTTGGGGTGACGGTGCCGCAGGCATTGCAGACGGGGACGTTCTTCTTTCTGGGAATGCTGATCGGTGCATTTGCTTTTGGGCGGCTGGCGGATCGCATCGGGCGCAGGCCGGTGCTGTTTATCGCCATTATTCTCGATGCCATCTGCGGCGTTGCATCGGCGTTTGCGCCTGATCTGCAATGGTTGATCGTGGCGCGCTTTCTGACCGGCATTGGGGTGGGCGGAACGCTGCCTGTCGATTACGCCATGATGGCCGAGTTGTTGCCGTCCGACCGGCGGGGTCGGTGGCTGGTTCTGCTGGAAGGTTGCTGGGCGATTGGCACCGTTGCACTGGCCGTGCTGGCGCTTGTGGCGGGTACGCATGGTGGTGAAGCGTGGCGGACGATTTTCTTCGTGACGGGGCTTCCAGCACTCATCGGCGTCATTCTGCGGCTTTACGTGCCGGAATCGCCTCTTTATCTGAACCAGAAAGGTCGCTCGGAAGAGGCGCGGCATGTTTTGCAGCGTGTTGCGAAGGCGAATGGCAAGGATATAGACATCCCGGCGCTGGTGCCGCAGGCCAGACAGCGCGCGCCGATCAGTGAGCTGTTTTCAAACATTCTGCGTCGCCGTACGGTGTTTTTGATGCTGGCGTGGATGCTGATCTCGGTTTCCTATTACGGCGTCTTTGTTTATCTGCCGATAAAGCTGGCGGCAGATGGTTTCGGCTTCATGCGTGGTCAAATGTTTCTCGTCGTTCTGGCGATCGCGCAATTGCCGGGCTATGCGCTGGCGGCCTATGGCGTGGAAAAATGGGGGCGCAAGCCGACACTGATCGGCTTCCTTCTGCTGAGTGCGGTGGGCACACTCGCCTATGGGCTGGGACAGTCGGTCGAGATTGCGGTGACTGCGACATTGCTGCTGAGCTTCTCGTTGCTTGGCACGTGGGGAGCGATTTACGCGTTTACGCCTGAGCTTTACCCCACAACGCTGCGTGCAAGTGGCATGGGGATGGCGGGTGCGGTTGCGCGGTTTGGTGGGCTGTTGGCACCATCGATCGTCGCGCCGCTGATGGCGTCAAATTTCGGTCTGGCTTTGGGCGTCATCTCAGGGCTGTTGGTCGTTGCTGCTTTCAGCGTGTGGCTGATCGATGCGGAATCGAGAAATCAGGCTCTGGCATAGAGCCTGATTTCCAACCTTCTATCGCCTTTTCAAAAGTGCAAGTTTGACCTCGCCGAGATCGATTTTGTCGGTGAATGTCCAGTTTTTCTGCGTCAACACATCCACATAGGTGCTGTTGGCGAGATCTGGTGGCAGCGTGATGCTGGCGGGTGCTGGGGGCCGCATGGAGAGGCGTGGCGCGATGGTGATGAGCGCGTCGTCTGGCGTGACGCGCGCAAAGCCGACATATTGCCCCGCCCCTTCGCCGCTAACCTCGAGTGGAACATAGGTTCCCGCACCGAAGAGATCAGGCATCGCCTTGCGCATCGGCAAGATCGTGCCGATCAGGCGTTGCTTGAGTTCCAGGCTCGGGTGTTGGTGTCCATCGTTTTCAAGCTGTTTTGCAAAAGCATCGAAGTCAGGCAGGCGGCGGTTATCTGGATCGACAAGGCTGAGGTCGAGGTTTTCGCTGCCCTGATAAATGTCCGGTACGCCGGGGGCTGTCAGTTTGATCAGCGTCTGGGAGACGCCATTGGATAGACCGGCCTCGATGAAAGGCTGTAGGGTCTGGGTAAAATCCTCCATAAACGCGCGGTTTTCGGGCGAAAGCAGCTTGCGAGCATAGCCGATGACGGCATCCTCATAGGCCGCGTTGCTATCGCCCCAGTTCGTGCGCAGTTTCGCTTCCCGTAGCGCTTTTTCAACATAGGCTGCGAAGCGCTCTTCGAGTGCCTTAAGCTCTGCAGCATTCTGGACATCGAACCCGAGAGGCCAGACACCAGCGAGTGCCTGATAAAGCAGCCACTCCACGGATGGCTCTGGCGCGACGCCCTCGTCCAGTACCTGCCGGAAAGACGCATTCATGCCTTGCCAACGTTTGACGGCATCCGCCCAAAGCGCAGGCGCCTCGGTGATGGCGTAGAGACGTGCGCGCGCGTCTTCCCCGCGTTTAGTGTCGTGGGTGGATGTGGCGGAAAGCGCATCGGGTTGATGGATCAGGCGCTCAATCATGGCGGCGTGAAACTGCTCGACGGAGAACGATTGCTGGAGGGGTTCGGCACCCACCTCGTTCAGTGCCAGCGCCATGTTTTGCCGGTAAAACAGCGTATCTTCCACGGATTTCGCCATGAGCGGGCCGGTGAGTTGCTGGAAGCGTGTTCTGAATTCTGCGGCATGATCTCCTCGACCATGACGCAGGATGTGTTGAAGGCTGGCAAGCGCATGTGCATCGGGCGCGTGAGCGCTGGCGTTTATGGCATCGACGACCTTGGTCAGAACATCGTCGCTCTCGCGCGGCAAACCATCGGCATGGCCATACGTGCGGTAGACCGGAAAAGAGACGACCAGTTCACGCAGGGCGGCGCGCAGATCGTTTTCGGTGGACTGCGCAACAGTATTTTCGGTTTTCAGAAAGCGTATCGCGAGTTTCAGCAAGCGGTTGAACTCGCCTGCGAAATTGATGTCTGCCATCAGCAGCTTGGCCTTCCGCAACTCGTCGGGCATGTCGGTGGGGTGGCCTTCGCAAGCCGCGTAGGCGTCCTGCAATTGGGAGAGCTTGTCATTGTCCACGAAGACATTGCTGAGGGCTGATATGAATTCGTAGCCCGTGGTGCCGGAGACCGGCCAATCCAGCGGCAGTTGCTCATCGGGGCCGAGTATCTTTTCCACCGTGATGTAGCAGCCTGCACCGGCCTCCTGCCGCAACCGCTCCAGATAGGATTTCGGATCGGCCAGACCATCGACGTGGTCGACGCGCATGCCATCCACAGACCCATTGCGGACGAGTTCGAGGATGAGGCGGTGCGTGTCATCAAAGATGGCGGCGTCTTCGACCTTCATGCCGACGAGGCCGGTGACCTCGAAAAACCGGCGATAGGACAAATCACGGCACGCGTCGCGCCAAGATGTGAGGCGGTACGGCTGGCTATCATGAAGAGCGGCAATCGCTTGCTTGTTCGTTGTGCCGAGAATATCGGCCTCTAGCCCTGCGTAGGTGGCTGGTTTCAGCGGATAATGTGTGCCGTGGCACCGGAGCGCAGGGTTGCCGGTAGCGGGGTCTGCCTCGATGCTTACGTCGCCATCCTCAAGCACCTTCGCAAAATCATCACCCAGAAAGGGCAGCGTCAGGCGACGGGACCAGTCGATGTCGAAATGTCCGGCGTAGCGGCTGTCCGCGCCATGTTCGATGACGTCTTTCCACCACTCGTTTTCCAGCGAGGCTGCCATGTGGTTGGGTACGATGTCGATGATGACGCCAAGACCTTCGGCTTTCAATGCACGCACCAGCCTATCGAAACCTTCCCGACCGCCGGTGGCCGGATCGATTTCATTGGCATCTGTCACGTCATAGCCATGCGTAGAGTCGCTGGTGGCGGTGAAGATCGGCGATGCGTAGAGGTGGCTGATGCCGAGTTTTTTCAGGTAGGGAATGATTGCAACGGCGCGATCAAATGTCATGCCATTGCGAAACTGAATGCGATAGGTCGATGTTGGGACTGTCATGCGGTGCTCCAGTGGGAGAGCAGCCCAAACTACACGCGCGAGAAGTAGTTCCGTCCGATCTGCGCAAAAAGCCACCTCGCATGACAAACCCGGCAATGAAGTTTACCGGGTCGGATAATAACGCGCGATTTTATAAGGCTTAGACCGCTGCAACGGTCGTCATGGTGTCGCCCATGTGGTTGGCGAGGAAGTGTTTTGCGCGGTTAACGCGGCTTTTCACGGTGCCGACGGAAATCTTGCAGGTTCTAGCGGCGGCATCATAAGCCTGGCCATCCTCTACGACGAGGTGAAAAACAACGCGGTAAATCGGCGGCATGGCTGCAAGAGCGCGATCGTATTCGATCTTCCTGATAGCCCACTCCTGTGGTGAAGGCGCTGCCTGGATAAGATGTTCAAGATTATTCGTACCAACCGTAATGCGCTTGTTTTTCTGATAGGAGGTGTGGTGGGCGTTGCGCATGATGGTGAACATCCAGGACTTCAGATTTGTGCCCGGAGTGAACGAGGGAAGCGCGCGGAGAGCTTTGAGAAGCGTTTCCTGAACGAGATCTTCGACATCGTTCTGGCTTCTGTAAAATCGCGATCCGAACCTGTGGAGCGCTGGGATGAGGGCAACGACTTCCTGCTGGATACTCAAGTCTGCTGACATGCTTAATCTCCCTTGCTAGTGGGGAATTAAGCCGTTGCGGACATCATCGTTCCGGCACTTGGGGAGTGAGTACGTTAGCGTACGCTGATATCTAATATGCTTGATAATGGCGAGATTTCGCGTAAGTGAAGCGCCAATTTTTAAGCGAGAGCATGGGGTTGCTCATCTTTTATGGGTCTGACGCTGGTCATCAAAATGAACCGTTTCTCTAAAGGGAACAGTTCCAGCGATTTCACCGTTCTCCATCGTAATTTCGAAGACATCTCCATCAATCACCTCGCCCCGCCGCAAACGGTCGGCGAGAATTTCACGCGCAGCCTGAAAGGCTTCATCGTATGCTGCTTCCAGCGTTTCGAATTCCGCGCCTTCAGGGTCAAGGGCAAAGCCGTCGTGGCTGCGAACGTGGAAATAGTATCTCATTGCAATTCTCCGATGTGTCCTTCGAACCATCGGAGAATGCTAAAGTTTCATCACATTGAGATGTGCGCAGGAAAAGTGAGGTCATTTTTCCTGCTTTCCTGCGCATGCATCCGCCACAGACTGCTAGAAAGGGCATCGCTTTGACCTGGACCAATAACGGCCTTCTTAAAAGACTTTCTACCGAAGACGCTGCACTTTTACGCCCAAGGCTTGAGCCCGTAACGCTGGCGCAGACGCAGACGCTGTTCGACAGCTATGAGCCGATCAGCCACGTCTACTTCTTTGAAAGTGGCCTGTCGTCGGAAGTCGTGGTCGCCAGCAAGTCCATCGAGGTCGGATGTATCGGCCACGAAGGATGTTCCGGCGTTCCCGTGCTGATGGGGGTCGATGCCAGTCCGCACAAGGCCTTTATGCAGGTGGGCGGAAAGGCGCTGCGCATCCCCTCACCTGAACTGATGGCATTGATGGACGATAGCCGCACGTTGCGGACCCTGTTGCAGAAATACGCCCATGTCTTCATGATCCAGATTGCGGCAACGGCTTTGGCCGACGGGCGCTATGATGTGGAGCAGCGTTTGGCACGCTGGCTATTGATGTGTCAGGACCGTTTGGGCGACGAACTGCCGCTGACCCATGATTTTCTGGCTGTGATGTTGGGCGTGCGGCGCCCCAGCGTGACGGATGCTCTGCACAAGCTGGAAGGCAGTCGTGCCATCAAGGCCGAGCGCTCGCTGATTACGGTACGAGACCGGGCACTGTTGCTGGAAACAGCGGGGGATTCCTACGGAATACCTGAGGCCGAACATCGCCGCCTTATTGGTCCGCAATCGGCTTAGGGATATGGGGGAAATGCGTAACGCTGCCTCATCTGAGACAGCGTTACATTCAACGTCAGGAAAAGCTTATTTGCTCGTCGTGTCGTCCACGACATCCGTTTCCGGCCTGTCGCCGCCGCGCACGTGCTGAGATTGCCATTGGCCGTCTGCCAGCTGATAGGAAATATCGACCTCTTCTCCGCCGATCTGCTGACGCCGGGCTGCATCATTGGCGGCTCTCAGAGCGGAATCGTGGTCCGGGAAAGTCTCGGACCACACATCGCCAAGCCGGTAAGCATAGCCGCCATCGTGTTCGCCAACGTGATACGTAACTGCCATCATAGTCTCCTGTTGCAAGCCTCTGAAAACGTTGCCACAGGAGAGATGTTCCCGGTTGCGGTTTCGTTTGCGGGTTTAGGCGTTGTTGGAGACACGCTGGACGATGCCAGGAAATGCGCGATAGGCGAGTTCGATCAACTTGCCGCGCCCAGGGTAGTTGATCTCCTTGCCCGCAGCCAGCGCTTTCTCCACGGACTGAACGACAGTCTCCGGCGTCACCATCTGTGAAATGGAGGTGCGACCGTTCTTGAGGAAATCCGGGCCATCGGAGGACACCTGCGAAATCAGCGGTGTATCGACCGCGGGTGGGCAGACAAGCTGGAAGCGAAGACCCTTGTTGCGATTTTCGCTGATCAGCACGCGTGCATAGTGGTTGACCGCCGCCTTCGTCGCACCATAGGCCCCGAAGCGGTTGATGGGAACGATGCCAGCCGTGGATCCGTATATGACGACATCTCCGCGCCCGCGCGGCAGCATTCTGGCCAGGAGAATGGTCGTGGTGTTGACCACACCGCCGTAGTTGATCTGCATTGCCTTGACTATCTTGCCCGGATCCATCTGTCCCAGTTCGCCGCCAGGCATGATGGCCGCGCAGACGATGAGGCAGTCGATTTCGCCGAGAGTTCGCTCGATGTCTTCAACCACAGCCTCAAGCGCGGCATGATCCGTCACATCGCATTTGAATGCGTTTATGAGATCATGTTCGCCGGAAACCTCCGCCAAACCCTCGTCATTCAGGTCGATGATGGCGACGGTCTTGCCGCTTTCGGCTGCGCGAAGCGCGTGTAACCGCCCGATGCCGCTTGCGCCGCCGGTAATCAGTGTTACGCCAGACATGGTCAAAGCCTCACTTCCATTGGGGTGTCATCGCGTTCCAGACAGAACGCATAGGGTCCCGGCATGCCTTTCAGGTCCATGATGCCGAGGACGCGGCGATCATCGATGCGTGCGAAATGATCGAAGATCGCCTTGCTGTCATAGACCATCGTTGCCGTGGAGCGCCCGCGATACTCGATCATTCTCAGCCGCGCCTTGGGAGATTTGGTCTGCAAAACTGGCCTGAGAATGGCCATCGCAACGCCCAGCATCGAAGATCGCGGCAACGGCGCCGACAGAGGCACGAGCATGGGGTCAACAGCATAAAGCTGCTTTCCATCCCGCGAATGAAACAAAAGCGGGTGGACGGCTTCGGGATTTTCAAACAGTTTGCCATACCAGCCACTGGGTTCCAGCAATCCATCGAGACGATGGCCCGTGCGGATTTCGAACCCTCGCCAGCGCCCTGTCATGAAGGCCATATCTGCGATGGGGAGGCTGTCGAAACATTCCAGTATCTGTGTTGGCTGGGCTGCGCGTGTGGAAAGTATATTTTCTATCATGCTGATTTCACGGAGGTTTCGTCCTTAAGTTTTATATAATATAAATGTACTATCTGGTTGTTATATGGAGATAGCGTGTCGCTGACCGGTTTCAAGCCGGGCAAGATTAAAAAAGTGATTTCAAGGTATATTTTACGTCTCGTCTTAACCGAACACCGGACTGTGCGGTTGCGTTTTCTTCAGGCGTGCGGGCGCTTTTCCAGGTTTTCCGAAAAGGTAGCCCTGCGCCTGCGTACAGCCCTCATCCACCACCATACGGTACTGGCTGTCGGTTTCGATGCCTTCTGCAGTGACCGGCAAGTCAAGGCTGCGACCAAGGCCGATGATGGCGCGGACGATGGTGTGGGCGTTTTCATCCTGCTTCATAGCGGCGATGAAGGAGCGGTCGATCTTGATCTTGTCGAACGGGAAGCTACGCAAGTTGCTGAGCGAGGAGTAACCCGTACCGAAGTCATCCATGACGATCGTCACACCCAGCCGCTTCAATTGTCGCATGGTGGAAAGCGTGATGGCGCGGTCTTTCAAAAGCGCCGCCTCCGTCATTTCCAGTTCCAGCCGCGAGGGCGCAAGCCCGGTTTTCTCCAGCGTCGCGCAGATCGTGTAGGCAAGATTGGCGAGCGAAAACTGGACGGGCGAGATGTTGACGGCAACCTTGATATGCGGCTCCCAGCGAACGGCAGCTGTGCAGGCCTCGTGCAAAATCCATTCGCCCAGCGCAATGATGATCCCGCTTTCCTCGGCAATGGGAATGAAGACATCCGGTTGCACCATGCCGCGCGTCGGATGCTGCCAGCGCACCAGCGCCTCATAACCCGCGACTTCCCCATTCTCGACGGAATGAACGGGTTGATAGAGCAGTTCCAGCTCGTTGCGGCTGATGGCCTGACGCAGGTCGGACTCCAGTCGGCGGCGCTCTTTCGTTTCCTGATCCATCGCAAGATCATAAAAGGCGATGATGCCACGACCGTTGATCTTGGCACGGTAAAGCGCCAGATCGGCTGCGTGCATCAGCGTTTCGCTGTCGTCGCCATTGGCGGGAAAGGCTGCGATGCCGATGGTAATGCCAACCGCTGTCGGATCGCTGACGCTGTTCATTTCCTGACGAAAGGTTTCGAGAATCTGCTCGCCGAGATCGCGCGCCTCATCGCTGGTCGTACCGAAAGCGGTCAGGATCACAAACTCATCGCCGCCTAGCCGGGCGACAAGATCGCCTGTGCGCGCCGATTGTTGCAGAATGCGGGAGACGTCTTTGAGAACGCGGTCACCTTCCGCATGACCGAAAAGATCGTTGACGGCTTTGAAGCGATCGAGATCCAGCGCCAGCAGGGCGAACTGATCGCTGTTCTTGGCCACCGTGATGTGATTGTTCAGCCTCTCCTGAAACATCGTGCGGTTGGCGAGCCCGGTGAGCATATCGTGTCGGGCAAGGTATTCGACCTCACGCTGCGCGCGGCGCTTCTCGGTAAGGTCACGCACTGCCATCACTTCGCAGGGACGACCACGATATTCGATCGTACGGACTGCCAGTTCGAAGGTTCGGGATCTGTCGCCCCTGTTCGGCACGGCTTCAACGGCAGCGGCGCGGGAATGGTGGGCGGGCATTCCATCATCCGCATGCATGAGTTCCTCGGCATTGACGCCGATCAGCGAGGCTTCCGTGGCGCCGAATAGCCCGGCAAACCGACTGTTGACCTCAACGATACGGCCGTCTTGAACCACGGCCAGTCCATCGAGCGTGGCGCCGACGAGGCCTTTCAAGTCCACCAGATAGCGGTCGATCAAGGCTGCGATGCCGGTGGCCGCAAGCACCAGGAATGTCACGCCGCTGATGGCTGCCATCAGAAGCGCGCGATCCGTCCCGTCTATGTGCGGGCCCGCAATGCTGGGGTCGGGAATGAGGATGGTCGAGGATATGCCGGTGAAGTGCAGCGTTAGCACACCCAAAATGGCGGCGCAGGCCGATAACGTCACACGCTTGTGGCCGCGTAAGTGCCGGAAAAAGAAGAACGCCAGGCAAAACAGCGTTGCCGTGACAGCGGTGCCAACAAGGATTGGCATCAAACGATATTCGATGGATGCCGCGACCTGCATTCCGGCCATGCCGATGAAGTGCATGGCTGCAACGGCGACAGTGATGGCGATGCCGGACAGAACAACGGCACCGGTTTTTTCCCACAAGAATTGCAGGCTGAGCCAGAAGCCGAAAACGGCGACGATGGCGGATAGCGCCGTGAACGGGAAATCGAAGCCGATGGGAACGCTGCCTTGATAGGCGAGCATGGCGATGAAGTGCGTCGCCCAGACACTAAGACCAGATGCAAAGGCGGCCACAACGACCCAATAGGGTCGACGCTTCAGGGGGCTCTCATCCGCTCTAAGAAGAAGATGGTAGAAGGATAGCATTCCGAGAAGTGCAATCACGGCAGCCAGAACGACGATCCGTCGATCATGTTGTAACGCAACACATTCAAGTACGGCGAACACTGCGGAATACCCCCAAATAAAGTGCAACCATTATGCTTATTAGTACATCTAAATTTAGAAATTACTAATCCAAATTGTAGTGGATGGCCTAAACGCAAAGAAACTCGCTAAACGCGAGTTTCAATTTAATGCAACTTATTTTCTGAAAGGTTTACTTCTCAGATTTCCGGGCAGCCACGTTCGTTAGCGAACGTAATCGTGTCGGAACCACGGCGTGTGTAACCTTCGACAACGATGCGGCGCGGCGTTGCGCGGACGATTTGCGGATCACGAAGGCCGGATGCGCGGGCCGCGGCACGGGCTTCTCTCTCGCTGCAACCGCGCATTGGCGGGCCGCGACGGTCCATATCGCGGTCGCGATCACGGATGACTGGACGCACGCCATCACGCCCAATTCTCAATTCCATATCCTGCGCGCTGGCAGCGCCTGTCATCGCAAAGCCCGAAACCGCCATCGTGACAGCGAGACCAGCAATCTGAATAACCTTGAACATATTCCCTCCACGGTGCCTTAACGGCACACATCTATTTTCACGAAGTCATAACGCAGATGTGAGGGCCTTGTTCCCCGGGAGGTCAAGGATAAGCGCCCGGCCATGACGGCCGGGCTTAGTTTTATGCAGCAACGTCTGCCGTGAAGGCGGACTGGATCAGCGTCTTGGTATAATCGGCTGTCGGATTGTTGAAGATTGCGTCGGTTTCGCCCTCCTCTACGATTTTCCCATCCTTCATGACGATGACGTAATCGGAGATCGCCTTGATGACTGAAAGGTCATGGCTGATGAAAATGTAGGAAAGACCATGCGTCTTTTGCAGCTCTCGCAGCAGATCGATGACCTGCCCCTGCACCGAACGGTCGAGTGCCGATGTCGGCTCATCGAGAATGACGGCATCTGGCTTGAGAATGATCGCACGTGCGATGGCGATGCGTTGGCGCTGGCCACCGGAGAACTCGTGCGGATAGCGGTTGCGGGCAGCGGGATCGAGCCCGACTTCCGTCAGCGCCTCGATGGCGCGCGTGTCACGCTGCGCCCGGCTCAGTTCCGGCGCATGAACGAACAGACCTTCGGTAATGATCTCTCCGACCGTCTGGCGCGGCGACAGCGAGCCGTAGGGGTCCTGAAACACCAGCTGAAGCTGACGACGCATGGGCCGCATGGCTTTTCTGCCAAGACTGGAAATATCCGTCTTGCCGAAGAACAGACGTCCGGTAGACGGCGTCAGCCGCAGAAGCGCACGACCCAGCGTGGATTTGCCCGAGCCGGATTCCCCGACGATACCAATCGTCTGGCCCTGGCGCAGATTGACATTGACGCCATCGACCGCGCGAAACGCCGTGGCCTTCGTGAACAGGCCACCCGGTATTTCGTAATCCACCGTCACGTTCTGGCCGGACAAAACCGTTGGCGCTTCCGGGCCAACAGGCGGCTTGTGACCGCTGGGTTCGGCGTCCAGCAGCATCTTGGTGTAATCCGCCTGCGGACGCTCGAAGATGTCTTCTGTCGTCCCCGTCTCCACAATCTCACCGCGACGCATGACGGCAACGCGGTCGGCGAAGTGCCGGACGACGCCCAGATCGTGGGTAATCAGCACGATGGCCATGCCGAAACGCTGTTGCAGGGATTTCAACAGATCGAGAATCTGGGCCTGAATGGTGACGTCGAGCGCGGTTGTCGGCTCGTCGGCGATCAGAAGATCAGGCTCGTTGGCGAGCGCCATGGCAATCATAACACGCTGGCGCTGGCCGCCGGAGAGCTCGTGCGGATAGCTGTCGATGCGCCTGCCGGGATCGGGAATGCCAACGAGCCGCATCAGTTCCAAAACGCGGGTTCTCGCCTCTGCCTTGGTGCATCCGCGATGGTGAATGATCGGCTCGGCGATCTGCTTGCCGATTTTGTAGAGCGGATCGAGCGAGGTCATCGGCTCCTGAAAGATCATGGTGATCTTAGCGCCCCTGATGGCGTTCAGCTCATCGACAGGCAAGCCGATCAATTCGCGTCCGCGATATTTGGCGGAGCCCTGAACCTGACCATTGGCGGCCAGCAGGCCCATGATGCCCATCATGGTCTGGCTTTTGCCGGAACCGGATTCCCCGACCACGGCCAGTGTTTCACCCGGCTTCACATCGAGATCGATGCCTTTCACGGCGCTCACGGCACCATCCGGCGTCGTGAAATCGACCTTCAGTCCACGCACGGAAAGAATGGTTTCAGATGTCGTATTCATATCAACGATCCTTGGGATCGAGCGCGTCACGCAACCCGTCACCCACAAAGTTCAAAGAAAACAGCGTCAGCACGAAGAAAGTCGCCGGGAATATCAGCAGCCACGGGGCCGACTGCATATTGCTGGCACCTTCGGAAATCAGCGCACCCCAGCTGGTCAAGGGCGCTTGTACACCCAGACCAAGGAAGGACAGGAAGCTTTCCAGAAGGATGACCTTCGGCACCACGACAGTGACGAACACGACGACCGGGCCGATGGTGTTTGGGATGATGTGACGGCGGATGATCTGCCAGTCTGTCAGGCCCAGCGCCTGTGCGGCCCCCACGAACTCGCGTCGCTTCAGCGCAAGCGTCTGTCCGCGCACGATGCGCGCCATATCCAGCCATTCCACCGCCCCTATGACGAGGAAGATGAGAATGAAACTTCGCCCGAAAAACACCACCAGCACCACGACGAGAAACACGAAGGGAAGCGAGTAGAGAATTTCTACGAAACGCATCATCGTATTGTCGACACGGCCGCCAATATAACCGGCGGTCGCGCCATAAACGACGCCGATCCCCAGTGAGACAAGGCTTGCCAGCACGCCGACGGCAATGGATATCTGACCGCCCAGCATGATGCGGACGAGAAGATCGCGACCATTGCTATCGGTGCCGAAGAAGAAATATTCGCGGTTTACATCGCCTTCGATTTTCAGCGTGCGGCCGTCATCTTCGGTAGCGACGACCTTGGTGTTTTCGAATTCGTTGGCGCGATCGAAATAACGCGTCGTACGCGGATCGATCTGGCTGGACGACGTGACGGTTGCCGTAAATCTCTGGCCTTCGACCGCAAATTCCTTGAGATCGACGCGTGCGCGACCGGCAACACCTTCCATTACACCCTGAAGACTATCGGCATCGGGTCGGGCATCAAGGCTAGGCGCAACGGAAACGTAGGACGAAAACACCTGATCATAGGTGTGCGTGAGGAAATGCGGCCCCAGGAACGAAAAGAGCGTGATCAACACCAGCATGACCGAACCGGCCATGGCAGCTGTGTTGCGGCGGAAGCGCATAGTCGCGAGCTGGAAGAGGCTTCGGCTTTTCACCGAAGGAGAAACGGCTGATGTGCCGGGGATATCAGTCATGTCTGACCCTCGGATCAAGAAGGCCGTACAGAATATCGACCACCAGATTGAAAACAATGACGAAGAGCGCGATGAGAACGACGGTTCCCATGACAAGCGTATAGTCACGATTGATGGCACCCAGCACGAAGTAGCGACCGACACCGGGAATGGTGAAGATGGTTTCGATGACGGCAGAGCCGGTCAGCAAAGCCGCCGCGCAAGGTGCGAGATAGGATACGACCGGCAGCATTGCCGCGCGCATGGCGTGGACGATGACGACGGTGCGGCTGGGAAGTCCATAAGCTTTTGCCGTACGAATATGGTCCATCCGCAGGGCTTCGATCATCGAGCCGCGGGTGAGGCGGGCAATGACGGCCAACTGCGGCAAGGCGAGCGCAATCATCGGCAGCAACAGATAGCGCAGCGAACCATCACCCCAGCTACCGGCGGGCAGAAGACCCAGCAGAACGGCAAAAACCAGCGTCAGCACGGGTGCCACGACGAAGTTTGGAACGGTAACGCCGACTGTCGAAACAGACATCAGAGAGAAGTCGAAAAAGCTGTTCTGCCGCAATGCCGCAAACGTACCAGCCAAGACGCCGCCGATCAAAGCCAGCAACAGCGCATAAAACCCAAGCTCCAGCGAATAGGGCAAGCCCTTGCCGATCAGCTGGGCAACAGTGTTGTCCTTGTAGATATAGCTGGGGCCAAAGTCGCCGGTGACGGCGTTTTTCATGTAGATCAGATACTGACGCCACAATGGTTCATCCAGATGATAGGTTCTCATCAGATTTTCCATGGTCTGCGGTGGCAGCGGACGCTCAAGATTGAACGGGCCGCCGGGTGCAAATCGCATCAGAAAAAAAGAAATCGTGACGACGATAAACAACGTCGGCACGGCGCTCGCCAAACGGCGCAGGACAAAAGATATCATAATGTTTCAGGCTCCGGCATGGCACGGCGGCTATGCGTTGCGCGACCTTATCATCGCCTCAACGCTTTCGCCCGTTCTTTCAGCATGTCGCGCAAAAGCATGGAGCCTTTGCGCGACATGTTTCAAAACCACCGTGGCAGCACTGCTTATTCGGAAACGCTCAGGAAGCGGCTGAGGTGTTCGTTAGCCGCATTGTCTTCCCAACCCTTGACGCGGTCGGATACCAGCCAGAGATCGGCCTGTGTCAGAAGCGGCGCAACCGGCTGCTCCTTCATCAGGATTGCTTCAGCGTCATGCAGCAGCTTGGAACGCGCAGCAGGGTCTTTCTCATCATAAGACTTCTTCATCAGCGCATCGAATTCAGCATTGTTGAACTTCGAATAGTTGAACGTCGTATTGGACGAGACAGACAGGTTAAGGAAGTTTTCGGCATCAGCATAGTCAGCAACCCAGCCAGCGCGCGCGACATTGTACTTGCCGCCTTCCTGCAGGTAACCGTAGTGCGAGGCGACATCGAGATTCACCAGCGAAACATTCGCGCCGAACGTGGTTTTCCACATGTCCGCAATGGCGGTGGCGACACGCTCATGGTTAGGGTTGGTGTTGTAGCGGATTTCGATGGACAGGGGCTTAGCGCCTTCACCGTAACCGGCTTCCTTCATCAGCTTGAGCGCTTCGTCTTCACGATCTAGCTGCGACATTGAGGCGAAATCGGCCTTTGCCGGTTCGCCATAGCTGTCCATGCCGGGCGGAACCATGGAGTAAGCAGGCACCTGCGAGCCGCTGTAGATTTCCTTAGCCAGGAAGTCGCGGTCTACCGACATGGAGAGAGCCCGGCGGACGCGAACGTCGCTGTAAGGCGCTTCGCGCGTGTCGAAGGTGTAATAATAGGTCGCAAGCGTCGGAGAGACGTGAACCTGTTCACCATAAGACTTCTTCAAACGCTCCAGCTGGTCTGCGGAGAAGTTGAACGCAAGGTCCATTTCTTTGGCTTCGAAGCGACGAACAGATGCAGCCTGGTCATCGATTGGGTAGAAGACCACCTTATCGATCTTGGTGTTGGCGGCATCCCAGTGGTTGGGGTTCTTGACGACAATCAGGCTGTCGTTGGGAACATGGGACTGCAACGTATAGGCACCGTTAGAAACCATGACGCCGGGTTTTACGAAGTCAGCACCGTTCTTCTCGACGCTTGCTTTGGAAACAGGGAGCGCTGTCTGGTGTGCGAGCAGCTCCAGAAAGAATGGAGTCGGGCGCTCGAGCGTGATTTCCAGCGTCTTTTCGTCGACGGCCTTTATGCCGAGATCATCGAGCTTGCCTTCGCCCTTGTTGAGCTTTTCGGCATTCTTGATGGGGTAAAGAATATTGGCGTATTTCGCAGCGGTCTTCGGGTCTTCGACGCGCTTAAAGGAGAATACGAAGTCTTCGGCGGTAACAGGCGAACCGTCCGACCACTTGGCGTCGGCGCGAATTTTGAATGTGTATACGGTGCCGTCGTCGGACAGCGTCCAGCTTTCGGCTGCACCGGGAACAATCTTACCCGCAGCATCATAAATGGTCAGACCTTCGTAAAGGTCTTTCAGAATGAAAGCTTCGATATTGATCGAGGTCTGTGCCTGATCGAGGGTTTGTGGTTCCCCGGCATTACCACGGTGAAGAATGGTTTCCGCAAGAGCTGAACTGGCGCCAATCAGAAGCGAGCCTAGCAGGATTGCGGCACGCGTTGTTGTTTTTATAGAATTCATTTTTTTAATTTCCCCATAAAGTGTGAGAACGCGCAAACAAGGACAAAATGCGTCGAGGCGCAACCCCAATATTTATCAGGCGGACAAATTAGAGGGGTCATAAGGGCGGCGATTGTGGAAAACCTTGCTCCTATCCGCGAGTCAGCGCACTTTCGTTTCTCAAAAAAATGAAATAAAACGAAAGTCCACAGATATTGCCGGGTAGAAGCTTCCATGTTTTTCTCATCGCGCCAGATTGATATCATCGAACTTGCAAAATCCGAAGGCAAGGTCAGCGTGGATGATCTCGCCACGCGATTTTCAGTCACCGCGCAGACCATTCGCAAGGATCTGAACGACCTCTGCGAGGCCCGCGCGCTGACGCGAATTCATGGCGGCGCGATCTTTCCCAGCAGCACGGAAAACGTGAAATACGAAGCGAGACGCTCGATTGCCGCAACGGAAAAACAAGCGATAGGCCGCGCCGCAGCCGGGCTCATTCCCCATAAATCGTCACTCTTCATCAATATTGGCACGACCACAGAGGCTGTCGGTGAGGCGCTGGTGGACCATCAGGAACTGATGGTGATTACCAACAATATCAATGTTGCCAACAGGTTACGTATATTCCCTGGTATCGAGGTCGTCATAGCTGGTGGCGTGGTGCGCGGCACGGATGGCGGTATTGTCGGTGAAGCTGCGGTGGATTTCATCCGCCAGTTCAAGGTGGACTACGCCGTGATCGGCGTCTCGGCCATCGACAAGGATGGTGCGTTGCTGGATTACGACTTTCGCGAGGTTAAGGTTGCGCAGGCCATCATCGCCAATGCTCGGCATGTTATTCTGGTCTCCGACTCCAGCAAATTCGACCGCACGGCACCGGTGAGAATAGGTCATCTCTCGCAAGTCCACACCTTCATTACGGACCACTGTCCGCTTCCATCCGTCAAAGCCATCTGCAAGGAAAACGACGTTCGGTTGATCGAAACCGAACGTCTACAGCCTGAAAATTGAAACGATTAACATTCGTTTGACATTCGCTTTATTTTCATTTTAACTCGCCGCAATTTCGAATTCCATCAATAAGCGGCGGAATGTCGCGTCAGGGAGAGACCAGGTGAGTGAGCATGCGGTCCGCGATATTTTCGTGATCGGTGGTGGCATCAATGGCTGCGGTATAGCCCGTGATGCTGCCGGTCGCGGCTATTCGGTGACCCTTGCCGAGATGAATGATTTCGCCTCCGGCACCTCGTCTGGCGCAACCAAACTTATTCACGGCGGCCTTCGCTATCTCGAACATTATGAGTTCCGCCTTGTGCGCGAAGCGTTAATGGAACGCGAAGTGCTATGGGCCATGGCACCGCACATCATCTGGCCGATGCGCTTCGTTCTGCCATTTCACAAGGGTGGCATCCGCCCGGCTTGGCTCATCCGCCTTGGTCTCTTCCTCTACGATCATCTCGGCGGTCGCAAGCTTCTACCCGCGACGAAGTCGCTCGACATGCGCCGCGACCCCGCTGGCAAACCATTGAAGCCACTGTTCACCAAGGCATTCGAATATTCGGACGGCTGGGTGGATGATGCACGTCTCGTGGTGCTGAATGCGCGGGATGCCGCTGACAAAGGTGCCGACATCATGAGCCGCGCGAAGGTGGTTTCGGTTCGCCGCGAAGGCGGGCTTTGGAACGTTGATGTGAAGGAAAACGCTACGGGCGCGGTCAAGACCGTGCAGGCGCGTATGCTGGTCAACGCCTCCGGCCCATGGGTGGACAATGTGCTGTCGAATGCGGCGGGCAAAAATCAGGTGCACAATGTGCGGCTGGTTCAGGGCAGCCACATCATCGTGAAAAAGAAGTTCAACGATGTCAGGGCCTATTTCTTCCAGAACCCCGACAACCGCATCATTTTCGCTATTCCCTACGAGACCGATTTCACACTGATTGGTACAACCGACAGGGATTACACCGGCGACCCGGCGGATGTGAAGATCAGCGGCGAAGAGACCGATTACCTCTGCAACGCCGCCAGCGAATATTTTGCCGAGCCGGTGACGAAGGACGATATCGTCTGGACATATTCGGCGGTGCGTCCGCTGTTTGATGACGGCGCATCCAGTGCGCAGGAAGCCACGCGCGATTACGTTCTGAAGCTTGAGAATGCGTCCGGTGAAGCGCCATTGCTAAACGTCTTCGGCGGCAAGCTTACGACCTACCGCCGCCTGTCGGAACATGCCCTTGAGAAAGTGGCGGAAGCTATTGGCGATAAGGGCAAGCCATGGACGGCGAAAAGCTCGCTTCCGGGCGGTGACTTCGCTGCCACCGGCTACGAGGCCGAAGTTAAAAAGCTCAACACAAAATATAGCTTTCTATCCGAGCGTCAGGCGCGCAGACTGGTTCGCCTCTACGGAACGAAAGCAAACGCTGTTCTCGGTAATGCGACCAGCATGGAGGCGCTGGGTCAGCATTTCGGCGGCGATCTGTATGAGCGCGAAGTCGAATGGCTGATGCGCCAGGAATGGGCCAGAACCAGCGACGACGTGTTGTGGCGCAGAACAAAACAGGGCCTGCATTTTTCCAAGGAAGAGGCAGCCGCGCTCGACAGTTACATGGCGTCTATCGCCGCATGATGAGCGCCCGCAAGGGCGTAACAGACTGATATTGAAGCAGATATCTTGCAGGTTGGGAGGCCTCGGGACAGCATGCTGGAATTACGCAACATTGCCAAGATGGTGGGTGGTGACTACCACATCTACCCAACCAATCTGACCCTCAAGCGGGGCACGCTCAACGTGCTGCTTGGGCCGACGCTGTCTGGAAAAACATCGCTGATGCGGCTGATGGCCGGTCTGGACAAACCGACCGAGGGCCAGCTTATATTTGATGGCGCTGACGTCACCGGCAAGCGCGTGCAGGACCGCAGCGTTGCCATGGTCTACCAGCAGTTCATCAATTATCCGGCGCTCACCGTCTACGAAAACATCGCCTCCCCCATGCGGATCGCAAAGAAGGACAAGGCAACGATAGATCGTGAAGTGCGCCGTGCTGCCGATCTTCTTCGGCTCACGCCCTATCTGGACCGCACGCCGCTCAACCTCTCGGGCGGTCAGCAGCAGCGCACGGCCCTTGCTCGCGCTATCGTCAAGAATGCCAGCCTTGTGCTGCTTGATGAGCCGCTTGCCAACCTCGACTACAAGCTGCGCGAAGAATTGCGCGAAGAGCTGCCGAAAATCTTCGCTTTGTCCGGCGCGATTTTCGTCTACGCCACGACCGAACCATCCGAAGCCCTCCTTCTCGGCGGCAACACTGCCACCATGCATCAGGGGCACATCGCCCAATATGGCAGCACCATCGATCTTTACAGAAACCCGGTCGATCTCGTCTCGGCAAAGACCTTCGCTGATCCGCCACTCAATATCATCGCGCTCACCCGCTCCGGCTCTTCCTTTCTGCACAATGGTCAGCCTGTTTTCGACGTACCTGCACACCTCGCAGGCATTGCCGATGGCCCTGTCACTGTGGCGTTCCACCCGCACCATCTTTACCCGACGCCCACCCATAGGGGAGTTGTGAAGCTCGGCGCAAAAACGCTGATCTCAGAAATTGCCGGTTCCGAAAGCTTCATTCACGTCGATTTTGCCGGCAACCGCTGGGTCATGCTGACGCGCGGCATTCTGGATATCGAGCCCGACAAGCAGATCGATATCTACCTTGATACCCGCCATCTGATGGCATTCGATGCGAATGGCCGCTCGCTTGCAACCCCGCAACAAGCAGCCGCGTGAGGAGAAGAGACCATGGCACGCATCAGTCTCGATCACATCCGCCACGCTTACAACGCCAAGGCCAAAGCAGCGAATGACTACGCCTTGAAAGAAGTGAATTACGAGTGGAGCGATGGCGGTGCTTACGCGCTGCTCGGGCCATCCGGCTGCGGCAAGACCACCCTGCTCAACATCATTTCCGGCCTGATCAACCCGTCGGATGGCCGCATCCTGTTCGATGGCAAGGACGTGACCAACCTGCCGACGGAACAGCGCAATATCGCCCAGGTGTTCCAGTTTCCAGTCATCTACGACACCATGACGGTCTACGACAATCTGGCCTTCCCATTACGCAATCGCGGTGTTTCTGAGCCAGATGTTGACAGGCGCGTCAATGAAATTCTCGAGATGATCGATCTCTCCTCCTGGGCCAAGCGCCGTGCGCACCGTCTGACAGCGGACCAGAAGCAGAAGATTTCATTGGGTCGTGGTCTCGTTCGCAACGATGTCAACGCCATCCTCTTCGACGAGCCGCTAACGGTGATAGACCCGCACATGAAGTGGGTGCTGCGCTCGCAATTGAAGCGGCTTCACAAGCAATTCGGCTTTACCATGGTGTATGTCACGCATGACCAGACCGAAGCGATGACCTTCGCGGACAAGGTGGTCGTGATGTATGACGGTCAGATCGTGCAGATCGGCACGCCTGCCGAACTGTTCGAGCGTCCAAGCCACACCTTCGTCGGATATTTCATCGGCTCTCCCGGCATGAACTTCATGCCTGTGTCACTGGATGGCGCGCAGGCGAAAATAGGCGATCAGCATGTCTTGCTCGACGCGGCACCAAATGTGGAAACCGGTTCGAAAACGGAACTCGGCATACGCCCGGAATTCATCTCGCTCGGCCGCGAAGGCATGCCGGTTACGATCAGCAAGGTCGAGGATATCGGTCGCCAAAAGATCGTCCGCGCCAGCTTTGCCGGTCATCCACTAACGGTGGTGGTGCCCGAGGATGGTGATATTCCGTCTGAACCCCGCGTCACTTTCGATCCGAAAGCCATCGGCATCTACGCCGATAGCTGGCGCGTTGGCACGGGAGCCTGAGCCATGGAAAAAACGTTTAACAACAAGGCGTGGTTTCTGGTCATCCCGGTTCTGATCCTGGTCGCATTTTCCGCCGTCATCCCACTGATGACGGTCGTCAACTATTCGGTTCAGGATACGTTCGGCAACAATCAGTTCTTCTGGGCGGGAACCGACTGGTTCGTGCAGATGCTGCATTCGCCACGCTTCTGGGACGCGCTAATGCGTAACCTGATTTTCTCGATGGTCATTCTGGCGATCCAGATTCCGCTCGGCATTCTCATTGCGCTCAACATGCCAAAAACCGGCTTTGGCGTGCCAGTTTGCCTGGTGCTGATGGCGCTGCCGCTTCTCATTCCGTGGAACGTGGTCGGCACCATTTGGCAGGTCTTCGGGCGCGTCGATATCGGCTTTCTCGGCCATTACCTGTCCATGCTCGGCATCGATTACAACTACACGCAGGACCCTGTGGATGCCTGGGCAACCGTCATCATCATGGATGTCTGGCACTGGACGAGCCTTGTCGTGCTGCTCTGCTATGCCGGTTTGGTCTCGATCCCTGACGCCTATTATCAGGCGGCGCGCATCGATGGCGCATCGCGCTGGTCAGTCTTCCGTTACATCCAGTTGCCGAAGATGAAGCGCGTGCTGCTGATCGCCGTGCTGCTGCGCTTCATGGACAGTTTCATGATCTACACAGAACCCTTTGTCGTTACAGGCGGCGGCCCGGGCAACTCCACCACCTTCCTGTCCATCGATCTCGTGAAGATGGCAGTCGGCCAATTCGATCTCGGGCCAGCGGCGGCGATGTCGATCATCTACTTCCTGATTATCCTCGCTCTGTCGTGGATCTTCTACACCGTCATGACCAACAGCGACGAACAGGCTTGAGAAAGGAGAACACCATGAGCAATTCCAGATCCATCACCCGCTTCTCCTTCCTCATCCCGACGATTTATATCGTCTTCCTGCTGCTGCCGATTTACTGGCTCGTGAATATGAGCTTTAAGGAAAACGGTGAAATTCTCGGTGCCTTTTCGCTGTGGCCACAAAATCCGACGCTGCGAAATTACACCATCATCTTCACCGATCCGGCCTGGTACAACGGCTACATCAACTCCATCATCTATGTGGTGATGAACACGGTGATTTCGGTCGCCGCCGCCCTGCCCGCCGCTTACGCGTTTTCGCGCTACCGCTTCCTAGGCGACAAGCACCTGTTCTTCTGGCTGCTGACCAACCGCATGGCACCACCCGCCGTCTTTGCGCTTCCTTTCTTCCAGCTCTATTCCGCCTTCGGGCTGATCGACACGCACATCGCGGTCGCGATTGCCCACTGCCTGTTCAACGTTCCCTTGGCGGTCTGGATTCTCGAAGGCTTCATGTCCGGCGTTCCCAAGGAAATCGATGAAACCGCTTATATCGACGGCTATTCCTTCCCGCGCTTCTTCGTGAAGATTTTCATGCCTTTGATCGCCAGCGGCATCGGTGTCGCAGCCTTCTTCTGCTTCATGTTCTCATGGGTGGAACTGCTGCTGGCCAGAACGCTGACGACAACCGCGGCCAAGCCGATTGCCGCCACCATGACCCGTACCGTTTCCGCATCGGGCATGGACTGGGGCGTGCTGGCCGCCGCCGGTGTGCTCACCATCATTCCCGGCGCTCTCGTCATCTATTTCGTCAGAAACTACATCGCCAAGGGCTTTGCCCTCGGCCGCGTCTAAGAAAGGAGAAGCCTGATGAATTTTTCCTGGATGGCATGGACGTTACCAACGGCGCTGTTTTTTCTGACCATATTGCTGCTGCTGATCGGCATGGCGGTTTGGGAATATATCTCGCCCGGCGGCAATCCACGCATCGGAATCTTACGCTTCGAGACCACGCGCGGCGACCGGCTGTTCGTGTCGCTGCTCGGCTCTGCATTCATCCACCTCGGTTGGCTCGGCCTCGTCGGCCCCAGCCTTTGGTGGGCACTGGCTCTTTCGGTTGTCTATGCGATTGGCGTGTTCCGCTTCGTTTAGGCATTCGACTGAAATACCGGGAGGGAGGACCGCCCGGAGATACATCTGCAAGCAATCGTAAACACTGGGAGGATGATTATGCGAGTGCATCTTTTAACAACGACGGCAGCGGCGCTGCTGGCACTATCAGGCGTGGCAAGCGCCGGAATGAACGAGGCCAAGACCTTTCTGGACAAGGAAATCGGCGATCTCTCGAGCCTGAGCCGTGCCGAACAGGAAAAGGAAATGCAATGGTTCATCGATGCCGCAAAGCCTTTTGCCGGCATGGATATCAAGGTCGTCTCGGAAACCCTGACCACGCATGAATACGAGTCCAAGGTGCTGGCCAAGGCATTTTCGGAAATCACCGGCATCAAGCTGACGCACGATCTGATCGGCGAAGGCGATGTCGTGGAAAAGCTGCAAACGCAGATGCAATCAGGCGAAAACATCTATGACGCTTTCGTCAACGACAGCGACCTGATCGGCACCCATTGGCGCTACCAGCAGGCCCGCAACCTGACGGACTGGATGGCCAATGAAGGCAAGGACGTGACCAATCCCGGCCTTGATCTGAAGGATTTCATCGGCACCAAGTTCACGACGGCACCGGATGGTAAGCTTTACCAGCTGCCCGACCAGCAGTTCGCCAACCTCTATTGGTTCCGCTATGACTGGTTCAACGACGAAAAGAACAAGGCGGATTTCAAGGCCAAGTATGGCTATGACCTCGGCGTTCCCGTCAACTGGTCTGCCTACGAAGACATTGCCGCCTTCTTTACCGGCCGCGAAATCAATGGCAAGAAGGTCTATGGCCATATGGATTATGGCAAGAAAGACCCGTCACTCGGTTGGCGCTTTACAGATGCCTGGCTTTCCATGGCTGGCAACGGCGACAAGGGCCTGCCGAACGGCCTGCCCGTCGATGAATGGGGCATCAAGGTCAACGAGAAATCGCAGCCGGTCGGCTCCTGCGTTGCACGCGGTGGTGATACCAACGGTCCTGCTTCCGTTTATGCCATCCAGAAATACCTCGACTGGTTGAAGGCCTACGCGCCTCCGGCAGCGGCGGGCATGAACTTCTCCGAATCCGGTCCCGTTCCGGCGCAGGGCGAAGTCGCGCAGCAGATTTTCTGGTACACGGCCTTTACGGCTGATGCGGTCAAGAAAGGACTGCCCGTCGTCAACGAGGACGGCACGCCGAAATGGCGCATGGCCCCCTCCCCGCATGGCGTCTACTGGAAGGACGGCATGAAGCTCGGCTATCAGGATGTGGGTTCCTGGACACTGATGAAATCCACCCCTGACGACCGCGCCAAGGCCGCATGGCTTTACGCGCAGTTCGTGACCTCGAAGACCGTTGATGTGAAGAAGAGCCATGTCGGCCTGACCCTCATCCGCGACTCCTCGATCAACCACGAAAGCTTCACCAAGCGCGCCAAGGATCTCGGTGGCCTGATCGAGTTCTATCGCTCGCCTGCCCGCGTTCAGTGGTCTCCAACCGGCACCAACGTTCCTGACTATCCAAAGCTGGCTCAGCTGTGGTGGCAGGCCGTGGGCGATGCATCCTCCGGTGCAAAGACAGCGCAGGAAGCGATGGATTCGCTGTGCGCCGAACAGGAAAAGGTCATGCAGCGTCTGGAACGTGCAGGCGTTCAGGGCGAAATCGGTCCGAAGCTGGCCGAAGAGCACGATCTCGAATACTGGAACAAGGACGCCGTTTCGAAGGGCAACCTTGCGCCTCAGTTGAAGATCGCGGAAGAAAAAGAAAAGCCGATGACCGTGAATTATGATGAGTTGGTCAAGAGCTGGCAGAAGTAAATCTGCGGGATTGAAAGCATGCCGGAGGCAGTTCCTGCCTCCGGTTTTTTTGTGGCACCACCCCACGTTCGTCACCCTCGGGCCTGTCCCGAGGGTCTACTGCCGCTCAAGCAGGCTGCAACGCGGGCTTGGGTCAGAAACGGAAAAAGCCGGAGGCGAATTCATCGCTTCCGGCTTTTTTGGTTTTCTTATCTGCTTCAAGAGCCACTATCGTCGCGAAAGACGAACTGTAGCAGATGCTCGGGACGAGCCCGAGCATGACGATTGAGAGGCTTAAGCCTCCCTCAACCGCTTAGGAAACAACCGGGTCGAGTTCACCCGACGCGTAACGCTTCGCCATATCCCGAAGCGGAATAGGCGTGATCTTCGATGCCTGCCCAGCCGTCCAGAACAACTCGAAGCGTTCCTTACAGAGCTTCGTCATAGCCTCGCGCGCGGGCTTCAGATATTTGCGCAGATCGAATTCCGCCGGGTCTTCCGCCATAACCTTGCGGATTTGGCCGGTGATGGCCATGCGGCAGTCGGTGTCGATGTTGATCTTGCGAACGCCGTTCTTGATACCGCGCTGGATTTCCTCGATCGGCACGCCCCAGGTCGGCTTGATGGCGCCGCCATAGGCGTTGATGATGTCCTGCAAATCCTGCGGTACCGTGGATGATCCGTGCATGACGAGGTGCGTGTTCGGCAGCTTGTTATGGATTTCCTCGATGACGTTCATGGCCAGCACGGAACCGTCAGGTCTGCGGGTGAACTTGTAAGCACCGTGGCTTGTGCCCATGGCAACGGCCAGCGCATCGACCTTGGTTTCCTGCACGAACTTGACCGCCTCATCCGGGTCGGTCAGCAACTGGTCGTGCGAGAGAACACCTTCGGCACCGTGGCCGTCTTCCGCTTCGCCCATGCCGGTTTCCAGCGAGCCGAGAACACCCAGTTCGCCCTCGACGGAAATGCCGCCGTAATGGGCCATGGTCGTAACCTGGCGGGTGACGCCGACGTTATAATCCCAATCGCCTGGGGTCTTGCCGTCAGCCTTCAGCGAGCCATCCATCATGACGGATGTGAAGCCAGCCTGCATAGCCGTCATGCAGCTTGCTGCCTCGTTGCCGTGGTCCAGATGGACGCAGACGGGAATGTGCGGGTAAATTTCAACGACCGCATCCATCATGTGCTTGAGCATGATGTCGTTTGCATAAGCACGTGCGCCGCGCGATGCCTGCATAATGACGGGCGAATTCGTCGCATCCGCCGCTTCCATAATTGCCAGCGCCTGTTCCATGTTGTTGATGTTGAAAGCAGGCACGCCATAGCCGTGTTCGGCTGCGTGATCGAGCAATTGGCGGAGCGTAATTCGTGCCAAGGTATTTCCTCCTCGTTAATGTTTACCGTCGTTATCGATGACTTCTACAGAGCAGATGATCGATTTCTCATCACGGGAAACACTATTGTCTTGAAGGAGATAACTATCCAAGCCTTTTTTGACGCCAAGGATTTTTCAAACGATTTGGATCGAATCTTTTTTGTGTGGCACCTCAAAACAGGCTGTTTGAGGGGGCGAATTTGCTGCCCGGCGACACCGACTCGGCACTCTCACTTGCGGATAAGCGGCGAAACTAGACCGCCCTATTGGCGAGGTCTGAACAGACTGTTCACAATCTTGGCCGTACATTCCGCGATTTGCACACTATATGTCTGGCAACGAAACATATGCAATTCAGGTGAATATCATGAAGAAGATTGGCTTTCTGTCTTTCGGCCACTGGAGCCCCGGCGCGCATTCGCAGACGCGGACCGCCAAGGACGTGCTGAAACAATCCATCGAACTTGCCGTGGCCGCAGAAGAAATCGGCGTCGATGGCGCGTATTTCCGCGTCCACCACTTTGCCCGTCAGCTTGCCTCGCCCTTTCCGCTGCTGGCAGCCGTTGGCGCCCGGACAAAGACCATCGAAATAGGCACCGGCGTGATCGACATGCGCTATGAAAATCCGCTCTACATGGCGGAAGATGCAGGCTCTGCCGATCTGATTTCGGACGGTCGTCTGCAACTGGGTATCAGCCGTGGTTCGCCGGAACAGGTCATCGAAGGCTGGCGCTATTTCGGCTTTCAACCAAAGGAAGGCACGAGCGATGCCGATATGGGTCGCCACAATGCCGAGGTGTTTCTGGAGGTTCTAAAAGGGGAAGGCTTTGCAGAGCCCAATCCACGTCCGATGTTTCCCAATCCGCCCGGCCTCCTGCGTCTTGAGCCGCATTCGGAAGGTTTGCGCGACCGTATCTGGTGGGGTGCGAGTTCCAACGCGACCGCGGTATGGGCGGCCGAGCTGGGCATGAACCTGCAAAGCTCGACGCTGAAGAACGATGAGACGGGCGAGCCCTTCCACGTTCAGCAAGCGGCGCAAATCCGCGCTTACCGAGAGGCATGGAAGGAAGCGGGCCACACCCGCACTCCGCGCGTCTCCGTCAGCCGCAGCATTTTTGCGCTGGTGGATGACCGTGACCGCGCCTATTTCGGCGGTGGAAGTAAGGAAAGCGACAGCATCGGGTATATCGACGCGTCGACCCGCGCGATTTTCGGTCGGTCATATGCCGCTGAGCCGGATGCGCTGATCAAGGAACTGGCGCAGGACGAGGCCGTGGCCGAAGCCGATACATTGCTGCTGACGATCCCCAACCAGTTGGGCGTCGACTACAATGTTCATGTGCTCGATTCCATTTTGAAGTATGTCGCGCCGGAACTTGGCTGGCGCTGATCCATTGGGCCCACGCCACATCCCTGAGGCGTGGGCCATTTTCTATCAGTTTACGTCCATGACCAGACCTTTGGTCAGCTCCAGCGCCTGCCGCTCGAACAGACCGCGATAGATGCCGCCCTTCTTTTGGATGAGGCTGACATGCGTTCCTTCCTCGGCAATCTCGCCATGATCGAACACCAGCAGCCGGTCCAGCGAGCGAACCGTCGACAGGCGGTGCGCCACGACCAGCGTCGTGCGGCCCTGCATCAAACGTTCCATCGCCGTCTGGATCAGCATCTCCGATTCCGAATCCAGGCTCGATGTTGCCTCATCGAGAATGAGGATGGGTGCATCCGCCAGAAACGCGCGGGCAATGGCAATACGCTGGCGCTCGCCACCGGAAAGCTTAATGCCGCGTTCCCCCACCAGCGTGCCATATCCCTTGGGCAGAGCGGAGATGAATCCATGCGCGCTGGCAAGCTGTGCCGCATGTTCGATTTGCCGCTGTGTCGCATTGGGTCGCGCATAGGCAATGTTTTCGGCCAGCGACCTGTGAAACAGGATCGGCTCCTGCTGCACGATGGCAATCTGCTGGCGCAACGATGCCTGTGACACCCTCGATATGTCCTGACCGTCGATGCTGATCGTCCCATGGCTGACATCATGAAGCCGCTGAATGAGCTTGATGAATGTCGTCTTGCCCGAACCGGAATGCCCGACCAGACCCACACGCTCACCCGGCTTGATGGTGACGGAGAAGTCCTTGTAGAGCGGCGCGAGATGCCTGCCGTAATGGAAGCTCACCCGGTCGAACTCGATCTTTCCCTCATTGATGACAAGCGTTTTCGCGTCGGGCACATCCTCGATGCCCAGCGGCTGCGAATGGATGGAAACGAGTTCCTCCATGTCATTCACCGAACGCTGCAAATTACGGATATGCATGCCGATTTCACGCAAATATCCTTGCAGGATGAAGAATGCCGTCAGCACGAAGGTGATATCCCCCGCATTGGCATTACCGCTCGCCCACAGCATCAGTGCAAGCCCGATCACGCCTGCGCGCATGACGCTCAGTAGGCTGGCCTGCAGCGTGCCGTTGATGGTGCCCCTCGTCCATGTGCGACGGGTCCGGTCCTTCCATTTGCTGACGACACGCGACAGGCGCTGGTCTTCCCGCTCCTCGGCTCCGAAGGCCTTGACGACAGCGTTGCAGGTCACGGCATCGGCAAGCGCACCGCCCATGCGAGTGTCCCAATTGTTGGCAAGACTGGCCATGGGCGCAACGTAGCCCAGTGCCATGCACACCGTGATGATGACGAACAGCAAGGAACCCAGCCCGACGAGCAGCCCCATCATCGGCCAGTACCACGTCATCAAGATCGTTGATCCAACCAGCATGATGATGGATGGAAACAGCGCGACAAAGACCGTATCGTTTAGAATATCCAGCGCCCACATGCCGCGCGTGACCTTACGCACCGTCGATCCGGCAAAGCTGTTGGCATGCCAGTCCGACGAAAAACGTTGGATGCGATGAAACGAGTCGGCTGCGATATCGGTCATCGATCTCAGCGTGAAGCTGATGATGGTCATAAACGTCGCATGACGCAGGATCACCGCCAGAACGGCAAGGCCCATCAACCAGGCAAATGCCGAGAGCGCACTGTTCCAAGCCGCCGCGTCAGTGGCGCTGCCAGACACGACGGCATCGACCAACCGGCCCGCGAACATGGGTGTCAGCACATCGGCCAGCGTTGAAAACAGCACAGCGCAGAGCATGAAAGCCACACGACCGGGCTGTTGACGCCAATGGGTCCAACAGAAGCGAAAAACGCTGCGAAACGCCTGACTACGGCGTATTTTCAAACCAAAAGACATGACTAGCTTCCGGCACTTGCCGGTCCCATAGATAGATTGAAAGAGGAAAATCGCGCGACGTGGCAGCGCGATAAAATTCAGGAAAAACTAGACGAAACCGGACCAGCCGGTCGTCACGCGATTGCCTCTTCGCACGGAAGAGAAACAGGCTCTTTATGAAAAGAGAAAGAGCGTCTCAGGCCAGATCGGCTGACGCCACCGGGGAGTTGGAAAAATATGCCATAAAATACCTCCCTAGTTAGGTTGATGCAGGCACTCTAGGAGAAGTGGCGGGGAACGCCAACCCTGTTTATAGGCCCCGCGCCAACTAAACCTCTAGGTGCGGCAGAGTTGCCACAATGATGTGCGAGCAATTGCGCGGAATCGACGTGTGAATGGTGACGCAAAACCATTCCCTCAGACGATGCGGACGAGGATTATGATCCTAGTCTGAGCCGTTTCGCTGGTCGTTTATCCGGTGACATAAGTCTTACAACACGTCAAACTCAGTGTCTAACCCTATGCTTGGAGCATGCCATGACGTTGCGTATCAACCAGACAGCCCCCGACTTCACTGCGGATACAACTCAGGGACCTATCAATTTCCATGAGTGGATCGGCGATAGTTGGGCTGTTCTGTTCTCTCACCCGAAGAACTTTACGCCCGTCTGCACGACGGAACTTGGCGCGATGGCGGGGCTGGATGGCGAATTCCAGAAGCGCAACGTCAAGGTTATCGGCATTTCGGTCGATCCGGTGGAAAGCCACTCCAAGTGGAAGCAGGACATCCAGACCGCCACGGGCTTCGAGGTTGCCTATCCGCTGATTGGCGATAAGGACCTCAAGGTCGCAAAGCTCTACGATATGCTGCCGGATGATGCGGGCGAAAGTTCCGAGGGACGTACCCCCGCCGATAACGCCACCGTGCGCTCGGTCTACGTCATCGGCCCCGACAAGAAGATCAAGCTGATCCTAACCTACCCGATGACGACAGGCCGCAACTTCGATGAAATCCTGCGCACGATCGACTCGATCCAGCTGACGGCGAAGCATCAGGTCGCCACACCGGCCAACTGGAAGCAGGGCGAGGATGTGATTATCACGGCGGCGGTTTCGAATGAGGATGCGATTACGCGGTTTGGTTCGTTCGATACGGTGCTGCCGTATTTGCGCAAGACGAAGCAGCCGCAGGGGTGATGTGTCGGGGCGCACTCTGTTTTGTCTGGCTGGCGGCGTTTTACGCACGTTCGCCAATCGGCAGGGTTGCGTCCCCTTCCGCCCCTCCTGCATCATCCTGAGCTTGTCGAAGGATGGTGGATGAGGGTTACTGCGTTGCGTCCTGTTGTCCACTACGTGTGATCTCGTCGGATAACCACACCCTCCACCCTCATGCTGAGGTGCTTTGGCCGAAGGGCAAAGCCTCGAAGCATCCGCTGCGCACTCTGCGCTCTCGTCCCGCAACCTTCGTCCTTTGAGGCCCCTGCGGGGCACCTCAGGATGAGGATTGCTACCGTTGCAGCCTGTCACTCCACCACTGCAAAAGCTCAAACAATTGCCGTCAGCCCGATCTCCCCCATAAGGAGGAGATGCTTGGCAAGGCAGATGGGGGATGAGCCGCTTGCTCTGCCCTTACCCATTATCTCGCTGAAAAATCCAATCATGATCCGGGTGGTTCTGGAAGCGCCATTTGCGCATCGGCCCTGCCATCACATTGAGATAATACATCTCATACCCATAAGGCGCGCCGCATGGATGATGCCCCTTGGGCACCAGCACTACATCGCCATCCGAAACCGCCATGGTTTCGTCCAGCGAGCCATCCTCCGTGAACACCCGCTGGAAGCCGAAACCCTTGTTAGGGTTGAGGCGATGGTAATAGGTTTCTTCCAGATAGGTCATGTCGGGGAAATTGTCCTCGTCATGCCGGTGTGGCGGGTAGGACGACCAGTGGCCGGAGGGGGTGAAGACTTCCGTCACCAGCAGGCTGTCGGCCACATCGCGGTCTTCCATGGCAATGGGGAAGATGTAGCGGGTGTTGGCGCCCTTGCCGCGTTCGCTGAGCGAAATGCCGGTGGGGCCGATGACCTGCGCTTGCCTGCCCGGCTTGGCGGGTGCGGTGCAGACGCCGATGGTGCAATCGCTCGTGGCTTTGACAGACCAAGAGGAACCGGCGGGAATATAGACGCAATGCGGTGGCTTGCGCTCGAAAACATTCATGCGGTCGCCGAGTTCGCCGAAGTTCTTGTCTTCGGAAGACACCTCCGCCTTGCCTTCCACCAGAACCAGAATGACTTCCGTATCCCCGGTTTGCTCGCTGGCGGTCTCACCCGGTTTCAGCCGGTAGAGACCGAAACCGACATAGCCCCATTCCGCACTCTCAGGCGTGATATCATGGACCTTGCCAGACTGACCGGTCGGCTTGCGTAGCAGATTTGCCATCACTCATCTCCTCATTCAGGCTTTATCGAGCCCGGCTTCCCTGGCATATGCCCGAAGCGATTTAAGCCCGAGGCTCTGGTATTCGAAGGGATTGCGAACGTCAGGGTCCTGCTCGGCCTCGATGACCAGCCAGCCGCTATAGCCATGCTCGGCGGCAATTTTCAGGACGGATGGAAAATCGACGCCGCCGTCCGTATCGCCGGGAACGGTGAAGACGCCACGGCGCACGCCTTCCAGAAACGAAAGCTTTTCGCTGCGCACTTGGGCTGCAATGTCGGGCCGAACGTTCTTCGCATGGATGTGGCCGACGCGGACCATGTGCTTGCGAGCGAGACGTGCGGGATCACCGCCGCCAAACAGCGTGTGGCCAGTGTCCAGCAGCAGCTTGGTGTGTGGCCCTGTGTTTTCCATCAGGCGATCGATTTCGTCTTCGCTTTCGATGATGGTGCCCATGTGGTGATGGTAGACGAGTGCGATACCCTGTTCCGCAGCGAATGCCGCCAACGCTTCCACGCCCTCACCAAAGTTTTTCCAGTCGGCATCGGCAAGCTTTGGACGGTCGTTGACCGGCTTTTCGTCATCGCCGTGAATGGCGTTGGATGTCTCGCAGACGATGATGACCTTTGAGCCCATGGCTTTCAGCAAATCGAGCGCGGGCTGCATGGCCGCCTTTTCGTCTTCGACCGAATTTGTCAGAAGGTTGAGCGAATGCCAGCCCGAAACATAGCGCAGATTGCGTAGCTTCAGCACCGCTTTCAGCGCATCCGGCTCCTGCGGGAACTTGTGGCCTTTCTCGATGCCATCGAAACCGATTTTCGAGGTTTCATCCAGGCATTGGTCGAGGCTGATATGCGCCCCCAGCGTGCGGTCATCGTCATTGCTCCACGCAATGGGGTTGGTGCCGTAAAGGATCATCTTACTGTCTTTCCTTCAACGCGGCTTCGTAAGCGGCGCGTGCATTGTTGACTTCCTTGCGCTCGGACACCTCCGGCACCGCCACATCCCACCAGTAACCACCGGCATCCGGTGTGGGATAGGGGTCGGTATCGATGACGATGACGGTCGTTACCGTCGCCTCACGCGCTGCATTGAGAGCCGTTTCGAGTTCCGCAATCGAGGACACCTTGTGGGCATCTGCGCCCATGCTGGCGGCGTGGGCGGTGAAATCGATGGCGATTGGGTTGGTATGGTTGGTGTGGGCGTAGAGATTGTTGAACTCCGCCCCGCCGGTGCCCATTTGCAGCCGGTTGATGCAGCCGTAACCCATGTTATCGGTAATGACGAGGGTGATCTTCACGCCCATGGCAACGGCGGTGGCCAGTTCCGAATTCATCATCATGTAGGAGCCATCGCCCACCATGACGATCACGTCACGATGCGGCTGCGCCATCTTGATGCCGAGGCCACCGGCAATCTCGTAGCCCATGCAGGAGAAGCCGTACTCCATGTGGTAGGACAGCGGCAGCTTGGCCTTCCACAGCTGGTGCAGTTCTCCGGGCATGGTGCCTGCCGCACACATGACGACGGTGTTGTCACGCGAGGCCCGCTGCACGGCACCGATGACCTGCATGTCGGTTGGCAGGCTGTTGGCTTCCGTGGGAGCAGCCGTCACTGCGTCGGCTTTCGCAAACCATTGCTGTTTCAATGCAGTATCGGGTGTCGCAAACCGGTGGCTGCCCAAGGCGGCGGACAGCTTTTCCAGGCCCACCTTGGCATCCGCAGTCAGGCTGATGGCATTGTGCTTGGCGCTGTCATAGGGCTGAACGTTGAGTGCCAGCAGCTTGCGATCAGGGTTCTTGAACAGTGCCCAGGAACCGGTGGTAAAATCCTGAAAACGCGTGCCGATGCCGAAGACGAGATCGGCCTTTTCGGCGATGGCATTGGCGCTATCAGCACCGGTTACGCCGACGGGGCCGAAGTTCAGCTCGTGGTCCCAGGCAAGGGCGGATTTGCCGGCCTGCGTTTCGATAACCGGAATGGAGTGTCGCTCTGCGAAGTTTTTCAGCGTTTCCGTTGCGCCGGAGAAGTGAACACCGCCACCGGCGACGATGACAGGATTTTTGGCAGCTTTCAGGGCGGCGACGGCTTCCTCGAATTCCGCGATATCAGGTTCAGGACGGCGCTGACGCCAGACTTTTTTCTCGAAGAAACTGGCCGGATAATCGTAAGCTTCCGCCTGCACATCCTGACAGAAGGCAAGCGTCACCGGGCCGCAATCGGCGGGGTCGGTCATGGTGCGCATGGCGCGCGGCAAGGCTGTCAAAAGCTGTTCCGGGCGCGTGATACGGTCGAAATAACGGCTGACGGGTTTGAAGCAATCATTGGCAGAGACGGTGCCATCGCCGAAATCCTCGATCTGCTGCAACACCGGATCCGGGCTACGATTGGCGAAGACATCGCCGGGGATGAGCAGGACAGGCAAACGGTTGACATGAGCCAGTGCCGCAGCCGTGACCATATTCGTGGCACCGGGGCCGATGGAGGATGTAACCGCCATGGCGCGGCGGCGGCCAAGCTGCTTGGAATAGGCGATGGCGGCGTGTGCCATGGATTGCTCGTTCTGGCCGCGATAGGTCTTCAACTCATCGCGAATGCCGTAGAGCGCCTCACCGATACCGGCGACATTGCCGTGGCCGAAGATAGCCCAGACCCCGGCGATATAGGTGTCGCCATCCTCGTTCAATTGCGCGGCCAGATAGCGCACCATTGCCTGCGCTGCCGTCAAACGTAGTGTCGTCACACTGCCTCTCCCTTGTTTCCTGCGGCCCGCGCCTCATCCCAGATGCGGCAGAGCGCGCTGTAGCGATCCGCCATTTGAGCGACGGCCTCCCAGTCACTCGTCTTGCCCGAAAGCCATGCCCGACCAGCATCCGCAAAAATCGTGCGGCCCACGGCAAAGCCTTTGACCAGATCGAAACCTGCTGCCAGACGGAAGCTTTCCTCAAGCTCTGCCTGTGGCGCATCGAGACCCAGCACGACGATGCCCCGCACATAGGCGTCGTTGCGCTGCACCGCATCGGTCGCATTCTTCCATGCGGCCTTGCTTTTCATCGGCTCCAGCTTCCACCAGTCGGGATAGACGCCGATCTCGTAGAAACGGTCGATAATCTTGGCCGTCGTCGTGTCATCCACAGCACCAACCTTGGACGGGATCACTTCCAGCAACAGTTCCAGCCGGTTGCGGCGCGCGGCCTGAAACAGACGAACAACCGTGTCTTCCTGTTGCCTGCGCAAATCCTCGGCGTCATCAGGATGATAGAAACACAAGACTTTGACGACATTGTTGGCAGGCCATTCATTCAGGCCGCCGAAATCGAGGCCGAGTTCGGGCTCCAGCGTTAGCGGACGAGAGCCAGGCCATTCCACCGGCCTGCCAATCCAGAGATTGGTGCCGCTAGCCTCATAGAGTGCATCACGTCCCAGGCGGCTGTCGCAGAGGATGCCGTATCCGGCTTCGCCGCCGGACACCTGAAGGGCTGCCTTCAGGCAAAGTGTCTTGAAGTCGCCAATCTTGCCATGATCGACACCAGCCTCATCCGCCATCGTTTCCAATTGAATGCGGTGATCGAAGGCGAAGACGCGCATGGTGTTCCAGTCACCCTTGCGGTTTGTGGCCCAATGCACCTGCTCCAGCGCCTCATCCTTGCGCAAAGCCTTGTTCTTGATGCCGGTGCGGAAGAAATATTGCAGCTCTTCCCAGCTTGGGTAAGCGGGTGTGCAGCCGTGGCGGGAGACGGCGAAGGCACCGCAGGCATTGGCATATTTCAGCGTCGTCGGCCAATCTTCGCCGCGCAGCCAGCCGCGGAACAGGCCAGCCATGAAGCCGTCGCCTGCACCCAGCACATTGAAGACCTCGATGGGGAAACCCTCGCCGGATTCGCCGTCACCGAGACTGGCGGGGATATCGCCCGGAAAAACGGATGCGCCCATGGGACCGCGCTTGCAGACCAAAGTCGCTTGGGAAACCTTGCGGACGGCTCTCAGCGCTTCCAGCGTATCGGTCGAGCCACCGGCGATATGGAACTCCTCTTCCGTCCCGACGATGAGGTCGAACAGATGCAGCGTCGATTGCAGCTTGGCGGTGACCGCCTGGGATTCCACGAAGCGGCTTTCGCCATCGCCATGGCCTGCGACACCCCAGAGGTTGGGGCGGTAATCGATATCGAGAGCCGTTTTTGCACCGTTTTCCCGCGCCAGCCGCAGCGCCTTTAAAACGGCTGCTTCGGTCTTGGGGTTGGACAGATGCGTGCCGGTGGCGCAGACGCATCCGGCATCGGCGATGAAGGCGGGATCGATATCGTCTTCGCACAACGCCATGTCGGCACAGTTTTCGCGATAGAAAATCAGAGGAAATTGCGACTGGTCGCGGATGCCGAGCAGCACCAGCGCCGTCAGGCGTTCAGGGTCGGTTTTCACGCCTCTGATATCGACGCCTTCGCGGACCAACTGTTCGCGAATGAAACGGCCCATATGCTCGTCACCGACGCGGGTGATGACAGCGGTCTTCAGGCCCAGCCGCGCGCCACCGGCGGCGATATTGGTGGGCGAGCCGCCGATATATTTGTTGAAGGAAGACATATCCTCCAGGCGACCGCCGACCTGCGCGCCGTAGAGATCTACCGACGAGCGGCCTATCGTAATGAGATCAAGCTTTTTCACGACCGTCCTCCCTCGCTTTGACGCGAACCCTGCATCTGGAATGACACTCCACTATCATTCCATTTCAGGTTATTTTTGGACTATAAATTCCATTTTTTCTGTTTTCAACATAAATATTCAATTTTGGCGGTGCGTACCCACGCCCACCGCCAACGCGATGGCAACACAAAGTGTGGCCGAAAGCGAGCGAAACGCGCCGAAATCGACTTCCGAAACGGCCAAAATCGTCGCTCCGAGTTTGCGCATCGGACTGACTGCCGTATCGGTCAGCGCCACGACCGGGATGCGTCTTGAAAGGCCGGAGGAGACGAGGTCCATCGTTTCCGCCGAGTAGGGAGAGAAGGTTATGGCCAGGACGACATCGCCGGTGCGGATCGCGCTTTCATTGTGCAATTGCCCAACCGATGCATGCAGCATGGCGGGAACGCCCATTTTTTCAAACGCATAGGCCAGATATGTTGCGACCGCGAATGAACGGCGCAAACCGATGATGTGAATTGTAGAAGCTTCAGCAAGAACCTCGATCGCCGTTTCGAACTCCTGCGGATCGACGGTGTTCAACACGCTTTCCAGCGAAGCACGACCCGCATCCACGAATTCGGCGAGCAGCAGTGCACCGCCGTCTTCGCCGTTGTTGCGCAGGTTACTTAACCGCGTGGTGTAATCCGGCCAGCCGCCGGTGTAATGCTCGCGAAACAGCTTCTGCATCTGCGAGTAGCCGGAAAACCCCATGATCTGGCTGAACCGCATGACAGCGGATGGCTGGACACCAGCGACTTCCGCCAGCTCTGCCACCGTCGAGACGGCAATGCGGTCCGCATTGGCAGCGATATAATCGGCGCATTGGCGCAGGCGTTTCGGCAGGCTGTCAGTCACTTCCAGCAACCGTTCCTGAAAGGCTTCCACCGTTGCTGGGGCCGCGTTTGCGATCATGACATCTCCCTTGTTTTTCATCCCACTTGCAATATGGAATATCCATTCCAAAAAATTTCACAAGTATTCCACGGCGATTCATCTGATGACAGTGACGGCCCGACATGGCATAGGGACGCCAAACTCCCAGCTTATCGGTTACGCCTCTATGATCCGCATCGAAAACATCAGCAAATCCGCCAGCCATCGCATCCTCTTTATCGAGGCCTCGGCTGCGCTTAATCGCGGAGAAAAGGTCGGCTTGGTCGGCCCAAACGGTGCGGGCAAGACCACGCTGTTTCGCATGATCACCGGGCAGGAACAGCCTGATGAGGGTCAGGTCGCTTCCGACAAGCACGTCACCATCGGCTACTTCAATCAGGATGTCGGCGAAATGACGGGCCGCAGCGCGGTGGCCGAAGCCATGGAAGGTGCAGGCCCCGTCAGCGCGGTTGCCACCGAGCTGCGTGAACTCGAAGCCCGGATGGTCGATCCCGATCAGCTTGACCAGATGGACGAGATCATCGAACGTTACGGCGAGGTGCAGGCCCGCTACGAAGAGCTGGACGGATACTCTCTGGAAGGCCGCGCCCGCGAGGTTCTGGCCGGTTTGAGCTTCAGCCAGGAAATGATGGACGGCGATGTCGGCAAGCTCTCGGGCGGCTGGAAGATGCGCGTGGCGCTGGCCCGCATTCTTCTGATGCGGCCAGACGTCATGCTTCTCGACGAACCGAGCAACCACTTGGATATCGAGAGCCTCATATGGCTCGAAAACTTCCTCAAGACCTATGACGGCGCGCTGTTGATGACGTCGCATGACCGCGAGTTCATGAACCGCATCGTCAACAAGATCATCGAGATCGATGCCGGTTCGCTGACGAGCTACACCGGCGACTACGGTTTCTACGAACAGCAGCGCGCGCAGAACGAAAAGCAGCAGCAGGCACAGTTCGAGCGCCAGCAGGCCATGCTTGCCAAGGAAATCAAGTTCATCGAGCGGTTCAAGGCGCGCGCGTCCCATGCATCCCAGGTCCAGAGCCGCGTCAAGAAACTGGAAAAGATCGACCGCGTCGAGCCGCCAAAGCGCAGGCAGAGCGTTGCATTCGACTTTCTGCCTGCGCCACGCTCCGGCGAAGATGTCGTTTCGCTGAAACAGGTTCACAAGACTTACGGTTCGCGTCGCATCTATGAAGGCCTCGATTTCATGATCCGCCGCAAGGAGCGCTGGTGCATCATGGGTGTGAACGGCGCCGGTAAATCCACGCTGCTCAAACTCATCGCAGGCACGGCAAAGCCTGATAACGGCACCGTCACGGTGGGGGCCAGCGTCAAGCTCGGCTATTTCGCGCAGCATTCCATGGACTTGCTGGACGGTGACAGCACCGTGCTGCAATGGCTGGAGCAGCGCTTTCCCAAGGCAGGACAGGCGCCGCTCCGCGCGCTATCCGGCTGCTTCGGCTTTTCGGGTGACGATGTCGAAAAGAAGTGCCGCGTTCTCTCGGGTGGTGAAAAGGCGCGTCTGGTCATGGCCGCCATGCTGTTCGACCCGCCAAACTTCCTCGTTCTGGACGAACCGACCAACCACCTTGATCTCGACACCAAGGAAATGCTGATCAAGGCGCTGGGTGAATATGAAGGCACCATGCTGTTCGTTTCGCATGATCGTCACTTCCTCGGCGCATTGTCCAACCGCGTGCTGGAACTGACACCTGACGGCATCCACCAATATGGTGGCGGCTATACGGAGTATGTCGAAAGAACAGGCGCGGAGGCTCCGGGGCTGCTATCATAGGTTTTGCATAGGGCACACTGAGGTTCGGGAGGAACCGAGGATGGGTAAAGCGCAAATCGTGGGCTGGGCGCACGGACAGTTCGGCAAATCGCCGCTCGAAAACACCGAGCAACTCATGGCCTCCGTTCTTGCCCCGGCCATGGAACATGCCGGTATCGACGCCGCAGATATCGACGGCATCTTTGTCGGCGTGATGAACAATGGCTTTTCCAAGCAGGACTTTCAGGCAGCACTTGTGGCCATGGCAGATGAACGGCTGACGCACACACCTGCTGTGCGCTTCGAAAATGCCTGCGCCACCGGCACAGCAGCGCTCTACAGCGCAATGGATTTCATCGAAGCCGGTCGCGGGCGCATCGCCCTTGTGGTGGGTGCCGAGAAGATGACCGCTCTGCCGACAGCGGACGTCGGAGATATACTTCTGTCCGCCTGCTACCGCGCCGAGGAAGCCGACATAGACGGCGGTTTCGCGGGACAGTTCGGGCGCATCGCCCAGATCTACTTTCAGCGTTACGGCGACCGCTCCGAAGAACTGGCGATGATTGCAGCAAAGAACCACGCCAACGGCGCGGCCAATCCTTACGCTCACATGCGCAAGGATTTCGGCTTCGAGTTCTGCAACACGGTTTCGGAAAAGAACCCTTATGTGGCAGCGCCACTGCGCAGAACGGACTGCTCGCTGATTTCAGATGGTGCAGCCGCCATTGTGGTGGCAGATGAGGAAACAGCGGCAAGTCTGCAGCGTGCCATCGGTTTTCGTTCGCGAACGCAGGTCAACGACATCATCGCCCTCAGCCGCCGCGATCCGCTTGCATTCGAGGGTGCACGGCGGGCGTGGTCGAAGTCGCTGGATAGCGCAGGGATCAATCTCTTCGATTTGTCGCTGGTGGAAACCCACGACTGCTTCACCATTGCCGAGCTGATAGAATACGAGGCCATGGGGCTGGCGGCACCCGGCGAGGGTTACCGGGTGGTGCGAGATGGAACGACGCGCAAGGACGGGCGCCTGCCGATCAACCCATCCGGCGGCCTCAAGTCCAAAGGGCATCCGATCGGCGCGACCGGCGTTTCGATGCACATCATGGCCGCCATGCAGTTAGTGGGAGAGGCGCAAGGGATGCAGGTGCCAGACGCCAGCCTCGCGGGCGTTTTCAACATGGGCGGAACGGCTGTGGCGAACTATGTGTCGATCATGGAACGAATGAAATAGGCTGACACCACCACGTTCCAAAAACAGAAAATGCGGCCGAAGGGCCGCATTTCAAGTATTCATCTCATAAGAGATCAGTTCATCGTTTCCCATCCGCTGCGGACATCCGATGCAGACTTGCTGAGATGCACGTGGGCGTCTACGTGGTCTACCCAATCCAGCGGGATGAGATGGTGCTTGCCATCCTGCGAGTCGGTTCTGGTCAGCTTGATGCGGCTTGTGCCTTCCATGTGATCGACGGTGCCGACGTGGCTGCCATCTGCGGAAAGAACTTCCATATGCTCGCGGATTTTATCTTCAGAAATCATTTCTGTTTCCTCCGTTGTTTTATTGAACTTCGGGAAGGAAACAGAAATGCGGGCGTTTCGTTCCCGCTTTTCATGACAAAGAATGGAAAGCTGACGCGCTACGCTTTCTAGAAAAGAGCGTCTGCGAAGAGATCGTCGTCATCGGCTGCGGCTGGCTGGCTGGCTGGCGCGGCTGACGATGTTGCAGCATTTGCAGGCAGGAAGCGCAGGTGAATGTCGCGTTCCTGCGCCATGGTGTACAGCTTGTAGACGCGCAGGCTGAAGGGCTCGATCTTTTCGCTGAAGCCTGAAACGTCGGCGTTGAAGCCCTGTGAAAGCTGGGCAGCGATCTGGCAGCATTCGTTGAATGTGTTGCCCAGCTCGCTTTGGAAATCCAGCGTGACGACGGCGGCGCTGATACGGCTGAACACCGCCTGCCCTTCCTCGGCCAGCGCTTCGATGCCCGTTTCCATCTGGGTTTTGGCGTGGCGAACCGATTCCAGCGCTTCGTTAAGCGGCGCGGCGAGATCGGCGGACAGTCCACGCCCTTCCTTAGCCAGTTGCTGTGTGGTGGTTTCAACGCGGTGCAATTCTTCGACGATGGCATCGGCTGGCGTTTCAAGCTTGCCTGCGAATACCCGCATTTCACCACTGACCACGTTCACGGAGCGACCAGCGTCGCCCAGCTTAGAGCAGCGAAGATTCGAGTTGAGCGCCATGTAGTGAATGTCGATCTTGATGGAACGCAGAATCTCGATACCGCGCGACAGTTCCTGCGCGCTATTGGTGACAGACTGCACCACCTCGTCGGCGTCGGCGCTGCTTTCCTGAACGCGCGCCACGAGAGCGCAGGCTTCGACGATGCCCTGCTCCATCAGCGCCAAGACGTTGCGGTCGCCGTTCTTGGTTCTGTCGACCAGTTCGTCGCGCAACGAAAGAATGCGGGCGGCATCGTCGGCGAAGCTCGAAATACTGGTGAAAATCTTGCCGCAGTCACGATGGAAATCGGCGGCGGTCTCATCCATTTGCGCGCTGGCCAACTGCAACACTGCTTCCTTTAGGATGACATACTCGTTGTGATCCAGTTCCTTGCCTTCGGGCGAGGCGACGAAATCATCCAGCAATTGCAGCGAGCTTTGGATGTGCTCGATACGCTGGCGAGTAATATCGCCGATCTGGAGGGATGAGAGAACGGAACCGATCTTGCCCTGAATGGTCTGGGCGATCTTTTTGACCTGAGCGGCGATATCCGCCATCTCCTGGTGCTGCTGCGAAATGCGCGCGGAGTTTTCGGTCAGGCCCTTGATGATCTGTGGAATGGTGTCATCGAAATCGGACTTGGTGTGGGACGAGAAGGACAGCGCCTTGATGAGCTGTGTGCGCATGACATCCAGGTTCTTGGCGAAGCGACCAACTTCATCGGCACCGGATTGAATGCGTTCACGGATTTCATCAGCAAAGCCGGCGAATTCGGCAAGACCGGCACCAGTGATCTTCACCGTGATCGCAAAGGTCTTGAGGTAACGGATGGTCTCGTGGATATCGTAGATATGTCCACCGGTGGATTCGCACATATCGGCCAGCGATTTGAAACCCGCCTGACGCTTTTCTTCGGTCTTCGGCAATTGCGCCAGATCGTCGATGGTCTTGCGCAGACCTTCGACGTTGCTTTTGGCGGTCTTGCCATCCAGCGTGCCGGTCATCCCGTCCAGAATACCGGTGAGATTGCCCAGAATGTCCATCACGGAAACGAGAACAGCGCCGCCATCGAGAAATCTCTTCTCGATTTTTGCATGGGCAGCTGTCAGCTTGGCACTGAATTCGGCCTGCTGGTCAAGTTGGTAGGTCGTGTTGGACTTCAGCACAGTATTCATGGTCGCTTCCGATCTCGCGTTGTGATTGCACGCTAGGCGGATTTAGAAAACGACTGGTAAATCGCACGCATCTTTGGAGGCTAAAAACCAAACACAGTTAACAGTTGTGGTAACAACGCTGGTTAATTGAGGTTGTATCCAACAATGACACAACTGACCGGATCAGTTGCGCCACTTGTTAGCATCGACATGAGCATCGTCTTTGCCGAAGAAGCGCGAGGCGGCTTCGGTGCGATTGCGCACGTTCATCTTCTTGTAGATGTTGCGAACATGGACCTTCACCGTGTTTTCAGACAGGTGCAGCCGGTCTGCGATGATCTTGTTCTGGGTGCCCTTGCACAGAAGATCGAGGATTTGCACTTCGCGCGTCGTCAGCGCGCAAAACTCGTTCTTGCGTGCTGCCAGCGCATCGGCGCGGTTGGCAACGACAGTCCGGGTATCATAAACCGTGCTTCTGGAGACCTCGGGTCCGGCTGTCAGCCTGCCGAGTAAGGCGGATGGGAAATGCTCGCCACCCTTGATGAGAAGATCGACCGCCGCCATGAACACATCGAGACGCAGGTTGAGTGGCAGGACACCATCGATGATGCGTGTTTCGACCAGCTGCTTGAGATAGGTCTCGATCATATCGATCGCGTCGATCACAAGGGCGATGCGGGCGAGCGGGTGCTTGTGGCGGACATCCGCCAGAAGATCGCCCAGGCGCGGGCCTGAGATCTTGTAGAAAAGGACCAGCCTTACGTCTTGCGTATGCGGCTCGGCGATGGAAGCCGAGGGGGCAGCGCTGACCATGTCGCAAGCCGGGAACTTTTTGCCCAATGCCTCGACAAGACATTCGGAAAAGAGATCTTCATTGGCCACCACAAGTATAGTGCCCCCTGACGATAAAGCTCCGTTGCTATGTTTTGTGTCTATTACTCTAGATGCAACCATGAACATATACGCCTCCCTGTAGCGTTACGCAGATACTTTGTGTCATGTGTTAGCACGGTGATTGGGTGTAGCGCCGACCAAAGACGTTTCCACCTCCCCCAGCTATTAATCGTTAGCTATTTATTAATCACGAAAAATAGTACGGAAAAAATACAAAGGAAATTGCCCAAAGGGGTTAGTGTGCCCGAATCAGCATAATAATCAGGGAATTTTTCATTTTCCTAATGCAATTTGTTAGTTCACACTAAAACAATCTTTAAAACTTGCATTGTTCAGTTGTATTAATACTCTAATATAATTTTCGATTGCCGTATTCTCGGTCGCTTCATGGACGTCAAGAATAGTTACAGTCTTTTTTTTCTGTCCAAAAGAACTGTTTTTTTCACCCACTCGGCGAAAAAGTGCTCCGACAGCGCGAAAAAGAACTCTAATCCTTCTGACAATAGCTCTTGGCGGCACATCGTGGTTACGGATTGCTTAATCCCATTTAGCAACTGGTAAGCGTTCATCAACTCGGACACATTCGGCCCCGTTGCAACAGACCGCAACCGGTTCGACACAGTCTCATCATCTTGTATCTGCGTAACGATGCGACCTGCCAGCCGACACAACAGTCCAGACAAACCGAAGCATGAAATCTGCAATCGCTTGCGATTGTGGAGCTGGATTTGCGCATGTTCGTATCAGCGTCCTGTGCATTCCCAAAAGCAACGACCGGTAAATCCGGGCCTTGAACCGCAGACGAAACGTCCTGCGTACGTCTGCACCATGTGAACATCGGAGTGAGCGCGAGTAAAATCCCATTTAAGATGAGAGGGATTTCGAAAGCTGCTCCGAACTTTTTCGGAGGGAAATCAAAATGACTGAGAACAATCATCAGCAGCCAGCGGGCGACGACATCACCAAGATCGGCGCGCTTGCAGAAGGCTTCGCCAACACATCGACGAACAACAGCGATGTGGATGACAGCAACGTCGGCGTGGGGAACGGCGGCAACCGCGACAACACCTACACCGACAACAGCCAGAACCTGGATGTCGATGCCAAGGTACAGGTCGCGACAGACAATGGCGACAACCGCGACAACAGCTATGACTGGGACTACGACAGCAAGTCTTACAGCTATAGCGACAACGACACCAATTCCAACAACAAGACCGTCAGCGTCAACGATGCCGACACCAGCATCAAGAGTGACTACGACTGGAGCTACGAAAGCAAAACGGATAGCCACGACGAAACCAAGGTCATCACGACCTCGGATAACGACACGAAGACGTTCAACTATTCCGACAACGATACCGACACAGACATCAAGACAACGACGGACAGCTTCAACTCGAGCTTTGCCAAGACGGACACCGATTTCTCCACGATGGAACACATCAAGGACATCGGCAACCTGGGCGTTGCTGGCGGCGACATCGCGTTCAATCTGGGCGACGACTTCTCCTTCTCTCTCAGCGTCGACAACATCCTCAACAACTCGTTGAACGGTGACGGTAACGACAGCGCGTTCAGCCTTGTTCAGGCCAGCCATCTGGCTGATCAGGACAGCGCATATAACATCACCATGGAAAACCAGAACGCCGAGAACCACCTGAGTGCCAATGGCGGCGATGCCCAAGGTGCGCAGGGTATGGATATGGACGGCAAGGGTTGGGACCTCAAGGCAGGCGACGACGTCGCGGGCAGCAGCTCGGCCAATGCCTCTGCGATCCTGGCAAACTCCGGCTTCCATCTGGAACTGGTACAGGGTGCAAACCTGCTTACCAACTCCTTCGACGGTAGCGTTATCGGTGGCGACTCCCACCATGTCGGCGAAGACGGCGGCGCTTGAGCCCTCGCTCTCTCAATTGAAAAGACTGCACCGGCTTTTGCCGGTGCAGTTGCCGGTTGGGACAGCCGGTAGACCCCGTTGAATGGCAGCACATCGGAAGCCGGAATGGCCCTCCGAACGTGCGCCTGATCACAGCGGGTCTGAAGAGGAGGGACAGCCATGTATATGGACAGAATTTCCGACATGATCGCCCATTTCATCGGGCTTTTCGAATCTGAGATCGAAGACGCGCGGATGAGAAACCACTACGCCGAAGGTCGCGGCCTGCACAGTGATGCACAGATGCCAGCACCCGGTGAAGCCGGAGCGGATGACAAGGATTACGATGTCGCCTTGCAGGATTACGATCCCGGCGTGAAATACCGCTCGGGCCATTTCGAATTCACCGCCATACGCACCCACCACGGCTACAGCTTCGAAGACTCGCTGCACAGATTGCACGACATCGCCTCACGGGACCTCAGCGCGCCACACTACAGAATGCCGGGTCATGGTGGCGGCTACGGGGAAGATCAGGCTGAACTCGTGCTCTATCAGGGGCCGGGCTCGGTCATTGCCCATGTCTCGCAGCTGACGCTGTTGCAGGATGACGACTTTCTCAACATGACGGATGGCCCGAACATTCTGCGCGACACGACCTTCGCGACAGAGCGGACCATGGAGTTCTATAGCGAGGCATCACATCTGACGCCGTTTGAAAGCTACCACCGCACAGACACCTATGAAGGTTTGCAGGCGGTCGCCAGGAATGTGCACGATTTTATCGACGAGGCACGCGACAGCGACACCACCTCGCTCGGCACCGGCGCGACGCAGGATTTCGTACTGGCGGGTCACTCCATCAATGGCATCTATATGAACGGCGCCTCCGTTAGCGCCTTGCCTGACGTTGACGACTTCATGCCAGATCGCGGCATTGCCAAACCACCAGTTGAGCCAGAAGAGAGCGATGTGCCACTGGAAAGCCATGGCGGCGCGGGCAACAGTCTCGATGTGGCGGCGGGTGCCAATGTGGTCGCCAATATCGTGTCGGTCGTCAATACCGGCATTATGGCTCCAGTGACGGCGGTGATGGGCGACTACCACCAAATTGACGCCATCACGCAATCTTACGTCTATAGCGATCGCGACGAGATCGGCTCGTCCTTCACGACCCATGAGGACCATGCCGCAACGGTTGCCGACAACATCGCGGCCTTTCAAAGATCGACCTATGGCGAAAGCGCCGATGGCTCCGATACGGACAGCACAACAGATGCGACGATTTTCCCAACGGCTTGGCGGGTGAGCTATGTCGAGGGCGACGTGTCCTTCGTCCACTGGATCGAGCAGTACCATTTCGTTACCGACAACGACACGATGACCGTGACGACATCGGGCGCCGATGTCAGCGTGCTGACGGGTGGCAACGGTGCGGTCAATCTGGCGACATTTCTCGGCATCGGCATGCAGTATGATCTGATCATCGTCGGCGGCAATGTGCTCGATATGAACATGATTTCGCAGATCGCCGTTCTCTACGACAATGACTGGGCACGCGCGCTTTCCGGCGTCACCTCCGGGGCAACGGTTCAGTCCGGCAACAACCTCATCTGGAACGAGGCTTCGATCCACAATGTCGGCGCCAGCGACCGGTTCGACTCGATGCCCGACTATATGGTCGAAGCAGCGAAGGCGATCAACGAGCGCGATCCGCATATGCCGGACGGGCTTTCGACAGACCCCAATTTCGCAGGCTATGCCGGTCTCAACGTCCTCTACATCACCGGCAATCTCTACGATGTCACCTACATCAAGCAGGTCAGCGTGCTCGGCGATTCCGACGACGTAACCCAGGCCGCAGCCAAGGTGCTTGCCAACAACGAGAACGCCACCATTCACATCGACACCGGCAGTAACGCCGTCGTCAACGTGGCGCAGATTGTCGATTACGACAGCTTTGGTGGCTCCACCTACGTCGCCGGTCATCTCTATTCCGACGCCGTGCTCATTCAGGGCGGGTTGGTGGAGAACGACACATCGCAGCCGCATCCCAACGGACTGGCCAATGAGGTCATCGCCTTTCTTCACGACGATAACCCCGCCGACGACCATGTCGATGCCGTGTTTAATTCCGGTCACGATCTGTCGTGGTCGCAAGCCCATCCCGTCGACGTCATGCAGACCGCCGTCGCGTGACAGGCCACCCAGGGGACTGTTGAAATGGACCATATTTCAAAAGATAGCATCGATCAGGCCCGCGCTCTGAACGGGACAGGCGCTGGAGATGCAGACACCGATAAGAACCTGACCGAGGCCTGCATCTCGGCGATCGATGAGGCGGTCGATAATTTGCGCCAGCTTTCCGCCGCATCCGCCAAGCCTGACGTGGCAGCGGAACCGGTCAGACGTCCACCGCCGCCAGTCATCGAGGCGCGTGTGACGCCGGAGCAGGATATCCCACCGGTCCAGCCCGCATCCCGCGAGGCACCTACCGAAAAGATCGAGCTGAAATCCAGCCCCGAACCGCAATTCATAAAAACCATCGACAACAATGATGGGCCAATCCGCGAAAACGAACGGCGGCCAATCGCCGGTGGCGGTGGCAACGGTAAAGAGCCCGACCTGACCGGCGGCGGGGGTGGAGGCGGTGGCGGAAGCCACAGCGCTTTCCACAAGCGCAGTGAACCCGTCAACTTCGCGACCAGCCTTGCCAAGGGCATTGCCGCCGTGCGGCGTAACATGGTGATCGTGATGATGTTCACGGTCGCGATCAACGTCCTGCTTCTGGCAATCCCGCTCTATCTCTTCCAGATTTCCGACCGTGTTCTGACCAGCCGATCCATGGATACGCTGGTTATGCTGACGATTGCGGTGATCGGTGCTGTCCTCTTGCAGGCCTTCATGGACTCCATCCGTCGCTTCATTCTCATGCGCACGGCAGTAGAGCTCGAAGTCCAGCTCGGCGCACCCATCCTCAGCGCAGCCGCTCGCGCCTCGCTGCACGGCAGTGGCAAGGATTACCAGATACTTCAAGACCTTCAGCAGCTTCGTTCATTTCTGACATCCGGCACGTTGATCGCGTTTCTGGATGCGCCGCTGATGCCGCTGTTCGTGCTGGTGGTCTATCTGGTGCATCCGCATCTGGGTATTATCATCATGGCCTGTTGCGTCGTTCTGTTCATCATCGCCTGGCTGAACCAGAAATTCACGGCAAAGCAGTTTTCGGAAGCGAACGGTTATCACAGCCGTGCAAACTTCCACCTCGACAGCATGTCGCGCAATTCGCAGATCATCAACGCTCTGGCGATGATACCGGAAGCAGTGAAGATGTGGGGTCGTGAGACGGCGGGATCGCTGAAATCCCACGTCGCTGCGCAGGACCGCAACATCATGTTCTCCGGTGTCTCCAAGGCGTGCCGGATGATTACCCAGATCGCCCTTCTGGGCTGGGGCGCACATCTGTCGCTGGCTGGAGAACTGACCGGCGGCATGGTGATCGCGGCGTCCATCGTATCGGGCCGTGCTCTCGCGCCCATCGAAGGTGCTATCGAAGGCTGGCACCAGTTCAACAAATCCGCTTCGTCCTATGGGCGGATCAAGCAGCTTCTCATCACCTCGCCACTCAATTTCCCGCGCCTGCGCCTGCCCAACCCCGAGGGGCGGCTGGATGTGGAGCGTATTCTGTTCGTGCCGCCGCCACAGAAGAAGGTGATCCTGAACGGCATTTCCTTCTCCCTGAAAAAGGGGGAGTCGCTGGCCATCATCGGCAATTCCGGTTCCGGCAAGACGACGCTCGGCAAGATGCTGGTCGGCTCCATCCTGCCCACCTCCGGCAATGTGCGCCTCGATCTGATGGATTTGCGCAACTGGGATCAGCGGCAGTTCGGTGAAAGCATCGGTTATCTGCCGCAGGACGTGCAGCTGTTTCCCGGCACCATCAAGGCCAATATCTGCCGCATGCGCGACGACGTCGAAGACGAACAGATTTATCACGCAGCCGTGCTTGCCGATGTGCACGAGCTGATCGCAGGCTTTCCGCAAGGCTACGAGACGGTTGTCGCCGCCGATGGCGCTCCGCTTTCGGGTGGGCAGAAGCAACGCATCGCGCTGGCTCGCGCCTTCTTCGGCGATCCGAAATTCGTGGTGCTGGACGAGCCGAACTCCAACCTCGACACGCAAGGCGAACAGGCGCTGGCAAAGGCGCTGCTGCATGCCAAGAAACAGGGCATCACCACCGTCACGATCACCCAGCGCCCTGCCCTGCTGCAATGCGTCGACAAGATCATGGTTCTCAAAGACGGCTCGGTGGCGATGTTCGGTGAGCGTATCGACGTTCTCAAGGCGCTGTCAGGAAACCGGGGTCCACAGCCGAACCAATCTTCGCAGATAGAGGGATGAACGCCATGATGTTGCGAAAGAAACAAAAGCCTGTCGAGCAGGGCCCGGTCGAGTGGTACAGCGAAGTGCCCCGCTCCATCCGCATGTACAGCGTCACGGGTCTGGCCGTTCTGTTCGCCTCGTTCGGCGGCTTCGGTTACTGGGCGGGCACGGCACCGCTGGCCTCGGCAATCATCGCCCAAGGCAGTTTCGTTGCCACCGGCAACAACAAGATCATCCAGCATCTAGAAGGCGGCATCATCAAGGAAATGAGGGTGAATGAAGGTGCTGTGGTGAAGGAGGGCGACATTCTCGTCGTTCTCGACAAGACGGCAGCCCTTTCCAATCAGAAGATGATCAACCTGAAGCGGCTTCGCCTCGAAACGATCGTTTACCGCCTGCGGGCCGAGGCCCAGGGCGAAAAGACGTTCAAGGTTCCCGCCATCGTGATGGCAGAAGCAAGCGACCCGGATGTGAATGCCATCATCCAGGGACAGAACGTTGTTTTTCACAGCAAGCAGATAAAGCTCGAAGAGCAACTCAATCTGGTCGAGAAAAACATCCGCTCCCTCGAGTTCCGCTTTGTCGGCTACAAGGGACAGAAAGCATCCTTTGAGCGACAGCAATCACTGCTGGAGCAGGAGCGCGATTCCAAGGCCAAGCTCGCCCGGGACGGCGTGATCCGCAAGACGGACATGCTGGCGCTAGAACGTGCCATTGCCGATGCGATGGGCGACATTTCGCGTCTGGACGGTGAAATGAACCAGAGCGAAGCCGAAATCGCGAAATTCCGTCAGGAAGCCGTGATTGCCGTCAACTCCAACAAGCAGGCCGCGCTCGATGCACTCGAAACCGCCGAGGCCGACCTCGACGGTGTGCGCCAGCAATTGCGCGAAGCGGAGCAGGTGCTGGAGCGGACGATCATCCGCTCGCCTGTCAACGGCACGGTCATTCGCTCCTACTACCATACGGCAGGCGGCGTCATCACGACGGGCAAGCCGATCATGGAAATCCTGCCTGCGCATGTGCCGCTCATTCTGGAAGCACAGGTGTTGAGGACCTCCATCGACCAGCTTCATGAGGGGCAGATGGCATCCATTCGTCTTTCAGCGCTCAACCGTCGCACGACACCGGTGCTGGACGGCAAAGTGTTTTACGTCTCCGCCGACAGTATCGAAGAAAATGCCGGAATGCAGGTCAAGGACGTCTATATCGTGCGCGTACAGATATCGGACGAGGAACTGGCCAAGGTCCACGGCTTCCACCCCGTTCCCGGCATGCCCGCCGATGTGATGATTCAGACATCGGAGCGCACGTTCTTCGAATATCTAACGAAGCCTATTGCCGACAGCATGTCACGGGCGTTCAAGGAGCGCTGAGACTGAAGCCAGCATCCTCCTTGCCAATACACCGGCCCGAATATCCTTATCGATATCAGGGCCGATGCTGTATGATCGTTTCATACGTTGGGCTGGAGGGTTTGAGATGGCGGCTATGTCTGATGTCCTGCTGCTGGTCGGTCGTCTCAACTATGTCTGGACCAACACCGAAAGCCTGCTGATCTACATCATCGCCCATCTCTTGAAGGTCGAGAAGGAGGCAGCGATCGTCGTATTCCTGACGCTGAATACGACCCGCGCGCGTATGGATCTGGTTGAGCGCCTTGCCAAGCTCCGGTCCACGCCTGTCGCTGAACGAAAAGCCATTCTCGGCGCAATGGCGCGTCTAAAAAAAGAATCGAAGACCCGCAACAAATACAATCACTGCATCTACGCTTTCGATGAAAACGGAGACATTTCCAGCACACAGTTGATGCGGCTTGTAGAAGATGAAAAGCGTGTTCGTTACGGCAAGGTCGAGCCGGTGGATGCCGCCGAAATCAAGCTTCTGGAACAATCGATTGCGGAGATTACCTCCATCAGCAAGGATATGTGGGTCTTCATCAAGAACAGCAAATACGTGTCCGGCGATTTATAGGGCGGCACGTCTGAATGTCAGATTGAAGCGGGCGCGCCCTGCCTCCTCATGCGTGCCTTCTTTCAACGGCATGATGCCGTGGAAGAACAGGCGCGACGGACCGCCCCAGACCACGACGTCACCATGGCTCAGCAGATATTTGCGCACCGGATCACCTCTGTTGATGCCGCCGAACTGGAAGGTGGCAGGTAGGCCCAGCGAGACGGATACGATGGGATTGGTAAAATCCTTCTCGTCCTTGTCCTGATGCAGCGCCATTTTCGCACCCGGCTCATACCGGTTGATCAGGCAGGCATCTGGCACGAAGTCTGGATATCCGGCTTGTTTGGCCGCGTTGATGGCGAGAGACAGGAACGCTTCCGGCATTGTGGGCCAGGGCTCGCCGCTCACGGGATCGGTGTTTTGATAGCGGTAGCCCTTGCGGTCCGTGACCCAACCGAAGGGTCCGCAATTCGTCATGCCGACGGACATGGAGAAGCCACCGGGTGTGACCATATGTCGGAAGGGAGCAGATGCCGATATCTGGTTGATCTGCTCCAGCAAATCACCTGCGTGTGTGGACGCGTAGCGACGCAGTAACCAAGCGCCTTGCGCCATCTCCTCATTCGCGTCATCCAGCCCTGAGAAAAGATCGTCCATCATGCCAGTGCCTTCTCGGCCATCGCCATAACCGAGGGGTGGAGCAGCGGGCGATATCCGGCTTTCAAGGCACGCAGCGTCGAGGGTGGCGTCAGCAAGCCATCCACGAAAGGCAAGGCATTGGTAGCCTCATATCCATCGGCGCTCCACCTGTAAGCCTCACCCTTCATGATGAGATAGGCGTTGCCACCAGCAGCGATCATCGCGCCATCTGGCAACTCGTCCAAGGTCAGGAGCAGCATGTTCAACCGCTTGCGCCGTGATTGAAGTCTTTCCCTGTGCAGGACGAGATCGATATCTCCGGCGCTGGGGACAGGCGTCCCATTGCCCTCAGCCCACGCCGCCTGGAACTTGTCCGCATCCGGCCTGCGGCACTGGAAGCAGGGCCGGTGTCCCGCGGCCAATGCCGTTGCCTCATCGAAAAAGAAAAGCTCGGTCCAGCTGCGTGTCGCCATGACATCCCGGCGCGTGTTCTTGTACTCGCAACTGCACACGAGCCACGCCTTCGACGTCCAGCGTTTCGTCGTCAGCGTCTTGGTCTCGGGATCATGCAGAATACCGCGATTGCCAGTGAAAAGGCCGCGCATGGGCAAATCAACAATATCGCCAAACGGATCGACGCGATTCTGTAGCGGCATGCTGTTCTCCCTGACGACAATGAGCAGTTCTCTCAAGTCACATGCAAAAAGAGACGATTTTAGGGAGCTGGCGTGCCGCGATTTCGTTGTAAATGCGGCGTTAAGCATAATGGTCCATAGCTTGTAAGTGAATTCGTGGCCAAGGCGTCACCAGTTGAGAAGGTTCACTTATATGTCCGCTCCGCAGATGCGCCGGAAGTTGTTTTCCCACGACAGACCCGACATCGTCTACGCCATCGGCGATGTTCACGGCTGTTTCGACCTGTTGCAGGCGCTGCAACAGAAAATCCTGAACGACGCGGCACAGCAACAGGGCTCCAAATGGATCGTCATGCTGGGCGATTACGTCGATCGCGGGCCGAAATCTTCCTACGTTATCCATGAGTTGATGCAGCCGATGTCTGGCGATATCGAGCGGTTCTGCCTTGCGGGAAACCACGAACAAACGATGCTGGATTTTCTAGCCGATCCGCGCAAGGATCACCTCTGGCTTCAGTTTGGCGGCATAGAAACGCTACGGTCCTACGGCATCGGTGCGATTCCAGACGATATGAAGGCATTCCGCACGCAACTTCACGAGATGATTCCCGCCGACCACATCTCGTTCATAGCCTCTCTGCCGTCGCTTCTGGCAGTGCCTGGCCTTTGCTTCGTGCATGCGGGTGTGGTGAACGGCGTTCCGCTGCAAAGGCAGGAAGACAAGAATTTGTTGTGGATACGCCCCAAGGATCAGACCATGCCGGGCGCCGACAACCTGTTTTTGACCGTGCACGGCCATACGCCGGTACGTACTGTGTCTTTGATGGACAACAGACTGAATGTCGATACCGGCGCGTTCATGACCGGTCGACTGTCTGCGGTGAAGATCACGCGCGATGGAACCGTGACGGTGATGCACGCGGAATAGCGACTGGCCCACCTCGCCCTCCGTCATTCCGCACTCGATGCGGAATCCAGTGCGATCAAGTCTTTGATCGCGGAACGACTTTTTCGCGCCGCAGACGCAGCGCGGCTGGATACCGGCTCAGGGCCGGTATGACGGAAGAGAGAAACTTAGCCAAAATAAAACCACCGCCTGGCATCCAGACGGTGGTTTGTGTTCATGCAGCCATTTTTAGTGGTTGTCGCGTGGCACGCCCTTGGTCTGGGCAATGCGCTGATACTTGACCGCATTTTCCAGAACCGCACCGGTTTCCATCTGGCCGACGAGGCCGCGCTGGATTTCCTGCCATGGGGTCTGGTGGTCGGGGAACTTATAGCCGCCTTCAGCAGCCAGCGCTTCATGACGCTTGGCCAGTTCTTCCGGCGAAATCAGAATGTCCGCCTTGCCCTGACCAACGTCGATGCGAACCCGGTCACCAGTCTGAAGGATGGCGAGGCCGCCACCGGCAGCCGCTTCTGGCGATGCGTTCAGAATGGACGGGCTGCCCGAAGTGCCGGACTGGCGACCATCACCGATGCAGGGAAGCGAGGTGATGCCCTGCTTGAGCAGGTAATCAGGCGCACGCATGTTGACGACTTCGGCGGCACCCGGATAACCGATCGGACCGGCACCGCGCATGAAGAGAACCGTGTTGGCGTCGATACCGAGCGACGGATCGTCGATGCGGTGGTGGTAATCTTCCGGGCCATCAAACACCACGGCCTTGCCTTCGAAGGCTTCCGGGTCATTCGGGTTGGACAGGTAACGCTCGCGGAACTCAGGCGAGATAACGCTGGTCTTCATGATGGCGGACGAGAACAGGTTGCCACGCAGAACGCGGAAACCGGCACGCTCCTTCAATGGCTGATCGAACGGACGAATGACCTTTTCGTCTTCGATGATGGCACCACGGCAGTTATCGCCAATGGTCTTGCCGTTGACCGTCATCGCGTCTTCTTTGATGAGGCCCTGTGTCATCAGCTGGTTGACGACCGCTGGTACGCCACCTGCGTGGTAATAGTCTTCACCAAGATATTCACCGGCAGGCTGAAGATTGACCAGCAAAGGCACTTCTTCCCCATAGGTCTGCCAGTCATCGACCGTCAGTTCTACGTCGAGGTGACGGGCCAGACCGTTCAGATGGATCGGCGCGTTGGTGGAACCGCCGATGGCCGAGTTGACGCGGATGGCGTTGATGAAGGCGTCCTTCGTCATGATATCGGAAGGCTTCAGGTCTTCGCGAACCATTTCAACGATGCGCAGACCGGTGAGGTAGGAAATTTCCTGACGATCGCGGTAAGGCGCAGGGATCGCAGCAGAACCGGGAAGCTGCATGCCGAGCGCTTCGGCAAGCGAGTTCATGGTCGTTGCCGTGCCCATGGTGTTGCAATAGCCGGTCGAAGGCGCCGAGGACGCAACGAGCTTGACGAAGCCGGCATAGTCGATCTCTCCCTTCGCCAGAAGTTCACGGGCCTTCCAGACGATGGTGCCCGAACCGGTGCGCTCACCACGGAACCAGCCGTTCAGCATGGGACCGACGGAGAGCGCGATGGCAGGAATGTTCACGGTGGCCGCCGCCATGAGACAGGCAGGCGTGGTCTTGTCACAGCCGATGGTCAGCACGACGCCGTCGAGCGGATAGCCGTAAAGCACTTCCACGAGGCCGAGATAGGCGAGGTTACGGTCGAGGCCCGCTGTTGGGCGTTTACCGGTTTCCTGAATGGGGTGAACCGGGAATTCGATGGCGATGCCACCGGCTTCACGAATGCCTTCGCGCAGACGGTGAGCAAGCTCGAGGTGGTGACGGTTGCACGGCGACAGATCGGAACCTGTCTGGGCGATACCGATGATCGGGCGATCCGACTGCAATTCCGCCTGGCTGAGGCCGAAGTTCATGTAGCGCTCGAGATAGAGCGCCGTCATGTCCGCATTGTCAGGGTTATCGAACCAAGCGCGAGAACGCAGCTTACCGCCCTTGCCTTGCGTTGCGGGTAGGTTGTTCTGGTCTTTCATGATTCTGGTCTCCAGCCGGAAGTGGCGAATGGGTACGACTATAGGATTGCGACGACCTTGTGATGAGCGGAAGAGAAAAGAGCCCGGCGACTGTGCGCGCAAGCATCATGAGGCTGGGGACATCGCCCCAGACGACCCGTTTTCTGAAAGCAGTCGATACCGATTGCCACGAAGTTTCCGCCCTGAATTTTTCTTTTACGCCCGCTCATCTGCGGCAATTGACTTCATCGGTCAACACCTCGGATCAGCTTTTGTATTCATATTACTATTTTGCCGGGCGGTGCCTTGTCAAGTAAAGCGTCAGGGCCATCCGTTCGCCAAGGAAGAAAAATTTTAACATGACTTTTTATTGAAATATAACGGTAATTTCTCGTTTCCTCAGATTTTCGGCACCTAACAACATAAGAAACTGCTTAGGAAGCTCTTTTCAAAGATAATACTATATGCTCATATCTCCCTCGTCATGGCCAATTCATCTCTGGGAGGATATAAGATGAAATTAGCACTCGCGGCGGTCACCGTCGCTCTTTCCGCTTGTCTGGCATCAGGCGTATCAGCAAAATCTCTCACCGTTGGTTTCTCGCAGATCGGCTCCGAATCCGGTTGGCGCGCCGCTGAAACGACGGTAACCAAGCAGCAGGCCGAAAAACGCGGCGTGACGCTGAAATTTGCCGACGCGCAGCAGAAGCAGGAAAACCAGATCAAGGCCGTACGCGGCTTTATCGCACAGGGCGTCGATGCGATCTTCATCGCACCCGTCGTCGCCACCGGCTGGGATGCCGTTCTGAAAGAAGCCAAGGAAGAGAAGATTCCCGTCATTCTCCTCGACCGCCAGATCGAGGCTCCAGACAGCCTGTATCTGACAGCCGTCACATCCGATCAGGTCCATGAAGGCAAAGTTGCCGGCGAATGGCTGGCCAAGGATGTCGGCTCCAAGGACTGCAAGGTCGTAGAGCTTCAGGGCACCACCGGTTCTTCGCCTGCCATCAACCGCAAGAAGGGTTTTGAAGAAGGCATCGCATCGCATGCCAACATCAAGATCGTGCGTTCGCAGACCGGCGACTTTACCCGCACCAAGGGTAAGGAAGTCATGGAAAGCTTCATCAAGGCTGAAGGCGGCGGCAAAGATATCTGCGCCGTCTACGCCCACAATGACGACATGGCTGTCGGCGCAATCCAGGCCATCAAGGAAGCTGGGCTGAAGCCGGGCACGGATATCAAGGTCGTGTCCATCGATGCCGTCCCTGATATCTTCAAGGCCATGGCTGCCGGTGAAGCCAATGCGACAGTGGAACTGACACCGAACATGGCTGGCCCTGCCTTCGATGCGCTCGACGCGTATCTGAAGGACAAGAAAGAGCCTGCAAAGTGGATCCAGACAGAATCCAAACTCTACACCGCGTCTGATAACCCGATGAAGGTTTACGAGGAGAAGAAGGGACTTGGCTACTAAGCCGGTCTCCGCTTCTGGAACGGCGTGAGAGCGCCGTTCCAACCTACTGTCCGTGCAGGAAACGATCATGTCCGAAACCAGCCCCCTTCTGGAAGCGCGCGCTATTGGAAAGTCCTTCCTTGGCATTCCCGCTCTGGATAATGTCGATATCTCGCTCAACAGAGGTGAGGTTCACGCCCTTCTCGGTGAAAACGGTGCGGGGAAATCGACGCTCATCAAGATACTCACCGGCGTCTACAGCCGGGATCGCGGCACGATACGCCTGGAGGGAAACGAAATTTCCCCTGCGAATGTCGCGGAAGCACAAAACCTCGGCATCGGCACCGTCTACCAGGAGGTCAACCTTCTCGAAAACCTGACGGTTGCCGAAAATCTCTTTCTGGGCAGACAGCCCCGCCGTTTCGGCCTGATCGACAGACGCGAAATGCGGATAAGATCGCAGACGCTGCTCGCCCGTTACGGGCTCACGATCAATGTCGATGCGCTGCTTTCCAGCTACTCGGTCGCTATCCGCCAGATCATCGCCATCGCCCGCGCCGTTGATCTCTCCGGCAAGGTGCTGGTGCTGGACGAGCCGACAGCCAGCCTCGACAATCATGAAGTCGAGATGCTGTTTACGGTGCTGCGGCAATTGCGCGCCGAGGGTCTCGGCATCGTCATCATCACCCACTTCCTCAACCAGGTCTACGACATTGCCGACCGCGTGACCGTGCTGCGCAATGGCAAGCTGGTTGGCACCCGCACGATTTCCGAATTGCCGCGTGGCGAACTCATTTCCATGATGCTGGGCCGCGAGTTGCAAAGCGTGACCCATGACCGCCAGGCCCCGGAGGCCACCGTTGTAGAAGGCGAAGCACCCATTCGCTTTACCGGTTATGGAAAACGCGGCAGCGTCGAGCCCTTCGATCTCGATGTGCGCCCCGGTGAAGTCGTCGGCATCGCCGGTCTCTTGGGCTCTGGCCGCAGCGAGACGGCTTTCCTTCTGTTCGGCATCGACAAGCCGGATGGCGGACAGGCCAGCATCGATGGCAAGACGGTCGCTATCACCTCACCGGAAGCAGCTATCGAAAACGGCTTCGGCTTTTGCCCGGAAGAGCGCAAGACGGACGGCATTATCGGTGATTTTTCCGTGGCCGATAACATTGCGCTCGCCCTGCAAGCCAGACAGGGATGGATGCGCCCACTCTCGCACAAGCAGAAAGCCGCTCTAGCGGATAGCTTCATCAAATCGCTCGATGTTCGCCCGGCGGATCGCGAAAGGCCGATCAAGTTTCTGTCCGGTGGCAACCAGCAGAAGGCCATCCTCGCACGTTGGCTCGCGACCGATCCACGCCTTCTCATTCTCGATGAGCCTACACGCGGCATCGATATCGGTGCCCATGCGGAAATTCTGAAAATGATCGAGCGTCTCTGTACCCAAGGCATGTCGCTCATCGTCATATCGTCGGAACTGGAAGAGCTGACGGCTGTCGCGCACCGCGTCATCGTGCTCTCCGACCGCCGCCATGTGGCCGAACTCAAGGGCGAAGACGTCAGCGCCGACAACATCATGCAGGCCATTGCCAGTGCGGCCAGAACGGAGGCCGCGTAATGAATGTGATCACCCACCGCCTGAAACGGCTCGCCCCGCAGCTTGCCGCGCTCGTCATCATTCTCGCAGCTATCGCCGCGATCTCGCCCGGCTTTCTCAACGTCTCGCTCCAGAACGGACGTCTCTATGGCAGTGTCATCGACATTCTGGTGCGCGCCGCACCCGTCGCCCTGCTGACCATCGGCATGACATTGGTGATTGCCACCAAGGGCATCGACCTTTCCATCGGCGCGGTCATTGCCATTTGCGGCGCGGTTGCGGCGATGCTGATCAGCGGAGGTCATTCGATCCCCGTCGTCATTGCCGTATCGCTGGCAGTCGGCATTGTCTGCGGCATCTGGAACGGCATTCTCGTCGCCATCCTCGACATCCAGCCCATCATCGCGACACTCATCCTAATGGTCGCGGGGCGCGGTATTGCGCAGCTGATTACCGAAGGCGTTATTTTGACCTTCAACAATGACAGCTTTTCCGCCCTCGGCTCCGGCTCGTTTGCGGGCATTCCAATGCCCATCGTCATCTGGGTTCTGACCGCCTTGCTGATCGGCATTCTGGTGCGCAAATCGGCACTAGGCTTCCTCATCGAAGCGACCGGCGTCAACCGTCGCGCAGCCGCGCTCGCGGGTGTCCGTGCACGCTTCCTGCTGTTCTTTGTTTATGCGGTCTCCGGCCTTTGCGCCGCAGTTGCCGGCATGATCGTAACTGCCGACATCAGAGGGGCGGACGCCAACAATGCCGGGCTGTGGCTGGAACTGGATGCCATTCTGGCCGTGGTCATCGGTGGGACATCGCTGAATGGCGGGCGTTTCTCGATCACCGCGTCGCTCATCGGTGCCTTGATCATCCAGACAATCAACACCGGCATTCTCGTTTCCGGCTTTCCGCCGGAGTTCAACCTCATCATCAAGGCGGGCATCATCATCGTCGTGCTGACATTGCAATCCCCGGCCATTGGCACTGTCATCGGCTTTGCCAGATCGCGCAAACCTGATGGCCCTGCTCCGCACGCCAAACCCGTGAACCATGAGGGAGCCGCGCGATGATTCACACCCGCAATCTACCCTTCCTGACCACGCTCGCGGTCTTCATCGTCGCCTATGCGCTCTGCGTCATGCAATATCCCGCGATGTTTTCCACCCGCGTGGTCGGCAATCTTCTGACGGACAACGCCTTTCTCGGCATCGCCTCCGTCGGCATGACCTTCGTCATTCTGTCCGGCGGTATCGACCTTTCCATCGGCTCAGTTATTGCTTTTGCCAGCGTATTCGTCGCCGTGCTGGTCGGCACGTACAATGTCCACCCGCTGGTGGCCTTTGCCGCGGTGCTGGTCATCTCAACGCTGTTCGGTTGCCTGATGGGCGCGATGATCCGGTTTCTCACCATACCGCCCTTCGTGGTGACGCTGGCGGGCATGTTTCTGGCACGCGGTGCGGCCTACCTTATCTCGACCGACTCGGTGCCGATCTCGCACCCCGTCATCGATGCGATCCAGGGTTTCTATTTCCGCTTCCCCGGTGGCGGGCGGCTGACGGCGCTGGCCATTTTGATGCTGATCGTCTTTGCCGTTGGCATCTTCGTGGCAAGTCGCACGCGCTTCGGCGCAAACATTTATGCGCTGGGCGGAAACCAGCAATCTGCGGAGCTGATGGGCGTTCCCATCGGCAAGACGATTATCGGCATCTATGCGCTCTCGGGCTTTCTCTCCGGGCTGGCGGGCATCGTCTACACGCTTTATACCTCGTCGGGCTATTCGCTGGCGACGGTTGGTGTGGAGCTGGATGCTATCGCAGCCGTGGTCATCGGCGGCACATTGCTGACGGGCGGCACCGGGCTGGTGGCCGGAACCTTCATCGGCCTGCTGATCCAGGGGCTGATCCAGACCTATATCGTTTTCGAAGGCACGCTGTCCTCCTGGTGGACGAAAATCGTGATCGGCATACTATTGTTCATATTCATCGTGTTGCAACGCACAATCATCTGGTATTCAAACAGACGATTGACCGGGGGACATCCGGCGTAAACGGAAGCGGAGAGTTTGTTGGGGCTGCTGGAAACGACGATTACCGGACGAAAGCGGCGTAGCAGCCACGCGCATGTCGTGGCTGAACTCGGCAGCGCCATCGTTTCGGGCCGCATCCCCGAGGGATCGCTTCTGCCGAACGACGCAGAACTTTCCCTGCGCTTTGGCGTCTCGCGCACCGTGCTGCGGGAAACGATGAAGACGCTGGCCGCCAAACGCCTTGTCGAGCCCAAAGCCAAAGTCGGCACCCGCGTTCTGGAAAAATCCAGCTGGAATTTCTTCGATCCCGACGTTCTGGGCTGGCGCTGTGACGCCGGGCTTGACCCCGAATTCATCAATCATCTGGCCGATATCCGCTTGGCGCTGGAACCCGCAGCAGCAGCGGCAGCAGCCCGTCATGCCTCCAGCGAAGACATCGTCTCGCTCTACACCATCGCCGCCCAGTTCGACAATGTGAACCACACCCCGGAAACCATCGCCAAGGTCGATCTCGAGTTCCACTTGGCTGTCGCCCGCATTTCTGGCAATCCGTTCATGCGCTCTGCCAGCGGGTTGATCGAAGCGGCGCTGGCCATTTCCTTCCAGCTCTCGTCGCCAGCGTCTTCGCCAGAGACGATTTCAGAAATCGCCTCCAACCATCTGCGCATCGTCCACGCGATTGCCGCCCGCGACGAAGCCGCTGCCATCAAAGCCATGCGGCAGGTCATCCTGGTGGGCAAGGACCGGATCAAGAACGCGATTTCAGAGTGAAGCTCCGGGGCACCCGATAGCTCAATGAAAATTGCGGCCTTTGACGGTAATGTGGTCGCCTCCATCTCCCTGCATATCCGATCGTTTCGGCAGGCGGCGTCGGTCTTCCGGTGGAATGCCATGGTGAAACTCATCGCCACGACCATGTGGCAGCGGAAACGGCCCTTCCCTCTCGCCCACGCTTCTCAGCACATCGGAAAGATCGGTCACACGATGGGCCACCAGATGCACGACCTCGCCCTCACGCTGGATTTTGCCGTAAATCCCGACCATTCCAGCCGATAGAATAACGCGTCGATATTTCTCGAAGGTTTTGACCCAGACGACAGCATTGGCGATGCCGGTCTCGTCTTCCAGCGTCATGAAGATGACCCCCTTGGCAGAACCCGGTCGCTGACGCACAAGAACCAGCCCGGCGACCTCCAGCCAACGCCCGTCTTTTGAGCCAACGGCCTGCGCGCAAGTCGCAATGCGGCACTTTGAAAGATCATCCCGCAGAAACGCCATGGGGTGCTCGCGCAAGGTCAGCCCCACATGGCCATAATCCTGCACCACCTCCCCGCCCGTCGTCATGGGCCGCAAGGCAACCTCCGGCTCGCTCAGTTCCGCAATAACGCTGTTCTGGCGCGTCGCCGCTGCCGCAAACAAAGGCAGTGGCTCATCCCGCAAGGCCTTGATGGCCCAGAGAGCCTGACGGCGCGAGAGCCCGAGTGAGGGCAGAAACGCATCGGCCTCAGCAAGCGCGACTAGTGCATCGACGGGAACACCGGCCCTGCGCCACAAATCATCGATGGATACAAATGGACGGTCTTCACGGCACGCGATGATATCGCCTGCGCGCTTGTTGGACAGCCCTTTGACCAGACACATGCCGAGCCGCACCGCATTGCGCTCCGGTCCGACTTTTTCTTCCAGCGCACAATCCCAGCGACTGGTGTTGATACAGACCGGGCGCACGACAACACCGTGATTTTGCGCATCGCGGACCAGTTGCGCCGGTGCATAGAAGCCCATGGGCTGGGAGTTAAGCAAAGCGACGCAGAAAATATCCGGGTGATGGCATTTCACCCATGCGGACGCGTAGGCGATCAGTGCGAAGGAGGCGGCATGGCTTTCAGGGAAACCGTAACTACCGAAGCCTTGAATCTGTGCGAAAAGCCGCTCCGCAAACTCTCGATCAAAGCCGTTCTCTATAAGTCCGCCAATGAGTTTTTCTTTAAAGTTTGCAATTGTCCCAACGTTCTTGAACGTTGCCATGGCTCTTCGAAGTTGGTCGGCTTCGCTAGGCTTAAAGTTGGCACATTCGATTGCGATGCGCATGGCATGCTCTTGGAACAGCGGGACACCGAGCGTTTTGTGAAGGACTTCCTTGAGCTTGGGATGCTCGTACTCGATTGTCTTTCCCTGAGCCTTTTCAGCACGCCGCTTGAGATAAGGATGCACCATATTCCCCTGAATCGGACCAGGCCTCACAATCGCTACCTGAATGACCAGATCATACAGTTCTTGCGGTCTCAGTCTCGGTAGCATCGACATCTGCGCACGACTTTCGATCTGAAATGTGCCGATGGTATCGGCCTGACAGATCATGGCATAGGTCGGCTTGTCACCCTTCTCTATGCTGGTCAGTCCGAATGTTTTGCCCTTACGTTCTGTCAACAATTCGAAGGCTCGTCGCATGCACGACAGCATGCCGAGTGCGAGGCAATCCATCTTCATGAAATCCACGACTTCGATATCATCCTTGTCCCATTCGATGATCCGTCGGTCATCCATGGCGGCGGGTAAGATGGGAACGAGTTCGTCCAGACGGTCATGGGTCAGCACAAAGCCACCCGGATGCTGGCTGTGATGGCGTGGCGTGCCGATGAGTTGGCGGGCAAGATCGAAGGCCAGCTTTACGCGGCGGTCATTCAGGTTGATGTTGAGGTCCTTGGCCTCCTTTTCCCCCGCATCCTCCGTCCACCACCAGATTTGCGAGGACATGAGTTTGGTCAAATCTTCCGGCAGGCCTAACACCTTGCCGACATCGCGAATGGCACCCTTGCCGCGATAACGGCTGATGACGGAACACAGCGCTGCCTTGTCATGCCCATAGTGATTGTAAATCCACTGGATGATCTCCTCGCGTCGCTGATGTTCGAAATCGACATCGATGTCCGGCGGCTCGTCCCGATCTTCGGAGACAAAACGTTCGAACAGAAGGTCGCTCTCCTTGGGATCGATGGCGGTGATGCCGAGCACAAAACAAACGGCGGAATTGGCCGCCGAGCCTCGACCTTGGCACAGAATCTCCATTTCCCGAGCTTGACGAACGATGGCGTTAACGGTGAGAAAATAAGGAGCGTATTTCTTCTTGGCGATGATCGCCAGTTCGTGCTTGAGGGTCTTTTCCACCTTCTCAGGCAGACCATCCGGATATCGTCCCGGCACCTCGTCCCACACGTATTTCTCCAGTGCCTCTTGCGCAGTTAAGCCGGGCAGGATGTTTTCTTCTGGATATTGGTATTGCAATTCTTTGAGCGAGAATTTGCAGCGCCCTACAATCTCCAGCGTTCGACGCAAAGCGCCGGGGTAAGCTGAAAACAGCCGGTGCATTTCCTGTGGTGGTTTCAAGTAGCGGTCGGCGTGCCGCTCTCGCCGGAAACCGGCATCATCAATGGTGCAATTGTGGCGGATGCAGGTGACGACGTCCTGTAACATGCGCCGTTCCGGTTCGTGAAACAGCACGTCATTGGTGACGACGGTGGCAACGCCTGTGCGCTCTGCCATGCGCGAGAGATCGTAGAGCCGCACATGGTCGTTCGGGCGGCGCAGCAGGCTCATGGCCACATAGGCGCGGTCCCCGAAATCTGCTTTCAGCCGACGCAGCCGAATGGATAGGGTTTCATCCACAAGGTCTGGCAAGAGGATAACCAACAACCCCTCACCGTAGGCGACCAGATCGCTCCATATGAGGTCGCAATTTCTGTTGGTGGGGTCTCTCTTGCCATAGGTGAGCAGACGGCAAAGGCGGGCATAGGCAGCGCGGTCTGTTGGGTAGACCAGCACCGAGATATCCTCCGCCAGATCAAGCCTGCAACCGATAACGAGCCGGACACCGGTTTTTTCCGAAGCTTGGTACGCGCGTGGGATGCCTGCCAGGCTGTTGCGATCCACAATGCCGAGTGCCTCTATGCCAAGGGCTTTCGCCTGGGCGAACAAATCCTCGCAAGAGCTGACGCCCCGCAAAAAGGAGAAATGCGACGTCACCTGAAGTTCGGCGTATTGGGCGCTCATCCGAAGAACCCGTGCAGGAACCAGCCTTGGGAGCCGGTATTGGCGTGTTCGCCATCACCGGAGCGGAAAATCCAGAAACGCTCGCCGACTTCATCTTCCACGGTGAAATAATCGCGGACTGCCACCTGTTCGCGGTCGCGTTTCCACCATTCGCCGAAAACCCGTTCCGGCCCATCGGCGCGTTTCACCAGACAGCGGATGCCGCGCCATGTGAAGCTTTTGGGTGGGTGATCGGGCAGCAGCGCCATGGTCTGGATGGGCTCCGGGCGGGCAAGCAAACGGACGGGGCGTGGCCAGTGGTCCGGCCATCCGAGGGGATCATCGGCAGATTGGGCGGCAACCATCTGAACGGAACGTTCCGGCACGTCGCTGGCGACGGCAGCGTAACGATAGACCTTGTGACCGCGGTTGATGATGACATCGACGGTTTCACCGATATCGGCCTTTGCATCATCCAGCAGGGTAGAGCGGGCCTGACCCACCACCAGCGCTTCGGCGTGAGTGGCCGTCAGGGTCATTTTTTCGATGCCGAAACCGGGATTGATCGTGTCGATCCGGTCGCTCAACAGGCGGGTCAGTTGCTTGACGTCGCGAACCGGTTTGGAGGTTCCGGCGCGGATGGCCTGCACGCCACTATCGACCCGGTGCAGCAACAAATCGACGCGGCGAGCACCAAGGCCACGCTTTTCCAGCCCGAGACAAAGCTGGCGAACGAGCTTTTCGGTGTAGCGCGCAATGGTCTCGGCAGCGGAAATGGGTTCGGCAAAAAATCTGAAAGCCTCGACCAGTTCCGGCACGCGGATCGGCTCGATGGGTTCCGACAGCAGACCATGGGCCTGATCCAGCCTGCGCCCGACCTGCGGGCCAAAGCGCAGTGTGAGTGGCGCACGCGCCGTGGCCATGAGGTCTGCGATCTGGCGAAAGCCCAGCACTTTCAGATCAGCCAATATCCTTGTCTCAAGGCGCAGTGCTGCCAAAGGCAGAGCAGCGAGCGCGGCGGTGGAGCCGTTTTGCGGCACGATGGTCACGGGCTCTTTTCCGAAACGGGCAAGCGCGTGTGCCGCACCCCAGCTATCGGCAATCGCGGCACGCGCCGTAAAGCCGAGCCCGTGCAGGCGGTTGACCATGCCGGTCAGCATCATCAGCTCATTGCCGTGCAGATGGTCTGCCCCTGTCGTATCCAGCACCAGACCGTCGGGCGCATCAGGCGCGACGATGGGCGCGTAGATGCGCAGGAACCAGAAGGCGAGATCGCGCAGTGCCTTGGCATCATCGGCTGCCTGCAAGTCTTCAACGATGAGTCCGGGAATGATGGCCTGCGCCTTGCTGACCGGCATGCCGAGCCGCAGGCCCATTGCCGCCGCCGCCACATCCTGCGCGGCAATAACGCGACGGCTTCCCTGACGACCGATCATCACGACTGGCCTATCAAGCGGTGGCGCCTGCTTGCCAAGCGTCCTGCGGTATCGGTCTGTCGACCATGTCGGCAGGTAGAGCGAGACGACCCTTTGCATCACAGGCTTCCACTTCAAAATTGGCACATTCGCCACCGCGACACCTCAAAAGCTCCAGAGCCCAGCGCGCTCGACCCACCCCCTTCACGGGCAGGGGTGTGGAAGGCCGCACGGATATGCGCCAGCGCGTTACGGCAGCAGTCGGCTGACCATACTCGACGGCACCGGAGGAATGACGCCAGCGCCGTACCGCAAGCCCGACCACACCGGATGTTTCCGCCGCCAACTGCAATCGCCGCGACGTGGTCATCGGCAGTTTCGAGACCTCGCCGATGACGGCACCGAAGCCGTTGCAGCGCAGCCCCTCCTCGAAACAATCCAGCACGCCCTTTTCATCACGGCATTCCACGATGATCAGCCGGTTTTGCGAAAGACCTGCCTGAGTAAGAGCAGGCATGAACAGATCGGGCCGCGTCACGCACCACAGGATTTTGCCTTTCACACGCGCGGCGATGCCTGCCGAAAACAGGGCGGATGCCGCTCCATCCACGGCACCGTTGCCGGCACCGCTGACTTCATGCAGGCTGCCCAGCTTCAGCCCACCACCTGGCAGATGATCATCGATGGGCTGAACCCCGAAGGGCAGATGGTCGTGGTGCCGGGCCGGACCTTGGGTGATCCGTTCCAGCCGCTCTCGCAATTCCTCCACAACAAGCTGTTCGGCGCGTTTATGCATGACACGGGACTTCTACAAAGCATGACGCTGAAAGATTATATGTTCACTTTTTGTTCCTTTTCCAGCAAAGAGTCAACAACCCATGCGATTCCCCTGTGGAGAACATAGTGCTGGTTTCATGCCAGCAGATTAGTGGCTGTTGATGGGACGCATATCCACGCCCGGAAAAGCGTTGGAGCCGACAGATGCGCGTTGCGGCAATGTCAGCTTTCCAGCGGCGTAATACAGCAGGAACGAGCCGATCTGATAGGCGAAGATGATGTCGATTTCCACGAAGGAGCGGACGACGAACAGCGCGCAGAGCGCAAAGAGAATAAGCCCCTGCGGATCGTGCTTGCGCACCAGAACAGACCGCAGATGCCCCAGCAGGGTGCCATAGAGCACGATGACCAGCAGCAGAAGCCCGACAAAGCCATTCTCCACCACGGTCTCGATATAGGTGTTATGGAAGTGGAAGCCGGTTCGGGTGGTGATGAAGAAGTCGTTCCACAGGCGTTCAGCATCGAAAAAGCCCATGACCCAGAAGCCTTGATAGCCAACACCCAGAATGGGTGCTGCCTTGGCCGCTTCTATGCCTTGCTGCCACAGATAGGTACGGCCCGTCAGCGTCGAATCCTTGCCGAAAATGCCAAGGATGGCATCGAGCAGGCCGAACTGAAGAGCGGCGACGATAACCAGACCGCCCATTCCCACCAGCGCGAGGAAAATCATCTTGCGGTTGGCGGGAGACAGCATGCCCATTGGCAAGAAGCCGATGACGAGCGCGACCACGGCAGCGGCTGTGATGACCGAGGTTGCCGATTGCGATGCAAGCAGGCAGTAGGCGGAAATAAGACCTGCAAAACCCGCGATGCCCAGCCAGACAATATCGCGCTGCCGCAGCACGAGAACCGAGCACGCGGCAAAGATGACGCCAAGCGAGGCGTAGAAACCCAGCTGGTTTTTGGAGGAGAAAGCGCCAACGAAGCTGAAGGTACCGTCCAGCGCATCGAAAAGGTAAATGCCGAACAGCACCGAATAAAGCAGTACCACAATGATGCCGACCAGTGCGCCGCGTGTCAGCGTCGTTATGGAGATGACGCGCATAGCGATAAGCGCGCAAACGATGTGCGTCATATATTGAATGGAGGCGCGCAGCGTGACGGACATGGCATCCGACCAGAAGCTGGAAAGGATGGTCAGAATTCCAAACCCGAATATCCAGAGATAGCGGGTGTAGTTGCCCAAGACGCGGCGGTAATCCACCACCACCAGGGGCAACCACACACCGTAGTAGGCAAGCACAGAAATCATGCCGAATTTGGACGAATAGGCAAAAACGAAGAACGACAGCGCCACCGCCGCCGTTCCATAAAGTCCGTTTCTATCCGGGTCGATCAGAGCCGATTTGGCAATCCGCATGCGGACCTCACTGCATCAGAACTTCTGATGACACCTTTATCACATCACCGGGCTCAATGGTCGCGTTTTCATCGACCTTGATCTCCTTGGGCTGACCATTGTCCTCACGCACGATGACGTAGGTAATGGACGCAGACTTGCCCGATGGATCGAACTTGATAGCCTCAGCCGACTGAGCCAGGGCTTCGGACATGAGTTGGTTGCTGGTGCCCAGTTGCAGGTTGAGCTTCTGGAGTTCAGCTTCCGTATCCTGCAATTCCTTGGAGCGCTGGGCGACCCAGTCATTGCGAAGGTTGATCTCGTCCTGCATTGCCTTGTTGATATCCTGCTTGGCGCGCAGCGAAGAGGTGTCGATGTCGAGAAGGGTGGATTCCACCTCGGCGGCACGCTCTTCAGCGGAGATGCGCCGCTGGGCAAGTGCCAGCCCCTGCTCGTTCAGGCGGTTTACCTTTTCCTTGTCCTCGTTGGCCAATTGCAGCTGACGATTCTGGGTTTCGGATTTCTTCTGCAGGGATTCCACCTCTGTTTCCAGAAGCTGCCGCAGATCGGTCAGCGCCTTCAACTGAAGCGTATAACGCTCACTGCGAGATTTCATCAGAGCGTTTTCACTCTCCAGCAGGGCGTCGATGTTGAGGATTTTCTCAAGCGCTGGTGTCTTGGCGATTTCCGCATCGCCCCTCACCTCTGCCTGAAGCCGTGCCTGGCGTGCCAACAGACGACCACGCTGGTCGTTGTAGACGGCGGCATCGCCACGGGCATTGATGAAATCACGCGCAAAACGCTGCCCTGCATCCGAACGACGCAAGCCACCCGACAGGCTGACGGCCTTGAGGACAGTGAGGTTGGGAGCGTAGGGATATTCGCCGGGTGTCTGCACATCGCCGGTCAGAAAGACAGGACGAAACTGGGAAACCTCGACAGACGCAGATGGAAGATTGCGAAGCGCGAACTTGCTCTGCAATTGCGCGCCGATTTCCTCACCCACTTCACCAGTCGTTTTACCGGCAACGTCAAGCTGACCGATGAATGGCAAGGACAGAGAACCCGAGGCACCGACGGAATAATCACCATTGATGACTTCCCAATTGCGGATGGTGCCATCGGCAGGCTGCCATTCGGCGACGCGGATGCGCAGCTTGTCGGCTGTACCTAGGCGATACTGATTGTCTTTCGCATCAGCATGGAGAGGGCTTGCTGCGAGAAGCGAACCCGCAAGAAGAAGCGCAGGAACCCTGCGCCAGACAACATTCAAGGAAAATCCGGTGGCAGGGCCAACCATATGCAACTCCATAATTACGACCGCCGGAAGGCAGTCGGATTACGACCAGCGATTAAGCTGGCCGCAACTGCCACGTTTGAGTGGCCGCAATATTTTAATGCTGCAAAACGCCAGAGAACGAAATTGGTTCAATAGCTGCCGCGTGACATGCACACAGCGGGAATGGTTTTGAAGATAATGGAAACATCCTGCATCATCGACCAAGTGCGCACATACTGTGTGTCGTAATCAACGCGTTCCTTGTAGGACACGTCGTTGCGACCACTGATCTGCCACAAGCCGGTCAGACCTGGACGGGTGCTGAGATAATAGGAAGCTGCGCTTTCGTAGTAGTTCAGCTCCTCATCGACCACCGGACGGGGGCCAACGACACTCATCTCACCACGAATGATGTTGATCAGCTGTGGAAGCTCGTCGAGGCTGAGCTTGCGCAGAACGTTGCCGATCGCGGTGACGCGAGGGTCGTTCTTCAGCTTGCGTGTTGCTTTCCATTCCTCGGCAGCTTCAGGATTGGCAGCGAGGTACTGTCGCAGCACCTCATCACCATTCGTCACCATCGTGCGGAACTTCAGGCAATGGAACATACGTCCATTATGACCGACGCGGCGATGCCCGTAAAAGGCAGGGCCGCGGTCAGTGAATTTCACCAAAGCCATGATCATGAGAAAGATCGGGCTGAGGATGAGGATTGCTAGCAGGGCTGACGAAACGTCAAAGCTGCGTTTAGCGATTCCTCCGATCGGAAAACTCAAATCGGATTCATTTGAGCTACTAAGCGGCGAAACAGCCGATCGAGTCGCGGACTTCATAGAGAGGACTCCATTTATGTTTTGCGATGGTCGGTACCCGTTGGGCGCGTCAATTCGAGTTAGATCATTCCGTAAGGCTGTGACCAGAATTGGGTGCTTTTAGATTTTTTATGAGGCAGCGCGCCTTAGTCTTGCGCTTCAGCAATCCCGAAAATACTCACAAAAGAACTGCGATGAATATTAAAGGGCTAATAAACAGCAAACCTACCCCCCGATATCAGCGGTATGCATGAAGGGGTGGTGTTTAGACATGTATTGAAGGCCGTAATACATTTGGTTTATTCTTATAGCTTGCTCAAATCCGGCAAATTTCAAGAACGAACCGTATTGAATACAAAGCTTAAAAAGCAAAAAAACCTATTGTGCACCGCAATAAAATTGCGGCGGCGCACACTCAAAAAGACAAGGATTGTCTCAAAATTTGTGAAGAAAAATTCATCTCGTTTGCAAATGATCGTGATTCAGGCGTGAAAATGGACGCAATCATGACCCAAAAAAGGCAACATTGTGGCGATATGCGTTTGCATAGCTCTAAATTATGTTTGGCGAGTTCTCATAGGAATATATAATCGATTGAGCTAGTGACATTTGCGTGATTCTCTTCGGCATCACGCGGATTGATATTTGACGGTCACGATATCGGGCCGGTCTGCCGCAGCGCGACTTCACTCAACGAGAAGAGTGGTGAGCGTCACGGCCCCCTACAGGCGGATGACTTGATAGTCCTGCCTCGGCGCCATCAATGAGCATCTCAAGCAAGCCAGATGCGGAGTGACCACACCTAATGCTGCGGGTATGAAAAAGCCCCGCCGCAAGGATGCGACGGGGCCAATGAGGGTGTTCGATATCCCCCAAATAAAAAAGCCGGCACTCACGTGACGGCCTTACTCATTATATATCAGTAATCAGGCTGCGCGGCGCTCGTGGCGGCCTTCTTCGACCTCCTCGACGATCTTGGCAACGAAGGCTTCGAGATCGTCAGGCGAACGGGATGTAATGATGCCCTTGTCGGTGACCACCTTCTCATCCTTCCAGATGCCACCGGCGTTCTTCACGTCAGTTTTAATCGAGGCATAGGACGTCACTTCCAGTCCCTTGACCGCGTCTGCTTCCACCAGCAGCCACGGTGCGTGGCAGATGGCTGCAACAACCTTGCCGGATTTCACGAAGTCACGCACGACACGCATCGCGTCTTCATCGGCACGTAGGACGTCAGGGTTAATCTGGCCGCCGGGCAGGACCAGCGCATCGAAATCATCGACACGGACATTCTTGGCCAGTAGGTCGACGGCGATTGCGTCTCCCCAATTCTTCTCATCCCAGCTTTTGATCTCGCCTTTTTCCAGCGATGCGATCTTCACATCCGCGCCGTGGCGCTTCAGTTCTTCGTAGGGAACCCGCAACTCCGAACGCTCGTAGCCGTCTGTTGCAAGAATAACGATTTTCGCAGCGTTGATAGCTGTCATGGCTTTCTCCTTTGCTTGATGGTTTTGAGGTCTGAAACTCAATCTTCCACGTCGGAATTGACCGAGGGCAGAAAGAATTCGACATCGTCACGACGTGCCTGTTCCAGCACTTCGATTTTCTCCTGCCAAAAGCGTTCTGCTTCCTCAGGTTCGTTGTCGTATTGACGGACGAAGGTCTTGTTATCGTCGATCATGACCTGACGGGTACCGCCGAGAAGCATGTATTCTTCCGCAAGCTTTCGCGTTTCGGTCTTTTCCATATCACTTCTCCATCGGCGGGAGTTTCAAATGTCGGAGAGCACCGGATGGGTGAGAAGCTCGTCTGCCATTTCGTTGGCCACCAGAAGAAAACGGAAAAATCCTGGCGTTCTTCGGCACCATCATGTCCGTTTGACACGGTGGCTCTCCTGCCAAGTGAACGTGACCCCTGGACAATGGTTCCTGAAAAATAGATTTACGCGGACTTGGAACGATTACGTACCAAGAGACTGAATCTGGCCGATCAGTCGATGCGCCGAAGCGAGTGCGTTGCCAGTGGCAGCGACCATTTGTGGCAGCACTAGCCACTCCAGCATCCAGGCCGCACCGGAGCGTTCCTGCTCGTGCACCATGGATTGGTGGAGTGCCGAGACTTGAACCGCATTGAAACGGGCAAGCGTCACCAGCGTTTCCGCCACCACGGGGTTTTGCTTGTGCGGCATGGCCGAAGAACCGCCTCCGCCGGAAAGCGTTATCTCTTGTCCGCCTTGGGCCAGCAGCGCGATATCCTGCCCGATCTTGCCGAGTGAGCCGGTGATCAGCGCCAGTATATTGCCGAACTCGGCGATACCATCTCTCTGGCTGTGCCACTGCGGCATGTCCCTCAGCCCCAGCCGCCTTGCCAGTTCAGCGCGCAACGCTGCACCCTTCTCGCCAAATTTCTCCAGGGAACCAGCCGCGCCACCGAATTGTAGAGCAAAACCATGAATACCGAAATCCGCCAGTCGCTGGCTGTGCCTGACCAGCGGTTGCTGCCAGCTCGCCAGCCGGTCGGCAACCATAATAGGAATGGCCGCCTGCATGCGGGTGTGGCCCATCAACTGCCGTGCGCCGTCCCGCAGAGCGATATCCTCCAGCGCCGCCAGCGTTGCTGACAGGCGAGTTTCGAGAATATCAGCCGCAGCCTTCAGTCGCAGCATCAGGCTCGTGTCGATGACGTCCTGGCTGGTCGCGCCGAAATGCACCTTGGCGGCGGCTTCTCCACCGACAGCCGCGCGCAACTGCCTGATCAATTCGGGAATGACCACGCCATCCTTCGCCACACCCTGCCGCAAAGCTTCCATATCGACCTTAGCACCTGCAATGCCAACGGTGATACTGGTGGCGGTGTCGTTGGAAATCACGCCCGTTGCGGCTTGCGCCTCAGCCAGCGCCACTTCGAAACGCAGCATGGCTGCGACATCCGCCTGTGCGCTGAAAAGCGCCGCGATATCAGCGTCCCCGAAGAGACCGCCAAGATAAGGATGTTCGAAGGGCGTCAGGCTCATAGTTTTATCTCAAATATCGAAGAAGACAGTTTCGCTTTCGCCCTGAAGATGGATGTCGAAACGATAGGTGTTTCCCTCCTCCTTCTTGGCGATCAGCGTTGCCAGACGCGGCTTGTGTTCCACGCGGGCTAGAACCGGGTCTGCGGCATTCGCTGCTTCTTCCTCGGGAAAATACATGCGCGTGTGCAAACCGATATTGATACCACGCGCGACGATCCAGAAGGTAATGTGCGGCGCCATGGGGCGGCCATCGTTGAAGGGCACCTTGCCGGGTTTGATGGTTTCGAAGACGAACTCGCCGCTATCCATATCGCCGGGGGAACGGCCCCAGCCGGAAAAATTCGGGTCTGCCGTGCCACGGGTTTCGCTGGGGCTATTATAAAGTCCCTGCGCGTCCGCCTGCCATATCTCGATCAACGCATCCTTCAAAGCATTGCCACCGCCATCATAGACCGTGCCACGGATGGTGATGCGCTCGCCCTGCGCGCGCTCATTATAAAGCGCGCCGGAGCCGAGATCTTCGGAGAAGACGCCCTTGATGCCGACAAAATTGGGCGTGCAGCCGATATGGACGTAGGGGCCTGCGGTCTGCGAGGCGCTTTCCTTGAAGTAAAACAGCGGCTGAACCATCTCAATTACCCTCCATGCGGTTTTCGAACAGAGTGGAACGCCGACCGCGCAACACGATATCGAACTTATAGGCCCGCATGTCCATGGGGATTGCGGAGGTCATATCGAGTGCTGCTACCAACTGTTCGATGGCGGCTTTGTCCGGGATGGTCTTGACGATGGGACATTGCCAGATCATCGGGTCGCCTTCGAAATACATCTGCGTAATCAGACGCTGCGAAAAACCGTGACCGAAGATGGAGAAGTGGATGTGCGCCGGGCGCCAATCATTGACGCCGTTCGGCCACGGATAGGCGCCGGGCTGGATGGTCTTGAACCAGTAATAGCCATCCGCGTCAGTGGTCGTGCGTCCAACGCCTCCGAAATTCGGATCGATCGGCGCGAGATAGGTTTCCTTCTTGTGAAGATAGCGACCACCGGCATTGGCCTGCCAGAACTCCACCAACGCGCCTTCCACACCGCGACCACGCTCATCGAGAAGCCGGCCATGCACCAGAATGCGTGGCCCGATGGGCATTTCGCCCGGGCGCGCGTAGTTGAGAATGAGGTCGTTATCGAGCGGGTTGAGCATACCATGACCGAATACGGGGCCGGTGATCTCGCTTCTGGTGCCATCCAGAGATATCAGGGCACGCTGGGGCGAGCGCAGAACCGATGTCTTATATCCCGGCGCATAGGCAGGCGGATGAATGCTGCGGTCTCTGGCAAAAAACGGTCCGGTTTCCGGCGTTGTGTTGGTCATTTCTGGTCCTCCTCACGCAAAGACGCAGCCTGCATATCGGCAAGCGTGGTCTTGGCAATCTTGAAAGCATGGTTGGCGGCAGGTACGCCAGCATAAACAGCGACATGCATCAGCGCCTCGCGAATATCCTCCTGCGTCGCGCCTGTATTGGCAGTTGCGCGCACATGCATGACAACTTCGTCATCGTGCCCGAGCGCCGCCAGCAACGCAATCGTCACCATTGACCGTTCCCGCTTGGTCCAGTGAGAGCCCGACCAGACGGTGCCCCAGGCCGATTCCGTGATAAGCCGCTGAAACGGTTCATCGAGTGGCGTGGACGCTGCACTTGCGCGGTCCACATGGGCATCGCCCAACACCTTGCGGCGGGTTTTCATGCCGTCTTTGAACCGGCTAGTCTTGTCTGTATCGGCCATGGTCAAATCTCCGGCAGGGATGTAAGAAAATCACCGACAGTCCGCGCATAGGCCGCCGGTTGTTCAAGGCACGGTATGTGCCCGCAGTTTTCGATGACAGTGAAACGGCTGCCCGCAATGAGCGCCGAGAGAGAGCCGACCAGGTCCGGTGGCGTGGACGCATCGCCATCACCAGCAACGCACAGCGTTGGCACAGCAATCGCGTTTGCTGCCTCGGTAAAATCCGCATCGCGAATGGCGGCGCAGGTTGCGGCGTAGCCGTGCCTGTCCTGACGCGCCAGCATGGTGCGCGCACCGAGATAAGCGGCATTGTCGGGCTTTCGGAATGCGGGCGTAAACCATCGCTCCATCACACCATCCACGAGCGGTTCGATTCCATCCCGCTCGATCTGCGCAATACGGTCGTTCCACATGTCGGTATTGCCGATCTTGTGGGCGGTGTTGCTCAGAATAAGGGCCTGAACCAAATCCGGGCGGCAGCGATAAAGTCCCTGCGCAATCAGCCCGCCAACGGACAGTCCCCAGATAATGGCCTTCTCAATCGAGAGATGGTCGAGCAGTGCTGTGAGATCAGCGACATGGTCATCGATGGAATAGGGTGTGGAGCCGACATCGGACAGTCCGTGCCCACGCTTGTCATGCAGCACATAGGCGTAGCGGTCACCAAGCGCTGCCACCACCTCATCCCAGATACGGAAATCGGTGCCGAGCGAGTTGATAAAAACAATGACGGGCTTTGACGCCGTGAGACCTTCTGCGCGGTAATGGATCGCCGATTGACCTGATAACAAAAACTGCATGGCGCATTTCCTCCTGCCCTGGATATTGCAAGATCGGAATGGTTAAGTAAAATAAGTTTATTGGCAGTAATTCATAACCTATAGATTATTCATCATGGTAGACGCCCGCATCAAATTCCGGCACATCCAGACCTTCGTGGAAATCGCACGCCAGAAAAGCGTGGTTCGGGCGGCCGCGATTTTGCGGATCAGCCAGCCAGCCGTCACCAAAACCGTCCGTGAACTGGAAGACGTGCTCGGCGTGACCCTGTTCGAGCGTGACGGACGTGGCATAAAGCTCAGCCGTTCCGGCGAGATTTTTCTCAAACATGCCGGCGCGACCATGACGGCGCTGCGCCAGGCGGTGGACTCCGTTTCGCCCGATGCGGCAAGGATAGGCACACCGGTACGAATAGGAGCGCTGCCGACGGTGTCCGTCAGCATCATGCCGCAGGCGATGGTCAGCTTTCTGGCAGAAGACACGGGCAGCACGGTGAAGATCGTGACGGGTGAAAACGCTGTTCTACTGGAGCAATTGCGGGTCGGAGACCTCGACCTCGTCGTGGGGCGGCTTGCCACGCCGGATAAGATGACGGGATTTTCGTTCGAACACCTCTATTCGGAAAAAGTCCGCTTTGTCGTTCGGGCCGGTCATCCACTGCTTGCAGAGAACATCAGCATTTTCGAGCGGCTGCACGAGTTTCCCGTTCTGACACCAACGCGCAATTCCGTCATCGGCCCCGTGGTCGATCAGTTCCTGTTGGCCCACGGCGTTGCGCCGCTGCCCACCCGCATCGAGACGGTCTCGGATGCTTTCGGGCGTGCATTTCTGCGCAAAAGCGATGCCGTATGGATCATCTCGGAAGGCGTTGTCGCTGCCGATATCGCTGACGGGACGCTTGTGGTTCTTCCACTCGATACCGCAGATACGAGCGGCCCGGTGGGGCTGACCATGCGTGCCGATACGCAGCCATCGCTACCGCTTTCGCTGCTGATGCAGACAATCCGCGAGACGGCAGCGGCGCTTTCCTCCTCGCGCGGCTGAAACCCGCCAAGGCCTCAGTAAGGCAGGCCGACGTAATTTTCTGCGAGCGCCGTCGATGCCGCGCGGGATTGGACGAGGTAGTCCAGTTCCGCCTCCTGAATCTTCTGGCCAAAGTCACCGGTGTCGGGAAAGCGGTGCATCATTGTGGTCATCCACCACGAGAAGCGAACGGCCTTCCAGACCCTTGCGAGCGCCCGCGCCGAATAGCCATCCAAACCAGCCTGCGAATGCTCATTGTAATATTCGATCAGGGCTTCGCTGAGGTAACAGACATCGCTTGCTGCAAGGTTGAGGCCCTTTGCGCCTGTCGGCGGTACGATATGGGCGGCATCTCCGGCTAGAAATAGCCGACCAAAACGCATCGGCTCGGCAACGAAAGACCGCAGCGGCGCAATCGATTTCTCGAAGGACGGACCCGTCACCATCGCCTCCGCATGGTGCGCCGGAAGACGGCGTCTGAGTTCGTCCCAGAAGCGGTCGTCGCTCCACGCCTCGACCTTTTCGTCCAGGCCACATTGAACATAATAACGGCTGCGCGTAGCAGACCGCATGGAGCAGAGTGCAAAGCCCCGGGGATGGTTTGCGTAGATCAACTCATGATCAACGGGCGGCACGTCGGCGAGAATGCCGAGCCAGCCGAAGGGATAGACGCGCTCGAATTCCTTGATAGCGCCCTGCGGCACGGCCTTTCGGCTGGCGCCATGGAAGCCATCGCAACCGGCAATGAAATCGCAGTCGATCCGGTGGCTTGCGCCGTCTTTCTCATAGGTCACGTACGGCGTAGCGCTGTCGAAGGCATTCGGCTGGACGTTATGCGCGTCGTATATCGTGACAGCGCCGATCTTCTCGCGGGCATCCATCAGGTCATGCGTGACTTCGGTCTGGCCATAGACCATGACCCGTTTGCCGCCGGTCAAGTCATGCAAGTCTACACGGTGGTCGCGGCCATCGAAAGCGAGCGAGAAGCCGTCATGTGGCAATCCTTCTCGGTGCAGCCTGCTGGCAACGCCCACCTGTTTCAGAAGGTTGACGGTGCCCTCTTCCAGTACGCCGGCGCGCACGCGACCCAGAATGTAGTCCTTGCCGACGCGATCGAGGATGATGTTGTCGATACCGGCATTGGACAATATCTGCCCGAGCAAGAGCCCTGATGGACCTGAACCGATGATGACGACCTGCGTGCGCATTGTGTTCTCCCGAATGCTTTCTCCCCTGTCGAAACTGACGCTTTGCGGGTCTGCGTTCAATGGACTTTTCAAGAGAGATATTGCACTATCCGACCATAACGAACCGTGGACCACGCCATGACAGGACAGGCAGAAGACCAGCTCTATGGCGAAGGTGCGCCAGCGCAGACACCGTTCCGCTTCCACTGCGAAACTCTTTTTTCGCGCAGCAGTCTGCACAGGTTTGAAATAAACCTGCACCGGCACGAGAGTTTTCTGCAAATCCTCTTCTTCACGGGCGGTGAAGGCGACACGACCCTGGAAAGTGAAGTTATGCCGATCCGGCCACCCGCCGTGGTGATTGCGCCGCCGGGCTTCGAACATGGGTTTCGCTTCTCCCGCGATATCGCCGGGATGATTCTGACACTGATCCCCGCAGCCTTGTCCCCGGCAGCGCAAGCCGTGGCACGACAGCATCTAAAACGCCCTATGCTGCTCGCTCTCGAGGAAGAACCGGCCCGGCAGAACATTATGGAATGCTTCACGGCGATCTGGAATGAGTATTCCAGCAGCCATTCCGGTCGTGACGCGATGATGGAGGGGCAGATCACGACGCTGATCGTCCAACTATCACGCATCGTGCAACAGACCGTGCCCGACAAAGGCAGCAGTCGATTTGACCTTTTGCTGGGGCTCATCGCCCGGCATCTTCGCGACAACAGAAATGCAGAGTTCTATGCGGACCAACTCGGCATATCGCAGACCCACTTGAACCGTCTGGTACGCCAGCAATGCGGCACCAGCCTTCAGCGGCTGATCGCGCAACGGCAACTGGAGATCGCCAAACAGGAGCTCCTATTTACATCATCGACGGTACAAATGGTCGCAAGCGGTCTGGGGTTTAGCGATCCCGCTTACTTCTCCCGATTTTTTACGCGAGAAACCGGCACGACGCCGAGGACGTGGCGAGTGGCGGAACAGCAAAGGCTGGCTACCGCGTCATCCCAAGACACCGTTTAGACAATCATTCTGCGAAGCTCTAATTGAACGGCGAGAAGCGGTGACAGGTAACGCTCCACGAGATCGTCCATGGACGCTGCCGAGGCGGGCAGCCCGACATTCAACGCCGCGACCGTCTGCCCACGCATATTGACCAGCGGCACAGCGATGGAGCGCAGGCCCATCTCCACTTCCTGATCGATCAGCGCGTAACCACGCTCGCTGGTCGCGGCCAGTTCCGCCATCAATGACGTGATATCGACCATAGTGAGCGGCGTTCTGGGCCTTCGGTCGGACATCTCAAGGGCGGATTGCCTGGCCGAAATATCCAGCGCCGCCAGAAGGACACGTCCCATGGAGGTGCAATAGGCAGGCAGGCGGGAGCCCGGCATCAGCGATATGGACATGACGCGACGCTGCGCCGCCCGCGCGACGTAGACGATTTCCGTGTCATCCAGAATGGAAACCGATGTGCTCTGACCGATCTTTTCGGACAACGTGTCCAGCACCGGCTGCACGATGCGCGGCAGCGGCATGGCGGCGAGACAACCGGTGCCAAGACGCAGCACCTTGGGCGTTACCGTGAAATATTTGCCGTCATAGGCGGCATAGCCCAACTCGGCCAGCGTCAACAGGCATCGGCGCGTCGTGGCGCGGTCGAGACCGGCGATCTCGGCCGCTTGCGATATCGACAGACGCGGATGCTCGGCGCTGAAAGCCTCAATGACCCTTAGCCCCTTGGCAAGCCCGCCCATCAGGTCTCTTTCATTCGCCAAGCAAACCTCATCTGTGCGATATACGAACAAAAATCATATAACGCACAAATCAGTTGCAGTCGAGCGTGGTTCGGTTTTACCTCACACCACGGTTTGAACGATGTCATTGCCGTCGAGGAGGTATCTGCATGGACAAGACGATCAACAGCGCAGCCGAAGCGGTTTCCGGTATCGGGGACGGTGCGACGGTTATGATTGGCGGATTTGGCGGCTCCGGTGCGCCGATCGAACTGATCCATGCCTTGATCGACAAAGGCTCGAAGAACCTCACCGTTATCAACAACAATGCCGGGAACGGTCGTATCGGCATCGCAGCGATGATCGACGCGGGCCTGGTGCGCAAGATGATCTGCTCATTCCCCCGTTCGTCTGACCCGCGCGCATTTACCGACCGATATCTGGCTGGCGAAATCGAGCTTGAACTCGTGCCGCAGGGCACGCTGGCAGAGCGCATCCGCGCAGGCGGCGCGGGCATTCCGGCTTTCTATACGCCCACCGCCTATGGCACCGAGCTTGCCGATGGCAAACCAATCGCGGAATTCGATGGACGCCACTATGTGCAGGAGCGCTGGCTGAAAGCGGATTTCGCAATCGTCAAAGCACATCTGGGCGACACCCATGGCAACCTGACCTACAGCAAGGCCGGTCGCAACTTCAATCCGCTGATGTGCATGGCAGCGACGCGGACGATTGCACAGGTTTCCAGCCTTGTGCCTGCCGGTCAGATCGACCCGGAACAGGTGGTAACGCCCGGCATCTTCGTCGATGGCGTCGTCCAGATCGACAATCCACAACAGGAAGAAATCCTGATCCGCGCAGGAGTGGCATACGCATGACCGAAGCTCACGCTCTCAACACTTTCGAAGACATCAAGCTTTCCAACGCACAGATCGCGTGGCGGGCAGCACAGGACATCGTCGATGGCGCCTATGTCAATCTCGGCATCGGCTTTCCCGAAATGGTCGCGCGCTACCAGCCACCGGGCCGCGAGGCAATTTTCCATACCGAGAACGGCATTCTGAATTTCGGCGAAGCGCCTGCCGAAGGTGAGGAAGACTGGGACCTGATCAATGCTGGCAAGAAAGCGGTAACGCTGAAGCCGGGCGCGGCGTTCTTTCACCATGCAGACAGCTTTGCCATGGTGCGCGGGGGGCATCTGGATGTGGCCATTCTCGGCGCCTACCAAGTGGCGCAGAATGGTGACCTCGCCAACTGGCGCGTTGGTTCCAAGGGCGTACCTGCAGTTGGTGGTGCGATGGATCTCGTGCATGGCGCAAAGCAGGTGTTCGTCATCACCGAGCATGTGACCAAGAAGGGCGAACCCAAGCTCGTTGAAAAATGCGCCTTTCCCCTGACCGGTGTCGGCTGCATCACCCGCATCTATACCAGCCACGCTGTTGTCGACGTGAAAGACGGCCACTTCGTCCTACGCGAAAAGCTTGATGGTATGAGCTTTGACGATTTGCAGGCCATGACCGGCGCAAAATTGCACACGGACGGCCCCGTTGCCGATCTTGTTGCTCCCGAACTGTGAGGCACCAGACATGACCGACGTTTTTATCTGCGATTATATCCGTACCCCCATTGGCCGTTTCGGCGGGGCACTTTCCTCCGTCCGCGCCGATGACCTTGGCGCAGTACCACTGAAAGCGCTTATGGAACGCAACCCGAAGGTGGACTGGGAAGCCGTCGAGGACGTGATTTTCGGCTGCGCCAATCAGGCCGGTGACGACAACCGCAACGTGGCCCGCATGTCCCTGCTGCTAGCAGGGCTTCCCGTTTCCGTGACGGGCACGACGATGAACCGCCTGTGCGGTTCGGGCATGGATGCTGTCATCACAGCGGCGCGCGCCATCAAATCCGGCGAAGCGGAATTGATGATTGCCGGCGGCGTGGAAAGCATGAGCCGTGCGCCCTTCGTCATGCCAAAGGCCGAGACCGCATTTTCCCGCAATGCCGAAATCTACGATACGACCATTGGCTGGCGCTTCGTCAACCCGGTGATGAAATCGCTATACGGCGTTGATTCCATGCCGGAAACGGGCGACAATGTCGCAATCGACTACAAGGTTGAGCGCGAGGCGCAGGACGCATTTGCAGTCCGCAGCCAGCAAAAGGCGGCACAGGCGCAGGCCAGTGGCAGACTTGGCAAAGAAATCACACCTGTCACCGTTCCCCAGCGCAAGGGCGATCCTGTCTTGGTTGCCAGAGACGAGCACCCACGCGAAACGAGCCTTGAGGCTTTGGCAAAATTGAAGCCTGTGAACCGCATAGAGGGAGCCACCGTCACAGCCGGAAACGCTTCTGGCGTCAACGATGGTGCCGCCGCCCTGATCATTGCATCAGAAGAAGCGGTGAAGAAATACGGACTGACGCCGCTCGCACGCATTTGCGGCGGGGCAACGGCTGGAGTTCCACCGCGCGTGATGGGGATTGGCCCGGCACCGGCCTCGCAAAAACTGTTGGCACGACTGGGCTGGACGCAGGAGATGCTCGATGTCATCGAGCTCAACGAAGCTTTCGCTTCGCAGGGATTGGCAACGTTGCGCCAGCTTGGCATCGCCGATGACGATCCGCGTGCCAACATCAATGGTGGCGCGATTGCGCTGGGTCATCCGCTGGGCATGAGCGGCGCGCGCATTGCAGGAACTGCGGCTTTGGAGCTTTCACTGACCTCCAAGAGCAAGGCACTTGCAACGATGTGCATCGGCGTCGGCCAAGGCATCGCGATTGGGCTGGAACGGGTCTGAAAGAAACAGGGCCCGCACAAGGGCCCTGCCACTGCTGGTTATTCGACAGGCACGGGGTTGGCAAAGGCTTGCCGCAAGAGATCGCTCATCGGCAGATTGACGGTGATACCAATCTCGGGAATGGGGCTCTCGAACCAGCGGCTGTAGAGCGCTGGCATTTCGGGGCTTTTGTAGATTTGCGCCAACTCCTCGTTGACGGCAGTGGCAAACGCCTTGTCGTCCAGCCGCATCATGAAGCCGAACGGTTGCGGATCGGTCAGCTTTTCGGTGGAAATGCTGTATTCGGCGGGGTCTTTCGACCTCGCAATCATGGTGCCGAGCAACACCTCATCCATGGCGAAGGCCGAGACGCGCCCATCGGTCACCATATCGAACGCGGCCTGCAACGTATCGACCGGCACGACGGAAACATTGAGTTTCTTCGTACGGTTGGCCTCATTGATGTCGTTGACATTTACGGTGCCCAGCGCGACGCTGACGGAACGTCCCTTCAGGTCAGAGACGGTATGGAGATCATTCTTCGCGAGCGACACATAACGCGTTGCCCCGTAAAAATGGCTGATGGCGAACCTGACGCTTTTCCGGCGCTCTGCCGTGTTGGTGCTGGCATTGCACTCGATATCCATGTCGCCATTATTCAGCAACTGCACCCGGTTGCTGGGCGTGCGCGGCACCAGTACCACCTCGATTGCAGGCATCTGGAGCCGTTCCTTGAGCCTGTCCGCAAGGCGACGACAGATATCTATGGAGTAACCGATGACTTTGCCATCCGGTGTAGTAAACGAAAAAGGTGCTGTCACACCGTATCCGACGCGGATTTTGCCCGTCTCTTTGATACGCTCAAGCGTAGGCTGCGTGAAATCATGCGCTGCGACGCAGGATACTGTCAAAAGCAGCGCGGCAGGTAGCGCAAAAAGGGCTTTAATCGCGCGTCTCATTGCAGGTACTCCTGCGGATCGCGAAACGCGGCCTGTAATTCCGGCGACATCGGCAGATTGAAATTCCGGCCATCCGGCGGCAGCGGTGACATGAACCATTTGTCATAGATACGGTTGATATCTCCGCTGACGAAAACCTGACGCAGCGCGTCGTTCACGACTTTGCGGAAGGGCTCATCGCCCTTGCGCATCAAGATGCCATAGGGTTCGGGCGGACCGAAGGTTTCGGTCGACACCATATAATCTTCAGGCGATTTGGAAAATGCGACATGGGCGGCCAGTAGCACGCCATCCATCACGAATGCTGTCGCCTTGTTGTTTTCCACGAAGGAAAACCCATCGGAGTTCTGCCGCGCCAGCATCACCGAAATATTGAGGTTATTGGCGCGGTTGATCGTCTGCAACTGCTCGATATTGACCGTGCCGGTGGTGGAAGCCACGGTTCGTCCAGCGAGATCCTTGATGTGTTTCACATCGCTGGATTTCTTCGCGACGAAGCGTGTCGCGGTTATGAAATGCGGATAGGAGAAAGAGACCTGTTCACGCCGCTCTGCGTTGTTGGTGGTGGCGCTGCATTCCAGATCGATCTTGCCTGACTTGACGAGGAGAAACCGCGAAGCGGGCGTGGCGATGACGTAATTTATATTGATTGTATCGAGCTTGAGCACTTGGCGGACATGTTCGGCGATGTCGTTGCACAGTTCCACCGTGTAGCCTGTCGCCGTGCCATCGGTCGCTTTGTAGGCGAAGGGAACCTCATCTTCGCGGTAGCCGATCGATATGGTCTTGGTGCGCGCAATCGTGTCGAGCGTACCGGCATCCTGCGCTTGAGCGACCCCGTGACACGCGAGCGGAGCCGCAATGGCAACATACATAACACTGCGGCGCAGAGCCTTTGAAAATGTCTTATTCACATAATTGCACTGGGAATATCGCATTTCTTCACGCTCCTAGCGATGACACCTTCCGGGGGTACACATTGTAATGATTGCGTTGAATGTCTTCGATGCGCGCAGGGCGTCCGAGGTGGTAACCCTGACTGAGCGTGCAGCCGGCAAGGCGCACGAACTCCATCTGGTATTCGTTCTCGATGCCCTCGGCTGTCGTTTCCAGTTGCAGGCTCTTGGCCATTTGCAGCAGGCTGGTGACAACTGCGCGGCTATCGGCACGGTCCTGAACATGCATGATGAAGCTGCGGTCGATCTTGATCTTGGTGATCGGCAACGTCAGCAGATAGCTGATGCCGGAGTAACCGGTGCCGAAATCATCAAGCGCGATGCAGACGCCAAGTGCGCGCAGTTCTTCCAGCATTTCCCGACATTCAAGCGAACATATCTGGGCGCTTTCTGTCAATTCGATCTCCAGCCGTCGGGCTGGCAGGCCGTGATTGAAGAGGGCGGACTTGACCTTGTCCGCGAAATTACCCTGAAGCAATTGCAGGGGTGACACGTTGACGGCGATGAAGGTGTCTTCCGGCAGGGTCGCAGCCCCTGCGCAGGCGGTTCGCATCACCCAGTCGCCGATGGCAACGATCTGCCCCGTCTTTTCCGCAACCGGAATGAAGTCCGCTGGCGATACCCAGCCAAGCCGTGGATGTTTCCACCGCAGCAGCGCTTCGAAACCGACAGGTTCGGAACCGTGGACCGAGAATATCGGCTGATAATGAAGCTCGAATTCGTTGTTGCGGAGCGCGGCGTCGAGATCGTGCTGAAGCACATGCCCCCGGTCGCCAGACATTTCCATGCCCTGTTTGAAGAAACGGAACGTGCCACGTCCTTCGGATTTCGCAGCGTAAAGTGCGATATCTGCCTTCTTCAAAAGCTCCGAAATCTCTGTACCAGCAGAAGTCTCGGTACAGATGCCGATACTGGTGCCGACGGTCACCTCTTTACCCAACAGAATGAATGGACGTGCAAGTGAACGGATGATGTTGGACGAAAGCTTGCTGGCTTCCCCCAGAGCATTCTTGCGCACGACCTGCAAAATGGCGAATTCATCTCCGCCGAACCGCGCGGCGATATCACCCGGCCGCATGAGGAGCTGCAAGCGCTCGGCGAAAGAGGTCAACAGCGCATCGCCGCTGGCGTGGCCAAGGCCATCATTGATGGATTTGAAACGATCCAGGTCCAGCAGCATGATGTTGAAGCGAGCACCGCCCTCGCCTAACCCTGCGATCATTTCTTCGAGCTTCTTGCCGAAGAATGTGCGGTTTGGCAGACCCGTCAGCGAATCGTGGTGGGCAAGATGCTCCATGTGTTTCGCCACATCGCGCACCTGGCGCAAATGTTCACGCTCGACGACGGCCTCGCGCAGGGTTTCGATGGCTGTAGCCAGACGACCGATCTCATCGTGGCGATCCTGAAACGGGGTGACGGAGCGCGTATCGTCGCGGGCAATACGGCTGAGGGCGCTGACGAGGTCCGGCACGGGCTTGAACACCTTGCGCATGATCAGCGTCACGGCAGCGCCGGTCAAAATCAAGATGGTCACAAGTAGCAGGAAGGAGTTTCGCAAAAGCCGGTTCTGGCTTTCCTGCAAGGCATCGGCCTCGCCTATGGTGGTGACCAGAGCGCCCTGAAGCTCGCCCTTCAGATCAACAATCGGAACATAGGCAACGAAATGTTTGATATCGCCGATATCTGCAAAACCGACGAAAAACTTGCTGGCATAGCCGTAATCGGGCAGCGTGAGGCCAATGCCATCGTCCGAACCGAACGCTTCGGCGGAACTGGCGAAGGGCTTTTCTCCCGGCGTTTTCTGGAAAAGCCAGATGTTGTTCTTCGTCTGCGCGGCGGCTAGGCCCAGCACATCGGCGGGATTGAAGCCGGTATCGAGGATCGACGCGTCGTCGCCCAAAGGACGTTCGCTGATGATCTTGGTAATCTGGCCGTCATCGCTGCTCTCGATCGCGACGAAGGTGTAGATGCTGCGGATGACGGAGCTGGTCACCTGCGCATTCAACTCTGCCTGACGCCGCCACTGTTCCAGCGAATCCCGCTCGACCATGACCCAGCCGATGGCCGCGCCCATGACGTAAGCCAGCACGACGCTGGACACGAGAAAGACGTTTATTTTCCAGAACATGGAATGATACCATACAAGCCGCGTCTGGCCTGTCTGCGTATCGCCAACCTCCCGTTCAGCTTTATTCACGTAATCGACCATTCTGGCCTTGAGACCTTTTCCCCGAAGCTTCCGACCTTAGGGGAACATGCCTTAACTCATGCTTTAATAGCGCCAGATAAATTGATGTTGATCACAACCATTCCGAGACATGGCAAACAAAACCTAAAAATCACCCCTTCGTTTTTATGGCTCCACAAGATTGAGAGCGATAGACGGCAAGAACGCCAAAAACCCGCCGGGCAGAACCAGGCGGGTTTTTGAAACATCCGTTTGTCAGCTGCGTTTGGAGCGCCAGCTCTCCGCGTAATTCTCACGCGCCTCACGTGCATAAGGCGTCGGTGAAACGCGAACGCGGATCTTGGCCTGCTTGTGCGGTGTTTCGATTGAGGTCTTTCCAGACCCGCCATCCGGCTCGCCCCAGACCAGCGTCAGGATATCACCCACCTCGACATCGGCATTGACGACGCCGAGAGACAGCATGCAGCGCTCATTATAGGAATAGCCGTTGAACATCGACATGCCCACATGCTTGCCAGACTCATCCAGAACAAGGTCGGCGCTGGTGGAGGCATAATTGGCGACGGGGAAATCGATCCACTTGTAATTGTCCTCGCCGGGACGGAAGGCGGAAGCGATGACGTCGATTACGTCCTCCGCATTCCATTCGAACGTCACCTTCTTGCGGTGTGGCTGCCCCCTTTGTTTTTCCAGCGCAGCCTTGCCGATGAAATCATCTTTTTTCCAGCCAATATAGAAGTCGTAGCCGAGTTCGAACGGAGTGAGATAATAATCCTCTATATTGTCCGACACGAAGCTGCCGCCGATGGCGCCATTCGCCTCATAGGAATCGACGCCGAGCCACTCGCGATAGGCCTGCAACATGCAGTCGCCCGTATAGATTCCCGGCAGTGGCGAGGGAATCCAGCCGGATTCTAGCGTGTTGGTGGAATAGGCGCGGCTACCGCAACGGACGAGGTCGACGTCCGCCTCCTTTGCCGCGTCGAGGATGCAGGCCAGAACGTAGCTCTTGTCCTCATAGGGGCCCCAGATTTCCAGACCCGGCGCGCCCGACATGCCATGACGCAGAGCCTTGACCTTTTTTGAGCCGACATTGATCCAATCCACGTGGAAGAACTTGATATCCGGCACGGGACCACGGTTCAGCTTCTCGAAAATCTTTGGCGCATCCGGCCCCTGTATCTGGTAGCGATAATGCGTGCGCAGCACCCGTTCGCCTTCCGGGCGCGAGGTCGAGCGCGGATCGTGCTTGAGGCGGACATTCCATTTTCCATAGGCCGCACAAAACATCAGCCAGTTGGACGTCGGTGCGCGCCCGACGAGGATGAACTTGTCCTGCCGTTCGCGAAAGATGATGTGATCGCCGATGACGTGCCCGTTCGGTGTGACCGGCACGAAATGCTTGGCGCGGTTGAGATCGAAATTCGAGAACGAGTTGATGCCATGGTGGCTCAGAAATTTCTCGGCATCTGGTCCTTCGACCGTCAGTTCATCCATGTGATGCGACTGATCGAACAGCACCGCAGAGTGACGCCACGCCGCCTGCTCCGTTCGCCAGTTGCTGAATTCAGGGGTAACGACGGGGTATACATACATCCCGCTTTGGGAATTTCTCAAACGTCCGACGATATCGGGATTTTCGTTCAAGATATCATTCAGGCTGGTGTTGGGCATATCCTGTCCTCCTCAAGACATCAACATCGTGTATACATTAAGAACGAGGAATCGGCTGGATGCAAGCGCCGATTTGGCACTAGCAACACATTAGCGATGGATGATGGCGAGGCCTGGAATTTTCGCGAGAAGGTCCGGCTCTTCATCGAAGATGTAGTCGAGGTTGGAACGGGCGGTGCGGGCATGCTCACGCGCGATCGCTTCGGCGCGCGCGCCTTCCCGTGTTGCAATGGCGCGGACGAGTTCGTGATGCTGCGCCTGCGCAAACCGCAGGGAGCGCCAGAACGCGGAAATCCGCAACCTGTTCGGCACGAAGGCCGAGGGTGAGGCAAAGGGCAGCGAGCTTGCCCGCTCAACCTCGCGACGGATGACATCGCTCGCTGCAAGGCCTGCAAGCTGCTGGTGAAACAGGGCGTTGAGTTCGGCGTAGGCATCGAAATCAACGTCCTCCTGCTCCTCCCCGAAGCAGGCGTCCAGCCTTGAAAGCGTGGTTTTGATAGGATCGAGGCCAGCAGCCTCCACGCCGCGCTCCGCCGCCAACCGCGCGGCGGTCCCTTCCATCACGCCACGCAGCTCGATGGAGTCGATGACGTCGGCATAGACAAAGCGGCGCACCACGAAGCCACCATTCGGCAGGCGATCCAGCAGCCCCTCCTCGCAGAGCCGCGAGAGGGCATCACGGATCGGCGTGCGGGAGATGTCGAGCTTTTCCGCAAGGGACACTTCGAACAATCGCATGCCGCCATGAAGCTCGCCGCTGAAGATTTTCTCCCGCAGTTCAATGACGGCCCGCCGCCCATGCGTTGCAGTATCGCTCGTTTTCATGTTGTAACCGCCTCACGCCCGGAATTGCTGCGAAAAGAATATCAGCAGGACCGGGAATATGCATGTCGAAATGTATTCATGACCACGTCAAACTCCAGTTGTGCGCCGAACTGAAACTTCACTTGTGAGATATCGCGTTCATGTATACATTTTCAACATTCTTGGAGGAGCATCGATGGCCTTGCTGAGTTTTGGAAAAAAGGCGAGTGACCTGCCAGATCAAACGCGGTCCGACACTAATAGCCCCTTTAACGCATGGTCCATCGAGGTCATGCCCCGAACGGCGGCCAAGATCGATGATTTAAAAGGGCTGCTTCCTGTGGGCACGCGCGTCTACATCGCCCACATCGCAGGAACAGCCATTGATGACATGGTGAAGACGGCACGACGCATTCAGGCCGATGGCTTCACGGCGATGCCGCATTTTCCCGCGCGCAGCATTCCCGATCTTGCCACGCTGGAAAACTGGATCAGGCGTTACCGCGACGAAGCGGGAGTGACGGAAGCGCTGCTTCTGGGCGGTGGCGAGGCCAGGCCTGCCGGTAATATGAGCAGTTCGATCGACCTTATCGAAAGCGGCCTGTTCGACCGGCACGGCTTCAAGCGTCTGCATGTGGCAGGTCACCCAGAGGGCAGCCGGGATATCGACAAGGACGGCACGACGACAGAGGTGGATGCCGCGCTGGCCTGGAAAAACGCGTTCTCTGAGCGGACCGATGCCAAGATGGCCATCGTCACGCAATTCGGATTCGACGCGAAAATCGTGACCGATTGGGCGGAGCGCATTCAACGTGCCGGGATAACCCTGCCGATCCATGTCGGCATTGCCGGTCCGGCCAAGTTGCAGACGCTGATCAAATTTGCGATCTCCTGCGGTGTCGGGCCGTCTCTCAAAGTTTTGCAAAAACGCGCCATGGACATCAGCCGCCTGCTGACGCCCTATGAGCCGACGGAATTCGTTTCAGCACTGTCGCACTACAAGATGCAAAACCCTGGCACGCTGATCGAGCAATTGCATCTCTTCCCGCTCGGCGGCATCGCCACCGGGGCGGACTGGATGAACCGGAACCTCGGCAACCAGACCCAAAAGCGAACCGGCTGACCGCGCATCCGTCAGGCTGGCGCGGTGCCCAGATAGCTCTCCATCAGTGCCGGATTGTGCGCAAGTTCCGAGGCCGGGCCGGAGAGCTTCACCTCACCCAGCTCCATCAGGTAACCGAAATCGGCAATGTCGAGAGCGGCGCGTGCATTCTGCTCTACCAGCAGAACGGACACACCGCTGTCGCGCAGTTCCGAAACGATCTTCAAGATGTCTGCAACGATGCGCGGCGCAAGGCCAAGGCTCGGCTCATCCAGCAACAGCAGGCGTGGCCTGCTCATCAGCGCGCGCGCCAAGGCCAGCATCTGCCGCTCACCGCCGGATAGCGTTCCAGCCAGTTGCTTGCGGCGCTCGGCAAGCCGGGGGAAACGGTCGTAGAGTTCTGAACTGGTTTCAGCCCGCTCATGGCGCGACCGCAGGAAGCCGCCAAGCTCTATATTGTCTTCGACCGACATGGTGGAAAACAGTTCGCGACGTTCCGGCACGAGGCAAAAGCCAGCCGCGACCCGTGCTTCGACAGAGGGAGGCACTGGCTTACCATCGTAAAGCACCGTGCCTGTGCTTGGAATGATGCCCATGGCCGCGTTGAGAAGTGTCGTCTTGCCCGCGCCATTGGCTCCGATGACCGTGACGATACTACCCGCCTGCATGGCCAGAGACACGCCCTGCACCACTTCCGCATGACCGTAAGAGACGCGCAGGTCTTTGATTTCCAGCAGATGTCCGCTCATGCTGTCCCTCCCAGATAGGCTGCGATGACGGCTGGATGATTGCGCACCTCCTGCGGCTTGCCATCAGCGATAAGCGTGCCGAAATCCAGAACGACCAGTTGATCGACAAGCCCCATGACGAAGCCCATGTCGTGCTCGACAAGCAACACGCTGACGCCCTCCTCGCGCAATTTTTTCAGCAGCGCCGCCAGTTCCTGCTTTTCCGCATGGCGAAGGCCCGCCGCCGGTTCATCCAGCAAGAGAAGCGCTGGATCTGCCGCAAGCGCACGGGCGATTTCGAGAATGCGGATCTGACCGAGTGCCAGATCGCCCGCCGGGCGGTGCATGAGGCTGGCAAGGCCAACGCGCTCGACCTGCCGTGCGGCCTCAGCCAGCAATGTCGCCTCTTGCGCTCGTTCTGCCCGCAGGAAGCTGCGCAGCACGCCTGCCGATCCGCGAAGATGCGCGCCGAGCGCGACATTTTCCAGCACAGACATATCTGGCAGCACCTTGGCATGCTGGAAGGTGCGGGCTATGCCGAAGCGGGCGATCTTGCGCGGGTTGAGACCGGAAATGGAGTGTCCGCGATAGGTGACCGTGCCCGACGTCAGACCCAGAATGCCGGTGATAAGGTTGAAAGTCGTGCTTTTACCCGCGCCGTTGGGACCGATCAGGCCGACGATTTCGCCCGCATTGATGCGGAAGCTGACATCATTGACGGCGACCAGGCCACCGAACTGCTTGCGCGCCTTCTCAACGCTCAGAAGCGGCGCTCCACGCTCTGGCATGGGGCGGCGATCAAGCTCGGTATCGGCCTGCGGCAGATGCCGCTCCCGTTTGCGCGACGACATCGCCCATTTGCTTACGAGCGGCCAGAGCCCCTCGCGGGCGACCTGCAGGATGGCAACCAGCAGCAGCCCGAAGACCACCATTTCCACATTGGTCGCAGTGCCGACCAACCCAGGCAGAATGCGTTGCAGGACTTCTTTCAACACAAGGATCAGGGCCGAGCCGAAGATTGCGCCCCATACATGCCCGGCACCGCCGACAACCGCCATCAGCAGATATTCGATACCCATATTAAGGCCGAAGGGTGTGGGGTTAACCGAGCGCTGCATGTGCGCGTAGAGCCAGCCGGAGAGCGCGGCCAGCACGCCCGCAAAGACGAATACTGTCAGCTTGGCGCGCACGATATTGACCCCGAAGGCTTCTGCCGCCTGCGCACCACCACGCAGGGCGCGAATACCGCGTCCGACACGGGAATCCAGCAGGTTGATGGCACCGATGGAGACCAGAATGACGAAGGTCCAGATGACGTAATAGATCGACTGACTGCTGAGAAAGGCATAACCGCCGACGGAAAGAGGCGGAATGGCCGTGATGCCGTCATAGCTTCCCAGCACTTCCATTTTGCCGAAGAGATAATAGAGCGCCAGTCCCCAGGCGATTGTGCCGAGCGGCAGAAAATGGCCGGAAAGGCGTACCGTGATGAAGCCGAGCAGGAGTGCCATAGCGGCACCTATCAACAGCGATAGCGGCAATGTCAGCCAAGGGGAAAAGCCATAGGCCGTGGTCAAGACGGCGGTCGTATAGGCCCCGAATCCGCAGAATGCCGCCTGCCCGAAGGAGGTCAATCCGCCGACGCCGGTCAAGAGAACAAGGCCGATGGCGACGAGCGAGGCAAGGCCAATATTGTTCATCAGCGTCAGCCAGAACGGCGGCACCGGGAGCAGCGGAAACACTGCGAGAACGAGCAAGCCAATGAGCGGAAGAGCGGTTAGAGCGCGACGGTTCATCATCAATCCTCCTCATGGTGTCCGGCACCGAAGGACAGCCAGACCAGTACGGGTATGATCAGGCCGAACACGATGACTTCCTTGTAGGCGCTGGCAAAAAACGAGGAGAAGGCTTCGACCAGCCCGACGCCGAGCGCGGCGATGGCTGTCAGTGGGAAATTGCCAAGGCCGCCGAGAATGGCCGCCACGAACCCCTTGAGGCCGATGAGGAAGCCGGTGTCGTAATAAATGGTGGTGACGGGCGCGATCAGCACGCCGGAGACCGCACCGATAATGGCGGCCAGCACCAGCGCCGTGACCCCGGTCAACTGCGTCCTGACACCCACGAGCCTTGCCCCCAGCCGGTTGACGGCGGTTGCGCGCAGTGCCTTTCCCAGCAGTGTTTTTTCGAAGAACAGATAAAGCCCAACGATAATGAGGATCGTAATGCCGTAAATCCACAGGCTCTGCGTGGTGACGACCAGCGGCCCGAGCAGAAAACTGCCCTCTGCCAGCGGTCTGGCGCGCAGCCCTTCTGGACCGAAGAAGATCAGCCCGAGGCCCATCATGAACAGATGCACGCCAAGCGATGCGATCAGCAGCAGCAGCACCGAGGCATCAACAAGCGGACGGTAGACGATGCGATAAATGTAATAGCCCATGGGCGCGATGATGATGACAGCGAGAGCAGCCCGCAAAATCGCGGGAAGCTGAAGCGGCGCCACCAGCGCAACGAGGCCATAGATGGCGACCGGCAGGGCGATATTGATCAGCAGCGCCCGAACGAGAGATGACAGACGCATGGCGTGGCGCAGGTCCCAAAGGTCCAGCACCATGGCGGCAACGCCAAAGGCGATCAGCATGGGGGCGGTGCCGGGTATCTGCCCGTTATCGAGAAGTGCGAGAGATAGCGCGCCATAGGCCACGAACTCACCTTGCGGAATGAAGATGATCCGCGTCACCGCAAAGACCAGAACGAGCGCCAATCCCAACAGCGCATAAATAGCGCCATTGGTGATGCCATCCTGAATCAGAAAGGTTGCAATCGTGGCGTCCACGGCATTTCCCCATTCCATTGATATTGACGGTCGGCCTGCGGCTGCCAGAGCGCTACGATCCCTGAACGGGTCGCAGCACTTTGGCATTCGGAAGCACTATTTCAGTAGGTTGAACTTGCCGTCCTTTACTGTCAGCAACACCACACCCCGGTCATCGAGACCGTAATGATCGGTTGCCGAGAACTGGAAGACACCGTGCGTTGCCGGGAAAGGACCACCGGTCTCGATCGCGTCGCGAAGCGCATCCCTGAACTCCTTGGTGCCGGGCTTTGCCTTGGCAAGCGCGACAGGCACAGCCTTCTTCAGGATGATCATGGCGTCCTGCATGTGGGAGCCGAACTGGGTGCGCGTACCGGCACCGTATTTGCCCTCATAGGCCTTCACATAGGCAAGGCCTTCCGCCTTGGTTTCCGATGTGTCCGGCTGATCCTCCGCCACCATGACGGGGCCGGAAGCGAAAACGGTGTTTTCAGCGCTTTTGCCTGCGATGCGCAGGAAATCGAAGGTGACGGCACCGATGGTCTGGTAGATGGGGCCGGTGAAGCCACGCTCACGCAGACCCAGTTGCGGAAGCGCTGCACCGGTGCCCGAAGCGCCGATGAGAACCGCATCCGGCCTTGCAGCCACGACCTTGAGAACCTGACCTGCGACAGACGTGTCGGGACGCGCGTAGCGTTCATCCGCCACCATCTTCAGTCCATATTCGCCACCGAGTTTCTTGAACTGATCGACCCATTGATTGCCGTAGGAGTCTGAAAAACCGATATAGCCGAGCGTCTTGACGCCATCCGCCTTCATCTTTGCAAAGAGGTGGCGCGACACGAGTTCCGCACTTTGTGGCAGCACGAAGCTCCAGTTTTTGGCCACCGGCGGCGGCAGTGGTGATGGCGCAAGATGCGGTACACCTGCTTCTGCGGCCACACCTGCAACTGCGATGGCACCCGGCACCAGCGCCGAGCCGATGATCACATCCGCCTTGTCGTCATTGGCGAAGCGGCGGGCATTGGTGGTGGCAAGAGACGGATCACCGGCATCGTCGAGTAGAATGACGCGGACTTTCTCGCCGCCGATTTCGGTCGGCCAAAGCTCGACGGAATTCTTCAATGGAATACCGAGTGCCGCACCCGGGCCGGTGGTCGGTATGGTGACGCCAATGGTGATATCGGCAAAGGCCGGAAGCGTTGAAAGCGTAAACGCAACGCTCGCCAGGGCGGCAAGTCTGGTCAAAGAATGTCTCATGTCGTTCCTCCCGTTAACATGCTGATATGAATGGTTTTGATGCGTAGGCTGGGCGTTGATCGCCATCTTCCGGCAAGCGCAGGGACAGCCAGGCATCGACCGCCTCCCATGCCGTGCGCATATAGCCGTCCGCATGATAAAAAGCGGTCTCGGGCTCTACCGAGAGCGCAGTCATCTTCGCGCTCACCGCTAAGAGTTTTTCGAGCGCCTGTTCTGCTGTTTGCGTCGCAGAAGTACCAGTCGCCTGCTGGATATCTCGCCTCACCAGCGTTTCAAGGGCGGCAAGACCGCGTCCTTCATCACGCCACAGCCTGCGGGTAAGAAAATCGAGCGCCTGCATGCCCGTCGTTCCCTCGTAGATCGACATGATCCGGCTATCGCGCAGATACTGCTCAAGTGGCCACTCACGCGTATAGCCAGCGCCGCCCAGAACCTGAATGGCGCGGCTGGCCGTATCGAAACCGATCTCCGCGCCGAAATTCTTCACGAGTGGCAAAAGCCAGGCGGCAAAATCGGCGAAGAAAGCTTGCGCCTCCGCCGTGTCGGAGAGTTTGGCCAAATCCATCGCGGCGGCCTGCTCCAGAACGGCAGCACGCACGATTTCCGTCTGATGGCCGAGAACGACGAGCTGTCGCTTCACATCGGGATGGGTAACGATGGCGACAGGCTTTTCACTCGCCGCGCCGCCTTGCAGCCGCTCCAGCGCATAGGCCTGGGCGATATCCGATGCGGCTGACGCGATGCCTAATCCCTGACAACCGGTGGAAAGCCGCATGCGCTCGATCATGGTGAAAAGCTGTTGCAGGCCATTGCCTTCCTGCCCAAGAAGAACGGCATTCGAACCATCGAACCGGAGCACGCAGGTGGGTGAGCCGTGCAGGCCCATCTTCTCCTCGATCCGTTCCACGGTGATGCCGTTGCGCAGATCGTTCAGATGATCGGGCACCAGAAACAGGCTGAGCCCCTTCGTTCCCGGCTGGTCGCCGGTTCGGCCCAAAAGGCAGTGACCGATGCGCGATGTGATGTCGTGATCACCGAAGGATATCCAGCATTTGGTGCCGGTAACCTGCCAGCCTTCATCCGTGAGAACGGCGCGCGTGCGAATACGCCCGACATCAGAGCCCGCATCGGGCTCTGAGATACAGATGGTTGCGGACCAGTCTCCGGCAATCAGGCGTCCGATCCATTCCGCCGCCGTCTCTTCGTCCGCGACCTGCGCCAAGAGAAAGGCGGCGGCGCGAGACGAGCCAGCCAGCATCATTAGCGATACGCAGGCACGCTCGAATAGCGAAGCGCATGCCGCTTGCAACGTTTGCGGAAGGCCCTGCCCGCCACAAGCTTCCGGCAGGTCCATGCCCAACCAGCCTGCTTCGCAAAAACGACGATAGGCATCTGCAAAGCCTGATGGCGTTTTCACTCGTCCATCGATCAGCCTGCACCCTTCCCGGTCGCCGGGACTATTGAGCGGCGCGAGAACGGTCTGGGCAAAGCTGGCCGCTTCAAAGAGGATGGCGGAGACGGTGCTGTCGTTAAGCTCAGCGGAATGCGCACGAATGCCCTGCCAGCCGGGCGTTTTGCCCAGTAGCGTCATCGTTTTTTCCACCTGCTGTTCGAAGCCCGCCATCTCGCCTACCTCGGCTGCATACGAATGGCGCCGTCCAGCCGGATGACCTCGCCGTTCACATAGCGGTTTTCGATGAGATAGCGCACCGTATCGGCAAATTCCGCCGGATCACCCAGCCGGGCCGGATAGGGAATGGCTGCGGCGAGGCTGTCCTGTGTTTCCTGCGGCAGACCGTGCAGCAACGGGGTGAGAAACAGGCCCGGCGCGATGGTGTTGACGCGAATACCGAAACGGGAAAGCTCGCGTGCGGCAGGCAGCGCCATGGAGACGATGCCACCTTTCGACGCCGCATAGGCAACCTGCCCGATCTGCCCTTCGAAAGCGGCAACAGAGGCCGTGTTGACGATGACGCCCCGCGCCTTGTCGTCACGCTCCGGCGCCTTCGCCATATGGGCGGATGCCAGCCGCATCATGTTGAAGGTGCCTATCAGGTTTACATTGATGACACTTTGAAAGGCTGCGAGCGGCATCGGCCCATCGCGGCCAAGAATGCGGGCAGCGGGACCGATCCCAGCGCAGTTCACGAGGATACGCAGGCCGTCGCCTGCCTGCGCGGCCTGCGCGCAAAGATTTTCCGCGTCGGTCTCGCTCGTCACATCACCGGCAATCGCCACGCCGCCGATCTCGCCTGCCACCTTGGCGGCAGCATCCGCATTGCGATCGAACACATGTACGATGGCGCCTCTGGAAGCGAGAAGACGGGCCACCGCCTCTCCCAGACCGGAACCACCGCCTGTGACGACGGCGCTTGACCCTTCGATCTTCATGCTGCCATGTCCTTTCCAACCGTGATCACGTCAGGCGAGCCGAGGTAAAGCTGCTCCACCAGATCCTTACGCAGCGACAGCATGGCGCGCTGGTTGAGAGAGCCTTTGTCGGTGATTTCGCCCTTGTCGAGACGTGGTGCGTCCCGGATGACGACGAGCCGCGCAACCCGTGTTGCCGAGCCGGTCGCGCGCCTCTGATGGCGCTGCAAGGCTGCGGCCAATGCATCGCGAACAAGCGGATGCGCCAGTATGTCGTCATCCGTCATGTCTGTATTGGCGGCACCGACCAGTTCTCGCAACGGCGGCATCGAGGCGATGACCAGAGCACCGAGTTCTCCGCGATTTTCCCCTGTGATGACGGCATCGCGGATCAAGCCGCCGAAATCGTCAACCAGTGTCGCGCGCAGCTTGCCCACCGAGACCCAGGTGCCGGTCTGGAGCTTGAAGTTCTCTGCGGTGCGGCCATCGAAGTAAAACCCGTGCGAGGGATCATCCAGCTTGGCGAAACGCACGGCGTCACCGATCTGGTAGAAGCCTTCCTCATCGAACGCTTTTGCCGTCAGCTCCGGGCTGCGCCAGTAACCGGGGGTTATGTTGGGGCCCTTCAGACGCAGCTCATATTTCTCGTCGAAGGGTACGAGCTTCATTTCCATACCCTGCGCGGGAATGCCGATATTGCCCGGCTGCTCCTGCGGATCCGTGCAATAAAGCGAGAACGGACCAGTTTCCGTGGCGCCAAGACCCGTGCCAAGTGGAACGCGAGTGCCGATAGTCTGCTCGGCAAGAACATTGAGCGCATCCCAGGTGTGCTGGGCCATTCCGGCTCCGGCATACATCATCAGCTTCATGTTTCCGAAGAAGCTTTCGCGTAAGGCAACATCGTTGCGCATGGCCTGCACCAGCATCTCGTAGCCCGCTGGTACGTTAAAGTACCATGTGGGCGAGATCTCACGGAGATTGGCAATAGTTTTGCCGATCATCTGGGGCGATGGCTTGCCGTGATCCACGTAATAGGTGCCGCCATTATAGATGGCGTTGTTGAACAGCTTGTTGCCGCCAGCCGTATGGTTCCACGGGCTCCAATTGACGATGACAGGCGGCTCATCGCGCAGGAAGGCGTAACAATCCGCAATCATTTCCTGATTGGAACACAACATGCGTTGCGTCTGGATGACGGCTTTAGGGGAGCCAGTGGTGCCGGAGGTGAACAGAAATTTCGCGATCGTATCGGGACCGGTCGCCGCAAAGGCTTCGTCCACGGAAGCAGTTGCGACGGCCTCCAGAAAATCTGCGAAGACATATGTATTGGCACGGCCTGATGGCGGGTTGCGCAGCACCACGACGGGCATATCCTGCCCGAAAGCATGATCGACCGCATCCATGAACCGATTGCCATCTTCCACAAAAACAAGGCCGGGTGTGACCTGTTCTGCAATCTCGCGCAGCTTCTCGAACTGACCGGCGAATGCAGCGTAGCTGGGCGACACCGCCGCTGAGGGAATGCCAACATGCTGGGCACCCAGCGCCAGAAGACCATGCGTCACGGAGTTCTCGGCCAGAATGACCAGCGGACGCTCGACACTGAGGCCCATGTCGAGAAGCGATTGGCCGATGCGCCTGACGCTATCGACCGCGTCGTGATAGGTCACCCGGCGCCAGCCATCGCCATCGCGCTCTGCCATCCACACCCGATCAGGCGCGACGGCTGCCCAATGAAGCAGCTTCTCATTCATCTTGTCCGGGTACGAGCCAAGCGGATCGTCCCGCCAGACCTTGATCGAGCCGTCGCCATCCTTGCGCCAGCTGATCTCTGGCGTCCAGAATTTTACGCGTCGAATTGCGCTCTCGTTCATGACTCCTCCCAGACGTCAGTCGCGTGATGTGGGGAGTTGCGCTTTGTCATCTCCTCCTGAATTTTGTTTACAAGGAAACAATCTATCTGTAAACAATCAAATCACAACTATCTGGATTTGTAGCGTGCGGGAGGCTTCTACCGATGAGCGATCATCAGCAACCGGATTTCGTGACCTATGAGCTGCGCGACAACATAGCGCTGGTTGGGCTGAACCGACCCGCAAAGCGTAACGCCATCAGCGATGCATTCGTAGAGACGATCGCTCGCGCCGTGGAGCGCGCACAGAACGAGGCCAAAGCCGCCGTTCTGTTCGGGCACGGCGATCATTTCTGCGCCGGTCTCGATCTGGCCGAACATGTGAAGAAGACACCGATAGAAGGCGTCCGTGGCTCCCGCCGCTGGCATGCGGTCTTTGCAGGTATCGAGCATGGTACGATCCCCTGGTTTTCAGCACTGCACGGCGCCGTCATCGGCGGCGGTCTGGAGCTTGCTGCATCGACCCATGTGCGGGTCGCGGACAAGACCGCCTTCTTTGCCCTGCCGGAAGGGCAGCGCGGCATTTTCGTTGGCGGCGGCGGTTCCGTGCGCGTGGCGCGCCTGACCGGCGTTGCCCGCATGACCGACATGATGCTGACGGGCCGCGTGGCGGCAGCGGATGAAGCGGACCGCTGGAACCTCGCCCAATACGTCGTTGACGCAGGCACTGCAGTGGAAAAGGCGATCGAGCTTGCGCAAAAAGCAGCCAGCAATGCAGAAATTTCCAATTACGCCGTCATAAACGCCTTGCCGCGCATTCAGGATATGGCAAAGGAAGATGGCCTTTTCGTCGAATCCTTCATTTCCTCGTTTACGGCAACAAGCCCGGAAGCAGAGGAACGGCTGCGGGCTTTTCTGGAAAAGCGGGTCGCCAAGGTAAAAGCACCCGGCGCGGCCTAGTTCTCGCGGCGCAGACCCCAAGGATGAGAAATGGACACGCTGGTTCGCACTTCTGAAAACGTCAAGCTGGAGCGGTTGAACGCAGCGCCGGGCTTCATGCTGCGGTTGGCCCAGTTGCGGGTCTATGAGCAGTTCTTCTCCGAGGTCGGCGAGCGCGGGCTGAAACCGGGCGAGTTCTCGGTTCTCTGGGTTATCAGAAACAACCCCGGGATACGGCAGAGCATTCTTGGCCAGAGCCTGATGATCAAGCGCGCCCATATGACCAAGCTCATTCGTGCGCTAGAAGACCAGGGGCTGCTGTCGCGCCGGGTACCGGACGAGGACCGCCGCGCCGTGGAACTGACGCTGACGGAAAAGGGCGAAAGGGAAGCGGAGACCGCATCCGAGTGGTTCTTTGCCTATGAGGAAGGCGTCGGTGCTGCCCTGAGCAACGCGGAACGGCAGCAACTGCTGGCGCTGTTGCGGAAATTTATCGGTATCTGAAAGAGTTTTTCATGGGAGGAAAATCATGAACATCGATGAGCTTGTCGCCATCGACGTGCACACGCACGCCGAAGAGCCATGCGGTTGCCAGCGCGACGACGGATATCATGAGTTTCAGGCAGGCATGGCGCGATATTTCAGAAACCCGGCTGGCGCGCAGGGCATGTTGCCGACGGTTCAGGAAACCGCGACCTATTACCGCGAACGCAAGATCGGCTGCGTGATCTTTCCCGTGGATGCAGAACGCGAAACGGGCTTCCGACGCTACGACAATGAAGAGGTTGCCAAGATAGCTGCCGAAAACAGCGACATCATGATCCCCTTCGCCTCCATCGACCCTGCCAAGGGCAAGACCGGGGCACGGGAAGCGCGGCGGCTTGTGCGGGAATTCGGCGTCAAGGGCTTCAAATTTCACCCGACGATGCAGGGCTTTTACCCCAATGACCGCATGGCCTACCCGCTTTACGAAGCCATTCAAGAGGAAGGTGCGATAGCCCTGTTCCATACGGGGCAAACGGGTGTCGGCGCTGGTCTTCGTGGTGGCATGAGCATGCGGCTGAAATATTCGAACCCCATTCATCTCGATGATGTGGCGGTGGACTTTCCCGACATGCCGATCATCATGGCGCACCCGTCTTTTCCTTGGCAGGAGGAGGCGCTGGCCGTGGCGACCCACAAGCCGAACGTCTACATCGACATGTCCGGCTGGTCTCCGAAATACTTCCCGCCTATTCTGGTGCAGTACGCCAACACGTTGCTGAAACATAAGATTCTGTTCGGCTCCGACTGGCCAGCGATCACACCGGATCGCTGGTTGTCTGATTTCGAAAAGATCGAAATCCGTGACGAGGTGCGCCCGCTAATTCTAAAGGAAAACGCGCGCAAGCTGTTCAAGCTTTAAGCGTCCGGCATGGGGCCAACATACCGGGATTGGGGGCGGATCAGCTTGCCGACCTCATCCTGCTCCAGCACATGTGCAGTCCACCCCGCCATGCGGCCTGCTGCAAACACGTTGGTGAAGCTTTCGCGCGGGAAACCGACCGCCTCCAGAACCAATGCCGTATAGAATTCGACGTTGGTTTGCAGCGGTCGCAGCGGCTTCTTTTCCGCCAGCAGCGCCAGTGCCTCTTGCTCCACGGCCTCGGCAAAACCGATGCGTCCGCCGCTGTCACGCAGGGCGGCAACCGCCTTCTTCAACACATCGGCACGTGGATCGCGAACGCGATAGATACGGTGGCCGAACCCCATCAGCCTTTCGCCCCGCGCCAGCGCATCTCTCAACCAGGAGTGAATGTTGTGTTCTTCACCGATGGCATCCAGCATATCCAGCACCGGCCCAGGCGCGCCACCATGCAACGGGCCCTTAAGTGCGCACAGCCCGCCAATAACAGACGAGAACATGCCGGCCTTGGTCGACGCGATAATGCGGGCGGTGAAGGTGGAGGCGTTCAGCCCATGATCGGCAACCGTGACCAAATAGGTATCCAGTGCGCTGACCTTTTCCGGCGCGACCTCGTGGCCGTGCAACATGCGGAGAAAATCCGCCGCATGGCCAAGCGAGGCATCTGGGGCAATCGGCTTGTTGCCCAAATGCGCACGTGCGATGGCAGCGGCAAAAACCGGAACAGCCGCGACAGCGACGATATGGTGATGGTCCGGCTCTTCATCCGAGAGAGACGACAGGAGAAGCCGCAGCGCCTCGACCTGCGTCAGCGCTTGAATTGAGGGCAGCAAGCTCTCGACCTTCTCAAACGCGCGAAGCCGTGCCTGACCCAGTGCAGCGCGGATATCGGCCTCGTCACGGGGACCAGAGGTGAAGCCCTGCCAGAGCAGTGCGAGAACCGCTTCGAAGCTGCGGTCAGCCAGCGTGTCGAGATCGTAACCGCGAACGACGAGCCGCCCAGCCGCGCCATCCACATGGCTGAGCACGGTTTGCGCGGCGACGATGTTCTCGAGACCGGCGCTGACCGTTTCAAGCGTGACGGAAGGAGAGGAAAGTTTAGATGGGTTGTTCATGATGATCCTCATGGATTGACTTCCATAAGAATGATGATTGAATCAATATAATCAATCTTGATTCATCCAATCAATATCGAGAAAAATGACGAAGCATGAACAGTTCATCGATGCAGGCACGGCATCCCAAACCCTCGGCATCAGCCGCGCATCGCTCTACGCCTATGTCAGCCGTGGGCTGGTACACACGATGGCTGCACCCGACGACCCGCGACGGCGGCTGTATAGCAGTCACGACATCGATCACCTGAAAAAGACCAAATCCGTCGGTCGAAAGCCTCGCGACGTTGCGGCGACGACGCTGGATTGGGGCCTGCCGGTACTGCCATCCGGTATCACTCTCATTCAGGATGGACGACTGTTTTATCGCGGACAGGACGCGGCAAAGCTTGCCGAGCACCAGTCGTTGGAGGATGTCGCACGTCGTCTCTGGTCCTGCGGCAACCATGATCCGTTTGCGACGGTCAGACCCTTTTCATGGAATCCGTCACTGATCGAGATGACGCGGGATTTGCCGTTGACGGAACGCTGTCAGGCTCTGCTTTCCCTGCTGGAAGCCGGGAGAATGACCGCATGGCAGCGCGACAACAGGACACTATGGCCAAGCGCTGCTGCACTGCTGCGTGCTATGACCGCTGCTGCCACGGCCAGCCCGCCAAGCGCTGAGCCAGCCCATCTGCATCTCGCAAACATCTGGGGGCTGGATTCTGTCGGGGCCGACATCATTCGACGCACGCTGGTACTACTGGCGGATCACGAATTGAATGCCTCGGCCTTCGCCGTGCGGGTCGTCGCCTCCACCGGGGCCTCACTCGGCGCCTGCCTGAATGCCGGTCTGTCGGCACTCAGCGGACCGTTACATGGCGGCATGACGAGCCTTGTGGACATCCTATTCGATGAAATCGACGCGGCACCGGATGCCGCAACAGTGGTGGAGCGGCGTTTGAGGCGTGGGGATGGCTTGCCCGGTTTCGACCATCCGCTTTACCCCGATGGCGATCCGCGCGCGGCAGCGTTGCTTCCTCTGCTTAAGCCCGACGCGAAGCGTCAGTCGCTGATCGACACGATGGCGGAAACAACCGGCAAGCTGCCGACGATTGACGTCGCACTCGTCGCCATCCGCCGTTCCCTTGGACTTCCACCCGGCGCGGCACTGAGCCTCTTTGCGATTGGACGCACCGTCGGCTGGATGGCCCATGCCTTCGAGCAATTTGAGGAGAAAAAGCTGATACGTCCCCGCGCCCGCTACAATGGCCCGCAGCCGGGAGATGATGGGCAATAATTGTTTTATACTGAATATATGTTGAAGACGCTCCAAATCGAAGTTTCGCCAGGGCACTTCACTTGCCAGCATCGCAAATGACTGCAATTAAATCTCCCCTATCTGACGTAACGGGAGGGTGTTGCATGACAACGATGACAGCCGCAAACATACAACTTGGCGCTATTCTCGCCGAGGCTGAAAATCAGCAGTCATCCCTCAGCGTTTCCAAGCTGGAGAGCAGCGGCCTCGTGCCCGATACACTCGAAACAGCCATGGCTGCGCAGGCCATCGCAACAGCGGCCATCGGCAAGGACGTCAGTGGCTGGAAAGTCGGGTTCAACAACAACCGCGCTATAGCGGCGCCATTGCTCGATGTTTACGATTTAGCTGCACAGAGCACACTTGCGGTTCCGAAAACCGGAGCGGTCGGCGTCGAAATCGAGATATGTTTCGTGCTCTCCGATGACATTCCAGCACCCGAAATCGGCAAGGACTATACAAGAGACGATATCCTGTCGCATGTCGTATCGGTGCATCTGGGTGCCGAACTGGTGAGCTATCGTATCGTGGAGGAAACCAATGCCCCCTTCCCGCTGCACCTCGCAGACCGGCTCGGCAATCATTCCTTCGTCTTGGGGCCGGAAATCGACAGCGCCATCATAACCCGCGTTGCCAATGAGGACGCAACGCTGCCAGCGCTTGTTGTAGAATTCGATGGCGACGTGGTTCTAGCCGCCACTCCAATGCATCCGCAGGCCGATGCTGTCGCGCCGTTGCTGGCCTATGCCGATGCGCCGATCGACCATCTGGGTGGTTTGAAGCGTGGCCAAGTGGTGACGACCGGCAGCCTTTGCGGGTTGGTGCGCCTGACGGGCCAAACATCCATTCGCGCTACATGGGGCGACATCGCGGCGCTGGACATCACCCTTCCAGGGTGACCACGTCTGCCTCCACACACCACTGATCAAACTTTCATCGCGCCATGTACCCCTGACTTTTCGCAGGGTCTCTGGCGCGATTATTCTCATTTCCGCCACAAAGCACGGCGGCATCGCTGGTACACTTGCGACTGGAGGAATTGTCGGGGAGGACAGTTTTAACAGGAGATAAGTCGATGGCGAATTCGATCATGAATGCTCTTGGAAAGCCGCTCTATTACAGCGACACATCCACCGGCTTTTTCTCGGCAACGGGTTCAGGCCCCAACCTCTACGGCACCGCAAAAAACGATTCCATGTGGGGCGATAGCGGCGTCAACGTCACAATGCATGGCGGCACCGGGGATGACATCTACTATCTCTACTCCACCATCAACCGTGCGGTGGAAGCGCCCGGACAGGGCATCGACACCATCAACACATGGATGAGCTATACGCTTCCTGACAACATCGAAAACCTGATCGTCACCGGTGACGGTCGCAATGCGTTTGGCAACAGCCTCGACAACATCATCAGCGGTGGCTCCGGCAAACAGACGATCGATGGCGGCGCTGGCAATGACGTGCTGAAAGGCGGCGGCGGTGCCGACACCTTCGTGTTCGCCAAGGGAAACGGCACCGACCTCATCACTGATTTTGGCGCTGACGACTTCATTCGTCTCGATGGTTACGGGGTGACCTCCTTCGATAACCTGCTGAGTGCCTCCACGCAAAAGGGCTCAGATCTCTGGCTGAATTTCGACAATGGTGAAAGCGTCGTTCTGGCCAACAAAACGGCGAGCGACCTGTCTGCGGACCAGTTCAGGCTCACACTGGACCGCTCGCAACTGACCAGCACCTTTGCCGATGAGTTCAATTCGCTCTCGCTGAGCAATGGCCAGACCGGCGTCTGGGAGCCGAAGTTCTGGTGGTCGGGTGAGGAAGGCGGCAGCCTGCACACCAATTCGGAAAAGCAGTGGTACATCAACCCCGCCTATCAGCCGACCTCTTCGGTCAATCCGTTTTCGGTGCAAAACGGCGTTCTGACAATCAAGGCCGCGCCGACGCCCGATGCCATTTCCGATGCCGTGAACGGGTATGACTACACGTCCGGCATGCTGACGACCCACCCATCGTTTTCACAGACCTATGGCTACTTCGAAATACGTGCCGATATGCCGAGCGATCAGGGCGTATGGCCTGCGTTCTGGTTGCTGCCGGAGGATGGGCGCTGGCCGCCTGAAATCGATGTCATCGAAATGCGCGGCCAGAACCCGAATACGCTGATCCTGTCAGCGCACTCCAACGCGTCTGGCCAGCAGACATCCACCATCAACAATGTCACGGTGGGCAGTACCGAAGGGTTTCACAAATACGGGCTGTTGTGGGAGGAGGACCACATTACCTGGTACTTCGACGATGTGGCCGTAGCCCAGATCGATACGCCCGCCGATATGCACGATCCCATGTACATGCTCGTCAATCTCGCTGTTGGCGGCATCGCGGGGACACCTTCGACCGGGCTGCCGAATGGCTCCGAGATGAAGATCGATTATATCCACGCCTATTCGATCAACGATCATGCCGCGACCGCAGCAGCGACGACGCCAAGCGCCGACAATCTTCTGGTCTGATCAAATTGCGCGCTCTGGCTTTGTCAGGGCGCGTTTCATATGCCTGCTGATTTGGAGCGGAGCGCATCGTTGGCGTAATGCGCCTTCTTCTGCTCGTACATGTTGATATCGGCGCGCTTGACCATCGCCTCCAGCGTCTCGCCTTGTTCGCTGGTCGCGACGCCCACCGATATGCCAAGTGGCGCGTTGGAATAGAACTGATTGTTGATCTTCAACAGTTCGAAGATGGTGTCTACCATGGTGGCTGCCGCCTGTTTGTCGGCACCGGGCATCAAGATGGCAAACTCATCGCCGCCAATGCGCGCTGCATGGTTGGGGGCCGCCACGACACCATTCAGAACTTCACCCAGCCTGCGCAGCAATTTATCGCCTGCATCGTGTCCCAGCGTGTCATTGGCAATCTTCAACGCGTTGAGGTCGATGATGACTGCGGAGACGGGCCGCAGGCTGTTGCGCTCCAGACGGTTCAGTTCATCCGAATAGAAAGCGCGATTGTAGAGCTTGGTCAGCACGTCATGCTTGCCCAGATATTCGAGATAGGCTTCGGCCTTCTTGCGTGCGGTGATGTCCGTCAGCGCCACCTGCACAAGTGACCAGTCGTTTTCATGGCCCGGGAAGACCGAGAAGTGCAGCAACAGGTGACGCTCCGACCCGTCGAGCGCGTAGTTGATGACCTCACGCTGCTGGAACAGATTGCCGTTCCACAGATCGATCAGCTGCTCTCGAAACGGCTTGTCCATCTCGTCGCGAAACACATCACCCAGACGCCGCATCAGCGTTTGCTCATCCGGTGCGCAGAAAAGATCGAGCGTGGCTTTGTTCACCTCGACCACGCGAATTTCGCTCATGCATTGACGCACGAATTCGGGATGCACATCCATGAAAACGCGGAAGTCCATAATGCCCCGACTTTTGATATCGTCGATCAGGCGCTTGATGTGGCTGAAGTCTTCGACCCAGAGCGACACAGGCGAATGTTCGAACATGCCCTCGGCGTAACGCCGGTTGGTCTGCTCCAGCCGTCTTGCTTCCTCGCGCTCCGTTACGTCCTCGGTGGTGATGAGGATGCGGTCCAGCGTATCTTCATGGCCGGGAATGATCGCGCCGCGCAACTGTATATCCAACCGCTGGCCACTGAGAGAGTAATTCACGGCATGGCTGGAGAAGCGCGCTTTTCCCTGCCACAGTGCTTCCAGCTCGGTAATGTGGCTTTCCAGCATATCGTCGCGAAAGACGCGGTGCAGATTGGCGATCAGGTGGTCGAAATCACGGGCCGCAAAGAGTTCGAGCGTCTTCTCGTTGACCTTCAGCACCCGTATTTTCTGCGAGCATGCCTGAACGCGGGACAGGTCTTCGCACAGAAATGCCCGGAGATCCGTCACGCCTTGCTGCCGCCAGAGATCGAACTGACGCTTTACGCCCGAGAAGTCTTCGATCCACATGGCAACAGGGGCGAGATTGAAGATGTCTGCATCAATGGACTGCGTCATGGCATGATCTCGAATTTGCAAAATCGGGCGGCTCCCGCGATGGAGAAATTCGCGAAAACCGACATCGAAACAGCCCCAATGGTTTGAGACCGGATATCTCGCATTGCGCGGTGCCAGAAGCAGTTTTACGCAATTGCGAGAAAAAGCAAATTACCAAAGCTTAACGTGGCGGTTCACATCTTTATACAGCAGGTAGCGGAACCGGCCAGGCCCGCCAGCATAGCAGGCCTGAGGGCAGAACGCCCGCAGCCACATGAAATCTCCGGCTTCGACTTCCACCCAGTCATTGTTGAGCCGGTAAACCGCCTTGCCTTCCAGCACGAAAAGGCCATGCTCCATCACATGGGTTTCCATGAAGGGAATGGTCGCACCGGGTTCAAAGGTGACGATGTTGAGGTGCATGTCGTAGCGACCGTCGGCAGGGTCGATGAAGCGTGTGGTCGCCCATTTGCCATCCGTTTCCGGCATGGCAGAAAGCTCGTGCTCATCTTCGTGCGTGAAAATGGCGGGCGGCAACTCCAGACCCTCCACGACGTCAAAGACTTTCCTGACCCAGTGGAACTTGACGGGGCTCGACCCTTCACCGCGTAGCTTCCACGCGTGTCCCGCAGGAATATAGGCGAAGGACCCTGCCCGCATTGGATGTTTTTGTCCGTCATGTTCGATGGACATTTCACCATCGACCACGAAGATCGCCGCCTGTGCACGGGCATCCGGCTCTGGCTTGTCGCTGCCGCCGCCGGGCAGAACTTCCATGACATATTGCGCGAAAGTCTCGGAAAAACCGGTCATCGGTCGGGAGATGATCCAGGCACGCGTATCGTTCCAGTGCGGCAGCACGCTGGTGACGATATCAGACATCACCCGCTTTGGAATGACGGCATAGGCGGTCGTAAATGTCGCTTTGCTTGAAAGAAGTTCTGTCTGGCCGGGAAGCCCGCCGAAATCCGAATAATATCGTTTGTTTTCCATGATGCACTCCAAAGGCATGCTACTTCATAGAATGCTTTAATGCCTTTCGGCATCAAATGGAATCGCCTTGCATCATGAAATTTGCGCTGCCCCAGGGAGCAGCGCAATGTCTGAAGTCGCTGGAAATCAAGCCTTTTTGCGGATAACGCCATAGACGATATTGCGGTTCTGGCCGAAGAAGACTTCGGCTTCGATGGCGGAGGGATCGGCGCTGGCGTTGATGATGTTCCACATGTCTTCTTCGGTTCGCAGAAGCAGTGCCCAGTTCATGAAGGTTTCCATATAACCGTCCACGCCGATATCCTGCGAGAAGTTGGCAAACAGGAACGTGCCGCCCGGCTTGAGCATATCGAGGCAGCGCTGCGTCAGCTTGATCGAAACCTTGTCGACCAGATAATCGTAGAGGCCCGCCGCGTAGACGAAATCGAACTGACCCAGTTCATGGCGTCCGGCCAGAATGCCGCGCACGGAGCCATCAATCGCTTCGATGCAGGAGCCGCTGAAGTCGCGGGTGATTGCGCCGATGCTGAGCGGGTCTTGATCCAGCGCGACCCAGCGCTTGATCGCGCCGTTGGCAAGCGCTGTGGACTGGTTGGCCTCACGAAGATGTCCCGCCGCAATCGTCAGGATTTCCGTGTCGGCCCCGTGCTTTGCAGCGAGATCATCGACATACTTGGTCAGAATATCGCGACGCTCTCTGACCGCGACGGAGGAGGACGCGTCTTTCGTATATTCGTAGAGCGCAGCGCCGATGGGGGATGCGGCGGCAATCCGGTCTTGCACACTTGGATGGCCGTAGATGAAGTCCAGCAACTGCGCATCGCCGGAGTAGCCACGCGGTTTTTCGTGAGACCAGTAGGTGAATGGGTCTTGCAGGAAATATTCGGAAACCGGGTGATCCTGAACCACCGGGATCAGCTCGCCCCACACGCCAGAGTCGAATTTTTCTCTGATCTGATGCAGCCTACCGGCGACTTCATGTATAATTTGCTGCGGCGCACGCCCACTCAGAAATTGCTGGTGCGCAATACCAAGGATGAGGGCGATTTCTGCTTTTCCGACTTCAAATTTCTCTTCAAAATTGTTGTTTCTCCCACCGAATATCTCCGCCGATATTGCATCTGGAGTAATAAGACTTTCGCCGTCAAATTCTCTGTTCACAAATTGGGACACACGCACTCTCCTGATTAACGCCTTGTTAACTCTGAGACAATTCAAACTTAAACGGGTGCCGAGTCAATGAGACGAAAGCCTTAAATATACGGGTTTTCGGGAAACTTTTTATTAAGGTAAACGCAATTTGGATTGTACTTTTCGCGGCTCTTAAAGAAACTTAAAAGGATACAATTCATTCTTCGCAGGCTTGCAACCTCTCCATGCACCGATGGCCGCAACGGAAGGGGAGTAAAGAAACAGCACCTGGCAATAAAATTTGTTTCGTTGGAAACAATCGACTTACGATATTATTGCAACCTATGGAAAAGTGCATGACGCACACTTTAGTGGATGTGGTTGAACTTGATCCCATCGGGGATGAGACGCAGAAGCAGTCTCCGGATGCTCTGCGGAAAATCTTCCTAGAAGAGGCCGATGTCAAAAGGCGCAAGGCGATACGCCAGGGCCTCTGGATCGCTGTGCCGATCTATCTGCTGTTTTCGATCACCGATCTTTTGCTGGTGCCGGACGTTGCACCGCACACGATGTTTGCGCGTTTCGTCGTCGGCATTGCGGCGTTGCTGACGCTGGAAATGCAAATCCGCGCCAACGCCAAAACCAACCATATGGATATCGCCTGCGCAACGGCGCTGATCTGCGGCTATATCGGCTGGGTCATGCCTGCCATGATGACGACTTACACCGTCAACATGTCCTATTACATGGTGTTCGGTGCCATCTTCATGATGGGCGCCAACCTGTTCTTCACCTTCAATTTCTCGCTCTCGCTGTTTGCATCCAGCCTTGTTCTGATGATCTATTTCGCCGCGCTGAGGTACATCCACGAAGACATCTATTACCAGATCGCCAACGGGACATTCTATTTCTCCTGCTTCATCTTCACGTCCTACGTGAACCTGCGCCTCAATCGAGAGCGCTATCGCGTATTCCTCAATGCCATCGAAGCGAAGGTGCAGCAAAAGCAGGCGGAAGAGCGTGGCCAGGCGCTTCTGCATCTCTCGAACACCGATCCGCTGACCGGCCTTGAAAATCGCAGGGCGATCGACACGAGGCTGCGCGAACTCTGGGATGGATGGGTAAACGAGAACCGCAACTTTGCGGTCTTCCTGATCGACGTCGATTTCTTCAAAAAGTACAACGACTTTTATGGACACCAGGAAGGTGACCGGTGCCTGATACAGGTGGCGCAGACGTTGCAGGAAAGCATGAGCCGTTTCGATGCGGTGATCGGGCGTTATGGCGGTGAAGAGTTCATTGCATTGGCCCGTTTCAGAAATGCCCGGGATATCGAAGAGATCGCGGAAACGTTGCGGCAGACCGTTGAAGACATGTCGCTGGTACACGAGCGGCGCCGCGATGGAACATCAGTCATCACGGTGAGCGTCGGCGCATCCTTCACACGTCCCCAGCCGGACCCGAAGCTTGAACGCCTCATCAACGAAGCGGACCGCGCGCTTTATCTTGCCAAGGCAAACGGGCGTAACACCGTTAAATTGTTCGACCCCAAAGACCCGCTGAACAGCGACGATACGGAAAATGTCGCGGCTTTGCTGAACATTGCTATCGAAAAGGATCTGGTGTCTCTCGTCTATCAGCCGATCAAGAACCTCTCATCGTGCCAGATCGATGGTGCGGAATCGCTGATGCGCCTGCGGCTTTTGGACGGAACCATGGTGCCGCCGAGCATTTTCATTCCGATTGCAGAGCGAACTGGCGTCATCATGGATCTCGGCCTATGGGCCATTCGCACCGCGTGCCAGCAGGTGCTTCGCAGCGACTGCGTGCCCATCGTCAGCGTCAATGTTTCGCCGATCCAGCTGAAAAGCCCAGGTTTCGCGACATCGGTCGCCGCTATTCTCGGGGATGTCGGCGTTGCGGGCGGCAGGCTGGCCTTTGAGATCACCGAGGGGCTGGAGATGAACATGAACTCCGACGTCCTTCACTGCATCAGCGATCTCAAGACGCTCGGCATTCGCATCTGGCTGGATGATTTCGGCACCGGCTTTGCTGGACTGTCCTGGCTGCGGCTCATCGATTTCGATACGGTCAAGATCGACAAATCCTTCTTGCACGATGCCCATACGCAGCGCGGCAAGGCGATGCTGAAGGACATTATCGGCCTCATTCGCAATCGGGGCCACAAGATTCTTGTCGAGGGTGTCGAGACAGCCGAGCAACTGGCGTTGCTGAAAGAACTCGGCATCGATCAGGTCCAGGGCTATTTCGTTGGTCGGCCCACACCGGTCGACAAATTCAGGGTGGAGAAGCCCTGCTATCTGCCACGAACAGGGCTTATGCGTCCGGTCTGAACGAAAAAACCCGGCATCTGATTGCCGGGTTTTTCTTTGTCAGTGTCTTGGTATTCGCCTCAATCTGCCGCGCCCGGCACTTCGCACATCTCGCGCTCGCCCACGATGATGGACCGTTTGCCGACATGGTTGGCGGGACCGACGATGCCCTCCTGCTCCATGCGCTCAACCAGCGAGGCTGCGCGATTGTAGCCGATAGACAGACGGCGCTGGATGTAGGACGTCGAGCACTTTTTGTCGCGAAGCACGACCTTCACGGCTTTTTCGTAGAGATCAGCCGTATCGTCTTCGGCCATGGCCGTTTTGTCGAAAACGGCGCTGTCTTCTTCCTCGCTGTCATCAACCTCGTCCGCATCTTCGGTAACCGTGCCCAAATATTCCGGGCGGCCCTGCGTCTTCAGGTGAGCGACGACCTTTTCGACTTCCTCGTCTGACACGAAGGGACCGTGGACACGGGCAATTCGTCCGCCACCGACCATGTGCAGCATGTCGCCCTGCCCCAGCAGATGCTCGGCACCCTGTTCACCCAGAATAGTGCGGCTGTCGATCTTCGACGTGACCTGGAAGGAGATACGCGTCGGGAAGTTGGCCTTGATGGTGCCTGTGATGACATCCACCGATGGGCGCTGTGTGGCCATGATCAGGTGAATACCGGCAGCACGCGCCATCTGCGCCAGACGCTGGATTGCGCCTTCGATTTCCTTGCCAGCCACCATCATCAGGTCGGCCATCTCATCGACGATGACGACGATGTAAGGCATGGCCGTGAGGTCCATTTCCTCCTGCTCGTACACGGCCTCACCCGTTGCGCGGTCGAACCCGGTCTGCACGTTGCACATGACCGTCTCGCCTTTGGCGCGGGCGGAAGCGGCACGGGCATTGTAGCCATCGATGTTGCGCACACCCAGACGCGACATCTTGCGATACCGGTCTTCCATTTCGCGCACGGCCCACTTCAGCGCCATCACGGCCTTCTTTGGGTCGGTCACGACGGGGGTCAGCAGGTGCGGAATTCCGTCATAGACAGACAATTCCAGCATCTTGGGATCAACCATGATCAGGCGGCACTCTTCCGGCTTCAAACGGTAGAGCAGCGAAAGGATCATCGTGTTGATGGCGACGGACTTGCCGGAACCGGTGGTACCCGCGACCAGAAGATGCGGCATCTTGGCAAGTTCGGCAACGACAGGCTCACCACCGATGGTCTTGCCAAGGCACAGAGCAAGCTTCATGCGTGTCTCGGCATAGTCCGGTGACTCGATCAGTTCGCGGAAGTAGACCGTCTCACGAACCGGATTGGGCAGTTCAATACCGATGACATTACGACCGGGCACCACGGCCACGCGGGCCGACAGCGCAGACATGGAGCGTGCAATATCGTCCGAAAGGCCGATTACGCGGGAGGATTTGACACCGGGTGCAGGCTCGAATTCATAGAGCGTCACGACCGGACCGGGACGCACATCGATGATCTCGCCCTTGATGCCAAAGTCTTCCAGCACGCTTTCCAGAAGTCCGGCGCTCTGCTCCAACGCTTCGGGCGTCATCGTCGTGGTTTGCAGCACCTGCGGCTTTTGTAGCAGGTCGATGGGCGGATATTCGTATTCGCCATCGCTGAAGACAGGCGCTTCGAGGAACATGGGTTGGTTGTTGCGGGCGACGGTGCGCATTTCGCGGCGCGTTTCGACCGATGGAGCTGGCTCTGGAGCCTGCGTTGCAGGAACGACGGCAGCAGTCACCGGCTGTTCCACGGGCACTTCCACCTGGACCGGTTCAACCACATCCGTATCAAGCTGACGAGCGGGTTTGATGTCGACCTGACGGTAGAGCGAGACAGCAGAGCCCTCGACCCTAGTGAAAGCGGGCTTCTCGGCAACCGGCGGCGGCTGGCGGACGATCTGCACGGCGCGCGGCAATGGCTTGGGTGCCACGGCCTGAACGGGAGCCGGTGCGGAAACGGCAGCGACACGCTGTGCTTTCACGCGCACCAGTTCAGTCAGTCGAAGCGGTTGGGAAGGCGGCAGATTGGCGCTGCCGACATCGAGGCTCATGGCCTCCCAGAACATCTCATCGGACAGCACGTCGGCAAAAGCGGGAACAGTGAGCGAAGCCGCACTATCACCCTGCTGGTCCGTCGGAAAACAGGCCACATCGATCTGATCGGCGACGGGAGCGTCTACCGCGACCTGCGCGGCGGTCTCGACACCAACGTCTTGAGCGGGAGATGCCTCAGTCTGTTGCTTCAGCGCCAGTTCGCGGCGAAGACGGTAGGTCAGCGCAAGTGCACCAATGGCGCCCGGCGGCTGGGGCAGAACCGCAGGCTTGGCAATGCGGCGCTCGACCGGCGCAGATGTCACGACCGGCTGCTCCTCTGTGGCAGGAATAGTTTCGGCCACGACGGGCGCTGCGGCTTCGTCTTCACCCTTGGCGCCCTGCTTTCCGGCTACGATATTTTGCGGCGTGCGCGTAAAACGCACATTCGGGCCAAGCGTGAAGGCATTTTGCCAAAGCGGCATTTCATCACGTCCTTCAATAGCGTTGGCGGCGATCTGATCGGCATTGTGTCCCATAACCGCACGCTGTCCGGCGGTCAGTGGAACCATGCCCTGGGCGGCACCTTGCAGCTCCGCAACGGGCTGTTTCTGTCCCCTCTCATCTATCGCATTGACGGAATTATTTAAATTGGAACGGGGAATACGCATCACAGCCTGTACACTCATCATAAACGGACATTCGGCACAGCAAATTGAATAGAAAATAAAGGTTAATCACATATTGCCAACGGGCCCCGAAAGGGGAATTTTCCCAAGCTAATTTACCGATGTGTCCGCTTGGCAACGCTCTGAGAAATCGACAACGCTAGCTGAAAGACTCTGTAAATGCTGGCTTTCACGACCGCTTTTGACCCGATAGACGCCTTTGCACAGACAAATCCTTTGACCACAGAAAACTTTACAGGGGACTGTCACATAGTAGCTTTACAACTAACATGTTAATGGCGTATCAAGTGGCTGTCAGTTTTTGGAGGAGCAGACAATTGACTGGGAAATTCGGCCTTTCGGCAGCACTAACGACACCCTTTGCGCAGGATGGCAGCATCGATACCGCAGCCCTGCTCGCACAGGCCAAGCGCTCGATTGCCTCCGGCTGCAACAGCGTCACCCTGTTCGGCACCACGGGTGAAGGCAGTTCCATCGGCTCTCGCGAACGCACAGATATCCTCTCGGCTTTTCTGGACGCGGGCTTCGACACGAAAAATCTGGTCGTCGGTGTTCTGGTGGACTCCGCTCAGGACGCAGCCGATCAGGCCTATGACGCGCTTAAGGCTGGCGCTCGCAATATTCTTCTGGCACCCCCTTCCTATTTCAAGAATGTCAGCGATGACGGCCTGTTTGAATGGTTCTCGTCGGTCTTCAACCAGTTGGGCAGCAACGCCCGCGACATTCTCGTCTATAACATCCCGTCCGTGACAATGGTCGCGCTCTCTGTCGAGCTCATCGGTCGGTTACGTCAGGCGTTTCCCGGCATCGTCACCGGCGTCAAGGATTCGTCCGGCGACTGGCCCTACACACAACGCCTTCTGGCAGAGCATGGCGACCTCATCATCCTCATCGGTGACGAGCGGCATCTGGCGCAGGGCGTGCGCCTTGGCGGTCAAGGCGCCATCTCCGGCTGCGCCAACTTTCTTCCTGCGGAAATCCGCGCCATGGCTGTCGATGGCATCGACGACACGCGCGTACAGGACCTCGTGGGCGAGTTGCTGAAATATCCCGTCACGCCTGCCGTCAAGGTTCTCGTGTCGCATGTCACGGGTGAGCCGATCTGGCATTCCGTTCGTGCACCGCTTGTTTCCATTTCCGCTGAAAATCGTAAAAAGATCGAAGCGGCCTTCGAGTCGCTTTTCAGAAGTAAGGCGGCTTGAGAAGGACTGCTCATGGATGACACCGGCGAACAGACGACGTTGCGGGAAAAGGCGTATGAAAGTTTTACGCACCACCTTCTCGCGCGCGACGTTCGCCCCGGCCAGTTCATCTCGCAGCGTCGGCTGGTGGAACTGACTGGATTGCCGCTTGGCGCAATCCGCGAAGCCATCCCACGGCTGGAAGCGGACGGGTTGATCATAACGGTGCCGCAACGTGGTCTTCAGGTTGCGCATATCGACATCAACCTCATCCGTGAAGCATTCCAGTTTCGTATTTTTCTGGAAAAGGAAGCGGTTGCGATTTTCACGCGCACGGCTTCGGATGAAACGATAGCGGAGATGATAGGGAATCACCGGGACATTGCGGAGGCGGCCAGTTCGGGCAAAAGCTCGCCGGAACTGGATGCGCAGGCACAGGCAATCGACTGGGGCATGCATGATGCCTTTATTGACTCGTTGGGCAATTCCATCATTTCCAACGCCTACCGCGTCAATTCCATCAAGATGCGCCTGATCAATCAGGAACGTTTTCGCATTGCCGGCCACGTCAAATCCGTGATGGCGGAGCATCTGACCATTCTGGAAGCCGTCGAAAGACGCGCACCCGAGGAAGCCGCCGAAAGGCTGGTTGCCCACATTCGCAACGCGCGGGACAGGGCTCTGGCGGTTTAGAAACACAGCATAAGCAATCGGCCGGGGGTGAGGAGATTTTCGGCCAACACAAGAGGAGGAAGACATGACACATTCACTGCTCAACCCCACACGCCGTGGGTTCATGGCCGGAACAGCCGCCATTGCGGGCACTGCCGCATTCGGCATTCGCCCGGCCTCTGCTGCGGTCGACTGGAAGAAGCACGCCGGCACGACGCTGGAAGTCAATCTCGTCAAGAGCCCGCGCAGCGAAACGCTTCTGAAATACATCAAGGAATTCGAAGACCTGACCGGCATCAAAGTCAATGCCGAGGCAACGCCTGAACAGCAGCAGCGCCAGAAGGTCGTGATCGAACTGTCCTCCGGCAGACCAAGCTTCGACGTGGTTCACCTGAGCTACCACGTTCAGAAGCGTCAGTTCGAAAAGGGCAAGTGGCTGGCCGATATCAGCGGTTTCCTGAAGGACCCCTCGCTGACCGATCCATCGCTTGTCGAAAGCGATTTCGCCGAAGCGGGCATGCAGTTTGCCAAGGATAGCGACGGCGTTCTGCGCTCCCTTCCCTTCTCCGTGGATTACTGGATTCTCTACTGGAACAAGGAACTCTTCGAAGCCAAGGGCCTGAAATACCCGCAGACTTTCGAAGAACTCGTCACTGCCGCAGAAACCCTGACCGATCCATCGACCAATACCTATGGCTTTGTTGCGCGTGGCCTCAAGAATGCCAACACGCCGGTCTGGACCTCGCTGATGCTGGGTTACGGCGCAACGCCGATCGTAAATGGCAAAATCGATACCACGACCAAGGAAGCAGTCGACGCGGCAACGCTTTACCAGCGCCTGATGACCAAGGCGGCACCTCCCGGTGTTTCCGGCTTCAACTGGGCTGAAGCACAATCCGCCTTCCTTCAGGGCAAGATCGGCATGTGGCTGGATGGCGTCGGCTTTGCACCGCCTATCGAAAATCCGGAAAAGTCCCGCGTCGTCGGCAAGGCAGGCTATGGCGTCATGCCAAAGGGCCCGGCCCAGCAGGCAGCTGGCACATTCGGTGATGGCCTCGGTGTTGTCGAGGCCAGCCAGAAGAAGGAAGCCGCGTACCTGTTCTGCCAGTGGGCGATTTCCCACGAAATGGGTGCACGCCTGTTGCAGGCCGGTGCAGGCGTTCCGTTCCGCCAGTCCATTCTGGAAGACCCCAAGGTGCGCGAAGGCGTGAAAATGCCCGCGGAGTGGCTGGATGCCGTCGTCGGTTCCGGCAAGGTTTCCAAGCTGGCACTGCCCGTCATCATCCCCGTCACGGAGTTCCGTGACATATACGGCGTTGGCCTCACCAATATGATCGGTGGTGCAGATCCGGCGGCGGAACTCAAGAAAGCAACCGAGCAGTTCACGCCTGTTCTGGCCCGCAGCGAGGGATAATGGTGTCCGTCAGCATCGAAAATACAGCAAAAACGACGAAACTCGTCAGAAGGAGCAAGCCCACGCGGCTTGCTCCCAACTACTGGCCTTTCGTCATTCCCGCGCTTATCGTCATCGCTGCCGTTATCGTCTTTCCCTGGGTCTTCACCCTGTGGATGAGCGCACAGCGCTGGACGCTGGGGCAGGAACAGAGCTTCATCGGTTTCGACAACTACATCCGTCTGGCAAGCGACGCGCGATTCTGGGAATCGCTCTGGCATACGCTTGTTTATACGACACTGTCGGTTGTCGCGCCCTTGTTTCTTGGAACGCTGGCGGCACTGCTGTTCGATGCGCAATTCCCGCTACGCGGCTTTCTGCGCGGCGTCTTCGTCATGCCGATGATGGCAACTCCGGTTGCCATCGCGCTCGTCTGGACCATGATGTTCCACCCGCAGCTGGGCGTGCTGAACTATCTGCTATCCTTTATTGGCATCGGCCCGCTGGAATGGATTTACAATCAGTCTACCGTTATCCCGTCGCTGGTCTTGGTGGAAACATGGCAGTGGACGCCGCTCGTCATGCTCATCGTTCTCGGAGGCCTCGCTGCCGTGCCGCGTGAGCCCTACGAAAGCGCCGAGATCGACGGCGCAAACGCCTGGCAGAAGTTCCGTTATCTGACCATGCCGATGATTGCGCCCTTCCTGATGATTGCCGTCATCATCCGCTCCATCGATGCCGTCAAAAGCTTCGACATCATCTACGCGATGACGCAGGGCGGACCCGGCACGGCATCTGAAACAATCAACATCTATCTCTACAACACAGCCTTCGCCTATTACGACATCGGCTATGGCTCAGCCATGGCGGTGATGTTCTTCATCGTCATCGTCGCACTCTCCTTCGTGCTCTTGATGGTCCGCGCCCGCACACAATGGAACGAGATGGAGGATCGCTGATGAAACGCAAAACACTCGACCAGATCGGCCTCTTCTTCGTCGCCCTTGTGATGATCTCGCCCGTCATCCTGTTCTTCCTCTGGATGATCTCGCTGTCGCTGAAATACGAGATCGATAACGGCGCCTACCCGCCCATCCTCATTCCAGAACGCTTCGCGTGGTCCAACTATGTGAAGGTGTTCGAGGAAAACAACTTCTTCCTCTACTTCTGGAATTCCGTGCTCGTCACCGGTGCCGCTACCTTTCTCGCCCTCGTCATCGGCGTACCCGCCGGTTACGGCATCGCGCGACTGAAGGCGGAAAAGGCGGCTATCGTTATCATGATCGCCCGCATGACGCCCGGCCTCTCCTTTCTCATTCCGCTGTTTCTGCTGTTTCAATGGCTGAACTTGCTGGGCACCTTGTGGCCACAGATCATCATCCATCTGGTCGTTACCGTGCCCATCGTTGTCTGGATCATGATCGGGTATTTCGAGACGACGCCGAAAGAACTCGAGGAAGCAGCCAGCATCGACGGCGCATCGTCTTGGCAGGTCTTCCGGCTTGTGGCTCTACCCATCGCCAAGCCCGGCATCGTCGTGTCGTTCATTCTCGCCGTCATCTTCTCCTGGAACAACTTCGTCTTCGGCATCGTGCTGGCCAGCCGTGAAACGCGCACCCTGCCCGTCGCGGTCTACAACATGCTGTCCTTCGAGCAGGTCAGTTGGGGTCCGCTGGCGGCAGCGGCGCTGATCGTCACGCTGCCGGTGCTGTTGCTCACGATGTTCGCGCAGAAACAGATCGTAGCCGGCCTCACCGCTGGCGCCGTCAAGGGCGGCTAACTCATCAGAGCATTTCATGCTCTGTCTCTTTTGTTTAACGCAATTCCGAACGCAAAACCGCTTTACACTTTTGCTGGAATTGCTTTCATTACGGGATCAAAACCATGGCACCGGTCAATATTCAGAACGTCCAAAAGCGCTTCGGCGCCGTCAACGTCATCCAAGGCATCGATATCGATATCGATGACGGCGAATTCGTCGTCCTCGTTGGCCCCTCCGGCTGCGGGAAATCGACACTGTTGCGCATGATTGCGGGCCTTGAGGAGGTCAGCGGCGGCGAAATCCATATCGGCGCGCGCGAGGTCAGCAATCTGCGCGCTCGTGACCGCGATATTGCCATGGTGTTTCAGAATTACGCTCTCTATCCGCACATGACGGTCAAGGAGAATATGGGCTTTGCCCTGAAGCTCAAAAAGGTCAGTGCGGACGAAACCGCCGCCAAGGTCAACAATGCCGCTGGCATTCTGGGCCTCGACAAATTGCTGGACCGTTATCCCCGCCAGCTCTCCGGCGGCCAGCGCCAGCGCGTTGCCATGGGCCGCGCACTGGTGCGCGACCCGCAGGTCTTCCTGTTCGACGAGCCGTTGTCCAACCTCGATGCCAAGCTGCGCGTGCAGATGCGCGGCGAGATCAAGGCTCTCCACCAGCGCATCGGCACCACCACAATCTACGTGACGCACGACCAGGTGGAAGCCATGACCATGGCCGATAAGATCGTCGTGCTGCATGATGGCGTCATCGAGCAGATCGGTGCACCGCTGGAGCTTTATGATCGTCCCGCCAATCTCTTTGTTGCTGGCTTCATCGGCTCTCCCGCCATGAACTTCATTCGTGGACATGTTGAAGAGGGCGTTTTCCGCACGGCGAAGGGTCTCACCCTACCGCTGCCACAGACGGCGAACCCGGCAGAGCTTGGTGGACGCGACCTCGTCTACGGCATTCGCCCGGAGCACATCAGGGCCGCTACCGACGGCATCGAGGGCCGGGTGGAAATCGTTGAGGGTACAGGCTCTGAAATCTACGCCAAACTCAATTGCGGCGGTGAGGATATTTCGTGCCTGTTCCGCGAACGATTGAACATTCGCTTCGGAGATACCGTCCGTATTGCCATCGACCCGGCCTCCGTCCATTTGTTCGACAAAAACACGGGAAAGCGGATCTGATCATCCATGGGTGAGACCAGACATTTCGGCAAGCATGTGCTGTGCGTCGGCGCAGCCGTGCTGGACACACTGTTTCGCGTGCGCGACATGCCAACCGGTCAAGGCAAAGTGCTGCCCTACGAGATGCTGCAAATTGCCGAAGGCATGGCGTCGAGCGCGGCCTACACCGTCCACCGCATGGGTGGCCGCGCCAGTCTCTGGGGTGCGGTTGGTGACGATGAAACGGGCGTACGCATTCTACGTGACCTCACGGAAAGCGGCATCGACACATCCGGCATGACGATCGCAAAGGGCGCTCGTTCCGCTCTGTCCACGATCATCATCGATGATAACGGCGAGCGGCTGATCGTGCCATTCTACGACCCCAAGCTCCATGACACCAAACGCCTCTGCACGGAAGGTGACATAGCACCCTTCGATGCGGTGCTGGTGGACGTGCGCTGGCCTGAACTGGCGCTGGATGTTCTCGCCGTCGCGCGCGCACTCGGCAAGCCTGCCATTCTAGACGGAGATGTCGCTCCGGTCGAGACACTGGAAATGCTGGCGCCAGCGGCCAGTCACATCATTTTCTCGGAGCCTGCGGCAAAGCGTCTAACCGGCACCGCAGACGTCGCTGCCATGCTGCATATCCTGCACGAGCGCTATCCGCAGACCTTTCTTGCAGTAACCGCAGGTCCCCGCGGTTGCTACTGGACCGAACCCTGCGACGCCACAGTTCATCACCAGCACACGATGGCGGTAAAAGCCGTCGACACATTGGCGGCGGGAGACGTTTTTCACGGCACGTTCGCGCTGGCTATCGCTGAAGGCATGCAAAGCCGTCCCGCAATCCAGCTATCATCGATCGCCGCTGCCCTGAAATGCACCATCTTTGGCGGTCGCATCGGAGCGCCTACACGTACTGAGACAGAAACCCGGCTTCATGCCTGGCTTTCAGAACAGCGTTGAGACAGGCCTGTTCCGGCTACTGCACCTTCGCAGCGCTGGACTTCGCGCTTGCCAGTTCATCGATGTACCCGCTGATCATCGCGACAGTGGAAGCGCTCCAGACCTCTGTGTAAGCTGAAACAAGCGCTTTCGTTTTCGCCTCACCATAGGAGCTGGCATAGAACTTCTGGATGGCGGCTAAGTCGGCGTCCGAGAGGGTGGCAAGCGAGAACGTCAACATCGTGGTCGCGCCAAGCCGCGCCGTGTCCCTGGAGTAAGCACCCTCGTTTTCGCTCCGTTTGCGCAACTCGGAGAGGACATTGGGCAAGTCTGCCTTGAGTTCTTTATACACATCCGGCGAGTGATCAGGCGCCAGTGTTTTCTCTTCCATCGTCAGTGAAACGTTGATCGCCTGCTGCGTGACGGCAGTTTCGGCGGCGAGCGCAGGCGATGCCATGCGACCGACGATGCCATCGATTGTGGCTTTTGTTTCGGGCGCTGCCAGACGTTCTTGCAGCTTTTTCCCCGTCGCTTCGTCCTTGTCGGCGTACATTTTATCGACCGTACGATGACCTTCGGCAAGGGCAGCGGCAGCGTGCTCGAATGCAGCCGCGTCTTCATAACTACCATTCTGCTCCTCAAGCGCCGAACGGATTTTTTCCTGCATAACGTTGGGGTCGAAGGCCTTTTGAGACGCATTGACAAGGGACGTCTCGGCTTCCGACACATCGATGCTTTCGGCTTCTTTTTTGGCAACAGCGACGGTATGGATCAGGGTTTCAGCCTGAGCCAGCCGCTGCTCCACCATCTCGGCGCGCAGCAGCGCATCATCAACCGTATCCTTCGATTTCGCAGCCCACACGTCGCAACCGGCAAGCCCAAGGGCCAGAACCGGAACTGCCATAACAAGCGCAGCTTTGCGAGCGGCGTTGATGATCACGGCGGAATTCTTCATTGCAATCACCGGCCTAAATCATCTTCACATCGGTCAAATCTTTTGGCCGCGCAGCAGCGGAAAGGCGGTTAATGACCTGTTCGGCCTTGAGCAATTGAGCACTGCTCGTCGGGTCGATCAGCATCCTCTCCGCAAAGTTCTGCTCCGGGTAAAAAGACGAGTTACCCGTCATTCGGCTCAGCGTGTCGATACGCTCTCTGACGGCGGAGCCGATATTGTTGTATTCCACACGCTGACCGGGCTCATAGGGCGCAAAAGGCATGCCCGTAAACTTGGGCGCTATGGCCTTAGGGTAATTTGTGGCTGATGGCATTTGTGAAATCGGCTTGCTGCCATATTCCGTGTCACGCCCCATCGATCTCTCGCCAACGGCCGGGGCATATGTCACGAGCTTGTCGGATTCCAGAACGGCGTCCATGTAGAACAGAAGTTCCATTTTCTGCGACAGGCGGTTCTCGTCTATGCGGCGGCCTTCCGGTGGATTGCAGAATGGCGTCTGACTAACCAACTCCGCGATGCGCGTTTTATCCGCTTCTCTGACGCTATCGTCGTCGCGTACGCCCTGTACGAAATTGTGCACGCAAATGTGGTTGGTGTTGATGAAATCTTCGATACGCGTCAGAAAATTCAATGCTGTCGGCGCAGAGGCGATAGAGGCGCTGCTGACCAAACCTTCTGCGGCACTGGTGATCTGCTTTCCGGCAAGTTTCTTTGCCTCATCCAGCACACCGCCGAGGGCAAACATCAACACCTTGTTGTTGTTCGCTGCATGCATCGCATCGAAGGTTCTGTTCAAATTGTTGTTGCAGATGACGCGCAGGGCCGCGCGACTTGCCAGTACGCGGAGCGAACTCGTAGCGAAGGCTGCCATCATCACGCTGCCCGTCAGGATCGAGGCGGACATGACGAATAGTTCCGCCGTCAACTTGTCGCGCGCCTCCTGCGATTTTCTGGTGCGCTGAAAATTGTCGATGGCAAGATCATAGGCGCGCACATAGGGGCTCGCGATGTTCAATTGCCACTGCGATTTGTACTTCGGCAGTTCGAGGAGGATATTGTTCAAGCGATCTTTTGCCAGCGACACGACCATCTCCATTAATAAAACTGGATAAAATTCACCGTCACCTGCAAAGCCGCATGACGACTGCGTGCAGGACATGGGAGCACACAAGCGAGACAACAGGTGCCGGCATCATGCCGACACCTGCCGTTTCAAAGGATGTTAGCCAGCCTTTGTCGTTGCCAGATCGTAAGATGCGATCATTGGTGCCTGCGGTGTGTTGTTTTCATCAGCAGGTGTGTACTTGACTTCCATCTTGGTGAAGTTGAGCCGTACTGTCTCAACAGGGCGGTCACCGCTGGAGTCGATGGAGTAGCTGGCGATCAGCGTGTTCGTCAGCAGGTACTGGATGTACGTGTTGCCTGGATCGCCGGTCGTGACGAGGTGGATCGTCGCGAGTTTGCCCTGACGACCGGAGCATGCTTCCTGGAAGAGCTTCGTGGAAGACGAGTCGCTGACTTTGGTCAGGATGACTTCCGAAATCGTGGGCTCAGAAGCTTCACGGTTCGTCGCAGAACCGGCAGATGTGTTCATGTTGCGTGTTACGTTCCAGTGAATGGCTTCGATATCCATCCACTTGCGGTGTTCCTCATGGGTCGCATCGCCCTGAATACCGTCGAGCTGCAAATAAATTGGCATACTGTAAACTCCTGTAATGACTGAAAGGCCTCTTGCTCCGAGGCCGGTTTGCCTTTCCACTACTGCCGCATGCGTCGGGGCTTCCCTTCCGACGCGGCAACCTTATCCACGCCAGCCGGTGCAGCCGTCGCGAATTCATCAGCTTCCCCAACCGCTTCGGCGTGAATACCGAACCCGGTGCTATCAAAATCAACAGTGATCCGCTTGATCTTGTCCCCTGTGATGACTTTCTCAAGAAAGTAGGTGGACAGTGGCGGTAGCAAATCCCTGCCGATCATGATTTCGATGGCGCGTGCGCCTATTTCGCTGGAACCCGCACGTCCCACCAGCGCCTCTCGCGCCGCCGGAGAAAGCGTCAATTCCGTGCCGTAAGCTGCGCGAACACGCTCGGCAATTTTGCCGATCTGTATGTCGACGATGCGCGACAGTTGCTCTGGTCCGAGCGGCATGAACGGGAGAATGACCGTCCGCCCCAGAAACGCTGGCTTGAAGTGCTTCGTCAGTTCCGGCATTAGCAGGGCTTCGAGCGCTTCACCTTCCGGCATAGTGTCAGGGTCAGCCGCCAGCGATGTCAGTAATTCCGACCCCGTATTTGCAGTCATAAAGATGGTCGTGTTCTTGAAGTCGATGTCGCGGCCTTCGCCGTCTTTCAGCATGCCCTTGTCGAACACCTGATAGAATATGTCCTGAACGCCGGGATGCGCCTTGTCGATTTCGTCCAGCAGCAACACGCCAAAGGGCCGACGGCGCACGGCTTCCGTCAACACACCGCCCTCACCGAAACCAACGTAACCGGGGGGCGAACCGAGAAGGAGCGAGACCTTATGCTCTTCCTTGAACTCAGACATGTTGATGGTAGTCAGATGGCTGTTGCCGCCGTAAAGCAGATCAGCAAGAGACAGCGCCGTCTCCGTCTTTCCGGTGCCTGACATGCCGACCAGCAGGAAAACGGCGGGCGGGCGGCGGGGGTCCGACAGGCCTGCGCGTGCGGCGCGCATGGCATCGGCAATACGGCCTATCGCCAGATCCTGACCGATGACGCGCTGCTTCATACGATCATCAAGGGACTTTGCACTTTCGATCTGGTCGGCGAGCAGTTTGCCAAGGGGAATACCTGTCCAGCGGGAGACGACGGACGCAATCATCTCGCGATCCACGACGGTCGGCACCAGCTTTTCGCTGGCACCATCTTTGGACGTTGTGACTGGTCTCAGCGTTGCGACGTTGGAAGCCTCGGCGGTCAGCTCGGTTATCTCCGCATCGAAGCGCGTCCGCAGGTCATCAATCCCGATATCGAGTGCCGAAATCTCAGCTGCAACAGTATCGATGCGCGATGCCGTTTCTTCACTCGCCGGTTCCCGCAGCAGCCATTCATGTTCGGTGGACAGCAATTGCCGTTCGCTTTCCATGTTGCGAAGCTTTTCCGGCAAAGTCTGCCTTGCAAGAGAGACAGCAGCCGCTGCCGTATCCAGCAGGCTCACGGCCTTGTCAGGCAACTGGCGAGACGGCATGTAGCGCGCCGAGAGTTGCACCGCTGCGACGATGGCTTCATCGCGAATGGTCACGCCATGATGCTTGACGAAAGTGTCGGCGATTCCGCGCAGCATTCGGATGGCGGTGGTTTCATCCGGTTCGCGCACATGCACGGGCTGAAAGCGCCGGGTGAGCGCAGCGTCCTTCTCGAAATATTTCTTGTATTCGCTCCAGGTCGTTGCCGCGACTGTACGAACTTCGCCACGCGCAAGCGCGGGCTTCAGAATATTGGCTGCGTCGCCCTGACCGGCGGCACCACCTGCGCCGATGAGGCCGTGCGCCTCATCGATGAAAAGAATGATCGGTTCTGGTGAGCGTTTGACGGCATCGATGACGCCATGGAGCCGCCGCTCAAACTCGCCCTTCACACCGGCACCGGCCTGAAGCAACGAGAGATCGAGCGTCAGAAGACGAACATCGCGCAACTTTTCCGGCACGTTGCCTGAAACGATTTCCAGCGCCAAAGCCTCGGCGACTGCAGTCTTACCGACACCGGCTTCGCCGACCAGAATGGGGTTGTTCTGCCGACGTCTGGTGAGAATATCCACCATCTGTCGCAACTCGTCGTCACGCCCGATTACAGGGTCGACTTTGCCCTGACGGGCGTCTTCGGTCATGTCCTGCGTATAGAGGCGGAGGAACTCGTTTTGATCCTTGGACTGACCCAGGCCCTGGAGCGTCTCATTTTTTGAAGCGGTTGAATTTGCAGCACTTTCACGCAGGCTCTCCAGCGCCGTGCGATCCATGGCCTTGAGCGCCGGAAACGCGGCGCGCACCATGCTGCGCAGTGACGTCTCTTCTTCCAAAGCCAGAAGTAGGTGGACTACAGCGATATGCGAGCGGCCGTCCTGCAAGGAGGCCAGCAACCAAGCTTCTCGTCCAGCGGTCAGAACGTTCTGGGAAAGCGAAAGCGCGTCGCCATCACCGATAGCCGCATCATCGAGCGCCCTATCAATTTGAGCGCGCAGGTCATCCTGCGAGATTTTCAACCGGGTAAAGACGTCAGCGAAGCCATCGGCGTCTACAACCGCACTCAGCCAATGGGCAATATCGACAAACTGGTGACCCCGCCGCGCAGCGATAGAAGCTGCTGTTTCCAGCGATATACGCAGTTCTGGCTCAAGCGCTTCGACAAGGCGATTGAGATCAATATGCGACATGCAGCGAGCCTCCGGTTTGGATCAATCCACAACGTGACGTGGCATAGTTAGGTCGATGAAACTCACTTGTCCAGCAAAAGTTGCTTTTTTTATTTGACGAGCTTAAAATCAAGTCGCCACAATTTTGCCTTGTTTTCCATAAGTCTGTTTAGTGAATAACCTTACGTAACGGAAGTAACTGACACATATCTATCATACTTAATGAGGGATAAACTGACATTGAGTGCGCAAGAACCGATCCAATCTATAGAATACACGAGTGATTGCGGAGAAAATATTCGAAGCAATGCAAGAACTCGTGAAATATACTATAGAATTAAGGATGAAAGAAACCAAGCACGGGCAGAAGAGCGCACAGTTTCGCCACAGGAAGTTCTAAGGGTTTCCAGCAACTGGGCAGAAGTCAGCAATCTCGGATTGCATATTATATATTCTGAAAGTCGAGACGTTGAAATATTGGCGTGGCTGGCGGAAGCAGAACTCCGGTTGAAAGGCTTTCGCGGTCTGCGAGAAGTTTACCGGGTTACATATGATATATTCTGCAACCATTGGGATTCTCTGCGTTCCATAAGCGACGATGATGACGAGGAAAAATTCGCACCTTTCGCTGGATTGAACGGTATTGGCAGCGAGGGGACGCTTATCCAGCCCCTTCGCCTGAGTTCGCTGATTCCCGAAGGCAAATTTGGTGAGCACACGCTTTGGGATTTCCAGCTCGCGCAGCGGTCCGGCGAAAGCAAACGCAAGGAAGAACTGTATAGCGCTGCCTCCGAAGCTGGTATTGCGGCCATGTCTTCGCATCTGGCCGACGTGAACGCATGTCTTTCGATATTCGACGCCATCACCGCCATTCTGACCGAACGTTGCGGCCACAATTCACCTGCCAGTTCCAACATTCGAAACACGCTGATCGAGGCTGCGGCGGCTATCCGCGCGCTGGGTGGAAGGGATGACAGCCAACCCGCGCAAACACCGAATACACGGATAACGGACAGCAATACTCACGAAACACAGCCCGAGGTTCAAAAAAAATCATCTTCAGCGCCAGAAGAAATCGCTTCACGAGACGAAGCTTTTGAAACTCTTCTTCAAGTTGCGCGTTACTTTCGCCGGACGGAGCCGCATTCTCCAATATCGCTGGCTATTGAAACATTGGTTCGCAGGGGGCGCATGGATTTTTCAGAACTGCTCGCAGAGCTTTTGCCGGAGGCGCAGGCACGCCACGCTGTTTTGACGGCAGCGGGGATAAAACCCGAAAGCGAGACAAACGGAAAATAGTGAAACCAGGGGAAGCCTGGCGCTTCCTCAAAAGTCAGTCGTGCCTGGAGGGCACCAAGGAGGTTTGAATGCCAAGTGTACACGAAAAGCTGGAGCGCGTCCGCAAGCCTCGCGTTCACATCAAATACGAAGTCGAAACAGAAGGCGCGATGGTGGTGAAAGAACTGCCGTTCGTCGTCGGCGTTCTCGGCGATTTTTCCGGCAATCCAACGCAGCCGCTCAAGCCGTTCGGCGAACGCAAATTCGTTCAGGTCGATCGTGACAATTTCGACGAAGTGATGCGCCGCATGACACCAGGCCTCAACATCGCGGTTCCGAACACGCTGCAGAATGACGGCACCGACATTCAGGTCAATCTGAAATTCGAGAGCATGGACGACTTCCTGCCAGCCTCCGTTGTGGAGCAGGTGCCGGCGCTAAAGGCACTTCTAGATGCACGTAACGAGCTTCGCGATCTGCTGTCCAAGGCCGACCGCTCCGAAGATTTGGAGCGTCTTCTGGAGGACATTCTTCAGAACAAGACCGACCTCGGAAAGCTCGTATCCGAACTGAAAGAGAAAAACAGTGCAGGCAACTGACCTCGCCCATTGAGGACTGCTTCGTTGAGACGCCCCGGCACCGGGGCTTCATCTGTTCTCGCGGCCAGACAAGAGCCGCATTTGGAAGGATTGAACCATGAGCGCTGAAAGCCTGCTGAAACCCGACGCACAGGCAACAACCGCCGAAGAGACCGGCCTGTTGTCCAAGGTGGTTGCCGCAACCCGCCAGACCGAACCGGACCGCGCGCAGAACCTGTTGCGCACATTGACCGATCAGGCGCTGAAAGGCACCGTCAAGTACGATCGTAATCTGACCGTTACACTCAATCACGCTATCGCCGAGATCGACCGCGCGATTTCCGCGCAGCTTGCGGCGATCATGCAGGCACCGGAGTTCGCAAAGCTGGAAGGCACGTGGCGGGGCCTCAACTATCTCGTCAAGAATTCCGAAACCAGCGTCAACCTCAAGATCCGCGTTCTCAACGCGTCCAAGCGTGATGTAGGCCGCGATCTCGAAAAAGCGGTAGAGTTCGACCAGTCCCGTCTGTTCAAGTCGATCTACGAAGATGAGTTCGGTACACCCGGTGGTGAGCCCATGGGCGCCATTATCGGTGACTATGAGTTCGACAACTCCTTCGACGACGTCCAGCTTCTGCAGGGTGTTTCTTCCATCGCTGCTGCGGCATTCGCACCCTTCATCTCAGCAGCAAGTCCGCACATGTTCGGCTTCGAGGACTATCGCGATCTGGCGCGACCACGCGATCTCGAGAAGATTTTCGATACGGTGGAATATGCCAAATGGCGCAGCTTCCGCGAAAGCGACGATTCACGCTTCGTGACGCTGGCACTGCCGCGCGTGCTCGCCCGCATGCCGTACGGCCCGAAGACCAGCCCTATCGATGAATTCGGCTATGACGAGACCCGAGGCTCGGCCAATGGCGATTTGCAGCATGATGAATATTGCTGGATGAACGCAGCCTATGTCATGGGCACTAAGCTGACCGACGCCTTTGCAAAGCATGGCTGGTGCACGGCCATTCGCGGTGCGGAGAACGGCGGCAAGGTGGAAAACCTACCCATGCACGTCTTCTCCAGCGATGATGGCGACCTCGATCTGAAATGCCCGACCGAAGTCGGCATTACCGACCGTCGCGATGCAGAACTGGGCAAGCTGGGATTCCTGCCGCTCTGCCACTACAAGAACACCGATTACGCTGTGTTCTTCGGCGCGCAGACGGCCCACAAGCCGAAGCTTTACGACCGCCCGGAGGCAACGGCCAACGCCGCCGTTTCCGCCCGCCTGCCCTACATGATGGCCACCTCGCGCTTTGCGCATTACCTCAAGGTCATGGGTCGCGACAAGATCGGTTCCTTCATGGAAGCGTCTGACTGCGAAGTCTGGCTGAACCGCTGGATATCCAACTACGTCAACGCCAACGATGTGGCTGGCGAGGAATCCCGCGCCAAATACCCGCTGCGCGATGCGAAAGTGACTGTTCAGGAAATTCCCGGCAAGCCAGGCGCCTACAACGCCGTCGCCTGGATGCGTCCTTGGTTGCAGATGGAAGAGCTGACGACCTCGCTTCGCATGGTCGCCCGCATCCCAACCAAGAACTGAACAGGGCAAGGGGCAGACATGCCCCTCGCCTTTCATTTCCGCCCGGAGCCCATTCATGACGCCCAGGTCCGTTTCGGACATACGCAGTCAGGCCGACCAACTCATCGCGTTGATAGACGATGCGCTGAACGGTCAGGTAAACGCCATTTTGCACCACGCCGCGTTTCAGGCGATGGAAGCAAGATGGCGGGGGCTTGCCATGGTGGTGCGCGAAGCCAGCCGCTGCCCTGAGGTGAAGATCAAGTTGCTGAACGCAAGCTGGCGCGAACTGGCCCGCAGCATGGAACGCGCGACGGATTTCGACCAAAGCCACCTGTTCGAAATCATTTATAACCGCGAGTTCGGCATGCCGGGTGGCGAACCCGTCGGGCTTCTGGTGGGTGACTACACCTTCTCTCCATATGACTTCGAAGGCATCGATTCCATCACCGCGCTGGCGCAGATCGGAATGGTAGCCGCTGCCGCATTCTGCCCGTTCATCGCGGCAGCGGCCCCTGCCACCGTTGGGCTGGAAGACTTTTCCGAGCTGAGCCGCGTTCAGGATTTCTCCTGGCTGAAGCAGGAGAAGAGCCGCTTGCGTTGGAACGCGCTGCGCGCGCGTGATGACAGCCGTTTCGTCGGGCTTGTTGCACCCCGTATTCTGCTCCGCTCGCCGCACAAGCCGTACTCGCGCCGCCGCGAAGATCCGTTTCCCTTTCGTGAACACGTATCGGAAGACGGACGGTCACTGCTGTGGGGCAATGCGGCTTTCGCCTTCGCCTCTGTCGTAATTCGCAATTTCACCGATAGCGGCTGGTTTGCAGATATTCGTGGCGTGACGCAGGATGAGGTCGACGGGGGCATGCTGTCGCCTTCGCAATTGCCGCCGCTCGATCTTGGCATTGAAAGCAACGGCCTTTCAGCGCAGCCGCCGGTCGAAATGCAGCTGACCATGGGTCAGGAACAGCAGTTTTCCGACCTCGGCATCGTCCCGGTTTCCACGACCTATCTCTCCAGCATGGCGATTTTCAACGCCAACCAGTCGCTGCACGCTCCCGGGCATTATTCCAAGGAAAGCGCCCGGCAAAATGCGCGACTGGCTGCCATGCTGCAATATGTCCTGTGTGCCTCGCGCTTCTCGCATTATCTCAAAGTCATCATGCGCGATGATATCGGCCAACTCAGCGACGCCATCACCATCGAGCGCAAGCTGGAAAACTGGCTGTCGTCCTACACACTGGGCAACGACGATGCGGAGGCTGCCCTTCGCACGCGTTACCCCCTGCGATCAGCCGGCATCAAAGTTTTCGAAATTCCCGGAAAGCCGGGCAGTTTTTCCTGCACCGTGCGTCTCCAGCCGCATTTCCAGCTGGATGACGTCTCCACCAGTTTCCACCTCATCGCCGAAACAAACACATCCGCAGCCTCTATTGCGCGTTCGTCGGCAGAGCCACAAAGGATACCCGCATGACATTGCGCGACGATATTTCCCGCCTGCTCGACGATAACCAGCTCGATGAAGCCATCGCGAAATCCCGGGAACAGGTCAAGGCGACACCGTCCGATAAGACAGCGCGCTATCTGTACATCGATCTGCTGATCCTTGCCGGTGACTATGAAAAGGCCGATGCACAGTGCAATCTGGCTTCGACATTCGCCCCGCAGGACGCGATCGGTTTCTCGCTGTTTCGCAACCATCTTCGCGCGATGGCCGCGCGCGTTGCGTGGTTTGAGACCGGTGCATTGCCGGACTTCATCCATGGCCCTTCCGAACTCGACCAACTCGCCATCAAAGCCAATATCGCCACACGCGAAGGCAACGATGCCGAGGCAACAAAGGCGCTGCTGGAACTGGATGAAAAGCGCGGCGAGGTGCAGCTCGTTCTGAACGACGGGGTGGCAGGCGATATCCGCGATCTTGACGACCGTATTCCGCATGCACTCGAAGTGCTGACCAATGGCGGCAAGTATCTCTGGATCGACTTCAACCGCATCGACACCGTCGTCGTAGAGCCAATGACGCGTCCGCGGGATTTGGCGTTCCGGCAGGCTGACATCACACTGCTAGACGGTTCCGTTGCCTCCGTCCTGCTTCCAGCCCTCTATCACAGCGGCGATAACAGACCGACGCTGCTGCTCGGACGCGAAACGGAGTGGAGCGAAGACGACGGTCCTCTGGTAACGGGCTGTGGTCAGCGCTGCGTGTTGATCGGCGATGATCTGGTGCCGTTCCACGAAATCTCGAGCCTTTCGGCCCCAACCGAAGCCAGGGAAAGGCAGACAGCGCGTGGTTGATCCGCTCGAGCACTATCGCCCGAAACAAAGAACGCTGGCCCGCTCGGTGCTCGACCGTTTGCTGGACGATGCGCCCGATATGGAGAACGATCCGCCTGCAAGCCTGTCGGATCAGGTCCGGGAAATGCGCGAGGTCATCCGCCGCGATCTGGAATCGCTGCTAAATACGAGGCGCAATCCCGCTGGCCCGCCCGCTGATTTCAAGGAGCTGTCGGATGCACTCGTCAGCTACGGCGTCGATGGTATTTTGTCCGCAAATCTGGTGACGGATGCATCGAAAGCCAAGCTCGCCAACACCATAGAGCGGCGCATCTCGATGTTCGAAACGCGCCTGTCGGACGTGCGCGTGACCATCATGAAAAACCGCAACGATGGCGACCGCGCGCTGCGGATGCGCATTCAGGCGACATTCCGCCTGCACGAGGGCATGCCGCCGATCAGCTTCGAATCCAAGATCGATCCTTCCACGCAACGGTTTCTGGTGGAGACAGCCAATGGCTGACGGTTTTCTTGAAAAATATAATGACGAGCTTTTTGCGCTGAGAAAACGCGCCTCCCGCTTCGCCGCTGCTTTTCCCAAAATCGCGGGCCGCCTGCGCATGACGGGAGACGTGGCTGACGACCCGCATGTAGAACGATTGATCCAAAGCTTCGCCTATTCCGCCGCGCGCGTTCGCCAGAAGCTGGACGACGAGTTTCCCGAACTTTCCGACAGCCTGCTGGAGACGCTTTACCCCCATTATCTGGCACCGCTTCCATCCATGAGCGTCGCGCATTTTGCGCCGAGCCCGGCATTGACGACAGCACAGACCCTGCCGCGCCACAGCGAAATATTGTCGGAGCCAATCGGCGGCGAAAGTTGCAGGTTCCGCACGGCGCAGGACGTGACCATCGTTCCGCTGGAGATTGCCGCAGCAACACTGGCCAGCCAGCCTATCGATGCGCCGTTTTCGGCAACATCCGCAGGTGCCGCGAGCTGCCTGAAACTATCGCTGCGCACGACATCGCCGCGTCCGTCCACGTTCAACGAAATCGGGCTGAAATCGCTACAGATATTCATTTCCTCTGCATGGCAGCAGGCAACGGCGCTCTATGAGCTGCTGGCCAACCATTGCGTTGGCCTGGCTCTCGCCCAGCATTCGGAAGACCGAAACGCGGTGTTCCTGCCAGCCGCCAACCTCAAACCCTCTGGCTTTTCCCGCGATGAGGCCATGCTACCTTATCCCGCCAACAGCTTCGATGGCTACCGGCTGCTGACGGAGTTTTTCGCTCTGCCACAGAAGTTCCTGTTCCTCGATATCGATGGATTGGACCGCTGGAATGGTGGCGATTGCGAGCTTTATATCTATCTTGATGCCACAGAAACCCGGCTTGAGCGCATGGTCTCGGCCAAAGATTTCGTGCTGAACGCATCGCCCGTCATCAATCTCTTCCAACAAAGCTGCGAGCCGTTGAGCCTTGATGGCACGCGCACGGAATATCGTCTTCTGCCGGATGCCAGACGCCAGCGAACCCGTGAAATCTACGGCGTGGAAAAAGTCGAACTAACCAGCCGTTCCGGCCAGATCGAAAAAACCTCCCCCTTCTTTGGGCGCACACAAAGAAGCAACGGCTCCAACGTCTTCTGGCAAACCTACCGCCGCTTCGATGATGACGACGGCTCATCCGATACCGACATCGCCTTCGTGGATGCGCAACGCGGACCGCTGGGGCCGCTGGACGTGGTCGCAAGCGTCGATACGCTGTGCATCAATCGCGAACTGCCCAGCCAGTTGCCGTTTGGCGGCGGCCATCCGTTCCTGCAACTGTCTGCTGGCAACGAGGCCGTCAACTCCGTTCACGCGCTCATGCCGCCCACATCGGCTGTGCGGATGAACGAGCGGTCGGCGCGCGAGTGGCGGCTGGTATCGCACCTGCTTTTGAACCACCTTTCGTTGTTCGATAATGGCGGTGCGCCGTTGAAGGACATTCTGTCGCTTTATGCTTTCAGGGACACGCCGGAAACGCGCCAGCTCGTTGAGGCCATCACCTCTGTGGAAGCTCGCAATTCCCATGCCCGGATCGGCTCTGCCATGGTGCCGGGGACTGATATCACGTTGGAATTCGATCCTGCGCTGATCGACAGAGCCGCAACCTTTGTGTTCTCCTGCGTTCTCAATCACTTCTTCGGCCTCTACACGTCGATCAACAGCTTCACTCGCCTGACCGTGACTATGCGCGGGCAATCCGAACCCTTGGCCCGGTGGCCTGCCCGCGCGGCAGACCGTCCGTTGCTTTAGGAGTTCGCGATGCAGCACGCGGCAAACGACATCAGAGAAAAACAGACGGCGCTACTGGCGAGCGATCCGGGCAGCTTCGATCCGGCAACCGCGTTTAGGGTGGCCCAGCACCTTGCTCTCGAAGACGAACTGACGGTTGGCTCCCACAATGGCGCGCGCCCTACACCCGTCGCCATTGGCGGCTTCCGCAGCAAGAACGGCAAGGCGGAGCTGCGGTCGGCCTTCGCTCCCATTATCGGACCACTCGGTTCCTTGCCGCCGAGTTATTCGGAATTGCAGCAGCGGGAAGAGCGCAATCGCTCGAAGGCACTGACGAGTTTCTTGAATCTCTTTGCAGCCCGGTTTAGCGAGCTGTTCGTTTCAGCCACCGAGAAATACCGGCTGGCACGGGGTTTGCGCTGGGCACGCAACCACCAGGACAATGCCTTTCGCAAGACGTTGCTGTCGCTCACAGGCTTCGGCACCGCTGGTCTCAGCGAAAAAGTCGGCGTCAAACAGGACGTGCTGCTGCGCTTCAGCGGTCTGCTCGCCAATCGCAACCGCAATGCCACGGCGCTGACCTCCATGCTGTGTGAATTCACTGGTCTCGATGTCGAGGTCGAGCAGTTCCGCAGGCGCTGGGTGCCGCTACCGGTGCATGAGCAGAGCCAGTTTGGCCAAGGCGGCGGCCTGCGGTTGGGACAAAATGTCACCGCCGGAAGCGCAATCGAGGATTTCAGCGGCAGTTTCCGCATCGTTATCGGCCCCGTCGGTTATGCGGATTATCTGGCGCTGACGCCGGGCTCGAAGCGTCTTGCGGAAATTTTCGCCGTCGCGCGGCTCTTTGCTGGCAGCGGCTTCGACTTCGACGTTCAGGTGATCCTGAGAAAAGAGGACATTCCCTTCTGCCAGCTCGGCGCAACAGAAGCACCGGCACGGCTGGGCTGGAACAGCTGGGCGCGACTGGCGCCAGCGCAGAAAGACAGTACCGACGCAATCGTGACCGAGCGCGAAGGCTCGGCACTTTCAGCGTGAGGATGGAACGATGAAACTTGTTCTGAAAGAAAAGACACCTTCTGGCGGCGCAAAGCCTGCACAATGGAGTTTCGAGCAAGGCAGCCGCACCATCGGTCGCTCGACGGATTGCGATTGGCAGATCGCCGATGACGCACGTCGCGTCTCCAAACAGCATTGCACCTTGAGTTACGACCGCGAAGGCTTCTTCATCACTGACCGCAGCGCGAACGGCACGCAGGTGGATGGCCGTCTTTTGCTGGAAGGCGAGACCTCCCGACTTGCCGACGGATCACAGATCGGCATCGGCGCACAGACATTTGATGTGATCATAAGTGGTGAGGCCGAAATGGATTTCGGCGATCCTGACCGCTCGCTGAGGGTCAGCGACGAGCACATGACGATTTCGGCCATTCTTTCAGATATCGCCCCCAATGGTCGCTCCGCACGGGGCGTGATTGCCGGAGGAGTGACCCAGGATGATTGGGCCGACGCTGCGCCCAGCCTGACCGGTAAAAAAGCCAAGTCCATTTCCCGCAATGTCGAGGTGGGTTGGAACGCGCCGCCCTCCACTGCCGGTGTCGGTGCTGTACTGCCCAATGACTGGAACGAAGAACCGGTTGAAAGCAGCAAGCACGAACATACCGATGCCATGAACATTCCCGTTCTCGTTTCCCGCCCCGCAAAAAAACCGCCGGTGGAAGACTTCGATGCCGTTTTCATGGACGCGGATGAGCCAGACGACATCGAGCCAAAAGCCGCTGTTTCGCCTGTGGCGAGCGACCCGGTCGATGATCTCCTTCTTCAGCTGGAAAAGGAAAGCGCCGAATGTCTCGCGGTCCTCGATATCGATCCGGCATCCATCGGTGCTGAACCGCACGATGCGTCGGCGCGAGCGCGACTGGAGGCGCTCATTCGCCAGCAACGTCTGCTTGCGTCTTCTCTCGAGAGCCTGATCCAGACCTGCACGCAAAAGCTGGAGCCGAGACTGGTGGAAGCAAGGGCGGATGCGCAGAATGACTGGCGTGACAAGCTGGCGCGCAAGGAGTGGCGGTCTGTCATCGCGAGAACGGACTACTGGTCGACCTTCAAACAGCAATTCGAAGACGAGGGCCGACAATTATCGGTTCGGCAGTTTTTGCAACGCGCAGCACAGGGCGAGGCTGCGCCCGACGATGCGCTTCAAACAACTATCAAGGGGGTAAGCAACCAAGATGAGGCATGAAAACCGCGTCGCATGGAGCGAGGGCATGTTCCTTCGTGTTCAACATTTTCAGCAATCGGATAGGTGGACGGAGCGTTTGGTGCGCAACACCACGCGCAATCTCTCGCCCTACCCCTGGGGCGTGGCGGAAATCGGTATAGACCGCAGCGCGCTCGCCATTGGTCAGTTCGCATTGTCCAACCTGCGGGGCATCCTGCCGGATGGCACGCCGTTCGAAGCGCCAGAGGATTCAGATCTGCCGCCACCGCTCGACCTAGATGAAGGTGTCAAGAATGCCATCGTCTACCTCGCGCTGCCCGCACGGCAGCCCGGCAAGGCGGACATGTCCAGCGGCACGAAGGCAGATACCAACAGCGTGCGTGTCGTCGCCACGACCTACGAGGCATCGGATGCCAATGTCGACACGGACTTCGTCGCCCCCATCGACGTCGGGCGTCTCAGCCTGAAATTCCTGAAGACGGGCGATGATCTCTCTGGCTATGACCTGATCGGGCTGGCGCGGATCATAGAGGTTCGGTCGGATCGCGCCGTCATTCTCGATCCCGATTTCATTCCCCCCTCCCTCAACTGCGCCGCCTCATCGCGGCTGAGCGAATTGCTCACCGAATTGCTGGGCATTGTTCGGCACCGGGCACAGGCGATCTCGGAGCGGATCGGCGATCCGACGATCCGCGGAACGGCGGAGGTGGGCGACTATTTCCTGCTGCAAATCCTCAACAGGGCGGACCCGCTGCTGGCACATCTTTCGGCGAATGCCACGCGGTTTCACCCCATCCGTTTTTATGAGGACTGCATTCAGCTTGCCGGTGAACTCGCTACGTTCACCACCGACAAGAAGCGCGCCACGGATTTCCCGCCCTATCGCCACGATGATTTGAAGGCGAGCTTTGCGGCGGTGTTCGATGATCTGCGCACCTCCCTTTCCGCTGTGCTGGAACAGGCCGCAGTGGCAATCGAACTCGTGGAGCGCAGGCACGGCGTGCGCGTCGGCACCATTCACGACCGTACTTTGCTGCGCGATGCGGGCTTCGTGCTGGCCGTTCGGGCAGACATGTCTGCCGAAGACATCAGGCGAAAGCTTCCGGCCCAAATCAAGGTCGGGCCTGTGGAGCGTATTTCCGAACTCGTCAACGTGGCACTACCAGGCATTCCGGTGCGTTCGCTGCCCGTGTTGCCGCGTCAGCTGCCCTATCGCTCGGGCACGATCTATTTCGAAATCGATACCAAGACACCTCTTTGGAAGCAGCTCGAAACCTCCGGCGCCATTGCGCTGCATCTCGCTGGTGAATTCCCCGGTCTCGAGATGGAAATGTGGGCATTACGCGAATGAGCAATGACACGCCCTCCTCCTGGCAGGACCTTCCAACGGTGGTCGAGATCACCGACGAAAGTCGTCGCAGAAACCAGAACGCCCGCAACATGGCGGCCATCCTCGATGACATCGTCGATGGCGACGACGCGCCCAAGCGTGCGACGCAAGGCGATAGTGCGCTGCCGATCGATGCGCTTCTCGCGAACTTTCGCTTCGGTGGAGAGGAAGTTCCGACACTGGTGCAATCTGCAGCGCCGCTGCTCAACCTTGCCCATGTGCTGCGCTTTTCCGATGCGCAGCCTGACCCCGACCATCTTCGCCGTGCCTGCATGGAAGCCATCACCCGATACGAGCGGGATCTGGCGTCAGCACGCATTAGCCCCGAACGGGCAAGGGCGGCGCATTACGCCGTGTGCGCGACCGTTGACGACGTAATCCTGAGCAAACCGTGGGGCGTTCGCGCGGGCTGGGCTCGGTCCGGCCTGGTATCCACATTTCATAATGACGTGACTGGCGGTGACCGGTTCTTCGATATTCTTGACCATTTCCACCAATCTCCCGGCACCAACAAAGACCTGTTGCTGCTGATCTATCTTTGCCTGTCACTGGCTTTCGAAGGCCGAACACGGGTGTCCGCCAAGGGTGCTCTGGAGCTGTCGCGCATTCGTGACAGTCTCTATAAGACACTGATCGGCCAGTATGGCGTTTTCGAACGCGAATTGTCACCCCACTGGCAGGGCGTGGAGGCGCGTCACACTCCGCTTCGCACCATGGCAGCCTTGTGGACGCTGCTGTCTCTGATCGCGCTTGCCTTCGCCTTCGGCTATCTGTTTTTCACGCTGACATTGAACAGCGCGTCGGATGCAACATTCGAAAAGCTGGCCTCGCTGCCTCCGACGGACACACCCAGTGTCTTGATCGCAGCAGCACCGGAGCCACCCCAGGAAGTCGTGACGAAACCGGAAGAGCCCGTGATCCCCGAGCAGCCGCCAAAAATTGTCGAGATGAAACCGACAAGGCTGGATAACCTCATGGCGTTTCTGCAGCCAGAGGTGCAGCGCAATCTGGTCACGCTCGCCAACGTCAACGGGCGCCTGCGCGTGCGTATCAACAACTCCGGCCTCTTCAATGTCGGCAGCGCAGATGTCAGCCCACAATTCCGCGATCTGATCCAGCGCATTGGCGGTGCACTTGCGGCGGACAAGTTCCGTGCCGTGGTCATCGGCTATACCGATAATGTGCCGATTAAGACCGTCCAGTTTCCATCCAACTGGCACCTGTCCGAGGCCCGCGCAAAAGCCGTTGGCGACCTTCTGTCCAACTATACCGGCCCGGATGCAATCCTAACCGAGGGACGTGCGGACAGCGACCCCATTGCCGACAACAATACGGCAGAGGGCCGCGAGAAGAACCGCAGAACCGAGATCATGGTGCTGACCAATCCTGGCGAAAAACTCAGCGAGGCGGGCATTCTCTCGCCAGCCGTCACAACGACAAACGGACAGCAACCAGGAGAGACCCAGCAATGAACCCGCTGAGTTATTTTTATACGATCCGGTCCTATGTCGATAGCTACGCATCGATCATCGGCAGGCGCTTCATCTCGCTGTTGTGGGCCGTCGCGCTGTGCGTCGTCATCTGGTTTTACGGCTATCTCGTCAGCTTCGGAAACTTCAAACCCTTCGACACGACACAGGAACGCCTGATCGCGATTGGCATCATCCTGCTGATCTGGGTGATCTACATTGCCGTCACCCTATTTCGCGCCCGTAAGCAGGACAAGGAACTGGTCGATAGCATCGAACAGGAGGCGCTGGGCAACCGGCAGGCCGAAGTCGGGGAAATCCAGACCCGGCTTAAGGAAGCGCTGGCGCTGCTGCGGCGCGTCACCAAGAAGCGGTTCGGCTATATTTACGACCTGCCCTGGTACGTCATCTTCGGCGCTCCCGGTTCGGGCAAGACCACGGCACTGACGAATTCCGGGCTGCAATTTCCGCTCGGCGATGCACTCGGTGAAACTGCCGTGAAAGGCATCGGCGGTACCCGCAACTGCAATTGGTGGTTCACGGATGAGGCGATCCTCATCGACACCGCTGGCCGATACACCACGCAGGACGATCTCGACGGCTCGTCCAAGGCCGGTTGGGAAGGCTTTCTCAATCTGCTGCGCCGCTATCGCCGGTCGCAACCCATCAACGGCGCGCTGGTCACGCTATCCATCCCCGACCTGCTCAGCCGGGACCCTGAAGAGCAGAGGCAGGAACTGCGCTCCGTGCGCCAACGCATGGCCGAACTGGACGAGTATCTTCACGCTCGCGTTCCAGTCTATGTTGTTTTGACCAAGGCCGATCTTCTGGATGGTTTTGTCGAATTCTTCGATGGCTTCAACAAGACGGATCGTCATCAGGTCTGGGGAACGACGTTCAAATTGGATGAAAGCTACGCGGCGAAGGACCTGCCGCAACGCTTTCTCGAAGAGTTCGAGCTGTTGCAGCAACGTGTCGATGCGATGTTGATCGAGCGGCTACAACAGGAGCAGAATGCCGAAATCCGTGGCCGCATTTTCCGGTTCCCAGCGGAACTGGCAAAACTGAAAGACCGGCTGCACGAGGCATTGAGCGAACTGTGCGCCAGCTCGCCGCTCATCGAGGCGCCTCTCCTGCGGGGTGTCTACCTTGCATCGGGAACGCAACCGGAGGCCGGAACAGCCGCACCTCGCGCCCGCCGCAGCTATTTCCTCGCACGCCTGTTTAAGGAAGTCATCTTTCCAGAAGCGGCGCTGGTCATGCGTGACAAGCGCCTTTCCGGCAGGCAGCTTCTGGTCCGACGCATTGCATATGGTCTATCCGCAGCCGTCGTCACTATCGTCTTCACCGGCTGGATTCTGACCTATTTTGCAAACACCCAGGCACTGGCCGAAGCCGACCGCAAGCTGAACGCATATCAACAACTGGTGCAAGGCATCAATGTACGCGACGTGTCTGACGCAGACTTCCTGCGCATTCTCCCTGCGCTCGACAATCTGCGCGATGTCAATTCGGGCTTCGATACGGACCGCGTCTGGAAGGTCGGATTTGGACTTGATCAGGAGGAGAAGATCGCGGGACGCCAGCGTGATGCCTATCAACGGGCACTCAACGCGCTGCTTTTACCCCGCATGATCGTGCAATTGCAAAAACAGTTGCAAGACCAGAACGATGTCACGCGCACCTTCAACTCCCTCAAGCTTTATGGAATGCTGGGTGGGCTGGGAACGCTGGACCGTGATTTCCTGAAAGTGCAATCGCAGGATATGTTTGCCTCACTTTATCCCGGTGATGGCAGAGCAGCGGCAAGAGATGCCCTGAACCGGCACGCACAGGCGCTGTCCGACGGCTTGCTCGCGCCGATCGAGCTCGATGCCCGTCTGATTTCCAAGGCCCGTGATACCATCAAACAGCAGGCAGTCGGAGCCCGCGCCTATGACATTCTGGCGGGCTTGCCGCAAGCACGTGCACTGCCTGAATGGAGCCCCTCGGGTGCCTTCGGCCCCCTGGGCGAGCGGGCGGTGGAGCGTGAAAGCAAGGCGCCGATGGTGGACGGTATAGAAGGTCTGTTCACGGCCAACGGTTACCGCGCAGTCGTCATTCCGCAGGTTGCCTATGCGTCCCGTGTCGCGCTTTCGGAAGCGTGGGTGCGCGGGTCCGATGATGCCATCCGCGGCGCAACGGTCGAAAATGTTGCCCAAGCAGCATTGCAAATCTACTTCGACCGCTTCGAAAAACGGTGGAATGAAGTTTCGACGGACGTCCGCATCAAGCCATCCCAAAGCCTTGGGGATGCGGTGGAAACGACACGTATTCTGGCCAATGACCGGAATCTCGTCATCGAAGCTGCAAAATCCATTGCCGATGCCACCGATCTGCGCCCGAATGCGGGCGACAGCTTGACGACGCTTGCCTCCACGGCAGATGGCGACAGCACCGCGGCGATCCTATCGGCCACCGTCGATGCAGCCGATCCCTATGCCCGCCTGCGGGAAATGCTGGCAGCAAAGGGCCCGGGCTCTGGGCAACCGACAGAGAGTGCTTCGGGCAATGGCAGCAAGCAGGCGGGTTCGCCATCCGAGCAGTTGCTGGCAAACATCAAGGCTCTGCATGAGCAACTGGCGCGCTCATCCACTACTTCAGACGAGGTCGCGCGCGTCTTCGATGTCGATAGCCAGCTGACCAAGGCCAACCAAGACCTGCTGCAACAGGCCCGCCAGCTTCCGGCACCGCTTGATGTCTGGGTGGCTGGGCTTGCTGCCGATGTCGGTTCGCTTGCCGTCAAATCGGCACGCGGCCGCATTGCCGATCTCTGGGCCGCGGAAGGGGCATCACTCTGCTCATCCATCGTTGCGGGCCGTTATCCTTTCGACCGCACCTCGACGCGTGATGTCGCCATGGCGGATTTCACGCGCCTGTTCGGGCCAACCGGAACATTCCAGACGTTTTTCAAACAGCGCATGGAGCCATTCGTCGATAAGACGGCAACGCCATGGGGCTGGAAGGGAACATTTGGGGCGACGGGAATGCCAAGCGACGCAATCGCCCAGTTTGAGAATGCTGACAAGATTTTCAGGGCTTTCTTCCCGAATGGCAGCGAGGTCCCTGCGGTCTCCATCAACGTCAAACCGGTCTCGCTCACCAGCGAGTCGAGCGCCGTCATGCTCGAAATCGAAGGCGAACGCGTGGTTTACTACCACGGTCCGGTACAGGCAAAATCGATTACCTGGCCTTCGGAAAGCAACTCGGCGAACCTGTCACGCATCGCGTTTCAGCCCGGTGGCTGGCAACAGGCAAAAACCGAAAACGGTGATTGGTCGCCATTCCGCCTGTTCGACGATGCGAAAATCGAAAATCAGGCAGGAGATTTGTTAAGGGCGAGGTTCGAAAATAGCGGTCAGGTCGCTGAGTTCGACATCCAGTTCGGGTCAGTTCTCAACCCGTTCAAACTGGACGCCATCGCAAACTTCGCATGCCCGGCGCAGTTCTGAATTATGCGCTGGTTCAAAAAGAATACAGGAGGAGATCATGACCAAGCTGCAACCTCTCTACAACGCCGCCGTATCTGACTGATGGCCACGCCGGTTACCAAGCCCGTAAAAGCCGCAGTCGAAACCGACAGGATCGGCTTTTACGGGAAAATTCCAAGCCACGGAGATTTCATTTCCGAGGGTATGGACCGCGAACTCATCGCCTCGCTCGATGCGTGGATCCGTTCCGGCATGCACGCCTGCGCAGATGCTTTCGCGGGCCGCTGGGATTCCATCTTCACGACGTGCCCGCCCATGCGTTTCATCATCGAACGCGGGATTTGGGGGCGCAGCGCCTATGTCGGTGTTCTCCTGCCTAGCAAGGACCGCGTCGGGCGCAAATATCCACTCGTCATTCTGGCGCAGATGGTCGATTTCAGACAGCACCCCAGAACACTCTATCTCGATGATACATGGTTCATGGCAGCGGAAGCCTTGGCCGAGACATCGATGACCCTCGATTTCGACATGGCCCGCTTCACCACCTCCATCAAGCGCCTGCGCATGCCAAAGCCACGCGACGATGACGAGGATACAGGCTTCTCTAAACCATCGGCGCAACCAACGAGCCTCTGGTGGTACATCGATGCCACCAGCCGTCGGCCGCGCGGTTTCAAGTTCGAAGGCAAACCGGCGGCGGCGGACTTCGTACGGTTATTCAAGGAAAAGACCAACAGCGAAGACGAAGCATCCGCCTCCCCGCAGCCCAAACCTGTCCCGAAACCGGTTGCCGCTGAACCCAAACCCGTCGTCGCACCCGTTCGCAATTTGGCCCCCGAGCCAACAGCGAGCGCCCCAGCGTCTGTCATCTACAGCTACGCCACTCACCCCGGCACGCGGTTGACCGTCAACGCGGATGCGTTGTTTGTGTCTAAGGAGCCCGCACTTTTTGCCATAGCCGACGGCTTGGGGGACGCCGGAGCCGCCGTCGAGGCAGCGCGATTGACGACCAATGCGTTGAAAGACATGGACAATAGCGACCACGTCGACTTCCTGACGCAGGATATCAAGGGCAAACTCGGCACCGTCAACAGTCTGCTGCTATCACGGCAGATACAAGAGGGAGCCGTGAGGCCGATGGCGAGTGTCGTGGTTGCCTCCATCATCGGCATGACGCTGACGGTTTTGTGGTCAGGCGATGCGCGCGCCTATCTGCTTCGCGATGGCACGATGCATCTTTTGTCTCGCGATCACGTCATCGTCGGCATGAAGAAACAGCTTTCGCAATGTGTCGGCCATTCGCAGCAATTCCGCCCGAGCGTGACGACGCAGGAGTGGGGCAAAGACGATCGCCTGCTGCTGTGCAGTTACCCACTGATGCAGGCACTCAAGGAACGGGTGATTTCGGAAATAGTGCATGACACGCCCATTGCCGATTGCGCCAACGCCCTGATGCAGGAAGCATTGATCGAAAATGTTCGCGAAAACATCAGCGCCGTCGTGATCGGAAGCCGCCTTGAACGGTGACGATGTTGAAAGCGAGGTCGCCCAGTATTTCAGCGACCTCTGGCGTGCGATCCATAGTTCGGAACGTCCGCAGGACCTGATCGACCGCATCCGTGACGCACTCGACCGGAAAGCCGACACGCTGGCACGGCAGCAGCCGACGTTCATCGAGGGCAGCTTTACCGTCGTGAGCGTCGCCCACCAGACTGAAACCACCTTGATCCTCAAGGTTCGCCACCGCGATCTCGGCAGGAGCTTTGCGATCAAAACAATGCCGGAAGACCAGCGAGGCGATGCTTTGCTGGAGCAACGCCTGCGCAGGGAAGCGGAAATCGGGATGGAGCTTCGCCACCCCTGCCTTCAGGAAGTCTCTGCTCTTTTGCGGCTGACGGACGGACGTCCCGGCTTGCTCCAGCCATGGGCACCCATCTCACTGGCATCGCGCCTCTCGGCAGAACCTCCATCTGCGGCTGATATCAAGCATCTGCTCAGACGCATGGTGCATGCCATTGCCGCTGTCCATGCCGCTGGCTATGTCCACTGCGATATCAGCCCAGCGAATATTTTGTTGTCGGCAGATACAATGAACTCGGCTCGGTTGAGTGACTTCGGCATTGCGTTGAGGATCGGCGAGCGGCATCAAGACATAGGTATGGAGGTGGCCGGCTCGCCGGATTATGCGGCACCAGAGCAGCTTTCGGATATGCCCGCCCATCAGTGCCACGATATCTACGCCCTGGGCAGGCTGACGCAACGTCTGATGGACGCTGGCGGTATCGATGATGACGAGACATTGACGCGATTTTCCAAGACTTGCGCAGATGAAGACGCTGCAAAGCGCCCGCAATCCGCCGGTGAAGCACTGCGCATTCTGCTGTAGGTCGTGGCAGGCACTTAACACCTGCCACATGCTCACCTGATTAGTTGGCGCTGCCCGGCTGAGGTGCAGCCGCAGTCGGTACGCTCTTCTGGAACACGGTCAACAGCTTGGCAGAATCCACCAGCGGCGCGTTGCTGGCATAGAGCACGTCGCCCTTCTGCATCTGGAACAACTGCATCAATGCGATGCTCGACGCATCGCGCATGTTGACGTGATAGATAACCGGCCGCATAGTCGTCGTCACAGCAACCGGGTCCTTGGTGATGGCCGTGGACTTCGAGGTTACCTGTACGACTTCGTTGCGGAAGACGTAGACATTGCGCGCATCGGCACGGTCGTCAAGCAACCCGCCCGCGCGGCCAACCGCCTGTGCCAGCGTCATCTTGCCGGTTTCGAATTGGAATTCGCCCGCACTCTTGAAAGCGCCAAGAGCCGTAAAGCTTGAGGCATCGCCATCGATCATGATCTGGTCGTCGGGCGAAAGGCGAATGTTCTGGCGATCTTCGCGCATGATCCGGTCGAGCGAGGCCGAAGCGCGCTGCTGACCGCGAACCACGGTCACGCTTGCAGCACCCGGCGCAACCGTTGGACCGCCAGCCTGATTGATGGCGTCTAGCACACGCTCCTGCCGCGCCGTCAGGGCAATCTTGCCCGGCGTCTTGACAGCACCGCTCATCATTACCGCACTCGTCGGCTTGTCGACAACGGTCACGACCGCCTGCGGATTGACCGCAGAGCCCTTGAGGCCGGTCACTACTTGCGACTGCAAACCCTCTGGCGTGGAGTCGATAACCCGCTTCTTGCCAATGAAAGGAAGATTGACGCTGCCGCCCTGATCAACCGTGAAGCGTCCGAGATTGAGTGTCTTGCTTTGTGTGGACGAAAACAGGCCATCCTCGCCCGTATCCAGCACGGTAATGTCGATGACGTCGCCACGCCGCAGACGCTGCGAGTTATAACCCGTGTTGCGAAGCGCCGTCAGGCCAGGCCCAGTGGCACTGTCCATGATGGATGGGGAGGCGGAAGTGGTCGGAGCATTGGCCAGTTCGACCACGCGAATTTTCTCGTTGGTATTGGGGAGAGTGGCAGACCTGATATTGCCCGCAGTCGGCCCATCCGAAGGCTTTGCGCATCCACTCAACAAAGCCAACAGGAGAACCGTAACAGCCTTTTTCATTCCCATTCCCCAAGCAAGAATCACCTACACGCAGGAATAGCACCAAGACGTTAAGCTGCAATAACTTTGAAGCTGAAAATTGAAAAAGATGGCGAAGTTATGCCAACCAATGTGGCCGTTTGGCAACCAGTCACGTTACGTTATGAGGCCTAGCTGGAGGGTTCGCTACCGCAACAGCCCGTCGCCAACGAAGTCGTCCCAGCCGCGCAGCTTCGTTGCGCCCTGATCAGCACCCGCATCGGATGAAGACTTTGTCTTATCTCGCTTTTTGAGAGAGCGCGTCAACTTCGCCTTCATGGCGGATTTCTGCCTGTTTTCCGCAGCCATAGCAGCATCTTCTTCTCGCCATTCATCTACGAGGCCGCGGTCCAGAATGTCAGCAACCTTTGCCGGATCAAAGACGTGGAAGGTTATCGCCCGCGCTCGCCCTCTAAGCTTAACCGTGCAAGTTCCAGCAGACGGCAAACGACCGTCCTCCAGCCACCGACGGCGTTCCGTCGTCGTGATCGTGAGGATGTCTTCGATCTCACGCGGTATAACGGGAAGCCTTACGATGTCGGCGAGAATATCCGTAACGGTAGCAGATGCAGCGCGAAAAACTGCTCTGGATTTACCGGGCATTGCCAAGGTAAGGACGTTCGCTTCGTGTTCGAGCGATTTTCGAACTGCTAACGGAAGACGAGCCCTCACCTCTTGCACGATGCCCTTTATGCGCACGACGGAGCCAAATGTCGCGGACGTGTCCAGCGACCATGTTCTGATCAGCTCCAGGCTATCGGCGTAAATCTTTTTTGCCATGACGGTACAAATGGATATCCCACTTCAAAGCGTCAACGGCTGAGATCACTTTGCAGCCGACACGTCACACAGCGCCGTCATTGACGGCACTTGTGTTTGATACGTCGAGACGACCATTGTCTTCGCCATCCCAATATTCAATCGTGCGTGCCGAGACTTTGATCAGGATGATGCCGGGGGTGTCTATACCATCCGGGAACCAGCGATCCAAATCCTTCACCCAGTGCTTTTCGAACTGCGCTTTGTCGCGAATAAGGTGCGCTTTACCATCGACGGCGATGAAAATACCCGGTTTCCCAAGAAGGCTCGGCGGCGCGGTAAACGTCAGGGCTACCCCGTTGTCGCGCTCGATATCCTCGATTTTCTTTGTCGCTTCATAAGAAAAGAACCAGGAGTCGCCATCATATTCGACATCGCCATTGTTGCTCATCGGGCGGGTATTGATACGCCCCGAACCCGCAGTGTTGAGCATGCAAAAATCGATCTTGGCCAGCTTTCCTGAAAGCTCTTCCATTGTCATCGTCGTCATCGGGCTCTCCTCATTTGATATAGAAGAGAACCGTCCGCGACGGCCAATGTTCCGATGCGAATTCTGGGATACATAAACTCGGATGATACGACCGAGCCCAGCCGTCTCCATCAGGAGCGCCGTCAGCATTAGGAATGGCGTCCACGAGAGGATTCGAACCTCCGACCCCAGGATTCATACCACTTCGACTTTCGCCGCCGCTTCCGCGTTCGTGGTCTGGACTGTCCCTTCACCATGGACCGAGGCCTTTAGGTGTTGCCCATCCAGTCTCTACACCTTCAACGGATTTCTCCGAAGCTTGGCTCGGGATTGACATGCTGAGAGTTCAGCGAAGCGTTCCCCGACTTTGAGCAAATCGACTACACTCTTTCGATGCGCAGCCCCCAATTTACAACCAGGAATCCTGTGCTCTATCCTACTGAGCTACGTGGACATTTCAGTTGTTTCACGGCGCTTGGATACCCCATTGGAGCGAATTCGGCAACGCCCTTTTCGAATATTGCCCGTGCTTCATTCGCCACGGGGAAAACGCTGGTTTTCTTCGAGGACGTTGAGGTCCATGTGATTTCGCATGTAGCGTTCGGACGCTTTCTGCAATGGCTGGTAATCCCACGGATAATAGGCGCCGTTGCGCAGCGCCTTGTAGACCACCCAGCGGCGGGCCTGGCTCTCGCGGACGGACCTGTCGAATGCGGGCAAATCCCAGTGGTTGCGGACTTGTTCCAAGAGAGAAGCAAGCGTTGCCTCGTACTCCGGTTGGACGGCCAGATTGACCAGTTCGTGCGGATCGGCCTCGATGTCGAATAGCAGCGGTGGGTCCTGTTCGCAGGTGGTCAGCTTGTAACGGCCATCTCGGATGGCAACGAGCGGCGCGATGGAGCCTTCGGCGGCATATTCCATCGGCACCGGGCCTCGGCTGGCGAAGGAAGAAAGGTCCTCGCCGTCGGTCCATTGTTTCAGCATCGACATATCCAGCCCTGCCAATGCGCATAGTGTCGGCGTGACATCGAGGGTGGACACAGGCGTGTCGATCCGGCCTGCGTCCATAGAGGGTGCGGCGATCATCAAGGGAACGCGGGACGAGCCTTCGAAAAAATTCATCTTGAACCACAGGCCACGCTCGCCCAGCATGTCGCCGTGATCGGACAGAAACAGAATGGTGGTGTTGTCCTCCATCCGCGTGCGTTTCAGCACATCAAGAAGCTCGCCGATTTTCTCGTCGATGTAGGAGATATTCGCAAAATACCCTTGCCGGGCCCGCCTCACCTGCTCTCGGCTGATATCGAACGCGCGGTGATCGCAGGCTTCAAGCAACCGCCGCGAATGTTGATCCTGCTGCGCGAAGGGTAGCGCATCGACCTGCGGGTCCAGCGCCGGGCAATCGTTGTAAAGGTCCCAGAACCTCTTGCGTGCGACGTAGGGATCATGCGGATGCGTGAAGCTGACGGTCAGGCACCAGGGGCGTTCGTCCAGCCCGCGCGAGAGATCGTAGAGTTTGCGGGTGGCGTGGTAGGCGACCTCGTCATCATACTCCATCTGGTTGGTGATCTCAGCGACACCAGCGCCGGTGACAGAGCCGAGATTGTGGTACCACCAGTCGATCCGCTCGCCCGGCTTGGTATAATCAGGCGTCCAGCCGAAATCCGCAGGATAGATATCCGTCGTCAACCGCTCCTCGAAACCATGCATCTGGTCGGGACCGACGAAGTGCATCTTGCCTGAAAGGCCGGTGTAATAACCGGCAGAGCGCAGATGGTGGGCATAGGTCGGGATGTCGGAGGCGAATTCGGCGGCGTTGTCATAGACGCGGGTGCGGCTGGGCAATTGCCCGGACATGAAGGACGCGCGCGCGGGTGCGCATAGAGGACTGGCCGTATAGGTGTTGGCGAAGCGCGTGGAGCGCTCCGCCAAGGCTTTCAGATGCGGCGCATGAAGAAAATCCGCCGGTCCATCAGGAAAGAACGTGCCGTTCAACTGATCGACCATGAGGATGAGAAAATTCTGACGCGCCATGCAATGCTACCCTGAAATCAAAGACCGACAGCAGCCTTTACCGCGTCCCCACCCGGTTTGCCATCCAGTGTCGTAACGCCTGACAGCCACGTGTCGAGAACCTGCGGGTTGGCTTTCAACCAAGTGGATGCAGCATCCGGCGCCGTCTGGCCGCCCAGAATCTCACCCATCAGCTTGTTTTCCATGCCGACATCGAACTTCAGGTTTTTGAACAGGGTGGCAGCATTGGGGCACTGCGCGGCCCAGCCGGTGCGGGCAAGGGTGTAAACCTGCGCGCCGCCGTAGTTGGGGCCGAAATAATCATCCCCGCCGGAAAGATATTCGATGGAGAACTTCTCGTTCATCGGGTGCGGTGCCCAGGCAAGGAACACGACGCCCTTCTTGGATTTTCCGGCGCGCTCAACCTGCGAAAGCATGGCTTGCTCGCCGGATTCGACCAACTCCCAGCCCTTCAGGCCGAATTTCTCGTCGGCAATAATCTTCTGGATATTCTGGTTTGCAGGCGCGCCTGGCTCGATGCCGTAGATCTTGTGGTCGAATTCATCACCGTGCTTTGCCAGGTCGGCGAACGTTTTGATGCCTTTTTCCGCCATGTAGGATGGCACGGCGAGCGTGAATTTGGCACCTTCGAGGTTCTGGCCGATCACGTCCACCGCCTTTGCCGCCGTCAGATCATCGATGAAGGATTTCTGTGCTGGCATCCAGTTGCCGAGGAACACATCTATTTCGCGGTTTTTCATCGCCTGATAGCCAATCGGCACCGAAAGCGTCTTCACGTCAGGCGTATAGCCGAGTGCGGTCAGCACGACGGATGCCACGCCATTGGTGGCGGTGATATCCGTCCAGCCGGGATCGCTGAGGCGGATCGTCTTGCAGCTTGCGTCGTCTGCGGCCTGCGCATTGCCAGCAAAACAGGCAGCCATGAGAAGGAGGCCTGACGTTATGTGCCCAATACGAGAGTTCCTGATCATTGCTGTTCTCCGGTTATTCGAGAATTTTAGTGAACAACGGATTGATCTCTGTCGTGAAGCAGATAATTTTCGATATCTGACAAAAGGATTTTTTATGGCAGACAGGCCGGTCGATCTGGGATGGATGAGGGTGCTGATGGAAATCGGCAAACGTGGCAGCCTGACTGCGGCTGCACAGGAACTGGGCCTGACCCAGCCAGCGGTCAGTTACCAGATGCGACGGCTGGAAGAGCAATTGGCCACCCGCTTGCTCACGCGCCAGCATCGCGGCGTGGAACTGACACCGGAAGGGCGTCGCCTGTGCGACCTAGTCAGCCAGCAGGTCAGCGAGATCGACCGTTTAACCGACGACTTCAAGGCCCATGAAAGGCCGACAGTTCGGCTACACACCGACTACGCATTTTCGTCGCTGTGGCTCATTCCGCGCATGCAGGATTTTCGCGAGCGCCATCCTGATATCAACATCCAGATTGCCGCGTCGCAAAACCCGCGCCGTCAGACTGCGGGTGACAATGATGTGCTGGTCATCTTCAGCACGCAGCTCGAAGCGGGAAGTGATGCGACGCTGATTCTGCCGGAGAAAGTCCGCCCTGTTTGCGCGCCGGGGTTTCTGGACAACCTGGCCGAAAAGGATGTGCCGCAGCAGCTTTCCGCCAGCAAGCTCATTCATCTGGAAAGCTCCTGGGCCTCCACATGGCACGATTGGCCGAGTTATTTCGCAGGCATCGGCATCAAAAGGCAATCCGGTGAAGAAAAAGGCGATATCAGTTTCAACACCTATTCCCTCGTGGTCCAGTCAGCCATCACCCATCAGGGCGTGGCGCTGGGCTGGGCCGGACTGGTGGATGACTTGGTGCAAAGCGGCGCCCTGGTCGGCGTCGGCCCTACGCTGGATGCCCCTGATCGCGGCTATTGGCTGGTGGGCTCCAAGGGTAGGAAAGCCGCTGCGGGCAAGCTGGTCGACTGGCTTTTGCAACAGGCCTGATAGGCCCCTCACATCGCCACACCGGGTCGCGAACGCTTCAAGCCCGATGATTTGAGATAAGCGCTGGGTGAACTGCCCAACATACGCCGGAACATGGTGGTAAAGGCGGAAACATTTTCGTAACCGGCATCCAGCGCCACATTCGTGACGGTCTCGCCACTCGCCAGCCGTGGCAAGGACGCAAAAATGCAGGCCTGCTGCCGCCACGTCACGAAACTGACGCCCGTTTCAGCACGAAACAGCCGCGTGAAGCTTCTGCGGCTCATGCCCAATGTCTGCGCCCAGTCATCGATGCTGGCATTGGCCGCGGGCGCGTTCAAAAAGCGACGACACAGCCCTGCAATGCTGGCATGGGCGGGAAAAGGAAGTCCCAGCGGCTGTTCGGGAAGTACGCTGATTTCATCCACCAGAAGCTCCATCACCAGTTCGCGACGTCTGGTATTTTGTCGTCTGGAATCATCGTGAACGAGTTCTTCGATGAGATTGCTCGCGAGAACCGTGACCTCCACCACGCGCGGTCGCTCCGTGTCGATCACGTCGGGGTGGACATAGACGGAATGCATCTCCACCTGACTGATCATTTCGCTGGAATGCTCCAGTCCGGCCGGAATGATCAGGCCGTGTCCCGGCGGTATCATCCAGCGGCCCTTGGCCGTGCCCACGATGACCACACCACTGCGGGCAAACCACAGCTGTGTCTTGCGGTGCGAGTGAACAGGGCTCTGAAAACCTTCGGGATAGAGGCGACGAAGCGCCAGCAGCGATTCATTGTTTCCATCGATGAAGCTCAGCATTTCCTCATGCTGGTCACCGCTCAGAAAGCCGAGTTCTTCAAAATCATAGCGCGGCATTTTGGCCCACTCACGTAAAAACTAGACCACAGCACAAAAGCAGGCCGCAAACAATGCGCCTATAAGGCCCCCGGAGTATTCCATAACAAAATACCGTCTGACGACGACGATCTGGAGAGAAACCCATGGCGAGTGTGACCAGCACGAGCTTTTCCGCTGAAAAAACGACGTTTTCGATCATCGCTGCTGCAAGCTTCTGCCACATGCTTAACGATATCATGCAGTCGCTGCTGACATCGCTTTATCCGCTTCTGAAGGCAAATTACGCGCTGGATTTCGTCCAGATCGGGCTTTTGACCTTCGCTTTTCAGGTCACGGCATCGCTGCTGCAACCGGCAGTCGGCATTGCCACGGACAAATGGCCCATGCCATTCTCGCTGCCGGTTGCCATGCTGTCCACCTGCGCCGGTTTGATCACGCTGGCCTATGCGCATAGCTTTCCGGTTCTGGTGATCGGCGCGTGCCTGATCGGCATCGGCTCGGCTATCTTCCACCCGGAAGCGTCGCGTGTTGCCCGCGTCGCATCGGGAGGGCGCCATGGTCTGGCACAATCCTTCTTTCAGGTCGGCGGCAACACGGGAACGGCGATTGGGCCGCTTCTCGCTGCGTTCGTCGTTCTGCCGATGGGTCAGCAGAGCCTTAGCTGGTTTTCGCTGATCGCCCTTGCCGGATTTGCCGTGCTCTCATGGGTCAGCGTCTGGTACAGCCGTCACCGCCGCAGCAATGCGGGTCGTCCACCCGTCAGCCGCGCGCTGCCGATGGCGAAAAACAAGGTGTTGATGACACTTGTCGTTCTGCTCATCCTGACCGCGACCAAGAATGCCTATCTGGCAAGTCTGTCGAGCTATTTCACCTTCTACACGATTGAGAAATTCGGTCTTGAGGTCCAAAGCGCGCAATTGCTTCTCTTCCTGTTCCTCGGTGCGTCTGCTGCCGGTGTGTTCTTCGGTGGCCCCATCGGTGACAAATTCGGCTCGCGCGTCGTCATCTGGTTCTCGATCCTCGGCGTCATACCGTTCGCGCTGCTTCTGCCCTACGCAAACCTCACATGGACTGCCATTCTCGTAGTGCTGATCGGCTTCGTCTTTTCCTCGGCATTTTCGGCCATCGTCGTCTTCGCACAGGAGTTGGTGCCAGGACGCGTTGGCTTGATCGCAGGCATGTTCTTCGGCTTTGCCTTCGGCTTCGGCGGCATCGGCGCTGCCGTCCTCGGCGTGTTCGCAGACCGCGAAGGCATCGAGTTCGTCTACCGCATCTGCTCCTACATGCCGCTTCTGGGCCTGCTCACGGTGTTCCTTCCGCAACTGCCGAGCCGCAGAAAAGCAGCCTGACCCGCAAACACAAAAAGACCGCCCGAATTGTCATCCGGGCGGTTTTCCATTCGAAGAGACGTGATCAGGCGGCGCGCAGGCTGGCAGCCAAGGGGATTTCGACGTCGATTTCCAGCAGCGAGACATGCTCGTCGCTGTCCATTTTGACGTGGACCTTGTCGCTGTCGATCTGGACGTGCTTGGCGATCACGGCGAGAATTTCTTCCCGCAGCAGAGCGACAAGCTCATTGCCCACACCGTTGCGTTCATGCGCCAGCAGAACCTGCAACCGCTCACGCGCAAGAGGCGCCGATTTCTGTTTGCGGAAAAGGTTGAAAATGCTCATGCGGCCCTCCCGAAGAACTTGGCAAAGATGCCACGCTTTTCGCCGGGAATCATCATCGGAACGTCTTCGCCGCGCAGGCGACGTGCCGCATCGAAGTAAGCCATGGCAGGTGGGGACTTAGCGTCTGCCAACGTTACCGGTGCGCCAACGTTGGAGGCGCGCAGAACGTCCATGCTCTCAGGAATGATGCCGATCAGCGGGATAGAGAGAATTTCCAGAACGTCTTCCACCTTCAGCATGTCGCCACGCTCTGCCCGAACGGAATCGTAGCGGGTTAGGAGCAGGTGCTTTTCCATCCGTTCGCCGCGTTCGGCCTTCAGCGTCTTGGAATCCAAGAGGCCGATGATGCGATCCGAGTCGCGAACCGACGATACTTCCGGGTTGGTCACCACAACGGCAACATCCGCATGGCGCATGGCCAGGGTCGCACCGCGTTCGATACCGGCAGGGCTATCGCAAATGACCCAATCAAAATGCTTTTTCAGCTCGCCGATAACCCACTCGACACCCTCAGGCGTCAGATTGTCCTTGTCGCGTGTCTGCGAGGCAGGCAGCAGAAACAGCGTGTCGAGACGCTTGTCACGGATCAGCGCCTGCGGCAGCTTCGCGTCGCCCTGGATAACGTTGACCAGATCGTAAACGACGCGGCGTTCCGCGCCCATGACCAGATCGAGGTTACGAAGACCGACGTCGAAATCAACGACGACGACCTTTTCCTTGTTCTGTGCCAGCGCCGCACCGAGCGCGGCAGTCGACGTGGTCTTGCCTACGCCTCCCTTGCCGGAAGTAACGACAACTACCTTCCCCATCCTGCTCTCCTGTTTTCTGCCGCTTACGGCTTAATTGAGTTTTTCGGCTTTGATCGTATCGTTTTCCAGCCAGAGCTGAACGGCCTGGCCGCGCAGCTTCGGATCGATATCTTCAGCCACCTTGTAGACACCATCGATGGCCAGCAGCTCGGCTTCCAGCTTTTTGCAGAAAATCCGCGCCGAAGCATTTCCAAGCGAACCCGCCATGGCACGACCACGCAGCGCGCCATAAATGTGGATCGACCCGCCCGCGATGATCTCCGCACCCGAAGCGACCGACCCGACAACGGTCACATCGCCCTCAGGAAAGATCACCGACTGACCGGAGCGAACCGGCTCGCTGATCATCAGCGACTGCACTGTGCTGCGAATCTCCGTCACCGGAACACGTACTGGCTCTTCTTCCACCTCTGCCGTGGCGAGCGAGACAGGCTCGACCTCGATATCCGAGGCAGCCTTTCCACCCTTCAGGGCCGGTGGCATGCCCGCCTCAATCATGGACGGGCGTGCGCCTTCGATGCCCATGATGGCAACGTTGCGCGACACGAGTTCGGCTATCAGCCCCTTGAGACCTGCCTTGTCGAGCTTCAAATCCGCAACATCGAGCACGACGGCACGCGACAGGAAGAAACCGGCAGACCGCGCTGCCAGATCATCAAGCCGCTCCAGCCACTGGTCCAGAGGCTGCTCAGGCGACAGCACGACCGCAAGAAACGATCGGCCTTTTATACGAATTGAGCGTGAGGTGTCTGTTAGCACTTTGGTCATCTTGGTAAACAAATCATTGATAATGAGGTACCGCAAATGTGGTTAATAAATGGTTAACGCGCCCCGTGTCGACCGCTAGAAATTAACCTCAAGGTCACCTTGACAGCGCAAATTCTGGAGAGGCCATATCGCTGATTTTTAAAGTGATTCTGTGCTGCGAGAGAGTGCTTGACGCGTTTTCGGAGAGTGCTCGTCGAGCACTCAACCAAGCAATCCGGGCGAAGCGCTGAGGAAGAGAAAAATATTCTCCCAAGCCGCATCTTTTTGCGTCTTTTTGCCGTTTAAACGGGCAGGATTTATGGGATGAGACGTTATTAGAAATTCCTGAAAGGAACACCGATGAGCTGGCTCAAGACAATCGCAACCGCCGCCGCAGTTAACGCTGCCATTTTCGCACCTTCCTTCGCCGGCGAGAATCTTGACCAGATCAAATCTGCTGGCGTGATCAAGATCGGCACCGAAGGCACCTACGCGCCATTTACGTTCCACGATGCCAGCAACAAGCTCGTTGGCTTCGACGTGGAAATTGGTGAGGCTGTCGCCAAGAAGCTGGGCGTGAAGGCCGAGTTCGTCGAAGGCAAGTGGGACGGTTTGATCGCCGGTCTCGATTCCAAGCGTTACGACGCCGTCATCAACCAGGTCGGCATCACCGACGCGCGCAAGCAGAAATATGCTTTCTCGGAGCCATATATCGCATCGAAAGCCGTTTTGATCGTCAGCGACAAGAACGACGACATCAAGGGTTTCGAAGGCTTGAAGGGCAAGAAGTCCGCACAGTCGCTCACCAGCAACTTCGGCAAGCTGGCCACGGAAGCAGGTGCTGAACTGGTCGGAACGGATGGTTTCGACCAGTCGATCCAGCTCGTTTTGACGGGCCGCGCCGACGCGACGATCAATGACAGCCTCTCCTTCTATGATTTCAAAAAGAAGCAGCCTAACGCTCCGGTCAAGATCGTGGCTGAAAAGGCCGATGCCGACTATTCGGGCATCATCGTGCGCAAGGGCGACGACGATCTGGTGGCGTCCATCAACAAGGCGCTTGCCGACATAAAGACAGATGGCACCTATAAAACGATCTCCGACAAGTATTTCGGTCAGGACGTCTCCAAGTAAGGCGTCATACAGGCCTGTTCTCCCCTGCGGAAATAGGCCATGATCAGAACAAGACCAGACAGTCCGGCGTTCGCGCCGGACTTCGTTTTTTTATTGAGGGGCTCGCCGTGCCGCATTGGCTGCAATTGATGATGGACTCTTTGCCGACCCTGCTCTGGGCTGGTGTGAAGTTCACGATACCACTGACATTGCTTTCGTTTTTTTTCGGATTGATCCTCGGACTGGCGACGGCCGTTGCGCGGCTGTTCGGACCAACGCCGTTGCGATTGCTGGCGCGTTTCTATGTCTGGGTCATCAGAGGCACGCCGCTGCTGGTGCAGCTTTTCGTGATCTTCTACGGCCTGCCAAGTATCGGCATTTTGCTGGATGCGTTTCCGGCAGCGCTCATCGGCTTTACGTTGAATGTCGGCGCCTACACGTCCGAAATCATCCGCGCTGCCATCTCATCCGTTCCCAAGGGTCAATGGGAAGCCGCGTTTTCGACCGGCATGAGCTGGCGTCAGGCCATGCAACGCACCATCCTTCCGCAGGCGGGACGGGTTGCCGTGCCGCCGCTGTCCAACACCTTCATCTCGCTGGTCAAGGATACCTCCCTCGCCGCCGCCATCACCGTGCCAGAACTGTTTCAGTCCGCCCAGCGTATCGTCGCCACCACCTATGAGCCGCTGATCCTCTACATCGAGGCAGCGATCATCTATCTCGCGCTGAGTTCCGTGCTGTCCACCTTGCAGGCGCGGCTGGAAGTGCGCTTTGCCCGTTACGGCGGCATGATGGAGAACAGCCGATGATCGAGCTTTCCAACATCGAAAAGCGTTTTGGCGATGCGGTGATCCTGAAAGACATTTCGCTGAGCTTTCCCGAAGGCAGCGTTACCGCACTCGTCGGCCCCTCCGGCGGTGGCAAGAGCACGCTACTGCGATGCATCAACCTGCTGGAACTGCCCACAGAAGGAACCGTGCGCATCGGCGACGCCACGACGTCCTTTACCGCAGGTCAGAAAACCCCATGGCAGGCCATCCAGAAAATTCGCCGCCAGACAGGCATGGTGTTTCAGAACTTCCAGCTGTTTCCGCATCGCACCGCAATCGAGAACGTGATGGAAGGCCTGCTGATCGTTCAGAAGTGGTCGCGCGAAAAAGCGAGAGATCGCGCAATGGAACTGCTGACCAAGGTCGGCATGGCGCATAAGGCGGATGCATGGCCCGCCAACCTCTCCGGTGGCCAGCAGCAACGTGTGGCCATTGCCCGTGCACTCGGACCTTCTCCGCAAGTGCTGTTGTGTGACGAGCCCACATCGGCGCTCGACCCGGAACTATCCGAAGAAGTCGTCGAAGTGCTGGGCAAGCTTGCGCGTGAAGGAACGACCATGGTCATGGCAACGCATGACCTGCGTCTGGCGTCTCGCATTGCCAATAATGTCGTGTTTCTGGAAGCGGGCAAGGTGGTGGAAACCGGCACGGCAGAAGCCATATTTCGCGCGCCGACGCAGGAGCGCACGCGTCGCTTCGTGTCCTCCATCAATGCGGCGCAGTCCCTATGACCATGCCAAAATAGGCGCAATCTCCCTCATAAGCTGTTTTCAATCCTCGATTTCCTGTCTAAGTCTAAGGTTATGAAACTCGCATGAGGGAGGAGCCATGCCGACGGTTCTCGAAGAATTGGAAGCACGCCGTGCGCAGGCAAGGCTCGGCGGCGGGCAAAAGCGCATCGATGCCCAGCACGCCAAGGGCAAGCTGACGGCGCGCGAACGGCTGGACGTTCTGCTCGATGAGGGCTCCTTCGAAGAATACGACATGTATGTCACCCACCGCGCGATGGATTTCGGCATGGCCGAACAGAAGGTCGCTGGCGACGGCGTCGTGACCGGTTGGGGAACCATCAACGGCAGACACGTCTATGTCTTCAGCCAGGACTTTACCGTTCTGGGCGGTTCGCTTTCCGAAACCCATGCGCAGAAGATTTGCAAGGTCATGGATATGGCAGCCCGCGTCGGTGCACCTGTCATCGGTCTCAACGATAGTGGCGGCGCGCGCATTCAGGAAGGCGTCGCCTCCCTTGCTGGATATGCTGAGGTCTTCCGCCGCAACGCCGAAGTGTCCGGCGTTGTGCCACAAATCTCCGTCATCATGGGCCCTTGCGCGGGCGGCGCGGTCTATTCTCCTGCTATGACGGACTTCATCTTCATGGTGCGCGATACGTCCTACATGTTCGTCACCGGACCGGACGTCGTCAAGACCGTGACGAACGAGATCGTCACGGCAGAAGAACTGGGCGGTGCGTCCACCCACACACGCAAATCATCGGTCGCCGATGGTGCCTATGAAAACGATATCGAGGCACTGGAGGCCGTGCGGGCGCTGTTCGATTTTCTGCCCCTCAACAACCGCGAAAAAGCCCCTGCCCGCCCGTTTCATGATGACCCGGCACGGCTGGAGCAGCGTCTCGATACGCTGATTCCCGACAGTTCCAACAAGCCCTATGACATGAAGGAACTGATCCACGCGCTGGCCGATGAGGGCGATTTCTTTGAGATACAGGAAGCATTCGCCAAGAACATCATCACCGGTTTCATTCGGCTGGAAGGCCAGACGGTCGGCGTGGTTGCGAACCAGCCCATGGTGCTAGCCGGTTGTCTGGATATCGATAGCTCACGCAAGGCCGCCCGGTTCGTGCGTTTCTGCGATGCCTTCAACATTCCCATCCTGACGCTGGTCGATGTTCCGGGCTTTCTGCCCGGCGTGGCGCAGGAATATGGCGGCGTCATCAAGCATGGCGCGAAACTGCTGTTTGCCTATTCGGAAGCGACAGTGCCGCTGGTGACGCTGATCACCCGCAAAGCCTATGGCGGCGCATACGATGTCATGGCCTCTAAACATATCGGTGCCGACGTCAACTACGCCTGGCCAACGGCGGAAATCGCCGTGATGGGCGCAAAGGGTGCGGCGGAAATCCTCTATCGCTCCGAATTGGCGGACCCTGAGAAGATCGCCGCCCGCACTAGGGAATACGAAGAACGCTTCGCCAACCCCTTTGTGGCCGCAGAGCGCGGCTTTATCGACGAGGTCATCATGCCGCATTCGTCCCGTCGTCGCATCGCCCGTGCTTTCGCTTCACTACGCAACAAGCAGGTGACGACGCACTGGAAGAAACACGACACCATTCCATTGTAAACAGTTAATTCGGTTGTATTGTGTTGCCAATTCAATCGAATTGGAGGTTTGCGTGAGTAATATACCTTTGGCAAGGCAACTCTTGGTGGATGTAAGACAAGTTCTTTTGGATATGGAACATACAGGTTTGGCAGATATGCTTTCAGAAGCAATTGACTTGATGCATCGACGAAGGCCGGTTCGGCGCATGCGAGCAAAGTCTCCGTCAATTACTGCGGAGTCTCGTCAGCAAATTATCCATCTTGCTTCCACAACTGAAATGCATGCCTCGGAGATAGCTGCCGCGCTCGGAGTAAACCCCGGTCGAGTTTCAGAAGTTTTACAACGTAGTGCTCGAGTAAACTAGGTGCACAACCCACCGATACGTAGGCGTTCTAACGATATGTTGAAGAAAATCCTCATCGCCAACCGTGGTGAAATTGCCTGCCGCGTCATCCGCACGGCCAAAGCCATGGGCATCAAAACCGTTGCGGTCTACTCCGATGCCGATGCCAGCGCGCTGCATGTGCGGGAAGCCGACGAGGCGGTGCATATCGGCCCGGCCCCATCCAACCAGTCCTATATCGTCATCGAAAAGATACTCGACGCCATAAAGCAGACAGGAGCAGATGCCGTGCATCCCGGCTACGGTTTTCTGTCGGAGAACGCTGTTTTTGCTGCTGCTCTGGAAACGGCAGGCGTCATCTTCATCGGCCCGCCCGTCAAGGCCATCGAGGCGATGGGCGACAAGATCACATCGAAGAAGCTGGCCGCAGCGGCTGGCGTCTCAACCGTGCCGGGCCATATGGGGTTGATCGAGGATGCCGAGGAGGCGGTGAAGATCGCCGCAACGGTCGGCTATCCTGTCATGATCAAGGCCTCAGCGGGCGGTGGCGGCAAGGGCATGCGGATCGCATGGAATGATGCAGAGGCGCGCGAAGGCTTCCAATCCTCCAGAAACGAAGCAAAATCTTCCTTCGGTGACGACCGCATCTTCATCGAAAAATTCGTAACGCAACCACGCCATATCGAAATTCAGGTGCTGGGCGATCAGCACGGCAAGGTGCTTTATCTGGGTGAACGCGAATGCTCCATTCAGCGCCGCAACCAGAAAGTCATCGAAGAGGCTCCCTCGCCGTTTATCGATGAAGCGACCCGCAAGGCCATGGGCGAACAGGCGGTGGCTCTTGCGCAGGCGGTCGGCTACCACTCGGCGGGCACCGTCGAATTCATCGTGGATGGCGACCGAAACTTCTACTTTCTGGAAATGAACACCCGCTTGCAAGTGGAGCATCCCGTCACCGAACTTGTGACCGGTATCGATCTGGTCGAGCAGATGATCCGCGTTGCATCCGGTGAGCCCCTCACGTTTTCACAGGAAGACGTGCAGCTCGATGGCTGGGCCATCGAGAGTCGGCTTTACGCAGAGGACCCCTATCGCAACTTTCTGCCCTCTATCGGTCGGTTGACCCGCTACCGCCCGCCGCAGGAGGGCAAGCAGCCCGACGAAAGCATTTTGCGCAACGACACGGGCGTCTTCGAAGGCGGCGAAATCTCCATGTATTACGATCCGATGATAGCCAAGCTCTGCACATGGGCACCGGACAGACACCGCGCAGTCGAGGCGATGGGAGAGGCGCTAGACCGCTTTGAAGTCGAAGGCATCGGTCACAATCTGCCTTTCCTGTCCGCGGTCATGCAAAACCAGCGCTTCAAGGATGGCAGGTTGACAACCGGCTTCATCGCCGAGGAATTTCCCGATGGCTTCACCGGTGTCGAGCCGGATGAGGATGCGGCAAGAAAACTCGCGGTCATTGCTGCCATCATCCAGCATCGCATCCAGACGCGAGCCACACAAATTTCCGGCACCATCGGCAACCACCGCCGTGTCGTGGGCGACGATTGGGTGGTCGCGTTCGGAAAGACCCACCACCCCGTTCATCTTCAGACCTCCGAGGACGGGATATCAGCGGTTTTGGAAGGCGATATATTGCTATCCTTTGAAACAGACTGGCTGCCCGGCAAGACACTCGGTATCTTCACCGTCGGCAGCACGGAGATCGCCGTCAAAGTCGATCTCACGCCCTCGACCATCCGTCTGCGCTGGCGCGGCATCGATCTCGTCACACGCGTGCGCAGCCCCCGGATCGCCGAACTGGCACGGCTGATGCCCGAAAAGCTGCCACCGGACACCTCCAAACTGCTGCTCTGCCCGATGCCGGGTGTCATTACCACCATAGCGGTGTCAGAGGGAGAGACCGTGGAAGCGGGACAGGCGCTCGCAACCGTGGAGGCGATGAAGATGGAAAATATTCTTCGCGCCGAACGGCGAGCGAAGGTTGCCAGAATTGCGGTCGGTCCCGGCGATAGCCTTGCCGTCGATGAGATCATTATGGAATTCGAATAGCGGTTCATGTGAAGAAACGACATTGTTTTGCACTGCCGTTTTGCCACAAATCACGCTAATGCTTGGCCATATGTCAGACCATGAGTCTCGGCCAAACGCCGAGTGTAGAAGGACCTACCATGCCCAGCGCAACCGACCGCATCGTCTATCTCAACGGCGAGTTCCTCCCCGAATCCGAAGCCAAGCTTTCCATCTTCGACCGCGGTTTTCTCTTCGGCGACGGCATTTACGAGGTGACATCCATCATTGATGGCAAGCTGATCGATAGCGATCTGCACATGGCCCGGCTGCAACGCAGCGCCGGTGAAATCGACATCACGCTACCGGTCACCACGCAGCAGATCGTGGAGGCTGAACGGCGCCTGATTAGGGATAACAACCTGACGGAAGGTCTGATCTATCTCCAGCTGACGCGCGGCGCCGAAGACCGAAACTTCCTGTTCTCCGACGATCTCCCCCCGACACTCGTGATGTTCCCGCAGGTTAAAAAGCTGGTCGGCACGCCGCAGGAAGCAACCGGACTGTCAGTAAAATCCGTGCCAGACCAGCGCTGGGCCCGCCGCGACATCAAATCCGTCTGCCTGCTGCCGCAGGTCATGGCCAAGCGCATTGCCAAGGCCGAAGGCTGCGATGAGGCATGGATGATCGAAGACGGCTTTGTCACCGAAGGCGCCTCATCGACCGCCTATATCATTACCGCTGACAAAAAACTGGTCACACGCGGGAACAGCAACAAAACGCTGCCCGGCTGCACGCGTCAGGCGGTCCTGCAACTGGTGAAGGAGGCAGGACTTACGCTCGAAGAGCGCGCTTTCACGCTTGAAGAAGCGCTGACTTCTCAGGAAGCGGCACTCACCAGCGCAGGTAACTTTGTGATGTCCGTCACCAAAATCGACGGCCAAGCCGTCGGCGACGGCAAGCCCGGCCCGCTCGTCACGCGTCTGCGCGAATTGTATCTCGATCATGCGCTGGTGAGTGCCGCTTNNTGTATCTCGATCATGCGCTGAAGACTGCGATCTAACCCCGATCGACGCTCGGTCTTTTTCAGGTCGAGCGTCGATATTCGATCATCCTCGCCCGGCTGGACATCAGTTCGATACGGTCTTTGTCCAACACGTGCAGGCACACTCTTTTGGTCCAGGGGCCGTCCACAAGCGTGAAAAGGTAGCGTCCGTTGCCGAGTGCCGTCAACGGCGTGGTGGTACGAACCGGGCCAATTCCCATTGTGAAAGCGCCATCGGCAATCTCGAATTCCGACCCTTCCGGCGAGCGCCAACGCCCTGAAAGAGCGGGATCGACCTCGTGTTCGCCGACCGGCAGAAATCGGCGAGGTGCGTGCCCGGCTTCACCGACCAGCGCTTCGCCATCCAGCCGCAGCCGCATGGGAGAAGAAGCGGACCGTGATGAAGCCCAGCCATCGCCATCGTCATAGAGCGTATCGTCGGCATCGATGAAGGTGCAGGTGCTGCCCTTGATCTCCAGCCACCACGGCCCTGTTTCCGTGACATAGAGGCCTTCGGGCAACCCTGTCATCGGTCGCGGTAATGGCAGTTCGGTCAGTGCCGCCATAGTCTCAAGAGCGATCTTGAAACCGTTGGTGTCCTCACGGTTGGAAACGACAACAACGCCAGTCCTGTTGTCAGGGTCCAGCAGAAAATATGTCTTGTAACCGGGGTGTGAGCCGCCATGCCCCACAAAACGCCGCTCGCCCAGATGCGACCAGCGCACGCCAAGCCCGTATTCGCTCAGTGCTCCGTTGGCGAGGGGACGCTCAGCCGAAAGCGCCTGCAACTTACCGGCAAAGCCCTGCTCACCGTTCAACAGTGCCTGGAGCCAGCGCGCCAATGCTTCCGCGCTGCCAGTCAGACTGCCGGATGCCGAGAGATGCAGGCCCGCCGCCGAAAGCTGCCAGCCATGATCATTTCGCCAGTAACCCGGCACAAGACCATCGACCGGATCGTTCCAGACATCCGGCGCCTTGAGAAAAATGCCGAGTGGGCCAGCGATGTTCTCCTGCACGAAATCATCGAACCGTCGCCCTTTGCGCTCCAGCGCAGCCTCGACCAGACGATATCCGGTGTTGGAATAGGACACCTCATGCCCGGTCTCGAAATTGAGGCGCGTTAGCCGCGACAGATAGTCTAGCAGCGGCCCTGCGTTCGTCTCCGTATAGACCGAGAGCCCGAGAAGAGACAGGCATTCGCGGACANNCAGGCCACCGCTCATGTCCAAAGCCTGCCCAACCGTCACATCGGCTAGCGGGGATTGCAGCTCTGACAGATGTCTCCCGAGGGGATCGTCAAGCGCGATGAGATCGCTGTTTGCAAGCACCATGGCGGAAAACACATGTTTGGTGACCGAGGCGTAGCGCACGATACTGCGGGCTGTGAAAGGAGCCTTCGTCGCCAGGCTCTCAACGCCGCCCACCTTTGAAAATCGGATGCCGCTCACGTCGAAGCCGATAACTGCACCGCCCGGCTCGTCATTTTTCCACTGACCAGCAAATTGCTCCGCAACCGCCGATGCGGCGCTCCAGTCATTGTCATCCAGCATGTATTTTCCGTTCAAATGGTTCCCGCCTTGCGGGTTCAGACCTGTTGCGGCATTGCATTTGCACCTATCTGACGCATACAGCAATGCCAGTGATACACTTTCCGAAAGCGAACGCCCCATGACCAGCTCCACCGCCGTATCCGTATTCGATGGCCATAACGATACTCTACTGCGGCTCAAACTGTCCGATTATCCGGCACCGGAAGAACAGTTTCTGAATGGCGACGCGGCGGGGCATATCGATTTACCACGGGCGCGGAAAGGTGGTCTGGCCGGTGGCCTTTGTGCGATCTATGTTCCCTCCCCGCGCGGCTTTGATGCCAATGGTGATTTCATCGCGCCTGCACAGCCGGATGCGCTTGCGACCACGCTCGGCATGGCCAGCCTGTTGTTTCGTATCGAAGCGGCCTCGAACGGCGCGGTAAAGGTCTGCCGCAGTGCTTCGGATATTTGCGGCGCGATGGACCGTGGCGCGTTCGCCTCGGTTCTGCACATCGAAGGTGTCGAAGCCATCGATGCCGATCTGGATGCGCTTCACGTGTTGCATCAGGCAGGTTTGCGCACGCTGGGCCCGGTCTGGAGCCGCCCCAATATATTCGCGCACGGCGTTCCCTTCCGCTTCCCTTCCACGCCGGATATCGGCCCCGGCCTGACCGACGCGGGCGCGCGACTGGTGAAGACCTGCAACGCGTTGAAGGTTCTGGTCGATCTCTCTCACATGAACGAGCAGGGCTTCTGGGATATCGCCAAAATCTCCGATGCGCCTCTCGTCGCATCCCATTCCAACGCGCATGCGCTGTGCAATCACAGCCGCAACCTCACCGACCGGCAGTTGGATGCCATCAGGGAAACGGGCGGGCTGGCCGGGATTAATTTCGGCGTGCTGTTCATGCGCCAGGATGGTGTCAAGAATGCCGATACGGACCTTGGCGAACTGGTGCGGCATGTCGATTACATGGTGGAGCGCATGGGTATCGACCACGTCGCATTCGGTTCTGATTTCGATGGCACCACCATTCCCGCTGCGATGAGAGATGTCGCAGATCTCCAGCTTCTCGTGGATGCCCTGCGAGATGCCGGTTACGATCAGGCTTCGCTGGAAAAGATTTGCCACGGCAACTGGGTCCGGGTGCTCGAAGCGACCTGGGGCGCATGACCGGTTAAAAATATAACGTCGCACAGCCGCCGGTATATTGCTTTCATGTCCATGCAGGATCAAACCGACGCAACAAGACCGGTTGCTGCGTCGCCGCGCCGATCATTCAACGAATTTATGAAATAAAAATCAAATCTTCGTATTTGTGAAAACACAACGAACTAGCGTCAAAATGTTGTGGTTCGCAAAAAGCAATCTGATCCTGTGGAAAAGCCTATGACAGAGAAGACAGACGTAGCGCAGATCGAAGAGGCCGAAGCCGGTCTTGAAGGCTTTTTCGAGCGGTACAGGCCGCATATCACATCCATTGCGGTGACGATTGTCTTCGTGATGATGACCTTCACCATCTACAAGCTGACGTCAGAAGTGCGCTATGACGACATCGTCGATGCTCTGGCTGATACCAGCTGGCGCGCGGTCGCACTGGCCATCCTGTTTACGGGGCTGAGCTTCGCAGCGCTAATCTGTTACGACGCCAACGCCATCGAATATATTGGCAAGAAGGTCCCGACACCGTCGGTCATTGCCACCGCCTTCATCGCCTATGCCGTGGGCAACACGGCGGGCTTCGGGCCGCTCAGCGGCGGTGCCATCCGCTTCCGTGCCTATTCGCGCATGGGGCTGACGCCTTCGGATATTGCGCGCATCATCGCTTTCGTCACCCTGTCCTTCGGTCTCGGCTTGCTGGCCGTCAGCGCCCTGTCAACCCTTATCGTTGCGCCGCGCGTAGCCGCCATCATCGGCGTGGATGCCATCTGGTTGCGGGGTGCCGCACTGGTCGTCATCTGCATCATGGCCGCACTGATGTTTTTGGGCCGCAATGGCCGCGTTCTTCAAATCAAGCGTCTGAAACTTCGCCTTCCCGATAGCAGAACGTCATCCCGCCAGTTTCTGGTGTCCGCTCTCGATATCGCGGCGTCGGCCTCGGTGCTCTACGTGCTGCTGCCAGAGACGAATGTCGGTTGGCCAAGCTTTTTCGCGATCTATGCGACTGCGGTGGGCCTTGGCGTTCTCAGCCACGTTCCGGCGGGTCTCGGCGTATTTGAAACGGTTATGGTCGCGGGCCTTGGCAATGCCATCAGCCTTGATCAGCTTCTTGGCGGCCTCGTGCTGTATCGCATGATCTACCACGTCCTCCCGCTTCTCGTCGCCATCATGCTGATGCTGGCAACGGAGATGAAACAGTTTGCCTCAAAGCCGGTCATGGCCGATATCGGCAATCTGGCCGGGCGGCTTGCGCCCTCTCTGCTGTCTGCCTACGCCCTCATTCTCGGCACCATGCTGATTTTCTCGAGCGTGACGCCAACACCAGACAGCAACCTGGACTTCCTGTCCGGCTTCGTACCGCTGCCGATCATCGAGGCCGCGCACTTTCTGTCTAGTATCCTCGGTCTCGTGCTCGTCGTTGCCTCACGAGGCCTCAGCCAGCGTCTCGATGGCGCATGGTGGGTAGCGCTCGTGGCGGCTGCCGGTGGCCTATTCCTGTCACTGATCAAGGCCATCGCCGTTTTCGAGGCGATTTTCCTCGGCATTTTCATCGTTGCGCTGTTCTTCAATATCAGAAGCTTTACCCGCCACGCCTCGCTTCTGCGCCAGGCGCTCGGGCCCACTTGGCTTGCCGCCATGGCCGTCATCGTCGCCGGTGCCGCCACCATTCTGTTCTTCGTCTACCGCGATACGGATTACAGCCAGACGCTGTGGTGGCAGTTCGAGTTTTCCGAGGAAGCACCGCGAAGCCTGCGCGCGCTTCTGGGGCTTGTTCTCGCCTCGTCCACGGTTGCGATTTTCAGCCTGCTGCGCCCGGTCATCTACAAACCGGACGAAATTCACCCTGATGATGTCGAAAAAGCCACTGCTATCGTCCAGAAGCAGGATGTCGCCGACGCCAATCTCGTCCGCATGGGTGACAAGCACGTCATGCTGTCGGAAAGCGGCAACGCCTTTATCATGTACGGCATTCGTGGCCGCTCTTGGATTGCTCTTGCCGATCCTGTTGGCGACGAAAAGGATTTTGCCGATCTCGTCTGGCAGTTCGTGGAAACGGCACGCTCTTCCGGTGGTCGCGCGGTCTTCTACCAGATTTCACCTGCCATCCTGACCTATTGCGCCGATGCCGGTCTGCGCGCTTTCAAGCTTGGCGAACTGGCCATGGTTGACCTTACCAAGTTCGAACTGAAGGGCGGCAAGCTGGCTAATCTGCGACAGTCGCTCAGCCGTGGCGCGCGCGATGGCCTCACCTTTTCGGTCATAGACACGCCACAGGTGCCAGAGGTCTACGAGGACCTCAAACGCGTCTCGGAATCCTGGCTTGCGCACCACAATACCCGTGAAAAGACGTTCTCCCTGGGGTCTTTCGAGAAGGACTACATCCTGTCTCAGCCGGTTGCGGTCCTCTACAAGGATGGTCAGATCACGGCTTTCGCCAACCTTTTGATGACGGAGACCAAGCAGGAAGTTACCGTCGATCTCATGCGCTTTTCACCCGATGCGCCGCGTGGGGCGATGGACTTTCTGTTCGTCAGCATTATTGAATATATGCGCGAACAGGGTTACTCCTATTTCAACCTTGGGATGGCCCCGCTTTCCGGCATGTCTAAGCGTGAGGCTGCGCCGGTCTGGGACCGGATAGGCGGAACCTTGTTTGAACACGGCGAACGTTTTTATAATTTCAAGGGATTAAGAGCGTTCAAGTCTAAGTTTCACCCGAAATGGGAACCACGCTATGTCGCGGTTTCCAACGGTACCAGCGCCGCATTGGCGCTTATGGACGCAACCGTTCTCATCAGCGGCGGCGTCAGAGGAGTGATTGGTAAATGACAGGCCTGACATATCTGAAAGCAGCGTTGATAGCAGCGACACTTTCCATCCCGTTTTCAGTGTCGGCACAGGACGCCAACGGCTTTCAGACAGGCATGATACCGCCCGATCACATCATGCTGCCGGATGGCGATATGGCAGCCAATATTTTCCTCATCTCCGGCCAGAGCGGCTGGGGTGAGCAGGAACAGACCGAGGCCGAAGCGCTGGTGGAAAAGGGTGCGGCAGTCGTCGGCATCGATTTTCCGAAGTATATGGCCGCCCTTGAAGCCGACGATGACGACTGCGTCTATATGATCTCCGACATCGAGGAACTGGCGCAGGAAATCCAGCGCAAGGCCAATGTCTCCAACTACCGCCCGCCGATCATTGCGGGCGTGGGTGATGGCGCAACGCTGGCGCTTGCCATGATTGCGCAAAGCCCTGCTGCAACCATCGGCGAGGCCGTGGCCGTCGATCCTGTCGCGGGTATTCCGCTTGAAAAAATCCTCTGCACCCCTGCCACCAAGCAGAAAGACGGCAACCGCACGATTTATGGCCTGACCGACGGCGCCCTGCCCGCCCCCGTCAGCGTCGTCTTCACGCCCAAGGCCGATGCCAAAGGCCGCGCGCATGTCGAAGAACTGCTGAAATCGCATTCCGACATCGACATCAAGGATGTCACCGACGAGCCGCANNGCAGCGCTTGCGGAAGCCTTGCAGGATCGCATCGATGCCGCCGGAAATACGGACAACCCCCTCGGTTTGCCGCTCACCGTGCTGGAAGTAACGCCGACCATGGATACGATGGCGATCATCTATTCCGGCGATGGTGGCTGGCGTGATCTGGATAAAGACGTCGGCAGTTTCCTGCAGCAGGACGGCGTGCCGACAATCGGCGTGGACTCGCTGCGTTACTTCTGGTCGGAGAAAAAGCCTCAGGACATCGCCGATGATCTGTCCCGCATCATCGACACATACCGCAAGGAATGGAAGGTCAAGAACGTTGTGCTGATCGGTTATTCCTTCGGGGCCGACGTCATTCCTGTAACCTATAACCTGTTGCCGGAAAAGGATAAAAGCCGCGTCGTGCAGATGAGCCTGCTGTCGCTGTCCCATGAGGTCTCCTACGAGATTTCAGTGGGCGGCTGGCTCGGCGTCTCCGGCTCCGGCACGCAGGACCCCGTCACCGATCTGGAGAAGGTGGACCCGAAAATCGTGCAGTGCGTCTACGGCACCGATGATGAAGACGCTGCCTGCCCGGCATTGAAGGACAAGGGCGCCGAAATCATCGGCATCGATGGCGGTCACCACTTCGATGAGGACTACGAAGCCCTGACGAAACGGATCGTGGCCTCCCTGAAGAAGCGTCTGCAACCCTAAAACTCTTCGCTCAATATTCTGTCGACATATTGAATACAAGGCAGCATTTCTGTATTCCATCCCCGTGCGATGACAGAGAAAGAACGATGATGCTCCTGGGAATGAAGCCGGACCTGATTGGCGATGCGGAACGCAAGCAGCGGCTGGATCGCCTGCGCCGCCTGATGGAAGAGCAGAGTGTCGGCGCTCTGCTTCTGGGTTCGTCGGAAAGCCTGCGCTATTTCACCGGTCTCGTCTGGCATCAGAGTGAACGCCTGCTGGGCGCCGTCGTTACGCAGGATGCACTGCATTATGTCGTGCCCGGTTTCGAAAAAAGCCGTGTCGATACCTTGCCCCATCTCGATGGCGAGGTTCACATCTGGCAGGAAGAGGAGCGACCCGCAGCACTGGTCGCCTCTCTCGTTGGCGCGACGGGTCGCGTCGCACTTGACGATGCGCTGCCGCTCTTCATCTATCACAGCCTTGCCAGAGAACTGGGTCAGGACCGGCTTTGCGATGGCGGGCCGATGATTGGCAGTCTGCGGGCTTGCAAATCAGCGACCGAAATCGCCATCATCCAATACGCCATGAACCTGACGCTCGACGTGCAGAAGCGGGCGCATGGCATCATGAAGCATGGTATCCGCGCATCCGAGGTCGTGCGCTTCATTGATGAGCAGCATCTGGAACTCGGCGGCGAAGGCGGCTCGTCTTTCTGTATCGTGTCCTTCGGCACTGCCACCTCCCTGCCGCATGGTGCGGGTGGCGACCAGATTTTGCAGCCAGGAGACGCGATCTTCGTCGATACCGGCACGCGCATCGATGGCTACCATTCCGATCTGACGCGCACCTATATGATCGACGAACCATCACCGGATTTCGCAAAGGCCTGGGCCATCGAGCGGGNNCACTCGATGACGCCGCCCGCCGTGTCATGTCCGGGCACGGTCTCGGCCCGGATTATCAGCTTCCGGGCCTGCCCCATCGCGCCGGTCACGGGCTTGGGCTGGAAATTCACGAGGCTCCCTATATCGTGCGCGGAAACACCACTCCTCTTGTGCAAGGCATGTGTTTTTCCAACGAACCCATGCTCGTTCATCCCGGCCGTTTCGGCATTCGCCTTGAAGACCATATTTATATGGACCACGATGGCGCACACTGGTTCACGCAGCCCGCGAACTCACCGACGGACCCATTCGCGTAAAAAACGCAGTCAACAAAGCCCTTGAGTGATGTATATCAAATATACTTTTCTAAAAGCGAATCATATTGCTGGAGCTGACGATGTCCGTGGCCGAAAAAAGAAAAACAAAAACACCGGTTTTGGTCGAGCGTATCGCGGATTTCATCGAGAAGGTGAGGCTCACGCGCAAGCCGGACGGCACGTTCGATCCCAAGAAGATCAGTGCCCTATGGAATGAAGAAGTACGCTTCCATTTCGACAATGGCCGCACGGAAAAGACGCTCGAACTTTACATCGTAAAATATAGATACGCGCTCAAGGATGCCTTCGGGCCAAAGACGACGCCGCTCGCCATCTGCAACATGAAAAAACTGCGGGAGCGGCTGGACACCTATATCCGAACGGTCGAATACCCGCTGCGTGGGGTTGCCAATTCCATTCAGGAGAAGCTGGAGCGTGCCGAAAGCAACATGGCAGGCCGCAAACCCCGGTTTCTGCTGCGCGTGTCGGACTTCATCGCGGCCACCAACGGGCTGACGACGAAACAGGAGATGCAGGCTCTGTGGGATGCCGAGATGGCGTCCATGGGCGACAAGGCGCAGGCGACCGTCATTTCCTACATCACCAAATACCGCAATGCCGTTCGCGAAGCCTTCGGTGATGACCACCCGATGCTGCGCATCGCCGCTGGTACGCCTCAGCTTTACGACGAAGCCCGCAAGATAAAAATGGCGAAGATCGCCACCAAGCACGGATCGCTCATCACCTTCGAAAACTATGCCGAAGTCATGAAACGCTGTCGGCGCTATCTGCACTCCTCGGACCCGATGACGATCGCCATCGGTCTGATGGGCACTACCGGGCGTCGTCCCTATGAAATCTTCACCCAGGCTGAACTGACGCCCGCGCCCTATGGTAAAGGCGTCTCCAAATGGAGCGTGCTGTTCAATGGGCAGGCCAAGACCAAGCAGGGCGAAGGCACGAAATTCGGCGTGACCTATGAAATCCCGGTGCTGGAACAGTCGAAAATCGTTCTGGATGCCTATGAGCGCCTGCGCAATAGCAGCGACGGCAAGCTATGGCTCGGCCTCAATGTCGATGATTTTACGGCCGAAGTACGCCTGCCCCTGCGCGACGCCGTCATGGCCAAATTCGAAGACATCTGGCCGAAGGAAGAGCCCCCGAAGCCCTACGGCCTGCGCCATCTCTATGCAGAAATCGCCTATCGCAATTTTGCGCAATCGAGCGTGACAAAAAACAGCTACTTCGCAGCCATCCTCGGTCACAACAACAACGACCTCGAAACATCCCTTTCCTATATGACCTACACGTTCCCCGAAGATGTGGAACAGTCCAAAGCCCGCGCTGAACGCGTCGCGGACCGCACCATCCGGCAGATGCTCGAGGTCAATCGCATTCCCGGCATGCCTGAAAACTGACGTTAAACCGCACTTGCCCACGCCGCCTGAACCCTTGCATCGGCGTAGATATCTGCGGTCGGAAATTTACCTCCTGTACGCCACCGCAGGACCGCTCGTCGGTGGCTTGACACAAATGAAATGGCGCACTAGCAAGATGGAACATATATTCCAAATGGGTCCATGGTGCACACTGGCGTTCCACGCGAGGCGGCAGATGTAACCGGACCCGGCATTCACATCGGGAGGAAAACGATGGTTACGAGATTGGCTTTGCTGGGTGCGGGTCGCATCGGAAAAGTGCATGCCAAGGCGATTGCCGCCGATAAACGCGCCAAACTGGTTGCCGTTGTCGATGCCTTTCAGGACGCAGCTCAGGCGATTGCCGATGAGACCGGCTGCAAGATCAGCACCATCGACGCCTTGCTGGCGGATAAAGAGATCGATGCCGTCATCATCTGCACACCGACCAACACGCATGCCGATCTGATCGAACAGTTCGCGCGCGCTGGCAAGGCGATCTTCTGTGAAAAGCCTATCGATCTGGATGTCGCCCGCGCTGCCGCCTGCATCGAGGTGGTCAAGGAAACCGATGCGAAAATCATGCTCGGCTTCAACCGCCGTTTCGATCCGCATTTCCGCGCCGTGCGCAAGGCCATCGATGATGGCCAGATCGGCAAGGTCGAGATGGTGACGATCACCAGCCGCGATCCCGGCGCGCCACCACCTGAATACATCAAGGTCTCCGGCGGCATTTTCCGCGACATGACCATCCATGATTTCGACATCGCACGCTTCCTGCTGGGCGAAGATATCGTCAGCGTGTTTGCCACGGGTTCCGTGCTGGTCGATCCGAAGATCGGTGAACTCGGCGACTACGACAGCGCCAGCATCATTCTGACCACCGCCAGCGGACGACAGGCGATCATTTCCAACTCGCGCCGCGCGACCTATGGTTACGATCAGCGTATCGAAGTACACGGTTCACTCGGCTCCGTCGCTGCCGAAAACCAGCGCCCGGTTTCCATCGAAATCGCGACCAAGGACGGCTACACGCGCCCGCCGCTGCACGATTTCTTCATGACACGCTACACGGAAGCCTATGCCGCAGAAATCAAGGCTTTCATCGACGCCATCGAAAACAACGTGGCGCCGTCACCATCGGCCCATGACGGCTTGATCGCGCTGAAACTGGCCGATGCGGCGCTGAAATCCGCACGCGAAAAAGTCGTCGTCCAGATCGTCTGAACCTAAGATCGACGGGCGGAAACATCGTTCTCCGCCCCTCACCCGCCCATTGACAGCGGGCGCAAAAAACGACACTTTCCAGACATTCCGAGGGGAGCATCTGACGATGCTGAGATGGCGCTGAGCCGGACCCTTGAACCTGATCCGGGTCATGCCGGCGTAGGAACGGAACAGTCGCCCCTTGGCCATGCTTTTCTTTTCTTCGTCATAACCGGGTCTCCGTGATGTCATATCTGGAGTGCTATACCCATGGCGAAATTTCCGACGGCGCAAGAGGTGGCAGACGTTCTGTCGCAGGTGCGTGAGCATAGGCCACGGGTTCACTGCCTGATGAACACCGTCGTGCAGAAGTTTACCGCAGACGGCATCACCGCCGTTGGCGCGGTTCCCTCCATGACGTCATCGCAGGAAGAAATCGAGAGCTTCGTGGCCAAGGTTGGTGCTCTCACCATCAATCTGGGAACACTGGACGCTGCCCGCCGTGACGTTATTCGGATGGCGGTCAAGGTGGCGAATGCCGCGGGAAAGCCATGGATCATCGACCCCGTACATTGCGATTACTCGCCGTCCCGGCTGGATTTCGCGCGTGAACTCATCGCACTCAAGCCCACGATCGTGCGTGGAAACGCTGTGGAAATGGATGTCATCGGCGATGTCGGTGGCGCCCTTCGCATTCAGACAGGTCCGCAAGACCTGCTTGCCGATACCACACGCGTAGTGACGATCAGGAACGGCCACCCGTGGATGGCAAAGGTTACGGGCACCGGATGCCTGTCTGGCGGGGTAATTGCCGCCTTCATGGCCGTAGAGCCCGATGCGATGCTGGCGGCGACGGCGGCGCTGACAGTCACCGGCGTATCGGCCCAACTGGCTGCCGAACACGCGCGCGGGCCCGGCACCTTCGAGGCCGCCTTTCTCGATGCGCTCAACGCCATCGACACCGCAGACATTATCGCCCATGCAAGGATTGAACATGATGACCGTTGACTACCGGCTGAACGCACTGGTGGATGCTTCGTTGACCGACATCGCGCCGCTGGCGGATCTCGCGGCTATAGCGGCCCGCAATGGGGCAACCATTATCCAGTACCGCGACAAACAGGCTACGACCCGCGAGATGATAGAGCAAGCGAAGCGCATCCTAGATGCCTTGAAGCCGACCGGCGTTCCGCTCGTGATCAATGATCGCGTCGATGTGGCGCTGNNTGCCGATGATGTGGATGCCGACACGGCAAGACGCCTGCTCGGGCCGGATGCGATTATCGGACTGACCGTGAAGAGCCTCGCGGATGCCGAACGTGCGGCGCGGGCACCCGCAGATTACGCCTGCATCGGTGGTGTTTTCGAGACGATATCCAAAGTGAACTCGGATGCACCGGTGGGGCTGGATGGTCTCAGGCAGTTGCGCAGCTATCTCAGACAGGCGCGACCCGAAATGGCGGTCGGTGCCATCGCAGGTATCACACTGGAACGGGTGCGGCCCGTCATCGCCGCTGGCGCAGATGGCGTCGCGGTAATTTCGGCGCTGTTCCGCACCCCCGATATTACAATGACCACAAAGTCTTTTCGTGACGAAATCGATGCCGCACTGGAGTTGCGCCGATGACATCCATTGCTTTGACGATCGCCGGTTCCGACAGCGGCGGCGGTGCGGGCATTCAAGCCGACCTCAAGACATTTTCAGCCCTCGGGGTCTACGGCGCCAGCGTGCTGACCGCGATCACCGCGCAGAACACCAAAGGCGTGACCGCTGTGGAAGACATCTCGGCGGGTATGATCACCGCGCAGATGAAGGCCGTATTTTCCGATCTCGATATCAATGCCGTCAAGATCGGCATGGTCTCGCGTATCGAAACCATCGAGACCATCGCCACCCATCTTGCAAACCAACCCATGCCCATTGTGCTGGACCCAGTGATGGTGGCGACATCGGGCGACCGGCTGTTGCAGGAAGATGCGATTGAAACCTTGCGCTTGCGCCTGCTTCCTCTCGCGCTGCTGGCAACCCCCAATCTGCCGGAGGCGGCACTACTGAGCGCAAGTCCGGTCGCAACGGACAGGCAGGAGATGATCCGTCAGGCGGAAGCCATTCTTCAAACCGGCGTACGGGCGGTGCTGATCAAGGGCGGTCACGGCAGTGGGGCTGAAAGCACGGATATCCTGCTGGATGGCAAGAAAGTCCACACATTCTCCATGCCGCGCATCGAGACGGACAATGATCACGGCACCGGTTGCACGCTAGCCTCCGCCATCACGGCACATCTGGCGCTCGGCGTCTCGCTGGCAGATTCTATCGGTTTGGCGAAGGAGTATTTGCAAGGCGCGCTGGCTGCTGGCCGAGACCTGCGTGTCGGCCACGGGCATGGACCCGTCCATCATTTTTATCGGTGGTGGAGCGCTTGATCACTCACCCCCGTGGCTTGGGGCTTGCCAGCGCATTACGAATGGCAAAGCTGGAATGGATGCGCGAAACACCGGGCAATTTCGATAGTATATCCTTATGGACACGTTCGAAATCGCCTGCTGTTTCTACCTCGACCCGCAGGAAATAATCCGAACCGCCGGTCATCAGATAGCACTCGCGGATTTCCGGGTATCGACGCACGGCGCTTTCGAAGCGGTTGAGAAAATCCTCGGTCTGCCGGTCGAGCGTGATCTGCACGATGACGGAAATCACCTCACCGCCCGCCATGCTTCCGGTCAGCGCCGTATAGCCCCTGATAACGCCTNNCCCGCCGCAGGCATGCGGACGGCGACAGGCCCACCTCTGCCGCAAGCTTCGCATTGCTGATGCGGGCATTGAGGCGAAGCACACGAATGATGTGCCGATCGGTAGCGTCTAAAGCCGACATAAAATCATTCCGTTTTGTCGTAGAAAATTGCGTGAAATCGCAATTTCTAGAATTTTCGATGGCCTAAACTGCGAAAATTCGATGATCGTTGCAATAGTCTTGTTGGAAAATAACAAGGGAACGACGATGGACATGACGATCAATCGCCAGAAGGCGAGCGGCGGTGCCAGCGGTTATCTGACCATTGACCTCGGTGCTCTGCGAGACAATTACCTCAGCCTCAAAGCTAGAGCGCCCGGAGCCGTGACCAGTGCCGTGGTCAAAGCCAATGCCTATGGCCTGGGCGCGGACGTCGTGGCCCCCGTTCTGTATGACGCAGGCTGCCGCCATTTCTTCGTGGCGCATATCGATGAAGCACTTGCACTGCGACTGCGGATTCCGGGCGATGCCGCCCTCTTCGTGCTGAACGGTTTGCAGCCGGGCAATGAAACGTCCTGCGCGGCCATGAACATCACACCGGTCATCAACTCGCTGGAGCAGCTTGCGCAATGGGCTGCGCATGCGGCAACGCTGAGCAAGCCCCTGCCCGCAGCCCTTCAGATCGACACCGGCATGTCGCGCCTTGGCATGGCGCCGCAAGAACTCGAAACGCTGAAAACATCGCCGCACCTGCTGGATGGCATCGACATCACCTTCGTCATGAGCCATCTGGCCTGTGCAGATGAGCCTGAAAACGCAGCCAATGCAGACCAGTTGAGCGTGATGCGCAAGGCCATGCAAATGTTTCCCGATGCGCCCGTGTGCTTCGCCAATTCAGGCGGCATTTTTCTGGGCGCGGATTACCACAATGCCGTCATGCGTCCGGGCATCGCGCTCTATGGCGGCGCGCCTTCCTCGGTACGACCAAACCCGATGAAGCCGGTGGTGCAGCTGGATGTTGCCGTTGTGCAGACGCGTACGGTACCTGCCGGGACACTGGTGGGGTACGGCGGCTCTCTACGCACGACGGGTGAAACCCGGCTGGCGACACTGGCCGCCGGTTATGCCGATGGCCTGCCACGCTCGTTGAGCAACAGTGGTGCCGCCTATTTCAATGGGGTGCGCCTGCCGATTGNNAGGTCGCGTGTCCATGGACAGTATGAGCATCGATATTTCCGCGCTGCCGGAGGGAACTTTAACCCATGGCAGCCTCGTTCAATTGATCGGCCCGGATCAGTCACTGGAAGACATTGCCGAAGATGCGGGTACAATTGCCTATGAAATTTTGACGGGCCTCGGCCACCGCTACCGACGTACCTACATTCAGCCAGATATGCCCGCCGCAACTGGCAACGCAACAAACGCAGACGAGTGAGACGCAGATGAATATCGTAATTCTCGGAGCCGGTGTCGTCGGCGTAACGTCCGCCTGGTATCTGGCAAAAGCCGGTCATTCCGTAACCGTCATTGATCGCCAGCCTGCGGCAGCGCTGGAAACCAGCTTTGCCAATGCCGGTGAAGTGTCGCCCGGTTATTCCGCGCCATGGGCGGCGCCGGGCATTCCCATGAAGGCCGTGAAATGGCTGTTCATGGAGCACTCACCGCTGATCATCCGCCCGACGCTGGACCCGGCTGCCTTGAAATGGATCGGCCAGATGCTGCGCAATTGCACCTCATCGCGCTACGCCATCAACAAGAGCCGCATGGTGCGGGTTGCTGAATACAGCCGTGACTGTCTGATGGCGCTGCGCGAGGAAACCGGCATCCAGTACGATCAGCGCACACAGGGAACACTGGAAGTCTTCCGCACCCAGAAACAGTTCGATGGGATCGGCAAGGATGTGGCCGTGCTGAAGGCTGGCGGCGTGCCCTACGAAATTCTGGATAGAGATGGCTGTGTGGCCATCGAGCCCGGCCTTTCGGGATCGAAAGACAAGATCGTCGGCGGCCTTCGCCTGCCGGGCGATGAAACCGGCGATTGCTTCATGTTCACGACCGAACTTTCCAAGCTTGCCGAGCAGGCCGGTGTCACATTCATGTATGATACTGCCATCACCCGCCCCATCACCGAAGGCAGTCGCGTCAAGGGCGTGGAAACGACAAAGGGCACCATCGAGGCGGATGTTTTCATCGGCGCGATGGGCAGCTATACGCCGCAGTTCCTCAAGCGTCTCGGCATCTATCTGCCGGTCTACCCGGTCAAGGGCTATTCGATTACCGTTCCCATTTTGGATGCCGCGCGCGCGCCTGTTTCGACCGTCATGGACGAGGCGCACAAGATTGCCATGACGCGTCTAGGTGACCGTATCCGCGTGGGCGGCATGGCCGAAATTGCCGGTTTCAGCAAGGATTTGCCTGCAAAACGTCAGGCAACCCTGACGCACTCCATCGAAGACCTTTTCGGTGGTGCGGGTGACCAGACCCAGGCGAAATTCTGGAGCGGCCTGCGCCCGATGACGCCGGATGGAACGCCCGTCATCGGCGCGACCCGCTACAGCAATCTGTACCTCAACACAGGCCACGGTACGTTGGGCTGGACGATGGCCTGCGGCTCTGCGCGGGTTCTGGCCGACCTCATTAGCGGCAAAGCGCCCGAAATCGAGACGGCAGATTTGGCAATCAGCCGTTACGCAGCATAAGAATGCCGTCAGTCGCACAGCTTGCGCCTGACCAAAGCTACCTAAAGAGAGAGGGCGTCCTTGAGGGCAAGGCCCTCCTTGTTGCGCAGATCGAGATCGGCTTCGATGTGATCGATGTGGTGCAGCATCAACGTTCTCGCCTTCTCAACATCNNCCCGCCTCCAAAGCATCAAGTATGGAGGCGTGGTCACCATGTCCGCAGCTTGAAACACCCGAGCGACCATAGAGCGCGATGACGAGCGACGAGCGGGCGACCAGTTCCGCCATGAATTTTTCGAGAATGGCGTTGCCCGCGACCGATGCCAGCATCAGGTGGAAATCTCCCGACGCCTTGATTTCCGCCCGTCTGGCGCTGGGGCCTCGCGCGTGCTGGTGGCGGGTTTCTTCTTCCAGATGCGCACGGATGTCAGCAATAATTGCAGGCGTCAGGCGCTCGATGGCGGCATTGACGATCCCCGGTTCGATCAACCTGCGCGACGAAAAAACCTGCCGCGCCTCTTCCGGCGTGGGGTTTGAAACGAAAGCGCCGCGGTTGCGCTCTGTTTTGACCAGTCCTTCGAAGGCCAGCATCTGCAAGGCGGCGCGCACGACGGTACGGCTGACATCGAACAACGTGCCGACTTCCGCCTCCGACAGCTTCGTGCCGGGAACCAGCCGCCTGTCCACGATTGCGTCCCGCAACGTATCGCGAATAGCCTGGGCACGGTCTTCCTGCGAGGCATCCAGTTCGGGCGTGATATGGGCAATGGTCATGGCAGCATCCGTATTCCCCTCGTCTTTTACATCGAAGCAGCAAAACTGAAAACAAAAAACGTCTGCACGGCGGGTATCAGATTGAATACAATCCTTATGCAACATCGAAAACAATCGCATATTTTTTGGGCATAACAGACAGTCATCACCTTCTTCTTTTTTCCAGACAGACAAAATATCCTTTAATTTGATGATCTTATCGGGCGCTCATCGAACTGGCACGGCTTATGCAGAGGAATATGCGGACAGTCAGGGGAACCCGCATGAGCAAAGCCGCCGAAATCGACATCGCTTCCGTTTCGAAAGTCTACGGCACGACGACGGCTGTGCATGCGATCAGCCTGAAAATTCCTGCGGGTAGCTATTGCTGCCTGCTCGGCCCCTCCGGCTGCGGCAAGACCTCGACTTTGCGCATGATTGCTGGGCATGAGACCATCTCGAGCGGAGATGTCAGACTGGGCAATACGGTGGTCACGGATTTTCCACCCGCCAAACGCGGCACGGCGATGATGTTCCAGTCCTATGCGCTGTTCCCCCATCTCGACCTCATCGACAACGTCGCTTTCAGCCTCAAGATGAAGGGGGTCGACAAAGACGCACGGCGCGCAAAGGCGATGGAAATGCTGCAACTGATGCAGCTCGACCCCTATGCCAATCGCAAACCGGCCCAGCTTTCCGGTGGCCAGC
>UBRU01000004.1:0-641491 GCA_900468015.1 Hyphomicrobiales bacterium
GTTGGGTTTTTTTGTCCCTATTCCTCTATATTTTTGTCGGCATATTCTGGTTGCCTGTTGTTTGGATACAGATCAAGCTCAGGGACATAGCTCGCGTCGCCGCAATCTCCGCCACCGAACTTCCGCCCGAATGGTTTAGGCTCTATCGCATTTGGTTCGCGTGCGGTTTTCCAGCCTTCTTTGCCATGGTAGCCATATTTTGGTTGATGTTGACGAAGCCAGACATCTCTCTTTTTTGATAAATGTACTGCGGCAAGCCGGGGAAGCCGTTATGGCGGAAATCGTCTTATTGTCGCAGACGACAGGGGATCTTTATCACCTTGAAGGGAATAGAACCCGCGACCCCTGAAGTCGTCACGGAAGCTTTTGAAATATCGTGGAAATTGGCGTTCAACAGATTGCTAAGATCCTGAAAAGCAGAGCGCCCACCGCCTTGAAGAGCGGTGGCGCGTTTCGTAAAGGTTGGGAGGCTTGATCAGGTGCTCGACACAGAATCACAAGTGATGCTTTCGATTCGATATTTAAGCGAAAGTTTTCCCAAACGAGTCGGCTACTTATGGGTAATTGCAAGACGGTGAATACCGTCTTGCAATGATAGGCTGCTGACTGCCAGTCCTAGCGGTTACACTAGACCGTATGTTCGTTGGTTATGGCCGCCTGCCACGCTGTGACTGTAACGGCTCTGGAATTGGCCAGGGCGACCTACCAAGCAGCGAGGGAACACGTGACAAGAGAGCACGCAATTTTCATCGGCCTAGACACATCAAAATTGAAGATTTCGGTAGCCGTGCCGAAGGCGAGCGCCATGGAGACGTGCGGTTTCTGGGCGACATGTCCTCGGAACCATCTTCGGTTGCAGCAATGAGTCAAGAAGCCAGCTAAACGTAGGGCAAAGCTTCAATTTTGCTACGAGGCGGGCCCCGCCGGGTATGGTCTCTATAGACACATCGTTGAATTGAGCCACGAATACAGTGTGCTCGCGCCGTCACTGCTGCCAAAACGTGCTGGTGATGGACCGAAGACCAATCGTCGCGATGCTGTCACTCTTGCGAGACTCCATTGAGCTAGGGAGTTGACACATGTCTGGGTGCCGGATGAAGCCTGTAAAGCAGTTCGCGACCTTGTTCGTGCCCGCGACGCGGCTTTCGAGGCAGAAAAACAGGCGCGACAACAATTCTCGCACTCAGTTTATGGCAGATCGACGATCTCGACCCAGTTCGCACCCTTGCCAACCGGGTAACGACCGACGCTTTTCAGCGATCCGTCTTTCTGGTCAATGCCATAAACCGAAAGCTGATCAGATTTCTCACCAGACGCGATCAGAAACCGTCCCATCGGATCGATGCGAAAGCCACGGGGCTGTTTTTCAGTTTCAACGGAGCCAGCACGGGTCAGCGCACCGGTATCCGCAGCCACTGTGAAGATCGCAATCGTGCTGGTTGAGCGCTCCGATGCATAGAGGAACTTTCCATCCGGCGTGATTCCGATGTCAGCAGCCCAAATCTTTGGCGGCGGTGCTACAGCAGGGGGTGCAGCCGCCGGTTTCTGTGGCAAATTGAACGCCACCGGTGCAGGAGGCGCGACGCCTTTTTCAAGACCGGCATCGGGTGCCAAAACGGCCACAACATCTTTTTCCGTCAGCGTTCCCTTGGCGGCGTCCAGCGCATAGTGAATGACTTCACCACTGAGCTCGGTCACGACATAAACCGATTTGTTGTCTGGCGAGACAATGATGTGACGCGGTCCCTGCCCTGCCTTGGTCGTGACGCTGGCAGGAGCGTTGGGTTCCAGGAGGCCGGTTTCGGCATTCAGAACATATTGCAGAACCATATCGGAACCGAGGTTCGAAACGAAAACGTATTTTCCAGTTTCGTCGCTGACAATTGAGTGGGCATTGCGGCCTGTCAGGATAACCTGTTTGACACCGTCCTTCACCAGACCATCCGCTCCCACCGGCAAAGATGCGATCTTATTGCCGCCATAGGACGCGAAGAACAAAAGCCGACCAGATTTCTCCACGGAAACATAAGGCATGCTATCCGGCAATGCCGCCGCTGCCTTTTCCGTCAGCCCGCCCGTCTTGGGATCGATTTCATAGGATAGCACGCGGTACGGCTGCGATCGGATGATCGCATAAAGATGCGTGCCATCGGGGCTGACTGTCATCGGCATAACAGAATTGCCCGCTTTGACATTGCCCGCCGGGGTCAAAGCTCCCGTTTTGTCGTCCATGCTGTAGGTATTGATCTCACCGTCCGTTGCGGCGGACACGTAAACCATTGTTTTGGCCAGCGAAGCCGTGGTCGTCGCAAACATTGCACCCGCGACTGTCAGGTAGGTTGCAGCTATCAATATAACCTTTTGCATTTGCATTATCCTCCGTTTTCCAAATGCTCCGCCCATGACGGATTCAGGTTTATTCTCGATAAATTATATAATTATTTCAGTACATTAGAAATCAGATCGATGGACTTTAAGACCTCCATTGAATATGGGAAATCGGCAGAAATGGCATCTCAGCCCAGCCTGATAACGCGGTAGCTAAGCGGCGAAACTGTTGCCTTCAATCGTCCATCCAACACGCTGGAACCGACCGCATCTTTCGGCGCAACCGTTTCTCCCTGCGGGCCGTTCGTCGCTTTTAGATCATGGCCTTCGATGACCTGATCGAAAACAACACGGCGAGTTCCGAACCCTTCAACGGCGATATCCAGCTCAATGCCTTCGCTCTGGTGGCGGTTGACAATGAAGAAAGTCAGCGCGCCGTCCGTTTCGGCTTCGATCGCCGACACGTCGAGATACGGCACGTTTTTCGCAAAACTTGTCGCGTAGCTTGGAACATCCAGCGCGAGCTTCAAAGCGCGCCCACGTCCATATCGCGAAGCGAAAAGGAAGGGATAAAACGTCGCCTGTCGCCACGCTTCTCCACCCGGCACCGTCATGATCGGCGCAATGACATTGACCAGTTGCGCGAGGCAGGCAATTTTCACCACATCCGACCGGCGGATGAAGGTGTTGATCATGCAGCCAACCAGAAGCGCGTCTTCAAATGTGTAGACATCTTCTAGCAACGCTGGCGCATGCGGCCAGCCTTTTTCGCCCGCGAGCAATGCCTTGTCTGCCTCTCGGGAATGATACCAAACATTCCATTCGTCAAAGCTGATATAGACGTCTTTTTGAGAGCGTTTCTTCGCCTTGGTATAGGCAATAACGCCCGCAACAGTTCCGATATAGTCGTCCAGACGAGCACTTTCAGCCAGAAAATCCGCCGTGTTGCCGGTATCGTAGTCGAAATAGAGATGTAGGCTGATGTAATCGACCGTTTCGTATGTGTAGTCGAGAACTGTCGCCTCCCAATCCGGGTAGGTCGGCATGCGTGGTGATGAGGAACCGCAGACCACCAATTCAATAGACGGGTCAAAGGCGCGCATGGCTTTTGCCGTCTCAAAAGCGAGACGGCCATATTCATCCGCCGTTTTCTGGCCGATTTGCCAAGGGCCGTCCATCTCGTTGCCCAGACACCATATTTTCACGCCCCAAGGCGCTTCCCGTCCGTTCTCACGCCGCAGGTCCGACCAATAGCTTCCGCCGGGATGATTGACATATTCCAGAAATGATCGGGCCCCATCCAGCCCACGGGAACCGAGGTTGACGGCCAGCATCATCTCCGTGCCAGCGGCCTGCGCCCAATCAGCAAATTCGTGGATGCCGACATGGTTGGATTCGGCACTATGCCAGGCCAGATCCAAACGAACCGGACGCTCTTCGCGAGGGCCGATACCGTCTTCCCAATTATAGGCGGACACGAAATTGCCGCCGGGATACCGAACGACCGGCACATCCAGCTCACGCACAAGATCGATGACGTCCTGCCGCATGCCATTAGCGTCCGCAGTAGAATGCTCCGGCTCAAAAATGCCGGTATAAACGGCGCGACCGAGATGCTCGATGAACGACCCGTAGATACGGCCATCTACGGTGCCAATCGCATAAGCACTATGCACTGTTCCGGTCGCGCGCATGCAGTCCTCCGTTTTTTGATATGGCCGTGAGAAAGTGGCGGTTTCCCGCTTCTATTCGCGGCCCTTTGTCAACATCTGCTGGAATGCGCGGTAGCTTTCCTTCGGCAACCGATCTAGCGTCACAGGGTCCATGCCGACGATGCCGAATTTGGGCTCGTAACCTTCGGCCCATTCAAAATTGTCGATCAGCGTCCATGCAATATGGCCGCGCACGTCTGCACCTTGAGCCTGTGCATCACGGATCGCGCCGAAATGCTTGTCGAAAAATGCGATGCGTTTGCTCTCATCGGTTTCCGACATGCCGTTCTCGGTCACGTAAATCGGCAAACCCGGATAATCCTTTGATGCGCGAACGAGGAATTCGGTCAGCGCCTGTGGGTAGACTTCCCAACCTACATTGCTCTTTTCCAAGTCGCCGCGTGATTGTGTGAACGGGAAAACTGGCACGCGATCATCATGCTTATAGAGCGAGCGCGTGTAATAATTGATGCCGATCCAGTCAAGGGATGGGCTCATGGCTTTCATATCGTCCTTCCAATTGGCGGGCAGATAAGGCTCCAAAATCTTCGTCACACGCTCCGGATATGTTCCCTTGACCGCACCATCCAGGAAGAAGCGATTGAAAACATCATCACCCAGCGCCGCCGCTTCGATGTCTTTAGGGCCTTGGCTAAAAGGCTCTGCCTTTTCCATATTCACGACAATGCCAAGCTTGTCCTTGATGCCCTCATCGCGCATAGCCGTGATACCGAGACCGTGGGCAAGCAGCACATGGTGCATCGCTCGAGCCGTTGCGCGCACATCACGATAACCCGGTGCATGGATGCCGAGGAAATGGCTCAGCACCGTCACGCACCATGGTTCATTGAAGGTTGCAATGCTTTCCAGCCTGTCGCCGAAATGACGGCTGACTTGCGCAGCATAATCGGCAAAAGCTTTGGTCGTGTCGCGGTTCATCCAGCCGCCACGATCCTGCAATGCGCTTGGTAAATCCCAATGGTAAAGTGTCGCCAAAGGTTTGATGCCTCGCTCCAGCATGCCGTCGATCAGGCGATCATAAAAATCAAAACCAGCAGGGTTAAGCGCGCCCGTTCCATCTGGAATGAGCCGCGGCCACGCAAAGGAAAATCGATATGCATCAAAGCCGCCATCCCTGATAAGGTCGAGGTCTTCTGCCCAGCGATTGTAGTGGTCGCAGGCGATTTTTCCGGTATCCGCGTTTTTGACATTTCCGGGTGTCGCCGCAAATGTATCCCAGATCGATGAACCGCGTCCGTCCGTCTGGCCACCCTCAATCTGGTGGGCAGCCATTGCGACGCCAAAAACAAAATCCGGTCCAAAATCGGCACGACTGTGTGAGAACATGGTTCATTCCTGAGGCCAGTGTGGCCACTCATGTGTTTAGTGTCACGCCAAAGGCGGCCATTCAAAACGGCTGTGGCGGTCTCCTCCCGAACATCGATATGTGCGAGATTTCACTTGAAAATCGAGGCTGTTAAGCCCCGTAGGCATCCAGTGCCTGAAGCAATGCGGCGGTGTAACCATAGCAATAAGCAAAGGCGACACCCTGCGGATCACGACCAGAGATGGTCGGTACATGGTCCGGCATAATCATGTATTTGTAGCCGACTTCCTTATAGATCTTGAGAGAGCGGGCCATATCCATGTCGCCTTCATCCGGGAAGGTTTCCATAAAGGACAGCTTCTTGCCGCGAATATTGCGGAAGTGAAGGTTGAAAATCTTGTTGCGACTGCCGAACCAGCGAATGACGTCATCGATTTCTTCGCGAGGATTATCGAGCATTTCGCCGACCGTTCCCTGGCAGAAATTCAGGCCGTGATAGTCGCTTTCGCGCATCGCCACGAATTTCTTCAGCCCATCTACGGTACCCAAAACACGGGTTACACCTTTGTAGCCGGGTGGCGTGTAGGGATCATGCGGATGGCAGGCAAGACGAATCCGGTTAGATTCGGCAACAGGCACAACCCGTTCGAGGAAGTAATCGATCCGCTCCCAGTTCTCTTCTTCCGAGAGAACGCCAGCCTGACCGGGCGCTGCATTTTGATCGGTCTTATCCCAACGGAAGGAAGCGTTTTTTGAACCGCCTCTTCCCGGCTCGTCCGGCGTGCGGGGAATGCCAATGAGGTTGAGATTGTATTTGGCGGCGGGAATGCCCGCTTCAGCAAGATTTTCAATGAGTTTGCAGATCGCGTCGATCTGGCGATCACGGTTGGGACCGGCCAACAAAATGTCTGGATATGTGGCGGTTTCAATGGGGCTTGAAGGCAAGGGAAGCTGGATCATATCCAGCGTCAGACTAAAACTTTCGACTTTTTCGCGCAAACGTTTCAGGTGATCGAGATCCCAACTGTCCAGTGGACCGTCCGGATCAGCGCAGATGTTATTTACTCCAAGCTGCGACCAAATCCGATAGTCATCATCATCGCGAGCAGCCAGCTGCGTCCCAACATACATTGTTTTTCTCCTAGTTCGCCAGAAGAGATAATACCTCTACTATCGCTTGTCGAGTTTCAATTATTTTAAGTGCCAGAGGCTTCCCCCATAGGAATGTGCCGCCTTATTCTTGCAATCAAATGCTCATCTATACAGGACGATGGCGACCAGGTCGGAGACGTCGTTTTGGCATTGAAAACAAACGTATAAATTAAAAACACTAATGTTACCTGAGATTTATAAAGATATTTCGAATTGTCGCGTTGATTGCATCGACTTTTCACGGGTCTCGGGTTTGAAATTTTTTTCCCGCAAGAATACGTGCGTGAATGAATGAACATGCGGCTTGCACATCGGCCAATATTGGGGTTCACTTCGGATTGAGAACGCGGCTATGACTTTAGACATCATACCAGATGCTTGTTAGGGCTCACAAAAATAACGCAATCATCGTATGACTTGCCCGCGCCGAAGCGGTCCATCTTGGAGGAGGAACCCATGAATTTAATTTGTTCAAATCCTGTTTTTGCAGCAGCGTTTTTCGTCGCGCTTTCCAGCTCCACGGCAACGATCGCAGCGACGCCAAACGATCAGCTGGTGATTGGCACCTCTCTGGCACAAGTGCTCTCGCTTGACCCCCAGCAAGGCACCGAAGTGAAGACGCAGGAAATATTGGCAAACACCTACGACCGGCTTGTCTTCGCCGATCAGACGGACGGCAACAAAATCAAGCCGCAACTTGCGGAAAGCTGGAAGGTTGACGACAAGGGCATCACCTTCAAGTTGAAAGACGCAAATTTCTCCTCGGGAAATCCGGTGACATCCAAGGACGTACTGTTTTCCATTGTCCGGCTTTTGAAACTCGATCAATCTGCAGCAACAAACTACAAGACAGCTGGATATACTGCCGCCAACATAGAAAGCCTCGTTTCGGCTCCCGACGAAAAGACGTTTCGGATCGAGCTGACCGACAAAGTTATCCCTGAAGCGCTCCTCTATCGTCTCGCAATGGGTGTATCGTCGGTCGTCGACAGCGTGGAAGTCGAAAAGCACGTCGCCAACAATGATTATGGCAACGAGTGGCTGCGTACCAAGACTGCAGGCTCAGGTCCTTATGTCCTCCGTCGCTGGACGCCCAATGATATTGTTCTTCTCGAAGCAAACGACGATTATCGTGACGGGAAACCGACCATGCGTCGGATCATCATGCGCCACGTTCCCGAAAGTCAGGCAGCCCGTTTGATGCTCGAGCGCGGTGATATCGATATCGCGAGCGCCCTGACCGCAGCGGATGTCAAGACGTTCGAAACCAACGCCAGCTTTGTCATCGATAAGGTCAAGACGGGTGGCTACTACGTTCTTGCGATGAATGCAGGCACAGAGCCTTTTTCCAAGCCAGGGGTGCGTGAAGCACTTGCCTACGGCATCGATTACAAAGGCATAGCGGATACTATCCTGGGGTCTTACGGCCGCGTCCGCAACGTTCCAGTGCCAGAGGACTGGACAGGTGCGATCGCAAACCCCGACTGGTCTTTCCAGCCTGAGAAAGCCAAGAAGCTTCTGGCGGACGCCGGATATCCAGATGGCTTCACAGTGACACTCAAAACCATTTCGCAAACGCCCAGGGTGGACATGGCCACGGCTATTCAGGCCAACCTTGCGGAAATAGGCATCAAGGTCAATATCCAGCAGGGCAACGGCGCCGACATCGTCGCCGCGCACCGCGCGCGCAATTTCGATTTGCTTATTCCCCAGACCGGTTCGTTCATGCCGACTGCACTGGGCTCACTGGATAACTTTGCGTCCAACCCCAACAATTCCAAGGAAGCCAACAACGCTGGCAACTTCGTCTGGCGCTCTGCCTGGGACATTCCTGAGCTAAATGCATTGCGCGAGCAGGCAAACAGCGAAAGGGACGACGCCAAGCGTATGGAACTGGTAAAACAGATCCAAGAAAAGTTCATCGAGCTCAAGCCTGCGGTCTTGCCGATGTTTGAACGATTCGAGCCTATCGTCTTGAGCAACCGATTGAAGGGTTACAGCGGCCATCCATGGTCTTTGACCCGCATTGAAGGCGTTACGAAATCAGACGCTCCATAATCAGGCCATTGCGCACATGAAAGAGTTTACACTCCTAGAACTAGCTAGACGGATCGGCCACCTGTTTTTAAGCCTTTTCGTTCTGCTTGTCGTCACCTTCGTGATCGGTCGCATCTTGCCGACCGATCCGGTCGGTGCGATCGTTGGCGAGCTGGCTGATCCCCGGGCCTATCAGGCAATGCGGGAGCGGCTGGGTCTGGACCTGCCGCTCTATCATCAGTTCTGGTTGTACATGACCTCCCTGTTTCGTGGAGATCTCGGTACGGCAATCCTGACGGGCAATCCCGTCACTGAGGATCTCAAGAACGCTTTTCCAGCAACCTTGGAACTGGCAACCTTGGCCGTTGTCATATCGACGCTCTTTGGTGTTCCGCTCGGAATGACTGCAGCTTTCTTTCGCGATAGCTGGTTTGACAAGTTTACGCGGGTTATCTCACTCGTTGGCCATTCCATTCCAGTGTTCTGGTTCGGCATCGTAGGTCTGGTGATATTTTATGCAGGCCTTCAATGGGCTGGCAGTCCGGGACGCGTAGATGTCTACCTAGAGGGACTGGTCGAGCCTAAAACCGGGCTCCTTCTGATCGACAGCCTCATGGCTGGCGACATGGAGGTGTTCTGGAATGCAGTTCACCATATCATTCTCCCCGCCTGTATTCTAGCTTATTCGGCGATGGCGTACATCACTCGCATGACGCGCAGCTTCACGCTGGAGCAGTTAAACCAGGACTATGTCGTGGCCGCCCGCGCCAAAGGCGCATCGAGTATGCGCATCGTGACGCGCCATCTTCTGCCGAACATCGCCGTGCAGCTCATCACCGTGTTGGCGATTTCCTACGGCGGCTTGCTTGAAGGTGCGGTTGTGACCGAGATCGTGTTTTCATGGCCCGGCATCGGTCAATACATGACCAACGCCCTGATGAATGGCGACATGAACGCCGTTCTGGCAGGCACGCTGATCATTGGATTGATCTTCATGATGCTGAATTTCCTTTCCGATCTAGCATATCTCGTGTTCGATCCACGCACGAGAGAGGCCACGACATGAATACAAGTCAAATTCTAGCAGCACGGCCCCAAGCATCTGGTGCTCTTAGCCGAACCACCGGCAGCTTAAAGAGCTTTTTCAAAAAGCTGGCAGATGAACCTCTGGGCATGTTCGGTTTTGCCGTTCTGCTCTTGCTGGTCATCATCGCCATTCTTGCCCCGTGGATTGCGCCTTACAGTGCGACCGCCCAAAACCTGTCGCAGGCGCTGCAACCGCCGAGCCTCTCCCATTGGGCAGGAACCGATGAGTTCGGACGCGATATTCTTTCTCGCCTTATCTATGGTACGCGCATTACCATCCAGACGGTCCTCGCCGTCTCGCTGATCGTCGGGCCAATTGGCCTGTTGATTGGTATTGTTGCCGGTTTCATAGGTGGCCGTACCGACGCGTTTCTCATGAGAGCGACAGATATCGTTCTCAGCTTTCCCTCGCTTATCCTCGCACTAGCATTCGCCGCAGCCCTTGGCGCGGGTCTCAACACCGCTATCATCGCCATTTCGCTTACCGGATGGCCGCCGATTGCGCGCTTGGCACGCGCCGAAACCCTCATCGTGCGCAATACGGACTATGTCGCGGCGGCCAGACTTTATGGTGCATCTGGCACCAGATTGCTGCTGCTCTACATCGCACCGATGTGCATTCCATCCGTCGTAGTGCGTCTGACGCTCAGTATGGCTGGCGTCATTCTCACAGCAGCAGCGCTTGGGTTCCTCGGGCTTGGTGCACAGCCGCCAGAGCCGGAATGGGGTGCGATGATCTCCAACGGACGAAAATTCATGCTCGACAATTGGTGGGTCGCGGTAATGCCGGGCATCGCCATTCTTGTCACCAGCCTTGCTTTCAATCTCGTGGGCGATACGCTTCGCGATATTCTGGATCCACGCCATGCCCGATAATGAAACTATTCTCAAAATAAGGGATCTTGCGGTGCGTTTCGGGAGAGCGGAGGTTGCGGCTGTCCGAAACGTAAGCTTTGATCTCGGCGCAGAACGGGTCGGAATTGTTGGCGAATCCGGCTCTGGCAAATCCACGCTCGGCCGCGCCATTATGCGACTTTTGCCACCATCTGCTCGTGTCGAGGCGTCAACACTCGACTTCGAAGCCGCACCACTTCTCAGCCGCAGTGAAAAATCCATGCGCGGCCTGCGCGGCAACCGCATAGCATTGATTATGCAAGATCCACGCTATTCCCTCAACCCCGTGCTGAAGGTTGGCAAACAGGTGGCGGAAGCAGCACTTCTGCACCAAAAAATCGGCAAGAAACGCGCTTTTGAGCTGGCGGCTGACATGCTCGGAAAAGTCCGCATCGCAGACGTCGAGCGCACCATGGAACTCTATCCGCATCAGATTTCCGGGGGCATGGGGCAGCGCGTTATGATTGCCATGATGCTGCTGGCAAAACCCCGTCTCGTCATTGCCGACGAGCCAACGTCGGCGCTGGATGTCAGCGTCAGAGGCGATGTGCTTAGATTGCTCGACCAGCTGGTGCGGGAAAACAATTCCGCTCTTCTGCTTATCAGCCATGACATTCGTATGGTCGCATCCTTCTGCGAGAGAATTCTCGTCATGTATCAGGGACAGGTCATCGAAACGCTGCAAAGCCTCAATGACGCAAAACACCCATACACGCGAGGACTGATCGCGGCCATGCCGGACCCCAAACATCCTGTCACTCGTTTGCAGGTTCTGGATCGGCAAGCCATCAATGCAGCAGGGAGCCTGTCATGATTGAGGTCAAAGGCCTAGCCGTCTCATTTGGTCAGGGTGATGCGCGCAAGCAGGTCGTCAAATCGGTCTCCTTCTCCGTCAAAAAGGGGGAGACACTCGGTATCGTTGGCGAGTCAGGCTGCGGGAAGTCAACCGTCCTTCGCTCTTTGGCGGGGCTGGACCGCCATTGGCAGGGAACCATATCCTTTGCGGGAACACCGGTTGATCGCGAACGCACCAACGAACAATTGTTGCTGGCGCAGATGGTATTTCAGGATCCTTACGGCTCCATCCACCCCCGCCACCGTATAGAACGCGTGCTTGCAGAACCCATTCGCGCCATGGAAAAGGGTGCCGGTTGGGACCGTGTGGCGGCGGCATTGGAGCAGGTTGGCTTACCTACAAGCTTCGCAGAACGCTTTCCACATCAGCTTTCCGGGGGGCAACGTCAGCGTGTCGCCATTGCGCGAGCATTGATGCTGGAACCGGAAATCCTGCTACTCGACGAACCCACATCTGCGCTTGATGTTTCAGTGCAGGCGGAAGTTCTCAACCTTCTTTGTGATTTGAGGGATGAGCGAACGCTCACTTACGTTCTCGTCAGCCACGATCTCTCGGTCATCGCGCATATGTGCGACCGCGTCCTGGTGATGAAAGACGGCAGTTTTGTCGATGAGCTGACGAAAGAAGACTTGCAACGCGGCGCGACGCATCACGCTTACTCGCAGATGCTTTTTGATGAATCCGTCAATGGATTGAGCGGGGAAATATGCGCTCGCCCAAGGGACGCTTGAGTCTTGAGCGGCCACTCATCGGTGCTCAAGATGTCGTCATACCTTGCCGGACAGGTTTGGGGGTAAGGATCACCATATTCACGAACGGAAGCCTATGCAGCCTGTCAGCGATCTGCACCTAGGTTGAGCCGTAAGGCAACAGATCATTAGGTAAGACTGCTGCGGTTTTTGCCGACGTGATGCGTTGTGCCGGCGAGTGTTTGAACTCAAATTAGGCTCCATTTGTCGGTAAGCGACATGAGCCAAATAGAGAAACAACTGTTTGTTGCTCTTGAACGGTTTAGAACCGTGGACAACTTCAGGAGAACCGCAAAATTGCAGCGGAGCGGCGTGACACAGAGACGCGCGTGCCTGCCTCGTGTTCCGTCATTGTGCCGATATCTGTTGGACCGTGAAAGGGTTACGCTTAATTTTCTGGTCCTCTCAATGCGCACGAACTTACTTCGAAATGAATTAGTCCTGCGGGGCAAGGTCAAAAGGCGCGGCTCTGCCTTGAAGTGCGACTTCTGCCCGCGTCACCCTTGTTCGCGCATGTGAACTCAGACTGTTGTCCATCTCTCAATTGTCGTTATGTCCGCTGACCTATTCGAGCCGCTGGCCGCCATCCGCATCGAACAGATGGATGGCCGCAGCATCTGGCATCAAGGTGATGACGGAACCCGGCGACAGCGCGACACGCTCGCGAAACACGCCGATGACCTGAGTGTTGCCAAGCGTCATCGTGACCTGCGTCTCGGCGCCCATGGGCTCGACAAGCAATACCTCGGCCGGGACTCCAGCCGGATCCAGCTGGAGATGTTCGGGCCGGATGCCGAACATTACCGGGCGGCCGACGTGGCTTTGGGCCGAATCCGGCAATGGCAGGGTAGCACCGGCCGTGGCAAAGCCATGCGAGGTTATCGTTCCTTCGAGGAAATTCATTGAAGGCGAGCCGATGAAGCCGGCAACGAAACGGTTGGCGGGGCGATCGTAGAGATCGAGCGGTGCGCCGATCTGCTCCACCCTTCCGCCGTTCAGAACGACGATCCGGTCGGCCATGGTCATCGCCTCGACCTGGTCGTGGGTCACGTAGACGGTCGTGGTCTTCAGCTTCTGGTGTAGCGACTTGATCTCGCCGCGCATGACCACGCGCAGTTTGGCGTCGAGATTCGACAGCGGCTCATCGAAGAGAAAGACCTGCGGATTGCGAACGATCGCCCTCCCCATCGCCACACGCTGGCGCTGTCCGCCGGACAGTTGGCGCGGGTAGCGGTGTAGCAGGGCTTCGAGGCCGAGAATTCCTGCCGCCCAGTTCACCCGTTCCGTTATCTCGGCCTTGCTCCCGCCGCGATGCTCCAGCGAAAAGCCCATATTGGTGGCCACCGTCATGTGCGGATAGAGCGCGTAGCTCTGGAACACCATCGCTATATCGCGATCCTTCGGATCGAGATCGTTGACGATGCGACCGCCGATATCGAGCGTGCCGCCGGTGATGGTTTCGAGCCCAGCGATCATCCGCAGCAGGGTGGACTTGCCGCAGCCGGACGGACCGACCAGCACAACGAACTCTCCGTCGTTGATGCCGAGATCGACACCATGGATGACGTTGACGGAGCCATAGCTCTTGCGGATATCGGAAAGAGTGACCTGAGCCATAATGGGATCCCGTTGTTTAGCCCTTCAGGCCGGTGTGCGCCAGTCCTTCGACGAACTGCTTCTGAGCGATAATGAAGACGATGAGGACGGGCAGCGCTGTCAGCGTGGCAGCGGCGAGCTGGATGTTCCACATCGGCCCCCCATAGGCATCGGTGTATTGCGTGAGAGCCTGCGGCAGGGTGAATTTGTCGGCACTCGACAGGAACACGATCGGTTCGAGGAATAGGTTCCACGAGTGCAGGAAGGTGAAAATCGCGACCGAGGCGAGCGCCGGCTTTGCCAGCGGCAGCGCGATCTTGCGGAAGATCTTGAAGCGGCCGAGGCCATCGACGCGGGCAGCCTCCTCCAGTTCGGCCGGCAGCGTCACGAAGAACTGCCGCATCACGAAGGTCGCGAACACGCTTGGTGCGCCGAAGATCGGCACCAGGATCAGCGGCCAATGGGTGTTGACCATGCCGGCCTTCAGGAACATTTGGAAGAGTGGCACGATTGTCACCTCCGAAGGGATCAGGAGGCCGAGCAGTACGATCATGAAGATCGTATCTGCGTAGGGAAATCTGATCCGCGCGAAGGCGTAGCCGGCCATCGACGACACGACCATCGTACCGATGGTGACGACAGCGGCAATATAGGCCGAATTCCAGTACTGCTGGACGAAAGGCTGCAGCTCAAAGACTTTCGAGTATGTCGTCCAGTCGTAGTTCTGCGGGATCAACTGCGGCGGAAAGGCAAAAATGTCGCTGATCGGCTTGATTGACGAGGTGACCATCCACCAGGTCGGAAAGACGAACGGAATAAGCAGAACGCACATCAGGCCGTATAGCGCCACCCGCAGGCGCGGCGAAAGGTCAGTTTTCATAGAACACGATCCTCTTGCGCATCTGCCACTGGGCGAGGGTCAGGACGGCGACGATGACGAAAAGCAGGATGGAGATCGTCGCGCCGTAGCCAAAATAGTGGAACTGGAAGGCCTGCTGATAGAGGTAATAGACCAGCACAGTGGTCGAGAGGCCGGGGCCGCCCTGGGTGAGCACCGCGATCTGCGCGAACACCTGCAGCGAACCGACGATGGTGATGATCGAGGTCAGGAGGATAGTCGGGCTGATCAGCGGCAGGGTAATCCGGCGGAACTGCTTGAACGCCGGCGCACCATCGATGCGGGCCGCTTCATACAGCTCCTTCGGCACGCCCTGCAGGGCTGCGAGAAACAGGATCATATTAAGCCCGACATTCTTGAACACCTGCACAACGATGACAGAGATCATCGCGGTCACGTTCTCGCGCAGCCAGTTCGGGCCCTCGATGCCGACCATCAGCAGCATGCCGTTGATGCCACCGTTCTTCTGCAGGAGGAAACTCCAGACGATAGTCCAGGCGACCAGCGACACCACGACCGGCGAGAAGAACAGCGTGCGGAAGACAGCGATGCCGGCGAGCTTCTGGTTGAGCAGGACGGCGAGCAGCAGCGCCAGCGACATGTTTAGCACGACGAGACCAACCGAGAAGATAGCCGTGGCGCCAAGCACCTCGAGCAGGTTGGTATCTTCAAGCAACATCTGGTAGTTCTGGCTGCCGGTGAAGGTGAACGTGTTGGCGAGCACGTTCCACTCATGCAGCGAATACCAGAACACCAGGCCGAGTGGCACCAGCACGAAGGTGATGATGCCGATCAGTTGCGGCGCGATGAACAGGACGCCGGCTAGGCTGTCGCGCCGCGCGATCGTCCAGAACGGCGGCGGTGCGCCGGTCTTGGACGTTTTGTGATGATGCTGCGCGACAGCCATGGCGATCTCCTCAGCGCTTCAAGAGCGGGCCGATCTGTCCGCAGATTTTCTGCAGCGTGCCGGGCACGTCCGCTTCCGGGTGCCAGACGGCGTCGAGGTTCGAGCGCACCATCTGCTGGATCTGGGCAAAGCCGCTATGACCGGGCATGACCTTGCCAGTGGCGATGCCGTTGATCACGACCTTTTCGATCTGCTCTTGGCTGAGGAGCGGATTTGTCTTCTTCAGCACCTCGGCATTCAGCAGCGACTTGCGCGCCGACGGAAAGAACTGGCTGAGTTTCGCCGAGTTTTCCGGGTTGGTCATGTAGGCAACGAACTCCGCCGCCGTCTTGGCGTTCTTGCCCGACTGCATGACGCCGATGCCGGCCTGGCCGATTAGCGCATACTCCCCGGCCGGGCCCTTCGGCAGCGGCACGAGATCCCAGGAGAACGGCTTGTCCTTGGGCAGCAACGAGGCGCGGCTGATCTGCGTGATGGTCATCGCCGCATTGCCGGCGAAGAAGTCGACGGTCTCACCGGGGCCGGGTATCGCCTTCTTCGTGAAGATGGCGTCGTGAATGACGGACAGGGCGTCCGCCATCGGCTTGTCGGCCATGCTGCAGGTCTTGCCATCCTCGCTCCAGGGCGACGCGCCCCAGCCATTCCAGACCGACGTCAGGTACTGCCAGTTCTGGTAGTTGAAATCGCGCACGACCAAGCCGCCCTTGCCGGATTTGCCGACGGTCGAGGCCGTGGCGATGGCGTTATCCCAGGTCCATTCGACGCTTGCGATCATCTCGGCCGGGGTCTTGGCACCGGCGGCCTTGATGACGTCGTTATTGACGAACATCGCAAATGGCGAAGTGGAGAACGGATAGGCATAGAGCGCTCCATCCTGCGTCCAGCGTTCGGTCGCACCGGCGCTGACTTCCTCGAGATTATAGCCTTTGGCCGCCTTCAGCGCGTCGGTCAGCGGATAGAGCGCTCCGGACTTGACGAAGTCGTAAGCCGAGGTCTCAAAGATCCAGGCCATGTCGGGGGCGTTGCCACCGGCAATCTGGGTAGTCAGAGCCGTCGTGTAGGTATCGAACGGCAGCGACTCGTAGGCCACCGTGACGTTCGGGTGCTCTTTCTTGAAGCCGCCAGCGATCTCGTTGAACAGTTTCAGATGTGCTTCGTTGGCACTCCAGATGGTCATCCGCAGGTTCACGGCGTCCTGAGCCTGGGCAATGCCGCCCAGTCCCAGAAGGCCGAGCGCGACGGCAGTCGATTTTAACGTCAGGTGATAGGGCATTCCCAGTCCTCCTCCAAAGATGGGTTCGAGCTAAAGATGGTAGTGTGGCTTAATAGGCCGCGACCTCGGGCCAGCGGATCTCGATCCCCTCGCGGGTCAGTGCTGCCTGGAAATCGTGAAGGTGCTTGTCGTCGGCCTGCACCTGATGAGGCGTCAGGCCCTTTTCGAGACTGAAGGCGGCGAGCATTCCTGCAACCTCGCCGATATTCCATTCGACCGGATGCAGGCGGTAGCAACCGTTAGTGATATGGGTCGTGCCGATGTTCTTGCCGGCCGGGATTAGGTTTTTCATCCGTTGCGGCAGAAGTGCCCCGAGCGGGATCTCGAACGGGCAGGACGGCACGTCGACATAGTTGTCGCCACCTGTTGAGGGGTGCAGGTCAATCCGGTACATGCCGATGCCGATGCTGTCGCGGTAACGGACCGCACCCTTTTCGCCGCGCACCGTGAATGACAGATCCTGCTCGACGATGCGGGTGACCGGCTTGATGCGCCGGCTCTCACGCACATACGGCGCCATGGCAAGGCCGTGCTTGGTGCCGGTGATGTCGCCACGCAGCCGCAGGCCACGATAACCCTGTCCGCCATCGAGGCGCGGCGCTTCCGTCTGCAGCCAGTAGAAGACCGAATAGGACAGGTCGGCGGCCGACTTCAGGTGTCGTGCCTTCTCCGCCTCGGAAACGTCGATGATGGTGCCGTCCATGTAGTCGATCATCGGCCAGTTCACGAGGCAGATGTCGGACGTGTAGAATCCGGGCGCAAAGTTCTTGCGGGCAGCGATGCGCCGGAAGATCCAGAGATTCTCGTCACCGCCACCCTTGCGCTGGTCGGCATCGACGAGAAGCGGATCATCATCGGGGTTAGGCGTGAAGGAGCGGGTCGTGTGCTCCAGCGTGCGCGGATGTGGGGCGGTTAGACCCAGCATCGGGCCACCCCAGAAATGCGGCTGATACTGTTTCCAGTAGTCGTAGTTTTCCGGCTTGTCGATCGTCCGGTCGCCATCGACATGGTCGATGGCAAAGCAGATCGAGATGGCCTGGACATTGTCCGGCTGCGCCTCTGGCGGGGCACTCGGCTCGCCCGTGTCGGACTGGGCCTCGAACCCCTTGGCATATTCGGCACCTGCCATCGGCAGGAGATCGCCAAGTTCGGTCGCATCGAGGATGTAGTCGGCGGAAATCACGATCTCGGCGCCGCTGTCGCGGTGACGGACGGTAATCGAACGGACAGTATCGCTGTCAACGTCGGCTGCCACAGGCCGATAGGGTTGCAGCACCGTCAGGCGGTCAGCGCCGCGATAAGGTGCGAGCATGCTTTCCATGACAGCAAGGCTGACGCGCGGCTCGGCACAGATGCGGCTGACCCAGCCGGCACCGGGATTGAGGTCGCCCCACGTGCGGGCACCTTCGGTGAGCGGATAGTGATCGCGGTAGTACTGACGCACGCCTTGACGCAGCTTGCGATAAGAGCGGGTGATGCCGAATTGCTCGACCCATGTATGCTCGTCGGACGGCACGGCCTGACTGGTGAGCTGACCGCCGATCCAGTCATATTCCTCCGTCATAATGACGCGTTTGCCGGCGCGCGCAGCACCGAGTGCTGCCGCAACCCCACCAAGACCGCCACCCACGACAAGAATATCTGCTCGCATCTCTTTCACGTTATACCATCCGTTTTTTGTGCTGGATCTGAAGGACAGGGTCCCAGTGTCTCTCCCTCGACGGGCTCGCAGGGAAGAAGGATCTGAGTGCCGATGCCGCCTGTCTCGATGCGGGTCACCAGCATAGCGGTCGCCTGTCGGCCCATCTCCTCACGGGGGATCTCGTAGGAGGTGAAGCGCACCGCGCTGCGTCCGGCGCGGATGTGACTGCCGAGCACGATCATCGACAGATCGCGAGGCACCGAAATCCCACGCTCGCGCGCCAAAATCTCGACCCGTACAGCGTCCGCCAGTTCTATGAAAAAGGCAGCCGTTGCCCCCGAGGAGAGGATCGCATCGAGGATCTCGTCGGCGGGACGATTGACGCTAGCGACATGCAACGCCTGATGCGCACCGGAGGCCGACAGCGCCACCTGGTATCCGAGCCAGCGGTCGGCAACGGATTCCGCCGGGCCCTGCGGCCCGACATAGGCCAGTTTCGAATGGCCGAGCGAGCAGGCCTTCTCGACCAGCGCGCGGGTGCCGGACGTATAGTCGCCGCCGACGTAAGGAACGGGTCCGCCAGCGTCCTCACGTCGGCCAATCGCCACGAATGGGTAATCCTCTGCCACCAATCGGGCAAGTTCTGCGCGATCGAATTCGCGCCCGAGCACAAGGCAACCGTCCGCAATGCGCAGCCGGTTGCCTTCGGAAAAGATCTTGCGGTTGTTGCCGACGCCGGCGCTAGTCAAAAGCAGCAGGTCGTAGTTCTGCTGCTGCGCTTCTTCCTCGATGCCGAGCAGGAAGGGCGTGAAGAAATCCGCCTGGGCGCTCGGGAAGGCCGGCTCGTATGTGAAAACGCCAAGGATGCGGTTCAGGCCCTTGGCCATCCGCCGTGCAATAGGGTCTGCGACATAACCGGTGGTCCGGATGACCTTCTTGACCCGCTCGCGGGTTTCCGCCGGGATGCGGGCCACAGCCGTTGGCGCACCATTCAGGACAAGCGAAACGGTGGCCTGGCTGACACCGGCGAGCTTCGCGATGTCGATCTGTGTTAGTCGCTTGGTTGCTGCCACGTTCTTGCTTCCATAAGCCGATAATTTGCTAATACGTATTAGCTGCTAATGCGTATTAGCAATTTTTGCACATTGTCTGTCAAGAGAAAAAATGCATGACGCGACCAAGTTCGGCAACGACCAACCGCAGCTTGGAGTGAGAGGACGCTTTGAAGTGCGATAGAGATGCGTTGGGAAAGGCCTGCTTTGCAACGCGTCTGACGCTCCAGTCGCGGAAAGCCGCGAGAGCACGACGTTGACACGTCGAATTGCTTGGCAAGCAGACCGTCGACGGTCACTCGCAATCTTACGGAGGGCAAGTCAGTTTCGGGATTTTCGATATTCAAATAGTGGAGGTTGCCGGAAAGTTCCCTTATATAATTCCATGATTTCAGTGAGCTGGATGTTGAGTCGTCGCGAAAATTTGCATGAAATTTGGAAAAAATTGCATTCACGACCATATGTCTCTATAGTGAGTGCAGGAGCTAACCCATGACGAAGTTACAGGAATTGAAAAAGCATCTGCGGTCCGGCAAGGTCTACCGTCGGGAGGATCTCACCCAATGGTCGTCGTCTGTCGATCGGCATCTTCAGCAGCTGCTGGCAGAAGGATACCTGACCAAGCTATCGACCGGCGTCTATCACCGGCCGAAGCAGACCGCGTTCGGCAAAGCCCCCGCCGAGGATGACGCGCTCGTCGAGGCTTTCCTAAAGGATGACCGTTACCTCGTCACCTCGCCCAATGCCTATAACAGCCTGGGTGTCGGCGCGACGCAGCTCTATAACAAGACCGTCGTCTATAACCATAAGCGCCACGGCAACTTCATGCTGGGCGGCCGAGAGTTCGAGTTCCGCAGAAAGCCAGCCTTCCCCAAAACCCTGACCAAAGAATTCCTGCTGGTCGACCTGGTCAACAATCTCGACCAGCTGGCCGAGGACCGCGATCAGGTGCTGGCCCGCGTGAAGGAACGTGCCCTGCAGGGCAATCGCACTGCCCTCACCCGTGCCGCCAAGGAATACGGCATGGTGCGCACGCGTAAATTCTTCAACACCCTCGCCGCCGACACGCATGCCAGCTGATTTCCTCCATAAGCACAAGGATTTTGCGTCCCTGCTGCGCATCGTCGCTGACCAGATGAAAGTGCAGCCGGTGCTGGTCGAAAAAGACTACTGGATCATGCATTGCCTGTACGGCCTGCAGCAGCTTGAGATGGCGTTCGAGCTGAAGGGAGGCACCTCGCTATCGAAAGGATACCGCATCATCAACCGCTTTTCGGAGGATATCGATATCCGTATCGAACCGCCGAAGGCAATGGAAGTAAAAACCGGCCCCAATCACGATAAGGCAGCGCATCGTGAAAGTCGCAAGGGCTTCTATGACTGGCTGGCGGAGACGATCACGATCGACGGCATCCAGAAGATTGAGCGCGATACCGAATTTGAAAACGAGACGTATCGCAGCGGCGGCATCCGCCTCTACTACCCCGAGACGACTGGCACGAAATCGGATCTCAAGGACGGCGTGTTGCTCGAAGCCGGCTTTGACACGGTGGCTCCCAATATCAATAAGGATATCAGCTCCTGGGCCTATGATTACGCGGCATCGCGCGTCGAGCTGATCGATAATCGCGCACTTGCTGTTCCATGCTACGAGCCCGGCTACACGCTGGTCGAGAAGCTCCAGACCATCTCCACTAAATATCGCAAGCAGCAGGAATCCGGCCAGTTCCCCGCCAATTTTCTTCGGCATTATTACGACGTCTACTGCCTACTGGACCAGCCGGAAGTGCAAGACTTCATCGGTACGGAAGCCTATCTCGAGCACAAGGACCGACGTTTTCCGAAGGCTGACGATCAAAACATAAGCAGCAACCCCGCTTTCAGCCTTTCGGACCCCGGGACGTTCGGGCTTTACGAGCGCGCATATGAGCGGACCTCGGCTCTCTATTATCATGGCCGGCCCAGCCTGAAAGAAATCCTTGCCCGCATCACCATCTACGCGGAGCGTCTCTAACGAGTTCATGCCCCGGGTCCACCGGCGAACGCAGTTTACAAACCAGGATCGACAACTTCGCAAATCGACTATCTTACCTCGCCTTGATAGGAATCGAACCAACGACCCCCAGAGCGCTAAGCACCTGAATTAAATGTGATAGCCATGCCCGCAATTGGGCGCAATCCGACCATGAACTTCGCAGCTTCGAGACGACCTTTGGCACCTGGTCAATTTACGCAGACCTACAGAGGGTTCAGCTTTCCGTACCGAAAGGGCATTACAGGACGCGGGAATGTTGAACAGGCGGCTGCATCAGCTCTATAGTGATCCCATCCGGGCCAGAGATGTACGCGACCATAGTTCCGCATCGGGGTCCGGCCGGTATCGGCTGCGGCGAACCCTTCACGGCCCACCCCGCCCTCTCAACCCGCGCGATCGCCGTGCTGATATCCGTAACCGTGAAGGCGATGTGCGCGGCGCCGATCGCACCCACGCTCCGAGGTGTCTCCCCCAGCGTACGGCCTGTCGAATATTCGAGAAGCTCGATAGGGTAGCCATTTGGAGCTGTCACCAACGCCATTCGGCAGCGCGGATCGTCAACCCCCGTGGCCTCCCGTAGGAACTCGCCACCCATCTCTCCTCGGCGAGCAAGGTCGAAACCCATCGCCTCAGTCCAGAACCGGATCGCCTCCTCCAACGAGGCGACAGAGAATCCCGTGTGGTCCACAGCTATCACACCTGCATCTTCGGCCATTTCTAATCCTCACATATTGAGCATTTAAGTCTGTGCCCGAGCTAACGACGGCTCAATAGCCTTACGATTGTCTTTCGTCTCTCGACATCGTTGGGAGCAAAACTTCACGTTGTCCCAGGTCTTCTCCCACTTTTTTCTCCATGAGAACGGCCTGCTACAGACCGGACAGATCTTCGTGGGCAGGTCCGACTTCTCACGACGCTTCGGCATCCGTTACTCCAGGCAGTCTGCATCTATAACGAGACCTTACCGTGCATGGCCAACTCAAGCCGACGGTAGCGTGCGCGCGGTCAGCTTGTTTCCATCCGGATCCCGGAGATAGGCGACAAATGAGCCATTCGGGCGTTCTGACGGCGGTGTCTCGATCGACTTTCCTCCGTGGCTTGTCCCGGTGTCGTGCCATGCTTGCACATGCTCGGGGCTTGGAGCGACAAGACCGATCGTTCCACCGTTGGCGACCGTCGCTGGTTTCCCATCAATCGGCGTTGTTACCATCAGGCGGCTTCCGCCACGTATCTAGACAACCCTTCCTCTGGCATCGATTTCACCTGGCTCGCCGCCAAGGGCAGAGAAGGTGGCGTCGTAGAAGGCTTTCGACCTCTCCAGATCATTGCTGCCAATCATTACGTGAGTGAACATTGGTCGTCTCCTGTCAGCGGTTGCTTCCAAATATGGGCGGAATTTAACACAAAGGGATCTCAAGTCTCAAAGCCATCATGCTGAAAGATGCCGAATCGACTACACTAGAGTTCGGGTGGAAACCTAACGGGATTAGTTGGCGACATTTGGTGCAATAGGATCAGGATGAAGACAATCGGCATACTCGGCGGCATGTCCGCTGCCTCGACGCAGATCTATTATCGCGAACTGTGCAGGATGACGCGAGACCGTCTTGGAGGGCTTCACTCGCCTGAATTGCTCATCCGTTCAATTGATTTCGCGACGATAGAGACCCTCCAGGCATCGGAAAGATGGGACGATGCAGGCGACATCTTGAACCGTGAGGCGAAGGCCTTAGAGCGTGGCGGTGCAGATTTCATCATCCTTGCGACAAACACGATGCACAAGCTTGCTGATGCAATGATGCAGGGCGTCTCTATTCCCTTGCTGCATATTGCAGACGCCACGGCCGCGCGAATCAAGCAGCAGGATTTGCGAACGCCTGGCCTCATGGCGACTGCATTCACGATGGAGCAGTCTTTCTACGTTGACCGGCTGAAAGCGGCGGGTCTTTCTTATATCCTCCCGGATGCGCCGGACCGAGCCGAGACCCATCGGATCATCTACGAAGAGCTCTGCCGCGATGTCATCACAGCGGAGAGCAGGACAGCCTATCGCGATATTGCTGCGCGTCTCGTCGAGCGCGGAGCTGACTGTCTGATTCTTGGCTGTACCGAAGTCGGCATGTTGCTCAATCAAGATGTCGTGTCAGTGCCCGTTTTCGATACCACGCTGATTCATTGTGAGGCAGCGCTCGCCATGGCGCTGGAGGATTAGCTTTTTCCTCTAACTCAATGAAAGTTCCGACTTTTCACCTTCAACCTATCGATATGCAAATCCCGCACGAAGATGTCTCGCGCCTCGGGTACCGGCTTCGGTCGATCGCGGGAATCGCCACCGCCTGCCGAACCGTGAGCAAACTCGTCCCCACGCCCTGATGGCGCTTTAAACACGACGTCCGTGTCAGCCAGACCAGAGAGGTCCGCAGACAGGTCGAATAGCTGCTGAGCGACCAGGTGCACAACATCCCCTTCCCGCTGGATTCGCCCGTTGATTGCCATCATTGATGCCCCCAGCACAACGCGGCGCCGCTTCTCAAACAGACTTGGCCAGACGACCACGTTTGCGGGACCTGTCTCGTCCTCGATTGTGATGAACATCACGCCTTTCGCGCTCCCCGGCTTCTGCCGCACCAGGACCAGACCTGCGGTGTAGACCCATCGCCCGTCGCGGGCCGACATTGCGTCTTCGCACGTCACCATGCTGCGCTTGGTCAAGCTCTCCCGTAGGAATGCCATTGGATGTTCGCGTAATGTCAGGCCGACGTGTCCGTAGTCCGCTACAACGTTATGGCCTTCAGTCATCTGCCTGAGCTCGACTTCAGGCTCCGCCTGCTCGGCGATCGATTTCTGCTCCCGATCCGCGGCGGCTGCAAATAGCGGTAATGGCTCGTCGCGTAGCGCCTTGATCGCCCAAAGCGCATCGCGGCGTTCGAGCTGAAGCGATGGCCGGAAGGCATCGGCCTCTGCGAGTTCCACGAGAGATGCTGCCGGAACACCAGACCGACGCCACATATCATCGACCGAACTGAACCGATCGTTCATGCGCGCGGCAACGATCCGGGCAGCGCCCGATGCTGCCAACCCCTTCACCATTCGCATCCCAAGGCGCACGGCGTGGCGATCAGTCTTTCCGATCCGCTCCAGCGTGCAGTCCCAGCGGGATCGGTTGATACAGACAGGCCGGATCTCGACACCGTGGGCGCGGGCATCGCCAACAATCTGCGCAGGGGCATAGAAACCCATGGGTTGAGAATTTAGGAGTGCGGCACAGAACACATCCGGAAAATGACACTTGATGTAATTCGAGGCATAGGCGATCAGCGCAAAAGAGGCAGCATGGGATTCCGGAAAACCGTAGGACCCAAAGCCTTCGAGCTGCGAAAATGTCTTTTCCGCAAATTCAGCGGTGTAGCCGTTTTTCACCATGCCGGAGACCAGCTTCTCCTTGAACCTGCTGACACCACCCGTAAATTTGAACGTAGCCATGCTTTTTCGAAGCTGGTCGGCCTCTCCCCCAGTAAACCCAGCGCAGACCATGGCGACGCGCATGGCACTTTCCTGAAACAGCGGCACGCCCAGTGTTTTGCCCAGCACGGCTTCCAGTTCCGGCGTCGGATATTCGACCTTTTCCTTGCCTTCCCGGCGGCGAAGATAGGGATGCACCATATCGCCCTGAATAGGACCGGGGCGTACGATAGCGACCTGGACGACCAGATCGTAAAATGTCCGAGGCTTCAGGCGTGGCAGCATCGCCATTTGCGCTCTGGATTCAATCTGGAACGTGCCGAGGGTATCGGCTTTGCGGATCATCGCGTATGTTGCCGCATCTTCCTGCGTGATGGTCGCGAGATCCAGATCATCGTTCTTATGCTCACGGATCAGATCGAATGCTTTGGACATGCAGGTCAGCATGCCTAGCGCCAGAACGTCGACCTTCATGAACTTGAGGGCCTCCACATCATCCTTGTCCCATTCGATGATCTGTCGGTCTTCCATGGTGGCAGGCTCGATGGGAACGAGGTCATCGAGGCGGTCGTGGGTCAGCACGAAGCCGCCGGGATGCTGGCCCAGATGACGTGGTGCGCCCATCAGTTGCTGCGCCAGTTGCAGCGTCAGTTTCAGCCTACGGTCATCCGGATTGAGGTTCAATTCCCGCACATTGCGATCACTGACTTCTTCCGACCACGACCACATGCCCGACGACAATGCCTTGATCACATCCTCGGGAAGGCCAAGCACCTTGCCGACGTCGCGAATGGCACCCTTGGCACGATAACGGCTGACAGTCGCACACAGTGCCGCCTTCTCGCGGGTGTAGGTCTTGTAAATCCACTGAATGACCTCTTCGCGGCGCTCGTGCTCGAAATCGACATCGATATCCGGCGGCTCGTCGCGCTCCTGGCTGATGAAGCGCTCGAACAAAAGGTCGTTCGTGGAAGGGTCGATGCTGGTGACGCCCAGGATATAACAGACGGCAGAATTGGCTGCCGACCCTCGCCCCTGGCAGAGGATTCCCTGCGAGCGCGCGAACTGGACGATGGAAAACACCGTCAGAAAATACGGCGCATATTTCATTGTCTGGATAAGATCGAGTTCGTGTCGAACGGTCGCCAGAACCTCTGGCGGCATGCCTTCCGGATATCTGTCCGGTACACATTCCCACACATAATGTTCGAGAGACTGTTGCGCGTCTTTACCCGGAACGATCGCTTCCTCGGGATACTGATAGGTCAATTCCTCAAGCGAGAACTTGCACTGATCGACAATCTCCATCGTCCGCCGCAATGCTTCGGGATAGCGCGGAAACAGCCGTTCCATTTCCTCTGGCGGCTTGAGATATCTGTCGGCATGACGTTCGCGCACGAAGCCGACGTCGTCGATGGTCGATTTGGTCCGGATGCAGGTGACGATGTCCTGAAGCTGCCGCCGTCCCGGCTCATGAAACAGCACGTCGTTGGTGACGACGGTTTTGACTTTATGCCGCGTGGCCATGTTGGAAAGATCGTGTAGCCGAAGCTGATCGTTTGGTCTGCGGCGCAGGCAAAGGGAAACATATGAGCGATTGCCAAACACCTCCGCCATCTTCCTCAGTTGCAGCGCGCATGTATCGTCGGCGAGATCGGGGATGAGGATGCCAATCATGCCATCGGCGTAGGTCATCACATCATCCCAATGAAGGACGCAGTTGTTCTTACCGCCTCGCCCCTTGCCAAGCGTGATCAGCCGGGTCAAACGCGAATAGGCGGCGCGGTGCGTCGGATAGACCAGGATCGACATCCCGTCCTGTAGGTCAAGCCGACAACCGACAACGAGCCGCAGGCCTGTGCCGCGAGACGCTTCCAGTGCCCGGATAATGCCAGCCAATGAATTGCGATCCACGACCCCTATGGCATCGATGCCGAGGCTTTTCGCCGTCTCGAACAGTTCGGTCGCGCTGCTGGCACCGCGCAGAAACGAGAAATGGGTGGTGACCTGAAGCTCGGCATATCTCATGCGAATATTCCCTGGATGAACCATTTGTGCGACCCGGTTTCGCTATCCACGCCGTCGCCTGCCCGGAAAACCCAGAGACGCTCGCCCGCTTCATCTTCGATGATGAAATAGTCCCGGACTGCGGCCCACTCGGACGTGCGCTGCCACCACTCGCCAAAAATCCGCTCCGGGCCGTCGGCGCGTTTCACTTTGCGGCGCTTGCCACGCCAAGTGACGGAGACAGGAGGATGGTCGGGCATCAATGCGATGACCTCGACCAGCTCGGGATGAGCGAGCAGTCGTACCGGACGCGGCCAGTGATGCGGCCAAGCGACGACAATGTCATCTGCAACAGGCGCAATACGCTGAACGCTGCGCTCGGGAACGTCGGAGGCAACGGGGGCTAGACGATAGACACGCTGTCCACGATTGCCGAAGATGTCGATGAGCGGAGTGATGTCCACGATCTCGTCTTCGACAAGCGAAGACGCCTTCTGTTTTTCCTCAAGCGGCTCCACCATGATCGCCGCAAGGGTCAGCTTCTCGATCCCGAAGCCAGGATCGATCTTCTCGGTCCTGTCGCGAAACAGTTTCGTCAACCATGAGACATCGCGAGCGGCCTTTGCCGTTCCTGCCCGCAGCGCCTGGGTCGTGTTGTCGACCTTATGGACGATAAGATCGACGCGGCGAACACCGAGCCCCTTTTTCTGGAGCTGGTTGCAGAGTTCGCGGACCAGGCGACCGACATATTTGTCAATCGTTTCAGCAGTCCCGATCGGCTCCTGGAAAATCCGGCTGACCTCTATCAGTTCGGGCGTGCGGATGGGGTCTATGGGTTCGCCGATACGCCCGAAAATCTGGTCGAGTCGGCGTGCAATTTCCGGACCGAAGCGCAGAGTCAGCGGTGCCCGCGGCGTCGCAGAAAGCTCACCAATGGTTCGAAAGCCGAGTGTTCTTAGATCGCTGATCATTTTTTCAGGTAGACGCAACAGGGAAATCGGCAACCGCTCGACCGCTTTTACTGTTTCGCCGCGCGGCACGATCACGGTCTCTCTGGTGATGGCGCGTGCGCAGGCATGAGCGGCACCCCATGTATCGGCGATCGCGACACGGGCCGTCAGCCCCCTGCCCCGAAAGCGATTTGCAATCCCGCTCAACATGGCAAGCTCTCCGCCCAGGAGATGGTCGGCACCATCGGTGTCCATGACGATGCCATCAGGTGCATCGACTGCAACGATCGGGGAATACTGGCCCAATGCCCAGAAGGTAATGCGCTCCAGCGCGTAGGCGTCCGCCTTAGGATCGGCATCGATCATCAGCAGCCCCTGAAACAGCGCCTGTGCCTTTGCTGCCTGCATGCCGACACGCAGACCTGCCTTTTTAGCTGCAGCATCTGCCGCCGATACCCAGCGTTTCGATCCGGATTTTGCGATCACGGCGATGGCCCGTTCAGCCGGAATGCCCGGATCTGCGCGACGAATGCGATCCGTCGATAGATCCGGAAGGTAGATCGATACGACCCTGGTCATCACACACTCCAACGATAAATTCGGCACATTCGCCAGCACGCGACCGCATCAGTTCCAGCAACCATCTCGCCCGCCCAACACCCGGCACAGGTAACTCCTGCGACGGCAGAACACTCACCCTCCACCGGGTGGTCGACGCCGTCGGCTGGCCAAAATCATTGGCTTCCGTCTGTCGTCGCCACCTGCGAACAACGAGCGCCAAGCTTCCCTTCTTTTCCGCCGCAAGCTGAAGCCGCCGGCTCGCCAGCATCGGCAGTCGCACGACCTCGCCGACGACCGCGCCCAGCCCACCGAAGGAGAGCGCCTCTTCCATTGAGGCAAGCACGTCCTCTTCGCGATCGCTTTCCACGAAGATCACGCGGTTTGCGTCAAGACCTGCCTGCGCGAGCGCAGGAAAGAACAAATCCGGGCGCGTCAGGCACCAGACGATCTTGCCTTTGGTGCGAGCGGCAACGCCTGCCACGAACAGGGCTGCGGCCGCCCCATCGACGGTTCCGGTGCCTCCTCCTGCAAATTCATGAAGAGCGCCTCTGGCGAGACCGCCTCCTGGCAGCACCGCGTCGATTGCGCTTACCCCGAACGGCAGACACTCAGCTTGCTTGGCCACGACGCCTTCCAGCGAAGCGATGCGACCACGCAGATCCGCTATGACATGCTCGCGCGCGGCAGCCATCGTTCACGCAATCCTTCCGGTTCGTGTCATTTATGGGAACGGCTTCATGCCGTTTTCAATGCTGAAGTTCACGTTCTGTTCCTGCGCTCAATAGGAGTCAAGAGGCGCTAAATTAGGAATGCAGTCCTCTATTTTTAGCAACTCGAGAAATTCGCAAATTGAATCAGTGAGTAAGATTTGGAACGGTGCTTGGTAACGTGCACAAAATAAATTTCAGGAGAGCCTGATCAATCCCTCAGCTTCGGCTGTCAATGCATGCAAGCTCCGCTGTCCGCAGGCCTCATATTCAGGAACCATCCTATGCCGATCGCGCTTACCAATGCTGAAGCTTGAAGAAAGGTAGCACCGAAGTGGTCGAAGCCAGGGTACGCGTCATCGATCTCGAAACAGGAGGCAATGGCCCGAACGACGTTTGTGAGATCGGCTGGCAGGATGTCGTCATCGACCTAACTGGAAAGTGGCAGGTCACTGACGAGCGCGGGGCTTTGTTCGTCAACCCTGGCCGTCCGATCTCACCCGACACGATGGCGATCCATCATATCCTGGATGCCCAAGTCGCGAATGCACCCTTCTGGAAGGAAATAGCATCGACGGTTCTCCGTCCACCCGGCCGTATTGACGCCTTGGCAGCTCATCGAGCCGCTTTCGAGCAACGATATTGCACACCGCGGTTTACAGGCGGAACACCCTGGATTTGCACATGGAAATGCGCACTGCGTGTCTGGCCGGAGCTTCCACGGTTTTCCAATCAGATGCTGCGTTATCAACGAATGCCCACCGGACTGGTGCATGAAATCGGCCTCCCAGCACATAGGGCGATGCCCGACGCCTACGTTACGGCTCATCACCTCCGAGACATGTTGAACCAAACCTCGCTTGACGACTGCCTGACGTGGAGCAACGAACCGGGACTTCTACCGCGTGTGCCTGCCGGACCAGACCGGGGAAAACTCTGGGGTCGCATCAGCATCGAGGCGCTGAACGCGTTTATCGCAGATCGGGATTTGGACGTGCGCTTCAGCGCACAGACAGAACTGGATCGGCGGATTGAGGACAAGCCGTCTCGGGATGCGGAACCGGCACAAGGGACTCTTGGATTCAAATGAGCAACAAGTATCCGGACACGCCCGATGGTCGATACTTCGTCGTAAAAGGAAGGCTGTGGCGTCGCAGCAGTCCTAAACTCGATGAGGAAACCCGTACGGCACTGGTCAAGGATTTGATGGCGGCACGCCGGGCAGTTCGCGACGCATCGGCAGGCTCACCAGCGATGATCGAAGCACGCAAGAAAGTGGATGCAGCCAAAGTTGCGCTTGGAGAACGCGGTCCGGCCTGGTGGGATGACGGGGCGCCTGACTTCAATCGCCATCTCGCCAAGAACACGCCCTACGCTACATGGTTTGCACAGTTGGAAATGGAATGAGATGTGATGGCACCTAGAAGACAAAAATCTAACCCGCTGAGCGAAGGACACAGGGATGGAATTTAATCTGGCGCGGTTCATCAAAGCACAACAAGACACGTACGCAAAAGCCTTGCAGGAATTGAGTGACGGACAGAAGAGGTCTCACTGGATGTGGTTCATCTTTCCGCAAATTCACGGACTTGGTCGATCGGAAACTGCACGCTTTTACGCGATCTTTGGGCGTTCTGAAGCCGAAGCCTACCTGAAACATCCTGTGTTGGGCGCCCGTTTGGAGGAGTGCACGCGCGCCATGCTCAGTCATCGCGGCCTCAGTGCACGCGAAATTCTTGGCTCTCCCGATGACCTCAAGTTTCATTCCAGCATGACGTTATTTGGCATAGCCTCCCAGAGTGGTTCTTCGTTCGAGACCGCCCTTCATGTGTTTTATGACGGTGAGGCCGATCAAGCCACGCTTGCAGCGCTGAAGAACCATGTATGATCAGACGCTTACCAACTTTTGCAAAAGTTGCGACTTAAACAAGGGGTCGGCTGCGTGAAAGTGCTGTCGCACGGCTATTCCAACGGTGTCGCGGTGCCCAAACCTGAATTCCGATACGTCAAGGATGCATTTTTGCTCCCTTTACGATCTTATCGACCACCTTCTTTTCGGCTCTAAGTGCCAGTCCTACCAGCTTCGAATTGTCTGGGCCGAACTGGGCGAACATCTCCCTGTTGGCAGCGTCGTGCCCTGTTGAAAACATCTCCTCGATATAAGCCGAGGCTGTAACGTCGCGGTCGAGAACCCGCCTATGAATCGTGCGTAGCGTATCCTGATCTGCTGCGAGGACCACGATTGGCTGGATCGTCATGGGATTGTAGACATGACCAACCGCATCCCGATATGGTTCGCCGATGATGGCTGGTGTCTGTGCAACGATGCCGCTGGTCAGGAAGGCGGTGACGTTCAACTTCTGCCAGGTTGCGAGGTCATTGCGGATAACGATTGCGATCTTGGTGTCGAACATGCGGTTGAACTCCATTCAGGGTATCGAGGGAAAAGAAGACCTAGCTCCGAGCAAGGCGGGCGGTCTTGAACGTTCGTGCAAAGTCGGATTTGCCGACGGCATGCGTGTCGCCGCGCCCTCAAATGGTGTCGAGCGGATCGAAGCCCGATTTCATGGCAACGCTTTTTTGCCGCATCGGCACGACACCTACGCGCTAGGGCTGACGCTCCACGGCGTACAGACCTTCCGCTATCGCGGCACCGAGCGTTTCAGCAGCCCCGGCAACGTGATCGTGCTGCATCCCGACGAGTTGCATGATGGTGCTGCCGGTACCGAGGACGGGTTGATATATCGAATGATCTATCTGCCGCCCGATCTCATTGGCGCTGTCGATGGCTACCGCCACGCTCTGCCATTTGTTGCCAACCCTGTGGTTGCTGACATCGGCCTCTGGCAGGCACTGGCAGATATTCTTGCCGATCTGAGCGAAGAACCGAGCGACCTGATCATGGACGACGTCGTGATGCGGCTGGCAGAAGGTCTTTCCCACCAAGCAGGTGCACCGCCCAAAAGCATCGCCGCGCCGGCACGGTCGGCTGTTCTTCGTGCTCGCGACTTTATCGAAGGGCATTGCAGCGATGTCGTGCGCTCGGAAGCGCTAGAGGTTGCATCTGGACTGGACCGTTACGAATTGGCCCGCCAGTTTCGCCGGTTGCTAGGTACCAGCCCTCATAGATACCTCATCATGCGCAAACTTGAATTGGCGAAACGGTCTGTTGTTAATGGCAACGGATTGGCGCAGTCGGCAGCAGATGCGGGTTTTGCTGACCAGGCACATTTTACCCGCCATTTCCGCAAAGCCTTCGGTATGACGCCGGGTCACTGGCTGGCAATGCGTTCTGCAAGCTCTGGCTAAGTTTGATTGTATTCGAACTGCCATCGAACGCTCTACAAGTTTATTGAAGGACGGTCGTGGGCGAATACGATCCGCCCGCTTATGCATCATGCTACAGCGATTACGGGAAGCCTTCCTGAACATCTTGATGGAGAGTTTCGGTAAGAGGGAGGGATAAGAAAGATCGGTTGCAGTTACTCTTCTGCTGTCACTAGGCGCGTTGACTTGGAAGCGCTGAACCACCATTTGTGTGACATGCCGAAGCGTGTAAAAGATGAAATCGAACTGATCAGGACATGGACCCTGCCAGCCACGGTGACAATGGGGTCGGCCGTTCGGGCGAAAGGCGTTCTTCAGGGAATACAAGCAAGGCTGCCAGCGATCTCTAAAAAGTCGATCTCGCTGGAAGGCGTCGATCTCACACTGGCGATGGCGGCCAACGAAAAGACCGCATTCAACGCGGCAGCGGCTATCGTCGCGGAAGTGGTAGCGGAAGCCGGAGCGTTGCCGGTCATTCCGCGCGAAATCGAGGACATCCTGACCATCAAGACCAGCGAGCGACATCGTTGGCTCGCAGACGGTCGTCTGCCGAGCGCCGGTACGAGGACCGTCAGACTGAACGGACGCGCTCGTAAGATTACGTTCCATGTGTTCGACCCCAAGGTGGTTGAGGATCTTCTCGACAGAGGAGCCGCGGAAGAATGGCGTGTGGAGGATGCCGAGGCAAAAGCCGAAAAGAGGCAGCGGGCTACCTATCAGGCAAAGCTGACGCGGTCGCTCAAGAGGGAGGCTGCAAAGAGGTCTAAGAGGGCCAAAGACGGCGCGAAAGATTCGGCCCCGAACCTTGGCGGCTGGGACGAGTTCGACGTCGACGGACTGCTTCGTTAGATCTGTTTCCTAACGCGGTGGCGCTCAAGGTCAGTTGGGCTTAGGCATCCTGCGCTCGCGTCAGCGCGAAACCTTTCAAACTTACCGATAGACGCAGGACCGTAGAGGACTGGCGTAGGCCCTTCACCTCCCCGGCGCTGCCTGGTTCGGAATAGAGCCCCGTCGCTCTTTGGTCGCATTCGGAAATCGCTTACCTGACAACACCACGATAACGTCAAAGTTCATTCAGGCATGGTTCACGGTGCAGGTCGCTAAATCACATCACCCTCAACGGAGTGATGAGAGATGCGCAAGGTAATTTTCAGCGCGGGAATAATTCTAGGTAGTCTGCTTGCCAACGTCGCCAACGCGATGCCGTCAGTTCATCCATCGGGTCCCTTGGCCTCAGACGTTCAGAAGGTCGACTACGCTTGCGGACGCGGCTTTCACCTTTCCCCACGTGGCTATTGCCGACCAAACGGCCCTCCACGCGAGTATCGCGATCGGTGGGATCGACGTGACCGCTGGGAAGCCAGACGAGAATGGTGAGAACGCCGCGATTACTATGACCAACGGGAATGGCGTGGGCGACATGAGTATCGCGACTACAGATGGTAATGCCCGGATCCTCTCGCGAATATAAACACATCCCGTGAGAGCGTCAGAAGAGCCGTTCGTCAGGGATCAGTTAAAGCTTTTCCTAATTAAGGAACCAGAGGCCTGTGATGCCGTTACGTGTTCATCCAACAAGGAGGAAAACCAATGGATCATACAAATCACGTTCGCCTATCGACGACAGAGCTGACCCCAGAAATTCTGGAAGGCGCAACCGTATATGGTGCAGATGACCATAAGGTTGGAAAGGTCGATCACGTGCATGGCGGAACAGGCGGCCAAGCCATCATTGATGTTGGCGGCTTCCTCGGAATCGGTGCCAAGCCAGTAGCCGTCGCGCTGAGTGACCTTGATTTCATGCGCGACGAGGACGGCGACATTCACGCTGTGACGTCGTGGACGAAAGACCAGTTGAAAGAGATGCCAGAACATCACCACTGATGTTGTTGGGGTCCGGTCTTAATCAAGATCGGACCCCGTTCCTGCCGCTTTTACCGTGGCCGGAATAAACCAATCAAGAAATGACGTGCGCCGACCTCCCGATTATGCGCTATTTGAAGCCGTCGCGAAGGAAGATGACCGCATCCTTTGCCTCCTCCGACGATATAGTGTGACCGATCCCAGGATAGATTTTAGACGTCACCGTAAAGCCTGCCGATCGCAGTTGGCCAGACGCGACAGTTGTCGCCGTCGGTGGAATTGTCTTATCCTCTGCACCATGCATCAACAGAATATCTGTTCGTGTCGAAGATGACGTCGGCGGGAGAGGCAACAGCCCTGCAAAGGTGACGAGAGCGCCGACCTTCCAACGACCCGATGCCACACCATCCAGCGCCATGATGGCGCCTTGCGAGACCCCGACGAACGCCACTCGGTCCAGCGCGCCTTCGAACCCCTCACGTTTGACGATCTCAGAGACCACCCTGTCGAACGCTCGACGCGCGGCGTCTATCCGCTCGGGGCGCATGATCTGGTCATCGACTGCAAACCATTGACGACCACCTGACTTGTGCGCGAACGGCGCGTCTGGCGCAACGAACACTGTGTCCGGGAGCGTAGCCTGCCAGGGGTTCCCGAGCGCTTCCATGACCGCCCCTCTTCCCCGGATGCCGTGGAACAGGATCACCAGATGATCCGCACGCATTCCTACTCGAGAAGCGGTCGATCTGGAGATGCTTTCTGCCTGTACCATGTGCAAGGGTTTGGCAGCAGGGTCGACCTTGGACGACACAATTCGGGGTCCGGTGTCCGCAGCCATTACAACACCAGGACTTGCAGCGACACAGATTGCGCCAACGAATATGACGAATACGAAGAAGATGGCCGTTAGATTTGTGGGCGTCATGGGACTTTCCTGTTGCATCCCTCAACCGCCACTTGGAACGTTCGTTCCGCTCCAGCGCTACGCCGCCACTGACAATCTCGTTATTGCCATTTGTCTGCCTCCAATCGCCAAGACCTCTGCGCCGGGAACAACCCCGCACATGTCCCGTTTCAGAATAGGCACCACATCACATTCAAGGAGATTTTAATGCAGCGATTTGCAGAGAAGGTTGTCGTCGTGACTGGCGCTGGTTCAGGAATAGGCAAGGCAACGGCGGAGCGTTTCCTCAGCGAGGGCGCAATGGTGACCCTGGTCGGCCGCACGAAGGCAAAGCTCGAGGGCGTCGCCAAACCCTATGCTGAAGATCGGGTTCTGCTCGCCGAGGCTGACATATCGAATGACGGTGACGTGAGAGACCTGATTTCTCGGACGGTCGAAAAGTTCGGGCGCCTGGATGTTCTTGTCAACAATGCAGGTGTTGTCGCCCAAGGCGACGTCGGCACCCTCACCACAGATGATTGGCGCACGGTCATGGCGACAGATGTGGATGGCGTCTTCTACGCCTGCCGTGCGGCCATCCCACATCTGAAGTCGTCGCGCGGCTCCATCATCAACGTCAGCTCCGTATCCGGCACGGGTGGCGACTGGGGCATGGCGGCATATAATGCCGCCAAGGGTGCCATCACCAACCTCACGCGGGCAATGGCCATGGACCACGGCAAGAACGGCATCAGGGTCAACGCAGTATGCCCGAGCCTGACGCGCACCGGGATGACCGAGGACATGATGGATGACGACAAGCTCATCGCGAAGTTCAACGAGCGCTTCGCGCTCAGGGGGCCTGGCGAACCAGAAGACGTTGCGGCGGTGATCGCATTTCTCGCGAGTGACGACGCTCGGTTCGTGACAGGCGTCAACCTGCCTGTCGACGGTGGAATGTCGGCGTCTAACGGTCAGCCGCCTCAATAGGAAGTCGAACGGCCCCTGAGGAATTATCCTCCGGGGCCGCCACAAAACTCTAATCTACAGGTCGTTTTTCTTCTGCCGCCGGCCAGTCGTTGGCCGGCTCTTCGATCACATCATCATCTGCAGGATCTGGATTATGCTCATGAGCGACCAACATGCTGTTGACCTCCACGACAATGACACTGCAGGCGTCCTCATAACTGATGCCGTTTGTAACGAGGCCGTCGACCAGCTCTTCGAGCTTTGAGCGAACCTCACGTTTCCAATCATCGGTCATTTCTCTCTCCTTTGTTTGACGGGTTTTTCAGTAAGTTCAATCCATACTGGCGCGTGATCGCTCGTGTGCTCCCAGCCACGGACATGCTTGTCGACGACGGCTTTTGTCAGCTTCTTTGCGAGGTCAGGACTTAGTAGAAAGTGGTCAATCCGAAGTCCGGCGTCACGGACGAATGCGTTCCTAAAATATGCCCAGAAGGTGTAGACGCGTTCGGTCGGATAGAGATGCCGAACCGCATCAATCCAACCTTGGGCCACCAAGTCCGCATAGGCTTCCTTCACCTCGGGCCGGAACAGCGCGTCGTCTATCCAGCGATCAGGTTTGTAGACATCGAGATCGGTCGGCATGACGTTGAAATCGCCCACGAGAGCTACGGGTACCTCGAGCTCTAGCAGTTCGCCCGCGTAGGAATGCAGTCGCTGAAACCAGTCTAGTTTGTATTGGAACTTCGGCCCTGGGACTGGATTGCCGTTCGGCAGGTAGAGGCATCCCACAACCATTCCGTTGATGACAGCCTCAATGTAACGACTTTGGTCGTCATCCTGACCGCCGGGCAGCCCGCGTCGCGTTTCCAGCGGCTCTTGACCTCTTGCGAGGATCGCAACGCCGTTCCAGGATTTCTGGCCATGCCATATCGCTCCATAGCCGACGCGCTCCAACGCCTTGTGCGGAAACTTGTTGGAGGGCGTTTTAAGCTCTTGAAGGCCGACGATATCTGGCTTCGCCTCATCCAGCCAACGAAGGAGGATGTCGAGGCGCCCGTTGATGCCGTTGACGTTGTAGGTGGCGATCTTCACCGAAGCGATCAGCGTTTGCGATCGCCCCTGTCGCCCTCACCCGATTTCGTATCGTGTTTCGCATCATGGTGTGCATCTGCCGAAAGCGAGCGGGAAACGTCGACGCTCTCCTTAAATTTCCCGTCCTCGTCGCGGCGGACATAACGCTTGTCGGTACCGGTATCGATCAATTCTCGCTTGGTCATCGAAGATCTTCCTTTTGGATTGAGTTACGAAGGCAAACGCGCTGCGTCCCTACTCTGATGTCTCAGAGACCAAACTCCCCTGCTGCAGCATTAGTTTCCAAAAAATGCCTTCGATGGCTCGCTAAACCGTCGAAGGAAAAACTAATAAAGCTTGAAAAAAGAGATGGGACCACGAGCGCCTAATTTTTGGCGACCAGCATCTTCACATGGGACAGATGCGTCTCAAGGCTGGGCAAAGTTTCCTTCGCGAAGCCAACGACGGTCTGATCGTCACCAGACCCCGCATAGGTCCGAAACAGTGCAATTGCCTCCATATGGGCTTGCGCCTGCATGTCGAGGTATAGCATGTCGAAGTCCTTGCCTTTGGCAGCCTGCAACTGATCCATCATTTTCTGCTGCTTGGGTGCAAGAACGATTGGGGACGGCAGTGGCTCACCCTTCTTATCCAATATCCCCTTCAGCTTCTCGCCCGCCTTCTGGTGGTCGGCGATAATCATCTTTGCGGCATCCTTGAGATCGGTTGACTCCGCGTTCTGCAGAGCCAATTCGCTGGACTTGATCTCGAACTCGTTGGCGCTTGAGACAACGCTGACGAAGGTAGGCCGGTCCATGACCATCATGGGTGCGGCATCGCCAGCAGGCTTGGCTTTCTGTTCTTGCGCCATAACAGGCTGGGCGAGCATGGCGACGGATAATACCAGGTAGGATAGGTTTGAGAATTTCATATTCATGGTCCTTTGTGAGGCGATCACTTCGTTTTGGAAAATGCTTTTGTGAGGTCGGCATTGGCAGCATCGACAGCGTCCTTGGCCTTATCCACCACCTTGGCCATTCCGAAGAATTCGTGAGTCACGCCTTCATAATTCAGCGCATTCACCATCACGCCAGCAGCCTTGAGCTTGTCAGCGTAAGCTTCACCTTCTGAGCGTAGCGGATCGATCTGCGCAGTGATCACTGTTGCAGATGGCAGTCCCTCAAGGTCATTGCGACCGACGAGATTGATCCGGGGATCTGCGGTCTCGTTTTTTGACGTGAACACATTCGAGACGAACCACTCCATATCGGCTTTGCCAAGAGGCGCTGCATTGGCATTTTCCTGATAGGATGGCGTGCTCATGTCGTTACCAGCGATGGGATAGACCAGCAACTGGTGCACCGGCATCGTTGTCTTCTTCTCTTTTGCCATCAATGTGACGTTGGCCGCCAGATTGGCACCAGCGCTTTCACCCGCAACGGCAATCCGCTTGGCGTCGCCATTCAAAGTGTGAATGTTTTCAACTGTCCAGGTATATGCAGCCCAGGCATCATCATGCTGAGCCGGGAACTTGCTTTCCGGCGCATGGTGATAATCGGCAGACACGACGATGGCTGTCGATCCCAGCGCAAGCGCTCTTGGTGTTGCGTCATAGGTGTTGATATCCGCCACAACCCAACCGCCGCCATGGAAGTACAGCACGACAGGAAATGGCCCCTTACCTTCGGGGATATAGACGCGCGCGGGTAATGCCCCGGCTGCACTTGGAATGGCGATATCCGTCGTTGCAACTCCCGCCTCTGGCATTGGCGAGATCTTCTTGTCTCGCTGAACCGTGTGTGCGGCATCGGCGGCACTTGCCTGCGTGCGCGCCTGTGGCACAGTCAGGCTGGAAAATGGCTTTGCGTCGAGCCCTTTCAAAGCGTCCAGGACAGCCTGCATCTGCGCATCGGGCTTTGCCTGCTCAGCCTGCGGCGTTTGTTGAGCCGGTTGGGCTGCGGGTTGCTGGGCCCATACGGTTGCAGAAGACGAAAGTAGCAGGAACGCTAGGCTCGCGGTGCGAATGGTAGAACATGAGATAGGCATGAGATTTCCTTTGAGACTGCGGTGTGACGTTTCGTTACTGCTTGAGTGGTTCGATCTTTTGCTGGTAGGTCCCAACGAGTTCACCCTTTCCGATGACATGGCCCGAAATGGCAGCCAGAAGCGCGTCACGGTCAGATGTCGGTGGCAGATCGATCATGGAATCGAGAGCGACGATCTGGATGTGATAGTGGTGCGGCTTGTCGCCCGGAGGTGGCTTCGGTCCGAAATAGCCGTGTGTTCCAGACGTGTTGCGACCCTGCAAAACGCCTTCCGGCTCCACCAGGCGAAGCTGCTCCTGTAAACCCTCTGGAAGCGTCGTCACCGTCGCGGGGATGTTCCATGCCAACCAATGAACGAAGGGCTTGAGCGGTGAGGAGTCCGGGTCCTCCATAATGATGGCGTAGGACGCAGCCTTTGGTACAGCACTCCATTTAAGGGCAGGTGAGACGCCGTCGGCATATTCGCTAAATTTTGCTGGGATCACCTGATTGTTAGCGAACGCCTCTGTGGAAACCGTGATTTTGCCTTGTGTTTCTGTCTCGGAACGCTTCAAAGCCAACGGCACATCTGCGCCTTTTTTTGCCTGTGCCTCCATGACATCTGACGGTGCCATGGCGGCCGTCTCAGCCTTTTTCGCATCGCCCGTATAGGCAACGCGATAAATGACACCATTGGCATCATCCGCCATCAGCAGCGAACCGTCCTTGGCGACGGCAAGACCGACAGGGCGGGCAAAATGCGTCTTTCCACCATCCGTCAGGAAGCCAGTCAGGAAAGGCTCGATGGTTTTGGGCTGGCCGTTCTCGAAATGAATACGGACGATTTCATAACCCGACGCGGGGTTACGGTTCCATGACCCCCGCATGGTTGCAAAAGCATCGCCTGCAAATTCTTCAGGAAATGCAGTGCCTTTATAGAACTTCATCTGCATCGGAGCGGCATGAGCGGTGTAGCCGATCACCATTGGCTGGCTCTGGTCGCGCCATTGCTCTTTCGTCACGCCGCCAACCGGCGTAGATTGTGGATAGATGTCACCCGCGCCATAAACATGCGGCCAGCCATATTGCTTACCCTGCTCGATCTTGTTGAGTTCCTCGGCCTGAACCTCGTCGCCCATCAGGTCGATGCCGTGGTCCAGCCCCCAGAGTTCGCCGGTCTGCGGCTGCCAGTCGTAACCAATCGTGTTGCGCAGGCCGGATGCGAAGATCGTCCGGCTCTTGCCGTCCGGTGTCGCGCGAATGATCGTTGCGTTTTCAGGGTTGCTTTCGTTGCATGCATTGCAGGTGGAGCCGACGCTGATGTAGAGCATCCCGTCAGGGCCGAATTCGAGGACACGGTTCGGATGCTGGCCGGAATCCGGAAGATCGCCAATGATCATCTCGAGCTCACCAAGGGTCCCATCGGCCTTGATGTCGGCAACAAAAACCTCCTTCACCGTGGCGAGATAGAGCCTGTCACCCTTGATTGCCAAACCGTGAGCCTGAGCGCGAGACACGACCTGGATGGGCGCCCCATCAGCCTTGCCATCGTTGTTTTCGTCCTTGAGAAGCAGCACATCGCCTTCTTCCCGGCGGCTGACATAAATGAAACCTTTGTCGGACACGGCGATGATGCGGCTGTTGCCAAGTCCCTGGGCGAAGGGCTTCACGGAGAAGCCCTCGGGCACCTTCAATTGTCCTACCCGCTCGCTTGTCGGTGCGACCTTGTTGGGCTTGAACACGTTGGTGGTGACTTGAACTTCGGTTCCATCGCCCTGCTGGGCATAGGATGTACTGCAAGCAAAAAGTGCCGCGACAATAGACGCAGCGCCGGTAACACGACGTATCATTAGGTACTCCTCCAAAGAATTCACACGCCGAACATGCGAGGCTCTTCAAAGTTCCCCTTGGTGATATTGCCTGAATTACATATGTGCACGCGTCACCAAGCAACGCGGCCTGAATAGATAGCAACGACTGTCGTTACAGCAATGCGGTATTGGCGGCCCCGACCCTTGTGAATTGACGTTCAAGGCTCGTTGAAGGCTGACACGTGGAGAGCGATCCTGCCTTTGGGATCATTTCTGAAAATCAGTCCTCCTCGCGCTTTTGATCTTCCAGGAACATAGTCGAGTACGGTGCTGGCTCTCTCGACGACATCGGAACCATCACGGATTTCGCCGAGGACAGTGACCTGCGAAGCCGTTGCGCTTGCAACGTTCGACACCTCGAAAGATACCTGAAACCCGTTGCTGCGCTGTTCAGTGATGACTACGGTTGCGGCGAGGTCGGGTGATATATCCTGATCTTTAAACGCGTCGTTTGCGATCCAGAAAATCACCACGAGTACGATGACTGCGGATACCAGTCCGGTGACCCACTCGACCCAGTGCGGATTTTTTGCCTCGAGACTTTTGCCGCTGATTGTTTTGGTCATGAAACCCTCAAAGGATAAGTCGAGCGGCAGCCGCTCCGATCGCACCGGGAAAACTCAGGATGACGATCGCCATCAGCACCTGCGTGGAACCCAGGTCGTCAGTTCGGTGGAACGTCCAGAGACAGTAGGCGCTGATGGATCCTGCTATCACATAGCCAGGTAAGGTAAAGCGCACAAAGGCATGCCAGCTTGGCGTACCCTCCGCGAGATCGTGGCTTCCGTGAAATGACAGCGCGTAAACGAATCCATGCATGACGATCAGCGACGCTGCGATAATGACGAGGCCGTGCCAGGGCGTCATCTTAAATGAAAGCAAGATCATCTCCTCGGTGGGCGCCACGTTCAGATTTAAAAACAGCGCACCGACCGCCATCAAAAAAAGCTCGCCGCCGTAACTCGTCTCGCGATTTTGAACTGGATCATCGTCATCCTCAGTTTCTTCATCGTCAGGTTTTCCACCCAGTTGGCTACGGCCCAACATCGCACCAATGCTCGCCGGCACCGCCAGTAGAGCAATCATACCCACGATCTCATGGGGCGTCTGACTCGCCTGCAACACGCCTATGGATAACAGAATCAGGGTGCTGGCAACCATGCCCAAAGCGTAAGCGATGACCGCATCTCGGACAGATTGTCGCCAACCCGAGGTCTGCTCAAACCCTATCCGGCGAGACAAGCCGATCAATAGAGGCAGATTGATCAAAAGAAGGAGCAAAAGCCGGGTGCGATCCATGTAGAAGCCAAGCTCCCACATTTCCATCGTCATAAACATCGGCAGAGCGAACAGAAGAGCGCCCGCAACTCCGCGCGCGATTCCAGCGAGAAATTTGCTTGTATCGAATCCACCACTCGCGCCGTCTTTCGAACCCAATCTCGTTCTCCACAGAATGACTCTGGTCATGCGCGAGGACCGGATCGTCGCAATGCCGAATCTTAACAGCATCGAAGAGTGGACGCGACGACAATCACGTCACGCTAATCAAGGACTTTTCAATATCCAACCCACCTGATAGGTTCTCACTTTGTTCGCGGTCATATTTGACGCGTCCATTGCGGTTTGTGGAGCTTTGTCCATACCGGATTCAAAGTAGGCGCACATCAAGGATAACGGCATGGCGGTTGCCTATCTGGAAAAACTGAACGAGCAGCAGCGCAAAGCCGTTGAGCATGGCGTCGGGCTGGGAGATGGCAACACAGCAGGGCCTCTGTTGATCATTGCAGGTGCCGGCTCTGGTAAGACCAACACGCTGGCTCACCGTGTGGCCCATCTTATCGTCAATGGTGCGGACCCACGCCGTATTCTCCTGATGACCTTTTCGCGCAGAGCCGCCTCCGAAATGGCCCGCCGCGTCGAGCGCATCTGCCGGAACGTCCTGGGTGCCAATGCGGGCGTCCTGACAGACGCCCTTGCTTGGTCCGGTACATTCCACGGGATCGGTGCGAGACTGCTACGGATGTATGCCGAGCAGATCGGTCTCAACCTCGACTTCACCATCCACGATCGGGAGGACAGCGCCGACCTTATGAACCTCGTGCGGCACGAGCTCGGATTTTCCAAAACGGAAAGCCGCTTTCCAACAAAGGGTACCTGTCTCGCGATCTATTCACGCGCAGTGAACTCGGAGACGCCGCTGAACGAGATCCTGCGGCAGCACTATCCATGGGTCGCCACATGGGAAGAACAATTGAAGGAATTGTTCGGAGCTTATGTCGAGGCCAAGCAGGCGCAGAACGTGCTCGATTACGATGACCTTCTGCTCTACTGGGCGCAGATGGTCAGCGATCCCGATCTCGCCGACGATATCGGCAATCGCTTCGACCATGTCATGGTCGACGAATATCAAGATACCAACAAACTCCAGTCGTCTGTCCTGATGGCGCTCAAGCCCGGCGGGCGTGGCTTGACCGTCGTCGGCGACGATGCCCAGTCAATCTATTCGTTTCGGGCGGCGACCGTTCGCAACATTCTCGACTTCCCCACATCCTTCAGCCCTGCCGCCGATGTTATCACGCTCGATCGCAACTATCGTTCAACACAGCCTATTCTGGCGGCGGCGAACGGCGTGATCGAACTGGCGCGTGAGCGTTTCACCAAGAACCTGTGGACCGAACGGGAGTCGCTCGAGCGACCCAAACTCGTCACGGTCAAGGACGAGACCGAACAGGCCAATTTCATTGTCGAGCAGGTGCTGGCCAATCGTGAGACTGGTATGACGCTGAAACAGCAGGCTGTCTTGTTTCGCACATCCAGCCACAGTGGAACGCTTGAAGTCGAACTCACCCGTCGCAATGTTCCTTTCGTCAAATTCGGCGGTTTGAAGTTTCTCGACAGCGCCCATGTGAAGGACATGCTGGCCGTGCTGCGTTTCGCCCAGAACCCGCGAGACCGAGTTGCGGGTTTTCGTCTTCTGCAAATGTTGCCCGGTATCGGCCCCAAGAAGGCCGGTGTCATTCTCGACACGATATCGTCTGACCCCGAACCGCTCTTGACGCTTGCTGAAATCCCCCCACCACCGAAGACTGGCGAGGACTGGACGTCGTTCGTTCAATTGCTGGGAGGGCTTCGCAAAACACAGGAGGGCTGGCCGTCGGATATCACGCAGGCCCGTCTCTGGTACGAACCCCATCTCGACCGCATCCATGAAGATGCCGATACCCGCAAGGCCGATCTCCTGCAGCTAGAGCAGATAGCCAGTGGTTATCCCTCGCGCGAGCGCTTCCTGACCGAACTGACGCTCGACCCACCGGATGCCACCAGCGATCAGGCGGGCGTACCGCTGCTCGACGAGGACTATCTCATCCTGTCGACGATCCATTCGGCCAAAGGACAGGAATGGCGTTCCGTCTTCATGCTCAATGTTGTCGATGGCTGCATACCATCGGACCTGGGGACAGGGACGACCCAGGAGCTCGAGGAGGAGCGCCGCCTGCTCTATGTCGGCATGACTCGGGCCAAGGATAGCCTGTCGCTCATCACCCCGCAGCGGTTTTTCACACACGGCCAGAACTCGCAGGGCGACCGGCACGTTTATGCATCACGGTCCAGGTTCATCCCGGCGACGCTGCTGCAATATTTCGAACCGATGGCTTGGCCGAAGGTCTCGGCCGCAGCATCTGAACGCAGTGCCCAGCAGATCCGCATCGATGTCGGCGCACGCATGCGCGGCATGTGGAAATAGGAGTGAGCGATGTGCAATCTCTACAACGTAACCACAACCCGTGACGCCGTCTTGCAGTTCACCAAGGCATTCCGTGATCTGGCAGGGTGGAACGAGGCAAGCTTCGACGTCTATCCCGGCTACCAGGCTCCCATCGTTCGCGTCGCCGAGGATGGAGCAAGAGAGATCGTCCGCGCGACATGGGGCATGCCCTCGCCTCCGGCCTATGTGAAGAACTACGATCCCGGCGTCACCAATATCCGCAATGTCGCGTCGCCGCACTGGCGTCGGTGGCTCGGACCGACCAGTCGCTGCGTCGTTCCCTTCACGTCCTTTGCGGAACCGGATCCTGCAAGCAAGGTCGGCGGCGGACGCGTGCCGAATGCCTGGTTTGCCAAGGATGAGACCAAACCCCTAATGCTCTTCGCAGGCTTTTGGACGCCTTGGAAAGGCATTCGCAAAGTCAGAGACGGAGAGCAGGAGTACGAGCTGTTCGGCTTCCTGACGACGTCGCCAAACGAGATCGTTTCACCCATCCACGAAAAAGCGATGCCTGCAATCCTGACGACGCCGGAAGAAGTCGATACGTGGCTGACAGCACCTTGGGACGAGGCGCGTCACCTTCAAAGGCCCCTTCCCGGCAACATGCTTGTCATCGTTCCTCCGGAAACAAAGCCCGACCTGCCGGAAGAAGGGCTGTTGTTGTGAAAAGATCGTATTGCATCTACCCGGCTCGTGAGCGAGTCGACTTCTCCGGGAAGCAGAAGGTCAATCGGTAAGGCCCTGACATGCACCCCGTTCGCAAGATCATTCACGTGGATATGGATGCGTTCTACGCCTCCGTCGAACAACGTGACAATCCAGAGCTGCGTGGCAAGCCGCTGGCGGTCGGGGGATCTGCTGCCCGCGGTGTTGTGGCGGCCGCGAGTTACGAGGCAAGAGCCTTCGGCGTCTATTCAGCCATGCCATCGATTACTGCCAAGCGAAAATGCCCTGATCTGATTTTCGTGCCTCCTCGATTCGAGGTCTACCGTCAGGTCTCACAGCAAATCCGCGAAATTTTTGCGGAGTACACACCCGTCATCGAACCGCTGTCACTCGATGAGGCTTATCTCGACGTTACCGAGAACCTGAAAGGCATGGAGATCGCTACCGAAATAGCACTGGAAATCCGCGCCAAGATCAAGGCGGTGACCGGGCTCAATGCTTCTGCTGGAATCTCGTACAATAAGTTTCTGGCGAAAATGGCGAGCGACCTGAACAAGCCCAACGGCCAGGCCGTGATCACGCCGAAGAATGGCCCAGGCTTTGTCGAGGCTCTGCCCGTGAAGAAATTCCACGGGGTCGGCCCCGCCACGGCAGAGCGGATGAAACGACATGGCATCGAAACGGGTTTGGATCTGAAATCAAAACCCCTTGCATTCCTGCAACAACATTTCGGAAAGTCAGGTCCATACTTCTACGGTATCGCCCGAGGCATTGATGAGCGGCAGGTCAAAGCCAACCGCGTCCGAAAATCCGTCGGCGCCGAAGATACGTTTGTCGAGGACATCGACGCGCTCGATCTTGCTCAAGCCGAACTGCGCCCTTTGGCCGAAAAGGTCTGGCGGTACTGCGAAGCGCACGACATCACCGGAAAGACCGTGACCGTCAAAATCAAATATTCGGATTTTACCCAGGCAACACGAAGCAAAACGCTGGACTCAGGTCTTTTGAGCGTTTCGACAATTCTCAACATCGCCGACGGGTTGCTAGCCTCGGTCTTCCCATTTAAACGCCCGGTACGCCTTTTGGGCGTGACACTTTCCTCGCTAAATGCAAACTGCGCAAAAGCACCACAGCTTGATTTAGGCCTTTGAACCAAGCGGAAACGTAACAGACAATTTCTTTGAAGCACAATTAAACAACGTTGGACGGCGATGTTTCTTCAGCCCTGGACAAGAGTGTCGCACTCTGAATGTCTAGAATTGTAATCCGATGTTTTGTCTTGAATACGGTCCGTCTGCTCAGGCTCGAAAGCGGTCGTAGGCCGTCAGGCGTCTAATGGGTGGGTCTGCATCGGCGTAACGGTAGATTTCATACTTGAGATACCGCAGCTCCTCATCAACGGCCTCCTCGCCGATCTCGATCCACCAGGCTTTAGGGCGACCATCACTTCCGTCAGACCAGCGATAGCCTCGAGCTTTTAGGTACTCCTTCATATCAAACGGACTGTTTTCGGCGAATATACGAACACACGATTTCTGGCTCGCTTCATAGAGTTCGGCAAAGGCCGTCGACGAATGCCCATCGACATGCCGAGCTAGAATTTCCAGAAGCGCAAAACAATCGTCGATAGCGCGGTGACCGTCATGGAAATAGCCTGCTTGCGCGATTAGGTAGCCTAGTTTGGTGCCTTCAAATCCGCGCGATGCCCAATTAACCTCGGAGTTTGAGCATGCCCAGGCTTTCTCTGAGAACAGGTGAGAAAGTGCCTCGCAAAACGGTCTATCAAATCCGGCGTTGTGGGCGATCAACACATCAGCCGGTTCGATCATCGCACGCAATGTATCCATGTCGATGAATTGTCCGGCGACCATCTCATCGGTGATACCAGTTAGTTTAATGATTTCCTCAGGAATCGGCATAGAGGGTTGCCGAAGTCCGCCATAGACCCCAGTGACATCACCGATGCAACCTGAGGAATCGAAGGTGAAGGCTACTACGCCAATCTCGATAATTTCATTCTTGTGAGCATTTAGTCCCGTGGTCTCAGTATCGAGAATGATGCCCTTAAGCAGGAATTCAGGCCGCGGGCTCGACACCACGGCGCGGTGCGTCAGTTTCTCGAGGATGCGATAGCGGCCTGTTTCCGAAAGGTGGCGAACCATATCGGCTTCGTCGAATTGAGCGACAGATGGCTTGGCCTTGGACGTCTTGAGGGTTGGTGACATCGTCACTGGGTCGCGAGACACCTGTTCGGAAAACATGTCAAACTGCTCTGCCATCGTCACTGTCATCATCCTGCCGCAGCTTGGCACCTTGAAACATGAGCGGAGCGGCAAATCAACCATGTTTGCGCACGACGGCACCCACTCAGCCCTGGGAAGTGCCTTATCGCCGTCGTTCCAGTCGTAATCGCTCAATTTCGAGTGAGTGTTCCCCATAGGCGTAAGACCTAACCAGACGTAAGATCTTACGCCGGACTTAAACATTCCGGGATAGGGAACCGTCGTGATCAACAACGACGCACCAAACGGTCAGAGCCTCGGGGTTCGCGCTGCCCCACTGCGCAAATCAATCAATCTTGGTCTGACGGGTTCAGCGGCAAATGGACCGGGTTTTCTGGAGCCTTGAAGTTCGTCATCAGCCGCAATGTCGCGAAGGTGGCAACCGACAGCACTATCGCCGTGTCATACGATCCCAACCCAACAGCAGCGCCTATAGCACCTGTGGCCCATATGCTTGCAGCCGTAGCCGTACCGCGTGTTCCCATTTTTCCGACAAGGATTGCTCCGCCGCCGATAAAGCCTACACCATTGATCAAGCCCTCAAGCACACGGGCAGTGGCCTCGGCATTGCCCGCGGTGATTGTTTCTGCAGCTTGTATGAACCCGCACGATGCGATCGCGACCAACGGAAACGTTCGCAGGCCTGCGCTACGCTCATTTTGTTCACGGTCCCATCCAATGGGTAGCGCAAGAAGATATGCCACAAGGAGCGCGACAAGATGAGGTAAGATGTTGAGTTCAATGCCAATCGACACGAGCCATTCGTTCAAATGATATCCCCCCACCTCACGTTGCCTAGCATTTTAGATTTTGAGCATGTTCAACTCAACCCTCGGCAACAGGTTCCAAAATGCCGAAGCACGAGATTAGATAGCCCAAATGGGAATTGAACAATGCTGCGCTTGGTCTTATCCATGGCCACTGTAGAATGGGATATTCTACCCGGCCTAGCGATCCCTGGTCAACATCATTCGCCAGAAGAACGGCCTGAACACATTGTTCGATGAGCATAGCCCAACGACGCGCCCCTTAACATCTGTACGTCTGTCATGGCGTGCACCCGAAAAAGAAATCTGCAGCAGCGATTTTCGGGACCTGCTCAAGGCGTGCCACAAGATTCTCAATGTACGCCAGATTCGCTTTGCCGTCATACCCCTCGTGTGGGAAGGCGGTACAGGGCCGCATCTAGAGTCACATAGACGCGGAGCACGACTCAAAGGAACCCTCGAACAACGGCTGCATGGTGACTACGAGTGCACGTTTAGACGAAGCTGCAAGGCTCGTCGTTTGGCGCCTTCCAACAAGTCCTCTGCCATCTCGTGCCTTCAAAGCCCTGGCCGCCGAATACATCAAATCCCTAAAATCGGTCAGCGCAATGCCATCGGCGCGCATGACTGCAAGGATCAGCGGATCGCCGAAGATTTCAGCAAGGGTCATTTCGTCCGTCGTGTGGTTCATCGCGGTCTCCTTTCGACAGCGCCCTAAGCTCTCAAGTCGGCCTATTACTTGACAGGCTCACACTTGAGGTGTTACCGGTAAGTAACATTTGCATAGTTACCGACCGGTAACACCTATGTCAACGCCGCCTCAGGATAAAAATTGAAACTCATAAAGCCCGAAAAATCTGAACACTCCTCCGAGCAGAAAATCGCGCCGCGTGACCGGATCGTATCAACGGCCTGTCAACTGTTTCGTGAACATGGGATCCGTGGCATAGGGGTTGATGCAATCGCTGAAGCCGCCTCGACCAACAAGATGACGTTATATCGACATTTCGGCTCTAAGGACGATCTTGTATGCGAAGCGCTGAAACATAGCTCTCGAAGGCTTGAGAAAGTCTGGGAAGATCTTGAAACAGAGAACCCGGGCGATCCGAGGGCTCAGCTTTGGGCCTGGGTGAAAATGCGCGCGCAATGTCTTTCAAGCGAGCCTTATGGATGTGATCTCGCCAATGCTGCGGTGGAGTTGAAGGAGCAAGGACATCCGGCGCATGCCATAATTGAAACATTGAAAGCGGAACAGCATTCCCGGCTCTCCGATCTCTGTCGTTCGACAGGTGTCAGCGATCCAGACCTTTTGGCTGATACGCTATCGATGCTGTTGGAGGGAGCGCGCGTCAGCAAACTTGCCGCCGGCAAAGAAGGTCCGTCGATGCGGTTTACGCGTGCTTGTGAAGCGGCGATGGTCTCGTTTGGTCTACGTGCGCCGGTTGCCCCCTAAATCCTGTTGGGCACGGAGGAAGTGACACCTAGAGGACGATGGTAAATTTTTATCGACCACCCCAAATAGCTATCAACTACGACCTCGCCGCTGCGTTATGCTTTATTATCGGACTTTCGTGTTGAAGGCTTTAAACGGAATCCAACATCTAGTCATCGAGATCATAATTTGGGTGGAGTTTGTTAGCCAGGCAGCAATTTTCTCGTCAACGAAAGTAAGTGCGGGGTTTGCCAACGTTTTTCGCGATTATGATTGGCTTTGCGAGAGTCTAATGTTCGACGAGCCGAGCGACCATCTTTGCCAATCTCCCCACAGCCAAAATCTACCGCATCAGGCGCGGAAAGTGATGATCTGACGACAAGAGCTTGCCACACCTATGTCAGGTCATGGAGGTCCTTGCCGAGCGGCGGTCCGATATAAAATTCAGAAAACTTGACCTCAAGCCCCTCCCGCTCCGGCGTGCAGCACATGGGACCAACTTGGTAAGATCGGGCGACCGGAAACGGACAAAGGCGTAGAAGTGGCCAACGTATGCCGTCAGCGGAAAACTGTAGTCGAAGCACGCCACCAGCAACCGTGACCCGCAGATAGAAATCCGAGGGATCGCCGTCGTACGGGGAGGTCGACCAGTCGGAATGATCGACCGTCAGCACACTGCCGATGCAGGCCGCCCCATCCGACAGCTCAATGCCGGACTTTATCCAACGGGTCTCGTCGATCCGGACCATGATCCCTGCTTGGTCATAGAGAGCTTCGTAACGAGCCTGAACCCGCACCGATGCGGTAAAATCGCCCTTCCATTCCGCGCCGAAGAAATGTCCGCTGTCTCGGATGAAACCATAATGGGTCTTGCGCCAGAAATCAGTACCTTTGTCGGTGCTCACGTTCAGCATATTGTCGCGGAGCGACCAGTTCAGGGGCTCATTGTACCAGAGGCAGGTATCAAACATGGATTTTCCTTAATCAGTACAGCGTACGTTCATTGGCGACACGTGCATGGGTGACAATACCCCGTTTTAAGCGGTTTTGTGCCTTGAGAGGAGTCGAACCATCGGCTCCTCCTATGAAACAACGCTTGATCATTGAATTATTTAGGCCCTAGAAGCGCTTAGAAGTCCCAGTCTTCATCCTCTGTCACGACCGCCTTACCAATGACATAGGACGACCCAGAGCCGGAAAAGAAGTCGTGGTTCTCGTCAGCGTTTGGTGAAAGCGCCGAGAGGATTGCCGGATTGACCTTGCAGGCTTCCGCCGGAAACAGCGCCTCGTAGCCGAGGTTCATCAGCGCCTTGTTGGCATTGTAATGCAGAAACTTCTTTACGTCCTCCGTCAGGCCGACGCTGTCGTACAGCGCCTCGGTGTACTTTGCCTCGTTGTCATAGAGTTCCAGCAAGAGATCGAAGGCGAAGTCTTTGATGTCCTGGCGCTTCTGCTCAGGCAACCGGTCTACCGCACGTTGGAACTTGTAGCCGATGTAATAGCCATGCACGGCTTCGTCGCGGATAATGAGGCGGATCATGTCGGCGGTGTTGGTGAGCTTGGCGCGGCTCGACCAGTGCATCGGAAGATAAAAGCCGGAATAGAACAGGAAGCTTTCCAGAAATACGGAGGCGACCTTCTTCTTCAGCGGATCGCCGCAGTCGTATTCGCGCATGATTAGCGCCGATTTCCGTTGCAGGAACTCGTTCTCTTCCGACCAACGATAGGCGTCATCGACATCCGGCGTCGAGCATAATGTCGAGAAGATTGACGAGTAGGACCGTGCGTGCACGGCTTCCATGAAGGAAATGTTCGAGAGAACTGCCTCCTCGTGCTGTGTTGCGGCATCGCTCATCAGTTTAACGGAGCCGACACCGTTCTGGATCGTGTCGAGCAAAGTCAAGCCGGTGAAGACGCGGATGGTGAGCTGCTGCTCTTCCTGCTTGAGCGTATCCCAGGACGGTATGTCGTTGGACAGTGGTACCTTTTCGGGTAGCCAGAAATTGCCGGTCAAACGGTTCCAGACTTCGAGGTCCTTGTCGTCCTCAATGCGGTTCCAGTTAATGGCGCGGATGCGACTGGCGGGCTTGATGGCGATGTTCATGTGTTTATCTTTCGAAGCATTCTTGTTCACAACGCGCATGACACGCAACCCTGCACTTCTGTGCCTTCCAGCGCCATCTGTCGAAGACGGATGTAATAAATAGTCTTGATGCCCTTCTTCCACGCGTAGATTTGCGCCTTGTTGATATCGCGCGTCGTCGCGGTGTCACGGAAGAACAGCGTCAGCGAGAGACCTTGATCGACGTGCTGAGTGGCAGCCGCATAGGTGTCGATGATCTTTTCAGGACCGATCTCATAGGCATCCTGATAGTACTCGAGATTGTTATCGCTCATGAAGGCGGCGGGGTAATAGACGCGACCGATCTTGCCTTCCTTGCGTATCTCGATCTTCGAGACGATCGGATGGATCGAAGAGGTCGAGTGATTGATGTAGGAGATCGACCCCGTGGGCGGCACGGCCTGCAGGTTCTGGTTATAGAGACCCGAGGTCATGACAGCCTGCTTCAGCGCAAGCCAATCGGCCTGCGTGGGGATTGCGATGCCTGCCGTCACGAACAGCTCGCGAACCCGCTCTGTCGCTGGTAGCCATTCCTGCTCGGTGTATTTGTCGAAATACTCGCCAGAGGCATATTTCGAATTCTCGAAGCCTTTGAAGCTGATGCCGCGCTCGGCCGCAAGCCGGTTCGAGGCCCGAATGGCGTGATAGGTCACCGTGTAGAAATAGATGTTGGTGAAATCGATGCCTTCTTCCGATCCGTAGAAGATGCGTTCACGAGCAAGATAGCCATGCAGGTTCATCTGGCCAAGGCCGATGGCGTGGCTGTCGTCATTGCCCTTTTCGACCGATGGCACGGAAGAAATATGGCTCATGTCCGATACCGCCGTCAAAGCCCGGATCGAGGTCTCGATGGTCTTGCCGAAATCCGTGCTGTCCATCGTCGCAGCAATGTTCAGTGAGCCGAGATTGCAGGAGATGTCCTTGCCCATGACCTTATAGGACAGGTCGTCATTATATTCGCTGGCGTCGCTGACCTGCAGGATTTCCGAGCACAGATTGCTCATGGAGACGCGACCCGCAATCGGGTTCGCCCTGTTCACCGTGTCCTCGAACATGATGTAGGGATAGCCGCTCTCGAACTGTATCTCGGCAATCACCTGGAAGAAGTCACGCGCCTTAATCTTCTTCTTCTTGATCCGGGAATCCGCGACCATCTCCCGGTACTTTTCGGTCACTGAAATCTCGGTGAATGGGATGCCATAGACCCGCTCGATGTCGTAGGGCGAGAACAGGTACATGTCCTCGTTGTTCTTCGCCAGTTCGAACGTGATGTCGGGTACGACGACGCCGAGCGACAAGGTTTTGATCCTGATCTTCTCGTCGGCATTCTCCCGCTTGGTATCGAGAAAACGCATAATATCAGGGTGGTGGGCGTTGAGATAGACGGCACCGGCACCTTGGCGCGCGCCGAGCTGGTTGGCGTAAGAGAAACTATCTTCTAGCAGTTTCATGACAGGAATGATGCCGGATGACTGGTTTTCGATCTGCTTGATCGGCGCTCCGGCCTCGCGGATGTTGGTCAACGACAAGGCAACGCCGCCGCCGCGCTTGGAAAGTTGGAGCGCAGAATTGATGCCGCGTGCAATGGATTCCATGTTGTCCTCCATGCGCAGCAGGAAGCACGAGACGAGTTCGCCGCGCTGCTTTTTGCCAGCATTGAGGAATGTAGGCGTCGCGGGCTGGAAACGGCCGGAAATGATCTCATCCATGAGGGACTGGGCAAGCGTCTCGCTTCCCTGCGCCAGCGTCAGCGCGACCATGCAGACGCGGTCTTCGTACCGTTCCAGATATCGTTTGCCGTCGAAGGTCTTCAGCGTGTAGCTGGTGTAGTATTTGAAAGCACCGAGAAAGGTCGGGAAGCGGAATTTTCGGGCGTAGGCGGCGTCGAACAAATCCCGTACGAAATTGAACGAATACCGGTCCAGAACCTCACGTTCGTAATAACCCTCAGTCACCAGATAATCGAGCTTTTCCCTCAAATTATGAAAGAACACCGTGTTCTGGTTGACGTGCTGAAGGAAGTACTGCTTGGCCGCTAGCCGGTCCTTGTCGAGCTGGATTTTGCCATTCTCGTCATAGAGGTTCAGCATCGCGTTGAGGGCATGGAAATCCAGTTCGGAATCCGATGTCTTCAAAGGCTTTTCAAAGGTGGTCGCGTCCAAAATCGTTCCAATCCGTTTTTGACGTTCGCGACGTCTTCATCCGTGCCTAGAAGCTCGAACCTGTAGAGATACGGCACCTGACATTTTTGGGAGATGACATCGCCGGCGATCCCGTAGGTCGCCCCGAAATTGCTGTTGCCCGCGGCAATCACGCCACGAATGTTTTTCCGGTTGTCCGCATCGTTAAGGAAGCGGATCACCTGTTTTGGAACGGCCCCTTTTCCGCCTTCGCCGCTGTAGGTGGGAAGGATCAGAACGTAGGGCGCTTCGACCTGAAGGCTCTCGGAAGGACTGAGGGGAATGCGCCGCGCACTCATCCCCAGTCGTCCAACAAAGCGGTGGGTGTTTTCCGACCGGCTGGAGAAATAGACGATCTGACCCATTGCTCTGGCTCAGGCCGCGAGCGTGCTGATCATATCCGGGCGAAAGCCCGCCCAATGGGTCTCGCCAGCGACGACGACGGGAACCTGTCGGTACCCAAGCCCTTGAACCAGGTCGTAGGCGCTGGTGTCTTCGGAGACATCAACGATGGTGTAGTCGATGCCCTGTCGGTCAAGAGCGCGGGTAGTTGCTGTGCACTGTACGCAGGCAGGCTTGCTGTAGACGGTAACGGTCATGATGATCCTCGTGAGATTTGTATGGGCGTGCGATATCGATAAGGCGTTGGAAACGCCCATGCGGAAGTTCAGGGATGGATGGCAGCCGAAATCGGCTATGGGCGTTACGGCCCGCTATTCACGCGGATACTGACTAAAATGATGCGACATTGACTTCACCCCGAAGTGGTTGATGCGGAGATCAGGGGAAGCGGCACGCGCAGGCTCATCCCGCACGCAAACGCGACCTTCGGACACCCCGCCCGTGGACGTATTCGTTTGAGGCAGGTCTCCTGGCTCACGGGTCGTCGCATCCATCTCGCCTTCCCGAAGCATTGCGGCCTCAGTGGCAGTTTGAGAGGATACTCGCCGCTTACAGTTGCGGGGGCAGCTCCGGCATTGCTCCGTCCAGAATGGACGTCACGCACCGTATTCCCGTCTTAGCTCCCGACGCGAATCGGAAGAACCTCGAACACTAGATATAGTATATGAGGGGATAGTCGCGTCAACTGTTAGGAAGGTGGCGGTTAGAAAATTACGTCTTCTTCCACCACAGCCTGTGGATAACCGGTTCGACATACAGCTTGAAAGTTCAACCCTGAATGGCCGCATACGAGCTGATATCAAGTCTCAATTTTACGTTTCGTCAACGTTCGGAGCGCAACGACTTGTCGAAATCGACGCTCGTCTCGGTTCCGCGGCTGGATGGATAGGAGAATCGGCCACACGCGCCATAGCCTTGGGATTTCCAGAAGCTGAGTGTTTCCGGTGTCTGAGCGTCAGCATGGAGATAGGACGAGGTGTAGTCAAACTCGGACGCCTGACTCTCCAAGGCTGCCACAATGAGGGTGCCAAGCCCTTTACGACGTGCGCGGGGCTTTATGTACACGCGGACAATCTGACATACCTTTTCGCCGTCGCCATAGCGATTTCGTAAGCGCTCCTTCGTGGCAGGTTTGTTCTCGAGCGCGTAAAGACCGCCAGTCGCAATGATATGTCCATCTCCGTCCCGGACAAAGAGAAAACTGCCTCGCCTTTCGCGGGAGAACCAGTTGTGCGGCTGCGCCAGCAACAGCGAATCCAGGTCAGAATGCCAGGTCGGAGTATAGTCGATCCCGTAGACGTTCTTGATCATCCGCAGGCAAAAGGTCCTCGCATCCGCTCGCACCGGAGGCTGCGTGTCGCCCGTCAGCCATTCCAGGGAGAGGTCATCGATGAGCATCAAGCCGCTAACTTTCTGCGGATAATTTCCGCCCCTGCACCGAGTGCGCGCAGCTTCGCTGTCGCCACATGACGCGGAAGCGGTGCCATGCCGCAATTGGTGCATGGATAGAGCTTGTCGACATCCACAAACTTGAGGGCCTTCCGGAGAGTGTCGGCTACCTCTTCCGGCGTCTCGATTGTGTGGCTTGCCACGTCGATGGCACCGACCATGACCTTCTTGCCTCTGATGAGCTCGATCAGGTCCATTGGAACGTGGGAGTTGTGGCACTCCAATGACACCAGGTCGATGCGCGATTTCTGGAGTTTCGGGAACGCTTCCTCATATTGCCTCCACTCCGATCCAAGCGTCCTCTTCCAGTCGGTGTTGGCCTTGATGCCATAACCATAGCAGATGTGCACGGCGGTCTCGCACTTCAGTCCTTCGATCGCCTTTTCGAGCGTGGCGACACCCCATTCGTTCACGTCATCGAAGAACACGTTGAATGCGGGTTCGTCGAACTGGATGATGTCGACGCCGGCAGCCTCCAGTTCCCTTGCTTCCTGATTGAGAATCTTGGCGAACTCCCAAGCGAGCTTTTCGCGGTTTTTGTAATGACTGTCGTAGAGGGTGTCGATCATCGTCATTGGGCCTGGAAGAGCCCATTTGATCTGCTTCTTCGTCTGTTGGCGCAGGAATTTGGCGTCGTCAACGAAGACTGGCTTCTGACGGGATACGGCCCCGACGACCGTCGGCACGCTTGCATCATACCGGTTACGGATCCTGACGGTTTTTCGTTTCTCGAAATCGACGCCGTCGAGGTGCTCGATGAATGTTGTGACGAAATGCTGTCGCGTCTGCTCCCCGTCGCTAACAATCTCGATGCCAGCCTGAAGCTGGTCGTCCAGCGCCAGACGCAAGGCGTCCTGCTTCGCTTCGATCAGTTCATCACCCTGCAACTTCCAGGGCGACCAGAGCTTCTCAGGCTCTGCAAGCCAAGAGGGCTTTGGCAGGCTGCCAGCGGTCGAAGGGGGCAACAATGACTTCATCGGAATGATCCTATGCTTTCGAATTATCGGACGACGTAGTTGGCGGACCATGCATCGAGGATGGTCTTGAATGGTTTGATGAAATGCTGCTCAGCAAATCGTCCCTGCTCAACTGCAAGGCGGCTGCGCTCCTCCCGATCATAGACGACTTGCGTCAGCGAATAGTCGGAGTGCTTCAGGTTTGGGCGATAACACGTGCCCGCAACGGAATTGGCATTATAGATTTCCGGGCGGTAGATTTTCTGGAACGTCTCCATCGTGCTGATGGTGCTGATGAGCTCAAGGTTCGTGTAGTCGGTCAGCAGGTCGCCGATGAAATAGAACGCAAATGGCGCGACGCTGTTGGGCGGCATGAAATAGCGGGCCAGCAATCCCATCTTCTCGAAGTATCTGTCTGTCGGTGAGAATTCGTTTTGCCTGTATTCGATACCGAGGATCGGATGCTGATTATCGGTGCGATGATATATCTTGGTGCTGGACGCGCTCAGGCAGATGACCGGCGGCTTGCTGAAATGCTCCTTGTAAGCCTCGGAGTTCAGGAACGCCTGAAACAGTTTTCCGTGGAGATCGCCGAAGTCGTTTGGGGTACTGAAAGCCGCCTTGTCTTTATTGTGCTCGGGCAGTAGGACGCTGAAATCATAATCCCTGACGTAGGAAGAGAAGTTGTTGCCAACGACGCCCTCGATGCGCTCGTTCGTCGCTTGATCAACGATGTCCGTCTTCAGGACCTCTATTATGGGAAAGGTTTCCGGCTCACCCGATGGCCCGATGCTCACTTCCACAGAAACGATTTCGATCTCGACTGCGTAGCGATCCCGTAGCGGGTTATCCCAATGCGCCATCGCATTGAACCTGTTGTCGATCATCCGCAACGCGTTGCGCAGGTTCTCTCGACAATTCTCGCCTCGTGCCAGATTTGCGAAATTCGTCGTGGCGCGCGTGTTCTCGGATGGGCTATAATCCTCATCGAAGGGAATGCTCCTGATCGAGAAAGTGAAAGTGCTGTCCATCGTCATCCGGCATCCTGGTTCCCGAAATCGGTCGCCGTAAGCGACCCATTTGGTTCAAAGTCATTCTTGCGAGCGGTATGCCCGAGCCGGCGACTAACGAAAAATGGTATTATCTCACTAACGTATGAGCGCTGTTCATGCGTTTGATGCCGACAACGCTCTCTACTTCTTGAGATGAAAACTTGACCCTTCAACCAACATGCGACATTGCTTCGTCATCGTGGTTCTTCAGGCGAAAGTCTGGAGCTAAGAGGGAATTCGGTAGGGCGATCCCGCCTGAAGCCGGAGTTGCCCCCGCAACTGTAGGCGGCGAGCGGACGTCCATTCATGTCACTGAGGTGCGCCTCGGGAAGACGGACTGAAGCATTGACCCGCAAGCCAGGAGACCTGCCGCGACAGATAACGTCCACGGGCGGGGTGTCCCGGTGTGCCGCTTTGCGTTCGGCATTTCCGCGCCGTTGCCTCGCGTCATGTCTTCGCCCTGCCGCAACCTGATGGCAGTGCCGATGAACCAGACCCAGACGACAGGAACACCGCGGCAAGTTTCCATTCCCCTCGACGCGGACCTGCAAACGAGGAGAAGCTGACATGCTGGACAGACAACACCTTTCCATCTTGCGGGAAGTCCACCGTCTTGGCAGTCTGACGGCGGCAGCTGAACGGTTGAATGTGACGCAGTCGGCGCTCAGCCACACGATCCGAAAACTCGAAGAACGTTACGGCGTTGCCGTCTGGGAAAAGGACGGCCGCAATCTTCGGCTCACCGAGGCGGGCCGTTACATCGTGGAGCTCGCGCAGCGTGTCCTGCCTCAGCTTGAAAGGGCCGAAGATGTCCTCTCCGATTACCGTTATGGACAACGAGGGTCGCTTAAAATCGGAATGGAGTGCCATCCCTGTCATCAATGGCTCATGGGCGTCACAAAGCCATATCTGGTCGATTGGCCGGATGTGGACTTAGAGCTGACCACTTCATTCGCTTTCGGTGGAGTGGCAGCTCTCACAGGATACGAGATCGATATCCTGATCACGCCAGACCCGATCGAGGCATCGGGAATCAATTACCTGCCAGTCTTCGCCTACGAGTTGGTCCTCGCCGTGCCAAACGCTCATTCACTAGCACAAAAAGTTTACGCTGAACCTTCTGACCTTTTGAACGAGACGCTGTTCACTTATCCCGTGCCGCCGCAGCGTCTGGATGTGTTCACCCAGTTCCTGGTTCCTGCCAATACTCGCCCTCGACACCATCGGGCAGTCGAAACAACGGAGATGATGCTGCAGCTTGTTGCGGCAGGTCGCGGGGTCAGCGCAATTCCAGACTGGCTTGTACACCAAGAGGCCGCAAACCTCGGTGTTCAACCTGTCCGGATGGGGAAGACTGGCATCAGCAAGAGTATCCACCTGGGATTAAGATGTGGCGATGAGGAAATTGACTTCATCGTTGGTTTCCTGAAGACGTCTCGTCACGTATCGACATGATTTTTGTCAGGTTAAAGTTATTGGTTTGAATTGAAGCGTTGGGTAACGCTTTTGAGGGAAATCGAACCATCGGCACGCGCTTCTTTCTTGCCATGCACTCGGCTCTGTAGGTAGCGTTGTGGAGGTCGACATCAAGATTGCCAGCGTTGACGGTTTTCTCGAATAAATTCATCCGCTGAATTCGGTGCTTGTTTCGTCAGCACAAACACACCGTCAGTGACGCGGTCCTCGTTCCCGTCCTCTATCCACTTGTCCATTGAGGCAAGCGTTCGCGCGTAGTCTTCATCCAGACCACTAGCGCGATGTCGCTCAGCCAGTTGATCGACATCGAGATTCACATGTCGGATGGTCCGGCCAAGAATGCCTCTCAGCTTGGACGCGACATCTGCATAGGACAAGGTTTCAGGGCCCGTGAGAATGAAATCCCGGTTCAAGGATTGGTCCTCTAGCAATGCGCTGACAGCCGCTCTGGCGATATCGGATGCATCAATAAAGCCAACCCGACCCGATCCGGTTGCCGAATAAATGGCATTCTCCTGCTGGATCGTGAGCTGGTGCTGCTGGTGCGAAAAGTTCTGCAGGAACCAGGTGGGGCGCAAAACAGTCCACTCTGGAACTTTGTCTGTAAGATAAGCGTGGATTTGTCCCATCATCGGTCCACCGGCTTTCAACGACGACGCGCTAAGGAGGACAAAACGCCGGACACCGCAGGAGCGTGCAATATCGAGGACTGGCGGGACGATGGCACCGTGGTCGCTCGTATTTGTCGGTGCGACTATGTAGACCGCATCTACCCCATCGAAAGCTTTTCGCGCACTTTCTGGCTGCTGCCAGTCAAACAGAACCTCGTTTTCGCGTGACGGGTTGCGCGTGCCTACGTCTGGCATGATCCCGCGCGCTCTCAAGCCTTCGACAACCAATCGTCCGGTTGTTCCAGTCCCTCCTGTCACGAGAATCTTGGTTGAATTATCGCTTTGCATTAGTGAACCTCCGTCGTCACGGGTGAAGATTTCGTTGCCGAGAGAAGAACAAGCGGGTTCCAGTAGTCGCGATATCGTGTGATGAGACCGCCCTTCAAATCTACCACTGAGACGTAAAGCTGATCATAGCGTGCGCCTGTCTCGTTGGAATATCCCTTGCAGCTGAATTCGATCGTGGCTGCCTCAGAACCGGCGGCAATGATAACTCGATTTAGGCTCATCGATTCGATTGTCAGCAAGTCTGCGACCGTTGGAAGATAGGCCTGGAGTGCTGCCTTGCCGACAAGACGCTCGGTAAATCCCTCAGACGCGTAGGGAAACTCAAAGACGATATTGTCATCGCACATATCGAGAAACGATGTCGCCTCGGCAGAAAGCAGATCGCCAAGAGCCTGTCGCAAAAGAGATGACAGGCTGGGGAACGCGTCAATGTTATTGGTCATAGTGCTTTACTCCAAATGAATGGAACGCTATCGTTCCGTCCAGTATATGGAGCGGCTAGGATGGAACGCAAGAGTATCGACGAAGAAAATCGACGTAAGCCCAGCGGCGCCGCGGTCATGCGCACCGATCTGACGCATGCGTTGGTTCGGGCCTTCTTTGAAGATTGGGCTATCTATGGTTACGGCGGAATAAGCCTTGAGCGGGTCGCAACGCGGGCAGGCGCAGGGAAAGCGGCCATCTATCGCCGCTGGCCATCGAAGCTTGCCATGGCTTCAGACGCGATAGAGGAGCTTGGTCTGAAGCTCACCGATGTGTCAGCGCGTGGGAGCCTTATCGAAGAGCTTGAAGGTTATCTGCTCATGATGCGCCGCGCGCTTCGTCACCGGCTCGTGCGCAGGATTTTGCCGGATATCTATGCCGAAGCCGCTCGCAAAAGCGAACTTGTTGTCGCCTTGAAGAGACTTGCCGAGGCTCGTCGAGCTGCAGGGTCTGCGATCATCGAACGGGCTATCGCACGCGGCGAGCTCAATGCAGATGTTGATATCGAAATGGCGCTGGATATGATTCCATCAGCTCTTTATTGGCGAATGATTGTGACAAACCGTTCGATAACCAGAGCTCAAATCCAGCGACAAGCGATAGCCCTCGACGCTGCGATGAAATTTCTCTGACGTTGCATGAGGTGAAAGAGCCTTACGCGGACAAGCCCGGCCACTGCATCGAGAAGCGATAAAGGAGCATCGGAACCAGTTCTGGATTTTCGATGTTACTGGAAAAACGAGGACCCTGTTCATGCCCCACGTCGATACCGAGAATCTGCGGATCAATTTCATCGAGACCGGCGCCAAACACGGAAAACCGGTTTTGCTGCTGCACGGTTGGCCTGACGATGCTTCGACGTGGGATGATGTGTCAGAGCGACTTGCCGGTCGTGACCTGCGGTTGATTGCACCATATCTGCGAGGATATGGCGGCAGCGTCTTCCGCAATCCCAGCGCTTTACGAACAGCCAATGGAGGCATCCTTGCAATGGATGCGATCGCTCTGATGGACGGTCTGGGGATCGACACCTTTTCCGTGGTTGGACATGATTGGGGATCAAACGTCGCCGAGGGTCTCGCCGTTGGCTGGCCGCAACGGGTGGAGAGAATGGCGCTGCTGTCCTCATTGCCTCGGATGGGTGGACTGAAAACCCCGACATTCCAGCAGGCACAAAGATACTGGTATCACTGGTTCATGGCGACGAAGCGTGGTGGCGAAGCGATTGCCGAAGATCCGCAGGGCTTTGCGCGTATCCAGTGGGAGAACTGGGGTCCGCAGGGCTGGTTCGACGAAGCCACATTCAACTCAGTCTTGAAATCGTTCGACAACCCAGACTGGGTCGCTGTCACGCTACACAGCTATCAGGCTAGGTGGGGAGAGGCTGTGGTCGATCCGGCAAGCCAGTGGCTGGAGGATAGGATAAAGGAAACAAAATCCCTTTCGCTGCCAACCATCTATTTTCAAGGTCTGGAGGACGGCGTGAATCCACCTGAACTGTCCGAACGTCTACACGAGAAGTTTTCCGGGCCATTCAAGCGAATCGCTCTTCAAAACGTCGGCCATTTTCCGCAGCGTGAAGACGCGGAAGCGGTTGCACGAGAGCTTGCGACTTTTTTAAACGACCAGCGGAACGGTTCCACTATTTAACTTGCAAACCCGGGATCTCCGACAGTTTCAGGTGACATTTTTAGCAGTTACATTACAGCCAATAATAGCATGACGATAGTCTGCTCAATTGGTTGCGCACCACATCAACGACAGTATACTTGGCCCGTGATCGGCCAATAACTATACCTACTCTTGACGCTGAGCCACAGCCCCAATGAGACCCGAGAACACCTCCTCTGCCTCATAAGCAGAGCAGTTCCCGCGTGTAACGGCGCTTGTCAACGCGTCTCCTGCCGCAACCAATGCCGCGCAGGCGAGAGCGAGCGATTCCAACGGAAAGCTCGAGTGAGGCCGTAAAACCTCCACGAACATCTCAATGACTGCGTCGACTAATTCCTGGTACACGCCAGCTTTTTCCTCGCTTCCTGCAAGCGCCGCGCCGACTGCATGGAATTCGTCACCCTGGTCGGTTCCGCAAGCCAGATAGATTTTAGCCAAAGCCGAAACAGTCTCTTCCGCCGATCGATTTTCCTGAACCATAAGCGTGCGAAACGCGGTAATGCGTTCGATGTCTATCCAACGATAGAGTTCAATCAACAGACCCGTTCTGGTCTCAAAATGCTCGTAAGTCACAGGCTTGGAAACGCCTGCACGCACTGCCAGATGGCCTAGCGTCAGCCGATCCGCACCGTCCTCCCGAACGATCAGGCGAGCCGTCTCCAGCAATTGCTGACGCCGCTCGGGCTTCGAAAGACGACCGGCGGTCCTGTTATCGACAGCGACTTTTGGTTTTTTCACTTGCGTACCTACTTTTAGTAACCTACTATTTGTAGGTATTAGTAAAACATAGGTACCGCAATGTTACAAGCTTCTGGAAGTCTCCACGATCCAATACTCATTATCGGCGGGGCCGGTGAGGTCGGGCGCTGGGCTACACTCTTCTTACGTGACAAACATTCTGATGTACCTATCCTCATTGGCGGTCGCGACGAACAACGCGCGATACGAGCAGCGGCAGCTATCGACGGCGCGTCTGCGGTGGTGGTGGACCTCACTGCGTCCGACCTGGGACTAGGCGAGCAGCGTGTCTCGGCAGTCGCAACGCTGTTCACCGACGAGACCGGGGCAGCTCTCCGCTGGGCGCAGCAAAAGGGTGCCGGGTATATAAACATCTCGCCAAGCATCAGCGAGCTCGGCTTGGAAACTGCAACATTCATGCAAAACCCTGCCGCCGCGCCAGTCGTTCTCGGCACAGAGTGGCTCGTTGGTGCGACAAGCGTGCCGTCACTCTTGTTCGCCCAAGAATTTGGTCGGCTAGAGAACATTCACATAGAGGCCGTGCTCGATGAGCAAGATGTGTTCGGACCTGCAGCAAATGCAGACCTTGAGCGCCAGATGTACGCGGGTGCTGCCGCACTTGTGAGAATAGCTGGCGCCTGGCGGTGGTGCCATGGTGACGAAACGACGTCCACGGTTCGCGCAATCGACGGTACCGAGTTGGACGCGAACGTGTTTTCGCCGAACGATGTCTTGTTGCTGGGAAACGCAATCGGCGCACCTGATATTCGGTTCGACTTGGCCATTGGAATGAGCTCCGCCCGCCGAAATGGCGGACCGGTCTCGACTGAAATCATAATGAACCTTTCGGGCCTGGATCACGCCGGGCAGCCGCTTCGGAAACGTCACGCGATCGTTCACCCCGGCGGGCAGATGCCGCTCACGGGTTTGGGTGTCGCGCTCGTTCTCGAACGCCTGGCTGGTCTCACAGGCGATACGCCTAGACCGGGCCTCTACTTCCCGGCCCAACTCATCGACCACGCCACATACTTCAAGCGGCTTCGCGCCTCAGGCGGTGAAGTCATTGAATTGGAGCCGATCCAACACGCGCCGCAAGGTTCGGATCAAGCATAAATTGGAGCAGAAAATGAGCCACCCTCATGACATATCAACCGCCGCGGATCATCCCGTCTACCATTCCCAAATCGACGCCAACGGTTTCTCTTTCCACGTTGTTGAACAGGGCCGTGGTCCAGTCGTGCTTTTCTTGCACGGCTTTCCTGACACTGCGGAAACGTGGCGTAGCCAGATGCAGGTCGTTGCAGAAAACGGGTACCGCGCAATCGCGCTCGACATGAGGGGTTTTGGCGACAGCTATTCCCCAGACGATCCAGCACTGTATAGCGGAGCCCTAATTGTTGGCGACCTGATTGGCATCCTTGATGCATTGCAGGTACCGATCGCGACGATCGTATCGCATGATTGGGGTGCGGACCACGGACAACGGGCAATGGTCATGCGACCAGATCGTTTCAACGGGATCATAACGCTCGGCATCCCGTTCCTGCCGCGTGGCGAGTTGAGTACATGGGACTTGCTACGCAGTCGCGGTCTCGGCGATCTCTATTATGCTTTCGACATGATGAAGCCTGAGACGGATGACCGGATCCGTGATGCGAGCAAGACTATTCCCAGTGCACTTTACTGGCTCTCGGGCGAGCCCGATGAAGGAACCGGCTGGGACCCAATCGACGCAAAGCGGAATATGTTTCGACCTGCACCTGACGTGCTGCCGAGCTGGGCTGATCCAGCCTATGTGAAACATAACATCGAAACGTTTCAGCGAACGGGGTTCCGAGGGGGGCTTAACCAGTACCGTGGCGTGCAGGCGACGTTTGAGCATCTCGCCGCCTTCAAAGATGTGCTGATCAAGCAGCCATCGCTTTATATTTGGGGCGATGCAGACGGATTGTGCCGCCTGTTCCACCCGGACCCACCGACCGTGGAAGAGATGCGAAAGATGGCGCCCGGGCTCGTCGATATCGTGCGCCTGGAAGGTGTCGGCCATTGGCCTCATCATGAGGCCCGCGAACGCTTGAATGGCGAAATCATCAAATTCCTAAACGGCCTGAACGCCACCGTTTCAGCAACTGTCTGACTATCAAGGACCATAAGACCATGACACTTTCTCACGCACTTCGTACAGGCGATCTTGCTTCGGTCAAAGGCGCTATTGACGCCGGGGTCGACGTCAATGCTCGAGGCCCCGATGGTCTCACGCCGTTGATGATCGCGTCAGCTCTTGGACAGGCACAGGCTGTTGCTTTGCTCCTCACTGCCGGGGCGGACGTGCTGGCGGCGGAACCCCGAATGGGAGCGACAGCAATCCACAAGGCAGCACAGTCCGGCAGCGGCGACGTGATCGTCATCCTGCTCGACCATGGAGCCTTCATCGATCAGCAATCCCCCGTTCTCGGTAACACCGCCTTGATGGATGCCGTGCTTCACAAGCACGAATCCGTCGTGCGGGTTTTGCTGTCGCGCCGCGCGCGGACCACGATACGGAATTACTGGCAACAGACCGCGCTCGACATCGCCAGGCATGACGACCTCAAAGCAATCGCAGCGCTTATCGAGGAACGAGATCAGACTGATGAAAAGCACATTGCCAGCTTGTCGATCGTCTCCTCGGTCAAGGCCGGCAATATTGAGGAGGTGAAGCGGCTGATCGCAGATGGCGCGGAATTCGAGGTCCGGGTGCCAATAACCGGAACGTTCGATGACGACTACACCCCTCTCGGTCTCGCAGTTCGCGAAGGCCATGCCGAAATCGTGCGCCTATTACTGGATGTTGGGGCAGATCCTCGCCGCACGATCGGTCTCATGCGTGGTTCGCCACTTCACGATGCTGCATACTTCGGAAAGGCCGATCACATCGATATTCTGACCTCATCGACAAAGCAGGGGGACACACAGGTCGAGCTCGATGCGCAGGGTCCTTACAATGGTCTGACGGCTTTGCACGATGCAGTGTGGCATGGATACGTAGATGCTGTTGCGTCCCTAGTACGCGCCGGTGCTCGCCGTGATTTGAAAACTCACTCGGGAATGACACCACTGAGCCTCGCCACTCTTTACGGCTATGACCGGATCGTTGAAATCCTGAGCAGCGAAAGCCAGCAGGCTGCCTGATCACGCCACATCGGAAATTGCGTTTGTCGCAGCAAGTGCTGCGATGACGCATAATGGGCGATGAGCCTAAGTACGAATTTTCTGCCGGGATTGTTAGCAGTTCTTCATTGCGTTCAGCGCTAGGAGGAAGCGTCCTCTCAATCTCAAGCCCGGCGTCGCAACCGCGTTGCAAGCGCTGATGCCGCGATGGCAGGAAGCGACAAGGCAAGCAAAAAAAGGAGGCCGGTCATGATTGAAGGGTCATTGTTTGCAGCCACCAGCGCGGGTAATTGGGCAAATGTGATGATCGCTCCTGCGTACCACATTTTTCCTAAAAACCAGGCGATTAGTCCAGATATGATCACTGATAACGGATAGGCGGCGTGCCAGTATGCACTGGCATCCCAAGGTTCATTAACGTCTCCTAGATGACAAACAAGCTGCCAGAAGAATATGCCAAAGATCAACGTTGCGGCTGGTCCTCTCCATCGCGGGTTCATCATCATTGGAATTAAAGGCACCTTATCGAAATCAAAATCTCGGTTGATAGAGACCTTATGAAGCCCATTGTAAAGTGGTTCTCGTCGATCATCTCGCCGACTTCATCGTGGATACGGAAAAATACATTAGCATGGCGTTACCGTTTGAGTGAGTAAGCGATTATGTTCCCGCTCCGTCAGTTTGAATATGGTGGGCTTCGAGAAGTACGATCATCTCGTCTGCCTCGTCTTCTGTCAGTGCATCAATAGGAAGGTCATCGACTGTAGCCGGACTTGCCGTGACAGAGTCAATGACGGTCCAAAATTCATCATGAATGTTTTTTCGTTTTTCAAACCGGCTCATGGCGTAATTTCGGCAGAATGACTTCGCTGGTCAATACGACCTCTTGCGACCGATAATTTCCAGTCTAGCAGATACCGAACGCATGACAGTGGTGGTGAACGGTATCAACTGAAGAGACTGCGACGGCCGATGGTTCGAGCTTCGGTATGACGGCTATACGGTCGATAGGTGGCAGTCGCTGATCCTCGGTGAATTTTGTTTCGCTACCATATCCATTGGGCAGCGGGCCGTGTGCTCTAATCTGTTGCCAAGGTGGGAGGAGATGTGAAAGCGTCACAATGCCGCGTGTGATGTTTTGGCACGCGGTAATTTGGCACGCAGCCGTCCAGCACAAACAGGAATAGAACGACAAACAATCTCGTGCCTTGATGGAGGTCAAATTGTTTGATGGTTTCAGTGCGGAGCTTCTGGCGCGCATACAGTTTGCGTTTACAGTTTCCTTCCACTTTATCTTCCCGGCCTTCTCAATCGGCACCGCCAGCTATCTTGCGGTGCTGAATGCGCTGTGGCTGTGGAAGCGTGACCCGGTCTATCTGAAGCTCTTCGAATACTGGAAACCGATCTTTGCCATCACCTTCGGCATGGGTGTCGTGTCCGGTATCGTGATGAGCTATCAGTTCGGCACGAACTGGGCGGTGTTTTCCGACAAGGTAGGGCCGGTGATTGGCCCGCTCATGGGCTATGAGGTTTTGACCGCGTTTTTTCTCGAGGCCGGATTTTTGGGCATTGCCTTGTTCGGACGCAAACGCGTGGGCGATGGCCTGCATATGTTTGCCGTTGCCATGGTCGCCGTTGGTACACTCATCTCCGCCACATGGATATTGTCGGCCAACAGCTGGATGCAGACACCGCAGGGTTTCACCATTGGTGAGAACGGGCAGTTTCTGCCTGCGGACTGGTGGAAGATCATCTTCAACCCGTCCTTTCCCTATCGCCTCGTTCACACCGTGCTGGCGGCATTCTTGACCACGGCTTTTGGCGTTGGCGCTGTCGGCGCTTATCACCTGTTGCGAGACAAGAGCAATCGGCAGGCACGGGTCATGTTTTCCATGGCGATGTGGATGGCAGCATTCGTCACGCCAATTCAGATTTTCGTTGGGGACCTCCACGGCATCAACACGCTGGAGCATCAGCCAGCCAAGATCGCAGCGATGGAGGGGCATTATGAAACGCATCGTGGCGCGCCGCTGATTCTCTTCGGTATTCCGGACGATGAGGCGGAGGAAACGAAATACGCAGTCGAAATACCGAGGCTGGGATCACTGATCCTGACCCATACGCTGGATGGCGAAATCAAGGGTCTCAAAGAGTGGAATAAAAACGACCGCCCCAGGGCGCTGATCCCGTTCATCACCTTCCGCGTCATGGTCGGGCTTGGCGTGCTGATGCTGCTTGTTGGCCTTTGGTCACTTTGGGCGCGGTGGAGAGACTGTCTCTATGACAATCGCCTGCTTCACAGAGCCGCTGTCCTGATGGGGCCATCTGGGTTCGTTGCGGTGCTTGCGGGTTGGTACACGACCGAAGTGGGCCGCCAACCCTATACTGTCTATGGCCTATTGCGCACATCCGATAGCCTCTCACCCGTCGCAGCACCCGCCGTCGGCGCGTCGCTCGTCGCTTTTATCATCGTCTACTTTCTGGTGTTCGGGGCTGGCGTCTTTTACCTGCTGCGGCTCATGCGACGCACACCCGTGCTTGATGAGGATCATGAGTTGGATCATGCCCCAACCCGCACGGCTGGGATAACGCCCGGTCCAACACAGAATCTTTCGGGAGGCCATCATGATGTTTGATCTTGCGTTTGTCTGGGCTGCCATCATCGCCTTCGCCGTGCTGGCCTACGTCATCCTCGATGGCTTCGATCTCGGCATCGGCATCCTGTTCCCATTCTTCCCGAAAAGACATGACCGGGACGTTATGACGAACTCCATCGCTCCTGTCTGGGATGGAAACGAAACATGGCTGGTGCTGGGCGGTGGCGGGTTAATGGCTGTGTTTCCCGTTGCCTATGCCACGGTCCTGCCTGCCCTCTACATGCCGATCATCCTCATGTTGCTGGGGCTGATCTTCCGCGGCGTTGCGTTCGAGTTCCGCTGGCGAACGACGCGCGGTAGCATCTGGTGGGATTGGGGCTTTTGCATCGGCTCGACAATCGCCGCCATGATGCAGGGAATCGCTCTGGGCGCTCTAGTTCAAGGCATCAAGATCACCAACCGCGCCTATTCCGGCGGGTGGTGGGACTGGCTGACGCCATTCAGCATCACAACCGGACTGGCCGTTGTCGTGGGTTACGCGTTGCTGGGTGCAACGTGGCTCAACTTGAAAACAATTGGCGAATTGCAGGCACATACAAGAAAGATTGCAATGGTGGCTGCAGCCGGTGCGCTTGCACTCATTGGCGCGGTCAGCATCTGGACACCATTCATCAACCGGGTTTATTTCGAGCGCTGGTTCGGCTGGCCCACAGCATTTTTCTCTGCCTTTGTGCCGCTGCTGGTCGCGGTGTGCGCAGCAGCACTCTGGCAAGGCTTGAGGCAGGACAAACACCTCCAGCCGTTTCTGGCCGCGCTTGGCATCTTCGTCATCTGCTTCGCAGGTCTCGGTGTCAGCTTCTATCCCTATATCGTACCGGGAGCATTGACGATATGGGAGGCTGCCGCACCAGATAGCTCTCTGGCATTCCTGCTAGTGGGTGCAAGCGTGCTGATACCCATTATTCTAGGTTACACGGGATATGCTTACTGGGTCTTTCGTGGCAAGATCGATCCCGACGAACGCTACCACTGATGCCAGAAACTCTCTTCAAACGATTTTTGTGGTTCGTCGGCATCTGGTTTGCGAGCGTGCTCGTTCTTTTCGTCGTCGCATACGTAATCCGGCTGATGATCTTGGGATAGACCAGTCTGGCCCTTCGCCTTGAGCGGAAGCGAACCGCCGACCGCCATGTTGTTTCGCGTTGATCTCATCCAGACCCTTAGATAAGTCAGAGACTTAGAACTCCCAGTCCACGAACTCGTTCGCTCGTGCCTGGCCCACTTTGGAGGATGACCGTCTCAAATTTTTGAGAGCTCTGCTCGCGCACCTGCTCTCGTCTCGCTGTAAAGGCCCGGATTTGTTTGAGCTCGCTCGCGAGCAGGTTCGACACCTGTGTCGGGAATTTGGATGGGAATGGATGTTAGAATGGAATCGCTAAAAGCCACCACCGTCCGGATCACGCACGAGCGATTTTCCAGCCTGAGGGTGTCGGCACGATCACTCAGCGTCAAAATAATGCTTCGACTCATCCATGGATAGGGGTCGACGACTATGATGAAATGTTTGAGTTGTCCGCTTCGACGTTTGTGAGGAGTGGGTAGCTACCGATTGAACAGCTATCACCTTTTGTTACGCTCGCCGTGAGCAGGAAATCGCAGTTCTTCAACCACTTTTCATTTCAACTCGCCATCGCATAACCATGACGACCAGACTGTTGATTAAAACCTGCGCTACCCACTTTGAAACGGCTGACCATGTCAGCCAAAGCTTCGGTTTCCTGTGTGAGGTTCTGCGCAGCAGCCGTTGTCTCTTCCACCATAGCAGCGTTTTGTTGGGTGACCTTGTCCATTTGGTCAGCGGCGGATGAAACTTCGCGCAAGCTGACAGCCTGCTCGCTTGCGCTTGAGGCCATTTGACCGATTGTCTGCCTCATGCCGAGCACCTGTTCTACGATCTTTCCGAGCGAACTCCCTGTATCTTGAACGAGTTGCACGCCGGATGCGACCTGTGTCGACGACATGGAGATAAGCGTCTTGATTTCCTTCGCGGCCTGAGCGGACCGCTGTGCAAGTTCGCGCACCTCCTGGGCGACGACTGCAAAGCCCTTGCCGGCTTCGCCTGCGCGTGCTGCCTCGACGCCCGCGTTGAGCGCCAACAGGTTGGTCTGGAAAGCGATCTCATCGATGACGCTGATGATATTGCCAATCTTAGATGAGGAATTTTGTATCTCGGTCATTGCCGCGATTGCGCGGGCCACGACCTGCCCACCCATTTCAGCATCGTCACGCGCAACATCCATGTTTTTCTGGGCCGTCTTGGCGCCATCGGCAGTGTCGTTGACGCCTCGGGTAACTTCACCAAGCGCAGCAACGGTTTCCTCCAGAGAAGCCGCCTGCTGTTCAGTGCGTCGGGCAAGGTCATTCGATGCGGTGGAAATCTCACTAAGGCCGGAACGAATGGCGTAAACCGCTTGCACCACATTGCCGATAGTGTCTTCTAGTGCCTGGACCGAAGTGTTGAAGTTAAGACGGATCGTTTCAAATTCGGGTGCCAACTTCTCGTCCATGCGGACGGTCAGATCGCCCGAAGCCAGAATGTCGAAGCGACTCTTCACAACTTCCACAAAACGCCTGAGATCTTCCGCTTTCGCCTTTTCCAAACTGGTGCGCGACTTGCGGTCGGCTTCCACCTGCTCCTGCATAGCTTCCTGTTCGGCCTTCAACGTTTCACCGCGCGCCAGTTGATGACGGAATTTCTCAAGGGCCGATGTCAGACTGCCGAGTTCATCCTTGCTGCGCCTTTCGGAAATCGGGTCGTGGTAGTTGCCGCCCGACATTTTCTGAACGGCGGACAGCACGGTTTTCAGCGGCCTTCCGATCAGCATGCCGCTAGCGATCAGAATCACGGCGACAGTCACGAGCAGTATGATTAGTCCACCGATCGCAGTGTTGTAGATCTGACTCCAGACTGGCGCTGAGAAAACCGCAGCAGGCACATCCAGAACTGCAGCCCAAGTCGTGTTCATACCAGGGGCGGAGAAAGGGTAGATCAGGCGCACGCTGCCATCTGGCATGCCGGAAAGCACTTTGATCTTGCCATCAGCCAAGGCTTGCTTGACAGTTTCGGCACCTTGGTCCGCATAAGCAGTCATGAGCTTTGACTGATCCGGGTGTGTCAGCCATTTGCCGTTGCTGGCCAAAAGCATAACATTACCGCCGTCGAAGGGCTTCATTTGACTGACTGCTGCTGTCAGATCATCGAGTTTGATATCGACGCCCGCCATGCCAAACAGCGTACCGTTGACCATCACCGGTACGGAAACGGAGGTGACGAGTTTGTTCATGTTGGTCAGATACGGCGCTGTGATCACCGACTTTTGCGATTTCAGGACGAGAGAGTAATACTCATCCTCAGGCTTGATCGACCAGGTGGAAAATTCCATTTGGCCGCTATCACCTTTCGTCCAGTAGGGTGTGAATACGCCCTCTTTATTTAAACCGTCCGTACCAATTGTTTTGAAAGAGCTTTTTGGCTCGGTGAGTTCGCACATCCATGCACCGAAAACACTCGGATATTGCGGTGCCACTGTTTTGATCATCGCGATGATGTCTGCCCGGCTTTTAGAGCCATTGGCGACGATGCCGGAAAGGCTGGCAGCAAGCGTCGCTCCCGCCGATGTGGCCTGCGTAATATCCGTTGCAACGCGCTGACTAACAAAGGCTGCTTTTTCTGTCGCAAGCGCCATAATGTCGTCTTCTGTTTTAGACTTTATAATAGCGACGTTAAAAGAGGTATAGGCTACAAGAATGCTTGCGATGGCTACACCAGTCGCCACAATAAGTTTGCCGGACACAGTCCCGAGTACAGAATTCATGTTAGACCCCCAAATTTGTAGCGGAGGATAATCAATATTTATGAAAATTCTTACAACGTGAAAACATTGTGCAATGCAAAACGGAGTGAATAACTCAGATTAATTAATCTGGCTTTGCCAAAAACCGATTACTTTAAGTCATGCGGCTAATTTGAGTTGTCGAACCATTGCGCTATACCGGTCCTCGGATATGGCATTGCAGAGCGCCGCCCCTTTTCGGCGCCGGTAGCCTCTGGGTGGTCAAAGCATTCGGCTCACTCAAGCGTTTTGCTCGAAGGCTTCAAAGTTCGCAACGTCCCTCCCCCGCGAATCGAGCTTCACCAGTTCAGGCTTGTCATCTTTTTTTGCCTATGCCGACATTGTATGGCTGGCCAAAGCACATGATCCTGCACTCCTCGGTTCAAAGGATATTAAATGCTGTTCTCCAAGCTCTTGAAGGGAGTTGAACCGTCTACCCGGCTATTTTTCTCAGCCTAGTTCGCCCCTTGCTTTCAATATTACGTCCGCTGGCTCTTCCAGAGACCGTAAACAGTGTCTCCCGTGCACGTTGACCAAACTCGATTGGGCATCCGTCATTGTTCCCGACAGAGATCCCTACCCACCGCGATCGCCATGTTGAAAATCGCGCTTGAGGTGCCAGAGGTTGCACTTTTTGCGAACGGATGCTTTTAACAGCGCGGAGCGAACTCATTGGTTCGTGTCGGTCAGCAACCTAGTCACCGTGAGAAGGAAAGATTATATGAAAACAAAAGTTATCGGAATTGGCGCGGCTTTGATGCTCAGCGCTTGTGCATCGACATCATCGATTTCATACACGGGGAACTCGGTAGCTGACGGCACTCTGAAGGGCGACATCACGAAGTACGTCAGCTTGTTTTTTCTGAATGGAGTAGGTGCAGGCTGTAACCGTGTGGATGCTATCTCCATGAAAGCTCAAACAAAAGTTATGGCAGCGAACGGGCAGCTGGCGAATGCACACGAAATTTGGACCGTGCATGGTTGCGACAAGTCAGGTTCGTATAACGTCAAAATGAATGCCGATGGTTCTGGTGGAACTCACTTCCGCGTCTCTGCTGTGTGATGTCGATCAGCGTCGTCTGCGGCTGCGACAGACGCTTTAACCATCACTACGTCCGCGATCGCCTCGCTTGTGGATGCGCAACAGACTGAACAACAGACGCAATTCAATCCATCTGTCGTACACCTCCAGGCTCTTCTCGATCGGGCTCGTGCATCGCCAGGCGTTAGTGACGGTTACCTCTGCGAAAATCTGACCAAGGCGATCGCCGGCTTCGAGGCACTTCGACTTCTCCCCGTCGACGGTAAACTTGATGGTGGTGTTATAGCGAAAATTGCCGACAATGCTCCCGCAGTTCAACCATACGAGATCACAGAAGAAGACGAACAAATATCGTCGACCAAATTACCCAACGATTACGCCGACCAGGTCCAAATGACCAGTCTTGGCCACACAAGCGTTGAGGAAAGGTTGGCCGAGCGATTTCACATGCACACCGCGCTGATTAAAGCGCTCAATTCAACATCCACGTTTAAGCGCGGGGAGACAATCGCCGTGACAATCCCTGGCGGTACCGTAACCGGGTCGGTCAAACGTATTGAGGTCCATGGGAGAACTGCTCAGGCTTATGCTTTTGCTGAAAACGGCTCGTTGCTGGCAGATTACCCAGCGACTATCGGCAGCGAAAACTACCCGTCCCCTGCTGGAAAGCATGAGGTAAAAGGCGTGGCGCGCATGCCACCATATACGTACAATCCAAAAATCAATTCCAGCAGGGGAGCAACAGAAAAATCCTCAAGTTGCCAAGTGGTGCGAATGGTCCGGTCGGAACCGTGTGGATCGATCTGACAGAGCCCGCCTACGGCATTCACGGCACGGCCGAACCAGAGATCATTGGCAAAACTGGGTCGCATGGGTGTGTTCAATTGACAAAACTGGGACGTCAAAGAACTGGCCGCGATGGTCAAGCAGGGCGTTATAGTTGATTTCATCAACTGAAGGCACGTCTTCGAGTCCAATGCTATTACGGCAATGAAAGGATTAAACTATCCGACTCAATTTGGAGGTTTATCGGTATCTTTTCAAAGTCATTGAGCAACTACTCTTTAAGAGAGGCCACTTGCGCGGCGATGTTTACGACGCCAATTTGAGCGTAAAGTTAGTATTTTTCATAGAGACGCAATCTTTGATTTAGTAATATATATTAATCATTTTATAGCATGATTTTGCGGGCAATTAACTCACTTCAGGCGCGCGCTATGATGAATATTTTCGCTTCCGATTCCAATCAGGTCCTCTCTGCACTCGATCTCTCCTTCGCCATCATCGAATTTGAGACGGACGGCACTATCCTCAGAGCGAATAAGAATTTCTGCGATCTAATGGGATACTCCGAGAAAGAAATCGTCGGACAGCATCATCGTATCTTCGTTGAGAAAGATTATGCTGGCTCCTTTGAATACACAGCATTCTGGCGAAAACTTCAGGGTGGCACCTTTGAATGCAGCGAGTTCAAGCGCATCGCGAAGAACGGCGACGAGATTTGGATCCGAGGCAATTACAACCCTGTCAAAAGCAGCAGTGGCAAAGTCCTCAAGATCATCAAATTTGCAAACGACATTACGCAGACCAAGATGAATGGCCTTGATAGCGGGGCAAAGCTTGCAGCCGTTTCGCGCGCACAGGCGACAATCGAGTTTACGCCCGAGGGCAAGATTCTCGCCGCCAACGAAAACTTCTTGAAGGCGCTCGGCTATTCTCTAGATGAGATTGTTGGGCAACATCACCGCATGTTTATCGAACCTTCGGAGGCAAACTCTCAAAGATATCTGGAATTTTGGACCCGACTGCGCATGGGTGAATATGTCGCCGATGAATTTCTGCGCATTGGCAAAGGTGGACGTCATGTCCATATCCAGGCGTCTTATAATCCGGTCTTCGATCCAAACGGAAAGATCATCAAAGTCGTCAAGTTTGCCACCGACATCACGGGTCGCGTTCAAAATGTCGAGCAGCTGGCGCTAGGATTAACAAGGCTTGCGGACGGAGATCTCTCCCAGCAGATCGAGCAACCATTTATCCCCTCCCTGGAGAGGCTCAGAACCGATTTTAACTCTGCATCCCAGAAGTTAAAGCTCGCGATGGTCGCAGTTGCCGACAATGCCCAAGCGATTACCGCTGGCTCAAACGAAATCCGTATGTCCGCGGACGATCTGGCAAAGCGCACAGAACAACAGGCAGCCTCCGTGGAAGAAACGGCTGCTGCTCTGGAACAGATAACGACGACGGTCAAAGATTCCAGCCAGCGCGCTGAGGAAGCTGGCCGGCTTGTTGCTCGCACCAAGGACCATGCCAATCACTCGGGCAATGTCGTTCGTGAAGCGATCAGCGCCATGGATCAGATCGACGCATCGTCGAAAGCAATTTCCAACATCATCGGCGTGATCGATGAAATCGCGTTTCAAACGAATTTGCTGGCACTGAATGCCGGTGTTGAAGCGGCGCGCGCGGGCGAAGCCGGAAAGGGTTTTGCAGTGGTTGCTCAAGAGGTGCGTGAGCTTGCGCAGCGCTCCGCGACTGCGGCAAAAGAGATCAAGACTCTTATTACCGCTTCCGGCTCGTATGTCAGCAACGGCGTAACGCTAGTGACGAAAGCAGGTACGGCGCTCCAAGAGATTGCCTCACATGTCGAGGATATAAACAGCGATATTACAGCGATTGTTGAGGCGTCCCGTGAGCAGTCTACTGCACTGAGTGAAATCAACCGGGCCATCAATTCAGTCGACCAAGGCACGCAGCAGAACGCTGCCATGGTGGAAGAACAAACAGCGGCCAGCCATGAGCTAGCCAACGAAGCTGCAGCGCTGTTCGAATTGCTCGATCAGTTCCGTTTTGAAGCTGTGAAGCACTCGCAAACGGCAAAGCTTGTCGAGATCAAGCGGCGGTCAACGACAAAAAGTGCACCATCGGCCGGTTATCACTTGGCAGCGCAAGGCCCATCCGCAGCCGCGGCGCCTCGTCGAACGGCGAGTGCCTCAGCTACCGCGGCGGCACCAGCAAGCTGGGAAGAGTTCTAGGAAAAATCGCAGATAGAATGAAGTTGATCGGTTACTGCGACGGATACAATAAGTCATCCGGCTTCTAAGGTTGACCTTTCGGCGCGGAAGGATGACCGCAGATACTACGTGGTATGATCCTGATGCGTATCAATTTTTTTGCTGTTCAGCCGGGGTCATCGTTCAGTGCCTATGGCGGGTTCAAATGGCTCGCCGAAACACAGTTCGATGTTCCTGGAATCAGTCGATGGATCAGCTTTGCTTGGAGCTACGGCAGACTATCTGCAGAAGCGCCGCAACTTCTGCTCGGGATATTGGGCGAGACATCAGAAATCCTTGGATATTATCGCAGCCCAACGATTTCAGTGCGTCTCGCTGCTGGTTGGTTTCGACCCCTTCGGCGGTTGTCTGTAACCCATTGGCACGCGCCATCTTGATGATCGCTTCGACAATCGCGCTGTTCCGACCCTCGCCCATCCCGGAAATAAACGACTTGTCGATCTTGAGCCTGTCGACAGTCACGTTCTGAACCCTTGAGAACGAAGAGTACCCGGTGCCAAAATCGTCGATTGCAAACTTTACCCCTGCCGCTCTCAGCATCGCGATGTTTCGCTCGGTCTCTTCCTCACCATTGATGGCCAAGCTCTCCGTAATCTCTATTTCCAATCGAACCGGTTCTATCCCCCATTTAGCCAGGGTAGAAAGAACCCGCAGCGGGTAGCCCGCGGAAGCGAGTTCGGAGGCGGATGCATTCACGGCGACACTGATGGAAGGCAATCCGGCGATCAGGCTGCACGCGTCCTCCAAGACATGAGCGCCAATCTTGTTGATCACGCCAATCTCCTCTGCAAGCGGGATAAACATATCCGGAGCGATAGAGCCTAGCTCTGGATGTTTCCACCGCGCCAGCGCCTCGACCGAGCAAGGTTGCGAGCTGTCAGCACAGTAGACCGGCTGGTACACAACCTCAATCTGCGTCCCCGTTGACAATGCCTCGCGAAGATCATGCTCCAGTTTTCGGCGGGTGCGGAGAAGTTCGTCCATATGATCGCCAAATAACGCATATGTATTACGCCCCGCAGCTTTTGCGTGATAGAGCGCGATATCCGCCTTCCTCGTCAGTTCAACAGGATCCGCGTTCGCACCTGTTGCGATCGCCGCACCGACGCTCGCCCCAATGGAGCCATATACCCCGTCGATCTCAAAAGGCTCGCGCAGGCACGAGACAATTTTGTCTGCGACGACGACGACGTCGTCGGCGTTCGTCCTCTCGAGCAAGACGGTGAACTCGTCGCCTCCGATCCGTCCGATCAAAGAGTCCGGGAGAATTTCCCTCATTCTCGCAGCAACGAGAGAAATCAGCTTATCACCGGTTGGATGTCCATATGTGTCGTTGACCGCTTTGAATCGATCGAGGTCAATGAAGAGCACGCTGAGCACGTCGTCAGGCGGTGCTTCCCTCAGGCGCTCCGCAAGCTCACTATTAAAATGAGCCCTGTTTGCTAGCCCCGTCAAAGCATCGCTAAGAGCGAGATATTGAATTTCCCGGCGGTTGGAATTGAGCTTCACCGAGCGTCGCCAGATTCCATGCCCGGCCAGGCTGGCGGCGATGAATATGCCAATGACGGAAAGTCCGATAACCGGGAGGGTTGCCTGCAAAACGCTCCTGCCCGGTTCAAATGGATGCCAGTTAAAGTACCCTATCACCTTTCCAGACTTCGAGGTGAGAGCGATGTGAGAGTGGCGCTTGTCGTGTGGCATGTCCGTTGTAAACTGCATCTCGGCGAACTGGTATTCGTTACCTATTTCAGTCGGAAAGTCCCCATCCAGAAACCGCACCGCGACATGCTGGTTTTCTTCGCCCGCCCGCTGCTCGATCTCGCCTGTGTCAGACAGAATAGGTTTGACACTCACCACAGCAGGTCGTTCCCCTACATAGGTCAGATCACTCTCGCCAATTGACAGGACTTTGTCCGAAACGCCGTCATGGTCTCCTGCAGCCAACCTTTCACGCAGCCGTTTCGCCAGCGGACTATAGGCCAGGCGAAGGTCTTCTATGGACGCCTCGCTGGCTGATTTTGAAATATATTGGTAGATGGGCAGCCCATTGGCAGAAAGCACGACGGCGGCATCATGGCTGAAGTAGGTGTTCATCCACTGCCCAAGGTTCACGTTAAGCCAATCCTGATCACGGTCCTTCGTTTTGATCACGGCGTCGTCCCACACGGTGGCACTCTCTTGATCGTGAGCGACCGAAGATCGGATTTTTGAAACGATGAGGGTGGCCAAACCCTTCTGCCGTTCCACGGCGACCTCGTCAATTTCGGCGGCAGACCAGTAAAGGGTGCCGAGTAACATCGCTCCAACCAAAACCGAAATGCCTGCCGGAAGGCCCCATTGCGCGAACCATTGTGACTGCTTAATCATGCGCCATCTGCCTTTATGTTGGACAGACCTTACAGCATATGGGTTAAGCCTGAGGGAACGGACAGAGTTAACGATTCTCTGTTCTTCGCTACAAATTTACCAAGCTCGCTACCGTTCAATGAGCTCCGTAACTGAACTGCTGTCCAAGTTGGCGGTTGCGGTCGTAACAATTTTATTCTCAGTGGATAGTGGCCAACGGGAGGGGTGAATACCAGCGTCGTGCGTTGTGATCAGCCAAATCCGAGCCAACCTAATGGCTTAGGTAACCGGCTCAAAGTGAATTGACCCGATGCCCACTCAAAGGGATCGATCATTTGTACGACGACCTGATATTCGATCTACAGGTCAACAATTCCCATTATCTGTAAGAGCCACACAGACCACGTGCATTCAAAAGGCCCCAACCAAACACGGGATCTCGGCCGGGCTCGCCAATGTCTTCGGCAAGACCTGACAAACGTGCCTCGAGTTCCTCCCTCGACATATCAGGATTGGCTGTCAGCAGCACGGAGACTGTGGCTGTAACGAAAGGTGCGGCAAAGGATGTACCAGTCTGTTGCCGCGCACCAGAGACAGACGCTGCCGTCCATACCCCGACACCCGGCGCTGCTATATCGATGTGCGCGCCCCTGACGGCGCGCCGATAGGGCTGGCGTCCGCGATCAACGGCCGTCACGGCGATGACTTCTTCATAGGCGGCAGGATAGACCGGCTTGGCATTTGGCCCATCATTCCCAGCTGCAGCGACGAGAAAAACGCCCCTTGATTTTGCCGCGCGAACGGCATTGGCGAGAATGTCGTTTGAGGGACCGGTCAGGCTGAGATTGACCACTTTAACGTCGTGCTCGATCAATATATCGAGCGAACGAACAAGATCAAAGGTGCTTGCGATATCACTGCTGCGACCGAAACGCTGGAAGGCATCCACCGCCACGACTTCGGCGCCAGGCAACAGGCCGGGTATGCGACTGTCATGCCCACCGGCGAGCAGTGCCGCTACCGCTGTACCATGCTTTGCGCCGGATTTCTCCCTGTCTTCGGTATTAAGGGCAACCACCTTTACGTTGGCACCTTGCAGCACGGCGTGATCGGCATTGATCGCGGTATCGATGAGACCGATCTTTTGGGGTTTGGGGCATGCCGCATTTTTGCCTGATGGCCATCCCACCATCTGGCGGATCAGGTGACATCCGTCACCTGTACAGATATCCGGCGCTCTCGCCTGCGGCTGGTAGTAGTGATTGAAATCGCCAGAAGCTTCAGGATGGCTGGCATTCACCACGTCTCTTGCTTCTTCCAGTGACATTCCACGCGGAATACCCAATCGAACAACATCTGCGCCAAGCAAAGCCACCTCGGTTCGTTCGAGTAGCGAAAAACCCTGTTCTGTCAATGTCGTGATAGTAGGATCATCGAGACCATAGGCAACGATCTCGTCCGGGACACGCTGCGGCACCGTAGGCTCTCTGCGGTTCGCCTGTCGTCTTTGAGCTTGCGGCTGCAGACCAAACAATGATCTCAGATCGCGAAACGAACCGCTGCCACGATCATCGTCGTCGTCACCGTCATTACCGCCCCGGCCCCCACCGTTATTACCACTGCTGCCGCCGCCTCCGCCACTGTCATCACCATCGTCGCCTTCATCATCGTCATCAGCCAGAGCTGCCGACATTGTCTTTTTATGGTCCGCCTCGAATGAGGGTGCCGTCCCTTCCGCCGTGAGGGCAAAAGCTGCAATGAAAAACAACTTCGCTGCTTTTCCGGTCTTATCCATCATCTGTTGATCTCCGTCGGCAGTGGCTATCGCGGCGCGTTTTTACATCAACGCACTTTGGGACAAACGTATGACTCGACAGGATATTCCCGATCGTGCCACATAAATTGCATGAAAAGTGATTTGCCGACAGTACCGGAACGGCTGGTGGCCTTCCTGCCAAATCTCAGACGCTTCGCCATTTCGCTTTGCCAGTCACGCGATCTGGCCGACGATCTGGTGCAGGCGGCATGTGAGCGTGCGATCGTCGGAGCGGCAGGTTTTGCGCCCGACACCCGCTTTGACGCGTGGATGTTCAAGATTCTCCGTAACCTGTGGATCGACCAGTTAAGGCGAAGAAAAACGGCCGGGCCACAGACCGATATTGAGGAAGCGTATGACCTGTCCTCGCCGGTGGGTGCAGAGCAGGTCCACGCCCGAATGGATCTTTCAGACGTTCTGGCAGCATTACAGAAATTACCGGAAGAGCAACGGGAAGTGCTGGTTCTGGTGTGTGTGGAGGATTTCAGCTATCGCGAGACATCCGAAGTGCTCTCCATTCCCATCGGGACCGTTATGAGCAGGCTCGCACGCGCAAGAAAAAATTTGATGGAGCTTACCGGAATAAACCTCGGCGACACACGTTCGTCCGGTATGAAAGGTGCGGATCCATGAGCGAAAAGCAGTTTGACGACGAAACATTGATGGCTTTCGCCGATGGCGAGCTTGACGAAGAGCAAAGCCTCGAGCTTGAAAGAGCGCTGGAGCAAGACGATGCCTTGGCGGAACGTCTTGCCGTTTTTCTTGACAGCCGCGCACTCGTTTCAGATGCACTCAAGTCTTTGATAGATGAGCCTGTACCGGAAGCGCTTGCCGCAAAGGTAGCTGCAATTGCTCATGGGTCGACACTAAAGACGGAAGAGCCACCACAGGTGTTGGCCTTCACGCCGAAGAAAGTAACTCCGGCCCGTCGCGTCAGCCCTTGGGTTCTGCCTCTCGCGGCCAGCCTGATTGCCGTGATCAGCGGTATTGCAGGATTTTCTATCGGTCAGATCGGCATTGAAAATACAGGATTTGATCAGAGCATCGCCTCGGCACTGGACCGAGAAACATCCGGTCAAGACATTACTCTGGCAGGTTCCAGCAAAGTTCTAAACATCGTCGCTACATTCCGCGACGAGAGCGGCGCAGTTTGTCGCGAGTATGAAGTGAAGGACGCTGCCACCAACACTTTGAGCGTTTCCTGTCAGAAGGACGGTAGCTGGTCAACGCGGCTTGCCCTGACGCAACCCATCGCTGAAGGTTATGCGCCGGCGTCCTCTCATGAAACCGTCAGTGCCTACCTAACCTCCGTCAACGCAGGCCCTCCGCTTTCGAAAGAGGAAGAACAAACCGTTTTGAAGCGCTAAGCTAAGTTTTCTTTTAGGCACCGGGAATAAGTTACTAACTGTCCCGTTCTTCCGGCATTCGGTGCCAGGAGAACGACGATGGTTTTCAATTTTTCAATGAAACGGCAGCCTCGCCTCACCTTCCTCTGCCGTAAGCAGGATGAGGGCGTCATCCCCGCGCCCGTCCGCGCCAAAACTGCCCTTCCCGACTGGTTTCGCAAACTGCCCCCGGTCGACAAGGATAAGCTGTCGGTCAATGACGGAGCGCTTACGGTCAAGCGCTGCATGCCCTTCGTGGACGCGATGGCAACGGGCTGGATCATCGGACTTGCTGCGACAGTGCGAATGCAGATTTCAGATGGTGGTCGGCAGGTTGATTGCGGCTGGGACTTCGACCGCACCATGGTCAGCAATCATGCTACCCACCAGGTTGCAGGCAATCCGCGAGAGCCCTCGCCGCCATCGAAATTCCATAACTACTGGACGATCCGAACCGAACCCGGCTGGAGTTGTCTGTTCTTGCCTCTCCTTAATCGCCCGAATGGAATCTTCGAGGTCGTTTCCGGCGTCGTTGATACCGATACATATCATTCCGAAATCCATTTCCCGTTCTTCCCCACGGCGGATGACGGCCTCTACGTCATTGAGCGCGGTACACCGCTTGTACAGGTCATTCCTTTTAAACGAGATACATCGGATCTTGCCGCCGAAATCCGAAGCGAAACGCAGCAGGAAGCGGAGGATCGTGAGAAAATACGCCGCCAAACCATGGCGGCTGACGGATGGTACCGCCGCTTCGCTCGAGCAAGTCGCTGATGTTACAGCGAATGTAGAAATTTCAAAAAAACATGATGACTACGGGAATAAGTCTTCAAGCGTCCCGTTCCTCCCTGGCAGCACGAAAGCTGCATTCACTGAACCGCCGGAAGCCAAACCTGTTTCCAGCACCTCGCTCAAGGGAGATATGCCATGATGAAGTTTATCACCATGTTGACGGCAATACTGTCGGTTGGAGCGGTCGCGCCTGCTCCAGCGAAGGCGGATGATACGCTGCAGGACTACCTGCAACGGTTGACGCGCAACAACGAAGCTGGAAAAGGTCGCTTCAGCCGAGCCAGCAATGATGACGATGGGCGGCGCGGAGGATGGAGTTCGGTCAATTCAAACAGCAGTTCGAACTCCTTTAGCAACTCCAGTTCAAACGGTTCTTCGAACTCGTCGAACAATTCTTCCTCGAATTCATCGTCCAACTCGTCATCGAATTCCAGCTCTAACTCGAGTTCCAATTCCTCATCGAACTCATCCTCGAACTCGTCTGATGACGACGATTGAGAACGAGAGACTGCACTGAAAGGGAAGAACGATGGCTACTTTGGCATTAGCAACGGTCCAGCCCCAGGCGGTTTCGCCTGGGGAAGTAAATGCGAATAATGGCGCGACCATCTCCGTACAACGGGTCAGGCACATCGTCGCGGCACTCGTGCTCACCTTCAGCGCCATTCTGATTTTCCTCGCTGCAGACGGGCTGACGATGCCAATGCGCATCGCATCATTCGTTTTCGTGGCGACGGTGACCGCCTGGACGGTACTGGAACTGCCCGATGCTCCCGTCGCTATCGCAGGTGCGGCAGCACTGCCCGTTCTCGGCGCTGTTGACGAAGAGGTACTCTATCGGTCGCTTGGCAATGAAATCATCTGGCTGATGCTTGCAGCATTTATCGTTGCTGCCGTTCTGCGCCACGTTGGTCTCGTCGAACAGGTGCTTGACCGGGTGCTGGGACGCTTCAAATCCGTCTCCGGTCTTTTCTGGGCCATAACGTTGCTGATTTTCGCGACCGCATTTCTCATCCCCTCGACATCGGCCCGCGCCGCGATGCTGGCGCCAGTCTACATAAGCCTCTCCAGCGCTATCGATGACAAACGGATCAACAAAGCAATGGCGCTGCTTTTCCCGTCGATCATTCTGTTGTCGGCAGGTGCTTCGCTGATCGGTGCTGGCGCACATCTCGTTGCGGCAGACATGATCACGCGTACCGGAGGCGTCGAATTTGGCTTCATAGATTGGTTGATGCTGGCAGGCCCATTTTCGCTCCTCTGCTGCATGCTCGCCTGCGCCGTTCTGCTCCGCGTCTTCCTGACTGCTGACGAAAGGACCTCACCGGTTTCGCCGTGCTTGAAAACCAGAGTTCCTGAAGCGATGACCAATCGCCACTGGATCGTGCTCGGCATCACCGTCATCATGATCATTCTTTTCATGACCGAGCCGGTTCACGGTATCGGGATGGCCATCGTCGCCATTGCGGCCTCGCTTGTGCTTTCGATCAAAAGCTTATCCGGCCTTTCACTGAAGGCGGCCTTGAAGGGTGTGGAGTGGAACCTGTTGCTATTCCTCGCAGGCACCCTGGTCATCGGAGAGGCCTCGCTTTCAACGGGAACGGCGGAAGAGCTTGCCGGGCGCATTGTCGCACTCATCGGGAAAAACAGCTCGCCGCTGATGATTATCGCCTTCGCGGCGCTCGTCGCCACGCTTTCCCATCTGGTGATCAATTCGCGTACCGCACGGGCAACAGTCCTAATTCCTGCGCTTGCCATTCCTTTATCGGCGCTCGGTGCAAATCCCGTGATGCTCATTCTCGTCGTAACTCTGGCGAGTGGCTTTTGCCAGACACTGATGATATCGGCCAAACCGGTTGCACTGTTTGGAGCAACAAATCCGCCCGCCTTCGATCAGACAGACCTGATGAAACTTGCCGTTTGGCTGATGATACCCTTCATGCTTCTGCTCATCGCATTTGCCTGGCTGATATGGCCGCTCCAAGGTCTGCCAACCTAGTCTCCCAAATCCAACCCCAAGCAAAAGAGCCGCCAGCGGCTCTTTTTTTATTTGCCGGCTAAATTTTTTATGGCTCCGAGAATAAACTTCCAACGCTCCCGTTCCTCCCTTGTCAGCTTAGTTTCACAATTGAAGAGGAATATATCATGTCGTTCACCGTACTCGTCGCCCCATCTGGAATGAAGGAAAGCCTGTCTGCGGAAGAAGCCGCCGATTGCATCGAAAAGGGCGTTCATCGTGCGTTTCCTGGCGCAAAAGTCATCAAGGCACCCATGGTTGATGGTGGCGAAGGCTTTACCAAAGCGTTGGTCGCCGCGACGTCCGGCACACTTCATTCAATGACGGTAACCGGCCCTGTCAACGAACCTGTAGAAGCGTTTTTTGGCATGCTAGGCGGGGCAGCCGTACCTACCGCGGTTATTGAAATGGCTGCAGCCGCTGGCCTCAGTCTGGTGCCACGCGACAGACGAAACCCTTGCATGACCACGAGTTTCGGTGTCGGAGAACTGATCCGTGCGGCACTTGATCATGGTGCGAAGCGAATTCTGCTGGGATGCGGCGATAGCGGCATCAACGATGGCGGCGCTGGTATGGCGGAGGCTCTGGGCGTGAAATTTCTGGACCACAATGGAAACAGGCTGGACAAGGGTGGTGCTGCGCTTGTCAACTTGGCCCGGATCGACACCACCGAACTCGAGCCGCGTTTGCGGTCTGTACGGATCGATGCAGCGGTCAACTGGCATAATGTCTTGCTTGGCGAACGCGGTGTCGCACGCATCTTCGGGCCGCAAAAAGGTGCAACGCCTGAACAGGTGGAGATCCTGGCGGAAGCTATGGAAACCTATGCCGGGGGCATTCTGAACGCGACCGGAATTGCCGTCGGCAACGCACCCGGGGGTGGAGCATCAGGCGGCCTTGGAGCTGCTGTTCTCGGTCTTTTGAACGGAAAGCTTCATCCTCGATATGAGATCGTCATGCAATATCTGGAACTGGATCGATACATCACCGAGGCCGACCTCGTCATTACGGCGGAGGGTAGTCTCGATGGGCAAACGCCGTTCGGAAAAGTGCCTGCCGAAGTTGCCGCCAGAGCAGGTAAACTGGGCGTACCCGTGATCGCGCTCGCTGGGACAATTGGCAAGGGCGTCCGCCTGAACTTAGACCATGGGATTAACGCCTTCGCCTCGATCCTGACCCGCCCATGCTCGCTGGAAGATGCGATCAAACTCGCGCCCAAACTTCTTGCGAGAGCAGCCGAAGATGCCACCCGAATGGTGTTGGTAGGCATGAGTTTGACAACGAGGTTCAACAACGCCGCTTGAGGGTTAAGCCTGAGTTCTAATCAGGCATGCCCCGCTGGGCTGCATCGGAAATACGCGTGGCGGAACATGAATACTGGTTATAATTTAGAAGAGATCGGCGGCGAAACTCGCCGCAATTAATGGGCAAGAAAAATCCCTCTGTTTTCGGGCGACGCTGCTTTGCTAGAAGTCTATTCAAGCGTTTTTTTGACAGTACATGACCAACGACTTTATGGCTGCCTGCCATCGCGAATGCACGCCAGCCGACAATTACCTGCGGAAATTCGTTTGCATTAAAAATCGGCAACCCAAACCATGTCAACGAGGCGAACATGTGACAGGTCATCAAGGTCGGCGTCCTATTTGCTCTTGATGGGAGCCGAACCCTCGACCCTCTTACATTCGATCGCTTATCGTGAGAATAGCAGTCTCAAAAGACACTTAACTCTCGTTTCTTATTCGTCGCCCAACGATTTCGGCCTCTAAGCGCCGCACTCCGTCCTGATCCATACGCGCCATTGGCCGCGCGTGTGGCGCGTGCTGCCGTTGAGTAACCGGCGGCCCGTCGATCATCCGGCAGGGCATCAATTTGCCGATGATTTGAGCCGTGCATCACCGCGATAAACGTTCGGCTTCGCGCCCGTCAGTCGGCCAAATATTTTTCGGAATGCGGCCGGATCTGTATAACCCACTGCATATGCGATGCTCTCGACCGAACCAGTCGTCGTCTCGAGCAACTGTCGCGCCTTCATGATGCGAACGTTCTGCAGATATTCGGTCAGTTTCAGCCGTGTCGCTCGGAAGAAGCGGCGCTGAAGTGTCCGCTCTGAAAGACGCACGCTCTTCGCCAATTCGCCGATCGACTTTTGCATCTCCGGTGACGAATGAAACTGGTGCTGGACTTGCAGGACCTCTTTGTCGCCGTGATCGAAGCGCGGAAGAAAAGCCTTGTACTGGCTCTGACTGCGACGCGGCGGATCGACGACGAGAAAGCGTGCCGTCTCAAGCATTACCGCCTGTCCAAGCAGCTTCTCGACAAGCAGCAGGCCAAGGTCCGCCCAGGCGAGGATGCCGCCGGCGGTGATGACGTCACCGTCGTCGATGATCATGTTGTCGGGCGAGACGTCGATGTTGGGAAACTGTTCGGCAAGCCTTTCAGCGAAAGCCCAGTGGGTCGTGGCGCGTCGGCCGTCAATGAGACCGGTCTCGGCAAGAACAAACGCTCCGGCACAGATCGAACAGACGGTGACTCCACGCGCATGCTGAGACGCTAGCCATTGCGACGCGGGACCCATACTCTGCATTTTCTCAGGCATTATGATGCTCGGTGGCGCAATAACGTAGCTCAGCGCGTGCGGAATTCCTGGGAGTGAATCCCATGTGCAGGACACATCCCCGTCCTCCATCTTCCAGTAGCTGACGCGGATGTTTCGCAGGCTTGTCGGCACGTGCAGATCCGTCGACCCGTCGCTGGCGACGCGAAACAAATCGGTCAATCCGTAAACGGCAGACAACTGGCAATCCGGGTAGACCAGCAACCCCACTTCAATGAAATCTGTTTTTTCACGCTTTGCCACTTTTGCCTCGGATAAAGTCATTTCCGCCACGTGTTTACGCCAGAAGATAGCGGTACTTTCTCTTTGTCAAATACGGAATTCGCAAACACAGCGCGACAGGAGAAATGCAATGGCATCCGGTACAGATCATTTTTTTGTGTCGAGACGCAGCGTACTGATCGGAAGCATCGCACTTGCGAGCGTGAGCATTCCGGCGCTCGCCTTCTCACACAACTCTTTCACGAACAGTTCATCACAAGGAGATATCGACATGGGCTTTGTAACGACCACCGACGGCACTGAAATCTTTTACAAGGACTGGGGTCCGAAGGACGCACAGCCAATCGTCCTCCATCACGGCTGGCCCCTGTCATCGGACGACTGGGACGCGCAGATGCTGTTCTTCCTCTCGAAGGGGTATCGCGTCGTCGCTCATGATCGGCGTGGCCACGGCCGGTCTACCCAGGTCGCAGACGGCCACGACATGGATCACTATGCAGCCGACGCCTTTGCCGTCGTTCAGGCACTTGACCTGAAGAACGCCGTCCATATCGGCCATTCCACCGGCGGCGGTGAAGTTGCCCGTTACGTCGCAAAACATGGCCAGAAGGCCGGTCGTGTCGCCAAAGCCGTCCTCGTCTCCGCCGTACCGCCGATCATGCTGAAGACCGCTGCCAATCCCGAAGGCCTGCCCATCGAAGTCTTTGACGGTTTCCGCTCTGCACTTGCTGCCAACCGTGCGCAGTTCTTCCGTGATGTGCCAGCCGGTCCCTTCTACGGCTTCAACCGCGATGGCGCGACCGTGCATGAAGGCGTGATACAGAACTGGTGGCGTCAGGGCATGATGGGCAGCGCAAAGGCCCATTACGACGGCATCAAGGCGTTTTCGGAAACCGACCAGACCGAAGACCTCAAGGCAATCAGCGTGCCGACGCTCGTCCTGCATGGCGAAGACGACCAGATCGTGCCGATTGCCGATGCGGCCCACAAGTCGATCAAGCTTTTGAAGAATGGCACGATCAAGACCTATCCCGGCTTCTCGCACGGCATGCTGACCGTCAATGCCGACGTGCTGAACGCCGATCTGCTCGCCTTCATCAAGGGCTGATCCAGATACGTCGCGCCGCGGCCGTCTGTGGCCGATCGAAAAAATCAAAGGGGCGTCCGCGCCCCATTTTAACAATCATCGCCCAGGCTGCGCTGGGCCTCGCAGTGCTCTCTGTACCGATTACAACGGCACAGACATTCGCCGGCTTCGAAGTCGCTCCTTTGGAGGGACAGAGTTCGTTGGACCACGTCTAAGCCACCAAGCTCCCTGTTACTGGCAACACCATCGTCCCCACGCTTCTCCGGAATACATCATTGCCATGACTGGTCGCGTCTAGGCGATATGGCGCTTTGATGCATCGGCGCGGGCCTGTGTCCCAGCTTTAGAGCCAACGAACGTACTTATTGTGATGACGGAACCGAGTTGCTGCGCATGAAGTCCATTGCGCACATGCGCACGGATGGACCGTCTTGTTCTCGCTAGTCTCAGTACAGGCCCTCCGGTTCGGGTTCGGCATCGCGAAAGCACGTCGCAGGTTTTCGCTCGTACGCCGTATGGAACCCGTTGACACCGAAAATCATTCAACTTACTGTACCAATCAGTAAAGTCTTTACCAAGCAGTACAACTCACAACTCACAAAGGAAATGCTCATGACACGCCCTCCACTCCCGCCTTTCACACGCGAAACCGCAATCGAAAAGGTCCGTCTGGCTGAAGACGGCTGGAACAGCCGGGATGCCGCCAAGGTCGCGCTTGCCTACACTAGCGACACCCGCTGGCGGAACCGCGTCGAATTCGCCACCAACCGCGAAGAAGCCCAGGCATTTCTCAAGCGCAAATGGAACAAAGAGCACGAATATCGCCTCATCAAGGAGCTCTGGGCTTTCACCGGCAACCGCATCGCTGTGCGTTACGCCTACGAATATCGCGATGACAGTGGTCAATGGTTCCGTGCATATGGTAACGAGAACTGGGAATTCGCAGAGGACGGCTTGATGGCACACCGCCACGCATGCATCAACGAAATGCCGATCGCAGAAGGCGACCGCTTGTTTCACTGGGCGCTCGGCCGTCGGCCCGACGACCACGCCAGCCTTAGCGATCTGGGCCTCTGATGATGGCCCGCCTGGTCGCTGAAAGATCTGACGCCATTGCCTCCCTGGCCGAAGTTTTTCGCGAGCATGGATACGAAGGTGCGAGCCTTGCCTTGATTGGCAAGGCCACCGGCCTGGGCAAGGGCAGCTTGTACCACTTCTTCCCGAATGGGAAGGAGGAGATGGTCAGGGCTGTGCTCGCCGAAATCGAGCAATGGTTTGAAAATGCCGTCTATTCTCCGCTGCGAGACGGAGACGACGCCAACGCCGCGATCGCAACGATGCTCAATGAAACTGCGAATTACTTCCGATCCGGCAGGCGTGTCTGTCTCGTCGGTGCCCTGGCCGTGGCCAACACCAGAGACCTCTTCGCGCAGGCTATCCGGGGTTACTTCGTCGCCTGGGTAGACGCACTGCAAGCAGCTCTCGTCCGGCAAGGCCACGACGTAGAGCAGGCACGCCTCCTCTCGGAAGACGCCGTTCTCGCGATCCAGGGGGCGATTGTTCTCTCTAGGGCGCTCGACGAGCCCGCCGTCTTCCAAAGGGCTATCAACCAGCTACATGAGCGCTTGATAGGCGCAGGTCCATAACCGTTTTCCACCAAGACGGTCTCGGCTCAACCACTCTATGCCGTCGAGGCATCTGCCGTGCTTATCGCGCCGCCTTCGCCTTGAAAGGAAACGAACCACGGACGGGTGCGCCAATAGCACAAGCACCTGAAAAGGCCATCTCTGTGGATTAAAGGATCGCACTGGCTCAGATGGCAGCTATGTTTGACAGGGTTCACTCAGCGAGAGCTACTTCAACTGATCGTTTGATCGCCAATAGACTGCCTAAGCCTGCGAACATCGCGGACGGGCGGAGCCCCGAACTGGCGCAGATATTCGCGGCTGAACTGAGAGGCGCTCTCATAGCCGACCGCATAGGCGACGTCGGAGGCACTGTGGTCTCCGGCGAGCAGCAAATGGCGCGCCTCCTGAAGGCGTATCTGCTTCTGATACTGGATCGGGCTCAATCCCGTCAGCGCGAGAAAGTGGCGATGCAGGCTCGCACGGCTCATGCCAGCAGCTTCGCATAGAGCCTCGATCCGCAGCCGCCTATTGCCGTGGTCTCGAATCCATTCGACCGCGCGGCGGATGCCGCCGATCGCGCCTTCCGGGCGGGCGATGTGGCGCAACAGTCGCCCCTGCGGGCCTTGCAGGAGACGATAGAGCAATTCGCGTTCGGCCATCGGCGCGAGCGCCGGGATGTCCGCCGGCGTGTCGAGCAACGCCAGCAGTCGTAGCAGCGTATCGCGCAGCGGGGGCGTCATCGGATTGATCGCAATGCCGCTACATGGAGATTCCGCGTCACGCACCGCCGGCATCGTCGATGCGACCTCGGCGAGAAGTGCCGGATCAAGGACCAGCGAAATCGCCACATAAGGACTGCCGTCGTCGGCGTCGTGAATCTGACCACTTAAGGGTAGATCGAGTGCACTAACCAGATATTGAGACGCGTCGTAGCGCAGCAGGTCATCGTGGATGACCACTTCTTTCGATCCCTGCAAAATAAAACAGATCATCGAGCGGTAAAGACACGGAGAGGTTCCCGAGGTTGCCTGTCCTACGCCGATTTCCAGGCGTGGGATTGGCGTGAGGGTCATTCCGGTCCGTCCATGGCGGAATGCGAGATCGCGATGCGGCTGTAGGTTATCGGTCATGCCTAGGACTATGACACCAATCTTCACTCATGCAAAGTCACTGAGACAATCAGGCAAACAATTGAGAGCATTAGGCGGGGCGTCGGGCATGGCAATCGCCTATTTGACTGACAGCGACTGTGGCACCCAAGCGGCGTGCCATCCGAAAATTAAAATCACAAGGAATGTAGTCATGTCTCAGAAGATCGCACTCGTTACCGGCGCCAGCCGCGGCCTCGGTCGCAGCATGGCGCTGCACCTCGCCCGTCGCGGCGTCGGCATCGTCGGCACCTATCGCCAGGGCGCGGCGGAAGCCGATGCGCTGGTAAGCGAGATCGAGGCGCTGGGCGGCACAGCGGCGATGCTCGCGCTCGACGTCACCAAGGTGGCGAGCTTTCCGGCCTTCGCCGCATCCTTAGCCGAGACGCTCCGGAGCCGCTTCGGCAGCGACCGGTTCGATTATCTGGTCAACAACGCCGGTGCGGTCGTCCACGTGCAGGTCGCTGACGCAAGCGAGGAACAGTTCGATATGATGATCGACATGCACCTTCGCGGACCGGTGTTCCTGACGCAGGCATTGCTACCGATCATGGCTGATGGCGGACGCATCCTTAATGTCTCTACGGGCTTCACGCGCACGTCGATGGCCACCTTCGGCCTTTATGCGGCAGCCAAGGCGGGGCTCGAGACGCTGACCCGGTTCATGGCGCTGGAACTCGGCGCGCGGCAGATTCGCGTCAACGCCATCGCGCCCGGTGCCATCGCCACCGATTTCGGCGGTGGCAGGGTCCGCGATGATGAACAGGCTCATGCCTTCGTCGCGAGCAAGATCGCGCTCGGCCGCGTCGGTCAGCCCGACGACATCGGCGGCGCGGTTGCAGCCATCCTGTCCGACGACATGGGTTGGGCCAACGGCACGACGTTCGACGTGTCGGGCGGCCAATCGCTCTGATCTCTCTTACAGCAAATTGAGACACCGCCATGACCGAGCAAAACCTCACTCTCGTCAGCCACCCGTTGTGCCCATTCGTCCAGCGCGCCACGATCGTCCTTCTCGAAAAGGGGGTGGCGTTCGACCGGGTCAACGTTGACCTGTCGGCAAAGCCCGACTGGTTTCTCGCCCTGTCGCCGACGGGCAAGGTGCCGGTGCTGAAGGTACGCCAGTCGAACGGTGAAGACGCGATCCTCTTCGAAAGCGTTGTTATCTGCGAATATCTGAACGAGACGCAAGGCGGCGCTGCGATGTATCCCGACGATGCATTGCTGCGTGCCCGGCATCGCGCCTGGATTGAATTCGCCACCCAGACCTTTGCCGAGGGCTGGCAGTTCCTCCACGCCAAGGACATGGTGACCGCCGACGCCAGGCGCGCTGCCTTCCGTGATCGGCTAAGCAAGATCGAGGCCGAACTGGGCGACGGTCCGTATTTCGCCGGGGCGGAATTTGGTCTCGTCGATGCGGTCTACGCACCGCTGTTCCGCTATTTCGGGATCATCGATCCGGAAGTAGCGGACCCGATCTTTGCTGCCCTGCCACGTGTGACGGCATGGTGCGCGGCACTTGCCGAGCGATCCAGCGTCAAGAACGCCGTGATCGACACCTATCCCGACCTGTTTCGCGACCACCTGCGCCGGCAAGGCGCGATGATCGCCGCTTAACGACCAGAATCCCAAGGAGTATACCATGACCGACGCATCCAGGAGCGCGCTGATCCTGATCGAGTATGTCAACGACTGGCTCTCGCCGACTGGCGGCATCTATCCGTCGTTCCAGGACCGCGAGCAGGTCGACACTGCCATCGCCAATTCGAAGATCATCCTCGAAGAGGCCCGCCGTCGCGGCATGCACGTCATCCACGCCTCTCTGAAGTTCGAGCCGACCTTCAAGGTGCTGGGCGAGGCCAAATATGGCTTGCGCAAGATGATGCGCGACTATGGCTCGTTCCTGGGTGAGCAGGCCGATTTCTTCCCTGGCTTCGAGCCGGCGGCGGGCGAGCATGTCGTTCAAGAGCGCGCCGGCGGCAGCAGCGTCTTCATCGGAACCACGCTCGACGGCTACCTGCGCAACAACCGCATCAATGAGATCTATCTGTCGGGCTTTTCGCCGCGCCAGTGCGTCGAGTCTTCGAAGCGCAACGGCCACGACCTCGGCTACGACACCAACGTCATCTACGACGCGTCGGCTAGCTATACCCGCAAGCAACAGGACGACTTCGTTTCGGAGATCGCACCTTTCTACGCCAACGCGATCACCGCCCAGGAGTTCGTGGCGCAGGCATAATCAAACGCTGGCCCCGGCTCCGTCGGGGGCGGGTTTCCGTCTTGTCAACTTCCTTTCCGGTCTCAAGGTTTCAGTTGGTTGATTTCCCTGCGTGTCGCTCCACACAGGTTAGTCGGCCAGCCGACCGGAGCCCATTGGCTTACATGAATAGGGCGCGGGCTATCCTGACGACGGTTTCAGCATCAGGTGACTTCCCCTCACCTGCCCGCTCCGCAAACACTTGAGCGGAAATGTCGCGACGCTTGGGGAGACGGTGACGTTCTGCGGCGGCAAGCGCTGGTCCCATCTCTTCATATGTCAGGTCGGTGATATAGACCGGCGAGCCGGGCTGCTGGCGCCAGGAGTCTGCGAGGCTACCCGCATCCAAGCCATCAAAGCCCGTGTCATCGACCAGAGCCATGGCGACTTCGCGGTCATGGTTACGGTCTGCGGAAACCGGCAAAGCGACACGGCCAGGCTGTCCCTTTGGCATGCCTTTGGTCTCGAAGGATACCATGCCGATGGAGTTCCAGGCCTTAGCGATCGGGCGGCCAAAGTAGTCGCGCACCCACTCACTTTCAGCGATGTCGCTGTCGAGTTGGGGATTAACCGGATCGCGGCCCGGGAAGTAGTTGGAGATGTCGATGACGACCGTTTCTTCAGGCAAAGCCGCGATCAGGGACCTGATCTTCTCGAACGCGGGATGAGGCATGGTCATGATTACGACCTCCACGTCCTTCACTGCGTCTTCCGTTGTGACAGCTTGTGCTCCGGTTTCCAGCACCTCGGCTTCAATAGTCTGAGGCCCGCGAGAGTTTGCGACCTTCACGTCATGGCCTGCTGCAGCGAGCTTACGGGTCAGGACCCGGCCCATGTTGCCCGTTCCCAGAATACCGATTTTCATGGTGGTCTCCTTATTTCAAATGGATTAGTGGGCGGGTAGCGCCACGCCGGTAGCGGCGGCCCGCTTTGGCAGAAGAAGTGCGGCAAGCAGGGACACCAGCACGAAGCCGCAACCGACGAGGTAGGCCTGCTGCGCACCATGCGCCATCGCCGGTCCAACCGCCTCGCCGCCCTCCTGATATAGCCTGCTGGCAATTCCCATGATCGAGAACATGATTGCGATGCCTGCGGCACCTGCCAGCTGCTGAAGCGTATTGACGATGGCGCTGCCATGCGGAAGCAGGTGGGCGTTGAGGACGCCAAGCGAGGCGGCAAACAGTGGCGTCCACAACAGCGCCTGTCCGACGATGATGAAGAGATAGGTGACCAGAAGCAGTTCGATCGCGGTGCCTGGTGCCAGGGTCGACAGGGCATACAGGCCTGCGGCGTCGATCACCGCCCCGGTAATTACCAATGGCCTTGGACCAATCCGGTCGTACAGGCGTCCGACCACCGCTGACACGATTGCAATCGTGACGCCACCTGGCACCATGAACATGCCAGCCTGAACCGTGCTTAGTCCATAGGAGGTCTGGAGGATAACCGGCATCAGCGTCATCATGCCGTAGCAGGCGATCATGAAGCAGAGCATGATAAAGGCGGCGACGCTGAACGTGCGGACCGTGAACGGTCGCATGTCGAGCTGGGCGCGATCGAACTTCTGCAGGTGCACCTGTCTCGCGACGAAGGCCGCCACCACGACGACCCCCAGCAGGAGCGACGTCCACGGGGAGACCACCGTGTGTCCTCCACCTTCGCCCAGTGAAGCCATGCCGTAGACGAGGCTTGCAAAACCGACGCCGGACAGGACGAGGGACAGTGCATCGAGCGCCACCTTTCGAGCGACGCTACGGACGCGAATGGTGGCATAGCCGAGCACGAGCGTGGCGAGGGCGAGCGGCAGGATTGCGATAAAAAGCCACGGCCAGTCGAACCGTGACAGGATCACGCCGGAAAACAACGGGCCGAGCGCGGGAGCCGCCGAGGTGGCTACGATATTCATCGCCATCACGCTGCCACGGCGGGACTCCGGCACGAGGGTGCTCATGGCCGTGTAGGATAGCGGGATCACGATCGACGTTCCGACCGCCTGAATTACCCGGCCCACCAGCAAAGTTTCGAACCCCGGAGCGACGATGGCAACCAGGGTGCCGACCGCAAACAATGCCATAGCCAGCGTGAAGACGGTTCGCATCTGGTAGCGCTCGGTCAGGAAACCCGTCGCCGGGATCACGACCGCCATCGTCAGCATGTAGGCCGTCGTCAGCCACTGCGCCGTAGATGCGGTGATCGACAGATCGACCATGATGCGCGGCATCGCAACGCCCATCAGCATCTCGTTGAGAATGACCGTAAAGGTCGACACGACAAGCACGCCTATCGTTAGTACAGCCTCACGCGAAAGCGTTTGGCGGTCGTGATCCTTTAAAGATGCAGTCATACTTTCCGGCTTTCTGTTTATGATGGGCCAGTCGCGCAAAGTGGCCTGTTGACCGCTTCGTCAGTCCTGGCGTGGGTGGCCCAGGTTCTGGAGGGTGTCGTGCAGCGCCGCGATTCCCTGTTCATCCAGCTGGCATGCCGCCCTGATCTTGCCATTGATGCTGCGGATGTCGGCCTCGATCGCCCGGCCCGCCTCCGTGAGGTCGACCAGGACACGGCGCTCATCTTTCACATCACGCGTGCGGGTGACCATTCCGGCCGTCTGCAGTCGCTTCAGCAGCGGGGTAAGCGTGCCCGTGTCCATTCCCAGACGAGATCCCAGTTCACCAACTGTCCGCGGTGAACCGTTCACGAGATCGAGGATCACAAGGTATTGCGGGAACGTCAGGCCCAGCGGCTCAAGGAACGGTTTGTGCAGGCGTATGACACGGCTCATCGCGCCATAAAGCGCAAATGACAGCTGGGCCCCTACAGTATCATACTCTGACGTCATTTTGCGTTGTCCTATTGTGTAGTGCACTATATAATAAGGCAGCGCAGGTTGGTAAGGAGACATAATCATTGTCGAGCCAGGAGCCTTTCCCTTGTGCTTGTCCTCAAATCAATGGAACTTCTCTGATCGGCGGGGTGAGGTCCACCCATTTCGTGCTTTTCATGGCAAACGGCGAAAGCAACGTCCGGTACCCTAACCGACCATTAGCGGTCGAATGCCAAGGTGCAGCTTCCCACCGTCATGCTCAGCATTCGGCTGGCATCATGTGAAACCGGATACCGGACCATCCGGTCTCCAGTGATGATGCTTCGGCAAGGTTATCTTAGCCAATCACGGCCAATCCAATACCGCCGACTGCAGCGACAATCACCACGAACCACGGCGGAAGCCTCCAGGCCATCAACAGCACGAAGCACAGGAGCGCCAGCGTGAAGTCACGCATGTTGCCGATCGCGCTGGTGAACACCGGGGAATACAGTGCAGCACCCAGTATGCCGACGACGGCTGCGTTCGCTCCCTGCATCACTAATTGCACCGTCTCCATCGAGCGGAAGCGGTCCCAGTACGGAAGAACGCCAACGAGAAGCAAAAAGCCGGGCAGGAAAACGGACAGTAGCGCGATCGCTGCGCCTACGACGCCATTCGGCTGGGGACCAAGTACGGCGCCGAGATAGGCCGCAAAGGTGAACAGCGGCCCGGGGACCGCTTGTGCCGCCCCATAGCCAGCGAGGAACGCGTCGGGAGTGACCCAGCCGGGTTGCACAACTTCCGCCTCGAGGAGAGGCAGGACCACGTGGCCACCGCCAAACACCAATGACCCGGCGCGGTAGAAGCTATCGACGACAGTGAGTGTCTGGCCGTATTTGGCAAGCAATGGCAGGAGCACCAGCAAACCGAAAAAGACGAAGAGTGCCACAGCCGCGCCCCTGCGGGAAACTGGCATCGTCACATGGCCGCTCACGGGTGTGCCCGTGCCACGGCCGAGAAGAAGGCCTGCTATGGCTCCAACCAGGATCGCTCCGACCATACCGAAGGCACTTGGCAGAAATGCGAGGACCGCTACGGGGGCGACCGCAATCGCTGCCCTTTCCCTGTCCGGACAGAGGTTCTTCGCCATACCCCAGACTGCCCTGAGCCACGATGGCGACAGCGACGATCTTTAGACCGTGGAGCGCGCCCGTTCCAATCGGCCCGGATATGCTTGCAGCCGACAGGGCAAACCCGAGGAGGATCAGCGCCGATGGCAGGGTAAAGGCCGTGAAAGCTGCAAGCGCCCCGAGCCAGCCCGCACGCATCATGCCGAGAGCAAAACCGACCTGGCTGGATGCAGGACCGGGCAAGAATTGGCAAAGGGCGACTAGATCGGCATAGGCGGCGTCGGAAAGCCATGCGCGCCGGTTCACGAGTTCTTCCCGGAAGTACCCAAGATGGGCGATCGGCCCGGCGAAGGATGTGAGGCCGAGCTTCAGGAACGTGCGGAAGACCTCGGAAGGTGACCCCGCCAGTGTGTCCGTCGCAACCGTCCTCGCGCTGTCCGTCATTTTGTTGCTCCTTACCTGCCAGTTATTTCTTCTTGCTGCGACCTTCACTTCGTCATTCGAAAAGAGGCCATTGACCGAAAAGCAAATAGCCGACAATGAATGTGAGCGTGTGACAAACCTGAGGTCACCGTTCTCGATGGCGTATTCTTCACGTCGAATTCGAAGACAAGACCTGCGGTGACGTTGAGGCGGCCTTCCGGGAACTCTTAGACAGATGTGATGGGGCGGACTGGTAGTAAAAACAGCCTTCCGCGTCGCTGATCATTTGCTCGCTTTCACTATCAGATCGATTTCAGAGAAACCCGCTTTTCAAGCTCCGCCGCCTGTTCCTTCCGTTCGCTATAACGCTCGGTCAGATAGGCCGAGGCATCGCGGGTCAGCAGCGTGAATTTCACCAGTTCCTCGCACACATCGACCACCCGGTCGTAATAGGAGGACGGTCTCATCCGGCCATCGGCGTCGAATTCCTGATAGGCCTTGGCGACTGAGGACTGGTTGGGAATGGTGATCATCCGCATCCACCGCCCCAGAATCCGCATCTGATTGACGGCGTTGAACGACTGGCTGCCACCGGACACTTCCATGACGGCCAGCGTCTTGCCCTGTGTCGGTCTTACGGAGCCGATCGACAACGGTATCCAGTCGATCTGGGACTTCAGAATCCCGGTCATTGCTCCATGGCGTTCGGGACTGACCCACACCTGACCTTCCGACCATTGCGACAGCTCACGCAGTTCCTGCACCTTTGGATGACTGACAGGGGCCTCGTCGGGAAGCGGCAGTCCCTTCGGATCGAAAATCCGCACTTCGCACCCCAGCTTTTTCAGCAGCCGTTGAGCCTCGAAAGCGAGCAGCCGACTGTACGACACCTCGCGGAGCGATCCGTAAAGGATCAAGATCCGGGGCTTGTGCGTCGAGAAGGCCGGGCGCAGGGCATCGAGGTCCGTTTGATGCAGATGCCGATCCTGCAATGCGGGAAATGTATCAGACAATGCGCTTTCCTTCCTCGTTGAGGATCTGTTCGCCGTCTTCCTTGCTGAACGGACCCCTGAACGCATCCGCAGGCAAGATATCGAGGACGACCTCCGAAGGACGCGACAATCGTGTCCCCATCGGGGTAACGACGAAAGGCCGGTTGATCAGGATCGGCGTCGCGATCATTGCGTCGAGAAGCTGGTCGTCGCTGACATCAGGATTGTCGAGGCCAAGCTCCGCGTAGGGCGTGCCCTTCTCGCGGATGGCGGCGCGCACCGACAGGCCGGCATCCGTGATCATTTTTGCAAGCTGTTCCCGGCCGGGCGGGTTTTTCAGATACTCGATCACGGTGGGTTCGATACCGGCGTGCTGAATGAGTTCGAGCGTATTGCGCGACGTGCCGCACGCCGGGTTGTGATAGATTGTGACATCCATGATCAGGTCCTTTGGGAAATTTCGTTGCGGGAAACGGCGGGGGACGATTCGTACCAGCCCTTTGAGCGGTTCACGATCCAGACGACCGAGAGCATCACCGGCACTTCGATCAGCACGCCAACGACGGTGGCGAGCGCTGCGCCCGACTGGAAACCGAAAAGGCTGATTGCGGCAGCGACGGCAAGTTCGAAGAAGTTGCTGGCGCCGATCAGTGCGGACGGGCCTGCGACGCAGTGCCGCTCGCCCGACATGCGATTGAGTATATAGGCAAGCCCGGAGTTGAAATAGACCTGGATCAGGATCGGGACTGCCAGAAGCGCGATGATGGTTGGCTGGGCAATGATCTGCTCGCCCTGAAAGCCAAAGAGCAGAACCAGGGTTGCGAGAAGTGCCACAAGAGAAAGCGGCTGTAGGGTCTCCATCATCCGATCCAGCCGGGCTGACGTCCCATCCGCAGTCAGCCAGCTTCGCAGGATCTGCGCAATGATGACTGGCACGACGATGTAGAGGGCAACGGAAATGGCCAGCGTGTCCCACGGAACGGTGATGGCCGACAGGCCGAGAAGAAGGCCGACAATCGGCGCGAACGCGATGATCATGATGGCGTCGTTGAGCGCCACCTGGGAGAGGGTGAACAATGGCTCACCCCGCGTCAGGTTCGACCAGACGAACACCATGGCGGTACAAGGGGCCGCAGCGAGGATGATCAGACCGGCGATATAAGAATCGATCTGGTCAGCCGGCAGATACGGCCTGAACAACCAGCCGATGAACACCCAGCCAAGAAGCGCCATCGAAAACGGCTTCACCGCCCAGTTGATGAACAGAGTGACGCCGATACCGCGCCAGTAGCTGCCGACCTGCGCCATTGAGCGGAAGTCGATCTTGATGAGCATCGGAATGATCATCAGCCAGATGAGGATGGCGACGGGAATGTTGACCTTTGCAACTTCAGCTGCACCAATTGTCTGGAAAACAGCGGGAATGAAATGACCGAGCGCAATCCCGACCACGATACACAATGCGACCCAGACGGTGAGATATCGCTCGAAGGTGGACATCAGGCGGACTTTCCTTGGCTGTTGGTGGTTCCCTCCATTGTACCGATCTGTCGCAGCCGTGTTTCGAGGGCCAAGCGATCGATCGACGTGAGCGGAAGACTGAGGAATGCCGTGATACGGTTCTTCAGGAACCGTGCGGCTTGCGCGAATGCGCGCTGGATTTCGACTTCGGATCCCGTCACTGCTGCCGGATCCTCGACACCCCAATGGGCTGTCATTGGATGACCGATCCATACGGGGCAGGCTTCACCCGCTGCACTGTCACAAACGGTAAAGATGAAATCCATCTGTGGCGCACCCGGTTCAGCGAACACGTCCCAGCTTTTGGACGAGAAGCCTGTTGAAGCGTACCCGAGCGCCACGAGTTCTTTGAGCGCGTGCGGATTGACTTCGCCCTTGGGCTGACTTCCGGCAGAATAAGCCGTGAAACGACCGCCACCTTCCTTGTTGAGGATGGCTTCAGCGAGGATTGAGCGTGCGGAATTGCCCGTGCACAGGAAGAGCACGTTATAGGTCTTTGCGGTCATGTCTGTGATCCGTAGTTAGGTTGGCGGTCGGATAAGTTTCATGATGGTTGCCGATGATGGGCAGAGAGAGGAAAGCTGCCGTGTCGCGAGCACTGCGGCTGGCAGATTTTCCCGTTGAACTTCGATAAACCCGAGGCGCTCAAAGAACGGCGATGCACTTGTGGTCGCAAGGAAAACGTCGCTGCCCGGCTCGACATATGCCAGAACTGCCTCGACCGCAGCGAGGCCAGTACCCTTTCCTCTATGCCCCGGCAGCACGACAACCGATCTCAGAAGCTGGTCACCATTGCATGCTTCAAGACCTGCGAAGCCGACAGTCCTGTCTTCGTCGCCCACAATCCTGAAGAAGGTCCGCCCCTCATCCTCAATGTCATCTGTCGGAAGATTGGCGCCTAGAAGTGCATTTTTGAAATCGAGATTGCTCCCGTGCACTCGTTCTATCTTGAGGGCGTTCATACCGGACTTTCCTGCGTGTTCGGGATACAGCACGGTGTAAGTTCAGCGATGAGTGGACCGCACAATTCAGCAGATCCGCCGCAACAATCTTTCAGAAGAAACAGCGTCATGTCGCGAAGCTGTTCAATCTCAGCGCGATACATGATGATCCGGCTGTGCCGTTGCGAGGATACGAGTCCTGCCCGCGACAGAATGTTCAAATGCGCTGACATGGTATTTTGCGGCACCACGAGCGCACGCGCTATATCGCCTGCTGGCAGACCTCCAGGTGCGTGCTGCACGAGCAGCCGAAAAGTCTCGAGGCGTGTTGGTTGTGCGAGCGCTGCAAGAGCGAGAATTGCCTGTTCTTGTTCCATATATCCAGATTACTGGAAATATTGATTTTGTCAATGCGCTTCTTCGAACGTCGCTTTGAGGGCTCCTTCGAAAGGCCATGATCACGACTGATCCGATCAGCGTAGCCTGCCGATCAGATGAAAGAGTAGGTCATCTGCTTGATACAGCAATTTTGAACAAGGTTTCCTTGGGGCGCCGTCTCTTTGCCGGCGTTGCAATTACACTCTTCGCTCAAGCCTTCTTGGCATCGGTTTCGCTGGTGCTTGCTGCGGAATCGCATCGCTCAAGATCCGAGAGACACAGCCGTATCGAACATTGCGAACGGCAGATAAAGCAGTGTAAGCGTGGCATACACGCGCCTGGATCTGGCAATAAAGGTCGCAATCGGTCCGATGATCATGATGACGTCACTATAAGCCCACTCCGACGTAATGGGGCTGTTCAAGAAGAAAACGTTGACCACGAAGCCCAGCGTCAGGAATGCGGCGAAGGCCAACAGGCCAAATCTGCCGTCTTTCTCGAAATAGCTCCGTAGCCCCTCCTGCTCGTCTTCACCCCGACTGGGAAGAAGCAATGCCGTCGACAAGAATAGCATCAGAGTAAGAAGAACCAGAAATGCAAACTCGGGGAAGGAAAAAGTTGGCTTGATCGTTGGCAGCTGGTTGATTGACCACCAGTATTCGAGTTGAGTGACAAACAGCACCAGCGCCCACACGAGCGGAACCCAGTCGATCGGCGATGTTCGCCGGATACGAAAGATCGTCACCAGGCCGAGCAAAAGGCGCGTTACCGACAGCCCGAGGACCATCGAAAGAATCGTCGCAATGACCGGAAAATTACCGAACGCCCTCTCCCGAACGACGAACCAGTCTTCGTCATAGCGTTTTAGGCGAGCGATGGAAACCTGCTGAAGCTATCGTTTGTAGTATCGGTTTTTGGAAACTGCTGACTCAATAGACGTTACGCGCTACAGGTTCACCTTGAAGGGATCTAAACCAGCGACCCTGCTAATCAATTTTCCCGGTTGAGACATTGTCTTATCAAAGCAATATTTGCGGCGATTTGAATAAGATCGACCAGTCTCTTTATGCCATGGCGACCGCTAGCATCATTGATCTGAGCGTCGTGCGGAGATTAAGCGCCATAACGTCCGCATAATTGCGGAGATTAAGCTTGCTATTTTCCGCATTCGAAGCGTACTTTGGACTATGGTGTATATCTGGCAATCGTCTCAATGGCCGAAGTTCCAATGGAAGCTCGAGCGCTTGGCATCGAGGATTTCAGCCGTACGCCTGGATCAGGGGCGTCTCATCGGCCGCGTCGAGAGCCTTGGGTTTCGCACACGCGAGGCAGCTTTTCTACAGGCGCTGACAGACGACGTCGTCAAATCGTCGGCGATCGAAGGGGAGCGCCTGGATGAACAGCAGGTCCGATCATCGTTAGCCCGACGGCTTGGGATCGACATCGATGGCTTCGTGACCCCGAACCGGTCTGTTGAGGGTATTGTCCATATCACTCTCGACGCCACAATCAATTGCTCACACCCACTAACGGCAGAGCGACTATTCCAATGGCATGCAGCGCTGTTTCCGACCGGACGAAACGAATGGGGCCACAAGCTTCGTGTCGGCAAGTGGCGTGACGACTCAGGCGGACGTATGGAGATCGTGTCTGGCGCATTCGGATATGAGAAAGTTCATTATGTTGCGCCGCCGGCAGATTGCTTAGAGCGTGAGATGTCAACCTTCCTCGAATGGTTTAACGAAACACATGATCTCGATCCTCTCGTCAAAGCCGCTATCGCGCACCTTTGGTTCGTAGCCATCCATCCTTTCGGGGATGGCAACGGTCGCATCACCCGTGCAATCGCCGACATGACACTTGCACGGAGTGGCGGCGGGGCACAGAGACTTTACTCTATGTCCGCCGCTATCGAGAGGTCGCGCGCTGGCTATTACGAAGCCCTGCAACTAATCACCGGCAATGAATCTCTCGACATCACGAGCTGGGTTGAGTGGTTCTTGGATCGTTTGGGCAACGCTGTTGAAGGCGCGCTGGCAACTCTCGACAACGTCATGCAAAAAAATGACCTTTGGCAAAAGCATGCTGCGCATGATCTTAACCCGCGACAAGCCAAGGTCCTCAACAGGTTGCTAGAAGGCAACTTCGAAGGCAAGCTCACATCGACAAAGTGGGCGAAGCTGACGAACGCATCCCAGGATACGGCGTCCCGCGACATTGCAGACCTGTTGGGGAAAGGCATCCTACGAAAAGGAGACGCTGGAGGCCGCAGCACAGCCTATGAGCTGATTGTGGATTTTCCGGTGAACCAATCGTCCAGGGAAGATTAATCAGGAAGCTTTAGACATCGCGATGTCGCTTCGTCAGAGGAGCAGAACACAGCTCTTTGGCGTAGTCGCATCAACTCAATCAGCATATTAATGCCTCGTTAACCCAATTCCCTTAGCAAGCCGCCCCCGGGCTGGGCTGTAATCTGCAAGGGAAACCTGAATGAGCATAGATCAATCGGCAATCGTCTTTCGGCGCAAGATTTCCGGCTTCTGCGAGATGAAGGTGGCACCGCTTACGGATGCAAAGCACTTTCGCGCACTTTCACAATATATGATCGGTCTGATTGACGACCGGATGCTTCCTCCCATGCTCGGCAGGCATGTCAACTGGGAAGAAATCTCGTTGGCATGCGGTCTTGAGCAAATATCAGCAGAACTCAGGAGGGTCGGCCAGTACGGTTTCGATGCCATCTCACGCTGGCTCGCTGAAACCGGGCGAAGCCGCAAAAGACCCTCGGCCGCACGCAAAGCAGCAAAGACACACAGCCGCGTAACAGGTCTCCCAAGCAAACAAGCTTCTGACGCGGCAAAATCCAGTTATCGATCAAAGCCTGGCCCAAAACCCAAGCCCATCGAAGAGTTCCCGGAACCGCTTTTCGAGACTTACGAAGAACCGGTATCTTTTCAGGCTGCTCTTCAGTTTCAAATCGACCGCTTCGGCGAGAGCTATTACCATTTGCATCCTGCCATATTCCGAGACGGCGATGCTCTTGAAGCAACGACATTGTTGAGCTGGTTGAAGGGAACGAAAGTACCGCGCAGTGTGGCAAACCTGGAAATCCTCAATCGAATAGAACGCCGGTACCGATTGTCACTTGGTTATTTCAAGGAAAAGCTTCCTCACCAGTCTCGTGCCGGGATCGGATATGATGTCGGTGACGATGTATCTCCCACAGAGCGCCGACGTCTAGCATGGCATCTGCCGGATGATTTCAACTTACTGCCAGAGGAGAAGCGTGCGGAAATCCTTGAATGGGTAAGGCGGGTTATTCTAACCGGTGCGACGGACTATCGTCGTTATCAGGCGCTGGCGACTAAACAACGTTATGCCATCCGCTTTCCTGGCGTAACCTACGGCGGCTCTCATAGACCGATGACGTCACCAGGTAAGATGGTCGATGGATGTAAGAATAAGATAGAAGACCCCGATATGCTTTCCGGGGTAATCGACGCACCTGCCCAACTTGCGCTCGAAATGGCCAATCTGATGTCGTTCAAGACCGCGACCCTGACGGCAGTCGGCTTCAAGCGCAATGGAGTTTGGGGCGAGGAGACCGCATCTCAGAAGCTCGAACATCTTGGCTTGATGTTTGGCGCTCTCGCTGCCTCACCTGAAGGCGAAGTCGCCGGTAGAGGTGTGCCGCTCAGTGCGTTGACGTTTGGCCTCTTGGTTTTTCCCAGTGTGTGGGATTGGTATCTACAGTGGCGTGAGCGGCGACGCGGCTTCTACACGGCTTGGGAAGCGGACATGCTCAGCATCTCATTATCGCTCACCCGGGAGGAAACCGGTTGGATCAGGCAGCATCCTGAACTCATCGAGCGCGTGGTGCCGGTAAGTGGCTTGGTTACAAAGGAAGAGATTGCCTTCGCCCGACGTGATTGGCATGCTTGCTGCGATGCGTTCCATTCCCATGCGAGAAATCGCATCAGGGAAATCCAGCGGGTCATGCGTGTCCATCGAGACCCTTTCGAGCCAATCATGTGCGTGCTTGAGGCACCGAGCCCTCTTGCAGAATATCGCAAGATTACGGACGAAATCCTTCTCCGTATGCCCGACAAAGACCGCTACCCGAGAGCTGCAGCAGAATCCGTACGCTCGTTTCTCATGCTGCGATTGGGTCTCCATCTCGGCCTACGTCAAAAGAACCTGCGGCAACTCCTGTTTTGCCCGCGTGGACACTTCCCCACCTCTGAAAGGCGGCTTGAAGAAATGCGGCGCGGAGAAATCAGGTGGAGCGATAGAGAGCGAGGTTGGGAAGTGTTGATCCCGTCCGTTGCATTCAAGAACTCCAACTCATCGTTCTTCGGATCGAAGCCTTTCAGGCTTATACTGCCCGATCTGCTCGATCTCTATCACTACATCAACGCTTACATCGAACGTCATCGAAAGGTTCTACTTGGTCAGGCTACCGATCCGGGGACGTTTTTCGTGAAGACCGTCAAGCTATCGAGCGCCGATGCGGCGTATAATCAGACAACATTCTATGAAGCTTGGCGTCTCATCATCCAACGCTACGGCATCTATAATCCCTACACCGGTCGCGGAGCCATCAGTGGCTTGCTGCCACACGGCCCGCACAATGTTCGGGACGTGCTCGCAACGCACATTCTGAAACTCACCGGCTCATATGAGCAGGCGAGCTACGCCATCCAGGATACGCCGGAGATGGTTCAGCAGCATTACGGACGTTTCCTTCCACAGGACAAGGCAGCACTTGCGGCAAAAATACTGAACCAGGTGTGGGAAGCTGCTTGAAGAGAAGTAGACTGGCGATGCCGCAAACATCGCCAGCGTTTCATTGGTTAGACCCACTAATTCAGCGAACTGCTTTGTCACTGATTGTACTGCGAGCTACGGATTCGAAAGGGGCATGAACAGGGGTAGCTCTTGAGCGGGATCGAACCTTCAACCCAATATTTACTTGGCCCCTCATCGGAAATACAGTTACCGCTACGAAAACTGAATTTGCCGATTATCGGATCAAGCGTGGATATTTTAGCCGAGCTTGGTGATTTAAAACTACTCGGTATCTTTTGACATTGCCGCCATCCCCTGAAATTGCCTTAGCGCATTCTCCACGGAGTGAGCTCTACCCATAGAGGACAAGGCAGTATACAAATCGTCGTCAGCCGTCCCCGCCCAGTTTAAGCAATCAATAAATTTCGCCTTCCGCTCCACCTCTGCAATAGGGTCTGCTAATGAACCTCTGGCATGGAGGCGCTCTCTCCAAAGCGCTCGACCATCCACCAATGTGATGGTCACCTGATGAGCGATGCGGTCAACCCCGCGCTCCTTCTCAGCGCTGTAGGCGCACATAGTTACCTTCGGCATATGACGCCGAATATCAGGTCTGAAAATTGCCTCGAGTGTGAAGTCCGCGAGAGAAAGCCTGCCCTGACTCAGTGCGACGGCGAGACAATACGGCATTGAGAACCGCGCCTGCATCTCATCAGCTGGGTCTGGATAGGCCAAATTGTCGACGGCAGACCGTCCCACTTTTGTTTCGATGAGCTGCACCTCATCAAGAGAGAAGCCGTGCTCTTTCTGTAAATCAAGCGCAGCATCGATTATCCGATGGGTAGACGCACAACACGGGTGGAGTTTTGTCACCAGCCCACGCGTTTCGATGATGTGTGTTTCGTTCAGGCAAAGCGCATCCCATCCGGTCGCCTCCGCACCTCCGAAAAGATCCAGAAAACCTTGGCCTCGCTCCAAAATATCCAGTCGTCCAGTCATGCCCGCCCGCGCAAGACATGCTGCCTCAACCGCGTTACGTGCGGCAATACCCGCGTGAAGTGGTTTCACCGATGTCCCAAACTGACCTTTCGGCCCTGAAGCAAGGCTGACTGCGATGCTCATCGCCTGCGCCACACTTGGATCATCAAGACCAAGAAGCACTGCCACGCCTGCTGCTGCACCGATGCAGCCCACGGTGGAGGTGCCGTGCCAGCCCCTATTGTAATGGGACGGGTTGACGCCAGACCCAACTGCGGCTTGCGCCTCGAGACCAGCGAGATAGGCGCGGATGAGTTGAGTACCGGAGATGGCACTATCCGCCGAAGCGATGGCCAGCAGAGCAGGCACGAGAACGGCAGACGCATGAGCGCGTGCCGGGTGGAAATTATCGTCGAAATCCAGACAATGGGCAGCAGTCCCATTGACCAAGGCTGCGACAGACGGGGATGCCCTACCGCCTGTTAACAAAGCTGAAGCACCGTTTGAACCGATGTCTCTTGAAAATGCTGCCGCGACAGAGCGGGGTGCCAAATCGGTTACTCCGGCAATCATGCAGCCGATCGTATCCACGATAGCCTGTTGCGCAAGCGTGGCGGCATGTTCAGAGAACTGCCTTCTTGAAACCACATGCGTTGCGATTTTTTCCAAAACTGTTGCCATTGCCTTGTGCCCCTGCCAAGTCTTTGCTCTTGGCTGTACTATTGGAAGGCCTCGTTCGATCCTGCAATCTTATGCAGTTTTAGGGTCATCCTATTCGTTTTTTGGGAGAGAGATTGATGGGGGACAACGAGATCGCCATCAGCGTCAAGCATATTCATGCCTATGACGCGATTGCCGCGACGGGATCCACGATAGCCGCTGCTGCAGATCTGGGTATTTCCCAGTCGAACGCCAGCCGACTTCTCCACCAGCTTGAGCTCTATCTCGGCGTGCGATTGTTTGAGCGGGATAAGAACCGGCTCTCCATGACGCGTGAAGGCTTAGCACTGGGGCCGGAAATCAGATCGATTTCGGACCGGCTGACGGCCTTGAAGGTGACAGCGCAAGAGCTGGAAAATGGTCGCTCAATCGAAATTCCGTTACGTCTCGCGTTTCCTACAAGCCTTTCGGTGACGCTGCTCCCGCGTTTGATCAAACGTTTCAGGGTGGAAAACGGACCGGTCAGGATCGAGGTCGCTTCGGGTAATTATGTCGCAATCGAGCGGATGGTTGCTGACGGTCAGGCAGACATTGGTTTCACCCGCCTGCCCTCGCCGACACCGGGATTGCGCAACGACTATGAGCTGCCCTCACGCAATATCTGCGTCCTGCACACTGATCACGCGCTTGCCGCGCACAAGACGTTGACGGTAAGTGATCTCAAATCGCATGACCTGATCCTGTTGAACCGTGAGCGGCCGATACGCCATGAGCTAGAGGCGCAATTCTACAAACAAGGCCTTCGGCAGCGCCCGGCGATAGAGGCGCATTCCGTCGGTTGTGCCTGCGCGCTTGCGGCGGAAGGGCTGGGTATTGCCATTGTCAGTGAGTTGCTCGCGCTTGAATATGGGGCCATGCCCCTTGTTTTCGTCCCGCTTGAACCAGCACTCATCGTTGACTACGCAATCGTCAGTACAGATCGAACCCCTTTGCCCAAATCAGCTGTGCCATTTCTGCGGTATCTGAAGGAATGGTTCGAGACGCAGGATACTGCGCGGCAAAATGGACGACAAGGGCAGTACGAATGATCAATTTCAGACAGTTGGAAGTGCTGAAAACTCTGCTTGCCACAGGATCTACGATTGCGACAGCGAAAAGCATGGGGCTCAGCCAATCCGGCGTCAGCCGTCTCTTGCAACAGCTCGAATTTGATCTCTCCCTGCGGCTGTTTGATCGCGACAAGGGCCGGCTCATTCCGACGCCAGAGGCCAGCATTCTGGCGCGTGATGCGGAAACGATCCTCCTCGGGTTAAACCGCTTCTCGAGCTTGGCTGAGGACTTGCGCAGCGGCGCCACCGGGCCGGAGCTGGTGCGTATCGGGCTGCCCAGCAGCATGTGGGAAAACTTTGCCCCGGCGATGCTGCTCGAATATGCCAGCGAATATCCCAGCGTACGAATTGAAACCTTCTTCGAAACCACGTCCAGCATCGCTAGGCTGGTCGAGCAGAAGGTGATCGATTTCGGCTTCCTTCGTTACGAGGATCAGGTCGGTCCGGGAATTGATATGGAAAAGGTGGCGACTGGATCGAGCGTGTGCGTCATCCCGAAAGATCATCCGCTGGCAACGGCGACCGAAATCACGCCCAAGGACCTGCGCGGCGAGCCGCTGATACTGATTGGTCGTCAGAGACCGAACCGCATGTTGCTCGACCAAGCCTTCAAACGCGCCGGTGTGAAACAGAACGTCAAGATCGAGACGCATACTAACAGTTCGGCATGCTCTTACGCCGCCCACGGCTTGGGTATCGCTATCCTGAGTAGTTTTTTTGCCAACCTCTATAGGCACTTGCCGGTCGTTCAACGGCCGTTTGTTCCTGCGTCGAAACAGGAGTTCGGACTGGCAACGCCCTCCGGCACCTCTTCCTCGCTTGCTGCAAGAGCCCTCATGGACACGCTAAAGCGTCAAATCGTCATTTCGCAGAAAGATAAAACCTAACAAGGCGTTAAAGATCTTTTGGATCAGGCCCGTCATCCAAACGGAGCGCATTATCTGCATAAAGCTATGATGAAAATGCATAATATTGCGCAAAAATCGCTCATCGCTCATAGTCTGCCCATAAACAGCCGGTGACTTTGCAGATCCGGCCCCGCCAATCGTGTTCAGGGGAACCGATGATTAGATTTATATTCAACCGCCTGCTCATGGCGCTGCCAACCATGGTCATCGTTGCCATTACGGTCTTCGCGTTGATACGTTTCATTCCGGGTGATCCCGCCGCTCTCATGCTAGGCGACATGGCCACGCCGGATCAGATCGCCACTATGCGAACAGAACTTGGCCTCGACCTCTCGATGCCGCAACAGTTTCTGGTCTGGAGCGGCAATGTGCTGACGGGCGACTTCGGACGCTCCATCGTCAACAACGAGGCCGTTCTGCCGCTCGTCGTGTCGCGCTTTATGGTCTCTGCCGAAATCGTCCTCATCGCCGTCATTCTGGCGAGCCTGATTGCAGTTCCAGCCGGTGTGATCGCCGCATGGCGACAAAACAGCGTCACCGACCTGGCACTGGTTGGCACCGCAACAATCCTGCTCTCAATCCCGACCTTCTGGCTTGGCCTGCTGCTGTTATTGTTTTTCGGTCTCAAACTCGGCTGGCTGCCGGTGCTGGGATATGTGTCGATCAGCGACAATCTGGTTGGCGGCCTGCTCTATCTGGTACTGCCGATTATGACGCTCGTCATCCATGAAGCGGGTGTTCTGATCCGCATGGCGCGCGCCTCCACGCTAGAGGTGTTGCGACTGGATTACATCACCCATGCCCGCGCCAAAGGCCTATCGGAAAGTGCTGTTCTCTGGAAGCACGCCTTCAAGAACGCCTTTGGTCCGACCTGGACGATGATCGGCCTTATCCTGGGTAATCTTCTGGGCGGTATCGCGGTCATTGAAACGGTTTTCACCATTCCCGGTCTGGGACGGCTGATGGTCGACAGCATCTTTCAGCGCGACTACCCAGTCATTCAGGGATGCCTGCTGTTTGTCGCCTTCTCCTACGTCGTGGTCAATCTGATCGTTGATCTTCTCTACCCTCTGTTTGATCCGCGCGTGGTGGCAGAATGAAACATTTTACGCTCAACGGCCTGATCGGCGGCTCTCTCATTGCCATTCTTCTGATCATCGCTGCCGTCAGTCTGTTCTGGACACCCTTCGATCCGATGAAGCTCAGCTTCACCGCTCGCCTCGCGGCACCAGGTGCACAACATCTGCTCGGTACGGATGAATTTGGCCGGGACGTTGTCAGCCGTCTGATGATCGGTGCACGGGCCAGCGTCTGGATCGGATGTCTGACGGTCGGTTTTGCCACCATCGCCGGGACACTGATCGGACTGATCAGCGGCTATTCCCGTGGCTGGATCGATGGCGTCATCATGGCGATCAACAACGCATTGCTCGCTTTTCCCGGCATCCTGCTGGCACTCGGTCTGCTGGCGGTGTTCGGTGCCAACCAATACGGCATCATCTTTGCGCTCGGCATTTCCTACACGCCATCCATGGCGCGCGTGGTGCGCGGTGCCGTTCTGTCGCTGCGTGAACGCGAATTCATCGAAGCCTCCAAGATCATGGGCAACAGCGAGATTTTCACCATGGTCAGGCACATTCTTCCCAATTGCCTGGCACCGATCACCGTTCTTGCGACATCCATGTTCGGCTGGGCCATTCTGTCTGAAAGTGCGCTGAGCTTCCTTGGCCTCGGCGTGCCGCCACCGGCACCCACCTGGGGCAATATGCTGGCCGCTGGCCGCCCCTTCATCGAACAGGCCGTCTGGCTCGGGCTTTTCCCCGGTCTCTGCATCGCACTGACATTGCTCGGCATCAATCTGCTCGGAGATGCGCTTCGCGACAAACTCGATCCCCGCATGAGAGGTTTGAAATGACACAGGAAAAACTTCTCAGCGTCCGCAATCTCTCGCTGGAGATTACCCATCGCGGCGTCGACGTCGTGAAGAATGTGAGCTTCGATCTCGAACCCGGAGAAATCTTCGGCATCGTCGGGGAAAGCGGCTCCGGCAAATCGCTGGCGACCCGCGCACTGATTTCGCTGTTACCGCCCGCCATCCGCAAAACCGGCGGTGATGTGACCTACAAGGGGCGCGACGTCACATCGATGAGCGAGGCCGATCTGCGCCGCTTGCGCGGTGCCGAAATCGGGCTGGTGTTTCAGGAGCCGATGACGTCGCTCAACCCGTCCATGACCATTGGACGGCAATTGGAAGAGGGCCTCACCCTTCACACCAAATATACGTCTGCCGAACGGCGCGCCAAAATCCTTGCCATGCTCCAGCGTGTCGGAATTCGCGACCCGGAAGGGGCGCTCACATCCTATCCGCATGAATTTTCCGGCGGCATGCGCCAGCGGATCATGCTGGCCTCGGTGATGCTTCTGAAGCCCGCATTGCTGATTGCGGACGAGCCGACGACGGCGCTCGATGCCGTCATCCAGCGCGATGTCATGGAACTGATGGTCGAGCTGACCAAGGCCGAAGGCACGGCTGTTCTGCTGATCAGCCACGATCTGCCGATGGTGGCGCGTTATACCAGTCGCATCGTGGTGATGGAAAAAGGATCAATCGTCGAGGCTGGAACCACAGAACAGATCCTTGAGACGCCAGAGCATCCCTATACCCGCAAGCTACTATCGTCGTTGCCGATCCGCGGAGAGGTTCGAATAATCGATACCAAGGCGGCACCGATGGTGTCCGCGAGAAACATCGTGGTCAATTATCTGGGACGCAGGTCGCTGTTGAAGAAGGGAACCGCCAAGCGCGCTTTGCACGGCGTGTCCATCGATATCCACGAGGGCGAAGTGGTGGCACTCGTAGGTGGGTCCGGGTCCGGCAAGACGACGCTGGGCCGTACCATTGCCGGTCTGGTCCGCGAGACCGACGGTGAAATATTGTTTCAGGGCCGCAAGCGTGATGCCGACTGGCAGCATTATCGCCTGAACTGCCAGATGGTGTTTCAAGACCCTTACTCCTCGCTCGATCCGCGCATGACCATTCTGGCGCTGGTGGAGGAGGCGCTACGGCTGGTTCCGGGCATCGACCGGGCTGCCAAGAAGAAGCGGGCCTATGAAACGCTGGAGGAAGTCGGCCTCGGCGCCGAATATGCCCTGCGTTATCCGCACGAACTTTCGGGCGGTCAGCGCCAGCGTGTGGCGATTGCCCGCGCGATTGCGCGGCGTCCCCGTTTTCTGATTGCGGATGAACCGGTGTCGGCACTCGACGTGACCGTTCGCGCGCAGGTGCTGTCGCTCTTTTCCGATCTGCAAAAACGTTACGGCTTTTCCTGCCTGTTCATCAGCCATGATCTCGGTGTCGTGGAACAGGTGGCAGACCGCGTGGTCGTGATGCAGGACGGTCGCATCATCGAAGAAGGCGATCGCAGTACGATCTTCGACACGCCGAAAGAGGCCTACACGCGGCGTCTGCTTTCGGCCATTCCCGCACTCGATCTCAACGAGACCGGCGGCGTCAAACTGAAATGGCGTCTGGAGAACTGAAATGACAAACACCACAACGATTCAAAAGATTTCCGGCAGCGTGGCCCAGCGCCTCAACGCCGTCTGCGACGCACAGGATTTCGTCACCCGTTTCAGCATTCGCAACCTGCTGACGGGCGAGACCTTCGAGCGCGGCGCGGATGAAGAAACGCCATCGGCCAGCACGCGCAAGACATCCATCATGATGGCAGCGCTGAAAGCCGTCCATGAGGGCAGGCTCGATCTCGATGAGCAGATCACCTACGAGGCACGTTTTGCCGAAGAGGTGGCCAGCGGCATGTTCCGCTACATGACGCCCGGTATCGTCATTTCGCTGCGCGATGCCATCACCGGTATGATGGTGCTGAGCGACAATGTCTGCACCAAAATGGTATTCGAGCGGCTGACTTTGGAAGAGGTCGATGGTTACTGCAAGTCGATCGGCATGAGCGGCACCCATCACCGCTTCCTCATTCCACCGCTGGCTCTGTCTCCCGATCACACTTTGAAATCCGTGACGACGACGACGGCGCGTGATCAGCTGTTTCTGCTCCAGACCATTCTCGACGCGCAGACATCGCCTGACTCCGCAGACAGCTTGGGTTCCTCACAGGAGCTCTGCGCCTATGCTCTGCAGACGCTGAAGAACCAGATCCTGCGTTACGCCATTCCTTCCAGGCTGCCATTCGGCACCGTGGTTGCCCACAAGGGCGGCACTGGAAAGCGTGGACGCATGAATGCGGGCATCGTCTATCGCGATGGTGCGCCGTTCTACATCATCACAGCCTTTACCGATCAAGTGCCGCTAGAAATGCCGGACGGAACGCCAGGCTATACGATGTCGCTTGAAACCATCGGCAAGCTATCTCGCGTTTGCTGGGACGCATTCCACGCTTGAACAACCATAAACACCAACAAAAAGAGGGTAACATGAAAAGCATTCTTCTCGCCGGAACCATCCTGATGTCACTGACAGGCGTTTCCACCGCCCGTGACATCGTCATCGCCCAAAGCTCCGATCTGCGCAGCAACAATCCCGGCGTAAACCGCGACGGCAACACGGACGGCGTCATTCTGCACATTGTCGAAGGCCTTGTCGGTTATGCCAACAATGGCGAGGTCAAACCTCTTCTGGCCCAGTCCATCGAGATGTCTGCCGACGGCCTCACCTATACGTTCAAGCTGCGCCCGGACGTAAAATTCCACAATGGCAAGACGCTGACGGCAGAAGATGTGGTGTGGAACTGGAACCGCTACATGGACCCGGCAACGAAATGGACCTGCATTAAAGATTTCGATGGCAGCGGCACCGTGAAGGTCACGGGCATCAAGGCGGTCGATACACAGACCGTGACCATGACGCTTGAAAAGCCTTCCGCCGTTTTTCTCGGTCTGATGTCGCGCCCCGAATGTGGTTACACCGGCATGATTTCGCCGGATTCGGTTGCTGCGGATGGCACATTCGACAAGCCGATTGGCACGGGCCCGTTCAAGTGGGACCAATGGAAGAAGGGTGAGTATATCCACCTCACCAAATTCGATGACTACGCCTCCCCCGCCAATAATGGCGAGCCGGATGGCATGGTCGGTTCGAAGCGTCCGCTTGTCGATGGCATCAAGTTTATGGTCATTCCGGATGCCTCTACCGTGAAGGCCGGTCTGCAATCGGGTGTTCTCGACACGGCGGAGATTTCTCCCGACCTGATCCCTGAATTCGAAAAGAGCGAAAAAGCCAAGGTCATCGTCTCGCAGAACAACGGCAAAAACCTGTTCTACATCCAGACGCGCGATCCGATCATGGGCAAGCCCGGCGTGCGCCGCGCTATAGCCATGGCGCTCGAGCTGGACGAGCTGGTTGCGGCTGCATCCAACGGCACTGGCAAGGCAAACGGCTCCATGGTTGCTTCGGACTCGGTCTATTTCAGCGAAACCCAGAAAAAACGGCTGCCCTACGATCTGGAAGCTGCCAAGAAAGAGCTGGCGGATTCTGGCTATAAGGGTGAGCCGATCAGCATCATCGCCAACAAACGTGGCAATGTGCCGAGCTTCCCGGCTGCCATCATTGCTCAGGCCATGCTTCAGCAGATCGGTCTCAACGTGCAGATCGAGGTTCTTGACTACGCTACGCAGGTGGATCGCCGTCGTTCCGGAAACTATCAGATCATCTCGCAATCTGTCGCACCGCGTCTCGATCCGGCTTTGATGTACAGCTTCTATGTGGGCGACAAGGACAAGAATGCGTCGTTGATGTGGGACAACCCCAAAGCAATCGCCTTGATGAAATCTGGCTATGCAGAAATCGATACGGCAAAACGCCAGGCCATCTTTGACGAGTTTCACAAGCTGATGCTTGAGGAAATGCCCGGGATTTTCCTTTATGACATGATCGATGTCTGGGGTGCGACGAAAGCCTTGAAAGGCCAGCCCGTCTGGCAGTCCAACGCCCGCCTTTGGGAAGTGTCCCTCGATAAATAACACATGACGATAGCCCGGTGCCGCGACGATGCGCGGCGCCGGAGTGACCCGCAGCTTGGCTGGTTCATTTGCAAACCTGCTCTAAGACCATCCAGACTTCCGTGAGGATACAACATGCCAGAGACTGCCGCCCTCCAATTGCTCACCAAGACCATTGATGCGCTGGCGCCTGATTTTACCGCTCTCAGCGACAGAATTTGGGAGTTCGCGGAACTGAAATTTCACGAAGTTCGATCATCCGGTCTACTGGTTGAAACGCTGAAACAAAACGGATTTTGCGTACAGCAGGACATCGCTGGCATGAAGACGGCCTTTATCGGCGAGTATGGTCGCGGCAAGCCGACCATTGCATTTCTTGGCGAATACGATGCGCTGGCGGGCATGAGCCAGCAATCGGGCGTAGATCAGCCAATGCCAATAGAGGTGGACGGAAGCGGCCACGGTTGCGGCCACAACCTGCTGGGAAGCGGCTCGATGCTGGCTGCGATTTCGCTGGCAAAGCATCTGGAAGCCAACGGCCTGCCCGGCACCGTGCGCTATTACGGCTGCCCTGGCGAGGAAGGCGGTTCCGGCAAGACATTCATGGTGCGCGCCGGTGCCTTTGCAGACGTCGATGCCGCCCTGACTTGGCATCCTGCGCCTTTCAACGGTGTGCGTTCCACCAACAATCTTGCCGTTCTCGAATATTATTACTGCTTCAAGGGCGTTGCTGCGCATGCGGCGAATGCCGCGCATCTTGGCCGCTCGGCACTGGACGCCGTCGAACTTATGAATGTCGGCGTCAATTTTCTACGCGAGCACATGCCGCCGGACTGCCGGGTCCATTATGCCATTACCGACGCTGGCGGTCGTGCAGCCAATGTCGTTCAGGCAAAGGCCGAAGTGCTCTACCTCGTACGGGCACCCGAAATGTCCCAGGCGCTCGCGCTGGCGGAGCGCGTGGATGAGGTTGCGCGAGGTGCTGCCATGATGACCGGGACGGAGGTCGAGATCATCTTCGATACGGCTGCCACCAATCTGCTGCCCAATCTGACGCTTGAAAATGCAATCCACGACAATCTGGTCTCAATTGGCCCGGTACCCTTTGACGAAGCCGATATAGACTTCGCCCACAAGATACAGGCGACCTTTACCGACGAGGCGATCAAAAGCAGCATCCGTCTCTATCAGATGAAAAAGGACATCTTTTCGAATCAGAAGATCGACGGCTCGACACCACTGCATCTCGGTCTGCGTGACTTCGAAGGCCAGTCCCATTTCCGTGCAGGATCGACCGACGTTGGCGATGTCAGCCGGGTAACGCCAACGGCACAATGCTGGGCACCGGCCTGGGCAATCGGCACCAATCCACATACATGGCAGGTCGTGGCCCAGGGCAGAAGCGCTGGCGCCCACAAGGCGATGATCCATGCAGCCAAGGCCATGGCAGCAACCGGACTTGACCTTTTCACCTCGCCAAAACTGCTACTAAACGCCAGAGCAGAATGGCAGGAAAAGATAAAAGAAGAGCCGTATGTCTGCCCCATACCGGATCACATATCACCGGCTACCCAATAGGTTATTCTACGTTCAAGCGAGGCGAAGCCACTGACCAACTAATCGCAGGAGAACAAGCGATGTAGCTGGTGCTTAGATCATCTGTTCTCAAACTACCGTACGAGTTTTGACAATCGGCCAATCGACGGTAATGCCTTGAAGGGTATCAAACCGCTTACATGTATTTGGATGTTAGTGTTGCCATGGAATGAAGCAATTGGATTACCGCGTCGAAGAGCTTAGTCTCCAGTCACCAGCCGCCAATTCGGAGCTTCTAAGAAAGCGGATCGGCAACGCATATCGCATAGACTGGCCTTTGCGCGAGGAATGCGCGGTCACAAGCACGCGCATTGATCTCGATGAAGCCTCTAGCTCAGCTACGAACTAACCCCTAGGCTCTGTTCGGCAAAGCTCAATGGCTGTTGCCGAGCTTCCGGATCGCTTCAACATCTTGGGCTGTTACTTCGGATGCCCTGTTCGTCCAGGCGTTGCGCAGGAAGGTGGAAAGCGTTGCGATTTCCTCGTCCGATAGACGATCCTCATAGCCCTGCATTCTGACCTTCATGGGGCGCTTTTCCGTCGAAGGCAGTTCTGCCCCATGCAGGATAACACCGATAAGGCCCTTGCTCGACTTCGCTGTCACCAAGGAGTTTCCGTCGAGCTCTGGGAATATTTCAGGGGCTCCTTTGCCGTTGACGAGGTGGCAGGCGCCGCAATTGTCGAGATATAGGCGAGCCCCGAGTGGCATGTCGGGCTTGGCACTCGACAAGAGCTGCTCCGTCTGCGTCACCGCATCTGCGGTTTTCGCGGGCGATGGCTCTGACGAACCGATCTTTTTTAGGAAGCTGGCGATTGCCATGTTATCTCCGGACGTGAGGTACTGGGTTGAATCCCTGACGACCAGCATCATTTCGCCCGTTGCTGTGGAGTGGGCGTTGCGAGCGGTCGCGAGATAGGCCGCCGTTTCTTCGACAACCCATTTCTGCGGGCCGCTGTTAGGGCCCCTGAGATCGGGAGCCGTATAATTGTCGATTTCACCACCCGAGAGAAAGCTCTTGGATGTCTCGTCTATACCATCCTGCGTCATCAGCACCGAGCGCGGGCTGTGGCAGGCAGCGCAGTGGCCTGGCCCTTCGACCAGATATTTGCCACGATTGAAAATGGCGTCTTCCGCTGTGTTGGGCGCAAATCCGGCTTCGCCTCGCAAGGCGACCCAGTTCCATGCACGCAGGCCAAATCGCATATTGAAGGGAAAGGCAAGTTTCGTCGGTTCAACCTTATTGGAGACGGGCTTCACCTGATGCATGAAGTAGTCGTAGAGCGAAACAACGTCTTCTTCCGTCAGCTTGCGGTAGTTCTCATAGGGCATGGCCGGATAAACGTGCGTGCCATTGGGCGTCACGCCATCGTAAAGGACGGCACGAAAGTCATCGAGCGTATAATTGCCGATGCCTGTTTCCTTGTCTGGGGTGATGTTGGTGGTCCAGATCGTTCCCATCGGGCTCTGGATCGCACGACCGCCTGCAAAGGGTGTTCCGCCCTCATTTGTATGGCAAGCCATGCAATCGCTGGCGCGCATGAGATATTCCCCGCGACCTTCTGCGGGCTTGAAATCCGCAGCCAGTTGAGTGGTCGCGCCAGTGCGCTGGACGGGCACAAAAATGAAGGCGAGAAGACAGGCAATGCCGACGAGGACGAGAGCGCCGAGAATTTTGAGAAGCTTTTTCATGGTGGCACTCCTCAAACCAGTGGCCGTGGGTTTGGAAGGTAGTCCTTGCGGATATGCTCCGCTGCCCAATAGGCGAGACCACCCACCATGCCCGTGGGGTTATACTGCGTATTCTGCGGAAATGCCCCGGCGCCAAGAACGAAGATATTGTGCTTGTCCCAGGCCTGAAGGTAGCGGTTGACTGCCGATGTCTTTGGATCGTCTCCCATCACGGCACCGCCGACATTGTGCGTGGTCTGATAGGGCCTGACATCATACATGGCACCTTCCTTTTTGAAGCCTTCCTGCATCGATGTCGGGTTAAGAGCCTTCGCGATAGGCTCGATCTTCGACTTCATGAACTGGGTCATGCGGATGTCGTTGGCATTCCAGTTGAACGTCATCCGCATCAATGGTCGCCCATGCCGGTCCTTGTACGTTGGATCGAGATCGAGGTGATTGCCACGATAGGCCATATGGGATCCGTGCGAACCGATGGACATGGAGTGTCCATACCACTCACCCACGGCCTGCTTCCATTTAGCGCCCCAGCTTGGCGTGCCTGCCGGAAGCGCCATGGAGCGGATCGGCTGACCGTTCGATTGCCCGGCGGAGATGTAGGAGCCACCAATGAAGCCTTCCCGACCGAAATCGATGTTATCGATGCCGAAATCATCGATGGTCATTCCATTTGCTCCAGTGCCGATGAAGGGATTGAAGACCTCGTCCTTGAAGAACAGCGTGTAGCCGCCATTCATCTGGTAGGCATAATTGCGACCGGTGACGCCTTCTCCCGTATTGGGATCATAGGGCTGTCCGATGCCAGATAGCAGCATCAGGTGGACATTGTGCAACTGATAGGCAGCCAGTATCACCAGATCGGCAGGCTGGAATACTTCTTCCTGCGCCTTTTCGTCGAAATAGGTGACGCCGGTCGCGGTTTTGCCATCCACAGCCATCTCGATACGCAAAACTTCCGACTCGGTACGGTATTCGAAGTTGGGCTTGCGCTTCAGGGCATCGAGAATGGCGGTCTGCGGCGATGACTTCGAATAGTTGTAGCAGCCGTAGCGCTCGCAGAAGCCACAATGGTTACACGGACCCATCTGCATGCCGTATTCGTTGACATAGGCTTGCGAGGCGATGCCACCGGGTCTCGGAAACGGATGGTAGCCCATGGATTTCGTGACTTCGCCGAACTTCGCTCCATCCCAGGTCGTCGGCATAGGCGGCATGGGGTAATCGCGGGAGCGCGGAGCTTCGAACGGATTACCGCCTTCGATCTTCTCACCCTTGATGTTACCAGCCTTGCCCGAGATGCCTGCAACCCGTTCGAAACGGTCGAAATAGGGCTCAAGCTCGTCATAGGTGACTGGATAATCCTGAATGGTCATATCTTCAGGGATGATGGACGCGCCCCAACGTTCCTCGACATGGGAGCGAAGGCGATATTCTGACGTCATTGGCCGCCAATTGAGACCGTTCCAGTGCGTGCCAGCGCCACCGACGCCGATACCCGGAAGAAAGGATCCAAGGCTGCGATAAGGCAACGCCATCTCCGTCTCGCTTCGACGAATTGTCACTGTCGAGTTACGCGGCTTTTGCATCATGCCGAGACGCACACCGTATTTCAGCTCGTCGATCATCTCAGGATATTGAAAATCGGGAACGGTATTCTGGTCATGACCGCGCTCCAGCGCGACGATCTCTAACCCTTCTTGCGCAAGCTCCATGCCAAGGATCGATCCTGTCCAACCAAGACCGACGATAACGACGTCTTTTTTCTTTTCGGTTCTAGCCATCGTTTATGCCCTCTCGCCAGAAATCGAGACCGCTCCAAGCGGATATTTGACGTTGTGTTTGAGAACCCATTCCTTGTAGGACCCACGCGCGCCGGGGAAGCCGATATAAGTCCACGCCTGCATCTTGTGGTTTCCGCCATACAGGGGATCGGCGAAATAACCCTCCTTGGTGTTCCCAAGCAGAATGGAGAAAAAATCGCGCATCTCCGGATCAAGCTTCAGTTCGTCTTTCTGAAGTGATGTGAGCGCCTGGTCCTGCGTCGCTGCGTCCAGCTCAGCAAAGATTTTGCCGTGTGTCATGCGGCACCATTCGTCAAAAACCGGGATGGCTTTTTGATAAATTTCCATTGGTGTCAGAGGCGTTTGCCAGCCACGCAACGGACTGGCGTCTGCCTCATACGGTCCTTCCATGTACCAGTCCGCCGCGCGACCGAAGTCTCCAGCCAATTGCATGTCGATAAAAACCGGAACTCGCGTTTCGATGGCACCGGGACCGTCCCCCTCGGAAGGGATCAATCTTGCTACCGCCGCGACTACGAACGCCCACTCACTGGGCTTGAGACAGATCGGCTCGTAAGCATCCAATGCAATTGGTTCTGGCTTCTCTTCAGCCTTCGCCTGAACCGCAACCAAACCGGCTACGGCAGCGCTTGCAGCGGACGCTTTGAGAAAGTTTCGACGTGAAGGACGGCCTGGAAGGTCTCTCATGAGCAACTCACTTTGTGACGGGTGTCACTTGAAAATGTTGATCTCGATTCATCGGTCGATGAGTCAGACTGCGGTCTATCGTCGCAGCGCACTACCCGCAAGATCGATTAGAACGAAAACCGTACACTGGAGAATTTTTTGGAAATAGTTTGCGAATTTTCACTAAAATGAGAAACAAAATCACAGGCGTCTGAGAATTTCTTTCATACTGTATGCGGCTATATCGTCTTGAAGCTTGGATTAAACCAGCCAATGAGATGCCCGGTAGTTCACCTGCGCGTGACCGCCTCATCGCCTTCATGGGACACGCACTCGCGACCATCATGGTGAGAAATTCGGATTAGGGGTTGGTAAGCGAGTATCTCTCACCCAATCTTTATTGCTTCACCATAGTTGGACCACGAATACGCTCCCGCAAAAGCACCTCGTTCCGCCAGGCGTGATCACCTGCGACGCTGGGTGCAACACGGAACCGTGAAGCGAGCGAACGAACCCGCTGCGTAGTCGTTAAGGCAGGGGAAAGGGAGACAAACCGCTATGAAGAACTTACTCGTCGTGTCCCTCATCGCATTTACATCAACGCAGGTGTTCGCAATGGATAGCCTTTCCGATCTCGTATGGAAAAACCGCATCGTTCTTGTTTTCGGCAATGCCGACGATTTAAAGGTGGCACGACAAACGAACGTTCTTCTGACCCAAAAAGCCGAGCTGGACCAACGCGATATGGTCGTTATTGGTGTCACCGAAGACAGGGCTACACGCATCTATGGTGAGGTCCCTGCCCTTGATCCCGCCACCATCAGGGAGGATGCCAACATCGTCAGCGACGACTTCCAATTTGTTCTCGTAGGCAAAGACGGCGGAATAAAACTCCGCAGTCGTGAAGTTGTCAGCGACAACCAGATGTTCGAGCTTATCGACCGCATGCCGATGCGGCGGTCCGAACAGGAATAGCCATGTTACGATAGGTTACCGCAGCATTTGGATAGCGCATGCGGAGCCTGTCCCTGAAGGTCACATGCACCAGGACGGCCTCGATTCCCCACCCGTGGGACACAATGTTCAGGCCGCACCCAACGCTTGTATTAGCGGCACCGCTCAGAGGACCGTGCAAAGAAATTCTGCGTGGCGGCTACTGGTTTACGTTTGGAAGACGCTGCAAGGCCGGCTGTTAGGAATTTCCCAAGAACTCCTGTATCCTCACGTGTCTTCTGAGCTCCGACCGCCAAATGCGTCAACTCTCTAAATTCGTTCATAGAAACACGATCGGCGCGCGACTGCAGGAATAAGAGCACTCTGCGTCGGCGTCGGCTTGATGATTTCAGCAGTGCTGCTGTGGAAAAGGATATCGGATTCTCGATTCGAGGGTGCTTTTTCGGTCGCTCCAAAAACTCACTTTAGCCGTTTCATCCTCTGGTGCGTTCTCGACAATAGTTATCTCTCTTTGGCCACCAAGTGGCTTGCCTACTTGTTTATACCTATCTATTAATCATTGACAGAAAAGCATTTTTTGCAATCATAAAGCTGACAACTTCATAGGAAAAAAGTCATGCTGGCCATTCTCGCGGACGATTTGACGGGTGCGCTTGACTCGGCGGCACCATTTGCCGCACGCGGTCTTCGCGCAGACATTGCCCTTGGTCCCGGAGCGGTGGACGAAATCGTAGCGGATCAACCGGATGTAATTTCTATAAACCTGAATACCCGCGAAATCAGTGCAGATGAGGCTACCGCTGCCACAGCGGCAGCGATAAGTTTGTTGCCATCCGGGACCAGACTGTTCAAAAAAGTCGATTCCCGGCTGAAGGGCAATATTGTCGCGGAACTCGACGCCATCTCCTACTCCCGCGCTCTTGCTGCGCCTGCCATTCCGGCCTTTGAACGGATCGTCGAGGCCGGTCACGTTACGGGTCACGGCATCGATACGCCAATATCCATCGCCAATCGCTTCGGTCCGCATTTTGCCCGTCTTATCGCACCTGACATCCGCACATATGCCGACATTGAGGATGCGCTCGATACCGCAGAGCGTGATGGCACTGACCTTTTGATCGGCGCGCGTGGTCTTGCCGAAGCACTTGCTGCACGTATGACCAAGAACGCGCCTTCGCGAGTGGCGACCGTCCCTGCTGGCCGCGCCATTTTTGTTATAGGCTCGCGCGACCCGATCACGCTGGCCCAAATCGATGCGTTGCGCGCTGGCATAGACCTAAAGTATGTTGCTGCGCCCAACGGAAACATTGATGCAGGCTTGAAAGCCGAGGCTGCGTTGACATTGGTACAAGCCACACCGGGTTCTCAAGACGTGAATCCGCAGGTCGCTGCAGACGCACTGGGCGAAGGACTCAAAAGCGTTTTATGCAGAAACGATGACACGTTGCTACTCTCGGGCGGGGCTACTGCCGATGCTGTAATGCGCAGCCTTGGTGTGTCCAGGCTTCATCTGCACGGTGAATGCCTGCCGGGACTTGGGGTGGCTTCGACGCGTGGTCGCACCATTATTGCCAAATCAGGCGGTTTCGGCCATTCCGATACGCTGAAGATCATTGCAGACATGGTTCTGCGGAAAGCGCATTGACATGGGACTGGAAGCCGGAATCGCGCGCAAAGGCCTTGCCGATATCGTTTTCGAGCGCATGCTGCGCGCTATAAAGTCTGGCGCCTATAAGGCTGACGAGCGCCTGCCCACAGAACACGAACTTGCCGCCGAGTTCGAGGTCTCGCGGCCCGTCATTCGCGAAGCACTCAAGCGTCTGCGGGATCAGGGCCTGATTTATTCGCGCCGAGGTGCGGGTAGTTTTGTGCGCTCCATGGGGCTGCGCCAGCCGCTTGGCTTCGGTCAGTTGGAAAATGTCGCTGATCTTCTGAATTGCTATGAGTTTCGACTGACGCTTGAGCCTGCGGCAGCAGCGGCAGCGGCTACCCGTCACGATGCAGACAGCCTGAAAGCCATCCGGCAGGCGCTGGAACTTCTGCGCGACGCCACCAACCGGCAGTCGCACCGCGAGGACGCCGACTTTCAGTTTCATCTAGCTATCGCCCGCGCGGCCCAAAACACCTATTTTTCCACCGCGATGGAAGCGTTGAAGGACCATATTGCGGTTGGTATGAAATTCCACGGCGCGTCGATCCGTCGAGAAGCCACGGGCCTGACGCGTGTGTTTGCAGAACACGAGGCAATTGCCAAAGCCATTGCTGACGGACATGAAGACGATGCACGGAAGTTGATGTTCGAGCATCTTCAGGGATCGCGCGGACGGCTTTTTCAGGCATCACAGTAATCGACCGCCAATACAAAAGGCAGCACGATTGTGCTGCCTTTTTCTCGCGCGAGTGACATCGCTTAGAAGCTTGCCTTGTAGATACCCAAAACGTCATCGACGCTCATATCGGCCGGATTGTTGTCCATCAAACGACGGATGGCATGCGCATCGGCAGCGTAGCGTGACAAATCGCCCTCGGTAGCACCATGTTTGGCGAGCGACATCTCGATCCCGAGGTCGGAACAGAAACCACTCGCACTCTCTTGCAACTGCGCCTGCGACAAACCGGCACCAAGCCCAAGTGCATCAGCAACCTCCGCCGTTTTTGCGGCGACAACGGGCTGGTTGAAAGCGAGCACATGCGGGAACACGATGGCGTTGGCCAGACCATGAGGCAGGTGCAGCAGCGTTCCAAGTGGATAGGCTATGGCATGGCCTGCCGCCGTATTGACAGGCCCCAGGCAGATGCCGCCGTAATAGGAGGCCAGCATCAGACCTTCGCGAGCCTCACGATCCGAGCCATCCCTCACAGCGCGACCCAGATATTTGCCGACGAGGTGAAACCCCATGCGGGCAAAACCGTCAATCATCGGATGCGAGCGTTTGCTGGTGAAGGCCTCGACGCAATGGGCCATGGCATCCACGCCGGTTGCTGCTGTAACCGCGGGAGGGACCGAATAGGTCAGTTCGGGGTCAAGCACCGCGAGATCGGCGATCAGATGCGGGCTTTCGACGGCAATCTTGTTGCCCTTGACCGGATCGGTGATCAGCGAGCGGATACCGGCTTCCGAACCGGTACCAGCCGTGGTGGCGATCTGCGCGAGCCGTGTTAGACGACCGGCCACCTTGTTGGGGCCGGCGACATCGGCAAGCGTCTGCTCGCCATCCCAAAGGGCGGCCACCAGCTTGGCCACATCCATTACCGAACCGCCGCCAAGACCAATGATGAGATCAGGCTTTGCAGCACGGGCCGCGGCCAGCGCGGCATCTAGCGTCGAGATTTCCGGTTCGCCCGGAATGTCATCGAACAAAGCGACTTTGCCCGGCAGTTTCAGGCGGTCAACGAAGTTGCCGGTGATCGGTGAGGCAATGACCAGCGTTGAGGAGACGCCCCCAACCCATTGCGCAACCTCTCCTATTGTTCCGGCACCGACAATCAGCCGCTTTGGCTGATGCAGGGTGATGATGGGAGCGATGCTCATGCCTGTCCTCCCTTGGAAGCGCCGCCAGCCACGAGCTTGCGCGCATAGGCGATGGCGGAAAGCATATTGCCGTGATTGGCGATGCCCTTGCCGGCGATATCGAAGGCTGTTCCATGGTCGACGGAGGTACGATCGATCGTCAGGTCGACAGAGACGTTTACCGCCGTATCGAAGGCGACCAGCTTGATCGGGATGTGCCCCTGATCGTGATACTGCGCCACCACAAGATCGAAGCCACCGGAATAGGCGCGGTGGAACACGGTGTCGGCGGAAATCGGACCGTAGGCATCGATGCCCTCGGCACGGGCGGCGGCAACGGCGGGTGCAATCTGGTCGTCATCCTCCGTGCCAAACAGGCCGTTTTCGCCGCAATGCGGGTTGATCCCGGCGACCGCGATGCGCGGGCGCTCGTAACCGGTGCGTTTCAGGTGATCATTGCCCGCCTTAATGGTCGCCAGAACTCGTTCGGTCGTTGCGCGGCGGATTGCTTCCTGCAACGAGACATGGGTGGATACGTGAATGACCTTCAGCTTTTCAGACGCCAGCAGCATGTAGGCGGCGGCTGATTTGGTCAGGCTGCGCAGCATGCCGGTGTGGCCATCATAATGGTGGCCTGCGAGGTTGAGCGCCTCCTTGTTGATCGGTGCCGTCACGATGCAGCCAATGGTCCCGGCCTCGGCATCGCGCACTGCTTTTTCGATAAAGCGAAAGGCCGCGTCACCGGCAACAGGCGACAATTGCCCCCAGGCCAAAGGCGCACCTTCAATCGGCAGATCGACGACGTAAGGCTCCAGATCTATATCGACGTTCAGCGCGTTGCGGGCTGCTTCCAATGTCGGGAGGTTGCCATAGATGCGGGTCTTAGCGCGGTTCGCGTCATCCATTTCCGCCAGCGCCCGCACCGTAATCTCCGGCCCGACGCCGCAGGGGTCACCCATGGTGATACCAATGATATTGCTCATGATTTATCTCCCGTGTGCCGCACTTGCCCAGCCCGGAGCCAGACGAACATATTTGATAGCGCGCCGATAATAGGTATAGGCGATGTGAAGAGAACCATCCGCTCCCTCAAGCAGCCACGGATAGGACATTTCCTTGTTGTGGCCATCGACAGAGTTGTTTGAGAGGCAGGTGCCGGGACCATCCTCGATGGTGATCCGCTGCGGAAAACTCTTTGCCCCGTCATCCGAAATACAGACTGTAACCGGCGCACGCGGCACACCCCAGATGGGCACGCAGCCGCCATCCGGGTTGGCATCCGGCCGGTCGTCATCCTCACCCAGCTCATCGTAAAGCGAGGCGCGACGGTCGCTCGACATGTCGGCATTGGTCGGATTGCAGATCATCGCGATGCGACCATCGCTCAAGCGGATCGCGGCAATGGAGGAATTGTTGTTGGGCACATCCGTTGGCTGCGGTGCCGACCATGTGCGTCCGCCATCGGCACTTTCCGTGCGATAGACGAAATCGGCCTGGCGACGACGAAACACAGCTGCCAGCTTTTCGTCACCAATGGCAACCGGGCTCATATGCACGCAGCCTGTGGACTGATCGAGATCCTCCAGCCGCCAGGTCTTGCCGCCATCTTCTGAAATACCGACCGCGGCGCGATCATGGCTCCCGTTCCATTTCTGGCCCGGACGCTGTATGCAGCGGAAGATCGGCAAAAGCCAAGCGCCATCGTCGCGCACCGTCAGCGGCGCACGAACAAAACAGCCGCGCGGCAGATCGAGATAACGCCCCTCACCCGTCGTCAGCCTGGTCGGGTCCGAGGCATCACGCACAACCTCCGCCATGCGGATACGGCACTCGTCCTGATTGCCGGATGGTTGCGATGTGTGGAACAGCAACAGCGTACCACCTGGTGGCGTAAACAGCACCGGATTTTGCTCGGAATGATCGGCGTCAAAACTCAGCCGCTGCGGCTCGCCCCATTGATCGGACCTCGCGGTCAAGACCGAAGCGAAAATGGAAATATCTGATTTTCCTTCCAGCGTGCCGCCAAACCAGGCGCAGATAAGCGCGCCATCATCGCCAAGATGCAAAAAGGACGCATGGTTCTGGATCATTGGTGAAGCCAGCATGGCTTCATGTCGTCCCTTTCCAGCAGCTTCGACCTTGCCGGTCATGACGGTTGCAATCTGTTCAGGCGTCATCAGGGTCTCCTCTTGCACCAACGAAAATCACAAAACTTATAAAGTTGTCAAGTTTGAAAAATTCATCAACTTGCTATTTCGAGCGTGATAAATACAAATATCTATATGAAATATAAGGTTTTTGTGCGCGCTGAGTTTGTACAAATTTGTGGAAACGAATATTTAATTTGACAAACTTGTCGAGAAATCCGATGGTCTGCGCCAGCTCGCTTATGGTGACCTTAGAGAACGAAGTGTCTCTGGTGGCGCATAGAGCTTTCAGGAGGAATGCATTCAAACCGCGTCGCAGAGATGCCGTCGCGAGGTGAACGATAAACGGTGCGATCTGCACCTATAGGGAGGAGAATGACATGAAAACCTCGCGTCTTTTCGGAGCCATTCTGGGTTCCGTTCTCGCATTCGGCTCCGGCGTAGCGCCGGCCAACGCTGCCTCGACAGACATCAAAATCGTTCTGCCTGAAGAGGCCGACCTGCTTGAGCCCTGCATGGCGACACGCTCCAATATCGGTCGCGTCATCATGGAGAATGTCAGCGAGACGCTGACCGAGCTCGACGTGCGCGGCAAACAGGGCGTCATGCCACGCCTTGCGGAAAAGTGGGAACAGACCGGCGACGGCGCCTGGCGCTTTCACCTGCGTCAGAATGTGAAGTTTTCCGACGGCAAGACCTTCGGCGCCAAGGATGTCAAATACAGCTTCGATCGTATTTTCAGCGACAAGAACATTTGCGAATCCCGCCGTTACTTCGGCGGCATGAAGTTTGACGTAAAGGTCGTGGACGAAAATACCATCGACTTCAAGGTCGATCCGGTCCAGCCGATCCTGCCGCTTTTGCTCTCGCTCGTCACAATCGTTCCTGACGGTACGCCGCTGGAGTTCGTGCGCGAACCTGTCGGCACCGGCCCCTACAAGCTGTCCAACTGGACGCCGGGTCAGCAGATCGTTCTGGATGCCCGTGACGATTATTGGGGCAAGAAGCCCGCTGTCACCAAGGCCACCTATCTCTTCCGTGCAGATCCAGCCGTTCGTGCAGCTATGGTTCAAGCCGGCGAAGCCGATCTTGCTCCTTCGATTTCTCAGGTGGACGCGACCAACGACAAGACGGATTTCTCCTATCTCGACAGCGAGACGGTCTATCTGCGCCTCGATGGCAACATCGCGCCTTTGAATGATGTTCGCGTTCGCAAGGCTCTGAACCTTGCCATTGATCGTCAGGCTTTCATCGGCACGCTCGTTCCGCAGGACGCTGTTCTTGCAACCGCCCTGGTGCCACCGACGACGCTTGGTTGGAACCCAGATGTCAAGGTTTTCCCTTACGATCCCGATCAGGCAAAGAAGCTGCTTGAGGAGGCCAAGGCCGCTGGCGTTCCCGTCGATACCCCGATCACCATCATCGCACGCACAGCCAACTTCCCGAATGTGACGGAAATCATGGAAGCCGTGCAGGCGCAGCTGCAGGACGTTGGTTTCAAGGTCGAACTCCGCTTCGTCGAAGTGGCCGAGCATGAAGTCTATTACTCGAAGCCGTTCAAGGAAGGCCGTGGCCCGCAGATCGTCGCTGCCATGCACGACAATTCCAAGGGCGATCCATCCTTTACGATGTTCTTCAAGTACGACAGCAAAGGCACACAGTCTGGTTTCGCCGACAAGAATGTCGATGACCTGATAGCCCGAGCCTCTGCCGCGACCGGCGACGACCGTGCAAAACTCTGGTCGCAGCTGATCGCCTATGTCCATGACGATCTGGTTGCCGATGTCCTCCTGTTCCACATGGTCGGTTACTCCCGTGTGTCGGAACGTCTGGACTTCAAGCCCACCATCGCCACCAACTCCATGCTGCAGCTCTCAGAGATTGGCTTCAAAAAGTAAGCCCTGCAAGACACCATCCTGCCAGCATTGATCGGGTCACGGTTAAGCGGGCAGGATGGAAATTCCTCCTTAAGCAGAGGTCAGAGCGGCACTTCATCATTTGCCGCTCTGCCGATCCAACCAGAGGGCGGTTGATCGTCCTGTCGACGTGAAGTGGACGGCGAAACCTTTGCCGGCCATTCCAGCTAGATCGAGGTCTCAATGCTCAGATTCATCCGCAAACGCGCCCTCGCCAGCCTTATCTCGCTGATAGGGCTTCTGGTCATGGTGTTTTTTCTGTCCCGTCTGACCGGTGACCCTGCGTCATTGTTTCTTCCCGTCGAAGCCTCCGCTGAAATGAAGGCAGAGTTTCGCGCCCTGCACGGGCTGGACCAGCCGCTTCTGGTGCAATTCGTTCAATATGTCGGCAACGTCATGATCGGCGATCTCGGCGAAAGCCTGCGCAAGGCCCGCCCCGCCCTCGACGTCGTCCTTGAAGCCTTCACCTGGACGCTGTGGCTTGCCGTGATTACCATGACGCTGGTCACCGTCTGCGCCATCGTCGTCGGCTCGCTTGCTGCGTTCCGCACCGGCGGTTTTTTCGACCGTTTCTCCTCGATGGTCTCGCTGATAGGCGCATCGGTTCCTGACTTCTGGCTTGCCATTGTCGCTATCGTCGTCTTCGCCATCCAGCTTTCCTGGCTGCCCACCTCCGGCACCGGCACGTTGTCGCACTGGATCTTACCGATCTGCGTGCTGTTCGTGCGCCCCTTCGGTATCATCGTGCAGGTCGTGCGTGGATCAATGATTTCGGCTCTGTCGTCCGCTTACGTTAAGACAGCCCGCGCCAAGGGCGTCAAATCCGGTCCGATCATCTTCATTCACGCGCTGCGCAACGCGATGCTGCCCGTGATCACCGTGATCGGAGATCAGGCAGCCAGCCTGCTCAACGGTGCGGTTGTCATTGAGACGATTTTCGGTTTTCCGGGCGTCGGCAAGCTGATGATCGACAGCATATTGCAGCGTGACTTCAACGTCGTGCTGGCGGCAATCCTGGTTACCGCCTTCGCCATTTTTCTCATGAACCTCGTGATCGACCTTGCCTATGCCCTGCTCGATCCGCGCATCCGCTACTGAGGATGGATATGACCATGGCCACTCCATCACCCAACACGGCACAAGAACCAGTCACAGAGGAAGCGAGCGCCATGGTGCGCATGGCGCGCATGCTGTGGGCAGACAAGTTTGCACTCTGCGCCGCGATCTTTCTCATTGTGGTCATCATCCTTGCGATCATAGGCCCGACCCTGCTGAACGAACTCGCCACCAAACAGAACCTGCGGGGTCGCAACCTCGCGCCTTTCGATTTCAGCCGCGAATGGTTCATGTGGCTCGGTGCAGATGCGCTGGGGCGGCCGCTGTGGCCCCGCATTATCGTTGCGACACAGAACACCATCATGGTCGCTGCCGGTGCGGTCTTCATCTCTGCCGTCGTCGGAACTTTGCTGGGCCTCATCGCAGGCTTTTCATCTCAGCGTACCAGCCAGATCATCATGCGGCTTGCCGACGTCATCATGTCCTTCCCATCGTTGCTGGTGGCCGTCATCGTTCTCTATATTCTGGGCTCCTCTATTCTCAACCTGATGCTGGTCCTGTCGATCACCCGTATTCCCGTTTATCTTCGCACCACCCGTGCCGAGGTGATGGAAATCCGCAGCCGCATGTTCGTGCAGGCGGCGCGCGTGATGGGCGCGTCTTCAAAGCGCATCCTGTTTCGCCATATTCTGCCCGTCGTTTTGCCGACGCTTACGACCCTGGCGACGCTGGATTTTGCCTATGTCATGCTGGCGGAAAGCGCCTTGTCCTTCCTCGGTATCGGCATTCAGCCGCCTGAAATCACCTGGGGTCTGATGATCAGCCAAGGCCGACAGTACCTCACAAACGCCTGGTGGCTGTCCTTCTGGCCGGGTCTGGCGATTATCCTGACCACGCTGTCCCTCAACCTTCTGTCCAACTGGCTGCGTATTGCGCTCGACCCCGTCCAACGCTGGCGCCTGGAAATGAAAGGACCGAAACATGGCTGATCATTTGCTGGAGGTGCGCAACCTCTCGGTGGATTTCTATACCGCCACCGGCACCGTCCACGCTGTGCGCAACATCTCCTACCATCTCGACCGTGGCGAAACGCTCGCCATTCTGGGAGAGAGCGGTTCGGGCAAGTCGGTATCGTCATCGGCGATCATGAACCTGATCGACATGCCGCCGGGCAAGATTTCATCCGGTGAAATCCTGCTGAACGGCAAAGACCTTTTGAAGATGAGCGCGGACGACCGCCGGGCCGTGAATGGCCGCCTCATCGCCATGATTTTTCAGGATCCGCTCAGCCACCTCAACCCTGTCTATACGGTCGGCTGGCAGATGCGTGAAGCTCTGAAAACGCATGGCATCGATAACCGCCAGGCGCAGGCCGAGGCCTTGCGTCTGTTCAAGCGCGTCGCTTTGCCGGAGCCCGAAAAAGCGCTCGACAAATATCCGCACGAGTTTTCCGGTGGCCAGCGGCAGCGCGTCATGATTGCCATGGCGCTTGCGCTGAAGCCCGATCTGTTGATCGCAGATGAACCCACAACGGCGCTCGACGTGACGGTGCAGGCGGATGTTCTGGCGCTTCTCAAGGAACTCCAGCGCGAAACCGGCATGGGTGTGCTGATCATCACGCATGATCTCGGCGTCGTGTCAGAAGTTGCCGACCGCGTTGTGGTGATGGAAAAGGGTGTGCTGGTCGAAAGCGGCACCGTTCGCGAGGTCTACCGCAATCCACAGCACCCCTATACAAAGAAGCTGATTGCAGCTGCCCCCGGCAAGGGTGAACTTCATGAGCCAGCGACCGATGGCGAACCAATTTTGAAAGTCCGGAATGCCCGCAAATCCTATGGCGGTTTTGAGGCGCTGAAAGGTGTTTCCTTCGATCTCAAGGCTGGCGAAACGGTTGCCGTTGTCGGTGAAAGCGGCTCTGGAAAATCGACGCTGGCCCGTATCCTTCTGCGCCTGGATGACCCGGATAGCGGCACGGCACATTGGAAAGGCCAGGACCTTTTCGCGCTTTCGCCCAGCGAACTCTTCAAGCTGCGCCGCGACCTGCAAATGGTGTTTCAGGACCCCACGCAATCGCTCAACCCACGCATGACAGTCTATCAGTTGATCTCCGAGGCGTGGGTCATCCACCCGGAAATCCTGCCCAAAGCCAAGTGGCGCGAACGTGCCGCAGAATTGCTGGATCAGGTCGGACTATCGCCGGAACATATGGGACGTTACCCACATCAGTTTTCCGGCGGCCAGCGCCAGCGTATCGCCATTGCCCGCGCACTGGCCCTCGAGCCACAACTGATCGTCTGTGACGAGGCCGTTTCGGCGCTCGACGTTTCTGTTCAGGCGCAGGTGGTAAGGTTGCTGGACAAGCTGCGCCGCGAGATGGGAATTGCCTTCATCTTCATCGCTCATGACCTGCCTCTGGTGCGTGATTTCGCGGATTACGTCATGGTCATGCAAAAGGGTGAGGTCGTCGAGTTCGGCACGGTCGCACAAGTCTTCGACAACCCGCAACAGCGTTACACACAAGCCCTGATTTCCGCCACCCTCGACCCTGACCCGGACGTTCAGGCGGCCAACCGCAATGCTCGTCTCGCCAGAGTTTCCTGATTGAATGACCGGAGTATAGATGATGACCAAGAAAGCCTTCGTCGCGATCGTGACCTGCTTCAACGACGACGAGACCATCAATTACGAAGCGACCCGCGCGCAGGTTCGCCGCCAGGTGGTGGCCGGCAACAACATAATGTGCGCCGGCACCAACGGCGATTTCACCGCGCTAACCCATTCCGAAAAAATCAGGCTTCTGGAAGAAGTGGTCGATGAAGTCGGTGGCGAGGCCGACGTCATCGTTAATGCGGGTATGCCCGCGACGTTCGAAACGCTGCAACTTGCCAGGGAATTCGACCGCATCGGCGTCAATGGCATTGCCGTCATCACACCATTCTTCATCGCCTGCACGCAAGACGGTCTGGTCCGACACTTCTCGACAGTAGCGGATGCGGTGAACACGCCAGTCTATCTCTACGACATTCCGGCACGCACCCAAAACCACATCGAACCTGAAACAGCACGAAAGCTGGCAACTCACGGCAATATTGCTGGCATCAAGGATTCCGGCGGCGCGCAAGAGACGCTGGAGGCCTATCTCCAGGTCTCAAAGGAGGTCGAAGGTTTCGAGGTCTATTCAGGCCCCGATCATCTCGTTCTCTGGGCACTGCAAAACAGTGCTGCGGGCTGCATCTCCGGTCTCGGAAACGCAATGCCCGAGGTTCTCGCTGGAATCCTCAATGGTTTCAACACCGGAGACATAGCTGAAGCTGAACGCCAACAGTCCATCTACACCGCTTTCCGCACAGACCTCTACGCCCACGGCTTTCCTCCCGCCATGGTCAAGCGCTCGCTCTATCTACAAGACACGTCCGTTGGCGCAAGCCGCCAGCCCGCACTTATGCCCAATGCCGAGCAGGACGCCAAAATTCGAGAAATCCTCAAAAAATATGATCTGATGACTATACATGCCGCTTGAGCATTGCTGATAGCTCAGTGGCACGAACTGGAAAGCTGCGCGTCGTCACGATGCGTAGCAGTATCTAGCCAACGGATAACATAACGGCGGGAGCAAGGAAAATATTCAATAAGCGATGTCACTTGCTCCTATCTCTCTATCGACCTCTACCTGCCGGAATTTGTGCGCTGTAGCTGACTGACCTCATTTATTTAGCTTTCGCACCATCTGGTCGAACCTGCGTGGCGGGTCCGCGTTTTTCCGATTTGCGGATCGCCAGAAGATCTTGCGTCTTAAACTGACGGTAATCCATCGCCTTGAAGGGAATCGAACCTGAGTCCCATTTTTTCCGTCGGACTTCCAGGACCGCTCACGCGTCTGGAGCCTGGAGACAATTCCCAGACGCTAATGCCACAACGCCGAAATTGGAACCGCCGATAAACGTTCTCCAAATGCAATTACCTTGTGGTGGTCGTAAAGGACCATGCCTGATACGAAGCGCTCTCCGCATTCTTCGGCCAAAATTCGTAAGCCGGAGAAATCGGAATATTTGACGGATGCTGCGGCTTTTATCTCGATACCGACAATCCGCCCTCGCCTGTCTTCAACGACAATATCGACTTCATTCTGCTGCTTGTCACGAAAATGCGAAAACTCAAATCGTGTATGTGCGGCACTGCCGAGTTTGAGTATCTCACCAAAAACGAAAGTCTCAAGCAACGCCCCGAACTGCCCTCTGTCGTCCCGCATTCTCTCGAGAGACAGGTCACGAAGAGATGCGAGCAGACCAGAATCGAGGAAATGTATTTTAGGGGTTTTAGTCAAGCGCTTTAGTTTGTTGGAAAACCAAGGTTGAACGGTTCGGGCGAGGAACAGGCTCTCGAATATACCGACGTATTTCTGGGTTGTGACGTGGTTCATCCCGATGGGGGCGCCAATTCCGGAGTAGTTCACGAGTTGTCCCGAATGCTCAGCTAGAATGCGCAGCAAGCGCGGCATTTGCGCAATCTGCTCGATTTGGGCAACATCACGAACGTCGCGTTGAACGATCGCTTGGATATAATCCGCATACCAGTCGTGTTTGCGGCTCAACGTTTTGCGGCTCAATGCCTCGGGATATCCACCGGCAAGGACCGCAGCCATCAAGTCGTCACCGATGACGGGTTCTCCGACCTTTGGTTCATTTTGAAAGGCGTCGCTCAGGAAGCTGCTGCCCGCGGTTCTGATCTCGCTCTGCGCAAGCGGCAGCAATCGAACGACCTCCATGCGTCCAGCGAGCGAGTCCGCCACGCGTGGCAGCGTCATAATATTAGCCGAACCGGTCAGGAGGAAACGTCCCGGGCGCTGGTCGATATCCACACTTTCTTTGATTGCGAGCAACAGCTCGGGGGCGCGTTGAATTTCATCGATGACGGCGCGATCTATACGCCTTACAAAGCCAACCGGATCCTGTCGCGCTGCATCCAAGGTGGTCGCATTGTCTAGAGTGTAATACTCCATGGCCTCTTTGGCTATCTTCTTTGCCAGTGTCGTTTTTCCTGATTGTCGGGGACCGACGATCATAATCACCCTTGTGTCTAACATGGCATCGGCAACACGTTGCTCGACGAGTCTTGGATAGAGCATCACGGCCTTATTCCTCTCAATGACCGTTTGAAAATACATTATTGACTAATTGAAAGTCAATGTATGACCATTTGAAATTCACTCGGCGGCTGATTGAAAATATAGGTCCGAACTCGGTGGCACGAGGTAGGTGAGAGTTACGCAGGCACCGCCTCTCGCTAATCAATCACCCGAACGGATTTAGCTGAAACGCGCCGAGAGGATGGTAATGAATGATGAGGAAGACAATTTGTGTATACGCTGAACACAATGCTGAGTTTTACAATGAAAGAATCCAACGCCTGAAAAGGGCTCGAACCGCCGACCTATGGAAAATCAATTACAAGGGTTTGTTGGCGGTAGCTATAGCCATCCCATTCAACCGAGCGCACTAGCCTTTTCAGACGGTGAAGCATCCGGCGTGTCGCTGCCGGATGCTGTGTTGCATAACTTGATCGCTCAATGCGCCTTCATTTCACTGACAATTTCTTCTGGCTTTAATGCCGACGGGTAGTACGTCGGCCAGTTAGTGACTTCCTTTAGCAGAGCTGCGCGGTCGTCACCCCAATAGAGATGGTAATGATCAGCCTTGTTCGGAGCGATTCCATGATCGCTGAACTGGATAAACTGCGGAGCGCTGGCATCGCCTTCGGTCTTCTTAAAGATGAAACGGACGCCGCGATTGCCCTTCTTGTAGGTCAGGATTTCCTTTCCGTCATAGGCATAAGCGCCCTTTGACGGCTGACCGGTCTTAAAGAATGTGACGACGTCACCGTTGATCGTGATGCGGTCCACATCTGTCTTGTATCCAACTTCGTACTCGGCGCGAATCTCTTCTATGCTCGAAGAGCCCTTTTCTGCCTTTTGCTTCCATACTGGATCAAGGGTGCCGTCCTTGAGGTAAGGATAGACCGACTGCCAATCGCCAGCGTAGTCAGTTAATGGGCGATCTTTGACCTGACTGTCTTCAAAGTAACCGGCGTATACATTGGGATCGCCGTGGCTGTGAGCGTGATCGTGAGCCTCGCCATCAGCGTGCTCATGGACCTTGCCGCTGCCACCAGCGACCGCAATATTGTATGGCTTACCTTCCACCTCGATTGTCCCGACTTCCTTCAGTTCCGCCTTGGAGATGCGACGCACCAACCCGGCATTGGGATCTGTCATGACGATGTCATCGCCAGCCATGGCGATACGCGGACGCGGATCGTTCCAGTGGCCATCCATGGAATAAGGCTCGATCACCTTGGCGCTTTTGGAAATCTTGCCGTCAAGCACATCGATCTGATGTATAGTCCCGTCCTCGGTCAGGAGGTAGCCGAAGCGAGCGTTGGCCGGATCGAGTGCAAAGTCGACACGGCGAAACGGCAATTCGATGTACCGGAAGTGCAATTGATCCGCGGGGTCAACGACGACGACACCCTTTGCGCCATAGTTGCCGAGAAACACCTGCATGCTCTTGGCGCCCAGAAGGGTGCCGGTGGTCTGGTCCTTCGGCAAATCGGCCGGATAGGGTAGCATCTTAGCCACTGGGCCATTAGCGCTTGCGGTGACCGTCAAGATGCCTTCCTTGCATCCTGCAGCAAGGAAAGCACCCGAGAAAGCTTCGCCGTGAATGCCTGTGCAGGTCGCAACATCACCTGCGGGAGTGCCGTCTTCCTTCACCGCACGCAAGCCTACACGCGTTGGAGCCGTATCACCCTCGACCGGAGCATCGGACGCCACCGTCGTTACCCAGCCCTTTCCGACCGGCGCCGCAAAACCGTGGTGAGCACGGGCCTGCTTTAGCCGTGTCGATTTAATCTCGCCATCGGTTAGTTCGTGCGCATCAACGATCTCGTTGTAGCCGCCTTTGTCGAAGTTGATGACGATCTTACCGTGATGGTCGATGACGTGGAACGGGCGTGGGCCGGTCAGGTCTTTTTCAACAGCCGACGGATCGGTAATCTCAATGTCGGAATGATCACCATGCGAGTGAAGGGAAATGCCGCTATTGATGAAGTTGACGACATCATTGTCAGATTGAACTGCGACGAGGCTAGCGCCTTCATTTACGCTGTAGAGCTTGTTCTGGCCGAGCGTGTCGAACGTCCAGCGCTTTTCGGGCTTGTTCAGATCGAACGCCGTGACTTTCGGATCGTTATGGTCGCTTACGAACACGCGAAAGAACGTTACGCTTTCCTCATTGTCCTGGGCAAGAGCAGTTGACGCTAGCAGGCTTGCTGATAGGGCCAGCGCAGATACGCTTAGGATTAAATGTCTCACTCATCTCTCCTTTTAATGATATTACATAACGCAAGCGTTATGCATCTCTCCGTCTGATCAGACGGTGTCTCAGCCGCGATTGTCCGCAGATGTCAGGGTTTGGAAGTTGTAGAGCATCATCTCAATACAGGTCGGCGCGGGCCCATTGGCAGGCGACAGGGCGTCCGAATATAAGGTGCCACCGAGTCTTTAGTCCCGCTTCCAAAGCGATCTGCTCGACAAGGCGTGCGTCCGAGATATATTCTGCAAAGACAGAAGCTTCGCGCATTTCGCTTATCAAGCAGGTACTACTCAAAGCCCCCAGCAAGCCTGTGATGACCTTCATGACGGTCGATTTCCCTGACCCATTGCCGCCAGCGACAGCCTTAAGGTTTCCTTTACGCACAACTCCGTTCATATGATGCTCGGCAAGCAGGTGGTCGTAACCCAAAGTCAGATTGTCAAAGGTCAGGCATGCTTCAGTCACGACGACGCTACAACTCCACTAGCAGGATGCCATTGAATGACATGTAATGCTATAACATTAAGATGCGGGTTCTGCGCGCGCAAGCCCTGTCGTTGCTAAATGCAGCGGAATCTTGTAAATGAGTTGCAACTCTTTTGAATTTCGTCTTGGCGTTGCTCTCACCACGCTCTCTATCTCACTGACGGGCAAGCCATCTTAGCAACACGGCATTGGGTGTTCTTGACTGAGAAATTCATCGACGGGAAAGCATGAAACGCAGTGGTTATTACAAAATTTCCATTTAGCCCCTATGGACAGGCGGTAACGCTTCGGCCTCCCGAATGACGTGATGGACAGCAGATGTAGGGTTCGTTGATGAACGGCGTGTTGTTTTTCCTGACTGTGAATTGGGTCGTCGCGTTATGCTTTAGCGCGCTGTTTGCAGTCGTTTCGACCCGCTCCCGGTCACGCACGGCCGCGCTCTGGCTAGCTGCGGGCTTCGGAATCGCGTCACTTTCAGCTGTCTTTGAACTGTTGGTCGCGTACACGAGTTTTTTGAAAATCTCTGCGCTGGGAGCATTCACGTCGGTGGTTGCCGGGATGGCCCTGCTTCGAGTGGGAGTGGGAGAACTCTATGCACGACCGCTAGACAAGCGGGTTGGGATCGTGTTCGTTATCGTGACAGCAATCGGAAGCCACGTGATATACGATCTGCCGCGAAGCTCCGCGTTGCATGCTGTTTTATATCAGACACCCTTCGCCCTCGCAGTCCTCTCGAGCACGCGTGCGGTCCTGTTGTCCCGCAGGCGACTTGTAGTCGACAGATTTCTTGGTGCCCTGATGTTGGTCACAGGTCTGCACTTCATCGCAAAAGCGGGGCTGACTGTGCTGGTCGGTAGTGGTACGACGGCGAAAGATTACATCCACACCGATTATGCATTGATATCGCAGAGTGCCACCGCGGTCCTGATGGTGGCGGTGGGGCTATCGCTTCTTGCTGTCCTTGTGCTGGAAATCATGGCGGATCATCAAAGCGAGTCTGAAAAGGACGCGCTGTCGGAACTTGCCAACCGCCGCGGTTTTGATCGACGTGTCGGGTCCCTACTGAAGGAGTCAAAGGCGGGCCCGCATGCCGTTATCATCTGTGACCTCGATCATTTTAAGAGTATCAATGACACCTACGGCCACCATATCGGCGACTTGGTAATTCAGTCATTCGGAGAACTTCTTCGTAACTACGCGCCCGCAACTTCAGCAACAGGCCGGATAGGAGGCGAGGAATTCGCGGTCTTTTTACCTAACACGCCTTTGGATATCGCGCTGTCCCTCGCGCAAACGCTACGCAAGGCGACAACAACTATTGAGGGTCTCCCGGTAAGGCCAACCGCAAGCTTCGGTGTCGCTTCTTTCACCGCGGTTCCCGACCTGCAAGATGCATACCGGCGGGCAGACAAGGCACTATATGAAGCAAAAAACTCAGGGCGGGACCGGGTGAAACTGGCGATGAGCCACGCCTAGATCAGTGTAGGACTATTGACTTGCTACTCTCCGTAGCATCAATCGGCAAATGAGTCTCTGCCGTCCAGAATGGAAACACGGATAAGCAAAATTGACGGCCGACTTCCCCGCAACGTGGCATCATATCCGAACGGTCTGAAACTACGCCTTAAAGGGAGCCCAACCTTCGACATGCTATTTTGATGTCAAGCTTGGAAAAACCAATCTGAATATCTGCGGACCGCATGATTCTTGCGTTCGAGAGTGCCGAGGAGCTCGCGCTGCGAAGTTCTGACAACTTAGCCCTGCATAGAAAATTGAATGCTCCGACCCGATAATCTAGAATCTGCGACGATTGCTCTAGTCTGCAGGATTTCACTGGTTGAACAAGAGTTCACTGCAGGGACGAAAACTATAGAAAATCCGGCTTTTTTGAGCGTGTAGATTTGCAATCCCGGATGAAGATGCCCTACGCCTCAGGCACCTGCTACGATCGTGTCTACGTACGGAGAAAATCCCGTTTATGTTAAAAGCGGCATGCAATATTCTGTTTCGCCATAATAAACTATCGGACTTATAAATTCCTAACATAAAGCAACCAAATCGCGCGACCCCAGCGGGGGCAATCCGCATGTCTCTCCACAGAAGTGGTCGGCAAATCAGTTACCGATCGCCTCATAGGTGAACGTAAGCGATCCTAAGGAAACAGCCCGCCCTTTCTCGTCTCTCGCTTTCACAGTAACAAGCCCTCGGTGGTCGTCATAGGGCATTTCGTCCTTGGCGATATCCGCCATGATGCGTCCAACCTCACGCGGAAGCTCGTCTGGTGAAGATACGAGCATCCCTTGACTGTCGATGACTTCTCCCTCGCCGTTGTGGACATCAAAAAAATACCGGCTAGCCGTCGCAGGTCCTATGTTTTAGGGATCATAATTGCGTACGGTTGATTTAACTAAGGGGAGTCGGGCTTTCGGAAACCATGCTCCATCAATGTTTCATGGACAAGTTCTGCCGTAAACGGTTTGCCTATGAACTTCGCGTTGCCTGGAAGGTCGCCCGGGCCGGGAACGATTGCCCCGGACGCGATCACCACACGGATGTGCGGCCAGCGCTCTGCGACGATTCGCGCCAGTCCGAAGCCATCCAGGTCTCCGGGCATCTGTACGTCAGTAAAAAGAAGTTGGAGCGAGGAGTGCCTGTCGAGAAACGCAAACGCCTGATCTGCCGTGGACGCCTCCACGACTGAGTATCCCTCATCCAAAATGATATCGACCGTGTCCAAGAGGATGAGCGGCTCGTCGTCGACGACAAGGGCAATGGGATGAACGAGCTCTTCGAATTCTGCGGTTTCCATGCACCCTAAAGCTACAGAACACCGGTTTGTTCCTTATATTCAGGAGATGGAGCAACATTGGTCAACAAGTTCAATTTCTTGAAGATGTCTTCTCTCTATAACTGGCCTTCGAAGGTAACGCCTTGACGTTCGTGGTCTCGTTAGCCTGTGTGTAAGCTGTAGTCACAGGTGCAATGAGATCTGAGTACCCAGCCGTTGATTTGGGTACTGCGGCACAACCCATATGCACTCGACCCTAACTCGCCTTGCCTTAGCGGGCTAAACAACCGTATGAGATCATGAAACTCAACAACTGCATCCATTCCACAACTGTAAACGTTGAACCCGGATACCCCTTATTACGTGATATCTGTGATGTTGCGTTTCGTTTTAGTAGTCGTTTGTAACAGGTCACCTCCACCTCTTGATGGGAGGTGACCTGATCGAAGTCCGTTAAAGCTGGTTTTCTTAGAACTCTTCCCAGCTTTTGTTTTTGAGCGCTGCATTGCCCGAAAATGACGAGCTCACCCGGTTCAGCAATTGGCGGGCAGGCGATCGTTTTTGATCCGGGTACCGATCTACTGCGGACGAAGCGCCTGATTTCGCCTTGGCGTCTGTCTCGAATTTTCCGACCAGAACGAACAGAGCGTCCGCTTCTCGTGCAAGGGCATGGCTTGCCGCGGTGGATTCTTCCACCATTGCGGCATTCTGTTGGGTGCCCTGATCCATTTGGGACACAGCCTGGTTGATTTCCTTGATACCGGTCGTCTGCTCGCGCGACGCTTCTACAATAGACAGCACGTTGACGCTGATTTCTTTGACCTGCTCGACGATCTTGCCGAGCGCTTCTCCTGTCTGCGCAACAAGGCTGACGCCGCTTTTGACGTGATCCCCTGATTTGGCAATCAGCGTTTTGATGTCCTTCGCCGCACTGGCCGAACGTTGCGCGAGCTCGCGAACTTCCTGGGCAACCACGGCAAAGCCCTTGCCGGCCTCACCCGCCCTCGCCGCTTCAACGCCCGCATTTAGGGCAAGTAGGTTGGTCTGGAATGCAATTTCATCAATGACGCCGATGATATTGGAGATTTCGTTGGAGGACGTCTCGATCGCATTCATCGCATTGATGGCTTTCGTTACCACCGTCCCGGAATGCTCTGCATTCTCACGCGTGGCGGTCACGAGGCGACCGGCTTCTTCAGCGCGGCGGCTGGTGTCGGCAACCGTTGTCGTAATCTGTTCCAGCGCAGCGGCTGTCTCTTCGACGGATGCCGCCTGCTGTTCGGTGCGCTTGGCAAGGTCGTCCGCTGAGGCGCGGATCTGGTTGGATCCGGCAGAAATGGCCTGCGCATTGCCGCTCACATTGACGATGGCGTCCTCAAGGCGCTCTATTGCGCCGTTGAAGTCCACCCGGATTTTATCCAGACGGGTCGCAAAGGTGTGGTTGATGCGGTAGTTCAAGGTGCCATTGGCCATAGCGCCCAGACCTGCAGCCAAAGTGTCGACCGCAAACTGCACTTCTGCACTTTCCGCTGCTTCTCTTTCCTGCTGCTCCAGCCGTTCACGTTCAGACAGTGCGCGGTTGGCCTGCGCTTCCGCTTCCAGTTTCGACCGTTCCTGTGCGTTGGTTTTGAACACGGCTACGGATTTCACCATGTCGCCGATTTCACTACGGTCGGCAACGACGCTCAATTCGGCTTCAGCATGGCCATTCGCCAGTTCGCGCATTGTCTTCACAATGCGGGTCACCGGAATTGTGATAGACCGTGTCACGATTGTTGCAAGCACGGCCACGAGTGCAAGAACGCCAAAGGATATCGCCAGGGAGATGAGGAGGCTGTTGTGCTGTTGCGCAGCAGATGCGGCGGCGAAGTCGCGCAGGTCGAGGCCTGTCTTGTCTTCGACAGCTTTCAGGGCATTGATGCGATTGGTCGACGCTTTGTACCATTCTTCACCGCTTACGCTGTTCAGTTGCCCCCCAAACGGGCTGGCCACTGCAATGTTGCGCTGGCTTTCGACAAGCTTGCCTGCATCACTGCTCAACGCATCCTTCAATGCAGCTCGTTGGTCTGCGCCCGCATAGCTATTGAAATCAGAGAAATAGACATTTTGCATCGCAACGAATTTTACGAAGAGCTGGTAGCTTTCAGGGCTGAAGCTGCCGGATGTGAAGGCCGCAGTTCCAATCGTGCGCTCTTGTCCCGCCCTTTCCTTGCCTTGCAGCAGTGCCGAGTAAGCGACAATTCTGTTGGATATGGTGCTGTCCGTCGTCAAGGAACTCATCGATTCGATGATCTTGATGAGGCTGCTGATCGTGTCTGCAAAGTAGGAGGCAATCTCCGGCACACCGGCCTTGAGCGACGTCACGTCTTGCCGCATGGCTGTGAGCCTATCAAGCTTGCCTTGAGCGGCAGAAGCGAGCTCTCTAAGGGCTGGCGCCAGATTGCTATTTTCGTCTGTCAGACCCAGTGTCTTGAAGCGTTGAATTGCCAGGTCCGCAGCACCTCTTTGCTTTTCAAGAAGGGGGCCGAACTCGCCCTGCCCACGGGCACCCACAAAACCGGCGGAAGCTCCGCGTTCTTTTTGAACCTCATGGATTGTGGCGCCCAGAATAGGGGCCATTGAGGCAATTTCTGCAACAGATTGCGCTTCGGATGCCGTTTGCAAACGCTGCACATTGTCTTGTAAGGCTGCGCCAACCAAGGCGATAGTTGGGATGGCCGCAACAATGATGATGCGAGTCCTGATTTTTAGATTGCCGAATATGCTCACGTTTGGCCTCTGATGATGAATAGCGTATCTGCTAGAATTACGTCAGTTGTATAATAATAAACCATTGAAATTTCGTTATTTTTGCATAGGAAAAATTCAATATGCCCATTTACTAGGCAGAGTTGCAACTGTTGTGGTTTGGAATCTCGGACTCACGTAAGGTCAATTAGGAAGTTTGCCTCTTGCATACAGATGGAAAGGTCTTCCGAGACCTAAGTTGCGGCACCAACCAGCATCTCGAAATTTCAGCGCCCTCGTGGAAGGATGCGTCAACTTAGTGACCTGCCGAAAATGCACGCGTTTAATAGGTCTTCCAGCGCTGACTATCGCGAGGCTGGGAATATGAAGTGCACTCGCGTTGGTAAAACCTAACCGCATCTTCGATGGAGCAAAGAAATGAACCGTAAGCTCTGGACCCCGGTCGCGTATGGATTAGCTCCGCGAACTATTTGACAGGGTACCACAGCGGGCCTTGGTGCCCTTGGGCTATTTAAAGTTTCTTCTCACCCGATCTAGGCGGAACGATCTTTCGGCAATCGGTTGTCTCTAATGACCGGAAGAGACCGTGTTCAATGCTGAAGAAAGATAACGGGCAGCGAGATGGTTACCTCTTTTTTCCGCGATTGATAACGCCGCGCGACAATGGGCCTGCAAAGGATCGCTACCCTCCGCGATCTGCGGTGAGGAGGCATCCATAACAGCTCCGGTATAGAACGTCGGGACGCCCATCTCATCATGAAGGCAACGTCCAAAAGATATCAAGGTCCGCGTCGAACCGTCGGAATGCCGCACACGGAAGCGACCAATCGATGGTTCGGCGTTCAGGATTGCACTGTGGACGTTACTGGCGATCACAGCGCGGTCGTCTTCCACCATGATTGCAAAGATCTGTTCGACTGAAATTCCTTTGGCGAGTTCCTCGATGGAAAAGCCATAGAGTTTAGCCAAGTAGGGGTCACCGTAAAGTTTGTTCTCTGCGACATGCCAAGTGTAAAACCCCATACTGTGTGGGGCTGAAACAACTGTGGCTCCTGTCAGCAATGACTTTTTCATAACTCTCTCCCAGCCTTAGAAAGAAATGGACTCAGAACGGCCATAGACTTGCATGTCGGATTGCTAATTTGAAGTGTCGATGTCATAGGTCGGTTCGTTCTTGCTGTTCTTTGGGGTCGCGGCATTCATTCTTTATTCGTTGATACCCAGTGTCTGACAGCCACTCCTAACGAGGGGCGGGTTCAGATCGATCCAAACATCAAAGATCTATGCACCCCTGCCCCGGCAAGGTTTCCGTCCCCTACAGCCAGGGCTACGGAAGCCATCATGCGCGCCGCATCCCCACAGGCAAATACGCTTTGCATGCTGGTTTCCTTCATCGGATCGGTTTTGATGACTGCGCCGAGTGGGCCTTGGTCCATTTCCAATCCAAGTTGTTCTGCCATTGGGCGAGCCAGTTCAAGGGGCGCAAGGGCAAAGATGCCCGCAAAACCGAGCGTACGCCCTTCGTCAAGACGGACGTCAGCATCACCCGTGATCGCTGCTACTGCGGTGCGCTCCACAGTCACTCTGCGAGCCTCAAGGGCAACGAGTTGCTCTGCAACCGGCTCGAAAGTCCCGTTGAGCAAAAGAGTTGTGGCCCCCAGTCAGGCAGCATCAAAGCATGATGCATGGAAAGCTCCGAACCTGCGATGACCCCGATCCGCCGATCGTGGAAGCACGAATGGTCGCAGCCGGCCGTAGGGAAAGAACAAATATGCCTCGCCTTGATAATAGTTGATAAAGGCGTATATGGCTATCGTCACAGCATAATGGAGGATAGCATGATCAGCGCCGATCTGGGAAAGCAGCTAGAAAGCTACATTCAGCAGCTCGTTAATACAGGGCGCTACGGCTCGAAAAGCGAAGTCCTGCGTGAAGGTGTTCGATTGGTTCAAGACCGTGAGACCCGGCTAGTTGCGCTGGATGCATCCATAATGCGCGGCGTCGCTGATATGGACGCTGGCCTGACTAAGCCGGCAAGCGATGTCTTCAGCCGCCTCGACACGAAATATCGTGCGATGGCTGACAAGGCCGAAAAACCGGCATGATCCTCGAGTTTTCTGATGAGGCAGAGAACGATCTTGAGCAAATCGTCGATTATATTGCTGAGCGCAATCCACGGCGCGCCCTCTCATTCATCCGGGAACTGCAAGGCAACTGTGAAGAACTCGTCGATAACCCCAGCGGCTTCTGCCTCGTCCCGCGCTATGAACGTCACAAAATTCGTCGACGCGTTCACGGCGACTACCTGATCTTCTACTGCGTTGACACGGAAAAGGTAGTCATCATTCATATTCTGCATAGTGCAACCGACTCCGGCGCCATCCTCTTCGGCGAGTGATCAGAATGTGGCACGCTTGGCGACCCCTCGCGCTGTAGCCAGGAGGAACTGCTGCGGCTTACCTCTGAGCGTCAAAATACAGACCCTATGGCCGCCCACTATGAATTTCATACACATCTAACCTACGATCGAGACTTTTCCAAGTCGCCCGCCTTGAAGAAATCGTACTGGCGACCAATATCGAACCGCGCTACGGGGTCCTACTGTTGAAGAACTCTCTCTTGCTTCGTTAGGTTGAACTCAGCGCTCCATAAGATGATCAAAACGCTCCACTATTGATTCTTGTTCGGCTCGCAGCTATGCAAGTCTTAACGAACTCAGGATGCTAATCCATTCACTGGATAGCGATCATATCGGCCAGGGCCGCGACAAATGGCAAGCCACGATGAAAAAATGGTCGCAATTTTCATGCGCGAACGCGCAGGAATATCACGCTACCTGTCCAGACGCGCCGGATCCGCTGAAGATGGCGAGGATTTGGCGCAGGAGGCATGGATCCGGTTTTCCCAAAGCAAAGCGATGACCCTTGTCGCTCCAGTCCCCTACCTCCGCCGCCTTGTCAAAAACCTTGCGATCGACCACAGCCGATCGGCTCACCGCCGCCGCCTCCATTCGCATGAGGTTGACGAGCTCCTGAATGTCGATGATAACAGACCCGATCCCGAAGCCGTCTTGATGTCTCGCGACACACTGTCGAGATTGTTGAAAATCATGGACGAATTGCCTGAAAGGCGTCGCGCAATCCTTTTTGCCGCCCGCGTTGAGTGCGAACCGCATCGGCAAATCGCAGCGACCCATGGCGTCTCGACACGAACCATTGAACTGGAAATTCGAGCGGCAATCGAATATTGCTTCGCACGCCTGCACGAACCTGCTGATCCAGAAAAATAATCTGTCAGCGGGTTTCGGCATCACTGCTGCCAATCGTTATCATTATAATACCACGTCGCTGACCGATATCCTGATCGATTTTGACCCATGCCACTGGACGACGAACTTAAACGCGGCTCAACCCTCACTCAGGAGGCAGCCGAATGGATTGTGATCCTTACGTCAGGCGACGCCACGACGGATGACGCGGAGCGTCTGCAGGCATGGCGCGGCATAAGCCCCAGCCACGAGCAGGCCTTCGTCGACGCAGCCCGGCTCTGGAAAACGATGGGACCGGCATTGACGCGAAACCACTCACGGGGCATGGGCCTATCTCGCCGTGCGTTTATCGGTGGAGGCGCCATCGCTGCGTCCGCTGCTGGAACAGCTGTCGTGGGCTCCTTCCTGGGAATAACGCCATCCTATTCGGCACTTGCAGCCGATTTTGCCACAGCGCGCGGAGAACAGAAGACCGTCGTGCTTGCCGATGGCTCGACCGTTGAAATGGATGGCGGGTCAAGCCTGTCATGGGATTTTACCTCACACACGCGAGCGTTGACCCTCAGCGACGGCGCTGCGGTGTTTCATGTGGCCCCCGATCACCAACGCGCATTTCGGCTTGCTGCCGACAGTGGCATCACGACTGCATATGGCGCAAACTTTGCCATTGGATGTGGCTCAGATGAAGTGTCCGTAGAATGCTTGGAAGGACAGATCGAAGTCGAATGTCGTGGGAAGATGTTTTTGAAATCTGCTCAGTCGGTCCGCTATTTCGATACGGGCCTGGGCGAGATCAATCAGGACGAACCGCAAAACATGGCCGCGTGGAGACGCGGGCTGCTGGTGTTTCGGGACAGGCCCCTGGCCAGTGTCGTAATGGACATCAATCGCCATAGACGCGGCAATATCGTTATCGCTAGCAGTACGCTTGGTCAAAGACGCGTTTCTGGTGTCTTTCACCTGTCCCGGCCCAACGAGATCATTGGTCAGTTGGAGGCGACGCTGAATGTTTCAGCGACGCGCTTGCCCGCAGGTATCATCATTTTGCGTTAGCGCCAAAGGCCATTTCAACCGGTCGGCAAAATTTCTTAGAAAAATCATCAAAAGCGATTTCGGCTTCAGCGCGGACATTCGTTCTTGTCTTTAGTGGTGTCGGCAAAACCGTGCCACGGGCAGCATTTTTGGGGACTATAATGAACAAGCAGACACGCGGCGCGGCGGAGAAAAACCGGTTCCATCTTTCAAACGTCACGACGGCGGTTGCCTTAGTAATCGGGACATCGTTGATGACCGCAGGACCGAGCTGGTCTCAGCAACAGACGCAACAGATTTCCGTCCCGGCAGGGGCACTTGATACAGCGCTGTCTAGGTTCGGTGTCGCGAGCGGTGTTCAGGTTCTCTATGATGCCGGGTTGACGCGGGGACAAACATCGCCTGGCACCAAAGGCGCGCCCTCGACGGAAGCCGCCATCAGACAGATTCTCGACGGAACCGGCCTTTCGTACAATTTCACCAGCCCAACCTCCGTCACCATAGCGAGTGCTGCAAGTCAAAAGGCTAGCGTCATTCCATCAGGCGCTTCCACCGTCCTAGAGACCATTGTTGTTCAAGGACAAAATGCTTTTGGCCCGGTCGAAGGGTATCTCGCCCAAAGCAACTCATCTGCCACCAAAACAGACACTCCCCTCATCGAAACACCGCAGTCCGTCACAGTCGTGACGGCAGACCAGATCAGCAATCAAAAAGCAACCTCGGTCGCCGACACACTCAGCTACACACCCGGGGTGACAACGCAGTCTGGCACGTTCAGCCGTATTGTCGATGATTTCACCATCCGCGGTTTCAATGTGGCAAACGGCAATACCGGCACACTTCGCGACGGAATGAAGTTTCAGTCAAATGTCTATGATGGTGGACAGGAGCCTTACGGCCTTGAGCGAGTAGAAGTTCTGAGAGGCGCATCATCGGTGCTTTATGGGCAACTGGCTCCTGGTGGCATCGTCAACGGCGTATCGAAACGTCCAATCGATACGGCACTGCGTGAGGTCAACGTCGAATATGGCAGCAACGACCGCAAGCAGATTTCTGGTGATTTCGGCGGGCCTGTCACCGATGACGGGGTGCTCACGTACCGCCTGACGGGCCTTTTGCGCAATGCCGACAATTGGGTCGACAACACACCTGACAACAAGACCTATATCGCACCTGCCCTGACCTGGAAGCCCAGTGAAGCGACGTCATTGACGGTATTGTCCAGCTACCAGCATATCCATACACGGTTTGCCACGCCGCTCTTGTACTCCGATGTCAGCGCGGGAAATATTCCAAGGGACACGTTCCTCGGCATAGACGGTTTCGACAAATACAACATCGATATGTACTCGATCGGAACGATCTTCCAACATGAGTTTGACAACGGCGTGAAGTTTTCAAACAGCAATCGATATTTTCGTTCTGACCTTGAATGGAATTATATGATGGGAAATTTAGCACCCCTGTCGAGAAACGGCGGGCTGCTGGCGCGTCTGGGCAGCGCGCGTACCGAATCGTCCTATGGCGTTACCTCGGACAGTTCACTTGAATACTCTTTCGATGCGCTGGGTGTTGACCACACCGTCCTTGGCGGGTTTGATTATTATCGCCGCTCATATGATTCCCATCGTTTTCGGGGTGCGGCAACTGACTTCCTTGACCTCGGCGCCGGCAATTATACTGGATCGCCATCCATCAACTACGCCGTAGATCGTGGCGCTGATGCGATTGGTGATCAGTATGGGCTCTATTTGCAGGATCAAATCAAGTTCGACGATCACTGGGTCATGCTTCTGGGCGGTCGGCACGACTGGGCAAACAGCGAGTCGAAGAGCTACCAAACAGGGGTCATTACCGGGCAGACGGATTCCGCTCTGACAGGACGCGTTGGTCTTGTCTATTTGTTCGACAATGGATTTGCGCCTTATCTTAGTGCCAGTCAGTCTTTCCTGCCGCAGGCAGGCATCGATAATATTACGAAGGCAGCATTGAAGCCCAACGAGGGTGTGCAGTACGAGGCCGGTCTGCGCTACCAGCCACTCGGCAGCAACATGCTGTTCAGCGCTGCTGTCTATGATCTGACACAGACCAATGTCGTTACGTATGATTCCGCAGGGCTTTCCTACCAGCAGGGAAAGGTGAAATCGAGGGGCCTCGAGCTTGAAGCACGTGGCGAATTCGGCAATCTCGGTCTCGTCGCAGCATATGCCTATACGGATGCAGAAATCACCGAGAGCGCAAAAGCGACCGAAGTCGGCGAGCAGGTTTCTCTGGTTCCTCGACACAATGTTTCTCTGTGGGCCGATTATGCACTGGACGATGTTGGGTTGGAAGGCGTGAAGATAGGCGGTGGTGTGCGCTATGTCGGCGAGACCAACCTCACCGACAATACCAGCAGCATCCCGGGTTACGTGCTTGTTGACGCGATGGCGAGTTTCGACTTGGGCAAGTTCAAAAGCGAACTCGATGGCGCTACGCTGAAACTGAACGCGCGCAACTTGTTCGACAAGCAGTTTTACACCTGCGTTGCGTCTGATGGATGCCGGTATGGCGAGCCACTGACCGTGTTCGCTACCCTTTCATACAAATGGTAGGAGCGCCACTCATTGACCGGCGGAAATTCATCGGGGTGGCCTTGGCCGCTCCGGCCCTGTTTGCGTGGGCCGGAGCGGCCAGTGCAGTAACGCCGCAGCGTATCGTGAGCATGGATCTGCTGTTGACCGAATTGTTGCTGACGCTCGGCATTCAACCCCTGGCCATCGCCAATATTCCTTTGTACCGGCGACTGGTGGCCGAGCCAGCCCTGTCGGACAAGGTTGCCGATCTTGGGCCATTGAACGAGCCCAATCTCGAATTTCTGCAGATCCTGAAGCCGGATCTTTTGCTAATGGCCGACTGGCAAACCGCTGGTCTCGACAATCTAAGCCGGATTTCCGAAGTACTGCCGCTTGCGGTCTTTCCAAAAAACATTCCGGCGGTCACATTCGTACAGTCGTTACTGCGGCAGCTTGCAGATCTTCTGAGCAGACAAACAGAAGCGGAATTTGCGATTGCTGCCTGCGAACAGGCAATCGCAAATGCCCGTGAAGCCTTGAGTGGCCGGCGCCCTCCCGTTTATGTATGTCGCTTCACGCGTGACGGTCGCAACGCCGCGGTGTTTGGTGGCAACGGGATGATTGGCGATACCTTGGCACGTCTCGGCCTGCGCAATGCCTTTGGCGGTCGCGTCAACGGATCGGGAGTAGCTTCAGTATCGTTAAGACGTTTGACAGATGTGCCCGATGCAATCATCATTCATTTCGATAGGGGCACAGAGACCGACCGCGCCCTCGAACGTCTGGCGGACAGCCCGCTCTGGAATGCCTTTCCAGCCGTGAGGGAAGGTCGGGTCCTGAGGATGCCGGTTATCTATCCCAATGGCGGAGTACGCTCGATCGAGCGACTGGCAACGCAGTTGGGAAGCAGCCTTGCATAGGTTAAGAATGTCGGAGGACTTAACTGGCGCCCCGGACAGAAACCGCGGTTTGCTACTTGCCACCTTATTGGTGGCAGCAGGATGCGCACTATTCGTCGTCAACTTGCGATCCACGAATCTCTTTGCGCCTGGATGGGCGACTGCGCTCGATCCGGATCTGACGAATATTGACCAGGTTACCGTATATTTCAGCCTGTTACCGCGGTGCGTCGTCGCCATCCTGAGCGGGTTGATGCTCGGCCTTAGCAGCACGATCCTGCAGCAGGTGATGCGCAATCCCTTGGCGGAACCAGGTACGCTTGGCATTTTTTCAGGCGCACGCGTCGGAGTAGCAATCGCCATGCTGTGGTTCCCTCCGCTGCTTTTATTCGGCTTTGCTTTGCCTGCCTTCTTGGGCGCGTCGCTGAGCATTGCAGTAGTATTGGGACTATCGGCACGCAGCAATTTTTCTCCGTTGTATCTTGTCCTCAACGGTCTTGTGTTATCGCTATGTCTGGACGCACTGACAGCCATGCTGATCCTGGCCAACTTCGAGGACCTTGGCGAACTTCTCACGTGGCAGGTCGGATCTCTGACGCAGGACAATTGGAGCATAGCCCTCCTGCTGTTACCCAGTTTGGCTGCTGCCTGGATATCGGCATTCTGGTTGTGCCGTCCTCTGACGCTGCTTGGACTGGAAGAGGTTTCTGCCCGTGGGCTAGGGATTTCCCCGGCTCGACTGCGAGCGCTCGCGCTGCTCATTGCGATCGTTCCAGCAGTGTTCGTCGTTGCCCAGTTGGGCGTGATCGGCTTCGTCGGCTTGGCCGGCGCTGGACTGTCGCAGGCTACCGGCGCGCGACGGTTCAAAGATCGTCTGCTTACGGCCCCGTTGATTTCGGCGGGTTTGCTGCTGGTCACCGATCAGGCTCTGCAGACATTCGGTGCCGGAATCGAAATCCCGGCTGGTGCGGTGACCGCAATTCTCGGCGCACCTATGCTGATCTGGTTGCTCAATAGGGTAAAAAACAGTCCTGCCGGAGATCGGCAGCCGCGCCTGCGGGCGCATTATCACAGTCCAAGATGCAGTTTGCTTGCAGTGGCCAGTACACTTGCGCTCGCTGCACTGATTGCCACCAGTGTTGGCAAGCTTCCCGACGGCTGGCACATAGCAACCGGTGCAGATTGGATCAACCTGTTACAATGGAGACTTCCGCGTACAGTCGCGGCCGCTAGCGCCGGCGCGATGTTGGCGATGGCAGGTTGCCTTATGCAGCGGATGACCGGCAACGCGCTTGCCAGTCCAGAGTTACTGGGGGTCTCTTCTGGTGCCGCATTGCTGATGATCCCCGTTGTCTTTTTTCTACCGCCACTTGGGCGCACCCAGACCATGCTTCTGGCGACGTTGGGTTGCCTGTTGTTCCTAGCCTTCACTATGCACATCGCGAGGCGCTCGGCTTTCGCGCCGGAAAAGCTGCTCCTAAATGGCGTGGCCGTCACCGCATTGGCGGGCTCGGTCATCTCCGTTTCGGTGCTGTTCGGAGACGTACGCGTCACTCGGATGCTGGGTTGGATGTCGGGATCAACCTATTCCGTACGAGCCGAAGACGCTGTCGTCGCCATCGTGGCACTTCTGATATTTCTAATACTCCTGCCACTGATACGTCGATGGCTGACCATCGTTCCGCTGGGGCCCTCGGCTGCCATCTCGGTCGGCATGCCTCTTGCAAATGCCCGTCTGATCATGTTGCTCATGACCGCCGGGCTCACGGGAACGGCAACAATGATCGTTGGGCCGCTAAGCTTTGCGGGGCTGATTGCACCGCATCTTGCCCGCATGATCGGCTTGCGAAAACCGCTTACCCAACTGGCAGGTGCGGCATTCATAGGCGCAACAATACTTGTTCTTTCAGACTGGGTTGGACGCACCATTGTGTTCCCCTGGGAAGTCCCGGCCGGGCTGGTATCAATGATTATTGGTGCAGGCTTTTACGGACTGCTTTTGGTGCGTCGATGATTCCTGAATTGGCAGGATTATTCCGCGGAGACTTAGTCGCTATAGGCGCAGCGATCGTCATCAAAGACCATACTCGCAGTTTCGAACCCGTCGCTGCCCTGATGCAACCCGATCGTCTGTCTGCGATCCTCGAAAGGTTTTCCACGTGCTATGAAAAGCCGGAACGACGAGCGGTCGCGTCTCAGTGGTCGAAAATCTACTTTTCAAAACTGATTATTCCCTCGGTCGCGGCCGCCCTCGTGCTTGATTGGCGGCTGCCGCTTGACCTCGATGTCACAGGCATCACACTGGACGAGTTTGGTCGTCCAGAAGCCTTTTGCCTCACACATGCTGGCTCAGCGATAGCTGCACAGACCGCAGACGAGCGTTTTTCCTTTGTGATTGACGCCCATATTGCTCCTGTCATCGGCGCCATCGCTCGTGCTTCAGGACTGTCGCAAAAAGTTCTCTGGAGCAATGCAGGCAATATCGTCGAGAACGTTGTCAGCTTTTGCGAAAAATCTGTTCCTGCAAAAAAAAGCGTTGAGCAAGCACGGTTGCGCCTAGGGGCTCGCCGACTGTCTTCTGGCGAACCCAACCCGCTTTTTGAACCAGCTCGCTATACTCATATTGGTGAGACACAGGTCAGAAAACGGCGGGTCTGTTGCATCCGGTATCTGATCCCATCCTTGGGCTACTGCAAGACTTGCCCACTTCCAAAACAGGGCATGGGATAGTGGTGCACTTCGTATCTTTACGTGTCGCTGCGTAGTGATTTTCGGCTTTAAACCTTACAAAAATCAGATGATACGATCTCCAGACTGCCCCAAAGGAAAGGAATTGATGTGGCGATATTTCAAGAAATCGAGAAAGCAGATCGGATCACCAAAGCCTTTGCTGTCCAGAACATAGGACTTGTAATTGACCGACGCGTGATCCTGTCTGATGTCACACTCAATTTTCCTGCTGGAGAGGTTGTAGGTCTAGTCGGCCACAACGGCTCCGGAAAGTCCAGTCTCCTCAAAATTTTGGCCCGGCAAATTCTACCAACATCTGGATCAGTCTCCTACGACAGACAGAACCTGCGGAATTTCCAGGACCGAGCCTTCGCTCGATCGGTCGCATATTTGCCGCAGGACGTCAGCACTGGGTCGGAAATGACGGTCCGTGAGCTCATAGCCTGTGGTCGCTACCCCTGGCACGGTGCTCTTGGTCGATTTACAAAAATAGACCACGAAATGGTTGAGGCCGCCCTTCAAGCGACGCAAATCGTGAGCTTGGGCGAACGAATTGTGGGAACTCTTTCGGGTGGCGAACGGCAACGCGCTTGGATCGCTATGATGATCGCTCAAGACGCACACTGCCTCCTGCTGGACGAACCCACAGCTGCACTCGACGTCGTTCATCAGATCGAGGTGCTCTCGCTTGTCCAACGTCTGGCGCACGAAGGCCTCAGGAGCGTCGTCATTGTCCTGCACGACATAAATATGGCAGCCCGTTTCTGTGACCGCGTTCACGCTTTGAAGTCAGGAACCGTCGTTGCCAGCGGACCGCCGAAAGACATTCTCGTACCTAAAGTGCTGCGTGACATCTACGGGATTGAGATGGATGTGATTTCCTCGCCAAACCTTGCAAATCCCCTAGCCTATGTTCGCTAAGAGGACCTGGGTACGAAGCCAGGATAAGCCTAGCATTCCCGCACTCGGTTCTCCGTGGAGGAGATCGGAACCAACCTCCCCGTTGTGACAAGCTCTTTCTGTGTGAAATAACTCACCAGAGCCAAAAGTAATGTTTGAGTTATTATCTGCGCCTCTCATGGTGAGCTTTGCGGCGATCGGAAATCGATTGTATACTGTACGGACAGAGGCGCCACCCGCGTTCGCAGTGAAAAGCGTCATAACGCTCGGAGATCTGCATGGAACAATCGCTGAAAACCGGATCATCTTTGGGTGAGAAACCTACGACCACCGACATCTCCTGTGTATCCAATCGTTTTTTTGAGGAGCCGATCTGCCGCAACTGCGGTCAATCTTTCAGCAATAAATATTGTCATGTCTGCGGCCAGAAGAAAGCTCAGCGGCTCAGTTCTTCGCACCTGCGCGACGAGGTTTGGGAGAAAATTCGCTGGTTTGAAACCGATATGGCAAAATCTGCCTTTCACGTCGTCATGAAGCCTGGCACCGTTGCCCGTGAATATGTTCTTGGGCAGAGAAAGAGCCACACGCATCCTCTTAAACTGCTCCTTGCAGCAATCGTCGTGCTGCTTTTGGTCATTGCGCAGGTGGACTATCTCGGCACGCAGGACGCACGGCTCAGCAGAGCGGTGGTATTGGTCCAATCCTGGTCGAAATGGTCGTTCTCGCTCGGCATCCTGGCGATATTGATTGCATCGAACATCGTTTTCTGGACGCGACAGGGGTTCAATTTTATCGAACATCTGGTGCTGGCAACCTATACGCACTTCGTCATCATCGTCGCCAACATCATCAATCTGTCGCCGTTACTGCTCAATTCAACATTAGATATGGTCAAGTCTCACCGCTTCTACACCGGCTATTACATGCCATTTGTGGAGATCGGGATCGTATTTTTCGCCTTTGGACAGTTTTTCGCCATTGATTGGCGACAACAATGGTGGTGGCCTGCAATCGGGGCAGGCCTGTTCTACTTGTCGAAGGAGGGGCTCTTCTATCTCTATGCGCGCGCCGTCATTCGCATCGTTCTGGCGCAACTTTCCTGACTGAAGCAAAGACATGAAAGGGAGACACCATGAGAGCCTTATTTCTGTACGCGAGCGTGGCGGCGGGATCTGTACTGGCCCAAGGCGCATCTGCTGCCAGCATTTGGCCAACGCAGGACGACAAAGCCATATGCGACCCCATGTTTTCGAAACTGGAGCAAGCTGAACGAGGAACACTTGTTGCGCAGGCCGAGCCGTCGGCTTCCTCGGAGAGTGAAAAGGCGACGAAGGATAAGGCGGACGCGAGCAAAGTCGACGAAAGCGAATTGACCACGCAGCTTTCCGAAATGCTGCAAGCCTGTTCCTACGATGGTAAGGCAATAGAGGTCGATGCGAGCACATTAAACACCTCCACAGAGGTGAGCGGGGCCGCCGCGGTCTCCCGGATCATGCGCTATACCGGCCTGCCACAGAACTTCACAATCACCGAGAGCGCCGTGCCCAATGCTGCCGCGCTGATCGTCATGGGGCAAGACGGCGTTCCAAAGCGGGTCATCGCATACAACCGGCAGTTCATGCAGGAGGTGGCGCGCGCGACGGGAGACAAGAATTGGAGTGGAACGTCGATCCTTGCTCACGAAATCGGCCACCATCTTTCTGGCCACACGCTTCTGCCAGGCGGCAGCAAGCCGCCGATAGAACTGGAAGCCGATAAATTCTCAGGCTTCGTTCTCTTCAAAATGGGGGCCACTTTGCCACAGGCGGAGAAGGCGATTGCTACGCTGATACCGCAGGCTGATGGGCCAACCCACCCCGGACGGAAGAAAAGGCTTGATGCCGTCAAGGCAGGTTGGGCACAGTCCTGCGAACAGCAACGAGAAAGTTGTGGCGATGATCAACCCGTCGCTTCAGCGGAGCCTTCTGCGCGACATGCCGAACAAAGCGTGCCGCAGGCAGCAACAACGGCTTCGGAAGCTCCGGCGATCACGTCCGATCACACCGATGTGGCGCGGATGCCAGACATTCCCGGTCCTTTCGATGACATGCCATCACAGAACCCCAATGGTGGCTCCAAGGCCATCGGTCCCGCTGTTATCGACTATCTGCCGAAGCTTTCTGCCGAGGCAACGCCATCCAAATTCGATCGTTTTGTCTATGACGAGGCCGGCGTTTTCGACCCAGTTGTGCGCGAAAAACTTCAAACGATCGCCTTCCAGTTCGCTGCGGCCGCGAATGTCGAGGTGGTCACGCTTGCGGTCAAAGACCTGCAAGGTCGAGATCCCGACCGGTATGCGCTGGACTTTATGCGCCAGATGCGGGTCGGGAAGCTGGATGTGGGCAATGGCGCCGTTCTCGTCGTCGCTCCAGACACGAAACAGGTTGGCGTGGCCATGGGGCCAGGCCTCCAAGTTCTGTTCGAAAACGACGACTCGCCGAGGCGACGGCTGCAAAGCTTTGTGAACCAGATATCTGAGAAAGTATCTGCGCAAAGAATAAGTTCGACACTTGCGGGTGCGGCCTATCGCGTGATGAACCAATCAAAGTCATTCGAGTGGTCTGTGCGTTATCCGACGTTTGCAGACTATGATGCCGCGAAACTGAAAAACCAGAACGACCGTGCGAGCGGCAAGACACCATTTGATCCAGTCAAGGACCCGGTGTTTCAGAAGCTTATGCGGTTCGACGCGACGATTGTCTCCAAGTCTCCGGATATGAGCGACCGTAAGCTGGTAGTCAATGAACCGCGCTCGCGCTTCGTCGGCCCCGCGATGCAGGTGCGGACGCCCGACGGCAAAGACGTCGTGCTCTATGTCAACGACGCCGTGCCAACGCTTATGCCGGTGCCTTTGGAGGAAGGCAAACGTTACGCGTTCGTCGCGCGCGATACGATCCTCAAAACGGGTGCACCACAACTCGACCTGATTAGCTACGACATGTTGCAGTAACTACCAACAGCGCCGTGGTCTTTCGTACTAACTGGTTCGCGGACGGCAAAGTCCGCGCCCGGCTCCAAGAACAACATCATGACGATCACCAAGATTTTCTCGGGCAGCTGCTTGGCGATTTTAGGGAGGATTTTGGCGTAGAAATATTCTAACCCGGATTAAGCTTACTTCGGATGGCAGCGGGCTGGGGCGGGTCGGTAGAAACGACCGCGACCAGGTCGAACGCGGCCATCTCATCGCACTCATCTGCACGCGGCGACAAAATCCTGACTTACATCCGCTGAGGCGACATGGTTTCCCTTGAAATGTGATGCCGCCCTATTTAACGAGCCTTGCAGCCGTTCTCACCCCACTGTCTGCGCCATAATAAGGTTTAAGGTTCCAGTTGGCCGAGTTAACGATCATGGTGTTCACCACCATGGAAATCTTGTTCGTCTGATTGGTCGTCGAATTATACGTGACGTCTCGGTTCGGCAGGTAGATGATGCCTTCAAGCGTTTCGCCGTTCGATCCGTTAAATATGTATTGGCGGGTATCCGATCCGATTACTCCATTGCTGGTTTTCTCGAAGATCAATACGCCTTTGTAAGCGCCACTCGTAGGTGCAGACGCTTTGAAGGAGAGACCGCCATTGGCGCGTATTTCGCTGTCGACATCGGGAAAATAGAACGTCACGCCATTTGCCGTTACCGTCGAGTTACTATTGACGATCATTCGTCCCTTGATAATGTGAAGGCCCGGTTCAAACGTGATCGTCGGACTTCCATTAAATGTCAGGTCGCAATGCATGCCAGGTTTTATAGACTGGGTTTGGCCGTCCTTGGTACCGCTGTCAGTGCAGGTCGTCGGTAGTTTTGGCTCAGCTATTTTACCTGCATAGGGATCGGCGGCGGCGTTGCAGCCCAACTGCAAGTTCGTCAACGTGCCACCATTTTTGATGTATTGTGTGCCCTTCACGCAAAACCGCGTCGTATCGATGGTGGAGCCACTGTTCATGATGAATGCAGGATTGCTGACTGACTGTACGTCGATACCGCAATTTTCAGCTTTAACACGAGCACCCGAGTTGACCAGCACAGCCTGGCTTTTATTTCCAAGGACATAGATGCATGCACCAGACGCCTTAGCCTTCGGCGCGACCGCCGTCGCCGTCACGGAAATCGGCATTGTCTTCATACCAATAAGTGGCAGAAATGAAGGCGTGAAATCAGCATGGAAATTGCCGGTTACGCTTCCGTCAGGGTTCGACGCAACAGTAACGGAATCTTGCAGATCAATCGGCTGACCGTCCTCAGAAACCAGATCGCTCAGAAAATTTTCGATGTCGCTTCGTTGCGCTTGCGGCGTCTGTTTCACTGCCGCGGCAAGAACAGCGGCGTCAAGTTTCTCCTGCAAGTGCTGCTTTTCGGTCATAGCATTCATGACATCCACGGCCCCACCAGCGACTACTAGCAAGATCGGCGTCATCAACGCTGCTAGTAATGCGAAATTGCCGCTCCTGTCACCGATCAGATCTACACCGATAGTAGAGATCGAATTTGCAGCTATACAAGACTTTTTCTTCATCGCAACGAGACCTTCGAGTACAAATACCAATTGGATTTGAGTAGTTGTGATATTTTAAGATAATAAAAATACTTAGGATAACTATTTTATTAATGACCTAAATGAGATTTTAGAATTTGTGAAAATCACGGTTCGGCCACTGCTTGATGGCCTTTCCTACGCGTAGGAATGTCGACCACCGACCCACTTGTGATGGCAAGGCTGCGAGCCAACTTTAGCCATTGACAAGGACCGACATTTTAGAAACTTTGCTCCGTCCGGAGCAAAGTTCCTGGTTTTGTTGCATTCGGAATGACTCACGATGGGTTCGCTTTGACCGATCAACCGTATATTTTCTCTATTAGATCGGCCACCCGCTCTCCTATACAACCACATCGTTTTGCCAGCGGTTACGCGACGTAGATCATAGCTTCTTCGCCGACGCGGCCTTTGCCGCCTGATCAATGGTGTCGGCGATGACCGTTAGCTTTGTCATGAACAAAGCATGGCTTGCGGACACCTTGGTGATCTTGGCATTGATGCGCTCTGCCATGTGGATCAGCATCGCTTGATCGAAGGCTTTATCTTCAGTGGCAATAACGGCCCAGCTCGGCTTGGTGCGCCAAGCGGCATTTTCGAGCTTGGTGCCAAAGGCAGCCATGTTGATTGGCGCCTGTGAAGCGCTCATGAACGCGGCATCGGTATCAGTGACGTCATGGGCGAAACCGGCCTTGAACTTTGCCGGACTGACATAGCCGAAACCGTCCTTCGTGTTCTCGATGACGAACTCAGACGCCGACCGGCTGCTCCTTCTGGCCCCGCTTCTCCGTCGCCATAGATCGCTGTCGGACGGAACGGCCAAAGCTATCCGGTTCCGGCAATCATCATGCAGCATGCTGGCTAGACGAAGAAGCAATGCCATCACAGAATTCCAGCTTGCCAGGAGATCGGATGTGACTGCCGAACCCGTAACCGTAGCGCAGAAATCACTGGTGACTGCACGCAATCTTTCGATGCGTTTTCCCGTCAAATCCAAGTGGGTGGATCGGGTGCTTAAGCGGCAGCCGCAGCGCTACCTGCATGCAGTTAACGCTCTTAATCTCACGATCCCGTCTGGCAAAACAATGTCATTGGTGAGTGAGTCTGGCTGCGGCAAATCCACGGTTGCCCGTTGCGCTGCCGGACTCTACAAGCCGACCTCCGGATTTTTCTTTTTCCGCGGCAAGAACATGTCCGATATCGCCAAAAAGTCACTTCCGGAGCGGCGCGAAGTACAGATGATCTTTCAGGATCCTTATGAATTGCGCAAGACGAAGATGATGCCGCTTAGGACCAGCCGATCATCAACACGCGGCACCCCGTGGGACAAAGGAAAATATGGCTCGATCCGACGCATCTGCGCCTCAGACGCCAAGCGCGCTCACGTGCAATCTTTCGATGGGAATTTCATTGTCTGCAACTGATCGACCAGAAGAAATGACGTACCGGCATTCTTGCGCCATGTGCCAATCGTTTTACCGGTATCCCCGCGTCGCCGCCAATTTTCGAGTTGTCACCGTTCGGACGGACGGCTTCAATCCGCACAGGTGCTAAGGATCGTTGTCATCAGCCTGACATGCGTATCGACACGCTCGAGAACTTTATACGGAACGACTTGCCGTTCCGGCAATGACCACCAAAGTTCGTTGATACGCTCGACCGTGTCGGCAACTGCCCTGAGGACGGCTGCTTCCGGCAGGCGGGCGCGATTGGAGAAGGCTTTCCAGCGCTGCACCGTCATCGCCTTGAAGGGGCGCTCGCCGGCAAGCGACAGCGCCATAGCATCCGCGGGGATGTAAGGCACTGTCGAGAGTACGTCGTGGACAGGTGCGAGTTGCGGCGTATCGCCAGCTTCGCGATAGATGAGCGACCAGTTCTTGAGGTGCATATCGCCGTTGCCGGTGATCGCGGCGAGAGCCAGCCTGCGGACGAATTCGAGTGCGGCCGCGGACGAAACGGCAACGTTCAGGGCTGCGGCGATATCATGATAGGCCGCACCTTCGTACTTTCGCGAAGGATTGACGCCGAACACCTGCGCGAAATCCTCGATATGGATCCGCTCGCCGTTTGCGCCGCGATCGAAACGTTTGACGAGCAGGACTTTTCCGTCCGACAGCGTCTCGAACTCCTTTGGAATACCTGCGAACTCCGATTGCTCGACTAGTTCGCGTTCCGGAACCTCCATTCCGATCGCTTCAGCCAATGCGAGATTGGCATATTCGTTTTCCGATACGCCAGGAAACGAAGTGGATGGAAACTTGGCTATGTATGATCCCTGGTAGTCACCGAGCGGCAGCGTCAGTCCACCCCCTTTCCCAGTGTTTTTGATCACGGAAAGCTTCATCTGGACACCGGCGAGCGAAAACCGTACTTTCTGCTTGGGAACAGACATGTTTTCGAGACGCGCGACCGTTCCATCACTTGGCACGACGCGGACAGCCCCCGGCAGGTCCGAGCCGAGTGCGAGGAGCAGGTCGAAGTCGTTGCCCGCACGAACACCCCCCGCGTGGTGTTTTTCCATCGCTTCACGCAGTTTGTCTTCGGGGAGCAGATTGGCAAAGAACGCCGGCAGCGCTCTGGCAATGGGTTTCGGGTCCTTGCGCAAGCCGCCGGTGGCTGCACGAAAAGACAGGCTGAGCACCGGGAAGCCGCCGGTCGCGCGATAGCTGCCTTCGAAGCTGAAGGCGTGGAAGTCGCCAGGCGTCCGAACGATTGTGCCGACCCTCACATCGTTCAGCAGCACGTCAAGGGACGAAATCGATCGCGGATCTGAGGATGCCTCAGACATTCTCGTTCCAATCTGGGTGAGCCATGAATGCTGGAAGATCATCGAGATCGTCATGCGGCCGCAACAGCGCATCGACGGCCGGAATCAGGGCTTGTGGTATGAGCATCAACTCAAGGCCGAGCGCGCGGGCGATATTGATGAGGGTCGTCGTGCGCGCAGCACTACTTCCAGCTTCTATCTCACGATAACGGGGACGCGATATACCCGCCATGTCGGCCCAGTCGCCGGGCTTTTCGCGTAGACTTCAGCAGCTGCCCGATTTCCAACAAGGCATCTGACTCAGGCCGTGCCATCTTACCTACCCAAACGTTTTCATTCCAGGAGATAAGCTATCTCAAACATTCTGAGCTCAGGCAACAAAAAGAAATAAATACGGATCATTACTTATTAATTGATCCATTGACGTATCATATACAGATTTTCAGAATGGATTCCCCTCGGTGCGCAAGCCCTATCCAACATACATGCTTTGTCGAAGCAACCGCCCAGTTTCCAGCTCTTCACCTCTCGAGAGCCCCTGCAACATCCGACTTCCGGCAAACGATCCCCGAGCGAATGCGCAGCATTCGTCCACCAGCGCATCAGGGTTAGATCGCGGTGGCACACAGACGAGGCAAATAATAGACGCTACCCCCGGCTCAAGCCGAGAAGCTTCGCCTAGCGCACCACGCCTAGCTTGTGCTCGCGGTCGATCATTTTTTTCCGCGCAGCAATCCCGCATTGCCGAGCGCATCGAAAAAAATCGTTCTCCAGTGGCAGTTCGCCAGTCTTGGCGCGCAGTGCTTGAATATCTACGGGTTGGCTCGCCGGTTCCGCCTTGGCTTCATCGCCGAACGCGCCTGTCGCCCCCTCAAGGAGGCTCACTACCCGCGAAGATATACGGCGCCCATATCGAGGCTTCTACGACAAGCCGGGCATCAGCCAGTTGACTGGGAAAATGGTGTTCCCGCCGCGCGCCGCGTTCGTCGACGCGATTGCGCGACGTGACAAGTTGCGGGTACTGGTTGACGGCATGACAGCCGCTAACGACCTTGGCTTGACAACAGCTGTCCCGCTCGTTCAACGATCTATGCGGATACCTACCCCCGCACGATAGATGGTTTGTGTCCGTCACCAACATAGCAACCGAAAGGAGGACTGCATGAGAATAAAAGTTGTCGGAATTGGTGCGGCTTTGATGCTCAGTGCTTGTGCATCGACATCACCGATTTCATACACTGGGAACTCTGTAGCCGATGGCACCCTGAAAGGCGATATCACTAAGTACGTCAGCTTGTTTTTTCTGAATGGGGTAGGTGCAGGCTGCAGCCGTGTGGATGCGATTTCTGTGAAAGCTCAAAAAAAACAGATGGCGGCGAACGGCCAGTTAGCGAATGCACACGAAGTTTGGACCGTGCGTGGATGCGCAAAGTCAGGTTCATATAACGTCAAAATGAATGCCGATGGTGTTGGAGGCACGCACTTCCGCGTGTCTGCGGTGTGATGTCGATCAGCGTGGCCGTCGCACTTGCCAACCTGGCCCTCCCAAGGGGGCCAGGTAACGCCGATATGTGAGAATGGGCGTGGGGTTTACTAACGTTATACTGGCAACGCGTGCAGCATTCGAGATGCGTAGCTACGGAACCTTTGACACAAGCGCAGACCGGCAGTTCATCGACGGTGATATGAGAATGCTGTAGTTAAAAGCAAGAATGCTCAACTATGCGACGACCGATGTTAAAAACCTTACCGGTTTGCGGGTCAGCGTCGAAATTTACATATCTTCTCTGCGGGCAGATCAGGTCAATCGACGTCTTATGGCAGTCGAGTATATCTGCCTTGCGCGTAACGCCTTCTTTGGTCCTCACGGTGGCGCGCTCGGTCCCGGTGTCACACTTAAATCCATTTCGCGTCGCCATGGCACGTGCTTCTTCCACGGAGAGACCAGCGACATTCATTTTGCGAACATCGCGCTCGTGCATGGAATCGGACACTTTTGTTAATCCGCAGCTGCTGACGCTTAAGCATGCAGCAGCTAGCACGATGAATCGCAACATCGCCTTTTCCTTACCAGATTGAACTTGCCCCCGAATACCTTCGAGTACTGACAACCTCAAGAGTGTTAGGCTTCAGATCTCACGTCCGGTGCTGGCAAATACTGTTGAAAAACTAATCGTTGTCGGCATCATTATCGCATGGATTTGCGGAGGATTGAGCGATGATGGGATGTCAGGAAGCTCCGGCGCAGCTTTTCTACTTCTGCCTTGATGATCACGTTCCTGCCGACCATATGCTGCGCGGCGTCGACCGCCATCTCGAACTCGACAGCGTCCGAGCGCAGTTGAAACCTTTCTACAGTGCCAGGGCCTTCCCTCGATTGATCCCGAGCTTATGATGCGAATGCTAATCATCAGCTATTCCATGGTTAGCCGGGGCATGCCCAGGACCGACGACGATGCGGTCCACGAGTCGCTCAATCCCGCCCTTAAGCTTTTTGGGGGAAGACATGTTCCCAACGGAACCGCTCCGTCGGGCGAGATCAGGGCTGCCGCCAGGCGATCAACATGATCTCCAACCTGCCTGAAAAATGTAAGAAACTGGGCAGGGATACGGCTACGGTGCAGGTAGGAAGTGAGCCACACAACCCGGAAGGACAACGCGCTTGCCGCCCAAGGATGCGGACGCCATAAGGGTTCTATCGGGTGGAAGCTACGCGAGGTAAATCATGACGAACTACGATCCGCTGCGCATGACCGCAGCCACTGCATTGTCCGAAAACAAGTTCTGCATCGCGCTTAGCGAAGCGGATTACGACGACATGTATTCCATCGTCTTGGTTTACGAGGAAGGCTTCGACCAGTTTTGGACCAGATTCGACATTCCCCACATCATAGACAGCGTTACGGGCTGGATCGACAAGGACGGAAAGCCTGTCGTCTTCGCGAAGAGCGACGAGGGCGACGTCTACGACCTCTCCGCTGGAACAGAACCGAGGCACAGCAAGATCGTCGGTTCTGGAGTATATAGCGAGGATGCCGCGGGGCTTGGTTACACGAACCGTATCGTTGCGATCGGCGACACGTTGCTGGTAACCGGTCATAATTCCCAGCTCTACATCCGGGAACGCGACCAGTGGACATGGTTCAACAGGGACAAGCTGCCGATGCCATCGGAGGAGTTCGACCATCTCGTGTTCGGCGCGCTCGCTGGCCCTTCGCTTGACAATCTCTATATGGCAGTCACCTGCAGCCCTAAGGCTTCGGGAAGGAAGTTGACCGAGGAAGAGGAGGACCGGGCAGCGGAACTGTTCGATCTGGGACGACCCGACGAGGCGCTCGCGATCCACCATGCGGCCGAAGGCGAGACCAAGGTCATGGAAGGTCGGCTTTACCACTGGAACGGAACCGATTGGAAGGTGGTCGCCACCCCGAGAGACGGTCAACACTACGCCCAGCCAGCGTTAATTTCGGACGTTTTCGTAGAAAATCCGGACAGGGTATGGGCGGTCGGAGAAAACGGCGTTATTCTGGATGGCAACGCAGAGCGCGGCTTCAGTGACGTTTCATTCAAGGGAGACGACGAGGACCTGAGATCGATAACCCGTTTTGGTGACAGGATGACAATTGGCTCTGATTACGGACTCTATTCATTTGATGGACATATCCTGTCCCCGCTGAAACCGACCCTTGATCCTTCCATAAACAAAAACGTCCCCAATCCGCTCAGTGTGCAAACTGTTGGCAACACGCTTTACTTCTTCGACAGGAAGCACGGCGTTCAAACATTCGACGGAGCAGAGTGGACCGCGATCACGATCCCACCGCCCCTGCTCAAACGCTAATGCCGCTTGTCGAACACAAACAAGTCGTCTCCGGCCTACGCTACTTCACCTGGCGAATGCCCGTACTGCAGGACACTAAATGTTAGCGCGGTACACCTCTGTAACCGCCGTTCTATTCTGTATGCTTTCTACAGCGCAGTTTGCAGGAGCCGAAATGCCATCTGAAAGTTATGCCGATGTCATCGCTTTCGCGTCCGATTTCTCGGGAGCCGATCCTACCATCGTAAAGCGGGTCCAGGAGATGGCGGTCAACCCGCCCACGGATATGGAGACCGTCGGATTTTACGGCGCAGAGGATTACTCTGCGCGTCACCGATTGTTTCTCGCCACCGTCAATCTGCTGGACAACGCAGGAAAGCTGCACTCTGTTGAAGACAAGTACACCAGCGATATTTTCTCGATCTGGCAGGAAGGCGGCATCATAGACAAGAGCACGCTAGGTTCTGTCACCAAAACCGTTTTTGGCCCTCTGATTGTTGGAGAACAACCGCCGGGACCGATAAACGCTTATCGTGATCTCGTCTGGTCACAATATGCCCTGGCTACGAAGGAACTGGAGCAGAGCATCCAGGACGACGGAAAGGTTCTTCTGTCGATCGATGCGACGGACGGTGACACGATGTTTTTCGCGCTCGTGCCTCCAGAGATCGCCGACCGTTGGCGCGACAAGGCTTTGAGCGAACAAGAAGGATATCGCGCCGGGGTACGCTCCCCGATGTGGGACCGCCTGTGGGTCAACCTGACTTACGCCACCCGAGGAATGATGGTTGACGACGACCGGAAAGGCCTTCCACCCGGCACTCGCACACGGGACGAAACAATCCCGTTTGCAAAATAAATTCTGTTATTTTGATTGCCACTGAGAACTGACCCGGTAGCGCAGGATGGGGATGCGGATAAAAAGTTGGACTGATTTATACGTTAAGGCCAAGACTTCTTCGATATTCGACCGGGCTGCGTGATCCCAGCGATATCTTGATACGCTTCTCATTGTACCAGCGGATATAAGCGTCTACTTCGGCAACGAACTGTTCGATTGTGATGGCCTTCCAATCTCGTGGATAAAAGAGTTCTGTTTTCAATCGACCGAAGAAGCCTTCGCAAGCAGCGTTATCTTGTGAGCAGCCCTTTCGGGACATCGAGCGAACCAGTTTCGCTTCGCTGATCCGCGTTAGCCAGCCAGGCCAGCGATAATGGGCTCCGCGATCAGAATGGACGATTGGTCGTTCCTCGCCGTCTGTCACGGTCTCAATAGCTGCATCCAGCATGGTGTTGACGAGGCCCGCGTCTGGTTGGGTTCCGATGGACCAGCTGATGACCATTCCGTCAAAGCAGTCGATGATGGGCGAAAGGTAGACCTTCCCGGCTGGGATCTGGAACTCGGTGATGTCTGTTAGCCATTTCACGTTCGGCGCGTCTGCATGGAAGTCGCGATTGATCAAGTTGTCAGGGGCCGGACTGATTTCTCCCAAGTATGATCCGAAACGCCGGCGACGCGGTCTAGCAACGACCAAGTGCTCCTGCTTCATCAAGCGCTGGACAACCTTTTCCGAGATGATCACGCTCTGCCTGGCCAGCGACGCCTGTAGTCGCCGATAGCCGTAACAACGACGGTTCGCTTCAAAGATTTCCGCAAGGCTGTCCCGGACGGCGGCATACTTGTCTGCGAGACACATGCGCGTGCGATGATAAAAGTAGGAGCTTCGCGCAATTTGCAGTTGGGCGAGCATTTCTGGCAAGCGATAGGTCTCTTTAAGGGCGTCAATCAGCTGTGTCTTTTCCCGATTACTCAGGGTCTGGAGATCGACGCCCAGGCCTTTTTTTAGCAGTTCGTTGGCCTTCTTCAACAGATCATGCTCGAGTTGCAACTGACGGACATCGCGTTGGAGGACTTCGAGCTGTCGCTCAAGTTCCTCGCGTTCGGGCGCCGGCGCAGAGGTTTTGCGGCGCTTCATGGATGAAGGAGCCTCATGACCGAGTAACTGATTTCTCCAGTTGTACAACGTCGGCCTGCAGACGCCCAGCCGGTCGGCTACTCGTTGGGCACTTTCCTCTCCACTGCAAAGCTCCATGATACCAACCTGCTTCAAAGTCTCCGAATAGGCCGGACGCCACGATCGACCGACCATGGAAGCTCTCGCCTCTGGGAACGCTTCTCGAACCCATACGGTCAAGGTTCCTCGGCCGGGATAACCCAGTGCTCGCATTGTCGCAGAGATACAGCGATCGTGGGTCTGGTAATGCTCAAGCGCCGCCTGCTTCTGATCATCGGAATATTTCGGCATTCGAACCGGATAGCGAACGCACAGATCAAAACGCTGCTCGTACTCACGGTACCAGCCCTTCAAAGCATTTTTGGTCGGATAACCCAACTGGCGAATGGTTGCCTTAACCCGCTTGCCAAGCCTGATGTAAAGCTCAACGGCTCGAAGTCTGTCTGCGTAGGAATACATGAACTACCTCCTGATGGTCCAAGTTTTCGTCCGCATCCCCGATATTTTCATCGAGAATTGACCCATGTTTGAACTTTTCCCTGCGTGTTTTCAGCGAGGGCTATGGAGTGATCGACATGGCGTTATTGAGCGTCATCCGACCCTGGCATTTCGAGAGCATCTATCGATCCGGAAGTTTAGTCGCAGGACCGATCTGTCTCGGAATACACTCCGCAAATACCTGCGTTTGGGGAGTGTAAAACGAAGTTCGAAGTTCCAGAGCGACCGAGTAAGCTTGACCCTTTTCCTGATCGACTAGCGGCCTGGCTGATGACGGAAGCGAAGAACAACCGCAAGCAGAAGCGGACAATGAAGCACCTGCATGCTTGGCTATGACGGTTCGTATGGGCGTGTTGCTGCATTTGCTAGGGAATGGAAGGCCGACCAAATGAGCGTTCACCACCTGAGAAAAGGCTGAGATACCAAAAATTTGCCAGATGAAACAGCTTACCAGTTGGTAACCGAGCCATCACGCCGCTTCAGATGCGGTGCCTCCCAAAATTCGAAATTCTGCTTTGCCAATAATGCTTCGTTGACCTCAATCCCAAGGCCTGGCGCATCTGAAACTGGATAAAATGCTCCTTCAAGACGGGGCTGCACTGGGAAAAAGTCGGAATTGTCGAAACCGAGATGAGTTTCCGCCGGGCTGTTACGGGTTTCCAGCCACGAGAAATTTGGCACCGCGGCACAAAAATGGAGTGTCGCTGCAGTACAGACTGGGCCGAGTGGATTATGCGGCATCATGTCCACATAATGGGTTTCACTCCACGCCGCGACCTTCATTGACTCTGTCAGGCCGCCAACATTGCACACATCCAGTCGGTTAAACTGGTGGATGTCACGCTCAATGTAAGGCTGGAACTGCCATTTAGACGCAAACTCTTCCCCGATGGCAAAGGGGACGTCGGTCATCCGTCGTAGTGCCTCATAGGCTCCAGGCGACTCGTCACGAATGGGTTCTTCTAGAAAATCAAGCGTGCCTGACGGCATTTTCTGACAGAAACTTGCCGCTTCCGCGACCGTCAGCCGATGATGGTAGTCGATACCAAGCACAACATCTCCGCCGAGCTCCTCTCGAGCTTTGACCAACCACTTTGCCGTTGTTGCGATGTGCTCGCGTGGTTCGTAGATTTCCTTTTCCTCATGCCCTGAAGGCGAGAGCCGCATGGCGGTCCAACCATGCTCAACCAGCATTTTTGCCTGGTCGATCATCTCAGGACCAGGGGGCGCGAATGTTGTGGCGAATGTCGGGATACGATCGCGTTGTTTACCACCGAGCAGGTCGTAAACCGGCACACCCAGCGCCTTGCCTTTGATGTCATGCAGGGCGATGTCGAGTGCCGAAATCGCCGCCTGCAGCACGCGTCCGCCTTCGAAATACTGGCTTCGATACATTTCTTGCCAAAGCGCGCCGATCTTGAACGGGTCACGCCCTCGAAGAAACTCCGTATAGTGCTCGATTGCACCGACGACGGCCTTTTCACGCCCTGAAAGTCCGCTTTCGCCCCAGCCAAAAATACCTTCGTCTGTCTCCACCTTGACCAACAGCTGGTTACGAATGCCGACCTTGACAGCAAAAGTTTTGATTGCGGAAATCTTCATGTCAAACTCTCCAAACTGTCTCGTCTACCAATGCCACAAAGTACCGTCCTCAAGACGGTTCACTGGCAGATAGGCACGCTGATAGGGGTATTTCTCAGCAAGCTTCTCATCGATATCGACACCGTGGCCGATCGCGTCGCCCGGATGAAGGTAACCGTTCTTCAAGCTCCATGCGCCCGGGAAAACCTCAAGAATCTCCGGCAAATAGCCGGAATATTCCTGGATGCCGAAATTCGGCACCCATAGATCAAGATGCAAATTGGCACCGAGGCAAATCGGCGACATGTCCATTGCGCCATGGCAGGCAGTGCGCACATTGTACACGCTGGCAAAATCCATGATCCGCCGCAGCGCCGTGACGCCGCCGGCATGTACGCAGGTGGTTCGGATATAGTCGATCAATTGCTCTTCCATCAGAAGGCGTGCATCCCAGATGGTGTTAAACACTTCGCCGACGGCAAGCGGCGTCGTCGTGTGCTTGCGGATCAGACGAAATCCCTCCTGGTGTTCCGCCGCGACCGTATCCTCCAGCCAAAACAGCCGTGCAAATTCTAGATCCTTGCCCACCCGAGCGGCCTCGATCGGCGTCAGCCGGTGATGGGCATCGTGCAGAAGCTCGATATCCCAGCCGTGCGCCTCGCGCACCGCTTCGAAAAGTTTCGGGATATGGCGCATATATTTGGAGGTCGACCATACCTCTTCGTGTGGGACGGCATCATCAACAGCGTTGTTGGTCACTGTCTTGGCACCTGTACCATAGACGTCCGGAAGGCCCGGGATGCCGACCTGCACGCGGATAGCCTTGTAGCCTTCATCGATCCGCCGGCCCACAGCGTCAACGGCCTCGGCAATTGTCGTTCCCTGCGCATGCGTATAGCACAGCACCTTTTCCCGGCTTGCTCCCCCTAGCAACTGGTAGAGAGGCATATTTGCGGCCTTGGCTTTGATATCCCAAAGCGCCGTATCGATCCCGGCGATCGCAGCCATAGTCACCGGGCCACGGCGCCAATAAGCGCCCTTGTAAAAATACTGCCAGATATCCTCGATCCGGGCTGGGTCCCTTCCGATCAAGAGAGGGGCTAAGTGATCTTCAAGATAGGCGACCACAGCCTTCTCGCGACCATTCAAGGTGGCATCACCCACACCCGTCAAACCCTCGTCGGTGAAGATTTTGACCGTCACGAAATTACGGCCGGGCGAGCAGACAATAACTTTTACATCGGTGATTTTCATGGACTTATCCGTTTATTGAAACATTAGGCGCGACGTAGCGAAAACGGTTGTGAATACGCCGGTCGCGTGGGTCTGGATGGGGAATGGCGGAGAGCAGTGCCCGGGTGTAATCGTGGTTTGGCCGATTGACGACCTGGTCGGTATCGCCGGCCTCTACGATCCGACCGCGATACATAACTGCGACCCGGTCGCACATGTAACGGATGACCGACATATCGTGGGAAATGAAGACATAGGAGAGACCAAGCTCGTCCTGTAGTTTCATCATCAGATCGAGGATTTGCGAGCGCAACGAAACGTCGAGTGCCGAGGTCGCCTCATCCGCTACGATCAGCCGCGGCTTGACTGCAATAGCGCGAGCGATGCCGATGCGCTGCCGCTGACCGCCGGAAAATGCGTGCGGATACCGCTCGCGCCAAGCCGGCTCCAAACCCACCTGCTCCATCAGTTCTGCGACCCGGTCATCCCGTTCGCCCCCTCGCATCCCGGCGAGTTGGAGCGGTTCGGCGATGATCTGCCCGACAGTCTTGCGTGGGCTGAGCGAACCGACCGGGTCTTGAAAGATCATCCGCACTTCTCGACGAAGCTCCTTCAGCTGCGGCTTGTCCGCAGTGCGTAGGTCGACGCTGCTGCCATCGGCGCGGTGGTAGTTTATTTCACCTGCTTGAGGATCGTAGATCCTTAGAAGGCAACGACCCATCGTTGTCTTGCCGGACCCGCTTTCCCCAACGACACCCAGTGTCTCACCCGGCCTTACAATCAAAGAAACATCATCGACCGCCTTCAGCCCCGAAGGAAACGTCAAAGACATGTTGCGAACCTCAAGCAGCGGTGTCGCATCGGCGGCAATGTCCGCACGCGTCAGCCTGATATCGGCTTTGCGTTCCAGTCGGACCACCGAACTTATCAAACGTTTGGTATAGTCGTCTTTAGGCGCATGAAACACGTCCTCGACACTGCCGTGTTCCATGACCTTGCCACGGTACATGACGAGGACTTCGTCGGCGATCTCGGCGACAACACCCATGTCATGGGTGATAAACAGCACGGCCATGCCGTGTTTTTCTTGAAGGCGCTTGATCAGATCCAGAATTTCTGCTTGCGTTGTGACATCAAGAGCTGTGGTGGGCTCGTCGGCGATCAGAACCTGCGGATTGCAAGCCAGAGCCATCGCAATCATCACACGCTGGCGCATGCCACCTGAAAACTCGAATGTATAGCGATCTATCGCTGTTTCAGGACGTGGGATTTCCACTTGATTGAGTAGTTCCATAACCCGTTCGCGGCGCTCCGCCTTGGGCGTGCCGAAATGGATGCGTAACGCCTCGCCGATCTGCTCGCCGATCCGGTGGACAGGAGACAGTGAACTCATCGGCTCTTGGAAGATCATCGCGATCTCGCGTCCGCGGACACTGCGAATGTCTTCACCGCGCGGATTGAGTTTTGCGAGGTCAACCTGGCTGCCGTCCTGCCTCGTCAGCAGGATTGAGCCACCTTCGATCTGCCCCGGTCTATCGACGATCTGCAGGATTGATCGGGCGGTGACGGACTTGCCGGAGCCGCTTTCGCCGACGACACACAGCGTCTTGCCGCGCTTCAGTTCAAAGGACACGCCGTCGACAGCCTTGAAGATGCCGGTGCGGGTTTTGAAGTAGGTTTTCAGGTCTTCGACCTTGAGGATGGTGTCGTTGGTCATAGTCATTACACCGTCTCATAGGGATCGGCGGCGTCACGCAGTCCGTCCCCGAGGAAATTGAGGGAAAGCACAGCGATGACGATTGCTGCCGCGGGTGTGAACAAAAGCCACGGTGCCTGCGCTACCGCGCGGATATTCTGCGCTTCCTGCAGAAGCACACCCCACGAGATGATCGGTGGCTGCAACCCGACTCCAAGGAACGACAACGCCGTCTCGGCAAGGATCATCGTCGGGATGGCGAGTGTCACGGTAGCGATGATGTGGCTCATGAAGGACGGCACCAGATGGTGGAAGATTATCCCGATCTCACTCATCCCGTCGAGGCGGGCGGCTGTGACGAAGTCCTCGTCGCGAAGCGACAGGAATTTGCCGCGGACCTCACGAGCCAGATTGGTCCAACCGAGCAATGAAACGATCAAAGTGATCACGAAGTAAGTTCGCAATGGTGGCCAGCCGACCGGTATTGCGGCAGCGAGCCCCATCCACAACGGAATGGTTGGGATCGACCTCAACAACTCGATGACGCGCTGGACGGCCATATCAACCCAGCCGCCGAAAAAGCCGGAGATCCCGCCGATGGTGACACCGAGAATAAGGCTCATGGCCACCCCGACCAAACCGATGGACAGAGAAATGCGCGCACCATAAACCACCCGGGAGAAGATATCGCGTCCGAGACGATCAGCACCCATGACATAAAGACTGTCGCCTGGTCGCGGATTTGCAAGTCCAAACAATTTGGTCTGCATTGGTATAAAGCCTAGCAGATTATAAGGCGCGGAAGGTACGAAGAAACCAACTGCGACTGGCTTAGCCGGATCAGCCTCGAATTCGCGACGCATGCTTTCCGTATTCAGCGTCATCTTCAACTGGTCCACATGGGGCATAAACGAGCCCTCATGAAACAACGACAACCCTTGAGGTGGCGCGTAGGTGAAGCGGGCATTGGTCGCGTTCGGGTCAAGCGGTGCGATGAAATCGGCAAAGGCTGCAACCAGGTACATCAGGCAGATAACGACGAGACTGACAAGCGCGATCTTGTGCTTCTTGAATTTGAGCCAGAACAGGCGCCATTGGCCCGCAACGGCAATGTCCTTGCCACGCAGGTCAAGGGTGGTGACGGTGTCGGGAGGAAGCTGGGAAATATCGGTCATGTCAGTCTTATCCGCGGATCGGTCATGGCAAGCAGGATGTCGGAGATCAGCGTGCCGATGATGGTAAGGACAGAAATCAGGAGGATCAACGAACCGGCCAGGTACATGTCCTGCGCCAGAAGAGCACGCAAAAGTAGCGGTCCGGTCGTGGGCAGGCTCATCACCACCGAGACAATGATTTCGCCAGAGATGACAGCGGGCAGTATCCATCCGAGCGTCGAGATGAGCGGGTTGAGCGCGAGGCGCACTGGATAACGCAGCAACAGTTCAAATTCTGACATACCCTTTGCGCGGGCGGTGGTGACATAGGGCTTCGATAGCTCGTCGAGAAGATTGGCGCGCATGATGCGTACCAGTGCCGCAAGAGACCCCAAGCCGATGACGATCACTGGCAGCCAGACATGGTTTGCTAGATCGAAGAACTTGCCGAAACTCCAGCCGGCATCCACATATTCTGGGGAAAACAGTCCGCCAACGCTCTGACCAAACCATACCGACATCACGTACATCGCACCCAGCGCCATCAGAAAGTCGGGGACGGCCAGAAAGAAGAAAGCCAAAAATGTCGCAAAATAATCAGTGATGGAATATTGCCGCACCGCCGACATGATGCCGATCGGGATCGCGACTGCCCACACAAAGCAAAGCGTCAGTAGCGAGAGCATCAATGAAAAGCCGAGACGACTCCAGATCAACTCGGTGACAGGTTTGCCGAGTTCGAATGATATGCCGAAGTCTCCGCGCAACAGGATACCGGCCATCCATTTATAATATTGGAAATACATCGGCTGATCGAGACCATACCGTTCACGCATGGCCGCAACCGTACCTGCTTCGACAGCACCGCCTTGACTTGCCCAGTCTGCCATAAGCGTCGTCAGGTAGTCGCCCGGTGGCAGTTGGATGATGATAAAGGCGATGATCGAGACGGCAAAGAGTGTCGGAATGGCGAACACCAGCCGTTTGGCGATATAGCGAAGCATAACAATGACCATTGATTGGCGGGGGATGTGGCCGGAGGCATCTGCGTCTCCGGCCGTTGGCAAGAAGCCCTTAATTGGCCTTGTCGAAATACCACTGCGACAGGGTCGGCGCTGGATGCCAAAGGTTGCCGGTGATCGGAATACCATCAACGACATTCTTGAGGTTCTTCGACACCATCATGTATTTCGGCATAGGCCGCGAAATCCCGATATTGAGGAAGTTGTCCGAAGACAGATTAAGGAACTCCTTCATCTTCGCCTTGCGATCGTCGTCTGTAACGGCAGCGTTGACCTTGTCGTAGGCGGACATCAGTGCTTTTACGTTTTCAGGCGGTTCCTCGCCGGTTTCATGGTTGGCATACCATTCTGCCCAGCGCACCGCAAAGAAGATGTCCGCTTTCTGGAAAGGCATGTAGCAACGCGGATCGGTGTAGACTTCCGAAAGGCCACCGACGCAGTTCCAGATATAGGCATCCTGCTCGTTGGCGCTCCACATGGTGTTGAGGCGAGCACGATCGGTGGTGCGGATCTGAATGTCGATACCGACGTCCTTGGCGTATTGCTGAACCATCTGCATGACGTCCGGGTAGGAAAGTCCGAAGACGTCGGCAACCATGAAATTGATGGTGAAGCGCTTGCCGGTCTCGTCTAGCCGGAAGCCCTCACCGTCTTTCTTCGGCATCAGTTTGTCAAGTTCAGCATTGGCAGCCGCCGGATCGTATTCGGTGTATTGTGTCGCTTCTTTCTCGTTGAACAACTCATGTTCCGGCTGCACTGCCACCTGTGCAGGAGCACCCTGCCCGACATAGACAAGATCAATGATCTCCTGACGATTGATGGCACGGCTTAAAGCTACGCGGAAATCCTTGTTCTGAAACACCTTCTTCTTCACGGGGTCGGTGGAGTTGAGGTTAAGCAGAATGACCGCATCGTTGGCTGGGAGGTCTTTCACGTCCACAAAACGATATTTGCCGCTGTCTTGACCATCAAACAGCACCGACTTGAACGTGGCATTGTTGATGTGTCGGAATGCAAAGTCGAACTCGCCAGACGTCATCTTCAGTGCCATCAGCTGCGGGTCATCGAGCTTGGCCCAGGTAATGTTGTCAATGTAGGGCAACTGGTTGCCTGACGTATCAACCTTCCAATAGAATGGATTGCGTGTCGCAGCCACACGCTCACCATCGGCGTAGGGAACGGTCAGGATCCAGGGATTGAGCGTCGGCAAGGCAAGGTTCTGCCAGAACGGCGGCTGGAACGTCAGCGACACCTTCGAGGTGAAAAGTGCCACCCAGTCACCGGCCGCAGGGTTGGCTTTCAGGAGCGCCGGAATGCCGTCCTTGTTGTACTTCTCGTGAAACTGGCTGAGATAATGCTTGGGATAGATTACAGGTAGGTGGCCCTGGCCGTAAGCGAGCTGCTGCAAGAAGAGGCCATAGGGGGCATCGAACTTGAACTCGACCGTCTGCTCATCAACCTTGCGGACCGTAACCGGCTTACCGGCGACTGTAAATGTCGGGTTTTTGGCCGGCGATAAAGCCGGGTTCATGAACACGTCTTCATACCAGAACATGATGTCATCGACAGTAAACGGCTGACCATCACTCCACCTCAAACCCTTGCGCAGGGTAAATGTGTAGGTAGTCGCATCTTCGGAAGCCGTGAATTTTTCTGCAAGCGAGGGCTCGACTTTGCTCCACTTCGGATCCCAACGGACCAGCAATTCATTGGCGATCGTGCGGGTGAGATTGTATTGGTCGCCATTGGCAAGGATCGTGGTGCGAAGCGTTCCGCCATACTTTCCGACGCCGTCTACCATTGTCTCGACAAACGGGTGCTCTGGAAGACGCTCGTTCACCGACGGTAGTTTGCCCGCTCTGACTTGCTCATCCAAATTTGGCGCTTGTTGGAAATTCTGCGCAAATGCTGCGCCTGACCAACCAAAAACGACCACTCCCATTAACCCCGTCGATACGACGAGGCTATGCAGCATGCGCTGATAGCTCATGTAAATCCCTCCACTTGGTAAGTGCCCGCTCCTCAGACACGTCCAGCAGTCTTCAGCCGCCCGGATGGGCTGAAACTTTCAGATCGTACATTATTTGTCAACAACGATGTGCTAAATGTTACATTTCGCACTTGGCATGCACCCGTGTTTTCGGCTAGAAACTCGCCATGAGCACACTTGTCGAACTACAGCGGTCAACGGAGGATTCGGATCTGGGCGAAGCCTCGATCTATGAACGGATCCGTGACGACATCATACAGGGCCGGTTCGTCGCGAATGAACGGCTAAAAGTTTCCGAACTTGCCGAACGGATGGGAACCTCGACTAACCCCGTAAGAGAGGCGTTGCAGCAACTGCGTGGCGAGGGATTTGTCGTCATGATGCCAAACCGCGGCGCGCGTGTGCGGGCGATAGACGAAACCTTCGTGCGCGATATTTTTGAGATCGAGGTTCTGATTGAGCCAGCCCTGACACGTTGGTTCGTGGGCCTTGCAACCAAGGCGGATCTTAACGCCCTGGAAGATTTGCAGGCGCAGATGGAGATTTTGAATTTCGCCGATCCGTATGCCCATTCAAAACTAGACATGGCATTTCACCAGGTCATGTACGATCGTCACTACAACCGCCACGCGGTCGACTTATGGTGGCGACACCGCGAAATCCTTTCCGCCATCAGCCGGCAGTTCCCAACCTCACTGAGCCGCCAGACAAGCGTCATAAATGAGCATCGCGGCTTGCTTCAGTGTATCGAGAACCAAGATGCCGATGGCGCAGCGGCAATTATTGCCCAACATGTTGAGGGGTCGGGCCGGCATATCATCGAGCATATGCGGCTAATCAAGCGGCGAATGTGAATTTTCCCATTCTTCTGAAAAATATAGCGCGGTCTGCGCGTAATTCTCGCCTTGATGGGAACCAAACCGGCGTACGCGCTTGATTGCAATGCGATATCATTGAAATTTTAGGGAGTTGAGGAGGAGTGTCACGGCCACTCCTCCAATCTGGTTTTTGTGTCAGCCACAGCAGGCAGGCTTAGAGCTTCGACGCGGCGTGGGGATGACGTCGATGAACTGACGATCAATAGACCGTTGTTCTCTGCTCTTCATGGATAGGCAGTTGCCCCATCCGGTTTGCGCGTGACCTTGCGCTCCCAGTGAACATAGTCGTCCGTCTGTAGCACCTTCTCATCAATCTCGATGCCCCAGCCCGGACGATCCGGGCGGAGTTCCATATGCCCATCGCGTGGCATGTAGGGATCAAGCGCCCACGGCGCATGCACGTGCGGCTTGAACTCGAGCACCTGAAAATTCGGCTGTGCTGCGCAGAAATGGACGTTGACGGCGGTGGCCAGCGGTCCCATCGGATTATGCGGGGCCACGGTGACATAGTGCGCTTCCGCGATGGTCGCGATACGCCGCATTTCCGAGACGCCCCCGACCACGCAAATATCAGGCTGGATGATGTCCGCACCATGATTGGATAGGAGATTGAGGAATTCGAAGCGGTTATAGAGCGACTCGCCGGTGGCCAGCGGCACGTTTACCTTGGACTTCAATTCCTTCCATGCCGGGACATGCTCCGGACGGATCGGCTCTTCGTAGAAAAGTGGATCGTTTGGTGCAATGGCGGCAGCAAGCTGAACAGCCTTGTAGGGCTCGAAAATCTTGGCATGCGCATCGAAAGCAAATTCGAAATGGGAAGGTGTGATCTCGCGAATGCGCCCGAACCAGTCTCCTGTCTCCTTTACCAGCTCACCCCAGCGGCCCGAATGAAGATCGCGGCGGTAGGGGCTGAGTTTGAATGCCGTGTAGCCGTAGTCCTCATTCAGCTGGAGCGTCTGCTCAAGTACCTGCGCTGGGTCAGGCGCGGTATAGACACCGCAATAGATGCGAACGCGGTCACGGACGCTACCGCCGAGCAGCATGTAGACCGGGAGCCCTGCAGCGTTGCCAGCAATATCCCACAAAGCGTGATCGATTGCGGAAATCGCGGCAAGACCGAGCGCTCCGGGAGGAAAGCGGCATTGCTGGTTAAGCTTCAGGACGAGGAATTCAACACGCCGCGGATCCTCGCCTTCGATCTGGTGGAAAAGGTAGTCGAGCAAAGGAGGCAGCGCCCAGTCGGGACCGTGATTGTAGCACTCGCCCCAACCCGAAATGCCTTCGCTGGTTTCTATCTTGATAAGCAGGCGCGGGCGATCGTCCACACGCTGCATGTAGGTCTTGATTCCGGTAATATGCACGTTTTCCTCCGATTAGGCCGCGAGGGCTTCAGCCTTGACGCGATCAACGATGGCGCGAAGAGCCTCGCGTTCCTCGCCATTCAGCGACACGACACCTGGCACGCGCACGGGGCCGACATCGTTGCCAAGCATGCCGAGCGCCTCCTTGACAACCGTCACGTTGGCACCGTTGTTGTACTTGGTGCGCAGTGCCTCGAACCCGGCAATCGGGTCGATGAGCGCGCGTGCACCTGCGTAATCACCATTTTCCAAAGCACGATGAATGGCGTGAGAGCGCTCCGGGAAAACGTTTACGAGACCGGAGGTAAAACCACGCGCACCCATGGCGTAGAAAGCTGGCGCCCAGCCTTCAGCCAGACCGCAGACCCAGATCGCCGGCGCATCCAGCGTGGAACGAATGACGTCCGACAGAAGCATCAGGTTGGGCGAGGCAAATTTGATGCCTGCAATATTGGGATGAAGGGCCAGCCTTCGGAAATCGGCGACTGAAAAGCTGTCGGTGCGCACATAAGCGATAACAGGTACTGTTGAGAAATCGGCAAGCTCGAGGAAATAGCCTGCCTGGTATGACGGCCCTGCGAAAGGATCCATCGGGTGGTGGCCCATGATCGCGTCGGCACCCGCGGCAATCGCGTCTTTTGCAAGCGCTTTGGCTTCCGTCAGCGACCGTCCGACAGCTGCGCTGACCAGGGATTTCCCAGCTGCGGCCTCGATGGTGACAGCGTGGACTTTACGCACTTCATCCATTGTGAGGGTGAAGAATTCGCCGGTATTGCCCGCCGCCATCAGATTATGCACCTTGGCACTCGCGAGTGCCATAATAAGATCTGTTAGTTTCGCAGTATCGACCGAGCCATCCTGATGATAGGGTGTCACCGGCACACCGGAAATTCCGGTTAGCGCATTTCTCACGGTATGGAGTTTGTCACTCACGTCAGATTTCTCCCTTTTTCTTAAAAATGATACTGAGATATGTATCACCCGAACGGACGACATGGTCGCGCATGGTGCGCTCTGCCCTGTCGGCGTCAGCTGCTGAAATTGCTTCTGCAATCGCTAAATGCTCATCAAGCGCCTTCTGCCGTTCAGTAGGATCCAGATGGATGACCCGGCGAATGCTGGCATCGTAAAATTGCTGGCGCTCGATCAGTTTGGCGAGATAACCGCATTGCGATGCCCGATGAATATGATCATGGAAGCATTCATTGAGAGTGATCAAGCCATCGGCGTCTCCAGATGCCGTTGCCTCCCTCATGCGGTTGGCTATCGCCTGAATCTCCGCCCTGCCCTTTTCGTCTACGCGCTTTGCAGCGAGATGCGCGATCATCGATTCCAATGCAGCACGCGCCAGAATCATCTCTTCCGCCCAGGAACTGCTGAACTTCACGATGACCCCTCTGCGGGGAAGTGCTTCGACTAGACCTTCCGTTTCCAGCTGGCGTAGTGCCTCCTTGATCGGCGTCGTACTGACGCCGAACTGCTCCGCAAGGTTTCGCTCATTGATCTTTTGTCCGGTTGCGAACCGCCCAGAAATGATCGCACTGCGCATTGCACGGTGGACGTGATCGCGCACCGTGACTTGGAAGCTTGCATCGATCTTTTCAAAGTCGGCCTTGCTTATTGGAGACCGGGTTGCAGTTGCCATTTTCCGAAAATCCGTTGACGAGGATCGATTTGTGTGAAACTTGATATATCAGATTTGAAATCCATGTCGATATCGAAATTTCGATTTGGTGAGGTTGAGGAGCCTTGGGAGGCTGGAAATGAAGACGCTCAAACGCGCAATTTTGACATGCGCAATCGCCGCTGCGGCATTTAATCCCATTCAGGCAGCGACTCCGAAAAACGAGTTGGTCATCGCCATCTCGATGACCAGTATGCGCGGGCTGGACCCGCACGAGATAAATCAGCTGGAAGCTGCCGAGGTTGTCGCAAACCTGTACGACCGTCTGATTGCGCTGCCTGCGGACAACATAACGGACCCCCAGCCATCGCTAGCCGAAAGCTGGACGATTTCCGACGATGGAAAGACCTTCACGTTCAAGATTCGCGACGGCGCGCGTTTCCATTCCGGCAATCCGGTCACGGCACGGGATGTGGAATGGTCGCTACATAGACTGGTCAAGCTCGGTTTGGCGCCGTCAACGGACCTGCGTCAGTGGGGCTTTTCTGCCAAGAATGTCGATCAACTTATCCGGGCCACAGATGACTGGACACTCGTTCTCGAAACACCTGAAGTCTGGAACTCCAATCTTATCCTGTACTCGTTGGCCAGCTTTTCCACGTCGATAGTCGATAGCAAATTCCTTGCCAGCAAGGAGAAGAATGGGGACTGGGCGCGAAACTATCTCCAGACTGCGGATGCTGGCTCTGGACCCTACGCCCTCATCACCTGGCGTTCCAATCAGCTCCTGATCGCTGACGCGTTCAAGGATTACTGGAGGGGCGTTCCTGCCATGAAGCGGGTGTATCTCGGCCACGTACCGGAATCGTCTGCGCAACGTCTGCAGATCGATGCAGGGGATGTCGACGTCGCAACGCGCCTCTCATCGACGGATCTTGCCGGTCTTGAGCGGGATGGCAAGGTCACGGTGCAGAAGGTCCCCGGCTTCGGATTCTATTACCTTGCCTTGAATCAAAAGGACGAGATTCTTTCAAACCCGAAAGTGCGCGAGGCGTTTCGATACCTTATCGACTATGACGGTCTGGCCGGTTCGGTGATGAAATATTACGGCATCAAACAGCAGACCATCATTCCCGCAGGCCTTCCGGGTGCATCGCTGGAGATGCCCTATAAGCTCGACATCGACAAGGCGAAACAGTTGCTCGCCGAAGCGGGGTATCCGGACGGTTTTTCGAAGGTTTATTTTGCCCAGCCCGGCACGCCGGAATCCGAAGTTGGCATTTCACTGCAAAACAGTGCAGCCAAGGCAGGCGTCAAGCTCGATCTGCAAATTGGCGACCAGATCGGAAAGTTTCGATCCCGCCAATTTCAACTGTTCTCATCGCGAACAGGCGAGCGCCTGCCTGATCCACATTCCGTCCTTCAATCCTACGCCACGAACGCCAACAACGCCGACGATGCAAAACTGGCGGGCCTGGTCGCGTGGCGCTCGGCCTGGGACGTGCCCAAGGACATTCAGGACATGGTCAAGGCGGCGGCTCACGAGACCGACCAGATCAAGCGCGAAGAGCTATACACGCGGATCAACGAGGCTTACCTCCGATCCTCGCCTGCGCTCGTTACATCATTCCAACGCACCGACCCGAAAGCTGTCCGCAATGAGGTGAAAGGCTACGTCGGGCACCCGACATGGCTAACCCGTTGGGACACCGTAACCAAAGGCCAGTGACGAAATAACTTCAAGGACAGTGGTATGAGCATTACCCAGACCTCCGATGCCCAGCCGATGCGGAAATCCCGGTTTCCAAGGGCTGCAGGCAAGATCGCGACATCGTTCTTCGTCATCCTGACGACACTCCTCGGCCTGATGATAATCACCTTCACAGTCGGCCGCATGGTTCCGGCTGACCCCGTAATCGCCGTCATCGGCGATCAGGCGGATCAGTCTACTTATGACCATGTCTACAAGGAAATGGGTCTAGACCGACCCATTTATGTGCAGTTCGGTCACTATTTGAGTGATGTGGTGCAACTGGATTTTGGCCAGTCTATCATTACCAAGCAGGACGTGTCGAAGGATCTGGCACGGGTATTCCCGGCGACCATCGAGTTGGCAACGCTGGCCATAATCTTCGGTGCCGGTCTTGGCATCCCACTGGGCGTCATCGCGGCGGTACGCAAGGGTACATGGGTCGATCACCTTGCCCGCGTCGTGGGTCTGCTGGGCTATTCCACCCCGATATTCTGGCTGGGCACCATCGTCATTCTCGTGTTCTATGCATATCTGGGAGCAATTCCGCCGGGTGGCCGTATTTATCTTTACGACGAAGGCATAGTGCAGGGACGCACCAATTTCATTCTGATCGATGCCGCGCTGGGCGGTCACTGGAACGTATTCTGGAGCGCGCTCCACCACATCATCGCACCAGCAATCATCCTTGGTTACGCTTCTATGGCCTATATCAGTCGCATGACGCGCAGCTTCATGCTTGAACAGCTTCGTCAGGAATATATATTGACGGCTCGGGCCAAAGGCCTTGGGCAAAGGCCCATTGTCTGGCGACACGCCTTTCGCAATATCCGCGTCCAGCTGTTGACAATCATCGCACTTGCCTATTGTGGCCTGCTTGACGGCACCGTGCTGATCGAAACGGTTTTCGCGTGGCCGGGACTCGGGTCCTACCTCACATCGGCGCTCTTCTTTGCCGATATGAACGCCGTGCTTGGCAGCGTGCTGCTGATCGGCATCATCTCGATTGCCATCAACCTGCTCTCCGACATCGTCTACCGCTTCATCGATCCGAGGACCCGCTAATGGCCAAGTCCGGTACTTTATCAAACCTGCATAACTGGCTCATCAGCGAAGACTTCACGTCATCGCGGCAGGCACGTCTGCACAGTGCCTATCTTGGCTGGCTGAGCCTCGTCGCAAATCCGCTCGCTCTGGCCGGGTTCGCGATCGTCGTTCTGCTGATCGTCGTTGCCGCGCTGGCACCGGTCATCGCTGTTCACGATCCCTTTGTACAAGACTTCGCAATGGCGCTGAACGCTCCGTCTGCCGCACACTGGTTCGGCACCGATGAGTTCGGACGCGATGTCTTCTCACGACTGGTTTTCGGTGCACGCACCACTCTCTACATCACCATTCTCGTGACGGTCATTGTCGCCCCGATAGGCTTCGTGATTGGCGCAACGGCGGGGTATCTCGGCGGCTGGGTGGATGTCGTCCTGATGCGCATAACCGACATCTTCCTCTCCTTTCCAAGCCTTGTTCTCGCGCTGGCCTTTTCGGCGGCACTCGGCCCCGGCATCGAAAACGCCGTCATCGCCATCGCACTCACCGTCTGGCCGCCGATTGCCCGCCTTGCACGTGCGGAAACCCTGACTTTCCGGCAGGCGGATTTCGTGGTTGCCGCCGAGCTTCAAGGTGCCGGTGTGGGAAGGATCTTGCTGCGCCACATCGTTCCGCTCTGCGCGCCGTCTATCATCGTTCGCCTTACACTCAACATGTCCAGTATTATCCTCACCGCTGCAGGCCTCGGATTTCTTGGTCTCGGCGCCCAACCACCGATGGCGGAGTGGGGAGCGATGGCTGCTTCCGGTCGCCAGTATCTTCTCGATGCCTGGTGGCTGACGACGGTCCCAGGCATTGCTATCCTGACAGTCAGCCTCGCTTTCAATCTGCTCGGTGACGGGCTTCGCGACATCATGGATCCCCGCAATGGCTAACTCATCCGACACAATTTTGACGGTCGAAAATATGTCCGTCCAGTTCCCGACCCTCTCCGGCGTCACCACGGCAGTGAGAGATGTCTCCTTTACCGTCGGTCGGGAAAAGATCGGCATCATTGGCGAATCAGGCTCCGGCAAGAGCACAACAGGCCGAGCCATCATGCGCCTTCAACCGCCGCAGGCGATCGTGAAGGCCAACCGCATGCAGTTCGAGGATATCGATCTGCTGACGGCAAGCGAAGCGGAGATGCGCTCTATTCGCGGACGCCGCATTGCAATGATCCTGCAGGATCCGAAGTATTCGCTAAACCCGGTGATGACGGTTGGCGAACAAATCTCGGAAACGGTAATTTTGCACGAAACCGCCACACCGCAGGAGGCGCGCAGCCGCACCCTCGCCATGCTGGAGCGTGTCAACATCCGCGACCCGCAACGGGTATTCGGCCTTTATCCTCATGAGGTCTCCGGTGGAATGGGCCAACGCATCATGATCTCGATGATGCTCATAGCCCAGCCATCGCTGATCATCGCCGACGAGCCGACTTCGGCGCTCGATGTGACGGTGCGTCAGCAAGTCCTGTCCATCCTCGATGACCTCGTGGTAGAACGCAACATCGGCCTGATCTTCATCAGCCACGACCTCAACCTCGTGCGCAGCTTCTGTGACCGCGTCATCATCATGTATGCCGGTCGTGTTGTCGAAACGATTGCGGCGGCCAACCTCGATCAGGCCCAACATCCTTATACGCGCGGTCTGCTGAATGCGCTCCCGAGTCTCGACCACGCCAGAGACAGGCTTGAAGTCCTTCGTCGCGACCCGGCATGGCTGGAGAACTGAGAATGTCCATGATCAAAACCAAAAATCTAGCCGTCTCCTATGGCAGTGGCGAAACTGCGCTCAAGGTCGTAAAGGACGTCTCCTTCGAAGTCGAAGAAGGCGAGACCTTCGGCCTTGTCGGTGAGAGCGGCTGCGGCAAGTCCACTATCCTGGGCGCACTTGCCGGTCGCAACAGACAATGGACAGGATCGATCGAGATCGACGGCGAAACGATCGCCCGAAAGCGCACCCGCTCACAGCTCGCCAAGCAGCAACTGGTGTTTCAAGATCCTTTCGGCTCCATCCATCCGCGACACACTATCGGTCGCACCCTGCTGGAACCCTTGGAAATCCATGGCAAGAACAGCCGACAAGAGCGCGTCGAAAAAGTGTTGACAGATGTCGGCCTGCCGTTAAACTTCCGATACCGCTATCCGCACCAGCTTTCCGGTGGCCAGCGACAACGCGTGGCGATTGCGCGCGCACTTATTCTTGAGCCAAAAATCCTCCTGCTGGATGAGCCGACCTCTGCACTCGACGTGTCCATTCAGGCAGAAATCCTCAATCTGCTCAAAGATCTACGCGAGCGCGAGAAACTGACCTACATCCTTGTCAGCCACGATCTTGCAGTGGTCGCACATCTGTGTGATCGGGTCGCTATCATGCAGAGCGGCTGTTTCGTCGAGATTGCTACGAGGCGGCAACTGCTCGAAAACACGGTACAGCACTCCTACACTCGCGTGCTGATGGACGGCAGCCGAGGGTATGTAGCTACAGGGCAACGCAAATCGGAATATGTTCCTCAGTCGTCGACGAGTGCAAGCATCGGTGTGTGAATGAACTCAATAAACAGTTCGAGGCCCCGCTTTTGAACATGGGGTAATCGCGGGCGCCTTCCCCGAAGACATTGCCTAGCAATATCTGACATGGGCGGTTGCCCCCGGTAAGATGAAATACGGGCTCACGATTGGAACAGGGCCCAGCATCAAATCGGAGGCAACTTGACCCGAGGCAGGCGATTAGACAACGGATTTGAACTGGTGACCATGTAATCTCGGACACAAAGTTCTAAGCCTTGTTGGTTGGAAAAGAGTCTGGCCATTCTTGGGCTCCGTGAAGAACGCGGAGAATACGAACCGCTGATGGTGTTACGGCATAAGCCGCAACGTATGGAGTGCCGGGTGATGACCAATTCGCGTGTCCCGGCAATTCGACCGACGCGACCACTTGCCGGAAAATCAATCAGCCGACGAGCGGCAGAGACAGTTCTTTCATCCACCATTATGGCAGCTGAAGGACTATCCGAATCGATAAAAGTAAAGATGGCGTCTCCATCTGACAACGCAAACGACCACGAAAGCTTCATGGCTTGCGTGCCGCTGCTTTCATGCGCGCTGCCGCTCGACGTTTCTCAAAATGGGCCTCGACCTCATCATCCAGCACGTCCGGTCGAGTGTCGTTCAGCGCTTCAAGAACCTTGCTGCGAAACCAAGCATTATGAGCTTCGCTGCTTGAAATAAGTTCGAGCGGCAGTGCTCCTTCATTAGCGGTTCGGGTTAGCAAGATGCGAACCGCGTCCGACACCGTAAGACCCATGCTTTCCAGCACCGCAGAGGCCCGGTCCCGAACGTCCGCGTCAATGCGAGTTTGTACTAATGAGTTCGACGCCATAGCTTTCTCCGACTACGTACTATCTGTAATGCAGATGAATTACAAAGTCCATCTATGAAATTCCTACTCACTGGGCGACCTAGCTCTTCGCCTCGAGAGGATTCGAACCATCGACACGCGCTTCTTTCTTCCCATTCACTCGCTCTGTGGGTGGCGTCGTAGAGGTCGACTTCATGATAGCCAGCGCTGATGGTTTTCCCGAATAAATACGTCCACTGATTTCGGTGCCTGTCTCGTTAGCACAAACACACAGTCGGTGACGCGGTCTTCATTCCCGTCCTCTATCCACTTATCCATTGAAGCGAGCGACTGCGCATAATTCTTATCCAGACTACCAGCGTGATATCGCTCGGCCAGTTGATCGATGTCGAGATTCAGACGTTGCATGTTATGGCCAAGAATGCCGCTCAGCTTGGACGCAATATCCGCGTAGGACAACGTTTCGGGACCTGTCAGAATGAAATCCCGGTGGATTTGTCTTCGAGCAATGCGCTGACAGCCGCTCTGGCGATATCGCTCGCGTCAATGAAGCCGACCCGGCCCGATCCAGTTGCCGAGTAAATGGCAGTCTCTTGCTGGATGGTGATCTGGTGCTGTTGGTGAGAAAAGTTCTGCAGGAACCAGGTGGGGCGCAAAACAGTCCACTCTGGAACGTTGTCTATAGGATATTCGTCGATCTGCCCCATCACCGGCCCACCGGCTTCCAACGACGACGCGCTGAGCAGGACAAAGCGTCGAACACCGGATGAGCGTGCAATGTCGAGGACTGGCGGGACGACGGCACCATGGTTGCTCGTATTTGTCGGGGCGACAATGTAGACCGAATCTACCCCATCAAACGCTCGCCGCGCAGTTTCCGGCTGCTGCCAGTGCTCGGCCAGGAAGCCGTGGTCTTCAACACCATGGCGAGGCGATGGACCCGGAAGATCGGGCATCTCCTACGGCGAGCAACACACGGCGCGGCCGCTTCTGACCCCATACGAGGTTCGCACTATGCCACAGCACAGGCAATTGCAGTTTCTGGCAGGACAGCGCCCAATGATGGCAGCAAGTTGAGATACTTTGTTGATGGCGAATTCGGGGACATTTCTAAGACGGATGAACAGTCAAGCTTAGGATATGCGTGGGCGACAGAAGAAGGAGATGTATTGCAACAACACTGCTCAGGACTGAGTCAAGTGAGCAAATTTTCTTGTCCTCCGCGATCTCAAGGCGATAAGACTTCCGATAGCATCTCCTCACATACATCGGAACCACCGTGGCGTAAAAACTTAACGCGCTCCGTCAACCACGCAAGTTTCTCTTCTGGAGTCTCGTGGTCAGGGGAATAATGGAGATCGACGCACGCCCTTGAGGCGACCGAAGCAGCGCCTTGCAAATTTCGTATCGCGTGGCCCAAGTCGATCAAAGACGCCCCATCATCGACGCCTAGTCACGTCCGCCGCCGCCCTACGATTTTCTCGTTGCTCCCGTATCAAGATCTCGCCTCGGGCGTCGTATCTTGTGGAGTTACACTTTCAAAGACTTGATAGGATCGGAGTCTCCAATCCTGGGTTCATTGCTTCGTATCACCTCCTACTTTGGCGTCGCTTTCTCCTGCAACAAGCTCGAGTGGCCAAATGATTTGCTGCTTCTCGTCTGGGTAAAATGAAGCGTAAGCGGGCATTTTGGAAAGTAGCGTCTTCCCCACCGAAACACCCAAATCTCGCAATGACAGCCGGAAACTAGTGAGTTGAGGCTGCAGAAATCGCCCGCGAGGCTCTTCTCGAAAACCGATGACGGCAAGGTCACGACCGACTTTAAGGCCCACTTCTGCCAATCTGCGGTAGAGACCAAGCGCCATCAATTCATAGATCAATACTACAGCTGTCGGTCTTTGCGACATATTCAGCAATTCGCTGCCCGCCTGATAGCCGCCTTGCTCGCTGGATTTCGCCTTGATCACAAGCGATGCATCGAAGGAAAGCCCGTTCTCCATCAGTCCTCTTTTGTAGCCATCGAGAAAAACATAGCCCAGATTGATATCGTTATCGGGAACCGCCACGGCAATGCGTGTATGTCCATTGGTGGCAAGCCGGTTGACCGATGCACGTGCAACGCCTTCGAAATCCAGATCGACCCACGGATAATTCCCGCCTGATTGCGACCGCCCCAGCGCGACAAAGGGTACGCCCGTCTTGACGAGGAAATCAATCCGCCGGTCGATGCGACGGGTGGAGGATATGATCATCGCATCCACCAGACGCCGCGCCACCATGCGCTTCAGATATTCCTCGCGGTCCTCGTCGTCGGAACAAGGCAGGATCACGAGGTCCAGCTTGTGAGGTGCAAAAACGCTTTGCAATCCGTCGGTTACGCCCATGAAGAAATTATCCGAGTTCTCCACCGTCTCCGGGTTGCTACCCATCATCAGACCGATAACGTTTGTGGTACCCTGGCGAAGGCTGCGACCCGACTGGTTGGCGACATAACCAAGCTCCTCGGCAGCCTCCAGCACACGGCGACGGGTTTCGTCATTGACATCCGGCTTGCCGTTCAACGCTCGTGAAACCGTGCCTATGGAGATGTCGAGATGCTCGGCGAGCTGGCGTATTCCCTTCATGTCTTACCCGTTCCCCGTCTAGTCACGTATCTGCGTTCTCTTACGCCTCTTGACACATCTAGCATTTCCATCATAGCGTCGTAAACGTTTACGGAATATCGCGCCTTGAGGAGTGTGGTGCGACCACCGGGAGGAAATCTTGATATTGAATGCCGTTTTATGCGGATGCGGAGCTATGGCAAAAGGCTGGCTGCGGGCAATCGCCTCGACGCCTGAACTGACCGCTTCCATCAAAATTGTAGGCCTGGTAGATTTGAACCGCGACACTGCGCAAGCGCTGGCGCAAGAGTTCTTCTTGACCGATGTCGCCATCGGTACCGATCTAAGCCAAGTGCTGGAGACGACCAAAGCCGATATCCTTTTCGACGTCGTCGTTCCCGAGGCACGCTTCAACGTCGTGTCAATCGGTCTGGCTGCGGGATGCCATGTGCTCAGCGAAAAGCCGATGGCGTCATCTTTGGAAGAGGCGCGGGAACTGATCGCCATGGCCGAAAAGGCTGGTAAGGTGCACGCGGTCGTTCAGAACCGTCGCTTCATCTCTGGTGTCCGACGCCTGCGCCGCGCCGTATCCGAAGGGTTGATCGGCACTCTTACAGGCATTCATTGCGATTTCTTCCTCGCTCCCCACTTCGGTGGCTTCCGTGAAGAAATGAAAAATGTGCTGCTGCTCGATATGGCCATTCACACCTTCGATGCCGCACGTTTCGTCGCGGACGAGAAGCCTCTCGGCGTCTATTGCCTCGAAACCAACCCGTCCGGGTCGTGGTATTCGCACGGCGCTGCTGCCAATGCCGTATTCGAATTTTCTAACGAGGTCGTCTTCACCTATCGCGGCTCGTGGTGTGCCGAAGGACAGCGCACCAGCTGGGAAAGCCAGTGGCGCCTGGTCGGCTCCAAGGGCATGATTACCTGGGATGGCGAAGAACAGTTCGTTGCATCGCTTGCGGGAACGGAACCGGGGCTTCTTCGCGGGTCGAAACCCGTAAACGTTCCTAATGCCTCCCATGAAGAGGAAACCCACGGTCATGCCAGTGTGATTTCCTCCTTCATTTCCGCCATTTGTGATGGCGGTGTGCCGGAGACAGCCTCTTTCGACAACATAAACAGCCTCGCCATGGTGATTGCCGCGATTGAAAGCGCGCGCCGTCGCCAGCGGGTTCCCATTGAAGCGTAAGGATCGATAACAGTGAGCAATCCGGCAAATTCCATCCGCATCGGCACCATGGTCAGCGCGACCAAAGGCAATGCGGCAGAACGCATCGACCAGATCGCCGATATGGGCTTTGAAAGCTTCGAGCCATTTTTTTGGCAGACCACCAGCGGTCAGGACATCGCGGAACTAGGCAAACGTTGCCTCGATTCTATCGGCGATCGTGATATCACCATTTCTACGCTCGGCATGTTCGGCAATCCCCTGGAAGAAACCGATATCGACCTCGAGACCTTGCAGGGCTGGAAGGATTGCATCGATAACGCGCATCATTTCGGCGCCACATGCGTTGCCGGTTTCACCGGCCGCCTGCGCGGCAAGCCGCTGCCGGCAAGCCTTTCACGCTACAGGCAAATCTGGAGCGAACTGGCCAAACGTGCAGCGGACAAGGGCGTCAAGATCGCCTTTGAAAACTGCGCCATGGATGGCAACTGGGCCAGCGGCGACTGGAACATCGCCCATAATCCGGATGCGTGGGAACTGCTGTTCAACGAGACGCCGGACGATAATATCGGTATCGAGTGGGAACCGTGCCACCAGATGGTCTATCTCATCGATCCGCTGCCGCAGATCCGCAAATGGGCGCCAAAGATTTTCCACGTCCACGGCAAGGATGCCACCATTCGCTGGGATGTCATCAAGGAGCACGGCATTTTCGGGAAGGAGAAATTCGTCTTCATGCGCACGCCGGGTTTTGGTGACAGCAACTGGACAGACATAATTTCCGAACTGCGGCTGGCTGGCTGGTCCGGCTCGATCGATATCGAAGGCTGGCACGACCCGGTCTACCGCGATGCGCTGGAAATGACCGGTCAGGTACACGGCCTGAACTATCTGAAAGCATGCCGCGGCGGTGATTTCATCAACGATCCGGTGTGAGTGAAGAGCGCGGCTCAGGAGGTGGGCCGCGCGTAAGAACTGCAATAACGATAACCACAGAGGAGGAGACCATGGGTATCGCTAAGGGCATGATGATGGGCGCACTCGCGCTTGCAGGCGTTTCCCTTGCCGCACTGTCGGCAAAGGCTGAGGACGTCAAGATAACGGTCTGGTCGCTGGACCGGGATATCCAGCCAGCGCCCAATCTCATCAAGGATTTCAACGCGCTGAAGAACGGTATTCAAGTTGAATATCGCTATATCCAGTTTGATGATGTGGTGAGCGAAGCCATGCGCGCCTATTCCACAGGCAATGCGCCAGATATCATAGCTATCGACAATCCCAATCACGCGATGTTTGCGGCACGTGGCGCTTTTCTGGATATCACGGATAAGATTGCCAAGTCGGATGTGATCAAACCCGAAAACTATTTCCCCGGTCCGCTGAAATCCACGACGTGGGATGGCAAATATTACGGTGTGCCGAAAGCGACCAACACCATTGCACTCTACTATAACAAAGATCTGTTCAAAGCCGCCGGTCTTGATCCCGCAAAGCCACCTGTAACATGGGAAGAACTTGTCGCGGACGCCAAGAAGCTGACCGACCCATCCAAGAACGTCTACGGGATTGCGTTTAGCGCCAAGGCGAATGAGGAGGGCACGTTCCAGTTCCTGCCTTGGGCGCAGATGGCCGGTGCGACATACAAGAACATCAACACGGATGGCGCGGTAAAGGCGCTGGAAGTGTGGAAGCAGATTATGAGTGAGAAGCTGGCCTCTCCAGACACGCTCACAAGAAGCCAGTGGGATGCGACAGCGACCTTCAACGCCGGTAACGCCGCTATGGTGATTTCCGGTCCGTGGGAAATCGACCGTATGCTGAAGGATGCCAAGTTCGATTGGGGCGTGGCCCTGTTGCCGGTTCCAACGGCTGATGCGCCGCGTTCATCGGCGATGGGTGACTATAACTGGGCGATCTTTTCCAAGACCAAACATCCTGACGAAGCTTTCAAGGTGGTCGAGTATTTTGCCTCGCAGGACAAGGACATGTTCAAGAGGTTCGGCCAGTTGCCCGCCCGCTCGGACATCGCCATTCCGCCCACTGGCAATGCTTTGAAGGATGAAGCACTGAAAGTCTTCGTGGAGCAACTGAAATATGCGCAGCCACGCGGTCCATCCCCCGAATGGCCGAAGATTTCCAAAGCCATTCAGGACGCTATCCAGGCTGCTTTGACTGGCCAGATGTCACCCAAGGAAGCGCTCGATCAGGCTGCAGAGAAGATCAAGCTCGTCGAAGGTTGATCGTGCTTGTGCCGCGGGTTGGACCAGCCTGCGGCATCTCACCTTACCAGTTCCTCCCGGCGGGTTGTCTGTCGTCCACGGCGGCAGGCAGCCTGTCCGGACATATCCTGTGTGGAAACAAGGGCGTCTCATGAAGAAGCTATTTTCCAGCGTGAGCGATGGCCGCGGTTTCGATATCATTCTGGTGGCATTGCCGCTCGCCTTTCTGTTCGTCATGGCTGGCTTGCCGTTGCTCTACAACATCCTTATGAGCTTTCAGGAAGTTGATATGTTCAGCCTCGGTAGCTTCGTGCGGCCCTTCGTGGGTTTCAAGAATTATATCGACCTGTTCAAGCAGCCTGAGACGATCCCCATTCTCACCAACACGGTGATCTTCGTCGTTGCTTCCATTGCCGGTCAGTTCATCTTCGGCTTCGGGCTGGCGCTGTTCTTTTGGACAAATTTCCCCGGCGCATCCTGGTTGCGCGGGCTGTTTCTGGTGTCCTGGGTCATGCCTGGCCTCGTCGTCGGCGCGATCTGGAACTGGATCTTATCCGGCGATTTCGGTGTGCTGAACTTCATTCTGCGTGAAAGCGGCATTATTGATGCCAATATTTTCTGGCGCTCGGACCCGAACTTCTCGCTCTGGGCAGTCGTGCTTGCCAATATCTGGCTTGGCACTTCGTTCAACATGATCCTGCTCTCTGTTGGTCTTGCCGCCATTCCGGGTGATCTTTACGAGGCGGCCGAACTGGATGGCGCCAATGCATGGCAGCGGTTTTACACGATCACGCTTCCCATGATGCGCTCCACCATCGGCGCCATCGTGGCGCTGGGGCTGATCTTCACGCTTCAGCAGTTCGATCTTTTCGCAGCCATTACCGATGGCGGGCCGAACAACACCTCCAACGTCGCGCAATATTGGGCCTGGGACCTGTCCTTCCGCCAATATGATTTCGGTAAAGGCGCGACCATCTCGGTCATCATGATCGTGTTCGTCATGCTGGCGTCGGTCGTTTATGTTCGCTCTACACGTCATGAGGTGCGCGGATGAGCCTTGTCATACGCAATCGCTTCATGCTGGCCATCGCCCTTGTCATGACCGCGATCTATCTGTTCCCGCTCTACTGGATGTATGTCACATCTCTCAAGGGCGGCTCGGAAATGTTCGCCAATCCACCGAGCTTCTGGCCCTCAGTACCACAGTGGGAAACCTACACCTATGTGTGGGAAAGCCGCAATATGGGCCGGTATTTGTGGAATTCCATTCTGATCGCGACCGGGGCAATCAGTCTCATCACCATTTTGGGTGTGGGATGTGCTTACGTGTTGGCACGCTACCGCAATCGCTGGGTGGATGTCGGCCTGTTCCTGATCCTCATGCTTCAGGTCTTGCCTGCATCCTTGATGATTACGCCTATCTTTGTCGGTTTCTCGCAGTTCGGCCTTCTCGATTACCCGCGACTGGCGGTCATTCTGGCGATTGCGGCCAAAAGCATGCCGTTCTTCGTCATTCTGGTGCGCGCCACCTTCATGGCCGTGCCGCAGGAACTGGAAGAAGCCGCACTTGTCGATGGCAATTCGCGCATCGGGGCGTTCTTCAACATTGTGCTGCCGCTTGCCCGTAACGGCATTCTGGTCTCGGCAATCCTCATTTTCATGCAGGCCTTCGGAGAATTCGTCTATTCAAAATCCATCATCCAGGCGGTGGAATTGCAGCCCGCAAGCGTGGGGCTGAACTCCTTCATGGGGCCAAACACCAGCGAGTGGAACAACATCATGGCCTACGCCACGATGTATGTGACGCCCATTCTCGCCATTTTCATTCTCTTGCAGCGCCGCATAGTCTCCGGCCTGACATCGGGAGCACTCAAATGACCCTTCAGATCGAACTTTCCGGTGTAAACAAATATTACGGCGCGTTTCATGCGCTAAAGAACATCGACCTATCTATTGAAAAAGGCACCTTCGTCGCACTCGTCGGCCCATCCGGCTGCGGCAAGTCCACCTTGCTGCGCTCACTGGCCGGGCTGGAGAGCATATCGGCTGGCGATATGCGCATCGCCGGCAAGCTCATGAACGGCGTGCCGCCGCGCAAGCGCGATGTGGCGATGGTGTTCCAGTCTTACGCGCTCTATCCGCATATGACAGTCGAGGAAAACCTCACCTACTCGCTGCGTATACGGGGTGTGAAAAAAGCCCAGGCACGCAAGGCTGCTGAAGAAGTAGCGGCAACTACCGGCCTTTCGCAACTGATGAAGCGTTACCCCCGCGAGCTTTCAGGCGGCCAACGCCAGCGCGTGGCCATGAGCCGAGCCATTATCCGCGATCCGCAAGCGTTCCTGTTCGATGAGCCCTTGTCCAATCTGGATGCAGCGCTGCGCGTACATATGCGCAAGGAAATCCGCGCCCTGCATGATCGTCTCGATGCGACATCTGTCTATGTCACGCATGATCAGATCGAGGCCATGACCATGGCCGATCACGTAGTGGTCATGAAGGATGGCATTATCGAACAACAGGGTTCGCCTATTGAGCTTTACGACAAGCCGGTCAATCGCTTTGTGGCTGGGTTCATCGGTTCGCCTGCTATGAATTTTGTGCCTGCTATCGTTAAAAATGATGGGCATCATATCTCTTTGCAATTCGATAGTGGTTTGGCGGCTGGAAGCATTCCGCTGAAAAAATCGTTTCCGCCCGGTTCTCGTGTCGTTGTCGGTATTCGCCCGGAACAAATTCAACTGACCGCGACTGATGAGGCCCAGTTTAGTCTGCCCGTTGCTGCAGTCGAGACGACAGGGTCCGCGACATTCATCACGACCGCCACAGAGCCGGAAATCTCGATGGTGATTCAGGGCCGAAGCACTGTCAAAGCCGGTGAACAGCTTGGTTTCGCCATCGATCCTGTAACGCTACATCTATTCGATGATACGACCGGGATCCGCATTTGAAATAAAGAGGTGCGATGTTAAAATATTCAACGAATTTCCTATTTATTTCGTAGCCGCCTGTTAAACCTGCTGACGGTGCGCGCGGGTTGAAAGGCTACTGGCGCGAATACAGTTGAAAACAAAGCGTCCCCAACAAACGGCGTGGCATGCAAATATAGGCCAAGATGGAAAAATCAAATCCATCAAACATAACAATATCCTTAAAAATAGGCTGTGAATTTATTTTTGATCCTTCTTCGTTTCAGTTGCCTTACAACTTGGTCGGATACGGGCCCCAATGGCGTCTATCAGGCAGATATTCTAAACTGTGGCTTCTGAAGCGCTTAAGCAACTCGCGCTCAGATCAATGCTTTGTAATGTACAAGATGACGCCTGACGTCACGCGCTAAAACGGTGGCTGATGACGCACGTAAAGCCGCAGCGGTTCCGGCTGCTTGACCGGTAGCGAAAGATGTTCCCATCACACGTAGAGAGCCATATGCGCTTGAATCAGCGCCGGCAACCCGGCCCGCGAGAAAAAGATTGTCGGTGCCTACCGCCTCTATAGCTCCCATCGGTATGTCGGCATATCCATCACCACCAACGTTGATGAAACGTACCCGTCCCGGCGCTTCGTGAACCTCCATCGGCCAAGCGGCACGACCGATGCCATCATCACGGCGTTCTCCATTTTCTAAAGCTTTACCAGTCAAATCTTCACGAGAACGTGGACGGCGTGTTTCGCGAATACCAATTTGCGGGCCCGTAGCTGAGATATAAGCGCCCTCAAAGCCCGGAAGCTGCCGCAGCAATTGCAAGTTCCGCCAGGCTTCCAGTCTTGCCTGACGTTCTGCTGAGCCCAGACTGGCACCGCTCAGACCGTCGGTCTTAAGATCGATCGTCATCCACCAGTAATCATTGGATGTCGGCAACCGCAACATCACGCCGCCATCTGCGCGGTGGATCGGTGCCTGTGAGCTGGCGTTATGCTCGGTGATCAGTTGTGTCATTCGCGCGCGGTCGAAGATCGTATCGTCGGCTACGCCACCGATACGGACCGGCATCGAGGCAGGCTGGACGCGATCGCAGGCCATGCTGTCCTTCGTCATCTCAAGTCCGGCTCCCGACGCGACGATGGCCTCTCCACTAGCATCAACGAATGCGTCGGCTGTGATCTCGTAGCTGCCTGCATGGTCGGTCACGGTGATCGCAGCAATCCCATTCGGCTTGGTGAAGACCGCAGTGACAACGCTGTGCAGCAGGACATCGATGCCAGAAATGTCGGTCATCCGGTCGAAGCCAAATTTGACGGCTTCCGGATCCAGCATAACGATCCAGTTGCCGCTACTCGATTTGATCGGCGCTACGTCCTGCCCGATCTGTGCAAGCGTAGTCAAAAGTTCGGCGCCGATTCCGCCGACGGCAAAGACAGGATCCGCACCTTTCAGGAAGAAGCCGCAATAGGCAAGCACAAGTGAATTTGCGGCCGCGCCGCCGAGAAAGCCATAGCGCTCTATCAGCGCGACCTTCGCGCCAAGGCGGGCAGCAGCCACAGCCGCGCTCATTCCTGCCGCTCCTCCTCCCACGACCACGACATCAAAATGGGCGTCGCGTGCATTAGTCATTTGATCGTCCTCCCCCCATAATTCCCATGGCGCTACCCAAGGTGAAAAGTTGTGCCTTTGCCATTTCTTCTCCGGTCTGGATGGTGAGGCCACGTGCGACGGCAAGTGCAAGAAGAGGAGTGATTGTCGGACTCGTCACAACATCCGCCACAAGTCCGCGCCCGGACATGGCATTGAGAACAGCTTCAGGAATGGGCAGCGGATCATTCGCCTGCATGCCGGAAGACGACGCGTTGACGACAAGATTGAACGAGCGGATTGGGATTGGACCCGAGGTGATATCCACGCTTGGAAAAACTTTGGCAAGACGTGTTGCAAGACTTTGGGCGCGATCATCCTTGTGATCCGAAAGCCGTAAGGAAGCAACACCTGCCGCCGCTAAGGAATAGGCAATCGCACTTCCGGCAGCCCCAGCGCCGACAAGGAGAACGGCTTTGCCGGCAGGGGTGAAACCATGCAGTTGCGATGCGCTGACAAAGCCGGTTCCATCGGTCATATCCCCAGAGAGGCGACCGTCTGAGTGTCGCCTGACGACGTTTGCCGCGCCGAGAAATCGCGCCGTGTCACTGAGATCATCGACCAATTCAGCAACCGCAGTCTTGTGCGGAATGGTAACCACGAAGCCGTCGAGATTGCGCCAACCGCGCGCTGTGGACACAAAATCCGCCACGCTTCCTGAAAGCAGATCGACCGCGATCATTGCCCGATCTGTCGCATGATCGGCAAAGTAGCGATTGAAATTATCCGGCGACTTCACTTGCGCAATCGGTGAGCCGATGATCGCCACTAGTCGTGTCTCGCTGCCAATCATAAGCGTTTCTCCCAATTTGTGGAGAGCGTAGAAGATGGCTACTATTGACGCCAATATAATTATTGGCTGATGATATAACTTCAATTTATAGGATTGATGTGCGCTGCGGATGATAAATTCCAAGCTCAGGGAGCCAAAACTAAAAGAACGGCAGATCGAGATTTTCCGCGCAATCATGGCGACGAACTCGTTGACGGCAGCGGCTCGTCATCTTGGCGTCTCGCAGCCTGGCCTTTCGATTGCTATCAAGCGGCTCGAGGATCAGCTGGGCGTTGCGCTATTCGCCCGCATTTCAGGTCGGCTGGTGCCAACGCAGGAAGCAGAGTTGATTCTTGCAGAAGTCGAACGCGTCCATCAGCAATCGGAAATGCTCTCGGATGCGATCTACGCCATCGCGCGCGGCGATGCCTCCACGTTTCGCTTCGGCTCCACGCCAAGCCTTGGCATGCGGCTGATACCAAAGGCGTTGAGACGTTTGCAACAAGAGGGCACGGCTGGAACCTACTACAGCGATTCATTATCCCAACGCGATGTGCGCGACTATTTGTTGTTCGGCCAGGGAGCTTGCGTTGCGACGATCGCCGAGGTGAAGGATCCCATGATTGAGACGGCGCGCATCGCCAGCGCTGGGCTGGTCTGTGTCGTGCCCAAAGATCACCACCTCGCCAGCCGGAAGTCGATCACGCCAGTAGAGCTTGCCGAGGAGACCCTGATTTCCTTCGAGGCGAGCACCACACACGGGGTTTACATAGAAGAGACCTACCGGCGCTGGGATGTCCCGCGTAAAACCGCTATCTATGTTCATTTCGTCGAAGCCGCACTGTCGTTCGTTACAGAGCGTATTGGCATTACCATTCTCGATGCATTTTCAGCCATCGACTGCGACATCCATGGGCTTGTCGCCATTCCAATCGAAAACAGCGTCAGCATTTCTGCCTATGTCCATGTCTGCCATCTGCGCCCACGGCAGAAGGGCGTTGATAGTCTGATAAACGCGCTGCGGAATATTGCAGCCGCAGCCATCAATCATTCCGAAACAGGACTGCCCACCAATGCATAGACAGGCCAATGAATTGTTCCCCGGTTTCGAAGACAGACGCATCGAAACGCCTGAGGTGGATTTTGCCGTTTTGACGAAAGGGACCGGCCCGGCGGCTCTTCTGTTGCACGGCTACCCCGAGACGCGTGCAGCCTGGCACCGCATCGCGCCTGCACTGGCGGCATCCTATACTGTCATTGCACCCGATCTGCCCGGTTATGGCCACAGCCGCGTGAAGGACGCGGCACTGGATATGGGCTCCAAGCGGGCGATGGCGAAAAGCCTGCATGAAATGATGCGCACACTTGGGCATGATCATTTCGTCGTCGTCGGTCATGATCGTGGTGGACGGGTCGCTTATCGGATAGCACTCGACTTTCCGGAGACTGTTGTTGCGCTGGTCTCCGTCACTGTCGTGCCGACACCCGAGATGTGGGAAGGAGCCAACAAGGCCTTCGGCATGGGAGCATGGCACTGGTTCATGATGGCCCAGCCCGCGCCCCTGCCAGAAACATTGATGGCCGCAGATCCGCGTTTCCTCATCGATCTAACGCTTGCCAAGATGACAACGAATATCGATCTGCTCGATCCCATTGCCCTTGAAGACTACCGATCGGCGTTCGACAATGCCGATGTCCGTCATGCTATGTGCGAAGATTACAGAGCGGGTGCCAACACAGACGAGGCACACGATCTGGTCGATCGCATGGCTGAGCGCAAGATAAAGATTCCGACGTTGCTGTTGTGGGAAGAAGGTCGGCGTTATGGCGGTGGTCGAGAGCCTTTGGATATATGGAAAGACTGGGCAGAACATGTCGAGGGCAAAGGGATTGGCGGCGGGCATTTGCTGCCAGAAACTGCTGCGCCGGAAGTGTTAGGCGCTTTGTTGCCTTTTCTGGGAAAAGTTTCATATGGCAGATGATGGCAAGGCCGAAGACCACGTCACGCATGGCTCTGGCGAGGGATTGCTGAGCCTTAGACAGATGGAGGTTTTTCACACGGTGATGCAGGCCCGATCAATCACCGGGGCATCGAAGGTGCTGAACGTTTCTCAACCTGCTCTCAGCCGCACCATTCGTCGTATAGAAGACTTGCTCGGCATCGCGCTTTTCGCCCGCGACAGGAACGGCCTTGTCCCCACGTCGGAAGCGTTGGAAATCTTCCAGGAGATTGATCCACTGATCCGACAAATGACAGGTGTTGGCACGCAGATTGGGCGAATTGCCCGCGGAGAGACCGCCGTGTTCCGCGTCGGCTCCACTGCGAGCGTCGCGCGTGCACTGGTTCCACAGGCGCTGCGGACCTTGTCTGTGGAGGTTCCGGGCATAGAGCTCTTCTTTGACGTGCTGCCCGTGGACCAGATCGAGGAATATTTGATTACCGGACGTGGGGAAGCGGTGGTCACCATCGCATCGCCAGATCATCCGCTGATTGCCGTCGAACAGGTGGGGCGGGTCGATCTTGTGGCCGTGATCCATAGGGATCACAGCCTTGCCAGCGCTCCTATCATACGAGCAGTCGACCTTGCAGATATGGATTTCATCGCATTCGCGCCGGGCGGCGCTCATCAGACCGTAGTCGATCGTTTTCTCAGTCGCGAAAAATTGAAGGTCAACACACGCGCCGTCGCGCGGTTTTCCGACACCGCATTGGCGCTGGCGAATGAGGCGATGGGCATTGTGCTGGTCGACTATGTCACGACGCTCGGACCCGTTGGCAGCAATCTCGTCGTTCGACCTATTGAAAACGCGCCTCAGTTCTCGATATCGGTTCTGTGGAACCGCCGTCGATCGCATTCTGCCAATTTGCGCAAACTGATTGAGATACTGTCCCGCAGATTGGCCGATCTGGCACCACTCACATGAGGCAAGAAGCCATCGCCATGCCTCAAAGGCATGGGAGGCATAATCATTGTTCGTTGTCTTCCTTTTCAGTTGGTGGCAATGAATGCGAATGGCGTTCCAGACACGTCATTTTGGGAGGAGATATCGAATGAATGTATTTTTGAGCCGCCGTCAGGCGCTTATTGGTATGGGCGCTGTCGGCAGCGCTGCTGCTTTCGGCCTGCCAGCACGCGCCGCAACGCGTAATCTCGCAGTGCTTCACCTTGCCAGCCATGCGCCAAGCTTCATCGCTTTCGAGCGCGGCTACTACAAGGAAGCCGGACTGGACATTGAACTGAAATTCTTTGAAGCAGCACAGCCTATGGCCGTTGCAATTGCGTCAGGTGATGCCGATTTCGGCGTGACCGCGATGAGCGGCGGCCTCATCAGCCTTGCTCAGAAAGACGCCATCAAGGTTATTGGCGGGGCGCTGACCGAACAAAAGGGCGTTACAGGCGCGATCATTCTTGCTTCGAACAAAGCCTATGACGCTGGGCTTACCGATCCTTCAAAGCTCGCGGGAAAAAGCTTCGGCATCACCACGGCTGGCTCGTCCTTCCACTTCATGGCCCACAAGATTGCCATGGCCAACAATATCAAACTGTCTGACATGCAACTCCGCCCGCTGCAAAAGCTCGGAGCTATCGTCGGCGCTCTCACGACGGGGCAGATCGATGCCTGGGCGATTCAGCCAAATGTCGCTAAAAAGATGATCCGTGAAGGCGCCGCCAAGCAGATCGGCCTAGTCTCGGACTATGCGCCGGATTACCAGGTTACGACCGCTTTCACTTCGACCAAGAACGCAGCCAATGAACGGGAAATGACGGCGGCGTTTGTCAAAGCCTATTCGCGAGCTATTGCAGACTACAATGCTGCTTTCATGGATAACAAGGCTGACGATGCCGAACGTGACGCTCTGGCAAAAATCGTTCACAAATATGTCGAAAGTGATAGCCCGTTCGAGACTGCCAAGCAGAACCTGATCGATGGAGCCATGCGCATCAACGCTGATCTCGCACTGTCGCTCGGTAGCTGTGTCGAGCAACTGGAATGGTTCAAGGCCGAAGGCATGGTCAAGGATGCCATAACCAATGAACAGTTGTTCGACACGTCCTACGTCAAGACAATCTAATCAGCTTGCGATTTTTCGCGGAGGCATCGCGCCTCCGCCAAGGAGGCCCGTATGGACCTTAAGCTTAAAAACATCAGCCATTCCTACGGATCGGTCGAGGTTCTCAAAGATATCTCCCTCGATATACAGCAGGGACAGATCATCTGTCTGATAGGGCCATCCGGTTGTGGTAAATCGACCTTGCTCCGCTTTCTAGGCGGCTTAGAGAGACCGAGTTCGGGCGAAGTGTTGCAAATCGGCAATCCGCCGAAGGGGTCTCTCAATCCTCTGACCTATGTTTTTCAGCACTTTGCGCTACTTCCCTGGCGTACCGTGGAAGGTAACATCAAGCTCGTTCTCGAAGATCACGGCCTGAGCAAACGCGATATGGACGACATCGTGACGGATGTTCTCGAGCGTACCCGTTTATCAGATTTCAGGCAGGCACTCCCGAAACAGCTGTCGGGTGGCATGCGCCAGCGTGTCGCGATCAGCCGCGCTCTTGCCGTACGCCCCGCCGTGATGTTGATGGATGAGCCGCTTTCAGCGCTCGACAGCCAGACCCGTGAACTTTTGATGGATGATCTGATTTCACTGTGGACTCGCCAGCCATTCACGTCTGTCTATGTGACGCACAATCTCAACGAAGCCGTTCGGCTCGGCCACCGCGTTGTCGTCTTGTCTCGCCGACCTGGACAGATACGCGAAGTCGTCGATATCGACATCCCACTGTCCGAGCGCCATCTCGGAGATTCCGTGCTGGAAGAGAAGCAGAAGCAACTCTGGGACCTGATGCGTGAAGAAGCCATGGCCGCTGACAAGGAGTTGGTCAATGTCTGACATTAACACACTTGCCAATGCCGCCGAATTATCCGTCGAAAACGGGACAGAAAACAAGAGCGCACCGGTGCGTTCAGTCGAGTTTCGCGGCGGTGGTTTTGCGCCAATGCCCGTGCGTGGCATGGGCATTGCCGTCTTTGTCATCCTGATCGCACTGGCCGAAATCGGTACCCGTAGCGGCATCATTTCCAACCTGACCCTGCCACGACCATCCGCCGTTCTGGATACCTTCGTTCAACTCTGGCAAACCGGACTGCTGTGGAAACACTTGCTGCCATCGCTGCAGCGACTGTTCGTCGGAGCATTCCTGGGTATCGCGGTTGGCATATCGGTTGGCGTCATGATCGGTCTGTTCAGCTACGTCCGTGCCGGTCTAGTACCCTTGGTCGCAGCGCTCTTTCCGATCCCGAAGATCGCGCTTTTACCTCTGTTCGTGATTTGGTTCGGCATCGATGAAACGTCGAAATACGCGTTGATTGCCTTTGGTACATTCACGCCGACAGTGGTCGCGACCTACGGTGCCGTCGACAACGTCGATCGCACGCTGATCCGCATGGGTCAGAGTTTTGGTCTGAGTTGGTGGTCGATCATCAGAAAGATCGTGCTGCCCGGCGCTTTTCCGGCCATCTTGTCCGGTCTACGTGTGTCGATTTCCATTGCCATCATCCTCCTCGTCGCAGCCGAAATGCTCGGTGCTCAATATGGTGTTGGCTCCTACATCCTGGAGGCAGGCTCACTCTATGATCTCGAAAAGCTTTTCGCCGGTGTTACGATCCTCTCTGTCATGGGTTTGATCGTCAATTTCGCAATCGGACAGGTCGAGAAGCGCTTTCTAAGCTGGCGCGGCTGACACCCAGACTTCACCAACGGAGATTCAATATGCTGGCATTGCAAAAGGTCCGGCCCGGCAGCGGTGTGCAATTCAACACTCTAGTCGAGCCCGACAGCGTCGCCTTGGGCGAGGTATTGATCCGTGTGCATTCCGCTGGCATCTGCGGTACCGACCTGCATATCGCGCAATGGACACCGGGCTACGAATCGATGGAGCGGGCAATGCCCGTCACACTTGGCCATGAGTTTTCCGGCACGATTGAACGGGTTGGCAAAGATGTCCCGGCGAACGCCGTGGGCACTCGTGTGACTGCAAGGCCCTCCACCACCTGCGGCAAGTGCGATGCTTGCTTGAAAGGTGACGAGGACAATTGCGCCGACCGCAAGGGTGTCGGTATCGGCCGGAACGGTGCTTTCACCTCCTACGTCAGCGTTCCCTTCAAGAACTGCCACGCTCTACCTGATAGTATCGACATGAATGTCGCTGCTTTAACAGAGCCGATGACCGTTTGCGCGGAAGCTGTTGCGACAGCAGAGGTGCAGCCAAGTCAGACCATCCTGGTCATCGGGCCTGGCTTTATCGGTCAAGGCATTGCGATCCTTGCCCGCCACAAAGGAGCGAAAGTGGTGATTATGGGACGCGACGACAGTCCGCGCCTCGACCGCCTCCGAGCTGCAGGTTTTGAACATCTGTTCGATACAAGTGATGCCGAGATGGGACCGGCGCTTGCTGAGTTTGGGCCCTTCGACGCGATTATCGAAGCGGCAGGCGTGCCGGCACTTGTTGCTGCTACGCTGCCATTCCTGAAGAAGCGCGGTATTTTCACTGTTGTCGGCATCCACGCCAGTCCTGCCGAGATCGATCTTACCTCGCTCGTGCGGATGCATCAGCAAATACGCGGATCCTACAGAGCGCCTGCCAATAGCTGGGATGACGTCATCTCCTTCCTCGATGGTCATCAGGATTTGATGCGGCAGCTCATTTCACACAATCTACCTTTGACTGACGGGCTCGTGGGCTTTGAGGCTGCGCGCAGCCGCGAAGCATCTAAAGTCATTTTACGCATGGGAGACGTTTGATGGCCGCTGCCATTTTAGCACTCTGGAACGATTATCCGTCAAACCTCGCCGAAGAGTACGCAGCCTGGCACACGTTCGAGCACGTACCAGAGCGCTTGACAGTACCCGGAATGCGAGCTGCGCGCCGCTACGTTTCTTCGGTCCACAGCGAAAGATATTTCACGCTTTACGAGCTTGAAGACATCAAAGTCATTGAGCAAGACGCTTACTTCGATCTTGTCCGCAACCCGACATCTTGGTCACTTAAAATGCGTCAGCATTTTTCAAGCGTTCTGAGAATTCCAGGCGAAATCGCGACAATCGGCGGAAAAGGCATCGGTGGAGCGGCAATCGTCCAAGCATATTCTGTAGAGCGTATCAAGGGCAAGGCATCAATGTCAGAGCTCGAAACTCTGTTGAGGCAATTGCTCATTGAAGCGCAAATTGTGTGCTTCCGAGCGGCAATAGCAGAACCTAACCAGCATTATGAAGTTTTCACGCAGGAAGAAACGACTGATCTGGACACTGTGAATGTCTTGGTCCTGATCGAGGGTGAATCAGTAGAGGCACTCTCACGCAATCAAACAATCATCACGCAACGCATAGAAGCATTACTTACACCGCGTAGATGTCTGCGGGCAGACCTCTTCAGCCTACTCGTAAGCTACCGCGAGGACGAGTTTCCCGATAACCGGGCAGGCATTTCAAGCCGTATAAGCGAAACATATCTGAACCCATCCGATCCATAGGAATAAATCTCCAATATGATCGAACGCTATTTCATGCGGGTTCAGCCAAATCTATACGCCTGATCGATTAGAAGAACATCTCATAATCTCCTGCCAGGCCTCATACGCGGACAGCACCGTCTGCATCTGCGCGGTGTGACCAGCTATGAAATCGTCGCCGTAGATCGTTTCGTCTGGATACTCGGTTATCAGAGTCATCGGTACCGTGTGCCGATCATCAACCGATGAAAGGCACGGAAACCCATTGATGATACGAAAGCCGGTCTCGCCGGCGTGGATTTCGTAGAGCGCGATCTGGCGATCATTATAGTCCAGCAGACCGGGGATCGTGCCAAGATGGCGGGTGACCTTATCGAGCAACGCCTCGGCCTGTTCGGTCCAACCGGCGTGATGGCGCACGACAAGAAAGAAGCCTTTTGGCAAAGTCCACATCACGAAATTGCGCGGCACATATCCTGAGAGCGGACGGGTCCATTCGTGCGAGGGATAACCGTGCAGATTGACGTGAAGGGTGGCCCCGCTGAGTTCCTGAGCTTTGAAACGGATTTCCTTTTCGTTGAGATACGCTCCCGATTTCTCGGGCGTCCGATACTCGAGATCATCTCCCAACGCGGTATAGCGCGCGGCGTGATGCATATGTCTTGGATTATCGACGCGAAGCCGTTGATGGATGGCGTAACCATCAGGGTTTTCCAGCGGCGAAATGGTGAAATGGGCACCCGTCTTCGTCTGCAATTCACTGGCCGCGCGGAGAGCCCCGACGATGCCTGTCGTTTCGTTCGGGTGTTGCCCGCCGCTGATCATGACCGCAGCATCGCTTCCGCTCACATAGCGTGCCGTCACTTGCCTGCCTGATCTGGCGCGGGCAGTGAACTCGTCGCCACCTATCTCGGTCAGCAGATTTGATATCTGATCTGTCGATAACGGGGCAGCGGCTGTTTCGACTGCTTGGTCCGCGCTATCCAGAAATGCAGTGCCCAATGGCCGGGTTTCGATCCGCACCGACGTTCCCGCATCACTTTTGATGACTTCCGGGACGATCTGGCCGGGTTTCAAGCCACGATCACCGAGTGGACGACCGGATTTTTTCTGGAAGAATTCGAGAAGCGAGAAGTAGAAATCCTCATGTAGGGCTTCCCGCAGGCTGACGATCTCATCGCCGATGGCAAGCGGCAGATCCTCGGAAGGATAAAGGACGCGAATGTTGAGCTCGTCGAAATAGGGCTCTTCATTTCCCCAATCGTGTGTTGCGACTGCGTTAATCGCGCTTTCGAACAAACGCTCGTAGTCCGTTTCCAGCCGCTCATCATGCTCCCCGTGGCGCAGCCAGCCGGTTGGCGAGACATTGGTTTCTCCAACGATATCGACATGGACGCGGTTTGGCGCGAAGACCTTCAGTGTCTTGGCAACAGCTGCGCGTTTCAGAACAACGTCATAGAAAAACGCATCATCTGCACGCGGCACGAAGTCAATTTTGATCTCTCCGACCAAAGCGGCCAACGGATAGGCCTCGAGCCGGAATCGATTTCCGGGTGCGTCGGGGTGAACGGGATATGCGATCTGAATGCTATCGACGCCTTCCAGGTCAATCTCTTCCAGAAAGCTATGGAGCAACGGCTTGTAGGCGCTGCGGATACGTGCCGTCACACCTTTTTCTGCAAGGCGACGCTCGGCATTACGCCTGTTTTTCACGTCATCGAATGTCCATGCTTCCAAGGACTGCCCGGGAACCGCCTGCTCGACCAAATCATCAAGAGTGCGCTCGAATGTCTGGCTAAAAATCTCTGTCATCGCATTTACCTTGAAGTTCTGCCGGTCGGATCGAGGCTATCGCGCAGCCAGTCACCCAGAAGATTGAGGCCAAGCACAGTGAGAAGGATTGCCAGACCAGGGAAGACACTGACCCACCAGGCGATCTGCAAATAGGTACGGCCATCAGCCAGCATGCCGCCCCAGCTTGGAATGGTCGGATCAACGCCCATGCCAAGAAATGTCAGGCTGCTTTCCAGAAGGATGTTGTTGGCCACATTCAGCGTCATCAACACAATGACCGGGCCGATGAGGTTCGGCAGCAGATGCTGGAAGATGATGCGCCAGTCTTTGACGCCAATGGCGCGCGCCGACAGGATGAATTCCCGCTCACGCAGCGTGAGCACCGAGCCGCGAACGAGGCGCGCATATTGCACCCACTGCGACACGATCAGCAAAATGATGGTGTTGGTCAGGCTACCACCGACGATGGCAATGAAGGTAATGGCCAGCAGAATGAAGGGCATGGCAAGCTGGATATCGGCAAAGCGCATCACGACCATATCCCAGAAGCCGCGGTAGTAGCCTGCAATCAGGCCCATCAGCACACCGAAAACCACGGCACCGATGACAGACGTAAAGCCCACCAGAAGCGAAATCTTGCCACCTGCCACGACACGCGCCAGAACATCACGGCCCAACGGGTCGGTGCCGAAAGGGTGTGCCGCGCTAGCAAACGGTTTTGCAAGCCTTGCCATCAGATCGATCTTTTCCGCACCGCCGGGGAAAAGCACGTCGGATAGAAGCACGGCCGCGCAGACGACGACGGTCAAGGTTGCACCGAGCACGAATTCAAGGCTGTAGAACCGCGAAAGGCGGGAGGTTTTGGTTGCCATGTCGGTTACTCCGTGCGGATACGGGGATCGACCAGCCCGTAGGCAATATCGACCAGAAGATTGATGCCGACGATCATCAGCGACAGCACGGTAATGACGGCCTGCAACACGGGATAATCGCGCGCGCCAACAGCATCGAATGCCAGCGAGCCCATTCCCGGCCAGTTGAACACCCGCTCAATGACGACGATACCGCCCAGCAACCCGCCGAACTGCAAACCAAAATAGGTGATGAGCGGAATAGCGCAGTTGCGCAGCGCGTGCTTGTAGAGAACCTTGCTTTCGCTCAAGCCCTTGGCACGCGCAACCATGATGTATTGAGATTGCAGCGTATCAAGCATGGCTGTGCGAACGAGTCGAACATTCGTGGCGGTGAGAATGACCCCCATCGTTACGGCAGGCATGATGTAGCTGACCGCGCCACCCATACCACTTGGCGGAAGCCAGCCGAGTGTGATCGAAAACAGCAGCACGAGCATGAGCGCAAGCCAGAAATTCGGAAAGGACAGGCCGAGAAGCGAGAATATCCTGATGGCCTGATCGATACCCTTCCCTTTCGACGTCGCCGCCTTGATGCCCAGTGGGATCGACAGCGCGATCGAGACGATCATGGAGATGAAGGCCAGCATCAGCGTTGCCGGCAGCGCATCACCGATCAGGCGCGAGACTGGCGTGCCACCGATGAAGCTCTTGCCAAGGTCCAACGTGACAAGACCCTTTAAGAAGTTCATGTATTGCACGAAGAACGGTTGATCCGTGCCAAGCGCGACACGAATGCGCATCAAATCTTCTTCCGTCATGCTGCCGCCACCCTGAAACATGGTCACGGCAGGGTCGCCGGTCAGGCGAATGGCGAATGAGACGAGCAGCGTGATGGCGATGACGACGAATAACGCCTGCAACAATCGCTTGATGAGGAAACCGGCCACGTTCTTTTCCTTGCAATGGGGATGGTGACGCCGCCCAGTGAGAGCGGCGTCAAACATTCATTATTACTCGACGGTGACGTCGGTCAGTTTCAGGCGGTTGTCCGGTGGGGCGACGAACCCCTTGACCTTCTTGCTGACGCCATAGATCGCGTTGCTGTTGTAGAGCGGCAGCTCAAGAGCCTTCTCGGCCGTCGCTTTGCCGATTTCCTTCAGAATCCGCTCACGTTCCGCACGGTCCGTCAGCGGACGCTGGGATTCCAGCAGCTTGTCTAGCGCTGCGTCCTTTTCGTAAGGGTTCCACTTTTCACCGGAGTGATACATGGAATAGGCGGTGTTGTCGTAATCGAAGGTCCAGCCGCCCCACTTTTGCTGGAACATGGCACCGGTCTTGCCCTGCGGAATGATGTCGTTCAGCAGCACGTTGGTTTCATAAGGCTTGATGGTGGCGGTGATGCCGACCATCTGGAGGTAGCTGGCAATAACCTGCGTGACCTCGTTCATCGTCGCGTCGTTACCACGAATATCGATCTGAACAGTTGCACCCGGCTTGACGCCAGCCTCTGCCAGAAGTTTCTTCGCACCTTCAGGATCGTAAGGCAGCGGCTTCAATTCGGGATCGTAACCAAATGACAACGCGCCCTGGAAGCTTGCGATCTCCGAGCCCTGCCCTGCAAGGATCGACTTGACGATGGTCGCACGGTCCACTGCCATGATGATCGCCTTGCGAACCTTCGGATCAGCGGTGATGCCATCACGCGTATTGAAGCGCAGAGCATCGACGGTTGGGCCGGGAACGCTCACGATTTCCAGCTTGGAATCGCCCTGAATGACCGGCAGCATGCCGATTGGGATCGTTGGCGGAATGACGAGATCGACACGGCCAGCCTGGAGCTCGGCAACGGCTGTCGCCGGTTCGGAGATGAAGCGGTAATCGAGCTCAGACAGCTTCGGCGCGCCGCCCCAGTAATCCGGGTTGGCTTCGAGCTTGATGTTCACCTTTGGCGCATAGGACACGAATTTGAATGCACCCGTGCCGACAGGATTGACGTTGAAGTTGTCTTCGCCCTTTTCCTGAATGTACTTCGGCGGCACGATCATGGCACCGTAGCCAGCGAGCTTGGTCAAAAGAACGGGATCAGGAGCCTTTAGCTTCATGTCCACGGTGTTTTCATCGATAATCTCGACGCTGTCGATGGCGGTGTAGTTGGAACGCTGTGGACCCTTCGCACCCTGTTCTCCCAGCAGGCGATCAAAGGTGAACTTGACGGCTTCGGCGTTGAATGGCTCGCCATTGTGGAACTTGACGTTCTGGCGAAGCTTGAAACGAATGCGCTTGCCTTCGTCCAGCTCTTCCCAGGATTCGGCAAGACCCGCCACGAGCTTCAGATCAGGGCCGCGATAGGTCAGGCCATCGAAGATGTTGGTGGCAACGGCAGCCCACTGGACCAGAAATGTATCGATGGGGTCCCAGCTGCCCGGGTCCTGCGGCGTGGAAATCGTCATTTTTCCGGCTGCGAATGCCGGTGTGGCAGCAAAAGCCACGCTTGACAGGGCAAGCGCCACGAAGGACGTCAGCCCCCTGTTTATTCTGGTCATTGATCTGTTCCTCTCAGATAGATGCGATTTTTCGCGGTTTTTCAGGCGCTTCTTGCGACGAAATGGCCTGGATTGATTTCCTCGTGAACGAGAATTGCGGTCTCATCTCCGACGCGACGGACTGGATTGGGAATCTCGCCCTCGATCATTGCCGTGTGCCTGACGGCAGCAGGATCTGCGACCGGCACTGCCGACAGCAACCGGCGTGTGTAATCATGCGTCGGTGTCTCAAAGACCTGTCGGCGGCTGCCCAGTTCCATGATTTGGCCGAGATAAAGAACGGCAACGCGGTGGCTGATCTTCTCAACCACAGCCATGTCATGGCTGATGAACAGGTAGGCGAGACCGCGCTCGGCCTGCAAATCCATGAACAGGTTGATAATCTGCGCTTGAATAGATACGTCGAGCGCCGACAGCGCTTCGTCGGCGATGATCAGCTTTGGATCGGATGCCAGTGCGCGCGCGATGCAGACGCGCTGGCGCTGGCCACCCGAGAACTCGTGAGGATAACGCTCGGCCACGGCGGAGCTCAGGCCAACACGTTCGAGAAGTTCGTCGACCCGACGGCGAACCGCCTTACTGCCGGAGATCAAGCCATGCGTATTGATCGGCTCGGCAATCGAAAAACCAACCGTCTTGCGCGGATCGAGCGAGGCAAATGGGTCCTGGAAAATGTATTGGACCTCCTGTCGCATGCGAAAACGTTCCGCTGCCGACATGGATGAGTAGGTTCGCCCGGCAAAGGCGATCTCGCCACCCATTGACACCTGAAGCTGCTGGATCGTGCGGCCAATGGTCGATTTGCCGGAACCAGATTCACCGACCAGCGCCAGTGTTTCACCCGGATGGATGTCAAAACTGACGTTCTGGACGGCGCTGAGGCGATGGGTCGCCTTGCCGAAAAGGTTCTTCTTCACATCAAACCGAACCAGCAAATCCTTGACCGACAAAAGCGGCTTTTCATCGTATTTCGCGGTGTCCTGCACGCGCTCTTCACCGATGATTTTGGGCTTACCATCTTCGAGGACCGTCAGCGGCGTGCGCTTGGGAAATTCCTCCCCGGCCATGCTGCCGAGACGCGGCACGGCTGATAGAAGCATGCGCGTGTAGGGATGTTGCGGGTTGGCGAATATCTGCCCGACGGGGCCTTCCTCGACCTTCTTGCCTTTCCACATGACGACGACGCCGTCGGCCATTTCGGCAACGACACCCATGTCATGCGTGATGAAGACCATGGCCATGCCAAGTTCTTTTTGCAGGTCACGCATAATGTTGAGGATTTGCGCCTGAATGGTGACGTCGAGAGCCGTGGTTGGCTCATCTGCGATCAGGAGCTTTGGGCGGCAGGCCAGCGCCATGGCGATCATCACGCGCTGTCGCATTCCGCCCGACAATTGGTGTGGATAGCGATCCAGAAGTGCGGCAGAATCTGGTAAGCGCACCATATCAAGAAGCCTGCGCGCCTCTGCGGAAGCGGCCGTCTTGCCCATCTTTTCGTGGAGGATAAGCACCTCGCAAATCTGATCGCCGATGGTGAAAACAGGATTGAGCGAAGTCATCGGCTCCTGAAAGATCATGGCGATGTCTTTGCCACGGATGGAGCGCATGTCCTTTTGCGAGACCTGAAGCAGGTTCTTGTCACCGAACATGATCCGGCCGGTCGGAAACTTCGCACCCATCATATCTGCCAGACGCATGGTCGAAAGTGACGTTATCGACTTTCCTGAACCCGACTCTCCTACGATAGCAACTGTCTTCCCAGCTGCAACGGAGAAGGAAAGATCATCGACAACGCGACTGGCGCCAAACTCGACACTCAACCCCTCAACAGAAAGGAGCGGCGCGAGTTTGTCCATTGCATTCGTCATGTCTGCGTCTCCAGCGGCGCTTGCACCATATTATTCAATCTCAAATCCGTCGTGAGGACGAAGACACTGGGCTACAATCAAACGCGCCCTTAAGGTCCCGACCCACCAAAAACAGGAAATGAATTGCTAATTAAGACGCTACCAAAGCGGAACAATCATGTCTATACTGTTGAACAATATTCTATCATTGCCTAACAATCGTGCATTTGACCACTTGAAAAGCATGGACTGGGTGAAACAGTGGTTATTGAGCGCCGGACTAAATCCCGGCCCCGAAATACCTACTTTTCGACCACATCGGTCAGGCTGAGCCGCTGCACGCTCTAACGCGCTGTTATTGATGATTATTCGAAGGATGTTGCCCTTACCGCTTGTGTGCCGGACTATTATTGGCCATCAGCCAAAGGCGACGCGAGTATCCGCCTTTTTTCAGGCAGTTCTGTCGTCGAAGCAGGCTGCGACCACGGCGAGCCAATCTCTCTAAGAGATTTCTGTTCCAGCGACTGGCACGCAAGATCCGTGAGCGACTTTATTTGTTAGTTGCTAATTGCGATCAGGCAACCTTAGGAAAAAGTGCTGCTGGCGCCGTGGGAATTGGCAGGGCCTCAAAGCTTGGCTTTGCCAGCACATAGCCCTGAATAAGGTGCACACCAAGGTCCTTCAGCACGGCCAACTCATCCACTGTCTCGACACCTTCGCACAGTGGGACAATGGCCAAGTCTTCGAGCATATTCAACGTGTGCTTGACTATCGCGCGTCTTACCGGATCGACATCAATGCCGCGGATTATGTCCATGTCGAGCTTGACGATATCAGGCTGAAAATGGGTCAGAAGACCCAATCCTGAGTGACCTGCACCGAAGTCGTCTATTGCCGTCTTGAATCCCATGTCCCTGTATGTTCTCAAAATATGGAGCACGTGTTTGGTGTCGAGGACTTCGTTTTCGGTAAACTCGAAAATGATACGATCCAGTGGAAACCCGGTTTTCATGGCGGTGGCCAGTGTAAGGCGAATGCAGGCACGAGGCTCGTATACGGCGTTTGGCATGAAATTGATCGAGAGCTTCACATCGTCAGCCGGGCTGTAAAGGCTTGACGCCAGTTCAATCGCCTTGACACGACATTGCTGATCGAATGCATAACGATTATCAGTCCTGACCTGCCCAAGAACGGAACCAGCGCCTTCGCCATTCGGCCCGCGCACCAATGCTTCATGAGCAAAGACTTTACCCGTGGTGATATCTACGATGGGCTGAAACGCCATTGAAAATGGCACGTCGAAGGCTGCACCATCGTGGCAACCACTGCACTGTGTCGGCATCCGTCATCATCCCATGTCCGCTATTTTCGAAATACTAAATTATAAGGCGTTAAGATTGTGCTGATGTGCGATCTCTAATTTCAACATTCGAGCAACCCTTCCGTCCAAAGCTAATTTCATTTTTTGCCGTTGGAAAAGGCGTTGAGATCGGTCGTGCTTTCCAACCGGCACGTTTGACAGAGATGTGAGCAAAGTTCGCTAAACCTCTGCTGACTGGTTCCCAATAGTCTTCTTACCGCTCAAGCCTCTAGTTTTGGGAACAGGTATGTACTTCGCCATAAAGTGGCATCACGACCAGGCAAAGAAGGAAAATGAGACAGTGAACCGCAAGCGAGCCGCCCAGCGTTCTGTCCACATACCGACTGGTTTCTCTAATAGCCGGTCATCTCGAGGTACCCCGCTCCCTTCGTGCTGCCGCTGACGCTGATCGGACCCTCCCAATATGGTGGCGACGTCGCCATCCAAGACCCGTCGTTTAATGGCTGGGTTGTGATGTCGAGCGATTTCTTAGGGATTTGTATACGCCATCCAACCGGTATACTGCGCCCGCCTGCCTCAGCCCGCCGGATGAGTTCCAGACGAACGTCGTCCTTCGACAGCGGTGTCGTCTCCCCATCAGCGGCAATCCAGTTTGCCGAAATGAACCCATCCTTGTCATCGCGCAGCCTGAACGCCATCAGCTTCTCACCCGCTTCCAAATGAATTGAGAACCAATCCCACCCAGTCTGATTGCTGGCGAGCGGCTGAGATGACCATTCCCTATCCAGCCATGCCTTGCCGGTGACCTTTACGTCGGAGCCGGCAAGCTTGATCGCCCCTGTTACCCGATAGAACGGCTGCGAGTAATAGTAGCTAGCTTGGCCCGCCGCCGATTTTACGGAAAAACCGCGATCTCCTTGCAGGACGAGAGGTCCATTTGCTTTTAGGTTCAGGTCGTAGCTGAAGTCGCTTCCATTGGCTACCAGGGTGAGATCCGCCAGTTGATCCCCACGCGACGATGTTGCGCCCTTCATTTTCCAGTCATCGATCCAAGCTTCAAAAGGTGCGGTACTGACCCCTGCCTGCCCGACGCCTCCCCGACCGAGGCGCTCAGCGAAGTAGTGCTGGTCTTCCGTTGTGAGGGCGGCATGGCCGATCCAGACCTGTGGGTCTGAAAATCCCTCGCTGTTTCCCGGCACCAAGGCTGACCGGAACAGTGTCCACTGCGCGCCATATGTTTTGCCATCCTCACCTTGAAGATTGGCTGTTACGTACCACCATTCGATCCGATAATCGGGGTGAGCGCCGTGGTCTGCCGGGAAGGATAATGCGTGCCCTGGCTGGGGCACTGCAAAACCGTATGCATCTGAACCCAGCCCGGCGAAGCCTTGCGACTGGCTGCTGCCAGCGGAGACGGCCATGAATATGGCGGACAGGATCGCGACCGACTTTCTAGCGTTCATTGGCGAATATCCTGAGCAGATCGGCGGGGTTGATCGTCGCCAAGCGGCGGACAGGCACAGCGACCGATAGCAGAGCGGCAATCAACGCAATTGCGCCCAGCCATACCCAGTCCAGCGGGAACACCATCATCGGTAGACGCCAGCCGAATGCCTGAACGTTGACGATTGCCAAGAGCACCCACGCCAATCCGAGGCCGACAGGAATGGCGGCGATGAAGGTGGCGAGCCAGAGCGCCAGAGTGCGGGCGATTTCGTACAGTGCCAGATCTCGCCGCCGGATGCCCATTGCCCAGACCGGCGCCAATTGCGGAAGGCGAATGCCGGAGAGTGTGAGCAAGCTGGCGAACATCGCGAACCCGGCAACTCCGAGCGTCAGCACGTTCAAGGCGCCAGTGACTGTGAATGTCTGTTCGAAGATGGCTCTTGATTGCTGCTTGAGAGATGCCTGATCGATAACGGCGGTTTCGGGAAGGCCGAACTCGCTGACGATCTGCCGCTTGAGATCTTGTGCGCGTTCGGGCGGCACACGGACGCCGTAGCGGAGTTTGGCCACATCGGGATAATAGGCGACGAGGCTGTCTATTCCGACCATGACCTGCCCCTTGGTATTGCCGTAGTCCGAATAGGTCCCCACTACAGTAACGCTCCATTCGCCTGGCATGGGAAGGATTTGCCCAAGCTTTACATCGCCTCGGCGCCACATTTGCTCATTGATGAGAGCACCAGTGCCCGCAGCAATCTTGTCCCAGGCATCTGCATCCGCCACGATCAAGGGCCAGTGGGCACGGTAGGTTGGGTCGTCAGCCACACCGAAGATTTGCATTTGCTCTCCCAGCACATCGCGCTCCACGCTCCAGATCGGGAGCACCGCTGTGGCGTGCTGTGAGAGCCATTCGCGGAGGCGTCTGGCTTGCTCCACGTCCTGTGCGGTCACGTAGAGTTCCGCTGCCAGGCGCTGATCCAGCCAACCAAGGAATGTTAGCCGGAAGCTTGAGACCATTGTTCCGACGCCGATATTTGCTGATAGTGCGAGCAGAAGTGCCATCAGCGCGAGCGACAGGCCCGGTAGTTGCAGTCTTGTGTCCGCCCAGAACCATTGCGTCAAAGCCCCGCGGGAAAAGCGTTCTGCCAGAGAAAGGCCGATGGCGAGCATACCGGGGAGCAGAAACGCGGTCCCTAACAACAAGCAGCCCAGCACTGTAAACCCCACGACAAGCCCGGACCCGCCAGCTGCCAAGATGACCCCGAGAGCCAGCAACGCTGCCGCCGCTGTGACCTGATAGGTGAGTGTTCTTGCCGAAGCTCTTGCCCAGGCTCTGGGCTGAGCGGACATCGGAATGGGCAATGTCCAGACCCGCCACAGGCTCTGCGCTGAGGAGATCGTCGTCCCGCCAAACGCTATCGCCAGCCCTGTCGCCCACCACTCTGGTCGTATCGTCAAGGAGCCTGACACGCTTGCGCCGTAGAGACCGCGCAGGGTTGCCGCCACGCCCGGCATCAGAGCGGAGGCGATGAAATAGCCCATGATGACGCCGATCAGGCCGGAGATGAGCGCCAACCCGGCCAGTTCGATGACCAGCATGATTGTGAGCGCTGGCAGCGAGACACCGAGGGACCGTAATGTCCGAAACGTTCCACGCCGCTGTTCAAACGTCAATCCGGTTGCCGAATAGACTATGAAAAGGCCGACTACGAAAGATAGGAAACCGAACGCGGTGAGGTTGAGATGGAAACTGTCCGTGAGGCGAGCAACGTCCGGTTGATCGTTGTTTTCCCGCAGCGTCAGTTCCGGCGCGATGTTTTCAATGGGTGCCAATCCGTGCTTTTGCGCGCCAGCGACGACGAGCCGGGTGATCTTGCCATGAGTCTCCAGCAGACGGTCGGCGACCGAGATATCTACGAAGGCCGCTTCATCCGGCACGCTATCGGAGATATTGATATCCATATCCGTTTTGCCGCGCAGCTTTTCTGCCGTTGCAGCTGAGACGACAAGTTGGCCAGGGGGCGAGAGGAACGTCAGAAGATCGGACCCATCAGAAACCGGCGCCACCTGCCCTTCCTTCGGCATGCTGAGCGGATCGATGCCAATCAACCTGATGCGTGCTTGGCCGAACCGGTGAATACCTTCGATGACGGGAGAAACGTTCCAACCTGTACGGCGCAGATTGCCGTAGGACCGGATCGAAATGCCGGTGCCATCCTTGGATACGACTTGGTCCAAAGCGCCTTGTTCAAGAACGGATGCGGCTCGGGCATAGCTGGCGCTTGCCTCAGCATTGATGGCCTGCACCCCCGACCAAAGCGCTGTTGCCAGCGCTATACCCATCACCAGTGTCAGCAATTGCAGTGGCTTACGCCGCCAGTGGGACAGCAGGGCCATGAATGCAACAAACCTCATCCGGCAATCCGCCCGCTACACAGGACGACTTTCCGATCCAGCCGATCCGCCAATCTGGATGAATGGGTGACGAGGAGAAGCGCAGAGCCTGCGTTGCGTGCAAGCGTAAGCATCAAATCCAGCACGGTATCGCCGGTGGCCTCGTCGAGATTGCCGGTGGGTTCGTCTGCTAGAATAAGAGGAGGCCTGACCGCAAGCGTCCGCCCAATCGCCACACGCTGCTGCTGCCCACCAGACAGTTGCTCTGGATACCGGGCAAGGTAAGCACTCAAGCCCAATTCTTCCGTGAGTCCGGCTTCCCATGCCGGGTCGTGTCGACCCGCAAGTCTCGCGTGAAAGGAAATATTCGCCGCGACATTCAACGACGGGATCAGGTTGAATTGCTGAAACACGAGGCCGACTTGCGTTCTGCGATATCTTGCACGCCCTCCATCGTCAAAAGACGAAATATCCTGCCCGCCTACGACCACCGAGCCACCGTCTGGATGATCGAGCCCTCCCACTAGGTGAAGGAGCGTGCTCTTGCCGCTGCCAGACTCACCCGTCAGCGCCACGCTTTCGCCTGCCAACACATCAAGATCGATACCTTTCAATATCTCGATTGTCCCTTCAGTGGTCGTATAGGATTTGCGAACGCCGGAAAGGGAAAGAATCATAATGGCCTCAAGGCGGTTGATGAATGCCTAAGGTAACATGTCTGAACCTCTTTGGAGAAACCTGTTATTGACGCGAGACTACGCGTGTTACTCGATCACTCCACTATCTCGCCGGACCGATCTGGTAAGAAAGAACAAAGGACTGGTAACGCGTCAGAATGCTGACTAGCACGCGAAGGCGGATCGGTAAGCGCTGGAGGGCGAAGACTCAACGCGAAACCACGTGCTGGCAAATACCAGGAAAACCGTTTTCTATGGGCCACGGGGGCACATTATACGACCAACTGAACAAACCGGTTCAGCGGCTGTTGTTATCCAACGACCCGACACAACATGATTTCCGGTATAAAAAGGACCCATACACTCCGAATGCCGCTTTGCCCGTGTTCATCAAGCGACCTAAAAAAATAGATCGTTTTCTTAACGCTTGGTGCGAAGAAAATAACCTCAGCAAAACGAATGATAGAGCCACCGAAGTGGCATCGGGCTTGGTGGACTGGTACGTCTTATCCTCAGCGCACGAAGCTGGATAATCAGCTGAGCTACCGGTATCCGAAACGATAGAAACGCTGCCGGGGCGGCTTAGCCGGCTGAGCGCGGCATCTATAGGTTGGGGCTGGGACGACACGTAGCGTCTATTAATGACGTCGAACTTGCCAACTGTAACGGCACCACTCTCCGCTTCCTAGGGATAGCCAACACAGTTTTTGAGATCATATTAAGTTCGTTTCCACAAACATCCAGTAAATTGGTATGATCATTGAACTTTCCTGAAATTCATCATACATATTTGCAGGAGCTTACTCTTCGCTCGATTTTCAATGATGGTGACCGCGTGCCCCAAAAGCAGAAACGTAGCAAATCCTCCGGGTCTCTTGTCACCAAAGTCAGCGTGAGTCTCAGAGACGCCATTGCATCCGGTCAATACGGCCCTGGAGACCGCTTGCCCAGCGAGATTCAAATGACGGAAACGCATGGCGTCAGCCGTACCGTTGTTAGAGAAGCGGTCACGGCGTTGCGTTGCGACGGGTTGGTGGAGGTCCGTCAGGGGGCCGGAATTTTTGTTCTCAAGAAGGAAAGAGACGGCGCTCCGGTAAAGATAGACAAAGCGAGACTGTCTTCGGATCTCGAAGTGTTGGAAATTCGCACCCCGCTGGAAATCGAGGCAGCGGGGCTTGCGGCACTTCGCAGGTCGCCGTCTCAGGAAGAGGCGATTTTCGAGTGCCACGCCAAAGTGCTGGACTGTCTCGAGAACAACCAGTCCATCCGCGAGGCGGATCTGGCGCTGCATTTTGCGATTGCGGCGGCGACCAACAATCCGCTGTTCACGCAATTTCTGGAACTGCACGGACCCGCGGCCATTCCGCAATCCCGCTTCGTTCCCAAGCAGCAGGAGGTTGACCAGACCGCCTATCGACGCCTGATCCACAGGGAGCATGAGGCCATCATCGTTGCGATTTCAGACCGGGACGAGCAGGCGGCAAAGCTGGCCATGCAGGAGCATCTGCGCGGCAGCCAGCTTCGCTACCGCGAGATGATGCGCGATCTGCGCGGGATCGCTGCTAACTAGGCGACGTCTGCGCCCCACACCTCGAATTGGGTGAGCGCTGGAAACGGCGATGGATCATCTGCCTTTTTCAGGTCATGCAAGCGCACCCATTCGACCGTGCGCGGCGGCATGGCGAAGGCTTGAGCGGCACCGGATTTGACCAAGGGGACCGTCAGCACGTGGCCATCTGAAAAGGTCATGCTGGCCTCGTTCCACCAGGCATCATGGGGGAAATCTGCCCTGAGATACAGCGTGACCTGATCAACTAGCACGGGTCGCCCGAACGCCAAAGTGAGCGTTGCCGCCGGGTCCTGATTGATGCCCCAGCTGGTATAGGGCCAGAAGCCGTGATCCGTGTTGGCCTTTTCGCCATCGATGGCATTGCGGGCGGCAAAGACCGCCTCGCCGCGCGTTTCCACATTGGCTTTCGCATGGGGAAAGAGCGTCGTGTTGTCGTGGTGATCGAAGGGGTTGAAGGCCAGGTTTCGGCGTATCGAAGCCTCATTTGGGTGAACGCGACAGACGGATATGCGATGCATATTTCCCAGGAAGGCCTGCGGCGGATAGGTCTTGCGCGTCAGGCCGAAGGGAACAGGAAGAGAGAACTCCGTGCCCGCCAGGAAGACACGCGCGGGCGGCATGCCGGCATCGAGGCTGAGGTCGATATGGCTAGGCTCTGCCGCTTCGATGACGACCCTGTCACCTTGCGCATACTCACTGCGATAGACCAGAAAGACCTCGTCGTCATGGCTGGATTGCGACAGGACCGCGCCTGCTGCGTTGACGACCTTGAGTGTGAGCTTCATCGGCATTCTCCCTTAGCGGATGACGAGGCGAAGGCGTTTGCCTTTGAGCGGAATGAGGGTGCGGTGAATCGCGTCTGGCCATGACTGGCGCAAGCGCGGATCAGCGATCTCGATCGTTTCGACGGTGGGCACCGCCGCACCCTCGATATCGATGGAACCCAGGTCACCCAGAACCAGCATGTTGCCAGCGATACGGGGCTTTTCGACCGTCATGAGCGACAGAACGGCATCTCGCTCGCCCTGGTGGTCATCGACGATTTCGACATACTGACCACGGACAAGCCTGATGGTTCTGGTGTAGCTTTGGACACCGGCCTCCGGCGGATAGGCATCGGCGAGATCAAGAGAGATTTCAGCATGCTGTTCAGTGAAATCGACACGGAAATTGAGGGCGGCGAAGGCATCGCCATCCTTCTGCATAACGGCGCCGAAGCTGGGCAGATTGTGGAAGGCCGATTGCATGGTCCAGATGTCGTAACGCTGCGGCGAGAAGGTTTTGGCCGTGTAGGTCTCGACGCCGACATCGATGAGGAAGGGACGGCCATGCTTGTAGAGCGTGACGCTGCCGACATCATTGTGGTTATGGCTTTCGCCATTGTTGCCGCCCTTGACCGCAAGATCGAAGATATCATCGCGGGCGATGGCGAGTTCTATGCCGGAGTAGAACATATCGACTTTGGCGGGCGGCGTGACACTAGCCTCGGCCAGTTCCTGCTCTGCCAGAACCGCTTGCACACGATACCAGAGGTTCCATTCGTCCTGCCTCAAGCGCCTGGGCGAACGCTGCCAGCGATCTACGGCGAAGGCCTGAAGCGCTGGCGATGCGATGGTTTTGCCGACGAGATATTCACGCAGGCCGCTGGTCTCGAACCGCGCAGGGGCGTCTGCGAAGTTGAAGAACTGGTCATCGGCGACATGCATATGCCGAATGAATTCGGCCATGTTGCGGAGCTTGTCTTCGCTCAAAAGCGCGGCTGTCACGCCGGGGGCCGCTTCTTCTAGAACCGCTAGTCCTGTGAACAGGCACAGTGTCGCATGCCCGTAATAGAGTGCGCCCTCTTCACAGGCCCCGTCCTCCGCGTAGTCTTTTTGGAAGGCATCGAGGCTTTTCAGGGCCTGTTCCGCAACGGCGCGGCGGGTGGGCTGATCGGTGGGCTGCAAAAATGTGGATAGGAGGACGTTCTGCGTGATCCACGCCGTCCAGTTGTTCATCCGCTCATCGCCACTGCCCATCCACCAGAAATGGCGCGAGAGGTAGGGCCGGGTGATGCGCTGGTCGATTTCGCTCGATATTCGCGCCAAGAGGGTGGCGTCCAGTTGGGAGGCGAGCAGGAACGAGACGAGCGCCAGATTGGCCGCTGTTTCCGCCGCGAAGAGATCGATCACTGGGTTCTGCGGGTCGGGAAGCGGGGTGCGAGGACCGCCACGGACATGAGAATTGTGCGCGGGCAACTGCCAGCCGCTTTCTTCGCAGATGAGCCACAGGCCGTCGACGATTTCAGCGAGGAAACGTCCATCACCCTCGATACATTCTCCCAGAATCAGCGCGTTCAGCTTGAGGCGGCGCGCAAAATAGAGCGCTTCGAAGCGCGAGCGGTTGCCGTTTTGAGTGTACTCCATGTAGTCGCTGGCGAGGATGGTGGACCACGGCTCATTGAGCGCCTTCACGGCAGCATCGATCAGCTCTGCGCGGCTGGCCTGCGATGGGGAGCGGCGGATGCGTTCAGCCGTGACATCGGCTGCAAAATCACCCAGCCTATTCGGCAAGAGCGGTATCAACTCTGCAAACACGCCCTGACCTCCCGCGCGTTCGATCTTCGATAGCAAGGCTCCTATCATACGTCTTTTTGAATCTCCAGAGAATTTGTCTGACTTTAAGTGAAGTTGTTTGACCAATGCGGATTTTGTGCTATCAAAACGGCAGGAGGCATCAGGTGAAAATCTGATGGCAGGAGAGAGTGCAACAGTGTGCGCCGGTCATGATGACGGCGGGCCGACAATGGGAGGAATGCCGTGGCCATTGCGACCGCGACTGACACACAGGCAGCCCCATACCGCAACAAGAAGGTGCGGATCGTTTCCAAGAGACGACGCCGGATCGAAAATGCGCTGATCGCCTATTCCTTCATCGCCCCGAACTTTCTCGGCTTCGCCATCTTCACGCTCGGCCCTATTCTCTTCGCCTTTGCGCTCGCGTTCATGCATTGGGATGGCTCCAATGCCATGAGCTTTGCGGGGCTGGATAATTTCTGGCGCCTGTTCGAAGACAAGGCGTTCATCTCAGCCTTCTGGAATACGATCGTCTATACCGTCGTTTCCGTGCCTGCGACGCTGGCGTGCGCGCTGGGACTGGCGGTGCTCCTCAACCAGAAAATTCTCGGGCGCGACTTCTTCCGCACGGCGATGTTCTTTCCCTACGTCGCGTCGCTGGTGGCAGTGGCCGTCGTCTGGAACATGATTTTCAACCCCGAAATGGGGCCGGTCAACATGCTGCTCTATACGCTGGGCATGGACCCCGCCGATATGCCCGGCTGGGCAGCGGACCGGCATTGGGCGATGGTCACCGTCATTCTCTTCGGCATCTGGAAGAGCATGGGTTACTACATGGTGATCTATCTGGCCGGGCTTCAGGGCATCAATTCCGAGCTTTACGAGGCTGCCGGTCTGGATGGCGCCAATGCCTGGCAGAAGTTTATCCACGTTACCCTGCCGCAACTGGCTCCAACGACGTTTTTCGTGACCGTGATGCTGACCATCCAGTCGTTCAAGGTGTTCGACCAGGTCTACATGATCACCCAGGGCGGACCGGGCACGTCCACGCTCGTCCTCGTCTACCATATCTACAACGAAGCCTTCATTTCCTGGGATCTCGGCTATTCCAGCATGATTGCGCTGGTTCTGTTCTTCCTCGTGCTGGCCGTCACCGTCGTCCAGTTCAAACGCCAGCGGGAGGACTGAGGCGATGCGGATCATGGGCCGAAAAGTTACCGTTGGAACGATTGCCGTCTACGCCACGGTCATCGCAATCACCATCGTCATGCTACTGCCGTTTGCGTGGATGCTGTCGGCATCGCTGAAGCTCAGCCGCGATGTCTTCGCCTTCCCCATCGAGTGGATACCGGCGCAGCCACGCTGGGAAAATTACACCGAGATATGGACGAAAATTCCGCTGGCGCTGTTCATCTACAACACGTCCAAGCTGACGATCATCGTCACGATCATGCAGTTGCTGACATCGAGTTTCGCTGCCTATGCCTTTGCCAAGCTGCACTTTCCCTACAAGAACACGCTGTTTTTAGGCTATATCGCCACCATCGCCATGCCGTGGCAGGTTTATATGGTGCCGCAATTCCTGCTGATGCGCGAATTCGGCCTCAACAACACGCATCTGGCGCTGATCCTGCTGCAAGCCTTTACCGCCTTTGGCGTGTTTCTGATGCGGCAGTTCTATATGTCGATACCCAACGAGCTGTGCGAGGCCGCGCGCATCGACGGCATGAACGAGTACCAGATATGGGCGAAGATCATGCTGCCGCTATCCAAGCCCGCGCTCTCGACGCTGACGATCTTCACCTTCGTCACGACCTGGAATGATTTCCTCGGACCTATGATCTACCTGACGAAAACCGAACTGAAGACCATCCAGATCGGGCTCCGCATGTTTATTTCGCAATATTCGGCGGAGTACGGGTTGATTATGGCCGCGTCCGTGGTGGCGTTGATTCCGGTTCTCATCGTTTTCCTGGCGCTGCAACGCTTCTTCGTCGAAGGCGTCGCTTCCTCGGGGATCAAGGGTTGATACCATGCTGAATCTTACCAACACCCAACCGAACCCGATCACAACAGCAGACGTCGATGCGGCCATCATGACGGCCGTTGAGCAGGTGCGGCGCAACCTGCCGGAATTTACCTACAAGGCGCAGAACCATTCCAGCGTCGGCAATTTTTATCCGGCCGTTGCCAACGACCAGTGGACCGCCGGTTTCTGGCCCGGGCAGATCTGGCTGGCCTTCGAGCATACGGGCGATAAGGTGTTTCAACACGCCGCGCAGATACAGGTTCAGAGCTTTCTGCATCGGATCGAAAACCGCATCGAGACCGACCATCACGATATGGGCTTTCTCTATTCGCCCTCCTGTATCGCCGCCTGGAAGCTGGTGGGGGATGAAGACGGCAAACGCGCGGCGCTCATGGCTGCCGACCAGTTGATGGAGCGGTTTCAGCCCATAGGCCAGTTCATTCAGGCATGGGGCCGCAAGGGCAACCCGAATGAATATCGCTATATCATCGACTGCCTGCTGAACCTGCCACTGCTTTATTGGGCAGCCGAACAGACGGGCCGTGAGGACTACCGCGACGTTGCGCTGGCCCATGCCCGCACCACGCTGGCGCATTCGGTAAGGCCCGACGATTCCACCTACCACACGTTTTATATGGACCCGGAAACGGGCGCACCGGTGCGTGGCGTGACGAAGCAGGGTTATAGCGACGAGAGCTATTGGGCGCGTGGCCAAGCTTGGGGCATTGCCGGAATGGCGTTTTCCTATCGCTACGAGCGCCTGCCTGCCTATCGCGATGCTTTCGAGCGATTGCTGGCCTTCTATTTCAAGCGCCTGCCGTACGATCTCGTGCCCTATTGGGACCTCGTCTTTACGGAGAAGGACGGCGAGCCGCGTGACAGTTCGGCAGCAGCCATCGTTGCCTGTGGTCTCTTGGAAATGGCAGATCTGGAAGCGCCTGAGAAGGCCGAGCAGTATCGCGACCTCGCGCGGCGCATGGTGAAAAGCCTTGTCGATTCCTATTCCGTCAAGGACCCTGCCGTCTCCAACGGCCAGCTTCTGCACGGCACCTATTCGAAGAAAACGCCGCACAACACTTGCCGCGGCGAAGGCGTCGATGAGTGCGTGTCCTGGGGCGACTATTATTATCTGGAAGCACTGACGCGACTGTCGCGCAACTGGGCCTCCTACTGGTGAGCGCGTGAGGACGATATGGCAAGCATTTCGCTGAAAAAACTCAACAAGACCTTTGGTGCGCTCAAGGTCGTCCACGATATCGATCTGGAGATTGCCGACAAGGAATTCATCATTCTGGTCGGCCCGTCCGGCTGCGGCAAATCCACGACGTTGCGGATGATTGCCGGGCTGGAGGAAATTTCCGGCGGCGAGCTTCGCATCGGCGAGGACGTGATGAATGACGTGCCGTCGAAAGACCGCGACATCGCCATGGTGTTCCAGAATTACGCGCTTTACCCGCATATGACGGTTTACAAGAACATGGCATTCGGGCTGCAACTGAGAAAGGCACCGCGCGATTTCATCGATGAAAAGGTGAAGGAAGCCGCCAATATTCTCGACATCACCCATCTCTTGAACCGCAAGCCGAAAGCGCTTTCCGGCGGGCAAAGGCAACGTGTGGCGCTGGGCCGCGCCATGGTGCGCAACCCGGAAGTTTTCCTTCTCGATGAGCCGCTCTCCAATCTCGACGCCAAATTGCGCGGCACGATGCGGGCTGAGATCAGCAAGCTGCACAAGCGGCTGAATGCGACCTTCATCTATGTGACGCATGACCAGATCGAAGCGATGACGATGGCGGACCGCATCGTGGTGATGAAGGATGGCCACATTCAGCAGGTGGATACGCCACAACAGCTTTACGACCGGCCCATCAATATGTTCGTTGCCGGTTTCATCGGCGCTCCGCAGATGAACATGCTGCCGGTGACCTTGAAGCGCGATGGTGAGCGTGTCACTGCCGTCTTCGATGGCACGCCGATGCCTTTGCCTGCCAGCATCGATGCCGAGCGGCTGCGCCCTTACGAGAACAAGGATGTTATTCTCGGCATTCGCCCGGAGAATTTTCACGAGTTTGCACCTGCCGATATCGACGCAGCCAATACCGTACCGTTCCATGCCACGCTGGAACTGGCCGAGCCGATGGGATCGGAGGTTCACCTCAATCTCGTTGCAAGCGGAAAGGCGCTGATCGCGCGCGTGTCTCCACGCTTCAAGAGCAGACTGGGCGACGATATAACCCTCATTGCCGACCTGACCGGCGCGCAGGTGTTCGACCCGGAAACCGAACGTTCCATTCTCTACTGAACCGCTGGGAGGCGCATGATGCAATGGCTTGAAGGACTGTGGACAAGGGAGGGAGCCGGGATCGACAAGGATGCCCCGCGTCCCACCGGCCTTGCCCTGTTCTTCGATATTCTGAACCGCGAATGGTGGGAGCTAGTGAAGCTCAATCTTCTGTTTCTGATCGCCAGCCTGCCATTGGTGACGATACCTGCGGCGACATTTGCCATGGCACGGGTGTCCCGCTCCATCGTCTCAGATGAAAACACCTATCTGCTGCGCGATTTTATCGAGGCGTTTCAGCGCTATGCGGTGCGTAGCACGGTTCTGATGCTGGCCTGTGCAGCGCTAATGGCCGCCAGCAGCTATGCCGTTATCACCTACGCAAAAGCGGTGCCGGATGGGTTGATCTATAGCCTGCCCTTGGCGATCAGCGTCGTCATGACGCTGTTTGTCAGCCTCACATCCGCCTATGCCATCGTGCTGACGGTGACGCGCGATCTGCCGCTTATCAGCCTGTTTCGGCAAGCGGCATTGCTGGCGTTGGTGAAGCCGCTTCCGATGCTGGCAGCACTGGCTTTCGTCGCAGCGCTGTGGCTTGCGCATATCCTGTTTTATCCGGTGTCAGTGTTCATGCCTGCCACCATCAACTTTTCGCTGGGCATCTTCGCTATCTGCTTTGCAGCGCGGCATATCGAAGCCTTTAACCTCAAAGGGACGCGCTGACCGACACGATCAATAAACCACACAGTCCGGGAGGAAACCGACTATGGAATTCAACACGACACGACGAGCCTTCGCTTTAGCCACCGCAGGCATTGGCCTTGCCATGAGCATGGGAGGAGCGGCGTTTGCGCAGAGCGATGCGCCGGTGACGCTCAAATGGGCGCTGTGGGATCTCGACAAGGGGGCCTATTTCAAGCCGCTGATGGATGCTTATAAAGCCAAGCACCCCAATGTCAGTTTCGAGCCTGTCGATCTGGGTTCGCAGGACTACACGCAGATGATTTCGACGCAGTTGACTGGCGGTTCGAAGGACATCGATATCGTCACCATCAAGGATGTGCCCGGCTATGCCAATCTGGTGCGTGCCGGTAATATTACTGATCTCAGCAGCTACATGAAGGATCAGAAGATCGACCCGGCGGGCTATGGCGGGCTGATCGAGGAACTGAGCGTGGATGGCAAGATTTATTCGCTGCCGTTCCGCTCTGATTTCTGGATCGTCTATTACAACAAGGACGTCTTCGACAAGGCGGGCGTCCCCTACCCCACCAATGACATCACATGGGCGCAGTTCGACGAGATCGCAACCAAGCTTAAGGGCGGCATGGGCCAGAACCGCATCTATGGTGCATTGCTGCACACATGGCGCTCCACCGTGCAACTGCCCGGCATTCAGGACGGCAAGCAGACGCTGGTCGATGGCAAGTACGAGTTTCTGAAGCCATGGTATGAGCGGGCGTTGGCCCTGCAAAAGAGCGGCGCAATCCCGTCCTATGCATCGCTGAAAACCTCCAACACCCATTATTCCGCGCTGTTCTTCAATGGCACCATCGGCATGATGCCGATGGGAACGTGGTTCATGGGCACGCAGATCGCCAAGGTGAAATCAGGCGAATCCAAGAGCGCCAATTGGGGTATCGTCAAGTTCCCGCATCCCGATGGGGTGGAGGCGGGCACGACGGCAGCGCAGATTTCCGGCCTGTCGGTCAATTCCAATTCGGCGCACAAGGAAGCGGCGCTTGATTTCATCAAGTTCGTGACCGGGCCTGAAGGCGCTGCCATCGTCGCTTCGACCGGCACGTTCCCGGCGCTGAGATCGGACACGGTTGCGCAGACGATTGCAGCTCTTCCCGGTTTTCCGCAGGACCAGAACAGCAAGGATGCGCTGAAAGCCGGCAAGGCCTATCTGGAAATGGCCGTCAACCCGAATGCCGCGAAGATCGAAGTCGTGCTGAACCGCGTTCACGATGCGCTGATGACCGACAATATCTCCATCGATGACGGCATCAAGGACATGGACGACGGCGTCAAAGCCATCAAGTAAGCATCAGGCGGCCGCGGGATTTCCTGCGACCGCCTCTCTTTATAATCCAGTTTTGGAAGACATGCCGTGCATCACGATAGCGCTAGGGACAACCCGCTTTTCAACAATCCGCTTTTGACGAGAGATCATCTCGCTAAAGCGGTGATGGATTTGTTCAACCCGCTTCTTCCGTATTTTTCCGAAGGTGGGGCGCGGGTCCGGCTGAGTGCTACTGGCGCGATCTTCGATTATCCGGCAGCGGAACTGGAGGGGTTTGCACGTCCGCTCTGGGGCATCGTTCCACTGGCGGCTGGCGGATATGACTTCCCGCATTGGGATCTGTACCGGCGCGGTCTGGCCAATGGCACCAACCCTGATCATGCCGAATATTGGGGCGATGTTTCAGACCGCAACCAGCGGCTTGTGGAACTGGCGGCCATCGGTTTTGCGCTGGCCGTGGTGCCGCAGCACATCTGGGAACCGTTGAGTGAAGGCGACAAGGAGATCGTTGCCGCCTATCTGCTGGCAGCGCGCGAACGGGAATTCGTGGATAATAACTGGAAGTTTTTCCGTGTTCTGATCGATCTCGGTCTGGAGCGCGTGGGCGTTGCCTTCGACGCGTCCAAGACACATGCCTATCTCGACCAGCTAGAGGCCTTCGACATTGGCGATGGCTGGTATCGCGATGGGCCGGTGCGGCGAGTCGACCACTACGTGCCCTTCGCCATGCATTTCTATGGGCTGATCTATACGGTGCTGGCCAAGGGCGATGATGCGCGCAAAGCACGGCTGCTCCAGCGCTCCAAACGCTTCGCCAGCGATATCCGCCATTGGTTCGGGCCGGATGGCGCTTCGCTCGCCTTTGGCCGCAGCCAGACCTATCGTTTCGCGGCAGGCGGTTTCTGGGGCGGTCTTGCCTTTGCCGACCTCGAGGCGTTGCCGTGGTCTCAGATCAAAGGCTATTATATGCGCCACATTAGATGGTGGGCGAAGCTGCCGATCTGTGATCGCGACGGCGTTTTATCCATCGGTTACGGCTATCCCAACCTGTTGATGAGCGAGAGTTACAACTCCCCCTGCTCGCCCTATTGGGCACTCAAATTCTTCCTGCCTCTGGCGCTACCGAGCGACCATCCGTTCTGGGTTGCGGAAGAAGCAGAGCCAAAAACATTTGCCGAGCCGGTGCCCTTGCCGAAACCCGGCATGGTCGCTTTCCACACGCCGGGCAATGTCGTCGTTCTCTCTTCGGGCCAGCAGCATGACAAGATGCGCGGTGCGCAGGAGAAGTATTCGAAATTCGTCTATTCGACGCGCTACGCCTTCAACATCGAGGCCGATGATCAGCACTTTGCAGCGGCCAGTTTCGATGGGATGCTGGGGCTATCGGACGACGGCGTTCACTTCCGCACCCGTGAGACGATGGAAGAGGCTTTGATTGCCGGCGACCTCCTTTACTCGCGCTGGAGGCCATGGGCGGATGTCGACATCGAGACGTGGCTCGTGCCGCGCAACCCTTGGCACATAAGGCTGCATCGCATCCGCACGCCGCGTCCTCTGCAAATATCTGAAGGTGGATTTGCCATCGAACGAGCCGATTTTAATCGTGACCGTACGGAAGAGGGCGAAGGCCGTGCAGTTTGTTATGGACAGACCGACACAAGCGCCATCGTCGATCTATCGACTGGCATCCAACGGATAGGCCTCTGCCATCAAGCCATCGCCAACACCAATCTCATTCACGCCAGAACTCTTGTCCCACAACTGCGAAGCACGATCGCAACAGGAGAGACGCTTCTTATCACAGCCTGCATGGCCCTCCCTGCCAACGCGGCAGCGGAAGCGGCACTGGCCGCATTGCCGGTTGCTCCTAATCTATCTGCGTTGGAAGAGATGTTCAGACGCAATGGACAGCGTGTTGCTGCCTTTGCCCTCAATGAAAATCGCGAAGGCTGACCCAGATGAACTCCCAAAAGTCGGATCGGCTGAATATCGTGACCTGGGAACGGACACAGGAAGATATCGACAGCCCTGACCATCAGGCCCATCTAGACAGTTTGAAGCACTGCGCCAATGCTCAATTCGGGGTAGGTGTTTACATTGCCGACAAAGCTGAGGTGTATACGGATAGGTTGATAATGGGTGCGCAGTCGTGGATTGCCGGGCATGCAATCGTGCGCGGTGACATTGAACTCGGCAAAAACGTATCGATCAACCCTTATGCCTGTATTTCAGGAAAGGTGAGGATCGGTAACAGCGTGCGTATAGCATCTCATGTCAGTATCGTCGGCTTCAATCACGGCTTCGATGATACCGAAACCCCTATCTACCGCCAACCGCTGACCTCGCTCGGCATAGAGATTAACGACGACGTCTGGATCGGTGCCAATGCGGTCGTGTTGGACGGCGTAAAGGTAGGACGCGGAGCGATCATTGCAGCAGGTGCCGTGGTAGCGAAGGACATTCCGGCCATGGCCATCGCAGGTGGCGTTCCCGCCCGTGTTTTGAGATATCGCGGCGAGCAGACGCACGCGACACAACTGCCGGAAACAGAGCGTTTGTTGCGGGAAATCGGGGAAGAGATAGCGGGCGACTGGCGCACCGTCATCCGCTTCCATGAAAAGGGCGGCTTCTATCGCTCACCCGATGCATCCGGGAATGAAGTCGAAAGCGTCAGGCATCTGTGTGACGCAATCGAGATTGCCGCAGCCTTCGGAGAGCAAGGAACTGTCTTTGACGCCGAAAAAACCGTGGCTAAGCTTCAGGCCATGCAGGATGCCAAAACAGGGCTGTTTTGCGACGCCAACCACAGCCATTTTTCACCGCCGGAACGAGACCCCACTGTTCTCTACAATATCCTGGCGGCTGGATATGCGCTGGAATGTTTCGGGGCCGCGCCCAGGCACCCTATCGCGTTCGTAGAGGATATGCCTGCCGACGGCCTAACCCACCTTCTGGAAGACCTGCCTTGGCAGACCCGGGCATGGCACTGTGGCGCCACAGTGGACGCTATCGCCACAGCGCTATATTTCAACGGACGTTATTTCACATCCGGCAACAACCTTGCCGTTCTCTTCGGTTGGCTGGCGCTGAATGTCGATAAAACGAGAGGGCTGTGGGGCAAGCCAACGACCGCGCAGGGGCTGCTACAACCGGTCAACGGCTTCTACCGGCTGACCCGAGGTTCCTACGCCCAATTCGGTCTGCCCGTTCCCTATCCGCAGGCGGCAATCGATTCCGTTATTGCTAACTACCGCGCATATGGAGCGTTTCAGGGAAAGGATTACAACGCCTGCAACCTGCTCGACACGATCCATCCTCTTCTTCTCTGCCTGAAACAGACCGATCACAGACAAGAGGAGGCGAACGATATTGCCCGCGAAACTGTGACACGGATTACGGAGCGTTGGCAAAAAGGCAGGGGATTCACTTTCGCAGAAGGGCATACTCCGGGACTACAGGGCACAGAAATGTGGATGTCTGTCCTGTGGCTGGCCGCGAAGCTGCTGGGCGAAGAACAACTCCTGCCATTCAAACCGATTGGCGTTCATCGCGTTGAAATCGTCGGCGCAAACCCTACCTCCCGCTGAGCGCATCGATCAACAGTTGACGCAGCTCGTTCATCGGCCACTCGCGTGTCGCGTTCGTTGGTGTCATACTCGCGGTAAAGCCTTCTTTTTGAAATCGGTTGAGAAGCTGCGCATCATCCGTGACGATGTGCACCGGTACGGCTCTTGATGCGGCTGGGCCAGTGATGATGGATGCGGGCTGGTGATCCCCGAGAATAATATAGACAGTGCCACGCCCCTGTCGCACCATGAAATCCCCCAAAGTGGCGAGCGAGTAATCGATGGTCTGGATATACTGGCTGCGCACGCGGTCTGGATCGGCCCAGACGACAGCAGGAGGATCGCCGCTGGTTGCTTGGTTGTTGAAAACCGATCCATCGCCAACTTGGGCCCAGTCGATAAGCTTCGGCACCGGCGTCCAAGGCGCGTGGCTGGAGATGAGCGCGATTTCCGCCATCACGTTTTGTCCACGGGCGTGGGCAGGTTTCAACGCAAGGCGATCAAAGGCGGACATCGTGTACTGGTCGGGCATCGTGACCCAGTTGAAGGGCTGGCCGCGATATTCGAGACCCGACGCTGGAAGTATCTGATCATAGCCGAAATAGTCGGACTCCGTCCAGTCCATGGTGATGGCTGGCATGACAGCGACGCTATGCCAGCCAGCTTGAGAGAACAGTCGGTTTAAGCTCGGTTGCTGGCTGATCATCAAGCGGTCGTACCGCGCCTGACTATCGACCCAAAGGCCTGATAGCAATGTGCCGTGCGCCAGCCAGCTCAGCCCGCCAACCGTGGGAGAGGTGATCCAGCCGCTTGCCGCATGGAGGCCTGCCGCTTCAATCTGTTTATCGATTGCGGACAACCTGGGGAGCATCACGCCTGAGTATCGCGGGTCTTCGACTGCTGATCGCCCGTAGGATTCCACGAAGATCAGGACGACATCCTTGCCCTTTACCGCCTGAAAGAGGTCCTTTCCATCGGGAGGGCCAAGTCCGCTTGCGAGTTGCCGCTCAAAAACTTGCATATCTGCGGCAGAACGAACGACAAGGCCAAGTCTTGCCGTGAGATAGGTGGGCGTTCCAAACTCGACCTGCGGCTTGCCGAGAAGAAGTGCCGATCCGCCGATGACAAGAATGGCTGCGAAAGCGCCGAGCAGCATCTGCCGTAAGCGTTCGCGGGCCTGCGCCATCCACCGCAGCGACATGAGAAAGACTGCCGCAACCAGCACGATGAGGATTAATCCGCCCGCCAGTGCGGCCACGGCGGCGGGCGTGCCGATTGTGCGTGATATGAGGTTCCAGCCATCGCCCAGCATCTTGATGTCAAGATAGGGATTGAACTGCCGCTGAAATGCGCTTTGTACGCCGATATCGGCAAGCTTCAGGAAGAGAACGAGAAAGACGATGGCGCCGGAAAGAAGGATGACGACACGCCTCAACAACCCCCGCAGTATCAGCGCCAGAATCGCGATGAGCGGCCATTCCAGCGGCAGGCGCGCAAAGGCCCCGTAGCCCAGAGCGTCGGGATGATCAGGCAGGGTGAAGGCAAGGAAAGCAGTGACAGAGAAAAGGAGTGCTCCGACCATCGCTTTCAAGTTAATGTGTTCTTCACCTGTCCCGAATTTTCCAATCAAACCAAACTGCTCCCGTTTATCGCACGTAAAATCTGATGGAAGCCGACATACTGTAAAGGCCGCAACGCTTGAACATACTCCGAATATTCGTGTCCGTCATGATGTTGGCAATCCTTGCCATGATTGTGGTTCGCACCGATCTGACCGCGCTTCAGCAATCCCTCGCGCGCGTTTCGTGGGCGGCCATCATTTCCTGTATCGCGCTGGTCCAGGTGCAGATCGTCCTTTCCGCCCTGCGATGGCGCTTCACCTCGCAGCGTCTGGGGCAGGACATTGCGCCGCTGAAGGCGATCCGGGAATATTATGTCGCGAGCCTTCTCAACCAGACACTGCCGGGAGGCATGAGCGGTGATGCCGTGCGCGCGTGGAGAATGCGGAGTGATGAACCGGGCGGATGGAAGCAGCCTGCCAAAGCGGTTCTTTTTGAGCGACTGTCCGGGCAGATTGCACTCTTCGTTCTGGCGCTGGTGGGGCTTGCCATCTGGCCTATCGTCACTGGTACCAATTTCGGCCAACATACGCGGCATTACCTTCTTTTTGGCGCAACAGTCATTGCGGCGGCTGTGATTGTGTTACTTTTGAAGAAGCGACGTGGTGCCGCCAGAAGCGCTCTGCGCGAGAGCCTTCTGGATGTTTTTGTCAGGCGCAAGGCCTGGCTTTTTCACACCGTCACGAGCGTCGGCATTCTCTCTGCCTACATCGGCGTATTTTTCATTGCGGCACAGGCAACTGATTCTGGCTTACCGTGGATCGCGTGTTTTACGATCATTCCGTTCTGTCTCGTGGCAATGCTGATCCCGACCGGATTTGGCGGCTGGGGTACTCGTGAGGCTGCGGCTATGGTGCTGTGGCCCATGCTGGGCGCGGCGTCGGTCGATGGTCTTGCTGCGAGCATTACCTATGGAGGGCTTTCGCTTGCCGGTGCAGCACCCGGAGCTGTCTTCCTCGCTAAGGCGGCGTTGCGAAAGCGGCCAAGCCACGCCTGAGGCAGGCATCACGTATGCGCGACCCGTGACGACAGGAAGTCGGCGGCGGCGGTCACGCTGCCATCCGCTTGCGCAGCAGATAGACGATGTCGATGGCAAATGAGATCACCAGCATTGCAAGAGCGGCGGCGGCAAGATAGGCCGAAACCGGCGCCGTGACAGCCGGAACCAGAACAAAGCACAGCATTGCCCCCTGCACGACGCAAACGAATTTGCGCCGCAGCGAAGGTGGAAGATCACCAGAGAGAAACGGAGCCACCCAGCCTGCTGCCACAAAGAGGTATCGCATCAAGCCGATCATAAGAACCCACGCGCCAGCCTTATCAAGCATGGCGGCTGCTGCCGAGAGGATCAGGATGAGGAACGCGTCTACTTCCATGTCGAAACGAGCGCCTAACTCGGATTCCTGACGATATCGGCGGGCGAGATACCCATCGATGCCATCCAGTGCCAGCGCGACGTTCACGACGCCGACCAATATCCAGAGAACCGTATCCGCCGTGTGCAGGCTTTCAAAACACAGCACCATCGCGCCCGTCAGGCTGACAAGCGAGGCACGAAAGGCTGTCACGATATTGGCATAGCCGAACCGACGGTGCGGGTATTTTGGAAGAAGATACACCACGAAGCCGAAGATGACGGACAGGGAAATCACGGCGGAGGCTACGAAATCCCAACCCAAGGACATTTCTGTGCGAACGAGCAGCGCAACGATGATCGTGCCCAGCATCAGACAGGCGAGATGCGCCAGGGTGTTTTGAAAAAGGGGCCTTCTGTCCCTGAGACTATTGGGCGTACCGCCATCGATCAGTGTCATTCATTCACCCGCCCACATATGTCACTCAGCCGCAACCAGTGCCTTCAAATCCATAAGATGCCCTGCACGAAGGGTCTTAGTGCGAAGATAGTTCTCGTTTTCCGCCGTCACCGTTCCCGTCACCGGAGCACGTGCATCCACTTCGATACCCCCTGCCCTGATCGCACTGATCTTTGTCGGATTATTGGTGTAAATGGCGACCTTTGAAATATTCAAATGTCGCAGCATGGCGATGGCCGCCTCGTAGTGTCGGTGGTCCGCCTCAAGACCGAGTTCAGCGTCGGCATCGATCGTATCGAGGCCAAGGTGCTGATAGCCATAGGCACGCATTTTCGCGCCGATACCAGTGCCGCGTCCCTCCTGATCGAGATAAAGGAGAACACCACCGCCCGCTTGTTTCAGCAGCGCCAGTCCATTGCGAAGCTGATCGCCGCAATCGCATTTCAGCGAACCGCAAAGATCGCCCGTGATGCAGGAAGAGTGGATGCGGATTGGCACCGTGCGCGACACGTCCGGTTTGCCGACGACAATGGCAATCTGGTCCTTTTGCGCAAGTCCACCCCGGAAAACGACGAATTCGGAATCCCCCAAATCTTTGAGGGGAACGCGCGTGCGAACAACCTGCTCGAAGCGCTGACGTGCAACATCCGCGCCTTTCAAGCGATCTGCCGATAATTCGCAGCATCCCGCAAAGCTGCCGTGCGAGGTCGAGACGTCTGAAAGCACCATAGCCGGAAGAAGAAGCGCGATGCGCGCAAGTTCTGCGGTTTTCGATGCAAGCGCGTCCGCTTCCATCCACTTTTCAGGCCTTTCAGCACCGAGCACGTAGGAGAGTGTGGAGGCCTGCTCGAAATTCACACCAGACAGGGGCGTCACGATATCTCCGTTGCCGACGATGCCAAGACGGCTGGCGCGGGGAGCCGTGAGCAACAGTGAATGCCGGTTCTCTGTTACCACGGCAAACTGGTCATAGAGCGAGGGCGCGACGGCGTCCAACGCCAAAACGGCCAGCTTCCTCTCACCGGAAGACAGGAGGACCGGGCGACCATAACGAAGCTCTGCGACCGCGCGCTCGATTTCGATTTCAGGCGTGGTGAACACAAAAGCTGACTGGCTAATAGGTGACATATGGCATGCTCTCCCTGGACGTTTTTATTTTTTACGGAGAAGATCGTTCTTGGATTTCTCGGGGGGCAGAAATTTATTTCGGCATTGTGCACGGAACAAAACGCGCCTCTCAGCGATACGCTCCATTGAATAAGCATTTGTGGGATCACGCTTTTGGCATCTTCTACCGGCACCGCAGCGCAGCATCGGCAACGAACAAGTCGTGCGCTGTGGATTGCGCGCGCAAATCACTGCGAACTGAGAGACGATAGCCTCAGACTGCTCGGTGACGACGAGGTACTCGTCCGCAATCTCTACAGCGGTATCAGTCGAGGAACAGAATCCCTCGTCTTTAATGGCGCGGTGCCATCAAGCGAATTTGCGCGGATGCGCGGCCCACATATGGAAGGCGATTTTTCGTTTCCGGTGAAGTACGGCTATTCCTCCGTTGGGGTCATCGAGGTCGGGCCAGCGGAGTTGATCGGCAAAAACGTCTTTTGCCTTCATCCCCATCAGGATAACTTCATCACGACGAAAGACATGGTTTCCGTGCTGCCGGAAAATCTCCCGCGTGCCCGCGCTGTACTGGCGGCCAACATGGAAACTGCGCTCAATATCGTCTGGGATGCTTTTGTCCAACCCGGCGACCGTGTCGCGGTGTTTGGCGGTGGTGTTGTCGGGACGTTGATTGCCAATCTGATCAGTCGGATTGCGGGGACAGAGACCGTTCTCGTTGATAGCAACTCCGAGCGCCGCGCACACGTGCAAGCGATGGGCATCAGCTTCGCAGAGGCGGGCAAGCTAGATGGCGAATTCGACGTGCTCATCAATGCGTCAGCGTCAGGCTCGGCCCTCGCAGATGCTATTCAGCATGCGGGCATCGAAGCGCGGATCGTCGAAGCAAGCTGGTACGGCGACAAACCGGTTACCATATCGCTAGGCGGTGCGTTTCATTCCAAGCGGCTTTCTCTCATCAGTTCGCAGGTAGGGTCCATTCCTGCGACGCGCAAGGCACGCTGGAGTTTTGCGCGGCGAATGGCGAAGGCTCTTGATCTGCTACACGACGACCGCCTCGACAGCCTCATTTCCGGCGAGACGGCCTTTGCTGATCTGGCAGAGGATTATCCACGTATCTTGTCATCACAGGACACGCTTTGCCATCGCATCCGCTACTAACGAAAGAGAGACCATGTTCGCAGTCGAAGTCAGAGACCACATCATGATCGCCCATAGCCTTCCACGCCCGGTTTTCGGCCCGGCACAGGGAATGCACGGCGCAACCTTCGTGGTGGATGCGGCATTTTTTACAAAGGACGTCGATGAGGACGGACTGGCCGTTGACATAGGCGCAGCGACCACTGTCCTCTCGGAGGTTTTAAAGCCTTTGAACTATCAGAATCTGGATGAACTCAGCATCTTCACAGGCAAGATCAGCACGACGGAAGTCATCGCGAAACATGTCTTCGATGAGCTTGCTTCTGCGGTTGCCGCAAAGCGCCTCGGTCCCGGAAGCCACCGAATTTGCCGTCTGAAAATAACGCTGCATGAGTCCCACGCGGCACGCGGCTGGTATGAGGCTGATCTTTGAAAAAGCGCCTTACGTTTGCGTATCCCGGCAATCTTGAGCTCAAGACGGGAGGATATGGCTACGACCGGGAAATCATAAAGGGTTTGCGTGATCTCGGTTGGGACATAGACCTTCTCGCGCTTGGGGACGGGTTTCCTTCACCTTCCGCGCAAACGCTGAAGGAAGCTGGAGATCGCCTTTCGGCGCTTGAGGATGGTGCGCTTGTGATCGTCGACGGCCTTGCCTTCGGCGTTATGGATGATTGGGCAAGACAAGAGGCTGAGCGCCTCAGAATAATCGCCCTTGTTCACCATCCGCTGGCGCTTGAAACGGGATTGAGCGAAGAGCAGCAGTTGCCGTTGCGCATCAGCGAAACAGCAGCGCTGGCTGCAACGCGCCATGTCGTCGTGACATCTGCGATGACGGCGGTCGAATTGGCGAAGAACTTCCACGTGCCGCCTGATAAAATCACGGTAGCCGTTCCAGGCACCGTTAAGCCGCCTGTTGAGAATAAGCAACGAAATGATACCCCGCAAATCCTTTCGGTCGGCTCGCTGACCAAGCGCAAAGGATATGACATGCTGATTGCGGCGCTTGAGCAAGTCTCCGATCTTCCATGGCAAGCAACGATCATTGGGAGTCCTCATCTGGACCCACCCACAGCCCATGCCCTAGCGAAACAGATCGAAATGTTGACGCTACAGGATCGCATCACTCTCGCTGGCGAGTCCGACGACCTCGTCCCCGCTTACGCAAACGCAGACATCTTTGCGCTTGCCAGCCGCTATGAGGGTTACGGCATGGTCTTCGCTGAAGCCCTGTCGCATGGTCTGCCGATTGTAGCCTGCAAAGCGGGCGCGGTGCCGGATGTCGTGCCGGATGATGCGGGCTTTCTGGTGCCGGTAGACGACGTGGACGCGATGGCGGCCGCACTCAGGGCGCTGCTGAGCGATCCCCTGGAACGCAGACGTCGTGCAGAGGCTGCTGCGCGCGCTGGTGCGCTGTTGCCAAGCTGGGCTGACACATCGGAAATCATTTCGAACGCATTGAAAGAGCTTGCATGAGCGGCTTCGACAAGAACTGGCTGACACTTCGGGAACCAGCGGACCGCGACGCTAGGTCGAAAGTGCTGTTTGAGTCGGTCAACACGTATCTCGGTTCACATCCGCTGCCTCACATCATCATGGATATCGGATGCGGCACGGGATCTACTTATCGAACGCTGTCTCCTGCTTTGCCGGGGGCCGCATGGAAGCTGCTTGATTACGAGACAGCCCTCCTAGACGAGGCGAAGCGTCAAATCGGAGACCGAGACAACATCGAGTTTCACTGTCAGGACCTGAACCAGTTAGACGAGACGCTGTTTAGCGGCGTTGCTCTTGTAACAGCATCTGCGCTCTTCGATCTCTGTTCGGCTGAATTCTGTAACCGGTTCGTCGATCATCTCGCACGACGCAAGATCGGACTCTACGCCGCTCTCAACTACGATGGCATCATGGAGTGGTCGCTCAAGCACCCGTTGGATCAGCAGATGGTGGAGGATTTCAATCGTCACCAGCGATCCGATAAAGGCTTTGGCCCGGCACTGGGCCCAGATGCCTCAGATCGTCTTACTGCTTTGTGCGAAGCGCGCGGCTTCATCGTGGAAACGGCAAAAAGCCCGTGGCGACTTGGGCCTGAGACAGCCGAATTGCAGAAAGAGTTTCTCTTAGGATTCCGTCAGCCTATTCAGGAAATCGGAAGCATTAACAGCGCCGACTTCCAAGCATGGCTCCACTTCCGCCTGTCAAACATTGGCAAAGAGGGCAGTGTCTGCATCGTCGGCCATACGGATTTCCTTGCTCTCCCGTGCGCTTGAATTCACCTCCGATTTCAAGCGGCAGTCGAACAGCACATCACTACCGAGCGCATAGACGTCGGCGTTGGGACGATGGGCATTGCAGAGCTTCGCGATCGGCGGCAAGGAAATTCCACACGGACCAGACCCGATGATCAAGGGTGAAATGGCGACGTGGAGACGGTCTACGAGATTTGCGTCGATGAAGCGCGCGATCGTTCTTGCTCCACCTTCCACCAAAATTCGCTTCAAGCCGCGCTGCGCAAGGGCGTCGAGAATATGAGAAGGGTCCAGCCCCGCAGGTCCTCGCCTCAGCGTCACTACATCGCCACAGTGTGAAGTCTGCGGCGCATCATGTCCTTGGATAACGATGACGGGCGCGCCGCCATCATGAAACACCCCCTCATTTCCTGTCAGTTCGCCGCGACAATCGATGATGACACGAGTTGGGCTTGGGCCACTGACCTCACGTACAGACAGGCGTGGATTATCGTTCTTGATGGTGCCGATCCCGACGATGACGGCATCGACCAGAGCGCGACAGCGATGGAGATGCGCAAGTCCATCGGGCCCGGATATGTCCCGCGCATCTCCGCTCGGTGTGGCGATGCGGCCATCCAGGGACTGACCGACCTGCGCCAGAACAAAACCTTCTGTTGCCGAGGCGATAGGGCCGTAGAGCGTCAAAGCAGCATCCGCCTCTTTTCTCCTCACCACATCCTTGCCGTCACGAATGGAAAGAAGCCGTGCCCAGATTCTGTCAGTCATGTGAAGATTGCGCATCGACGTTCCTGTCTAGAGAATACGGTAGAGCGTGGTGTCCCGACGGACCAGATGATGGAAGATCACTGCCAGTATGTGTAACGCAAAAAGCCCCAAAACGATCCACGCGCTCCATTCATGGGTGGCGGACATTGTCGGAGCGATTTGCGGAGATTTACCGAGCGGACTCCAGATCGGCACCACCCCGAACCATTCCAGCGGAAAGCCGTGGGCGTTGGTTGCCAGAAATCCCGACACCGGCATGACAATGAGAAAGACGTAGATCAAGCCATGGACCGTATGCGCGGCGATGCGCTCCAGCGCCGGACCTTGGATCGGAGGAGCGGGTGTGTACAACCGGGCACCGACCCGCAGTAACATGACCCAGAGCACGAGGAAGCCAAGGCTTTCATGGACGAGATAAAAATCGAGCTTCACCTCTTCCTTAACAAAGCCGATCATCAAACCCATCGGCCATGTCAGGAAAACGAGCAGTGCGACGATCCAGTGCAGAACGCGTGAGAACCGGCTGTATTTCGCCACTTGGTATGTTGGATCGTGGGCCATGCTCGTCCTCCTCCGATACGAGGATACTCTTTGAAGAGCGATGAGCAACCAGTTGGTTCAAATCTCCAATATGCTTCTAAAATAATCGGTTTTGTTGGCCTCTTGCGTGTTGATTTGAGACCCGTCAGTGGACGAGGGTCCATCCCTCGTCCACTGAACAAGGCTCAATCTGCGTCGATATGAACCTGTTCGCCTGTCTGTGGATGAAACGATATTTCGACTTCCCTTCCATCCTTGTTGCGGGCCTCGACCTCATAGCATCCGTCATCGATATCGATCTCACGCACGTCGATATCGAGAGGTGTAATTTTTGCCCTCAGGTCGGCTTCGCTCATCCAATCGGCGATCGGCACATTTCCACAACGACGGTCGTCATCCGCGTGCGCCGTGGTTGCAAAAACAGTGAGTGCGATAGCGGTTGCTGCGAGAATTTTCATGGGATGTTCCTCTATTAGGGCTTCGCTGTGTTGATCCAGGCGTCTTGCTCATGGATTGATCGCACAGTACGAATGTCCCGCTGAGGAACCGCTGACACGGTCTGTCAGCGAAATTTCAGCCAGAGCCTGCTATAGACTGACAATGAACAGCGTCGTTTCCATATCTACGTTTCTGATGATCGCTTTTGCTCTCGCACTACCTGCACATGCGGATGATAGCGAGTTGGACAGGCTACGCGATGCTGTTCAACGGGGGGAGGTTATGCCGCTTTCCGAACTTCAAGCCCATGTGCACCGCGTGGCTCCAGGTGAGATCGTTAAGGTCGAACTGGAAGAGGATGAAGGCAAGTTCATCTACGAGTTCAAGGTACTCCAGGCAAACGGTCGTCTGGTCGAGATTGAAATGGACGCGCGGGACGCACGCGTCCTTGACGTAGACAATGACGACGATTGAGCCCGGATGCGTATTCTACTTATCGAAGACGACCTACTGATTACCCGAGACGTCAAACGGCATCTTGAGACCAACGGTTATGTGGTTGAGCACGAAAAAGATGGAGAGGCAGGCTGGTTTCGCGGCGACGGTGAGGAGTTCGCGGCAGCTGTTCTTGATCTTGGCCTGCCCGAACTCGACGGACTGTCCGTGCTCAAGCGATGGCGCCAAAGTGAGAGGGAACTGCCCGTTCTTATTCTGACCGCTCGTGGCAGTTGGCAGGAGCGCGTTGAGGGAATTGATGCTGGTGCGGATGATTACCTCGCAAAGCCCTTCCAGATGCCAGAGCTCCTTGCCCGTTTGCGCGCCATTATCCGGCGGTCTCAGGGAAAGGCCGCGCCTATCCTTCGCGCCGGTCGCCTCGGCATCGATCCCCGCACAAAAGTCGCATCAATGAATGACGTGCCGGTCGAACTGACACCGCTCGAATATCGGTGCCTGAATTACTTGATGGCGCACGGGGAACGTCACGTCTCGCAAATGGAACTGACGGAACAACTCTACGCGCAGGACTTCGAGCGCGAAAGCAATTCGGTTGAAGTCCTGATCGGGCGGTTACGCAAGAAATTTGGCAAGGACATCATTTCAACCCGGCGGGGATACGGCTACCGGATCGGAGAAGCATGAACACATCGCACCGGAAGCGGCCTTTGTCCATCCGCAGTCGCTTCCTGATCGTCTCCCTCATTACCGTTCCGTGCGCCCTGACCTTGGCTGGGGTGTTCATGGTCTCCGTGTTCTCCACCAATGTCGAGCGCAGGCTGGACGCGGATTTGACGGGCCATATCAATAACATCGCCGCGACCCTGCAAGTATCGCAGCAAGGCCAACTGCAACGCCCGAACGGTTTCATCGACAAGCGATTTACTGATGCCTATAGCGGGCTTTATTGGCAAATCGGCGACGCCACATCGAACAACAGATTTCGCTCTCAATCCCTGTGGGACTTTACTCTGGACGTGCCAGTCGATTTGGCGTCGGATGGTGCAGTTCATCGCTTTGTCTTGGCGGGCCCGGAAGGAACGACGCTTGCAGCCCAGTTGCGCCAGATCATGGTGCCGACAGTCAATGGTCTCACGACGCTAAACGTCACTGTCGCAGCAGACAAGAAACCATTGGAAGACGCCGGGTACCAATTCGCAGCAGATCTCGCGCCCTATCTTGCTGGGCTTGCGATCTTTCTGATTGCTGCGTCCTTCGTTCAGGTCATATTCGGCCTGAGGCCAATCTCATCGCTGACATCTGCGCTCAACACCATCCGCGAACGTCGGACAGAGAGATTGGACGACGTTCTGCCCATAGAGTTCCAGCCCGTCGAACAGGCGGTCAATCGCCTGCTCGATGCTCAGGCTCAATCGCTTGAAAAAGCGCGCCAGAGGGCTGGCGATCTGGCACATGGTCTGAAGACGCCGCTGACCATACTCGGCAATGATGCACTCACCCTCAGGGAAAAGGGTGAAGTCGAGATGGCGGACGAGGTAGATGGGCTATTGGCTTACATGAAAGGCCATGTCGACGCCGAATTGACGCGCAGCCGGATCGCGACGAATGCTGGCATGCGGCAATCCGACGCCGATCTTCAGGAGATAACCGACCAGATCATTCGTACCCTTCAGAGAACGCCGAAGGGTGACGCTTTGACCTGGCGGATCGATATCCCCGCCTCGGTGGTCCTTCCGCTTGATCCCCACGATCTGCGAGAACTGGTCGGGAATGTGATCGAGAATGCGGTCAAGTGGGCCAGCTCGGAGATTGTCATTGCCTATGCCGACAACAGTCTTGGTATCAGCGACGATGGCCCCGGCGTCGATCTCGATAAGATCGGTTCGCTGACGGAGCGTGGTGTGCGGCTGGATACGAAGGTGCCCGGAACCGGCTTCGGCCTCTCCATCGTCAGAGAAATTTGCGATGTCTATGGGCTTGCTCTGTCCATCGACAACCGCAGAACGTCAGGTCTGCACGTTCGTATCGGATTCGGTACGTAGTTGCCGGAAGGGCAAGGCCGCGCCCTGCACCTCCGCTTTACAAGTTCGCTCAGGCAACCTCTGCGTAGAAGCGCTTGAATTGAGGGGCGACGCTTGAATGACGTTCCGACCCGCCGACCGTCACTTCGATCTTTCTTCCGCTGCGCTTTTCTCTTTTCAGCCATTCACTGATGGTCTCAGCGCAGGTGTGATCGAGATACTGGAGGTCCTGGGCCTTGAGTTCCACCTTGTGACCCGGCGGAACACTCTCAAAGGCCGAAAGGATCGACGGCACATTCGTGCATGTTGCCGCACCTGCCAGATTGAGCACCACGGCATCCTCGCTGTCCTGACGGTCGATGCGAAAACGGCGGCGTAGATGCGGAATGATCTGCAGCAGTGACAGAGCAAGCCCCACGGTGACACCCACCAGCAGATCCTGCACAACCACCATGGTGACCGTCACAGTCCAGATCGCAACAGGCATCCAGCCGTAATGGCCAAAAAGTGTCCGCACATGCTGCAGGCTGACGAGACGCCAACCGGTGACGAGCAGAACTGCCGCAAGCGCCGTCAAGGGAACGATTGCCAGCAATTGCGGCGCCAGCGCTATCAGGCACAGGATCCATGTGCCGTGCATGATTGTCGAAAGCCGTGTCTTGGCACCCGCCTGCACGTTTGCAGAAGAGCGGACGATGACGCCGGTGATTGGCAGACCGCCCAGCATGCCGCACAGGCCATTACCGACGCCCTGAGCGAACAGTTCCTTGTTGAAGCGCGCCGGTCGTCCGTCATGCATCCGATCCACCGCAGCCGCAGACAGAAGCGTCTCCGCACTAGCAATGACTGCAATCACGATAGCGGCAATCAAAAGGCCGGGCTCCTGCAATCGTGCAAACTCTTCCACGCCGGGTATTGTCACCGCATCGAAGAGAGACGCCGGAAGCTCGACACGACGGATCGACAGATCAAGCATTGCCGCAAGAAGGGTGGCGACAAACACCCCGATCAATGCGCCGGGCACAAGCTTCATGGAATGCGGACGCAGTTTTTCCCATCCAAGCATGAATGCAAGTGTGACCAGTCCTATCAGCAACGCGCTGAGATGGCTGGTCATGCCGTCCTGCCACAGATGTCCGACGGTTTCATCGATAGCCACCACGTTTTCTATCGCACCAGCCGCTGGCTTTGCATCCATGAGCACATGGATCTGACCGAGGATGATCAGAATGCCGATACCCGCCAGCATGCCGTGGACGACGGCAGGCGAAATGGCACGAAACCAGGACCCGATCCGCAGAAAGCCCGCCAGGATTTGCAGAATACCGGCAAACACCAGCACGGGACCCAGAGCGGCAATGCCGTATTGGTCGACAAAGCCGAACACAATGACGGCAAGTCCGGCAGCAGGGCCGGAGACCTGGAGGGAAGACCCGGCAAGGGTGCCGACCACGATGCCGCCGATGATGCCGGATATCAGACCCATGGCAACAGGTACGCCAGACGCTATCGCAATGCCAAGACACAAGGGAACTGCGACAAGAAAGACAACGATCGATGCCGCAAAATCCGCGATCGTCGTTGCAAACGGTTTGGTGAGCGGGCGACTTTCGTCGCCCTCAGTCCACGCTTTGTTGCTCATGGCCCTCACCCCGCCATTGCAAGGTTTGCGGGTTCGGGAACAACATGAGGCTCCGCACGACCACTGACAGCAACGGGGATGGGTTCGCTATCTGCGACATCCCGGAAGCGCGAACTCTGGCCGTCATAGGCCAGCACGCTGCCGCAATCGATGTCGAAAAACCAGCCATGCAGTGTCATTTCGTTGCGCGCAAGGCTTGCGGCGACCGATGGGTGAGTTTGCAGGTGCGCAAGCTGAATGACGACATTTTCCATGGCAACCGCACGCACACGCTGCTCCTCATCGATATCAGGGGGATAGGCTTGGCAGACGATGGAGTGGGCGGCGTGTCCGTGGCGAAGCCAAGCCGCGACATTCGGCATGCTGCCAAGACGCTCCGGGTGGCAGAGCCCCTTCATCGCGCCGCAATCGGAATGTCCGCAGACGATGATATCGCGAACATTCAAGGCAACGACCGCATATTCAATCGCCGAGGAAACCCCGCCATTTGCCGTCTGGAACGGTGGCACGATATTTCCGGCGTTGCGGCACACGAAAAGATCACCCGCATTGGCCTGAGTAATTGTCTCTGGCATCACCCGGCTGTCTGCGCAGGAAATGATCAGCGCCTGCGGTTGCTGACCCTCTTTGGCCAGACGGCGGTAGAGCGATGCCTGATGCGGAAAAACGTCATCCCGAAAGCTGCTGAGACCTCTAAGCAAATCGTCCATTGCTTGTATCCTTCCTCTGTTCAGACGAGGCCCTGTGACGGCCGCGCCTTAGTGAAGCGACTATTCGCACTGCACAAACTAGAAAGGTGAAAATGACAAGTAGCTGACGATAAGAACCCGGGGAAATTTCGAGCTAACTTGAAACGACCAAAGGATTCAATACCATACGATCCTAAAATAAATTTCTTTTCATGGCTTTGGATGAATTTTCTAGTCAATCTTGTCAGAGGCATTATTAGATTTCACCCCCGACCATTTGCAGAGGTTACGCTTGTGCAATGCACATGAAGCCAACGAACTGGGGCGGTTGAAACGAAACATCTTTGCTATAGCCGTGTAATTGCCTTTCGACCTAACTAAGCCGACAACCGAAAGGCGCGCGCTGACACCGCGTGCGCAAACCGGTCTCACGCTCAATAAAAGATCGCGACGATACGGGTTCAACGAAACAATCCAATCTGAACCATGACAGGCTTGTTCAGCGATGATAACTCTCCGTATTACGCACATCGCGCAGGAGGGATCTCGATGAAAAACGCTTTACTCGTACTGACTACTTCCGCGGTGACTGTTTTGGGAGCAAGCGTGCCGGTGTTCGCACAAAGCAACGACTTCAACCTCACTTATTACGTCGAGCGAACGCCGGAAGCTGCACTGAACATTAAAACCTGCGGCGCGGCTGTGGAAAATGCAGCCGCCAAGGCAGGCTATGAGGCAAATGTCCAAAACTTTCCGGGACAGCTCGTCCTCGTCAGCGGAGGAAAGGAAGGTCAAGGTGTCTTCACCGTTCAATGTATTGAAGTCGAGAAGATGACCGTGAGCGTGGTTCAGGGGATAGACTACCGCAACCAGAAAGCCGCTCTCGGTCAATTCGCAGATGACGTTCAAGCCGCCATCATCGCAGCAAGGAAGTAAATTGGAACATGACTGTGACCCAAGCGACCCCAACCATCGACAACGTGATTGCCGAAGAGGCATTGCTTCATATTCCGACGTTCCATTATGACTTTGCGTGGACGCTTGGGAGCATGATCCGACAAAAAGCGGCAGAGAAACAGTACCCCGTCGCGGTCGAAGTCAGGCACGGAAACGATGTCGTGTTCGCCACGCTTCTGCCAGGGGCGACGATCGACAACTTTGGCTGGACCAAACGCAAATGCGCGGTCGTCCATCGGTTTCATCGCAGCTCCCTCAGGGTCAGGCTGGAAGCAGCCGCTAGGGGCTACGATTTCAACGCGAAGTTCGGGTTGCCTGTAACGGAGTACGTCGCCAGTGGCGGTGGGTTCCCGTTGTTCCTGAAGGGAGGCACGCTTGTGGGTTCGGTGGCTGTGAGCGGACTTCCGGATGTCGAGGATCACGCGCTCATTACGGAAACTCTGAAGGAAATGCTGGGCGTGTGAGGACGTCAGCCTTTTGATCGACGTTCGTCCTCAATTTCATCCATCCGCGTCCCTAAACGTCCATCACGGTTGGAGACATGCCTCAGCATAAACATTATCCCTCGAAAAGCACGAATGCCGCCCAGAGCGACGGATCCTCGGATTTTTTGATCTCGCCGTTCATGGCTGCGATCCGCGTCTTGCGAAGCGCTGCCGCGTAATCGAGTTTGTCCTTGGACAGCACCCGATAATAGTAGGCCATGAAATTTGCTGTGCCTTCATCGTTGACATCCCACAGGGCCAGCAAGGAACGCCTCGCACCCGCGATGGCGAGTGCGGTCGGTAGACCTCGGACATTTCCGAGACGGCTGGGATCACCCTGTGCGGTCTGGCATGCTGAGAGCACGACGAGATCGACCGAGGACAAATCCCAGGTCATCAGTTCACGCGCGTAGAGCGTCCCGTCTTTGTCGCTGATTCCGGGCTTTTTCGCGTTTTGCGCCCCGGCAACGATCAGACCGCTGCGCCAAAGGGCGTCGACGGCATCTGGACCATTCTCCTTGTTGAAAAAACCATGAGTGGCGAGATGGACAATCGATGCGTCGGTAGACGCCCGGCGGATGGATGCTTCATCACCCTTGCGGCCTCTCAGCGACTGCACCGCCATCCCGGCTTCCCTGAGATTGTCTGCGACATCGCGCATTTCGTTGCGCGTGAATGGAAGCGGCGTTTCGTTTCGATAGCTCAAATCGCCTACGATGAGCGCGCTTTCGCCCGCCGCCGGTCTGTCGCGCTTCTCGGCGAAGAAAATCGCGTCGGCTCTTGTCAGAAAGTGCAACTGGAAAGCCTCGTCGAGATAGCGTCCATCAGGTGCCTTCATGACTGAAAACGGGATGCTGTAGAGTGCCGCATCCAGCACGATGTACAGCTGCTTTTTGCCAGCAATCACACTCTCCAGCGGGCCGAAGAGCCCAGCATAGAGTTTGGCAAAGCGCTTTTCCACATTCTCTTCCGCACCGGCCTGCGCCATGATGGCCGATACTGACCCAAGGTTGACGATGGTGGGTACATGGTCCCGTTGCCGTATGATGGCCTCAAGCCGTGCATCGTCACTTTTGTCATCACCATTGCGGGTGCGACCTGAATTCACGAAGAAATCGATCATCACTGCATCCGGGGCCAGCGTCTCCTCAATGGTATCAGGTGTACCGCCCTGCACCAGCGAGGCCGGTAGCTGTTCGCGTGACGCTTTCAGCTCCGCGAGCATCTTGCTGATATCGCTGTCCACATCGCCAGATGACAGAAGTTCCTGCTGCTGCCCCATCAGCCGCACGACCTTTTCAGTCAAGCGTTTGAGGTTTGGATCGGTGATTGTTTCGGCCGCCATACGCAGTCGGGTCCGCTCACCGCTTTCCATCGACTTCCAGCGTGTGACGGCATTCGCATAGGCAGAGGCGGCCTGCGGATTGGACTGCGCAAACTCGCCGAATGCCAGCAGCATGTCATCGGCAAGGCGTCGCGTGGTTTCCGCGACATATCGGTTACCGGAAGAGCCGACCTCCCGCAGCATCCATGAAAACATCTTTTCATCGAGCTGTTCAAACGACTCCAAAGTCTTGGTATCGTTACGCCGTAGATGCGCCGTTGCCACCTCCAGTGCGGCATCGAACGTGATCGGATGCAGTTCGCCGAAGGCTTTGCCGGAGATGTCGTAGGCCTCTTCGCGAAGGGCAAGGGCCTGGTTCATGTCGTCACGCATCTCGAACTGCTCTGCGGCCAGTTGGGCAGTCTTGACCCGCATCAAGTCTGGAGCACTCCGCCAATCCTTGATGGCAGCCATTGCTGCCAAAGACGCGTTGTCCAGACGGGCGTTCCGGCTGAAATAGGCGTCTGCATAGACCTTCCACTTTTCGCCCTGGGCTGCATGTTCCGACGTCGGGTCGGCGAGCGCTTCGCCGATCTGACGTTGTTCCTCAAAGGCCTTGAGGGCGCCCTCCTTGTCACCCAATGCGAGGAGGTCCAAGCCAAGATTGGAGGCGCTGACGAGCGCTTGAAAACTGGCCCGACCATAATGCGCGATACGCACCTTGAGAAGGAATTCGTCGATACCGCGCGCGACCTCTGGATGATCGACCATGCGCAACGCCTCGGCAAAATTGTTCGCGGCGCGCCAGGTCAGCGGGGCGTTTTCACCAAGGGAGGCAAGAGCGGTCGTATAGACCTCCTCCTGAATGTTGAGGCCCGATGCAACGGCGCCGTTGGCGACAAGCAAGGACGCAAGGTTGTCTCCACCGGCGATCGCTTGTTCGGACGTCTTGCCGAATTGCCTGTCTAGCAGGTCGCGCGCCGTGCGCGCCGCGTCAATCGACGTATCGATATCGTCGCCAGATTTGGTGAGGAAGCGGGAATATTCAAACCACAGGATGGCGAGTTCCCGGCTCTCCTTCTTTGCGGCAGTCGTACCGAGGCCTTCTGTGAAAAAAGCTTTGGCCGTTTCGGTCTGCCCACTATCAGCAAAGGATTGCCCCGCCCGCCTGTATTCATCAAGGGTAAGGCCGTGATTTTTTCCCGCTGCGGCATATTTCAGGGCCGCTTGAAGCCGTGGAAGGCCCGTGTCGATGTCACCCGTCTGAAGAAAGCTGTACGCGCTGAAAATACGAGCCATTGTCTCAAAGACACTTCCCTTACCGGCAAGAGCTGCGGCCCTGGTGATATAGCCTTCCATCAACCGCGTTTGAGTGGCGCGATCACCAGTTGCGCCTACCGCGTTGAGGAGAAGGTTGTAGAAAACAGCCAGCTCTTCGCGGTCGAGTTCCTTGTCCAAATACTCTTGAACAGCAAGACCATCGCGAGCGGCACGGTCCCAGTTTCCCACCATGGCGTCTAGCTTGAGCGCTTGAAGCCCGAAGCGCCCGGCCAAGAAGCTTTGACCGTCCTTCCGAAAGTCCAAACTTGTCTTCCATGCCAAAGCTCTGGCTGCGTCGGCATCAGTTTCCGAGAGTTGATTGACTTGCTGACCGATCTCACGAGCGCGGGTCTCCGCCGTGCGGCCTTGTGCTGCAAAGACGTGGCACGAGAGGAAAAGCAGGATCACAAGCACAGCGCTGGCTTCCCATAATGGCCCAGCCAACCCTGCGGTCTTCGTTAAACGCAGTACCTTCATCAAGCTTTGCCCCGCTGAACGATTGAGATAATCCAGGCAATTACATTCGCCAAAGCGATGACAATGCTCGCGCCGATGAACATCCGCGCCGTATCGAGAGCTCCCTGGTTCGTCAGGATAAACCCGAAAGTTCTGTCAACGCACCAGTCCCCGCAGTTTGGTCGGGCAAGGTATGATGCCACATTAACGAGGCTGAACAGACACCATGTCAGGAGTGCCTGATAAAGAACAATCGAAACGATCAAAAGCTTCCATTTCCAATCCATCTCAATATCCCTAACGCACGCCAAATACATTACTTATGCACCAAACTTTGATAGTAAGAGCCAGAAATGCAGCCCTTCGCAACGTGAGTACCGCGACGATCTTTGCAAGTCGCACTTCTTCAGTCGCAAGCCGAAAGCGCTCGTTGACGCTAACCCATAATGAGGAGTTCGACGCAATCTGACCCTTGATCACGACCGATTCCGAATTCTCTGTAGCCACTGGAACGAATGGCATATTCATCGAACTGCCGTGGCGCCGATAAACGTAGGCGGTTAAACGCATCGCTATCGGATTTGATGAAAATCTTTCTATCGATCAAGCTTTTCACCGCTTGCTCGGAAACGCCGCACCAGCGTGAGACGATAGCGTTGTCCATGGACCCCATATCCTCGGAGCTTTCCAGATTTGCAGCAGCGAAGACCTGTCGAAAGTCATCATCATCGATGTCACGTAACACTGCCGCCTTGTCAGGCGGTGTTCTTTTGATCTGAATTTCTCCGATCTGCTGAAGCACGATTGCCCCTATCGAAAGCAGCGCCACGGCGAGGCAGCCGATGCCAATTATAAAGTTTTTCAACTTGCGTAACCCAGTTTCGGCAGTTGCTGCTCTGGTGACGTCGAGGTTTCCGATACATCCTTATCTATTTCAGATGACACGAAAGCGTCGAATTGTTAAGCCTTTGGTTGTGCTTTCAGAGCAGTTGTTTTTCGCTAAACACATCTTTTCGCAGCTGCAGAACGGGAGTTGAGCCAGGCACATGGTTTTGAATTCGAACATGACGCGACGCCGTCTGCTTGGTACGACAGGCATGCTTCTGGCATCGGCAACATGGATTCATGCAAACTCTTTGGAGAAACAGGCTTTGCTGAAGCTTTGGGATGAATGGAAAGCCGACTGGCGGTGGATGGAAAAACGGACAACCGACCTTGGATGGAAGGTCACGCCTCTTCGGATCGGACCGCCAGCGTCTGAGTTGCAGGTTCGAGTCCTTGAGAGCCGGTTTGGTTTTCCTGTACCGTCTCAATTACGAGCTGTTCTGACGCAGCTATCAGGCGAAGTGGAATTTGGCTGGTACGTGCCTTCTCATCTTCATTCCATGGAGAGAGACGAGATGCCGACGATGAGCTTCAATCGCGGTGCGATCTGGAGCCTATCCCACATCGAGCAGATGGCCATTCCGATCTTTTTGGAATGGAAAAAGGATCTGGCGTCACAGGACCTGTCGGAAGCCCCCAACAAACCGGAGATGTGGGAGCATCAGTTTCCATTCTACAATCTCATCAACGGTGACTGGCTGACGATCGATACGTCCGACGCGGACCCTGAAAAGCAGCCGGTTCGCTATTTTTCCCATGATCTGGAAATGATCCACGGGCTGGCATTGGCTCCGAATTTCTTCACTTTCATGACGCAGATGTCGAAGCTTGGTCTCGCGGGCACGGAATGGGCGTCATGGATGCGATTCAGTCGAGGTCAGGTGGACGACACGTTTTATCTGGATGCAGACACGCCCGGTGCAAAGGGATGGCTGGCTTGGATAAGGCGCGACACGAACGGCGGCGAGCCGGACGAACCGCCGATTGCCGTGGTCGAGGAGACAGTCGCAGATGTAGCCCTGCTCAAGGCCGCGCGGGCGAATTCTCTGTTAGGCGTCAACGCCGCACTTTTGGCAGGCGCAAAACCGGATTGTGTGCCCGCCAGTCAAAGGCTGATGGAGGAGATGGTGTGGGGCGAAGAGTTCTACACGTCGATATCTTACGCGATACGCAACAACAATACGGCAATGATCGAGCGCCTGCTTCAGGTGGGCGCGACGCTCAACACGCGACTGTTGCCATTGAATGTTGCCGTTAAAGAAGGTTCGCTCGCAACCGTTCGCTGGCTTATCGAGCATGGTGCTAGAGTAAATGGGTGGAAAAACCAGCGATACTGGCCCTTGCACGATCTTGTCGTGACACGCGGCGTGGTCGCGTCCATGACGCTAGAGGAATATCACGACACGCTTCGCAAGAGCTATAGCGTCAGCGGTTCGTCGCTGGATTCAGAGATTGAGAAGCAACTTAAATGGCATATCAGCCGGGTGGATTACATCCAGATGCTGGAAGCCTTGCTCGCCGCTGGTGCGGACCCCGATGCGCGGTGGGACAACGGACTGACGATGCTCGCCTGGGGCGGTGACGTTACTGCCAAAGTGTTGCTAGCGCATGGAGCCGATCCCAACATACGAGACACAAGAGGCGCCACGCCTCTCCATTTCGCCCGCACTGGAGAAAAAGTGCGCTTGCTGGTCGGCGCCGGTGCCGATATCAACGCGCTTGAGGTCTCGCCGGACGTTGAGAACAGCTCAGGATATACGCCTCTTCAATCTGCGTTGCTGTCTCAGAAGCTGAGCGGAGACAGCCCCATAACCGCGCTGCTCGAACTCGGCGCAGACCCGAAACGTCTCAGCGCCGACGGTCGCACAACGCTCGCCTATTGTTTCGATGAAGTCAGTTTCAAAATGATTTCCGCCAGAGGCGTCGATCCGATGACGCTTCAACCGGGGAAACAAACGCTTCTTCACAATCTGACGAGCCACCACTGGCTCCCTCGCCAAACCTTCCCGAACGAAGTGGCCTTCATGGATTTTCTGATCGGGCTGGGCATAGATATCAACGCGCGCGACGACAAAGGGCGCACAATGCTTCACTACGCTGCGGAAAGAGAAGACTACGACGGTTCCAAGCCAAATTATGAAAGCGTTATCGCACGCGGGGCCGACAAGAACATCGCGGACAATGACGGAAAACGTCCGTTCGATCTGGTGGCGGGGTCTCTTGTGGATATCCGAGCGGTGCTGAAGTAAGTATTCGCGGCTGTTGCACTCGGATCTGCGGCAATGATCCACATCGTTTGATCAGCATGTCGGCATTCTGTTGCGCCTTGGAAAGACTTGAACAGCGTTATTCTAAGGTCATTCTTTGGTGACAGCTGAGAAGCTCTGTTCTCAATGTCGGAGACGTTGGACACGAAAGTTGAGATCACGAGGCCTCTGAAGGGTGAGTGGCAAATCGAGATCGAGAGATTGCGCGCACCTATGGCTGCAATCCCGCGCACCGTGCCGTGTTGCGGATATGCGCCTCCATTTCGCTTCGAGCCATCGCGGCGTCATTGGCCCTGAGCGCCGCGATGATGCGACGGTGTTCGGCAATGGATTGCCGCATTCTTTCAGGGTCCGTGATGGGGATCGGCTGGCGCTGCGTCTCGGTAACCTGATCCCGAACGGTTTGATAGAGCGCCTTCAGCATCGTGTTGGAGCAGGCCGACACGATGGTGCCGTGAAACTCCAGATCGGCATCGACATTGGCGAGCAAATCCTGGTTCGCCCAACAATCCTCCATCGTCTTGGTCGCCTTTTCCATTTTCTCCAGTTGTGTCTGAGACAGTCGCCCAGCGGAGAGACGCGCGATTTCGCCCTCCAGCAAGATACGGGTTTGGAAGACGTCGAAGACGGAATAGCTTTCCGAATAACGCCACGGCGCCATACCCGATTGGCCAGCTGCTCCATCACCAGCAGCCACGAATGTGCCGCGTCCGGCTTCCGTCTTCAGCAAACCCAACGTTTCCAGGGTCAGTAAAGCCTCGCGTAGCGACGCCCGGCTGATGCCGAATTTTTGGGAGAACTCGCGTTGGGACGGGATTTTCTCGCCTGCTTTCAATTGCCCGGCCTGAATCATGGCCTGGATTTCGCGGGCAACCGATTGTGGCACAAGCGTTTTGTTGAGCATTCGATCCCTGTTTTCCTGAAAGCCGCCCCGGCCCTTCCGGTATATTTTTTAAGTAACATCTTGCAAAGCATAAAAGCGCGTGCTTGTTTGGTCGGACTGGTCTGACCAGTTAGGCCAACGTAGATTGGCTTAAAACATAAAACAAGGGGTTCTCGTATGCTTCACGTTTCGCGCATCAAAAGCACACTTCTCGCAGGGCTCGTCTCAGCACTCGGCGTGTTCAACGTTCAGGCTGCCGATCTGACAGTCGGTGCCAATATCGGCAACGTTCCATGGGAATTCGAAGACGCCAACGGCAAGGTTACGGGTTTTGAAGTCGATCTCGTCAACGAAATCGCCAAGCGTCTCGGCAAGACGGTCGAGTTCGTCAACACACCATTCAATGGTTTGTTTCCCGCCGTTCAATCAGGCCGCATCAACATGGCCATCTCGTCGATCACCATCACCGAAAAGCGCTTGGCATCCGTTACCTTTGCCCAACCCTATTATGACAGTGACCAGTCTTTGACGGTAACAGCCGCTTCCGGCATCACCGGACTCAAGGGCATGAACGGCAAGGTCGTTGGCGTCGATACCGGATCGACGGGCGACATGTGGGCCGAAGCCCATAAGGCCGAATACAAGCTTGGCGAAATCCGCAAGTTCGAAGGCTTGCAGCCCGCCATGCTCGATCTCGTGGCCGGTCGTATCGATGGCTATATCTCGGACATTCCGGCCCTTCTGTATTACGCCAAGGACAAGCCGGAGCTGAAGGTGGTCGAGCGTATTCCGACGGGTGAGAAATACTCGATCATGTTCAACAAGGGCGATCCACTCGCAACCGAAGTGAACAAGGTTATCACCACGCTGAAGGGCGAAGGCTTCATCGCCAAGCTGCATGAGACATGGTTCGGCGCGAAAGCCGAGGACACGACCTCGACGGTTGCCGTGCTCGACATGCCGAAGGCCAAGTAAGGCTTGAACCGCATCCGGCGGGGCCGATCACGCTCCGCCAGATTGCCAAGGGAGCCACTTCGGCATGAACCTCATCAATACCTTCTTCAATGTTCCCGTGTTCCTCAACAGCCTGCCGCAGCTGCTTTGGGGCCTGGTCGTCACGATCCAAATCGGTGTCACCAGCATTCTTTGCGGCCTGATCGGCGGTCTGTTTCTGGCGGTGGCACGCCTTTATGCCCCCGCATTCTTCAAACTGCTGATCCGTGGCTATATCGATATCTTCCGGTCGATCCCGCTGCTCGTGCTATTGATCGTCGTATACTACGCGCTGCCCTTCGTCGGCATCCGGCTGTCGCCATTTCTGTCTGCTGTCACAGCACTGTCTCTGGTGTCCGCCGCATACACCGCTGAAATCTTTCGTGCTGGAATCGAGGCCGTGCCGCATGGGCAATTCGAGGCATCCGCTGCCCTTGGACTCTCCAACCGCAACACGATGGTCGATATCATTTTGCCGCAGGCGATCCGCATCGTCATTCCGCCGCTGACCAATAATTGCATCAACGTCATGAAGGACACGGCGCTCGCTTCGGTCGTCGCCATGCCGGACCTGTTGAAACAGGCAACGCAAGCGCAGGCGCTGAATGCAAACCCGACGCCGCTGATCGGAGCGGCGTTGATCTATATCGCTCTGCTCTGGCCGATGGTCGCCGTTGTTGCACGTCTTGAAAAACACTTCAGCCGGGGGAAGCGTTGATGGAAAAGACCGCATCCCCCCTCATCTCCATTCGTGGACTGACCAAGGCCTATGGCACCTTCACCGTGCTGCACGGCATCGATCTGGATGTAGCCGAAGGCGAAGTCGTTTGCGTCATCGGCCCCTCCGGGTCGGGCAAATCGACGCTCATTCGCTGCATCAACCATCTGGAAGCCTTCTCGCCAGATAGCACGATCACCGTGGATGGCATTCGCGTGGCACCCGGCCCGGCGCTTGCCAAGGTGCGCGCCGAAGTCGGCATGGTGTTCCAGTCGTTCAATCTGTTTCCGCATATGACGGTTCTGAGAAACGTCATGATTGCGCCCATGCGGGTGCGAAAGACGCCGGAAGCAGAAGCCGAACGCAAGGCGCGCGAGCTTCTGGCCCGCGTTGGCATTTCCGAGCAGGCGGAGAAATTTCCCGGCCAGCTCTCCGGCGGCCAGCAGCAGCGTGTGGCAATTGCCCGAGCGCTGGCTATGGAGCCGCGGGTTCTGCTGTTTGACGAGCCGACATCCGCGCTCGATCCGGAAATGGTCGGTGAGGTGCTGGATGTCATGCGCAAGCTGGCTGGCACCGGCGTGACCATGGTGATCGTCACCCACGAGATGGGGTTTGCCCGCCAGGTAGCTGACCGCGTCATCTTCATGGATGGCGGAAAGCTGGTCGAAACCGGTACGCCAGAGGAAATTTTCGATAATCCACAAGAGGCCAGAACGCGCGGCTTCCTTCGCGCCGTCCTCAACCATTAAACAAAAATACCATTCGGGAGACACTAGGGATGACCACCACTTCACCGCTCAACCTCGATTATGTCCGCAGCCAATTTCCTGGCCTGTCACGCGGCTGGACTTTCTTCGACAATGCCGGCGGATCGCAGATCCTCAAAGGCGCGCTGGAGCGCATCAATACGTTTCTTATCGAGAAAAACGTGCAGATCGGCGGCTCCTACGAGGTCTCGCAAAGTGCGGCCAATGCGCTCTATGAGGCCAGAACTGCGGCCATGCATCTGGTCAATGCGTCGCGCCCTGAAGAAATCGTTTTCGGCAGTTCCACCACGGCGCTGCTGCAAAACCTTGCCCGCGCCATGCAGAGCCAGCTATCTGCGGGCGATGAGATCATCGTCACCGTCAGCGACCACGAATCCAACATCGGCCCATGGGACCGGTTGCAGGATGCAGGCATCACGCTCAAATTCTGGCCGCTGAACACGGAAACATTGACGCTCGATCTGGCCGACCTCGAGCCGCTGATGAGCGAACGGACCAAAATGGTCTGCGTCACCCATGTCTCTAATATTCTCGGCTCGATCAATCCGATCCGCGAGATCGCCGATTTCGTGCATGCGCATGGCGCCAAGATTTGCGTTGATGCCGTGGCCTATGCGCCGCACCGCGCTGTCGATGTGCAGGCCTTCGACGTCGATTATTACGTCTTCAGCCTCTACAAGACATATGGCCCGCATTATGCGCTGATGTATGGCAAATACGATCTGCTGCTGGAGCTCGACACGCTCTATCATTATTTCTACGGCAAGGACAAAGTGCCGGGCAAGCTGGAGCCGGGCAACCCTAACTATGAGTTGGCCTATTCCACCTGCGGCATCGTCGATTACTTGACCGCACTCGGCGAGCAAGCTGGCGAGACAGGCACGGTGCGCCAGAAAATCGAGGCGGCCTTTGCAGCCATCACCGCGCAGGAAAACCTTCTGACGGAACGGCTGCTGAGTTACCTGCGCTCCCGCAACGACTGCCGGATTGTCGGGCAGGTCTCCAACCAAGATGAGACACGCGTTCCGACGATTGCCTTCCGCTTCGATGGCCGCGAGGCGGGAGAGCTTTGCAAGGCAATGGACGGCGAAAACATCGCCATGCGGTTTGGTGATTTCCATTCGAGACGGCTTGCCGAATATCTCGACCTGACCGACCATGGCGGAATGCTGCGCGTTTCCATGGTACATTACAACACGCTGGAAGAGGTCGATCGCCTCACAGCGGCGCTTGACCGTATTTTGGCTGGCGATGCCGGATTTGCGAAAGCAAGCTAAGCTTTAAACGACAATAAGGACATGGAATGATGCGTTTCGATACGGTGATCAGACATGGAACCGTGGTGACGGCAAGCGACACCTTCGTCAGCGATGTCGGCATCAAGGACGGGCGCATCGCCGCGCTCGCCGCTGAACTGACCGATGCCGACGAGGTGATCGATGCCACCGGCCTTTTCGTCCTGCCCGGCGGTATCGACAGCCATGTCCATCTTGATCAGCCATCCGGTGATGGCATCGTTATGGCCGATGATTTCGACAGCGGCACCCGCTCTGCCGCCATCGGTGGCAACAGCACGGTTCTGGCCTTCTGCATGCAGGAAAAGGGACAGTCGCTGCGAGAGGCGCTGAAGGTCTATCATGCCAAGGCCGAAGGCAAGTGCCATGTCGATGTTTCCTTTCACCTCGTCATCACCGACCCGACCACGGAAGTGCTGGGACAGGAATTGCCTGCACTGGTAGAGGATGGCTACACCTCGCTGAAGGTCTTCATGACCTATGAAGGCCTGCGGCTGCGCGACGATGAAATCCTCGCCACACTGGATACGGCACGCCGTACCGGCGCTCTCGTCATGGTCCATTGCGAAAACGAAGACGCCATCCGCTATCTCATCGGTCGCCATGAGGAAGACGGCAAATTCGAACCGAAGTACCATGCCACAACGCGGCCCATCGCCGCCGAGCGCGAGGCAACGCACCGGGCGCTGTCGCTGGCCGAAATCGTCGATGTCCCCATCGTCATCGTCCACGTTTCTAACCGCGAGGCGATGGAGGAAATCCGCCGTGCGCGCCAGCGCGGCCAGAAGATCGCAGGCGAAACCTGCCCGCAATATCTGATGCTAACCGCCGACGATCTCGACCAGAGCGAGATGGAAGGTGCCAAATATGTCTGCTCCCCGCCACCGCGCGACAAAGCCAGCCAGGATGCCTGCTGGGAGGGGCTGGAACAGGGCGTGTTCGACCTGTTCTCCTCCGATCACTGCCCGTTCCGCTTCGATGATCCCGAGGGAAAGCTGAACGAGAAAGGCAAGCGGAATTTCCGTTGGATTCCCAACGGCATACCCGGCGTTGCCACACGTCTGCCGATCCTGTTTTCCGAAGGCGTGATGAAGGGCCGTATCGACATCAACCAGTTCGTTGCCGCCACCTCGACCAATCACGCCAAACTTTACGGTCTCTATCCGCGCAAAGGCACGATAGCAGTTGGGGCAGATGCGGATATCGCCTTGTGGGATCCCGACAAACGCGTGACCATCACCAACGACATGCTGCATCACGGTGCAGATTATACGCCTTATGAGGGGCTGGATATCAGGGGCTGGCCGGTGTGCCTGCTGTTACGCGGCAAGACCATCGTGGAGGACGGAGATTTCGCCGGGTCGTCCCCATATGGAAACTATCTGCCGCGCGAAAGGTCATCACTTACGAGGCAGCGTTCTGAGGCGTTGAGCTGAGCATCAAACCAGACATCTGATTGCCCGGCATTCAGTCAATGCCGGGTATGGAGGCCATTTCTTCGAATATTTGCGGTCTTGATCGGACAAATGTTTTCCGTCCGGCTTTCCAGCCAGCCAACGTTTGCGCACCGGATCGTATGGCGCTGCGGTGGTTCTGGGCGTCGAGAACGACGATGTCGGCCACAGCGCCTACGGCCAATCCATAATCTGCTCTCATAATCTTCGCGGCATGCGCGCTGACCATCTGAAAAACCAAGTCTATATCTTCATCGCGGGAAAGCTGCATGACATTGGCATAGAGATTGGCCATCCGTCCCAGTGAGGCATCTCCGAATGGGGTAAAGGGGTTCAGGACATTGTTTGTCGCGATTGCAGCCTGGACTCCATCTTTCAGCAAAAGATGTGTCGGTGTAACGCCGCGCGGGATGTTGAACTGCTGATCGCGCCCCATCAGAAACAAATCTGTCGCGGGCAAAACCGTCACAGCAATGCCGGCAGCGGCGATTTTGCGCGCGATCATCGAACGTGCCGCCGGATCAAGCGCGGAGAGGTTGGTTACGTGGCCAATCGTCACGCGCCCACCATAGCCGTTCGCACGGGTTGCGTCGATAACGGCCGGCAAATCGGTTCTTGCAGGATCGAGGCTGAAATCCAGATGGAAATCCACGTCGACATCGTGCCTTCTGGCCAGCGCAAAGATGCGGCTGATATGCTCCTCCGGTCGCGGGTCGGTGTAGGGACAGCCCCCGATCGCATCGGCGCCGGTTCGCAGAGCCTCGTCCAGCATCTCTTCCGTTTCCGGCTCCTGCGTCAGCCCTTCTTGCGCGAAGGCGCAAATCTGGATGTCGATTGCGAAGGAAAAATGCTCGCGAACGCGCTTTATGGCTGCAAATGAGCGGATGCCAGCGCGTGGATCGATCTCCACAAAGGTGCGCATGCGCGTAGTGCCGTGTGCGATGGCCTGCCGGACGATGGCAGAGGCCCGCTCAAAAACGTCCTCTTCAGAGAATCCGGCCTTGGCTTTTGCCGTTTCGCGTACGGCTTCCTCCAGCGTGCCGGCACAGATCGTACAGCGCTCCAGAATGCACGCTTTGTCGAGATGGATATGGCTATCGACAAAGCCGGGAAATGCGAAGTTACCGTCAACATCTTCTTCCGTCACGGCATCGCATCGGATGTTTGCGCCAATCGCCACGATGCGCCCGTCCTTTACCGCAATATCCACCGGTCCCGGATGATCTGCCAGTTGCGCATTTCGGAAAACGAGATCAGCGAGCATGGCGGGCCTCAAATACCAATGGCGCAGCCATCGCTTCGGGGATCATGTGCGCCGTCAATCCAGCCGTCACCGTTCAACCGGATTATCCCTGCCTGCCCGGCCAGCGCGCTCAGGGCAGGAATAGTGATGGTTTCGTGGCCCATGGCATGCAGCGTCTCGATAACCTCGTTGCCAACTGAAGCCTCGATCTTCAGATTGTCGCGCGTATCGGAGAAGGTTCGTCCGAGAAGAAACCGTGGCGCGGAAAGCGCGGACAACGGATCGAAGCCGTGGTCTATGAGGCGGCTTAGCAGCAACGTCAGCGTCTGCGGCTGCCCATCGGCACCTTGTGTGCCATACAGAAGGTGCGGTTTCCCGTCCCGCAAACCAATGCCGGGATTGAGCGTGTAAAATGGCCGCTTGCCGGGTGCCAAAACGTTGGGGCTCATCGGATCCGTGCTGAAGGCCGCACCCCGATTTTGCCAGAGAATGCCTGTGTCGCCCAGCAAAACCCCGCTTCCCCAGTCGTAATAGGTGCTTTGCAACACGCTGGCACAACGTCCCTCGTGATCGACAGCGGCAAGGTAAACTGTGTCGCCAGTTTGATGGATGGCTGGCCAAGGGCGAGCGACCTTTTGGTCAATTACTGCTGCCTTGCGTGACAAAGCGGTCTCGCTCAACCAGTCACCGCACACCTGCGCCACGAAATCCGGGTCCGCAATGGCACCCCGATCAAGAAAGGCCTGCTTCACTGCCTCCACGCAGAGATGATAGAACTCTGCCGATGACACGTCCACATTCGCCATATCGAAGTTCGCCAGTACGCCCATGATCCCGAGAGTCGTGACGCCTTGGGATGGCGGCGGCGGTGCTAGAAGTTCGATGCCGCGATAGACCAGGGAGATAGGATCAACGATCTGCGCTGCGGTCTTTTGCAGGTCGCTCAGACGGATCGGACTGCCAGCAGCTTCGAGACCGTTTGCGATGCGTTGAGCAAGCTCGCCCTCGTAGAATTCCCGGTGGCTGTAAAGAGCGATCCGCTCCAGAACGGAAGCCAGTTGCGGTTGCCGCTGAATGCCTTCAGTGACGAAATGGGCTTCGAAACCCGGCCAATTTGGGATTTCTGTTCCGCGAAAAGAATGCCAGTGCTTTTGCGACTGGCTGACCGGAAAACCCTCTGCCGCCAACTCAATCGCGTCCGCTAGCAGCGCGGCCAGGCTCTCCGTTCCTTGCCAGTTTGTGGACGAGTATCGCAACGCCTCGCCCCAACTATCGACCAGCGCTGCCGTTGTCAGCGCCGACAGCGGGCCGCGTTGCGGGATGGCGTCAAGCGCGGGCAGATGTTCGGCAGCCTGACCGATTCCCATGATCGTTTTTCGCCGACCTTCACTGTCCGCCACGATCCATATCGCGTCTCCGCCCAGCCCGCAAAAATGCGGATAGAGAACGGTGAGCGCTGCACCGGCGGCAATCACGGCTTCGATCGCCGTGCCGCCACGCTGCAAGACCTTCGCACCGGCCTCACTCGCCGTGTGATGCGGCGTTGTGACCATGCCCTTATCGGAGCGGGCTGCGGTGTTTTCCGACTGACGCATTTATGCTCCTAATCGGATATGGAAATGTAGCGGCTGAGAATCTCGGTGATATCTGGCCCATCATCCTTCTCGTCTACTTTGGCCCTGTCTTCGACGGCGTGCAGGTGATGATCCATGATGCGGGTCGCGGTTTCGGCATCGAGGTTTTTCAGCGCCTCGATCAACTGGACGTGCTCGTCGATACCGCATTCGGCAGAATGCGGCCGCCCGAAACGGGCGAGAATGAGTGATGAGCGTGAGACGATCTGGCTGATGAAATCAATCAGCAGTTTGGAGCCCGTCAGTTCGGCAAGAAGAATATGAAACTCGCCTGCAAGCCGGATAGACCTCGGGGACGACGCCTGTAGAGCACGCTCTTCCTCGCGCACATGACTGATGAGCGCATCGATACCGTCCCTTGGCATACGCTTGCACAGGCGGCCTATCACTTCCCGCTCAAGGCAGCGCCTCAGCGCAAAAACCTCTTCCGCTTCTTCCAATGTCGGCATCGCAACGGCCGCACCGCGATTTGGCTTGATCTCCACCAACCCATCGGATGCCAGCCGCAACAAGGCGTTACGAGCGCTTGTTCGGCTGACACCGAATGTGTCGCCAATGGAATCCTCCGGCAACTTTATGCCGGGCTTCAGCGCCTGCTCAAGAATGGCACGGCGCAAAGAAGCGTAGATCGCGTCACTTCTGCTGAGATTTGTCGACATAACCTGCTCGTTATTTGATGCAATTTTGATCATGTCTCGCACAATTATTGTACAAAATCTATCCCTTTAAATTGCATGCAATTTCTTATTGCGTTTGTATTCATACTGAATTAGCCTCAGCTACAGTTTGCAGAAAAGAGCCGAAAAGCCGTTTGCAACAGCGGGTTTCAATAGCACTCACTCCAATTTAGCGGCCAGGTGTCGGATAAATTGAATGCAATCCGAGGGGATATACAAATGCAATTACCCAGAATTTTGATGGCGGGCGCAGCACTGCTGACAATCGCTATGCCCGCATCCGCGACAACTTTGAAATGGGGCGCGTCGCGCGACATCAGCTCGCTTGACCCATACTCCTACGGCGATAGTTTTGCTCTCGGCGTGCTCAATCACTCCTATGAAGGCTTGATGCGATATGACCGCAACTTGAAGCTCGAGCCCGCACTTGCCGTCTCATATGAAATCGTCTCGCCCACCACTTGGCGCTTCAAACTCCGCGAGGGCGTGAAATTCCACAATGGCGCTGATTTCACGGCAGACGACGTGCAGGCATCGCTTGTGCGTGCTACCAACCCGAAGTCACCGTTGCGTGGCAACATTCCTGCCTATAAGGGTTCGCGCGTCATCGATGCCCACACCATCGAAATCGATGTATCGGCCAATTATCCGTTGCTGCTGAACGACCTGACAACGATTTACATCTTCGATGCGGGCTGGCTGAAGGACAACAATGCCGAGGCACCGACCGATGTCGGCTCCGGCACCGAGGGCTACGCCACCTATAATGAAAATGGCACGGGCCCTTTCAAAGTGGAAAGCCGCCAGCCGGATGCAAAAACCGTCTTCGTGAAATATGACGGTTGGTGGGACAAGCCTCAGCACAATATCGACCGCATCGAGCTCACGCCGATTGCCTCCAGCGCCACCCGCGTGGCCGCTCTTTTATCCGGCGATATCGACTTTACGGATCAGGCACCGGTGCAGGACTTGCCGCGGCTTGAGGCAGCCTCCGGGCAGGTGAAGCTTCTTGAAGGAACCGATCTTCGCACCGTCATGATCGGCTTCAGCCAGCGTGACCAGTTGCTATCGGGTGCACCGAACCCGATGAAGGACCTGCGCGTTCGCCAGGCCATGCAACTCGCCATCGACCTAGATCTGATCCAGAAACGCGTCATGCGCGGCAAATCCCGCAATGCCGGTGCGCTCGTGGCACCACAGATACCGGGATATGATGCAACGCTCGACGTACCGGTCAAAGCCGATCCCGAGAAGGCAAAGGCACTTCTCAAGGAAGCTGGCGCTGAAGGTTTTGAATTCGAATTCAACTGCGCTGACACGTTGGTGAATGAAGAGCAGATGTGCCAGGCCGTTGCGTCCATGTGGTCGCGGGTTGGCCTCAAGCCAAAGCTCGACCAAGGTCCGCGCGCCGTCCAGACACCAAAGCGGTCTGCGGGCAAGGTTGATGTCTATACGCTCGGCTGGGCCACCCTGCCCATGCTGGATGCCTACAGCCTGACATCGCAGGTTCTCCACACCAAGGAAGGTTCTTTCGGGATTTTCAACTGGGGTGGCTGGTCGGACAAGGAATTCGACAAGGTAACAGAAGCATCGGCGGTTGAACTCGATACGACCAAGCGCCTTGCACTGGAAGCACAATCGCTGGAGATCGCCAAGGATCACGCGCTGATGATCCCGCTCCATCAGCAGCCGCTGGCCTGGGCTACGAGCGCCAAGATTGCCGATTTCCCGCTGTTTTCGGACAACCTCCCGCGTTTGTGGCTGGTGAAGATGTAATCCGAGCCCCCGCCAAGATTTCTGGCGGGGGACCGTTCCTTCATGTGGGCCAGATCAAGGACACTTCACCATGCTCGCTTTCCTCATCAAGCGGATCGGCAACGCCGTTCTCGTGATGCTGACGGTCGCTTTCTTTGCCTTTCTCATCTTCCGTTTTCTGGGAGATCCCGTCGAGATGATGGTCAACGAAAGCGCGACCCAGGTTGATCGCGACGAATTGCGTGGACGCCTCGGCCTGAACGACGGCTTCCTCGTGCAATATGTTCGCTTTGTCGCCAACGCAGCGCAGGGGGAATTCGGCCTGTCCTGGCGCAATCAGCAGTCCGTGCTGGGTCTTATTGCCGAGCGATTTCCAGCCACTTTCGAACTGGTCATCATCGCCACCATTCTCTCACTCGCCATTGGTATACCCCTGGGTGTTTTCACGGCCATCGGTCGGGGAAAATGGTGGGCGGAAAGCCTTCAGTTCAGCTCCATCATCGGGGTATCCCTGCCGAGTTTCCTCGTGGGCATTCTCCTGATCCTGATTTTTTCCGTTACGCTGGGCTGGTTGCCGGGTTATGGGCGAGGCGATGTGGTACGCATCGGCTGGTGGTCCACAGGGCTGCTAACACCTTCCGGCCGCGCCGCCGTCATCCTGCCATCGCTGTCATTATCTCTTTTCCAGATCACACTCGTCATGCGGCTGGTTCGCGCAGAAATGCTGGAAACGCTGCGGGCGGATTTTATCAAATTTGCCCGTGCCCGTGGTGTCAAACGCCGCGCTCTGTGGTTTCGCCATGCACTCAAGAACTGTCTGATGCCCGTCGTTACCTTGACCGCCATGCAGGTGGGCAACCTGATTGCCTTCGCCCTCGTCACCGAAACGGTTTTTCAGTGGCCGGGCATGGGAATGCTGTTCATGCAGGCCGTCACCTTCGTCGATATCCCCGTCATGGCCGCCTATCTGTGCATCGTATCCTTCATTTTCGTAACGCTGAACACCTTCGTCGATATCGCCTATGCGGTGATCGACCCGCGTCTGCGCGCCGCGTGACAGGAGCATCACCATGACCGCCATCGAACCGACGAACAGAACGACCAAACCAACATCATCGCGATTGGCACGGTTGCTGCAATCCGATCTGGGTTGGAGCTTCACCCATCATCCATCTGCGATCATCGCCGCAGTCATGCTTTTAGGTCTGATCGCATCCGCTTTTCTGGCCCCGTTGTTTACGGTGCAGAATCCTTACGATCTCGCCTCTCTGGATTTGCTGAACGCCGAGATACCACCGATCTGGATGGCCGAGGGACAATGGCCCTACATTCTCGGCACCGACGTTCAGGGGCGCGATCTGTTGTCGGCCATCCTTTACGGGTCGCGGGCGTCCATCATCATCGGTGCTGCATCCGTGGCCGTGTCGCTTGTGGTTGGATCAACGCTCGGACTGATTGCCGGCTACCACGGCAAATGGGCCGACAGTCTGCTAATGCGCGCGGGCGATGTACTGCTGTCCATGCCGACGATGCTCATTGCCATTCTCGTCTCCGCGCTCGCCCGGCAACTCCTGCCGCCCTATCTTCGCGAGGCAGGTGCATCCGGCGTCATCGTGTTTGCGATCTCGCTCTCCGCATGGGTCCAATATGCACGAACCGTGCGGGCGCAGACGATGGTCGAGCGCAACAAGGAATATGTGCAGGCGGCTAGGCTCATCCGGGTGCCCACATGGCGCATCATGCTGAAACACATCCTCCCCAACACCACGACGCCCCTGCTGGTCACCGCCACGCTGAACTTCGGCCTGGGCATCCTGATCGAGGCGACGTTGTCTTTCCTCGGCGTCGGTATGCCGCCGGAACAGCCATCGTTGGGAACGCTCATCCGCATCGGCAATCAGTATTTGTTCTCCGGTCTGTGGTGGATCGTGCTTTTCCCGGGCCTTCAGCTCTGTGTGCTCGTTGTGTCCATCAATGTGCTCGGCGACTGGCTGCGCGACGCCCTTAACCCCAAATTACGCTGAGGCATTTCGATGACCGATCTTCTGATTACCAATGCAAGACCTATGGGTGGCGTAAAGGCCGATATCCTGATCAAGGACGGACGCATCGCCGCCATCGGCGAAAAGCTGGCCGCAGCTGGCGTTCCCGTCGAGGATGCCGGTGGACGCATCGCCATTCCCGGTCTGGTCGATGCCCATACCCATCTCGACAAGTCGCTGCTGGGATATCCCTGGTACGTCAACACGGTTGGCCCACGCCTGATCGACAAGATCGACAATGAGCGCGCGGTAAAGCGTGAATATGGCCTCGACGCCCATGTTCAATCCATGCGCCAGTCGTTGCAGTCTGTGGGTTATGGCACGACGCTGATCCGCACCCATGTGGATATCGACACCGACCAGGGTTTGATCGCACTGGAAGGCGTCATGGAAACGCGACGTCAGCTTGCGGGCGTGGTCGAAATTGAGATTGTCGCTTTCCCACAATCAGGACTAATGCGCAGACCCGGCACTGCCGAACTGCTGGACAAGGCCATGGAGATGGGTGCCGATTTGGTTGGCGGTCTCGATCCTTGCGGTATGGATCGTGATCCGAAAGGACATCTCGATACGATCTTCGCCATTGCTGAAAAACACGGAAAAGGCATCGATATCCATCTCCATGAAGGCGGCGAACTGGGTGCATTCTCCATGGAGATGATCTTTGAGCGCATCCGCGCCATGGGCATGCAGGGTAAGGTCGCGGTCAGCCATGCGTTCTGCCTTGGCCTTCCCGATTGGAACGTCTCGCAAGCGCTGATCGACACCTGCGCCGAGCTGGATGTGCCCATTTTCACAACAGCGCCGCCATCTCGTGAAGTCCCGTCGCTGAAGCGTCTGCATGCTGCGGGTGTTCGCTTTGGCGCCGGTGTCGATGGCTTCCGCGACACATGGGGACCCTATGGCAATGGCGACATGCTTGAGCGGGCGATGCTGCTGGGCATGAAGAACAATCTGAGACGCGATGACGAGCTAGCCATGGCTCTCGACGTTTGCACCACCGGTGGCGCTTTGGCGATGGACCGTTCCGCCCACGCACTTGAGGTGGGCGGTCGTGGTGACGTCGTGCTTGTCGAAGGTGAAAGCGTTGGCGAAGCCATCGTCACGCACCAGCCGCGCAAACTCGTGGTCACGGCGGGCAACATCGTTGCCCGCGACGGCGCAAGCCTGAGAGCACGACCATGACGAATGCTGACTGGTCCAAGCTCACTCTCGGCAAACGCCCGCCCGGTCGCTGGGCGCTGGCCGCGCGTTACGTGATTGCCGACATGCCGGACGGCAGACGCCTCATCAACGGCGGTGAAGTGGTCATCGAGAATGACCGCATGATCTGGGTCGGGTCCCGCTTCGAAGGCGAACTGGCCGCGCGTTACGACATGGGTGAAGCCCTTATAGGCCCAGGCTTTGTCGATCTCGATGCCCTCTCCGATCTCGACACGACCGTGCTTGCGATGGACAACCAGCCGGGCTGGAAAAAGGGCCGCGTCTGGCCTTCAGATTACGCCGCACGGGCCTATGAAATGTATACGCCAGAGGAACTGGCATTTCAGAAACGCTACGCTTTTGCTCAACTGCTTCTGAACGGCATTACGTCGGCGCTGCCCATAGCATCGCTTTTCTATCGCGCATGGGGTGAAACGGTCGCCGAATTCGAGGCTGCCGCCGTCGCCGCAGAAGAACTCGGGATCCGCGTCTGGCTTGGCCCGGCCTATCGGACCGGCGGCGTCATCCTGGACGAAGCTGGCGCTATGCAGCCGGTGTTTGACGAGGCGCGCGGACTTCAAGAGCTTTCCGACGCCGCGGCTTTTGCCAAGAGGGTTCACGGCAACGGCAATGGACTGATATCGGGCATGTTCGCTCCAGACCGCGTCGAAACCTGCACGGAGGAACTGCTGCGCCAGACATTTGCCCATGCCGATGATCTGGATATGCCCGTGCGTTTGCACATGGCGCAGGGCGAAATGGAATTGCAAACCATCCAGCGCCTGCATGGCACCACCGCTCCGCAATGGCTTGATGGTCTCGGTTTCCTCTCCTCCCGCCTGATCGCACCGCATGCGACAGTGGCGACCGACGACGATCTGCTGCGGTATGCTGCGAACGGCGTCACCATCGCCCACTGTCCTCTCGTGTCTGCACGGCACGGCTCGTCACTCAAATCCTTTTCCCGACTGAAAGCGAAAGGCATTCGCATCGGCATGGGAACAGATACGGCACCGCCGGACATGGTGTTGAACATGGCCGTTGGCATTATGGCAAACAGGATTGCGGAAGGGCGTGGTGACGCCGGATCGGCCTCAGAGTTCTACAACGCCGCGACCCTTACCGGAGCCGACGCCCTGAAGCGCCCTGACCTCGGACGCATTGCGCCGGGCGCAAAGGCCGACATCGCCGTATTCGATATGGCGGACCGGATGATCGCGCCGCGCATCGATCCCATCCAGACACTTATCTATGGCGCGACCGGTCGCGTCACCCGCGCAACAATCGTCGATGGGCGGATTTCCATGCGTGACGGACAGGTGGCTGGGATTGATCTCGTCGCCGCACGAGGTCAGGCGCAGCAGCAATTTGACGGTCTGATCGCTCGTTATCCTGAGCGCACTTACGGCCATCCATCGGTGGAGGACATCTTTCCACCCAGCTATCCTTTCGTTCAGAGTGAGGTGTCGTCATGAACTCTGCAAGTGCCTCCCCCGCTCTCGAAGTCAAAGGTCTTTCTGTCGAATTCCCAACTCGCGGGGGCGTTCTGACTGCGCTATCCGATGTGTCCCTGACGATTGCGCGGGGCGAGATTCTCGGTGTGGTGGGCGAGTCAGGTGCGGGAAAGTCGATGACCGGCATGGCCGTTCTCGGTCTTCTCGAACCGCCCGGTCGCGTCGCTTCCGGTGAAATCCATATCGGCGGCAAACGGACGGACAATCTGAACGATGACGAGATGGAAAATGTGCGTGGCCGCATGGTTGGCGCTATCTTCCAAGACCCGCTGACCTCGCTCAATCCCCTGTTTTCCGTGGGTCAGCAACTCATCGAAACCATCCGGCTGCATTCGGACCGAAACCGGGCTGAGGCGCGTCTTTATGGCGTTCACCTGCTGCAACAGGTGGGCATTCCCGGTGCGGAAGAGCGCATCGACCATTATCCGCACCAGTTTTCCGGCGGCATGCGCCAACGCGTCGTCATCGCATTGGCACTTGCCGGAAATCCGCAACTGATCATCGCCGATGAACCGACGACGGCGCTTGATGTTTCGATACAGGCGCAGATTACCAGCTTACTGCGCAAGCTGTGCCGGGAGCAGGGTGCTGGCGTCATGCTGGTCACCCACGATATGGGCGTAATTGCTGAAACGGCCGACCGCGTCGCCGTGATGTATGCGGGGCGCATCATCGAGATCGGCACCGTCGAAGATGTCATCTCCCGCCCGAAACATCCCTACACGCGCGGCCTGATGGGCTCCATTCCAGCGCTTGGCGCACGTGTCGAGCACCTGACCCAGATAGACGGTGCCATGCCACGACTGAATGCCATTCCGCCGGGCTGCGCCTTCAATCCACGTTGTCGCGCCGTTGGACCACGCTGTCTCAAAATCCGCCCAGCGCTGATACCCCAGGCACATGGTGCCGTCGCCTGTCTGCTACATGACGGAGGTGTTGCATGAGAAGTTCCCAGAACGCCCTTGAAGTCGATCAGCTAACGCGGGTCTTCGATGTTTCGACGCCCTGGCTGAACAGGATGATCGAGCGCAAGCCGAAACGCTATCTGCATGCCGTGCAGGATGTCACCTTTATCGTCCAAAAGGGCAAGTGCCTGGCACTGGTCGGCGAGTCCGGTTGTGGGAAATCGACGGTGGCGCGGTTGGTCACGCGGCTTTACGCCCCGACCGAAGGTGCCATCGTCTTCGCACCGGCCAGCGACGGCAAGCCGATGGAAGCGCAGATGATCTTCCAGGACCCGCATGCAAGCCTTAATCCTCGCTGGCGCGTTGGTGATATCATTGCCGAACCTATCCGCGAATTCGGCCTTCGTGACAGTCCGGACGCCGTGACCGAACGCGTGGCCGATCTGCTGAAGATCGTTGGCCTTTCACCCGATGACAGCCGGCGCTATCCGCATGAGTTTTCCGGCGGTCAGAGGCAGCGCATTTCCATCGCCCGCGCACTGGCCAGCGAGCCAGAATTCCTCGTCTGCGACGAACCGACATCGGCTCTCGATGTCTCGGTGCAAGCGCAAATCCTCAATCTGATGCGCAAGCTTCAGGACGAGCTTGGGCTGACCTATCTGTTTATCAGCCACAACCTGGCCGTCGTGCGCCACATGGCGGACCGGATTGCGGTGATGTATCTCGGGCGGATTGTGGAGGAAGCAGACACGGAAGCCCTGTTTGCCAATCCGCAGCACCCCTACACGAAGTTACTGCTCGAGACGATACCGGATGTGGCCTCCCCCAATCGCGACCGGGCACTGATGGGCGGCGAACCGCCCAGCCCGCTCGATCCACCCAAAGGCTGCGCCTTCCACCCACGTTGTCCGCTTGCCGCAGATATTTGCAGCAAGGAAGCACCGGTTTCACGCGAGCGCCAAGGCGGCGGTGTTGTCGCCTGCCACATGCCCCCGCTTTAGCAGGCACCACCCTTTCGACGTCAAACACGTCATAAATTGCATGGGAGTTTTAATCAGCATGACAAAGACTGTCTTCACCAAAGCCAAACTGGCAGACGGCCTGCTGCGTGATATCATTGTAGAAAGCGGGCGGATCATATCGATCGAACCCGCCGGGTCGAACACCGGCTCTGCGTCTGTCGTCGACATTGCCGGAGATATGCTTGTCCCGGGATTTGTCGAAGGACATATTCATCTGGACACCAGCTTTTACGGCGACAAATGGATACCGCATCGCCCCTGCACCAATGGTTTCGACGTTCATGAGCGGGTCGCATTCCAGGCAGAAAACATGGCTATCGCTGCGCCGATGGACAAACGCGCGCGCGACCAACTCGATCTTTGCATCAGCAAAGGAACGCTACATATGCGCAGCCACGTCATGGTGGATGGCTCCGTCGGGCTGAAATCGCTGGAGACCATTCTGGCGGTTCGTGAAGACTACAAGGATCTGATCGACATCCAACTCGTCGCTTTTCCTCAGAGCGGCATCCTCAAAAGCCCCGGCACACCGGAACTGTTGGATGAGGCAATCAAACTTGGCGCTGATCTCGTCGGTGGCCTTGATCCCGCAAGCTTCGACCGTGATGTGAACGGCCATCTCGATGTGGTATTCGGCGTTGCTGAAAAACACGGTGTGGACATCGATATCCACCTCCACGATGCCGGAAGCATGGGTGCGTTCACCATCGAGGAGATTTGTGCACGAACGGCCGCGCTCGGCATGCAGGGCCATGTCGCAATCAGCCACGCCTACGGACTCGGCGACTTGGCCCCTGATGCCGCCCACAAGATTGCCGCGACCATTGCCAAAAGCGGAGTATCGATCATGACAAACGCGCCCGGCAACCACACTTTTCCGCCTGTTGGCCTGCTGCGCCGCGAAGGCGTTACCGTCTTCAGCGGCAGCGACAACATCCGCGATTCGTGGTGGCCCTATGGCGACGGCGACATGCTGCATCGCGCCGAAATCATCGGCTACCGCTCAGGCTTCTACACGGATGACGAATTGAACGCTGCATTTGACATCGTCACAAGCGAAGGCGCAAAGGCTCTTCGCCTAAAAGATTACGGTGTTCACGTTGGTGCGAAAGCCGACTTCGTAACATTTGCAGCCACCTGCATCCCTGAAGCAGTCGTCGCATTTCCCAAAAATCGCAGTGTATTTAAGGGCGGGCATCTGGTGGCAAAAGGAAACACAGTCATCCGCTAGCGCCCCGACATCTAAACGCGCAGAATAATGTGCGGCTGGAGGGGCGGGTCATCAAAGACTCCAGATCACGTCCTAAGCATCTGCAAGGCGGTGACAAATTCGGCAGGCCGTAATGCAGCACCCTGACGATTATTTGTTGCCGCACCGTCCCTCTTTATATCGCTAAGGTCGTGCATCTTTTTAGACCGCGTTCCATGCGCAGAACACAGCTGATCAGAGCGGTACGCCGAGTACCGCTGATCGCACGAGGTCGTATGCTGTCATACCAGGAAGACGGGAGAAGAAGTCGTTACGACGTGCGGTCTCGACCCAAGTGGACCATTCGCTGATCACAGCCAATTGGTTGTCTTTCCACACTACAGTTGCATCGATGACACCGATATCCTCGCCCTTCAGGTTTTTAACGGCAAAACGGAACTCGCAGTTGGCAAGCTCAGCTTCCGAGAGGGCCGGGTTTTCGTTGGTGCGGAGGATGACCGGCGCAGCAGCATCCGGCGTCTGCTTGACGAAGTAGTTTTTGATGATTTCGGCACCCGTCTTTTCCAAATCTGGCTTTTCCGCCATGGGCAGCACGATAAGCCAGATCAGGCCGACAGCGCGATCATCGCTGCGACGGATCATGTGCAACTCAGCCGGCAATGGTCCTAGAAAGTCGTTGATCGGGATTTCCCAGCCAGGCGGGATTTGAAGGTCGATCTTGCGTTCGCCGATCCGCAGGGGAACACGCTGCATGTCGTCCCCAAAATTTGCTTGCTTGCCGTCGGAGAATTGAAATTTTTTGAGAAACGCGATTGAATAGCCGTCAAGCTCGTTCAAAGCCTTTTTGGCCGCCTCCGGCGTCGGTTCACCGATGATCTCAACGACAAAGTGAATTGCCAGTGCAATTCTCCCTTTTGCAAAACAGTGACTTAGGATAGCGGCCTTCGGCTTGCCCTTGTCGCTCTGCGTAGCGAAGACCTTTGCTTCAGTCAGATCTGGGGATGTAAATGTGGAACGAGGCGTGTAACCGTCCAACTCGGCCTCGAACTTACATATCCGCAATGCAGCAGGTGGGCTACGAAGGTCATAGGCCATGATGGTCGTCTCGACCCGTTGACCATCGGCACCGGGCGTTACCTTCCCGACGATCTTCACCCTGCCGATTGAACCGGGCTCCGCATCCTCCATTGTCACCGTCTCGACCGTGGCATTGTCTGGCACCTCAGTCTCGAAATTCAGGCTCGGATTATTGAATTCAAAAACATGTTTTTTCCATGCGCCTTCTGCGGCACTCGCTTCGCCAAAGACGGAGAAAAGAGAAATCAGTGCGGAGAGGAAGAGCATGACTTGCGGATAAGGCATCAGGATTTCCTATGAAGATGCAGACGACCTCGACGTCATGGAAATGAGAAAAGTGTCAGCCAAATCAATGACAGAAAACAACCAAACAGCCAACTTCAGATTGTGCCATTTTTTCATGTTGTATAATCTCGGCACCCAATTGCAGTCCTAATTTGAAGGAGATTACCCTTCCCATCCACGTTTTCTGCTGTGCGCTGACTTTGCGAGCACTCTACCGCCAGCCAAAGTCACCTACGGCGGCTAGAGCAGCGTTTCCTGCTTAGACGGAAACGCTGCTCTAGCCGAAGCTACTGCTCATCTCTTCATCGAGGCTGACACGGGAAACACCACGTTGGTTCAGCCAAGCTTCTCCAGTACCTTGTCGAGAGTAAGAGGCAGATCGCGGATGCGGACGCCGGTTGCATTGTAGACGGCGTTGGCAATCGCCGCTCCCACTCCTGTTATGCCGATTTCGCCGATGCCACGTGCGCCCATGGGGGCTTGCGGGTCGGGCTTGTTGGTATAGAGAATGTCGATGGGCGGGACATCCATCTGCACTGGCACGTGATAGTCAGCCAGAGAGGCGTTGACGACCCGGCCTGTCCTCTCGTCGAAGTTGGTTTCCTCCGTCAGGGCAAGGCCGATGCCCATGATGATGCCACCCTTGAACTGGCTGGCGGCCATCTTGGCATTCAATATCTGCCCGGCATCGAAAGAGCCAAGGAACCGCGACACGCGCGTTTCACCGGTAACGACGCTGACCCGCACTTCGCAGAACTGGGCGCCATAGGAGTGCATGGAAAAGGCCTCCATTTCTGCCGGTGGTGGTGCATCTGCTTCGCAGACCAGTTCTTCACGCCCTGCCCTGCGCAATATGGACTGATAGCTTTCGAAGCGGCTTTTGTCGTCCACATGCCCAAGGCCATTATCTCTCGGCTCGACGTCGCCGAGGGAAAGCCCTGCGAGTGGCGAGTCGTTGCCAGCAAGCTTTATCAACTCCTCGACGAAGACCTCCGTTGCCGCGATGACGGCACCGCCAATCGAGGCGGTTTGTGTCGAGCCACCGGCGATGACGCCGCGCGGCAGCTTGCTGTCACCATACTCGAAGGTGACATGGTCGAGCGGCACGCCCAGCCGCGCAGCGATGTGCTGGGCTTGAGCCGTCGCCGTTCCCATGCCCATGTCATGCACGGCGGTGGAGACCGTCACATGCCCCTCTGCCGTCAGCTTGATCCTCGCCGCACCACCTGGAAAGCGATGGTAAGGATAAGTTGCTGTTGCACAGCCCATGCCGATAAGCCATTCTCCCTCGCGTCTCTGGCGTGGGGTCTGGCTTCGGCGATCCCAGCCGAATTGCTCCGCACCCTTTTCATAGGCCTCGATGAGGTATCGTGATGAAAACGGTTTACCGGTCGTCGGGTCCTTTTCCGGTTCGATGCGGCGGCGCAGTTCGATGGGGTCCATTGCCAGCTTGTCTGCCAATTCATCCAGCGCACATTCCAATGCGAAGGTGCCGACGGATTCGCCGGGTGCCCGCATGAAAGTGTTCACCAGCATGTCCATGTCGGCGACATCCTGCGCCAAGCGGAAGGTCTTGGCGGCATAGAGGTGCTTGGCTGGAAAGGTGAACTGTTCCGGGCAGGAATTGTGCAGTGTCATCGCTGCCGTACCCGTGTGGATCAGCGCATCCAGCGTGCCATCGGATTTGGCTCCGAGCGCCACTCGCTGCTCGGTCACCGTGCGACCACCCACAATACGGAACACGCCTTCGCGTGAGAGCATGATCCGCACCGGTCGTCCTGCCAGCTTGGATGCAGCGCAAGCGAGGATTTGGTGGTCCCAAAGACATTTTCCGCCAAAACCACCACCGACATAAGGCGAAGTCACGTGAACATTGTCCATCTCAAGATCGAAGATATCGGCAAGTTGGCCTTTCGTCAGGTCCAGCAACTGGCTGGCATCATGAACGCGCAGCTCATCGCCATTCCAGGCAACGGTTGCCGCATGCAGCTCGATGGCATTGTGATTGTGGCGTGGCGAGCGGTAGATGACATCGACCTTGACCTCGGCATTGGCGAGCGCTGTCTCGGCGTCACCGATTTCCACGATAGGCGGTTGCCCGAGCAGATTGTCCAATTGCCGTGGTGTTTTCTTCGCCTCATCGAAAGAGGTCACCGCTGGCAGTGTCGCATATTCCGCCTTGATAAGCAAAGCGGCATAATCGGCCTGTTCCTGCGTTTGCGCCAGAACAAGTGCAATCGGCTGGCCGTTCCAGTGGATTTCGTCGTTCTGCATGATGGGGAGATCGCTGGCACCTGCCGCTGTCGGCGATGACATCATCAATGACGGCGCCTTCATGCGGGGGGCGTTCTTGTAGGTCATGACGAGTATGACACCGGGTGCAGCCTCTGCCGCATTAACATCCAGATCGGTGATACGACCACGCGCAATGGTGCTGAAGGCAAGCGCCGCATAGCTGAGGTTCTCATAGGGAAACTCCGCTGCAAAACGCGTCTTGCCCTGAACTTTCATCGGGCCATCGATGCGGGATACGGGCTGTCCAAGCGTACCATGCTTGCGCAACATCGGGTCAGCCGTAATGGCGGGCTGCCATCGGCCGGGCTTACCTGCCTCTGGCAGTGTGTGGGTTTCGGCGCTCATGCGTTTTCTCCATTCAATTCTTCAAGAACGGCAACGATGGTTCGTTTCGCCAGTTCGATTTTGAATGCATTGTCACGCAGGCCAACAGCGTCTGCGAGTTCCGCCTCGGCAGCGACCCGGAAACTCTCCGCATCCGCTTTTTGACCTTTCAAGGCAGCCTCGGCTTTCAGTGCTCTCCAGGGTTTGTGCGCAACACCGCCAAGCGCCAGCCTGACGTCACGCACGATACCGGCATCGTCTACGTCCAGTGCTGCGGCGACGGAAATGAGGGCGAATGCGTAGCTCGCGCGATCCCGCACTTTTCGGTATGCAGACCGCCGCGCAAAGGCGAGCAGCGGAATTTCAACTGCCGTGATGAGTTCGTCCGGCTGCAACTCGGTCTCCACATCGGGGCGATCACCGGGTAGGCGGTGGAGGTCACGCAGGGGCATGCTGCGGGTGCCCGTCGGTCCTTGAAGGTGAACGACAGCATCCAGAGCGACAAGAGCCACGCACATGTCGGACGGGTGGGTCGCCACGCAGCTTTCGGACGCGCCGAGGATTGCATGGTACCGGTTGAAACCTTCCAGCGCATCACAGCCCGCATGTGGTTGACGTTTGTTGCAGCGAGCGGCGTTATCGTAAAAATATCGACAGCGGGTCCGTTGTAGTATGTTGCCGCCAACCGTTGCCACATTGCGGATTTGCGCACTCGCCCCGGCGAGAATCGAGCGGGATAGAAGCGGGAAATTTGCCCTGATGGCATCATGCGCTGCAAGGGCCGTGTTCTTCACACCGGCACCGATCAGCAGACTTCCATCGGCGCGCTGCTCAATGGTGCCGGGCAGATGCGAGATATCGACCAAAGTTTCAGGCTGTTCGACGGTTTCGCGCATGAGATCGACAAGATTGGTCCCGCCACCCAGATATTTTGCCGCAGGGCCTGCCTGTTTGAACGCAATGGCGGAAGCGGCATCTGATGCTTGATGATAGGAGAAAATATTCATGCCCGTGCCCTCTCTTCGGTCGGCGCTGCCGTCTGCTGTGCCAGGGTTTCGGAAATGGCTTCGACAATGCCGTTATAGGCTCCGCATCGACAGAGATTGCCGCTCATACGCTCGCGGATTTCCGTGTCGTTGACCGGAATGCTATCCGCTGAAAGATCGCTGGTGACGACGCTCGGGATGTTGCGTTCGATCTCGCCTGCCATCCCGATGGCGGAACAGAGTTGCCCGGGCGTGCAATAGCCACACTGAAAGCCATCATGCTCGATGAAGGCTTTCTGCAAGGCATTCAGATTGCCATTGTCGGCAAGCCCTTCGACTGTCGTGATGCTGCGGCCCTGATATTGGACCGCGAGCGCCAGACAAGAGTTAATGCGCTCACCATCGACAAGAACGGTGCAGGCGCCACAAGCGCCTTGGTCACAACCCTTTTTGGTCCCCGTAAGACTAAGGGAGTTGCGCATGAGGTCGAGCAGAGAAGTGCGGATGTCTGCCTCTACATCGATTGCAGTTCCGTTGATGGTAAAATGCATATGCATCTCCTTTGTCCAAAACGCATTGGCGATGGCGCGCACGCAAGGTCATGACGTGCGGCGCGTTCACTGAATTCTTTGAAGGTATGCGTGCGCGACCGTCGCACCATGTCGATGCGGCAAGTCAGATTTCGCGGTAGGCTAACCTGCCGCGAGGGCGGACTGGCGACAGGCCGCGATATCGGCGATAACGGAGAGAGCCAAAGTCTGGGCATCTCTCGCTTTTTCGAACAGGCCAATCGGTGCCTTGATCCGGGCTATGGCCTCATTGGAATGGCCGCTTTGTCGCAGCCGCTCCACGCGTTTCTGGTGAGTTCGGGCGCTGCCAAGGGCACCGATGTAAAACGGTCGCGATTTCAACGCCGCTTCAAGCATGGGCATTTCCAGGTCGAGATCGTGTTGAAGCAGAGCGATCGCCGTATCATCATCGATCAGGGAAAGATCAAAAGTGCCAACCGTGCCGTGGTCGTGAATGACGACGTCGTAGCCCGCAGCCTTTGCGACATGTGCAGCCGTTTCGACTTCAAGTGAGCGCCCAGACAAGAGAACGCGAACAGCGGGTCGGTAGGACGTTATGAAGATATCGTAATTCCAACCGGCTTTACCAATGACGCTACCGAGTGACAGGCGCTGGCTGTGTGGAGCATAGGAAAGCCATCCAGTCTGCCGATTTTTGACAAGCGCGACCACGGAACAGAGCGGCGTCACATCTCGAACGAGATGGACGGCAACGGTAATGCCACCGCCACATGGAAGGACGATATCGAAGAAGGGCGACCCCTCTCCCAGCATCACGAAACGGTCGTGACCTCCGGCGATTGCCTGTAGGGCCTCAGCGGCGATAGCTGCCTCCGTGCAACCGCCTGACACATAGCCGCAATAACGACCGTCATCGGCGACAGCCATTTGCGCGCCGAGCGGACGTGATGAACCACCTCGGATTTCCACCAATGTGCAGAGCGCCACCTTGTGACCCGACATCATGGATTCGACCGCGAAATTCAAAACGTCGAGCGAGTTGTCTGTCGAGAACGCTTTTTCCGGCACGGGCATTTCTGGAGATGTGCCAGCACCAAAGACATGGAACTGCCGGGCGTCGACTTCGTTATGCAGGCTGAGATTGGCGGTTTCAGTCATGATAGGCTCCTGCGTAGTGACGCCCTGATTGAACGCCTAATCTTTCGGAATGCGGGTTGGTTCCCAAACCCGGAACATTCATTTGCACCGCCACGCTCTTTCGGCATGACATTCACCACGGACCTGCACTAAAGATTAGGTGGCGCCACACATAAACGGAGGCGCCTCCGTTTAATCTAGTGACTTGCGATCATTCGTCAAGCCTTTTTGCGTGGAGTGAAATAAAAGTGCCTACGGAGCGACCACAACCACCATCCAAGCAGCCTCCATTACGGGCAGATGCACGCCGTAATCGGGAAAAGCTGCTGGAGGTCGCGGTGCTGGCATTTTCGGAAAACGGTGCGGCTGCTTCGCTGGAAGACATTGCCCGGCGCGCGGGCGTCGGCATTGGTACACTCTACCGCCATTTCCCAACGCGAGAACATCTGGTCGAAAACGTCTATCGTCGCGAACTGGAAATCCTGGCCACCACAGCCGCAGAGCTGATGGCGCAGGAAAAAGCGGATATCGCGCTTGCAGAATGGATGGACCGCTTCGTCAGCTACATGGCGGCCAAACGCGGCATGGCCAGCAGCCTCAAATTGCTGTTTACATCCAATTCCACACTTTTCAACGAAGGCTCCACGCTTCTGCACCAGACGTTCGGCGAACTCCTGAAAAACGCTATCGATGCTGGTGCTATCAAGGGTGACATAGAACCCGCAGATGTACTGAACGCACTCTTCGGCATATACTCAATCCCGGAAGGACCGGACTGGCGCGAGCGAGCGCACAGAATTGTCCGCCTCGTCATGGACGGATTGCGGCTTCCAACGGCGCCAGAATTATTGAAGTGAGACGAAAATGGTATTGTGCTCGCTGGACATTGCCCAAGTGGAAACGTGCCTGCTGAGTAGGCTAACACGTTGCTGAAGATGGTAGAATATATCGACTACTATTCCGCCTGAATACGATATTCTATTCCGTTTTCAGCGCCGTACGTGGAGATTTCTTCCTCGCTGCTATTAAAGCGTTTCTCTATGTTCGCCTGAAACAAGGAGCCATAGATGTTTGCCAGAGCCATAACCAAAGTTATTTTCGGACTTTCGATTTCGCTCGCTACATTGGCGAGCACTCAAGCTTCAGCAGACGCTACGCTGGACCGGATTAAAGGCCGTGGGAAGCTGACTGTCGGCGTTATCCTTTCTGGTGCACCTTTTGGCTTTATCGATCCCAAGTCGCAGGAGCAGAAGGGTTACAATGTTGACCTGGCAAAAGCGCTGGCTGCCGATCTCGGTGTGGAGCTGGAAACAGTGACAGTAACACCTCCGAACCGGGTACAATTTCTGCAGCAGGGCAAAGTGGATATCCTCATTGCCAACATGCAGTACACCGACGAACGCGCAAAAATTCTCGATTACGTGCCCACACCTTATGACCGTGCCGGTGGCGCTGCCGTTGTGCGCAAGGATAGCGGCCTGAAGGACTGGGCTGACCTCAAGGGCAAGCCGGTTTGCATCTCACAGGGTTCCAACTATGCCCAGCCGTTGGCCGAAGAATATGGAGCCATCGTGAAGGCGCTCCCAAGCCAGCCGGAATCGCTGCTTGCGCTTCAGGGCGGCAACTGCGTTGCTGCCGTGCATGTCGGGGCGACTGTCGGCTTGCTGCTTGTCGACCGCGCCGACGAATGGAAAGACTATGCTATTCCGTTCCCAACAGAGTTGATCCCATCCGATTCCGTGATCTGGCTCCGTAAGGATGAAAACGACACCAAGACTGCACTCGATAACGCCGTGAAGAAGCTGCACAAATCGGGCAAATTGCTTGAGATGGCAAAGGCGAACCGCTTGCTCAATACCAAGTATCTGGAAGAAGAGAACAAAAAGCTTTCTGCCGCGCAATGAGCGGAGACCAGCGGTAAATCCTTATGAATGACGTGAATCTTACCAGCCTGTTTGTCGATCTGACGAGCAGGCTGGGTCTCAATTATGAATTTCTGGCGACGGGTTACGAAGCGCAAATCTGGCGAGATGGTTTCATTACCACGCTTTATCTTGTCGCCATCACCATTCCCGTCAGTCTGATTTTCGGATTGGCTTTTGCGGCCTGCCTGACCTCAGGCAGGCTTTGGCTGTCTGCGCCGGTGCGTGCTTTCGTGGAGCTAACGCGCACTACACCGACACTCGTGCAGCTCATGTTCAGCTTTCTTGTGCTGAACACATTTGTCTCCAACCTGTTTGGCGGCGCGCAGAACAATCCGCTGTCTCCCTTCTTCTGGGTGGTGACCGTGGTTGGGCTGCATGTCGCGGCGTTGCACGCGGAAGCCATTCGTGGCGGCATTGAGGCTGTACCATCATCGATGATTGAAGCGGCGCGCGGCATGGGGTTTAGCCAGTTCGAAATCCTGCGTTATGTGCAGATACCGCTCGCGTTTCGCGCATCCCTGCCCGCCATCATCAACGGGCTCATCAGCTTGGTCAAATCAACGACCGTTGGCAACGCCATTGCGGTCAGTGAAATCACCTATGCCTCGATCATGGTCTGGACGCAGCGCGACAACGTCGTTGAACTGATGATCGTCCTTCTGGCGTTTTTCAGCCTGATCAATTTTCTGATCGCCCGCGCCGGTACTTGGGTAGAGCGCAAGCTCGCCATTCCGGGGTACGGCCTATGAGGATGATACCGACCCAAGCACCCAAGGCAGGCAGCCGTGTTCTACGTTATGCCGGTTTTGTCGCCATGCCGTTGCTGGTTGTCGTATGGTCTCTCGTCGACCTGACACTTGGCAAGGAATTGCTGGACTGGATTCCCTACCTCGCTTCCGGCTTTTCGATGAATATCGTGATCGCACTCTGCGCGATTACGATCGGGACCACGGCTGGCGTTCTGCTCGGCCTCATGCAACTGGCGCCTTACTGGTTTATTCGCTGGCCAGCGGCGATCTACGTCCAGATTTTTCGCAACGCGCCAGCGCTCGTGCTGATCTTCGCCACCACCTATATCTTTCCGTTCGAGATCGTGCTGTTCGGCAACTATCTGCCTTTCCCGGACTGGATCAAGGCAGTGATCGGCCTCGCCATTCTTGCCAGCGCCTACATCGCCGAAATCACCCGTGGTGCCGTCGTTTCCATACCGACGACGCAGTGGGAGGCGAGCAAAGGGCTTGGTTTTTCCCGCATGCAGGCCCTTCGCTTCGTCATCCTGCCGCAATGCGTGCGCCGTTCGCTACCACCATGGATGAATGTCGCGTCTTCGATTGCCATGGGTACATCGCTTGCTTCTCTTGTCGGCGTCCACGAATTGATGCATGCCGCGACAGATGCCAGCACCGCCGTGCGCAGGCTGGATTTCACCATCATCGCCTATGTCGTGGTGATGGCCGCGTTTTTCACGCTCTGCTACCCGATCGCCCGGCTTACCCGCCGCCTCGAACAGCGCTTCAACGCGGGCTGAAGGATTTTAAAGATGACTGTATCCACCGATACCGCGATCGTGAAACTGGAAGACGTGCATCTGTCTTTTGGGAATACCCAAGTGCTCAAAGGCATCGACCTAACGGTCAACAAGGGTGATGCGGTTTCGATCATCGGCCCCTCAGGTTCTGGGAAATCGACACTACTGCGCTGCATCAATGCGCTGGCTATGCCGCAAAGCGGTAAAATCACGGTGGCGGGCACACGGGTCGATGAGTTGACAAAGGAGAGCGAGCGCATTGAACTGCGCAAGCGGGTTGGCATCGTCTTCCAGCAGTACAATCTGTTTCCGCATTTGACCGTTCTCGACAATATCGTGCTTGCGCCAACGCGCATTCTCGGTGCCAACCGCACGGCAACCGAAAAGCTTGCGCGCGAATTGCTGGAAAAGGTCCGGCTGTCGGAAAAAGCTGACGCCTATCCCGGCCAGCTTTCCGGTGGCCAGCAGCAGCGCGTGGCGATCGCCCGCGCTCTTGCCATGAAGCCGGAACTCGTCCTGTTCGATGAGGTGACATCTGCGCTCGACCCTGAAACCGTCGGCGAGGTTCTGTGGGTCATCCGAGACCTTATCCGCGATGGCATGACCAGCATCCTCGTGACCCACGAAATGCGTTTCGCCGAAGAGATCAGCGACACGGTGGTGTTTACAGAAAACGGTCGCGTCGTCGCTCACGGTTCACCGAAGGGGATATTTCACGATTCCGACAATCCGCGCATCCGTCAATTTGTCGGAGGCTTGTCGGGCGCCCGTGCCTCGATCCGTGATGGGGAAGGTATCTGACCATGGCCAATACCGTGTTCACGACCGCCTTTGCCACGGCGATTGTCACATCTGATCCGCGCACGGATCACGCTGCAATGGATGCGGCGCGCACGGCGATAATAGATTTTCTCGCATGCATGATCGCGGGCGCCAATGACCGCACAACGGGTGTTCTGGCCGGTGTCATTGGCGCCGATTTGCCGGGAAAAGCGATTATCGTCGGTCGCGCCGAACAAACGGACCCTCTGGTCGCAGCAGTGCTAAACGGCTATGCGGGTCATGTGCTTGATTATGACGATGTGCACGCGAGCGTGCGTGGCCATCCGACAACGGTGATCGTTCCAGCGCTGCTCGCACTTGCCGCAGAACGGACTTTCAGTGCGGAGGCTTTCATTGCATCCTACATCGTCGGGCTGGAAGCCATGGCGCGGTTGGGGCTTTCCCTGGGCTCCAAGCACTACGAAAATGGATTTCACGCTACCGCGACGCTTGGGCCTGTGGGAGTAGCTGCCGCGATCTGTCACCTCACCGGTGCATCGGTGGAAGAGACAGCTATCGCGCTTGGCCTAGCCGCAACGCAAGCCGCTGGACTGCGCTTGCAATTCGGTTTCGACGCAAAGCCCTATCATGCGGGCATGGCCGCACGGTCTGGCTTGCTCGCGACGCGAATGGCGGCGGCGGGTTTCGGTGGCGCGCCTGATTTTCTGGACAATCCGGTCAACTTCTATTCTGCCTATGCCTTCGGGGCAGGACAGCCGGAATTGACGAGCAAAAACTGGGGGCAGCCATGGCAGATCGTGTCGCCCGGCCTAACGCTGAAAGCCTATCCCTGCTGCACAGCAAGCCATCCCGTCGCTTCGCTGGGAATAGAGCTTCAACGTGAAGGTCTGGCAGCCGCGCAAATAGACACGATCACCTTCACCTATCCGCACGGGGCGGATGCGGCCTTGGTGGTAACGAAGCCGAGCAATGGCATCGAGGCGCGGTTCAGCCCGGAATATGTGTTTTCCGCAGCGTTGCTCGACGGCGCTTTGCGGCTAGACCATTTCGACGAACGGCCAGTGGACGAGCGCATCATGGCGCTCGCAAGCCGTGCCAGCCGTAAGCATGATACGTCGGCTCCCCGTATGTCGAGCGATCCAACCACGCGGTTCGTCGTGCTGGATATCGCTATGAACGACGGTAGTACAATCAATCGCCGTTTCGATGGCCTGCCCGGCGTCACAGATCCAACAGAAAAATTCCACGACGCAATCGCTGGCAACCCGGCCTTTGCGGATATTCCAGACCTTGTCCGCAGCATGAGGAGCGAGGCAGATTTTGCCCGGCTTCTTTCGCTGCTCAATCAGAACTTCGTTTGACGAGAGATTTTACCATGAGTGCCAAGAGAGAAATCCATCTGGGTCTGTTCCTCCAGGGTGCTGGCCACCACGTTTCCGGCTGGCGTCACCCGAAAGCGGAAGCAGGCAGCGAAAACTTCGATCTGCTGCGCCGCGTTTCGCAAATGGCCGAGCAGGCAAAGTTCGATATGGTGTTTCTGGCGGACGGCCTAACCAGCGGCGTGGATGCGCATCCATCCACAATCGCCCGTTTCGAACCTCTGACATTGCTTGCCGCACTGGCGCTGGTCACCGAAAAGATCGGTCTTGCCGCCACGTCCTCCACCACCTATGGCGAGCCCTATCACACGGCGCGCTCCTTCTCCTCGATCGACCATCTGAGCCATGGCCGTGCCGCCTGGAACATCGTGACGACTTCTTACGCCCGCACAGCCAACAACTTCTCAAAATCGCATCCCGAGCATGACGAGCGTTACGCTGTTGCAGAGGAGTTCGTGAATGTCGTGCGCGGTCTGTGGGACAGTTGGGACGATGACGCCTTCATCAAGGACAAGCAAAACGGTGTCTATGCCGATCCCAACAAGGTGCATATGCTGGACCACGAGGGCAAATATTATTCGGTCAAAGGTCCGCTCAACATTCCGCGTTCACCACAGGGTCATCCGATCCTGATTCAGGCCGGCTCTTCCGGCCCCGGTCAGGATTTGGCCGCTCGTACGGCGGACGTGGTGTTTACCGCTCAGCAAAGCCTCGCCGAAGCCCAGGCCTTCTACAAAAGCCTGAAATCCCGTGTCGAGAAGTTCGGTCGCCACCCCGATGACGTGGCCGTCATGCCGGGCTTCCTGCCGGTCGTCGGCCGCACCTCCAAAGAAGCTGCGGACAAGCTCGCCGAACTCGACCAATGGACAGAGCTGAAAAGCGCCATGCCGCTTCTCGAAGAGCGCATCGGACACAGCCTTACCGATTACGACCCAGACGGCCCTTTGCCGGAGTTGCCGATTTCCGACCAACTGCGCAGCCGCGCCGAACTTTTGACCGCTCTGGCACGCCGGGAGAACCTGACAATCCGCCAGTTGGCTTTGCGTGTCGCCGCCGGTCGCGGCCACCACATCGTCCTCGGCACGCCAGTCGAAATTGCCGACCGCATGCAAGAATGGTTCGAAGGCCGCGCCGCCGACGGCTTCAACGTCATGCCACCGTTTTTCCCGGAAGGGCTAGAGGATTTCACGCAACTTGTCGTGCCGATCCTTCAGGAAAGGGGTCTGTTCCGCACAGAATATCAGGGGTCAACGCTGCGAGATCACCTGGGTCTCGCGCGCCCTGCCCTTCCGCCGAGTTAACTTGTGATTGCGATACGCATTTAAAGGGCGCATACCAGAGTTCGCTCAGCAGCTTTCCTTCGGACGTTGCTCGTAGCTTTCGTCAGGATTGCCACATGAACGTGCAAGAGATGACGGCGCCTGAATGTCAGGCGATGCTTGAAGCCAACAGTATCTGCCACTTGGGTTGCATCGCAGCGGGTAAGCCCTATGTGGTGCCGATCCAGTACACTTATCAGGGCGGCATGCTTTACGCCTTCTCCATGCCCGGCAAGAAGATCGAGAGCCTGCGGGACAATCCGCATGTCTGTCTTCAGTTGGATCATGTGGAGACGAAACGGGAGTGGCAAAGCGTTCTGGTAGAAGGACGTTACCAGGAGTTGCCCGATAACGAAAAATGGCATGGGGAACACATCTATGCCTGGTCTCTCCTACAGAAGAAGAACGACTGGTGGGAACCAGGCGCGTACAAGCCGGCGAAGACAGAGCTGTCCAAAACCGCTTCACTGCCAGTCTTCTTCAGTGTTCAGATTGAGAAACTCTCGGGCCGCCGTGCGAGAAGCGATTAGGATGATCAGATGCGCGAGCCGTTGGATTATCACGATCAAAATGACAAATTCAGCACCGAGAAACTACTGACATTCAACGCCGGCTCGTCGTCCGTCAAATTCGGCGTATTCATCCTAAAGGCAGGTACTCCCCTTAGCGTCGGCAAAGGCATAATCGATTTTCAGCGGAATTGTTTGAAGTTTCAGTTCGGAGGCGCTGAGAAATCAGAGATTGCACTTCCAGCAACTTCTAAGACTTGCACCAGTGGGGTTGTCGATGCAGTATTTACAGCGCTAGCAACCCATTTTGAAATAGTAGACATCACAGCCGTTGGGCACAGGATGGTGCATGGCGGCGACCTGTTCCGCGGCGCAGTGCCGATTGACGAGAAAACCCGTACATCAATCGAAAGCCTTCTTCCTCAGGCTCCGCTCCACCAGAAACACAGTCTTCAACTGATTGACGCAGTCTCAACGCTGCAACCGGACATCTTTCAGACCGCGTCCTTCGATACTTCGTTCCACAGCACCAACAGTACGCTTGTGAGACGATATGCACTGCCCCGTGCCCTACATGACCAAGGGGTAAAGCGTTTCGGTTTTCACGGCTTATCCTACTCTTTCGTCGCTCGCGAGGTGGCCCGTATTGCTCCAGACGTTGCCGACGGAAAAGTCGTGGTCGCTCATCTTGGTAGCGGCTGTAGCCTTTGCGGGATGGAAGGTGGAATAAGCCGCGATGTCAGCATGGGATTTTCTACGCTTGACGGCATACCGATGGCGACACGTTGTGGCGCGTTGGATCCGGGCGTACTGCTCTATTTGCTTGCCGAGAAGAAACACACACCGGAAGAGCTAGAGCATCTTTTATATCACGAAAGCGGCCTATTAGGCGTTTCCGGCATCAGCTCAGATAGTCGCGAACTGCTTGAAAGTGGTCGACCAGAGGCAAAAGAAGCCATTGGCCTATTTGCGTTTCGAACCGCTGGCGAGGCCGCACGTATCGTCAGCACGCTGGGCGGGATAGACGCATTCGTCTTCACAGCAGGCATAGGCGAGCACCAACCGGCCATAAGGGCTGCGATCTCGTCACATCTTGGTTGGCTCGGCCTTGAGATCGACCAAAAGGCGAATAACTCAAATGCCCAACTCATCAGCAGCCCGGACAGCAGGATCAAGGTCTTCGTCATTCCGACAGACGAGGAACAGGTGATCGCAGACGATACCTTCCGCTTGCTGACAGCGCTGCAGACCAACTGAACCAAGACATCGAGCAATCACATTTCCAAACGGGAGAGGAATACTTTCTTATCCGTTGGCGAACGGCAGTACCCAATGCCACAGGAGCGATTATGGATCATCTCAGTCACACCGAAAAGCCTCTCGATAGTGAAGAACTTCACAAGATCGACGCGTGGTGGCGGGCGGCTAACTATTTGAATGTCGGTCAGATTTATCTATCTGCCAATCCTCTATTGCGTGAACCGCTGCAGGTCGAACACATTAAGCCAAGACTGCTGGGGCACTGGGGCACCTCTCCCGGCCTGAATTTGATTTACGCTCATATGAATCGTCTTATCAAGAAATTCGACCTCAACACAATTTACATGGCTGGCCCCGGTCATGGTGGCCCTGCACTCATCGCAAATGTTTACCTTGAGGGTAGTTACACGGAGTTTTATCCTGACGTGACGCAGGACGAGGTAGGGCTCCGGCGTCTGTTTCGCCAGTTCTCGACGCCTGGCGGAATTCCTAGCCATGTCAGTGTTCCCACGCCAGGCTCGATCCATGAGGGCGGGGAACTCGGTTATGTCTTGGTCCACGCATTTGGAGCCATTATGGACAATCCAGATCTCCTTGTTGTTGCCGTCGTTGGCGATGGTGAAGCGGAAACGGGACCTTTGGCTGGGAGCTGGAAAAGCATCGACTTCATCAACGCCGCGCGCGATGGAGCAGTCCTTCCGATCCTGCACCTCAACGGATACAAAATCGCTGGCCCTACAGTCCTTGCACGCCATAGCGATGAAGACTTGCGCAAGTTCTTTGAGGGCCAAGGCTACGAGCCCTATTTTGTCGAGGGTGACGTACCAGAGGTCATGCACCAGCTTTTTGCCGCTGTGGTTGAACGTGCTGTCTCAAAAATCCGTTCGATACAGTCATCGGCTCGTGGCGGCATTTCCAACAACAGGCCGCGTTGGCCGATGATTGTACTGCGGACGCCAAAAGGTTGGACGGGGCCGAAGGTCGTTGATGGCATCCCGATCGAAGGCACGTTTCGAGCCCATCAGGTTCCTGTATCTGAGGTTCTGACGAACCCTGAGCATCTGACCATTCTCGAAGATTGGATGCGCAGCTACAAACCGGAAGAGCTGTTCGATGACAATGGAACATTCCGTGCAGAATACGCCGATCTATCGCCCGCCGGGGAGTTGAGGATGGGGTCAAATCCGAATGCAAACGGCGGCAAGTTGACAAAGCCTCTCAATCTCCCGGACTTCAATTCTTACGCTGTTAATTTCGAGCATCGAGCCCGTGAGCGCATGGGCTCGACAGCAGTGCTGGGAGAATATCTCCGGGATATCTATGTCAACAACCCGCATAACTTTCGCTTGTTTTGCCCTGACGAAACCAATTCCAACCGGCTCGGAGCAATTTTTGAAGTCAGCGATCGCTGCTTGGTCAGCGACATACTTCCGGCAGATGATCACGTCTCGCATGATGGTCGTGTTATGGAAGTTTTGAGCGAGCACTGCTGTCACGGATGGCTTGAAGGATACACGCTCACTGGCCGGCATGGCCTTTTTGCCACCTACGAAGCCTTTGCCATGATCGTCGATTCCATGTCGATGCAACACGGCAAGTGGATGGAACATGCTAAACACGTCCCGTGGCGGGCCGATATCCCGTCACTCAATTATCTCCTGACATCGACCTGCTGGCGCAATGATCACAATGGCTTCAGCCACCAGGGACCAGGCTTTATCGATACCATCATCCATCGCAAACCAGCAGTCGCCCGCGTTTATTTGCCGCCGGATGCAAATTGCCTTCTCTCCGTCGCTGACCACTGTTTTCGAAGCCGCAATTATCTCAATCTTATCGTCATCGACAAGCAGCCGCAGTTGCAGTGGCTGACGATGGAAGAGGCCCGTGAGCATTGTGAAAGAGGTGCTGGCATCTGGGACATGTACAGCAACGAACCAGATGAGCCGGACGTTGTAATGGCCTGCGCAGGAGACATCCCAACCCAAGAAACAATTGCTGCAGCCTGGTTGCTTCGTAAATATGCTCCGGGTTTGAAAGTCCGTATTGTCAACGTCGTCGACCTGATGCGGCTATGTCCCGCGGATCGCCATCCCCATGGAATGGGGGATATCGAATTTGCAGAAATTTTCACGACAACTGCACCTGTGGTCTTCACCTTTCATGGTTATCCGGGGGTCATCCATGATCTCTTGCACGGACGTGAAGCGCACGACCGGTTCCATGTGCGCGGCTACCTTGAAGAAGGAACAACAACCACGCCGTTCGACATGGTTGTTCTAAACAGGATCAGCCGTCTACATCTTTGCTTGGACGTATTGCGGTACGTTCCAAAAATGCTGATCGACGGTGCGAGCCTGCTTGCGTACTGCACAAACACCCTCGCAACACATAACGATTACATCCGCGAGCATTTTGACGATCTGCCGGAGATTAAAAATTGGGTCTGGAGCTCTTGAGCGGATACGAACCATCGATCTATTAATTGAAACGCGACCTGCCTGGGTCCGTATTGTCGCCCCGGTTATTTAGAAGAGTGTAACGGAGTCGGCACAACCCACGTATTTCTGATGGTTTATATCATCTATGGAGACAAGTATCGACCGCGCCTCAGACCAAATCAGCGCTGTTTACTCCGTCTCATGTCGAAACTCACACCCTTATTTCACACCGTTCGATAGAAATGCCTGAAGCTCTGGCGTCTTTGGATTTGCGAAGAGTTCTGCAGACGGACCGGCTTCCCAGATCTTGCCCTGATGCATGAAGACGGTGATATTGGCGACGCTACGGGCGAAATTCATTTCATGTGTTACCAGCAACATGGTCATGCCCTCACGGGCAAGTTCTTCGATCACGAGAAGAACCTCACCCGTCAGTTCAGGGTCCAGAGCCGACGTTACCTCATCGAACAGCATCACTTTCGGTCGCATTGCCAGCGACCTTGCTATGGCCACACGCTGCTGCTGGCCACCCGAAAGCATTTCCGGATAGACTGAGAACTTATCGGCAAGCCCGACGCGCTCTAGTGCCTTTCGAGCCAAATCATCTGCATCAGGCTTCGACACCCCCTGAGTAATACGTGGGGAGAGCATGATGTTTTCGCCAACTGTCAGGTGGGGAAACAGATTATAGCTCTGAAAGACGATACCGACATCCTTGCGCAACGCCCGGAGCTTGGCTTGATCCTGCTCTACCTTATGACCAGCCGCGTGAATGCTTCCGGACTGGAATGCCTCCAGCCCGTTAATGCAACGCAACATGGTACTTTTACCGGACCCGCTACGGCCGATGAGTGCCACGACCTGCCCGGTTTCGACACGCATCGAGACGCCTTTGAGAACTTCAAGCGCGCCATAGCGCTTGTGAACCTGATCAATGGCTACGACCGACATGGAGAACCCTTTCAAGATAACGGCTTAGGCGCGACAGCGGAAAGCAGATGAAGAAGTAGATGAGCGCAACCACCATGAAGACCTTAAACGGTTCAAAGGTGGCGTTGTTGATCAACTGGCCAGCTCGCGACAATTCGATAAAACCGACGACCGAGACGATCGATGTGTTCTTGACCAATTGCACCAGAAAACCCACCGTTGGCGGCAGCGATATTCTCAAGGCCTGCGGCAGGATGATGTAGCGATATTGCTGAGCGCGGGTCAGCGCCAGGGAGGCCGAGGCTTCCCACTGCTGAAACGGCACCGCCTGGATAGATCCACGCCAGATCTCTGCCAGATAGGCCGAAACATAGATCGCCAGCGACGCAGACGCCGCCAACAGAGGTGGGATATCAAAGCCGATCAACGTCAGGCCGTAATAGGACATGAACAGGATCATCAGGACCGGAATGGACTGGATGACCAAAATATAGCCGATGCCAATGGCACGCAGAACGCCGTTTTGCGCCAGACGCATGATGGCGATAGCGCCACCGAAAGCAGCGCCGATGCTGAAGGCGATCGCTGTCAAAACAACGGTCCACCCAGCCGAGCGCAGCAGAAAAAGAAATTCAGGCCAACCGAAAGAGGTCATCAGGCGGCACTCCCTTTGCTGGCGATTGCGGGAGTGACATCAGGCTTAACACGCTTACCAAAGAGAACGTAACCCAACCCGATCAAACCGAGCTTCAACGTCAGCGCAATGACCAGATAGGCAATGGTTACGATGATGTAGCTTTCGAAGCTGCGGAACGTGCGCTGCTCAACGATGGCAGCGGAACCGGAAAGTTCTGGCACGGAAATAAAAGAGCAAATACTGGAGGCCAAAAGCATCAGTACGAACTGACTGGACAGTGCTGGCCAGACCTTGGCAAACGCTGGTTTCAGTATGATGTAACGGAACACTTGAAGCCTGCTGAGCGCTAGTGACAGGCCTGCCTCAAGCTGAGATTTGTGCGTGGAATCGACACCTGCCCGGATGATTTCGGTCGAATAGGCCGAGAGGTTCAGCGTCATGGCAAGCAGCCCCGCCTCTATACCCGACATTCGCAGACCCAGGAGGGGAAGACCGAAAAATATCATGAACAGCTGCACCAGAAACGGCGTGTTGCGGAGCAGCTCGACATAAGCGTCAACACAAAAGGCGACGATGCCACCGGCAAGGCTGCGCAACCCGACGAGCAAAATAGCCAGCGCCGTTCCCAGAATGATCGCACCGGCGGAAAGCAGGATGGTGAGCTTGATCCCGTTCAGGATCAGGTCGGTTTCAGCCAACACGGGTTCGAACTGAAGTGTGAAACTCATGATCTATGTCCTTGATCTAGCCGCTCGTCATAGCAAGCTTGGTGCCGCCGAAGCGGCACCAAAGTCGCCCTAGTAAGTCGGCAGCTTCGGGAGCGGCGATCCGACCCATTTTTTGGAGATCGTGTCCAGTTCCCCGCTGGATTTCATCTTATCAATAGTGCCGTTGAGCCATTGCTGAAGCTCAACAGCGTCCTTTCGAACAGCCATTGAATTGGGCTGCATGGAGAAAAAGAACTTCGCTTCAATGGTAGTTTCGCCGCGCGCCTTCATCGCAGCATTGGATTGTGCTTCAGGACTGGCAACAGCCTTGACCTGATGCGAGAATAAAGCCTGCATCGTCGTCGCATCATCATCGAAACGTAAAACCGTAAGGCCAAGCTCACGCTCGCGATCAACCAGTTGATGTTCGACGCTGGAGCCGCGGTTGACGCCAACCATCATGCCCTTCAGGCCCGACCAGTCGGTGATTTGATCGTCCTTGCTGGCATAAATGCCGACCTGAAACGCGCTGTAGGGATTGGTGAAGGTAACGGCCTTTTCACGTTCCGGCGTTTTGGCCAGCGTTGCGACCAGAAAATCGACCTAGCGTGCTTCCAGCGCTGGAATACGCGATGGCGGCGTCAGTTGCACCATCTCGACAGGCACACCCATATATTTGCCGACGAGGGTCGCGACATCGGCATCGTAACCGATGGCATTTCCCATGGCGTCTACCGACCCGAAAGGAGGAGCGCCCACCAGCACGCCGATCTTGACCTTGCCTCGTTTGACGATTTCATCGACGCTTTGCGCGTAGGTTACGGTGGCCGTCAGCATACTGGCGCAGATTGCGACCATGGCACCGGCCAGTTTAAATGATTTGGAAATGCTCATCACTCTCTCCCTTGTTGATTGAGCTTACGGTCTTGTCGTCCTGTCGAATCCGGCCTCCCCGCCGGATGTCGTCAGCTGTCCTTTCTGACGATGTTGATGCAGGGCGCGCCTGCCAGGCGATGCGCGATATTGTCTGCGATCGTTTGCTGGCGCCGGCGCACAGTCCCATGGGTCCATCCCGACATGTGCGGCGTCATGATCAGGTTTTTCAACGTGTGAAATGGTAGGCTGGATGGCAGCTGTGTCGGCTCGCCGGGACCTGGATAGGTGTACCAGGTATCGATCACCGCCCCGCCGATCTTTCCTTCATTCAGCGCATCGTAGAGCGCGTGCTCATCGATTGTCGGGCCGCGACCAACGTTGAAAATGACCGCATCGGCCTTCATTTTGCTGAAGGAGTCGGCGTTGACGATCCCTGTGGTCGATGGCGTCATCGGCACCGATACCACGATGTAGTCAGCTGTCGGCCAGAAGTCGGCCAGTTCATTCAGCGTGAATGACTGGTCCACCACCTCGGATTTTGCAACGGGGCTGCGATTGGCGACGCTGACCTGCATACCGAACGCCTTCGCGCGACGGGCAAGGGCCTGACCGATGTGGCCAAAGCCAAGCAGCCCGATCGTCTTGCCACAGACTTCATCATGGAGACGGTCTCGCGAGCCGGATGAATAGGCCCAGTTGCCCTGACGCAATTTCGTATCGGCATCGTCAAGCGGCACGTGACGGTTGAGGATAGCGGCGAAGACATATTCCGCAATCGCCGGGTCATGGCCGAAGCAGTTGCACACCATTGCGCCTGCAGGCAGCAAGTCCAAATTGACGGCGTCATATCCAGCGCCCGGCACGTGGAACAGAGACAGGTTTTCGGGCTGCGGCAGGGCGGCATCGAATTTGACGCCGACGATCACATCGGCGGAGGCATAGGCCTTCTTCTGCTCGCCTGTTTCCAGCACATCCGGCAACAGGATGATCTGCGTGTCTTTCGGCGCCAGATCAGCAAAGTCATGGCTGAAGCAGGCGGCATTTTCACCGTGAAACACGATACGTTGCATTGTCATTCCCTCCCCGGAATTCTGAAAATTGGCTCGATACTGCAATCCAGCAAACGCGGGTCCAGGCCTGATTCCATCGTGTCGAACATCGAATCTACGAAGGCGATGAGCTGGTTTGAGGCCGAGACCGCCGCATCCATGTGCCGGTTGGCGACAGCGCTGAGTACGGCGAGATGGCAATCGATGGTGGGCGTCAGATCGATCTGCACCGAGCAGTGGGTGTGATGAATAAAGCCTATGCGGCGAAAGATCGTGTGAAGTGGCCGCAGCGTGTGTTCGAGGAAAGGCTCGTTTGCTGCCGCCAGCAGAATCTGATCGATGCGCCGGTCGATGTCGTTGAAGTCAGCCAGTGTGATCTCGTCGCGCTTCGCCTTCAATGCCCGCTCGATATGCAGCATCTGATTGCGATGCGACAGGCTGGCACGCTCAATTGCCAGTTTGACGACGAAACGCTCCATGTCGCCGCGCAGCTGTAATAGCATCCGCTCCCGCGCAAGGTCGATCGGGGCAACCTTCAGACCATGGCGCGGAACAATGGTGAAAAGCGTATCTGCGGCCAGACGATTGACGGCGTTATGAACCGGCGTGCGGCCCAAATTAGTCAGATCCTGCAACTCTTGCACGGTCAAGGACTGACCTGGCTTCAGTTTACAGTTGATCAGCATTTCTTCTATGCGCTGGTAAGCAAGCTCGAAGAAATTTACGCGGTTGCGCCGTGGCAACGTCTCGCCGTCCACCACCAAGGATGGAACCGTCCGTTTTTTCGCCATGAACGATTTCCTCCCGTCACGACAGAGCTCATTTCGCTCATCTACAAAAATGTTTAAAACATGTTGTGAAATATTACAAGCATGATTATTGTCTGCATCCAAGGGAGAGGTGCGACAGGCAAGAGGGCCGGCATCGCGTTGGGTAGGAGAGACACCGTGAAAATCACACAGATCGAGACACTGAAAACCGAAGAGTTTTCTAATGTCCTATGGGTCCGCGTTCACACGGACGCAGGGATCATCGGGCTTGGGGAGACATTTTACGGTGCGGGTGCCGTTGAAGCGCATATCCATGATACGCTGGCGATGCGCCTGCTGGGCAAAAACCCGCTGCATATCGAAGCGCTGCACAGGGAGATGAGCAATCTTCCCATGGCGCAGGCATCGACCGGTGCGGAGTCCCGTGCAACGTCGGCGATCGACATTGGCCTTTGGGATATCTTCGGCAAAGTTTGTGATCAGCCCGTCCATCAGATGTTGGGCGGTCTGTGCCGCCACAAGCAGCGTGTCTACAACACATGTGCTGGCTACAAATATGTACGATCCCACAACATCAAGCCGGTTTCCACCTGGAACCTTGGCGATGCGAACGGCCCTTACGAAGACCTCGATGGGTTCATGAACCGCGCCGACGCTGTGGCCGAAAGCCTGCTGGAAAGCGGTATCACCGCCATGAAAATCTGGCCCTTCGACCCAGCAGCAATCGAGAACCACGGCGTGCACATCACACCTGAGCAAATGAAGAAGGCCGTCGAGCCATTCGAGAAAATCCGCAAAGCGGTGGGTGACAAAATAGAGATCATGGTCGAATTCCATTCGCTGTGGAACTTGCCGACTGCCATCAAGATCGCCCGCGTATTGGAGCAGTACCAGCCAACCTGGTATGAAGATCCCATCCGCATGAACTCGCCGCAGGCACTCAGCGAATTTGCGCGGTCCACGACCGTTCCGGTCTGCGCAAGCGAAACGCTCGGTTCGCGCTTTCCCTACAAAGACATGCTGGACCGCGACGCGATGCAGATCGTCATGGCCGATCTCTGCTGGACCGGCGGTCTGACGGAGGGCCGCAAGATCGCCGCACTGGCCGACACCTATCACCGCCCTTTCGCGCCGCATGACTGCATCGGCCCTGTCGGTTTCATCGCGGCCATCCACGCCTCCTTCAGCCAACCCAACACGCTGATCCAGGAATCCGTTCGCGCTTTCTATACCGGATGGTACAAGGAGCTTGTGGACAATGTCCCGGTGATCGAGAATGGCTATGTCCTGCCGATGGAAGGTCCGGGGCTGGGTGTCGACCTTCTTCCTGCCGTCTATGAACGTTCGGACCTCAGCGTCCGTCGCAGCACCTTGTGAGGCCCACCATGACCAATCCACTTTTTGATCTCAAGGGGCGCACCGCGCTCGTCACCGGTTCTTCGCGTGGCCTTGGCCGCGCCATGGCGGAAGGCTTTGCTGCTGCCGGTGCGCATGTCATCATCAACGGCACCAACGGCGAACGCGTCGCCAGTACAGTCGCCGATTTCACGGCAAACGGCTATGAAGCCAGCGCCTCCGTCTTCGACGTCACCTCGGAAGAGGCCATCAAAGCGGCCTTTGCAGATTTCGACGCACAGGGCGTGGAAATCGATATTCTCGTCAACAATGCCGGTATTCAGTTCCGCAAACCAATGGTCGATCTGGAAACGGCAGACTGGCAACGGGTCATCGACACCAACCTAACCAGCGCCTTCATGCTGGGCCGCGAGGCGGCACGCCGCATGATACCGCGTGGTCGCGGCAAGATCATCAATATCGGCTCCCTCACCAGCGAGTTGGCGCGCGCCACCGTCGCACCCTACACGGTTGCCAAGGGCGGCATAAAAATGTTGACCCGGGCCATGGCCGCCGAATGGGCACAGTTCGGCATTCAGGCCAACGCGATCGGACCTGGCTATATGATCACCGATATGAACCAGGCCCTGATCGACAATCCTGAATTCGACGCGTGGGTGAAAGGCCGCACGCCTGCGAAACGTTGGGGCAAACCGGAGGAACTGGCGGGAACAGCCGTCTACCTGGCGTCAGGGGCATCCGACTATGTCAACGGCCAGATCATCTATGTCGATGGCGGCATGCTTTCGGTGCTGTGACACGGGCAGAAACTAAGTACCGGGAGGAGATAGAACCATGCGAGGGATCATCATCCACGCAGCCAAAGACCTGCGCGTCGAAGAGGTGGACGAACCGGAACTGGCTTCGAACGAGGCAAGTGTCCAGGTTTCAACAGGCGGCATTTGCGGGTCGGACTTGCACTATTATCACCATGGCGGGTTCGGAACGATCCGCGTTTTGCAACCGATGGCGCTTGGTCATGAGTTTGCAGGCGTCGTGGCCAAGGTTGCCAACGGCGTGTCGCATCTCACTCCGGGCATGCGCGTCGCCGTAAACCCCAGCCGGGCCTGTGGCCACTGCCGCTTTTGTGCTGAAGGTATGCAGAACCAGTGCCTCGATATGCGCTTCATGGGCAGCGCCATGCGCGTTCCCCACGTTCAGGGCGGCTTTCGCGAAACCGTAACGGTCGATGCGTCGCAATGCGTGCCGATTGCCGACAGCCTGTCCATGGGAGAGGCTGCGATGGCTGAACCCTTGGCAGTCTGCCTTCATGCGGCCAAGCAGGCGGGCTCACTGCTGGGCAAGCAGGTACTGATCACCGGCGCCGGGCCAATCGGCGCACTCTGCGTCTTGGTGGCGCGGTTCGCCGGTGCAGCCCGCATTGTCGTTACGGATGTAGCCGACGAGCCGCTTATGACTGCAACAAAAATCGGGGCCGATGAGGTCATCAACGTCGTCCAAAATGGTGCCGCGCTCGACGCCTACAACAAGGACAAGGGAACGTTCGACGTCCTGTTCGAAGCATCGGGCAATCAGGCAGCGCTCGCATCCGCACTGGACGCGTTGCGACCCGGTGCCGTGATCGTGCAGCTTGGGCTAGGCGGGCAGATGACGTTGCCGGTCAACACAATCGTCACCAAGGAACTTCAGCTTCGCGGCACGTTTCGTTTCCACACCGAATTCGCTGAAGCTGTCGATCTGATGGGCAAAGGCCTGATTGATGTAAAACCACTTATCTCGGCGACCTTGCCATTTACATCAGCAACAGAAGCCTTCGACTTGGCCAGTGACCGGTCACGCAGCATGAAGGTTCAGCTTGATTTCACGCGGAGCAATCCATGATTTCGATTGTGCCCCAAGCCTTGACGCAGGAAACATTTGCGCCTTACGGATTGGTTTCCGGTCTGACGGCGGCAGGTTCCCTGCTCATTGAAGGAGCTTTCGATGCGACGGAAGATGCCCAAAAACCGGTGATTCAAATCGTCAAAATCGAATCACCTCAAAAGACTATTCTCATCAAGCAACTGGAGGCTCACCCTTTTTCGGCGCAGACTTTCCTGGCACTGGATATGGCGCCCTCCCTGATCGTCGTTTGTGACTGGAAGGGAACCGAAGGACCAGACCTGGCAACGCTCAAAGCCTTCATCGCCCAGCCAGATCAGATCGTTACCTATCGACGGGGCGTCCTGCATCACAAGATAACGCCACGCGCACCATTAGCGACGTTCGCGATGGCGATGCGACAAACGGATCGAGGCGACGACACGGTGCTGTACGCACTTGGTGAACCAGTGAGTATCGATCTATCTCTTTAGAAAGCTCGCTCCTGCCCAGTTCTTGAGGCGGAAATGCTCCACGATAAGCGTGGGTAGCTACGCCCTGCCTCTCCCGGGGCGTTCCATATCGCGCGACCGAATTCTGGTTCTACATGCCACAAATGGGCCTGCGCAATTGCCGCTTTGGACAACACGTTCACGAATATCATTTGATATCGGTGCGGTCATCAGATGCTGGCCTCCATCCAGCCAACATCAGTGAATCACATCAGAACTGATTTGGGAACCAAACCCGATTCAGAAAAACATGGAAACGCTCTAGGTTCTGGTCGAAATGGATGGCGAATGCCACCTTTCTAAGACAAGATTGGACAAATCCATGCAAAAGTCGGCTCGTATCGCGACGCATTTCCATGTGGCGTAAAATGTTTCTGACGAAATAGACAGCGTGCTGGGCGCTAACCGTGGGGAACAGGATATTTCCGCTCTGGTGTATAGTGGTTGGCCGTCTGCATGTGCTTCGATCCGGAATCTTCCATCGAATGCGCGAGGAGTATCTTTTGCTGGCCATTTTGTGGCTGAACCGCCATACCACCCTTGAAAATGAAACAACGCTACCGCGAAACCACGATCCGAAATCCATTGCCGCGCCAGAAGCCATCCGGTTCGAGGCTTCCTCGGTATGTGCAGCAGGCTTTCAGTTTACCGCTTGAAAAGCAGCCTCCGCGCAGAACGCGCCGGATTGACGGTGCCGCATCCACCGCTTCACGCTCATCGTTCGAATAGGGATATTTGAAGTCGGGCGTTGCCATATCGTCGCCCCACAGCGTGGTGCACCACTCCCAGACCTGACCGACCATATCGTAGCAGCCATAGGGAGAACGCCCTTTCGGAAACAGGCCAACCGTGCAGGTGGTATTGAAGCCGACCTCTTCCGAATTCGCCGCATCGTCCATCCAAGCATGTCCCCAAGGATAGCTGAGGACATCCGGCCCTATATCCGGCTGGTCACCGCGCGCGGCACGCTCCCATTCCGGTTCCGTCGGCAATCGCACGAATTCGTCTGTCGAAATACGCCCTTGCGCACGCCAGCGATGCGTCAACCAGTCACAATAGGCTCGTGCATCGTGCCATGTCAGGTCGGTCGCAGGGGCACTGCGTCGGTCATCCGAAAACCCGTCCGGGCTGCGCCACAGCCGGTTCGTCTCGCGCACGAACGCACCATAGGCACTGTTGGTTACCGGATAAAGGCCGATACGAAAGGCGTCGACGGTAACTGGATGAGGCGGTGCTGAATTGGGATGGCTGTGAGAGCCGAAGGTGAATTCCCCACCTGTAACATCTGCCAATGCATCGAGTTCGCGCGGGTCACCCCAGAGCGAGAGCCTGCGGCCCGCCGCCTCACGTTCCGGCGCTGAGAGCGCTCCGTGGCTGACGATTTTTAGCAAATGCGCCGCAATGCGGTCACGCAGCGGTCCTGTGGCCGTCACCATATCCGCCGCCAGCAACGCGCCCCGCAGAACCGCATCACCCTCGCCTTCTATCAGCGCTTCAACCAGGGCGCTGGCCTCATTCGTGCCTGAAAGACGCGCCGCAAGGCTTGTCATGACCGGTGCCCAAAGACCTGGCTTCTTGCGAAAATGTTCAACGGCCAAATCAGCGGGCTTGGATGCCAGATGCACCGCCGCCAGCAATTGCCGCACGCGGGTGATGGGCATAATGGTTGGGTCATCCACCTCGGCTGTCAGCGCATCGAACGCCAGACCACAAAAGAGGTCGCTGGTCTGAGCATCACCGGAAATCTTTGCAAGCCAGCTGTCGGTGATGGCCTCGGCGCTCTCACCCACATCGCCGCCATGCATGGCCATGACAAACTGCGCGGGATTGGCCGCGGCAGTGCCAAGAGCAATCCCTGTCGCGCCGAGATCAAGGCCCGCCAGTCGCGCAGCCGTTTCCCGACGTTGGCTTTTCAGAAGCGGCAGCAGATCATAGCGCACATAGCCCGCGGGAAGCGCCCAGCTCTTGACGACAGAGACCTCGCCGAGTGCAAGCAGCTTCACAGCCGGATGGCTGCTCTGGAACGCCAGCGCTTCGGCAAGCAGCTGACGCCCTGCGTCAGCGGCCGCCTCTATGCCATCGAGGATCAGCAAAAGCCCACGGTCCGCATGGAGCGCAACATCCGTGGAAGATGCGAGCAGTTCCTCGAAAGTTTTTGACGGGTCTACAGTCAGATAGAGCGGCACAACACCGCCCAGGGTCCATTGCTCATCATCCACTGCACCGAGATCGTTGCGCGGAATGGCGCGGTGCGCAAAGTCACCTTGCGCCAGTGAGAACGCCAGATGCTTCGCAAACGTGGTCTTGCCGCTTCCCGTCTCTCCGGTCAGCACGACGGCTGGATGATCGCGCACCATTTCCAGCGCCGAGAAATAGACGGCGGGTTCGGGTTCTGCCTGATCGGTCAGCTTGCGCAGGCCCTTGGCCGCCTTGTCCTCAAATGTAAAGTTGACGAGCAGCGGAATATAACCCGTCGCCAAATCGACAATCGAGGCATCCGGCAGTGCAAAAAGCTGAGCGGCACCAAACTCGCCTGCTTGCGAAATCAGGCTGTCCGCCGCGTCTATGTCCTCACTGTTCATGGAAAGAGCTTTGCCACATCTGGGTTATGAAATCTCTGGATTTCGATGGCATAACCTGCGGGATCTTCAAAGAAAAAATGCTCGCAGAAGGTTCCACGCAGCATCTCCGACTGACCGGCAACGCCTGCTTCCTTCAACCGCTTGTGCCAACCCTCCACATCTTGAGAGACGATGGTCAGAAGCACGGCGCTCTTTTCCTGATGTTTCAGATGACCGCGATTGCCATCGACAATGCCGAAATAGCAGTTTTCAGCGATGCGGTAGATGCGTGCCATTGTCTGATCGAGCACCAGTTCGAAGCCCAGAACCTCTTCATAAAACGGCACGACAGCATGGATATCGTCGTAATAGAAGAAGGTGATCGAATAGTCTTTTTTCATTCTGTGCGTCCTCGTGTTCAGGCGATCGTCAGCGTGCCCTTGTGATCGATCGAAAGGCCGGCGATGTCCTTTCGCGCCGCGAAAACATCGACGGGATGCGCCAGATAAAGCCAGGGCGGATTTGCGTTGAGATAGGTTAAGCAAGCGGCATAGGCGCGCTCACGCAGTTCCGGCTCCACTGCCGCATTGGCCGCCGCGATCAGCCGTTCGGCTTCAGGATCGTCGTAACCTTGCCACCACACGGCTTTCGTGACGCTCGATATCTTGTCATTCAGAATGCGATAGGTGCTGTGCGGCGAGGAATCAAATATCGCCAGATCGCCCATCTTCTTAGCGCCAATCTGGCGGGCATATTCAGGCCGGTCGGTTTCGATCTCGATTTCTACCTCGAATCCAATAGCTTCAAGTGCTTTGGCCACGAACCGGCTGATCTCCGGCGCACGCTCCGGCATGAAAGTAGGCGTGCGAAGCTTGATCTTGCGGTCTCCGTCTACCTCGGCCAGCAAGGCACGCGCCCCGTCGGGATCATAGGCGATGGGTGAAAGCCCAGCCGTTCTCATACCGAGATGAAACGGACTGACGATGCTGGAGGACGGCACGGCCAGATCACCGAATATCTCACGGCATATAGCCGCTGTATCGACGGCATGATTGGCGGCAAGCCGTGCCTGGGGTGAGCGGAAAATGCCCTCGCCGCAATTAAGGTAATACATGACCGACAACGTGTTGACGGCCCTGCCCCACTGGAAGGCATCATCGAACTCCAGCTTGCCCTCGACCCGCTCCAGATTGAGCGCGGCATCGACCTTGTCGGATTTCAATAGTGCGTAGCGTTGGTCGGCGGACGGCTCGCAGAGCGCAATGATGCGCTGCGGTTCTGCATTACCGGACACCCGCTCCAGTTCAGTTCGGACCTTGGTTTCGAAATTCAGAACGCGGAATGGCCCTGTACCCAGAACCGGCATGCCGTCAGGTGCGAAGCGGCAGATGTAAAACTCTGAGAAGATATCGAGAATATCGGCGATGGGATGAGGGTTGCGCACCACAATCGCTCCGTCACCATCCGCCAAGATCTCGGCATCGGCAAGATAGCGGGCATAGGACCATTTCATGCCGAAGGTATCCACGGCCTCCAGAATGCTATCGATGAAGTCGGTGATATCGGAAGCGACACAAGGCTGACCGTCATGGAACACAGCGCTTTTGCGAATGACGAAGCGCCATTCGCGTCCATCCGGTTTGTGCGTCCAATGCGAGAACAGGGCGGGCAAGACCTGGCCGTCATTCCATTTCAGCAGCGGTTCAAACACAAGATTTTTCAGCGTCAGAATACTGGTGTCATCCGTAACCCGTGCTGGTGGCAGGAAATCGACTTTTTCGAGGGCTATAGTCAGAGTGGACATGGCTGGCCTCAGTCGAGTTCGTTGCGACGGCGCGGATTGAACCAATCGGCAAGGGAGTCGCCGATCAGATTGAAGGAGAGCACCGCGAGCAGGATCGCCATGCCGGGGGCGAGCGCCACCCAGGCGGCACTGCGCACGAATTGCAGGTTGGCAGACACATCCGCACCCCACTCCGCCATGGGCGGCTGCGCACCAAGTCCCAGAAAACCGAGGCTTGCGGTTTGCAGAATGGCACTGCCGAGCGCCAACGTCGATTGCACCAGCAGCGGCCCAAGACCGTTGACGAAGACATAGCGGAGGAGAATGCGCGGTGTCGGTAGCCCAAGCGAGATAGCAGCCTCGACATAGGGCTTGACGGAAATGCTGAGCGCTTGGCTGCGGGCGACGCGGGCAAATTGCGGGGCAAGCGTGATGGCAACGGCGAGCATCGCATTTTCAAGGCTCGGGCCGAAGGCAGCAGCAAGCGCAATGGCCAGCACAAGGGCCGGAAACGCCAGAATGGCATCCACGATGCGCATGACGACACTATCAAACCAGCCACCGAGAAAACCCGCCAGCATGCCGATGGTCACGCCAACCACAAAAGCGATGGCCACAACGCCCACGCCAATGGCCAATGTGGCGCGACCGCCATACATGATGCGCGTGAAGATATCGCGCCCAAAGGCATCCGTGCCAAGCCAATGTTCGAAACTCGGCGCGGCCAGCTTGTGAAGCACATCCAGCTTGGTTGGCGAATAGGGCGAGATCATCGGCCCGAACACGATCACGCAGACCAGCGATAGCAGGATGATACTGCCCGCCAGAGCCAGCGTGTTTTTGCGCAGGAAGTTGAAAAACTCTGACATCCGGCTCACTTCATCTTCTTGCGGACACGCGGGTCCAGAACGCCGTAGAGAACATCAACCACGATGGAGGTGAAGACGAACAGCAGCGCAAACACCAGCGTCGTACCTTGAATGACAGTATAGTCGCGGTTCTTGATCGCCTCGAACATGTAGCGCCCGATACCGGGCCATGCGAAAATCGTTTCGGTCAGGATCGCGCCGCCCAGCATTTCGGCAAATTTCAGACCGACAACCGTGATGGCCGGCAGCAGGGAATTGCGCAATCCGTGACCCAGAATGACATCCTTGCGCCGCAGGCCCTTCGCCTTGGCCGTGCGGATGAAATCCTCGCCCATCACTTCCAGCATGGTGTTGCGTACGAAACGCCCAAGGGTCGCTCCGAGAAAGGCAGCCAGCACTGCGGTGGGCAGGATCAAATGTTGCAGCGCGCTCCAGGCGGCTGCCCAGTTTCCGGTGATGATGCCGTCCAGAATGGCAAACCCCGTCACCGGTTCGGCAATGATGAATGAACTCATTCGGCCCGAAACAGGCAGCCACCCGAGATAGGTGGCGAACACCAGTTGCAGGATCAGCGCCAGGAGAAAGGCGGGCATCGAAACCCCAACGAGCGAAACGACGCGAGTGATATGGTCGAATGTCGAATTCGGGCGCGTGGCGGATAAAACGCCGATGGGAATGCCGATGATGATGGCGACGATGACGGCCAAAACCGAAAGCTCAATCGTGGCGGGCAGGCGTGTGAGAATTTCATGTGCCACCGGCTGGCCGGTTTTCAAGGATACGCCGAAATCGCCTTGCAGCAGGCCGGTAACATAGTTGAAAAACTGGACGGGAAAAGCCTGATCGAGATCCAGTTGCGCACGGAGTGCATCGATTTGCTCCTGCGTCGCACCGGGGCCGAGCAAGGTCACTGCCGGATCGCCGGGAATGAACCGCACCAGCGAAAACACGATGATCAGCACGATACACATGACAGGTATCAAGGCGATCAACCGGCGTGTAATAAAACTGGCCATTCTCTGCCCACTCACATCATCGAAAAATGATCTGCACCGGTTTCCCGTTTCAGATCGGATCATCGGGCGCGCAGGGTGCGCGCCCGGAAAGGCTACTTCTTGGACACGCCCCAATATTCATTGAGTGGCGGTGCACTGTTGACGACGAGACCTTCGACATTGGCGCGCTGGAAGACGATCAGCTTGGGGCTGAAGAGATAGACGCCGGGAACACGCTTGACGATTTCTTCCTGCACCTGATGATACAATGCCGTGCGTGCCGGGACATCCACAGTCTGCTGCGCTTTCAAGATCAGATCATCCAGCGCCTTGTCTTCCGGCATACGGAACGTCATAGCCGAGTTGGCGAGCGACGATAAGTATCCGATAGTGATGTGCGCATCCGGATCGTTGTACCAGGGCTGGCGACCATCAAGTGCTGCATCGAACTGGCCTGCGGTCTGAAGGGCGCGGTAAGCCGGAAACTCGGTCTGCTCGATGGTGGCGTTGATGCCGATATCGGCCAGATTGGCCTGCACATAGGTGGCAACGGCTGCCCAGAGCGGGCCCTGGAAACTGTAAAGCTTCAGCTGGATTGTGGAGGCATCAACACCCGCTTCCGCGAGCAGCTTCTTCGAAGCTTCAGGATCATAATTCGGCGCCATATCCTTGACCTTCGGATCGAACGCCCAGCTGTTGGTGGTCAATGGACCATAGACGCGTTCGGCAGTGCCACCGAACACGCCTTCCAGCAGGCCATCATAATCAATGGCATGGGCGACGGCCTGACGTACGCGGATATCCGCAAACGGACCGTCTTTCTTGCTATTGTTGAATTCCAGCTGGCGGATGATCTGGCTGGGTGCCTCAAGAATCTTCACATCGGCATTGGACTTGAGTGCCGCAATGTCTTCAGCCGCAATGGCGGAAAGCTGGCCCTGCTGCTGCACCACATCGACGCCGCCGCTTTCAAGCTCCAGACGACGAGTCGAGGCCTCCGGGATGACGCGGTAGATGATGCGCGAAAGCTTCGGCGCACCACGGAAGTAATCCGGATTGGCTTCCAACACCACATTGGTGTCGGCCTGTGCGCTCTTGAAGGCAAAGGGGCCGGTGCCGACCGGGTTGGCAGCAAATTTGTCGCCAAACTTCTCGACGGCAGCAGGGCTGACGATGGCCGACTGCGGCTGCGCCAGAATGGAGAGGAAGGCCGGATAAGGCTCTGTGAGGCTGATCTTCACTTCTGTGGGTGAAACGACCGCGATGTCCTTGATCAGGCCGAGGGTTGCCTTGACATAAGAGTTGGTGGCCTTCGTGCGCTCCAGCGAAAATTTTACCGCAGCAGCATCAAAGGGCGTGCCGTCCTGAAACTTGACACCTTCACGAATTTTGAAGTCAAACTCTTTACCGTCGACAGATACAGTCCAGCTGGATGCCAATCGGCCTTCCAACGCCTTGAAGTCCGGCGCAGTCCAGGCGACAAGCGTATCGAAAACATTGAGAATGATCTCGCTGCCGATCGGTTCGGCCTTGTTGGTGCCGGGCTCCAAACTGACGGGATCGGATGGAACGGCGATGACGAGTGTCTTCAACTGGTCATCGCTCTGCGCGTTGGCCGCGCCTGCAAACAGCGGAACAGCCACAAAGGCTGCGGCGGCTAGTCCTTTAAAGAGTTTCATGGGCACGACCCTTTCGCGGTCTGATCGAGGCATTGTGCAGCCTCTGCTGGCTTCATGCTGTCAATATAATCGCGGCTCGCGCCTCTGATATTCCACGAAATATATCATCGCTTTTTAGACTGTAAAGGTGATCTGCAAGCAATTTGAACAAATAGCTAATATTGCTTATTCATTGTGCAAAAGAGGAAATATTATATTGTCTTAAGCGAAATTTGAGCAAAATCTGAGCGTCAGATTTGCTCAAACAGGATCCGCACCGGTGACGACAGTACGCGTGGGATCGCTGATCCAGGCAGACCAAGATCCGGGATACATGGCTGCATCGATGCCGATGGAGGCAAGCGCCAGAACCGTGTGTGCAGCCGACATTCCCGCCCCGCAATAGACACCGATCGGTTTATTGCCATCGGCACCCAGCGCCCGATACATTTCGCGCAACGTCTCTCCGTCGGTGAAATTTCCGTAGTCCGTGACATTGTCAGGCGCTGGTGCACTCAAGGCATGGGGAATATGCCCGCGTGGTGGCTGGCCGGGCGCGACTTTCCCGCCAATGTAATTGGGCCGGATGCGCGCATCGAGAAGAACGCCATCGGTCGCCAGCTTCAATGCATCGTCGGCACCAAGCTCAGCCATATGTCCCGGCGACAGAACAATGTCGCTCGGCACCGGTGTCGTGCTTTCATCCGTCACTGGCATATCCGTGGCAATCCACGCTGGAAAACCACCATCCAGCACCCGCACATCCGGTAAGCCTGCCCAGCGCAAGACCCACCACGCGCGCGCAGCCGTCATGCTGCGGTCAGCATCGTAAATGACAATGGTACTGTCAGGTCGCAGACCCCAGCTGCGTGCCTTGGCCTGAAGCTCTGCAATGTCAGGCAGGGGTCTCTGCCCCCCTTCGACGCTCGCAGGAGACTGAAAATCGGTATAGGCTTGCGTATCTATCGCGCCTTTGATCCGCTGCCCCTTGAATGAGTTCTGGCCCGTATAGGGATTGATGGAGTGCACGGCGATGACCGTGACATCCGCACCAGAGGACAACATTTCTTGCAACTGTGCTGGTGTCAGAAGAACTGAAATGCGCGTCTTGTCAGACATGGTGATCTCCGAATAGCAGGGCTGAAAAGAGCTACCTGTCTTATCATAGTAAAATCATCCAAAGCGAAAAGGATGACAAGCAATAAATATCTCACGTAATATTCTACGAGATATTTTTATTGACATTCGATCATCTGCGCGCTGCAATGCGGCTCTCATGAGCCGGAGTATCGAAATTTGACAGTCCTTTCGGTCGAAAATCTGACCACCGCATTTCGCCGCAAAGGCATCTGGAACTCCGTGGTCAATGATGTGAGTTTCAGCATCGATGGCGGTGAGACAGTGGCAATTGTCGGCGAATCCGGTTCTGGCAAAAGCGTCACGGCCATGTCGATCATGCGACTGTTGCCGGAGCGAACATCGCGCGTGACAGGCACCGTCAGGCTTGGCGAAACCGACCTGCTGCCGCTTCCCGAGCGGCAGATGCAGGACATTCGCGGCAATGATATCGCGATGATTTTCCAGGAGCCGATGACATCACTCAACCCCGTCCTATCGGTGGGCCGTCAGATTGCCGAATCGATCATCCGGCATCGCGGCATCTCCAAGACCGAGGCGCGGGCGGAGACGGTGAGGCTTCTCGATCGTGTGCGCATACCCGCCGCATCCAGCCGTTTTGACGAATATCCGCACCAGCTTTCTGGCGGCATGCTTCAGCGCATCATGATTGCCATGGCACTGGCCTGTCGTCCGAAACTCCTGATCGCCGACGAGCCGACGACGGCTCTCGACGTCACCGTTCAGGCGGAAATCCTGCAACTGATCAAATCCTTGCAGGATGAGGAGAACATGGCCGTCCTCTTCATCACCCATGACATGGGTGTTGTGGCCGAAATTGCAGACCGGACCGTGGTCATGTTCCGCTCCCGCGCGCTCGAAACCGGCAAGACGGAACAGATTTTTGCCCAACCCGCCAATGTCTATACCAAGGCGCTGCTCTCTGCCGTGCCAAGGCTGGGGTCGATGGTAGGTCACGATTATCCGGCCACGTTTCCACTGACCGATACGGATACAGGCGTTTCCTCAGCCGAGCGCGAGATCGCGGGCACCATACCCGCAAACACGCCACCGATCCTGGAAGTCCGCAATCTGATGACCCGGTTCGATATCAAATCCGGCATTCTCGGACGTGTGAGCGGGCGCGTTCATGCCGTCGAGAATATCTCGTTTGATCTGCATGAGGGTGAAACGCTGGCGCTCGTCGGTGAATCCGGCTGCGGCAAGTCCACCACCGGGCGGTCTGTGCTGCGTCTGATTGAGCCGGTCAGTGGTACCATCCGCATCAATGGACAGGATGTTCGCTCCCTCACACCCGCTGCACTTTCGAAGCAACGCCAGCATATGCAGATGATCTTTCAGGACCCCTTCTCCAGCCTCAACCCGCGCATGCGCGTAGGTGAAGCCATCATGGAGCCGCTGGTGTCGCATGGTTTGGCCTCAACCAAACACGCCCGCGACAGGGCGACGGACCTGCTGGTCCGCGTGGGATTGCAGGCCGATATGGCCAAGCGCTTTCCACACGAATTCTCGGGCGGCCAGCGCCAGCGCATCAGCATTGCCCGCGCATTGACGCTCAATCCAGGCCTCATCGTTGCAGATGAAGCCGTCTCTGCACTCGATGTCTCAATCAAGGCGCAGGTCGTCAACCTGATGATGGAATTGCAGGAGCAGCTGAAAATCGCCTATCTCTTTATCAGCCATGACATGGCCGTGGTAGAGCGGGTGAGCCACCGCGTTGCAGTCATGTATCTGGGTGAGATCGTCGAGATCGGCACCCGCGCGCAGATATTCGGCAATCCGCAGCATGCCTATACAAAGCGGTTGCTCAGTGCCGTTCCGATTGCCGATCCCGCCAGACGCCATTTGCGGAAAGTGGCGGAAGGCGGAGAGATTGGCAGTGCGGTACGTCCGGTAGATTATGCACCGGTAGTGGCACGCTATGCAGAGCCAGCACCCGGCCATCTCGTCAAGGTCGCCTGAAAGGTCAGCGCATGCGCCAAGATTTGCGCGGGAACGGAGACTTAAAGCGTCAACCCGCGCTGCCCGGTTGCGATCAGTGCGCCGAGGATGCCGCTCCGGGTATTCTCGTTGTGCTCCACAATAACCTGCCGCGCGAGATCGGAATCACGCTTGCGCAGAGCCGCCACGATACGATGATGGTCGACATTGGTTTCCGGATTGATGTCGCGAACGCGCGCGCCCATGTAGAAAAGCCGCGCACATTCCTCAAGATGGCTCATGACCAGCGCATAGAGACGAGGATTGCGGGAACCACGGGCAATGGCGGAATGAAATTCCTGATTGGAATCCACGAAGGTTTTGGTGCTGATCTCCTCACCGATCACGTAGCTGACATCGGCCAGCTGATCGAGCGCGTCGAGGTCTTCATCGGAAAGGTTCTTGGCCGCAAGCGCCGCCGCAGTCCCTTCCAGCATGCCGCGAATGGCAAAAAGGTCGTTCATATCCTTCACGGTGACAGGCGTGACGCGGTAGCCGCGGCGCGGATAGGCTTCCATGAAACCCTCGACGCAAAGCCGTGCAAGCGCCTCGCGCACCGGCGTTTTGCTGACGGAAAGCTGCTCGGCAAGCTCCGGCTCGGACACATCCATGCCCGGCGCCAGTTCTCCGGTGATGATGCGCTCCCGCAAGATAGCATAAGCCTTCTCGGTCAGAGATTTGCTGCGCTTCTCCGCCGACACATCCGCTTTGTTCAAAGCCAATCTCCAGTTTTGCGTCTACGCCATGCGTTAATGCTCGCAGGTTCAACATAGGTCAGTCATCCGGGCATTGCTATGCACCGATTGCGCCTTGGCCTCATCACCAACAGAACTTTGACAACAGACGAAGCGCTGATATACTACGTAATATATTTAACGGATACAATCCTCGTATTCGTCCACGCCGCAGGTATCGTCTTGTCAGAAATTCTGGTCATCAATCCCAACAGTTCCGTCTCTGTCACACGCTCCATGGAGGCCTGCCTTGGTCTCGTCCGCGATGCCACCCGCCACAGCATCCGTTGTACGGAACTTGCCAAATCTCCGCCTGGTATCGAGACGGACGCCCATGTGGGTGAGGTCATTCCCAACATAGTCGAAGCCGTGAACGAGGCTTCAGCCGATGCCTTCGTGCTTGCCTGCTTCTCGGATCCCGGCATTGCAACGGTCAGAAAAATGACGACGCGACCCGTCGTCGGCATTGCCGAAGCGGCCTATCTGGCGGCCCTTGGCCTTGGTGAGCGCTTCGGCATCATCTCCCTCGGCCAATCCTCGATCAACCGGCACCTGCGCTATCTGAAACATCTGGGCTTCGACGGTCGCCTTGCTGGAGACCGCTCCATCGACAAGACAGTGGTGGAGTTGATGGCGGGGGACGTCGTCGAAATCGTCTCACGCACGGCGAAAGTTCTGCGTGATGAGGACGGTGCCGATGTCATCATTCTCGGCTGTGCGGGCCTTGGCGGATACCGCCGCGCGCTCGAAGAGACACTCGGGCTTCCCGTCATCGATCCTGTTCAGGCCGGCGTGGCGCTGGCGTGTACAACACTGGACTTGCAATATGGAAGGCATGCATCATGAGCCATGATATCGTGATAACCGGCACCGTGGTACTGCCGGACGGCCCACTGGAAAACGGCTGGATTGCCATCAAGGACGGAAAGATTGCCGCCATCGGCAGCGGTGATCTTCCGGACGCAGGTGAGCGGTTCGACGCAGGCCAAGACCTGATCATTCCCGGCGTCATAGATGGCCAGACTCATGCTTGCAGCTATGGCGGACTGCCCGGCATCGCGTCCACCACCCGCTCGGCGGTGGCTGGCGGCATCACCACCATCGTGGATATGCCCTATGACAATCCCGATCCGCTGAATTCGGTCGCAAGACTGAATGCCAAGATCGACGCAATCAATAAGCATGCCCATTCCAACGTCGCACTTTACGCCACGGTGACGCCCGACCAGTCCACCGAAGAAATCGACGGTCTGATTGCCCGGGGCGTGGTGGCGTTCAAGATTTCGACCTTCGAAAGCAGCCCCACGCGCTTTCCGCGTATCTCCTCCAACCAGATACAGGAAATCTTTTCCGCCCTTGCCGATACGGATATTCCGCTTGGCGTGCACAATGAAGATCAGGAAATCGTGCGCGCCCATATTGCTGCTGCCAAGGCCGCTGGACGTGATGGCATTGAGGCGCATTCCGAAAGCAGGCCACCTGCGGCGGAAATGGCCGCAACGGCGCAATTTCTGGAACTAGGTGCAGCCGCAGGCGCCCATGCGCATATCGTTCACCTCACGACGACACGGGGCTTCGACATCGTGGAAAACTACCTGCTGGACGGTTTCCGTGCCACGGGTGAACTCTGCGTGCACTATCTCTGGCTGGACCCGGAAATCGACGGCCCCGAACTCGGCGCAAAAATGAAGGTCAACCCGCCCATCCGCCCCGGCCAGATCGAGGCACTGTGGGAAGATGTGGCGGACGGTCGTGTCGCCTTCGTCAGCTCGGATCATTCCAGCTGGCCGGTCGACAACAAATTCATGCCGTCCATTTTCGACGCGGGCGCTGGTGTGCCGGGTCTCGAAACCCTTCTTCCGGCTTTCTACACCGGCGCGGAAATACGCGGTTACGATGCTGCGATGATGACGATCGAGCAACTCTGCGAACGGCCCGCCAAATTCTTCGGCCTCTGGCCCGAAAAGGGCACATTGCGTGTCGGTGCGGATGCCGACATCGCCATTCTGAAAGCCGAACGGCAGATCTGGGACTCGTCAAAAGCCCATGATGAACTGTGCTGGAGCCCCTTCGACGGCCGCGAATTTTCAGTTCGCGTGGTGCGCACCTATGTCGGCGGCAAGCTGGCCTGGGACGGTGCCGACATCGTCAATGCAGCCGGTGACGGGCAGTACGTTTCTCGCGGCACATCCAGCTGGTTTGAAGCTTAAAGGAGAATGAGATGCCATTGATCAACAACCACACGTCGGGCGTTTTCGTTATTGCCTGCACCCCCTTTACCGATGATGGCGCAATCGATGTGACAAGCATCGATAGCATGGTGGATTTCTATTACGACAAGGGCGCGGACGGTCTGACGATCCTTGGCATGATGGGCGAAGCCCCGAAGCTGACGCAAGCCGAGTCCATCGCCATCACCCGCCAGACGCTGGCACGCTCGGGCGACAAGCCCGTGGTCGTCGGTGTTTCCGCACCAGGTCTGGCTGCCATTGGCGAATTGACGAAAGCCGTGATGGACATGGGCGCGGCAGGCGTCATGGTCGCACCGCCATCCAGCCTGCGCACAGACGAACAAATCATCGGCTATTACCTCAACGTCGTTGAGACTATAGGCACCGACGTTCCGGTCGTCTTGCAGGATTTCCCGCTCGTTACTGGCGTGCAGATTTCCTCGAAAACGCTCGGCACCATCTTCGAAGCGCATCCCAGCATCGTCATGCTCAAGCATGAAGACTGGCCGGGCCTGCAAAAGATCACCGATCTGCGCAATGCCGAAGCCAAGGGTCGCCGCCGGACCTCGATTCTGTGCGGCAATGCTGGTGTGTTCTTGCCGGAAGAGATGCAGCGCGGAGCCGATGGCGCAATGACCGGTTTTGCCTATCCCGAAATGATGGTGGAGGTCTGCCGCTTGAGCAATGAGGGGCGCTATGACGCTGCACAGGACTTGTTCGACGCCTATCTGCCGCTGATGCGTTACGAACAACAACCGGGCCTGGGCCTCGCCATCCGCAAATATGTACTGGCCAAGCGTGGTGCAATTGCCACTGCTGCCCAGCGCCGTCCGGGCGCATCTCTCAACGCGCAGGCCATCGCTGAAGTCGAAAGGCTGATCGAGCGCCAGAAACACAAACTTGAGGCTTTGAAATAATGGATTTTCTGATTTCCGGCAAAACCGCCCTCGTTCTGGGCGCAAGCCGTGGCTTGGGTGCCGCCATCGCCAAAGGGCTTGCCGCTGAAGGCGTCAAAGTCTTCGCCGCAGCCCGTAACGTGGACACAATAGAAAAGACCGATAACATCACGCCAGTGACGGTCGATCTCTCCGACGCGACTTCCGTCGCTGCCATGATCGCGAACGTTACGGCAGCGGGTGGCGTCGATATTCTGGTCAACAATTCCGGTGGCCCCAAAGCCGGACCGGCCGCCGGCCAGTCGAAAGAAAGCTGGGCCAGCGCCTTCGACAGCATGGCAACCTCCATCTTTACAGTGACCGACGCCATGCTGGAAGGAATGATTGCGCGCAAATGGGGTCGCATCATCACCATCGGCTCCTCCGGTGTCGTGCAGCCTATTCCCAATCTGGCCCTTTCCAACGGCATCCGCGCTGCGGTGTCCGGTTGGTCGAAAACACTGGCTGGCGAGGTTGCGCGCCACGGCGTCACCGTCAACATGATCCTGCCCGGCCGGATCGATACCGACCGCGTGCGTGAACTCGATGCAGGCAAGGCGGAGAAAACATCAAAGACGGTTGAAGCCGTGCAAGACGCCTCTCGCGCCGAAATCCCGGTGGGACGTTACGGCAAGCCGGAAGAATTTGCTGCGGTCGCGGTCTTCCTTGCCAGCGCGCAGGCCAGCTATGTAACGGGTTCGGCCATCCGAGTGGACGGTGGCATGATCAAGGGGTTCTGATCAGAATGGTTGATTTCGACAAGGTTGTTGAGCGTCGCGGGACCGGAAGCTCCAAATGGAGCAAATACGGACCGGATATCCTGCCCATGTGGGTGGCTGACATGGATTTTCCATCTGCCCCTGAAATTGTCGATGCCATTAAATCCCGCCTGGAACATCCTTGTCTTGGTTACGGCGTCGCGCGTGACGAATTGCGCGCCTGCATCGTGGCCGATCTGCAAACCAAATATGACTGGACGATCACGCCTGAAGACATCGTCTTCCTGCCGGGCGTAGAGCCCGGCTTCAATATGGCGTTAAAAGCCATGCTTTCGCCGGGCGATGGTGTGCTGGTGCAGACACCGGTGTATCGCCCGATTCTCAATGCCCCCGGCCATTGGGACATGAAGCGAATTGATGCGCCGCTGGTCGCCACTAACGGTGGCTACAAAATCGATCTGGACGATTTTTCCACCAAGCTTAAGCAGTCCAAAACCTTGTTGTTCTGCAATCCGCAGAACCCCACAGGCAAAGCCTTCACGCGTGGCGAAGTCGAAGCAATTGCCGGGCTTTGCGAAAGCAATGACACGCTGATCATCTCCGACGAAATTCATTGCGATCTGCTGTTGGACGGCAGAAAGCATGTCCCCATTGCCTCGCTTTCGTCCGATGCAGCAAGCCGGACGATCACGCTGATGTCAGCGGCAAAAACCTATAATATTGCTGGTTTGAAGACTGCTTTTGCCATTGTTCAAAACAGAGATATGCGCGAAAAATACGTGCAGTATCGTTTGGGCATGGTCGACAGCGTCAACATACTCGGCCTCGAGGCCACCTTGGCGGCCTACAGTCATGCGGATGTCTGGAAAACGAAGATGTTGGCCTATATCGAGTCCAACCGCGATTTCCTCTCGCAAGAGATCGCCACACGCTTCCCACAGATAAGGATGATAAAACCTGAAGCGACTTTTTTGGCCTGGCTCGACTGCTCTGCCCTCAACCTTCCGACCGATCCACAAAGCTTTTACCTGAAACACTGCAAAGTCGGCTTCAGTGCTGGCTCCGAATTCGGAGCGAACGTTTCCAACCACCTGCGAGTCAATTTCGGCTGCCCCCGCGCACTGCTTGAAGAGGCTATTAACAGAATGGCGCGGAGTTAGGCGGCCACCGCGTACGTGTGCCCGCCCATTCGCTTACAAACAATCGAATTTAACGATGCTTAGGGCAGGTTTACTTAATTGTCTTGATCGGGTCCTTAGGGGTAGGGTCAAAGCCGACAAGATCGCTTGTCAGTTTGGCATAGGTGCCATCGCCGACCATGTCGGCCAGTGCCTTGTTGACCGCTTCGACCAGATGCGGTTTGCCCATCTTGAAGGCAAAACCCTTTTGGACATGGCTGACGTAATCATCGGTCATTGCCAGCGGCAAGCCGCCTGACTTGATGGCATAGGCCGCAGCGATGGAATCCGTAATGACGGCATCGACATTGCCGTTAACCAAATCCTGCATGGCGTCGGATTCAGCCTTGTAGCCCTTGACCGTTGCGCCCTTTTCCTCGGCGATCTTTGTCCAGGACGAGGAGACCAGTGCGCCGACAGGCTTGCCCTTCAGGTCTGCCGCAGACTTGATCGGCGAATCCTTGGCTGTGACGACGCGACCGCCTGATTCCAGCCAGCCATTTGAGAATGTCACCTGCTTCTGGCGTGCTTCAGTAATGTCCATAGCTGCGCTGATGACGTCATACTGGTCCGCCTGAAGGCCGACCAGAAGCGAATCCCATTTGATCAGGACAGGCGTGTATTCGAGGTTCAGTCGCTTTGCGACCTCCTGCATCACGCGGATTTCGAGACCGTCAAGTTTGCCATCCGGCGCGCGCATGCTGAAAGGCGCATAGGTGCCTTCGGTGGCAACCATGAGCTTGCCGGGCTGCAACAGTTCCAGATCGGCGGCATTGGCATTTGGGATGATGGCGAGGCCGGCGAAGACAGCGGCGACGATCAGAGATTTGAATTTCATGTTTCAGTTCCCTTGTTGTTTGTGCATTCTCTGTTCAAAAGCATCGGTCGAACGCGCTCATGGTTTGATCACCCCAGGTTGGCGTAACGACGCTCAAGCCAGGAGGCGAGCGTGGTGAGGATCGTTGTCAAAGCCAGATAGATGAGCGCAACCGCGATGTAGAACTCGAACGGGCGGAAGGTAGAGGCGATCAGCGTCTGCGCATAGAGCGTCAGTTCCACCACGGTCACAGTCGACAGAAGCGAGGTGTTCTTCAGCGTCGAGATTGCCTCGTTGGTGATGGATGGCAAAATGATGCGAAAGACCTGCGGCAGAATAACGCTGCGCATCGTCTCGGCCGGACTGAAACCGAGTGCCAGCGCCGACTCCGTCTGGCCGCGCGGTATCGCGCTCAAGCCGCCGCGAACGATTTCAGCCACATAGGCACCACTGTTGATGCCGAGCGCAATGACACCGGCGGTAAAGGGCGAAAGTCTGATGCCAAGCTGCGGTAGACCGAAATAGATGATGAAGACCTGAATCAGCGTCGGCGTGCCGCGGATAAACCAGATGTAAAAACCAGCCGCCATCCGGACGGCCTTAAACTTGGAGCGCTGCGCCAGCGCCGCCACGAGACCGCAAACCCAGGAGACGGCGATGGTGAGAATGGTGATGCCGAAGACGGTATAGGAGGCTTCGAGAAAGCCTGGACCGTAAAGGCGGACTTCATTCCAGAAATTGCCCATCACGCCTGCACTCCCCGGTCGCTGTCAGTGGAAATTGAACGACCGACCTGGTCATGAAGAATGCGATGCAGGAACTGTTTCAAACGGTCGCTTTCCGGATGATGCAGGATATCGGGCGACCCGGCTTCGCCGATTACGCCCTTGTCGAAGAACAGCACACGGGAGGAGACGTCGCGGGCAAAGGCGATTTCGTGGGTGACGAGCAGCATCGTCATGCCATCAGAGGCAAGCGAGGCCATCAGCACCAGAACCTCGTGCACCAGTTCGGGATCAAGGGCAGAGGTCACTTCATCGAACAGCATCAGCCGCGGCTTCATGGCAAGTGCGCGGACAATCGCGACGCGTTGCTGCTGTCCGCCGGAAAGACGAGCTGGATAGCTGTGGCGCTTCTCGAACAGCCCGATGCGGGACAAAAGCGCTTCAGCCTGCTCGATAGCCTGGCTGCGCGGTAATTTCAGAAGCTTCATCGGCGCATGGGTAACGTTCTCGAGCACTGTCATGTGCGGCCAGAGATTATAGCTCTGGAACACCATGCCGACACGGGCGCGCAACGCTTGCAACTGTGCCTGGCTGGGGAAGAAACGCGATTCCGGGCGAAAATCGAAAGACATCTCCTCGAAGTTCATGAAGCCGGATTGGGGCATTTCCAGTGCATTGATTGAGCGCAGGAAGGTGCTTTTGCCGGAACCGCTCGCGCCGATGATCGAAACAACCTCGCCTGCATTGACGTCCAGTGAAACGCCCTTGAGAACCTCGTTGTCGCCGAAACTCTTGCGGATGTCCTTCAGGCTGAGAAGCGGCGCGCTCATGCGGCATCCTCCTCATGATATCCATGGGTGATGACGACCTCGACATCCTTGGGCATGCGGGCCGTGCCATTGATCGGCGTGATGTCCTGGGGGCAGGCAGACAGCACGAGAGCCAGATCCATTTCGGCGCGTAGAACCACGTAATCGCCCGCAGCCGTGGCCGGGGGAACACGATCAACCGTGCCGTCTTCCTTCACCGGGACATTCATGAAAAGATTGAGGGACGCTGGCGTGAAGGGCACGGAGATACCGGCCTCGGTCAATACCTCATGGAAATTGTCCGTGCAGCTGCGGTGCGGCTCGGTGCAGCCAAGCTGCTGATAAAGCTCAACGCTGCAAGGGCAAAGCAACGTATCGTGGCGCACATCAGCGCTATCCGCCACCATGGTCAACATCGACCGGCGGCGCGAAGACATGACGCGCATACCTTTTGTGAAGAAGATATTGCTGTTGACGGAACGCGTATGATCCATCGATGAGACCTCGGATGCATCCTGCGCCGCGACCGCCCAGGCATCGACCACTTGATTGCCATGGGTGTTGATGATGCGGGTATGTTGTCCGGCCTTCATCTGAAACACACGCCCGTGGCTTGCGGCGACAATCTTGGTATCGAGATCCATATCCACTCGTCTTTTTGGGTAACCTGGCTTTTTGCGCAGCTTTTTGGCGCTGTCGCAAAGCCCGTCACCAATTTCAGTACACCAAGCTTATTCAGTATACCAGTGGAGTTCAAGTAGCCTTTCCAATAAATTAGCGATCAATTATTTTGCGATAAGCGCATTAAATAGTCAGCATCCGCTTATATATTAGGCGATAGGCTGTTGTGGTAAGGCCAAACGAAAGAGAACATTGACGAAAGGATACAGCCGGTGTACCGAAAATGACAATGAGATTGCCATGGCCGATACAGCAAAGTTTAGGACCATGACGCAAGCAATCAGATCGCATCCGGAGTAACGCCATGCATCGGTATTTTCCCATCGAAGAGTATGAAACCCGCTGGGCGCGTCTCCACGAGGAGATGATCCAGCGAGGCTTCGAAACGGCCGTCGTCTTTGGCCGTGGCGGTGGCACCACGGATAATTGCGGCGACGTCCTCTATCTTTCCAACCACTATGCGATCAGTGGCGGGATGGATTCCTTGATCTGGACGGCCCGTTCCTTTGCCGCCGTCATCCTGCAACCCGGACGCTCCCCACAACTGCATATTGACGAGCCGGAAGTGCGCCGCGATCTCGTTTCGATTGAGGATGTTCTCAGCAGCAACCATCCGTTCGAAAGCGTGGCACAAGCGCTTGTGGAACGGGGCATCAAGGGACGTGTGGCGCTGGTCGGCACGCATTTCATCCCGATCAAATATTACCGGCAGCTGGAAACCATCGCGCCAGACATTGAATGGGTTCCCGCCGACGATCTGGTCCGCTCCGTACGCCGCATCAAAAGCAGCCGTGAACTCGACTGTTATCGCTATGCGGGCGAAACCGCGACACTCGGTGTCAATGCCTTGATGGAAGGACTGGTCGGCGGGGTTTCGGAACGTGAGGCAGCAGGCGAAGCAGCCCGCGTGGTCGTCGCCAGAGGCGGCCGTGTTCAGATGATCGGCACAAATCACGGAGAGACCCTTGGTTTCGACCAGCGTTTTCCGCTTACCGGCTATAGTGAGGACGTGCCAGCCATTGGCGATATCGTCACGGGCACGCTGCACGGCGCGCTGTATCAGGGCTATTACCTCGACCCCGGTCGCACCGGCGTGCGTGGCGCTGCCAATGCGGAGCAACGGCGTCTGATCGAGGCGGCAAGCGGCATCGTGCATCGCCTGTCGGCCATGCTGCGCCCCGGCGTGACATTGCTGGATGTGGCGGCAGAAGGCGACAGGATGACGGCAGCCTTCGGCGGCTCGATTTCGCCCATCATGAAGAATTTCCCGTTTTATGGCCACGGCATCGGCCTCGGCTTCGAGCTACCGCGCATCTCGACCACCATGTCCATGCCGGAAGACGTGGTCGAGGCCAATATGGTGTTCGGCGTCGAAGCGTTCCTGTCGCTCGATGGCGTTGGCGCGGCCTTCTATGAGGACATCATCATCGTTGGCGAGACTGGCAACGAGCTCATCACCAACTCGCCCAGCATGTTTTAACGGACAGGCTCGTCCCTTCACCGGAAGTCATAAAATCCAAAAGTCACAAAAGCCGGGCGGATCAGCGATCCAGCCGGCTTTTCTGTGTCAGCGAGCAAATACGCTGTCAAAATCCTTGAAGCCCTTGACCTCGATCGGATTACCGCTCGGATCGAAGAAGAACATGGTGCGCTGCTCACCCGGCTCGCCTTCGAAGCGAACGACGGGCGGGATGTCGAAGGCGACGCCACCCTTTTCGAGACGCTCGGCAAGCGCAAACCAGGCATCCAGCGGCAGGATGACACCGAGATGTGGCATCATCACCATATGGTCTCCGACCTTGCCGGTGCGGGTAACTTCAAAGGGCTTGCCGAGATGCAGGGAAATCTGGTGGCCGAAGAAATCGAAGTCGACCCAGGTTTCGGTCGAACGGCCTTCTTCACAGCCGAGGATGTCGCCGTAGAAACGACGGGCCTCATCGAGATCGGTTACGTGGTAGGCGAGATGGAAAAGTGAACGCATGGCATGCTCCGTTTTGTCTGGATGAATGGAAATCAGCGGATGGTCATTTGTCGAGGCAGGGTTGAGAGCGGTTCAGCGCCGTTTTCAGTGACGATCACCGTCTCGGAGGCACCAACTGTCCACTCGCCGTAATGTCGCAATGTTGCAGGCAGATGGAACACCATGCCCGGCTCGATGATGCGGGTGACGTTTGAAAAGAGGCTGAGAATGGCCCCCTCGCCCCAATCGGGGGCAAAAGCAACGCCCATGGAATAACCGATACGCTTGCGGAAGGCTGCGGTGTAACCGGCGGCGTCTATCAATGCTTGCGCCGTATCATGGACATGAGCACAGGAGACACCCGGCCTGATTTCCCCAAGGGCAGCATCCAGCGCCCGCAGTGAACAACTCATCATACGCTGCGCCTCGTCGGGCGGCGTGCCCATCCAGACGGTTCGCATCAATGCTGCGTGATAGCGCGCATGGCTGCCCGCCAGCTCGAGAAACAGCGGATCACCCACTTGGAGGACGCGCCGACGCCAGGTCATATGCGGCAGACCGCTGCGCGGTCCCGATGAGACCAGCGGCTCCATTGCCATGACTTCAGAACCGGCGCGGGTTGCTGCGTGCAGCATGTCCGCGGCCACGGCGTTTTCATTCGCACCTTCGACACATGCCTCGATACCGGCAATCATGCCAGCCTCGGCATAACCGGATGCGTGACGGATCGCCTCCAGCTCCGCTGCGGACTTGATCATGCGCAGCGATGGCAGGATTTGCGAGCCGTCGGCAATGGATGAGACGCCCAGTCTTTCGGTGATTTCGGTTGCGAGCTTGGGCGAAAGGAACCACCCGGCAAGCTCGACCGCCGGGTGGGCGATGCCGCGCTGACGCAGGAGGTCTACCAGCGCCTCTGCCGGATTGTCGGCATCCTGATAGGTGACGACGTCCGGCAGATAAGTGTTGGCGAGCGTGCCGAACAATTCCAGCTGTCGGACGAGCAGCACCGCTTCGCCATCCGCAGGCAGGATCAGCGCCTGAAACGCGAAATAACCCGCTGTCTGGCGTCCCGTCAGCCAGTAGATCGTTTCCGGCCCGGTGACGATGAGCGCCTCATGGCCGCTGGCATTGATCGCGGCACGTGCGCGCGCCTGCCGTTCGGCAAATTCGGATGCAGGAAAGGAAGCCTCGATGCCACGCAGTTGGGCTTGTGTGTCGAAGGTCGGATGAAGGGTCATGCGGTCAAGACCTCAATTGCGCGCCAGCCAGCCGAGAAAGCGGGCTCTGACACTGTCGAAATGCACTTCCATCGCAGCACGGGCTGCAGCGCCGTCCCGTGCCTCGATGGCATCAATGACGGCGATATGTTCCAGTGCCTGCTGGTCAAAACGGTCATGGGTGCGGGTGATGGTACAGCGACGGGCAATGCTGCGCATTTCTGTCAGCATCGACGCAAGCAGCGGGAGGCCAGCGGCAACGGCGACGGCATCATGAAACGCGTCGTCATCGACCCAGAACAGGTCGAACTCGATATCGCCACCGCTGGTGAAATAGCGCATTCGCTCACGTGCCTGGGCCAGCGCCTCGGTAAAGGGCAGACCGGCCGCTTTCTGGGCGGCCGCACCTTCGAGAAGACGGCGTAGCTGCACGATTTCCAGCAATTGCTCGACGGTGACGGGTCTCACCATCAGCGCGCCGTTTGGCAGGCGGGAAATAACATTCTCCTTTTCGAGCCGCGATATGGCTGCGCGCAGCGGTGTACGCGAAATGCCGGACTCCAGAGCCAATGTCCGTTCCGTCAGCATCGCGTCAGACGAAAGCTGGCCTTGAAGGATGCGTTTCTTGAGGTCGCGATAAACCTGCTGCGCCAGGGTTTCCTTGTCGTTCATTTGCTGCCTCCCGTACCGAAATCGCGTATGGCGGCGTAAAGAACCTCGACTGCCGCAGCCAGATCGGCCGGGTCCATTCCTTCGTCTGGATTATGACTGCCGTTCCAGTTGCGCAGAAACACCATGACGCTGTCCCACCCGGCCTGTGCAAAGGCCGCCGCATCATGACCACCGCCGGAAAGCATCCGACGCGGGCTATATCCAAGCTTTGTCGCGCCACTGGCAATCTGATCACCAAGCGTTGCGGACAGTTTTGTCGGCTGGCTGCGCGACTGCGGGCCGAGATCGAAGCGGACGCCGCGCGCCTTTTCGATCTCGTGGATGTCCGCCTTGAACAGGCCATCCAGCTCATCGAGCACGGCAAGGTCGTCGCTGCGAAGGTCTACGCAGAAATTCACCCGGCCCGGCACTTTAGCAAAGGCATGTTCCGACGATGCCGCATCGACACGACCGAAGGTGACGGCCAGATCCTGCGACCGCTCAAGTGCTTCTTGCCAGCGTCTGTCCATGCCAACGATCAGGTCTGCCAGTGCGAACACCGCATCGGCCCGCTCCGAACGCGCCGGACCACCGGAATGGGCCCAGGTCCCGTTGATTCGTGCCTCACGGTAACGCAGGCCACCGCGCACACCCGAGACGATGCCGAATGGTTCCTTGGCATTGTCGAGCACTGTGCCTTGCTCGATATGCAGCTCGATGAAATGTGCAGGCGCAAGACCTGGGCCTGTCAGTATCTCATCGGGCCTGCCGCCTTCTTCGAGAAGATGGTCGTAGAGCGTGCGACCCGTATCGGAACGCTTCGCTTGCAGCTCCGGTGCCGTCAGTCGCCCGAGTGCTGCGCGCGAACCCACATAGGAGACCGGGAACCAGACGCTTTCCTCGGCCCGGGTGACCGTGACAACCAGATCGACGGGCGGCTGCTCACCGGTGTCGACAAAGGCGGCGGCCAGTGCCATGGCACCTGAAACGCCAGCCTGCCCATCATAGGCTCCACCCATCGAAACCGTATCGAGATGAGAGCCGATGTAAATGGCAGGTGCAGAACGGTCGCGGCCCGGCAGGCGGGCAAACAGGTTGAGGGCAGCATCACGGGTGACCTCAAGTCCAAGCGCTTCGGCCTCCGCGACGATCACCTCATGCGCCTGACTTTCGAGCCGGCTGTAGGAGGGGCGGGTTAATCCCGGACCGACATCCGAGATTGCATTGATGCGATCCAGCAGGCTGTCGATGGTGTCCCTGATGACCAAGCTCATGCGTTCACCCCTTGCAGGTCGATTGTCGTTGCCGGACGTTTGCCGGAAAGGGCCGTCAGCACATGGCCCGCGGCAGCCACCGCCACCCGCTCCAGAGCCTCACTCGTCGTGCCGCCCAGATGCGGCGTGAAGATCACCCGATTGGTGGCCGCAAGCGGACCTTGGGCGGCGCCCGGAGAATAGACGTCGAGACCAGCGCCGGCGATAATGCCGTTATTGATGGCTGCGACGAGTGCTGTCTCGTCTACCAGCCCGGCCCGCGCAGTGTTGACGAGGATCGCGCCACGCTTGACGGCTGCAAAGGCCTTCGCGTCGAACATGTTGCGGTTGTCCTCGCGCAAGGGCGTGTGGATGGAAATGAGATCGGCGGCGGCAAGCCCCTCTTCGAGCGTCGCGACACGCTCATAGGCCAGTGTGCCTGTGCTGCGCGGCGAATAGATAAGGACCCGCATACCGAAAGCGACATCGAGCATATGCGCGAGACCCTGCGCGATTGCGCCCCAACCGACGACAAGAACGGTTTTGCCAAAAAGCTCCTGGAAGCTCGACGCCTCACGAAAGCCACGCGATCCGGAACGCACAGCCTGATCTGCCGCCGGGATCAGCCTTGCGGCCGCTATAGCAAGGCCAAGCGCCAGTTCGCTGACGGAGCGGGCATTGGCACCCGGCGTATTGCAGACGAGAATATGGCGCCTGGCGGCTGCGACCTTGTCGATGGAATCGTGACCAGCACCATGCGAGACGATGATCTTCAACGCGTCGGCAGAGTCAATGGCATCGGCCGAGAGTCCGACATCGCGGGTGATGACCGCTTGGCAATCACGGATCAGACGTGTGACGGTCGCAAGATTTGTATCCGGGCACATAACGGGCTCGACAGCGGCACCCGTCAGAAGAGCGACGCCCGCTGCATGGATGGGTTGTACGATGAGACATTTCATCTGGATGTTCTCTGTGTCGGCGTGCTTAGTCGCTCAAGGATGGCATCGCGGGCATGGGAAATATGCTCCCGCATCAACACTCCCGCCCTATCGCCGTCACCAGCCCGAAGCGCCTGAAGAATGTCGAAATGCTCTCGGCAACTGGTGAGGAAACGGGCCGGAACCTGAGTGTGGTCGAACATGCATGTGCGGCGGCGCAGGTCGCCGATTGCACGCATCATCATCTGGTTTCCGGCGGCATGCGCCAGCGCGTGATGCAGATCATCGTCTACACCGCGCTGCTCGTCGTCGTCGCCCGGTCCCTCATTTTGCAAAGTGATGACGCGGCTCTCCAGATCATCGAGAACAGCAGCAGAAATGCCCGTCGCATGTCGCGCGCAGTAGCTTTCCAGCTGCTGGCGCAGGAAGAATATCTCCTCTATTTCAGGGATTGTCAGGGTACGGACCTTCAAGAAACGGCCCTCCTGAACGGCAAGGCCCTCCGCCTCGATACGCTTGATCGCTTCGCGCACGGGCGTGCGCGACATCGCAAGCTCGTCGCCCAGCTTGGCTTCCTGTAAAAGGTCGCCGGGTTTCAGCACACCGGCGAGGATCATCTCGATAATCTTGCCATAGGCCTGCTTGGCGAGCGGTTTGTTCAAGACCTGTCTCCTTTAGACATCTGCCGCACCCGTCGCATGATCGAGGCTGGACAAAACCTCGTCCATAGAACGGCTCTGGGCAATCCAGAGATCTTCCGCATGTTCCTGCGTCACGAGCCTGAAGCGGATCAGACTGCCGGTCACCGCCTGTGCCAACCTCGGCAGATCAATGGAAGCGACGGTTGCAATCTTCGGATAACCGCCGGTCGTCTGGCGCTCAGCCATCAGGATGATCGGCCGACCGGAGGCCGGCACCTGGATCGAACCCATGACCGTGCCGTCGGATACGATGTCATGGCCACCGGCGGCGACGATCTGCTGCCCGTCCAGAAACTGTGCCATGCGATCCCGGCTGCTGGAGACCACGAACGCCCCCCGCAGAAATTGTTGCCACGCGGCGGCATCGAAATGCGCTGCCTGCGGGCCTTTGACGACACGGATCGGACCTGCCGACCGGTGCAGCGGTGTACGAAGGACCCTTGGCGGCGCGGCGAGCAGACTATCGGATGTCCCGCCCAGCGGCAGGCGGTCGCCAGGCTCAAGACGCCGACCGTCAAGACCCCCGATGCCCGAGCGCAGATGTGTCGAACGCGCGCCGAGGACCGGCTCGGTCTGAATGCCCCCGGAAAGCGCAAGGTAGCCCCAGACGGCGTTGGTCAGAGCTCCAATGCGCAGGGTCTGGCCCGGAAGCAGTTTGTGGCTTGCCCAGCAATCCACACGCTCGCCATCGACCGTGACCGACACTGCGCCACCGGTCAAGGCGAAAAGCGCCGGCTCGTCCACTTCAAACTGGCCACCGACACTGGCGAACTCGATCAACGCATCGTCTTTGGCATTGCCCACGAGACGGTTCGCGATCAGCATCGCTACGCCATCCATGGGACCGGACGCTGATACGCCCATCTGCGCGAGGCCGGTGCGACCGAGGTCCTGCACGGACATCATTGGCCCGGCCTGATTGACGATCAGCGTACTCATGCGTCCTCCCACTCAATATGTGGGTTTCCTGCCGCGACAGCTGCATCCAGCTCGGCGGCCTCGTCGTGCTCAATCTGGCGAAACCGGACGTGGTCGCCAGCCCTCAACAAAAAGGCATCGCTTCGGGTCGGATCGAACATCCTGATCGGCGTGCGACCTATGAAACGCCAACCGCTTGGCCCCGGAACCGAATTGATGCTCGCCTGCTTGCCACCAATTCCGATGGCGCTCGCCTCTATCCGCTGGCGCGGCACCGGAAGCCTTGGCGTATGCAATTTTTCCGGCAGGCCTCCCAGATAGGCAAATCCGGGCGCAAAGCCGATCATGTAAACGCGGTAATCCCCCGAGACATGCATGGCGATGAGGTCTGCCACGCTTATTGCCTTCATCTCTGCCAAGTATTCCAGATCCATGCCGGGATCGCCGCCATAGACCACCGGCACGACGAGCCGCCGCCCGCGAGTTCCGTCAATACGAATGGCCGAAAGCCGCTCGATAAGGCGCACCGAAAGATTGCGGCCACGCACGATCAACGGATCATAGGAGACGAGCAACGACCGGTAGGTTGGCACCGTCTCGACTATTCCCGCGATTGCGTTCTGCCGAAGATCCCTGGCCAGTGCCACGATGCGCATGTTCGTCTCTTCGGAAATCTCATCCGAGAGTTCGATGACGATGGCGCGATCACCGCTGGCGGCAATTCGCGGATAAGGCAAATGCGCGTTTTCAGACACTGTCATTTTCGTCCCAACTTCCGCCAGCGCCCTTTGCCTGTCTGCATCCTTAAGGGCACGGCGTATCCGCTTATTCTGTCTTGTTCCCATTGTCGGTGTAGATAAACAAGTCTAACAACCTCCTTGTCATTTCAGTACACCAATTGTATGTCAAGACTGCTTTACGGTTATGATCGGCAATTTCGATTGAGCGGACCTGACTTCTGAATGGCTAAAACGGGATGATCCACATGCCTACGATCGACCTTAATTGCGACATGGGAGAAAGCTTCGGCGCCTACAAGATTGGCGACGACACAGCCATGATGGGTATCATCACCACCGCAAACATCGCCTGCGGTTTTCATGCGGGCGACCCGAGTGTAATGCGCGATACAATCGTCTCCGCACGCGAAAAGGGAGTGGCAATCGGCGCGCATCCCTCATTCATGGATCTTTACGGCTTCGGCAGGCGCCGCATTTCTGGCGAACGCCCTGAAGATATCGAGGCGCAGATTATCTATCAGATCGCCGCCATTCAGGGCATGGCGACGACACTTGGCTGGCCGATCACCCATGTGAAGACCCACGGCTCGCTCGGCAATATGGCCGCCGAAGACGAGGCATTGGCGAAGGTCTGCGTCCAGGCAATCAAGGCGGTCGATCCAACCCTCATCTTCATTACTCTTCCCTATTCCCAGACGATGCGCGCTGCCGAAGCAACTGGCCTTAGCGTTGCCTGCGAGGTCTATGCCGATCGCCGCTATCTCGACAACGGCATGCTTGCGCCGCGCCAGATGGAAGGCTCGGTGATCCATGATCTATCGGCGAGTGTCGATCAGGTTCTTTCGATGGTTTGCGACAACAGGATCCCGACCATCAACGGATCGCATCTCTCGGTCGATGCGGCAACCGTTTGCATCCATGGCGACACGCCGGGCGCACCGGCAACCGCGTGGGCCTTGCGCAACAAGCTGACCGAATCAGGCGTCACCATTGCACCATTTACCAAACCAAAGATGTGAAAGGGCCTCACCATTGTCTCGTATTGTCTACCTGAACGGCGAGTGGCTGCCGGAAGCGGATGCCAAGGTCTCGATTTTTGATCGCGGCTTTCTGTTTGCCGACGCAATCTATGAAGTAACCGGCGTCGTCGGTGGCAAGCTGATCGAATATGAGGGCCATTCTGCCCGCTTGCAGCGTTCAACGGCGGAACTTGGCATCACCTGCCCGCTGTCACCGGAACAACTGCTCGAAGTCCACCGCGAAATCGTCCGTCGCAATGATCTGAAGGAAGGCCTGATTTACCTACAAATCTCGCGCGGCACCGCCGACCGCGATTTCGCCTATCCGGTTGACCCGACGCCGACCTTGACGCTTTTCACCCAGGCAAAGGCGGTTCTTGACAATCCGCGTGTAAAGACAGGCATCTCGGTCGCTCTCGTCCCCGATCTGCGCTGGGGACGCCGCGATATCAAGACGGTACAGCTTCTTTATCCTTCTATGGCAAAGATGGAAGCCGCCGCAAAGGGCGCTGACGATGCCTGGCTAGTGGAAAACGGGTTCGTGACCGAGGCAAGCTCGGCAACGGCCCATATCATCACCAAAAACGGCACGCTGATCACACGCGAACTGTCGCACGCGATCCTGCACGGCATCACCCGCGCCAGCGTTCTCGATATCGCCAAAGAGGCAGGCATCGCTTACGAAGAACGCGCTTTCACGCCCGAAGAAGCGCTGGATGCAGCGGAAGCCTTCATCACCTCCGCCACAAATTTCGTTCTGCCGGTCGTTGCCATTGACGGCAAGGCAATCGGTGACGGCAAGCCTGGTCCGCTGACACTGAAGCTGCGTCAACTTTACGTGAAACAGAAGATGGCAAGCGCCATCTAAGTTTTAGTTGCCGCCCTCTCGCGGGCGGCAACGCGACAAAACCGTGTCACTTTATCTACACCCATTTGGTGATAGCCAGCCTGTCGCTGCTGGCGGTCAAGCGGCAAAAGGAAAGGGCGCCGCATCATTCCACACGGAACCCGACGGTTCTACGACCTATATGAAAAACGTATAATTCTAATTCTATTATAATTAAAAATTATATTGCAGTGCGGAAAATTCGATGGAACTATGCCCATAACAAGGGTCGCTAAAGGCCTGGACCACCAGTAGGAGAACATCGATGAAACCCTTGATAAAGGCCGGCATTGTCGGCTTATCGACGCTTTTTGCCTGCAATTCGGCCTTCGCGCTCGGAGATCCCATCAAGACTGCGATCGACGCGACCTTCGCGCCGCACGCCATGCCAACCCTCGATGGCAAGATCGAGGGCTTCAACGTCGACATGGCCAATCTGATCGGTGACCGCCTCGGCAAAAAGGTCGATCTGACCGGCGCCCAGTTTTCCGGCCTCATCCCGGCACTCCAGGCTGGCACATATGATTTTCTGGTTGCACCGGTAACGGTCAACAAGGAGCGGGCTGCCAACCTTCTTTTCACCGAAGGCTTCATGGATACGAATTTCGCCTTCGTCGTCCCGGCAAACTCACCGGAATACAAGACCCTTGAGAACTTCAAAGGCAAGACGATCGCCGTCAACAAGGGCTCGGCCTATGACAGCTTCCTGCGTGAGAAGGAAAAGGAATTTGGCTGGAAGGTCGAGAGCTATGGCACCAATACGGATGCCGTTGCAGCCGTGATAGCAGGTCGCGCAGATGCCAATCTCGCTGGCAACACGGTTGCTGCGTGGTCTGTCAAGCAGAACCCGCGCCTCAAGCTGTCGTATGAATACGCCACAGGGCTCGTCTGGGCGATTTCCTTCCGCAAAGGCGACGAGCAAAATCGCGATCTGGTGGACCGGGCAATCGAATGCCTCAAGCTGGACGGCTCCATGGCAAAGCTTTCCGAAAAGTGGTTCGGCGTAACCCCGGTGGCGGGCACAACGATCGTCACACCGAGTAAGGGTTTCGGCACACCTGGCTTCGAGGGCTACCAGGATGACGACCATACGGCATCCTGCGACAATCTGAAGTAGCCACCGGATCGTGGACGGGCGGGACCTCCCACTCGCCTGTTCACACTCATTTTCAAACAAGGACGCGACCCGCCCTCGCAGGCCGTGTCCAAGGGTGCTCGCTCGCGTCCCATCGGGACCACCTTCCCGCGTTGCAACGTGCCTGTTGGAGTATCCTGAATGGCCCATCGCCCTATGCTGGAAATCGTATCGCTGGAAAAGCGTTTCGGTCCCAACACCATTCTCAAGAAGATCGACCTGAGGGTTGCGCAAGGCGAGCTCGTCTTCGTCATCGGCCCGTCAGGTTCGGGCAAAAGCACGATGCTGCGCTGCTGCAATCGCCTGGAAGAACCGACATCCGGCGATATCATTGTCGATGGCCGCAACATCATGGCCGGGACGCGCCGCGATCTCGACCGCATGCGGTTGCAGATCGGGATGGTTTTTCAGGGCTTTCACCTCTACCCGCATATGACCGTGCTGAAGAATGTCACGCTGGCCCAGCGCAAGGCGCTGAAGCGCAGCAAGGATGAAGCCGATGCACGCGCAATGGACATGCTCGATCAGGTCGGAATGGCGCACAAGGCGGACGCCTATCCAGGCGAGCTCTCCGGTGGTCAGCAGCAGCGCGTCGCCATTGCCCGCGCGCTGGCGCTGGACCCGAAAGTCATGCTTTTCGACGAGCCCACTTCGGCGCTTGACCCGGAACTCGTCGGCTCGGTCCTCAAAGTGATGAAGGACCTCAAGTCCAAAGGCATGACGATGGTCGTCGTCAGCCATGAAATGGGCTTTGCTCGCGAGACTGCCGATCGTGTCGTCTTCATGGATGGCGGTCTGGTCGTCGAACAGGGTCCGCCGGACGAGATTTTCGGCGCACCGAAGGCCGAGCGCACACGCGCTTTTCTCTCGCGCGTTTCTGGGTAGGTGTGATGGACAGGTTTCTTCAAACCTTCTTCAACCCGATGGTGATGGCGCAATATACGCCGGACATCATCGCTGGCGTCTGGGTGACGCTCCAGATCGCCACCGCCGTTATCGTCGCCGGCATCGGGGCCGGACTGCTGCTCGCCTGTCTGCGTAGCTACCGCATCAGGACGTTGAATTTTTTCATAATCTGTTTTGCCGACATTTTCCGCGCCCTGCCTTCGCTTGTCGTCATCCTGATCCTCTATTTCGGCTTTCCCTCGATTGGCATACAGCTTTCGGGCCCGATGGTACTCTTCATCGTGCTGGCAGCGACACTTGCCGCCTTTGCCGAGGAAATCTTTTGGGCGGGCATCTTGTCGGTTGAAAAGGGGCAGTGGGAAGCTGGCATCGCTACGGGTCTCGGCTTTACCCGTACCCTCACCTATGTCGCCCTGCCCCAAGCAGTCAGACTCGCCATTCCGCCGCTCGTCAACCGCGTCCTTGCTATCACCAAGATGACTGCCCTGGGTTCTGCCATCGGCGTGTCGGAAATCCTGTCGAGCGCCACGACAGCGCAGAGTTTTTCAGGCAGCGCCACGCCGCTCACCATGTCGGTCGTCGCCTATCTGGTGATTTTCCTGCCTATGGTCATCGCTGCCCGCTGGCTGGAAAGCCGCACAGCCTGGAAGAAGCGGTAGGAGGGTGGACATGGATATTTTTCTCGACCAGTTCTTCAATATCGAGATCATGCGCAAGTCGCTGCCGCTTTTGCTCACCGGCCTATGGACGACATTGCAGCTTTGTGGCGCGGTGATCCTGCTCGGGCTTATCGGCGGCCTGTTCGTTGCACTCGGCAACCTGAGTGAACGTCGCTGGCTTCGCTGGATCTCGATTGCGTATACTGATCTTTTCCGCGCACTCCCCCCGCTGGTTCTGTTGATCTTTATATATGCTGGACTGCCCTTCGCCGGCATCAACATATCGCCCTTCGCCGCTGTCGTCATCGCCTTCCTGCTCAACAACTCCTCCTATTATGCGGAGGTCTATCGTGCAGGCCTTCTCTCCGTCGCCAAGGGACAATGGGAAGCGGCGCAATCGACTGGCCTTAATCCAGCGCAGACGCTCATCCATATCGTCCTGCCACAGGCGGTGCGCAACGTCCTGCCCGACCTGTTGTCGAACACAGTCGAGGTGGTGAAGTTGACCTCGCTTGCCTCCGTCATTTCGCTGTCTGAGCTCCTCTACAATGCTGGCATGGCCCGCTCGGTGACCTACAATGCTTCACCGCTGGTATTGGCAGCTCTCATTTATCTCGTGCTGCTGTGGCCGCTGGTGCGGCTCGTCAGCCATTTCCAGCGGCGTTTAGCCGCCTAATCGCTTCGAAAGGAACACCAATGACCGTCATGAAGATTGCGGGTGCACAACTCGGCGCCATCCAGAAGGCCGACAGTCGCGAAAGTGTCGTCAAACGCATGATCGCCCTGCTTGATGAGGCAGCCGCAAAGGGGGCCAATCTGGTCGTTTACCCGGAATTGGCACTCACCACTTTCTTTCCCCGCTGGTATATGGAAAACCAGGCCGAGATCGATTTCTGGTTCGAAACGGAAATGCCGAATTCGGCCACACAGCCTATCTTCGACCACGCCCGCGACCTCAACATCGCGATCACTTTCGGTTACGCTGAAAAGACGCCGGACGGCCACTACTACAATACTTCGATCATCACGGACCGGCATGCCAACATCGTCGGAAAATATCGCAAGATCCATCTTCCCGGTCATTCCGAATACGATACGCAACGCGCTTTTCAACATCTGGAAAAGCGGTATTTCGAACCAGGCGATCTCGGCTTCAATGTCTGGCGCAACGAAGGCGTTGTCATGGGCATGGCGATCTGCAACGACAGACGCTGGCCGGAAACGTTCCGTTGCATGGGTCTGCAGGGCGTCGAACTGGTAGCGATCGGCTACAACACGCCTTCGGTAAATGCCCAGATGAGCGACGAGGGACTGGACAAGCGACTGTTTCACTCGGAACTGTCGCTGCAAGCCGGTGCCTACCAGAACGCGACCTATGTTGTCGGCGTCGCCAAGGCGGGAGTCGAGGACGGCCATCCGCTGATGGGCGGCTCGATCATCGTTGATCCGGATGGCTTCATCCTGGCAAAGGCCATGACCGAGGAAGACGAACTGATCATCGCCGAATGCGACTTCGCCAAATGCGATTTCGGCAAGAAGACGATCTTTGATTTCGAACGCCATCGTCGTATCGAGCACTATGGCCGTATAACGAGCCAGACTGGCGCAATCGTCGAAGTGTGAGGAACAGCGTCATGACGGAGTTCGATACCGTAATCCATGGCGGACGCATCGCCACAGCATCCGATGTCTTCGAAGCCGATATCGGCATCATCGACGGCCGCATCGCCGCAATCAGCGAGAAGATCTGTGGCGGCGAGCGGCGCATCGATGCGACCGGCAAGCTGGTGGTTCCCGGCGGCATCGAAGCGCATGCGCATATCGCCCAGGAGAGTTCGAGCGGCCTGATGTCCGCTGACGACTATTATTCGGGCTCTGTCTCCGCAGCCTTTGGTGGGAATTCGTCCTTCATTCCTTTTGCAGCACAGCATCGCGGCCAGTCGATTGCCGATGTCATCGCCACCTATGACACCCGCGCGGCGCCGCAATCGGTGCTCGATTACTCCTACCACCTTATCATTTCCGATCCCTCCGACGCTGTTCTGGAAGAACTGCCGGGCGTCTTTGCCCGCGGTATCACCTCCTTCAAAGTCTTCATGACCTATGACTTGATGAATATCGGCGATGGCGGCATGCTTGACATTCTCACAGTCGCGAAAACCCATGGTGCGCTCACCATGGTCCATGCCGAAAACAATGACATGGTCAAATGGATGAACAAGCGGTTGGCAGCGGCCAGCCTTACGACACCGAGATATCATGCCATCAGCCGTCCGGAACTGGCGGAAGAGGAAGCGATCAACCGCGCCGTCTCGCTGGCAAAATTGGTCGATGCCGCACTCTTTATCGTCCATGTCTCAACGGCTGGCGGTGCCGCCCTTGTCCAGCGTGAAAAGCTTGCCGGCACGAAACTGTTTGCCGAGACCTGCCCGCAATATCTGGCTTTGACCCGTAAAGACCTCGATCGCCCGGGCATGGAAGGCGCAAAATATATCTGCTCGCCGCCGGTTCGCGATGCGGAAACGCAGGCAGCACTCTGGAGGCACGTACAGTCCGGCACGTTCGATAGCGTGTCCTCCGACCACGCGCCTTATCGCATGGATGCATCGGGCAAGTTTGCCAATGGTGCACACGCACCCTATCCGAAGATTTCGAGCGGCATGCCCGGCATCGCCATGCGCCTGCCCTATCTGTTCTCCGAGGGTGTCGCAAAGGGGCGCATCACGCTCCAGCAATTCGTCGCTCTTTCGAGCACCAACGCGGCCAAGACGTTTGGCGTGCCGAGGAAAGGTGCGATCGCGCCCGGATATGACGCCGACATTGCCATATGGGATCCGGAAGCCCGTCGCACAGCAACGCTTGCCCACCAACATGACAATATGGACTATACACCCTTCGAGGGCATGGAGATCGAAGGGTGGCCGGTTCTGACCATCAACCGTGGTGATGTCATCGTCGAGAACGGAGAACTGAAGGCAATGCGCGGTCGTGGACGCTTCATCGCCCGCAATCCCGTCGATCTGACGGGCAAGCCCGGTCATCGCGCCAAAGAGCTTGATCCGGCGCAGAATTTCGGTGCGGTGATTGCACCATGAACACGATTGGACCAATCCTCGTCATCAATCCGAACAGTTCGGAAAGCGTCACCGAAGGCCTGCGTGAGGCGGTTGCCGGCATGCAGTTTCCCGGCGGCCCTATGATAGAATGCGTCACCATCAAGGACGGGCCGCCCGGCGTCGTCACCCAGCGCCATGTCGATGAGGCTTCGCTTCGCACGGCAGACCTGATCGAAAGCCGGTCGGATGCTTCGGCCTATGTGCTTGCCTGTTATTCGCAGCCCGGCCTCGATCTCGCGCGCTCGATCACGACCAAGCCCGTCTATGGCATTCAGGATGCAGGAGTTTTGACTGCGCTGGCGCTGGCCGACCTTTTTGGCGTCATTGCCGTTGCAGAAGGTTCCATCGCGCGCCATCTCCGCAATCTTCGCCGCCTCGGTGTCGATGGCAGGCTTGCGGGCGAGGTCGCACTCGAGGGTTCGATCAGCGTCGCGGAAAGCGGCCATGGAGACAAGAGCTTTGCGGCACTGCTGAAGGCCGGCGCACAACTGCGGCAGATGGGCGCCGGAGCCGTCGTGCTCGGCTGCGCCGGGATGTCCGGCCACCGCAGCAGGCTGGAAAAAGAGCTTGAGATCCGCATTATTGACCCGACACAGGCGGCCGTCGCCATGGCGCTCGGCGCGCTTTTGACCATACAGCCATGACCGAGAACGAGCAAAAGCCGGATATCTCGCTGCGCCTCCTCGAAATCTTCGGTGCGATGATGCGTTGCGAGACAACCGTCGAGGCCGCCGAGCAGCTCGGTATCTCCCAGCCCGCAGTGTCGAACGGCATCCGTCAACTCGAAAACCAGCTCGGGGTAACGCTGTTTGAACGTCTGCATCGGCGTCTCGAGCCGACCGAGGAAGCACTGCTTCTTTTTGAGGAAGTTCGCCCAGTTTTCAGCATGTTGCGTAATTTCTCTGCCCGCGCGCGCGCTATCAGACATGGTACATCTGGCCGATTGCGGGTCATATCGACCCCACCGCTCGGAAATACAGTCGCGCCCTTGGCACTCGCCCGGTTCCTAAAGGATCGACCTGATGTTTCCGTTGCCTATGACGTACGTCGCCTCGAACATGTCATCGACGCCGTCCAGAGCGGCGCTGCAGATATCGGGCTCGCGGTTGCACTAGAACGTCATCCCTCCGTCAATGTTGAGGTTTTGGCCCGAACACATATGGTGGCTTTAGTACCCTATGGGCCCGAAGTTGCGACAAGGCAGGAGGTAACCGTCGCAGATCTGGCGACACATGGCTTTATCGGCTTGGAGATCGAATCGCGCATGGGCCAGATGCTGCGAGACGCTTTCGAACGCGACGGTATCGCCTATGAGCCGCGGGTTGAGGTCCGCTATTGCGCAACAGCCGCGGTGCTCGCTGGCGTGGGAGTAGGAGCGGCGGTCGTGGACGCCTATAGCGCCGCTTACCAGTCCTCCACGGGATTGGTGCAGTTGCCCTTCCAGCCACCATGCGAAATCCCTGCTGTTTTGATCACCCGAAAGGGTATTCCGCGCTCACGTCTATTACACGGCTTCATCGCAGAATTGAAGAGAGCAGTCTCCCATGTCCTTTGAGTTGCGCCATGGAAGAAGCTGTGACGTCAGGAACCAATAGTTTGATTGGTGCCGAAATGAAATCCTGACAGGTGCCGGCGTCGACTATATCTTTGAACAGCACTTTCACCCGGCGATAGTGGGCGACGAAACCTGTCGGCTGGAGGCAGGGCGTTCATAGATTTAGCTCGTGAACTCGCGCAACGGGCAGCCGAGCGAACCCCTCACGAAGCCCTCGTCAAAACGAACCGCTTCTGCCCAGGCCGACCTATGGCTATCGGCGTATCCTCGCGCTTCTCAATCGCGAAAGGCGAGCCGCCGATAAGTCTGTCGTCAACGCCAAACGGGTTAATCGCATTATGGGCAACCACGCGATTTTGTTGGAGAAACATACGGCCAGTCGCCAGGGCCGCATCACGACGGCAAAGTCATGGTCATGCGTTCTAATCTGCGCTGGTGCTAGGATGAGCTGGAGTTCACCTGCTTGAATGGCGAGGTCATTCGTTTCGCCTTCATCATCGACGCCTTCGACCGCGAGATCATCGCCTGGACGGCGGTCGCGAATGCAGGCATCTCCGGCTCAGACGTACGCAACATGATACTGGAGGCGGTAAAAAAACGCTTCAACGCAACCCGAGCCCACATGCAATCGAGCATCTGTCGGATAATGGTTCGGCTTATACTGCGAAGGATACGAGGCTGTTGCTCAGGCGCTCAATCTGACGCCCTGCTTCACGCCGGTAGCTAGCCCCCGTCGAATGGTATGTGGCGTTCATCAAGACCCAGAAGCGGGACTACATCCGCATATTAGCTCTAACAAACGCCGAAATAGCGCTCCGGCTCCTTGACGGATGGATCGAGGACTAGAACGAAATCCATCACCATTCCGCGCTCAAGATGGCTTCCCCCCCCCCCCCGAAGTTCATCAGGGCTAAATCCAACTAGCTGACATGTCCGGTGAAACGGGGTGCACTCCAGTCTTGGCCAGCTCGGCGAAAAGATTGAGGAAGACGCGCCTGGGACACACATCGTCTGGTGGCGAAAAACAGAGGCTGGCCTTTGCACGTCTGCTGCTCCACAAGCCAAACATTATCGTGCGGGATGAGACCACCTCGGCCCTTGATGAAAAGACGCACGACAAGATCATGGCGATGCTGATCGAGGAGTTGCTAGATGCTACTGTTCTGAGTGTCGCCCCGCATTGAGCTCGAAGCGTTCCATGCGCCCAAGATGACCTGGAAAGGCGCAAAGGCGGTGCCAAACTTGTCAGTGACATCGGCCTTATATGGCGTCATCGAAAAGGTGGCCCGCTCTCCCACCTCATAAAGGGCGGACGTTCATCCAGGAAATCAGCGGGGCAGCATTGAAGGCCAATGATACGGGATTTCGTTTTCCCACTGCCCTTTTCCATTTCGTTGCAGTCGAATCGGAACGTTTCGTCATTAGCAAGCATCCAGGGAACAGGGAGCTTCCATCGCTTTTTATTTTGGTATGCGATCAAAATGAGGCCTGATGTCTCAATGCGATCTGCCACGTATAACAGGCTGCATTTTTCTCCGCTGGTGCTGAGTCAACCCGCCTACTCTTTCAGGCAATTGCTGAAATATCACCGCGCCAGCATTTTCGCCAGCATGAAGCCTGAGCCCGCCCCCGTGCCTGCTCCAGGCCACGTTGCTGCTCCGCACAGGTAAAGCCCGTCTACAGGCGTTTTGTAGCGTGAATAGCCGGCAACCGGGCGGAACATGAAATTCTGGTCGGGATGATGCGAGCCGGACAGGCTGTCTCCGCCAATAAGGTTCGGGTTCTCCCGCTCAAGATCAACTGGCGAAAGGATATGGCACGCCCGAATTTTTGTTCTGAAACCCGGCGCGTGGGCTTCGATAATATCCAGAACACGCTCGGCATAGGCGTTCTTCACGTCCTCCCAGTCCGTGCCGTCTATCTCACCCTTTGCATCGCCCCGGATCGATGCTGGCAAGACACGTACCTGCACCCAAAGCACATGTTTGCCGGCGGGCGCCCTGCCGGGATCGATAGCCGTTGGCTGGCCTACGACGAGCGCTGGCACGGTGGGCAGTAACCCGTCCATTGCTTCCGAATAGACTCGATTCATCATGCCCACATCCGGGGCGATATGGACGTAGGCGAACTCTCTCAGTGCTGCAGACGCGGTCCAGTCCGGTAAGTCATCCATGGCAAGATGAATCATCATGGCACCCGGACCGGCCCTGTAGCCGGCAAGAGCCTTGTCAAACGTTTTACGGGCCGGATCGGGCGGTACCATCCCGCCGAACAGCAGTTTGGGGTGAACGTTGGAAATAACCGCTCGCGATGCTCTGACCGTCCGGCCATCCATGAGGACTACACCTTTTGCCTTGCCACCATCCATCAGGACTTTCTCGACAGGTGCGGATAAAAGAACCTCTCCGCCCTTTTCCTTCAACAGTGATACCATCGACTTTATGATCGTGTCCGCGCCGCCAGCACCGATCACCATGCCGAAAACCTGATTGGCCATGGATTCGAGATAGGGGAACATGGCGCCACCGGCGACATCGGGCGCAAAATCAAGATGTAGGCCCCACGCAGCCATCATAGCCTTGAGTTTATCGTTTTCGAAATGCCGGTCGAGAAAACTGCGCGGCGAAGCCAGCAACAGGCTACCAAGTTCGTACAGCATCGGAAAACCGCCAGCACGCCAGGCTTTCCAGACGACTTTGGTGCTTTGAAGAGAGGGCATGGGCGCGCCGAGAAGGGCAAAGAGATGCGGCGCCTTCCGACCGAAATCCTCGATCATCGCCGACCATTCGTCTGCATCGCGTCGGGACAGTGCGGCAATGGCACGGGTGGTTTCGACCTGGTCTGTGCCCACACCCAGATATGTGCCATCTGGGAAAACGCTCGCGAAACAATGGGGTGCCGGTACAAATCCAAGGCCATGCGATCTCAACTCTTCGCCATAGGCAGCATGAAAACCCGACCCTGCAAACATGGAGAGATTCATTGCGCAAAGATCATGGCGGAAGCCAGGCTCGGTCACTTCCACAGTTTTGACGGCACCGCCCGCTTCGCTTGCGGCTTCGACCACAGCAACACGCCAACCTTTCGTGGCGAGATGAACCGCAGCAGCAAGCCCGTTATGACCAGCCCCGATTACCACAGCATCATATTCAAGCATCTCGTTCCCCGAATTATCGTTTGATATAAGTGAACACATATTTTGTGTGCGCTGTGCTCCGGCACCGAAAACCGCGTATTTTCAATGCCCGCAAAAGGTCGCTGGACCATCAGTCGGACGTATAATTTAAGCTTAAACAAATTTCTTGCGCAATCATATTTTTGATCATAGGCTTCGTTTCAGCATCAAATGACGGACGCTTCAATCATCGCAGGTTTCATCCATGGCTGACCCTGACTATATCATTGTCGGAAGCGGCATAAACGCTCTTGTCGCCGCGGCACTGCTCGGCAAAAAGGGCAAGCGGGTGCTCGTGCTTGAGCGAAACGACCGGATCGGTGGCTGTCTTCGAACAGAAGAAATCACCCTGCCAGGCTTCCGGCATGATGTCATGGCCACCACGATGGTGCTATTCCTGACTTCACCAGCTTATGCCGTTCTTGGCAAGGATTTGGAATCGCGGGGCCTGGAATTTTGTCACTCTTCCATGCCCGCCGGTGTTCTCAGGCCAGATGGCAGCCATGCCATTCTTTCCATGGATCGCAGCCGGAATATTGCGCATTTCGAGACGCTCGCCCCTGGCGACGGCAAGGCCTTCGACCGAGAAATGACGAAATTTGCGGGAAATGCAGGCTTTGTTTTCGGCTTGCTCGGCGGCAATCTCTTGTCTTTCGCCACGGCAAAACTGCTGGCCCGACAGGCCTGGAAAAATGGCCTTAAAGGGCTCACGGCATGGTTCGGTGAGGCGCTATCCCCGGCCAGAGCCTATCTGGAAAAAACATATCGTTCTGAAGACGTGCGGGCTCTTTGGGCGCCATGGGCGCTGCATTGTGGTCTTGGGCCAGAAAGCAGCTATTCCGCAGAGATGACGCGTGTGATCGGCTTTGCGATAGAAGCCGCCGGTGCGCCAATTGTAAAAGGTGGTGCGGACAATCTGCTTCGCGCTTTCGAGCGTCTGATCCGCGATCAGGGCGGCGAGATCATCACGGGTGCCGATGTCAGCCATATCGACCTCATCGATTCAAACAGGGCAAGCGGCGTGACCCTTGCCGACGGGCGGCATCTGAAGGCCACAAAAGGCGTTATCGCTTCCGTCACGCCCCATCAACTCTATGAACGTTTGCTGGCCTCGTCTTCGGCGCAATTTTCGCAGGGTATCCATGATGGCCTTGCCTCTTACCGTTATGGCAAGGGCAATATGCAAATCCACTATGCGTTGAAGGCGCCTCCGCGCTGGCGGAGTGGCGAGGACCTTGGCAAGGTGGCGCTGCTGCATCTGACACTTGGTTTGGATGGCGTGTCACGCTCTTCCAACGAAGCGGAGCGCGGACTGCTGCCTGCCGAGCCGACGGTGTGTGTGGGACAGCCGACGGCACTGGATCCGGGACGCGCACCCGATGGCGGCGCAATCCTGTGGCTGCAACTGCCCGATACACCACGCCACATCAAGGGCGATGCCGCAGGCCAGCTCGAATGCCCCGCCGATGGCAAATGGACCGCGCAACTGCGCGAGGCCTTTGCCGACCGCATAGAGGCCATGCTGCGCTCCCAAATCGAAAATTTCGATGATATCAACCTCGCCCGTCGCTGTTATGCGCCTTCCGATCTTGAAGCCATGAATATGAACCTCGTCGGTGGCGATCCCTATGGTGGCTTCTGCGGGCTCGACCAGTTTTTCCTCTGGCGTCCGTTTAAGACCACGGTCAATCACCAGACGCACATATCAGGGCTATACCATATCGGTGCCTCGACCCATCCGGGACCTGGCCTCGCGGGCGGCTCAGGCTTTTTGCTGGCTTCTAAGCTGAAGTAATTCGCAAGCACAATCAGATATTCTGAAATATACGATCTGTGTGCGTTTGCATATTTATTGCGCAAGTACAGGTTTTTACGATGCTTTCGACATACCGCATGAGAAATCACTTGCCGAGAACCCCGATTTCATTTTAGGCTTCAAATAAAGTATAACCGGCAATGACCGGGCATGTTCACAATGGGGAACTACGGAGTCTTCACATGATTGATCTGACACGCCGCCGGGTGCTCGGGCTCGGCGCAGGTGCTGTATTGACTTCAATTCTGGGCGGGCATCTCAAGGTCGAGGCGGCCAGCCCGACGACATTGACGATAGCGTTCAATTCCAACCTGCCTTCCTTTGATGGAACGGTCGGGCCTTCGGCCGTAAACCCGGCCATCCAGGCGATATACCGGTCCATATTCGACCAGTATATCGGCCAGGCACCCGATCTTTCCTTCCAGCCGGGATTGCTGACGGCATGGGGCTGGAACGATGACAAGACAAAAGTCTGGATGGACGTGCGCGCCGGCGTCAAGTGGCATGATGGTACGCCCCTGACGCCCGAAGATGTCATCTGGTCTCTCGAACGTGCGGCAAAGCCGGAAACGGGCAACCCGGTTTCAGGCGTATGGGCATCCATCGACGGTTTCAGCACCGAAGGCCAGCGCATTACGGCCAATGTCAAAAGTTTCGATCCCACCATCTTCAAATGGATGGCATTCCTCACCGGCTATGTGCTGCCCAAAGCCTATTACGAAAAGGTCGGGCCAGCGGGTTTCGAGAAAAAGCCTGTTGGCACCGGGCCCTATATGGTCGATGCCTATGAGGGTAACGCATTTCTCCGACTCAAGGCCAATCCGGATTACTGGGGCGACAAGCCGGCTTTCGAAACCGTCATCTTCAAATTCGTCACAGATGCCACCAGCCGCGTGGCGGAAATCGAATCCGGCTCATCGGATGTGACACTTGAAATTCCCTATGAGGAATTCGACAGGCTGAAAACGAAATCCGGTCTTTCCGGCGTTTCCACGCCCATCTCCGATATCGGTATGATTTTCATCACCAATTCAGGTGTCATGCTGGATAAGAATGTCCGCCTTGCGGCGCATCTCGCCATCGACAAGGACGCGATTATCAAGAGACTTCTGCGTGGATATGGTACGCCCATAGATACGCTGGAAGCTCCGCAATATGCCGCCTATGATGCTTCGATCAAGATCGGCTACGATCCGACGAAGGCCACGGAACTGCTCGCAGCCTCAGGCTATTCCAAAGACAAGCCGGCAAAGTTCACGATACAGACCACGCGCGGATTAAAGCCCAAGGATTACGAAATGATCCAGGCGATTGTCGGCATGTGGCGCAAGATCGGCATTGAAGCCGAGATCGAGGTTTACGAAATCGCCAAGCATTTCGAGCTTCGTGCCGCCCACAAGCTCGCCCCCGCGGCCTTCTACAACTGGGGAAATGCCATCGGCGACCCGACGACCTCGACCGGCTTTGCGATGTTCTCCAAATCCCCGCATTCCGCCTGGAAAAGCGACGATCTCGACGCTAAGATCGGTCCGCTCTGGGGCGAGAAGGATGAGGCGAAACGGATCGAGGGCTGGAAGGCCGTGGACAAATATATTGCCGAAGAGGGCTATGTCATTCCGCTTTTGCAATATGTTCAGCCCGTGGTTTTCAAGGCTGCGCTGAAAGTGACGCCCAGTGTGTCGAGCGCCTTGCAGCCGGTGCTGATCGGCAAGGCCTGATATTTCCATCGGCCGGGACGGTTTTACCGCCCCGGAATTTTTCCCGTTTATCAGGAGCGTGGCGATTGCCATGCCGGGTATCCAGTGACCGTAATCCATCTCCTCAACAAGATCCTTGCCGCCTTGTTCACACTCTTCGGCGTCGGAGTTATCATCTTCTGTCTGCTGCGCATCGTCCCCGGCGATCCCATCGCCATGATGATTTCACCAAGCGCTACGCCGGAGGATATCGCAGCGTTACGCGCCCGTTATGGTCTTGATCTCGGCCTGTTCCAGCAATTTATGATCTGGCTCAAAGCCGTCGTGCAGGGCGATTTCGGGACGTCGATCTCATTGCGCCGCGATGTGATGGAACTGATCTTCCAACGGCTGCCCGCAACGCTTGAACTGGCCTTCGCAGCACTTGCTTTCGGTGTCATGGCCGGTGGAGCGATTGCGGTCATCGGCACACTGTGTCGCCGCACATTCCTTGAACCGGTTCTGGAGTTCATGAACGGACTGTTTCTCGCCGTGCCGGATTTTGTGTGGGCGCTGGCGCTGGTGCTTCTGCTCGGCGTTTTCTTCCCGGTTCTGCCGCTTTCGGGGAGGCTTGATCCATCGGTTTCCCTGGAGTTCACCACCTCATTCTATTTGCTGGAAAGCCTGCTCAGGCTCGATTTTCAAACCGTCGCCGATCTTGCCGCCCATATGACGATGCCAGTTCTGGCGCTCGGGTTGCCGCTGGCCTCGATTATTGCGCGGACACTGAAAGAGTCGCTTTCCGAAGCAATGGTACAGGACTACGTGCTTCTTGCGCGGCTGAAAGGCATGTCGTCCTTGCGCCTCGTCCTTCAGGAAGCATTGCGCAATGCCGTCGGCCCGACACTGACGCTGACAGGCGTCCAGTTCACATTCATGATTGGCGGCACGGTGATCGTGGAGCGGATTTTCTCCTATCCCGGCCTCGGCAATATGGCCATTGATGCTGTCATCAATCGTGACCTGCCGTTGATACAGGGTATCGTTATGGTTTTCGGAGCGCTTTTCATCACCATCAATATCGTTAACGACCAGGTCGCCGCTCTTCTCGATCCGAGGCAGTCTCATGGCTGAAACAAGTCTTGCAATCGCCGATACCACGCCCCGTGGCAAAACACTCCGCAGGCTGCTGGGCGAACCGCGCGTCGTTTTCGGCGGTGGCTTCATTCTGCTACTGGTTCTTCTGGCTATTCTTGCGCCGATGATTGCACCCAAAGATCCGCTTGAGCAGGATCTAATGCTGGGCACACTGCCGCCCTTAACTGTGGAAGGGACCGAGCCGGGATACTGGCTCGGCACCGACGATCTGGGCCGGGATGTGCTGTCGCGCATCATCTACGGCACCCGCATCGCACTGACGGTGGCTTTCGTCGCCGCCACTTTTTCTGCCCTGATCGGCACAGCGCTCGGTCTTGCAGCGGGTTTTTACGGTGGCTGGACAGACAGGATCGTGTCGCGGCTGGTCGATATCTGGATGGCTTTTCCGCCAGTCTTGCTGTCTGTGCTGCTGGTTGCGGTTTTCGGATCCGGCCTGCATTCGGTCATCGCGGCAATCGTCATTATCGACTGGACACGCTTTTGCCGCGTTGTGCGCGCTGAAACCATGCGACAGGCCGGTCTCGATTACGTCACCGCCGCCGAAACGTTGGGTTTTTCGCGCATCCATATCCTGCTCAGGGAAATCCTGCCCAATGTCGCGCCCGTGCTTGTGGCACTTGTCAGCCTGGAAATGGGCATCGCGGTCATCGTCGAGGCTATTTTGTCCTTTGTCGGCCTGTCGCTGTCTTCGGACACGCCAACCTGGGGCAGCATGATCGCGCAGGGTCGCCAGATCATCTATCAGGGCTGGTGGGTTCTGGTTTTTCCTCTCTCTGCCCTGTTCGCAACGGTGCTGGCCTTCAACCAGCTTGGCAACGGCCTGCGGGTAGCGCTCGATCCGGTGATGCGCCGATGACGCCTCCTCTTCTTCTGCGCATTGAATCACTCAACGCCATATCAACCCGTGATGCCAACCAGCCGGTTTTGCGAGATGTGACGCTGGATCTGAAGCTGGGGGAAGTCCGCGGCCTCATCGGCGAATCCGGCGCGGGCAAATCGACAATTGCCAAAGCCCTGCTCGGCATATTGCCCGCCACGGTGCAGATAACCGGTGGTTCTATACGCTTCGAGGGCCGCGATCTCCTGACGCTTGCTCCCCGCGATATGCGTAACATCATGGGACGCGATATCACGCTTATTCCCCAGGACCCGCAAACGGCTCTCAATCCTGCGCGTAAAATCGAGGCCCAACTTACGGACGGTTTGCGGTTGCAATCGGGTATGGATAAAAAGCAGGCGCGTCTGCGTGCGCTGGAACTGCTGGAAGAGGTGCAGATCCGCGATCCGGATCGGGTCATGCGCTCTTATCCGCATCAGCTTTCCGGCGGCATGCGGCAACGTATTCTGATTGCTGCAGCCTTCGCACCCGGCCCGAAACTGGTTGTGGCCGATGAGCCGACGACCGCTCTTGATGTCACGGTTCAGAAGGAAGTTCTGCGCCTGATACGAAGGATGCAGCAGGCACATGACACTGCCGTGATTTTCGTTACCCACGACCTCGGTGTCGTTGCCAAGATATGCGATAGCGTGACCCTGCTTTATGCGGGGAAGGTGATCGAAGACGGTTCGACGGCCACCCTTCTTCAAAATCCGGCGCATCCCTATACACGCGCCCTTATAGCTGCCAGTCCCCGCTACGACAGGCCGGATGCAGGACTTGAGCCTGTGCCCGAAGAGATTTTCACTCAATTACGCCGTGAAATCGGTATGTCCGGAAGAGGCTGACATGAGCGAAGCCAACGGCGCCTTTCTTCTCGACGCGCGCGGCATTGAAGTCACCTATGGCGCAGGCAAGGGCCTGTTTGCCGCAAAAGACCATGGGACGCGTGTCCTCCACGGCGTCGATATCGCCATCCGCCGTGGAGAGGCCGTGGGCATCGTCGGTGAAAGCGGCTCCGGCAAGACGACACTGGGACGGGCGCTGTTACGTCTGGTGCCGACGTCTGCGGGAACCATCACCTTTGACGGGCAGGATATCACGACGCTACCGGCACATCATATGCGTCCCCTGAGACGGCGCATGCAAATGATCTTCCAGGACCCGATGGCCTCGCTTAATCCGCGTCATTCCATTGGTCAGATATTGTCCGGCCCCCTGCTGCTGCACGGCCTTGCCGAAAACAGGCATGATGCAGCAATGCAGGTGAAAGCGATGCTGGATCGTGTCTCCTTACCCCTGGCGGTACTGGGGCGCAGCCCACACGAATTATCCGGTGGCCAGCGCCAACGCGTCGGTATTGCGCGGGCGGCATTGCTGAAGCCGGATTTCGTATTGGCGGACGAGATCGTATCGGGGCTGGATGTTTCCACACAGGCCACGGTTCTTAATCTCCTGAAGGAATTGTCGCGTGAAATGGGCATGGCCATGGCTTTTATCAGCCACGACCTATCGGTCATCCGCGCCATTTGCGACAGGGTCTATGTGCTGCGCTTCGGCAAGGTAGTGGAAGAAGGTGCCTGCGCCACTCTCTTCGATTATCCTGGCTCGGATTACACCCGCCATTTGCTGGATGCCATACCGCTACCGGAGATCGACCCTGAATGGCTTGACAGACATGCACCCGGCGAGACGGCATGAGCCTCCTATCAATGACAATTCTGCAGGAGTGAAAATGAAGGCTATCGAGTACCGGGAACATGGGCCTGCCGGGGTATTGAACTATGTGGATTTGCCTGACCCCGTGGCAGGAGAAAAGCATATTCTCGTCAGGCTTGAGGCTGCAAGCGTAACACCCTTCGACTGGAAGCTGCGCGCCGGAAAGCTCCGGGATCATTTTACACTGCCCATGCCAAGCGTTCCGGGGCGCGACGGCGGCGGCAGGGTCGTGGCCGTCGGCGATGGCGTGACGGAGTTCAGCATCGGCGACAGGGTTGTCGTCATGGCCGGAACATTCGCCCAGGGCGGCTATGCGGAGTTGATCTCTGTCGATGAGGCGAACGCAGTGCGCATTCCCGACAATCTGTCGACGATTGGCGCCGTCGCTCTCACCAATGCCGGTGTCAGTTCCTGGATTTCGATGCAGGCAGCCCAGGTAAGGCTTGGTGAGCGCGTGCTGGTGCATTCCGGTTCGGGTGCCGTCGGCGGTCTGCTGATACAGCTATGCCGCCACCTTGGCGCGGAGGTGACGGCGACCTGCCGCTCGACCAATCGCGACTATACGCTCGCTCTGGGTGCAAACCGCGTCGTGGCCTATGATGAAGAGGACTTTTCCGACCTAGTGACGGATCAGGACGTGGTTTTCGACCTGATGGGCGGCATCGTCCATGAAAAATCCTACAAGGTCCTCAAACGCGGCGGCCGCCTCGTCTGGCTCGTCGCCGATCCCATTGAGGATCGGGGCGAGGCATATGGTGTCACGGTGAAGCGTGCGATGGTGACGGATGACAAGTCGGCATTGCAGTCGATTCTAGACCTCGCTAGCGCAGGCGTATTGAAGCCGCAGGTGGCACGAACGCTTCCGTTGGCACAGGCAGCGCAGGCGCACCGCCTGATGGAAGGCGGCGCCATCTCCCGCGGGCGCCTTATTCTCACCATGTAGCGTTTCGGAAGGTCTTAGTTATCCGGGAAAAGCGGTGCCCCACGCCCTTTGGCAACGAAGCTGCGAAAATCTTCCACGGCCTGTTCGTTTGCCAGGGAGCAGAACGGGCCGCGGCTGACCTCAATGCCGTTCAGCTTGTGAAGCCGCACATCCATTTCCGCTGTTTTCAGCGTCACGGCGGCCGTATTGACAACCGGTGCGTGGAGAACCCTGAACCCGAACTCACCCCCGACCAGCAGCCCCGGCAAGACGCCTGCGGGAATGATGACGTCGGCGCCGTCGCGAACGAGCGGCTCGGCGCATGCGGTAAAAGCCGCCAGCATTCGCGTCCGTGCCTCGTCATCGCCGGCAAAGGCGGCGCTGAAATCCGAGGGCGCGCAATTCATGCCGACGACATGTCGCACCCGGCTTCCGAGGCCGTAGAGATCGGCCTGTTCGTAATGCCAGACCTGGAAGACATCATCGAGTGTAACCAGCGCCAGGCGTCGTCCCAGGCGCGCGGCGTAATGCATGCATGCCTCGCCCGCGCCGATGACGGGAATGCGCAGCGCCGATTTCAATTCGTAGAGACCGGGATCCTGAAAATGCCCGATGACGACCGCGTCATAGCCGCGTTGCGCCGCTTCCAGCCCATTATCGATGGCGATTGCCGCGCAACGAAACTCGGCCAGCCTGCCGAAATGCCTGTCCGGCGGGCTGATGCCGAAGACGTCGACAGTCGTGCCCGGCTCGGCATTGTTGTTGAGATATTTCGACAACCGGTCCAGATATGCTGCACTGGCGCTTGAATCGATAAAGCTTTGCCAGAAGATACGCATGATTTCCCCGTTCGATGTTGCGCCTGCAAGTCAGGCGACAGCCAGTCTGACATCGACATTGCCGCGCGTTGCATTCGAATAGGGGCAGCGTTCGTGAGCACCGGCAACGATTTCTTCTGCGAGCGAGCGTTCGATACCAGGCAGGGAGACAACCAGTTCGACAGCCAGCGCATAACCCACTGGAACCGGGCCGATACCGACCTTTGCAGTGACCGAAGTGTCATCAGGCAGCGCAATCTTGCTTGTGCGAGCGACGAGTTTTACCGCGCCGAGGAAGCAGGCTGCGTAACCGGCAGCAAACAACTGTTCGGGGTTGGTGCCCTCGCCACCCGGGCCACCCAGTCCTTTCGGTACCGAGAGCCGCGCCGAGAAACCGCCGTCATCGACGCTCTCGACTTTTCCGTCCCGGCCACCATTGGCCACAACCGCCGTCTCGTACAAGATCTTTTCGGGCGTCATGATGCTCTCCATGCCTGGATAAAAATGTGTTGTCGAACGGATCGATAGCCGACCGATGTTCCGGGACCAAGCAGCCCCTACATAATATTTGAAACATAAAATAAACTAGAGGGAGGTCAACGATCTTTTTCAAAAATCCATCGCGTTATTCAACCGGTCACGAATTTCCATCTACCGGTTGCATTGGAAAACCACGTGTGAAAATTGTCCGCCCCGGCATCTCATGGCAAGCGGCACCAACCGCTGAATTTTCTATAAACGAATAAATTTTAGGCTTGAAGTAATTTTAGGCTCGTTCTAGCATCGCTGTAATTGTTGAGGGGGCTGCCGCACAGAACGGCCGGGACCTACCAATAGATCCCCCTGACAGGACTGCAGGTTTTCGTGTTTTCAAACCGCCGCAGGTCCATCGGACTCAAGAGCCGAGGGTCATAACCAGAGGGATTTTCATGAGCTTCGAAATCGACCGTAGAAACCTTTTGCAGATGCTTGGCCTGGCCGCCGTCAGTGGAACAGCCTTGTCACAAGCGACTATTGCCTTCGCCCAGGGTGTCGATAGTGTCACCATCGGCTGGCCATCCGACGTACCGTCTTGGGATCCGAACCTGAGGTTCGTTCCAGACGCCCAACCGATTTTCAAAATGGTTTATGACCAGCCGCTGGATCAGGCGCCTGATCTTAAGCTAATCCCGAATCTGATCACAAAATGGGAGTTAAAGCCCGACGGGCTTTCAATGCCTTTTGAAATCCGCAGTGACGTGAAGTTTCACAACGGTGATCCGATGACGATGGAGGATTTCAGATACACCTTCGTCGAGCGCATAAAGTCCGGCCTCAAGCTCGATATAGCCAATTCCTGGCGTACGCTTTCGGATATCGAGATTACATCGCCTACCTCTGGCGTCATGAAATTCTCGGCGCCGACGCCGACCGCACCGCAGTGGCTGGCCTTCCTCGGCAGCTATCTCGTGCCGAAGAAATATATCGAGTCCGTTGGCGCGGAAGAGTTCGCGAAAAAGCCCGTGGGGACCGGCCCGTACAAGCTCGTTGACTACCAGATGAATTCCCGTATCGTGCTGGAGCGTAACGACGACTACTTCGGCGCCAAGCCCAAACTCAAGCGTGTAACGATCGACATCATCAAGGATCCGTCGGCACGTACCGCCGCCATCCAGTCGGGGCAGGTCGATATCACCGTCAATATTCCGGTCCGTGAAGTCATGCGTCTCGGCAAAACTTCAGGCCTGGCTGCCGAAATCAATCCCTTTACCCGCCTGATCCTGTTGCAGATGCGCAATGACAAGGGCTTTACCGACAAGGCCGTTCGCCTTGCAGCGCACCATGCCATCGACAAGGCCGCACTGTCCAAAGCCTTTTACGGCGGCGAGGCCGTTCCGCTGTCGATTCCGGCAACCCCCGGAACGCCGGGCTATCTGACCGACTACAAGTTCTCCTACGACCCGGAACTGTCGAAGAAGATTCTGGCCGATGCAGGCTTCACCGCCGACAAGCCAGCGACCTTCACCCTGGCAGCAACCAACGGGCAGTTCCCCAGCGATTTCGATATCGCCCGTGCTCTCGTGCAGATGTGGGGTAAGGTTGGCATCAAGGTCGAATTGCAGCAGATCGAATATTCGAAATATTTCGAACTGAACCGTGGTGGCCAGTTACCAGAAGCGACGCTTTATAGCTTCGACAACGCCACAGGCGATCCGGAAATCTTCTCAGGCTACCTCATGAACCCCAAAATGCCGTTCGGCGCATGGAAGGGCCAGGAGATCGGCGACAAGATCCTCAAGCTCTTCGTCGAGCCTGTCTATGAAAAACGTATCGAAGGCTACAAGGCGCTTGCACAGGAGATCGTTGAAACGGGTGCCAATATCCCGCTTCTACAGAGCGTCCAGACGCTGGTGCGAAAGAAAGACCTCACCTACGTGAAATACGGCAATGGCTGGATTCTGGGCAACACCATGTCCTGGAGCTGATCGAGTTGCCCATCCCCAGGTCCGGCTGGTCCGGACCCATCCAGACATTTCATTCCGTGAGGCATACGCATGTTTACGACCATTGCCAAACTTCTGGCAAAGCGGGTCATGACCGCGATACCTATTCTTCTCGTCGTATCCGCACTTCTTTTTTGTGTTCTGCGCATTCTTCCGGTCGATCCGGCGGCCATGTCCTTGCCCCCCAATGCGACGACCGAAGAGGTCGAGACCATGCGCAAAGATATGGGCCTGGATCGCCCTCTTTATGAGCAATACGGAATCTGGCTTGGAAAGCTTATGGAAGGCGATGTCGGTCGCTCCATTCATTTCCGGCAGGACGTCACGACCCTCATCGGCAATACCCTGCCTGCGACAATCGAGCTGGCGGCGATCGCCATGGTGTTTGCCACGATATTCGGCATCGCAGGTGGACTGTTTCTATTCTATGTGCGGGGTACCAGAGCCGAGGCGGTGGTGGATTTCATGTCGATCCTGCTACTCTCCTTGCCGGAGTTCCTCTGGAGCCTGTTCCTGCTGCTGATTTTCGGCGTTTTCTTCGAGCTGTTGCCGTTCACCGGACGCCTCAGTCCGGGCTTCGAACGCCCGTTGGTGACCGGCTTTCTGCTTCTGGACAGTCTGATCACTGGCAATATCGGCGTGTTCCTCGATGCTCTCGAACACATGATATTGCCATGCCTTGCGCTCGCTATCGCCCTGTCGCCCTCGCTGATGCGTGTGCTTCGCTCCAGCCTGCTGGATGCCTATCAGGACGACTATATCCATCAGGCCAGACTGCGCGGTCTCTCTGAAAAGCGTATCCTGATCCGTCACGGCCTGAAGAACGCGATATTGCCGACGCTAAGCCTGATGGGTGTGCAATTCGGCTTCCTGTTCGGCGGCACCTTGCTCGTCGAGATCATTTATTCCTATCCGGGCATGGGCAATCTGATGGTGGATGCGATCCGCAATGCCGATCTTCCGATTATTCAGGGTGCGGGCCTCACCTATTGCGTCGCCGTGCTGGTGATTAGCATCGTCATCGACAGCCTGTACCTTATCCTGAACCCCAAACTCAGGGTGCGCTGATATGAAACCTCTTCCTCTCTGGCTCAGGTCCGGTCGCGTCCAGATCGGGCTCGTCATTATTGGCATACTAGTCATATGTGCGCTGTTTGCACCCTGGCTGGCACCCAACGATCCGAACGAGCAGAACCTACTCAACATCCTGCTTCCGCCCGCCTGGGCCGAGGCAGGCGATATTCTCTACCCGCTCGGCACTGACAGTCTGGGTCGTTGCGTCCTGTCGCGACTGATCTTCGGCGCCCGTGTAGCTCTGACGGTGGCATTTACCGCTGCAGTCGGCGCCATGATTATCGGTGCGATTCTGGCGCATATCGCAGGCTATTTCGGCGGATTTATCGACTGGGTGATCGGTCGTATCGTCGAGATCTGGCTCTCGTTCCCTCCGGTTATCCTGTCGCTGATCCTGATGGTCGGTCTCGGAACTGGGCTACGCAATGTGGTGATCGCCATCATTCTGGTCGACTGGACACGTTTCTGTCGCGTATTGCGCAGCGAGGTCATCGTTCTGCGGCAAAAGGATTACGTCGCGGCTGCGCAACTTGTCGGGTTCTCGCACTGGCGCACAATCATATTCGAAATTTTGCCGGGAACGCTGCCGTTGCTGATCACGTTGATGAGCCTCGAAATGGGGGTGGCGGTGATCGTGGAGGCGGTGCTGTCCTTCGTGGGCATGAGCGTCGGGTCCGAAACGCCAGCCTGGGGGCAGATGATCGCCGATGCGCGCCAAGACATCTACGATGCTCCGCTCAACCTTGTCGCACCCATTTTCGCGATTTTTCTTGCGGTTTTCGGTTTCAACATTCTGGGCGACGGGCTGCGACGCACCCTCGATACGCGCCTGACGCAGACGGAGCGCACCTGACATGGCCAATCCCATTCTATCTGCAACGGGCCTGTGTGTCGAAGCGCTTGGCGGGAAAGAACGATTTCCTGTTCTGACCGACCTCAATTTCTCACTGGAGCCCGGAAAGATCCTTGGCCTCGTGGGGGAATCGGGCGCCGGAAAATCGATGATCGGGCGAACGATTTCACAGTTCCTGCCTAATGGTTTTTCAGTCACGAAGGGCAGCCTGACATTCGATGGCGAGAACATGCTGTCAATGGCGCCGGAACGTCGGCGGAATCTGCTTGGGCGCGACATCGCCTTTATCCCGCAGGAGCCGTTATCGGGCCTCGACCCGGTCATGAGCATCGGCCAGCAGATGAAAGAGCATCTGCTGCGCATTGGCCTTGCGCCCGGAGAAACATGGCGCGAGCGAGCCTTGAAGGAGTTCGATGCCGTGCATCTTCCCCACGGCGCCGCCCTGCTTGAAAAATATCCCCATCAACTCTCCGGCGGCATGTGCCAGCGTATTCTGATCGCTATGGCATTTGCCAGCCGCCCTCGCCTGCTGATTGCCGATGAGCCCACCACAGCGCTTGATGTGACGATCCAGGCGCGTATCGTCAAGCTGATCGCGGAGATGCAGGAGCGCGACGGCACAGCCGTCATCTTCATCACGCATGATTTGCGGCTTGCCGCGCAGATCAGCGACGAGATCATGGTGCTCTATGCCGGCAGACCGGCCGAACGCGGGCCTTCGGAACGGCTGTTCTCTGCGCCGGGTCACCCCTACACGCGCTGTCTGCAGCTTGCAAATCCCGGCATCAGCGGCCCCCGCAGAGGTCTTTACATCCTGCCAGAACGTATGCCGGGTCTGCGTGTCCTGAAGGATCTGCAGGGTTGTCGCTTTGCATCCAGATGTCCCAACGCGGTAGACGCTTGCCTGAAAACCGAACCGCCTCTGGCCGAGATCGGGCCGAACCATGTGGCCGCCTGTATCCGCACGGAAACCACGCCGGGCATCGTGCCGCCATCTTTGGTCGAGGCCCAAAAAGTCGATTCGACCAGCACGGCCCTGACGGGCGAAAATCTGACCAAGGCCTACACGACGTCCTGGAGTCCCTTTTCCAGGCGCAGCAGCTTCAAGGCTGTCAACAGCGTCGATTTCACCCTGGGAGAAGGCGAATTCGTCGGCATTGTCGGCGAAAGCGGCAGCGGTAAAAGCTCGCTCGCACGTCTGGTTGTCGGTCTCGATACTCCGACTGCGGGCAAGATCGTATTGGCTGGTCGCGATGTGACTGCAAATGGCAAGTCTGAGAAGACATACCGTCGGGAGCTTGTGCAGATGATCTTTCAGGATCCACAGTCCGCGCTCAACCCGCGGCGGCGGATCGGCAGCATCGTCACCCAGGCATTGGAAGCCAGTGATCTGCAGCACAGCAAGCATGAACTCATGGACCGCGCCGCCGAGTTGCTGAAGGAGATCGGGCTTCCGCCGGATGCCGCAACGCGTTTTCCGTCGCAACTTTCCGGCGGTCAAAAGCAACGCGTCAATATTGCACGGGCACTTTGCACCTTGCCGCGCATTCTGGTGGCGGATGAAATCGTTTCGGGCCTCGATGTATCGGTTCAGGCCCAGCTTCTCGATCTGCTTCTGAAGCTGCGCAACGAACACGGCTTCTCCATGCTATTCATAAGCCACGACCTTTCCGTCGTACGCTATCTCTGCGATCGGGTTCTGGTGATGTATCGGGGAGAAGTCGTCGAGAGCGGCGACACGGAGACGATATTCGCCAATCCGCAGCACCCCTATACGCGCAGCCTGCTGGCCGCGGTGCCGCCCGATGACGTGAACGCCGAATGGTCTCCGGTGCTGGCGGAGACAGGCTACCGTATCGAATAAGGACACGCGTCGGACACAGATATGATGCTGAGGACGCCGAAGAGAAACAGAGAGATCGACATGGACATGTTTTTGGACACCCTGAAAAGGGCACTAGGTTCTGATGTCTGCTTTGACGATGATATACCCGCGCGGTTCCATAATGACTGGGCCGGAATGGCGCCGGTGAGGCCGATAGCGCTGGTGCGCGCCCGCACGACTGAACAGGTATCGGCCACCATGCGGCTTTGCAACGAGTACAAGGTACCGGTGACGCCGCAGGGTGGCCTGACAGGTCTTGCCGGCGGGGCGCGGCCTATCGAGGGTGGCGTGGCACTGTCTCTGGATCGCATGAACGCCATTGAGGAACTGGATACCGTTATGGCAACGATGACGGTGCAGGCCGGTACGCCCCTGGGCGTGGCGCAGCGGGCGGCGGAAGAGGCAGGATTGTTCCTGGGGCTCGATCTTGGCGCGCGCGACAGTTGCGTCATTGGTGGCAATCTCGCCACCAATGCCGGAGGAAACCGGGTCATCCGCTTTGGCATGGCGCGGGAGCATGTGCTCGGCATCGAAGTGGTGCTGCCTGACGGTACGGTCGTCACCTCCCTCAACAAGATGCTGAAGAACAATGCCGGTTATGATCTCAAACAGCTGTTCATCGGCTCGGAAGGCACACTTGGCGTGATCACCCGCGCGGTGCTGCGGCTACAGGCAAGGCCAGCCGAACTCGCAAGCGCCTTCTGCGCCTGCCCGGATTTTCTCGCCTTGCTGGAAGTACTGAAAAGCGCTCGCCAGCGCCTTGGTTCGGCGCTCACCTCTTTCGAGGTGATGTGGCCGAGTTTCTACGAGTTTATGATCGCCGGTCTTCCCACCCTGCGTCGGGCTTTCAAAGAACAACACGGCATTTATGTGCTGATTGAAACCGGTGGCAACGACGCCGGAGAAAACCGGCACCTGCTTGAAGAGCTTCTCTCGGGCGCGATGGAGGCCGGGCATGTATCCGATGCCATCCTGCCATCTTCGGAACGGGAGACGCAGGATCTGTGGGCTGTGCGAGAAAGCGTGTCCGAATATGGCAAGATGATGGGGCCGTTGACGGCATTCGATGTCGGCCTGCCAACTAGCCGTTCCGGCGAAGTGGTGGACGAAATCGAGGCTGCGATGAGGGCGCGTTGGCCGGACGCTATTACGCTGAGCTACGGCCATATCGGCGACAGCAACCTGCATGTCGTCTGCAACATCCCATCGGCTGGCAAAAACCAGCCGCACAAGGACATATATCATTTGATATTCAGTATCATAGGTCGCGAAGGCGGCACCATTTCCGCCGAACATGGCATCGGCCTCGTGAAAAAGCCTTATCTAGGTCTTTCGCGCACAACGCAGGAGCTTGCCCTGATGGCAACGATCAAACAGGCGCTCGATCCCAACAACATCCTCAATACCGGCAAGGTTCTGATTTTGCCCTGATGTTAGACCAGTTCAGCGCGTCAGCTTGTAGCCGGCGCGCTCCCTGTCCCAAGCGCTTGGTGTCACGCCAGTGGCAATCAACTTGTATTTCTGCACCTTGCCATTCTCTGTAAGCGGAAGCTTATCGACGATGTCGATTAAACGCGGCACGGAAAAATAGGACATACGCGGCTGGCAAAAGTCCAGAAGGTCGGCTTCGGAGAGGCTCACACCCTGCTTCAGGATGACAGAAGCCATCACCTCGTCTTCCTCCAGTTCCGACTTCACCGGAAAAACTGCGACGTTTTCGACGGCCGGGTGGGCGACGATCACCTGTTCGACCTCGAATGACGATATGTTTTCACCACGCCTTCGGATTGCGTCCTTCATTCGGTCAAGAAACTGCACATAGCCGTCAACATCCATGGTGACGCGATTACCCGTGTGAAACCACAGGTTTCGCCAAGCCTCGACGGTCTTTTCTGCCGCACCGAAATAGCCAGTGGCAGTCGAGAACGGCTCGGAGGATCGAACCACCAGTTCTCCGGAAATGTATGCAGGCAAGACGTTGTCCTCGTCATCGACAACGGCAATCTCGAAACCGGGTCTGGCCTTGCCCATCTTGCCCGGTCGCTGCTCATGCAGCAGCGCACCGATCACGAAATTGGTCTCGGTCGAGCCATAGCCGTCGATAATGCCGATGCCGAAGCGACCGGTAAACGGACCATGGAATTGCGACGGTACACCCGGTGCGAGCGCAATGCGGGTCTTGTGGTGACTGTCGGCATCCAAGACATTCTTCGACAGAAGAATCGGAACCATTGCGCCAAGCAGATAAGTGTTGGTCGCGCCGCTCTCTAAAAGCGAGTTCGAGAACCGCGTTGCCGAGAATTTCGGTTCGATGACCAGCGACGCCCCCGTCAACCTGCATTGCATTGGGGAGGACGTCTCCGAACGGTTGGACGTCGTACCGGCGCAGTTCCGAGTCTTGATCACCCGCCGTCCCAAATACGTCTGCCGTGCGTGCACCGATGGTGTCGTTCAGGCTCCTGCTCCAGCGCGATTAATCCAGGCAGGACTGCCGACGGAAGCGACCGTCGCCCATGTTCTGGTCTCTAAATATGCCGATCATCTTCCGCTGTATCGGCAGGCTCAGATCATGAGTCGTCAGGGCGTTGATCTCGACCGCTCCAAACTTGCCGACTGGGTCGGGTGAGCAGCGTTCGAATTACGTCCGGTCTTCGATGCGCTGAGTGCCGATCTGAAGCGCTCGACCAAGCTGTTCATGGACGAGACCCGTGCCCCGCTTCTTGATCCCGGTTCCCGCAGGACCAACATCGGATACTTCTGGGCGCTGGCGCGGGATGATCGCCCATGGAGCGGCGGTGCTCCACCAGGCGTGGCCTTCACCTATGCCCCTGGTCGAGGAGGTGTTCATGCAGAACGAATATTGCAAGGCTTCTCCGGTGTCCTGCAAGTCGATGGCTATTCCGGATATAACAGGCTGATCGCACCAGAGCGCGTTGGCCCGGAAATTCGGCTTGCCTATTGTCGGGCACATGCTCGTCGCAAGCTCGTGGAGATCACCCGTAACGCAACAGCCCCGATTGCCGAGGACGGCGTTAAACGGATCGGCGAGCTGTATCGGATCGAAGCCTAATTTGCGTGACCTTGATCCGGAGGCTCGTTTTGCTGGACGGGGGGAACGGTCTGCACCGCTCGTCGCCGACATGCAGGTTTGGCTTACGCATAACCGAGCCCGTATCGCTGCAAAATCTCCGCTCGGCGAAGCCTTGGCCTACATCGCCAAATACTGGGATGGTCTCCGACTCTTCCTGACAGACGGTCGCATCGAGATCAACAACAACACCGTCGAGCGGACCATCCGACCAATTGCACTGAACCGGGAGAACGCGCTCTTTGCGAGGCATGACGCAGGGGCGGAGAACTGGGCGCCCGTCGCCACGCTCATCGAGACCTGCAAGCTCAATTCGGTCGATCCGTTAGCTTACCTGACTACCACGCTCACAGCCATCGTCAACGGCCACAAGCAGAGCAGGATCGATGAACTCTTGCCTTGGAGTCACTTGAGCTTATGGGACAAGCGTCGCCATTAACTATGGACGATCTGTGGAAACCAACGGAAGTCTATCGCAAAAGTCGCTCGTAACGCTTAACCTTAACGCCTGTTGTTTGGTATGCCACTGGTTGAGCCTGAAACAAGGATCACGCCGCATGACATTGAAGATCACCCGCCGACTTATTCCGGACTGGGGAACGACCTATGGCCCACCTGGTGACGGTCCCTTTCCTGCAATCATGATCTTGCATGGCTCCGAGGGGGCATGGTCCGGATGGAGCCACCGAAATGCTGTAATCCTCGCAAGCCATGGCTTTCTTGCGTTCCCTTTCGGCTACTCGAATGGTGGAAATGCCTGGAATGCGGGCGACATTATCAATGTCTCTCTTGATCGGAATGTTGAAGCATTGACAGCGTTACGCGCATTCCATTTTGCTAGCGAAAAGGTTGGAGTCTACGGCGTCTCCAGAGGTGCAGAACATGCCTTGCTGTTGGCCTCTCTCATGGCGCGCGACGGAGTAGATGGATTGCCCGACGCCATTGCCGCTCATAGCCCGCCCGATGTCATTTGCGGCGCTTTCAATGCACGGAGCTGGCGGGATGCGGGTGATCCCGGTTGGCAGGCTTGGGACCCCGGCAACCGAGCTTGGTCGTGGCGCGGTTCTTCGGAGGAACTTCTCCCGACCACCCCCATAGAAATCGAACGCTTCGACGCCCCCCTATTCCTGAGCCACGGCACCGCCGATCGAGTTTGGTCTGTCGATATGACGCGCCGGCTCGCTGATCGGCTGCATAAGTACGGCAGAAAACCGGAAGTCCATTTTTATGAGGGGCAAGATCACATTCCGGGAAGTGCCGCCGAAAATGATCATCACGAACACCTTGTTGCATTCTTTGAACGCAGTCTGGCGACGTGAATGTCACAGATCGGCAAGGCAGGACGAATCTCTAATATCGTCCCATACCTACCGCACACCGTTGGGGAGAAGCTTCCTTCGTTCTCCATGGAAAAACCACTCACTGATCAGACGACAACGGACAATGTGTGGGAAAAACATCGGTTACGACGCGGTCTGGCAACGACCAGTTGCTCCTGCTTCATCAAGCGCTGAACAACCTTTTCCGAGATTATCACGCTCTGTCTGGCCAGCGACGCCTGTAGTCTCCGATAGCCGTAGCAACGACGGTTCGCTTCAAAGATTTCCGCAAGGCTGTTGCGTACGGCGGCATACTTGTCTGCCAGACACATGCGCGTGCGATGGTAAAAGTAGGAGCTTCGGGCAATTCGTAGCTGGGCGAGCAGTTCTGGCAAGCGGTAAACTTTCTTTAGGGCGTCAATTAGCTGTGTCTTCTCCCGATTACTCAGGGTCAGCAGATCGACGCCCGGCCTTTTTTTAAGAATTCGTTGGCCTTCTTGAGGAGATCATGTTCGAGTTGCAAATGGCGAACATCACGCTGCAGAGCTTCAAGCTGTCGCTTGAGTTCCTCACGTTCTGGCGTTTTGGAGTTGGCTTTGCGGCGTTTCATGGATGGAGAAGCCTCATGACCGAGTAGCTGGTCTTTCCAGCTATACAATGTCGGTCTCGAGACGCCCAGCCTGTTAGCTACCTGCTAAGCGCTCTCATCTCACTGCATAGTCCGATGCCCCCCGCTTGCCGGATCTCCTCGGAATAGCCAGGATGCCAAGATCGACTGACCATTGATGCTCGCGTCTCCGGAAAGGCCTCCCGGATCCATGCGGTGAGAGTTCCTCGACCAGGGTAGCCAAGCGCCCTCATCGTCACAGAGATGCAACGATCAAGGGGGCGATAATGCTCAAGTGCCGCCTGCTTCTGACCGTCCTAATACTTCGGCGCTGGAGCTACCGGCTGAATACGAAGATCGAGATGCTGCAAGTACTCGCAGTACCAGCCCCTCAGCGCATTCTTTGTGGGATAACCCAACTGGCGAATGGTCCCGTTAAGTCGCTTGCCAAGCCTGATGTAAAGCTCAACGGCTCGAAGTCTGTCTGCGTAAAAATAAATAAACTACCTCTTGGTGGTCCAAGTTTTCGTTCGCATCCCCGGTGGGACGGCCTCGGTTGTTGAGGTATACGGATTAATCGGGTACCCGAATTTAGCCTCGTACCAAGAGTGCACTCTGGCCTGGTAGGGTGAGATTGTTGAGGCCGTTTTCGCACCTCCGGCACCCCATTTCGACATCTCAGACATCTCAATAGTCAGCCACTGGAAGGTTCATGGCAGCAACCTGTTCCACATTACGGTGCGGATGGACAAGCTGCCCCCACATCAATCGTGCATGAGCCACTGCGGATTCGTCAGCCGCAGCGGCCAGTTTGTCGTCCGGCTTTTCAGAATTACGCCGTTCTGTAGCGTTCCAGCCAGTGGGCGTATGGCGCAGGTAGCGTCCATGACGGCTTATCGATACCGAGTTCAAGCGCTGCTTTGTATGGCCAATGGTTGTTGGCAAGCAACGGACGACCAAGCGAAACCAAATCAACGACATCATCTGCGATCAGCGCATCAGCCTGCTTTGGTTCGCTGATGAACCAGCTCGTGGTGGCTGGAAGTTCAGCCTCGCGTCGAACCCGCTGGGCTACAGGCGCCATGAAAGCTGGCCCCCAGGGGATATTGGCGGTCGAGGTAGAAAATCCGATGCTGACATCGATAATGTCGAGGCCGCCAGCCTTGAAGCGGCGAACCATCTCTATCCCTTCTTCGAGGTCATCGGAACCATCGAATTCAGTCACGCCAAAACGAGCGGCAAGTGGCAGATGTTCAGGCCAGACATCACGAACGGCAGCCAGTGTTTCGAGCAGGAACCTAGCACGCCCGGCAAAGTCGCCGCCGTAGTTGTCCGTGCGCTTGTTAGACCAGGTCGAGAAGAAACTTTGGCCAAGATAACCATGAGCGAAATGAAGCTCAAGCCATTCAAAACCAGCGGCCAGCGCACGCTTCGCGGCAGCGACGAAGTCTGCTTTGATCCGTTCGATATCGGCAATCGTCATGGCCTGCGGTACCTTGCCGAGGTTTGCTCCGAAGGCAATGGCAGAGGGCGCCAATGTTTCCCAGCCACGATGATCGGACTCTGGGATATGGTCGTCGCCTTCCCATGGACGGTTGGCGCTCGCTTTGCGGCCAGCATGTCCGATCTGAATTCCGGGAACGGCACCGGCGGCCTTGATCAAACTCACGGCCTGTTTCCAAGGCTCGATCTGATCATCGCTCCAGATACCGGCGCAGCCGGGGGTGATACGGCCTTCGGGCGACACAGCCGTCGCCTCTGCAATCACCAAGCCCGCTCCGCCGCGCGCAAGCCCGGCCAGATGGACATGATGCCAGTCATTGATAACGCCGTCTTCTGCCGAATACTGGCACATCGGCGAGACCACGATGCGGTTTCGAAGCGTTACGTCTTTGAGTGTGAATGGGGTAAATAGAGATGACATGGAGGCTCCAACTGATAATTAGCAATCCTCATATAAAACTTCGATAGTTCGATTACAATCGAACTTTCAAATTAGATGTTATAATGCTAGGGATGGCCCATGCGCGCCATTCCACATCCCGCCCTGAAAGACGTCACTCTTACTCAGGTGCTCTATGCCCTCAGCGATCCAGTCCGGCTGGGCGTCGTGAGACAACTTTCACAGGAAGGGCAGTCCACATGCTCTGCATTGGATGGCGGACGACCAAAGTCCAGTATGTCCCACCACTTCAAGGTTTTAAGAGAGGGCGGCCTGGTTTTCACCCGTACGGACGGGCCAGCACACCTGAATGAGCTGCGTCGTGAAGAGATCAATGAGCGGTTTCCGGGGCTACTCGATGCAGTATTGGCTGCATCGGACGAACGGGGCTGATGGCAGCATAGTTGATCCGTGCTGTCCAGGATCGCTGCCTGGCAGGCGAGCAATTCAAAAGCCAAACAGTGTAGGATCTGATGAAATTGAGCACGGATGCTCAGAGAAACCTACTGTTAATTCGGCAAGTTTTTCAGCATCAGCAGCCGATTTCCGGGCGTGTAAGCGATGATCTTTTCCTGCTCCAGCGCATTCAGGACAGTCATGATCTCGTCCTGCGAAAAGCCATCAGCCTTCATCGGGGCGAAGATATCGTTCAAATTGATCGATACCTCAGGTGCTGCCTTGAGGGAACGCAGACGTCCTATCAGGGCCACTTCTATTTCTGAGAATCTGCTCATGTCGGCCTTATAAGCGTTTTTCCCTCAACTTGTCTCCACTGATTGCGCAGCGGTCACGCCAGCGTCCTGTCATCGAACGCTGGAGGAGAGGCACTGATCAGCTCCACTATCTGCCGTTTGCCTTTCGCCAGGCGGCAAACATTTCGAGATTGTTTTCGTCGGTTGCCGGATAAAGGCCGATGATCGTGTGTCCGTCCTTGACCCGCCCGATGACGAAATCTTCGTAAGCCGTCATCTCCACTGCCTCGTCGGCCACCTCATCGGCAATTTCTGCCGGTATGATGATGACGCTGTCGTCGTCACCCACCACGATATCTCCCGGAAACACCGCCACATCGCCGCAGCCGATTGGCACATTGATGTCGATCGCTTCGTGCAAGGTCAGGTTCGTCGGGCTGGACGGACGATTGTGGTAGGCAGGTATGTCGAGTTCCCCGATGGTCCTCGCATCACGAAAGCCCCCATCCGTTACCACGCCTGCGCCTCCGCGCACCATCAGGCGGGTGATCAAAATATCACCGGCGGAAGCAGCGCGCGCATCCTTGCGGCTGTCCATGACGAGCACGTGGCCCTGCGGGCAGGTCTCGATAGCATGACGCTGTGGATGCTCCGGGTTGCGGAAGACCGACATCGGATTGCGGTCCTCGCGGGCTGGCATGTAGCGCAATGTGAAGGCCGGACCAACCATGTTTCGCCCCTTGGGCAACACAGGCCGAACATCCTGGATCGTCTGGTTTTTCAGACCACGCTTGTAGAGCGCCGAGCACAGTGTTGCGACGGAAACGCCCATCAGTTTTTCACGGGTTGCAGGGTTCATTTGTCTCTCCTCACGAATTGCTCAGTTGATCTCGGGCTCGGGGACTTTTGCGCCGAAGTCCGTCTTCAGGAAGTCGAAATCGCAGCCCTTGTCGGCCTGTTCGATGTGCTTGGTGAACATGAAGCCATAGCCTCGTTCGTAGCGTGGCTCAGGTGCGATCCACGCGGCGCGGCGTTCTGCCAACTCGGTTTCTGGCACCAGCATATTGAGGCTGCGCGCAGGAATATCGAGTTCCACCATGTCTCCCGTCTTTAACAGAGCCAATGGCCCACCGACGAAGGCTTCAGGTGACGCATGCAACACGCAGGCGCCGAAGCTGGTACCAGACATGCGGGCATCGGAAATCCGCACCATATCGCGCAAGCCCAGCTTCAAAAGCGCTTTCGGCATCGGGATCATCCCCCATTCCGGCATGCCGGGGCCACCTTGGGGTCCGGCGTTGCGCAAAACCAGAACCGTATCAGGCGTGAGCGGATAATCAGGATCATTGATGATCGTCTTCAGCTCCTCATAGCTGTTCGCCACCAGCGCCGGGCCTCTATGCGTGTGGAACTTCGGATCGCAGGCGGCAGGCTTGATCACCGCTCCATCCGGGCACAGATTGCCCTTCAGAACCGCCAGCGACCCTTCGTGATACACAGGGTTAGACAGCGGACGGATGACATCCTCGTTCCAGATTTTCACGTCTTCCAACCCCTCAACCAGCGGCTTGCCGGTGACGGTGATTGCGGTGGGGTCGAGTTTGTCGCCGAGTTGCTTCATCAGCGCGCGAAGTCCGCCCGCGTAAAAGAAGTCCTCCATGAGGTAGGTCGTCCCTGAAGGCCGGATATTGGCGATAACAGGCGTCGTGCGACCGATCCGGTCCAAGTCATCGAGTTCCAGCGGAACGCCAGCACGCCGGGCCATGGCAATCAGATGAATGATCGCATTGGTCGAGCAGCCGGTTGCCATGGCAACGGTCACCGCATTGTTGACGGCCGCCAGCGTAATCACCTTGTCGGGGGTCAAATCCTCCCACACCATTTCGACGATCCGTCGGCCACAGTTAGCGGACATACGCTGGTGGTTGGCATCCGCTGCCGGAATTGAAGATGCATTCGGAAGGGTCAGCCCCATTCCTTCTGCAATCGCCGTCATGGTCGAGGCGGTGCCCATAGTCATGCAGTGGCCATAGCTACGGGCAATGCCACCTTCGATCCCCTGCCATTCCTCCTTGGAAATCGTGCCTGCGCGCCGCTCGTCCCAATATTTGAAACCATCTGTGCCAGAGCCCAGCGCCTTACCTGCATAATTGCCGCGCAACATCGGTCCGGCTGGCAGATAGATGAACGGAATGCCCATCGAGACTGCACCCATGACCAGCCCGGGTGTTGTCTTGTCGCAGCCTCCCATCAAGACCGCGCCATCAACCGGGTGCGACCGCAGAAGCTCTTCCGTCTCCATGGCCAGCATATTGCGATAGAGCATCGTCGTCGGCTTGACGAAGTTTTCCGACAGCGACAACGCGGGCAGCTCCATCGGGAAACCACCCGCCTGCAAGACACCGCGCTTTACCCATTCCACCCGCTCGCGAAAATGCATGTGACATGGCTGCGCATCCGACCATGTGTTGATGATGGCGATGATGGGCCGCCCTTCCCAGTCTTCTGCCGCGTATCCCATCTGCATCGTTCGTGACCTGTGCCCAAACGACCGCTGGTCGTCCGGCATCATCCAGCGCGCTGAGCGAAGTTCCTCGTACGTCTTTCTGTCTGCCATTCCAAACTCCTGCGCCGGTTGACGCTTCTGTGGGATCGAGCCGATCCGCTATTCGGTGAAAGCCTCTTCACGCTTGCGGCTGATACTTGGCGAAAGCACGAGCGCCAGAACGACGACGGCGAAAATCAATAGCGACAAACTGAGCGGACTGCGCAGGAAGATCGAAGGATCGCCCTGGCTGATCAGCATGGCGCGGCGCAAATTCTCTTCCAGCATCGGCCCGAGAATGAAACCCAGAAGAAGCGGCGCTGGTTCGAACCGCATCTTCGAGAGCGCAAAGCCGATGACGCTGAAACCTGCCATGACAAACACATCGAAAACGCTGTTATTGATGCTGTAGGCACCGATGCAGCAAAAGCCGATGATCGCCGGAAAGAGAAGATGGTAGGGAACGGTCAGCATTCTAACCCACAACCCGATCAGCGGCAGGTTGAGGATCACCAGCATCAGATTGCCCGACCACATCGAAACGATCATGCCCCAGAATAGTTTCGGCTCGTCCGAGATAACATTCGGGCCGGGGGTAATGCCCTGAATGATCATCGCCCCGACCATCAACGCCATAACCGGATTACCGGGAATGCCGAGCGTCAGCATGGGAATGAACGAGGTCTGTGCTCCGGCATTGTTGGCCGATTCCGGTGCGGCCACGCCTTCTATCGCTCCCTTGCCGAACTCGGCGCGGTTGGGCGACACGCGCTTTTCCAATGCGTAGGAGGCAAAAGAGGCCAGCATGGCTCCGCCGCCTGGCAGCACACCGAGAAAGGAGCCAAGTGCTGTGCCGCGCAGGACGGGCGCGATGATCCGCTTGAAATCCTCTTTGGTCAGCATCAGTCCGGTCACTTTCTTGACGCCGACCGATCGTTCCTGCTCATTCTCCAGATTGCGCAGTATCTCGCAGATGCCGAAGATACCCATGCTGACGGCAACGAAATTAAGCCCATCATAGAGTTCGGGAATGCCGAAGACATAGCGCGGCGTACCACTCTCGACGTCCGTGCCGATGGTCCCAAGGATCAAGCCGAACACGATCATCGCGAAAGCTTTCAGCAGCGAACCACTGGCCAGTGCAACCGACGCGACGAGACCGAGAACCATCAGTGAAAAATACTCGGCTGGCCCAAAATTGAGTGCGACGGCGGCAAGCGGAGGTGCGGCGACAGCAAGCAGAATGGTCGCCACAGTTCCAGCAAAGAAAGAGCCCAGCGCCGCAGTCGCAAGTGCGGCGCCTGCCCGGCCATTGCGCGCCATCTGATACCCGTCGATCGCAGTGACGACGGAGGAGCTTTCACCCGGAAGATTGATGAGAACGGCGGTGGTAGAGCCGCCATATTGCGCGCCGTAAAAGATACCGGCCAGCATGATGAGAGCCGATTCCGGCGGAAGACCGAAGGTAATCGGCAAAAGCATGGCGATGGTCGCCGTCGGTCCGAGGCCAGGCAGCACGCCGATGGCGGTGCCAAGCAGACAGCCGATGAAACCATACATAAGGTTCATCGGCATGAAAGCGGTCGAGGCACCGAGCCAGAGGTTAGAGAAGATATCCATATGCAATCCAATCCGGTTTCGTCAGCTGGCCGAAAGGCTCTGGAAGCGACCTCAGCCGAGTTCGCCGATGAACGGCATCCAGGGACCGAAGGCTGCGACGGGAAGCGAGAGGAGCTTTGTGAACAACAGAACGGAGCAACCAGCGAGGAAAAGCCCAAGCAGGATGGAATGGCGCCAGTTGGCATATCTGCTCGCAGTGGCAACGCCGACGATCAGCAACAGCATGGTGGGCGCAAGACCCAGCCCCGAAAGCAGCAGGCCGAAGCCGATCGGTGCTGCGATCACAAGGCTGGAAGCCTTCCAGTTCCAGACTTCCGGCTCGTCGTCCTCAGCATCGACCATCATCGATTGCACGATGATCAGCCCACCGATCACCACAAGTATGAGGCTGAGCATGATCGGGAAATAGCCTGGGCCCATCTGGAAGGAGTTTCCAACTTCCAACTCTTGACCGAACCAGATGAACACCAGTCCGACGCAGATCATCGTCACTCCGCCGACAAAGTCGCGGCTGTTTCTAATTCTCAGCATGTCTTGATACTCGCAGATGACAGGAGGGGCCGGTCAGGGGGTAACCGACCGGCCAGTTACCCTATTGCAGAGGAACGTTGGCGGCCTTGATGACCTCGGCCCACTTCGCCGTTTCCTTGTCGATGAAGGTCTGGAACTCCGCTGGCGTGTTGCCAACCGGCGTGACACCCATCGCCTTGAGCTTTGCCTGCATGGCCGGATCAGCGATGATCGCCTGCACCTCGGAACTCAGCTTGTCGACAATTTCCGGTGGCGTGCCGGGAGGCGCGAAGAGACCGTGCCATGAGGTTGCCTCGAAACCGGGAATAACGCTTGCCATCGTCGGCACGTCGGGAAGGAGGTCGGCCTTTTCAAGGCTCGTCACCGCCAACGCTTTAAGCTTGCCAGCCTTCACCTGCTGGGCAGCTGTCGGGATGTTGTCAAACATCATGTCGACGTGGCCCGCTACGACATCGAGGATTGCCTGGCTGCTGCCTTTGTAGGGCACGTGGGTGATCTTTATGCCGGTCTTGGTGGCCAGAAGTTCACCCGCCAGATGGATTGACGTACCCACGCCGGAAGACGCATAAGTGTGCTTGCCCTGGTCCGTCTTAAGAAACGTAACAAGCTCCTCGACAGTGTTCGCCTTGATCTTGTCCGGGTTGACGACCAGCACATTCGGCAGGCTAGCGATCAACGAAATAGGCGCAAAACCCTTTTCCTTGTCGTAAGGCAGTGTCTTGTAGAGTGTCTGATTGATCGCATTCGAGCTGACAGTGCCCATGCCGATCGTGTAGCCGTCAGGCTTGGACCGAGCGAGATCGCCAAGACCAATATTGCCGCCAGCACCGGGTTTGTTTTCAACGATGAAACGTTGACCCAGCCGCTTATCAAGCTCTTCGGCGACGAGACGCCCGAACGTATCGGTATTGCCGCCTGCCGCGAACGGCACCACCACGGTCACGGTTTTTGTCGGGTAGTCCTGCGCGTGGCTTATCTGCTGGGTCGCTGCATAAAGCGCGACAGTCGCGCTCGCAAACGCCAAGAAACGCTTGAGCTTCATGATAATTCCTCCTCTTGCCCGGCCTCCTGCCGGTCCCACGCCTCCATCCCCCGAAACCCTCCTGCCGAAGAAATGGAAGCGCTTTCATTTTAACTTCAAAATCTGACTCCGCAACTGTTGAAAGAATTTTTTATTATCAAATAAATCATGTATTTAAGACTCAATATCGCAAATAATAAAATGATCACTTGCCTACATCGAAAATGAAAGCGTAAATCATTTTAACAGGGATGTTGGCAATGACTGGACGCGATAGAGAAAGATACAGCACGACGAATGGCCCTGTAACGCTTGCTGATATTGCAAAGCTGGCCAGCGTTTCACCTGTCACGGTTTCCCGTGCGATCAATACACCCCATCTGGTCAGGCCTCGGACACTGGAAGCAATCGAACGGGTGATTGCCAGGACCGGTTATGTGCCAAATCTGTTGGCAGGTGGCCTCGCCTCCCGCAAGACTCGTCTCATCGCTGCGATCGTTCCGTCCGTCGCCAGCACGATTTTCGCCGAGACCATCGAGGGATTAAATGCCGAACTCGTGTTGGCCGGTTACCAGCTGCTCCTCGGCCTTTCTGGTTATGACCCAGCGCGGGAACAGGAACTGACCCGGGCGATCCTCGCGCGTCGCCCCGATGGCATCATTCTGACAGGCATCACCCACCTCAAGGAAACCCGTGCCATGTTGACCGGTGCCGGACTTCCCATCGTTGAGATTTGGGATTCTACCCCCTCGCCGCTCGATACGGCGGTTGGATTTTCGCATTCCGGTGTGGGTGCGCTGGTTGCCGACCATCTGCTCATCAGAGGCTACGACCGGTACGCGCAGATTGGCGCCAATGACCCCAGAGCAGTCCAGAGACGGGACGGCTTCATCCATCGCTTGCGGGGGCTCGCAGATGTTGAACTGCCGGATCTCGAAATGAACTCACCGTCTACCTTCAAGGACGGGCGCGAGGCGATGGCGCAACTGCTGGATCGCGGAACAGGCTCACTTGGCGTCTTCTGCTCGTCGGATGTCGTCGCGCACGGTGCTCTGGCTGAAGCGCATGCGCGCGGATGCAGCATGCCGAACGACCTCGCCATTATCGGCTTCGGTGATTTCGACTTTGCACCTTACACCCATCCACCACTGACCACCGTCCGCATTGATCGGCGCGATATCGGCACCAAGGCGGCGCGCGCCATCCTTCGGAAGATCGAAGGTGACGAGACTGTGGAAGCGATGATCTACATCGACTTCCACATCGTTGCCCGCGGAACGGCCTGAGCTTCGAAAAACTTACGGGCGCTTGCCGAACTCGGCAACGCCACGTGTCCAATGTCCGGCCTGTTCGGACAGGGTAATCCCGAGGCCAGGGCGGTTCGGCACCAGCATGCGCCCACCCTTGATCTCCAGCCGTTCGTTAAAAAGCGGATCGAGCCAGTCAAAATGCTCTACCCATGGCTCAAGTTCATAGGCTGCGGCCAGATGGAGGTGGATTTCCATGGCAAAATGCGGCGCGAGTTGCAGCTTCTTGGCTTCTGCCAGCGCGCAAATTTTCAGGAACTGGGTAATGCCGCCGACGCGTGGCGCGTCCGGCTGAATAAAATCGACGGAATTATTCTGGATCAGCGAAATATGCTCCAGCACGCTTGCCAGCATTTCACCGGTCGCAATTGGCGTGTCGAGTTGTGCCGCTAGAGCAGCATGACCCTCAACATCATAGGCATCGAGCGGCTCCTCGATCCAGGTAAGATTGTAAGGCTCCATCATTCTGCCGAAGCGCATGGCCGTTGGGCGGTCCCACTGCTGGTTCGCATCGATCATCATCGCCGTGCGTCCGCCGATCTTGTCATGGACAGCAGCAACGCGCTTGAGATCGACCGCCATGTCTGGCTGTCCGACTTTTATCTTTATGCCGCCAATTCCAGCCTCGATAGATTGTTCGACATTGTCGAGAACCTCTTCGATTGGCGACGAGAGAAAACCGCCTGATGTGTTGTAGCACCGAACGCTATCGCGATGGGCGCCGAGGAGCTTGGCAAGGGAAAGACCCGCGCGCTTGGCCTTCAAATCCCACAGGGCAATGTCGAAAGCCGCAATCGCCTGTACCGCAAGACCGCTGCGACCGACCGATGCACCCGCCCAGCACAGCTTGTTCCAGAGCTTGCCGATGTCGTTCGGGTCCTCACCGATCAGGACGTGGGCAATCTCCTTGGCATGTTCGTATTGCCCCGGACCACCTGCCCGCTTGGAGTAACTGAAGCCGATACCGCTATGGCCCTGTTTTGTCTCTATTTCAGCAAACAGAAACGCCACTTCTGTCAGAGGCTTCTGTCGCCCGGTCAGCACCTTGGCATCGCTGATCGGCGTCTTGAGAGGCAAAAAGATCGAAGAAAGCTTGATCCAGGCAATGCTGTCCGCCTCAACCGAGGTCTGCAATGATCTCGTCTGTGCCGTCTGCGTGTCCATATTTCTTCACCCTTTTTGCCTCAATCGCTCGCGAAAAGCGCCTCTTACTTGACCAATACCTCCTTGATCCATTTAAGTCCAAATCGAATATTGACGCAAATCGATACAGGAATTGAATAGATGCTGGACATGGGACAAGTAAGATCCTTCGTTGCAGTGGCCTCTGAACTGAATTTCAGCCGTGCCGCCAGACGTCTGAACATGACTCAGCCTCCGCTGAGCCGTCAGATACGTCTGCTAGAACAACAGTTGGATGTGGTGCTGTTTGAGCGAAGTAGCCGACGCGTTGCACTGACACCCGCGGGGCACACATTTTTATCCGAGGCACAAAAGCTTCTTGCCCAAAACGATGCAGCAGTCACGGCGACCCGCCGAGCGGCCCGTGGTTACACCGGCACAATCCGGATCGCCTTTGTCGGTGCCGCGACATACGGCTTTCTCCCCGGCTTCATCGGTGCAGTTCGCGCTGCGGCGCCACATATCGAACTTGAATTGGTTCAGATGGAGACCTCCGAACAACTCCGCGCAATCAATGCCGGTGATGTGGATATGGGCCTCTCACGCCCGCTCTCCGGGCAGCATCATCTTCAGAGCATCTGCGTTTTACGCGAGCAACTGATGCTTGCCATACCCAGATCGAATGCACTGGCATCAAGGCGGCGGCCTGCACTATCTGTACTGAATGGCGAGCCGTTCATCATGTTTTCGCCCGAGGCGCGCTATCTCCATGAAAAGCTGACACGGCTGATGGAGGAGCAATCTGTCACGCCCCGCGTCGTTCAAAGCATGACACATTCGCAAGCCATCCTCTCGCTGGTGAGTGCTGAAATCGGCTTGGCGATCGTGCCTGAATGCACGCAAAATGCCTGCTTCGACAATGTCGTCTTTCGACCTCTGGATTTGCAGCACGAATGCACCGCTGAACTGCACACGATCTGGAGCGCTGAAAACGAGAGTAAAATTTTGCCGGAAATAGTGGGCCTTGCGAAATCTGTCATTCCTCGGTCGTGACACGGCGCAGACGTTCCGATATACGCTGGGAACTTAAGAGCATCCATATGATCGGAATGGCGCACAGAGAAACGGCGGCGGCGACGAGGAACGCAGTGTGATAGCCGAAGTGCTCCGCTATCGCTCCCGCGCCGATACCTCCCGCCATGCTGACGATGCCGTCCATGCACTGGAAGAGCGTAAAATCCACCCCCGCCTGCCGCGGATCGGACCAGCCCATGAAACAAGCATAAAGTGCCACGAAACCCACCGACATGATGCCAGACGAGCTTGTTACGGCCACCATCATGACGATCCAATGCGCAGTTTCACGGTGAAGACTAAACCACGCGAAGGCAGAGAGCAGAAATATCTGGGCGACAATCGATAAAACGAGAACACGCTGCGCCCCGTAAAGTCGCACCAGAAGACCACCTAGAAGCGCGCCACCGAAACCGATGATCATGCTCCCTGCGCCATTGAACGTTCCCAGAGTGGCCAGATCAAAACCGTAATCCACCATAAAAGGGCCCAGCATCGCCAGACCCCATTTTTGGGCCGCGACATAGACCGCAGCAATGACGAGGCCTTTTTGAATTTGGGGGCGTTTGAGTGCCTGGATCATGGATGGCGTAGTCTCGCGCGTCTCGACTTTCGCTTTCGAGGCCGGGCCGACAACGAATGGCAATGCCAGCAACAATAACAGGCCCGCCATCACCAATGTCGCGTTTCGCCATCCGTAGTAATCAACAAGGACAAGAAACAGACCAGCGCCTATGGCGGAACCAAGATAGGAGCCTCCGACCTGGGCGGCATTTCCCCATCCATGATGTTCTGCCGCCAGCGTCTCGACCGCGTATCCGTCACAGGCAATGTCCACGGTCGCCGTAACGACCGCGACAACGAACAAAATTGCGATTGCCATACTCACCGGTGATGGGCCCGCAAAAGCAAGAACGACGAGCCCACATGCGCAAACGACGACACCAACGCCCACGATGATAAGAGAGCGGTTTTTGCCCATCTTCGGCAATCGGTAACGCTCTATATAAGGTGACCACAGAAACTTCAGAGCCCACGGTAGAACGATCAGATAAAGAAGCCCGATCTGGTCCAGCGGAAGCCCAGCCGTCCTGAGAACGGCTGGAAGACCGAGAAACGTCAGTCCACCGATGATACTCTGCCCGACATACAGCCCGCCTACGGCCATGAAAACGGCTATGGGCGAAGGCCTGTCAGTTTTTAAATTTTGGCGCAGCATCAGAAGCGATACTTGACGCTGGCAACCACTTTTCTACCTTCATCGTAGTAGCAGAAGCCAGCCGTGCAGACCTGATTGACCTCGTTCAACAGATTTGTGGCATTCACCTGCAGCTTCACACCGTCCATCGCACTGTTCAGCTTACCCAAGTCATATCGCACAGCCGCGTCGACAAACGTACGAGCACTGTTATTGAGCACCGGAGTATGAAGATCGTCACCGAAGCTCGATCCGACATAACGTATGCCAGCGCCTATACCGAGCCCTTCCAATGCGCCACCCTGCATCTCGTAATCTGCCCACAGCGAGAACGAATGATAGGGTGCCGAATTGAACTGATTACCAACGGTTTGCGCAGTCAGTTTTTTAATTTCGGCGTCGTTGTAGGAATAGCCTCCGGTGAAGCTCAGGCCGTTGTCGAGCGAGGCCGTGACCTCGAGTTCGACACCACGGGATCGGAGATCGAGTTGCCGCAAGACATTTCTATTCACCGAGGTGTCGAACGTGTAGACACTGGCATTCTTCAAATCGATGTCGAAATAAGCTGCAGAAATGAGAATGTTCTCGTCGGGCACCTCATATTTCAGTCCGACTTCGTATTGCTCACCCAGCGTTGGTTCCGCTTGAGCCGTGGCACCGAAGGGCACGCCAGGATTGGCCAGATACGAGGTACCGTAGCTGATGTAAGGCATGATATGCCACGGCGTGACATAACCGATCGATGCCCGCCACGTCGTTTCGCTATCGTTTCGGGCGTAATTGACGCCGTCCTTCGAAAACTCGCTGTCATGCCAATCATGGCGAAGGCCTAATCCGATGCGCCACGCGTCTATCTCGATCTGATCCTGAACGTAAACGCCGATGGCGTTTTGCTTCTGGCGTTCTAAAACGTTTGCAACTGGAACATAGGTAAACGTGTCGGTAAACTGTGTCCCACCACTACCCTGTCGGGATTGGTACTCCATAAAGCTATAATCTACACCGGCGATGAGCTTATGCTGCGCTTTTCCAGTCTCAAACTCGCTCTCAAGGTAAGTGTCCGTGGATACCCCTTTGTTGTCCTCATAAACAACCCCGGGCCAAGCATCGAAAACATACTCCTGGTCAGACGACAGCGCCGAGTAACGCAGCTTGTGGTGCAATGTCAGCCCTTCGTTCAGCTCATGCTCAAGCTCGTAACCAATCCGCCATTGCTTCTGCCTGAAATCATTGAAGCGAGGATCGCCGCCGTAGACAGGCGTTGCGCCTGATGACAGGCCGTCGGGGCTATAATTATTGATGTATCCCCACGTTCCGCCAGTCGTGGAATCCATATATTCGCCGAGAACAGTGAATTTGGTGCCCTCGTCCGGTTTCCAGGTGATAGCAGGCGCAATCATGACGCGATCGTCTTTGACCGCTTCGATTTCGTTACGAGCGTCGCGTCCAACCCCTGTCAGCCGATACAATATGGAACCATCATCCGTCACTGGGCCGGAGAGATCGAACGCGGCCTGAACGCGGCCATAGGAGCCATATTGCAGTTCGATCTCACGGTGGTTCTCTTCGGTAGGCCGCTTGGAAATGATATCGACCAGACCGCCTGCGCTACTTGCACCGTAAATCGATGCCGCCGGTCCACGCAAAATCGTCAACGCTTCGATACCGTAATTTTCCAGACGAAACAGGCCGTTAGGGCTGTTTATCTGTCGCAAGCCGTCACGGAATACGCCCGTGTACTGAAGGTCAATTCCTCTTACACGAAATGAGTCATATCTCGGCTCTCCACCAAACTGACCACCACGGGCTCCGGGCGTATAGCTTATCGCTTCGGTCAAATTCTGCGGCTGACGGTCATCCAGTTGCTTACGGCTGACCACTGACACGGACTGCGCCGTTTCTGCGACCGGCGTGTCCGTCTTGGTTGCGGTGCGGCCGGACTTGGCGACATATCCGTCCGTCTGCACGATGCCCTCGACGCCACTCTCCCCGGAGCCCTGAACCACGATCGTTTCCAGGACCGTGGAGCCATCAGCGTTTGCAGCAGTTTGATTTCCAGCAGAGGACGGATCAAAAATCCGAACGGTGTTAGAGCCGGTAATCGTGAAATTCAGACCGGATCCCGCAAGAAGTTGGGTCACCGCCGCAGAAACACTGAGAGGTCCGCGAACGCCCGCTGTCGTTTCACCTTTGGTGATCGCAGACGGATAAAGCATACGCAAATTGGCTTGACGGCCAAGCGTCAGAATAGCGCTTTCCAACGGCCCTGCGGGAACCGATAGGGTGTTTGCAGCAGGTGTCGAAGTGGCACTTTGGGCTACGGCATATGTTGCTCCAGACACATTTGCGATCGACAGTCCAACAATCGCGGTCGTCGTTAGCCAGAGCCGCTTATGGGTCCGTTTCGCAAAAGTCATTGTATGTCCCTTCCACCTGATCAGCAGTTCACTGCGCAACGACGCAATCCGTTCTGCTGACGTAGAGTGCAAAGAGGCCGGACGTCCTGACGTGGATTTGATAAAAAATTATCGAGAGCGGACGACGACCATCATGCCGGACAGTCTTGTCACCGCAACAGGGAGATCGGCTTCCAGAATTCGAAGCGCTTGATCCGTGTCCTTGAGATCGAAGATACCAGAAACGTTCAATCGCGCGGCGCTCTCATCGAGAACCATAATCCGGCCATGGCGATATCGCGCAAGAACCTCCAAAACCTCGCTCAACGGCTGACTTGAAAAAACGAGCTTGCCCTCGCGCCAGGCCATATTGTTGGCAACGTCCTGTTTGGAACGAAGCATTTTTCCGTCCGCGTCGCGCGTGACCACATCGCCCGCGCTCAGCAGCGTCGCACCGGTCTGCGTCGCCACCTCCACCTGGCCTTCTTCGACTTGAACTTCCTGCGGCAAGGCGCCGGTTTCTGCGCGCACGGAGTAATGCGTTCCAACCGCCTTCGCTGTCCATCCATTGCTCTCGACAATAAACGGACGTTGCTGGTTTTTGGTGACGTCGAAGAACGCCTCGCCCCGCAAAAGAACGATGCGGCGCTCACGAGCCGTGTACTTCGTCTGAATAGCTGCATCGGTGTTCAGGGTAACATGTGTTCCGTCTTCAAGGGTGACGACCCGGGTTTCACCCACGGCTGTGTAATAATCCGATCGTAAACGGTCGACGACGCCGATTTGCTGGACGCTCAGCGCGGCCAACCCCAAAAGACAGATGACACCGATAGACATCGCGACTGTTCGGCCAGATACATGGCTTTTTCGGTCAACGGGAAGAGCAATCTGCACATCGCGCATGTCACCCCAGAGGCTTCTCATCTCTTCGTAAGCGTGAGGATGCGAGGGATGCGACGCGAGCCATTCCTGAAACGCGCTGTGATCGGCCTCTGTTGCGTCGGATGACTGCATACGCGCCACCCAAAATGCTGCCTCCTCGGCAAGACCATCAGCAAGATCGCTCTGTGTTTCAGGCATGAAGAAGATCGCCGTTCTCGTATCGGAATTAACTGTGCATCTTTATATAAGGAGTGAGAAACAGACGAGCGCCTGACGTTCCCTCAGAGATTTATTTTTGCGCGGGCGGCACGGCAGTGAAGCAGCGCTTTTATGATGTGCTTTTCCACCATGTTTCTGGAAATGCCAAGCTTGGCAGCAATCTCTCCATTCGACAATCCATGGATGCGGCTCAGCACGAAAACCTCCTGGCAACGTTTCGGCAAGGTTTCGATTTCGCGCGTCATGACAGCAAGGTGTTGGCGTGCTGCAACAATTTGCTCCTGATCCGGCCTGTCACAGGCAACCGCAAGCCCGTCCTCCAGACAAACCAAGAGAGGACGTTCCCGAGACTGTCGAATAATGGTCAATCTCGCGACGGATTTTGCAATCTGAAAAAGATACGCCCTTGGATTCTCTATCAAAGTGGTTTGTGAAACCTGTAAGACCCGCAGAGCGGTTTCCTGCATCGCATCCGCTGCGTCTTCGCGATCTCGAAGGCGATGACGGAAGAACCGGATCAAACGACCCTCTTCTTCCGTGGCCAGGAGGTGCAACAATGATCTGCTCATAGACGGACTTAACTCAGCAGCTTTGGTCGCCTAACACAGCTGACTGTTTTGGTGTTAAACGCTCTAATACATGAATATAACAATCATCTTTATAGAGCATTTGACACTGAGGCTAGCCCAAAAAAGTTTCAGGCGCGCAGACATCGGCAGCTTGTTCGTAAGCCAGAGCAAATTGCAGAAGTTGCAGATCGGTACGCGGTTTGCCAATGATTTGAATGCCGTTGGGTAAGCCATTTGAACCAAATCCGGCTGGCATCGCAGCGACCGGTAACCCGGCCATGCTGGGTCCGATGACCACTTCCATCCACCGGTGATAGGTGTCCATCTGACGACCAGCGATCTGCTCTGGCCAGGTCTTATGGACATCAAACGGAAAGACTTGAGCGGAAGGCATCACGAGATAGTCGTATCGCTCGAAAAGCTTGCAAACAAACTTGTACCAATCGCTACGGGCAACGGAAGCGTTAAAAACTTCAGCCGCTGTCTGAGTTAGGCTGCGCTCGATTTCCCAGCTGGCCTGGACATTGAGGAGCGGGCGCTTCTCAGGATCGTTGTAAAGTGGCAGCAGGCTGTTACCGGCGTTGAAGGCACGGAGCGTAATCCATGAAAGCCAGAGCGCATTCATATCGAACTGCGGAACGATCTCCTCAATCTCGCACCCCATAGCAGCGAAGACATTCAGCGCCTTTCGGTCGACGTCGAGAACGCCTTCTTCGAATGGCAGATAACCGCCGAAATCCCCAAGCCACGCGATTTTCGTTCCCGAGTGATCTGCTTTTGGCAGAAGTTCCAGTTTTTCATTCGCAAGTGATTGTGGATCACGTATGTCGTATCCGGCCTGTATAGCCAGCAGTAGCGCGGCATCCTGTACATTTCGGGCCATCGGGCCTGCGGTGGCCAGTTGCCGCATGAACATTTCGTTGCCCTTGCCGGAGGGCACGCGTCCGAAGCTGGGGCGAAAGCCGACGACGTTGTTGAAAGCCGCCGGGTTTCTCAGCGAACCCATCATGTCGCTGCCATCAGCTACAGGCAACAAGCGAGCGGCGACAGCAACCGCTGCACCGCCACTGGAGCCACCCGCGCTACGCTCCTTGTCGAAGGGATTACGTGTGGCGCCGAATACCGAATTCGTGGTGTGTGAACCGAGCCCCATTTCTGGCGTGTTGGTCTTGCCGATGATGATGGCACCGGCGGCACGAATACGCTCGACGTGAATGTCGTCCGTCTGGCCAACGAAATCTTCGAAGAGTTTCGAACCCCAGGTAAAGGGTAGCCCCTTTGCTTCGGACAAGTCCTTGATGGCTATCGGGAAACCATGCATCCATCCACGCGAATGGCCATCCGCCAACTCCCGGTCGCATGTGCGGGCATCATCGAGAATACTGGCCCGTTCGCGCAGGCTGACGATGGCATTTAGCGAGGGGTTTACGCGGTCTATGCGGTCGAGATAGGCTTCCATTACCAAAACGCAGGAGACACTGCGTGCGTGGATGGAGCGCGACAGTTCCGCCGCCGTCAGTCTGGTAATATCCTGCACTTGCATTCTTCCCGTGGATCAATGGAGTATTGCGAAAAGGCCGACCGGCATCAGGCCGCCAGCCGCCGTTCAACGATGCGGGCAAGCAGACTTGCGCCCACGGGCAGGATACCGTCATCCAGCACGAAGCCGGGATTATGGACCGGAATATTTCCGGCATGGCCCACAGTGCAATAGACACCCGGCACCTTGTGCAGCATGTCGGCGAAGTCTTCGCTACCCATGACAGGTTGGGTCTTTGTATAGACCATCGCGTCGCCAACGATGTCGCGGGCGGCCTCGGCAAAGCCTTCCACCAGATCCTCGGTGTTGAACAGGACGTCGAAGACATTGCGGATATCGACGTCAATCTCCACGTCGAAAGACGCCGCAAGGCCAGCCGCTATCGACTTCATGCGCTGGCGGATCATCTCATTGACCTCGCGATCAAGGAAACGCACCGTGCCGGATACTGTGGCCTCCTGGGGAATGACATTGTAGGCGCTGCCGGAATGGATTTGCGTTACGGACAGCACGGCGCTTTTCAGCGGGCTGACATTGCGGCTGACGACAGACTGTAACGCCTGAACCAAAGCGGTCGCGACAATGATCGGGTCTTTGGAGACTTCAGGCATCGCGCCGTGGCTGCCGCGCCCGTTGATGCGGATATCGAAGAAATCGGCACCAGCCATGCTGGTGCCCGGCTTGATGCCGATGCGGTACGGCTCGTCATAGGGCGAGTTGTGCAGACCATAGATTTCGTCGCAGGGAAAACGGTCGAACAGGCCATCGGCCAGCATGGCGCGCGCACCACCACACCCTTCTTCACCCGGCTGGAAAATGAACACTGCCGTTCCCGCAAAGTCACGCGTCTCGGCCAGATAACGGGCGGCACCCAGCAGCATGGTCGTGTGGCCATCATGACCGCAGCCATGAAAGCGGTTGGGAATTTTCGAGGCGTAACCGAGATTGGTGTGCTCCTCCATCGGCAGAGCATCCATATCTGCGCGCAGACCGATGGTTTTGCCTTCTCCACGGTTGCCTTTCAGCACACCGACAACACCGGTCTTGCCGATGCCGCGATGAACGTCGATGCCATAGCTCGCCAGCTTTTCAGCAACGATGCCGGAGGTCCGCACTTCTTCAAAGCCGATTTCCGGGTATTCGTGAATATCACGGCGGATGGCGGTCAGTTCATCCTTGTAGGCTTCGATCTTCTCGATAACGGGCATGGGGATATCCTTGCAGTAAGATGGAATGACGTGGTGGAAATCTTTAAACGTAGGCGGGACCATTGGCTGCGGGTACTTCCATGTCCAGCTGACGAAAGTTCGCGAAGTCCCAATGGCGCCCTGGCGCGGCGTCGATCAACTGGCGGGTATAGACGTCTGTCGGCTTGGTCAGAACATCATAACCGGTGGAATATTCAACGATTCTGCCACGCTGCATGACGATGACATCATCGCAAATCTGTGCTGCTACCCTCAGATCGTGGGTGATAAACAAAATGGCGATGCCAAGTTTTTCCTGAAGTTCCGCCAGCAGCTCGAGCACCTGTGCCTGCACCGAGACATCCAGTGCAGAAACCGCCTCGTCGGCCACCAGCACTTTCGGTTTCATGGCTATAGCGCGCGCAATGGCAATGCGTTGCCGCTGACCACCGGAGAACTGGTGCGGATAACGGCTGATTGCATCTTCTGGCAGACCGACGAGACCAAGCAATTCCTTGGCTTCCGCCCAGGCGACAGCATGTGTCTTTCCGTAATTGACTGGCCCCTCGACAATGCTTTCGCCCACCGTTACGCGCGGATTGAGCGAGCGATAGGGGTCCTGAAAGATCATCTGGATGTGCTGGCGATGTGGACGCAATGCACGGCGTGAGAAATCGGCTATTTCGTTGCCGGACACGCGAATGCTGCCAGACGTCGGATCGATCAGCCGCATGATGCAGCGTGCGACGGTGGATTTTCCCGAACCGCTTTCACCGACGATCCCCAATGTGCGCCCTTGCTTGAGGGTGAAGGAAACTTTGTCTGCCGCCTTGGTGCCCTCGATGCTTTTTCCGAACAGGCTGCTTTTCGTGTAAACCTTGTCCATCTCGGACACGGAGAGAACGATTTCCTGACTATCGACCGGACGCGGGGGGCGCGGCACCAGACTGGGAACGGCGGAAAGGAGAGTGCGAGTATAATCTTTCTCGGGTGACGTAAGGATCTTGTCGATCGGCGCATGTTCGACCAGCTTGCCATGGTGCATGACATAAACAGTGTCGGCAATTTCGGCCACGACACCCATATCATGGGTGATGAACAGGACCGCGGTTCCCTGTTTTTCCTGAAGCTCGTCGATCAGCTTGAGGATTTGCTTTTGGGTCGTGACATCGAGCGCCGTTGTCGGTTCATCGGCAATCAAAAGCTTGGGCTTGAGGATCAACGCCATAGCGATCATGATGCGCTGGCGCTGGCCACCGGAAAGCTGGTGCGGATAGGAATCGTAGATGCGCTGCACATCCGGCAGATGCACATGCTCCATCATCGCCAAAACCTGCTCGCGCTGTTCGCGCTTGCCAAGTTTCGTGTGCTCCTGAAGCACTTCGCATATCTGACGACCGACGGACAGCACCGGATTGAGTGCCGTCATCGGCTCCTGAAAGATCATTGCGATCTGGCTCGAGCGTAAGGAACGCATACGCGCACCATCGGCCTTCAACAGGTCTTCGCCTTCGAACAGGATTTCGCCGCCCTTCGGTTCCAGAGATTGACGCGGCAGAAGACCCATGGTTGCCAGTGATGTCACGGACTTTCCAGAACCGCTCTCACCCACCAGGCACACCGTTTCGCCAGCGTGGATGGTCAACGATATGCAGTCCAGCACTGGCCTCGTGGTATCGTCGCCTGTCAAGCCGACAACCAGATTTCGGATGGACAGAATCTCGGCCGCATCATCTTTCATCGCCGTCACCGTCATTTCGCGGCCTCCCTTTTCTTCATGCGGGGATCAAGCAGGTCACGCGCCGTATCTCCGAGCAGATTGATCGATAGGATGCAGAGTGACAGGAGGAGGCCAGGCCAGAAGATCAAGGTCGGATTGATCTGGAAATAAGCCCGCCCCTCGGCCATGATATTTCCCCAGGTAGGAATTTCGGTGGAAACACCGGCACCGAGGAAGGACAGGATTGCTTCCGTCAGGATGGCCGAGGCACAGACATATGTGCCCTGGACGATGAGTGGTGCCAGTGTGTTGGGCATCAGATGCCGCCAGAGAATTTTCGTCAGACTGGAGCCAACGGCGATCGCCGCCTCGACATAGGGCTCCTCTCGCGCCGACAACACCACAGATCGTACGAGCCGCACGACACGCGGGATTTCCGGGATGGTGATCGCGAACATCACGGTCCAGATGCTGGCACCTGTCAGAGACACGACCGCGATGGCCAGCAGCAGGCTCGGAATGGCCATCAGTGCGTCCATGATGCGCATGACGATGGCATCCATAAAGCGAAAGAAACCCGACACCAGACCGATCGCAAGACCGATACCGATCGATATGATCGCCGCGCCCGCGCCGATGAGCAAGGAGATGCGCGCGCCGTACAGAACACGTGACAGCAGATCGCGACCGTAAGCATCGGTTCCGAGAGGATAGATATCGCTTGCCGGTTTCAGACGGGCGGACGGCGTCATCGTCATCGGATCGTGCGGGGCGAGAAGCGGCGCGAAGATGGCCATAAGAATTGTAATGACGAGAATGATGCAGGCGATAACCGGAATGACGCCGATCTTTGATTTCGACTGTCCCGAGGTTTTGGTGAACGGCAGACGAAGCGCTGCCCCGAAAGGACGTGACGCAGCCATCAGTAACGAATCCTTGGGTTAAAGAGCGAGTAGGAAAGGTCGATCAGTAGGTTGAGGAGGACATAGATACCGCTGGTCAGCAGGATCATGCCCTGAATGACGGGATAGTCCCGCGCCAGAATGGCATCGACCGTCAGGCGACCAATACCGGGAATGTTGAAGACGCTTTCAGTGACGACCACGCCGGAGATCAAAAGGGCAAAACCTGTGCCGATGATGGTGAGGACAGGCACGGCGGCGTTACGCAAGGCGTGGCGAAACAGCACGATGTTTTCGCGAAGCCCCTTGGCGCGAGCGGTGCGGATGTAGTCCTCGCCCAGCACATCCAACATTGAAGCGCGGGTCATGCGAGCGATCAATGCAACGTAGATCGATGACAATGTCAGAGACGGTAGAATAGCACGATCAAGAAACGGGCCGATGCCCCTGGCTATGCTGCGGAAACCCTGAACTGGAAACCACTTCAGATCAATGGCGAAAAACTGGATGAGTATGTAACCGATGACAAACACCGGCACCGAAAAACCGACGACGGATATCGACATGACCGCATAGTCGATCCAGCTACCATGACGCCATGCGGCCAGAACACCAAGCGGGACAGCGATTAGGATGGACAGAGTGATGGTCAACAGCGCGATGCTGATAGTTGGCTCTATGTGTTTGGCGATCATGCCTGTGACGGGTGTATTGGAAATCAGCGACGTTCCGAGATCACCTTGGAGGAGCAGCATGATCCACGAGAAAAACTGCACGAGAAGCGGTTTGTCGAGCCCCAGCGATGCTCTGATCTTTTCAAGCTGTTCGGGTGTTGCCATATCGCCCGCGATAATCGCGGCCGGGTCCCCGGGCGTCAGTCTCAACAGCAGGAAAACGAAAACGGCAACAGTCACCATCACAGGGATGGCAGACAGTACACGTCGTAAGGTGTAGGCCAGCATAGGCGCTCCTCGCATGTCCGGTCTGGTTTGGACTGCCCGGCGACGATGCCGCCGAACAGAAGAACGATCTGTCAATCTGAAAGCCTGAAGGCTATTCCTTTTTCTCGATGTTCCAGAAAACCGGCACCGGCGCTTCCACGAAACCAGAAAGCTCGTTGCGCCACACCGATGGCAGCTTGTACTGGCCAAGCGGAATGTAGTTCACGGTTTCCATGGAATGCGCCTGGATATCACCGGCAATTTTCTTCTGCGCTTCCGGCGTTGCCGCCGAAACGTAAGCCGCGCGCAACTCTTCGAGCTTGGCGTCTTCGGGCCACCCGAAGAACCCGTTTTTCCCACGACCGTTGAGCATGGGATTGTTCAGCGGCGTCATGACTTCCGGAACAATCCAGTTGGTGAAAAACATGTTCCAGCCACCTTCGGACGGAGGCTTCTGCGACGCACGCCGGGTGACAACGGTCTGCCAATCCATGGCCTGCAAATCGACATTGAAACCAGCGGCGCGCAGAGCCGCTGCTACGACGACGGGCTGTGCCTTGACCGTTACGACATCCGTCGGATGCAGGATAACGACGGGGGTGCCGTCATACCCGGCTTCCTTGAGCAATGCCTTCGCGCCCTCGACGTCACCTTTGCCAATGAGCGTCTCGGCACCGGTTTCGCTGGCAAGCGGCGTACCGCAGCCCATCATCGCGCCGCAAACAGAGTAATAGTCTGGATTGCCAATCAGGGCATCCAGAACATCCTTCTGGTTCATGGCCATCATCGCGGCCTTGCGGATTTTCGGATTGTCGAATGGCGGATACAGGAAATTCATGCGACCCATGGTTTGCGAACCAAGTTTGGCCAGCAGTTGAACCGTTAATTCGTCATTACCCTGCACCAGCGGCAACAGGTCGACCGATGGAGATTCGACGTAATCGACCTCCCCCGACTGGACGGCATTCAACGCCGTCTGCGCATCCGGCATGGACACCCACTCTACCCGGTCTACCTTGACGACCTTGCCACCAGAAAGCCAGTCCGGTGGCTCCGAGCGGGGCACATAGTCCTCAAACTTGTCGTAAACCGCCTTCACACCCGGCTGATACTCCGCCTCGACGAATTTGAACGGTCCCGAACCCACATATTCGGTTATGGCTTTATCTGCGGGGGTTTCGGCGATGCGTTTCGGCATCATGAAAGGAACCACCGAGGACGGTTTTGCCAGCACATCCAGCACGAACGGGAATGGCTCCTTCAATGTCAGCGTGATCGTCTTTGCATCCGTAGCGACAAGACTTGCAGTCTTATCGAACATGACCTGACCGGAGGTGTCGCGGGTTCCCCAGCGCTTCAGCGACGCAACACAATCTTCTGCCGTCACCGGTGTGCCGTCATGCCATTTCAGTCCGTCACGTAATGTAAATGTGTAGGTCAGCTTGTCATCGGAAATAGCGTACTCAGCCATCTGCGGCTTTGGCGTGAACTTTGAATCCAGGGACAGCAGCGTGTCATAGACCATGTATCCATGGTTACGAACGATATGGGCAGTGGTAATAATTGGATCGAGAATACGAATGCCGGAATGCGGAACCGCAATCACCGTCTGGGCTTGCGCTTGGGTCGCGAGGCCACTGACGCAGAAAGACAATGCAAGCAACGAGGCTGCGACATGCCGTTTGAAACCGTTATTTCTTTTGGATTTTAAAGCGTACATTCTTGTTAGTTCCCCTTTATTCGACACTTGAAAATGAGGCGCAAGAAACCAGGGCCACGACGCATGCGCCGGAGCCGGAGAATGATTTCTTCCAGAATGATGCGCTGATACCGCGACACATCGCGGCCAGCCGTTCGACATCATGAGACGTCAGAACCCATGTCGAACATGTGTTCATCTGAGGTCATGACATGCCCGCCATTACGGGCAATTTCTACAAATTTAAGGCCGTGATTTTCCTGTCATATGAAGCACGCGTTCCCCTTGTTATTTTACCGCAATGCGATTGTTATTATTGATGAACGATTATATGGTGTGTGAAAAGCTTGTCAACGCCGCATAGGGCATGAAAGACTATAATGAGCGGAAGCAATCGTCGGCGGGACCATATCTTGGCTCTGGAAAAAGCGTTTTCCGTTCTCGAACTTTTCAGTCCCGAAACACCGGAGCTACGCATTACCGATATCGCCAAAATGGCAGATATGAACCGATCGAGCGCCCAGCGCATTGTGCACACGCTGGTAGAAACCGGGCTTTTGCGGCGCGAAGACCGAACCGCGACACTAACGCTGACCCACCGGGTTGCCGATCTGGCTCATACCTATTTGACATCCAACAGCTTGATTGAGTTGGTGATGCCAACTCTGGTCGATCTGAATGCGGCCACGGGGTTGAGCTGCGATTTATGGCTTCTTGATAAGGACGACGTGATTACGCTGGCCCGCGTTCCTTCACCTGCAGCCTCATTGACAATTGCACCGACCGGCCAGCGCCTGCCCATGTCGGCCTCCGCTCCGGGTCGCGCGCTATTAAGGCTTATGCCCGAGGTTGAGAGGAGGGCCTATCTTGAGCGGCTTGTTCAAAACCACCGTCTCACGCCTGCCACAGCCGCTACGATGGAAAAAGTGATCGAACAAGAAAGCAGTGAAGGGTTTGCTTTCGATGTGAGATCGACGGGAACGGAGCAAAGTATGCTTGCTGTCGCGTTCCGAAACGCCGCTGGCGAACCTCTCGCCGCCATCTCGATTTCAGGTCCATCGTCGGAACCGGACAAACTCAAAGAGCTCGGCAGAGATATCGTGCATGCCGCCCATCACTTGTCGGAACTTCGCATTTCCCCGGGGACACGGCCTTTGTTTTTCGAACAGAAGGCTGATCAGCGTCTAGTCCTGCTTGACGGCGAGAACGACCCGCTGTTCGTCGCCTCGATCGAAAAGGGCATCCATTTGCTCCGTTTCTTCAAACCGTCGTCACCGGAACTGACGTTGACGGAACTTCATCGTCTGACCGGCTTTCCGATACCCACCGTTCAACGACTGACGGAAACGCTGATTGCCATGGAGTATCTACAAAAAGACGACCGTCGGCGGACCTTCCAGCTATCGGTTCGCGCACTCGATCTGCTGTTCAGGTTCCAGATGAGCAATCCGTTGCTGAAAGTGCTGTGGCCAAGGCTGATCCGGTTACGGGAAGAGTGTGGATTGCGCTGTTCCTTCTGCATTCTGGACAGCACCGAAATCGTTCACTTGCTGCATGTGCAGAGCCGCCCTCATCCCTCGTTCAGAACGGCCTATGCAGGCAGACGTCTGCCATCGCTGAGTTCTTCGGGAGGACGGGCAATTTTATCCCATCTCGATGAACACGAAATAGAGGCGATCCTCGATGATAGCGTTATTGAAATGGCCACGCCCCACACAGTTGCCGACAAAGCATTAATCCGTCAGGACATCATGGATAGCCGCCAGCGCGGCTATGCTTTTACAGACAGACAATCGATCCGTGACGAGGTCAATATTGCAGCGGCAATCCTGGATGGCGACCGTCGTCCGCTCGGCGCTATCGTCGTATCTGCACCGGTCAAAAACTGGTCGGTAGAAAGGCTGGATCGTGTGGTAGCACCCCTGTTGTTATCACATGCACGATCCGGCAGTTTTTAAAGGGGAAACCCAAATACAACGTGCTATATGGCCCGAATTGTTTCAGGCCGTTCAGGTTCTGGTCGTCGTTACGGTTTGGAGAAGTCGGGCAAATGGCAAGAAAAGCACAGGGCTCTACCTCTGTCGAAAACACCGTGATCGAGCCGCGTGAGCGAATTATCAATGCAGCCCGCGATGTCTTCATCGAGCAGGGTTTCGATCTAGCCACCGTGCGTGAAATCACGTTGCGAGCTGACGTCAATGTGGCAGCGATTAATTATTATTTCGGCTCCAAGGACGAACTGATCAGCGAGGTCCTCAACATCATGATGGAACCTTACACGAATGCGCGCGTGGCAGCACTCGCAGCATGCGAGGCGGCTGCCGCCCCGGCGGCCCCCACGCTCGAAGCCGTGGCAGAGGCTCTCGTACGACCCATGGTTCAATTGAGCCGCGACGCCGATGGCGCGCGACCGCTGACCCGCCTTATCCTGCAAATCCGTTCGCGCCCCAGAGAGTTGACGACGCGATTTTTTATGAGACGGGTGGATCCCGCCGTCTTCCGTTTCATCGATGCTTTCGGCAAGGCCATGCCGACGCTGACGCGGACCGATGTATTCTGGCGTTATAATTTTTCCATCGGTGCGGTCATGCAGGTTTTGATCGATTCCGATCACGCCACCTTCCGGCTGAAGCAACTTTCAGGCGGCTTGTGCGATACGGATGACGACGAACAGATTATATCCCAGCTGGTTGCCTATGTTTGCGCAGGGTTTGCGGCAAGGCCTGTGCAACGTCCGGATCAGGCTAGTTAGCTGAACAGATTTGCCTCAGAAGGCGTATTCTTCCAAAATTGCTGTAATTTTGAGCATATTCTGCCTTCAATCCGGTCAAAATGACTATTCAAAATCGTTGACGATGTCCCAATTAAAACTATGTTTGAAATATTGTTTATTTCCGTAGGAGCAAAAAGATGTCCGCAGCCGCCAGGAAGATAACCGGTTCCTTCGTCGCCCTCATCACGCCGTTCGATCGTTCCGGCAATGTGGATATCGGCGCGTTTCGCGAACTTCTCCAGTTTCACGAAACCAACGGCACGTCAGCTGTCCTGATCATGGGGTCTACGGGCGAAGTCTCGATGCTGTCGCAGGATGAGAAACGCCGGATCATCGTTGAAACGGCGAAGATGAAGTCCGCAAAAATGCCGATCTTCTACGGCTGCACCGGCAACAATACCGATGTCACCATCGACAATGTGAAATTTGCACGCGACAACGGTGCAGACGGCGCGATCATCGCAGCCCCGGCCTACATCTGCGCGCCTGAGGCCGATATCGAGCGTTATTTCCTCGAAATTGCCGACGCCACCGATCTGCCGCTCGGCCTCTACAACAACCCGCCGCGCGTCAAAAGCGACCTGCATTGGGATCATCTTCTGCGCATTTTCGAGCACCCGAATTATGTGATTCACAAGGAATCAACGGCGCGTGTCGGCCAGGTTGCACAGGTGCTTGCTGCCCGTCCTGATGTTTCTGTCATGTGCTGCGACAGCCCGAATCTCGGTCTCGTCGTGCCGACCATGAGCCTTGGAGGTCATGGTACTGCCAATATGAGCGGCAACATCGCGCCAGCGGAAGTCGCCGTCATGTCGCGCCCGTGGACGAGCTATACCGAGGCAGAAGGTTTCCGCGACACATATCTGCGTTTGCTGCCGCTGCTGCACTTCAATTATTCGGCCATCAACCCTGTGGCGGTAAAGTCGCTGATGAAGGCGGTTGGTCTGCCGGCTGGCGAACTGCGCCGCCCACTGACGGGTCTGGAAGGCGAGGCCTTGGCACGCGGCGTTCGCATCGTCCAGGAACTCGGCCTCGACAAGGTCTACGGCTGGAAAATCAACCCATCCGCTCTGGCCGCGTGAGGGTAGCCCGATGGATTTGGGAATATCGGGACGCCACGCTCTTGTCACGGGTGCCAGCCGCGGCATGGGCAAGGCCGCAGCACTTGCCCTTGCTCGGGAAAATGTTGAACTGACAATTCTTGCCCGCACGCCGGACATATTGGCCGCAACGGCAAGCGAGATACGCGAACTCACCGGTGCGCGTGTCACGACCGTCATCGGCGACATCACGACTGATCAGGGTCGTCGGGATGCATTGGCTGCCTGCCCTGGCCCTGACATTCTGGTCAACAATGCCGATGGCGAACTGCCGGGTGACTTTCGCAACTGGGCGAGAGAAGATTGGTTGCGCGGCATCGACCGTATGATGCTGACCCCGATCGATATGATCCGCTTGACGGTCGATGGCATGATGGAACGCGGCTTCGGTCGCATCGTCAACATCGTGTCGCGTAGCGTCAAGATTGCCCAGCCAGAACTGGGCATGTCGAATGCGGCGCGGTCAGGCCTCGTCGGCTTCGTCGCCGGTCTCGCACGTCAAACCATCAGCCGTAACGTCACGATCAACAATGTGCTTCCGGGGATCGTCGCATCGGATGGTCAGCGCCAACACGTCGAAGTCTTGGCCAAGGAAAGCGGACGTTCGTTTGATGATATCTGGCGTGAGCGTGCGTCGCAAAATCCTGCCGGGCGTTACGGCGAACCGGCAGAAGTGGGCGCCTACATAGCTTTTCTGTGCTCGACGAATGCCGGTTTCGTCACGGCACAGAATTTGCTGATTGATGGCGGTCAATACCCCGGAACCTTCTAGGAAACCGGAACTGCTTTACATACGGCGCTCTGCCGATCGCCGCGCAATCCGTTGGTACAGCCGTACTGCGACATCATATTTGTGTCCAGAACCAAGAAGGAATCGTTCAGCCATGAAGAACATTGGATCATTGTTGCTTGCCGCGACCATCGCGACTGTGTCGGCTGGCATCGCCACCGCCGAAGACTATCCCGCCCGCCCTGTCAGCATTGTCGTTCCTTATCCACCAGGTGGAGCAGTCGATGGGGTGGCGCGTGTGCTGGCCACAGAGCTTTCCGCCTCGACTGGCAAGACTTTCGTGGTGGACAATCGTGCCGGCGGCGCGGGCGGCATCGTCGGCTCGTCGGACGTCGTCAAGGCGGCCCCCGATGGTTACACGCTTCTCCTGAATGCCTCCATCCATGTTGTAACGCCGCTCATCAACAAGAACGTTCCCTTCGACGTCCAGAAAGACTTCACTCCGATCGCCGGAATAGCCGCTGGGCCACTTCTTGTAATCACCAATCCTGAAACCAAGGCCAACACGCTCAAAGACTTTTTCGCCGAAGTGAAGGCAGATCCAGATAGCTTCAACTTTGCAACATCCGGTTACGGCTCTGCCGGTCATCTTGCGCTGGAAGCGCTAAAGGCCCAGGCAGGTGTCGATATCGATATCGTGACCTATAAGGGAGCTGGCCCAGCACTGACGGATTTGATGGGCGGACAGGTGCAGTTGATGGCTGACCCCATGCTGTCTTCGCTTCCCCACGTGAAATCAGGCCGCCTCAAAGCCCTCGCCGTCACCAGTCTGAAGCGCTCGCCGCTCGCACCAGACGTGCCGACGGTAGAGGAAAGCGGTATGCAGCCGCTGGATATGCTGTCGTGGTACGGCGTTTGGGGACCGAAAGACCTCGACCCCGTCGCCGCGAAATATCTGGCTACTGCTGTCGACAAGGTCGTAAATTCCGACAAATTCAAGGAAAAGCTCACAGTGTTCGGTTTCGAGCCGATGTATAAAAACAACGCGGATCTCAAGACATTCGTTACTGACGAGACGGAACGTTACCGCAAGATCGTTGATTCAGCTGGCATCAAGGTCGAATAAGATGAGCAAGGCTCCGGAGAACGTCAGCAATACTGCAAAAGGCCCGGAGCCTTTGCACGAACGAGGCGTTGTCGGCACTCACTGGGGTTTCTACACGCCGGGCACCACGCCGGATCGCCTAGAACCGTTAAAGGACGATCCAGACCCGGCATCGTTCGGGATGGAACTCATTGCGGATCGTCTTGCGCCGTCACGCATTCTGAAACCTGCCGTGCGTCTTTCCTTTCTGGAACACGGAGGAGTGACGCAGCATGGACGGCGCGGGGCCGAACCATTCGTCGAGGTTTCGTGGGATGAGGCGCTTGATCTGGTCGCATCAGAGATTGCTCGCGTTAAATATGATTATGGCAGCGGAGCAATCTTTTCAGGCTCCTATGGCTGGTCCAGTGCCGGACGTTTTCATCACGCCCAGAGCCAACTGAAACGGTTCTTCAACGTGGCAGGCGGCTCGGTCCGATCGGTCCAGACATACAGTTATGCCGCTGGCGAGATAATTCTTCCGCATGTGATTGGAACGACGAAGGGTTTGATAACCGGGCACACGCCGTGGAGCCAGATCATTGGCCACTCCGAATTGATCGTGATGTTTGGCGGCACGCCCTTACGCAACGCGCAGGTCAACGCGGGCGGCGTGGCACGACATCTTGCTCGCGAAGCGCTTCTGGCATGCAAAGCGTGCGGTACGAGATTGATCAACGTGTCGCCGGTCAGCGACGATGTCGAGGAAAGTCTTGCCGCAGAGTGGCTGCCGCTTCGGCCATGCACGGACACAGCTTTGATACTGGCGCTTTGTCACACACTGATCTCCGAGAGCCTTCATGACGTGGCGTTTATCAACCTCTACACATCGGGGTTCGAGACTTTCCGTGCCTACGTGATGGGTGAGAAAGACGGCATCGCGAAGGATGCTCTGTGGGCCTCTCACATTACCGGCATCCCTCCACAGGCCATTGTTGATCTGGCAAGAGAGATGGCGACGAAAAAGACGTTCATCATGATGGCCTGGGCATTGCAGCGCGCGGATCACGGTGAACAACCCTATTGGGCGGCCATCACGCTTGCCTCCTTGCTGGGCGGCATTGGCCTTCCCGGCCAAGGCTTCGGTTTCGGCTATGCCTCTGTCGCAAGCAGAGGCCAGGTCGGATCGAAGGTGCAATGGCCGTCATTGCCACAGGGCCGCAATCCGGTATCAGACTACATTCCCGTTGCGCGTATTGCCGATATGCTCCTCTCGCCTGGAAGCGAATATGAGCACAATGGTGACAGACGGACCTACCCAGATATCAAACTCGTCTATTGGGCGGGCGGAAATCCGTTTCATCACCATCAGGACATCAATCGTCTTGTCGAAGCGTGGCAAAAGCCGCAGACGATCATCGCGCACGAGCATTTCTGGAATGCCCACGCGCGCCATGCCGATATCGTGCTACCTGCCGCGACGTTTTTCGAGCGAGATGATCTCGTTGCAAGTGGGCGTGATAATTTCATCGCCTTCTCAACAGCTATCGCGTCTGCGCCCGACAATATACCCACAGATCATGAGATATTGCGTCGCCTTGCCTCCCGTCTCGATGTCGAAAAGGCATTTACCGAGGACTTGAGTGAAGCGCAGTGGCTCGAGCGCCTCTACGAAGACGCCTGCAAGACCGCTGCTTCCCTTCAAGTCAAATTACCGGAATTCTTTGATTTTAAAAAAGACAGTATAGTCGAAGCTGCCGTCGAGAAGGACGAACCATTCCTCGCCAGCTTCCGAGAAGACCCGGAAAATATGCCTCTTCGGACGCCATCAGGGCGTATCGAACTTGCCTCCAAGGTCATCGAGCAGTTTGGCTATGATGACTGCCCGGGTCATCCGGCCTGGCTCGCGCCGAAAGAATGGCTCGGTTCGCCCTTAGCAACGACCTACCCTTTGCATCTCCTATCCTGCCAGCCCCATGACAAATTGCATAGCCAGTGGGATCACGCGGCGCCGTCACGGCGAACAAAAGCAGGTGGGCGACAGCCGGTGCGTATACACCCGGCAGATGCCAAGGCACGTGGCATTGAAGACGGTGACGTCGTTGAAGTAACAAACGCGCGCGGGACTTGCCTAGCCGTGGCGGCAATCAGCGATGCTGTGATGCCGGGTGTGGTTCAACTGGCGACGGGCGCGTGGTTCAATCCGGCTGATCCCGAGAAACAAGGATCGCTGGAGCTCAACGGCAACCCGAATGTACTCACGCCAGATCACGGCACTTCCCGTCTGGCACAGGGTCCAAGCCCAAATGCGTGTCTGGTGGAAGTGAGACGGTACCGGGGAACAGTACCTGTTGTCACAATCTACAATCCCATGCGTTTTGCTACCGACCCGCGCCAATCAAGCCAAGTCAAAATGAACGAGGTAGAATGATGTCTCGACGTCTCAATGCCGACATGCTCGCCGGGGGCCTATTCATGGTGATTGGGGCGGGCTTCTTGATCCCAAGTATTCAATTGCCCTTCGGCACACTGCGTCGCATCGGCCCTGCGAGCTTCCCAACGATGGTGGCTTCTGGCCTGATCGTTATGGGCATCATCGTTCTCATCCAATCCTTCAAAGCAACGGCCTCACAGGAAGCCGTCCATTTCAACCTATCGAAACTCGGCGTCATCGTGCTGTCCATTATCGTCTTTGGCATCACTGTGCGCGGTGCCGGGCTGCTGGTTTCCGTGGCGCTTTGCAGTCTGACCGCGGCTTTGGCATCGCGTCCATTCCGCCCGTTACCGATGGCAATTTACGGCCTGCTGCTCGGAACCGTGTGCGGACTGGCTTTCGTCACCGGCCTCGGCATGCCGGTTGCTATCATCGGCCCCTGGTTCGGCGTCTGAGGAGAAAGCTATGGAAACGGTTCACGCCCTGCTTCTTGGCCTTGATCAGGCAACGATGCCAAACAATCTGTTCTGGTGTCTCATCGGCACGCTGCTTGGCACACTAGTGGGTGTTCTCCCTGGCCTTGGACCCGCTGCGACGATGTCCATCCTGCTACCCTTCACAATCGGGCTTGAGCCGGTCACCTCGCTGATCATGCTCGCCGGGATTTACTATGGTGCGCAATATGGCGGCTCCACCACCGCTATCCTTCTCAACCTGCCGGGGGAAGCTTCGTCGGTGGTCACGGCCATTGACGGGTACAAGATGGCGCGCAAAGGCCGTGCGGGGGTGGCACTTGCGACGGCAGCCCTTGGCTCGTTCTTCGCGGGCACAGTGGCAACCTTACTGCTTGCGCTGTTTGCACCATCTCTAGCCGAATTTGGGCTGCTGTTTGGACCAGCAGAATATTTCTCTTTGATGATCCTTGGCCTCATCGCCTCGATCGTTCTTGCGCGCGGTTCCTTGCCGAAGGCACTTGGCATGGTTTTCATCGGGATTTTGATAGGATTGATTGGACAGGACGTCCAAACCGCTGCACCCCGCTTCATGCTTGGATATGACGAGCTTTCGAGCGGAGTCAATTTCGTAATTGTCGCCATGGGGTTGTTCGGCATCGGAGAACTGGTCCGCGACCTGGAAAACACGGGCAGCCGCACCGCAATCAAGGCACCCTTCTTTTCTATGTTGCCAAGCCGTGAGGATTTTCGTCGCATGACACCATCGATCCTGCGCGGCACCGGTATAGGCTCCGTACTCGGGCTTTTACCAGGCAGCGGCGCGCTGCTTGCAGCCTTTGCGGCCTACGCCATCGAAAAACGCGTTGCCAAACCACCAGAAGGCTTTGGAGAGGGTGCCATTGAAGGCGTGGCGGCACCTGAGAGCGCCAACAATGCTGGCGCGCAAACATCCTTCGTGCCCTTGCTGACATTGGGGCTTCCGGCCAACGCCGTCATGGCCTTGATGTTCGGCGCCTTGATCATGCAGGGCATTGCGCCTGGGCCAACGTTGATCAGTGATCATCCACAGATTTTCTGGGGCGTCATCGTTTCCATGTGGGTCGGCAATCTGATGCTATTGGTGTTGAATCTACCACTGATCGGCATTTGGACGAAGTTGCTGACAGTGCCGTTCCAGTATCTCTATCCAGCCATCATCGTGTTCTGCGCCATCGGTGTCTTTTCGCTTGGGAACTCCGTCTTTGACCTCTGGCTGCTGGCGATATTCGGTGTGCTTGGCTACGTATTCGCCAAGCTCGATTGCGATGCCGCACCGCTGGTCATGGGCCTCATCCTCGGCCCACTGCTGGAGGAGAATTTCCGCCGCGCCATGTTCCTGTCAAAGGGCAGCGTGTCAGTTTTTGTAGACAGGCCGATATCAGCGATCCTTCTCGTGGCGGCTGCCGTGGTTCTGGTCCTTATGATATTGCCGAAATTCGGCTCGATCCGTCAGGAGGCCTTTGAGGAATGACGAAACATGTCGTGGTCATCGGCGCTGGCATCGTTGGCGCAGCATCGGCGATCGAGTTGCTGCGGGATGGACATCGGGTCACGATTGTAGAGCCAGGCCCTCCGGGCGGGCGACAGGCAGCGAGCTATGGCAATAGTGGTTGGTTAAGCCCAGCGTCCATAGTTCCGATGTCCATGCCAGGACTTTGGAAGAAGGTACCTGGAATGGTGACTGATCCGTCCGGCCCGCTGGCCATTCGCTGGCGTCATATTCTTCGGCTAGCGCCTTGGCTCCTTCGCTTCGTAAAAGCGGGTGCGACCGTTGCCAAGGTGGAGCGTACTGCGGGCATTCTTTCCGGTTTGCTTCACGATGCGCCGGAACGACACGAAAAGCTGGCGGCGGAGATCGGCCGTTCGGACTTCATTGTGCGCAAAGGGCTAATCTACGCCTATCCAGATCGCGTCGCCTTCGAATTAGAAGCACTGGCATGGTCGTTGCGACGGCAGAACGGGGTGGCGTTTCGTGAGCTTTCTGCTGCCGAACTGCATCAACTAGAGCCGGACCTTGACGCGCGATACTCATTCGGCGTCATCGTCGAAAAAGGCGGCCATTGTGTCGATCCTGGTGGTTATGTCGCCGCCATTGTTGAGTATGCAATCAGCCTCGGTGCCAACATGGTAACGGCAAAAGCTACAGGTTTTGAGATGACCGGGGGAAAGCTGACTGCCATTCGAACAGAGACCGGCGCGATTGCGTGCGACCGGGCAGTTATTGCCGCCGGCATTCACTCCAAAATACTGGCGACGGTGGCGGGCGATAAGGTGCCGCTTGAAAGCGAGCGAGGCTATCACATCGTCATACCCAACGATATCGCCAAGGGCGCAATGCCTGTCATGCCCGGAGACGGCAAGATGGGAAACAACCCGACACGTGCCGGTTTGCGGATCGCAGGGCAAGTCGAACTTGCGAACACAACCGTAGATCCAGATTGGACACGTGCCGATATTTTGCTGCGTCACGCCAAGCGCACCTATACCGCGCTATCGTCTCCCTTCGATGAAAGCCGTGTTGATCGCTGGATGGGACATCGCCCATCGACGCCGGATGGATTGCCCATCATTGGCCATTCCAATTTGACGACGGACATCATCTACGCCTTTGGCCACGGCCATGTCGGTCTGGCGACAGGACCAGTCACTGGCCGCCTGGTTGCCGACCTCGTTGGGAACCGGCCATCGTTAGTAGATTTGAGTCCATTTTCAGCGGCCAGATTTTAAGATTAAATGCTCCGTGGAAGGATTGCGATTTCACGTCGTTTACGCGGAGTGCACAAATCCGGTCTAGCGAGCCATTGGCCTCACGAATAGTTTGTGCGCTTGTCGGCGGTGTTTCGTCCCGTGATACGGGCCAGCAATCTAAGCGCAGGAAAAACAATGTCCCAGAATCTCGATGAAAACTACAAACTCGCATATGGCAAGAAGGCAGGCTTCGGGAAACGACCGGCGCTGGTTCTGGTCGATTTCGCCCATGCCTATTTCGATCCAGAATGCCCCCTTTATGCTGGCGTCGACGATGCGCTGGCCTCTGCACTGCGCATCCGCAAACTGGCCCATGAGGTTGGTATTCCTGTGGTGCTGACCGAAGTGACCTACCAGAAGAGCGGCATCAACGGCGGGCGCTTCATGGAAAAGGCGAAGCCGCTGGGCGCTTTCATCAAGGGCAGACGCACAGCCGAATTCGCAGAGGGGCTGGTTCCGCTGGAAGACGAGATCATCGTCTCCAAACAATATCCCAGCGCCTTTTTCGGCACCAGCCTCGCCTCGACCTTGACGGCCATGGGCATCGACAATGTCGTGCTGACGGGTCTGACCACAAGCGGTTGCGTGCGAGCGTCCTGCGTCGATTCCATGTCGCACGGCTTCATGACTACGGTCGTGTCAGATGCCTGCGGCGATCGTCATCAGGGACCCCATGAAGCCAATTTGTTCGACATGAACGCCAAATATGCCGATGTCGTTTCAGAGGACGAGATCATCCAGTTCTTCGAAACATTCAGAGGTTAACACCACGACTGTATTTTCGAAGCCGGGTCGCATCGCGGTTCTTGGCGGTACCGGTGGCATTGGCAGCGCGCTGTTCGTCACACTCGCAGTTACACCAAACTTTGCGGCATGAGACGATGGAAGTCGGTTTTTCCCTGCAAAGCGGCACCCAGCCGCAGGCACAGAGCATCCGCTTGTGGCCGTGCGACGATCTGAATGCCTGTCGGCAAACCGGAGTTTCCAAGGCCCGATGGGATCATAAGGGCGGGCAATCCTGTAACATCGAAGATCATGGTGTTGCGGGAGATCAGCGATTGGAAGGAATGCGCCTCGCCATTTACGTCTACGGTCAGGCTGTCGAGCCGACCGGCCTCGCCGCCGACACCGGGCGTAACGACCAGATCGACATCCTCCATCGCCGCAAGAAAACTGGTCTGTGCTTCAGCGCGAATCTGGAGCGCACGCGCATAATCGACTGCTGAAAAAGCGAGGCCGTTTTTCAGCCGGTGCAGCAGGCTGGCATCAAAAAGCTCGGCGCGATCCAGCCGGGCGGAATGCAGGGTTGCCAGTTCACTTTGCAGGATCGTCCATCCCGCATCATGCCAGGGTGCAATATCGATGGCAGGCAATGGAACGAGCGTGCAGCCGAGCGCTTCCAGCGTCTTCAGCGCATTTTCCCAATTGGTCAGCACCGCGTCATCGACCAATTCTGTGAACCAGTTTATCGGCACACCGATACGCAAACCTTTCACCTCTGGGTCATGGAGCATGGCGGCGCATTGCGCGGCGAGTTCCGGCTCGGACTGTGCCGTCATGAAAGGCAGGACGCGAGCAATATCAAGGGCCGAGCGGGCCATAGGGCCGATATGATCGAGCGTCCAGGACAGCGGCGCAACCCCTGACCGCGAAACCCGTTCCCGGCTGGGTTTCAGCCCCGTGGTGCCGCACCAGCAAGAGGGAACGCGGATGGAACCACCGGTATCCGTGCCAAGCGCCAGTGGCATTAGTCGTGCGGCAAGGCCAGCGCCTGAACCGGTTGAGGAACCGCCGGTCCAGCGTGTTTGATCCCAGGGATTAGTCACGGTTCCGAAACGCGGATTGTGCGGAGAACCGGTGGCAAACTCCGTGGTTGCCGTCATGGCAAAGGGAATGGCACCGGCAGCACGCAGGCTGGCCACGGCATGGGCATCCGCTGGCGCGACTCGTTCTCCGGTAAAATGAGAGCCCGAGGTAACCACCGCACCCGCGACATCAATGATGTCTTTTACGCCAAAAGGTATCCCTTCCAGAGGTCGAGCGGTGCCATTGCTCCAGCGCTCGGCGCTTTCGCGGGCCGCGCTTTCCGCACCTGGCACCAAGCGGAGAACAGCCTCTGCACCTGCCCTACGCGAGCCAATGTTCATGGTCAGATCGCTCAAGACATCTGCTGGGGACACGCGCCCACCGGCATAAGCCGAGAGAAGCGCATCGACACCCGCCTGCTGCCACACAACATCCGCCGACGCCGGTTCGACGGGCGCGCTGTTCAATGGTCCAGAAACCGCCGCAACACGGTACACGTGATCTGCCGACCCCGGATCGACAAGGGTCAGCGGGTCAAGCATGTCATCGGCACCGACAAGCGGGCCGCTGACAGCAATGGCAGGCGGCATCTGGTTCATCCTATTCGGCTGCGATCTGGGTGATCGTGCGCGAGGCCATCAAGGGCTGTATGCGTTCGCCGAAGATATCGAGGCCAACAAGGAAGTCATCGAATGTTAACATGATGCCCTTCGTGCCGGGAACATTGCCCGCCTCGTCCAGCATGCGGGCGACATTGGCGTATGATCCGACCAAAGTCCCCATATTGAAATTGACCGCACCTTCCGGCAGGTTGATGTGCTTGGCGGTGGAGTTGCTGTCGGCAGTTGCGTCCTTGCTACCCTGATCGGCCATCCAAGCCAGAGCATCCACATCGGCACCGGCGCGGTAGCTTTCCCATTTGGCTTTGGCCAGTTCGTCGGTCTCATCAGCAATGACCATGAACAGCACATAGGCACCGACATCACGTCCGGTCTTGGCCGCCGCTTCCAGTAGCTTGGCATTGTTTGGCGCATAGGCTGTCGGCGTGTTGATGCCAGCGCCCATAACGAAGTTGTAATCGGCGTATTCGGCAGCGAATTCCATGCCGCGTGGACTTTGGCCAGCGGCAACGATCTCGATCTTGTTCTGCGGCGTCGGCTTCATCATGCAATCCTTCATGGTGAAGTGTTTGCCTTCGAAGCTGCATTCGCCGTTCGCCCAAAGCTCTTTCATGATGTGGACGTATTCGGTTGAATAATCATAGCGGTAACCGAAATAATCATCCCCCGGCCACATGCCCATCTGGTCATATTCCGCCATCTGCCAGCCGGACACGATGTTCACGCCAAAACGGCCCGGTGCGACGCTGTCGATTGTGGTCGCCATGCGCGCAACGATTGCAGGCGGCAGCGTCAGAACGGCTGTCGAGGCAAAGAGCTTGATACGGTCGGTGACCGCAGCCAGGCTCGCCATCAACGTGAAGCTTTCCAGATTGTAGTCCCAGAACTCCGCCTTGCCACCAAAGCCGCGCAGCTTGATCATCGAAAGCGCGAATTCCAGGCCGTATTTCTCGGCTTTCTGAACGATCTGCTTGTTGAGGTCGAAGCTGGGCATGTATTGCGGCGACGTCGTCGAGATCAGCCAGCCATTGTTTCCGATGGGAATGAAAACACCGATATCCATGTGGTTCCCCTTTTTATGTGGTGGATACGTGGGCAGTATGTACGAACTAATGCAAAAATATCTGGAGCTGTAAAGCCAAAAATGACGTAAGTTTAGGCTTGCCTATTTATTGCCCATTTGGTGATTTTGGACGCAGATGTGCAATGCCGCCGAATGCACCAAACGGCAAACGAGGAGGCATGTCGCCAATCAAATCATCAGAAATTTGCGCGGCATTGCGCGAAACGGCAGCTTATCAGCCTTCGGCGCGGAGCGTCGTGGTGAAGGTGAATCGCTCGGCAGGAAGAACCTGGAACGCATATTCCAGCAGGCGCCGACCGGAACCGTAATAGCGGCGCGTCACCACGAGAGCGAGATCTCCCGCCTTCACGCCAAGCTTGTCCGCGACCGTTTCATCCAGCATAAGTGGCTTGATATCCTGCTGAATTTCCTGAATTTTTTCGCCCGTGAACTGCTCGATATAGTGAAAAATAGCGCTGCGGGCGACGGTGATATCTTTCACCGCCGCGGTCAGCTTGGAATCGACGTAGACCTCGTTCCAGGAAAAGGCCCGGCTGCGATCGCCGGAGTAGCGGATACCCGCCATGTGGAAAAACTTGCGGCCCGGACGGCAACCGAGCTCGACAGCAAGTTTGCCCTGCGCTGAAATCTCTTCCTTCGTGTCAATCACGAATTCCGTTTCAGCAGCAATTTCGAACAGTTCAGATCGGGAATGGGCGATGAAACGCTTTCGCTCGGGGTCGAACCCTGCCTCCACGCGGGTACCCACACCTTTTCGGGCCGATAGCCGACCTTTGTTACGTAACGTACCGATGGCCTGACGCACAGTCTGCCGACTGACACCCAGAGCAATGGCGATCTCGTTTTCTGTGGGCAACAGCGAACCAACCGGGTAGTCGCCTTTGTTGATCCGGCTTTCCAGATGATGCGCGACCTGAAGATAGAGGGGTGCCGTTTCAAGCTCCGGCTTCCAGTCAATGCCTTTTTGGTCCAAGCCCATCCCCACTTATGCTGGTGCGCGTTGCCGCATTCTTATAACGAAAGTTTCAATCCTCTTTCCAAGCGAAAGGCAAACAAAATCCGGTCGGAAGGCAAAGCGTATTGGCCCCGCTTGCGATATGCTCATAAATCAATTAGTACGTACATATACCACGCATAAACTTCCCAGGATACCGAGACGCATGTCGGACTTAGTCGCCGAAGAGGCCCCGCAAACGCGCCGCGCCTCCTCCCTCATTCAGACGCTGATAGCAGCAACCCTTATCCAGATCGTGGCAACGGCAAGCGTGCTGGCGCTGACGGCAATTGCCCCCACCGTCGCGGCAGATATGGACATCGGCGCCTACTGGATCGGCTATCAGATCAGCCTGATTTATGCGTCTGGCATGTTTTCCTCGGCTGTTGCGGGAACGCTGGTGCAGCGCTTTGGCCCTATCCGCATCGAACAGATCGCCTTGATCTGTTTCGTCATCGGCTTTGCCGGCATCGCCACTGCCAATATCGCGCTGATCATTCTGGCTTCGCTTCTGATCGGCATCGGCTACGGACTGAACAATCCGGCCTCGTCGGAAATGCTGAGCCGAGTTACACCGCAAAACCGGCGCAACATCGTCTTTTCACTGAAACAGTCCGGCGTTCCGCTGGGCGGCATATTGGCAAGCTTCGCCTTTCCGTTTCTGTCGCGCTACGTCGATTGGCACGTAGCCCTGCTGATCGGAGCCGCCGCTCCACTTTTGACAATGGGGCTGCTGGCGATGACCCACGCGGCAGAACCCAAGGTCGAGAAAAAAGCACCATCCATGTGGCGCGGCCTGATCGATGAACAATCGACGATCTGGCGCAACCCGCGCCTGCGGGCGCTCAGTTGCCTGGGCTTTGCCTATTCGGCCATGCAACTGTCCGTCTCGGCCTTTGCCGTGGTCACGCTTGTGCACGATGCCGGCTGGCCCCTTCTGGCAGCAGGCTCGGTCGCTGCGGCCATGCAGTTTGCGGGCGCGTTCGGCCGCATCTTCTGGGGCGTGGTTGCAGACCGCATAGGCGGCGGTTACGTGACCTTGTCGCTCCTCGGCCTGCTGGGCGGGCTGGGATATGTCCTGCTCTATTGGTTGCCGGACCTCCCCGTCATAGCACAAGTGGCGCTTTTCATTGCCATGGGAGCGGTCACCATCGGCTGGAATGGCGTGCTTCTTGCCGAAGTGGCCCACAACGCCCCCGAAGGCAGGGTTGGCGCGATTACCGGCGGCGTGTTGGTCTATACCTTTATCGGCGTCATTGTCGGACCGTCTTCTTTTGCCAGCGTTTACGCGCTGACCGGACATTACGGTGCAAGCTTCCTGATCTTTTCTCTGTTCGGCTTTGCAGGCATGATCATCGCATGGCGAGCCCACCGCACAGGCCGCTGAACAGAGCCTCATATGTACTGACATAAGATGCAGTGAAAGCACGCAGGCGCGGGCTCGAAAGCGTTCGCGGCTGCACTGCAAAGCCAACAAAGCGCGACGATTGATCATATTTGAAGCGTTGCGCTGGTGGGCTTTTTGGCAATCGCCGCATAAATGTGCAGTGCAAAAAAATGGGCAAAATCCGATTGACGCTGACTTGAATATGTACGTACATTGTCCTCATAGCAGCTCTCACGGGCAGCCTTAAAAGACACCCGGTCAAACCGGGATCACAGAGGGGAATGTTGATCATGCGCCTGCTTTTTGCCAGTTCGTTGTTGGCCGCCTCAACCGTTGCGGTCCTTTCCACACCCGCCGCAGCAGACCCGATGGCCGACGCCAAGGCGATCATTGAGCAGCACCGGGCCATGCCGGTCTTTACGCCTCCGGGCGAGGCCTTCGACGCCAAGGCCTGCATGGCGGACAAGAAGGTGCTGTCGATCCCCATTTCCATGACGATCCCCTTCAATGTCGAACTTCAAAAGGCGATGTCGGACGCGGCCAAAGAAGTCGGCTTCACTTACACGACCTGGGACAACCAGCTGAAAATCGACCAATGGGTTCAGGGCATCTCGCAAGCGATCACCCAGAAATATGACGCTCTCGACCTCGCCGGTGGTCTGAACCCCGAAGTTCTTGGGCCGCAACTGGGCGAAGCGCGTGCCGCAGGGCTGAAAATCTCAACGACCCATTTTTACGACGTGACTCAAAAGGCGATCCCGAGCGTGGATTATTCCGGCAAGGTGGATTTCACCAGTGCCGGAAAGCTTCTGGTCGCATGGGCCTATGTGCAGACCGAGGGTAAGCCGAACGTTCTTGTCATCGGCTCGTCTGATGTCCTGCCATCCATTCCCTTTGTCGAATCGATCAAGAACGAACTGGCGGCGCTTTGCCCGGATTGCAAAGTGAAACACCTCGATGTTCCCGTTTCCGAATGGGCGACGAAGATCCAGTCCGGCACGCAGTCGGCTCTGTTGGCCGATCCGTCGATCAACTACATCCTGCCGATCTATGACTCCATGTCGCAATTCGTCATTCCGGCCATGCGCATCACCGGTGCGGAAGGCAGCGTCAAGCTTGCCAGCTTCAACGGTACACCTTTCGTTCTGGATATGGTGCGCGCAGGACAGGTGCAAATGGATATCGGCGAAAGCCTCGGCTGGGCCGGTTATGCCGCCATCGACAACATCATGCGCATGCTGTGCGGAAAGCCGGAAGTGGCCAAGCTGAACGTGCCGCTGTTGATTTTCGACGAAAGCAATATCGCCACTGCCGGTATGCCTGCCAACTTCAATGATGGCTATGGCGATGCCCATCTCGATGGCTTCCGCAAACTCTGGATGATCAAGTAAGCCAACACCGAAGCAGGAGCCGCATCATGACCGATAACGCCGTGCTTAACATGAAAAATATCCGCATGCGGTTCGGCAGTTATGACGCTCTGAAAGGCGTGTCGCTGTCGATCCGGCGCGGCGAGGTGTTCGGGCTTCTCGGCCAGAACGGTTCCGGCAAATCCACCATGATCAAGGTTCTGGCTGGCTTCCATCAGCCGGAACCCGGCAGCGAGGTCATCCTCTGGGGCCAGAAAATGCCGCTGCCGCTCGATCCGATGGAGATCAAGAAGCGCGGCGTGGCATTCGTCCACCAGCACCTCGGCCTCGTGCCATCGCTGACGGTACTGGAAAACATGCGGGTCACGGCACTGGGTCAGAAATCGCCCTGGTTCGTCAACTGGAAAAAAGAAGCCGCGTCCATCGCTAAGCTATTTGCGGAATTCGATCTGTCGATAGACCCCTTCCAGACGGTGGCGAACTTGCCACCGGTGGAGCGGGCGTTCGTCGCCATCATCCGCGCCTTCGAAGACCTTCGGGCATCGGATGCGGGCTATGGCGGTGAGGGCATACTGGTTCTGGATGAGCCCACGCCCTTTCTTCCGGCAGAGGACGTGCAGCGGCTCTTTGCCCTCATTCGCTCCATCGTCAAAACAGGCGCTTCTGTTGTCATCGTCACCCACGACATTGACGAGGTGCGTGACATTACCGACCGGGTGGCAGTGCTGCGCGATGGCGAGCTTGTCGGCATTCTCGACACCCGCAGTTCGGAACGGCAATCCATTCTCGACACGATTGTCGGTTCGCGCATCGATGCGTTCGAAAAAACACGCATGGCAAACAGCGGCGTGCCAGCGGCAGTCACCGTGCGTGGATTGACGGATGGGTCAACCTTGCCATTCGATTTCGACATTCGGGAGGGCGAAACGCTGGGCGTCACCGGCCTCATCGGCTCTGGCTTTGCAGCCCTGCCCTATCTGCTCTATGGCGCAAGGCGCGGTACCGGTAACATGACCGTTGGCGGCAAGAGCGCGAAAATCAGTTCCATGACCCCGCTGACCGCACAGCAGATGGGCATTGCCTTCCTGCCCGGCGACCGCTTAGGCACTGCTGGTATTGGCTCGCTGTCCGTTACCGACAACATCACCCTTCCCGTTCTGGACAGCCTGTTAAAACCCTATGGGCTTGACCGGCCAGCCATGACCCGCGAGGCGGCGCGTCTGGCGCAAATCTATGACGTCAGGCCACAAAATCCGCATCTGCCACTCGGGTCTTTGTCCGGCGGCAACCAGCAGAAAGTTCTGCTGGCCAAATGGCTGCAGATCAAGCCGAAGCTGCTAATGCTGGACGAGCCGACCCAAGGCGTCGATTTTGGCGCGCGTCAGCAAATCTTCAAAGCGCTGGACCGTGCGGCAACGGAAGGCACGGCCATTCTCTGTGCCTCCACCGACAACGAACAACTCGAACAGATCTGCGACCGCATCATCGTCTTTTCGCGCGGCCGCCCTGTGATCGAACTCAAAGGCTCCGAAATCAGCCGCAAGGTGATCACCGAAGCCTGTTTCCACAGCCATGAAGCGGAGGCCGCAGAATGACGACGCTCGACATGCCCATGACAAAGGCGATCACAGCGCCCAAGAGCCGGTTCACGCTGAAGACCGAAGGCGAACGTTTTGCCTTGGTGGGTGCCTGGCTGCTTTTGATCCTGATTTTCGGCGCGCTGATGCCGGATTCGTTTCTGAGCTGGCGGAGCTTCTCTACCCTTTTCGGTTCTCAGGCCATTCTGGTGGTGTTGACTCTGGCCATCATCATTCCGCTCACATCAGGCGATTTCGATCTATCGGGCGCGTCGACACTGACGATGAGCTGCATGCTGATCGCCGTTCTGAATGTGAAATTAGGCTGGCCTATCGTACCGGTGATCCTGATTGCACTCCTGAGCGGCATCGTCATCGGTGCGGTCAATGCTTTCTTCGTTCTCTACTTCCGCATCCATTCGTTGATCGTAACGCTGGGCGTCGGCACATTCGTCAACGGGCTGATCCTGTGGGTCAGTAATTCACAAACGATCTCCGGCGTATCCATGGGGCTTGTGGAGTGGGTGATCATCAACCGCCTGTTCGGCATCCCGCTCGCCTTTTTCTATGCCATGATCCTCGCAGCCTTCCTCTGGTATGCGCTTGAATTCACCATTGCGGGCCGCAAACTGCTTTTCGTCGGACGTGGTCGTGAGGTCTCGCGGCTGAACGGTATCAATGTGGACCGCGTCCGCGCCACGTCCTTCATACTCTCCGGCCTGATCTCGGCCTTCGCGGGCATGCTTTATGCCGGCATGACGGGCTCAGCCGATCCGCTGTCAGGCCTCAATCTCCTGCTTCCCGCCTTCGCCGCAGCCTTTCTGGGTGCGACGACGATCTCGCCGGGCCGGTTCAACGCCTTCGGCGCAGTCATCGCGGTCTATTTCCTCGTCACCGGCATCACCGGCCTTACCATGCTAGGGGCAGATGCCTATGTGCAAAACCTGTTCTACGGCGGAGCGCTGGTCATCGCCGTGTCGCTGAGCCAGCTTGTGCGCAACCGCCAACCGCAGGATTTCAGCTGATGGAGGACAGGGAGATCATGGCTGCACTTGCCGAACGCTATTGGGGCCGCCCGGTGGTCGAGGCCGAACTCACTGCCATGGCAGGAGAGGTGGCGCGCGACAGCATCGCAATCGCTCCCTCACCGCTCGGGCAAGCGGGAGCAATGTTCAACATCGAACCAGCACATTTCGACGCCCTACTGCTTGCGGAGGCAAATCGATGAGCCTCGACAATCCAACCTCGCTGAAACAGGCGTCGGACGCGATCCGCACCGGCAAGATCAGTTCGGTGGAGATGATGCAAGCCGCGCTCACACGGGCAAAATCCAGTCATGAGCGCCTGAATGCTTTCATCGAAATCGAGGAAGGCCCCGCGCTCGAAGCGGCAAAAGCCGCCGACGCCATGCTGGCATCCGGCCAAACCGTGGGCCCGCTGCACGGCGTGCCGCTTGCCCACAAAGACATGTATGATCGCGCCGGTTTCATAACGGGTTGCGGTTCGAAAATTCGTGCCGGACACATCGCCGCCTCCACCTCAACCGTGATGGAACGCCTGCAATCCGCAGGTTCGCTTTCGATGGGGCGGTTGAACATGAGCGAATTTGCCATGGGTCCGACCGGGCACAATTTTCACCATGGGCGGGCGCTGAACCCGATAGAGGCGGTGCGTATCACGGGCGGCTCGTCATCCGGCTCAGGCTCCGCCGTGGGTGGCGGCGTGGTGTTGGCAGCACTCGGCTCCGACACCGGCGGGTCGATCCGCTTGCCCGCAGCCTGCTGCGGCGTGGTCGGCATCAAGCCAACCCAGGGCCGCGTCAGCCGCCATGGCGTCATGCCGCTATCGTTTTCGCAAGATTGCGTCGGGCCGTTGGCACGTTCGGTCGAAGACGCCTACCTGATGTTGCAGCTGATTTCCGGGCCTGACGGTCGCGACAAGACCTGTATGGATGTTGAAGAGCCCGGCAGTCTTCTCACCGATCTGTCGCCGGTGCGTATTGGCATCGCAGGCGGTCTGTTTGCCGAAGGGCTGGAAATCGATGTCGCGCACGGCATCGAAACAGCCATCACGGCACTCAAGCCAGATGTCGCCAGCATTGCAAAGGCGTCCATCCCGGACCTGTCTGCGATGGCCGAACTCGCCAACGCTGTTGCGATGGCGGAAGCGGGTGCGGTGCATTTCGACTGGATGCGTGAGCAACCGGAAGATTACGGTCCGCAAATCCGTATGAGACTATCGCAATCCCTGGCGATACCGGGCCCGATCTATCTGCGCGCGTTGCAAATACGCTCGGTGATGTTGAGGGAATTTCTCGCGACAGCCTTTGCCGAGGCAGATGTGCTGATTACGCCCACCATGCCCTTCCTTTCACCACTGTCATCCGAGGTGGATGTCGGCACCAGCCCAACAATGAACGCAGTGGTCAGCGCGATGACATCGTTCACACGCCCGTTCAGTTATCTCGGCCTGCCGGTGGTGACCGTGCCGGTTTCAGCGTCTGCCGGGGGCTTACCTGTCGCGCTACAGATCGTCGCCCGACCATGGCGTGAAGACCTTGCGGCAAGTGTTGCCTTGCGACTGGAACAAGCGCTTGCCCTTCCCGCATTCAACGACATATCCATCGCCAGATCAGCGGCATGAAATCCCGGATTGCAACGAAAGGATCATCCCCATGAACACGATGCCAAATCTCTCAACACCCGTCGAGGTGATTGCGGATGTGAGCCAGCAGGCGTTTCGCGATGCCATGGCCAAGATGGGCGCTGCCGTCAACATCATCACCACGGATGGGCCTGCCGGAAAGGCGGGCTTTGCTGCGACCGCAGTTTGCAGCGTGACGGACAGCCCGGCAACCATTCTCGTTTGCCTGAACCGCACGGCGTCGGTTTTCAACGCGGTAATGGAAAACAAGGTGATTTGCGTCAATGTGCTGACCGCAGAACACGAAAAACTGTCCTCGCTGTTTGGTGGCAAGACGCCTGTTGAAGAACGCTTTGCAGCCGCCAACTGGCATTATGGAGCGACGGGTGCCCCGGTTCTGGATAACGCCATGGTGTCCTTCGACTGCGCTATAATCAGCACGCAGAATGTCGGCACACATTGCGTGCTGTTTTGTTCCGTCAAGGCAATCCATGAAAGTGGTGCCGATGCGGGGCTGATCTATTACAAGCGTGCCTATCACCGTGTTGGCGAATGATGCCTGTATGCTCACCCGTGCTTGAAGCAGGAATCACACTCAAGATATTAACATCGACAATTTTACCTAGAAAAACTGAGCCATAAATCCTTGGAGGAAATCTCCGCAGACTTTGTGATATCAAGCCTTTGATATGCTGCGGATAGGATTCCACATGAAACTCGTCATATTCGGCGCAAATGGTCCGACGGGCCGCCAGGTCGCCCGTCAGGCTCTTGCTTTGGGGCATCACGTGATTGCGGTGACCAGAAGACCTGATCAATATCCTCTGAGCTCCCCGCTGTTGACGATCCTTGCCGCTGACGTGACTGATAAGGACGCCGTCAGACGGGCCGTAATCGGCAACGACGCCGTCCTCTCGACGTTCGGTGTGCCTTACAGCAGGCAGGATATTTCGGTCTACTCTCAAGGCATTACCAACATCATAGACGCGATGGCGTTGGAGGGCATCAGCCGCCTGGTCTGCGTTTCATCGACAGCTGTGGCTACGCAGGAGGTCGCCCGAGAGACCCTGTTCTGGCGCAAGATTCTGGTGCCTTTTTTCCGCAACGTGCTGGGCAAGACGCTCTACGACGACATGGCCAGGATGGAAGGCATCGTCCAGAAGAGCCCATTGCAATGGACAATCATTCGCCCCGCAGCTCTGTTCGACACGGATGAGCCGACAGGCGATTACGAAGTCGGTGTGGAGCGGATATTCGGTCGTTTTACATCCCGCGCGGATCTAGCACAGACCTTGATCCGCGAGGCCGTTTCCGTTGAGCATCCTCGCGCTATCATCGAGGTCATCACCCACGCTGGCCGTCCATCGAGTTTTGCCGTTTTAAAAAAGACATTTGGTCGTAAGCGTGAAGGATAAAAGCTCACAGCTTTTTATTTTCGCTTTTGAAGCATTTGAAGAAGGTACGTTATTTTGGAACAAATTTCGGAATTTCTGAGCGGCATGTTCGGTAGTCGAACGATTGAAATCTGCGCGACTTTGCTCGGCCTGGCCAATGTGTCGCTGATCATCAGGCGGAGCATTTGGAATTATCCATTCGGAATCGCAATGGTCATCCTTTACGCGTGGATCTTTTACGAGGCGAAGCTTTACAGCGACGCGCTTTTGCAAATATTCTTTCTTTTCATACAGTTCTATGGAATTGTGACCTGGCTACGGGGGCGAGGTGATGACGGATTGGTCAATGCAGTCGATCTTCCATATTCTTTTGCTATGCCGTTGGCACTTAGCGCGGCGACCTGTTCCGTCGCGCTGGGTTATGTCATGGCGGAGTTTACAGACGCGGCCCTCCCCTATTGGGATGCAACGACCACTGTGTTGAGTGTTTTCGCTCAATTCCTTTTGGCCAGACGCTACCTGCAGAATTGGCTCGTTTGGATCATGGTCGATGTTCTTGCGATCGGAATATATTGGAGTAAAGACCTGACGCCGACTGCATTTTTGTACGTCATTTTCCTTGGCATGGCGATCGCAGGATATCTTAACTGGCGCAGATCTATGCGACTATCCGGGCAGCTGATCTGATGACGACACGCGGGTTCCTGCTGGGCAAGTTTTTGCCTCCACATGCCGGTCATGTCTTCATGTGTAACACCGCTTCGCACCTCTGTGACGAGTTGACGATCCTGGTATGCTCGCTGGATCGAGAGCCGATCGAAGGGCAGTTGCGATACGGTTGGATGAAAAGTCTTTTTCCGCACGCACGCGTCATCCATTTTACCCAGGATGTTCCGCAAGAGCCAAAGGATCATCCTGATTTCTGGAAGATATGGCAAAAAATCTGCCAAGAAGCCCACCCTGAGAAACTGGATTACGTTTTTGGATCGGAACCCTATGTCATAAAACTCGCAGAGGTCATGGCGGCCAAGCCCGTTGTGATTGACCCGGAGCGTTTGGCATTCCCGGTTTCGGGAACGGCAGTCAGAGAGAATCCGTATGCACATTGGGACATGGTGCCGGGTCCGGTTCGCCCGTACTATCAGCGGCGAGTGGTTCTCGTCGGAGCCGAAAGCACAGGCAAATCGACCCTTACCAAACGCTTGGCAGACCATCTCAAAACTCGATATGTCCCTGAGTATGGGCGTACCTATGACGCCTACCGGATAGGTGACTGGCAGGCCAAGAGCTTCGAGGAAATAGAGGCCGGTCATCGCGCCATGCGTCAAGCGATAGCGCCTTCCGCCGGGCCGATTTTGATCGAAGATACCGATGAGCTTTTGACCCGGGTCTGGGAGGAAGCTTTGACGGGTCAACGTCCTACACGTCCTCGACCCGCGGATATCGCAAATCTCTATCTGCTGCTCGACACCGATTTGTCGTGGCACGACGATGGCACCAGATATCAGCAGGACATATCCTTCCGATCTGATTTCCAACAGGCCGTAAAACGTGAGCTTGAAGAGGCCAATACCATCTGGCGAACTGTCAGTGGAGTTGGGCAAGACCGTCTCACAAACGCACTCGCGATATTAAAAGACATTTTTGGTCAGGACTTGCTCTGAAGCGCTCGTTACTACCCAGCCCCATTAAAAAGAAATTCTAAACGGGCGATAGAATTTAGTCGTTGGACCCCTTCCGATACGCTGCATATCGTCCTCTTAACGATATGCAAAGCCAAAAGGCAAAGGGGAATACGATATGAAGTGCATCTCCATGAAAGTCCTTTCTGCCACGTTTTTCGCAGCGACAATGCTGGCGGGAACCTGTGCCAGCGCTGCGGAAATCACGGTTATGGGTTACCGTGGGCCGTTCGAAGAAAACTATATGAAATCGGTCATCCAGCCTTTCATGAAGGCTCACCCCGACATCAAGGTCAATTATTACGGCGTACAAAACGCCGCAACCTCTCTTGGCAACATGCGCGCTCAACGGGATGCCCCGCAGGTCAACGCCGTCATATACGACCTCTCGGTCGCCAAGATCGCCAAAGAGGAGGGTCTCGTTGCTACCCTCGATACGGCTAAAACTCCGAACTACGCTGACCTGCACGATGTCGGCAAGGAACTGGGCGGCGCGGCTATTCCGGTGACCTACGATACGCTGACCCTCATCTACAATTCCAAAGCTTTTCCTGTCGCGCCAACCAGTTGGGAAACGCTGTGGGAAAAAAATCAGGCTGGCAAGGTTATCGTGCCCGCTCAAGGTGGCGGCGACATTCAGGCGATTGTTTTGACAATCATTGCCAACCGGCTCGCTGGCGAAGAAGATTACAAGAAGACAATCGATCCCGGTGTTGAAAAACTCGTAGAACTGGCACCGCGTGTCCAGACATGGGAGCCCAAGCCGGATGCCTACACGCTGATCGCCAATGGCACCGCAACTGTGTCGATCGGCTGGAATGCGCGCTCGCAGTTCTACTTCGATCAGACAGAAGGCCGCTTGAACTCGATTGCACCCGTGGAAGGGACAGCCTCTCAGGTCAATGTCATCAGCGCTATTGAAAAGGCGTCTGAAGCCGAGGCTACACAGACCTTTATAAACTATGCGATTGGCCCGGAAGCACAGGCAGCCTTTGCCAAGGCGATGTTTTACGCGCCCACCAATAAAAAGGCCGAGGTAGACGAGGCCACCGCCAAGCGGATTCCGATGATGGACTCGGCCCAGCAGGAAAAGCTCATCAAGGTCGACTGGATGACCATCGGCGACATGCGAGACGATATTCTGCAGCCATGGCGTCGTCAGATCATTCCCGCCGGACGATAAGCGCAGACGCACCGCGACCAAAAGCGGGCTCTATTCCACGACACCGTCAGCAGATCATTCCGTAACACGCGTACTCGCGCGTGGATGGATAGATGCGCCGACATTTCAGGGCTGCGCTCTTCGCCTTACGCCGACCTCAATTCGCACATGGTGACGAAATGCAAACGATACAGCGACATCAGGATCATCAGAACTCTGCGGCCCATCCCGACGGGGCGACTTTTCTCAAGCTCGAGGGCCTCACCAAACGCTACGGTGAAGATTACATGGCGGTGGATAATCTCGCCTTGGATGTCCCGAAAGGTAAGCTCCTTGGTCTGCTTGGACCTTCAGGATGTGGAAAATCCACCACACTGCGGATGATCGCAGGTCTACTGGATATTACCGCAGGCAAAATCTCCATTGAAGGCGATGACATCTCGCACAAGCCGCCACACAAGCGCGATATCGGCCTGGTCTTCCAGAACTATGCCCTGTTCCCCCATATGACGGTGGCGCAGAACGTGGCCTTTGGTCTTGAAATGCGCGGCATATCCAAAACCGAAGCGCGCGATCGCGTGGAAGAAGCATTGGAAATGGTGCGCCTTCCCGGCTACGGCGAACGCAAGCCCAAGGAAATGTCCGGCGGTCAGCAGCAGCGCGTGGCGCTGGCCCGTGCACTCGTCATCCGCCCCCGGCTTCTTCTTCTCGACGAACCTCTCTCCAACCTCGATGCCAAGCTGCGCGACGACATGCGGATCGAGATCAGAGAAATTCAGCAACGCCTTCAAATAACGACCGTTTTCGTAACCCACGATCAGGTCGAGGCACTGACGATGTGCGACCTCGTCGGTGTGATGCACCGCGGCAAGCTGGCCCAACTCGGAACGCCCGAAGATATCTATGAGCGCCCAGCCGACTTGTTCGTCGCGAATTTCGTGGGCCGGACCAACGTTCTAGACTGTGAGATCGAAGAGCTTGACCGCGTGCGTATCGGATCTTCTGTGTATCCCTGCAAGACGCAGGGCTTGACCAAGGGAAAAGCGAAAGCAGCCATCCGTCCCCACCGTATAAGCTTGACGCCAAGTCGCGACCGCAGCCTCGTCAGTATCGCGACGAACTCAACCCACGGCAAAGTCGTGCGCGTTACCTATATCGGCGATGTCGTCCAATATGACATCGACATCGGCGGCAACATCCTGACCACCGAAGTTCATACGGCCAGTGCCGGTCACAGTTTTCAGAGCGGTGAAAAACTTCTGTGTGAATGGAAGCCGCAAGACATGCAAGTTTTCGGGAGCTGAGCCATGGCAACCGTAACCGACACCTTCCAACTTGCTGAAGCGCCAAGACGCAAACGTACATTTCCCTTCCTGATCATCGCCCTGCTCCTGCCGATGGCGATCATCAATTTCATCGCCTTCGTGTTGCCTGTTGCCAGACTGGCGATGATATCCTTCATCGAAAGCCGTAGCGGTGGCGTGCTGACGAACAACTACACGCTGGAAAACTACGTCAATTTCTTCACCGACAGTTTCAGCATCGAGCTTATTTCCAACTCCCTGATTCTAGGTTCTGGCGTGACCTGCATCACGCTGTGCTGCGCCTATCCGATTGCACTTTTCCTGCACCGGGTCTCCCCGAAGTGGCGCAACATGCTGTTCGTCATCACCGTGTCACCGCTGCTCGTCAGCAGCGTGGTCCGCACTTATGGCTGGATGGTCATTCTCGGAGATCAGGGCGTCGTCAACGGCATCCTGATGTCATCCGGCATCATCGATAGCCCCTTGCGCCTGACCAACAATACGCTGGGTGTATTCATCGGCATGGTCGAGGTGCTCATTCCCTATATGGCGCTGTCGCTGATCGCAGGCTTCGGTCGTCTGGAGAATGTCTACGAGGAAGCCGCTGCCTCTCTTGGTGCCAATAGCTGGATCCGCTTTCGCCGTGTCATCCTTCCGTTGACGGCACCCGGCATCGCGCTCGGCTGCCTGCTCTGCTTCGTCCTTTCCATCAGCTCGTTCATCACACCGAAGCTTCTGGGTGGCGGACGCGTCTTCCTGCTGGCCACTGAAATCTACGATCAAGCCGTCATCCAGCTGGAATGGCCAACCGCAGCGGCGATCTCCGTCATCGTCCTCATCATCTTCGGCATCGCCCTTGCCGTCTACTCCCGCGTCGTCAAGCGCTTCGACTAGGAAGGACATCGATATGATCGGCCAATTGAGCATTCCATTCCGGCTTCTCGTCGCCAGCATCTATCTCTTTCTGCTGGCTCCCATTCTGATCGTTCTGCCACTGTCCTTCAGCAATGACAGCTACATGACTTTTCCCCCGGAAAGCTGGGGCATCCGCTGGTATGTGGCGATGTTCAGCCATAGCGGCTTCATCAACGCGTTCTGGATCAGCCTCACGATTGCCGTCACCGTCACGGTACTGGGACTGGCAGCGGGTGTGCCCGCAGCCTTTGCCATCCGCCGACGGAGGTTCATTGGCAGGGAGTTTCTGCTGAACCTCTTCACAGCGCCTTTGCTTCTGCCATCCATCGTGCTTGGTCTCGCCATTCTCCTGGTGTTCGTTCAGGCACGACTGCTCGGCACCTACACGGGTTTGATCATCGCCCATTTGATCATCACCACCCCCTATGTTATCCGCATCATGTTGACGGCGTTCTCAACGCTGCCGCCATCCGTGGAAGAAGCGGCGACCATGTTGGGTGCATCACCATTCACCGTCGTGCGTCGCATCACCCTGCCGCTGATGATGCCGGGCTTCATCGCAAGTGCCGCACTATCTTTCCTTCTTTCCTTTGACGAGGTGGTCATCTCGCTGTTCATCACCGGTCCGCGCCTGCGCACCCTGCCAGTGGAAATCTTCGACTATGTGGAAAGCCAGACCGACCCGATGACCGCCGCCGTATCGGTCGTGCTCGTGGCCGCGACGCTTGCCATCATCTTTCTCATCGAACGCACGCTCGGCCTTTCCAGGACCGTCGGCAAGTAACGACTTTACAATGGAGACTTCTGACATGGACAATATCGCGCTCTGGATGTCGCAGCCGCATTTCGGCTTTCTGGAAATCGCAAAGACTTGTGGCGTCAAGCAGCTGGTGATCGAACTGGAACACGGGACTTTCGATCTCGGCACGCTCGACCAGTTTCTGGCCTTTTCCAAATCGCTGGGCATCCCGACCCTGACCAAAGTCATCGCGCCGACGACGGAAGCCATTCAGCAGGCACTGGATTTCGGATCGGATGGCGTCATCCTTCCCCATATTCTTGGCGTCGATCATGCGCGGGAGGTGACGAAAGCAGCAAAGTATCCGCTGCTGGGTATCCGCTCCTATGCAGGAGGCCGCGTGTTTGGTTACGCCCGCCCATCTTCGGATGCCTTCGAGGCCGAGAACAAGCGTACCAAATGCTACGTCATGGTCGAGACGGCAGAAAGCCTGGCTGACGTCGAAAAGATTATTGCGCTTGATACCGTGGACGGCTTGTTTCCGGGACCATCCGATCTAGCGCTCGCCCGGGGCCGCGGAGCCTACGCGTTCAATGAAGAGGATCGCAAAGACCTTTCCCGCATTGCCCGAGCGGCGCGTGACGCTGGCAAGAGCTGGATCATGCCAGCCTGGACCCCAGCAGAGCGAAATTTTGCGCTCGATGAAGGCGCGGAAATGCTGGTTGTCGCCACCCAGACCATGACGCTACGCGCCGGCATCATGTCCACCATCAATGCACTCAAGCAGGAAAAGATCGTCGCCTAATGGCGGTCGACACAACCGGAGGGAAATCCATGAAAATCAGCCTTATACAGACCAATCCGCAGAGCGACCGCCAAGCTAACCTGAAGATCACCTACGATCTGATGACGGAAGCCCTCAAGACGGACCAGCCGGACCTCATCGTTCTGCCGGAATATTTCGAAGTCTATGGCACGACGACGGAAGAAAAGCTCGCCCTTGCCGAACCAGCCGGGGGAGCCGCCTATACTATGGCGCAGGACTTCGCCCGCGAGAACAAGGTCTTCGTCCATGCCGGAACAATCATGGAAAAGGTCGAGGGTGAAAACCGTATCTACAACACCAGCTTCGTGTTCGACCGCGAAGGCAACGAAGTCGCCGCCTACCGCAAAATCCACATGTTCGACATCGTCGCGCCTGATGGCACCGCCTACAAGGAATCGGCAACCGTCAAGCCGGGCGAAGACATCGTCACCTATGAGATCGACGGCATGAAGGTGGGTTGCGCGATCTGCTACGATATCCGCTTTTTCGAACTCTTCCTCCAGCTGGAAAAAGCAGGATGCGACATCATCGTTCTGCCAGCCGCCTTCACCTTACAAACCGGCAAGGACCACTGGGAGGTGCTGGCCCGTGCACGCGCCATCGAAACACAAACCTATTTCGTTGCCTGCGGCCAGACGGGCAGCGTCACCGTGAATGGTGAAAAGCGGGCCTGCTATGGTCATTCGCTGGTCTGCGACCCCTGGGGTCACACGATTGCCCGTGCCTCCGATCCCGTCGGATACGTCACGGCTCGCATCGATACGAAGGAAATTTCGCGCGTGCGCAACCTCATCCCCATGACCCAGCATCGCCGTCTGGCCTGCGCGTAAGGAGTTTCGACCATGTACGTCATCAAAGATATGCCGGCGCAGGTTCCACAGGAAGACCTCGATCTTCTGAGCGGCGTGGAGACGGCAACCGTAGGCCACTGGCGTCTACTGGGCTTTATGGACCGTCAGATCCAGCCGCTGCTTCCCGGTCGCCGTGTCGTCGGAACAGCCGTGACATTGGCCATCGCAGGCCCGGATTCCACGTTGCTGCACCATGCCACCGGGCAACTGCGACCGGGTGACATCCTCGTTGTAGACCGTTTGGGCGACGACAAATATGCCTGCTGGGGCGGCGGCGTGACCGTTGCGGCCAAAGCTGCGGGTGCGGTTGCTGGCATTGTGGACGGTCCCTGCACCGACCTCACCGAAATTCAGGATTCCGATTTTCCGATGTGGTCGCGTGGCCTCTCTCCCATCACGACAAGGCTTTACGATCTCGGCGGCGGGTTCAACATTCCCGTCAGTTGCGGCGGTGCCGTCGTGATGCCTGGAGACGCGATTCTTGCCGATGAGAGCGGCGTCCTCGTCATTCCGCGCGATGAGGTGCGCGCCGTTTCCGAAGAGGCGTTGAAACGCCAGGAAACCGGAAAGAAGCGCGAAGCCAGCGTGCGCGACAAGGTACAAAAGCTCGGTGACATGACGGGTGCCAGCGCCAAGGTCCTGGCAAAGCTCGCCTGACGAGTTTCGATGATGCGGCGCGGACATTGCGTCTGGGCCGCATCGTTGCGACGATTCCACGAACTCTACCGACCCGACGTTGTCATATCGCCCCTGCGGTGTAACGTGGTGACCGGGAACATAGTCTGTAAAAAACAGCAGCTTGCGACAATTCTTGCGCGCCTTCGCGCATTTTTGTCGAAAACGGTGGGGCGCTTTTACGCGATGAATATTCGTTTTCTGGAAACCGTGGTCTGGCTCGCCGAACTGAGAAGTTTTCGCGTCACGGCCGACCGCATGAACATTACACCAGCCGCCATTTCCAATCGTATTTCGGCCATGGAACAGGAACTTGGCATCCGACTTTTCGAACGCGACACACGCGATGTGCATCTGACGCGTGAAGGTCGTGCTTTCGTCTCCGGCGCGCGCGACATCATCAGTCGCTACAATCGTCTGGTCTCTGACGTCGCACCACCTGAAACCCTGGAGGGCACGGTTCGCATCGGTCTCGTTCCCTCAATGGCGCTGGCCATCCTTCCCGGCATCATGGAAACGCTCCGACAGCGCTTCCCCCGCGTCCGTGTATCGGTGACGACGGATGCATCCCTGACGATCCTGTCCAAGCTGGAGAAACGCGAACTCGATATCATTCTCGGGTTCCACGGCACGCAGGTCGAAAAATACCGGATCGTCGATCTCTGCACACTTGGCATGTTCTGGATTGCCAACAGCGCATTTCCCGCCGATGACGACAATATGAGCCGGGCCGATCTGATGATGCATCCGATCATATCCTACGAAGTCGGCACGCAGGCCTACAAGCGCATGGTCGAGTATCTGCCCACCAACTCCTTCGGCCAAGGCGTGGTGCACTATTCCAACTCACTCGCCACGACGATCAGCATGGTGGCGGCTGGCATCGGGATATCGGTCTTGCCGCCCATCGTCATCCAAAACGAATTGCGGCTCGGTACGCTGAAGGTGCTAAACGTCCGCCAGCCTTTTCCCGCGACAGATTACTTTGCCGTATATCTTGAAAACCCCTCGTCCCGCTTGTCTCCGCTTATCGCATCGATTGCATCCGAGGTGGCCGCCGAGTTCTGCTCGCTTTACGACAACGCGCTTGCCGTTCACATCTGATCCAGAAGCCACTGCTAACATTAGAAAACGGTGGAACTCTATTCCCCCAGCGGGCTTTACCCCGCGGCATCATCAGAGGAGTTTCAGATGGCTTTCATAGACGCAAAAGACGGCACGACATTGCATGTAAAGGATATGGGAACCGGAAGCCCGGTCATTCTTATCCATGGCTGGCCTTTGACCGGCGATATGTTTGAGTATCAGACCGTAGCGCTGCTCGAAGCAGGTTTCCGCGTGATTACCTACGACCGTCGTGGGTTCGGCCAGTCCGGCCATCCAGCGGATGGATATAACTACGATACATTTGCCGACGACCTCGCGAGCGTAATCGAAAGCCTCGATCTGCGGGATGTATCGCTGGTAGGCTTCTCCATGGGTGGTGGCGAGATTGCCCGCTATCTTTCGCGTCATGGTGCCGACAGGATTTCAAAGACGGTTCTCGTGGCCTCAGTTGCTCCTTACCTTCTCAAGGATGACAGCAATCCTGATGGCGTCGATGCCAGCGTCTTCGAGGGCATGAAAGACGATATTCGCAAGGATCGCTTCGCATTCCTTCAGAGCTTCGCCAAAACCTTCTACGGCGTCGGTCTGGTCAGCAGCCCGGTCAGCCAGGGTGTGCTGGATTGGTCATTCGTTCTCGGCGTCATGGCGAGCCCGAAGGCAACGATCGATTGTGTCGATGCATTCGGCAAGACCGATTTCAGACCCGACCTCGCCGCCTTCACAATCCCGACACTGGTCATTCATGGAACAGCGGATAAGACCGTGCCGATCGATCCATCGGGCCGTGCCGCCGCCAATGGTATCACGGGTGCCCAGCTCATCGAATATGATGGTGAACCTCATGGCCTGTTCGCGACCGTACCAGATCGCCTCAACCGCGATTTGATCGCGTTTCTGGGATGATCCAGAGCTGAACGTGTTTCGCCTCGCACCCCGTGCGGGGCGAAACGGGTAAAAGGTATAGTGATCTCAGCGAAGCTCTATCGTCTTTAGCAGCCGATTTATATAACCCGCGAATATCGTCACCATATCGATCTCGCTGGGCGATCTGAGCCAGAGCATCTGAAGCCCGTCCATCATCCCAATCAGCTCCGCTGCGATAGACGACGGGTCGATATCGGGTTTGATTTCGCCTTCTGATATCCCCTTTCTCAGGGAAAAGACGAGGTTATCCGTGAGATTGCTGGCGCGCAGTGCAAACCACCTGCTTGCCGGGTGGTTGGCGGTCAGGCTTTCCGCATTGAGTACCGCAAACGCCTGCACGACATTGGGAATAGTCTGATTCGATCTGGCGACATCCACCAAGCCGAGTAGCACTTTGCGCCAATCCTCGTATTTCGGCCCAACGGACGATGCGCTCTCAAGGTCTCTTTTTTCGAGAATGGCAAGAAGCAAATCCACCTTCGTCGGAAAGTAATGAAGAAGTCCCGGCAAGGAAAGGCCAGCATCGGCGGCTATCGATGCGAATGATGCGCTTTGATAGCCGTCTTTGGCAAAATGCTGCATTGCCGCTGCAAGAATAGCCTCCCGGCGTATCGCGCCCTTGGGAGATTTGCGCTTTTTGCCAGGTATACTGCCGAGCATCGCACCTGTTTTCGGTTGATCATTCATGTTCGTCCACCCATTTCGAAACGGTGCTTTAGCCTAAATTTCTCCGTCAGTAACCGGTGAGGAAGCCGACCGGTCCGATCTTTGAAGCATCGGATTTGAACAGAAAAAAGTTGACTTGCCACAATAACCGAGTAGTCGGTAGGTTTAACACGGCGTTCGGCGGAGGACGACGTTGTTATCGACTTTATTGCGGTGGAGGTTTTCAAAAATGAGTATTGCGACCCCTGACATTGGCGTTACCTCTTCAGGAACTGGCAACAAAGCCTCGGTTGGCCTGCCCTTCATTCTCACCTATGGACTTGCCAGTGTCGGCTTCTTTACAGCGGTCATGACGCCCGTGGCGATGACGCTGGCCATTCGGGTCAACACGCTTGATCCCGTCGGCAAAGGTGCAAGTCTTGGTGCTATTCTGGGGCTCGGCGCGCTTTTCGCGCTGCTGGCCAATCCTATTTTTGGTCAACTTTCGGATAGAACACGCTCCCGCTTCGGTCGGCGCAAACCCTGGCTGGTCGGCGGCGTGATCGTCGGCAGTCTCGCACAAATCCTCATGGCCTATACATCCAGCCTCGTGATGATCGGCATCGCCTGGTGCGTGATCCAGACTGCGTATAATGCCATGCTGGCAGCGCTTGTCGCGACTGTGCCGGACCAGGTGCCGGAACATCAGCGTGGTCTGGTATCAGCGCTTGCGGGCATGTCGATCTATATCGCCCTTTTGATCGGCAGCGGCATTCTGGCCCTGACCGGAACGGCTAGCAACGCAATGTTTCTGATCCCAACAGCCATCGGGTTGGTGTCGGTTCTCGTCTTCGTCTTGGTAATTGAAGATCGCCCTTTGACGGAGACACCGCAGCAGACCATGCCGGGAGTGTCCGAACTGCTGGGCAGCTTCTGGGTCAACCCCGTCAAACACCCAGATTTCGGCTATGCCTGGCTCAGCCGCTTTCTAGTGTTCTTCGGCTTTGCCGTGCTGACATCCTATCAAGTCTATTACCTGATGGACCATTTAAATATTGCCGAAGCCGCGATCGGCGACATCATGTTCATTTCAACGCTGATCACTGCCATCTGCGTCGTCGGCTCGTCCTTCGTGTCCGGTTACATGTCGGACCGCATGGGTCGCCGCAAGGCATTCGTACTGATCGCAGCCATGACCTATGCGTTGGGTATCGTGGTCATCGTTTTTGCAAGCGACCTCACCAGCTTCTACAGCGGCATAGCCGTCACCTCTATCGGCTTTGGCGTCTATATGGCGGTCGATCAGGCGTTGGTCGTGGATATCTTGCCGGATAGGGAGACTCATGCGGCAAGGAACCTTGGCGTGCTCAACATCGCCAATGCCGTGCCGCAGTCCATTGCCCCGGCTGTCGCGCCCTTCCTTCTCGCCATCGGCAATGCAGGAGGCCAGAATTATGGCGTCCTTTATGCTGCTGCGGCCATCAGTGCCTTCCTCGGCGCGCTGGCCATCGCCCCCGTACGCGGGGTGCGCTGACGCCAAGTCAGGACGCGCCGTCTTATGACGTGCGCGTCTCTTCTTCACATGAAAAAATCGGAGGCTCGTATGATCGAGAATATCCTGAACCAAATGACGCTTGAAGAGCAGGTCTGGCTGCTCGCTGGAGCCGACTTCTGGACGACTGTACCGGTCGAGCGTCTCGGCGTTCCCAAAATCAAGGTTACGGATGGCCCCAATGGCGCACGCGGTGCCGGATCGCTGGTGGCCGGTGTCAAGGCAGCCTGCTTTCCCGTGGCCATCGCACTCGGCGCCACATGGAACCCCGCACTCGTCGAGCGCATGGGTGTCGCATTGGCCGGTCAGGCGAAAAGCAAGGGTGCTTCCGTTCTGCTCGCACCCACCGTCAACATTCACCGCTCAGGCCTCAATGGCCGCAATTTCGAGTGCTATTCCGAAGACCCGCTGCTGACGGCGGCTCTGGCCGTTGCTTATATTCAGGGCGTACAGAGCAAGGGTGTTGCCGCAACGATCAAGCATTTCGTCGGCAATGAATCCGAAATCGAACGCCAGACCATGTCGTCGGATATCGATGAGCGCAGCCTGCGAGAACTCTATCTGCTGCCTTTCGAACAGGCTGTGAAGAAGGCAGGCGTGATGGCGGTCATGTCCTCGTATAATCGCCTCAACGGCACCTATACCAGTGAGCATGAATGGCTGCTGAGCCAAGTGCTGCGCAAGGAATGGGGCTTTGACGGCATCGTTATGTCAGACTGGTTCGGCTCGCACTCCACCGCACCAACGGTCAATGCCGGTCTTGATCTCGAAATGCCCGGGCCAAGTCGGGACCGGGGTGAGAAGCTGGTCGAAGCCGTGCACAAGGGCGAAGTCAAGGCGGAAACCGTGCGCGAGGCTGCGCGCCGGATTCTAACGCTGCTGGAACGCGTAGGCGCCTTCGAAACGGCACCCGACCTCACCGAAACCTCTCTCGACCTTTCCGAAGACCGCGCCCTCATTCGCCAGATCGGTGCCGAAGGTGCCGTGCTGCTCAAAAATGACGGCATTCTGCCCCTGGCCAAGACCACGCTCGACAGCATCGCCGTCCTCGGTCCCAATGCGGCCGAAGCCCGTGTTATGGGAGGTGGCAGCGCCCAGATTGCCGCGCATTACACTGTTAGCCCGCTTCAGGGTATTCGTGCAGCACTTTCCAATGCCAATAGCGTCCATCATGCGGCGGGATGCAGCAACAACCGCCTGATCGAGGTTTTCTCGAGCGATATGCAGGTGGATTATTTCAAGGGTAGACAGCTGGAAGGGACGCCAGTTCACAGCGAAACGGCAGCCAAGGGTGAATTCTTCTGGTTCGACCTACCATCGGCAGAGCTTAATCCGGCAGACTTCTCGGCCCGGATCACCGCGCGCTACGTGCCGTCCGACAGCGGCGAGCATGTCTTCGGCATGACCAATGCCGGTCTCGCGAAGCTCTATGTCGATGGCAAGCTTGTCGTGAACGGCTATGATGGTTGGAAACCCGGCGACAATTACTTCGGCACCGCCAACAGCGAACAACGCCAGTCTGTGAAATTGGAAGCTGGCCGCAGCTACACGCTGACCATCGAATATTGCTCTCCGGCTGCGACCGCCGATGGCATTCACCTGACCGCCATTCGTTTCGGCGTCGAAAAGCCGCTCGGCGATGCCGCCATCGAAGAGGCCGTTACCAAAGCGGCGGCTTGCGATGTCGCGCTCGTCTTTGTCGGACGTGAAGGCCAGTGGGACACCGAAGGTCTCGATCTGCCCGACATGCGCCTTCCTGGTCGCCAAGAGGAGCTGATCGAAAAGGTTGCCGCTGTTAATCCCAACACGGTCGTCGTACTTCAGACCGGTGGCCCCGTGGAAATGCCTTGGCTGGGCAAAGTCAAGGCCGTCCTGCAGATGTGGTATCCGGGCCAGGAACTTGGCAATGCCGTGGCCGATGTTCTCTTCGGCGACGCGGAGCCCAGCGGACGTCTGCCACAGACTTTCCCGAAAACGCTATCTGACAATTCTGCCATTACCGACAATCCACTGGTCTATCCCGGGCAGGATGGCCACGTGCGCTACGACGAGGGCGTCTTCGTCGGTTATCGTCACCATGACAGCCACGGGGTGGAGCCTCAGTTCCCATTCGGCTTCGGTCTGGGCTATACACAGTTCGCGTGGAGCACAGCACTGTCTTCATCTACCGCCATGGGCGAAGACGGCATCACCGTCACGCTCGACGTGACCAACACCGGCGCTCGCAGGGGCTCGGATGTTGTACAGCTTTATGTCCATCCACTGGATTCCACCGTTTCACGGCCAGAAAAGGAATTGCGGGCGTTTGCGAAGGTGGAACTGGAGCCGGGCGAGACGAAAACCGTTACGCTCAAGGTATCCATCCGTGATCTTAGCTTCTTCGATGTCGAGGCAAAAGCCTTCCGTTCGGATGCAGGCGCATATGAACTGTTGATCGCCGCCAATGCCGGTGACATTCGAGACCGTATCGCAATCACCAACCCGACGCTTTGGATGGGTCACGTTAGCGATCTTTCCATCTGAAAAGCTGCGGACGTTGCCGCAGGCATAGGGTAGCGCAAACATGTAGCCGGGATATCCATCGTCATAATGGTGTCCCGGCTCCATTGATGTAGGGCGCTCTACCGGACGTCTTCGTGTTGGCTGAACCGCCGGACGCCACAAACGGTCTGGTAATCCATCAGAAGACTTTCGTCAGCGAAACGGCGAAGGTGCGACCGCGTCCCTTGTAGTCGAAGACTGCTTCGTTTGCCAAAGAGCCATAAAGTGCCTTGGCACGCGCGCCCCAAACGGTTGTGTAATCGGTATCGAAGACATTCACGACACCAAAGCGCAATGTCGTATCCTGCTCTTCGAACCGATAAGCACCGGTGAGATCGAAGATTGTGTAGGGATCGATTTCTTTGCCACTTTCGTCGCTCAAACTAAAGACATGCTGGCCCGACAGCTTCACGTTGAAGCTGTCTTTTGTCCAACCGACGTAACCACCCAACTTGGAAACACTTGCAGTCCCAATAGCCTCCTTTTCCCAGCCATCATCGGTTTTGACCTCCGTTTTAACCCAGTGGCCCGATGTACCAACGTCGAAACCCTGGCCCAACTTCATGCTGCCACTGGCTTCAATACCGTAAACCCTACGGTCCTGATCAACCGTATCGACGGCAAGCGTCGTATTGTTGAGAACGATAGAGCGATCTGATAGTGAATAATATCCAGCCGTTTCAAATGCGTAGGTGCCATCGTTAAAGCGATACCCCAGTTCGACAGAATTGGTTTTGATGGCTTGAAGTGCGGAATCTCCGACGTTCACGCTGTTCACCAGCGTATATTGGCCGTTGGCCAAAGTGTAAGTTCCTCTACCGTAATATTTCGCCGGATCCGGAAGTTCAAAACCCTGGCTGAAATTGGCGTAGACCTGCTGTGTGTTCGTTAGTTCGTAGGTCGCGCCTGCATTAAAGAGAGCAGCATCGTAGCTGACGTCTCCGCCAGGTATTCTGTCTGCCGACGTGCCGTTTCCGTTGAGTATGGCAATTTGCTGCGCAGCACCGACGAAATCTGAAACTTCGGTCGTAACATATTGATAACGCACGCCGCCATTGATCGTCAGCCTATCTGTGGCCTCGTAAGACGCCTGAAAAAATCCAGCGACTGTGGATACATCGATATCAGGATAGAGCCCCGTGATACCGATCGTATCGAAATCCACGCCGCCTGTTTGTAGCGCCGTATTGAGATTAGAGATATTCTGCTTCGACGAGAAGGAGTCCCGATCGGCATCGACACCGTAGGTTACCTTCAGACCATCAAGCGGCTCCGAAATCATTGCCGCCTTGATGCTGTAGTAGTCCGTATCCTGAGAGCTTCCGCCAAAATAAAGCGACGGACTTGTTCCCGGAAAAGGGTGGAACTGGATTTCCTCGCGCCGGAAACTCCCTTGTATCAACAGTTCCTGGCCTAGAAAATCATCATCGCTATAGGTGGCATTCACCATTGCTCTGCGGGTGCGCGGATTGAAATCAGACTGATATCCATCACGCGTTTCGAGCAGATTGGGGTTCCCTAATCCAGCGAGGAACGGCCCCAGATAAAGCCCGAATGGTGAATCCTGGGTGCTGTCGAAAAACTGCCCCGTGATCTCCAGTCGCCGGTCGTCATCGATCTGCAAGCCGAGACTTCCCATGACATCCACGCGCTTGTTGAATGCGGTCGATGTCTGCGTAATATCGGGTGTCAGCATCGTGCCGGAACCATCGAAATAGGCGCCGGTCTGGTTCCCAGCGACCGAGAGACGAGCATCCCAGTTTTCGCTATTATAGGTGACGGCACCCGCAGCATCTCGATCGATGTCGCGCGTTTCGCCGAAGCCTGTGCCAAGCCCAGTCGTTACCTCGCCGTGAACGCCCTCTTCTGCGTCCTTACCCTTCTTGGTGATGATGTTGATGACGCCACCCGTTGCATTGCCGCCGTAAATCGCGGTTGCTCCCGAAAGCACCTCTACGCGCTCGATATTGAATGGGTCGATCGCATCGAACTGGCGACTGAGCGTACGTGCTGAGTTCATCGAGACACCATCGATGAGAACCAGAGCCGTTCGTCCTCGCAGATTTTGGCCGTAGGACGTGCGAGCGCCCTCACTGGCGGGATCAAAGCTCGGGACCTTCTCTGCGAGGATTTGCTGGAGCGACTTGCCAGAACGTGCTTCTGCCTGCACTGTATCGGCATCCACAACATAAATGGTGCGGGCGGTTCTTGAAATTTCCTGCGGTATGCGCGCGCCCGTCACCACAATCGTTTCCAAAACCGTCGAGCCCCCGCTCGCCTGCGTATTTTCGGACGCATCCTGCGCTTGCGCTGCTGAATGCAAACCCGTCGCAACGGCGATAGCCAGCAGGCTAACTCCGACATTCCACTTTCTGATCATTTCGCCCCCGATGCACAAAAAATCCCCGCAGCCGTCCAACCGCGAAAAATACAAGACTATTTTCATCATGTTTTATGGGTTAAGACGTTGACGCGCTTGGATGGGAACGAACACGTTTTGGATAAAAGCGAACATCAACAATAAAGACGGGTTGATCTTTAATGGAAGTAATTCGACCTCTCAAACTCGGGACCATTTCTTTGCCCGACTCGGAAAGCAGGCTCGTTTGCCGCACGATTTTGCTGGATATGCTGGGTGAAGCGACGATCACCGTCGAACACGGTGATCTGGCGGGTGTGACGGGGCTTTTCTGGAAACATGTCGATCTTTCACTTGTAACGCTTTACCTCCCCAAAACGCCGCTGCGCCTACTCGCAAGCGGCATTGGCACCCCTGATATCGTGATGCTTCGCGCGACCGACGGGCCGCTGATTGTGCATCACCGCCAGAAAACACTCACGCTGGCACCCCGTGACGTCATTCTGCTTCCAGCAGATACGTCTTCCGAAATTGTGTTGCCTGAAGGCGGCAGGCTCGATTGTGCGCATCTACCCCACTTGGCCATTGCACCAGTTCGGAAATCACTCGATTGCCTGCTGCTTCGATCGTTTCAGGCCGAGTGCCTTCCGCTGCAACTGCTCACCCATTACGCGGGCTATCTCTTGCGACAAGACTATCAGAACAAAAATCATGCCAGCATGATGGTCGCGCATTTCTACTCCCTGCTGCCTGTTCTGGCGCAGCAGGTGAAGGACGATGCCAACCCGCCGGATGCGCCGCAAAACCGGGTGGAATCGATGAAAACGCTGATCGAGGCCAATCTGGCGGATGGCTCATTTTCCATTACCGATGTCGCCAAGGCCGAGGGCATCACGCCACGGGCCATCCAGAAGATTTTCAGCCGCACAGGCACGACATTCTCCCGCTACGTGCTGGAACGGCGGCTCTTCCTGGCCAAGACGATAATCCTGGCCGACACTTTGGCAACGCCGATCAGCCAGATCGTCTACAGCGTCGGCTTCAACGACCTGTCCTATTTCAACCGGACATTCCGCAGCCGTTATGGCATTCGCCCCACGGATTTGCGGCGCATGGCGGGGCATAACGAAGAGGCGTAAGGGCCGCGTTAGGGAATACTCGCCCTGCTGAGCCTTTGGAGAAACCAGACGGACAGGGCCATGCCGGCAAGCGAGATGATGGTTGCCGTTGAAAACAGCGCGGGATAGCCCAGCTTGTCGGCAACGATACCGGCCACGGATGCGCCCGCCATATAGATGATGAGTTCCGCACAGGTGAGGATCGTAAAATCCGTGCCGGGCTGATCATGCGATGAGGATTTCATGAAGAAGGAGTAGATGGCGACGAGTTCCATGTAGCGGATTAGTGTCTGAAACGCCGAGGCTGACAGGGCCACCCAGATCCCAGGCAGAATGCCTGCCGCGTTCAAGGTGAATGCGAGGAAGCAGAGGCTTCTGAGACCACCCAAGAGAATGAGTGTTGCCGTTAACCCCGCCTTGCGGATGAGAAATGCGGCAATCGCCACGCCAATCAGGCCGGCGGTTGCGGCAGCACCGCCGGAGAGGTAACCGATCCAATCCGTCGGCACCTTGATATCGACCAGATAGGTGCCTTCCATGCCACGCACGAGACCTTCGCTGGCCCGATATGTCAGCGCGAAACCGAGGATCAGCCAAGCGTTCGGGCGACGAAAGAAACCAAACAGGCTAGCAGGCTTTTCGCTTTTTTCCGCAGTCGGTGCCTCCGGCTGCATGGCCGCGGCGGCGACAAGCGGAAGCAAAGACAAGGCCGCGACAAGCAGGATCATGGTCTGCCATCCGGCTAGATGGAACACGACCAGAGCCGCCGTTCCACCGATGATAACGCCCAGCGCTACCGCGCCTGCCTGCACGGCATTGCCCATGGACCGTGTTTTGTCCGTCAGTTGCCGCACAGCATAACCATCTGTCGCAATGTCCTGAATGGAGGAGATTACGGTGATGGAAATGCAGATGGCAAAAAGAACCGAGACATTACTTGGATCCACCAGAGCCATCGACGCAATACCTGCGCTAACCAGAAGCTGAGTAGGCACCACCCATCCCCGACGATGCCCTACCTTGGGCCAGGGTGACCAACGGTCCACCAATGGCGCTACGAGAAACTTCAGGATCAAGGGCAGCATCAGCAGGGAAAACAACCCGATGGCGGTGCGCGAGGCACCGCTATCCCGCATGATCGGCGGCAGCGCAACCAACAACAGATAGGTCGGGATGCCCTGAGCGAGATAAAGGCCACCCAACACGCCCATCAACCGGCCCTCGAATGGCGCCGTCAAAACAGCGCTGTCAGAAATCGTCTCGTTGATGTTGGCCATACAAGAACCGAATTGTTTAGCCGGGGATCGCAGCAGACGTTGAAGGTTCAGCGTCAAACGCCATCGCGCACCGGTGAATTAAACAGGAGTAATATTATCACGTTTAATTCCATACAATCCCTAAAGCTTGGATGTGAGCGAACCCGGTTAAGACAATAACGAACCGTGATTGCCGGTAAGGATTTTTCTGCAGCAATCGACTTGGATGTAGAGATAAATGGTATAAATGACATAACCTTATAATCTTTTAAATTGCACCACGCGATCCGCTATGAGATTGTTCGCTCAGGAACAGAAACGTTTTGGGCGGAGCAAATGGGTGACGTGGGGCGCGATCGCGAAACGATAGCCGTAATCGGCGGCGGACTGATCGGGACGAGTTGGTCTGCGCTCTTCCTGGCCTATGGATATGATGTGGCGCTGTTTGAGCCCGCGGTTACTGGTCGTGATCATGTCGCCGTCCGTATCGATGCGGCAATGGCGCAGATTGCAGAAGTGGCTCAAACCCTGCCTGCACCGGGCCAACTTCGTTTGACGGAAAACCTGTCGGACACTGTATCCGACGCAATCTGGGTTCAGGAAAACGCGCCAGAAAACGTGCCGCTGAAGCGTGAACTCTATGCTGCGATTGAAACAGAGGCTCCGGCGGGGATTACCATTGCCTCCAGCACCTCATCGCTGGTCTGGTCGGAGTTGAGTGCAGAGATGGCCGATCCTTCACGGCTCATCACTGCGCATCCCTTCAACCCACCGCATCTGATGCCATTGGTCGAGCTTTATGGCAGTGATCGTAAACGCGTTGACGCTGCGGCTTGCTTCTACCGCACGCTGGATCGTCATCCGGTCAAAATGAAGCGGGAAGCCGTGGGCCACATTGCCAATCGTCTGTCTTCCGCGCTCTGGCGGGAGGCTGTCAATATGGTGGCGGAAGACATTGCAGAGGTCGAGGATATCGATGCCGCGCTTGTCTATGGTCCCGGCCTTCGCTGGTCTGTGGTGGGTTCGCATATGGCTTATCACCTCGGCGGTGGTGCGGGCGGCATCGCGCACTATCTCTCGCATCTCGGGCCCAGCCAGGAACGCCGTTGGCAGGACCTCGGCTCGCCACGCCTCGACGAAGCAACGCGTGAAAAACTCGTTGACGGTATCACCGCCGAAACGCGCGGGAGAGACGTGTTGGAACTGGAGGCAATGCGCGATGACGGGCTGATTGCCGTACAGCGCGCCCTGAAAGGCCGCCGCTTCTAGCAAACATTCCCTCCTTACTTTCAAAACCTTTCTTTATGGAACCACACATATATGGCCGAACGACATTCCCCGACCCCGCTCTACCACCGAATTTACGCGGTCATGCGCGAACGTATCGTCAAGGGCTATTACCCAATTGACGTCGCCGTGCCGAGCGAAGCCGAACTTTCTGAAAGCTTTTCCGTCAGCCGCATTACCATCCGCAAAGCTATGGAGATGTTGACGGCCGAGGGGCTGGTGACGCGGACGCGCGGACGCGGAACCTATGTTACCGACCGCACCAAGGACAACAAGCTCAACCGCGTTGTCGTTTCCGACATCAACAGCCTGTTCAGCTACCTCAATGTCGTGGGAAAAAGCACGCGACTGAAGGTCGTCAGCCTCGATCTCGGGGAAGCACCGCCACGCATCTGCGAGCAGATGGGTGTGTCTCCAACCACCGAACTGGTGCGAGCCGTGCGTGTCCGCTCTCTCGACCGCCGTCCCTACTCGCTCTCCACCGCCTATCTGCTGCCGGAAATTGGGAACACACTGGAGCGGCAGGATCTGGCAACGACCAACATGATCGATCTCGTCCAAAAAACCGGCGCCGTCGTGGAGCAGGTCGAACAGACGCTGACTGCAACACTGGCGGACGACTACGCCGCAAAGCACCTTGAAATACCCATCGGCGCACCGCTGATGCTGGTGAACCGGCTGTTCTTCAATGCAGAGATGAAGCCGTTTTACGCGGCGGAAATATTCTACCGCGCCGACCGCTATGAATATCGCGTCTCGCTCAAGCGAGAAGACGGCAAGGATTTCTCACTCGGCAATTGACGTTCAAATCGCAAGAGGGTGCCTGAGCAATTGGCCCAACTCAACCACGAAATCGGCTGGGGCACCGGCTTCAATACGGTCTATCAAAGTGACCAAGAGATTGCTGTGCCCCTCTCCCCACGCAGGATCGATCAAGCGTTTTGCTTTCAGATCAACATCGGCACGTGATAATGCGCGCTCGCCATCGCCCTTTGGTACCATCACCTTTACGCTTTCGACATTCCCGTCCGAAAAGAACAGGGTCACACCCGTCGGTCGGTTGGCCGGATAAAGTGTATCAAATAGCTCGTCCGCGCAGAGGTAATTTTTTCGACCATCTGCAGCACATCGGCATGCTCCAGTCGCTGCGTACCGAAACCATCGTGACGCAACGGGCCGAAGCATAGAGCCAGCGCGGCGGCATGGCGAAAGCTGAAGCGTGCAGCCAGATCGCTTTTTGGCGATGGAGAGTCGTATTGCAGAGCGGTCGAATAGACATCTATTCGGACCTCCACCACGCAGGCGGGATCAAATGCATCCACGCGCTCGCGAAGAAGCTCGATGCAATCCAGCATCGGGCCGAGATGCGCGCAGACAGGATGCCATTTCAGATAGGCATTGGTTATTTCAGAGTGCGACCAGCGACCATCTTTGCCAATGCCTTCGACCATTACAGAGGGAGAAAAGGCTTCGCCTGCACGCGGGCCGAAGAACCGTTCGAGCGTGGCAACAGAGGGCAATAGGCCTGCCTTGGCGCTGCGAGCAGCGACGATACCATTTTGGACTCCGAGCCCAACGAACAAATGGTGAGCGCCTGCGCCTTCCATGCAGGTGTCGCGGAAGGGAAAGAGCGCCACGGCGGCGGCATTGCCAATGGCCGCCTCGATCAACGAGGCGCGAGCCTGCTCATCCATATCCTGTCCGAAAAGATAGGCCGCTGCCACTGCCGCGCCGATACAGCCGAATGTCCCGGTATCGTGAAGCAGCGGCTGCATTCCGCCCAAGGCCGAACCAACCCGCGCGCAAACCTCATATCCCGCCATCACGGCGTTAAGAAATGCCGCTGACGACGCCTGCGTCTCCTCGGCAACGGCCAATGCCGCGGGAAGCACATGGCTCATGGGATGGCCGCGTGCGCGACGATGACCATCCTGCAACTGCAACACCGTCATGGCCATGCCGTTGATGAGACCGGCGGTTCCTGCCATGCAAGGCTCAGCAAATCCCAAGCCAGATGAACCGCCACCGGTTTCGGCAAGAGCATGCCGGGCGTCCCGGACCGATGGATGCGCCGCTCCCGCCGCCATCACCGCAATCGTATCCAGAATGAAATTGCGGTAGGCCTCGCGTACAGCAGGAGCAGCCTCGGCGAAATGACTTGAGGCGGCGGCTACCGCAAGGGGTCTGGCGGCGCTCTGCATCATCAGCCCTTCACTTTGCCCTCAGCTTCCGCTCCCGCCCTCATCATGGCGTGCAACATATCCAGCCGTGGTTCGACCGGAGGCGGATAGACGTCCCTGCCGTGGGTAAGGCCGAGCGCCAGAAATGTTTCGACCAGCTTGTAGGTCAGTGGACCGGGATTGACGACGGGCACGGGCAGGTTCGCGGCGAGATATTCGCCAGCCTGATGCATGGTCGTCGACCCCAGGCAGATGACTTCCGCGCCATCTTCCTGGATGCAGCGCATGGCAACATCGCGCATACGTGGGAAGACGCTGTCCTCCTTGCCGCCCAGCAGATTGGAGAAATCCGGCGGCTGATCGAAGCTGCGCACAGAGGCGCATTGGCGGTCGAAACCATATTCGCGGATGGCCTTGCGGTAGCGCGGCAGCGCCGGTTCCCATTGCGCCAGCACCGAGAATTTGCCGCCGAGCGTCAACGCGTAAAGCATCGAAGCCTTGCCCGCGCCGATGACGGGGATGGAGAGGATCGAGCGCAGCATGACCATGCCGCTATCCGACATCGTGTCGATGCAGACGGCGTCAAAGCCTTCGTCTTGCGCCTTGCATCCGGCCTCGAAAATGGCGAGGTCCATCAGGCCCCAGTCATGCGGAGACATGAAGGATGTCGGGCCGCAGGTGACGGGACGATAGGTCAGTTCCCAATCCGCAGGCAGCGGCACATATTGCGACTGCGCCTCACGATTGCGCACGCCCTCAGCATCCAGCGCGAAGGGAACGATGACGAGAATGCGGGTCATTGGCTACCCTCCAGATAGGCCGCACCGGCAGCGCCGATGGCACGGATCATGTCATGCTTGGGCGAAAGCGGTGTCGGCCAAGTCGCCTTGCTGTGGGTGAGGTTCAGGTCGAGCGCAATCGATGCCAGCTTGTAGGTAAGAGGACCGGGATTGATGACGGGAACGCCGATGCGGGCGGAGAGCCAGGAATGCGCCTCATGCATGGTGGTGGAGCCCAGGATCAGCACCTGCGCGCCATCCTCCTCGACGCATTTCTTCGCGGCTTGCAGCAGAAGCGGAAAGACCTCGTCTTCCTTGCCGGCAAGCAGGCTCTTATTATCAGGTGTCACACCAATCGAGCGCATGGAGGCACATTTATGCTCCATGCCAAGCTCGCCCAGCGTCTTGGTGTAGAGCATTTTCCAGCGATCCCACATCATCAGGATCGAGAACTTGTCGCCCAGCATCTGCGCCATCAGCATGGAATGACGACCCGGCGCGATGACGGGTATGGTCAGAACGGAACGCAGCATCGACATGCCGCTATCGGACATGGTGTCGATGCAGACAGCGTCGAAGCCTTCCTTCTCGGCATCGAGCCCGGCGTCGAAGATCGAGAAATCGGCCAGCGCCATATCGTGCTGGCTGGAATAATTCTTCGGCCCCACACGCACCGAGCGATAGTGAAACTCGATGCCTGGGCCGAGATCGACCGCCTTCATCTGCGCTTGCCTGCGGGCGAGATCGTCCTGCCCCATGGGAAACGGTACTATGACCATGACCTTTTTCATCATGTCCTCCTCTTATTTTCAGCTTTCGGAAGCAATCCGGGCGGCGGTGATGCCAGCCAAGCGGCCAAAGGCGGTCGCCGTCAAAAGACCATTGCCGGAGAGATATCCGTAATTGGAATCGCCGGACACGCCACGCGCAGCCCCACCACCCGCCATAAGGTTCGGCAAAACAGTGCCATCTTCGCGTAGGACACGGGCTTCGGCATTTATGACCAGCCCGCCTTGCGTGTGGAACAGTGCGCCGTTGACCTTGACCGCATGATAAGGCGCGCTCAGCACCTGATCTGGCTGAAAGTTTCGACCAAAGCGATCGGGCTCGCCGGCCCTCGCGCAGCTCTCGATGGCCTCGAACTCTTCGCGGATGGCGGCAAGCGAAAGACCCGTGACGGAGGCAAGTTCTTCCAGACTGTTTGCCGTCTTGATGGCACCCAGTTTGCGGATTTCACGGTAGTCGTAGAAGCCCATCCCAGCCTCATCGCCCTTGGCATCATAGATGTCCCAAGCGATGTGGTCAGGTTGCGCAGCGACTTCAGCGGCGTGTTCGGAATAGCCGCGCATCTCATTGGAAAAGCGTTGACCTTCCACGTTGAGAAGAATGCCGCCCTTGGTGATGACGGCCCATGTCAATGGCAGAGCATGTGGGTGCGCGACCGACCCATGCCCCTGATAGGAGCCCATATCGGCAAGCGCGGCACCGATTGCCTGCCCCCATTTCACCGCATCGCCCGTGTTGGAAAGGTGGCCGCAGCACTCGGCATCGGCAATCTCAGGGATGTATTGCTCCACCAGCGCGACATCTCCTGCAAAGCCGCAGGAGGCAAGAACGAGTGCCTTGCAGCCCAAAATTTCCAACGCGCCATCCGGTCGACGGAAACGGACTCCGGTTACGCGACCAGACGCATCCACATAGAGATCTTCGACGGACGCGTTTGTCACGATATCGATATCGGCGTTGGATACAGCAGAGAGAAGCGACTGCTCCAGATCGGCACCGGTCCGGCTTTTCGGGCCATGCATGCGAAGGCGCGAATGGCCGGGATAGGTGAACCCCGTGACCAGTTCGAACTCCACCTTATGCGTGTCCATCAACCAGTCGATCATCGGGCCTGCGGTTTGCGCCGCGACCAGCGCCATATCGTGGGGCGTGTGGTCATGGGTCTTGGCGACGAGGTCTTGTGCGAAAAGTTCTGGACTGTCCTCAATGCCCGCTTCCTTCTGCAAGCGGGTACAGGGCGCGGGAATGAGACCTGCGGACAGGGAGGTGGAGCCAGTGGGATTCTCGTCCCGCTCCAGCACCATGACCTCTTGTCCCGCATCATGGGCCGCAAGGGCTGCGACCAGACCGCAGGCCCCTGCCCCGACGACGACCACCGGCATTTCAAAATCGAACGTCACGCCTTCCGCAGATAGCACTGCCATGGCCGAAATCTCCTGCTCAATAGGTTGTGCGGTTTGCGTCCGGCGTGCCGTAGCGGGCTTCCAGTTCCTGAATTTCAGGCATCCGCGCCATATCGAAGAATTCCTTGAAGTTCATGACGTTGGGCGCGACCGAAGCGATGGTCTCTTCCGTCTTCAAGACCTGAAGCGTCTTGCGCGCGGCTTCACACGCCGAAAGCAGCAGCCAGTTGGGGTAGATGATGAGCTTGAAGCCCAGCGCTTCGATTTCAGACCGCGTCAGGAACGGTGTCTTGCCTGAGGTCGCCATGTTGTAGAGCAGCGGAATGCCGGGGAAGCGCGGTGCGATATGCGCCAGGTCATCCGGGCCAGGGCTTTCGATGAAGATGACGTCGGCACCGGCCTCGCGGTACATTTCCGCACGGTCGAAGGCGGCGTTGCGACCATGCAGCGCCAGTGCATCCGTACGGGCGATGACAACGAAATTCTCATCGATACGCGCATCCACGGCAGCCTTGACCTTGGCCACCATATCTTCGACTGGAACGATCTGCTTGCCCGCCAGATGGCCGCAGCGCTTTGGCAGCACCTGATCTTCCAGATGTACCGCAGCGACGCCCCCGCGCTCATAGAGCTGAATGGCACGGCGTACATTGAGCGGACCGCCAAACCCATTATCGGCATCCGCGATCAGTGGAATGTCGGAGGCATCGGCGATACGGGTGGCATTATCGACCATCTCCGTCATGGTCAGCAGACCCACGTCGGGGTAGCCAAGACGCGTGGCAGAGGTGCCGGCACCCGTCATATACATGGCGTCAAAACCGGCTTCGGTCACAAGGCGGGCATACATGGCATCGACCACACCGGGAGCCATGAGGGCTCGTTCGCCTGCGAGCAGCTGCCGCAGACGTTGGGTACGTGTAAGGGACATTCTATTCTCCATTTCTCCGTAAATTGGCCCCGGCTCACTCCATCCGGGGGCGCGTCTCACATTCCGAGATAGGCCTGGCGCAACTGCGGATCGGCCAGCAGGGTTGCGGCCTCTCCCTGCATGACGAAACGGCCCTGCTCGATGACATAAGCGCGCTTGGCAACACCCAGCGACTGCATGACATTCTGCTCGACCAGCAGCACGGCAACGCCGTCAGCATTGATTTTGGTGATCAGCCCGAACATTTCTTCGACCATGATGGGGGAAAGACCGAGCGACGGCTCATCCAGAATAAGCAGCTCCGGCTCCGACATCATGCCGCGACCGATGGCCAGCATCTGCTGTTCACCGCCCGACAACGTGCCCGCAAGCTGGTTCATTCTTTCGCGAAGTCTCGGGAAGATTTCGCAGATGCGCTCGAAGTTCTGCTTTGTGTTTTTGCTCGCGCGGCGAAACGCGCCGAGTTTGAGATTTTCTCCAACAGACAAGTTGGGGAAAACCTTTCGTCCTTCCGGCACATGGGCGATGCCAAGAGCCACGATGTCACGCGCATTCTTGCCGGTGATGGTCACGCCCTTGAAAGAGATCGATCCGGCGTTGGGCTTGATAAAGCCGGATATGACATTGTTGAGCGTGGTCTTGCCGACACCATTGGAGCCCAGCAGCGCGACGATTTCGCCGTTCTCGACGCTCATATCGATGCCTTGCAGCACGCTCATCGAGCCGTAGCCTGCGCGGATACCCTTGATATCAAGCATGGTTTTCCTCCTGCAGCCGCGCTGCGGCACCGTGGCCGAGATAGGCCTCCACCACGGACGGGTCCTTGACGAGTTCGCGCGGTGTGCCGTGGGCAATCATTTTGCCCTGGTTCAGCACATAGGCCGTTTCCGCCAGCTGCATCACCGCCTGCATCACGTGTTCTATCATCAGGAAGGTATGCCCTTCCTCGCGGATTTTTCTGATGATACCGACGATTTCGGTAATTTCGGATGGGATCAATCCGGCCATGACCTCGTCGAGCAGCAGCAGCTTTGCGCCCGTTGCCAGCGCCCGCGCCAGCTCCAGCCGTTTGCGCCCGGCAATCGTCAGCGAAGAGGCGGGGCGATCAAGCATCGCGCCCATACCCAGCCGCTTGCCCACATCCCGCGCCACCGACATGGCTTCGCGACGGTCGTGGTGGTGAAGATAGGCGCCAACGGCGATGTTTTCCTGAACCGTGAGCCCCGCAAAGGGTTGGACGATCTGGAAGGTACGGATCATGCCCAGCGCGCAGATGCTGTGCGGCGCAAGGCCGGTGATGTCCTTGCCCTGAAAGCGCACCGTGCCTTCGTCGGCCTTAGTAAAACCGGCAATCATCGTAAAGCAGGTCGTCTTGCCTGCGCCGTTCGGGCCGAGAAGTCCGACAATGGAGCCTTCGGGCACATCGAGCGAAGCGTCGGTGACGGCCTTCAAGCCGCCGAAGCTTTTGGAAAAATTACGGACTTCAAGCATTGTCGTCCTCCTTCTTCTTGAAGGTGCCGAGCTTGCCGGCAAGGCCAACAAGACCGTTGGGCAGGAAGCGCAGCGCGCAGATCAGCACAATCGCATAGAGCACGAAGTTCAGACCGGGCGCATTGGGCAGAAGATGTTTGGCACCCTCTCCGAGGAGATGCAGGCCGAGTGTGCCGAGCAGCGGACCCCAGATGGTTCCGGCACCACCGATAATCGGGCCAATCAGTGCTTCGATGGAGACGGCGCTGCCATAGACCACGTTGCTATCGATGAAGAGCCAGAGTTGGAGGTACAGCACACCCGCCAGACCACCGAAAGCACCAGAGATGGCCATGGCCTGCACCTTGATCTTGTAGGTGTCGATGCCGAGCGCGCGGGCTGCATCCTCATTTTCCCTGACGGCGATGAGATAGGCACCGAAGCGGGAATATTTGATGAGAGCCGTCAGCGCCATGACCAAGGCCACCACGACCAGAAGAGCAGTATAGGCAATGGCGCGGTCGTTGAATTGCAGGTTGGCCACACCTGGTGCCAGCTTCAATTGCAGCCCGCTGCCGCCGCCGGTAAAATCGAAGGACGATGCGCAGATGCGCAGCACTTCGGCAAAGGCCAGGGTGACGAGCGCGAAGTAGGAGCCCTTCAGGCCATAACGGAACGCCAAAGCGCCGATGAAGGCACCCATGACTGCACCGGCAAGAATGCCTGCACCGAAGCCGACCCATGCGTTGACGCCATACTGCACCTGAAGGATGGCCGAGGCATAGGCACCGGTGCCGTAAAGGGCGGCATGACCGAAGGACGACAGGCCGCCGAAACCGCCGGTGATGTTCCACGAGAGGGCGACGACCGCGACGATCAGAGCATTGATGGTAAAGCCCATCCACACCGGCGAGGAGGCGAAATAGACCCCGAAGAGATAGGCGAGAGCCGCCGCAATAAGGGCGATCTGCCCGATGGATTGAGGTCTCATGTCCTTGCCCTCCCGAGAAGCCCTGACGGTTTGAAGAGAAGGATGAGGATGAAGGCGAGGAAGATGCCGATCTGGCCCAGGCTTTCGCCAAGGAAGAGACCGCAGAGCGACTCGATGACACCAAGCAGCAGACCGGCAACCAAGGCACCCAGCAGGCTGCCCATTCCACCCAGCACCACCGTGGTGAAGGCTACCAGAACGAAGGTGTAGCCGACCTGTGGGGTGATGTAGAAGGTGGGCAATAGCAGGCAGGCGGCCAGTGCGACACAGGCGGTACCGATGCCGAAGCAGATCGCATAGGTGTGGTTGACGTCGATGCCGACGAGTTCTGCACCGCGCTTTTCGATTGCAACGGCGCGAATAGCAGAGCCTGTGCGCGTATAGGCCATGAAGCACCAGAGCAAAGGCGCGACTGCAAGGGCTGCACCGAAAGCGATGACACGACCGAGCGGCAGGTATGCACCCAGCACTTCGACAGTGTCATAGGCATAGGCGATATCAGCCGTGCGCGTATTCGACGTCCAGAAATAGAGCGCCAGATTGTCGATGATCATCGACACTGCGAGGGTGATGAGAAGAACATTCTGCTCCGATCCGCTGCTCATCGGCGCAATCAGGAAACGCTGCAAGACGTAACCGAGCGCGAAGAAGGCCGGAAGAACGAGCGGGATGGCGAGATAGGGATCGACGCCGAAATAGAAGTAGAGGAAATAGACAGCGTAAAGCGCCAGCATCAACAGGCTGCCATGCGCAAAGTTGATGATGTGGAGCACGCCATAGATGAGCGTCAGTCCCAGCGCCACAAGCGCATAGACGGCTCCCATCATCAGGCCGCTCAACACGGCAGGTAAGATCAGACTTGACATCAGGGCTCGCCTCTCTGTCGTTTGAAGAGCGCCCCCAGGGACATCCGCGTCCATGGGGGCGAGACCGTGTCAGTTTTTGGCTGGGATCGGGAAGACCGCTTCGGCGGTTGCAAATTCCTTCGGGAAGACGAGTTCGATCTTGTCTCCACGGATCTGCGTGTTCACCGGCTGTGAGTTGACATTGTCGCCATTGACGAACTTCGTCGGTCCATAGGGCATGATCGACTGGTCGAAGGTGGATGCAGCCAGGGCTTCGATCATCTTCTGGCGATCAGCAGAAGCGCCGCGCTCCAGCGCGTCGGCAATGACCTGTATCGTCGCATAGGACACCATGACGTCATAGGTCAGGTCCAGCTTGGCAGCGGCCACGCTGGCGGCGAGTGCCTTGGACAGATCCTTGGACGGATCGTACCAGTGATTGCAGTCCATCACATATTGGGCGACTTCCTTGTTCTCGCGAACGAACTTGATGTTGGATGCCGCACCGCCAAGGATGGAATAGATGGCCTTGAGTTCAACGCGCTGCTGGTTCAGCGCACGCGCCATCAAGGTGTACTCGTTGATGTAATTCGAAGGGATAAGAATATCGGCCTTCGATGCCTTGACGCGCAACGCAATGTTGGAAAAATCGCGCTGTGGTGTGGGGTGTGAGATGGTCTCGACGACTTCGATGCCCTGCTTCGGCAGTTGCTCAGCCAGAATTTTCGCCATGTTGGAGCCGAAGGGACCGTCTTCATGGACGATGGCCGCCGTCTTGATGGAATTGCCTGCGCCTGCATTGAGCAGCTTGAGGTTTTCAAGCGCGACGCTGGTGCATTTGTTGACGCCCGGCGTGAAGCGGAAAACATTCGGCAGGCCGCGCGTTACGACAGTTTCGGCGGTGCCGATGGAGAAGACCTGCGCGAGATTGTACTTTGCCGCTGCCTGCGAGGAAGCAAGGCCGAGTGCGGATGCTGTTGCGCCGGTGAAGGCGCAGGCATCGGCCTGGATCAGCGTATCGACAGCGGAGGCCGCGGCTTCCGGGCGGCTCTGTGCATCGACGATGACGAGCTCGATTTTCGCACCGCCCATGGACTTGATGCCGCCTGCGGCATTGATCGCTTCTGCGGCGAACTTTGCTCCGGCAGCACTTTGAGTACCGTTATAGGCAAGATTACCCGTGAGCGGTTCGATAACGCCAACCTTCACGGTGGCGGCCTGCGCGCGCAGGATGGATGGTGCAGCCAGGCTGACCGCAAGGGCACCAGAGACTTTTAAAAGGTCGCGTCGTTCGATTTTGAATGTCATTTTTATGCTCCCAGTTTTTTTATGAGACGGCAAAAGAAACTCGCTGGTCCGCCCGTCAACGGCCCAGCCAGGAATGCGACGCCATTCGATCCGTCTCGAAGGCGGTGATCTGCTCCATGTATGTGAATGTCATCTCGATCTCGTCCAGACCGCGTAAGATGCAGTCCCGCGCGAAGGGATCGATAGCGATGGGGTGAGTGCCGAGATTACCAGGCAAGACAAGCTCGCCAGCCTCAAGATCGACCGTAACCTCGGCGTCCGGAAAGCGGTTGAGATGTTCAGCCAGCGCATCACAATGCTCAGCCGCCAGGCGAACCGGCACGAGCCCGTTTTTCAGAGCATTGTTGAAGAAGATGTCTCCGAAGCTGGGCCCGATAACAGCCCGAATGCCTTGGTCCACAAGCGCATAAACCGCACCCTCACGGGACGAGCCGCAACCAAAGTTATCCTCGACAAGAAGAATGATCGCGGCATCGGCATCGGGCTTGTTCAGCGGGAAGGCAGGGTCGATTTCCCCATGCTCGTCGCGCCTGATGTCATGGAACAGAAACTGGCCATAGCCCTGCGCACGGTCCGCCTTCAAAAAGCGTCCGGGAATAATCTGGTCCGTGTCGCAATTGACGCCGGGGATGGCGACTGCCGTTGATGTTTCGCGAGTGAATGCTTTCATCATTGTCCCCTCACATCCTGCGCACGTCGGTCAGACAGCCGCTGATGGCAGCGGCAGCCGCCATGGCGGGGCTGACCAAATGGGTGCGCGCGCCGGGGCCCTGGCGACCGACGAAATTGCGGTTGGAGGTGGACGCGCAACGTTCGCCGGGACCGACGACGTCGCCGTTCATTGCCGCACACATCGAACAGCCCGACTCGCGCCATTCAAAGCCCGCCTCACGGAAGGTGCGGGCAATCCCCTCGGCTTCTGCCTGCTCTTTCACCTGTGTCGATCCCGGCACGACGATGGCCGGGATCATCGCCTTGCGGCCTTTGAGAATGGAGGCCGCCGCCCGCAGATCCTCGATCCGGCTGTTGGTGCAGGAGCCGATGAAGACCTTATCCAGCTTCAGGCCATCCAGCGGCGTGCCGGGCGCCAACTCCATATATTCAAGCGATTTCGTCGCCGCCTTGCGCTTGTCGGAACTATCGAAAGTCGAGGGATCGGGGACGCGCCCGTTGATCGAAACGGCATCTTCCGGGCTTGTTCCCCACGTCACCATTGGCGCAATATCCGCACCGTCCAATCTGACTTCCGCGTCGAAGAAAGCGTCGGTGTCGCTGGAAAGCGTGCGCCAATGGGCAACCGCGCCGTCCCATTCCTGCTCCGATGGCGCAAAATGGCGACCTCGCACATAGGAGAATGTCGTGTCATCCGCCGCGACCATGCCGAAGCGGGCAGCGGCCTCGATTGACATATTGCAAAGCGTCAATCGTCCCTCGATGGAGAGATCGCGAACCACCTGACCGGCAAATTCAATGGCATGACCACCGGCCCCCGCAGCTCCGATCTTCGCAATAAGCGCCAGCATGACATCCTTGGCCGTCACGCCCTGTCCCAGCGAGCCGTCAATCGTGACGCGCATCGTCTTGGGACGAGACTGCCACAGGGTCTGGGTGGCCAGAACATGGGCGTTTTCGGATTGGCCGATACCGAAGGCAATGGCACCGAGCGCCCCTTGCGTCGAGGTATGGCTGTCCGAACAGACGATGGTGAGACCCGGCAGCGTGATGCCCTGTTCCGGCGCCACGACATGGACGATACCCTGATCACGGCTCGACAGTCCGAAATGGCGCATACCGCCCCATTCCATGTTTTCATCGAAGGTGTCGATCATGTGGGCAATAGCCGGGCTTGCCGCATCGCGCGATGTTCGCCCCAATGTCGGCACATAATGGTCTGCAACACCGAAAATCTGCTGCGGACGCCGGGGCTTCAAACCACGCCGCTTGAGATCCGCAAAGGCATGGAAGCTGCCCTCGTGGATCATATCGCGGTCGATATAAAGCAGCGACGGCCCTGCTGGATGCCGCAATATTTCGTGCTCATCCCAGATTTTGCCCAACATTGTGCGCGGTGCGGCTGCTTGCGCCATGACCTTGTCTTCCTGTTATTCGGCTCGACGTTCGGTTTCAGCCAGCGGCACGGAACGCCGCGCAGATGTCACCTGCGGGTGCGTTCCACACACCCTCATGCGACAGGATGTAATCGAGTGCTTCACGCAGATATTCGACACGATACGGCATGCCAGACACCCAGCTGTGCAGCGGCAGGCTCATGACGCGACCGCCATATTGCGCGCTTTCGCGGTAGAGCACGTCAAAGCGGTCCTTGACCTGCTGAACCCATTCGGCTTCCGACTGGAAATATTCGTCTGCCACCACCCGGTCATCGGTCTCGTAAGCCATGGGCATGGCAAGCAGCGAACCGTTCTTTGTCTGCATCTCGTAGGGAAGATCGTCATTTGCCCAATCAAGGCTGTAGGCGATCCCGTTGCGCGCCAAAAGATCGGGCGTGTTGAACCCCTGCGCACGCCCCGGCGACAACCAGCCCTCGACCTTCTGTCCGCTTGCTTTGCGAAGCAGGCTCAACGCCTCGGCAATGATTGCGTTTTCCTCGTCTTCGCCAAGACCGGAGTGATGGACCTTACCCATATCCAGACCATGCGCGATGATCTCATGCCCGCCTCTGACGACAGCTTCGATCAGTGCCGGATAACGCGAGGCAATCACGCCGTTGATGGCGAAGCTGACTTCCAGCTCTTTTTCGGCAAGCAGCTTGAGAATGCGGAAAATGCCGATGCGATTACCGTAATCGCGGTTCGTGTAATAGCGAAAATCCGGGTAAGGCATGGACAATGCGCCTGGTGCCTTGAAGGGCTTGGACGGCATATCGAGCGGAAAATGCTGCACATGGGTGACGATGGACAGCGCGATACGCGCACCATCTGGCCAGGCAATCGGCTTGCGGGTGAACAAGTCGCTCCAAGCATAGCGGTCATGATCCATGCCATAATGACGAGCGGGGTATTTGAGATAGTCTTCAGGCATAGACATCAGCGCGCTCCCTTTCCGGAATTATGGGCGACCATGGCAGCACTCATGGCGTCATAGGCACCGCTGGCGTGATAGGCGGCAGCGATTTCGCGACCTGTCGTTTGCCAAACGCCGTCATGGCCCGCGATATATTCGATGGCCTCGGCAAAGGCGTCGATGCGATGCGGCTGGCCTACGAGATAGGGATGCAGCGGAATGCACATGACCGTGCCGCTCTCATCGCCTTCCTTGTACAACTGATCGAACTGCCGCTTGATGATCTCGCCGTAGTGGCGCGGCGTGACCTTCTGGCTGTTGTAGACAATGACGTCGTTCATCTCGAGCGAGTACGGCATGGAAATCAGCTTGCCTGTGTTGACCTTGACCGGCATTGGCTGGTCGTCATGGAACATGTCGCAGGTGTATTGAATGCCCGCTTCCGACAGAATATCCATCGTCCAGAAATTGTTGGACAGAGCCGGCGACAGCCATCCAGCCAGTTCCTGACCGGTGTGCTTGCGCACCGTATCGAAGGCATCGCGGATAACAGCGCGTTCCTGTTCGATATCGAGATTATAGACATAACGCGTGTTGTAGATGCCGTGGGAAAAGAACTCCCAGCCACGATCCGCACAGGCCTTGATGATTTCAGGGTGGTGATCGCACAGCGCGACGTTAAGCGAGACAGAGCCGCGAAAACCCGCCTTGTCCATCGCCGCCATCATCCGCTGCCAACCGGCGCGGTTGCCGTAATCGCGGTGGGAATATTGCAGAACATCCGGGTTCGGCCGCGCCCAGGGTGTACGGGTCGGGTTGTTCGGCGGGTTGTATTCGTAGAATTCGATGTTTGGCGCAATCCAGACGGCAATCTTCTTGTTGCCGGGCCAGACGATCTTCGGGCGGTTGGGCCAGGGGAGGTAATCGTAAAGCCCCAGATCCGACTTCATGGCGGTGTCTTCAGCGGCCATCTCAGCGAACCTCCGGCTGATAGGCCTCGTACCAGGCAATGGCATCCGTAACCGGGATGACGTCGCCATATTTCACGGAGATATCATAGAGATTGGCGAAATGCGGGCTCTCATGCTTGTCCGCCACACACTCCTCGGGAACGATGACCCGGTATCCGCGCGAAATCGAATCCACCACGCAGGCGCGAACGCAGCCAGATGTCGAGCCACCCGTCAAAACAACCGTGTCGCACTGGTGCCAGACCATCAACGACTGAAGATTGGTTTCATGAAAAGGCGATGCCATGCGCTTGTTGATGACGATGTCCTTGACGTGGTCGATCTGCAAACGCGGGTCGAACTCGGCTCTGCGCGAACCGACCTTGATGTTCTGCAAGGAGTCCGGCGTATTCGTGCGTGTGCCCCAGACACCGCAATCTTCGCCCGATTCCATGTAGGCCACATAGGTCCAGGTCACGGGCAGGCCTTTATTACGGGCGAGATTTGACAGCGTGTTGACGTATTCGAGCTGCCGGGGGTCGGTTTCGTAAGCGGAGACGAACTCGCCCAAAGACGTGTAGGCACATTGCAGATCGATGTTGATCAGCATCGGCTTGCGACCGAACCCAAAACGCTTGCGCGTCGGATTTGCCTTGGCGTTTTCGTAAAGTTCACGTGCGGTAAGCGATGACATTTCCATGACGACCTCCAGTGCATTGCGACCCTTCACACGACCGAAATACAAGTCGCTTCCTCAGCAAAGGCGCCGTTTTATTATTTCTATTGTTATCACTTTATATCATTTGTAAAGTCCCTTTTGAAAAGCGCGCTGCTCTTTTTAGAAGACGCTTTTTGTCTAAGCATTTGCCTCGCAAATGACTGCATTCATGCTGATAAAGTGAGCAACCAAAGCCTTTTTGACGGAGAGAAACGATGCCGCTTTCACCCTGCCCACCGATCTCCGATGCTGAATGGCCAGAAAGCATTAGTGATCTGCGCGATGGATTCGCCGGTCAGCTCAATGTCTATCGCACCATGGCGCACCACCCTGCTCTCTTGCGAAGCTGGGCGCCTCTTCGACAACATTTGGTCAAGAACAGCGCGCTGGGCGCCGACCGTTCGGAAGTCGTGATTTTGCGCACCGGGTACCGCCTCGGCTCGCATTACGAGTGGGCACACCATGTCAGCAGGGCGCGCGCTCTGGGCTTCACCGACCAGCGCATAAGCGCCATCGCTGCCATGCCGGATGGCGAGGATGGCTTGATCGTCAGAGCGGTCGACGCCCTTATGGACCTACGCTATATTCCCGCAACTCTGGAAGCCGAACTTGCTGAGACGATTGGCCGTGAAGCCGTGTTCGATCTGATCGCAACGGTTGGTTTCTACACGGTCCTCGGCGGCATTCTGATGACGTATGATACGCCTCTGGACGACAATGTCGCGTCCGAGCTCTCACGGAACCCGATATCGCCAGCGACTTGAAATTTTAGACGTGACCGTAAAACTCCACGTTGGCGACTGTTTCGGAATCAATATGGATAGCCAAGGAACTTGTGGGTATGAGGTGCGCTTACGACAGGTTCTTCCCGTAGAAAAGCATGATCGCTACGAGAGTGATAATCCCGATGCCTGTTAGGCCGAGATACTTCCTTCTCGTTGTCCCTTCCCGGTGGAATATAGCGACCGCGAAGGAACAGAGTGACCAGACGGTTGTGATAATGACCAACAGCCAGGAATACAGAAACGGACCGAGATCGTAGCCTCCACCACCGATGGACGGTGTAGGATTTATATCGACCTGCGCGCAAATCAAGATGAGAACCGGTATCACGATGACCGATATCCATACCCAGAACAACTTGTTTTTCATCAGCATTCACCGAGTTAGCGACGATACCGATGAGCGGCATCGCACCCCACCGTATACGCCATACGCGATGCTGGAGGTAGCCAAATCCACGACCACGTCCCATCCTGACTTACCATCAGTTTTGACAGGACACCTGGAAAAGGACCTAGCACCCCAAAAGTCTGGATCAAAATTCAGGCAATAAGATTCGGGTCTTTCCAGAGACGAAATCCGCCTTCGAAAGCGAGTGCGTTGTCGCCAAGGCGGCAATTGGGGGGCAGGGTTTCCAGTTTTTTGACGTTGCCGCCGCCGATGACAACGTAGTCAGGCTCAAGGGCTGAAGTCAGGCGCTTCACGACATCGAAGACGCGCTTGCGCCATACCGTATTGCCCTTTTTCTCGCGATAGGCTTCGCTGACATAATGCTCATATGTCTTTCCTTTTCGATACGGCAGATGCGCGATCTCCATGGGTTGGGTCACATTTTCGACGATCATCGCAGCACCGAGCCCCGTGCCCAAACCTAGAAACAACATTCGCCCGCCATCATAGGAGCCTATAGCCTGGATGAGCGCATCATTCACGACGCGAACTGGGCATCCGAAGGCACCGGCGTAATCGTAGCCAACCCAGCCTTCACCCAGATTGACGGGGTCGTGGAGCGGCTTGTTGTGCACGACCGGGCCTGGATAACCCATGGCGATCACGTCGTAGTGCATCCCAACCGCCATGGCCTTTACAGCAGCGACCATGTCCTGCGCCGTCATCGCCGCTCCGCTCTCGACCTTATTTTCTTCGCCGCCCGCGCTGGAACGGATTTTCACATGGCTGCCACCAATATCGATCGTCAGCACGGTGCGATCTTTTTCCTTCACCATATGATCCGTCATCCTGTTTTCCATCATCGTCAAGTGAGCTCGCCCCGAATACGCGGCAGCCGTTAGATACCGTGAGCAAGCCACAGAATAGCCTGCTCAGCGGCATTTTCTTTACTTCGTTTTTTCGAGATGGCCGCCAAACGCGTGACGCATCGCAGAGAGCACCTTGCCCGAAAACTCCGCCTCGCCGCGTGAAGAAAATCGCTCGAAAAGAGCGGACGAGAGCACTGGTGCGGGAACACTTGTCTCGATGGCTGCCTGAAGGGTCCAGCGTCCCTCTCCAGAATCCGAGACGCGCCCATCATAGTGCTCGAGATGCGGGTCCTGCTTCAGCGCTTCCGCGGTCAGGTCGAGCAACCAGGAACTGATGACCGAGCCATGCCGCCAAACCTCTGTCACAGCAGGGAGATCAATATCGAACTGATAATATTGCGGGTGGGCCAGCGGTGCGGTTTCTGCATCGGCTTCGCGGGTGCGGGTTCCCGCATTCGCAGCCTTGAGGATGTTCAACCCCTCGGAATAGGCTGCCATCACGCCATACTCGATGCCGTTATGAACCATCTTGACGAAGTGACCCGCGCCGGATGGACCGCAATGCAGATAACCCATAGGCGCAGTGCCGGTGGTTGGATCGGCTGTAATTCCCTGTCCCGCGCCGGGAGCAAGGGATGCAAAAATCGGATCGAGCCGCTCGACGGCGGCCTTCGGTCCGCCGATCATCAGCGAGTACCCACGCTCCAGCCCCCACACGCCGCCCGAGGTGCCGGTGTCGATGAGGTCGATACCGCGCTGGGAGAACTCGGCCGCGAGATCGATCGCATCGCGATAGTTGGAGTTACCTCCATCGATGATGGCGTCGCCCTTCTCAAGTTTGGCGGCAAACTCCCGTGCGATCTTGGGCGTAATGGCGGCGGGCAGCATAAGCCAGACGGCGCGCGGCGGCGAAAGTTTTGCCACGAGGTCTTCGGGCGAGGTGGCACCCGTGGCACCTTCTTTCACGAGCGCTGCGACATTGTCTGGGTTGACGTCGAAGACGACGCAATCGTGGCCGTATTTAAGGAGGCGACGCACCATGTTGGCGCCCATTCGTCCGAGTCCGACCATTGCAATCTGCATTTTTACACTCCGTTTTCGTTCGACCGTCTCGGTCGCATTATTCGCCGAGGCGAACGGCAAAATTCTGGTTTTCCCAATGGCCCTCTCCCGCCCAGAAGAAGGTAAACTCAATAGTAGCACCGGCTGGCGCTTCCTGAACCGGCAAATCGGCAAAGTGCGTACCAAGGCCGGAGCTGGTCGTTTCCGAATCAGTCGTCGTTACCCATCCATCGAGGCTCCAATGAACGAGGGCCGGTACTTCAAGTTCCAGCCGAAGCGCTTTTCCTGTCGGCATTGCGGCCAGCCGGTTGTTGAAGCGCCAGATGCGTAGGAATGATGGTGTTTTTGCCCCTATGTAACGCTCGACACCCTGAGGAGGCATATCGAACACCGCACCGTCGGCCAGTGAGCGCAGCAGTTTGATATGCTCGGAATGCGCCCAGACGAGGGGCATCGCGCTGCCCGATGGGCGACCATAGAACAGTTCGCGCTCGGGAATATCAGCACTGTCCCAGACCTGTTCGGGCAACAATCCACCGTCGCCTGCCGATTTTTCCAACGTCTTCAAAAGTGCTTCGGCAACCTTGCGGCGCCCCGCGGCCAGTTCGTAATGGGCACGCTCGCCGGTCAGAAGCGGCCATGCACGCCCTTGGCCCGTGCCATCGAACGGCCACCCATCCTCATGTTCGCCATAACCGTCACCGGTATAGCGATACCAGACCGGCCCCTGCGGCAAATCTGCTTTGAGGCTGTGGTCGATCGCCTTTACCGTTGCAACGATGCGTGGATCATCGGGCGCGCGCAGTCCAAAACGCACCAGCGCCAGCGCATCCGGGCTGATGACCGTACCTGTGGGCAAGGAAGAACGGTCAGGCGTCTGGTTACGGATCGGCGTAGCGCCTGAGAGGACAGCGGCACCGGTTTCATCGGGAGAAGCGATGCGCACATAGTGACCTGATATACCGAGTTCCGCGCAAAACGTGTCATCCCCTGCAAATGTCCAGTCCTCGATCTGCTCGTTCCAGCAGTCGGCGGTTTCGCGCAGATGGTTGGCGGCCACGGCATCATCCGCTGCCTCCAGAAAATCAGCGGCTGCGAGCAGTGCCGCGATCTCGACAGCCAGCGTGAAGGGGCTGTAACCGGCATCCTCTTCCCAGCGATCCTCGCCGGTAACCGGCCCGTTGGCGAGAATATAGCCCGCCGCGCTGCGCACCATCGGCATAAAATCCGCCTGCCCTGCTGCATCCAGATGGCCGCGGCGCCGCAGCATGTCGGCCAACAGGATGGGAAAAGCGCATTCGTCCATCTGAACGCCCGGCCAATAGGGCTTTCCGTCCAGCCACAGGTTCTGCGGCCAGCGACCGGAGGGCTCCTGAACATCCCGCAGATAGTCGAGGATCGCAAGCGCCTCGCCGACATCACCCGCGGCCAGAAAGCCGCCCGCTGTTTCCACCAGATCGCGCGGCCAGACAAGATGATAGCCGCCGAGATCGTCGTCGCCCTTCGAAAAACCCCAGGGTATCGACAGGCTCGCCACGACCGCGCCCGGCCGATCGGCAGCACGATGCGCAGCCAGCACCGCCGTCGAGACGCGATAGGCGTTGACACCGTCTTTCTTATCGCGATCAAGCGCCACGAGACCGTTCTGCCAACCGCGCCAGTTTGCAACGTAGACTTTGCGCGCCTTTTCGAACCCATCGTTCAGACTGGCCGTAGCAGCCTCAGCCGCTTCATATTCCGTCTGACCAAAACCAAGCGCCAGCGTCGCCGTGCGTTGGCCGCCGGTTAAGTTTATTTCTCCAGCAAGCGCCACATTTCCGTCATCAGCACGCTGATATTGCTGGAGAATGCGTCCGTCTTTGCGCAACTGCTGCCAGCCATCGGAGGCCCCAACAAAACCGGCACTCACGGCTTGCCAGGGGCAATCTGAAATGAGCGCCAGATAGCGCGAGCGCCCGCTGGCGAAGAGAACGGTCCGCCCCTTATATTCGCCGATCCAGCCCGAATTCAGATCTCCCGAATTAACGAGATGCGGCGCAAGCAACGCCGTCAAGCGGTAGTCCGCGGCCTTTCCTTTCAAAGGGACAAACGTAACCTGCTGGAGAACGCAGCTGCGAGCCGGATCGCTGATCACTTGCTTTTCGATACGGTACGCCTCATCTTTCGCGGTATTAACGATCGAAAAAGCGGGAACACCATCATCAAGGGGATGAGTCAGCGACTTGCAGTCTCGCTTCTCCTCGGAGAAATAACCATCCGGGCCGGTCACGACAAAACCGAAATCGCGCGTGCAAGCGCTGTCGACACGCGGATAATATATCTCGTTGAGTATTCCATGACTGAGCGTGAACCAAACTGGCGACGTTTTTGAAAGGGCCGTTCCAACGCCATTCTTCGCACTTGACGTCCAACGCGCCGCGACCCCAGGCGCGCCTGGCGCGCTATCGATCATCGTGCTGCGTGTAATTGCTTGGGGAGTAAACGCGTTTTGTCCCTGGTCCATAGGGGAAACCTCGGTATTGAACGAATGGACGCTTCGCGTTGCGAAGGGAACGACCATTGTAGCTGAGTTCCACATCGCTTCGGATGTGGCTTCACATCCAAGCTAGGCTCCCGCATCTCGGCCTACAACTTACGTTTTTGTAATTTATCTGGACCTACACGTCAGCGTCGACAGGGCGCGCACGTCGAAAGCCTGAAAACCCATGCATCAGCCGACGCTTGCCGGACCTGCGATAAGGCCGGCAAGCTTTGCCCGTTGATATGGGGAAGCGCCCAGAAGACGAATTCATCGTCGACATTATGCGCTTGCTTCATTTGGAAGCTCTCTGAATTTAAGACGCCAGACGAATGTGGCGATCATTTTCGGCGATAAGCTTCTTTGCCCGTGCAAGGCTTTCAGGCTGTTCAGAATGATAGCGACGACCGACTTCCATCATCAGGACAGTGTCGGGCAGGAATGTGAGCTCGGAGAAGATTCCGTCCCAATCCATGTCACCCCAGCCGAGCGGCATATGCAGATCGCCAATGCCGAGTGCAGTGTTTTCCTGAATGAAGTGCGGTTTGTAGAAGGCCTGTGGGCGACCGAAGCTATCGTGGACGTGCAGATGGCCAGCGACCGGTGCCATGGCGCGCAGCTCTTCACGGAAATTCAGGCCGCGATAAGTGGATTCGATATAGGCATGGCTGAAATCGATCAGCGCCACGAGATTGGGGTGACCAACGGCCTTCACCGTTTCTGCGATCTGGGTGGGTGTCTGGCGGTATTGCCCAAGTTCCGTGGTGAAGATGTTTTCGAACGCAATGCGCACGGCGTAAGGTTTGCAGAATTCTGCCAGTTCATGCAGGGCTTCGCGCTCGCGGCGGTCGGCATCGGCGCGTTCAGCCAGTTGGTCTGCGCGCAGGCAGCCACCGTGCTGAACCAGAATGCGCGCGCCGATACGGTCGCAGACGACGGCCAGCGCCTTTGCCGCATCAATCTGGTAGCGGCAGGTCGCCGGGTCCATGAAGTTGGACGAGACGAGACCGTGGACGGTGTAGCGAAAGCTGAACTGTTTCGTCAAAGCTACGAGCCGTTCGGCGCGTTCCTCGATAATACGTCCCCCGGCGATAAGGTCGAGGCTGGTAAGTGCCAGCTCGACGGTATCGACGCCCATATCGGCGAGAACGCGCAATTCCTGTTCGAGGCTTGCCAGTTCTCCGTCGGTAGAGCCGGCATTGAAGCCTGTGCCAATGATATTACCCATGTTCGTCTTCCTCTTCAGGTCGGTTGCATTTCGGAGTGGATGTCGCGATGGAGCCGCAGCACAAGGTCGGGGCTGTCGGATGTGAGATGACCGATTTTGCGCTCCAACCATGGGCGGATCAGCGCCTCGTCGTTGAGCGTCCAGACGCCGAGCCGGTGGAGTGGCAGCATCTGCGTGATGAGTGTCCATTCCGCCGCCATCAGTTCGTGATGGATGGCGACGATATCGACGAGGCTATCGACGTCGTGCAAAAAGGTTTCAAGACCGCCCTGCTTTGCTGCCCACTCGGCATTGACCGAAACCAGACGCGCGATATGCGGCGCAACCCGGCGGCATTCTTCCAGCACCGAAACATCAAACGATGTGAGATGGCAGCGGCTGGCGAGACCAAAGCGCTCGATCTCTGCGACCACCTTTTCCGTGATGCCGGGATAGGGCTGCTTCGCCTCGTCGGATTTGACTTCGACATGGAGCTGCTTGCCATCCACTTCCGCCAGAACGGCGAGAACGTCGCCAAGCGTCGGCACGGTGTCCGCTGAACCTTCGAGATATGTCGTTTCACGGTCCTGCGGCGTCAGCGTACGGACAGGTCCGGTCATATCGGTGGTGCGGTCAAGCGTGGCATCGTGGATGACCAACAATTCGCCAGCGTCCGTCAGGTGCACGTCGAATTCGACGGCATCGACATCCAGTGCCAGCACGTTGAGAAAGCCGGTGAGCGAGTTTTCGGGCCAGAGGTTGCGGGCGCCGCGATGGCCGACGATTTTTGTCATGGGACTATCCTTTTAGCGAAGTGTCGGGTCGAGTTTGTCGCGCAGCCAGTCACCGACCAGCGAGATGGAGAGCGTCGTCATCATGATGACGAAGGCCGGGGCCAGCATGATCCAAGGCGCGCGGGTCAAATATTCGCGCCCGAAGCCGACCATGTTGCCGAGGCTGGTTTCCGGCGGCTGCACGCCAAGGCCAAGGAAAGACAGCCCGCTTTCCATCAGGATGATTTCCGGGAAGGTGAGCGTCATGGAGACGATGAGCGTCGCAGCAACATTGGGCAGGATGTGGCGCATGTAGACGCGCGCGGGTGTGGCACCCAGTTGCACGACCGCCGAGGCATAGCCCTGCGCACTGGCCGAAATGGCCAGACCGCGGGCGATACGAGCGTAGCGCTCCCAGCCGTAAAAGCCCATCAGGCCGATCAGAAGCGGCATGGAGGAGCCGAAAAAGGCGAGAACCGCCAGCGACATGACGAGAAATGGTAACGCAGCCTGGAAGTCGGCCAACATCAACACGAACTGCTCGACCACACCACGGAATTTGGCGGCCAGAAACCCGAGCGTCGTGCCGAACACAGCAGAAATGATCGTCGCGCCAAAGGCGATGGTGAAGGAGACGCGGATGGACTGGATGAGACGCGACAGCACGTCGCGGCCCAGCTCATCAGTGCCGAGAAAATGCGCCGGGTTGCCCGGCAGCGACAGGCGAGCCCGCAAATCCATGGCCGTGATGCCAAAGGGACGGATCGTGTCTGCGAAGACGGCAACCAGGATCATGGCCGCAAGCCAGCAGATGCCGAAGGTAACGGAGAATGGAATTTTACGCAGCTGCCGGATGAACCTAGTAAAGATGGAGGTTTCAGGTGCGGGCTGAGGCTTCGTGTCAGCGATGGTCATCACTCAAATCCTCAATGGGCTGTCTGGCTGCGCAGGCGCGGGTCCAGCCAGCCGTAGAGCAGGTCCACGATCAGGTTGGACACGACCATGGTGGCGGCAATCAACAGCAGGATGCATTGCACCACGGCGAGGTCGCGGTTGGTGACCGACACCACCAGCAGGCGACCGATGCCCGGCCAGGAGAAGATTGATTCCACGACGACGGCACCGGCAATCAGCGTGCCGACCATGAAGCCGACGATGGTGACGATGGGCACGGCGGCGTTGGGCAGCGCGTGCCGCCAAACGACATCCTGCCAACGCATACCCTTGGCGGAGGCAGCGCGGATATAGGGCTGGCCCATGACCTCGATCATGGCGCTGCGCGAAAAGCGGGCGAGAATGCCGATACCGCCGATGCTCATCGTCAGTGTGGGAAGAATACCGTGTTGCCAGGTGTCGTGGCCACCCGATGGCAGCAGCCCGAGCGTGATCGAAAAGATCAGCACCAGCAACAGCCCCATGACAAAGGAGGGAATGGTAAAACCAAAAATCGCCGCCAGAATGACGCCGCGATCAACCGCGCTCTGGCGATGAAGGGCTGCATAGACGCCTGCGGGTATGCCGATCAAGACCTTGAGGAACAGTGCGGGAATTGTCAGTTGCAGAGTGGCGGGAATGCGCTCGATGACCAGCTGCATGGCTGACGCCTTGTCGCGCATGGAAACCCCAAAATCGCCCGTCAGAATCGACTTCATATAGGCGAAATATTGAACCCAAAGCGGCTGATCGAGACCCCACTCCTTGCGGAAGGCATCGACGGCCTCTTGCGGCACATCAGGGCCGAGCATGATCTGGGCGGGATCTCCCGACAGACGCAGCACGACGAAGGCGAAGGTCATTACCGCGATGATGGTGACGAAAGCGCGGAGAAAGCGGACGGAGACATAACGCAGCATGGGATGTTCCTTACGCGGCAACCGGCTGATCGGCACCGGTCACCAGATGACAGGCCGCAGTGCGGCCACCCGACACCGGCCGCAGCGGCGGAACGCTGGTGCGGCAGAGATCGACGGCAACGGGGCAACGCGGATGGAAAGCGCAGCCGGATGGGCGATTGGCCGGGTTTGGCGGTTCGCCTTGCAAGATGGTGCGCCCCTTGAGCATCGTGCCCGGCACCGGCACGCTGGAGACGAGCGCCTTGGTGTAGGGATGCAGCGGCGTGGCGAAGATGACGTCCGATGACGCCTCCTCGACGATGCGCCCGAGATACATGACGGCGACGCGGTCTGCGATGTTGCGGACGACCTTGAGGTCATGGCTGATGAAGACCATGGCGATGTGGTTCTGTTCCTGCAAATCGCGCAGCATGTTGACCACCTGCGCCTGGATCGAGACATCGAGCGCCGACACGGGCTCGTCGCAGACCAGAAGTTTGGGTCGCGACGCCAGAGCCCGGGCAATGACGACACGCTGGCGCTGGCCGCCGGATAGCTCATGCGGATAGCAGTCAGCCTGATCCGGCCTCAAGCCCACCGCAGACATCAGTTCGGCCACGCGGGTTGCCCGGTGCTCTTTGGGGACGAGGTCATGGATGGCGAGCGGTTCGCCGATCTGTTCGGCGATGGTCAGACGCCGGTCGAGGGCTGCCAACGGGTCCTGGTAGACGAGCTGCATCTTCGCCCGTAGCGCCCGCCATTCTGCCGTGCCCAGCTTCGGCATCGGCTGGCCCTCGAAAATCATCTCTCCCCATTGGGGCGGATCGATGCCGAGCAGCATGCGGCCAAGGGTGGATTTGCCGGAGCCGGATTCGCCGACGATGCCGAGCGTTTCACCCGGCATGACGGTAAGGTCTATGCCATCGACGGCGCGCACCGGCGCAGATTTGCCGAACATGCCTTGGCGAACCTCATAGGTTCTGACAAGGTCTTTGGCCTGAAGAAGAGGCGCGGTCACGATACCGCCTCCAGAACTCGGGTTTCCGATGGAGACCGGACGCCAACCGGGTGGTGGCAGGATAGAAGACGATGATCATCCAGCGCGGTCAGTTCAGGCTGGCGAATACGGCAATCCAGCGCGACATGGGAACAGCGCGGCGAGAAGGCACAGCCGTGCGGCAGATCGCGCGGATGCGGCACGGTGCCGGGAATGGGGATCAGTCGCGAGCGCGGACCATCCAGCCGTGGAATGGCATCGAACAGACCGCGTGTGTAGGGATGTCTGGGGTTGCTGAAAAGTGCGGAAATCGTCCCCTGCTCCACGATGCGACCGGCATACATGACACAGGCGCGTTCGCAGACCTGACTGACCGCGCCCAGATCGTGGCTGATGAAGATCGTCGCCATGCCGGTCTCTTTGCGCAACACGACCAGCAGATCGAGGATTTGCGCCTGGATGGTGGCATCGAGCGCCGTCGTCGGCTCATCGGCGACCAGCAGGTCCGGTTCTCCAGCCAATGCCATCGCGATCATCAGACGCTGACATTGCCCGCCGGAAAACTCATGCGGAAAAAGGTCGAAGCGATTGCGGGCATCGGGAATGCCGACCATATCGAGAAGGCGCAACGCCTCTTTTTTCGCGGCATCACCCATCAAACCGCGATGAATGGCGAGCGTCTCGGTGATCTGTCTACCGATCTTTAGAACCGGGTTGAGCGAACTTGAGGGGTCCTGAAAGATCATCGCGATGCGTTTGCCGCGCACACCTTCCAGCACAGAACGCGGTGCGCCCAGAATTTCCTTGCCATCGATCTTGACCGAGCCGCTGACTGTCGCCTTGCCCGGAAGGAGACCGAGTGCTGCCAGCCAAGTGACAGACTTGCCGCAACCGGATTCGCCAACGAGGCCGATTGCTTCGCCGGGGGCGACATCGAGATCGATACCGTGCAGAACCTGGATGCCATCGAAAGCGACTTTGAGGCTGCGCAGTTCCACGAGATTGGAAGCCATGGGAGCTCCTCTCCATTTCACAAGTAAAAGACGCCGGTCGCAAGAAGACGACCGGCGCAGAAGGGTAAAAAGATCAGGAATTCCAGTTGGCGGTGCGGAAATCCATGGCGAAGGCAGGGGCGGCCTTCCATTTCAGCGAGGACTTCATGCCGGTGAAGACAGCGTTCTGGTGCAGAACCTGATAGGCCGGATCTTCGCGCTCGCAAATCTCTAGCATGCGGGTAATGGCCTTCTTGCGCAGAGCACGGTCTGTGGAGGTTTCCATGACCACGGAGAGCGTGTTCATCTCCTCGTTGGTCCAGTCCTTCTTCTGCTGGGCTTCCCCGTTGGGGCCAAACTGCACGACCAGCGGTGTGATCGGATCGTTGATCGAGTTACCCGCAGACCAGTCGCGAACGCCCTTGACGCCTTCGGGATCGTGGATCTGCGCCCAGTTTTCTTTCATCTGGATCTCGACGTTCAGGCCAACCTGCTTCCACATTTCCACCATGATCTGCGCCGTCGCAGTCTGGTTGGTGTAGTAATTGTTGAGCAGCCGGTACGGGATCGGATCACCCTTGTATCCGGCTTCTTTGAGGAGTTTCTGGGCCAGTTCCGGGTTGAACTCGGGTGCCGTCCAGCCATCCACGAACATGTTGGTGGCCTTGAAGGATTCAAATTGCAGGCCGGCGGGAACAACGGTCTGGCCCGCCCAGAGCGCGTCAACGATCGCCTGACGATCGATCGAATGCGTCATGGCGCGACGCACCAGCGGGCTTTTGAGGATTGGGTTCTGGGTGTTGAAGGTGGAGATGCGGTGGTTCCAGATGGTGGAGTTCTGCACTTCGAGACCTGGCGCGCCCTGAATGGCGGAAATCTGGTCCGGCGGAAGATCGCAGGCGAAATCATATTCGCCTGAGAGCAGACCGTTGACGCGGGAGGCAACTTCCGGGACTTCGACGAAACGGATCTGCTGCAAAGGTGGACGACCACCCCAATATTCATCGAAGGCAGCCAGCGTCAGCGAAACGTCCGGTCTATAGTCAGCGACCATATAAGGACCCGTTGTCACAGGTTTGCGCGCCCAGTCGATATAGGTCTTGGCTTCGTCCCAGGAGCGGCGGCTGGTGATCTGGCTGCCGAAGGAATAGAGGCGGCCTTCGAGCGTCACGTCGGGTGTCGCGTTGTGAAAACGAACGGTATATTTATCAACGGCTTCGACACCGGCCAGTGCAGGCCAGAGGCGACGGCCAACGCCGGGCACGATTGCTGGCAGTTCCTTGGCGGTCACGGGCTTATTGTCATCTTCGAAAACCGTCTTGCCACCCTTCGGCTCGGTGTTGCCGAACACGCGCTCCTTGGAAAAGGAGAAGGCTACGTCTTCTGCCGTCAGCTCATCGCCGTTGTGGAACTTCACGCCTTGGCGCAGCTTCAGCTCCAGTGTCTTGTCATCAATGCGCTTCCACTCGGTCGCAAGACCCGGCACCGGGCCCTGATCACCCATCCAGTTGCGGTCGATCAGACCTTCCCACAGGTTCGGGAAGAAAACGCGCTCGCCGACGTTCGACTGCTCGTTCCAGATATCGAGTGTGTTGTTGTTGGTGATCTTCTGCACTGCGATCGTCACGGAAGGACGAGCGCCCTGGCTGAACGACATACGCGGCAGGACGATGCTGCCTGCAGCAGCGGACATGAGCCCCAGCGCGTGGCGGCGATTGATGGAAAGCATGGATCACTCCTGTTGAGCAAAGGACGATACGGACGCGCAGACACATGCGCAGCGCCACAGGGCACCGCGTCAGGTTCCGTTCAATGGGACAGTCAATTTCGTGGCGAGCGGCGGGTAAATCTAAACCTCTTTACCGGCCTCTCGACTTCGATTACCTCTATGTAACAAATGTTACGCTGTTGTGACATTTGAGCGGAGGAACTTTATGCCTTATCAGCACAGCATGGTGCGGGCCTCTTGGCTGTACCACGTCGAGGGACTAACCCAGGCGCAGATTGCGGAGCGTATGTTGTTGACGCGACGTAGGGTGAACGAGCTTCTAGCTGCGGCTCTCGATCAGGGTGTCGTGAGGATCAGCTTCAACTCTCCGCTAACGGAAAATGTGGAGCTGGAAGCCGAATTACGGCAACGCTTTGATCTGTCGGATGCCGTCGTCGTGCCAACTCCGTCAGACAAAAGCCAAATCGCAACCGTAATCGGACGTGCCGCGGCGATGTTTCTGGAAAGATTTATTCAGGCCAGCGAACCACGCGCGCTAGGTGTCGGTTGGGGCGCGACGTTGCGGGAGACCGCGCACCACATGGCACCGGCCAATGTTCCTGATGTGAAAGTCCGCTCCATGATGGGTGGCCTGACACGCGGTTCTGAAATCAACACATTCGAGATCGTTCGAAGCTTCGCCAAAGTCATGAACGCCGAGTGTCATTATCTGGCAGCGCCGATATATGCCGACAGCCCAGATTCTCGCGACGCGATTTTAGTCCAACCTTTCTTCGACAGCTTGCTCGCAGAAGCAACCGCAGTGGATGTGTCTATCCTCAGCGTCGGTGACGTCTCATCGGAATCATTGCAAGTGCGATATGGACTTCCAACGGGCACAGATGTCTCAGAACTGATCGCAGCGGGTGCTGTTGGTGATCTTTTGGGTCGATATCTGGACGCCGTTGGACAGGAGGTCAATCACTCACTCAACCGGCAAGTCATTTCCCCGTCGATCGAAAGCTACCAGAATATACCGACACGCATCATCGCGTCGGGAGGCGACCACAAGAAGAAAATTCTAAAAAGCTGTCTCGTCGCCCGCCTTGCTACGACTTTGATTACAGACGCCGATAACGCCATTTATTTGCTGGAACGTTGACCGGCCACATTGCACCGGGCGCATCCAAAAGAGGACAACCTAGAAAGACCAGTCGTCCCGACTTCATGAAGGTTTTGCAACAAAACTGAAAAACGACTGACATGAACTGTGGCTACACTGACATCATTGGCCACTAAAGACGGCGGCAACATTGGGCCGGTCGTGCTTCTAGGCATTATCCGGATCGTCTAATTACCGGAGTTGCGTCTTGAAAATTATCCACATCACAGACACCCACCTCAGCCCCAGCAAGCCGCATTTCAACGGCAACTGGGAGCCTTTGGTTCGGTGGATAGAGAGCGAAAAACCCGATCTGGTGGTGCACACCGGTGATCTCAGCGTCGATGGAGCAGACTTCGAAGACGATATCGCATTTTCCATGGACATGATGCGTCAATTGTCGATGCCGGTGCTGATCGTTCCGGGCAACCACGATGTCGGGCATTTTCATGGCTCCGCCCAGCCGGTCAATGCCGAGCGCCTAGAGCGCTGGCACCGCCTCGTCGGCCCGGATTACTGGGTGGAAGACACGGACACCTGGCGGATCATCGGTCTCAACAGCCTGTTGATCGGACTGGGCGGTTCGGAAGAAGAAGCACAGGAACGCTGGCTGGAAGAGACGCTTGAGGGCCGCGATGGTCGCCGTGTGGCAATCTTTACCCACAAGCCGCTTTTCGTCGATGATGCCAAAGAGCCGGAAGCCGGTTACTGGAGCGCACCGTTCGAGCCGCGCATGCGCCTTCTCGATATCATCGCCAAATATGAAGTTGCCTTGTTCGGGTCCGGTCATCTGCACTGGAGTTGGATAGGCCGCCATGAAAACACCAGCCTCGTCTGGGCGCCGCCCTCCTCTTTCATTCTGGGCGAGATGGAACGCGAAATGCCGGGCGCTCGCATCATCGGTGCCGCCGTTCACCATCTTGGTGAGACGGTTGAAAGCCAGTTGGTGTCCGTCGAAGGGCTGAAACCCTATTATCTCGATGACGTCGTGGCCGAGGTCTATCCCTCCGCCGTCAAGAAGAAGGAAGCCGCAGAATGAGCGTGCTTTCTCTCTCCAATATTACGAAGTCGTTTGGCGCCAACGATATTCTCAAAGGTGTTAGCTTGGAGGCAGAACCGGGCGAGTTCATCGCGCTGGTCGGCCCTTCCGGCTGTGGCAAGAGCACGCTTCTTCGCATCGTCGCGGGTCTGGAACATGCCGATAGCGGCGAGATCAGCCTCGCCGGAAAGACACTGTCGAACCTGACCGCCGCAGACCGCAACATAGCCATGGTGTTTCAATCCTACGCGCTCTATCCACATCTGACCGCTGGCCAGAACATCGCGGTGCCGCTTGCCATGCGCCGCCTCACCGCCACCCAACGTCTGCCGATCATCGGCAATCTCATGCCCGATCAGAAAGCCATCCGCCAAGGCATTCTCACAGAAGTCAAGGCGATGGCTGCGTCTCTAAAGATCGGGCATCTGCTGGATCGCAAGCCCGGTCAAATGTCAGGCGGCCAGCGCCAGCGCGTAGCGCTTGCCCGTGCCATGGTCCGCCATCCGGCGTTGTTTCTGATGGATGAGCCACTCTCCAACCTCGATGCCAACCTGCGTGTCCATGCACGTGGCGAAATCGTCGAACTGCATCGCAAATCCGGTGTTCCGGCGCTCTATGTCACGCACGACCAGTCCGAGGCCCTGTCCATGGCCAGCCGCGTGGCCGTCATGATCGGCGGCAAGCTTTTGCAGCTTGCCACCCCGCAGGTGATCTACGAGAACCCATCGCATATCGAGGTTGCCCGGTTCATCGGCCAGCCACGCATCAATCTTCTGCCGACAAAGGCAACGGCCAATGGCATGGTGCAGTTCGGTGGCATCACCATCGCCGCGTCCAGCCTTTCGCATGGCGATGATGTGACCGTCGGTATTCGCCCGGAATTTGTGACACTGGCACCGCAGTCCAGAGACACGATGGCGGCAACGGTTGAACGCCTCGAATTTCTGGGCTCGGAAGTCATTCTCTTTGCTCGCCTCAACGGCATGGGCGAGACGGTGGTCGTCAAGCTCACTCCATCTGATGCCGACGATCTTGGCCCCGGAAAGCCTGTCCATCTGGCAATCCAGCCGGACAAGGCCATGCTGTTCGGCGCGGATGGCGAGCGCATTATTACGCAAGTCTCCATCGTCGGCGCGCCGGAGTTACTTCATGGCTGAGCTCACCGCATCCATCTTCACCGCCTCTGCACCCACGCAGCAACAGATTGCTGCCCGGCGCGAAAGCCGCACGGCCTGGCTGCTGGCCGCCCCGGCCATCACGCTGATGATGCTGTTCATCATCATCCCTACGCTGGCCGTTATCGTTCTGGGCTTTACAGATTTCGAACTCGGTTATTCCGGTTTCCGCTTTGTCGGCTTCGAGAACTACGCCGAACTCTTCAGCGACCGTACTTTCCGCAAATCGCTGTGGAACACGGTTGTTTATACGGCGATCGTCACGCCGTTTTCCATCTTCATCGGCCTTGGCATTGCCATGCTGATCGAGGCCGAACCTCGCGCAAAGGCGTTTTTCCGCACCGTTTACTTCCTGCCCGTCGCCTCCCTTTTGGTGGCCATGGCAACGGTCTGGCAATATATGCTGCACCCGAGCATCGGCCCGGTGAACATGATGCTGGCCTTCTTCGGCATAGCCGGCCCCAACTGGCTCGGTTCCTCCAGCACGGTTTTGCCAAGCCTTGCCATCATAGGCATCTGGCAGTCGGTCGGCTTCAACATGGTGCTGTTTCTGGCTGGTCTCACCGCTATCCCGCGTGATCTCTATGCGGCAGCAGAAATGGACGGCGTGCGCTCCGGTTTTGAACGTTTCCGTCTCGTCACATGGCCGATGCTTGGGCCGACCACTCTGTTTGTGGTGACGATCAGCATTATCAACTCGGTCAAGGTGTTTGAAACCGTCAAGGCCCTGACCGAAGGTGGGCCGAACAAGGCGTCCGAAGTGTTGCTTTTCACCATCTATCAGGAAGGTTTCGTCTATCTGCGCGTCGGTTACGCCTCCGCCATGACGGTGATCTTCCTCGCCATACTGGTGGTCCTGATGTTCCTCCAATACCGCGTTCTTGACCGCAAGGTGCATTACTCATGACGCAGTCCGCCATTCTCCCACCATCCATGACATTGGGCCGCGTGATCCGCCTTTCCATTCTGACAATTGGCGCACTCGTCTTCCTGTCGCCCTACATCTTCATGATTTCGACGGCAGGCAAAGCGCAGAGCGAGATATTTTCCTCTTCTCTTTCGCTCATTCCGCAGACATGGAGCTATATGGCCAACTTCACCAAGGCCATGACGCGGGTGTCCATGCCGAGCCTGTTGTTGAACGGTGCCATCGTCTGCGCACTGATCCTGTTCATTCAGGTCATCGTCGCGGTTCCCTGCGCCTATGCCATGGCAAAGCTGAAATTCAAGGCGGCCCGCGCCTTGATGATCATGGTCATGCTGGGACTTCTGGTGCCGATCCACGCCACCGCCTTGCCGCTCTACGTCGCCTTTGATCGCATGTCGGTGCTCAACAGCTATATGGCGCTGGTTGCTCCATTCTCGATCTCGGTCTTTGCGATCTTCCTTTTCCTGCAGTTCTTTCGAGCCATGCCGGATGATCTCATCCATGCAGCCCGTCTGGATGGCATGAGCGAGGCGGGTATCGTCGCCCGGGTCATCCTGCCCAATGCCTGGCCCGCGGTTACGGCCTTTGCGACCTTCTCGGTCGTGGCCCATTGGAACGATCTTTTCTGGCCGCTGATCGTCGTGACAAACCAGACCTATGCGACACCGCCGCTCGGCCTTCTCTACTTCCGTGCTGCGGAAGCCGGAGACGACTACGGCGCGCTGATGGCGGCAACTCTCATCATCACCCTTCCCCTCGTCATCGCCTTTCTGGCTGCACAGAAACGCTTCGTCGAAGGCATCACCATGACCGGTCTCAAAGGCTGAGCCGGACAGCATAACCACACCCCATCCCCATAACGGAGAACGTGCCATGAACCTCATCAGACACGCATTGACGGCGCTTGCCGTATCAGCTGCCTTCGCCGCCATGCCTGCCAAGGCAGAAACGGTGCTCACCGTGCATTACCCCATGCCTGGCTTCTTCAAAGATGTGATGGACAACATCTCCAAGAAGTTCATGGAAGAGAACCCGGAGATCAAAATCCAGTTCGCCAATCCTTCCGCGACTTACGAAGAAGGCATCCAGACCATCATGCGCCAGGCCGGAACGGCCGAAATGCCGGACGTGACCTTCATCGGTCTCAACCGCCTGCGCATGGTCAACGAGCGTGACATTCACGTCGATCTCGGACCGCTCGTAAAAGCCGATGGCAACATGGCCGAGCAGGGCTTTTCAGATAATATTCTGAAGCTCGCCCAAGTGGACGGCAAGCAGGTTGGCCTCGCCTTCGCAACGTCAAACCCGATCATGTATTACAATGCCGATCTGGTCCGCAAAGCCGGTGGCAACCCTGACGTTCCACCAAAGACATGGGACGAAGTGATCGCGCTCGGCGGCAAGATCAAGGCGCTCGGCGATGGCAATGAAGGCATCGACTTCCGCTGGCAGGGTGACGATTGGATGTTCTCCGCACTGCTGTTCGGCGCGGGCGGCACCATGCTGAATGCAGACGAAACCAAGGTTACGTTCAACGGTGAAGCAGGCCAGAAGGCCGTCGCCGTTCTCGACAAGATGGTCAAGGAAGGCGGCTTGCCCGTACTGACCAAGCAGGCTGGTGAACAGGCCTTTGCCGCTGGCAAAATCGGCTTTGCGTTCCAGACAACAGGCGCGCTTCGCAACACCATCAAGAACGTCGGCGACAAGTTCGACATGCGCACCGCCCAGATCCCGCTGATCGATCCTGAAAACGGCAAGCTGCCGACAGGCGGCAACGCAGTTGTCATCCTCACAAAGGATGCCGAAAAGCAGAAGGCCGCGTGGACATTCGCCAAGTTTGCTGCCGGTCCATACGGCGCATCCGTTGTCGTTCCCGGCACCGGCTACGTTCCAAACAATGAGCTGGCCGCAAAGTCACCGGAATATCTCGGCAATTTCTACAAGGAAAACCCGCTGTTCCAGGCCGGTCTTTCGCAGATGTCACGCATGGTGCCTTGGTACGCTTTCCCCGGGACAAACGGTGTGAAGGTTACCCAGACGATCGTTGAAAACCTGTCGCGGATCGTTGAACAGAACGCCAAGCCCGACGAGGCTCTCAACGACGCTGCCGATGAAGTGAAAAAACTTCTGCCGCGCAGATCGTAAAGAGCCCATTAGAGACCGAGGGAGGTGACTTTTGTCACCTCCTTTTTCAGTTTATCAGTCTGATCGAAGCTACTAAAATTATGAGGTTTGTGGCTGGAACCGGGCGACAGTTGCACCGGCAAACAGTTGATGCCCCACTCGGAGATGCCTTGGCGGCGCTGCATTTTCGGCAACATCCAGCAACAATGCAGCTGCCGCCGTTCCCATATCGGCGTCAGGCATTCGTATGGTCGTCAAAGGCCGTTCAAGCAACCGTCCTATAGAAATACCATCGAAACCGCAGACGGAGATGTCATCTGGTACCGACAGCCCGTGCCGTCTGAGTGCTGCGATGACGCCAAGCGCCAGAAGATCGTTTGATGCGATGATGGCACTCGGCCTGATATTCTCCACCACATCGAAGAGATCCAGGTTTTCGTATCCATCCAGAAAATCAATCTGCATCGCCTCAAGCGGCTCATGACCGTTGTCTGCAAGCGCCTGGCAATATCCCTCATAACGCAGCCGCGCCCTGTCCGAGGATGTAAAACGGCCTGAGACAAACAAGATTCGGTCGTGCCCCTTCCCCATCAAGAAATTGACCAGCTCATAACTCGCCTGAAAATTATCGACCGTCACCGCAGCCGGAAATCGCGGCATCGGCATGTTGTTGAGAAGGACTGTCGGGGGCAATGCCGCCGAAAGCACATCGCTGCACCGCGGATCGCAGAGCGTCAGGATCAAACCGGTCGGGTGTTCTTCAAGCAGTGAGGCTACCGCTGTTGTTTCGATGGACGGATCGTAATTGGATTGTGCGATAAGCACACTGTGCCCCGCCGCCTGCAATCGGCGCTGGATGCCAGCGAGTGAAGCGGCGAAAACAGGGTTGGAAATACTGGGCACCAGCACACCCACCACAGGTCGCGACTGGCGACCCTGCCCACCCTTCGAAGTGCTATGCCTATATCCTAACTCAGCCGCAGCCCGGCGGACTTTGCGCACCATCTCGGCACTGACGGGGCCTGTCCTGCTCAACACGCGACTGACGGTGCTAACAGAGCAACCCGCGCGGAAAGCGACCTGCTCAAGTGTGATCATCGATCTTTTCTTCGATATTCAACGATATGTTCTCTTTCGGTCGCCAGATCAGCGGAAGCTACCTTAGAATTCAATAGAATATGAAATATGATTATGCCACCTCACTGAGTTTTTTCATCTGTATAGACTTGCTGTATTGATAAGGTGCTCTGGTCAGGCAAAATCTTTTTCGGGCCGCCTTCTTCGCTTTAGCGGCATCCCGATATTGCGACCTCGTTGATCTTGAAAATCAGATGATCTGCGTATAAATTGACGAAATGCTTGACCATTCGTCCCAGAAATCACCGCCTACAGATTTGCCAATGGATGCGCTTAGTGAAGTCTTGAGAGATTTTCGCTTGAGCGGAGTCAACTATGGGCGCTGTGAGCTGAGGCATCCTTGGAGCATCGCTTTTCCGCAACAGCCGTTGTTGCGCTTTCACTTTGTCAGTCAGGGCCCTTGCTGGCTCTACACGGAAGCGCAGGGTTGGGAAGCCTTGAACGAAGGCGATCTGGTGCTGTTACCACAGGGCGTTGCGCATCGCCTTGCGAGTGCGCCGGATGTCGAGGGCGATTGCCGCACATCGTGTCAGGTAACGAAATTGGAGAGCAGTGTTTGTGAAGTGGTGCGAGAGGGAACGGGGGCCACCGCCACTCTGTTCTGCGGCTCGATGGCTTTGGGCGAGCATGCGCTTCATCCGTTGATCTCTTTAATGCCTCCTATCATCCGCGGCTGTGATGTGGCAGGTAACGATCCTCTCATCGGGCCATTGCTGGCCGCCATGTCGGTCGAGGCGTCCCAGCCACAGATGGGCAGCGCAACCGTCCTGTCGCGGATGGCAGACCTTCTGACTGCCCGGCTTATTCGCTGCTGGGTCAATTGCAGTGGCGCCTCCACCACCGGCTGGCTTGCTGCCATTCGTGATCCGCATATCGGGCGCGTACTCGCCGCCATCCATCGGGAGCCTGGCCGCCAATGGACGCTGGAAAGCCTCGCCGTTGTGGCGGGTCAGTCGCGCTCGATCTTTGCGGAGCGTTTCAGTGCTGTTCTTGGCGAGGGCCCGGCGCGTTACATCGCGCGTTTGCGTATGGAGCTTGCTCGGGAACTCCTGTCCCGGAACGGCATGTCGGTCGCCGAAGTCGCCACCCGCTTGGGATACGAATCGGAGGCTTCGTTCGCGCGAGCCTTCAAACGCGTCACGAACATATCACCCGGCATTGTGCGCCGCACAAATTTCGGACGAATGGATATGAATTTAGGATTTTAAGACGCAGATCATCCTGCAAAGTCTGTCTATATATGTTTCCACGATGTAGGAGACACACTGCGATGACGGACACGACCTCACAGCTCAATGAGCCAATATCTGATTTTGAAGCGGTAGAAGACACCGCTTGGACAGCAGCGACTTGGCTCGCCGTTCTTTCCATGGCTGCCACTAGTTTCGCCCTGGTGTCTGCCGAATTTTTGCCAGCCGGACTTTTGACGCCCATGGCGCGCGATCTGGAAATAAGCGAGGGGACCGCCGGACAGGTCGTCACCGCCACTGCGTCCGTCGGCGCCGTCACGGCTTTGTTCAGCAACGTTCTGATCGGTAAAATGAACCGTAAGACGGTGCTGGTTGGCCTGACTGCGCTCGCGGTCGGCTCCAATATCCTTGCCGCGACTGCCAGCGAATTCTGGTTGTTGTTGGTTGGACGCGCCGGATTGGGCATTGCGCTCAGCGGTTTCTGGGCGCTGTCCGTTGCCGTCGTTGCGAGGCTGGTCGGTACCAATGCAACAGGTCGCGGCATGGCAATCGTGACGCTGGGCGTATCGCTGGCCACCATCGCGGCACCATCCATGGGCGCGTTGATCAGCGACTGGCTGGGTTGGCGCACCGCTATGGCATTGACAGCCGGGCTTGCCGTGATTGCGATGCTGTTGCAGGCAGTAAGTCTGCCAAGTCTGCCTGCAAGCACCAGCAACAGCCTGACAGATGTCTTCAAGCTGACGCGGCGCGGCGGCATCCAACTTGGCATGCTGGCCATCCTTCTGCTCATGACGGGACATTTCGCCGGCTCGATTTATGTCAGGCCGTTCCTTGAGCAAGTGACGCTACTTGATACGCAATCGATAGCGATGGCCCTGCTTGGTTTCGGCATTGCCTCGGTGATCGGTAATGTCGCTGGCGGCAGAATGGCCGATGCCAGCATCACCTTGGCACTCTTCGTCACCGCTGCGCTGATGACACTCGCGGCGCTTATTCTGGTGATTGGGGGCGCTTATGCTGCGGTCGCATTCTTGCTCGTCGCAATCTGGGGCTTTGCCTTCGGCATGGCGCCCGTGGTCCTGCCGACCAATCTGTCCCGCAGTGCCCCGGATGATCTGGAAGCAGCCGGTAGCCTGATGGTCGTCTCTTTCCAGGTTGCCATCAGCATCGGTGCGGTTGTCGGCGGTTATGTCGTGGACACCTACGGCGCGGCGGGGCCGCTGACCCTGACGGCCATACTCGCAGCCTCGACCGCCGCTTTGGCGCTACTCCAGCCGCGCAACTGACGGCTTTATCCGAAGCTCGCAACGCACGTCAGGACGAGTTGATCTCGTCCTGACGTCTCAGCGTTTCGGGTCACGTTTACCAATAGTCACTCCGAGATCACGACTGCCTTTGCGAGGGATTGGCAGGTATGGCGAAAGTGCTTGAGAGGCGGTCGTTTCCAGTTTCATCATGCCCGAACTGTCTTACTTAAGCCCACCTGCTGTCCACATCGCCAACTCCTGCTCAGCTCGCTCCAGAGCACTGTAGTTCAGCAATTTACGCAAAAAGGCGACGGTGACGGCACGCGTACGCAGATTATACTGGCCATCGGGCTCCCCTTCGCTAGTGCTTTGATAAACGTTGAGTTTTTCATACAGGCTCTGAAGGCGGTTCTGGACGCTTCGTAGCGAGAGATTGCGACGGCGGGCTATGGTTTTGTCGGTAAGGCCGAGCGCGACGTCCATGAGGATTTCATATTCGGAATCGGTGAAGCCCCTGACGCGACCAAGGCTCTTTTCCTGCATTCCGCGCACTTCGCGGTCGATAACGCATTGCGCCTCCATGAAGATGCTGCGCAGCGCAAGGCGAAGGCGGTCGTCGGAGGCGGATTTGAGCACGTATCCATAGGCGGCACCTTCCGGCACGATCCTTGAAACGCCGCGCACATAGGCCTCGTCGGAATAATTCGACCAGAACAGAATGCGCGTATCAGGGCGTTCCTTCCAGATGGTGCGCGCCGCTTCGATGCCGTTGCGTTCGCTCATCTGCAAATCCATGACGATATGGGCCGAGCGATTTTCCCGCGCCAGCTTCTCTCCAGCCTTGCCGTTATCGGCCTCGATGACATGATTGCATTCGGGCAGTGCGGCACGCACGGCTTCGTTGAGGTAGGAGCGGTGGAGGACGTCGTCTTCCACGATCAGGACTTCCATTGACCGTCTCCTTCAAGGCTATGCACACCTTCGGCAAGCGTCAGGCTGATAGAGGTACCGGGACCATTACGATTGCGCCCCATTTCAAAACGGGCGGAAATCAACCGGGCGCGGGTTTTCATATTGCCGATGCCGAGACCATGGCCGGAACCATGCTTGGCGCAGCCGCAGCCATCATCGCTGACGACGATGCGCAAACGGCCATCGATATGGCCAATGTGGACGTTGACGTTCTCCGGCTGACCGTGGCGGATTGCGTTGTTGACGGCTTCTTGCACGATGCGGAAGACGGATGTCGCAACGGTCTGCTCCAGTGCCTCCACCCTGCCCTCGGTTTCATCCGTTACGGTCCATGCGATCTGCATGCCGCTATCACGGACAGAACGGTCGAGATCGTTTTCAATGGCCTGTACGACGCCAAAGAGTTGCAGCACCGACGGTTTTGCCTCCTCGATGATCTGCCTAAGATCCTGCATGGAATGCTGGAGGCTGCGAACCAGCGGCTCCAGCATTTCGCCGGTGAGGTCGGGAAGATGGGTCATCCGCTCCATGCGGCGGGCCAGCCGCGTAAGGTCGGCAAGTGTCTGGTCGTGCAGGTCCATGCCGATGCGCTGGCGCTCTGCCTCCAGCGCCTGCGTCAACTTCAGGGCTCCAAGCCGCAACCCCTCCTCGCGGGCATGCGCCTCCGCCTCCACGATAGCAGACTGCTTGGCCTGATCCGCTGCGCGAATGGCAAAAAAGTAAGGGGCCAGCAGATCGGCGACTGTCCGGGCATTGTCCACGTCTTCCATCGTGTAGGCATCAGCCTCCAGCGAGGAGCAGCTGAGCGCGCCGATGATGTCACCATGGACCTTCATAGGCACATGCAGACGACTGTGCAGGCCAAGTTCGATGATGGGACTGGAGAAAGACCCTTCGAAATGAAATCGGGGATCAGAACAAGCATCGCCACTCAGCAGAAAATCGACCTCACCTGACAGAAGCGAACGGATGGGACTTCCTGTCAAAAGTGCTGGGGGATGCTGGCTCCATGCGCTGTCCATGCCGCTCTCGTAGGCAATATGGTATTTCCCATCGATCAGCTTAATGCAAACATCCAGATGATCATGCGGGATGATGTGGGTGATCTCCGTGGCGACGGCCTGGATGATCGAATTGAATTCGAGCTGACCCGCCAGAAGTCTGGAGATGCCGAGATAATGGTGAAACAGCGATGATTTCGGGGTATCGAGCATCGGCGGACGCCCTCCCAAGCGCCTGCGGCATGGCTGACTGTCGCGATTGACGTCAACACATCTATGTTGCGCCGTCATGGCGCTTTCGTCTTGCGGAAACCCGCATAAATTCTGCGGGAACCCGCACTCGGTTTGCCGGGAATGGCCTATACATCAAGGCCTTTACCGTTCATGCTTATTACGTACTGGGGAAAGGAGCCCCAGTGCAACGGAAATCTCAGCTCAACGTCGAGGAGGCGTCGCGAAGGTTTCTTTGCCCGGAGACGGGTGGGCCACTAGGGAGGAAAAATCAATGGCTATCAGGAAGATGCTTCTGGCATCGGTTGCTGTCGCATGCGCGACCTTGCCGATGACTGCACACGCCGACACATCCAGCAAGAAAATCGCGCTTTCGAACAATTACGCCGGCAACTCGTGGCGTCAGGCCATGCTGACGAGCTGGGACAAGATCACCAAGGACGCCGTCAAGGCTGGCACCGTTGCCGCAGCCGACCCATTCACCACTGCGGAAAATCAGGCGACTGAGCAGGCTGCCCAAATCCAGAACCTCATTCTGCAAGGTTATGATGCCATCGTCATCAACGCCGCTTCGCCGACTGCGCTGAATGGCGCGATCAAGGAAGCCTGCGATGCTGGTATCACCGTCGTATCTTTCGACGGCACCGTGACCGAACCGTGCGCATGGCGTATTGCCGTGGACTTCAAGGCGATGGGCGAAAGCCAGATCGACTACCTCGCCAAGAAGATGCCGAAGGGCGGCAATCTGCTTGAAATTCGTGGTCTTGCCGGTGTGTCCGTCGATGACGAGATTCATGCAGGCATTGCCGCTGGCGTCGCTAAGAACACTCAGTTCAAAATCGTCGGTTCAGTAAACGGCGACTGGGCGCAGGATGTGGCGCAGCGCGCTGTTGCCGGTATTCTGCCAAGCCTGCCGGAAGTGGCCGCCGTGGTCACGCAGGGTGGTGATGGTTACGGTGCCGCACAGGCATTTGCTGCTGCAAAACGTCCGACCCCCACCATCGTCATGGGCAACCGCGAGGACGAATTGCAGTGGTGGAAACAGCAGAAGGATGCCAGCGGCTATGAAACCATGTCGGTTTCCATTGCCCCCGGTGTTTCCACGCTCGCATTCTGGGTCGCACAGCAAATTCTCGACGGTAAGGACGTGAAGAAGGATCTGACGGTCCCGTTCCTGCGCATCGATCAGGCCAATCTTGAGGAGAACCTCAAGAACACCCAGAAGGGCGGCGTCGCAAACGTCGAATACAGCCTGGAAGACGCGCAGAAGGTCATCGCCTCCGCGAAGTAAGCGCCGGTCGTTTAACTCCCAAGACATCGCAGTGCCGGTCACCGGCGCTGCGATGGATGCGAAGCTGTGGCTCCGACCGCAAAAACTGGCGTAACTGCTCATGAATGAAATCGTATCGAGACAGGAAGTCGTCGCGGCGCGCGGCGTGAAGGTGGTGTTCGGTGCTGTCAAAGCGCTGGATGGCGCCGATCTCGTCATTCTATCAGGCGAATGCCTCGGCCTCGTCGGCCACAATGGCGCTGGAAAATCCACCATCGTCAATGTCATCAATGGCGGGCTGACACCGCATGAGGGGTCCGTGTCCTACGGCGGCAAGCCAAGCACCTATGGTATTACGGCGGCACGGGCCAGCGGCGTGCGATGCGTTTTTCAGGAACTGTCGCTCTGCCCCAACCTGACGATCAACGAAAACGTCCGCATCATGCACACCGACATGAAGGGCAGCAATTGGCGCAGCCGTGCCCTTGATATGATCAGCAGGAAGCTTGACGAGATATTCCCCGGCCACGGCATTGATTGCGATCTGACAATCTCGGAGCTCTCCATCGCTGAACGGCAGATGGTGGAAATCGCCATCAACTTCGCGGGCGTCAACGAAGAGCCGAAGCTTGTCATTCTGGACGAACCAACATCCTCGCTCGATGCTGGCCTTGCAGAACAACTGATGGATTATGTGCGCCGCTTCGTGCGCACCGGTGGCGCAGTGCTGCTGATATCCCATATTCTCGGCGAGATTCTCTCCACCGCCACCCGCGTAGTCGTGATGAAGGACGGCAAGGTGGTAGCGGACCGTCCGGCAGCGGAGTTTTCCAACAAGACCCTCGTCGAAGCCATGGGCAGTGTGGTGAAGGAGCAAGGCTGGAAACGTTCGCTGGAACGGAGGGATGGCCCGACTGTCTTGTCCATGCCGCCGAGAAAATTACAGGGATTACCGTTTGAGGCCTATCGCGGCGAGATCATCGGGCTTGCCGGTCTGGGTGGCCACGGCCAGACGGAAGCCTTGCTGGACCTCTATCTTTCCCGCAACAGCGGTTGGTTTCCAGCGCGCCACCAGGACATAGCTTTCGTTGCCGGTGACAGAAGCCTCAACGGCACATTTGCTCTCTGGAGCATTTTGAAAAATCTCAGCATCGCATCGCTGCGGGATTTCTCACCGGCTGGCCTCGTCAACCGCACCAAGGAGGACGAACTCGGCGCGAGCTGGAAAAAGCGCATCGAAATCCGCACCCCCGATGTCCACAACAAAATCCTCTCTCTGTCAGGCGGCAACCAGCAGAAGGTGCTGTTTGCCCGTGCATTGGCGACCACAGCCAAGACGGTTCTGATGGATGACCCCATGCGCGGTGTCGATATCGGCACCAAGCAGGAAGTCTACGAAATCCTGCGCACCGAAGCAGCCAGTGGCCGGACCTTCATCTGGTACTCGACCGAAATGGACGAAATCCGTCTCTGCGACCGCGTTTACGTGTTCCGTGATGGCATCATTCAGGCCGAACTCACCGGCGACGATATCAACGAACAGGCAGTGCTTGCTGCATCTTTTTCGGGAGACGCGCACGCATGAAACTTTCCGCCAACGCCCTGCGCCTCATCATTCCGGCCGCTTCTCTCGCCGTACTGTTGATTGCCGTTTTCTACATGCAGCCCCGCGCCATGAGCTATACGGGCCTCAACCTGCTGTTCAATCTGGCCGTTCCCATCGCGCTTGCCACCATTGCCCAGATGCTGATCATGTCGGTCAACGATCTCGATCTGTCGATGGGAACCTTCGTCAGCTTCTGCGCCTGCGTGACCGCGACGTTCCTCCAAACGTCGCCGCTGGTCGGCATCCTGATTTTCGCAGCCGCGATTGCCGTTTATGCCGCCATGGGCGCAATCATCCACATCCGCGCGCTGCCTTCCATCGTCGTCACGCTTGGTATGAGCTTCGTCTGGGGCGGGCTTGCGGTTCTGCTGTTGCCATCGCCGGGCGGTGAAGCGCCTGCGTGGATACGCACAATCATGACGGCAAAGCCGCCCTTCGTCCCGATGGCCATCGTCGCCAGTATCGTGATCGCCGCTATCGCGCATTACATCGTCATGCGCTCATCCTTCGGTGTGCTGATGCGCGGTGTCGGTGGTAACTTTCGGTCTGTTGAACGTTCCGGCTGGTCGGTCATCGGCATCCGCGCCGCGACATTTGCGCTAGCTGGGTTCTTCGCTGTGCTGGCTGGCATCGCACTCGTTGGCCTGACGACTTCTGCCGATGCCAACATCGCATTGCGCTACACGCTGCTATCCATTGCCGGAGTCATTCTCGGCGGTGGCGAATTTGTCGGTGGTCGCGTTTCGCCCATCGGCGCCGTCATCGGTGCGTTGACCCTCACACTGGCGGGCTCGTTCCTGTCTTTCATGCGCATTTCGCCGGATTGGCAGATCGGTGCGCAGGGCGCCATTCTCATCGTCGTGCTCGGCCTTCGCCTGCTGCTGAACCGCCTCGAAAAGCGGGAGAAAAACCAATGAGTGCCTTACAGAGATTTTCGAAGAAACCGTGGATCTGGTCTTTCGCCGCCACCCTTACGGTTTGGGTTATCACAGTGCTGTTCACCGGCGGTTCCAGCTCCTTTGGCCTGTCGCATGCAGCGCTGACCTTCGCGGCCTTCTCCGTTATCGTCGGCATTGGCCAAATGTTCGTCATCACGCTTGGACCCGGCAATATCGATCTATGCGTGCCCGCCACCATGACTCTGTCAGGCACCGTTGCCCTGAAGTTCATGGATGTGTCAGATCACCTCATCCTGCCGGGGCTGCTGGTGGCCATCGGCATCGGTGTTGCGGTCGGCATCGGCAATTATGCGCTCATCAAGATTCTGCGCATTCCGCCCATCATCGCCACGCTGTCCATGAGTTTCATCGTGCAATCCACGGCCATCTGGACCAATCGCGGCTTGCGTATCAAACCACCGCAGATGCTGGCTGATTTCGCCATTTCCAGCACCTTCGGCATCCCGAACGTCGCGCTTGTCGCCCTCCTCCTGTCCGCGATCGCATGGGTTCTTCTTGACCGTAGCTTCTATGGACGCTGGATATCCGCTATCGGCCAGAGCACCTTTGCCGCCAGAATGACGGGTATTCCCGTCGATGGCACGCGCTTCGTGACTTATGTGCTTTGCGCTGTGCTTGCTGCAATCGCAGGCTATCTGCTGGCCAGCTTCTCCGGCGGCGCTGCACTCAACATGGGCGCAGAGTACCTGCTGATGTCGATTGCCGTGGTGGTCATCGGCGGCACGGCTGTTGCGGGGGGGGATTCCAACGTTCCCGGCATATGGGGCGCGTCGCTTTTCATGTTCCTCGTCGTATCCATGCTCAACACCTACGGTTTTGGTGCAGGCATACGCCTCATCCTGACCGGCCTTATCATTATCTCCGTCATTCTTCTTGCGAGCGGCCCTAAAAAGCTTCGCTGAACACGAACCTCAATTTTCGGATTATAGCCATGCCGACAGACACACCTTCCGTCTATGAAATTCGCGACGAACGCTTCCGCCAGTTGATTGTCGGCAATGCCGAGCTTGAGGAGCTTTATTCCGGCTGCCGATGGGCGGAGGGGCCGGTCTGGTTCTCCGATCTGAACTGCCTGTTGTGGAGCGACATACCGAACCAGCGAATGCTTCGCTGGGTACCGGATGGTGGCGTTTCCGTCTTTCGCCAACCGTCGAATTTCACCAATGGCAACACCCGAGACCGTCAAGGCAGACTGATTTCCTGCGAGCACGGCACACGGCGCGTCACGCGCACTGAGGTGGATGGCTCCATAACCGTGCTGGCTGACAGCTATCGCGGCAAGAGACTGAATTCTCCCAACGATGTCATCGTTCGCTCCGATGGCAGCGTATGGTTCACCGACCCGACCTATGGAATTCTGTCCGACTACGAGGGATACAAATCCGAACCCGAGCAGCAAACCCGCAATGTCTATCGGATCGACGCCGCAACCGGTGACATCGACATCATGGTGGATGATTTCGGTCAACCCAACGGACTGGCCTTCTCGCCGGACGAAACCAAGCTTTACGTCGCCGACAGCTCATCCAGTCACGACATAACGCGTCCTCGCCATATCCGCGTTTTCGACGTCAACGAAGGCAAGCGTCTGACCGGCGGGCAGGAATTCTGCGCGCTGGACAACGGCCTGCCCGATGGCTTCCGTCTGGATGTCGCCGGAAATCTCTGGACGAGCGCCGGAGACGGCGTGCATTGCTTTTCACCCGGTGGCTCGTTGCTGGGGAAGATCAAGATACCCCAGACCGTGGCGAACCTCACCTTCGGTGGACCGCGCAGAAACAGGCTGTTCATTACCGCCAGCAAATCGCTGTATTCTATCTATGTGGCGACGACAGGCGCGCAATATCCCTAATGCGAGAAGCGGCGCGGAAATCACCGCGCCATGGCGATGAGCCCGCCATTCGAAGGTTGGGGAATGATATCCATGGGAACATCGTAGATACGCTGAAGCTCGTTAGTGTTCATGATATCCGCAGGTTTTCCATGCGCGACCAGTTGGCCGGTGTGAAGTGCGATGATCTCATCGCAAAAGCGCGCGGCCATGTTGATATCGTGCAGCACCATGATGATGCTGATGCCCTTTTTGCGGCACAAATCGGCAGTCAGGGTCAAAACGTCCAGTTGGTGGCGCACATCAAGCGCAGAAATGGGCTCATCCAGCAACAGGCAGCTCGCGTCCTGCGCCACCAGCATGGCCAGCCACACCCGCTGTCGCTCACCACCTGACAGGCTATCGACCATGCGATCCGCAAATTTGGCCGTTCCGGTCAGTTCCATCGCTTCTTCGACCTTGTGTCGGTCATCGTCACCAAAACGTCCGAGCGCGCCGTGCCATGGGTAGCGGCCAAGTGCGACCAACTCCCGAACAAGCATGCCGGGTGCCGCGGGGGTACGTTGTGGCATGTAGGCGAGCCTGCGCGCAAAGTCCCGGTTTCCCCAATCATCCAGCGCCTTGCCTTCAAACACGATCTGGCCGCTGGTCGGTGCCTGCTGACGACCGATCAGCTTGAGCAGCGTCGACTTTCCTGAACCGTTATGGCCGATCAGCGCAATCGAATTGCCAGCACCGAGCTCCAGCGTCAGGGGATGAAGCAGAACGCGGCCATCGACAGCAAAACTGACATCGGAAAGAGACAGAAGAGGACTGCCAACATCCGTTGACGTTTGTAGAGCGTTCGAGAGCATCTGGATTCCGCATGTCCGCGTTGAAGAGAAATTCTGGTTGTTTGGCCAATTTATGAAGAACGGTCAACATGGCAAGGAACCGACGTCGATCATCCGAGCCTTGGCAAGACAAACATCGCAGCCCGCTGCTTGAACCGCAATATAAAACTTGATAGTTATCCGAAACTTTAATTCTGACAGGGTTCAGATGTATGGCGTTTCAGCCGAGAATGCACAATCAGATCGAGGGATTCTCTGTTCTCGGCGGCCTTCGTCGTCGGTATTGGAACGGAATTACCGCCGATCTCTGGGATGTGGAGTGCGCGAATTATGCGGGTGGTCACTATGTCGCTCGCGACCCGCGTTTGTTCATCGTGCTGGAACATCAAGGCAAAGGCAGACCGACGGTCAAGCGTGCGGCGGGCGATGTCGGCATGCGGCAGGACAGCGAGCTGAGCCCCATCTCCTATATTCCCGCAGATGTGGAACTGTGGGTGGATATCAGGGACGTTCAATATGTCCGTCATCTCGACATCCATTTCGATGTGGATGCCATCAACAGACGTTTGGGTAGCGACGACCTCGATCCGCGAACTCTGAGGGAGCCCAGATTATCTTTCGGTGACAGCCGGATCGTCGCGCTTTCCCAATTGATCGCCGCCGAAATCGCCAGCCCGCAGCCGCTCCATGACCTTTATGGAGACGGGCTGGCACTTTCGCTTTTGATCGATGTATTGAAACTCTACAGGCCGGAGCCGCGTAAACGCGGAGCACTGGCGCCCTGGCAGCTCAAGCGCGCTAGGGACTTCATCGAAGAACACTGCCTGCGAAACATACGCCTTGAGGAACTGGCAACCATCACCGGCCTCTCGCAATCGCATTTCAGCCATTCCTTCAAGGCCGCCACCGGCATGGCCCCGCACGAATGGCAAATGAGTGCAAGGCTTGATCGCGCAAAGCAGCTGTTGAAATCGGGGCGCTACATGCTGACGACCGTTGCCGCAGAGACAGGCTTTGCAGACCATGCTCATTTCAGCCGCACATTCCGCAAATATGTCGGCGTCACCCCCTCCCAATGGAAAAAGTCACACATTGAATAAAATGTGTGAGCAGACAACCGATCGCGTCAAATTTGCCCAAGATCATTCAAGTGTCGCAACCGCACGCAAGCGGATCAATTAAAATTGAGTTAATCACTCACCTTATCGGGCATTGGCGTGAGTGGGGCGTAACATGAAGAGATCGATCAGATTTTCCGTAATCAGAGCAGGTTTGTTGGCGGGTGCAGCGGCAGTCAGCCTGAATTCCGCTTGGGCGCAGGAACAGACCACAAATGAAGGTGGCCGTACCGTACTCGACACCATTGTCGTTGACGGCAATGGCGAACAGGGCGGCACTGGTCCAGTGCGCGGCTATGCTGCGAAGGAAACCACAACCGGCTCCAAAACCGCCACTCCGGTGAAAGAAATCCCGCAGTCGATTTCGGTGGTTGGACGCGAGGAACTGGACGACCGTGGGGTCGTGGATAAGGTCGATCAGGCGCTGCTTTACACACCGGGCGTCTTCTCACAGCCATATGGCTCGGATCCCGATACAGACTGGATTTATGTGCGAGGCTTCGATGCCAGCCAAACCGGTCTGTTTCTCGACAATATGGCTTTGACGAGCCATGCCTTCGGCAATTTCCAGATTGATCCGTTCATGCTGGAGCGCGTCGAGGTGCTCAAGGGGCCTGCTTCCGTTCTTCTCGGCGGCGCTAACGCGGGCGGTGTCATCAACATGGTGCGTAAGCGCCCGGGAGATGAGCCATATATCTATACCGAACTCGGCATAGACAGTAACGCAAATGCCTTTCTTGGTTTCGATATTTCAGACAAAGTCTCAGGAACGGAGAGCGTTGACTACCGCGTGACCGGAAAGCTTGCTGGCGGCAACGGCTACTCTGACGAACAGGAAGACATTCGCGGCATTTTCATGCCGCAGGTAACCTTCCAGCCTGATGATGCAACCAGCCTCAACATTTGGGCATACATTAGCCATCTCGACCAGACGCACACGTCAAACGGCCTTCTGCCCTACTCCGGCACCGTCGTCGCCAACCCTTTCTTCGGCAAGATCGACCGTGACGCATACTTCGGAAATGCGGACTTTGACATTGGACGCGCCACTCAAGCCTTGGTGGGCTACGAGTTTCAGCATGAGTTTGAAGACGGCTGGAAACTAACCCAAAACCTGCGCTACGGCTATCTCGACAAGCGTGAACGCCAATTGTATCCGTTTGACTGGCTCGATCAAACCGACGCGACGGTGCTGATGTATGCCGATGACGTTCGTTCGAAGGCTAGCTCCTTCAACGTCGATAACCGCATTGAAAACCAGTTTGATCTTTCCGGTGCAAGCCATAAGGTCATGATCGGTTTGGACTATCGCTATTACCGTCTGGACAATGACCAGTTGGCCGCATTTGCGCCTGCCATCAACCCAAATGACCTGCCATATAATCAGGCTTTGCCGACGTTATCGCCTTCTGCCAAACAGATTTACTCAATCAATCAGGTCGGGGTGTATGCGCAGGATCAGATCAAGTTCGGGGGCGGCTGGATCGCGACTCTAAACGGCCGATTTGACTATCTGGAAAGCAAGGTTGACGACCGCCTGTTTAGCGGGAGCTACGCACTGAGCGATACCGCCTGGAGCGGCCGTGCGGGTCTGGCCTACGAATTTGACAATGGCGTCACGCCTTATGCCAGCGTCTCCTCTTTTTTCAGTCCGCTTGTTGGCACATCAGCGGACGGGGCGTTGAAGCCGGAAGAAGGCGAGCAGTACGAAGCGGGAATCAAATACGAGCCGAGCTGGTTCGATGGCGTCTTGACCACGTCCGTGTTCCAGATCGACAAACAAAACTATACTGTGACAGGCACAACTCCCCCCTACCCGAGCAGGCAGCTTGGTGAGGTGCGCTCTCGCGGAATTGAAATGGAAGGCAAAGTCAATCTGACTGAAAATTGGAAAGCCATTGCGTCGGCATCTTACACTGACCTCGAATTTAACAAGAACCCGAGTGATCCAAGTTTGCAGGGCAAAACTCCTTCGTTGGTGCCAAATTCGCAAGCTGCGCTGTGGTTGGATTACACCGTCACAGACGGAGCATTTGAGGGCTTTGGTGTAGGAGCCGGCGCACGCTATCGCGGCAAGTCCTGGGCGGACAATGCCAACACTTCCCCTGTTCCAGATGCACTCGTCTTCGATGCAGGCATCCGTTATCAAAAAGATAACTGGAAGACCTCACTTAATGTGACCAATCTGTTTGACAAGGAATATGTGGCGGGTTGCAACACGACCATCTTCTGCGGTTACGGTGAAGCACGAACCGTTAGCTTCAAGATCAGCAAGGTCTGGTAAGCAAATCATTTGACGTGAAAACACCTGCGAGTTCGGTAGGGGTGGCCTCTGAGTGCCATCCCTTTACCACTACTGGAGACTAAAACTGACGCCACGGGCCCACATATCTCGCAGAATTTTTCTGACAGCGGCAGCGACGTTTGCTGCGGCTCCTACCGGGTATGCGCAGGGACTTGTTCGGAACTCACGTCCCAAAGCTGCCACCTTGGACTGGGCACTTCTCGAGACACTCCTCGCCCTTGGTGCAAACGTCGTTGCTGCACCGGAATTGCGGCAGTTTCGCGAGGTGGCGGTTGAGCCTGCTGTGCCTGGTACAGTGGTCGATCTTGGGCTTCGTGGCCTACCCAATCTGGAAACGATGTCCTTTGCGACGCCGGACATTATCTTCAACTCCAATTTCTACGCCTGGGCTGATCCTCTGCTGGCTGGAATTGCGCCGACGCATAATCTTGGCATCTATGTGTCGGGAGAAGACCCCTATCTGCTGGCAGAGCGGGCGACGCTGGAGATAGGCGGCTATCTACAAACCGCGTCGGAAGCGCAGGCCTATGTGGCCAGTACCGCGAGCAGACTGGATGAATTGAAGGTACAGCTGGCGACGGGCGATGGACGACCGGTTTTGCCGATCAACATCGGTGACGCCAGACACTACCGCGTTTTCGGCAACGACAGTATGTTCGGTTGTGCCCTGCAAAGGCTCGACATTGAAAACGCATGGAAGGGTGCGACGGCCTACTCTGCCACGGCGCCTATGGGCATCGAGACGCTCGCCTCGATGCCGGATGCGTGGATCGTGATGATCCCGCCGCATCCTCTTGATGCCGTCACGGCGCTTGACCGCAGTGCATTCTGGAACGCGTTGCCCGCTGTGAAGGAAAAGCGGGTGATCACGCTCGGTTCGATCAATCCCTATGGTGCTTTACCGGCAGCGCGCCGTTTCGCCGAGGAACTTTCGAAGGGACTGGTCAATGCCTGGCACGGTTAGTCCGTCTGTTCGCGACGTTTACAGCAACCGCGCAATCACTTCGGTCGTCACCGTTGCCGTTCTGTGCGCGGCCATGCTGGCTTTGCTCATCTGGACCCAACCGGTCGTGCCGGGGGATGCTGACACTGCGGCAAGACTTGGCGAGATCCTGCTGTGGAACAGCCTGCTTCCACGCTCGGTCATCGCTCTCATTGCAGGGGCCGCGCTGGGCCTGGCGGGGACATTATTGCAGCAGGTGTTGCGCAACCCGATTGCCGATGCATCGACGCTGGGCATAGCCGCAGGTGCCGAACTTGCGCTTGTGGCAGGGCTTAGCCTGTCGCCGACACTTGCCGGATTTTCCCGTGAGGCCGTGGCCTTTGCAGGAGGGCTCGGGGCTGTTTCCCTCGTGCTGGCGCTATCCTGGCGGCAGGCATTCGATCCGGTGACGGTTGCGGTGTCAGGCCTGATCGTCAGCATGATCACGGCTTCGCTCACCATCACGCTTATTCTGGCACGGGGCGAATATGCCTTGTCGGTCAGCATATGGGGCGCCGGTTCTCTCAGTCAGCAGGACTGGCAGGGCGTCATATCGCTCGCACCGCGCTTTTGCCTCGGTGCGCTCGCCGCATTTTTTCTGATCCGCCCGCTGAACGTGCTGGCGCTTGATGATGCAAGCGCCAGAAGCCTGGGGCTGTCTCTGGTCTGGCTTCGCCTGGCGATCTTGCTGCTGGCCGTTTGGTTGGCAGCATCGGTCACAGCTACCGTCGGTGTCATCGGCTTCTTGGGATTGGCAGCTCCTGCGGTCGCGCGGCTGTGTGGAGCGCGGACAACGAGCCAAGTCTTCGTCGCCGCTCCCTTGACTGGTGCAGCACTGCTCTTTTTGACGGATGGCACAAGCCAACTTCTGGGTAGCGGCTTTTCCGATCTGGCACCGGCGGGCGCCGCAACCGCACTGATGGGCGGGCCCATTCTGCTGTTTCTGCTGCCACGGCTGCACGCGATTGCGCCGGTGGCGGCTACCACTGGTTCGATGGAATCCCGGCTAATACGGCCTTCGTTCTGCATCATTCTCACAGCGATCATCATCGCTGCACTCGGGTTTGCGGCCTTGACGTTTGGCCCGTCGCCCACGGGCATGCGCTTTGCGTTCGGAGAAAGCCTGTGGGAACTCCTGCCCTTCCGGTTGCCACGCATTCTGGCTGCCGGTGGCGCTGGCGCTCTTCTGGGTGCTGCGGGTTTCATCATGCAGCGCGTGACGGGCAACCCGATTGCAAGCCCGGAGGTGCTGGGCGTCTCGGCTGGCGGGGGCGCGGGCCTCGCAGCCACGCTATACATCGTCGGCTCACCCTCGCCCACCGTCATGCTGATCGGAATGTCGCTGGGTGCACTCACGGTGTTTTCGATCATGATTGCGATAACCGCAAGCCGCGAACTCTCCGCCGAAAGACTGCTTCTCACCGGCATCGCCATGAGCGCGATCTCGATGGCCATCGTTACGATCGTACTTGCGCAGGGCGATATGCGTTCCTTCATTCTGTTGATGTGGATGGCCGGGTCGACAAATCGTGCAGGCAATTTCGAGGCTTTGGCTGCATTAATTGCCCTGGTCCTGTTTGCTGCCCCGCTTTTCTTCATGAGCAGATGGCTGACCATTCTGCCGCTTGGTACGGTCGTATCGAAAAGTGTCGGCCTCGGCCTGACCTCGTCCCGGTTGGCGCTTTCCATCCTTGCGGCATTGATTACGGCAGTGGCATCGTTTCTCGTCGGCCCGCTCAGCCTCGCCGGACTGGTCGCCCCTCATCTCGCCCGATTGATCGGGTTCAGCGGCGCGCGCCATCAACTCCTGGCCTCGCTGATGATTGGTGCGGCCTTGCTCATCGGCGCTGACTGGATGTCACGGGTTGTGATTTATCCGTACCAAGTGCCGGTTGGGGTGTTCACCGCTCTGATTGGCGGCCCTTACCTGCTCTGGCTGATCGCGCGTTTGGAAAAGCGAAGCTGATCAACGTCAGCGTAAAGTTCAATCAGGAACGGATTGTCTCTCAACGGGTTAACCAAGGCATACACGGGTCTGAAGTGACCATGCTTTGATGACAAGATTGGGAGAAGACTATGGATATTCCACAAAACACTGTAATTGCGGTGGCTGATGGCGAGAAGCTGAGCCTGTTCAGAAACGAAGGCGATGCGCAGAATGTCAAGCTGAAGGCCCTTCCTGACGCGGACGTCGATAGTTCAAAAATCGCTTCCGGTGCGCGTCACTCCAGCAGCGCTGCCAATCCAAATGACAGCCAGCAGGAAGAGGACGGCTTCAGCGCAGGCATCGCCGATATGCTGAACAAGAAGGTTCTCGGCGGCAACATCAAAGGCCTGATCGTCATTGCTGCACCACGCACGCTGGGTGAGATGCGCAAGGGTTATCACAAGTCCCTGTCGGAAGTCCTATTGGGCGAACTTGACAAGGATTTGACGGGCCATTCGATTCAGGACATCGAAAAAGCGCTTGCTGCAGCTTGATCCAATCTATGACCGGGAGCGGCCAGCGCCGCTCCCGGTTCCCGACATTACAATGCCAGACCCGATGCGCGGTCAAAGACATGCACCCGCTCGTGGCTGATGTCAGCCGCAAAGGGTGTATTGGTGCGAACCAACTGTTCGCCATCAACCACGGCGGTGAGATGATGACCGGCGAGATCGAATATCACGTGCGTTTGCGCGCCAGTCGGCTCCACCAGAAGCGTATTTCCCGTTACTGAAACATCACCGCCACCGCTCATAGCGAAATGCTCAGGGCGCAAGCCGATCGTCACACTCTGCCCACGCTTCACTTTGCGATCAGGCGAAATACGGATCGCTGTACCGTCGTCCAGCCGAGCGGCGGGAAAACCTTCCTCCCCATCGACGATGCATTCGATGAGGTTCATGGCGGGGGAGCCGATGAAGGCGGCAACGAAGAGATTGGCAGGGTTCTTGTAGAGTTCCAGCGGCGTTCCCTGCTGTTCGATACGGCCCTGGTTGAGTACGACCACACGGTCGGCTAGGGTCATCGCTTCGATCTGGTCATGGGTGACGTAGATCGACGTGGTGCCGACCTTCTGGTGCAAGGTTTTGATCTCGCTGCGCATCTGCACGCGCAGCTTGGCGTCCAGATTGGACAATGGCTCATCGAACAGGAACACGGCGGGATTGCGCACCACGGCGCGGCCCATGGCGACGCGCTGGCGCTGGCCACCCGAAAGTTGCGATGGTTTGCGCTCCAAAAGGCTGGCGAGATCCAGCATGCGGGCGGCTTCCGCGACGCGTTCCTCGATCACGGCTTTCGGCTGGCCAGCGATCTTGAGGTTGAAGCCCATGTTTTCGGCCACCGTCATATGCGGATAAAGCGCGTAGGACTGGAACACCATGGCGATGTTGCGTTCCCTTGGCGTCATCTCATTGACGACATTGCCTCCGATCGTGATATCGCCACCGGTGATTTCTTCAAGCCCCGCGATCATGCGCAGCAGCGTGGACTTGCCGCAGCCGGAAGGGCCGACGAGCGCGATGAATTCGCCATCGGCGATATCGAGCGAAATGCCGCTGATAACACCAAGCGAGCCGTAGGACTTGCGGATATCTCTGAGTTCGACGGATGCCATATTCTGCTCCTGATCAGGACTTGACGGCGCCAGCCGTCAGACCTGCAATGATGTGTTTCTGTGCGAGGAAAAAGACGATGATGGTAGGCAGGATCGTCATGGTGATGAAAGCCAGAACCAGCTGCCATTCCGTGCCGAATTCGCCGCGATAGACCATGATGCCGAGCGGCCATGGGTACTTCGATTCCGAATTGAGCATGATCAGCGGCAGGATATAGCTGTTCCAGCTTCCCACAAAGGACACTATACCCACCGTCGCGATGATGGGGCGCGAGAGCGGCATGGAAATGTACCAGAAGAATTTCAGATAACCGCAACCATCCACAAACGCCGCCTGAAACAGCTCATCCGGCAGGTTTCTGAAATAATTGCGAAACAGCAGGATGCTCATGCCCAGCCCAAAGGCCACTTGCGGCAGCACGACGCCCCAATAGGTGTCCAGCAGGCCAAGATCGCGGATGCGGATGAAGAGCGGCAGGATGGCCGTGGCAGCCGGGAACATCAGCCCTAGCAAAAAGTAATTCAGCAGGAAATTGGAGCCGAAGAATTTTACATGCGCGAAGGTGAAGGCTGCCATGGCCGAGACGACGAGCGTCAGGAACACAGTCAAAACGGCAATGACCAGCGAGTTGAAAATTTGCAGCCAGTAGCGCTTGCCGAAAAGAATATCGCCGTAATTGGACCATTGCCATTCTGCAGGCAGGCCAAAGGGGTTCACGCGAAGATCACCCAGCGTCTTGAAGCCGCCCAGCGCCGTCGTCAAAAGCGGCACCAGCACGATGGCTGCGATGAGGCCGAGCGATACGTAGAGATAGAGCTTCGTTTGCGTGCTCACGCGGATGGATGAGGATGTATCAGTCATGGCGCATGAAAATCCTTTTGTAACCAAAGGCGAGCGTGACGCAGATGACGAAGAGCACCACACCAACCGCACTGCCAAGACCGACCTGCATGCGCATGACGCCGTAGGTATAGAGGAAGGTCACCATGGTCTGCGTGGAGTTGGACGGACCGCCGCCAGTGAGCGGCATGATCATGTCGAAGAGTTGCAGCGACCCGATCACCGCGAAGAAGATAGAGAGACGCACGGTTGAGCCGAGCATGGGCAGCGTGACATAGCGGAACTTCTGCCAGCCGGTCGCGCCATCGATTTCGGCTGCTTCCAATACGTTCTTGTCGACCGATTGCAGGCCGGCGATGAAGAGCATCATGTGGAAGCCGAAATATTTCCAGACGATGACGGCCAGCACCGCATAGATCGCCACATCCTTGTCGGCCAGCACGTAAGGGTTGGCGAAGCCGAAGAAGTTGGAGATGGCGGCAAACAGGCCGTAGTCACCGTCATAAACGAAGCGCCAGATCAGGCCTGCGGCGACATCCGCCAGAACATAGGGCAAGAAGAACACGAGGCGGAAGGCTACAACGCCGGGAATCTTGTGCGCCAGCATCGTTGCCAGCCAGATGGCCAGCGGAATCTGGATGCAGATCGAAATCACGATGATCAGGGCATTGTTGATCAGCGCCTGCGAGAAGGCAGCATTGCCGAACAGCACCTGAAAGTTCTTCAGACCGATGAAATCGGTGGGCGTGCCATAACCGTTCCAGCGATAAAGACTGTACCAGGCCGCTTCGCCCATCGGCAAAATGACGAAGAGCGTGAAGAGAAGAAGTGCCGGTGGCAGGAAGATCAGCAGCGTCAAGGCGCGGTCATGGGCGACCGAGCTTTGCTTGCGCTTCAGCTTCATACGGGGTTTGGCCAATGCGGGTGCTGCATTGATGGAAATATTCGTCATCATGTCCGCTTTCGTTTTCACGCGGGGCGAAGGGACGCCGCATCAAGGCGGCGGCGTCCTGTCGTTCAGGCGGGATCAGCGAAGCTCGAAGGCATCCTGAATCTGCTGGGCACCTTCTTCGGATGTCATCTGGCCCGAGACGATTTCGACGGACACGTCATTCACGACGCGGCCAACGGCAGCTCCCAAGGTCTGATCGAAGAAGTTCTGGTGCCATGTGGACTCCGAAAGCTGCTTTGCAGAACTGGCCAGCAGCGGGTTGGTCACGGCTTCATTTGCATCAACGGCAACGGGCAGGATCATACCGGCCTTGGCCATCTTCTTTTCATTTTCCGTATTGGTCATGAAGGTGGCGAATTCGATGGCCTCCTTGGACGCATTCTTCGTGACAGCCCAGCCGTTCAGGCCACCGAGCGTATCGGTTGCCTTGCCTGCACCGCCTTCGACAGCGGGGAATGCGAAGCGACCGATATTGTCCGGCGCCAGTCCCTTGCCGTCACCGGCATTCTTGCGCTGGTTGGCTTCGGTGTTGTCGAAACCGAGGATCATCGCAGCCTTGCCATCACCGAAAACGCCAAGCGCCTGTGGCCATGTGGAGCCGAGATAGCCGGGCTGGAAAGGCTCGAGCTTGCCGAATTCCGCCAGTTGCTCGCCAGCCTTGATGATGGCCGGGTCCATGAAGCCTTCGCCCTCACCCTTGCGGGCTGCATCGAACACGGCCTGCCCGCCATTGCGCATGACGAGATAGCTCCAGTAGAAATGGATCGGCCATTTTTCACCGCCACCACCGGCAATCGGCACGATGCCCGCAGCCTTGATGGTTTTGACGGCGTTGCCCAGATCATCCCAGGACTTGATGTCATCAGCTTTGACGCCAGCCTTGGCGAAAAACTCCTTGTTATAGAAAAAGCTGACGAGGCTGACTTTGAAAGGTACGGCCCAGACCTTGCCATCGAAGGAGAAGCCATCAATGGCGGCAGGATTATAGGCATTGCGAATCTTGCCACCATCGGCATCGAAAACCTCGGACAGATCTTTCAATGCGCCGGTTTTGGACTGTTCTTCCAGCACGCCACCGCCCCAGCTATAGAAAAAGTCGGGAACGTCGTTGGATTGCAGCAGCGTCGGCAGCTTTGCCTTGAACGCCTCGTTCTCCAGGAATTGCAGCTGAACATCCACGTCAGGATGTTCAGCTTCGAAATCCTTGGCAATCTCCTCCCAGACGGCCACGGCTTTCGGATCGAGCTCCACATGCATCCATTTGACGACCGTTGCGGCAGATGCCGCCGCTGTGCCGAGCATGAATGTGATGGCTGTGGTCGCGGCAAACGACATCCACTTGCCGCTCAGGCTTGCGCCTGCGTGCTTATTCGTCATGATGGTATTCCTCCCGGGGACGTTGCCTCACCAATTATTCCCCAATGCGGATTAATTCATATAAGGAACCGCTCAATGTCAAGGCACATTGCTGATATATTCAGCTTTGCGCTTGACACACCCCCATCCTGATCCGCTATTTATTCCGCAACCCGACGAAAATATTCGTTAAACCTCGGCTTGATCGCGACTGGAAATCATGAAGACCGCAGACCCGGAACTGATGCGCGCGATCAATCGCCTGAACGTCCTCGATACCGTCCGTCGCCATGGCCCGATCTCGCGCGTGGAGATCAGCGAGAGAACGCAGCTTTCCACGACAACCGTCTCCGCCATCACCGCATCGTTGCTGGATGATGGGCTGATTCTGTCGCGGCATCTCGGTGACATCAGAACCGAGGGTGCGCGTGGCCGTCCGCGTGTGATGCTGGAACTCAACCCCGATGCGGCGCGTGTCGTGGGTGCCAAGATCGCGGCGAGCCGGATGGTGTTCGTGGTCACGGATTTCTGCGGCAATGTGTTGTCCACGCTTGCGCTGCCCATCCGCATCGATCGCCAACCGATTGGCGTCATCGCCGATCTGATCGAGGATGGCGTGCGCCGTTGCGTTGTCGATGCCGGGCTGTCGCTTGAAGATGTCGATATGGTCTGCCTTGGCCTGCCGGGGGTTATCGAGCATCGTACCGGTAAAATCCGCTCCAGCCCTGTGCTGCGGGAAGTGAATATCGATTTTGCCGATGAGATGACGGCGCGTTTCGGCACGCCGACCATCATCGAAAGCGATGCCCATGCTGTAACACTCGGCCACCACTGGTTCGGCAAGGCGCGGGACTTGGAAGACATGGTGCTGATTTCGCTGGAGCAGACTTTGGGGCTTGGCGTGCTGCACCGGAACGATCTGTTTCGTGGTGCCGGTGGCCTCAGCCATAATCTTGGCGATCTTGTGCTGGTCGCCAGCCCGGAAGGCACCGTGCGACTTGCCAGCCAGGCGGGTGAAAATGCCATTCTCGGATCGAGGCCTGCGGATGGGCGCTTTGCGGAGGCCATTCGCCTTGGACGGGGCATGCAGCATGCCCAGACGCTAGTGCTGGCGCAAGACAATGATCTTATTGCTGCAGCCGAGCGCGCCGGTGCGGCCATCGGGCTGACGCTGGCCAATATCGTCACGCTGTTTGCGCCACCACGGGTCATCATCGTCGGGTCCAGTCTTGAGCTTGGCGCGCCCTTCATCGACAGCATCCGCGATGCCTATGAAGCCTCCGTACCGCCTTCCCTGCAAGGCGTGGCGGAACTGGTTTTCGATAAATCGAGCGACGAGCTGTGGGCGCAGGGCGCTGCGGCCGTTGCGCTCTACGAGCTTTACGAATCGCCGTGGAACACCACGGGTCCGGCTCTCTGAGGAGGGAGCGGGGTCACATCATGACGGGAGAGAGAACATGAAGAAAGTCGGCATTGGCATCATCGGATGCGGCAATATTTCCGGTGCCTATCTGAAGGCGATGGCATCCTTTCCCATTCTGGACATTCGCGGCGTGGCGGACATGAATGCGGATATGGCAAAGGCCAAGGCCGAAGAATTCAACCTGACGGCGCGAACAGTGGATGAGTTGTTTGCCGACCCCGAAAGCGAAATCATCGTCAATCTGACGATCCCCAAGGCGCATGTCGAGGTGGCGTTGCGGGCGCTGGAAGCGGGCAAGCATACCTATTCCGAAAAGCCGCTCGGTATCAATTTCGCGGAAGGCAAGAAGCTTGCTGAAGCGGCAAAAGCCAAAAACCTGCGGATCGGCGCAGCCCCCGACACCTTCCTCGGCGGCGGTCATCAGACGGCCCGCACGCTGATCGACCAGGGCGTCCTCGGCACGCCGGTTGGCGGCACCGCCACCTTCATGTGCCCCGGCCATGAGCGTTGGCACCCCAACCCCGCTTTCTATTACGAGGTTGGGGGCGGACCGATGCTGGATATGGGGCCTTACTACATCACCGATCTCGTCAATTTGTTCGGTCCGGTGGCCAAGGTGGCAGGCTTTGCCTTTTCGCCAAGGACGGAGCGGCTGATTACCAGCGAACCGCGCAATGGTGAAAAGATTCCGGTACAGATTGCCACCCATGTTGCTGGTGCATTGGCGTTTCAAAACGGCGCTGTCGTGCAGGTCGGCATGAGCTTCGATGTGGCCGGACACAAGCATGTGCCGCTGGAACTATACGGCACCGAAGGTACGCTTATTGTGCCCGACCCCAACCATTTTGGTGGCGACGTGCAGCTTCTAAAGAAGGGTGGCCAGTTCGAAAATCAGGACCTGTCGTCGCCCTATGCGGATGGCAATTACCGCTCCATCGGCGTGGCCGACATGGCCCACGCCATCCGCTCCAACCGGCAGCACCGCGCCAATGGCGATCTTGCCTTGCACGTACTGGAGGTGATGGAAGCGTTCCAGACCGCATCCGACACCGGCACGACCATCACAATCACCACTGCCGTCGACCGTCCAGCACCGCTGGCGGAATCGCTGGTTGACGGCCAGATCGGCAAATAATTTCAAGGAGGAATGAAATGCGTGAAGCACTGATAGTCTGGGGCGGATGGAGCGGTCACGAGCCGCAGGAATGCTCTGTCATCATCAAGGATCTTCTGGAGGAGGAAGGGTTCAAGGTCTATGTCGAGCACAGCACGGAAGCGTTTGCGGACCCATCCGTACATGATCTGAGCCTCGTGGTGCCGATTGTCACCATGTCCAAGATCGAGAAGGAAGAGATCAAAAACCTTGCCGCAGCTGTCGAAAATGGCGTCGGCATTGCCGGTTATCACGGTGGTGCGGGTGACAGCTTCCGCGAATGCGTGGAATACCAGTTCATGATCGGCGGCCAATGGGTGGCCCACCCCGGCAACATCATCGATTACACCGTCAACATCACCAAGCCGGATGATCCGATCATGAAAGGGATCTCCGACTTTCCCTATACGTCCGAACAGTATTATATGCACACCGATCCATCCAACGAGGTGCTGGCAACGACCACCTTTACCGGCGACCATGCGTGGTGGATCGACGGCGTGGTGATGCCGGTGGCGTGGAAACGCAACTATGGCAAGGGCCGCGTGTTCTATTCTGCGCTTGGCCACGTCGCAAAAGAGTTCGAAGTGCCGCAGATGCGGGAAATCTTCCGTCGCGGCGCAAACTGGGCTGCACGGTAACGAAATAGGGACGGAATGATGCCGTCCCATACTGGGAGGTATCATGACAGGTCGCAACATCGTGCTGGTTGATCCGCTGCCGCGGACCCTTGAACTCATCATGGAGCCCGATGTTCGCGCCCGACTGGAAAAGCTGGGTGAACTTGTCATTTCGGAAGATCGTCAGATGCCTGCTGAACAGGTGGTTGCCCTTCTTCCCGATACCGTCCTGATCTTCGGTCAGACCGACATGCCGAAAGAGAGGCTGGATCGCGCGCCGAAGCTGAAGGCCATCATCAATGTGGAATCGAACTTCCTGCCGAATATCGACTATCAGGCTTGTGTCGAGCGCGGCATCTGGGTCATCACACCCGCCTCGGCCTTTTCATCGCCTGTCGCCGAAGCATCGCTCGGAATGGCGCTCGATCTGGCGCGCGGCATAACCGTGGCCGACCGCCAGTTCCGCGAGGGCACAGAAGAATATGGCCTTGCCGGAAACATCGATACGTTCCGCTATGCCGGTGCCCCCATCGGCATCATCGGCTTCGGTGATCTGGGGCGCGAACTGCGTGAGCTCACCCGCCCGTTCAAGAATGCGGTGCATGTTTACGATCCGTGGCTGCCGCAAGAGATCATCGAGCGTCAGGACTGCATTCCCAGCACGCTGGACGAGGTCTTTGCCAAATCGCGTGTGGTCTATGTCTTTGCGAGCGTTACCAGCGAAAACCAAGGCTTCATTGGGAAAACCCAGTTCGACGCCATGCAGCCGGGTTCAGCATTCCTGCTGATGAGCCGTGCTGCCGTGGTCGATTTCCCGGCCATGTTGGACGCCGTCAAATCCGGCCATATCCGTGCTGCAACCGACGTATTTCCCGACGAGCCGGTTGCAGCGGATGATCCCGTCCGCTCCATCCCTGGCCTGCTGCTATCGGCTCACCGCACAGGTGGCACGCGAGACGCGTTCTACAAGCTGGGCTCCATGGCGGTTGCAGATGCAGAACTGATCATGAAGGGTCTTCCTCCACAATTGTGCCGCCGCGCTGACCCCGCAACCGCCAGCAGGCTGCGGTCGAAGCCCGTCAGCGTCTCCTGAACCAAATGTTACGACACTGATACTTCACCGGATGTTTTCTTGGGAACTCTGGCTGATCCATCTGGTTAGGCGGGTCCAGACAAACCAAACAGTGGAGGAAATATCATGAAAAAGATTCTTATCGGAACGGTCTTTGCGTTGAGCTTTGCATCGCTTGCCATGGCGCAGACCGGTGGCAGCGGAACAGGGGGTGGCAACAGCGGTGGATCGGCAGGCGGCGCTGGTGCGTCCGATGGCTCCAACACCGGCGGCAGTGGCACAGGCACCGGAACGGGTGCTGGCGCGAACACGAACGGTTCCGGTTCCACCTCTGGCGGCGCGCAGACGAATGGTAATACCAACAACAATTGCCCTGCAGGTGGTCAGTCTGCCCAGGGGACCGCAACGAGTGGTACCCCAAGCGCAAACTGCCCTGCCAACTGAGTTTCCATATTTCTAAAAAAGCCGGGCATCGTCCCGGCTTTTTCTTTGCCTGATTACGCTCAACCCGAGCACAATGCATAACTCACAAGTTATTGATCTCTGCATTTATTTCATTTTACATTGCCAACATGAATGCCAGAGTGACTCAAGAGTCCGGCTGAAGCCGGGCCCGGCGCGGGAGCACGCCGATACAGGGAGAGAGCAGGAATGAAAAAACTATTTTCAGTCGCGGCCGCAGCAATATTGATGGCCACCGGTGCCTATGCCGACACCATCAAAGTAGGCGTCGTCGGGCCTTTCTCAGGGCCATTTGCGTTGCAGGGCAAGAATTTCAAGGCCGGCATCGAGGCCTACATGGCGACGAATGGCAGCAAGGTCGGCGACAACACGGTCGAGATCATTTATCGCGATCTGCCCGCCGCCGATCCCGCGCAATCCAAGGCGCTGGCGCAGGAACTGGTCGTGAAGGAAAAGGTGCAATATCTGGCGGGCTTCTATTTCACGCCAGATGCCATGGCCGTCACACCCATTCTCAAGCAGGCCAACACGCCGCTGGTCGTCATGAACGCTGCGACCTCGGCAATCGTCACCAAAAGCCAGCTCGTGGTTCGCACGTCGTTCACGACGTGGCAAACGTCCACGCCGATGGCGCAGGTCGCGTTTGACAAGGGCGTCAAGAAGGTCATTTCCATCGTCAGTGATTATGGTCCAGGGGTTGATGCCGAAAATGCGTTCAAAGCGGGCTTTACAAAAGCAGGCGGTGAAGTCGTGGAAGCGATCCGTATGCCGCTCGCGACCAATGATTTCAGCCCGATCATGCAGCGCATCAAGGATTCCGGCGCACAGGGCGTCTTTGCCTTCTTGCCTTCAGGTCCGACGACGCTCGGCTTTGTGAAGGCCTATAACGAAAACGGTCTCAAAAATGCTGGCGTGCAGCTGTTCGCTCCCGGCGACCTGACGCAGGAGTCCGATCTTCCGGCGCTTGGCGACGCAGCCTTGGGCATACTCACCACTTTCCACTACGCCGTGTCGCATGATTCCCCTGAGAACAAGGCCTTCGTCGAAGCAGCAGACAAAGCCATTGGAAATCCGGCGGAACTGACATTCCCGGCAGTTGGCGCCTATGACGGCATGCATGTCATCTACAAGATGATCGAGGCGACCGGCGGAAAGCAGGATGCCGAGAAGGCGGTTGACGCGGTGAAGGGACTGTCTTGGGTCAGCCCGCGCGGCCCGGTCACCATCGATGCCGAAAGCCGCCATATCACGCAGAACATCTACCTGCGTGAAGTCGCCAAGAATGCGGATGGAAAATATATCAACAAGGAAATCCAGACTTTCGAGAAGCAGGGAGATCCCGGCCTCGCGGCTGCGAAATAAGTAGGCTTCCGGCCTGACGGAGCTGGTGGCATCGCCGCGTGCCACCAGCTCTTTCGGCGCAATGCGATTATAAAAACTGGAATAATCCGATGCAGACTGTCTTCAGCATTGCGGTGGACGCGCTGGCCTACGGCATGGTGCTGTTCGTGATTTCGATCGGGCTGTCGGTCACCATGGGCCTGATGCGGGTCGTCAATCTCGCCCATGGCGCCTTTGCCATGATTGGCGGTTACATCGCATCCTACGCGGTGAGTGACCTTGGTCTCGGTTATGGCGTCGGCGTTCTCGCGGCGGTCATCGGCACCATCATCATCGCCATTCCCATCGAGCGCTTTCTTTACCGCCGCATCTATGGTGCGCCGGAGCTCACGCAGGTCCTGATGACCATCGGCATCACCTTCTGCATCATCGGCATCGCCAACTACGTCATGGGACCGACCCTCAAGACGATACCCTTGCCGCAAACGCTGCAAGGGTCTGCCGACCTCGGTTTCCGCACCATTCCTGTCCACCGTCTTTTTGCAATCGCCTGCGGGCTTGCGGTCGCGGCCCTCCTTTGGTTCACCATCGAAAGAACCAGCTTCGGCATCAAACTGCGTGCATCGGTCGATAATGCTGCTATGGCAGCGGCCTTGGGCGTGCGCACTGAAATCATCTATGCGCTCAGCTTTGCGGTTGCGGTTGGGCTTGCCGCATTGGGTGGCGTCGTCGGTGCAGAACTGCTGCCGGTGGAGCCCTATTACGCGCTTCGCTACATGGTCACGTTTCTGGTCGTCGTTTCCGTCGGCGGCGCTGGTTCCATTCCCGGCGCGCTGATCGCCTGCCTTGTTCTTGGCGGTATCGACACTGCCGGGCGCTATCTGATGCCGGAATTCGGAGAGTTTTTCTTCTACCTCGCCGTCATCGCCATCATCTGCGTCTTCCCACGCGGTTTTGCCGGAAGGATGAAGTGAGATGACGCTCGCTACCAGTTCCATCACCACGTCTCGCACAAGTCGCTCTTTCGTCCGCGATCTGGCGGGGCTCGCCACCATCACCGTAATGGCCGTGATCGGCTACCTCCTCTTCCCTGACAATCTGGCCCTGTTGACGCGCATCATCGGCATTGCCCTGCTCGTGTTGTCGCTTGATCTCGTGACCGGTTATTGCGGGGTGGCGACGCTCGGTCACGCCGCGCTTTTCGGCTCCGGCGCCTACGCCGCCGGTATCGTATCCGCCCATTTCGGCATTACCGATCCTCTGCTCATGCTGTTGGCTGGCATTTGCGGTGGCGCCGTCTCCGGTCTTGTCTGCGGTGTCGTCATTCTGCGCGCGCACGGCCTGCCGCAACTGGTTCTTTCGATTGCATTGATCCACCTCTTCCACGAATTCGCCAACAAGGCGTCATCCTGGACAGGCGGCAGCGACGGTCTTTCCGGTATCTCGGCAGACCCCATCTTCGGCTATTTCGAATTCGATCTTTACGGCCATACCGCCTACGTCTTCGGTGTTGTGTTGCTGCTCATCACCTTCATTGTTTTGCGCATATTGGTGCGGTCTCCTTTCGGCATGCTGTGCCGGGGCATCAAGGAAGACCCGGTCCGCGTTGCCTCGATGGGCGCGTCTCCAAAGGTAACCCTGATGAAGATGTACGTGATATCAGGTGCGGTCGCGGGTGTCGGCGGCGCGCTCAACGCCATTTCGACCCAAGTGGTGGGTCTCGACAGCCTGTCGTTCACGCTATCCGCGGAAAGCCTCGTCATGCTGGTTCTCGGTGGAACAGGCTCGCTCTTCGGTGCCCTCTCGGGCACCATCATCTTCATGCTGTTCGAAGACTACGTCTCCGCCGCAAACCCCTTCCACTGGCTGACGATGGTTGGCGCCCTGCTGATTGCCGTCGTGCTCTTCGCGCCCAAGGGCTTGTATGGGACCGTGGCCAACATGCTGCGACGCCGACGGGAGGCTGTGAAATGAGTGCCGCCTTCGAAGTCATCAATCTCAAAAAATCCTTTGGCGGGCTTTCCGTCACCAGTGATATCTCCATATCCATGCAGCCCGGCGATCGCGTTGCGCTCATCGGGCCCAACGGTGCTGGCAAGACGACATTCGTCAATCTCGTAACCGGTAACCTCGCGCCCGATTCCGGCGATGTGCGCATCGGCGGCGAAACCGTCACGCGGATCGATGCGGCGGGACGGGTCAAGCGCGGGCTGGTACGATCCTTTCAGGTGACCCGGCTGTTCCAGGACATGACGCCTGCCGAACATGTCGCGCTTGCTATTCTGCAACGCGAAGGCAAAACGGGCCGCATGTTCGGCAATTTTCTGGCGATGCCAGACGTCATGGCAGAAGTGGAGGAGATGCTATCGAAGCTCGGCTTGATCACCTTGATGCACCGGCGCGTGAGCGAGATCGCTTATGGTCAGCAGCGTCTTCTGGAAATCGCGGTTGCAATGGCGTTGAAACCGAAGGTCCTGCTGCTTGATGAACCGGCAGCGGGTGTGCCGCAAAGCGATACGGATCGGATCGAGCAGGCACTGGCCGATCTGCCCGCCGATCTCGCCGTATTGATGATCGAGCATGACATGGACCTCGTGTTCCGCTTCGCCAAGCGAGTGATCGTGCTTGCCGCGGGCGCTATCATATTCGATGGCCTGCCTGCCGATGTCACCAAGGATGCCCGCGTTCGTGAAGCCTATCTGGGGAGCTATGCCGATGCCAGCCGCGTCGCTTGAGGTTGACAATCTATGCGCGGGCTACGGCCCGACACGCATATTGGAGGACGTTTCCTTTCAGGTTGCAGCGGGAGGCCGCCTCGCCATTCTCGGTCGCAACGGCATGGGAAAGACGACATTGCTTGCCACCCTCGCAGGCCAGACCCGACGTTATGATGGCACGATCAATCTCGGCTCCGCGAATGTGAACTCCATGCCGAGTGCGGCACGTGCGCACCAAGGGCTGGGTTACGTGCCACAGGCACGGTGCGTTTTTCCAACATTATCGGTCGAAGAAAACCTGTTCGTTGGCCTGAAAAGCCGCCCCAGGAGCGATATCGAAGAGGCCTATGCGCTGTTTCCACGCCTGAAGGAGCGACGACGCAATCTCGGCAACCAGCTTTCTGGCGGAGAGCAGCAGATGCTGTCGACAGCGCGCAGCATCCTTGGGCGTCCGTCCGTTCTGTTGCTGGACGAACCGCTGGAAGGACTGGCACCTGTCATATGCGAAGAACTCATGGCCGCCTTTACAGACCTTGCCAAAAGCGGTGACATGACGATCCTGCTGGTAGAGCAGCGCATACAAAGCGCACTGGATTTCGCCGATCAGGTCATCGTTCTCGAACGAGGCCGCGTCGCATGGAGCGGCACACCACAAGCGCTTTCCGCTGACCACAGCACCGTCGAACGGTTGCTCGGCGTCGGCGGGTTGCACTGACAGGCCGACATCATTTGGCGTCAGATTTTAAGGGAAATGACAATTGCACGGTGGTTCCTTCGCCCTGCCTTGAAAATATCTGCGCCTCTCCACCGCTCTGGCGAACGAACCCATAAACCATCGCCAGACCAAGCCCCGCTCCACCCTGATCGCCGCGTGTGGTGAAATAGGGCTCGAAAGCCTTGTCCACCGCCTCTGGCGTCATACCCGTCCCGTCGTCATCCACTTGCACCAGCAACAGATTTTCCGTTCGTCTGGCGCGGATGACGATCACCCCACCCTCTGGCATCGCGGCTGCGGAATTGAGACAGAGATTGAGGATGGATTGTTCGAAAAGCGCCGGGTCCAGAGGGATTTTGGGCATGCCCTCCTCAAGGTCGAGCCGAACATGGCATTTCACCCCGACGGCGATTTCAAGAATATCCGCCATTGTTCGCAACAGGCTGGCAATATCCATCGAGCTGGGGTGGATAGGATGCTGACTGCCGACTGAGAGCATGCTGCTGGCAAGCGAGCGACCACGGTCTGCTGCCTTTCGGATACGCGCGAGGTGACGCTTTTGACGGTCGTTGAAGCCAGCTTCCCGCTCCAACAGCCCAAGACTGCCGGTGATGATGCCGATCATGTTGCCGACTTCGTGACTGACCTGATGCGTCATGCGCATAATGCCATCGAGACGCTGGGCCTTGGACGCCTCTGCTTCCTGGCGGTCCATCGCGGTGACATCACGCGCCAGAAGTACGATGCCTCTGTCTGGTTGGCGTGAGAGCGAAATTTCGATGACCTGCTGGTCCTCTGCGCGGTGGCGAACGACGGCACGCTCCTGCAAGGTCCCGGAATGTGTGTGGCAAGGCAATAGCTCTGGATCGATTTCAGGAATGGCATGCGCGAATTTTCGCAGCGGCGACTTTCTCGATGCGGCGGATTTTCCGATGAGATCGATCACGCGACGGTTCATCGTAATCGGGTCGCCTGCAGCGTCGAACAGCGCGATACCCTCGTTCATGTTGCGAAACGTAGACCGTATCGTCCGCGCCGCAGCTTCCGCCGTGCGCCGCAAGCGTGTGACGCGCTCCACGCTGTCGTTGAAAGCCTTGAACGCATCCAGAAGCCTGATGAGCTCGGTTTCGTTACCGCTGTAGGAAGGCGGGCCGACATTCTTGTCGCCTGTCGCAAGGGCATTCATACCTTTCGACAGGGAGACGATGCCGCGTGACACACGCATGACGGAGTGAATGGAAAAAATAGCCAAGACGAGCACCAGCATTGAGGCTAGAGCAATGATGATCAACAGCTGATACAGTGCGTTCGATGTCGAGATCAGGTCGTCATTCAGCCCTTGCGCCACGGCATCGCTTTGGGATTCGGTGGCATGCGAAAGATCGCGCGACACATCATGGAGCTTCGATACGGAGGCGCGAATGGCAAACATCCCGAGAAGGTAGTTGGTCTGCGCTTCAAAAACCCGCTCATAGGGCAGAAGCCGCTCAGATGATACCCTGACATCCGGGGCTGACCTGTTCTGTCTTGCGTCCGTTTCGGAAACGTAGCGTCGGCGAAGTTCACCCAGTTGAAAAAGACTGTCGGACGTCGCCGCCGCCTGCACGATGCCGTTCAACTGACGCCTTAATGCCACGTCTTCAACACCCTCGCCCGTGGCGATTTCGCCCAGCGCCGCCGCAGCCTTGGCTTTATGATCCTGCGCCGCATCCGCATCCCGTGCCAGTTCTCGGGTTTGGGTGTGGATAAGGTTGAGCAACTCCACAATCTGGCCGCTCGCAAAACCTCTGATAACGGGGTCCTCTCCGTCACGACCGATCATGCTCAACAGACCGTCAACTTGTGCGACGACAGCACGGCTTTCGCTGGACACCCGGTAGGGCGAAGCGGCGTTCATCAGAAACGGCGCACTCGATACCAGATCGGAAACCTGTCTTGAAATCAGCGATGCTTTCGCAAGGCTTGAAAAGGCTTGCAATCCGTAAGCCGCCATCTCATTGCGCGCGCGCTGCAAGCCGTAGATCGCTGTGGCAGACAGGCTGAACACAAGACAGCAGATAAAGACGATGGCGAATGGCAGGCGAAACGCAATCGATGAGAGGAACGAACGACTGATCACGGCAAAAGCTCTGCCTCTTCTGTATGCAAAACATAGCCCTTCCCGCGCCGCGTCTTGATGTGCCGAGGTAAGTCGGGATTGAGTTCGATCTTTCTTCTCAGACGAAGCACCAGGACATCGACATTGCGATCGACATAGCGCTCACTCTCTGTGCCGAGCCGATCTAGAATCTGGGCCCTGCTGACAGGCTGGTTGGGTGTGCTGGCGAGGATTTCCAGCAGCGCGAACTCCGCTGTCGTCAGCGTGCGGCTGCGGTCCGTGAGACATGTCGCCTGTCGCCCATCAAGATCGATCGCCCAGTCTCCAAGTCGCAGCGATGACCGCGCATGATCCTTTTCGGTTTCCTTGTCATGCTTCAGGGTGGGGATGGTCCGGCGTAGAACCGCCTTCATACGGGCCGTCAGTTCAATCGGTTCGAAGGGTTTGACGACGTAATCATCGGCGGCGGTTTCCAAGCCCAGAACACGGTCGGCAGCACTTCCGGCAGCGGTGACCATGACGATACCAATGTCGGATTGCAGCCTCAGGCGTTGAGCAAATGTGCGGCCAGACGTGCCGGGCAAATTGTGGTCGACCAGCACGAGATGAACCTGTTCCCGCGCCAATATTGCCGAGGCTTCTTCCGCCGACCCAGCACATATCGGTATCCAGTCCTCTGCCTCCACGAGATCGGAGATCAGCTCCGCCATGTCCGGATCGTCTTCAACGATCAGAATTCGCGCCTTCTGATTTAGCAATGTGTTGTCCTCCCAGGGACACCATACGATTTTGCCTGTCGATGTTCAAAGACTAGCTGATGATGCGCTTCGATATATATGTAATAAATGTAATATTCTTCGGCACTGCGGTGCAAAATTGGTAACCATTCTTCGATTGCGCCGACCCGCAAATCTGACATGCTGAGTTCGGAGATTGGAACGGGGAGGTTCCAAGAGGGAGGCTCTGTTGAAAGCACTGTTGGCTATAGCGACGGGAATGACGGCATGGCTTTGCGCTGTGGCTCCCGGCTTGGCTGATACCAGGCTGAACGTGCTGTGCGGCACGGACGAAGCTTGGTGCGTTCAGATGAAGCAGTCTTTCGAAGCCCACACCGGCATTGGCATTTCCATAACCCGAAAGAGCACCGGCGAAATCCTCGACCAGATCAGGTCGGAGAGGTCGGCACCATCAGTCGATGTATGGTGGGGTGGCACCGGTGACACGCACCTTCAGGCAGCCTCGGAAGGATTGCTTGAAGTCTACGTCCCAAAACATCAGGCCGACATTCTGCCGTGGGCACAAAATTTCTTCAAAATGTCAGGACAGAACTCGTCCGGCATTTATGCAGGAGCCCTTGGCTTTGCTTATAACGCGCAGGTTCTTGCGCAAAGAGCTCTGGCCGCGCCCACCTGCTGGAAAGACTTGTCCAATGATGCCTATCGGGGCCTCATTCAGGCGGGAAATCCAAATTCGTCTGGCACTGCCTTTACCATGCTTGCGACGCTGGTTCAGCTTTTCGGAGAAGACGAGGCCTTCCGTTACATCGGCGCGCTGAACCGCAATGTCGTGGAATATACCAAATCCGGTTCGGCGCCGGTCAAGGCAGCAGCCAGAGGCGAGACCTTGATTGGAATTTCGTTCATGCACGATGCGGTGACCCAGAAGGAAGAAGGCTTTCCACTTGTGATCGTAGCTCCCTGCGAGGGCACGGGCTACGAAATCGGTGCTGTCAGTATCGTCAAGGGCACCACAAATATCGAGGCGGCGCAAAGCTTCGTGGAGTTTGCGTTGAGCCCTGAGGGGCAGGCGACGGGTGCGGCAGCAGGCCAGAATCAGGTCCCTTCGAATGCCAGGGCAGCGCTTCCACCGGCGGCCCCCGACATATCGCTGATCAAGATGGTCGATTACGACTTTGCCACCTTCGGCCAACCGGGGGAACGAAGTCGGCTTCTCAGGCGGTTCGATGCGGAAGTAACGGCCACGCAGTAATCGGCAGCACGACTTTCCACGCAATCATTCGACAGGCGGCATGGAAGCCCATGCCGTGAGGGCAAGCTCGTGCCTTTCATTCAAATCCATCGCAAGCAACAGGAGGATAACGCATGCGACTTTCAGCTCTTTCCATTCTACTTTTTGCCGGAACATCCCTTGGGACGGTTTCTGCACAGGCAGCGGGTGAACTCAACCTCATCTGCTCGGCAGATGTCGTTATTTGTGAACAGATGAAGGGAGATTTTGAAAAGTCTCATGACATCAAGGTCAACATGGTGCGCCTGTCTTCCGGCGAGACCTATGCGAAAATTCGTGCCGAAGCCCGCAACCCTAAAACCGATCTATGGTGGGCTGGTACGGGCGACCCGCACGTACAGGCAGCATCCGAAAACCTGACCATGGAATACAAATCGCCCATGCTGGACCAGTTGCAGGACTGGGCTAAGAAGCAGGCGGAAAGCACGGGTTACCGCACAGTCGGTGTTTATGCTGGAGCGCTGGGCTGGGGCTATAATACGACGATATTCAAGGACAAGGGCTACAAAGAGCCACTGTGCTGGGCCGACCTTCTCGCCCCGGAACTGAAGGGTGAAATCCAGATTGCCAACCCCAACTCATCCGGCACTGCCTACACCGCATTGGCTTCACTCGTGCAGATCATGGGCGAAGATCAGGCCATCGACTACCTCAAGAAGCTGAATGCCAATATTTCTCAATACACCAAATCGGGCTCGGCACCTGTAAAGGCAGCAGCCCGCGGCGAGACCGCGCTGGGCATCGTCTTCATGCATGACGCCGTGGCCCAAACTGCAGAGGGTTTCCCGATCAACTCTATCGCGCCTTGCGAAGGTACGGGCTACGAAATCGGCTCCATGTCGATCATCAAGGGTGCCCGCAATATGGAGAATGCCAAGGTCTGGTACGATTGGGCATTGAAGCCTGATGTGCAGTCCAGAATGAAGGATGCCAAGTCTTTCCAGCTGCCATCCAACAAGCAGGCCGAAGTGCCGAAGGAAGCACCGAAGTTCGAAGACATCAAGCTGATCGACTACGACTTCAAGACCTACGGCGACCCGGTAAAGCGCAAGGCCTTGCTGGAGCGCTGGGACCGTGAAGTTGGCGCCGTCGCCAACTGATCCACAAGCGTCTGGACCGGTGGGACATCTGTACCGCCGGTCCATTTCTCCGGTGCCCGTTGCATCCTAATTCTTCTATCTTGAAACAAGCGAGGTAAGCCATGAGACGTGGCAATCGCAGGCTGGACATCGTCCTTGCACTCGGGGCAGCGGCCCTCATTCTTCTTCCCTGGTACAGAATTGAACGCGGCTTTTTCGGCTTTGGCTGGCTGTCAGATTTCCTGTCGTCTGAAACCTCGGCACCGGCTTTCTTGCAGATCGCCTCGCATGGCAAGCTCTGGCTGATCGGTGTCGTCATAATGTTTCTGGCGGCGTGTCTGACACGAACGATCAATAATCCGATGAAGCGCGGTCGACTCATGTCAATTATCGGTGCGATTGGGCTGCTCTTCCTCTCGCTTCAAGGCCTTACCATCGGCTTTACCGGCTGGACCTGGACTGTCAGCGAAACGATCTTCGGACAAATCGCAAACGGCCAGCCCTCCATGGGCGCGGGTGCTGTCACAATGGCAGTCGTTTTCGTGCTGCTCTTCGCTTTCGGCCTGGCGGAACGTGGCGTCATGAAAGGTGATGCATTCATCGTCGCCTCCATATCGCTACTGGTCTTTCTCGTTGCGATCTTCGTCTTTTACCCGATTGGCAGTATGTTCACCGCCTCGGTTCAGGACTTCGACGGCTCCTTCAATCCCGATGGCTTTATTCGAAACCTGCGAGACCCCGGCATCTGGAGCCTCGGCTGTGTGTTGGGCGAAGAGCGTTGCGGCGTGGCGTGGCGCACCCTCGCCCTTGCGCTCATGACGGCGTCCGCCTCTACCCTGCTTGGCCTTGGCTTTGCACTTGTTGCAACACGCACGCGTTTTCCCTTCAAGAAGGGTTTGCGCCTACTCACAGTGTTGCCGATCATCACACCGCCATTTGTGATTGGCCTTGCGCTCACATTGCTATTCGGTCGCGCAGGCGTCGTAACCGAAGGACTATCGAACCTGTTCGGCATCGAGCCGGGACGCTGGCTCTACGGCTTGACCGGCATCTGGATCGCGCAGGTTCTGTCGTTCACGCCCATTTCGTTCCTTGTGCTCATCGGTGTCGTCGAAGGTGTCAGCCCGTCAATGGAAGAAGCATCGCAAACATTGCGGGCCGATCGTTGGCGCACCTTCTGGCGCGTCTCGCTGCCGCTGATGAAGCCCGGCCTTGCCAACGCATTTCTGATCGGCTTCATCGAAAGTATGGCTGATTTCGGCAACCCGCTCGTCCTTGGCGGCAGTCATGGCGTGCTGTCGACTGAAATCTTCTTTGCAGTGGTCGGCTCCCAAAACGATCCGTCCCGTGCGGCAGTTCTTGCCATGGTTCTGCTTTGCTTCACTCTTTCCGCCTTTCTGGCACAACGCTTTTGGCTGTCGGGCAAGAATTTCGCGACGGTGACCGGCAAGGGTGACAGCGGCGCGCATATTGCCCTGCCCCGCGGCTTGTCCATCGGCGTACATGCCGTTGTCGTACCGTGGATGCTGTTTACAATCATCGTCTATGGCATGATCCTGATCGGCGGCTTCGTCAAAACCTGGGGTCTCGACAACTCGCTGACGCTGGACCACTACATTCGAGCCTTCTCCGTCAGCTTTAACAATGGCAGCATTTCCTGGACAGGCGTCGCCTGGAATTCATTCTGGACGACGATGAAAATCGCGCTGATCTCGGCCCCTCTAACGGCTGCTGTCGGCCTGCTGACAGCCTACATCATCGTGCGTCAGAAATTTGCTGGCAAGAACGTCTTCGAGTTCGCGCTGATGATGAGCTTTGCCATTCCTGGCACGGTGATTGGCGTCAGCTACATCATGGCGTTCAACCTGCCGCCCATCGAGATGACGGGATCGGCCCTCATCCTGATCGCCTGCTTCGTTTTCCGCAACATGCCGGTCGGCGTACGCGGCGGCATTGCGGCCATGAGCCAGCTCGACAAAAGTCTGGACGAGGCATCACTGACACTGCGGGCGGACAGTTTCCGCACCATTCGCAAAGTCATTCTACCGCTTTTGCGTCCGGCAATAACCGCCGCACTTGTCTACTCATTCGTCAGAGCGATCACGTCTATCAGCGCCGTTATTTTCCTTGTCAGCGCGGAATACAACATGGCCACATCCTACATCGTCGGCCTTGTTGAAAACGGAGAATACGGTGTGGCGATCGCTTACTCGTCCATGCTCATTGTGGTGATGATCACCGTTATCACAGGCTTCCAGCTCATCGTCGGGGAACGGCGCCTGAGACGCGAAAATCGCGTCGCCGGTGTCACGACCGCCCCTACCGTTCCTCTCGCTCAGGAGAAAGCCGCATGATAAAGGTAAAACCCGGCTCCGTCACCTTTCAAAACGTTCGCAAGACATTCGGCGCATTCACTGCCATCCCCGATCTCTCCCTCACCATCGAACCGGGGACACTCGTGACCTTGCTGGGGCCTTCAGGCTGCGGCAAGACGACGACCCTTCGCATGCTGGCGGGGCTCGAACATCCAACCTCTGGCTGCATTCTGATCGGCGATACCGACGTCACGATGCTACCAGCGAACGAGCGTGACGTGTCGATGGTGTTTCAGTCCTATGCTCTTTTCCCGCATATGACCGCCCTCGACAATGTTGCCTATGGCTTGCAATCATCAGGCCTTCGCAAAAACGATGCTCGTGAAAAGGCAGAGGAAGGCCTGAAACTCGTCGGCCTTGCGGGCATGGGTCAACGTCTTCCGGCGGAACTTTCCGGCGGACAGCAGCAACGTGTCGCCGTTGCCCGCGCGCTGGTGCTTGAACCCCAGGTTCTTTTGCTGGACGAACCGCTGTCCAATCTCGATGCACGCCTGCGCCGCCGCGTCCGCACCGAAATCCGGGAATTGCAGCAGCGCCTCGGCTTCACCGCAGTGTACGTCACGCATGATCAGGATGAAGCCCTGGCCGTCTCGGACCGCATCATCGTCATGAAGGATGGCGAGATCGCTCAATCAGGCGCGCCGCGTGAGCTTTATGAAGCCCCAGCATCGCCGTTCATCGCCGACTTCATGGGCGAAGCAAACGTCATTCCCTGCGAGGTCATCGGCGTCGAGGGCGAACAAGCCCTCATTCGCGTGGCGGGCGTCGATTATTCCGTCAAAGGGAGGGGCGCAAAGCCCGGCTCCGCGAAACTTGCCGTCAGACCCGGCTCGATCATCATCGGCGCGGCGGACGGCAATGGGCTGGCAGGACGTGTCCTGCACAGCGCCTATCTCGGCGGCCACATCGAATACGAAGTGGAGACCGACGTCGGCACGCTCTTCATCATAGACCACGCCATGGAAACGAGCCTGCCTGCGGCGAGCGATGTCACGCTCGGGTTCAAAAGCCGTGGTATCGCACTGATCAACGGCTGAGACGCCGGACTTGCAATCAAAGGACATGACAATGACGACACATGAAAGCGCCATCGAACTGCGCTTTTCCCTGGCAAAGACACTCGCGGAAAAAGCTGGCGCAATGGCGCTGGATTATTTCAACCGACGCGAGACACTGGTGATAGAAACCAAGCGTGATCTTCACGACGTGGTTTCCATCGCAGACCGCAACGTCGAGACGCTTTTGCGCGAGCACGTCGCCGAAGCGCTGCCGGAAGATGGCTTTCTGGGTGAAGAGTTCGGTTACACCGAAGGCCAATCCGGCTTTACCTGGGTCGTGGACCCCATCGATGGCACGGCACCTTTCATCAACGGCATGCCGACATGGTGCGTGTCCATCGCAGTTATTTATAACGGCATTCCTGTCGTCGGCGTTATCAAGGTGCCGTGCGAGGACGAACTCTATGCGTCGGCAGAAGGATTTGGCGCGACCCTTAACGGCAAGCAGCTTCGGCTCGACCCCGTACGGACGATCCAGAATGCGCTGATGGGCATCGGCAGCAACAATTACGTTACGCCCGACCGGGTTGGTGCCATCATTGCCTCTCTGCTGTCCATCGGTGGAAACTTCATTCGCAACGGCTCCGGCGCGCTGATGCTGGCCTATGTCGCTGCTGGGCGTCTGGTCGGTTATTATGAGCCCCATATGCGAGCCTGGGATTGCATGGCGGGGTTCTGCCTCGTGAAAGAAGCGGGTGGGCAGTACATGCCGTTTCCTTGCGACGGTGAAAACTTGATGCTTGGCAGCCCTGTCCTCGCCAGCAATCCAACCGCCTACGACGAGCTTTTCAATATTCACAAGGCTACCGCAGCAAGCACTCGGTCATAGTCCAGACCCGTTCGGCTTTGAAAAGACTCCACGGACCGAGCTTTTGTTCGGTCCGTGGCTGTCCTTTACTCTTCCGCCAGCTCACGGCGGGCATTTACGGTTAATTGCGCATTAACCATGATCAAGTAGCTGTAGATGTCTGCCCGCGATGTAAGCGGGCGATCTCAGCATTGGTCACCGCATGACACACCAGCTGCTTCCGGCCATGTCCCGCCGTCTCGGCTTTTTTACAGCACTGGTTTCGCTCGCCCTCACCTCGCCGTCTTTGGCGCAATCGGTCTGGACCGGCAGCGCCAACAATATATTCAGCGATGGAGCGAATTGGAGCCCGACGCTGCCCGGCGCTGCGGATGCGGCCATTGTCGATACCGGGTCGCCGCAGGTCGATGACACCGCGACAATCGACAGGCTTGATGTCGGCGGCGGCAATGTCACGATCGCCAATACGGGCACGTTGACCGTTATCAATGGCAGCACCATCACCTCGGGAAGCATTGGCATCAACGCGGATGGCACGCTGAATTCAGATGTAAACCTCGATGGTGGCAGCCTTTTCATCGATGGGACACTCAACGGCAGGCTGACACTGAACAACGGCAATGTCGCGGTAAATGGAGCCCTGACGAGTGCCACGGTTGAGGCGGGAACGACACTTTCCAATAATGGTGCGGTCAACGATGTCTCGGTATCATCGCAGGGCACCTTCACCAACAACGGTGCGGCGACGCTGGACACCTTGAACAATGCCGGAACCGCATCAAATGCTGGCACAATCGGCAACGTGACGAACACCGATGGCAATTTCACCAACAATGTGGGTGGCACGGTCACCGGAAAGATCGTTGTATCAGGCGGCACAGTTACGAACAATTTCGTAGTGACTGACGCTGACGTAGCGGCAGCCGCCGCCTTCTATAACAATAATGGCGCAACTGCCGGGAACATCAGGAATTCCGGCACCGTCGTCAACGCAGGCACCGTTGCCTCGCTCCAGAACGACGCCGGGAGTTTCACGAACAATGCTGGCGGCTCGGTCACCGGGCTGACGACGGTTTCGGGCGGTACCGTGACTAACAATTTCATCGTCACCGATGCAGATGTTGCCGCCGCCGCCGCTTTCGTCAACAATGCGGGCGCGACGGCTGACAATGTCAAAAGCGGTGGTACGGTCACCAACTCCGGCACCATTTCCTCAGTCGAAAACGACGGCGGGACGCTGACCAATACCACCGGTGCGTCGATTAGTTCTGTGATCAATGCAGGAAGTGGTTCCAACGCAGGAACGATCGGCTCCCTGGCCAATATGACGGGAGATTTCACGAACAATGCAAGCGGCGAAATCACGGGAAACACGACTGTGTCCGGCGGCAGGGTGACGAATAATTTCGTCGTCACAGCCGTGGATGTCGCCGCCGCTGCCGCCTTCGTCAACAACGGGGGCGCCACTGCGGGCGCTGTCAGAAACTCCGGCACCACGTCCAATGCAGGCACGATCGCCTCGCTTCAGAACGACAATGGCCTTTTCACCAACAATGCTGGCGGAACGGTCACCGGCGACACGCGGATCGCGGGCGGCGCGGTGGTCAACAACGCGGCACTCGCGGATGTAGACATCGGTACAGAGGGACGCTTCACCAATAACAGTGGCGCGACGGCAGGTGCTGTAACCAACTCAGGCAACTCGTCCAACGATGGGACAATCGCTTCCCTCGTCAACAATGATGGCGTCTTTTCCAATACCGGCACGATTAGCGGCGCGGCCACCGTTACCGGTGGTGAACTGACCAATCAGGGAACAGTGGCAGGGACAATCTCCATTTTCGACGGCGGTTTGTTGTCGGGCACCGGTGTCGTCGGTGGGCTTGCTGTCGGCACTGGCGGCATCCTGGCACCCGGCCCGGGCGTTCAGACGCTTCATGTCGCCGGCAATGTCGTGTTTGACGCTGGCGCGATCTACCGGGTCAATATCGATGAGGCCGGTCTCTCCGACCGGTTGACTGCCACTGGCACCGTGAACCTCGGGAACAGCACTCTCGATATCCGTGCGGCCAGCACGAGCTATGGCCTGACGACCGACTACACAATCGTCACCGCAGGGGCCGTAAATGGTCAATTCGGGAACGTCGTGAGCGATTTCGCCTTTCTGTCTCCGACGTTGACCTATGATCCGACGATCGTCTACCTGCATCTTGACCGGAACTCCGTGCGCTTTCAGGACGTCGCCCAGACCGTCAACGATCGGTTCACTGCGGCAGCGGTCGAAAATCTTGGATCGAACAGCACACTCTATCGCGCCGTTCTGCCACTCGATGTCAGCACCGCCGCAAGCGCGTTCTCCCAGCTCAATGGCGAAGTTCATGCCTCGTTGAAGAGCAACCTCCTCTGGGAAACCAAACTGACCCGCGAGGCGATCGTCGACCAAATGAACGCCGCGCCAGGACGGGTCTCCGAACAAGCGGATGAGGCATCATTCTGGATGACGGGCGTGGTGGCACAAAACAATTTTGCAGGTGATGGGACCGCGCGGGGGACCGGCAGCAGCATCGCCGGAACGCTGATTGGCGGGGATGCGCCCGTGTCTGACAACTGGCGTCTCGGCGGGGTCCTGGGATATAGCAACCTCTCCACACAGCCGGACGCAAACGCCGACTCCTACCATCTTGGTCTCTATGCAGCGGGTGATATCGGTCCGCTGGACTTTGTCGGCGGCACGATCGTCACGAAAAACGATATCTCGACACGGCGCAACATCGCTTTTGGTGCATTCACCGACAGACTGTCTGCCGATTACGCAGGCACGACGGCGCAGACCTTCGGCGATATCGCTTGGACGTTCGAGATGGACGACCTCAGCCTCCAGCCTTTCGCAAACCTCGCCTACGTCAACCTCGACACCGAAGGCTTCACGGAAGATGGCGGGGCAGCGGCGCTGACCGTATCGGGTGGTTCAAGCGATGTCTCCATCTCCACGCTTGGCATGCGCTGGACTGCCAATCTTCGCGGTGGCGATCTGCCCGTTGTCGCATCGGGAATGCTGGGCTGGCGTCACGCCGCCGGTGATCTGGCGCCGATCTCCATTTCCAGCTTCGGTGGCAACGATCCGTTCATTCTGGAAGGCGTGACCATGCCAAGAGATGCCATGGTGATCAAAGCCGGTATCACCGCGGAGCTCTCAAAGGCCGCCCGTTTCAGCGTGACGTATGCGGGCGAGTTTGGCCGCGGCTTCAGCTCGAACGCCGCCTATGCCAATCTTTCCGTGAATTTCTAAGGACAGTTCGAATTGTAAAATATTCGCACGTGTTCAGGAACTAATCCAAACGGCCTGCGTTAATGCGCGGATGAAATTGCCGATAGGATTTGGCCAGCATATATGAAAGCACCAATCCTTCGCCCTCATGCACTCCCTCACGGTATTTGCAGCGTGTATATCCCACACGCGCCATGATTGCCGCTGTGCGTCTTCATCCTCTGAAATAATCTACCACTAAGAAACAACAGCATCGACCTGATGATTTTATTCGCAGGTCGTTCGCATCAGGTCCTCATCGGAAAGCAACATGGTTTCAGACAATGCAACGGTACCGGACGCTCAAAAACTAGATCCTACACTGACCGAAAAGGAAGTGGAGGAGGCCCGTCGCGCTTTTCTTCTCAGGCGCTTCTGGCAAAGCGCGCGCGGCTACTGGGGTGCCGGTGGTGACCGCTTTGCATGGATCGTCTGCATCGGCCTACTGGTTCTGATCGGTATCAACGTCGCGTTCCAGTACGGCATCAACGTCTGGAACCGTGGGCTGTTCGACGCCATCGAGCAGCGCCATGCATCCGATGTCTATTACCTCGCATCGCTCTTTCCACCATTGGTGGCGGGCAGTGTTGGTCTTGTCACCGTACAGGTCTATGTCCGAATGCTCATCCAGCGACGCTGGCGCTCGTGGTTGACCAAATCGCTGATCGGACGTTGGTTGGCGAACGGACGTTACTATCAGCTGAACCTGATCGACGGAGATCATAAAAATCCGGAAGCCCGCATCTCGGAAGACATGCGCATTGCCACGGAATCGCCCGTCGATTTTACCGCCGGTGTGATCTCTGCCTTCGTTTCGGCATCGACGTTTATCGTCGTGCTCTGGACAATCGGTGGCGCACTGACCCTGCCGATTGGCGACTCCGTCATCACCATTCCGGGCTTTCTCGTCATTGCCGCCGTCATCTACGCGGTGATCACTTCCAGCTCGATTGCAGTGATCGGGCGCAATTTCGTGCGTGTCTCCGAAGACAAAAACCAAGTCGAGGCGGAGTTTCGCTATACGCTGACCCGCGTGCGCGAGAACGGTGAAAGCATCGCGCTGCTGGGTGGCGAGGAAGAAGAGCGCAACGACCTCGACAAGACCTTTGCCAATGTGCGGCAGCAATGGCGGCTCTTGGCCAACCAGCATATGCGCACGACGCTGGTATCCCACAGCTCGATGCTGATCGCCCCGGTCGTTCCCGTCCTGCTATGCGCCCCAAAATTTCTGGCTGGCAGCATGTCCCTGGGCGAAGTGATGCAGGCGGCATCCGCCTTCACCATCGTTCAGGGCGCCTTCGGCTGGCTGGTTGATAATTACCCTCGACTTGCGGACTGGAACGCCTGCGCAAGACGCGTGGCTTCGCTAATGACATCACTGGATGATCTGGAACGAGCCGAGCAAAGCGACGACATAGGGCGGATCAAGCGTGGCGATACCCAAGGGACGACGATGCTCAGCCTCAGCGACCTATCCGTCTCGCTTGGCGATGGGACCGCCGTGGTGAAGGAAACGCAGGTCGAGATAGAGCCTGGCGAAAGGGTGCTGGTTGCGGGAGAGTCCGGTTCGGGCAAGAGCACGCTGGTGCGCGCCATCTCCGGTCTGTGGCCTTGGGGGGAAGGCAGCGTCAACTTCCATCCCGACCACCGCCTGTTCATGCTGCCGCAACGGCCCTACATTCCATCCGGCACATTGCAACGCGCCGTCGCCTACCCTCGCCCGGCGGATAGCTGGTCTGTCGAAGACATCAAGACCGCACTCGAAAAGGTTGGTCTGGGTCAGCTTAGCGAAAAGATTGAAGACGATGCTCCTTGGGACCACACCCTTTCGGGCGGTGAAAAGCAGCGTTTGGCCTTTGCGAGACTGTTGTTGCATGACCCCAATATCATCGTCCTTGATGAAGCGACATCGGCGCTCGATGAGAAGACGCAGGATCAGATGATGCAGATGCTGATCGATGAGTTGCCCGACGCTACGATCGTCAGCGTTGCGCACCGTGTGGAGCTGGAAGTCTTCCACACACGCAAGATCACGTTGGAAAGACGCGAAGGCGGTGCGAAACTTGTGAGCGACGTTGGTTTGAAGCAGCACACCCCAAAGCGCAAGAAGCTGCTGCGGCTGATCAAGAAGCCACGCGCCAGGCCAACGTAAGGCGTGGGTTTCTACTGAAATGCAAAAGGGGTTCGCGGCATGGCCACGAACCCCTTTTCTTATTCTACCCGCCTCGAATGTCGAAAGCGGATTTGCGTATCAGAACTGGCGTCTAAAGCCTGCTGTCACAGCATGGCTGCTGAAATCCGTGCTGGAGCTCGTGCCATCTACTGCCGTGAAGTTGAAGTTATCAGCAGCAGTATAACGGTAGCCAATGTCGAAGGTTGTGTTGCTGAACAGCGCGCTGTCTCTGAAGAACGAGATCGTATCGAGCTTGATGCCGACGCCCGCGTCGAGGTGGTATGCAAACTTGGTGTCGTCGTCATCCATGGCAATGCCAGTAACGCCCTGACGGTGCAGTTCAAGGTTCATCGCACCAACGCCACCACCGAGGTAAGGCGTGAAAGCCGTTGCCGTTTCGATGTCGAGATAACCGTTAACGTAGCCCTGGATTGCGCGGGCTTCACCGAAGGATGCGTTTCCGGCGTTCACGCCATTGACAGTGTGTTCGTTCACGTCCGCTGTGCCGTAACCGACTTCCAGTTCGAGACGTGGCGAGACAAAACCGTAGGAGCCGAAGCTGTAACCGGCGCGCAGCGCGCTGTAGAAACCAACGTCGTAATCAGTGCTGACGCCACCCGCAGTTGTGCCGAAACCGGTGTCGTCCAGAAACGTCAGGCTGCTGAGCGTACCGAGATAAAAACCACCTGGATCGGATACGACCACTGGCTCAACTGGAGCAACGACATCGGCAGCATGAGCAGAAGATGCGAGCAGCCCTAAAAGGCCAGCAAGCTTAAGAGCGCGATTCATAAGAAAACCTTTCAAGATCAGCCCCCGCCGATGATTCTGATTTGGCCATATAGAGGGCATGCGGTCGAGGGATTTGGCGAGATCAGGTCCTGCCTCGCATCAGGATATGTCCAAGCCGTTGCTGATAAGCAACTGAATGATAGGCACTACATAAAGGAATACCACAGGCGTTCATGAGAGTTTTCTTAATTTCGTCAGGAACGCAATCGACTCCGAGGCCGTTTGATGAAGGATATCAAACTGAAGGAGGAAACGTAGAATGAGCATTTTCAGTAAAATCAGAGACGCGATTTTCGGTGGACCAGCGCAAGCCTCTCCCGCATCACCCAGCGCGGCAGAGCCGACACCTGCCCCATCGTCCGTGCCTGAACCTGCGGCAACAACCGCTCCACCGGTCGGCGGCACTGGTCAAGCCGTGCCAAAAACCGCTGGCGCGTCGGCGCCTTCCACAAGTTCGGCGTCGCAGCAGGTCGATGTGGCAGCCCAACTGGATGCAGCCGTCAAACGCAGCGGTCACAAGCTGGACTGGAAACACTCCATCGTCGATTTGATGAAGGCACTGGGACTGGATGCGAGCCTTGCAGAGCGCAAGGAACTTGCCGAGGAGCTCGGCTATACGAAAGAACTCAACGGTTCTGCTGAAATGAACACCTGGCTGCATAAGGCTTTGTTGAAAAAGCTGTCGGAGAATGGCGGCAAGGTTCCAAGTGACTTGCTGGACTAAAGCCATCGGCTTCATGAGAAGGCGGCGATGTTGCCGCCTTTTTCTTCATGTTAACCCCAGCGACGCATCGGCCCCATGTCGCTTGCCGGTGCGCACTCTATTACGCTTGCTCCCTTGGCGCGGTAAAGGGCCTCATCTGCGCGCTTTAGTGCGTCGTCACACGTCACTTCGCCATACCGCACGTCGCTGAGGCCGAAGGAAGCACCGATCATCACCCGCTTTTCCCTGACGAGATATGGATGCGACAACATTTCGGAAAGTTGTTTGCAGCGTGCGTCCGCATCAATGGCTGACACGTCAGGCATGAACACGGCGAACTCATCTCCGCCGAGACGAAACACGACATCATCTGGTCGACAGCCGGATTTCAGCCGCTCGGCAACTTGCTTCAGCAACTCATCGCCGGTGGCATGACCGTGCCGATCATTGACGGCTTTGAAACCATCGAGGTCGAGGCAAGCCACCATCAAGTTGCCCGCCGTTGAAAGTCTGGCAAACTCCGTGGCGATCAAAGATCGGTTTGCCAGGCCCGTCAGGAAGTCGTGAGTTGCGGCATGCCGCATCAGCTTTTCGGCCTCCACCAACGTACCAATAGCTCGACGGGACGTGCGGGTGGCGAAGATACCGCCAGCGATGAAAATAATCGTCAGCGCGGAGGCCAATGGCAGGAATTGGCGCAGGAGATCATGGGCGGGCGTCAGCGGCTTCCAAGACAGGACCTGCGCTTGCCCATCTGGCCCAACGGCGATCTCGGCGCTGGCGCGGTCATCCGAAACCGTATTCGCTGGCCCAACGGCTGCATCATCGAGCATAAAGCGATCGCCGAGAAAGGTCTGGAGGCTGCCAGCTATCGGGATGGCAGAAATCAGCACCGGCCCACGGGTATTACGCAGGGTCGCCATCTTGAAATCGGATTGGAACAGGCTGGCCGTCAACAGGACAGCGTCGTTGCCGATAACTTCGATCTTGCTGAAGACGATAGGTTCAGGGATGCCGGGCTTTCGTCCGCCCGCTTCACTCACACGCACTTTGTGGACCAGTGAGAGTGCATCTTGCGCAATGACGTCAGCACCCTGTGCGAAGAACGGGCGATCTTGAACTTCATCGGCAGTTTTCGAATAGATCAGTTTGTCATCGCTATCGAGAATGGCCACGAAACGGGTTCGCGATGTCCCGATCAGCGAACTACCGATGTTTCGATTGGCCCATTCAAGGTCGAAGGCGTTGTCGAGCTTGGCAATCGATTCGTCCCAGATCGTCCATGCCGTCAGCGCGAACTCGATGTCGGTGATCCAGATTGATATGTTGCGTTTGACCAGAACTTCCTGACGCTGCCGGTTCTCCGCATCCAGACGAGACACCCCGAAATAGGGAATGGCGGCAAGCGCGATCAACAATACTGCTACCAGCACCACGGCTGGCACCACCAGTCTGAACTGCGAAAAGCGCGTGCTCATATTTACGTCCCGATTGCTCCAAGACTTCGATATGAGCGAGAGACTATTTAAGGCTGGTTAGCGGTCATGGATTTCGGCGCAACAGGTTAATGCTTCCCTTCCGTTACGGAAGGCAAACCCGCGCTGAGTTGCAGCGCGGGTAGTTGCCGATTTCTTTATTGCGCGTTTCTGGCTGCGCTCGGCATCTTCGCCAGATCGGCCACGATGGCGGCGGATTCGGTTTTCAGCACGTCTTTCGCATTTTTGCGCGCATTTTCGATGGCGATGTTGGCGCTGATGCTGCGTTCATTCGCTTGCAGGCCGTCGTCATTTTCAGGAACGAAGCCGCTTCCATCTTCCGCACGCGCCTTCAGCCGTGCTTCCGTCGCCGCCATTTCGCTTCGGCGTTCGGCTTCGTTGAGAGAAATAGTTTTCTTGGCACGCAAGGCTTTCAAATCCGCGACATCTTCGACGAAACGTTTGAAGTCGCGATCGTCCTTCACGCGCGCGTCATGCTCACTCTGTAACTGCGGCACGACCTTCGCCATGTCGCCCATCAACGCATATTTGGCGGGCTTGATCTGCGTCCATGGCAAGGCATTATCGTAGCTGGACTCGCCCAGCAGTTTCGGGTCGAGAATTCCGGGCAGGCTGATATCCGGCGTCACACCGCGCAACTGGGTGGTGCCGCCATCGACGCGGAAGAACTGCGCGATCGTCAGTTTCAACTGGCCAAGCTCAGGCTTGTTGTTGCGCGCAACACGGTCGAGATCGACCACCGTTTGCACAGTACCCTTGCCGAAGCTGGGCTCGCCAACAATGACACCCCGGTCATAATCCTGAATGGCAGCGGCAAAAATTTCCGAAGCCGATGCGGAGCCGCGATTGATGAGGACGCCGAGCGGACCCGTCCAGGCAGGCGCCGTCATTTCGTCACTCTCGACCTTGACCTTGCCTTCGGCATCCTTCTGCTGGACGACGGGGCCTTTGCCGATGAACAGACCGGTGAGATCAATCGCTTCCGCAAGCGACCCGCCACCATTGTCACGAAGGTCGATCAAAACGCCCGCAACCTTATCCTGTTTCAGTTCCGCAAGCAGCTTTGCGACGTCGCGGCTTGCGCTTCGGTAATCCTTGTCGCCTTTGCGCCGTCCTTCAAAGTCTTCATAGAAGGTGGGCAAAGTGATAACGCCGATGTTGACGGTGGCATCGCCGTTTTTGACAGGAACGATTGTTTTTTGGGCCGCCTGCTTTTCCAGACTGACCTTGTCTCGCACAAGGCTGATAACGCGGTGGCCGCCGCTGCTACCTGAATCGGCGGGCAGAATATCCAGACGCACCACGGAACCCACAGCACCGCGGATCAGCTGAACTACCTCATCAAGACGCGTGCCGACCACTTCCTTGATGGCGCCATCCTCGCCCTGACCAACACCGATAATGCGGTCGCCCACGGCAAGCTTGGTTGACAGTTGCGCCGGGCCACCAGCCACCAACTCGCGGATCGTCGTATAGCCGTCGCGCTCCTGAAGGACTGCGCCGATCCCAACCAGCGACAGTTTCATCGAAATGTCGAATTCAGCAGAGGCCTTCGCGCTGAAATAATCCGTATGCGGATCGACCGCCGTCGTATAGGCGGCCATGAAGGTCTGGAAAACGTCGTCGCTCTTGTAGGGATAAACGCGGTCCATGATGTTCTTGTAGCGTTTATCCAGCGTCTCACGAATAGCCGCATCCGCTTGACCGGCAAGCTTCAGACGAAGCCAGTCGCTTTTGACGCGTTTGCGCCAGAGCTCATCACTCTGCTTCTCGGACTGCGCCCAGGGCGCGTCATCGCGGGAGATCGGGTAGTCTTCGCGAACCGTGAAATCGAAGTCCTGCTTCAGTTCGCTTCGCGCGAACGTCATACGGTCAACGACGCGGCGCGTATAGCTGTTGAAGATCGAAAACGGAATTTCAAGGTCTTCGTTCAGGATCGCATCGTCGATCTTGGTGCTATCGGCCATGAAGCGATCGATATCGCTCTGCATGAACAGCATACGGTCAGGATCGAGGGACTTGATGAACTTGGTCATGATATGGCCAGACAAAACATCGTCCAGCGGCACCGTCTTATAGGCGTAGCGGCCCAGGAACTGCGCGCTCAAATTGGCAGCTTGCGCCTGAATTTGCGACGGCTCAAGTGTCGGCGGCGATGCCGGTTGCTGCGCATAGGCAGAAGACGCAATCGACAGAACCAACCCAAAGAGACCGTGCTTTATGCGCATGCGATATCATTCCTCATCATTGTGCAGATCAGTCTTACTGCACTGCGGCGGTAATTACGATAAGAACATCGTCGGCAAAACGTTCTTTTCAGGCAATTGCTCGTGAACGACAGTGCTAAATATCCACTCGCTAAAATGGTGGATATTCTTCACCTCCTCATCTAGAAACATGGCGGCCCTACGGCCATCCTGCGCTCCTCAGGCGAAAAGTGCCTGAAACAAGGTTTAATCGACAAGGGCTCAGGACGACTGGTTGACCAAAAAATCGACCACACATTGAAATGAGGGAAATATCATGAAATCCAACGTCTTTTCCAATCGCCGCGCGATGTTCTTGGGCGCAATCTCCGCCGTCGTCATTTTTGCTGTCATTCAGGCGTTCTACAGTCTGCGTGGCCCGCAATATGCCGAAAGCCGCGACGGTGCAGTGATGGTTCGTCCGATTGTGAAGGATGACGGCGTGAAAAATACGACGATGGCGGTCGTGATCGGTTTGATCGGCGGTCTCTATGTTGCCCGCATCGTCAACAGACGCTCCACGAAAGCGTGATGTAAAAATGGCGAGCCCGCGCCGTCTTTAGCGCGGGCATGCTACGGAATGATCACGCTTTGCCGAGACTCCACAGAACCGACCAGGGGTCAAAACTGGAACCGTCTATCTTACCGACTGAGTAGAGCTCTTCGCCTTCGCGCGCCCAGTTTTCGACAGTCACTGGATCAGGCGAGAGGTTTGCTAGCAATTGCAGTTGCGCGCCTCCGGCAAGCTGCCACACGACATTGACGGCTTTTCCCTGCGCTTGAAAGCTGCCCGATTTCAAGGATGTATCTCGCAAAAATGGGACGATATGCTCATGACGCAGCGCGATGAGATTCGTGTAAAATTCCATCATACCGACGCCGTCCTCTTCTTCAGCCATCGACCAGTCGATTTTCGCTGATAGAAACGTTTCATAGGCCGTAGGGTCCGCCACGTCGTCGCCTTCAAACCCCGGCAGCCGCGACAACTCTTCCCGCCGCCCTTTGCGGATTTTTTCGTTCATTTCTTCATTGAACTCACAGAAAAAGGGGAATGGCTCTTTAGCCCCCCACTCCTCGCCCATGAACATCATCGGTATCTGCGGTGCCAGCAGATAAACCGCAGCAATGGCTTTGATGGGCTCCGGCGGGATGTGGGAAGACATGCGATCGCCGATGGCGCGGTTGCCGATCTGGTCGTGGTTTTGAATGAAGGAGATGAATGCCGTGGGCGGCAGATCCTGGCTTGGCTTGCCACGCTCCCCACCGCGATAGGGCATATGCTCTCCCTGAAAAACGAAACCTTCGGCAAGACCCCGACCCAGATTGTCGTCGTTACCGATGTATTCTTCGTAATAACCGAAAGTCTCGTCAGTTGCGGCGATGTGGAGGACGTGGTGGACATCGTCGTTCCACTGCGCGGTAAACAGTGTGGGGTGTCCATCATCCCCCCTCGCCAGAACGTCGCTGTCATTGTCTTCGTTTTCGACGATCAGATGAACGTGCCTGCCATCCGCCGCCTGTCTGACCCGGCGTGCAAGCTCTTGGAGAACATGCTCGTCGCTATCGTCCTTGATTTCGTGGATGGCATCGAGCCGCAGACCATCGAGCCGGAACTGGGTGACCCAATAGAGAGCGTTTTGAATGATGAATTCACGAACGTGCTTTGAGCCGTCATCATCATAATTGATTCCATCGCCCCAAGGCGATGCGTGGTGCGCTGAAAAAAGCGGCGCAAAGAGGGGCATGTAGTTCCCGTCGGGCCCAAAGTGATTGTAGACCACATCGAGGAACACACAGAGACCTCTGGCATGCGCCTCATCGACGAATTTCATCAAATCTTCCGGGCGGCCATAACTGCTTTCGGGCGCGTAGGGCATAACGCCATCATAGCCCCATCCGTAACTGCCGGGGAAATCGGAGATCGGCATAAGCTGTATCGCGGTGATGCCCAGTCGCTGCAAATGATCGAGCTTGTCGATTGCTGCCAGAAAGCCTCCCTTGGCGGTGAACGCACCGGCATGGAGTTCGTAGATGACCATCTCCTCCCATGGTCGTCCGTTCCAGCCCCCGGTTTTCCAGTCATAGGCGTGGAGATCCACCACTTCGCTTGGGCCATGCACGTCTTCGGGCTGAAAACGGGAGGCCGGGTCCGGGACTTCAAGTCCATCAGGCAGCTGAAAACGATAGCGGGTTCCTGCACCAGCGCCTGAGACCTCGCAATGAAACCAACCCTCGCCTGCGGCCACCATATCGTGCTGCTCGCCGCTCTCCAGTTTCAGCACCATGGATTTTTGCAAGGGAGCCCAAATACGAAACAGGGTGGACCCTGCCAGAAGCTGCGGACCGAAATCAAACATGTGAGACAATGAAAATACCTTCTGATGACAATATGTTGGTGTAGAACACCTCAGTAACTTCATCGCAGCATGATGGTTTCACACAATTTTTCTGAATACGCGGCTCGTACGATAACGAACGGCCCTGCGGGCCTGCCAGTGTGTATTGAACATTCCCGTACCAAGCGCCATCTCCATGGGACAGCATAGAAACAATGGAGGGTTGTTCATGGGTTTATTCGACGCGCTTTTGGGGCATGGATCAACGGTCGATCCGGCAGACCTGCGCAAACGCCTTGATGGCGTATTGATCGACGGAGAAGAGCCGCAACTGGCTTTCAAAGTCATCAGGGACTTTTTCGTGTTCACGCAACACCGCGTCATCCTCGTTGATATTCAAGGCATGACAGGCAGCAAAGTCGATTACACATCGATCCCCTACCGTGCGATCACCCGCTTTTCCGTAGAAACGGCAGGCACGTTCGATCTGGATTCGGAGCTGAAAATCTGGGTGTCGGGGTCGAGCACGCCCATCGGCAAAACCCTCAAGAAAGGGACGGATGTGCGCGGCATTCAGCGCGCCTTGGCAACCGGCGTCTTGCGGTAGACTACCGCGAGGCCGGTGCCGGTGTGCGCTTGGCCTGCCTATAAGTTCGCGGTGGGTTTGCTGCGGAGATGGATTTGTAGATTTCCGCAGTTCTCAAGCCGATGGTCCGCCAATCGTACTTCGACATTATTCTCGCGCCTTGCTGACGAGACGTACGCGTTGGAGCTTGGCCCTCCATCTCCGATTGCAGGCGCTCCGAGAGTACCTCGATATTGCCGAGCGGGAAGTAGGACGACTTGTCCAGCGACAGGCCGAGATTTGCCTCGATATCGCTCGCCAGCACCGGCAGTCCGTGCGCCATGGCCTCCAGAAGCGCAATCGGCATGCCTTCATGGCTGGATGGAAGCACAAAGAGGCCCGCATTCGAAAAGAGACTGGCAAGTTTGCGGCCGGACTGCACACCGGTCAGCACCACGCCCGGCGTTGCTTTCGCGCGCTCCTGAACTGCGGTGACGTACTCGCTATCCGCGTCTCCTCCGCCAACGAGAACCAGTTTCGTGTCGCCAAGGCTGGTCTTGGCGAAGGCTTCGATGAGGTCAAGCTGGCGCTTTTCCGCAACAAGGCGGGCCACCAGCAGAATATAGCGTCCCTTCTTCAGGCCGAATTCGGACAGAACGCTGTCCTCAAGATTTGTCGTATCGACCTTCACACCATTTGGAATGAAATGGACTTGTGCCTTGAAATCCTTCTGCATCCGATCCGCAATGTGCTTGGCAATTGCGATGCGCGCATGGGAAAACCGCATCCCGGCCCATTCGCCAAGCTGCAATATCCGCTTTTCCAAAGAATTCCATTTTTCCCGATCATAGTCGTAACCATGATGCGTAAAAACAACTCGCAGGCCCAGTATGCGCGCCAACGGCGCAACCAGCGAAGGCCCCACAGCGTGAATATGAACGATATCAGGGTTGAGAAACCGTGCTTTCACGAGCGCTAGCGCCGTGTGAAAAATGGCCTCCAGCCGGGTGCTGCGCGGTGCCCAAAGTGGGTGAACGGTAATGCCCCGCCACACATAAGGCTTGCTATCGGCAACATAGTTTTTGCGGGCAAAGACATGAACATCAGCACCCAATTCCACGAGATTGGAAACGAGTTGCTCTACATGCGTTTCGACACCGCCTTGCACATTGGGAATGCCGCGAAGACCAATCATGCAGATGCGCATGGAGTCCAGCATTCGCGCGTTGTCCCGCTTGGAGCGCGCGCTTTCGGAGACTTCCTGTTTTGGTAGATCGATACCCATCTGGACATAATTCATCGCGTGCTCCTAATCTACATTAGAACATTAGGATATGATAAACTAAATCGAGATCGAGGCTAGTGCTTTTACGCTTTTTCTCTAATCATCTCGAAGCGTAGTAAACGGCGCAGTTGTAACAAAAGATGACCTCAGACAAGCACCTTCGAATCCGTTGCTGATTTACGTTTTATAAACCTATACCCAAGGTTGATCATTGGCTTCTCCAAATATTCGTAGGTAAGCAATGAGAGGCAGAGCGTGAGGAGAAGGCTGGCAAGCCCTATGGGCAGGTCTGCCCATGTACCGCTGAGTGGAAGCCAAGCGAAAACGATGAGCGCGGCTACTCCATGAAACAGATAGATCGAGTAGCTGAGAGAACCGAGCCATGACAGCACCGCGTTATCGGGCATCCTTGTTTTGACGGAAAATACGAAGACGCACAGCGCCACGAGGTAGCTGGTCAGGATCGGCAGGGTTCCGACGAGGAAAAATCCGTCCCTTCGCCCCAGAGAAAATTCACCGATACTCAACAACACGACGGCCTGAACCAAGAGAACCACAACTGATGCAGCGAACGCGCCCTCGCGCCGATCAACCAGCACCATGCGCAAAAGCAGGCCTAGATAAAGGAAGGAAAGATGGAGGCTGATATATTGCACAGGCACGGCCAAGCCGAAGGACCGCATCAGGATGGGCAAGGCAGTGGCGGCAGCCAGCGCGATGGCGAAAAACGCAATAGCACCGGGGCGATAGAGGCCACCGACCAGAAAAAGTCCGGCAGACAGGACGTAAAACAGGATTTCGATTGTGAGCGTCCAATAGGCGCCGGACATCCATTGCTGCCCGAAGGCGGCTGGCAGCATGGTCATATTGGCGAGAAACTGCGGGACCGACGATATATGTCCGTGGAAAGAGTTGGCGATTACGAGGCATAAAAGCGCGAGCCAGAGTGCAGGGAACAACCTGAAAAAGCGAGAGATGGCAAAGCGGCGGATCGGATCAGCACCTTTGATGCTGAAGGGAACCACGAAACCGCTGATCAGAAAAAATAACACCACGCCAAATCGTCCGGCATCGAAAACGGACACCGCGGATACTGCCAACTGGTAGACCGACCCATCCCGATCCGTCGCCTCGCGGATGACGTCGCCAAAGAAGTGCTGCACGACAACGGCAAGTGCTGCAATGGCACGCAAAGCATCGATATTCTCGTAACGATGGGGTTTAGCTGCATCAGCGGCTTTATTTGCAACTGTTGCCATGGACTGATGGTGATCCAACTTTTGCATGGGAATGCCTTTGTGCGCTCAACCGATACATGCAAATATTATTTATTCAAGTAAATTCTAAAATAACTAATTCTAATTTAATGTTGCAACCGAATGCGGGGCTCTTCTGATAGCCTTGATGAGATCAAGTTAGAGCTATATGGGTTAGAAATGCGGGTTTTCATCAGGAATATTGTCTTCAAATTCATCGGTGCAATTGTGCTGTTGGGCGTCTGGGCCAAGCACAGGCTGATGGGGTATCGAAAGCCCAATACGGTGTCCGTCGAAGACCGGAACGCGCGTATCGATTACGTCCATGACGTGGTACAATCGTGGCTACGTTTCATGCCCGCTGACATTTCTGTGCGAGGCCGTTCGGTTCTGGAACTCGGTCCCGGCTCTTCGCTTGCAACAGGTGCGCTGCTGCTGGCCCACGGCGCGAAATCCTACACCGCAGTCGATGCATTCGGGCTGGCACAGGATGAGACAAAAGACTTCAGGCGAGATGCAATCGGCAGCTTCAAGGACGCACTTTTGAGGCAAGATATCGATGCGGCTCATACCGTGCTCGATGGGCAGACCGACGACTTTCGATATCATGTGGATGCAGGCTTCGATATTCCAGCGATGTGCAACGGGCAGTCGTTCGACATGATTGTCAGCTGTGCAGCCTTCGAGCATTTCGACGCCATCGAGAACACGATTGCGGACCTGACCAAGGTCGCCAGAAGCGGCTGTATCAGCCTGCACATCGTTGATCTCCAGACCCATAGCAATCTCATTCGCGATCGGGACCCGAACAACATCTATCGCTTCTCCAACTGGTTTTACGACCTGCTTTCGTTTCCCGGCCAGCCCAATCGCAAACGCCCGATCGATTACGTCAGGGCATTCGAATTGAATGGTTGGGTGGATGTCGAGGTGATCGCGGCCAAAACCATTGCCGAAGATAAGCGCAGAGACCTGATGTCAGGGCTTGCCAAGCGGTTTCGAAACAGCGCGATGGACATGCAGATGCTCGACGCCGTCATCATCAGCCGCTTTCCCTGAACACTGACCGATCAGAACTGCGCGCCGAGTTCCCGGTAGAGTTTGGTCGTGCGTTCCAGATACGCGGCCTGCGAAAAGTCCTTTTGGACCCATTCGCGACCTGCCAGTCCCATCTCCCGACGCATATCTGGTGACAGCGCGCTCATGGCGGTCAGCGCCCGCGCCAGATCATCCGGGTCTGCGGAGCGGGCAATGAGGCCTGTGATGTTTTGCTGGATGAGTTCGGGAATGCCGCCGATATCGGCCCCAATGACAGGGCGACCGAGCGCATAGGCTTCGAGCAGGCTGACGGGTGCGTTTTCGTACCACTCGGACGGCAGAACCAGCGCTTTCGCTCCGGCAATGGCCAGATGCAGAGCATCGCCGGAGAGGTAGCCTAGAAACTCCACATCCGCGCCAGTTTGCTGAACAAACGAACGCAAGGCCGTTTCTTCCGGCCCTGTACCAGCGATGCGGAGACGCTGCCCGGAGAGACTTGCCGCCTTGATCAAGGTTGCGATGCCCTTCTCAGGTGCAAGGCGCCCAGCAAACAGGAAGTAGTCGCCCTCTTCGGTAATTACAGGGTGATCGGATATGGTTTGATCAACGAAATTCGGAACATACGCCAGTTGTTCAGACGGCCATCCCCATTCGATCAGCTTTTTGCGGTAGAACCGGCTTGGCACGACGATCCTGTCGATATACCGGCTATAGAGGCCAAGCATCCGGTGTATAGCGGTTTCCACCATCACCAGCCCGCTCAGCGCCACGGATTGCTTCATGCAACGATGGGCGAGGACGTTGTAGATGCGCCCACCCTTGCACCGCTCACAAATGCCATCCGGCGCAAGCATTTTATAGGCAGGACAGGCCAGTTTCAGATCATGCGCAGTCATGACAGTCGGAATTCCGCGCTGTTTCAAAAGCGGGAATATGGAGGGCGAGATGTGGTGATAGACATTGTGGGCGTGCGCAATGTCAGGCCGCACCTTATCAAGGAGAGTACCAAGCTGCGCGCGCGCCTCTCTTGAATAGATGACCTCCAGACTGTGCGCGATCTTGGTTTTCAACCCACTCTGTCGACCGAACTCGATTTCAGGAACGAAATAGGAAGACCAGTCTGACGGAAGATTGCCGGGATGCTGCATTGAAAACGGCACGGCATTCCAGCCCGCACGCTCGAACATGTCCATCTGATCAAGGAAAATCGCTTCGGCACCGCCTCTGCGATAGAAGTAATTATTGATTGCAAGCAGCGTTCCACCCATCTCGCCGCGCCCTCTCACGTTTCGATGTGGCGCAGCGCATCGCGCACCGGCAGGACGAGACAGTTTTGAGAGACGGCATAGCGAACAAGCGTAGCGAAGGTTTCCGGCTGGCAACCGTATGGGGTCGGGGTGTTGCTGATGTCGTGCGTGAAGAAAATCAGCCAACCCGTATTGGCCACCACGGCATCGATTTCTTTCGTCAAAGCCAAAGCATCGCTTTCCGGTTGCCTGATTTCCATTCCCCAGAGATAGGAGCGATTGACAGGGCCGCGATTGATCCTGTCCCCGCCCGCCCGCGCCGTGGCGTAGCGCGAAGCGAACGTCCGTCTGTGACTAAGGGAGCCGCGATTATACGGAAAGGCGAAATTGCGTATTCCTTGATCAGGATCGACTTCATCGAGCAGTTTGCCGTTGCGATCCAGGTCTGCTTCCAGCTTCCTCCCACTCATCGTGTTTACGGCGTGATGCGAGAACGTGTGACAGCCGATTTCATGCCCGTTTTCAGCGAGGTGCTTGCAACCCGACGCAGTAATAAGGTTCCGGTCGGGCTCTCTTTTGCCAAGCAATCCGCCCGCAATATAGAATGTCCCCCTCACCCCATTTTCCTCCAGAATTTTGGCCCCAGCCGAATGCGCCGTGTCGGGCACGTCATCGAAGGTAAAGGAAACGACGGGGCGAGTTGGTGCCACGTTCAGTGTGGACACGGACAGCGCTCGCACTGCTCTTTCAATAACGCGCTCGCGGATGTGTTGGACTTTGGATGTGATGCTATGCGGGAACGGCACGTTGTTTCTCCCACCCGGTTTTACGGTCAGCGACAAGCGACATTCGTGACTGCATCTCCAGCCCGAATATGGAAACGAGCATGAAAAAGCAGATCGGACTGCCGCTTTGGAAAAAGATGACCTCCAGACAACCTGCATAGATGACATAGAGCCAGACGCGCATGAACAGTCGCGACAGTTCAGGACTGTTGGGCGTAGGACCCAGCCTTCCGACGGCCCGCAGCGGCACGAAGATCACCAGAGCGATCGTGAGCAGAAAGCCGGGAATGCCTGTCGTCAAAAGCGCATCGACATAGGCATTGTGCCCGTTGAACGCCTTGACCGCCCAAGTTTCCAGCCCAGCCGAGCTTTGCGTGATATCCGCCGTCTGCCAAAAGCCCTGAAAGCCGTAACCAAGGATCGGCGATTGCGCGATGGCATCGAAGGCGATCTTCCATATGTCGGTTCTGTTGGTGAAGGTCGGATCGACGCCAAGGCTCGCGATGAACCCGCGAAACCCTTCCGATGTCGCTGCGCCGAGCGCCAACAGGTTGAAGGCCGCAATGCCGCCCACGGCGATGGGCCATCTGCTCCAGCGAAATTTCTCGAATATCCATTGCAGAATGAGGATCAAAGGCAGCATGGCCGTCGATGACTTTCCGCCGGTGTGAATGAGAAAGACAACCGACAGAATGACGATCGCCACGCCGCTTTTCTTCCACCCGACACTGCGCAGATAAAGCCCGAAGAACGCAGCCACCAACATTACGGCAGCGGCGAGATTCTTGTGCGAGTATTGCCCTCGCCAGAAACCGGCATTCATCGGCTCGATCAATTCTGTCGGCTGGTGAATGGACAGCGCCGGTAAAAACATCACCCCGAAATAGGCTATGCCCAGCGTGATGGCGGTGCCGAAAAGCAGCAGGCGCGAAAACTGTTGCTCGGAGCGGGGCAACAGCAGAAACATGCCCGCATTGGCACAGGTCAATATCGCAAGAATTGTTCGTTTAATGCCGTCCATCGGATAGTTAGACACCGCCGATGAGATCAAAAACCACAGAAACATCGCGATGACGAGAAGCTGTGGCTGGCAGATTTGCGAGCGCAGAGGATGCATCAATGCGGCGTAGAGCGTTAGCAGCGTCAGCGCCAGAAAGATGAGCTGGTTGAGAGCATTGGACCCGCCGGTGGCATTTGTGCCGCTCGCCTCGACGCGAACCAGATCCACGAAAGGATTGGTAGTGATCCAGAAAAACAGAAATATCGCCATGAACACGAAAGGTCTGACCCTGTCGTGAAACGACACCCCAATCTGTCTCTGCATCCCGACGATATGCATCAGCTTGCCCGCTCGAAGCGCCAGTTATTGTCGCGCAAAGCGCCATAAAGACGCATTCCGATAACGCAGATGACGCCCAAAATCATACCCGCTAATAGACCGCCGATTGCCAGGAGAATGGTCGGTGGCGGCCAGCTGCGTTTTTCCGGCGGAAACGGTGCGGTGACGATGCGCAGGTTGGAGACGCTGATCTGCTGTTGCTCGCTGGTCTCGCCAACGCGCTTCAGGAATGTGTCGTACAGCGCAGATTTGGCATCGCTGTTGCGTTGCAGTTCCTGCAATTGGACCTGCGCCGTATCATCCGTCGAGACGCGTTTTTGTGCGTCGTCCAGCTGTGTACGCAGTGTCGAGACAGAATTTTCGGCCTGATCCATATCTTGCTGAATAGCCTGTAGCGACCGCTCGGTTTCCCGCGCCATCTCCAAGCGAAGCGTGCCGAGTTGCGCGCGCGTGCTGACCAGTTTCGGGTAGCGCGCGCCATAGGTCAGCGCCAGTTCCTCATATTGCTGCTTGAGAACGCTGTATTGTGACCTAAGACCGATCAGGGTGGGAGAATCCAGCGTATCGGCGGGCGCCACGCCGTCTGTCGCCGGCTGGCTGAGTTTGCGGTAGCGGGCCTGCACATCGGACAGGCGCGACTGCGCTGCATTCAGCAACGTATTCAATTGCGACACGGTTTGAATGTTGACGGAGCCGGTTCCGCCAAGATTTTGCAGGTTGTTGTCCTGCCGGAACTGCACGACGGCCCCCGCGGCCTCCGTTGCCGCCAGTCGCAATTCTTCCAGCCTGTTGGAAAGAGCAGCGCTGGCGTTTTTCGCCAAATCCGTTTGCGTTGCCTCAAGCTCTTCCCTGAACGAATCGGCAAGTGTGGAAAGTACCGCAACGGAACGCTCCGCATCACGGGTCCAGAGGCTGACGGAAACGAGGTAGGTGCCGCCCTGTCGCGCCACTTTGATGCGCTTGGCAAGGTTTCGCATGGCAACCATCACCCCATCACCCGGTGGCGCAGGCTGCTGAGGCTTCAACCAGTCCAGCCAGCTTTCCTGGGTGTCTGCTGCCGCATTGAACTCTGCCAAATCCTGCAAGTTCTGTCGCTCGACTGTCCTGCGCAACACATTGCCGGAGGTGATGAGAAGCAGCTTGCTGGAGATATCCAATATCTGCGCATCGCTTTGAATATTGGGTGTGGTCAGCTCGTTCGGCACCACCTGCCCCGTGGGTGGCGGCAACAGAATGTCCATGCTGGACATGAAACGCGGCTTGACCACAAGGCCGAAAGTCACCGCAGCGACACCACCAAGAAGTGCAAATATCGCGATGTAGAGCACACCTCGCCGCAGCCATTCCAGCAGTTTTGCAGGCGAAATCAAGGGGGCGGCAGATGTTGAACCACGTGGATGAGCGGTCGCGCGGGGCGGCGCTTCATCAAAAACAGGTTTGGCCCGCTTCTCGGCTGGGTACTCATACATGCGTGACGGACGCCTCTATATCAATCAAAACGAAACACATTCATCATATACGATCTTACTAAATCACATAGTCCGCTGACAAATGGTTTACAGCAGGTCCATTTTTGCGGCATGGAGATATCAGGATGGACAAGAGCGACAAAAAGGACAAGCCACGGTTGACGGGAATGTTGCTATCCTACGGCGCATCCTCGGCGAGCCTGTTGATAGCAAACGCCGCACAGCTTGTGACATTCGCAATTCTTGCCCGTTCATTCGGTGCCGAAGAGTTCGGTCGTTATGTGTCGTTCATCGCCATTACCAGCATCGCCGTGCACCTGTGCGGGCTGGGTGCATCCGAATGTCTGGTGCGCCGCGTGCCCCAGAACCCCAAATGTTTTCCCAGTATCTTCGGCCACAACATCATCTTGACCATAATCAGTGGATCGGTCCTCGTGGCGCTCGGAACAGCAATCCTGCCGCAGTTTTTCAGCTTTAGCGAAACGCCTGCCCAAAGCGTGTGGACGACATTCCAGCTTTTGCTGACCAACGTCGTTCTCGTGCGGCTTATCATGCTGGGCGAAAGCATTTTTCTCGCCCATTCCAGATACAACGCAGCCAACGCTTCTGTCGTGGGCTTCGCCATTGTCCGCACCGTCACAGCCACGCTGGCATGTGTCGTCTTTGAGGTTTCCAGTGTAGAAAGCTGGGCGACATGGCAGCTTGCAGCACACCTCATCACCCTCATCCTCTACGCTTGCTTCGCCCTGCGTATCGCCCGCCCCAAATACGTTGTCGACCGTGAAGAAGTTCGGCTCGGGCTTCTGTTTGCGACCCCCTTCATCTTTCGCGCAGTTCGCCAGAACGTCGACCTTCTGGTTTTGGGTTTTGTCGCTGGCCCTGAAGTCGTGGGAAGTTATGGCGTTGCCCGCAGAATCACAGATAGCAGCTATATGGCTATCGATGCTCTCAACAGGCTTGTCTATCCGCGGCTGGCCATCGCCAGCAAACAGGGCATCCACCACGCATTCCGGCTGACGATCCGCATCCTCGGCGTTGCCATCAGCCTCGGTCTTGCTGCGGCAATTACGATTTATCTGGCAGCGTCCTTCATGCCGCTGATCTTCGGGCCGGAATATGTATCGCTGCCGCATTTTCTGAAAATCATGGCGTGGCTGATCGTCTTCATTGCGATCTGGTCCATCGCCGTGGATTTGCTGGGTGCAGCCGGTCGCCATTCGTCGCGTGCCTGGGTGCTCAATCTTTCCAATGGCATAGGCGCCGTGTTGATCGGGCTTGCAGCCTGGGTTTGGCCGCCTTACGGCATTTTCATTGCGGCCTACATGATTGAATTCACCATCGTTCTTGCGGCGTGGCTGGTCGTGAAGGCCCATGTCACCCGTTCGCTTGCAAGCAGCCGGGAGGTACAGCAATGACGGCAGATCATGCCCCTCGTTCAAGACCTGCGGAACATGGCGATGCCGCGCAGATCGCGCAACTCTTCACCTCTGTTTTCAGGCCGCATTCCAGACCTGATAAAGCCGATCTTGAATCCTACCTGTCGCAGCTTCTTTTCACGCACCCCAACTATACCGGCGAGAACGGAAGCATGGTGGCTGCCGATGCCAATGGCGTCGTCAAAAGCGCGCTGACGATCCTGCCCATGACGTACAGAATTGGCGAAGAGCCGGTGGAAGCGCGCCTTGCCTGCACCTTCATGGCGGCTGAGGATGCGAATGCCCGTAGCATTGCCGCTCTCATTTTTCAGCTGCGACCGCGTGCAAACCAGATCAGCTTTTCCGATAGCGCAGCGCCGATCAGCATCTCGCACCTAAAGGCCATCGGCGGCATCGAGCTGCCGGTTCAGGGCCTGCGCTGGTACAAGATGTTCCGCCCCCTGCCCGCAACGGCAAGCTTTATCCGGCGCAGGCTTTCCACCCGGCTGCCGCGTGTGTTGGGCCAAGGCGCGCTTCCACGTTACACGTTGCAGGCAGGCACGAAGATAGCGTCCGGGCACAGCGTGTTCGAAGCTGCGGCCACCTTGTATGCCGAATATGCCAACCGCTTCCTGTCTCGCTACGTCGTCGCTCCGGTCTACGCAGAAAAGCAACTGGACTGGACCATCGCAGCCTCCAGCAGCGCAGATGGTCGCGGAAGGCTCATTCTCGCGCAAGTCCTCGACGAGAACGGCGATGTTTGCGGAGTGTTTTCCTTTGTCGGCGTAATCGGCGGTGAAGCGCAAATTCTTGATCTTCTCCCGGCAGATGGCGCCGAAGACGTGGTTCTCGCTGCCGCACTGGAAGCGCTTGAGGCGGCAGGCTTCGCATTTGCCTCTGCCCAATTGCGACCGGAAATGATCCCTGCTCTATCTCGCTACAATCGCATCTGGTTCCGTCACGTTACCGGAGTGGCGGCAACGTCTCGATCCGCCGAATTCAAAACGGCGATGAAAAACGGTCAAGCCTATATTGGCGGCATTGCCGGGGAAAGCTGGAGCCGATTGGTGCGCGACTTCTACTGATAGTCAGCGAACCTAGTCTCGCTCAAGAAGAAAATAGGTCGTTGGCCCGCTTGGCACGTCATTGGTCAGTGTGACAGTGCCACCTCCTGTCGCCAAGACGAACGGTGGATAAACACGACCGTCCAACCCTACCGGAGATATCCGAATCGCGTTGTCACCACGGAATTTCAGGCCAAGCTCCATACGCCGGAGCATGACGGGCAGACGCCCGAAGTCTTCAATGACCCTCTGCTCACCGTCGCGAAACTTCATATCCGAGTTACGCGCATCCGATGCCATGATGAGCAGCTGCCGCTTGCTGTGAGACAACGGCACCCCATCAAGAGATGATATTGCGAGCAGTCCCCGCGTACTCGCCGACGTGAGACGGACGGAGCCCAGGTCAACCACTTCGTCTACATTCTCAAAGGCCAGCGCCTCTGTGAGCGGCGTGCGGAGGGCGAGCATTTTGGCAGGTGCATCGAGTTCCAGTTCACCCGTCGTGCTCACCACCTCGCCACGGTCCAGATCATAAGACTTGGACGGATCGACCTTGCCCTGCTGCAACAGTTTCGCGACGATGGCCATGGGCGTCTCGCCGTCTCGCTCGGGCGGTACTGCGGTTAGCGTATCATCTGCCTTTGCCATCTGCTGAAGCCCGATGCTCCCGAGCAAACCGAGGCGCGTCAAGATTTCCGGCTCCATGTCATTGATGCCCTGCGTCGGCATTTCCTGATCCTTGACCAAAAACGGAATAGTCAGGGATGACGCCTTGGCATCTCCGCGACGAAATACCAGCGCCGCAAGTGTCTCACCGGCGCGGGCGACGGGATCGAGCGCTATGGCATAGGGCAGCATCTGCTTCTTTTGCGGAAAATCCTCACCATAAGAAAGAATGATCGGGCCGTGCGCATGTCTGCATAGCACATCCCAATCTTGCAGTGCAGCGAAGGCGGGGGCTGCCAGACCGGCCTCATATCGATATGGGCTCCAGAAGAGATGGTCGTACTCCGTCACGAAGAAAGGCCGCCCAAGCCAGCGCGCGGCACCGATGGTGCGAAGGTAAAGAAGGCCGTCCTCAAGCGAGCTTTTGCCCTGAATGCTGGTGCCGGGCGCGTAGGAATCCACCCAATCCTGGTAGGTGTTCATGGCCACAGCGTCCTGGATGCTTCGGCTCATGCCCGTCTGGATCGTGGGCCAATTATTGTAAGGCAGCACGATGCCGCGAAAACCGAGCTCTCTCAGAGCGCCGGTCATATTCCGCGTGGACGACTGCTCCAAGTCGGTAAAGAAGGATTGCACATCGCGCATGCGCTCGCTGCGCTCATACCGGTTTGTCGGCAGCGCGATTGAGCGGCCCGAAAGCTGACCTTCCTTCACCCAGTTACCCCAACGCTCCTCAAGGGCAGCGTCGGTGCCGTATTTCTTGACGAGCCAGTCGTTGAACAGGGGCTTGAGGCGTGGCGAAAAAACGCTGCCACGCACGCTCTCCTGCATCATGGAATCGAATTCGAGGCCGTTTTCATTGAATGTGACAATGGCCACCAACGCCGGATCACGGATTGGTGCCACCCCCGTATAGGGATTCACCCTTGCCAGAAACAGCTGCTGGAATTTCAGCCAATGGGCAAAATCGTTCTCATCGATCTGCGTGCCGAGCTTCAAATCACCCTTCACCTCCCAGCGGTCGTCAAACCCGCCAAGAGCGCCACGCGATGAACTCAGGCCATCCATCATCCAGTAGATGCCGTTACGTTTCAAAGCCGCCATCAAATAGTGGATGCGGTCCAGAACCTCCGGGTTGAAGTCGAAATCCTCCGAGCGCCCCGCCATAAGCGCCGCATCGACGTAATGAAACCGGGCGATATTATAGCCGTGCCGTTTCAATTGCAGGGCATAGCGGTCTGCAGCGGCATGATCAGGAAAGCCACCCGACGCCGGGCTCCACGCAAGCGAAGCGCAGAGGAAACGTTGGGGACTGTCAGCGTCACCGGTCTTCGCAAGTTTGCCGGATGGCGTGATGGCAATTCGCTGTGCTTCATCGATCGGCGCGCCCGGAAACATGCCGGAGAAGTCCAACGGACTACCAGCCTCGACCTCCAGTGACTGCTCTCTGACCGCAAGCCACTCTTCTGCCGCCCCCGCATTGCCGGCGATCAGTTGGAGGAGCAAAAGGATGATCAGCGCGCGTTTCATGGAGATTTCAAAAGTTTGCTTTCAATCCAGTCACCCGGCCGCCTTCGCGGCGAAAAAAAGCCGAGCGGCAGTGCTGCGGCGTGGAAACACCATGCAACGACAGCATAAAGACCCAGTGACAGACTTTTTTGCTTGATGCTCATGAGGAGCACCGGCAACAAAAGCGCGACGAGGCCGATGAGAAGAACTAGGGGATTGAACATTCCATATACTACGCAAACCAGCAGCACCGCCCACCAGAGGTAGACGCCGCACCAGAGCCGCACCTCTGATAACTCGGCGGTCAGCGCACCGAGACGCTGCTGCTCCCTTCCGGCCCTCAACAACTCCCCCACGCCACGCAGATATTTCGAAGACCAGCGCCGTGTCAGAAGCACATAGGAATTGATGCTGTGCCCGAAGTGATCGACAAACCGCCGGTCCAGTCGGTACAGCGTCCAGCCGCGCATTCGTAGGCGCTGACCGAGATCGAACTCTTCGTATCCGTGCAGATTGCGATCGGAAAAATAGCCCGCTTCCTCAATGGCAGAACGGCGATACACACCACCGCCATTCAAACGATCCAAAACACCGCTTCGGTTCTCGGGCGCGTTGCGTTGAACACGCCGTGTGAATTCGAGGTTGTCCAGATTGACCTCATTGACATGGCCGCTGACACCGGCAACGCCGGGATTTGCACCGAGATAAGCGAGCGCAGCAGGCAAAAAATCCACGTCCAGAAGCATGTCTCCATCCATCAGACAGATGAATTCACCCTTGCTGTATTGATAGCCGAGCTGCGGACCGAGCCCACAACTGGCCTTCGCAGGCGCCTCGATCTGGGCGACGGTGACGGGATAACGTGCAGCGATTTCCACAGTGCGATCACGCGAGCCGCTGTCGGCAACGATGATTTCGCCGTCGATATCTGAGAGAGCCTTGATCACGCTTTCGATTGCGGCACCGATCCGCTTTTCTTCGTTCAGCGTTTTAAGAATGACCGATATCTTCAAAGCTGCATCCGAACTGATTGTCATCAACGGCAGAATACACGCTCCCGCAGAAACGTGTATACCATTTTTCTAAAATGCTTAACGCAGGGCGCGTCCATTTTCACGAACGCGCTCTTGACGTGCAATACCTAATTAAAGGTCTTTCAGGCTACCGCCACTTCCCAGGCTTTCGATCAGCGTCGCACTGGCTTCGTTGACGCCGACCACAGTGACGGGGATATCGTGCTTTTCGTAACGATCTACCACCTTTTCCAGCGCGGCAACGGCGGTGATATCCCAGAAATGTGCGTGGGAAATATCGATGAGCACCGACATGCCTGTCGCATCCTCGATATCGAAAGCATCGACGAAGACATCGGCTGAAGCAAAGAACACCTGACCGGACACCTGATAGGTCAAGCGGTTGGAAGCCTCGTCTCTTTCGGTTTTGACCTGCAACAGCCTTGCTACCTTAAAGGTGAAGAAGACGCCACTGAGAAGGACCCCGACCGTCACGCCCAATGCAAGATTTGAGCTGAAAACGGTAACGACGACGGTCACCAGCATGACGACACTGGACATTTTGGGGTGAACGACGAGCGTCTTGACCGATGACCAGTCGAATGTGTCGATGGACACCATGACCATGATGGCCACCAGGGCTGCGACTGGCACCTGTGAAACCCAAGGCTTCAGCAGAACCATCAGCACCAGCAGGAACGCGCCAGCAAACAGGGTCGATAGCCTGCCACGCCCGCCATATTTCACGTTGCTGACCGTCTGGCCAATCATACCGCATCCGGCAATGCCGCCAAAGAGGCTGGCGGCAGTGTTGGCGATGCCGAGGCCGGTGCATTCCCGGTTTTTCGAACTGGGCGTGCCGGTCAGATCGTCAACGACGCTTGCCGTCATCATGGATTCGAGCAGTCCCACCATGGCGATTGCAAGGGCTGGACCCGCAATGATCTTGAGCGTGTCGAGCGTCAGCGGAACGGCGGGCCAGCTGAAGATAGGCAGGGAATCCGGCAACTTTCCGAGGTCGGCAATGGTCATAACCGGAAGCTGCAACGAGATGGATATAGCACTCAGAACCAGAATGCAGATCAATGGCGACGGCACCGTTTTCGTCACGCGCGGTGCAAGATAGATGATGGCGAGACCCGCGGCAAGCATGCCATAGGCCAGGATGTCACCATGCAGAATATGCGGAAGCTGCGCCGCAAAGATAAGGATTGCCAGCGCATTGACGAAGCCAGTGCGAACCGACTTCGACACGAACCGCATCAGAACGCCGAGACGCAACAGTCCGAATATGATTTGCAGCAGACCGGCCAGCAGACCGGCGGCGAAGAGGTAGGGAAGCCCATGGGCATGGACAAGCGGAGCGGCCACGAGAGCCACGGAGCCCGCCGCCGCCGAGATCATGGCAGGACGACCACCGGTGAAAGCAATGACGATGCCGATGACGAAGGAGGCGAACAGGCCGACCTGGGGATCGACGCCCGCTACGAATGAAAAGGCGATGACTTCCGGTATCAGCGCGAAGGTCGCGACCGCGCCGGCAAGCATTTCACGTATGGGATTGGCGGACCAATCCCGGCGAATGAATGTAAGTTGCATGATGTGATGTCTCGCAAAGCATACCGGAACGCACTGTCGCGGTCTTAAAAAGGTATGCAGTTTTTGCGTTGTCTGGCGGATCGGCGGCCAGAAGAGCCACCCGGAATCTCACCGGGTCCGTGGTGAATAGATCTTCAATATCGCATAAACGCGTCAATGCAAGCCAAAACCGAATGACCGGTAACGGACAGTTCTCCCATCCGCCATTGGAATAGTATCACCGGCCACTATACTGACGTTGAGTGTCAACGTCGTAGACGTTTCCCTGATAAGGCAGTGTAGGCGTGGTTCGGACCCACGTTTTTGAACATGGGTATCAGCCCCCGGAGGAAATGCTTTGCTAGAGGTGGACAATGTTGCCGATCAGATGGAAGCGGGAATTTACACATGGTCTGTTGCAGAAGACCTGCTCTATGCCGACACCGCAATCGCAGCCCTCTTCGGCCTTGATCCATCCCAAACAATTGGCGGACTGCCCCTTTCCAGCTACATCGAGCGCGTTCACCTTGATGACCAGGGCCAGCTAGCCGCGCTGATCGCCAAAGCCGTTGAGGATGGTCAGCCTTACAACGCCGAATACCGAGTCAAAAACGCCCTGAACGAATACGAGCTTGTCATGGCCGTCGGTCGGTGCTTCCGCGATTCAACAGGCACTCCAACGCTTTATTCCGGCATCGTTTATCCGGTTCAATCGCTTGACTGACAAACGCCGCTATCAGCCAACATTTGCCAGCAGCATCGGCTCGCCGGGGCTTTCGAATGAACGGTCGAACCACGCCCAACTCCGCGCATCGCTTCGCTTCATGCGGTAGAGTGCCTGATCTGCGGCGTGAAGCAGCGTTCCAAGGTCGCCGCCATGGTGCGGATAGAGACTTGCGCCAAGAGTTGCGCCGACCGTAACTTTTTTGCCTTGGACCATGAAAGGCTCTGCGAAGGCATCGGCTATTCTTTGGCATATTTTCTCAGCAGCGGATTGATCGTCCAGATCGGTCAACAGAATGACGAACTCGTCGCCACCCATTCTGACCAAGGTGTCATCATAGCGAACGGATTGACGAAGGCGCGTGGCGACCATCCTCAAAATTTCATCGCCCGCAGCATGACCGAAATAGTCGTTGATCGGCTTGAAATCATCGAGGTCGATCATCAGCATTGCGATAGAGCTGTGTTGGGGAGATGCGGCGCGAACGTCCATTTCCGCATTCCAGCGTTCCTGTAGCATGCGTCTGTTCCCAAGCCCGGTCAGCGCATCTTCATAGGCAATGCGGCGTAGTGCGTTTTCGGCCATCTTCCGGTCGGACATATCCTCGAATGTCACGATGCCCAGACCGAATTCATGCATGACGATCCCGCGATGCAGCGCTGGTACGAGTTTACCGTTCGCATGCTTAACCTGAACCTCGAAGGGTTCGATCTCGGTCACACCGGTTATTTCTCCAACCCGGCGCCCCTCCCATCGCTCACGCGCATTCAGCCGCCCAGCGTCGTCGATATATGTCTCGTCGATCCACTGGTCTACGGTGTCGAAATGGCCGTTCTGATAGCCAAACGTCCTCGTGAACGCACGGTTGACGAAGCGCACCTTCCCCTCCGCCATTGTGGACCAGAAGAGTGGAACCGGCAGCGCATCCAGAATGATGAGAAGCTCGTTATCCGTATGGCTGCCACTGACCATTCGCTCTAAGACGTGTTTCATCTCATCGCCCTTTTGTTAGGTGCAATCCGAAAGAATTCGCGAAAATGTGGATGTTTGGGGTGGGTTTACCCAGCCAGCAGCACGGCCGGGTGCCTGCGCTCGACCAGCCAGTCCAGCAGCGCACCGCTTCGGACCGGGCGCGACAGCCAATAACCCTGGATCTCATCGCAGCCCATGGCTTCCAGAAGGTTTGCGACCTCCTGTGTCTCCACTCCTTCTGCGACGACGCGGTAGCCGAGGCTATGGGAGAGGTCGATCATGGAGCGTACCAGAACCCGTTCACGGTTGCCGTTTTCCATGTCCGAAACGAAGGAGCGGTCGATCTTGACGACATCTGCCGGAAGCTTCTGGAGGTAGGCAAGGCTGCTATAGCCTGTCCCGAAATCATCAATCGCAAGCTTTACGCCAACCGCCTTGAGCTGATTGAGAAGATCGAAAACACCGTCCGTTTCCTTCATCATGACGGTTTCGGTCAGCTCCAGCTCGATCTGGTCCGGTGCAATGCCGAACGTCGCGAATTTCACCATCAAGCGCTCGAAGAAATCATTCTCTTCGAGGTCCAGCGCCGAAAGGTTGAGAGACAGTTTGAAGGCAATCCCTTCGCTGCCCCAAGCGGCCAGATTGGAGAGCGCTTCGTCCAGCACCCATTCCGTTAGTTCCCGGCCCAGAGACGAGGCTTCCACGACGGGAATGAACTCCACCGGCGAAAGCGGCCCAAGGACTGGATGATCCCACCGCAACAGGGCTTCTGCGCTGCAAATTTCACCCGTTGTGACATCCAGACGCGGCTGGAAGACGAGAGACAGTTGGTCTGGAGCGGTCAAAGCTGCGCGGAAATCCTGGAGAATTCTGTAGTTACGTCTATGGCGCAAATCGGTTGCGGCGGAGAACATGCCAATCTTGTTCGGGCTCTGTCGCGCATCCTGCACAGCACTTTGCAACGATCTAATGATATCTTCCGGTGTCATGCCCTGCGGGTCAAAGGCAACCATGCCGACAGACGGTGTCATCGAAATATGGGTTTCGCTATTGCCTTCGATCTCACTCAGCATTGCCGCCAGCACCGGCGCGTAGTCTTCGGCAGCTATACGTTCTGGCGCAAAGAAAGCAAATTGCGTTGGCCCGACATGATAGGCAGCACCGTTGGAACCGACATGCTCATTGAGCTTGGCGGACACAGTCTGAATAACCGTATCGAGGTAGGATGGGCCGAGCACGCGAGACAGGCGCTCGAATTGCTCGGTTCGGGCCAGATCGAGCAGGCTGATGATACGCTCACCCGTCTCCCCGCGCACGACGGCATCGGAAAGGTCGTTCATCAGCTGAAAGCGATTGGGCAGCCCGCTAGACGGCTCGATGCGGCCCAGCGCGTGCGTGAGTTCGATCTGGGCCATCACCATAGCGGCCAGATCGCAGAGCGTCGTCATTTCGGCGTCGGTCACGTCGCGCGGCTCGGTTCCGAGAACACAAAGCGCACCCAGGCCAAAACCATCGGCGGTCAGCAATGGCGCACCGGCGTAAAACCGGATTCCCGCGCAACCAAGCGTGCTGTCGACGTAGCATTCATCCTCTTGGAAATCACGGATAACGAATGGCACCCTGCTTTCGGCGACGTTGGCGCAAGGTGCCCTGTCACGCGGTATTTCGTGGTGATCAACACCGACCTTTGATTTGAACCATTGCCTGTTCGTATCGGTCAGCGAAACGGCTGCGATGGGGAGCCCGAAAATGCTGGCGGCGAGCCGGGTGATGCGGTCAAAATTTTCACTGGGTAAAGTATCGAGCAAACGCAGACTTCTAAGAGTTGAAAGGCGTGCAATTTCGTTCTGCATTATAAAAATCCGTGGCAACGCGCGCGCATGTCCATGCGCGGTCGCGGAACCCAAATAGGGGTTTGATTCATTTTCAATGCATCGTTGTCAACGGCTCGGCACCAGTCGAAGCTGGGGTGGGACGGACAATGGTGGGGGCTTCATGCCCGCTCTGTCTCAGGTTGTTTGTATGAAGTTCTATGCCATAATAATTGAATTATGGATGAATCGTTCCTTGGCACCCGAAGACATGGTTAGGAAACGGTAATGGAATTTATAAAAATCTTGATGTCCAAAATGGCCGGCTCCGTCAGGTGACGGAGCAGGCGTTTTGAGCTGTCGTCAGGCCACGTCGGGCAACGCACCAATCAGCTTATCCAGCGTCATCGGGTAGTGGCGAAGACGAACGCCGGTTGCGTTGTATATCGCATTGGCAATGGCCGCCGACACGCCGCAAAGACCCAGCTCTCCGACGCCCTTTGCCTTCATAGGCGAAGACATCGGATCGGTCTCATCGAGGAAGATCACCTCTTGTCGCGGAATGTCGGCGTGCACCGGTACTTCGTAGCCTGCCAGATCGTGGTTGACGAAGAAACCCCGGCGCGTGTCTACCGCCAGTTCTTCCGTTAGCGCCCCGCCCGCACCCATCGTCATGGCTCCGATAACCTGACTGCGCGCCGTGACAGGGTTAAGAATGCGCCCGGCGGCACAGACTGCCAGCATGCGGCGGATGCGCGTTTCACCGGTTGCAACATCTACACCGACTTCCACGAAGTGCGCGCCGAATGTAGACTGCTGATGGGTTTTCGTCAGGTCACCCCACTCCATCTTGTCCTCACCGACGAGGCCCTCCGCACCCGCTGCCTCAGCCAGAGGAACTGAGCGGTTGCCGGATTTCACCGCGCCGTCTTCAAACACAGCATCGTCAGAGTTGAAGCCGAGTTTCTGAGCGATGGCTTCGCGAAGTTTGACGCAGGCTGCATAAACGCCCGATGTCGAGGAATTGGCACCGAACTGCCCGCCAGAGCCTGCCGAGATCGGAAAGCGAGAGTCGCCGAGTTGTACGGCAACGCGGTCGACCGTCACACCCATCATTTCCGCAGCGGTTTGCGCAATGATGGTGTAGCTGCCGGTGCCGATGTCCGTCATATCGGTTTCAACCGTGATGATACCATCTTCGCCGAGTTTGACACGCGCGGCGGATGGCAGAACGAGGTTGTCGCGGAACGCAGCCGCTACACCGACGCCGATCATCCAGTTTCCCTGTCGCTTCGCCGCGATTTTGGGGCGATCGGCCCAGCCGAAACGTTCTGCGCCGAGTTTCAGACAACCGATCAGGTCTCTATGGGAGAACGGACGTTCGGGGTTTTCAGGATCGACCTGCGTATCGTTGGCAATACGAAATTCGATCGGGTCCATGCCGAGCTTTTCAGCCATTTCATCAACTGCGATTTCCAGTGCCATAAGGCCGGGTGCTTCACCGGGAGCACGCATGGCATTGCCTTCGGGCAGGTCGAGCGTCGCGAGTCGCATTGCCGTCATACGGTTGGCGCCAGCATAAAGCAGCCGCGTCTGGTTGACTGCCGTTTCCGGCGCGCCATCCGGCAGGTTGCCCGACCAGCTTTCGTGGCCGATGGCGGTGATCTTGCCATCACGTCCGGCACCGATGCGAATGCGCTGGATGGTTGCCGGTCGGTGGGTGGTGTTGTTGTTGATCAGCGGACGCGGCAGCGCCACCTTGACCGGACGTCCTGCCTCCTTGGCCGCAAAGGCTGCAAGGACAGCATCGGCACGCAAGAACAATTTGCCACCGAAGCCGCCTCCGATAAACGGCGACATCAAGTGGATCTTATCCTTTTCGATGCCCAGCGTCGTTGCTAGGTCGGAACGCCACCAGTCGATCATTTGACTGGATGTCCAGACCGTCAGCTCATCGCCATTCCACGCCGCAATGGACGCATGCGGCTCCATCATCGCGTGGGACTGGTCGGGGGTGGTATACGTTTCATCCAGCGTGATCTCGGCAGCGCTGAACGCCGCGTCAAAATCGCCGAATGCCGTATCGGGTTTTTGGGATTCATCCGGCTTCTCGGCATTGCCTTTTTCGGCAGCCAGATCGAACACACCCTTTTCTTCAGCGTAGTCTACTTTGACCAGTGAAGCCGCAGCGCGCGCCTGTTCGAATGTCTCCGCTACAACGACAGCAACCGCCTGATGATAATGTTCGATGACATCACCGCCAAACAGATGAGCAGTGTTGTATTCGCCCTTCTTTCGCTTACCGACATCGAGCGCCGTAACGACGGTCAAAACACCCGGCGCTTTTTTGGCGGCAGACGCATCGATTGACTTGATGCGTCCCTTGGCGATGGCTGAACCCACGGGATAGCCATAGGCATAGGCAATATCCGCGTCATGCCACTCATAGGCATATTTCGCGCCGCCCGTGGTCTTCAATTCGCCGTCGATTCGGCGGATAGGCTGCCCGATGACTTTGAGACGGTCGATGGGGTTGGTCGTTGCTGGCTTATCGAACTTCATGGATCAACCCCTCGCTTCGGTAAGGACTGCGCCAAGCGTGCGCTCGACGAGATCGACCTTGAACCGGTTCTGTTCGGTTGGACGCGCGTCTGCAAACAAAGTCTGCGCGGCCTGTCGTGCACCATTGGTGAGGTCAGCATCTGCCGCTTTTACCCGCCAAGGCTTGTGAGCGACACCACCGACAGCCACCTGCCCGGTGCCGTCAGGCTGGATCACAGCGCCGACAGATATAAGAGCGAACGCATAGGACGCTCTGTCACGCACCTTGCGATAAATATGCTTGCCACCAACTGGCGGCGGCAGAACGACTGAGGTGATGAACTCGCCTTTCTCAAGCGTCGTTTCGATGTGTGGCGTGTCGCCGGGCAGCGTATGAAAATCGGCGATATCGATGGACCGGCGTGAGCCGTCTGATTTCACCGTCTCGACACTCGCGTCCAGTGCACGCATGGCAATGGCCATATCGCTCGGGTGCGTTGCTATGCAGGCGTCACTGACACCGACCACCGCATGCTGGCGGCTATAACCGCCGATGGCGGCACAACCGCTTCCGGGCTGACGCTTATTACAGGGCTGGTTCGTGTCATAAAAATAAGGACAGCGCGTGCGCTGCAATAGATTACCAGCCGTGGTGGCCTTGTTGCGCAATTGCCCGGACGCACCCGCCACCAAAGCTCTGGAAAGCAGCCCATAGTCTTTTCGCACCGTGGCGTCGGCGGCAAGATCAGTGTTTCTGACGAGTGCGCCGATGCGCAAGCCACCGTTGGACGTCGTCTCAATCTTATCGAGTCCGAGACCGTTCACATCGATGAGATGGGTCGGTGTTTCGATCTCCAGCTTCATCAAGTCGAGAAGGTTGGTACCACCGGCGATGAATTTAGCGTTCGGATCGGCTGCAACAGCACTGGCGGCTGCTTCCACAGACGATGCACGCTCATAAGTAAAGGCCTTCATGCGTTGATCCCCCCGACTTCTGAAATGGCATCGAGAATGTTCGAGTAGGCCCCGCATCGACAGATGTTTCCGCTCATCCGTTCGCGCACTTCGTTTGCGGTCAACTGTGATGGTTCATTGAGATTTTCGGTCACGTGACTCGGGATATTTGCTTTGATTTCTTCGAGCACCGCGACCGACGAACAGATTTGTCCGGGTGTACAATAACCGCACTGAAATCCGTCGTGCTTGACGAAAGCGGCCTGCATGGGATGCAGGTTGCCGGGTTGGCCCAACCCTTCGATAGTGGTGACCTCGTCGCCTTCGTGCATAACAGCGAGCGTCAGACAGGAATTGATCCGTTTCCCATCCACCAGCACCGTGCACGCGCCGCACTGTCCGTGATCGCATCCTTTTTTTGTGCCTGTCAGGTGAAGATGCTCGCGCAGCGCATCAAGCAGCGTCGTCCTGTTATCGAGGTCGAGAGTTCTGTACTCACCGTTTACGGTAAGGGCGACTTTAAACGTATATTCCATATGGCTCCCCGAAGATTGCGCCACCGCGCTCCCGGCGACGCCCGTGGCCGCGACGGTCGCAGCCGATGAGATAAGTAAGTTTCTTCTGGAAAGTTCCAGCCGTACGCCATCGTACATGCGCGGTTCCTTTTTGAACGCTTTCGGTAATGCCCTAACGACAGATGACCCGAAACGTGCCATCGACTGACGAAAACTTGAAGAAACGGACGTATTGCTGATCGTGCGAGTACCCGGTTACCTTGTGCTTGCGGCGAAGGTGAGTAAACTCAGGGTTTGCACGAATGGCCCTTTGGATCACATGCTCGTTGTCGCGGTAATTTCCCTCATTCTTCTAAGCGGCGACATGGCGCGAAGTGCTGTGATGAAGAATCCGCAAGGCGATCCCTCACTTCAACACATTCAGTCGACACCCAGTGACAATACTACACCGACCTTTACCGCTGCCCAGTGTCACGGCATTGCCGATCTCTCGACGACAAGCAGACCTGTTTTCACCCAAAAGGACAATGGAGAATGGGAATGCAGCTACATGATCGAATACAAAGAAACGGGCCATACCCCGTCGCTCTTCCTGCAAATACGGGGAACGGAATCGGGCATATGGAGCAACTTCAGACTGAAGCTGAATTTCGGCTCGCTGCTGTCGCGTCAGGTTCTTGGGGCACGCGCAGCAAACCTCGTCTACCTGCTGCTGGGAACGAACACACCCCTCAAGGATTTAGACGCAGTGCTGGCGTCAGGCCGTGACCTGGAGATGAGTTTCGATGGCGTAACATTGAAATACAAACAGGAACGCCTCGATACAAACCGGTTCAATCTCTTCGGTAGTCGCACTCCGGTGGTGGAACGAAAACTGCCGGAGTGAGTGGGCCGAAGCACGCAGAACAAACGCCTCAAGTGGCGATCACAGGACCACGAATGAACGCCGTTTATAGCAAATCCGATGCGACTACAGATCCGCTGACGCAGGCTCAAGATTGGAAGAATGACGGACGCGCTGTGGCACTGGCAACTGTCATTGAAACCTGGGGCTCTGCCCCGCGGCCTGTTGGCAGCCACCTCGTCATCGATTCCGACGGCAATTTCGAAGGATCCGTTTCCGGCGGCTGCGTCGAAGGCGCGGTCATTTCCGCAGCAATCGACGTTATCAAGGACGGCAAAGCCCAGATGCTCGAATTCGGCGTGGCGGATGAAACCGCATGGTCGGTCGGCCTGTCCTGCGGCGGACGTATTCGCGTCTATGTCGAAAGGCTGCATTGATGGATTTTGAGACGCTTGAAGAACTGAACACGCATCGTCGTAACCGGGTCTCGGTGGCCGTGATCACCGAGTTAGCGGGTGGCAAAAGCCAAATAATAACGTCTGAAACGGTGCCGCCGGGCCAACTGGGAGAGACCGTTGCAGCTGCGTTTCAGTCCGGTAAATCGGCAGGCGTGACGTCGGAAAATCGCCCGTACTTCATCAATGTCTATCTCCCAGCACCACGTGTCGTCATTATCGGGGCCGTTCACATCGCCCAAGCACTGGTGCAGATGGCAAAGCTTTCAGGGTTTGACATCCTCGTGATCGACCCGCGAACGGCCTTTGCGACGCAAGACCGTTTCGGTTCAGCGGAACTCATTGCAGACTGGCCGGAAGATGTTTTGCCGACGAGATCGCTGGATCGTCACACAGCCGTGGTCGCACTGAGCCACGATCCCAAGATCGATGATTTTCCGCTTGCTGAGGCCTTGCGCACCGGCTGTTTCTACGTCGGCGCGCTTGGTAGTCGAAAGACCCAGAAGTCGAGACTGGAGCGGTTGCAAAGCCAAGGGTTTGTGGACGCCGATCTTGCTCGCATCCACGGGCCGATAGGGCTGAATATTGGCGCAGCCAGCCCGGCGGAAATCGCGGTGTCTATTCTGGCCGAAATCATCGCCACGATGCGCGGTGTTGACGCGCTGTCAAAGCCTATGGTCTGAGCGGGTCAAAATCCCGCCCGCTGCGGCTATTTCTTCGGGCGTATCGACATCTGCGAGCGACCCAATACCGATCTCGACGTCGATGATGGGTAGACCGGATGCCTTGATCAAATGACGCGCCCCCACGTCTCCCTCCAGCCCGCCAACATCACCCGCCATCGAACGCGGCAAGATCACCGGGTTGCCCGGATGTCCGCCAGCCGACGCTCGGATGATTGCGACGCCGCCTGCGTTGTCGAAAGCATCAATCATTCGGTCGAGATCAGCACCAGTGATACCCGGCATATCCGCGAGCATGACCATGATGCCCTCAAAGCCTCGGGAAACCGCGGTCGAAAATCCGAGCGCGAGCGAGCGTGACATGCCTGACGCATAGTCGGAATTGATCACAGTCTCGACATCAAGATCGGAAAGAACATTTTCCATGTCCGAATGGCGATAACCTAAAACAGCAATTACCGAGGATGCCCGGCTGGCCACGGCTTGCATCGCCACCTTGCGTAGAAGCGGCACGCCATCGAAAAGCGCGAGAAGCTTATGGGTGCCGTTCTTGCTGGTTCTGCTGGACATCCCGGCGGCCAGCAGCACGATTGCAACAGTCATCAGCCTCTCCTCCATATTTCCCTCACATAGCACGAGCCTTGCGCCCGCATCAAACAACAGTCACAGCCGCGCGATACCGTCTTTTCAGAAACCTGCACCGTGAACGGTTGTGCTGCAGTCCTGGGCTTCCTATTGTTCGGGATGGCCGTAAATTCGCATGCGTCCAATTCGGGAGGTAAAGCGTTACCGTTTACAAAGATGGGTAGTGCTGCTGGCAGAGGAGAGATGGATGTCCGGTGAAAAGACGGTAAGGGATTGGCAGGAGCTTGCCGAAAAGGAACTGAAAACATCGCCCGAGAGCCTTGTATGGCACACGCCTGAGGGCATCGATATCAAGCCGCTCTACACCGCCGAAGACGTCAAAGACATAACCCATCTCGATAGTCTGCCAGGTTTTGCGCCTTTCGTGCGTGGACCACGCGCCACCATGTATGCCGGTCGCCCCTGGACCATTCGCCAATATGCGGGTTTTTCCACGGCAGAAGAATCCAACGCTTTCTACAAGCGTAATCTGGCTGCGGGTCAGAAAGGTCTCTCCGTCGCCTTCGATCTTGCTACCCATCGCGGTTACGACAGCGACCACGAACGCGTCGTAGGCGATGTCGGCAAAGCGGGTGTTGCCATCGACAGCGTCGAAGACATGAAAATTCTGTTCGACGGCATTCCGCTGAAGGACATGTCGGTTTCCATGACCATGAATGGCGCGGTCATTCCCATTCTTGCCAACTTCATCGTCGCCGGTGAGGAGCAGGGTTGTTCGGTTAGAGAGCTGTCCGGCACCATCCAGAACGATATTCTCAAAGAATTCATGGTGCGCAACACCTACATCTACCCACCCGAACCCTCGATGCGCATCATTGCAGATATCATCGAGTACACGGCAAAAGAGATGCCTCGCTTCAACTCCATCTCCATTTCCGGCTATCATATGCAGGAGGCTGGCGCGACACTGGTACAGGAGCTGGCCTTAACGCTTGCAGATGGCCGGGAGTATGTCAGGGCCGCCCTGAAAAAGGGCTTGAACGTCGACGACTTCGCTGGGCGCCTTTCCTTCTTTTTCGCCATCGGCATGAATTTCTTCATGGAAGCCGCCAAGCTGCGGGCCGCGCGTTTGCTGTGGTCGCGCATCATGGATGAGTTCGAACCACAAATGCCATCGTCGCGCATGCTGCGAACGCACTGTCAGACATCGGGCGTGTCCTTGCAGGAGCAGGACCCCTACAACAACGTCATTCGTACAGCCTATGAGGCATTGTCGGCAGCACTGGGCGGCACGCAATCGCTCCACACCAACGCTCTCGATGAAGCGATGGCCTTGCCGACCGACTTTTCGGCGCGGATCGCCCGCAATACCCAGTTGATACTTCAGCATGAAACAGGCGTCACGAAGGTCGTGGACCCCTTGGCGGGCTCCTATTACGTCGAAAGCCTGACCCATGAACTCGCAGAAAAAGCCTGGGCGCTGATCGAGGAAGTCGAAGCGCTGGGCGGCATGACCAAAGCTGTCGATGATGGACTACCAAAACGGCTGATCGAGGAGGCCGCGACGAAGCGACAGGCAGCGGTGGATCGCGGTGCCGAGGTCATCGTCGGGGTCAACAAGTTCCGGCTAGAGAATGAAGACCCTATCGATATCCTAGACATCGATAACAGCGCAGTACGTTCCTCGCAAATCCGGCGGCTGGAAACCGTGCGGCGCCAGCGAGACCCGAAAGCCGTGGAGGCAACCCTCGCAGCTTTGACCGAGGTTGCGCGGAGCGGCAACGGCAACATGCTTGAGGCGGCCATCAATGCGGCACGGGCGCGCGCGACAGTCGGTGAAATTTCCGATGCCATGCGCGGCGTGTTCGGCGATCACGCCGCCGTGCCGGAAGTCGTGCACGATGTCTATGGCGCGGCCTATGAGGACGACCCGGAATACGCAACACTGTGCACCCGGCTGGGTGAACTGGCGGCAGTCGTTGGCGGCAAGCCAAAAATGCTGATCGCAAAACTCGGGCAGGATGGCCACGACCGAGGTGCAAAAATCATCGCATCGGCCTTTGGCGACATCGGTTTCGACGTCATTGCGGGCCCACTGTTCCAGACGCCAGCAGAGGCTGCGGAACTGGCGGTCAGCAACAAGGTCCATGTGGTCGGCATGTCCTCGCTTGCCGCTGGCCATAAAACGCTTGCACCGCAACTGGTCGAAGCGTTGAAAGCGAATGGCGCAGAAAATGTGATCGTCATCGTCGGCGGCGTCGTGCCGCGACAGGACTATCAGTATCTTCTGGATCATGGCGTTGCCGCCGTTTTCGGTCCCGGCACCAACGTGCTGGAAGCCGCGCGCGCCGTCATCGACCTCATGCAGGGTCGCCTCAGAAACGCTTGAGGCGTTTTCGGCAACCCGTCGCAACATTTCAGAAATCCCTGCTTCCGACGCAGGGATTTCTTGCTATAAGACGGTCCAGTTTATGTAATGTTCTAACACTACAGGTCGCCCCATGGCACTCGAACGCATACCGGTCTCCATCATCACGGGTTTTCTCGGCGCGGGAAAATCGACGCTGCTGAATCAGCTTCTGAAAGACCCTGCCATGCAGGACGCCGCCATCATCATCAATGAGTTCGGTGATGTCAGCATCGATCACCTGCTGGTGGAGCGGTCTGGCGATGGAATTATCGAGCTTGCTGAAGGCTGCCTGTGCTGCACCGTGCGGGGTGAGCTTGTGGATACGCTGGCCGAACTCATGGACGGCATCCAGACCGGTAAACTGAAGAAGGTCAACCGCGTCGTCATCGAAACGACCGGCCTTGCCGATCCAGCGCCCGTCATGCAATCCATCATCGGCAACCCTGTTATTGCGCAGAATTTCTCGCTGAACGGCGTGATAACGGTCATTGATGCCGTCAATGGTCTTGCTACGCTGGACAATCATCCCGAAGCCGAAAAACAGGTTGCCGTTGCGGACAGGCTGGTTTTGACCAAGCAGGCCCTTGCCGAGGCGTCACAGGTTTCAGAAGTGACCGCGAGGCTGAACACGCTCAATCCGCGAGCGACCGTTGAGAATGGCGACAAGGAGAACTGGTCTGCAGTCTCGCTTCTCGAAAACGGCCTTTACGATGCCGCCGACAAAATTGGTGATGTCAGCCGATGGCTTGGCGAAGAAGCTGCACATGATCATGGCCACCATGACCATGATCATCACCACGGGCACCACCATCATCATGACGTGAACCGTCACAATGCCTCCATCCGCTCGTTTTCAATCGTGCATGATGCACCCATCCAACCGATGGCGCTGGAAATGTTCGTTGATCTCTTGCGGTCCGCGCATGGCGAAAAGCTGCTGCGAATGAAGGCGATCGTCCAGCTTTCAGACCGGCCCGACCGGCCACTGGTGTTGCATGGGGTGCAATCCATCTTTCACCCGCCACAGCGTCTCGCCGCATGGCCAGACCCCACCGACCAGCGCACGCGCATGGTGCTCATCACCAAGGATTTGCCGGAGGCTTTCGTCAAAGACCTCTTTGGTGCCTTCACCGGTGCGGTGCACATCGACAGGCCTGACCAGCAGGCAGTCATGGACAATCCGCTCGCAGTGCCTGGACTACGCTTCTAACTCAGTTAAACATTTGCTGATCTGGACGGTTGCCGAGTTCGGCTGCCTGACGGAGGAAATCGAAGCCCAGAACGGCAGCCCCCACAAGACCGGGCTCCACCGTACACTGCGCTCGCACCACCAGAGGGCGTGAGAACCGTCGCAGGATGCGAAATCGCACCGCCTCATCGAGCGCAGTCATCAGCGCTGCGGAATTCGAAAGGCCACCGCCTACGGGCACGATGGTCGCCCCAGTCACGTTAATCAGCAGTGCCAAAGGGCCAGCGAGCATATCCATAAAGATATCAATAGTGCGAGCGGCGTCTGCGTCATTGCACTGCCATTTGTCTAGAATATCCTCGGCGGCGACGGTCTCGCCCGTCAAATGACGGTGGAGCTTTTCCATTCCGCGCGCACTGCAAATGGCATCCAAACACCCTTCCAGCCCGCAGCCACAGGAAAAGCGCGGCAGATCGACGGGCGGATTTCCCGCGCGTGTCGCAGCCACAGGCGCGTGTCCCCATTCTCCCGCGAAGCCACCAGCGCTGTTGATGAGCTTGCCGTCTATGACGAGCGCGCCGCCGACGCCGGTGCCGAGGATGGCGCTGAAGATGACGCGATGTCCCTGCCCCGCGCCGACGCCATATTCCGCCAAAGCACAGCAGTCCGCATCGTTTGCGATGAGGACCGGAAGGCCAAGCGCCGTTTCAAGATCGGCTTTCAGTAACCTGTCATGGGCGCAGGGAATATTGGCGATGAAGGATTTGTCGGTATCGGGATCGATGATCCCGGTAATCGAAAGCGCCACGCAATCCGGCGTGCCACCGATTTCGGCGATGACGTCCTTCAGCACGCCCACGAAAACGTCGAAATCATGGATGGGTGTTTGCCGCCGCGCCACTGGCCGTACATCATCCACAGCCCAAGCGGCAGCACCCTTTATGGCGGTGCCACCAATATCGAAACAGACGATCAAACGAAAACTCCCGGCATCAAACGCTGATTTGCGCCTTATGCCAGATATCGTTCCGTAAGTCTCGACCACATAGCCGCACCAACGGTCAGGCTGGCATCGGCGAAATCATATTTTGGACTGTGCAAAATCGCCGAGTTCACACCATTTCCAAGGCGCAGGAAACTGCCTGGCTTGTGCTCCAGAAAATAGGAGAAATCTTCGCTGCCGGGAATGAGATGGCAGGTCGAGACATTCTCGGAGCCGATCAGTTCTTCCGCTACGGTGCGGGCAAATGCGGTCTCTTCTTCCGAATTGACGACAACGGGATAGCCATGCTCGTAATTCAGCTCAACCGACGCGCTAAAACCATCAACGATGGAGTGCGTAAGCTTGCTGATCCGTTCTTCCAGCAAAGCGCGAATCCGAGGTTCGAAGCATCGGACGCTGAGCGCAAGCTTTGCATACTCGGGAATGACGTTGACCGCTTCGCCCGCGTGGATGGTACCCACGGTGACGACTGCGGTCTGGGTCGGATCGATATTGCGGGAAACGACGGTTTGCAGCGCAACCACCAGATTACAGGCAACCACGATGGGGTCGATGGTGAGGTGCGGACGCGACGCGTGGCCGCCCTTGCCCTTTATGGTGATGTTTACCGTATCCGACGACGCCATCAGCGGGCCGGAACGGACAAGTATAGCCCCTTCCGGTGCACCGGGATGGTTGTGCAGGCCGAAGATTGCGTCAAACGGAAACCGATCGAACAGCCCATCGGCGATCATCTTCTGCGCACCGCTTGGCTTGCCGGCCTCTTCGGCAGGCTGGAAGATCAGCGTAACAGTGCCGTTGAAACGGCGGGTCTTGGCAAGATGTTGCGCGGCACCCAGAAGAACGGTCGTGTGACCATCATGACCGCAGGCATGCATTTTGCCCGGTATCTTGCTGGCGTAGGGCTTGCCGGTTTCTTCCAGAATGGGAAGCGCGTCCATATCCGCGCGAATGGCGATGCCCTTCTTGCTCTCGCCTACGCTCAACCGTGCGACGACGCCGTGACCGCCGACATTGCGCGTGACCTCATAGCCCCAGCTCTCGAGCTTTTCCGCCACGAAACGCGCGGTTTCCGCTTCTTCGAATGAGAGTTCGGGATTGGCGTGAAGATGCTGTCGCGTCTCCACGAGTTCCTGTTCCATATCCTTGAAGTCGGACACACGGGCAAAAGCATTGTCGAGCACAGTCATGGGAATTCCAATCGAGAAGGTAGTGCAGCACACTGGAAAAACTGGAACTATGCCCCGCATTTGAAGCGGGGCATAGCGCAAATGGCATCAAAGGAAGCGTGACAGGAAGGCCTGGGTGCGCGGATGCTTCGGATTGCCGATCACCTCTTCCGGTGTTCCCATCTCCACGATATGGCCGCCATCCATGAAAACGACCCTGTCAGCAGCTTCTTTAGCAAAGCCGATTTCGTGCGTGACGACGATCATCGTCAGACCCTGGCGTGCCAGATCACGCATGGTGGACAGAACCTCACCCACCAGTTCCGGGTCAAGCGCGGATGTCGGCTCATCGAACAACATCAGCTTCGGCTTGATGGCCAACGCACGAGCAATCGCCACGCGCTGCTGCTGGCCGCCGGAAAGCTGGCGCGGATAGTTATCCGCTTTGTCGGAAAGCCCAACCTTTTGCAACAACTGCCGCGCATAAGCCGTCGCCTGCGCCTTGCTTTCACCATGCACGCCAACCGGCGCCTCGATGACATTCTGCAAGGCCGTCATATGCGGGTAGAGATTGAACTGCTGGAACACCATGCCGATGTTTCGCCGTTGGGCAGCAATGGCATTGCCGGACAGCTTTTCAAGTTTGTTGTTCCTGAAGCGATATCCGATCTGCTCCCCATCCACCTCTATGGACCCACGATTGATGGACTCCAAATGGTTGATGCAACGCAGGAACGTGGATTTTCCCGAGCCGGACGGACCGAGCACGACGACGACCTCGCCTGGATAGACGTCAAGGTCGATGCCCTTAAGGACTTCCAGTTGATCGAAGGCCTTGTGGACATTGCGAGCCCGCACCAGTGGCTGCTTGATCGTGGTTGCAGTGGTCATGGGGTTGCCTCCTGCGGAGCGGCTGGAGCCTGAGCCATCGCGGTACGGCGGTCGCCTCTGCCGTAATAGCGCTCGATGTAACCTTGACCAATGTTGAGTACGGAGGTGATCAGCAGATACCAGATGACGGCGACCATCAACATCGGGACGATTTCGAAGGTGCGGTTATAGATCGACTGAACCGAATAAAGCAGATCGGCCATGGCGATAACGCTGACGAGCGATGTCGCCTTGATCATGCTGATCAGCTGGTTACCGGTTGGTGGTACGATGGAGCGCATGGCCTGCGGAATGATGATCCGCCACAGTGCGCGCGCCTTCGTCATCCCGAAGGCCTCTGCCGTTTCCGCCTGTCCTCTATCCACGGACAGAAGACCACCGCGAATGATTTCCGCCATATAGGCCGCTTCGTTGAGCGCAAGCCCCACGATAGCAGCGGTCATCGGCGTGATGACGGAATTGGTCTCCCAGCTTACCAGCGTTGGGCCAAAGGGTATGGCGATGGATATTTCTGGAAACAGGGTCGACAGATTGTACCAGAAAATGAGCTGCACTAGCAGGGGCGTACCGCGGAAGAACCAGACGAACAGGCCCGATAGCGAACTTGCCAGAACGTCTTGCGACATGCGCGCTACAGCCAAGAGCAAGCCCAGCACAACGCCGATCAGCATGGCCACAACCGTCAGCCCCAGGCTGACGGACAGGCCCTGCATGACGGTCGAATCAAAGAAATATTGCGCAACGACCGGCCAGCCGAAGTTCTCATTATTGGCAACGATCCACGCGAAATTCGCGGCGATCAGGAGCGTGACGAGCCATAGGGTGACCCGCCCGGTCTGAAAGGGGCGATGGGCATTTGCCACATCGCGCGGGTCCGCACCGTCGGAAGGCGGTGCGGTATGAGCGGGCGCCACACTCATTTCTTTTCGACTCCCACCAGATTGATGCCGGGTGTTTTGATCGTGTTGTTCTCAAGACCCCACTTTTTCATGATGGCGTCATAGGTACCGTTATCGATGAGGATTTTCACACCGTCGCGGAGGATTTCGCCGAGTGGCGATCCTTTGGGCACGACAGCGCCCTGAAACAGATCGTCAAAACCGTTCTTCTCACCGACGCCGGTCAGCTCAAGCTGTCCATTAGCCTGCGAGACGAAGTATGTCAGCGGGGCCTGCGAGGAGAAGAACGCGTCTGCGCGCTTGGAGCGCACCGCCAGAATGGAGCTTGGCTGGTCGGTGTAGGACTGAACTTCGACAGGCTTCTTGCCGTCAGCGGCGCACTTTTCCACCTGCGCCTTGATGACCTTTTCAGCCGAGCCGCCCGCCATCACAGCGATGCGGTTGCCGCAGGCCGTATCCAGCGAGACGATGCCCTTGGGATTGCCCTTTTGGACTGCGAAGACGACGAATTCCTGAACCCAGTCCACGAAATCATTGGCGTCCTGACGGGTCTTGAAATCTCCTACCGGGCCGAATGCGAACTGGTACCGCCCGGAATTGACGCCGGATAGCAGGGCCGGAAGCCCACCCACCGTCGCGTGCTCGATTTTCACACCCAGCAATTGGCCGAGCGCTTCGGTGAGATCGGCGCTGGCGCCTGTCAGTTCCGTGCCAGTGACGATTTCGTAGGGAGGAAAGGAGCCGTTGTTGACGGATATCATCTTGCCATCGGTACGGATTTTCTCCGGCAGGCGGGCGCTCAGCTCCTTGTTGACAGTCTGTTGCGGAATGGCGGCGTCCTGAGCCATTGCCGGCATGGCCAGCAAAACGGCAAGGGCAGCAACGGAAGCGGTGAATTTCGAGTGCATGGTATTCCCCTTTTTATGGTTCAACTCGGAAGGTTTCGAATGGGTCAGCGACCCGAAGCATGGTTTGGAAACAAATCTGCGGGCGACAGAAGACGCGGCAGAATTTTCTGCTCGTAGAGTTCCAGCGCAAAATCGGCGATCATCTTCTCGTTCGCCTCAAAGCCATTAACGTTCCACGAAGGAGAAAGATCGGCGGCGCAACGGCGTAGCTCATCGATCATCCACGGGGTGGTATCAGCATATTTCTCACGCTTTTCCAGCCACATGCGTTGGGATGCATCCAGAAGATCGCTCAACTCGTCCATAATCCAAGGATGTTCTCGCACTAATTCCGCCTTGAAGCCGATCAGATGCATGCCCGGCACGTAACCGACATCGTTGAAGTAATCGACTTCGGCGGAACGGTAGTCGTCCAAAACCTGTCTCAATGCTGAATCCTGATCGAAGAAGCCCTTTGGCATAAAGGGTGTAAACACGGCATCCAGACCGCCATCCAGAAGTAGATCGACCATTGGACGCTCGCCGGGGGCGACCTCGATGCGACCGGGGCGACCGAAACCATCAAGGCGATCGGTGATCGGATGCGCTTCGGTAAGACGCCCTGCGTACCACATCGCATCCTCCACACCGACACCTTCACGGCGAATGGCAGCACGGGTCCACGTATTGCCGGAATCCCGCCAGCCCGTCACGCCGATCTTCTTTCCTGCCAGATCGGAAAGCTGGCGAATGGAACTCGCCTTGCTGGTGATGATGCAGCGATGACGAAAGCCGCGCATGATAAAGTTGGGCATGCCGATGACGCTCTCGTCACCATCATGGCGCATCTGGGCATAGCGACTGAACGATGTTTCCGCTGCATCGTAAGCGGCTTCATTCGCGACGCTGGAGACGAGCGTGCCGACACGGTCGACTTTCACATCAAGGCGTGGCGAGGACACATCTCCGAGGATCAACGGGGTCATGTAGTCCCAGTCACGGAGGGCGAGGCGAAGCGTTACAGTCATGCTTTATGCTCACAAAAAATCTCGATAACGAAAAGTTAAATGTTCAAATTACAAACATCAAATGTTATTACGTTATTGAACATTTAAAGGCAAAAATTATGAGCACCCCCTATTCCGCCCGCTGGCTTGCTGAAAAAATAGCCGATCGCACGATCCGGGGTATTGCGTTGGAGACGAGCGCGCTGATCCGCGCAGGTGTGTTGCCGGTGGGAACGCGCATGCCGTCCATCCGCGATCTGGCGTTCGAGCTGGGGATAAGCCCCGCGACATTATCCGAAGCATGGGCAGATCTGCGACGTCACAAGATCATCACCGGTCGAGGGAGAAACGGCACATGGGTCAGCGGCGACAGCTTCATCGCCAAACCGGAGCGCTTTGCCAGCGCAGGCAATTACGGACCCGACGCACTTGATCTGACGCTGGCCGTGCCGGACACCTCGCTTCTGCCACCCCTCGCGGAGGCCCTTGCCCATGCAGCGACCGTGGACAAGCTGAATGACTACGAGCGCTCACGCATCATTCCTGAACTCCACGATGCCGCCTCGGAACGCTGGCCCTATGTACCAGAGGCTTTTCTGGTAACCAATGGCGGCTACAATGCCGTCTATACCGCCATTCGCGCCCTCGTCCCGCCTGGCTCTGCCGTCGCAATCGAAAACCCCACGGCAATGCGGCTTCTGGATATTCTGGAAGACTTCGGCGTCAAGATCATTCCCGTCCTGTGCGATGAACAGGGCCCGACACCTGCTTCGCTTGACGCCGCCCTCAAGGCGCGACCGGCAGCATTCCTGTATCAACCCCGGCTTCATTCCGTCACCGGCCAGACCGTCAGCCCGGAGCGCATGTCTGAACTGGGTGATGTACTTTCCGGCAGCGCGACCTTGATCATCGAGGACGATGGCTTGGGCGACATATCGGAAGCAAAGGCGCACTCCCTGGGCAAGCGTTTTCCCGAGCGGACCATCCATATCCTGTCTTACTCCAAAACGCTGGGACCCGATCTGCGTCTGGCCATCCTTTCCAGCTCGGCCCTCATTGTAGAGCAAATCCAGTCCTATCGCGCCTTTAGCGCCGGATGGACAAGCCGTGTGCTGCAGGGAGCAACCGCATGGCTTCTGCGCAATCCAGATAGCTGGAAAACGATGGCAAAGGCGCGCGCCACCTATCAACAGCGCCGCGATGGGTTGGCAGATGCGCTGCGGGCACGGGGTGTGGAAACGCGTCCCGGCAGCGGCCTCTGTCTCTGGTTGCCGGTTGCGTCAGAACCCTTTGCCACCGTTACGCTTGCCGCACGTAACATTGCCATCAATCCAGGCCGAAAGTTCACGCTCCTGCCCGGCGACCATATTCGCATCGCCACCTCAACCCTCTTGCGGGATAAATGGGACAGTGTGGCCGATGCTGTCGCGCTCGCCAATCAGGTCTGAGATGGAGCGCCTGATCGCTCTTATAATATCCTTAAATTAGCAATTATGCACAACGACGTTCCGACGCGATTGACAGCCCATCTCATTTAGATATTCTGTTATAAAGTCTTATATAACATAATAATGGAACATCTAAAACCGGGAGCTTCGCATGAGACTCAAGCTAGCATTTTTTATCGCCACGGCGTTGATATCCGCCCCCACTCTTATTTCGGCGCAGGAAAAGGGTGGCGTGATCAACGTCGCAACGATTGGCGAGCCGCCAACACTCGACCCGATGGCATCGACGGCTGACCTTGTCGGCATCGTCACGCAGCATATTTTCGAGACGCTCTACACCTTCGACAAGGACTGGAAGCCGACGCCGCTTCTGGCCGAAAGCCTGCCGGAGATCAGCGCCGACGGCAAAACCTACACGATCAAGCTAAGGTCCGGCATCAAGTTCCATGACGGTTCCGATATGGCCTCCGACGACGTCGTCGCCTCGCTGAACCGCTGGGTGAAAGTCGCCTCTCGCGGCAAGCAGGCGGCGTCCTTCTTCGACAAGATCGAAGCGACCGACCCGATGACGGTCACCATCACCCTGAAGCAGCCTTATGCGCCGCTCGTCTCGTTGCTGGCCTTCAACAATTCGGCTGCCATCGTCCTGCCTGCAGAAAAGCAGGATGAGCCGATGAAGGAGTTCATCGGTACCGGTCCTTACATGCTGAAAGAGCGCAAGGCCGACCAGTATATCCAGCTCGTGCGTTTTGATGGCTACAAATCCCGTGAAGGCGACAGCAACGGTTACGGCGGCGCGCGCCATCAGTATCTCGATGAAATTCGCTTCGTTCCGGTGCCGGATGCGAACACCCGCGTGGAGGCTGCGGTTTCCGGGCAATACGACTATGTCGACAGCCTGCCGGTCGAATCCTTCGACAAGGTCAAGTCCTCGTCCGTGACGGAGCCTGTCGTCCTGAAGCCATTCGGCTATCCGGTCTTCGTGTTCAATACGGCGGAAGGCGTGGCCAAGGATGTTGCCATGCGCAAGGCCATCCGTCAGGCGCTGAACATGGAAGACATGTTGGCCGCCGCTTTCGGAAGCACGGATTTCTACACCGTCGATGGCGATATCTATCCCAAGAATTACGTCTGGAACACCGACGCTGGTGTTGAGGGCGCTTACAATCTTGCAGACCCGGAAGGTGCCGCCGAAGCTGCCAAGGCTGCAGGCTATGACGGGCAAAAGCCCATCCGCATTCTCACCAGCCGCCAGTATGAATTCCATTACAAGATGGCGCAGGTTGCTGCGGAATATCTGAAACTCGCAGGCTTTAAAGTCGATCTTCAGGTCGTAGACTGGGCAACATTGACCCAGCGCCGCGCCGATAAGGCTCTGTGGGACATCTACATCACCCACAGCCCTTTCCTGCCGGAACCGGCGCTGATCGGTTCGCTGGCACCGACCTCTCCCGGCTGGTGGGACACGCCTTTGCGCAAGCAGACGGTCGAGGCTTTCTCCGCCGAATCCGATCCGCAAAAGCGGGTCGCACTTTGGGCCGATGTTCAGAAAGCCATGTATGAGGAAATTCCCTACATGAAGATCGGCGACTTCAACGGACTGACGGCCAAGGCAAAGAAGGTCGAGGGTGTCGACCCGGCTCCATGGCCGTATTTCTGGAATGCATCCATCACGAAGTAACCCTTTTCGATCGTGCACGGATGCCGCTTTGCCGCGGCATCCGGCTTCGAAAGCGTTCCTTTCTGGAGCATGGAAAGAGAAATAGATGATCCGTTACATTCTTCAGCGCCTGTTCGGCATGATTGTCGTGATGTTCCTCGTCGTGACCATCGTCTTCGTCATCGTGCGCGTAACCCCGGGTGATCCCGCCGCAGTCATGCTCGGCCCGGATGCGTCCGCTCAGGATATTGCCGATCTGCGCATGCGGCTGGGGCTCGATCAATCACTTGTCGTGCAATATCTGCTCTATCTCGGCCAGATGCTGAAGGGTGATCTCGGGCAATCCATTTTTCTCAACATGCCCGTTACCTCGGCGCTGCTGGATCGTGCGGAGCCTACCTTTTTCCTGACGATCTTCTCGCTCGCTATCGCCACCATCATCGCCCTGCCCATCGGCATTTACGCCGCCTATCGTCGTGGCTCCTTCGTCGATCAGGCGGCGACCACCGTCGCCATGCTGGCTGCGAGCATTCCCAGTTTCTGGCTGGGCCTTATTCTCATGCAGTTTTTCGCGGTGCGGCTGAACATCTTCCCCGTTTCGGGCTATGGCGGTCCTGGCGCGAGCTTCGCGGAGCGAATGTATCACCTGACGCTTCCCGCCTTCGCGCTCGGTATCGTCTCTTCGGCGTTGATCCTGCGGTTTACTCGCGCCTCCATGCTCGATGTTCTGGGTGACGATTACATCCGCACGGCGCGCGCAAAAGGTCTGGTCGAACGCCGCGTCATTCTCAAACATGCGCTGAAGAACGCGCTGATCCCGATCCTCACAGTGATAGGCCTAACCGCCGCCGTGCTGATCTCCGGTGCGGTCGTCACCGAAACCGTGTTCGGTCTGCCGGGTGTCGGTAGTCTCGTGGTGTCAGCCGTGCTGCGCCGGGATTATCCTGTCATCCAGGGAGCCCTGCTGGTGATTGCTGCGCTCTATGTCCTCATCAATTTCGCAATCGATATGCTGTATCTGGCGATCGATCCGCGTGTTCGTTATTAAGGGGGCGCGACAGATGGTCGATATTGCAGCAACACCCCCACAGCCCGAGGCCAGCGAAGGCTCGAAGTTCGTTCGCCGGTTCCTGAAGCGCAAGACGGTGGCCTTCGGCCTCATCATTCTGGTGGTCTTCGTGCTGCTGGCGGTGCTCGCCCCATGGATCGCACCCTACTCTCCATCCAAACTATCCATCGTCAACCGGCTGAAACCGCCAAGCGAGATGTTCTGGTTCGGAACCGATGAATTCGGTCGTGACGTCTTTTCGCGCACGATCTATTCTGCGCGCCTGTCGCTGCTGATCGGCGCATCGGTCGTCGTCCTGTCAGCCGCAATCGGGGTTACGCTTGGGTTGCTGGCTGGCTTCTTCCAGCGGCTCGATACGCCGATTGCCCGGCTGATCGACGCTATGATGGCATTTCCCGATATTCTGCTGGCCATTGCGCTGGTGGCAGCGCTAGGCCCGTCGCTCACCACCGTGATCATCGCGCTGTCGATTGTCTATGCACCGCGTCTGGCCCGCATCGTGCGCGCTTCGACACTGGTGATCCGTGAGCTGCCCTATGTGGAGGCCGCACAGGCGCTGGGCATCTCCACATTCCACATTATGACGCGGCATGTGCTGCGCAATCTGCTGTCGCCCATTCTCGTGCAGGCAACATTCCTGTTCGCCAGCGCGATGCTGGCAGAAGCGGGCCTGTCATTTCTGGGACTGGGTGTCAGCCCCGAAATTCCAACCTGGGGAACCATGATCGCCGCTGGCCGCCAATATATCGGGCAGGCCGACTGGATGACCTATTTCCCCGGCTTTGCCATCATTCTTTCCGTGCTGTCGCTGCAAATGGTCGGCGATGGATTGCGGGACATGCTCGATCCAAGACTGCGAAGGGATTTGTAATATGACCGGCGAAAACGCAAAGCCGCTCCTCCTCACCAACGTCAAGCCGATGGCTTTTGGCGAAACCGCACACTCAGGCGCGACGGATATTCTGGTCGGTGCAGACGGCAAAATCGCCGCCATCGGCCCGTCTATCGACGCACCTGCAGATGCGGTCCGCATCGACGGCAAAGGCGCCTGGGTTTCTCCGGGCTGGGTCGATCTGCATGTTCACATCTGGCACGGCGGTACTGACATCTCGATCCGCCCGTCCGAGTGCGGCGCGGAACGTGGCGTAACCACGCTGGTTGATGCAGGTTCTGCCGGTGAAGCCAATTTTCATGGCTTCCGCGAATATATCATCGAGCCCTCCAAGGAACGTATCAAGGCCTTCCTCAACCTCGGCTCAATCGGTCTCGTCGCCTGCAATCGCGTCGCAGAACTGCGTGACATCAGGGACATCGATCTTGATCGCATCCTTGAATGCTACGCCGAAAACAGCGAGCACATCGTTGGCCTGAAGGTCCGCGCCAGCCACGTCATCACCGGCTCATGGGGCGTCACACCGGTCAAGCTCGGCAAGAAGATCGCCAAAATCCTGAAGATACCTATGATGGTGCATGTCGGCGAACCGCCTGCGCTCTACGACGAAGTGCTGGAAATCCTCGGCCCCGGCGATGTCGTCACCCACTGCTTCAACGGCAAGGCCGGTTCATCGATCATGGAAGACGAGGACCTCTTCAATCTGGCCGAACGCTGTGCGTCTGAAGGAGTGCGCCTCGACATTGGCCACGGAGGCGCGTCCTTTTCGTTCAAGGTGGCGGAAGCGGCGATTGCGCGTGGTCTGCTACCCCATTCGATCTCGACCGATTTGCACGGCCATTCCATGAATTTCCCGGTCTGGGATCTGGCAACGACGATGTCGAAGCTGATGTCCGTCGGCATGCCCTTCGACAAGGTTGTCAACGCGGTGACCCACGCCCCGGCAGAGGTCATCAAGCTCGACATGCAAAACCGCCTGTCGGTCGGAGCGCGCGCCGATTTCACGATCTTTGATGTCATCGATTCCGATCTTGAGGCGACCGATTCCAACGGCGATGTCTCGCAGCTGAAGCGATTGTTCGAGCCGCGATATGCGGTGATCGGCGCGGAAGCGACCGTCGCCAGCCGCTACATTCCCCGCGCCCGCAAGCTGGTTCGCCACAGCCACGGTTATTCCTACCGCTGAGTGCTGCCAGACATGAAGAGTATTTTGCATGACACAGGAGTTTGCGTGACCCAGTCCCCGATCAAGTCAGAAGCGAAGGCGCAAACGCCTTATGACCGGCTTGCCGCGCTCGGCATCGAACTGCCGCCACCAGCACCTCCCATTGCCAACTTCGTGACGCATGTCATCGAAGGCAATATACTCTACCTGTCGGGACAAGGCCCTCGTGAGGCTGACGGTTTCCTGCACACCGGAAAGGTCGGCACGGATGTTTCGCCTGACAAAGCCTATTCCGATGCGCGGCTGACCGGCATCAACCTGCTGTCCGTCATGCATGATGCACTGGGTGATCTCTCCCGCGTCAGGCGCGTTGTGAAACTGCTCGGCATGGTCAACGCCGCGCCTGATTTTCTGGACCATCCGCTGGTGATCAATGGCTGCTCCGATCTTTTCAACGCTGTCTTCGGCGAGGCGGGCCAGCATGCTCGCTCCGCCGTCGGCTTTGGTTCGCTTCCCGGCAATATCACGGTCGAGATCGAAGCCATCGTCGCGTTGCACGCGTAGGGAGACGGTCAGTGGTTGCGCCAGCCCATCAGCTTTTCGATACGAGCAGCAGACGCTTTGACGCGGTCGGCATAGCCGGACTTGTCGGCAACGATTTTCTGTTCGGGAAGCACGATGGAAATCGTCGCCACGCAGTCTCCCCTGCTGTCCACAATCGGCGAAGCAATACAGGCAACGGAATAATCGGACTCCCCCGCCTGGATCGACAGCCGCTCCTCGAACGCCTTGCGAGCCGCATCCGACAGGGATGCCGCATCGATCGTCGCGCGACCGGTGGGAGAAATGCGGGCGCCGCGTTTGAAAAGGTCGATCCGCTCAGCCTCGGGCATATGGCCGACAAGCAGGCGACCGGACGCCGTCCAGTTCAGCGGCACGCGAGTGCCGACACGGGACGCGACTTGAAAATGGCTCGGGCCCTCGGCCATGGCCAGCACCAGCATATGCTCGGCATCGCGACCGCAAACCTGAACGGTCTCACCCGCCTCGCGGCAAAGATCGTGCATCTCATGGGTGGCCACGCTCATGAAATCGAGCGAGCGGGCATAGGCGAGGCCATAATGATACAGACGTGCGCCAAGCCAGATCATGCCATCGGCATTGCGGGCCAGCATGTTCTTTTCCACGAGGTCATCGATGATGACGTAAACGGTGGACAGCGGCGCCTTGACTGCCTTGGCAATCGCATAGGCTCCAGCGGGCGCGCCCGTCTCGTAAAGATAATCGATGACCTGCAAGGCTCTGTCGATGCCGCTGACCCGCGACCGACGTGCTTTGCCCTCGGTTTCGACCGCAGGAAGATCGTCGGAGGCAACGTCCAATGATGTGTTCAAACCCAAGACAACGCTCCCGCACGTTAAAGAACCTATTGCATTACTATGGCATAGGTCTGTGCAGGGCAACCCAAATCAGAACCGGAAGCACCGGTTCCCAGACTGGAGAATGATAATGTCCGACGACCTCAGAACAAAGCTCGGCCTTCGCCCGGTCATCAATGTCTCAGGCACCATGACCAGCCTCGGTGCCTCCATCGTCGTGCCGGAAGCGGTTGCCGCCATGGCAGCGATCCTGCCGCAATTTGTCGAGATCAACGATCTTCAACGCAAGGCAAGCGCCATCATCGCGCGCCTGACAGGTGCCGAAGCCGGGTTCGTGACGGCGTCGTGCTCCTCCGGCATCAGCCTCGCCGTGGCTGGCGCGATTACCGGTCCAGACCTTTTGGCGATCGAGAGGCTTCCCGAAACCACGACGCCGAAGAACGAGGTTCTCATTCAGATGGGCCATGTGGTGAGCTACGGCGCTCCGGTCGATCAGTCCATTCGCCTTGCCGGTGGCAAGGTGGTCATGATCGGGCAGGCAACATCCACGCACCGCTATCACATGGAAAACGCCATTACCGAAAACACGGCAGCCGCCGTCTACGTCGTCTCCCACCATGTCGTGAATTACGGCCTGCTGCACCTCAAGGAGTTCGTGGAAATCGCCCACGCCAAGGGCGTGCCGGTCATCGTCGATGCGGCTTCCGAATATGATCTCAAGCTCTTCATCGAGCAGGGTGCGGATATCGCGCTTTACTCCGGCCACAAGTTTTTGGGCGGGCCGACATCGGGCATCGTTGCAGGCAAGAAGGAGCTTGTGCGCAATGCCTTCCTGCAAAACATGGGTGTTGGCCGTGGCATGAAGGTCGGCAAGGAAAGCATCTACGGTGTCATGGCCGCATTGGAAGCTTGGGAAAAGCGCGACCATGCGGGCATTCGCGAACGCGAAACTAGCTATCTGAACCTGTGGGCGCAGACACTGGCGAACCGCCCCGGCGTGACAGCGCTGATCGAACCCGATCCGACCAACAACCCGCTGGACCGCATGCGTGTGATCATCTCGGCGCAGGAAGCCCACATCACAGCTTGGGATCTGGCCGCAGCACTGCGCTCCGGACCGCAGCCGATCATCGTGCGCGACCATGAAGTCGAGCATCACTACTTCTACCTCGACCCCTGCAACCTGCACCCCGGTCAGGAAACTGTCGTCGCATCGCGGCTAGCCGAGGAACTGGACAAGGCCCGCGCCTCCAACGAAATCATCGCGACACCCTTCGAGGATCTGAGCCGTCACCGCTTTAACGGCGCGTTGAAGTGGCCGGACTAACGCCGGCCATCCTCAGACCAAAACAAGGGAACGACCATGACAACGCCAAACACCCAGACCATACCCTTCGCGTCAGCAGCCAACGACCCGGTCCTGTCGGTTGAAAAGCTGCGGACGTCCTTCATGGTCGATGACAAGTGGAAGCCGGTCGTTCGCGATATCTCCTTTACGGTTGGACCCGGTGAAACGGTGGCCATCGTCGGGGAGAGCGGCTCGGGCAAATCGGTCACCTCCTTGTCGATCATGCGGCTGTTGCAGCCAGACACCAGCCGCATCGAAGGCAAGGTCATGCTGGACGGGCGCGATCTTCTGTCGTTGCCTGAACACGAAATGCGCAAGGTGCGCGGCAATGATGTCGCAATGATCTTCCAGGAGCCGATGACGAGCCTTAATCCGCTTTTCACCATAGGCGATCAGATTTCCGAGGCTTTGCTGTGCCATTCGCCGATGAGCAAGCGAGAGGCTAGAGCAGAAACCATCCGCATTCTCGAAAAGGTGCGCATCCCCTCCGCAGCATCCCGTTTCGATGAATATCCGCATCGCTTTTCCGGCGGCATGCGCCAGCGCGTGATGATTGCCATGGCATTGGCGACAAAGCCTAAACTGCTGATCGCAGACGAACCGACAACGGCTCTCGACGTGACCATCCAGGGCCAGATTCTCGATCTCATCAAGACGTTGCAGGAGGAGGAAGGCACCTCCGTGTTGTTCATCACCCACGATATGGGCGTTGTCGCAGAGATCGCGGACAGAACCGTCGTCATGTATCAGGGCGAGCAGGTGGAAACCGGCGCGACGACCGACATCTTCCACCGTGGCCAGCATCCCTATACGCGCGCGCTGCTGTCAGCGGTGCCGGTGCTTGGCTCGATGCAGGATTATCAGCGGCCTCGGCGTTTCCCGGTCGTCAATGTGTTGACGGGCGAATCCGATGTTCCCGTGGAGGTTGGTGATACGGTTGCCAAGGGGCAGCCGGTGTTGCAGGTTAAAAACCTCACCAAGCGCTTCGATATACATTCCGGTCTGTTCGGCACAGTCACGGGCCGCGTCCATGCGGTGGAGAACGTCTCGTTCGATCTCCATGCTGGCGAAACTCTGTCTCTCGTCGGCGAATCCGGCTGCGGCAAGTCCACCACCGGTCGCGCCATCATGCGGCTGATCGAGCCCGGCAGCGGCTCGGTTCTCGTTGAAGGCCGGGACGTGCTCAAGTTGGACAAGAAGGACATGCGTGAGATGCGCAAGTCCGTGCAGATGATCTTTCAGGACCCGTTTGCCTCTTTAAACCCCCGCATGACCGTGGGTGCCGCCATCGCCGAACCTTTCCTTGAACACAAAATGGGCGACAAAAAACAGGCGAAGGACGTCGTTGCCGACATGCTGAAAAAGGTTGGCCTGACGCCCGACATGGCAAAACGCTACCCGCATGAATTTTCCGGCGGCCAGCGCCAGCGGGTCTGCATTGCCCGTGCACTGGCGCTGAAACCGAAGGTCATTGTCGCGGACGAAAGCGTTTCGGCGCTGGATGTCTCGATCAAGGCGCAGGTCATCAACCTGATGCTCGATTTGCAGCAAAGCCTCGATCTTGCCTTCCTGTTCATCAGCCACGACATGGCCGTGGTCGAACGTGTCAGCCACAGGGTAGCGGTCATGTATCTGGGTGAAATCGTGGAAATCGGTCCACGTGCGGCGGTGTTCGGCAACCCGCAGCATGCCTACACAAAACGTCTCATGTCAGCGGTGCCCGTGCCAGACCCGGATCGTCGCAGGCTCAAAAGTGCCGCCGCCATAGAGGAATTGAAAAGCCCGATCCGCCCTGTCGATTACAAAATCGTCCCGCCAAAGTTCCGGGAGGTTTCTGCGGGCCATCTGGTGGCGGAGAACTGACGATGGAACCAGCCGTGCCAAATTCGGTTCCCCTGTGTGTATAAATTGGGAAAGAGATCGGAACAGCATTGGCAGTATTGGGGACGGTCGAAGAAATCTGGCGTTATCCGGTCAGCTCCCTGGGAGGAGAACAACTCACATGCGTCGAGATCGGGACCGGCGGTATCGAAGGCGACCGAAACTGGTGCGTCGTGGATCGGCTCTCATGCCAGGTGGCCGCCCCCGAGAGGGAAGAACGCTGGCGACCAGCCTTGTTTCTCCAAGCGCGCCTGAACAAAGGCGTGACGGAGATCGGGTTCCAAGACGGACAATGGCTGTCCGTGCAAGATGCCAAGATTGGCGAGAGACTGTCGGACCATTTCGGCTTTGAAGCAACCGTCATGCCCTACGCAAAAGCCAAGGCGGCAAACTCGTCTGCGATAGCGGTCAATCGCTACGAGCCAAGCCCGCTCCACCTGATTACGACAAGCTCTATGGAGCATCTCGCCGGTTTTGTCGGCATCGACACCATAGAGAGCAAACGGTTCCGCCCAACGATTGTTCTGCGCACGTCTGGAACAAAGGAATTTCGCGAAAAGACTTGGCTCGGGCGTTCTCTGTTGCTTGGCCATGAGTTCATCACACGCGCCAGTGAGGAAACGAAACGATGCGGACTGACGCTTATTTCCCAGCCGGGCGTTGCCGAAAATGCCGATATCTTAAGGGCCATTCTCCGTCAAAACAGGCGGAACTTCGGCATCTATGGCACAGTCGAACAGGCAGGCACCGTCACGGTAGGTGACAGCGCCTATCTGCTGGACAGATGATCAAGCTGCCGACAGTGCGGGCGCTTCCGTCGTTTCAAGAATGGCCTGCGACACGGTATAGCCGATGTCGCGCGCGCTGGTGATGCCCTGCACGAAGGGCAACTTGTGCAACAGAAACGCAATCGACCCGCAATAGAGTTTGTTGGTCAGGTTATCCTGGAAGATAGGTCTGAATTTATCATCCAGATCAACGCCGCCCGTTCGAACTAACTGATCCTCGAAACCAATCAGCGTCGTGGTCGCACTGGTCGTCGCCTTGCGCATAACACCCTGTTTCTTCAGCGTCTCGAAGGGGATGTCCCTGGCCGACAATGTGTGCTGACCGGTCGCGTCTATGAAATCATCGAACTGATATTCCTGCCCCTTGCTGCGAACGATCGCACCGCGTTCGACCGCCTTGTTATCAATGTCGTTATCGTTGCCCAGTGCCAGAATATCCAGCTTCCCGGCGCGATGAAGGGCCAGAAGACGGCGGATGGACGCGTGCGGCACCGTTGCGTAATCATCCACGAAGACGGTCTTGAAGTGGCTGTGAAACCGCTTCAGGTCCCGTTCGTTGAGATGCGGTATCGCCAACGCGATCACCTCATGCATTCGCAGGATCGCATAACGCCATTCCACCGTATATTGATTGGCCTTATTGGCGTCCGCTTCAGCGAGATTGAGCGCTGCCCAGACGAAAGGCTGCGTGGTCTCGCGGTCCTGAAAATAAGCTTTGGAAACTGTTTCGACGCTCAGCTGTGAGAGACCGATCCGGGCCGCGTAATCGGGATCGCAGAAGATGAGTTCGGCCTTGAAGAGCTCGAATACCGCATCCAAGAGATCATTACGCCGGGTCGCGATCGCATTCTGGATCGCCGCCTCCGTGCAGAACTGAAGTGGGCGATAGGGGATTTCGCAATAGAAATCGGCTTCTGGCAAGATACCCTTGCGCGACATCATCGTGACGTGCAGTGCTTCGGTATCGGGTGAGGGATGGTATTGAAGATCACCTTGCTCATCGAGAAGAAAGGTGCCGTGGGCCGTAGCGACGGTGATCAACGCATCAATACCACTCAACGATGTTCCGAGAATGCCGACCTTACCGGGCTTGATAGATTTCAGCACCGGCGCTGGCCATGGTGAGACGTAATATCCCGGTTTGATCTCGGTTGTTTCTGGAAAGTCGTGTCCCGTTGCCATCACCACATGGTCGAACGCAAATTCGAGTGCTTCGCCCTCCGCCGCAGTCACGGTCAAACGGATATCAGTGGGTCTCAATTCAATGTCGGCAACCCGATGCGACGCTTTCACCTCAATCGTATGTCCATTGGCAGCGCCGATTTCCAGCAACTGCGAGAACTGCGAAAAAAAGAACTCACCCAGCACGACTCGCGGATAGAATTCGCGCTCATTGATCTGGCCTCGCTCCACACCAAGCTGCTGCAACTCTTCATCCGTCTGGCGAAGAAGCCACTGCATCAGGCTCTCGCAGACCGGCGGCAATTCTATGCTGGCGATGTTGGACAGCATGGCCCGGTCGTTCAAGGCAGGGTGGTACGGCGTACCCTTGCCGGGATCGGTTTCGCTTTCGAAAATCGTGATGGAGAGAGGCTCGGATTTGCCGACCAGGCCCTTCAACGTGTAGATGCCCGTTGGGCCGGATCCAATGATGGCGATTTTAGGTGTCATATGCGCGATTAATCCCGTGACGCAACGCGAACTGGTGCCCTCCTCAAACAGAATTGCGTCATCGAAGTTCCCTTCCGTCATGTACCAGACATTAGATAATCTTTATATGTGGCCGAAAGCGACTTTCCGCTTGAACATCGACCGCATTAAAGCGTTGATGTGAACATGAACACACAGGCAGATGCCCTACTCACCTCCCTGCCCTCCGGCTTCGGTGCCGTCGTCATCGGCGCCAGCGGCGGCATCGGTTCGGCCCTGTGCGACCGGCTGCGCGCAGAGCCAAATTTCGGTGCGCTCCATCCCTTGTCCCGAACCGTAACAGGATTCGATCTTACGGATGAGACCTCGGTGCAAGCAGCGGCGGAAGCGTTGCGGGGCAAGCCGTTTCAGCTATTGATTTGCGCAACTGGCGTACTTGATGTCGATGGACACCCGCCGGAGAAGGCATTGCGGCATGTCGACCCTGACGTGATGATGCGGCAGTTCAGTATCAATGCGGTTGGCCCGGCGCTGGTCGCCAAACACTTTCTTCCGCTGATGGATCGCAAAACGCGGTCGGTCGCCGCGTTTCTCTCTGCCCGCGTCGGCTCCATCGGTGATAACAGGTTGGGCGGGTGGATATCCTACAGGGCATCGAAAGCCGCTCTCAACCAGATCGTCAAAACCGCCTCGATAGAATATGCGCGGACGCATCCCGAGATGGTTCTCACCGCCATTCATCCCGGAACCGTTCGTACGCCGCTGTCAAATCCCTACGCCAGCGGTCATCCCACGGTGAGCGCGCAGGAAGCGGCGACATCCATTCTTTCGGCACTCGATACGCTGACACCCGATAAGTCAGGCTCCTTCATCGCCTATGACGGTAAGACCATTCTATGGTAGATTAGAATTGGCATTTTCCAGCACGAGCGCACAACAATCAGCATGAATATCAAACATATAGCCCTCGCCATCAGTATCGCAGGCGGCGTACCAAGCATGTGCGCTGACAGTGTCGTCGCTGCCGAGGAGAGCGACGCAGCTTGTCTCTATGAGCGAAACCGTGGGCCGCACCCCATCTGCATCCGCAAGGCAAGCTTCAATGCCGATCTTTGCAGCACCATCGAGCACTTTGCTCGAAAGCACGATGTGCCTGCAGCCTATTTTGCGCGGCTGATCTGGCGTGAAAGTCTTTTCCGCCCGGAGGCTGTCAGCCACAAGGGCGCCGAAGGCATCGCACAGTTCATACCGTCTACCGCCCGAAGCCGGGGATTGATGAACAGCTTCGACGTGATCGACGCACTCGATACGTCGGCGGCCTATTTGAAGGAGCTCAAAACACGCTTCGGCAATTTTGGCTTCGCCGCTGCCGCCTATAATGCGGGTGAAAACGGGCTCTCGCGTTTCCTGTCCAACGCCCGGCTTCCGATAGAAACACGCGACTACGTGTTTGCGATCACCGGTCAGCCCGTGGAAGCATGGCGTGACGCTCCGCCAAAAGTGGCCGCGCCCGAGCTTGATGACTCTATGCCGTTTCAGGCTGCCTGCGTCGTGCTTGCGGAAACCAGACGCATGCAGGAGCCAGTTTTTGCCGGATCAGCCGACTGGGCGCCATGGGGCGTCCAGCTTTCAGCGCACTACCGCCCCACCGTCGTTGATCGTCTGTTCACACAAGCCGTCGCCCGTCTGCCCTCACCCTTGAACGAGGAGCGAGCGCTGATCGTGCAGCAGCGCGGCGGCAATTTCGGCAACAGGCCACGCTATGCCGCAAGAATTGGACGTGAAACCCGCGCGGAAGCCAACAGTCTCTGCGCACAGATCAAAGCGGCGGCGATCCCCTGCACCGTTCTGAGGAACCGGTAATAGGAATGTCCTACGCCTTGCTTCGCATGCTGGCACGGTACTGCTTTGGCCGCATGGCAAAGCGTTGCGAAAATGCCTGATAGAACCGGGAGACTGATCCGAAGCCGGATTCGAATGCAACGTCGGTAATGGGTATGTCGGTGGCGATTAGCAGTGATTGGGCCGTATCGAGCCTATGGCGGATGATGGCCTGATTGATGGTCATGCCCACCGCACGCTTGAAGACGGACATGGCGTAATTGGGATGGAGGCCTGAATCCTTGCCGACATCTTCAGCGGAGATATCGTTAAGTGCGTTCTCGGCGATATAGCGTAGCATCCGCTCTACATGTTCAACGCGCTCGCTATCGTTGACGCCAAGACTGGCGATGGCAGAGCCTTCCTCGCGCAAGTCCCGCCATCCGTCGCGCTCGATCCGCAAAACCCGCGCACCCAGTTCGTTGCGCACGATTTCGATCAGTCCCTCATCACCGGAGCGCAGTTCATCTCTCCAACGCTGGAATATCTCGTTGTCGTAGGAGCGCAGCTCCAACGCCTCGATCATCGCACCGCGAAACACCGCATCACGAAACCGGGTTAGGCTCGCAAGACCGAGGAAGAACGACATCGGCACATAGAGGCAGACGAAACGCGTGCCTTCCGAGCGCGCAATGACCTGATGCGGGATCATGCCCCAGAACAGACACAGCCGCCCGGCATCGATGGTGAGTTCACGACCGTCGAACCAGTAGGTCATCTGCCCTTCCAGCACGAAATTGAGCTCGACCTGGCTGTGCATATGGGGGCCGGTCATGACCTGCACGAACGATGCTTCCCCGCTGCAAAACCTGTGATCGCCGAAGACAACCAGCGGATGTCGAGGATCGTGCTCTGGATGTACCGGTACCGATTCATCGCGTCTAGCGAGCTGTATGGACACCATAATCTTAGAATCCTAGAGAAACTATCCGGAATTTCGGTAGCTTATTGCGGGTTTCGGTCAGATGTTCAAGCCGAACTTGGATTTGGCTTGGGAGGGCGTGCGTATGGTTCACAGTCTCCACGTCGACGTGTCACGGTCATAGGGAGGAAAACATGACCCTTTTAAAAAGCCTTAGCGGAGTTGCCTTGTCGGCAGCGCTGTTTTCGTCTGCATTTGCGGGCGAGATCACCATCAATTCCGACCACTCGGACCCCGTACCTAAGAAAGCCATGGAAGAGCTGATTGCAGACTTTCAGAAGGCCAACCCGGATGTGAAGGTGAAGTGGAACAACTTCGACCACGAGGGCTACAAGTCCGCCATCCGCAACTTCCTGACCGCCGATGCGCCTGATGTCGTTGCATGGTATGCGGGCAACCGCATGGAGCCGTTCGTCAAGGCTGGTCTCTTCGAAGACGTGACCGATGTGTGGACGGCCAATGGTCTTGAAGATCAGTTGAAATCCGCCTCTCCTTCCATGACCATCGACGGCAAGAAGTGGGGCGTTCCCTACACCTACTATCAGTGGGGCATCTACTATCGTAAAGACATCTTCGCGCAGCAGAGCATCACGCCGCCCAAGACCTGGGCTGAGCTGGTTGCAGCCTCCAAGAAGCTGAAAGACGCTGGCATCACGCCATTCACCATCGGCACCAAGGCACAGTGGCCTGCGGCTGGCTGGTTCGATTATCTCGACCTGCGCGTCAACGGCTATGATTTCCACATGCAGCTGACATCCGGCAAGGTTCCTTACACCGACCCGCGCGTGAAGGCAGTGTTCGAGAAGTGGGCCGAGCTTGTCAAGCCAGGTTACTTCATCGAAAACCATGCCGCCATCGACTGGCAGGATGCCGTGCCACAGCTCGTACAGGGCAAGGCAGCCATGTATCTCATGGGCAACTTTGCCGTCGCCACCTTCAAGAATGGCGGACTGAAAGAAGAACAGATCGGCTTCCTGCCCTTCCCGGAAATCACTGCCGGCATTCCGATTGCCGAGGAAGCGCCGACCGATACCTTCCACATTCCGAAGGGTGCCAAGAACAAGGACGATGCGAAGAAGTTCCTCGCCTATGTCGCATCTCCTGAAGCGCAGACGAAAATGAACGCGACGATGGGACAGCTGCCGGTCAACAACAAGGCGGACAAGCCGACCGACCCGTTCCTTGAGGCTGGCTTCGACATGCTGTCCAAGGCAACTGCCATCGCACAGTTCTATGATCGCGATGCGCAGGCGGAAATGGCCAAGGCCGGTATGGAAGGCTTCCAGGAATTCATGGTCAAGCCCGACAAGATCGACGCCATTCTGGCCCGTCTCGAAAAGATCCGCGCCCGCGTCTACAAATAAGACCCGTTCCTCCCAGCGCCGGGTGCCGTAAGCGGCATGCACCAGGTACCCGGCTGCTATTTTATATATATTTTCAAAAGGTGCCGCCGTGAGCAACGCCGTTTCACCATCGCCCAGTTTCTGGAAGCGCAATCAACAAAAACTAGCACCCTGGCTGTTTCTGGCCCCGGGCCTGCTGATGTTCGTCATCTATGTTCTGGTGCCGATCTTCGAGTCGATCTGGATCAGTTTTCATGACTGGGACGGAATGGGTGAAATGAGCTGGATCGGCTTTGGCAATTATGCCGAACTGCTTCAGGACGACACCTTCTATGTCTCGCTGAAAAACAACATCATCTGGCTGGTGTTGTATCTGCTGTCCATTCCGGCAGGCCTAGCGGTCGCGCTGTTCCTGAACCAGAATGTGCGCGGCATCCGGCTTTACAAATCGCTCTTCTTCTTCCCCTTCGTCATCAGCCAGGTCGTCGTTGGCCTGATGTTCACATGGTTCTACGCACCGGATTTCGGACTGTTTTCCAAGCTGCTAGAATGGCTGACCGGCCAGCAGATCGCCATTCTCGCCGATGAAAATTATGTCACCTACGGCATCATCGTTGCCGGTCTGTGGCCCCAGACCGCCTATTGCATGATCCTCTATCTGACGGGTCTCAACAACATCAACCCGGAGCAGGTGGAAGCGGCGCGAATGGATGGCGCCAAGGGCTTCAAGCTGTTGTGGAACATCATTCTGCCCCAACTGGCACCGGCAACGTTCATCGCCATGGTGGTCACCGTCATCGGCTCACTGCGTTCCTTCGACCTCGTGTCGGTCATGACCGCTGGTGGCCCATACGGATCGAGCTCCGTCCTATCCTACTTCATGTATGAGCAGGCGCTTTCGGAATATGGTTTCCGCATGGGCTATGGCGCAGCCATCGCCGTCGTCCTCTTCCTCATCATGATGATCTTCATCACGCTCTTCATCGTGCGCATGCTGAGCCAGGAAAGGAATTCCTGATGTTCCCCGCACCCATTCAGACAGCCTCACCTTTCATTCGTTGGGGCTATAAGATCGTCCTGCCGATTGCGCTTATTCTCTGGCTGTTGCCATTGATCGGCGTGGCGATTACCTCGGTCAGACCGGCCGGTGACTTTGCCGCCGGCAATTATTTCGGCATTCCCTCCGGCTTTGCGGGCGTTGAGAACTACACCGCCGTCTTCCGGGATTCGCCCATCGGGCTCTATATCCTCAACTCGTTCAAGGTCACGATCCCCACGGTGATCGGCGCTGTTGCGCTCTCCTGCCTCACCGGCTTTGCGCTGGCGGTCTACAAGTTCAAGGCCAACCTGCTGCTGTTTTTCATGTTCGTGGCTGGCAACTTCATTCCATTTCAGATTCTAATGGTGCCTGTTCGTGACATGACGCTGCGGGCCGGTCTCTACGACACGACCATGGGCCTCGTGCTGTTCCACGTCGCCTTCCAGACCGGGTTCTGCACGCTCTTCATGCGCAACTTCATCAAAGGTCTGCCCTTCGCACTGATCGAATCCGCCCGGGTCGAAGGCGTCTCGGAGTGGAAGATTTTCCGCTACATCGTGCTGCCGCTGATGCGCCCGGCAATCGCTGCCCTGTCAGTCCTCGTCTTCACCTTCGTCTGGAATGACTACTTCTGGGCCACGGTTCTGGTGCAGGGACAGCATGCCATGCCGGTGACCGCCGGTCTCTATTCGCTAAACGGCCAATGGGTTGCCGCATGGCATCTGGTTTCGGCAGGCTCGCTGGTGGCCGCGCTGCCGCCCGTCGCCATGTTCTTCATCATGCAAAAGCACTTCATTGCCGGACTGACACTGGGAGCGACAAAAGGATGAGCCAGATCATCACAATCGGCAAAGGCAGCTTCACGCTGAACCTTCGCCTGCCCGAACTCGGCATGCCGGAAATCCTGTCCTTTGCGACACCGGCAACCTCTGTCGATCCGCTGTTCGACATCGAACGTTCCAGCCGGGTGAACGGCATGGACGTAGCGGTGCCATCATCGGTGCTGCTGCCAACGGGCGGAATGGGCTTTTTTGGCTGGCCTGCCATATCAGGCCATCGACAGGGGCGCGATTTCACGCTGCAGTTCGGAGCCTGGGAGGTGGAACCCGCGGGACATGCGACGACCTTGCACGGCCATGATGCCGTGGCGAAAATCGACATTGCGATCACCCTGACCGAGCATGTTTCGGGCCTGATCTCCATTTCCACCGCGCTGACCAACTGTGGAGAAACCGACTATCAGCTGGACCGCTGCATGGCGGCCACCTTTGCCGCACCGGCGGGCGAAACGGCACTGACCAGCTTCACCGGCATGTGGGGACGTGAGTTCCAGACCCGGAAAGAGGTTCTCGGCAACGGCATCTGGTCTCAGGAAAGCCGTCGTGGGCGCACGTCGCACGACCGGTTCCCGATGATTTTTGTCGAGACCGCCGGACAGCGTTTCGGCGTCACCTTGGGATGGAGCGGCAACCACCATGTCGTCATCGACCGCACCGATGACGGCCAGCGGTTGATCCATATGGGTGAGTTGTTCGAACCGGGTGAAGTCATTCTTGGATCGGGCGACACCTACCAGAGCCCCGTTGCCTATGCTGGACCGGATACGCAGGCATTCCATGCCTTCGTGCGCGGCGAGCTCCTGGATTGGCCTGAAGGTAAAATGTCTCAACGTCCGGTGACGCTGAACACCTGGGAAGGCAATTACTTCGACCACAAGATGGATTCGCTCAAGGCGCAGGCAACGGCCGCAGCAGAGATCGGCATCGAACGCTTCGTGCTGGATGACGGATGGTTCGGCAAGCGTGACGACGACACCACAAGCCTTGGCGATTGGGATATCGACGCCCGCAAATATCCCAACGGTTTGAAACCCCTTGTGGACCACGTCACCGGTCTTGGCATGCAGTTCGGCATCTGGTTCGAGCCTGAGATGATCAACCCCGTATCGGAGCTTTACAAGAAGCACCCGGATTGGGCCCTGCAGATCGACGGCCGCCCGCTGCTGCAATCGCGCACCCAGCTTGTGCTTGACCTGACACGGCAGGAGGTTTCCGACTATCTGTTTGCCAAGATCGACGCCGTGCTGGCCAACCATTCCGTCTCCTACATCAAGTGGGACATGAACCGCGACCTGACCCATGCGGGCGGGCGTGACGGCAGGGTGAAGACCTCTGCCCAGACGCGCGCCGTCTATGCGCTGATGGACCGCGTGCGCAAGGCGCATCCCAATGTCGAAATCGAAAGCTGTGCCTCCGGCGGCGGACGTATCGATTTCGGCGCTCTCGCGCGCACCCACCGTGTCTGGACATCGGATTGCACGGACGCGCTGGAACGCCTGGAAATCCAGCGCGGCGCGTCTCTCTTCGTGCCACCGGAAATTCTCGGAAGCCATATCTCCGCCTCCCCCAACCACCAGACGGGCCGCCGCCATACGCTGGCCTTTCGTGCGCTGGTGGCCATGGCCTACCATCTCGGAGTCGAGCTCAACCCGCTGGAACTGACGGCGGACGAGAACGACGAGCTCAAGCTCTACATCGCGACCTACAAGCGCTTGCGGAGCGTTCTGCATGCGCCGGGCGCCAATTTCCGCATGGAGCCTGTCGATGGCCGCTATGTCTGGGGCGCAGCCACGGCGGAAAAGATCGTCGTGATCGTGGCGCAAGGACCGCAGATGGTGGGAGAGCAACCGTCACCGCTCAAGCTGCCAGCCAGCGTGACCAAGCTGGGCGGCACATGGACCATCACCAATACGCTACCGGCAAAGCCGGAATTCATTCGCATCTCCGAGGGTCAGAAAAAGCTGCTCTCCGGCAATATCAGCTTCGAGCTTTCGAGTGCTGGCCTTTCAGGCCTGCCCTTGCCGATGCTGAAACCGGAACGCGCGCTGCTCCTCGAACTGGAACCTGCAAAGGGAGGCAAGACCAATGGCTGACGTAAGCCTGCGCAACGTCAAGAAAGAGTTTGGCGCACTCAGCGTCATCAAGGGCGTCGATCTCGACGTGAAAGACGGCGAGTTCTGCGTCTTCGTCGGCCCCTCCGGCTGCGGCAAGTCCACGCTGCTGCGGATGATTGCCGGTCTCGAGCAGATCACCTCCGGCGCACTGTCCATTGGCGGGCAGGATATGACCAAAATCGGCCCTTCCGAACGGGGCGTGGCCATGGTGTTTCAGTCCTATGCGCTCTACCCGCATATGACGGTGGCTGAGAACATCGGCTTCGGGCTGCGCATGACCGGCCATTCCAAGGACATGATCGCCGAGCGCACGGCGCACGCGGCCAAACTGTTGCAGCTTGAGCCGCTGCTGCAACGCAAGCCGGGCCAGCTTTCCGGTGGTCAGCGTCAGCGCGTCGCCATTGGACGCGCCATCGTTCGCAACCCGGAAGTCTTCCTGTTCGATGAGCCACTATCCAACCTCGATGCCGCCCTGCGCGTGCAGATGCGCGGCGAGCTTTCCAAGCTGCATCAGGACCTGAAGGCTACGATGATCTACGTGACCCACGATCAGGTAGAAGCCATGACCATGGCCGACAAGATCGTGGTTCTGTCTGCGGGCAAGATCGAGCAGGTGGGAACGCCGCTTGAACTTTACCACCGCCCCGCCAACCTCTTTGTTGCTGGCTTTATCGGTTCGCCGAAAATGAATGTGCTGAAAGTCCCGGCAAAGAGCGAGAGTGGCAAAATCATTGTGACGCTGCCCGGAAACGTTACGCTTGCTCTTGACGGTCCTGACACAGCATCGCTGACGGACGCATCCATCGGCATTCGCCCAGAGCACATCAGCGCGACCGGCGAGGGTGATGTCGTTCTCGAAGGCGCCGTGAAGCTGGCGGAATATCTCGGCTCAGAAACGCTGTTCTTTGTCGAGTTGGCCGATGGCTCGGAAATCTCGGTCAAGGCGGATGGCCTTGCCAGCGCCAAGCCGGGCGACACGCTGAAACTCGGCATCAATGCTAGGGCATGCCACGTATTCGACGGGCAAGGCCGTGCCATTATCAATGGGGATTTGACACGATAATGCTGGGTGTATGTTACTATCCCGAACACTGGGACGAAAGCCGCTGGACTGAAGACGCACGCCGCATGCGTGAACTCGGCATTTCCTTCGTGCGCATCGGCGAATTCGCATGGTCGCGGCTGGAATCATCCCGCGGCAACTTCCATTTCGAATGGCTGGACCGCGCCATGGACGTGCTGCATGCAGCAGGCCTGAAGGTCGTGCTGGGAACACCCACCGCCACACCACCGAAATGGCTGGTGGATGAGCATCCCGACATTCTGCCCTATGACGAAGACGGCAAGGTTCGCGGTTTCGGTTCGCGCCGCCACTATACGTTTTCCTCGCAAACATGGTGGCGCAAAAGCGCTCGCATCGTCGAGATCATCGCCAAGCGTTATGGCAAGCATCCCGGCTTGGTTGGCTGGCAGACGGACAACGAATATGGCTGCCACGACACCACCGCGTCCTGGGGTCCAGAAGACCTCAAGCAGTTCAAGCAGTGGCTGCGCTTGCGCTACCAGTCGCCGGATCAGTTGAACGAAGCCTGGGGCTCGGTCTTCTGGTCGATGGAACTGAAGAGTTTCGATGATGTTTCGCTGCCGAACCTGACGGTGACGGAACCCAACCCGGCGACGCGCCTCGATTTCTGGCGCTTCCAGTCCGATCAGGTCGCCGCCTATGACAAGATGCAATGCGAGATCATTCGCAAGCATTCGCCAGGTCGCTGGATCACCCATAATTTCATGGGCTTCGTTTCGGATTTCGACCACTTCAAGGTCGGAGACAACCTCGATCTCGCATCCTGGGACAGCTACCCGATCGGCTTCGTCGAGAAATTTCCGTTCACAGAAGAAGAGCGAAATCGCTGGGCCGAAACCTCGCATCCCGATATCGCGCCTTACCACCACGACCTCTATCGCGGTGTCGGACGCGGTCGTTTCTGGGTCATGGAACAGCAGCCCGGCCCGGTCAACTGGGCGCCATGGAACCCGGTGCCGAAGCCCGGCATGATCAGGCTCTGGACATGGGAAGCGCTGGCCCACGGCGCTGAAGTCGTCAGCTATTTCCGCTGGCGGCAGGCACCGTTCGCGCAGGAACAGATGCATGCCGGTCTCAACATGTCCGGCCTAGACGAGCTTTCTCCTGGTGGGTTGGAAGCGCAGCGGGTTGGTCAGGAACTAGCGGCATTCGGTGACTTGCCGGAAAGTGGCAAGGCGCAGGTTGCACTTGTATTCGACTATCAGAGCTACTGGACGACGAATATTCAGCCACAGGGCAAGGATTTCCGCTATGAGGAGCTTTGCTTCCGCTGGTACGAAAGCCTTCGCCGCCTCGGCCTCGATATCGATTTCGTGCGTCCGGGCGACAGTCTGGAAGGCTACGCGCTCATCGTGGTGCCGTGCATGACGGAAGTCGATGTCGCGACGGAACTGGCGCTGAACGAAGCGACCGGGCAAATCCTCATCGGCGCACGCACCGGCTCGCGTGACCGCAACTTTGTCATCCCAAAAAACCTGCCACCCGGCCCACTCGGCGGGCGCACCGGCAACCGCGTCACCCAGATCTCCACTTTGCGACCCGGCCTTTCCGACGTGGTGTCTGGCGAAGTGACTGGCGCTGCCATCCGTTGGCGTGAAACAGTAGAGACCTCATCCAACGTACTCGCCCGCTTCTCAAACGGCGATCCGGCGCTGACAGAAAATGGCAACATGCTCTATCTCGCCTGCTGGGCCGAAGAGACCCTGCTGACCAACGTGATCGCGTTGGCCGCCCAAAAAGCAGGGCTGGAAACCATGCCTCTCCCCGCCCACATCCGCATCCGCCACCGCGGCAACCTAACTTTCGCTTTTAATTACGGCACGGAAGCGTGGACCGTGCCCGAGGGGGCGACAATGGTGCTGGGCGAAAAAACGCTGGAGCCACAAGCCGTTTCGGTATGGACATTTTAGACGATTAGAAAGGCCATATTTTCCGTATCGACGGTGGAATATGGCCTCTCCGCTGGCTAAGGTGTTGTTGGTTGAACAGATATACCTTGCATTCGCGCTGCCATGCCAGCCATGATCATCGCAGCCATTTCATCGTCAATTTCGCGAACAAAACGCAGGGCAGCCTCATATTCGCCTTTCGTTGCCAACCTGTCCGCAGCATGCATAAGCACCAGCTCACGACCATTGCTGGTCCCTGTCGCCAGTTCGTAAGCTTGGTCTACACGTCCCAATACCGCAAGCTCAGCAGGAATTGACATCATGGCAGCGCTGAACCCCATGTCGTAGGGCTGATTTTTTTCGAGTGTTAAAATCTCATCGATCAATGCAAGAGCGTCCTCATTGGCATCGATGCCCGAAAACCCCTTCGCGACCGCAAATAGCGCGGATTTCTTCTCTTCGATGCCGCTGAGCGCAGCCGCCTCAGTTCGACTTTCCTGCAATGAAGCGAGCGCCTGGTCAGGCTGCCCTGACGTTTTCAACGCCGCAGCAAACATCGGTAAAATTCCCAATGCTGCGGTACGTTCCGGCGCTGATTTGAATGCCGATTGCGCGTACTCACGAAACTGAGGCTGACCCGATGGCCCCAAACCTGACACCAAGCCGGTCCATATCGCGAATTCGAACGCCGAAGCCCCGTCCTTTTTTACGACAGCGACCAGTTCCTCTGCCGCTTTTGTTGCAGAGGTCGCATCTATCGACGCCCATATCTGGAACAGCCGAAGGGCTAGATCAGGCGTCATCTCGATCTCCTGATCGAGCGCACGCTCATAGCTGTCTTTGATCGTGATCGCAGCGTCTTCAGAAAATCCTATTTCATTCTGGGTCTGGCCCACCTGGAACATCAGTCCCAGCAACATTGGATTGGGACGGATTTTCTTACGAAAGTCTGCGATCCCGATGAGAAGAGCGCGGGCTTCGTCTTTGAGACCCGCTTCTGCAAAGGTTTCTGCCAGCCTCTGATTGAGTCCGGTCACGCTCAAACGATCGAACTCACTCTGACCCTTGTTCAACACGTCATTGGCTTCGCCGAGACGTGTCTTCGCCGCTTCGACATTCCCGTCCTTGAGCAGTTTTTTGGACAAGGTAATCAGGAATTGCGCTTTGGTGGTCCCTTGGCCAAGTTCCTTGTATAGTAATAATGCCTGATCGACATTTCCTGCTGCCAACTTGGCTTGTGCAAGCGGTAGCACGATACGCTCGCGTTTGAACGGGTCGATGTCTTGACCGAGATGGGCTTCGATCTCGGCAACCAGACATTGGACTGTTACGTCACGGTCACACAGGGTCGTTTCGACCACTGGAGATGCGTTCGTCGGCGGGGACTCGGGCGAAGCTGCAACTGCATTTACCGCTACAAAATATGTTAAAATCAGTGCCGAATATTTTGAGATCAAAAGCACGTCAGCTCCTATTCACAACCCAAAACACAGCAATAAAGACTAATTACGATGAATTACAATCTCAGTTTGAATTTTGCATCTTCTTTTTACATAGCTAAAGCGAATAAGCCTGACTCAAACCGGTCAGGCTCATCTACCCCTCACCTTCTTAGTTTGCCTTGACCCGCAACAGCCTCAACGCATTCAACGTCACCAAGACCGTCGCACCTGTATCGGCCAGAATGGCAGGCCAGAGGCCGGTTATGCCGAGGATGGTGGTGATAAGGAATACGACCTTGAGGCCCAGCGACATGGCGATGTTCTGATAGATATTGCGCATGGTTCGCTTGGAGAGATCGATCATTCTGGCGATGTCGCCAACGCGACCGTGCAGGATGGCGGCATCCGCGGTTTCCAGCGCCACATCCGTCCCGCCACCCATGGCGATGCCGATATCGGCGGCGGCCAGTGCCGGGGCGTCGTTGATGCCGTCTCCCACTTTGCCGACCACGAAGCCCTGGCCTTTCAGCTCTCCGACGATTCGCTGCTTATCTTCCGGCATCAGTTCGGCACGGACCTCTATCCCAAGCGTCTGGCCGATTGCGTCTGCCGTTCGCTTGTTGTCGCCTGTCAGCATGATGATCTTCAGGCCGCTTTCTTTCAGCCGTTCAAGACCCGTGATGGCATCGGCACGCGGTTCGTCACGCATGGCAATGGCACCTGCAAGTTTGTCACCGACCAGAAGGACGGAAACGGTTTTGCCCTCGTCGTTCAGCGCAGAAATCGTTCTGAGATGCTGTTCGAGAAGAGCGCCTTTTTCAGCGGCGGCCTTAGGCGAGCCCAGAAATATCTGCTGCCCTTCGACGACAGCCGTGACGCCCTTGCCACCCAGCGCTTTGGCATCACTTGCAGCGGGAATGACCACCCCGTTTTCGTCGGCCTTGGCGAGAATGGAGAGTGCCAAGGGGTGGCTAGAGCCTGTCTCCAGCGCGGCGGCGAGCCGCAGAATTTCTGCTTCAGGGGATTCGAAGGAGATGATATCGGTAGCCTTGGGCTTGCCTTCGGTCAGGGTTCCGGTCTTGTCCAGCGCAATGGCGTTAAGTTTTCCAAGACCCTCAAGTACGGCACCGCCCTTCATCAAAAGACCACGACGGGCACCGGCGGAAAGCGAAGCTGCGATGGCCGCGGGCGTGGAAATGACCAGCGCGCAGGGGCAGCCGATCAACAGAATGGCCAATCCCTTGTAAATCCATTCATTCCAATCCGCGCCAACGAAGACCGGCGGCACGATGACGACCAGGGCGGCCACGGCAACCACGGCTGGCGTGTAATATTTGCTGAAACGGTCGATGAAGCGTTCGGTCGGCGCCTTCTTTTCCTGCGCCTCTTCCACCAGTTTCACCACGCGCGCAATCGTGTTGTCCTGCGAGGACGCGGTCACCCGCACGCGCAGGGCGGCGTTACCGTTGACCGTACCGGCAAAAACAGTGTTATCTGGCCCCTTGTTGACGGGAACGCTTTCGCCCGTCACCGGCGCTTCGTCTATCGCACTTTCACCCGCAATGATGACACCATCTGCCGAGATACGGTCGCCAGGACGCACGAGGATGATGGAGCCGACCGCGAGCGTTTCAGCAGGGACTTCGCGGGTCTTGCCATTGTCTTCCACGAGTGCCGTTTTCGGAACGAGCGCAGCCAGCGACTGAATGCTATCGCGCGCCTTGCCCGTCGCCACGCCTTCCAGCAATTCCCCCACCAGAAACAGAAAGACGACGGCTGCCGCTTCCTCCGTTGCGTTAATGACAAGCGCGCCGATCGCGGCAATCGTCATCAACATTTCAATGGAGAACGGCGTTCCTGCGCGTGCAGCCATGAAAGCGCGGCGCGCAATGGGCAGGAGACCGACGAGCATGGCAAGCGCAAACGCATAGAGCTGAATCGCGGGAAAAACATGCCCCGCCGCATAAGCAATGACAAGCGCTGCACCCGCTAGGATGGTGGTACGCCCCTTTTTGCTTTTCCACCATGGCCCGCTGCTGGGACCGTGATCATGGCCATGCAACCCTTCGACAGCAGGTGCCGCGTGGGATGGTTCAGCCTCAGAGTGAGCGTGGTCGTGTCCCGCATGCGTATGCTGATGGTCGTGACCGCAGCGACTCCCATGCTCGTTGTGTTCTTCGACGTGCCGTCCCGTCGCCGCAGGTAGCTGAGAGACATCGTATCCCAAACCTGACACCCGTTTACCGATAGCGGCCAGGTCGCTGCGCTCGTCATGGCTGATCGTCATGGTTCCAGCGGTAACGGAAACAGAGACATCATCCACCCCCGGCATGCGCCGCACGGCGGTGTCGATCTTGGCTGCGCAAGAGGCGCAATCCATGCCCTCAACGCGAAATCTTGTCTGTAACGGCATGCTCATCCGGTCTTCCTTTCGATACTTAAGAAGACCCTACGACCTCTAGTCACTAGAGCTGCAAGAGGAAAATGAAGAAGACGGGCTTGTCTTACCTGTTTGCTTCGACAGCCTCCGCTCACAGAGCAAATTCATTTCCCAAATCGACATTTGGCAGCAAGGTTTGCCTCTTGCATACCGGGCATGCCATGTCCTATGTTGGCTTTGTTCTCAGGGCGGGGTGCAATTCCCCACCGGCGGTATCGGGTTTTCCCGGAGCCCGCGAGCGCTTGTGGCGAAAGCCGCAAGGTCAGCAGATCCGGTGAGAGGCCGGAGCCGACGGTATAGTCCGGATGGAAGAGAACAAGGTGGCAAACCCCGCAGACAGCGGGTTGTTGTTGCGTTGTTCGCCCAAGGGAAATTTGGCGTTTTGAAAAACGCGAAAGTGCTGGAAACGGCATAACCCTTGAAAGGCAAGACATGACGATTTCGAAAATTGAAGAGGCGGTTGACGCCATTGCACGCGGTAAGATGGTCATCGTGGTGGATGATGAAGACCGCGAAAACGAAGGCGACATCATCGTCGCTTCCGATAGCATTACCGACGAGCACGTAACCTTCATGATGAACCATGCACGCGGTCTCATCTGCGTTGCCATGCCCGGCGAACGTCTGGATGAACTCGACATTCCAATGATGGTGCCGCGCAACACGGAATACCACAAGACTGCTTTTACGGTGTCTGTGGACTACATTCCCGGAACGACGACCGGCATTTCTGCAAGCGACCGGGCGAAAACGGTTCGTGCGCTGGTGTCTTCAGACGCCAAGCCTGATGATTTTGCGCGGCCCGGCCATATCTTCCCGTTGCGTGCCAATCCGCTAGGTGTGCTCGGTCGCACCGGCCACACCGAAGCTGCGGTAGACCTGTGCAGGCTGGCCGGAAAATTCCCCAGCGGCACGATCTGCGAAGTCGCCAATGATGACGGCACTATGGCGCGTCTGCCACAGCTCGAAGTCTTTGCTGCCAGACACAAGCTGCTTGTCGTGACGATCAAGGATTTGGTCGATTACCTCACGGTCCGCGAACATGGAGCGATCGTGGAAAAGCAGGTCGCCTGACCACGAAAACCTGAAAATGCAATGCGCCCTCACCGGGCGCATTTTTTTGTTTTGGAGAATGATTGCAGCAGATCAATTCGGATAGCGCGACGCGTACCAGACTTTGAAAAGATCATACTGTTTTTCCAGCTGGCGACGCTGCGATGCACTCAGCTCATCGCTCTCGTTGAAATGCAGCGTGTATTCCGTATCGCCGTTCAGCACCATCAGATATTTGTAGTGCAGAACAAGGTCCGGGCCCTCGTCATAGGTGGACAGCATGGTCAGCGCCTCCTCAAGCTCAAGCGCGTCACGACGGGCCGTCGCGTCTCCCTTGGCTGCCTTCTCACACAAGGAAACGAGGTGAAGGACCGGCTTTGGAAGCGCATTACCGATGCCTGTGATCGCACCGCCTGCGCCGCAATTGACGAAGCCGTGGTAAACACCGGTATCCACACCCACCATCAATGTCAGATCATCGTCGCCGGACGTGATGTTCTCGGCAGCATAGGTCATGTCCTGCTTGCCACCGAATTCCTTGAAACCGATCAAGTTGGAATAGCGTGAGCGAAGTTCGAAGAAGAGATCGGCGCGGGTTGCAAAGCCGTAATAGGGGCTGTTGTAAATGACCGCTGGCAAACCATCTGCCGCCTCCAGAATGGCCGAGAAATGCGCTTTCTGTGCCGAAACAGACGATCCGCGTGACAGGACGCGTGGGATGACCATCAGGCCCTTGGCACCGATCTTGGCCGCATGCGCTGCATGGCTGACGGCGGACTTGGTGTTGATGGCGCCGGTTCCGACGATGACGGGAATGCCCGCTTCTGCCAGACGGCGCACGCCTTCCTGGCGCTGCTCATCCGTCAAAAGCGGCCAGTCTCCCATTGAGCCGCAATAGACCACCGCCGACATGCCAGCCGAGATCAGTTCCTTGCCCTTTTTCACCAGTCCGTCGAAATCAGGTGTGCGATCCGGATTGCATGGCGTCATAAGAGCGGGAATGCAGCCGGTGAAAATCGTATCAGCCATGTGTCTATGCCTCGTTTTAAACCACGGCGCGAGCGCCGGAACCTGTCATGTCACATCGTCTAACACGGTACTCAAATTTTGTCGACAAATAAAATACAATGGTTTTACGCGTGGTTTTGCCTTTTGGGGCTCCGCTGAAATTTAAAGGTTGAGGTCGACGCTCTGGCGGGTATCGGCTGCGATGTAGGACCGTATTTGCTGGACAATCTGATCGGCATGCGCAACTGCGATACGGTCGGCTTTCTCTACATCCCGCTCCATGATGGCCTTGATCATGTCCTCATGCTCCGTCACGTAATAACGTGGCAGCACATCGTTGAAGGACGAGTAATAGAGCCGCAAGATACGGCGACCCTCGTCCAGCAGGCGGGTAAAAAGCTCAGTGTAATGGCGATTTCGGCCAGCCACGGCAATTGCCAGATGGAAATCACGATTGGTCGCAATCATCGCAAGAACGTCGCGCTCGTTTACGGCAGTCTCGAATGATTTCTGGAGCGCCAGAATGCTCTCGATGTCATCCGCCTTATGCCGGGCCGCCGCAAGTCGCGTCGTTACGCGATACATGAGCGTCAGCGCATCAAAGAATTCCGGCAGGCCTAGAAAATCGATCTGAGAGACGATCGTCGCGCGGTTGGTCAGCGTCGTAATCAGGCCTTCGGCAGAGAGTTTGACGAGCGCCTCACGCACGGGCGTACGGGAAAGCTCGAAACGGTCCGATAGCTGGACCTCGTCGATGGGACTGCCAGGGGCGATTTTCAGTTCGATGATTTCGTTGCGCAGCGTTTCGTAAACCGTGGAAACGCCAAATCCTCTGCGGTGGGTCTGCTTTTCCTTCTCGTCCAGTTTATCGTTCGCAGCCATTCGCCCGGTACTCCGCAACCCTATCGATATGTCGGTTTACGATATTCACAGGGATAACGAAATCCTTTTGAAGCAAGCGATTATGCCGCGCAGTGGCTTATGCGCAGGCAATTTGTCCCGCACAGCATCCGCAGCCTGTGAATTGTGACAAAAAATGAGTTGCGGCCATCGGCGTAAGTGATCATGAAGGATAAGGTGATTCTAATTCACCTGATATTCAGGTTCATGGTAGGGAGGAAATTCCATGAAAGCCGTTCTCACGTCGGTGACTGCTGCCGCAACTGCACTGCTGATGGCTTCGAGTGCCATGGCCGCCACAGAAATTCAGTGGTGGCACGCCATGACGGGTGCCAACAACGAGGTTGTCGAACAGCTTTCGAAGGAATTCAACGAAAGCCAGAAGGATTACAAAATCCTGCCCGTCTTCAAGGGCACCTACCCGGAAACGCTGAACGCCGGCATCGCCGCTTTCCGCGCCAAGCAGCCACCGGCCATCATTCAGGTGTTCGATGCAGGCAGCGGCGTTATGATGGGTGCGCAAGGCGCCATCGTGCCCGTAGCGGATGTTCTCGAAAAAGCGGGACTGAAATTCAACAAGGCGGATTATCTGCCCGGGATCGTTTCCTATTATTCCAAGCCCGACGGCACGATGCTGTCCTTCCCCTACAACTCCTCGTCGCCGATCCTGTACTACAACAAGGACATCTTCACGAAAGCCGGGCTGGATGCTGAAAATCCGCCGAAGACATGGCCTGACGTGTTCGAAGCGGCCAAGAAGATCAAATCCAGCGGCGCTGCTCCTTGCGGCTTTACCTCGACATGGCTGACTTGGATTCAGACCGAGAATTTCGCCGCATGGAACAACCTTTCCTATGGCAGCAACGAGAACGGCCTTGCTGGAACGGACGTGAAACTGGCGTTCAATTCCGAGCCTTTCGTCAAGCATTTCCAGGCCATTGCCGATCTGGCCAAGGACGGCACCTTCCGCTATGGCGGACGCACGTCTGAGGCAAAACAGCTCTTCACATCCAGCGAATGCGGCATTCTCACGGAATCCTCAGGCGGATTGGGCGACATCGTCAAGAGCGGCATGAATTACGGCATCGGACAACTGCCTTACTATGAAGGCGAAGGACGCCCGCAGAACACCATTCCCGGCGGCGCCAGCCTCTGGGTCTTTGGCGGCAAGTCGGATGCAGAATACAAGGGGACGGCCGCGTTCTTCCAGTTCCTGTCGCAGACCAAAATCCAGTCCCGCCTGCACCAGGTTTCGGGCTACATGCCGGTCACGCTCGCAGCCTATGAGGACACCAAGAAGTCCGGCTTCTACGAAAAGAACCCGGCCCGCGAAACGCCATTGCTGCAGATGATGGGCAAGCCACCGACGGAAAACTCCAAGGGCGTGCGTCTGGTCAACCTACCGCAGGTGCGTGACATCATGAACGAAGAGTTCGAGACGATGCTGGCGGGCAAACAGGATGCGAAGGCTGCACTGGACAAGGCCGTCGAGCGCGGCAACGCTGCCATCCAGCAGGCAATCGGTCGGTGATGCGCTTTGGCTGCGTGGTCTTGAAAGACGCGCAGCCAAAATGACGAACGACATAGAACAGATATTCCATGCCGTTCCGCGCAGTCCAAACGCCCAATTACGATAACCGCTTCATGGAAAGCGGTTCGGTACCCTAGAATTTTTATGCCATTCCATTCGCAGAGCCGATTGCTGGACCTGTGCTAAAGGAGCCCGACTTTGCAAAGCGTCGTCTTTCCAAACAAGATTCTTCCCTACTTTTTGGTCGCTCCGCAGATCATCCTGACCGTCGTGTTCTTCTTCTGGCCCGCCAGTCAGGCGCTCTACCAATCTGCAATGCGCGAAGACCCGTTCGGGCTACAGAGCACCTTCGTTGGCTTTGCGAATTTCTCCGCCATTCTGGCTGATCCGAACTACCTCCACGCGCTTCAAGTCACAGTCGTTTTCAGTATTGCGACGGCGTTGCTGTCCATGGGTGTCGCGCTGCTTTTGGCGACGGCGGCGGATCTGGTGGTGCGCGGCAAGGGCTTCTATCGCACGATGATGATCATCCCATACGCAGTGGCACCTGCCGTGGCAGGCATGCTGTGGCTGTTCATGTTCAATCCTGCCATGGGCACCTTCGCCTATATTCTGCGCAGGAACGGCATTGCATGGGACCCGCTACTGGATGGAAATCAGGCCATGACGCTGGTGGTTGCCGCCGCAGCTTGGAAGCAGATCAGCTACAATTTCCTGTTTTTCGTAGCAGGCCTTCAGGCCATTCCAAAATCGCTGCTTGAAGCAGCCGCAATCGATGGTGCGCGTGGCGCGCGCCGGTTCTGGACGATCATCTTCCCGCTTCTGGCGCCGACGACGTTCTTCCTGCTGGTCGTCAACACCGTCTACGCTTTCTTCGACACCTTCGGCATCATCCACTCGGTTACCGGTGGTGGCCCGGCAAAGGCGACAGAAACGCTGGTCTACAAGGTTTACAATGACGGTTTCGTCAACCTGAACCTCGGCTCATCGGCAGCACAGTCCGTGGTGCTGATGGTTATCGTCATCGCGCTGACGGCATTCCAGTTCCGCTTTGTCGAGCGGCGCGTACATTACGGTTGAGGCAAGCACAATGATCCAGAACCGCCCCGTCGCAACCCTCATGGCGCATCTGATGCTGATCCTCGGCATCGTGATCGTCGCCTTCCCGATCTATTACACCTTCATCGCATCGTCGGCGACATCCACAGATATTCTGCGCCCGCCCCTGTCGTTATTACCCGCCGGGCATCTGGCTGAAAATTACCGTGAGGCTATCTCAGGAGGCGTCGAGCGCGTCGTGGGTGTCAGCCTTGAACGGCTGCTGTTCAACAGCTTCGTCGTGGCGGTCGCCATTGCCATTGGCAAGATCATCATCTCTTTCCTGTCGGCTTTCGCCATCGTCTTCTTCCGTTTTCCCTTCCGCATGGGCTTCTTCTGGATGATTTTCATCACGCTGATGCTGCCGGTTGAGGTGCGTATTCTGCCGACCTACAAGGTGATCGTCGATCTCGGTTTGCTCAACACCTATGCGGGCTTGACGCTGCCGCTGATGGCGTCGGCCACGGCCACGTTCCTGTTCAGGCAGTTCTTCCTGACGATACCGGGCGAAATGGTGGAGGCAGCGCGCATCGACAATGCCGGGCCGTTCCGCTTCATGCGCGATATTCTGCTGCCGCTATCGACAACGAATATCGCGGCCCTGTTCGTGATCCTCTTCATCTACGGCTGGACGCAGTATCTGTGGCCGCTTCTGGTGACGGATCGCGCCGAAATGAACACGATTATTATCGGCCTGCGCCGCATGGTGGATTTCACCGACGCCTCGACACCGTGGAATTATGTGATGGTCACAGCGATCCTCGCGATCATCCCACCTGTCATCGTCGTGGTGCTGATGCAGCGCTGGTTTGTCAAAGGTTTGGTGGAGACTGAAAAGTAATGGCGACAATCGAACTCAAAGACGTTCGCAAGGTCTATAGCGGCAATGTCGAAGCGATCAAAGGCATATCGCTGAGCATTCAGGATGGCGAGATGATCGTGCTCGTCGGCCCTTCCGGCTGCGGCAAATCCACCCTGTTACGCATGGTAGCCGGATTGGAAAGCATCAGCTCCGGCGATGTCGAGATATCGGGCAAGCGCGTCAACGATCTGGAACCGGCAGAACGCGATATCGCCATGGTGTTTCAGAATTACGCGCTCTATCCGCATATGACGGTGCGGCAGAACCTTGCCTATGGCCTCAAGAACCGTAATACGCCGAAAGACGAGATCGACCGCCGTATCACGGATGCAGCGCGCGCACTCGAAATCGAGCAGTATCTGGAGCGCAAGCCCCGGCAATTGTCCGGCGGTCAGCGCCAGCGTGTGGCCATGGGTCGTGCCATCGTGCGCAAGCCTTCCGCATTCCTGTTCGATGAGCCACTATCGAACCTGGATGCCAAGCTGCGTGTGCAGATGCGCGTCGAAATCCGCCGTCTGCAACGCTCGCTCGCCACGACCAGCATCTATGTCACCCATGACCAGATGGAAGCGATGACGCTGGCTGATCGTCTGGTCGTGCTCAACGCAGGCCGGATCGAGCAGGTCGGTACGCCCATCGAACTCTACGAGAAGCCAGCCACCAGCTTCGTTGCGACGTTCATCGGTTCTCCGTCCATGAACCTGCTGCCGCTCAACGGCACCGTCTGGAACGCGCCTGCAAACGGCACCATACCAGCCAATGCGGCAACCATCGGTATCCGCCCCGAAGACATCACCATTGTCTCGGATACTTCGACCAGTCCTTTCGAGATACCGGTGAAGGTGGCCGCGGTCGAACTGGTGGGCGCGGAAAGCTACGTCCACGGAGAAATGTCTGATGGCAACGCCATCGTCTTCCGCGTGCCCGGTCGCTCAGCCATCGAGATTGCAGAGACACTCACCATCACCGCCGATCCCTCGCGTTTTCACCTGTTCGACGCGGACGGGAAGCGCATCTGAGATCGCTCCCCGGCGAAAACCGGGGAGATTTCACTGCGTCACGGGTTCAGGGTGTTTGCGCGTCCACAGCGATTTGAGGAACTCCGAGAACCGCTCCACCTCCACGAAGATGACAGGCGTCATGAACAGTGTGAGCACCTGACTGACAATGAGGCCGCCAACAACCGCGATACCGAGGGGCTGGCGCAGTTCAGAGCTTGCTCCGGTGCCAAGCGCAATGGGTAGTGCGCCGAACAAGGCGCAGAACGTCGTCATCATGATCGGACGCAGTCGCCGCACGGCAGCTTCGTGAATCGCCTCGAGCGTCGGCATATGCTCATCCCTTTGCAGGGTCAGCGCTACGTCGATCATCATGATCGCGTTTTTCTTGACGATCCCGATCAGCATCAAAAGCCCGATGAGCGCGATGATCGAAAGGTCAAAGCCGAAGAGCTTCAGCGTCAACAACGCTCCGAATGCCGCCGAAGGCAGGCCTGACAGGATGGTCAGCGGATGCAGGAAGCTTTCGTAGAAGACCCCGAGAACGATGTAGATCGTCAAGATTGCGGCGCCGATCAGGAGGCCGGTACTGTCACTGGTCTGCTTGAAAATCTGCGCTGCACCGGCAAGGTTGGTGGTGACGGAGGACGGCAGCTGTATCTGCTGCTTCAGGGCATCGATCTGCGCTGTTGCCGTACCCAGTGAAACGCCAGCGGGCAGGTTGAACGACAGGGTAACGGACGTCAGCTGGCCCGTCTGGTTGACCGTGACAGGGCCGGGCTTGCGGATGATGGTTGCAAAGCTCGACAATGGCACAAGCGTTCCCGAGGAGGAGGCCACCCGCAACGAAGCAAGCGATTGCTCTGTCCAGTCTACGGACTGATCATATTCGATGATGACATCGTAACTGTTGCCCGTCGTTTGGATTTGCGTGGCGACATAGCTGCCGAAGGCGGCTTCCAGCGTCTTGCGAAGGCTTTCAGAGGTCACACCAAGACTGTTTGCGCGATCCTTGTCCACTTCCACATGCGCCTGAAGCGCGTTGTCCTGCAAGTCTGAGGCGACATCGACGAAGTAGCTGCTATCGGCGCGCATGGCGTCACCCAACGTCTGCGACCATTGCCGTGCGGCGTTGGCATCGATGGATTGCAGAACGACCTGATAAAGACTCTGCGTGCTGCGACCGCCGAAACGTAGGCTCTGTTGTGGGGTGATAAAGGTTTTGAGACCGGCGATGCCAGCCAGTGAACGTCTTAGGCTGCCCAACGTCGTCTCAAGAGCCGGGCGTTGATCGGCAGGCTTGAGCTGCACCAGCAACGTGCCGGAATTAAGCGCTGAGCCGCCAGGACCGGAACCGAGCGTAGATGTGACATGCGCGACGGCTGGATCAGCCGACAAAATGGTGGCCGCTTGCGACTGAAGTCCGCTCATTGCCTTGTAGGAAATGTCCTGCCGGGCCTGCGTGGAGACCGTCAGCAGGCCGATATCTTCGGTTGGGAAGAAGCTGCGGGCAAGGCTGGAAAACATCCAGCCGGAGCCGACCAGCGTCAGCAGGAAAATGATGATGACAACGAAGCGGTGCCGCAGACACCAGCCGACAGAACTGCCATAGGCATCCGTCGCGCGGTCGAACAGCGTCTTCTTCGGGTTCTCCGGCGGCGCGTGATGGGGCAGACGTGCGGCCAGCATCGGCGTGACGGTGAGCGAGACAAGTGCCGACGACATGATAGCAAGCGTTACCACGACACCGAACTCGTTGAGGACGCGTCCTACAATACCACCCATCAGGAGGATGGGCAGGAAGACAGCGACGAGCGAAATGGACATGGAAATGATGGTACCGGTCACTTCGCTGGCACCTTCGATGGCAGCCTGAAACGGCGGCATGCCCTCCTCGACCTTTCGGACGATGTTTTCCAGCATAACGATAGCATCATCCACCACGAGGCCAACCGAAAGTGTCAGCCCGAGCAGCGAGATGTTGTCGATGGAGAAGCCCAGCGCGTACATGGCACCGAGTGTCGCGACAAGCGAGAGAGGCACGGCGAGGCCCGGAATAAACGTTGCCCAGACCTGGCGCAGAAACAGGTAGATGACCAGAATGACGAGGCCGAGCGTCACCATCAACGTCATCTCGACATCGCCGACGGCGGCCCTAATGGAGACTGATGCGTCGTTGACGACGTTGATGTGCATGTTTGCGGGCAAGCTGGCCTGCAACTCCGGGAGCTTGGCCTTGATGGCATCGACCACGGCAACGGTGTTTGCACCCGGCTGGCGCTGCACGGACAGCACGATGGCAGGCGTGCCGTCCAGCCAGCTGCCCTGATTGACGACCTCCACGCTGTCCTTGACGGTGGCGACGTCCTGCAGGCGCACAATGCGACCATTCGGGTTGGCGATGATGAGCGTGTTGAAGGAAGCGGCATCGGTGCGCTGGGTCGATGCGTCCAGCGTAAGAGCCTGCGAAGAGTTTTGGAGCGTGCCGATGGGCGACTGGTCGTTGGCGGCGGCCAGCGTGTCGGAAAGACCGTCCAGCGAAATGCCGCGACTGGCAAGCTTCGACGGATCGACCTCGACGCGCACCGCATAGGTTTTCGCGCCGAAGATCTGCGCCTGTGCAACGCCGGAAATCGTCGATAGCGCAGGCGAAATGACGTTTTCTGCCAGATCGTCCATCTTGGTCAGTTCTGCGCCGTCGCCCGTCACGGCGAGGATGATGACGGCGGCATCTGCCGGGTTTGCCTTACGGTAGCTTGGCGGCGAGGTCATGTTATCGGGCAATTGCCGCTGGGTTCGGGCAATGGCCGCCTGCACGTCGGCAGCGGCGGCATCGATATTGCGCGAAAGATTGAACTGGATGGTGATCTGGGTGCTGCCCAGCGAAGAACTGGCAGTGATCGTATCGATACCGGCAATGGTTTCGAACTGCTTGATGAGCGGCGTGGCAACGGAACTCGCCATCGTATCCGGTGCGGCACCAGCAAGCTGTGCGGATACGTTGATGGTGGGGAAATCCGCCTGCGGAAGGGCGGCGACCGGCAGGTTGCGATAAGCAGAGACCCCGGCGAGGAGAACGCCGATCATCAGCAGGATCGTCGCCACTGGCCTGCGGATGAATATTTCAGAAATATTCATAGCGCAGCCCCGTTCTGGGAAATCTTGGCGCCAGCATCTGCGCCTTCACTCGGGTTTTTCACCATCACATGGCTGCCGTTCGTCAGGCTGGCCTGACCTTCGGTGACCAGAGCGTCGCCTTCCTTCAGCCCGTCCGAAACACCTGCGAGGTTGCCGTTGCTGAGCGCCACGGTTACCTTGCGCTGTTCGACAGTATTGTCAGGTTTGACGACGAAGCTGCTGTAGCCGTCGGAATGCGGCTGCAGAGCGACCATGGGCACGATCACCAGATTGTCTGCCTGCCCGGCATTGACCGAGACCTTGAGCGACTGGCCGGGCCAGAACCTTTCAGCATCGTTTTCCAGCAGCATGCGCAGTTTGAATGTGCCCGAGGCCGCATCGACGTTGTTGTCTATGAACACGATCTTGCCGGTGGCGGGGCTGTTATCGGCACCCGCTTGCGTCGACGTGACGTCTGCGGTCAGGCTGTTGTTTGCCATGGTCGAGCGGATAAGGTCGAGGTCCGGCTCCGGCAGCACGAACTCCGCATAGACGGGCCGCATCTGCGTCAACTGAGCCACATTCGCCCCCGGTGCGACATAGGCGCCCGCCGAAAACAGGACAGCGCCCAGCTTGCCATCGAACGGCGCCCTGATCTGGGTTTGAGACAGGGTAACATTGTCTGCGGCGATATTGGCCTGATCGACCAGCAGCGTTGCAGCGGCCTGTTTGGCGGTGGCGCTGGCATCGCTGACCTGTTGCTGGGTGTCTACGCCGGTTTTGGCCAAAGTCTCGACCCTGCTCAGGGTGGCATTGGCGGAATCCAGAGTGGCTTGATCCTTGGCAAGCTGCGCCTGATCCCGCTGGATATTGGCCTTGATCGTCCTGTCATCGATCTGCAACAAGAGATCGCCTGCCTTAACCTCCGCCCCATCCTTGGCCAGCACATTGGCAACGATGCCGGAAATGGGGCTGGTCAGTGCTGTGGACGCCACGGGTACGATGGTGCCGATGGTCTGGCGCGTGACCGGCAACGAGCCGGATTTTGCAACGGCAACAGTCACTGTAACGGCGCGCCCGCCTGCCTGACCTCCGCCACCACGCCTGTCGCCGTTTTTAGACTGGCTGCCGCCGGATGCGTGCGCGCTTTCCTGCGGGGCCGTAGTTTGGCTCGCCCAGGCTGGCAAATAGGGTTGGAGATCGCTGCGGTAGACAAAAAGCAGAGCAGAAATCGCTGCGACTACCACAAAGGTCATAATGTACTTCATACGGAAGTCCTTTGGAGGATGTTAATCCGATGGACAGAAGGCATGTCATATGTCGCAGAGCGGACTTCGTTGAGCTTGGTAACTGAAGGTCAGTTTCGCTTTACTCACTCCGGCATCATTACGCAGGCAGTATAATTCATGAGAAATGACGGTTGTACTACGCCTTGCAAATCCCGCCGGATACCACCCTCAATGCGCGACTTGCACCCGACGCAAGTGCCGTTGCTTCCTGCAACACTAAACGCTCGAAACACTGAAAACGGAAGGTGGTGGAAGATTAAATTACTGTAATCTGTGACAAATTTAGAAAATTATGAAATGCTGATTGGCGCGCAATTGCGCTGGCGCAACAGGTTCAGTCCGTCAGTCTAAACTCCAACATGACGTTTCGCTGTAAAAAAGAGTGATTGTCATCGGACACCAGAATGATGCGGCGGGTACCATCTGGCCCCTTTATGACATCCATGCCTTCCATGTTGTCGATCTGGTTCGACAAATCGGCTTCGATGAGGATGTCTCCGTCCACGACCGCACCGGGCCTGATCGTGTCGCCCTTGATGCGGCGGATGCGCATGCCGACGCCTTGCGCAAAATTGAAGCGCCGCTCCAGAAGCAGCAGATCGCCATCGGCGAGGAAAACGCCATCCGTGACCGAATACGAACTATCCTTCACCACCGCGAACAGGCCCTTACGCGGCCCCTCCAGAACGGCAGCGAAGAGATGACCTCGGCTGTCGAGGCTGGCCTCTGCCACGGTGACCATGGCACCTTTCAGGGGACTATCTGCGGGGGAAAGCACCAGCGTTTCCATGCCCGCATTACGACGAAACTCATTGTCAGGGATGAGATGCGGCAAGCGCCCGACGGGCTTTGCCGTAGCGCGACCATCGATCGGGTAGATATCGATCCGGGGTCTCTGCTCGTAACTGACGAAGGCCTGCCCCTTGCGCACAGCAAGCCCTTCTGCGTCCATATCGACTTTGCGCTTCGCTTCCTGCCCGTTCTCGTCCAGCATTGGATCGATCTGGACATGCGAGAGGCCAGCAAGTTTGCCGGATGAGCCACGCTCGATGGCACCACTCAGCCAGTGACCGGTGTCCAGCACGGCGAGAAAACTCTTGCCGTCTTCCATGAAACGAATACTGGAGATGGCACCGAAAAGCGGCTCGGGGGACTTCAGGATCAATCCACCGACAAATTCCAGTTTGCCGAAGCGGGTCTGTTCAGAGCCGACCTTGAAGGCAGAGATAGGAGTGGCAGTGACGGTCACGTCAACGGTGGACGCGGCCATTGCGGATGGATAGAGCGCCGAAAGGGCGAGCAGCAAGCCCGTGAAGGCAGCCCTGACAGACGGCATCATCGCGGGCTGCCCGTCAGTTTAAACGGCACGGCGCGTCCTGCCGCCGCGGCGCGGAGCCGTGCTGGTATCTTCGAACAGAGCGGCGAGTTGCTCCGTCATCGCACCGGCCAACTCATCCGCATCCACGATGGTAACAGCGCGGCGGTAGTAGCGCGTCACATCATGCCCGATGCCGATGGCCAGCAATTCGACGGAGGAGCGCGTTTCGATCTGCTCGATGACGGCGCGAAGATGCCGTTCCAGATAGTTGCCGGGATTGACCGACAAGGTGGAATCATCCACCGGCGCACCGTCGGAAATCATCATCATGATCTTGCGCTGCTCGGGGCGATTGATCAGGCGGTTATGAGCCCACATCAGGGCTTCGCCGTCGATATTCTCTTTCAGCAGGCCCTCGCGCATCATCAGACCGAGGTTGCGACGCGCCCGACGCCATGGGGCATCGGCGGATTTGTAGACGATGTGACGCAGATCGTTAAGGCGGCCGGGCGATGGTTGCTTGCCACCTGCCAGCCACTGCTCGCGCGACTGTCCACCCTTCCAGGCCTTGGTCGTGAAGCCGAGAATTTCGACCTTGACGCCGGACCGTTCCAGCGTGCGCGCCAGAATATCGGCGCAGGTGGCGGCAACAGTGATCGGACGACCGCGCATGGAGCCGGAATTATCTATAACCAGCGACACGACCGTATCGCGGAACTTCGTATCGCGTTCCTTTTTGAAGGACAGCGGCTGCATCGGGTCAATAATGAGCCGAACCAAACGGGCGGGATCGAGATAACCCTCCTCGAGATCGAAGTCCCAGGAGCGGTTCTGCTGTGCCATAAGGCGGCGCTGCAAGCGGTTGGCCAAGCGACCAACGGCACCCTGCAAATGCGCAAGTTGCTTGTCGAGGAAGGCGCGGAGACGATCCAACTCGGCTTCGTCACAGAGCTCCTCGGCAGAAATCTCCTCATCGAATTCCTGCGTGAAGATGCGGTAATCCACCTTCTCGTTGAAATCATCGAAGGGGCTGTTCGGGCGGCGTGTTTCGCCTGGCGTTTCGGAATCCTCATCGAGGTCGTCGGACATTTCGTCCTCGGACATCTCGGCGCCATCCATTTCGCCGTCTTCCATCTGCTCCTGAGAGGCTTCGCTTTCTTCGGCAGGGGCGGCATCAGAGCCAGCTTCTTCTTCGACCTGCTCGTCCTGCGTTTCGTTGCTGGCGGGCTGGTCTTCTTCGCTCTCGGTTTCCTGGCTTTCTGGCTGATCTTCTTCGTCGCCGAAATCCTCCGCCATCTGCATGGAGGTCAGCATCTTGCGGATGAGCCTGGAGAATGCCTTCTGGTCTTCGACCACGGTCGAGATATCGCGAAGGTCGGCAGAGGCCTTGTCTTCAATAAAAGGACGCCAGAGGTCGAGCACCTTGCCGGCGCTTTCAGGCGGCTTTTCGCCAGTCAGCTTCTCGCGAACCATCATCGCCACGGCTTCCGCCAGCGGCGCATCTTCCTGGGTATTGATGTTGACGAAATTTGCCTTGGCATATTTCTCGGTGTTCATGGCGCGAATATTGGAGGCCATGCCGGGCATGCGTCGGGCACCGATGGATTCGACACGCGCCTGCTCGACAGCATCGAATATCAACCGTGCATCAGGCCCCTGCGGCGCCATGCTGGCGTGAACATCGGCGTCGTGGCAGGCAAGGCGCAGAGCCATGGAATCGCCCAGACCACGGGTGACGGCAATTTCCTGGGCAGTCGGCTTCTTGGAGATTTCCGGCAGGCGCATGCGCTCACCGGCGAGACCCGGACGTTCGTTGGCGAAGACGACTTCAACTTCGCTGTCACCAGCGATAGAGCGGACGCATCCTGTGATAGCCTGACGCAGCGGTTCTGCGTCGATCATCATTCCGGATTTGGGTCTCACATTGTCGCCGCGGCCTGCCATGGTCTTTCCTGTCGATTCTGAACGTCACCCACCTGCGCATTCGCAGACAGGGTGACGTCTTCAACTCATCGGTGATGTCCTCGGAAGTGCCGGGGAGATCAGGCGCTCAGAACGATGTTCGCAGCGCTTTCCTTCAGTTCGACGCCGAATGCGCGCTGATACTGTTCAGCCACAAGCGTCCGCTCCAGCTCGTCGCACTTGTTAAGGAAGGTGACGCGGAACGCGAAGGCAATATCGCCGAAAATATCGGCATTTTCAGCCCAGGTGATGACCGTACGCGGGCTCATGACCGTGGACAGATCGCCATTGATGAAGGCTGAACGGGTCAGGTCGGCAACGCGCACCATCTTGGACGCTGTTTCGCGGCCCTTGGCATTGTCGAGGCTCTTCACCTTGGCAACGACGATGTTCACTTCCTGCTCATGCGGAAGATAGTTCAGCGTCGTTACGACAGACCAACGGTCCATCTGCGCCTGGTTGATCTGCTGCGTGCCGTGGTAGAGGCCGGTCGTATCACCGAGACCAACGGTGTTGGCCGTCGCAAAAATACGGAAGGCAGGGTGAGGACGGATGACGCGGCTCTGGTCGAGAAGCGTCAGGCGACCGGACGATTCCAGCACGCGCTGAATGACGAACATCACGTCCGGGCGTCCGGCATCATACTCATCGAAGACCAGCGCGACATTGTGCTGATAGGCCCAGGGCAGAATGCCGTCCTTGAATTCGGTGACCTGTTTGCCGTCTTTCAGAACGATGGCGTCTTTGCCGACGAGGTCGATACGGCTGACATGGCTATCGAGGTTGACGCGAACGCAAGGCCAGTTGAGGCGGGCCGCAACCTGCTCGATATGGGTGGACTTACCCGTGCCGTGGAAACCGGACACCATGACGCGTCGGTTGTGAGCAAAGCCTGCGAGAATGGCCAGCGTCGTATCGCGGTCGAACAGGTAGTCCGGGTCCAGATCCGGCACATAGGCATCGCCTTGAGAATAGGCGGGCACGCGCAGGTCCGTATCGATGCCGAACACGTCTCTTACCGAAACGGTGGTGTCCGGCAGGTTGGTAATATCCAGGTCAATTTTGCTCATAACGTCTCCAAGGCGGGTAGCAGCCACCCGGCCACATATCTATCAGGCGATCACGGAAAGGGCTTAGCAGAAACCCGCTTGCTTTAACAATTGGTAGGCTTGAATAACAGCCCGAAAACGCTCTTCCGAACCACGATCACCACCATTAGCATCAGGATGGTGCTTTTTGACAAGGTCCTTATAGCTGCGTTTGATATCATCCGGCGTCGCATTCACAGAAAGACCGAGCGTATCGAATGCTTTTTGCTCCAGCGTCTTGAGCTTGCGGCTCTGCTGGTAACGCGGACCGCCGGTGCGCCCCTGCCCCGTTGCGGAAAAACCGAAGGGATCGCGGATGCGCGCATTGGCAGCACCGGAACGCAGGGTCGAATGCAGCGGGCTGTCACTGGCCGTCTTGTTCACGCCTACCGTCCAGGTGGGGCGATGACCGGTGATCGCTTCCTTCTGATAGCGGGCGATCTCGGTGTCAGACAGGCCGGAAAAATAATTATAGCCTTTGTTGTAATCCTTCACATGCTCGAAACAGAACATGAAGAATTGCCCTTCGGCGTTGCGGCCGACGGGGGCTCGGTGGGCGCCCGGCTTGTCGCACCCATCCCACTGGCAGGTGGGGGGCTGAACTTCAGGCTCCCGTTCCCGTTTGCGGCGTGTGCGAATGCGGTCGAAGTATTTCGAATCCAGTTTCATGGTATTCCAATTATGGTGCGCGAATACGCGCACAACAAGAATTGACAAAGCAGAATGTTCCGGGTTCTTAGATAACCCTTTTTTTGCAGGCACCACTGATTTGGAAAGGCAACCAATGTCCCTACGCGAGAGCATAGAAAACAAGCTGAAAGAGACGTTTTTGCCGACCCGGCTGAACGTCATCGATGAAAGCCACATGCATGCCGGGCATCAGCCCGATATGACCGGCACCGGTGAAACACACATGCGTGTTCAGATAGTGTCTGAAAGTTTTTCCGGCAAGTCACGCGTCGACCGCCACCGAGCCGTCAACGCGGTTTTGAAACCAGAGTTGGACGCAGGCCTGCACGCGCTTGCCCTTGAGGTCGCAGCGCCGGGAGAAACCACCCGGTTCTGAGGCCTTTCCTCAGCCCGGATGTTTCTCGTTCAGAAAAGACTGAACCTCGGATGCGGCGACATCATCGGCCACGAAGGATTGGCCGATGCCGTGGGTAAGGATGAAGGACAACTTGCCGCCCTTCACCTTCTTGTCCTGCGCAATCGCCGTCATCAGCGTTTCCACCGGCGGCAAGGCACCGGGAATATCCTTCATGGTGGTCGGCAGACCAACTGCCTTCAAATGCGCCTCCACACGGGCGGCATCATCGGGACTTGCGAGATTGAGGCGGGCAGAAAACTGGTGGGCCAGCACCATGCCGATGGCAACGCCTTCGCCATGGACCAGTCGGGCGCTGTCATATTCCGTCGCGCTTTCGAGTGCGTGGCCGAAGGTGTGGCCGAGATTGAGCAGCGCGCGAATGCCATGCTCCTTCTCATCCGCCACGACGACATCCGCCTTGGCCTGACAACTGACGGCAATCGCCTGAATACGAGCGGGGCCTCCACGCAAAACGTCGGCCCAGTTCTTCTCGAGCCATTCGAAGAACTCCGGCTTGTCGATCAGGCCGTATTTCACGACCTCCGCATAGCCGGCGCGGAACTCACGCGGGCTCAGCGTATCGAGAACAGCAGTATCGGCCAAAACGAGATCTGGCTGATGGAAGACGCCGATGAGGTTCTTGCCGTGACGTGAATTGATGCCGGTCTTGCCACCGACGGAAGAGTCCACCTGCGCCAGCAGCGACGTCGGGATTTGCACAAAACGCACACCGCGCCGCACGACACCAGCTGCAAAGCCTGCGAGATCGCCGATGACGCCACCACCCAGTGCAATCACGGCATCGTTCCGCTCCACACGTGCCGCCAGAACCGTGTCGCAGACGGTCATCAGATGCTCGAAGCTCTTGGTCTTTTCGCCTGCTGGCAATGTCAACGAGACGGCTTCAATGCCATCCGTCTGCAAACCATCCACCAGCGCTTCCAGATACAGCGGCGCGACATGCTCGTCGGTGATGATGGCTGCGCGCTTACCCTTAAGTCGCGAGGAAATTTCTCCCCCGGCGCGCCCCACGAGACCGGGACCGATCAGAATATCATAGGCGCGGTCACCGAGCGGCACATGGACAAGGCGTTCATCGGTCAGCATGTCTTGAGACGTCATTACATCAGGCCTTCTGCTCTGCACCGACGATCGCTTCCAACACTTCGTTCACGATGACATCCGTGCGGACATTACGTGACTCGATCGTTATGTCGGCTTCTTCATATATGGGGTAACGGCGATCCATCAGCGCCTGTAAGGTCGCTTTTGGGTTCTCTGTCTTGAGCAGAGGGCGGTTGTCGCGTTTATTGACGCGCTCCCACAGCACTTCCAGATCGGCTTTCAACCACACGGACAGACCGCCACGCTTGATGTGTTTGCGGGTGGTGTCATTGACGAATGCGCCGCCGCCTGTCGAAACGATCTTGGGGCCGCCGCGCAGCAACCTCTTGATGACGCGTTTTTCAAGCGCACGAAACTCGTCCTCACCATAGGACGCGAACAGTTCGGAAATCGACATGCGGGACACGCGCTCGATCTCGGCATCAGTATCGACGAAGGGAATTTTCAGCTGTTGTGCGACGAGCCTGCCGATGGCGGATTTACCCGCACCCATCAATCCCACAAAAACGAGGTTTCTTCTGCCGAGCTTGGCCCGCGCTCTTTCCCCTATCGATTTCTCACCCATGGCTGGGTAAAAACTTGTGTTGTTCTCGATCATGAATGATGGTCCGTTTGGCATCGGTATCTGCAAATGTTTACCAAGCGTCAAGCCAAATCACGCTCTATAGAAAGAGAATCACCGAGAAGAGGCAACCGCAACTGCGGGGATATGGCCTTGTATAAGCCCGCAACGCCTCTGATACGAGATAGCCGACTGCACCGGAGTGTCCATGCCCACCCTTTTTCGCTTCATCTTCGTGCTGGCCGCCATCGCAGGCATCATTTATGGCAGCATGATGTCGCTGGTCATGTTGGTCGAGCCGAGGGAACGCGAGATCACGGTGAGGATACCTTCCGAGCGGCTGAACCCGTCTACGCCCTGATGAATGGAAGGGCGATGCCGATGGCCGGTCAGGACGCCGCGAGGCTGGAAAGCTTTCTGGAAATGATGAGCGCCGAACGGGGCGCCGCCGTCAACACGCTGACGTCCTATGAGCACGACCTGACCGACCTCACGGACTTCCTGAAAGAGCGCAAGGTACCGATCAGCGATGCTGCGACCACAGACCTTTCCGCCTATCTGGAACATCTTTCCGCGCAAGGTTTCGCCGCCACATCCCAGGCAAGACGGCTGTCTTCCATGCGGCAGTTCTACAAATTTCTCTATTCCGAAGGACTGCGCGGCGACGACCCCACGGGCATTCTGGATGCACCGCGAAAAGGACGATCCCTGCCCAAAACCATGAGCGTTGCCGACGTGACCGCGCTTCTGGCACAGGCATCGAAAGAAGCGGAGACGGAAGGTCCCGGCCAGATGGCTCGCATACGGATGCATCTTCTCCTGGAGCTTCTCTACGCCACCGGCATGCGCGTGAGCGAACTGGTCTCGCTACCGGCAACGGTTCTGCGGCACGAGGGACGTTTCCTGATGATCCGGGGCAAGGGCAACAAGGACCGGATGGTGCTGCTATCGCGCACGGCCATGCAGGCGATGGACGCCTATGACAAGGCAAAAAAGGTACTGGTGCCGCGCAAGAAAGACGCGCCTGAAAGCGCGTGGCTGTTTCCGTCCAACGGTAAGGAGGGGCATTTGCCGCGCCAGGTCTTTGCTCGCGATCTCAAAGATATCGCCATCAGGGCCGGGCTTTCACCATCGAGCATTTCTCCCCACGTCATGAGGCATGCCTTTGCCAGCCACCTCCTGCAAAACGGGGCCGACCTGCGCGCCGTGCAGGAACTGCTTGGCCACTCGGACATTTCCACGACACAAATATATACACATGTGCTGGAAGAACGGCTTCAGGAACTGGTACAAACGCACCACCCTCTTGCCAAACAGTCCAAAAACCTTGATTAGAGCGACCGGAACCGCCGGAACCAACCGGTCAAACCTTGCGCAAAACGATCGGAACAGGATCTCATGCACAACTACCTCGACTTCGAAAAACCTATCTCGGACCTGGAAGGCAAGATTCTCGAGTTGAAGAAACTCGCGGCCGAAGACGAGAGCATAGATACCTCGGAGGAGATTTCACGCCTTGAATCGCGCGTTCAGGATGCGATGCAGGACATCTACTCCAAGCTGAACGCCTGGCAGAAAACGCAGGTCGCGCGTCATCCGCAGCGCCCGCATTTTGTTGACTATGCCAAGGCCCTCTTCACGGATTTCACACCGCTGGCTGGTGACCGCAAGTTCGCCGAAGATGCCGCCATTCAGGCAGGTCTCGCACGCTTCAACGGACAGCCCGTCGCCATCATCGGCCAAGAAAAAGGCAGCGACACTAAGTCACGCCTGAAGCACAATTTTGGTAGCGCTAGACCCGAAGGCTACCGCAAGGCAATCCGCGTGCTGGAACTCGCCGACCGTTTCAACCTGCCCGTCGTGACACTGATCGACACCGCCGGTGCATATCCAGGCGTTGGCGCCGAGGAGCGCGGACAGGCCGAAGCCATCGCGCGGTCGACCGAAATGTGCCTGAACGCCAAGGTTCCGATCGTTTCAGTCGTCATCGGCGAAGGCGGTTCGGGCGGCGCGATTGCAATTGCGACCGGCAACCGCGTCTACATGCTGGAACACTCCATCTATTCGGTTATCTCACCGGAAGGTGCGGCCTCCATTCTCTGGCGCGATTCGACACGCGCCAAGGAAGCCGCCACCAACATGCGGATCACATCAGACGATCTGAAATCGCTGGGCGTGATCGACGGCATCATTCCCGAGCCAATGGGCGGCGCACATCGTGATCCGGCCAAAGTCATCGAAGCCACCGGCAAGACAATCGACGCTGCGTTGCGTGAACTCGTTCCGCAGGCCGGTACACAGCTGCGCTCCGAGCGCCGCCAAAAGTTCCTCGATATCGGTCGCAGCCTCTAAGCCGATTCGACCTTCAAAAAGATACGCCCGCCTGTGAAAGCAGGTGGGCTTTTTTGTGCCTGTCAGTGGTTAAACGGAATCGTCTGCTTTTGTTCGATAAAAGTGAACAACTTAACCAATCTCGCAGCAACGTCTTGCATATAGCTGCAACGCTGGATTACTTACGGAATATCTAAAAATACGGGGCATGCGTTGGCAAAATTATCTGCGTTCATTCGCCGGACACTCGTCATGTTGGGGCTGGGTGTTGCGCTGCTTGTCGGAATGGTCGCGACATCGCTCTGGCTGGTACAGGCCAACAACAAATACTCGCAGGAAACCGCAGAACTGCGCCGTTTGCGCGCCTCCATTCTCGATGTGCTGACGACGGTTCAGGATGCTGAGACGGGGCAGCGTGGCTTTCTTCTGACGGGAGACGAACGCTACCTCGCGCCCTATCAGGACGCTCTTGCGACATTTGCGAAGAAGCGGGAGCTTCTGGCAGAACGCATCGGCGACCGGCCACAATATGTCGGCGATCTTGATGCGTTGCAGGCCAATCTCGACGCCAAACTGACCGAGATCGGTCGCGGTATCGATCTGGTGAAAGCCAACCGGACGCCAGAGGCAATCGAACTGGTGCGCAGCGATACCGGTCTTGCTTATATGCGCAGCATTCGCGAGACGCTCGATCACTTCCAGCAAATGACGGATGACCGCCTGCGCATCATCGTTGCCGAACAACTATCGGCGGCCCAGAACCTGCAATGGGTGACGATTGTCGGCGCGGTCGCCATCCTGGCCATTCTCGGCGGCACGCTGGCGCTTATCTTCAAATACATCCGCGAACTCATGCGGGCGCGTGAAGAAGTGGATGAGTTGAACCGTGGGCTGGAAGAACGCGTGGACGAAAGAACACGTGACCTCATTCGCGCCAATCAGGAAATCCAGCGTTTCGCCTACATCGTCACCCATGACCTGCGCGCGCCGCTGGTCAACATCATGGGTTTTCTGTCGGAGTTCGACGCCTCGCTGAAACCGGTGCAGGCCTTTGTGCTTGCCGATGGCAGCCCGCTGTCTGAACGGGACATTCAGGATGCCAAGCTGGCCGTGAAAGAGGATTTGCCGGAAGCCATGGGCTTCATCCGGTCTTCGACACGCAAGATGGACCAGTTGATCAACGCCATCCTAAAAATTTCCCGCGATGGCCGCAGAAAATTGCAGGCGGAAAAAGTCGATCTCAAGGAGCTGCTGACGTCGGCAGCAGCCAGCGTGCAACATCAGGTGACGGCGGTAGACGGCAGCATCGACGTGGATGTCCAGAGCTTCACAGTTATCAGCGATAGGATTTCGCTGGACCAGATTCTCGGAAACCTGTTCGACAATGCGGTAAAGTATCAGATGCCGGGTCGTCCGTTGAACATAACCGCCCGCATTCTGCCGCAGGGACGCGGTGTCGTGCGGGTCGATGTCAGCGACAATGGTCGCGGCATTGCCGAGGACGATTACGAGCGCATCTTTGAGCTGTTCCGCCGCGCGGGGGAACAGGACCAGCAGGGAGAAGGCATCGGCCTTGCCCATGTGCGTTCGCTCATCAGAAATTTAGGTGGAGACATTACGGTCGTCTCCGAACTTGGAAAAGGCAGCACGTTCCACCTGACGCTGCCGACAGACCTTCGAAAAATCACGCGAGGAAGCGACATATGAAAGCCACTGGCCAGGAAGTTACGATCGTCATGGTCGAAGACGATGAAGGCCACGCGCGCCTCATCGAAAAGAACGTGCGACGCGCAGGCGTCAACAACGAGATCGTGCCGTTCACGCTCGGTCACAAGGCTCTTGATTTCATTCTGGGACCAGAGCGGGACGGACTGGTCAGCAAGGATCGCTACCTGCTGATCTTGCTGGACCTGAATTTGCCGGATATGTCCGGGATCAAGATTTTGGAGCAGATCAAGAGCAACGAATACACCAAACGTCTCCCGGTTGTGGTTCTGACGACGACGGATGACGAGACCGAAATTCAGAAGTGCTATGATCTTGGCGCCAATGTCTATATCACCAAGCCGGTGGATTATGAGGGCTTTGCCACAGCAATCAGAAATCTCGGCCTCTTCTTCTCCGTAATTCAGGTTCCGTGAAAGCTTAATGACGTTGCGAATCCTTTATGTCGATGACGACCCAACGCTCGCGAAGCTCGCGCAGCGCGTTCTCGGTCGCCACGACATAACCGTCGTTCATGCCGCCTCGGTTAGCGCGGGGCTGGAGGAATTCCGGGCCGATACCTTCGATGCCGTGGTTCTAGACCATTATTTCCAGAACGGCACCGGCCTGCAATTTCTGGCAGGCATTGGCGACGCTGCCCGCGATATTCCCGTTCTCTACGTCACCGGAGCGAGCGAAGCGCAGGTCGCGATCGATGCACTGAAGGCGGGTGCCGCCGACTATGTCATCAAGAATGTTGCGGATGACTTCTTTCCGCTTCTGTTGAATTCCATCCAGCAGGCGCGGGAAAACTTCCAGCTGCGCCGCGAAAAGGAAGAAGCGGAACGCCAGCTGGTGCAGGCCAAGGAGCGCGCCGAATTGATGGCGAAGGAGATGAACCACCGCATCGCCAACAGCCTGTCACTCGTTTCCGCCATGATCCGTATGCAGTTGAACGCGGTGGCAACGGAAGAAGCCCGCACGGCGCTTCTGGAAACCCAAAGCCGCATCTCGGCCATCGCTGGCGTTCACCGTAGCCTTTACACAGCGGATAATGTGGGGGAAGTCGAGCTCGCCTCCTATCTCTCATCGATCACCCAGGACCTCGCGCGATCTGCTCGCGACAACGAGAAAATCCGTATCGAGACAGACATGGATACGGTGAAGGCAACGCCCGATCAGGCCGTTGCGCTGGGCGTGATCGTCACTGAACTGACCACCAATGCCCTGAAATACGCCTATCCCGGCGGCGAAGGCGAAATTCGCATTCGTCTGAAAACGCAAGACGGCACCGTGAGTCTATTCGTGGAAGATGACGGCGTCGGCATCGATGGCGCGACCCCACCCAAGGGAACCGGCCTCGGCACACGCCTGATCGGCGCCATGGCGCAGAGCTTGCGGGCCACCGTCAGCCAGTCGGCAACACCATCCTCGCAGGGTGCTACGATTTGCATCCAGTGGGAAGCAGGCATTCCTTCCCACTAAACGACAATCCCGCTCACATAGGTTCGAGGCCCGGCGCCATCGCAATCGATTGCGAGACCGGGGCGCCTGACATGACGACGATGGGCGTTCTGTCCGGCACGCGATTGTAGAGATCGATTACGTCCTGGTTCATCAGGCGAACGCAGCCTGAAGACACCGATTTGCCGATGGTCCACCATTCCGGTGAGCCATGCAGACGGTAGATCGTGTCCTGCCCGTCCTTGAATATGTAAAGCGCCCGTGCGCCCAGAGGATTGTTGAGGCCTGGCGCCATGCCGCCATTGGCTGCGCTGTAGGGCGCGAGTTCCGGCTGGCGACCGATCATCTCATCGGGCGGCGTCCAGCGCGGCCACTGACGCTTGTACTGAATGACGCCCCGGCCAGCCCACTCGAAACCCGCACGACCCAGGCCCACGCCATAGCGCATGGCCTGATTATTTTCATAGGTCAGGTAGAGAAAGTGATTGGCGGTATCGACGACAATAGTGCCGGGGCGCTCGCCAGTCGGGTTTTCGACCATCTGTCGGTAAAAGCGCGGCGGAATTTTCTCATAGGGGATGGCTGGCAGCGGGAACTGCTCATCCGGTTTCTCACCGTAAATCTCGGCATAAAAGGGATCGGCCATCGGCCGGCTATTTTGCGCCACCTCGCGCGGTGTCGTGGTGCAGCCTGCAAGCGCGGTCAACGCCAGACCTCCCGTACCGAAAAGGAAAGACCTGCGGGTGGTGTCACTGGTTATCAAGATTTATCCTTACAAGGTTCATCTCGCACCCGAAAACGGGTCTGCGAGCGCCGCTTCCGGGCGGCTGATCGGGTATTTCGTGCCTGAGACTTTCTCCGCCATGCTTTTTGCGCCGTTGTTCTTCAACAATGCGCGGAAACTTGGATGCATGCCGCCATCGACATAGGCGGTGACAGCGCTGGAGGAGCTCTCATTCAAGGCCGAAGCCAGTTTCTGCTGTTCGGCGCTCAGCTTTGCAGCAATTGCGGGCTGCGGCTGATTGATGACCGGAGGGCAACTTGCCAGCGGATCGGTCGGCTCACCGCCTGCAAATTCGCTGTTGAAAACATAGCGGCGACCGCAGACCGAGACTTTCGGTTGCTGTCTGGTCAGTTCGAAAGAATCGTAGCCTTCTTTCAATGTCTTCCAGAAGGGGAAGTTAGGGTCGTTCTTATAGGCAGCAAGGTTGCGCGCCGTCATGCGGAACGGATAGGCCTGCACCTGGAACTGGTTCTGCCCGCCCTTGAGGGCACGGTCGACAATGGCGTAGATTTCGCCAACCTGCTGGTCCGTCATGGCGTAGCAGCCCGACGATGAGCACGCACCATGCACCATCAGCGCTTCGCCGGTGTAGCCGAGCGCCGATTCCAGACGGTTGGGATAGCCCAGATTGAACGACACGTAATATTGCGAGTTGGGGTTCAGCATGCCTGAAGAGACATGGTAGAAACCTTCCGGTGCCTGCCGGTCGCCGCTCTTGGTCTTGGGACCGAGTTTACCGGACCAGCGGCACATGGGGTAGGACTTGAACAGCGCATAGTTGCCTGTTTTGTTCACCTTCCAGACTTCGAGTTCACTCTCCTGCTTGAATATGCGCACGAGCACCGGGCTTTCCGGCTTCATGCCCTTCGCAGCCATGGAGGCGGCGACTTTCGAGGAAAGCTTCGGTGGCGCACGGTCAGCGCTGTCGAGACCGAGAGATGTACAGGCCGCCAACGCACCGCAAAGTGCAGCGACGCAAGCCACGCGTGCGACCGCGCCGGAAATGCTCCGCAGCTTCGCAGGGATGAACCTCGAAAGAATGGTATCAGTCATAAAAACGCCTTGCCCGCCTCGATCAGCGAAACCGTACATAGAGAAGTTGGCCGCATGACGGCAACCAGCTATGGGACAAACTGTCGTGAATTTGCGTTACAGCTTCGTTAATCATACGAACACAAGACGGTGAGCCGGATGTTAAACCAGCAGCCCCTGCCCACCATCGATCCAGACCGGCGTGCCCGTGATGTGTCGGGACTTGCTGCCTGCCAGAAATGCTATGACATCCGCCACGTCCTGGCTGCTGCCCGCTTTGCCGTCCGAAATCGGGATAGCGCCTTCCGGCCACTCCACCGGAATGGCCGTTTCGTGCTTGTCGCGAATCTGAGTATTGTCATCGATGTCGGTTTCGATTGCACCGGGGCAGACGGCGTTGACGCGAATGCCATAGCGGGCAAGTTCGAGCGCAAGCTGCTGCGCCATGGCGAGTTGTCCGGCTTTCGTGACGGAATAGGCGGTGGCGCCGGGTGACGTAAAGGTTCGCGTGCCGTTGATGGAGGACACCATGACGATGGATCCACCCGTGGCTTTCATGTGGGGAACGGCGTTGTTGATGGTCAGATAGGTACCGCGCAGATTGATGTTGATGGTTTGATCCCATTCGGCGGGTTTCAGGTCCTCGATGGGCGCCCAGACCCCGTTGATGCCCGCATTGGCAACGACGACATCGAGACGACCGAAACGTTGCACCAACTCCGACATCGCATCTGCCATCTGCTCCTCATGGGCGATATCAGCGATAAGCACGAGTGCTTCGGCGTTATCAGCGCGAACCTCCGCAGCAACGGTGTCAAGCTCTTGCCTGGTGCGGCCCAGCAGACCAATGGAGTAACCTTCGCTTGCAAGAGTGAGTGCCGTGGCGCGGCCTATTCCCGAGCCCGCACCCGTTACCAAAGCCACCTTTGCAATTGTCATACTCGTCTCCTCAGGTCATTGTCTTTCAATCGATCTCTTGGAAACAACAGAAGACGTCCCGCCTTGTTCCAGCCAAACCGGACCTCATGACCATCTTACCCGAGACCTTCTACAAGAGAGACGCCGTCATCGTTGCCGAGGATCTGATCGGCTGCACACTGCACATTCATCAGACCAGCGGCATCATCGTCGAGACGGAAGCCTACCGTCCTGACGATCCGGCATCCCACAGTTTTAACGGCATGACGCCGCGCAACCGCACCATGTTCGGGCCACCGGGCCATCTCTACGTTTACCGTTCCTATGGCCTGCACTGGTGCGCCAATATCGTGTGCGAGCCCGGCTCTGCCGTGTTGATCCGCGCGCTGGAACCGAGGAATGGTCTCGACATGATGGCGTTGCGCCGCAATGGTACGGAGGTGACCAATCTCTGTTCGGGACCGGGGAAACTGGCGCAAGCGTTGGGCATCACGCGAGAGATGGATGGCCTGCCGCTGAACCGCGAGCCCTCTTTTGTCAGCGCTCGCAAGGCACCCGTCAGCGTCGTGACCGGCCCACGGATCGGCATATCGAAAGCCACGGAGCAGCCCTGGCGTTTCGGCCTCGACAAATCACGTTTTCTCAGCCGGAAGTTCCCAATCGAGGCTGGCCATTCTATTGCACCGCATGCTTAAATGCCCGCAACGCAGCAGGCGTCACCACAGACCCACGCTGCGCAATGATAAGGGAACGAAGGAACCATCATGACCATCAAACCGAATTCCATAGAAGGCCGTGACATCGCCTATCAAATGCACCCCAACGTCAATCTCAGAAAATACGAGAAGACCGGCGGGCTCGTCATCGAATCGGGCGAAGGCATCTATGTTTTCGACAACAACGGCAATCGCTACATCGAAGGCCTTGCTGGCCTCTGGTCGGTCGCTGTCGGCTTTGGCGAGATGCGGTTGGTCGAGGTAGCGCGTGACCAGATGGCGAAGCTGCCCTATTACCATACCTTCGCCTACAAAACCCATGGCCCTTCCATCGAGCTTGCCGAAAAGCTGATCGAACTCGCGCCAGTGCCGATGTCGAAGGTTCACTTCACCTCATCCGGTTCCGAGGCCAACGACCTTGCCTGCAAGATGGTGTGGTACCGGGCCAATGCGCTCGGCCAGAAGGACAAGAAGAAGATTATCGGCCGTATCAAGGGCTATCATGGCGTCACGATTGCCGCAGGCTCCATTACCGGCCTACCGCGTAACCATGAAAGCTTCGACCTGCCGCTGGATCGCATGGTGCACACATCCTGCCCGTCCTATGTGCATTTCGGTCAGGATGGCGAAAGTGAAGGCGACTTCACGACGCGCATGCTCAAAGACCTCGAAGATATGATCCTGAAAGAAGGCCCTGAAACAATCGCTGCATTCTGGGGCGAGCCTGTCATGGGCGCCGGAGGCGTGCTGGTGCCGCCGGATGGCTACTGGGCGGGCGTTCAAGCCATTTTGAAGAAATACGATATTCTTCTGGTCGTGGACGAAGTCATCTGCGGTTTCGGGCGGACCGGCAACATGTTTGCCTGCCAGACCTATGGTATCGAACCGGATGTGCTGATCCTCTCCAAGCAGATTTCATCGTCCTATATGCCGCTTTCGGCCATTGTCATGAATGACCGTTTCTATCAGCCGATTGCCGACGAATCCGACCGGATCGGCTCGTTCGGTCATGGCTTCACGGCATCGGGACATCCCGTTGCCACGGCGGTTGGCCTCGAAAATCTGAAAATTATCGAAGAGCGTGATCTGGTGGGCAACGCGGCCCGACTGGAAGAACAGTTTCTGTCGCGACTTGCCGAACTGGCGCAACACCCGGTTGCTCATTCATCGCGCGGTGTCGGTCTGTTGGGTGCGTTGGAAATCAAGCCCTTCGCTGATGCAAAGCCGGGCGATGCCGCCTTGATGGTTGCGGCGGCATTGGAGAAGGAAGGCGTGATCGCCCGCGCAGTCGGCGAAGCCCTTTGCTTCTGCCCGCCGCTGATCATCACTGCCGAGCAGATCGACGACATGTTCGATGCGTTGAAACGCGCGCTTGATGCCGTTGCCGAAGCACGGGCATAAAAGAAACATACGAAAGGCGGCAGTCGCGAGACTCCCGCCCTTTTCATTTTGAAAAAGAGCAATCAGGCGTTTTTCAGCACATCATCCAGCGCGCTGACCAGCATGTCCGCGTTTTCTCGCGAGAAAACGAGTGGTGGGCGGATCTTCAGGATGTTGGCGTTTGGACCGGACGCGCTGATGAGAATGCGGCGGTCACGCAAGCCGTTGACGATGCGGGTCGTCAAGGCAGCATCAGGCGTTTTGGCCCCCCGATCGGACACGATCTCTACCGCTATGAACAGGCCAGAGCCCCTGACATCGCCGATGGCCTGATGGGGCAGGCTTTTCAGGCCGTCCATCAGATACTGGCCGACCTCAAGCGCATTTTGCTGCAGACCTTCAATACGGATCGCATCCAGCACGGCCTTGCCAGCCGCAGCAGCGATCGGGTTGCCACCGAACGTGTTGAAATAGCGCGCGCGGGGCCCGAACTCGGCGATGACTTCCGGGCGCATGACGAGACCTGCCATGGGGTAACCATTGCCCATGGGCTTGCCCATCGTCACAATGTCTGGGGAAATACCATGCCGCTGGAAGCCCCACATGGTTTCTCCGGTGCGTCCAAACCCGGCCTGCACCTCGTCGGCGATGAAGAGACCACCCTCCTCATGGATGGCATCCACGGCGGATTTCAGAAGGCCCTTTGGCTCGGCAAAGATACCGTCGCTCGAAAAAATCGTGTCAGTAATGAGCATTGCTGGCTTGATGCCGTGACGCTTCAGATCGGCGATGGCGGCACGAACATCGCGCCCGAATTTTTCCATCATGTCATCAGGTGAATTGCGGTAACTATCCGGGGCCGGAACGGTGCGGACATGGGCGCCCAGCGTCACCGATTCACCCAGTGATGGTGAGAAATCAGCAACGGCGCTGGTCAGCCCGTGATAGGCAAGCTCTGTGGCGATGATACCCGTGCCGCCGGTAGCAAAGCGGGCGATACGCAGTGCCAGATCGTTTGCCTCACTGCCGGTGCAGGTGAACATAGCCTGGCTCAGCGCATCAGGAAACGTCGCCGTCAGCGCTTCGGCGTACTCGACAATGCCTTCATGCAGGTAGCGTGTATGGGTATTGAGAACGGCGGTCTGGCTGGTGATCGCCTCCACGACGCGCGGGTGGCAATGGCCGAGAGAGGCCACATTGTTGTAGGCATCGAGATATTTCTCCCCGGCGCTATCGTACAGAAACACGCCCTCACCGCGCACGAGATGCAGCGGCCTCTCGTAAAACAGCCGGTAGGCCGGACCGAGGACCTTTTCACGGCGGGCAATCAATGCTCGCTCTGCCTCGCCAAGGCGCTCGAAATCAGCGCTTGAAAATGCATTTACCATCGACATGATCAGGCCTCGAAAAGGTTGGGCACGAGCGTCTTTAGCCCGGCGGGTGTGAAATTCTCGACGTTGAGCAGCCCCTGCCAGGCGGCAGCGTGATTGCGCATGATGTAATCCCGGTTCTGCGGGAAATGGGCCGAGCGCCACTCGGCAACGATGATCGACATGGCCAGCCGCGCCTTGCTGAGAACCGGCACCAGTTCCAGCTCCACAACCTCAAGCCGACGAACGGACTGGAACCCTTCGAGAAAAGCCTTGGTGCGTGCCTCCCAGTTGTCGGTCGGCAGATGGTAGGCGAGCGCGACAGATAGATCGTTGACGAGCGGCGCATGCACCATGTCCCCGAAATCGATGATGCCAGCCACCTGTTCGGGCTGCGCGGGATCAAGCAGAATATTATGCGGATTGAAATCGTTGTGGATGATCTGCCGACGCGTCAACCGGTCGATAGCAGGCTTTGCGTCCTCAAACGCTCGCATTACGTTTTCCACCTGCGCCCGCCGCTGCGGCTCGACGTAATCAATGATGTTAGCCAGATCGAGCGTGTGGGATATGTCCCACATCAGTTTTCCGGCAGGCGGGCGTCCAGCATAATCCTGAAGGCCCAAGCCGAGTTCAGCTAGCACCTTGCCGACATTGTGGCTTTGTACTTCGGTGCCCGGTGTCCGATACTGCAACTCGCCGCGAAGGAAAGTGAGTAGGCGGATTATACGCGGCCCTTCTGCCGTATCGAGCGTATGGCTCGCCCGCCCGTCACAGGTAAATACCAGTCGCGGCACCGGGACGGCTGGCGCCTTCGCCTGAAGATGCAGCAGTGCACCATCCTGAAAAGCCAGTGCTGCCAGGTCTTCGGCAGGATTTGCGATCTTTAGAACGAACTCGGCACCGCCATGCGCGGTGAATAGGAAGGTTTCGTCCCGCTCGCTGGAAAGAGGTTTCGCAACGCCGTCGAGACCGTAGATATTCAGAACGAGAGCCTGCGCCTCGGCAAGCGACGTGACGCTCCATGTCGCAGACATGGCATCCGCTTTCCCGGCAGGCGCTTCCTTCGTCGCGGTTGCTGGCTCTGTCATGCTTGCTCCATGGCGCAGGATGTCACCGGGTCGGTCGGATTATGGTGGAACGAATTTGGCACTTCATCTCCATCCCAACTGTGCATACGATGCGCGTTACGTCATACGACACTTGAAACACACTAAAAAAGATGCATCAAGTATCTTATTGATGATTTTGTGGATGTTGCAATGCCTGAATTTGCCTCGCTGGAATATGAGAACCTGAACAGCGCCGTCTACGGCAAGCTCTGCGACGCGCTGATCCGGGGTCAGTTCCAGCCGGGCGACCGCCTCAAAATCCGCGATCTGGCCGAGCAGTTCGGCACCAGCGTAACACCCATTCGCGACGCTATCCTGCGACTGACCAATGACGAGGCGCTGATCTTCCGCTCGCCCCGCGACATCCGCATTCCAGAGATGAGCGAGAGCCGGTACCGCGAAATTCGCGCCATTCGCATTCGCCTGGAAGGACTGGCGGCGGAAACCGCAGCGCAGGTTGCAACCAGTGCCGACATTCTGGCTTTGGAGCAGATTTTGCAGGAAAACGAGGCTGCTTTGACGGAAGGAGACCGTTTGAAAGGAACGCAGCTCAATCAGGCTTTCCACTTCATGCTGCCTCAAATTGCCGGTCTTCCCGTGCTCAATGGCATTTTAAGGCGGCTTTGGTTGCAGATGGGTCCGCATATTTCCGATGCCTATCTTTTGGGCGGACGAAGCATGATCGACCACCACTATCCCGTCATCGAAGCACTGAAACGCCATGATTCCCCGGCAGCATCCATGGCCATCGTCGATGACATTTTATTGGGCGGAAAGCCCATTCTGGAACGCATTGAGAATGGCACGATCGAACAGTTGCGGCAGGCATGAGGTCTTTCACAACAGAAGGCTTGCAATTCGCAAATCAGTAATTACGATGTATCAAACATCTACGGAGAGTGACTGAATGACCGAAGAACGTCGCTACATGTTGCTGACCGGCGCGAGCCGCGGCATTGGCCATGCAACGGTCAAACTGTTCCAGTCGAAGGGATGGCGCATCCTCACCGTTTCCCGCCAGCCGTTCTCCGAGGAATGCGCGTGGCCCTCTGCCCGCGAAAGCCACATTCAGGCAGACCTTTCCGACCTGTCACAAGTCGAACGCCTTGCTGCGACGGTGCGCGAGCGCCTGCCACACGGGCGGCTGCATGCCCTCGTCAACAATGCTGGCATTTCGCCCAAGGGCCCGGAGAAAAGCCGGCTGGGTGTAATGGGAACGGATGCCGACATCTGGACGCAGGTGCTCAACGTCAACGTCATTTCCACGGCACTGATCGCGCGAGCGCTGATGCCGGAACTCGAAGCGGCGCGCGGCTCCATCGTCAATGTGACATCGATTGCCGGAACGCGGGTGCACCCTTTCGCAGGCGTCGCCTATGCCGCATCCAAAGCAGCGCTCGGCTCCCTGACGCGAGAAATGGCGCACGAATTCGGTCGTCGCGGCGTCAGAGCCAACGCCATTGCGCCGGGTGAAATCGAAACCTCCATCCTCTCTCCGGGCACGGATGAACTGGTTGCCGCCGAGGTGCCGATGCAAAGGCTTGGCGATCCGCGCGAAGTGGCGGAAACCATCTATTTCCTGTGCACGGAATCATCGTCCTACATCAACGGTGCCGAAATCCACATCAATGGAGGGCAGCACGTCTGAACGCGGTCGCAAGGAAATACCCTGTCCGATCACACTGAAAATGCATCCGCCGGCCTTACGCACCCAAGAGGAAAATGGGTGCGCACCGCCGCAGAGATTGCAGGCCACCGATACGCCAAAGGCGGGGGTGGCACGATAGTTGCAAAGCAATCGTCAACGAGGCCGGTCAACCGGTTTCAAAGTCACGAAAAAGGGGAATGCAATGAAAAACATTTTGAAATCCAGCATCACAACCGCCGCCGCTATCGTCCTTTCGGCAAGCATCGTCGCGCCTGCCCTTGCGCGAGACCTGACTGTCGTCTCATGGGGCGGCAATTATCAGGATGCGCAGCGCAACATTTACTTCAAGCCATTTGCCGAGAAAACCGGCAAGCCGGTTCTCGATGAAGCATGGGATGGCGGCATTGGCGTCATTCAATCCAAGGTCAAGGCCGGTGCACCCAACTGGGATGCAGTGCAGGTTGAAGCCGAGGAACTGGCGCTTGGTTGTGCCGATGGTCTTTATGAAAAGATCGACTGGGACAAGATGGGCGGCAAGGACAAGTTTCTCGATTCCGCCGTCAATGACTGCGGTGTGGGCGCCATCGTCTGGTCCACGGCAATTGCCTATGACGGCGACAAGCTGAAAGCCGGTCCAACCTCCTGGGCTGATTTCTGGGATGTACAGAAATTCCCGGGCAAGCGCTCGCTGCGCAAGGGACCGAAATATACCCTAGAATTCGCGCTGCTCGCAGATGGCGTCTCGAAGGACGAACTTTATGACGTGCTGGCCACCGAAGAGGGCATTACCCGCGCCTTCAAGAAACTGGATGAGTTGAAGCCCAACATCATCTGGTGGGAATCCGGTGCGCAACCGCTGCAATTCCTCGCCTCCGGTGAAGTCACCATGGCATCGGCCTATAATGGCCGTATCACCGGCATCAACCGCACCGAGGGCAAGAATTTCAAGGTGGTCTTCCCCGGCAGCATTTATGCCGTCGACAGCTGGGTCGTACTGAAGGATGCCGCCAACAAGGATGCGGCACAGGATTTCATCGCTTTTGCCAGCCTGCCGGACAATCAGGCAAAGCTGCCGGAATTCGTGGCTTACGGACTGCCCAACAAGGCTGCTGCCGCCAAGGTGCCTGAGAAATTTGCCAAGGACCTGCCAACCGATCCGGCCAATATGACGGACGCCATTGCGCTCGATGTCGATTTCTGGATCGACAATGCCGAGACGCTGACACAGCGCTTCAACGCCTGGCTCGCCAAGTAAGAACATCCTCGCGGAGGGGCGCCTTGTTGCGCCCTTCCTTCTTGGCCGGACGCTTGACCCCGCGTTTGCGGGCGTGCGTCCCACGCCTCAAGTGATGGAGTCTTCCGTGGCAGAATTTATTCGATTTGACCATATTACCAAATTCTACGGCCCGCTTTGTGTGGTCGAAAATCTCGATTTGAGCATCGAAAAAGGCGAATTCGTCAGTCTTTTAGGCCCTTCCGGTTCCGGTAAGACAACACTTCTGATGATGCTGGCGGGCTTCGAACAGGCGACATCCGGCAATATTCTGCTGGACGGTACGGCAATCAACAATGTGCCGACCCATAAGCGTGACATGGGTGTCGTCTTCCAGAGCTACGCGCTTTTCCCTCATATGTCGGTTGGTGAAAACGTTGCCTTTCCCTTGCAGATGCGCGGCGTCGGCAAGGCCGAAATTGCGCAGCGCGTCGCACGCGCGCTGGACATGGTGCAACTGTCGGCCTTTGCAGACCGCCGCCCATCCCAACTGTCCGGTGGCCAGCAGCAGCGTGTGGCGCTGTCTCGTGCGTTGGTTTTCGAACCCCGCGTCGTTTTGATGGATGAGCCACTGGGCGCGCTCGACAAGCAGTTGCGCGAACAGATGCAGTTGGACATTCGCGACCTGCATCATCGGCTGGGACTGACCATCGTTTTCGTCACGCATGACCAGTCCGAGGCGCTGACAATGTCGGACCGCGTCGCGGTTTTCAACAAGGGCAAGATAGAGCAAATCGGCACACCGAGGCAGGTCTACGACGAACCGGCAACCCGCTTCGTTGCGGAGTTTATCGGCGAGACCAATCTCGTTGAAGGCGTGGTCGAGACGCTGCACGGTAACGAGGCTGTCGTGCGCGTGGCCTCCGGTGCGCAGATCGTGTCAGCGGTATCCGCATCGGTTTTACCGGGCCAGACCGTCTATGTCTCGATCCGTCCCGAGCGGGTTGACCTGACCGAAACACGAGGTGATGCACGCAACTGCCTGGAGGCGGAAGTGTCTGATTCCGTCTATCAGGGGGATCACCTGCGCGTTCAACTCAACAGCCCCTCGCACCAGTTGATCGCCAAGCTGGGCCGCCGGTCTGCCGAATTTCAACCAGGAGCAAAGGTCTATGCCGCCTTTTCCGCAGGCGATTGCCGGGTCATCGCGCCATGAACATTCTCACCTCGCGAACCGGGCGGTCGCTGCTTCTGCTGGCGCCTCTGCTCATCTTCCTCGTCGGGTTCTTCGTCTGGCCGCTGTTCAGCATGATGTCCCAATCCGTGTCCGACACCGCCGTGCTGCGGCTTTTGCCAAGAAGCGCCGAAGTTCTGCCGAACTGGGATCGCGTTTCCCCACCAACCCCGACCATGCAGACTGCGTTGATGGAGGATCTCAAGGCCGTCAATGATGACCAGGCATTGGGCGATATGGTGCGGCGCCTCAACAGCGCGCGCTCCGGCTTTCGCACCTTGATGTCGAAAACAACAGGTGCACTGGCAGACGCGGCGCGCCAGCCGACCGATCTCGTCTCGATCGACAAGCGCTGGGAAAGGCCTGAATTCTGGCTGGCGATTGCCGATGCTCTATCGCCACTTACGGACCGCAATCTGCTGGCCGCCGTCGATCTGGGTCGCAATACGGCGGGCGAGATCGAGCATCTGCCTGCCGATCAGTCGGTCAATGGCGTCATTTTGCTGCGCACGTTCTGGATCGCCGCGCTGGTGACCCTCGCCTGCGCCTGCATCGGCTTTCCCTATGCGATCATTGCCGCATCCCTGACGGGCTGGAAACGGGACCTGATGCTGGGTGCCGTCCTGCTGCCACTCTGGACATCGCTTTTGGTGCGCACGGCGGCATGGTTCATTCTGTTGCAGGAAAAGGGCCTGATCAACGACGCTCTGCAAATGCTTGGCATCATCGACAGCCCGCTGGCGCTGATCTTCAACCGAACCGGCGTCATCATCGCTATGACCCATGTGCTGCTTCCCTTCATGGTGCTGCCGATCTATTCGGTGCTGATTACGATTCCGAAAAATCTGATGCCCGCGGCAGCGTCGCTGGGTGCCAATCCGATCCGCGCCTTCCTGCGCGTTCTGTTGCCGCTTAGTCTGCGCGGGGTGGCGTCCGGGGCTCTGCTCGTCTTCATCTCGGCCATTGGCTACTACATCACACCAGCGCTGATCGGCGGGCCGGGTGACCAGATGATCTCATCCATCATCGCGTTTTACGCTATCGGCTCGGCAAATTGGGGCATGGCCGGCGCGTTGGGCATGGTGCTACTGGTGGCGACACTGGTGCTCTACAGCGTCTATGCGCGACTTTCCGCCGAAGAACCGGAGAGGTACTAGGTCATGCCGATGAAACTCACACGACTGACCTTCGCCTCGCTCGCCATTCTTTTCCTCGTGGCGCCGCTCATCGCCATTTTGCCGCTGGCTTTCACCTCAAGTGTGATCCTGACCTATCCTATCCCGTCATGGTCGCTGCGGTGGTTCGAGGAGTTGTTCACCGCCGATGTCTGGCGCCGCGCGATCATCAACAGCCTGATCATCGGCACGGGGACGACATTGCTGGCAACCGCGCTGGGCATGGCTGCCTCACTCGGTCTCCGCAACCGGCTGCTGTTCTTCCGCGGAACGATGCGCACGCTGTTTCTGTTGCCGATGGTGGTGCCAGCGGTGGTGCTGGGTGTCGGCATGCAGGTACTGCTTGCGCGCTTCGGGCTGACCAACAGCTATTCAGGCGTCATCATCGCCCACACCGTCGTGGCCGTTCCCTTCGTGGTGGTGAGCGTCAGCGGTGCGCTTGCTGGCATCGACAAACGGGTGGAACTTGCCGCCCAAAGCCTGGGTGCTGCCCCGATGACGGTCTTCCGTCGCGTGACCTTGCCGCTGGCCATGCCGGGGGTTCTCTCAGGTGCGGTTCTGGCCTTTGCCACCTCGCTGGATGAGGTGGTCCTGACACTGTTCGTGGCCGGACCCATCCAACGCACGCTCGCCCGTCAGATGTTTTCCAGCATTCGGGAAAACATCAGCCCGGCAATCGCAGCCGCCGCGTTTCTGTTTATCGCGGTAACCGTGATCATCGGGCTCATCGTCATGACGTCACGGTACATGCTGGGAAAGCGGACTTGAGCATAGGAAGAAGCCATGCCGAAAATGGTGAAGAAGGAAAACCTGCCGACGAAAATCTGCGCATGCTGCGGGCTGGAATTCACGTGGCGGCGCAAGTGGGCCGCAAGCTGGGCGGACGTTAAATACTGCTCGGAACGGTGCCGCAGGTCCAAGCAAGACGGCGGCAAAGCGTGAGTGAAGATCGCGTTTAGTGGCGACGGCGTGCGCTGGCTGCAACATGGACCAATACTGCTGTCGAAAGAAGGATACTGGAAACCAGCAGGGCGGCGGAGACAAGACCGGCGCTGCTAATCTCCGCATTGGCCGATAGCCGAAGATGTCTGCCCACCGTTACCGTCGCTTCGGCGCGATTCACATGCGAAATGACGTCATTGTTGGAAGCTTTGGTCACGGAACATCTCCACCATTTCCTCACCTACATTAGCTTATTTTCGCGTGGTTACGAATATAAGGAACTGGACATCAAGAAACGCGTTCCCTGCATCGCATATATCTCACTCCGTTCGACCCTTCGCCCAAGGCCTTCAGGCAAATTTGATGCCCCTTGTTCCCATGGTCTGCCGAGTGACACTGGTGGACATTGCGAGGGGACGAAATGGGACTTCCGAAAAACATCGAACCGGCAGCCGTGACGCCGAATTATCCAATCGTGGATGTGGCATCTAATACCATGTTGTCGGCACGCACGGTCCTGATCCTGATCGGCGTCGCTTTTCTGTTGCGTATAGGCCAGGAAATTTTCGTGCCGCTGGCCCTGTCGCTTTTGCTGTCTTTCACGCTAGCACCCATCGTGTCGTTTCTACGCAAGCGATCCGTTCCCAAGATCCTGGCCGTCATTATGGCCGTGACATCGGCCTTTTTCGCCATTGCCGTGTTCAGCTTCGTCGTTGCAACACAGGTTGCCAACCTTGCGGAAAACATACCCACCTATCAGCGTAACATCGTCAGCAAGGTTCAGGTGCTGGCACAGGCTGGCGCAGGCAATGGATTGCTCGATCATCTCAGCAAGGCTGTGGAGAAGGTCGGCGCTGAAATACAGGTGAGAGCCGCCGAAAGCCAACAGGATGCCGCGCCCGAGCCGACCGCACGCGAGCCCATGCCGGTGGAGATCGTGTCGCGAACCAATCCACTTCAAACGCTCGGAAACCTCATCCTTCCGCTGATCAGTCCTTTTGCAACGGCGGGCCTTGTCATTGTGCTCGTGGTCTTCATGCTGCTGGAGCGAGAAGACTTGCGAGACCGGTTTATCCGCCTCGTCGGCCTTAGCGATCTGCACCGTACCACCGCAGCCCTTCAGGATGCAGGCAAACGCGTCGGCAAATATCTGCTGATGCAATTGGTCGTGAATTCGCTTTACGCCCTGCCAATCACGATCGGGCTGTGGATACTCGGCATTCCCAATGCGATTCTCTGGGGCCTTCTCACACTGGTTCTGCGGTTCGTGCCGTACATCGGCCCCGTGATCGGAATGATCCTTCCGCTGTTTCTGGCCCTTGCCATTGCGCCGGGCTGGTCGCTCGTGGCCTGGGTCGCCGCACTGTTTCTGACGACGGAACTGATCAGCAACAACGTCATCGAACCATGGCTGTATGGTTCGCATACGGGGCTGTCACCGCTTGCCATCATCGTGTCGGCGATTTTCTGGTCGTGGCTGTGGGGACCGATCGGCCTGATGTTGTCCACCCCGCTCACCGTCTGCCTGGTCGTGCTGGGTCGCCACGTTCCTCAATTCGGATTTCTCGATATTCTGCTTGGCAACGAGCCCGTTCTTGAGCTGCATGAAAAGCTCTATCAGAGACTTCTGGCCGGTGACCCGAACGAAGCCACCGACAACGCTGAGGAGTATCTGAAGGACGAGTATCTGGTTGATTACTACGACAAGGTCGGCCTTCCTGCACTTCTCCTTGGCGAAATGGACAGACAGCGCGGCGTGATGTCCGACACGCAGATAACACTGTTTTCCAACAGCTCGCTGACACTGGTCGACAATCTGTCCGATGTTGCCGATGAAGAGGAAAACGAGGATGAGCCTGAAGAGAACGAAGCTGGCGCAGCCATCTTCGACGAAACAGACCTACCTGATGGACAGGGACATTCAGTGCTGTGCATTGGTGGTCGAGGTGCGATAGACGACGCGGCCTCTGCCATGCTGAGCCAGATCATCGAGGTTCAGGGGGCAGATGTCACCTCTGCGAGTTACGCGGACCTTACGGGCCGGTCATCGTCCAAGCTTGCCTTGGAGTCCATCGATACCGTGGTCGTCGCATTCCTGAACGGTAACTCGAAATCCCACGCGCGACAGACTGTACGCCGTTTGAAGCGCGCCAAGCCTACGCTGCGGGTCGGCATCCTTGTTCCCGCTGCGAACGGGCAGAACTATGCCCAGATAGACGCCGAGGAAATCGGTGCCGATTACGTTGCCATTTCACTGGCCCAGGCAGCTCGTCTGGCGCTGACGCGCACCGCGCCGACCGAACTTGTCGTTGCGCCGAGAAAAATCGGACGCCCTAGGGTAAGGCCGACAGCGCCCATCATCGCTGCTTAGAACTATGATTGTGGCCAACGGACCAGCGCCGCACGGCCTGCGTCCGTGAGGCCATAAACGCCCCTGTCCATTCGTTCGAACCATCCGTAAACGTTGGATTGCAGGATTTTTCCCGCCTCGGGTGTGACGGCCCTCACCTCTTTCAAGCGTAAGGCCCCAGCCGCCAGAGTTGCGGCGCAAGCCAGCGCCTGCTGGCGATAGGCCGTCATCATCGGCGTGCGTGTGCTTCCGCCGACAACAGGATCGCCGCGCCGTTTCTGATGTTCCCGTGCGAGGCGCGAGCGCCGCTTCGGGTTGGTACGCGGCATGGGCGAGACGGAGCTAACGATCACGCTGACATCACCCTTGTCAGAGACGCCCAACATGCCAATTCCCAATCGGCGGCAGAGATCATGATAGCGTTTATCTGCCTCGCGCCCCCGTCCCTTGGCGGAAACCTTCGCCGCGATCCAGACTTCATCCGACACCGCAGCCCTGTCCACGGCCTGAAGAATGAGTTCCAGATTGAAACTCAGTTTGAGTTCGCAGATGACGACGACAGGTGGCTCCTCGCCACTGATGCCGACGAGATCGCAACCGCCGATCTCACCCTTGACCGAAAAGCCAGCAGCTTCCAGAAACGCCTTGACCGGAAGGTAGAGCGAGGTTTCCATTCAACCGGCGGAGCCAGCGGGCTGCGGAGCCTGTCCCGGGCGCGGAGATGGCACCGGCACATCCGTTGCAGTCTCACCTTGCCATGTCGTGATGGTGTGTACCTGCCCGACAATCTGATCCTTCAGAAATGTCTCATGTCCCGGCAAGCCCATCGGATAGAGCGCTTCCCGAGTGGCCTCGTATGCAGCGCTCTTATCCGTACAGAGACGCACGCGCATATCCTGCGGCGCGACCTCCGGGCGGTTCTGGATGGCTTCGACAGAACCCGAAGGCTTCAGCACACCGTCAAATGCCTGCGTCAGATACTGCGCGGATCGTTCGTTGCGTTCCCGCTCCGTCGTGGCACCCAGCATCACCACCATCACGCGCTTTCCATTGCGCGTGGCAAGGCCGACATAATTTCGGCCCGAGGCGCAAAGAAAGCCGGTCTTCATGCCAACGGTGCCGCTAAAACTGGTTAGCAGCGTGTTGTTGGACTTGATCTCCTTGCCATCGATGATCACGGCAGAGCCCTGGAAGAAACGGCTGTATTCTGGAAAAGTCTTGTCGATTTCCATCCCGAGCAGCGCAAGGTCGCGTGCGGTGGCGTAATTCGTGCGGTCGAACAGACCGTTAGGGCTGGCAAAATGCGTGCCCGTCATGCCGATGCGGGCCGCCGCCGCATTCATCCGCTGAACGAATTCTGATTCGCTGGGCGCGACAGCCTCTGCCAAGGCAACAGCAACGTCATTAGCCGAGGCCGTAAGGGCGGCAAACAGCGCATCCTCCAGCGTCATCGCTCTGCCCAGTGTCAGACCGGACTCAAGAAAAGCCTGCTTTGTGGCGTTGCGCGTCATGGTAACCGGGGTCGTCAGCGTGACCTCGCCGGACCGCAGAGCCTCGAACACCACGAACGCCGTCATCAGCTTCGTTGTGGACGCTGGATACCACGGCACGCCAGCATCCTCCTGATACAGGACTTGATGAGTGGCGGTATCAAGGACAAGCACAGGCGTGGCATGGGCAGCCCCCGTTATCAAACAGGAGACCGCAGTAGCAACTGCGGTCAGGGCCCTTGCGGCCAACAACATCTTGGTCATGTCTCAGTCTCCACGCAACTGCTCCCTCATGGCACAAGAAACCTTGCGGGCACAAGCGCCTCCTAATAGGCGACCGTGGCGAGTTGAGGACGATAGCAGGATCAGCGCATTTTCCGTGCGTCGGCCGTTGAGCAACGAGTGCAATGCAACATCAAATATGCTTGCCTAAAAATCATAACATGACTTTAATGACTAGATAGTATCTATCCGTCGGTCCGACATGCTCCCAACCCACCCATTCCATACAATCGTACCGGTCTTGGATGATACGCGACGTGCGGGTGCTCGCCGTCAATGGAATGACGACATGCAAAGGGAAGCCAAGTGAAAATCGCGATTGTAGGATGCGGATCACGTCACAAGATGTTTCGCGATTCCGTAACAGAAGACTATGCGGACAAGCACGAGGTCGTGGCGCTCTGCGATAGCAACGCCCACCGCCTGGGCGAAGCTGCCAATGCCATTTCCAAGCCAGGCACCAACGGCATACCCACCTATCTCGCGGAAAATTTCGGTCAGTTGATTGCCGAGCAGAGACCGGACACCATCGTCGTTGCCACGCCGGACTTTCTGCATTCCGATTACATCGTGCGGGCCTTCGAGGCTGGCTGCGACGTCATCTGCGAGAAGCCGCTGACAATCGACCTGTCCCGACTGAAACAGATCGTCGATGCGCAGGCGCGGACGGGACGAAAGGTCATGGTGACCTTCAATTACCGTTACTCCCCTGCCCGCACACAGATCAAGGACATGCTGGCATCCGGCGTGATCGGCAAGATCACCGCCGTGGATTTTCGCTGGCATCTGGACCGTGTCCATGGCGCGGATTACTTTCGGCGCTGGCACCGTCACAAGGAAAATTCCGGCGGACTGCTTGTCCATAAATCAACGCATCATTTCGATCTTCTCAACTGGTGGCTGGCATCCGTGCCGACGCAGGTGTTCGCTTCCGGTCAACGCGCCTTCTACCGACCAGAGACGGCGGTGGAACTCGGCCTACAGGACCATGGCCCGCGTTGTGCCGACTGTCCGGTGGCGGAAAGGTGCGCTTTCCGCCTCGATCTTGCCGCCGACGCCCAATTGCGCGCGCTCTACCTCGATGCCGAGGACGAGGATGGATATTTCCGCGACCGCTGCGTTTTCGACGCAGATATCGGCATTGAAGATACGATGCAGGCGCATATTCGCTACGCATCCGGCGTCACCGCCAATTACACACTGACCGCCTATTCACCCTGGGAAGGGCTTGAAATCCGGTTTCAGGGCACGAAGGGCGAGATCATTCACAAGCACATCGAGGTTCACGGCGTCTTTGGCGGTGTCCGCGACCACGCCGACGAAGAAGCCATTACCACGCAACTGCATCTTGCCGGGGAATTGCCAAGAATGATCGACGTGCCGAAGGCAACCGGCGATCATGGGGGCGCAGATCCGGTCATGCTGGGCTACATTTTCGCTCCAGAAACGATGGAACCGGACAGGTTCAACCGCGCATCCGACCACGTATCCGGTGCATGGTCCATTCTGACGGGTATTGCAGCCAATGCGTCTATCGAGACGGGATCGGCAGTCGATATCCAGTCCATGTTGACATCACGCGGCATCAAGATTTGAACGCGTGAAGAACCGTTAGCTTGCAGTGATGAGAATTGAGGTCCTGAAAAGGAAAAAGCCTGCCGCGGGAGGAGGTGCGGCAGGCTTTAAACTTGATCGACGACTGGGAGGAGGAGTGCTGTCGATCCACATCTTGCGACGCTGGGAGGAGGAGTGCGTCGCTTCGATGATTTGAATATAGTCGCGTCAGCAGAATTTAACAGAGCAACTCTCGCAATGCAGGAATGCATTTTTGCATAGCTTGGCAAATGTTGCCCTGTTTTTCATCACATAGGCATGTTCTTTGTCGTCAAACGTCTCTGTGAACTTGAAATCCGGCGAAGGACTGATTGACCGGCATCAACTCTATGCTGTTGATATTGATATGCTTTGGTTGCGACGCAACCCAGTGAATGGTGTTGGCGATATCTTCGGGAACGATGGGATTGACGCCTTTATAAAGTGCGTCAGACGCCTCCTGGTTTCCACCAGTGCGCACGACGGTGAACTCGGTTTCGCACATCCCCGGCTCAATCGAGGTGACGCGAACGCCTTTACCGTGCATGTCCGACCGCAAACCCAGCGAAAACTGGCGCACGAACGCCTTCGTACCGGCATAAACGTTGCCGCCTGTGTACGGCCAACTGGCCGCGACGGAGGAAAGGTTGATGACCACGCCCCGGCGCTCGATCAGCGTCGGCAACAGATGATGCGTGACGTTCAACAGACCTGTGATGTTGGTGTTGACCATCGTGTGCCAATCTTTCAACGGCACGCCGGGAGCTGTTGCCGTACCCAGTGCGAGACCGGCATTGTTGACGAGAACGTCAATCTCCCGGAATTCAGCTGGCAACGATTCGAACGCCGACGCCATTTCGGCTTCGTCGGTTATGTCGAAGACCATGCCGTGAAACGCCGCGCCGAGCTCTTCACCCAGTTTCGCGAGCCTGTCTGCCCGGCGACCCGTGCCGACGACTTTCCAGCCATCTTTCACAAACAATCTGGCCGTTGCCTCGCCAAAGCCCGAAGTCGCGCCCGTGATAAGAATTGTTCCGCTCATCTCTTGTCTCCGCCTTACTGATTTTTCTGTCCAAGAAGCGCCTGAACGGCGTGCTGCAAGCATTCCTTGAATGCCTTGAGATCGGTGTAGAGTGCTTCCACTGGCGCGTCTCCCATCACCACGACACCACCGCGCCGCAAAATTCCGCCATGCAGCATGAGATTGTCCACCATATCGAAATTCTCGATCGACAGCCCGTCTGGTCCCCGGTAACGACCGGTTTCATCCAGCGTCGCAACATCGCCGTAATGGCGCTTGATGCGGGCGAAATGATCAGCCGCAACGTTGGTATAAGCAAAGACCGGCTTGCCCAGCGCGCACATGAAGCCGAGCTCGAAGCTGGTTCCAGTATCCGCCGCAATGCCACGGAACGGTGTGAGGTTGGCGATGATGGCATCAGCCTCGATCATCATCTGCTCATCCACGGCATTGATGTTACAGCCATGGCCGATCTTCGTCTCTGCCGGAGGGATCTGGAGGTCGCCAGGAGAAAGCGGGGTGAAACCGGCCTGACGGGCAAGTTCGGCTTTCGCATCAAGCATTTCACGGGCATTCGGCAAGAAAACTTCTGGCCCGGCGAGATAGACTTTGACTGACATGGGGAAAAGGCACTTCTGATTAAAATGAGCAATGGTCGGTAGCTTAACCCGCCGTTCCGCCGCAGTGCAAGGCCAGCTCCCGCCTTAAGAAAACACGATGAAACAGTATCGCGAACAGGCACTTTGCGCTATAGCCGCCGCAACAATCCAGAAGTGGAGACAGGCATGGCCGCGACGATCCGTTATCACGAAGGCGATATTTCTGAACGGGATGCAGCCCGCTACACCGGCGCGGTCGCAATCGACACGGAAACGCTGGGACTTGTGCCAAGACGCGACCGGCTGTGCGTCGTTCAGCTTTCGCCCGGCGATGGCAGCGCCGATGTCATCCGCATTGCGGCGGGCCAGAAGGAAGCGCCCAATCTGGTCATGCTGCTGGAAGACCCCGCGCGCCAGAAGATTTTTCACTACGGCCGCTTTGATATTGCGGTGCTCTTCCACACTTTCGGCGTCACTTCCACGCCGGTCTTCTGCACCAAGATCGCCTCGCGTCTGTGCCGGACCTACACGGACCGCCATGGCCTGAAGGATAATCTGAAGGAAATGCTGGAGGTCGATATCTCCAAGGCCCAGCAATCGTCCGACTGGGCTGCGGAAAAGCTATCCCAAGCGCAACTCGAATATGCCGCATCCGACGTGCTGTACCTGCACGCCTTGCGGGACAAGCTCACCGCCCGTCTGATTCGCGATGGTCGCTATGAGCACGCAGAAGCCTGCTTCGCGTTCCTGCCGACACGCTCCAAGCTTGACCTGCTGGGCTGGGACGACACCGATATCTTCGCGCACAGCTGACCACGAGCACCTCCATCGCGCCTAAAGCGCTTGGTTAGCGGAACGTTAATCTTTCAGGATCATTGTTCAAGCAGTTGATTCGACACACATGCCAGCAATCGCGGCTGCGCTGTCTCAAACTGTTCTATGCCGCATGAGCGGACGGAAATAGTCCCTGCCTCGTCGCCAAGGCCCAAATCGAAAGCCGGGCCGTTTCAAGCTGATATGTCCTGTATCCGTAACGGGACGTATCGAGGAAGGGAGCGCGCAATGTTACCGCCTGTCAGCCCCGTGAGCGCTGCCGACGCCTCTTTCAACACCGCGACACCGCGCCAGGATGTTGCCCCTGCACAGACCACTCCCACGACGACTGTACCCCCAGAGCCGCCGGACGCCCCTAATCTCGCATCCAATACCGGCATCCGCGCAGTATCCGGCGAACTCCAGCTCTCGAAGAATGTCAGCGTGCTGGCCGAAACGCTCGGTAAGCTTTTGAACATCGCCCGCATGGATGGCGAAGCCGCGGAAGCCTACGTCAACCGTCTCGTTGAGAACATCAAGACACTTGGCCCAGACCAGAAGGCAAATCTGGAAAAAGCGCTAGGCAGCATCTTGCGCGGCATCAGCCTCGACATTTTGGCGAGCGCGCTGAAAAGCTCGGCTGGACCGGAAGCCGCACGCCTGGCCGTCCTGTTCGAGCTCACACGCTCCGGTCCGGCAGCACCACAGAACAAACCCTCGGTCCTGAGCTATTTACAGGATATTCTCCCGCAAAATCCAGAAGTCGCCCGGAATCCCAATGTCAATCCAGCTAGGCCACCCGCGACTGCACCTGCGGGCGCAGAGAAGGTCTTGGCGCAGATGCCAAAACCCGAGGCGCTGATTGCGGCTGAGGCAAAAGCAGGCACGCCAGTGGCGAAGCCATCGGCTAATCTTGGGCAGGGTGCAGATTTCGATATAGCCAGTCCCGCGAAGCCTGCGATGGTTGCGTTCTCCACTAATCCGGTAGGTAAAGCTGCTGTAAACGCACCCTTGGTTCCGGTTGACGCTCAAGTGACGACGATTCCTCAACCATCTGAGGCCACCAGCAAACCCACATCTGTCGCCAACGGACAGACTGCCCAAACCGCTGCCCCTCAGCTGGGAAAAATACCGGCACCGATAATCACGAAACAGCTTGATATGCCACTGCAAGAAACTGCAGAGCCTCAAGGCACGCCCCTCCCCGCTACGCCATCGGGCGGCAGGCTGAGCGCCGTCATCGCAAACGCCTTTCTGGCAGCCTCGCCCAAAGAGATGGAAAAGCTGTTGCTTGCTGCCGTTCTGGGCAAACTCCCCGAACGCGCAGAGGTTACGACAACCCAGATGCCTGCGGGCGCATGGGTGGAGCCGGAGCTAGAACAGCCCTCCAAATCGCCGGCTCTCCATCCACTCAATTCACAGGCAAAAGCCGAACAGACGGCAGAAGACAGTCTGCTTACCTCTCAGCGCCCCGAGATGATTGCAGCTCAACGCACAGCCGTTGCGCACGATATAAAGGCCGCCATTCTTGAACAGCCGACACTGCATGCAGCCGTCGCAGCAATGATGGCGAAGGAGGCAGCGGCGCTGCCCTACGTCGCCTACCCCTCGGCGAAAGACGAGCACGAATCGGATTCCCCGCCACGTGGGCGCTGGCCGTCGTCGCAGGGTGATGCTGAAGATGCTGACGGCGGCGGCGAGCAGCCAGAGCAGGAATCGCCACAGGAAGAACGTACCGCAGCCAATGACGAGCCTATTGATCATTCCCTATCCGAGGGCGCTAACGGTGACGGGGCCGTCGGCAATGCCGAATCCTACTATCTAAGAATGAGCGGCTTTTCCTGAGAAACCGCATCGGCCCGAAAGCTGAACCAGCGGCAAGCATAAAAACTCAAATCCTAGAACGAAAAAACCCGCCGGATCGCTCCGGCGGGTTCTTTATTTCGGATACTAGGACCGATTACTCGGTGCGACCCTTCAGAGCCGCGCCAAGGATGTCGCCGAGCGAAGCGCCAGAGTCGGACGAACCGAACTGAGCAACTGCTTCCTTCTCTTCTGCGATTTCCAGAGCCTTGATCGAAAGCATGACCTTACGATCCTTCTTGGAGAAGTTGACGACGCGGGCGTCGAGAACCTGGCCAACCGAGAAACGCTCTGGACGCTGATCGTCACGATCGCGGGCCAGGTCGTTGCGGCGGATGAAGGACGTGATGTCTTCATGAGCAACGAGCTTCACTTCGATGCCACCTTCGTTCACGCCGATAACTTCAGCGGATACAACGGCGTTCTTGCGAAGTTCACCAGACGTTGCGGCTTCGCCGACAGCGTCCTTGCCGAGCTGCTTGATGCCGAGCGAGATGCGTTCCTTTTCGACGTCTACGTCAAGAACAACAGCCTTTACGGTGTCACCCTTGTTGTATTCTTCGATGACCTGCTCGCCTGGACGGTTCCAGTCAAGGTCGGACAGGTGAACCATGCCGTCGACATCGCCTTCGAGACCAATGAACAGGCCGAATTCGGTCTTGTTCTTGACTTCACCTTCGACTTCAGTGCCAGCAGGATGGCTGAACGCAAATGCCTGCCATGGGTTTTCAAGCGTCTGCTTGAGGCCCAGCGAAATACGACGCTTGGAAGGATCGACTTCGAGAACGACAACGTCGACATCCTGTGTTGTCGACAGGATCTTGCCGGGATGTACGTTCTTCTTGGTCCAGGACATTTCGGAAATGTGGATCAGGCCTTCGATGCCTGGCTCCAGCTCAACAAATGCACCGTAATCGGTGATGTTCGTAACCGTACCGGAAATCTTCTTGCCAACTGGATACTTGGCAGAGATGCCATCCCAAGGATCAGACTCGAGCTGCTTCATGCCGAGCGAGATGCGGTGGGTTTCCTGGTTGATACGGATGATCTGAACCTTGACCGACTGACCAATGTTGAGGATTTCCGAAGGATGGTTGACGCGACGCCAAGCCATATCCGTGACGTGCAGCAGGCCGTCGATGCCGCCGAGGTCAACGAACGCACCGTAATCGGTGATGTTCTTGACGACGCCGTCAACAACCTGGCCTTCTTCGAGGTTCTGAACGATTTCAGAACGCTGCTCGGCGCGGGACTCTTCGAGAACCGTACGGCGCGATACAACGATGTTGCCGCGACGCTTGTCCATCTTGAGGATTTCGAAGGGCTGCGGGTTGTGCATCAGCGGTGTCACGTCGCGGATCGGACGGATGTCGACCTGCGAACGTGGAAGGAACGCAACAGCGCCATCCAGATCGACGGTGAAACCACCCTTGACCTGGTTGAAGATAACGCCTTCGACGCGTTCGCCAGCTTCGAACTTGGCTTCGAGCTTGACCCAGCTCTCTTCGCGGCGAGCCTTCTCGCGCGACAGAACGGCTTCGCCCAGAGCGTTTTCAATACGCTCAACGTATACTTCGACTTCGTCGCCGACCTTCAGGCCGCCGTCTTTGGAACGGGCGCCGAATTCCTTGAGCGCGATGCGGCCTTCGACCTTGAGGCCGACGTCAACGATCGCAACGTCTTTTTCGATCGCCGTGACGATACCCTTGGCTACATAGCCTTCAGCAAGGTCATTGGAAGAAAAGGACTCTTCGAGCAGCGCTGCGAAATCGTCGCGCGTGGGAGTAGCTACAGACATTCAATCTCCTGAGAGTATCCAAAGAATGGATACAAAGCACCGGGGGTTCGTGTTGATCATTCCCAAATCCATGCCCGCCTCTCTCAAAGAGGCTTTCCGGCGCAGGGCATGCTTTCGGGATATTCCAGTCTAGACGAGGTCCGGTTGGCCCGGCTCCCGCAAATGTTATTTCTTCAGAACAGCATCGATAATCGATTTCGCTGCCTGAAACGCCGCCTCTATACCCATTTCCGACGTATCAAGCAAGTGCGCGTCTGCTGCTGGCTTCAAAGGACTATCGCTTCGTCCCATATCGCGCGCATCACGCTTCTTCACGTCTTCGAAAACCGCATCATAATCCGCCACTTCGCCCGCCGAAATGATTTCATCATAGCGTCGCTTCGCCCGCACCTCGGGGGATGCTGTCACGTAGAGTTTGACCGGCGCATCCGGGCACACCACCGTTCCGATATCTCTGCCGTCCAGAACTGTTCCCGGCTGCCGCGCTGCGAACACTCTCTGCGCCTGCACCAGCGCGCGGCGCACGGCGGGCATGACAGCGACCTTGGACGCCGCCTCCCCGACCTCGTGCCTTGCCAGCACGGCGCGATCCAGTCCGGCAAGCTCCAGATGCAGCGCCACCTGTTCCGCCACCGCCTCGTCATCCAGCGGCAAGTCTGCGTCCAGCAGTGCCTTCGCCGTTGCGCGGTAGGTTAACCCGGTATCGAGATGGTGAAACCCGTAGACATCGGCGATTCTGCGCGAGAGCGTTCCCTTGCCCGCGGCAGCAGGCCCGTCGATCGCGATGGTGAATGTCATGGCTTGATATTACCCTGCTCCAAATAGGGCCTGACGACCCGGCAGACGCTTATTATAAGCCATAAGCGCAATCATCAAGTGACGCCATGCCATGCAACCACCGCTCTTTATGAAGTTTATCTTTGACACGAAACGCATCAGCTATTAATGGGACCGGCTAGAAATTTACCGTGTACTGCCGGAAATACGGCGTAAACACCGAACCCATCTCACAATTCGAGGCTTAGACAGTGGCAAAAGCGGACCTTGGCACCAAGCGTACAGACCCTGATACCGGCAAGAAGTTCTACGACCTGAATCGCGATCCTATCGTGTCCCCATACTCCGGCAAGTCCTGGCCGCTTTCCTTCTTCGAAGAAACGACTGCTGCCAAGAAAATGGAACAGCAGGCCGAAGAGGAAGAAGTCGCCGAAGTCGATACCGAAAACACGGAAGTCGAACTCGTGCCTCTGGAAGACGCCGATGGCGACACTAGCGGTGACGACATTCCAGATATTGAAGGCGATGATGACGTAGAACTCGACGATGACGACGATACGTTCCTTGAAGCAGACGAAGACGATGAGGACGACGACGTCTCCGGCATCATCGGCGTTAGCGACGACGACGAAACCTGATTTTCCACAGGATTTCTCGCCCGACGTCAAAAAAATGTCGTCGGGCGAACTTTTCGGCTTGCCATCTTCCAGAAGCAGAAGTATCAAGCCGCCACCGACGCAAACAACTGCTTCGGTTCCCGGAACCGGATTGAAAAATACCGGCACCCTTATGGGGCTATAGCTCAGCTGGGAGAGCGCTTGCATGGCATGCAAGAGGTCAGCGGTTCGATCCCGCTTAGCTCCACCAATTTCCTTTAGTAATAGTCATATCAAAACTACGATGGTGGAATATCGTTTTTTTCGGAGCACATTGTGCTGTTTTTCGTTTTGGAACCTCTCGTCAATCACACGGTTTTTCCACACTCCTCCGAGCTGCCCGCCTAACTCGTCACCTATTCTCCGGGAGTATATGCCCAAAGGAACTCGACAGTCTCGGAGACCGTGTCTTGCAAACCGCAGTCGTCGCGCCTCGAGAACGGATCGACCGCCATTAAATCGCTGCTACGCGTCAGGAGGGAAGGGTAGCCTCGCGCGGGCATACCTTGAGTGGATTAATGAGAGACGTCTTTTCATCAGCCAGTGGGAGTTCCGATGACGACCAACGTGGGAACCTGCTCCCGTGCCCTGCTGCCGCCAAAGGGGACCGTTTGAAACAATCAAATTCACACATGCTTTTGAACCGTTTCAGATTCTTTTTGTGAACCTTCGAGAATCGGAACGCGGAATTTCGAGGTGGGGATTTACGACAGCCATTCTAGGTGGAAGACCGATTCGTGGATGTTGCCTGTGAAGTTCCAACGTCAGGTTTGAAAGGACGGCCAAAGAAACGAATTGGCTCATTTGATCAAGCAGTCGCGATGCTGATAAAACAAAAAACCCGGCAACGCGCCGGGTTCTCATTCGTCACACAATCAATGTCTCGACCTTAGTCGGCAGCGTTTTCCAGCGTTGGGGCGTCGCCACCTTCGGTGGATTCGGCATTGGTCTCGCCTTCCTCAGCTCCTGCGGCGCGGCGGGGGCGACGTGGGCGG
>UBRU01000003.1:0-235820 GCA_900468015.1 Hyphomicrobiales bacterium
GCTTCGATCGTCGAGTAATCGGGCAGGCGGCGCCGATGGCGCCGCAGCCTTAACGTCGGGCATCTGCCCGGCGGGATAATTCTGGACAATGGCGGTGTGAAAAGCACCGCCATTGGACGTTTGATAAAAAGCGTCATGGCGTTGCACTTTTTGTGCTTGAAAATGACAGTGAAAGCGCGTAAACGCGCACTCACACTCACCAGATTGGATTCGCATCTTCTGCGAGGCCCGGTGATTTGCAAATACAGACTACTGAAATGATTGGTGTGCGTCGTGCATGCCTCTTGATTTTTGAAAATCTGCGGCGCCACGATCAACTAGGTTCATGTATTTCCGCGTGCGGAAATTCTAAAACAAAGAACAAGGACAAGACGAATGAACGGCCAGAATATCCGTATCCGCCTCAAGGCGTTTGATCACCGGATCCTCGATGCCTCTACCCGTGAGATCGTGTCGACCGCCAAGCGCACCGGCGCCAGCGTTCGCGGCCCGGTTCCACTTCCTACCCGCATCGAAAAGTTTACCGTCAACCGCTCTCCTCACGTTGACAAGAAGAGCCGTGAGCAGTTCGAAATGCGGACGCACAAGCGTCTTCTCGATATCGTTGACCCTACACCGCAGACCGTCGATGCTTTGATGAAGCTGGATCTGGCTGCTGGCGTTGACGTGGAAATCAAGCTCTAAGACCTCGGCCTGACCTTGCGAAAGTAAGGGCCGATATAACAAGGAAGGTACGTGGAGCAATCCAACGACTTCCAATCCGGAGACCGGAAACGTCGTGAGATGTCGAAGGGAACTCCTTAACAAAGGCCACAGAGGGTTTTCCCTTCAAGGCTCGCAAGAGGATTGAACCAATGCGTTCAGGTGTGATTGCACAGAAAGTGGGTATGACCCGGGTCTATAACGACGCCGGTGAGCATATCCCAGTAACGGTACTGCGTTTGGACAACGTACAGGTTGTTTCCCAGCGCACAGAAGACAAGAATGGCTACACCGCAGTTCAGCTCGGTGCAGGCCAGTCCAAGGTCAAGAATACGACAAAGGCACTCCGCGGTCATTTCGCCGCTGCCAGCGTCGAGCCGAAAGCAAAGCTCGTTGAGTTCCGGGTATCCCCCGAAAACCTCATCGACGTCGGTGCAACACTGACCGCAGATCATTTCCAGGCAGGCCAGCTGGTAGACGTTACCGGCACCACGATCGGTAAGGGCTTCGCGGGTTCCATGAAGCGTCACAACTTCGGTGGTGGTCGCGCTTCTCACGGTAACTCCGTCTCGCACCGTGCCCATGGTTCGACTGGTTCGAACCAGGATCCGGGCAAGGTCTGGAAGGGCAAGCGCATGGCTGGTCATATGGGCAGCACACGCGTTACCACCCAGAATCTGGAAGTGGTTTCGACTGATGAGGGTCGCGGTTTGATCCTCGTGAAGGGCGCCGTTCCCGGTTCCAAGGGTTCCTGGATCATCGTCCGCGACGCCGTTAAGTCGGCAGCGAAGTAAGGGAGCCTCATCATGGAATTGAACGTCACAACCCTCGAGGGAAAAGACGCCGGCAAGGTATCCCTGTCGGACGAAATTTTCGGCCTCGACCCACGCCAGGACATCCTGGCCCGCATGGTTCGTTACCAGCTCGCCAAGAAGCAGCAGGGAACGCATAAATCCAAGAACCGTTCGGAAGTTTCCCGCACGGGTGCAAAGATGTACAAGCAGAAGGGTACGGGCCGCGCTCGTCACCATTCGGCACGCGCACCGCAGTTTCGCGGCGGCGGCAAGGCCCACGGCCCAGTCGTTCGCAGCCATGCACATGACCTTCCTAAGAAGGTTCGTGCACTCGCTCTGCGTCACGCACTCTCTGCCAAGCTGAAGGCCGAAGACCTGATCATCATCGATCAGCTCGTGGCAACCGAAGCAAAGACAAAGTCTCTGCTGGGTAGCTTCGCATCGCTTGGCCTGACCAACGCTCTCGTCATCGGTGGCGCAGAACTTGACGGCAACTTCAAGCTCGCAGCACAGAACATCCCGAATGTGGACGTTCTGCCGATCCAGGGCATCAATGTTTACGACATACTGCGTCGTGGCAAGCTCGTGCTTTCCAAGGCTGCAGTTGAAGCCCTTGAGGAGCGGTTCAAATGACGGATCTTCGCCACTACGATGTGATCGTGTCTCCATCGATCACGGAAAAGTCGACGCTGGTCTCCGAACAGAACCAGGTCGTATTCAACGTCGCCAAGGACGCTTCGAAGCCTGAAATCAAGGCAGCTATCGAAGCACTCTTCGGCGTCAAGGTCACGGCTGTGAACACGCTTATCCGCAAGGGTAAGACCCGTCGTTTCCGTGGATTCGCTGGTAAGCGTAAGGATGTCAAGAAAGCCATCGTTACGCTGGCCGAAGGTCAATCCATCGACGTGTCCACCGGACTCTAAAGGTTAGGCCCAAGCGGGCAAAGACCCAAAAGGGAACAAATACAATGGCATTGAAAAGTTTCAATCCGACCACGCCAAGCCAGCGTCAGCTGGTTATCGTGGACCGTTCTTCGCTCTACAAGGGCAAGCCGGTAAAGGCTCTCACAGAGGGCCTCAGCTCGAAGGGTGGCCGTAACAACCAGGGCCGGATCACCGTTCGTTTTCAGGGCGGCGGTCACAAGCGGACCTACCGTCTGGTAGACTTCAAGCGTCGTAAATTCGACGTTGAAGGTACGGTCGAGCGTCTGGAATATGACCCTAACCGCACCGCATTCATCGCGCTCGTGACATACACGGACGGCGAACAGGCTTACATTCTCGCGCCACAGCGTCTCGCTGCCGGTGACAAGGTGATCGCCTCCGAAAAGGCAGTGGACGTGAAGCCAGGCAACACTATGCCTCTTCAGTACATTCCTGTCGGATCGATCATCCACAACGTCGAGATGAAGCCTGCAAAGGGTGGTCAGATTGCCCGCTCTGCCGGTACCTATGTTCAGCTCGTTGGCCGCGATGCGGGGATGGCGATCCTTCGCTTGAACTCCGGCGAACAGCGTCTCGTGCACGGCTCTTGCCTTGCATCCATCGGTGCTGTCTCGAATGCCGATCATGGCAACATCAACGACGGCAAAGCAGGTCGTTCACGCTGGCGCGGCAAGAAGCCTCACGTTCGCGGTGTCGTGATGAACCCGGTCGACCACCCACACGGTGGTGGTGAAGGTCGCACGTCGGGTGGTCGTCACCCGGTTACCCCTTGGGGTAAGCCTACCAAGGGCAAGCGCACCCGCTCGAACAAGTCGACCGACAAGTTCATCATGCGTTCGCGCCATCAGCGCAAGAAGTAAGAGAGGAACTCTCAAATGGCTCGTTCAGTATGGAAAGGTCCGTTTGTTGACGGCTATCTTCTCACGAAAGCTGAGAAGGTACGTGAAGGCGGACGCAATGAAGTGATCAAGATCTGGAGCCGTCGCTCTACGATCCTGCCGCAGTTCGTTGGTCTGACATTCGGCGTCTACAACGGCAGCAAGCATGTGCCCGTCTCGGTCAACGAAGACATGGTCGGACACAAGTTCGGTGAATTCTCTCCGACCCGGACCTATTACGGTCATGGTGCGGACAAGAAGGCAAAGAGGAAGTAATCATGGCGAAGGCTAAGACCGAACGCCGGCTGAAGGACAATGAGGCTCAGGCCATTGCCCGCACGCTCCGCGTCAGCCCCCAGAAACTTAACCTGGTTGCCGCTCTTATCCGTGGCAAGAAGGTAGATCGCGCTCTCGCCGAGCTCGAGTTCTCCCGCAAGCGCATCGCTTCCACCGTCAAGAAGACGCTGGAATCGGCAATCGCGAACGCAGAAAACAACCATGATCTCGACGTCGACGCTCTCGTCGTCGCCGAGGCCTATGTCGGCAAGTCCATCACCATGAAGCGTTTCCATGCTCGTGGCCGTGGCCGTGCATCGCGTATCGAGAAGCCTTTCGCACACTTGACGATCGTTGTTCGTGAAGTGGAAGAAAAAGGGGAGGCCGCATAATGGGTCAGAAAATCAATCCAATCGGCTTCCGCCTCGGCATTAACCGTACGTGGGACAGCCGCTGGTACGCAGACACTGCCGAATACGGCAAGCTGCTGCATGAAGACCTCGCTATCCGTGCTTACCTGATCAAGGAATTGAAGCAGGCCGGCATCGCCAAGGTCATCATCGAGCGTCCGCACAAGAAGTGCCGCGTGACCATTCACTCGGCTCGTCCGGGTCTGATCATCGGCAAGAAGGGTGCAGACATCGAGAAACTTCGCAAGAAGATTTCCGAGATGACTGCTTCTGAAACGCACCTCAACATTGTTGAAGTGCGCAAGCCGGAAATCGACGCAACGCTCGTTGCTCAGTCGATCGCTCAGCAGCTCGAACGTCGTGTGGCCTTCCGCCGCGCCATGAAGCGCGCTGTTCAGTCCGCACTGCGTCTTGGCGCCGAAGGCATCAAGATCACTTGCGGTGGCCGTCTCGGTGGCGCTGAAATCGCTCGTACCGAATGGTACCGCGAAGGTCGCGTTCCATTGCACACGCTGCGTGCGGACATCGATTACGGTGTGGCAGAAGCCACAACCGCATTCGGCATCTGCGGCATCAAGGTTTGGATTTTCAAGGGCGAAATCCTTGAGCACGATCCAATGGCTTCCGAGCGTCGTGGGCTCGAAGGCGATGCACAGGGTCCGGCAAGCCGTGAGCGCGGCGATCGTGGCGACCGTCGCCGCGAAAACGCTTGATTGACGCTGGCGAAAGATAAGCTCGGAGAAGTTAGAAAATGTTGCAGCCAAAGCGTACTAAGTACCGTAAGCAGTTTAAGGGTCGCATTAAAGGCGTGGCCAAGGGCGGCTTTGACCTGGCATTCGGTGAATTCGGCTTGAAGTCGCAGGAACCGAACCGCGTGAACGCGCGCGAGATCGAGGCGGCCCGCCGCGCGATCACGCGTTACATGAAGCGCGCTGGTCGTGTGTGGATCCGCGTATTCCCAGACACTCCGGTTACGGCGAAGCCGACCGAAGTTCGTATGGGTAAGGGCAAGGGTTCTGTTGAATACTGGGCATGTAAGGTCAAGCCCGGTCGTATGATGTTCGAGATCGACGGTGTTTCCGAGGAGATCGCCCGCGAGGCGCTCCGTCTCGGCGCGGCCAAGCTCTCGGTTAAGACGCGCTTCGTTCAGCGCATCGCAGAGTAAGGAGCAGGCACCATGAAAGCCGAAGACGTTCGCGGCCTCAGCGCCGATCAGCTCAAGGACAAACTCGCCGACCTGAAGAAAGAGCAGTTCAACCTGCGCTTCCAGAAGGCAACCGGCCAGTTGGAAAAGTCCTCGCGCATTGACGAAGTCCGCAAGGACATCGCCCGCGTGAAAACCATTGCCCGCCAGAAGGCGGCAGAAGCCAAGGCCTAAAGGAAGAATAATATGCCTAAACGCATTCTGCAGGGCGTCGTTGTGTCCGACAAGAACGAGAAGACTGTCGTAGTTCGCGTCGAGCGCCGATTCGCTCACCCGCTGCTTCAGAAGACCGTTCGCCGTTCGAAGAAGTACAAGGCGCACGACGAAAACAACCAGTACAAGATTGGTGATACCGTTTCCATCGAGGAATGCGCACCGATTTCCAAGGATAAGCGCTGGACGGTGGTTTCCGCCCAGGCATAATTTCAACAGATTTTCGCGCGGGCCTTGCTATATGCGCGAAAGTCTGTATGAAGCAGCACAAGAACGCTCGTTCACGGGCGTTCTTTTGCTTTGATGCGCACGGAAGGTCCTTTAGGAAACCACCCTGTCACGATTATTCCGCGCGAAAACAGAGACAGTTCATAAGCTGGAACAGGGGGCCATCCGTTTAGGTGTGCCCAACCGGTCCGGTAACAACAAGAAGGCGACCTGACATGATTCAGATGCAAACAAACCTCGACGTGGCGGATAATTCCGGCGCACGTCGTGTCATGTGCATCAAGGTGCTGGGCGGCTCGAAGCGTAAGTATGCTTCCGTTGGCGACATTATTGTCGTTTCGATCAAGGAAGCAATTCCGCGCGGCCGCGTCAAAAAGGGCGACGTGATGAAGGCGGTTGTTGTTCGTACCGCCAAGGACATCCGCCGCGCTGACGGCAGCGTCATCCGTTTCGATAATAACGCAGCCGTTCTTATCGATAACAAGAAAGAGCCGATCGGCACCCGTATCTTCGGACCGGTTCCACGCGAACTTCGCGCTAAGAACCACATGAAGATCATCTCGCTGGCTCCAGAAGTACTGTAAGGAGCGATAGCGATGCAGAAAATTCGTAAAGGCGACAAAGTTGTCGTATTGACCGGTAAGGACAAGGGCCGTACCGGCGAAGTAACACAGGTCTTGCCGAAAGAAGACCGGGCTTTTGTGAGTGGCGTAAACATGGTGAAACGTCACCAGCGCCAGACCCAGGGCCAGGAAGGCGGCATCATCAACAAGGAAGCTTCCTTGCACATTTCCAACCTCGCCATCGCCGATAAGGATGGCAAGCCAACTCGCGTTGGTTTCCAGGTTATCGATGGCAAGAAGGTCCGTGTGGCCAAGCGTTCGGGAGAAGTGATCGATGGCTGAGTCCAAGTACGAGCCGCGTCTCAAGGCTGAATACGTTTCCCGTATTCGCGGCGCGATGCAAGAGAAGTTCTCTTACGCAAACGTCATGATGATCCCCAAGCTGGACAAGATCGTCATCAACATGGGTGTTGGCGAAGCAACGGCTGATTCTAAGAAGCCAACGGTTGCTGCTGGCGATCTGGCGGCTATTGCCGGTCAGAAGCCTGTCATCACCAAGGCTCGCAATTCCATCGCGGGCTTCAAGGTTCGCGAACACATGCCAATCGGCGCGAAGGTTACTCTTCGTGGCGCCCGCATGTACGAATTCCTTGATCGTCTGGTCAACATCGCGCTTCCGCGCGTTCGCGACTTCCGGGGTTTGAACCCCAAGAGCTTTGACGGCCGTGGCAACTTCGCCATGGGCATCAAGGAGCACATTGTGTTCCCAGAGATCAACTACGATAAGGTTGATCAGATGTGGGGCATGGACATCATCGTTTGCACGACGGCGACATCGGACGACGAAGCACGGGCTCTTCTGACAGAGTTCAACTTCCCGTTCCGTCAGTAACCGTAACGACGAGCGTAGAAAAGGAACTCCGATATGGCGAAAACAAGCGCAGTTGAAAAGAACAAGCGCCGCCGCAAGACAGTTGCCTCGCAGGCTGGCAAGCGTGCCTCCCTCAAGGCTATTGTCATGAACCAGTCCCTTCCGATCGAAGAGCGGTTCCAGGCAACTCTGAAGCTCGCTTCGCTGCCGCGTGACGGCTCGAAGACGCGTATCCGCAACCGCTGCGAAGTAACGGGCCGTCCGCGCGCGTTCTATCGTAAACTCAAGATGTCGCGTATCGCGCTTCGCGAGTTGGGCAATTCCGGCAAGGTGCCGGGTATTGTCAAGTCGAGCTGGTAAGGAGACGGGCACATGACAATGACTGATCCTTTGGGTGATATGCTCACCCGAATCCGCAATGGTGCAGCCCGTCGCAAGTCTTCGGTCAACACCCCAGCATCCAGCCTGCGTGCACGCGTTCTCGACGTGCTTCAGGCTGAAGGCTACATTCGCGGTTATTCCAAGGTCGATTTCGAGAACGGCAAGTCCGAACTCACCATCGAACTGAAGTACTACGAAGGCGCGTCGGTGATCCGTGAGATCGGCCGCGTGTCCAAGCCGGGCCGCCGGGTTTATGTCTCGGTCAAGTCCATCCCGCAGGTTGCGAACGGCCTCGGCATCACGATCCTTTCGACTCCGAAGGGTGTGATGGCTGATCACCAGGCTCGCGAACAGAACGTTGGTGGTGAGGTTCTTTGCTCCGTCTTCTAAGACTGGGCAAGGATCTCCTTAACGGACAGACAGGATAGAAATATGTCTCGTATCGGTAAAAAGCCCGTTCAGGTTCCTGCAGGTGTGACGGCCAATGTCGACGGCCAGAAGATTACTGCCAAGGGTCCTAAGGGCGAACTGTTCTTCGTCGCCAATGACGAAGTTCAGGTTAAACTGGAAGATGGCGCGGTTTCCGTAACGCCTGCCAACGACTCCAAGGAAGCTCGTTCCAAGTGGGGCATGTCCCGCACGATGGTCGAGAACATCTTCAAGGGTGTCAAGGACGGTTACGAACGCAAGCTCGAAATCAACGGCGTTGGTTATCGTGCTGCCATGCAGGGCAAGAACCTGCAGCTGGCACTCGGTTTCAGCCACGATGTAGTTTACCAGACTCCGGAAGGCATCACCATTGCCGTTCCGAAGCCAACGGAAATCATCGTTTCGGGTATCAACAAGCAGCAGGTCGGTCAGGTTGCCGCGGAAATCCGCGAATACCGTGGTCCCGAGCCCTATAAGGGCAAAGGCGTCAAGTACGCTGAAGAACGGATCATCCGCAAAGAAGGCAAGAAGAAGTAAGGATCACGCGAAATGGCTAGCAGGAAAGAAGCACTTGCACGTCGCGCGAACCGCGTGCGCCGTCAGATTAAAGCGGTTGCCAACGGTCGTCCGCGCCTGTCGGTTCATCGCTCGTCGAAGAACATCTACGTTCAGGTCATCGATGATGTGGCTGGAAAGACGCTTGCGTCTGCCTCCACGCTCGAGGCTGACATGCGCTCGTCTTTGAAGACGGGTGCAGACGTTGCAGCAGCTGCCGCAGTTGGCAAGCTTGTTGCTGAACGCGCTGGCAAGGCTGGCGTCAAGGATGTCGTATTCGACCGCGGCGCCTTCATTTACCACGGCCGTATCAAGGCTTTGGCTGAAGCTGCCCGCGAAGGCGGTCTGAACTTCTAAGACTTTTCCGCCCGGCAATGACCGGGCGGATTTTCACCGGACCATGCGGGTTTCAGCAATGAAGCCGATGGTCTTTTCGTATGCCGTTCCACCCGCAAAAGAAAAAGGAAAAGGACAATGGCACAGGAAAAAAGAGGTTCTCGCGACGATCGCCAGAACCGCGAAGAGCGCGATAGCGAATTCGTTGACAAGCTGGTTGCGATCAACCGCGTTGCAAAAGTCGTCAAGGGCGGCCGTCGTTTCGGTTTTGCTGCTCTCGTCGTCGTTGGTGACCAGAAGGGTCGCGTTGGTTTCGGTCACGGCAAGGCTCGTGAAGTTCCAGAAGCGATCCGCAAGGCAACCGAATCTGCAAAGCGCGATCTGATTTTCGTTCCGCTTCGCGATGGCCGTACGCTGCACCACGACGTCAACGGACGTCACGGCGCTGGCAAGGTTCTGCTTCGCTCTGCAAAGGCCGGTACTGGTATCATCGCCGGTGGCCCGATGCGCGCAGTTTTCGAAACGCTCGGCGTTCATGACGTCGTTGCCAAGTCGACCGGTTCCTCGAACCCATACAACATGGTTCGTGCAACGTTCGACGCCCTGAAGCACCAGGTTCATCCTAAGGACATCGCTGCACAGCGCGGTCTGAAGTATGCTACCCTTCAGACTCGCCGCGCCGCTTCCGGCAACGCTGCTGAAGAATAAGGAGCAGTATCATGGCCAAGAAGACCACTGAAGCCAAGACGACTGTTACGGTCGAACAGATCGGCAGCCCAATTCGCCGCCCTGCGGTTCAGCGCCAGACGCTGATCGGCCTGGGCCTCAACAAGATGCACCGTCAGCGCACTCTGGAGGATACTCCGGCTGTTCGCGGCATGATCCGTGCTGTCCAGCATCTCGTTCGCGTCGTAGACGAGAAGTGAGACGGAGGAAGTCATCATGAAACTCAATGAAATTAAAGACAACGAAGGTTCCACCAAGGATCGTATCCGCGTAGGTCGCGGTATCGGTTCTGGCAAGGGCAAGACCGGTGGTCGCGGCGTCAAGGGTCAGAAGGCTCGTTCCGGCGTTGCCGTCAACGGCTTCGAAGGCGGCCAGATGCCAATCTACCGCCGTCTGCCAAAGCGTGGCTTCACCAACATCTTCGCATCCGAGTATGCAGAAGTATCGATCGGTCGCGTTCAGACTGCTATCGATGCAGGCAAGCTCGACGCCAAGACGACTGTTGATGCTGCTGCCCTCAAGGCTGCTGGCGTTATCCGTCGCGTTAAGGACGGCGTGCGCATTCTGGCTGATGGTGAACTGACAACGAAGGTTTCCTTCGAAGTTGCCGGCGCTTCCAAGTCTGCTGTTGAAAAAATCGAGAAGGCTGGTGGTTCCATCAAGCTTCTGGTTGTTGCAGCGGAAGCCGCAGAGTAATATAACGTCTTGAACGCCCGGTGTGTTTCACTCCGGGCGTTTGTGCTCGAAGTCGCATAAGCCTTTGAATCCTAATCGATTAAGTTGGCTTGTGCGGATACTCTCAAGTGATGTGCGAACGTCACGGGGGGAGCCTCACAGTTCCGAAGCGTTCAATTGAACGTGGAGCGGACGCAAGAAAACAGGGTGAGGCATGATTAGGCTAGAAAGCCATGATCCGTCCGAAGCCCGGTTTTTGAACCAGTATCTTTTAGACCTTTTCCGGAATTGCCGGTTTCCGTGCCGCTGGACAAGGGTCATGCGGAGAAATTTATGGCTTCAGCAGCGGAACAACTGGCCTCGAACCTGAATTTTTCGACCTTCGCGAAAGCTGAAGATCTGAAAAAGCGCCTATGGTTCACCCTTGCCGCACTTCTCGTTTATCGCCTTGGCACGCATATTCCGCTTCCTGGTCTGAACCCGGAAGCCTATGCACGCGCCTTTCAGGGCCAGGCGAACGGTATTCTCGGTCTCTTCAACATGTTTGCGGGCGGCGCTGTAGAGCGCATGGCGATTTTCGCGCTCGGCATCATGCCTTACATTTCCGCATCGATCATCGTGCAGCTGATGACATCGGTCGTTCCGTCCCTCGAAGCCTTGAAAAAGGAAGGTGAGGCGGGTCGCAAGATCATCAACCAGTACACGCGTTATGGCACGGTGCTGCTCGGTACGCTTCAGGCCTACGGCATTGCCGTTGGTCTTGAAGGCGGGGCAGGGCTCGTCGTCGATCCCGGCGTGTTCTTCCGCATTTCCACGGTCATCACGCTGCTCGGCGGCACGATGTTCCTGATGTGGCTTGGCGAACAGATCACGTCGCGTGGGATCGGTAACGGTATCTCGTTGATCATCTTCGCGGGTATTGCCGCTGGTTTGCCAAAGGCTCTGGCTGGCACGTTGGAACTGGGTCGTACGGGCGCCTTGTCCACCGGTCTCATTCTCATGGTCATTGTGGTCGCCATCGGCGTGATTGCACTGATCGTGTTCGTCGAGCGCGCGCAGCGTCGCCTTCTGATCCAGTATCCGAAGCGACAGGTGGGCAACCGTATGTTCCAGGGCGACACGTCGCACCTGCCGCTGAAGCTGAACACGGCTGGCGTCATTCCTGCGATCTTCGCGTCCTCGCTGCTGCTTCTGCCTGCAACGGCAGCTGGCTTCACGAACAGCACGAACCTGCCACCGTGGGCTACGACCATCATTGCGTCGTTGCAGCATGGCCAGCCGCTGTTCATGTTGTTCTACGGTATGCTGATCGCGTTCTTTGCGTTCTTCTACACGGCAATCGTCTTCAATCCGAAGGATACGGCTGACAATCTGAAGAAGCATGGCGGCTTTATCCCTGGTATTCGTCCAGGCGAGCGGACAGCCGAGTACATCGACTATGTTTTGACCCGTATCACCGTCGTGGGCGCGATCTACCTCGTCTTCGTGTGTATTCTCCCGGAAACGCTGATTGCGCGCACGGGCATCCCATTAGCCCTTGGTGGTACTTCGCTTTTGATCGTTGTCAGTGTAACTCTTGATACTGTGGCACAGATTCAGGGTCACCTGATCGCTCAGCAATATGAGGGGCTGATCAAGAAATCGAAACTGCGTGGAGGAAAGAGGGGACGATGAGACTGATATTTTTGGGACCGCCGGGTGCTGGCAAAGGAACCCAGGCCAAGCGCCTGACGGACAAATATGCCATTCCGCAGCTATCGACCGGCGACATGCTTCGTGCTGCCGTCAACGACGGATCGGAAATCGGGAAACGCGCCAAGGAAGTGATGGATGCCGGTGGTCTCGTATCGGATGATATCGTCAACCAGATCGTGTCCGAACGCATTGAGCAGCCTGACTGTGCCAATGGTTTCATTCTCGATGGTTACCCACGCACGGTTCCGCAGGCCAAAGCGCTTGCGGATAACATGCGGCAGAAGAATCTCACTCTCGATGGCGTGATAGAGCTGCGGGTAGACGAAGAAGCGCTGGTGCGCCGAATCGAAAATCGCGTTGCTGAAACGGTGGCTGCCGGTGGAACTGTTCGTTCGGATGACAATCCCGAATCGTTCCGCAAGCGTCTGTCCGAGTACCGCGAAAAAACGGCGCCTCTGTCTCAATACTATCAGGAGCAGGGCGAACTCGTGGTGCTGGATGGCATGGCCGACATGGATGTCGTGACTGCTGCTATCGAAGCCGCGCTTGAAAAAGATAACACTGCCGGGGCATCTGCCGCGCGTATCTAAAGAATCTTGGCGGGGCCGGTTGCTTTTTTGAACCGATTCCGTTAAACACCGCGCCAACTCGCGACAACCCAAGCGACTGGCGCGGATTTTCCTTTAGGGAAGGAAAGTCCGGGTTCAGTCGTTTTGACTTGTGACGAACATCAATTTGAACTGGCGGCAGCATCATGTCGCTCAAATGAAAGCACCACTTGCCGGATGGCAACTGGAACGCAAGGAGTATAGACGTGGCACGTATCGCTGGCGTCAACATCCCGACTGCAAAGCGCGTTGTTATCGCGCTGACCTATATTCACGGGATTGGTTCGAAATTCGCGCAGGAAATCATGGAAAAGGTCGGTATTCCGGCTGAAAAGCGCGTTCATCAGCTGACGGACGCAGAAGTCCTTCAGATTCGCGAAACCATCGACCGCGATTATCGCGTCGAGGGTGATCTTCGTCGCGAAACATCGATGAACATCAAGCGTCTCATGGACCTTGGTTGCTACCGTGGCCTTCGTCACCGTCGTGGCCTTCCGGTCCGCGGTCAGCGCACGCACACCAACGCTCGTACCCGCAAGGGTCCAGCGAAGGCGATTGCTGGTAAGAAGAAGTAATTTTCCGGTTTTCCGGAATGGGAAGGCTGGTGCGAGCCGCGCCAGCCTTTCTGAGTTTGGCGAAAAGTCCGTAAGGCTTTTCGCCGGTGTAGCCGCTGGTGTTACGGCGGTGAAGAGATCAATGAAAGGTAGACCATGGCCAAGGAAGCCACTCGCGTTAAACGTCGCGAACGTAAAAATATCACGTCGGGCGTAGCGCACGTCAACTCGACCTTCAACAACACGATGATCACCATTACCGACGCGCAGGGCAATGCTATTGCCTGGTCGTCTGCTGGTGCAAAGGGCTTCAAGGGTTCGCGTAAGTCGACCCCGTTCGCTGCCCAGATCGCTGCTGAAGATTGCGCCAAGAAGGCTCAGGAACACGGCATGAAGTCGCTTGAGGTAGAGGTTTGCGGTCCAGGTTCTGGCCGTGAGTCCGCACTTCGCGCTCTCCAGGCTGCCGGTTTCATGATCACTTCGATCCGCGACGTAACGCCGATCCCGCACAACGGTTGCCGCCCGCGCAAGAAGCGCCGCGTCTAACGCGTTTCTGTCAGGGAATTCCGCCTTACCTTCGGTCTGGCGGAATTTTCGCGTAATCGGCGTGGGGTGGCCGGCTTGTCCGGTTTTCCAACGCTTTCAAACCCTCCGATGAACCCTATGGTTCCTCTCGGTGATCATGCTCGGTCCGCCACGATTGGATGGTGGCGGCGAACGGAAGGTTTAAAGATGATTCAAAAGAATTGGCAGGAACTGATCAAGCCGAACAAGGTCGAGTTCACGTCTTCCAGCCGCACCAAGGCAACGCTGGTTGCCGAGCCGCTGGAACGCGGTTTCGGTCTGACGCTCGGTAACGCGCTTCGTCGCGTTCTCTTGTCGTCTCTGCGTGGCGCCGCTGTAACAGCGGTTCAGATCGACGGCGTTCTGCACGAGTTCTCCTCCATTCCCGGCGTTCGGGAAGACGTGACGGACATCGTGCTGAACATCAAGGAAATCGCCATCAAGATGGATGGTGACGATTCCAAGCGCATGGTCGTGCGCAAGCAGGGTCCAGGTGCCGTAACCGCTGGCGATATCCAGACGGTCGGCGACATCGAAATCCTCAACCCTGACCACGTCATCTGCACGCTGGATGATGGCGCTGAAATCCGCATGGAATTCACCGTCAACAACGGCAAGGGCTATGTGCCTGCAGAGCGTAACCGCGCGGAAGATGCACCGATCGGTCTTATTCCGGTGGACAGCCTTTATTCTCCGGTCAAGAAAGTGTCCTACAAGGTGGAAAACACCCGTGAAGGTCAGGTTCTGGACTACGACAAGCTGATCATGACGATCGAGACCAACGGTTCGGTTTCCGGCGAAGACGCCGTTGCCTTCGCCGCTCGTATTCTTCAGGACCAGCTCGGCGTCTTCGTCAACTTCGACGAGCCGCAGAAGGAAGCAGAAGAAGAATCTGTGACCGAACTGGCATTCAACCCGGCGCTTCTCAAGAAGGTCGACGAGTTGGAACTGTCCGTTCGTTCGGCAAACTGCCTGAAGAACGACAACATCGTCTACATTGGCGATCTCATTCAGAAGACAGAAGCCGAAATGCTTCGCACACCGAACTTTGGTCGCAAGTCGCTCAACGAAATCAAGGAAGTTCTCGCTTCCATGGGTCTGCACCTCGGCATGGAAGTGCCAGCATGGCCGCCAGAGAACATCGAAGATCTCGCTAAGCGTTACGAAGATCAGTATTAACCAATAAAAAGGCAGGCCCTTTAAAGACTGCCTTTCCCCGTCAAACAGCAGGCACATCGCCTGCATGTGCCAGGAAACGGCAGGCCCGGATAGGAACCTGCATAAAGGAGAATAGCAATGCGCCACGGAAATTCAGGCCGCAAGCTCAATAGAACCGCCAGCCACCGCAAGGCAATGTTTGCCAACATGGCTGCTTCGCTCATCACCCATGAGCAGATCGTAACGACGCTTCCAAAGGCGAAGGAAATTCGCCCGATCGTCGAACGTCTCGTAACGCTCGGCAAGCGCGGCGACCTGCACGCTCGTCGTCAGGCCGTGTCCCAGATCAAGGATCAGGACGCAGTTCGCAAGCTGTTCGATGCCATCGCTGAACGTTACGCCACCCGTAACGGCGGCTACCTGCGCATCATGAAGGCTGGCTACCGTCAGGGCGACAACGCTGCCATGGCTGTTGTCGAGTTCGTAGAACGCGACGTAGACGCCAAGGGCAAGGCCGACAAGGCTCGCGTTGCTGCAGAAGCTGCTGAAGCCGAAGCTGCATAATATCAGGCGCTGAAAAGCGTCAAGTAATGAAAAGCCGGGTGAGAGATCGCCCGGCTTTTTGTTCTTTTTGCGGACTATCTTGAAGAGTGGTTCAGCTTGTTATCGGCGTACTGAGGGGCTGGATCAATCAGACGCTCCATCTTCATCCGGCAGATTATGTTCGCCCCAGATTTCTCTTGGGATCGAATCTCCCAGTAGAAATTCAAACGCAGCGACTTTCGTTTTATCCACGGCCAGTTGGCATTTGAATTGAAGACGATACCAGTCGCGCTCGCTGTGGATGGCCGCGCCCTCGGCGACGAAAGCCCTACCTGACAACTTGGGATCGGCCATGGCATAGGCCACGGCCCGGTCTGGCTTCAGTTCCTTGCTCCACGCGCCCACCTGCGCCATGGCCTCCAGATTGCAAAGCTGTTCAATCTGATCTGCCGGCGCAAGCTGTTTCAGCGCCTCTCGCGCCTGTGTGCTTCGGCGGTCCGCGAGAACATCTTCCGAGAGCATTCGTGTCGGCTTCACAAAGTTCGTTTTGTTGTCTTCATTTAGGACCTTCCGCGGCGGTGTCCTTAGGCTTGCCGGTGGCTCGGTAATGGGTTTGCTGCCGGGTGACGAAGAAGGCGCGGATGGGGCAGGCTGAACTGGGACGTGATTTGCAATTGGAGACGGCCTCACTGGCTGGAGCGCGGCAGGGGCTGACGGGGTGATTTCCACGCTGATGCTCCCATCTTGCGGGACAGAATTCGGTGGAGGAGAAGGCATGAGAAAAAGGGAAATACAGAGAAGGCCATGAAACAGAAAGGAGAGAACGACGCACCAGTTCTTGATCCTGCGCCCTCCTTTTCTGGTCTCTCTCATCAGCGCTGGCCCTGATCAATCTGCATCGATCTGCTTTTCCGCGTAAATCGTTCCCTGCCTTGCGGCTCTTCGCCATGGGCGAGCTTTGTTAAGGGGGCCGTCATAGTGGGCGTCTTCTCTATCAAGTTTTGCAAAAGCCAATTGATTGCTTGGCTCCACTGTGCAGGCTGCGATAACTTTTCCGTCTGGCCCTAAAATTCCCGCAGGGCCTTGGGGTGCCTTTTGCGCGGGTGTTGCGCCGCTAATCCAGACGCAATTGAAACCGGCATGGGCGCGTAGTGCGATCTGAAAAAAGTTTCCAATTCCGTAGGATGAAAACAGAATTGCATCGACATCGAGACGTTCGCATTCGATGAATAATTCTGGAAACTGCACTTCGATGCAGGTCAGGCAACCAAAGCGGTAGCCATCGACTTCGAAGGTGGTCGGATGTTTTCCCGGTGTGAACCAGCCATCAAGTTCGGAATTTGAGAGATATCGCTTGTCGTATCGCGCAATCATCTCGCCGTGATCATTGATAATATATTGGCTGTTGCGCGGCGGGTGAGGCGAGGGCAGCGAAGATGCTGACCCGATCACTGCAAATATGCCTTTTTCCCTGCATGTCTTAGCAATAGCTTCGAGTTCGGTGGCAAGTGCATTCCAACCGAAGTTTTGCCAGTCTTCGGGAGAGGTAATTTGTGCCTTCGCATAGCCCGATAGCGCGCCCTCGCAGAAGTTGACGAGGCGGGCACCTTGATCTGCTGCCTGCTGAATGAGCGAACGTATAGCCCGGCCATTTTCGGCGACGTCTTTTGTTACGATGCTCTGTGCTGCGGCAATTTTCATGGGACGTTCCAGCTCACTCCGGCACTGAAATCCGGCCTTTGATGTGTTTCAAATGAGAAACGATCGAGAACGTCATGATGACCAACAGCGACCATGAGCTCCATTTGCCGATATGCACTGCCGACCATGCGCCGAGTTGGTTGGGGTAGCTCCAGATTCCGAAGAAGGTGGAGATGTTTTCTGCGAGCCAAACAAAGAAGCCGATCAGGATGAAGGAGAGCAGCAGCGGCATTTTGCGGTCGCGATCATAGGGACGATAGATGACAGTGGCGCGGGCATAGAGGCCGATGGCGCAGGCGGCGATGTACCAGCGGTAGTCGCCGATGAAGTGGTGGGTGAAGAAGTTGGCGTAGATCGCGATGCCCATCAGCGAGGCCATCCAATAGGGCGGATGGTGGCGGATGCGGACATCGAGCAGGCGCCATGCCTGAATGATGTAGCTGCCGACGGCGGCATACATGAAGCCGGAAAACAGGGGCACGCCAAGAACTTTGGTATAGGCGAAATCCTGATAGGACCATGACTGGATTGCGCTGGATGTCTTGAAGACTTCGAGTGCGAAGCCGACGACGTGAAAGAGCAGAATCGCCTTGGCTTCGTCCAGTGTTTCCAGTTTGCTCCAGATCATGAAGAACTGAATGCCAAGGGCGATTACCAGCAGAACATCATAGCGGGGCAGGCCAAGCAGGCCGTCTCGCGGTACCAGAAAGATCGAGATAAAAAATAGCCCGGCAAACATGCAGGCTCGCGCTTCCTTGATACCGAAATAGAGAAACTCGACGATGAAACGCTTTACTCCTTTCAACTCGCCCCACGGCTGTCGATCGCAAAGGAAGGCGTCCAGCGTGGACAGACGGCTGGCGGGATAGGTGGTTTCGCTTGTCAAAGCCATAGGTCCTTTTTGCGCGGCAGGATTGTATCTCTACAACAAACCGGAAATAAAGCGACATGATGATCAAGGATGCTCACCGATTTTATGACAGCCGTTCCACGCTTTTTATCGCGGCATGTGTGGTGATCGTCGTGGGGCTGGCGCTACGGCGATACGGTTACACTATCGGGTTGCCATTCATCGTCGTGAAATATGGTGGGTCGGTGCTGTGGGGATCGATGGTCTATCTGCTCGTGGCGACCATCTTGCCGCGGCGCGAACGGTGTTTGGCCGTCGCGGTTGCCTGCGTGGTGGCAATCATTGTCGAAGCGATCCGGCTTGTGCATTTTCCAGCGCTGGATGCATTTCGCGCGACGACATCGGGAGCCTTACTCCTCGGTCGCGTCTTTTCGCTGTGGAATATCGTGTCTTACGGGGTGGGCATAGCGATGGCCGCGCTCATCGCGGAGCGCTTCTTGGCGAAAGAGCGGCTTTGCGAGCCCGTTTCCGAGCCATAATGGCGGGTCTGACGGTTCGATAACCGAGCAGAACGAGCATCACCGCGATGTAGAAGACCGGCTCTAGCGTCAGCGACTTGCGTGCCAGCACGAAATGCAAAATGCCAGCAATCAGGACGAAGTAGGTCAAGCGGTGCAGCGTGTTCCAGCGTGAGCCCAGAGTACGGATCGACCAGCGGTTGGACGTTAGCGCCAGCGGAATCAGCATAACAAGACCTGCCATGCCGAACATGATGTAGGGCCGCTTGAGAATGTCCGAGAGGATGGAGCTGAAGACCAAACCGCGATCTAGCACCAGATAGACCGCAAAATGCGCCAGCACGTAATAGAATGCGATCAGCCCCAGTGCCCGTCGGTAGGCGATGAGATTGATGTTGAAGAGATCGCGTAGTGGCGTGACGACGAGACCCAAGCATAGGAAACGTAGTGCCCATATGCCGAGAAGATGTTCGAAATCCTTGACCGGATTGAAACCCAGCCCGCCGGTAGCAGCGAGATAGAAATACCAGACACCGGGCGCCAGACCGACGACATACAGCGCCCAGATGGCCGCTGGCTGATATCGCTTCGGGAGGGAAGGGAGCGAGGCGGCGAATGCCATAATCAGTAATTCGCTTTCAGATCCAGCCCGGTATAAAGGCTTGCAACCTCATCATAGCCGTTGAACATCAACGTGGGTCTTCTCTGCGTGCTGAAAAAGCCACCGTCTCCGATGCGTTGCTCGGTCGCCTGGCTCCAGCGCGGGTGGTCCACCTTCGGATTGACGTTGGAGTAGAAGCCGTATTCACGCGCGTTGGAGTTCTTCCACGTCGTTTCCGGCTGACTTTCGACCAGAGAAATCCGCACGATGGATTTGATGCCCTTGAAACCGTACTTCCACGGCACGACAAGGCGGATTGGCGCGCCGTTCTGGTTCGGCAGTGTTTCACCGTAGAGACCGACCGCGAGAATCGTCAGCGGATGGCGGGCTTCATCGAGACGAAGACCTTCAACGTAAGGCCAGTCCAGGGGCTGGAACAAACCGCTCTGGCCAGGCATCTCTTCCGGGCGGACAACGGTTTCAAATTTGACATATTTCGCGCTGCCAAGCGGCTCTACTTTATCCAGCAGGGTAGACAGCGAAAACCCGATCCACGGGATGACCATGGACCAGCCCTCGACGCAGCGCATGCGATAGGTACGCTCTTCCAGCGGGGACTTCAGTAGGTCTTCGATGCCGAATTCCTGCGGCTTTCCCACCAGTCCATCTACTTTCACCGTCCATGGTGTCGGCTTGAAGTTTCCAGCGTTTTCTTTCGGATCGGATTTGCCCGTGCCGAATTCGTAGAAGTTGTTGTAGCTGGTCACGGCATCGAGCGGCGTCAGCTTGTCATCCAGCTTGTAAGGGCCGGGCTTGGCGGTCAGCGGTGCGGCGAGAGCGCTCTCAGCCGTCAGACCCATGGCAGCGAGACCGGCTGCGGTTCCCAGAAAATTACGTCGGGACAAGTAGACGTCACGCGGGGTGATTTCGGCAGAAGAAATACGGGGTGGGCGATAGGCGGGCATGGAAACCTCCTGAGAAACCAATCGGCGATATTGCTATCCAATACCCAGTACGTTGGCTTCGTAAGATATGTTTCACATTACGAGAAAAAAATGGATTTGGAGCATGTGCGGAAAACAATTTTACGAGAACGACGCACAAGCGCTGAAACGGAAGATACGGAAAAGCAGAGAGGCGCACGATTGAACGCGCGCCTCACGGTGTTTTGTCTTAGAGGGTCAGGCGGAACTTCGCAAAGCCTTCGGCGCCGTCGCCAGCCTCTTCGATCTTTGCGCCCTTCACGTCCTTGGCGTATTGGCGTGCCTTCGGTCCGGTTTCGAACACAGCGGTCGTGTTGGCCACGGGCGCAAACGACCAGTTATCATCCGCAGAAGGGTTGATGGTGCCCTGAGCGATGATGTAGCGCACGATCACATCGCGGTTGGTATCCGGCGCGACGAAGATGATCTTGTCGGACGAAATACCGGGGAACTTGCCGCCACCGCTGGCGCGGTAATTGTTCGTTGCCACCACGAATTTCTGTTCCGGATCGATCGGCTTGCCTTCGAACTGGAGATTGACGATGCGGCTGACATCCGGGTTGACGGCCTTGCCGTCCTTGTCGAACTTCGCCGGTTTGGAAATGTCGATCTGGTAGGTCACGCCATCGATGACATCGTAATTGTAGGACGGGAAATCATTGTTCAGCAGCGGTGCGTCTTTCGCGCCTGCTTCCACCGTCTTGAACATGCCCGCCGACATTTCCAGCCAGTCCTTGACCTGCGCGCCGGTGATCAGCACGGCCTGCACCGTGTTGGGATAGAGGTAGAGGTCGGCGACGTTCTTGATGGCAATGTCACCTGCGGGGACATCGGTGTAATAATCCGAGCCACCACGGCCACCAGCCTTGAAGGGAGCTGCCGCTGAAAGCACGGGGAGGTCCTTGTACTGGCCTTCCTTCAGCATGTCCTTGATGTACCAGGTCTGCGCGTTGGACACGATCTGCACGGATGGATCGTCGGCCACCAGCGCGAAGTAGGAGTAGAGCGGCGCGGATGTTTTGCCGACAGGGCGACGGACATACGCGAGGGTGGCTTCGTGATCCGTCTTGACGGCGGCGATGACCTCCGGCTTGTCCTTGACGTCGGCCACGATTTTGCGGTTGTCATCACGGTGATAGATCGGACGTGCTTCACTGGTGAAGTCCACGATCTTCCAGCTCTTGCCATCTTTTTCCAGCAGCAGATCGATGAGGCCCATATGCGAGCCCCAGAAACCGGCCATGACGGCAGGCTTGCCCATCAACGTGCCCTTGACCGGATCGGCGCCTTCAATGCCTTCCCAGGTCTTGGGGCCAGGGAAGACGAGATGCTGGTGGCCGGTAAAGACCGCATCGATATCCTTGACGCCAGCCAGATACAGCGAGGCGTTTTCCATGCGGTCGCTCTGCCCCTTACCTTCGATACCGGAGTGCGAAAGCGCGATGATGATATCGGCGCCCTGTTCTTTCATGACGGGCACCCAAGCCTTGGCAGCATCCACGATGTCGCGCGTCTGCGCTTTGCCTTCGAGGTTCTTCGCATCCCACATCATGATCTGCGGCGGCACGAAGCCGATGATGCCGACCTTGACGGTGCTGGTTGCGCCAGAACCGTCCTTGATCTGCTTGTCGAGGATGACGAAAGGCTTGAAGAAGAGGTCGTCCTGCTTTGGATTGGACACCAGCTGTCCCTTGGTCAAATTGGCGCAGACGTAAGGAAAGCCAGCACCGCCCAGCGTGTTGAACATGAAGTCGAGGCCGTAATTGAACTCGTGGTTGCCAAGCGTGCCGCAATCATAGCCCAGCACGTTCATGGCGTTGATGACCGGGTGCTTGTCACCGGCCTTCATGCCACGCTCATAGGCGATGTAGTCGCCCAGCGGGTTGCCCTGAAGGAAGTCGCCGTTATCCACCAGCATGGAGTTGCCGGCTTCTGCGCGAATGCTGTCGATGATGGAGGCGGTGCGGGCGAGGCCCAGCGTGTCGTTCGGCTTATCGGCGTAATAATCATAAGGGAAAACGTGGACGTGGATGTCGGTCGTTTCCATGATGCGCAGATGCGCCTGATTGCCCTGTGCGCGCGCCGCAAACGGGTGCAGCATGACGAAGGCGGAAGATGCCGCAATGCCGCTCAGCAGCGAGCGGCGCGTGATGGGATGAAGGCCGATAAGCGAAGACATGGAAACTCCTCGATGGAATTCAGGCTGCATGGAAAAGGTGCAGCCTAAGACGAATTCCCAAGGAGTCCATCATCAAAATGACAGGCATATGACTTACCCCGGATTTTTGAACCGTCCGGTAAAAATCGCCTCATCCCGCCAGCGTCGGCTTCACCTCTTCATGGAAGAAACGGAAGTAGGAGGAAAGCTGTGCGAGCGTGTTGGTGGAAAGCTGCAATTGCAGACCCAGCCGGTTGGCATGCTGCCATTGAACCGTACCTTCGATGAAACCCAGATCCTCGCTTTGCACCTTCACACGGCTGCCTTTTGCGGCTGCGAAGGCCCCTTCGAGTTCGAGCGCCATGCCGGTGGCCGAGAGATCGACCACGCGGCCTTTGACTGTCTGGTTGAAATATTGAACCGTACCGTAGATGCGGGTCTTGCTGCGGCCCGCACCGCGATTTTGCATGCTCATATTGCCAGTCATCGTGTCACCCCCTGTTTTGTCTTTGTGTCAAAATCGCACAGAAGGTTTGATGGCCGTTTAGAATATTCGATAAAATTGGGTGGAATGACGTTTCACGCCCGGTCGATCCGGCACTGATAGCAATTGTTGCGCGCGGACCGGACATGCACATAGGCGATATCATCATTCGCCAGCAATTCCCTGGCTCGCTCGGTGATTCCTTCGGTCGGCGTCACGGCGCCGGTGCCATAGACGATGCGGTCGGCATGGCTGTAGCCGCGCACGATATAGTCAGGGCTTTCGAGCATGGGCGGCAGAATCTCCTGCGCTTCATAGGCACTGCATGATTCGGCGTGGATGAAAATCGGGCCAGTCTCCGCGAACGGTTGCGGGCTTGGAAATGGCCGGTAGGCCAGCAAAAGCATGGCTTCGCCGTCCTTGATCTGCCCGAGGCAAACCCGGCAGGGAAAGCTTCCCGCAGCGATGGAACGCTCCGGTTTCTGGCCGTTAGCGTCCAATTTGCCGCGGCGAAGTTCGTCTGCCTCATCGGCATTCATGGCGGTGAAAATGATCTTGGTCATAGCGTCTCCTTGAGCGTTGCTTGTTTGTCGCTATGCTCTTCAAACATGCGTGTATCCACCCGTTTCTTGCGTCTGGAGGCAACCACCCCATTGCTTGTGCCGTTGAGTATGGCAATCAATCGAACATCCTCTTTTCGGAAAGTTCATGTCCATGCTGCGCAGGTTGATGACCGCTTCTCTGGTCACCGTGTTTTCGTTTCTTTCACCTGCTGCCCATGCGCAAACCGCGCCCGCGCTAGACGGTCTTTCGGATGACCAGTTGCAGCAGACGGTGAATTTCGTCATCGGCAATGCGATTTTCGGCCTCTATCACGAAGCAGCAAAAATGCTGATCTCCGATCTCGCACTGCCCGAGGCCGATCCTAGCGCAAACTCCGCAGATCAACTGGCAGGCACCATGATGCTGGAAGCCAATGAGGAATGGCTGGATACGGCAATCGTCAATGCGACCGACAGCTGGTATCTGGCGCGCTCTTCACAGGCACTGCCAGACCATGCAGCCCCGGTATACTCGACGCTCGTTCCCAACACGACGCGCGACCGCCAGATGGCTTGCCTGATGGTGGGCAAGGATGCGGGCGGGTACGGTGATCTGGCTGATATGATGGGCCTGCCAAAGAACGACTGGAAGGCCTGCGAAGCGGCCTATCCACAGACGGTCGCACGCTGGAATGATGCTTTGAAGCCATTCGTGGCGAAGGCCGGTGCCACCACATTCACGGCCCGGTACGAGCCGGTTCGCGATCCGTTTCTGGATATCTACGCCACCATCATCAAGGAATCCAAAGTTCTGGATCTGATTGCCCGCAGCTTCAACGGTTACAACCTCAAGGGTGATGTGAAACTGACGGCCCGCACCTGCGGTCGCCCTGACGTCTACTGGTCAGCGGAAAAGCGCGAAATCACCTACTGCTACGAAATGGCGAGATTTCACGGTGAACTCATCGCCGCGCATCTCGCCAGCGGGGGCAGCGAAAAGGAAAGTGATCCTGCCCAGGAAATTCCGACCGCTGTGAATTTGGGGCAGGAGCTTTAGGCTCGGAGGCATCCCCTACCAACGTGTGATTGTGCGTAGCGGCGGTAGCAGTCCTCATCCTGAGGTGCTCCGCAGGAGCCTCGAAGGGCGAGGACTGCGGGTCACAACTCAGATGGGTGCTTCGAGGCTTTGCCCGATGGACAAAGCACCTCAGCATGAGAGGCATGCGAGACGCGCTTACCCCCGCCGCGAAATCTCCAGATACTCGCTATCCGTCAGCGGCTCGACCCAGGCCTCGGACGTGCTAACGGGGGAGAAGCCCATCATCTGATAGAGCTGTAGCGCGCGCGGGTGGTCAAGGGTGTTGGTCGAAACGGTGATCTTTTTCGGATTGTCCTGCCAAGCCGCATAAAGCGCCTGCAACAGAAACCATTTGCCGACGCCTGCACCGATCGCCTCTTCCATCAGCCCGAAATAGGACAACTCGGTGACATCGGTATTGATGCGGTTGAGTTCGAAGAAACCGGCGGGCGCACCGTTGAGATAGAGCACCGTCACCGAATTGGCCGGATCCCGCAACGTTACGGAAAGCTCGGCGTCGCTCATGCGCATGCGCTTTTGCCAGTGCCAGCGTTTGCCAACGCGCCAATAGAGATAACGGTAGAAATGCAGCGGAATGTCCGTCGTGCGCATGATCGCCGTCTGGATGTTGACCGGCACCGGCAGACTGACCTTCGGTGGCGCTGTCATCTCCAACTGCGTGACATGGGCTTTGAGCGGGCCGACGTCGTTTACGACGACGGGCTCGGCTGGTCCGGTCACGATCGGAGTGTCCTCTTTGGAGCCCCATTCCGACCACGAGCCATCGTAAAGCGAATTATCGAAATGGCCGAGTGATTCCAGTGCCAGAGTGATGACCGCCGCCGTGACGCCCGAACCACAGCTGGTGATGACCGGCTGTGTCAGGTCTATTCCAGCTTCGGTGAACATCCGACGGATCGTCGGGAGGTCCTTGAAGTGCCCGTTTTCGGAAAATGCCGTGGCGGGCAGATTGCGAGCGCCGGGCATATGGCCGGAACGCATACCGGCGCGTGGCTCGGCTTCGTCACCGGTGAAGCGTCCTGCGCCGCGTGCATCGGCAATCTGCTCCTCACCGTCGTCAACGACGGCGCGCATGGCCGCAAATGAGGTGATGCGTTTGGGATTGAAATGAACCTCGAAGGTTTCTGGTTCGATGTTCGGCGCGCCGGTTTCCAGCGGTTTGTCTGTCGCCTTCCATCCATCCAGACCACCGTCCAGCACATAGACTTTCTCGGCCCCCATGACGCGCAGCATCCACCAGACGCGCGGTGCGGAGAAAAAGCCGGGACCATCATAGACGACGATCGTGTCACCCGCATCGATGCCGAGATTGCCGACTTCTTGAGCGAAGACCTGTGGCGATGGCAGGGAGTGCGGCAAGCCCGTGCTGTGGTCTGCGATCGCATCCTGGTCGAAAAACACGGCACCGGGCAGGTGGCCTGCCAGAAATTCTTCTTTGCCATTGCGCTTATGCGCAGGCAGATACCAGGAGGCATCGACGAGTTTGAAGTCTGGGGTTCCAAGCTGTTGCTCGACCCAATCCGCCGAAACGACGAAACGGCTTTTATCCGTGGTCACGATGTGTCTCCTAAAAAATCAGGCGGAAAGGCCGGGCTTGCCGAAACGGATTCGGAAGCGGCGATTCTCCTTGCCCTTCTTTTCGATCTTGGCGATGTGAATATCGCCCACTTCCTGCGTCTTGGCCACATGAGTGCCGCCGCAGGGCTGGCTGTCAACGGAAGAGTTGTCTCCGATGCAAACGAGGCTGACGCGGCCTAGCCCCACTGGAGGGCGCACGTTCTTGGATTTGACGATATCGGGATTGGCGGCAAGTTCCTCGTCGGTAATCCATTTCAGAAATACCGGGTGATCCTCCTCGACCAACGCCATCAGCTTTGCAGTGACCTCGTCCTTGTCGATTGTCTCGGACATGTCGAAATCGACACGGGATTCCTCCTCACCCACGGCAGCACCGGTGATCGGCCAAGGGCAGACTACGGAAAGCAGATGGCAGGCCGTGTGCATGCGCATGAGCTTGTAGCGGCGTGGCCAATCGACGTGGAGCGTAACCTTTTCCCCGATGTCTGGGGATGGCTGACTTTCGGTGGGACTGTGGATGATAATGCTTTTGTCGATGCCGTGCCGTGTCAGACCGAGATCGATCCGCGAGCCATCGGCGCGCAGCATATGCCCGGTATCGCCGGGCTGGCCGCCGGATGTGGCATAAAAGCAGGTCTGATCCAACTCTATGCCGCCATCTTCATGGACTGCTGTTACCACCGCTTCGCATGTGGAAAGATAAAAATCATCACGAAACAGGGCATTCACAGACATATGGGCGCAGACCTCAGACGGTTTCGTACGGCACCGATATCTCGCGCTTTTCAGTCAGCCACAGGGGCAGGGGAAGTCCCTTGGACCGCAGGAAGTCAGGGTTGAAAAGCTTCGACTGGTAACGGTTACCGTAGTCACAAAGAATGGTAACGATTGTATGCCCCGGACCGAGGTCGCGGGCAAGTCGAATTGCACCGGCAACATTGATTCCCGAGGAGCCGCCGAGGCAAAGTCCTTCTGTCGTGACCAGATCGTACAGCACCGGCAGGGCTTCGGCATCCGAAATGCGGTAAGCGAAATCCGGTTCGAAACCCTCCAGATTGGCCGTGATGCGCCCCTGTCCAATGCCCTCGGTAATGGAGCTGCCTTCGGATTTCAGGGCACCGTTCTTGTAAAACTCGAACAAGGCGGCGCCATCCGGATCGGCCAGTCCGATCTTGATATCGGGATTGAAGTCGCGGAGACCATCTGCAACGCCTGCCAATGTGCCGCCCGAACCAACAGCGCAGACGAAGCCATCGACGCGGCCATCCGTCTGGTCCCAGATTTCCGGTGCGGTGGTTTCGATGTGAGCCTGACGGTTGGCGATGTTGTCGAACTGGTTTGCCCAGACCGCACCGTTGGGGTCTGTTGTGGCAAGCTGCTTGGCCAGGCGCCCGGAGACCTTCACGTAATTGTTCGGGTTGGAGTATGGGGCGGCTGGCACTTCGATCAGTTGCGCGCCGAGAAGCTTCAGCGCGTCTTTCTTTTCCTGGCTCTGTGTTTCGGGAATGACGATGACTGTCTTGTACCCAAGCGCATTGGCGACGAGCGAAAGGCCGATGCCGGTATTGCCGGCAGTGCCCTCGACGATCGTGCCGCCGGGCCGCAACTGCCCGCGGCGTTCCGCATCGCGAATGATGTAGAGCGCAGCGCGGTCCTTGACCGACTGGCCGGGGTTCATGAATTCCGCTTTTCCGAGAATCTCGCATCCTGTCGCCTGTGACGCTGCGTTCAGGCGAATGAGCGGCGTGTTGCCGATAGCAGTAAGCACAGAGGTATGAATGGTCATGTCGGGGCCTTCTCGTCCAGTCAGCGATTGAGATGCAGTTATCTCCCTGCCAACGAGCCTTGTGACAAGAAAATATGTTCCGGTGAATAGCGTTCAGGCGCAAAATCTTGCCGTTAGCCGATTTTAGTCGCCTTTCTTCATGTCAGAATAAGCTGCCAGCGCTTTTTGTCTTGCCCCGTTGTGATCGACGAGTGGCTTTGGGTATGTCTCGCCCAGGTCGATCCCGGCCTTTTTCAAAACTTCCTTCGGCGCGTCGAACGGCTTGTGAATGAATTTTTTGTCGAGATTTTCGAGTTCCGGCACGAAGGTTTTAACATAGTCGCCATTGGGATCGAATTTCTCGCCCTGCAGGATCGGGTTGAAGATGCGGAAAAACGGAGAGGCATCCGCACCTGATCCTGCCACCCATTGCCAGTTGGCCGGGTTGGAGGCTGGATCGGCATCAACGAGGGTGTCACGAAACCACTTCTCGCCCATTCGCCAGTCGATCAGCAGGTGCTTGATGAGGAACGAAGCTGTGATCATGCGCACACGGTTGTGCATCACGCCATGCTTCCAAAGCTGGCGCATGCCCGCATCAACGATGGGATAACCCGTCATGCCCTTCGTCCAGGCAGTAAATTTAGCGCTGTCGGTATGCCATTCGAAGGAATCGAAACTGCTGTTCCAGTTCTTCTCGTTCAGTTCGGGGAAATGAAAAAGCAGGTGGTAGCAGAATTCACGCCAGACGATTTCCTTACGAAAGCGACTGAGATCATTGGAGGCGATGTTACGCGGCAAGCCACGGGTCGCGTCCCAAACTTGCGCAGGCGACATTTCGCCCATGGTCAAATGTGGCGACAACATGGAGGTGGCAGGCTTCGCTGGGAAGTCTCGGCCCTCTTCGTAACCTTTCAGCGCGTCTTCTATGAAGGTTTTCAGGTTCTCGGCAGCACCAGCTTCACCAGGCGTCCAGACGTCTGAGAAATCCTTTGCCCAGTCCGGTTTGGCGGGCAGCAGCTTCCAATTGTCGAGCGTGTCGGATTTTGGCCAACTGGACGGGGACGGCAATGTCTTAGGTGCCGCTGCCGGTTCCGCTGGCTCGTCACCGCCTTCGAAGGCGCGCCAGAAAGGCGTATAGACTCGGTAGGGGCCACCGCTTTTCGTTTTCAGTTTGGAGGGTTCATGTAAGAGATATCCGGCAAAGCTTTCGACTTCGAACCCATCATCGCGAAACCGTTTCTTGATCTCGCTGTCGACTGCAACGCCATGCGGTTCGTAGCGTCGATTCCAGAAAATAGCCGTCGCTCCGGTCTCTTTCAGCAGCGATTTCAGCACGGATTCGGCGTTCCCATGCCGCAAGATCAGCTTGCTTCCTGCCTGTTCCAAGGTACGCGCAAGTGCCTCCAGTGAGCGGTGCAGCCACCACTCTTGAGCGGAACCCAAAGCCCCTGTCAGCAAAGGGTTTTCGTCAGCAATATAGACCGGGATGACAGGGCCGCCACGGTCTTTTGCGGCGAGCAGGGCGCGGTTGTCGGTGAGGCGTAAGTCTTTGCGAAACCACAAAATTACTGGATCATTTTTTTCTGTCATAGGCCACCCGGTTCACTTGGGATTGAATGATTGTTGAAGAGCTTTGTTCCCTGAAACGGCGTATGATGGGGCCTCGTCATAACATGGTTTTCAACTGGTGAATTTTTGTCTCTTGGAAACCATTTAGCGCGGAACCATATGGCGGATCCAACGTTAGAGGCGGGTTAATTGAGTATGGAAGTCCAATCAATGATTCTGAACGACGTCAAATGGGAAAGCCCGGTGGTTATTTCCCTGGAAAATGGCGCACCCCGAACATTCACCGGCGCTTACGAGGCTTTCGATTTTCTGCAACATGAATGGCCCAGCCGTCATGGCAAGGTTTACGAGCAGGCGTTGCGGCTATGCCGCGCCTCCTTGATGGGCAGCGTCGGCGGAGAGATCGCTCGCATTGCATTCATCGAGGCAAGCAGAGACGCGCATTGCCTCGTGGAAACCCACAAGCTCGCCTCCTGATTTTTTGAACCCACTAATATGAAAGCCATCCGCCTGATAGAGGCGGATGGCTTTTTCTATGTTTTGAGCATGAATTTCGATGGATGTGGATAAATCTTAATCCTTGAAGCCATTGTGAGGCAGGTTGCGAAATAATGTTCCAATTTTCGCCTATATCTCGTCAAATTGTCGCTAAATTGCAGGTATAGATCAAACCTCGCCAGCGGTGAGCCAGACATATCTTGTCGGCGTCCGCTGCTTTACTCTGAATATGCACACGGGACTTCTGACGGGGCAGGAGCGAAGTCACGTGTGCTTCCAAAGGGCGAGATTTTGAAAGTAACTGCGTACGTTCTGGCCGCTGCGATTTGTGCGGCTTTCACTGCACCTGTGTCTGCTGGCATGCTCAATCAAGCTGAGAGATATTCTGGACTCCACGAGGGTAAAAACAACAAAACCCTCAAGGCCATCCTTGGTGTCAATCCACGTAAAACCCCATGGTGCGGGCACTTCCTCAGCGTCGTCGCCGAAAAGTCCGGTCGTCAGCCGCCCAAGTCCTCGGGCTTTGCCAAATCGTGGAGCTCCTTCGGATATGCTGTTCCCACGGGCAATGCAAAGCCGGGTGACGTCGTGGTGGTTAGAGCTGGCAAAAGTTATCACGCCGGTATTCTGAAGAGCCTCAATAAAAATACCGCCCAGATTCTGGGCGGCAATCAGTCCGGTCGCGTTCAAGTCTCGAACTTCAGCCGCAAATCGATCGTCTCGGTTCGCCGCTAATTCATCTCAAAAGTCTATGGCTGCTCTCGTGTACCGGGAGCGGCATCACGCTGATCATCATCTTCCAAATCCGTGGCCACAATGAACGCGTCCTCGTGCTGGCGTGCTGCCTGTCTACGCGCTCTGAGGTTGATGGCCTCATCGGGATCGATTTCGTCGGGCGTACCCTTTAGCTCCCGTTCGGTATGAAAATCCGCGACATCCTTGTCATCGATATCCAGCGGCTTCGAATGTTTCTCTTCCATCGTGCAACTCCTTCGTTGACCAAGCTAACGAGCGGCCTTGCGCCTAAGTTCCCTTTTGCATTCTTGTCTTTTGCAGGAACAAAATAAGTTGCCTGTTGTTTTCTCCCCGACAAACTGATGGGAGAATCCACATGACAACTGACCGCGAAGCTGAAATCCGCAAAAAGGCCTACGAAAAGTGGGAAAGTGAAGGTCGTCAGGAAGGCCAGCACGACCGCCATTGGGCGGAAGCCGAGCATGAGCTGAATACCGACATAGAGGATGGCTCAGCTACCGGCAGCAGCGAGAAGTCGCCCGCAGCGCAGTCCTTCAGCGACGAGCAGGCAGAAGCGGCTCAGGACGGTGCCAAGACGGATTTGGAAGAGGGGCTGGAAGATAGCTTCCCTGCCAGCGACCCGGTCTCCGCCACATCGTCTACAGTGACGGGTGGTGCAGCCAAGAAAAAAGGCTCAGGCCAGTCTCGTTGACATACGTGGCAACGCTCTAACGCTTTTTAGTCCACCATATGATCAGGCCGACGCACAAAAGTGCCGTCGGCCAAAAATCCGTCGTATGATCCCACGACCAATTCCAAAAATAATAGCCCTCGATGTGAGGCGGCGGCATATGGACGGAGACCTCGTAGTCCCGCTTCTCCCGCCCGTGGAAATGACCCGCAGCGAAAGCGAGGCCGACGAGGCCAGCATCTCGCCAATTCAAGATGAAGCGCGCGAGAACAGCGACCACGCCCGCCATGATCACGGCTTCCAGCATGTGGCCCGCCCAGTCCCAATTCTGCTGAATATAGGCCCAGTCGAAATCCATGACACAATCCTGTCGTGACGAAGTGCTATGTGAGGGGTGATATTCTGTGCAGCAAAGACGAGGTAGAAACTACCTTCGTCATAACCATTTCACCAATTTGGAAGAAATGGCTCCCCGGGCCGGTGTGATTTCGAACTGGGGCCACTACAATTTATATTTCAAAAACAATCGGTTAGATGGATTTTTTCTTGTCGTAAGAGAATGCTGTAATCAGAATTGTATCTGATTTGTAGCATCCTTGGCTCCTATCAAATTTCGTATGCGTTCGCTTTGAGATTGCTCATTCCGCGCTGTGACAGCCTGAACATACTCAGACTCGATCCGATCGAGCAAGGGCTGGGCCACAGGGCCCTTCTGATCAACGACTTTTGCAATAAAGATCAACATTTCTTCTAGCCGTTTCAGCTTCACGCCTTTCCAAATGAAGTCCGCCATCAGCGATCCCTCCAAGCCCTGAAACGAGCGCGCAAATCCTTCCAGCGCGCAGCTGCGTTCGGATCGTCGTTGAGTTCTCCGCGCGATCCGATCTTGAGAATAGATCTGACACGGGTCTTCACTCGTTCATCATCGGCGACATCCAGCGCATGGCATTCGACCAGGTAGCGTCAAAAATCAGCGCGGGCGCACATCATTGCGCATTCTGCTGCATAGTCGCTTTTGTTTGATGGTCTACTCCGCTGCCTGACGTCGGGCTGGGCCGGCTGAAGCTCACGGATCTTGTGGAAAGCCTCTTCGAGCAGTGTCATGACGGCATTAAACAAAATCGGGGCGCGCACGATGAAGCGCTCGTCCTGGTATGAGCAGGTCGGATTTATGATGATGATAGGAACGATCTCGCCGGTGGTTTCATCACGCTGGCAGATTTCGGCCTCTTTGGTGGCGACATTGTAATGCCGTTCCCATTTATCTGAGACGCCAATTAGGATTTCTTTTGCTTCAGCATAGAGTAAGCGGGCCTCATCAAGCTTCATGCTTACTATCCCTACGCATCGTTAAGGGATCACTTGGATAAAAAGCGCTCTCCACTTGGTTTGTAGTGCTAGACAGCTGGAAATTTAGTAAACCCGCTTCCAGATGCTGAGCGACTGCTATTCTTCGAAAGGCCAGGAGGGCCGCGTTGTGAATAAAGAGAACAAGAGTCGTGAACGACGAGTGATTGAGTGGCCGGTATTCACCGAAAACCACTGGTACACGATTGCAATTGTGCTTGTGATAGTGGGTGTGTGTGTGGCAACTTTCGCTGCTTTCTGGGTGTCGGAAGCACCAAACCTTCAAGAAATGAAACAGCGCACCGAAATAATCACACCATTCGGCACCCTTTTTCTCGCATTGGTGACCTTTTCGACAGTTGCCTGGCGAGGAATGGTCAACTCTATCCGGATCTGCCGAAACTTGAGCTTTTCCAGCGCAAGGAAAGTCTTGCCAAAGGCGATATCAGGCTTTCGGGAAAGTGGTCGTTCTGGGGTTTTGAGGCTTCGGAAGGTTGTGAGCAATGATCAACTTACTTACCCGTTCCTATAGCCTTTGTGACGAGCTCCGTAAAATTGGGCGGCTCTACATTGTCACCGTGACCAGGAGCTGGTCGGAACAGTGCGTTCAAGACCAGGGCACGGTCTTCTTTTACGGCACCTTCCTTCTCAATGAGATGGAAAAAGGTGTCGAGCATTGTCAGTCGCAATCTTGCATCATCGAGCAGCATCAGAGATCGCGCGTTGAATCGCACTACCAGTCGTATCGCCCATACGTAGAGGAATATCGGGACGGTAACGATTACAAGCCGGCCTATCGCGGCGATAGTGACCTGAGCGTCGCTCGGGGTTGGCAAGGTTTGTCCGTTCGCATCGGTTGCTGGCAAAGCAGATGCTGCAACAATCTGGGCGAGATAGTGCAAGACCTGTGGTGTAAAGCAAATTGCGAGAACTATCGGAGCCGCGATCAGCAGGCCAATTGCTACAGAAGACAAGATCAGAGCCAACCTGCTTTGTTTCTCACGTTCGCCCCAAAGCTTGCGGGCGGCCTCTGTTCCGAATCTTGCTACCTGGGCGTCGAGGTCTGCCCGAAGTTGACGAATGCTTGTGTCAATGTCCTGGCTTCGGTCTTCGAGCTCATTGGCTTTTTGTTCGAATGTGTGGCTTGCCGTTGTGAGGTCCACTTGTGCCTTGGCTGTAGCCTCGGCCGCTTGAGCGTGGAGCAGTTTCTGATCATCAAACAATTTTTTATGTTCGATAAGTGTGTCAGAAACTTCTTCGAGTCTCGCGCTTGCATCCTTCTCGAAAATTTCGAGTTTTGGCTGGATTATGGATTGGATGGACGCTGGTCCAGAACTCATAGTCCGCCAACTGATAAGACTGATCAGCTCATCGATGACATATGGATCCGCGGCGGCACCCATGTCTCTGCACATGAGACGATATCCCGCGAGGATGGGATGCCGGTACTCAAAAAACTGTTCAAGACTCTTGGATTCAAGTTCGTCCAGCATCTCATCGGAAAGAGTTTCAACGTAATAGCTTCCTTGGATTGCGTCCTCTTTCTTGTACTCCGCGATCTTTCTGTCCGCTGCGGCTACAAGATCGTCGCCAAAAAACAGACCGTCGGACTGGAATTTTTCACGAACTATCTGTCTCAGTCTTCCATGAGAAGATATCGCCTTATCTCTAGTGCGGCTGTCGCCGGTTTCGGGCTGAAAGAGCTTACTTACAAAGATATACAGATCGTAATTCATGGCGTGGTGCTCATTCAGGCTAGTGTTTTAGCAATTACTGCTGAAACAACCAATATAAGCATACAACCTTGCGCTGAACTCGCTTCATCGGAGGTGTCGCCATGACGACTGTTATACCTCACATCGAAAAACTCGACGCAGCGCAGACGCGTGAAGCGCGCGCGGCGTGGTTACTCACTTGCCCGCTCGATGTGCTGCTTTCCTGCGAGATGACAATCCGAAACCGGCTTCTAAACGCCCGTTTCAAGGAGGGCCTCGATTATCTCGATGCCGAGCTGGTGGACCTGCGGCGCGAGCGCGGCGCGGATGGGGGAAAGAATTGCAATATGCTGGTTGGGGTGGCGCGCGGGCGGATGGAACGTATCGCGCTCGGCCTTCCGGCCCGACAGTTTCAAGGGGGAGCGGGCCTATGAATGAGCCCAGACTATCAATCATTCCCGGTTGGATCATCGCGGATCCGCGTCTGAAAGGGAAGGACTTACAGGTGCTATGCATGCTGGGTCGCAACGCGAACACGCGCCACGGCTGGTGCCGGCGCAGTCAGGTTAAGCTTGCCCAGGCGCTGGCCTGTTCACGATCGACGGTTCAGTCCGCCATCACTCGCCTCGTCGAGATCGGCGCGGTGGAATGCCGTGAGGTTGCCAGCCCAAACGGTCGAGACAGTGCGCACTGGTATCGCGTGATCTACGATTCCAGCGTCGATAGCTCTGCGTTTGATGCATGGGATGAAGACGATCAGAAGGAATTTGATCCTAATCTCGACTTCGATAAAGCAGCACCCCCTGCCGGTATACCGGCACCCCCTGCCGATCCTAGACAGGCACCCCCTGCCTGTTCTGGACCGGCACCTATTAACGCCTCTACCTGACACGGGCCGTATGCCTGTTGTCTGGTTCCCCAAGGGTGGGCCTGAGGGATTGGACGAATTCTTGCGGGCGGTGATGGAAATCAGGGCGAAAGGGACGGGCGATGATGCAGCACAAGTTTGAGGATATCTCCCGTTACGTCTCGATGCAGGGCTTGTTGAAGCTGGATCGCATTGCCGCCGAGGCTGACCAGGTGGCGCGGGAACGCGAATCAGCATGCAAGCGGATTGCTGATGGCGTGAGCGATTCGGGTTGGATCATCGTCCAAGTGGCATATGGCCGTGAGCAGGCTGTGGAAAAGGATATGGCGGATGCAGGTATAGAAGCTTGCGTGGTGATGCGTCGTGGCCCTGAGCGACGGCGTAATCACAAGGTTATACCCGCTGTGGACACCCCAGTCTTCAATGGTCTCGTGTTCGTATTCTGTCATCCAAGTGCAGAAGCGCTGCGCGGGGTTAGGACATTTGAGCATGTCAAAGCTGTCGTCATGGCTGGTAGCTCGGCGGCTGTTGTCGATGGTGAAAAGATCAGCCAGTTCAAACAGATGGCTGACAATGGCGAATACGATTACAAGCGCCGATCGGATGGCTTCGTGAAGGGAGAGAAGGTTCGTATTGCGAGCGGTCCCTTCGTCGGATTTGAGGTTGCTATTGAGGCGTTCGCAGGTGCCAAAAATGGGGACGCTGTTATCACCATCCATATTTTCGGAAAGCCTACCGTGTTCAACATGCCTCTTGTCATGCTTGAGAAAGTGTGAGTACAAACCACAAATGGTCGATCTGGTTCTTAGTGACGTTCAATCGCGCGCCCAGACCCAACCCCTGACAGTCTCCCGAAGCGAGACATCGATTCAGGGCCAGTGCTACAGCTATGATCGACGGAATGATGAGGCGGCCTAACGGTCGCCTTTCTGCTTTCTAGAGATATGGCCAGACTTACGACACTCAAGCCGACGCTCGGCACGTTGCCACCTCGCTTGGGCCCAGCACCTGGTGATGAGCAGGATCGCAACAAGCATCGTCAGACAGCGGAGCCATGGCGCAAGTGGTACCAGCTGGTCAGATGGAAGCGTCTGCGAATCCAGACATTCACGCGTGATCTGTTCACATGCCAGATGGCAGGCTGCGGCAAGATCGAAGGCAACACATCGAAACTGATCTGCGACCACGTCAAACCTCACAAGGGTGACGAGGTGCTGTTCTTCGATGAGACGAACCTTCAGACGTTGTGCAAGCCATGCCATGATGGATTGAAGCAGAGGATGGAGAGATCATCTGAATGAGTCAAAATGATCACAGCCATAGGCCTGTGTCGCCCGCTCGAATTTCACGTCAAACTCAAATGTGTCGTCAGATTGTTTATCGACTTCAAAGACCGGCCGTACCCTGACCTGGCCTTCGCTATTTTGTTGCATTAATTTGTCGATATGCTGTTGAGCTTCTTCACAGGATTTCCACAGAGCCCACGCCTCAAAATCAAGGTTGTATTTTATGCCGGTAACCATCTCAATGGCTTGCATAAAGGTCGTACCGTTGAGTGTTTTGCGGACATTCAGATCGGATCCACTGTAGAAGGCGGCAGCAAATTCCTTTGAGTAGCTGATGTGGATGGAATTGAGCTTTAGTGTCGTCGAGCCACTGTATCCGACTTTAATCGGAAATGTGGCTACAGTTTTGAAGCCAATGATCCTGCTACCTAAAGCTTCGGCCTGTATCGATAATGAAACGTCCATGACGTTCTTGTCATCAAGCGCGCTGTACACGTCAACACGTTTTAGTTCGTGCTTCCCGAGAAAAGCTTCGATGCGCTCATCACGTTTCCGCTCCCCATCTTTTACATCGGTAACCGCTTGGCTTATGGTAGCAGTTTGAAACCAACCGTTTGCAATCGTGCCTAGGCCAAACAAAAAAGCAGCGACGGTGGCAAAAATTCCTAAGCGTTGAATAAATGTATCGTTTGATTTTTGAACTGCCTCGAACATCTGTCGCAGAACGTCGATAGCCTGGGAGTCGTTCGATGATGCGGTTGGATGATGAGCGATATTGCTTGTCGTACTGTTGTCTGTGTTTGCAGTCATTTCTAGCCTCGTTTGAACGCGAGGACCTTATGACATTCAAACCTTGCGTGATGCTTTGGCTCCCGTTCTTATGTTTGCTTGGGGGGGGCATCAGAAAGTCTGAAAGGCCCCTTTCTCCCGCACCCGCGCCCCCCTCATTCGGAGATTTTTTTTACCGTGTCTGACGATTTTACCGGCAAGGATGTCGAACATGATCTGTTCGGCAAACCGATTGAGCCCATCAAAGATCGACGTGGTAGGCCTTCATTTGGAAAGAACAAGGAAAATCAAGAGCTTGTGTGCCTTCTTCGGGCTGCTGGTTGGACGCAAGACAGGATCGCCGGTTATCTCGGGTGCGATGCCAAGACATTGCGAAAGAATTTTTCCCGAGAGCTCCAAGACGGCGCTGATCAGATCGAGGGCATGGCGCTGGAAGTCACGCTCAAGAAAATGAAGTCCGGCAACTCGGTCGCGATTTCGCGGATCTTCGACATCATTGAAAAAGGCGCGCCTGCTGTGCCGATACCGAGATCTCCGGAGAAAACGCCGGATGAGAAACTCGGCAAGAAGGAGGCCGCCGACAGAGACGCCCATACGGCGCATGAAGGCACTCCATGGGCTTCGCTTCTGCAATAAAGGCCGATTGGAATTTCTCTTGCCCAGACTGGGCAGAGCGGTTGCGGGACGGTCGCCCGATTGTTCCGGATCTTCCGCTTGATCTCGACGAGGGCAACCGGGCGGTTGGCATCTTCGATAATCTTCGACTGCCGGACGTACCAGACCAGCCTTACATGGCCGATGCCGCTGGTGACTGGTTCCTGCATATCGTCCGGGCAATTTTCGGCTCGATCGACGAGAATGGCGAGCGGCATGTGCGCAACGTCTTCGGCCTGGTGCCGAAGAAGAATTCCAAGACGACGGGCGGCGCTGGCATCATGGTCACGGCGCTGCTGATGAACAAGCGGCCTCGCGCCGAGTTTTTGTTGATTGGCCCAACGCAGGACGTTGCCGACACAGCTTATCAGCAAGCTGCCGGGATGATCGAAGCGGATCCTTATCTCGCCAAACGTTTTCATGCCATCGAGCACAAGAAGACGATTGTCGATCGCTTGAACAAGGCGAAGCTGCGGATCAAGACTTTCGACATGAAGGTGCTGACGGGCTCGAAGCCTGCCGGCGTCTTGCTCGACGAGCTGCACGTCATGTCGTCGTATTCCTACGCCTCGCGTGTTCTCGGTCAGATCAGTGGTGGCTTGATCCCGAACAAAGAGTCGTTCCTGATCATCATCACCACGCAAAGCGACGAGCCGCCCTCGGGCGTGTTCAAGTCTGAACTGCAATATGCGCGCGGTGTTCGTGACGGCACCATTGTCGACGGCAGCACGCTTCCAGTTCTCTACGAGTTCCCGGAAGAGATGCAGACCAGCGACAAGAAGCCTTGGAAGGATCCTGCTAACTGGCACATGGTTCTGCCAAACCTCGGGCTTTCCATCACGCTGGATCGCCTGATTGAGGATTGGCAGACAGCCCAGAAAAAGGGTGAAGAAGAAGAGCGGCGCTGGGCAAGCCAGCATTTGAACGTGGAAATCGGCCTCGCCTTGCATTCCGATCGGTGGATCGGTGCTGACTACTGGGAGGCCGCTGCCGACAAGCGCATCACGCTCCAGTATCTGATCGACGAGTGTGACGTGATTGTCGTGGGTGGCGACGTCGGCGGACTTCTCGACCTTTGGGGATTGGCCGCAATCGGGCGTCACAAACTCACGCGCCACTGGTTGCTGTGGGCAAAGGCATGGGCTCAACCTTCCGTTCTCAAGCGGCATCCTGAAATCGTTGAGAAGCTGAATGACTTCGAGCGCGATGGCGATCTGGTCATCTGCAAGCGCGTCACTCAGGATGTCGAGGAAGCAGCGGCCATCATTGCCAGCCTGCGTGACGCCGGGAAGCTGCCGGAGGTTGGCGCGATCGGGCTTGACCCGAACGGCGTGACAGCTTTGCTGGAAGAACTCGCCGGATACTCAATCGTCGATCCGATGGTGAAGGCGGTTTCGCAAGGATACAAGCTGTCCGGTTCGATCTTCGGGATTGAACGCAAGCTTGCTGACGGTACCATGAAGCAGTGCGGCTCCGGTCGCCCAGGCGCGCTTCCAGTTCCTGCCAACCGAGACGTGTCCGCTCTGACAAAGCCGAGCGTGTTTGACAAATGGGCGTCTGAATCTGCTGGCGTTCGCGCCGTAGACCAGGGCGACAATGTCATCACAATGTTCGAAGCCATCGGCGAAGATTACTGGTCTGGGGGTGGGGTGACAGCGAAGAGGATTGCAGCGCAGCTGCGAGCGATCGGACCGCGCCCGGTTGAGGTGCAGATCAATAGCCCAGGCGGCGACATGTTTGAGGGGATCGCTGTTTACAACGTTCTTCGCGAACAGCGGTAGGATATATTCAGCCACGTCAGCGGGTTTTGGTCTGATCTCAGGGCGCACTTTCTCAATCTCCATTTTTCAGAGCCTTAATGCCGCATGGTTGGTGGAAACGCCCGCCCCGGCGTGGGTTTGTTCTATTTATGTTCTCGTCGCCTAATGAGTCAAGGCAGACTTGCCGCGATTTGAAAAATCATGTTGGCGCGGATAAGGTCAAGGTTACCGTGTGCCACATAGAGAGCCACTGAAAGTGCCACTCAGGACGCGGTAGGACTTCAAAAACGCATGTTTTACAGCCCGCGCAGAAATGATCCATGTCCCGCCGTCCGCACCAAACTTATAGGAGATCAAGGGCGGCCGCCGGAATAATAGAGTGGTCTTCTTTTTCGCTTGCATTCCTAAACATGTCTGCACCAGTTACGCATACTCCTATGACCTCATGGTTGGCGGAAATTGCTGGGCCTCCACTCATTCCTGTTACGATAGATGCGTTTGTTAAGATACGCCTGACGCCGGACAGTGGTCGATGTCCAATCACTAAGCCTGGGACGAGCACCCCAGAATCGCCAAGTCTATAGTTCGGAAAACCGCACACCGCTACGTGCGACATTAAGGGAGCCTCTTCAGCCTTAAGAGCTAGCGCATGCAAGCCTACAGGCGCGCCTACAATTTCGATTATGGCTAGATCCACAACGGCATGGCTCTTCACAATCTTTGTCGAGAATTTCCGTGATAGGTCACCTATTTGGAACGCTTTAAGATCTGCGGCGGCGTTTACGACGTGATGGTTTGTGACAAAGCCGTACTTTTCGACCTCGAACGCCGAACCTTGGACGCAGTTTTCTTCACACTCTAAGACCCACATAGCATTTTGTACTGTTGCCATTGAGTATGCTGGTGGCGGCGGCACAGCTTCTCGCACGCGGACGGCATTCTCTTCGATAATACGAGCGAGTGGCTGGTCATTGATCCATGCGCTCATATCATCAAGGGCACGATCATAGTCAATGCGACCCATTTCAACCGCTAGCGCCATAACCAGCCTATCTCTGCCGAAGAAACGGTCTAGCGATCTATTTTTGCGAAGATCCTGATAATTGGAGCTTTGAGAGATTGAGCCTAATATCGCAAGATCTGGTGCCTCAATCCTACCCGTTACGGGCATCCCACCATCTTTGAACTGGAGCTGCAAAATGCACAGAGTCTCAGTTAAATGTACTAGTGAAATAAAGTTAGTCAGAAACCTAAATTCAGTTTGGTAGTGAGGTAGCTGAACCTTAATGGTTTGAAGTGTGGTTCGGCTGAGTCCAAAGCCCAAATTTGTCGCAAGATCTTCACTAACGTCTATCCAATTTCTATTTTGTTCTACCATTCTCAGCCCGTTCAATAATTGTTATCGCAGTTCCTTGACCGCTGATTGGCATTTTATTCTCAGGAATAGAGATATAGCCGCATATTTTTGCCTATCATGGCAGTGCATTTGCAAGACGAAAGATGCCAAAAACAAAACAAGACAAAGATGCTGCTGACATCAGAAGACCAAGCCTGTTCGCATTTACGCCCCAACTCCAAGTCACCATGACCGGGTTGAGTGTGGCGTTCGCATAACGCTGGTTGCTCAAGTATGCAAAGATCCATGCGACAGCAGTAAGTGCCGCTCCCGCTGCGAAATATATCAAAGACCGGGCTGCGGCAGGCACAACTTCAGAAAACTCTGGCCTCACGTGTTCGCTGGTAGCCAAAGTGGCTACAAACCCAAGAAGCGCGATGCACGCTCCCCCATTCAGTATCAATAGAGTTTTCAGACCTTGCGCCGCTGCGTCCGTAGCGGAGGCTTCTAGCGCTAGGAACCTTTCATTATTATTATTCATGAGAAACCTCCTCGATTTGTTGCCCTGCCAGGAACTGCGGCGAGAACTTGATTGATGAAAGAAATTCCTGTCGCCGCTTCATTTCGGCTCCATCGCCATAGGTAGGACGTCCAAACTCATGACCCATGAGATCTGCCTGCATGCGATCGGAAGCGCCGGCGTTTTCTATACGGTCCTGAAACGTATGGCGAAACGAATAGACTGTGTGCTTGGCCGTTGGTCGCAAGCCCGCATTCATCAGAAACTTGTTGATGTTCGCTGACGCAGTGTCGGCTTTGTCCTGGTAAAGTGGAAAGCCAGACGGATGCTTCTTCATCGCATCGAGCGCAATGCCGACAAGCGGAATGCGTCTGATGGAGTAATCAGTCTTGTTTCTGCGGTCTTCACGCTCAGCGACCTCCACATGCGGGATTTCGTCATCGAGGCGAATATCTTGAGGCCGGAGGTTACAAACCTCGCCCAGCCGCATCCCTGTCTCAATCATGGTATGAATGATGGCCTGACCTTCATCATTGAGACCGTCAAGCGCGCCTGGCGCAAGGATATTCTCTTTGATCCATGCCGTAGGGAAGGGCGGTCGCTTGTCCAGCTTGGTCGCGTTGGTTTCTTTTATCCGTATCTTCTCCCACGCCTTGTGGAACTGCGTATGAAGTCCATCATCGATGACGGCCAGCATGCCAGCGATATCCGTGAAGCTACGATTTGCGCTGTAGGCTTTCAGCTTCTCATCTTTGATCTTTCGCACCCACCAGTCGCGGAACCTGATTGTGTCGGCGCGATCGATGCTGTGCAGCTCGCGATCGCCGATCAGATCCTTGAAATAACGAATGGCACGCTCGCGAGAGATCTTGTGCTTTCGCATTTGGTTTGGTGACATGCTGGTGAGGCCGGCTTCATTGTGCTGAAGGTAAAGCTTCCAGATGTCACTCACGCGTGGCTTGGGCTGGTGGGCTGTACCAAGTGCCGCGTCCACAATCGTTGGCGATAGATCGAAATGTTGTTCCGCGACGCTTAGTCGTCGTTCGAGCTCGACGAGATCCATCTGCGCCGCATCCGTAGCCGGCCGGTATGTAAAGCCGAGGCTCTGTGCGGCCCTAACTGCAGCCTGATATTCCTCGATCGCGCCGACAGCATTCTTTCCCTCAAGCAGAGACCGCCAATAATCCTCAGATGCTCTGTGAAGCGTTTCGGCTCTATCCAGAGCATCTTTGTGATTTTTGGTCTTAAGGCTCTTCTTGACGTGGACCCGCTTATCGAGATGCGCCACCTCTGTTGGCACCCGCCTGTAATAGCGATAGATGCCGGTTACGGGATCTTTCACCACGTACCTGGATAAGTCTTCTGATCTCATAATGCCCCGCCTGCTGTAGGCCGGAATGTAGCCAAAATGTAGCACGAAACGCAATATGCGGAGTATGTTGGCACTGGCATCTACCGTCGCCCCGCCGAATAAATAACTGATTTTGTTGTATTTTATTTGCAGCGTACCACTTGACCATGTTGGTAAAAGTGGCTCCCCGGGCCGGATTCGAACCGGCGACCTGTCGATTAACAGTCGAATGCTCTACCGCTGAGCTACCAGGGAACGTGCGCTGCTTGGCGCGGTGTGAGCGGGGTAATACAAATGCTTTTCCGATTTGCCAAGCGCTTTTTTCAAAAAAAATGAAATCCTCTTGTTTTATCCACCGAAGTCCCCACTTTTCCGGGAATGTTGGCTCTAAAAAAGTTTTCAGCAACTGTTCCTCAGAGGGAAGTTTCCAAATGACATTCGGTCTTCACCCCCAAACGGGGCGCCTTCATTTGGGAAAATGGAGCATGCCGATGCCGCAATCGCGAGTCGGGCGTATCATTATCGGCGCGTTGCTCGTCGTCGGTGGCATACTTGGCTTCTTGCCCATCCTTGGATTCTGGATGGTGCCGCTGGGGCTTCTCATCCTGTCGCAGGATCTGCCCTATGTGCGGCGCAAGCGCAGGCGCTTGGCAATCTGGTGGGCGAGGCGGCAGCGCGCTCGTCAGGCGCGCCGCGGAGGCATTACGCGCCCGTGAGTGAGTTGCTGATGCCTTGCCCCGCCCAGAAGGCACCATAACCGAGGGCTGCGAAGTAAATGGTGGTCAGGATGAGGAAAGCGTAGCCTCCCAGCACGGTCGCGCCGTCGCGCTGGATCATGCCCGCTGAAAATAGCAGGATTGCCACGCCGGGCAGTGTGTTGGAAAAAGGCACGAAACCCAGCGGCATCATCAGCAATATTCCAGAGGCCATGATGGCAAGACCATTGATGCGCGCCATAACGGCACCTGCGGTCAGCGCGGGCAGGCGAGGGCGCATGAAGCGGTCCAGCTTCGACACGATGTTCACACCCTTCTGCAAGGCAGGTGTGAGGCGCGCTGTTTCCATTTCCTTGTCGAGGATACGTCTTGGTAGCCAGGGCAGGCGGTTGAGGGTGATCGCAAGACTGATCATCACGATAGCCGCGCCAAATATGGTGCTGACGCCCGGTATCGACACGGGGATCAGAAAAGGCAGGCAAGCGATAGCACACATCAGCAATAGACCCTGCTCACCAATCGCTTCCATCAACTCACGCAGAGTGATCGTTTTGCCAGTCAGATTACCAATCAGCCTCTCCAGAACCGTGCTGAGACTCTCGGATGTATCTGTAAACGTATATTTCTGCGTCATGCTCTATCCCGGAACGATTTCGATGCGGGATAGATAACATTCAAGAAATGGCGTGCCTATGGCAAACGCAACTCTTCGGCGCAGCTATTGGTCATTGTGCAGTTGGTTGGCTGCTAGTGAGATACCCATGAGCTGTATGCGCCAGCCAGGAGCACAAGCACCAGAATTCCAATGATGAACGGGTTCAGCGAAGTAACGAATCCTACATAGTCCATGGTTATTTCCTCCTCCATTCGTCCCGCTGATGAGTTTACTCCGATTTCAATAATTTACCAGTATAAATAGATTTTGTAGTTGCGCTGCAACATATGGTTTCTTCGTCCACTGGGAATGTTGCGGGCAGGTCATGCTGCGCTGCGAAATATGGTCGCCGTCCTCGCCTCAATAATGCCTTGCAAGATTTGTCATAAGCCGTCAGCACATTCGCAACGCGTTTGAAGGGGTAAGGTATGCTCAAGAGGCTATACGCATGGACAATGGCGCTGGCCGCGCGGAAAACTGCGGTATGGTGGCTGGCAATCGTCGCGTTCGTGGAAAGCTCGGTGTTCGTCGTTCCCGCCGATGTGCTGTTCATACCCATGGTGCTGGCAAGGCCGAAGCGTGCGATGTTCTATGCTTTGGTCGCAACGGTTGCGTCTGTGCTGGGCGGCATTGGCGGCTGGTATCTCGGGCATTACGCCTTCGAAAGCGTCGCGCGACCTGTGCTGGAGTTTTACGGAAAGCTGGATAGTTTCGAGCAGATGAAAGCGTCCGTGGATTACGAGACGATCCTGCTGCTTCTCGTCACCTCGGGCCTCGCGCATCTTCCGCCCATCAAAGTTGTCACCATTCTCTCCGGCGCCGCGAATATCAGTCTGGGCCTCTTCATTCTGTCTGCTATTGTCACCCGGGCCGCCCGCTTTTTCATTCTCGCCGGGCTGCTCCAGCGCTATGGCGAGCCTATCCGTGACTTCATCGAAAAACGCCTTGGTGTGATCGCAGCCGTTACGGCGGGCCTGCTAATTGCCGTATACGCCACCTATGTCCTCGTACGGTGACAAAGCCTAATCTAGACTAGTCTCTCAGCTAAGGACGCCATTCAGCTTAGTGTCAGTATTCGCGTCCATCGCTCCTGTTAGACAAACAGGAAAATTGATGATGCGCAGGATTTTGTTTCGGGGTGTTCTACCAATCGCACTCACGCCGTTGGTGTTCCTGGCGTATATCGGGGTGCTTCAGCTTTCAGGCAACTCCCATGAGGTCATTGCCGGCCAGCTCTATCGCTCCAGCCAGCTTTCGGACACGCAACTGGCAGACTACGTCAAGGCAAATGGCATAAAGACCATCATCAACCTGCGCGGTGCAAATGACGGCTCATCCTGGTACCGGGAAGAAGTGGCAGTGGCTGAGCAACTCGGCGTCCAGCACGTTGATTTCGGGATGTCTGCTTATAAAGAGCTCGGCTTGGGGCGAGTGGCGCAGCTCATCCAGATCATGCGCGATGCGCCCAAGCCCATTCTCATCCACTGCAAGTCTGGCGCAGACCGCACAGGCCTCGCTTCCGCAATCTACATGAACCGCGTTGCGGGACTAGACGAAGACACCGCTGAACATCAACTCTCCATCCGCTTCGGCCACCTCGGCATTCCCTACCTGTCTGCGGCCTACGCCATGGACAAAAGCTGGGAAAAAATCGAAGACGCGCGCGCCATCACGAGCATGGTCGATACGAGCGAACATGTGATCTGATGAGTGAAGCAGGACCCGCTTCGGAGACAAATGTTATGAATTTTGGAATTCGAGGCTTGGGGGATGCCTCGGGAGAAATGGTCGGAGCGGCGGGATTCGAACCCACGACCCCTTGACCCCCAGTCAAGTGCGCTACCGGGCTGCGCTACGCTCCGACACAGGACAGGCGTTTATATAGATGGCCGATCATGCGCAAGTGGAAAATCGAGATTGCTTCAAAAACACCGGATAAGGGTGTTGATAGGTCCGAGTAGCAGCGCCGTTTTGCGTGTATCGGCGACTATTTGCACCTTATGGGGCGACGTGAATAATTATTATGCAAAATCGCTGCCACGATCTTGCCATATTACGGTTCTCGTGGTTTTCTTCAGTTGCCCTGACTGGAGGGGTAAACGGTAGAGACCCGCCATATGCTGGGTGGGACAGCGGCGGGTCTCCCATTTCTTGATGTCACACCTTGGCATTCATCTTTGGCCAAGTGAGATAATAGAACTTGCTGCCCACCGCGCCGAAATAAGCGCTCTGTCCCGAAATCTCATCCATGTAGTTGCCGTCTGCATCTTTGGCATAACCAGCTTCTCCGCGTTTGACGCGTTGCTTCAGGAACTGGCTCCAGCCGACGGCATTGATTTCGTCGCGCTGAATGGTGTGCGGGCGCTCGCCAGACACATCCCAAGCCGTAATGGCGACGCCTTCTACGGGGTCGAAAATTCTCAAAGTTCCAGACGTTAGAGCCTGCGCCAAGGCGTTGCCTTGGTGGACGCTTGCCTGATCTGCCGATAGCTCGCCGATCCAAGCTTTGAGGCTGCGCATGAATGGAGCGCCGGTAATGTCGTCGTCAGCTTCCGGCGTCTCTGGGACGAGGGATATAAGGGGTGCCGAAGACACTGGCGCAGCTTCGCCCACAGCGCTTGCTGCGGTGGAGTCATGTGGCTGATCGATATCGTTAGGCAGCAGAGCGACGGAACGCTCCTGTTGCTGCTCTATGGCCTTGAGTGCGAGTTCGGTGGACAGAAGCTGTACATACGATACGAGTCCCGAAGCCATCACTGACTATTTCCTGATTTTCAGCCTGCCGCATGCATCTGCGACACAGCCATCACTTCCTTGAAGTGAGCATTCTCAAAGCCTCTTCTCATGAAAAGACCGGTTTTTGTCGTGTTAAAAAACTGACACAAACCGGTCTAGGTTCTTCAACCTGCGCGAAGCTGGTGGCGATCAATTTTCCTGGACGGAAACGCCGTTAGGCCCAATGTTCATTTCGATGCCCTTGGGCTTGCTCTCTTCATGCCAGACGTAAATGCCAAGGCCAGCCACTGCAATAATCAGCGCGCCGATGATGAGATAAAGATTGTTTGTCCGCGTCATGTAATACCCCTGTGCAACAATTTTTCAGGGCGCAAACGCATGAAATTAAAAGAGGTTCCGTAACGGCTCAATAAGCGTTCTCGGATTTCAGAAGTCGAATGGGCGTCAGGACAAGAATTTTAAGATCGAGCCAGAGGGACCAGTTCTCGATGTAGTATAGATCGTGGGCGGTGCGGTTTTTGATCTTGTCGCCATGGTCGATTTCGCCGCGCCAGCCGTTGATTTGCGCCCAGCCGGTCACACCAGGTTTAACCTTATGACGTGCAAAATAATGCTCCACGACCTCGGTATATTTGAGATCGCCGGTCTGTGCGTGCACGGCATGCGGGCGAGGGCCCACAAGCGAAAGGTCGCCAGCGAGCACGTTGAACAGTTGTGGCAGCTCATCGATGGATGATTTGCGCAGGAACCTGCCGACGGGCGTCACGCGTGGGTCGTTCTTGGTCACCGCTTTCTTTGCGGTGGGATCGCTCATCTCCGTGAACATGGAGCGGAACTTCCACACATTGATCGTCTCGTTGTTGAAGCCGTGCCGCTTCTGTTTGAACAGGATCGGTCCCTTCGAGGTGGACTTTACCGCGATGGCGGCGCCCAGCATAAGAGGCCACAGGATGGCGATGCACACGATGCTGAATATGACGTCGAATGCGCGCTTGGCAACCGAGTCCCAATCGCGCAGGGGTTTGTCCATGACATCGAGCATCGGCACGGTGCCGATGTGCGAATAGGAACGCGGACGAAAGCGCAGCTTGTTGGCGTGGGCAGCAATCCGAATATCGACCGGCAGCACCCAGAGCTGGCGGATGAGCTCCAGTATGCGCGCTTCCGCGCTCATGGGAATGGAAATGATGAGCATGTCGAGCTTCGTCAGGCGGGCAAACTCCACCAGTTCCGCGAAAGTACCGAGTTTGGGGTAGCCAGCCACGACATCGGGTGAGCGAGCGCTCTTGCGATCATCGAATATGCCGCAGATGCGGATGTCGTTGTCATGGTTTTCCAGCGAACGGATGAGATCCTTCGCCGCCTGACCGCCGCCAACGATAACGGCGCGGCGTTCCATCACACCGTTTCTGCCCCAGTGGCGAATCATCAGGCCGACAATGATACGCTCCACCAGCAAAAACACCGCACTTGCGCCGTACCACACGCCAAGTGTCTGCCACGAATAGTGTTCGGCTGGCAGAAGGGCGGCGGTAAGCAGGATGGTGAGTGCAAAAGACGCAAGCAGCGACGCCTGAATGCGTGGCATGGTCTGCATGGCGCGCCGCAGCAGTGGAAGCTGATAGGCATCGGCCGTTTGCAGCAAAATGGAGCAGAACACGCCGTTCCACACACAGATTGCAATCAGCGCAACGCGAGAGCCGAACGCTTCCGGGGCCTCCAGCGCGTTGATGAGAATGCCGATAACCGTGAGGATAACGAAATCGAACAGCCTGAGCTGGCCTATGACAATGTTGGGTGAATGGCTTGTGGCGCGTAGCTGGTTTGCCACCTGTAGCGCCAGCGGGTTGAGCGTAACCGGTTCGCGCTGTTTGGCGTTGCCGCCGTCCGCATTGCGGGCAAGTTTCTTGCGCAAGGCGTCCAGGTCGATCGGGGTGCTGTCTCCTCCAGCCTTGCTCATACCGTCTTTCCGCAGTCTCGAATGGCGGGAGAGTACAAAAAACTCACTAAGAAACGCTTAGAGTATAGGGCTTTTAGTGCCGGTTTTTGTACCATCATTCGGTGTATATATGCGTTTTCTAAAACTAACAATCGTTGTTTTTGCGCGTTTTAGCCATTTTGGGATACTCTCGCGAAAAAAGGGGCGCGGGATACGCAATACCTGTTTACCCGCAACTGTGAGCCTTTTGGAAACGGTCGCTTCGGTGGCAACGTCGCTTCCATGGCTGCAAACTGAGATGTCAAATCCTTTTGGATTGAAGGGCCGGTGCCGATGAGCAGGGTGAAGACGACCTAGAAGAAGCGTTCACGAACATAGATCGTGTCACCGGCAATGACGGGGCCGGATATGATGATTCTGCCAGTCATGACATTGGCGTTGATCTTGCGGGTGATATCCACATCGCTCTGATTGGCACGGGAGGTGAAGCCCCCTGCAACGGCGATCGCATTCTGCGCTGTCATGCCCGGAACATAGGAATACTGGCCAGGCCTGCCGACTTCGCCCATGACGAAGACGGGACGATAGCGATCGATCTCGATCGTCACATCCGGGTTCTTGAGAAAGCCCTGCCGAAGCTTTTGTGCGATTCCCGATTCGAGCTGAGAGACGGTCTTGCCGCGCGCTGAAATCTGGCCGACGAGCGGGAAGGCGACATAGCCTGCCTGATCCACTGTATAAGTGTTTGTCAGATTGGTCTGGTCGAACACATTCACCCGCAACCGATCGCCGCTATCCAGCCGATAGGGCGCGAGGGCTGCTTCGTTAAAAGCGCGTGGTGCCGGTTTGTACGCTGAACAGCCTGCGAGCATCGCGGCCAGAGCTACGACAAGTGCGGGTATCAGGCGTGGGGCAGCGAACGTCATCCGCAATCATGCTCCAGAGAATTTCTTCACGCAGTTATCGGGTGCGTATGGTTAATGCCGGGTAAAGAAAAGAATTTTCCCTGTTGCTTTAATAGGATTTAGCAGGGCAGGGCGAGAAGCTTTAACGCTTGTGTTACCGGAAACTCCTATTGTCTAGGCCAATGGCCTCTAATGACGCTGCCCTTCGAAAAAGAGAAATCTCGTGACCAAAAATGCCAACCACGCCGATGATTTCGACGAAGCCACGCAGGAGCGCTTCACTGTTTCGGTCAACGGTGCCGCGGATTTTCTCTCCATGCGCGGCGCAAAGCCGACTGTCGGCTTGTTTTCGCCAAGCGGTGATGATGGCTCGACGGCTAGCGTCATGTTGGCAAGATCCATTGCCGAACTCGGCCGTTCCGTCGTTCTGGTGGATATGACCGCATCCGGCTGTCCAACCCGGCTGATGTCGCAGGAGCCGGGGCTTCCCGGCGTTTCCGATCTTCTGTTTGGTGAAACCGCTTTTGGGGAAACGATTCATCACGACCGGCTGTCCAATGCCCACATCGTGCCCCACGGCAATGCCCAGCCACAGCACACAGTCCGTGTCATCGAGCGGTTGACGATGGTTCTGCACGCGCTCGCCGATACCTATGACACCGTGCTTCTGGAGTTCGGTGCTGCGGATGTCGATGGTGTTACGAAACTGCTGAAATATGTCGACGCCGAAATCGTGGTTTCCCGACCGGGTGCGGACAGTCCATTGGTCGAGGCGACACTCGATCAGTTGAAAGCTCTCGGATATGCCGAAGTTGTCATCATGGGTTCACCCGATACTCGCGAATCCGCGACGGCTTGAGAATCACTTCTGCTGTTTAGGGCCAGCCATCCATTTTATGATGAGCATGGCCGGTAAAATCCACAGCACGCCCGAAACCACGAAATAGCCGAGATGCACCCACCACGGCTGCGTCGCCAGCATCGCCGATGCAAAGCTCGTCGCGATCACCGTATAGGCGACCACCAGCGCTATGATGATGATGGTGCCGATAAATGATCTGAGGCGCTGTGGCATGCCGTTTTCTGCTCCCTTGAAACTCTCGACGCTTATACAGCCGCGACCCAATGCCGCAAAGCTTATTGGCGGCGCGGACGGGTATGAGGGCTTGTTTTGCACGGTGCGTTGTTGCAAACCATCGAAAAGACTTGTGGAGTGTCAAGAATGCAGGCGAACACGGTGGCCAACGCTGAAACCTCTGTCGAACAGCGAGCGCTGAAGAGCCAAGAAAAAGACCGTCGTCTTCTGCGTATCTGGTTGCGGGTCGTTCTGTTCACGCTGTTCTGTCTCGTACTCGTCGGCGGCGCCACGCGCCTGACGGAATCAGGACTTTCCATAACCGAATGGAAGCCCATCCACGGTGCCATTCCGCCGCTTTCCGTGGCCGAGTGGGAAGAGGAATTCCAGCTTTACAAGCGCATTCCGCAATATCAGGAAATCAACAAGGGCATGTCGCTGGGCGAGTTCAAAACCATCTTCTGGTGGGAATGGGCGCATCGCCTGCTGGCCCGCGCAATCGGCCTGATCTTCGCGCTGCCGCTGGCCTATTTCTGGCTGACGGGCCGGGTCGAAAAGCGCCTGAAGCTACCGCTGGTGGGCCTGCTGGCGCTGGGTGGTTTTCAGGGGTTCGTCGGCTGGTGGATGGTTTCTTCCGGTCTCGTCAACCGCACAGATGTTTCGCAATATCGCCTCGCCACCCATCTAACCATCGCCTGCCTGATCTTTGCGGGATGCATGTGGATTTTGCGCGGCCTTTCGCTTCATTCCCCGCAGGCGTCGAACGAACGGCAGGGCAGGGGTTTCGCCGCCTTGTTGGCGTGTCTCTGTCTTTTCCAGATTTATCTCGGCGCACTGGTCGCAGGCCTGAATGCCGGGCTTTCCTACAATACATGGCCGTTAATGGATGGCTCGCTTGTTCCCGGCGACCTCTTCATTCAAAATCCTTGGTGGATCAACGTCTTCGAAAACCCGAAGACCGTCCAATTCATCCACCGCCTCGGTGCCTACGTGCTGTTTGCTGCAACGCTGTGGAACATGGTCTACCTTTGCCGCACATTGCCGAATAGCCCACATGCTCGCCGCTCCGTGCTGTTCTTCGTGCTGGTCTGCATTCAGGCCGGGCTCGGCATCACCACGCTGCTGATGCACGTCGATATCCATGTCGCGTTGGCACACCAAGGCATGGCGCTGCTGGTCCTAGCATTCGCGATTGCCCACTGGCGCGGGTTTGTGGGTGAGTATCCTGTGGACGTGGAAGCAAGCGCAAAGAACTGAAAATCGTGAGGCGAGATGAGATCGCCTCCGACTGGAACCTAAGATAGCGATCTGGCGACGTTGATGAAAGCGAGGCGCTCGCTAGCGTTTTTGCTCTCATCGAGCGGCATCCCATCCTCCAACGACCAGCAAATTGACAGGCCTGCATGCGCAATGGCGTAGTTGAGGGTTTTTTCCTCCGAACAGTCGAGCGTCCGGGCGAAATGGTTTCTCAAGGCGCTGATCCTTTGTGGATCAGCGATGTCATGGAAAGCGCCGATCGGATTTCCAAAGACATTCGTAACATCATAGGCTGGATCACCGAGTAGTCCTTGCGGGTCTATAGCGAGCCATCCGCGTGCGCTGCCGGAGATGATGTTTTCGTGGTGAAGGTCTCCGTGTAGAGGCCGGATATTCTGTTGGTTGGCTAAAAGCATGCTTGCCACCTCTGCACAAAAGCGCAGCGGTTCTTTGAGACGAATGTCTTGCTCGATCTTCACCCGTGCAAAGAGTGCTTGGAAGTGCTGGTCGAGTGGGGTGAGACCTTGCGGGATGTCTCGCTGCTGCTGTGAGTGTAGCCTCTGTATGACATCGGCGATGACGGTGTTCGATGCTGCTTCGCCGTTCATGAGGCGATAGTCTCGAAGAGTAACGTGGCCCGCGTCTTCGAGCAGACAAACGGTTCCCTCTCGTTTCAGCATGCGCACGGCGCCTACGCCGTTTCGCCAATCCAGAAATGCCATGCCGGGCAGTTCACCCATGCCACGCGGCTTCAGTGACTTCAGGATCGCTGTCGCGCCACTCTCCAGCGTTACGCGAAAGACGACGCTGCTGGCGGTGTCAGCAATGAGAAAGGCGGAGGATATGCTCCACCGCCTTGCAAGTTCAACTGGAATGCTTTCGGGCAGATTTTCAATCATGCCGAAAGCATGAGTTCCATGTTCTGGACCGCAGCGCCCGATGCACCCTTGCCGAGATTGTCGAGCACGGCAACGAGATTGATCTGTTCGTCGCTGCCGAACAAGAAGAGCTTCATTATGTCCTGGTTGACCAGTTCTTCGGCGTCGATACGGCTCAGCGAGCGGCTTTCCTCAAGGGACACGACCTGCACGATGTCCTGGCCGGCGTAATGTGCGACCAGAGCGGCGTGGATGGTCTCGACGCTCGTGCCTTCCTTCAAATCAGCCAAGAACAGCGGCACCTGAACGATCATGCCCTGCGGGAACCGTCCAACGGAAGGCGAGAACAGGGGCGAGCGGTCGAGCTGGCCGTGGATTTTCATTTCCGGCACATGCTTGTGCTTCAGTGTCAGGCCGTAGAGAAAATTATTGGCACTGATGGCGTCGTCGCGGCTCTGGTCTTCCATCTGCGCAATCATCTGCTTGCCTCCGCCGGTATAACCGGACACAGCGTTGACGCTGACCGGATAGCCATCCGGCAGAATGCCAGCTACGCGCAAAGGGCGAATGAGGCCGATGGCACCGGTGGGATAGCAGCCGGGATTGGCAACGAACCGGGCGGAACGCACTTTCTCAGCCTGCGCCTTGTCCATCTCGGCAAAGCCATAGGCCCAGTCCTGATGAACCCGATATGCCGTCGAGGTATCGATGATGCGGACCTTATTGTTGCCGTACACCATGGTCACGGCCTCCTTGGAGGCATCATCCGGCAGGCATAGGATCGAGATGTCCGCATTGTTGAGCATATCTTCCCGCATGGCTGCATTGCGACGCTCTGCCTCGGGAATGGACAGCAGTTCGATATCGCGGCGGTCGGCAAGGCGGGTGCGTATCTGCAAGCCTGTTGTGCCGTGTTCGCCGTCGATGAAGATTTTTGCTGTCATGTCCTTGTCCTGAACTTTCAATGGGTTGAGGGAATATGCGGAATCAGTTTGCAAAGCGCTTGAATCAATCTGCCAGCCCGCTTTCGTAGGCCGCCCAGCACGCAGGCTATGCGTATACATTGCAACGGCGGCCCCTGCAATGGTAGCGGCGTGCACCTGTCGGATGATCACGGAGACATCACCTAGCTAAGCTGAGATTGGTTTTCGATGAATGAGACAACAAAAAAAGGCGGAGCCGAAGCCCCGCCTTTTCGTATTCGTATTCCGTTGCGAATTAACGCTTGGAGAACTGGAAGGAACGGCGAGCCTTGGCCTTACCGTACTTCTTACGTTCAACAACACGGCTGTCGCGGGTCAGGAAGCCACCCTTCTTCAGAGCTGGGCGCAGGCCCGGTTCGAAGTAGGTGAGGGCCTTGGAAAGACCGTGGCGAACTGCACCGGCCTGGCCGGAAAGACCGCCGCCTGCAACAGTTGCGATGATGTCGAACTGGCCAGCGCGAGCTGCTGCAACGAGCGGCTGCTGAAGGATCATCTGCAGGACGGGACGGGCGAAGTATGCCGAGAAGTCGCGACCGTTGATGATGATCTTGCCGGAACCAGCCTTGACCCATACCCGGGCTACGGCGTTCTTGCGCTTGCCGGTCGCGTAGGAGCGGCCGAGGGTGTCAACCTTGCGGACGTGCACGGGAGCAGAAGCTTCCGATGCAGGGGCGAGGTCTTTCAGAGAGGAAAGATCGGCCATTATCAGGCGCTCCTTACGTTCTTGCTGTTCAGCTGTGCCACGTCGAGAACGACAGGCTGCTGTGCTTCATGCGGATGGTTGGAACCGGCGTATACGCGGAGGTTCTTCATCTGGCGACGGCCAAGAGGACCACGGGGAATCATACGCTCGATTGCCTTTTCGAGAACGCGCTCCGGGAAGCGGCCTTCGATGATCTGGCGAACGGTACGTTCCTTGATGCCACCTGGGTAACCAGTGTGCCAGTAGTACTTCTTGTCGGAATACTTCTTGCCGGTGAAAACGCACTTTTCAGCGTTGATGATGATGACGTTATCGCCATCGTCAACGTGCGGTGTGTACGTTGCTTTGTGCTTGCCGCGCAGGCGGGTTGCAACAACAGTGGCGAGGCGACCAACAACGAGGCCTTCGGCGTCGATGATGACCCACTTCTTCTCCACCTCAGCAGGCTTCTGAACGAAAGTAGACATTCTTTTAACTTTCTCTAGGACCCGTCACACTCAAGCTGAGCATGCGGGCGTTTTTTGTTGCTTGAGGCTGAGCACATAGGCGCAGCCGGAATGACCGTATTTCCAGGGAAATTCTGTCTGCGGCGCTTATAGGCGGTGTGGAAAATTCCGTCAATGTTACTGTTTTCTAGCGCCGCAAAAATTGGCTTTTAAAATCAATGGTTTGGTAATGTGGTTCTATGATACCACAATAAAAACGTCTGACTCAGCCCAGTCTCATGGTCAAAACACCCAAGGCGATGATTGCGCCTGCGATATAGCGCCAGACACTAGCCCTTTCTTTCAGGATGACGACGGAGATGAGGATGGCGAAAAGGATAGACGTTTCCCGCAGGGCTGCGACCACTGCAACGGGTGCTTTCGTCATCGCCCAGAGCGCTAAGCCATAGGATAGGATCGATCCCGCACCACCGGCCAATCCCCGCCACCAGTTACCGCGCACGTGATTGACGACAGGTGCCCAGCCCCGCTGATGGAATGCCCAACCAAACAACAGGATCGGCGGCAAAAGGGACATCCACAATGTGTAGGAAATCGGGCTTGATGAAAGCCGAGCGCCGACCCCATCGACAAATGTGTAGCCGGCGATAACGACCGCGTTGATCAGCGCTAGCAAAATCGGGTGGCGACCGCCATGCCGCGCTTCGAAGGCGAGGGTGAGAATGCCAGCGGAGATGATTGCGATGCCCGCAAGAGCAGCAAGGCTCAGCGTTTCGCCCAGAAACAGATTGCTGCTGGCAGCAACGATCAGTGGAGCGACACCGCGCATGATGGGGTAGACCAGACCGATATCACCCACCGTATAGGCCGCCGCAACCAGCCGGAAATAGGCGAACTGCAATAGGGCGGAGATAACGAGAAACGGCAGAGCGACGGTGCCGGGAAGGGGAAGGAAAGGCAGGAGCGGAATGCAACAGGCCGCAGCTCCTGCCGCAATCAGGCTCGCGTCCAGTGCTTTGTCCACGCCGGATTTGACCAGCGCATTCCAGCCGGCATGCAACAATGCCCCCAGCAAAACCAACAGCAATACATCAATCGACACGGGCGACTCGCAATGTTTCTCGTTTGATCGAACCCTATGCTTTCATGCGGCGAGTCGCACCGGGGTATGAAAGATAATGTCAGCCAGCCACCGGCTCAAAGCCCAGGCGATAAGTGTCGCGATGCAACTCTAGAATGTTTTCTGGGTTTTGGCCTGGAAGATCAAAATTAAGAGTTTTGATGATCTGGGCGAAAAATGAAACGATTGAACCGCCGGTCAATGAAAAAATCCGGCGTTCGGAGGCCATGTTTTGGTTTGAAGTGGCGTATTTTCATCAAATAACGATTGAGGATTAAACAGTTCAGTCGTGCAACATATTTTGCTAATGTAACTATGAGTAGTTTCTAAAATGCCAGTGAACAGATGTGGTACAAAAAAAGTACGATTGGTGATTGGGTAAAAGGTTAGCGCAAACATTATGGTTGTGCCGATTTTCGTGAAGTTACAAGGCTTTATGAAAACACTTTTCTCAACCACTATGGCGGGCGGCAAAAGACTAAATATGCCGATATTTGGAGGAAACGATGAACCACGATGTCTATGATGACGACTACATCCGCCGCGTTCTGAAGGATGTCAAAACCATCGCGTTGGTGGGCGCGTCACCCAATCCGGCGCGACCAAGCAATGGCGTCATGAATTTTTTGTTGTCGAAGGGCTACTCGGTTTTTCCCGTCAATCCGGGGCAGGAGGGCAACGATATCTTGGGCAGGCAGGTCTACGCCAAGCTGGCAGATATTCCCGAGCCAATCGACATGGTGGATGTGTTCCGGGCAGCGGAGTTTTTGCCAGCCATCGTGGAGGAAGTCATCTTGCTGTCACCCCGACCCAAGTTTATCTGGGGGCAACTTTCCGTTCGCCACGATGATGCCGCCGCCAAGGCCGAGGCCTATGGTATAGAAGTGGTGATGGACCGATGCCCCGCAATTGAGTATCCGCGTCTCAATATCGCATCATAGTTAGCATAAGTCGCACTTATCATTCGCCTTGAGGGCGTTATTATCCCTCTGCTCTCAAGGCAGGAAAAACATAAATCGGAGGGACACATGTCAGAGAATAATCCGGGCTTTTCGACACTGGCAATTCACGCCGGCGCCGAGCCAGACCCGACGACAGGCGCACGCGCCACACCGATCTACCAGACGACAGCATACGAATTCCGTGATTCCGATCACGCTGCTGCGCTATTCGGGCTGAAGGAATTCGGTAACATCTACACCCGCATCATGAACCCGACGCAAGCAGTGCTGGAAGAGCGTGTTGCAGCCCTCGAAGGCGGCACGGCGGCTTTGGCCGTAGCATCTGGCCATGCGGCGCAGTTGCTCGTGTTCCACACGCTCCTGCAATCTGGCGATAATTTCGTTGCGGCCCGCCAGCTTTACGGCGGCTCCATCAACCAGTTCGGCCATTCCTTCCAGAATTTCGGCTGGCAGGTGCGGTGGGCGGATGCGGCGGATCCCGGCAGTTTTGAAAGCCAAATCGATGAGCGTACTAAGGCAATCTTCATCGAGAGCCTCGCCAACCCCGGTGGCACTTTCGTCGATATCGCAGCCATTGCGCAGGTCGCCCACAAGCACGGCCTCCCGCTGATCGTGGATAACACCATGGCGAGCCCTTATCTGCTGCGCCCAATCGAACATGGTGCCGATGTCGTCGTGCATTCGCTCACCAAGTTCCTCGGCGGTCATGGCAACTCCATGGGTGGCATCATCGTCGACGGCGGCACCTTCGACTGGTCGGCCAGCGACAAATTCCCGGCATTGTCCAAGCCGCGGCCAGAATATTCCGGCGTCGTTCTGCACCAGACATTCGGCAACTTCGCTTTTGCCATCGCAACCCGTGTGCTCGGCTTGCGAGACCTTGGCCCATCCATCGCGCCATTCAACGCATTTCTCATCCTCACGGGTATCGAGACGCTGGCCTTGCGTGTTCAACGCCATTCGGACAACGCTCTTGCCGTGGCCAAATGGTTGAACGCACATCCAAAAGTCGGCTGGGTCAATTATGCCGGTCTTGAGGACAGCGACAATCACGCGCTGCAACAGCGTTATTCGCCAAAGGGGGCAGGGTCTGTCTTTACATTCGGTGTGAAGGGCGGTTATGCGGCAGGCAAGGCCATCGTCGAAGGTCTGCAACTGTTCTCGCACGTCGCCAACATCGGTGATACGCGTTCGCTCGTCATCCATCCGGCCTCCACCACCCATGCCCAGCTGACGCCAGAGCAGCAGACGGCGGCGGGTGCCGGACCGGACGTCGTGCGTCTGTCCGTCGGCATCGAAGACGTCAAGGACATCATCGCAGACCTCGAGCAGGCGCTCGCAAAGGTCTGATCAAAAAAGGAAGGTCGCTCATGACGCATAGTCTCAACTTCAAGTCAGAGGGCGACCTCGCCACCATCCAGCCGGAAAAGGGTGCGCCTGCACCTGACCGTTTCATCTCGGGCAATCCAGAGTTCACGACCTGGAACCTCGAAGAAGCATCAGGCGGTCTCTATGCGGGCATCTGGCAATCGACGCCCGGAAAATGGCGTGTCGAATATGATGAGTGGGAATATTTCAACATTCTCGAAGGCTACTCCGTCCTCACCGAAGACGGTGCAGACCCAATCCACCTGAGACCCGGTGATCGCCTTATTCTCAGACCCGGCTTTAAGGGAAGCTGGGAAGTGGTTGAAACGACTCGCAAGGATTATGTGGTCAGGGTGTAAGGGGGCCCGAGGGTAGCCCGGCGATGGGACGATCATAAGGTTTGCCAAGCATTTTAAGTGCATCGCTTCTATCAGAGGGATCCACTGCGGCCTTAAAATAACGCATTGGATCCCTCTTGAAGGCGCTGCAAATTTTTTCTGGTGATTCTGGAAAGAGATCGACAAATTCGAAGATGCGTTCGCGGTCTCCGTCATGAAAGAAGAGCCGGTACACTCCATCATATGGAAAGCAGTACCAGCCCAAAAACCAAAACCGTTCTCCGGCTGAAGCTGCTCCAGTGGCGTTGGCTTTGAAAGCGCATATGCACTCGTAGTACCCACCAAAGTAAAGATCGACATTATAGTCTTTGTCCGCATTTAATCCTTTGCGACAAGTCTCCAAGTGTCCGTGGCCCGAGACGTAAGGTGAGATAACGTTTCGTGCCCAATCGATAGCGTTCTGATCCACGCGGAACTCAATCTGTGATTGTTGATGATGTTTGCTACCACACCAAATCCAGCCGCTCAAGTCCATGAAAATGATAGACGTCCTTCACCTTCGGCGGGCTCGCAAGGCGTAGGGTGGGCAGTCGCTTGAAGAGCAGCGGCAACACGATGTTCAGTTCCAGCCTAGCGAGCGGTGCGCCGATGCAGAAGTGGATGCCCGCGCCGAAAGAGAGGTTGGGGGCTTCGGCGCGATCCGGTTTGAAGGTGAGGGGATCGGTGAATTTCTGCGGGTCCAGATTGGCTGCGGCCAGGATCAGGCTGAGCTTGTCGCCGCGTTGGAACTGGACGCCATCGACCTCGACCGGCTCCAGTGCCCAGCGTTGAAAGATGTGGACCGGCGCGCCGATGCGCAGCGTTTCCTCGATGGTTCTTTCGGTCGTCTTTTCATCCGTAAACAGCGTGGCGGGGTCGAGACCACTCTTGAGGATGACATTAACGGAATTGCCGATCTGGTGCACGGTTGCTTCGTGTCCGGCGTTGAGAAGCACGATCGTGGTCGAGATCAACTCATTGTCTGTAAGAAGCTGGCCCTTGTGCTCCGTGTGGATCATGTGGCTGAGCAGATCGTCCTTCGGCTCGGCGCGACGTTGCGCAATGACGGTGCGGATATAATCAGCGAACTCCCGGGCAGCTATATCTGCGGCCAGCTCATCGGCGCGGGAGCGCTTGAACATGTACATGCCGACGTAGGCATGGGACCACTTCAGCAGTTGCGGACCCATCTCCTCGGGGATGCCGATCATCCGCGCGATCATGGTCACGGGAATGATATCTGCAAAGGATGAGAGCAGTTCCGTCTTGCCGTCCCGCTCGAAACGATCGATCAGCCCGTTGGCAAGGTCCTCGATTTCGGGCTTCATCTTTTCGACGTGCCGCGACACGAAGGCGCGGTTCACCAGCGTGCGCAGCCGCGTATGCTCGGGTGGTTCGATTTCCAGCAGGGAATGGCGCTCTGCCGCATCGAAGTGGCGCGTGTGTTCTGCGGGCTCGGGCAATCCCAACTCTTCGCGGCTGGCAATGTGGAGAATTTGCCGTCCGAAGCGCCTGTCGCGCAGCAGGGCGTTCACGTGGTCATAACCGGTGAAGAACCATTGCTTCTGCTCTTCCCAGAAGAAGGTAGGACAATGTGCGTGCAATGCAGCATAGGCAGCGTTGGGCGCGCTGTAGAAAGCGGGGTTACGAGCGTCGAGCGAGACCGAGCGGGTGCCGGGCGAGATGCGGAGGAAATCGGGCAATGTTGTCATGCCCGATCTTTAGCCCAAGGCGGTGCGGTGCGAAAGCGGTTCTATTCGCCGACTGCCACACCTTCGCGCCTCGGATCGGCACTGCCGACCAGTCCGCTGCCGGTGATTTCTATCGCGTGCAGGCCGGAATTCATCTCTCCTGGTTTCACCTCGTAGCCCATCGCCTTCAGCGGTTCGGCGAATTTTTCCGCAGTTGTTCCGGCTTCGATGTCGTAGGTTCCGAAGCGATTGATGAGGTGCGGCTGTGCCACGATTTGTTCCACGGGCATACCCCAGTCGATATAGGCCACCAGGGCCTGCGCAACATAGCCGATGATCTGGCTGCCGCCGGGCGAGCCGATGGCCAGCAGCGGCTTTCCTTCTTTCATGACGATGGTCGGTGCCATGGAGGAGCGCGGTCTTTTACCCGGCTCCACACGGTTGGCGACGGGCAGGCTGCCATCATGCGTCTTGAATGAGAAGTCCGTGAGCTCGTTGTTGAGCAGGAAGCCGTTGGTCATGAGCCGCGAGCCGAAGCCGCTCTCGATGGTCGTCGTCATGGAAAGCACGTTGCCCTGTTTGTCGACGATCACGAAATGGCTGGTCGATGGCATTTCCAACGCTGGGCCGCGACCGAACAATAGGGCGTGATCCCACTCCGGCTCGCCTGCCTTCACGGCGTCGGCTGCTAGAGCCTTGTCACCGTCCAGAAGGGCGGCGCGGGTGGCCAGATAATCCTTGCGCAACAGTCCCTTGATGGGGAGTGGCATGAAATCCGGGTCTGCTAGATAGCGTTCGCGATCTGCAAAAGCGAGGCGCTGCGCATCGCCGATTAGACGCCAGCTCTCTACATTCTCTGGCCCGAGCGCCTTGATATCGAAGTTCTCGATGGTGCCGAGGATTTGGCCGACAGCGACAGCACCGGAGGAGGGTGGTCCCATGCCGCAAATATCCAGCGCCCGGTAGCTGGCACAGACCGGGTCACGCTCCTTCGTGCGATAATTGGAGAGATCGGCCAGCGACAGAACACCGGGATTGCCGGTGGCCTCGCGCACCGTCTTGACGATGGCCTCGGCAATCGGGCCGCTGTAAAACGCATCCGCACCCTTGGTGGCTATGGTCTTTAGAGTTTCCGCGTAGGCCGGGTTTTTGAGAACGGCGCCTGCCTTGAGCGGCGCGCCGGATGCATCGTAGAAATAGTTTCGCGCGCCCTCAAACCTCTTCAGCCGGTCTCCCTCTGACGCAATGAGAGAAGCAAGGCGGGGCGATACGGTAAAGCCGTTGGACGCCAGCGTTTCTGCGGGTTTGAGCAGATCCGCCCAGGGCAGCTTGCCGTATTTCTTGTGAACATCCGATAGCAATCGCACCGTGCCCGGCGTACCGACAGAGCGACCGCCCACCACCGCGTCCATGAATTTCAGCGGCTGACCGCTTTCATCTAGAAAGAGTTTCGGCGTTGCTTCCATCGGCGCGGTCTCGCGCCCATCGAACGTGGTCAGCTTTTTTTGTCCCGCGTCATAGTAGACCAGAAAGCTGCCGCCACCCAGACCGGAGCTTTGTGGCTCAACCAGCCCCAGAACGGTCTGAACCGCCACCATGGCGTCGATCGCGTTGCCACCATTGGCGATCACCTTGCGGCCTGCCTCCGCTGCCAGCGGATTGGCGGCGGCCACCATGAAGTCTTTGGCTTCGACGCGCTTCGCGGTGGTCGTTCCCGTCGCGCGTTCCGGCGCGAGTGTGTCGGACGCCTGTTGGGCATGCGCGGTGCCGGTGACCAGTGTGGCGGATATCAATAGGCTGGTGACGAAGCCGAGATGCATGGCGAACCCTCCGTTGCTTGCGTCCATGATGGGAGAGCAAGCGCCCGAAGGTCAAGTCGCCATTAGCGATTGGCGATGTTTGCGATGCGGGTGAGGGCGGCAACCTGCCGGTCTGCATTGTTATCGCAGGGGTCTTCGTCGCGGTCGTTGGCGGGAATGACGATGTTGATCGAGCCCTCGCGAACGACGGTGCGATTACGCCCCTCTTTCTTTGCGCCGTAAAGCGCGCGGTCCGACATCGTCAACATGGCGTTAAGATCGGCGTCTGGCGCTCTCTGGCAGAAAACGCCAGCGCTGACGGTGGCGGAGAAGCGTTGGGCATCGGCAAACATTTCCAGTCTGCTGAAGTGGATGCGGATGGCTTCGGCCAGAATGGCAACTTTGGCAGGGTCGTCGGTTTCGATCAGACAGCCGAACTCCTCACCGCCCATACGGATCACCACGCCTTGTCCATCGGCAATCATTCCGGCCTGGGAGCAGAACTTGACCAGCACATCGTCACCGCATTGGTGGCCATATTCGTCGTTGATCTTTTTGAAGTGGTCGATATCGAAAAGGATGAAACCGATATGCCGCGACGTGCTGGAGAAACGCGCCTTCATGGCATCGAAAGCTTGCGCCAGCCCACGGCGGTTGAGTGTTCCCGTCAGGTGATCCGTCATCGCCAGATATTGGAGGCGGCGCTCTGCATCTTCCGTGAACATCTTGACGCTGAGCATCATCAGCACCGTAAAGCCGAATGCGCCAACGACGGCGATCGGGCCCGTCAGGGGTATGATCTGACCCGTCGCCAGATTGTAGGGAATGACGAGCGAAGCGGCCACCGCGCCTGCAAAGGACTGGACGATAAGTGCCGTCGCCAGGACTTTTCGGGTTTTCGAAATGAACTCTTTCGATGTGAGCAACACGCCCGCCAGCATGAAGTAGCCGATACCGGCGCAGACGTGGTAAAGAATGATCCGCGCGCTTGTGGTGTCACGAACAGGCGGAACGAACATGAAAGCGATCCAGACCAGAGGTGGAATGGCCACCCAGCCTTCGATCTTGCGGCCTTCCAGCAACAAGAGACCCGCCAGCCAGAAGCTGAAGCCCGCCAGTGCCGATATGTTGCCGAACTGGATGGATATAAAGTCAGGTATCACGCCACGCAGGGCCACAAGAATGGCGCCGATGCCCACAAGGGCGAAACCTATACCAAAACACAGGTGGTGCTTCTTGGCCGGTTGATGCAGCCACAGAACGGCTAGAACCGCCGAAAGCGTCAAGGTCTCCATGGACCAAAGTAGCATGCCCGTTTTGGCGTCTAACACAGACCAAACCCCATCCGTCTCGGTGTTGCGCGGATCGGTGCGCTGCGTACTCAGAAAGTACGCGCCCATTCCGCATCTTAAATGAATTCCAGGTAAATACCTTCAGCCACGCTGGGGTGGTGTAAAATCGCCTCGGCAGCACTATCTGCCTCAATACCTAACAAGTCGTTTCTACTTGACGTTACGAGAGGTGACGAATGAATTATTTCAACGTGTTTAACCTTTGGTTGACCAACTTTGCGTTTCGTCGTTGATGACGCCATCGCTCGCTGGAATGCCGGTGGTGTCATTTCGTGCGGCCCTGTAAGGCGACATCATCATTTGCCGGTGCGACATTAAGGATATCCGTCACCTCAGTCTTGAAGAACCGGGCAATCACACTCTATGTAGAGAGTAGACGAATAGAATTGATTCCGGCTGCGAATGCTCGCCGGGTAAGAGTTGACAAAGGACGGACATGACAAATCCAGTTGATACCGCCATGGCTCTGGTGCCGATGGTCGTGGAACAGACCAATCGCGGCGAGCGGTCCTACGATATCTATTCGCGTCTTCTCAAAGAGCGGATCATCTTCCTGACCGGTCCGGTTGAGGACCACATGGCATCGCTCGTTTGCGCACAGCTGCTGTTCCTGGAATCGGAAAACCCGAAGAAAGAGATCGCGCTGTACATCAATTCACCTGGTGGTGTCGTGACCGCCGGTATGGCGATTTACGATACGATGCAGTTCATCCGTCCTGCCGTGTCCACGCTGTGCGTCGGTCAGGCCGCGTCCATGGGTTCGCTTCTTCTGGCTGCCGGTGAAAAGGGCATGCGCTTCTGCACGCCCAACGCGCGCATCATGGTTCACCAGCCATCCGGCGGTTTCCAGGGGCAGGCATCCGACATCGAACGCCACGCCCGCGATATCATCAAGATGAAGCGCCGCCTCAATGACGTCTATGTGAAGCACACGGGTCGCACGCTCGAAGAAGTTGAAAATACCCTCGACCGTGACCATTTCATGGATGCGGATGAAGCGAAGAACTGGGGTGTCGTCGACAAGATTCTGACATCGCGTCAGGAAATCGAAGGCGCGACCGCAAGCTAAATTGCTGTTGTTCCGCGCAGGCTTTGAAGCTCCGAAGTGAAATTCGGGGTTTCAACGGAAAAATAAAGCGGTAATAGTAGTTATTAAGGCTGTGTTGAATTTTTATGACATAGCTTGAGATAAACCTGCCTTAGCCTGATTTGGGGTTGAGAAGGGTGTTTGACCGAATAACCGGGCGAAGGCCCTGGAATTTGAAGGGGAATTCGTTGCCGCCGTCTATCAGGTCAAAAGCCTGATGCGGTTAGTACCCCGGGAACGAAGCGGACATGGATGCTTATAGGAAGCGACCGGTCCGCAGACGGTAAGTTGACCGCGTTTCGCATTGCGGAATTGCGGCGTGCTGGAAGGAAAGAGATATGAGCAAAGTCAGCGGCAGCAACGGCGGCGACTCTAAAAATACACTCTATTGTTCATTCTGCGGCAAGAGCCAGCACGAAGTCCGGAAACTCATTGCCGGGCCGACAGTATTCATTTGCGATGAATGCGTCGAATTGTGCATGGACATCATCCGCGAGGAGAACAAGACCTCGATGGTGAAGTCGCGCGAGGGTGTGCCCACCCCGCAGGACATCATCAAGATTCTCGATGAATATGTCATCGGCCAGAAGCAGGCGAAGAAAATCCTGTCCGTGGCTGTTCACAACCATTACAAGCGCCTCGCGAATTCGTCGAAGAACGGCGATATCGAGCTGGCGAAATCCAACATCATGCTGGTCGGCCCGACCGGTTGCGGCAAGACCTATCTTGCCCAGACCTTGGCCCGCATCATCGATGTGCCCTTCACAATGGCTGACGCAACGACACTGACCGAAGCCGGTTACGTGGGTGAGGATGTCGAGAACATCATCCTCAAGCTGCTCCAGTCTGCCGATTACAACGTTGAACGCGCCCAGCGCGGCATCGTCTACATCGACGAAGTGGACAAGATTTCCCGCAAGTCGGACAATCCTTCGATCACACGCGACGTGTCGGGCGAGGGCGTCCAGCAGGCGCTTCTGAAGATCATGGAAGGCACGGTCGCTTCCGTTCCTCCACAGGGTGGCCGCAAGCATCCGCAGCAGGAATTCCTGCAGGTGGATACGACCAACATCCTGTTCATCTGCGGCGGCGCATTTGCCGGTCTCGACAAGATCATTTCTGCCCGTGGCGAAAAGACCTCGATCGGTTTTGGCGCAACTGTGAAGGCGGAAGACGATCGTCGCGTTGGCGAAGTGCTGCGTGAACTGGAGCCGGAAGATCTCGTCAAGTTTGGCCTCATCCCGGAATTCATCGGTCGTCTGCCGGTTCTGGCAACGCTCGAAGATTTGGATGAAGACGCGCTGATCCAGATTCTATCGGAGCCGAAGAACGCACTGATCAAGCAGTATCAGCGCCTGTTCGAGATGGAAGACGTGGAACTGACATTCCAGGGCGATGCCCTGCGTGAGATCGCTCGCAAGGCGATCACGCGTAAGACGGGTGCACGCGGACTGCGTTCGATCATGGAGAAAATCCTGCTCGATACCATGTTCGAATTGCCGACCCTTGAAGGTGTACGTGAAGTCGTCATTTCCGACGACGTCGTCAGCGGTGCGGCGCGTCCGCTCTACATCTACGCGGATCGCCAGGACGAGAAGGCCAACGTTTCGGCCTGATCTCCCATCGATCACAGAAATATCGAAAGGCCTGCCTCTGGTGGGCCTTTTTGCGTATTATGCACGGGAAAGGACGCATTATCCCGTTGTGGTTCCATTTTGCGTTTGGAGCGCATTGCGCTTTGCTGCTAAAGTTTTAGAAGTGATTTGCAGCGCTGTATGACGTTTTTTTGAACGTCGGCTGTTTTCCCTGATCGTACTGGCGGAAGGATGATCGGGAAGGCGGGAGCGCAGAGTGATGTATTGCGTATTCAAGATTTTATCCGGCCCGGTGGGGCAGGGTATATGCTCTTGTGACTTGAAAATGACAGTGGCGAACTCCACTTTCAGTCACGACAAAGAATATGCCGGAAACTCCCAAGAAAGTCCGGCAGGCGTCCCTCCCAAGGGACCATTGAAAGGAAATGATATGACGAACATTACGTCTGCTGCATCTGGTGGTACATATCCCGTACTTCCTCTGCGCGACATTGTCGTTTTCCCGCATATGATCGTTCCGCTGTTCGTTGGCCGGGAAAAATCAATCCGTGCTCTGGAAGAAGTCATGGGCTCCGACAAGCAGATCATGCTTGTCACGCAGATCAACGCCAGTGACGACGACCCGGACACCTCTGCAATCCACCGCGTCGGCACCATTGCAAACGTCCTGCAATTGCTGAAACTGCCGGATGGTACCGTCAAGGTCCTGGTCGAAGGCAAGGGCCGCGCCAAGATCGAAGAATACACCGATCGTGAAGATTTCTACGAAGCGACTGCCGTATCGCTGGGTGAACCGGACGAAGACCCCGTCGAAATCGAGGCGCTGTCGCGCTCGGTCGTTTCCGAATTCGAGAGCTATGTAAAGCTCAACAAGAAGATTTCGCCTGAGGTTGTCGGCGCTGCCGGTCAGATCGACGACTATTCCAAGCTCGCCGATACCGTTGCGTCGCACCTGTCCATCAAGATCGTCGAAAAGCAGGAAATGCTTGAGACGGTGAGCGTGAAGCAGCGCCTTGAAAAGGCGCTCGGCTTCATGGAAGGCGAGATTTCCGTTCTTCAGGTCGAGAAGCGTATCCGCTCGCGCGTCAAGCGCCAGATGGAGAAGACCCAGCGCGAATATTATCTGAACGAGCAGATGAAGGCGATCCAGAAGGAGCTTGGCGACGGCGAGGATGGCCGCGACGAGATGGCCGAGCTGGAAGAGCGCATCTCTAAAACGAAGCTTTCCAAGGAGGCCCGCGAAAAGGCGGATGCCGAAATGAAGAAGCTGCGTCAGATGAGCCCAATGTCTGCCGAATCGACTGTGGTTCGCAACTATCTGGACTGGCTGATTGGTCTGCCATGGGGCAAGAAGTCCAAGATCAAGACAGATCTGAACGCTGCGGAATCCGTCCTTGAGCTCGACCATTTCGGCCTCGATAAGGTCAAGGAACGCATCGTCGAATATCTCGCCGTGCAGGCCCGCGCCACGAAGATTCGTGGACCGATCCTGTGCCTCGTCGGTCCTCCGGGCGTCGGTAAAACGTCGCTTGCTAAGTCGATTGCCAAGGCTACCGGTCGCGAATATGTCCGTATGGCGCTGGGTGGCGTTCGCGATGAGGCGGAAATCCGCGGTCACCGTCGGACCTATATCGGCTCTATGCCTGGCAAAATCGTTCAATCGATGAAGAAAGCCAAGAAGTCCAACCCGCTCTTCCTGCTCGATGAAATCGACAAGATGGGCCAGGATTTCCGCGGTGATCCATCGTCCGCTCTGCTGGAGGTGCTGGATCCGGAACAGAACTCCACATTCATGGACCACTATCTCGAAGTGGAATATGACCTGTCGGACGTCATGTTCGTGACCACGGCCAATACGCTGAACATTCCTGGCCCATTGATGGACCGCATGGAAGTCATCCGCATTGCCGGTTACACGGAAGACGAAAAGCGCGAAATCGCCAAGCGTCACCTGCTGCCGAAGGCCATCAAGGAACATGCGTTGCGCCCGGAGGAGTTCTCCGTCAGCGACGATGCTCTGATGGCTATCAGCCAGCAATACACCCGTGAAGCAGGCGTTCGTAACTTTGAGCGCGAATTGATGAAACTGGCGCGTAAGGCCGTGACCGAGATCATCAAAGGCAAGTCGACATCCGTTGCTGTCACCGCCGCCAACATTCAGGACTATCTGGGTGTGCCGCGCTTCCGCCACGGCGAAGCCGAGCGTGAAGATCAGGTCGGTGTCGTCACTGGTCTTGCATGGACCGAGGTGGGCGGCGAGTTGCTCACCATCGAAGGCGTCATGATGCCGGGCAAGGGTCGTATGACCGTGACCGGGAACCTGAAGGAAGTGATGAAGGAATCGATTTCGGCGGCGGCATCCTATGTCCGCTCGCGTGCAGTTGATTTCGGCATCGAGCCTCCACGTTTCGACAAGTCTGATATCCACGTTCACGTGCCAGAAGGCGCGACACCGAAGGATGGTCCATCTGCCGGTGTGGCCATGGCAACAGCGATCGTGTCGATCATGACCGGTATTGCTGTCGATAAGAATGTTGCGATGACGGGTGAAATCACCCTTCGTGGTCGCGTTCTGCCGATTGGCGGTTTGAAGGAGAAGTTGCTTGCGGCGCTTCGTGGCGGCATCAAGAAGGTGCTCATCCCCGAAGAGAACGCGAAAGACCTTGCCGACATTCCCGATAACGTCAAAAACGAGATGGAAATCATCCCGGTTTCGCTCATGGGAGAGGTGCTGAAACATGCGCTGGTCCGCATGCCTGACCCAATCGAATGGGATGGTAGCATCGAGACGCCGTTGATTGCGACCGTTGAAGGTGTGGACGATGGCGGCCAGACAATCGCACATTGAGATGTGACTGACAGGTCTGGTGCTAATTTAGCACAAAAACGTTGAAAGGCTGGCAGAAATGCCAGCCTTTTTTGTGAAAAGATTGCTGGACCCCTTGTTTTTCAGGCCATTCCAGCGCTTTTGGGTGGCGGTACGCGAATAGATAAGTATTCTGCGCCAATCCAATTTGAGTCGTTTCAAACCATTGAAAGGGGTGGAAACATGAACAAGAACGAGCTCGTTTCTGCAGTTGCCGAAAAGGCTGGTCTTACTAAGGCTGATGCCGCTTCTGCCGTCGACGCAGTATTCGAAACCGTCCAGGGCGAACTGAAGGCCGGTGGCGACATTCGTCTCGCTGGCTTCGGCAGCTTCACCGTAAGCCGCCGCGAAGCCTCCAAGGGCCGTAACCCATCCACGGGTGCAGAAGTCGATATTCCGGCTCGCAACGTTCCAAAGTTCTCTGCAGGCAAGGGCCTGAAGGACGCTGTTAACTCCTAAGTTTCCAGGAGCTGTCTGCGCCTACGGCGTGGCAACAGTGTTCAGGTATACCAGGAATGAATTTGGCTCTTTGCTCAATTGAGCGAAATGACGCCACTGAAATGCTAAAAGCCCGGCTCTGTCCGGGCTTTTTGTTTTCAGACGAGTTCCTGCTATCGATCCTTGATTACAATACCCCTCATATGCTTTAGCGCTTTCTGATTGTCATGCGCCTGTCACGTCCATGTCGCAAAAGCCATCATGCATTTTTCAATGCCATGAAGGGGACACCATGACATCTCGCTTTTCCAGTGCCGCGCTTACCGCTGCCCTGTTTGCCTCCGCCGCCTTTCCAGCCGCTGCCGAGCAGGTCTTTAACCGCATCGCATCCTTTCCGGTCGCTCTCAATCTGCCCGCTGACAAGGATCAGAAAACCATCACGTCGGCGGAAATCGTCACGGCCAGTGAAGATGGCAACACGCTTGTCTACTCCGACAGCCCGCTTGGTGGCATCGGGTTCATCGACATTAAGGATGCCAAGGCACCGAAGGCGCTTGGCGCGCTGATGATGGACGGTGAGCCGACATCGGTTGCCGCGTCGGGCTCCAAGGTTCTTGCTGGCGTCAACACCTCCGAGAGTTATGTCAAGCCATCGGGCAAGCTGTTGACGGTCGATATCGCCACCCGCAAGATCGAGGCCAGTTGCGACCTTGGCGGTCAGCCGGACTCGGTTGCCATTTCCCCTGATAAGAGCTTCGTAGCGATTGCTATCGAAAACGAGCGCGACGAAGAGGTCAATGACGGCGCGCTTCCGCAAATGCCTGCCGGTTTCCTTGTCACGATCGGCCTGAAAAGTGGCGCACCGGATTGCTCGACGCTGAAGAAGATCGATGTCACCGGCCTTGCCGAAATCTCCCCTGAAGATCCAGAGCCAGAATTCGTTTCCATCAATGCCAATGGCGAGATTGCGCTGACGCTTCAGGAAAACAACCATATCGTCATCATCGATGGCAAAAGCGGAAAAGTGACCAGCCACTTCTCCGCCAGTACGGTTGATCTGAAAGGCATCGACACCAAGACCGATGGACAGTTGAAATTCACAGACAGCCAGGATGCGCGCAAGCGCGAGCCGGACGCGATTAAATGGCTGGACAATGACCGCATCGTCATATCCAACGAAGGTGACTGGCAGGGCGGTTCCCGTGGCTTCACCATTTTCGATAAGACCGGCAAGCTTCTCTATGAAGCCAATTCGTCTTTCGAACATGCCGTTGCAGCCCTCGGTCACTACCCGGAAAAGCGCTCCAAGGCGAAGGGCATCGAGCCTGAAGGTCTTGAGGCCGCGACATTCGGCGATGACAAATATTTCTTCGTGCTCGCAGAGCGGGCATCCGTCGTTGGTGTCTACAAAGATACCGGCGGCGAGCCGCAGCTGACGCAAATCCTGCCATCGGGCATTTCGCCCGAAGGTGCGGTCGCTATTCCCTCGCGCAATCTGCTGGTGACAGCCAACGAGGCTGATCTGGTCGAGGATGGTGGCGCCCGCTCGCATGTGATGATCTATGAGCGTGCGGAAGGGCAGGCGGCTTATCCACAGATCACCTCTGCCACCGTTGATGGCGCACCCATCGGTTGGGGCGCTCTTTCCGGCCTCGTTGGCGATGCGGACAAGGAAGGTATTCTCTACGCAATCTCCGACTCGGTCTACGGCAACCAACCCTCGATCTACACAATCGATGCCACCAAGAAGCCTGTAGTGATCACCAGCGTTCTGCGCGTAAAGCGTGACGGTCAGCCTGCGCAAAAACTCGACATGGAAGGCATCACGCTGGATGGCAAGGGCGGCTTCTGGGTCGCGTCCGAAGGCAACAGCGAAAAGCTCGTTCCGCACGCGCTTTACAACATCAATGCCAAAGGCGAGATCAAAGCCGAGATTGCTCTCCCAAAAGAATTGCTGGAAGGCGAAACCCGCTTCGGTTTCGAAGGCGTGACGATGATCGGCAAGGGCGATGATGCGACGCTTTGGATGGCCGTTCAGCGCGAATGGGGCAAGGCTGAAAAGGGCAAGGTCAAGCTTGTCTCCTACAATCTGAAGTCCAAGGAGTGGGGTGCCGTGCACTATCCGCTTGATAAGACCGATGACGGCTGGGTCGGCCTGTCCGAAATCACCGCCCATGGCGACAATGTCTACATCGTCGAGCGGGACAACCAGATCGGTGACAAGGCCAAGATCAAGAAGCTCTACAGCGTCGCAATCGCAGACTTGAAGCCGGGCAAGATCGGTGGTGAACTGCCGCTCGTCAAAAAGACCGAAGTGCACGATTTCCTGCCGGACCTGAAATCCCAGACCAACGGTTATGTCGTCGACAAGCTGGAAGGCTTCGCCTTCGATAAATCCGGCAAGGCATTCGCTGTGACCGACAATGATGGTGTTGACGATTCGTCCGGTGAGACGTTGTTCTTCCCGGTTGATATAAAAGTTACGCATTAAGCGCGAGGCGGATGGCCGGGATGTTGATATCTCGGCGTCAGGACGACATGAGAAGTCAGCATTGATATTGAAGCGCTCGCAATCGACAGGTTGCGGGCGTTTTTATTAAGGGACATATTGTCAGCGCACATTTTGGCAGCCACTGCCGCGCCGTCTATATTTGCAACAGATGCATTGGAATTCACGCATGCTGAAGCTTGACCACCTTACAGTCATCGCTCCGACCTTGAGCGAAGGGGTTTCGCATGTCGAAAACTGTCTCGGTATCAGCGTGCCGTTCGGGACCAACCATGAATATATGGGCACCCACAATCATCGCCTTCAGCTGGGAAATTCCGTCTATCTCGAGATCGTGGCTGTTGATCTCGATGGTAAAACGCCTCGTCGTCCACGCTGGTTCGGTCTGGACGATCAGGAGAAGGTCAAAGCCGACTGGACCGCAGGGCGCCGTTTGCGAGGATGGGTTGCCAATACGAATGCGATCGATCCTGTCGTTGCACGGCATGGCGCAATTCTGGGCGAAAAGGTTTCGCTGCCGGATGACGATCCAACTTTCGACTTCGCCATTCCCAGGGATGGTGCACTCCCTTTGGACGGCGTCGCTCCCTCAGTGATCGACCATTGGGGAGACGACGCCTATGTGGCCTTAATTCCCGATCTGGGCGCGCGACTTCGCTCTCTCACACTTGAGCATCCCGACCCTGCCAGCATCGGGGCCCTTTACCGCGAACTGGGAGTCGATCATCCACTGATTATTGTTCAAAGTCCGTCAATCCGCTACCGGGCCCTCATCGACACACCCAGTGGATTGCGAGAGCTGACCTGAACCGGAAGAAACTCGAGGGACAGAATATTTGCCAATACGAATTGAGATAGAAAGCCAACCCCATGAGCAAGACCAGCGCCGCATCGATGAAGGGCTGGACATATTCAATTTTGCAAAAGCCGGGCCGGACAATCCCCAGGATTTGTGGGTTATGGCACGGGACCCCAATGGAAGCCTGATCGGCGGCCTGAAAGGGCGTTCAACCTATGCCTGGCTTTTTATCGACTGGCTGTGGGTTTCATCCGAGGTGCGGGGGCAGGGCGTCGGCGCGAAACTCATGAAGAAGGCAGAGGACGCCGCGCAGCAACGTAAATGCCTTGGCGCTTACGTGTCTACGTTCAGTTTCCAGGCACCGGAATTTTATCGTCGGATCGGCTATGAGGATTTTGGACGAATCGAGGACTTTCCGGTCGGCCACGCCTGCATTTGGCTCAAAAAGACTTTTAACCAGCCAGAAAACGCGTAAGGCCCCTTGGAAGGGTCGTGTCAGGTGCCGGGTGCGGCAACACCCGGCCTCTCGTTAGTCCTTCAAAGCATACTTTTCCAGCGCATCCCGGTTGATCTCGATCCCGAGACCCGGGCGATCCGGTATTTGCACCACGCCATCGACGTGATCCAGCGGGCTGGTCAGCACGGCCTGGCGGTACGGGTTCTCCGTGCGGTCGAATTCCAGAATCGGTGGGCGCGGGTTGCGGCGGGCAGGGTCCGGTGTCAGTGATGCCATCAATTGCAGAGCCGCAGCGATGGCAACGCCCGTGCCCCAGACATGCGGAACGACGCGCACGCCATAGAGACTTGCCATATCGATGATGCGTTTCGTTTCCGAAAATCCACCAGCACCGGCAAGGTCCGGCTGGAGAATATCAACTACTCTGTTCTCCAGTGGCGCGCGCATGCCGTAGCGGCCGTGCCAGGTTTCGCCACCGGCAACAGGGATGGGTTGACCGGCTCGCACCGCCTGATAGGCTTCCAGTTGCTCCGGCACAACCGGCTCTTCGAACCAATCTATGCCAAGAGGGGCCAGCGCCTTGCCGACTTCGATGGCCTCGAGCGCGTCGTATCCGTGATTGGCGTCGATCATGATGCGGACATCGGGACCGACGGCTTCGCGTGCAGCACGGATGACGGCGATGTCTTCCGCCACATCAAAGCCGATCTTGATCTTGACTGCGTGGAAGCCCTGCTTTGCGTAGCCCGCTACCTCTGCTGCCACGTCGGAAACGGCATTCACACCATCCTTGCGGAAGGAGCCCGTTGCATAGGCCTTGACGCTTTCACGGAAGCGCCCACCCAGCAGGCGGGAGATGGAGGTGCCGAACCGCTTGCCTTTTATATCCCAGAGCGCAATGTCGATTCCGCTCAGTGCCGTCACGGTTAGACCGCGTTGGCCCTGATCCCGCAGCAGATTGTAAAGCTGATGCCAGATGATTTCGATATCGAGCGGGTCTTTGCCAATCAGGTGAGGCGTGTAAGCGGCAACGACAGCAGCATTCGGCTTGGCTGGGCCGAGGCATTCGCCCCAGCCCACGGTGCCATCATCGCAAATAATTTCCACGAGGCAGTGAATACGCCGGTCGAAGCGCATGGAGGCGCTTTCGAAGGCATGGCCCAGCTTGTAATCCAGCAGATGCGTGCGAACCGCTTCTATCTTCATGGCTTGTAGGGTCCGATCAACGCTTCGAGCATTCCCACTTCCTCCGCTGTGAGGTCTGTCAGTGGCGCCCGAACCGGGCCCGCATCGAAGCCCATGAGACGGACACCGGCCTTGATGGCAGAAACGGCGTAGCCCTTCTGACGGTTACGGATGTCCATGAAGGGATAGAAGAAGTCGATAAGAATGCGGTCCGTCGTTGCTCTGTCGCCTGCGCGCAGTGCCTTGTAGAACTCCTGCGCCAGCGCCGGTACGAAGTTGAAGACGGCGGAAGAATAGGTTGTCACGCCAGCGCCGAGATAGGCATCGGCAAAAAGCTCAGCCGTTGGCATGCCGCCGAGGTAGGTCAGGCGCTCGCCGAGCGTCGCGGTGATCTTGCGTACGAGGCCGATATCGCCAGATCCATCTTTGAAGCCGACGAGGTTGGGGCAGCTATCGCAAAGTTTCTGAAGCGTTTCAGCGGTCAAAATCGAATTGTCGCGGTTATAGACCATGACGCCGATGGAGACGGAATCACAGACCGCCTTGATGTGGGCGTAGAGGCCTGCCTGCGATGCATCCATCAGGTAATGCGGCAGCAACAGAATGCCATCGGCACCGGCTTTTTCCGCACTCTGCGCGATCTGGATGGCGATTTTGGTGCCATAGCCGCAGCCAGAAACGATGGGCACAGAACCCGCAGCGGACTTTGCAGCCTTGACCACGGTCCCAACTTCTTCAGGTGCCAGCGAGAAAAACTCACCCGTACCACCGGCGGCGAAAAGCACCGTCGCATCGAAGCCGGACAGCCAGCTGACGTGGTCTAAATAAGGCTTTTCGTTGAATTCGCCGTCCTGGGTGAAGGGCGTGACAGGGAAAGAGAGCAGGCCCGCACCGAGTGCGACTTTAAGTTCCTGTGGGTCCATAGCCATGAAATTCGAGTCTCCGATTGTTTGTTGAGGCCGATAATATTCGAGATATGACCTGTGTCAATAACTTATAATACAAGTTGGAAAATTTGATTGATGGCTTTGGTCCCAAAGATACCTTGTACAGAGCGGCATGATGCGCCTTTAGAGACACATCCAAGCTGACCGCAACATGAGGGTCTTGAATATCGCCCGCCGCCTAGCGTAGACATAAGATAACAGAGGAATTTACGTATGACCACAGTCCGAATAGCGCCGGGGACATACGGGAGAATCGAGGAGGAAACATGCTGAAGACACTGTTGTTGACGGGTGCTGCGGGTGGCGTGGGCAACGCGATCCGTCCGTTGCTGAAGGACGTCGCCGAAACGGTCGTGCTATCCGACATGGTCGAGATCACCGATCTGGCGGCACATGAAAGTTTCGTGCAATGCGATCTTTCCAACCGGGCCGAGGTCGATAAGGCCGTGTCCGGTGTGGATGGCATCATCCATCTCGGCGGCATTTCGGTGGAGAAGCCATTCGAACTGATCCTCAAGGGCAACATCGAAGGGGTCTACAACCTCTATGAAGCGGCGCGGCACAATGGCCAGCCGCGTATCATCTTTGCCAGCTCTAATCATACGATTGGTTATCACCGCCGCGACGAGAGGCTGGACGGAAACTCGCTGATGCGTCCCGATTCGCTCTATGGCGTTTCGAAATGCTTCGGTGAAAATCTGGCCAGCTTCTATTTCGACAAATTCGGGCAGGAAACACTGTCGGTGCGCATCGGTTCGCTGACCCCAAAGCCGCAGACCACGCGCATGCTGGCGACGTGGCTGAGCGCTGGTGACTTCGTGTCGCTTTGCGTGCGTGGTTTTGAGGCCCCAAGGCTCGGCAATGCCGTGGTGTATGGCGCGTCGAACAACGACGACAGCTGGTGGGACAATGGCGGCGCGGCCTTCCTGGGTTGGAAGCCGCAAGACAACTCGGCGAAGTGGCGCGCCGAGGTGCTGAGCGAAGCCGGAAAAGAGGACCCGAAAGATCCAGCCCATATCTATCAAGGTGGTGCTTTCACCAAGCTTGGACATCCGGCGGACGGTTGATAGCGGGCTTCAAGGGGGAGGGAATTGCCGGGGTGCGATGCTACTTCGGCTTATCCTGGTTCTCTGAGTCGTATTGCACCCAGCGGAAAAAGAAGTAGATCGGCAGCGCAATCAGCGCCAGCGTGACGATTGAGTTCGCAAACATGGTTCATCCCATAGCAACGCGGCTTCATCATGAAGTCGACGCGATGATTATGAGAGATCAATTATTGAGAAATATTGAATCTAACAGGTGAAATCATGGGGCGGGCGAGCCCCCCCATGTCCTGAGATAGTACATTTGCACAACAAGTCGGAAAGATCGTTAATAAGACGTTACTCCGCTTGCTCGACCTTTCCGCATCCAGCACGCATCCGCGTCAGGGCTTCAAAAGCAGCATCGACGGCAATGTGTGCCGCTCCATCAGCCGCAGAAAGAAGTAGCCGATGCCTGCCTTGCCCAGCAGCAGTCCCGGCGCTTCGCCCCTTTGCTGCACACCGCAGGGCAGCGGCAACTCCGCGTCCAGAAAATTCTCGATGATGAAGTGACCGACCTGATCGGCATGAACCGCGACATCGTCACGCTTCAGTTGAACGCCAGCAGACAACACGAATTCCGCGATTCCAGTCAGTCCATGGCACAGGCACAGATCCATGGCTTGCAGTGAAACCCCAGATGTCAGCAAGCGCGACGCGTCCTGAAGCGCCACATTCACCTCGTCCGCGGCGACTTCGTCATCCGGCATCAGTTCCACGAGGCGCAATCGGGTCAGCCCGATGCCGACAGAGCCTGCGCACCACGTGCAATTGCAGCGGGGTGCAAGGGTTGCAGCGCCAGCCGTGCTCGTATCCACGCGAAAATCGGGCCACCCCTGGCTCGCGGCATCGAACCAGCTTCTTTCGTATCGCAATGCTTCCTGCGCACCGTGCAGCAACGCTTCGTTACCATCCACCGCATGCGCCTCCAAAAGCGCCATCGCCATGCCGGAAACACCATGGGCGTAACCGAGGAGATTGCGATGTTTCGGCATGAGCGATGGCCATGACAGGCCCTGTGCATCCACCACGCCTGCGGTCAACAGTCGCTCGGCGTGGCTCACTGCCGCCGCCGTCAGCTCGGGGCGTGCATACCGTTTGCCCAGATGCAGCAAAGCGGGCACTGCGCTGGCGCAGCCCGCAATCACATCCAGCGAGTCGTCCGCAAAGGGCAGGTTCGCGTCATGTTCGGCCAGCGCCAGCCCCTGCTCGACCCATTCGAGCCTGTCTAGTGCGCTACCTGCTTCACACAACATATAGGCCGCACCCAGACTGCCGGTGTAGAAGCTGCGTTGCGATGATTCGGCGAAATCTGGCAACCGCGCCTGTACCTGGCGAACTGCACCTTCGATTGTTGCGTTAAGGCGCCGCGACGGTGCGTGAACCGCCAGACGTGCCAGAAAAAGGGCAATACCGGCAACCCCGTCATAAAGCGACGTCGTTGCCGTGCGATAGGCGGTCGTGGCGCTGCCGTCGGCAATGGTCATGGCCCAGCCCATCCACGTGCAGCGGTCCTCATTCCACAAAGCGTCACGGCACAGTTGCGTGCCAATGCGGTTCGCAGCGTCGAGAAAACCATGCTGGCTTCGTGCGTTGCTGGTATCCGGAACTGTCATCACGCTCATCTCCAGAATTCCTTTCAGACGGGATAGGTATAGAGGTCGCTGTTTCCGGCGCTCAGATGCGGTGCGGTCAACGAAAGACCGGCCTCGGCAAAGCGCTTTTCGAGATAGTCCAGCCGCGTTTCCACCGACTGACTGCCCGCCGCCCAGGCCCGCACGATCGCGTCGGCCATCAGCATGGTGCGGACCTGTCCGAAGCTCATGCCGTAGCCGGGATCATCCGCCCCACCCACGCCACCGGTCAGTGATTTCGAAAACAGGGGCACGTCTGCTCCAAAATCGGGCGCCGTCTCTGCAAACGCGTCGCGCAGCAGCGCCAGCACGAACGGTAGGTGCCTGCGTGCGAGGTAGAACACGGTGCTGTCCGTGCGGTCGTAAGTGGAGGGGTCCAGTAGTGTTTTCGCGCGAAACGGCACCGCGTAACCATTCAAAAGCCCCGCCAACAGCGCCATCAAAGACACGACCGTTTCTGGTCTTGTGTTGAGATAAAGCCGTGCCAGCGCGGCATCGTCATGATCGCAATGCGGCGCGTGCCCGGTGATGTGGTAAAAGGCCGACTGAACCTGTGATGACGCCAGCGGCAGCAGGATCGAGACATTGGTGTTGACCTGCACGGGGCCAGGCGAAGAAAGAGTGAAGGCACCAGGAAGAACGTGGCGACAGCAATCGCCCTTGCGGACATGGACAGCACCACTCGCATCCGTCTTGTAGACCTGCCACCGCTGGGACCATCGCGAGCCCTCCGGGAATGCAGCGCGAAGCTGCGATAGAAGGTCGATATCCGTTGCCGTGTTCTGCGTTGCGGTCGGGTCTGGAGTAAAGGGCCGCGCATAGGCCGCATCGTAAAGCGCTGGCCACAGGGCCTCCGAAAGCCGGGTCGTCACAGGCTTTGGTGGTTCCGACGGTGCGGCGGGCGAAAGCGTCACCACGGGCCGGTTGCCGATCCTGAACTGGCCCAGATTGATGATTTTGACCGCGCCGAGAATGTCAGCCAATGATGAATGCAACTGTGTTGGCAGGGTGACAGGCTGTGTGCGGGTTGCGACGAATGTTCGATCAATGGCGTTCATCATCATGCTCCGGGGTCTGCTAGGCCGAACAGTTGCTGCACGGCACTGCGCGGATCGTTGAAAATGCTGGTTGCCGTGCGGATGGCGAGAGCCGCCGAGGCCGAAATCTCCGGTGTCGCCTGCGCGATTTCATAAGCCGTGAGAACGAGCCGCGCCGCTGCGAAACGGGCGCATCGGTCTTTCGCTTGCACCTGCTGTTGCGCCGTCAGTGAAAATGCTGCGGTGTAGGCGGTCCAGAACGCTTTGCAGCATGCCTGTGCACGTGCGATGTCTTCCGCCGGTGCCGGGCCAAGGAATTGTCGCTGCGCCGAAAAACGCCCGACGATGACGGGTTGCATGAAGCTTGCCAGCACGCACGCCACGTCCCACGCGGCATCGCCAAGGTCCGCCAGTTCCCAGTCGATCAGTTGAACACTCGCCTTGGCGTTTTCATCCGGCTGAGAAACGAGGAAGTTTTCCCATTTCAGATCGCCATGAATGAGGCAGCCGCGCTGCCACTCGGCTTTCAGCCGCGCCATATGCTCTTTCAATCCCGGCTCCTGACGAACCGCCGCCAGAACACCCTTTGCACCACCGCTCATGTTCGGCATCATGGTTTCGCCAAAATCGGAAAAGCTCAGTATCCATGGTGGCTGCACTGGAAACACACCCTGTTTCGCAGCACTGCCCAGAATGTCGGTCGCGTGGCCGTGGCATGTCGACAGCATGGTGCCCAGTTGTGTCGCAATGTCCTCCATCGCGCCAGCAACCGCTGAAACCCGCATTTGATAAAAAGTAAGGCTTTGCGAATTCGGCACAAGATCGACCGCCAGCAAATGCCGGGTCTTATCGTAATGGCGAATCTGCGGCATGAGTGCTTTAAGGTCCGCAGTCGAAACACCGCTGTCTGCTAGTGCGTAGAGCGTTGCCTCGCGCTGTACCGACTGCATCGTTTCGGCTGCAGCAAGGGGAATTTGCTTGACGAAAAAGCCGGTTCCATCCCGGCGCAAAACCTTGAAGTTTCTATTGCGACGCCCAGCCTCGACAATGGTAATGTCGTCATCGAGAAGCTCAGCTGCCGAAAGTACGCGTCGATCCATGAGATAAGGCACGAGTGTGCCGCTGGTCAGATACATCGGTTTTCCCCAAGGCCGGATTGATGTGCTTCCAAGGAAGCCGCTGAAACCGAGCCGCAGTGCTGGCTCGAAATAGTCCCATCGGCCGCGAGCGGCCGATGGGTTGAACTCATGTCACCTGTTGATGACATACGTCAGACATTCCTCTTACTGGCCCGTGCAATGAATGTGCGTCGGGTTGCAAACAGTGGCCAGAGTACCGCAGCCGATGGATGTCGGCGGTGTCACCGTTGCCTGTGCAGCCGCTGCTGCGCCATTGCAGATGATGGGAACACCCGTCTGCGGGCAAATCGGCGTGATGTTGGTGATCTGGCACACCGGCGTCAGTGTGATGTTCTGCTGTTGCTGCTGCTGAGGCGCTGCCGCCTGCTGAATTGCCGCACCACCACTGCAAACAATCGGGATGCCCGTGGAGCAAATCGGCGTAAGCGTAATCTGGCACACTGGCGTCAGCGTAATGCTCTGCTGCTGCTGCGGGGCTGGCGCCTGCTGATACGCAGCTGCACCATTGCAGATGATGGGAACACCTGTCGTCGGGCAAATCGGCGTGATGTTGGTGATCTGGCACACTGGTGTGAGCGTGATGCCCTGTTCCTGCTGCTGTTGAGGCGCTGCCGCCTGCTGAATTGCCGCACTACCACTGCAAACAATCGGGATGCCTGTGGAGCAAATCGGTGTGAGCGTAATCTGGCACACTGGCGTCAGCGTAATGCTCTGCTGCTGCTGCGGGGCTGGTGCCTGCTGATAGGCAGCCGCACCGTTGCAGATGATGGGAACACCTGTCGTCGGGCAAATCGGTGTGATGTTGGTGATCTGGCACACTGGTGTGAGTGTGATGCCCTGTTCCTGCTGCTGTTGAGGCGCTGCCGCCTGCTGATTAGCCGCGCCACCATAGCAAACAAATGGGATGCCTGTGGAGCAAATCGGCGTGAGCGTAATCTGGCACACTGGTGTGAGCGTTATGCTCTGCTGTTGCTGCTGCATATCGCCAGCTGGCTGCGGTGGCATGACGGTGAGTTGCGGGCACGGGTTCGTAGACGTGTGGCAGCCTGGAATATTGGTCGGCTGGCAATGAAAGTATGCCGTTGGACCGACAGGCGTCTGCTGCCCTTGATGAGCAGGAGGCTGGCAATGCTGAACCGCAGTCTGGCAACCAGGCATGCTTGTCTGCGGGCAATGCAGGTATGCTGTCTGCCCAACAGGCGTCTGCTGTCCCTGACCAGCAGGAGGCTGGCAATGTTGGACCGCAGTCTGGCAACCAGGCATGCTCGTCTGTGGGCAATACAGGTAAGCCGTCGGGCCGTACGGTCCCTGCTGGTTCTGGTCAGCTGGCGGCTGGCAATACTGCACCGCGGTCTGGCAACCAAGAAGGCTTGTTGGCGGGCAATGCCAATAGGCCGTGGGGCCGACGATAGTCTGCGCGGCTGCTGGCTGGCAGCCGAAAGAGGTGTAGGTCATCGATCAAATCCCGATTTTTCGTTGAAGGGAGCTCTGTGACATGTCTGGAGAGCGCAGCCTGCCGAGAGCAACCACCGGTAATTGCTTGGCGTACTCTTAACTCGCCTTTGATGAGAAAATTTCTATTGCACTTTTTAAAGTTGTGCAATTAAAAAATACATTTATAACGAGTAATTGGAAATTTACAGTCGGATTGCGTGTGTAAGCGATACGATCACTTCCCTGCAAATCCGGCCTTTCCGAAGTATTGACCTCCCGCTTTAGGAGAAGAGAGTCATGACATCCGATACAACCGATATCAACGATGAGAGCCCAGCCGAGCTGGAGCGTCCATCCGGTCGCTTCATCATTTCGCACCGCATGGCACAGTACCGCGATGGACGCGCCCGCCGCTCTGCCAAGGCCAATTTCAGCGACCGTTTGACGCGCGCTCTCGGTGGCGGAATGGATATCGTCAGCGACAATGGTGTGGAGAGGGACGATGTACGCCGCGTGCTTGTCGTTAACGCAGATGAAAACGAGTTGCTGGCGAAGACGCGCGACCTTTCACCCGATACGATTGTAGAGCGCGAAGCGCCGCGCTGGCCAGCATCGTTGCGACTTGCCCCCTGGGGCACGCCATTACCCACATCTGCACCGCCCTCTGTCCAGTCGGCGAGCAACACAGCGGCAGGCCCGCTTCCTTTTACGCTCAACGTGACATCATCAGGTGCGCCGCTCTTTAATGCGCAGGTGGAATTCGGGCTGACAGCTCTCACGCCGGGCGCTCACCCCTCCAGCAGCAGCATCATGGTCACGACGGACGCGCACGGTCTGGCGTCCTGTCAGTTCGACGCGACCCAATGGTTTCCGGTCTCCGCACAGATTTCGCCACATGGGGCGGTTTGGTCAGGCATGGTTGTTCGCCCCGTTTCGGGCAGCATCATCAATCTCGATCCACTGCCGGCGGCAGGCCCGTTGGGCTGGTGGCATCAGCTTGCGGGAATCAATGCATTCGATCCGCAGGCGGGCACGGGCATCCGCGTCGGCGTCATCGATTCCGGCCTGGGTCCCCATCCATATCTCGATCACATCGTTGCTGCCGGTGCGTTCATCGACGGCGGTTTTCAGCCGGGGGCTGACGCTACCATCGATGTCATCTGGCATGGAACGCATGTGTCAGGCCTCATCGGTGCGCGTCCTCCCGCAGACAGCCGCGAATATGCGGGGCTCGCGCCGGGTGCGGATGTTTTTACCGCAAGGGTTTTCGCGCCGGGCAGGGGGGCGAACCAGGGCGACATTGCCGCCGCCATCGATGCCATGGTCAATGCCCATGAGGTGGATCTGATCAATCTTAGCCTGGGCGGCACGCCATCCGCCATCGAATATGATGCAGTTCTCGCAGCCTACGGGCGCGGCGCGCTCTGTATCTGCGCAGCCGGGAACAATTTCGGTCAGCCGGTTCTGGCGCCCGCTAGCTATCCACTCTCGGTGGCGGTGTCGGCGGTAACGAGACCGGGGACATACCCCGTCTATAATCTCGCCAATCTCACCACACCGCCGCAGGCAGATCATTACGCAAGAAATGGCTTGTTTTTGCCCACCTATTCCAATTTCGGGCCACAGATCGCCATCACCGCCGGTGGCTCAGCCGTCATTTCTACCGTCCCGGCCACAGACGAGGATGCCGCACCTTACGCCGACATGTCGGGTACATCCATGGCTACACCTGTCACCACTGGCGCGCTCGCGGTCATGCTCTCGCGAGACGCGATATACACCAGCCTGCAACGAACCTCCGCTCGCGCCAAATATGCACGCGCTATTCTTGAACAAAGCGCGCTGACCATCGGCCTCCCGCCGCAATACCAGGGCAACGGCCTCAGCCGCGCGCAATAACGGCAACAAAGTCAGAAACGGGACTAAGACTGCTCCATTCGATCTCCAACGATGTCGAATGGAGCCAATTCGTGCGATACTTCACCTTCTCTGGGAGGACGATATGAGCAAATCGCGAAAAATCTACCGCATAACGTTCCGCCACGATGCTACCCCGCCAGCAAACTGGCAGACCATCCTATCCAACACGCCCGGCCTGACCCTGCTGGCTACGACCGGTCGCCACGCACGCATAGAAGCCGCGCCCGAGGCACTCGACACATTGCGTGCCATAATGGGTGACGGCGTGATGATGGAGGAGGAGATGCAGCGTTATTTCTAAAGGGAAGAGGCAAGGCGGCTACGCAGAGGCAAGATCGCTGACGCGTATTACACTTCTATGTCTTCAAGGAAAGATGAAATGGTGGGCGATGAGAGACTCGAACTCCCGACATCCTCGGTGTAAACGAGGCGCTCTACCAACTGAGCTAATCGCCCTTCGCGTCATGCAGATCGTGTCTGCCGCGTCGGTGGCCGTGATGTATTGGTATCGGAAAAAAACCGCAAGAGCTTTTGTGAAGTTTTTTTGTTTTTTTCGATTTTTGTGACGGCAGCTATTGGTCTTTCCTCATGGCTAAGACACCAAAAGCCCTGAAGGGAAGGGGGGGGTGAGCGCGCAGTGGCGTATGGTTCTCTCTATTTTGTCCACAGCCTTACTGGCAGCATGGATGCTAAAGGTTCGCGCCGGAACCGAATTTTTGCTCCACTACAGAGTGGCCTCCTTTCGTTAAAGCTTCGATCGCTTCGTGAGCACGAATCCAAATGCGACTTACGAGTCGATTCATGCGCACCTACGAGCCCACCAACAGCTCCGCTTCCACTCCCCAATGGCTTTGAATAAATGCGGTCGTCGGTGGGCGAAAAAAATAGAAACAACAAAACTGCCGGGAAACCGGGCCTTCCTGGCGGTTTGTGAAATCAAAATGACAAAGCTTATTCTTTTGTCGTGAAAGCTGCTTGACACCCCACCGCGAACGCCTTAGTTAGCCGCTCAACGAACAGCCGAGGCGAGTTCGTGAGGCGGGTTTCGGCCAGTCTTTTTGGGAATGTGCGGGTGTAGCTCAGTTGGTNNGCCCCGTCACTCGCGCCATTTTCTTCTGATAGCAGAAGTCAATGTCCTTCTTTCAAATCGCAGTTGTTGCGTAAAAATCTCCAAGACATCGTTTTTAACAAGTCCACACGTCGTGTTGACGGGCCTCGTGTTCGCTGCAAAACATGCCCTCTAAACCATCTTCAGTATCGTTTCAGTTCGAGCGATTTCTTGGGTTTTTAAGTCATCTTTTTATTGTCGTTTTGGTGAGGCTGCGATCATTTTGAAGCGCAAAAATATGCGACAATTTAGCGGCGCCGAATCCTGTTTGATTGTCCATGTTTTTGAATAGCTTAGCGCCGTAAACTCTGGCGTTCGGCAAGGCGTGCGAATATAATGGTAGCTTGTCGAAGTCACGATTGACTCGAAATGGCACTTAATCTCTTGCAGAGAGAGCGTGGCTGGGATAACCACTGCGGCGTTGCAACATAATTTCGACCCTATGGATTCTCATCCAAAAGGGATATGCTCGACGCTCGGTCGGGTAAGGAAGAGACAATGACTGAACTCCTCAGTTCCTACATTCCGATCGCAATCTTCATTGGTATCGCGCTTGTCATCGGTCTGGCGCTGTTGATTGCGCCTTTCGCCGTTGCCTACAAGAACCCCGACCCGGAAAAGCTGTCCGCATTCGAGTGCGGCTTCAATGCTTTCGACGATGCGCGTATGAAGTTCGACATTCGCTTTTATCTGGTGTCGATTCTGTTCATCATCTTCGATCTCGAAGTCGCCTTCCTGTTCCCGTGGGCTGTGTCCTTCGGTGAAATCGGCTGGTTCGGCTTCTGGTCCATGATGGTGTTCCTCGGCGTGCTCACCATCGGTTTTATCTATGAATGGAAGAAGGGGGCACTGGAATGGGCGTAGTTTCAAACGACACGCTTGTCGCACCAAAGCCCAAGGGCATTATCGATCCATCGACGGGCAAGCCTGTTGGCAGCGATGATGGCTATTTTACAGAAATCAACGACGAGCTTGCCGATAAGGGCTTCCTTGTCACGTCCACGGACGAGCTGATCACCTGGGCGCGCACCGGCTCTTTGATGTGGATGCAGTTCGGCTTGGCCTGCTGCGCCGTTGAAGGTCTGATGCAGGCCTCCGGCCCGCGTTACGATATGGAGCGCTTCGGCGTTGCTCCGCGCGCGTCGCCGCGCCAGTCGGACGTGATGATCGTTGCCGGTACGCTGACCAACAAGATGGCGCCAGCGCTTCGCAAGGTCTATGACCAGATGCCGGAGCCACGCTACGTCATCTCGATGGGTTCATGCGCCAATGGCGGCGGTTACTACCATTATTCCTACGCCGTCGTGCGCGGTTGCGACCGTGTGGTTCCTGTCGATATCTACGTGCCGGGCTGTCCCCCCACGGCGGAAGCGCTGCTTTATGGCGTGCTTCTGCTGCAGAAGAAAATCCGCCGTACCGGTACGATCGAGCGTTAAGGGCAGAGGACTGACAAATGAGCGAAGCTCTCAACGATCTCTCGGCCTATGTGCAGGAAGTGCGCGGTTCCCTGCTGGAATCTGCGGTCATTGCCTATGGCGAACTGACGCTGAACACCACACCTGAGAACGTCATCGCGCTGTTGACCTTCCTGCGTGAAGACGTGCAGTGCGGTTTCGTTAACATCATCGATATCTGTGGTGTGGACTGGCCGAGCCGCGAAAAGCGTTTCGACGTGGTTTATCACCTGCTGTCGCCGCGCCAGAACCTGCGTGTTCGCATCAAGCTTCAGGTGGCGGAAGACGAAGCCGTGCCTTCGGCGACATCGGTTTTCCTCGGTGCGGAATGGTTCGAACGCGAAGCCTGGGATATGTATGGTATTCCCTTCGAAGGCCATTCCGACCTGCGCCGCATTCTGACTGATTACGGTTTCGAAGGTCATCCGCTGCGCAAGGATTTCCCGGTCACGGGCTTTGTGGAAGTACGCTACGATGACGTGCTGAAGCGCGTTCTTTACGAGCCTGTCGAACTGAAACAGGAATTCCGTAACTTCGACTTCCTTTCCCCCTGGGAAGGAACGGATTACGTTCTTCCCGGTGACGAAAAGGCCAAGCCATGAGCGAAGCTGCCGCCATAGAGCAGGGGAAATGTCTTTGCGGCGCCGTGCGCTTTTCAGCGACGATCGGTGCCCGCGAAGTCGGCGCATGCCATTGCTCCATGTGCCGTCGCTGGACGGGTGGGGTGTTCCTCGCCGTCGAGTGCGCGGCGGTAACGCTCGAAAATGACACGACACTGGGCGTTTATTCGTCTTCCGAATGGGGCGAGCGTTGCTTTTGCACCACTTGCGGCAGTACGGTCATGTGGCGCTCGAAAGATGGCGCACACCATGCCGTTTCTCTGCAGTCCTTCGAAGACCCGTCCAGTTTCCGTTTCGCATCGCAAATCTTCATAGACGAAAAGCCGACAAACTATTCGTTCGCCGAGGCCACGAAGAACATGACCGGCCCCGAATTCATCGCCATGATTACGTCGGCGGAGCAACACTGATGACTGAACATAACGTTCGCAATTTTACGATCAACTTCGGCCCGGAACACCCGTCCGCGCACGGCGTGTTGCGTCTCGTGCTCGAGCTCGACGGTGAAATCGTCGAGCGCGTCGATCCGCATATCGGCCTGTTGCATCGTGGCACGGAAAAGCTGATCGAAACCAAGACCTATCTTCAGGCGCTGCCCTATTTCGACCGCCTCGATTACGTTGCGCCGATGAACCAGGAGCATGCCTTCTCGCTGGCCGTGGAACAGCTGCTGGGTCTTGAGATTCCGATGCGTGGTCAGTTGATCCGCGTCCTTTTCTCGGAAATCGGCCGCATTCTCTCGCACATCATGAACGTCACCACACAGGCGATGGACGTGGGCGCCATGACGCCGCCGGTCTGGGGCTTCGAAGAGCGTGAAAAGCTCATGGTGTTCTACGAGCGTGCTTCTGGCGCTCGTCTGCACGCTGCCTATTTCCGCCCAGGTGGGGTCCATCAGGACCTGCCGCCTGAGCTGGTCGATGATATAGGCAAGTGGTGTGATCCGTTCATCACCTTCCTCGACAACGTGGAAGGTCTGTTGACCGACAACCGTATTTACAAGCAGCGTAACGTCGATATTGGCGTCGTCTCGCTCGAAGATGCGTTCGCATGGGGCTTTACCGGCGTCATGGTTCGCGGTTCGGGTGCTGCCTGGGATTTGCGTCGTGCGCAGCCTTACGAATGCTATTCCGATCTCGAATTCGACATTCCCGTCGGCAAAAACGGCGATTGCTATGATCGCTATTTGATCCGCATGCAGGAAATGCGCGAATCGATCAAGATCATGAAACAGTGCGTCGAGCTCTTGCAGGGCAAGCACCGCGTCGGTGCCGTGTCGTCGCTCGATGGCAAGGTCGTTCCGCCAAAACGTGGCGAGATGAAGCGTTCTATGGAAGCGCTGATCCACCACTTCAAGCTCTACACCGAAGGTTATCACGTACCGGCTGGCGAAGTGTACGCAGCCGTCGAAGCGCCGAAGGGCGAGTTCGGCGTCTATGTGGTCGCCGATGGTTCCAACAAGCCTTACCGCTGCAAGATCCGCGCGCCGGGTTACGCACATCTGCAAGCCATGGACTTCCTTTGCAAGGGACATCAGCTTGCCGACGTGACGGCTGTTCTCGGCTCTCTGGACATCGTGTTCGGGGAGGTTGACCGCTGATGCGTTTGCCGCTGGCCATATCGGCTCTTGTTGCCGCGACTGCACCCGTTTTCGCCCAGACGGCGGATAACGGCGTGTCTTCGCAGGCAGGCGGCGGTTCATCATCTGTCAAGCAACTTCTGTCACAGGGATACGAGATTAAGTCCTCGCTTCCCAACGGCGGAAAATTCATTGTGTTCATGCAAAAAGACAAAGCGGCCTATGCCTGCGAATTCGTCACGGTGACGAAATCGCGGTGCGAGTCGCTCAATTGATGAGGCGTGAGGAAGTATGTCCGTTCGTCGACTAGCCGAAGATCAGTTCCAGCCCACGGGTTTCGCGTTTAACGCGGACAACACCGCATGGGCGGAAAAAACGATCCAGAAGTATCCTGAGGGGCGTCAGCAATCTGCGGTCATTCCGCTGTTGATGCGCGCCCAGGAGCAGGACGGCTGGGTCACCCGCGCCTGTATCGAAAAGATCGCCGACATGCTGGATATGGCCTATATCCGTGTGCTCGAAGTCGCGACCTTCTATACGCAGTTCCAGTTGAAGCCTGTCGGCACCAAGGCGCATATTCAGGTCTGTGGCACCACGCCCTGCATGTTGCGCGGTTCCGAAGCGCTGATGGATGTCTGCCGCCACAAGATTCACCATGACCCGCTGACCCCCAATGAGAGCGGTACGCTGTCATGGGAAGAAGTGGAATGTCAGGGCGCCTGCGTCAACGCGCCGATGGTCATCATCTTCAAGGATGCCTATGAGGACCTGACGCCCGAGCGTCTGGAAGAGATCATCGACACGTTCGAGGCAGGCAAGGGCGACACCGTCAAGCCAGGCCCGCAGATCGACCGTCATTTGTCGGCTCCGATTGGTCCGCTCACGACTTTGACGGAAGAGACAAAGCCTGACCGTTCCAATCTCGACAAGCCAGCAGAGGCGCCTGCAGCGCCGGAAGCCGCTGCTGCACCGTCTGAAGCTGCAAAGCCGAAGACGACGGCAGCCGAGTCGGATGCGAAGCTGAAGACACCGGTCACCGATCCAAAGGCGTCCGAAAGCAACGCCAAGGACGCGGCCAAAGAAGGGTCGGGCGAGACAAAGACGTCGGCCAAACCGTCGCTGGAAGACAAGAACCGTCCTGCCAAGATCGAACGGCCCGCAAAGGCCGATGATCTCAAGCTCATTTCCGGCGTTGGCCCGAAGAACGAAGCAACGCTGAACGAACTCGGCATCTTCACCTATATGCAGATTGCCGGCTGGTCTGCGGAAGAACGTGAGTGGGTCGATGGTTATCTGAATTTCAAGGGTCGTATCGATCGCGATGATTGGGTACGTCAGGCCGAGGCTCTCGCCAAGGGTGGCGAAGCCGAATACATCAAGGTCTTCGGCAAGAAGCCGCGGTAAAGAGGTCAAGCATGTTAAAAGATCAGGATCGCATCTTTACCAATCTCTACGGCCTCAAAGACACGTCTCTGAAGGGCGTGTTGGCGCGCGGCCATTGGGATGGCACAAAGCAGATCATCGAAAAGGGCCGTGACTGGATCATCAACGAAATGAAGGCATCCGGCCTTCGTGGTCGTGGTGGTGCTGGCTTCCCGACAGGCCTCAAATGGTCCTTCATGCCGAAGGAAAGCGATGGCCGTCCTCATTACCTCGTCGTCAATGCCGATGAATCCGAGCCCGGCACCTGCAAGGACCGCGAAATCCTGCGCCATGATCCGCACACGCTGATCGAAGGCTGCGTGATCGCCGGTTTCGCCATGAGCGCACACACCGCTTACATTTATGTTCGCGGCGAATATATGCGCGAACGCGAAGCGCTGCAGGCGGCAATCGACGAATGCTACGATGCCGGTCTGTTGGGCACCAACAACAAGAACGGCTGGGATTTTGATATCTACGTTCACCACGGCGCAGGTGCTTACATCTGCGGTGAGGAAACGGCGCTTCTCGAAAGCCTGGAAGGCAAGAAGGGCCAGCCGCGCCTCAAGCCTCCGTTCCCGGCCAATATGGGCCTCTATGGCTGCCCGACCACGGTCAACAACGTCGAATCCATCGCCGTTGCGCCGACCATCCTGCGTCGTGGCGCCTCGTGGTTCTCCTCCATTGGCCGTCCGAACAATGTCGGCACCAAGCTGTTCATGGTCTCGGGCCATGTCGAGCGTCCGTGCACCTTCGAAGACGCGCTGGGTCTCTCCTTCAAGGAGCTGATCGAGCGTCACTGTGGCGGTATTCGTGGCGGCTGGGACAATCTGCTCGGCGTTATTCCAGGCGGCGCATCCTGCCCCATCGTTCGCGGTGAGGACATGAAGGACGCCATCATGGATTTCGACGGCATGCGCGAAGTGAAGTCTTCGTTCGGCACCGGCGGCATGATCGTCATGGACAAGTCCACCGACGTCATCAAGGCCATCGCCCGCATCGCTGCCTTCTTCAAGCATGAGAGCTGCGGCCAGTGCACGCCATGCCGTGAAGGCACCGGCTGGATGTGGCGCGTGCTGGAACGCATGGTCAAGGGCAACGCGCAGAAGCGCGAAATCGATATGCTGTTTGAAGTGACCAAGCAGATCGAAGGCCACACCATCTGTGCGCTGGGCGATGCAGCTGCATGGCCGGTACAGGCGCTGATCCGCAATTTCCGTCCGGAAATCGAAAAGCGGATCGATGAATATACCTACAGAGCCATGGATGATGGCGCTGTGCTTGAGGCTGCCGAGTAACACCGGCCAAAGTAACGCCCGAAGGGTGTTGCGAGGGGCGGGGATCGGGTGTACCGGTCCCTTACATCGTTAAAGCATTTGGCACTTTTTGAGTCTAAGCCGGATGCCATCAGGATTTGTCCTTGACCGCATGATCATGCGCGATGGACAGGCAACAGGACGTAAGTAGGACCATGACAAAGCTCAAGGTTGACGGTAAAGAGATCGAAGTTCCGGATCATTTCACGCTGTTGCAGGCGTGCGAGGAGGCTGGTGCCGAAGTTCCGCGCTTTTGTTTCCACGAGCGTTTGTCGGTTGCGGGTAACTGCCGCATGTGTCTCATCGAGGTGAAGGGCGGACCGCCCAAGCCCGCCGCATCCTGCGCCATGGGCGTTCGCGATATTCGCGGCGGCCCGAACGGCGAATTGCCGGAAGTTTTCACCAACACGCCAATGGTCAAGAAGGCCCGCGAAGGCGTGATGGAATTCCTGCTCATCAACCACCCGCTCGATTGTCCCATCTGCGACCAGGGTGGCGAATGCGACCTTCAGGACCAGGCGATGGCCTTCGGTATTCCGGGCTCGCGCTATTCCGAAAATAAGCGCGCCGTGGAAGACAAATATATCGGACCGCTCGTCAAGACGGTTATGAACCGCTGCATTCACTGCACGCGCTGCGTCCGCTTCACCACGGAAGTTGCCGGCATTTCCGAACTCGGCCTGATCGGCCGCGGTGAAGATGCCGAAATCACGACCTATCTCGAGCAGGCGATGACATCGGAGCTTCAGGGCAACGTTGTTGACCTCTGCCCGGTCGGCGCGCTCACATCCAAGCCTTTCGCCTTCACCGCCCGGCCTTGGGAACTCGGCAAGACCGAAACCATCGACGTGATGGATGCGCTCGGTTCTGCCATCCGCGTCGATACCCGTGGCCGCGAAGTCATGCGTGTCATGCCGCGTGTCAACGAAGCCATCAACGAAGAGTGGATTTCTGACAAGAGCCGCTTCATCTGGGATGGTCTCAAGACCCAGCGCCTCGACAAGCCATACGTCCGCAAGGACGGCCGCTTGCAGCCTGCCACATGGGGCGAAGCTTTTGCCGCCATCAAGACTGGCGTTGCCTCGACCTCGGGAGAGAAGATCGGCGCTATCGCTGGCGATCTGGCTTCCGTCGAAGAAATGTTCGCATTGAAGTCGCTGCTCGCATCGCTGGGTTCGACCAATGTCGATTGCCGTCAGGATGGCGCAGCGCTCGACCCATCGCTCGGTCGCGCAAGCTATCTTTTCAACGCCACCATCGAAGGCATCGAACACGCCGACGCATTGCTGATCATCGGCTCCAACCCACGCTATGAAGCCTCCGTGCTCAACGCACGCATCCGCAAGCGCTGGCGCCGTGGTGGTTTCCCGATTGCCGTTATCGGTGAAGCGAGCGAGTTGCGTTATGAATATGAATATCTCGGTTCCGGCACGGATACGCTGTCCGATCTGGCTTCCGGTTCACACAGCTTCATCGAAAAGCTGAAGGCCGCGAAGAACCCGATGATCATCGTGGGGCAGGGCGCTCTGTCGCGTGAAGATGGTGCTGCTGTGTTGGCTGCGGCTGCAAAGCTCGCCGTTTCCGTCGGCGTCGTTTCTGCCGAGTGGAACGGTTTCTCTGTTCTGCACACGGCTGCTGCCCGCGTCGGTGGTCTGGATATCGGCTTCGTTCCTGCGGAAAAGTCGGCCAACGCCGCGTCTATCGCTGCATCCTCGGACGTTCTCTTCCTGCTCGGTGCAGACGAGATTGATCTGTCTGCAAAGACTGCAAAGCTGACCGTCTATATCGGTTCGCATGGTGACGCCGGTGCAATGGCTGCCGATGTCATCCTGCCGGGTGCTGCCTATACCGAAAAGTCCGGTATCTGGGTCAATACCGAGGGACGCGTCCAGATGGGCAACCGCGCCGGTTTCGCACCGGGCGAAGCCCGTGAAGACTGGGCAATCCTGCGTGCGCTGTCTGATGTTCTTGGCCACAAACTGCCATTCGACTCGCTCGCTGCACTGCGTGCCCAGCTTTACATCGCGCATCCGCATTTTGCCGATGCTGACGAGATTGCCGTGTCTGATGTAGCAGCGATCGAAACGCTCGCCACACAGGCTGGCACCCTGAGCAAGGCAGGCTTTGCCTCGCCGGTTAAGGATTTTTATTTGACGAACCCGATTGCGAGAGCGTCCGCCGTGATGGCCGAATGTTCCGCATTGGCCCGCAACAACTTCAAGGCTGCGGCAGAGTAAGGGTAGGGGACTATGGAATCGTTTTTCTGGAGCTATGTCTGGCCAGCGCTGATTATTGTCGGCCAGTCCCTGCTTCTTCTCGTTTTGTTGCTGGTATCGATCGCCTTCCTTCTGCTTGCCGACCGTAAGATCTGGGCAGCCGTTCAGCTGCGCCGTGGTCCCAACGTCGTGGGTCCCTTCGGTCTCTTCCAGTCGTTTGCCGACCTTTTGAAGTTCATTCTGAAAGAGCCGGTCATCCCATCCGGTGCCAACAAGGCCGTGTTCCTGCTGGCTCCTCTGGTTGCCGTGACGCTGGCTCTGGCCACCTACGCCGTGATCCCGTTCAACCAGGGCTGGGTCATCGCCAACATCAATGTCGGTATTCTGTACATCTTCGCGATCTCGTCGCTTGAAGTCTACGGCATCATCATGGGTGGCTGGGCTTCGAACTCGAAGTATCCGTTCCTCGGCGCGCTTCGTTCCGCCGCCCAGATGGTTTCATACGAAGTTTCCATCGGCCTCGTCATCGTCACCGTTCTGCTCTGCGTCGGTTCGCTGAACCTGACTGACATTGTCAACGCGCAGCATTCCGGCATTGGTACGTCGCTCGGCCTGCCGGCATCGTTCCTGGACTGGCACTGGTTGCCGCTGTTCCCGATGTTCATCATCTTCTTCATTTCGGCGCTGGCAGAAACCAACCGTCCACCCTTCGATTTGCCGGAAGCGGAATCGGAACTTGTGGCCGGTCACATGGTGGAGTATGGCTCCACCCCGTATATGATGTTCATGCTGGGCGAATATGCTGCCATCGTTCTGATGTGCTGCCTGACGACCATCCTGTTCTTGGGCGGCTGGCTTCCCATCGTGGATGTCTGGTTCCTGAATTGGGTACCGGGTATCATTTGGTTCATCCTGAAGGGTGGCATGGTCTTCTTCATGTTCGGTCTGGTGAAGGCATTCGTTCCACGTTACCGCTATGACCAGTTGATGCGTCTCGGCTGGAAGGTCTTCCTTCCGCTCTCGCTCGCCATGGTCGTGATTGTTGCATTCGTACTCAAGCTGACGGCGGGGGCATAAGATGTTCTCAGTCCTCGCTTGCAGATTTGGAGGTTGAGATGGCCAGTCTTTCCCAAGCCGTCAATTCGCTGTTCCTCAAGGAATTCGTCGGTGCCTTCTTCCTGACGATGCGTCACTTCTTCAAACAGAAGGCAACGGTGAACTATCCCTTCGAAAAGGGTCCGGTTTCTCCGCGCTTCCGTGGTGAGCATGCGCTTCGCCGCTATCCCAACGGTGAAGAGCGCTGCATCGCTTGCAAGCTGTGCGAGGCGATCTGTCCTGCCCAGGCCATCACCATCGAAGCTGGCCCGCGCCGCAACGATGGCACGCGCCGCACGGTTCGTTACGATATCGACATGGTAAAGTGCATCTATTGCGGCTTCTGCCAGGAAGCATGCCCTGTCGATGCGATCGTCGAGGGTCCGAACTTCGAATTCGCGACAGAAACTCGCGAAGAGCTGTATTTCGACAAGCAGCGTCTTCTCGATAATGGCGACCGTTGGGAACGTGAAATCGCTCGCAACCTTGCTCTGGATGCGCCTTACCGTTAAGGCAGCATGGTTTCTTCGGAGCGCTGCTTCGGAGAGGGTAAACAGTCAATGCCCGTCGGTTATCGCTGGCGGGAACGAAACGGGCATGCGGCTTAAGGGTCGCGTTTGTCCGGTGAGGACAAAAAGGCACCAACATGGGTCTGCACGCTGTATTCTTTTACATCTTCGCTTTCGTCGCCGTGGCGTCTGCGTTCATGGTCATCGCTTCGAAGAACCCCGTTCATTCGGTGTTGTTCCTCATCCTGACCTTTTTCAACGCAGCCGCTCTCTTCCTGCTGACGGGCGCTGAATTCCTCGCCATGATCCTGCTGGTGGTTTATGTCGGCGCTGTGGCGGTGCTGTTCCTCTTCGTCGTCATGATGCTGGATGTGGATTTTGCCGAGTTGCGCTCCGGCGTGCTGCAATATGCGCCCATAGGCGCGCTGATCGGCATCATTCTGGCGGCAGAACTCATCATCGTCGTGGGTGGCAGCGTGCTCAACCCGCAGGCGGCCAAATCGATCACTATGCCGATCCCGAACCCGCTGGAGCGCGCCAATACGGCTGCACTCGGTGATGTCCTCTACACGAACTACGTCTACTTCTTCCAGCTTGCCGGTCTGGTTCTGCTGGTGGCCATGATCGGCGCCATCGTGCTGACGCTGCGTCACCGCACCGATATCAAGCGACAGGACATTGCCACGCAGGTTGGCCGCGACCCGAAGACTGCCGTCACGACGGTCAAGGTCAAGCCGGGTCAGGGCATCTAAGGCGCGAACGGATCCAAGGAAAATCATATTATGGAAATCGGTCTTTCCCATTACCTCACGGTCAGCGCGGTCCTCTTCACGATCGGCATCTTCGGTATCTTTCTCAACCGTAAGAATGTCATCGTCATCCTCATGTCGATCGAGCTCATCCTGCTCGCGGTCAATCTTAACATGGTGGCGTTCTCGTCGTTCCTCAACGATATCGTCGGCCAGGTCTTCGCTTTGTTCATTCTGACCGTCGCGGCTGCGGAAGCTGCCATCGGTCTTGCAATACTCGTTGTCTTCTATCGCAACCGCGGATCGATTGCTGTGGAAGACGTCAATATGATGAAGGGCTGATAAGGCTATGATCTACAAAGCTATCGTCTTTCTTCCGCTGATCGGCTTCCTGATCGCTGGCCTTTTCGGTCGCTCCATCGGTGCCAAAGCCTCGGAATATGTCACAACCGGCCTGATGATCATCGTCGCGATCCTGTCGTGGATCGTCTTCATCAACGTGGCGCTTCTCAGCCACGAGCCCGGCGAAGTCATCAAGGTCACCGTGCTGCAGTGGATCCAGTCCGGCGGCATCGATGTCGAATGGGCCTTCCGGATCGATACGCTGACAGCAGTCATGTTCGTGGTCGTCAATACCGTATCCACGCTGGTTCACCTGTACTCCATCGGGTACATGCACCACGATCCGCATCGTCCGCGCTTCTTTGCCTACCTGTCGCTCTTCACTTTCGCCATGCTCATGCTGGTCACATCCGACAACCTGTTACAGATGTTCTTCGGCTGGGAAGGCGTGGGTCTGGCGTCCTATCTGCTGATCGGCTTCTGGTACAAGAAGCCATCGGCCTCTGCCGCCGCCATGAAGGCCTTCATCGTCAACCGCGTTGGTGACTTCGGCTTCATCCTCGGCATTTCCGGTCTGTTCGTGTTGTTCGGCTCGGTCAATTTCGAAACGATCTTTGCAGCCGCTGGCACCTACCTGCCTGCCGATGGCGCAGCATCCACCGATGTCGTCATCAACCTGTTCGGCATGCAGCTGGACAAGGCGCATGCGCTGACCGGCGTCTGCCTGCTCTTGTTCATGGGTTCCATGGGTAAATCGGCTCAGTTCCTGCTGCATACCTGGCTGCCGGACGCGATGGAAGGCCCGACACCTGTGTCGGCTCTGATCCACGCCGCGACCATGGTCACCGCCGGCGTGTTCCTCGTCGCCCGCATGTCGCCGATTTTCGAACTGTCGCCGGATGCCTTGACCTTCGTCACGCTGATCGGCGCGATCACCGCCTTCTTCGCCGCGACTGTCGGTCTGGTGCAGAACGATATCAAGCGCGTCATCGCTTACTCGACCTGTTCGCAGCTCGGCTACATGTTTGTGGCGCTCGGCGTCGGCGCTTATGGTGCTGCCGTGTTCCACCTGTTCACGCACGCCTTCTTCAAAGCGCTGCTGTTCCTTTGCGCCGGTTCTGTCATCCACGCTGTGGATGGCGAGCAGGACATGCGTCACATGGGCGGCCTGCGCAAGCACATCCCCATCACCTTCTGGACGATGACAGTCGGTACGCTTGCGCTGACAGGCGTTGGTATTCCGGGCACGATGGTCGGTTTTGCCGGCTTCTTCTCCAAGGACGTGATCATCGAATCCGCCTATGCGTCGCACAATGCGGTCGCCGGTTTCGCCTTCACGCTTCTGGTCATCGCGGCCCTGTTCACCAGCTTCTACTCCTGGCGTCTGGCGTTCCTGACCTTCTTCGGCAAGCCGCGCGCTTCCGCAGATGTCATGCACCACGTCCATGAATCGCCGATGGTCATGCTGATCCCGCTTTTCGTACTCACCGTCGGTGCTGTGCTGGCTGGTGTCGTGTTCGAAGGCCATTTCTTCGGTGAAGAATATGCGGAATTCTGGAAGGGCGCATTGTTCACGCTTCCGTCCAACGAAATCCTCGAAGAGTTCCACCACGTTCCATTGTGGGTCAAGTGGAGCCCGTTCATTGCCATGGCTCTTGGTTTCATCACCGCATGGTACTTCTACATCAAGTCGCCCGAGACGCCGAAGCGTCTGGCTGAGACCCATCATGGCCTCTACCAGTTCCTGCTCAACAAATGGTACTTCGACGAACTCTACGACTTCCTGTTTGTTCGCTCCGCAAAGGCGCTTGGTCGCTTCCTGTGGAAAAAGGGCGACGTGGCGGTTATCGACCACTACGGACCCAACGGTATTGCCGCGCGGGTGGCTGATGTGACCAACCGCGTCGTTCGTCTGCAATCCGGTTACCTCTATCATTATGCCTTTGCGATGCTGATCGGTATTGCCGGGCTTGTCACCTGGATGATGCTCGGGAGTGCCCTGTAATGACCGATTGGCCTATTCTTTCAACGGTCACCTTCCTGCCGCTCGTCGGCGTGGTGCTCTTGCTTCTGACGAATGCGAATGGTCCGTTCGGTCGCCGCAACGTTCTCAACGTATCGCTGCTGACGACGGTATTCACCTTCATCGTCTCGCTTTTCGTCTGGATCGGTTTCGACAATTCGAACCCGGGCTTCCAGATGGTGGAAAAGCACGCCTGGTTCGGTGATATCGCCGCCTACCATCTCGGCGTCGACGGCATCTCCATGCTGTTCGTCATTCTGACGACATTCCTCATGCCTTTCTGTGTTCTGGCCAGCTGGAACGCTATCGAAAAGCGCATCAAGGAATACATGATCGCCTTCCTTCTTTTGGAAGTCGTCATGGTCGGCGTGTTCGTCGCGCTCGATACGGTTCTCTTCTACGTCTTCTTCGAAGCAACGCTCATTCCGATGTTCATCATCATCGGTGTGTGGGGCGGCAAGGATCGCGTCTACGCATCTTACAAGTTCTTCCTCTACACGCTGCTCGGCTCTGTTCTGACCATGCTCGCCATCATGGCGATGTACTGGCAGGCTGGCACGACCGACATGACCGAGCTGCTAAAGCACGGCTTCCCGGCTGGCATGCAGACGTGGCTCTGGCTTGCCTGCTTTGCAGCCTTTGCAGTGAAGATGCCGATGTGGCCGGTTCACACATGGTTGCCGGACGCCCACGTTCAGGCACCGACCGCCGGTTCGGTCATTCTGGCCGGTGTCATGCTAAAGCTCGGCGGTTACGGTTTCATCCGCTTCTCACTGTCGATGTTCCCGATTGCATCAGACTATTTCGCGCCCTTCGTCTTCACGCTGTCCGTCATCGCCATCATCTACACCTCGCTGGTCGCGATGATGCAGGACGACATCAAGAAGCTGATTGCATACTCGTCAGTCGCCCACATGGGTTACGTGACCATGGGTATCTTCGCCGCCAATGTTCAGGGCGTTCAGGGTGCCATCTTCCAGATGCTGTCGCACGGCATCGTCTCCGGCGCGCTCTTCCTGTGCGTCGGCGTCGTCTATGACCGTCTGCACACCCGCGAGATTTCCGCCTATGGCGGTCTCGTCAACAACATGCCGAAATATGCCGTGGCCTTCATGGTCTTCACCATGGCCAATGTCGGTCTACCCGGCACATCCGGTTTCGTCGGTGAATTCCTGACGATCATCGGTGTGTTCCGCGCCAACACCTGGGTTGCTCTGTTTGCGGCAACGGGCGTCATCCTTTCCGCCTCCTATGCGCTGTGGCTCTATCGCCGCGTCATCTTCGGTGCGCTGGAAAAGGAAAGCCTGAAATCCATGCTCGACCTTTCGACGCGCGAAAAGGTCATTCTCTATCCGCTGGTGGCACTGACGATTTTCTTCGGCGTCTATCCGGCACCGGTTTTCGATGCTACGGCAGCGTCGGTGGACCTTTTGATCAATAATTATACGGCCGCATTGCAGGCAGCGCAGAATGTTGCGCTTTCTCTGAACTGACGACAGGACCCGTAGGACATGACCGCTGAAATTCTTTTTGCCAGTCTGCGCATCGCGACGCCCGAGCTGATCCTTGCGGTCGGCGCTCTGGTGCTGCTCATGATTGGGGTCTTCTCCGGGGACAAGTCGACCAATACGGTTACGGGTCTTGCCGTAGCGCTTTTGGTCGTCGTCGGCCTGTGGATCATCTTTGCACCGGCAACGGGCGTTGCCTTTGGCGGCGTTTATGTCGCCGACGCCTTCGGCAACTTCATGAAGGTGCTGGCGCTCATCGGTGCCATCGTCGCCATGATCATGTCGGTCGGCCACAGCCGCGTGGAGCCGATCGGTCGTTTCGAATTCCCCGTGCTGCTGGTTCTGGCAACACTCGGCATTCTCCTGATGATCTCGGCCAACAACCTGATCTCGCTTTACATGGCGCTGGAACTCCAGTCGCTGGCGCTCTACGTCATCTGCGCCATCAACCGCGAAAGCCTGCGCTCCACGGAAGCCGGTCTGAAATATTTCGTTCTCGGCGCTCTGTCGTCGGGTATGCTGCTCTACGGCATGTCGCTGGTCTACGGCTTCACCGGCAACACCGGCTTTACCGAAATCGCCGCAGTTCTGTCGTCCGAAACCCGCTCGCTCGGCCTCGTTTTCGGTCTGGTCTTCGTGCTCGCCGGTCTGGCGTTCAAGATTTCTGCCGTTCCGTTCCACATGTGGACGCCGGATGTTTACGAAGGTGCACCAACCACAGTTACGGCATTCCTTGCCGCAGCTCCGAAGGTCGGCGCCATGGCCATCTTCGTTCGTATCGTCGTAGATGCGTTCCAGCCGGTCTTTGCCGATTGGCAGCAGATCGTGGTCTTCATCTCGATTGCGTCCATGCTGCTCGGTGCCTTTGCGGCCATCGGTCAGCGTAACATCAAGCGCCTGATGGCCTATTCGTCCATCAGCCACATGGGCTATGCGCTGGTGGGTCTCGCCGCAGGTAGCCAGTCCGGCGTTGCGGGCGTGCTGCTCTATATGGCCGTCTACATGGGCATGACGCTCGGCACCTTCGCCTGCATTCTCGCCATGCGCCGCAAGGACGTCGGCAATGTCGAAGACGTGGACGATCTGGCCGGTCTGGCCTCCACCAACCCATTCATGGCCATCGTCATGACGATCATGATGTTCTCGCTGGCAGGCATTCCGCCTCTGGCTGGCTTCTTCGGCAAGTATTACGTCTTCCTGGCCGCCATTGAAGCGCATCTCTACCCGCTTGCCGTCATCGGCGTCATCGCTTCGGTCGTTGGTGCCTACTACTACCTGCGCATCGTCAAGGTCATGTGGTTCGATGAAGCCAAGGGTGGCTTCGAAAAGGCCGCTGGTGAACTTCGCATCGTTTATGCGCTGTCCGGCCTCTTTGTTCTCGGCTTCATCCTCTTCGGTGGTGTGCTGGGCAATGCGGTCACCGTCGCAGCAAAGACGTTCTTTTGAGCGATACGCGCATGAAAACGGGCCGGGTGTCAGTCGATGACTTCCGGCACGAAGCCCTGGCCGAGACGACATCGACCAATGTGGAATGCTTCGCCCGCGCACGGGCAGGCGATAGCGGCAATCTCTGGTTGACAGCCGCAAGGCAGACCGGTGGCCGTGGCCGTCGGGGCAGGCCTTGGGTGTCTGAACCCGGCAATCTCTACGCCTCCCTTCTTCTGATCAATCCTGCATCCATGGAGCATATCGGCTCCCTGCCGCTAGCCTTTGCGCTGGCGGTTTATCGCGCTGTGGGGGCCGTGTTGCCCACCGGTGGCGCGCCGCTCGAAATCAAATGGCCGAACGATATTCTCATCGGACGCAAGAAGACCTGCGGTATTCTGATGGAAGCAGAAACTTTGCCCGATGGGCGCACGGCGCTCGTCATTGGCATCGGCATCAATATCGCCCATATGCCCGACAATCCGGCCTATCCCGTCACACGGCTCGGCGAACACGGCGTAGCCTGCGGCCCGGACGAGCTTTTCGCTCACCTGTTTCGCGAAGTCGCGCATGTTCTTCAGATGTGGAATCGCGGGCAGGGCGTTGCCGACGTCATGCGCCTGTGGCGCGCGGCGGCCTGCGGTATTGGCGAGCCGATCACTGTCAATTTGCCGGACCGTTCTATCCACGGGCGTTTTGCCGGAATTGATGATAAGGGTTTCCTGCTGCTGGAAGAAGATGGTGGTCCTGTCCGCGCCATCGCCGCGGGCGACGTATTTTTCGGTTGAACTGCACGGTGCGTCAGCGCCGAGGTTCGACATCGTGATCTGGAGCATTCCTGCTGCTCGGTAAATGCAGGACGCCCGCTCGGCTCCGCATCGGCCGTACCGCCGCGTTTGATGAAAACGGTGCTTTTCGCCTCACTCGCATGCGTCGTTAGACGTCGCGGGGCGAGGCATGATTGGACAAAAACAGTAATGACAACAAAAGACGAATTCGTATTCCTGCCGCTCGGTGGTGTTGGTGAAATCGGCATGAACCTGGCGCTCTATGGCTACGGTCCGGCGACCAAGCGCCAGTGGATCATGGTCGATTGCGGCGTGACATTTGCGGGTCTCGATCTCCCCGGCATCGATCTCGTGTTGCCGGATATCAGTTTCATCGAAGCGCAGCGCGGAAATCTCAAAGCCATCATCATCACGCACGCGCATGAAGACCATTACGGCGCGCTGAACGATCTGTGGCCAAGCCTCAAGGTTCCGGTCTATGCGTCCGGCTTTACCGCCGGCATGCTGGAAGCCAAGCGCAATTACGAGGGCACCCGAGCCGAAATCCCGATCACGCCGTTCAAGGCGGGCGACCGCATCAATGTCGGCCCGTTCGAGATCGAGGCCATCGGCGTCAACCATTCGATCCCTGAACCCATGTCTCTCGTCATCCGCACCCCACTCGGTAATGCCGTGCATACGGGTGACTGGAAGATCGACCACGCGCCATCGCTCGGACCCTTCACCGATGAAGCACGCTTCCGCGCTGTCGGCGAAGAAGGCGTGCTGGCGATGATGTGTGACAGCACCAATGCGCTGCGCGACGGCGTTTCGCCATCGGAAGAGCAGGTGTCTGAAGGTCTACGCCAGATCATCGAAAATGCCGAGGGACGCGTGGCGATCACCACCTTCTCGTCCAATGTCGGGCGTATCAGGTCCATCGCCCAGGCAGCTGAGCGCGCAGGCCGCGAAGTGCTGTTGCTCGGATCCTCGCTGAAGCGCGTGGTCAATGTCTCCCAAGATCTCGGCATCATGGAAGGCATCAAGCCGTTTCTAGCCGAAGACGAGTTTGGCTATATCCCCCGCAACAAGGTCGTCGTCATCCTTACCGGCTCGCAGGGCGAATCGCGCGCAGCACTTGCCAAGCTGTCGCGAGACGAGATGCGCAACGTGGCCCTTGCGTCTGGCGATACGGTGGTGTTTTCATCCCGCGCCATTCCAGGCAATGAAAAAGCCATTCAGGATATCAAGAACGGCCTGATTGAGCAGGGCGTTCACATCGTCACGGATAACGAGGCGCTGGTTCACGTGTCTGGCCACCCGCGCCGCAGCGAACTTTTGCAGATGTATGAATGGGTGAAGCCGCAGATTCTGGTGCCCGTGCATGGCGAGGCCGCGCATCTGGTCGCGCAGAAGGAATTGGCAGAACAGGCTGGCATCGGGCAGGTTCCCAAGGTCCGCAACGGCAATATTCTGCGCTTGGCGCCAGGGCCTGCCGAAGTCATCGATGATGCACCCCATGGCCGCGTCTTCAAGGATGGTCGTCTGCTGGGCGATTTCGAAGAAATGGGCATCGGCGACCGCCGCAAGCTGTCCTTTGCCGGTCATGTCTCGATCAATGTTCTGCTCGACAGCCGTTTTGATTTTCAGGGCGATCCTGACGTCGTTGCCTTCGGCCTGCCGGAGTTCGATGACGAAGGCGAAGCTATGGAAGACACGCTCTATGACGCCGTGCTGGGTGCCGTCGAAAGCATTCCGCGTGCGCGCCGCAAGGATTTGAACATCGTTCGGGAATCCATCCGCCGCGCCGTGCGCGCCACGGCCAATCAGGTCTGGGGCAAGAAGCCGATCGTGACGGTTTTCGTCACCAAGGTGTAAGCTGTCTCTGGAGGAGGGCGTTATGCTGGGTCGTATCAACCATATCGCGATTGCCGTGCCGGATCTGGCCGCGGCAGTCGCCACATACCGCGATACGCTGGGTGCCGCTGTTTCCCAGCCTCAGGCTTTGCCGGAACACGGCGTGACCGTCGTTTTCGTGGAGTTACCGAATACCAAGGTGGAGCTGCTGGCGCCGTTGGGCGAAAACTCTCCCATTGCGGCGTTCCTCGAAAAGAACCCGTCCGGCGGCATGCACCACATCTGTTATGAGGTCACAGATATCATCGTCGCGCGGGATCGCCTCAAGGCCGATGGCGCGCGCGTGCTGGGCGAGGGGGAGCCGAAAATCGGCGCACATGGCAAACCGGTTCTGTTTCTCCACCCAAAAGATTTCTGTGGGACTTTGATTGAGCTTGAACAGGCGTGATGTAACACGGGCTTGCTAGGCTTTTGGTTTCCCTCATTTCTTTGACGAGCAAAGGTGTGAGGACGTGGCGCTTAAACGGGAGATTAGTGCATGCAGTGGCTTTCGACATTCGCCGTTTTTTTCATCGTCTGGTGGACGGTCCTGTTCATCGTATTGCCGATTGGTCTTCGCACCCAGTCTGAGGATGGCGATGTAGCCCTTGGAACAGTGGCCAGCGCACCGACGCGGTTCAAAGGTGGGCAGATTGTGCTGATGACGACGGCCATTTCCCTGGCTATTTGCGGCATCTGGTACGTCGGCACATGGTATTTCGGCTTCAGCATGGACGACTTGCCACGCATTATCCCCGTTTACGACTGATTTCCGTCATCCGACTGTCATGGAGAGGCGGCATACCAGCGTAACTGCCAATGGGCGCTTATTGACAGACGCAGTTTTGCCGTAATCTATTTCGATTAATTTTAGTGTCATTTGAAAAAGTCAAAAAAAAACAAGGCATTTCAGCCTTGTTTTTTAGTTTCGCGTGATCTGTAACCGTTGCCGGGGCAGCGAATGAACGCGCCTAAGATCTCATCCTCCCAAGACTGACCGCGAAATAGACAAGAATTTAAACTTCCTGCCTCTTTTGTGAGCTGAAACTAGCCCAAAGATTAAACCTTGTCATCAGATTTTTTGCATTTTTGTTACAGTCGGCAAAAAATTCCTCTTGATGCGATATGTCGCACTATGCGGGCAAAATTATTCCTCCTGTAACCGTTCAGGGGCGAAAGCTGTCTCATAAAATTGTCGCAAAAGTGCCATGAAGGTAAATGGTCCTACGAAGATTAAGGGGTAAAAGCGTATTTTAGCTACCGCGATTACGCGGTGAAATGGAATCGCTGGAATGCCGCGTTACGCACAGGGCAGCGGGTTTCCTTCTGCCGAGGAAACCGCTATGTACGGCGCAATTATCCCGTTATTCCGGCGATTCCCAGATAAATCATGGGCGTCGTCACAAGATGGAAATGACTATGCGCCTTAGCCGTTACTTTTTGCCCATCCTCAAGGAAAATCCCAAGGAAGCGGAAATCGTCTCGCACCGCCTTATGCTGCGTGCAGGCATGGTCCGTCAGCAGAGCCAAGGCATTTACTCCTGGCTGCCGCTGGGCAAGCGCGTCTTGGACAAGGTCAACAAGATCGTCCGCGAAGAGCAGGACCGTTCCGGTGCCATCGAGCTTCTGATGCCGACGCTCCAGAGCGCTGACCTGTGGCAGGAAAGCGGTCGCTACGAAGACTACGGCAAGGAAATGCTGCGCATCAAGGACCGTCAGGACCGTGCGATGCTCTATGGACCGACCAATGAAGAGATGATCACCGACATCTTCCGGTCCTATGTGAAGTCCTACAAGAGCCTGCCGCTGAACCTGTATCATATCCAGCTCAAGTTCCGTGACGAGGTTCGCCCCCGTTTCGGCACCATGCGCTCGCGCGAATTCCTGATGAAGGATGCCTATTCCTTCGATCTGACCAAGGAAGACGCGATCCATTCCTATAACAAGATGTTCACCGCGTACCTGCGCACCTTCTCGCGCCTTGGTCTGCGTGCCATTCCCATGCGCGCCGATACCGGCCCAATCGGTGGCAATCACAGCCACGAATTCATCATTCTGGCCGACACCGGCGAATCCGAGGTGTTCTGCCATAAGAGCTTCCTTGATCGCGGTATTCCATCCGACGATACGAACTTCGATGACGTTGATGGTCTCCAGGGCATCTTCAACGAGTGGACGACCGATTACGCCGCCACGTCCGAGATGCATGATGACGCCGCGTTCAACGCGATCCCCGAAGACGAACGCCTTTCGGCGCGCGGTATCGAAGTCGGTCACATCTTCTATTTCGGCACGAAATATTCCGAGCCGATGGGTGCCAAGGTTCAGGGTCCCGATGGCAAGGAACACCTTGTCCACATGGGTTCCTATGGCATTGGCCCCACACGCCTTGTTCCCGCCATCATTGAAGCATCGCATGACGAGAACGGAATCATCTGGCCAGAATCGGTTGCTCCTTTCGATGTCGTCATTATCAACATGAAGGCTGGCGATGCTGCCTGTGATGCCGCTTGTGAAAAGCTGTATTACTCGCTGAGCAATGCGGGCAAGGATGTTCTCTACGACGACACGGACGACCGCGCAGGCCAGAAATTCGCGACGGCGGACCTTATCGGTGTGCCGATCCAGATCATCGTCGGGCCACGCAGCGTTGCTGCCGGTGAGGTTGAGGTCAAGAATCGCAAGACCGGTGCGCGCGAAACCGTGACCATCGAAGCTGCAATGAACAGGGTGCTTGGCTGAAAAGCCGACAAGGAGAAGACATGGCAAAAGCCGAGGCTGATAACGGTGCAGGCCCATCCGTGAAGGGTGGTGCCGCCCGTCCATTTTCGGCCTTCGAACGCATGGTGGCCTGGCGCTACCTGCGCTCGCGCCGCAAGGAAGCGTTCATTTCCGTCATCGCAGGTTTTTCCTTCGTTGGCATCATGCTGGGCGTCGCAACGCTCATCATCGTCATGGCGGTCATGAACGGCTTCCGCACCGAGCTGATTTCCCGCATTCTCGGCATCAATGGCCATATGATTGTTCAGCCCATCGACGCACCGTTGAAGGACTACGACGATCTGGCCAAGAAATTCGCCGCCGTTCCCGGCGTAACTATGGCTCTGCCGCTGGTGGAAGGGCAAACGCTCGCCTCCGGTCGCGGCGGTGCCGGCAGTGGCGCGCTCGTGCGCGGCGTGCGCCCCGAAGATATCGAAAAGATCAAGGAAGTCTCCGGCAATATCAAGGTCGGCGATCTCGTCGGCTATATGTCGGGGCAGGGCGTTCTCGTCGGTTCGCGCCTTGCATCTCAGCTTGGTGTTACCGCGGGCGACCAGATTACGCTGATATCACCGGAAGGTGACGTGACACCGATGGGAGTCAATCCGCGTGTCAAATCCTACACGATCTCGGGCGTCTTCGAGATCGGCATGTCGGAATATGACGCGTCGATGATCTATATGCCGCTGTCAGAAGCGCAGCTTTATTTCAATGCCGAAGGCATCGTTCAGTCCATTGAGCTCTTCGTTACCCACCCGGATAATGTCGATGGCATCAGGCCGTTGGTCGAGACGGCAGCTGGGCGACAGATTTATATCACCGACTGGCGACAGCGAAACCAGACGTTCTTCTCCGCCCTTCAGGTGGAGCGCAACGTCATGTTCATGATCCTGACGCTGATCGTGCTGGTAGCCGCGCTCAACATCATTTCCGGCCTCATCATGCTGGTGAAGGACAAGGGCAGCGATATCGCCATTCTGCGCACCATGGGCGCAAGCTCGGGCTCCATCATGCGCATATTTTTCATGACGGGCGCTGCCATCGGCATCGTCGGCACCTTTGCAGGCGTTGGGCTCGGTGTTCTCGTCTGTCTCAATGTCGAATCCATTCGCCAGTTCTTCTCGTGGGTATCGGGCACCGTTCTGTTCGATCCGCAGCTCTATTTCCTTAGCCAGCTTCCGGCGGAAATGCAGCTGAGCGAAACCATGACCGTCGTCATCATGGCGCTGACATTGTCGTTCCTGGCAACGATCTTCCCGGCATGGCGGGCGTCCAAGCTCGATCCAGTCCAAGCCCTTCGTTACGAATAAGGACTGCTTCACACCATGGCACAGAAAATAGCGTTAAAGCTTTCCGGCGTGGAACGGACTTATGGACAGGGCGAAAACAGCCTCTCCATTCTCAAGAATGCCGATCTCGAATTGAAAAGCGGCGAGATAGTTGCGCTCGTGGCACCCTCGGGTACCGGCAAATCGACACTTCTGCATCTGGCTGGCCTTCTGGAACACCCGGATGCAGGCGAGGTTTTCGTCAATGGACGATCCTGTGGCGATCTTTCCGATGAAGAACGCACGGCCATCCGCCGCAGCGACATCGGCTTCGTCTATCAGTTCCACCATTTGCTGCCGGAATTCACAGCGCTCGAAAACATCATGATGCCGCAGCTCATTTCCGGCCTGCCGCATTCCGAAGCCAAGGAACGCGCCAGCGCGCTTCTCGATTACATGCGCATCGGCCATCGTGGCGATCATCGCCCGTCGGAACTGTCCGGTGGTGAGCAACAGCGTGTGGCCATCGCCCGCGCCGTTGCCAATGCGCCGCTTCTGCTTTTGGCGGATGAGCCCACCGGCAACCTCGATCCAGAGACGGCATCCTATGTCTTCGGCGCGCTGGAGGCACTCGTTCGTCAATCCGGCCTCGCAGCTCTGATCGCGACCCACAACCACGAGCTCGCAGGCCGCATGGACCGCCGCGTGACGCTCAGCGAAGGCAAGATCGTAGAGTTCTAATTCGCACCGCCCTTGGGCGAGAGACGTTTCATAAGACCCCGCGCAACACCTGTTGTGCGGGGTTTTTCGTTTTGGACTCAAGCGCTTGCCCCGAATCGAGGACGGAACCGCCACGACTCTGCCTGCGTTGACAAGCTGAGAGTGACAAAAAAGCCGTTGACAATGAAACGAAATGAGAACAAAATTAGAACATAACAAGTATGGAGAGACAAATGACCGACATCATCCGTGACATCGCCGCCTTCGCTTCCATCGCCCTCTTCGTTACCAGCTTCTCGGTAATCCTCACTTCCATGTGATGCCGCATCGTCGTTTCAACCGGAAATGACGTGTAAATCAAACCAAAGGCGGTAGACTCTGCCTTCGGAAAAGCCGAAAATCCCAATGACTCAGAATGACGGGATTTGACGATATGGGCGAGATTTCGGTGACCAGCGAAACGGCTGGTAGCGGTGCACAGACACCCGGTTTCGTCCATCTGCGGGTCCATTCCGCTTACTCCCTGCTTGAGGGCGCACTGCCCTTGAAGAACATCATGGCTAAGGCCGTCTCGGACGGCCAGCCAGCCATCGCCATCACCGATACCAACAATCTGTTCGTCGCGCTCGAGTTCTCCGAAAAGGCTCGAGATGAGGGCTTGCAGCCCATCATTGGCTGCCAGATTTCCATCGATATGCAGGATGCAACCGATGACAAGCGCGGGCACAACAACCTCGCCAAACTTCCTGCCGTTGTTGTGCTCGCCTCCAATGCCGCTGGTTATGAGCGTCTGGTCGATCTGATCAGCCGCGCCTATCTGGACGGCGAAGGCACGGGTCATTCCGTCAACGTGCCCAAGTCATGGCTGGACGAGGGCGATAATTCCGGCCTCATCGTCCTGACCGGCGCATCCGGCGGCCCAGTGGACATGGCGCTGAAGGCTGGCCACGCCGCGCAGGCAACCAGACGGCTTTTGGCGTTGAAGGACTTGTTCGGCGACCGCCTCTATATCGAATTGCAGCGACAGGGTCATTTCGACCGGGCGCATGAACGGCGTATGATCGCGCTTGCCTATGAGCACGACATTCCGCTGGTCGCCACCAACGAGGCGTTTTTCCCGTCACGTGACGACTACGATGCGCACGACGCGCTGATGGCGGTTGCCCACAATGCCATCGTTTCCGATGACACCCGCTTTCGCCTGACACCGGATCATTATCTCAAGAGCCGTCAGGAGATGATGGCGCTCTTTGCGGATATTCCCGAGGCGCTGGACAACACCATCGAGATTGCGCAGCGCTGCTCCTATGTGCTGAAAAAGCGCGGGCCGATCCTTCCCCGCTTTACCGGTGCCAGCGAAGACCCCGAAGAAGCGGACCGTGCGGAAGGTGCAGAACTGCGCCGTCAGGCGGTCGAAGGTCTGGAGCAACGTCTTTCCTCACTCGGCATGGCGCCGGGATATACAGAGCAGGAATACCGCGATCGGCTGGATTTCGAGCTTGGCGTTATCGAGCGCATGAAATTCCCGGGCTACTTCCTCATCGTTGCCGACTTCATCAAATGGGCGAAAAACCAGGATATTCCTGTTGGTCCCGGTCGTGGTTCGGGTGCAGGCTCGCTCGTCGCCTATGCGCTGACCATCACCGATGTCGATCCGCTGCGTTTCTCGCTGCTGTTCGAGCGCTTCCTCAATCCCGAACGCGTGTCGATGCCCGACTTCGATATCGACTTTTGTCAGGACAGGCGCGAAGAGGTCATTCGTTACGTTCAGCAGAAATATGGGCGCGAACAGGTGGCGCAGATCATCACCTTCGGTTCCTTGCAGGCGCGCGCCGCCCTGCGTGACGTTGGCCGCGTGCTGGAAATGCCCTATGGCCAGGTGGACCGTATCTGCAAGCTGGTGCCCAACAATCCCGCCAACCCGACGCCCTTGTCCAAGGCGATCGAGGAAGAGCCACGTTTTCAGGAAGAGGCCGACAAGGAACCCGTAGTTGCCCGCCTGCTGGATATCGCCCAAAAGATTGAAGGCCTCTACCGCCACGCATCCACCCACGCCGCCGGTATCGTGATTGGTGACCGGCCGCTGTCCAAGCTCGTGCCGATGTATCGCGATCCACGTTCCGATATGCCGGTCACCCAGTTCAACATGAAGTGGGTGGAAAGCGCCGGTCTTGTCAAATTCGACTTTTTGGGTCTGAAAACACTCACTGTTTTGAAAGTCGCCGTGGATTTCGTTGCAAAGCGCGGCGTGACCGTCGATCTGGCGGCGATTCCGTTGGAAGACGAAAAGACCTACGAGATGCTGGCGCGCGGCGAAACCATCGGCGTGTTCCAGGTGGAAAGCGCGGGCATGCGCAAGGCTCTAATCGGCATGCGGCCCGACTGCATCGAGGACATCATTGCGCTCGTGGCGCTGTATCGCCCCGGCCCGATGGAAAACATCCCTGTTTACAATGCCCGCAAGCACGGCGAGGAAGAGATCGAGTCGATCCACCCGACCATCGATTATCTTCTCAAGGAAACGCAGGGCGTTATCGTCTATCAGGAACAGGTGATGCAGATCGCCCAGGTTCTCTCGGGTTATTCGCTCGGTGAAGCCGATCTTCTGCGCCGCGCCATGGGTAAGAAGATCAAGGAGGAGATGGACCAGCAGCGTGAGCGTTTCGTTGAAGGCGCGATGCGCAACGACGTCTCGAAGGCGCAATCCAACACCATCTTCGACCTGTTGGCCAAGTTCGCGAACTACGGCTTCAACAAATCCCACGCAGCTGCCTACGCCATCGTCTCTTATCAGACGGCCTACATGAAGGCGCATTTTCCGGTGGAGTTTCTAGCGGCTTCCATGACGCTGGATATGGCCAACACCGAAAAGGTCAATGATTTCAGGCAGGACGCCGGTCGCCTCGGCATCGAGATCGTTGCGCCCTCGGTCCAGACATCGCACCGGCGTTTCGAGCCGGGCGAAAACCGCATCTATTACTCGCTCGCTGCGCTGAAAGGCGTGGGCGAGGGTGCGGTGGACCATATCGTGGACGTGCGCGGCGACACACCATTTACCAGCCTGGAAGACTTCTGCCTACGGATCGATCCCAAACAGATCAACCGCCGCGTTCTGGAAAGCCTCGTCAATGCGGGTGCGTTCGATTGCTTTGGCAAGGACCGCGCCGAACTGATCGGCGGGCTGGATCGCATCATCGGCTATGCCCAACTTGCGCAGGGTCGCCGCCTCAGCGGTCAGCACGACATGTTCGGCTCAGGCAGTGCGAGCGGACCGGAGAAGCTGGTGCTACCCGCTTACCAACCGTGGCTTGCGTCGGAAAAACTGCTGCGGGAATATCAGGTTCTCGGCTTTTACCTGACAGCGCATCCGCTGGATACTTACCGTGCCGTGCTGGATAAGTTGCGCGTTCAAAACATCGCCGATTTCACCGCAGCCGTAAAGCAGGGCGCCACCGCAGGTCGTCTGGCGGGTACTGTTACTGGCAAGCAGGAACGTAAAACCAGAACCGGCAACAAGATGGGTATCGTGACCTTCTCGGACGCATCCGGGCAGTATGAGGCCGTTCTGTTTTCGGAAGGTCTCGGTCAGTATCGCGACCTGCTGGAAGTCGGCAAGTCGCTCGTCATCACCGTTCAGGCAGAAGAGCGTCCCGAAGGCATCGGCCTGCGCATCCAGACGGCTGAATCGCTGGAGCAGCGCTCAGTGCAGATGCAGAAGGCGCTTCGCGTTTATCTACGCGATTCTGGGCCGATGAAGTCGCTCGCTCACCATCTTAATAGGGGGGATGGTTCGGTCTATTTCGTGCTGATCAAAGACGATGGGCAGCGCGAGATCGAACTCGAACTGCCCGGTAAGTATCGTATATCGCCGGAAATCGGTGCGGCCTTCCGGTCTGCTGCCGGTGTCATCGATGTCGAGCTAATCTGATTCGATAACAACCGTTTGTTGCTGAAACTTCATGTGGTTTCAGAACAGGCGGTTGGTCGGATAGGCGTAAGCGCCACGGTCGATGAAGCCCTGGCGGGACAGGCACGCTCTCAGTGCAGCGTTATAATAAAGTGATGTGGTGAACTCCGTGCCGCGCGTCGGCGTGCTGGCTTCCGCTGTGCACTTCACCAGCGCCCGGTCATAGATGTCGAGGATGACGGGATCGCTCACCACCGTCGGGCCTGCGTAAATGCTGTAATTCTCTGGCGCTTCCGCCGCCGAGACACAGGCCAGTCCAAGGACGGCTGCCGCTACATATTTGAGGTTCATTTGATGGCTCTCCAAGTTGTCTTGTCGAGCCATTTCAACGTCCGTGCAGAAACTTCGTTCCCGCCTTGCGTGCAGCACCCGTCTTGCGTCAGATAGGACGGTCGCGGGTGATGGTGACGAAATCCGTACCCTCTCCGGTCTCCAGCCCGTGGCTGAGATCCGACAACGTAATCGAACTGCCGGTGGTCAAGTCTGCTTCGAGCTTTGCGCGAAGATCTTTTGGGATATCCAGACGGTCGAGCACAGCGCTCAACGGGTCGAGACGTCCCGGCACATCGGCCACGTCGATACCGAGACGTTTGCGCGCCGCGGCTGGCAGATAGTTCTCCAGCGTCAGACCGTTCCACTCCGCCTTGCCGTTATCGCGGTCCATATCGATGACCTCAAAGAAGTGCGTGCCGAGCGCCACATGCGGGTCCTTGATGTGGATGGGTGCTTCAAACAGCGGCTTGAAGTCCCGCCGCACCATCAACTGGCCGTTGGGCGCAGCGTCCGCACCGGCTGATGCGTAGATCGCATCCACCACCTCATCCGTCAAAAGCGGACCTGATGTCTTCATCTGTTTCCAGCGCTTGAACCCGTTCACGGCGCTGATCGTCATTTGCCCGGCGTAACCGTCCGCCACACCGGCATCGAAGCCGATTTCTGTCAGCAGACGCTGTACGTCCATGATCTTTTCACGCTCGCCACGTCGGGTGATGAGAATGCGCAGCGGCGAAAGGTTCCGCTCAACGGATGCCTTGGGCTTGACCGAACTCGTCGTCTGGTTGACGGCGACTTCCACCATTTTCAGTGATGCGTCGAAGCGTGCCGGGCGCAACTCCACGTCAGACAGCATCAGCTTTTCGTCGGGCCGGTCATGCGGCTGTAAAAGGGCGGGGTGGTCCACGCGCTGCGGCGCGACCGCCGCATCGGAAACGATGACGTGCACCCCGCGCGCCGTCATGCCGTACAGACTTTTTGCGAACTTGGCGGGCAGGCGAATACAGCCGTGCGATGCCGGATAGTTGGGCACGCGCCCCTCATGCAGCGCAATGCCAGACCAGGTCAGCCGCTGCATGAAAGGCATCGGCGCTGCCGAATAGATATTGGATTCGTGGTATTTCTTCTTGTCCAGGATAGAGAAGATGCCGCTTGGCGTGTCATGCCCCGGCTTGCCGGAAGACACCTTGGATGTGGCAACCAGTTCGCCGCCGTCATACAGCGACAGCGTCTGCTCGTTCTTGGAAACGATCACCTGTAGGCTGCGGACATCGCCGGCAAAGGCTGCCTGCACCAGAACGGAGGTGGACAGGAGACAGGCTCCAACAAAGGCACGCAACATCATGTTTCACTCCAACGCATTACAAGACACGCCGCCACCGAGGAGGGCGTGGGAGCCGGAAAGCGCGCCAAATCCGGCGCAGCTTCTTTGCAGGGGAGAATATCAGTCGGGATTTAAGGAAGCTTTTAAATGCCGATCACGACTGCGTGTCGCGACTATTTTTTCGTGCCGAATGTATAGCCGGTTTCCACGGCTCCCTTGCCGAACTTATCGCGCAACTTGTCCATCGCGGCCTCTGCGGCGGCGCGCCGCCCAGCATGGGCATCGACCAGATCAGGTGGGTCGGCGAGCGCCGGATGGCACAGATCGGTCACGCCAATGCCGATCAACCGAAACTTGGTGCCATCCGTTTCTTTTTCGAGCATCGAAATGCCGGTTCGGAATATCCTGTCAGCCAGTTGCGTCGGGTCTTCCAACCGTTTGTTGCGGGTGCGGGATTTGAAGTCCGACGTCTTCATCTTCAAGACCACGGTGTGGCCTGCGACCTCGTTCTTCTTCAGCCGCCAGGCCACTTTTTCCGATAGCGATCTCAAGATCGAAACCAGATCGTCATGGCGGGAGATATCGTTGAAAAATGTGGTCTCGGAAGACACGCTCTTTGCTGGATCGTTGGTGTGAACATCGCGGTCATCGATGCCACGCGAAAGGCGATAAAGCCGCTGACCCATGACACCATAGCGCCGCATCAGGTCGCCTTCCTCCATCTGCTGTAACTGCGCGATCATGCGGATGCCATCAGCCTCCAGTGTGGCGGCGAAGGCTTTGCCGACACCCCATATAGTCGTGACCGGTCGTGTCCCGAGAAACGCCGTCGCTTCTTTCTCACCGATCACGGAGAAGCCACGCGGCTTTTGCAGGTCGGACGCCACCTTGGCCAGAAATTTGCAGTAGGAAAGCCCGACGGAAAGGGTAATGCCGATTTCCTTTTCCACCCGCCGGGCAAAGCTGGCCAGAACGCGGGCAGGCGGGTCGTGATGCAGCCGCTCCGTGCCGGACACATCAAGAAAAGCCTCATCGATGGAGATCGGCTGCACGAGCGGTGTCAAATCCTGCATCATGCCGCGGATCTGCCGTCCGACACGACTATACTTTTCCATATCCGGCTTTACGACGACCGCCTGTGGGCAGGCCTCCAGCGCCTTGAACATCGGCATGGCCGAGCGCACGCCGTGAATGCGCGCTATGTAACACGCCGTCGAAACCACCCCGCGCTTGCCACCGCCGATGATGACGGGCTTGTCGGCCAGCTCAGGATTATCCCGTTTCTCCACCGACGCATAAAAGGCATCGCAATCGATATGAGCAATCGAGAGATCGTAGAGTTCGGAATGAAAGACCAGACGCGGACTGCCACACCTCCCACAACGCCGCATTCCCTCCGGCTGGCCAGCCAGACAGTCACGGCAGAAACCGGGATCATAGGTTGAAATTGCTGATACCATGGCTCGGAAACAAAAAGAGAACGTTTCCCACCATAATCCTTTGCTTTCTCGCGCTCAAGAGCGCATTCTTATGCCAGCAAGGGTCATACAGAGCAACGATAAGGGTACCGCATCAGGTCGAGGGGTGACGTTGTGTTGAAAAGGTACGAAAAAGAATTGACGCTTGAGCAACTCAGAGACTTGCCAGACATCGAGATCGATTGTGGTGACATTCCAGAGTTAGACGATGCCTTTTGGCAGAATGTTGTTCTTATAATGCCCGGACAATCACTGAGTACGTTACAAAAAAACAATCAGGCGTCAGACTAGCGCCATGCCAATCTGAGGGCCGACACACGAGTTCCTGAGAGTTCAATACTGACCGGAGTCCAGTCCGGGGCCGGAATATTGGTGCCATGCTGCCGTCACGTCTTCAGGGCTGGTGCCGGTTGCTTCACAGAAGGCCATGAGGTCGGGTTCGTGGCTCATGATGAAATCGGTAAGGCCCGCGAGGAAGCCGGGGTCGTTGACGGACTGGCGCAGCATGTTGGGTTGCAGACCGCTCAGCGCCAGAAAACGTGCAAGCATATCCGGCTCGCTCGCCAGCCAGCCAAGTATGGCGACCGCTGTTTCATGGCTGTCTTTCGGGGATCGTTTGCCGTTTTTCGTGTCGTGCAACATTTGTTTACTGAAGTTACCTATTTCTCAACCAAATCCCACTATGGTGAACCACTGGGGGATAATGGAATCGCTTCTCAGACACTCTATATGTCCGTGAATGGGTTTCAAAGTGAAACGAGGACCGTCCATGCCCAAACAGGTCATGATAGTTGAAGACAATGAGCTGAATATGAAGCTCTTTCGTGACCTGATCGAGGCGTCGGGTTACACGACGATTCAGACGCGTAACGGCATGGAAGCGCTGGATCTGGCGCGCAAGCACCGCCCCGATCTGATCCTCATGGATATTCAGTTGCCGGAAGTGTCCGGCCTGGAAGTCACGAAATGGCTAAAGGAAGACGACGAACTGCATGTCATCCCGGTTATTGCCGTCACGGCCTTTGCCATGAAGGGTGATGAGGAGCGCATTCGTCAGGGCGGCTGCGAGGCCTATGTCTCTAAGCCGATTTCAGTTCCTAAATTTATCGAGACCATCAAAACATATCTCGGCGACGTGTAAGGCGAGGGGCGGGCGCATGACTGCGAGAATTCTGGTTGTCGATGATATTCCGACAAATGTGAAGCTGCTTGAGGCACGCTTGTCGGCAGAATATTTCGACGTCCTGTGTGCAGATAACGGCGCCAAAGCCCTCGATATCTGCAACACGGAGCAGGTCGATATCATTCTTCTGGATATCATGATGCCAGACATGGATGGCTTCGAGGTGTGTGAACGCCTCAAGGCCAATCCCGCAACCGCCCATATTCCCGTCGTCATGGTCACCGCGCTGGATCAGCCTGCAGACCGCGTGCGCGGCCTGAAAGCCGGTGCCGACGACTTTCTGACCAAGCCGGTCAACGATCTTCAATTGATCTCGCGCGTCAAAAGCTTGGTGCGCCTCAAATCCATGAGCGACGAGCTGCGCGCCCGCGCTCACACCGCCCAGACCATCGGTATCGGCGATCCGATTTCCGAGAATGTGCAGATCGAACAGCCGGGCCGCGTCCTGCTGATCGACGGTCGTGCCAGCTCGCAGGAGCGCATCATCAAGGCGTTGAAGCCGGTGGCCGAGGTCTTTGCCCTGACCGAACCGGCGACGGCTTTGTTCGAAGCGGCTGAAAACGACTATGAGATGGCCATCGTCAACTCCAACTTCGATAATTTCGATCCCCTGCGGCTTTGCTCGCAGCTTCGCTCGCTCGAGCGCACTCGCTTTTTGCCGCTGCTGCTGATCACCGAACAGGGCGATGAGACGATGATCGTCCGTGCGCTGGAACTCGGCGTCAACGACTACATCGTGCGACCGCTTGACCCCAACGAACTCGTGGCGCGTACGCTGACGCAGATCAAGCGCAAGCGCTTCAACAACAGGCTGCGCGAGAACCTCGATCAGACCATCGAAATGGCCGTCATCGACGCGCTGACCGGCCTCAACAATCGGCGCTATCTTGATAACCACCTAAAAATCCTATTCAACCGGGCAGCTGCGCGCGAACGCCCGCTGTCGGTCTGCATCACCGATATCGACCGCTTCAAGCATGTGAACGATACCTACGGTCACGATGCGGGCGACGAGGTTCTGCGCGAGTTTGCCGCCAGGCTGCGCTCTACCGTGCGCGGCGCGGATCTGGCATGCCGCTACGGCGGCGAGGAATTCGTGGTCGTCATGCCGGATACGTCGGTGGACATGGCAGCCTCCGTCGCCGAGCGGCTGCGCTCGATCATCGAAGACACGCCATTCACGCTGCGCTCTGGTCGGGAACTGCATATCACCGCATCGCTGGGCATCGCCACCAACGCACTTTCGGTGGAAACCCCTGAGCAATTGATGCGACAGGCAGACCGGGCTTTGTATGATGCCAAAAGCGCTGGCCGCAACCGCGTGGTCGCCGCTGCTGCCTGAATGCCATTTCACCATTCTTCGCTCTGCTGACTGTTATCCACAATAACAATGACGGCGCGTCACATCAGTGACGTCCCAGTGTTTGCGCGTGATCGCAAAGACCAAACGCCGTCTGTGCCATCCAGACTCGCAAAGCCTCTACGTTGTCTTCCAGATAAGAAATATGTTGCCGGATGTCGAACGGCAGTTTCATCTTGCACATTGTTGATGTTTTCGAGAGAACGACCAGCCCCGTTATTGAAGAGGGCGCACATATACCCATAATAACGATTGGGTTTATTATGTATCTATCCGGTCCGCGTCAGTAATTCCCCTGTATCATCGCGGGATATTTAACCATATCGATGGATGGAACGTCGTTTGGATTAATAATTTGTTGATATTCTTCAGGCGTTACGCGATACTTCATCAAGACGAAAATTTCCGCACTTGCAGCGTGCTCTCGCCGCTGTGATGAAGCGGAAAATATTGGTTCTGAATAGCTGCTTTTATTTGTAGGAAGGCAGTTATCTCTCAGATACCCCATGGTGCTCAGGTCCGCCGCATTCCTGGGTCTTGGGGCTGGTCGACCGGCGACGCTTTTGAACGGTTCCTCGTACTGTCTTTGCTGTCCCGGTCGACCCATTTTCCCTGTAAGCGGCTTTTCCTCACGCGGTTTTATTAGGTGCTAGTCTCCCTACGATTCGTAGTCGCATGCATATTTTTGCGCGTACAACGAAGAGGGTGTGTGTCTTAATGTTGGATCTCTCCGACGTGTCAGGAGGAACGAATGACAAAAGATGAAAGCGTAAATATTCTGAAATATCTGGCCGCAAAATACATTGATGATGGATCAGATGTCTTGTCACTTTACGGACGCATAGACGCGGCTGCGAAGAATGGAGGCAGTCCAGTCAAGGGTGTAATGTATGAAATATTGGAGAAGAAAAATAGAAAATTTTCTGAATTCGATGGAAACTTAGTATCTGACCTAGAATATTATTTTGGGTGAACAAATTAAGGTTGGCTGCGGCAATCGCGACTTCAGGCTTTGAGCGTTGTTATCCGCAAAAACAAAAAACGCGCCTCGAAGGGCGCGTTTTTGGCAGTGTCTGCGAAGGAAATTACTTGATCTTCGTTTCCTTGAATTCAACGTGCTTGCGTACGACTGGATCGTACTTCGTCTTTGTCATCTTGTCCGTGAAGGTACGGCTGTTCTTCGTCGTGACATAGAAGGTACCGGTGTCGGCTGTCGACAGCAGCTTGATCTTGATTGTTGTAGCTTTCGCCATGGTCGTCCTGCCTTTAACAATAGTGAGTCCGCGGACCTGTTGGACCCCGGCTAAATCTGGCGCGAAACTACGGATCGCGCCCGAAAAGTCAAGTCCGATTTGATCCGAAAACCGACCTGGCAATGGAAAGCACCACGTAGAGCCCGAAAAACATCGCCAAAGCCCAGGCAAAACCATCCGTCCCGGCCACATCGATGGAAATTCCCACGGTTTGCGGCCCGGCAATGGTGCCGATGGCGTAACAGAAGATGAAGGCGGCGTTGGCTGCCACCAGATCGGAGCCGGTGAGGCGGGAACCCAGATGGGTGAGGCCAACGGTATACATGCCGGAGACGCAGCCACCCCACAGCAGCAGCAGCGATGACAGCAGCATCCAGTTATCCACTAGCAGCGGCAGCGCAAGCGTGCCAATGACGCCCGTCAGCGCCATCAGGCCCAACAGAATGCGCCGGTCCTTCATGCGGTCGGACAGCATGCCGATGGGGATCTGGAAGGCCATGTTGCCGATCGCCATAACGGTCAGCAGCAATGCGGCCTGCGATTCGCTAAAACCTTCGCGAGTGGCATAGACCGGGAAGAGCGACAGCCCGCCCGCCTGCACAGAACCGTAGACGAAGGCCGCAGCAGAGGCCATCGGCACCAGCCAGATGTAGCGCACGAAGTGGTGGTTGGGCTTTTCATCCAGATCCGGGCTTTCGTGCCGCGCCAGGAAGATAGGGATCGCTGCCAGAAGGATAATGGCCGAGCCAAGCAAAAAGGGTGTGATTCCCTCGCTGCCGATGGCGGAAAACAACAGCGGACCACCCGCAAAGCCCACAGCCATGCCGGTCGCATACATGCCCAGCACCATGCCGCGCCGTCTGGGCGGCGCTGCGGCGTTGATCCAGAACTCGGAGAGAATGAACAGCATGGTAGTGGCACCATGGAAAACGATTCGCAGCGGAAACCACATCCAGAAGGCATCGGCGAAATAAAAGCCAAGCGCGCTGATGGCCGAGACGACCACCGCCGTCATCATGGTGCGCGCCACACCGAACTCATGCGCCAGCCTGCTGGTCACCGGCGCTGCTATCATGGCGGCGACACCGGCCATGGCCGTATTCAGTCCGATCATGCTGGAGGAGATACCGCGCTTTTCAAGAATGATGCTCAAAAGCGGCAAGCCGAGGCCGATGGCGATGCCAACGGCGCTGATGGCGGATATTGCGGCGATGAGCGAGGGCCAGTGAATGTCGTCGGCGTCGCAAGTCGGATGGGACATGTAGACCTTTATAGAAAGCCACGAATGAAATTGCCGCGACGCTCGAAATATTGTCGCACCGGGCTTTCGGATTGCAATGAAGGATCACCTATCATGAACTTTGTGACATCTTCGAGAACCATGCGTGTGATGGGTGCCATGTTCAGACTGGAATTGTTCTGGATGTCAAGCCATTCAAGGTTTTGAAGCTCATCCGAATCCCTGATTTCGCTGGGATCAATGCTTACCTCATCGGTAAAACAGCAGAAAAACCGCGTATCGAATCGCCTGACACGGCCCGGCGGCGTGATCGCGCGGGCTACAAAACGCAACGGTAACAGGTTGGGCCGGTCTGGATCGGTGCCGAAGCGTAGTCCCGTTTCCTCATGAAGTTCGCGAAGAGCCGCGAGCGCCAGAGCCCGTGCGCTCATTTGCGTCATCGGTCTGGATGAGGCGCGCATCAGCTTGTCCAGTACCGTCGGGCGCAGATCTGTTCCGAAGGGCAGGGTTCGGTCACCAGGATCGCGCCTGCCGCCGGGAAAGACGTAGACATCCGGCATGAACACATGTGCGCTGGAGCGCTTGCCCACAAGCACGCGCACCGTGTCCGTCGACCGATCCAGAAGAAGGATCGAAGCGGCATCTTTCGGGCGCAGATAGGGCGCTTTGTCAGGGGAAAAGTCGGATGGCAAGGATATCACACCACGTCAGTGAGACGAGCCGTCGATCTGTTCTTTTTCCGGCTCATTGCTGAAGCCGTGCATCTTCAAGGCCCATTGCAGGCCGATGACGCCACCCTTGATCGGCTGGATCGTCAGCAGCGCAACCAGAATGGTAATCGGCACCCAGATGGCGAAGTGGACCCACATGGGAACCAGAAACACCGTATCCGTCATCATGAAGCCGCCGACGGCAACGTGGCCGAGAATCATGATCGAGATATAGGGCGGCAGATCGTCGGACCGCTGGTGGTGCATGTCTTCGCCACAGGCAGCGCATTCATCGACGGGCTTCAGCCAGGCGCGGAACAGGTGGCCGTTGCCGCAGGCCGGGCAGCGGCTCAGAATGCCGCGCATGATCGAGCGACCAAGCGGACGGTCTTCCGGTTTACCACCATACTGCACTGTCTGCGTCTCGGTCGTCGTCATGCGCTTGTCCTCTGGACTTGTTATCTGCGTCTGCGTGGTGGCCGTGTGCCAGGTGTCGGGCCGCTGGTGCGCCGTGTCGTCTTGTGGAAGGAGCGTGTCGCCGCAGGCATCTTCTTGCCTTCGTTCAAGACTTCGAACCGCAAGGCACCGGCGAGCGGCACGGCCTCAGCCAGACGAACCTGAACAGCATCGCCCAGCTGATAGCCAAGTCCGGTCTTTTCACCCGTCAGAGCCTGATGCGCCTCGTCATAGATGTAATAGTCCGTACCCAGCGTAGATATAGGAACAAATCCGTCAGCACCAAACTGTGGCAGCGCGACAAATAGTCCCGCCTTTGTGACACCGCCGACCCGGCCCTCGAATTCCTCGCCCACGCGCTGCGAAAGATGGTGCGCAATCAGCCGGTTGACCGTATCGCGTTCCGCCGCCATGGCCCGCCGCTCGAAGGTCGAGATTTCAGCCGCCACATCGGCCAGCGTCGCTTCTTCCTGTGGCGTGATGCCGCCTTCGCCGAGGCCCAATGAACCCACCAGCGCGCGGTGCACGATAAGGTCGGCATAACGACGGATTGGCGAGGTGAAATGCGCGTATTTCATCAGGTTCAGGCCGAAATGGCCGATATTGTCAGGGCTGTAGATCGCCTGGCTTTGCGAGCGCAACACCATTTCATTGACGATGATCTGGTGCGGCGTATCCAGTGCGCGCGCCAGAATGCCGTTGAAGGAATTGGCGCGAACCTGCCCGCCCTTGACCAGCGAATAGCCGATGGTGTTGAGGAATTCGCGAAGCACTTCCTGCTTGGCAATCGTCGGCGCATCATGCACGCGGTAGACCAGACGCTGTTTTTTCACTTCCAGCGTTTCGGCCGCACAGACATTGGCCTGGATCATCATCTCTTCGATCAGCTTATGCGCGTCGAGACGTTCAGGAACATGCACCCGATCAACCGTGCCATCCGCTTTCAGAATGATCTTGCGCTCCGGCATATCCAGCTCAAGCGGCTGGCGACGGTCGCGACCGATCTTCATCACCTCATAGGCATGCCACAGAGGTCGCAGGATAGGGTCCAGCATCGGGCCGGTCTTGTCATCAGGGTTGCCGTCGATGGCGGCCTGGGCCTGTTGATAGGAAAGCTTGGCCGCACTCTTCATCATGATGCGATGGAAAGTATGGCTGGCCTTGCGGCCTTCCTTGGAAAACACCATCCGCACGGCGAGCGCCGGGCGGTCGACGCCTTCCTTCAGCGAGCAGAGATCGTTTGAAATACGCTCCGGCAGCATCGGCACGACGCGGTCGGGGAAGTAGACCGAATTGCCGCGCTTGAGCGCTTCACGGTCAAGCGGTGAGCCGGATCGGATATAGTAGGACACATCGGCAATCGCCACGGTAACGATCACGCCATCCGGGTTGTCGGGCGAGGGGTCCAACTCCGCATAAACGGCGTCGTCGTGGTCCTTGGCGTCGGCGGGGTCGATGGTGATGAGCGGCAGTTTGCGCCAGTCTTCACGGTGCGCCATCGTCGCGGGCTTAGCTGCATCCGCTGCCGCCAGCACGTCTGACGGAAAGATATGCGGAATGCCGTGGGCATGAATGGCGATCATCGAGATCGCCTTTTCGGACGCGACAGAGCCGACGACGGAAAGAACCTTGGCACGCGGCAGGCCATAACGACCGCTGTTGCGAGAGGTTTCGACCTCCACCAGATCGCCGTCCTTGGCATCACCGACGCCATCGGGATCGATGACCATTTCATCGCCGCGCCGCTCGATCGGCATCAGGCGGCCACCGCCACCCGGCGTTTCCTTGAACACGCCGAGCGATCCGCCCTGACGTCTGTCGATCAGCTTGATGATGCGTGCCGTATAGGCCGGGCCACCCACTTCCTTGGAAGGGAAAATCTTGGCCAGAACCCGGTCGCCGATGCCGCCAACAGGGGCCTTGCCCTTTTGACGGTCGGCAGAGGATTGGCGAATGATGACGGCAGGGGCTGCCCCGTTCTCTTCCGGCCATTCTGCGGGACGACCGATCAGGCCGCCGTCCTTGTCACGGGTGGTGATGTCGAGAACCGTCACAGGCGGAAGGCCGCCCGGGCGCATCAGCGACTTGCGGCTCTTGTGCACCATGCCATCGGTCTCAAGCTCCTTCAAAAGAGCCTTCAACACGATGCGCGTTTCACCCTTCAGCCCGAAAGCCTTGGCGATTTCGCGCTTGGAGGCCTGGTCGGGATGTTCGGCGATGAACTTCAGCAGCACGTCGCGCGGTGGAACTTCGCCGTGGATGATGCCAGCAGATTCGAGAACTTTTTTCCCGCGACCGGTGCGGCCGAAGCCATCGCCCGCCGAGCCGGATGTTTTACGCGGTGCTTTGCTCAAGATTCTGCCTTCTTCGCTTTGGGTGCTGCCTTTGGTTTGGCAGCCGCTTTTGGCTTTGCAGCCGTTTTACTTTTTGCCGCAGCCTTCGGCCTCGCCTTGGCTTTGGTCTCGCCATCGGCGCTCGCAGCCTTCGTGGCCTTCTTCGGCGCTGCCGCCTTCTTGGCCTTCACGGGCTTGCCGTTGCTGCCGGTGCCGGTCTTGGCAATGCGCTCTGCAATCAGCACCAGCGCCTCGTCCAGCGTCACCGTGTCAGGTGCCTGCGCCTTGGGAATGGTCGCATTGACCTTGCCCCAGTTGACGTAAGGCCCGTACTTGCCATCCCGAACGGTGATCGCGCCGCCATCGGGGTGGTCTCCCAGTTCCTTCAGCGCGGCAGGCGTGGACGAACGCCCACGACCCGGCGATGCCTTCTTCTCGGCAATCACGGTCACGGCACGGTTGAGTCCGATGGAGAACACGTCCTCGATGCTTTCGAGATTGGCATAACCACCATCATGCAGCAGGAACGGTCCGTAACGACCGAGACCCGCCGAAATCATCTTGCCCGATTCCGGGTGCTTGCCGATATCGCGCGGCAGGTTGATGAGCGCCAGAGCCTTTTCGTGGTCGATGTCGTCAGGTGCCCAGCCCTTCGGCAGCGACGAACGCTTGGCTTCCTTGCCCTCGCCACGCTGAATGTAAGGTCCGAAACGGCCCGACCGCAGCGTCAGCTCTTCGCCCGTATGCGGGTCTGCACCCAGCGCCTTCGGCTCGTTGAGGGCAGCAGCTTCCGCCTCGGCACCATCGGAATTCAGCTGGCGGGTGAAATTGCATTCCGGGTAGTTCGAGCAGCCGACGAAAGCGCCGTATTTGCCCAGCTTCAGCGACAGGTTACCCGTGCCGCAGACTTGGCATATGCGCGGATCGGAGCCGTCTTCACGGGTCGGGAACACGAGCGGTGCCAGAACTTCGTTCAGTGCATCCAGCACGTTGGTAACGCGCAGTTCCTTGGTGTCTTCGATCTGGGCGAAGAAGTCTTTCCAGAAATCGCGAAGAACCTGCTTCCAGTCGAGTTCACCCGCAGATATCCGGTCGAGCTTTTCTTCCAGATCGGCGGTGAAGTCGTATTCCACGTATTTCGTGAAAAAGCTTTCGAGGAAAGCCGTTACCAGCCGTCCACGCGAATGCGGCACCAGCTTGCGCTTGTCGACGATGATATATTCACGGTCGCTTAGCGTCTTCAGCGTTGCCGCATAAGTAGACGGGCGACCGATGCCGAGCTCTTCCATCTTCTTGATCAGCGACGCTTCCGAATAGCGCGGTGGCGGTTCGGTGAAGTGCTGGCTGGCGTTGATTTTCTGCTTGGCGAGGGCCTCGCGGGCATTGATCTGCGGCAGACGGCCATCTTCGTCGCCATCATCGCTCTGCTCGCCGTCTTCCTTCTGGTCGGTATAGGCGGCAATGAAGCCATCGAAACGTATGACGGAGCCGACAGCGCGAAGGCCAGCCTTCTCGCCCTTATTGTCGGCCAGAATCTCGACCGTCGTCCGCTCGATTTCAGCAGACGCCATCTGGCTGGCGATACCGCGCTTCCAGACAAGCTCGTAAAGCCGCAACTGGTCGGCATCGAGGTACTTCTTGACCTGATCGGGCGTGCGGCTGAAGTCCGTCGGACGAATGGCTTCGTGGGCTTCCTGCGCGTTCTTGGCCTTGGTGGAATAGATGCGCGCCTTGTCCGGCACATAACGGGCACCGAACTGTTCGCCGATTGCGCTGCGGGCCGCATCGATTGCCTCGGGTGCCATCTGCACACCGTCGGTACGCATATAGGTAATGAGACCAACGGTCTCGCCGCCAATGTCGATACCTTCATAGAGACGCTGCGCAACCTGCATGGTGCGCGAGGCGGAAAAGCCCATGCGCGACGATGCGGCCTGCTGAAGCGTCGATGTGGTGAACGGAGGGCCAGGATTGCGCTTAACGGGCTTGGCCTCGACCGTATCCACGGTATAGGTCGCACCCTCCAGCAATGTCTTCAAACGGTTGGCATCATCGCCTGTCTTGACCGACCGACCCTGCAAACGCTTGCCATCGGCAGACACCAGCTTGGCCTCGAAGTCGTCGCCACGCGGTGTCTTCAACAATGCCGAGATGTTCCAGTATTCCTCTGATACGAACCGCTCGATTTCCGATTCCCGGTCGCAGACCAGACGCAGCGATACGGACTGAACACGGCCAGCCGAACGCGCACCCGGCAGCTTGCGCCACAAAACGGGGGAAAGATTGAAGCCAACGAGATAGTCGAGCGCACGGCGGGCGAGATAGGCATCCACCAAGGGAATGTCGATGTCACGCGGATCGGCCATCGCATCGAGCACAGCCTTCTTGGTGATGGCGTTGAACACAACGCGCTTCACTGGCTTGTCGCCGATCACCTTCTTCTTCCGCAGCAGATCGAGAACGTGCCAGGAAATGGCTTCACCTTCGCGATCCGGGTCGGTCGCGAGAAACAATCCGTCGGATGCCTTCACGGCATCGGCGATTTCCTTCATGCGCTTTTGCGAGGCCGGATCGACCTCCCACGTCATTTCGAAATCCTGATCGGGAAGCACCGAGCCATCTTTTGCGGGAAGATCGCGAACGTGGCCAAACGAGGCGAGCACCTTATAGCCTGGGCCAAGATACTTGTTGATCGTCTTGGCTTTTGCCGGTGATTCTACGACGACGACATTCATATTTTCTTCTTTCGGAACTTGCCCGTTAACATGCCCTGCCGTTTTTCGACGTGCAACAGGGCGCCCTTTATTTCGACATGGACAGGTAATGCGCTTGGGTCAAGAGGCAAGAGGCGTTTTTCTGCCATTACAACAAGATGCAACCTTTTGGTGATTTAAAACTGGTTTGCAATTATAGATAAACAAGTTATGGTTGCCTCAGTGTCGTGATGCTCTTTTTCAGACATTGCGTTTTGATGGTTCAATCGAGGTCAATATGGTCGTGAATGCAAAAAACAGCAGCCAGAGCAGGGAAGAGCAGACGTCAGAAAATCTCGCTTACATCAGAGAGATGCTTGCTGAACTGCGGGCGGTTGCCGAGCGCGAAGGCGCCGACATGCTATGTTACCTTATCGAAATGGCTTATATTGAGGCAGGAGACATTCAGTCGGGCCAGCGCAAGCTATCAGTCGCTCATGTCAAGCGAAACCCGCCCCGCGGAATGCCGATTTAATCGACCGGCGATGTCAAGTTCCAGCAGCACGAGATAAACGGTGGAGGCAGGCAGTCCCGTATGGCGAATGATGTCATCCGTTTCGACGGGCGAAGGCCCCAGTGCCGATGCGATAATGCTGCGATCATCGTCACGCGGTGGCGATATCTCCATCTCCTCGGAGCTTTCCTTGGCAATGTACTGAATAGGCAGAGACGGCTCCATCAACGGCCGCAGCGCATCCAGAATGTCGGCGGCTTCCGTCACCAACATCGCGCCATCCTTGATCAGCCGGTTGGTGCCATGGCAACGCGCGTCCAGCGGCGAACCGGGCACGGCAAACACCAGACGCCCGAATTCCCCCGCCAACCGTGCGGTGATCAACGAGCCTGACCTGTCAGCCGCTTCCACGATCAGCACGCCCATGGAAACGCCCGCAATCAGCCGGTTGCGGCGCGGAAAGTCCCGTGCCCGCGGCTCCCAGCCAAATGGCATCTCGCTGATGCTGGCACCGTCATTGCCATAGATCTCGTCCAGCAGCCGCAGATTTTCGGGCGGGTAGGGCTTGTCCAGCCCGCCCGCCAGCATGGCAACCGTTCCCGTTGAAAGACAGGCCGCGTGTGCCGCCGCATCGATACCCCGCGCAAGACCGGATGCGATGGTGTAACCAGCCTGTCCGCACTGCCGCGCTAGCATGGCCGCAAACTTCGAACCATTGATGGAGGAGTTTCGCGACCCGACAATACCAATGGATGGTCGAACAGCCTTGCGGCCTGATCCCTTCATAGAGATGATCGGTGGCGCCCCGTCGATCTCGCGCAGGGCCGGTGGATAATCCGGCTCCCCGATGCCGACGAATCGCGCGCCGAATTTTTCCGCCGCCTCGATTTCCCGTTCCGCCTCGGCAACAGTCGCAATGCGCGGGCTGCGGGCCGAACCACCCCGGCGCGAAAGGTCGGGCAGGGCGTCCAGCGCCTTTTCGGCGCTTCCGAAATGATTGATGAGTTCGCGAAAGGTGACGGGGCCGATATTGTCGCTGCGGATCAGCCGAAGCCATGCGACCCGTTGCCGGTCGGTCAGCGCAATGCCCCGCTTTGTTTCGCCATCATGTGGCATGTCTTGCCCCCGTCAGGGCAAGACGCGTCGCCTCAGCCCTTTTTACCGATCTTGCTTTCAGTCCCCGCCAGCAACCGCTTGATATTTTCCCGGTGCATATACCAGGAGATAACGCTGAGCAGCGTCACCAGCAGAGCCGTCTTCTCCGGTCCTAATATCCACAATGCAACCGGAATGACAAGCATTGCAACCAGTGCGGAGAGAGAGGAATATTTGGTCAGGAAGGCGGTCGCAATCCAGATTGCCGCAAAGACTAGCATCATCAATGGTGCCGCTCCCAGCAGCACGCCAATATAGACGGCAACACCCTTGCCGCCCTTGAAACCCAGCCAAACCGGAAACAGATGGCCGAGGAACGCAAAGAAGCCCGCCACCAGCGAGGCCTCATAACCCCACAATGCGTGAGCAATGAGAACCGCGGCAGTCCCCTTCAAAGCATCCAGCAACAAAGTCGCTGCCGCCAGCTTCTTGCTGCCAGTGCGCAAAACATTGGTCGCACCGATATTGCCGGAACCGATATTGCGGACATCCCCAAGACCCGCAGCCCGTGTCAGGATCAAGCCGAAAGGTATAGACCCCAAGAGGTAGCCGATCAGGGCAGCAAGGGCGAGAAGTGCAGGCGCTGTCTGCCAGTCAGTCAATGCGGTCATTACAAGGTCCCCTCGGTCCTTCAGATCGTTTTCTTATACGGAATGCACCAGCTTGCCTGCAACATAGGTTGCAACGGCGCGGCCGGTAAAGCGGGCGTCTTCGAATGGCGTGTTCTTGGACCTCGATACCAGATTTTTCTCGGACACCAGCCACGGCTCGTCGAGATCGATCAGGGTGATATCCGCCTTAGCCCCCGGCTTCAGCGTTCCGGCGTCCAGTCCGAAGATTTGGGCGGGGCGGGTGGACAGCGCATCGATCAGCCGCATCAACGGAACCTGGTCGCTGTGGTAGAGACGCAACGCCGCCGCCAGAATGGTCTCAAGCCCGATTGCACCACTCGCCGCATCCGAAAACGGTAGGCGTTTGGTGTCCACATCCTGCGGATCGTGCGAGGAGACGATGATGTCGATCGTGCCATCCTTTAGCGCGTCCACCATGGCCATGCGGTCGTCTTCGGAGCGCAGCGGCGGGGAGAGCTTGAAGAAGGTGCGGTATTCGCCGATATCGTTTTCGTTCAGCGTCAGATGGTTGATGGAAATGCCGCAGGTGGCTTTGACGCCGCGTGCTTTGGCTTGGCTGATCGCCTCGGCGGATTCACGTACGGAAATCTTTGCGGCGTGGTAGTTGGCGCGGGTCAGTGCCGCGATGCGCAAATCACGCTCCAGCGGAATGATTTCGGCTTCGCGGGGAATTCCCGATAGTCCGAGCCAGCTCGCAAAAAGCCCCTCGTTCATGTCGCCATGGCCGATATATGGGTCGCGGGTTTCGAGCGAAATCACCGCGTTCAATTCACGCGCGTAGGTCATGGCGCGTCGCAGAACCAGCGTATCGGACAGCGCCTTGCGGCCATTGGTGAAGGCGACGGCACCGGCTTCCTTCAACATGCCGAATTCGGTCATCTCTTCGCCGCGCAACCCCTTGGTCAGCGCCGCTGCCGGATAGATATGGACCAGCGCCTTGTCGCGCGCCGTCTTCTTCACGAATTCCACCAGCGCGATGTCATCGATCACGGGGTCGGTATCCGGCATCACAATCATGCTGGTCACGCCACCCGCTGCCGCAGCACGCGACGCGGATTCGATGGTTTCGCGGTGTTCGGCACCCGGTTCACCCACGAACACGCGGGCGTCGACCAGGCCGGGCGTGGCGACCAGCCCCTTTGCATCGCGCACGGCAGCACCTTCCGGCGCGCCCTGATTCTGCGCATCCTTGCCAGCGGCGAGGATGGTGCCGTCGGCACTGATGATGATGGTTCCGACCTCATCCAGATTACGCGAGGGATCGATGATGCGAACATTTTTGAGAACGGTTGCAGTGCTCATACGCGCTCTCCCTGATTTTGCGAGATAAGAAGCGTCTCCATGACGGCCATGCGCACAGCCACACCCATTTCCACCTGGCTTTCAATCACGCTCTGCGGACCATCCGCCACTTCGGATGAGATTTCCACGCCGCGGTTCATCGGGCCGGGATGCATGACGAGTGCATCCTCCTTGGCAGCCTTCAGCTTTTCGGCATCGAGCCCATAATAATGAAAATATTCGCGCACCGAAGGTACGAAGGAACCGGACATGCGCTCGCGCTGCAAGCGCAGCATCATCACCACGTCGGCGCCAGCAAGACCTTCTTTCATGTCGTGGTACACTTCCACGCTCATATCAGCGATGCCCGATGGCAGAAGCGTTGGCGGCGCGACGACGCGAACGCGTGCACCCATCTGGTTCAAGAGAATGATGTTGGAACGCGCCACGCGCGAATGCAGCACGTCACCGCAAATCGCCACCGTTATGCCCGACAGCGTACCCTTGGCACGGCGGATCGTCAGCGCATCCAGAAGCGCCTGTGTCGGGTGTTCGTGCTGTCCGTCGCCTGCATTCACTACCGAGCAGGCCACCTTTTGTGCCAGAAGCGCCGCAGCGCCTGCGGAGGAGTGGCGCACCACCAGCACGTCGGGGCGCATGGCGTTCAGCGTCATGGCCGTGTCGATCAGCGTCTCACCCTTTTTGACGGATGAATTGCCCACCGACATGTTCATCACGTCGGCACCCAGCCGTTTTCCGGCCAGTTCGAAGGACGCCTGCGTGCGGGTGGAGGCTTCGAAGAAGAGGTTGATCTGGGTCAGCCCGCGCAGCGTCGATGTCTTCTTTTCGCGCTGACGGCTGATTTTCACCGCCTCATCGGCCTTGTCGAGAAGAGTGGTGATATCCTGATGGGAAAGCCCCTTGATGCCAAGCAGGTGGCGGTGGGGATAATAGACCATGGAATATGTCCTCCGGGTCGCAATAGAGCATGGTGCGCTGCTCTGGCTTTGGTCACCGGGTCTATAAAGACAGGTGGCTTTGTCGGCAAGCATGCGATAAGCCGTGCCAGACCTAATACATGCAATAAAATGCGAATCCCGATATAGCCACGCGATGACGAATATGAACCGGACCGAAGAACAGCTTGCCGATTTGAACCAGCCTAACCTCTGGTCCGGCATCAATGCCTATCGCTCAGACCCGTTGATCGTGGATTTGACCTCCAGTCTTTCGCGCCCCCTGCGCGACGAATTCGACCAGATCGGACGCTATGTCACCTCGGTCGAGGCGCAGGAACTGGCGCGCATGGCCAATGTCAGCACGCCGAAACTGCACACCCATGGGCCCCGTGGGGAGCGGCTGGATCAGGTGGAGTTTCACCCCGCCTGGCACGCGCTGATGCGCCGGTCCATGTCGTCTGGCCTGCACAGCAGCGCCTGGGAAAACACGCCTGAAACGCGCGGCAACGAGCACAAGGCCCGCGCCACCAAATTCTATCTGACGTCACAGCTCGAGGCCGGGCATCTCTGCCCGCTCACCATGACCCACGCCTCCGTCGCCGCCATGATGACATCGCCGCGCGTCCAGCAGGAATGGGCGCCGAAAATCCTGTCGCGCAAATATGATTCCTCGCAAAAACCCGCCATGCAGAAAACAGCCGTCACCATAGGCATGGGCATGACGGAAAAGCAGGGCGGAACGGATGTGCGCGCCAACCGCACGACGGCTGAACGCGTAGGTGAGGGCATCTATCGCCTGTCCGGCCACAAATGGTTCCTGTCCGCACCCATGAGCGATGGCTTCGTCATGCTGGCCCAGATGGGCGACGGCATGGGCTGCCTCCTCGTGCCGCGTTTTCTGGAAGACGGCTCGGCCAATGGCCTGCATTTCCAGCGCCTGAAGGACAAGCTCGGCAACCGCTCCAATGCGTCAGCCGAAGTCGAATTCACTGATGCCTTCGGCTATCTCTTGGGTGAGCCCGGTGCCGGTGTCCGCACCATTCTGGATATGGTCACACTGACGCGGCTGGACTGCGCGCTTGCCTCATCCGGCATGATGCGCGCCTCGCTGGCGGAAGCTGTCCATTTCGCTCGTGGCCGCAATGTCTTCGGCAAACCGCTGGTCACCCAGCCGATCATGACGCGCGTTCTGGCCGATATGGCGCTGGATGTCGCAGCCGCAACCGCACTGTCCTTCCGCCTGGCAGCCGCGTTCGATAGCGCCCGCAACAATCCGGCGGAAGCGGCCTATGCCCGTGTGATGACGCCCATCGTCAAATACTGGTGCTGCAAGATCGCACCTGCCTTGATCTATGAAGCCATGGAAAGCCTTGGCGGCAGCGGCTACGTCGAAGACCGCCCCATCGCCCGCCATTATCGCGAAGCCCCTGTGAACGCCATCTGGGAAGGTTCCGGCAACGTCATGGCTCTGGATGTGCTGCGCGTTCTCCAGCGCGGCAAGGACCTGTTCGACCTCGTCTTCGAAACGCTTGAACGCGATCTCGGCCCATCCGGCAAGAAGACCACCGAAGTCCTGCGCGCGGCAATCGCGCTCTGCGAACGCGACGAGGGTGCGGCCCGCCTGCTGGTCGAACAATTCGCTCTCGCCGCCGCCGCCGCCGAACTCTGCCGCATCGGCGCCGGCCGCATCGCTGACGCGTTTCTTGAGACACGTCTGGCCGGTGGCTGGCGCCATACGTACGGCATGCTGGATAGCCGGTTTGACCCGACCTATATTATCGATCTGCTGTATCCGCCTGCTGCGTAAAATCAGGATTTTTAATAAGCGCGGGTTATGTGCGGCTCACCTTCGCCGAACCAGCCGCTAAAAACGGTGCAAACGCCAATCTGATCTCTTCGAGAAACGCCTCGCTGAACCGCCCGATTGGCTCCCGCCGCGCGTCGAAATGGTAAGATCGTTCGATCACGTCGTAATTACACTCGCTAACGGTGATCCAGCCGCGCTTGTAGCGGCTGAGTTTCGCACGACGTAGTTCCAGTCCCGGTATTTCGATTGCTTTCTGGTCACCGTGCGGTGGCTTAGAAGATATGGGAAGCAACAGGATATGCGTAAGACCTTGCTTGTCTTTGATCGCCAGGATCATGCAGGCGGGGCGGTCTTTCTCGCCGTGATCACGCTGCGGATCGGCCTCGTTCTGCCATCGCCAAAGATAGGGATAAGCGACAATATCACCACGCCTGAATTTTTCAGTCATCGCGCGATGCCTGATATTCCTTCGAATCGTTTTCGAGTTGCTCTCTGAAAAGCGAGGCAATATCGTCTGGCATCTCACCTGAAGTATATGCCTGACGTACGTCGTGATTGTTGGCCAATTTCTCGAACAGTTCAATAGGCAGCACCACCACCGAAGGGCGTCCGTGCTTTGTCAAAGTGATTGGCTCTTTTTGCGCTTGATCATGATAACGCCCAAAATGACGCATGAACTCCGCAGTGGTAATAGATTTTTGAGACAAAGTCAGACTCCAGATTGGTTTTCTGAATAATACAGAAAATACATAAAACTGGCAAACGAGTTTGGTCTAAGCCTGATCTTTTGAAGTCTGGTCCCTACTCGCCGGGATGAAGCCGCGTCTTTTTGTCATTCCATTCATTCAGGCGAACGGCGATCCAACCAGCGGTTACGATACTTACTGGCAAGGCAACATAGAAGAAGATTTCCATTCCAGTCATCATCTCAGCCCTCCAAGGGTGCGTCTTGCCAACAAATGTAATGTAACTGCGGCGAAAAGCCAAATCACTGTTCCAACAGCGGCGCTTATGGATAGTCCGGGAGTGCCGGGCACATGATTGGCAATGCTTGTTGCGGGAGCAATCAGCCCTGCGACCACGCAGGCCGTTGATGTCCGGTCAAGAGAGTTCGCAAGCAGCTTTGTGCGCTCATTTTGAATAAGAGACATGTGTTGAGATATCCATTCCCCTAAAAGTTGAAGCCATAATTGGTAGATGCGCGAATTGGAAGCCTACCTTGTTTCATCCACAACTACCTTCATCTCCGAACCATGCCCCGCATTGCTGCCAAATTAACCCTTTGCTAACCCTGTGATCACGTCACCACACGGAGAATCGCAAGCTTATGCTGGCCATCGTCGACACTGTTGCTGAAGCTCCTCCTGAAAAGCGGATAAAGGATCGCGCCGCGACTGAAAAGGCAATCTGTTCTGCGGCCAAGGGGTTGCTTGCGGAAGAGGGGTTTCAGGGCTTCGGCATCAATGCCGTTGCACGCAGGGCCGGGTGCGACAAGCAGCTGATCTATCGGTATTTCGGCGGTCTGGAAGGTCTGGTCGCAGCCATCGGCGAAGATCTGGGCTCTTGGGTCAAGGATCGCATCCCGGAAGATACCGGCGGCATGTTTTTGCTGACCTACGGCGATCTCATGGAGAAGCTGGCGCTTTATTACATCGAAGCGCTGCGCTGCGATCCGCTCGTGTGCAAGATCATCGCCTGGGAAGTGTCCGAGAATACGCCACAAGTGAAGCAACTGGCCGATGCCAGGGCCAAGGCGTTGGCCAAGTGGCTGGAGCGGATGCGCGGTTCACTCGAAGCGCCGAAGGGAATCGATACCGCTGCCGTCAACGCCGTGATTTTCGCGGCCATCCAGCATCTTGTCATCTCATCGGTCATAAGCGGACAGTTTGCCGGCGTTGCGCTGAAAAGCCCGAAGGATTGGGATAAAATCGGCACAGCCGTGAAGCGCATCGTGCGCGGCGTTTATAGCTGATTAGCTAGCGTTAGACTTTTCTAATAATGTTTGGCGCTTTCGCGGGGGTGCACGCGTTGTTGCCCTGGAGCCACCGCCTTATCCACAGGCCCGTGGTCGTCGTTAACCATATCCATAAGTTTTATTTGCCCGTTCGGAGAAGCGGGATCATTGTATTAATAAATCATTAACCATGCGTCCGTGGACGTGTGAAAAGGAACCGCCGTGAACCGCTGGATATCCTTGATCGTCATGATGACGTTCTTTGCACTGCTGCCGTTGGACATCTACGTGCCCACGGTCAACCTGTGCCTCATGGCATGCCTGCGCTGGGCAGTCATCGCGGTCGCTCCCGACGCCGTCCTCATGCGGGGGCAGGTGGCATGAAGTGGCTTCTGGTATTCTGGGCTGGGCCCATCATCCTTCTCGGAAGCTGGTACGGATTGTCCTATTACGACATGAGTTTCGGCATTTTCATGCTGACGCGGCAGGCGAACGAGCTTGTGTTTCAGGTCTATGGAAACATCCTCGGTATCGCCCCGGAAAGCATTCCGCCGCTGGTTGCCCGCGCCATCGTCATCGATAGTTTCGTCCTGTTTGCCATCGTCGGCTTCCGCAAGCGTAAGGCCATTGCGGCGTGGTGGCGTATGCGTCAGTCCTCGAAGGCGGCGGCTCTTGCGAGGCCCGACAGCCTGTCCAGCGCACCCTGAAGAATGAAGCTCGCTGCCGCCGAATCGATACGTTCGGCGCGCTTGGCGCGTGAGACATCCATCTCCAGCAAAGCCCGTTCTGCGGCGACAGTGGAAAGCCGCTCATCCCAGAACACGAAAGGTATCTCCGTCTTCTCGCCCATGGCACGCACGAAGGCACGGGTTGCCTGAACGCGCGGCCCGGATGATCCGTCCATGTTGACGGGCAGGCCGATGATGAAGGCCGCGACCTTTTCCTTCTGCGCAAAATCCAGCAGCGTCTGGGCATCTGGCGTGAATTTCACCCGCTTGATGACCGGGCGAGGGGTTGCGAAACGGCGCGACAGATCGGACATCGCAAGGCCGATCGTCTTGGTGCCCAGGTCCAGCCCGGCAATGGCCTGACCCGTCTGCAGGAAGTCGGCCAGTTCCTCTATCGTCAACGTCGCCATGGCTCGTCTCAGCGTTTGCGTACGAATTCGGTCCGCAGCACGAGACCCTTGATAGCATCGTGGCGGCAGTCGATTTCTTCTGGATTGTCCGTCAGGCGAATAGACTTTATCACAGTGCCCTGCTTCAACGTGGTTCCCGCCCCCTTGACCTTCAAATCCTTGATCAAAGTCACAGAATCACCGTCGACCAGAAGCGTGCCGCTGGCATCGCGAACCTCGTTGGCCTTTGCCGCCAGGGCCGCTATCTCTGAGGCCGGGCGCCATTCACCGGTCGCTTCGTCATACACATATTCGTCATCATCAGCGGCCATGTTCGCAATTCCAAATTCTGTCGAGGGCGGTTGTATGGCCCGTCCTATGTCATAATATATCGGTAATACAAAGGAGAACTTCCATGAAACTAACCTGGCTCGGCCATTCCGCATTTCGTATCGAAACCGGTAAGGCGAAGATTCTGATCGACCCGTTTTTTACCGGAAACCCAGGCTTTGCGGGCCAGAACGCCAAGGATGCAGCTGATGGTATCACACACATTCTCCTGACCCACGGTCATGGTGACCATGTCGGCGATACGATCCAGCTCGCCAAGGACACCGGCGCGACCGTGCTTGCCAATGCCGATCTTGCCGCATGGCTGGGCTCGAAAGGCGTGTCGAAGCTGGAAATGGGCAACACCGGCGGCACTGTGGGTTTTGATGGCTTCTCCGCCACCTTTACCAACGCGCTGCATTCGTCCGCCCAGATCACCGAGGATGGTGTCAGCCACGCACTTGGCAATGCCAATGGCCTGATGCTGCATTTCGAAGACGGCCCGACGGTCTACCACATGGGCGACACGGACATCTTCTCCGACATGGCGCTGATCAACGAGCTGCACGAGCCTGACATCGGCCTCGTTCCCATCGGTGACCGCTTTACCATGGGTGGCGCGGTTGCGGCTCTGGCCTGCCAACGCTTCTTCAAGTTCCGCAACGTCATTCCCTGCCATTACGGTTCGTTCGGGATTATCGATCAGACGCCGGAAAAATTCGTCACCGGCATGGAAGGCTCGCAAGCCATCGTCGATACGCCAAGCGCGGGTCAGACGCTGACGTTCTGACATTTCCGCGTAACGCGTTGAAGTGGGCGCAAATCCGCGCTCACTTCAACGCGACATGCTTTCTACCGTTGCGAAGAGCGGACATGGTCATTATAGCGGTACTAAAATTCTTGACCGGAGTAGAACCATGTCCGTCGATCTTGCCACCGTGAAGCGCGTTGCGCGCCTTGCCCGTATTGCCGTTGACGAAGAAGAGGCCAACATCATGCTTGGCCAGTTGAATGGCATTCTCGGCTTCGTGGAGCAACTTTCGGAGGTGAATGTCGATGGTGTCGAGCCTATGACGTCGGTGACGCCGTTTGCCATGAAGAAGCGCGTGGATGCGGTTACCGATGGCGACAAGGCGGATGACATCGTTGCCAATGCACCTGCCACGGACCGCAATTTCTTCATGGTGCCGAAGGTGGTCGAATAGGCCTTTCAGGCTTGTTTCCACCCGCCCGATCCAAAGTTTTCGAAAGCCATTGCCGATATGACCGACCTGACCAGCCTGACCATTGCCGAAGCCCGCGACAAGCTGAAGGCCAAGGACTTCACCGCCGTTGAGTTGACCGACGCCTATCTGAGCGCAGTCGATGCCGCCAATTCCGCGCTGAACGTCTATGTCGCCGTGACGCCTGAGAAGGCCCGCGAGATGGCCAAAGCCTCCGACGACAAACTGGCCGCTGGCAAGGCCGGTGGGCTGGAGGGCATTCCGCTCGGTGTGAAAGACCTCTTTGCCGTTCGCGATGTCCACACCCAGGCCTGCTCTCACGTGCTGGATGGCTTCAAGCCGAAATACGAATCGACCGTCACGCAGAACCTGTGGGACGAAGGCGCCGTCATGCTTGGCAAGCTGAACATGGACGAATTCGCCATGGGCTCGTCCAATGAAAGCTCCTATTACGGCCCGGCGGTCAACCCGTGGCGTGAGACGGGCTCCGACAAGAAGCTCGTGCCCGGCGGCTCGTCCGGCGGTTCTGCGGCGGCCGTTGCCGCGCATCTGTGCGCCGGTGCCACTGCGACAGATACGGGCGGCTCCATCCGCCAGCCTGCGGCGTTTACCGGCACCGTGGGCATCAAGCCAACCTATGGCCGTGTCTCGCGCTGGGGCATTGCTGCCTATGCCTCGTCGCTGGATCAGGCTGGCCCTATCGCCCGCGACGTTCGCGATGCCGCGATTTTGCTGAAATCCATGGCCAGCGTCGATGCGAAGGATACGACCTCCATCGATCTGCCGGTGCCGGATTACGAGAAGGCCATCGGCCAGTCCCTGAAGGGCCTCAAGATCGGCATTCCCAAGGAATACCGCGTCGATGGCATGCCGGAAGAGATCGAAAAGCTCTGGGCGCAGGGCGTTGCGTGGCTGAAGGATGCCGGTGCCGAGGTGGTCGATATCTCGCTGCCGCACACCAAATACGCGCTGCCTGCCTATTACATCGTGGCGCCTGCCGAAGCCTCGTCCAACCTTGCCCGTTATGATGGCGTCCGCTATGGCCTGCGCGTCGATGGCAAGGACATTGCCGACATGTACGAGAAGAGCCGCGCCGCCGGTTTCGGCTCCGAAGTCAAACGCCGCATCATGGTGGGCACCTATGTACTGTCTGCCGGTTACTACGATGCCTATTACCTGAAGGCCCAGAAGGTTCGTACGCTGATCAAGCGCGACTTCGAAACCGTCTTCCACGAAGGCGTCGACGCAGTGCTCGCCCCCATCACGCCATCGTCGGCCTTCGAAATCGGCGACAAGGAACTGGCCGCCGATCCGGTCAAGATGTACCTGCAGGACGTGTTCACCATCACCGTCAACATGGCCGGTCTGCCGGGCCTCTCGGTCCCCGCCGGTCTCGACGGCAAAGGCCTCCCGCTCGGCCTCCAGCTCATCGGCAAGCCCTTCGATGAGGAAACGCTGTTCAAGACGGCCTATGCTATTGAGCAGGCGGCGGGTAAGTTCACACCCGTTAAGTGGTGGTAGGCTCGGTCCTCATTCGATCCATGACGGAGGCTGATCGCAGCGCGGTCGGCCTCGTCGGTTTTGCTGCATGATGCTGCTACACCCACCGTCCTCATGCTGAGGTGGCGCGCAGCGCCCTCGAAGCATCCGCCGCGTACTCCTGCCTTGAGCCCGCAACCCCCGTCCTTCGAGGCCCCTGCGGGGCGCCTCAGGATGAGGGTTGCTCTGTCGTGCCCTTTGCGTGGCACCTCCTTCGGCAATCTCATGATGGCTGAGGGTTGCTCTGTTGCGCCCTGCATCATCGCCAAGCATTCCTCATAGCTGCTCGCATTCCGCGTTGGTCCGGTATTGGAGAGGGCAACCTCACCCACTGCCCTCATGCTGAGGTGCTTTGGCCGAAGGACAAAGCCTCGAAGCATCCGCCGCGCACTCTGCCTAAAGCCCGCAACCCCCGTCCCTCGAGGCTCCGGCTGCGCCTCCGCACCTCAGGATGAGGGTTGCTGCGTTGCGGCCCGCGGCCCAGCGAACGCAGCTTGCACCGGCATTCAAGACCCAGCACCCAGCACCCAGCGGCCACAACCTCCAAACCCATCGCTATCAAAAACCCCGGCCACCGGTTACACAAGCTTCGCCGTTCACGCGGCAGCACCTGCCCGTGGTATGACCTTCAATCAGTGTCCACACCATTCGCGGCCATGGGTATTCGGACGGGGCGCTGTAAGTTGCCTCGTTGGGTAGTCTAAGAATGGCACCTCGCAGCGCCCCGTTCAGCTCTTTTGGCCGAACAGCGATCCTCTTGCCACGGCTGGCATATCCCGGAGGGCAAGGGGGCCTTGCCGTTGGAACGGTCGGACAAATCAAGGTCCGGCCTTACCCACCCGGGTGACGGCGGCTTCGTTGCTGAAGCCGTCGCCTGCCAGTTCGGCCACATCTGCCTTCGAGGATGGGACGCTTCATTCTGACGAAGCGCCCGCAGCCATCGATCCGTTCTCCGCAAGGTGGCCACCGGGCACATTCGCCGATGGAAACCTTGCGGTCCGTCCGCGCCGTTTCGCAACAGTGCGGGGCAGATGCAGCGTGTTCCTGTGTACCGCCTGACTTTCGCTTCAAGCCCCTGTGGTCGCGTTCGACCCGGTGCCGATGAGCTGTCGGTACACCCGGTGGCTGGCAAACCGGCCCGGCATGCCCCACCCGCAAAACCCGAAACGGTGTTTTGAGGCGCAGACATGCCGGGCCGGTCCGGACATTGGAAAGGCTGCGACAGCCGGTCCGAAACCGCCGCCACCTTTCTCCCGTCCCACCGGGGAGATCGCTGCTCGACCCCGAGGTTGAAAGGTTTGCGTCACCCTCCCAACCCCAGCGCCGGTCCCGCCTCGCCGCAACGCCTTGCGGTGTATCCGAGGGCGGAACGGGGCAATTGTGCGGGTGATTCGCGCGTCATTGAGAAAGTTGCGGGGGAAATTTTGGGGTTTTTTGCAGGTTTTCGGTTATGTTGTTGATTTAGCTTGGAAGTATTTTCGTTTGCGGTTTTTTGAGGGAGCGTATTGAGGTTGGAGGGTGGGGCTCACCCCCCTCTGCCCTGCCGGGCATCTCCCCCTCAGGTGGGGAGATCGAATCGTGGAGGGCGCCCGGCCATCTTGGACGCCGTTGCGGCGGTATGACGTGCATTGCAGCCGCCAACTCTCCGACGCGTGTAATTGGAGCGATGATCGTGCCTCTTGCCGATCTCCCCCCCTTGAGGGGGAGATGCCTGGCAAGGCAAAGGGGGGAGCGGCTGGCTCTGTTCATCATGACAGGCGGGTTACGCCTCCCGATCATCCCGTGTCTACCCAAACGGTCAAAAAATCATGATGAGCGACGCGAATTCATAGGGTTTTCAGGTGAGGGGTGCGACGTCTGCGCCCACGAAAGCATCCGACATGGTGGGTGCAATCAGAAATCTCTTGCGTTTGGCCACCATATGGCGGCTAAGTTACGGGACCAAAACGGGAGAATCCAATGGCCAAGGGTCAAGTTCGCAGCAACAAAGAAGTCAGAAAACCGAAGAAGGACAAGGCCGCACCCGTTGCCGCTCCGACACTCGGTTCGCAGGTCAAAGCCAGCGAAAGCACCACCAAGAAGAAATAAGTCCAGGCCGCATCACCACCGTCCGGCACCCGCACTTCGGATGCCGGAGCGGGCGGTTGGCAGATGACGACGTTTCGCGACGCAACACGGCTGGCCGTACCAGCCATGGAGACCTCCCATTATCAAGATCATGGTATTGCTTCACGCCGCCGTCGGCACCGACTGGCAGACCCCACCGAAAGGCACGGGGCTAAAGACGCTGTTCGAAGCCGAAGAGCAGGGCTTCATCCAGATTCGCGGCGAATTTCAGAAACGACAGTTCCGGTTGACGAGCATGGGCTTTGAATATGTCGAGCGGGATAAGCGGCGGCTAGAAGCGCGGCGGATGTAGGGTTGGGTTTCGTTTTCTGTTTGTGGGTGGGGTAGGACCCCTCACTGGCAATTTCTAACACTTAGCTTTCAGCTAAGATGTTGAAATTGCTATCTCTCCCACAGGGGAGAGATAGGGGTTCGCTGTGCTCTTTGCATTTCGTCACGACTAGTGAACAGCTGAGAGTATTGTGGGATATTATCCGAAGTCAATACTCATCGATCTGCAAGACGCTCGGTCGTTTCATCAATGTGATTTTCAACACTGGTGATTAGTCCTTCGCATATTTTATCGACTAGCGATACTGACGGGTCATCCCAACTTAAAGTGTACCATCGTTTAACAAGCTCCTCTCCCTCAGAACTAAAAGCATCCCAGTCTGTTCTTGGATGTTTTATGATCATCTCAAATACGTAGCAATTTTGGAGGCTGGGCGCACAACTAACTACAAGCATGAGGCGTTGAAGTGTTCTAAACTTTGGGATCAGGCTTATTTTGATTTGAGCCCGTTCCAAAGAGCAGTTTAGTTCTAGGTCGAAACGGTCGATATAGTCGTGGCGTAATGCCTCTAGTAAACCGAAACTAGCAGCTTCCCAAGGGTTAGTTTTGCGTTTCTCTCTTTTGATCTCAGCTGTCACAAGCCTATCAGGACGCTTTTCGCGTGAAAGGACGCGGATCATAAATTCGTCGCTAATTTTCTCGTAGTACCGAGGATACTCACTGATCTCTACATCAAAAAACTCTGAGAACTTCGGACTACTAAGGTTCTCTTTCAGTCCATCAAACAGACTTCCTATCAGTTCCTTGACCTGTAGCGGTGAGCCGATCCGACTTTCTGCTGCTAAAAGACGTTGCATCGGCGATGGCGGGGTCGTTATTGCCACATCCTCGTGGTCGCTTTCAGCATCGGTAACGAAAGGTGCGTCACTGTGATTGGCCTCAGCTTGGCCGAGTTGCAGCATTATTCGTTTTCGAAATTCGTCTAACGTCTTGGCATCATCTACTAAAGTTTCGCGACCAGTCCCCTGATAGACAAAGAAAGGAGTCTGACCGTTATTGTGTATGAAGTTGTCTCGCAAAGTGTTCGAAAGGTCAGTGTAGAAGATCGCTCCCTCTGTCTTGCGAATGCTCGCTTCGATAAACGCACGTGTATAGTCGCTGAGAGGAATCCCGCCCATCGATGTCTGATCGTTCATGGATGAAGAGAACTGAAAAACGTTACTGAAGCCGTCTTTGACCAAAGGGGGTGGTGGCACCTCTCTCTTGACTAACGGCATTCCCGAGTAGCAGGCATCTATCACAACAACCAAAGTGGTAGGGGAAGCTGTTCTAAAAAGCCCATGGAGCTCCGAGTGCGACACACCTGTTTCATTGGGCCGCCTAGTGTCAAAGGTTGTTCCGCAATAATAAAACTCACCTTCAATCTATGCGCCATGACCAGAGAAAAAGAAAAAAACTTCATTTTTCTTTTCTTCTGCAGGCAGGGCATTTCGAACAGCGTCGCGCATTGCATCAGCATCAACGTTAATGCAGTCAACTATGTGATCGAACCTGCCGGTCGCATTTAGTAGGTCGTGCATTGCCTCGACATCCTGTTGGCAGCACGGCAGGTCATTCTCGCTTTGGTAGCTCGCATTTCCTATTAAAATGGCGGTAGAAGACATACTTCTCTCCAGCAACGATATAGGTACCTTGGGTTTGCGTCGATTTGATCCCATAAATCATTTCAGGCGGTTACGAGCCGCCTGAAATGATTCTTTGATAAAAGATGTCTCTTTAATGTAGCACCTATATCAGCTGCAGCCACTCGTCGCGCCACACGTGTCGCACTTCTCACAAGTTCCATTTCTCACCATCGTGAAGTTCTGGCACTCTCCGCACATGTTGCCCGTATACCCTTGAGCAATGGAGCGGATGCGACGTTCGGCTTCCTTCTTTTTGGCTTCCGTCTTCGCAGAGGCGGCGTCGGCGGCTGCTTTGTCGGAGAAGAGGGCCGTTGCGGCCTGTTCGGATTCGGTGGCGAGGCCTTCTTCGATCTCTACCGATTCCTTGGCGCGTTCCTCGTAATCACGTTTGAAGGCGACGACTTCGGAGGTGGAGATGGCGACGGTGGGTTCGAGTTTGCGAACCGTGTTGCCGGAGATCTGCGTGACTGTGCCTGACGCACGCGCTGGGGCTGCCGTGGCCGAACCCTTGGGCTCGGAGGAGGCGCGCTCGGGGGTGTTGGAGACGAGCGTTGGCTTGTAACCACGGGTCCAGCCGGTGGAGACGAGGTTGGTCTTGCCTTCTTCGATGCCCTTGCCGAGCGCCGTCTGCGAGAAGTCGGACGTATCCACATGGGCCAGATCGTGACGGCCGAGGTAGGAGACGGCGAGTTCGCGGAAGACGTAGTCGAGGATCGAGGTTGCGTTCTTGATCGCATCGTTGCCGATGACCATGCCGGCTGGCTCGAACTTGGTGAAGGTGAAGGCCTCCACATATTCTTCCAGCGGCACGCCATATTGCAGGCCGAGCGAGATGGCGATGGCGAAGTTGTTCATCATCGCACGGAAGGCGGCGCCTTCCTTGTGCATGTCGATGAAGATTTCGCCGATGCGACCATCACCGAATTCGCCGGTGCGCAGATAGACCTTGTGTCCACCCACGGCTGCCTTCTGGGTGTAGCCCTGACGGCGGTTCGGCAGTTTTTCACGCTCGCGGCTGACACGCTCGACAACACGCTCGATGATCTTTTCGGTGATGGTGACGGCCTGGGCTGCCTGTGGCTGAGCGATCAGCTCCTCCATTGCATCTTCGTTGTCATCATCGTCGACCAGCGATGCATTGAGCGGCTGGGACAGCTTGGAACCATCGCGGTAGAGAGCGTTGGCTTTCAGCGCCAGCTTCCAGGACAGCATGTAGGCTGCGCCGCAATCTTCCACCGTTGCATCATTCGGCATGTTGATGGTCTTGGAAATCGCACCCGAGATGAAGGGCTGCGCTGCCGCCATCATGCGGATGTGGCTTTCGACCGAGAGGTAACGCTTGCCGATCTTGCCGCAAGGGTTGGCGCAATCGAAGACGGGCAGATGCTCGTCCTTCAGGAACGGTGCGCCTTCCAGCGTCATCGCGCCGCAAACATGCACGTTGGCCGCTTCGATGTCCTTCTTGGCAAAGCCGAGATGTTCCAGCAGGTTGAAGCTCATGTCAGCGAGCTGCTCGTCGGAAACCTTCAGGGTTTCCTTGAGGAAGTCGGCGCCGAGCGTCCACTGGTTGAAGACGAACTTGATGTCGAAGGCGGCCTTCAGCGCACCGTTGACAGCTTCGATCTTCTCATCGGTAAAGCCCTTGGCGCGCAGCGTCGATGGGTTGACGGCAGGCGCCTGATTGAGGTTACCGTGGCCGACTGCGTAGGCTTCGATCTCAGCAATCTGGCTTTCCGAGTAGCCGAGCGAACGCAGGGATTCTGGAACCGCGCGGTTGATGATCTTGAAGTAGCCGCCACCGGCCAGCTTCTTGAACTTCACCAGCGCGAAGTCAGGCTCAATGCCGGTCGTGTCGCAATCCATGACGAGGCCGATCGTGCCTGTCGGCGCAATCACGGTCGTCTGGGCGTTGCGGTAGCCGTTCTTCTCGCCAAGCTCCAGAGCCTTGTCCCATGCGGCAACCGCGTGGGTGATGAGGTCAGGATCCGTGCAATCGGTGTGGATGAGCGGAACGGGGTTTACCGACAGGCCTTCGTAACCATATGCGAGGCCCTGGGCAGCGCGGCGATGGTTGCGGATGACCCGTAGCATGTTGTCGCGGTTCGGCGCAAAGCCCGGGAAGGGGCCGAGTTCGCCAGCCATTTCAGCCGATGTTGCGTAGGAAACACCGGTCATGATGGCGGTGAGGGCACCGGCAATCGCACGGCCTTCATCGCTATCGTAAGGAATGCCCGACGACATCAGCAGTCCGCCGATGTTGGCGTAGCCGAGGCCGAGCGTGCGGTATTCGTAGGAGCGTTCGGCAATTTCCTTGGACGGGAACTGCGCCATCATGACGGAAACTTCGAGAACGACGGTCCACAGGCGAACGGCGTGTTCGTAGTCGGCGATGTCGATGTTCTTGGTCTTGGCGTCCTTGAACTGAAGCAGGTTCAGCGAGGCAAGGTTGCAGGCCGTATCGTCAAGGAACATGTATTCCGAGCAGGGGTTGGATGCGCGGATGGGGCCAGCGGCTGGCGATGTGTGCCAGTCGTTCATGGTGGTGTTGAAGTGCAGACCCGGATCGGCAGATGCCCATGCGGCGTGGGAAATCTTTTCCCAGAGCGCGCGTGCCTTCAGCGTCTTCATGACCTTGCCGTCCTTACGGGCGGTCAGGTTCCAGTCGCCATCGTCTTCCACGGCGCGCAGGAAGTCATCCTTCAGTGACACGGAGTTGTTGGAGTTCTGGCCAGATACCGTGAGGTAGGCTTCCGAATCCCAATCGGTATCGTAGGTCTTGAATTCGATGTCCTTGTAGCCCTGCTGGGCGAACTGGATGACGCGCTTGACGTAGTTTTCAGGCACCATGTCCTTCTTGGCAGCGCGGATTTCGCGCTTGAGGGCAGGGTTCTTGGCAGGGTCGAAGCAATCGCCATTATCCGCCTCGCAATTGACGCAGGCCTTCATGATGGCCTTCAAGTGCTTGGCAACGATCTTGGAACCGGTAACGAGCGCGGCAACCTTCTGCTCTTCGTTCACCTTCCAGTCGATGTAGGCTTCGATATCGGGGTGATCGGCATCGACGACGACCATCTTGGCCGCACGGCGGGTGGTGCCGCCGGACTTGATGGCGCCGGCTGCGCGGTCACCGATCTTGAGGAAGCTCATGAGGCCGGAGGAACGACCGCCGCCCGACAGCTTTTCGCCTTCGCCGCGCAGGTAGGAGAAGTTGGAGCCGGTGCCGGAGCCGTATTTGAACAGGCGTGCTTCACGCACCCACAGGTCCATGATGCCGCCTTCATTGACCAGATCGTCTTCGACGGACTGGATGAAGCAGGCGTGTGGCTGCGGATGTTCGTAGGACGACTTGGACTTTGTCAGCTTGCCGGTGAAGGGGTCGACATAGAAGTGGCCCTGGCCGGGGCCATCGATGCCATAGGCCCAATGCAGGCCGGTGTTGAACCACTGTGGAGAGTTCGGCGCAACGCGCTGGGTGGCCAGCATGTAGGCAAGCTCATCCTTGAAGGCCGCCGCATCTTCTTCGGTCGAGAAATATTTGCCCTTCCAGCCCCAGTAAGCCCATGTACCGGCCAGACGGTCGAACACCTGACGCGCATCGATTTCAGAACCGTAACGCTCGTCTTCGGGAATGTCCTTCATCGCCTTTTCATCGGCAACGGAACGCCAGAGGAAGGAAGGAACGTCGTTTTCCTCGACCTTCTTCAAGCGGGCAGGAACGCCTGCCTTGCGGAAATATTTCTGCGCCAGAACGTCTGTCGCGACCTGAGAAAACTGCGCGGGAACGTCGATATCCGCCAAGCGGAAAACGACGGAGCCATCCGGGTTCTTGATCTCGCTCACGGCCTTGCGGAATTCGATTTCCGCATAGGCAGACTGGCCGGGCTTCGTGAAGCGGCGTTCGATGCGCATTGTCTTTGTTCCTCGTCCTTGGGCGCCTATGGGCAGGGCGCAAAAAATCGCTCCAGCGTCGCACCTTATCGCGCGCCGCCGGTTTGTTGTGTTGCCGGTGAAACCATCATCCGTTGGATGACGCTTCCTCTATCTCGTGGTGATTTCGGCTGCAAGCATACTATATATAGTATTAACAGTTTGTTGTCGCCATATATCCCGCATTTTGTTTTGGCAGTAAAGCCAGCTCACAGACAGCCGATTGCGCTCCACCCCCTCATGGCCGGAACGCAAGACAAACGCGTGAACTGAAACTGATGAGAACCGAAGGTGGAACACCTGATTCCGTTGCCGCCGCAACATGAGCATTACCTTGCGGATATGTGGTGATTCCGTCAAGGCCTAGTTTGCAAGCGTTTGTTAACCACAAGATATTGTGTGGGGCGGCTGTGGAAAACGGGGAAAGAAAAAGCACCTATAAAATTCAGGCACTTGGATGAATTTTAGAAAGTTCGACGCCGACTACCTTACGTTACGGATGGCAGATTTATCGCGTTTTTTTCGTTTTTTTCGGTGTGGTGTACAAGCAACAGCACCTGATTTCCACAATTGGCGGTGCATCAGCAGATAGGGCTGGACAAACCTAAAAGGGCCATTCGCAGGCAACAGCCAACACCTGAAGTATGGAACGCTTTCCGTTGCAAATATCGGTCGTGGGAGTTCTCTTTTTTTCGTTAAGACCAGGAAATTCGCGACAGCGCGTTCGCTGTGCGCGAGGAGCGGTCATTGTTAATAGCGGAAGACGACCTTATTTAGAGGCCATAAAAAACGACTGCTTTCATCCAAGTTTTGGCGATGGGGCAAGCCATCAGATTGGATGCTTGATGCAATTTCAAAGACCACGCCTACCGCTGTCGACTGACCGCCTTATCCTGCGCGAATTTGTAAGCGGTGATTTCCCCGACTATGCGGTGTACCACTCTCTGCCAGAGGTTTACCGTTATCTCTACGCGGCACCTCCGATGGGAGATGCTTTGCAAGAGCAATTCTCGAGGTTATTGGATGCTCCATTCGATCATGATGGCGACGTCTATAGACTGGCGGTTGAGCGAAAGGACGACCATGCGCTGATGGGTGAAGTGCTGTTAAAACTGGCAAATATAGATGCGTTGCAGGGCGAGGTTGGATACATTTTCAATCCAGCCTTTGCCGGAAACGGATATGCGTCGGAAGCAGTTGCCACTATGATCAACACAGGCTTCTCCTCTTTCGGATTTCACCGAATTTTCGCTCGACTGGATGCGGCAAACGCCGGTTCCGTCGGTGTGGTGAAACGCCTAGGACTGCGTCGGGAAGCACATTTGATCCAGAACGACCGCTTCAGAGATGTGTGGGGAGATGAGTACATCTATGCCGTTCTAGCAACGGAATGGAATTGCCGCACCGCCTAAATATCTGAATAGTTTACGCTATGAATATCCTAACTGCTTTGCGCCAACACCGGACGTTGCGGCTGTCGCAAAACTCGCTATTCTGCGACGTCGCAAATTTGGAGTTGAAACTAAACGCATACATAAGCAGGTAATTGTGATCGACCTACATCTGGAGCAGGAGTACGTCATAGACAAAGCGACCATCGCTGCGAGCGTCGGCCTATCAGAATCGCGGGTCAAGGATTTTTACTTCCTCAATCCTATGGCTATGGCGGATGGACGACTGGCGATCCGCTGTTCGACCTGGTTCGAGCCCAAGCGGGTTATTGATCGCGGGGATGAGATTTTTCAGATCGATCTTATTGCCTCGGGGGCGGTGCTTGTTCGCGATTTGGCGCGGCACTTTCCCATACGGCATGGCGACGCTGCCGCGTTTAACACGCATGTCGCTGTGCCGATCGGCGATTCAACGCTGTACCTCACGGGCAGCGACCGCGCCCTGCTGGTGCCAGCCTCGCAAACGCATGAGCCCTATGCCATTGAAATTGCGCAACCTCTTGGAAGAGTGAGAGTCCATGAGGATAAGACCGGCGCCCTATACCCCGGTTACGCGGTTCACCCGGTCGCGGAGGGCAATGTCATCGCGGTGCCATTACAGGCGGCGTCATCGACACGATGGCTGGCGTTCCTTTCCGTTGACATCGAGAATCGAACGGCAAGTTGGTCCGCATTTCCGGTCGCGCCTGCGCCAAGTGGCGGCGGTTCACTGTTGAAGCGTTTGTTCGGCACCAGTTCCGATCCGCTCAAAGCCCCGACAGGCGACGATCTTCTTCAACTGGTCGCCGAGGATTTTCCGCATCATCATTTCTTCCACTCTTATAGACCTTATATCAACCAGGCGCTGCTGCGTGCCGGCCGCGTTTACGTCTACACCAAAGGACACGGTGACTCGCCCAAATATGGGTATCCATGCAGCGGCATCGCGGAAATTGGCCCGGATGGCCGGGTAAAATCGCTGCCATTCATGCAGGACTACACGCGCACGGGCGACGAGAAGAAATATGGCATCGAAAGTAGGTTTACCGCATCCGGCCGCTTCTGCATTCTTTCCTCCGTCTACAAGACGACCGATCCCTGGAAGGGACGGCAGAAACTGTTCGACATGGACATTGGCGCGTTGGTCGACGTGAATCTACCGCGCGGATTTTCCAAATACAGGCTGATCGACCACGCTGGCGATCATTTCTGGGCCGAGCTATGGCCCATTCCGCGTGATAATGTGGGACGCATCGCGCGCTTCAGTTACGATAGAGGCGAGGATGCGCCGTCGCGAATCTCCTAAGTTTCGCGACAGATCGGCCACCGCAGAAATCAAAAGGGAATTTCCGTCGCAGAATTCGGTCGCAAAACTCAGAGTTTCGCGGCCAATTTTTGCGACGGCCGACGTCCGCAACGGGCCAAATGCAGCCTTGGCGGCAATGCGCCAATTGAGGAAATTGCGATCGATGAATACCAGCAGCGCCGCTGCATGACTTTTCCACTGCAATAGTTTAGGGGAAAACCGTGCCTCCGAGAAACGTTCCTGGTGATCTATCGCTGGTAATTGATCCCCAGCCATCACTTGAAACTTGAAAGCCCGCTACATGGATAACAGTCGATCGACCGCCAAAGCGGCAGCATGGATGGTGGCATCTTTGTTGTTGATACTTCTAATGTCCGTTTCGGGGCGTATCATCACACTCGAGCTCGACGTCTTCCAGGTAATGGAAATGCGTTCCATCATCGCCTTTTTTATGCTGTTGCCACTGGTTTATCGAGAGGGCGGAATCCGGGCGATGCGAACCAATATCCTGCCCAGGCATATCGGCCGCAACGTTGCTCACTACGTGGGACAATATGCATGGTTAATGGGATTGACGCTAATCCCATTGGCTCAAGTCATATCGATTGAATTCACTGCGCCTATTTGGGCTGCTTTCCTTGCTGCCATATTCTTGAATGAGAGACTGACATGGCGGAAGGGAATCGTCATCCTTTTTGGCTTGGCGGGCGTCGCGTTAATTGTGCGTCCGGGCGTCGCGCCTCTCAATCCAGGCCATTTGATAACGCTGGGAGCTGCCTTCGCGTTCGCAATCTCTTTCATCTCCACAAAGGCGCTAACGCGCTCCGACAGTGCCACGAAGATCATTTTCTGGATGCTCATAATCCAATCGATCATCGGCCTCGTTCCGGCACTGAACGTGTGGCTTTGGCCTTCGGCTTCAACATGGCCCTGGATATTCCTGTTCGCATTTGCTGGTTCATTTGCACACTTTTGCATGGCCAAGGCCCTGGCTCATGCAGACGCCACAGTTGTGATGCCTATGGACTATCTGCGAGTACCATTATCTGCCGTACTCGGGTATTTCTTGTATGCCGAGGCGATAGACGGCTTCACAGCAGTCGGCGCGGGTTTGATCCTGTTTGGTAATCTGTTCAACCTGCGACGACCTAACGCCGAGAGAATTGAATCCATACCGAGTTGATGGTTGAGAAATGCTGCGAAGTAAAGATCATCGCGGAAATGCCGACGCTTGTTCCCAATCTGAGTGGATCGCATACCATTCCTGTGGCGGGCCATTCGCTTCAGCAAGGTAAGCCAAAAGAGATGTCGGCGGCGATCTTGAGGTTTTTCGAAAGCATCTAGGCGACATTAGTTGGTGCATTGTGACGGCGACAAGATGTCTGCTTTGGGCCAACTGCTGCCTTGGCAGTTTTGCGCCAAGAGCCGTCACGTACTGGCGGCTGCCTTGCGCCAGGAGCAGTCACTGCTAATTAAGAATTACCGCCTGTTTGCCTTATGAAGGCGGAGATTCGCATCAGGTGGAGTTTCGGAAGAACAATTTGGAGAAATTACTCATGAGCCGTGGGGACGAATTGCGGAAAAAGTTTGCAGCCAAAACGGCGGCAAACCCATTTGATGAGCTAAAGGCCGACTTCAAGAATCGTCTTGATCGGTTTTTGGCTTCGGAGAGAAGTGCCAGTGCAGCGTCAGCAGCTTTTGTGGATAGTCTGTACGCAGAATTCAAGGCTCAACAACCGAGCGACATCGACGCGTGGTTTCGCCAGAAGCTGACAAATCAATTCGTATCCGTCGATCTAAAGCCGGTGTGGATATTCGAACCAAGCTGGGTATTCGAAAATGGTGTGCCCCTCGAATTTCTGCATCAGTTCAGCGATGAAGGCGACACCAGTTTCTATGTGTTTAGAGGCTATAGGGAAGGCAGCCTCTCTGGGGTAGAAGGAAAGCTGAGGTTCCTAAAGTTGGTAGCTCAGAAAACCAATGGCATTTTGTTGCTTGAGGGAAGCATCACCGGCTGACGGCAGATATGGCTTTATAAGTTCTGGCCAATATTGAGTATGACCGCTTTGGGCCAATTGCGGACTTTCACCTCGACGCAACCTCAATCAAATCTACAGTTTCTCGACGTCGTAGATTTCAAAGGTTCACGACATATGAGTGCGTATAATGCGTCTCAAACACATCTACAGCGAGATGGATTTAACGCTAGAATCTAATTCGAGTTAAGGGCCACCCTTAGGCAGCCCCTTCAAATCCATAAAGCGTCCGCAACCTCAGCCCGGTGCGCCCTTGGCGATGGGTTCCTGATAGGTGAAGCCGAGGTCCCAGGGGAAGTAGATCCACGTGTCCTGGCTGACTTCGGTGATGAAGGTATCGATGGTAGGGACGCCGGTGGGCTTGGCGTAGACGCAGGCAAAATGGGCCTTTGGCAGCATTTCACGCACTTCGAGCGCCGTCTTGCCGGTGTCGGTCAGGTCGTCCACGACGAGGATGCCTTCGCCCTGTCTTTCCATCAGTTCCGGCGAAATGCCCTTGAGCAGCAGCGTATCGCCCTGATTGACGTAGTCATGGCGCGTGGCGATGCAGACGGTGTCGATGAGGCGGATGTTGAGTTCGCGCGAGATGATCGCTGCCGGAACGAGGCCGCCGCGGGTGATACAGACGATGGCCTTGAACTCCTGGTTCAGGCCGGCCAGACGCCATGCAAGCGCGCGGGCATCACGGTGGAATTGATCCCAGGAGACGGGAAAGGCTTTATCGGGAAGGGACATGAGGTGTCTACCATCTGGTCAAAATTGTTGATGGCTTTGGCTAATAGCGGGAAGAAAGCGTGGAACGCAAGCAAATCACGCCATTCTTCCTGCGGTTTCTGGGGCCGCGGCCTCAAGACCCCTGTGCCAGATCAACCATTGCTGCCGAGAAACGAGCCGATGACGCGGTTTCGGCCTGCATCCTTGGCGCGGTAGAGCGCGGTATCGGCACGGCGCAGCAATTGTTGCAGACGCTCGCCGGGCCCCGCTTGCACCACGCCGAAGCTGCAGGTTATGCGACCCTGGGGCAGGGGGTCGAGATAGCTTGCCTCGAAGGCGGCGCGCAGACGTTCGGCAATGGTGAGGGCATCTTCGCCCGAGGTGCGTGGCAGGACGATGCAGAATTCCTCGCCGCCGATACGGGCCGCCAGATCATACGGCCGCAGGGAATCTTTCACGATCTCGCCGACGATCATCAGGACGTTGTCACCGACATCATGGCCGTAATCGTCATTGATCAGCTTGAAATTATCGAGGTCGAACAGAACGATCGAAATGGGTTCTCCGGCGCGCTCCGCCTGGGACTGCATGGCAGGCACCTGTTCGCTCAGCCGCCGACGGTTGGCAAGTCCGGTCAGGAAGTCGGTGGTGGCCTGATGCTTCAGCTGTTTTGCCAGCTCTTCGACCTGCGACAGCATCGACTTGGTGGCATCCGTGACGATGGCGATCTCATCATTGCCGGTCGTTTGAAGCTTTAGCACGCTCTTGTCCTGAGGATAGCGTTGCAGCGCTCCGGCCAGGTGGTGCAGCGGGCGAATGAAGTGCCAGATGGCATAAAGGCACGCGGCAGTGCCGAGCAGAGTGGCCACGAGGATAAGGGTGAAGACGGGAACCGGCCCGGTATCGAAGCCGAACAGCAGGAAAACGATCAGGGCAATCAGAGGGACATGCACGCTGAGAAAGGAGACGAGGAAAATCTTCGCGATCAGGGACCGCCGAAAATTCGGCATGACGGGTCTTCTTTCATTCGGCATTCTATAACCTTCTCCGGTCTTTCTCACAGTCTGTCCCATCATCACAGCTGGTTGGCCGCAAATGGCAACATCACCATTTTCGCCAGCCCAGCCGCAGTTTTTGAGCGAGCTGTAGGGCATTATTTTAGTATGAGATAAAATCTCCCGGGAAAAACAGCAATTCCGTGACCGTGCCAGTAATTTTCAGTGTTTTGGTTCGGTATTTTCAATTCCAGATATTAAATCGGGCCTCAGACAGGGTTTTTCTGTAGCTTGCTACTGGGGCGAGTGCTCAAAATTCCTTCTCATCACGACAATGGGGGCCGTGCTTGCATATCCACCATGCCCAAGACTGTTTCGCCAGATTCGTTGCCTCGCAACGTATCTGTGCCCCATCCACGCACCGCCAGCAGTTTCCACAGGCAAAATAACCCTCTGTTTTGAATAGGGAATCCTTGTTTTGCAGGGGCTTTGGGCTGGTCCGTCATTTTTTTGTCAAAAGGCGCATTTTCTCGCTTGCGGTATCGAAAACCTCTGACTATAAGGGCGCCACACTACAAGTGTACGCGCCCTTCGTCTATCGGTTAGGACGTCAGATTTTCATTCTGAAAAGAGGGGTTCGACTCCCCTAGGGCGTACCACTTGAGTGTTTTCTCCCCACATTAAATCTCAATCCTGACGTTGCGATCTTTTCGTTCTTGCGACGGATTATCTGCAGGATATTGACCCCTAACTTTGCGGGTTGATTGTTTGCGTGGATCGATGAAGCTGGCCTCTGTAAGACTCGGGAGGAGATATCAGTGACATCGAGCGTACCATTTTCACTTGTCGGAATAGATCACGTCGTTCTGTTGGTGGACGACATGGATAAGGCGTTGCGGTTCTATCATGACGTGATGGGCTGCCGACCTGGTTATACCTATCCGGCGCTGGGCATGGAGCAGGTGTGGTGCGGTGCTTCGCTGATCGTATTGTGGGATATCACCCATCCGGGTGGGCACAAGGCGGCGCCGCCGGTAGCAGGGGGACGCAATGTGGACCATATCTGCATCGCGACCGGCCCCTTCGAGCATGACGCATTGCGAGCGCATCTGGAACGCCACGGCGTGGAAATCCACCGCGAGGCGCTGCATGGCGGGGCGCGGGGAATGGGGCACTCCTTCTATATATACGACCCTTTCGGCAACATGCTGGAAATCAAGGGACCGGCGGAATATCCCGACGGTCGATCTTTGACGGCCTGAGCCCGCCGCCGAACACGGTTTCATGATACCAGGCCATGCAACCGGGAAGCTGGATTGGCGTTGTTCTGAAAACAGAATTAACGGAGCATTAACCATGACCAGTTTCCTTCGCCCGCTTGCAGCCACGCTGGCCTTTTGCGGGCTGAGTGCCTGCCTTATCGAAGAAGCCAAGGCGGAGGCACCCGTGGTGCAAACGCAAATGTCGCACTATCAGGGGAAATGGCTGGAAATCGGTCGCACGCCGATGCGGCTGACGGATGGCTGCGTGGCCGGCTTTACGGTCTATTCGAAAGGCGACGCTCCAAACCAGGTGAAGGTTCAGGATGGTTGTCGCGAGGGAACACCGCAGGGCGAGTTGAAGACGATCGAAGGCGTGGGCACGCTGACCGACGCCCGGACGACCAAGGCCAAGCTGAGAGTGCGCTATCCGCTGTTCATCACCTGGGATTACTGGGTGCTCTACCAGTCTCCCGACCGCAACTGGTTCATCAGCGCCGATCCGAAGATGGAAAAACTATGGATCTATGCGCGCAAGGTGCCCTCAAAGCCGCAACTGGCGCGGATGGTCAAGAAGGCCAGTGAGCTAGGTTACGATACGGCCAAGCTGGAATTTCCGAAGTTCTGATATAAGGGCGACCCTGTGACATCAGAGCCGCCCTTTTCTTATCGGGCCGCTGCTGCGGCGGCGAAGCCTGCCTCGAGATCGCGCTTGATATCCGCCACGTCTTCCAGGCCGATTTGCAGGCGAATGACGGGCCCCTCTGTCGGACCCTTTGCCACCGTGCGGTCGCGCAAAGAGACCGGAACGGCCAAAGACTCGTAGCCACCCCAGGAAAAGCCGAGGCCGAATAGAGAGAGCGCATCGAGGAACGCGTGCGACGTTTCCTTGAAGTGTCCCTCATCCGATTTCAGCACGAAGGAAAAGACGCCGCTGGAACCTTTGAAGTCGCGCTTCCACAAATCGTGAGACGGGAAGCTGGGGAGGGCAGGGTGCAGCACCTGCGCGACATCGTCGCGGGCTTCCAGCCATTGGGCGATCTCGAGGGCGCTTTTCTGGTGGTGTTCCAGCCGCACACCCATGGTGCGCATGCCGCGCAAAACCTGATAGGCATCGTCGGAGGTGACGCAAAGGCCAAGGTCGCGATTGGCGTGATCAAGCTTTTGCCAGTGTTTTTCATTGGCGGAAACGAAGCCCATCAGCACATCGGAATGGCCAGCAGGATATTTCGTTGCCGCGTGAATGGAGACATCGACGCCATGGTCCAGCGGCTTGAAATAGAGCGGTGTGGCCCACGTATTGTCCATGGTGACGACGCAGTCATGCCGATGCGCGATGTCGGACATCAGCGCCACGTCCTGCATTTCGAAGGTGTTGGAGCCGGGGGCTTCCAGATGCAGAAGCCGCGTGTTGGGACGGAAAAGCGCCTCTATTCCTGCACCGATGGCTGGGTCGTAATATTCCACTTCGACACCGAACTGCTTGAGCATCGTGTTGCAGAAGCGACGGCTTGGGTAATAGACGGAATCGACGATAAGCGCGTGGTCGCCCGCAGAGAGATATGCCAGGAACGGCACCGTAACGGCAGCAAGGCCGGAGGGCAGGAGGATGGTGCCCGCTGAACCTTCGAGGCTGTTGACCATCTCGCACAACGCATCCGTCGTCGGCGTGCCGTGGGTGCCATAGGTGTATTTCTGGTCCTCGCTTACCAGCGTCTGCGCATTGGGAAACAGCACAGTGGAGCCACGGGCGATGGGGGGATTGACGAAGCCGTGGTAGCTGCCGGGGTCATTGCCCAGATGGGTCAGCCGCGTGTTGATGCCGGCGGTCTTTGGGAGCCCGTCCTTAGGTGTCATGCTGAAATGTCTCTCACGTGATCGATGCGTGCAAAATGGGATGCAAAGGCTGTTGCGGTCAAGACTTCGTTATCGAAACCGGTAATGGTGTGGGAATCGTCTGCCGTAGGACCAATGAGAGGTCCGATGAGCTCTGAATGATCGCGCATTGCACGGAAGACGATCATGATGGAGAAAAATTTGGTCTACCTGCCAGACAGCTTGAGCAGTTTTTAATCAGTTTTAGCGTATTTATTAGACATTTGCCCACAAAAGGGACACTTTTTGAAAAAATCCGTTTTTTGGACACAATTCTTTGGGGTGAGGCTTGACCGTGACGGCAATTGCGATTGTGATAGATGAGCGCACCGGGAGGTGAGGCGGGGAGCAGATCGCGTACCACGAGATATGCGGCTTTCTTCCGATGACAAATAAGAAACAAAGGTTGGGAAAAAATGAAAAAGGCACTTCTGTCAGCCGCCATTGGCGCAGCAGTTTTCGGAGCTGCATCGGCTGCATCTGCCGCAACGCTTGCAGACGTAAAGTCCAAGGGCTTCGTAACCTGCGGCGTAAGCTCCGGTATTCCAGGCTTCTCCAACCCTGATGACAAGGGTGAATGGTCGGGTATCGACGTTGATTATTGCCGCGCGATCGCGTCTGCGGTTTTTGGCGATGCAACCAAGGCAAAGTTCGTACCACTGACGTCCAAGGACCGTTTCCCGGCTCTTCAGTCTGGCGAAATCGACGTTCTGACACGTAACACGACATGGACAGTCAGCCGCGACTCGTCGCTCGGCTTCAACTTCCGCACCGTCAACTACTATGACGGCCAGGGCTTCGTTGTGAAGAAGGCTCTCAACGTCAAGTCGGCTCTCGAGCTGTCGGGCGCTGCCGTTTGCGTTCAGCAGGGCACGACCACCGAACTCAACCTTGCCGACTACTTCAAGACCAACAACCTTCAGTACAACCCGGTTGTGTTCGAAAAGGAATCCGACGCCACCTCCGCTTACGATAGCGGCCGTTGCGACGTTTACACCACCGACCAGTCCGGCCTGTACGCGATCCGTCTGAAGATGAAGACACCGGACGAAAATATCGTTCTGCCTGAAATCATCTCCAAGGAGCCGCTCGGACCTGCCGTTCGCCAGGGCGACGACCAGTGGTTCGACGTTGTCAGCTGGGCTCACTACGCGATGATCAATGCCGAAGAACTCGGTATCACATCGAAGAACGTGGACGAGCAGAAGTCTGCCGCCAACCCTGACATCAAGCGCCTTCTGGGCACTGAAGAAGGCACGAAGATCGGCACAGACCTCGGCCTGACCAACGAATGGGCCTACAACATCGTCAAGCAGGTCGGTAACTACGGCGAAGTCTTCGACCGCAACGTCGGTGCTGGTTCTCCGCTGAAGATCGAGCGCGGCCTGAACGCGTTGTGGAACAAGGGCGGCCTTCAGTACGCTCCGCCAGTTCGCTAATAGCGGATAATGGCATCTCTACGCGGGAGGCGGGGCGAACGCTCTGCCTCCCGACTGGCTTCTGCCCGAAGCTCGAAAACGACGCTCGGGCACCATGATGCCGATGCGATAAGTTAAAAGAAGCTCGCAAAGAGCACACAGAGGGAAAGGTGCCGATGGCAGGCAAAGCGCTCCACCCGGAGTCCAGCTCAAAAAGCGCGACATCCATTATTTACGACCCGCAAGCGCGGTCGATTTTTTATCAAGTCGTTACAGTCATTCTTCTCGTGCTGTTCGTTTGGATGATTGCATCCAACACTGTTCACAATCTTCAGCGCGCCAATATTTCGTCCGGCTTCGGCTTCCTCAATGGCAGAGCAGGCTTCGATATCGGCCAGTCGCTGATCGCCTACAGCAATGACAGCACCTTCGGCCGCGCACTGGTCGTCGGTATTCTCAACACGCTTCAGGTGGCGTTTCTCGGCATCATAACTGCGTCCATCATCGGCTTCATCGTCGGTATTGCGCGGCTGTCCAACAACTGGTTGATTTCCAAGCTGGCGCAGGCCTATGTCGAAATCTTCCGCAACATCCCGCCATTGCTGGTCATTTTCTTCTGGTACAAGGGCGTCATCACCATTCTGCCGCAGGCGCGCGATTCGCTTCAGCTGCCTCTCGGCACCGTTCTCAACAACCGTGGCTTCTTCTATCCGAAGCAGGTGTGGGGTGAGGGCTCCTGGCTCATTCCGGTGGCCTTCCTCGTCGGCGTCGTCATCACCTATTTCGTCTACCGCTGGGCCAAGGCCCGCCAGATGAAGACGGGTCAACCATTCCGCACCGGCATCGTCGGCACTGCCATCATCATCGGCCTGCCGGTTCTGGCGTTTCTGGCGATGGGCGCACCGCTGACCTTCGATTATCCGGTTGCCGGACGCTTCAACCTCAGCGGCGGATCGGTCATTGCGCCTGAATTCCTGTCGCTCTATCTGTCGCTGTCCTTCTACACCGCGTCCTTCATCGCCGAAATCGTTCGCGGCGGTATCAAGGCCGTCGCCAAGGGCCAGACGGAAGCTGCAAGTGCACTCGGTCTGCGTGGCAACAACATCACGCGGCTCATCGTCGTGCCGCAGGCCATGCGCATCATCATCCCACCGCTGACGAGCCAGTATCTCAACCTGACCAAGAACTCCTCGCTGGCGGTCGCCGTCGGCTTCTCGGATCTCGTGGCGGTTGGCGGTACCATTCTCAACCAGACAGGGCAGGCCGTCGAGGTCGTGGCCATCTGGCTTGTGGTCTACCTTTCATTGTCGCTGACAACCGCGCTGGTCATGAACTGGTTCAACGCGAAAATGGCGCTGGTGGAGAGATAAGCAATGACAACCAATCAAATCTCCTATGTTCGCGCCAATATGGTTCAGCCGGAGCCCGCTCCTTCCAGCCAGGTGGGTATCACCCACTGGCTGAGAACCAAGCTGTTCGCCACGCCGAAAGACATCGTCTTAACCGTGCTGGCCATCGCATTCCTGGTCTATATCATCCCGCCGCTCGTGCAGTGGCTGTTCATTCATGCGACATGGACGGGCACCGACCGCACGGCCTGCCTGACGCAGGAGCAGGGCGGCGCATTGCCGAACGGGCAGTCCGGCGCATGCTGGGCCTTCGTCAATGCGAAGTTCGCGCAGTTCATGTTCGGCCGCTATCCCTCATCCGAATACTGGCGTCCGCTTCTGGTCCTGGCAGCGTTTGTCGCGCTGCTGATCCCGATGCTCATTCCTAAGGCACCGTTCAAGGGCCTGAACGCCCTACTGGTGTTCATCGTCCTGCCTGTGGTGGCCTTCTTCCTGCTGGTTGGCGGTCATTTCGGTCTGTCGCATGTCGAAACGCCGTTGTGGGGCGGATTGATGGTCACGCTGATCCTGTCGTTTTGCGGGATCGTCGTTTCCTTGCCGTTCGGCATTCTGCTGGCACTGGGCCGTCGCTCGAACATGCCGGTCATCAAGATGCTGTGCACGACCTTCATCGAGGTGATCAGAGGCATTCCGCTGATCACCATCCTGTTCTTCGCCAGCATCATGTTGCCGCTGTTCCTGCCCGATGGCTGGACCTTCGACAAGTTCCTGCGCGCGCTCGTTGGCGTGGCACTGTTTGCCTCGGCCTATATGGCGGAAGTCATTCGCGGCGGCTTGCAGGCCATTCCGAAGGGACAATATGAGGGTGCCGATTCGCTTGGCCTCAACTACTGGCAGAAGACACGTCTGATCGTTCTGCCGCAGGCGCTGAAGCTCGTCATTCCCGGTATCGTCAACACCTTCATCGGTCTGTTCAAGGATACCTCGCTGGTCTATATCATTGGCATGTTCGATCTCCTCGGCATCGTCAATCTCAACCAGTCGGATGCAAACTGGTCGACACCTGTCACACCTATGACCGGCTATATTTTCGCCGGCTTCATATTCTGGATATTCTGCTTCGGCATGTCGCGGTATTCGCTGTTCATGGAACGGCATCTCGACACTGGACATAAGAAATAAGGGGAAAACAATGGCAGAAACCCAAGTCAAAAAGCTGGATGTCTCGGCGACCGACGTCGCAATCGAAATCACCGGCATGAACAAGTGGTACGGTGATTTTCACGTGCTGCGCGACATCAACCTCAAGGTCATGAAGGGCGAGCGCATCGTCGTGGCCGGTCCTTCGGGATCGGGCAAGTCCACCATGATCCGTTGCATCAACCGTCTGGAAGAGCACCAGTCAGGCAAGATCGAGGTGGATGGTATCGAACTGACCAACGACCTGAAGAAGATCGATGAAGTGCGCCGCGAAGTCGGCATGGTATTTCAGCACTTCAACCTCTTCCCGCACCTGACCATTCTGGAAAACTGCACGCTGGCACCGATCTGGGTTCGCAAGACACCCAAGAAGGAAGCCGAAGAGATCGCGATGCACTACCTCAAGCGCGTCAAGATTCCCGAGCAGGCCAACAAATATCCGGGCCAGCTTTCCGGTGGTCAGCAGCAGCGCGTGGCGATTGCCCGCTCGCTGTGCATGAAGCCGAAGATCATGCTGTTCGATGAGCCGACCTCGGCGCTCGACCCTGAAATGGTCAAGGAAGTTCTCGACACGATGGTTGGCCTTGCCGAAGACGGCATGACCATGATCTGCGTCACCCACGAAATGGGCTTCGCCCGCCAGGTCGCCAACCGCGTCATCTTCATGGACCAGGGCCAGATCGTCGAACAGAACTCGCCAGCCGAATTCTTCGACAACCCGCAGCACGAGCGCACCCGCCTGTTCCTGAGCCAGATCCTGCACTAGGGATTTTGCCGAAGCGTGGCGCTGATGGCGCCGCTCTTTTGTAAGGTGAAACGGGGTTGAGGCGAATTTCGCTTCTGACGGTCCGGCTTGATTTCGCTACATACGAACACCACCGGCTGAGTGTATCAGCCGGTGGTGTTTTGATTCGTGGTTCCGTTTTGTGCTTGGCTGGCGCGTATTGGGTTTGGGCTGATCGAATACGCTCAGTGACGCAAATTCGGTAGCAATAGAAACGGAGCTTTGACCGTGGGAGTGAACCCCGATGAAATGTGACTGGAAGTCATGGCTGGCGCGATCTGTCTTGGAAGGTGACGCCGATAGCGTCATTTTCCCCTTATCGTCTTGTATAGCGTTCGCAGACTTGGTGCACCCGGAACCAAGAGAAACACTTGCTTCACGCCGCGTTCTAAATCTTTACGTGCCTTTCGCCGCACATCTTTCTTTGTCGTCTCCGCACGAGGATAAGCATTTGGCCATGGTGGGGCCATAGGACTGAAAGATGCTCCGAATGCTCTTCGAAGCTCTCCCAGCATCGGGGCCGATATTCGAGGGTCCAAATGAAGCGTAGCGTCCGATTTCGATGGGATCAGCGTTCCGTCTGGATTGGAAAAGTCAGGGCGCACGTCAAGGAACGGCACGCCCATGTTCTTCAGGCGTTCATTCATATGGTCGCGTATGTCTCGCGCCTCGATAACAGCGTCCTCTGGAGATGAGTAGAGATCGTGAGAAAGCGAATAGGGGTTGAACGGAATGATACAACAAATCGCCAGTCTCGCCGGACAATCTTTCTGGAAAGCTTTCAAAGCAACTTCGAAGCGGTCGCAGACAGCATTTGTTTCCTCAATAACAGACCTGCTGTTCCGGCGGGCATGTTTCGGAAGCTGCGCTCGGCTATCTATTTCGCCTACCGAAAGAACAAGGATATCACCTTCGCTCGGCTGGCAGTTTTCTGGAATGATCGAACCAATTCCATCCCGAGCAGCGAGATGCATAGTTAGCCCCGGAACATGATAAATCTTTGCCTCGGCAACGCCGCCGAAATTAAAGATCGTATGACTATCTCCGACAATTAATAACGTCACGCTTCCCCCGAGCATTTTCGCCACCCTGAGGGCAGCTCTGGCTTTGTTTTCATAGATGTATGGGTGCAAAGGTACAACCTTGATAGCAACAAGGTTACCCTACTAAGCGCTATGGATGTATAGCTGACTAAACTGGAGGATTTTCCTTCACGCCGTCATGCCGCAGTTGAAGGTATGTCCAGGGCAATCTGCAATTGCGGCCTGATGCCACCATCGCCTCTTACTCACCCAACCGCATTATAATCAAAATACCCGCACACCGGCACGTGGTCGGATGGCTTTTCCCAGGCGCGGACGTGCTTTTCGATGGAGACGGATTGGAGGCGGTCGGCGGCTTGCGATGATAGCAGGAGGTGGTCGATGCGGATGCCGTTGTTCTTGGGCCATGCGCCTGCCTGATAATCCCAGAAGGTGTAGAGACCGGCGGCATCGGTGGTGGCGCGTGTCGCTTCGGTCAGGCCGAGATTCTCCAACCGGCGAAACGCCGCGCGGGTCTGCGGGAGGAAGAGCGCGTCGCCTTCCCAGGCGCGCGGATCGTAGCAATCGAATGGCTCTGGAATGACATTGTAGTCGCCAGCGAGAATCAATGGCTCTTCGAGCAGAAGGCGCTCCTCGGCAAAGCGGCGCAGGCGTTCCATCCATGCCAGCTTGTAGGGGTATTTGACCGGATCGTCGGGCGGATTGCCGTTTGGAAGGTAGAGCGAGCAGACGCGGATGACGCCGCCTTCGACGGAAAACACGCCTTCGATGAAACGTGCCTGTTCGTCGGCATCATCCCCTGGCAGGCCGCGATTGACTTCGTCGGGTCTGATCTTCGACAGAAGGGCAACGCCGTTGAAGCCCTTTTGACCGTGTGTTTCCACATGGTAGCCGAGGTCTTCTATCTCCTGGCGGGGAAAGTTCTCATCGACGGATTTGATTTCCTGGAGGCAGGCGATATCCGGGCTCGAATCTTTCAGCCACTGGCACAGGTTTTCGATGCGCGCTTTGACGCCGTTGATGTTCCAGGTGGCAATCTTCATCGGACATTCCATGTGTTGATGGAGACCGTTTTAAACCAAGTGCTGGCGAATGCCACCCGTTTTCAATGTTTCAACAGGCGTAATAAGGGGGAACGTCAGACCGAGAAGCTGGTGCCGCAGCCGCAGCTGGCGACGGCGTTGGGGTTCTTGATCTGAAAGGACTGGCCGAGCAGGTTGTCGACGAAGTCGATTTCCGAGCCTTCCATATAGATCACCGACATGCTGTCGATCAGCACTTTGGCATTGTCTCTGGAGATGACGAGGTCATCGTCCGTCGGTGCGCCGTCAAGGTCGAACTTGTAGGAAAAGCCGGAGCAGCCGCCGCCCTCTACGGAGACGCGCAGGGTCTGCTTGCCTGCTTCTGCAGAGACGATCTGAGCGATTCGTTTTGCTGCGGATTCGGAAAGTGTAATGGCTGTGGTCATGTCGTTTCTCCAACCGGGGTCAAGAACCGGAGAGCAATGTTTGTGTAAAGACGATTATAAACCAGTCAAATTAACGGTCTATAGCCTTGTTACCGGGCAAGCGCGCTTTGCGGCAACCTTCAGGATAGGTATGAAGGGTAATGGAAAAGGTCAATGGCCGTAAAGCAGGATATGGAATGATAATCGATCAGCGTGCACTGGGTTTCGGAAGCGGAGAGAGGGCGGTCTATGCCACCGATCCATGGACGACGCGTGGACGTCTGTTTCCAGAAGCCTCCAGCCTGACGCGTTCGGATTTTCAGCGGGACCGTGACCGCATCGTTCACACCACCGCCTTCCGTCGCCTGAAACACAAGACGCAGGTCTTCATCAGTCCTGATGGCGACCACTACCGCACCCGCCTGACCCACACTGTCGAGGTGGCGCAGATTGCCCGTGCGCTGGCGCGTGCGCTGAGGCTGGACGAAGATCTGGCGGAAGGCGTGGCGCTGGTTCACGATTTTGGCCACACGCCTTTCGGTCACACCGGCGAGGATGCGCTGGATGCCATGCTGGCACCCTATGGCGGCTTCGATCATAATGCCCAGTCCCTGCGCATCGTTACCAAGCTGGAACGGCGCTACGCCGAATATGACGGCATCAACCTGACATGGGAGACGCTTGAGGGCCTCGTCAAGCACAATGGCCCGCTGCTGGACAAAAACGGGCAGGGCACGCACGGCCCCGTGCCGCTCCCTATTCTGGAGTATTGCCAGCTACAGGACCTCGAAATCGGCACCTTTGCCAGCCTTGAAGCGCAGGTCGCGGCGATTGCCGATGATATCGCCTATAACACGCATGACATCGATGATGGTTTGCGCGCAGGCTATCTGACCTTCGACATGCTGGAGGAAGTGCCGTTTCTGAGTGGCCTGATGGCGGAAGTGCGGGCGAAATATCCCAAGCTGGACGACGACCGTTTCGCCCATGAAATCATGCGTCGGCAGATCACCCGCATGGTGGAGGATGTTATCGGCGTCGCGCAGCACAACCTGGCCAAGCTGAAGCCGACCTCGGCTGCCGACATTCGCCATGCCGACATCACGATCGCCGCCTTCTCGCCGGAGATGGCCCAGACGGACAAGCAGATCAAGAAGCTGCTGTTCGCGCACATTTATCGTCATGCCGATATCATGCGTATAAGGGCCGGTGCGACGCAGATCGTGACCGACCTTTTTCACCGCTACATGGAAACCCCCGCCGAAATGCAAAGCCACTACTGGGTGGACAGCATTCCGGGCATGAGCGTCCCCGCAAAAGCCCGGCATGTCGGGGATTATCTGGCCGGTATGACCGACAGTTATGCACTGAAAGCCCACCAGCGGCTGTTTGACCGCACCCCCGATTTACGATAGGCAGCGGCAACCGCAGACCCGGTTTCAAGATGACCGGGACGTAGATGACAGCCTTCGCGCAGGTATATGATGATGAACCTTTTTGCCGATTTCGACACCAGAATCAAAAACGCGCTCGAAACGATCGACCTCGTTAAAGCCCATCGCGATACTGTGGATTTCGGCCGCATCACCGTCGAGTCTCCGCGTGACCCAAGCCATGGCGATGTCGCGACCAACGCCGCCATGGTGCTGGCTAAGCCGCTGGGGACCAACCCGCGCGCGCTGGCGGAACTCATCGTTCCGGCACTGGAGCAGGATGAGGACGTGGATAGCGTCAACGTCGCCGGTCCCGGCTTCATCAACATTCGCGTGTCCGTGGCCTACTGGCAGCGTCTGCTGGCCGGCATGATCGAGGCTGGTGCCGATTATGGCCGCTCGACCGTGGGTGCGGGCAAGACGATCAACGTCGAATATGTCTCCGCCAACCCGACGGGCCCCATGCATGTCGGCCATTGCCGTGGTGCCGTGGTGGGCGATACGTTGGCGAATGTGCTGGCTTTTGCCGGCTACGGCGTGACCAAGGAATATTACATCAACGATGCGGGCTCGCAGATCGATGTGCTGGCGCGCTCCGTCTTCCTGCGTTACCGCGAAGCGCTGGGCGAAGATGTCGGCACCATTCCGCCCGGTCTCTACCCTGGTGATTATCTGGTGCCGCTGGGCAAGACGCTGGCTGATGAATTCGGCATCAAGCTGCGTGCCATGCCGGAAGAGCAGTGGCTGCCTATCGTCAAGGACAAGGCCATCGACGCGATGATGGTGATGATTCGCGAAGATCTGGCGGCGCTCAACGTGAAGCACGATGTGTTCTATTCCGAGCGCACGTTGCATGCGGGCCATGGCGGCCCCATCCAGTCCGCCATCAACGATCTGACCTTCAAGGGGCATGTCTACAAGGGCACTCTGCCGCCACCGAAGGGTGAGCTGCCGGACGATTGGGAAGACCGCGAACAGACGCTGTTCCGCTCCACTGAAGTCGGTGACGACATGGACCGGGCGCTGATCAAGTCCGACGGTTCCTATACATACTTTGCCGCCGACGTTGCCTACTTCAAGGACAAGTATGATCGCGGGTTCGGCGAGATGATCTATGTTCTGGGTGCTGACCACGGCGGCTACGTGAAGCGTCTCGAGGCGGTTGCACGCGCTGTGTCCGAAGGAAAGTCGAAACTGACGGTCCTTTTGTGCCAGCTGGTCAAACTTTTTCGTGATGGCGAGCCTGTTAAAATGTCGAAACGCTCCGGCGATTTCGTCACTTTGCGGGATGTTGTGGATGAAGTCGGGCGCGACCCGGTGCGATTCATGATGCTCTATCGGAAGAATTCAGAGCCTCTGGACTTCGATTTTGCCAAAGTAACGGAGCAGTCCAAGGACAATCCGGTATTTTATGTGCAGTATGCACATGCTCGCTGCAAGTCTGTTTTCCGGCAGGCGAACGAGGCATTTCCAGACCTCGACGTGTCGCAATCAACGATGCAGTCGAGTGCCGCTTTGATTAGCGATGTCAATGAGTTGCAGCTGATTGCTAAACTGGCCGAATACCCGCGTCTGATCGAATCTGCGGCGCTCAACCATGAGCCGCATCGCCTGGCATTTTACTTGTATGATCTGGCCAGTTCCTTCCATGGACATTGGAATAAAGGTAAAGATCAGCCAGAATTACGTTTTGTTAACGATAAAAACCGAGAATTAAGCGTTGCCAGACTCGGGCTGGTGAATGCTGTCGCAAACGTACTGAAATCTGGACTGTCGCTTTTAGGAGCGGACGCGCCTGACGAAATGCGATAACATCTCACCATTATTTGCTCATAATACGCTGGCAAGAGCTGTGATGCGTAGATGGTGGAACACGTAATGGTCGAAAAAAATGTCGCGTATAACCGGGACAACCGGGCAGAAGAATTCGCTGACAACGATCCCCTGGCTCAATTGGCACGTCTGGTTGGCCAAGAGGATCGTCCTTCCCACGTTGCGTCCCCGGCTGCGCCGCATCCGGGCGAGCGCCGGGAGCCTGAATTCAATCTCGAAGACGAATTGCTTCGCGAATTCGCGATCTACGATTCCCCACGCTACGAACCAATAGCGCTGGATGCTGCGAACGACGTTCGCTCGTCCGTTCCCGCTGACGAATTCATGCAACGCGTCGAATCAGTGTTCGCCCGCAAGGAGCCTGAGCTTGCGCCGGTCGAGCAATATGCTCCTGCCGATACGGAAGAGTATCTGGTGGCGGAACATGCTGCCGATCATCATGCGCAATCCGATCTGCGCGACGATTTCAGCGATGACCCGGCATCCGTTGCTGCATTGTTCGACGTTGCCCAGCGCCATGTGCCGCAGCAGCCTGTTGAGCAGGCGCCCGCACCGACTGAGCAGGCTCCGGCCTATGTCGAGCCTGTTGCCTATGTCGAACCAGAGGTTCACGTTCCGGAGCCCGTCGCTTATGTCGAACCACCAGTGGAAGAGCCTGTCTATTCCGCGCCCGTTACAGATCATATCGATCCTTCTGCATCGCACCAGCCCGACTGGGAGTTGATGGCTGAGACATCTGGCGAGGCGGCGATCGATCTGGCCAGCGAGCTGGAAATGTCCGTGGCCGAAGACGTTCCGCCGCCTGTGCAGGCAGCGCCAGCCATCGCGCGCCGCTCTTCGCTCGATTACTCCAGCCTTCGTCTTCCGCTTGCCAACTTTGGTTCCCCGCGCCCCACGCCTGTCGTTCCCAAGGTTGAGGAGCCTGTAGCGGCCCCAGCTCCTGTTGCTGCGCAATTCGTGGAGCCCATGCAGGCGCCTGCTGATCATGTGGAGCCCGCGCTTCCCGTCGGTCAAAAGCTGTCGGCTATGGACGAGCTGATCTACGACGTTGCGAAATACGAAATCATTGGCCGGGAAACCCGCATTGCCGAGCCTGCTGTCAAAATTGAGCCGGAGCCTGTTGTCGCACCTGTCGTGCAGCAGCCTGTCGTTCAGAAGCGCGAAGAGCCAGTCATTGCGCCGGTGGCGGCAGCACAGCCCTCGGCTGCCAAGGAAGAGCCTGATTTCGGCGACTTCGATGCCTTCAACGACGATGATTTCGAGTTGGCCTTGGACGATATCGATTTCGACATCGATCTCTCTGAAATCGCTAATATCGAAGTTGCAGCGGCACCTGCTGCTGCGCCGGTCGTCGCTCCGCAGCCCGCGCCTGTTGCCCAGGCACCGGTTCAACCGAAGCCTGTCGTTGTTCCTGCGCCAGCCCCTGTGGCCGTTGCGCGTTCGCAGCCGGTCGTAGACGCGCCACCAGTCGCCCGTCAGGAGCCACCGCGCCCTGTCGCGCCTGTCGTCGTTGCGCCTGCTGTGCTTGAGCCTCTGCCATTCGACCCATCTCAGATCGGTGAGACGGAAGACCAGCCTGAAACCATCTCCGAGATGGAAGTGCCTGAACTGCCAGTTGGCGTGTTCGAGCCGAAGCCTGTGCCGCGCCGTCAGGAAGAAGACGTCGACCTCGATACCGAACTGGCATCGCTTTTTGCACCTGCCATGACCGGCGGTCTGGATCGCAACAAGAACGCTGCCGCATCGCGCCAGCCACAGCCGACGCAGGAAGAGGTCGATGAGTTCGAACGCGCGCTGGAGCAGGATTTCCGCCGCAGCATGCAGGAGGCTGCTGAAACCCGCGCTTCCGTCGAACGCATTCCTGAAGCCGAGCTTGCACAGCCTGTCCGCTATAGCGATGAAGAGCGCGGCGGTGTTCGCCGCTGGTTTGTTCCCATGGCGGCCGTTCTCGGCGTCGTGCTTGTCGGTGGTGGTACCTATGCGCTGATGTTCGGTGGCTCCTCAGGCTCCGGCTCCAACGGTGCACCTGTCATCATCTCTGCCGATAGTGAGCCGACAAAGGTCGTACCGGAAAATCCGGGCGGTCGCGTGGTTCCGAACCAGGACAAGGCGGTTTACGACCGCGTTGCCGGTGCTGCCCCTGCCGATCCAAAACAGCCGTCGCTAATTTCCAGCAACGAGCAGCCTGTGGACGTGGTTCAGCGGACGCTGATCCCCGAGCAGTTGCCGCTCGAAGGCGAAGACGAAGAAATGGATGCGATGACCTCGACGCCGGTTGGCGAGACAGAGGATCCCCGTCTGTTGTCACCGGACGAGAAGGCAAAGGCTGCTGAAAATCAGAGCGGCTCGCCGGTTAACGTTTCGCCGCGCAAGGTCCGCACGATGATCGTCAAGCCTGATGGCACGCTGGTTGCACAGGAAGTTGCCGTGCCGGCTGCTTCTGCTCCTAAGGCAGACACTGTCGAGGAACTCGCTGCACCGCAGGCCAACACTGTTGCTGAAGCCGCACCGGCTGTGATCCCTGCATCGCGTGTTCCTGTTGCGCCGCAACAGCCTGCCCAGCCGCAGACACCGGCTCCGGTTGCAGCGGCACCGAAGCCTGCGCAGACAGCAGCACCGATGCCAGCATCGCGCCCTGCTGCACAGCCTGCCAACGTCGTCGCGACGGTTACCAATCAGGGCAATGTTCGCCCGGCACCGCCTTCGCAGCCTGCGCAGGAAACCGCCGCTGCACCGACAGCAACGACCAATGCCTCTTCAGCCGGTGGCTATTATGTGCAGGTCGCCTCGCTGCCAAGCCAGGCCGAAGCCCAGAAATCGTACCAGAGCCTGTCCGCCAAGTTCGGCTCCGTCATCGGCGGTCGCGGCGTGGACATCAAGGCCGCGGAAATCGCCGGCAAGGGCACGTTCTACCGCGTCCGCATTCCCGCTGGCGACAAGAACGAAGCCGCAGCGTTGTGTGAGCGCCTGCGCTCTGCCGGTGGTAGCTGCCTGATCGCTCGCTGATTTAGGCCTTACAAGAATTGAAGCCGGGATAGTTCTGCTGTCCCGGCTTTATTGATGACAGGTCTTAGCGTCTTTCCCGACCGCGACGTCATCCTCGGGCTTGTCCCGAGGATCTGATCACGTCCGATGTTGTGGTTTGTTAGATCCTCGGGACGAGCCCGAGGATGACGGTAGAGGGAGAGGCTCTGAGCCAGAACCGTTAACGCTCTCTAGATTTCCGCCCAAAATTCAGCAGGACCAATCCCATGACCGACACGAAAGCTATGATCCTCGGCTGTAGCGGCCTGACCCTGACCGATGACGAAATTGCGCTGTACAAGGCGGAGCATCCGTGGGGCTTCATTCTGTTCGGTCGCAACATTGGTGACGCCGCGCAGATCACGGACCTTGTGGCTTCCATGCGCGATGCCATTGGTAATCCGAACGCACCTGTCTTGATCGATCAGGAAGGCGGGCGCGTGCAGCGCATCCGCCCTCCGATCCTGCAATCCTATCCCAATGCGCAGGCGCTGGGCGAAATCTATCTGCGTGACAAGGTGCAGGGTCTGCGCGCCGCGTGGCTTATGTCACGCCTTCACGCTTTCGACCTGACGAAGCTTGGCATCACCGTGGATTGCCTGCCGGTGCTCGATGTCCCAGTGGAAGGTGCCAGCAACGTGATCGGCAACCGCGCCTATGGGTTCGATCCGGCACTCGTGGCGGCCATGGGGCAGGCGGCTGCTGACGGATTGAAGGCGGGGGGCATGTTGCCGGTCATGAAGCACATTCCCGGCCATGGTCGCGGTCTGGTCGATTCGCACCATGAACTGCCGGTGGTCGATGTTCCCGTTGATGAGTTGGATGCGCATGACTTCGTGCCATTCCGTGCGCTGAACAAGGAACTGATGGCCATGAGCGCGCATCTGGTGTTCACCGCGCTCGATGCCGACCGTCCGGCCACGACGTCAAACATCGTCATCGACGAGATCATCCGTGGACGGATCGGGTTCGATGGACTGCTGATCTCCGACGATAGCTCCATGAATGCCCTGAAAGGGACGTTGGGAGAGCGTGCAGCCAATATTGTTGCGGGTGGTTGCGATATAGTCTTGCATTGCAACGGCGTGATGGATGAAATGCTGCAGGTCGTGAAGGAAGTTCCAGTTCTCTCCGGCAAAGCTCTGGAGCGCGCACGCGCCGTCGAAGCCGGTTTCCCGGTCGCAGACGGGGAAGATGAGGTGGCCTTGAGAGACGAATTCAACGCCATGCTGACGGTTGCCTAAAGGCTGCCGGGCCGGGCGTCCTGTTAGACGGGTTGCCCGGTGGATGAGTGAATGGCGGCAGACAAATCGCGCGGCAGCGCGCCGATGGAAAAGCTCTGGGAGAACGTAACCCCGGAGCGCGCCACCGGCGAAGCGGCATTGATGATCGACGTTGCGGGCTTTGAGGGCCCGCTCGATCTTTTGCTGCATCTTGCCCGCACGCAAAAAGTCGATCTCTCGCGCATTTCCGTGCTGGCGCTGGCCGAGCAATATTTGATCTTTGTCGAGCAGGCGCGGCGCGTGCGAATCGAACTGGCCGCCGACTATCTCGTGATGGCCGCATGGCTGGCCTTCCTCAAATCCAAACTGCTCATCCCGCAACAAGCCAAGGATGAGGGGCCGAGCGGCGAGGAGATGGCGGCGACGCTGGCCTTCCGGCTGAAGCGGCTGGAGGCCATGCGCGATGCGGCCGAGCGACTGGTCAACCGTCACCATCTGGGCCGGGACATCTTCGCGCGCGGTGCGCCCGAGCATATTCCGCACAAGAGCCGCTCGTCGTTCGAAGCCAGCCTCTACGATCTGCTGAGCGCCTATGCCAATCTGCGCCAGCGGCAGGCCATCACCCAGGTCACCATCGAAAAGCGGCAGGTCTGGTCGCTGGTCGATGCGCGCGAATTGCTCACCTCCATGCTGGGCGAGATCGGCGAGTGGACAGAGCTGGATCGTTATTTGCTGCAATATGTCGCCGACCCCTCCATGCGGGCAACGGCGATGGCGAGCGCCTTTGCCGCGTCACTGGAACTGGTGCGGGAGGGTTCGCTAGAGATTCGCCAGGACGGCGCGTTCCAGCCGCTTTTCATGCGCAAGGGCGAGCGGCGGGGCGAGGGCTCTGCTGAAAGGGATAATGATGTCGATTGAACCCGATGAGGATGATGACGCTGCACCCGAAGTCGTCGAGGCGAGAGACGTCACGGTGTCCGAGCGACAGCTGAAGGATGCCGAACGTATCGCCGAAGCCCTGGTGTTTGCGTCTGCGCAGCCCGTCCCGGAGGCGTTCATCGCGGAGCGCGTGGCGCGTGGTGTCGATGTCGGCGCTGTCATGCAGAAACTGAAATTCGCCTATAGTGAGCGGGGCGTCAATCTCATTCAGGTGGGAGGAAACTGGGCGTTCAGAACGGCGGGCGATCTTTCCTTCGTCATCCGCATGGATGAGAAAGAGCCCAAGAAGCTTTCACGCGCCGCGCTGGAAGTGCTGGCTATCATCGCCTACCACCAGCCGGTGACACGCGCCGAAATCGAGGAAATCCGCGGCGTGCAGACATCGCGAGGCACGCTCGACGTGTTGATGGAAGCGGGCTGGGTGCGGTTTCGCGGACGACGCAGAACGCCGGGACGGCCTGTCACCATGGGCACGACGGTTGATTTTCTCGATCATTTCGGACTTGAAGAGTTGCGCGATCTGCCGGGGCTGGACGAGTTAAAGGGGGCAGGGCTGCTATCGGGCCGGATACCGTCGAATTTCGGAATCCCCCTGCCATCCATGAGCGATGAGCTGACGGAAGACGAAGACCCGATCACGCAGCTTGATCTTGAGGAACTGGGTCTGCTCTCACCGAGCGGTGACGAGCCGGAGAGGTGAGGACCTGATGGTGTGCGTCATCACAAAGAGTTGCCTGTATCAGGCAACTGTCGGATTTATAGTGAAGTATCGTTCGGTGAATAGACATTTTGGTGTTTGAAAAACCTCGACAAACGTCTTACATCGGATCAAAGCAAAATTCAGGGAGTTTGCGTTATGGGTTCTTTTAGTGTGTGGCATTGGCTGATCGTTTTGGTCATCGTGCTGGTCCTCTTCGGTCGCGGCAAGATTCCAGAATTGATGGGTGATGTCGCCAAGGGCATCAAGAGCTTCAAAAAGGGCATGGCCGACGAAGACGGCACGGCACGCCCCGCAGACCACGACACCACGCAAGAGCCGACCACCCCTGTTCATCCCCGTACGGTGGACCACAAGGCTGACGAGCTCAAGTAATCGATTTTGCAGTGCGGCGTTGAACGCCGTGCCGCGACACTGCGCGTGTCAGGAGCTTTATGATGTTTGATATCGGCTGGAGCGAGTTGCTGGTGATTGCGATCGTGCTGATCGTGGTCGTCGGTCCCAAGGACTTGCCGCCCATGATCCGGGCTTTCGGCAAGACCATGGCCGGTTTGCGCAAGATGGCGGGAGATTTCCGCACGCAGTTCGACGATGCCTTGAAAGAGGCTGACATGGACGACGTGCGCCAGACGATTTCCGATGTCCGCAATCTCAACCCCACCAATTCGCTGCGCGATGCGATGAACCCTCTGCGTCAGCTGGGCAACGATATCCGCTCCGATCTTCAAGGGGCGGCAACGCCTCCGGCATCTCCGGCCACCAGCGCACCGGCTGGCGCGCCAGCGGTCAGCCTGTCTGAGCCTGAGATGAAGCTGCCTGATGGCCCTCCTGCGATTGCCACGGAAGCTGCTGGCGTTGCTTCGGGCTCAGCGACTGTCTCCACCGCAGCAGCTCAGGCATCGACTTCACCTGTTGAAAAGCCAAAGGCGGTGCGCAAGCGTGCGCCTGCCAAGTCCACTCAAGAAGTGGAAGCCGAAACGGTGGCTGCAAAGCCGAAGCGTGCGGCCAAGACCGTTTCCGCCAAAACGGAAGCGACGAAAACCGCCAGTGCAAAGCCCGTTGCGCCGAAAAGCAGCAAGCCTGCCGCATTGACGGAAGCCTCCGCAAAGGCTTCCAAAGTGAAGGCTGCGAAGGCGACTGTCGAAGCCGGAAAGCCCGTGATCGCCAAGGCCAAGGCGCTGGTCGAGAAGGCCGAAACAGAAAAGACGGCGGCGCTGACGCCCGCCAAACCAATGAAGACGGCCAAGACCAAAAAGGGTGAAGCATGAGTGAGGATACCGATGATAAGCCACAGCCGCTTATCGAACACCTCATGGAACTGCGCACGCGACTGATCTGGTCGATTGGTGCTTTCTTCGTCGCATTTCTCGGTTGCTTCGCGGTCGCCAAGCATCTCTTCAACCTGCTGGTCATTCCCTATAAATGGGCGGTGATCTGGGCCGGGCTCGATGTCGCGAAATCGTCGCTGATCTATACCGCGCCGCAGGAATTCTTCTTCACGCAGATCAAGGTCGCCATGTTCGGCGCGCTGGTGATTTCCTTTCCAGTCATTGCCTCGCAGCTCTACAAGTTCGTGGCACCAGGCCTCTACAAGAACGAGCGTGCGGCCTTTTTGCCGTTCCTGATCGCGTCTCCGCTGCTGTTTCTGCTGGGCGGTGCGCTGGTCTACTTCTTCTTCACGCCCATGGTCATGTGGTTCTTCCTTGCCATGCAGCAGCTACCGGAAGACGGTGAAGTTGCGATTTCACTGATGCCGAAGGTGTCGGAATATCTCAGCCTCATCATGACGCTGGTGCTGTCCTTCGGTCTGGTGTTCCAGTTGCCGGTGATCACCACGCTGCTCGCCCGCGTCGGCCTGTTGACGAGCCAGTGGCTGAAAGAAAAGCGCAAATTCGCGATTGTTGCGGCTTTCGTCGTTGCTGCTGTTCTGACGCCGCCTGACCCGATGTCCCAGATCGGTCTTGCGTTGCCTGCAATCATTCTCTACGAGATTTCCATACATTTGGCTCGACTCGTGGAAAAGAAGCGCGCTGAGGAAAATGCAGGCCGTGAGCTTGGAAATTCCACTGACGACTGACGGTTTCCGCCAGGTTCTTCTTCAGACGCCGGGCCCTTCGTCCCGGCGTTTTGTTTTTTAAAACATGATGCAAATTACGGTCTGGAACCACGATGCACGACATTAAATGGATACGCGAAAATCCCGAAGCTTTCGATGCAGGCCTTGCCCGGCGCAATGCCGAGCCGCAATCCGCTCATCTGATTGCGCTCGATGAAAAGCGCCGTTCCGTTATCCAGACCCTGCAAGACATGCAATCCCGCCGCAACGCCGCCTCCAAGGAAATCGGCGCGGCGATGGCGCAGAAGAATGCCGAGCTTGCCGAGAAGCTGAAGGCCGAAGTTGCCGACATCAAGGACAGCATGCCGCGCCTCGAGGAAGAGGATCGTCAGGTTTCGGCTGAGCTGACCGATGCCCTGTCGCGCATTCCCAACCTTCCGTTCGATGATGTGCCTGTCGGCAAGGATGAGCACGACAATATCGTCGCGCGCGTCGTTGGTCAGAAGCCCGGCTGGAACCACGCCGCCAAGGAGCACTACGAGATCGGCGAAGCCCTCGGCTACATGGATTTCGACCGTGCAGCAAAACTGTCCGGTTCGCGCTTCACCGTGTTGACCAGCCAGATTGCGCGTCTGGAACGTGCGCTCGGCCAGTTCATGATCGACCTGCACACAAGCGAGCATGGCTACACGGAAGTGTCGTCGCCGCTGATGGTGCGCGATGAGGCGATGTATGGCACGGGCCAGCTCCCGAAATTCGCCGAGGATTTGTTCAAAACGACCGATGGCCGCTGGCTGATTCCGACGGCTGAGGTGACGCTGACCAATCTGGTATCCGGTGAAATTCTGGAGCAGGAAAAGCTACCGCTGCGCTTCACCGCGCTGACACCATCCTTCCGTTCGGAAGCAGGCTCTGCCGGTCGCGATACGCGCGGCATGCTGCGCCAGCACCAGTTCTGGAAGTGCGAATTGGTTTCGATCACGGATGCCGAAAGCGCTGTCGAAGAGCATGAGCGTATGACCGCTTGCGCAGAAGAGGTGCTGAAGCGCCTTGGCCTGCATTTTCGCACGATGACGCTCTGCACCGGCGATATGGGCTTCGGCGCGCGCAAGACCTACGACCTCGAAGTCTGGCTCCCCGGTCAGGATACCTACCGCGAAATCTCGTCCTGCTCCGTCTGCGGCGATTTTCAGGGACGCCGCATGGATGCGCGTTATCGGGCGAAGGGTGAGAAGGCGACGAAGTTCGTCCACACGCTCAACGGTTCCGGCACGGCGGTCGGACGCTGCCTGATCGCGGTTCTGGAGAACTACCTGAACGAGGATGGTTCGGTGACGATCCCGGACGTGCTGCTGCCATACATGGGTGGTTTGACGCGGATTGAGAAGGCTGTCTGAACACTTAACGTTCCGTCATCCCGCACTTGATGCGGGATCCAGTGCCTTGCGTCTGCAAGGCAAAAGACTCTTCTCACCGCGCAGACGCGCGACGGCTGGACCCCGGATCTAGTCCGGGGTGACGGAAGTGGGAGATGTTATCTAAAAAACTAAAGCGGGAGAGAGCACCATGCGGATATTGCTGACAAACGATGATGGCATTCATGCCGAAGGCTTAGCGGCGCTGGAACGCATTGCTCGCACGCTGTCCGATGATGTCTGGATCGTGGCGCCGGAAACGGACCAGAGCGGGCTTGCCCATTCGCTGACACTGTCCGAGCCGCTACGTCTGCGCAAGATTTCAGAAAAGCACTTCGCCCTGCGTGGCACGCCCACCGACTGCGTCATCATGGGTATTCGCGAAGTGCTGCCCGGCAAGCCAGATCTCGTGCTGTCGGGCGTCAATGCCGGGGCGAACATGGCCGATGACGTGACCTATTCCGGCACCATTGCCGGTGCCATCGAGGGCACGTTGCAGGGCGTGCGCTCCATCGCGCTCAGCCAGGCCTTTGCCTATACGGGACATGCCGAACGCATCGTGCCCTGGGAAGTGGCGGAAACGCACGCGCCCGATCTTATCCGCAAGCTTATCGGGGTCGATCTGCCCGATGGCACGTTCCTCAATCTCAATTTTCCCAACTGCGCGCCTGAAGACGTGCGCGGCGTCAGCGTCACCGAGCAGGGCAAGCTGGATTTCGGCCTGACGGTGGAGCAGCGTCAGGATGGCCGTGGCATTCCCTATTACTGGCTGCGCTTTGGCGAGCGGCTTGGCAATTTCCGTGAGGGAACGGATATCCACGCCGTCAAGGATGGCCAGATTTCGGTCACTCCGCTCAAGCTTGACCTGACGGACTATACCGTGAAGGATCGCGTGGCTGCGGCGCTTGGGTTTGGAGTGAAAGATTGAAATCAGCAATGGTCGAAAGGGAAGGCTTTGCAGCCCTGGTGCTGCGGTTGAGAGCCGAGGGCATTTCCGACATCGATCTGCTGACGGCGGTTGAGCAGACGCCGCGCTCGCAGTTCGTGCCAGCGCAATTTGCGGAGGAAGCCTATTCCAGCCGCACCATTCCCATCGATTGCGGTGCCTTCATGGAAAGTGCCGATATGGTGGTGAAGGCCGTCCACCGCCTTCAGGTCAAGCCCGGGCAGCGCGTGCTGGAAATCGGCACCGGCAGCGGTTTCATGACTGCCATTCTGGGACGCCGTTCCGAGCGCGTCGTGTCCATCGATCGTTACAAGACGCTGGTGCAATTGGCGCAGAACCGCATGGATGATCTCGGCCTGCGCAATGTGGTGATTAGGCAGGCGGACGGAACCAACGGGCTTGTGGGCGAGGGCACGTTCGACCGAATCATCTCCACGGCGGCATTTACCGCCATGCCGCGCTTTTTCACCGAGCAGATCGTGTCGGGTGGCATGATGGTGGCGCCGATTATTCTGGAAGACGGTCGCTGCGTCATGACCCGTTTTTCCAAGACCGGCAGCCGTTTTGAGCGGGAAGAACTGTTCGAAACGCCCTATTTGCCCATGGAAACGCACATCGCGCGCTATCTCTGAGAAAATTCAATTTCGTGCACCGAAACGGAACGAAAGAAGAATTTTTACAAATTATTGATTTCAAAATATTTTCTCGTTCCACGCGCCTGTTTCTGGCTCATTTCGGGGCGCGTCATGGTTATCGAAGAGTCAAAAAATTTCCGAACGGCTTAACGTTTTAACGGCGTGGTAACACTAACGCGCTTTAATGATCTCCATCAACGCATGGTTTTCCCATCTCGGGAGAGGGGCCTTGCAGAGTGTTGTTCCAGCCGGATCGGGGTTCGATGCGGCGGTTGGCGTCAGTGTAGATCGAGTCATGCGTATGAGTAATTCGCCTAAAATCGGAAAATCAATCGCAAAGATGTTCGCAGCGGCATTGCTGGCAAGCGTCGCAACGGGTTGTAGCTCGGACGCCACGCGATTTGGCGGCCTCTTCTCCAGTGGACCGGACCAAATGACGACGGCATCCATTCCCGCTCGCAATGCAGGGGGCGCTTACGGGCAGGCTCCCGTGCCGCAAGGCGATGTGAATAGCGGTCAGTATGGATCGGCAGCGCCGCAGGGTGGCTATGCGAACCAGAATACGGCCATGAACCAGCCTTACCCGGCAAACAACGGCGGTTATGGTTCGGTGCAGCCATCTTCGGCACGCGCAGCGTCCTCTTCCGCAACAGTCCAGCGTTCGGAGCTATCGGCTCCCACGCAGACGGCAAGCCGCGAACCTGCAACGCGCCGTGAGGCTGTGTCGCAGCCATTCCCGTCGGCCACCGCAAATTCGGCGCCGTCAATGGCGTCGGCGCGTCCGGCATCTTCGGGTGACAACCTGTCTACCGGCTCGATCAAGGCCGAGGGCAATGGTTGGCACACAGACGGCGCATCGTCGGTGACGTTGAAGTCCGGCGAGACGATTGCCACCCTTTCCAAGCGCTACGGCGTGCCTGAGAAGGCGCTGTTGCAGGCCAATGGCCTGTCCAGCGGCTCTGCGGCAAGGCCCGGTCAGTCGATCGTCATTCCGAAGTTCGGCCAGTCCCGCAACGCGGCACGCGCCGCCTCGGGCAACATCGACCTGAGCAAGAATAACAACGGCCCGACGCCATTGCGCGGTCCAGAGCAGAACGTCGCCGTCCTGCCGTCGCAGAACGCTGCCCGTGACAAGGCTTCGGCCGAAGGCGGCAAGCTGACACCTCCAGGCGGCAAGCCGCTTCCGCCGACAGGTGGTTACAAGGTGCAGACCGGCGACAGCCTTGCAAAGATTGCCCGTGCAAACGGCGTCTCCGTTGCAGAGTTGAAGGCAGCCAACGGCATTTCCGATGGCGGCATCCGCATCGGTCAAACCCTTAAAATTCCGGGTGCCGGAACGGATGGCATCAAGACGGCATCCGTTCAGCACCAGCCAGCGGCCCAGCCGACGGCGGCAAAGCCTGCGGAGGCACCAGCAGTCGCCAAGGCGGAAATGCCGAAGGCACCGGCTGCGGAAGCGAGCGTCAGCGATGTCGAGAAGAAGTCCGACATGGCGTCGCTCGCGCCTGAATCGACAGGTATCGGCAAGTATCGCTGGCCGGTTCGTGGTGCCGTGACATCGGGCTTCGGTGAAAACGTTGAAGGCAGCCGCAATGACGGTATCAACATCTCGGTTCCCGAGGGTACGCCGATCAAGGCAGCCGAAAACGGCGTCGTCATCTATTCGGGCAACGGTCTGAAACAGCTTGGCAACACGGTTCTCATCCGTCACGACGATGGTCGGGTCACGGTTTACGGCAACGCCGCAAGCCTAGACGTGCAGCGCGGCCAGAAGGTGCAGCGTGGACAGACGATCGCGTCTTCCGGCATGACGGGCAGCGCCAAGCGTCCACAGGTTCACTTCGAAGTCCGCAAGGACGCTACTCCGGTGAACCCATCCTCTTTCCTTGAATAGGTATTGCGTTTCAAGGATGGAAAAGCCGGGTCAACGCCCGGCTTTTTCTCGTTTCAGGGTCTGCTTAGGCCAACCGTTCGTTCGATGAAGTCGGCGACGCTCGCCGTATCATCAAGATCGAACACCGGCAGCGTGGTGTCGGTGACAGTGTGATCGGCAGCGATGGCAACGATGTGCGGATCATGCGGCGCAAGCGGCTCAGTCTTGGCCGCATCGAGCCTGCGGGCCTCGATCTTGGGCACCGGCTCGTATTTATAGCCCTCGATCAGCACTAGATCGCACGGAGCGATGCGCGCCAGTATCTCTTCGAAGGATGGCTCCGGCCCACCGCGCAGCTCGTGCATGATGGCAAAACGGGTGCCGGAAACGATGGTCACCTCATGCGCGCCTGCCTGTCTGTGACGCCAGCTATCGGCACCGACCTTGTCGATATCGAAGTCGTGATGCGCATGCTTGATGGTGGAAACACGGTATCCACGCGCCGTGAGCTCGGTCACGATGCGGACGGCGAGGCCTGTTTTGCCGGAGTTCTTCCAGCCGGATATCCCGAATACTTTTTGGGTCATGTATCAATGCTCTTCAGAAATGCCTCCGCCGTGGCAAGCTCATCCGGCGTGTTGATATTATAGAAAGGATCGATGGAGGATGTCGCGCTTTCCACAGGCGGGAAGGTGACACCAAGCGTCTGATGCTGGGCGAGGAAGCTTCTGATACGGCGGTTGTTGTCATCCGCCAGCCATTGCTCCAGATCATCCGCAATTGTAATGGGCCATAGCCCGAAGACCGGGTGCACGTGGCCGGACGACGCGGCGATGACGATGGCACTTTCGCCCGTCACATATGCGGCCAGTCGTTGCGCGAGATCGGCGGGGAAGAAAGGGCTGTCGGCGGGGACCGTCAGGAAATGCGTGACATCGGGCGCTGTGCTGGCGAAGTGCCGCATGCCCGCGAGAATGCCTGCCAGCGGCCCGGCGTGTCCTTCCCTAGTATCTGGCACAAGCGGTAGATCGAACGCCTCCGCCCAGCTTTGCGATGCATTGAGCACGAGACTGGAAACCTGTGGCGCGACATGGTCGATGACATGGGCCAGCAGGGGCTTGCCGCCGAGCGGGCTCAACGCCTTGTTGGTGCCCATGCGTCTGGAAAGGCCACCCGCGAGAATGAGGCCGGGTACGTTGTCATGGGCCATCAGACTGCGCCTCGGCTGTGACGGCGTTCCTGCACACCGGTATAGGCACTTGCGGCCAGTGCCAGCAGCGCATTCGCCAGCATGACCAGCAACAGCGGCGCCGTGCCGGATTCCTTCGATAATAGAGAGGATGCCAGAACGGCCAGCCCTGCACCGCCGCCAATGGTCAGCGCGCCCCCGAGGCCAGAGGCTGAACCTGCAAGATGCGGCTGGACATTGACCATGCCCGCATTGGCGCTGGGCAAGGTCACGCCATTGCCAATTCCGATCAGCGCCAGCGGGAGGAAGAATTCATAGTGCGTGTCGAAATCGAAATAGGGCAGGGCAAGCGCTGCGAGAATGCCTGTCGTGGCGATGGCATTGCCAGCCAGCATCATTCTGGTGATGCCAACCCGGCTGGCATAACGTCCCGAGATGAAATTGCCGAGCATGTAGCCGCTGGCCATGAAGAAGAATTGCACACCCAGCATGGCCGGTGTCAGGCCGTACAGAATATTGCCCACGAAAGGCGCGCCGCCCAGAAACGAGAAGAACAGGCCCGACGAAAATGTCGAGGTCAGCGCATAGCCCCAGAAACGTCTGGAGCGCAGCAATCGCGGCCATGCTTGGAATTGCGCGGAAAAGCTCGCCGACTTCTGGTGGTTCGTCTCGCCGAGATCGAAAAAGGCAAGTGCAAAGGCGGCGATGCCACAGCAGGCGAGCAGCGCAAAGCTGGCATGCCATGAGGAGATATCGTTGAGAAAGCCACCAATCGTCGGGCCGACCATTGGGACGGCGGACATGCCCATGGTGACATAACCGATCATCGAGGCGGCCTGATTGGCGGGCACCATGTCACGGACAATGGCGCGGGCCAGCACGAATCCAGAGGCGATGACCGCCTGCATCATGCGCCCGATCATGAAGACGGTGATATTGGGGGCCAGCGCGCAGATGATGGTGGCGACCACCATAATCGCAATTCCCGCCAGCAGCACCGGGCGACGCCCGAACAGGTCCGACAGCGGGCCGATGACGAGTTGCAGCAGGGCCGTTGTTGCCAGATAACCGGAGACGGCAAACTGCATGACGGCATAATCCGTCTCGAAATACAGCGCCATTGCCGCAAGCGACGGCAGGAAAATGTTCATGCTGAGCGCGGCGATGCCAGCAACGAGAACCAGCGTGGCGATATGCGGTGGTGTGGACCGGTTCAGGAAGACGACGGCGTTCATTGAATTCTCGTGGTGGTTTTCGCAATCGGCGGCTGGCGACGACGGCTTTCCCGGTAAAATGTATAGAGGCCCGAGGCGACGATGATGGCCGTGCCGAGCACGATGAACGAGTTCAGCTCTTCTCCGAAGACGAAGAAGCCGATGGAGAAGGCCCAGATCATGCTGGTATAGCGGAAGGGTGCAACGAAGGCGATTTCACCACTGCGCATGGAGAGGATAACGGCCTGATAGCCGATGACGACCAGGACGGCAGATGCGAAGAGATGCGACCACACGAAGCCATCCATCGGTTGCCAGCCGCCGAAAGGCACCACGAGTGCGGCCCCGACCAGCGTGTTGACGAAGGCCGTCGTCATCGTGACCGTCATCGACGGAATATCGCTGTACATACGCCGTGTCAGCAGGTCGCGTCCGGCGGTGACGAAAACGGCAGCGACGACCAGCAGGGCCGCCGTGGTGAAACCTTCAGGTCCGGGTCTCAAAATGATGAGCACGCCGAGAAAGCCGACGAGAATGGCGGTCCAGCGACGCCAGCCGACAGGCTCGCGCAGGAAAATGGCGGCACCGAGCGTAACGGCGAGCGGCAGCGACTGCATGATGGCAGCGACATTGGCAAAGCCCATGGCGGCAAGAGCGCTGAGGTAGAGGATCGAGGCCGATACCTCGCACAGACAACGCAAGAGAATGATCGGGCGCAAGATCATTTTCAGCGGTCGCAGCGCACCCATACGGCGGGCGACGATGTAGACGATGATGCAGGTCAGGAGACCACGGACGAAGAGGATCTGGCCGACATTGATGTAAGGGGTGACGGATTTCGTGAAGGCGTCATTGACCGTAAAACAAGCCATCGCGAGCGCCATCAGCAACGCGCCGCGCGTATTATCGGTCAATGCCATTATTCCAAATCCCAGATACGAAACGGTGTCGATGCACGTCGTACGACTCCGCCCACTCCTCTTACAGTGAATGGGTGACACGCGGCTATTGGGATTTCAATCGAATAATATGTTGGATGGCGAATAAAGCGGCATCAGCCGCCGGTCACGCTCATATGGCGGGCGACGGCTGGACGCTTGTGGGTGCGGTCGATGATGAAGTCATGACCCTTCGGCTTGCGCAGAATGGCATCGTTGATGGCCTGGGACAAAAGCGCGTTGTCATCGGATGCACGCAGGGCCGTGCGCAGGTCGGCGGCGTCGTCCTGGCCGAGGCACATGTAGAGTGTACCGGTGCAGGTCAGGCGGACGCGGTTGCAGCTTTCGCAGAAATTATGGGTCATCGGCGTGATGAAGCCCAGCCTGCCGCCGGTTTCCTTCACCGAGACGTAGCGGGCGGGTCCACCGGTCTGGTAGCCAATCTCGCTCAGCGTGAACTGTTCTTCGAGCGAAGCGCGAACCTGCGACAGCGGCAGGTAGCGATCGGTGCGATCTTCCTCGATCTCACCCATTGGCATCGTCTCGATGACGGTCAGGTCCATGCTGCGTTCATGGGCGAAGCGCATCAGGTCAGGGATTTCATGCTCGTTGAAATCCTTCAATGCCACGGCGTTCAGCTTGATTTTCAAGCCTGCGGCCAGCGCCGCATCGATGCCGGCCATGACCTTGGAGAAGTCTCCCCAGCGGGTAATCGTACGAAACTTTTCGGGGTCGAGCGTGTCGAGTGAAACGTTGATACGGCGCACGCCGCAATCATACAGTTCCGCTGCATGGGTTCCAAGCTGCGACCCGTTGGTGGTCAGCGTCAGCTCATCCAGCGTGCCGTTGCCAACGTGCTGGCCGAGGTCACGAACCAGCTGCATGATATTCTTGCGCACCAGCGGCTCACCGCCGGTCAGCCGTATCTTGCGCACACCCTTGGCGATGAAGGCGGAACAGAGCCGGTTGAGCTCTTCCAGCGTCAGAAGATCCTTCTTCGGCAGAAACGTCATATGCTCGGACATGCAATAGGTGCAGCGGAAGTCGCAACGGTCGGTCACGGAGACACGCAGATAGGTCACGGCGCGACCGAATGGATCGATCATCGGCGCTTTGCTTTCCATCAGAGACTTCGCTTCCGGGAGCGTGCCGAGAAAGCTGTTCAACCTTCATTTTCCTTTGCGATCTGCGCTGACATGCGCCATTTCATGCTACATGTAGTGGCTTGCCGCTACACCGGCAAGGTCATAAGTGTGCGGTATATCATCTGGCAATGGAAATGAAACATGAGTGATCCCTGGCCTAGCGAATTGCGGGTTTCATCCGACCGGGCGCAATTGAACGTGACATTCGACAATGGCGCAGCCTTTCAACTGCCTGCCGAAATGCTGCGTGTTCTGTCTCCCTCCGCAGAAGTGCAGGGGCATGGACCGGGTCAGAAGGTCACCGTTCCGGGCAAGAAGAACGTCACCATCCGCTCCGTCGTCGCAACGGGAAATTACGCCGTGCGAATCGCTTTCGACGATGGTCACGACAGTGGCATCTTCACATGGCGGTATCTGTTCGAGCTTGGCGAGACCGGAGACACACTGTTCAATGCTTATGAGCAGGAACTTAAGGAAAAAGGCTTGAGCAGAGAGCCGAAAATCCGGTAGCAGGAACCCGGGGATTTCATACAGTGACAGGGGTGACACTTGGCCGTCGAGGGAAATGCAAATGATCTGGCGCAAGTCGTCGTCCTCCTGGCGGCAGGGGTCGTCGCGGCACCGCTGTTCAAACGGATAGGGCTGGGCTCGGTTCTCGGTTATCTGGCGGCAGGCCTCGTCATTGGGCCGTTCGGCTTCGGCGCGTTTTCCGACCCGCAGGCCATCATCCACATCGCCGAACTCGGCGTGGTGATGTTCCTGTTCATCATCGGGCTGGAAATGCAGCCGTCGCGGCTGTGGTCCATGCGCAAGGACATATTCGGGCTCGGTGCGCTTCAGGTTCTGACCTGCATGGCGGGCCTGACGCTGATCGGCCTTGCGCTGGGATTTTCGCTCATCCCGTCATTTGTCGCGGGCACAGGCTTCGTTCTGACATCGACCGCCATCGTCATGCAGATGCTGCAGGAGCGCAGCAGCATGTCGACGCTGAAAGGCCAGCGCATCATCGCCATTCTGCTGTTCGAAGATCTGGCCATTGTGCCGCTTCTGGTGCTGGTCGCATTTCTGGGGGCAGGCGGAGAAACGGTGACGCTTGTCGAGCGGATGACCTCCATCGGCATCGCGCTGGCTGCCATCGTCGCGCTTGTCGTGGCGGGCCGGTATCTGCTCAACCCGTTCTTCCGGCTGCTGGCATCATCCGGCGCGCGTGAGGTGATGACGGCTGCGGCCCTTCTCGTCGTGCTCGGGTCGGCGCTGTTGATGCAGGTCAGCGGTCTTTCCATGGCGATGGGCGCGTTTCTGGCGGGTGTCCTTCTGTCGGAATCGTCTTTCCGCCATCAGCTGGAAGCCGATATTGAACCCTTCCGTGGCATTCTGCTCGGCCTCTTCTTCCTCGGCGTCGGCATGGCCATCGACCTCACGGTTATTGCCGCCAACTGGCAACTGGTGCTGATGAGCGTCGTGGCCTACATGTTCGTCAAGGCGCTGTTGATTTACTGCGTCGCGCGTGTGCTGGGCACCTGCCAGCGCGAAAGCATCGAGCGTGCGGTGTTGATGGCGCAGGGCGGTGAATTCGCGTTCGTGCTGTATTCTGCCGCCGCAGCCGTCGGTATTCTGGATGCCGAGGCCAACGCCGTGCTGACGGCGACCATCATCATCTCCATGATACTGACACCGCTGATGGTCATCGCCCATGACCGCATCATGCCCGCGAAGTTGCCGGATACCGACGATCTCGATTTGCCCGAGAATGTGGAAGGCAGCATTCTGATGATCGGTTTCGGTCGCTTCGGCCAGATCGTCAGCCAGCCGCTTCTGGCGCGCGGCTATACGCTGTCGCTGGTCGACAAGGACGCCGACTTCGTACGCGATGCGGCAAGCTTCGGCTTCAAGGTCTATTACGGCGATGGCTCACGCTCGGAAATTCTGCATGCGGCGGGGGCAGGGTCGGCCCGTGCCGTGCTGATTTGCGTTGATGATAAGGAAGCGGCAGTGCGCATTGCCGAAATCGTCAAACACGAATTCCCGCTGGTGCCGGTCCTGGCCCGCGCCTTCGACCGCGGACATGCGCTGGACCTGTTGAAGGCGGGTGTCGATTACCAGATCCGCGAAACCTACGAATCGGCGCTGGACTTCAGTGAGAAGGTGCTGACTTCAGTGGGCGAAGACACGGAGCTGGCCGAACGGCTGGTCGAAGAGTTCCGCGATGTCGATAAGGAACGCTTTGCCCTCGAAGTCGTCGGCGGCATCTATGCCGGTCGCTCCCTTATGCGCGGCAATTTGCAGCCTGCGGATCTTGTTGCTGCTCGCACCGCACGCGAACGCGCGGAACGCGAAGCCCGCGAGGAGGCGGAACAGCGCGGTTAAGGGCGTGGCCAAAATCTATCCATGACGGTTTGCAGGAGAACATCATAATGAGCATCATTGGTTGCGTTGAAGAATTGAAAGCGATTTATGGTGAGCCTTCGGAGGGGTCGATCATCAAGGTCACCAGGGAGTTGACGCCGGAATACCGCCTGATGATCGAAGCCGCGCCCTTTCTGGCTCTGGCCACGGTCGGTCCCGATGGCATGGACTGCTCACCGCGCGGTGACAAGGGTGGTGTCGTCAGGGTTCAGGATGCAAAGACGCTGCTGCTGCCCGACTGGCGCGGCAATAACCGCGTCGACTCGCTGCTCAACATTGTGCGTGATCCGCGTGTGGCGCTGATGTTTCTGGTGCCGGGCTCGACCACGACGATGCGCATCAACGGCAAAGCTGTGGTGTCAGCCGATCCAGCCCTTCTGGCGAGCTTTGAGATGGACGGCAAGAACCCACGCACGGTGACCGTCGTGACCATCGATGAGGTCTATTTCCAGTGCGCCCGCGCCATCATCCGCTCCGAACTGTGGAACGTCGAAAACTTCGTCGATCCGGCATCGCTGCCGACGGCGGGTTCGCTGCTGAAAGGCGCGAAAGCCGATTTCGTCCGCGATGCTTACGACCGTGCGCTGCCGGAGCGCTTCGCGAAAACCATGTGGTGAAGAAGAGTGTGAGCCGGGTGAAACCGGCTCAATGCTTGTAGATGAGCCAACTCTTGCCCGAATAATTCTTCTGCATGCCGTCTTCGAAAAACACCGTGCGGTTACGACCGTTTTCCTTGGCGTGGTAGAGCGCGATGTCGGCGCGGGCGTAAAGCTCGCCGGGGTTCTGCGCCTGAGATGCCATGGCGTAGCCGATGGAAATCGTGACCTGGCCGTAGTCGATACCGGACTTGGAATGGCGAAACGGCGTCTTTTCCAATGACATGCGAATGCGCTCGCACAGCACCTGTACTTCGTCCTGGCTGCTGCCTTCGAGAATGATGGCGAATTCTTCGCCGCCGCTGCGCGCTACAAATCCGTCTTTGCGCACATTGGCGCGGATAACCGATGCGACGCTCGCAAGAATCTTGTCGCCGACCGGATGGCCGAACGTATCGTTGACGCGCTTGAAATTATCGACATCCAGCAGCACCAGCGATGAAAACTGAAGCGCCATGGTGTTGTCGTACATGGAGGCCAGCTTGTCGTCGAAGGCGCGGCGGTTGGAAAGGCGCGTCAGCGAATCCGTGTTGGCGATGCGCTTGTATTCGTCCAACTCAAGACGAACCTGCTGCATCTCCTCGGCGTGACGATCGACGTTTTTCGATGTCGTCTCGTTTTCGGCCATCTTGTTACCGGTCGCTTCCGCCAGCATGGAAATGGCCGTGCGCAGAAGATGCGCGCTGGAATGGTTTTTATCCGCAATCCCCGCGCGGGTCTCGTCCAGAATGCGATTGTAGTTTTCCAGGCATGTCTGTTCGTGCTGAAGAACGATCAGCAAGCCGCTCAATTCGGAATTCAGCTTATCGCGCGCGGCCTCCAGAAGTTGGCCATGCGTGTGATCGAAGTAGCGGGAGCCCAGTTCGTCCAGCTCTTCCTGCGTGGCTCTGCTGCCCAGCGCCGCAAGCTCCCGCGTCAAGGCCGGGTTGGAGCCGATATAGGCTTCGTAGAACAGGTTATAGTTTCGCGGAATCGGAACCACGCCCATGTTTCGCATGGCAAACAGAATCTGCGCGGCGATATCTGGTCCCTTGGGCGCTGAGGGCGTCGTCATTAAGTCACTCCCGGAAATGACGTTCGTATCTTTACACTATGGTACGTCTAAACTTATTTCGGAAATCATGGATGGCAGCATCGATATGAGAACGCGCAAGCAGATGTCCCAGAAAACCCAATCTATTCCAGACGTTATTTTTTATAATTAGAATCGCCTAAAACAGAAATGGTCATTTCCCATAGCATTTTGTGGGTCAAATTATAGTGGTAATTTCTTATAGGATTGTAAAATTTAAAATCGGAAAAACGATTTCCAGTCGCGTAAAAGAGAGAGGGCGGCCCGTCTGGACCGCCCTCGATGTTTTTAGATTACTTGGGGCCGATCATGTTCTCGGGGCGAACATACTGGTCGAATTCCTCGTTGGTCAGATAGCCGCCACCGACGGCCTCTTCGCGCAGCGTCGTGCCGTTCTTGTGGGCGGTCTTGGCAATCTTCGCGCAGGCGTCGTAGCCCAGCTTGCTGTTGAGGGCGGTGACCAGCATCAGCGAGTTTTCCACACCCTTGCGGATGTTGTCTTCACGGGCTTCGATGCCGACAACGCAATTGTCGGTGAAGGACACGGCAGCATCGCCCAGAAGCTGTACGGACTGAAGGAAGTTGTACGCCATCATCGGGTTGTAGACGTTGAGCTCGAAGTGGCCCTGAGAGCCCGCAAACGTAATCGCTGCCTGATTGCCGAAGATGTGCGCGCAGACCTGCGTCAGCGCTTCCGACTGTGTCGGGTTTACCTTGCCCGGCATGATGGACGAGCCGGGTTCGTTTTCCGGCAATGCCAGTTCGCCGAGACCAGCGCGTGGGCCGGAGCCGAGGAAGCGGATGTCGTTGGCGATCTTGAAGAGGCCAGCGGCTGCGGCGTTGATGGCGCCGTGGGCAAAGACCATGGAGTCATGGGCGGCGAGCGCTTCGAACTTGTTCGGCGCCGTCACGAAGGGCAGACCGGTGATCTTGGTGATCTCGTCGGCGACCTGTTCCGCAAAGCCGATGGGTGCATTGAGACCGGTACCGACTGCGGTGCCGCCCTGCGCCAGCTCGCAAAGGCCGGGAAGGGTCAGTTCGATGCGCTTGATGGCCGAGGCGACCTGTGCGGCATAACCGGAGAATTCCTGACCCAGCGTCAGCGGCGTTGCATCCTGCGTGTGGGTGCGGCCGATCTTGATGATGTGGGCAAAGCCCTTGGCCTTGGCATCGAGTGCTGCATGCAGGTGCTTGAGGGCTGGCAGCAGGTGGTGAACGATCTGCTCTGCGCAGGCAATGTGCATGGCCGTTGGGTAGGTGTCGTTGGACGACTGGCTCATATTGACGTGGTCGTTCGGGTGAACCGGCTTCTTGGAGCCCATTTCACCACCGAGCATTTCAATCGCGCGGTTGGAGATGACTTCGTTGGCATTCATGTTGGACTGGGTGCCGGAACCGGTTTGCCAAACGACGAGCGGGAAGTGCTCATCCAGTTTGCCATCGATCACTTCCTGCGCGGCCTTGATGATGGTGTCGCCGATCTGGGAATCGAGCCCGGCCAGTGCCATGTTGGTGCGTGCTGCTGCCTGCTTGACGATGCCCAGCGCACGAACGACCGAAGCGGGTTGTTTTTCCCAGCCGATCTTGAAGTTTCCGAGCGAACGCTGTGCCTGTGCGCCCCAGTAACGGTCGCTTGCAACGTCGATTGGGCCAAATGTATCGGTTTCGGTGCGTGTGGATGTCATCAGTCCTGCCTCTCCTGTGCGGTCCATGGGCAGGACGGCTTTTCCGCCGGGCCTGCGCGGGCAGACATATAAAGCGATAGCGCAATCATGGAAAGCCTGTCGTGCGGTGTAGCGTCATATTTCGCAACTGTTTTGCACGTTCTGCCGCAGGGTTCGAAAGTCGGCGGGCGTGGCTTTTGGGCCACGTGCTTCGCAACCGCAATATTTTGACAGATGTTAAAAGACACTGTCGAAAACTTGTTTGCGCAATGCCAAGAAATTAAAGAGAAATTTAACTATTCTCGCCAAACGTGGCACCCATGCCAAAGCGGTATTTTATCGTGATGGGACCTCGTGTCTGGCACTGGATTGGCGTTCGTGCGTTTCTTTTCAAAACAAGGCCAATCAGCTAGACAGACACATACTCTTTACATGCGCCCCAATGATTGATGGCGCGGACGCGGCGAGGACTAAATTGAAGATCACATCGGGAAAAACATCGACGGCGCTGATCCTGGCTCTCGGTCTTTCTGTTTCGGCAGGTATGCCGGGCACGGCGGGAGCCGTTACGCTTATGGACCTTCTGCGCGGCGGACCGGGCAAGGTCGAGCGTGAACGTCAGGACCGAGGTCTGCCCGGTGTGGCGCAGCAGCGCACCATGCCAGCTACCCGTGATGTCGATCCAGAGCCGCTGCCGCGCGTCTCCGGCCCTCGCTATTACACCTACAAGGCCGATGGCACCCGCGCTGTCGATACGTCCAAGTTTGCCGCAGGACTGGCAGGCGTGAAGCTCTCTGCAACGCCTGAAATCGCCAAGGCGCTGGAAGGCTATTACAATGAAGGCGGCAAGCCTTTGTGGGTGGAAAATGGTGATCTGAGCCCACGCGCCAGCGCCGTTCTCGCCTTCTTCGAAACCGTTGGTGACAGTGGTCTGAACCCAGCCGATTACAGCATCTCTGCGCCATCGCAGGACGTGACGGCGAGCATCACCAGCGAACCGCAGGCGCCGGTGCAAAACGTCGCCCTGGCCGAAGAGCAGACCGTTTCGCCTGCCATGATGCAGTTCGAACTGGCGCTTTCGGCCAAGGTTCTGGCTTACGTGCAGGACACGACGCGCGGTCGCGTCGATCCTAACAAGCTGTCGGGTTATCACGATTTCAAGCGCAAGACGGTCAATCTCGCACCGGTGCTGAAGCTTGCTGGCCTCAGCCCTGACGTTGCTGCCTATCTGCGCAGCCGCGAGCCTTCAAACCCTGAATATCAGAGCCTGAAAGCGGAGCTTGCAAAGCTGCGCGACACGGACAAGGACGGCTCCCGCAAGATCGTCGTGCCCGCAGACCTCGTTCTGAAGCCCGGTGAAAACAACCCTGACATGGCAACCGTTGTCAAGGCTATCGAGCATCGCTCGTCCCCCTCGTTGAAGACCGGCCATGCGACGACGCTGGCAGGCTATCAGCAGACACCGGAATACACGCCCGACCTCGTTGACCTCGTCAAGGCATTCCAGAGCGAGAACGGCCTCAAGGCTGATGGCGTGATCGGTCGTGCAACCGTGCGCGCCATGACCGGCGACAGCAACGAAGCCAAGATTGCCAAGTTGGAAGTTGCGATGGAGCAGGTTCGCTGGTTGCCAGCTGATCTGGGCGATCGCTTCGTCTTCATCAACCAGCCAGCTTTCATGGCCTACTACCACAATGAAGGCGTCGAAGATTTCGGCATGAAGGTGGTTATCGGTTCCAAGACGAACCAGACCTATTTCTTCCAGGATGAAATTCAGACCGTGGAATTCAACCCATACTGGGGCGTGCCGCAGTCGATCATCATCAACGAGATGCTGCCGAAGCTGCGCAACGATCCGTCCTATCTGGATCGCCTGGGCTACGAAGTTTCCGTCAACGGACGCGCCGTGTCGTCTTCCAGCGTCAACTGGTATGGCTCCACCAACGCCGTGTCCGTGCGCCAGCCGCCAAGCAGCGACAATGCGCTGGGCGACCTGAAAATCCTGTTTCCGAACGCGCATGCCATCTACATGCACGATACGCCATCCAAGAGCTTCTTCAGCCGCGATATGCGCGCGCTGAGCCATGGCTGTATTCGTCTGGTAGACCCACGCCGCATGGCAGCAGCAGTGCTCGGTACGACGCTCGATAACGTCAACAAGCAGATTGCCGCTGGCCAGAACCGTGCGGTGACTGTGCCGACGAAAATCCCTGTCTACGTGGCCTACTTCACGGCATGGCCTGACAAGGACGGAAAGGTTCAGTATTTCGACGACGTCTATGATCGTGACAGCTACGTCATGAAGGCCTTCGATACGACGACGAAGGCGCGGGCTTCTTCGATCTAGTGGCGTTTGGTTTGTTCGTCGCGAATGCTCGCGACAAGGCCGCAAATCTCTCCTTCGTCATCCTCGGGCTTGTCCCGAGGATCTGACCACGTTGGATGTAGGGGTGGGTTAATCCTCGGGAAAAGCCCGAGGATAAAGTTGAGGTGAGTGCGCCATCGTCGTCATGGCGCTTTTTCTTTAAGTGGGCAGAGCATGCAGGACATTCAGGCGGTCATCGATTCCATCTGCGAAAAAATGCAGCCGCGTCTGGGTGAGGGCAAGGTTGCTGATTACATTCCGCAGCTTGCCAAGGTCGATCCGAAACAATTCGGCATTGCCGTTACCACCGTTGAAGGCGACACCTTCGTAGCTGGCGATGCGCGGACGCCGTTTTCCATCCAGAGTATTTCCAAGGTCTTCATGCTCACGCTGGCGCTTGGCAAGACCGGCGAGAGCGTCTGGAGGCGAGTGGGCCGTGAACCCTCCGGTTCGGCCTTCAATTCCATCGTGCAGTTGGAGCGCGAAGCGGGTATTCCGCGCAATCCCTTCGTCAACGCCGGTGCGATCGTCATCACCGACATGGTGCTGGCTGGTCACCAGCCGCGAGAGGCGATCGGTGAACTGCTGCGTTTCATCCGCTATCTCGCCGATGACGATACGATTTCCATAGACAATTCCGTGGCGAAGTCCGAACAAACGAGTGGCTACAGAAATTTCGCGCTGGCCAATTTCATGAGCAGCTTCGGCAATCTGCACCACCCCGTCGATCATACTCTGGGCGTCTATTTTCACCAGTGCGCCATTTCCATGAACTGCGTGCAACTGGCGCGGGCAGGGCTGTTTCTGGCAAACCGTGGCCGTAATCCGATTACCGGCCATTCCGTGGTTTCGGAGAAACGCGCGCGCCGTATCAACGCGCTGATGTTGACCTGCGGACACTATGACGGCTCTGGCGATTTCGCCTATCACGTCGGTCTGCCGGGCAAGAGCGGCGTGGGCGGCGGCATTCTGGTGGTGGCACCGGGCAAGGCATCCATCGCTGTCTGGTCTCCCGGTTTGAACGAGGTCGGCAACTCTGCGCTTGGCTCCGATGCGCTGGAAATGCTGGCCAATGAAATGGGCTGGTCCGTATTCGGGGCTTGATCTTGACGGCATATGCGGGCATTCCCTGATACCGGACGCTGTGGCGTCGGGAACAAACGAGATTGCCATGACCATTTCCGCAGATATCGATGACATGCCCGAAGGCGTGGAGCCCGAAGGGCAGGGTGGCGCGCATCCCCCGTTTGCCAATGCGCCCGGTTCCGTCTCGTTCAACAAGCTGCGCAAGCGGCTATTGCGCAATGTGCGTCAGGCCTTCGATGATTTCGGCATGCTGAACGGCCAGAAACGCTGGCTCGTCGGGCTGTCCGGCGGCAAGGATAGCTACGGCCTGCTGGCCTTGCTGATGGACCTGAAATGGCGCGGCCTGCTGCCGGTTGACCTGATCGCCTGCAATCTCGATCAGGGCCAGCCGAATTTCCCCAAGCATATTCTACCGGAATATCTGACCCGGATCGGCATGCCGCACCGCATCGAATATCGCGACACCTATTCGATCGTGAAGGAAAAGGTGCCCGCTGGCGGTACCTATTGCTCGCTCTGTTCGCGGTTGCGCCGTGGCAATCTCTACCGCATTGCCCGTGAAGAAGGTTGCGATGCGCTGGTATTGGGTCATCACCGCGAGGACATTCTGGAAACCTTCTTCATGAACCTCTTCCACGGCGGACGCCTTGCCGCGATGCCAGCCAAGCTGATGAATGACGAAGGCGACCTTATGGTGCTGCGTCCCTTGGCCTATTGCGCCGAAGAGGACATGTCGAAGTTCGCGACCGCGATGGATTTCCCGATCATTCCCTGCGATCTCTGCGGGTCGCAGGACGGCCTACAGCGCAACGCCATGAAAGACATGCTGGCGGACATGGAGCGCAAAATGCCGGGCCGCAAGGATGTGATGTTGCGCGCCATGGCGCACGTCAACCCGTCCCATCTTCTTGATACCAAGCTCTTCGATTTCGCAGGCCTGACTGTCACCGATCCGTCATGCTAGGAGCTTAGAGCGTGGAGGCTTTCTCTCCCATCTTTTAGAAGAACCTTCATGACACTTTCAGATACCGATCTAGACTTCCTGATTTCGACCGTTGCAGATGCTGGCGTCAACGAGATCATGCCCCGCTTTCGCAATCTCAGCGCCTCCGACATTTCCCAGAAGACCTCGGTTGTCGACCTCGTCACCGAGGCGGATGTTCTGGCGGAAAAGCGCATTACGGCTGCCTTGCTCGCACGTTTTCCCAAGGCCCATATCGTCGGTGAAGAGGCCTATGACGCTGACCACTCCGTCATTCCGGCGCTGACCAGTGCGGACCTCGCCTTCGTGATCGATCCCATCGATGGCACGTTCAACTACGCCTCGGGCTTTCCCGCCTTCGGAACGCTGCTTGCCGTGACTGTCAAAGGCGAGACGGTCGCGGGTATCATCCACGACCCTGTCATGGGTGACACGATCATTGCCGTCAAAGGGGCAGGGGCAACGCTGAAGCGCAGGAACGGCAGCGAGGCCAAGTTGCGGGTCGCGCAGAGTGTTACGCTGTCCGAAATGGTCGGCATCTTCTCCTGGGGCCACAGTTTCGAAGAGCGCCGTCCCGTCATCGCGGCCAACATGACGAAGGCGAAGATGGCCCTTTCGCTGAACTGTTCGGCCCATGAATACTGGCTCGTCACCACCGGCAAGCTGCATTTCATTGGCCATGAAAAGCTGATGCCGTGGGACCATCTGGCTGGCGTGCTGGCGCATCAGGAAGCGGGCGGCCACACCGCAAAATTCGACGGCACACCCTACCGCCCCGGTGACCTGACCGGCGGTATTCTGTCCGCACCGGACAAGGAAAGCTGGAAAATGCTTCGCCGAGAAATCGTCGGCCTTTGATTAGACACGCAAAAAGGAATTGATATGACCGTTGAACTCGATATCGCATCTCTCGCCAACGCGCTGCAGGAAGCCGCCGCTTTGGAAATCATGCCAAGGTTTCGCAATCTGGGCGAAGACGATGTGCGGGTAAAGACGGAAGCCATCGACCTCGTGACGGAAGCGGATGAGGCGGCAGAGCGCCTGATCCGGGCCCGCGTTGCCGAATTCATGCCGGATGCCCTGTTCATCGGCGAAGAGGCGGTTGCCAGTGATCCCGAACTGCTGACCAAGCTTGGCGACGCCGATCTGGCGGTGGTGGTGGACCCCATCGACGGCACCTTCAACTTCGCAGCCGGACTGCCGCTGTTCGGCGTGATGCTCAGCGTCATCTCGAAGGGCGAGACGGTTGCGGGCATCATCTACGATCCGCTCGGCAATGACTGGACCATCGCCGAAAAAGGTTCCGGCGCATGGATGTGCAGCGCTGACGGCTCGCAGTCGCAGATGAACGTTGTGCCGGCCCCCGAGCTTTCGCAGATGATCGGCATCGCCAACACAGGCTATTTCGACGGCGAGGTTCGCCGCACTCTGTTGAGCAATCTGGCCGATGTGCGCCTGTTCACCAGCTACCGCTGCGCCGCGCACGAATACCGTATCTTCGCGGGCGGGCACATGCACTTCCTCATGTACAACAAGCTGATGCCGTGGGACCACCTTGCAGGCACGCTGATCTCGCAGGAAGCCGGTGCTTACGCGGCGCGCTTCGATGGCTCGCCCTATTTGCCGAGCCATGTCAGCGGTGGCCTGCTGCTTGCGCCCGACAAGGAAACGTGGACCCTGCTGCGCGAAAAGATCTTCACGGTCTGAATTCTTACCTTATCAAACACAAAAGGCGCGGATGTCACCATCCGCGCCTTTTGTGTTTTCGATAGTTTGAAATCAGTGAGTGGGCTTGTTCTGCGGCTGAAACAGCACGCCCTTTTCACCGATCAGCACGAAGACGAGGCCCAGAACAGAGACCACGAAGAAGCCTGCGACCATGGGCAGCGCCGTGCCGTTGAAAGCCTGACCAATCGCCGCGCCGATCAGCGAGCCGCCAATCGTGCTCATGAAGCCGATGACCGATGACGCCGTGCCCGCCACGTGGCCGAGCGGCTCCATGGCCAGAGAGTTGAAGTTCGAACCGATAAGGCCAAACTGGAACATCGCCAGCGCAAACATCAGAATGAACAGGAAGAACGGCATGGGTTGCGGGCCGACAATTTGCAGCACAAGCCAGACGAAGGTGATGCAGATAAATCCGATCAGCGAGCCATGCGACAGCTTTCTCATGCCGAAGCGCCCAACGAGACGGGAGTTGAGGAACGACGACAGCGCCATGAACAGCGCCACGCCCGCAAAGGCCGCCGCAAACCAGGGGCCCAGCCCGTAGATGCCCTTGTAGACCTGTTCTGCCGAATTGATGAAACCGAACAGCGCGCCGAAGATGATCGTGCTTGCAATCGTGTAGCAAAGCGCTACCCGGTTGGTCAGAACGATCTTGAAGCCCGCCAGCACCGACGAAACGGTGAGGGGCCGCACGTCGTCAGCATGCAGCGTCTCCGGCAGACGCAGATACATCCAGACAGTGACGATAGCAGCGATACCGGCCATGAAGCCGAAAATCAGGTGCCAGTCACCGAAGAACAGCACGATCTGTCCCGTACCGGGCGCGATGACAGGAACGACCATGAACACCATCATGATCAGTGACATGACTTCCGCCATCTGCCTGCCGCCGTAGATGTCGCGGACGATGGAGATGGTGATGACGCGCGTGGCCGCGGAGCCGATGCCCTGAATGAAGCGCAAAACGAGAAGTCCCGCGAACGACGGCACGAAGATGACGGCGATGGACGAGATGATGTAGATGCCCAGACCGAACAGCATGGGTTTGCGGCGTCCGAAGCGGTCTGCAATCGGGCCGTAGAAGAGTTGCGAAATGCCAAAGCCGATCAGATAGGCCGAGATGACATATTGGCGATGGTTTTCATTATCGACACCCAGCGAAGCGCCGATTTCCTGCAGGCCCGGCAACATGATGTCGATAGCCAGTGCATTCAGCGCCATCAGCGCCGCTGCCAGCGCGATGAATTCCGTCCGCCCCATGGCGACGGCGCGCGTCGATTCCGATTGTGAAGGATGTGTCACAGAATTTGTCCCAAAAGAACGGCAAAGGCGTTGCTTGGGGCAACGCCTAGACAAGTTTTTAAAAGTAGGGGGGCCGGGGCATCCCGGCCGGAATCACGCCGCGCGGACGCTGATACCCTGTTCCTGAAGTTGTTCCTGAAGCTCGCCTGACTGGAACATCTCTCTTACGATGTCGCAGCCGCCGAGAAACTCGCCCTTGATGTAGAGCTGAGGAATGGTCGGCCAGTTGGAGTAATCCTTGATACCCTGGCGCAGATCGGCATCCGCAAGAACGTTGATGCCCTTATATTCCACACCCAGGTAGTCGAGAATCTGTACGACCTGCCCGGAAAAACCACACTGCGGAAACTGCGGTGTGCCCTTGAGGAAGAGAACGATATCGTTACCCTTCACTTCGCCGTCGATCATGTCGTGAATGCCGCTCATGGCCATTTCCTTTCACACGCGGTTCAAGGCCGCTGCTTCGTTTGTTCTTAGATAACATGGTGGCAAATGATTTCCAGCCATGAACGGCAAAAAATCGAACGCGGTTGCGCATATCGGCTATGTGCCGACCGATATTTGGGATGGCAGCTTGAGTCGGATCAGAGACCGGCGGCTTTCTTCAGCACTTCGTCAATGCGCGCCTGCCAGCCGGGCCCTGTTGCCTTGTAGTGTTCCACGACCTCCGGGCTCAGGCGAATGGAAAGAGCAATTTTCGTTGGCGTCTTTTGCGGGCCACGGGTTTTTGGGAAAAAGGCAGCAACATCGGCTGGCAAATGTGAGGCGGGTTTTGCACGCCCAAAATCCTCGTCCGTCCATTCCGGGTTGTCAGCATCAATGACTGTTTTGTTTGACATAACGGTAGCACTACCAATGGTGGATTTAACTTGCAGACACTATCATTGCGGAAAACCTCGAGCAATGTGGCCTTGTGCCATCGGTGACGCAAAATTTGCGCCGCGACCTAAAAGTTCTCCTCATTCCTGTGCTTGTCACAGGAATCCAGTCGTCGCGCGTCTGCGCGGCGAAAAGACTCATCTCAGCCCAAGGACTTGGGCTGACTGGATTCCTGTGACAAGCACAGGAATGAGGGCGAGACGAAGTCGCGGAGCAGAAGACTAACGCCGATCATAAGAATCGTCTTTGGCTTCAAATATCCAGATTCTCCGCAAACGCCGAGCGATCCTGAATGAACCGGAAGCGCGCCTCAGGTTTCGTGCCCATCAGGTTATCAACGGCTTCGCGGGTGCCCTCGAAATCCACGTCATCGATTTCCACGCGCAGCAAGGTGCGCTTGGAGGGGTCCATGGTCGTTTCTTTCAACTGCGCGGGCATCATTTCGCCAAGGCCTTTGAAGCGTCCAATTTCGACCTTCTTGCCTTTGAAAACGGTTTCCATCAGTTCGGCACGGTGCGCGTCGTCGCGGGCGTAGACCGTTTTCGCACCCTGACGGATGACATAGAGCGGTGGCACGGCCAGATAGAGGTGGCTGCCGCGGATGAGTTCCGGCATTTCCTGATAGAAGAAGGTGATCAGCAGCGAGGCGATATGCGCGCCATCGACATCGGCATCAGTCATGATGACGATGCGCTCATAGCGCAAATCCTCATCGCGATACTTGGTGCGTGTGCCACAACCCAGCGCCTGAATGAGATCGGCGATCTGCTGGTTGGCAGAGAGCTTTTCGCGGCTGGCGCTGCCGACGTTGAGGATCTTGCCGCGCAGAGGCAGGATGGCCTGATTGGCACGGTTGCGCGCCTGCTTGGCCGAACCGCCAGCCGAATCACCTTCGACGATGAACAGCTCTGCACCCTCAGCCGTGTTCTGCGAGCAATCCGCCAGCTTGCCGGGAAGCCGCAGCTTGCGCACGGCGGTCTTGCGGTTGACTTCCTTTTCCTTGCGGCGACGAAGGCGTTCTTCGCAACGCTCGATAACCCAGTCCAGCAACTTTGCCGCTTCGTTGGGGTTACCTGCGAGGTAGTGGTCGAACGGATCACGCAGCGCGTTTTCAACGATGCGCTGGGCCTCGACAGTCGCCAGCTTGTCCTTCGTCTGGCCGACGAACTCTGGCTCGCGAATGAAGACGGACAGCATGCCGACAGCCGAAATCATCACGTCATCGGTTGTGATTTCGCGGGCGCGCTTGTTCTGCGTCAACTCGGCATAGTTCTTCAGCCCCTTGGTCAGCGCGATGCGAAGCCCGGCCTCGTGTGTACCGCCTTCCGGCGTCGGAATGGTGTTGCAATAGGAATGCAGCTGCGCATCGCCGCCATACCACGTCACAGCCCATTCCATGGCGCCGTGACCGCCGGTCTTTTCCGTCTTGCCGGAGAAGATTTCGCGCGTAACGGTGAATTCCTTGCCAAGCGTTGCCGCCAGATAATCCTTCAGGCCGCCGGGAAAGTGGAAGACAGCTTTTTCAGGAATGTCACCATCCGGTGCCACCATGCCGGGATCGCAGCTCCAGCGAATCTCGACGCCGCCGAAGAGATAGGCTTTCGAGCGTGCCATGCGGAAAATGCGGGCCGGTTCGAATTTTGCGTGGTCGCCGAAGATTTGCGGATCGGGATGGAAACGCACGCGGGTGCCGCGACGATTGTGCACATCGCCCAGCTCCTCAAGCCCGCCCATGGGCACGCCGCGTGAAAAGCGCTGGCGGTAGAGCTTGCGATTGCGTGCGACTTCCACTTCCAGCAGGTCCGAAAGCGCATTGACCACCGACACGCCGACGCCGTGCAGACCGCCAGACGTTTCATAGGCCTTGCCATCGAACTTACCGCCCGCATGCAGCTTGGTCATGATGACTTCGAGCGTGGATTTTCCCGGTACCTGCGGATGGTTTTCCACGGGAATACCGCGACCATTATCGCTGACGGTCAGAAAACCTTCCGCGTCCAAGTGAACTTCGATGAAATTGGCGTGGCCCGCGACGGCCTCGTCCATGGAGTTGTCGATGACTTCGGCAAACAGATGGTGCAGAGCCTTTTCATCCGTGCCGCCGATATACATGCCGGGGCGCATGCGCACGGGCTCCAGCCCCTCCAGCACGCGGATGGACGATGCGCCGTATTCCTGCTCGGACGAGGTTGTTACCGCCGCAAGCTTCGGCGCGCTGGCAGCAGCTTTCACCACGGGCACAGGTTTGGTCACAGCAAGCTCCGGCTCCTGTGGCTTGGGTGCGGGTTGGCTTGAAAAGAGATCGTTGCTATCGTCCATTGTGCCCAGTTCAATCAGAATTTGGCCATGCGAGCAGGTTTATGATTTGCCACTGGTGGCAACGCATATTTGCTACTCAAGCACGGATGATCGGTTTTCGCGTCGTCCCAAGGATTGCGCCGCGCTCGCCCGGATGGCAAGTGTTGTGGCCGAATTGAATGGGTTCCTCAAGGCATGTCCACAGCTATCTTCACCTTTTGTACTCTTTTTTGCCTGTCTGTTGCGATCGTGCCAGCCTCGGCCCAAAGCGCCAACGGGCCGCTGAAACCCTTCAAGGACGAGCTGTTTTCCAGCCAGACGGTGCTGTCCACCGGCGATAATGGTGCATCTGAAATCATAGATTATCAGGAAATGCGCGACATCAACGGGCGTGACGAAACGCCGGAGCGCCGTGTGAAGCGACAATATGTCGATCTCGCGCCCAAGAAATTTCAGGCGCTGGAAACGATCTCGGTCGGGGGCAGGGCGCTGGATGTCGGTCGCGTGGGGGCCGCTTCCGGTCAGGCCTTCACCGTCATCTTCATCCACGGACGCGGCGGTGACCGCAGGCTGGGCATGAACGACTATACCTTCGGTGGCAACTTCAACCGGCTGAAGAACCTGGCCGTTGCCAATGGCGGCACCTATTATGCGCCGAGCGTGAAAAGCTTCGATGAGAAGGGCGTGGCCGATGTCGCGGCGCTGATTTCAGATGCCAAAGCAAAATCCGGCGGGCGTCCCGTCATCCTCGCCTGCGCCTCCATGGGCAGCTTCATCTGCTATGGCATCAGCCGCGAAAGCCAGGCGGTATCCGATCTGAAGGGCATGGCTATCCTTGGCGGCGCGGTCGATCCCGATTTTCCCAAAAGCGCGTTTGCGAAGGCCAAAAAGCCTCTCTGGTTCACGCATGGCAGCGAAGACAAGGTGTATTCGGCAGATCAGCAATCCACGATGTTCCGCTCTCTGCTGAAGGCGGGGCAGCCGGTTCGGTTCACGCTGTACAAGAGCGGCACTCATGGAACGCCGGTGCGGATGACCGACTGGCGCTCTGTCTTGAACTTCCTGATCGCGCGTTGAGCCGGAAAATAGCGTCTGACACCTAAAACGAACGAAAAAGAGCGATTTTGCGCAAGGTTTTCCCCGCAAATCGTTCTTTTTTGTACCAAATCTCGACCGTACGTTTTAAGAGGGACGGGTAATCTGATGTTGTGGCGCTTTCTGTTGAAGCGAGCGCCTATCAAGCAAAGAGGAATGGATCGCTTATGACCCCTGATGTTCGCCCGCTCGTCGCTGGAAACTGGAAGATGAACGGAACGCGCGAGTCGCTTGATCAGATCAAAGCGATGGCCGAAGGTGTCAAAGGTTCCCTTTCAGAAAAGGTGGATGCGCTGATCTGCCCGCCCTCCACGCTTCTCTATGTCGCAACGGCGCTGTGCGATGACAGCCCGCTGAAAGTCGGCGCGCAGGATTGCCACCAGAACGCGTCGGGTGCCCACACGGGCGATATTTCCGCAGAAATGATTGCCGATTGCTTCGGCACATACGTCATCGTTGGCCATTCTGAGCGCCGCACCGACCACGCCGAGACCGACCATCTGGTGCGCGCCAAGGCATCCGCTGCGCACGCCGCAGACCTTGTCGCCATCGTCTGCATCGGTGAGACGGCGGATGAGCGCAAGTCCGGCCAGACGTTGGATATTCTCAAGCGCCAACTCGCTGGCTCCCTGCCGGATGAGGCGACTGCCGCAGATACGGTCATCGCCTATGAGCCCGTCTGGGCTATAGGCACTGGGCTGACGCCGACCACGCAGGACGTGCGCGAGGCGCATGCCTTCATGCGTGATGAACTGGTCAAGCGTTTCGGCGAAGAAGGCAAGGGCATGCGCATTCTCTATGGCGGCTCCGTCAAGCCCGGCAATGCGCTGGAATTGATGGGTGTCGAGAATGTCGATGGCGCGCTGATCGGCGGTGCCAGCTTGAAAGCATCCGACTTCCTGTCCATCTATGCGGCATACGAGAAATTGACGGCTTGATTTTTTAGGTAAAGCAACCCGGCTTTCGTCTCGCAGGGGCTTGGAATACGCTTTCGCCTCATGTAAAGAGCCGCAAACTTCTTCATTGTGCTCCTGATGGGGCATGGAATGGATTGTCATGCAGAACGTACTGATTGTTATTCATCTCATGATCGTGCTGGCGCTCGTCGGCGTGGTTCTGATCCAGCGTTCCGAAGGCGGTGGCCTTGGTATCGGTGGTGGCTCGGGCTTCATGTCCGCACGCGGTACGGCAAATGCCCTGACGCGCACCACCGCCATCCTCGCGGCGCTGTTCTTCGCAACGTCCCTCGGTCTTGGTCTTCTGACCCGCTATGAGGCGCGCCCGACCGATATTCTGGACCGTATTCCCGCCACGCAAGGGCAGGGTAACGGCATTCTGGATACGCTCGGCCCATCGTCTGGCGCACCGGCAACGCAGGCTCCGGCTGAAGGTGGCGTGCCATCCTCCAGCAACGGCGCTGCCGCTCCTGCCACAGGCACGGCACCTGCTCCGGCTCCCGCCACTCCGGCCCCTGCGACACCGGCTCCGGCCAACAACGCAGTCCCGACCGGCCAGTAAAACCGGTTCAATCCTATCACTCCGGCAGGCCAAAAGCCTGCCGGTTTTCTTTTGTTCACATTCCGGCCAAGCGTCGCCCTTCATCAACAGATGAATGTGGGCGTTCAGAAATTTGGGCTGGCGGAATCACTCTTTTAAAGGTAAGCGGTAAATCCCATGGCGCGATATGTATTCATCACAGGCGGCGTGGTCTCCTCACTTGGTAAGGGCATTGCGGCCGCAGCACTCGGAGCGTTGTTGCAATCCCGTGGTTACCGGGTGCGGCTTCGCAAACTTGACCCCTATCTCAATGTCGATCCCGGCACCATGAGCCCGACCCAGCACGGTGAGGTGTTCGTGACCGATGACGGCGCGGAGACCGACCTTGATCTTGGTCACTACGAACGCTTCACGGGGCGCTCGGCCACCAAGACCGACAACATCACTACGGGTCGCATCTACAAGAACATCATCGATAAGGAACGCCGCGGCGATTATCTCGGCGCGACGGTGCAGGTCATTCCCCACGTCACCAACGAAATCAAGAATTTCGTGACTGAAGGCAATGAGGAATACGACTTCGTTATCTGCGAAATCGGCGGCACGGTGGGTGACATCGAAGCCATGCCATTCATGGAAGCCATCCGTCAGGCCAAGAACGACCTGCCACGCGGCACGGCCATCTTCGTGCACCTGACGCTGATGCCGTATATTCCAGCAGCCGGTGAGCTGAAGACCAAGCCGACGCAGCACTCCGTCAAGGAATTGCAGGCGCTGGGTATTCACCCCGATATTCTTCTCGTGCGCGCCGACCGGGAAATCCCCGAGGCCGAACGCCGCAAGCTTTCGCTGTTCTGCAACGTGCGTCCATCTGCCGTTATTCAGGCGCTTGATGTGGCCAACATCTATGACGTCCCGATTGCCTACCACAAGGAAGGTCTCGACAGCGAAGTGTTGGCCGCCTTCGGCATCGAGCCTGCGCCAAAGCCGCGTCTTGAGCAGTGGGAAGAGGTCTGCAACCGCATCCACACGCCGGAAGGCGAAGTGACCATTGCCATCGTCGGCAAATATACCGGCCTGAAAGATGCATATAAGTCGCTGATCGAAGCGCTGCACCACGGTGGCTTTGCCAACCGCGTCAAGGTCAAGCTGGAGTGGATCGAGTCGGAAGTCTTCGAAAAGGAAGACCCGGCACCCTATCTCGAAAAGGTCGACGCCATCCTCGTTCCAGGCGGTTTTGGCGAGCGTGGCTCCGAAGGCAAGATCCGTGCGGCGCAATATGCACGCGAACGTCAGGTGCCCTATTTCGGCATCTGCTTCGGCATGCAGATGGCTGTCGTGGAAGCGGCTCGCAATCTGGCCGGTATAGAAGCGGCCTCATCCACCGAATTCGGCACGACATCCGAGCCGGTCGTCGGCCTGATGACCGAATGGGTGAAGGGCAACGAGCTCGAAAAGCGCAACGCAGCCGGCGACCTCGGCGGCACGATGCGCTTGGGCGCCTACAAGGCGTCGCTCAAGAAAGACACCAAGATTGCCGAAATCTACGGCTCCACGGACATTTCCGAACGCCACCGCCACCGCTACGAAGTCAACGTCGACTACAAGGACCGCCTCGAAAACTGCGGCCTCGTCTTCTCCGGCATGTCCCCTGATGGCGTTCTGCCTGAAACGGTGGAATACCCCGATCATCCATGGTTCATCGGTGTGCAATACCACCCCGAACTCAAAAGCCGCCCCCTCGACCCGCACCCGCTGTTCGCGAGCTTCATTGAGGCCGCGCTTGAGCGGAGCCGGTTGGTTTAAGGCGACGGCGATTGAGGGTGAATTTGAAAAGGCCGCAGCGATGCGGCCTTTTGGGTTTTAAGTCTGCTTTACCAACTGCGGACAATGCGACGCCCATTCAGTTTTCCACAACTGTGTTGGACACCTGTTCTGAGGTTTCTACATGGTTCCTATGTGGACGAGCATGATCAGTTGCCATTGATGAAACTATCTACGACCCAATCGGAAAGGTCGGACCAATGTCCCTCGAATATCTGGTCGTGAGACCAGAGCTCGACGGACCCATCTGGCAGTAGACAATAATAATCGTTGTTGTCTCGGCAAATAGGCAACCAGTCAGTAGGCAGCCCTGCTTCCCGAGCGCTCGCTATACTTGGAAGAATATTGCATCGTCCCTCGCTGTCGGCGCGAAGATAGAGAAGCTCCTTGGTCAGAACTATATTTCCGGCATTTTGAACAAGATATCGGTAATCTTCAGGTAGCTTCAGGCCAATCTTATGCTCGACATATTGGATGGTCGTGTCGTCAGGTAGCGGGATCAGGGTCGTGAATCTATCAGTTTGGGCCTCCATCAACCTGACCGCTTGTCGAATTTTTTCTGATATCATCAATATGCCCCGCGATGTTTTCGTCCCCAGAGACATTAGGTATATTGATTGCGATGCCAAGACAAAGAGTGCCGCGGTGTCCCATGATCATTGATTATCGGTGCAGATTGCACATTGCTCGAAATCTGGTGTGGATGGTGGCGTCCATGCCAATCATAATTGTTTCAAGGTCAGCATATCTCGAAAGTACGGTAAACCCCACTGAGCGTGCGAGTTAGCGTGGACACTAGGTCAAGTGAAGCTATCATGTGTATCCAGTAAGCTTCTGGGCGAGGTAAGTTCCTGCGAATCCCCCGCATCCAGCCGCGATACATGATACCCAAAATGTGGCGTCCAGGGCACCCGCGAGCCACGCGGACAGTCCGGCGGCGATACCTCCCAGAACATTTGACAAATGTCTTTTCATTTTATCTACAACCCACAGTGCTTTTCAACTGGAACAGCTTGGCCCTTCACGTCTCGAAGCAGCGGCAAGCCGGACCACAATCGTCTATGGTGTAATTTGCCGCGTCATTTGAAAAGAGTATGTCGCTAAACGTTCTCTCGCAACGTGTTTGCAGGCGCTGCTTCCTTCGCCGTCGCAAACAAGATCGCCTAATGGCAAGAGCGCGCCAATAACGGACATTTAAAGTTGGTATCCGTCAATACGTAAGCACAATCTCAAACTCGCCACTCCGACCAACATGATACGGTGCGCAACTCTCAATGGCGCGCATTATTGCGTCTTGAGCGTCATAAAGCCTCTGGTCTGAGTCACGTCCTTTGACTTCAACTAGCGTCACCGCTCCGTCATGTGTAAGAGCGATTCGTACCGGAACTGAAACCGGCGCTCCGTCATTCCTCCGTTCCATGCACCGCTGCACCTCTTTTGCGAGCCTAATGCTTTCTTCGCTTGCTTGCGAGCACCCCGCAAATGCAGTGGCGACTATGAGAATTGCACTGTGCCACAGTTTCAAATGTTTTCTCCACTGTCAGTCTACAACCAGAATGGTTAAAAGCCATCGATAATTACCACACGAGTTCGGCGGTGTTTAGATTGGCGCCGAAACGGCAGTTCTTGCCAAAGTCGGGCGGTAACAATTCTAATTGTGTCGCAACCGCACCACCAAACACTCCCCACCAATCTCCAACTCCTCCGCAAACGGAGCCCGCACAATCAGGCAATCCGACTCCGCCATGATCTTCATCATCGACGAATCCTGCTTGGTGAAGGCCTCGATGACCGGCTGACCATTTTCGTGGCCAACGATGCGCGCGCGCAGATAATCCTGCCGCTGGTCGTTGGCCTTCAGCGTCGTGGCCGTCCTGGCTTTGATTTCGCGTGAGGTGATCTGGCGGTGGCTGATTTTTTGGATGAGGGGTTCCAGAAACAGCAGGCTGCAAACGAGGCTGGCGACGGGGTTGCCGGGGAGGCCCAGCACCTGCATGTCGCCGATGGAGCCGACCATCAGCGGTTTGCCGGGGCGCATCGCGATGCGCCAGAAGTCGAGTGTCATGCCCTGCGCCTTCAGCGCTGACTGAACGAGATCGTGGTCGCCAACCGATGCGCCGCCGAGGGTGACGAGGACGTCGGCTTTGGCGGCGATGGCTTTGTCGATTGCGGCGCGGATGAGGGCTTCGTCGTCGGCTACGATGCCGAGGTCGAGAATGTCGGCGCCTGCTTTGCGGGCGAGTGCGGCGACGCCGAAGGTGTTGGAGGCGATGATCTGTGCCGCGTTGGGCGTGCCACCGGGGGCAACCAGCTCGTCACCCGTTGCGAGAATGGCGATCAGCGGTTTGCGGAAGACGCTGAGCGTCGCGTGGTTCATGGCGGCGGCAAGGGTGATGTCGGTGAAGCTCATCTCCGTTCCGGCCTTCAGCCCCGTTTCGTCCTCGACGAAATCCTGTCCGCGCGGCCTGATGTGCCTGCCTGCGGTCACCGCAAATGTTGTGCGGATTTTGCCGGGCTCCAGCACCTCGGCGTCTTCCTGAATGAGAACGGCATCCGCGCCCGCTGGCACGATGGCACCGGTGAAAATGCGCACGGCCTGGCCTTTGCCAACGACGCCGTCAAAAGCGTGACCGGCGGCTGATTCGCCGACGACGCTGAGCACGGCACCGATCTGCGGTGCATCGGCAGCGCGCAGGGCGTAACCATCCATGGCGGATGCATCGAAAGGTGGCTGGGTGAGGCGGGCGGTGAGATCGTGGGCCAGCACGCGGCCATCGACTTGGTCAAGCGTGACGGTTTCCGTGCCGGTCACCGGAATGGCTGCGGCCAGCAAGCGCGCCTGTGCGTCTGCGACGGGCAAGAGGGCAGGTTTCATCATGGGTCCTCTCGCATGTCTTGTGCTGTCGGTTTGCGCCGTCAGCGCTGCTTATCTCACAGTTTGAAATGCCCGGATTTGCCGCCACTCTTTTCCAGAAGGCGGATCGAGCCGATTTCCATGGTCTTGTCGGCGGCCTTGGCCATATCGTAAATGGTCAGGCACGCCACCGAAACGGCGGTCAATGCTTCCATTTCCACGCCGGTCTTGCCGGTCAACTTCACTGTCGCCTCCACGCGCAGGCCGGGCAGGGCGTCGTCCTCGGTAATATCGACGACGATCTTGGTCAGAATCAACGGATGGCACAGCGGTATGAGGTTGGGCGTCTGCTTTGCGGCCATGATGCCCGCCAGCCGCGCCGTGCCGATGACGTCGCCCTTCTTGGCGTTGCCGTCGCGGATCAGCACCAGCGTTTCCGGCTTCATCTTCACATAGCCTTCGGCCACCGCAACGCGCGTGGTCTCGGCCTTGTCGCCGACGTCCACCATATGGGCCTCGCCGGAGGCGCCGATATGGGTGAGTTTGGGCTCGGCGCTCATTCCGCAGCCATGATGGCGTTGCTGCCCGTCAGCAGCATGCGTGTGGCGGCGGTAACGTCGTCCTTGCGCATCAGGCTTTCGCCCACCAGGAAGGTGGTGATGCCGGATGCCTGAAGGCGGGTGCAATCCTCGAATGTGAACACGCCGCTTTCGCCGACCAGCAGCTTATCCTGCGGCACCAGCTTCGCCAGCCGCTCGCTGACCTCAAGGCTGACCTCGAAGGTGCGCAGGTTGCGGTTGTTGATGCCCAGCAGCGGCGAGGCGAGCTTCAGCGCACGCTCGGTCTCTTCCTCGTCATGCACTTCAACAAGAACATCCATGCCCAGCGAGAACGCCTCGTCCTCCAGACGCTTCGCGTCGTCATCGGAAAGTGAAGCCATGATGAGAAGAATGCAGTCTGCACCCCAGGCGCGGGCCTCATGCACCTGATAGGTTTCGAACATGAAATCCTTGCGCAGCGCGGGCAGGGCGCAGGCGTTGCGAGCGTTTGTCAGAAATTCCGGTGCGCCTTGAAAGCTTGGCGTGTCCGTCAGCACGGAGAGACACGCCGCGCCACCGGCTTCATAGGCCTTGGCCAGCACGGGCGGATCGAAATCCGGGCGGATGAGGCCTTTCGAAGGGCTGGCTTTCTTGATCTCGGCAATCAGGCCGAAGGTGCCGTTGTCCTGCCGACGTTTGAGCGCCTGATAGAAACCGCGCGGTGCGGTCTGGTCGGCAGCCATGGCTTTCAGATCAGCAAGGGATACCTTTGCCTTGGCAGCAGCGATTTCCTCGCGCTTGTAGGCTTCGATCTTTGTCAGAATATCGCTCATGATAGTGCCTTACTCTTCGTTCGATACGGCAACCAGCCGGTCCAGCGCCGCGGAGGCCCGGCCATCGTCCAGCGCGGAAGCCGCCAGCTTCATGCCATCGGCCAACGTCTCGGCCTTGCCCGCAACAACCAGCGAGGCTGCGGCATTGCACAGCGAAATATCGCGATAGGGATTTTTACGCCCGCCCAGAACCTCGCGCAAGGCTGCGGCATTGACCACGCCATCTCCGCCCTTGAGGTCATCGATATCAGCTGCGTCCACGCCGAAATCCTTCGGCGTCAGCTCGAATGTTCTGATCTTGCCGTCTTCCAGCGCGGCCACATGGGTGGTGCCGGTGGTGGTGATTTCATCCAGACCGCTGCCATGCACGACCCACACACTTTCCGAACCCAGATCGCGCAGCACTTCGGCAAGGGGCACGAGCCAGTGTGGAGCAAACACGCCGAGAAGCTGCTTCTTGGCGCCTGCCGGGTTGGAGAGCGGGCCAAGCAGATTGAAGATGGTACGTGTGCCCAGTTCCACGCGGGTCGGGTTGACGTGGCGCATGGAGGAGTGGTGGCGCTGCGCGAACATGAAGCCGAGACCGGCTTCGCTGATGCAACGGCTGATCAGCTCCGGTTCGATATCGAGCTTGACGCCAAGAACGGAGAGCGCATCTGCCGTGCCGGATTTGGAGCTGAGCGCGCGGTTGCCGTGCTTTGCCACCGGCACACCCGCGCCAGCCACGATGATGGAGGCGAGCGTGGAGATGTTGTAGGTCCCAAGGCCATCGCCGCCCGTGCCCACGATATCTATGGCATCGGCAGGCGCGGTGACCGACAGCATGCGCGAGCGCATGGAGGACACGGCGCCGACGATTTCATCCACCGTTTCGCCACGCACCCGCAGAGCCATGAGAAAGGCGCCGATCTGCGATGGCGTCGCCTCGCCGGACATCAGCACGTCGAAGGCCTGCCGCGCTTCTTCGCGGTTCAGGCTTTCGCCGTTGGCCACCTTCGCAATCAGCGGCTTCAATTCAGCCATGTCGTCACGTCCTCTGGATGGATTAAAAGGCGGTCATGGCCTGGTCTGCGGCAGCCTGATTGATGGTCACACCATAGTCATTCTGAAGGCGGTTGACCATCTGGTCCAGCATGTCGTCACCGGCAGCAGTCGCCATTGCGGTGACCTGCTGGTCGTTGTTGTCGAGCGCGTCGGATGGCGTTGTGGTGTTGACCTCGGTGACCTTGAAGAGAACGCGGCTGGAGCCATCCGTATCCGGCGCTGTGCCGACAAGACCCTGTGCGCCAGCAAATACGGCGGCAACGGCCTGCTGACCGAGAACCGCGTCTTCACTCGTGCGGCGAAGACCCATCTTGGTTTCCACGGCCAGTCCCATCTCACCGGCAATTGCGGCAAGGGTTTCGCCCTTGTCGGCGCGCGCTTTCAGTTCTTCTGCCTTGGCGGCAAGGGCTGTGCGCTGCTGTTCTGCAGTCCAGTCGGCAACGACCTGTTCCTTGACTTCGGCCAGTGTGCGGTCACGCGGAGGCGTGATCTGCTGAAGGTCGAACCAGACATAGCCATCGCGACCGATATTAACGGCTGGCGCATCGCCACCCTGTTCGGCCTTGAACACTTCCGTGACCAGGGCAGGCGTCGGCAGACCTTCGACGGCATTGCCCCTTTCATCTTCGCCATTGGCGTCGATGGAATTTACGGTCACAGGCTTCAGCTTGAGTTGCGTTGCCGCATCGGACAGCGAGGAGCCGCCGCCACGCAGGTCTTCGTAGCGGTCGTGAACATTGTTCAGCTCTTCAGCGGCATTGGCGGTTGCCAGATTGGTGCGAATTTCTTCCTTCGCCTCGTCCAGCGTCTTCATGCTTTCGTTCTTGATGCCCGTCACGCGCAGGATAACCGGGCCGAAAGCGCCATCGACAACGGGTGAAACGCCGCCATCTTTCTGGATCGCGAAAGCGGCCTCGGCAATCGACTGGTCGGGAATGGTGTCCTTGGTGAACTCGCCAAGGGTCACGTCGGCGGGCTGTTTGCCCTGATCCTTCACGACCTGATCGTAGGTGGTGGTGCCTGCACGAATCTGTGTCGCCGCTGCCTCTGCCATTTCCTTGTCGGCAAATGTCAGCTGCTCGATGGTGCGGCGACCGGCGGTGCGGAAATTGTCCTTATGGCCTTCGTAATACTCCGAAATCTGCTGGTCCGTGATCGTAGTCTGGTCCGCGATGTCGGATGGCTCGAGCTTCACGTAGGTGAACTTACGATATTCAGGGGCGCGGTACTTCGCCTTGTTGGCTTCGAACCATGGCGCCAGCACGTCATCGCCGGGCGCCTTCACCGGGTCGATATTGGCGTTGGACAGCAGCACATATTCGATGGAGCGCTGTTCGTCGCGGTACTGCTTCAATGCATCGACCAGAACCTGCGGTGGCTTGAAGCCATCCGAGATAGCGTCGACGATTTGGCCACGCACGGCAACCTTGCTGCGCTCTTTGACGTAGTCGTCTTCATTGAAACCGGCGCCGCGCAGACGCTGGCTGAACAGCGCGCGGTCGAACTGGCCGCTCGGCGATTTGAAGGCAGGGTCTTCGGCGATCAGCGTCGCGAGGCGATCTTCCGAAAGGCCGAGGTTCATTTTCGAGGCAAGCTCATCCAGTGCCGCACCGGCGGAAAGCTGGCTGAAGACCTGGCGATCGATGCCGAAGGCCTTGGCCTGCTCCGTCGTCAGTCGCGTGCCGAACTGGCGACCGACATCGGCAAGCTGGCGCTGATAGGCAAAGCGGAACTCGTTCGGCGTCACCGTCTGGTCACCCACCGTCATCACGGCATGCGAACTGGTGGTTACCAGAGAGGCGGAAACGCCCCACACGCCGAAGGACAAGACGAGGAGGAGAAGAAGAATCTTGGCCGCCAAAGTACGAGAAGCATTTCTCAGGGAATCGAGCATCGCTATGCAAACCTCACAATATCGCCCGTTACGCCGGGTCTATGGGGCTTCCTTAAATCAATCCACCTTGAAATTGAAGGCTAAATTCGGCTGAAAAGCGCTTGATAGCAAACGAAGGCGTGAGCAATCGCGTTTGCTGGCGGGTTTGATGGCGCGACAGATAGAAAGGCACAAAAAAACCGCCTCTGAAAGGGCGGCTCTTTGCGTCCGGGCAGTTACGCCCGGCTGGTGAAGTAATCGACGCTTAGAATGACTTGCTGCGCGCAATCATTTCTCTGAACTGCTCGTCTTCTTTCTGCGACTCCGTGACTGCGGAGATGACCGAGGCCACGAACATTGCGCTGATGAGGGCCGCAAGCAAAGTCAGAAAGGTAAGCATAGCATAACTCCAAAGTTACGTTTTGATTACTCCCGGTCGATCAATAGTAATTCATATATTGAGTGCGGGATGTGAGCTGTGGGAAGTCAGGGCCGTTCTGTTCCGGCTTTTGACCGTAAAGGCTGAACGTCGTTGCTACCATCGCGATAACCAACATTGTCCAGGCAGTGCTGATCACGCCGATTTTCGCCGAAGTAGACTGTTTTTCTCTGATAAACATGTGTCCGTTCCTTTACCTGCGATCTGAACGCGCGATACCTGATCCAGTTCCGCGTTATTGTTAAAAATCGATTAGCATCGCGCCTCTGAAGCGTTGTTGAATGCTTCATTCATCTGGCGTTCAGAAAACCGGCAGTGCACGTCAATCCATGAAGACATATTCGACGACAAAGGATGTCGCGATTGTCAGTGCTATCATGAATGCCAGCATGTCCGTCTCCGAGTGGCCAAAGTGACCGTTTGCGATGCGATGAGACGTTTATAGAGATATGCTTTGAAGCCGCGCTGAATGGCGCGTTCATATGATGTTCAGAGTATTATTGAGGCTGCGCGGCGAAAAGCCTGCCACGTCGAGGTCTTGCGAAGACCTGTCTTACATGACAAAAGGCGGCACAACTAACGTTAAATATCGAGAACGGTATGACGACTGCCTTTTATCCCGGATCTTTCGATCCCATGACCAACGGACACTTGGATGTACTGATCCAGTCGTTGAACGTGGCGTCGCAGGTTATCGTCGCAATCGGCATCCATCCCGGCAAGGCGCCCATGTTCAGCTTCGAGGAGCGCGCCGAACTTATCCGCCTCTCGTTGACGGAAGCACTGCCGGATGCCGTCGATCGGCTGCGCGTCGTTTCCTTCGGCAATCTGGTGGTGGATGCCGCCCGCGAACATGGCGCGACACTTCTTGTTCGCGGTCTGCGCGATGGCACCGATCTGGATTACGAAATGCAGATGTCAGGCATGAACCGGCAGATGGCGCCCGATATTCAGACTGTTTTTCTACCCGCCGGCACGGCATCGCGGCCCATTACCGCCACATTGGTTCGTCAGATCGCCGCAATGGGCGGTAATGTGGAGACTTTCGTGCCGAAAGCCGTGTTGCACGCCCTCAACAGCAAGCTGAAACGCTAGTCTCAGCCAATATTCTGGAGCCAATCCGATGAAACTGCTTCGATTTGCCTTTGCAGGCGCCCTGTTCGTCAGCGCCATCGCCGCCAGCACCTTTGCTTCTGCTGCGGAATTCCTCACCATCCAGCTGAAGGACGGCCCCGTGGTCATCCAGCTTATGCCGGAAGTCGCGCCCAAGCACGTTGCGCAGATCAAGGCGCTGGCTGAGAAGGGTGCTTACGACAACGTCGCGTTCCACCGCGTCATTCCAGGCTTCATGGCCCAGACGGGTGATGTGCAGTACGGCAACATGAGCAAATCCTTCAACGCCCAGCGCGCAGGCACCGGCGGTTCCGACCTGCCGGATTTGCCAGCCGAGTTCTCCAAGACACCGTTCGAGCGCGGCACGGTCGGCATGGCCCGTTCGCAGGACCCCAACTCCGCCAACTCGCAGTTCTTCATCATGTTCGATCAGGGCTCGTTCCTGAACGGCCAATATACCGTTGTCGGCAAGGTTGTGTCCGGCATGGAATTTGTGGACAAGATCAAGAAGGGCAAAGGCGGCAACGGCGAAGTTTCCGATCCTGACCGCATGGTCAAAGTCACCGTTGGCAAGAAATAAAACCGGGCGCATGCCCACGTAAAAGGAGAGATACCATGGCCGAGATCAAAGATCCTGAAAACACACTCATCATGGAAACAACGACCGGCAAGGTCGTGATCCAGCTTCTGCCGGAAGTGGCTCCCGGCCACGTTGCCCGCATCAAGGAACTGGTGTCCGAGCAGGCTTACGACGGCGTCGTCTTCCACCGCGTCATCACCGATTTCATGGCGCAGACCGGCGACGTGAAGTTCGGCAAGAAGGGTGCAGAAAGCTTCAACCCTTCGCGCGCTGGCATGGGCGGCTCCGAAAAGCCTGACCTTCAGGCCGAATTTTCCGCTATCCCACACGTGCGCGGCACCTGCTCCATGGCCCGTTCGCAGAGCCCGAACTCTGCAAACTCACAGTTCTTCATCTGCTTTACCGACAGCCCATGGCTGAACAAGCAGTACACGGTCTGGGGCCAGGTCATCGAAGGCATGGAAGCCATCGACAAGATCAAGCGCGGCGAGCCCGTGAAGGACCCCGATTCCATCGTCTCGATCCGCCTTGCTTCTGCGGCCTGATTGCAGGAAATAGACCTACAGCCCGTCTCGCAGTTGCTGCGGGGCGGGTTATTTATGTTGGCCGTGCGCTAACCTCTCTTCCGTCATCCTCGGGCTTGACCCGAGGATCTAACGAACCCCGACATCAAACGTGGGTAGATCCTCGGGTCAAGCCCGAGGATGACGGAAGAGAGGTTAGCCCACGATCACATACATCTACCCGTCTCAGCTCAAAATGGAGGCGGGTTTTGCTTTAGAGCCCCATTATGCGTGTAGACCTGTTCGACTTCGACCTTCCTGACGACAACATCGCGCTTCGCCCGGCGAACCCGCGCGACAGTGCGCGTCTGCTCGTGGTCGACCCGAATGCGGACAGCATGACGGACCATCATGTCTTCGATCTCCCCAGCTTCCTGAAGCCGGGCGATGCGCTCGTCTTCAACGACACGCGCGTTATCCCCGCCCAGCTCGAAGGCGTTCGCCTTCGCGAGGGTGCGCCGGAGACGGCCGTTTCCGCCACGCTGCATATGCGCGCAGATGCCAGCCGCTGGAAGGCATTCGCCCGTCCCGGCAAGCGCATCAAGCAAGGCGACCGCATCCGCTTCGGCTACGAGCGTGACAATGCCTGCGGTCTGGCTTTTCTGGAGGCGACCGTCGAGGAGAAGGGCGAGGAGGGTGAGATCACCCTGTTGTTCGATGTCTCCGGCCCCGCGCTGGACGAGGCCATCGCCTCCGTCGGCCACATCCCGCTACCTCCTTATATCGCCGCGAAACGACCCGAAGACGCGCAGGACCAGACGGATTACCAGACGATCTACGCCCGCGAAAAAGGCGCCGTCGCCGCACCCACCGCCGGTCTCCACTTCACGCCCGCCCTCTTCGAAGCCCTGGATGCCGCCGGTATCGAGCGGCATTTCGTAACGCTGCATGTGGGCGCTGGCACGTTTTTGCCCGTGAAGGCCGACGACACCGAGGAGCACAAGATGCACTTCGAAATTGGCACTGTATCAGAGGAAACGGCGGCCAAACTGAATGCCGTCAAGGCGAGGGGCGGGCGCATCGTTTGCGTTGGCACCACCTCGCTGCGGTTGATCGAAAGTGCTGCGCGCGACGATGGCCAGATAGCGCCGTGGTCCGGTGCCACCGGCATCTTCATCACGCCGGGTTACCGCTTCAAGGCGGTCGATATTCTGATGACCAATTTTCACCTGCCGAAATCCACGCTGTTCATGCTGGTTTCGGCTTTCTGCGGGCTGGAAACCATGCGCGAGGCCTACAGGCACGCCATCGAAACCGGCTACCGTTTCTATTCCTATGGCGATTCCAGCCTCCTTTTTCGGAAGACCTGATGCAAGAGAACTTCACCTTCACCCTCAAAGCAACCAGCGGCGGCGCGCGCCTTGGCGAAGTGGCCATGCCACGCGGCACCATCCGCACGCCTGCCTTCATGCCGGTCGGCACCGTCGGCACCGTCAAGGCCATGTATCTGGATCAGGTGCGTGACCTCGGCGCCGACGTCATTCTGGGCAATACCTATCACCTGATGTTGCGCCCCGGCCCGGAGCGCGTTCAGCGTCTCGGCGGTCTGCATGAGCTGATCCGCTGGCCGCACCCGATTCTGACCGACAGCGGTGGCTTCCAGGTCATGTCGCTGTCTGGCCTGCGCAAGCTGGACGAAAAAGGCGTGACCTTCAAAAGCCATGTAGATGGTTCGCTGCACCACATGTCGCCGGAACGCTCCATCGAAATTCAGGGCATGCTCGATTCGGACATTCAGATGCAGCTGGATGAATGCATTGCACTGCCTGCCGAGCGCAAGGAAATCGAGCGCGCCATGGAAATGTCGCTGCGCTGGGCAGAGCGTTGCCGCGTCGCCTTCGGTGAGCAGCCGGGCAAGGCCATGTTCGGCATCGTGCAGGGCGGCGACCAGCCGGATTTGCGCATTCGCTCCGCCGAGGGTCTGAAGCAGCTTGATCTCAAGGGTTACGCCGTGGGTGGCCTTGCCGTGGGTGAACCGCAGGAGGTGATGCTGAGCATGCTCGACATCACATTGCCTGCACTACCGACCGAAAAGCCGCGCTATCTGATGGGCGTCGGCACGCCGGACGATATCCTGAAGTCGGTCGCACGCGGCATCGATATGTTCGACTGTGTTATGCCCACGCGCTCGGGCCGCCATGGTCTGGCCTTCACCCGCCGTGGCCGCGTCAATATCCGCAACGCCCGCCACGCCGAAGACATGCGCCCGCTGGACGAGCAGTCCAACTGCCCGGCATCGCGTGATTATTCCCGCGCCTACCTGCATCATCTGGCTCGCTCCAACGAAGCGCTAGGCGGCATGCTGCTGTCCTGGCACAATCTGGCCTATTATCAGGAACTGATGCAGGGCATCCGAAAATCCATCGAAGAAGGCCGCTTTGCCGATTTCTATGCGGAAACCATTGAAATGTGGGCGAAAGGCGATATCGATCGCATCTGAGATCGTTTTCTTTTGAAACGAGCGCCAGCCGGATCGACTGCATTGCCAACCGCGCCCTATGTTCTCTTCCGCGATGATACAACCGGATCGGTGACGCTGTTCATCGAACCGGAAGAGATCATCGTTGCGCATGAGCCTGATGAGTTCCCGCTCGCACTGGAGCGCATGCAGCAGGCGCGCGATAACGGCAAATATCTCGCTGGCTACATGTCCTATGAGGCGGGCTATCTCTTCGAGAAAAAGCTGGCGCCGCTCGCAGACGTCAAACGCGATGTCCCGCTTCTCAGCTTCGGCGTCTTCACGTCACCGTCAGGTGATATCGCCGAGCCTCCCGCAGCCTTGATGCCGGTCGATGATTTTCTGAGCGATATCAAACCGGCCTGGACGCTGGCGCAGTACCGCGAACAGTTCGGCAAGCTGCACCAGCATTTGCGGCAGGGCGATTGTTATCAGGCCAACCTGACGATGCCGATCCATGCGCGCTGGCACGGCGATGCGTTCACCGCATTCTGGTCGCTGATCGAGCGCCAGCCAGTCAAATACGGCGCGCTTATCGATCTCGGCGGCCCTGTCATCCTCTCCCGCTCGCCGGAACTGTTTTTCTCGGTCAAGGATGGCTGGATCGAAACGCACCCCATGAAGGGCACGATCCGGCGCGGCAATTCACCCGCTGAAGACGCGGCCTTGATCGAGAGCATGTTGCAGGATGAAAAGACGCTCGCCGAAAACCGCATGATCGTGGACCTGCTGCGCAACGACATATCGCGCATCACCGAAGTCGGCACGCTGGATGTTCCCAAGCTTTTCGAGATCGAGACCTACCCGACCGTCCACCAGATGGTCAGCCATATCAGCGCCAGGCTGCTGCCCGATCTATCCATCGCCGATATTTTCGCAGCCCTGTTTCCCTGCGGCTCGATAACGGGTGCGCCGAAAATGCGGGCCATGGAAATTTTGAGCGATCTGGAAACCGCCCCGCGCAATGCCTATTGCGGCGCCATAGGCCTAATATCACCAACCGGAGACATGCGCTTCTCCGTTGCCATCCGCACCATCACCCTGTTCGAAACCGGCGCCGCCACCTTCAACGTCGGCGGCGGCATCGTGTTCGATTCGACTGCGGATGCCGAGTACGACGAGTGCTTGCTGAAAGCGAAGTTCGCGACCGGTGAGAGGCGGCTGGTTTAGGTCACAACCACTGCCGTCATCCTTGGGCATGTACAACTACTGTCCGGTTTGAATCGGAGGTAGTTTGGCAGAAATACCCTCACCTCCGTCACCCCGGCCTTGAGCCGGGGTCCAGCCGACGCGCGTCTGCGCGTCGAGAAAAGTTCTTTCAGCCCAGGGACTTGGGCTGACTGGATACCGCATCAAGTGCGGCATGACGGAAGGGAGTGAGGTGCTCTTGCCACTCCATAAGGAGCCCGACGATGACGGCAAGTGATAGCCCAACCGTCTTCTGATCGAACATAAACCCTTCCGTCAGTCGTTCCCCGCAGCCATGTTCAACCCATCCATATCCGGCACAGTGATGTGCCTGTTATTCTCGATCCGTATCACGCCGTCCTTGCGCAGCTTGGTCATCTGGCGGCTGACGGTCTCTATCGTCAGGCCTAGAAAATCCGCGATATCGGCGCGCGAGAGCGGTAGGTCGAAGCAGGAGTGGTCGTAACTTTCGGGATCGATGTGGGTGGCGATGAGGTAGAGGAAGCTTGCGACCTTTTCCTGTGCCGATTTACGGCCCAGCGTCAGCATCCAGTCGCGCGCTTCGTCCAGTTCCTTCAGCGACTGGCTGTGCAGCTTGCGCTCCATGCCAGGCACGTCTCCCGCCATGCGGTCCACGACACGGCGCGGGAACAGGCAGATTTCCACGTCTGTGGCCGCTTCCGCCGTCATGTTGCTTTCCGCCACGAAGGGACGACCGAGGAAGTCGGGCGCGAATTGCAGGCCGACGATCTGCTGGCGGCCATCCGACATCATCTTGGACAGCTTCACCACGCCTTTGAGAATGTTGGCATAATAGGGAACGACTTCGCCCTGGCCGAGCAGTTCGTGACCGAGCTCGATTTTCTTGCGGCTGGAATGACGGCTGAGTTCGACAAGCTGGTCCGGCTGCAAGACACCGCACAAACCCCCGTGCCGTGCTTCGCAGGCACGGCAGACAACCGGAATGTCCGAGTTGTGAATGTTTCGCTGTAAGGTGTCCATAGTGCAGTTCCGATCGCAACCGCCATAGCGGAAGCGCGCCATCAACTGACTGATGTGCCCGTTCCCCGCCCTGGCAAGCCGTAATCCCCCACGGCTTTTGATAGGCAATCTTTATGCCCTGACTTGATCGAAGTCAAAGTTGCAAACTGTCGCAGCCTGTATCCGGTAGTCGCATAATTGATACATGCTAAGAGGGCATTCTGCTGTGACTGAGCATCTCATCCGCAAATATTCGACCGCCGTGCCACGCTACACCAGCTACCCCACCGCGCCGCACTTTCACGAGGGAATCGACTCGGGCGTCTACGTCTCGTGGCTGGACATGCTGGGGGCGGACAACCGCATCTCGCTCTATGTGCATATTCCCTATTGCGACAGGCTCTGCTGGTTCTGTGCCTGCCACACCAAGCACACCCTGAAATACGAGCCGATCGCGACCTATCTGAAATCCCTGCACCGCGAAATTGAGTCGGTGAGCCAGCATGTGTCGCGCTCAGCGCAGGTCACGGCGGTGCATTTCGGCGGCGGCTCGCCGACCATGGTCAAGCCTGATGACCTGATTGCGCTGATGGACTGTCTGCGTGCCGCATTCTCCTTTGCGCCTGATGTCGAAATCAGCGTCGAGATGGACCCCAATGATCTGGATGAAGGACGCTACGATGCGCTCGCCGCCATCGGCATGACGCGCGCGAGCCTCGGCGTGCAGGATTTCGATCCGAAAGTGCAAAAGACCATCAACCGCATCCAGACCTTCGAGCAGACGAAATCCGTTGTCGAAGCCGTGCGGGCGAGGGGCGTGCACTCGGTCAATTGCGACATTCTTTACGGCCTGCCGTTTCAGACGCTGGAGACGCTGAGAGATACGGTCGATAAGATCATCTCTCTCAGTCCAGATCGCATCGCCCTGTTTGGCTATGCCCATGTGCCGTGGATGAAAAAACACCAGACGATGATTCCCGAGGCAGCGTTGCCGGATGTGTCCGAACGCTATCGCCAGATGACCATGGCCGGGCAGATGCTGATGGCTGCTGGTTATGTCGCCATCGGCATCGATCATTTCGCAAGGCCCGACGATAAGCTGGCCTTGGCCATGAAGGACGGCGCGCTGAAACGCAATTTTCAGGGCTATACGGATGACAGCGCCGATGCTCTGATCGGGCTGGGCGCCTCATCCATCGGCAAGTTGCCGCAAGGCTACGTCCAGAACATGCCCGCGACTGGTGAATATGAACGCATGGCCGATAGCGGTGAACTCTGCGTGGTGCGCGGTATCGCGCTGTCGCAGGAAGACCGTGTCCGCGCCTTCGTGATCGAGCGCATCATGTGCGATTTCGCCCTCGACCTCACGGCGCTTTCGCAGCTTTTCGGCCCGGCAGCAGCGCTTGCCATTGCCGAGGCAAAGCAGTTTGCCGCTGGCGAGCGGGACGGGCTGGTGGCCATGGATGAGGGCGTCTTCAGGCTGACGGAGGCGGGCAAGCCCTTCGCCAGAAGCATCGCCGCCACCTTCGATACCTATCTTTCCAGCGGTCGCGGGCGCCATTCGGTTGCTGTTTAGGCAACACTTTGCCCTGAAAATTCAATGATGCTGCACGAACCCATTGGCTTTTTTGCGCAAGTTCCCTATGTGGTGCCTCATACATTAAAGACACACGAAGGATTATGGGCGTGACAGCTACATTCGACAAGGTTGCAGACATTATCGCTGATACCAGCGAAATCGACCGCGAGACCATTACGCCGGAAAGCCACACGATCGACGATCTCGGCATCGACAGCCTCGACTTCCTCGACATCGTTTTCGCGATCGACAAGGAATTCGGCATCAAGATCCCGCTCGAGCAGTGGACGCAGGAGGTCAACGAAGGCAAGGTTTCGACCGAGGAATACTTCGTTCTCAAGAACCTCTGCGCGAAGATCGACGAACTTAAGGCCGCCAAGGGCTGATTTTGTCGGGTTCGCCATGAGGCGGGCCGCGCAGCCGATGAGGCCTGCCAAACCCTCCGTCATGCTCGGGCTTGTCCCGAGCATCTGCAACCGATTGACTGTTGCGACGTAGTTGGATCCTCGGGACAAGCCCGAGGATGACGGGGAGGCTGACACGGCTTTCTTATCAAGACACGCCCGCCGATGAGGCGGGTTTCTGCTTTTTGGCTCTGCTGTAAAGCAATCCCAAACCCATCCGCATCCTCGAACTTCTTACGGACGGAACATGCTTCTAGAATATTTCCAGATGGTTGATAGCATCGAGTCCATCGACAGGTCCGCCCGCATTCTCAAGGCGCGCTCCGTCGTGCCCGCCCAGAGCCCTGTTTTCGAAGGCCACTTTCCCGGCATGCCCTTGGTTCCCGGCGTTCTGCTCATCGAAACCATGGCGCAGGCATCCGGCATGCTGGTTCTCGCCATGACCGATTTCGCCGCCATGCCCTTCCTGATGACCGTCGATGGCGCCAAGATGCGGACCTTCGTGGAGCCGAATGCGGTTCTCGATATCGAGGCCTATCTGGAGCATGACGGTTCCGGTTTTGCCGTGACCAAGGCCAAGATCACGTCTGAGGGCAAGAAGGTGTGTGACGCGCAGTTAAAGCTGCGGACGATGCCGTTTTCCGAAATACCGCTCGGCCCGATCGTCAAGAAGCGCGCCGAAGAGGTTGGGCTTATGGCGGCGATTGCGGCGGATACGTCGGTTTAAGTCGTAGAGAGAGTCATAAGCGCGCGATTGTGGGTGTGGCTTACCCCCCTCTGCCCTGCCGGACATCTCCCCCACAAGGAGGGAGATCGGCAAGACGCATGCTCTCAAGCTTATTCGAAGCCTTAGAGGTGGGCGAGAGGTATCCACGAGTCGATCTCCCCACCTGTGGGGGAGATGTCCGGCAGGACAGAGGGGGGTAAGCCACACCCACCATCCTATCCTATACAAAAAGCCCAGATTTTCCCATGAACCTCTGAAAATCCATGCATTGCAGCGCGTCTTTGACCCTTCGCCATTGCAAAGCCGCATCGTGAGCATTATTCCGCATGGCACATACGGTCATTGGACCGCTTTTTGATGGCTGGCCCGGATCATGCGGTTGGTAACAGCGACGAAGGATGACGGATGATGAAGTCTGACAATGATGTGGTGATTACCGGGGTCGGTATCGTGACCTGTCATGGTGTCGGTATCGACACCCATATTGCACTGCTGTCGGCGGGCGCTGGACCTGACGCAATCGTCGAAACCGAGAAGTTCGCGCCGTACCCCATTCATCCGCTGCCGGAGATCGACTGGTCGAGCCAGATTGGCCGCAAGGATCAGCGTCAGATGGAAAACTGGCAGCGCCTCGGCGTCTTCGCCGCCGGTCTGGCGCTGGATGATGCTGGCCTGAAGACGGACGCAGAAGCCTGCGGCACCATGGACATGATTGTCGCTGCCGGTGGTGGCGAGCGCGATATCAATGTCGATACGCTGATTGTCGATGAGGGCCTGAAGCGCAACGACCGCGAAGTCATGCTCAACGAAAAGCTGACGACCGAGCTGCGCCCGACGCTGTTTCTGGCACAGCTCTCCAACTTGATGGCGGGCAACATCTCCATCGTCCACAAGGTGACCGGCTCGTCGCGCACATTCATGGGCGAAGAAGCGGCTGGTATCTCGGCGGTCGAGACGGCTTTCTACCGCATCCGTTCAGGCGAATCGAGCCACGCACTGGTCGGCGGCGCCTTTGCAGCCGAACGTCCCGACATGACCCTGCTGTTCGAAGCCATCGGCGCGCACGCACAGGGCGCGTGGCAGCCACTGTGGTCGCGCTCTGAAGGCGAGGGCGGTGGCATGATCACCGGCTCCGTCGGAGCCTTCCTCGTTATCGAATCACGCAAGCGCGCAGAAGCACGTGGCGCAAAGATTTACGCCCGCATCGACGCCATCGAGGGTGATCGCGGTGCGCGAGACGACAGCAAGCTGGAAACCCGGCTGGAACGTCTTCTTGCGCCTGCAAAGGATGACGCAACCACGGTCGTTTTCTCCGGTGCCAGCGGCTACGATGCCGTGACGGGTCGGGAGAAGGATGTGCTGGCAAAAGTGTTGCCGACATCCGCCATTCGCGGCTTCGGCGGTATCACCGGCCATGGACTTGAAGCGCAGTTCCCGCTCGGCCTCGCGCTTGCGGCACTTGTGTTGCAAAGCGGCGCGAAGGTTCCTGCCTTCGATGCGTCCGCCGAAAAGCCAATGACATCAGCCGCCACGCAGGCTGTCGTCACCACCGTTGGCCATGTTCGCGGCGAAGGCGTTGCCGTGCTTTCCACAGATGCTTGAGGAGTAGACACCATGGCGTCCAGCAATTTCAAGGATCACCTCGGTCGTCCCATCGTCGCCGTTACCGGCATGGGCATCATCACGTCATTGGGCCAGGGGCTCGATGATAATTGGGCGGCGTTGACGTCAGGCAAATCGGGCATCCACAAGATCACCCGTTTCCCGACCGACAACCTGTCCACCAAGATTTGCGGCACGGTGGATTTCATCGAGATCCCCAAGCCCAATTCCGTCGAACGCTCCTTCGCCTTTGCGCGCGAAACCACCATCGAGGCCTTGGCGCAAGCCGGTCTTTCCGGTGATTTCAACGGCCCGCTGTTTCTGGCCGCGCCACCCATCGAGCCGGAATGGAGCGCCCGCTTCGAACTTGGCGACCGTTCTCCACCGGCGACAAAGCCGGGCGACGCCTATGACCGTTTCATGGCGGCGCTGCGGGAGCGTCCCGATCCGGCGTTCCACGAAGCAGCCCTGTTCGGCGCCATCTCGGAGCGTCTTGCAGACCGTTTCGGCACACGCGGCTTGCCGGTCACCCTGTCCACGGCCTGTGCGTCGGGTGCCACGGCCATCCAGCTTGGCGTCGAAGCCATCCGCCAGGGCCGTACGGACCGTGCGCTGACGGTTGCGACCGATGGTTCGGTCAGCGCCGAAGCCCTCATCCGCTTCTCGCTACTGTCTGCGTTGTCGACCCAGAACGACCCGCCGGAAAAGGCCTCCAAGCCCTTCAGCAAGGACCGCGATGGCTTCGTGATTGCCGAAGGTGCCGCGACGCTGGTGCTGGAATCGCTGGAAGCAGCCGTCGCCCGTGGCGCGAAAATTCTTGGCATCATCAAGGGCGCTGGCGAAAAGGCCGATAGCTTCCACCGCACGCGCTCGTCGCCGGATGGTGGCCCGGCGATTGCGACCATTCGTGCAGCATTGGCCGATGCTGGTGTTGCCGAAGGCGATATCAACTACATCAACGCCCACGGCACCTCGACGCCTGAGAACGACAAGATGGAGTATGGCTCCATGCTCGCCGTCTTTGGCGAAGGGCTGAAATCGATTCCCGTCTCGTCCAACAAGTCGATGATCGGCCATACGCTGACGGCAGCGGGTGCGGTGGAAGCGGTGTTTTCGCTGCAAACCATGCTGACCGGCACCGTGCCGCCGACCATCAACTACACCAACCCCGACCCGACGATTGCGCTCGACGTGGTGCCGAATGTGAAGCGCGATGCGGAGGTTACCGCCGTGCTGTCCAACTCCTTCGGCTTCGGCGGCCAGAACGCAAGCCTTGTCATGACGCGGGAACCGGCTTAATCGGTTTCCCAAATCGAAAACAATAAGAACGCCTCCAGGCGAAGGACTTCATTATGCGCGCCTTGCAACTCGTTGATGATCGTAAACTTGAAAGAGTGGACCTGCCCGATCCGGAAGCTCCGGCACCCGGTGAAGTCACGCTCCGGGTCAAGGCCGTGGCCTTGAACCACATCGATGTGTGGGGCTGGCGCGGCATGGCATTCGCCAAGCGCAAGATGCCGCTCACCATCGGTGCGGAAGCATCCGGCGTGGTCGAGGCCATCGGCCCCGGCGTATCCAACGTTCTGCCCGGCCAGCTTGTGTCCATCTATGGCGCCCGCACCTGCGGTCGCTGCCACCACTGCGTGGCCGGTCGCGATAATCTGTGCGAAAACGTCGCCGGTGTTCACGGCTTCCATCTGGATGGCTTCGCGCAGGAAAAGATCAATATTCCCGCCCGCCAGCTCGTTCTGGCCCCTCCGGGCATCGATGCTGTTGCGGCGGCGCTTGCGCCTGTTACCTTCGGCACCGTCGAACACATGCTGTTCGACAACGCCAAGCTTCAGCCGGGCGAAACGATCCTCATTCACGCTGGCGGCTCCGGTATCGGTTCGGCGGCCATCCAGCTTGCCAAGAAAATGGGCTGCACGGTCATCACCACTGTCGGTTCCGATGACAAGATCGAGCGGGCCAAGGCGCTGGGTGCAGACCACGTCATCAACTACCGCGTGGACCGCTTCGAGGGCGTCGTGCGCAAGCTGACGAAGAAGAAGGGCGTCGATGTCGTCTTCGAACACGTCGGCAAGGACACCTGGGCAGGCTCCATGTTCTGCTTGAAGCGCGGCGGTCGTCTGGTCACCTGCGGCTCCACATCCGGCGTTTCCTCTGAAATCAACCTGATGATGCTGTTCCAGCAGCAGTTGAAACTGCTCGGCTCCTTCGGTTGCCGCATGGAAAACATGGCCGATGCCATGCAGAAAATGGCGCGGGGTCTTGTGCATCCGGTCATCGATACCGAAGTAACCTTCGATACGATCGAGATGGCGCTGGAGCGGATGGAAAGCCGTCAAGTCTTCGGCAAAATCGTTCTGCGGATGGATTGACCCTTTTGAAAATGTTTATAACGCGCATTGTCCTGGCGTTCGAAAACTTTCGCCAGTGGCTGAATGCGACGATTGCGTTTAGCGTGCTGAACCTGCTGAAGCTGTTACCGGCTGATCCGGCCATCAATTTCGCGGACAGGATGGCCCGCAAGATCGGGCCGAAGACACCGCGTCATAAGCTGATGCTGTTCAATCTGGCGCGCGCCTACCCTGAGAAATCGGAGGAGGAGCGTCTCGAGATTGCCCTGGATAGCTGGGGTAATATGGGCCGCCTCGCTGCCGAATACGTCTTTCTGGACCGCCTGTTCGATTTCGATCCTGAAAACAGCAAGCCGGGCAGGGTGGAAGTCATCGGCACAGAGACCTTTCTGGAGCTGCGCGACAATCCGCGTCCCTTCATCGTCTTTACCGCCCACTCCGGCAATTTCGAGCTGCTGCCCGTGGCAGGATCGGCCTTTGGTCTCGATGTGACGGTGCTGTTCCGCCCGCCGAACAACCCTTATGTGGCAAAGCGCATCTTCGATTTCCGCAAGGAGCGTATGGGCAACCTCGTGCCGTCACATGCCGGTTCATCCTTCGCACTGGCGCGTCAGCTGGAAAAGGGCGGCGGCATCGGCGTTCTCGTGGACCAGAAATTCCGCAAGGGTCTGCCCACCAAATTCTTCGGCAACGACGTGCTGACCAACCCGCTTCTGGCGAAACTGGTGCGCCAGTTCGGTTGCGATGTATTTCCGGCCCGCTGCATTCGTCTGCCGGACAATCGCTATCGTCTGGAAATCGAACCGAAGGTCGAGATACCCTTGAACGAAAAGGGCGCCGTCGATGTCCAGAAGACCGCGCAGCTTCTCAACGACAAGGTGGAAAGCTGGGTGCGGGAATATCCCGGCCAATGGCTGTGGTATCACGACCGCTGGCATATCAAAAATCAGGTCGAAGACTAAACATCTGTCGTTGCTTTTTTGCCGTCAACATGCGTTTAGAACAAATGTTTAAAGCGTCTGATCTGAACCTGCGTTCAGGGCATACGCTTTAGAATAGGCACCTTCGAGGCAATGGTTTGCGATAACATCTCAAGATTGTGAATGTATATTGTTCTTCACAATTTCTGGGATTTGTTAAAGCCGTGCTGCGTGTGGTAATTTATCTTGTGTGTGTAATGGCGGTGCTGTTTCTCGTTACGTCATTTTTTACGGTGATACCATATAACGAGTCTCGTGCCGCTGGGCCGGAGTGTTTTTGAAAGTGCGAATGGCGCGCTGTCATCCGGGGGGGAATCGAGTTGAAAACTTTGATTGACTTGTTCTGGCAACGATATTCTGAGCTGAAAGGCGCCGTTGATCGCAACGACGCGCAGAAAATCACGTTGCTGGATCGTGAGCTCGATCCGCTGCTGGAAAGTATCACCAGCCGCAAGACGAAGAGTTCCGCCGAGGTTCTCGAACAGTTCCGCTTTGCCATCGATCTCTTGAACGAAGAGGCCGAGGATACCGGCTGCGTACAGCGCAACTCGGAACTGCTGCGCAAGCTCGTGGACCGTTACATCGGCGCAGGCCTGCCCTATGACGGCGCCACGCCTGATGGCGAATCGGCATCGTGGAGCCCCTATGTCATTCTCGATGAGGACAGGCTTGACGATCTCGACGAGCGTGTCTTCGTGGTGTCTCCCGGCTACCGCATCAATTACACCAACGCCATCAATGCGCTTTGCTACGAGGCAAAGACAAACGATCTCGTCGGTCGCCACATCGCGGAATTCATCGGCATTCACCACTTCCAGCAGGCCCTGAAGGAAAAGCTGGACGCCTGCTTCAAGGGGCAGCCTGCGAAGTACACCTATGCCGAAGACATCGATGGACGCACCGTCGTGCGCTCCTATGAAATGTCGCCCTGCTATTCGCCGTCCTACAAGCTCGTCGGCGCTATCATCATCGTCAAGGAACTGGCAGATCGCCGCCACCGCGCTGTCGCTTGACGGTCGATCCGGCTATGTCTTTTGACATAGAGATTTGGCGCGATGACGTGGATATTCAGGCGCAATCGACATCCGCTTGAAGGCGAATTCGTTCTAATATCTTGTTGGCTGTATCTTTGATCTTTCTTTCCATGACTCTGCTTGAAGCCTGGAATTGACGATTATCAATATAAAAACGGGTCATCGGAGGTTGGATCGACCCGGTGGCGATCTATCCCGCTAGTTTGGGAGTAGTCCGCGTCGGATATTCAGTTCGACCTATAATAAATTTAAATTATGCATTTCTGATCGACAGGTGAAATCTAGTGTATTGACCGAGTCAGGGTTTTTCGTGTTCAATTTGCTAATGCAACCGAGGGTCTAACTCTCGGAGACTTGTATCGCCAATGCGCTGTTGCTGCCTTATGTTGCGGCTGCTGCGCACTCTCGGTCTGGTTGAAATCGAATCAAGGAGCCTGCGGCGGCAACGGCTCTGGAAGGAAGGACTTTTCCGTATCGCGCGGTATCGGTCTTGCGATCATGCTGATGCATTGGGAAGTGTGTGTGACAGAATGGAGGCTCTCTTGCTCGGGCTCTTCGATACGTTTTCGCTGAAGTGCGACCAGCTGAAACAGGCCGTGGCCGATGGTCACGATGATCTCGTGCGCATCCTCGACAGCGAGCTTGAGCCGATCATCGCGGATATTCTGTCCTACCGGGCAGAGACCAGCGAGGAAGCGCACATGCAGTTGCAGTTCCTCAACGGCCTCATTCGTGAAGAAGCAGAGGATAGATCGAGCGTGATGCGCCGAAGTGCTGCTATGGCGATGTTGATCGACCGGTATTTCAAGGCAGCAAAGGAGGCAGGCGACACGTTGAAGCCGCCGCCACGCAAGCCGGAAAACCGTCCGACTTTCCTCGTGCAGGAGCAACCCTTGTTGAACGAAGCGGTCCTTGACAGCCTGCCGGACCGCGTCGGCGTCATCACGCGGGATTATCGCTATCTCTACGCCAACCACGCCAATGCCGCGTTTCTCGGCCGCACACCGCTGTCCATGGTCGGATGCCATGTGTCTGAATTCATTGGCGAGGAAAGCTTCAAGGCCATGGCAAAGCCCGCTTTCGACAAATGCTTTGGCGGCGCGATGGTCGATTATCTGCATCGCGGTCGTCGCAACAGCGAGGATTTTACCACGCGTTGCCGCATGACACCGCTGCGCGGCTCCGGCAAGGAGATCATCGGCGCCGTGATCGTCCTTCAAAACGTCGGCGAAATGGCCAGCCTCGAAATCGGCTGATCACTCAGCCGCCGAAAAGGCTTCCGATAAAGGCGGTAATGGTGGTGAAAGCGCCGGAGTCGGCCAAAAGCTTCGTCGCCATCGCAAGGCACGAAATCACCAGCAGCGGACGAATGATCTTGGCACCGTTGCTCATGGCAAGCCGCGAGCCGACCTGCGCGCCCAAAAACTGTCCCAGCCCCATGATCAGGCCGAGTTTCCACAAGATAGCACCGCTCAGCGTGAATACCAGAAAGCTGCCGAAGTTCGAGCCGAAGTTGAGCAGCTTGGTATGGGCGGTCGCCTTCAGCATGCCGAAACCGGCCAGTCCCACAAACGCCAGCATGTAGAACGATCCCGCGCCGGGTCCGAACACGCCGTCGTAGAAGCCGACCAGCGGCACGATGGTCAGCCCGAAGACGAATGGCGTGATACGCTGGTGGCTGTCCAGATCGTTGAGATTGGGCTTGAAGGCGAAATAGAGCGCAATCGCGATCAGCAGAAACGGCATGATGGCCCGCAACGTGTCCGGCGGCACGAAGGATGCGGTCAGCGCACCGAAAATGCCGCCGATGAACGCCATCGCAGCCATGGGAAACTGCTTCTTCAGATCGACATGGCCGCGCCGTGCATAGGCGATGGTCGCCGAGGCCGAACCGAACTGCGCCTGCAGCTTGTTGGTGCCCAGCGCTTCCAGCGGCGGAACACCCAGAATGAGCATCGCGGGAATAGCGATCAGCCCTCCACCACCGGCAATTGAATCCACGAAACCGGCAAAAACGGCGACGAAAAACAGGATGACAAAGACTTGGAGAGCAAGGTCGTGCACGGGGAGATTCCAGGGGGGCTGTGATGATGGCTGCTTCTGGCACCGAAGCCTGCGCCGCGCAATGATTTTCCTGCCCTGCGCAGGCGCCTCTTTCCCGCGCAGAGCCATTGCGTCGATAGCGCGTCCGTTTATGGTGCGCTCGCTGAATCGCCATCATCTGTGCGATTCTGCCGCTGACGAATTCGAGGACATGGCATGCACAAGGTAATTTTCGACACGGACCCCGGCATTGATGACGCAATGGCGCTGCTGTTTCTGCAACGGCACCCGCAGATCGACCTCATCGGCGTCACCACCGTCTTCGGCAATGCGCCCATCGATATCACCACCCGCAATGCGCTGTTCCTCAAGCAGCAGTGGGCCATGACGGCACCGGTCGCCAAGGGCGCTGGCGTCACCTTCGATCCGTCGCGGCCAGAGGGCCATTTCCCCACCTTCATTCATGGCGAAGACGGCCTCGGCAATATCGGCGTTCCCGAAACCATCGACCTGCCACTCGATCCGCGCGCGGCCCATCACTTCATCATCGATACGGTGAAAGCCAATCCGGGCGAAGTGACGCTGATCGCCGTGGGGCGCATGACCAACCTTGCGCTGGCGCTGCGCGAAGACCCCGATATTGCCGCGCTGGTCAAGCAGGTCATCGTCATGGGTGGCGCTTTCGATATCAACGGCAATGTCAGCCCGGCTGCCGAAGCCAATATTCATGGCGATCCTGAAGCCGCCGATCTCGTCTTTACCGCGCCATGGCGCGTGGTCGTCGTCGGCCTGGATGTCACCACCCGCACGGTCATGACATCGAAGTTCATGGACGAAATGGCGAAGGAGGGCGGGGCACCCGTCCAGCTTCTGTCGGACCTGTCGCAGTTCTACATCGAGTTCTACAACACCCGCACCGGCGATGGCATGGTGGTGCACGACGCCTGCGCCTGCGTCTATCTCACCAACCCCGAGCTTTTCGAAACCCGCAGCGGCGCCGTGCGCGTGGTGTGCGGCGGCATTGCCGATGGCCAGACGATCCAGAAGCCCGATGGTACCGGCTTTCCGCCGGGCAAATGGGATGGTCATCCCAGCCAGCTCGTCTGCACCGATATCCAGCCTGAACGTGTGCTTTCGGTCATCAAGGCCGCAATAGTGAACGGTCAGCCCGGCTGATTGGCCGGTCGCGCTGTCAAACGCGGGCAACTGCCTTGCATTTTCGAAAAAACTCGCGTTATGCAAGTCGCGTGCTGGCCGCAACTGCTTCGTGCGTTTGCGAAAACCCATTCGTGTTTTGCAGAGCATGCGCTACACTCATCGATACAGGTCCGATTTGTTCGTGTCGGCTGTGTCTGAACCGAACAACGAACGCATGTGAGCCGGGTCGTCTGGTTCATTTCCACGAGGAAAGAGATGGAAGAGTTTCACAAGGTCAAGCGTCTGCCGCAGTATGTTTTCGAACAGGTGAACCGTTTGAAAGCCAGCGCGCGAGCGGGTGGTGCCGATATCATCGACCTTGGCATGGGCAATCCCGACCTTCCAACCCCCAAGGCCATCGTCGATAAGCTGTGCGAAGTCGTTCAGGACCCGCGCACGCACCGTTATTCCTCGTCCAAGGGCATTCCGGGCCTTCGCCGTGCGCAGGCGGCCTATTATGCCCGCCGCTTCGGCGTCAAGCTGAACCCGGATACGCAGGTCGTGGCCACGCTGGGCTCCAAGGAAGGCTTCGCCAACATGGCGCAGGCCATCACCGCACCGGGTGATGTCATCCTCTGCCCCAACCCGACCTATCCGATCCACGCCTTCGGCTTCCTCATGGCAGGCGGCGTCATCCGCTCCATGAATGTAGAGCCGGATGAGACCTTCTTCGGCCCCTTGGAACGCGCCGTGCGCCATTCCATCCCGAAGCCTCTGGCGCTGATCATCAACTATCCGTCGAACCCCACGGCCCACGTCGCGTCGCTGGATTTCTACAAGGACGTCATTGCATTCGCCAAGAAGCATGACCTCATCGTGCTCTCTGACCTTGCCTATTCGGAAATCTACTTCGACGACAAGAACCCGCCACCGTCGGTTCTGGAAGTGCAGGGTGCCATGGATGTCGCTGTGGAGTTCACCTCCATGTCCAAGACGTTCTCCATGCCCGGCTGGCGTATGGGCTTTGCCGTCGGCAACGAGCGTCTCATCAGCGCGCTGACGCGGGTCAAATCCTATCTGGATTACGGCGCCTTCACCCCCATCCAGGTCGCCGCCACCCACGCGCTGAATGGCGATGGCACCGACATCGCCGAAGTGCGCAGCGTCTACCGCCGCCGCCGTGATGTGATGGTCGATACGTTCGGCAAGGCTGGTTTCGAAGTGCCACCGCCTGCCGCCACCATGTTCGCCTGGGCAAAAATTCCGGAAAAATTCCGCCATCTCGGTTCTCTGGAATTCTCCAAACTTCTGGTCGAAAAGGCCGATATTGCGGTCGCACCGGGCGTCGGCTTCGGGGAAATGGGCGATGATTATGTCCGCCTGGCCCTCGTCGAAAACGAGCACAGAATTCGTCAGGCTGCGCGCAATTTGAAGCGCTTCCTGTCGACTGCGGACGATACGTTGCACAACGTCGTTTCGCTCAACGCCCACCGTTAAGGGCATCAAACCGGGTGGCCGTCTCAGGCCACCTCTCAATTTTTAGCAAATCAGGAATATACCCATGGCAGATTCATTGAGAATCGGCATAGCGGGACTCGGCACTGTCGGCTCTTCGCTCGTGCGCATCCTCCAGCAGAGAAGCAAGGAACTTGCGATTACCTGCGGACGCGCAATTGAGATTATTGCCGTCAGCGCACGCGATCGGTCGCGTGATCGCGGTGTCGATCTCTCGGGTATGACCTGGTTCGATACGCCTGAAGAACTGGCTGAAAAAGCCGACATCGATGTCTTCGTGGAACTGGTCGGCGGTGCCTCCGGTCAGGCCGAAAAATCGGTGCGCGCGGCCCTTTCACGCGGTCTCCATGTGGTGACAGCCAACAAGGCGCTGCTGGCAAAGCACGGCGTCGAACTTGCCGTGCTGGCCGAAGACAAGGGCGCTCTGCTCAACTTCGAAGCCGCTGTCGCCGGTGGCATCCCCATCATCAAGGCGCTGCGTGAATCGCTCACCGGCAACCATGTGTCGCGCATCTACGGCATCATGAATGGCACCTGCAATTACATCTTGACCAAGATGGAAAAGGAAGGCCTGTCGTTCGAAGCCTGCCTCAAGGAAGCCCAGCGTCTGGGTTACGCCGAGGCCGATCCGGCCTTCGATATCGAGGGCAACGACACCGCCCACAAGCTGGCCATCCTCACCACGCTGGCCTTCGGCGCCAAGATTTCCGCCGATGATATCTACCTCGAAGGCATCACCAACATTTCCATCGAGGATATTCAGGCTGCCGCCGACCTCGGTTATCGCATCAAGCTCCTCGGCGTGGCGCAGGTTACCGAATCGGGCATCGAACAACGTGTGCATCCCACCATGGTGCCGCTGGATTCGGTCATTGCGCAGGTGGATGGCGTCACCAATGCCGTGGCCGTCGAATCCGACATTCTCGGTGAACTGCTGATGGTCGGCCCCGGCGCAGGCGGCAACGCCACGGCGTCTGCCGTGCTGGGCGATATCGCCGACATCGCCAAAAGCCGCCCCGGCGCCCAAAAAGTGCCAGCCCTCGGCCGCCCGGCAAAATCCCTGACCGAATACCGTCGCGCCAAGATGAAAAGCCACGAAGGCGGCTACTTCATCCGCCTCACGGTCAAGGACAAGGCCGGCGTCTTCGCCTCCATCGCAACCCGCATGGCAGAAAACAACATCTCGCTGGAATCCATCGTCCAGCACTCCCGCGTCCCCAGCGAAGGCGGCGCCCAGAACATCATCCTGGTCACCCACGCCACCATGGAAGACGCCATCCGCAAGGCCGTCAAAGCCATCAAAAGCGAAAAATACCTCGTCAGCGAACCCCAGGTCATCCGCATCGAACGGACTTAACGAGCAGGGCGCTCATTCGTGAGCGCCCGCTAGACGCGATGCGCGTCCTGCGGATCGATCTCCCCTTTGTGGGGGGAGATGCGTGGCAGGATGAGGGGGGTAAGCCCACTCGCAATGGCCCTGGGACACCCGACGGTTTGACGTCGGCGCAAGCGGCCAACCCTCACCTGAAAACCCAATGAATGGGCATCGTTCATCATATTTTTTTGATCGTTTCGGTAGACCCGGGATGATCGGGAGGCGTGACCCGCCTGCCATGATGAACAGAGCCAGCGGCTCACCCCCCTCTGCCTTGCCAGGCATCTCCCCCTCAAGGGGGGAGATCGGCAAGAGGCACGATCATCGCTCCAATCGCAGCCATCAGACGGTTGGCCGCTGCAATACACGTCCTATCCCGTGCAGCAGCGCAACGCTCAAGATGACCGGCAAGCGAGCCCCCAGCCAATCTCCCCACCTGAGGGGGAGATGCCCGGCAGGGCAGAGGGGGGTAAGCCGCACCCTCCAACCTCAAAATGCGCCCCCAAAACACCTCCAACAAAAATACTTCCAAGCTAAATCAAAAACTTAACCGAAAAACCGCAAAAAACCCCAAAATTCCCCCCGCAACTTTCTCAATGACGCACGAATCACCCGCACAATTGTCCCGTTCCGCCCTCGGATACACCGCAAGGCGTTGCGGCGAGGCGGGACCGGCGCTGGGGTTGGGAGGGGGACGCAAACCTTTCAACCTCGGGGTCGAGCAGCGATCTCCCCGGTGGACGGGAGAAAGGTAGCGGCGGTTTCGGACCGGCTGTCGCAGCCTTTCCAATGTCCGGACCGGCCCGGCATGTCTGCGCCCCAAAACACCGTTTCGGGTTTTGCGCGTGAGGTCATGACGGTCCGGTTCGCCAGCCACCGGGTGTACCGACAGCTCATCGGCACCGGGTCGAACGCGACCAGAGGGGCTTGAAGCGAAAGTC
>UBRU01000021.1:0-113260 GCA_900468015.1 Hyphomicrobiales bacterium
GTGGCGTGTTCGGTACGCTTGGGGGTGTGGGTCACCCCCCTCTGTCCTGCCGGACATCTCCCCCACAGGTGGGGAGATCGACTCGTTGAGACCTCTCGCCCATTTTTGAAGGCTGCGGATAAAGCGAGGAGCATGCGCCTAGCCGATCTCCCTCCTTGTGGGGGAGATGTCCGGCAGGACAGAGGGGGGGTGAACCACACCCACCGTTCGATATTATTGGTTGTTAGGCAAAAAACCAAAAACGTAAAGACTTCAGCGCTTTAACGGCCCTTCATCACCCCACCTCTCTCAAATCCCCTAACATTACCGATTTTTCACGCACCAGACACTTCGCTGTAAGGTAGAGCGACCTATATCTTTAGTCATCCACCGCTTCCCCGATCCACCGGGGCTCCAGTCTGAATGAAGAAAGAAGGTAAGTTCCATGTTGAATTCGCAAAACGGACGTCCCTCGTTGAAGACCATTCTCAAGTCTTCCGCTGTTGGCGGTCTGGCGGCTCTGATGCTGACGACCGGTGTGGCCGGGCCAATCGCTCATTCCTTTGCAGCACCCGTTGAAGTGACCGCGCCACAGGTGCCGAGCTTTGCCAATGTCGTTGACGCGGTCTCGCCCGCTGTCGTTTCGGTGCGCGTGCAGTCCAATGTGCAGCCTGCTTCCGACGACAATAGCGGCTACTCGTTCAATTTCGGCGGTCGTGGTCTCGACCAGCTTCCCGATGACCACCCGCTGAAGCGCTTCTTTAAAGAATTTGGTGGCCCCGGCTCCGGTGATGACAAGCGCGCCGACCGTGGCCCGAAGGCTCACCGTGATGGCAAGGGTCCGCTGCGTCCAACGGCTCAGGGTTCCGGCTTCTTCATCTCCGAAGACGGTTACATCGTGACCAACAACCACGTTGTTGATGACGGTTCTGCTTATACGGTTGTCATGAACGACGGCACCGAGCTTGATGCCAAGCTGGTCGGTCGCGACAGCCGCACCGATCTGGCCGTGCTGAAAGTGGATGTGAACCGCAAGTTTACCTATGTGCAGTTTGCAGATGACAGCAAAATCCGCGTTGGTGACTGGGTGGTTGCCGTGGGTAACCCGTTCGGCCTCGGCGGTACGGTGACCTCGGGCATCATTTCGGCCCGTGGCCGCGATATCGGCTCCGGTCCCTATGACGATTATCTCCAGATCGACGCTGCCGTGAACCGTGGTAACTCGGGTGGCCCGGCGTTCAACCTGAACGGCGAAGTGATCGGCATCAACACCGCGATCTTCTCTCCATCTGGCGGTAACGTCGGTATCGCGTTTGCCATTCCTGCCTCCGTTGCCAAGGACGTCATTCAGGATCTGATCAAGGACGGTAAGGTCGAGCGCGGTTGGCTTGGTGTGCAGATCCAGCCTGTGAGCAAGGATATTGCGGAATCGCTTGGTCTTTCCGAGGCAAGTGGTGCGCTGGTTGTTGCCCCGCAGGCCGGTTCGCCCGGTGACAAGGCTGGCATCAAGCAGGGTGACATCATCACCGCGATCAACGGCGATACGGTGAAGGATGCGCGCGATCTGTCACGCCGCATCGGTGCCATGGCACCGAACACCAAGGTTGAGCTGTCGCTGTGGCGCGGTGGCAAGTCGCAGCCCGTCAGCGTGACGCTGGGCGATCTGGCCAGCGACGATGCTACCAAGGCAACGGCAAGCCAGAACGACGACAAGGGCGGTCAGTCCTCCAGCGAGAAGGCACTGTCGAGCCTCGGCCTCTCGGTCGCACCGGCTGACGATGGCAACGGGCTTGCCATTACCGATGTCGACCCCGACTCCGATGCCGCAGCGCGTGGCTTGAAGACGGGTGAGAAGATCACCTCTGTGAACAACCAGCAGGTGGCCAAGGCAGCCGATGTCGAGAAAATTCTCGAGCAGGCCAAGAAGGACGGACGCTCCAAGGCGCTGTTCCAAATCCAGACCGACGATGGCAGCCGCTTCATCGCGCTGGATATAGACCAGGGTTGATGAGCAAATAGGATACCGGGTGTGGAGACACCCGGTATCACTTTTAAAGGCGAAATATTTTGCGGAGTGCGTCTCATTCTCTCCGTCATCCCGGCCTTGAGCCGGGATCCAGCCACCGCGCGTCTGCGCGGCAGAAGAGTCTTAAGCGATCAGAGACCTGATCGCACTGGACCCCGCTATCCAAGTGCGGGGTGACGGTGGAAAAGGCGGCATAAGTTTTCACTTCGATCGTTTGCTAGCACCCAGGAGCCGAAACATATGGAAAGCAATCTGCATAACGATAGCAACCCCACTGTTTCCAGTTGTGTGGCGAAGGTCGAGGACGCTATTGTCCCGCACATGAAGATTCTTGTTATCGAAGACGATCTGGAAGCTGCGGCCTATATGACCAAGGCGTTCCGGGAAGCGGGCATTGTGGCCGATCACGCCAGCGATGGCGAGAGCGGTTTGTTTATGGGCGTCGAGAACGCCTATGACGTTATGGTCATCGACCGTATGCTGCCGCGCCGTGATGGCCTATCCGTCATCAGCGAGCTGCGACGTCGCGGTATCGAGACGCCCGTGCTGATCCTGTCCGCACTGGGGCAGGTGGACGACCGCGTGACGGGTCTGCGCGCCGGTGGTGATGACTACTTGCCGAAGCCCTATGCGTTTAGCGAGTTGCTGGCCCGTATCGAGGTGCTGGGCCGCCGCAAGGGCAAGCCTGAGCAGGACATGATTTACCGTGTCGGTGATCTGGAACTTGACCGTCTCTCCCATGATGTGCGTCGTGGCGGCAAGGAAATATTGCTACAGCCGCGCGAGTTTCGCCTGCTGGAATATTTGATGAAGAATGCGGGCCAAGTGGTGACGCGCACCATGCTGCTCGAAAATGTGTGGGACTACCATTTCGACCCGCAGACCAATGTCATCGACGTGCATGTGTCGCGCCTGCGTTCCAAGATCGAGAAGGACTTCGACAAACCGCTGCTGAAAACCATTCGCGGCGCCGGTTACATGATGAAGGATGAGGGGTAACGCCGCCTCATGGCCCGTCTTCGTCTTTTGTTCAGCTCGACGGCGGTGCGCCTTTCGGCGCTTTACATCCTGCTTTTCGCGCTCTGCGCCGCTTTCCTCGTTTTCTATGTTACCGCGCTGTCCGAAGGTTTGCTGAACCAGCAGACGCGCGATGCTGTGCAGCAGGAAGTCAACGACGTTCAGCGCGTTTATAATCGCGGTGGCATCAACCCGCTGCTGCGGATGATGGAGCGCCGCGCGCGCCAGCCGGGGGCGAGCCTTTATGTGATTGCCGGGCCGAATGGGGAAATTCTGGCGGGCAACGTCGCCTCCGTGCAGCCTGGTGTTTTCGACAGTGAGGGCTGGACGGAATTGCCGTTCGGTTATGAGCGCTATTCCGAAAGCGGCGATGCGGTGAAGCATCTGGCCACGGCCAATATCTTCCGTCTGGATAATGGCTTGCGCATTCTGGTCGGTCGCGATCTGGGCGAGCCGACGAAGTTCCGTCTGCTGGTGCGCAATGCGCTGATGGTGGCGCTGGCGATTATGGGTGGCGGTGCGGTTCTCATCTGGTTCGCCATCGGTCGCAATGCGCTGAAGCGTCTCAATCGCATGTCGGATGCGACAAAGAAAATCATGGCGGGCGACCTTTCGCAGCGCCTGCCGCAGGGACGTTCCGGCGATGAATTCGACCGGCTCTCCGGTTCGCTCAACGCGATGCTGGGGCGGATCGAAAAGCTGAACGAAGGGCTGCGGCAGGTTTCCGACAACATCGCCCATGACCTCAAAACGCCGCTGACGCGCCTGCGCAACAAGGCGACCGAGGCGTTGGAAGACCGTGACGATGGCAAGCGCCGGGCGGCACTGGAAGGCATCATTGCCGAATCCGACCAGCTGATCCGCACCTTCAACGCTCTGCTGATGATTTCCCGTGTCGAGGCCGGTTCGATTGCCGCCGAGATGAGCGATGTGGATGTCTCGGCGATTGCCGAGGATAGCGCCGAACTTTACGAACCTGTGGCCGATGAGGAAGGCTTGACGCTGACGGCGGATATTGCGCCGGGGCTGATCGTACAGGGTAACCGCGAATTGATCGGTCAGGCGCTGACGAACATCATCGACAACGCCATCAAATATGCTGGTGGACATGAGGGCAAGAAGGCGCTGGCCGTGCGGCTGGCGCGGCAGGACGAGGGGATCGTGCTTTCGGTTGCAGACAATGGCCCCGGTGTTCCCGCAGCCAAGCGTGACGAGGTCATCAAGCGTTTCGTGCGACTGGACGAAAGCCGCTCCAAGCCAGGAACGGGTCTGGGCTTGTCGCTTGTGGAGGCGGTAATGGAGCTGCACGGCGGGTCGCTGCAGCTTTCCGATACTGATCCTGAGAATGCAGAGGCACCCGGCCTGACTGTTTCGATGGTTTTTCCTGTTTCCACACCGTAAGGTCGTACCCAAAAACAATGAAGCCGACTCCGTTAGATAGGCATTCAGCGTGTAAGGGAGAGAGACAGTGCAAGAAGCCGCAACCGTCGAAAGACGGCTGGAAGACGTACAGCCGGGGGTGATCCGTCCCTATACGCAGACGGAGCTGAAATCCGTTCTCTCTACCCTGAAGGATATCGGAAAAAGCGAACCTGATGTTGCGGCGCTTCTGGCGAGCGACAGGCCGCTTAAGGATTTTGTGGCGCAGGCATTGTCATTGTCTCCCTATCTGCGGGACGCTGCGGTTGCCGATGAGGGGTTGCTGACGCTGGCGATATCTGGACCGCTGGATGCGACGCTGGCGCGACTGGTCGAAGACGCCCGCAATTGCTGGCTACCGGACGATGAGGGCGCCCTGCCGAGTGAGGCTGAGGTGATGACTCGGCTGCGTATTGCCAAACGACGACTGTCCTTTATCGCGGCACTTGCCGATCTGGCGAGGATTTTCGTAGCACGCGATACGACACGATGGCTGAGCGATATGGCCGATGCCAGTCTGGCGGCGGCCATCGATCACCTGCTTCTGGCCAACCACCACAGCAGCAAGCTGACGCTGAAGAATGTGGATGCGCCGAGTGAGGGCTCCGGCTTGATCGTGCTGGGCATGGGCAAGCTGGGTGCGCAGGAGCTGAATTACTCATCCGATATCGATGCCGTGGTGTTCTTCGAGCCATCCTCCGGCATCATCCCCGACCCTCTGGATGCGCTGGAAATTTTCGGTCGCATGATGCGCCGGCTGATCCGCATCATGCAGGAGCGGACGGCGGATGGTTATGTCTTCAGAACCGACCTGCGGCTGCGCCCGGATCCGGGTTCGACGCCGCTGGCCATACCCGTCGAGGCGGCGCTGACCTATTATGAGGGCAGGGGACAGAACTGGGAGCGTGCGGCCTATATCAAGGCGCGACCGGTGGCGGGAGATATCAAGGCGGGTGAAAGCTTTCTGCGGGAACTGACGCCCTTCGTGTTTCGCAAATATCTGGATTATGCGGCGATTGCCGATATCCACTCCATCAAGCGGCAGATACATGCGCATAAGGGCCATGGCGCGATTGCGGTGAAGGGGCACAATGTGAAGCTCGGTCGAGGCGGAATTCGTGAGATCGAGTTCTTCGCGCAGACGCAGCAGTTGATTGCAGGCGGTCGGATGGCACCGCTGCGGGTGCGCTCGACGCAGGAAGCATTGGCGGCGCTGACGGAGGCGAAGTGGATCGATGCCAGCACACGCGACAAGCTGACGGATGCCTACTGGTTTCTGCGCGAGGTGGAGCACCGCATTCAGATGGTGCGCGACGAGCAGACGCATATTCTGCCCGATACCGAGGCTGAGCTGAAACGCATCGCCTTCATGCTGGGCTTTGCCGATACCAAGGCGTTTTCCGAAAAGCTGGAGACGGTGCTGCGGTTGGTGGAGCGGAAATATTCAGCGCTGTTCGAGCAGGAGACCAAGCTTTCGGGCGAAAGCGGCAATCTGGTCTTCACCGGTCAGAAGGATGATCCTGATACGCTGAAGACATTGGCAAGGCTGGGTTTCGAGCGACCCGAATCCATGTCGGGCGTCATCCGCACATGGCACAATGGCCGCTACCGCGCCACGCAATCCGTCGAGGCGCGGGAGCGATTGACGGAGCTGACGCCGGAGCTATTGCAGGCTTTCGGCAAGAGCAAGCGGGCCGATGAGGCACTGCTGCGGTTCGACAACTTTCTCTCTGGTCTGCCCGCCGGGATTCAGCTTTTCTCGCTGTTGGGCAACAACCCGGCGCTTCTCTCGCTGCTGGTGACGATCATGTCGTCTGCGCCGCGACTGGCTGAAATCATCGCTGCGCGCCCGCATGTGTTCGACGGCATGCTGGACCCGGCGCTGATGACGGAAATACCCACGCGGGAGTATCTCGGCCAGCGCATGCAGGGGTTTCTCGCACCGGCGCGGCACTATGAAGACATTCTCGACCGGTTGCGCATCTTTGCCGCCGAACAGCGCTTCCTGATCGGTGTGCGGCTGCTGACGGGTGCCATCAGGGGAGAGGTCGCCGCGCGTGCCTTCACCTATCTTGCCGATTTGGTGATCGAAGCTGCGGTAAAGGCGGTGATGGCTGAAATGGAGACGGCGCATGGCACATATCCGGGTGGTCGCGTGGCGGTCGTGGGCATGGGCAAGCTGGGCTCGTTCGAACTGACGGCGGGCTCCGATGTCGATTTGATCCTGCTGTATGATTACGACGATGCGGCGTCCGAATCCGATGGGGCGAAGCCGCTGGATGCTGTCCGATATTTCACCCGTGTTACGCAAAGGCTGATCTCGGCATTATCAGCGCCGACTGCGGAAGGTGTGCTCTACGAGGTGGACATGCGGCTGCGACCTTCCGGCAATAAGGGACCGGTGGCGACGCGCATTTCCACCTTCGAGAAGTACCAGCGTGAGGAAGCATGGACATGGGAGCATCTGGCGCTGTCCCGCGCGCGTTTGATCTGTGGCGATGCTTCGTTGATCGAGGATGCAGAGCGGATCATCGCGTCCGTTCTCTCGCAGAAGCGGGATGTGGCGAAGATTGCGGCTGACGTTGCCGAGATGCGCAAGCTGATCGGCGAGGAAAAGCCGCCCGCCAATGGTTGGGATTTTAAGCTGATCCCCGGCGGTCTGGTCGATCTGGAGTTCATCGCGCAATATCTGACGCTGGTTGCGCCTGCAAAGGACCTGCCGCCGCATGTGGCCGGGGAAAGCACGGCAGATGTTTGGAAACGCGTCGCGGCAGGCGCGATGGAGCCTCAGACCTATGACGACTGCATGGCCGCGCTCAACCTCTTTACAGAACTCTCTCAAATTATCCGCCTGTGCATCGACAGCGATTTCGAACCGAAGCAAGCGCCTGCCGGGCTGATCGACCTCGTCTGCCGTGCCGGTGATTGCCCTGATATCGGCACGCTAGAGGGTGAGGTGAAGCGACTGTCAAAAACTGTGCGGAAGGCGTTTTCTGCGGTTGTGGCGGCAAAGGACTAAATTATAGGATGTACCAACCTCAAGCTGGAGATGAGCAGATGATTGGATACACCATGGTGGGCACGACGGATCTGGACCGTGCTGTCCTGTTCTACGATTCGATTTTTACCGAGATGGGACTGAAGCAGTGCTACAAAGACGAGCAGGTTGCATTCTGGGGTGACAAAAGCGATATGAATGCGCCCCGTTTTGCAACGGGTTATCCCTTCGATGGTGGCAAGGCTGGTGTTGGCAACGGCACGATGACGGCGTTCGTGATCGATGGTTCCGATACGATCAATCGGCTGCATGGGCTTGCCATGGCAAATGGCGGATCGGATGAGGGCGCGCCGGGCCTGCGCCCGGATTACGGCGAGGGCTTTTACGCCGCCTATGTGCGCGATCCCGATGGTAACAAGATCGCATTCGTTTGCTACGACGTTAACAAGAGCGGCTGAGGGTTCTCGGACTGCGAATAAATGACGAAATCATTGACTTGGCCGTTTGACGCACCAGATGACCAGGACGGGCATTGGCCCTTGGCGGACTGATCTGCCGGGCGGCCAAGTTCGTAATAAGATGTTTAGCAAAGGCGCATTCATGTTTCATCTGATCTTCGGACTGCCTTGGCTGCTGGTCGTGACACGTTTCATCCAGCCGCTTCCCTGGGTTTGGTCCGTCAAGGTGTCGCTGGCGGTCCTTCTTCTCATCGGGTCTCAATATCTGCTGTTCAACCGTCTTTCGTCCGGTTCGGTGTTTTCCCCTGAGTTCCCTAGGGTGCTGGTCATTGCCTTCAACGTTGTGATGGGCACGGTGATCCTGCTGGCATTCTTTCAGATTGCGCTGGATCTGGTCTCGTTGGTCCTGCTTCCGTTCAAGGGCCATTTTCCCCGAGCGCCTGTGGGGCTGCGATACGCCATGGGTATCGTTGCTTTCGGCATGGCGGGTTTGGGTGTCAGTCAGGCCATCCGCGTTCCACCGCTCAAAGATATCGAGATACAGATAAAAGGCCTGCCAGCAGCCTTCGACGGCTACCAGATGGTGCAATTGACGGACCTGCACATCAGTCGTCTGTTTTCAACAGGCTGGGCCGAAAAGGTGGTGGCCAAGACGAATGCGCTGAACGCCGATCTCATCGTCATCACGGGTGACCTGATCGATGGCAATATTCAGAGCCGTCGAGACGATATCGCGCCACTTGCCGACCTCAAGGCAAAGGATGGCGTCTACACCATTCCGGGAAACCACGAATACTTCTTCGGTTACGAAGACTGGATGAAGTATTACGAGGGGCTGAACATGAAGACGCTGGCCAACGGCCATGCGATCATCGAGCGGGGCGGGGCGAAAATCGTTATCGCTGGAGTGACCGATCTGTCTTCATCGCGAACCGGCTCTCCCCCACCCGATATCGCGATGGCGCTGAATGGCGCGCCGGAAATTGCGCCGGTGATCTTGCTGGATCACCAGCCAAAGGAGGCGGCGCGCAACGCGGCTGCGGGCGTTGCCGTGCAGCTTTCCGGCCACACGCATGGCGGCATGGTTCTGGGTCTCAAAAGCCTCGTGGCGCGCGCCAATAACGGCCTCGTATCAGGGTTCTATCAGATCGGCGGCATGCAGCTCTACGTCAACAACGGCACGGCGCTTTGGCCCGGATTTGCGATACGCCTGGGAGTTCCATCGGAACTTACGCGGATCACGTTACGGCGTGCGGGGTGACGATCAATCTCCCCGCCGGGTTCCTCAGGCGATTTCCGTGTTCGGAATGAACAGTGTGACAACCGTGCCCTTGCCGACGCAGGAGCGGATTTTCATGGTGCCGCCGTGCAGTTTGACCAATGACCGGGAGATGGCGAGGCCGAGGCCGGAGCCGCCCTGGCTCTTGGCGTACTGGCTCTGAACCTGCTCGAAAGGCTGGCCGATCCTGTTGATGTTGGCAGAGGGGATGCCGATGCCTGTGTCGGCGATGGTCAGCATCAGGCCCTTCTGGTGAATATGGGTGCGAAGTTCGACACGCCCGCCATCGCCTGTGAATTTCACTGCGTTTGAAAGCAGGTTGAGCATGATCTGCTTCATGGCGCGGCGGTCGCCGGTCATGTGCATGTCGCGGCAGACACGTTGCTGGATGGCGATGTTCTTCTGAGCGGCCTGAATGGCGGTGAGGCGAAGCGTTTCCTCGACCAGCGGCGCGAGGTCGACCTTCTCGCGGTTGATGCGCATGTGCCCGGCTTCGATCTTGGACATGTCGAGAATGTCGTTGATGACGTTGAGCAGGTGCTTGCCGCTATCGTGAATGTCGCGGGCATATTCGCTGTATTTCGATGAGCCGACGGGGCCGAACATTTCCGCCAGCAGAATTTCGGAGAAGCCGAGAATGGCGTTGAGCGGGGTGCGCAGCTCGTGGCTCATATTGGCCAGGAATTCTGATTTCGCCGTATTGGCCGCTTCCGCACGTTCCTTTTCAGCCTGATAATTGGCGTTGGCGTTTGAAAGCTCGGTCTTTTGACGCTCCAGCTTGTGGCGGGAGGCGGAGAGATCGCCGATCGTTGCCATCAGGCGTTTTTCGGAGTCGCGCAGACGCTCTTCGTGTCGCTTGAGAAGGGTGATGTTGGTGCCGACCGAAACCAAACCGCCATCACGGGTGCGGCGTTCGTTGATCTGTAGCCAGCGCGCATCGGCAAGCTGAACTTCGGTGGTGCGGGAGAGGCCCGATTGGTCCGGGTCGGCCACGCGACGTTCCACCACGGGGCGGCAGGCGGCGGCGTTGACGACGGAACGCTCGGTGCCCGCGACCAGCACGCTATCCGGCAGACCATAGGCCTGCTGGAAGTGGGCGTTGCACATCACGAGACGGTCGTTCTTGTCCCAGAGGACGAAGGCTTCCGACGTGCTTTCGATGGCATCTGCAAGACGCTGGTCGGCTTCCGCATAACGCTGGGCCAGACGGTGCTGCTCAGTCACGTCCATGGCGATGCCGATGACGCGGGGGCCGTTCGAGGTGCGGATGACCTGAGCGCGTGCACGGAGCCAGACGTAATGGCCGTGGGCATGGCGCATGCGGAAAATCTGGTCGATCTGGCGCAGGTCGCCGCAGCCGACGGAACGGGCGAGTTCGTAGAGGTTGCCATCTTCCGAATGCATCATGCGGGCGGCATCACTGAACGACAGCGGTTCGGTTCGGGGAGGAAGGCCGAGAATTTCATAGAGCGAGGTGGACCAGAACATGCGACGGTTCGACAGATCGAAATCCCAGAGGCCGCAGCGTCCGCGAGACAGAGCCGTCTCGACGCGCAGGTTGGATTCGACGAAGATTTCATCCGCCGTGCGGGCGCGTTTCACCTGCATGTAATAGGCGTAGAGAATGACGAGCAGAATGGCCGAGATGCCGGTAAAGAGCGTGACGTTCATCGCCACTTCGCTGCGCCAGAACGAGCGGATTGGCTGCAGCGAACGCGCCGCGATGATCATGCCGCCATCCATGCCGAGGGGCAGCATCGTTGCGTAGTGGGCCGTGCCCTCGATATTGGTCTCGATGGTGCCTGGAGCGCCCGGGAAACGTCTGACGATTGCGATTTCCGGCAGGAGATTGGTCAGCGATGTGCCGATATAAAGCCCAGCATGTTTGCCGATGCCGCCGAAGATACGGCCATCATTGCCCGCGACCAGCAGCAACGTGTCGTCATCGAGACTACCGACGGGGAAAGCGGTGCGCATCCGCGCCTCTGCCGCCCCTTGGTCCTGCGTCATGAACAGCGGTTCAGCGCCGTTGAGCGATGCCTTGGCTGCCAGAGCGGAGAGGGCAGTAGCTTGCCGCGCGGATGCTTCCATGCGGCCAGATTCCGCGACGATGCCGACCATGCGCGAGGCGGCCACGACGACCAGAAAGGCCAGAATGAGAACCGGTATGAGCCGCTTTAGCAGCACTTCCAATTGTGGTAACTGAAGACTGCTTCTGGGCACTGTGGCAAATGCCGTCAGATATCCAGAAAGCTTCTCGCCCCATGCAGCTATGTCAGCAAATTTGGCATACGGGCGTTCATCGCCCGCGGTCGCCCGCCGCACGTTCGTCATTGTCCCGCCTTGATCTCCCCAGTGGAATTCGAAGCGCCGCCGCTCGAATCTGACACCAGTGAATCAAAGCTGATTCGGCTTGTCCAGAGCTTGAGGTTAAAAGAATTTTAACCCTTTGAACCGACTCCGTATTTTTTTGGGACAGGTCTGGCGGCCTGCTGAAAAGCCGCCAAACTCACGTAACGTCAAGCTTTTAGCACGCGTTCAACGATGTCACGAACGTCTGTCGAGAGGGCTGGAGCCCGCTCGATTGTGGCCAGTGCGTCGCGTGCGTGATCGGCCCGAACAGGCTCCAGGGAGCGCCAAGAACGCATGGAGGTGAGGATGCGGGCAGCAAGCTGCGGATTGCGCTTGTCGATGTTGACGATCTGTTCGGCCAGGAAGCGGTAGGCTTCACCATCGGCACGATTGAAGCCGGTCGGATTTCCGAAGGCGAAGGTGCCGATGAGGGAGCGAACACGGTTCGGATTGGTGGCGATGAAGTGCTTCGAGCTTGTCAACTGCTTGATGCGGGCAAGCGCGCCATCGCCGGGAATGGCAGCCTGAATGGACAGCCACTTGTCCAGAACCAGAGCGTTATCGGCAAAACGGCTCTCAAAGGTTGCCAGTGCCTGCGTGGTCTCTGGTGCATCCGGGAAACGCTGTGTCAGAACGCTGAGCGCATGGGCCAGATCGGTCATGTTGGTTACAGCGGCAAAGGTTGCAGCAGCGCGCTCCGGTGTCGGTTGCGCAAACGACAGATAGCTCATGGCGCTGTTACGCAGGGACCTGCGGCCAGCGCTTGTTGCATCCGGCGAATAGGCGCCCTTGTCTTCGAAATCAGCAAAGAGCGACGTGAAGGTTGCCAGACCTGCTTCGGCGATGGCTGTCATGGCAGCCTTGCGCGCGGTGTGGACGGCTTCTGGATCGTTGTTGCTGCCGATCTCGCGGGCCACATCGGCTTCGCTCGGCAATGCTAGCGCCTGCGCCCGGAAGGCAGGTTCCAGCGTCTCGTCGCCAGCAATTTCGATAAGCGTTGCGATGAAGGCTGGGTCGAACTCCACAGGGGCGCCAGCGCGCACGGCATGTGTTGCCTTGACGAGGTTCGGCATGGCCAATGCTGTGAGCGCCTGCCAGCGGGAGAACATATCCGTATCGTGGCGGGCGATCAGCACGAGGTCGTCGGTCGGCTGTTCCAGATGCAGGTTGATGGGCGCCGAAAAGCCGCGATTGAGCGACAGAGCCGGACGCGAGGATATGCCCGAGAATGTGAAGGTCTGGCTGCGTTCGGTCAGGTGCAGAACGCCATCACGGTACTCACCACCTTCGACCTTCGACGGTTCGGCAATCTGGCCGTTGTCGAGGATGAGCGCGGTGGAGAGCGGAATGTGCAGCGGTTCTTTCTTGCTCTGGCCGGGCGTTGGCGGAACGGTCTGCTCCAGCGACAGCGTAAAGGTCGAGGCGGCGGCGTCGAAGGCCGTCGATACGCTGACGAGCGGCGTACCGGCCTGCACGTACCAGCGGAAGAACTGCTGGAGATCGCGACCGCTTGCCTCTTCGAAGCACTTGATGAAATCCTCAACCGTCGAGGCATCGCCATCGTGGCGCTCGAAGTAAAGGTCCATGCCCTTGCGCAGATCATCCGGGCCCAGAATGGTAGCGATCATGCCGGTGATCTCGGCACCCTTCTCGTAGACGGTCGTGGTGTAGAAGTTATTGATTTCGCGGTATTTATCCGGGCGTGGCGGATGCGCTAGCGGGCCGCCGTCTTCCGGGAACTGTTCCGACTTCAGGTGGCGCACATCGGCGATACGCTTGACGGCGCGCGAGCGCATGTCGGAGGAGAATTCCTGATCGCGATAGACGGTCAGGCCTTCCTTCAGGCAGAGCTGGAACCAGTCGCGGCAGGTGATGCGGTTGCCGGTCCAGTTGTGGAAATATTCGTGCGCGATGATGCGTTCGATATTGGCGTAATCGGTATCGGTCGCTGTCTCTGGATCGGCCAGAACATACTTGTCGTTGAAGACGTTGAGGCCCTTGTTTTCCATGGCGCCCATGTTGAAATCGGACACGGCGACGATCATGAAAATGTCGAGGTCGTATTCGCGCCCGAAGCGCTCTTCGTCCCATTTCATGGAGCGTTTCAGCGCATCCATGGCGTAGGCCGCGCGCGGCTCCTTGCCGTGCTCGACGTAAATCTTCAGTGCGACTTCACGACCGGACATGGTGGTGAATGTGTCTTCGATCAGGCCCAGATCGCCAGCGACCAGCGCGAAGAGATAGCTTGGCTTTGGATGCGGATCGAACCATGCCGCGAAGTGACGGCCTTCATCGTAATTGCCGCCACCGAGGAAATTGCCGTTCGACAGCAGGAAGGTATTGCCTTCCTTCGCCGCGATGATGGTGATGGTGTAGGGCGCCAGAACGTCGGGACGATCAGGGAAATAGGTGATGCGGCGGAAGCCCTCGGCTTCGCACTGGGTGCAATAGACGCCGTTGGTGCGGTAAAGACCCATCAACTGCGTATTGGTTTCCGGGTTGATGTAGTTGGTGACGCAGATTTCGAACGGTTCTGCTGCGGGCAGATCGCGGATCGTCAAGCTATCTGGTGTCGCGTCATATTGCGCTGCCGGTATGTCGATCTGGTCCAGAAGCAGACCTGATAGCGCAAGCTCATCGCCATCGAGAACCAGCGGTGCCAAGACATCGACGCCTTCGCGCCGATGAAAGATCAGCCGCGCTTCGACCTTGGTGTTTTGCGGATCGAGTTCGAAGGTGAGGTCAACTCGTTCGAGAACGAAATCGAAAGGGCGATAATCCGCCAGGTGAACGATTTGGCCTATGTCTGTTCGCATGACTATTCCTGAATGAACCTTGTCTGCCACGATTCAGGTTTCATGCCGCATGCCACCTGAAAGTAAAATTGAAAGAGGGTCACATACATGTGAAATTCGCAAGACATGATGTCCTGCGTGTTGTCCTCGCCAGACCAACCGCTCAGAGAGGATCAATGAATGTGTCTCGCATTGGCACATCATTCCATTAAATGTTGAACGATTACTGAAATTATCGCCGTGCCAGAATTATATTATGATAAAATATTCACTTGGTTATCAATTCTATTAGAACAGGCTGCATGACCTCGATTTTATGCTGCCGCCCCGAAAAGCCGGGGCACCAGCGGGTTCTATTCAGCCCTTGAGGCCGAGACTGGCTCTGATCGCATCTTCGTTTTCCGTTTGCTGAACGACAACGCCGTACCAGCCAAGGCCGCTATAGTCTTCATATCCCAGCGTTTTAGCGAAGGCGACGATTGCGCCGTTTGAGTCGTAATAGCTGCCACGCATGGCATCCGCGGCGTTGGCGAGCGGGAACCGGGTGAAGCGCAGAGCAGCGTTGTTGCTGGCGATGACCCGCATGTCTTCATCCAGAAGCATGACGACGGTGCGTTCCGCCACCTGCGGCGGCAGGTTCGCTTCCTTTTCCACAATGGCCTGACCCTGATCCTGCCAGTCGAAATAAACGCCGAGCGTGCCAAGCAACGCGCCGTCATTCTTTCCACCTTCGCGGATGCCGGTCGCATAGACCAGAACGTCGCGATCATCGTGGAATGGACTGCTCTTGACCTGATCGACAATATATTCGTCGCCGCTGCGGCATTGCGAGGCGGCGATAAACCATGGTTCGAGCTTCAAGCTGCGATCGATGAGATTGCGCTGGTGCCGCGGATTGGCCGATGCGATGACCATGCCGTTCATGTCGGTCATGACGAGGTCGAGATAGACAGTGTAGAAACGGTTGATGACGCCGAGACGCTCCGAAGCGAATGCGGCGTCGGCCTTGTCCCTGCTTTGCAGGGCCTGCCAGAGGGCGGTGTCCGTCGCCCACCAGCGCACGTCGGCGGTTCGCTCGAACAGATTGCGGACGATGAGCTGGACCAGCGTCTGCGCCGTGTCCATCAGGCGCACACCTTCCATCTCCTCCACCAGCGCCTCGGCCATATCGCGGCTGAGACCGATGCGGCTGAGCACGTTCTGTTCGAAAGTCGATGAAATATCCGAGGCAATCTGCGCGAGGCGCTGCACTTCATTGGCGACGACGGCAAAGCCCTTGCCCGCTTCACCCGCTCTTGCCGCCTCGATGAGGGCGTTGATGGCGAGCAGGCGGATTTGCTTGACGATGTGTGTATTGTCGGTGCTGAACCGCTTGAGGTCTGTGGACATGCCATCGGTGACAACACGCATGCCGCGCGGCGTCGCGGATTGCGATGCGTTTTTCCCGGCTGTCCGTAAAGCGCTGTTCATGGGGTGCCATCAATTCCAAATAGAGATGAAAACAGTGTCAGTCTTTCCATCCACCGGATTGCAGAGCTGAGTTTCGAACTGTTGAAATTAGAATAGAGCGTGGTTAATATTTGATTTATACAGAACTACGACAAGTTGTCATGCAGTTGATCATGCAATGCGTACTAAGTGGGCATGTGCATTACTTTACGGCAGAACTTGACGGCTGCATGGCGGTTTGGGCCTGACGTGGCATTTGCGCACGGTGTCTGGCAAAAATGCCTTGGGGTGAACAGGATGAGCAAATTTGTGTCCGACTCGGGTTCGATAATCTGCTAGGCAGGGTGAACATGCAGGCTGACGTTGCGGTCTGTGAGGTGCAACCGGTTCACACTTCGAACCTATGAATGCCAATTCCCATGAGCGCCGCCCCCAACAACCCCATCCGGGGCATAAGCTTCAAGCTGATATCCGTTGCGTTTTTTCTGGTCATGCAGACCTGTATCAAGGCGGCCGGTTCGGACGTGCCTGCCGGGCAGATCAGCTTCTTCCGCTCGACCTTCGCCATCGTCCCGATCGTTATCTATCTGGCCTATCTGCGCAGTCTGAGCAGTGCATTTCACACGGAAAATCTTGTCGGGCATTTTAAGCGCGGGCTGCTTGGCATCCTCTCGATGATCTGCGGCTTTTACGGGCTGACGCTGTTACCGCTGCCGGAGTTCATTGCCATCGGCTATGCGTCGCCACTGATGGCCGTGGTGTTTGCCGCGCTGGTGCTGGGTGAGGCGGTGCGCATCTATCGCTGGTCTGCGGTTCTGATCGGCATGTCCGGCGTCATTATCATTCTATGGCCCAAACTGACGCTTTTGCAGCAGGGCGGTTTTGAAGCGGGTGAGGGCATCGGTGCGCTGGCCGTTCTGCTGGCAGCCGTGCTGGGCGGGCTGGCCATGGTGCAGGTGCGCCAACTGGTGGTGACGGAAAAGACGGCGACCATCGTTCTCTATTTCTCGCTGACCGGTAGCCTGCTTTCGGCTCTCAGTCTGCCCTTTGCCTGGGAATGGCTGGACTGGAAGCAAACGACACTTTTGATCTCCTGTGGTATTGCCGGTGGTATCGCCCAGATTTTGCTGACCGAGAGCTATCGCCACGCCGAAGTCTCGACCATCGCGCCTTTCGAATACAGCTCGATCCTTTTCGGTATCGGCGTGTCCTATATCCTGTTCGGCGACATTCCGACGGTGACGATGCTGGTGGGAACGGCAATCGTGGTTTTTGCGGGGATATTCATCATCTTCCGCGAGCATCAGCTCGGACTTGCCCGCAAGGCGGCGCGAAAGGCATCCACCCCGCAGGGTTAGTCGCAACATTCGTTTGATTGGGTGATTTCAGCAGCTTCAAAAAACGATGTTTTTATCAAAGTTTTATTCAATTTGCGCACGAGTGTGTTATTGAACACACGGGTGGTAAAAAGCAAATCTAAGGTGGCATAATCGTGTTTGGGGTAAAACGCGTGGAGCCTGATAACGCGCGTCTGTTAATGGGCGTTCGTGTTTGGCAGGGCAATGACGTGGCGAAGAACGGTCGCCACAAAACAAATTTCTTTTCATCATTTTTACAGGGGTGGTCATGACGTATTCGTATGACGACCTCGTTGCGCATCCTGAATTGCTGGGAGCGATAAGAACACTCGCCCGCAATCTGCGGGGCGCCTATAACAGTAATCCGCGGATAGCTCGGTTACTTTCAGCGCACCAGAAATGGTTGATGACGCAGGCGGGGATGGCCCTAAACCTGGAAAGCGGGCCCCGTGGCTTCACGGTTGCACAAGCGCGTGAACTCATCACAACTAATCATGTCGCAAGCCGTAACACGGTTCAGAACTATCTCGATCAGCTTGAAATTTATCGATACGTCGAAAGGGTCAGCCCGGCCTCTCAGCGCCCCCGCCGATACAAGGCGACGCCCGTAAGCGAAGAGGCAATCCTGATGTGGTATATCGCCAATCTGGCAGCTCTCGATTGTCTTGATGGGGGAATACGCGCCGTTGAGATGATGGCGCATTCAAATTTGCTGGAGGTGGCGCAACCATTGGCCGCTCGTCTGTGCCTCATGGATCCTGCATGGGTGAACCCGCCTCCGCGCGTTGGGCTCTTTCTATGGACCGAGGCAGGGGCGCTGGTCATGGATGAATTCATCAGCCGGATTGAAGATGCAGACCGGGAAGTAGAGCGTATCGATATCGGTTTTGTCGATGCGCGCGCTCTGGCGGCGGAATTCATGATGTCACGCACGCATTTGCAGCGTCTTCTCAATAAGGCTGCAGAGCAGGGTGCGATGGGCTGGCATGACAGCGGCCTTCGTAGCGGCATGTGGTTTGCGCGCGACTTTCTGGAAGAGTATTGCCGATGGCAGGCAATCAAGTTCAAATATGTCCAGGATGCATTTATCGAGGCCAAGGCGAAAGCTGTCTGATCTGCTTCCGAAACCATGCCGCCGTTTCCTTTGAAAACAGCCCGCTCGATTGCAAGGGTGGGCACAGGCTGCCCTCTCGTGCGGAGAGGGTTCGACTTTGAGCGGCAGCTTTTGATCCGGGATTGTTCAGGGCATATTTGCGTGCTGAGGGCGTTGCCACGACATATCCGTAAGTGGGGCGACGCAATCCGTCACAGCGTAAAACATGCCATTTGTAAATATCGGCACATTAAAACGCAAAAGCGCCTCTCCATGGGAAAGGCGCTGCGAAAGCGTCGTATCTTGAATGTCTTTCAGGGCTTTGCCTGAAGACGATTTCTATCAGCGCTCACGGAAATCCGCGAAGACTGCCGAAGGACGTGTCGTGCGAACCTGCTGAGATGACGCGCGAGCGGTCAGCTGTTCGTTGGTGCCACCGAAGCGGTGGTAGTTATCACCCGAGCGCGGGCCGAGGCCTGCAAGTCGGAGAGTTTCGAAGCCGGAGTGAACCGGACGGAAGCGAGTGGTCATTGCCTTGGTTCCTTAAACCTTTTCCTCCCAAGACGAGATCACTTATTGCAGTGCGGTATGGATTCGGCAATCAGGGCAAATGCGCCGCTGTTATGCGTCATTTGCATGGCTATTTTCATAAATGATTCATATTGATCAAAAAGGAAGCATTCACATTTGGCGAATGTGAGCCTGAAATGCTAATAAATCCTGCCATGCCAATGGCTTACTGGCCGGAGCGTTTAAAAGCTCTTGCGGGTGCAGAGTGGCGATTGCGGGCACGATTCCATGCCCGGATGCGACATCACGCCACTGTCCGCGCAGCGTATGGATGGTGCCGGTGCCGCCAAAGAAAAAACGTGCAGTGAAGTTGCCTAAAAGCAACAGTGCTTTCGGCTCTGCCAAAGCAACCTGTCGTTCGATGAAGGGGCGGCAAATTTCCATCTCCGGGCCCGATGGCGAGCGATTGCCCGGCGGGCGCCACGGCACGACGTTGGTCAGAAGCAGATTGGCGCGATCAAGCCCGATGGCGGCCAGCATACGATCTAGGAGAACGCCGGTTTTGCCGACGAAAGGCTGACCCTCGCGGTCATCATCCGCATCCGGCATGGGGCCGATCACCATGATGCCGGAGGAGGGGTCGCCCTCTGCAAAGATGGTGTTACGGGCGCTGTTCTTGAGATTGCAGCCGTTGAAGCTTTCCAGCGCCGTCTTCAATTCCGGCAGGGAACGAGCGGTTTCCGCAGCAAACCGGGCGGCGGCAATGGCCTGTTCGTCCGGCATGGCCACATTGGTCTGGATGGCGGGCGCAGCGGGTGCCGAGCTTCGGGCCTGCGGTGCCGACTGGGTAGAGCGGGACGGGCTGTTCTGCGGTGCATCGTTCTGGCGGGATGGCGTTTCCCTTTGCGGCGCCCGGTTTTGCTGGGTGGCTGCAAATTCCGCAAAGCGATCCAGAGACGTGTCTTCCAGCAGCCAGTCCACGCCCGCATCCGCATGGAAATGCAGGAGCGCCGCCAGTTCTGCCGGTGAAAGGTCTTGGGCCAAGATCATGGCGCAAAACTACCTTAAGTACTCGCCCTGCGAAACCCCTGTCATCACGCTGTCCAGCGCTCAATGTCACCACTTTCGCCGATCATGGCCAGACCGTGGGCGATGGAGAGCAACTCGCCGCCGGTTTCGATCTTGTCGGCATCGAAACGGCGGGTGAAAAGCTGGCGCACGGCGGGCACGAAAGAGGTGCCGCCGGTGAGAAAGACCTTGTCGATGGCTTCAGGAGCGGTCTGGGTTTTCTCCAGCACCTCGTCCAGCGCGCCTTCGATCTTGGCGAGATCATCGCTGATCCAGCGGTCGAAATCCGCACGTTTGACGGTCTTGCGGCCAGCCTTGCCCAACGGCGAGAAGTTGAACTCGGCTTCTTCGCTTGAAGACAGCGCCATCTTTGTCGCGGAGATGGCTTGATAGAGAGGGTAGCCCTCATCATGCTCCACCAGTTCCACGAACATCTCCAGTTTTTCCGGCTCAAGCGCCGAGCGAACCAGCGATTTCAGGTCCGAGAATTCCTTGGAGGTTTTGAAGATGGACAATTGGTTCCAGCGGCCGAAATTGACGTAGTACCCGCCTGGAACATCCAGCACCTTGTCGAAGCTCTTGAATTTGCTGCCCTTGCCGATTTCGGGCGACACGAGATTGTCGATCATGCGGAAGTCGAAATGGTCGCCCGCGACGCCGACGCCGGAATGGCCGATGGGGGTGGCCGACAGCTTTCCGCCATGGGTTTCGAACCGGATCAGCGAATAGTCGGTGGTGCCGCCGCCGAAGTCGGCAACCAGCACATTGGCGTCCTTCTTCAGGCTCTGCGCGAAGTAATAGGCTGCTGCCACGGGCTCGTAAACGTAATGGATTTCCGGAAAACCCGCGCGCGTGAGGGCATCGTTGTAACGGGCGATGGCCAGCGCCTCATCCGGGTTACTGCCAGCAAAACGGACCGGGCGACCTGCTACCACGGTGGAGACGTCGTCGCGCCAGTCGTCACCTGCATAGGTCTTCAGCTTGCGCAGGAAGACCTCCATCAGGTCTTCGAAGCTCTGGCGCTTGGCAAAGACCAGCGTGCCCTGAAACAGCGAGGAGGCGGCGAAGGTCTTGATGGATTGCAGAAAGCGGCAATCGCCGGGGTTATCGATGAACTGGCGGATGGCGGCGTGGCCCGCTTCGACCTGAAGGGCTGCGGCACCGAATGTGCCCGTCTTCATGAAGGACAGCGCCGTGCGCATGCTATCGGTCGTGCCTGCACTGCTGGTGAAGCGCATGGACTGGCTGGTGTTACCGTTATCGGACATTGCCATGACCGTGTTGGTCGTGCCGAAATCGAGCCCGAGTGTTCTTGCCATAGCGTGTGTTTCCCAAAGTCAATGATAGCTGTGCCGGGTGCCAATGGCGTCCGGTCATGAACGGGATGCAGAAGCATCCGCCTGTTTTGAAGAGGGCGCGTGATCGCACAGCGAATTGTGAATGGCAAGCACAAGGGCGGATTTTCCCTGATGCTGCCATAATAATGCCCGCCCAAATCGCGCTTATAAGGTTGCTGGGGAAATCTCTGATGCGGATGAGTGGAGTGCCAATGGCCTTGAAACGACCTTTTGCAGCGGCAAGTTTTGCTGCTGTTTCTCTATGCTGCCTTTCCATGACGCCTGCGTCTGCCGCCGAGACGGCGCACTGCACGGTGGTTCTGGATGCTGCCAGCGGCAAAGCCCTGCATCGTGATGGCGCCTGCGACAAGGCTTTTGCGCCGCAATCCTCCTTCAAGCTGCCATTGGCGGTGATGGGTTACGATGCTGGTATTCTCAAGGACGAGACAAACCCGCGCTGGGACTACAAGGCGGAATGGAAGCGACCCAAGCGCGAGCAGAAGGCGACCGACCCGACCATCTGGGAGCGCGATTCCATCGTTTGGTACTCGCAGGAAATCACGCGGCGTCTTGGGGCCGAAAAATTTGCCGATTACGTGCGCCGCTTCGATTACGGCAATGCCGATGTGAAGGGCGTGAAAGGCCGCACGGACGGGCTGACCGAATCTTGGTTGATGTCATCGCTGAAGATTTCCGGCGATGCGCAGGCGGACTTCGTTCGTCGCTTCGTGACTGGCAAGCTGCCGGTTTCCGCCGAGGCGACGAAAAAGACCATGGCGATCATTCCGCAATTTTCCGCTGCCGATGGTTGGCAGGTGCACGGCAAAACCGGTTCTGGGCGTATGCGCACCACTGCGGGTAAATTCGACGGAGATTACTGGCTGGGCTGGTTCGTCGGCTGGGCGCAAAAGGGTGACCGGCAGGTCGTGTTCGCCACCATGAACGTCAAGGACTGGAAAAGCGAAGAGCCCATCAGCGTCGCGACCCGTGATGCGTTGATCGCAGACCTGCCGAAGCTGGTGAAGTAACTCAGCGAACGAAGCGCCGGGCAGCAAAAATCAGGGCCAACCCGATGATGGCAACGATTGCCCCGCGCAGCATCCAAGGGCTCTGGTTGATCATGAAACTGGAGGCAGGGTAGGGGAAATAACCGCTGCCCTGCCCAATCCAGACGAGGCCGATGAGGGTGAGAAGTGCGCCGAACACAACGAGGGAAATCCGAAGTATCTGCATGGTAGGCCTCGACAGGAGAAAATCTCCCCGGAGGTTACTCCGGGGAGGGTGCAATAGCCAATGGATTTCGCGCGCCCAACTGTACCGAACAGTTGCCGCTTATGAATTATGGGCGGCGTTTTTGGCAGCCAGCTTCAGTTCGGCCAGACGCTCGCGCATCACGCCTTGCAACAGGGTGCCAACATCGTCCATTGACATGCCCTGATCTGCGAGGCCCAGGACGAGGTTGCTGAGATCGACACGAGTCGTATCCGGCACGCCCGGCAGGTTGAGTGCACTGGCGTGCTGATCGATAAACGGAACGCGGCGATAGAAACCTTCTCCGAAAATATGGAGCCACATGCGTTCCAGAATATAGCCGTTTGCGTTGGCTGCTCCGGTCGCGAACTCGTAGATCAATTGCTTCGTTTCGTCCGATAGCCGTGCAACATTCTCGTTGCGCACGGCGAAGATCGCGCCATAGGAGAAGACGCCGACCGTATGCCGCGCCGCTTCTTCGGCCTGCGCGTCCAGCTTCCATTTTTTCAAGACATAGGCCGCAATATTGCTGGTATTGGGCGAGATGCCTTCCAGTGTCTTGTACACCAGCCCCATGTTCCATGCGCCGGCATCTTTGAATTCGAGAGCTTTCCAGTCCATCAGCGAGAATGTTTCAGGCCGGACACGAAGGTGAATCGGAAAATACTCCTGATAGCGCGCCAGCGTTTCTGCTGTTGGAATGTTGTTCGTCGTCAGCCACTGCCAGGAAAGAGCCTGAATATCATCCCACCTGCGCCAGTTCTTCAGCAGATCGATGAAGTCAGGGCTGTGCGTGATGGGATCGCCCTGGCTGAAGACGGTAAAGTCGCGATTATCCGCTTTGCGGGTCATCATGTGGTGAATGTAGGTCTCGGATTCGCGACCGACATTGGGGCGTGCGATGATCTCGTCGGCGCGCTGAATCACGGCAGGCGAGGTGATTTCCTGGCCCTTATTATAGATGATGACTTTAAAATCTGTTGGAATATCAACGATCCACTCAAGTGCTTCGCTGTATCTCGCTAAAACGATGGTATGCATGGAATCCCTCTGATCAATATTAGGGCAGCCGCAATTCAGGTGGCTATCTATACATCGGAGGTATTCGGCTAAGCTTGTGCGTGCATTGTGCGGCCAAGGTTCCACGGGCCCGTCACTGTAGAGGGCAAGTAGAGAGCCCGCCATGCCGCAGCGATGACGGGCTACCCTGTTGACGTCAGATCGATTTCGACGCGCCTCCATCCACCCGCAGCATGGTGCCGGTGATGTAGCTGGCCGGTTGCGAGCAGAGGAAGGCACCGGCTGCGGCGAATTCCTCGACCTTGCCGAGGCGACCGGCGGGTATGGTTTTGAGCGATGCTTCGCGCACCTCCTCAACGGTTTTGCCTAGCCGGGTTGCGTTGGCGCCATCGAGTTCGTCGATACGGTCGGTGTGGATGCGTCCGGGCAGCAGCATGTTGGCGGTAATGCCGGAACCTGCGATTTCGGTGGCAAGTGTCTTGTTCCAGCCAACCAGCGCGCCGCGCAACGTGTTGGACAGGGCGAGGTTGGGGATGGGCTCGAACACGCCGGATGAGGCGACCGTCAGAATGCGGCCCCAGCCTTGCTCCTTCATCTGCGGTAGAAATGCGCCTGTCAGGGTGATGACGCGCAGCACCATGGACTGGAAGAAGGTTTCCAGCTTCTCGACAGTGATATCCTGCGCCGTACCGGGCGTCGGGCCGCCGGTGTTGTTGACGAGAATATCGATGCCGCCAAGCTTCGTCTGAACGGCGTCGACCATGGAAGCGACGAAATTCTCCTGCGAAAGATCGCCCTGCACCCAATACGCCTTGCCCTTGCCCAGCGCATTGATGGCGTCCGCATTGGCTGCCAGTTTCTCGCTGGTGCGTCCGACCAGAAGCACATGCGCGCCTTCCTTCGCCAGAGCCGTTGCAATGCCGAGGCCAAGGCCGCGAGAAGAGGCCAGAACGAGCGCGCGTTTGCCGGAAATGCCAAGATCCATTGGGTATCCTCCTGAAAGTGTTGGGGTGGTTATAGGGGTGGGCGTCAGAGTTTTGAAGGTGTTTATTTCGCAGCTCGTCTAAGAGATGATGTGCTCTGCACCTACAACCTTGACCTCCTCGCAAATCCCGGTAACTTACGTGAACGTAAGAGTAAGCTATTACCTTAGCGCTCGATAATGTAATAAGCTCGAACAGAATTTGCCGCGTTTCAACCTCGACAACGGCTTTTTGCTTTGCGAAGAAGGAATTGAGACAGTGCCTGAAAAGCAGGCGGGTGCAGCCAGGGTTGTGAACCCTGCGGCGGTTGGCACGTTAGAAAAACAACGCCGGATGGGACCGGTGAGCTGAGAGGATGGATATGACGGACGCGATGGAAATGCCGGAACGCGAATCGATGGAATTCGACGTTGTGATCGTTGGTGCAGGACCTGCGGGGCTTTCGGCGGCGATACGGCTGAAGCAGGTCAATCCTGAGCTTTCCGTCGTCGTGCTGGAAAAGGGCGCGGAAGTCGGTGCGCATATCGTCTCCGGCGCTGTGGTCGATCCGATCGGCATCGACCGTCTGCTGCCCGGTTGGCGCGAAGAGGAGGGACATCCCTTCAAGACGGAAGTCAAGGACGACCAGTTTCTGCTTCTCGGCCCCGCTGGCTCCATCCGCCTGCCCAACTTCGCCATGCCGCCTTTGATGAACAACCACGGCAACTATATCGTCTCGCTCGGTCTGGTCTGTCGCTGGCTGGCGGAAAAAGCGGAAGCGCTGGGCGTTGAAATCTACCCCGGCTTTGCTGCGACCGAAGTGCTGTACAACGACGCAGGCGCCGTAATCGGCGTTGCCACCGGCGATATGGGCGTGGAACGTAACGGCGAACCCGGCCCGGCGTTTACGCGCGGTATGGAACTGCACGGCAAATACGTGCTGATCGGCGAGGGCGTGCGTGGTTCGCTGGCCAAGCAGCTCATCAACAAATTCGACCTCTCCAAGGATAGCGACGTCCAGAAATTCGGCATCGGCATCAAGGAACTCTGGCAGGTCAAGCCGGAGAACCACAAGCCCGGCCTCGTGCAGCACTCCTTCGGCTGGCCGCTGGGCATGAAGACGGGTGGCGGATCGTTCCTCTATCACCTCGAAGACAATCTCGTTGCCGTCGGCTTCGTCGTGCACTTGAACTACAAGAACCCTTACCTCTACCCCTTCGAGGAATTCCAGCGTTACAAGACGCATCCGGCGATTGCCCCGACATTCGAAGGCGGCAAGCGCCTGTCTTACGGCGCGCGTGCGATTACCGAGGGCGGCTACCAGTCTGTGCCGAAACTGACCTTCCCAGGCGGCGCGCTGATCGGCTGTTCCGCCGGTTTCGTCAACGTGCCGCGCATCAAGGGCAGCCACAATGCCGTGCTGTCGGGCATGATGGCGGCGGACAGGCTGGCAGATGCCATCGCCGCGGGCCGTGCCAATGACGAGGTCATCGAGATCGAAAACGAATGGCGCGGCAGCGACATCGGCAAGGATTTGAAGCGCGTGCGCAACGTCAAGCCGCTGTGGTCGAAATTCGGCACAGCCATCGGCGTGGCGCTGGGCGGGCTGGATATGTGGACTAACCAGTTGCTAGGCCTTTCGATTTTCGGAACGCTGAAGCATGGCAAAACCGATGCGCAAAGCCTGGAGCCAGCCAAGTTCCACAAGCCCATCGCTTATCCAAGACCCGACGGCGTGCTGACCTTCGATCGCCTGTCATCCGTGTTCCTCTCGTCCACCAACCACGAAGAAGACCAGCCGGTCCATCTTCAGGTGAAGGATATGGACCTGCAGAAGCGATCCGAACACGATGTCTACGCCGGTCCTTCGACCCGCTACTGTCCCGCCGGGGTCTATGAGTGGGTGGAGAAGGACGGCGAGCCGACCTACGTCATCAACGCGCAAAATTGCGTGCACTGCAAAACCTGCGACATCAAGGACCCCAACCAGAACATCAACTGGGTGCCGCCGCAGGGCGGCGAGGGGCCTGTTTACGCGAATATGTGAGCCAGTTCTCGCAGATGGCCAATCCCATGGTGAGCATCCGCGCCGCGCGGGCTGAAGAGTTTGCGCGGCTGGCAGAGATCGAACTCGATGCGTTTGTGGTCTGGGCGAAGGCCTGCGGCGTCACATCAGAGCCGTCATCGGCGCCCGACTTCGTTCTTCGGCAAAGTCTCGATCAGGCTTTGTTGCTGGTGGCAGAAGACGCCACGGGACATATCGCTGGTTTTGCCGCAGGGCATAGGGTGGGCCATCACCTCCATATCGTAGAAGTCGATGTCGAAACCTCTTCGCAGGGAAAAGGCCTGGGGCGTGCGCTAATGCTGGCGCTGCTTACCGAAGGTTCGAAGCCGGACTGAAGCATGCTGTGCTGACGACAGACCGCTTCGCGCCTTTCAATGCACCGTTTTATGGAAGGCTGGGATTTCGCATTCTGGAGGAAAATGACATTCCGTCCTTTCTGCGGGAGCGGCTGGAGATGCACATCTCGGCTGGTCTCGATCCCGATCGTCGCGTGGCCATGCAGATGGATTTGTCTGGGGAAGCTGTCTGATCTTTCATTCTCAAGAAAAATATGACCGTCCATCTTGACCGTGCCGGTTGTTCTTTAGTTTGGTATTTGCAGGATTACCACGAATGCCATAGTTGTAAGGGTGTAGTCCGACAGGCGTTCATGGATGTGCTGGCAAGGTCGGATGTGGGAGCAGATGATGACGACGGCAGCAGGTAAGGGTTTTTCTCACCGCGGTGCAAGGCTGGTTTACGGGGCGGTTTTGACGGCTTTTGCGGCTGTGACCATTCCGACGACAGATAGCCTGGCCGCAAGCTGCCGTGCAGATGCCGCTGCGGAGATCGACTGGAGTGCGTGCAACAAGCGTCTTCTGATGCTGGGCGGTAGCGTGCTGGATGGTGCGGATTTGCGCGGGACGGATTTCACTTTTACCGATCTGCGTGGTTCTTCCTTCAAGAAAGCCAATCTGGAAAAGGCCAAGCTGATCCGTACGTCTCTGGCGTCTTCGCAATTGCAGGGCGGGAATTTTGTGAAGGTCGAGGCCTATCGCGGTGATTTCAGCGATGCGGATGCGGAGAATGCGAAGTTCAACAGCGCAGAAATGCAGCGCGCGAATTTTCAAAATGCCAAGCTCGTCGGCACCGATTTCAGCAAGGCGGAGCTCGGCAGGGCCGATTTTGAAGGCGCGACGCTGACGGGCGCCAAGTTTTCCATGGCCAACCTGTCGCGCTCCCGTTTCGAAGGCGCGAAATTCACCGGGCCTATCGATTTCGCCAATGCGTTTCTTCTTCTGGCCCGCATCGAAGGGCTGGACCTTTCGGCCGCGACCGGTCTTGAGCAGAAGCAGGTGGATATTGCCTGCGGCGATGCCAAGACCAAACTGCCGCAAGGACTGACGGCACCTGCGGAATGGCCGTGCCCTGAGGACCCGGACGACGATTGAGGGTCGGGCGGGACGCAGGGTTGGCGGGTGTGGCTTACCCCCCTCTGTCCTGCCGGACATCTCCCCCTCAAGGGGGGAGATCGAATCGCGGTTAGCTCTCGGTTATATTGAGCGCCTCAAAGTGTTTAATGAGCGTGCGCCCAGCTGATCTCCCCACCTGTGGGGGAGATGCCCGGCAGGGCAGAGGGGGGTGAGCGGCAGTCTCAACCGCTCATGACGTCTCCGCCACTAGAACCCCGACAAAACAATCTTACCCCGAGCCGTCCCGCTTTCGATCAACGCATGCGCCTTGATCAGATTGGCCGCGTTGATGGTGCCGAAGACGTCGGTGAGCGTTGTCTTGATCTTGCCCGCGTCAACCAGTTCAGACACGTGGTTCAGCAGTTTGTGCTGTTCGAGAATATCGGCTGTCTCGAAAACCGGGCGGGTGAACATCATTTCCCAGTGGATGGAGATGGCCTTGCGTTTGAAGGGCATGGCATCGAAGCCGCCTGCGGGATCATCGATCAGGCAGAAGCGTCCCTGTGGCGCGATCAGCGCGACGCTGTCGGCGGCGTGTAGGTCGCTTTGGGTGGTGGAGAAGACGAAGGCGGGTGCGCCGAGGCCGAGCGCTTCCACCTGCGGGGCGAGCGGCTGGCTGTGGTCGATGATGTGGTGCGCGCCGAGGGACTCGGCCCATTCCTTGGTTTCAGGGCGTGAGGCGGTGGCGATGACGGCAAGGTCGGTCAGCTGCCGGGCAAGCTGGATGGCGATGGAGCCGACGCCGCCTGCACCGCCGATGATGAGGATGGCATTGGCTGCACCGGCGACGGGGTCTTTCACCTTCAGCCTGTCGAACAGGGCTTCGTAAGCGGTGATGGCCGTAAGCGGCAGGGCGGCGGCTTCTTCGAAGCTGAGGCTTTTTGGTTTGGTGCCGACGATGCGCTCATCTACCAGATGGAATTCGCTGTTGGAGCCGGGGCGGTTGATGGCACCGGCGTAAAACACCTCGTCACCAGGCTTGAACAGCGTCACGCCTTCGCCCACGGCCTTGACGATGCCAGCGGCATCGAAGCCCAGAATGCGAGCTTGGCCTTCTTCCGGCGGCTGGTTGCGGCGCACCTTCGTATCGACAGGATTGACGGACACAGCCTTCACCTCGACCAGAAGATCATGCCCTCCAGCTTCCGGCACGGATACATCGAGGTCAACAAGCGCATCTGCTTCCGTGATGGGTTTTGCGCTTTTGTAACTGATCGCACGCATGGCGTATTCTCCTTCGCTTGTTGCGTTGACCTCTATTTGATAGAGATGAGCGCGCACCGCAAGAATGCACATATTCTGTATATACGCACAAAAAGGATACTATGATGTCCCGTCCCCGTGCCAAATTGACCGGCAATTTTCCCGGTTGTCCGGTGGAGTCGACGCTGAGTTTTCTGGATGGAAAATGGAAGGGCGTCATCCTCTATCACCTGATGAACGAGGGCACGCTGCGCTTCAACGAGCTGCGCCGCCACATTCCCAGCGTGACCCAGCGCATGCTGACAAAGCAGTTGCGCGAGTTGGAAGAGGCCGGGCTGATTTCCCGTAAGGTCTTTGCCGTGGTGCCGCCACGCGTGGATTACGCACTGACGCCGCTGGGGCTTAGCATGCAGCCGGTCATCGCTGCGCTGAAGACGTGGGGTGAGGCGCATGTGATCTGCGAGGATGGTGCAAAACGCTTCGTTTCGCCCGCCGATCTGATCAGGCCGCTGGAGGCCGCCGAATGAGCGATGCCGTCGAGATTCTTGCCCGTCAGCGCGATGCTTTTCTGCGTGACGGACCGCCGACACTCGAGGCGCGCAAGGCTGATCTCAAAGCGCTGCGCAAGGTGGTGACGACGCGCAGGCGGGATATCGAGCAGGCGGTCGATCTGGATTTCGGCGGGCGTTCGCCGCGTGAAACGGCGCTGCTGGATATTCTGGGCGTGGTGCAGGGCATCGATTACCTGACGCGTAATCTGAAGCGCTTCATGAAGCCGGAGCGTCGCCATGTGGCGGCGACGTTCCAGATGGGGCGGGCCCATGTGGAGTATCAGCCGCTGGGCGTCATCGGCATCATGTCGCCGTGGAACTACCCGTTTCTGCTGGCCATGGTGCCGCTGGCAACGGCCATTGCTGCCGGAAACCGGGCGATGTTGAAGCCATCGGAACTGACGCCGCGTACCAGCCAATTGATGAAGGACATGCTGGCCAGTATTTTCCCGGAGGAAAAAGCCGCCGTTATCCTTGGTGATGCCGCAGTGGGCGCGGCCTTCAGCGGGCTTGCCTTCGATCATCTGTTCTTCACCGGCAGCACGCAGGTGGGCAAGGCTGTGATGAGGGCGGCCAGCGAGAACCTTGTGCCGGTGACGCTGGAGCTGGGCGGCAAGAGCCCGACGATTATTGAGAAAGGCCATGCCACCGAAGGCAATGTGGCCTCCGTCGTGTTCGGCAAGCTGACCAATGGCGGACAGACCTGCGTGGCACCGGATTACGTCTTCGTGCATGAGGATGATCTGGGCGCCTTTACCGATGCCTTCGGTAAAGCGGTGGCGAAATCCTATCCCAAGGGACCATCGACCATCGATTTCGCCTCCATCGTCAGCGACAGGCACTTTGGACGGCTGAACGGCCTGCTGGATGACGCACGGCAAAAGGGGGCGCGGGTGGTGGAGGTCGGCAATGCCGCGCCGTCCGCTGCAAGCCGTATCCGCGTTCTGCCGCCAACGCTGGTCTTCGACGCGACCGACGAGATGGCAGTGATGCGCGAGGAGATTTTCGGGCCGATCCTGCCCGTGCGGACTTATCGCGAGATCGGCGAGGTGATTGCTTACATCAATGCGAGACCGAGGCCTCTGGCGCTTTATGTATTTGGCGATGAAAAGAGCGAGGATTGCCGGGCGGTGCTGGCCCGCACCATCTCCGGCAATGTCGGCATTAACAACACCATATTGCATGTGGCGCAGGATGATCTGCCGTTTGGCGGGGTAGGGGCCAGCGGCACCGGCGCCTACCACGGCATAGAGGGCTTTCGTCGCATGAGTCACGCCAAGGGCGTGTTCGTGCAGGGGCGGTGGAGCCTGCCGACGCTGTTGCGCGCGCCATTCGGGCGGCTAACAGACTGGACGCTGGCATTTCTGCTTCGATAAAAAATTCCGCAGTGCAACATTGATCTGCCCGGATTGCTTCATAGCGTCGCGGCAGTGATTCTCAGTCAGGGACGACAAGCATGGGTATTGGTTGGATCGAGGCCGCGATTCTCGGTTTTATTCAAGGTCTTACGGAATTTTTGCCGATTTCTTCCAGCGCGCATCTGCGGATCGCCGGGGAGTTTCTGGGAACGGGTGAAGACCCGGGCGCCGCCTTCACCGCCATTATTCAGATCGGTACCGAACTGGCGGTTCTCGTCTATTTCTGGTCCGACATCATGCGCATTGCCATGGCGTGGCTTCGCCAGAACCTGCGCCTTGGCGGCAGCTACGATGCCGCCGATGCCCGCATGGGCTGGCTCATCATCATCGGCTCGGTGCCGATCGTGCTGCTGGGCCTGCTGTTCAAGGACGCGATCGAGACGTCGTTGCGCAACCTCTACATCACCGCCGTCATGCTGATCGTCTTCGGTATCATTCTCGGTTATGCGGATAAAATCGGCAAGAAGAAGTACCCGCTGAACAAGCTCATCTGGCGCGACGGCATTCTGTTCGGTTTCGCACAGGCCATGGCGCTGATCCCCGGCGTCTCCCGCTCCGGCGGCACGATTACGGCAGGCTTGCTGCTGGGTTACACCCGCGAAGCAGCGGCCCGCTATTCCTTCCTGCTCGCCGTTCCCGCCGTTTTCGGCTCCGGTTTCTACCAGCTTTACAAAAGCATCGGCCAGGTCAACCCGGTCGGTTGGGGTCCCACGGCACTTGCCACGCTGATATCCTTCATCGTTGGATATGCCGTCATCGTCGGTTTCCTGAAGCTGGTCTCAAGCAAAAGCTATATGCCGTTTGTCTGGTACCGCGTGGGTCTGGGCGTGTTGCTTCTGGTGCTGCTCTCCACGGGCGTGATCAGCGCGGCGTAAGAAGCGACGGTGCTGCCATGTCTCATCCTCGGCTTTAGGGCCGGGGATCGACTGACGATTTTCCTTGAAATCTTTTCCGTGGAATGATTTTTCACCCCGGATGTGCAATAGAGCCGTTTATTGCGCGGTATTTTTCGTTTGCTTCTATAAGTATCCATCCGCAACAAGGACAGTCGGGACCCGTTGATGAGTATTGAAGGCGGTTACGCTTTGGCGGTGGAGGACATCCACAAGAGCTTCGGTACGCATGAGGTTCTCAAAGGCATTTCGCTGAACGCCCGCAAGGGTGACGTGATCTCGATCATCGGCTCCTCCGGCTCCGGCAAGAGCACGTTCCTGCGCTGCATCAACTTTCTGGAAATGCCCGACCGTGGCCGTGTGACCGTCAATGGCGAGGAAGTTTCCGTCAAGATTAGCCGTGATGGCAAGGCCGTGCCGAAAAGCTGGCGGCAGGTGGAGCGCCTGCGCACCGGGCTTGGCATGGTTTTTCAGAACTTCAATCTCTGGGCTCATCGCACGGTGCTGGAAAACATCATCGAAGCGCCCGTTCATGTGATGGGCGTGAAGCGGCAGGACGCGATTGAGCGAGCCGAAGCGCTGCTCAACAAGGTCGACCTTTACGACAAGAAGGACGCCTATCCGGCGTTTCTCTCCGGCGGCCAGCAGCAGCGTGCAGCGATTGCGCGTGCGCTCTGCGTCGAGCCCGCCGTGATGCTGTTCGATGAGCCGACCTCGGCGCTGGACCCGGAACTGGTGGGAGAGGTACTGAAGGTTATCCGCGATCTGGCCGAAGAAGGCCGCACCATGTTGCTGGTGACGCATGAAATGCGCTTTGCCCGCGATGTGTCCAACCACGTCATGTTTCTGCATCAGGGCCGCGTGGAAGAGGAGGGGACGCCAGAACAGGTGTTCGGCAATCCGACCAGCACGCGCACCCGCGACTTTACCGGCGCCATCGCCAACTGATTTATCATCGTTTTAACCGGAGAGATTTTCCATGAAACTGTTCGCCACGCTGCTTGCCGGATCGGCATTTGCGCTGTCTGCCTTCACCGCCAGCGCTGATGTGCGCTTCGGCATCATGAACGAATCCTACCCGCCGTTCTTCGCCAAGGATGCATCCGGCAAATGGCAGGGCTGGGAAATCGACCTGATGGACGCCGTCTGCGCGGAAATGAAGGAAAAATGCTCCATCGTTGAATTGTCGTGGGACGGGCTTATTCCGGCACTCGAGGCCAAGAAGTTCGATGTGATCTGGTCGTCCATGTCCAACACGCAGGAGCGCCAGAAGGTCATCACCTTTACCGACAAATACTACAACACGCCGAGCAAGCTGATCGGCGCCAAGGACGGCAAGCCGGGTGCGACGGCGGAAGATGTGAAGGGCAAGACCATCGGTATTCAGGTCTCGACCATCCAGTCGGCCTATTATGCCAAGTATTTCAAGGATGCCGCTGACGAAAAAACCTACCAGACGCTGGACGAGGCGTTTCAGGATCTGGCTGCCGGTCGTATCGACTATGTCTTCGGTGATTCACTCGTTCTCGACGCCTTCCTGAAAAGCGATGCGGGCAAGGATTGCTGCGCCGATGCGGGCAATGTGGCCGACGACAAAGAAATTCTGGGTCTGGGAGTATCAGGCGGTCTGCGCAAGGACGACACCGAGCTGAAGCAGAAGCTGAACACGGCACTGGCTGCCGTTCGTGCCAGCGGCAAATATGACGAGATCACCAAGAAATACTTCACCTTCGACATCTACGGCGCGAAGTAAGTCTCGGTCGAGTTGATGGCAAACTTTGAAACCATGGTTCAACTCCTGTCGCCCTATCCTCCGGGATGGGGCGGCACGCTGTTGACCGGTGCCGTTTCCACGCTTGCCATCTCCGCCGGTGCCTATCTCATCGGGATCGTCATCGGCATGGCCGGTGCGCTGGGCAAACTGTCCGGCAACGGGCCGCTGAGCGTGGTGCTAGGCTTTTACACGACCATGATCCGCGCCGTGCCGGAACTGATCCTCATCGTCGGGCTCTATTATGCGGGCACCGATGGCCTCAACCGGCTGCTGCAATGGGCCGGAATGCCGCCTCTGGAAATCAACGGCTTCGTGGCGGCCATTGCCGTTCTCGGTTTCGTGCAGGGCGCCTATATGACCGAGGTTCTGCGCGGCGCCATCCTTGCCATTCCCAACGGTCAGATCGAAGCGGCGCGCGCCTTCGGCATGTCGCCGTTTCTGCGGTTCCGCCGCGTGGTGCTGCCCGCGCTTATTCCCAATGCGCTGCCGGGGCTGGCTAATCTGTGGCTGGCCGTAACCAAGGACAGCGCGCTGGTGGCGGTTGTCGGTTATCAGGAACTGGCGCTGGCGACACGTCTGGCCGGGGCCAGCACCAAGCAATATTTCCTGTTCTTCATGGCGGCGGCGCTGCTCTATCTGGCGATCACGCTCGTCTCCAATGTCGTCTTTTCGTTGATCGAGCTCCGGGTGCGGCGCGGTCAACCTGCGCTGGTTTAGGGGAAGATCATGGACTTCTCCTGGCTCGAAAAATACTGGCCGCTGCTTTTATCCGGTGCCTATCAGACGGTCGCACTGCTGGTCATTTCCGTTGTCCTCGGCTTCATTCTTGCCATCGGCCTTGCCTTCGCGCAGGTCAGCGGCGGCAGGGTGACGCGGGTGCTGGCGCGGGGCTACTGCACGTTCTTTCGCGGCACACCGCTGCTCATTCAGCTTTGGCTGCTGTATTATGGCGTCGGTTCTCTGCTGCCGATGATCCCGGGCTTACGCCAAAGCTTTATGTGGCCGGTGTTGCGGGAAGGTTTCTTCTTCGCCGCCGTCAGCTTCACGCTGAATTACGCGGCCTATGAGGCTGAAGTGCTGCGCGGCGCGCTGCTGGCGGTGCCGAAGGGCGAGCTTGAGGCGGGCAGGGCGTTCGGCATGAGCCGTTTCACACTGATCCGCCGCATCTGGCTGCCGCGCGCCATCCGCATCGCCCTGCCGACCATTGCGGGCGAGGTGGTGATGCAGCTGAAGGCAACGCCGCTAGCCTTCACCGTCACCGTCATGGACCTCTACGCCGTGGCCTACAAGGTGCGACAGGACACGCTGCTGGTTTATGAGCCGCTGTTCGTCGTTACCATTTTCTATCTCATCCTCACCGCCATCATCGTGCGTTGCTTCGGCTTTGTCGAAGCGCAGGTGCCGCAGCGGCGATAATTGTTTCAAGGAGTTTTCACATGGGCGATATCCGTATTCTCGACGGCGGCATGAGCCGCGAATTGCAGCGGCTGGGCGCGCAGCTGAAACAACCGGAATGGTCGGCCCTGGCGCTGATCGACACGCCAGACATCGTGCGCCAGGTGCATACGGAGTTCATCGAGGCTGGTGCCGACGTCGTCACCACCAATTCCTATGCGCTCGTGCCGTTTCACATCGGCGAGGAACGCTTCCAAAAAGAAGGCGCATCGCTGATTGCGCTGTCAGGCAAGCTGGCCCGTGAAGCGGCCGATGCTGCTGGCCGCAAGGTTACCGTCGCCGGTGGCCTTCCGCCGATCTTCGGCTCCTATGAGCCACAGAATTTCGATCCCGCCCGTGTGCAGGATTACCTCAAGGTGCTTGTGGAAAACCTTGCTCCCCATGTCGATGTCTGGCTGGGCGAAACGCTGAGCCTGATTGCCGAAGGTGAGGCGGTGCGCGAGGCTGTTGCCGGGACCGGCAAACCCTTCTGGGTCTCCTTCACGCTGAATGACGACGCCGCACAGGTAGATGGCGGCGAACCGCAGCTTCGCTCCGGCGAAACCGTGCGCGCCGCGGCAGAATGGGCCGCAGGCTCAGGCGCTGCGGCGTTGCTGTTCAATTGCAGCAAGCCGGAAGTCATGAAAGCTGCCGTCGAGACAGCCGCATCCGTCTTCAAGGACAAGGGCGTCTCCATCGAAATCGGCGTTTACGCCAACGCCTTAGAAGGCGAACAGGGCGATTCCGCCGCCAATGAAGGCCTGCACGGCACCCGCGCAGACCTGACCGACAACGCCTATTCCCGCTTTGCCTGCGAATGGGCCGATGCCGGTGCGACGATGATCGGCGGCTGCTGCGGCATTGGGGCGGCGCATATTCACACGGTTGCGGGTGCGCTTAGGGCTCGGTAATCTGCTCGCAGCGCTGCGTGTGCATTCGTCCGTTCACGCAGCGTCCAGAACCTGCATTTCAACATGCAGGCCAGCCGCAGCCACCATGTTGACCAGCGTATCCAGGCCGAACAGATTGATTTTGCCACGCAAAAGATCGGACACGCGCGGTTGCGTGACGCCGAGCTTGCTAGCCGCTTCCGCCTGTGTCCAGCCCTTTTCCTTGATCTGCCGCTCGAGTGCCATCATCAGCGTGGAGCGCAGCTTCATGTTCTCCGCTTCACCGGTCGTGTCCTCGATGGCATCCCAGACGCTTCCGAACGATTCACTGCTCATTGGCCTAACTCCTTCACCAGATCGCCGTAACGTTTTGCTGCCAGGTCGATATCTGCCTTGCTGGTCTTTTGGGTTTTCTTCTGGAAGCAATGCAGGACGTAGATTGCATCGCTGAATTTCGCGACATAGATCACGCGAAACGCGCCACTTTCATCTCTGATCCGTATTTCCTGAACACCCTTTCCGACAGTCGCCATCGGCTTCCAATCGGTGGGCATCTGCTCGTTTTGCACTTTATCCAGTTGATAACCGGCTTCCCGCCGCGCCGTTTCCGGAAACGCACGTAAGTCACCAAGGGCGCTGCCACGAAACCTTATTGTCTTCATATCGCGAATTATACAAAAAATTATATACTATTCGCAAGCCCGTTTATGAAGGGTGTCCCGGAGGCGCGAAAGACGCAACCGGAACACTTTTTTCCGCCTTAAAGCAGCGTCCCGCTCAAGATCGCCAGTGCCACCGAGAAGTAGATCACCAAACCGGAGACATCCACCAGTGTTGCCACGAAGGGGGCGGAAGCGCTTGCGGGGTCGAGGCGCAGGCGTTGCAGCAGGAAGGGGAGCATGGAGCCTGCGAGTGAGCCGAAGGTGACGATGCCGATGAGGGCGCAGAAGACGGTGAAGCCGACCAGAAGCCAGTGTTCGCCGTAATCGTAAAAACCAGCCTGCTGCCAGATGGTGAGCCGCAGGAAGCCGATGGCGCCGAGGATAGCGCCGAGCGTCAGGCCTGTTGGCAGTTCACGCAGCAGCACCTTCCACCAGTCTGAGAGCTTCAGTTCGCCCAGCGCCAGCGCCCGGATGATGAGCGATGTGGCCTGCGAACCGGAATTGCCGCCCGAGGACATGATGAGCGGGATGAATAGCGTCAGCACGACGGCCTTTTCCAGCTCTCCCTCAAAATGCTGCATGGCGCTGGCCGTCAGCATTTCACCGAGGAAGAGGGCAGACAGCCAGCCGGCGCGTTTGCGGATCATGTCCGTAAAGCCCATCGTCATATAGGGCTTGCCGAGCGCTTCCATACCGCCGAACTTATGGGCGTCTTCCGTCGTATCGGCAATCATGGTGTCGATGACGTCATCCACCGTGACGATGCCGAGAATGTGGACGTGCTCATCCACGACAGGAATGGCCAGAAGGTCATGCTTGCGGATGAGGCGCGCGACATCCTCCTGCGACATCATGGGGTCGGCATAGGTGATGCCTTCCTTGGATGCGACGGTGAGGATGGATGCGGTGGGCTCGCCCGTCACGAGGCTGCGCAGGGTGACGACCTTGGTCAGCGTTCCGTCTTCGGCCAGCACATAGATGGCGTAGACCGTTTCGCGGGAACGCTCGACGATGCGGATATGGGCAAGGGTCTGCTCCACCGTCCAGCGGTCCGGCACGCTGACGAACTCCGTGGTCATCATGGAGCCAGCCGTGCGGGGCGGATAGGTCATCAGGTGCTGAATGGCGGTGGCCGTTGCACGGTCCAGCCGGGAAAACAGCTTGGCGCGTGGCTCGTCGTCCATCTCGGCCATCACGTCTGCGACGCGGTCATCCGACATGAGGTTGACGAAGCGGGCAGCCTGTTCCAGCGGTATCAGGGCGATGATCTCGGCTGCATGATGCAGTTCAGGACGGTCCAGAACGGCAACGGCTTTTGCCTGGGGCAGTTTCAGCAGCGCATCGACTGCTTCAGGCACGTCAAGCGTGTTCAACTGATCGACACGTTCTGCAATGGTGGTTGGGCCAATGCTGCCGCTGCGCAGAATGCGGGCAGCCTTGCTGGCTCTTTCAGAGAGGTTGTGAAAGTTCATGATTGCTCACCTTCCAGTCGATCCGCCGATCACGGCGGAACGTGGTGAGCCGACAGGAGTCAGATCAGTGCACGTCTCGCCGTGTTCGGCAAAGGCAATCGACTACTACTGTCGCTAGACATCTAATGATGCTCCGTGGATATCTGCGCCAGATCGATGGTTTGACCTGCGCATGTGCTATCTGTTGCGCCTGAAAAAACGCCGAGTCAAGCAGGGCAAATATGAAATTTTGGCAAGGTAGATATTCAAGCGTAAAGAGGCGCGTTAGAGGCTTCTAAAGCGCCTTGAAATCAAGCCGTTAACGCCGCTTTCTCGCGTCGTTCCAGCACCACGGCCACCGCAAACACGATGAGGCCGCCCAGCGACAGAACCGCGCCGATGTACCCCGTCGACGCATAGCCGTAACCCATAGCGATGACGAGACCGCCGAGCCATGCGCCAAGTGCGTTGGCGATGTTGAAGGCGGAGTGGTTGGAAGCGGCGGCCAGCGTCTGGGCGTCGGCGGCTACATCCATCAGACGTGTCTGGACAGCAGGGCAGGCGGCAAAACCGCAGCCGATGAGGAAGACGCACAGGCACAGCATGTAAGGATTATGGGCGGTGAGGCTGAAAAGCGCCATGAGCAGCACATTGAGCGCCAGCATGCCGCCGATGGTGCCGTTGAGCGACCAATCCGCAAGGCGTGAGCCGACGACATTGCCCACATTCATGCCGATGCCGAACAGCGCCAGAACGAGCGAGACCGAAGACACGGGCATCATGGCAACATCGGTCGTGGTCTTGGCGATGTAGCTGAAGACGGAGAACATGCCGCCGAAGCCGACGGAGGCAACGGCCAGTGTCAGCCAGACCTGCACGCGCCTGAAGGCGCCGAGTTCACGCCAGATGCTGGCACCTTCCTGCACCTTGTCGCGGGGCTGGAACAGCCACAGCAGTACGACGGTCAACAGTGCAATGCCACCGACCATCATGAAGGCTGCGCGCCAGGAAAACATCTGGCCGAAGAAGGTGGCAAGCGGGGTTCCGAGCAGTGTCGCGATGGTGAGGCCCAGCATGACGCGGCCCACAGCGCGGGCGCGTTTGTGAATGGGCGCCATGGAGGCCGCCACCAGCGCTGCCACGCCGAAATAGGCACCGTGCGGCAGGCCGGTGATGAACCGCAGTGCCGTGAAGGTGGCGAAGTCAGGGGCGATGGCACTGAGAATATTGCCCGCCGCAAAGAGGCTCATCAATGCCAGCAAAAGCACGCGTCGTGTCATGCGGGCGGCAAGGACAGCGATGATGGGTGCGCCGATGACGACGCCGATCGCGTAGGCGGCAATGACATATCCTGCCTGCGGGACGGTGACGCCGTAGGTGGTGGCGACATCCGGCAGAAGACCCATGATCGCAAATTCACCCGTGCCGATGCCAAAGCCACCGGCGGCAAGCGCCAGTTCGATCAATGCAATGGAAAGAGGGGTAAGTGCTGCTGTCGATACTGGTGCAACGGGCGTTGCAGCCGCGTCTGCGCGGATTTCGGAGTTAAGTATCTGGGTCATGATTTCTGCGGTGAAACGAGCAAAAAAAAGGGCAAGACCGAGGTCTCGGCCTGCCCTGACTGGAGTTATGTGGCCACCAAAATGACCTTATCTCCACGCATAGCACAGGCTTGTGCGTTGCGGTAGTCTCTGATTCGGCAAAATATTCGACTCACGCAAAGGTGTACGGAACGGAACGTTCGCAATTCCATTTAGGTCGCGCGCATGGGCGCTACGGGGGCTGGACAGTCATATGAAGTTGGTTGCGATTTTTAACCGCGATGGCGGGACCTTCAAGACCACGGATATGGATGCATTCTGCGAACACGCACGAACGGTTTTCCAGGCTGCGGGACACGACATCGAATGCCGTCTGGTGTCTGGCAAGGACATCGTCGAGGAAATGGAACGCACTGCCGATGACAAAGGGCTGGATGGCCTGATTGCAGGTGGTGGCGACGGCACCATTTCTGCCGCTGCCGGCATTGCCTGGAAGCACGGCATTGCGCTGGGTGTGGTGCCCGCCGGAACCATGAACCTGTTTGCCCGCTCCCTGAAGCTGCCGCTGGATATCTGGCAGGCGGTGGATACGCTGGCGCTGGGGCATGTCGAGAATGTCGATATTGCCAGCGCCAATGGACGACCCTTCGTGCACCAGTTTTCCGCAGGCCTGCATGCCCGCATGGTGCGCTACCGCGACCAGATGGAATATGCCTCACGGCTGGGTAAGATCCGGGCGAATATTCGCGCGGCCATTGGTGTGGTCTTCAACCCACCGAAATTCGACATGGAATTCACGGTCGACGGGAAAACCCAGCACCGCCGCGCCTGCGCCATTTCCGCATCCAACAACGAATTCGGGCAAAGCCCGCTGCTGGTCGCCGACGATATCACCCAAGGCAAGCTCGGCCTTTACATTGCGGAGGCGTTGACGCCCTCCGGTGTCATGGGTCTTGCCGTCGATATTCTGCGTGGCAAGCTGAAGGAAAATGCGGCGGTGACGGCCATGGCCGTGACGAATGCCGATCTGCATTTTCCCAAGCGGCATGGTGACGTGAAATGCGTGATCGATGGCGAATTGCTGCCGATGAAACGCGATGTCACGCTGAAAATCCATGCTGGTGAACTGAAAGTCATCGTTCCCAAAGACTTTACAACTCACTGATATCATTGGCTGAGTGCATATGCCGAAAGACCCGTTGGTTGCCTGGCAGCAGCCTTGCAAAATGCTGCAGCGCCCTCCATGCTGAGCTCCTATGAGTCAATGGAGTGCATGCCGCGATGAATGAAAATGCCGGGACTATATCCAACCTAGCCACCATCGACGCCGCCCACCACCTGCATCCCTTTTCCGACATGGGCAAGCTGAACGCCACCGGCACGCGCATCATAGAGCGGGCGGAAGGCGTTTTCATCTATGACAGCACCGGCAAGAGATATCTGGACGCCTTTGCCGGTCTGTGGTGCGTCAACATCGGCTACGGCAGGCGCGAGATTTCCGATGCCGTTTTCCGGCAGATGAATGAGCTGCCTTATTACAACGCCTTCTTTGGCACGACGACGCCTCCGGCGACCCTTCTGGCGCAGAAAATAACCGCCCATGCCGGGCCGAACATGAACCATGTGTTTTTCACCAATTCCGGCTCCGAGGCCACTGACACGTGGTTTCGCATGGCGCGGGTTTACTGGAAGGCGCTGGGGCAGCCGACGAAAACGCACGTCATTGCGCGGCGAAATGGCTATCACGGTTCCACTGTGGCGGGCGCCTCTTTGGGCGGCATGACGTGGATGCACGAGCAGGGCAATCTACCCATCGAAGGCGTGTCGCATATCGGCCAGCCCTACTGGTATGTCGAAGGGGGTGATCTTTCCCCTGCCGAATTCGGGCTGAAAGTCGCGCGGGAACTCGAAGCGAAGATAGACGAGCTGGGCGAAGACAATGTCGCGGCCTTCGTGGCCGAACCTATTCAGGGGGCGGGCGGGGTCATCGTGCCGCCGGCCACTTATTGGCCGGAAATCGCGCGGATCTGCAAGGCGCGCAACATTCTGCTGGTCTCGGACGAGGTGATCTGCGGTTTCGGGCGGCTGGGCTCGTGGTTTGGGTATCAGCACTTCGGCTATGAGCCCGATCTGGCACCCATCGCGAAAGGGCTTTCATCCGGGTACCTGCCCATCGGTGGCGTTCTGGTCTCGGACCGTGTGGCCGCGGTGATGCTGACAAAGGTGGGTGATTTCAACCACGGCTTCACCTATTCCGGCCACCCCGTCTGTGCCGCCGCTGCACTCGAAAATCTCCGCATCATCGAGGACGAGGGACTGGTGGAGCGGGTGCGCGACGAGATCGGCCCCTATTTCCGGCAGGGATGGGAAAGCCTGGCCGACCATGAAACGGTGGGCGAGGCGGTCAACGTCGGTCTCATCGGCGGGCTGCAACTAACGGCGGACAAGGCCACGCGCAGGCGTTACGACAAGCCGGACGATATCGGTGCTCTGGTGCGCAATCATTGCCTGGAGAATGGGCTGGTGATGCGTGCCACCGGCGACCGCATGCTGGCATCGCCTGCCTTCACCATCAGCCGGTCCGAGGTGGACCAGATCATCGAAACACTGCGCAAGGGGCTGGACCACCTTCGCGATACCATAAAGGTTTGAAAGACGTGGCAGACAACGAGCATCACTACCGGGTGAAAATCGAATGGACCGGCGATCGCGGCACCGGCACATCCGGCTACCGCGAGTATGACCGCAACCATCTTATTTCAGCCGAGGGCAAGGCCGATATATCAGGCTCATCCGACCCGGCCTTCCGGGGAGACGCATCGCGCTGGAACCCGGAAGAGTTGCTGCTTGCTTCCGTCTCTGCCTGCCACAAGCTCTGGTATCTGCATTTCTGCGCCGTTTCCGGCGTGGTGGTAACGGATTACGTGGATGAGCCAGAGGGCACGATGATGCTGGCGAAAGACGGGGCTGGGAAGTTCACCGAGGTGGTGCTGAAGCCGATCGTGACCATCTCCAAGGGCGATGCGCAGACAGCACAGGAACTGCACAACGACGCGCACGAGAAATGCTTCATCGCCAATTCGGTGAATTTTCCGATCCGCGTGGAAGCGCAGATCAGGTCGGTGTGAGCGACGGCAGGTTCTCTACCGCGCGGGGATGGTTTCCCAGGCGTAATAGAAGGCATGGCGCTTGTTGCCCTTGCCGGTGTAGGGCACGTTGGCATTCCGTATTTCCATCGGCGCTGGCAGGGCAGACCTCTGCGCAAGCTTCGCCAGTTCGGCGCCCGGATTTTCCGGCATCACGCCATCGTCACTCGTCCCAGCTAGCAGAACGATCGCTCCGGCGGGCCATTCAGCCGGCAGCGTTTCGACATCCTTGTTGCCGGAAAAGACCGTTGCATTGGGGAACTGCATTTTCAGATTACCGCCCACCAGACCGCCTGATGCGATGACGTAACGCGGCTCCGGTTGACCATCCTTACGCACCACGTCGCCGAATTTGTCATAGGGAATGTGAACCAGCGAATAGCGCTCGAAATAGGGGGCGATCAATCCGCGCGACAAGAGGACGATGACGAAGCCGACGGACAAGGTGGCCGTGATCGCCAGCATCGATGGCAGTTTGCGTTCCGCAAGGATGCCTGCGGCCTGAACCTTGAGAGCAAGGTAAAGCGGCCACAGCAATAGATAGACCGTTACCCACTTCTGGCGCACCTGCGTGGCACCCAGACCCCAGATGATAAACATGACACAGATGAATGAAATCAGCATGATACGGCCAACGATTCGCGTGGATTGATCGCTGGCGCGGATGATTGCCTTGAGGTCCTTGAATAACAGAAGGGCGTAGATGGCGGCGGTCAGCGCCATGCCTTTCACGAAGGCGAACAGGAGTTCGAGGGAGCCTTCGAGCGCGTGAAAGACCACGTCGTCATCGCCTTCCCGCATTTCGGTCGTGGTCTGGCTGACGGCCAGATTGAGGTGATCCCGCACCCACATAATGTGTGGGGTCGCGATGGCCAGTGCAGCGGCGATGGTCAGCAGCATGCGCCAGTCGAGCAGGCGCGCGCGCATGTCCTTTTCGAGTGCAATTGCCATCAAGGCAGCAACGGGGAGAACGACGAAATTGTATTTCGACAATGCGCCGAGACCGATGGCCGCACCGGTCAGGATGTAGCCCCAAGCCGTTGGTTTCTGCAACGTGCTGAACAAGGCATAGATGAACAGGGCCACTGCAAAGAGCGCTAGCACCGTGTGCGAAAGATCACGCTGCACCATGACGAAAACAGTCGGCAGCGTGATAACGCCCAGCGTCGCTATGTTCACCAGCGCTTTTTTGCGAATGAGCAGGCGCGCGGCCAACCAGACGTAGAGACAACAGAGAAACATCAGGCCGTTTTTCAGCAGGCTCAAGGCCGCAACGGAAGGGCCGAGAATGGCGTTGGCACCATATTGCAGCCATGTGTAGATGGGCGGTTGTGAACCATAGCCAAACAGCAGAAACTGGGAAAACAACGCCTGTTGCGTCTCGTCTACTTCCAGAGCTGGCGAACGGATGAGCCTTGCTGCGACCGCAAGCAGGAAATATCCCGCAATCAGCACCAGAACCACATCTGCATTGCGGGAAAGAGCTTTGCGCATGGGGCTCAGGACTCGGTTGCGGTGAAGGTCTTGGCGACGATGTAATTCGGGGTCCGCTCATCGCGGTAATAGAGCCGGGCGATCATTTCGGCCAGGATGCCGGTGGTGATCATCTGGACCGACGACAAGAGCAAAACGACACCCACCATCAGCATCGGACGTGTGCCGATATCGTTGCCGAAGACGAATTTGTCGACGCAAAGGTAAAACAGGATGACGGTGGCGAGTGCGCCGAGACCGAGGCCGAGCGAGCCGAAGAAATGCCCCGGACGCGCCTTGTACCGCATGAAGAACATGACAGATAGCAGATCAAGAATGACGCGGAATGTGCGCGAGATGCCGTATTTCGATGCGCCGAACTGTCGGGCATGGTGGGTGACCGGCATTTCCCCGATGCGCGTGCTGGGCACCACGCCCGCCACCCAGGCCGGAATGAAGCGGTGCATTTCACCCATCAGCTTTACCTGCTTGATGACGGATGAGCGGTATATCTTGAGGCTGCAACCATAGTCGTGCAGGCGCACGCCGGTAATCCTGCCGATCAGCCGGTTGGCGATCCATGACGGGACCTTGCGCAGAAACAGCCCGTCCTGCCGGTTTTTGCGCCAGCCCACCAGAAGGTCCAGTTCCCGGCGCTCGAGCTCCGCGACCAGCATGGGTATGTCCTTGGGGTCATTCTGCAAGTCGCCATCGAGCGTTGCGATGAGGCGCCCGCGAGCATTGTCGATGCCCGCCTGCATGGCAGCGGTCTGGCCGAAATTGCGCTGCAATGCGACGATCTTCAGCGACAGACCGTCCTGCGAGAGATAGGGCCGCGCATTGGCGATGGTCGCATCCGTGCTGCCATCATCGACCAGAATGAGTTCCCAGCCAGCAGCGTAGGAGGACATGGCCTCCACCACGCGCTCGATCAGCGGGCCAACGCTTTCCTGCTCGTTGAAAATCGGTACGACAAGCGATAGTTCCGGTGTATCTTTCATCAGAAACTCGTCGCGAAACGCAGTCGTTGTTGGCACCGAGGCTCTCTCCAGTTATGGCATGGGATATGTACTCTCAGCCGGATATGACGCCACAGTGGCTTTGTCCAGATAAGGCCGCAGTTTGACAGGGAATCCGGGCACTATGAAACCAACGGCGTGGCTTAGCCGCAACGCGATGACGTTTTTCACCGTGCTGGTGACTGCCGCCTATGCGGGCTTCATACAGTGGATGTGGGGCTGGCGCAGCATTTTCGACCTCTGGCGCACCGCTGGATGGGGCGCAATCGTGCTCGCTCTTGCACTACTGGTCTCCACCTATGTGCTGCGCACCTGGCGCATTTACGATTACTTTCCGCGCGAAACCAGCGGGCGTTTTGCAGCCCTTTTCAGGGTCGTGCAGATCCACAATCTACTCAACATCATGCTGCCATTTCGCAGTGGCGAGACCAGTTTTCCACTGTTGATGCGCAAGGAATTCGACGTGGGGCTGTTGCGCGGCACGTCTGCGCTGTTCGTCATGCGTCTGTTCGATCTCCACGCCCTACTGGCCGCTGCGGGCGTGGGACTGGCGCTGGAGAAAGGTGGCACGTTGATCTGGCTCGGCTGGACAGCGTTCTTGCTGCTTCCCGCGTTCGGTTTTGGTGTTCGCGCGGTGCTGTTCGGGCTGGTCGGGCGCATTCCTTCGCCGAAGCTCGTCAAGCTGATGGCCGAGGTGCAGGCGGGGTTGCCTGCTGACAACATTGCCTTCCTGCGCGCATGGGGCGTAACGCTGATCAACTGGTTCGTCAAAATCGCCGTACTGGCATGGGTGCTGATGCTGATGGGAAACATCGCTTTGCCGCCTGGCTTTGGCGGTGCACTGGGCGGTGAGCTGTCCTCAGTTCTGCCCATCCACGCACCCGGCGGGGTAGGGACCTATCCTGCTGGAATCATTGCCGGTGCCATCGGCTTTGGCGCAGCCTCCGGTGAAACCGCGCTGTCCACCCTCGGCCAGGCCGCCGTCAACGTCCACCTGCTGGTCATCATCTCATCGCTGATCGGCACGACGCTGGCGCTGTTCGTGCCGAAGAAGCGGTAGAGGTTGGTTCTGGGTCAGGGAATCGTAAGGCTGCGCAGACAGAGCTGCCGCAATACTACTGAAACGCCGTCTCGTAGAAGCTTCTCAACTTGCGCGAATGCAGGGTTTCCTTCTGCATGGCAGCCAGCTTTTGGACCGCCCTGATGCCGATCTGCAGATGCTGGGCCACTTGGGTGCGATAAAATTCCGTGGCCATGCCGGGCAGTTTCAACTCGCCGTGCAGGGGCTTGTCGGAAACGCAGAGCAGGGTGCCGTAGGGCACGCGGAAGCGGAAGCCGTTGGCGGCGATGGTGGCGGATTCCATGTCCAGCGCGATGGCGCGTGATTGCGACAGGCGTTTGACCGGGCCTGCCTGATCGCGAAGTTCCCAGTTTCGGTTATCGATGGTGGCGACGGTGCCGGTGCGCATGATGCGTTTCAGCTCGAAGCCTTCGTAACCGGTCACCTCGGCAACCGCGCCTTCCAGCGCCATCTGCACTTCGGCAAGAGCCGGGATGGGCACCCAGACGGGCAGATCATCATCTAGAACATGGTCTTCACGCACATAGGCATGCGCCAGAACATAATCGCCGAGACGCTGGCTGTTGCGAAGGCCTGCGCAATGGCCGACCATCAGCCATGCGTGTGGACGCAGCACCGCGACGTGGTCGGTAATCGTCTTGGCGTTGGAGGGGCCGACGCCGATATTGACGAGCGTGATGCCCGCATGGCCCTTTTTCTTGAGGTGGTAGGCGGGCATCTGCGGCAGGCGACCGAGCGTCATATCGGTGATCGGGCGGTCTGAACCGGCCTGCGTGACGATGTTGCCGGGTTCCACGAATTCCGTATAGCCTTCGCCACCATCCGCCATCATCTTGCGCGCCCAGGCGGAGAATTCATCAATGTAGAACTGGTAGTTGGTGAACAGCACGAAGTTCTGGAAGTGATTGGCGCTGGTAGCCGTGTAGTGGCTGAGGCGGGCCAGCGAGTAATCGATGCGCTGCGCCGTAAAAGGCGCCAGCGGCGCGGGCTCGCCCGGCACCTGATCATATTCGCCATTGGCGATAAGATCATCGGTGTTGTTGAGATCAGGCGTATCGAACAGGTCGCGCAGCGGCACATCCGACAGGGAAGAGGCTGCTGCCGCTTCCACATAGGCACCTTCACCAAAGGCGAAATGCAGCGGAATGGGCGTGGCGGATTCGGCAACCGTCACATGCACGCTGTGGTTCTTGATGAGAAGGCCCAACTGCTCTTTGAGATAATGCCGGAAAAGCTGTGGCCGCGTGATCGTCGTCGTGTAGACGCCGGGCGAGGTGACGTGGCCGTAGGACAAGCGCGAATCGACATGACCGAAGGTCGATGTCTCGATGCTGACCTGTGGATAACACGCGCGGTATCGACCCTCGATCGGCGCACCCTGCGCCAGATCGGTGAACGACTTGATGAGGAAATTCGTGTTGCGCTCATAAAGCGCCGTCAACGCATCCACGGCTTCTTTCGGATCAGTGAAAGTCTGCGGCGCGAAAGGCTCCGGCGTGATGAAGGCGAGGGGCGGAATCGTGTGCTTTGCTATTGTCATGGCCTATTATAGAGAGCCAATTTCGACAGGCAAGCGACAGAAATATGAGCATTCGAAAAATTACGCGCTACAACCGTTGGTGACGCTTGCTTTCAAGGGCGCAATGGATAACGTCTTCCCATGACTCTCATGGCGCTTTTGATTTTCGCCGGAGCCCTGATCGCAGATAGCATCAGCCCCGGGCCAACCGTTGCAGCACTGGTTGCACGCGTGCTGTCGCGTGGGGTTCGCGATGTCTTGCCGTTTCTGATCGCAATCTGGATTGGAGAGGCGATCTGGCTCAGCGTTGCTCTTGCAGGATTGGCAGCGCTCGCATCAACGTTCTACGTGGTTTTTGAAATCATCAAATGGTTGGGCGTCGTCTACCTGTTCTATCTGGCCTGGACGCTTTTCACGCAAAAGGCCGATGTTGCGCAGGGTGAACTACCCGTCAGAGGAAGCGGCCTGAAGGCCTTCTTTTCAGGCCTTTCGGTGTCTATCGGCAACCCGAAGAACATGCTGTTCTATCTGACATTGATGCCATCGCTGATCGACATTCAGGGTGTGACCGCCATGGGCTGGGCGCAACTTCTGGCAACCCTCCTCATAACACTGATAGCCGTTGATCTCTCCTGGGTATTTCTTGCGTCCAAGGCTCGCAGGTTTCTGCAAAACAGCCGAGCGATCCGCCGCATCAATCAAATCAGTGGCGCAGCAATGGCTCTGGCCGCTGCGGCTATCGCTACGCGTTGAGCGGGTAAGCCCTCTCGATAGCGCGCCTAAATCGTCATGTGGCAGTTTGTGGAAAGATTTTGCTGGCAGGCAATCGATGCACCGACATTGACCCGCTGAAAGCTGCGGTTGGGATTGACCACCAGCGCCGCAAAAGACATTGCGAAAATTGCCATCAACAAAACGATGATGCTGAACCGACGAACCAAGATTGCCATGCCCATTTCCCCTTTGTGTGTAACCCGTGTCCCTTACTGTTGACACGACATTGCCACGTTTGGACTGAACCGATGCTGAGAGCCGGGTTCATGTGGGGTTCAGGGAACAGAGTACGATTGGTGGCGTCCCAACGGGAGATTGAAACGGTAATGGCGGACGAAACATGGGCGTCGTTCAGTCTGTACAGATGGCCGTTCAATCCCGCTTATGCGGAGGTCTTCGACCTCGTATTCAAGCTTTCTTACACGACGGATGGACAGAATACCCCTCGTCTGGAGGTGTTTGTAGACAGCGATTTGGCCAAGGAGAAGGATTGGAGAATCTATGGCGCTCCGGGCGACGAATCGGATGATGTGGCGGAAATCCATTTTTCGGCGGCCGGGGAGCGAAAGCCGCTCATCCTGATGTCGCGGTCCTATATGGTGGAATTCGCCGAGCTGCGCTTTGAATATCGTCCAATCGCTAGCGAAACCTTCGTGCCGGTTTATTACTTCAAGGCGGCGATCATCGGGTGAAGTCGATGCCTGTCTTGCCTCATGCTTTGTTGTTTCGGCCAGCAAAAGCGGCTTTCAGCAACGCAAGAGCGAGAAAAACCAGTGCGGCCAAGGGTAGCAGAGCTATAAGTACGAAGAGCAAGAGTATCGTTAGAATGCCTTCTCCACCATTAGCAATGGCAACCCAAACCCTTAGGACTTTCAGCATTGCTGGCCCGCACGCGATAATAAGCAGGACATAGGCGCCGAGCACAAATAAAGCGTTTCCCCCAAATCCCATCACATAAATGGCCGTCGCAACAGCAATGGCAAGGCCTGCTGCGATGCGCAGCGCCTGCAGGAGATGGCCCCGCCGCTTTTGATGAGGTCCATGAAAATCTGGCGGGCAGGTTGATTTCTCCATGCACAACTCTTCTTTCTTGTGTTCGTTAGTAATGGCTTCGGCTTACTAAAGATTGCAATATGCTGAGGTTTGGTTGTGATAAAGTTTCGAAAGTTTCTATCAAGCGTGGAGGAAGAGTGATGAGCGACGCATTCACTGTTCGAGACAAAAAAGTTTTTCTCGTCGATGGCAGCGACGGACCGGTGGAGGTGAAAGGTGGCATTTCCCCGCAGGATTTCGCGGTGATAAGCCAGTCTCCTGATCGGTATCTCTGGAGCGGATATCTGCGGGATAAAAAGGGTATCTGGTGGTATCATCAGCGCAACAAAAAGGCGAAGTTCGTCACGAGCGACGCCGATGGATTTCGTGTGGTGAATGATGACTACGGGTTGGACGGCGCCCATGTCTATCTTGAAGATCGGGTCATTCCCGGTGCTGATCCGCGCAGTTTTTCACTCATGGAAAACACTAACTATTTCGCCAAGGATAAGCATCGCCTGTACGTCAAAACCGGCTCCCGTTTTTTCCACGTCGATAAACTCGATCCGGCCACTCTGGTGGCAAACGGACCCTACGTCGGGGACAAGCACGATCTCTACTATCTGTTCGATTCCTTGACGCTGAGTAACAGTTCGAAGCTCAATGAGACCGTGCGGTATTCGCTCTGCAAAGAGCACCACATGCTGTTGAAGGATTGGTTCGCCAAACATTACCCCGACATCGTCGGCTGGTGGCATCCCGCTTACCCGTTCAATGCAAACGGCACAGAACAGATCGCGGACGATTGGTACAGGACCTCGAACGCCGTGTTCTTCAAAGAGACACTGACGACGATGCGGACGTCCCAAGAGGTCTTCAATCTTGTGCGCGGCGCAGATCCGGCCAGTTTCGAGCCGCTGGATGCTTTTCATGCGCGCGACGCGGAAAACGTGTTCTGCCGTTCAAGGCGGATTGACGGTGTTGATCGAGAGACTTTCCTGCCGATCGAGGGCCTTTTCGGGAAAGATAAGGCGGGCGTTTATTTCAACGGCTATCCTGTCGAGCATGCCGACCCGGCGAAGTTTCAGGTCCTCCGGTCAGTGGTTCCGCTGGCGAAAGATAATAAGCGGGTTTACGTGGCCGCCCATGCGCGCACGACCTGGCCGTTCGGGTGCCCGGACGACATTCTAGTTGCGCTGGATGACGCAGATGCCAAGAGTTTTGAGGTGTTTGGAAAGCGCGGCGTGTGGGCCGCGGACGCTGCCCGTGTCTATCTGCGCGGCGAGCATCAGAAGAAGCTGGATGCTGGCAGCTTCCGGTTTCTCTGCGAAACTAGGACCAACTGCTGGGCGGCGGATGACAAGGGGCTCTACCGCTCCAACGGTACGCTCATTGTTGCGGGCATAGATGGTCGCCACTTCGTCAAACTCAACGATTTCTGGGGAAGCGATGGCAAGGCCGTTTTCTCTTTCATGACCGGAGCCATACAAAAGGCAATCGATGCCGAAAGTTTTGTCGTAACGGACGAGAACGGCGGAGCCAGGGATGCTGCTTTCAGCTATCGGGTCGATAATGGGAGTATTCGAAAAACCAAACGTTGAATGACTCGTTTTGTGAAGTCGAACCAACAAGTACTGTCATGTTTGGGATTTTCACGATGAGGCACAAAGCAGGGTTTCAATTGCCTCTTTTCACTACACGTGCTGCCGTTTATCAATCTGCCAGCCATGGTTTTATGTTCTGGTAAACGATGATGTGAAAGGAGACATGATGATCTGGAGCGGACAAGGTTATCTCGTCGCAGCGATTGTGTTTGGCGTGTCATTACTCATGAACATGGTTGTCGATGGAATTTATGGTGAGGGGGCATATTCCACTCAACCGATATGGTTTCCGTTAGCTCTGTTGGTCGCTGCGCCGTTCATTTGGGTCCTTGGAACAGCCCTTAAAAAGAATGGAGATCGCGTCGTCATCGACAAGGAAACCGGTGAAGAGCTGACGATCAACCGATCGAGCCACATGTTTATGTTTGTGCCGATGAAATACTGGGCCTTTATCGCCACGGCAGTAGCTGCAGTTCTCTTCATCAAAACCGCACTCGCCCTTTGATGTTTTGGGGAAATATTTTCAAGATCATGAAAATATCGGCGATTTCTAGAGCGCAGCTACCTCGCTCTTTAAACTGCCTTTCTTCGGCCAAAACACTCCCCCTATAAGCAGGTATGGAAATCCTTGAGACCTATATTCCCGAAGACGTCTATTCGCTGTTGGTGATGGGCGTTGTCGTGGTCGTTGCAATCTGGCTGGTGCTGTTTGTCGTGCGCAAGCTGATCGGCATTGCCTTGTTGGCGGCTATCATTATTGGGGGGCTGATGGTTTGGCACAATCCCGTTCTGCTGCGGAATGCGCAAGATACTGCGGTGCGTTACTACGACCAGTGGCGTTATGGCGCGACGGTCCATGAGGAACAGCGGCGCTGGTAACACCCTAGATTCGCCGCCTTGCCCCAGTGAGACAAGGCGGCAAATTTTGTTAGTCTCTACTTCTTGAATACCTTCTGCAAATACGCCTCAAACGATGGGCGCCAGACGTCCATCTCGTGGCCGAGGTCTTTGTAATCCGTGTAGTCGTGGGCGATCTTCTTTTCGTCCAGCGTGGCTTTCAGACCTGCGATGTCCTTGCCGGTGACCACGTCCTTGGTGCCGACGGTGACGGTGAGGTTGCGCAGCGCCTTGTTGATTGTTTCGGGCGCGTTCAGCGCGGCATCGACGGCCTTGTTCGGCACTGTGGTGGTCGTCACGCCGCTGAAGGTGGCGACCCAGCCGAAGGTGCCGAGGTGGGTGAGGCCGGAGACGAGGGACTGGTAGCCGCCCTGTGAGAGGCCGACCACGGCGCGGCCATCGGCATCGTCACGCACCTTATAGTGCTGCTTCATATAGGGGATGAGGTCTTCCACCAGTTCGCGGTCGATGGCATCGGCATTGATGGGATAGAAGTTCTTGCGACGGTCGGCGCCGGGGAAGTTTTCGGCGATGGCCTCGGGAATGTCGGCTTCCGTATCGGGAATGACCACGATCATCGGCTCGATTTTCTTTTCGGCCAGGAGATTGTCGAGGATTTGCGGGGCGCGGCCCTGGGTGACCCAGGAGGCAACCGTGTCGCCAAAGCCGTGGTAGAGATACATCACCGGCAGAGGTTCGGACGCATCCGTGTAGCCAGGCGGCGTGTAGACATAGGTTGCGCGCTGAGATTTCAAGGCTTTGGAGGGAATGGTGACGAGGCGAAGCTCGCCGTGCGGCACATCGCGCACATCGAGAATGCTGCCGGGAACCAGAATGAGGCTGGTGTTCACCTGCCGCTGCGGCTTGGGATAATTGGTGCCGGTATCGATGCTGCGGAAGCCGTCTATGTTGAAATAATATTCATAGAGATTGGGCTTCAGCACATCACTCTTGGCGCTCCAGACGCCGTTGTCTGCGCGCTTCATTTCCAGCGGCGCATTGGTGCCCAGCGTAACTGAGACCGCCTTGGCCGTTGGCGCGAAGAGGCGGAATGTGATGGCCCCATCCTTTTCGACGGCGGTGACGAATTCGTTCAACGGTCGGTCTGCCGGTGGCGAGGCGGGCGGTTCGGCAGCGAAAGCGGGTGCGGTCATGATGCAACTGGCCAAAAGGATGCAAGGCAAAAGCATGCGCATGAAAATATGTCCTCCAAATTACGTTACCCCCGGACCGAAACTGACAGATGCACCCTGCCTTTTCAACTGTGCACTGGCGGGGTGAGCATAAAGATCAGGTTGCTTGCTGAAACCGGCTTTCCCGGCTAGGACCGGGCCTGGCCCGTGCAAGGGCGGCTCTCATGCAAATCGTGCGAAAGAGCTGTGGCGCGGGTCGACATTCATGTGACGCGTAAGGACATACTGTGAAAATTATAAGAGTGCTGACGATGGTTGTGATCTTCGCCGTCGTGATCTTCGGTTACCGTTGGTACAGCTACGTCACCAACACCGAGAGCCCATACGACGAAGTCGGCATCGAGCTGAACAGCCGCATGCCAGCGCCAATCAGAAAATGGGGCTGTGACAAACTGCACCAGACCTTCGGCAACGCTGTGCCGCCGCTTGGCTGCAGTGCTGGTGGCAGCAACGACTGGATTTGACCGGTTTTTAAAGGCCTGAAGCAGAATCAAAAAGGCGCCGCGTGAACGGCGCCTTTTTTATTGAGCAAGACAATCAGCCGATCATGGCGTTGTCATCGCGCTTGACGGCGATGAGGGCCGAGCGCGGCAGCTTGCCTTCGCCATCCGGGAAGGGCGCATCGGGGTGCTGAATGCCGACGAAATGGGTGCGCTTGTCAGCAGACCATGTCTGGCCGGTGACTTCCGCGCCCTTCGGTGCCGTCAGGAAGCGCTCGATGCGACCGGTAACGGGGTCGCCTGCCAGCATCTGGTTGTTGCCCTGTCCGGCATATTGGCCGTCATTGCTGTCTTCGCCATCCGTCTGAATCCAGAGCAGACCGGTCGAATCGAACATCATGCCATCGGGCGAGTTGAACATGTTGCCGGAGTTGATGTTGGACGAGCCCGCATAGGCATCCTTGTGAACATCCGGGTTGCCAGCCATGCAGAACAGGTCCCACTTGAACTTGGCGTCCGCATGGTCGTCATTCTCAGGATACCACCGCACGATCTGGCCGTATTCGTTCTTTTCGCGCGGGTTTGCGGCGTTGAGAGCCATGGCATCGCCGCCGCCATTGGCGCGCAACTTGCCGTCTTTCGTGACACCTCGATTGGTGTTGTTGGTCAGCGCGCAATAGGCCTCGATGGCGACGGGGTTGATGGCGACCCATTCCGGGCGGTCCATGGTGGTGGCACCCACCTTGGAGGCGGCCTGACGGGTGAACACGCAGATTTCGTCCATCTTCATGCCGGTGGACTCAGGCGTCAGCGCCACCCATTCGCCGTTGCCATCATCGGTGAACTTGGCGACGTAGAGCGTGCCTTCGTCCAGCAATTTCGACGTATCGCCGCCCGGCACATAAATGCCGTTGGAGATGTACTTGTAGAGAAACTCGCCACGCTCATCATCGCCCATGTAAACGACCACGCGACCATCACGCGCGATAACCACGGCGGCGTTCTCATGCTTGATGCGGCCAAGGGCCGTGCGCTTGATGGGGGTGGAGGACGCGTCGGATGGATCGATTTCCACGACGTAACCAGCACGACGCGGCTCGTTGGGGTGCTTAGATACATCGAAGCGCTCGTCGAACAGCTCATAGCCGTAGCGGGTTTCGGCCGCGATGCCGTAACGCTTGTAATCGTCCGGCATTTTGAAGGCTGCGTCGGTGGAGCCGAAATAGCCGTTGAAGTTTTCTTCGCAGGTGAGGTAGGTGCCCCACGGCGTGCGGCCCGCGCCGCAATTGTTGAAGGTACCGAGACAGTCGATGCCGTTCGTATCGGTCTTGGTCTTGACCAGTTCGGAGCCAGCAGCAGGGCCGGACAGCTTCATCGGCGTGTTGTGGTGAATGCGGCGGTTGAATGGGCTGCCGACCACGATCTCCCAGCCATCCTTGCCTTCCGCTACTTCCATGACGGTAACACCCTGCATGTGCTGGAGGATCTTCACCTCGTCCAGATTGGCAGGCATGCCCTTTTCCCGGTGGGGGAGGTTGGTTTCGTTGTTCACATATTCATGGTTGACGGCGATCAACTGATGACTGCCGACCACGAACAGCTCCATGCCATCGGTGTTTTCGCCGAAAACCTTGTCCGAGTTCTCAAGGCTGACACCCTTGACCGGATCGATATCCGGCACGTTTGGAAAAAGCGGCTGGCCCCACTTGGCAACCGGCTTCCAGCTATAACCTTCGGGCACGTGGATGGTGTTGTCGGTGGTGGCAGCAATTGGCTTGAATGGAAAGCGCGATGCTGCTTCCTGCGCCTGCGCGGATGTGCTGGAGGCAAGGTTGCCAAACGTGCCGAGTGCGGCAGCGGCGGAGCCGAAGGCCAGAACGCCGCTAAGGAAGCCACGACGCGAAATCGCCGATTCCACTACGCGATCAAAATCAGTCACTGCTGGTGGCGGGTTCTGAAGTTCGTCCCACTCATCCCAGCTCAGCTTGCTCGTGTCGATCTTTGTCATAGCGCTCTCCATCCGCTCGTTGTTTGGAATAGTTCCAGACAGGGCAACTAAAGAGGGTTTATTACAGCGATATGACGGAGAAAATTCGATTTATTGCATATATTGCAACCTATGGTAATTCCGACTGTGTGGAATCACAGATACAGGCGGGGTTTGCCCGCCTGCAAGCATGCATTCAGCCTGTACTGTGCTGATCAAAGCCGCGTCCAGGTCTGCGATTTGCAGAGCACCTTGAGCACGCAGCCCTTCATGCTGAGCGAACTGCCCGAAACGGTGCCGGTGCCGGCATAGGTCTTGTCATTGGCGGGGTCGGTGATTTCGCCGGAATAGCTGTTGCCCTTACCGCTCATCTTGCCGATTTGCTTTCCGGCGTGTTTGCCTGTCTTCAGGGTTACGCAATAGGCAGAACCGCACTGGGTGATCGCTGCGGTCTCGCCGCTGGCCGTCTTCCAGTTGCCTTCGATGGCCTCTGCGGCAAAGGCGCTGCTGCTCATCAAAAATGCGGCGGCTGCAAATATCGTCATTCTCTTCATAGGGACCTCCCAATCCAGCTTTGGCTGAACCTTGCACTATTCCAAGGTTCGCTCTCGCATCTCCTCATGCGAATACGCAGATTTATAGTTTACGTGGACGTAAAAGGAAATATGGGCGGCGGCAAAATTCGGCGTTTTTCAGCTCTTTGCGCCGTTGAAAATCATCCATCCAAAAATGCCGAGTTGAGACGTGGTTACGAAAGGGTTGAATTCCATCCGTAAACTTTTCGTAAAATTGTCTGCAAAATCCTTAATTTCCGGGGCTTGTGATATTTAACAAAAACCCAACTTTACCAATCGTTTGGACTTTGTTTGTCCCCTATTAATCATGGATTTTAAGCGCCCGTTGAAGCCCGTTTGGCATAGTGGGGACATCGAAAGAGCAGAGCAAATCTGCCGACGGACAAGGCCAGAACAAGCCGCAGAAGACGGTAAGGTCCGATCCGCCAAAGCTCCCGCAGAGGGGCGACGACAGAGAGAAAAAACGGGCAAACAGGATAGAGAAAATGGCACGCTTTGAAGTTCGCGATATCGAAATGGCAGTCGCCGGTGGCCAAAGCCGCGCGGATGTCTTCTGCAACCTCGGCCTTATCTACGCGACAGGCCGCGGTTGCCCGGTGAACCTCATTGCTGCCCACAAGTGGCTGAACATCGCCGCCATCAAGGGTTCGGAACGGGCGGTTTCGCTGCGTGCCGATCTGGCCCGCAACATGAGCAAGGCAGACCTCGCTACGGCACTGCGCGCCGCCCGCGACTGGATGACCTCGCACTGAGTTCAGGCGAGACTTTTACAGGACACATCAAAAAGACAGAGCGGGCTCAAGTCCGCCATTCCCCTCCCAACCGGTATCCTCCAGTCCCGGTCGGCACAAAATATAAGCCTCAAAAGGCAAGCGGCCAGATCCACGCCGACACATCAAACCGTGACCAGCAGAAACAAGGCTGGCACGGTTTTTTATTGTTCAGCGATAAGCGGCGCTTTTAGCTCAACGCCTTCAATACCTTCGGCAGCGCGTCTGCAAACAAATCCAGCTTGGCGTCCGGGGCGGCACTGACGCGGATGCAGCGGTTGAGCGGTTCGACGCCGGGCATGCGGATGAAGACGCCGTGGTCCATCAGACCGTCCACGATGGCTTTGGCGTAGACGCCATCTTTGTGGCAATCTATGGTGACGAAGTTGGTGGCGGAGGGCAGGGGTGACAAGCCGTTCTGGCGGGCGATGGTAGAGATGCGCTCGCGGGCGTTGGCGATTCGCTTGACCACATCGCGCAGATAGGCCTGATCTTTCAATGCGGCGAGTGCTGCGGCGATCGAAATCCGGGGCATGCCGAAGTGATTGCGGATTTTGTCGAAGGCCTGCGCGTTGCCCAGCGTGCCGATGGCATAACCAACGCGCGCACCTGCCAGACCGTAAGCCTTTGAAAAGGTGCGCATGCGCAGCACATTCGGCATGCCAATCATGGCGCGAACGCTAGGGATGGCGCTTTCTGGTGCCGTCTCGCAATAGGCCTCGTCCAGCACCAGCAGACAGCTTTCTGGCAGCGCCTTGGCAAAGGTCAGGACTTCGCTTGCTTCCCACCAGCTTCCCATCGGGTTGTCTGGATTGGCGAAATACACCAGCGGCGCGTTCTCTTTCTTGACGAGGTCCAGCAGACCGTCGAGGTTCTCGTGGTCATCCAGATAGGGCGTCGTTACCAGACGTCCGCCGTAACCGGCGACGTGATAATTGAAGGTGGGATAACCGCCGAAGGACGTGACGACGGGCGTTCCCGGCTCCACCACCAGCCGCACGATTTCACCCAGCAAACCGTCCACGCCATTGCCAACGGCGATGTTGTTACGGGAAATGCCGTGATAGATGGCCAGCGCTTCCCGCAATTCGAAATTTTCGGGGTCGGCATACATCCAGGTTTCGGATGCCGCCTGCTTCATGGCTTCCAGCACCGATGGGGCCGGGCCAAAGCCGCTTTCATTCGCGCCGATCCGTGCTTTGACGGCGAGCTTGCGGTTGCGCTCTATAGCCTCTGGTCCGACGAAAGGCACTGACGAAGGAAGCGAAGCGGCGAGCGACGTAAAGCGCGAAAATGCGGACATTTCAGAGAGTTCCGTTATCCGTTGACAGACGAACCTCACAATAGAATCAAAATTGGCCCACGCAAGGCAGGCCAATGGAATTGGCGGAATTTTGAAAGGTTTTCCCAAGGACCCGGAAAACACGGTTACTCTATAGTGCCGTTTCGAAACTCAGGCGGCGAATATGGTGCAGGAACTCCGCATCGATCAGCATGTTGAAGCCGACGGTTGCCTGCTCTGCCTCACGACGGATCAGCGTGCAGCCGATTTCATCGCGAATGCCGAGAATCTCTAGGTAAAAGTTCGTCGGCATGTCCAAGTGAGGGCTGACTTCTAGATCCGCGCCATAGAGCGAGACGTTGCGAATGAGGCAGCGCATGGTGTTTTTCGCACTAAGATGATGACCGATAAAGGTGATCTTGCCCGGGCGATCCACCGGGAACTTCTCATAGAGTTCGTCGTGCGGTACGGCGTCGCTTGCGGTGATGTTTACGTTGAGCGCCATGACAACCTCCCGATTGCCTTTTGTCTTGTTACAATCATAGGCCCGCTTCATTGCCAAATGCTGAAGAAAAACGATAAAACACCAGTGTTTCTGGCACGTTATGCCACAGCATGTCAGCCCGCGCGAACCGGCTTCGAGCTTGAAACGTATGGAGTGCCATTAGGTTGCGCAAAACTGTAGGCTGGCGGGCGCAAGGAGGCGTCCGTTCGTCCTTACCCGGTTGACGGCAGGCGTACTTGTCGTTACGCCTGTGACATCTCATGGAGTGATGGAGCGACATATGGCAGGCACACTCGTCATCGTTGGTGCGGGCCAGGCCGCCTTTTCCCTTGCCGCAAAACTGCGCGCGTTGAAGGACGAGCGACCGATTACGATCATCGGTTCGGAAGACGTTTTGCCTTACCAGCGGCCACCGCTATCCAAGAAATATCTGATGGGCGAGATGAGCTTTGACAGGCTGCAGTTTCGCGATTCCCAATGGTTCACGGACAACAATGTCGACATCCGCCTCTCCACCTGGGTCGAAGAAATCGACCGCACGGCGAAGACGGTGCGCATGCAGGATGGCAGCACGCTTGCCTATGACAAGCTGGCTTTGGCGACGGGCTCTGCCCCGCGCACCCTGCCAGCCGGGGTCGGTGGCGATCTCGAAGGCGTCTTGACAGTGCGCGACAAGCGCGACGCCGACCGGCTGATGGAAGACATGAAGCCGGGGCGCCGACTGCTGGTCATCGGTGGCGGTTATATCGGGCTGGAAGCGGCAGCCGTTGCAAGGAATCTGGGGCTGGAGGTCACGCTGATCGAAATGGCCGACCGTATCTTGCAGCGCGTGGCCGCCCCTGAAACAGCACGCATCATGCGCGAGATTCACAGCGGGCACGGCGTTTCCATTCGCGAGAAGACCGGCCTCGTGCGGTTGATCGGCACGGATGGCCATGTCAGCGCAGCCGAGCTTTCAGACGGAACGGTGCTATCCGTGGATTTCGTCATCGTCGGCATCGGCGTTTTGCCGAATGACCGGCTGGCGCGTGATTCGGGCCTCGATATCGGCAACGGGATTCTGGTCGATGAATTCACCCGCACATCAGACCCTGATATTCACGCCATGGGCGATTGCGCGCTTTTGCCGCTCGATGGCGCGCGGGTGCGGCTCGAATCGGTGCAGAACGCGGTCGATCAGGCCGAAGCGGCGGCTCTCGTCCTGACCGGCGAGGAAAAACCCTATCAGCCCAAGCCATGGTTCTGGTCCGACCAATATGATGTGAAGTTGCAGATTGCCGGGTTCAACATGGGTTATGACGAAACGGTGCTGCGGCCCGGTCAGCGGGAAGGCAGCCATTCCATCTGGTATTTCCGTGCGGGCCGCTTCATCGCCGTGGATGCCATCAACGATGCCAAGGCCTATGTCAGCGGCAAAAAGCTGCTGGAGACCGGCAAGCAGCCGAACCGTGCCATTCTGGCCGATCATTCTGCCGACCTGAAACTGCTGCTGGCCTGAAGGAACACCCATGCGCGCCGAGGAAAACCGCTTCAAGACCGCCATTCGCGACGGCAAACCGCAAATCGGCCTCTGGCTGGATATGGGCGAGGCGATCACCGCAGAAATTGCCGGAACAGCCGGTTTCGATTGGCTGGTGATCGATGGTGAACACGGCCCCAACGATCTGCGCAGCATTATCGACCAGTTGCGCGCGCTCGCCCCATTCCCCGCTGAGCCGGTGGTTCGCGTTCCAGTGGGGGAGAGCTGGATCATCAAGCAGTTGCTGGATGCCGGTGCGCGTACGCTTCTGGTGCCGATGGTCGATTCGGCTGCGCAAGCAACAGAGCTGGTTGCCGCCATGCATTACCCGCCGCGCGGCATTCGCGGCATGGGCGCTGTGGTGGCAAGAGCGTCGGCTTTCAACACCATCGACAATTACGCGCAAAACGCATCCGATGGCCTGTGTTTGCTTGTTCAGGCAGAAACGCGCGCGGCCATCGCCGATCTCGACAATATCTTGCAGGTGGATGGTATCGACGGCGTCTTCATCGGCCCTGCCGATTTGGCAGCCGATATGGGCTATCTCGGGCGAATCGACGAGCCGGAGGTGCAGGAGACCATCGAAGCAGCCATTCGCAAGATCGTCGCATCCGGCAAAGCCGCTGGTATTCTGACCTTCAACGAGACCTACAATAAGCGCTATCTTGAACTTGGCGCGTCATTCGTGGCGGTTGGCGCAGATGTCACGGAGTTTTCCAACGCCATCCGGTCGCTCTGCGCGCGTTACAAAGGCGGCGCGCCGGAGAAGGCATCGAGCTACTGAAACTGCTCAGTCATCATTGCTGGCATTGAGTTTTTCCGGGCGAATGCCTTCCTGTCCGGAAAACAGAAAGCCTTCCCGCACCAGCCACTCACGCAAAATCCGCTGTATCGCCTCTTCACGATCAAGGCCGCTTTCCTGCACGAAGGCAGCCAATGCCGTTTCGAGCTCTTCATTAAACGTCATCGTGTATCTCCCATCCCAATAACGAAAGAGGCAAGGAGCCGAGCGCTCCTTGCCTCTCGAATGTCTTGAAGTCAGAGCTTAGCGCCAGCGATAAAGGCTGCTCTTCTGCTCTGTCGCGGCGTTGGCCACGCAGTAACCAAGTGCAAAGCCCAAGGCGCCGACAACTGTCAGCAGCGATGTCGCAGTGCCTGGATTTTCCTTGACTGCTTCGACCACATTGTGGCCTTGCGCCTTCACGGTCTGTGCAGCTGTCTGCGCGACGCGCTGTACACGACCACGTGCCTCATCCACAAATTCCGAAGCATCCTCGGAAAGTGTTCCAGCCCGCGCCGAAACCGACTTGGAGAGGGAAGAGATCTGCGCACGCAGCTCTGCAATCTGATTCTCAACTGTATCTTCAACAACGTTCAATTTGGTCTGAGCCATGTGAAATCACCTCTTGCTGTTTCCGGGATGATAACGCAGCGGCCAAACGAAATGTTCCGCAATGCAGCGAATTCATGTGTTCAGATTTTAAATGGGGATTTTGTCATGATGGCGGAGAGGATGGGATTCGAACCCACGATACGCTTTTGACGTATACTCCCTTAGCAGGGGAGCGCCTTCGACCACTCGGCCACCTCTCCGGTGCCGCTTGATTATGGCGTATAAAAATCGAATGCAAGGCCTTTTCTATAAAGAGACGAAAAAGAACCGTTTCCTCCAATGTTTTCTTAAAGGCATGGCGGTTGAAGAACAGAGAATCAGTAAGTCCTCACAAAGGCAAACAGAATCGTTTCGGAGGAATCGGCGTTGTTCATCCGCCCAAACTGCTGCATTGCTGTATAGGAAGTGTGCAGCGAGGTTACCGCAGGCGATGCGCTGGCTCACCAAAATCCTTGGGAATGCGGGCTTACAAAGGCATCAAGCCACCTTATCCACATAGCGACGCTCTCGATGGTGAAGGGATAAGCCTTGGATTCAAAAGGCATTTTTTAATATTCTGTAAACCTTTGATGCCGCCAGACCCCGCAAATGTGTTGTTTCAGCAACAACGCAAAATGAAGCAGGTCCACAAAGCTGTCATATCCATCATTGCCGATTGCAACTGCGCCATCCTTTTGTATTTTCGGCAACGGAAGCGAGGCGGTGGATCGTCCGTTTTCAAAGAACACGGGAATGGGGCAGGGAATGCTGTCCTTCAGCTTAAGAACCCAGACCCTTTTGAAACTTGACTGGAGGTCAACATGAACATTAAGAGCCTTTTGATCGGCTCCGCTGCAGCTCTCGCAGCAGTATCTGGCGCCCAGGCTGCCGACGCTATCGTCGCTGCTGAGCCAGAGCCAATGGAATACGTTCGCGTTTGCGACGCTTTCGGCACAGGCTTCTTCTACATCCCTGGCACCGAAACCTGCCTCAAGTTCTCTGGTTACATCCGCTTCCAGACATCTGTTGGCGAAAACCTTTCTGGTACGTCTGATTGGGATTCCTTCACACGTACGCAGTTCAACGTTGACACGAAGACAGACACCGAAATCGGCGCTGTTCGTGGCTTCATCGAATTCCGTGGCGATGCTGACAACGATGGCAACTCTGGCCTCAACATTCAGCAGGCATTCATCGAAGTTGGCGGCCTTAAGGTCGGTAAGTTCTACAACTGGTGGGACGATAGCCTTTCTGGCGAAACTGACTACCTGAACACAGCTGCACTGTTCAACTCGATTCGTTACACATACGACGCAGGCTCTTTCTGGGCTGGCGTTTCGGTTGACGAACTCGAAGGCACAAACGCACTGACGCGTCGCGGTCCTAACCCACTCGTTGCTCCTGAAAATGACAACAACGTTGGTATCTCTGCTGGCGTCGGCACCAAGCTTGCTGGCTTCACACTTCAGCTGATCGGCGGCTATGACGTTGACCAGGAAGAAGGCGCAGTTCGCCTTATGGGTACAGCTGATATCGGTCCTGGCACACTCGGCCTAGCTGGTATCTACGCTTCCGGCGGTTCTGCATACTTCAACCGCTCTGAGTGGGTTGTTGCTGCTGAATATGCAATCAAGGCAACTGACAAGCTGACGATCACTCCTGCTGCTCAGTACTTCGGTAATGTTGCTGACGCTGTTCGTACAGCTGGTCCGATCGCTCTGGGTACAGCAATCTCTCCAAACGGCTCCACGATCCGTCGTGGCGACGAATGGTCGAGCCGCGATGCTTGGACTGCTGGCGTAACGGTTGATTACAAAATCACCGAAGGCCTGACCACTAAGCTGACTGCAAACTACTACGACGAAGACGACCGTGGCGATCAGGTCACAGGCTTCGTTCGCCTGCAGCGCAACTTCTAATCTGATCTGACTTTTGTCAGTAAAGGAAAACCCGGCTTTCGAGCCGGGTTTTTTGTTTGGCTAATAACTTCTGGAAAGTTCCGGGTCGGCGAATGTCCGTTTGCCGGTAAGAGATCGTTAACACCTTGACCGACTTGAGGTCGATTTGTGACGAAGTTGCAACAGCAAGACGGCAACGCTTCGACTTTAATGCTAAATTGCTTTCTTCCAGATTGCGCGAATCTGTGGTTGTGGCTTTAATCGATTTCAAGAACAGCATTCGTTCCCACCCGCTGTTTTTTATCATTTGACTTGGAGGTCACCATGAACATTAAGAGCCTTTTGATCGGCTCCGCTGCAGCTCTCGCAGCAGTATCCGGCGCCCAGGCTGCTGACGCTATCGTCGCTGCTGAGCCTGAGCCAATGGAATACGTTCGCGTTTGCGACGCTTTCGGCACAGGTTTCTTCTACATTCCTGGTACTGAAACATGCTTGAAGTTCTCTGGTTACGTTCGTTTCCAGACAAGCTTTGGTCGTGATCTTTCCGGTACGTCTGACTGGAATTCTTTCACACGCGCTCAGTTCAACGTTGACACCAAGACAGACACCGAGCTCGGCGCTGTTCGTGGCTTCATCGAATTCCGTGGCGATGCAGAAAACGATGGCGACTCCGGCCTCAACATCCAGCAGGCATTCATCGAACTCGGCGGCCTGAAGGTCGGTAAGTTCTACAGCTGGTGGGATGACGATCTCTCGGGCGAAACAGACCTTCTGTCTTCCAACACACTGTTCAACTCCATTCGTTACACCTACGACGCAGGCTCTTTCTGGGCTGGCGTTTCGGTTGACGAACTGGAAGGCAAGAACATTGACTTGGCTCGTCGTGCAGGTCCATCCACCCTTCCTGGCTTTGACCTTTACACACAGGAAGCTGACAATAACGTTGGTATCACTGCTGGCGTAGGTGCGAAGTTCGGCGCTGCAACCCTTCAGGTTATCGGCTCTTACGACGTAGACCAGGAAGAAGGCGCTATCCGCGCTATGATGTTCGCAGACGTTGGTCCAGGTACGCTTGGTCTGGCAGGCGTTTGGGCTTCCGGCGGTAACGCTTACTACGCACTGTCTGAGTGGACTGTTGCTGCTGAATACGCAATCAAGGCAACTGACAAGCTGACGATCACGCCAGCCGCTCAGTACCTTGCTAACGTAGCTGACGAAGTTGTTCTTGGTTCTGTTGTTGGCGGCGCATTCGTACCTACAGCCACAGCAATCCGCGGCGACGATTGGTCGAACCGCGATGCATGGACAGCTGGTGTAACGGTTGATTACAAAATCACCGAAGGCCTCTCCACGAAGGTTACAGCGAACTACTACGACGAAGATGGTGCTGACGATCAGGTCACTGGCTTCGTTCGCCTTCAGCGCGACTTCTAATCTGATCTGACTTCAGTCAGTGATGGAAAGCCCGGCTCTCGAGCCGGGCTTTTTCGTTTTGCGGTGGCGTGTCTGTGTGGAGTTGCTGTAGGCTCGGACACGGTTGTCAGCGGTGAATACAAAAAAGCGCCGATTACTCGGCGCTTTGGGTGGTCCAGCTATATCGTGAGGGCATCAGCCCGAACGACCATCCCGCAGATCGCTGACGATATCTGCCTTTTGACCTAGCCGCGTCTTGTACACCTGATAATTCTCCATCACCCGCTGCACGTAGTTGCGTGTCTCGGGGAAGGGGATGCGTTCGATCCAGTCGACCACGTCGTCAATGGGTTTGCCGCGGGGGTCGCCGTAGCGGCTGATCCATTCGGGGACGCGTTTGGGTCCTGCATTATAGGCGACGAAGGTGAGGATGTAGGAGCCGCCGAAGCTGTCGATCTGTTCACGAAGGTAATGGGCGCCGAGTGTGGCGTTGTAACCTGCATCGGTGGTGAGTTTGGCCTGGGTAAAATCCATGCCGTGGCGGCTGGCGACGCCTTTGGCGGTGCCGGGCAGAAGTTGTAAGAGGCCGCGCGCATTTGCGGGTGAAACGGCTGCGGGGTTGAAGGCGCTTTCCTGGCGCGCAATCGCATATGCCAGTGCCATGCCGGAGCCGGAAATGTTGGCCGTGCCGGGAATGACGCCGATCGGGTAGGCGAGTGCTGCGGCATCGATGCCGCGACTGAAGGCCGTCTTGCCGATCTGGAGCGAAACCTGATGGTTGTTGTTCTTTTCCGCGCGCGAGGCGAGGATCGCCAGTTCGCCGGGGCTGTCCATCTGCTCGGCCAAGGCGCGGTAGAGGCTATCGGCGCGCCAGCTATAGCCTGCGGCCTCAAGTCTTTCGATGGCGCGCACGGCTTCACGCTCGGCAAAGTGCTGGCGGTCGTTGTCGCTTGGGGAAGGGTAGGTCACGTTGATCGTGGTCGTACCGATTCGCGCTGCGGCAAGCTGGCCATAGAATGTGCCGGGATGGGCGGCGGCCTTGGTGAAGAACTCGCGGGCATTGCCCGGTCCGCCGGCTTCGGCGGTGCGGCCTAGCCAGTAATAGGCGCGGGATGCGGAAAGGGGTCGGTTCGACGTCTCAAGCAGTCGGTTGAAATGTTTTGCAGCATCGGTGGGGTCTTGTAGCGCACGCAGCGCGTACCAGCCCGCATGGAATTCCGCATCGGCAATATCGACCGCCGATGTCGCGGCGTGATTGGCGACAATGGTGTAGGCCTGGCGGAAATCGCCAAGGTCTGCCAGTCCGCGCGCGATGATGCGGCGCTCGTTCCACCACTCACCGGGATTGACGAGCTTTGCCTGATCCGTCGGTGCTTGCGCCAAAAGCGCTGCTGCATCGGCGTATTTCTGCTGATGGCGCAGGTTTTCGATGCGGGCGAAGAGATAGGCGGGATCGTTGCGGGCGGGGCCGGTCACGGCGGCGAGTGCGGCAGGCGCGTTTTTGGCACGCTGCAACACGGCGGCCCAGGCGGCGTAGAGTAGCTGCGCCTTGCCAAGATCACCAAAGCGTTTCGCCTGGCTAACACGGCTACGATACATCAGATAATCCATCCGCGCCTTGTGATCGGCAGCAGAGAGAAAACCGGGAAATTCATCGATGACGCGGTCTTCCAGCGCCGTGTCCATACCTTCGCTGATCCATAATGTGCGGATGAGCTTCTGCGCTTGCGCCGTATTGCCGCTGGTGTTCTGCGCTTGAGCAAGGGCAATCGTGCCCTCCGGCGTTTCAGGCGCGCCGTTGGCGAAATAGGCGACGAGCTGCGCCGCAGGCGGACTTTCGCGCAACATGGCGCGTTCGGCATTGGCGCGGAATGTGGCGGTGCCCGGCCAGCCCTTGAGTTCGGTCTGAGCGGTGGCGATCTCGGCGGAGGAGACGTCTTTCTGGCCGGAAATGGCAATCGCCCATGTCAGGATATGCCGGTCGAGAGCCGTCGCGGGCAGGGAGTTGCGAATGGCGATGGCGCGCAGAGCATCACGGCTAGACAGCGCATCAAGCCCGGCTTTCAGATCGGAGACGTTCAGCGGCGCATTCGGCCGCATGATCGAGCCGGTGATTTCGGGCGTCGCAGGCATGAATGCGGGGGTCGCCGGTGAATTGGGTTTGACATAGGGCAGGGGGACGATGGCGCTTTCGGTCGCGGGCCCGGCCCACGCACCCCAGACTGTTGCCGCAAGGCCAGCCATGGCCAGGCCTAAAGCTGCTTTCTTCATGCGTTCACTCGCGACTTTGGACCGCCGCTTGGCCGCAACGCCGGGTTTTGCCGGGCGCACGACCTGGAAAGGGCTGTCTGGTTTTGCGGCTCTGTGTCTTGCAGGTGTCATGCCTCCATTAGCTGCTTTCAGCCTTAACAGAACCTTAATCCCGAACGCCGGTGCCGATCAAATTTCGGTCAGAAACGGCGTGTACGGGCGTCTGCACCATCATTTGCGGGCGCGGCGCTGTTGATGCTGCGAAGCCTGAAACTATTTGTGTTTCGCACATCAAAAGGCATCGTTAACAGCTTGTCGGTAGCGTGGCCCCGCTTTAATGTGACGACGTTTTAACCATGGAATGCGGCTGAAGCATGGACTGGCTCACCGCAAGGAGTATTGCATGTTCAAGGGATCCATTCCCGCCCTCATTACGCCGTTCACCGCGCAAGGCGCAGTGGACGAAACGGCGTTTGCCGCCCATGTGGAGTGGCAGATTGCCGAAGGCAGCAGCGGCCTCGTGCCCGTCGGGACAACCGGGGAATCCCCTACCTTGTCTCACGACGAGCACAAACGAGTCGTTGAACTGTGCGTGGAAACGGCGGGTAAACGGGTTCCGGTCATCGCCGGTGCAGGCTCCAACAACACCCACGAAGCGATAGAGCTCGGCCTGCATGCGCAGGAAGTGGGCGCGGACGCGCTGCTGGTCGTCACGCCTTACTATAACAAGCCGACGCAAAAGGGCCTGTTCGCGCATTTTTCGGCAATCGCCGAGGCCGTGACACTGCCGATCGTGATCTACAACATCCCACCGCGTTCGGTCATCGATATGACGCCGGAAACGATGGGTGCGCTGGTCAAGGCACATAAGAACATCGTTGGTGTAAAAGACGCGACCGGCAAGCTGGACCGCGTTTCCGAACAGCGCATCACATGCGGCCCTGATTTCATTCAGCTTTCGGGCGAAGATGGCACGGCGCTGGGCTTCAACGCCCATGGTGGCGTGGGCTGTATTTCGGTGACGGCAAACGTTGCGCCGCGTCTGTGTGCAGAGTTTCAGGCGGCGATGCTGGCTGGAAACTATGCGCTGGCGTTGGAGTATCAGGATCGCCTGATGCCGTTGCACAAGGCGATCTTCATGGAGCCCGGTGTCTGCGGCACGAAATACGCGCTGGCGCGCAGCCGCAATGTCAGCCGCAAAGTGCGCTCGCCATTGATGGATGTGCTTGAGCCTGCGACGGAAGCGGCCATTGATGCCGCGCTGAAACATGCAGGTCTGATCAATTGAGATGAACCCAAGGTGCGCTGGCAACGGCGCACCTTCACTTTCGGCGCCTTAGCCACTACATAGGGGCCGAACCGCAGATCATTGCGGACGAATAAAAGACGGATTGAGAAATGGCCCCTAAAGGCAGTCAGCGTGTGGTGAACAAGGTCGTTGCGGAAAACCGCAAGGCCCGCTTCAATTATGAAATCCTCGATACCTACGAGGCTGGCATTGTTCTGACGGGTACAGAGGTCAAATCCCTGCGCGATGGCAAGGCGAACATTGCCGAATCCTACGCTTCGGATGAAGGCAATGAGATCTGGCTGATCAATTCGCATCTGCCGGAATATCTTCAGGCCAACCGCTTCAACCACGAGCCGCGTCGTCGCCGCAAGTTGCTGCTGTCCAAGCGCGAAATCCATCGCATGCGCGTGGGCATCAACCGCGAAGGCATGACGCTGGTGCCGTTGAAAATCTACTTTAACGACAAAGGCCGCGCAAAGCTGGAACTGGCGCTGGCCAAGGGCAAGAAGCTGCACGACAAGCGCGAGACGGAAAAAGAACGCGACTGGAATCGCCAGAAATCGCGTTTGATGAAGGGTGGCGCTGCCTGATAAGGCGACGTTTACTCAGGTTGTTCGCTGAGCGCGTACGCTGTCGCACTGCGACTAAACATCTCCTGCATCAGCATAGGCGAGAACGCTGAGTCTTCCCGCCTACTCGCCCAGTTCCATGACCAGTGACAATGGCGCGCGGAACGTCGCGACCAGGCCGCTTGGCAAGAAGTTTTTCTCCACATCACCCGTTCCGGCAATACCCATGCGGATGAGGCGGGAGCCGAAGCCACGGCGTTCGGGCTCGGATGCGGGCGGGCCGCCTTTTTCTTCCCATTTCAGGGTCAGGATCGGCTTTTCGGAATCATCCGAGACGTGCCAGCTGATGTCGACAAGACCGGCATCGGTCGAGAGCGCGCCGTATTTGATGGCGTTGGTGCCGAGTTCGTGCAGCAGAAGCGAAAGCGATAGCCCGGCCTTGGGGCCGAGCGGCACTTCCGGGCCCGACATGACGACTTTCCCATCTCCGGCGTGGAGATGCATGACCCTTCCGATGACTTCCCGCAGACGCGCTGTCGACCAGGATTGCTGGAGCAGCACGTTATGGGCGGAGCTAAGGGCCTGAAGCCGGCCGTTGAAGGCGGCGACGGCATCCTTTTCCGTGACGTTGCGCAGCGTTTGGGCGGCAATGGCCTGGACGATCGACAGCGTGTTTTTCAAGCGGTGGCTGAGTTCCTGATTGAGTATGCGCTGCTCCGACTCGGCATTCAGCCTTGCAATTGCGGCATAGGCGCGGTCAGCGACGCCCCAGGCAAAATCGAGCTCCAGCTTGCTCCAGAAACGGGGCTTGGCATCATGTGCAAAAAGAATGCCGACGAGAGCGCCACGGTCGATGATCGGCACCTTGACGAAGGAGCGCACGCCCATCTCCGCATAGCCTGAGGCATCGCTATCCAGCCAGCTGGCGGCGTTGATGTTGGGTACGGCCAGCGTGTCGCCGATTTCAAGACGCTTCATCGTGGCCTGGAAATCGGTGAGTTTGTGATGTCCGGCAATGGATTGCGCCTCGGCGGCAAGCCAGTTGAACTCAACGAACAGGCTATCGGTCGCGGAATTGACGGTTGCGTAACCGGAGCGGTTGACGGCAAGGCCTTCTGCCAGAATCTCAGACGCGATGCGCGAAATGTCCTGGACAGTTTTGCCCGCGCGCAATCTGTCACCCAGCGTCAGCAGGGCGGCGATGCGGGCATCCTTGCGCTTGGAATCGGTGATGTCGATGATGACGCCGATCATCTTCACCGGTATTCCGCGGTCATCCAGAATGAACTGCGCGCGCCGTGCAACCCAGCGAACACGCTGGTCGCTGCCACGACGAATGCGGTATTCGACGCTGAGCTGCGCTGTCGCCGATATCCGGCTGGTGGTTTCAGAAGCGGTTTTGCGGTCGGTATCGACAACGAGCTTTTCGAAAACGGACGAATCGTAGCTCGGCTGTTCCGGCACACCGAAAATACGGCAGAACTCTTCGGAGACTATGGCCTCGTTCGTTTCGATATCGATTTCGAAAATGCCGATTTGGCCCGCATCATGGGCCGCCTTGGAGCGTTCGTGGTTGACCCGCAACTCCTCGTTCTTCGCACCAACCTTGCTGACGCGCAGCTGGCGCTTTGCAGAAAGGCGACGCTCCAGCGCGAGATCGTGCGTCGCGCTTTGCAGGGTGCGGCGCAGCTCCAAGTGCGACATGACCTGCCGGGCCAGCGCTTTCAACGCATTCTCCTGGGCGTCGGTGATGTCTTTCGGCTCATGGCCCAGAACGCAAATGGTGCCGATTGGAAGCCCGTCATCAGACTTCAGAAGCGCACCGGCGTAAAAACGGATGTGGGGCTCGCCAGTGACCAACGGATTGGTCTGGAAGCGCGCATCGCGGGTCGCATCGGGAATGACCAGAAAATCGTCTTCGAGAATGGCGCGGGCACAAAACGACGTGTCCAACGGTGTTTCGCGAACGCCCAAACCAACCTCGGCCTTGAAGAACTGCCTGCCATCGCCAATGAGGTTGACGACTGCGATCGGCGTGTCGCAAATGGTGGAGGCCAGTAACGCGAGGTCGTCGAAATCCTGCTCTCGCGGTGTATCAAGAACATTGTAGCTATCGAGTGCAGCCAAGCGGCGCTGTTCTTTGGACGAGATACCTTCCATGGGCCTTTGAAAATTGGAGCCATCACTGACGTGCCGGCCCGAAGCAGCCGATCGTTCGGCTCATTTGATACAATAGTTTAATCCAATCGCATAAGAAAAAAAGAATGTGCTCAATCAATTGATTGGGGTCGTATCGTCATGTTGATGATCTCGCATTCGGAATGAAAAAAACGCCGGTGCGGTGTCCACAACCGCATCGGCGTTTTTCCGTTCCCGGGCAAGGCCTGTAGGGCTATGCGGCGCGGTAGACCGCCTGCTGGTGGCGCATGGATTTCTGCACATTGAACCGGCTGACGAGCGCTGCGAGATTGCTGCTGATGTCGCTCAGACCATGCGTTGCGGCGTTGGTTTCTTCCACCATGGCGGCGTTCTGCTGGGTCAATTGATCCATGCTGGCAATGGCGGAATTGATTTCCTGAATGCCCATCGCCTGCTCCTGCACCGCCTGGGTGATGGCGCCGATATGGTCCTGAATATGGTCCACCTTGCCGCCGATGGAGTTGAGCGCTTCGCCCGTGCGGCTGACCAGTGATACGCCGTTTGCGACATCCTGCGAGGACTTGTCGATCAGAACACGGATTTCCTTGGCAGCATTTGCGGAACGCTGGGCAAGCTCGCGCACTTCCTGCGCGACCACAGCGAAGCCCTTGCCCGCTTCACCAGCACGTGCGGCTTCAACGCCTGCATTCAGTGCGAGAAGATTGGTCTGGAAGGCGATTTCATCGATAACGCTGACGATTTGGGTGATTTTCTGCGAAGAGTGCTCGATGGCACTCATGGCTTCCACGGCTTCCGTCACGATGTGGCGGGAGCGAGCGGCCTCCTCGGCAGAGCTTTTCACAATATCCTGCGCCTGCTCGGTGCGCTGCGCGGACTGTCTGGAGATGGTGGTAATCTGTTCCAGTGCTGCGGCGGTCTGCTCCAGAGAGGCCGCCTGTTGCTCGGTGCGGCGCGCCATGTCATCGGTGGAAGAGGTCAGCTCTCGGGTGTTGGCCGAAATCTTGTGCGATTCCTCAACGATTTCGGAGAAGGCGCCGGACAGCTTGGCAAGGGCGGTGTTGAAATTGGTCTTCAGACCATCGAATTCCGCTGCAAGATCGCCGTCCATGCGTGAAGTCAGGTCGCCCTGCGCCATGTGGTTCAGCGCTGTGTTCAGAAGCGACAGGACCTGTTGCTGCTCCTGCTTCATGCGCTGCTGTTCCAACTCGGATGCGGCGCGCTCTTCAGCAAGGGCTTCCAGATAGACCGAGATCGAATAATCCATGTCGAGAAGGGCTGCCTTGGCCGCAACGGTGATGTCTTTTGCGACCTGCTTGCCCTTCTTTTCGAACATGAAGCCCTTGAGCTGGGCGTCTACGACGGCCTTGATGATGCCTTCGAGAATGAGCGCATAGCCGCCGATATACCAGCGCGGCTCAAGACCGAGGCGGGCATGGGTACGACCGATGGCGGTAACGGCGGTGGTGTATTCGCTGTCGAACGAGGCGGATGCAATGCGCGACCAGTGCTTGATCTGCATGGATTTGGCGTGCTGGATATGCGCTTCGTTGGCGAAGAATTTTGCGGTGTCTGGAACGGCACGGGCCTTGGTGTAGAAATCGTCCAGTGAGCCGCTCAGCGAGGCGACGATGGCGGGCTTCAACGCAGCCAGGTTTTTCTTTTGCTCCGGGCCAAGACCCAAAAACGCAAGCCTTTCCGAAAGTTGATGTCCGGCCTGTTGTCCACTCATATCGTAACCCCTGATTTTCGAAACGCGATCCCCACCGCGTCTAGTCCAGGCGTAATGAATACTTTTATACTTAATGAAGTGCTAAGTTTTCAAGATTGCTTATATAATAACGTCGACCACAAAGCAAAACGCGAAGCCTTGGAGGGCCTCGCGTTCAAGTTTCAGACGGTGATGTAAAGGTTTACTCGACCGATTCGGTATTCTCGACAACGCGGTGCGCACGCTCGCTCGGATCGCGACCGATTTCTGCCTTCAAGGACAGAAGGTCGATGAAGTGGTCGGCCTGGCGGCGCAGATCGTCGGCAATCATCGGCGGTTGAGTCGACATGGTGGAGATGACGGACACCTTGCGGCCACGGCGCTGAAGCGCATCGACCAGCGTGGTGAAATCGCCATCGCCAGAGAAGAGAACGAGGTGATCGACGGTCTCGGACTGTTCCATGGCATCGACGGCAAGTTCGATATCCATATTGCCCTTGATCTTGCGGCGGCCCATCGCATCGGTGAATTCCTTGGCGGGCTTCGTCACGACCTTGTAACCATTATAGTCCAGCCAGTCGATCAACGGGCGAATCGAGGAATATTCCTGATCTTCGATCAGCGCAGTGTAATAATAGGCGCGCAAGAGGTAGCCGCGCTTCTGGAATGCCTTCAAAAGTTTGCGATAATCGATATCGAAACCGAGGCTTTTGGATGCGGCGTAAAGGTTGGCGCCATCGATAAAGAGCGCAATTTTTTCGCGTGGATCAAACATTGAAACAAAATCCTCCCTTGGCGAACGACCGCCAGTAATTCAAACAGTATCGGCTTAGCGAATATCAGCGCTTCATACGGTACATTATTAAGCATTCATATAAGCGTCATAGTTCCGCCGTCCAGCCCCCCATGGAAATTATGTGGAAACTTTAATCCAATTGTCTGAATTCGACATGGAAAGCGTCTCTTAACGCCCGGAACAGGAAAAACTTGAAATCTTTGGCCAATGCCTGTATCGGGACGGGTAATCCGCGACATTAAGACCGCAAAGGACAGGCAATGGCCCGTGTCACCGTAGAAGATTGCATTGATAAAGTAGACAACCGCTTCGAACTGGTTCTGTTGGCCAGCCACCGTGCGCGCCAGATTTCGCAGGGGTCGCAGATCACCATCGACCGCGATAACGACAAGAACCCTGTCGTTGCGCTGCGCGAAATCGCCGACGAAACGCTGTCGCCAGACGACCTGAAGGAAGACCTGATCCACTCGCTGCAGAAGCATGTGGAAGTGGACGAGCCAGAGCCCGATCCGGTTTCGATCGCAGCTGCCGGTTCTTCCAGCGACGCAGAAGACGACGACGCTCCCGAGACTGTCAACTTCGACCAGATGTCGGAAGAAGATCTTCTCGCTGGCATCGAAGGCCTTGTGCCGCCGGAAAAGAACGACGACTATTGATTTTGCCGACGCGCAGCCGGGCAGGGGCCGGTTACGCTCTGTAAAGCTTTGTCGTCATAATCTGAACCCAGATTATGCAGCAATGTGCGCCGGTCCAGATCGGCGCGCTTTTTTTTCGGGGCATCCCATACATGATGCGACAGTACGAACTCGTCGAACGGGTTCAAAAATACAAGCCTGAAGCCAATGAGGCCTTGTTGAACAAGGCCTATGTCTACGCCATGCAAAAGCACGGCCAGCAGAAGCGCGCCAACGGCGACCCCTATATTTCGCATCCGCTCGAAGTTGCGGCCATCCTTACCGAAATGCATCTGGACGAATCGACCATCGCGGTCGCGTTGCTGCATGACACCATCGAAGATACCAGCGCCACGCGCGCGGAAATCGATGACCTGTTCGGCGAAGATATCGGTCGCCTCGTGGAAGGGCTGACCAAGCTCAAGAAGCTCGATCTCGTTACCAAGAAAGCCAAGCAGGCCGAAAATCTGCGCAAGCTGCTGCTTGCCATTTCCGATGACGTGCGCGTTCTCCTGGTGAAGCTGGCAGACCGGCTGCACAATATGCGCACCATGGAGCATATGCCGGAGGACAAACGCAGCCGGATTTCCGAAGAGACGATGGAAATCTATGCGCCGCTAGCCGGACGCATGGGCATGCAGGACATGCGCGACGAGCTGGAAGACCTGTCCTTCCGCTATCTCAACCCCGAAGCGTTCGCGACGGTGACCAAGCGCCTTCAGGACCTCGAAGAGCACAATCAGGGCCTGATCAAGAAGATCGAAGACGAATTGCGCGAGCTGCTGCTCGCCAATGGCGTCGAGGGTGCCTACGTCAAGGGTCGCCAGAAGAAGCCGCATTCGGTGTTTCGCAAGATGCAGTCGAAGTCGCTGTCCTTCGAGCAGCTATCCGACGTCTATGGCTTCCGCATTCTGGTGCAGGATATTCCCGCCTGCTACCGCGCACTCGGCATCGTCCACACGCGCTGGCGTGTGGTCCCGGGACGGTTCAAGGATTATATCTCGACGCCGAAGCAGAACGACTATCGCTCCATTCACACAACCATCGTCGGTCCTTCGCGCCAGCGTATCGAATTGCAGATTCGCACCCAGCGCATGCACGAAATTGCCGAATTCGGCATTGCCGCGCATTCCCTCTACAAGGATGGGGAGATCGGTGATGGCGATGTGCTGTCGCCCGAATCCAATGCTTACTCCTGGCTGCGCCACACCATTGAGGCGCTGGCAGACGGAGACAGCCCGGAAGAGTTTCTGGAGCACACCAAGCTCGAACTGTTCCAGGATCAGGTGTTCTGCTTTACGCCGAAGGGCAAGCTGATTGCGCTGCCGCGCGGTGCGACGCCCATCGACTTTGCCTATGCCGTGCACACCAATATCGGCGATACCACCGTTGGCGCCAAGATCAACGGGCGGATCATGCCGCTGGTCACGCGCCTGAACAATGGCGACGAGGTTGAGATCATCCGCTCCGGCGTGCAGGTTCCGCCTGCCGCGTGGGAAGAGGTGGTGGTGACCGGCAAGGCGCGCTCCGCCATTCGCCGTGCCACACGCATGGCCATTCGCAAGCAATATGCCGGTCTCGGCTACCGTATTCTGGAGCGCACTTTCGAGCGCGCGGGCAAGCCGTTCTCGCGCGAAGGGCTCAAGCCCGTGCTGCATCGTCTGGCGCAGAAGGATGTGGAAGACGCGATTGCCGCTGTTGGCCGTGGTGAGGTCTCCTCGCTCGACGTGCTGCGCGCCGTCTACCCGGATTATCAGGATGAGCGCGTCACGGTGAAGATGACCGGCGACGACGGCTGGTTCAATATGCGCAGCGCATCCGGCATGGTCTTCAAGATACCCGGCAAGTCACGCTCGGTACTGGAAGACGACGGTGCTGCCGAAGTGCTTGAAAGCCCCGACCCGCTGCCCATTCGCGGCCTGTCGGATAATGTCGAGGTGCATTTCGGTGCCGCCGGTGCCGTGCCGGGTGACCGTATTGTCGGCATCATGGAAAAAGGCAAGGGGATCACCATCTACCCGATCCAGTCGCCCGCATTGCAACGCTTCGATGACGAGCCGGAGCGCTGGATCGACGTGCGCTGGGATCTGGATGAGGCCAACAAGTCGCGGTTCATGGCACGGGTGATGATCAATGCGCTGAACGAGCCCGGCACGCTGGCCTCGGTCGCGCAATCCATCGCCACGCTGGATGTGAATATTCGCGGCCTCAACATGGTGCGCATCGGGACCGATTTTTCCGAACTGGCGCTCGATATCGAGGTGTGGGACCTGCGGCAGCTGAACCAGCTTCTGTCACAGCTCAAAGACCTGGATTGCGTCTCAACCGTCAAACGTGCCTTCGATTAAGGCAGTTTTGCTCAAATATTGAGCCTGAAGGCCGCCGCTATGCATTCAACGCATGGCAGCGGCCTTGTCCTGTCTGTAGTCACCGGCGATAAACGGGACTATCTTCACTCCAGAAATCAAGAGCAAGACAAAGGCCAGCCGGGACAGACCCGATGATGTGGCCGATGCAACTGGAAAAGGAAAAGACAATGTTTGGACCCCTTCGCAAGATCGCTCGCGCTGTTCGTGGCAAGACAACGCAGGAACGTGAATTCGATTACCTCAGCGACTCGGTATCGCGTATCGACCTGGAATTCCGCCAGCGCGAAGTCGACCGCGGCATGTTCCGCAAGTAATGCAAAAATGCATACCGGCTATGTCGGTATGTGACGTAGGGGAGCACGTTCGATATGCGCTCCTGGGTGAGGTGCGGTTTCGCCCTTGGCGTAATCGAAACGATGCAATAAGTTCGCAGTATGCCGTTTCGCCGCCGTACACCCGCCAGACCCATTGAAAGATTACGCGCCATTGTGTGGCCGCGCATGGGTTTCCGCCGTTCGCTTCGGTATCTGAAGCTGAGGCTCGTGCGGCTGTCTGCATCTCCATATTCCGTGGCGGCGGGAGTGGCGATTGGTGTGGCAGTCGCATGGACGCCCTTTCTCGGTGTTCACATCATTATCGCCATGGCGCTCGGGTTTATTTTCAGGGCCAATCTGGTGGCTGCCGCTCTCGGCACGACCTTCGCAAATCCCCTGACATTTCCGTTGATCTGGGCTTCCACATGGGAGCTGGGCCACCTCATTCTCGGTCGCAGTGACCAGAACATGTCGTCGCACGTGGATTTCGTCGCGCTTTTCAGCCACATGAATTTCCTACAGCTTTGGCGCCCGGTGCTGGAGCCGATGACCATCGGCGCGCTCATTCCCGCCGCTCTCTCGGCTATCGTTGCCTATGTCAGCGTCTACGCGATCATCAGCGGTGTCAGAAAGAAGCAGCACGACAAGCTGGCACTGCACAGTGCGCAGCGTAAAACCATTTTGGGTGTGACTGAATGATTATCGGCATGGGCAGCGACCTCATCGACATCAGGCGTATCGAAACCTCTATCGAGCGTTTCGGGGACCGCTTCACCCATCGTTGTTTCACCGACGTCGAGCAGGCGAAATCGGACAGGCGCAAAAACCGTGCGGCATCCTATGCCAAGCGCTTCGCCGCCAAGGAAGCCTGCTCCAAGGCGTTGGGGACCGGGCTGGCGCAGGGCGTTTTTTGGCGGGACATGGGCGTGGTCAACCTGCCGAGCGGCAAGCCGACAATGCGCCTGACCAACGGCGCAGCGGACCGTCTGGAGGCGCTTTTGCCCGCGGGGCACGAAGCCGTCATTCACCTGACGATCACGGATGAGTTCCCTTATGCGCAGGCCTTTGTGATCATCGAGGCGCTGCCGGTAACCAAATAACGCGAAATTCCGATGCTTCCGTTGGTTTCGCCCGGTGGTGCGCGATGGAAACGCTTCCCTTTACCCTTGAAAGGTTCTAGAGAAGTCCGTCGAAATTGAAGAACGAGCAGGCAGGTCTCTAAGTGTCCGAAAAAGCTGAAAAGAAGCAGAGCGCCCTTTGGGAAAACGTCAAGGTCATCGTGCAGGCGCTGCTCCTGGCGATGGTCATCCGTACGGTGCTTTTCCAGCCTTTCACCATTCCGTCCGGCTCCATGATGCCGACGCTTCTGGTGGGCGACTATCTGTTTGTCAATAAATTCTCCTACGGCTATTCGAAATATTCGCTGCCGTTCTCGCCAGACCTGTTTTCCGGGCGCATTCTTGAGTTCAGCGAACCCAAGCGCGGCGACGTCGTCGTCTTCCGCCTGCCGCCGAACCCTGAAGTCGATTACATCAAGCGTCTCGTCGGCCTTCCGGGTGACCGCATTCAGGTCACCAATGGCGTATTGCTGATCAATGGTCAGCCCGTGCCCAAGCAGGCCGATGGCGTCTTCACCTCCGATTACCGTGCCGACCCCGGTGCAAACGTGCCTGTCTTCCGCGAAACGCTCGACAACGGCGTGACCTACGACACGCTGGACCAGTCGCCGGACTCGCGTGGCGATAACACCCGCGAATTCATCGTGCCCGAAGGCCATTATTTCATGATGGGCGACAACCGCGACAACTCGCTGGACAGCCGTTTCGATGTCGGTTTCGTGCCTGCTGAAAATCTGGTCGGTCGCGCAAGCGTCATCTTCTTCTCGCTGGGCAACGACACGCCGTTCAGCCGCGTTTGGGAGTGGCCCGCCAACATGCGTTGGGACCGCCTGTTCAAGGTTGTCAAATGAGCAAGACAAAACCGCTTTCGATGGAAGAAATCGGTCGACTGGAAACGCTCATCGGATACAGGTTCAAGGAAAAGGCCCGGCTTGACCGGGCCTTAACCCATGCGAGCGCCAATGCGGGCAAGGCTGGAAATTATGAGCGACTGGAGTTTCTGGGCGACCGCGTCCTTGGCCTCTGTGTTGCCGAGTTGCTGTTTTCGACATTCCGATCGGCATCCGAGGGCGAGCTTTCTGTTCGCCTGAACCAGCTGGTCAGCGCCGATTCCTGTGCCGCGATTGCCGATGAGATGGGTCTGCACACCTTCATCCGCACCGGCGCCGATGTGAAGAAGCTGACGGGCAAGACCATGCTCAACGTGCGCGCCGACGTGGTGGAAAGCCTGATTGCGACCATCTATCTGGATGGCGGGCTGGAAGCGGCACGGGCGTTTATTATGAAATACTGGCAGAAGCGGGCCACCAGCATCGATGCCGGTCGCCGTGATGCCAAGACGGAATTGCAGGAGTGGGCCCACGCGAAATTTGCCGTGACCCCTCTTTACAGGATTGACGACCGCACCGGACCGGATCACGATCCCAGCTTCACGGTGACGGTGGAAGTACCCGGCGTCGCGCCGGAAACGGGCGTTGATCGCTCCAAGCGTGCCGCAGAGCAGGTGGCCGCAACACGACTATTGGAACGCGAAGGCGTTTGGCAGAAATCCTCTGCCGCAAACTGATTGGATACTCCATGAGCGAGAATGAATTCGACGCCGCACCGGCTGACGATAATGGTAACGAGAATGCGCAGACCAGACCGACGCATTCCGGTTTCGTTGCGCTGATCGGCCCGACCAATGCCGGCAAGTCGACGCTGGTCAACCGCCTCGTCGGCGCCAAGGTGTCCATCGTCAGCCACAAGGTGCAGACGACACGCGCTGTGATGCGCGGCATCGCCATTCACAACAACGCCCAGATCGTCTTCATGGACACGCCCGGCATCTTCAAGCCTCGCCGCAGGCTGGACCGCGCCATGGTCACCTCGGCATGGGGTGGTGCCAAGGACGCTGACATCATTCTGCTGCTGATCGACAGTGAGCGCGGGCTGAAAGGCGACGCACAGACGATCCTCGAAGGCCTGAAGGATGTGAAGCAGACGAAGATTCTCTGCCTGAACAAGATCGATCAGGTTCAGCGCGAGGACTTGCTGAAGCTGGCCTCCGAAGCAAATGAGATATGCAGTTTCGACCGCACTTTCATGATTTCGGCGACCAACGGTTCCGGCTGTGACGACCTGATGAACTATTTCTCCGAAGAGTTGCCGGAGGGTCCTTGGTATTACCCCGAGGACCAGATTTCCGATCTTCCCATGCGCCAGCTTGCTGCGGAAATTACCCGCGAAAAGCTGTTCCTGCGCCTTCACCAGGAACTGCCTTACGCATCCCACGTCGAAACCGAGAAGTGGGAAGAGCGTAAGGACGGGTCTGTGCGCATCGAGCAGGTCATCTATGTCGAGCGCGATAGCCAGAAGAAGATTGCTCTTGGCAAGAACGGCGATGCCATCAAGGCGATCTCGTCATCCTCGCGCAAGGAATTGTCGGCTATTCTCGAGCAGACAGTCCACCTGTTCCTGTTCGTGAAAGTGCGCGAAAACTGGGGCGATGACCCGGAGCGCTTCCGTGAAATGGGTCTCGAGTTTCCGCGCAACTGACGATCCACGACGGAACCGACCGGGATGACCGGGTGAAGCCTATGATTGCCTTATCGATTTCGTTGTTCATGGATACTCATGTCGCCCAAGAAGCCAAACGGCACCTCCACCACGCCCTGCGAGCAATGCCCTCTGCGAGGCATGAAGTATTTTCGTGACTTCTCGGCCCCGGAACTGGATTTCGTCTCCCGGTTCAAAACCGGCGAGCTGTCGGTAGAGCCGGGCGCCATCGTGCTGATGGAAGGCTCGCACAGCGCCCACCTCTACACGATCCTGCAAGGGTGGGGCTTCCGCTACAAAACGCTGGAAGATGGCCGCCGCCAAATCCTCAATTACCTGATGCCGGGCGATCTGGTTGGGTTGCAGGGCACGGTCATGGGCGAGATGCAGCATTCCGTCGAGGCGCTGTCGCCCATCACGCTTTGCGTGTTCGAACGCGGGCGGCTGAACAGCCTGTTTGCCGACCACCCGTCGCTCGCCTACGACATCACCTGGATTGCAGCCAGCGAAGAACGCATGTTGGACAGCCATCTGCTCAGCATCGGTCGGCGTACGGCGATCGAGCGGGCTGCGTATCTGTTGGCCTTCCTCCACGACAAGGCCGTGCGGGTGGGGCTGTTGGAGAAAGATGGCCCGATTCCCGTGACGCAGCAGCATGTTGCCGATACGCTGGGTCTTTCCATCGTGCACACCAACAAGACTTTGCGCAAACTTGCCGACAAGGATCTGATCCGTTGGACGGACAAGGGATGCATCGTTCTGGATGACGCTGGTCTGGCACAAATCGCAGGGTGGGAAGCCGATTTGCGCAATTTGAGACCGTTTATTTAGAATTTACTGATGTAATTCTCTATCTTTTTGATATGTCTTTTTTAAATGACGTATTTCTGACGATCTGCGATGTCATAGGAATTGGTTCCGTGAACGTCACGGATTTTTTGCTGCTGCGTTATTGCCCGCAGCCAGAGAAAGATAAAATATGTTGCCTCAACGGGTTCTCATCGTGGAGGACGAGTATCTGGTCGCGATGGATGTGGAATCTTCCCTTCAATCCATGGGCGTCAAGACCATTGATATTGCGACCACACTGTTTCAGGCCAAGGAAGCGCTGCTGCGGGCGAAGCCCGATTGCGTTCTTCTGGACGTCAGCCTTTCGGATGGCATGAGCTATGAACTTGCACGTCATTTGAGAGATTTCTCCATACCCTTCGGTTTCGTCAGCGGTTATGGCGACACCAGCGGCTTTCCGCCCGATTTCGTCGACTCGCATCTTCTCGACAAACCGTTCGGCGAGGCGGAATTGCGCGCCTTCGTCACGCGCATCATGAGCTGACGAAAACCCAGGCATATCTGCATCGGATCGGCTATGATGGTGGCTGCTTCAGGTGCAATAGACGAAACATTCCATGCAGTGGCAGGACGACGCAATTATTCTGGGCGTGAAACGTCACGGCGAATCCAGCGTGATCGCCGAGTTGATGACGCGCACGCGTGGGCGTTATCTCGGCCTCGTGCGTGCCGGTCGTTCGCGCAACATGCAGGCCGTCTTGCAGCCCGGAAACCGGGTGGATGTCACCTGGCGGGCGCGCCTACACGACCATCTGGGTGAATATCGTATCGAGCCCGTGCGCCTGCGCGCTGCACAGTTGATGGAGACGGCGACAGCCGTCTATGGCGTTCAGGCCATGGCGACCCTACTGCGGCTGTTGCCGGAGCGAGACCCGCACCCACATCTCTTCGAAGCGCTGGATGTGATTCTCGAAAACCTGTCGGACCCGGCGGATGCTGGCGAACTCTTCGTGCGCTTTGAGTTGGCGGTGCTGAACGATCTCGGTTTCGGCCTCGATCTCAGCGCTTGCGCAGCAACCGGTCTGCGTACAGATCTCGTCTATGTGTCACCGAAAACGGGCAGGGCGGTGTGCCGCACGGCGGGTGCACCCTATGCTTCGCGCATGTTGTCATTGCCATCGTTTCTGAGCCAGGAGCATTCCAAGGCCGCAGACCGCGAAAGCCTTGCCGCAGCCTTTCAACTGACCGGCCATTTTCTGAACCGTCATGTCTATGAGCCCCGTGGCCTCAACGAAAACGCCACCCGCGACGGTTTCGTGCAGGCGGCGTTGAAGGCCCTGGACAAGGCGGGCTGAGGCGCGTCTCAGGCGGCGGCAGGCCTTAGCACGGCGCGTTCTTCGATTGGCCAGTGGACGATAGCGGCGAAGATGCCCATCGCCACGCCCAGCCACCAGACCACATCGTAAGACCCAAGCTTGTCATAGAGATAACCGCCCATCCATACGCCGAGGAACGAGCCGATCTGGTGCGACAGGAACACAACGCCGCCCAGCATGCCCAGGTGACGCGTGCCGAACATGATGGCGACGAGGCCGTTCGTTGGCGGCACGGTGGAAAGCCACAAAATGCCCATGGTGGCGGCAAAGATGATCACCGACGTTGGTGATTGCGGCAGCAGCAGAAACGCCGTGACGGCAATCGAGCGACCGATGTATATGTAGGCCAGAAGGTAGGGCTTGGAGTAGCGCTGGGCGATGAAGCCTGCTGCAAGCGAACCGGCAATGTTGAAAAAGCCGATCAACGCCATGGCAATGACGGCGTAGCGCGGTTCGATGCCGATATCACCGAGATAGGCAGGGAAATGCGCAGTGATGAACGCGACCTGAAAGCCGCAGACGAGGAAGCCTGTGGCAAGCAGCAAGTAGCTCTTGTGTCCCAGTGCTTCGCGTAGCGCCTGTCCCGCTGTCTGCTGAAACTGAGTGTGTGATTGCGAGCCGGACGAGGAGTTGCCCCGCAGCGGCCATGCCAGCAGTGGAACGATCAGCATCATGGCCCCAAGCCAGACAAGACTATCCGACCATCCATAGCTGGAGATCAGGCCTTGGCTGATGGGTGCGAACACGAACATGCCCGCAGAGCCAGCCGCCGTGCCGATACCAAACGCCATGGAGCGCTGCTCCGGTGTCACATGCCTGGCAAAGGCGGAGAGAATCACGCTGAAAGAACCCGCCGCAATGCCAAGCCCAACCAGAACGCCGCCACCCAGATGCAGCCAAAGCGGCGATGTGCCGACCGACATGCAGACAAGCCCGGCAGCGTAAATCAGGCCGGACAGTACCAGCACGCGACCAGTTCCGTACTTATCCGCCAGCGCGCCGAAAAATGGCTGGCCCAGACCCCAGAACAGGTTCTGCAACGCCATGGCAAAACCGAAGGTGGAGCGATCCCAACCCGTATCGGCCAGCATCGGCAGTTGAAAGAAGCCCATGGCGGAACGCGGGCCGAACGTCAGAACCGCGATCAGCGATCCGGCAACGATGATGAGCCAAGGCATTGGGTTGGTGGAAGAGGTGGCGATTCGGGACACGGGAATGATCTCCAGACAGGAAACGATTATTACCGTTTGCAGATGTTTTTCGCCAACGACTTTTCTTGACGGGGATATGAGCGGGGTTGATGGGTGGAGGTGGAAAGGTGAGAGTAGTTAGTCAAGGTCGGTGGGTGTGGTTTACCCCCCTCTGTCCTGCCGGACATCTCCCCCACAGGTGGGGAGATCGACTCGTTGAGGCCTCTCGCCCATCTTGAAGGCTGCGGATAGAGTGGGGAGCATGCGCCCAGCCAATCTCCCTCCTTGTGGGGGAGATGGCCGGCAGGACAGAGGGGGGTGAGCCGCGCACTCTGCCATCAACCATGCGCGGCCGTTCTCACCGCCTCTTGATCGCCCAACCCTCCGCACGCTCTTCCAAAACCTTCGCCATATCTCCAACCGCAATCGATCCTTCACCGCGCGGGGTGAGGTTCCAGCCGAACATCACGCCGGGGACGCGGCGGTCGGCGGACATGCGCAGGCGGCCCATGGCTTTCATGGGGGAGGGTACGTCGCGGGAGCCAGTCTGCTGGTCTTGCGTGGTCATGATGCAGCGGGTGCAAGGTTTGACGAGGTCGAAACGGATGCCGTTGATCTCGATGGCGGCCCAGCGGTCTTCGGCCCAGGGTTCACCCGTTTCCAGCACGATGTTGGGGCGAAAACGCTCCATGCCCACGTGGTCTTCACCATTGGCCACCATGTTTTCGTTGAGCGCGGCCAGCGAGGCCGTGGTGGTAACGAGGATCTGGTAGCCATCTGCGAAGGTGACCGGCGTGTCGTTTCCTGCCCAGTCCGGGTTGGCGACGCGGCTGGATTGGTCGTCGAAAAACACGAGCTTCACATCGCGCTCAAGCCAGCCGGAGAGTGCGGCATTGGCCTCATCCGACGCCACGGCGGCATCGACCGTCGATCTCCAGACCGTCACATCGGCGCGATTGCCGGAGGGCAGAGCCAGAACGTCCTCCTTGCCGTCGATGGCCAGACGAAAACCGGCGCCTTCAGCTTTGGCGATGAGTTGGGCGATATCAGGCAATTCCCGCTGCGTGATGAACTGCCCGTCGGGATCGATCAGCATGGCGCGACGGTCCCCCGCCAGACCTTCCGTCGCGATTGCGCTCTGCGAAAGCGGGATGCCCCGGCCACTTTTAAGCGGGTAAATGTTGAGCTCGGTGATGCGCATTGCGGGCCTCATATCTCATCCAGAAACATATCAAGGACCTGCTGCAAACGCTGGTGCCTTTCGTGTGCGATCTGTCGTCCGGTGTCTGTTTGAAAACCATCTGCAAGCTTGAACAGCTTGTTTTCGAAATGGTCTATGGCAAAGGCGCGGTCATCCAGCGGGCGGTTTTTCGCGCGCGGGTCCTGCGGGTCGTAAAGCGCGGAGCCCAGACGACCGGCGATATAAAAGCAGCGCGCGGCTCCAACCATACCCATGGCATCCAGCCGGTCGGCATCCTGCAGGATTTTCGCTTCCAGTGTTTCTGGCGCGAGATTGGCGGAAAAACTGTGCGTCAGGATGGCGTGGGCCACGGCTTCGATATCCGCAGTTGCCCAGCCAAGGCCAGCGAGAATGCCCGACGCCTTTTCCGCAGCAAGCCGTGACGCTTGAGAACGTAGCGGTGAATTCTTTTCCACGGCAACGCAATCATGCAGCAAGGCGCTGGCCGCCAAAACCGGCCCGTTGCCACCTTCCGAAGTGTGGATGCGCATGGCATTGCGGAATACGCGGTGAATATGGGCCAGATCATGCGAGCCGTCATCGCCCTCAGCCGCATGCGGCATCAAGGTTTCGGCAAGTTGCTCGAACGGTGCGAAAGCCTCTGCCCGCATGTGATTCCCCTGTGTCTCGGTTGCCTGTTTAGAGGCTGGAAACGAGGGGTGCAATCACCCCTGCGCTTCCTCCGGCTTTGGCTGTGCGGTGAGGATTTTCTGGTAGAACAGGCCGATACCGATCAGAACAACGCCAAGTCCGATGAAGGACAACGCACGCAGAACGCCTTCCAGATTGCTCATATCGATCAGGAATGCCTTGGCAACGGCCAGAAACACCAGACCTGCCGATGCAAGACGCAGGCTTTTGGCATTGAACCGCGAACCCAGCACCAGAAGCACCACGCCGATGACGAGCCAGACGACAGAGTAGCTGTAGGTCTCGCCCTGCAGGAAGCCCTTCCAATCCGCGATATTTTCGCCCTGCCAGAACCTGCGCACGGAAAGCGTGGCCCAGGCAAAGCCGAGGGCAGCGCCCGACAGTGCCAGCAGCGTGACATAGACGGGTGGGCGCTTGCCACGCGCGTACACGGCAAGTCCAGCATAGGCCAGACCGGGAAGAAGATATCCGATCAGCAACAGGTTGAGGAACGGCCACGGCCCTGTGCTTTCACCGGTAAAGTAAGGGTTCAGCGCGAAGAAATGGGCGACCAGCACGTTGAACATGGCGATGACGCCTGCCAGCATCGAACCATAGCGGAAGACGGGGCTTGGGCTTTTCAGGTCGAGCGTCATCAACACGCCGGACATGCCGATGGTCAGCAACGTGTAGATCGACTGTTCGCCTAGTGTCGGAACCGTCTCGGTCAACACGCCGCCATTCATGGCGTGACGCACGAGAATAGCGACGGCGAGCAGCGCCATGAGGCTGGCGATGGCCTGAATGAAGTTTCTGACGCGTGTATCTCGCCAGTTGCGCAACTGCCATGCAGAAGCAACGGCGAGCAGGGCGGGAATGCCGTAACCCGGCAAAAGCGCGTTGAAGACCGGCGTGGTGCCTAGATATTGCGGCCCGACGATTGTCGGTTCCCAGGCGATGCGGCCCAGAACGAAGAGCATCGACAGAGCCGTGATCCAGGGCATCGCCCACCAATGCGGATAGCGTGCCGCCAAAAGATAAAGAAAGCCGAGGACCGGGATCAGAATGGTGGTCGCGAGCCCTGATGTCAGCGTGTGAATGGTCAGCACGAAGCCAAGGAAAGAGCCGATGGCCAGGATATTGGCTGACCACAGAAACGCTCGTTTCCCTTTTTGCATCATGCGGTAGGAGGAGCCGAGCAAGATCAAGCCGATCACCACGCCATAAAAGGCATGGCCCCAGTCGCGCGTGAGGTTGCCATATTCCACGAAACTGATGACGCCGAGACCGAGCGGAACGGTTGCGCCGATGACAGCCCAGAGTGTTCCGAAGCGAGGATCGTTCTCAGCCCTCCGGCGTGTCACGAATGTGCTGAAGAACAGGAATATGATGCCCATCATGCGCAGGACAGGTCCTGACACATTGTCATTGGAAATAAACGGCGAATAGGAAACGTCACCGCCAATGGCCGGAAGATAGACGAATTCGCCACCCGTCAGAAGCCAGGCGCAGCCGAGAGCAGCCAGAGATGAAAAGATCGCGGGGAAGGCAGCGTGGTGACGACCGGCACCGTAGGCTGCCAAGCTCAGGACGAGCGCTGCCACGGCAACAGCGGGCGGCAACGTCACCCCGTTTCGCGTGATCGCAAAGGCTGCGGCAGGCACAGTCACGGCGATGGCGATGATGGCGCTGAGGTTCGATGGCGGACGGTTGAGCAGTTCCGACAATGCCGGACGAAAGTGGTCGAACCGCGTGTTACGCTTGGGGATATCCCGGACCTGTTCGTAAATGTTGCCGGGCCAGATCCAGATCGCGCCTGCAATCATGCATACTAGGCCCAGCAGGACGGGCTCTGCCTCGATCAGCGGCGCAAACGCCATATAACCGATTGCCCATAGCGCCATGCCGATACTGGCAAGGGCGGGCACGACGTGCCAGCGTTGGCTGCGGGCGGCCAGTGCGGTTGCAGTCCAGGAGATTGTCAGGAAGCCGAACAGGGCCCAGACATTGGGGCTTTCGGTGGAGATAAGGGCAGGGGTGATCATCGAGCCGAACAGGCCGAGTCCGGCGAGCGCCTGTCCGTGCAAGAGCGAGAGGGCAAGCGTGGCAAGCGCTACCAGTGCAAGGGCGATGAAGGCCGTCGTCGGGCCGATATAGTCGTAAATGCCATAGGCGGCATAGACGACACCAAAGAGCGTCAGCGCACCCGCCGCCGTCAGGATGCCGGGGATCATGGCGTTGGAATAGGTGGTCTCGATGCCGGGAACGGCCTTGCGACGGATTGCTTCGCCTGCTGCCGCCAGAAAGAGGCCGAAGATGGCGGCGAGCGAAAGCCGCACGGCGGGGCTGAGAAGCCCGCTTTCGATGGAATATTTAACGAGAAAAATGCCGCCCAGCGCCAGCGCCAGACCACCGGCCCAGACCGCCCAACGTGCGCCAAGCTTGCTTTCGAAGCTCTCCGTCGATTTGGTGCGGGCAGGCAGCACCATCGTCGCGACGGCATCGTCTTCGGCTGGAGACTGAGCCGCAACCGGTGTTTCATTTTCCAGCGGTTCCGCCACGGGAGCGTCTTCCAGCGCGGCATCGTCAGCGGCCGCCGTCGAGGCAAGCGCGTCCGTCTGCACGGTCTGTGGATAGGCAAACTCACCGGAGGCCAGTTTCGCCTTGAGGTCTTTCAGCTCCGTCTCGACGATATCGAGCCGTCTGGAGTTTTTGATGCTTGCATTCAACGTGTAGAAGAAAGCAATGACGTAACCGACGATCAGCAAGATCAGAAAAGATGTCATAAGGACCTCAAATATGGTCCTGTTTTTTAAGCCTTTTCTTATTGTTTATGCAAGGCCGCCTGTGGACAAGGTTTTTGCCCATTGCTTTGCCAGTTCCACGTCCTCCAGCCCCAACTCGTGGCCATGCGGAAGAACATTCACAGCCACCTGCGCACCGCTTGCCGCAAGATGCTCCCGCAACGCCAGCGTCCGCTCCTTGTGCCGGTCGGTTTCGCCCGCCACGAGCGTGAAGTGCTTGCCGGAAAGATCGGACTGCGGCCAGTCTGTCAGCACGGCCATGGGCCGCAGCAACAGCGCATCCTGCGCAAATTCCGGGTGGAGCGCGAAAAACGCGGCGAGGAAGTTCGCTCCGTTGGAGTGACCGATGAAGCTCAGCTTTGCGCTATCAAGGTCATAGGCGCGCAGCGCACCCTCCATGAAAGCAGCAAAGGCTTCCGCTTCGGAGGCGATATCCTTTTCATCAAAGGAGAGGTCGGAAAACCTACGGAACCAGCGGGCAATGTCTTCTTCCGTGCTGCGTCCGCGCACGCCCAAAAGCGTGGCACGCGGATTGGCCGTATGGGCGAGCGCCATCAGGCTGGTCTCGCTGCCGCCGGAACCATGCAGCAGCACGATGGTGCTGCCATCCGGGTCGGCAGGCGTGTGGAAGCGGTGGATGAAGGGCAGGTCACGGTAGATGACGCGCTCTTCGCCGGGCATACCGAACTGCGGCAACGCCACGCGGACATCTTCCTCATCCCGCATGAAAAGCGGTGGAATGAACAGCTTTTCGCCCAGCGTTTCCAGCGGCTCGTCCACGGTCATGCCGGGCAAATCCGTGGCCATCTCGATCAGCACATCGCCCGGTTCGCGAACGTAGAGTGAGGCGAAATACTTGCGATCATGGGCATTGGTGGGGGAGGAGTTGCGCGATTTCAGTGCGTCCAAGGTTCGGTTCAGATCATCCATGTCCCTAGCGCGAAAAGCGATATGGTCGACCGTGCCGGTGCCGGGCGCGCTGGACCAGAAGCCGGTCGCATCGCGGACATCGATGATATCGCCTGACGCGGAGACAGTCCGGCGAATACTGCCGCTCTGCGCAGTTTGCACGTAACCGAAATGCTGGGCTAGGAAACTCTCGGTTTCTTCCGGTACTTCGCTCAACACGGTCGCGCCGCGGATGCGGTGGATGGCGTGTTCCAGTGGAATGCCCTGAGCAACGTTCGGAACGCTATCCTCAAAAGCGGTCGTTCCCACGAGTTTGAGAATGATGCCATCAGGGTCTTTCAGTCTGATAACAGGTTCGCCGAACTCTTCCATGGGGCCTTCCGTCCGCACGCCTGCCTGAAGGGCGCGCGTCAACCAGAAGCCGATGCTGGCGGGATGGATGGCAAGTGCGACCTCCAATGTCTGGCCGTAACCGACCCGGCCCTGGGCGCCATCTTCCCAGACAAGGAAGGTCAGCAGCGAGCCCGGCGTTGCTTTTGCATCGCCGTACAGCAAGTGCAGTTGCATGGCATCCTCGAAACCAGCAGTGCGCTTGACCAGCCGCAGGCCCAGAAAACCGACGTAAAAATCCACATTGGCCTGCACCTTGCGGGTAATCATGGTGATGTGGTGAATGCCCAGTGCGGATGTCATGCGGTTCTCCCTGCGTCTTGCCTGATGGTGTCATGTGTCCTGTAGATGCGTGGATGAGGCAATCCCGTGAAATGAGAACGATGTGTTGCCAATGTAAACAATCATGTGACAGCGGCGCTTTTGTGCTTCGAAAATATGCGGTTGCACGATCAACTTTGCGAATTTGCACAAATAAAATGCAATAAAATATTTGAGCAAAATCTGTGCGATTTTTGCTTGCCATGATGGCGTAAATTGGTTTGTATGCCCTCAATTCAAAAAAAATCTCCAAGGGGAATGATCGGATGTTGAAGCGTAGGCTGTTTGCGAAAACGGCGGCGATAGCCGCTGTGGGTATGTTTGCTGGACTTTCTATCCCACTCGCACCAGCCTACGCAGAGACACCCATCAAATTTACGCTGGACTGGAAATTCGAAGGCCCTGCCGCCGGATTTTTGCTGGCGCTCGACAAGGGTTACTTCAAGGCCGAGGGTCTGGATGTGACCATCGATAGCGGCAACGGCTCGGTCGAAGCCATCCCGCGTGTAGCGACCGGCGCCTATCAAATAGGCTTCGGCGACATCAATTCCGTCGTGAAATTTCTCGATGAAGATCCGAGCCAGAAGGTGAAAGCTGTCTATATGGTGTATGAGCGCCCGACCTTTGCGGTCGTCGGTCGCAAATCGCTGGGCGTAACGGGTGATCCAAAATCGCTGGAAGGCAAGAAGCTGGGTGCGCCGCCACCGGATGGTGCCTTTGCGCAGTGGAAGGCCTTCAAGCAGGTCGCCAAGATCGATGACAGCAAGATCGACATTCAGTCCATCGGCTTTCCCGTTCGCGAGCCGATGCTGGCAAAAGGCGATGTCGATGCCGTCTTCGGCTTCGCATTCTCCGTCATTCTCAACCTTAAGGCCCAGGGCATTGCCGACGACGACATTTCGACCATTCTGATGGCCGAACATGGTTTGAATCTCTATGGCAATTCGGTGCTGGTAAACACTGATTTTGCTGAGAAAAACCCCGCTGCGGTCAAGGGTTTCCTGAAGGCGCTGGCAAAGGGCTTTGCCGACTCGGTCAAGAACCCGGAAGAGGGCGTGGCTGCGGTGCTGAAGCGCAACGAGACGCTCAACAGCGATATCGAATTGCAGCGCCTGACCATGGCCAACGCCATGAACATCAAGACACCCTATGTGGTGGAAAACGGCATGGGTGGTATCGATCCTGTACGACTCGCCGCTTCTCTGGAAACACTGAAAGTGTCCGTTGGCTTGAAGGGCAATGTGAAGGCCGAACAGGTTTTCGACGCGAGCTATCTGCCGCCCAAGGAAGAGCGAATGCTGCCTTGATGGGATTCCCGTCGTCATGCTCGGGCCTGTCCCGAGCATCCACTGTCGTTCGTTTTGTCTCGACGTGAGTGGATCCTCGGCTCAAGGCCGAGGATGACGTTGAATGCGGGGTGACGCGGTTGCAACTTCGTAAAGCTTCTAAAATTTGAATTACAGGAACGGACATGGCGCATCTGGTCGAAATCGATGGCGTGGATATGCGCTATGGCGGGGCATCGGGCACGCTGGCTGTTTCCGGTCTCGATCTCAAGGTAAAGAAGGGTGAGTTCGCCGCCGTGGTGGGGCCATCCGGTTGCGGCAAGTCGACCCTGATGAAACTCGTCACCGGACTGCACATTCCGCAAAAGGGAAATGTCATCGTTGCAGGCAAGCAGGTGACGGAGCCGGTTTCGATTGTCGGCATGGCGTTTCAAAACCCCACCATGCTGCCATGGCGCACGACGCTGGAAAACATTCTTCTGCCGCTGGAAATCGTGGAAAAGCACCGCCACCGGCTGCGAGCAAACAAGGCGGAATATGTTGCCAAGGCCGAACGGCTGCTTGAGATCGTCGGGCTGAAAGGCTTCGGCTCCAAATTTCCATGGCAGCTTTCCGGTGGCATGCAGCAGCGCGCCAATCTGTGCCGCGCCCTGATCCATGAGCCTGACCTCTTGATGCTGGACGAACCTTTTGGTGCGCTGGATGCTTTCACCCGCGAGGAACTCTGGTGCGTCATTCGCGATCTCCACGCTGCCAAGCGCGTCACCATCGTGCTCGTCACCCACGATCTGCGCGAAGCGACATTTTTGGCCGACAAGATTTTCGTCATGAGTGCGCGGCCGGGCCGCATACTGGCGCAGCACCGTGTGCCGTTCGAGCGCCCGCGCAAGCTCGACCTGATGTATGAGAAGAGTTTCAATGCCATGGTCCAGCAGCTGCACGGTGAAATCGCAAAGGCGAGGGTTGCGGCATGAGCGCGACTGTTGAAAGAGCATCGGTGCCGCCGCAGCGCCTGCCACTGGTTGCCCGCGTCAACTGGGTGCGGGCCGCACCCTGGCTATACACCGCGGCGCTGTTCCTTGCCTGGGAGCTTTTCGTCTACGCGCTGAAAATGCCTCCCACCATTTTGCCATCGCCGGTGCGAGTGGGGCAGGCCATCGTGCAATACTGGTCACCGATCTCGAAAAACTCGCTGCAAACGCTTTACACGACGACGCTTGGTTTTGCTCTGGCCGTGGTCGCAGGGCTCGCCATCGGGCTGTTCATCGGCTGGTCCAAGGCGATCTATGCGGGCCTTTATCCGCTCATGATCGGCTTCAACGCCATTCCCAAAGTGGCGCTGGTGCCGATCCTCGTGATCTGGTTCGGCATCGGAACCGTGCCTGCTGTGCTGACGGCGTTTCTGATTTCTTTCTTCCCTATCGTCGTCAATGTCGCAACCGGCCTTGCGACCATCGAGCCCGAAACGGAAGACGTGTTGCGCGCGCTGGGTGCCCGCAAGATGGACATCATGCTGAAGGTCGGCATACCCCGCTCCATGCCTTACTTCTTCGGCTCCCTCAAAGTCGCCATCACACTCGCCTTCGTCGGCTCCGTCGTCTCGGAAACCGTCGCCTCCAACTATGGCCTCGGCAATATGATGAGCTCCGCCCAAAGCCAGTTCAACGTCCCGCTCGTCTTCGCAGGCCTGCTCATGCTCGCCGTGGAGGGCATCGTCATGTACGCAATCATGGCCTGGGTCGAGAGGCGCATGACCGGCTGGGCCCACCGCTCGACCATGGGGCAGTAGTTAGCCCCCTTTCAAATAATCATGAGGTTGCGGCTTCCGCCTGTTCGCTCAGTCTCACATCGCGTTCATCGAATGCGTTCTTGAGGGACTTGGTCATGTCGCGGGTGGTGGCGAACCAGTTGTCGCTTCGGGCCCAGTAGCGCAGGGTTACCGTTGCACCGTCGTTGCTGACGGAATCCACGAAGGTCGTGGGGGCAGGGTCGAGCAGGACACGGCTGTCGGAGCGGGCGAGATCCATCAGCATGCCCTGTGCGTCCGCCAGGCTTTCGCCCTTGGGCACGTTGACGCTGAGTTCGTGGCGGCGGGAGGGGAAGCGGCTGTAATTGGTGATCGGCACATTCCACAGCGTCGAATTCGGGGCGAGACGGTAGAGGCCGTCGCTGGTTTTCAGCTCTGTTGCGAACAGGCCGATTTCGACCACGGTGCCGGTGACGGCGCTCGTTTCGATGTATTCGCCGACGCGAAAGGGACGCAGGACGAGCAGCATGATGCCGGCGGCGATGTTCTGCAATGTGCCCTGCAAGGCAAGACCGACGGCCAGACCGGCAGCGCCGAGGGCGGCGAGGATCGATGCGGTCTGAACGCCGAACTGTCCGAGCACCATGACCAGCACGAGAATGAGAACGACGTAACGGACGATGCCAGAGAAGAAGCGCGCCAGCGTTTCATCGAAGCCGCGAATGCGCGAGAGGCCTTCGAACGACCAACGTTGCAGCAGCGTCGCGGCAATCCAGCCAATGATGAGAAGCACGAGCGCGCCGACGATCGAGAACGAATATTGAACCGCCAGGGCGCTGGCCTGGCGAAGCGCCGCCTGCGATGCAACGATGATTTCGGTAGTCTGCTGGTCCATCTCTCATAGCCTCTTTGGTTTGTCCTGTGCCTCGGCAAACGAGGGTTCCGGCATTTTGCTCCATTGAAAATTGAAAAAGCGTGCGCAAGCGAGAAGGCGGTGCTTATTGTTCCAATCAGGTCAGGACGTTATGCGATGGCGTCACTCAGCGGCAGCACGAAGGGCACATTGCCGTCCGTATCCGCGCCGCGCCCGATCGTCTTGATGGCGGCAACCAGCGCGCCACCCCGTCCCAGCAATTGATCGCCGATGGCGATGATGCGTGAATTGGGCGTGGAATAGGGTGAGACCGCGCGCAATCTGGCGGCAAGTGCTGCGTCATCCTGGTGTGGCTGCACGGCCAGAACAGCGATAAGTGCTGCTGCCGGTGAGCGGGACACGCCCATCCAGCAATGAACGAGAAGCGGCGCCGACTGATCCCAACTGCGCGCAAAATCGATCACTTGCTGAATATGGACTTCATCCGGGGCAATCAGCTTGTCGGTGCCCTTGAAGGTAATGTCATTCATCTGCAATGTCAGGTGCCGGTCTGCCGAGATGACGGCAGGACGATGAAACGCCTGCTCCTTGGCGATCAGCGTGATCATCTCTTTCGATTTATGGCGCACGGCCATTTCCGCGATGCGCGATAGCGGAGATACGACGATAGCGCTCATGGTCCTGCCTTTCGCAGCAGTTCGATGGCCTCGAAACGCTGCATGAACCGGCTTTGGGCGGCAAGCGCCGGTGCCGGTTCGATATCGATCATGTCTTTGGTGATGCCGCGCGGCAGGCCGAAAAACTTGTTCGCTTCCGCCATCGAGAAACCGGCAAGCTCGGTCGCTTCGAAATAGGCGGCGACGGTATCGGCCTTCTTGATCCGGTCTTTCAGGTCGCGGCTGGCATGCGGCGGCAGGCCGAAACGCAGGTGTATGGCAGCCTCCAGCCGCTTTTCTACGCTCTTGTAGCCGCCACCCACCACGGATTTGAACGGAGAAATCATATCGCCGATGACATATTCCGGTGCATCGTGCAGCAAGGCAAACAGCATATCATTGGCCGTTGCAGCTGGGTTCATGCGGCAGAAAATGGTGTCGACGATCAGGCTGTGCTGAGCAACAGAAAATGCGTGATCGCCGCGTGTCTGGCCGTTCCAGCGGGCAACACGCGCAAGCCCGTGGGCGATATCGACCAGTTCGACATCGAGCGGTGAGGGGTCCAGAAGGTCTAGCCGCCTGCCGGATAGCATGCGTTGCCACGCACGTGGCGTCTTAGGCGCGGCCAAACTCAGGCCTCCGCATTGGCCGCAGGGTCTGCGCTGGGAAAGCTAAGGCCGCTCCATGCAGGCAGGGCGACAGTCACGGCAACATCGTCTGCCATAATATCGGTGCCGGACGCGACGGCGTCTGCGACGCGGTCGGTGCGGACGATGGCAAGCCCCTTACTGCCGCTGACAGTGCCAAGCGTGCCGATGGGCTTGCCGCCTGCCATCAGCTCGGTGCCGACAGCCGGGAGCGCCTCTTGCGCGCTGACGATGACGACACGCCTGCGCGCAGTGCCGCGATGCTTCATGCGCGACACGACTTCCTGGCCCACAAAGCAGCCCTTCTTGAAGGAAACTCCGCCGTTTACATCCATCAGGACATCGTGTGGAAAGGCATCCTGCAACGCGTAATCTGAGCCTGCAACGACGATACCGCTCTCAACGCGCAAAGCGTTGTAGGCTGCTGCATTACCGGAAGCGGATGCGCCGGGTGCGCGGACAAGATCGACACCAGCGGCTGTAAACCGGCTGTCCTTGATGACGCCTTCTGGAGCCGTCTCATCCCAGTAAACGCTGATACCCGGTGCCGTGTCCGCTTTTAGTTCGACCGGCGCGCGCAGCTTGTAGAGCGTCAGACGGCGCAGAAGGGCGTCCTGCTGGTCGGCGCCGGTCTCAAGCACATAGCCTTCACCATCGCGCCAGATCAGGAACTCGAACATGATCTTGCCCTGCGGCGTCAGCAGCGCACCCGCGCGGGCTTCGCCTGTGGGCAGGGAATCGAGGTCTGGCGTGATAAGGTTCTGCAAAAAGTCCGTGGCACCGGTGCCGGAAACACGGATGAGTGCGCGGTCTGGAAGAAAAGCGGAGGACATGGGCGTTACCGTTCAGGTTTGTTCATCTCGAACAAAAACATGTCGCGTGCCCCTGTTCACACGACATGTTCTAGGGTTTTTGACGAGAAACGACAAGCGCTTCCGGTTCAGTCACCTGCGGTGAAGAACTTCCACTGACCATCTGGCGAGATGCCGATGCGGTAAAAGCTGTAATTGCCGTATTCCTGCATGTCGGCCAGATCACCAGCGGTGATGATGCGCAGCAGCTCCACTTTTTCCGGTGGTGTCAGGGTGGTCAGCGACTTACCGGCGAAATAGGGGAAGACATACATTTCATCCGGCGTGCCAGCGTCGATATGGGCATAGCCAGTGGACAGAAGATCGATGATGATGGCGAGAACTTCCAGACCATCCGGGTCGCCGGAGAAGCTTTTCAATGCCGCGATAGGGTCTTCGCCATCGCCATCAACGCGGGCCTGGTTGGGGCCGGGATTGACCAGCGGACGCAGCTTTTCGATGTTGCCGGTCGCGGCGGCATCGATAATCATCTGGCGCAAACGGCGAACCGGCTCCGGTGCCTTGCTGATGTCGTGCTCGATCTGCGCGGAAATCTGCGGTGTGTCTTTGTCTGCGGGCGCAGCCTGCTGACCGGAAGAGCGGTTGACCAATGGGTCGGGCAGGGGAATGCCATCCGAATCGCCTTCGATAGCCTCTGGCTCCACCGGCTGCTGCTTGTCGGCGGGCTTTTCGCCCTCTTCGATGGCAGCGCCCGGTGCAGGCTTGAGCTCGGACAGCGCGAAAGCACCGTTGGGAAAGCTGACTGCGGCAAGCGTCAGAGAAAGCGTCAAGGAAAGCGCGGCAGATGACCGCAAAAGCCCCTTGAGAGAGCAAGACATAGTGAACTCCGGCTTATTGAATAATACGATGCGGGGAAAACTCGCCTTCGAGCATCCGTTGGCGCAACGATTCGAGCATGGCTTCGGCGCCAGCTTCGCCATGCATGCGGATGGTTTCGCGCATGGCCAGAGCAATAGCGGCGTCTGCGATAATCTCCGGCTCGATGCCATCGGCCATACCATCGGCCCATGCTTCGTTCTGATGTTCCAGAGCGACCTGCATCTTTTCATGCACGATCATATCGTGGATTTCGTTACGGCTTGTTTGCATCTTTTATCCTCGACAGGCAGGCAACTCGTTACCACCCTGTTAACAACTCTAACAGTCTTTTATCAAAACGGCACGGCCTGCGGCCAAAAGAGGTTAATAAACCTCTAATTTCCAAACCTTGACGCGATTTCCTGCGCCAGTGTTGCCCCTTCGATACGATATTTCTCTTCCGCTGCGATGGCAGCGGGTGTGCAGGCGGTGTGAACCGCCGCGAATGTGCGATACCCGCGGTTGAAGGCAGCCGTCATGCGTTGCTTGCGCTGCGGTTCGGTTGCGGTATCTGCCGCCAGAAGGTCGCCCATTGCCTTGCGCCACTCTTCCGAACCAGTGGCGGGGCACAGCGTGCGAAGATATTGCACGGCTCCCAGAATTTCAGACAGACGGGCCATCTGGTTATCATAGGGCGCGGGTTTGTTTTGCTGGGGTGGCGCGGATGGTGACGGCGCAGTCGGCTGTGCAGCGGAAAGGGATGCGAAAGGCATCGCCACACCCAGGCCAATCAACAGCGAAAGCGAAAGTCGTCGTTTCATCAATTTACGCATTACCCGACAGGTTGTTTCAACAACGTTCGTGCAGATAGCCGCGATTCTGCTCAGCATTGCAACTGGCCCAGCACACGTTGTGCGCATTCCAGTACGCTTTCCGGCACGGGGAGGGCGCGGATTTCCTCCAGCGTGTACCAACCGGCATCCGCCGCATCATCTGCCGCCTTGACAAGCGCGTCCTCATCGGCCTCGACGGTGAAGACCGACAGAAAGAAGTGGCTGGTCAGTTGTCCTGCATTGTCATGGGACGGAAGATCATAGGTCGCGAAGAGATGGGGATGCCGCGCGATGACACCCGTTTCTTCCGCCAGCTCCCGAAGAGCCGTTTCGTCCGGCGTCTCGCCTTCATCGCCCCGGCCACCCGGAAAGGCGAACATGTCCTGCGAAGGTGGGTTGATGCGCCGCACAAGAAGCAGCCGATCCCCACGGCGCAGGATTGCGGAAGAGGCAGGTTGTGGTTGGGGCATGAAACATCCTTTGCGATGAAACATCCCATTATGCGCTCAACCTTGCAGGAAACGTGGCGGGAGCACAAAGCGTTTAGAAAAGCGCTTTTAAATCGCGTCGGCCATCTATCACCCTGACGATAAGCACGTGTTTGACAACGTCATGTAAGGTGTCCGGCGTTGCTTCGTAGAGAATGACATAGGGCGCTTTAACGAGCATTCGCACCGAGGGGAAGACATCGGGTCGTTTTTCACCCGCAAGCGGGTGTCTCGTCAGCAAATCCACTTTTTCTCGGAAATCTTTAAAATACCGCTCCGCGCTTTGCGGATTTACTTTGGAAAGATCGATGTAGATTTTCTTGACGTCTGCCCGTGCCATAGGCGTCCAGAGAATCCTGACTTTCATTTTTTTAAAGCAGCAAGTTCGGCGCGCGCTTCATTCAGTGCTGCCTCTAGATCGACTTCAGTGGCGTTGCCGCTGGCCTTGCCGTCCGTCCACATCTTGCGCAGTCTGGCGATATCGCCACGCCGCTCAGACCATTTGGCGGCCCAGTCTCGCATTGCCTCGCGGATGACTTCGCTGCCACTGGCGTAAGCGCCACTCTCCACCGCATCACGGAGAACTTCTGCATGTTGTGGCGTCATCGATACACTGATTTTCTGCACGTTCGCCATGGGACGCTCCATCTGAAACCGGTAGTAATTTTTACTACCATCTTGAGGTTTCCGCAATGGGAATACGACAGGATATTTTATGTACTTTTGGGTTGAAGTTAGGATACCCATCAGAATCGGAGCCGGGAATCGTTTTATGAAACTCTACCTCATCTATGCCGCTGCCGCGTTGGCGGAAATTGCCGGGTGCTTTGCATTCTGGGCGTGGCTGCGGATGGGAAAGAGTGTTGGCTGGCTGGTGCCGGGCATGATCTCGCTGGCAGCCTTTGCATGGTTGCTGACGCTCGTGCCGACGGAAGCGGCGGGCAGGGCCTATGCCGCGTATGGCGGTATCTACATCGTCGCGTCGCTGATCTGGCTATGGAGCGTGGAGGGGCACACGCCTGATCGCTGGGATGTTGCTGGTGGTGTCGTATGTCTGGCAGGTGCTTCGCTCATTCTTTTTGGTCCGAGAGCGTAAAGGAGGCGGCGATGTGCGGACGCTTCGTTTTGAATGCAACGCCGGAAGAGGTTGCGGAGTATCTCGACCTGATCGGTCTGGAGGATTTTCCGGCCCGTTTCAACATCGCGCCAACCCAGCCCATTCTGGTCATCCTCGAAGGGGCGCGGCCTGAACCGGGAAGCAATTTGCCGAACCGGCAGGCCATGCTGGCGCGGTGGGGTTTCCTGCCCGGCTGGGTGAAGGACCCGAAGGAATTTCCGTTGTTGATCAATGCCCGCTCTGAAACCGCCATTGGCAAGGCCTCGTTTCGCGCAGCCATGCGCCACCGCCGCGTTCTCATTCCAGCCACCGGCTTTTACGAGTGGCGCAGGCCCGCGAAGGAAGAAGGCGGCAAGGCGCAGGCCTACTATATCAAGCCGAAACACGGCGGTATCGTCGCTTTCGCAGGTCTGATGGAAACATGGTCTTCGGCAGATGGATCGGAAGTCGATACGGGCGCAATTCTGACGACCGCCGCCAACCGCTCGATATCCCGTGTCCACGACCGGATGCCGGTGGTGATCGCGCCGGAGGATTTCAGCCGCTGGCTGGACTGCAAGACGCAGGAGCCGCGCGACGTTTCCGACCTGATGACAGCGGCGAGCGAAGATTTCTTCGATCTTGTGCCGGTCTCGGACAAGGTCAACAAGGTCGCAAATACCGGACCTGATCTCATAGAGGCCGTCACCGAAAGCCAACCGCTTGCGCGAGCCGCTTCTAAAAATTCAGACGAGCAACTCTCGCTGTTTTAAGGTCCCGCAAGAAACGATGTTTTCTGTGACGAGGAAGTTAGCGGCGTCCGCCTTTCGCGCGCGCCTGTGTGATGACGGGATCGGGATAAACGCGGTTTCGGCCATTCTCCTTTGCCATGTAAAGCAACCGATCCGCAGCGGTTAGCTGATTGCCGATGGGCTCGTTGCTTTCGATTTCCACGACGCCGATGGAGATCGTCAGCGCCACGTCGCAGATGCTGAAGTACATCCCGTTTTTTTCCACCGCTTCGCGCATGGCTTCACAGAAGTCATAGGCTTGCTCCCCACTCAATCCTTTCAGCAGCAGGCCAAACTCCTCGCCCCCGAGCCGTGCGACGAGGTGACCATGCGGAGTGCATAGGTCTGACAACAGCCGGGCCAGCTTGGTCAAAGCCCTGTCGCCAGCCTCGTGACCCAACGTGTCGTTGATTTTCTTGAAATAGTCGATGTCGAGGATGGCGACCGCACCGCCCGTTGACTGATCGCCCTGGGCTTTCATCGTTTCGAGAAAGGCGTTTGCCTGATCAAAAAAAGAACGACGGTTGGACAGGCCGGTAAGGTCGTCGCGATCTGCAAGTTGGCGCAGCCGCATCAGTTGCTTGAGCGTTTCGATGTTGTTGTCGATCCGGCATTGCAATTCTTCCGGCACGAAAGGGCGGTAGATAAAATCCGAAGCCCCTGCCTTCAGGAACTGCGCAGACAGCATGCGATCCGTGGAGGCCGAAACGCCGACGATGCGCAGGTCCTGCGATGTGCGGCTAAGGCGGATGCGGCGCGTCAACTCGTGACCATCCATATCGGGCATCAGGTAATCGGTAATCACAAGCTGGATGGATGGCTCGCTTGCCAGAATTTCCAACGCCTGCGCGCCGGAATGGGCTTCGCGAACGGTGAAATTCTGCCGCGCCAGAATTTCGACGAGACTGGAGCGGGCGGCGCGTGCATCATCCACGACCAGAATGGAGAACTGCCGGTTGGTCAGAATTCGCTCGACCGTCTTGACCACCGTTTCCACGGTGCGATGGGTGTCCTTGACGATGTAGTCGATGATCTTCCGTTCCGCGTAGTGCAGCCGCGCCGTGTCATCGACAGTTCCGGTAAAGACGATCGTGGGTACGTTGCGCTTCTCCAGCGCGGTCAGGATTTCGCCATTGGGCGCATCGGGAAGGTTGAGCCCGGTTAGCGCCAACGTAAACCGGTGTCGCTCGATCAGGATCTGCGCGTCTTTGAGCGTATCGCAGTGAAAAACATTCGCCGTCGTGTCTGCACTCAGTCGGGTTTTCAACAACATGGAAAGCGCGATAGAATCTTCGACGATTAGAATCTTGTCCTGCATGGCAATATCTCGATCTGAAAATACGATGATCTGAAAATGAATTTCGGTCGAAAGGCACTGCATCTGCCCGGAAAACCCGAAGAAGCTGCAATTACGCATGAAAAGATTGCAAAACATAAAATTCCAAGCCGTTTTCACGGTTTGGTTGTCGAATGATGAGTGATGCTATGCGAGCGGCATCCACCTCAAAACAAAAACGGCGCCCGGTGGCGCCATTTGTCTGTCGTCAAAAAAACTGTGGCAGCGAAAGTTGCGCTCACACTGTCTTCGGCTTGCGGGCCACCATCATGGCGGCGGCTGCGACGGCTCTCAGACCAAGCGGCTGATAATGGCTGTTGAGATCAGGTTTTGCCGGGGCTTCGGCTTTCTTCGTTTCGGTCATTCCACTCTCCAGAGGTCCTGTGCAAGCCTTCGATTCGCGGGCTTGCCTGATGACGTCTGTCGTGGGGAATCGTGACGAATTCGAGGCAATTTGAATCAATTGAAAATTGCACACTGCGACATTTCGTGTTCGCCCTGCGCCTCAAACCCGCCGCAATAAAGCTGGCGGTTGCCGTAGCGTCAGATGCCCCGATCCATGCCTATGCCATCATGATGATCGCCGTGGGCATCCTCATCGATGGTGAGCGTGCCGTAACGCTTGTGCCAGATGCGCGCACTGAATGGCAGGAAGACGAGATAGGCGAGAACGGTCACAACCAGAATTTCCCACGTGAAGCTCATCAGCAGCGCCACATAGAGCACAACGATGAGAATAGCAGGCATGACCAGATCGCGGCGGATGCGGCTTTCGGACTTGCCTGACCAGACCGGCAGACGGCTGATGAGAAAGTAGCCGATCAGAACCGTGTAAGCGGCAGCGAAATACGCGAAGGTCTTGCCGGGCTCGATGCCGAGGAAGCCGAGATAGACGGGCAGCAGCACCAGCATGGCACCCATCGGGGCGGGCACACCGACGAAGAATTCGTTCTGCCACGGTGCCTTGACCTCACGTTCAATCATGACGTTGAAGCGAGCGAGACGCAGACCAGCGGCGATGACGTAGATGAGGGCAGCGATCCAGCCGAGCGAGCGGGCTTGATCGAGAAGGTAAGCGTAGACGACGAGCGCCGGGGCAACACCGAAGTTGACGATATCCGCCAGCGAATCCATCTGCGCGCCGAACTTGGAGGTCGCCTTCATCATGCGGGCAAGACGTCCGTCGACACCATCGAGAAATGCGGCGAGCAGCACCATGGCGACGGCCAGTTCGAACCGGCCTTCGAAAGCAAGCCTGACGCCGCTGAGGCCCGCACAAATGGCAAGCACGGTAACGAGATTGGGGATGATGAGCCGCAGCGGGATTTCCCGAAGGCGCGGCCCGCGACCGCTATCCTTGGTCATCTCGGGCTTGTCGTTGGTGCTGGGCGATGGCGTCGGCGTATCCATGGTGCTCGCTTCCTATCGTCTGATCAGCCGCGACGGCTGATGACCGGACCCTTGGCAGAACCGAATTCTGCCAGAACGGTTTCACCCGCAATGGCTGTCTGGCCAACGGAGACGCGTGGCTGGAAGCCTTCTGGGAGGAAGATGTCCAGACGCGAACCGAAGCGGATGAGGCCGAAGCGCTCACCGGCATCGACGGGCTCGTTCGGCTTGACCCAGCAGACGATGCGACGGGCGACCATGCCTGCGATCTGAACGACGCCGACCTTGCCATGCGCCGTCTCGATGACGAGGCCGTTACGCTCATTGTCTTCCGACGCCTTGTCAACTTCGGCATTGAGGAAGAGGCCGGGGCGGTAGGCGACATTGATGATGCGGCCACGCACGGGCGCGCGGTTTACGTGGCAGTTGAAGACGTTCATGAAAACGGAAATGCGGACCATCGGCTCCTTGCCGAGTTCCAGTTCCAGCGGCGGGACCACGGTCATCACGGCGGAAACCTTGCCATCGGCAGGGCTGATGACAAGGTCGTCATCTTGCGGCGTGACACGCTCTGGATCGCGGAAGAAATAGGCGCACCAGGCGGTCAGGACGAGGCCGACCCAGAACAGCGGTTCGGCTATCCAGCCAAGCACCAGCGATGCGACGAAGAAGGCGGCCACAAAGACATAACCTTCCTTATGGATCGGCACGATGGTGTTACGAATGGTGTCGAACAGGCTCATTGATCTTTCTTCTCCGAATTGATTACCGCTGCATATATAATGATTTCACAAGGATATACATGTTCTAACGCGATAAAACACGCATAGGTGACTACAGGCAAACCGTGTCACGGGCAATGTGTTCTGCCTGCGCGCCGGGGGTTATACCCGTCAATGCGCAGGCTCGCCGCGATCCACGACACCCAGATCGTCCTTCTCCCGCACTTCACGCAGGCGCTCTTCCGCCTGAATGGCCTCGCGCTGGCGGCTCCACATCGAGGCATAGAGCCCGCCGGAGGCGATGAGCGATGTGTGGGTGCCGCGCTCGGCGATCATGCCATCCTTCAGCACGATGATCTCATCTGCGCCGATGACGGTGGAAAGGCGGTGGGCGATGACGAGCGTGGTGCGGTTTTTCGACACCACATCCAGCGCGCTCTGGATTTCCTGCTCCGTGTGCGTATCCAGTGCCGACGTTGCCTCATCGAGAATGAGGATCGGCGGTGCCTTCAAGATGGTGCGGGCGATGGCGACGCGCTGTTTTTCTCCGCCGGAGAGTTTCAGGCCTCTTTCGCCCACCATGGTGTCGTAGCCATGCGGCAACTTGCTGATGAAACCGCTGATCTGGGCGGCATTGGCCGCAGCCATCACCTCGGTCTCGGTGGCGTCGGGGCGACCGTACCGAATGTTGTAGGCGAGTGTATCGTTAAACAGCACCGTATCCTGCGGAACCATGCCGATGCCTGAGCGCAGGCTTTTCTGGGTGACATCGCGAATGTCCTGACCATCGATGGTAATCGCGCCGCCCTGGATATCGTAGAAACGGTAGAGCAACCGCGACAGGGTGGACTTGCCCGCACCAGATGGGCCGACGATGGCCACGGTCTTTCCCGCGGGCACATCGAATGAAATACCCTTGAGAATGGGCCGTTCCGCATCATAGGCGAAATGCACATCGCGAAAACAGAGGGCTCCGGTGCCGATCTGCAGTTCCTTCGCATCCGGTGCATCCACCACTTCTGCCTGGACTTCGAGCAGATCGAACATCTCTTCGATATCCGTCAGCCCCTGGCGGATTTCGCGGTAGACGAAGCCGATGAAATTGAGCGGCACGGAAAGCTGCAACAAAAGCGCGTTGATGAAAACGAAATCGCCGATTGTCTGTTCGCCGCGCTGAACGGCCAGCGCCGACATGACCATCATGATTGCGGAGCCGAGGCCGAAAATGACGCCTTGACCGAAGTTCAGCCAGCCAAGCGATGTCCAGATTGCGGTCGCCGATTTTTCATAGCGCGCCATAGAGGCATCGAAGCGGCTGGCCTCCATCTGTTCGTTGCCGAAGTATTTGACGGTTTCGAAATTCAGCAGCGAATCGATGGCCTTGGTGTTGGCGTCGGTATCGCTGTCGTTCATGGAGCGGCGAATGCCGATGCGCCAGTTGCTGGCTTTGACCGTGAACCAGATATAGGCCCACACGGTGATGACGGTGACGAAGACGTACCAGAAGCCATAGGTCAGCCAGAAGATGACGGCGGTCAGCAGGAATTCGATGAAGGTCGGCGCCGTATTGAGGATGGTGAAGCGCACGATCGTTTCGATGCCCTTCGTGCCGCGCTCTATGACGCGAGACAGGCCACCGGTTTTGCGCTCCAGATGGAAGCGCAGCGACAGACGGTGCATATGCACGAAGGTCTTGTAGGCCAGTTGCCTGACGGCGTGCTGACCGACGCTGGCGAACAGTGCATCCCGCAACTGGTTGAAGCCGATCTGGATCAGCCGCGTCAGATTATAGGCAACGACCAACACGACGGCACCCAACAGAAAGGCCGGGACGATCCCGGCAAGGTCGAGCTTGCCGTTCAGCGCGTCCGTTGCCCATTTAAAGAAATAGGGAACCGAAATCAGCACCAGCTTGGCGACCAGCAGAAAGAACGTCGCCCACACCACGCGCATTTTCAGGTCCGGCCTGCCTTGCGGCCACATATAGGGCCAAAGGTTCACGATTGTCTGGAGCGGATTGCTGGCATCCGCTGCGATCGTCTTCTTATTCGGGTCGGTCATGCTCTGCTCCGGCGTCTGCCGGGGTGCAGACAGCAAGACGGCGGCCCTGAGCGAGCCGCCGTCTTGACGTTAATTAATATTTGCATATCACTTTTGCAATGCCGCAAGACGCTGCTTACTTGCCTGTCATCCGCTTGCGGTGCAGTTCTTCCGCATTCGGCAGGGCGTTTTCTGGAACACCAAAAATCTGTCCAGGTTCGATCAGATCCGGGTTTTTGATCTGGTCCTGATTGGCAAGATAGATCGTGGTGTAACGCACGCCCTGACCGTAAACGCGGCGCGAAATCTGCCACAGCGTATCGCCCCGACGAATGATGACGGCGCTGTCGCTATGGGCGAGGGGGGCCTGTTCGAAGGTTCTGGGGCCGCTCTGTGCAGGTGCGGGTGTCTGTGTCTGAGCCTGCGCGGAAGTCGGTTCCGCCGTGACGGGCGCTTCCGCATTCAGTTCGGCAAAACGATCCGTCAGACCTGCAATCTGCCTGCCGATAGCTGCGACATCGTTCGGCAAGCCATCGATGACGGTAAACAGAGCGCGGGCCTTGGCAGTGATATCAGCGACGAAGGCGGTGAAGGCGGGATCGGCAGTCGCCGCCGTGCGGAACTCCGAAAGGGAGCGCAACGCAATCGATGTGGCGGATTTCGCAGCGGCGACCTCTTCCAGAGCAGGCGTCTTGCCGTCCTTGTAAAGACCGGAAAGGATGCCGAAGGCCTTGGTGACATCGACGCGCAGGGCTTCGAATGCCGTGCGGTCGCTGACCACGCCCGGATCCTGTTGAGGAGCGGCTGTGGTGTTGGGTGTCGCAGGCTGTGCGGGTGCCTGCTGCATGGCCACGGTCGCCTGATCCGTTGCCGGACGCGCGAAGGGCACCCGGACGCGAACGGTAACGTTGCCAGCCGCATCGAGTGCTTCCGCTGTCACGATGTGGTTGCCGACGGAAAGATCGACATTACCTTCAATGACGAAGCTACCCGAAGCTTCCGCCTTGGCGCTGCCGATCTGCTTGTCATCCACCACCACGCGGACTGTCGTGTTTGCAGGCGCAGAGCCTGCAACGAAAATCTTCGTGCCCTCGAACTCGACGGCCACCACTCGAATGGATGGCGTTTCCGTGGAGCTTGCCGCTGGCGCTTGACCTGGGGTCGCGGCAGGGGCTGCGGGTGCTGAACCATTCTGCGCAGGTGCCGGGTTGCCTGTCTGCGGCTGGGCTGTGGCGGTTTCGTTATTCGTCGTCGCTGGTGCTTGAAGGGCAGGCGGCGCGGCGTCCGGCATCGTCATCACGCGGCTTGCCTTGCCTGGTGTGGTGACCATCGCGAGAAGTTCGCCGTTCTTCTGTGCTGGCACGGAAACCGTTGCGGTTTCCTGAGATTGTGCTGCCTTGCCATCCTGACCGGTGGCGCGCAGCACGATTTCGTGGTCGCCGGGTGGCAGAGGGTTGTCGAGAACGGCTGCAAAGTCGCCGCTGCCTTCAACCGTCGTCTGTGCAATGACCTGACCGTTGTTGATGATGTCGAGTTTCGAGCCCGGTGTTGCCTTGCCAGCGATAACCGCAGAGCCATCCGGCTCGACGCGGAGCACATCGAAGGTAGGCAATTGTGCTGCATCGGCGGGTGCGGTAGCAGGCGCAGCAGGTGTCGGTGTTGCAGGCGCGACCGGTACCGGTGCGCCATCATCCGTGCCGGCAAACACGCCGGGCAGGCGGCGAACCTGTGCGGCTGCTTCCCGCGCATCCGCAGGCAGACCGCGCAAGAAGGCGATCGTTCTTTCCGCCGCCGTGCGTGCCGTGGTGATCAGGCGCGAGTTGTTCTCGTCCAGCGCTTCGGGAATATCGACATTGCCGAGTTCCTTCAGCGAATCCTCGACCTTCTTGCGCGCGACTGCGAAGTCTTCGTTTGATGGAACGTTGTTGTCGGCGAAGCGGCCCGTCATGTCCTTGATGGACTGGGTTGCCGATTCAGCCAGGCGTCCGACCTTCTCGGCAATATTGGTGGTCTCTTTTGCGGCGTCGGACAGGAGGTCGCCCGCTTTGTCGCTACCCATTTCCAGGCTGTTCTTGACGTCATTGCCAGCCTGATTGATGGCATCACCAATCGGCTTGTCGTCTGTGGACATGCGTGGAAGAACGAAGAAGACCATGAGAAGCGTCGCGACGCCAAGCACGATAAGCGCCAGCAGTCCGGCCCTTTTATTGTTCATCATCAATCTCCGGGTAACTTTCCTGTCTTCAAGTTGCGATAGCTAGCGTCTAAGTTACGCTCATACAAGCGGGAGGCCCGCAAAAGCAGCGTTTCCAGCCTGTCTTCCCCCAAATTTTCTTGACGGATCGGCTGCCCCGATGTTCCTTCAGCCCATGAGTGAAGAAAATACATCGATTCGATCCATCTGCGTTTACTGCGGCTCCCAGCCCGGACGTGATCCGGCCTATATGGAAGCGGGCCGCGCACTCGGCAAATCCATCGCTGAAAACGGCCTGCGCCTCGTATACGGCGGCGGTACCAAGGGCATCATGGGTGCCGTAGCAAGCGGCGTTCTGGCCAATGGCGGCGAAGTTACGGGTATCATACCGGAATTTCTCGTGGATATGGAGGCCACACGCCATTCTCTCGGACAATTGAACGAATTGATCATCACCAAGGACATGCATGAGCGCAAGCACATGATGTTCGAGCGCTCGGATGCTTTCGTAACCCTGCCGGGTGGCATCGGCACGCTCGAGGAGATCGTCGAGATCATGACCTGGGCGCAGCTTGGTCGCCACGCCAAGCCGATGGTCTTCGCCAACATAAACGGCTTCTGGGACCCGATGCTGGAACTGATCCGCCATATGCGCGATCAGGGCTTCATCCACCGCGCGCATCTGCTGAACCCGCTGGTGATCGATCAGATCGAAAATGTCGTTCCGGCCATTATCGAACGCGCCGCAGCCCAGCAGAACCCCGAGGGCGATCCATCCGTCATCTCCCAGCTCTAAAGCTGTTTCGCTTTTCGGCTGCTGATCAGTCCGGGCACGGTATAGATCAACAGCGCCGCCCAGATCATGATGAAGGCGATGAGGCGCACCGTGTCGAACGGTTCTTTGAATATGAAGACAGCGATGATGAAGATCATCGATGGCGCGATATATTGCATAATGCCGATGGTGGAGAGCTTCAGCAGCTTTGCGCCATTGCCGTAGAGAATAAGCGGTGTGGCGGTTACGATACCGCTGGCGATCAGCAGCCAGGTATCCGTAGGCGTTCCCGCCATGAAATGCGCCTGTCCCGTGCTCATGAGATAGACGATGAAGGCAAGCGCCGGCGGCGTCAGCAGCAGCACTTCCAGCAGAAAACCCTGCGTCGGACCGATGGGCAAAGTCTTGCGGAAGAAGGCGTAGAAGCCCCAGGATACCGTCAAGGCGACGGAGACCCATGGCAGACTTCCCGCGTGCCATGTCAGCAGGGCGACGGCCAGCGCGGAGAGGGCGATTGCCGATATCTGGAAACGGCTGAGTTTTTCCTTCAACAGCACGGCGCCCAAAAAAATGCTGAACAGCGGATTGATGAAGTAACCGAGCGCGGCATCCAGCGCGCGACCGCTGCCGATTGCCCAGATATAGACGCCCCAGTTGATGCTGATAATGGTTGCCGTCAGGCACGCCATGGCCAGCATGCGCGGCGTCGTCAGTGCTTTCTTGATTTCAGCGGTGCGTCCGAGAAGAATGAGCACGGCGGCAGCAATGGGTACGGACCAGATGACACGGTGCGCGATGACCTCGAGCGGCGACACATGCGCGACGGCCTTCATATAGAACGGCAGGAAACCCCACAGGATGTAGGAGGTAAAAGCGTAGGCAAAGCCACGCACGCCATCGCCGGGTTGCGAGGTCTCTGTTGTCTGGTTCACGGCCATTGGAGCTACCAATCTCATCGGATAGCACCGGCCTATTCCTGTTCGGTGTTATATACCAATTCATTTGCGTGAAGCATGCGGTGAGAAAAGCTTCATCTTTTTGAAAAACGAATGTGTCGCCTGAATCGGAATATCAGGCGGCACAGCCAGGTATCTGTAATGATTGGCTTTACTTGCCCGCGAAGCGATCCGTTGCGCGGATGAGCTGATCGAGAATGCCGGGTTCGCTGAGCGCGTGGCCTGCGGCTTCGACAATGTGCAGATCGGCCTTCGGCCATGCCTCGGAAAGCTGCCATGCATATTTCAGCGGGCAGGGCATGTCATATCGCCCGTGGACGATGACGCCGGGAATGTCTTTGAGCTTATAGGCATCGCGCAGCAACTGGCCGTCCTCGAACCACCCGGCATTGACGAAGTAATGCGTTTCGATGCGGGCAAAGGCGACAGCATATTGGTCCTCACCGAATTCTTCCACGCGAGTCTGGTCCGTCACCAGCGAGATCGTTGCGCCTTCCCATTGGCTCCAAGCCTTGGCGCATTCCAGTTTCTTCTTTTCGTCCGTGCCGGTCAGGTAACGGTTATAGGCCACCATCGTCTCGTGGCGCTCGGCCTCCGGGATGGGTGCGATAAAAGTTTCCCAACGGTCTGGGTACATTTCGGACACGCCGAACTGGTAGTACCAGTCCAGCTCCGGCTTGGTCAGCGTGTAAATGCCGCGCAGCACGAGTTCGCTTACCCGCTCAGGATGGGTCTCGGCATAGGCAAGCGCCAGCGTCGAGCCCCAGGAACCGCCGAATACCTGCCATGTCTCGAAGCCGAATTTTTCCCGCAGCTTTTCCATGTCCGCCACCAGATGCCACGTAGTGTTGGCATCCAGAGACGCATGCGGCGTGGAGCGCCCGCAGCCGCGCTGGTCAAACAGGATGACATCGTAAAGCGCGGGATCGAACACCCGGCGTTGCGTAGGGGTAACCCCGCCGCCGGGGCCGCCATGCAGAAAAACGGCAGGCTTGCCGCCCTTGGTGCCGACCCGCTCCCAATAGATCACATGGCCATCGCCGACATCCAGCATGCCGGTTTCGAAGGGTTCGATTTCCGGGTAGAAGCTGCGCAATTCTTCGCTCATGTCGTCTTTTCCTGTGGTGGCCAGTGCAAGGTATCTTCGTCTGGATGCTGGCGGTTTTTGACGGTCTGCGCTGCGCCTCTTTCCGGCTCTACAGGCAGGGTATCGAGATGAGCAAACCAGCCCATCTTGTTGGAAAGATTCGACTGTGCCTCGGGCGAGACGCTCTGCGGATCATCCAGCGAACCAAGAGTGACATTGATGAAATCCATGCCGGGAATATCATAGAGTAACGGCGTACCGCATGCTCCACAAAAGCCGCGTCGAACGTGATCTGAGGATTGGAACCAGTTCGGCTCTCCTCGGGTCAAAGTGAAGCGATCACGGCTGCTTGCACCGAGCGGCAGGAAGTAGTTGCCCGAGGCCTTCTGGCACATGCGGCAGTGGCAGACATGCGGATAACGGATATCGCTATCGATCCTGTAGCGCACGGCACCACACTGGCAACCGCCGGAGTATGCCGTTGCTGTCATGGGTTCACATTATCTTCCGGCGGCCAGACGTGGGTGTCGTGATCAGGGTGTTGATAGGAGACCATGGAGCTTTCATCCAGACTTTGCTCCGCATGTGGCTTGTCGAACAGCGCCTTGATCCACGGCATCTGCATATGCGTGTTCACCTGAACCTGCGGCTCGATCTCCTGCGGGTGATCGAAGGCACCGATGGCGATCTCCACGCCGCCGGGATGATGATAGGTCAACGGCGTGCCACATTTGTTGCAAAAGGCGCGATGGATTTTAGCCGAGGAGCGGAAGAGGCTGGGCTGCCCGCGCGTCCACGTCAGATGCGCCTGATCGGCAGTCACCAGCGCGCCGAAGAAATTGCCGAAATGCTTCTGACACATGCGGCAATGGCAGATGGAGGGGCGACCAAGCTTGCCCGCATGAAACCGCACCGCGCCGCATTGGCAACCGCCGGAATAACCCGCATCACTCATCTGTCCTTCTCCTTCGGCCATGCTTCGGTATCGTGATCAGGATGCTGATAAGACACGAGGTTGGCCAGATAGTCCACGGATGTCAGGTCATCTTCCGTCGGCACGGCGGGCAGGGTGTGGACGCGATCCACAAACGCGACTTTCTTTTCGATGCCCCACTGGATCGACGGCGGAAATGCCGAGGGGTCATCGAACGCCCCGGCGGCAACTGCCATACCGTCAGGCGCCTCATAGGTCAGCGGCGTGCCACAATCGCCACAAAAACCACGGCTCACCACACTGGAAGACCGAAACCGCTTCGGCTCCCCCCGCGTCCATGCGAAGGTCTTGCCACGCACGGAAACCAGCGGCGCGTAATAGGCTCCGAACGCTTTCTGGCACATGCGGCAATGGCAGATGGAACTGTCCGTCAGGTCTCCCTCGGCTCGAAAACGGATGGCACCGCATTGGCACCCGCCGGTGTGAGTTGTCATGGCCGATGCTCCCCAATTGTTCTGATGATGTGGAGGCAGACGTTATCGATATCGCGCAGGATGTCGTGGTTCCAGAAGCGGATGACTGTCCAGCCGTGCTGCTTGAGTTTCTCCGTGCGGTGACGGTCATAATTCATAGCGTCTTCGCTCGCATGTTGGGTTCCGTCCAGTTCGATCACCAGCTTATGCGAAGGGCAAGCGAAATCAACGATATATCCAAGGATGGGCAACTGTCGCCTGAAACTCAGACCATCAAGCCTGTGGGCACGAAGCGCGTTCCAGAGCTTTAATTCCGCGTCCGTCATGACTTTTCGCATGTTGCGGGCATGGGCGCGGTGGTCTGGTTTTACGTCGGCGTGAGACATAGACCGCTCGTCGAATTGGGTTGTGACGAGAGGTTGGTACATCAGCGTCCAAATCGCAATAGGGAGATTGCCGCGAGGCACCCCCCTCTGCCTTGCCAGGCATCTCCCCCTCAAGGGGGGAAATCAGCAAGACGCGCGCTCCTAACCCATCCTCAGCGTTCAAGATTGGCGAGAGCCATCCACGAGTCGATCTCCCCCCTTGAGGGGGAGATGTCCGGCAGGACAGAGGGGGGTGAGCCAC
>UBRU01000030.1:0-6711 GCA_900468015.1 Hyphomicrobiales bacterium
GGGCTGGGTCTCGTCATATCGCGCGATATCGCCTCGGACTATGGTGGCCGTATCGGGGTTGAAACGGGTGACGGCGGCACGTGTTTTTCTGTTTATTTGAAACGAGCTTGAGATGACGATGAGCGGAACGGTCTATCTGGTCGATGATGACTCGCAACTGCGCAAGGCCATGCGCCAGACGTTGGAACTGCATGGCATCCATGTCACGCCGTTTCCGAAGGCGGAACTGGCGCTGGAGGCTTTGTCCAAAGACTTCGACGGTGTCGTGATCTCGGATGTGCGTATGCCCGGCATGGATGGCCTGCAGTTTTTCGAACGACTGCGCCAGATCGATCCCGATCTGCCGGTCATCCTCATCACCGGCCACGGCGATGTGCCGATGGCGGTGGCCGCGCTGCATGACGGTGCCTATGATTTCATTTCCAAACCATTTCCTGCCGAACGCATGGTGGAAAGCGCGCGCCGGGCGTTGGAAAAACGTCGCCTCGTCATGGAAAACCGCGCCCTGAAACTGGCGGCGGTGCAGGCGGAGGACGACCTGCCGCTGATTGGCCAGACACCGGCGATGGAGCGCCTGCGCAACACGCTGCGCCATATTGCCGATACGGATGTCGATGTGCTGGTGGCTGGCGAGACCGGCAGCGGCAAGGAAGTGGTGGCAACGGCCCTTCACAATTGGAGCAAACGCCGCGCCAAGGGCAATTTCGTCGCGCTGAATTGTGGGGCGCTGCCGGAGACGGTGATCGAAAGCGAACTCTTCGGCCATGAGGCCGGTGCTTTTACCGGCGCCCAGAAGAAACGCATTGGTCGCATCGAACATTCCAGCGGCGGAACGCTGTTTCTCGATGAAATTGAAAGCATGCCGCCCGCAGTGCAGGTGCGAATGCTGCGGGTTCTTGAGATGCGACAAGTATCTCCTGTCGGCTCGAATGAAGAGCGGCCCGTCGACATTCGCGTGGTAGCTGCCGCGAAAGTGGACCTCGGTGATCCACAACAGCGCGGCGATTTTCGCGATGACCTCTATTACCGGCTAAACGTCGTGACCTTGTCGATTCCGCCGTTGCGGGAACGACGGGCGGATATTCCGCTGTTGTTCTCCCACTTCGTCAAGAAGGCCTCCACCCGCTTCGGCATGCCGGTGCTGTCGATTACCTCCACCGTGTCGCGCCACCTGAACGATCACGACTGGCCGGGCAATGTCCGAGAGCTTGGACATTTTGCCGAAAGGGTGGTGCTGGGGCTGGAAGCGACTTCAGAACCGACTGTCGCGCCAGCCGCTCCGCGCGATGTCTCCGGCACGCTGGCGGAAAGAATGGATCGCGAAGAAGAAAACATCATTCGGGAAGTGCTGGAAAAGCACGAAGGCGATGTTTCAGGTACGATTGCCGCGTTGGGCATCGCCCGCAAGACGTTCTACGACAAGCTTCAACGCCACAACATCAGCCGCACCGATTATGTTCAGAAAGGTGCGTAGAATAATGCCCCCTCAACGCCTGTCAGGCGATGAGGAGGCGATGCCGTTGAGCGATCAGCCTGCCACGCAGAAGTGGTTCTGACCATCGTAACCCATGTAGGTTCCGGTGCGGGAATTGAAGCTGCCGTAACGCTGCGAGCAATAGTCGTACCAGGCATTCGTCCATGGCTCGATGGTGCGATATGTCGAGCGTGGCTGGTAGGCAGGGCGGGTGTCGTAAACCGGCTGGGCGCGATAGACAGGCTGCGCACGATAGACAGGGCGGGGTGCCTGACGGTAGTAATAGTTATCGTCGGGCTCGCTGTATGTGTAGCTCGGCTGATAGGTCTGGTACCGCCGCACCGGAGGCTCGTCATACACGCGCTCATCCGAGTAGCGCGGCTGTGAAAGTGCTGAACCAACCGCCACACCAGCCGCAAGGCCAAGGACGCCACCCAGAAGCGCCGCGTCGCGGTCATGGCGGCGCCACTCGTCGGCAGATGCCGAATTGAGAGGGGCAAGGACGGTTGCAGAGACTGCAAGAGCCAGAAGTGTTTTTGCTGCGAAGGAAGCCATTTTCTTTTTCCATCCAGAAGGCGGCGGGCTGCCAGTTGTTATCTGATGGTTAAGAATTAGCTCTAGCTGGCTGAATGCGGGCTGAATGAATTAAGGCATCACCGTGACGGCATGAAAAGGGCAGAGCGCCCGTCAGTCAGCTGTGATCGCTTCAGGTGCAAATGGCGCCATCATGCCGAGATAGGGTTTGTGGACGGGCGATGCGTAGGCGCCGCGCTTTGCCGTCTTAAGACCCAGTGTCACCAGCCCTTCAGCATGCTTTACCGCCGCAGAAACGCCGTCTACCACGGGCACGCCAAATTCTTCGGAGAGCATGGCGGCAAGGTCTGCCATACCGGCACAGCCCAGCACGATTGCGTCTGCTCTGTCGTCGCGGAAGGCAGCGTCTATTTCGAACCGCAGTCGTTCCAGCGCATCAGAATGGGGGTCTTCCAGCGAAAGCACAGGAATATCCGCAGCCCGGACCTTGGCGCGGTGGCCCATCCCGTAGCGATGGACGAGATGCTCCAGCGGCAGACGGGACCGTTCCATGGTGGTCACGACGGTGAATTTCTGCGCGATGAAAGACGCCGTCGCCACAGCCGCCTCGCAGATGCCGATCACCGGGATATGCGCAAGCGCCCGTGCGGCATCCAGCCCCGTATCATCGAAACAGGCGATGATGGCCGCCTGCGCACCCTCCCGCTCGCCCTTGGCGATTTCGGCCAGCAGGCCGGGGACGGCGAAGACCTCATCGTAATAGCCTTCGATGGAAACCGGGCCCATTTGCGATGTGGTGGCGATGATGTCAGTGCCATGGGCCGCAACGCTTCTTGCTGCCATGGCCACGGTTGCTGTCATGGATGCGGTGGTATTGGGATTGACGATGAGAATGCGCATGATGGCTTGTTCAGGCTTTCAACTGGCGTCTGTTCAGATACACGATGAGACCGAGGGTCGCCGCAATGACCAGCAGCGAGAAGAATGTGGTGACCGCACCCAGCGCGTAGAGAACCGGCGTGGTGACATTGGTCGTCATGCCGTAGATTTCCAGTGGCAGCGTATTGTAGGTGCCAGCCGTCATCAGCGTGCGGGCAAACTCGTCATAGGACAGCGTAAAGCCGAACAGGCCGATGCCGATCAGGCTGGGCGCTATCATCGGCAGGACGACCTCACGAAATGTCTGCCATGACGTGGCACCCAGATCACGCGCGGCCTCTTCATAGGATGGCGAAAAGCGGTTGAAGACGGCAAGCATGATCAGCACGCCGAAGGGCAGGGTCCATGTCAGATGTGCCCCGAAGGCGGAGGAGTACCATGAGGGCTCCAGACCGAGCTGCTGAAACAGAACGCCGATGCCTAGCGAAATTATGATCGATGGCACCACAAGGCTTGCGACGGAGAGATAAAATAGCGGTGTCGCGCCAACGAATTTGCGGCGAAACGCCAAACCGGCCAGAAGAGAGACCAGCACGGTCGAGAGCATAACCATGATGCCCAGAGCAAAAGAGCGGCGGAACGAACCGCCGAAATCTCCGACCGCCTGCTGCTCAAACAAATTGCCGAACCAGTGCAGTGACACGCCGTTCAGCGGAAAGGTCAGGCCGCCATTCGGCCCCTGAAAGGCGAGGATGAGAATGGCCGAGAGCGGGCCGTAAAGAAACAGCACGAACAGCGCAAAGAAGAACGCCAGAATATAGAACTCGCGACCGCGTTTTTCCGAGTGCATGTCAAAGCTCCTTCCTGATATCGACGACGCGTAATATGCCAGCGACCATCAGCAGCACGAGTGCCAGCAGGATCACGGCATTGGCAGCGGCAGCGGGATATTGCAGCAACGACATCTGGTTCTTCATCATCAGCGCGACCGACGCGCTTTGCCCGCCAGACATGACCTGAACCGTCGAGAAGTCGGCCATGACAAGGGTGACGACGAAGATGGTGCCGATGGCGATGCCGGGTTTGGCGAGCGGAATGATGACGTTCCAGAGGATCTGCCAGCTGCTCGCGCCCGCGTCCCGTGCGGCCTCTACCAGCGATTTATCGATACGCATCAGCGTGTTGAAAATCGGCGTGACCATGAACAGCGTATAGAGATGCACCATGGCTAGCACCACTGCGAAATCGGAATAGAGCAGCCATTCCACCGGGGACGGTACGATGCCCATATTGACCAGCGCGCTGTTCACCAAACCGTTTCGTCCGAGCACCGGTATCCATGAAATCATGCGGATGATGTTGGAGGTCAGAAACGGCACGGTGCAGATGAGGAACAGCACCATTTGCATGGTGGTGGTGCGAATGTGGAACGCCAGAAAATAAGCAACCCAGAAGCCGCAAAACAGCGTGATGGCCCAGACGATGGCCGCAAATTTCAGCGTGTTGGCATAGGTCTGCCATGTCACCCATGATCCCAGCGTTTCCCCGTAGTTAAAGGTCACGAAGCCGGGATACATCTGGGCAAAGTCGTAATCCCAGAAGCTGACGATGGCGATCATCAGGATCGGCAGAGCCAGAAAGAAACCCAGGATCAGGGCAAGCGGCGCTGCCTGCAGATAGGCGACGAGTTTCGGGGCAAGCGCAAAGCTGCGGCTTTTCCTGTCCGTCTTGTCACTGACGCCGATCAGTCTCACTGTGACCATGGCCCGTCTCCTCGCTTTACTGGGAAAGGATGCGCGGAGATAAATCCGCGCATCCCATTGTGGTCTTGAGGTGATCAGGCTGCGATGAACTCGTTCCAGCGGCGGACCATGTAGCGGTCTTCGTCCATGACGGAGTTCCAGCAGGCGACCTTGCCCATGCGCTCCTGGAAGGAGCCGCCATCGCGTACCGCACCGGCCTTTTCCATGATCTTGCCATCGGGCGCGATGATGTCGCCCTGCGCGGCTTTGCCCTCGACCCAGTAGCCCCACTCGTCGGCGGTCATGTGTTCCTTGGCCGTATCCATGGCTGCGGAGTAGTAGCCCTGACGGTTGAGGTAGGCGCCGACCCAGCCGGAGGTGTACCAGTTGATGTATTCATAGGCCGCATCCAGCTTTGCGCCGGTTAGGTGCTTGGCAAGGCCGAGACCACCGCCCCATGAACGGTAACCTTCCTTCAGCGGCTGGTATTTGCAGGCGATGCCCTTGGAACGCACGGCGGCAACGGCAGGCGACCACATGGACTGGATGACGACTTCGCCGGATGCCATGAGGTTGACGCTCTCGTCGAAGCTCTTCCAGAAGGCGCGGAACTGGCCGTCCTTTTTGGCCTTGATCAGGAAGTCGATCGTCTTGTCGATCTCCTCCTTGGTCATGTTGCCCTTGTCGGCATATTTGACGTTGCCCATGGCTTCCATGATCATTGCAGCATCCATGATGCCAATGGACGGAATGTTGAGGATCGATGCCTTGCCCTTGAACGCGGGGTCCATGATATCGGCCCAGCTGGTGATCTCACGTCCGACGAGGTCCGGGCGAATGCCGAGCGTATCGGCGTTGTAGATCGTCGGGACCATGGTGAAATAGTCTGTTTCGCCCTTGGCGAATTTCTTGTCGCCCGGCTTTTCCACGAAACCAACGGTGTGCGGTGCCGTACCCTGAGCAATGACGCTGTCAGGCGTCAGCTTGCCGTTTTTGAACAGCGGTACGATCTTGTCGTAATATTTCAGCTTCTTGATTTCCATCGGCTGGATCACGCCTGCCGGATAGACCTTCTTGAGAATCCAGTATTCGATGTCGGCGATGTCGTAGGAGTTCGGCTGGGTGACGGCGCGCTGTGCGGCGGCATCCGAATCCGTTGCCGTCATTTCCAGCGTGATGCCGAGGTCCGCCTTGCACTTTTCAGCGATGGCATTGAGGTTCGATACGCCGGTGCCGAACTGGCGCAGGGTAATCGGGTTCTGCGCCCAGATGGTCGGGAAGCCGGTAATGAGGCCGGAGCCGATGGCGGCACCGGTTGCTGCCGCGCCTGCCTTGAGAAGGCCACGACGGGACAGACCTTTTTTAATGCTGGATCGAGTGGTCATGAAAATTCTCCTCTGGTTGGTTTTTGTGGTTATTTTTCTATCCGTCCGAGCACGATGGCATCGGCCGCATTCCATGAAAGCGGTATGGCCTCCCCGACCTTGACGGGGTTCTCGAAGAAGGCGACATCGCTCAAAATCACGTTGAAGTCCTCGAAACCGGCTCCCGCCACGACGATCTTCACGCTGGCGCCGTGGTATTCGACGTTGGAGACGATGCCGGTGAAGCCAAGACCAGACACATCCGTTTCGCCAACACGGACGCGGTCCGTTCTGATCGCGATATCGACCGGGCCGCTATCCGGGGCATTGCCTGTGGCTATGAACGATCCGCCACCTGTGACATCCATCGTCAGGGTATCGCCCACAGTCTCTCTGACACGCCCGGAGATGACGTTGTGATTGCCCATGAAGCGTGCAACGAAGCCGGTCGCTGGGCGCTCAAACACCTCGCGCGGGGTTGCTGCCTGCTCGATGCGACCGTCATTCATGATGACGATGATATCGGCCAGCGCCATCGCCTCTTCCTGGCTGTGCGTGACGTGGACGAAGGTGATACCGAGCGATGTTTGCAGCTTCTTGAGCTCCGCCCGCATGCGAATTTTGAGAAATGGATCGAGTGCCGAGAGCGGCTCATCGAGGAGTAGCGCCTCAGGATCGGTGATCAGCGCCCGTGCCAACGCCACACGCTGCTGCTGGC
>UBRU01000027.1:0-7012 GCA_900468015.1 Hyphomicrobiales bacterium
ACAGAGGGGGGTGAGCCACGAGTACGAGGCTATCGAATGTCTCCCGCTCTCGCGACGTCCCATCGTTGAACCACTTTCTCAACAACCGGAACCCATCTGTGAAGGTCTGCCTTCAACCGATTCCAACGACTCAAGAAAAGCGCAAACATCCTCATCGCAGGTGCAGGGCGTCCGCCGTGCAACTCATCCTACTCTAACCCGGAATGGTTACTCATGTCTGAATTTGCAAACGAGGGTAGCATCTGGGCTGCCCGTTTTACCGGGGCCGTGGCGGGAGCCGGGGTTTCGTTGATCTATCTGCTGCCGCAGACGCACCGCGAGGCGGCGAGCCGGTTTTTGACCGGGCTTGCCTGCGGTATGATTTTCGGCGGGCCGGTGGGGCTTTGGATCGTCCAGCGGCTGGGTATCTCCGGTGGGCTTTCGAGCCAGGAGGTGATGCTGACCGGCTCGGCCGCCGCCAGCCTGTGTGCTTGGTGGGGGCTGGGGGTGATGGTGCGCTTGGCCGATCGGTATGCGGCGCGGCCCAAACCCTGACCTGATCCGTCAACGCCCATTTCCTCAAAATCGCAGGAGAATTTCATGCACGTTTATCGCGGGCCGCGGCCTGCTACGCGCAAATTTGCCAGTCTTGAGCTGCGCGGCATCGCTTTCGACGGTTCGTTTTCCGGCTATGCCAGCGTGTTTGGCGAGGTGGATCTGGGGCGCGATGTGATTGAGCGGGGTGCGTTTCGGCGCTCGCTGGAGGAACGCGGCGCCGCCGGCATTCGCATGCTGTATCAGCACGACCCGGCGCAGCCCATCGGCGCGTGGCGGACCATTCGTGAGGATGAGCGGGGGCTTTATGTAGAGGGGGTGCTGGCGCCGGATGTGGCGCGGGCGAAAGAGGTGCATTCGTTGATGAAGACGGGTGCGCTGGACGGGCTTTCCATCGGTTTCCAGACCGTGCGGGCGGGCAAGGCCGCGCGCGGTGGTGTGCGGCGTATTCTGGAGGCGGACCTCTGGGAAATCTCCGTCGTGACCTTTCCCATGCTGCCATCTGCGCGGGTTTCCAACGTCAAGCAGGCCAGGTTCTTTCGTGACCGGGAGACGGAACTGGTGCGCACGATGCGCCTGGCGGCGAAGAGTTTGGCGGGTGGGGTGTTTCGGCGGTGAGGGGCTTTTGAGGTGCGCCGTTTGGCCTTCATTCCTGTGCTCGTCACAGGAATCCAGCCAGCCCAAGTCCTTGGGCTGAAGGGAGCCTTTTCGCCACGCAGACGCGTGTCGACTGGATCCCTGTGACAAGCACAGGGATGAGGGAAGAGGAGTGGGTTTGCGCCGAGGAAGAGTCTTTTGCATCGCAGACGCGATGCTGCTGGGCCCCGGATCAAGTCCGGGGTGACGGTGAGGAGGCGGGCGTCGTCTTCCAACTTAAAAACAATCAACAGAGGAAAACCACATGACGGAACAGACAGTTGCACCGCAAATCAAGGCCGTGCCGGATACGATGACGGCGGCGTTTGATGATTTTATGGAGGCGTTTGAGGCCTTCAGGGAGACCAATGACGAGCGGTTGGGGGATATCGAGCGCAAGATGGGCTCCGATGTGCTGACCCGCGAAAAGCTCGACCGCATCGACAAGGCGCTGGACGACAATAAAAAGGCGATGGATGAGCTTTCGCTGAAGAAGGCGCGACCTGCGCTGGGGCGCAGGGGTGCGGCCAACGCAGAGACGGAAGAGCATAAGGCGGCTTTCGAGGCCTATATTCGCCGGGGTGACGAGGGCGCGTTGCGCGATCTGGAGGCCAAGGCGTTTTCTGGGAGTAGCGGCGCGGATGGCGGGTATCTGCTGCCCAACGAAACCGACAGCGATATTGGCAGACGCATGGCGGTGGTTTCGCCGATGCGCGCGCTTTCCACCGTGCGGCAGGTTTCCGGTGCGGTGCTGAAGAAGCCGTTTGCGCCGAGCGGCATGGCCACCGGCTGGGTTTCCGAGACGGCGGCGCGACCGCAGACCAACACGCCGCAGCTGTCCGAGCTGACCTTCCCGACCATGGAGCTTTACGCCATGCCGGCGGCCACGCAAGGTTTGCTGGATGACGCGGCTGTCGATATCGAGGCGTGGATTGCATCTGAAGTGGATGTGGCCTTTGCCGAGCAGGAAGGCACGGCCTTCATTTCCGGCGATGGTGTGAACAAGCCGAAGGGGCTGCTAGCCTATGATACGGTGGCGAATTCGGCCTGGGAGTGGGGCAAGATCGGGTACGTGGCGACGGGGGCTGCCGGTGCGTTTGCCTCTTCCGGGCCGCTGGATGTGCTGATCGACACAGTCTATGCGCTCAAAGCCGGGCATCGCCAGAATGGCAACTTCCTGATGAACCGCAAGACGCAGTCCACCTTGCGCCGGGCGAAGGACAACACCGGCAATTATCTCTGGCAACCGCCAGCGTCTGCTGGCCAGGCGGCGCTGTTGATGGGCTTTCCGGTGGCGGAGGCTGAGGACATGCCGGATGTGGCTGCGGGCAGCACCGCGATTGCGTTTGGTGATTTCCGCGCCGGGTATCTGGTGGTGGACCGCACGGGTATTCGTATTTTGCGTGATCCGTATTCGGCCAAGCCTTATGTTCTGTTTTACACGACCAAGCGTGTTGGGGGTGGGGTGCAGAATTTTGAGGCGGTGAAGCTGGTGAAGTTTGCGGCGAGTTGAGAACTCGATTCTTCATCTTGATGTCGTCATGCCGGAGGTTTCCGGCATGACGGAAGACGAACAGAAGCGTCATCGCTTGTGGCACACCCCCCTCTGTCCTGCCGGACATCTCCCCCACAAGGAGGGAGATCGGCTAGACGCGTGATCCCCACTCTATCCGCAACCCATGAGATGGGCGAGAGGTATCAACAGGTCGATCTCCCCACCTGTGGAGGAGATGTCCGGCAGGACAGAGGGGGTGTGCCACGGGCGAGGACAGACAAGAGTTGCTGCTGCAACACCCCAATCCCCGGAGACACCATGACCTATGCCACACTGACCCCGCCGCTGGCGGAGGCGTTGACGCTTGCCGATGTGAAGGCGCATTTGCGGCTGGATGGCGCGGATGAGGATGCGCTGCTGGCATCGCTGATCACCACCGCACGCGAGCATCTGGAACGCCAGACGGGCTTGTGCCTGATGCGCCAGAGCTTTCGGCTGTATCTGGACGCGTGGCCTGATAACGGCGTGATTCAGATTGCCAAGGGACCGGTGCAAGCCATCGAAACGATTCTGGTTTTCGATGATGCCGGTGACCCTGAAGATGTCACCGGGATCGACAGGCTGCTGGACGGGCAGGCGCGACCGGCGCGGCTGTGGCTGCGCCAGCCGCCTGCGCCGGGGCAGCCGCTGAACGGCATCGAGATCGATTTTACCGCAGGCTTTGGCGAAAGCGGTGCGGAGGTGCCCGATACGCTGAAGCGGGCGATGCTGATCCACATCGCGCATATGTTTGCGTTTCGCGGCGCGGTTTCGCCTGCCGACCAGCCCGCGGGTGTGCCTGCGGGTTACGAGCGGCTGATTGCGCCGTTTCGCCGTGTGGGGTTGTGAGCGATGAACCTGACCTTTCTCGACCCCGGACAGTTGACGGCGCGGCTGGAGCTTGAGGCACCGGAAGACCTTTCCGACGGACAGGGCGGTGTGACGGCGGGCTGGCGTCCGCTGCGCTCTCTCTGGGCGGCCATAGAGCCGGTTTCGCAAGGGGCTTACGAGCGGGCCTCTGCCGATGGCGTGGCGATCACGCATCGCATCTGGGCTGGGTTTCGCAGCGATATTGTGGCGGGCATGCGGTTGCGTAAGGGCGCGCGTGTGTTTGCGGTGAAATCGGTCATCGACCCGGATGAAACGGGTCGCTTCATTGTCTGCCGCTGCGAGGAGGAAAGCCGATGAGGGCAGCCAATGCGCTGTTGCAGGCGGTTCATGCCCGGCTTGTCCGCGATGCCGAACTGGTGGGTATGGTGGGGCGCGGCGGCATTATCGACCGGCTGCTGCCGAGGCCGGTTTTGCCCTGCGTGGCCTATGGCGAAATCGACAGCCGCGATTATTCCACCGCGTCGGAGCGCGGCGAAGAGCATTTTCTGACCATCGAAGTGTGGAGCGAGGAGGGCGGGCGAAAGCTGGCGCAGGACATTGCCGTGCGCATTCTGGCCCTGCTCGACGACGCGCCACTGGTGCTGGGCGGCGGCATTGCGCTGGTGAGCTTGTTTTATCGCAACAGCCGGTCTGTGCGGCAGGCGAAGACGAAGCAGTTTTTGACGGAAATACGGTTTCGGGCGGTGACGGAGTAGGGCTCAGGACGGAGGTGACATACGATTTTCAAGATCATGCAGTCGAATGCTGGTCTCTTCGGAAATCCGTAGTGCTTGCGAAGCATTCTGGAGGGCCGTCAGGATATCATTATACTGACCGGTGAGATCAATTTGAGTGCGTTTGACGTCCCGTGCACGCTCGTCAAGCTGCCGCTCCATATCTTCAATGCGAACTGAAACGGCATCAAGACGCCCCGTTGTTTCACCGTGCTGGCGAACGGCTAGCTCTTGTAGAGTCCCGAACTGGCGCATGTTCGAATCTTGCAGGCCGTTCATCTTGCGATTGAGTTTGGTGATTTCCGTTTCGACCGATGAAAAATTTTCGATCGCCGCTTCGACCATACCAAGCGTGCGGCGTCGGCCCTCGAAGAGGGCATTCAGTAACGGTAGTAATTTTGTGGCTTCATTATCAGACATTTGAAGCAATCCTCTCATCAAGCGAAATATGGCACCGGATAGCGCGAAGTACAAGTAACCGCGCATCGCGTTAAGTCTGGGTTGCCGCGCTGTCGCGTGTCGTCAAAACCATTCGAAAGGAAAAACCATGGTGGCGCAGAAGGGGAAAGACCTGCTGCTGAAGATCGATAATGGCGGGGCGTTCGTGACCGTTGCCGGGCTGCGCACGAAGCGGTTGGCGTTCAATGCCGAAAGCGTTGATGTGACGGATGCGGAAAGTGCCGGGCGCTGGCGGGAATTGCTGGCGGGGGCTGGTATCCAGCGGGCGGGGCTGACAGCATCGGGCATCTTCAAGGACCAGCAAAGCGACGCGCTGGTGCGCGGGCAGTTCTTTGCCGGGGCCATTCCCGGCTGGCAGATCGTGATCCCGGATTTCGGCACGGTTGCGGGACCGTTCCAGATTACCGCGCTGGAATATTCCGGGCGGCATGATGGCGAAGTGCAGTTCGAAATCGCGCTGGAATCGGCGGGTGCCATCAGCTTCGGAGCTTTGTGATGGGGGCCGCGAATTTCAGGCGGGCGAACCGAAGGCGCGGCGAAGTGGAGGCAGTGCTGGATGGCGAGCGGCGCATTCTATGCCTAACGCTGGGCGCACTCGCCGAACTGGAAACCGCCTTTGCTGCCGATGACCTGACGGGTTTGGCGAGCCGCTTTGCCAGCGGGCGAATGAAGGCCGCCGATATGATCCGCGTCATCGGTGCCGGGCTTCGCGGCGCTGGCAACGTGTTTTCCGATGACGAGGTGGGCACGATGAGCATCGAAGGTGGAATTGCCGGTTACGCAACGATCGTGGGAGACCTCCTGACCGCAACCTTTGCCGGAACCGGCGAGCAGGGGCAAGCCACGGCTTCCCCTTGAGTGCCGCAGTGGGCGCAGACCACGCGCAGGATGCCAAGCCCTTTCCTTGGGGGCAGGTGATACATGCGGGACTGAGCTTGCTGCGGCTTTCTCCGACTGTTTTCTGGGCGCTGACGCCCGTGGAGTTTTTTGCCATGACGGGTGGGATGCGGCGCAAAGGTGATGGGTTGGATCGGGGTGGGCTGGAGGGGTTGATGCGGGCTTTTCCGGATGGGTGATCAGGGCTTTGCCGTTTTCTTCGGACGGCCACCCTTTGCGCCATTGGCGCGACTGGCGGCGGCTTTGGCGGGGGACCTGCTTTTCCCGCCCCGGCTTTGCGCCTCCATAAAGGTCTTGCTGCCGAAGATGCCGCTCATCAGGCCGGTGACGGTATAATCAACGTCAAGGCTTTCCCAGTGGAGGCCGGTTTCGCCCAGCAATTCGACTTCGGCGAGTTGTGCTGCTGTCGCCAGTTCCAGCCCTTCCACCGCGCGGGCCGGAAACATGAAAGATGCACCATTGGTGAAATCCACAATGATCCGTTCCGATGGGCCATCGAAGCGGACCGCATTGGGGATCGGATGCTCGGCGCGTTCTTCAGCCCAGCGCTTTTTTGCCTGGGCAAGTTCCTGATCGCTGATCTCAACCATGATATTTTCTCCAGGTATCGAGAAACAGTTGCCGGTGTTCTTCGATTACGTCTACCGCTCGGCGCACATCCCGATCTGACATGCCTCCCTGCGTGATAATACTGAGGTTGATGATGTCGATGCGGCTTTCTCCTTCGCCGTAGACATGGGCGTGAGGCGGTTCGTGATCCGCCGTGTAGATGACGAAACGCATTCCATGCTGGCGAAGAACACTGACCATTTCATAAATAACCTAACTTCTTGGGTTTTTCAAGTCGTCTAGCAATTGCTGTATAATTCCAATCCCGTAGCTTCCCAAATTGAATCAGAAAGGCAAGGCCGATGGCGGATGAGACGAGTTTTGCTGGCCAGCGTGATGAGGCGCAGGCTTTGGCTGATGTGATGGAGGATCTGGAGCGGCGGTCTCAGCGGTTTGGGTCGGCGCTGACCTCTGCGCTTCAGGCAGCGACGACGGGCGGCAAGGGGCTGGATGGCGTGTTGCAGGGGCTGGGGACGCGGCTTTCCAATATTGCGCTGTCTGCTGGGTTGAAGCCGCTGGAGAATATGCTGTCTTCGGCGGTGAGTAGCCTCACATCCGGGGCGGGGTCGTTGTTTGCTTTTGCCAATGGCGGCGTGCCGGGGCGGGTGACGCCGTTTGCGGAGGGCGGGGTGGTTTCGAGCCCGACGTTTTTTCCCATGGGTGGCGATATGGGGTTGATGGGCGAGGCGGGCAGTGAGGCGATTTTGCCGCTGAAGCGCGGGGCGGATGGGTCGCTGGG
>UBRU01000022.1:0-463 GCA_900468015.1 Hyphomicrobiales bacterium
GACCGGCTGATGGCGGCGGCGCAACGGCATTTTCAGCCGGTTGCCAGTATGGCGGATGCGCGGCCGGGCGACATGCTGCTGTTTCGCTGGCGGCCGGAATTCGCGGCCAAGCATGTGGGCATTCTGGCCGGGCCCCATCACTTCATTCATGCCTATGAGGCGGCAGCGGTGCTGCGGTCTGCGCTGGTGCCCTCTTGGCGTAAGCGCGTTGTGGGTGTTTTTCGGTTTCCCGAAGGGGTGAGGTCTGATGAGGGGCGGGCGTCGATGGGGACGGATAGCTAGCCCTCTCATCACGCGCCGCGACCTCCTCCCCGGCGGGGCGAAGGCGGCAAGGTGCGCCCACTGTGTTCATCCATAAAGTCCCGATAAACCTAAGAAGAGAGAGCTATGGCGACCCTTGTTCTACAGGCGGCTGGTGCTGCTGTTGGCAGTCTTTTCGGGCCGGTTGGGGCCATCATCGGCA
>UBRU01000022.1:487-1711 GCA_900468015.1 Hyphomicrobiales bacterium
CATCGGCAGGGCGGCGGGGGCGTTGGCGGGGAGCGCGATCGATAGCGCGCTGCTGTCGAGTTCCAGAACGGTCACGGGTGCGCGGCTTTCGACGGCGCGCATTCCCGGTGCCGAGGAGGGGGCTGCCATATCACGGGCCTATGGCACGGTGCGCATTGGCGGCACGTTGATCTGGGCGACGCGGTTTGAGGAAAGCGTGACGCGGGAGCGGCAGGGCGGCAAGGGCAGCAACAGCGGCAGCACGACGACTGTGGAGACCTTCACCTATTTCGCCAACATCGCCATCGGCCTGTGCGAAGGCGAGGTGGCCATGGTGCGGCGGGNNGTGGGCCGATGGGCAGGAGCTGGATCTGACCGGCATCGAAACACGGTTCTATCCCGGCAATGACGACCAGTTGCCCGACCCGCTGATCGAGGCCAAGCAGGGTGCGGGCAATGCGCCTGCCTATCGCGGTTTGAGCTATATGGTGTTCGAGCGACTGCCGCTGGATAGTTTTGGCAACCGTATTCCGCTGCTCCAATTCGAGGTGATCAGGCCCATCGGCAAGCTGGAACGCCAGATGCGGGCGGTGACCGTCATTCCCGGTGCAACGGAATATGGCTATGCGACGACTGCCGTTTCCGAGCGTACGGGTGCTGGCGAAAGCCGCATTCTGAACCGCAACACGCTGGTGGCGGCGACCGACTGGCAGGCCTCCATAGACGAATTGCAGGCGCTGTGCCCCAATCTGACAAGCGTTGCGCTGGTGGTGACGTGGTTTGGCACCGACATGCGGGCGGGCGAATGCCGTGTACTGCCGGGGGTGGAGGTTGCCTATCGCGACCGCGAAAGCGCCACGTGGTCCGTGGCGGGCATGGGGCGCGGGCAGGCGCGGCTGGTAAGCCGTCGTGACGGCGGCCCGGCCTATGGCGGCACACCCAGCGATGGGAGCGTGTTGCAGGCCATTGCCGACCTGAAGGCGCGCGGTTTGAAAGTGTGTCTCTATCCGTTCGTGATGATGGATGTGCCAGCGGGCAACGGCTTGGCCGACCCCTATGGCAAAAGCGAGCAGGACGCCTATGGCTGGCGCGGCAACATTACCTGCCACCCGGCGGCGGGACGGGCGGGGAGCGTCGACTGGACGGCAGCGGCGCGGGGCCAAGTGACTGCCTTCAGCAACCGCACCGATGGTTACCGGCGCATGGTGCTGCATTATGCAGCGCTGGCGAAACAGGCGGGCGGGG
>UBRU01000022.1:1723-11450 GCA_900468015.1 Hyphomicrobiales bacterium
GGATGCGTTTTTGATCGGTTCCGAACTGCGCGGGTTGACGCGGGTGCGCGATCAGGCCGGGGCATTTCCCTTCGTCGAGGAACTGGTGCGGCTGGCGGGCGATGTGCGCGGGGTGCTGGGTGCTGCGACGAAGCTGACCTATGCTGCCGACTGGAGCGAGTATTTCGGCTATCACCCTGCGGATGGTTCGGGCGACGTGTTCTTCAACCTCGATCCGCTGTGGGCGAGCCCCGCCATCGATGCTGTCGGGATCGACAACTACATGCCGGTTTCCGACTGGCGTGACGAGGATGTGGAGGGCGGCAACCCGGATGGTTTCGTGGGTGCCGACGATGCGGTGGGTTTTGCGCGCAACGTGACGGCGGGCGAGGGGTTCGACTGGTTCTATGCCAGCGATGCCGACCGCGCGGCGCGACAGCGAAGTGCCATTTCCGACGGTCTGAAGGGCAAGCACTGGCTTTATCGGTACAAGGATTTGGCTGGCTGGTGGCAGAACCGGCATTATGACCGGGTGGGTGGTGTGGAACGGTCTGCCCCGACAGCCTGGATGCCGGGCATGAAGCCATTCTGGTTTACGGAGCTGGGTTGCCCGGCCATCGACAAGGGGGCGAACCGGCCCAACACCTTTATCGACCCGAAGTCCTCCGAAAGCGCTTTCCCGCATTTTTCCACCCGCAACCGTGCCGACAGCCAGCAGCGGCGTTTTCTGGAGGCGCATCACGACCATTGGGCGGGTGCCACCGCGCCTACCGGTATGGTCGATCCCGACAGGATTTTTGTGTGGACCTGGGATGCGCGGCCCTATCCGGCCTTTCCGCAGGATACGGCAAGCTGGAGCGACGGCGCGAACTGGCGCACCGGCCACTGGCTGAACGGCAGGCTGGGTGCAACGACATTGGCCGACCTCATCTCTGCGGTTCTGACTGAACACGGCTTTGTCGACTATGACGTGGCCGCCGTGACCGGCGATGTCGGCGGCTATGTGCAGGGCGACGTAACGGCGGCGCGCAATCTGCTGGAGCCGTTGCTGGACGCGTTTCAGGTGGATGTGATCGAGGACGGGGCGGTGCTGCGGTTCGTGTCTCGCGGCAAGGCTGCGACGCGCACGAGGGTCATTTCCGCCTATGCGGATATCGAGGACGCTGCGCTGTGGTCCGAGGCACGCGGGCACGACAGCGATTTTGCCGCTGAAGCTGTGCTGACGGCCTTCAACCCGGCGCTGGACTACGAGCAGGCAAGCGTGCGCTCGCGCCGTATCGAGAATGCCGGAAACCGGGTGCTGCGGTACGATCTGGGTGCGGTGCTGGCGCAGGAAACGGCTCAGAATGCCGTGGAGGCGCTGCTGCGCGACAACCGGCTGGCGCGCCGCACAGTGCGGTTTTCGATCTCGCCACAGGAGATCGCGCTCGACCCCGGCGACTGCGTGCAACTGGCTGGCGGCCCGAGCGGGCGGTTTCTTGTGAACCGAATCGAGGATGGCGATGTCAGGCGGATCGAGGCCCGGGAGTTTTCACCCGCTGCTGCTGCCGCATCTGGTGAAACGGAGCCGTCGCGCAATGGCAGTGGGGGTGCGTCCGATGGTTTCGACCCCGATATCGTGCTGATGGATCTNNCCGCGTTTCGAAACGGGCGAGGCGGCGGGCTTTGCCCGCGTAGCCGCCTATGCCCGTCCATGGCGGCGAATGGCACTTTCCGTTTCAGCCGGGACGGAAGGCTATGAGGCACGCGCGGTGCTGGATCAGCCAGCGAAGATCGGCGCGCTGACGAGCGCCCTGCCGCAGGGGTTGGCGGGGCGTTTTAACCCGGCGGGGACGATAGACATCACTTTGCCCTATGGCGATCTGGCCTCTGCCAGCGACCTTGCGGTGCTGAACGGTGCCAACCGCATCGCCATTCGCTGTGCCAACGGTGCGTGGGAGGTGGCGGCGTTCGGCACCGCGCAAGAGGTGGCAAGCGGCGCATGGCGCCTTTCACGGCTGCTGCGCGGGCTGGCCGGGACCGAGGATGCGATGGCGGCGGGTGCGGTTTTGGAAAGCGACGTGGTGATTCTCGATGCGGGTGTGGTGGCGATGGGGCTGCGCAGCGAAGAGCGCGGCCTGCAACTGAACTGGATCATCGAGGCGGCGGGTAAGCAGATTTCCAGCATCGGCCCCTTTGCCTTTGCAGGGGGAGCGCGTGCCGAGACGCCGCTGGCACCGGTGCATCTGCGCGCGGTGCGACAGGCGGACGGTGTGCGCCTGACATGGGTGCGGCGCGGGCGTGTGGATGCCGATGGCTGGGACGCAGCCGATATTCCGCTGGACGAGGTGGCCGAGCGCTACCGCGTGGACATTCTGGCGGGGGAGGCGGTGCGCCGGACGATGGAGGTGGCTGAGGCCGCCTGTCTTTATGCCGCCAACGACGAGATTTCCGATTTCGGCGCGGCGCAGGTGACGCTTTCGGTCCGGGTTCGCCAGCTTGGGCGGGCGGTGCCGCTGGGGATCGCGGCGAGCGCGATCTTGGATCTTTGAACTTCACAATGACGTCAACCAAGAAAGGGTAGAACATGGACGATATGAAAGCCTGGTATCAGTCGAAAACCGTCTGGGGCGCACTGGTTGTCGTTATGGCACCGCTGTTGCAGGTGGTGGGTTTGAACCTGCCGAGGGGGGTTGAAGGCGAGCTTGTTGAGGGGCTGATGACGGTGGCTGATGGCGTGGGCGGGTTGATTGCGCTGTATGGGCGGTTGTCGGCGACGCGTGTTATTCGGTAGTGGCGGTGGCTTCAGATAGGGCGGTGGGCGTGGCTAGCCCCCCTCTGCCNNGGGGGGTAAGCCACACCCTCGACACTTCACCACACCCTCAAATCCGCGACATCCCACATTCATTTGCCATTCAGACGCTTTGCGATACATATTCGGGCAAGAATTCGTTTCGACGTGCATCCGATTTTTCCTTGGAAGTTTTTGCAATGGCATCACCTCTCATCATCGCGACGCTTGCAGCCGGTCTCTCCGGCTTTCCTGCGCCGCAGGCAGATGGGCAGGGTTCGTCAGCCCCGGCGCGTGTGCAGCAGGTTGCAAGCGATTGCTCGTCTGCCGTATCCCGAGTGGTGCGTGAGACCGGTGGGCAGTTGCTTTCGGTCTATCCCTCCAATGACGGCCAGAACTGCGTCGTGACCGTGCTGGTTCAGGGCAATGGCGAGCGCCCGCGCAAGGTAACGATGCGCGTGCCGATGTAGGTCAAGCCCCATCGAAATCTGCTTTAATCTGTTATAGATGTGATTTGGATTGCCGGTCTGCAGGCCGGATGGAATGAAAGGGCTGATGATGCGCATTCTTGTGGTCGAGGACGATACCAACCTCAATCGCCAACTGACCGACGCGTTGAAAGAGGCTGGCTACGTCGTCGATCAGGCTTTCGATGGCGAAGAGGGGCATTATCTGGGTGATACCGAACCCTATGACGCCATTGTTCTCGATATCGGCCTGCCGCAACTGGATGGCATTACAGTGGTCGAGAAATGGCGTGCCAGCGGCAAGACCATGCCAGTCCTAATTCTTACCGCGCGCGACCGCTGGAGCGACAAGGTGGCGGGAATCGATGCCGGCGCCGACGACTATGTGACCAAGCCGTTTCATGTGGAAGAAGTGCTGGCGCGTGTGCGCGCACTGATCCGCCGTGCGGCGGGCCATGCGTCTTCGGAAATCGTCTGTGGCCCTGTCAGGCTCGATACCAAGTCTTCCAAGGCGACAGTCAACGGCACGACGCTGAAGCTGACCTCGCACGAGTTCCGGCTGCTGTCCTACCTCATGCACCATATGGGTGAAGTCGTTTCGCGTACCGAGCTGGTCGAGCATATGTACGATCAGGATTTCGACCGTGATTCCAACACGATCGAGGTGTTCGTCGGTCGTTTGCGCAAGAAGCTCGGTGTCGATCTGATCGAGACCATCCGTGGTCTTGGCTACCGGATGCAAGCACCCGCAGATGCGAAGTAACTCACTCACCGCCCGCGTTCTGTTGCTGGCATCGGCATGGTCGATGCTGGCGCTGGTGGTGATCGCGGTGGTGATTTCCACGCTCTACAGACAGGGCGTGGAGCGCAGTTTTACCGATCTGCTGCGTGCACAACTTTACAACGTCATCAATTCCATCACCGTTTCCAACGAAAATACGCTGGCGGGAAGTCCGCAGCTGGGAGACCTGCGGTTTTCGCAGCCCGATACCGGTTGGTACTGGGTGGTGGAGCCGCTGGGCAATTTCCAGACTGCGCCTCTGGTGTCATCGTCTCTGGGTGTTTCGACGCTGCCGGTTCCCGGCATTCTGGACGTGCCCTTCGACAATCGCTACGAGCGTTATTACGTGGTGACGGATAGCGCGCAGAACCGCGTGCAGGTGGCGGAAACAGAGGTTGTGCTGGATGGCGAAGGCAGGGCGGCGCGGTTTCGCGTGACCGGCAATCTGAATGTCGTTGAAGACGATGTGCGCGATTTTTCCAACAGTCTTTATCTGGCACTGGCTGTCTTCGGCGTTGGCAGTCTGGTCGTCAATGGTCTTGCCATTCTCTACAGTCTGCGACCGCTGGACCATGCGCGTGTGGCGCTGGGCAAAATACGCGGCGGCGATGCCGAGCGACTCGAGGGCGAATTTCCAAGGGAAATCCAGCCCTTGGCGACGGAGATCAATGCGCTGATCGAAAGCAACCGGAGGCTTGTGGAACGGGCGCGCATGCAGGTGGGCAATCTGGCGCATTCGCTGAAAACACCGATCGCCGTGTTGTTGAACGAGGCGCGCACATTGGACAGCCATCATGGCGATCTCGTGCGCGGCCAAGTGGAGGCGATGCAGGCGCAGGTGCAATCCTACCTGTCGCGCGCGCGCATCGCCGCCCAGCGCGGCTCCATTCTGGCGCGCGCGGAGGCCGAACCCGCGCTTGAGCGGCTGGTGCGTGTGATGCGGCGTTTGAACCCCGAGAAAACGTTCGAGCTGGATATGCAGCAACCGGCAGTCGTGCTGGCCATGGAGCAGCAGGATCTGGAGGAGGCTGTTGGCAACCTGCTGGAAAACGCAGCGCGTTTTGCGGATACGAAGGTGGTCGTGAGCGTGATGCCCGGCGTTCATCCATCGTCCGACCCGGATGTGACACGCCGTTCCTGGGTGACGCTGCTGGTGGAGGACGATGGGCCGGGTCTGGAGCCCGAGCAGATCACCGAAGCGATGAAGCGCGGCAGGCGTCTGGACGAGAGCCGACCGGGCACCGGGCTTGGTCTTTCCATCGTCAGCGAGGTGGTTTCTGAGTACCACGGTACCTTTGCCCTGTCGCGCAGTTCGCTTGGGGGCTTAAAAGCAGAATTGCTTCTACCCGGACTTTCGAAAGAGCTTGCATGACGGCCAAAAACTGGCAAGAGATGGCGGGAGCAGACCGTGCCAGGATGGCGCGTTGATAGGGAGTGTATTCTTGTTTGACATGATGGGCAAAGCCGGACTTGCCGGGAAGAATTCCAACCTGATGCGCCCTGCCGTTCTGCCGGTCATCTGCCTGATGGCACTCAGCTCCTGCACGACATCCGATACACGTTCCACCGGCGGCGGACTGCTGGGACGCAGCGCGTCGCCATCGACGCCGTATATCTCTGCGCTTCAGGGCGGAATCGTTGGCCGCAGCGGCTTGCAGATGGGTCGTGGTGATTTCAACAAGGCGCTGGAAGCCGAATATCAGGCGCTGGAAACCGCTCCCGGTGGACAGGCTGTGACCTGGGGAAGCGGCGATACGCGCGGCGAAGTGATTGCCAACGCGCCCTACCAGGTGGGCAACCAGAATTGCCGCCAATACGCACACAATCTGACGATCGATGGCAAGCAGGCCAAGGTGCGCGGTGCAGCCTGTCGTAACGCGGACGGCACGTGGACGCCGCTGACCTGATGGTCGCTTGACACATGTCAAGGCAAGCGCAAGGCTTGTCGTTCAGAACTTGGACCGGTTGGGTCATCTGCCGCAGGNNTTGTGCGACCGCCTGCGGCATAGGGCCTCAAATTCACGTCATCCCGCAGCGGCTTATTCCAAAGCGGTGCGCATTCGAGTAATTGAAACGGCATGTTCTGGATTATCATCGCCCTGTTGACGGCGGCCGTGGCCCTCGTTTTGACCTATCCGCTGATGCGCAGCAAAGGCATAGCCGACACTGCCCGTGAGGGCGAGGTGGCGGTCTACCGCGACCAGCTGGCCGAATTGCAGCGCGAGCGCGCAAGCGGGCTGATCGGCGAGACCGAAGCCGAGTATGCGCGCGCCGAAATCGGTCGGCGGCTTCTGGCGGCTGCATCCGACAAGACGGGCGAGGCGTCAGCGATGTCGCCCCGCAAGCACAATGCTCTCGCAAGCATTGTGACCGTGCTTTTGCCGCTGATGGGGCTCTGTCTTTACTTATATATGGGCAGTCCGAATACGCCGGACATGCCGCTTGCCGCGCGGCTGGAAAAGCCCGGCAACGATATGAACCTGATGATTGCCAAGGCCGAGCGGCATCTTGCACAGAACCCTGATGATGGCGCCGGATGGGACGTGCTGGCCCCGATCTACTTCAAGACCATGCGTCTGGGTGATGCGGAGATGGCGTATCGCAATGCCATCCGCCTTCAGGGCGAAAACGCGCCGCGGCTGACCGGACTTGCCGAAACGCTGATTGCCACCAATGATGGTGTCGTCGTCGAAGATGCGCGATCGGCGCTGGAAGATGCGGAGAAGATGAGCCCCGGCAATCCGCGCGTGCGCTTTTATCTGGCGCTTTCGCTGGAGCAGGCGGGCAAGACGGATGAGGCGCGCAATGCCTTTGCCGCGCTGCTGAAGGACTCGCCCGAGGGCGCGCCTTGGATACCGTTGGTGCAGGCGCATCTGCAAAACACCGGTGGTGCCGATATAGCAGCAGCGCCGAGGCCACAGGCGCCGGGTGGACCGAGCGCCGAGGATGTGGCTGCGGCCAGCGACATGTCGAGCGAAGACCGACAGGCGATGGTGGCTGGCATGGTGGAAAGCCTGGACGCGCGGCTGAAGGAAAATCCTGATAATTTCGAGGGTTGGATGCGGCTGGTGCGATCCTACGCGATGTTGAAGAATGACGAGAAGGCGCGTCAGGCCTTGGCCGATGGCCTGAAAGCCTTTCCGGCCGCCGGTGAGCAGGGCAAGCAATTGCTGGCGCTGGCGCAGCAGCTGGGCGTGAATGCGCAGGGAGTGACGCAATGACCCGCAAGCAGAAAAGACTGGCGATCATCGGCGGTGGCGTCAGCTTCATTATGATCGCGGCGTTTCTGGTGATGTTCGCCTTCGGGCAATCCATTGCCTACTTCTACATGCCGGGTGATCTGGAAAAGACCGCAGTCGCACCCGGCACGCGCATCCGTCTTGGTGGTCTGGTGGCCGAAGGGTCAGTCAAACGCGGCGAGGGGCGCACGGTGAGCTTTGCCGTGACGGATGGCGGGGCGAGTGTGCCCGTGAGCTACACCGGAATTTTGCCGGACCTGTTTCGTGAAGGGCAGGGCGTGGTGACCGAGGGCACCTTCGATGCCGCGACACATGCCTTTGTGGCCGATAGTGTGCTGGCCAAGCATGACGAAAACTACATGCCCAAGGAAGTTGCCGATCGGCTGAAGGACAAGGGCCTGTGGCAGCAGGCACCAAACGGTGTGACGAAAACCGGAGCGACGCAATGATCACCGAAATCGGCCATTATGCTCTGGTGCTGGCGCTGGGTGTGGCGCTGATCGTGTCCACGCTGCCCGCGTTCGGCGCGCGCCGCAACGACAAGGCGCTGATGGACATTGCGCCCATCGGTTCGGTTCTGTTGTTTCTGCTGGTGGGAATTGCTTTTGCGGCACTGACGCATGCCTATGCAGTGTCGGATTTCTCGCTGAAGAACGTTTACGAGAACTCGCATTCGCTGATGCCGATGCTCTACAAGCTGACCGGCGTGTGGGGCAACCATGAGGGATCGATGCTGCTGTGGCTGCTGATCCTCGTGCTGTTCAGCGCCATGGTGGCCGTCTATGGCCGCAATCTGCCCGATACGTTGCGGGCCAATGTACTGGCCGTGCAGGCGTGGGTGACAACGGCGTTTCTGCTGTTCATTCTCTTGACCTCCAATCCGTTTGCGCGGCTTTCGCCGGTGCCAGCCGAGGGGCAGGATTTGAACCCGATCCTTCAGGATTTCGGCCTCGCGATCCATCCGCCGCTGCTTTACCTCGGCTATGTCGGCTTCTCCGTCTGTTTCTCCTTCGCCATCGCCGCCCTGATCGAAGGGCGGATCGACGCCGCATGGGCACGCTGGGTGCGGCCTTGGACACTGGCTGCCTGGACGTTTCTGACGGCGGGCATCTCGATGGGCTCCTACTGGGCCTACTATGAACTCGGCTGGGGCGGCTGGTGGTTCTGGGACCCGGTGGAGAATGCCTCCTTCATGCCGTGGCTTGCGGGGACCGCATTGTTGCATTCGGCGCTGGTGATGGAAAAGCGCGAGGCTCTGAAAATCTGGACCGTGCTGCTGGCGATCATGACGTTTTCGCTGTCGCTGCTGGGCACCTTCCTCGTGCGCTCCGGCGTGCTCACCTCGGTGCATGCTTTTGCGACCGACCCGAGCCGTGGCATTTTCATTCTGTGCATTCTGATGATCTTCATCGGCGGCGCATTTTCGCTGTTTGCATGGCGTGCGCCCATGTTGAAAGCGGGCGGGCTGTTTGCGCCGATCTCACGCGAGGGTGCGCTTGTTCTCAACAATCTGATCCTGACGGTTTCGACGGCGACTGTGCTGATCGGCACGCTGTACCCGCTGGTTCTGGANNACGCTGACCGGCGAGAAGATTTCCGTCGGGGCGCCCTTCTTCAACCTGACGTTCGGACTGCTGATGATCCCCATTCTGATCGTGACGCCCTTCGGGCCGATGCTGGCATGGAAGCGGGGCGATCTGCTGGGCGCGTTTCAGCGGCTATACGTGGCGGCGGGCTTAGCGGCACTTGCGGGTCTTGCGCTGTGGTACGCGGAACATGGCGGGCCCGTGCTGGCGGTTCTCGGCATCGTCGCCGGGTTCTGGCTGATCTTCGGGGCGCTGGCCGATTTGTGGTACCGCGCCAATTTCGGCAAACTGGCCTTCGGGATCGCCTTTCGCCGCCTGAAAGGGTTGCCGCGTTCGACATTCGGCACGGCGCTGGCGCATATGGGCCTCGGCATCAGCGTGCTAGGCATTGTCACCGTCACGACGTTCGAGACGGAAACCGTCGTTGAAATGAAGCAGGGAATGACGGTGGATGCGGGCGGTTACAGCCTGACCTTCGACGGCATTCGCCACCATGTCGGCCCCAACTACACCGAGGATCGCGGACACTTCACGGCCCGCAAAGGCGGAGCGGAGGTGGCCGATGTGTGGTCCTCCAAGCGGCTCTACACGGCGCGGCGCATGCCGACGACGGAAGCCGGTATCATGACCTTCGGCCTCTCGCAGCTTTATGTCTCGCTCGGTGACCCGATGAGCGACGGCGGCATGGTGGTTCGCATCTGGTGGAAACCGTTCATTCTGTGCATCTGGGGTGGCACCGTGTTCATGATGATCGGTGGGTTTGTTTCGCTGTCTGACCGCCGATTGCGCGTGGGTGCGCCGACACGCAAGGCGAAGGCCGTGAAGGCTAGACCAGTGCCGGAGCCTGCGGAATGATGGGCAAGAACCCCTCCCCAACCCCTCCCTACAAGGGGGAGGGGCTTAAC
>UBRU01000022.1:11515-12058 GCA_900468015.1 Hyphomicrobiales bacterium
CCTTGTGGGGGAGATGGCCGACAGGCCAGAGGGGGCCTTTTCCCCCACCTCAGAACCATCGTCCTTTTCTTCACCCTTCTCCTCACCGCGCTCCCCGCCTTCGCCTTCAACCCGGACGAAGTCCTCGCCGACCCGGCACTGGAAGCCCGTGCGCGGGCGTTGACCGTTCAACTACGATGCATGGTGTGCCAGAACCAGTCCATCGATGACAGCAATGCCGAATTGGCGCGGGATCTACGCGTCTTGGTGCGCGAGCGGTTGACGCAGGGGGATAGCGATGAGGCGGTGATCGATTATGTCGTGTCTCGCTATGGCGAGTTTGTTTTGCTGAAGCCGCGTTTCAGTGCGCGGACGATTGCGCTTTGGGGTGCGCCGATTGCACTGATTTTGATTGGGGTGACAGCGATTTTCGTGTTTGCGCGGCGGCGACTGGCGGTGTCGGAGGGGGAGAAGTTGACGGTGGATGAAGAGGCGCGGATTCGGGATTTGTTGGGGTAGAGGTGAGGCAGGGTGGCGTGTTCGGTACGCTTGTGGGTGTGGCTC